>NZ_JBTZRN010000001.1:0-4826481 GCF_054888235.1 Arthrobacter sp. MMS24-S77
CTTTGTGAAGTTGCTCCGGAGCGATCCTGGACCCTTTGGTGGGTGTGGGTGGTGTCGGGTGTGTCTGTTGTTTGAGAACTCAATAGTGTGCCAAGTTTGTTGATACCGGTTTATTTTATATGAATTGGTTGAATTTTGCCGGGCCTTGTCCGCCCCTGTGGGTGGGGTCTGGTATTTTTGGCTGGTTTCAAATTTTGTGCAGCTGCTTCGACCGTTGTTTCCGGTGGTTGTGGTTGTGTCTGTTTTTGTTTTACTTCAACGGAGAGTTTGATCCTGGCTCAGGATGAACGCTGGCGGCGTGCTTAACACATGCAAGTCGAACGATGATCTCCAGCTTGCTGGGGGGATTAGTGGCGAACGGGTGAGTAACACGTGAGTAACCTGCCCTTGACTCTGGGATAAGCCTGGGAAACTGGGTCTAATACCGGATATGACCGTCTGACGCATGTCATGGTGGTGGAAAGCTTTTGCGGTTTTGGATGGACTCGCGGCCTATCAGCTTGTTGGTGGGGTAATGGCCTACCAAGGCGACGACGGGTAGCCGGCCTGAGAGGGTGACCGGCCACACTGGGACTGAGACACGGCCCAGACTCCTACGGGAGGCAGCAGTGGGGAATATTGCACAATGGGCGAAAGCCTGATGCAGCGACGCCGCGTGAGGGATGACGGCCTTCGGGTTGTAAACCTCTTTCAGTAGGGAAGAAGCGAAAGTGACGGTACCTGCAGAAGAAGCGCCGGCTAACTACGTGCCAGCAGCCGCGGTAATACGTAGGGCGCAAGCGTTATCCGGAATTATTGGGCGTAAAGAGCTCGTAGGCGGTTTGTCGCGTCTGCTGTGAAAGACCGGGGCTCAACTCCGGTTCTGCAGTGGGTACGGGCAGACTAGAGTGATGTAGGGGAGACTGGAATTCCTGGTGTAGCGGTGAAATGCGCAGATATCAGGAGGAACACCGATGGCGAAGGCAGGTCTCTGGGCATTAACTGACGCTGAGGAGCGAAAGCATGGGGAGCGAACAGGATTAGATACCCTGGTAGTCCATGCCGTAAACGTTGGGCACTAGGTGTGGGGGACATTCCACGTTTTCCGCGCCGTAGCTAACGCATTAAGTGCCCCGCCTGGGGAGTACGGCCGCAAGGCTAAAACTCAAAGGAATTGACGGGGGCCCGCACAAGCGGCGGAGCATGCGGATTAATTCGATGCAACGCGAAGAACCTTACCAAGGCTTGACATGAACCGGTAACGCCTGGAAACAGGTGCCCCGCTTGCGGTCGGTTTACAGGTGGTGCATGGTTGTCGTCAGCTCGTGTCGTGAGATGTTGGGTTAAGTCCCGCAACGAGCGCAACCCTCGTTCCATGTTGCCAGCACGTAGTGGTGGGGACTCATGGGAGACTGCCGGGGTCAACTCGGAGGAAGGTGGGGACGACGTCAAATCATCATGCCCCTTATGTCTTGGGCTTCACGCATGCTACAATGGCCGGTACAAAGGGTTGCGATACTGTGAGGTGGAGCTAATCCCAAAAAGCCGGTCTCAGTTCGGATTGGGGTCTGCAACTCGACCCCATGAAGTCGGAGTCGCTAGTAATCGCAGATCAGCAACGCTGCGGTGAATACGTTCCCGGGCCTTGTACACACCGCCCGTCAAGTCACGAAAGTTGGTAACACCCGAAGCCGGTGGCCTAACCCTTGTGGGGGGAGCCGTCGAAGGTGGGACCGGCGATTGGGACTAAGTCGTAACAAGGTAGCCGTACCGGAAGGTGCGGCTGGATCACCTCCTTTCTAAGGAGCGCCATTATCATTTCCGTGGTTGCCGCATGGTGGCCGTGGGGGTGTGTGGAAGCAAAGCCCATTGCGCAGGCGTCTGTTCTGCGGTGGGTGCTCATGGGTGGAATATCAGCAGATAGCGGCCGGTTGTTTCTTTCCTGTCCTTAGTACGGATGCTCTTTGAGTGTCCTGGAACGGTGCGGGTGGGGGGTGTCCGGTTTTCGTGTTTGGCACACTGTTGGGTCCTGAGGCAACAGGGCCATGGCCTGCGGGTGTCCTTCTTCTTTTTGGGGGGGCGGTGCGGGGTGTGGGTTTGGTGTTTCCGGTTGTCCTGGCTGCATGTCCTCGTGCGTGGTGGCTGCCCCTTTTTGGTGGGGTGGCTGGTGCGGGGGTGTGGTACGGGGTTGTTGTTTGAGAACTACATAGTGGACGCGAGCATCTGACACGGGCAGGCCCTTGGGGTTTGTCTTGTGTCTACAGCAATTTCTTTTTTTTGAACCCGGCCCTTCTTTTGGGGGGTCTGGTTCTCTCGAGAAGTCTTTGATTTTTGTGTGGTCAAGTTTTTAAGGGCACACGGTGGATGCCTTGGCATTAGGAGCCGAAGAAGGACGTAGGAATCTGCGATAAGCCTGGGGGAGTTGATAACCGAACTTTGATCCCAGGATGTCCGAATGGGGAAACCCCGCCAGGCGCGTTTGCGTGATCTGGTGACCCGCATCTGAACACATAGGGTGCGTGGGGGGAACGCGGGGAAGTGAAACATCTCAGTACCCGCAGGAAGAGAAAACAAGAGTGATTCCGTTAGTAGTGGCGAGCGAACGCGGATGAGGCTAAACCGTTCCATGTGTGATAGCCGGCGGGCGTTGCATGGGCGGGGTTGTGGGACTTTCCGTACTGGTTCTGCCGGACCGGTGGGGTGAGAGCATGAGCATAGGTGAACGGTCTTGAAAGGCCGGCCGTAGAGGGTGTGAGCCCCGTAACCGTAATGTTGTGTGCCGCCTGGAGAGGATCCCAAGTAGCACGGGGCCCGAGAAATCCCGTGCGAATCTGTCAGGACCACCTGATAAGCCTAAATACTTCCTAATGACCGATAGCGGACCAGTACCGTGAGGGAAAGGTGAAAAGTACCCCGGGAGGGGAGTGAAACAGTACCTGAAACCGTGTGCTTACAATCCGTCGGAGCAGCCTTGTAGCTGTGACGGCGTGCCTTTTGAAGAATGAGCCTGCGAGTTAGTGTTACGTCGCGAGGTTAACCCGTGTGGGGTAGCCGTAGCGAAAGCGAGTCTGAACAGGGCGAGTGTAGTGGCGTGATCTAGACCCGAAGCGGAGTGATCTACCCATGGCCAGGTTGAAGCGACGGTAAGACGTCGTGGAGGACCGAACCCACTTCAGTTGAAAATGGAGGGGATGAGCTGTGGGTAGGGGTGAAAGGCCAATCAAACTCCGTGATAGCTGGTTCTCCCCGAAATGCATTTAGGTGCAGCGTTGCGTGTTTCTTGCCGGAGGTAGAGCTACTGGATGGCCGATGGGCCCTACAAGGTTACTGACGTCAGCCAAACTCCGAATGCCGGTAAGTGAGAGCGCAGCAGTGAGACTGTGGGGGATAAGCTTCATAGTCGAGAGGGAAACAGCCCAGACCACCAACTAAGGCCCCTAAGCGTGTGCTAAGTGGGAAAGGATGTGGAGTTGCGAAGACAACCAGGAGGTTGGCTTAGAAGCAGCCATCCTTGAAAGAGTGCGTAATAGCTCACTGGTCAAGTGATTCCGCGCCGACAATGTAGCGGGGCTCAAGTACACCGCCGAAGTTGTGGATTTCAGACAGGGACAAGCCTTCGTGGTTCAGTCGTCTGGAGTGGTAGGGGAGCGTCGTGTGGGCGGTGAAGTCGCGGTGTAAACCAGCGGTGGAGCCTACACGAGTGAGAATGCAGGCATGAGTAGCGAAAGACGGGTGAGAAACCCGTCCGCCGAATGATCAAGGGTTCCAGGGTCAAGCTAATCTGCCCTGGGTAAGTCGGGACCTAAGGCGAGGCCGACAGGCGTAGTCGATGGACAACGGGTTGATATTCCCGTACCGGCGAAGGACCGCCCATGCCAAGCGGGGGATACTAACCGCCCGGAGCCTGCCCAAGCACCCTTGTGGTGTGCGGGTTTTGGCCGAGCGCGGGACCTGATCCCGGGAGGTAAGCGTATTAACAGGTGTGACGCAGGAAGGTAGCCGGGCCGGGCGATGGTTGCCCCGGTCTAAGGATGTAGGGTCAGCGATAGGCAAATCCGTCGCTGTGTCTTGGATGACGTTCCTGAGATCTGATGGGACCCCCGTCATGGGGGGATCCGGTGATCCTATGCTGCCTAGAAAAGCATCGGCGCGAGGTCTTAGCCGCCCGTACCCCAAACCGACACAGGTGATCAGGTAGAGAATACCAAGGCGATCGAGAGAATTATGGTTAAGGAACTCGGCAAAATGCCCCCGTAACTTCGGGAGAAGGGGGGCCCCAACCTTGAACACCGCTTGCCGGTGGGAGGGGATCGGGGCCGCAGAGACCAGGGGGAAGCGACTGTTTACTAAAAACACAGGTCCGTGCGAAGTCGCAAGACGATGTATACGGACTGACTCCTGCCCGGTGCTGGAAGGTTAAGAGGACCGGTTAGCCGCAAGGCGAAGCTGAGAATTTAAGCCCCAGTAAACGGCGGTGGTAACTATAACCATCCTAAGGTAGCGAAATTCCTTGTCGGGTAAGTTCCGACCTGCACGAATGGAGTAACGACTTCCCCGCTGTCTCAACCATAAACTCGGCGAAATTGCAGTACGAGTAAAGATGCTCGTTACGCGCAGCAGGACGGAAAGACCCCGAGACCTTTACTATAGTTTGGTATTGGTGTTCGGAGTGGCTTGTGTAGGATAGGTGGGAGACGTTGAAGCCCTCACGCCAGTGGGGGTGGAGTCATCGTTGAAATACCACTCTGGTCACTTTGGACATCTAACTTCGGCCCGTGATCCGGGTCAGGGACAGTGCCTGATGGGTAGTTTAACTGGGGCGGTTGCCTCCTAAAAAGTAACGGAGGCGCCCAAAGGTTCCCTCAGCCTGGTTGGCAATCAGGTGTCGAGTGTAAGTGCACAAGGGAGCTTGACTGTGAGAGAGACATCTCAAGCAGGGACGAAAGTCGGGACTAGTGATCCGGCGGTACATTGTGGAATGGCCGTCGCTCAACGGATAAAAGGTACCTCGGGGATAACAGGCTGATCTTGCCCAAGAGTCCATATCGACGGCATGGTTTGGCACCTCGATGTCGGCTCGTCGCATCCTGGGGCTGGAGTAGGTCCCAAGGGTTGGGCTGTTCGCCCATTAAAGCGGTACGCGAGCTGGGTTTAGAACGTCGTGAGACAGTTCGGTCCCTATCCGCTGCGCGCGCAGGAAATTTGAGAAGGGCTGTCCTTAGTACGAGAGGACCGGGACGGACGAACCTCTGGTGTGTCAGTTGTACTGCCAAGTGCACCGCTGATTAGCTACGTTCGGATGGGATAACCGCTGAAAGCATCTAAGCGGGAAGCTCGCTTCAAGATGAGATTTCCAAACACCTCGTGTGTGAGAGGCCCCCAGCCAGACCACTGGGTTGATAGGCCGGATGTGGAAGACAGGACCAACGACTGTTGAAGCTGACCGGTACTAATAGGCCGACAACTTACACCACACAAACAAAACTGCTTGCGTCCACTATGTGGTTCCCGAACAACAACCCGTTGTTGTCACAGGAACAAACCACAACTGAATAACAACACCACAATGTTGTAACCAGTCTTCCCACCCCCGCACCCAGCGTGCCGGCGGGACGGGTAACAAGGTTACGGCGGTCATAGCGTGGGGGAAACGCCCGGTCCCATTCCGAACCCGGAAGCTAAGACCCACAGCGCCGATGGTACTGCACCCGGGAGGGTGTGGGAGAGTAGGACACCGCCGGACATCTTTCAACGGCGAGGCCCCGACAGCGAATGTCGGGGCCTCGCCCATTAACACCCCCTCCCGCCGGAAGGCGCGATAAGTGAGCGGGCGTCCCGCCCGGGACCCGCCATACGTGAGCGGGCGTTTAGCCCGAGAAGAAGTCGGAAAGCTCGGCGATGAGTTTGTCCGGAGCCCGGATCACCCCGTCGTGGCCGTGGCCGGGGAGGATCGTGTAGCTCGATCCGGAGAGGACATCATGGATCTGACCGCACGCCACCCCGAAGTATGCCGGGCTCTTTTCTCCCACCACAATGAGCGTCTCCAGCGGCAGCTCGAGGAACGGCTCCGCGGGCATGTCGGCGGCAATGACTGCTTTGATCTCGCGTACGCCGGCCTGCATGAGGTCGCGCATTTGTTTACCCATGGGGGTGCCCGCCGTGAGCTTGTTGACGAGTGTCAGCATGGACAACGGCATCCTTGCGAAGGCGCCTTCCGTTTCGACGCCCTTCACTAGCACGGCGAGCCCGCGGTCAAAGTCTCCAGCCGCCGTCGCGCGCTCGTATTCGCTTGTCCAGTCGGCCTTCACGCTGTGGTTGACCGAAACTGCGGGGTCGTAAACCGCCAGGCGTTCCACAGGCAGCGTGCGTGCCGCGTGCAGGGCCACTGCGCCCCCGAAGCTGTGCCCGAAGACATCGGTGCAAGACGTGTGCTTCATGACCTCGGCGAGATCCCGGATGTCGACGTCGAGCGTGTAGTCGTTGGGCTGCGGCGAGGATTCGCCGCGGCCCCGGCGGTTGAAAGTATGCACTGGGCGGCCAAGCGAGGCGCTGAGCTTCTGCGCGAACTTGGAGTAGTCCGCGGCGGTCACCATCGAGGCGGGCACGACGACGACGCCTGAGCCGGCAGTCGCCAAGTCACCGCCCGTCGTGAAGAGCTCCAGGGTTCCGCCGTCGGCCGTTGTGATTTTCTCGCGCGTCATGCTTCGAGCCTAACGGAGCCGCAGGGTTCCGTCAGTCCTTGAAATAGCTGGAAAGGTCCGCCACAAGTTCCTTCACTGCTGCCGGGATGGACCCGTGGAAGCCTTTTGGCGACACCACCAGCGTGCTACCGGGGACGGCTGCGTACAGCCGCTCGGCGGTGACTTTGTAGTACTTGGGGCTCTTGCTACCCACCATGAAACGCGTGTTTCGAGGCAGAAGAGAGAAGTCCGGGGACGTGCGGCTTCGTCGTAGGCGGCTTTGAGTTCGCCGACGCCCGTTGGCATGAGTTCCCTGAGGACCTTATTGACCTTCGTGCGGGAGACGATGGCCATGAGGCCGGCCAGGATGGGCTCCGGGATCCGGGCCAAGGCGGTGCCGGGCTGCATGCCCCTCTTCATCCGGGCCATGGCACGTCCCACATTTCCGCTATCCACGGACTGGGCAAAGCCATCCAGCCAAGCGGTGTCCATGCTGCCGTCGATGTTTACTGCGGCATCGTAGACGGCAAGCTTGTTCGGCTCGTAGCTTGTTCCTGCGAACTCCTGCACGGCATTCAGAGCCACGGATCCGCCAAGGCTGTGGCCAAGGATGTTCCTGGCACCCGTTGCATCCATGATGGTGCGGACGTCCGCGATCTCCGTGGCCATGGAGTAGTTTGCGGGTTGCTCGGTTGAGCTGCCCCGGCCTCTGCGGTCGTAGACGTCAACCGCCCAGCCCTCGCCGAGTCCACTGGCTAGCGCCATGGAAAAGGGCCGGTAGATGAGTGCGGTCAGGAATGCGCCGCCAATGAGCATCACGCGGCGCTCTCCGGGCGCGTCCAGGGTGCCGTAGCTGTATAAGGCCAGCTTGCCGCCGTCGGGCGTAGGGACCTCACGTTCTTTCACCGTTTCATCCTAGGGTGACGCAGCCGGCGTCGTTGGGCCGTTGGCGAGGTAGCGGGCAATTCTCACGGCGAGCTGCTTCCCCGGCCGGAGGGGACCTTCGTGGAACTGCAGGGGGACCATCGCGAAGTCCACCGCGGGGATGGCAGCGGCAAGCTGCCGGCCGGTTTCGGCAAAGTAGGACGGGCTCCAGCCGCCGCTGAGCATCAGGGTCGGCGTTTTCAACTCCGCGTAGTCCTGAATGTGCGAGTCAGCCTCGATGATTGCGCGCATCTCGGACACCGCCGTGGGCAAAAGATCCCGCATCTCGTATCCCAACCTGGTCTTGGCGGAGAGGATACTGAGCACCCGCAAGGCCCCGAGCGGCAAATACGAAATCGGACCGGCGGTAGCGAGCCCCTGGACCAAATGCGCCCATGCGTGGTCGAGCTGGCCGGCCGAGACGGCCGCTTCCAGTTGAGGGCGCCATCGCCCGTTCAGGTTGCCGGACAGGGAAACGGCAGCGTCGTAGGTCACGAGCCGGGAAAAGGGAGCGCGCAAGGCTCCCTGGAGCGCCACGAATCCGCCATAGCTGTGCCCAACGACATCCGTGGAGCCGCTAGCCTTCATCACGGCAAGCAGGTCGCTGGTCTCAGTCGCGGCGGAGTAGTTGGGCGGCTGCGGCGCCGAGTGGCCGCGGCCGCGCCGGTTATAGGAGTGCACCGGCCTGCCAAGAAGGACACTAAGGTTCCTGGCGAATGGCCAGTAGAGGGAATCGGTCACCAGGGTGCCGTGAACAAGTACGACGCCGGGTCCTCCCGCCGCGCCCGGCGCGCCGGGAAGGGAGGCCGGGGCCGCGCGACGGAAGGAGTGCACCTCGAGGTGACCGCCGCCGTCGTCCGTTTCAACTGTCCATGTCTCCACAGCCCGAGTCTATGTCGGCGGTCGCGGCGGGCGAGGGTAGGGAACTCTAGGGAATCCCCGGTAAACTTGGGGATTGTGACTTCCGCAAACACCCCAGCCCAGCACAACGCCGCAGAGCCCGCCGACGCCAGCGAACAGATGCGCATCCGCATGGATAAGCGCAGCAAGCTGATCGAACGCGGCGCCGAGGCCTACCCGGTGGGTGTTGAGCGGACGCATTCCCTCGCCGAGATCCGCGAGAAGTATGCCCACCTCGAAGCCGATGAAACCACCGGCGACACCGTGGGCATCACTGGCAGGGTCGTGTTCGTGCGCAATACCGGCAAGCTCTGCTTCGCCACTCTCCAGGAAGGCGGGGTGGACGGGAAGGGCGTGCGCCTGCAGGCCATGCTCAGCCTCGCGAACGTCGGCGAGGAGACCCTCGCGGACTGGAAGTCGCTGGTGGACCTCGGAGACCACGTTTTCATCAAGGGCGAAGTCATTTCCTCCCGGCGTGGCGAGCTGTCCGTCATGGCCGACTCCTGGTCCATGGCCTCCAAGGCCTTGCGCCCGCTGCCGGTGCTGCATGCCGAACTCAATGAGGAGACCCGCGTCAGGCAGCGCTACGTGGACCTGATGGTCCGCGATGAAGCCCGGGAAATGGTCTACACCCGTGCTGCGATTACCCGATCGGTGCGCGACACCTTGGATCGTCGCGGCTATGTCGAGGTGGAGACGCCCATCCTGCAGCTCGTCCACGGCGGCGCTACGGCCCGTCCGTTCGAGACGCACATGAATGCCTTCGACCAGAAGATGACGTTGCGCAT
Organism: Arthrobacter sp. MMS24-S77; assembly: GCF_054888235.1. Lineage (NCBI taxonomy): Bacteria > Bacillati > Actinomycetota > Actinomycetes > Micrococcales > Micrococcaceae > Arthrobacter > Arthrobacter sp. MMS24-S77. The sequence goes on from NZ_JBTZRN010000001.1 coordinate 9,272, forward strand.
CGCCACTGAGCTCTTCCTCAAGCGCGCCGTGGTGGGCGGAATTGACCGCGTTTACGACATGGGCCGCGTCTTCCGCAACGAAGGCGTCGATTCCACCCACAGCCCGGAATTCACCACCCTGGAATGCTACGAGGCCTGGGCTGACCAGTTCGTCATGGCCGAGCGCATGAGGGAAATCATCCTCAACGTCGCCGACGTCGTGGGTACCCGCACCATCCAGACGGACGCCGGAGAGATCGACCTCGACGGCGAATGGGCCTGGGTTGCCGTCTACCCGGGGCTCTCCGAGGCTATCGGTGAGGAGATCACTCCGGACACCACGGTGGCGGAACTGCTGGCGATTGCCGCCAAGCACGAAGTCAAGGTGGATCCCAAGTGGGAGGCCGAAAAGCTGGTGGTCGAACTGTTCGGCGAAATCGTCGAGCCCACGCTGCTCAACCCCACCTTCGTCTACAACTACCCGCCCTCCGCGCAGCCCCTTGCCCGCCCGCACCGGGAGGACGGCCGCTTGATCGAGGCTTGGGACCTCATCATCGGTGGCATGGAACGCGGCACGGCCTTCTCCGAGCTAATCGACCCCGTCATCCAGCGCGAACGGCTCACCGAGCAGTCACGCCGTTCGGCCGCTGGCGACGTCGAGGCGATGCAGCTGGATGAGGACTTTCTCCGCGCCCTTGAGTATGGTGCTCCGCCCATGGGTGGCATCGGCCTCGGCATCGACCGTTTGGTCATGCTGTTCACCGGAGCGGGCATCCGGGAAACCATCTTGTTCCCACTCCTCAAGCCCGAAGGGCACTGACCATGGAATACATTGCCGTTCTTGCGCCGTCCGTTGTTGTCGGACTTCTCTTTTGGTTTGCCATGAAGGCAATCTTCAACGCGGACAAATCAGAGCGCCAGGCAGAAGCCCGAGCCCAGGAAGAAGCCGGTTTCGGAATTGCGAACCCGGCGAGCGACGGTTCAACGCCTACCAAATAGCTCTTTCCCGGGCCCGTTCCCCAAGATTTAATAGTGTCTTTGACGATCTGCCATGCCCTGGACGATAATATTTAATTAGTAGTCCAGCTATTCCGCATATCCGACCCCTCCAAAAGAGAGTCTTTTCATGGCACAGAAAGTCAAAATTATCCTCGTTGACGACCTGGATGAGGGCGCCGCGGATGAAACTGTCCGCTTCGGCCTTGACGGAGTCAGTTACGAAATGGACCTGTCCAGTGCCAACGCTGCCAAGCTGCGGGACGCTCTCGGGCCCTTTGTAGCCAAAGCGCGCAAAACCTCCACGGGTCGTGCAACGCGCAGCCGCGTTGCCGCAGGGAGAAACCAGGACTCGGCACAGATCCGTCAATGGGCGCGTGAGAACGGTTATACCGTAAACAGCCGTGGCCGCATTCAGGCCGAAATTCAGGAAGCCTACCAGAAGGCCAATTCCTGACACCAAGTATCAATACCCCGGCCCCTAGGGCCGGGGTATTGTCATTTCGCCGGCCGTTTCATCCGGCTGCCGGTAGCGTTTGACATGCTGGCTGCACTATTCACCGGAAGGCTTGGAGCCGGCTGTGAATATCCGGTATGCGGTCACGACGTTTGCTGGGGACAACGACGGCGGGTGGCGGGCTCGCGATGGCGGAAGCGAAGCCCCGCTTGGCTGTGGAAGATCTTGTGTTCAGTCCCCCAACCCCGCAGCAAGGACCCTTCGCGGCGTGAGTGAACTTATTCCCGGTGCGGCCATGTTTCCCCTGTGGCGAACACGCCCCAAAATTCCTGCGTTGCCACGTAGCATCAAAGTACGTCGTAGCTAGGAGTGTGGCGAAATGTTTGAGAGATTTACGGACCGTGCCCGTCGCGTTGTTGTGCTTGCCCAAGAAGAGGCACGCATGCTCAACCACAACTACATCGGTACCGAGCACATCCTCTTGGGTCTGATCCACGAGGGTGAAGGCGTTGCCGCCAAGGCGCTTGAGTCCCTGAGCATTTCGCTCGATGGCGTCCGCGAGCAGGTGCAGGAGATCATCGGCCAGGGCCAGCAAGCCCCGTCCGGCCACATCCCCTTCACCCCGCGCGCCAAGAAGGTACTCGAGCTCTCGCTCCGGGAAGCCCTGCAGCTCGGCCACAACTACATCGGTACCGAGCACATCCTGCTTGGCCTCATCCGCGAGGGTGAAGGTGTTGCCGCGCAGGTGCTCGTCAAGCTTGGCGCGGACCTCAACCGGGTCCGCCAGCAGGTCATCCAGCTGCTCTCCGGCTACCAGGGCAAGGAAGCCGCAGGCCCCGGCTCGGGACCTGGCCAGCAGGAAGGCACTCCGGCCGGTTCGGTGGTGCTGGACCAGTTCGGCCGCAACCTTACCCAGGCTGCTCGGGAAAACAAGCTTGATCCTGTGATCGGCCGCGAGCTGGAGATGGAACGCGTCATGCAGGTCCTCTCCCGCCGCACCAAGAACAACCCCGTGCTGATCGGCGAGCCCGGCGTCGGCAAGACCGCCGTCGTCGAAGGTCTCGCCCAGGCGATCGTCCGCGGGGACGTCCCGGAGACCATCAAGGACAAGCAGCTTTACACGCTGGACCTCGGTTCCCTGGTGGCAGGTTCCCGCTACCGTGGCGACTTCGAAGAGCGGCTGAAGAAGGTCCTCAAGGAAATCCGCACCCGCGGCGACATCATCCTCTTCATCGACGAGATCCACACCCTCGTGGGCGCCGGTGCGGCCGAGGGTGCCATCGATGCCGCGTCGATCCTTAAGCCGATGCTTGCCCGTGGTGAACTCCAGACCATCGGTGCCACCACCCTGGATGAGTACCGCAAGCACATTGAGAAGGATGCCGCCCTGGAACGCCGCTTCCAGCCGATCCAGGTCAAGGAGCCTTCTGTCGCGCACGCGATCGAGATCCTCAAAGGCCTGCGTGACCGCTACGAAGCGCACCACCGCGTGACCATCACCGACGGCGCCCTTGCGTCTGCGGCAACGCTGGCCGAGCGCTACATTTCGGACCGCTTCCTGCCGGACAAGGCGATCGACCTGATCGACGAAGCCGGTGCGCGCCTGCGCATCCGCCGCATGACCGCTCCGCCGGAGCTCAAGGCCATGGACGAGCGCATCGCCGAGGTCAAGATGGAGAAGGAATCCGCCATCGACGCCCAGGACTTCGAGGGTGCCGCCTCGCTGCGCGACAAGGAGCAGAAGCTCATTGCCGAGCGTGCCGAGAAGGAACGCAACTGGAAGTCCGGCGGCATGGACGATATCTCCGAGGTAGACGAAGACCTGATTGCCGAAGTTCTCGCGAACTCCACCGGCATCCCGGTCTTCAAGCTCACCGAGGAAGAATCCAGCCGCCTGCTGAAGATGGAAGATGAGTTGCACAAGCGCGTCGTCGGCCAGGACGAGGCCATCCGTGCCCTCTCCCAGGCCATCCGCCGCACCCGTGCAGGCCTCAAGGATCCCAAGCGCCCGGGCGGTTCGTTCATCTTCGCCGGCCCCACCGGCGTCGGCAAAACCGAACTCGCCAAGGCGTTGGCGGAATTCCTGTTTGGTGAAGAGGATGCCCTCATCACGCTGGACATGTCCGAGTACTCCGAGAAGCACACGGTTTCGCGTCTCTTCGGTGCCCCTCCGGGCTATGTTGGCTACGAGGAGGGCGGGCAGCTGACCGAGAAGGTCCGCCGCCGTCCGTTCTCGGTGGTGCTGTTCGACGAAGTGGAGAAGGCCCACGCGGACCTCTTCAACTCGTTGCTGCAGATTCTGGAAGATGGCCGCCTGACCGACTCCCAGGGCCGGGTGGTGGACTTCAAGAACACCGTGATCATCATGACCACCAACCTGGGAACCCGCGATATCTCCAAGAGCGTCGCGACCGGCTTCCAGTCCGGCACGGATACCACCACCGGCTACAACCGGATGCGGGCACGAGTCACCGAAGAGCTCAAGCAGCACTTCCGCCCCGAGTTCCTCAACCGCGTTGACGACGTCGTGGTGTTCCCGCAGCTCACCCAGGACGAGATCATCGAGATCGTGGACCTGTTTGTCACGCGCCTCGAGGCACGCCTCAAGGATAAGGACATGGGCATCGAGCTCACCACAGCTGCCAAGGTGCTCCTGGCCACGCGTGGCTACGATCCTGCCATGGGTGCCCGGCCGCTGCGCCGTACCATCCAGCGCGAGATCGAGGACCAGCTCTCCGAGAAGATTCTCTTCGGCGAACTGCACACGGGTGACATCGTGGTGGTTGACGTGGACGGCGAAGGCGACGACGCCAAGTTCACGTTCGCGGGCAACGCCAAGCCGCGCATCCCGGAAATCGCTCCGAGCGCCTAAGTTCCGACCCAAAGCTCCGTCCACTCCGAAAGGAGTGGGCGGAGCTTTTGCGTACCCGAACTCCGGAATATGTGAAAGCACTGTTTCACTCTTAGTGAACCTTTTGTGATCTGGCGCACATTGCGTGTTGAATCGGAGCATGGATTCGAATGCCGCAGAGGCCCCGAGCACACAACCCGAAACTCCTTTCCATGATCTGGACCACTACCTGGCCATCCCCCGGGTTGGTGGCCTGGCTCTCAGTCCGGACGGAAGCCGCCTGGTCACCACGGTTTCCACCCTCAACGCCAAAGGCACTGAATACGTCACGGCTCTTTGGGAGCTTGATCCTGCGGGAAAGAAGCACGCCCGCCGCATTACGCGCAGCGCCAAGGGCGAGACCGGCGCGGTGTTTGCCGCCAACGGCGACCTCTACTTCACTTCAGCCCGCCCTGACCCTGACAGTCCAGAGGCCGATCCCGTGAGCGCGTTGTGGCTCTTGCCCGCCGACGGCGGGGAGGCCCGGGTTGTGCACTCCCGCGCGGGCGGAGTCGGGGGCGTCATGGCCGCGTCAGCCGCGGATGCCACTTTCGTGACGGCCTCGGTGCTGGCTGGTTCCACCGATGAGGAAAACGACGAAGAGCGTCGCAAGAGCCGCAAGGACAACAAGGTGGCGGCCATTCTGCACACCGGCTACCCCGTTCGCTATTGGGACGCCGATCTAGGCCCGGCGCAGCCCAGGCTGTTCGCCGTGGAAAGCGGGGACGTGCCCGAGTCCGGAAAGCCCGCGACCGTGGACGCCACTGCGCCCCTGACGCTGCGTAATCTGACTCCCGACGTCGGCGGCAACCTCCGCAACACCCACGCGGTGGTCAGCCCTGACGGCAAGACGATCTACACGAGCCTGGCCAAGCCGCTCGCGAAGGCCGATACCCGGTTTGTGCTCGCCGCCGTCGACGTCGCTTCCGGGTCCCTCAAGGTGCTTTTGGACCATGGGGGGATGAGCTATTTCCCGGGTCCCGTGAGCCCTGACAACAACAGGCTTGCCGTCGTCAGCGAAAGTGACAGCACCCCCGGAGAGGCGCCCCAGGTCAAGCTCCACCTCTTGAACGTCGCGGCGGGAGAAACCCTTGATCTTGAACCGCTCGCGCCCGGCTGGGACCGCTGGGGCAGTCCCGCGGCTTGGCTTCCGGATGCGCGCTCGCTCCTCGTTACAGCAGACGACGACGGCGCCACGCCGGTCTTCCGTGTCGGCGTCGCTGACGGTACCGTCACCCGGGTGACGCATGACGCGGCGGCGTACACCGACGTCGTGGTTTCCCCGGACGGACTGAGCGCGTTCGCTCTGCGCAGCTCTTACGAATTCCCGGCGGAAGCTGTGCGGATCGACCTCGCCTCGGGCGACGTCGAGCGGCTACCCGCGCCAGCTGAGCGCCCCAGGATCAAGGGCTCGTTGGAGCGGGTGGAAACCACGGCGGCGGACGGCTCGCGGGTTCCGGCCTACCTCGCGCTACCGGACGGCGCATCGGAGGCGGCCCCGGCGCCCCTGCTGCTGTGGATTCACGGGGGACCCTTGGGCTCATGGAATGCCTGGACCTGGCGGTGGAACCCTTGGCTGCTCGTGTCAAAGGGGTACGCCGTACTGCTGCCGGACCCCGCATTGTCCACCGGGTACGGCCAACAGTTCATCCAGCGTGGCTGGGGTGAATGGGGCAAGGCTCCGTTTACGGACCTCATGGCCATCACCGACACAGTGGTCAATCGGCCCGACATTGACGAGACGCGGACTGCCGCGATGGGCGGGTCGTTCGGCGGATACATGGCCAACTGGGTGGCCGGGCAGACGGACCGTTTCAAGGCGATCGTGACTCACGCCAGTTTGTGGGCCCTGGACCAGTTTGGCCCCACCACGGACGCTTCGCAGTATTGGCTCAAGGAAATGACCGCGGAGATGGCCATGGAGAATTCGCCCCACCTCCATGTCGGAAAGATCAACACACCCATGCTGGTGGTCCACGGCGACAAGGACTACCGGGTGCCGATCGGCGAAGGCCTGAGGCTTTGGTACGAACTGCTGTCCGGCTCCGGGCTGCCTGCCGACGAGAACGGCGAGACCCAGCACCGTTTCTTGTACTTCCCGGATGAGAACCATTGGATCCTGCAGCCGCAGCACGCCAAGCTCTGGTACGGCGTGGTGGAGCACTTCCTGGCCAAGCAGGTGCTTGGCCAAGACATGCCTCTGCCCGCCGACCTGGGGCTCTAGGCTTCCCGGCTCGGAGGCTGGTACGGAAGTCGCCTCGAAAGTGAGGGTAAACCGTCCCAGCCTCCTTCGCCTCGTAAGATGGGGGCTGTGACTTCGACGTTCAGTATCCGCCCTGCCCGCACTGGCGATGTTGCCGCGATCAAGAGGCTTGTGGCGCCCCTGGCAGAGCAGCGAATCCTGATGGCCAAGGAGACGGTGGCCTACTACGAGAGCCTTCAGGAGTTCCGGATTGCCGAATCGTCCGACGGTGAGGTGATCGGATGCGGGGCTTTGCACGTGATGTGGGAGGACCTGGCCGAAGTGCGCACCTTGGCCGCGGACGACAACTGGCGGGGCAAGGGCGTGGGCCACGTCCTTGTTCAGCAGCTGCTGGAGGACGCGCGCGCCCTTGGCGTTGCACGGGTTTTCTGCCTGACCTTCGAAGTGGACTTCTTCAAGCGCCACGGATTCGAAGTCATGGCGGACCAAACGGCGGTCGACCCGCAGGTCTACTCGGAATTGCTCCGCTCCCATGACGAAGGCGTGGCCGAGTTCCTCGATCTTGCCCGGGTGAAGCCAAACACCCTGGGCAACACCCGAATGATCAAGTTCCTCTAGCTCCCAGTTTTTCACGCGGGGTTTCCGAAAGTGCTGCCTGTCAAGTCTTTACGTATATCAACTTGATGGATAAACTATTGGAGGCTCGGTTGCGGCGAGCCAACCATACTGTGGAGGCGAGAAATGAAGTACCACGTTATGTTTCCAGACTTTTCAGGTTTCCAGATAGACATGCCGCGCCCTGGCTCCTTATCGGAGTCGCGCAAGCGGGGGACCGGGGGTTGCATGCGGGAAGCGTGCACGGATCTCTGGCCGGACTCCTTGGCCAAGGGCGTAACAGCCCAGGATCCCAGCACCAGCCGATTGAAGGTCGGCGGGCCACCGCACTAACCATTTGCAATCCAGAACGTTTCAGAAGGGACAGCCATTGGGGGCTGTCCTTTCTGCGTTTCCGGGTTGGCAGCTTCCACATACGGAACCATTCCCCTACCGTGCCCGAGGCGCTGGTAGTAGGGTCAAATCACCTACCAGCAACGCCCCAGGAGCATGTCATGAAAAAGCTCATCAACGATCCCCGTGCCGTGGTGGACGAGTCCGTCGAGGGATTTGGCATGGCTCATGCCGAGCTCGTGGACGTCCATACCGATCCCATCTTCGTCGTCCGAAAAGGTGCGCCCGTGGCCGGCAAAGTGGCCCTTGTGTCGGGAGGAGGGAGCGGTCATGAACCGCTTCATGCCGGTTTTGTGGGGCATGGAATGCTCGACGCCGCTGTGCCGGGTGCCGTCTTCACCTCGCCCACGCCTGACCAGATCATTCCGGCCACTGCGGCAGTAGATTCGGGGGCCGGCGTCTTGCACATCGTGAAGAACTACACCGGCGACGTCCTGAATTTCGAGACGGCTGCAGAGATGGCCCAGGCCGAAGGAATCAGCGTCCGCACGGTTCTCGTCAACGACGACGTCGCGGTGGAGGATTCGCTCTACACCGCAGGCCGGCGCGGGGTGGGAGGCACCGTGCTGGTGGAAAAGATTGCTGGAGCGGCCGCCGAACGGGGGGATTCATTGGACGCCGTTGCGGGAGTAGCAGAAGGGGTTGTCCGCAACGTGCGGACTATGGGCGTGGCCTTGTCCGGCTGCACGGTGCCGCATGCCGGGGTGCCCAGCTTCGAGCTTGCTGACGACGAAATTGAAATCGGAATAGGCATTCACGGTGAGCCTGGCAGGCACCGGATCGCCATGGAGGGCGCCGACGCCATCACTAGCCGATTGTTGGATCCCGTCCTGGAAGACCTGGCCATCAAGGCCGGTGAAGAAGTGCTGCTCTTCGTCAACGGCATGGGCGGTACGCCCCTCAGTGAGCTGTACATTGTTTACCGCCGGGCGGCCCAGATCCTCGCGGAAAGAGGAGCCAAAGTGGAACGCTCGCTGGTGGGCAACTACGTCACGTCGCTTGAGATGCAAGGATGCTCCATCTCGGTGCTACGGCTCGATGACGAACTGACTGCCCTGTGGGATGCACCGGTCCATACTCCGGCCCTCCGTTGGGGGATGTGACTGTGGGTCTGGGGGTCGACTGGGCGGTTCAATGGTTGACGCTCTCCGCGAGGCTCATGTCCGAGCATCGTGAGGAACTGATCGCGTTGGACCGTGCGATTGGCGACTCGGACCACGGCGAAAACATGGACCGCGGATTCCGGGCCGTCATGGAGAAGCTCGCCCAAACTCCGCCGGAAACACCCGGTGCAGCACTGAAGCTGGCTGCGATGGCCCTGATGTCCAAGGTGGGTGGGGCAGCCGGTCCGTTATACGGAACCGCATATCTCCGGGCAGCCACGGCACTGGGAGAAAGCTCGGAGATTGATGCGGCGGCGCTCGCCGGTGCATTGACCGCGGCGCGTGACGGAATTGTTGCCCGCGGCAAGGCGGAATTGGGCGATAAAACGATGGTGGATGCGTGGTCCCCGGCGGTGGAAGCAGCGGATGAGGTCCTGGTAGCCGGCGGAGATGCCGTGGCCGTGTTAGCGGCTGCGGCCGAAGCTGCCGAGGTGGGCGCGGTGACAACCGATCCCCTGGTGGCACGCAAGGGCAGGGCAAGCTACCTCGGTGAACGCAGCGCAGGCCACCGGGATCCCGGGGCCGCATCTTCGGCGCTATTGCTGCGCGCAGCCGCCACCGCCGCGGGGTTCCCCGAGGGGGCCGCTGAATGACGGTGGCCTTGGTGGTAGTCTCCCACAGCCGGAAAATCGCGGAAGGCGCGGTGGAATTGGCCGCACAGATGGCCCCCGATGTGAGGTTCCATGCGGTGGGTGGGACGGATGATGGCCGGATTGGCACGGACCTCGAGAGAACCATCGCCGCATTCGAGGCCGGACTTGCGGAGGCCTCCGGGGACGGGGTGGTGGTGTTGACGGACCTCGGCTCTGCAGTCATGACGGCGGAGTCAGCGGTGGAATTCTGCAGTGAGCCGGACCGGGTTTTCCTTGCCGATGCTCCCTTGGTGGAAGGCCTCGTTGCCGCCGCCGTGGCCACGCAAGGTGGGGCAGCAGCCGCCAGCGTGAAGGCCGCCGCAGAATCGGTTCGGTTCGGTCCGGAGCCTGCTTTTGACGCGGCGGGGTCGGCTCAATCCCAGGGCAGGGGTGAGCCGGCGGAAAGCGACGAATTCGAGCTCATCAACCCCATGGGAATGCACGCGAGGCCTGCGGCGAAAATTGCGGGTGGACTGGCCGGCCTGGACGTCGAAGCAACGGTGAACGGCGTCGATGGCACGTCAATCATGGAACTTATGAGCCTTGCCGTGGGACAGGGCGGCAAGCTCAGGGTCGAGGCCTGGGGCAAAGATGCGTCGAAAGCCGTGAATTACGTCCGGCGGCTCGTGGAACAGGGCTTCGGGGAGATCTGAAGGGGCTCCGGGGAGAGTCGATTAAAGGCGGCTTTGTGGCCTTCGTGGCCCCGGAGTTCAGGCCTGCCGTAGGCCGTTGGCGTCCAGCAAGAGGCTTGCGGTGATCGTAGCAGGACACTGCTCGCCCCAGGGTTTGGCGCTCTTGGGCGTGAAGTCCAGTTTCCTGACCGGCAAGGAACCGCCGTTTGCGTCTGAGCCCGTCACTTCGACATTGATGGACGAGGCCGTCAATGTCCCCATGTTCAGGAACCCATAACGCGTGCCATCCGGTGACGAAACGGCAGAGCATGCTCCTTCGGGTTCGGGACTGCAAGATTGAGGAACTGACACACTGCCTTCGCGCAGCTCCAACCCCGACTCATGGCATTTCCCGTCTTGGCACGCCCTCATGTGCACGGTTTTGACCGTCGGCACGTACTCTGCCGCAATGGTCAGGGACACCACGGGGGCCATGGCAATTGCCGGGCAGACGGTCACTTGAGGCTGGCATCCCGAACCGAGCGCCGCCGTCGTGATCAATGCGATAGCGGCCCAAAACCTTCGCATAATGTGAGCGTATTCCTGCGGCGAGATGCCCGGAACGCCATACCGGCAACTGGCAGGCACATCGTTACAGACCTCTACGGACCGTTGCAGCTCTGCGACCTCATGGCGTTAGGCGTTCCGCGATCCAGGGCCAAGCTGGCTGCGAAGCCTCAGCCGGCTGAAAAGCAGTAGGGTTCTGGGCATGACTGAACTGGGCATGACTGAACTCGCGGACGTGCGCGCCACCCGCGCCGCGTACAACACAGTAGCCTCCGACTACGCCGAACTCCTGCGCAACGAGCTAGCCTCGAAGCCGTTCGACCGGGCCATGATAGGCACCTTTGCCGAACTCGTGGAGGCGGCTGGAGGAGGGGCAGTCGCGGACCTTGGTTGCGGTCCCGGGCGGATCACGGCGCACTTGGACTCACTTGGCCTGACCGCCTTCGGCATCGACCTCTCGCCGGAGATGGTGGCAGTAGCCCGCCGGGATCACCCGGGCCTGCAGTTTGACGAAGGGTCGATGGAGGCCCTCAACCTGACGGACGGCACGCTGGGTGGCATTGTCGCCTGGTATTCGATTATCCATACTCCGCCGGCACGGCTGCCCGGGGTGTTCGCCCAATTCCATCGGGCCCTTAGGGACGGCGGCCTGCTCCTGCTTGCGTTTCAGGCGGGAGACGAACCCCGGCATCTGGATTTCGCCTACGGCCACGAGATCGACCTCGATGCCTACCGCTTGCCGCCGGGACGCATCACAGAACTCCTTCGCCAGGCAGGCCTTGTTGTGGAAGCGCAGCTGCTCCGCGAACCAGACGGCATGTACGAGAAAACCCAGCAGGCCTACCTTCTAGCCCGCAAGCCGGCCCGCAAGCCGGCCCGCGAGCCCGCCCGCATGTGAAGGAAGCAGCGCCAACGGAAGCTCAGGCCGGGAGCCGCAGTCCGCCGTCGTGCATCTCGGCCAGACCGTCGCGCAGGAGTCCCTCGAGCGCCCGCTCCAGCTGCTCCGGGGCCGAATTCAATCGGTGCAGGACAGCCAAGGGCACCGCTATGCCGTCTGGAGCGAAGCCAAGGTCGGCTGCGGGGCGCTCGAACAGTTCGCGCGCCACGGGCGAGGCGGCCACGCGCAGGACGGCCATGACGGCACCCCGGAGCTGCCGATCTGTGCCGTGCCAGGCCTGGCCCTTGGGTGTGTACGTCGGCTCAGGCTCGCCCGCGGCAAGCCATGCGCAGGACTCGCGGACGGGGCAGTCGGAGCACTTCGGGGAGCGGGCCGTGCACACCAGCGCTCCGAGTTCCATGACGGAGGCGTTCCACCGGACGGAGAGCCCGGCGTCGTCGGGCATGAGCGATTCAGCGAGGCGCATCTCGGAAGCGGTGAGCGACGGCGCTGGCAGCGCCAATCCCGAAACGAGCCGGGCATGCACGCGCCGGATGTTCGTATCCACCACGGTTTCGCGCCGCCCGAACGCGAAAGCGGCCACAGCCGCGGCTGTGTAGTCGCCGACGCCGGGAAGGCTCAGCAACGCGCCATGGGTGTCCGGGACCTTGCCACCGTGCTTCTCTACAATCGCGACGGCGGCCCCATGGAGCCTGAGTGCGCGGCGGGGATAGCCAAGCCTGCCCCAGTGTCGCACGGCCTCGCCGGAAGGCTCCTTCGCGAGATCCGCCGGTCCAGGCCAGCGTTCCATCCAGTCTTCCCACACCGGCAGGACGCGAACTACCGGGGTCTGCTGCAGCATTACCTCACTGACCAGGATTCCCCACGGGCTGCAGTCCGGTGACCGCCACGGCAACACGCGGGCCATCTCGGAGAACCAGCGGTCCATGGACAGGTGTATGTCCGGGAGGTGGTGGGTGCCGGCAAATTCATCGGCGCCTGGCAATAGCATGTGGATCCTCGTCGGCGTTCGGGGAAGGCCCTGATGGCGGCCGATTCCTGCCATCCACTGTAGTGGAGCCAGCCAAGATGACAGACGTCATACTGGCTCCGATCAGGCCTCGGCGGCGTGGTGCGACGCCATCCCGGCCCGGTGTTGCCTAGCCTAGAAGAATGGTCAACAAGGGCAAGCAACCGCCAAGGGCGCGGACGTCGCCGTCGGCGAAAGGCACTGCCCGGACCGCAGGCGCAAGCCGTTCAAAGAATGCGGGGCGACCTCAAAGGCGCCGGCCGAGCCCCGCCGTCTACCGCCGTCGCAGGCTGGTAGTTTTTGGCGCCCTGCTGGTGGTCTTGGCTATGCTCGTGGCCGGGGCTGTGGCCATGAGTTCGTCGCTTGCGGGCAAGGCTGATTCCGGTGCGTCCAAGAACGATGCGAGCGGAGCTGTTCCCGTGGTCCAGACTCCCACGTCGGATCCCATTGCGGCCACGACGACCCCCTCTCCGACACCAGTCTGCGACCTCAACCTGGTGACGGTTACCGCATCCACGGACCAGCCCGCCTATGCAGCCGGGCAGAACCCGGTGCTGAGCATGAAGATCACCAACGGCGGAGCCGCTCCGTGCCAGGTCAATGTTGGCACGTCCCAGATGGAGTTCCTGGTGATGAGCGGCGACGACCGGATTTTCTCTTCGAAGGACTGCCAAGCGAAGGGCGAAGACCTCGTGAAGCAGATTGATCCGGGCAAGAGCGAGACGGCCAACTTCCCGTGGCAACGCAACAGGACATCGGAAGGCTGCGGGGTGGTCTCCGCCAAGCCGGCCAACGGCACGTACACCTTCAAGGCCGTCCTGGGAAACAAAGCGAGCACCAAGGCGATCTTCCAGCTGGGCTGAGGCACGGTGGGGACTAGAGGAACCGGTCCAGCAGGCTGGCCTCGGCCATGCGGCTGAGCCCTTCGCGGACGGTCCTGGCGCGCTGGTCGCCGATGCCGTCCACGGTCATGAGATCGTCGATGGTGGCGGCCATGAGGTTCTGGAGTCCCCCGAAGTGTTCCACCAGACGGTCGGCCACGGCCTTCGGAACCGACTTCAGCCCGGACAGGAGGCGGTATCCGCGGGGCTGCACGCCGGCGTCGAGCACATCCATGCCCCCGGCGAAACCGATGATGCCAGCGATCTTGCCGAGGTCAATCAGCTCGGTGGGGCCAAGGTCCAGGAGAGCCTGCACGGCGGCATCGATCTCCTCCGGTGAGGCATCGGCTCCGGCGTAGTCGCGGATGATGACGTCGCTGCCCGGGCCACGGCCCATGGTGAGCTCCTCCAACTGAAGGGAGAGCAGCCTGCCGTCCTCGCCCAGCTCCAGGACGTACTGCGCGATTTCCTCGGCGATGCGCCGGACCATTTCCTGGCGCTGCAGGGTAACGGCCACATCCCGAACGGTGACCATGGCCTCGATCTCGAGAGCAGAGAGGGCGCTAGTGACCTGATCCAATCGGGCGCTGTAGCGCTCAAGGGTTGCGAGGGCCTGGTTGGCCCGCGCGAGGACCTTCTCGGAGCCCTCGAGCACGTGCCGGAGACCGTTGACGTAGAGGGCGATGATCTGCATGGACTGGCTGACCGAAATCACCGGCACCCCGGTCTGGATGGCTACGCGCTCGGCCGTCCTGTGACGCGTTCCAGATTCCTGGGTCTCGATGCTCGAGTCCGGCACAAGCTGGACCGCGGCACGGAGGATGTTCCCGGCGTCCTTGTCGCAAATGATGGCGCCGTCCATCTTCGCGAGCTCACGCAGGCGCGTGGGGGAGAAGTCGATGCCGATTTCAAAACCGCCCGAGCAGATCGACTCGATGGTCCTGTCTGTACCCAGCACGATCAGGGCACCGGTGCGCCCGCGGAGGATGCGTTCCAGACCGTCGCGCAACGGTGTTCCAGGTGCCACCCTGCCCAGAGTCGCCTTGAGCGATTCTTCGGGGCTCCGAGCCATAGGTGTTCCCTTCAAAGGTGCAAGCAGACGCGCCCGCGATTATGCCGGTTTTCAGCAGTGAGCCGGCAGGATCAAAGTACTAGGTTTCCCGCAAGCTCAATGATAGAGGTATAGACCGGCAAGAACCGCACAGGCAAGCCTTAAAGTGCCCCAAAGAAGGTTATGTGGCGGGTGCTTCGAAACGCGTTCGACGGCGGCCGCCAGACCGCCACTTTGTCCTCTGTCCCCGGGACTTCAGGGAGCCGTTCGAAGTCGCGCGAGTCGCTCAAGGTCGCGCCGCACACTCAGTAGCGCCGCTTCGCGGGCCGGGCCCCTTCCGGCATCCGGGTGTACCTGCCTGGCAGGAACCGGGGTTCCACTTGGAGGATCGTCCGGGCGGTGTCCCGGCCGGCTTCTGGCCGTAGCGGTGCTCGTAGTGGCGCCCGTAGCTGTGCTCGGACCGGAGGAGGGTCCGAAGGGATCGTAGAACAAGTCATTCCCTGGTTTCATTGATGCCTTGTCCTTTCGTGCCATCGCCGGCCTGATCGATTGTTTTCCTCGCGGGTACGTCTCCGCGGCCCTGATGAGCCGGGACCGCCGTCAATTCAAGCTATCGGCTGGTGATTTCGGTAGTTTGTGCACCTCGTTTCGATCCTGTTAAACGCCCCTTCCAGGGCTGCCTTCGGCTAGGTCCGCGGGCTGGGATAAACTTGGTATCTTGGCTGGCGCATCATCGTGCCGCTCCCTGAGTTGGCCCCCGGCCGGCGCAGGGCCCGTATCCAGCCTCCATTCCACGTTTGGCCCGTCATTCCTCAGCGCGGGCAACGCCCAGATCGCAGCGAAAGTAGCACCGTGTCCCAAGAAGTCCTGAGCCCCGCCCGAGTCCAGGCAATTCACCATGAGGCCTCCCGGCGTCGGACTTTCGCGGTCATTTCGCACCCTGACGCCGGTAAGTCGACGCTCACGGAAGCCCTCGCCCTGCACGCCAAAGTCATCGGCACCGCAGGTGCGTCGAGTGGCAAGGCCAACCGCAAGGAAACTGTTTCCGACTGGATGCAGATGGAGAAGGACCGCGGAATTTCCATCAGCTCCGCGGCCTTGCAGTTCTCCTACCGGGACACCGTGATCAACTTGCTGGACACCCCGGGCCACGCCGACTTCTCCGAGGACACCTACCGCGTCTTGGCCGCCGTCGACTGCGCAGTGATGCTGGTGGATGCTGCGAAGGGCCTGGAAACGCAGACCATGAAGCTCTTTGAAGTCTGCAAGCAGCGGAACCTGCCCATCATCACCGTCATCAACAAATGGGACCGCCCGGGCATGGACGCCCTCGCGTTGATGGACGAGATCACGGAACGCACCGGACTCCAGCCCATGCCCTTGACCTGGGCGGTAGGCATTTCCGGCGACTTCCGCGGAGTCTGGGACTTGCGCAACGACCGCTTCGCACGGTTCGCGCGCAACAACGCCGGCGCCAACATCGCCATCACCGAGTACTTCACCCCGGAAGAGGCAGCCGAAACCCAGGGCAACAACTGGAGCGATGCCGTCGACGAGGCCGGACTGGTGATCGAATCAAACCTTGAATTCGACGTGGAGAGCTTCCACGCCGGAACGGCAACGCCCATTCTCTTCAGCTCGGCCGCTTTGAACTTCGGCGTCAAGGAAATCCTGGACGCCCTGGTGGACTTCGCCCCTCCCGCCGCGCCACGCCCGGACGTCGACGGCGAGGCCCGTTCCGTTGACGCTCCCTTCGCCGGGTTCGTCTTCAAAGTCCAGGCCGGCATGAACAAGGCCCACCGCGACCACGTCGCGTTCATCCGGGTGTGTTCCGGCGTGTTTGAGCGCGGCATGGTGGTTACTCAGACCCGCACCGGGAAGTCCTTCGCCACCAAGTACGCCCAGCAGGTGTTCGGACGTGAACGCGAAGTCATCGACGAGGCCTATCCCGGCGACGTTGTTGGCCTGGTCAACGCATCCTCACTGCGGGTGGGTGACAGCCTGTTCTTGGAGCAGCCGGTGGAATTCCCCGCCATACCGCTCTTTGCGCCCGAGCATTTCCAGGTGGCCAGGTCCCAGGACCCCAGCCGCTTCAAGCAGTTCCGCCGCGGCATCGAGCAACTTGAGCACGAAGGAGTCATCCAGGTGCTTCGCTCGGACGTCCGCGGCGATCAGGCACCTGTCCTCGCCGCCGTCGGGCCCATGCAGTTCGAAGTGGTGGAAGACCGCATGGCCCACGACTTCAACGCCCCAATGCGTTTGGAGCGACTTCCGTACTCGATGGCGAGGATCTCGACGGCGGAGGCCATGCCAGCGCTCGCAAACGTCCCTGGCGCCGAGGTGCTGCTGCGGTCCGACGGCGAATACCTGGCCTTGTTCAACGACGTCTGGGCGCTGCGCCGGATCGAGAAGAACCACCCGAACCTCACGTTGGTCCCGATCGGCACGCACAACCCCGCGAAATAGTCTTCCAAACGCGAAGCACTCCTCTGGACATGCCCCTCGTATGAGCTAAGGACTGGACATAATGCTGTTATGTCCAGTCCTTGGTTCGAAGAGGGGGCATGTCCCGTGGGGACCTGGGCTTGGGGCGGGCGTTCAGTAGCTCACTTGGCGTTCGAGCTTGTTTCCCAACCCCAGCATGGCGAGGCTCACCGCGAGGAATCCTACGGCGATCGCTACCGCAAAAACCGCCACTCCGCCCCAACCGCCCGCGCGCAGAGGGTCGATGAACCAGTAGGCGTACCAGTTCACGAATGAGCCCCGGACCAGGCTGTAGACGAGGTAGGCAACCGGGTAGAGCAGCCAGTACCAGAGGTGCTTGACGGTCAGCCTCGAGCGCGGAGGCTGGAACAGCCAATCGGCAACCATGACAACCGGCATGAGGTAGTGGACTATGAAGTTGACCCAGGGGAGCAAGGAGCCGAGGTCTTGTCCTGCGAGGAGTGCGCCGAAGACGAGTCCCACAACGGCCATGGCGATCGTTGCAGTGCCCCGCGTGGCGTCGTCGAGTTCGCTGGGCCGCTTGCCAACCATCACGCGGTAGCCGCTGATCAACAGCACCACCGACGCGAAGATGTTGGACAGGTTGGTGAAGTAGCTGAAGAAGTTCCACGGATCAAAGCCCAGGCCGATGTGGACCGTGAGCTGCGTCCCGACGGCTACAAGGGTCAGGAGGGCAAAGAAGAGGCGTCCCCCAACGAGCACATTTCTTTTGGTCATGGAGACAATCTTCCGGTGGCCACGGCTAACTCACGCGCCCGACACTCCGAGCCATGCTGTCAGCTGCCAGCCAGCGTGATCCACGCAGAATTCCCTTGGACATGTCCCTCCCTTGGACTTACGGAGCTTCGTCCTGCCTGAGATCGGTCGACCTCTTGAGACCCGGGACCGCTGGGAGCCCGTCAAGCTACTGGGCCCGCACGGGAAGCCAGGTGAGCCGGCCGCGGCCGGTCGCGTCGCATATCGGGCCCTACACGGTGGTGATCTTGCCGTCCCACGCGCCGCCGGCCGGGACTGAGGCGTGCTGGTGGATCAGTTCCCAGCCGTTCTCACGCCGCTCGAAGCAGTCGGTCTGCCGGGCCATGACGTGCTTGGTGGAGCCGTTCTTGAGCACGATGTTCGTGCTCTGCACCGTGCAGACGATGCCCATGTCCCCGTTGACCTTCGCGGCCAGTTCGAGGATCTCGACGTTACAGGACTCGAAGTTGGCGAAGGTGTCGTCGAACAGCTTGCGAGCCGGGAGGACGCCCCTGGACGCGAACGGGGGGATGTCGAACCACAGCACGTCGGACGCCCAGTGCCGGGTGCTCTGCGCACCGGTCATCGACGCCGCCATCTCGCGGACGATGGCGATGATGGCTTCCTTGTCCTGCTCGGTCGTCGTCATGACTTTGCTCCCTTCATCTCGCGGCCCTGATCGGCCGCTACGGACAACCCTGCGGCGTGCCGTCAGGGGAGGTGCAAGACCCAGCCCCGCGACGAGATCTCCCCTCAGGGGAGTCCGACATCACCAGGAGGCTGGTCATGTCGTAGGTACCGTCATAGCGCGCGTCGTTGACGTAGGCGTCCTCGGCGAAGGTGGCGACCATCCGGTCTAGGTCGAAGGCGTTGACCGCCGCCAGGTACTCGGCGACGACGGGCGGCAGGGTGGTGCTCGTGGGCGCGGTCATAGTTTCGGCTCCCTTAAGCCGGCGGCCCGGTCGACCGCTTGCAAGCAGGCTCGGGCGTGCCCCGACGAGAGGTGCAAGACCCGCGCACGCCCGTGTATCTCCCTTTGGGGGAGGTGGCATAGTGGCAGGCATGGACGCGACACTGCCGATCGGGGACTTCGCAAGGGCCACGCACCTGAGCGTGAAGACGCTGCGCTACTACCACCAGGTGGGCCTGCTGGAACCGGACGAGGTGGACCGGCACACCGGCCACCGGTACTACACCACCGCGCAGATCCCGACCGCGCAGATCATCCGCCGCTTCCGCGCCCTGGACATGCCGGTCGAGCAGATCGCCAAGGTGCTGGCCGCCCCCGACCTCGACACCCGCAACGCCCTGCTGGCCGCGCACCTGAACCAGATGGAGCGGGAGTTGGCGCGCAGCCAGTCTGCGGTCGCCTCGCTGCGCGACCTGGTTACCCGCCCGCCGGGCGGCACCCGGGCCGAGATCGGGCGCCGGAGCGTTCCGGCCACGCCGGCGGCTGCGATCACCGAGACCGTTGACGTCGCCGAGGCGTTGACCTGGTACCAGGGTGCGCTCGGTGAGATCTACGCGACGCTCGACGCCCAGGGCCTGGCCGCCGACGCGCCGGCTGGCGGGATCTTCAGTACAGACCTGTTCACCCACGGGCGCGGACCGGCGACGATCTTCGTGCCTTGCGCCGGACCGCTGCGCCCCATGGGGCGGGTCGACGCGCTGGTCATCCCGGCGGTCGAGTTGGCGACGATTGTGCACCGCGGCCCGCATACGAATATCGACCTGGCTTACGGAGCCCTCGGCACGTACGTCGCTGAACATGCCCTCGCCGTGGACGGCCCGATCCGCGAGTACTACCCCGTCGGGCGCCACGAGAGCGCAGAGGCGGCCGAGTGGCGCACCGAGATCTGCTGGCCGATCTTCCACACCGGACCGTCGCCCGACGAACCCGCAGCGCGCACACACGAAGGCGGCGATGGGTAGAGGACGCAGATGGCACTCGGAACCTGCGGCGCTGAACGCGCCGACACCGGCGATAGCGAAACTCCTATGCGGTCACGGCGCTACGTGATCAGCAACTCCAAAGCCTCGGCCAGATGTCCCACCTCGCGGACCGAGAACCCATCCGGGATGGGGCCCGGTCCGTTGGGACTCGCGGGCACCACGGCATGCGTGAAACCGAGCCGCTGGGCCTCGTGGATGCGCTGGTTGATCCCGGGAACAGGACGGACTTCTCCGGCAAGGCCAACCTCGCCGAAGGCAATCAGCCGCTGCGGCAGCGCCTTGCGGGCCTTTGCCGAGGCCACGGCAAGCGCCACCGCGAGGTCGGTGGCAGGTTCGCTCAATTTCACCCCTCCAACCGTGGCAACGTAGGAATCGTCCTTGTGGAGGATGCACCCGGCCCGCTGTTGGAGCACGGCCAGGAGCATGGACACGCGCGAGCTGTCCAGGCCGCTGGTGGCCCGGCGCGGCTGGGAGCTGGCACTTTCGGCCAGGAGCGATTGCACCTCGGCCAGCAGTGGCCGGCGGCCCTCCATGGTCACGGTGATGCAGGTGCCGGAGACGGGCTCGCGTGTCCGGGAAACAAAGAGGCCACTGGGATCGGCGAGGCCCTCGATGCCGGCCTCATTCAGGTCGAAGCAGCCGACGTCGTCCGTGGCCCCATAGCGGTTCTTCACCGCGCGCAACAAGCGGAGCCGGGAATGGCGCTCGCCTTCGAATTGGCACACAACGTCCACCAAATGCTCCAAAAGGCGCGGACCTGCTATGGAGCCGTCTTTCGTCACATGGCCCACCAAGATGGTGGTCATGTTCCGGCGCTTGGCGGCGGCGATGATGGACGCGGCCACTTCCCGGACCTGTGAAACGCCGCCCGCGCTGCCTTCGACATCGGCGCTGCTGAGGGTCTGCACTGAGTCCACGATCAGCAGCTTCGGCTCAACCTTCTCCACTTGCCCGAGTGCCTGCCCCAGATCCGTTTCCGCGGAGAGATAAAGGTTGTGCGCGACGGCGTCGATCCGCTCCGCGCGGAGTTTGACCTGCGCCGCCGATTCCTCGCCCGTGACGTACAGGACGTCCTGCCCTGTGCGGGCGAACTTCGCCGCGACGTCCAGCAGCAGGGTGGATTTCCCGACTCCTGGTTCTCCGGCAAGCAGGATGACAGCACCGGGGACCAAGCCTCCGCCGAGGACACGGTCCAGTTCGTCGACGCCGGTGGGCAGGAACGCGGCCGTGGTGCCGTCTACCTCGGCAATGCGGCGTGCTGGCTCCAAAACTGTTGTTGCCGCCGTCGTACGCGCAACCGTGGCGCCGGTTTCCTCGACGGTACCCCACGCCTGGCACTCGCCACAGCGGCCCACCCACTTGACCGTGGTCCACCCACATTCGGCACATTTGTACGCGGGTGTCTTGGAAGTGCGTGAGGTCTTGGAAGCCATGCGTACAAGGCTAGTGGAGGGGTAGGACAGTCACGCGCCCCTCACTGCAAGGGAGGCAGCACGTCCCTTGCCTCGAGGGGGTCCATGCCGGCGGCTTCGAGCAAGTCCACCATGAGCGGGCGGAAGAGCATCACTACCGTTTCGCCCTCGAGTTTCTGGACGTGGAGCATTTTGGGATGCAGCCGGGTGGCAATGTCGGCCAGGTCCTGCCGGGCACCGCGCATATGGGCGCGGCGGGCGCCGTCGTGCACCTCCGCGAGGCCGAGAGATAATTCCTCGACGGCGGCGGAGGTCTCCTGCAGGACTTCGGAGATGCTGTCCGTTGCTTCGTCGGTGAGGGCGGCATGGTTGATGGCGCTGGTGAGCCTCCGGGCGAACACCCGGCTGTTGCGGAGGGCGAGATCGATGGAATCCAACGACTCCTCCAGCATGGTCAGCTCGTCGCGATGCCGGCGGTACGCGGGGGCGAGCGTCGCCACCTCACCGGACGCCTTGAGCGATTGGCGCATCCGGTCCACGAGCGGCTGGCAATTCCTGCCGCGGATGAGGGCGTGCCAGGCCTGGGTCGAATCGCTGTTGATCAAAGCGTCGGCACATTCGCGGAGGACCTCGGAGAGCTCGTGCAGGAGCTTGCGGACGTCCTGGCGGGGTTCACGGCGAGGATCCTTGGGGACCAGCATGGTGACCAGCAGGGCGAAAACCCCACCGACCACGGCGTCGATGCTGCGTGTGAACGGCCCGCCTTCCGGTGCCGGCAGCAGGACCACCAGAAGTGACTGCAGGCCCAACTGCGTGGTGAAGATGGTGCCGCTGTCCAGGAAGCGGGCCAACAGGATGGAGAAAAGAAGTACGACGGCGGCCTGCGGGATCCCGGGGCCCAGCCAGTGCAGCAACAGATCGCCGATGACGATCCCGAGGGTGCAGCCAAGCCCGACTTCCATGACCCGGCGAAGCCGCGGATCCCGCGAGAAGCCGAGGGCGATCAGGGACGAGGTTGCGGCGAAAAGTGGTCCCTTGTGCCCCAGGATGTACTCAGCGAATGCGTAGGCGCCCACGGCACACACTGTCATCTGGATTGCCGGGACCAGCGAGTTCCGGCTGCGGACAAAGCCAGTGCGGAGGCGCGCCCGCAGGAATTTCTTGCTTGCTGAAAGTCCTTGGGGGCGGCCATGGCTCAAGTCTATTCAGGTGACTGCGTCGGGGTGTCGCGGGCAGAGCGCTCCCGAAGGTGAGGGACGTCACTTAATCCCTGACGCCGGGCAGAGCGCAAGGGCGGCGGGGCATATGTAAGCCAATGGTCCGCAGCCGTTCACCTTCCGTTCACTTTGGACCGCCGATCCCGTTACCTGCGGCTCCTACCGTCGATCAAGGTACAAACTCGTACGCAAATCTTTAGTTGGCCGACTTCTCCCTCGGCACGCATCAGATAATCCCTGGAAGGGGTACATCCAGTGAAGGCAACTCGCTTCGGCCGCAACGCGGCAATCGCGGTCCTCGCAGTCGGCGCCCTTGCGCTGACCGCTTGCGGTTCGGACAACGCAACCAACACGCCGGCAGCAACCCAGTCTGCCGCAGGCGTCAAGGTCACCGGCACACTGACCGGCATCGGCTCCTCGGCGCAGGGCGCCGCAATGGACGCCTGGAAGACCGCATTCGCTTCCGCCAACTCGGGCGCATCTGTACAGTACTCCCCGGATGGTTCCGGCGCAGGCCGCAAGGCAATCATCGACGGCTCGGCCCAGTTCGCCGGTTCCGACGCGTACCTGAGCGACGCTGAGCTGGCCAGCTCCAAGACCAAGTGCGGCACCGATGGCGCCATCAACATCCCGGTCTACATCTCCCCGATCGCGGTCGCGTTCAACCTTCCGAACATCAAGGAACTGAAGCTCGACGCCACCACGGTTGCGAAGATCTTCCGCGGCCAGATCACCAACTGGAACGATCCCGCCATCGCCGCCATGAACGCCGGCGTCACTCTTCCGGACCTCAAGGTCACCCCGGTGAACCGTTCCGATGACTCCGGCACCACGTCCAACTTCACCGACTACCTGGCTGCTGCTGCTCCCTCGGTCTGGACCGACAAGGCCGCTGGCGTTTGGCCTGCATCCCTGAAGGGCGAGAACGCCAAGGGCACCTCCGGCGTCGTCAAGACCGTCACCGACACCCCTGGTGCCGTGACCTACGCTGACGACTCCGCAGTCTCCGGCAAGCTCGGCACCGCCCAGATCAAGGTTGGCTCGGACTTCGTCAAGATCTCTGCCGACGCTGCCGCCAAGGCTGTTGAACTCGGCAAGCCCGTTGCTGGCCGCGCCGCCAACGACCTCTCCATCAAGCTTGACCGCACCACCACCGCTACCGGCGTCTACCCGGTTGTCCTGGTTTCCTACCACGTCGTCTGCACCAGCTACGACAAGAAGGAAACCGCTGACCTGGTCAAGGCATTCGAGAGCTACGTAGTTTCCGACGCCGGCCAGCAGGCTGCCGCCGGCGCTGCCAAGTCCGCACCGCTCTCCAAGGCGCTGCAGGACAAGGCAAAGACCGCTGTTGACTCCATCAAGGCCAAGGCCTAAGGACCACAATGGAGTAGTGGCCCCGCGGACCGCGGCGCCACTACCCTGAATACCGACGTTCCCTGTCCCGCGCTGGTGAAACATCACCGGGCGGGGCGGGGAACTTGGCCATTCTTGAACGAATCTGAAGGATCGTGAAGTGACCACCAACTCCTTGACCACTTCCCAAGGTGCCGGACGCGCCGGGGACAAGGTCTTCTCCGGAGCCACCATGGCCGCGGGATGCCTGATCCTCGTGGTCCTCTTCGGCGTCGCACTTTTCCTTGTAGTCCAGGCCATTCCGGCGCTTGTGGCACCGCCAGCGGAGATCCAGGGCGGCCACGGCTTCTTCGCCTACATTTGGCCGATCGTGCTGGGTACGCTGATTGCCGCGGTCATTGCGCTTGTGATTGCTACCCCGGTTGCCATCGGCGTCGCCTTGTTCATCTCGCATTACGCGCCCCGCAGGCTCGCCTCGGGCCTGGGCTACGTGGTGGACCTCCTGGCGGCCATCCCCTCCGTGGTCTACGGCGCGTGGGGCGCCGCCTTCCTTGCCCCGCAGATTTCGCCCGCCTACAACTGGCTGGCCACCAACTTGGGCTGGTTGCCGATTTTCCAAGGGCCGGCGTCAGCTACCGGCAAGACCATCCTGACCGCAGGCATCGTCCTCTCCGTCATGGTCCTGCCGATCATCACGTCCCTGTCGCGTGAAATCTTCCTGCAGACCCCGAAGCTCCACGAGGAAGCCGCGCTGGCCCTCGGTGCGACTCGTTGGGAAATGATCAAGATGGCAGTCCTGCCGTTCGGCCGTCCGGGCATCGTCAGCGCCATCATGCTGGGCCTCGGCCGCGCACTCGGCGAGACCATGGCTGTAGCGCTGGTGCTGTCCTCCGGCGTTTTGACCGCGAGCCTGATCCAGTCCGGCAACCAGACCATCGCCGCGGAAATTGCCTTGAACTTCCCTGAAGCCAGCGGTGTCAAGGTCAATACGTTGATCGCTGCCGGCTTGGTATTGTTCGTCATCACCCTGGGTGTCAACATGATTGCACGCTGGATCATCACCAGGCACAAAGAATTCTCGGGAGCCAACTAATGACTGTCACAGCCCCCGTGGCGCGCAAACGCTCGGCCCTCACCAAAGGCCAGTTGCCCGCCTTTGCGCCGTACATCGTCCTGGCCGTCGCCTTGGTCCTCGGCGCAGCAATCCTTGCACTGATCGGCTTCAACGCCTTCGGCTGGGGCCTCGTCTCCGCCATCCTCTTCACGATCGGGCTGGTCGGCTGGAGCGCCGCCGTAGAAGGCGGACGCAAGGCGAGCGACAAGCTTGCCACGTGCCTGATTGTGGGCTCATTCCTTGTCGCCCTGCTCCCGCTGATCTCGGTAATCTGGACCGTCCTGGTGAATGGAATCCCAGGAATCATCACGCCGGGCTTCCTGACGACATCCATGAATGGCGTCACAGGCGCCTTCGACAACAAGAGCGTCGAAGAAGGCACCAAGGTCCTCGGCGGTGTCTACCACGCGCTCATGGGTACCGTGCAAATCACCCTGCTGGCCACTGTCATCTCCGTGCCGGTGGGCCTGCTGACCGCAATCTACCTCGTGGAGTACGGTAACGACCGGGCCCTCGCCCGTGCCATCACGTTCTTCGTCGATGTCATGACGGGTATCCCCTCGATCGTGGCGGGTCTTTTTGCCGCGGCCTTCTTCTTCGTAGTGGTGGGCCCGGGCACCAAAACGGGTGCGGTTGCCGCCGTCGCGCTCTCAGTCCTGATGATCCCCGTGGTGGTTCGTTCCAGCGAGGAAATGCTCAAGATCGTCCCGAATGAACTCCGTGAGGCGGCTTACGCTCTGGGCGTCCGCAAGTGGCGCACCATCGTCAAGGTGGTCATCCCCACGGCGATTTCCGGCATCGCGTCCGGCGTCACCCTGGCGATCGCCCGCGTGATCGGCGAGACGGCACCAATCTTGGTCACCGCAGGCTTTGCCACCACCATCAACAACAACGTGTTCGGCGGCTGGATGGCCTCGTTGCCCACGTTCATCTATACGCAGATCCTGAACCCGACCTCGCCGTCCAACCCGGACCCGTCGAGCCAGCGGGCATGGGGTGCCGCGCTGGTCCTGATCATCCTGGTGATGCTCCTGAACCTCGGCGCGAGGCTGATCGCCCGGATCTTCGCTCCCAAGGCCGGCCGTTGAGCCACCAGGCCACCTGCAAACTTCCACCCACAGCACCGAAGGAACACCATGTCTAAGCGGATCGACGTCAAGGATCTGAACGTCTACTACGGCAGCTTCCTGGCCGTTGAAGGCGTCAACATCAACATCGAAGCCAAATCGGTCACGGCGTTCATCGGCCCGTCCGGTTGCGGCAAGTCCACCTTCCTGCGCACCCTGAACCGCATGCACGAGGTGCTGCCGGGCGCGCGCGTCGAAGGCGAAGTCTTGCTCGACGGCGACAACCTCTACGGTCCAGGCGTGGACCCGGTGACTGTCCGCACCCAGGTGGGCATGGTGTTCCAGCGCCCCAATCCGTTCCCCACGATGTCCATCCGAGACAACGTGCTGGCCGGCGTGAAGCTGAACAACAAGAAGATCAGCAAGGGTGCCGCCGACGCGCTCGTGGAGAAGTCCCTGCGTGGCGCCAACCTGTGGAACGAGGTCAAGGACCGCCTGGAGAAGCCGGGATCCGGACTCTCCGGCGGCCAGCAGCAGCGGCTCTGCATTGCCCGCGCCATCGCCGTGGAGCCGCAGGTCATCCTGATGGACGAGCCCTGCTCCGCACTGGACCCCATCTCCACCTTGGCCGTCGAAGACCTCATCAACGAGCTCAAGGACGAGTACACCGTGGTGATCGTGACCCACAACATGCAGCAGGCCGCGCGCGTTTCCGACAAGACAGCGTTCTTCAATATCGCCGGCACCGGCAAGCCGGGCAAGCTCATCGAGTTCGCGGACACCACCACCATCTTCAACAACCCGTCCCAGAAGGCCACGGAAGACTACGTCTCCGGCCGGTTTGGGTAGCCGTTAGAAAAGCCCGACGGCGACCGTCACCTTGGAAGGTGACTGCCGCCGTCGGGCTTTTGCGTACCTAAGCCGGGCTCGCTGGTCAGCGCGACAGCGGCGAGAGCGCCAGTCCAAGGACGAAGGCCACCGCGGCGGTAACGATCGGCGTCGCGACCCAGAACCACAGGATCCGCAGCACCATGCGACGGTTGGTGACCGAAAAGTTCTGGTTGGTTCCGGCTCCCAGCACTGCCGACGTCACAGTGTGTGTGGTGGACAGCGGCAAATGGAGCCCGATGGCGCCGACGAACAGCATGAGCGAGGTCAGGGTCTGGGCGACGAATCCCCGCAACGGGTCCACCCTGGTCAGCTTGTAACCCAAGGTGTAGGAGATGCGCCAGCCACCGCAAAGCGTCCCCGCGGTGAGCATGACAGCCGTCAGGAGGATGACCCAGAACGGGAGGTCGTCGTGGTCGGACACTCCTGCGGCAACAGCGCCCAGCAGTATCACGGCTACAGTTCGCTGCCCGTCCTGCAGCCCATGGCCGAATGCCACTGCGGCGGCCGAGACAGACTGGGCGTGGCGGAAACGGCCGTGCACAACATCGGGCTGGGTATAGCGCGCCGCCCAGGTGACGGGCCACACGAGAAGGTAGGCGCCAACGAAGGCGATCACGGGAGACAGCAGCAGCGGCACGACCACCTGCACCAGCAAAATATTGTCTACCCCGTTGATGCGGCCTCCTCCCATGATTGCGCTGGCAGCTCCAGCACCGGCCAGGCCTCCCACCAGGGCATGCGTCGACGAGAGAGGCACACCCCGCCACCAAGCGTAGATTCCCCAAAGGATGGCGCTGCACAGCCCCGCAGCGAGTACAGCTAGCCCACTCATGCCGGAGGGAAGAACCACCCACGACTGGCTGAAAATAAGGGCGAAACCGCCGCTGAGCAACACGCCGGCGAAGTTGAAAAGCGCCGCCAAAACCACGGCAACAGAAGGAGTGAGGGCGCGGGTCCGCACGGAGAGCGCGACGGCGGTGGAGACATCCCGGAAGCCGTTCAGGAACGCAAAACCAGCCGCCAGCGCCACCACGAGGGCGAAGAACGCGACCGTCATCTCATGCTTCCTTGACGATGATGCTGCCTACCTGGGTGGCGACGCGGCGCATGTCCTTGGTGACGTCCACCAGTTGGTTGGCAACGTCACGGTTCCTCGAAAACTGGGCCGACTTCATGTCTCGGAGCATCTCGGCCACCCAGGTCCGGTGGCTGCGTTCGGCACGCTTGGCCAGCCGGAGGACCTCGATCCAGTAGTCTTCGAGCTCGTCCAGATCGTCCAGTTGGCGCATGGCGTCAACCGTGAGTTCTGCCTGGCGACTGATGATCTCCAACTGGTCCGCCGCGCGCTTGGGCAGTCGGTCCAGCTTGTAGAGGGCCACGAGCTCACCAGCAGCGTCCAGCTTCTCCATCGCCTCGTTGAGGAAGCGGGAAAGGGCGTACATGTCCTCGCGGGGGAGCGGGTTCACAAAGCTCGTGCGCATGTGGGTCAGCAAGGCGAAATGCAGGTCCGTGGATTTCGCCTCGTGTTCGTGCATCTCTTCCACGAGCCGTTCGTGCTCCGCGACAGGGGCTCCGAAGATCTCAGAAAGCGTCCCTGTGGCCTCAAGAATCTGGCGAGCCATCTGCGAAAGCAACTGCAAACCGGCGGGTTCTTGAGGGAAGAGACGCAGCTTCATTTGGCTTCCGGTAGGCGAGGTGGACGGGGACTGAGCGGCGTCTTCGCCGAAGGGCATAAAAATGGTGCCGAACCGGATACGCCTCTCGGCGGTAGGCCGCTCGAAGCGGCTATAAGTTGAAGCCCGGGGGTTTCGCGGTTCGACACCAGTTTCAGTTTTCTACGTCCGCCGAGCTAAGTCAACATTGACAGCTGGCGTTCGGGGTGATTTCGGTGGCCCTTCACCGTGATGTTCCATGTTAATCCAGCTCGCCGAGGCGCCATGCGTTGGCCGCGTGCTCCAGGTCCTCGGCGGTCTTGACGAGCTGATGCGAGTTCCGGGTCAATTTGCTCGCGTGACCCTCATTGGAATGTTCTGCGCTGTCCGCCAGGGTGGCTTGGCCGAGCGCGACGACGCGGCAAAACGCAGCCGAGCGTTCCAGCGCGACGTCGAAATCGCCGTCGAACGCTCCCGAGAGGATGGCGTCCGCCATCTGCTTCATTTCGTCGGCTCCCGGCGGCTCCGCGGCTCCCGCCACAACGTGTGAAACCTGGGCGGTGTCCCGGCCAGCCTTGAAGTACACGGAGATCCGCTCGGAGTTCTGCATTGTGGCCGCGCGCAGTGCATAGAGCCGCCACAAAGCGCCGGGCAAGGACCGGGCCGGGCTCTCGGCCCACATCTCGGCGATCGCTTCGAGGCCTTGCTCGTCAGCGAGCTTCACGAGGCGCCGCGTGATCTTGGGATCGTCGCTATCGCGGCCGCGCCGCACGAGTGCCTGCGCCGCAAGGTGTGCGGCTTCGGACACGCGCGCGGGATCCGCTCCGCCGGCGAACGGCTCGAAGTCAATCGGCGCGAAGGGTTTCGGCTTGTGATGCCTGTTTGCCCCGCCGTACACAGGAGGTTCCGATTGTTCGCTCATGCCCCAACGCTACTCCTGTGCCTCCGCTCGTGCACTCTTGAATGGGGCTTGTTGCATGCCGTTGCGTTTCCCCCGTGTTTGGACCCGTGGGGTGCCGCGACACGCCGTAGTTGCCGCGCGTCGTCGTCGGGGTTTGGGCCAAAAGAGGTCACGACGGCGCGGGTGCTGCGCGTGTCAAAACGGCCTTGAGCTTGAGGTACAGTATTTATGGCTGTTTCTACAGTCGGCAGGGGCCTTTAGCTCAGTTGGTAGAGCATCGGACTTTTAATCCGTGGGTCGTGGGTTCGATCCCCACAGGGCCCACCCTAAAACCCCCGGAACCGCACGGTTCCGGGGGTTTACTTGTGCGTGACCCACATGGCCGGGTGACGGCCGAGCGGTCCGGCCTGCTGCGACCAGTGCGCGGGGACGCCGTCGATTCGCCCTGGAAGAGGCACGCGTCGCGCCGGCCCCCAGTCGGTGGTGGTTGCCATGAGTGCGAAGTCTTTCGGCGTAGGTACCGACAGGTGGCCGTTCGGCGGGGTCAGCGAGTACAACAACTTGGCCGTGCCGATGAGCGAGCCCTGGATGCGGGCCGTTACCGAATGGGTGAGGCGCCGGGTCAGGGCGCGGGCGACGGCCCCGGCCAATAGCCAGCCGGTCGCGTGGTCGAGAGCTTGAACGGGAAGCGGGGTCGGCTCCGCTTGGCCCGTCGCGGTGGCTCCGTCGTCGGCAATCCCGCAGCTCATCTGGACCAGGCTGTCGAACCCGCGGCGATTGCGCCAGGGGCCATCCCAGCCGTAGGCGTCCAGGCTTGCGATGATCAGGCCGGGGTTCACGGCGGTCAGGGCGTCGGCGTCGTAGCCCAAGCGTTTCAGGGCGTCGGCTCGCAGTCCTGTCACGAGCACATCGGCACCCGCGAGCAACTCCTCGAACTTCGCGCGGTCACTTGAGGCAGTGAGATCCAAGGCGGCGGTACGTTTGCCGAGCGTGGTCTCAGGCAGTAGCGACGGCACCTCGTCAAAGCCCGGCGGGTCGATCCGCAGGACGTCGGCACCGTAGCCGGCAAGGAACTTGGTGCACACAGGTCCTGCGATCACCCGCGTCAGGTCGAGTACGCGCACCCCGTCGAAGGGCAGTTGCCCGACGGCGTTCGGCGTGCGGACGTCGGATGAGCGGTGCTCGACGCCGGTCAGCGGCGGCGCGTCCTCGGTCGCCGCCCCCGCAGCCGAGGCGAGCCACTGGCCGCGGTTGTGCATGACAGCGGCGCATCCGCCCGCTTCCACGATCGCCGTCTCCAATTCCTCGGCACGCAACCCAGCCACCGCGGCCTGGCGATGGGGTCCCACAGCGGTGGCCGGCTCCAGCCGATGGGGGTGAACAGCCTCTCAGACGCGAACGCGGCGCACGACTCCCGACTGTCTACCGTCACCGCAGGCTGCCCTGACTCGCGGCGAGCAGCGAGAAACTGCGCTACGGCCACCGTTGCGGCGGCAACCGCCCCCGTCGCAAGTCCTGTCACGTCGAAAGCTGCCGGAAGGACCGCCCGTGGCCCTGTCGTGGTTAGCTGAGAGGGTGGCCAATCAGCATCATCGTCATCGGCGCCGATTGCGTGCCACACGCGGGAAGTCACATCAGCGAAGCTGTCGTTCACACTCACCATTCTCGGCGGGCCAACACGGAACGAGCAACGGCAGCCGGATCTGCCACCTCCTGCCCAAGTGCGGCTTCAACTGCCAAACTGTTCTTCATGCAGGCCCTTTTGGATGGACTCCTCAACACCAACCCGGTCCTGATCGGGTGCATAGTTTTCGCACTGGTCTTCGCCGAGGACGCGATCTTTGTGGGTTTTGTTATCCCCGGTGAAACGGCAGCGGTGGTCGGCGGGGTGATTGCGAGCCGCGGAATCTTTCCTTTGTGGCTCATGATCGCCATTGTGGTGACTGCCGCAATCACGGGCGACACCGTGGGCTACGAAATAGGCAAGCACTTCGGTCCCCGGGTAATGGCCCTGAAAATCCTGGACAAAAGGCGCGCCCAGCTGCAAAAGGCCGAAGACTTCCTCAAAGACAAGGGCGGCCTAGCCGTATTCCTTGGCCGGTTCACTGCCTTCTTCCGCGCAGTCATGCCCGCGCTCGCCGGGCTCAGCCGGATGCCCTACCGGCGCTTCGCGTTCTGGAACTTCAGCGGCGGCATCATCTGGGGGTCCTTGTTCGTGACTCTCGGCTTTGTCGCTGGAAACTCGTACGAGGAAGTGGCCCGCACCGTAGGCCGGGGTGCTGCAGCCGTGGTGGCGGTTGTTGCGGTGGCGATCCTGGTTGTGTGGCAAGTCCGGAAGCACCGGGCAAAGAAGGTTTAGGGAAGCGGTAGCGGAAATCTGACGGAAACCTCGTCGGCTTAGGCTGGTCACAATTTGTTCGGGAGGGGCGGTGAAGGGTCGAACTGGATATGTCTGACGTTTGGCGTTATAACCGTAGTAGCTGCCCCGACGTCCTCGGCTTTTCTGAGTCTTGAGTGATCTGATGTCCGCTTCTGCAGCACACAACTTTTAAGGAGAACCGATGCATCTATTGCCCCGTGAGCAGGAAAAGCTCATGATCGTGGTCGCGGCCGACCTCGCGCGCCGTCGGCAGTCCCGCGGGCTCAAACTCAACTTTCCCGAAGCCGTGGCGATCATCAGTTACGAACTGATTGAGGGCGCCCGTGACGGAAAAACCGTCGCGGAACTCATGAGCTACGGGGCAACGCTGCTTCGCCGTGAGGATGTCATGGACGGCGTGCCCGAGATGATCCATGACGTCCAAATTGAGGCCACCTTCCCTGACGGCACCAAACTCGTCACCGTCCACAACCCGATCCGCTAGGAGGCCATCATGATTCCCGGTGAGTACCGGCTCCAGGCAGAGCCCATTGAGTGCAACAGCGGACGCGAGGCAATCGCCGTCGAGGTGGTCAACCGCGGCGACCGCCCCGTCCAGGTGGGCTCGCACTACCACTTTGCCGAGGCGAACCCCGCGCTCGATTTTGACCGTCAGGCCGCCCACGGCCGCCGCCTGGACATCCCCGCAGGCACGGCCGCGCGCTTCGAACCCGGCGACTCCAAGACGGTCAAACTCGTGGCCCTTGCGGGCAGCCGCGAAGTCTACGGCCTGCGGAACGCCGTCAACGGATCGATTGATGCAGGAATCGGAGAGAACGACGGCGGCGTTGCCGCTGCCACCGAAGGGCCCGGAGCCAGCATGGAAGGGACAGCCCAGTGAGCTTTGAAATTTCGCGCAAGCAGTACGCAGACCTTTACGGTCCGACGACGGGCGACGCCATCCGCTTGGCGGACACCGAGCTATTCCTCGAGATCGAAAAGGACTACACGGTCTACGGTGAAGAAGTGGTGTTCGGCGGCGGCAAAGTGGTGCGCGACGGGATGGGCCAGAACGGCCAAGTGACCCGCGACGGCCGCCTGCCTGAATCCAACGCAGCTTCGGACCAGCCCCTTGACGTCCCGGACACCGTCATCTCCAACGTGGTGGTCCTCGACTACACAGGAATCTACAAGGCCGATGTGGCGCTCAAGGACGGGCACATCTTCAAGATCGGCAAGGCAGGGAACCCGCAGATCGCCGACGGCGTGGACATTGTGATCGGCGCCAGCACCGAGATGATCGCGGGCGAAGGCAAGATCCTCACTGCAGGTGGCGTGGACACCCATATCCACTTCATTTCTCCGGAGCAGGTCCCCACTGCCTTGTGCAGCGGAGTCACCACCATGGTGGGCGGTGGCACGGGACCGGCCGAAGGCACCAAGGCCACCACCATCACGCCCGGAAAATGGCACATTTCGCGGATGCTGCAAGCGGCGGAGGGGCTCCCGATCAACATCGGCCTCCTCGGCAAAGGCCACGCCTCGGCCATCGAGCCGCTCGCTGAACAGATCCGTGCAGGCGCAGTGGGCCTCAAAGTCCATGAGGACTGGGGTGCCACGACCTCGTCGATCGACATGTCCCTGCGCGTCGCTGACGAATACGATGTGCAGGTAGCCATCCACACGGACACCCTCAACGAGTGCGGATTCGTGGAGGACACCATCAAGGCTATCGACGGCCGGGTGATCCACACCTTCCACACCGAAGGCGCCGGCGGTGGGCACGCTCCGGACATCATCAAGATCGCCGGACTGCCCAATGTACTCCCGGCATCCACCAACCCGACGCTCCCGTACACGCGGAACACCATCGAAGAGCACCTGGACATGCTCATGGTGTGCCACCACCTCAACCCGGACATCCCGGAAGACGTGGCGTTCGCCGATTCCCGCATCCGGGCCGAAACCATCGCCGCCGAAGACGTGCTCCAGGACTTGGGCATCTTCTCGATGACGTCCTCGGATTCCCAGGCCATGGGCCGCGTGGGCGAAGTTGTCATCCGCACTTGGCAAGTGGCCGACGCCATGAAGCGGCAGCGGGGCGTCCTCAAGGACCCGTCAGGTGCAAGCCACGGTGCTGCAAACGGCTTGGGTGAGGAAAGCGACAACTTCAGGATCAAGCGCTACATCTCCAAATACACCATCAACCCGGCCATCGCGCAGGGCATGGCCGACTCGATTGGCTCCGTGGAGGTGGGCAAGTTCGCCGACCTCGTACTCTGGAATCCGGCCTTCTTCGGCGTGAAGCCCGAACTGGTCATCAAGGGCGGACAGATTGCCTACGCACTCATGGGCGATTCCAACGGCTCCATCCCCACCCCGCAGCCACGCACCATGCGCCCGATGTTCGCCACCCACGGCAGGGCGCTGCAGCAGTCCTCCATCACGTTCCTGTCCAAGGCGGCCATCGACGCCGGCGTCCCGGAAGAACTCGGCCTGCAACGCGTCATCCGGCCAGTGTCCGGCATCCGTAACCTGAGCAAAGCGGACCTCAAGTTCAACGCCGAGACGCCGGATATCGCCGTCGACCCCGAAACCTACAAGGTGACGGTCGACGGCGAAGACGTCACCTGCGAGCCCTCCGACGTGCTGCCCATGGCCCAGCGCTACTTCCTTTTCTAGATCGCAGGAGAAACACATGATCATCGAAAAGATCCTGGGCAATCTGCACGAACTGCCCAATCCCGAGCAATACGCCGGCCTCCACAAGGAGAAAGTTGTGTTGCCGAGCGCCCAACTGGTCAAACGCATCCAGCGCGTCACTACAGACCACGGGAAGGAGCTCGGCATCCGCCTTCCCGCCGGTTCCGGGGACCTGCGCGACGGCGACATCCTCGCCGTCGAAGACGCGAACCTCATCGTGGTGTCCGTGCTGCCGAGCGACGTCCTGGTCATCGCCGCGCGCAGCATCTACGAAATGGGCGTGGTGGCGCACTCCCTCGGCAACCGGCACTTGCAGGCCCAATTCTTCGACGCCGACTCCGAATACGGGGCCGAAGTCATGGTGTGCCAGTACGACCACACGGTGGAGGACTACCTCAAACACGTCGGTGTGCCGTACGACCGCCAGGAACGCGTAATGCCGGTGCCTTTCCGCCATGCTGAACACACGCACTGAGCCAATCCCGCGGGCTGGGGACGGGCACCGCCCCGGATTTGGGGCCGTGCCCGTCCCCAGCCGCTCCCAACCCTCGCAAGCTCGGGTCGGGGCCCTCGCGGCCGTGGGCCCTTCGCGGTGCCCTCCACACCGCGGCCCCCAAATCCGGGTCGGCTGCTTGTCATCTCGCCTTGAGGGGGTGGCATGAGTTCGTATCAGCTTGCACTTCAGCAGCTCACCGACTCGGCTCTTCCTACCGGGGCGTTTGCACACTCGCTCGGGTTTGAGACGTACATCGAGCGTGGGGTCGTGGCTGATGAAGGGAGTTTTGGCGTGTGGCTGTCTGCGTTTGTGGGGCAGTCGTTGACTTATTCCGATGGGTTGGCCATTCGGTTCCTTTATGAGGGGGCGGATCTGGGTGGGTTGGATGCTCATTTGAGTGCGCAGCTCTTGCCTCGGCAGTTGCGGGAAGCCAGTACCAAGATGGGCGGGCGGCTGATCGAGATCGGGACCGGAGTCTTTCCCTCGGCGGAGCTGGAGGCATACAGGGCGCTGGTGACCACAGGCCGTGCTGCCGGCCATCAGCCGCTCGCGTTCGCCGTCGTCGCGCGCTCGCTCGGCGTGCCGTTCGAAGAAGCGCTCGCCGCGTACCTTTTCGCGACGGTCACCTCCCTGACGCAAAACGCCGTGCGCGCCATCCCGCTCGGCCAGAACTCCGGGCAGCGGCTGCTGCGCAAGGCGCACGACGACGTCGCTGCCGCCGTCGAGCGGGTCCCGCACCTGACGCCGGACGACTTCGGGGCCGTGAGCCCCGGGCTGGAAATTTCGCAGATGCGGCACGAATGGCAACGTGCGCGCATGTTCATGAGCTAGAACCATAGGAGGACACATGTCTGAACCCATCAAGATCGGCATCGGCGGCCCGGTTGGAGCCGGCAAAACGCAGCTCGTGGAGCGCCTGACCCGCCACATGAGCCGTGAAATTTCCATGGCCGCCATCACCAACGACATCTACACGATCGAAGACGCCAAGATCCTCGCGGCCAACGGCATCCTGCCCGAGGACCGCATCATCGGCGTCGAAACCGGCGGCTGCCCGCACACCGCCATCCGCGAAGACACCTCCATGAACACGGCGGCCATCGAGGAACTCAAGAAACGCCACCCCGACCTGCAGGTCATCTTCGTCGAATCCGGCGGCGACAACCTCTCCGCCACGTTCAGCCCAGAGCTCGTGGACTTCTCGATCTACATCATCGACGTCGCCCAGGGAGAGAAAATCCCCCGCAAGGCAGGCCAAGGCATGATCAAATCGGACCTCTTCATCATCAACAAGACCGACCTCGCACCGTTCGTTCGGGGCCGACCTCTCCGTGATGGAACGGGACTCCAAGGAATTCCGCGGCGACAAGCCGTTCTGCTTCACCAACCTGAAGACCGACGAAGGGCTCGACAAGGTCATCGCATGGATGCGGCACGATGTCCTGATGCTCGACCTGGCGCAATGAGCACGACGGCGACTGCGGCTGAGGCGCTGGACCCGCTTGCTGGCGCTGCTTGCGGCGCTTCGCCGGATATAGAGGGCCGTGCCCGCTTCGCGGTGCCCGCCACGCCGCGGCCCTCTATATCCGGCTCCGCTGCTGCTGTCGTCTCACCGCGGGGTCGCCTTGACCTTGTTGTCGCCCTCCGTGCTCAGCGTTCCGTGGCCGTGCAGCAGTTTCATCAGGGTGCCTTGAGAGTGTTGAGGCCGCATTACTTGGATCAGAGCGGACAGGTTTGTTATGTCATGGTCAATCCTGGTGGGGCGTATTTGGGGGCGGATCTCTATGTTGTGGACGTGGAGGTGGAGGCGGGGGCTTCGTTGCTTTTGACGACGCAGTCGGCCACGAAGATCTATCGGACGCCGGGGTCGTTTGCTGAGCAGCGGATGGCCATCCGCCTGGGGGAGGGGGCGGAACTGGAGTTGGCTCCGGACCAGCTCATCGCCTACCGGGAGGCCAGCTATCGGCAGAACACGCACATTACTGTGCGTCCGACGTCGAGCCTCGTCATGGCGGAAGTCATCACTCCCGGCTGGTCGCCGGACGGCTCTTCCTTCAAGTACCGGGAACTCCGGCTCCGGAACGAGATCCAGGTGGAGAGCGACGACGGCGCAGAGCTGCTTGCGCTGGACAACCTCCTGATCCGGCCGCCCCTGGGCGATGTGAGCGGAATGGGCTTCATGGAGGGCTACAGCCACCTGGGTTCGCTCATCGTGGTGGATCCGCGGGTTGATCAGGCGCTCGCCGATGAACTGCACCGGCTGATCGTCGGCTACGGCGCGTATTCCGGATTGTCGCTGACGCGAACCCTTGCGGGCACAACGGGGCTGGTCCTACGGTCGCTCTCGAACAGTACTGAGGAACTGAACCGATTGCTCGGTGCCTGTACCGGCCTTTTGCGCGAACGCTGGTACGGCCGGGCGCCCTTGAACCTAAGGAAGTACTGATTTGTCACTCGCCGAGTTCGCCTCCATGTACCGCCAGCGGGAGCATCTCCCGATCAAGTCGCGCCTCGCGTTCATGTTCGGTTCCGTTGTCCTCCTGCACCTCGCCGCCGTCGTGCTCTTGCTGGTGGGTGGCGCCGGTGGCGGGCAGCCACTCGCGCTGGGCCTCGTATTGACTGCCTATGTGGCCGGTATCAAGCACAGCTACGACTGGGACCACATCGCCGCGATCGACAATTCCACACGGAAGTTCGTGGCACAGCGAAAAGACCCTGTGAGCGTCGGATTTGCCTTCAGCCTGGGCCACAGCTCCGTGGTGATCCTGGCCGGTGTGATGGTGATTGGCGGCGCCAGCTTGGTGGGCCAACTCATGGAGGACGGCACCACCGGACATCTCGTGCTAGGGCTGATCGGCAGCGGCGTCTCAGGGCTCTTCCTCCTGGCTATGGGCATCTTCAACGGCTCGGCGTTCCTTCGCACCGCCCAGCTATACCGCGCTGCGAAGGCCGGCGGCGAGATCGCGCTCGAAGACCTCGAAACGAAAGGATTCGTCGCACGGCTCTTGTCCACGCCGCTGTCCAAGGTGCAGCGTCCGCGGAATATCTACGTGATCGGATTCTTGTTCGGACTCGGCTTCGATACCGCCACCACCATTGGGCTACTGGTCCTCACGACGGCGGCGTCGCTCGCGGGCGTGTCCGTGCTCGCCCTCCTCGCGTTGCCGCTGGCCTTCACCGCGGCAATGACGCTCTGCGATTCCGTCAACGGCGTGGCCATGATGCGAATGTATAAATCCGCCATCCACGATCCTCAGCGCAAGTTGGGATTCAACGCGATCATCACTGGCATCTCGGCCTTCTCGGCGCTCTTTATCTCGGTCATCACGCTGGGCGGTTTCCTCAACGCGGCCTTCGGGCTGACCGATCCTGTCACCACGTGGCTCGGCGAAATAGACCTCGGCGACGCCGGGCTGGTGCTGATTGCGCTGTTCGCCATCGTGTGGGTGGTCGCGGCCGTGCGGAGGCGCAGGGCGCGGGTGAGGCGCCGCTGAAAGCGCCGGCGCGACGCCGCTAGTCAGGCTGGAGCCACTCCAGTAGCCGATCCAATGGCCACGTCGTGACGATGCGATCGGCGGGTACACCGTTGGCTTCCGCCCGCTCAGCACCGTATTGCAGGAAATCGAGCTGGCCGGGGGCATGGGCGTCACTGTCGATGCTGAAAAGGCAGCCAGCATCGAGGGCAATCCGAATCAATTCGTCCGGCGGGTCCTGGCGTTCCGGCCTCGAATTGATTTCGACGGCGACAGAGTGTTCAGCGCACGACGCGAACACCTTTTCGGCGTCGAACTCCGATGGAGGCCTTGTGCCTCGTGATCCCGTGACCAATCGCCCGGTGCAATGGCCGAGAACGTTCGTGCGCGGGTTTTCGATGGCGGCGAGCATCCGCCGGGTCATGGACCGTTTGTCGGATCGGAGTTTCGAGTGGACGCTGGCAACCACAACGTCCAATTGACTCAGCAGTTCCATGGA
Organism: Arthrobacter sp. MMS24-S77; assembly: GCF_054888235.1. Taxonomy (NCBI): domain Bacteria; kingdom Bacillati; phylum Actinomycetota; class Actinomycetes; order Micrococcales; family Micrococcaceae; genus Arthrobacter; species Arthrobacter sp. MMS24-S77. The sequence goes on from NZ_JBTZRN010000001.1 coordinate 47,947, forward strand.
CTGGTCTAGCTCGCCGTCTTCAAGAATGTCCACTTCGATGCCGGCCAATAGCCGAAAACCGGGCTCCTGCCCGTATCCATCGTTGATCCCATCCACAACCATGAGCTGCTCCATCAAACGTTCCGGGCTGAGCCCGTTGGCGATGGTGAGGTTGGGAGAATGATCAGTCAACGCGATATATTCCCGGCCGAGTATAAGAGCCGCGTCGGCCATCACCTCGATCGGTGAGCCGCCATCCGACCAGTTGCTGTGGCTGTGCAGATCGCCCCGGAGCTCGGCGTGCAGTTTGTGGCCACCGCTGACCAAGGGCTCGGCCCCGCGGCGGCGGAGGTTTTCAAGGTAGTCCGGAACAGTGCCACCCAGGGCCTGGCTGATCACCTCGAAAGTCCGGCTGCCGATTCCCTTGGTTCGCTTGAGACGGCCATCCTTGACCCGGGCGGACAGTTCTTCGGGGCTCAAGCCGGCGATGATGCCCGCAGCCCGGCGAAACGCCTGGACCTTGAAGCTGTCCGCGAGTTCCCGCTCCAACCAGAATGCGGTTTCGTTGAGCGCGTCTACGGCCTCCATGGCTCAATCATCTACCACGCAGCGCCCCGACGTATGTGAGCGAGCGTTTGTGTTTGGGGGGCGTATATGTGGGCGAGGGTTTCGGGGCGTCATGCTGTCGGAATAACTGCGGCTGCCCCCACCGCCCTGCAATAATCGGAACCAGTTGCCTCGCTTGAGTTGCACGCGGGGCGGTATGCACCTTCGGACGAATCACATCGCAGACGAGGCGGACATGACCAACTCTCCCATCCAGCAGGACACCGAGCCCACGGCGATGCCAGCCGCCTCAAACACTGCCATTGACGAGGACCTGCTTCACCGGCTCGCGGATGCTCACGGGGTCGGGACATCTTTCTACGGCTGGGATGGGCTGCAACACGACGTTTCGCCAACCACGCTGATCCAAGTACTGGGCGCCCTAGGGGTGACCGCGGATTCCAACAGGCAGATCGAGGCGGCACTTATGGAGGCAGAACTGGCGCCGTGGCGGCGGATGCTGCCGCCCGCCGTCGTCGTCCAAGAGGGAATGACGGCTGCCGTGCATGTGCATGTCCGCGACGGTTCGCCGGCTCGCCTGACGATCTCGCTGGAGGATGGAACGGAACTCGCGGCCACCCAGCAGGAGGACTGGGCGGCGCCGCGTGACGTGGATGGTGTGCCCACCGGCCGTGCCTCCTTTGAGGTGCCGGCCGGTTTGCCGCTCGGTTGGCATTCGCTCACTGCCGAGTCCGACGGCGTGACGGCCACCGCGGTGCTGGCCGTGGTTCCAGCCAAGTTGCAGACGGCAGCGCAGCTTGAGGAACGGCGCGGCTGGGGGCTCGCCACGCAGCTGTACTCCGTACGCTCCAAGCGCTCGTGGGGCATTGGAGACTTCGCGGACCTGGCCGATTTGGCGTCTTTGGCCGGCGCACGTGGTGCCGACTACGTCCTGGTGAACCCGTTGCATGCCGCGGATCCTGTGCCTCCGATTCAAGCGTCGCCGTATTCTCCGTCAACCAGGCGATTCTTCAACCCCCTCTACATCCGGGTGGAAGCTATTCCCGAATTGGCATATGTCAAGCCCCGGAAACGGGCCACGGTGGATCGGCTGTTGGATCAAGTCCATGCCCTCAACAAGGACGCGGAACGGCTGGACCGGGACCAGATCTTCGCCGCCAAGCTAGCTGCCCTGGAACTCCTGCACACGGTCAAGCTTTCCCCGGCCCGGCAGCGTGCCTTCGAGGAATTCTGCCGCGATTCCGGTCCGGGCTTGGACGACTTCGCGCTCTGGTGCGCGATCCGCGAGGACCGATCGCCGGACGACCCCTTCTGGCAGGATCCCGCGGCTACCCTCGGTTCGCCCAAGGTTGAGTCGATGCGCCAGGCATTGGCCGATCGGATTGGTTTCCACCGTTGGCTTCAGTGGGTCTGCGATGAGCAGCTCGAGTCAGCCCAGACCGCGGCGAAGCGTTCCGGCATGCGGCTGGGAGTGGTGCACGATCTCGCCGTCGGGGCGGACCTGAGCAGTGCCGACGCCTGGACCCTGCGCAGCAGCTTCGCGCCGGGCGTCAGCGTGGGTGCGCCGCCGGACATGTACAACCAGCTCGGCCAGAACTGGAACCAGCCGCCATGGCACCCGGTCCGTTTGGCCGAGGCGGGCTACGCGCCTCTCCGCGCGATGCTCTCCACCGTCCTTCGCCACGCGGGCGGCATCCGCGTGGACCACATCCTGGGGCTGTTCCGCTTGTGGTGGGTGCCCGCCGGCAACTCCGCTCGCGACGGCGCTTACGTTCGCTACGACCACGAGGCCCTCATTGGCATCCTCGCTTTGGAAGCGCACCGCGCGGGTGCCGTGGTCATCGGCGAAGACTTGGGCGTCTTCGAGCCGTGGGTGCGGGACTACCTTGCGGCCCGCGGCATCCTGGGCACCTCGATCCTCTGGTTCGAGTACGACGGCGACTCGCCCCTGCCTCCCGAGCGTTACCGAACGCAGGCGCTCGCGAGCGTCAACACCCACGACCTGCCACCGACCGCCGGGTATCTCGCCGGTGATCACGTGGAACTCCGCGGCCAACTTGGCTTGCTTGAACGAAGCGTGGCCGAGGAACGGGCCGAGCACGAGGTCAGCCTGGACAAGATGATGGGGTTGCTGCGGGAACGCGGCCTGCTGCCTGCCGGCTTCGACGGCAACGGCGGCGCCGGCGCTGCGACGCTTGGCGAGGAACAGGTCATCGAGGCGTTGCATCGGCTGCTGGCCCTCGCGCCGTCGGTCCTGTTGGGCGTTGCGCTAGTGGATGCCGTGGGGGAGCGGAGGGTGCAGAACCAGCCCGGTACGACGTCCGAGGTCTACCCCAACTGGCAAGTGCCACTGGCCGACGAACACGGCCGTGCGGTCCTGATTGATGACCTCGACGCGAATCCGCGGTTCAACTCCTTGCTGGCGGCCGTGGACGAGGCGGTACGGGGCTAGGCGCCGTATCGAGGCGTGAGATCTCGCCCTTTGGCCCTCCCCGCGACGCTCGCTCACCTTTGGGCCGTTTCAGTTGAACGCTCGCTCACCTTGATGAGCGAGCGTTCCCGATTTTGGCCGCATATGTGAGCGAGCGTCGCCGTTTTGGCCCGTCAGGGAGCTATAACCAAAGCGGTGGGGGAACCCGTGTTCAGCTGGTCCAGGACGTCGCCCGGGATGCCGGTGGCAGGGTCCAGGGCGAACGTGGTGACTTGGTTGGAACGTTCGTGCGCGACGTGGAGCCAGCCGTCGCGGACCAAGTGGTGTCGGGGCCAGTCTCCTCCGCTGGGCACGTCAGCCACGGGCCGGAGCCGGGTTCCGCTGCCCTCGACGGCCAACACCGAGATCCGGTTGGAGCCGCGGATACCCGTGTAGACGAAGCGATTGTCCGGGGACAGCGCGATTTCGGCCGCGGCGTCGCCGTCGGCGGCCCCAGCGGCCGTCGCAGGACCGCGACGGTGGAGCACAAAGCGACCGTCCGCGCCGGGCAGGAGCACCACCACTTCGATGGAGTACTCGGTCACCACGAAGACCGCGTCGGCGGAGGGGTGCTGGACCAAGTGCCGCGGACCGCTGCCCACGGGGAGCGCGACTTCGTGGTCCTTGAGCAGGCCGGTGTCGGGGAAGTAATTCCACACCCGTACGAGGTCGAAGCCGAGGTCCGTGGTCATGATCCGGCCATCCTCGAGCATGAGGCTTGCGTGGGCGCGGCTCACCCGGGCGCCGCCCGTGGCAATGTCGATGCCGCCGTCGACGCCGGCGTGCGGGTCCTTGGCCGGCGGCGCGGCAAAGCGCGAGGTGATGCCGCCGTCGTCGTCGAGCCCGTACAGCAGCACGTTCCCGTCGCCCCAACAGTTGACCACGATGAAACGGGCGGAAGGGTCGACGGCGACGTGGCAAGCCGCGGCTCCGGCCGGCCAAGCCTCGCCCAGGGGCTCGAGGCCGAACAGCCCGGTCCGCCGGTACGCCCGGACCGTCTGGGCGGCCTCGGCTACCGCGTAGACCACCGGCAGGGCGGGGTGAACGGCAAGGAACGACGGCGACGGTGCTTCGACGGCGGTGCCCAGCCAAGCAATGCTGCCATCTTCACGCGCGGCGACTGCCCCAATGCCCATTCCGTTCCCGTCGCTGTCCGCGGTGTACGCGCCTGCCCAGATGAGCGTTCCGTCGATGTTCTCTGCCATGCCGTCCTCAGTGTTGGTGAGTAGAACCTGAATCAGTGTCCCTGTACGTCCGAGTCAACACCGGCATCGGCACCCGCGTCCAAAGTGGCGATCGCGGACAGGTCGTCATGGTCCAAAGCGAAGTCGAAAACGTCCAGGTTTTCCTTCATGCGCAGTGGATTGGCGGACTTCGGGATGGCCACGAGCCCCTCCTGGATGTGCCAGCGCAGCACCACCTGCCCGGGAGTCTTTCCGTGTTTCTTCCCGATCGCGGCCAAGACCGGGGCATTCAGGAGATCGCGGCCGGCCCCCAACGGACTGTACGATTCCGTGGCGATGCCATGGTTGCCGTTGAAGGCTCGCTCATCGATCCGCGTGATGGACGGTGAGATTTGGATTTGGTTGACGGCCGGCACCACCGAGGTTTCCTCAAGGAGCCGCTCGAGGTGCGAGGGCTTGAAGTTGGACACGCCGATCGAACGCACCTTCCCCTCAGCCTGCAGCCGCTCGAAAGTCTCCCAGGTGGACACGAATTCATTCCGTTGGGGGAGCGGCCAATGGATCAACAAGAGATCCACGTAGTCCAGTCCGAGGCGCTTGAGGGAGCCCTCGAGCCCCTCGACGGCGCGATCGCGGCCCTGGTGTGTGCCGTCCAGTTTGGTGGTGATGAACAGTTCCTCGCGCGGGATGCCGCAGTCCCGCACGCCTTGCCCGACGCCGGCCTCGTTACCGTAGCGGTACGCCGTGTCGACGTGCCGGTAGCCAAGCTCGACGGCGGACACCACCGCCGCGGCGACCTGGGCGTCGTCGAGCGGCCAGGTCCCGAGGCCGATCTGCGGAATGGCATTACCGTCATTGAGCCTGACGGTCGGAGCAAGTGCCATGGTCCTGTCCTTTCAGTTGCTAGATCGGCCTCCGTGCCCATTGGACCAGTTGATCGCTGAGCTTCATGAAGTCCTGGTCCACGTGCTTGATGCCTGGATGTTCATCATGCCACCGGACGATCTCCCGTGCGCCTGCCGCGAAAGGAATTTCTGCCCGATACCAGGGAACGAGCGTTTTGATCTTGGTGTTGTCGAAGACCACGGAGTGGGACCTGTCCCCGAGAAGCCCGGGTCCCAGCTCCGGGGAGTGCGCGGCAATGGTATCCGAGGCGATGTGCACGAGTTCGGGTTCCGGCACCCCGGCCGCTGTGGCGAAGAGCCGGTAGACCTGGTCCCACGGGAGGGCTTCGTCCGAGGTGATGGTGTAGCTTTCACCCACAGCCTGCGGCCGGCCGAGGAGGCCAACGAAGGCCACCGCAAAATCATCCGCGTGGGTGAGGGTCCACAGCGAGGTACCGTCGCCGTGGACTATCACAGGCAGGCCTTCCCGCATTCGATGGATGTCCGTCCACCCGCCCAGCAGGGCGATCCGCGTGCGGTCATAGGTGTGCGAAGGCCGAACGATCGTCACGGGGAATCCCTCGTCGCGGTAGGCCCGGGTCAGAAGGTCTTCGCATGCGATCTTGTCCTGGGAGTATTTCCAGAACGGGTTCCTGAGCGGGGTCGACTCGAGGATCGGCAAGTGCGCGGGCGGCTTCTGGTAGGCCGAAGCCGAACTGATGAACACGTACTGGCCGGTCCGGCCCCGAAACAACTCCACGGCGGCGGCCACATGCTCGGGCGTGAAAGAGATGAAGTCCGCGACGACGTCGAACTCGCGGCCGTTCAGCACCTCCGCCACCTCGGCAGCATTGCGGATATCTGCCTGGAGCAGTTCGGTTCCCGGAGGGGCAGGCCTTTCCGAGCTTAGTCCGCGATTGAGCACGGTGAGCCGGTGACCCAGCGCGACGGCGCGCTCCGCCGCCGCCGCGCTGATGGTCCCGGTCCCGCCAATGAACAGCAGGCGCAATGGTGCCGACGTCACCACGCGTAGTCTTCCGGTGCGGTCCGGTGGCCGGGGAAGATGTCGTCGAGCCGCTTGAGGGCGTCGGCGTCGAGGGTGACGTCCAGAGCCCTGATGGCAGCGTCCAACTGCTCCTGCGTGCGCGGACCCACGATCGGTGCGGTCACGGCCGGCTGGTGCAGCAACCAGGCCAAGCCTACGTCGCCGGGCTCGTGGCCAAGGTCGTCTGCGAGGTCCTCATACTGGCGGATCTGGTCTTCGTGCTTCTTCAGGGTTTCGGCCGCACGGCCCTCAAGGCGACGGACGCCGTCGCGCTCCTTCTTCAGCACCCCGCCCAAAAGGCCGCCGTGAAGCGGCGACCACGGGATGAGCCCGAGGCCGTACTCCTGGGCGGCCGGGATGACTTCCAATTCGACGTTCCGGGTGAGCAGGTTGTAGATGGACTGCTCGCTCACGAGTCCGTTGTAGTTGCGCCGCGCGGCGGCCTCCTGGGCTTGGGCGATGTGCCAGCCGGCGAAGTTGCTGCTGCCGGAATACAGGATCTTGCCCTGCTGGACGGCGACCTCGATGGCCTGCCAGATCTCGTCCCACGGCGTGTTCCGGTCCACGTGGTGGAACTGGTAGACGTCGATGTAGTCGGTCTGCAGGCGCTTGAGGCTGGCGTCCAAGGCGCGCCGGATGTTGAGGGCGGAGAGCTTGGACTCGTTGGGGCGGTCCGTCATGGTTCCGTAGAGCTTGGTGGCCAAGACAACACGATCGCGGCGCTCGCCGCCCTTGGCGAACCAGCGGCCCAGGATTTCCTCGGTCCAGCCCCGGTTGTCGTGGCCGCCGTAGACGTTGGCGGTGTCGAAGAAGTTGATGCCGGAGTCCAGCGCGGAATCCATGATGGAGTGCGCTGCGGATTCCTCGGTCTGCGGGCCGAAGTTCATGGTTCCGAGGCACAGGCGGGAGACGCTGAGGCCCGAGCGGCCCAAGTGGGTGTACTGCATGGTTTTGCTTTCCTTACGCTGTGATGGGTGGGTTTCTACATCTGGCTGAAGGACGCGACGGCGGGGTCGGCGCCGAGGCGGGCACCGCCGTCGAGCGCGCTGATGGCCGCCAGTTCGCCCGGGGTGAGCTGCAACGCCGCCGCCGCGAGATTCTGGCGGATCCGCTCCGGGTGGACGGACTTGGGGATCACGATGTTGCCCGTTCCGAGGTGCCAGGCCAGCACGATCTGCGCCGGGGTGGCACCGTGCGTTTCGGCAAGTTCGGTGACCGTCGCCGACCCCAGGTCCGCTCCCTGCCCCAGCGGGCTGTAGGCCTCGACGGCGATCCCGTGCGAGCGGCTCTTCGCCGCCAGTTCCCGCTGTTGGAAGGTGGGGTGCAGTTCGATCTGGTTGACGGCGGGAACGACGTCGGCGAACTCAAGGAGAGTGTCGAGATGATCCTGCAAGAAGTTGGAGACGCCGATTGCCCGGGCGCCGCCGTCGGCGTGGATCTTTTCCAGCGCCTTCCACGCGTCGACGAACAGGCCTTGGGACGGCACGGGCCAGTGGATCAAGTAGAGATCGATGACGTCGAGGCCGAGTTCGCGGCGGCTGTGGTCGAATGCCGCCGCGGCGCGGCCTTGTTCGCCGTTGCGGAGTTTGGTGGTGATGAAGAGTTCCTCCCGGGCGATGCCGGAAGCCTTGATTGCCGCGCCGACGCCGGATTCGTTCCGGTACGCCGCGGCCGTGTCGATGTGCCGGTACCCGGCTTCAAGCGCGTCCTCCACGGCCTTCTGGGTCTCGGCAGGTGGGACCTGGAAGACGCCGAAGCCGAGCTGGGGGATGGTGACCGAGTTGTTCAGGACGAGCCCGGGAACGGTTGAATTCTGAGCGTTGGACATGTCCGGCCCTTTCGTCGCTGGTGGGTGTATTGCCTGACTGGCTTTTTCGAGCCTATGCACTTTCGGCAGAACAATCAGTAGTTTTGACGCCCCCTGTTTTTCCTAGGACTCGCAGTCCTACCTTGGCCGTGGAAACACGCCCTGAGGGAGGGAAGAATGGGGGGCATGGGTCAAAGTGCCGAGTTCGGAAAGTTCCTCAAAGCCATGCGTGCCCGGATGTCGCCGGAGGATGCAGGGTTGCCGGAAGCGTCCGGCGCGCGCCGCGTTCCCGGGCTACGCAGGGAAGAGATTGCCCGCTTGGCGGATGTCAGCACGGACTACTACACCCGCCTCGAACAGGGTCGCCATATCCATCCTTCCCGGGCGGTCCTTGAATCGGTGTCGCGGGCACTTCGCCTGGACTCAAGCGAGCACACCCACATGATGGACCTGCTTGAGCACTGCGCGGAGAGCGCCAAAGCGCCGACTACGACGCCCCGCGTGCGGCCGGCGCTGCGCCAACTTCTGGACGCTGTGGGCGACGTTCCGGCGCTCCTGCTGGGCCGGCGCAGTGACGTGCTCGGAGCCAATCGCATGGCGATCCTACTGTTTGCCGACTTCCCGGCCATGCCTTCCGCTGAGCGGAACCTCACGCGTTGGCTGATCCTGGATCCACAGGCACGCGAACTGTTCCGGGACTGGAAGACGGTTGCGGCGGAAGCCGCCGGTTCCCTGCGTGCGGATACCGGGCGGCACCCCGACGACCCCCAAGCCAACCAACTCGTGGGCGAACTCGCTGTAAACAGCGAACACTTCCGCCAATGGTGGGCCGGTCATCGCGTGGCGGCGCGTTCCGCCGGGACTGTCCGCCTGCATCACCCCACTGTGGGAGACGTGGAGCTGAACTTCGAGAATCTGGCCCTGCCACAGGACCCGGACCAGGTTTTGAGGGTCTACTCCGCGAAGGCGGGTTCGCCGTCGGACGATGCCCTGAAGTTGCTGGGCAGCTTTGGCGCGGGAACGGCATTTGGTGCGGGAACGGCGACGGCGAGCCCGGAGTTGTCCGAGCGTCATGCAATGGAAGAGAGCTGAGGGAGGTTCACCCAAAAGTGGTCCACGTCACTGTGCTGTTGCATAGTGAATTGGCATGATTCTGTTTAGGTGCCCATTGGGCGGCTTTTGAATCGCGTTTACGCTGAATCCAGACCTTTTCGCATATCAAGGATGGAATTCAACGATGAAACGCATCGCGCTGCTGAGGGAACGGGCAATCACCGCCGGGTCCGCGGGATCCACGGGCTCGCATTGCCCGGCTTCCGGTCAGTGGAGCCCTGAAGGCGAACCCCACGTGGTCCACACGTTCTTTGAGGGTCACGTCTTCCCTGCCCACAACGGTGCGGCGACGGTCTGGCACCGCCAGTACCTGGTCTCCGAGTCCCGATGAGTCCAGAAACCTTGGGCGCGTGGGGCCCAAGCCACTTCACGACGTCGGCCCAACGGCCCGCTGGGGCGGCACTTCGCCTGCCGCCGTCGAAATGGTCCGAACTCAGCCGCGGCGAAACCGTCTGGATCCACGAGGACAAATGGGGCTTCGACGCCGGCCTAGTGGACGAAGTTTCCTCCGATCACGAACTCCTGTGGATCGAATTTGCCGGCCGTGGCCGGCGACTCCTCTGTGGCGGTGACCCCGTCCAAGTCTGGACCCGCGGGTGAGTCCAGCCTCGCAACTGATGGCCGTCAGCCTTTCCACAGAAAGGCTGACGGCCATCGTCGTTTTGGGGTTTAGAGGGCCTCTTATCGCTCCAGGCGGAATCCGAGCTTGATGGTTACCTGCCAGTCGGCAACGGCGCCCTCGCTGAGGTGGCCACGGATTTCCTTGACCTCGAACCAATCGAGGTTCCGAAGGGTCTGGCTAGCAGCCGCAATCCCGTTCTTGATGGCGGCGTCGACGCCCTCGGACGAGGTTCCAACAATTTCGGAAACGCTATATGTGTGGTCAGCCATTCTTGCTCCTCATGATCGTCCTTGATGCCTGAACTGCGGGCCTGGCAGGCCGTGAAAGCAGACTAGCCGACGGAGGGCCGGCGGACTAGGGGTCTGGCCCTCCCGACGCTCGCTCACATATGGCCGGTCTGGAACCGACGCTCGCTCACATATACGGCCCTTTCGGCCGACGCTCGCTCACTGATGAGGCCAAACGGCGGAACGCTCGCTCACTGATGAGGCCAGGATCATCGGCAGCAAAACTGTGGGTGAGATGGCAGTGGCAGCAGCGTGCAACGCCTCCTCATTTCCCCCGTACCCCCAGAGCGCGAAAAAGGTGGAAATTCCATGCTCAGCGGCTCCCGCGACGTCATAACTTCTGTCGCCGACCATTGCCGGGTTGGAGATATCGATGCCCAGGGAGGCAAGGCGGAGCAGTGCTTCACCGATGACTTCCGCCTTGGTCGCCCGTCTTTCAACGTCCGATGCCCCGCATATGGTGATGAAGTTGCTTTCGATTCCAAAGCGTCGTGCGAGTCGTAGTGCTTGATCTTCCACTTTGGACGTGGCAACAGCCATGGGGATACCGGCTGAGCGTAGTTGCTCCAGCAGTTCTGTGACTCCTTCGTAGAGGCTCGATTGCTCAGCGCCGTGATCCGCGTATGCCTTGCGATAGTGTTGGAGGGCTCTCTGGGCTGTCGCTTCGTCAATCCCGGAGACTGCCCTGAACGATTCGACCATCGGTGGCCCGACAAACCTGAGTAGTTCGTCCGGCCTCGGGACCGGCGCTCCCACGGATTCCAAAGCCCGGGCAGCACTTGAGGTAACACCTCGGGCAGAGTCGATAAGTGTTCCGTCCATGTCGAACAGGACGCAGGTGATGGCGCCGAACGTTGGATGGCTGTGATGCGGAAGTATCATCTTTTCTGGAGCTTTCGGTTGTGGATCGGGTTCTGCTTGGGTTGTGCACAGGGATTTACTTTTTGAAGGGTGGGCATGGACCGCGTGAGTCTCGATCACATAGACCAGAGGATCCTTGCGGAGCTCACCAAAAACGCACGCATTAGTCATGCCGAACTGGCGAGCAAAGTCCTGCTTTCAAGGAATGCTGTGCGCCAGCGCGTCGACCGGATGGAACGGCAAGGATACATCCAGGGATATACGCTGGTTGCTGGCCTACCCGGGCAGGGGTCCGTCTCGGCTTTCCTTATGGTCTACCGGAAGGACCGGGTGCGTGGTTCGGATGTCATCGCTGTTTTGCGGTCCATTCCGGAAGTGGTTTTGTGCGACGTCGTCAGCGGGGACTTTGATCTTCTCGTGAGGCTTGAAGCCCGGTCCTTGGAGAGAATCCAAGAGATCTGGGAGCAGATCGCCGCACTTCCGGGCGTCACGGATACCGTGACGGCCATGACGCTTTCCAGTCTCATCCGGCGTGGCGCAGTGCCGACCGCGTGAGGAGTTGGCGATCAGACCGCTGATATGCGGGTACCCCTGACCGGAAGCGCAGCCGATTCAAGCATCGATTGAGCGGTGGCACGGTCCAGGAGGTTCTTGCCGGTAACGACGTCGAGAACGGGTGATCCGTCCCGCAGGGCTTCCTTGGCGACCGCCGCCGCGGCCGCGTAGCCGATGGCCGGAACCAGTGCCGTTGCAAGGCCCACCGAAGCTGCCGTCTGGCGGGCGAGGCGGTCGGTGTTCGCTTCGATGCCTTCCATGCAGTGTGTGCGGAGAACGCGAGCTCCTTGTTTGAGCCATGAAACGGCTTGAAGCAGGACGTGAGCGATGACAGGTTCGAAGGCATTGAGTTGGAGTTGGCCATTGTCTGCAGCCATCGTTACCGCGGTGTCCGCTCCGGCAACCGCGAAAGCGATCTGATTCATGGTCTCGGGGATGACAGGGTTCACCTTTCCGGGCATGATGGACGACCCCGCTTGACGGGGAGGCAAGGTGATCTCGCCAAAGCCATTCTGCGGTCCGCTGGACAGCAATCGGAGGTCGCTGCTGATCTTGGATAGCTTGATTGCGGTCCGTTTGAGCATGCCCGACACGTGCATGAAAACTCCGACGTCGGACGTCGCCTCAACCAGATCGTTGGCAGGAAGGACGTCGACGCCGGAAACTTCGGAGAGTGCCCGCAGCACCAGTTGCTGATAACCCGGTTCGGCGGTAATGCCGGTGCCGATGGCGGTGGCCCCCAGGCTGCATTCGCGCATCAGATCGGTGGACTCCAGGAGCCGGGAGCGATCTTCCTCCAACGTGGCGGCGAAGGCATTGAACTCCTGCCCCAGGGTCATCGGGACAGCATCCTGAAGCTGGGTCCTACCCATCTTCACGACATCGGCAAATTCGGCACCCTTGTTTCTGGCGGTTTCGGCAAGCTTGCCCAATTCCTGGTTGAGTTCCGCGATGGCGAAAATGAGGGCCAGCTTGATGGCGGTTGGATAAGCGTCATTGGTGGATTGGCAACGATTGACATGGTCGATGGGGTGCAGGTGCTGGTAGTCGCCGAGGCGCTGGCCTAGTTTTTCCAGCCCGAGGTTCGCGATCACTTCATTCGCGTTCATATTCGTGCTGGTGCCGGCCCCTCCTTGGATGACGTCAACGCAGAACTGTTCGAGGTGATGCCCTTCCTGGATTTCCCGGCACGATTCGCGGATTGCTGCCGCCTGCCGGGGCGAGAGCACCCCAAGTTCGCAGTTGGCCTGCGCCGCGGCGTTCTTGATCATTGCCAGGGAGCGTACCAAGTGCGGATGCCTGGAGATCGGAATGCCGCTGATGGTGAAGTTTTCCAATGCCCGGGCAGTGTGTGCTCCCCAGTAGGCGTTGGCGGGTACGGGAATGTTCCCGAGCGAATCGGTCTCGATGCGGCTGGCCATGGCTCTATGTCCCGCGGTTCTTGATGCAGACGACTTTGGGCTGGGTCATCTCTTCGTAAGCAAAATGGACGCCTTCCCTGCCGAGGCTTCCGTATTTGGAACCCCCGAACGGCATGCCGTCGAACCGATAGTCCGAGGAATCATTGATCATGACTCCGCCTGCGTCGAGCCGGCGCGCGGCGTCCATGGCGTTGCTCAGGGAGTCCGTGAAAATGCCGGCGTGAAGGCTGAATTCGATGGCATTTGCTACTTCAATGGCTTCTTCGAACGTGTTGAAAGCATGCAGCATGACAACAGGCCCGAACACTTCTTCCCTCCACAGCCTGCTGTCCGCCGGGACCGCTTCCAGCACAGTCGGCTCAAGCACATTGCCTACCGTCACGTTGCCTGCGAGAAGTGCAGCGCCGTCATGGATGGACTCATCGAGCTTGGCTTTGAGTTCGTCTAACGCAGCGGGGCTGATCATCGGCCCGACGTCCGTCCGCTCATCCGATGGATCTCCGGATACCAATCGGGCTGTCGCTTCCAGGAAGCGCTGGCGGAAATCGGCGTACAACGGTGTGGCTACAAGGATTCGCTGCACCCCCACGCAGTTCTGGCCAGCGGCCCAGAACGCTCCGGAGACGCAGGATTCCACGGCGTCGTCAATGTCAGCATCGCTCAGGACGATGACAGGTGCGTTTCCGCCCAGGTCCATGGAAAGCTTCTTCAGGCCGGCGGCGCGGGCAATGCTTTCCCCAGTGGCGAACCCGCCGGTAAAGGACACCATTCTCACATCCCGGGACCGGATGATGGTTTCGGCTATCTCCCGATCCCCGTGAACAACAGTCAGGACTTCAGGCGAAAGCCCAGCATCCACGAGGGCGTCCGCGAGGAGTTGGGCCGACAGGGGAGTCAGGGCGGAGGGCTTGAGGACCACTGCGTTGCCTCCGGCAATGGCCGGACCGATCTTGTGCGCCACGAGATTGAGGGGGTCGTTGAAGGGCGTGATCGCTGCAATGATGCCAAGCGGTTCGCGCGAGTACCATCCGGTCCGGTCTTCCGAGCCCTCGTATGAGTCAAAGGGAATGACCTCTCCGGCGTTCCGGCGCGCTTCGGCCGCGGACAGGCGAAGGGTATTGACGGCTCGCAATACTTCCTTTCGGGCCTGGCGGATGGTCTTGCCTGACTCGGCAACAATGGTCCGGGCGAACTCTTCGCTTCGCCGTTCGATGTCGGTGGCAGCAGTGTCGAGGATTTTCCCCCGGGTGTTGCGGGACAGTGCCCGTGCTTTTCGCGCGCCGGCCCGGGCCACTTCGAGCACGGCGTCGGCGGCACAAGCGTCGGTCAGGGGGACCGTGCCGACGATCCTGCCATCGTAGGGGCTCGTCACTTCACGGAACCGTGGCAGCACCATTTCCGTGGCGCAGAGTGTGGACTCAGACATGTGCGGCCGCCCCTGTCTTTGCTGAGTGGATGGCGATGATGTCTGAGAGCAAGGCGTAGGCGGTCTCCACGCGACCTGCTCCAGGTCCCGATACGGTAACCGGGCCAAGTAGATCGGTATCGAAGGAGACGGCGTTCGTAGCGCCCGAAACGCCGGCAAGTCCGTGGTCAAGGGGCACCGCGACCGGGGCTACACCTGCGGTGACGGTCCCGTCAGGATTCCGCCGTGCCGAACCGACGAGCTTCCAGCGGCGTCCGTTCCGGGATGCCGTTCGGACATCTTCCGCCGTGACCGTCGAGATCCCTTGCCGCCGGACGTCCTTGAGTTCGATGCCCGCGTCAAGCAGTTCGTTGGCGAGGATGAGGACCTTGAGCTGGACATCGTAGCCCTCGATGTCTGCTGCTGGGTTCGCCTCGGCGTAACCGAGTTCCTGTGCCTCGCTCACGGCAGCTTCGAAGTCCAGGCCGGCTTCCATCCGACCGAGCACGTAATTGCTGGTTCCGTTGAGAATGCCTTCGAAACCATTCAACCGGAGTCCTGAAAACATCTTCTTCGCCAAACGGATCACCGGCGTGCCACTCATGACGGCTCCTTCGTATTCGAAGTAGACGCCATTTTGCGCGGCCAGGGAATTCAGTTCGGCCCCACGGAGGGCAACCGGTCCTTTGTTCGTGGTGCAGACGCTCTTGCCCGATTCGAGGGCCCACCGCACATGGGAGACCGCAGGTTCGCCGTCGTCGGGGTTTGTGAAGGTGGCTTCGCAGATGATGTCTGCTGTGCACGAGCGGATGACCGACTCATTGTTGGTGTCCGCGGATCCCCCGTGTTCGGCGAAGGTTTCGCTCCCGCCGCCAAGGCCCAGGGCCATGGAGAGGTCGATACCATCAGGCTGGACCAGGGATCCGAGGCGAAGGTCGGTGATTGCCACGACCCGGAGGCCAAAGCCCAGCCCGGAACGAAGTGCCTCATTGCGTGTGGCGATCAGTTCGGCCAGGGTCCTGTTGACGCCGCCAAAGCCGATCAGGGCAATGTCATAGGTGGTCATGCTGCTCCTTCAGTCAGTTACATCGGTCCTCCAATATTGACCGGATTCCATGTCAGCCATGGCATGTGATTCCGGCCGAAGAATAGGGCGAATCGACCATCCGCATGGCGATTCGACATCAGCGCCCGCAAGTAACATGCGTGCAACATGTGCATGCCCAAATGTTTTTAATGACCAATTCGACTACGCTGTGTTATCTTCATCACCATCCCCTTGCGCAACTCCGGCAATCCGGATCACCCCTCGACCCCCGAGGTATCACGCGCATTCTTCGCACCGATTCGACCACCGACCTGACCACCGACCCCGGAGGCACCATGGAATCCTCATTACCCGTCGCGCTAGAACCACAGCTCTCATCCCCTCCGTCGTCTGAATCCGGGCTACGCCGGTCCATGGGGCCCAGGCACCTCGTCATGATCGCCATGGGCGGGGTGATCGGCTCCGGACTTTTCTTGAGTTCCGGCTATACGATCTCCCAGGCCGGACCGCTCGGCGCGGTCATCGCCTACCTGATTGGCTCCTTCGTGGTCTACCTGGTAATGGCATGCCTTGGCGAACTTGCCATCGCCTACCCAGTCTCGGGAGCCTTCCACATCTACGCATCGCGGTCGATCGGACCTGCCACGGGATTCACCACGGCGTGGCTCTACTGGCTTTGCTGGGCCGTGGCCATCGGCTCGGAATTCACAGCGGCCGGCCTCCTCATGCAGCGATGGTTTCCAAACATCGACGTGTGGGTCTGGTGTGTCATCTTTGCCGCCGTTCTTTTCGGCCTCAACGCCGTCTCTTCGCGGTTCTTCGGAGAGTCGGAGTTCTGGTTCGCGATCATCAAGGTCGGAGCCATCATCGTCCTGATCGTGCTCGGGGGTGCCGCACTATTTGGTTTCCACCCATTGAGCGAGACCGGCAACCATCCCTTCCTCCTCGAGAACTTCAACACCACCGGGGGTCTCTTCCCCAACGGATTTACTGGCGTTCTGGTCACCGCGCTTGCAGTGTTCTATGCCTTCTCCGGTTCCGAGCTCATCGGCGTAGCGGCAGGCGAAACCGCGGATCCTGCCAAGAGCATTCCGAAGGCCATGCGCAGTACCGTCGTCCGCTTGCTGATCTTCTTCGTCGGGGCCATCGCGGTCATCGCCGCCACCATTCCGTTTGATCAGGTCGGCCTGGACCAGAGCCCGTTCGTGACGGTCTTTTCCTCCATCGGCATCCCGTTTGCCGCCGACGCCATGAATTTCGTCATCATCACCGCGCTCCTTTCCGCCGGCAACAGCGGTCTCTTCTCGTGCGCCCGCATGCTGTACTCTCTCTCGGACGAAGGACATGCCCCTCGCGTGTTGCGAAAGCTGACCCGGCGCGGCATCCCTATGGTTGCGCTCTCCGTGAGCATGGTGGGTGGCCTGGCATCGCTCATCAGCAGCGTGGTTGCGCCCGAGACGGTGTATTTGGCCCTTGTGTCCGTCGCAGGGTTCGCCGTCGTCGGCGTGTGGATGTCCATCGCCGCATCACATTTCTTCCACAGGCGGACTTTCGTCAAGAATGGCGGCAACGTCGCCGCCCTTCCCTATAAGGCCCCGCTGTTTCCCCTAGTTCCGATCCTGGCGTTCTCGCTCTGCTTCATTTCGTTGATCGGTATCGCGTTTGACCCGAACCAGGTAGCCGCCCTGTACTTCGGGGTCCCCTTCGTAGGAGCCTGCTACGCCTTGTTCTATCTCAAGTACGGACGCAAGGCGCGCACGGCCGCGCCGTCTTTGCTGGATCGCTGACCATCGTTCACCCAGCTCTCGGCCGGGGACTGCTGTCCCTGGCCGAGGGTTGTCCGACGGATCGTCAGCCATCCGAGGCTTCAGCTGGCCGGGATCATGACCCACTTCCCCAAAGATGACAACCGCCATATCGATAGCTATCCTGCCCGCACCAAAGTCGGGTATGGCCTCGCCCACACGCTGGACCGGGACTCAAAGTTGGCAGCGGTGACCGCAGGATACGGCGACGGCTACCGCCGCGCGCTGGCCCGTGGAGGCCACGTGCTCGTCCGTGGCCGGCGTGTCGCCATCGTCGACCTTGTTTCGATGAATTCCATGGTTGTTGACGTAACCGACATCGCTGACGCCTCTCCGGGCGACGAAGTTGTGCTGTTCGGAAAGCAAGGAGCCGAAGAAATCACCGTTGAGGAGATGGAGACGGCGAACTCGGCAATCCTCGCCGATCTCTACACCGTATGGGCAGGAGGAAGCCGCGTTCCGGTCAACGGGACGTGTGAGAATAGGGCCTGATGAAGCTCGGAAGGAGCATTGACAATGGATTCTTCCTCGGAAGCGTCGTCCATGGCACAAGGACTTCGTATTGTGCGCTTGGTCGCGGACCGGGAGAAGTGGGGCCGGCGGCTCCTCGGCGTCTCCCAGCTCGCCTCCGAGCTGGACATGGAGCAAAGCCGCGTATCCCGGCTGACCCAGGAACTGTGTGATCTGGGACTTCTGGAACGGGTCGAACGCGGTCCGTTCCGGACAGGCCCGCGGTTTTTCGGCCTCGCGGCGTCGCTTAATACTGGCTGGGTTCGCCAATCAAGGACCGAGTTGGAGGCGCTGGTGGCCACGCTTGGCCTCCGATCCAGGGTTTCTGTCCGCGAGGGCTTCCGGGTAATTCTCCTGCGCGCATCCAGCAATGACGCGCTCCCTGGCAGCTTCGTCAAACCTGGAATGGTGACGCCGACATGGTGCACGGGATCAGGCCGGGCACTCTTGTGGGATCACGAGCAGGCCGCGATTCAGGATCTCCTCAAGGACGCCAACTTCATCGGTGTCGGCGGTCCGGGCGCGGCCCACTCGACCGAAGAGGTCTGCGAGCTGATGGACAGGGACCGGAACCGGGGCTTCATAGTGGCGGCCGAAGAATTCGAACATGGCGTCTACGAATTGGCCGTTCCTGTCCGTGACCCGGAAGGAGCGATTCTTGCTTCACTTAGTGTTCTGGGCAACCGGCCCCAGATCGAGCCCAGGGCCGGGAAAATCGCCAAGGTTCTCACGGAAGCCGCCGCGCGGCTCGGATCATGCGGTCGCAGTACTCGGGACAATACGGGAGGAAGGGGCCTTGCGAGCTAGGCCAGCGCCTGCGGCAGTCCCTGACCCATCGTCGATTCGAGCCACTTTCCCCACGACACGAGAGCCGAGGCGCAGAGTTCCCGCCGCGCTGCCAGCCGTGTCTTAGGACCCACGACCTGCAGGGCAGCCACCACTTCGCGTTTGAAATCCCGTACGGGAACGGCTAGGGAATACAAGCCTGGTTCTGCTTCCTCATCCACGATGGAATACCCCCGTCCCCTAGCCTCATTCAGCCGCGTCAGGAAGTCCTCGACATTGACCGGAGTATTGGGGCCGTGGCGAACAAATGCAGAGGACGCGAAAACGGTTCGGACCTCGGCGTCGGACGCCTCCCACAACAATGCCTGGCCGGCGTCGCTGCAGTAGGCCGGGTAAGGCCGGCCCAACCACGAACCGACCATGTTGCTGCTCGCCGGAATACGCTCACCGACCGTCACCGTGCTGTCACCGCTCAGCACTCCGAGGAAGCATCCTTCGTTCGTTTCGCCGGCAAGGCCCTCCAGGGCAGTGATCCCGTCCGTCTGCAGCCGTTGTTCGGTCAAAAGCTGGGCGTCGGTAAAGAGTGACCAGTTCAGGTTGTAGGACCGCCGCTCGGCGCGTTCCAGGAACCCTTCTTGTTCCGCGACTCGCAGGCTCCGCGAGACCTGGCTGCGATCCTTGCCTAGGTCGGCTGCAATATCGGCGACTGTGCCGCCGGGGAGGCCTTCGGCGTTGCGGGAGCCGACTGCAAGGACAGCCATGATTCCCCGTCCCATGCTGGATGTCTTAGGCATGGATCTGATTCTAGCCACCGGACGGGCGTGACTCAGTGGATAGCAAACACCCGGGCGGGAAAGCCGCTTCCCTCAAGGGGTTTTGGCCACGTCGCAACCAGGGCGGCACCCTTTTCCGGAAGACCATCCAGGTTCGCCAATAGCTCGATCTGCCAACGGTTCTGTCCCAGCACGTATGTCTCCAGGCTAAAGTCCTTGCGGGAAGTGGCCAGCCCCGGGTCCGTGTCTGTCTGTTCATGACCTACAGCCGCAATCGACCGTCGTTCAATCAGGAAGGTGAGGGCCTCCTGCGACCAGCCCGGACTGTGACTGATGCCTTCGTCGTCCCTGTTCGCCATGGCGTCGGCATCGGGCCAACGTCGGCTCCAGCCTGTCCGCAGTGCCACAAAGCTACCCGTCGGGACAGTGCCGTTTCGGCTTTCCCATGCGTGGATGTCCGCCACCGTGGGGGTGGCATCGGGATCAGCCTTGACCCGTTCTGAAATATCCAGGATGACCAGCGGAAGGATCATGTCCCCTACCGGGATCTGATCCAAAGACCGGCCGCCGCGGATGAAATGTGAGGGGGGATCAACGTGTGTTCCCCATTGCCCGATGATCGAATAGCGGTGCGCGGTGAATCCGTCGCCATTCTCCAGATCGAACACGGCTTCCCTGATCTCGTCGGGGAAAGCGGGGAAGTGCGGTTGGCCTGGGTGGAATGCATGCGTCAAGTCGGCGAACGTCCTGCCCGCTATGAGGGGCTGGAGCCCGTCCCAAAAATCCGTCGTGGCGTTGTCGGTCATGATGCGACCCCGCTCTCGCGGGCCTCTGCCAGTGCGGTGGATGAGACGCTCACGACGCCGGATAGCTCTATGACAGGGACTTCCCAAGGGTGGATCTCCACAAGGTGACGCATGAACCGATCCACCCGCTCGTCGTCCAGGGCGGCGTCGAAGTACGTCGTGAAGACAAAGGTCGGCGAAATGGTCCGCTGGCCCACTTGCCCCAAGGTGGGGTTGGCGCCTTCAGCCACGGTGAATCCTTCGAATCCCACGCCAGACTCGAAAACGTGCCTGTAGTTTCCAAAGTCCCCCAACTCCGGGGAGTCCGCCAAGGCCTGAAGCAGTGCCGTAATGCCGTGGTCATTCCGGAACGCACCGGCCTCGCCCTCAGCGAGCCCAGCGAAAGTCTCGGACGCGATAGGCCAATGTACGCGCAGCTTGCGCACTGATTTCATTTCTATCTTCAAGGGGTCCTCTTCCCTGCGCTTGGCGCAGATTGTTTGACTGCCATGGTGGCATAACAGGCATGATCATTACAAGCATTTTCAAATGCTCATAATGACCAATATAGTGAAAGGGTGGTCACGCTGGACCATCTCGTCCCCACATGGGCACGAATGAAGATCAACTGCTTGGAGCCCCGAACGATGCCCAGTAAGATCACGCTGTCCCGCATGCTCGACGCCGGCTCGAAGCTGACGCTGGACGGCGCACTCGCCACTGAGCTCGAGGCGCGGGGCTGCAATCTGGAGGACCCACTTTGGTCGGCCAAGGTGCTTTTGGAACAACCGCAGCTGATCAAGCAAGTGCACCGCGACTATTTCGGTGCGGGCGCCAAAGTTGCAATCACGGCGAGCTATCAGGCCACGCCACAAGGATTTGGACAGCGCGGCGTTTGCGAAGTGGAAGCCTTGGAATTGGTGGCATTGAGCGTACGCCTGGCCGACGATGCGAGGCGCGAATACTTGGCTGAAAACCCGGAAGCGGGACCCCTGCTGATTGCCGGATCAGTAGGCCCTTATGGCGCCTACCTCGCTGACGGTTCGGAATACCGCGGGGACTACACCCTCAGCCGGATCGAGTTCATGGAATTCCACAGGCCCCGGATCGCGGCGCTGGTGGAGGCGGGAGTGGACCTGCTGGCATGTGAGACGTTGCCTTCGGTTTCGGAGGCGAAGGCACTGTTGGCACTCGTAGAAGAGTTCAACGTCGAAGCATGGTTCTCCTTCACGCTACGGGACGGGGAGCACATCAGCGACGGCACAACGCTGGCCGACGTCGCAAGGCTCTGTGCAACGCAGCCGCGCGTCGTCGCGATCGGCGTAAATTGCGTGCCTCTGGAACTGGTCTCTCCGTCGCTTCGAGCCCTACGCAAAGTCACCTCAATCCCGTTGATCGCGTATCCGAATTCCGGCGAAAGCTATGACGCTCTAACCAAGACCTGGACGCCCGGCCCGGCCGTGGGCGGTGCTGATGGCAAGCAACCTGCAAGCATTGCGGAAGGAGCCGGCATCTGGCAAGAACTTGGCGCTCGGCTTATTGGAGGGTGCTGCAGGACGACACCGCAGGATATTGCTGGGATCGGTCGATATATGTGAGCGGGCGTTCGCTCACAGCCGTTGATATGTGAGCGAGGGTCCGCCCACGACCGTTGATATGTGAGCGGGCGTCCTGGAAGTCGGGGGGCGGGGGAGCCGGGCCTGCCTAGGCCTCCAGGACGTACGTCCTGAGATCGTCCAGGGTCTGCTGCATGTGTGCGTCCATGGCCTCGCGGGCGCGGGGAGAGTCCCCGGCTTCGAGGGCTTTCAGGATGGCCCGGTGATGTCCGATCGCGTGGCGCTGGATATCGGGGATTTGAGATGTTTGGGTGCGCCGGGTTTCCAGGACGCGGTGCAGGGGTTCGAAGAGCACGGCCACGAAGACGTTGCCGGAGGCGCGCAGGATGACATCGTGGAAGCCCAGGTCCGCCTCGACGAACGCGCTCACATCATTTGAATCGTGGGCCTTCTGCATGGCCGACACCTGAACCTGCAGCTGGTCGATTTCTTCGGGGAGATCCGTGAAGCGGCGAGTTCGCAGGCGCCGGTCTCGAGCATGCGACGCAGCTCAATGAGCTGGACGGACGCTGCGGCGTCGTTCTTTCCCTCCGACGCCGCACGCAATACCGCTTCGAGGGAAGCCCAGCGGTTCAGGGGATTGACGAACGTTCCCCGGCCACGCTCCACGCTCAGGATTCGCTGGGCCTCGAGGGTCTTCATGGCCTCGCGCACAGTCATGCGGCTGACTTCATGCTTGGCGCTCAGCTCGAGTTCGCCGGGAACCACTGTGCCCGGCGGAAATTCGCCCGCGACGATGCGGTCCAGCAGCTCGTCAGCTACGACGCCGACCAGCGACTTGCGTGCCATGGTGCTCCGTTCTTAGATGTCTGACATCTTACGCTGAGGGTTGCCGGCTTTCGTTCCAAAACGCGCCGAGCGCCAGCGCGCAAGCGTACGGTTGCTCCCAATGGACGCTGTGCCCGGCGTTCGGGATTGCCGCGAGCTTTCGCATGGGGCTGGCTGCCACAAAGGCTTCCGCCTGGTCCAGCGAGCGTAAGCGGTCCCCGACGCCGGCAATGACCAGCGTTGGCGCCGTCACCATTTCGGGGACGTCCTCCGCTACGCCCGCCATGGCTGCGAGGCCGCTGGGGCCGAGGACTTCAAAGGGGAGCTCGAATCCGCGGCTCAGCAGCCGTTCGTCTTCCACAGTCAACGCCCCAAACCAGGCCTTCATGCACTTGGCGCGCGTCGCGTCGTCAATGAAGCCTTGCCCTAGCTGGGATTCGAGCATCGACTTGAAGGCGTCGTTCGGCGGAGCCGGAACCATGCCGATCAAGGCCACGCTCCGCACCAACTCCGGATACGCGGCCGCTGCTGTCAGCGCCACGTTCCCGCCCATTGAATGGCCCGCGATGTGGACCGGCGACGGGTTCCGGGCAGCAATGGCCGCAACGGAAGCGGCCGCCGACTCAAGCGTCCACTCGAAGCCCGCGGGCAAAACATCCCCGCGGTGATACCCGGGCAGGTCGACGATCCACACTGAACGTCCGGCGTCGAGCAATTCGGCGGCGAGCGGCTCCCAATAGGCGGACGTCGAGGCCCAACCGTGCAGCAACAGGACGGGAGGCTGGGATGGTCGTCCCGGCGTCGTGCTGGCGGTAGCCGCCGGAAGGCGTATGTCCACGTGCAGTGCCGCGACGGCGGCGGACCCTTCAGTCATGCGCCCAGCATAGTGACGGCTGACACTTGCACACCCGAAAGAGGGTGTGTCACACTAGCATTCAAATATTAGATGTCTGACATCTTACATTTACAGTCAGAAGCGAAGATTTCCCACGATGGAGTGCACAGTGACCCTTGAAGCCGATGTTCTGGCCGCCTTCCCGGTTGAAGTCCAGATCCCCGCTCAGCTGGTTGCCGACGCCGTAGCAGCGTCTTCCGTAACCTCGCCGCGCGTCCTGGTAGTCCTCGACGACGACCCCACGGGCACCCAATCAGTCGCCAACCTTCCGGTCCTCACCCGCTGGGAGGTAGCCGATTTCGCGTGGGCATTCGCCCACATCGCGGAAAGCCGGTCCCAGCCCGCGGTGTACGTGCTGACCAACACGCGCAGCCTGGACCCGGTTGAGGCCGCTGCCCGCAACGAGGAAATCGTGCGCAACGCCCTCGCCGCAGCCGCCGCGTCCGGCAGCGCTGGTTCCAAGCTCCGCCTGGGCTTCGTCAGCCGCTCCGACTCCACCCTCCGCGGCCACTACCCGCTGGAACCGGACGTCATTGCCGCCACTGTTGCTGAGATGACCGGCGAAGCCACCGACGGCGTGGTCATGGTCCCTGCCTTCCCCGACGCCGGACGGGTCACCATCGGGGGCGTGCACTACATGCGCGGTACCGGGCACGACTCCGGCAAGCTCACCCCGGTTGCAGAGACCGAGTTCGCCAAGGATGCGAGCTTCGGCTTCACTAACTCCGAGATGGCCAAGTATGTGGAGGAGAAGTCGCAGGGCCGTTTTGCCGCGGATTCCGTGATCGTCCTCGACCTGAACATCATCCGTGCCGGCGCTGCGGCTGCAAACGGCTCCGCCGGAGATCCCGAGCTCTCCGCCAAGGCCATCGCCGACGCGATCGAACCCGCAACGAACTCCACACCGATCGTCGCGGACATCGTTACCGAGAACGACTTCCGCGCACTCGCCCTCGGCCTGGAAGAGGCCGAACGCCGCGGCAAGAAGCTGCTCTACCGTGTGGGCCCGCCCTTCGTCCGCGGCCGCATCGGCCAGGAAATCCGCGAGGCGCTCAGCGGCGAGGAAGCCTACGAAGGCAACACTCCCTCCACAGCCGGTGGCCTCATCGTTGTTGGCTCGCACGTCGGCCTCACGACGCGCCAGCTCAACGTCCTAACGGCCCAGCACAGCGCCGCCCGCATCATCGAGATCGACGTCGAGAGACTTCTCGTTAGTGGCGCTGAAGCCTACCTCGATGAAACGGTCGCCGCCGTCGTCGACGCCCTTCGCCACGGCGACGTCATCGTCCACACGAGCCGTCTCCTCATCAAGACCGACGACGCCGCAGCGAGCCTGAAGATTGCCCGCACTGTCTCGGCGGCCGTCGTCGCGGTCGTGAACCGGACGCTCAAGACCTTCCCGCCGCGCTTCGTCATCGCCAAGGGCGGCATCACGTCCTCGGACGTGGCCGCGCACGGACTCGAAATCCGGCACGCGATTGTCCGTGGCCCCATGCTGCCGGGCATCGTCTCCCTGTGGGAGCCGGTGGACGGACCCGCGAAGGGCATTCCGTACATCGTCTTCGCCGGCAATGTGGGCGACGACGAATCCCTGGCGCAAGTCACGCGCAAGCTCAGCAACACGTTCTAACCCCCATCCTTAACGCAACCCCGCATTCAATGGAGAACACCATGACCAGCAACTACACCGTCGCCGTCCTGGGACTCGGCGCCATGGGCCTGCCGATGGCCACCCGCCTGGCAACCCAGCTCACCGTCCACGGCTTCGACATCGCCGAACCGCGGCTGAAGCTCGCCGCCGACGCCGGGATCCGCACCTTCGCGTCGGCCCGCGAAGCCTCGGAAGGCGCCGACGCCCTGCTCCTTGCCGTGCGAAACGGCGAGCAGCTCGACGACGTCCTCTTCGGCGCCAACGGCGTCGCGCCCGTGCTCAAGCCGGGCGCCGTCGTGATCCTCGGCAGCACAGTCGGTACCGAAGCCATTCCGGCCACGGTTGCCCGCCTGGCCGAATACGGCGTCGAACTCGTTGACGCTCCGCTCTCGGGCGGCCCGAAGCGTGCCGGCGAAGGCGACCTCCTGATCGTGGTGGGCGCGACGCCGGCCGCGCAGGAAAAGGCCCGACCCGCCCTGGAACTGTTGGCCTCCACGCTCAGCATCGTGGGCGACAAGCCCGGCGACGGCCAGGCCCTCAAGACCGTCAACCAGCTCCTCTGCGGCGTCCACATCGCCGCCGCCGCCGAGGCCATGGCACTCGCGGACGCCCTCGGACTGGACCAAGCCAAGACCCTCGCCGCCCTGGAAGCAGGTGCCGCCGGCTCGTTCATGCTGTCCAACCGCGGCCCCCGAATCCTCGAGGCTTACGACGAGGAAGGCGCCGAGGTCCTCAGCCGCCTGGACATCTTCGTCAAGGACATGGGCATCGTAGGCAAGGCCACCCGCGCCGCCGGCCTGGCCGCACCCGTTGCCGCCGCTGCCGAACAGCTCTACCTCCTCGGGCAGGCCCAAGGCCTCGCCGCAGCGGACGATTCCGCCGTCATCAAGGTCGTCGCGCCCACCCGGCGCACAAACTAACCCCTCGCACAACCCGCGACGACGGCGGTCCCCCTCCGCCGTCGTCGCCCCTCTCGCCGTCCTTGAGTCCAGGCCGGCGTTGTCAAAGGAGACACACCCGATGAATCCCCTCATCAATACCTTGGCGGTCCGGGCAGCTGATGCCCCTGCCATCAAGCCGGCCGTGGAGCTTGAGACTCCGCTGCTGCTGACCATCGCCGTTGCGGGCGTCGCGCTGTTGTTGCTGATGATCATCCGCTTCAAGATCCAGGCCTTCGTGGCATTGCTGGCCGTGAGCATCCTGGTTGCCGTCGCCGCGCAAATCCCCTTGGCGGACGTCTTCACCGTTGTTGCCAACGGCGTGGGCGGAACCATGGGCAAGGTGGCACTGCTGATTGCCCTCGGAGCCGTGCTGGGACGCATGATCGAGGTGTCAGGCGGCGTGCAATCGCTGGCCAACCACTTCACTGCGAAACTCGGGGCCAAGCGCGTTGCCGTGGCCCTGACCGCCGTGGGCTTCCTCGTCGCGATTCCCGTGTTCTTCGAAGTGGGCATCATCGTCCTGGTGCCGATTGTTTACGCCTTCGCGAAGATCGCCAAGCTGCACCCCATCAAGTTCGGCCTTCCCATGGCCGGCATCATGCTCTCCATCCACGTCGCCGTTCCCCCGCACCCGGGCATTGTTGCCGGGGCGGGCGTCATGGGCGCCGACATCGGGCTCATCGCACTGATTTCGCTGATCATCTGCGTGCCCTTGGGCTTCCTGTCCTACTGGGTGGCCAGCATCATGAACCGCAAGGACTACGAACTGCTTCCGGGCGTCCGCGACCAGATTGAGGAATTCGGTTCCGATTCCCTCGTGCGGGTAGGCCACGACGGTCCTGGCGCCAGCGCCGTGGCCCCGCCGCGTCCCGGCTTGATCATTTTCCTGATCGCCGCCCCGATCGTACAGATCCTGCTTGGCACCGTGGGTACGCTCCTGATCAACAAGAAGGACTACTGGTACGGCGTCGCTTCTTTCGTGGGCAACCCGTTCTTCGCCCTGCTGGTGGCCGTTGCGCTCGCCTTCTTCCTCCTGGCTGTCCGGCGCCAGTGGTCGCTCAAGGAAACCGGCGAGATCTTCGAAGGTGCCCTGCCTCCCATCGCCTCGATCCTCATGGTTGTGGCAGCCGGCGGCGTGTTCGGCGGTGTCCTGCAGGTCTCTGGCATCGGCGCGGCCCTGTCCCAGACGCTGGACTCCCTCGGAGTGCCGATCATCCTGCTCGGCTTCATCATCTCCCTGGCATTGCGCGCCGCGCAGGGTTCGGCCACGGTTGCGATTGTCACCACCACCGGCCTGCTCTCGGCTGCCGTGGCGCACGGTGGTTACACGCCCGCGCAGATCGCCGTCATCGTGATCGCCATCGGCTTCGGTGGCCTGGGCCTGTCCCACGTAACCGACGCCGGCTTCTGGGTGGTGGTGCGCTACTACGGCCTCACAGTGTCCGATGGGCTCAAGACCTGGACCGTCCTCACCACCATCCTGGGTGTGGCCGGCTTCCTGCTCAGCTTTGTCGCCTGGATTCTGGTGGGAGGCTTGGCCCACTAATGCGTGCACGTCTTGACGAGCTTGTTGGATCTGCCCTGGAGCGAGGGTCCGCGGTTCCCGCCTTCACGTGCTACGACTTCACCACCGCCTTGGCCGTGGTGGCTGCCGCAGAGGAGTCCGGCCGGGGCGTCATCCTGCTGGTCGCGCCGAAGACTGCGGCCGCCCCCGCCGGTCCGCGACTGATCACTGCGCTGCGCGCCCTGCCGACGATGCCAGCGTGCCGGTCTCGGTGCAACTGGATCATGCCTCGGACCTTGGCGTCATCCGTGACTCCGTGGCTGCCGGGGCCGACGCTGTCCTGGCCGACGGTTCATCCCTCCCGTTCGAGGAGAACATCGCCCTGGTTCGCGAGGTCCGTGCCGCGCTGGACGCCCAAGGTGCTTCCGACGTCGTGATTGAAGCGGAACTCGGTGGGCTGGCCGGCGACGAGGACAAGGCTTTCGGCGCCTCGGCGGGCGTTCATCCTGCAGGGCTGACCGACCCTGGCCAGGTGCAGGAATTCGTGTCCCGCACCGGCGCCCAGCTCCTGGCCGTGGCCGTAGGGAACGCGCATGGCCGCTACACCGGCGAGCCCCAGCTGCACTGGGAGGTCCTGGAGGAAATCGCCTCGCGCACGCAGCTTCCGTTGGTGCTCCACGGCGCGTCGGGCATCCCGGCTGCGGACTTGGTCAAAGCCACGTCCATGCGGGTGGGCAAGGTGAACTTCAATACCGAGCTGCGCACGGGCATCCTCGCCACGCTCGAGGCCGGGACCGCGGCGCACCGGGCCGACGGCGAGAACCTCCAAGGCCTGCTGGGGCGCTGGAGTTCCTCCGCTTCGACCTTCGCCGGAGCAACGCTGGACATGCTCAGCCGCTAGGCGAGGTGGCGCGGCTCGCGGGGGCCGGCCGGCGGCGTCACACAATACAGGGAGGTTAGGATCAGCACATGATCCTGGCCTCCCTGTTTTTGCCCTCCTTGCCGGCTTGTTGCACGTCTACATCTTCAGCATGGAGTCCATCACCTGGACTCGCCCGGCCACGTGGAAGCGTTTCAGTGTCGCTTCCCAGTCCGACGCCGAAACCACCAAGCCCCTCGCCTACAACCAGGGTTTCTACAACCTCTTCCTCGCCATCGGCGCGCTCGCCGGGATCGTCTTTGTCCTGCTTGGTCACCCGCAGGTCGGTTGGACCCTTGTCTTCAGTTCGTGCGGTTCCATGCTGCTGGCGGCAATCGTGCTTGCCTTGAGCGGCAAAAAGTACCTCCGGCCCGCGGTTCTCCAGGGCACGACGCCGCTACTCGCCGTCGTGCTCGGCATTCTGGCCGTGGCGCTCGGCTGAGCGGAACCCTCGCTCACGTATGTGCCCTCCAGGCCCGTCGCTCGCTCACTTATGTGGGCTTTTGGGGTGACGCTAGCTCACCCGTCAAGACCCTGAATCCCAACTCCGCATTGAAGCCGTGGATCTCCCTCGTATCCAGAGCTGACATGAAGGCCAGGATTTCCTCCGTGATCACCTGCCCCGGAACCAAGACAGGGAAGCCCGGTGGGTAGGGAGTGACGAAGGAGGCAGAGACCATTTCTTCCCCCGCGGCGACCCTTCGCGCAAGTTCGGCTGCACTGAAGTATTCGCAGGAACCGGCCTTGTAGCTCTCGAAGTAGGCTGCCCGCATGTTGCCATCGGGAGTTTCTGCGTCTTTTCGGAAACGTTCGGCGAAGCGGCTGAAGTCCGGCAAGGGCGGTGGCGTGCTGGTTAGCGCGGCAACACGGGCTTTGTAGGCCCGCTGGCCTAAGCCACTCAGACCGGATTGCTCGTCTTCAAAGGTTTCGGCCAGCTTGACCAGGACCTCAACGAGGTAGGCAACAGCACTCCGCGAGGTGCCAATGTTGGTCATGAAAAGCACGCTGTTCCGCGACGTCTTGTTGACCTGGATCCCGTACTTGTCCATCAAGTAGTCGTGCTTGAACGTGTCCCCGTCCACACCGGTGAGGCCGATGTGCAGGGTCAAGCGGCTCGGATCGACAACGAACTCGTCCTTCTCCCAGGCCTCCGACATCGCGGCCAACCCGTCACGCAGGGGCATTTGCCGGCTGGTTTCGCGGTATTGCGCCGGAATGAGGTCCCTGGTTCCGAGCACGCGGAAGTACTTCTTCAGCAGGGGATGCCTGGCAACGGCCTGGGCGATGCTGACGGCGAGATCTGCCTGCCGTTGCACCAGTTCGTAACCTTCGAACTCGACTTGCCTCCGTCCCATGTCCAGCGAGGCCAGGATCTGGTAGTTGGGCGAGGTGGAGGTGTGCGTCATGTACGCCTCGCGGAAGCTCTCCTCATTCAACTGACCGAAGTCCTGGTCATGGATGTGGATCATGGACCCTTGGCGGAGCGAGGTCAGGGTCTTGTGGGTCGACTGGGTCGAGTAGACCCTCAGGCGGGCCCTGGACGGATCGGGCAGCAGCCTTGTCTTCAGGAGCAACTCATCGCTTACTGAATCCAGCCCGCCGGCCGACCCGGCTGACCCGGCCGCCTCAGCCGCCCCAAGCTCACGCAATTGCTGGGCGTAGCGCCGTGCGTAGGCCGGATCCGCAAACGACTTTTCGAGTGACCTCGCCGAGGCCATGGCGGTGCGACGGCGGTAGATGTGGTGGAAACCTGCGAACGCGAACCACGCCTCGTCCCACAGGAACACCAAGTCCGGCTTGATGGCCAGGCACTCTTCCATGACCCGTTCGACGTCGTAGACGATGCCGTCGAAGGTGCAGTTGGTGAGGGCGAGCATCTTGACCTCTTGAAGCCTGCCGGCCCGGCGGTAGTCCAGCAGCATCCGTTTGATGCTTTCCAAGGGAACTGCGCCATAGAACGAGAAATCGTTCAGGGGGTAGGCATCCAAATATGAGACCTGCGCGCCGGCCAGCATGAGGGCATAGTGGTGCGATTTGTGGCAGTTCCGGTCCACCAGGACAACATCTCCGGGCGCAAGAATCGATTGGTGCACGATCTTGTTGGCTGTTGAGGTTCCGTTAGTTACAAAGAGTGATTTCTGGGCACCGAATGCCCGGGCCGCCAGTTTCTGGGCCTGCTTGAGGGAGCCATGGGGATCCAACAGTGAATCGAGCCCGCCGGACGTGGCGGAGGTTTCGGCCAGCAGCAGGTTGAGGCCATAGAACTCGCCGAGATCGTTGATCCACTTGGAATGGATGACCGATCCTCCCCTGGACACCGGCAGCGCATGGAAAACTCCGGCGGGTTTGCGGCTGTATTGCTGGACCGCGTGGAAGAACGGTGCCTCATATCGTTCCGCAACGCCAGCCAGCAAGGACAAATGGAGTTCCAGCCCGTCTTGCCGGCGGAATATCCGGCGGAATTGACGGGTCAAGGAACCGGCGAGTTCCTCGATCCCCACTCCGGCAACCAAATAGAGGTCAAGCTCGGGGCGGAGCTGGCCCAACTTCTCTGCCAAGCTCAAGATGCGGTCCAACGGGCGCTCGGGGAGGGAACGGCCGAAGAAGCCATCCAGGAAACCACGCACATCCCGGCTCAGGCGCTGCCTGCTGTTGAGGACAAATCCAGGCCGCAGCACGCAAGCCTGGATGTCGGGGTTGAGCAGGACGGCCACGATGGCGTCCTCGAAGCTTGGCACGAATACCAGCTCGTAGTTGAAGGCGTCGGCGGGGCGCCGCTGGTTGAGAAGCTCAGCCTGAAGGGCTTCACGGTCCACGTTGGAGATGTCATCGATCACCAGCACTTCGAACCGCTTCCGCGCTTCGGAAGGTTCTTCCATCCTGTCCGCATCGCGTTCAGTGTCCATCGACGGTTCGGTGGCGTGCTGGTTGTGGCCCGCAACGCGCCGCGCGACTGGTTCTATGAGGCCTAGTGCCTCAAGGTATTCCCCGGCTTCCAAGCTTCGCCGCAGTTCCGAGACATAGTGCGGCCCCGGAGACGCCCAATACATTTCGAGGGATTCCAGCAGCGGCAGCAACCTTCGAGCCTCCCGTGGCAACTCGCGGGGCTCCCGCGCCAGACGGGCGCCCGCCGCTGGCCTCGCACTGGCGGCAGCCAACTGCTTGACGGCATAGCCAAGGAACTCCCAAGCATCTGCCCGCACCCGCCAGGCGCTGCTGGGGACTTCGCCACCGGCCTCTGAATCGTCAGGGGTTTGTGGTTTTGCCGCCAGTTCAGTGCCGGGGCCAGTGCCGAGTGCCGCGCCGCGGGCAAGGGAGGAGGCTGGAGCGAGGGGAAAGGGGGCTGACTGCACTGTCGCTAGATCGGCGCGTGCCACGATGACTCCTTTGTCATGGATTGATAGCACTCTCTACTAAACGCCGGGACTCACGGGATTGCGCGGCAATTATTGCGGTTGCCGTCTGGGTTTCCAGATGTGGGCGATCCGGACCCTCGCTCACCTACGGGGCCGCAATCCGGAACCCTCCTGCAGATCTGCAGGAGCGTTCTGGCCTTTCCGGTCATAGGTGAGCGAGCGTCGGGGGATTTTGGGTCATAGGTGAGCGAGCGTCGGGGAATTTTGGGTCATAGGTGAGCGAGCGTGCCCGGCGGGTTTAGCAGCTACGCCTCTCGCCACAATGGCAACGGGACGACGCTGCGGCTGCGTCCGGACTCGTCCAACACGTGCCCGAGGCGTTTGTAGTTGCGCACCACGGCTTGCCGCGAGATTACTGCACTCCCTGGTGCCCGCTCTGCCAGTTCCCGCTCGTGGCCCTGGACCTCGAGGTAGTCGCGGACCCACAACGTGACCAAAAGGTTCTGCGCACCCAATACTTGGGCGCTGAGCCTGCAATTCGGCAGGGCTGCGAAGTAGCGCCCGACGCCGTCCAGGAAGTGCGCGGGCACGTTGAGGATCAGGCTCACTTCCCTCAGCCCTTGTTGGGCCGAAGCTGACGTGTCGCACCTCAGGGTCATGTAGCCGGACGCGAGGAACCGCTCCACCCGCCGTCGAGCGGTCTGGGGTGAGACGCCGCAGGCGGCTCCCAGTTCCGCCCAACTGGCCCGCCCGTCCCGGGCCAGTTCCTCCAGCAGGGACGCATCGAGCCTGTCCGGTGCATAGGCGGCCGGTGCGGGCAGGGGCTCTGCCGACATGAGCCGGGCCCGCGCCGGCTCCAGGGTGCCGCTGCGCCAGTCGGAGGCCTGCCGGTACAGCTTCGTGACGAAAACGACCTCGCGGTGGGTGACACCGGGCAGTCCCGCGAAGGAGCCGGTGACGATGTCCATGAGCTCTTCGTGGCTCGAGGCGAAGCAGTCCACGAAGAGATCGTGGGAGCCGGACACAAGGGACACGGTCCCGAAGGCCGGCTCCGCGCACAGCTTGTGGACCAGGGCTTCGTTCTCGCTCGGAAGCGATGAAAGGCTGATGAACGCCGACCAGCCTGCGCTCAGGTAACGCGCCCCCGGGGCCGGGGTGATCCATGCCAGGCCCTCCTCGGCGAGGGCGTTCCAGCGGCGTGCCACGGTAGGCCCGGACAGTCCAAGGACATCCCCAACGCGGCTCCAATCGGCACGGGGATTGATCTGCAATGCATTGACGATTTCGAGGTCAGTTTCGGAGATCATGGCCGATTCCTTCAAATTTCACGATTCTCAGAAGATTTCAAACAATTTCCTAGCCAGTGTAAACGGCGGACCTAACGTTGTGACTCGCATCACCCAATCGCATCCGAAGACCCAGGCAAAGAAGCCCCCCAACACTCAAGGAAGCACATGGCAAGCAAGACAGCACCTCCAGCGACGGCGGCCACCGCTCGCCGGACCATCACTGGAATGATCGTGGCGATGGCCCTGATCGAATCACTCAGCGGAGTCACCCAGGGTTACCTGAACCCGATCCTCCCCGCCTTGGGGCCGACCTTCTCGATCGACGACCCCACCATCAACGGCATCTTCCTTATCTCAAACGTGAGTTTTGCGGTGCTCACTCCGATCATCTCGCGGCTCGGCGACAGCTACGGATACAGGCTCGTGCTCCGCTGGTCGACGGCGGTAGTTGCGGCCGGCGTCGTCATGATGGCTTTGTGGCCGTCGCTGTGGACGGTGACAGCCGGCGTCGTCATGCTTACGTCCGTGGTTGGCTTCATTCCGCTCATGATGGGCATCCTGCGGGCGAGCAACCCCGCCCAGACCCGCACGGGCGTCAGCGTGATGATCGGAATACTCATGATCATGTTCGGTGCGGGAGGACTGCTTGCAGGAATCATCGGCGTCGACGATCCTACCCTCGGTTTCTGGGTGGCGGTGCCGTTCGCGGTTGTGGGGTTGCTTTGCTCCTTCGTCCTGCCCGACGCCGGGACCCCCACCCGTGAGGGACTCGCCCTGCTGCCGCTCCTAGCATGTTCCCTCGGCCTGATTGGCTTTGTGGTGGCCCTTTCGATGGGCCCGGACTGGGGTTGGCTGGATGCCAAGACGCTCGGCTCCGGAATCCTTGGCCTTGCATTGTTGGCCTACTGGGTGGTCCTGGACTCTCGAAGCACCATTGGGAAGCGGTTCATGGACCTGCGCATGCTCGCCATTCCGCGCATCCGGACGGTCTCGCTCGCCACCTTCTTCTTCGGTTTTGCCTCGATCAGCTACTTCGGTATCAACGGCATATTCCTGTATTCAAACCCGGACAAGACTGGCTACGGGTTCGCGCTGAGCTCCCTCATGATCGCCATCGTCCTGGCGGTGGCATCGGTGCTCTCGCTACTTTCCTCGCTCCTGACCTCGAGGGCGCTCAGCCTGTTCGGCGAACGGGCAACCCTGGTATTCGCCGGTCTCCTGCTGGCCGGCGGCTTCCTGGTCATGGCAGCTGCGCACGGTTCCCTGGCCGGGTACTGCGCCGGATTCGCCATGTTCAACCTGAGCCTTGGCATGTACCAGGCGGGAACCCGGGCTCTGTCCGTGGAGGGTGTTCCGCTCGAAGAAACCTCGACGGCGGCCGGCCTCAACGAGCTGGCGCTGTCCGTCGGCATCGCGGTGGGTGCCGCCGTCGTGAAGCTCATCTCCTCGTCCTCCGTCCAATCCGGGCACATCAGCGAGGGTGGGCTGCTGTCCATCTGGATTGCGCTGGCCGTCGCTGCCCTGATCGCCGCGGCAGCCGCCGCCCGTTACCCGAAGCGCGAAGCCGCGGCGACAACCGCAGGGGTCGCCGCATGAAAGCCGCTGCCATGAAGGCCGCCTCCCTGGAAACCGCAACGCCCGCCACGGTCTCTTCGGCCGCCGTCGAACGCTCTGTCTCAGCCGCGCTGGAAAGGTGGGCGCCGGAAATCCTCGGCCTGAGCCACGCGATCCATGCCGATCCGGAGCTCAGCGGCCAGGAGTTCCGGGCCGCCAAGCGAGTTAGCCGGCTGCTCCGGAGTGCGGGCTTCAGCTTTGAAGGACCGCAGCCAGTGCTCCCGGCTTCGTTCAGCGCGCGGTTCGGGACCGGCGAGCTGGTTGTCGCACTGTGTGTTGAATACGACGCCTTGCCCGCTATCGGGCATGCGTGCGGACACAATGTGAACGCGGCCTGTGCCGTGGGCGCGGCACTCGCGCTCGCATCCGTCGCTGACGAGCTCGGCATCACCGTCAAAGTCCTCGGCACTCCGGCGGAGGAGACAAGCGGGGGCAAGGTCGACCTCATCGGTGAAGGCTTCTTCGAAGATGTATCCCTGGCGATGATGGCCCATGCCGGCGGAGAAGATGTCATCGGCGGCTCATCCTTGGCCATGGGCATGTGGGACGTGCTTTACGAGGGCCGCCCGGCGCACGCCGCAGCCGCTCCATCCGAGGGGGTCAATGCCCTCGACGCGCTCGTGGTTGCACAGACGGCCATTGCCTTGGCGCGGCAGCAGCTTCCGCCCGGCTCGGTTGTTTCGCTGATCGTGACGGAAGGCGGGAGCGCCGTCAACGTCATACCCGAGCGGGCGCGGGCAAGCGTGGAATTGCGTTCGCCCAGCATCAGGAACCTGCGCATCATCGAGGAACGGGTGCGGCGTTGCCTGGAGGCTGGCGCACTTGCCAGCGGGAGCACGCTCAAGGTCACCCCCACGGGCAATGCGTACGCCGAACTCACGCAGGACCGGTTCCTTTCCGAGGCCTACCGGGACGCGATGTCGGCCAGGGGGAGGGCCGTTGTGTTCAACGAAGAACCAGTGGCTTCAACAGACATGGGCAACGTCTCGCAACTGGTTCCGAGCATTCATCCGTTGCTCGGCTACGACGTGCGCGGGGCCGCGCACCACACCGCCGAGTTTGCTGCCCACGGCTCCTCGGCCTCCGCGGACCGGGCAGTCCTGGACGGCGCTTTCGGATTGGCACTGGCCGCCAGCGCGGCTGCCGGCGATCCGCGGCAACGGGAACGGCTGCTGAACGTGCGTCGCTAAACGCCGAGATCGTGGGTGCGGCTCCACAGCTGCGTTCCGGCACGCAGCCCCCGGGCCGCGCCCACGAATTCACACTGTCCGCCCTCTCTGGTTCCCGCCGTCGAGCGGGCGGACAATGGACTCAGCAGTTCGCAAGGGAGCGCAATGGGATTCTTGAGGCAACAGAAGGTATCCGCGGGCCGGGCTACGCTCGGCGGCTCACGTGATCCCGTGATCGATCTGGCCCGGTTCTTTTGCCTCATCCTGGTGGTGCTCTCGCATTGCATGATGGTCAGCCCCGTCCTGCACCCCGACGGCACCGTCACCACCGAAAATACCCTCATGGAACAGCGCTGGTTCGAACCCGTGCTGTGGGTGTTCCAGGTGATGCCGCTGTTCTTCGTCCTGGGCGGCATCACCGGACTGGGATCATGGCGGCGGCTCCGTGCGCGCGGGGGTACCGGCGTGGACTATGCGCAACTGCGGCTCCTGCGCCTCATCCGCCCGGCAACTGCGCTGCTGGCCTCGATGTTCGTGGGACTGTGGGCAGCGCTCCTTCTGGGCGTCGACCCGCAGGTAGTCCAGCTCATCGCCACCGGCGCGGGCATGCCGCTGTGGTTCCTGGCCGCTTACCTTGCTACCCAACTCAGCGTCCCCTTGCTGGCCCGGCTGCACGGTCATTCCCCCTGGTTGACCCTCAGCGGGTTGGTGGCCGCGGTGATCACCCTCGACTCCCTGCGCGGGGCTTTTCCGATGCTCGCCTTCGTCAACATGCTCTTTGTCTGGTGCGCGGTCCAGCAATTCGGCTTCTTCATCGCCGACGGAATCTTCGCTGGACGCAGCCGAGGCTGGTTCGTGGGGTTGATTGTCGGCAGCAACTTGCTGCTGGGGTTCGTGACCGGAATCGGGGTCTACTCCGGGAACATGATCGTGGACCTGAATCCGCCCAACTTCTGCATGCTGCTCTTGGGCCTGTCGCAGGCGGCCACCTTGCAGTTGCTGCGCCCGGGCCTGGAATGGGTGGCGCGGGTGCGCTGGGTGCGCTGGGTGGTGGCCGTGGCGGGCCGGCGGTCCATGACGGTTTATCTGTGGCATTTGCCGCTGCTTGCAGCTTTTTCCGGTCTGCTTCTGCTCACGGATTTCCCCAAGCCAGCGGCCGGTACCGCCGAATGGTGGTGGGCCCGCCCACTGGTGCTGCTCGCCGTCGTCGTACTCTTGTTGCCGGTCCTGCTGCTGTGCGGCAGGCTCGAAGAACGCCCGACGGCGGCCGTCCACGCGCGCGGCAGGGCGCACGCCGCGGTGGTGACTGCCGGCGTCGTGGTCTTCATTCCGGTGGTGGACGCCGGCTATAACGGACTGACGCTGACCCTTCTGGGTGGGGGAGCGGCGTGCTTCGCGCTCGCGGTGCTGCTGCTGGGACGGGTGCCGGCCAGAGCCCTTTCCCCGGCGGTTCCCGATGCCCCCACAGTGCCATTGCCAGAGCCCGGTTTACGTGCGAATCTCGACTCATGACTGAGTTCACGGATTCAACCGCAGAGTCGTTCAGCCCGGACGTCACAACGGTCAGGAACGACAAATTCCACCGCTACGAGCTTCTGGTTGACGGTGAAGTGGCCGTGATCTCGCAGTTCATGGACAAGCCCGGCCACATCGACTTCCTCCACACCGAGACCCGCCCCCAGTTCAAGGGCCGCGGGCTGGCCAAGGTCCTGGCGCACTTTGCCCTGGACGACGTGGTGGCCTCCGGCAAGCGGATCATTCCGCATTGCCCGTTCATCGCCGCCTATCTGCGCAAGCATGAGGGCTACGAGCTCGACGTCGATTGGCCGCCGGAACCGCCGGTGGGGGAGCCGGACAACGAATAGTCAGGGCATAGCCGGGACCAGTGTAAGTTTCAAGTCACATGCAAACTGCTGTCACACTGGATTGCTATGGAGCAGGTTTCTGATTACGGATCGAGTGGCTCGCGCCCGTCCTGGGATGCGGGGACCCGCGGCGACCCTCAAATCATGGCGATGGTGCGTGAGGGTGACGCCTCCGCCTTCGAGGTCCTCTATCGGCGTCATGTGGCAGCTGCCCAATATGTTGCCCGCGCCCAAACGGACAACGTCAATGACGCCGACGACGTCGTATCGGAGGCATTCGCTTCGATTTTCCAAGCCCTCACGGAGGGCAAGGGCCCGGATCAGTTCTTCCGTTCCTATCTCCTGACTGCCGTGCGGCGAATCGCCCACGACCGGAACCGGAAGGCCAGGCGTACGCAGGCCGTGGGGGATGGCGCCATTTTGGACACGGTTGCAGTCGACGCGGACAGGGTCCTTGAGACCTTTGAGTCAAGCACCATGGTGAAGGCCTTCACCTCTCTTCCGGAGCGCTGGCAGGCGGTGCTCTGGCATGTGGACATCGAAGGCCTGAAGCCAGCCGCGGCCGCGCCTTTCATCGGACTGAGCCCGAATGGAGTCTCGTCGCTCGCGATCCGGGCGCGTGAAGGACTTCGGCAGGCCTATTTGCAGAACCACATCAGCCTGGCCGGCGACGACCCATGCCTTGAGTATTCAAGCCAGCTCGGAAAATATGCCCGTGATGGACTCAAACGTACGTCCCACGAAAAGGTCAAGGCCCATCTGGAGACGTGTTCGAAATGTACGGCTGTGCTGGTGGAACTCCATGACGTCCAGTCGAGCATGCGGGCAGCTGTCTTCCCGCTCGTGGCCGGGATCCTGTTCACGCGTGCCGTGGCCGCTGGTTTCCTTCCCGCGGAGGCTCTGACCCCCGGAGTAGGCGATCCGAAAGCAGCCGGACAGTGGCCTGGGAGTGGCATCTGGAAGATGGCAGTCGCCGCGCTGGTCCTGGCTGGTCTCGCGATTGCAGGGGTCCTCATGTGGCTCGGACGGACTGCGCCTATCGTCGCAGCCGATGCTGCGAGCAGCGCGACTGCGGCCCCTCGGTCCGTGCCGGAAGTCGCGCCGACACTGTCGGCCCCCTTACCAAGCCCGGTCCCGACGTCGGACCCGCCTGCCATGGCGGCACCCGAGCCTCCCGCGCCCGTGCCCGTTGCTGCGCCGGTCCCTCACAGGACCGCACCCGCGGTGGTTCCCGTGCCGCGAAAGACGGCCAAGGCGATCAACTCCGTAGGGGTTGTCACACCCCCCGTTCCACAACCCTCCGCCACGGTCGTCACAACCCCGGTTCCGCAACCTTCCACCACGTCGGCGCCACCCCCACAAACCGTCTCAGCTTCCTTCGGCAGTCAGCCAGGCACTGCCCCGTCGGAACGGCAGATCGATGTGGACTTCTCGCTGCAGGGTGAGGGCTCACCGACCTCGGGGGAAGCGATCTTCAGCCTTTCGTCCGAAGCAACATTCGTCCCCGGGAAACTCGTGGCTCCGGCCGGCTGGACCTGCCCGGACCAGTCGGCTGGCTATGTCCGCTGCACCACGTCTTCGATCGACCCCCACAGCCTTCATTTCACGCTGGACGCCATGATTTCCAGCGGAGCTGGGGAGGCCACGCTGAGCTACCAATTCAGCGGACAAAACATCACCACGACGACATTCACCAACACTTTCCACTAGGCACATTCGGGGGTCAATCGGGCCCTTCGAAAATTAGTTTCACTTTTCGCGTCACGAATCGCGAACACCCCTCACTTTTTAAGTGGGTGGTCGTTTCAACTCGACCATCCGTCCAGGGTTCAAATCGGGGACCTACCCCTGTGCCGTCCTTTTCTGCCATTGCCGGGCGTGCCAGAACAGCAGCGTCGCCAGGATCAGGGCGGCGGCCAAAAGGAGTTGTGGAGTCATGTTTACCAGGATGTAGGCGAGCGGCATTGCATTTGGCTGACCCATGGTGAACGGAGTTGTGGCCTCGTTGACGAGGAGAATGATCGCCATGACTAACAGCAGCTCCAGCATCCATAGCCCGATAATGAACGGATTTACGTTGGCCCTTCGCCGATCCGCTTCGGGAGTTTCTAGGTGGTGCTCCAACGCATTCCCATGTTCGTCGATTTCGCGGAATTCAATCCTTGCTTGAGCCTCGTCCATTGCTTCTTCCCCCTGATTTGGTGGCCGTTGTCCCACCCTTGGCGGTGCTCGGCACACGTTTTGAGGCACTCTACAGCGTGAGACCAGCCGCGGCCACCAGCCGCCGAGCGCTGCAAAAGCGGTCAAAGTAGACCTTCCGGGGCGCGAATTCCAGTCACACCCCACGCGCATCATCGGTCGGTGAATTAGGGCACAAAAGTTTGACGAAAAGGCAAACCTAAGTAAGGCTTACCTTGCTTCTTGGCGAAGCAAACTCAGTGTCTCAACCCCGACGGAAGGAAGCCGACGTGACGTCGCCCAGTGTCGAAGACCGGATTGAACCGGACCAGGATTTCGGCTCCAATGTGGAGCGGGCCCTTGCAGCCACCAACCAGCTTTTCAATGCCCGAAATTCGCCGAGTTACGTCGCTCAGGTGCTTCAGGGTGTCAATGCAGTCGCCACCAAGGTGCAGCGGACCGCCCACCCGTTCACCGGCGTCGGGCATGCCGAAATGGCGGCCCGCGTGGCCGCCGTCGACCTTGCACGCCCGCTTCCGGACACCGCAGCAGCCCTCGAAGAGCTTGACGAGCTCTACCTCAAAGACGCCATCTACTTTCACGATTCCCGCTACGCCGCGCACTTGAACTGCCCCGTGGTGATCCCGGCGCTGCTAGGCGAAGCGGTACTGTCCGCCGTCAACTCGTCCATGGACACGTGGGACCAAAGCATTGGCGCCACGATGATCGAGCGCCGCCTGATCGACTGGACTGCCGAACGCCTCGGCTTCGGCAAAGACGCCGACGGGGTCTTCACTTCAGGCGGCAGCCAATCCAATTTCCAGGCCCTCCTGATCGCCCGAAATCATGCCGTGGCCAAGCTCCGGACCGAAAACGGCGAGGCGCGGTTGCCCTCGCTGCTTGAGCGACTCCGGATCTTCACCTCGGCGGACAGCCATTTCAGCATCCAGAAGTCGGCGTCGATGCTGGGCTTGGGCTTCGATGCCGCGGTCGCAGTGCGGACCGGCGCGGATCACCGCATGGACCCCGCTGCTCTAGCCGCAGCCCTCGCTGAGGCGAACGACGCCGGACTGGTGCCGGTGGCGGTTGTAGCCACCGCCGGGACTACTGACTTCGGAGCGGTGGACCCGCTCGCAGAGCTCGCTGCCTTGGCCCGTGCCTATGATTCCTGGCTGCACGTTGACGCTGCATACGGCGGCGGCTTGCTCGTCTCCAATCGCTACCGGCATCTCCTCGAAGGCACCCGCCTGGCTGACTCGGTGACCGTGGACTTCCACAAGACCTTCTTCCAGCCGGTGAGTTCCAGCGCCGTGCTGCTCCGCGATGGCGCCATGATGCGCCATGTCACCTATTACGCCGACTACCTGAATCCCGAGAGCGCTGCGCTGGCCGAAATCCCCAACCAGGTGGACAAGAGCATCCAGACCACCCGCCGTTTCGATGCCCTCAAGCTCTGGCTGACGCTGCGCATCATGGGCGCCGATGCCGTCGGCGCGTTGTTTGACGAGGCGATCGATCTCGCCGGACGCGTCGGCTCCCTGCTCGCCGACGATCCGGACTTCGAACTCGCGTCGAAACCGCATTTGAGCACCCTCGTTTTCCGCTACCGTCCGCTCGCTGGGGGAGTCAGGCTCGGAGAGGACGCAAGCGATGTCCTCAACCCCGCCATCCGCGCCGCGATCTTTGCCTCGGGGCAGGCTGTTATTGCTGGAACCACAGTGGCCGGCCGCCACTACTTGAAGTTCACCCTCCTCAACGCCGAGGCCACCATGGGCGACATTCAGGAAATCATCGACCTCATCCGGCGGACAGGCGCACGCCTTCTCACGAATCAGACCGCTGACCAGGCGAAGGGCGCAGCATGAGGACTCACGAACCGAACGCCAGGATCTACGACGTCGCAGGCATTGGCGTCGGGCCCTTCAACCTGGGTCTCGCCGCCCTCTGTGAGCCGCTGGACGGGCTGGACTGTGTGTTCCTGGAGCGCCAGGAATCCTTCGACTGGCACCCGGGGATGATGCTGGAGCCCGCGCACCTGCAGGTTCCGTTCATGGCGGACCTCGTGACGTTGGCGGATCCCACGTCCAAATACTCCTTCCTGAACTTCCTCAAACAGACTGGCCGCCTGTACCGCTTTTACATCCGGGAGAACTTCTACCCGTTGCGCGCCGAGTTCAACCAGTACTGCCAGTGGGTGGCCGGCCAGTTGCCATCGGTGCGTTTTAGCGCCGATGTGCTAGATGTGGCGTACGACGACGGCGTGTACCGGCTTTCGGTCCAAAGCCCGGGTGGCGCTGAGGTGCTTCGCGCCCGGCGGCCGGTGTTGGGCACGGGGACTTCTCCGTACATCCCCGATGCTTGTGCGGGAATTGTGGGCGGCGGTGGACTTGTCCTCCACAACGCCGACTACCTGTTGAGGAAGAGTGAACTCCGGTCCAAGCGGAGCATTACCATCGTGGGCAGCGGCCAGAGCGCGGCTGAGATCTACTACGAGCTCCTGCAGGAGATCGATGTCCACGGTTACCAGTTGAACTGGGTAACCCGCTCGGGCAGGTTTTTTCCGCTGGAATACACCAAGCTCACACTCGAGATGACCTCGCCGGAGTATGTGGATTACTTCCATTCCCTTCCGCCGGAACAGCGCGATTCGGTCATCAGCAGCCAGAAGAACTTGTACAAGGGCATCAACTCGGAGCTGATCGACGGCATCTACGATCTCCTCTACACGAAGAGCCTCGCCGGTATGGTGGACACGCAACTGCACACGCACTCAAGCCTGGTGGACGCCGAGTGGGACCCGACGGCTGGCACCCACACTTTGCAGCTGCACCATGAAGAACACGGCCGCGGCTACGCCCTTGAGTCCGAGGCGGTAGTCCTCGCCACCGGCTACTCCTACCAGGAACCGGCGCTCCTCTCGGGGATCCAGGACCGCATCCGCCGCGACGCGAAAGGCCGTTTCGACGTCGAGCGCAACTACGGCACCGGCGTCGAACCGGGCGAAATTTTCGTCCAGAATGCTGAACTGCACACGCACGGCTTCGTCACCCCGGACTTGGGGATGGCCGCGTACCGAAACTCCTGCATCCTGCGCGAAATCACCGGCCGGGAGGTCTACCCGGTTGAGCGCAGCATCGCGTTCCAGCAGTTCGGGGCGCCTGCTCCCGCTGAGGCGTCGGCCAAGGTTCCTTCGGAGGCCCGGGCATGACATTCACCTTCCGTTTGGTTGATCCTGCCGCAGATGCACTTGTCCTCCACAGCTGGGTGAGCCTGGAGTACGCGCGCTTTTGGGGCATGTTGTCCGCAACAGTCCAGGACGTTGTGGAGGAGTACTCGCGCATCGCGGCCAGCGGTCACCACCAAGCGTTCCTGGGGCTCGACGACGGCGTCCCTGCGTTCCTGATGGAGCGGTACCGGCCCGCCGAGTCACCTTTGGCCGACGTCTACAACGTGCTTCCGGGCGACACCGGGATGCATCTCCTTGTGGCGCCGCCGTCCGAGGCTCCAACTCCGGGCTACACCACTGCCGTCATGCAGGCCGTCATGGCTTACCTCTTCGAAGATCCGGAGACGGAGCGGATCGTGGTGGAACCGGATGTCCGTAATCACAAGATCCACGTCCTCAACCAGCGCGTCGGCTTCCGGCCGAGCGGCGTGGTGACGCTCCCCGCCGTCGAACCTTCGGAAGAGCGCAAGCAGGCCCTGCTCAGCCTTTGCACCCGCGCGGATTTCCATGCGACCCTGACCCCCATCCTGGCCGCGCCCGCCGCGGCGACCCTAGGAGAGACCCTGTGACCATCACAGCTGAAACCATCGCCAGCCAAGCCGGCTCATCCACCTCCCATCTGGACC
The DNA here is from genome assembly GCF_054888235.1 of Arthrobacter sp. MMS24-S77. Taxonomy (NCBI): domain Bacteria; kingdom Bacillati; phylum Actinomycetota; class Actinomycetes; order Micrococcales; family Micrococcaceae; genus Arthrobacter; species Arthrobacter sp. MMS24-S77. The sequence continues at coordinate 91,471 of NZ_JBTZRN010000001.1, forward strand.
CTGAACGCTGGGCCCTCGCCAATCGGCACCTCGTCCGCAAAGCGCTCGCCGAGTTCTCGCACGAGCGGATCCTGATGCCGGAGCTGGTTGAGCCCGAGCTGCTCCGTAAGGGAGGCCTTGGTCTCTACCGCGTGGTCAGCGACGACGCGACGGTCGAGTACCGCTTCCATGCCCGAATCCTCGAGCTGGATCATTGGTCCATCCCCGGGGAATCCATCGTGCGCTTTGAGCTTGGGGCCGCTGAAGTTGAACCCGGACTACCCCTTGATGCGTTGTCCTTCATCACCGAATTCCGTGACACCCTGGGCATCCGGGAGGAAATGCTCCCCGTCTACCTTGAGGAAGTCAGCAGCACGCTCGCGAGCCACGCCTACAAACAGGGCACAGGCCGAAGCTCAGCCGAGCTGGTTGCGGGGATCTCCGGCGGTTCGGACCCCGCGGCCGACTTCCAGGCGATTGAAAGGAGCATGACCGAGGGGCACCCGTGCTTCATCGCCAACAACGGCAGGCTTGGTTTCGGGATCTCGGACTACCACTCCTTCGCCCCGGAAACGGGCGCCGCAGTGCAACTGCAATGGATCGCGGTCCACCGGAGTAGAGCCGTGTTCACCTCCAAGGCCGGGCTGGACTACCGCACGCACTTTGAGGCCGAGCTCGGCCCCGCCACCCTGGCTAGTCTCGAAGCAGAGTTGTTGGCCATTGGTGCGGACCCAGGGGACTACTTGCTGATGCCCGTGCACCCCTGGCAGTGGGACAACAAGCTCAGCGTGACGTTTGCGGCAGAAATCGCCCAACGCCACATCGTCCACCTGGGTACTGGGGAGGATGTTTACCAGGCACAGCAGTCCATCCGGACGTTTTTCAACACCACTGCGCCGGAGAAGCCGTACGTGAAGACGGCAATGTCCGTGCTGAACATGGGCTTTATGCGCGGTCTCTCCCCGGAATACATGAAGGCCACTCCCGCCATCAACGATTGGCTCCAGCAACTCATCGACCATGACCAGGAGCTCCAGGACCGGGGCCTGGCCATGATCCGCGAGAAAGCAGCAATCGGTTACCACAACCACTATTACGAGGCCGCGTCCGCCAAGGGGTCCCCCTACCGGAAGATGCTCTCGGCGCTGTGGAGGGAAAGCCCGCTTCCCTTGCTCACAGACGGTCAACAGTTGGCTACCATGGCTTCGCTCCTGCACGTTGATGCCGACGGTGCTTCCGTGGTCTCCGCCTTGATCAGGCGCTCCGGCCTGGCCCCTGTTGAGTGGCTGCGGCGCTATTTCGAGGCGTACCTCGTTCCCTTGGTCCATTTCCTCTATGAGTACGAGCTCGCGCTCATGCCCCACGGTGAAAACGTCATCCTGGTGCTGGAAGACGGCGTTCCGGTGCAGGCCATCATGAAAGACATCGGCGAGGAAATCGTGGTGATGGGGGAGCGCCTGCAGCTTCCGGAGGAAGTCTCGCGCATCAAGGCGCAGATCCCGGCGGAGGAAATGGTGCTCGCCGTCTTCGCGGACGTTTTCGACTGCATCTTCCGTTTCCTCGCTGCCATTCTCGTGGAGGACGGCACGCTCGGCGAGGACGAAATCTGGGCGACGGCCGCCGTCGTCGTGCGGGAATACCAGCAGCGACATCCGGAACTGGCGGAGCAGTTCGCCAAGCACGAGCTCTTCGCACCTGACTTCGAGCTTTCGTGCCTGAACCGCCTGCAACTGCGCAACAACCAACACATGCTGGATCTCGCGGACCCATCCGGTGGACTGCAAATGGCCGGGCGACTGAACAACCCGCTGGCGAAGTTCGCGTAGGCGCAGCCCGCTCGGGGGCCTGACGGGACTAGTCTGGGCGCATGACAACTCGTGCCAACGAACTCACAGCCTTGGTGACCGGTGCTACAGCCGGGTTAGGGGCGGAATTCGCCCGCCAGTTGGCCGAATCCGGTCACCATCTGGTCCTCGTGGCCCGCGACGAAGGCAGACTGCGGGCTACCGCGGAGGTGCTTGAACGGGACTTCAGCATCTCGGTGGAGGTTCTGCCCGCCGACCTGACCTCCGACGTCGGGGTTGCGGCTGTGGCGGACCGGTTGCGGGACGCTTCGCGGCCGGTGGACGTGCTGGTCAACAATGCCGGCATCGGTCTCCTGAAGTCCTTCGAGAAGAACGATCTGGAAGACGAAAAGCGGCATTTGCGCTTGCATGTCCAGACGCCCCTGGAGCTGTGCCACGCGGCCTTGGAAGTCATGCTTGCCCGAAAGACGGGCCGGATCATCAACGTTGCAAGCGTTGCAGCCTTTGCGAACCGGGGCAGTTATTCGGCCGCCAAGGCCTGGCAGGTCAGCTTCAGCCGCTGGGCCAACCTTGCCTATGCAGGCAGCGGGGTGAAAGTCACGGCGGTGTGCCCGGGCTTCACACACACCGAATTCCACGATCGCATGGGCATGGACAAATCGGTTGCTCCGCGCTTCCTATGGCTCAAGGCCGAGCGTGTTGTCCGGGAAGGGTTGGAAGACAACGCCAAAGGCAGAGGGGTATCCATCCCGACGAAGCGCTACAAGGTGATTACCGCCGTCGCGCGCGTCCTGCCAGCGAAACTTACTTCGGGTCCGCCTCGCCGCCCGGCGAAGTAGCCCGGCCCCGCAGCCTGGGTGCCTGGACCAGCACAGCCACCGCGATCCCGATCACGGCGCCCACGAAAGTCTCCACTCCGCGCTCCAGGACAAGCACGCCAGGATCTGCGGGGGCCGCCAGCTGGGTCATGAGCAGGATGACCGGGGTGAAGAACACCATGGCCCAGCCGTAATGCCGAGCCATGAACAGCTCGGTGGGGAACTGGAAACCGATCACCAGCAGGGCCAGGATGAGTGCGGTGTGTCCCGGGAAATACTGCAGCGGGGACAGCGGGCTTGGAAAGAGCACGACGGCGACAATCGCCAATCCGAGGAACGTCCCCACAATGCGGTGGATGCCGCGGTGTAGCCGGCTGGGCATATCGGCTCCGGCAAGCGGAACGGCGGCCGCAGCCATGGCCCAGTGCGGGTGCCCGCTGCCCGTGAGCACTCCGCACGCGCCTGCTGCGCCGACGGCGAGCACGTACCGGGCCGCGTGGACCCCGGCTGCCTGGCGCAACTGCGCGCTGAATGCCGGAATGTCCCGGGTGGCGCCCCGTTGCCAGGCCCGGTGCCGAAGCCAACCGGCAAAACCCACCACTATCGAGAACGCTGCCGATGCCGCGCAGATCAGGACTGCGACAGGAAATGGAATGGTCGCGGGAACGGAAGCGCATGCTCCCAACGCCAAGATTCCGAAGAAGGGGCCGTTGGGCTTGAGCCGTACCTTGTCCGAGAAGAGCGAACCTACGCCTGCCAGGAGTGCCTCCACCGCTACCAATCCCCATGAATGGATGTGGGAGACGGACAAGAACGTGCCCACTGAGACGCCGGCCAAGAGCACAGCGGCGGCTTGGGCTTGGTGCTTGAGCCGTAATTGGTGCGACTCGGCGCGGCCGTACATGCCGGTCAAGGCACCGAACACGGCGTAAATGATGAGGTCCGGCCGGCCAATGGCCAGGAGCGCAAGCGCCGGGACGGCGACGCTCAGCGCGACCCGGATGGCAGCAAGGTGATCGTCGCTTACCGGCGGAACCGTGTGAAGGGCGCGGGCATGGGCCAAGATTGATCGCAAAGGGACACCACCAATCATTTCAGCCGACCCTTCGGAAGGTATCAGGACCTCAAGATCCGCACCATTAGCTGGGTCACAACGTTGCTGCGTGTTTCCCAATTGACTCGCAGTAGTTGTCGTTTTGAGCCCTCATAACGACAACTACTGCGAGTTAGTTGGGTCGACGGGTGTTTCGAAACAGTGGCAGGATCGAACCATGACTGTGTCGTTCACCTGCCACACCCGCGTCCGACGTGAGCCCGGCGAGCTCTTCGACCTCGCGCGTACCGTCGAAGCGCACGTCGGCTCCATGGCCAAGTCCCGGGAACGTGCCGTGGCCGGAGTGGTGTCCGGACTGCTGTCCGAAGGGGACGAGGTCACCTGGCAGGCTTGGCATTTCGCCTTGCCTTTGCGGATGACCAGCCGCATCACCCAGTTTCGCTTCCCTGATTCCTTTACAGATGAGCAAGTGCGCGGTCCCTTCCGCTTTTTCCGCCACGTCCATGAGTTCATTCCCGACGACGGCGGCACACTCATGATCGATCGCGTCGAGTTCGCGGCGCCCTTCGGAGTGTTGGGCCGGCTTGCGGAGAAAGCATTCCTCGGGCAATACCTGCAGAACCTCATTGAACAGCGCAATCGATACCTTGCCCGCAACGGGGCCGCAGCATGATCAGGGCGGCCCGCGCGGGCGAGCTGGAGCGGCTGCGCGGGATCGAATTCGCCGCGGGCGAGATCTTCCGGTCTTGCGGAATGGACGCCATCGCTGACGACGAGCCGTTGACGGTCACTGAGCTGGCGCTCTTCCAATCGCGCGGCGGTGCTTTGGTGCTTGCGGACGCATTGGACGTTCCCGTGGCCTATCTCCTGCTTGAGCATCTGGACGGCAACGCGCATGTGGAGCAATTGAGTGTCCATCCTTCGCATGCGCGGCGAGGTCTCGGACGTGAGTTGCTTGACGCTGCCGAAAAGTGGGCACAGGCCGAGGGGTTGGCGTGGCTGACCCTGACCACCTTCCGCGATGTTCCCTGGAATGCGCCCTACTATCGCAGGCTGGGTTTCGAAGAGCTGGACCCGGACATGCTCGACGACGGGCTGCGCGGGATCCTGGAGTGCGAGGCGTTGGTGGGTCTGAGCCGCTGGCCGAGGATCGCCATGCGGCGGCGGGTCAGGTCAATCCTCGCCCAAGAAGATTCTGTCAGTTTGCATTGACAGAATCATGGTGTCAGTCCAAACTGACACCATGATTGGTGATGAGCTGACTCCCCATATCCCGGCGACGGACCCGGCAATTGGCCTCCGCGCTGTCGGTGCCCTGCATCGTCTCGCCGAAAAGGTCGAGGCCACCAACGTGGCTCGCGCGCGCGAGCAGGGCTGGTCCTGGGAACAAATCGGCGATGCCTTGGGCGTCTCCCGGCAGTCGGTCCACGCCAAATACGGAAAGTGAGCCTGCCATGTTTGAACGATTTGCCAGCGAAGCCAGAACCACTGTCCACGCCGGCGCAGAGGAAGCCAAACGCCGTGGGGACCGGAGAATCGGGACAGACCATTTGCTGCTGGGATTGCTCCACGACCCGGAAAGCTGCCGGACCTTGGGGACAGACCTTGAATCGGCCCGCGCCCAGCTCGATGTCCTCGACCAACAGGCGCTCGAAGCCGTCGGCATCACGCTGGGAGACTTCGGCCCCCTGAACGCACCGAAGGGAAGCAGCAGGACCACCTTCACCTCGGCCGCCCGCTCGGTCATTCAGGACTCCTTGATCCTGACCACCCGGGAGAAAGCCCGCAGGATCACCACGCGGCACCTCTTGCTCGCACTGCTGGAACGGCACGCACCCGATCCGGCCGCAGTCCTGCTCAAAAAGCTCGGCGTGGATGCGGCCGCACTGAAGGTAAGGCTACGGGAGCCGGAGGTATAGGCGGCCGTGTTTGGGCGCCTAGGCTGGCTGCCGTAGCTGGCGCCAGTAGTGCAGGTCCCCGAAATAGTGTGCCGACGTAGCGGGCGAGTCGGCGCCGGGTGGGTTGGTGGCCGCCCGGTCGGGAGCGGACTGGTGGGTGCCTGGCAGGGGCGGGGCTGTTGAGCGGTAGTGGTGGCCGGTGGGGGTTCGGATGTCGAGGACGTGCCGTGTCCCGGGGCCGGTTCGTGCTGTCCAGCCGGGGAGTTCTTTGGTGTGGTTGCATGCCTCGCATAGGCCCGCCCCGTTGCTGAGGCTGGTGGGGCCGTCGTCGTGCCACGGGACGACATGGTCGAAATGCCTGATCGGCGCGTCGCAATACGGGGTCCGACAGGTGTCGTCCCGGGCCTGGATGAAGCGCCGCAGTCCGGGCGGGTAAAGCCGGGCCCGGGAGTCCGAGGCAACAAGATCACCGGTCTCCGGAGCGGTGAAGAGGCGCCGGAGCCAGACCTTGAAGTCGCGGTCCTGCCAGGGCTGGCCGGACTCTACCCTTTCACCTTGGCCGTGTTCGGACTGACCTTGAGTAGACGTTCCATGGCCGGCCCGGCCGCGTTTGGTGTTGCCGGCGTTGCCGGTGTTGCCGTTGAGGAGGTTCCGTGCCCAACCTGCGGGGACGATGCCGTAGCCGGGCAGGCGTGCCGGTTCACTGTCGCCCTGGAAGAGCGTCCGGTCGGTCATGACGAGCTGGACCTCCACCCCGGTGATCCCTCCAGGGGTGCCGGTGGTCCGTTCGACGAGGGTGTCGGCCATGACCTGTCCGCGGGTGCGGGTGTCTCCGGCGTTGCGGAGGGTGTCGGCGTGCCGGGTCAGGGCCGCGTGAACGGCCACTCCCTGGGCGACGGGAAGCAGGGCGGTCAGGTAGGTCATCGTGTCAGGCGCGGGCCGCAGGCTCACATGCCGTTCCTCGGTGGCACGGGCAGCGCGCTGCGTGACGGAGCGCGGGTCCCGCCGGTAAGCCGCGGTCCGGGCCGCCGCGATGATGGTCTTGTCCCCGGCTCCGTCGAAGACCCCGGTGTCGGCGGCGAGCTCTTCATCCACGGCGCAGCGGTCCTCGGCGGACAGGCAGGCGGTTTCCTTCACCAGCAGGGTCGCCCGCCATTCGTTCAGCTGTCCTGATTCAAGGGCGGCGAGGGTGTACGGCATTTCGGTGACAAGGGCTTTGGCGAGTCCGTGGAGCCGGGATCCGCGGGCGGGGGACTCCCGCCGGGCCAAGGGCAATCTGGGCCGCCACGCCGCGTCCCTGCTCCTCGGCCGGAACACCCGCAGCCGCTTCGGCGCTGCGCTGGACGGCGTCGAACGCGACGGCGATCCGGGCCTGCGCAGCCGCGGCCGCCGACTTCAAGTCCTCAAGGGCACGCAACTGGTCGATTAACTGGGTGCTGCGGGGCAATTCCGCGCTGCCGGGCGACTCGGCGCTGTCAGCCGACACCGCGCTGCCTGCCGGTGCCGTGCCGCCGGCGACGCCTGGGCGAAGCGAGTTCACCGCGTCGATCAAATCCCGCACCAGGACGGACGGGACAGCAACATCGGCGACAGCCTCCAGACCCGCGCCTCCGGAAGGCGCGCCTGATCCGATCAGCTGTGTTCCCCGGTTCCCGGCCATAACCAAAGCATTTCAGGGACCCCCGACATTTTAGCTCGCGGAAACCCGCCCGGACAAAAAACCCGAAAATCAGCGGAACCTGTCAGCAAATGGACCATCCATAGACTGTGCCGGTTCCTGGCTCAAGCAACACCCTCCCCGCAGCAAACCCCGGTCGGAGTGAACCATCCGCCTCTATCTGCGCTGGGCGCTGCCGGCTCTGTGTCACTCGGCCCGCCTCCTACCCCGCAACCAGCTCAACCTCGTAGCCGTCGGTGTTCACCAGATAGGCGGCGTAATGGTCGGGACCACCGGCGTGGGGATATTTGCTCTCGAACATCTCGTACCAGCCCGAGTCCGCGCCGAGCTCCCGGAGCCGGTCCACGTTCTCCCTGGTACCCGCATGGAACGCGAGGTGGTTGAGCCCCGGCTCCGTCCTGCGGTGCGTGCTTCCGGTGAGCGCCGTGGACTGTTCGATCACGATGTACGTGGCTCCGAGTTTCCAACTGCAGCCGTCAGGCCACTCCTGGAATTGTTCGTAGCCCATCTCAGCCAGCAGCCAACCCCACTCTTCCTGAGCACGGCCGATGTGCGGTACCCAAATCTCTACGTGGTGCAGCGAACCCACTGGAACTTCAGTCATGCCGTGAGTCTACGGTTGCTTGGGGCCCGCCGGAACGGTCAACCCCCAGGCAACTCCACCATGAACGCTGCGCCGCCCTCCGGCGCTGTCCGCACGCTGATTCGCCCACCAAGCCGCTGCACGATCCTTGCGGCAATCGACAAGCCCAGTCCGCTGCCCACAGGCCGTTCGCCGCTGTATCTGGCAAAGAGCGCACCGCGTTCAAACGCGACGGCGGCATCCGCCTCCGTGAGCCCCGGTCCGCCGTCGCGCACTTCCACAGTCAGCCCAGTGCCAGCGGAGTATGCGGCGAGGACTACGGGGGAGCCCTCCGGCGTCACGCGCAGTGCATTTTCCAGCAGCCCGTCCACCACTTGCCGCAACCGCTGGCCATCGCTGCGGACGGGCAAAGGCCCAGGAGGCAGTTCGAGCCGTCCGTCAATCCCGTTTTGGACGCACACTGCCTGCCAGGCCTGCCAGCCCTCGCGCAGGATCAAGGATGCGTCCACGGGCTGCAATTCCACGCGGAAATCGTCGGACTCAAGCCGTGCCAATTCCAGGAGATCGCGGACGAATCGGTCCAGCCGGTTTGTTTCGGCCACTAGGGTCCGCCCGACGCCGCTCACGTCGTCTCCGCTGACCACACCATCGGCCAGGGCCTCGGCGTAGCCTCGCAGCGCCGTGAGGGGTGTCCGGATTTCGTGCGAAATGGAGAGCAGGAATTCGCGTTGGCGCCCCTCGCTGGTCCGGAGCGCGGCGTCGAGGGCGGCCAGTGCCTGCGAAACTTCCACCACTTCGGCCGGACCGCCGGGCGCCACGGGCACGGAACGTTCACCGGCTGCGAGCCGATGGGCCGATTGCGCCGTACGCACCAGCGGCCGGCTGAGCCACTGCGCCAGCAGGCCGCCCGCCACGATGGAGAACACGAGGCAGGCCACGAGGGCAATCAACATGCGGCTCAACAGGGGAGCGGCGGCCGCGCGGATTTCGGACACGGGCTGCGCGAGTACCACGCCACCGCCGGCCGCCAACGGCCGGGCCTCAAGGACCACGGTGTTCTGCGGGCCGTCGACGGTCCTGGACACCGACTTTCCAGCTAATACATCCGCAACGGTCTTCGCATCCACCAGCCTGGCCCCGCCACCTGTCACACGGCCATCGGAACCGATTTGCGCGAGCCTCGCGCCGTGGGTGAGCAGATCGGCGCGAAGGTCCTGGAGGCTTCCGAGGCTCGTTTGTTTGCTGAGGGAATCGGCCTCAACCGCGAGATACTTCCTGGCTTCGTCCACCGCTGTTGCGTTCACCAGTTGCGCGGCCAGCAGCCCAGCGAGCACGACGGCGACGGTCGCGACGGCGGCGATCACCGCCGTCGTGCGTCCTGCCAGTGTTCCGAACCAGCGCCTCACCCGGCGCCACCGGCGGCGGAGCGGGGCCCGGATGCTTGAGGAGCCACCACTGAGTACCCGACGCCGCGGCTCGTCGCGATGGGGGAGTGCTCGCCGAGCTTGGCGCGGAGCTGCGCGATGTGCACATCCACGGTCCGTCCGGCGGCATAACTCGCCTGGCCCCACACGGCGGACAGGAGTTGCTCACGGGAAAACACGCGGCCGGGCTGGGCCATGAGGTAGGCGAGGAGGTCGAACTCGGTGGCCGTCAGGGTGAGTTCCTTGGTGCCCGCGCGAGCTGTCCGGTTCAGCGGATCCAGTTCGACGCTGCCGAGCGCAAGTGGTTTGGGTCGTGGGGTTCCTTCGGTCCGGCGCAGCACGGCCTTGACTCTGGCGACGAGTTCAGAGGGTGAAAACGGCTTGGTGAGATAGTCGTCGGCGCCCAATTCCAGGCCAAGGACGCGGTCCACTTCCTCATCACGAGCAGTCACGAACAGTACCGGCGTCCAGTCCTCGGCCTGCCGCAGCTGCCGGCAGAGCTCGATCCCGTCCATGCCGGGCAGCCCGACGTCGAGAATCACCGCAACCGGTTTGAGCCGCCTGATCTGTGCCAGCGCGGAAATCCCATCCCGCTCCACATGCACCCCGAAACCAGCGCGGCCCAGGTACAGGCGTTGGATATCGGCGATCGCCTGTTCATCCTCGGCAATCAGCACCAATCCGCGGCTGTCCTCCATGCGTCCATTCAACAGCAAGGATCAAGCCCGTGGAGCATCCTTGGCCGCTGCCGGGGACGGTTTTACATTCCTCGAACATTGGCCGAACAGTCAGTTCATGCGGCCGGACAAGAGTGTTTTGAAGAGCGCCGGTGGACGAGCCGCCGGCCGGAACAAAGGACACTGACCATGGAAAACAACACCGCATTCCCCAGTACCCCAACTCAGCGGCGCAAGGGCAGCAAGGCCCGCACCGCCGTCGTCGGCGTTCTTGCCGCTGGACTCCTGTTGGGCGGAGGGGTGCTTGCCGCAAGCGCGGCCACCTCCACCAACTCAACAAGCACGACGGCGGCAACCACCACCCAGCCCACCGCGACGGGTGCGGTGGCCGCCAAAACGGCCGCGGTGCGGCACCCCCTGGCGGCTGCCCTGCGGTTCTTTGTGAACGGCGACAGCAGCAAGCCCAACTACGGCCAACGCGCCGCGAAGATCGCCACCTTCATCCTGGACAAGCGTCCGAACCTGGCCGCAAAGCTTCCGGCAGCGTTGCAGGCGGACCTGAAGGCGCTGAAGGACGCCGCCGATGGGGACCGGGTGGCGCAAGCCACCCACATCAAGGACACCGCACTGAATGGCGGCTATGGTCCGAAGATCCAGGCGGAGGCAAAGCGGCTGCAGGAGCAGAAGGCTGACCGCAAGGCCTAGGGCAGTCGGAGGCTAAGCCAGGACGTGCTCCCGGTCCGGCTCTGCTGCTACGGGGGTGCCGTCGTCGAACGGCATCTCGTCTAGGTCGATCAACGGGTTGGTGTCCTGTGTGGCCACCAGTTCCCGGGCCTCTGCCGGGGTGTCCACGCTGGGCATGGAACCGGGGAGTGGGCGCTGCGCAGATTCACGCAGGAAGTAGATGGCGATTGCGCCAACCACGGACGTGCCCATGAGGTAGTACGCGGGCATCATGTCGTTGCCAGAGCCCTGGATCAAGGCGGCGACAATGAACGGCGTGGTACCGCCGAAGATCGCCACGGAGAAGTTGTAGGCGATGCCCATTCCGCCGTAACGGCTCGACGTCGGGAACAGTGCCGGCAGCGCAGAGGCGAGGTTGGCTATATAGAACGTGACAGGGAAGGCGATCAGGGCCAAACCGGCAAGCGTGGACCAAATCGAACCGAGTCCGATCAGCAGGAACGCCGGAATGGCGAACACGATGGTGCTGATGGCGCCGATCCACAGCACGGGCCGGCGGCCAATGCGGTCAGAGAGCTTGCCAGTCAGCGGGATGCAGACTGCCATGATGACCAACACGGGGATGGTCAGCAGCGTGCCGTGAACGGGGTCGTAGCCCTTGGAGTCGGTCAGGTACGTGGGCATGTAGGAAGTCAGCATGTAGCCCACGGTGTTAGCGGCTGCGGCAAGGATCATGGCGAGGATAATCTGGCGCCAGTAAGCCTTGACGATGCCGATGGGGCCCTTGGCTACAGCGGCATCGCCCGCTGCGGCGTCGGCGGCCAGGGCTTCCTGGGCATCCAAAGTGGCCTGGAACTGGGGGATTCCTCGATCTTGCTACGGAAGTACACAGCGATAACGCCGAGCGGTCCGGCAATGAGGAATGGCAAGCGCCAGCCCCAGTCCTCCATGGCCGATTGGCCGATGGTGAGCTGCAGGATGGAGACGAGGGCCGCGCCGAGGGCGAAGCCGATGTACGAACCCATATCAAGGAAGCTCGCGAAGAAACCGCGGCGCTTGTCCGGAGCGTATTCGCTCACGAACGTGGTGGCACCGGCGTATTCGCCGCCCGTGGAGAAACCCTGGACGAGCTTCAGGATGACGAGCAGTGCCGCTGCCCAGATGCCGATTTGGGCGTATCCAGGCAGGAGTCCGACGGCGAAGGTACTCGCCGCCATCAGCAGGAGTGTCGTGGCGAGCACCTTTTGGCGGCCCACCTTGTCGCCGAGCCAGCCGAAGACTACGCCGCCGAGGGGGCGGGCCACGAAGGTTGCGGCGAATGTTCCCAGAAGGAACAGGGTCTGCACGGACTTGTCGGCCTCGGGCAGGAAGACGGGCCCCATCGTGGTGATGAGGTAGCCGAAAACGCCGACGTCGTACCACTCCATGGTGTTACCGACGATCGTGCCGCCGAGTGCCTTTTTCAGCATTGGCTGGTCTACGACGTTGACGTCGGATACCTTGAGTCGACGGCGTGTTGGAAGTTTCAATTTTGACGCACCGCGGGATGCGGCTTTGCTCGTTCCGGCGGCGTTCCTAGCGCCTGCTGGAGAGTCGGTGATGCTTTGGTCTATGGGCATTTGGGCCGCTCCTAGGGGGGTCATTTGCTTGCGACGTACAGCTGCCGCGCTCTGGGCAGGGTTTCAATTTTACGCGAGATTGGCCGAAACTGAGAGTCGGAGTCCGAATTTCGGGGCTATTCCGGGCCATTTTCGGCGCAAATGTCTGACATCCATATGCCCCCTACAGCCCCGGAATCACGCGGATTTTGGCGTGTTCCGTGACTGGGTTACCAAATTGTTCGGTTCAGGACAGTGAAACGCACAGTTTGCTGATCATTTTCGGTGGGTTTCCCGTAGTTTTCCGAGCACCACCGTGGCATCGAATTCGTCGGAATGGACCACTTTGGAGGACAACCCGGCGAGCTCAAACAGGGCCGCCGTGGTCGGGGCTTGCCGGACGCTCGTTTCGATCAGCAAGTGGCCACCGGGGGCCAGCCACAACGGCGCCTCCCCAGCTATCCGGCGCTGCACGTCCAAACCGTCCGCGCCGCCGTCGAGCGCTACGAGCGGTTCATGCACCCGGGCCTCCGGCGGCATCATCCCGATCGAGTCCGTAGGGACGTATGGAGCGTTGGCCACAAGGACCTCCACGCGACCGCGAAGAGGGACCGGCAGGGCCGAAAAGAGATCGCCTTCGTGCACTTCTCCGCCGGCCGGCCCGATGTTGCGAGCGGCGCAGCGGACTGCGGCTGGGTCGACGTCGGCCGCGTGCAGTTCGATGCCGCCCACCGCGGCAGCCAAAGCGGCGCCCACGGCACCCGAACCGCAGCAAAGATCGACGACGACGGCGCCCGGCCGGGCGATGCGGGCCGCCTCCTGGACGAGGTACTCCGTGCGGCGGCGGGGGACGAAGACGCCCGGGTCCACGGCAATGCGCTGTCCGCAGAATTCAGCCCAGCCAAGGAGGTGTTCCAGGGGCAGGCCTGAGACCCGTTGTTCGACCATCAGCTCGAGTTCCTCGGGAGCGTGCGCCGCGGCGATCAGGAGCTGGGCCTCGTCTTCGGCGAAGACGCAACCGGCGGAACGGAGCCGGGATGTCACGGCGGAGCGGGAAGGGTGGAACATGGGTGCTGACATGGGAGAGCCTTTCGGGATACCGAGGGGTGCTCTCCGGGCCATGCTAGCCGAGAGCGGACGTTGAGGCCACGCGTGAAACGGCCCCGGGAAAGTCAGGGTTCACAAACACGGTCCGGAGTGTTTAGGGTGGGTGCATGGGAACACTGATTTTTGAATAGACCAGCGGGTCCTGGTTCGTCGCAGACGCTGCTATGCCACTGCAGACGTTTACCGACGCCGTTGAGTTTGAACCGACAAAAATCCACGCCTGTTGAGGCTTCGCCTCCGCGCCGTTCCTGTCACCGTTGCTATTTGGACCCCGCAGCGGACGTCGCGTCCCGAGACCTCCTCCGGCAAATCAAGAGCTTTAAGGAGTCCACTGCATGACACCGAACACACCCGAAACCAACGCCGAGCAGGAACCTGCCGAGCAGGCAGCGGCCGTGCAGGAAACTGACACCCCGGCTGCCGGGATCAAATCGAAATTGACTGACGCCCAGAAGGAGATGCTGGCCAGCAAGTCCCGTGGCGGGGCCGGGAATAGTTGGCAGAGCACCGGAAAAGGACACAAGCCCACTCAAGCGAGTGGCAAGCTGGCCAAATCCGAGAAGAAGGTCCGCTGGTAGATCCTGCAGACAAGCGGACCTCTCCCACCTAGTATGGAAAATCCCTTCGTTTCAATGCAGAAAGGAAGAACAATGGCTGCGAAGCACGTTGAGCAACAAATCAACTCCGAGGTGGCCAGGCACTTGGTCGAATCCATGGATAAGGCGCCCATGCCGGCCCCGGCTACTGTGGCGATGGCACTGGGCTCGACCCAAGGACCGGCCTGGCCAGACGTTAGCGGCAAAACCGGGCACCCCAAGGACCGCGGCCCCAACCACGGTCGCGTCGGCCAGCAGGCCGCGGTCACCGCGGTCCACCGCACCAGCCGTCCCCAGATGCCGCACTCCTCCTAGGAATATTCGCCCTTTCAGCCCAACTGACTAGCACTTAAGGTTGTTTTGAGCCCTCATAACGACACCTGCTGCCAGTCCGTTGGGCTGAGCTACGTGCGTGGGGCTACGTGCGCTCGGGGGGCTAACCGCGCTCGACGTCGTCGGGAGACTTGTCGGGGCGCCACCCGCGCCAGACGGGATGCCGCATCCTTTCGGTGCCGGTCCAATCCCCGAATGTCACCTCTCCAACAAGCTCGGGGGCAACCCAACGGGCAGTGGCGGCGTCCTCGGCCGGGATGTCATGGAAGGGGGAGTCCGGGCGGTCGAGCCGCTCCAAGCGCTGCAGGATGTCGCGCAGTTGCCAGTCCTTGAACCCGGTGCCAACCCGGCCGGCATAGCGCAGCTTGTCGCCGTCGGGGATCCCCACCAGCAACGCACCAATGGTCCCGAGCCTCGCCCCGGCGCCGGGCCGCCAGCCACCCACCACCACTTCCTGCGTGCGTTCCAACTTGAGCTTGATCCAGGACCTGCTGCGCCGCCCCGGCTGGTACCGGCTATCCGCGCGTTTGGCCATGACGCCTTCCAATCCGAGCTCGGCGGCGCTGGCCAGGATGTCGTCGAGGTCATGCTCCAGAACCTCGGACACGTGGATAGGGGAGCCCTCGGCGGGCATAGCGGCGTGGAAAGCCGCCAGCCGGTCCCGGCGCTCGCCGAGCGGCAGGGAGGTGAGGTCGCCGCTGGCGCCTTCTTCGGCGCTGACGCGGGATCCGGCGTCGTACAGGAGATCGAACACCATGAGCTGCACGGGGACCGCGGCCCGGGCGCGTTCGACGTCGCCGGGCTTGAAAAGGTTCATCCGCTTTTGGAGCAACTCGAAGCTGGGCCTGCCGTTTTTGCTGAGTGCCACGATTTCGCCATCTGCCACGAAGTCGTGGTCCGGCCAGTAACGCGGATCCGATAGCTCGGGGTACGTCGGTGTCATGTCGATCCCGGAGCGGCTGGTCAACCTGATCTTGCCGCCCGAACCTGAAACGATCGCCCGGAAGCCGTCCCATTTGAGCTCAAACAGCCAGTCCCCGGAGGCGACATTGGCCGTGGTTCCGGAGGTTGCGAGCATGGGCGCGTAACCGGGTGCGGAGCCTGAACGCGACGCGGGATCAGGCAACAACACCGCCCGGTGGCCCGGCTTGTCCTTCATCAAATGGATCAGCCACTGCGACGGCGACTCCCCCGTATGGATGAGCGCGAAACGCCGGGTGCCGTGCAATCCGCCGCCCGGTTTGCCGGTGAGCGTGGCGATGACCTCCTTGCCGTCGCGCCATTTTTCGCATTCGAATTCGCCGCTGTCCCAGATGCTGACCGTCCCGGCGCCGTATTCGCCCTTTGGAATGATGCCCGCGAATTGCGCATACTCCATCGGGTGGTCCTCCGTGCGCACCGCGAGGTGGTTCTTGGCCGGGGTGTCCGGCACGCCCCGCGGCAAGGCCCACGACGCCAGGACGCCGTTGTGTTCCAGCCGGAAGTCCAGGTGGAAACGGCGGGCATGGTGTTCCTGGATGACGAAGATTCCGCCGGGCGGATTGGGCTCCGCGTCGGCCTGGAGTGCGCGCGACCCAGGTTGGTGTTCGACGGCGGGAAACGGTTCCGGTGTCCGCTGCGGATCGCGCTTGTCCACGTAGCTGGCCAGCCGCGGGTTCACGGCGGTGCTGGCGACTGCACGGCGGGCGACGGCGGTGCTGACGCCGTCCGCGCCGGGCGGACCGCCGTCGTCGTTCTTGCTTGCCGCCACCGCGGCGAAAGGGTCCTTCCCCTCCTTGACGCGCTTCATGACGGCCGTGAAGTCCAGATGCTCGAGCTTGGGGGAGGTGAGTTCACGCCACGTCCGCGGTGCGGCCACCATGGGGTGTGCGCGCCCGCGGAGGGAGTACGGGACAATGGTGGTCTTGTTCCCGCTGTTCTGGCTCCAGTCCACCAGCACCTTGCCGTTGCGCAGGGTCTTTTTCATGTCGCTGACCACAAGGTCCGGATGGTCGGCCTCGAGCGATCGCGCCAATTCGTGCGCGAACGCAGAGACCTGCTCCCATTTTCGCGTGCCATCCAGCCCGGCGTAGAGGTGGATCCCCTTGCTGCCGCTCGTCACAGGGACGGGATCCAGCCCGATGTCCTGCAGGATGCTGCGCGCCAGCTTGGCGACTTCGACGCATTCGGCGAGGCCGGTCCCGGGACCGGGGTCGAGGTCCAGGACGAGCCGATCCGGCGGCAACAGGGTTCCGTCGGCGTCCACCTGCCATTGCGGCACGTGGATTTCCAAGGCGGCAATCTGGGCCAGCCAGGTCAGTGTGGCGAGGTTGTTGACGAGGGGGTAAACGTTGCTGTGGTCGCTGTGCTGGATGGTGACGCGCGGAACCCAGGACGGAGTGGACCCGTCCAGGTTCTTTTGGAAGAACATCTGCCCGGGATTCTCCGTTGTCCCCACCCCGTGCACCCAGCGCTTACGCGTGGCGGGTCGGTTGGCGGCGGCGGGGATCAGGAAGGGTGCCACGGCGGCGTAGTACTCGAGCACTTCGGCCTTGGTGGTGCCGGTCTCCGGATAGATGATTTTGCCCAGGTTGGTGAGTGTCAGTTCATGGCCCTCGACGTTGACGCGTTCCTTCTGGCTGGTTGCCACCTCTTCACCTCCGCCTTGTTGTGATGTTCACTTAGTGCATGAGGGCCATATGGAAGGGTTCTATCGCGTTCGGGCTGGTCAACGTACCCGTCAAGCTCTACAGCGCCACCGAGGACCACGATGTCAGTCTCCACCAGGTCCACAACAAAGACGGAGGCCGCATCCGCTACCAACGGAAGTGCGAAATCTGCGCCTCTGTTGTGGATTACGAGGATATCGACAAGGCCTACGAAGAGGAAGGCCGCACAGTGGTGCTGTCCTCCGCGGATTTGAAGTCGCTGCCCGCGGAGAACAGCCGCGAAATCGAGGTAGTGGAGTTCGTTCCGGCCGAGCAGCTGGACCCCATCATGTACGAGCGGCCCTACTACCTGGAGCCGGATTCCAAGTCGCCCAAGGCCTACATGCTCCTCTTGCGCACCCTCCAGGACACAGAGCGCGTGGCCATTGTGCAGTATGCCCTCCGGCAGAAGACCAGGCTGGGAGCCTTGCGCGTACGTGGGGACGTCCTGATGCTCCAATCCCTGCTCTGGGACGACGAGGTCCGCGAGGCGGACTTCCCGTCGCTGGAGACCGACGTGAAAATCTCGGACAAGGAGCTTGAGATGTCCGCGGCCTTGGTGGACTCGATGGCGCGGGACTTCGAGCCCGAGCAATATACCGACAATTACCAAGTGCAATTGCGCCAGCTCATCGCGGCCAAGTTCGAAAAGGGCGACTCCATCGACACCGAGGAGACGTTCGGCATTACGGCAAGCGAAGGTGAGGGCGGCGAGGTCATCGACCTCATGGAAGCCCTCAAGCGGAGCCTCGAGAAGAAGCGCGGCAAAGAGGCCAGCGGGTCGTCCACTGAAGAGTCCGACGACGCCGGGACGGCCAAAGCTGCCAGCAAGCCCAGGGCGAGGGTCAAGAAAGCCTGACGCGCCGCCGTCGTGCGCCTCACGTCCGGTGAATGGGTTAGTGGTTTCGCAGGGCCGAGATGAGTTCGGCCTTCTTCTTGCTTGAGTAGCCTGTGAGCCCCAGTTCCTTGGCTCGCGACTTGAGCTGGGGCACGGTCCAGTCCTCATAGTCGCCCGAGGTACCGCCGCGCCGTCCGATTTCCTTGCGGCCCACTTTGGCCGCGGCATTCGATATCCTGGCGGCCTTTTCCTTGGAGGCGCCATCCTCGCGGAGGGTTTCGTAGAGTTCCGGATCTTTGAGGCTGGGATTCTTCTTGTTGGGCATGGGTTTCTCCTTCGGTCAAGGTCCCGGCTACGAGGGGAGCTCCATCCGGAACCCGCAGCGGCATTTCAACACCTTCGTCGCCAGGTACACGTCGAGAAGATCTATCGCGGGATCCTCGGTGGACATCGGCGCATACACGCTGTGGAATCCGGTTCCCGAAATTTTCATGGGTTCGCCGCAATGGATGTATTCGCCGCCGAATTGCAGCACACCCGTTACCGTTCCACGCTGGTTCAGGATCATTGCGACGTCCTGGAAAGTCGCAGCATGGGCATAAAAGGTGTCGCATTCCACGCAGGTGTAAGCAATATCCACGAGCTCTGCCATCGGCGGTTTGAGGGGCTCGATGGAATCAAGAATGACGTGCTCATTGGTGCCACAAATGCCGCACCAGATTCGTTCAGCCCGGGGACGCGGTGCGCCGGCCGGGACAATCGGGTCAGAGATAGTCGGCATTGACTTAACCCCTTGGACCGGGAAGTGCGGCCCCCGCCGACGGCAGGGGCCGCACTTCGAGTGGACTAGTCCTTCTTGAAAGCGTCCTTTACCTTTTCGCCGGCCGCCTTCAGGTCGCTCTTGGCTTGATCCGTTTTGCCTTCGGCTTCGAGCTGCTCGTCACCCGTCAGCTTTCCAGCCGCTTCCTTGGATTTGCCCGCAAGCTTTTCCCCGGCATTTTGGATCTTGTCATCTGCACCCATGGACGTACTCCTTTGGTGGTAATGGTTTTACTTCTTCTCGCCTTCTCGCCAAGTGGCGGAAGGCAGGCCACTTTGGGGCCAGTTGTAGTCGGCTAAACGCCGTGGGATCTCCGGCCGGAAACAAAGCTAAGGAGCCAACCGATGGCCGCGACGATTAGGAGGACCAAGCCGACCCAGAGGAGCCAGCTCACTGCCTGAGAGAATCCGCCGACGAGCAGAAGGACGATTGCCACAACGCCTGCAATGATCAGAAGAGTGTTCACAATGACACATTCCTTACTTCAGTGGGACCGCCGGCAAGCGCCCGGGCCCCTTGCGATGTATTCGATTGTCGGTTCGCTTGCGAACCGTGGTTCCTCACCAGGCCCCCAGACCCCGTGCGAGGTCTTGTTGCAGCGGATGCCGCCCGTTTTCCGGAATTTTCATCCAGTCCGAACCGGTACCGACTTCCTCCATGGTACTACTAAGCACGCTTATCAAATCAAGTACTAAGTACGCTTATAAAAAATTCTGGGTATCGTCGTAGGGTGGGCGGAAGGACTGGCGCCGGTATCTGGCGCTGATCCGACCCATTGTCAGCAGTCGTTTTGGAGGGGAACCATGAAAGCATCTCAAGCTCTGGCAGACAATCTTCAGCTTGTCCTGACGGACCTTATTGAACTTCAGCTACAGGGCAAACAGGCCCACTGGAACATTGTTGGCGCCAATTTCCGGGACCTGCATCTGCAACTCGATGAACTCGTTGCAGCGGCGCGGGAGTTCGCCGACGAGACAGCCGAAAGGATGCGGGCACTTCATGCGCTCCCCGATGGCAGAAGCAGCACCATCGCTGCCTCAACCCGCCTGGAGCAGTTCCCCGCGGGATTGACGAAGACCAAGGACGCCGTGAAGCTGATCACCGATCGCGTGGAACGGACTGTCCAGACCATGCGCGATGTCCACGACCAAGTGGACGAAGAAGACCCTACGACGGCGGACCTCCTGCATGCGTTCATCGCACGTTTGGAGCAGCTCGCCTGGATGATCAGCGCCGAGATCATGTCCGCCAGTGCGTCCGTGGCAGACCCACAGGAAGCCTAGGAATCCAAGAACCGGGAAAACTGGAAGTAGCCAGGGCCAGCGAATGCCACGGCTCCGACGCAGTCACCCCGGCACGCCTGGTATCTCCCGGCGAAGGTCCGGCCGTGGTTTCAGCTATTACCGCCCGGACGGATCCCTCGTAGTAGGCGATGAGCGCACGCGCCTGGAAGCGCTCGCAATTCCTCCCGCCTGGGCCGACGTCTGGATATGCCCGTTCGAAAACGGGCATATCCAGGCAATGGGAGTGGACGACGCCGGACGGAGCCAATACATTTACCACCCCGAGTGGCGGGCGCGCCAAGACACCGAAAAGTTCATCCGGGCTGCGCGGCTGGGCACCGTTCTGCCCAAAGCGCGGCGTTTGGCCTCGCGCCATCTGCGCGAGTCACCTTCGGAAAAGACCAGAGCCCTGGCCGCAGCTGTGCGGCTCATGGATCTCGGAGCCTTGCGCGTTGGATCAGAGGGCTACATGCGGCGCAACGGATCGCATGGCCTCACGACCCTTAGATGCAAGCATGTGCTTGTCACGGGAGACACGGTTTCCCTGCATTTTCCGGGGAAAAGCGGTCAGGCATGGGAATCAACCATCGAGGACTCCGCGCTGGCCAGGTTCCTCAAGCCATTGGCAGGCAGGCCCGGCAAACAACCACTGCTGGTCTTCCAGGAAGGCAACGCCTGGGTCTCCCTGAATGCCACGATGGTCAACGAGTATCTTCGCCACATCACCGGCGGCGACTACACGGCCAAGGACTTCCGTACTTGGAAAGGCACAGCCACGGCCGGCATCGCGCTCGCAGAACCGGCCTCGAAAGTGCCGGCCCGCCAGCGGGTCCTCGAGGCCATCAAGCAAACCGCCGAACTGCTCGGCAACACGCCCACGGTGGCCAGGGCCGCGTACGTTGACCCCCGCATCGTGGAGGGTTTCCTGGCCGGTGATCTCGAACAGCTCAGGGCCACGGAGTCGGATATCGCAAGGTACCTGGCATCTTTGCTGTGACAATTTGCCCTGAAAAAACACAGAGCATGCTCCCCGTTGGCTGCGAGGAATGGACATAGGGCCAATATGTCCATCCCTCAGTGCCAAGGGAGAGCATGCTCAGTGGGGTTACTCGGCGTCGTGGTCCGTTTCGAGGATCTTCACGAGGCGGTCCAGGGCTTCGTCGGCGCCGGCGCCCTCGGCACGCAGCACGACGACGTCGCCGTATGAAGCTCCGAGGCTCATGAGGGACAGGATGCTGGCGGCGTCCATGGCGTCGTCGGCGGGCTCGCCTTCGCGGGCGATGGTGACCTCGAGATCCAGTTCGCCGGCGGCTTCGGCAAAGATGGCTGCCGGGCGGGCGTGCAGGCCGACGCGGCTGGCAATGGTGGCGGTACGTTCGGACATTGTTGCTCCTTCGATTGTGGGCTTGGGGAAAGTCTAGAGACCCAGCTCGTCCAGGATGGGCAGCTGGGCGCGAACGGTTTGGCGCGCGGCGGATGCGCTTCGGGGCGGACAACGCCGCTGACGCTAGCTTTTGGGCATGCGCAACGGTAACGGTTGCCAGCACGGCGGAAACAGCCGCCAGTGCGCGGGCACTCATCGAAAGCGTCGCGACGCCCAGTCCAACGAGTACGACGGCGAGGGCCGGGTCCGCTGCTGCCTCGCCGCAGACTCCCACCGGCCGGGCGGTGCCGGCAGTACTCGCGCTGGCGGCAGCAGCGCCGTCGGCGGTCAACTTCACGAGCTGCAGTACGGCCGGCTGCCACGGATCATTGAGCGTGGCGAGCGGACCGAGTTGGCGGTCCGCGGCCATGGCGTACTGGGTGAGGTCGTTGGTTCCGAGTGATGCGAAGCTGACTTCGCGCAGCACGGTGGCAGCGGTCAGGGCAGCTGACGGGACCTCCACCATGACACCGGGGACTTTCAAGCCGGCGGCGGAGCAGAGGGACGCGAAGTGCGCGGCTTCCTCGGCGGTGGAGATCATGGGGGCCATGACCCACACTTCGGCCTGGTTGGCGGCCTCTGCCGCGGCGATCGCCTTGAGCTGGCGCTCGAGGACCCCAGGGGAGGTGAGGTCGGTACGGTACCCGCGGACGCCCAGAGCGGGGTTGGGTTCATCAGCGTTGGTGAGGAACGGCAGCGGCTTGTCAGCGCCGGCGTCGAGGGTTCGGACCACAACCTTCTTGCCCGGGAACGCAGCAAACACGGCGCCGTAGGCGGCGATCTGCTCCTCGACGGTGGGTTCGTCGTCGCGATCCAGGAAACAGAACTCGGTGCGCAACAATCCGACGCCCTCGGCACCGGCGTCGGCGGCTTTGACCGCATCGGCACCGGTACCGACGTTGGCGAGCAGCGGAACCCGGAACCCGTCGGCCATGACGTTGCTGCCGCTGAAGGCGGCAACCGTTGACGCCTGGGTGGCCCAGGCCTTGGCCGCAAGGCGGAGTTCCTCGCCGGGATCCACCGTGATGGTTCCGGCAGCGCCGTCGATGTAGATCTCGGTGCCGTCCGCGATCTCGTCGACTCCCGGGGCCGCGACGATCGCGGGCAGGCCCAAGGCACGGGCCAGGATAGCGGTGTGGGATTGCGGGCCGCCGCTTGAGGTGATCAGGGCGATCACCTTGGCGGGGTCCAACGTGGCGGTGTCTGCCGGGGCGAGGTCCTCGGCGGCCAGGATGAACGGAACATCCGACGCCGGGATACCCGGCGCAGGCAGCCCGCGCAGTTCCGAGACGATGCGTGCGCGGACGTCCAGGACGTCCGCCACGCGCTCCGCCATGTAGCCGCCGAGGGCCTTCAATGAGTTTGCAACCGTGGCACCTGCCTCCCAGATGGCCCGTTCAGCGGTACGTGCGCCGCCCGGGGCATCGGGGAGAGGAGCTTGATGGCCGATTTCACCAGCATCGGATCGGCGGCCATCAAGGCGGTTGCTTCCAAGACCTCTTTGCCTTCGCCGGACGCGGTGGCGGCTCGGGCACGGAGTTCCGCCTGCACGGCCTTGGCGGCATCCTTGATGCGCTGGCCTTGCGACTCGACGGTAACGTCCGCAGGAATGTTGACGTTCGGGTGCGGTTCCTGCACCGGCTTGGGCATCTGCCGCGCCGGCCCCAGAACACGCCCGGGAGCAACGCCTACGCCTGAAAAGGTCTGCATGGATTTAGTCCTCTACTTGCTTGCTAACGGTGACGTCAGGCTGCGGCAACGACCGGAACGGGCTCTGCCGCAACGGGCTTCCGGACTGCCCAGCGCTTGAGCGCGAGCAGGACGAGGGCCGTGACCACGACGCCGACCGCGATCGATGCGATGAACATGAACACGTTGCCGATAGCGAAGAAGACGAAGATGCCACCGTGGGGTGCCTGGGAGGTGACCCCGAAGGCCATGCTCAGCGCACCGGTAACTGCGCCGCCCACCATGCTTGCGGGGATCACTCGGAGCGGGTCGGCAGCTGCGAATGGGATGGCGCCCTCGGAGATGAACGAAGCACCCAGCAGCCAGGCCGCCTTGCCGTTCTCGCGCTCAGCCAGGCTGAAACCCTTGCGGTTCAAGGTGGTGGCGAGTGCCATCGCCAGCGGCGGAACCATGCCTGCGGCCATGACGGCAGCCATAATCTGCAGCGGAGCGGGGTTGGCGAGGCTTCCCGCGCCAAGGCCGGCGACGGCGAAGGAGTAGGCAACCTTGTTGACCGGACCACCGAGGTCGAAGCACATCATGAGGCCCAGGATGATACCGAGAACGATCGCCGACGTGCCGGTCATGCCGGTCAGCCACGTGTTGAGGCCCTTGGTGATTCCGGCGATCGGGCCGCCGAGGAAGAGGAACATCAGGCCGGAGGCAACGATTGAGGCGACCAGCGGGATGATGACCACGGGCATGAGGCCACGCAACCAGCGTGGAACGGAGAACGTGCCGATCCAGTGTGCCGTGAGGCCGGCCAGCAGACCGCCTACCAGGCCGCCCAGGAAGCCGGCGCCCATGAAACCGGCCACAGCACCGGCCACGAAGCCGGGAGCGATGCCGGGCCTGTCAGCGATGCCGAAGGCGATGTAGCCCGCCAAGGCAGGGACGAGGAAGCCAAGGGACAAAGCACCGATCTTGAAGAACACGGCCCCGATGAAGGCGCCCAGCGGACCCCAAGCATGCGCAGGGTAGTCAGTGGGCAGATTCACGAGGGTGTTCGCGCCGAGGATCTTGTCAGCCACTCCGGCGATTTCGTAACCGCCCAGCAGGAAGCCCAAGGCAATGAGCAGGCCGCCACCGGCGACGAACGGGATCATGTAGCTGACGCCCGTCAGCAGGACCTTCTTGACCTTGGTGCCGAGGTGTTCGCTGGCAGCTTCGGATGCATGTTCGGCGTTTTCTTCCGCGCCGAAGTGCGGGACGCGGTGGGCGTGGGGATCGGACGCGGCGGCGATGGCTTCCTGGACCATCTTGGCCGGCTCGTCGATGCCGCGCTTAACAGGCGCGTTGATGACGGGCTTGCCGGCAAAGCGCTCCTTACCACGGACGTCGACGTCTACCGCGAAGATCACGGCATCGGCAGCGGCAATGACAGCCGGGTCCAAGGCGGTGAATCCACCCGAGCCCTGCGTCTCCACCTGCAGGTCCACGCCGGCTTCCTTGCCCGCAGCCACGAGGGAGTCGGCCGCCATGTAGGTGTGGGCGATGCCGGTGGGGCAGGCCGTGACGGCGACGATGCGCTTCGGCGACATGGCGGAAGCGGCGCGGGCCGAAGCCGGCGCAGCCTCTGCAGCAGGTTCGGCAGCGGACCCCGCTGCGTGCGCAGCTGGCTTGTCGGCCAGTGCGCCGTCAACCAGGTCCACGATGTCCTGCTCGGTGACGGCCGCACGGAGGGCTGCCGTGAAGTCCTTTTTGATGAGGGAGCGGGCCAGTTTGGAGAGCAACTTCAGGTGCTCCTGGTCTGCTCCTTCAGGGGCTGCGATGAAGAAGATGATGTCGGCAGGGCCATCCTTGGCGCCGAAGTCCACCTTCTGGGAGAGGCGGGCCATCGCCAAGGCGGGCTCGGTCACGGCGACGGAGCGGCAGTGCGGGATAGCGATGCCGCCGGGCACGCCCGTGGCAGTCTTCTGCTCGCGGGCGAAGGCGTCGGCGAAGAGCCCTTCAACCTCGGAGGCGCGTCCGGCTGCGGCAACTTTGCCCGCCAGGAAGCGGATGACATCGGCGGGAGAATCGCCGAGGTTCTGGTCAAGGGAGACCAGTTGGGGGGTGATGAGCTGGGTCACTGTTAGTCCTTCTAGAGGGCCGTGATAGTTACGGCGTCGGGAGTTGTTTGGTGGACCGCCGGGACAGTGGAGCCCGGCAGCGAAGCAGCGGCGGCACCGTGTGCCACAGCCTGACGGAGGCAGTCCTGCGCGGAACCGCCGCGAGTGGCGGCCAGCAAGTAGCCAGCAAGGGAAGAATCGCCGGCACCAACTGTGCTGACGGCTTGGATCGGCGGATGCGTGGCGAGCCACGCGCCGTCGGCGGTTACCAGGACGGCGCCCTTGGAACCGAGTGTTGCGAGTACTGCACCCACACCGCTGCCGACGACGGCGGCGGCAGCCCTGGCGGCAAGGCCGGGGTCCGCTTCCAGTTCGTCAGCCGTGTGGACGTCTGTGAAGCCAGCTGCGGCGGCCAGTTCGGCCAGTTCTTCTGCGTTGGGCTTCAGGAGATCGGGCTTGCCGTTGATGGCGCTGGTGGAATCGCCACTGATGGCGGCCGCCAGCGGGGCTCCGGAGGAATCAATTGCTATCAAGGGGGCGTCGCCGTCGTGCGTGGAACGGAGCCGGCGGGCGACCGTGGCGTAAAAATCAGCCGGAACTCCTGGTGGGAGCGATCCGGCCAGTACCACCCAGCTCGCGCCACGGGAGCGGTCCAGCAGCAGCCCGATCAGGGCTTCCTGCTCGTCCAGGCTCAACTTCGGGCCGGGTTCGTTGATCTTTGTGGTGACGCCGTCCGGTTCGGTGAGCGTCACGTTGCTGCGCAGCGGCTCACTGATGGGAAGCGCTGCGTAGGGGACGCCGTCGTCGAGCAGTCCCGCGAGGACGGGATCGGAGTCCCCGCCCGGCAGGACGGCGACGGTGTCCAGGCCCGAGGCGACCAGCGCCCGGGAGACATTGACGCCCTTGCCGCCGGAGTGCTGGTGGACGGCGACGGCGCGTTGCACCTCGCCGCGGGCCAAGGGGGCCGGGAGCTCCACGGTGCGGTCAAGGCTGGGGTTGGCGGTCAGGGTGACGATCATGCGATCACCACGTCGACGCCGGCCTCGGCCAATGCGGCGGAGAGCTCTTCGGAGGGTTCGTGGTCAGTAATCACGGTGTCCACATCTTTCAGGGCAGCGAACTGGACGAGCGTTTCGGCGTCCAGCTTGGAGGAATCCGCGAGGACGACGACGCGCCGTGCGGACGTGACGAAGGCGGCCTTGACGGCGGCTTCTTCGGGGTCAGGGGTGCTGAGTCCGAACGTGGCGTGGATACCGTTGGCCCCGACGAAGGCGATGTCCGGCCGGAGCCGGGAGGCGGCTTCGACCGTGGACTGCCCGACTGCAGCCTGCGTGAGGCCGCGGACCCGGCCGCCCAGGATCTGGAGGGAGATGTTCGGGTTGCCGGAGAGCCGTCCGGCGATGGGGATGGCGTGGGTGATCACAACCAGTTCTTCGCGGGGTTTCCCGTTGGCGGACGCCGTGTGCTGGGCTGCGCGTTGGCCCAGCAGGCGGGCCAGGGCCTCCGTGGTGGAGCCGGCGTCGATCAGGATGCTGCCGGCCGCGTTCTCGGGGATGAGCGCTAGGGCGGCCTCGGCGATACGAAGCTTTTCCGGTTGACGCTGGATGGCGCGCTCAACAACGCTTTCCTCGCGGGTGCTGAGGCGGTCTGAGGGGACAGCCCCGCCGTGCACGCGGCGGAGGTTTCCGGCGGATTCGAGGGCAGCGAGGTCGCGGCGGACGGTCTCCGTGGTGATGCTGAATCGGTCCGCGAGGTCCGTGACGCTGACCCGTCCGCGCTCAGCGACGAGCTCGGAGATCAGCTGTTGGCGCTCTTCGGCAAACACATACCCTCCATTGCGTACAAGCTGTAAGTACACCAGTGACAGTCATCACATGATGTGGAATTGCTTGACTCTATCTTTGTTCGTGTTGGTCTGTCAACAGAAAACAACATAAACAAAGATTTGGGGGTGTGTGGGAATGGTTGAGGTGCGTGCCCCTACGGCCACTCGATCTCGCTGGGGCCGGGGTAGTCGACGGGGAGGTTGTCAGGGTCGGGCGGATCCGGCAAGCGGAGCTGCGGAGAGGAGTCCGTTTCCTTTCGATGCTTGCTTCGTTGTTCGTCCAACTGGCTGGATTCTTGCTGGGGGTCGTCTTCGGGGTGTCGATTCTGGGTACTTTCGAGCTTCATCATGCTTCCTTCGGGTAATGCTGCAATGCGGTTAAGTAGGTATTTCGAACTCCAGGAGGCCATCCTGTATCCCCCGACGATTCAGGATGGCCCCCGCCTGCTGGACAGTGGCTGGGTGGCTGTAGGAAAACCCGCATGACATGCACGTGTAGAACACGGCGAGCTGCTGGGAAGACCGCGGAGTCTGGGCCTGGATGGATTCGACGATCAGGTGCGCGTCTGTGCCACAAGCGCTACACCACAGAGGAAGGACGCCGGACTGATGAGGTTCGTGAGGTACCGGGGATTGGGAGAGGGTCGACATCGACTAGCTCCGCGCCGGTATCAGGTATTTGCTCATGGGGCAGCACCTTCATGTTGAATGAAATGGCGCCCGGCTGCTTGAGCGAAACAGGCCGAAGACCCGGCCTTTTGTCCGGTGGTCTGCGCGGACTGTAGAAGAATTGTGCACTCCACATCCCCGGTGCGCAACCCCGGCGGAGAGTCTGTCCAAGTGGTGGACGCCGGATTGGGACGCCCTTTTTCCTCCGTTGCGACCCTGCTGCTCGTAGACTGAGCCATGGACGATATGAGCCTGGATGGCTCGGTAGTGGGACAGCTCCAGGATTTGGTCATCGACAGTGAGGATGTCAGTGGCTTCCTCGAAGACCTTGCGGAGTTCACTGCGTCGTCAGTGTCTGCTGCACGGGGCCAGGAAGTCCTGTGCGGGGTCACGCTGAGCCGACGACGCCGTTCGATCACGGTCGCCGGAAGCAGCCACGAAGCCCGCCTCATTGACGAGGTGCAGCAAGCTTACGGAGATGGACCGTGCTTGGAGGCCATGAGGACCGGGAAATCCGTCCTGGTTCCGGACACGTCCGCGGACTCGCAGTGGCCTGAATACTGCACCACCATCGCGGAGCGTGGGCACATGGCCGTCCTCTGTGTCCCGTTGGGCCTGGAAGAGGGTGCGACGGCGGCGATCAACCTGTTTGCCCGGCAGCGCAATGCATTTGATGAGGCCTCCATTCGCAGCTGCGAACAATTCGCCAGCCAAGCAGAAAAGGCCTTGCGGCTGGCGGTTCGGATCGGTGCCAGGCAACAACGCGCAGAAGACCTTGAGCAGGCCATGCGTTCCCGGACGGCAATCGATCTGGCAACCGGCGTCATCATGGGCCAGAACAGGTGCAGCCAGGAAGAGGCCTTCAGGATTTTGACCAAGGCCTCAAACGGAAGGAACCAGAAACTGAGGGATGTCGCGGAATCGCTTCTCAAATCCTTGACGAGCAAAACGCCAGTCTTGCACTTCGAGCCTTAAGCGACTCCGCTAACTGCGCTCCGCGATATTTTTGACGCTCTCCACGAGGCTGTCCCACATGCCCTTTGAATGTGCGGCTTCATCCGGGCTGGCGTTGTTGTCTTGGGTCAGGGTCAGCTTGGTAGCACCGCCTTCGGGCTCCAAAGTCCACGTCAGCGTGTGGTAGTTCTCCGGAGCGTCATCTTGGCCGGACAGTGGACTGAAATGGGTGTTCACCAGCCGCCTCCCGGGCTCGAATTCGAGGATGACCCCCTTGTCTTCATACGCCTTGCCCTTCCAGATGCCGCGCCAAACGATGGGTCCGCCGACTGTCCAGTCAGTGACAACATCGGTTCCGAACATGAACTCCTTGATGGCTTCGGGGTTTGTGAGCACGGACCACACGCGATCGGCGCTTGCCTGGATCGCGATGGATGAACTCGCAATGAAATTGCCTGTCATGTCCTTCTCCTTAGCCTGCTCGGCGTCCTGAAGCTCGCGAAACAGAGTCTACGCCCGGGGTGAGGGGCGGCGGAGCCAGGCTTGGTTGTGCTCACGATCACGTCAAGAGATTGAGGGTGTTTTCTCTTAGGCTCGAAGTGCCTCTCAGAATTGTGCCTCTGAGCTGGGGCGATATCCCGTTTGCGACGAGCGTTATGCATTCCGCCCTCGGAATGTCTGCCGCAACGTGCAGTTTGCCCACGTCCGGAAAAGCCGGGTCCGTAGCGTGATGTCTCACACACAAAGTTCCTCTTCAGAACAATCAGGAGACATACATGCCGAACTACAGGGTGTCTATGGACATCGGTGGAACGTTTACCGACATTGTCGCGTATGACCAGCACGCCGGAACCTACGCGGCCACGAAAGCATCCACTACGCCGGGGAATCTGAGCGCGGGTGTCATCGCCGGCCTCGAATCCATTGTCGACAACTTGTCCGACATCGAGTTCCTGGTTCACGGCACCACGCAGGGATTGAATGCCTTCCTGGAGCGCCGCGGCGTACCGGTGCTGCTGCTGGCCACCGCCGGTGTCGAAGACACTTATCACATTGCCCGCGGACCGCGCCTTGAGCTCTACAACGCCCAGTACCGCAAGCCTTCCCCGCTGCTTGAGCGCAAGGATGTCATCGGTGTTGGGGGACGCCTGGATGGGCAGGGCCTCGAGATCAGGCCTTTGGACGAAGTTGCTGTCCGTCAGGCAGGCCGTCGGGCAGTTGCCGAAGGTTATGGCGCAGTCGCCGTCGCATTCCTGTTCAGCTACAAGAACCCCGCTCACGAGCTTCGGGCCAGGGAAATCCTGCTCGAAGAACTAGGCGAAGATTTCACCGTTTCACTTTCCCACGAGGCCGCGAAGGAGTGGCGCGAATATGAGCGCACCTCATCCGCCGTCGTCGAGGCCTACACCGGACCGGTGGTCCGCAACTACCTCCTGGACCTCGAAAAGAAGCTCGGGGACCGCGGCGTGGAAGCCCCGCTGCACATCATGCAGTCTTCCGGCGGGGTGCTAACCGCTGAGTCCGCACGGAAGCGCCCGCTCCAGACGCTGCTCTCGGGCCCGGTCGGCGGCGCCATGGGCGACGTCGAACTGGCCGGCGTTTCGGGAAACCGCAACCTAATCGGCGTCGACATGGGCGGAACGTCCTTCGATGTCTCATTGGTAGTCGACGGCAAGCCCGACGTCTCCACCGAGGCGCACCTCGAAGGCCTTCCAATGCTCATGAGCGTGGTCAACATCCACACCGTGGGCGCTGGCGGTGGCTCGGTCGCCTGGCTCGAAGCCGGTGGCCTCCGGGTCGGGCCGCGTTCCGCGGGAGCCACGCCCGGACCGGCCTGCTACGGACGGGGAGGCACGGAACCCACTGTCACTGATGCCAACCTGGTGCTTGGCCGCGTGGACCCGGACTGGTTCGCGGGCGGACAGGTTGCCCTTGATCGCGAAGCCGCGGTCACCGCCCTGAAGACCGTAGGTGACCAGCTAGGACTGGACCCCATTGCCATGGCCGAAGGTATCTGCGACGTGGCCAACTCTCAGATGGCCCAGGCGATCCGGACCATCACGATCTCCCGGGGCATCGAACCCCGCGACTTCGCCCTCGTGGCTTTCGGCGGCGCAGGCCCCATGCACGCCGTCTTCCTGGCCAAGGAACTGGGCATCCCGGAAACGGTTGTTCCCCGCTTCCCGGGCGCTTTCTCCGCCTGGGGCATGCTGCAGACCAACATCCGCAAGGATTTCTCCGAGCCCTACTTCTACCTTGACGAGGACATCGACGTTGCCCATATGGCCGGCGTGCTGCGGTCCATGGAAATCGAAGGCCTGGGTTCCCTGGTCTCCGAGGGTGTTCCGGAGGACAGCCGCCTCACCAATGCGTCAGTAGATGTGCGCTACCAATCGCAGGAATTCTCCCTGAACGTTCCCCTGGCCTCCGCGGACGAACCAGAGTCCGCCGACTTTCTTGCCAAGCTGGCCACTCGTTTCTCCTCGATGTACCACGAACGTTACGGCCACTCCAACCTCGGAGCGCCTATCGAAATCGTCGCGCTTCGGACGCAGGCCGTCGGCGAGTTGGGCCGCCTTGATGCACCACGCTTCCCCACCGCCCAGAGCGCCGAGTTCAAGCATGAAATCCGCCCGGTGGTCTTTGAGCAGATCGAACACGAGACCATCGTGGTCCGGCGCGACGAACTTGAAGCCGGCCATGCATTCGAAGGCCCCGCCATCATCGTGGAGCAGACCGCCACAACCGTGGTGCCCCCGGGCTTCGACGTCATCGTCGATGAATTCGGATCCCTGGTCATCCGCACCCAAGACGTCGAAGGAAACTGAGGTACCAAGAATGACAATTGCAGCAGTCAAAACCCTGGATCCGGTCACCGTGGAGATCATCCGCAATGCGCTCACGAGCGCCGCGGATGACATGAACGCCACACTGATCCGTTCCGCTTACTCACCGATCCTCTACGAGGGCGGGGACTGCGTCGTGGCCCTCCTAGACACCGAACACCGCGTGCTCGGACAGTCTGCCGGCCTGCCGCTGTTCCTGGGCAATCTGGAAACCTGTTCCATCGCGGTGGAGGAGATGTATGGCCGCGCGGTCTGGCAGGAAGGGGACATCTGGATCCTCAACGATTCCTACCTTGGCGGGACCCACCTGAACGATGTGACAATTTTTGCGCCGATCTTCGACGAGGGTGCGGTGGTTGGCTTCGCAGCTACCCGCGCGCACTGGATGGACATGGGATCCAAGGATGTCGGCGGTTCCATGGATGCCACGGACATCTTCCAGGAGGGCTTCCGGATGGGGCCGGTCAAGCTTGTCGAGGCGGGCATTGAGACGTCCGTCGTGGACCTGATCCGCACCAATGTTCGCTTCCCGTACCAGACCATCGGCGACATGCACGCAATGATCGCCGCCCTCCGGATGGGGACCACCCGGATGAAGGAGCTGGTGGGCCGCTACGGGATGGACCAGCTGGATGCTGCCCGGGATGAGATCTTCCGCCAGACAGAGGAGATCGAGCGCGAGACCGTCCGCAACATCCCCGACGGCGTTTACGAAGCCGAAGGCTTCCTGGACAACGACGGTATCAACCTGGACACCCCGATTCCGATCAAGCTGAAGATCACGGTCTCCGGCGACACCGTTGATTTCGACGTTACAGGATCGGCTGACCAGACCATGGGTCCCGTCAACTGCGGTGCTGCCCAGGCCGTCTCGGCGCTCCGCGTGGGGTACAAGCTCCTCGTCAGCCCGGACTCCAACTCCAACGGCGGATCTTTCCGGCCCTTGACCACCCAGGTGCGTTCAGGTTCAGTCCTTGGCGCGGTTGCCCCGGCTCCATGCCAGTGGTACTTCTCCCATCTCGGGCTGCTGATCGATCTTGTTTCCAAGGCCATGGCGCCGGCCATGCCCGAGCGGGTTGCCAGCGCCAGCCACGGCGATTCGATGATCATCACCGCCGCCGGCTTCGATCCGCGCTTCGGCCGGAACTTCGTGACCATGGAGGCCACGCTAGGCGGTTGGGGGGCCTGGCAGGGGACGGACGGAGAGTCCGCCATGATCAACAACGTGAACGGCTCCCTCAAGGACCTGCCCATCGAAATGATGGAGACACGCTACCCGTTCCGGATCAACGAGTACTCCATCCGTCCCAACTCGGGCGGCCCCGGCCAGTGGCGCGGCGGAAACGGTGTAGTGCGCGAATACGAGTTCCTAGCCGACTGCGTCGTAGGGCTCTGGTTCGAAAGGTCGAAGACCCCGGCTTGGGGACTCTTCGGGGGCTCGGATGCCCAGGGCCCCGAGGTTGTCTTCAACCCCGGACGAAATGACGAGGTCCGCACCTTGAAAGCCAACGCCCGGAAGGTCAAGGCCGGCGACGTCGTCCGACTCGCCGTCGGCGGGGGTGGCGGCTTCGGAGATGTTGCCCAACGCTCGCGGGAAGAGATCACCTACGACATCGTCAACGGCTTCATCACCGAGGCCTTCGCCAAGACCCACTACGGATACTAAGCCCCGCCCACAGAAAGACACCCCAATGAAAAACATCAAGCGATCAGCGGCAGCCGCCGCCCTCATCGGGCTTGCCCTGCTGACGTCGGCCTGCAGCCCACCCACGCAAGCGGCCGCAGGGCCAGCTTCGACGGCGGACGCCGGCACACCCCTCAACGTCGGATTCTTCGGCTTCGCCAAGTCCAACGGCTTCGCCCAAGGAACCTTCCTCGGCGTCCAGCAGGCGGCCAAGGCCAACAACGCCACCGCCACGTTCGTAGACCCCAACTTCAACGCCCAGACCCAGGTCCAGCAGATCCAGGACGCCGTCACCTCAAAACAGTTCGAGGTGATCGTTGTCCAGGCGAACGACAACCAGGCCCTTATCGCGCCACTGCAGCAGGCCGTCCAAGCTGGCATCACGGTGGTGGTCGAGTTCTCCGTTATCGGCCCGAAGTTCGACACTATCCAGCCCCAGGTCCCGGGTGCAATCAGCATCGTTGACCTTCCCACCAGCAACGGCAAGATGCTCGGCCAAATGGGCAAGGATGCCTGCGCCAAAGTCTCCAAAGACACCTGCAAGGTGGCCTACCTCGAGGGATTCAAGTCCCTGCCGCTGGATAACGCCCGGACCGAAGCAGTGAAAGCTGAGCTGGCCACTGATCCGAAGATCAAGCTGGTGGCCAGTGTCGAAGGCGGATACACCCAGGACAGCGGCCGGCAGGCGTTCCAGAACGTTTCCCAGGCCAACCCGGACGTCGATGTCGTCATCGGCGCATCCCAGGCGATCACGGGTGCGGCCGCCGCGGCTGGCAATAGCAACATCAAGTTCATTGGCAACGGCGCATCCACCTCGAATGTCGAGGCCGTCCGATCCGGTAAATGGTTCTCCATCTACGTCAGCGACGTGGTGGCGAACGGCGCCAAGGCCACGGAACTCGGCCTTGCCAAGGCCCGCGGCCAGCAGGTGGAAATGGCAGTGGACGAGGCCAGCCTTTCCCCCAACAAGGCCAAGGGTACGAAGGAAGCCTTGGACGCCGTGAACTACGTCTCGAAGTACTCGGACTAGCCGACTTATCCCCCCTCGTGGTCCTGTCCTGCCGGGGCTGAGGTCCCGGCAGGACCGGCCAAAACTTCCATTCCATCTCCCGAGGTCAAAATGGCTATACAACAGTTGGATACACCAGAGCGAGTCAATCGGAGTGCCGCTCCGGAAATCACCGTCTCCGGAATCGGAAAGCGGTACGGTGCCAGCACTGTGCTCCGCGATATCACGTTGTCGGTGGCTCCGGGGGAAATCCACGGCATCATGGGGGAAAACGGTGCTGGCAAGAGCACGCTGCTGAAGATCCTCGGCGGCGCCATCGCGGCAGATTTCGGCGTCGTCAAGCTTGACGACCGGGAGGTGAAGATCACCGAGCCCCGGGACGCCATCGCACAAGGAATATCCCTTATTTCCCAAGAGCTGGCACTCATTCCTGGCCTTTCAGTGCTGGAGAACGTCTTCCTGGGCCGATGGGCCAACACTGGAAGCCTGCTCCGTTCGCGGCGGGACGCCGATCACTTGGACCGCCTCCTGGCCGAGACCGGCTTTGAGCTTGACCCCCGGGCGATGGCAGGGGACCTCCCCATCGGTCAGCAGCAGCAGGTCGAAATCCTGAAAGCCCTCGCCCGTGGCGCCAAGGTGCTGTGCATGGACGAGCCGACGGCGGTCCTGAACGAGGCCGAGAAAGCAAAGCTGTTGAAGGTGATCAGGAGCCTCGCGCGTTTGGGCACCACCGTCATCCTCGTATCGCACTATCTGGAGGAAGTCCTGGGTTTAGTGGACCGCGTGACCATCCTCCGTGACGGACAGCACATCACCACTGAAGACGCCTCGGGGCACACGCCGGAGTCGCTCGTCGGCTTGATGGTCGGCAGGGAAGTCGATTTCCTCATCCCGGAGGTTCGGCCGGTGCCTCCGGAAGCAAAAACGGTAGTCCAGGTGGCGGGACTGAGCAGCTCAAAAGTGCAAGACGTCTCCTTTACGGTCCGCCAAGGCGAAATCCTGGGTATCGCCGGCCTGGTGGGCAGTGGCCGCAGCGAGACCCTGCTCGCCATGTTCGGTGCTGATCGAACCACCGGTGGACATGTCCAGATCAACGGCCGACGCCTCCGTGCCAACTCCATCCGGGAAGCCATCAAAGCCGGAATGGCCCTCGTCCCCGAGTCGCGGAAAGAACAGGGCCTGGTCATGTCCCGGCCGGTGGACGAAAACATCGCCCTTTCCACCTTGTCGGGCCGATCACTGGGCGGTTTCGTCAGGGTAGCCCGGGAAAAGGCAGCCGTATCCGAGATCAGCCGTTCCGTCGACCTGCGGGGCGCCCGCCGCGGCTCGCTGATTGCCGATTTGTCCGGAGGAAACCAGCAGAAGGCGCTCTTCGCCAAGTGGCTGCTCAATCCTCCGGCGGTGCTACTGGTGGACGAACCCACGCGTGGTGTCGACATCGCGGCCAAGGCGCGCATCCACGGAATGATCGCCGACCTCGCAGCAAAGGGCACGGCTGTTGTCGTTGTCAGCTCCGAACTCGAGGAAGTCATCGGCCTGTCCCACCGTATCCATGTCATGAGGCAGGGCCGCATCGTTGCTGAATTCGACCGGAACGCCTCCCGCGATGAAGTCATGACTTCCGCATTTCTGAAATAGGTGAATCAAATGACCACAGTTACCGTTGCCAAGTCCGAGCCGGCCGAGAAGAAATTCAAGCTCAATGTCAAGGATTTCGGGATCGTCTTCGGACTGATCGCCATCATGCTGTTATTGACCCTCAATACCGGAACGTTCCTGACGGGCCGAAACTTCATTAACTTGTTCGACCAAGCTGCCATCGTGGGACTGTTGGCCGCTGCCGCAACACTGTGTATCGTCAGCGGTGTCTTCGATCTCTCCTCCACCGCAAACTTGGCTGTTTCCGCCATCGCCGGAGTGATGATCACCCAGCACTTAGGGGTGATCGCGGGATTCGTCGGCGCATTGTTGGTGGGGGCCGCCCTGGGAACCGTCACCGGCCTGATCGTGGTTAAGACGAAGGTGAATTCCTTCATAGGCACGCTGGCGGTGAGCATCATTTATCGCGGCCTGGCCATCGTGATCACGGGCGGAGCTATCGTCGCGCCGCTGCCCGAGCAACTTGCCGCCTTCCAGACGTGGACCTGGCCCAGCCTCTTCGGCCTCACTGCAGGCTCCGTGCTCATGGTTGCCATGACGATCGTCCTAGGCATCGTGCTCTGGCGCACTACGTTTGGACGCAGGATTTACGCCGTTGGCGGCAATAAGGAAGCGGCACGCCTCAGCGGTATCCGCACCGGTTCCATCCACGTCGCCGTCTTTGCCATCAGTGGCCTGTGCTCCGCGATGGCCGGCATGATTCTTGCTTCGCGCGCAGGCTCAGCCCAGCCAGCCATGGCCATCGGCGTCGAACTCACGGCCATTGCCGCCGTGGTCATCGGAGGCACCAGCATTCTCGGCGGACACGGCGCTATGTGGCGGGCCTTCGTCGGAGTAATGATCCTGACCGTCATTGGCAACGGCTTCAACCTGCTCCACTGGGACACCACCTACCAGCAGGTTGTCACCGGCGTCCTCATTCTGCTTGCGGTCGCCGCGGACGGATTGTTCTTCCGTAAACGCGCCAGATAGGCCCTCTTGGAGGACTCTATATACATGGAACATGGTCATGACCTGTTGAGGGAGCGGCAAAACGCTGAACAGGAGGCCGAACAATGCGCATAGGGCTGCGATTGCAGGGAACAAGCTGCCGGACCTTGGTGCTGGACGGGCACAGCGTGGTGGCCGCCGCGGCTGCGGTGCGATGCCGCACGGTTGCGGAGGCAGTCGACACCGCCTTCGAAGAGCTTCGTCACGAGCTCGGTTCGGAAGTGACGAAAGTAACGGACATTACCTCCGACGCCGGACGCGTCCTCGCAGCACGGAAACTGGCCTCGGTGATCGCGATCCGGATTTCGCCCCGCCCGCCTGCGGACGCGTTCCACGTCACTGGGCTGCCGGCACTCATAGAACCAGTGGTGGCCCGGACCGTCCACGTCGGCGGAGGCCACGACCTGCGGGGACGCCCCCTCGCTCCGCTGGGGTTGGAGGCTTTCCTGGCCGAACTTCCGGACATCCTCTCCGGAGAGGTACGAAACATTGCAATCACCTCCGTCGGGTCGACAGCGTCGAAGGATCACGAAACGCGCATTGCCGATGCCATCTTGTCCAATGACAGCGAAATGCGTATCAGCATCTCCAGCGACTTCTATTCCAGTGTTTTCCGCGACCGTGACTACACAGCCATCCTGAACAGCGCCCTTATGGAAACAGGGGAGGACCTGGCCGCGATACTGGAAGCGTCGGGGCGGCGGCATTTTCCCTCCGCCACGATGTGGTTCGCCAAGAACGACGGCGGCCGCGCGCCGCTTGCGCGGCTGGCAGTTATTCCGATTCACGGGTTGCGCCCCGAACCCGCTATGCAGCTCCTCGGCGCGGCTACCTTGGCCGGCGCCCCGGATGGGGAGGTCGTCATCTGCGCGGACTCTGGGGTCACTGTGGGCCAAATCCGTGGGGGCCTCCCTGCCACGCGAAGCGTCATCCGCCAAGGGTACGAGGCGAGCCTCGCCAGCAACGCCGCCGTCGTCGAACCGTACACGGCCGACCATCCGGTCCGCCCTGCGGTCCCCTCGGTGATTGCCGACCTCCGAAGCGGGCAGGACACCCCGCTCCCGTTCGGGCTGGTTCCCACGCTGGCAACTGCGCACGACGCCGCGCAGGTGGGGTCCGCCGTCGCGCCCCTGACCGCCTGGATCGACAGGTTGGAGACAGTTAGCGGGCCGGCGGACCTCCAGTTGGTGCAGCGGCGCGCGGAAGAAGATGCCGAGTCGGCAGCCGTTCAGTTGGGGGCGAGCCCCGGGCTCACGCGGATCATTGAATCGAACGTCTATGCCATGCCCTATGGCAACCCCGGTATCGTTCGGATCAGGGTCCAAGCGGCTGGTGAAGTCTCCGGGGACACGATTGAAGATCCCGCCGAAATTCAAGTACGGGCACCTTTCGGGGCGGAAGAGGGTGTCATCCGATGAGCGCCCTACTGACTGTGGAGGATGTCCGGCACCTGCGAACCGGCGCCCACTTCCTGGCCTGCACCATCGACCCGACGGCCATCTACGTTTACGCGGAGATGATCGAAAAGGCCATGGAAAACCGTGCGTTGGAACTCATCTCCATTGACGAGCTGGCCCCCGATGACCTCGTGGTTGCAATCGGAATGGTCACTCAGGGCCTCCTCATCGCGGATATGCCTCCGGTAGGCGATGAGTTCATTGGATGCATCCGTGCCATCGAGGCCAACCTCGGCCAGCAGGTGCGGGCGATCTATTCGCTCGCCGCCGCCAACATCAACGGAATTGTTCCCCTCATGGTCGGGCTGCAGTCCTCGCTGCCGGTGATTGATTCCGACCCCATGGGCCGTGTTTTTCCCTTGATCAGCCAAACAACGTTGAACATCGGACACGTCCCCATCAGTCCGATCGCCCTCATGGGAGTTACCGGCGAACGGGCTGTGGTGGAGGCCGAGAACCCGCAGCGGGCCGAAACCCTGGTGCGGGCACTCGTCACGGAGATGGGTGGGTGGGCCGCTACAGCCATGTATCCGTGCTCAGCGGGCCAAATGCGCGAGCACGGAGTCCACGGCTCCATCAGCCGGATGATCCGAATCGGGGAGATTCTCGACGCTGAAACCTCGGTTGAACGCAAGTTCCAGCAGCTCGCTGAATTTCTGGGTGCCACCCGGATTGCCCGGGCCCGGGTGAGCCACGTCGAAGGCCTATCGCGCCCTTCGGACCTAGGCCTTCCGGCGCTGCCGTCCAGCGTGACGCTCGTGGACGAACGATCCGGGCAGATCATCCGCTTGGAGATCCAGAACGAAATCTTGCTGGTCCTCGTCGACGGTGCCGTCGCAGCAGCCGTCCCGGACATCGTCTCGCTGCTCAACTCCGAGCACGGCACGGTGGTCAACATCGACGATGTGCGGGTTGGCGATGTCATTGACGTCCTGAAGATCACGGCTGCGGCGCAATGGTACTCGGAGGCGGGCCTTGATCTTGCTGAACCAAAGGCCTTTGGTATTCCGATCGGGCACCCAAGGCGGCAACATGCGTAGATCGAAAAGCGAGAACCATCTGGATGTCGCCGGGCTCCTGGCGCACGGCTCCCTCCGCGGCACCACCCCGCTGTATCTCACCCCGACCAGCGCGGCAATCGACGGCGTCGTTCTTGTCTCGCAACTCGATGCCATCCAGCGGGTGCGGCCCAACACCGTCATCGTCCTGTCAGCGGAGATGGGCTCCGGCGGCTGGCTGGTGTCCGCAGCCCTGCGGCACGCCTGGGAGCGGAAGGCCAGCGCCGTCGTCGTCGCTGGAAGTACCTACTCCAGCGCGGTGATCGGCCTCGCCGAGCGGTTGGGTATCACCTTGCTGGCCGCCGAGGGCGACACGTCGGGCATCGCCCTCGCACTCGCCGCTGAAATCGGCGCCGCCCTTTCTGTGGTGGACGCTGAGCTGGCGCGGTTTGCCCGAGCGGTCGCGAAGGACACTACCTTGGGAGCTGTCCTGAGGACCATCTCCAGGGAGCTGGACGGTATTGAAATCTTGCTGGAGTACGACGGCGTGAGCCTGGCGTCCGCGGGAACGCCCACCCGGGAGGCAGTCGAAATCATCACGGTGGATGTTCGCGGGTCGAATACTTCCATCCCATCCAGGCTCACCGCGCGGGTGCCAAGATCCGGAGTCCACAACCTGCAGCTCGTCCGGTCGATCCTCGAGGTGGCCACGCCGTCGGTAAACGCTGCGTGGCTGTTGGGAGATGTCCTCGACACCGCGCGAGCAGTACCCACGGCGGCCTTGGTCAGCTTGAACCACGACCCCGACTCCTCCTGGACCACGTTCCTGGAACGTCACCGGCACTTGCTCTTTCAGCTGGGCTGGCGTGGGGAGGAACAATATGTGGCGGTGTGGATCCGCAGGGCGTCGTTGGAAGCTCATCGTCCGGAGCTTACAGCGGTGCTGCGGCTGCTCTGGCGGAAAGTCACAGTCCGCAGCCCCCTGGCCGAAGTCCACGGTGGCTGGCTCGCCCTTGTTCCCGCCGGATACCAGGAGGCCGCGGATCAGCTCGAAGCGCGGATCAGGGTCCGTCTCGGGAAGTCTTTGGGGGAACTGGGTCTGGGGGCAGGACTCTCCCGCTGGCGCGAGGAACCCGCGGCACTGCCGAATATCGTCCGTGAATCCCGTTTGGCCGCCGAATCCGCGCTCTCGACGGGACCCGGCACGGTGGCAGGCTTTGCCAACCTTGACGTTGCGGCGGCCGCGACGTTCGTCGATGAGGACTCGGTCCTGCTCGTGGCCGAACTGACGCTGCCCCTGCTCATGGCCAGCCCGGACAGAGACCTCGTCATTGCGGCTGCGGGGGCCTTCCTCGACCACCACGGCTCCGTCAGCCTCGCAGCAAGCTCCCTTGACCTGCATCGGAACACCCTGCAGGCCCGGCTCAACCGTGCCCGCGAATTGGGCGTCCCCCTCGACATCCCAGCCAAGCTTTTGTCCGTCCACCTCATCCTCAGCACACTTCGCCGCTCAATCCACAGCAAGACGAGTTCCGCCAATCCCGGCTTAAACCAGAAAGGACTCCCATGAGTTCCCAGTTCGACAACTTTGACGATGTCTATGCCGCCGCACAGGAAACGCCCGGCGTCATCCTGTTCACCGCTTCCGTCGTCGCCGACGCAGGCACCAGCATGGCGCGCATCTATACGAGCCACCCAGGGGTCTATCCCGTCGGAGGAAGGAAGACCCTGGACGGGGACACCAACCCCGTGTGGCTTGAGCAGGTCCTCAAGGGCCAGCAGCCGTTCCTTGGGGCCGACAAGGAAGCAGTCCGGGCATTCTTCTTCGACTCCGCAACCATTGAGTCGCTGGGTTGCGGTGCCATCGTCAACGTTCCAGTGGTAAGCAACGGTGAGACCATCGGATCCATGAACTTCCTTGCCCCAGAGGGTAGCTATGGGAAGACATCGGTGGATGCGGCCGTGGACATCGCCCAGCGCTCTGTCCCGCTGTTCGAACAAGCAGAAAGGAACCTCCACACGTGACCACTAGGCAGCCGGGAACACTGACAATCCGGAACGCCCTCATCTTCGATGGCGAGACCCGGAACCTGCTCGAAGGCTCCATCACAGTCCGCGAAGGCCGGATCACGGAAGTGGGGCGAGACGTGGAAGAGGCCGGAAAAATTGTTGACGCCGACGGCCGTACCGTGATTCCCGGGCTCATCGATGCGCATTTCCATGCCTACGCACTCAGCTTGACTGCCGCCAAGAACGAAACGGGGCCATTGAGCTACTCTGCGCTCGCAGGGGCCCGGCGACTTGAGGCGGCCTTGAACCGGGGCTTCACGAGCGTCCGTGACGTCGCCGGGGGAGACATAGGCCTTGCCAATGCCATCGACGAAGGCTTATACGCAGGTCCGAGGTACTTTTTTACCGGACCGGCGCTGAGCCAGACAGGTGGCCACGGTGACATCCGGGCCGCGGACGACGGCGGTTGCTTCCATGGCGGGCACATGTGCGAAGTGGTGGACGGCGCGGATGAGCTGCTGCGGGCCGTGCGCAACCGCTTCCGCACCGGGGCCACGGCCATCAAGCTCATGACGTCCGGCGGGGTCATTTCGCCCGTCGACCCCATCAGGGTTCCGCAGTACAGCTCGGCCGAAATCCGTGCGGTAACGGAGGAGGCATCCCGCCGGGGCAGCTATGCCACGGCCCACGCCTACTCGCCCGAGGCGATCCGTCATTCGGTGCTCAACGGGGTGCGCTGTATTGAGCACGGCAATCTGTTGGACGCCGAAACTGCCCGCTTGATGGCTGACAACGAGGTCTTTCTGGTACCGACTTTGGCGACCTACGACGCGATGGCCCGGCGCGGCGAAGAAGTCGGTCTCACGGAGGTGGGGGCGGCCAAGAACCGGGAAGTGCTGAATGCCGGCCGGAACGCCGTCGAGCTGGCCCGCGACGCGGGAGTCCGGATTGGATTTGGTACGGACCTCATGGGGGAGTTGGAGGATGAGCAACTGGCCGGGCTGCGCCTGCAATGCGAAGCACTGGGTGTCTACGATGCGCTCCGCTCGGCAACATCGACCAACGCAGCCCTGTTGCGTCGCGATGACCTGGGCCGTATAGCCGAAGGAGCCTGTGGAGACCTGGTCATCCTGGACGGAGACCCCGTCGACGATCCGTCGGTGCTCTGGGACGAAAGTCGCACACGGACGGTCATCAAGGCTGGGCAGGTCGTCACAAGGCAGTAGCCAGCCGCGCACCGGGATCGAGGCCCGTGCGGTCCAACCGACCGCGGTCCCGCCACCACTAAGCTGTGGCCCATGGAAACAGTCGTCTGGTCCAAGCCGGAAAATGAGCGCGCCGGGACGCCGCTGCTTGTGATGATGCACGGATACGGTACGGACGAGCAGCGAATGGTGGATCTCTTCCCACAGCTTCCCCGGGAATTCACCTGCGCTGCGCTCCGTGGGCCCATGC
Source organism: Arthrobacter sp. MMS24-S77 (assembly GCF_054888235.1). Classification (NCBI taxonomy): domain Bacteria; kingdom Bacillati; phylum Actinomycetota; class Actinomycetes; order Micrococcales; family Micrococcaceae; genus Arthrobacter; species Arthrobacter sp. MMS24-S77. The sequence continues at coordinate 134,091 of NZ_JBTZRN010000001.1, forward strand.
CGATCGGCGACCACTACGGCTGGTTTCTGCTGGACTACTTCCTGGCCAATGACTTTGCGGACGTCATTACCGCCACCAACAAGGTGTTCGCCTGGATTGACTCAGTCAAACGCAACCACAGCAGCGTGAGCCTCCTGGGCTATTCCCAAGGCATGGCCATGGCAAGTACCCTCTTGCGGCTTCGTCCGGAAGGCTTCAAAGCGACCGTTGGCCTCTCCGGATTCGTACTGGAAAACGATCTTCTGGCGCTAAGCGAGTCCTTCGACTCGCCACCGCCGTTCTTCTGGGGCAGGGACAAAGCCGATCCCGTGATCTTCAGTGATGCCATTGAGCACACGGCGGAATGGCTCGACAAGAACACGGCTCTCACCGCGCGAACCTACCCTGGGATGGGGCATCGGATCGAGGCCCCGGAAATGACTGATGTCAGCGCGTTTCTGAAGTACTACGTCCTCCGCTGAGGTGAGCCCCGCGTCACATTCAGTGATGCTGGAAAACAACTCTTGATTGCCAAAATTGTAAGCGCTTACACTCTTCTTCGGCGGTGCAAGGATGTGCCGTCTAATCCAGAAGATGAAAGGGTTGAGGCCGTGTTGAATGGTTAAGGCTCAACGCGTGACAATTCAGGACGTCGCAGTCCTCTCAGGCTTGTCCATCTGCACCGTCTCACGCGCTCTGCGGAACCTGCCGAACGTGTCCGAAAAAGCACAAGCGAAAGTGTCCGACGCCGCCGCCAAGCTCGGCTACAAGGCATCCTCCGCCGCAGCCCGGTTGGCCGGCGGAAACACCGGCTCCATCGCAATCATCGCCCCCACCGCCACCGCCTGGTTCTTCGCCCAGGCCGTCGAGGCCGCCGAGGAAGTGTTCGGAGACAGCGGTTTCGACACTGTTCTGATCAGCCTGCGCGGCAAATCGAGCGTCAAACGGAAGATCTTCGGCGACCTCCTTGGCCTGTCCCAACGCGTGGACGGCGTGCTCCTCCTCAACGTTGACTTGAGCGAATACGAGGTTGCCCTCCTGGCCGCATCCGGCCTTGCAGTTGCGAGCGTGGGGATGACTTCCGTACCGTGGGACAACGTAGGGATCGACGACGAACTTGCGGCTTGGCAGGCTACCTCGCACCTTTTGAGGCTGGGGCATTGGGATTTGGCGGTCCTTTCCGGCCGCGAAACCCAGGAGAATTCCGTACTGACGTCCAGCGACAGGCTCAAGGGATTCGGCCGGGCATTGAAGGACCATCACCTGACCGTTCATCCGGACTTGGTCATCAATTCGGATTCCACCATCGACGGCGGCCGCAAAGCCATGAACGAACTCATTGCCCACAGAAGCCTTCCCACGGCAGTCTTCGCAGATTGTGATGAGGCGGCCTTCGGAGCCCTGATGGCCATGCGCGAGCATGGATTGTCCGCACCGAAGAATGTCTCCGTGATTGGAATCGACGACCACCCCATGAGTTGGTTCCTTGGACTGAGCACAGTGGCGCAGCCGGTGGCGGACCAGGGTGCCTTCGCTGCCAACCTGCTGGTGGACCGCCTCCAAAACGCCGACGCTCCAAACGAACCCTCCAACCATTTCCTTGACACCAAGCTCATTGAACGCAAAACCACGCGCCGCCAGCGCTGAACGGACCACTGCACACCATGACTGATACCACCCAGAAGACTGCCTGGACCGGCGCTGCCGCGCTCCTTTTCGACCTCGACGGCGTGCTCACGCCCACCGCCGTCGTGCATGAGCAGGCTTGGCAGGAGCTCTTTGACGGCTACCTGGCGGAAACCGGCCACCCGGACGGCTACCAGGAGAGTGACTACTTCGACCACATCGATGGCAAGCCGCGCTTCGATGGCGTACGGGATTTCCTCACCTCCCGCGGAATCAGCTTGCCGGAGGGGCCGATCGACGACGATCCCGCGAACACCAGCGTGCAGGGCCTGGGCAACCGCAAGAACCGGATCTTCAACGAGATCGTGGATTCGCGCGGCGTCGAGCCCTACGCGGGCTCCGTCCGCTTCATCCACGCCGCTTTGGAGCTGGGACTCAAGCTCGCCGTCGTATCCTCATCGCGTAACGCACCCGCGGTCCTGAAGGCGGCCGGACTGGATGGCTACTTCCCTGTGGTGGTCGACGGCCAGGTGGCGGCCGCCGTCGGGCTTCCGGGCAAGCCGGACCCCGCAACTTTCCGTTACGCGGCCGCGCTGCTGGACGTTCCCGCCGCTGGCTGCGTCGTCGTCGAGGACGCAGTGTCCGGCGTGCAGGCCGGCAGTGCCGGGAACTTCCGCGCGGTGATCGGGGTGGACCGCGGTGCCGGCCACCAGACCCTGCTCGACGCCGGTGCAACTTTCGTGGTCGACGACCTCGACGAACTCCTCTAACCAAGCCGTTTCACCCAAGCCGTTTCACCAGAAACAGAAGGAACCCAACAGTCCATGGCACTCATCAGCTCCGATCGGCTGCGCTTCCCTTGTGAACCGTGGAAGCTCGTGGAGAGCATCCACGTTCCCGGTGACGCCGGTACGCTCGAAACCCTCTTCAGCCTCGGCAACGGCCACCTGGGCATCCGCGGCGCCCACTGGGCGGGAGCGGACGCCGAACTCCCCGGCACGTTCATCAACGGTTTCCACGAAACGTGGGACATCAAGCATGCCGAGAACGCTTACGGTTTCGCCCGCACGGGACAAAGGATCGTCTACGTTCCCGATGCCAACAACTTCAACGTTGTGGTCGACGGCGAGCACCTGAGCCTCGCCGAGTCCACGGTGCAGAACTACCGGCGCAGCATCGATTTCGCCACGGGCGTGTATGAATGCGCCATCACCTGGGAATGCCGTTCGGGAGCAACCGTCACCACGGTGGAACGCCGCGCAGTCGGAATCGAATCCCGGGGTTCCCTTGGCATCGAGCTGAGCCTCACCGCCGATCGCCTGGTGTCTGCGGACATCACGTCCCTGGTGATCAATCGGCAGGACCAACCTGTGGAGGACCACTCGGCCCACGATCCCCGCCGCTCCGGCCGCCACGCCGGCCGGGTGCTGCGCCCCCTCCACCTCCAGGGCTCCGATGGATCCCTGCGTCTCGCCTGGGAGACTGCTGAATCCCACCAGCGCATCGGTATGGCCGTGGACCACTGGATCTCTGCCGAAGGCCAGCCGTTCGAAACCGTGGTGGGGGAGGACGAGTCCACGGTTCGCTACGTCATGGCAGTGAGCGAGGGCGAGACCTTCCGCTTGGAGAAGAGCGTCAGCTACGTCGTGAACAGCGCCGACGCAAACGCAGCAGAGCCGGGCGAGATCCTGGCATCGGATGCCGAGTTGGGGCTCGTCCCGTTCAACACGATCCTTGCCGAAGGGGCCGCGCACTACCGCGACTACTGGTCCACCGCTGACATCACCATTGGTGGCCAGCCCGAACTGCAGCAGGCCGTGCGCTGGAGCCTGTTCCAGCTTGCCCAGGCCACTGCGCGTGCCGGCGTCGCGGGCATCCCCGCCAAGGGAGTCAGTGGCTCCGGCTATGAGGGCCATTACTTCTGGGACCAGGAAGTGTACCTGCTGCCGTACCTGACGTACACCAACCCGTTAGCTGCGCGGCAGGTCCTGGAATCGCGCCATGCCATGCTGCCCGACGCCCGGATCCGGGCCAAGGAACTAAGCGTCGACGGTGCGCTGTTCCCGTGGCGCACCATCAACGGTCTCGAGGCCAGCGCCTACTACGCCGCCGGCACTGCGCAGTTCCACATCGCCGCCGCCATTTCCTTCGCCACCAACCGCTACCAGTGGGCCAGCGGCGACGCCGGATTCCGCGCCGAGGTGGGCGCCGATCTGCTGATCGAGACGGCGCGCATGTGGGCTTCGTTGGGCTTCTTCGGCAAGGACGGCATGTTCCACATCCACGGCGTCACCGGCCCGGATGAGTACACGGCCGTGGTCAACGACAACCTCTACACCAACGTGATGGCCCGCTTTAACCTGCGTGCCGCCGCAGCCTTGGAGCATCCGGATGTCCCGGAAACCGAGCGGATGGTGTGGCAACAGGCCGCGGCGCGTATGTCCCTTCCCTACGATCCGCACATGGAGATCTACAGCCAGGACAACGACTTCATGACCCTGGAGCCGTGGGACTGGTCCACGCCGCGGTCCAAGTACCCGCTGTTGCTCCACTTCCACCCGCTGGTGATCTACCGGCACCAGGTCCTCAAGCAGGCGGACACGGTGCTGGCGATGTTCCTGCAATGGCAGGACTTCACCGCCTCGGAAAAGCAGCGCGCGTTCGACTTCTACGATCCCATCACCACCGGCGACTCCACCTTGTCCGCGTGCGTGCAGGGCATCATGGCGGCCGAGGTGGGCTATTCCGACGTCGCGCTCAAGCACTTCACCGAGGCGCTGTTCATTGACCTGGACAACACGCACAACAACACTGTTGACGGCGTGCACATCGCATCCACAGGCGGAATCTGGAGTTCCTTGGTATGCGGTTTCGCGGGTATGCGGGACCAGGGCCAGGTCCTGCACTTCGATCCGCGGCTGCCGGCCGAGTGGGACAGCCTGTCCTTCCGGCTCAAGATCCGTGGGCGGCTGTTGTCCGTCGAGCTGCGTCCGGGGTCTATCAGCCTTGCGCTGGTCCCGGATTCCGGTTCAGCGCCCGACGCCGGTGCCGCACCTTTGGAGGCCAGCGTGCTGGAGGTCAGCGTGCGCGGGCAGCGGGTCGTCGTCGGCGTCGAGACCGTCACTGTGCCCCTCGACGAAATGCCGGTCCCCGCACCATCGGTCTTCCCGAGCCTCTTCCCGACGGCGGGACTCCCCGTGATCGGAAGCGCGCGGGTCTAACTGGGCCCATCGATTGCTCCCCACCGGCTCCCAGCCTTCGCAAGCTCAGGCCGGTGGGGAGCTGCGGTTTCGGAGTTATTCGGGAACGGTTCATTCCTGATTCATGGGACGCAGATACGGTCTCCGGAGACCTCTCAGGAAAAGGACTCCTCCCATGGATCGACGGACATTCGCCTCCGCTGCCTTGTTGACCGCGGCGGCACCGCTGCTCACCACTACTCCGGCCCTCGCGGACTCGTCCGAGAAAGGAAAGGACGCCAAACTCACACGCACCATGTTGGACGCTTTGGAACGTGAACTGGACGACCGTGCCACCGCCGCCTCTCTGGAACCCCACATTGAAGACATAGGATTCAACTGGCATCCGCCAACCAAGCCGGTCGAGAGCATTGATTTCATCATTGCCTACGGTTTCGGCAACCGACGGCCGGCAGGAGGCGGAGATCCCAGCCGCGTGCTCTACGAGCCTGGACCGGTCAACGAAGCTCTCGCGGACACGGTTGCGAAGCTGCGGGCGAGGCGCGACCTTCCCGTCTTTGCCCAGTGGGAAATCGCCAGGTTCCTCGAGTCCAAGTACCACATGAGCGGGGTGACCTCGATTGAACCGGTCATTTCGGCGGATGGCACCATTGTGTATCTGAGCACGGACGGCGTTGCAGCCCAGGTCAAGGAGCTGCGCGCCGCTCAGCCTGCGGGGATCGCCGGAATTGTAGGATTCCGGGACCACATCAAGCGCTGTGTCCAAACCACCCAAGATCGCGGGATGGACGCTTTCGCACCCGAAGGCATCGATATGCCCGGCACCTATGATCCGCAGTCCGGACAGCCGTGGACCCGGCGTCGTGACCTCTATCTGGTGCACGACATGTACGCCCAGATCGCAGTGCTCCGCGCGAAATTGATCGCACAGGCCTATCCCAACGGCTGACTCCCGGATGGCGCAGGGGACGTGGGGTGCTAAGCGAAGTTCAGCGCGCCGGTGCCGTTTCCGGCGCGTCCCAGTCGATGTGGTGGCGATAGACCCAGTCGAAGTTGTCGGCCGTCTTCCGTGCGAGTGAGCGGAAGGCGGCCTTCAGCACAAGGTCTTCGAAGACTCGCTTGAATTGGCCGCGGATCTTCGGGGCGGCGTTCCGTCGACCCCATTCGACCACCAATTCCGCCCGGCTCCGGCGTTCCTTCTCGTAGCGGGACAGGGCGCCGGGGATGTCCGCGGGCGAGATGCCCCGGAGCGATCGCCCGAGTGCGACGGCGTCTTCGATAGCCATGGAGGCGCCTTGCCCGGACGACGGCGATGCGGCGTGGGCGGCGTCTCCCACCAACACCAGGTTGCCGCGGTGCCAGCTGGGGATGCTCGGAAAGTCGGAGGTCGTGTACGGCCTGATAATGCCGTCAGTTGCGGCGATGATCTTGGCCATCGGGGTGCGGTCCCCGGCCACGAGATGACTAAGCCAGGACTTGCGGGCGCTGTGGTCCAACACGGCCGGATCTTCCGACGACCGCTGGAGCGGATTGGCAAACCACCAGATCCTTCCCTCCGGATCCTGCATGTAGCAATAGAAGCAGCGCTTGCCGAAGACCATCTTCATACGCCCCGGTTCAAGGTTCAGCAGCTCGGCCGTGAGCAGCCCGGCCTCGACAATGCCGCCGGTGTTGAGCAGGGGGATATTGCGGGGAGCGGGGGATGAGGGGTCGATCAGGGGCCGCACGGCCGAGTGGAGGCCGTCCGCGCCGACCACCAGGTCTCCATGAGCTGAGGTGCCGTCGGTGAAAACGGCCGTGACGCCGTCGTCCGCTTCTTCTACCGTAGCGAGCCGCTTGCCATACTCGATGCGGATCCCGCGGTGACTGGCCGCCTCGCGGAACATTCCATACAGCTCGGAACGCGTCATGGTGCGGGCGGTGGTGCCGTCAGGGAGGGATCCGCCGTAGTCAAAGTCGATGAGGTGTTTTCCGGTGCTGCCCAGGTACATGGACATCTGTGGGGTGCTGAAGCCCAGATTGGCGGCTGCGCCTTTGAGCCCGAGGGTTTCCAAGGCATCGAAGCCATTGACGGCCACGGTGAGGAAGCCGCCAACGCCGTCCGAGGGCTCACTGTAGGCCTCGAAGACGGTGGCGTGATGGCCGGCTTTCTGCAGCGAGATGGCCGTGGCGAGTCCGGCGATTCCGGATCCGATGACAAAGCAGTTCAGCATGGCGGAGTCCTTTGCAATTTATTTCGTTCGGTTAAAAGAAATATATGGCTGGCGCCAAGTGCCGTCAATCCTTTCGGTGAGACGAAATAATTTGCTAGCCTCGGAGGATGGAGAACCACACCGGCGTCAGTATGCAGCGCCAAGAATTGCTTGAGGCGGTCTTTGCCTCGGGACGGGAGCTTTCGACGGCGGCCGTCATGTTCCACACAAAGCTGTCCGAGCTGCGCGGACTGTCAGCGACGGAGGGCAAGGCGATCGACATCCTGCTGCGCTTCGGACCCATGACGGCGGGGGAATTCGGCGAACATTCCGGGCTGGCTCCAGCCTCGGTCACGGGACTGATGCAACGCCTCGAGAGCAAGGGTGTGGCCCGCAGGGTCCGGCACGAAGGGGACAAACGGAAGGTGCTGATCGAGCTCGTGGGGGACCAGGTCACCGCTGCAATGCCCTATTTCGTCGATTTCATGGGCGGCCTGGCGAGCCTGTTGGAAGGGTACAGCGACCAAGAACTACGCGTCATCGCGGACTATTCGTCCAAAGCCGCACGTATCCAACAGGACGCGGCGGGGCGGCTGGGTGCCGAACCCAGCGGGAACGCGCATGACGACGGCGGCCGCGCGCCGTCGTCGAACCCCGCCTGAGCTGCTCCCTACTGAGGCGCTATGCCCCGCATGCTGTTGTTCCGCTTCTCGTGGGTAAGTTCGGCGAGGCCAAGGGCTTCCAGGAGCGGCGGCATGTACATGCCGAAACGGCCGCGGTATCCCTTGCGCAGGCCGTACCAACCGCCCACCGGATTGCCGCCGTCGCGCCCCCAGGCCTCAACGGTGCCTTCGACGGCCGGTTTGTTCTCGTCGGCGGCGCCGAGCGGCACCCAATCGCCCTGCTGGAGTAGCCACGCATGCAGGTCTTCGATGGCGCTCAAATGGTATTTGAGGGTCGTGGAACCCACCTGGCAAACGATCGCGGGAGGGTCACCCGCTTCGTCCCGATACATCGTGTAGTCGGAGGAGCCAGACGGGGTGGTGAGCTTCCAGGGGTCTTCCTTGGATCCAGCGGCCATGTACGGTGTCCTTCCTGGCGGGCGTCGCGCGGGTGTTGGCTACACGCTACAGAGCATCGGGCGGTATGTCAGCGGGGCGAGGGGCGGGCTTAGCCGCCCTCGGCTAGCCGAACCGCCAATGCCCGGCTGTAGCTCGGGGGGTCGCTCCGCGTCACCGCCGAAACAACTAGTTGCCGGCGGCTGATGCGTTTGGCGTAGAAGCCGGCGTAGGGGAGAACGATGATTTCTTCCAGGCCGCTCTCCCAGGCCGGGATCAAGGCCTGCAGGCTATCGCGTTCCGCAATCGGCGGAACGGTAGGGACCAGGGAATTGTGCCAGGCATGGAAAGCCGCCTGGTCCACGCCCTCGCTGCCGTACTCAGAACTCCACAATGGTGGAATGAACGGGTGGAGCGGTTGACCCGGCCGGGTGACCTGCCGGATCGCCTCAGGTGTGGGCCTGTTTTCCGCGGTCCGTTCCCTCATCTTGTACCAGTCCCAGGCGCGGCTCCAGGCAGTTTGCCACCTTTCCTCCCATTCGGCGACGCTTGCCGAACCGGGGGGCCGTGAGCCCCCGGATCCGGACGGGGTGAGAGTGCGGGAATGTCGGCGTCGGGGGCTAGGGCCCAAGCGTGCCGGATGAACAGAAGTTCGTTCAGGGGCAGGGAGCGGTCCTCGACGCTGATCACCATGTCGTGCGGCCATGGGTTGTTCCACGGCATACCCGCGGGAGCATTGATCCAGCGCATGAGGCCCTCCCATCGCGATGATGGCTACACGCTACACAGCATCGGGCGGCACTGGAAGGCGGACAGTGGGGCCGCGCAGGAAGTCCTCGATGGCGTCGGCAGCTGCGGGCGCTCCGCCGGAATTGCGGACGCTGGCGCTCATTGCCTCGAGGTTGCCCCGGATCGCCTGATCGCTACTGACTTCAATGACAGTTTCCCGGATCAGCCCGGGGGTAAGCCCCTCCAGGGGGAGCCTCCGGCCGAGTCCCAGATTCTCCACGCGGCGTGCATTGGCGCCCTGTTCGGGCTGCAGCGGGAAGGCCACCAGCGGCACGCCGAAATAGAGCGCCTCCATGGTCGAGTTCATTCCGGTGTGGGAAAGGAAAGCGTCGGCGTGGGCTAGGACTTCCAGCTGCGGAAAGAACGGCCGTACCTCAAAGTTCTCCGGGATGTCCGCCAGCTCGGACTCCTGGACGCGCTCTCCGATTGCCATGGCAACCTGCCAGTCGGTGTCCGCAAATCCTTCCAGGCACATCCTGAAGAAGTCTGGCCGGTCATTCAACGGGGTGGTGCCCAATGAGATAAACAGCAGCGGCCTGTCCTTCTCCCGGGGTTGCCAGGCCCCCTCGTTGCCACGCAGACCGAGGCACGGGCCCACGAAATGGAACCTGGCATCGAACGTCTCTCCCGAGGGCTGGAATTCCCTCGGGATGAAGGAGATGTTCAACGATGCAGGAGGGCCTCCCATGAATTGCAGATGGCCCACGCCCTGCTCGGCGGCGAAATCATGGATCCGCTGGCCGACCTGTTTCCAGGCCTCGACCATGCCTGGCGGCGGAGGGCCGGGCATGAGATCCCGCATCGAGAAATGTTCATTGGTGGCATAGCTCGGAAGCAACGCAATGTCCGGCAGGGCCAGCTTCGCGGCAGCCATCTTCCCGGCGAGCGTCATGGCGTCGTAGGCCACTCCGTCCGGCGGTTCCTCGGCAAGACGGGCCAGCAGCGTCGGGAATTCCTCCCTTGCGCCCTTGAGAATCCGCCCAAGCAGTCCCGACATCATTCCGGACGGCATTCCGGCGAACATCCCCGTCATCGGTGATGGACCTCCACTAGCGGGCGCTGCGCCGCCGTCTGCCGGTGCCGGACCGCCTTCAGCGGAACGCTCGCGCGGGGGGAGCAAGGCCGCCAGATCCTCTCCACTGGGAAAGAATGCGGCGCCGGCAGATTCGACCGCCTTCGCGTACTTCTCCGACGTGGCATAGGTGACCTTGTGGCCCCTGCGAACCAGCTCGGCGACCACTGGCAACGTTGGGTTCACATGGCCCGCCGCAGGCAGACAGATGAAGGCTATGTGCATGGCGCCACTCCCAGGAACAGCGAATGCCTCAGTTGGAAAGATCAGTGCCATGGACGCTGCGCCGACGCGATTTCAGCCCAGTCTCGAGCTTGGTCCGCACCTCGCGCTTCACGCGGGCGGCAAGCTCGGTCTCATGCGATTCCAAGAAGGTCCGGACGGCACGCGGATCCCACGGCACCAAGGACCGCAACGCCCAGCTGGCTGCCTTGACCACCGTGTCGTCGCGATCGTTGATCAAAATCCCGACGACGGCGAGCGTGCGTTGCGTATCGCCGGTTCCCCACCGCGACCTGGTGTTGAGCACGGTGGTGGAAACAAGGGCAATACGACGCCACCAGTGGTCCGGGCTCCGTGCCCAGCCGTCAACGTCGGAGTCCGAGATCAGCCCTTCGCGCCACGCCGGCCCCACCAAGATCGTGGCGAAGGCATCGGCCTGGCCCCAGGAAGCGATGCCTGCCCCCAGCTCTTTCAAGCGGGCCGGTGTGAGGGCCGCGAAAGCCGCCCGGTGGGCGTTGATGAACTCCCATCCTTCCCACTCAAAGCCGGCTTCCACCAAACCTTCGGCGAGACTGAAGACGACGGCGGCGTCCAGAGTGGAGATTTCCGCGGAGACTTTGCGGCGGACGGCACGGAAGCTCGCGGCGTCGTGCTTCTCCAAAGCGCGCAACTCTTCAAGGACGCGCGCCAACAATTGCCCCGGTTGGGTATCCCCCGGAGATACGAGCACTCCGTGCGAGGCCATTTCCAGCCCCAGGATTGCGCGGCTGAACGCTATTATTCCGGGGCGTCGTCGGTGTCCGGCCCTTCGGCGGGTTCCTGGCTATGCAGCCCGGTCTCGTGGAACACCCAGCCCTCGGTTTCCCCTTCAGCAGGGGCGTCGCTGTGGTGGCGGACGTCGTTGGGCTCTGCTGGCTTCTTCATTCCGGATACTTCCTGTCCTTCGTTGGACTGTTCCCGCGAACGCCTTAAAGTCTACGCCGGGGAGGGGGTGCGTGGCCTAGGCTAGGCCAAGGAACTACCGCACGAATCCAACGGCTGAATGCAGAGGTGAAGAATGGCCAAGCGACCCAATCCAGCAGTGAAGATTGCGCAGGAAACCGCCCATAACACCGTGTTCGACGCCAACGGCAAAGCCAGGCCCGGTGTCCACAATGTCCTGCTTCGCGCCGTCGAGGTGCAGCGCCCCCTTGTCTTGGCGAACCTGCGCCGACTTCACCGCAGGCACCCGCAGGCCACCGCGGCGCAGCTGGCCGCCAAACTGGAGCGGGACTACCTTGCCGCAGTCACCGGTGGAGGAGCCGCGGTGGGGGCAACCGCCGTCGTGCCCGGTATCGGCACTGCGGCCTCGCTGGGCCTGTCCGCGGTGGCCACTATCGGCTTCCTGGAAGGAACCGCGCTCTACGCCGCTTCCTTGGCCGAGCTCCACGGCATCCGCCTGACCGATCCGGACCGGGCCCGCACCATGGTCATGGCCATCATGCTCGGTGAAGAGGGCACCGCCTTGCTGGGTTCCCTGAGCGGACAATCGCTCGGCAAGGGCAAAGGCGTGACCCAGGCCTGGGGCAAGACACTCACCAAGAAGCTGCCCGGCGGAGGGTTCGGAGTAGTTCGCGACGCCATCCAGCGCGCCTTCCTCAAGAAGCTGCTGAGGCACCAAGGCACCGCCTTCCTTGGCCGCGCCCTGCCCTTCGGCGTGGGGGCCGTAGTGGGCGGAGTGGGGAACCGCATCATGGGGCGTGCGGTGGCGGCCGCGGCGAGAGAAGCATTCGGTCCTATGCCGGACACCATCCCGGGCGAGCTGCTCCCAGCCGCCCGCCAGAACGCGCTGGAAGGCGGAAATAGTGGATCTCAACGCTGATTCGGGGGAGTCGTTCGGCTCCTGGACCATGGGAAACGACGCCCCGATGTTTCGGATTGTCAGTAGCGCCAACGTCGCTTGCGGCTTTCATGCCGGCGACCCGGTGACCATGCTGGACAGCTGCCGTGCGGCCTTCGAGCTCGACGTCCGGGTTGGCGCCCATGTGGGCTACCGCGACCTGCACGGCTTCGGCCGCCGATCGATGGACATGTCCTTCGACGAGCTCTTCGGGGACGTGCTCTACCAGCTTGGTGCCCTGGACGGCATGGCCCACGCGGTGGGCGCCTCGGTGGACTACGTGAAACCGCACGGCGCCCTGTACAACAGGATCGTCAACGACGTGGAGCAGGCAGAAGCCGTGGTTGCCGCCGTTCACGCCTACGATCCCGGGCTTCCCGTCCTTGGCTTGCCGGGTTCCGCGTTCCTGCGCCTCGCCGAAGAATCCGGCCATCCGGTGTTCCGGGAAGCTTTCGTGGACCGCGGCTACATGCCGGACGGCACCTTGGTGCCGCGCTCGCAGGAAGGCGCAGTGGTCCACGACGCCGCAACTGTAGTTGAGCGGGCCGTGCGCTTTGCCGTGCGGGGCGAGGTGCTCGCCGTAGACGGCACGGTGGTGCGCGTGAAGCCAGATTCGCTGTGCATCCATGGCGATACCCCTGGTGCTGTTGAGCTGGCTGCGGCGGTGCGCGCCGGCCTTGAGGAAGCTGGTGTGGAGATTGAATCCTTCGCCTAAGTTTCTTTTGCCCTGCGGGGACAGCGCTTTCTTGGTGGAACTGCCGGACCTCAATGCCGTGGTGGCGTACTACCGAGGACTGACCGGGGCCGGAGTCTCTGCGAGCCTTTCCCTACCGCGGGGGATCATCGACGTCGTGCCCGCCGCCCGGACCGTCCTGGTCACCTTCGATCCCGGGGCGATCCGTCCCGCCGAGGTCCGCGACTGGCTGGACTCCGCCGAGCCCGCACGGGACGCCGTCAGCTCCGGCCGGGAAGTGACCATCGAAGTGTCCTATGGTGGCCCCGACCTTGCCGAAACGGCGCAGTTCCTCAGCATGAGCGAGGCCGAGGTGGTCAAGCTTCACACGACCTCACAATGGACGGCCGCTTTTTCCGGTTTTGCGCCCGGTTTCGTGTACCTGGTCACCACGCATGAGCGGCTCCGCGTCCCGCGTCGGAACACCCCGCGCACCGCTGTGCCGGCCGGGGCTGTTGGTCTCGCGGGCGAGTTCAGCGGCGTCTACCCGCGATCTTCGCCGGGCGGCTGGCAGCTGATCGGAACCACGACGGCGGCACTGTGGGATGCGTCCAAAGCGGACCCCGCGCTGATTCGGCCGGGCGACGTGGTGCGGTTCGTGGAGGCCTGATGGCGATTGTGGTGGTGAACCCCGGCCCGCTCACCCTGGTGGAAGACCTCGGCAGGCAGGGCTGGGCTTCGTTGGGGCTGAGCCCTTCCGGTGCCTTGGACCGGCAATCTCTTCGCCTCGCCAATCTGCTGGTGGGAAATCCTGTGGAGGCGGCCGGGCTGGAAATATTGCTGGGCGGGCTTCGCTTGCGGTTCGTGACCGCGTCCACTGTTGCGGTGTCAGGTGCGGAGGGAATCGTGACACTCAATGGTGCCGAAGTGCCATTCAACCAAGCCGTCCGTGTTGCTCCCGGGGCAGTGTTGGATTTCGGGGTTCCGCTGTTCGGTCTGCGGTACTACCTGGCTGTGCAGGGAGGGATCGATGCGCCCAAGCTCCTCGGTTCAAGCAGCACGGACATGCTCTCCGGTGAAGGCCCCGCGCCGTTGAAATCGGGTGAGCAGTTGGGGATCGGCCGTCTTTCAGTGGGCAACGGTTCCGGCACTTGGGCCTTCAACAACGTAGCGGCCCTGCCTGCTATCCGGCGCGCCCCGGATCCCGGGCGCGCCATCACAGCCCGAGTGGACCGCGGCCCCCGTGCAGACTGGTTCGACGAGGATTCCTGGCGCCGCCTTGTCAGCCAGGAATGGACCCTGTCGCCCGATTCCAACAGGATCGGTGCCCGGTTGGTGGGCCGCCCGCTCACCCAGACCCGGCTCGAGGAACTGCCCAGCGAAGGCATGGTGCTCGGCGCGCTGCAAGTGCCGCCGTCGGGCCTTCCCACGGTATTCCTGGCGGATCATCCCGTGACGGGCGGGTACCCCGTCATAGCGGTGGTGCGTCGCACGGACTTGGACTTGTTAGGCCAAGCCCGCCCCGGCCAGCGGATCCGTTTCCTGGGCTGAGGGGTTCCCCCGCCGGACTGGTGTCAGCCGAACACCAGGTGCGCCACCGTGAAGATCGCCAGCCCGGCCAATGATCCGACTACGGTTCCGTTGATGCGGATGTATTGCAGGTCCTTGCCGACTTGGAGCTCGATCTTTTGCGATGTTTCCTCGGCATCCCAGCGCGCCACGGTGTCCGTGATGACCCCGGCGATGTCCGAGCGGTAGGTGTTCACGAGGTAGCCAGCGGCGTCCCCGATCCACGCGTTGACCTTGCCTGCCAGTTCGTCGTCGCTGACAAGCCGGGAACCGAAGTCCCGCACGGCGCTTTTGAAGCGTTGGGTCAGCTCGCTGTCTGGATCGTCGACGGCGGTGAGCAGCGCGTTCTTAATGGTGCCCCACGTGCGGGAGGCAAGTTCGCGGACCTCGGGATCACCAAGGATCTGGGTCTTGATGCCTTCGGCCCGGGCGATCATTGCAGGATCGTGCTGCAAATCCTGGGCGAGATCGTTGAGGTAGGTATCGATCGATTGGCGCACTTGGTGATCGGGATCCTGCTGTACCGCCCGGACGAACTTGGAGATCTCGTTGTAGACCCTGCCGCCCACAATGTCGTCCACGAAGGACGGAACCCACAGGGGAGAACGGTCGGACACGAGCCGGTTCACGGTGGAGTGGTTCGCTTCCACCCAGTCCGCGGCGCGGTCAACCAACAGGTCCACCAGCTTATGGTGGTGGCCTTCGGCGAAGATCCGCTCGGCCATCCGTCCCACAGGCGGTCCCCACGGCGGAGTCAGCAAGTGCTTGCGGACCATGCCCTCGATCACTGCCTGGACGTCGTCGTCGTTCAGGACGGTGAACGCGCCGCGGATCACCGCTGAACCCTCCTTGGCGACGCGCTCGGCGCCGCCCGGGGAAGCGAGCCACGTGCCGGCTTTCCGTGCGATGTCCACGCTCGCAAGCTTCTCCTGGACCACCTGCTCGGACAGGAAATTTGTCTCCACGAACTCCCCCAGTGAGGCGCCGATCTGGTCCTTCCGCCGAGGAATGATGGCCGTGTGCGGGATTTTGAGGCCCATGGGGTACTTGAACAGCGCAGTGACGGCGAACCAGTCGGCCAGCGCTCCCACCAAGCCGCCCTCGGCAGCCGCCCGCACATATTCCATCCACGGGTACTGCTTTTGCAAGGCGAAAGCGGCCGTGAAAACCAGCGCCATGAGGATCAAGAGTGCCAGCGCCACCGACTTCATCCGACGCAGGGCAGCTGCCTTTTCGGCGTCACCGTTCCGTTGCCCGACGCCGGGCGCAACCGTTGAGGCGGTCCTGGCGCCCGCGTGCCGGGGGGCCTTTCCCGGGAGGGCACTGTCCGTCACCGGGATTTGTTCAGAGTTCACCTGCATGTGCCCAGCGTAGCCCCGTCGCTGTCATGGGCGTGGGCTACCGTGTCCCCATGACAAATGACGAGCCCGGTCGCCCAGACCAAAGCACGGAGCAGAACACGCGGCCCATGGTCTACGCCCACCGTGGAGCCAGTGCCGCATTTGCGGAGCACACGCGTGCCGCATTCCTGAAGGCAATCGCCGACGGCGCCGACGGCGTCGAGTGCGATGTCCACCTGACCCGGGACCAGCACGTTGTCCTGCTCCACGATGCAAACCTGGACCGTACCTCGGACGGAACGGGTCCGGTGGCCGACAAGACGCTCGAAGAGCTGCGCCAACTCGACTTCTCCTCCTGGAAGGGCGCCCGTATTCCGGAGCAGTACGGCGCAAAGTCGGAGCAGCTGCTGACGCTCGCTGAACTGCTGGAGATCCTGCGCGGCGCCGGGAGGGACATCGGCTTGGCCATTGAGCTCAAGCACCCCAGCCCGTACCAGCTCAAGCTCGAAGACCGTGTGCTGGAGCTTCTGGGCAGTGAAGGGTGGAACGCGGAGACCTCCATGGTGGACAACATCCAGGTTTCCTTCATGAGTTTCAGCCCGGATTCCGTCAAGCACTTGCTCCAGTTCGTTCCCGCGAAGCACATTTGCCAGCTCGTGGACGATGTCACGGTGGAAGAAGTCCGCGATGAACTTGGCTTGGGCGTCATCACCGGGGGAGCCGTAGCCAACGTGATGAAGGCAGCCCAGCAGGAAGGCGAACGGATCCTGGACGACTGTGAAGTCGGACTGGCGGGCCCGGGCATCGACTACGTCCGCAAACACGCCCGCACCGTACAGCGTTGGCTGGAATCAGGCCGACGCTTCCGGGTGTGGACCGTTGACTCGGAGAACGATGTTGCCCTCTGCCAAGGCCTGGGCATCCACGAGATCACCACCAACAAGCCGGCGCAGGTCCTGGCCCAGCTTTAGGCTCCCAACTAACTCGCAGTTGTTGTCGTTATGGGGCCTTATAACGACAACAACTGCCAGTCAGATGACCGTGTTGCTGAGGGTTCCGATGCCGCCCAGCGTGATGTCCACCCGGTCGCCAGGCTGAACTGCCACGAAGGTGTTCGGGGCTCCCGTCATGATGATGTCTCCCGGCTCCAGGGTCAGCCATTCGGTGACGTAGACAAGGCAGTCCGTGATGGAGGACGGCAGGTTGAAGGAGCCGGAGCGGGCCTTGACCTCGCCGTTGACCACTACTTCGGTGCTGACGTTGTCCGGATCCTCGATGTCGGTCTCGATCCACGGCCCCAGCGGTGTGTAATTGGTGCCGGATTTGCCCTGGAACAGTTTTTCGTCGATCTGGTTCTGGTCCACGTTGGTGACGTCATTGACCACGGTGTATCCGAGGATATGGCTCAAGGCGTTCTCGGCCGTGAGCTTCTCGGCCCGCTTCCCGATGACGGCGGCCAGCTCGCCTTCTACGTTGACCGTTCCTGCGCCACGTACGGCCACAATGTCATCACCGGGGCCGGCGATGCTGTGGACGGACTTGTGCCATGCCTGGATGGGCAGCACATGGCTGTTATTGCCCAGGTTGTGCCCGATTCCAAGCACGACGGAAGGCCGCACCGGGGCAAGGAACACGGCGTCGTCGGCAGAACTGGACTCCCCGGTGTAAGCGAGGGTTTCGGCAAAAGGATCTTCGATGTGATCCCAGTTTCCGTTGCGCAGCACTGCGTGCCGGGGGCCGGAAGGGGTCTGTACTCGGGCAATGCGCATGGAACTCCTCGTTGAATTTCTTGTGGCGGTGGACATAGCCGGGCAACAGCCACCAAGAGAAGCTAACACTATGCTGAACTGAGTTCAATACTCTGAACGGTTATGACGTTGCTGCTGCCCTGCGCGCCACCTTTCCGTTTATCGTGCCGGGCGGGGCTGTGGTTGCATGAATACATGCCTTTTTCATGGTCCGCCCGGACAGCCCAGACAATCTCCGCGGCGGCCTTGAGCGCACTATTGTTCGCGAGCGCTAAGAAGCACTTCGAGGAGCCGAAGTTCTTCTCTCCCGTGGTCCCGGACTATCTGTGCCGTGAGGACAATGTAGGCGGCCAGGCCGATCTCGAAGACGGCCACAACATTGCCAACGCAGCTGCACCCCGGAACGGCGCCTTGGCGGTCATGTCCCGGGAGGAATGGATCGCGGTGAGCGGACTGCTCGAGGCGGCCGCCGCCGTCGGGCTCCTTATTCCTGCCACGCGCAAGGCCGCGGCCCGCGGCACCACGCTGATGTTCACTGCGTTCCTGGCCGGCCATGTGGACGCGCTCCGCCGCGCGTACTCTCCCGGCGGAACCACGTCCGAGCGGCGAATTCACACACTGCGCCTTCCCTTGCAGGTCCCCTTGATCGTATGGGCTTGGAGCTTGGCTGGAACGAAACGGGGCGTATGAAACTCCTCGAATCCCCGGCAGTGAAGGTGGGCCTCTCCATCAGCATCGCAACGGGCCTCTACGGCGTCTCGTTCGGGGCGTTGGCCTCGGCCTCCGGATTCAATTTCTGGCAGACCATGGCGTTCAGCCTGCTCATGTTCAGCGGTGGCTCGCAATTCGCCTTCATTGGCGTGGTGGCTGGTGGTGGCTCCGGGATTGCGGCCATGACTGCGGCCGCCCTGCTGGGCCTGCGCAACGGCATCTACGGCATGCAGATGAACGCCCTGTTGCGTCCCGGCGGTTGGCTCAAGTACCCGCAGGCCCACATCACCATCGATGAATCCACGGCCACGGCGTCGGGCCAAAGCGATCGGGATGAACAACGCCGTGGTTTCTGGACCGCCGGAGTCGGAATCTTCGTGCTGTGGAACATTTTCACGGCCGTCGGAGCCTTGGCAGGCGATGCCCTGGGCGACCCCAAGCAATGGGGGCTCGATGGCGCGGCCGTGGCAGCTTTCCTTGGGTTGCTGTGGCCGAGGCTCAAAGGACGTGAGCCGTGGGCGATTGCCGCGGCTGCTGCATTGGCAACCATCATTGCGGTGCCGTTCGTTCCGGCCGGGGTGCCCATTTTGGTGGCCGCCGTCGTGGCTGGAACCATCGGCTGGTTCAGCCACGGACGCAGCGACGAAGGCATGGAGCCCGACGTCGATCCCTATCAGCACGAGCATTCTCGCGCGGACCAGGCGGGCCAAGCCAGCAAGGAAAGGAACGCCGAATGAATCTCTGGCTCTGGATCCTGATCGCCTGCGGCCTGGCGTACCTCACCAAGCTCTCGGGCTACTTCGTGCCTGCGAAGCTGCTGCGGAGTCCCCGGATGATGCGCGTGGCCGGCACCATGACCATCGGCCTGCTGGCGTCCCTGACCGTGGTCAACGCGGTGGCGTCGGGGCAGTCCCTGGCTTTCGACGCCCGGCTCGGCGCCCTGGTCGTGGGGGCCATTGCACTATGGCTCCGCGCGCCGTTCCTCGTGGTGGTCATCGTCGGATCAGCGGCGGCCGCCTGCCTGCGGCTGCTCGGCTGGCGCTGACTGGGTCTTTTGGCGAGCCCGACGGCGGCGACCCGCCGTGGGCGGGTCTAACGGTCGCTGTGGTGCGCGCCGCCGTCGTGCGCTGTTTCCTCGAAGGCCATCCCCGGGATGGGAGTTTGAGGCGGCAGGGGGCGCGACGGACGTTCGGTGCGGATGGCGTCCTCGAGCAGGGCAACCGGCCGTTCCCAGGCGCGGGATCCCGGCTCCATAGTGTCCACGGCGCCGATCAGCATGGCAACAAGGCGGACCATGTCCTCGATTGAGATGTCCCGGCGCAGCGAGCCTTGGCCCTGGCCACGGGCAAGCAGCTCTGCCATCGAATCGATCAATCCACCAGTGATGCCAACCAGGAGCCCTCGACGGCCGGCGACGGCGCCAAGCAGGTTCGCGTCTTCACTGGCAACCTGCACCACGGCGTCGATCACTCGGATGAGCCCGACGGCGGCATCCATGGCTGCCAGGGCGTCTTCCACCACGGGGTCCACATTCAGCCTGAGTTGCCGCGATAGTGCAGCCAGGACAAGTTGTTCCTTGTCAGCGAAGTTGCGGAACAGGGTAGCCGGGCCAACACCTGCGGTGGCGGCGATCGTCTGCAGCGGAACCTCTGGGCCCAGCTCGCGGAAGCACTGGCGTGCGGCCGTGATGATCTTGTCCACATTGCGTGCAGCATCAGCTCTGAGTGGCTTGCGTTCTAAGGGCCGGTCCATGCTGCTCACAGTAGCAACGGAGGGGCTCCCAATAGTTTTGTGACATTCTTGCCCATGAAAGACTGGATTCATGTTGCTTGCCTTTTCAGTTGCCCCGTCCGGCCAGCCTGCTGCTGGCGCCGTATCGGTTGATGGCTCGGTGCACGACGCCGTTGCCGAGGCCGTGAAGATCGTCCGCGAATCGGGACTCCCCAACCAAACTGACTCGATGTTCACCACCATCGAGGGGGAGTGGGACGAGGTGTTCGACGTCGTCAAGCGCGCCACCGAGGCCGTGGGCAAATACGGAAACAGGGTCTCCTTGGTGATCAAGGCGGATATCCGCCCCGGGTACACGGGGGAACTCACCGGGAAGGTCGAGCGGTTGGAAAGCGCGATCGCCCAAGGGGAGTAGGGATCCACTGGCGGCCCGCGGGACTGCGCGGGTCCCCGCCAGTCCTTCCCTCCGCCCGGACCCGGTGCCAGACTGGGGCCATGCTTGAACACAAGGCCCAGCCAGCTTGGGTGGCTGTCGAGGAATACTTGTCCGCCGCCGTCGTCCGCCCAAACGCGGCGCTCACACACGCGGTCCAATCGGCCGTCGACGCCGGGATGCCGCCCATCGAGGTGGCGCCCAACGCGGGCAAACTGCTCAAGATGCTGGTACAGATCTCCGGTGCCCGGCGCGTACTGGAAATCGGCACCTTGGCCGGGTTCAGCGCCATTTGGATGGCCCAGGGACTGCCCGACGACGGCCGGCTGGTCACCTGCGAATACCTCCCGGAACACGCCAGGGTGGCCCGCGCGAACGTGGACATGGCAGGGGTGGGCCACAAGGTGGACATCCGGATCGGACCGGCGTTGGAGACGCTTGCCGCGCTGGCCGAAGATCCCGCGCGGGATGAGCCGTTCGACTTCGTCTTCATTGACGCGGACAAGGAGAACGATCCCAATTACCTCGACTGGGCCATCCGGCTCGGGAGGCCGGGGACCGTGATCGTGATGGACAACGTCATCTGGGAAGGCGCCATCCTGGATCCTTCCATGGACGAGGTGAATGCTCCGGGCATCGTAGACGCCTTGGAGATGATGGGCAGGGACCCACGCCTCGACGCAACGGCCATCCAAACGGTCGGGACCAAAGGCTGGGATGGATTCGCGATAGCCCGGGTTGTGTGACGCTAGGCTGTGCCCATGGAATTTACCCTCCGTCCCGCCACGGTGGACGATGCCGAGTCCCTGACGCGCATGCATTTGGCTGCTTGGCGCGAAAGCTACCGCCGTCTCTTGCCCGAGGAGTTCTTCGCCTTCCGGGAAGCCACTATCAACGCCCGGATCGAGAGGCAACGGGAGGCTTTGGCAGGCTCCTACAAGCCGATGCTGGCCCACGACGCCGACGGCGTTTTGGTTGGTCTCGCCTCTGCTGGTCAGGCCCGGGATGAGGACCGGCCCTGCGAGCTGCAGCTGCAAATGATCTACACCCTGCGTCGTGTGCACGGTTTGGGTGTGGGGCAGGCGCTGGTGGACGCCGTGATCGGCAACGCTGCCGCCTTCCTTTGGGTGCTTGAAGACAATCCCCGCGCCCAGGCTTTCTACCGCAAGAACGGGTTCGAGGCCGACGGTACGCGGCAGCTCTTGCCGCCGGAGTGGCACGAACTGCCGGAGATCCGGATGGTGCGTCCCGCCGTCGGGGGCTGACGACGCCGGGTGCGTCGCGCCGTCGGGGGCTGACCGCGAAGACAGCTGCGTCAACTAGGGTTGAAGCATGACCGGAAGAGGGCGGCTATAGTGGCAAAGCGGGGCAAAAACAGGGGCGCCGGGCAGGTCGCCGGAGTCATCGAGGTGCCCGCCGGCACAAAGCCGGACGGTCCCGTGGAGGGCGTTTACTACATCGATACCGGCGACTGTGAACTCGTTGCCGATCCTGATAACTCCAACGGCTGGCTCCTCAAGATCAACGGCGTCATGAGCTCGCACATTGATGTTGCGGAGCCGCTGTTCCTGGACTTCGAGTACATGCGCTGGATCGCGGCTTTGGTCGAATCCAAGTGGCCCCCGGAGGCGAAACCGAAGCTGCGTGCCTTGCATCTCGGCGGCGGAGCATGTTCCCTGGCCCGGTACTTCCACGCGGCTTATCCCGATGCACGCCAAGTGGTGGTGGAGCTCGACGGCAAGCTCGCTGAATACGTGCGCGGCTGGTTCGATCTCCCCAAGGCCCCGCTGCTTCGAATCCGGGTGGGTGAAGCGAGGGAGGTCACCGAGAGCCTCACCCCGGATACGCGCGACCTCATCATTCGGGATGTCTTTGCCGGAGCCTTCACACCACGGGCGCTCACAACCCGGGAGTTCAACGATCACGCACAGAGGGTGCTTGCCCCGGGCGGGCTGTATATCGTGAATTCCGGAGACGCTCCGGACCTCAAGAACGCCCGCGAGGACGCAGCCACCATCGCAGACACCTTCGCGCACACCATGATCATCGCCGACCCCGCCATGCTCAAAGGGCGCAGGTACGGCAACATGATCATGGCCGGCAGCCACGAGCCCTTCGGCGACGATCCCCAACTGGCGCGGAAGCTCCTCGGCGGGGCGGTTCCCGCGCATATCTGGGACGATGCCCGGGTCCGGGCGTTCGCCGTTGGCGCCCACGTCCGGCACGACCCCTTGCCGGCCGTCGGTGCACCTTAACGCCGCGCCAGTAGCAGTTCCCGGTGCGCGGCCGTCTCCTCCTGCAGGGCGTGCACGACGGCGGCAACAGCCGGGCGGCGCATCGAGTCCGGGCGCAGGACCATCCAGTAGGGGAGCAGCTCCGCGAAGTCCGAGGGCAGCAGCCGGACCAGGTCCGGGTGCCGGTCGGCCATGAAGCACGGCAGGAAGCCGATGCCGGCCCCGGCCCGTGTCGCCTCCACATGGACGAAGACGTTGGTGGAGCTCAATCCGTCGCGCATGGACGGGACCAGCCTGCGAGGGGCGTCAAGATCGTCCACTTGCAGCATGGAATCCACGAAATAGACGAGCTGATGCTGTGTCAGTTCCTCCACAGTGGAGGGTACTCCGTGGAAAGCCAGGTACTCCCGCGAGGCATACATTCCCAGCATGTACTCGCCCAGCAGCAGTGCCTCGGCGCGGTGCACCTGCGGTTCGCCAACCACCACCTCCACATCCAAGCCGGAACGCTGTTGGAGTGCCCGGCGCGTCACCGTGATGATCTCCACGGTGAGCCCGGGATGCGCTCGCCGCAACCGCGCCACGGCGGGTGCCGCGATATATGCGCTGAAACCGTCAGTTGCAGTCATGCGTACGACGCCGCCAATGGGGTCCGGTGCGCGGTCTTCCGGTCCCAGCGTGCCCACCGCCGCTTCGATCCGCTCTGCCACGCCCACGGCCTCGGCACCGAGCTCCGTGACTTCCCAGCCGCCCGCCGCCCGCGCGAGGACCCGGCCGCCGAGCGCCTTCTCCAGTGCGGCGATCCTGCGGGAAACGGTGGTGTGGTTCAGGCCCAAAGCTTGGGCCGCCGTCGTGAACTTACCTGAGCGCGACACCGCGAGGAGGACCAGCAGGTCATCCGGATTCGGATTCATATCTGCAATTCTGCACGCACTTGGTGCCATTTTGGCCATTGAAGCACCGAAGATGTGCGGCAATACTCATTGGAGCATTTCGTGTTGTGGATCACAGCACGTGTCAGCGTGGACACTAAGGAGATGGACATGAGCGTAGGACAACGCTCCGCAGCAGGCGCCGCCGCGACCGGTAAAGGCTCAGGACTCAAGAAGATCGTCGCCGCCTCGATGGTGGGCACCGTGGTGGAATGGTACGAATTCTTCCTCTACGCCACCGCCGCGACCCTGGTTTTCGGCAAGTACTTCTTCCCGCCTACCGGCAATGAGCTTGACGGCATCATCCAGGCATTCCTGACCTACGCAGTCGGCTTCGTTGCCCGGCCCCTGGGCGGCATCGTCTTTGGCCAGATCGGCGACAGGCTCGGCCGCAAGCCCACGCTGCAGCTCACCATCGTGATTGTTGGCGTCTCCACCTTCCTCATGGGTTGCCTGCCGGGCTTCGCAGACCTCGGTTACTGGGCGCCGGCCATGCTCGTGGCGCTCCGTTTCATCCAAGGCTTCGCGCTCGGCGGCGAATGGGGCGGCGCAGTGCTGCTCGTGGCAGAACACAGCCCCAACAAGTCGCGCGGATTCTGGTCAAGCTGGCCGCAGGCCGCCGTTCCAGTCGGCAACCTCCTCGCCACGCTGGTCCTGTTCATCATGTCCACCACGCTCAGCAGCGCAGCCTTTCTGGGCTGGGGCTGGCGGGTGGCCTTCTGGCTCTCCGCCGTGATCGTCTTCGTGGGCTACTACATCCGCACCCACGTGACCGAGGCACCGATCTTCCTTGAGGCGAAGGCCCTAGTGGAGAAGGAGCAGGCCATCAGCTACGGCATCGGCGAGGTCATTCGCAAGTACCCCAAGGGCATCCTGCAGGCCATGGGACTGCGGTTCGCCGAGAACATCATGTACTACCTCGTGGTGAGCTTCTCGATCGTCTACCTCAAGAGCGTGCACAAATACGACACCTCGTCCCTGCTGCTCGCCTTGCTGATCGCGCACGTCATCCACTTCGTCGTCATCCCGCAAATCGGCAGGCTGGCGGACAGCTGGGGACGCAAGCCGGTCTACCTGATCGGCGCCATCAGCGGTGCCACGTGGCCCTTCTTCGCCTTCCCCATGTTCGACACCAAGAACCCCGTGGTGATCGTTGCCGCCGTGACCATAGGCCTATGCCTGCACGCCTTCATGTACGCAGGTCAGCCGGCCATCATGACGGAGCTCTTCCCCACACGGATGCGCTACTCGGGCGTCTCCCTTGGATCCCAGGTCACCTCGATCTTCGCGGGTTCGCTGGCCCCGCTGCTGGCGACCCAGTGGCTCAAGGACACCGGGTCCTGGCTCCCCACCGCCATCTACCTCGTGGTCGCGTGCGCCATCACCGCCGTCGTCGTCTTGACGCTCAAGGAGACCCGCGGCGTGGCACTCGAGGACGTTGACAACGCCGACGCTGTTCGCCACGGCCTGCCTATCGGTGCCCGCGCATGACCCTGGAAGGCCGCAAGGCCTTGGTCACCGGCGGGGCGAGCGGCATCGGGGCAGCATGTGCCACGGCCCTCGCCGCGCGGGGCGCGAAAGTTGTCGTGGCCGACGTCGACGCCGCCGGGGCCGCGGCGCTCGCCGACAAGCTCGGCGGCACCGCCTGGGCTGTCGACTTGCTCGACACGAAGGCGCTCGCCGGACTCAGCCTGGATTGCGACATCCTGGTCAACAACGCCGGCATCCAGAAAGTCGCTCCCATCGAGGAGTTCGAGCCGGCAGACTTCCGCCGAATCCTGACCCTCATGCTGGAAGCCCCGTTCCTGCTCATCCGGGCCGCATTGCCACACATGTACGCCAACGGATTCGGCCGGATCATCAATATTTCATCCGTCCATGGGCTGCGGGCGTCGGCGTTCAAGAGCGCGTATGTCTCGGCCAAGCATGGGCTCGAGGGACTCAGCAAAGTGACCGCCCTCGAAGGCGGCCCGCACGGGGTCACATCCAACTGCATTAATCCGGGGTACGTGCGAACGCCCCTCGTCGAGAGGCAGATCTCCGACCAGGCCTTGCTCCACGGGATTCCGGAATCCGAAGTCCTGGCCAAGGTCATGCTGACGGAGTCCGCGGTGAAGCGACTGGTGGAGCCGCACGAAGTCGCGTCGCTGGCCGCGTGGATGGCGTCCGACGACGCCGGCATGGTCACCGGGGCGAGCTACACGATGGATGGGGGCTGGTCCGCCCGCTAACGCACCCCTCAATGTCGTACGCTGGGGTGGGGGTGCGAGGGGAAACGAATATGGGTCTCGATCCGGCCAGTCTCAAGGTGGCTCTGGGCGTTGTCGCGCTCACCTTGTGCCTGCTGTTTTTCGGATCGTTCCGCAAGACCCGCTCGGCGTACAGCGGCTGGTGGTGCCTTGCCCTCGTCCTCTTGCTTGCCGGGAATATGGCCTACCTGCTCACCGGGACTTCCCAGCAGGTCTGGGCGGGTCCCCTCGGCAACGCCTTGCTGGTGGCCGGGGCATTCAGCGTGTGGGCGGGCTCGCGTTCGTTGAGGTTGCTCCGGACCCCGCGATGGCAGATCCTCGCTGGACCCGTCGCCACCGCTGTGGCCGCGGCGCTGGAGAATCCAGCCACCAACGCATGGTCCGGCGGCTTGGTGTATCTGGCCATGATGTCCATGGGCATGGCCTTGGCAACAGTTGAACTCTGGCGGTTGAAGCCCAGCGTTTCACACGCCTATCGGTCCCTGGCGCTGGCCGCGGGCGTCCTGGCCGCGTTCTTTTTGTGCCGGGGGATCGCGTACGTCGTGGAGGGGCCCGACGGGCCGGACTTCGGTACCTATCTCAGCCCGGCAGCCACCAGTGTGATCACCATGGTGCTGCTGGTCACCGTGTCCTTCAGCATGACGGCGCTGAGCAACGAACAGCTTATTAACGGCCTCAACGAACGCGCCACCCGCGACGGCCTGACAGGTCTTCTCAACCGCACATCCTTCTTGGAGTTGGCCACGCGGGAAATCGGCCGGCTGCACTCCATCGGATCGGTCTCTACCTTGATCCTCGCCGACCTGGACCATTTCAAGGCCCTCAATGACAGCCACGGCCATGCCGCGGGCGACACCGCCATCCAGGCATTCGCCGCCGCATGCCAGGCCTCGGTCCGCCACACAGACCTCGTCGGGAGGTATGGCGGGGAGGAATTCACCATCCTGCTTCCCGGGGCAGACGTGGAGAGCGCCGAAATCATCGCGAGCGAAATCAGCCGCCGTTTGGCCTCGGCAAAAACTCCGGACGGCATCACCTTCCCCACCGTGAGCTACGGCATCGCTCCCAGCACCCTTGTCAACGCCGAGGTGACCCACATGATTGCGGCCGCCGACAAAGCCCTCTACCAAGCCAAGTCCCTCGGGCGGAACCGCTCGGTCTGCGCGACTGCTTAGCTACGGCGATCCAACCGCCGGCGTGCCCGGTAAAACAATCTGCTAAAACGCTTGATCAAAAGTGTGACCTCGGTTACGCTTGCCATGATCAAACGCTTTAGCAGAAATGGACATCAACGCCGATGACTCGCTCAGTCTTCTTCCAGCCCGCCGATGGATGGGTCGGAGACTTGATCCCTTTCCAGAAGGACGGGGAGTTTTGGCTCTTCTATCTGCACGAGGTACGGAACGAACCGAAGCCGGGGACGTCCTGGAATCTTGTGACCACCAAAGACCTGACACTGTTCGAAGACCATGGAGTGTCGCTGCACCATGGCGCGGACGGCGACGCGGACTTCAATGCGTACACGGGAAGCGTTGTATGTGACGAATCCGGAATCCACCACTTGTTCTATACAGGACAGAATCCGCGGCACCTCGGCTCCGACGGAGCTCCGTTGCAGCTCGTCATGCACGCCACGAGCGCGGACGGAATGCTGACATGGGTTAAGCATCCGGAGCTGACCTTCGGCGCCCCCGCTGGCTACGAATCCGGCGACTGGCGCGATCCGTTCGTCTTCAAGGACGAGGCAAGCGGTGTGTGGCGGATGCTGCTGGCCGCACGGCACTCGGAAGGCCCGGAGCGCCGCCGTGGAGTGATCGCCCAATGCGTTTCCCCGGACCTGATGGCCTGGGAGCACACGGAGCCCTTCTGGGATCCGCGCCGGTACATCACCCACGAATGCCCGGAGGTTTTCGCCTGGGGCGACTGGTGGTACCTCGTCTATTCGGAATTCTCCGAGTCCTTCACCACCCGCTACCGCATGGCGAAAAGCCCCGATGGGCCATGGATCGTGCCGCCACGGGACAGCGTTGACGGCCGCGCCTTCTATGCCTCGAAGACGGCCGAGAGGGATGGCCGCCGGTTCTTCTTCGGCTGGATCGCCAGCAAAGAGGACAACCGCGACGACGGCCCCTGGCAGTGGGCGGGCACGATGTCCGTGCTCGAGGCGCGCCAGAACGACGACGGCACCCTGGCGTTTTCCTTCGCCGACGAACTTGTCGAGAGCTTCTGGGACGACATCCCGGTAACCCTCGGCAGCGACCTTCCCGCGGCGCTGCATGCCCCTGACGGGTACACGGCCTTGGTGTCCGATGAAGTCCTCCCTCGGCAGTTCTATGCGCGGGCGGTGTTGCAGATCGAAGCCGATACCACCGAATGCGGCCTGCTGCTCCGCTCAAGCGCGGACGGAGACGAGTCCTACATCATCCGCCTGGAACCGAGGCGCGGCCGCATGGTGTTCGACCGATGGCCCCGCGAAATCAACGGCGACGCGCAATGGCACGTCTCGGGGGATGTCCCCTTCGAGATCGAGTTGGAACGCCCCTGCGAGCTCGTCCCGGGAGAGCACACCCTCGAACTTGTCGTGGACGGGGACCTCTGCGTCGCCGTCGTCGACGGGCAGGTCGCGTTGAGCACCCGGATCTACGGGCTACCGGACGGCCGGATCGGCGTTTTCGCCGGTGAAGGCACCGTCGCTCTCACTGAACTTGAGATACGTAAGCGCACAGACAACTAAATACCCAGCGCCAGACCTCCGTTCAAATCAAAGGAGATTGTCCCCCATGAAGAAACTCATGCGAACGGCCGCTGTAGCGGCGGCCGCAGCCCTCGCCCTCTCCGCCTGCGGCGGTGGAGGCGCCGGCAGCGCCTCCAACGTCAACTCCACCGGAGACATCAAACCGCGGCAAATCTCGTGGCTTCTGTCCCGGCCGGCCGACGGTGCAGTCATCAACGTCATGAAAAAGGTGGCCGACGAGTACGCCCAGACCCATCCCGGCTTTTCCCTCAACCTGATCACCACCCCTGACCGGCCCTCGTACATCCAGAAGTACGAAACCCTCGCCGCTGCGAACAAGCTTCCGGAGCTGTTCGACACGGACGCCACACCCTTCGCCCAGCAACTCGCCAAGCAAGGCAAGATGGTCGATGCCGAGAAGCTGCTCAAAGACCTCGGTGTCTACGACAGCTACCGGACGAACGCACTGAATTACCAACGCTTCGACGACGGATCCCTCTACATGATCCCGTTCCAGTTCGAGCTCGAGTACTTTTGGTACAACAAGGCCCTTTTCCAGCAGGCTGGAGTATCAGTGCCGAAGTCACTCGACGACATCCCCGCGATGTGCATGGCCCTGCGCAAGGCTGGGATCACGCCCCTCGCTCTTGACGGCCAGGACCAGTGGCCCCTTGAACGCTACGTCTCCTACCAGCCCTTCCGCGACGCCGGACCCGACTTCGTGCAGAAGCTCAAGAAAGGTGATGCGAAGTTCAGCGACGCCGCCGGCCAGAAGACAGTCAACTGGATAAGCCAGCTCGGAGGGGCCGGTTGCTTCCAGGACGGGTTCTCGTCGCAGGGCTACTCTGACGCCCAGAACCTCTTCACCTCCGGCAAGGCCGCCATGTACAACATCGGCACCTGGGAGCTGCCCAGCCTCGCGACCGACAAGCTGAATCCGGCGGTGCGTAACGACGTCGACTACTTCACGCTTCCTGCCACGCCAAGTTCCGCGACGGCCGCCAACGAGTACGTGGCTACTTCCGGGATCGGCATGGCGGTCAACTCCAAGACCTTTGACCCGCTGGTGAGCGACTTCCTGAAGTTCGCCCTCGCCAAGTACCCCTCGGAGTACGCGGCCACGGGCGCCCTCTCTCCGACGACGAATGTCCAGACGACGATTCCGGCCAACGCCACGCCGCTGTACAAGAAGGCAATCGACCAGGCGAAGGATCTCGGATCGAAGCTCGCGATGCCGTGGGACACGCAGCTTGATCCGACCACCAACAGCAGGCTGCAGCAAGAGCTCGTGCTCTTGGCCCAGGGCAACGTCAAGCCTGCCGAGTTCACCAGCACGATGGATAGCACCATCGCACAGAACGCTCCTAAGTTCTTCAAATAACACGCAGCGGTGGGGGGCTCAGGCCCCCCACCCGAAAGGCCCTCCCATGCTTCCCAATCGATCACGACTCTCGGTCCTGGTCTTCCTGCTCCCGCCGCTGCTTCTCTATGGCGTCGCGGTGCTGTTCCCGATACTGCAGTCGCTATTCCTCAGTTTCTTCTCGTGGAACGGCATCAGTGACATGGAGTTCGTGGGCTTCGCAAACTACGTGCACATGCTCACCGGTGACGGCGTCTTCTGGCGTTCTTTCTTCAACGCCCTCGGCTACCTCGCCATCTGCCTCGTCCTCCAGTTGGGCGGTGCGCTGTTCGTCGCCAGCCTCCTGACCTCCCTGCGCCGGGGCCGCGAACTCGTCAAAACCCTGTATCTCCTGCCAGCGGTGATCTCGACGGTGGCCATCGCCTTCCTCTTCGTACGCATCTACTCGATCGACCCGGTGGGGCTTCTCAACCAGGTCCTCGGCTGGATCGGTCTCGGCGCCCTCGAACGTCCCTGGCTTTCCGACGTCAATACTGTCCTCGCCGCAGTTTCAGCACCTGAAGGCTGGCGGTTCACGGGACTCTACATGCTCATCATCTACGCGGCGCTGCTCGCCGTCCCCCAGGAACTTGAAGAGGCGGCACGCCTGGACGGCGCCAATCGATGGCAGCTGTTCACCAAAATCAGGTTCCCGCACATCCGGCCCGTGTGGATCACCACCACCATCATGGCCACAACCTACGGCCTGCGCGGATTCGATATCCCTTACCTCATGACCAACGGCGGTCCCGGCCAGTCCTCGGAGCTCCTGACGACGTACATGTACAAAACCGCGTTCACCAGCACCGACTTCGGCTACGCCAGCACCATCTCGGTGTTCATCGTGGTCGAGTGCCTCGTCGCCGTCGGATTCATCTTGCTCATGCTCAAACGAAAGGCTGACGCATGACCGCGCAAACAGCCCCCGTTACCCGGCCGATCCCCGCCCCACCAAGCACTCCGGCGCCCCAACGTCGGCGGCGTAAGCCAAACGTCTTCCGAAGCTTGTCGAGGGTGCTGATCGTCCTCATCGTCGTGGTGCAGGTCTACCCCCTCGCCTGGCTGTTCCTCACGAGCCTGCGCAACGAGCACGACTTCGCCACCGGTGATCCCTTCGCGCTGCCGAGCTCCATCAGCTTCGACAACTACGTTCGCGCGTTCCAGACAGGCAACCTCGGCCAGAACATCCTGAACAGTTTCATTGTCACGATGGGTGCCAACCTCCTGATCGTCCTGCTGGGGATGATGGCGGCCTATGCGTTGCAGGTCCTCGGATTCCGCTTCAGCAAATTCGTCCGTGGCCTCTTCCTGATCGGCATCATCGTGCCGGTGCAGATCGCGCTTGTGCCGCTGTTCATCGACTACTCGTCCGTGAACCTGCTGGACACCTACCAATCGATGATCATCCCCTTGGCAGGGTTCGCCCTTCCCATGTCGATCTACCTCTTCTCATCGTTCTTTGAATACATTCCCAGGGAGACCTATGAGGCAGCCTCGTTGGACGGCGCCGGCCCGTACCGGATCTTCGGGCTGATCACCCTTCCGCTCTCGACCAACACCGTAGTGACAGTGGTCCTGGTGAACAGCATCTTCATCTGGAACGACTTCATCTTCGCGAACACGTTCGTCCTCTCCGAAGGACTCAAGACCATCCCGCTCGGGCTGCAGAACTACATCGGAGCGATGGGCAAGGTGGACTGGACCGCGACGTTCGCCGCTGTCTGCATCACGATCACGCCTCTGCTGCTCGTGTTCCTCGTCCTCAACAAGGCGATGATCCAGGGCCTCGAGAGCGGGGCGACGAAGGGGTGAGAAAGCGCCACTGGATAGACTGTGAGGGGAGGGCCAATGACGTCTGAAGAAAGCTCTAAAGAACCCGAGGTTAACCCCTCGCATCCACCGGCGACTCCGAGGACGAGTCATCCGGTCACGATGCGGGAGGTAGCGGAAGGGGCTGGGGTCTCCGTTGCCACGGTTTCCCTCGTTATCAACAACAAGAAAGACGCCCGGATCGGCGCCGCGACCCGCAAACGCGTCTTGGACACCATCCGTGAACTGGGATACCGCCCGAACGCCCTCGCGAAGAACCTCGTGAGCGGCAGTTCACGGTTCATTGGCCTCGTCGCTGACGCGATCGCCACGACTCCCTTCGCAGGGCAAATCATCCATGGCGCCCAGGACGAAGCTTGGAAGCACGGATTCGTGCTGCTGGTCGCCAACACCGAGGGCGACGAGCCCGTGGAAAAGGACGCTATCTCCATGATGCTCGAGCACAAGGTTCGCGGCATCCTGTACTCCACCTGGTTCCATCGCCCAACTGAGATCCCCGCCGCGTTGCAGGAGACCGACTTCGTGCTGGTGAACTGCTTCTCCCCGGGCTCCGACGCGCTTGCGGTGGTCCCGGATGAAGTCCACGGCGGACGGGAAGCCACTGAAATCCTTGTGCGCAAGGGGCACCGACGGATCGCCTTCATCAACGCAACCATTCCAGCCCCGGCCAAGGATGGACGTCTCCAGGGCTACCGGGAAGCGCTCGAATCTGCCGGAATCGCATTTGACCCGCACCTCGTGTTCGACGCGTATCCTGACCAGGAAGGCGGATATGGCGCCGTCGAGGAACTTCTCAAACGAGACGTCACGGCGGTCTTCTGCTACAACGACCGTATGGCCATGGGTCTCTACGACGGGCTGAAGCAGCGAGGGTTGTCCATTCCCGAAGACATGGCCGTCGTCGGGTTCGACAACCAGGAAGTCATCGCCGCCCACATGCGGCCACCGCTCTCCACCGTCGCGCTGCCGCACTACGAACTCGGCGCTGCCGGCGTGCGCCTCCTCCTCGGCGTCGACGAACCTGTAGGCAGCGCTGTGGTCAAGATTGAGTGCCCGCCAGTGGAACGCGATTCCGTCGGAACGAACATCCTGACAGGTCCGCGGCTTCGTTGGAGTTCAACTACCTGATTCTTCGGCGCCGTCCGGGTGCTGCTCGGCCTCGTCCACTGCGGAGTGTTCGATGTAGGACTCCACCGCAGACTCCGGAACGCGGTATGACCGCCCGAATCGCACCGCGTGGATGGCGTGCGAGTTCACGAGGCGGTAGACGGTCATTCTGGATACCCGCAACGCCTCGGCAACCTCGGCGATTGTCATGAATCGGTTGGCTGGAATGCCGGCGGCGGACATGTTCACCACGGCTTCCTCAACTGACGGTAGTCGTAGTAGACCACCGGCCCACCACTTCGCACGACAGTTCGCAAGCCAATCGATGAACCATTGATGACGGCCACTACGCCTTCCTGGCTCCCGTTGAATGGATCGTCACCGGCCACGTAGTCGCCAAGCTTGAAAGGGGAGACCGTCACTTTGGCCTGCTTGGCTGCCCCGGAAAATACCTGGCGCAGTCGTCGGGCCAGCGCGAAGCAACGCCTCACCCGCATCCGAACGATGTACCTCGATGTGGGATCAAACATCAAAACCACTCCCTTGCAGTCGCGATGTGCCTAGGGTAGGCGCCGACCACACAAGGCACATGAGTGACTTTCACCCGTTATGCCACACGGGCCACTCAGGCCACTCGGTCAACTACTCGGACGGGAATCCCAATTCAAGCAAGTGGTCACCCGAGTAGTCCGGGCAAAAGACGGGTAGGTGCCACGCAAGCCAGACCGGGCGAACAGTCCCTAGGCTCAAGGCAAATGTTCCGTCAGTTCCGGGGGCTGTTCGGTGTCCCCGTTCTGTGTGCCGTTCGGTTCCCTGAGCCGCAGCCAGATGGGGTCTATCTATGAGCGTTTCCAGTCCGCCCACTCAGGAGAGGCCCAAGCCGCGGAGCATTCCGACGGCGGGCGCCCGCCGTCGTCGTTCCCGTACGTTCGCCGCTATTGCGGCGGTCGCCATGGCCAGCGTCGCCCTGGTGTTTGCCGCCCCAGCCGCGCAAGCGGCCAATCCCACGATTGTTTCCCTGACGTTCGACGACGGGAACGCGGACCAGCTGAACGCGGCCCAAATCATGAAGGCCCAAGGCATGGCGGGGACGTTCTTCATCGTTTCGGGATTTGCAGACAACCCCGGCTATCTGTCGGTGGCGGATCTCCACGGACTCGTTGCGGACGGCAATGAGATCGGTGGCCACACCGTGACCCACCCCGACCTGGTCACCCTGCCTCCAGACGAAGCCAAGCGTCAGATCTGCAACGACAGGGTCAACCTGAGCAACTGGGGCTTCTCGGTCACCGATTTCGCGTACCCTTTTGCCTCGGAAAACGCCTCAGCCGAGGCCATTGCGCAGAGTTGCGGCTACAACAGTGCCCGTGGCCTGGGTGACATCAAGACCCGCTTCAGCTGCCCGACATGCAGCCTGGCGGAAACGATGCCCCCGGCCAACCCCTACAACACGGCGGCGCCCGATGAGGTGGATTCCACCTGGACGCTGGCCGATTTGCAGACTTCGGTCACCCAAGCGGAGGCAGCCGGCGGCTGGGTGCAGCTGACCTTCCACCACATCGATGCGAACAGCACGGACCCCCTGAACATCCAGCCGGCCCTTTTTGAACAGTTCCTGGTGTGGCTCAAGGCGCGTCCGGCAACCACCACCGTGAAGACCGTCAACCAAGTGATGGGCGGCGCGGTCAAGCCGCTGGTCTCGGGACCGGCTGTACCTCCCCAGGCTCCCAACGGCAACCTTGTGCAGAATCCCGGGCTCGAGACCTTGGTGAGCGGAATGCCCCAGTGCTGGTTCGCCGGCGGCTATGGCACCAATACCCCCAGTTACTCCGTGGTCAGTCCCGGCCGGACAGGCGCAGTCGCCGAGAAGCTCGTGATGACCGGCTATGTGGACGGTGACGCGAAATTGCTGCCGGCCCTGGACCTTGGCGGATGCTCGCCAACGGCAACGGAAGGGCATCAATACAACATCGGAGCCTGGTACACGTCTACGGTGCCCACACAATTCACCCTGTACTACCGAACTGGACTGGGCTCATGGAAGTACTGGACATCCAGCCCATGGTTTGCCGCGGCAACGAGCTACCAAAAGGCGGCCTGGGCCACCCCGGCACTACCCGCGGGTGCAAACGGAATCAGCTTTGGATTGAACCTCTTCAGCAACGGCACCCTCATCACGGATGACTATGAAATGTTTGACACCGCCACGGCGCCGGCCCCGGTTCCCCCGGCTCCCGGTACCAACCTGGTGCAAAACGCGGGCCTTGAGACGGCGGGAATCGGCTGGGCACCGCAGTGCTGGCAGGCCGGAGGCTACGGAATGAACAATGCGGCCCTCAGCGCCGTGCCCGCGGCCCACAGCGGCGCAATGGCGGCCCAACTTGTTGTCAGCGGTTACACCGACGGCGACGCGAAGCTCCTCCAGACCATGGATAGCGGCAGCTGCGCTCCGCCGGCCATCGCCGGACATGGCTATTCGCTCCGGGCCTGGTACACCTCGACGGCGGTGACCCAGTTTACGGTGTATTACCGGGACGCTACGGGCAGCTGGGTCTACTGGACATCGAGTCCCTGGCTGGCGGCGTCGGACACGTACATCCAGGCCAGCTTCACCACTCCCGTGCTGCCGGACGGTGCCACAGCCGTGAGCTTCGGCTTGAACCTCTTCAGCAACGGCACGCTGACTACTGACGACTACGCCATGTATGACACTGTCGGGGCGCCGGCACTGTGAAACATCGGGGGCTTCACGAAGGGGAAGGTGCGGTCGCTGGCCGCGCAAAGGCTGGCCGCGCAAGGGGCAGGGAAGTGAGCTGGGAACGATGAAACGAGCGGCAAAAGCAGGAATCGTGGTTGCGGGCGTGGTCGCGGTCGGAGTGGCGGGGGCGATTACCCTCAATGCCACCCAGACAGCCTCACTCTCAGTTGCAGGCGCCACACCGTCGGTCACCGCCAGCGCGGCTCCCTCCGCTTCGGGAGCCACCCATGCGCCATCTGCGGCGCCGAGCGCCGCCATCTCAACGCCTGCCGCGAATGCCTCCTCGAGCGCAGCGCCTTCAAGTCAGGCCGCAGCCCCCGGCCCGGCGATCACCTCGAAGCCCGACGCCCCGGTTGCACCGGCGCCAGCGCCAGCCGCGCCGGCTCCTGCCCCGGCTCCCGGGGCGCAGGGCCTCGACGCCGCTGGGATCCAACGTATCGAAGACACCTGCAGCGCCCGGCTGAAAAGCGATGCTGCCCATTCCGGAACAGTGACCGGAACGGTGGTTCCGCGGCCATTCATCGTCGTCTCCATTGCCTTCTCGGGGACCCCGGTGCGGTCAACGGCCGCCTCGGGACTGGCGTCGTACGACGTCCTCATGAAGATCACCACCAAGCTGGTTGATGGTCCTACCCAGGACGGAGTGCGTGTTTGCCGCGTCTATGACTCGGATTCGCACGTGGATTGGCTTCCGGCAGGCTGATTCCGCGATTGTCGCTGCGGGTTCCGCGAGAAAAGGACGCTAGGACTTGGTGCCCGTGAGTGCCAAGGTTCCGCCGAGCCCGATCATCATGACCCCGCCAGTCGCACCCAAAGTGGAAATCCGGCGAGGGGAGCGCGCGAACCAGTGGCGGGCAGTACCTGCCGCAAGGGCCCACATGCTGTCGGAGACCAGGGCGATCACCAGGAAAACGGCTCCAAGCTCGGCGAGTTGAACTGGAATGCTGCCGCTGGAGTATTCCACGAACTGCGGCAGCACCGCCACGAAGAACACGATCGATTTCGGGTTGCTCGCACCCACGATGAAGCCTTCGCGGACCAGCCGCCAGTTAGACCGCGACGGCGTCGGACCGGCCGCCGTCGAACGCCCTCCGCGGTGACGGATCGCCTGCACGCCGAGGTAGACCAGATAGGCCGCGCCCGCGAACTTGATGACAGTGAAGAGGAGGATCGATTGCGCCAGCACCGCGCCGAGCCCCAAGGCTACCGCGGTGATCTGCGGAACCATGCCCAAGGCATTTCCGAGCACGCTCAGGAGTCCGCCTTTGCGGCCTAGGGCAAGGGAACGGCCAATCACGAAAAGCACACTGGGACCAGGGACTGCGATGAGGACCAGCGAGGCCAGGGCAAACGCCAGGAGATTGGTGAACGGAACCATGCCTGATGATAACCCTGGCCTCTAGTGACGGTCGATGGTTGGCGGGGGCCGCCGTCGTCGTCCTCTTCGCCGCAGCTACGAGCGCTCGGCGACCACCGGTATCGAGGCGGTCTCGTCAACGAGGTCCGCACGGACGCGCCCGCCGCCGCGGACCCACAGCTTGTAAGCCAGCACTAGCAACCCGAGCCACACGGCACCCACGTACAACGCCACGCGGGTGTCCTCGAAGACGCCAAGGATGACGATCACCATGGCCATGAACGCAATGGTCAGCACGGAAGCGGTGGGCCACCACGGCGACGCGAATTCCGACGCCGGCAGTCCCTTGCGCTTGATCTCCCGCTTCATGGCTACGTGGGAGGCGAGGATCATTGCCCACACCCACACGGTCGCGAAAGTGGCGATGGAGGCGATGATGACGAAGACGCTCTCAGGGATCACCGCGTTGAGCACCACGCCCACCAGCAGGATCCCGCCCATCAGGACAACGGTCATCCAGGGAACTCCGTGACGGGAGATCTTGCCGAAGCTCCTGGGTGCGTGACCTTGCTGGGAGAGACCGAAGAGGATGCGTCCCGCGCCGAAGATATCGCTATTGATCGCGGACAGCGCCGCGGTGATCACCACGGCATTGAGGATGTGGGGCGCTGCGGGAATGCCGAGGCCGCTGAAGATCTGCACGAACGGGCTGCCGTTGTTGCCGATTTCATTCCAAGGGAACAGGCTCATGAGCACGCCGAGAGTCAGGACGTAGAACAGCAGCACGCGCACGGGCACGGTGTTCACGGCCTGCGGGATGACCTTCTTGGGGTCTGCGGCCTCGCCTGCGGTGATGCCGATCGTCTCGATCCCGCCAAAGGCGAACATGACGACGGCGAACGAGGCCAGGAGCCCTTCGAAACCGTTCGGGAACAGGCCGCCATGGTCAACGAGGTTCCCCAGCCCCGGTGCCGCACCGCCGTCGCCCGTGTGGAAGCCGAACACGATGATCGCCGCACCGCCCGCAATCATGGCGATGATAGCCACTACCTTGATGAGGGAGAACCAAAACTCGAGTTCCCCGAAAACCTTGACGCTCAGGAGGTTCATGGCCCCGAGGAGCAGAATGATCGCCAGGACCCAGATCCAGCGGTCCACCTGCGGGAACCAGAAGCCCATGTAGATACTGAATGCTGTCACGTCCGCGATCGCCACGATGGCCATTTCGAAAACGTAGGTCCATCCGGTGATGAACCCAGCCAGCGGTCCGAGGTAACGGCTGGCGTACTGGCCGAATGAGCCGGAAACGGGGTGGCGGACAGCCATTTCGCCGAGCGCGCGCATCACCATGAAGACGGCGGCGCCACCGATGATGTATGCAAAGAGAACTGCCGGGCCCGCCTTTTGGATGGCAGACGCGGAGCCGTAGAAGAGGCCTGTTCCGATGGCCGAACCGAGGGCCATGAAGCGGATGTGGCGGACGTTGAGGCCGCGGCTGAGAACGGTGGTTGCCGCGCCGGCGACGGCGTCGGCGGCTGTTGTCCTGCCCGCTATTGGTGCTTGTTGCATGCGAATACCTTCTCGTCATTGGGAGGGGGACTGTTAACCAGCAGACCATTTCGGGACGGCCTGTGATGGGACTCACGGCGCATCGCTGTCTCGGTTCTCAGACCCTGGTGACATGGTGCTTTGCCCTGTACGTCAAAAACTCTTGACTCAATGTCAATCAGGCTTTACATTTGCAATGTCAACTTTGTTTTACATGGGAGTCGAAATGTCATTCGAAGAAAAGAGTGCCTGGATCATGGGCGTGCTCGCGGTGGGCTCCTACGCGGCGTACCTCATCATCGTCCTGGGCGGCGCGGCCGGCACTCCGCTGACCCAGGTTCCCTACGTGGCGCCCATGCTCTGGACTATCGGAGCATCGATTGGCGTGTCCATAGTGCTTCATATCCTGATCCGGATGGCTTCTCCCAGGAACGCAGGCAAGGACCAGCGGGACAAGGAGATTTATCGCTTTGGCGAGTACATCGGCCAGTCGTTCGTGATCATTGGCGCAGTGGCGGCGCTCATCATGGCCATGGCCACGTTGGACTATTTCTGGATCGCCAACGTCATCTACTTGGCATTCGTTCTCTCCGCAGTGCTCGGATCCGTTGCGAGGATCATTGGCTACCGCCGGGGTTTCCAGCCGTGGTGAAGCCGACCAAAGTCACCAATTCCATCCGGGCCCTCCGCTTCGCCCGCGATGAAATGACCCAAGCGCAACTGGCGGACAGTATCGGGGTAACCCGGCAGACCATCATCGCCATCGAGCAGGGCCGCTACTCGCCTTCCCTCGAAATGGCATTCCAAATCGCCCGCGTCTTGAACGTGCCGCTCGACGACGTGTTCCAGTACCCGGACAGCGAAGGAGAAGCATCATGAAAGCGATCGTTCAAGACAGTTACGGCTCCGCAGATGTGCTCGAGTTTGCCGAGGTCGACAAACCGGTCCCCGGCGAAAGCGAGGTCCTCGTACGCGTCCGCGCTGCCGGCGTCGATCCCGGCGTCTGGCATCTGATGACGGGTCTCCCATACCTCACGAGGGTGTTTGGCTTCGGGGTAAGGAAGCCTAAGAACCGCATCCGTGGCAGGGACGTGGCGGGCACGGTGGAATCCGTCGGCGCGAAGGTGACCCAGTTCCGGCCGGGTGACGAGGTCTTCGGAACGTGCGAAGGTTCCTTTGCCGAATACGCGTGCGCGAAGGAGGAGAAGATTGCGCCGAAGCCCTCCACGCTCAGCTTCGAGCAGGCCGCAGCCGTCCCCATCTCGGCCACAACCGCCCTGCAAGGCCTCCGGGACAGTGGGAAGCTGCTAGCGGGGGAGAAGGTCCTGATCATCGGCGCGGCGGGCGGAGTGGGATTGTTCGCCGTCCAGTTGGCGAAAGCGTTCGGCGCGGTGGTCAGTGGCGTGTGTAGCGCGCCGAAAATGGAGGTGGTCCGATCGGCAGGCGCCGACCACGTCATCGACTACGCCAGCGAAGATGCCACTGATGGAACCACGCACTACGACCTCATCCTGGACACCGCTGGCAACCGTCCGCTCAAGCAGCTTCGGCGGGCACTCGCCCCGCGGGGGCGGCTCATCATCGTCGGCGGGGAAGGCGGTGGCCGTTGGCTGGGTGGCTTCGACCGCGCCCTTCGCGCGCCCATGCTGTCGCTGTTCCTGGGTCAAAAGCTGAGTGGCCTGATGGCCGTGGAACGTCAGGAAGACTTGCGCTTCCTGACGGGGTTGATTGAGGCAGGCAAAGTCACGCCTTTCATCGACAAGACCTTTCCCCTCGCCGAAGCTCCCGACGCAATCCGATACGTGCATGGCCGCGGTGCACGGGGCAAAGTAGTAGTCGCAGTGGCGGCGGCCGATAGCTAGTCCAACAGGCTTGCGATTGTCTGGTATTCCAGACAGCTTAATGTTCTGATTGGTTTCCGAACCGCCCTACGGGGCGCACGCTTAAGTACGGGATCCCGGACACCCTGACTATCGCCTTTGCGGCAGCAGGGCGTGCCGGGGATGACAGTGCACTCGAAGAGGAGCCATGACCATACAGCCGTCCACCCAAGGCCGGGCCGCTTCCAAGGTTCCTGCCGCTGAAAACACCCTGCGCATCCTGAAGTTGCTTGCTTCCCGGCGCGGCCCGATGGCAGCGTCCAACATCGCTACCGCGCTTGGCCTGCCCCGGTCCAGCGTCTATCACTTGCTCGGCGTCATGGAGGCCAACGGTTTCGTCCTGCA
Source organism: Arthrobacter sp. MMS24-S77 (assembly GCF_054888235.1). Classification (NCBI taxonomy): domain Bacteria; kingdom Bacillati; phylum Actinomycetota; class Actinomycetes; order Micrococcales; family Micrococcaceae; genus Arthrobacter; species Arthrobacter sp. MMS24-S77. The sequence continues at coordinate 174,686 of NZ_JBTZRN010000001.1, forward strand.
CCTTCACGAGGAACAGCGCTACGGACTGGGCATTAGCGCCTTTGAACTCAGTTCGGCCTACTCGCGGCAAGAGCCTTTGTCGCGCCTCGGCCGCCCTATGCTTGCCGCCCTCGTGGATGCGATCGGTGAGAGCGCGCATTTGGCCGTGCTGCATGGCCGCGATGTGCTTTACATCGTGGAAGAGCGGGCCAAGAACCGTCCGTCCCTGGTGACCGACGTCGGGGTCCGGCTTCCCAGCCACCTCACCGCCAGCGGACGCGCCATCCTGGCCGCACTGCCGAAATCGCAGGTCAGGGCCCTGTATCCGAATGCCGCCGCCTTCACGGCCCGGCATGAGATGGAATCGCCCATCATGAAGTACTCGGCCTTGTCCTCGCACCTGGACCAGGTCCGGCAGCGCGGCTACGCCACTGAACACGGCGAAGTCACGCCAGGCTTCGGCTCGGTGGCCGCCGCCGTCACCGACCATTTGGGATGGCCGACGGCGGCAGTCGCCGTGACGTTCCTCGAGGACCGGGTGCCGGTTGAGGAATGGCCTGCACTGGCCGCCCGCATCCAAAAAACGGCGGACGAGCTGTCGATCCGCATTCACGGCCGCCCGGGGCAATAGCCTCCCGCTGCACCCCTCCCGCCCCCCGTTAGTTGAGTCTGTAATCCCGGACAGCACCCTTCATAAAGCCGTTCCAAGACGGTTGCGGAAGGGCTCTACTGGATACAGAAGGACTTACACCTAGCAACCTCCAGAGACGAAGGAGTCACCATGGCACCCGCCGATTTCACTACCGGAGCCCGTCCGGTCAAAGCTGCCCGCGGTACCGAGCTGACCGCGAAGAGCTGGCAGACCGAGGCGCCGCTGCGCATGTTGATGAACAACCTGGATCCGGAGGTCGCCGAGCGTCCGGATGACCTGGTCGTGTACGGCGGCACGGGCCGCGCCGCCCGGTCCTGGGCCGCGTTCGATGCGATCACCCGGACCCTGGAGACCATGGAGAAGGACGAAACCCTCCTGGTCCAGTCCGGCAAGCCCGTGGGCGTGTTCCGCACCAACGAATGGGCGCCGCGGGTGCTGCTGGCAAATTCGAACCTCGTGGGCGACTGGGCGACCTGGCCCGAATTCCGCCGCCTTGAGGCCGAGGGCCTGATGATGTACGGGCAGATGACCGCCGGTTCCTGGATCTACATCGGCACCCAGGGCATCCTGCAGGGCACCTACGAGACCTTCGCCGCCGTCGGGAACAAGCTCCAGGCCGAAGGCCGCATGGCTCCCAGCACGGGCACCGAGGGACCGCTGGCCGGGACCCTGACCCTCACCGGTGGGTGCGGTGGCATGGGCGGGGCCCAGCCGCTGGCCGTGACCCTGAACGACGGGGCCTGCCTGATCGTGGACGTGGACGAGTCCCGGCTGCGCCGCCGCGTCGGCAAGCGCTACCTGGACGAGGTCGAGACCGACCTGGACACCGCGATCGCCAAGGTCGTCAAGGCCAAGGAAGAGCGCCGCGGCTGGTCCGTGGGCTACGTCGGCAACGCCGCCGAGGTCTTCCCCGAACTGCTCCGCCGCCACCAGGCCGGGGAACTGTCCATCGATGTCGTGACCGACCAGACCTCCGCGCACGATCCTCTGTCCTACCTGCCCGAGGGCATCACCGTGGCCGAGTGGCACACCGAGGCCGAGGCGGACCCGGAAGGGTTCACGAAGAAGGCCCAGGCCTCCATGGCCCGGCACGTGCAGGCCATGGTCGAGTTCCAGGACGCCGGGGCCGAGGTCTTCGACTACGGCAACTCCATCCGCGACGAGGCACGCAAGGGCGGCTACGGGCGGGCGTTCGAGTTCCCCGGCTTCGTCCCGGCCTACATCCGGCCGCTGTTCTGCGAGGGCCTGGGCCCGTTCCGCTGGGTCGCGCTCTCGGGTGACCCGGAGGACATCGCCGTGACCGACAAGGCCATCAAGGAACTCTTCCCGGAGAACAAGCACCTGCACAAGTGGATCGACGCCGCGCAGGAGCGGGTCGAGTTCGAAGGCCTCCCGGCCCGCATCTGCTGGCTCGGCTACGGCGAACGCGCCAAGGCCGGCCTGCTGTTCAACCGGCTCGTGGCCGAAGGCAAGGTCAAGGCCCCCATCGTGATCGGCCGCGACCACCTGGACTCCGGATCCGTGGCCTCCCCGTACCGGGAAACCGAAGCCATGAAGGACGGCTCCGACGCGATCGCGGACTGGCCGCTGCTGAACGCCCTGACCGCCGCGTCCTCGGGCGCCACCTGGGTCTCCATCCACCACGGCGGCGGCGTGGGCATCGGCCGCTCCATCCACACCGGCCAGGTCTCCGTGGCCGACGGCACCGAGCTCGCCGCCCAGAAACTCGAACGCCTCCTCACCAATGACCCCGGCATGGGCGTCATCCGCCACGCCGACGCCGGCTACGAACGCGCCATCGAAGTCGCAGCAGAGCGCGGCGTCCGCATCCCGATGAACGAGAAGTAGGAACACCGTGACTGTTCTCCCCAATAACCCCCTAACCTCGCAAGCTCGGCCAGGGAACCCTGTCCCCGTGGCCCCAGCAACATCCCTTGGCCGCCAGACGGTCATCCTCGGCTCCAGCGGAGTCACGCCGGAGGACGTCGTCGCCGTCGCACGCCACGACGCCAAGGTGACCATCTCCCAGGAAGCCCTGGACACGGTCGCTAAAGTCCGCGCCCACATCGACGGCCTCGCCCACAGCGAGGTTCCGGCGTACGGCGTCTCCACGGGCTTCGGTGCCCTGGCCAACCGCCACATCCCCAACGAGCTCCGCACCCAGCTGCAGAAGTCGCTGATCCGCAGCCACGCCGCCGGCATGGGCCCGGCCGTGGAGCGCGAAGTGGTCCGTGGCATCATGTTCCTGCGCGCCAAGACCTTGGCGTCGGGCCGTACAGGCGTTCGTCCCGTGGTTCTGCAGACCATGGTGGACGTCCTCAACGCAGGCATCACCCCCGTGGTCCGCGAGTTCGGATCCCTGGGCTGCTCCGGCGACCTCGCTCCGCTGTCCCACTGCGCCCTCGTCCTGATGGGCGAAGGCGAAGCAACCGGCCCCGACGGCGAGCTCTACGGCGCCGCCGGAAAGAAGCCGGTGGCCGAGCTCCTCGCCGCGCACGGCATCGAGCCGGTAGTCCTTGCGGAAAAGGAAGGCCTCGCGCTGGTCAACGGCACCGAGGGCATGCTCGGCATGCTGCTGATGGCCATCGCTGACCTGCACTTGCTGCTCACGACGGCGGACATCACCGCCGCGCTCAGCGTCGAGGCGCTGCTCGGCACGGACCAGGTGTTCCTCCCGGAACTGCACGCAGCCCTGCGTCCCCACCCGGGCCAGGCCGCCAGTGCAGACAACATGCTGAGGGTGCTTTCCAACTCGCCGATCGTCGCTTCGCACCGCGTCAATGACACCAAGGTCCAGGACGCATACTCGCTCCGCTGCGCACCCCAGGTGGCAGGCGCAGTCCGCGACACCGTGACGCACGCTGAGCTGGTTGCTTCCCGCGAGTTGGCAGCTGCCATCGACAACCCCGTGGTGCTCCCGGACGGCCGTGTGTCTTCCAATGGAAACTTCCATGGCGCTCCGGTGGCCTATGTGCTGGACTTCCTGGCCATCGCCGTCGCGGACTTGTCCTCGATCGCCGAACGCCGCACGGACCGCATGCTGGACCCGGCCCGCTCGCACGGACTCCCGGCATTCCTTGCCGACGATCCCGGCGTGGACTCGGGCCTCATGATCGCCCAGTACACCCAGGCCGGCCTCGTCTCGGACAACAAGCGCCTGGCCGTTCCGGCGTCGGTGGACTCCATCCCGAGTTCCGCCATGCAGGAGGACCACGTCTCCATGGGCTGGCACGCGGCACGCAAGCTCCGCAAGGCCGTGGAGAACCTGCGCCGCGTCCTGGCCGTGGAACTCGTCACGAGCACCCGTGCCCTCGACATCCGCACCAAACTGTCCGGTGGGGAACTCACTCCGGGGCCTGCTGGCTCCGCCGTGATCGAGGTGCTGCGCGGCGTCGTCGACGGTCCTGGAACTGACCGTTTCCTCTCACCTGAGCTGGAAGCGGCGGACCGTCTTGTAGGCGCTGGCGAGGTCCGCGCCGCCGCCGAATCCGCCGTTGGAATTCTCGCCTGACGCCGAACAAAATACCGTTCGAGTGAACATTAGGAAGCGCCCCGGAAATGTTTGGCAATACGTGCCCCGGGGCGCTTTCTGTGTAGTAGAACTTATGGGGTACGGCATGTCCACGCCGACGATGTCGTGGGCCTGCCGGGGAAATCCGTTTACAACTGAAACAACAACGAACATCCACAAAGGGGTAGAAGTTCAATGAAGGCACGCGGGACAGTCCTGTCCAGGCGAATCGCACAGTCCGCCGTCGTTTCCAATTGGGGAACGTTGAAGGTGGGGGAGCGGATCGAAGTCGTAAGGCACGCACATGTGGTCGCGGCGGGGGAGGTGCAGGAAGTCTCGGGCAGCGGCAACGTTGTGTGGCTCGAACCTGCAGGACCCGGCGCCGACGAAGCCGCCAAGCAGCTTTTCATGAAGTCCGACGGCGTGGAGTTGCGTCGGGTGTAGCCGGCAGAGTCGCCGTCTAAACCAAGAGAAACGGCCCTTCCGATGAACGCGGAAGGGCCGTTTCTGGCTACTTAGCCTGCGGCTAAGCGGCGACGATCTCGAGAGTCTGGCCGAATGGCACGGACTCGTCCAAGGCAACCGTGTACCTTCCGGGCTCGCGGCGGGTCACCAGGATCCCGCAACGGCCGTCTTCGGCTGCGGCTTCGATGAGCGTGCCGACAGCACGGTCAAGGCCTGCGTGGACTTCATCGACGGATGAAAAGGACAAATGGATCTCGTTGTGTTCTATCGTGGCTGTGCTCATTGGGGGGCCTCCTTCTGCAGGCTGCCGCGGGGGGAGCGGCAATTCCTGCATAAAAAGATAGCAAACTGTCATCGGATGTCTGTCATTCTGGGAGCTGGGTCACCGGCGGACCATGGCCCGAAGGAGCTTCACGGCTACCGAGAGGGCCGCGATGTCCACCGGACCGGGCTTGATGGCCGCCTTGATGGTGTCCTGAACACGCGCGAGTTGTTCGATGTTTCCGCGTTCCCAATCCATGATCCGCTCAACGGGGTCGGCAGTTGCCTCCGAGGAACGGGGGGTGTGCCGGACCACCGCCTTGGTCATGTCGGCAAGCACCAGGTACATATCGTCCCGGAGGGCTGCACGCGCCAACGCTTCCCAGTGCGTGTCCCGCGGCAACAGGGTGATGTGTTCCAGCAAGGGGATGGCCGAGATCCGTTCGAACACGGCAAAGTAGACCTCAGCCACACCCGCGACCGGCTCTTGCAGCTCTTCGGCGATCGCGGAAATGTCCAGCAGGCCGTAGCTGACCAGGAGTTCGGAGGCACGGATGCCCAAGTCGTGTGGCAGGCCCACCGAATCCGTGTGGGCAAGGCGGTTCAACGAGTGGGCCAGGTTGATGCCATGCAGGAAGCTCGTGAAATTGGCCCGCACCAAGGACATGGGCCGTTCGAGCCGCGCAAAGGCGTCCGCAATGGGCTTGTCCCGGAAATCGTGGGTGACGTACCAGCGGGTGGACCGGTCAAGGAGGCGCCGCATGTCCAGGGCCACAGCGCATACGTGTTCCTTGGGAATGCTCGCCGGCACCCGGGCCAGGGCTTCAGTGACCGAATCCAAGTCCCAGATATGGCGCATCACCACGAATCCACGCGCCACCGCGGCCGCCGAAACGGTGGTTTCCTCCATGGCGCGGAACGCGAAGGCTATGCCGCCGAGGTTGATCATGTCGTTGGCAACCACGGTAGCCACGATTTGGCGGCGCAAGGGATGCGTGGAGAGGTCATCGCCGAACCGTTCCGAGAGCTGGCGGGGGAAATACTCCCGCAACGTCTGCGAGAACCACGGATCGTCCGCGAGTCCGCCCTCGGTCAGTTCCCGGGCCAGCTCGATCTTGGCATAGGCCGCCAACACAGCTAGTTCGGGCGCAGTCAGTCCCATCCCGGTCTTGACGCGGGCCCGGAGCTCCTCGGTAGTCGGCAGGCATTCAAGCTTGCGGTCCAAGTCCGTGGCCGAGTCGAGCCAGTCCATGGTCCGTTCGAAGCTGGGGCTCCATTGCAGGACCAACTGCTTGTCATTGAGGAGGAGGACATTTTGGTCAACGTTGGTTTTCAGGACGAGCCGCCCCACTTCGTCCTGAAGGGAGTGCAGGAAGGCCGTTCTTTCGTTCGGAGGCATCTTGGCCGCCGTGATCATTTGGTCCAGGAAGATCTTGATATTCACCTCGTGATCCGAGCAGTCCACGCCGGCGGAGTTGTCGATGGCATCGGTGTTCACGAGGATCCCGGCCAGCGCGGCCTCGATCCTGCCGCGCTGGGTAATGCCGAGGTTTCCACCCTCAGCGATGATCCGGGTGCGCAGTTGGGCGGCGTTGACGCGGATGGGATCGTTCAATTTGTCTCCGACGTCGGCATGCGTCTCCGTGGAGGCCTTGACGTAGGTGCCGATTCCGCCGTTGTACAGCAGGTCGACGGGGGCCATGAGGACCGCCCTGAGGAGCTCAGGCGGGGACATCGCCGTCGTACCCTCATCCAATCCCAAGGCGACGCGGACCGGTTCGGTGATGCTGATTGACTTCTCCAGCCGGGAGAACACCCCTCCACCGGGACTGAGCTTCGCGGGGTTGTAGTCGGCCCAAGACGATCGGGGGAGCCTGAAGAGCCGTTTCCGCTCGGCGAAGGAGATGGCGGGGTCAGGCGTGGGGTCCAGGAAAATGTGACGGTGATCGAAGGCCGCCACCAGCTTGATGTGGTCCGAGAGCAGCATGCCGTTGCCGAACACATCGCCGCTCATGTCGCCGATGCCCACCACGGTGAAATCCTCCGTACTGGAGTCGATGAGCAGCTCGCTGAAATGTTGCCGCACTGACTCCCAGGCGCCGCGCGCGGTGATGCCCATCTGCTTGTGGTCATAGCCCACCGAACCGCCGGACGCGAACGCATCCCCAAGCCAGAATCCGTATTCCGCGGCCAGGGCGTTGGCAATGTCGGAGAACGTGGCCGTGCCTTTGTCCGCAGCCACGACGAGGTAGTAGTCGTCGCCGTCGTGCCGTACGACGCGCTGGGGCGGGACCACACGGCCGTTCGAAACGCCGTCGGGTCCGGCAACCAGGTTGTCCGTGATGTCCAGCAGTCCACGAATGAAGATCCGGTAGCTTTCCTGGCCCTCGGCCAGCCAGGCCGCCCGGTTTTCGGAGGGATCGGGGAGCTGTTTGGGGTAGAAACCGCCCTTGGCTCCAGTCGGAACGATCACGGCGTTCTTAACCGTCTGGGCCTTCACGAGCCCCAGGACCTCCGTGCGGAAGTCTTCACGCCGGTCAGACCAGCGCAAGCCGCCGCGGGCAATGGCGCCGAAACGCAAGTGGACGCCTTCTACCCGCGGTGAGTAGACCCAAATTTCGTACAGCGGCCGGGGTGCCGGTGCGGCCGGGATGTTGGAGGGGTTGAGCTTGAAACTCATGTACGGCTTGCCCAGGTAGAAGTTGGTGCGCAGTGTGGCCTCCACCAGGCTCGCCAGCGAACGCAACAGGCGATCGGCGTCGAGGACCGGTACGGCGTCGATGGCTTCCGCCAGTTCTTTGCGGGCGGCGTCGGTGGCCCGCGTCCTGGATGTGTACTTGCTGCCGTCCACGTCGAACACGTCACTTCCGGCTGGCAACGGCTCAGCCGGCTTCGGCTGGAGCAGTTCAGGATCGAACAGGTCAGGTTCGAACCGGTCCGGGTCGAACTTCGCCTCGAAAAGCGAAAGCAAAGCGTGGGTTGCGCGGACATTCTCGCGGAGCGTGTCCGCGATGAACCCGTACGAGTTGGTGCTCCCCAACTGCCGAAGGTACTTCGCGTACGAGCGCAGGATGGCTGTCCGCCGCCAGTCGATTCCTTCCCGGATGACCAAGGCATCGAAGGCGTCCGACTCCGCATCTCCCCGCATCGCGGCACAGAACGAACCGGCCAGCAGATCGCCCGTTTCCACCGGATCTACTCCGCGCGGATACACGAGCCCGAGGTCGTAGAGGAAGAAGGCCCGTCCGTCAGCACGCTGAACATGGAACGGCCGCTGGTCCAGGACGCGCAAACCCAGATTGTGGAAGAAGGGCAGAATCTGGGTCAGGCTCTGCGGACGGGTCAAGTAGAGCCGAATGCGCGCATCCTCTGCAAGCACGGCGGTCCCTGGGCGCTTGTAGACCGTTAACAGCGGGTCCGCGGTGTCGTCGTGTTCGGAGGAACCGAAACTTTCGAACCGGACAATGTCCTGAATCGCGTCTTCCACTTCGTAGTCGGCCTTGTAGCTGGCTGGAAAGGCGGTGGCCCATTGCCGGGACAATCGGGCGGCTTCGTTCGCGGGGAACCTTGCATGCAGGGCCTCGTCCAGGCCTTCGGCCCAGGATCGTGTGGCGGCGATGATCCGCTGCTCCAGTACCGCAGGATCCACCACGACGGCGGACGCCCCCTCGTGTGGCAACAGGACCCTGAAGAACACGCGGGCCATGGCGGATTCGCCCAGGCGAAGCTCGAACTCGATTGACTCGGAGCCGAACGCCTCGCGAAGCTCGCGTTCGATGTTGAGCCGGACGGCTGTGCTGTAGCGCTGGCGCGGCAGGAAGACCAATGCCGTCATGAAGCGACGGTGCGAGTCCGGGCGAAGGAACAACCGTGTGCTGTGCCGTTCCTGGAGGCGCAGGATGTGGCGCGCGTGCTCGGCTAACTGCCGGGCATCGATGTGGAAGAGCTCGTCGCGGGGATAGGCTTCCATCACTGCCAGGAGCTCCTTGCCGCGATGTGATGTGGGCGAGTAGCCGAACGTGCGCATCACCTCATCCACGGTGTCCCGGATGACCGGGATCTGGAGTGCCGAGCGCGAAGCCGAGCTGGGTGCGAAAAGGCCAACGAAGGTGCGCTCGCCGCTTTCGTCATCCGCAGTCAGGCTGATTTCGTCGAGGTAGGCGGGCCGGAGGACCGTCGAGCGGAGGGTGGCCTTGGTGAGGCTCAGGACGGGAGCTGTGCCAGGCACCGCGGACGGTCCTTCCTCGGACGCAGCGGCCGCCGCATTCCTGAGCAGCCCCAGGCCCCGGCGGCCCCGGTAGCCGAGGAACACGAAATTCCCGTCGTCCAGCCAACGCAGCAACTCCTGGACCTCCCGCGCTGCGGGAACGGCCTGAGACAGTCCGTCCAAACGGAGGACCTCGTCGGCAAGTTCCTGGTGGATGGCGGCCGTATCTTCCGCGGCGGCCCGGACATCGCCAAGGACGTTCTGCAGCCGTTCGACGAGGTGTTCGGCACTCGTTTCGTCCGGAAGCCGGGAAATCTCGACGGCGATCCAAGCCTCGGTGAGGGGCCCGCCGTCGTCGTGGTCCATTGGGGTGACAGAGGCGGAAGGCTCGACGCCGGACGCCAGTCCCGACCGCAAGGGTCCGCGGTGGACGTCGGTCAGGCGATGAGTGGCTGCATCCCGGGTGACGCTGAAGGTGGGGTGGACCAGGAGCCGGATGGGGGCGTTGTCCCTGGCGATTTCCGCCGTGACCGAGGGGACCAGGTAGGGCATGTCGTCGGTGACAATCGCCACGAGGCTGGCATCGGGCTCGTTCAGGACGCCGATCACAGCTTGCGCGGGAGCCCGTCGTTCCGCCAACGAGCGGTGGTACCGCGCACGCTCCAGAAGCGTGTCCGCGGTGTAGTTGCGGACATCGTCATCGGCCACGTGTTCGTAGTAGTCGGCAAGGAATCGGTCCGGGGCGCCTGCAGAAGTGCCTGCCGGGGCGTGGTCCGCGGGCTCGATCCTGGGTGACATGTCGCTGTGCCTCCGCCGGGCAAGGAGCGGCCGTGCTGTAGCGGTCGGCGAAGTCCCTGCGCCTCATTTCATGATGGCTGGCGCGGGGCAGGGCGTAAAGGCTTGGGAGCCACCGCGAGACGGCACTTCGCGGCAGTATTGCCGTGATGTGCCATCTCGCGGGTGGTGATGACGTGCCTAGCGCTTGACGGCGTCGAGCTTGAGCATCTTGGCGATGACGCCGTCAAGCTCGGAGTCGTCGAAGATCTTCTTCCAGTCGTCCTTGATGATGGTGTCCTTGCCGTACTGGATGGCGATTTCGCACGCCTCGGAGAACGGGTTGGAGCCGCGCAGGGCGTTGGTCAAGGCGATCTGCACGTGGCCGAACAGCATGGCCTTGGCTGCTTCTTCCGGAACGCCGGCGGTGTGCACGGTTTCGTGGAGGGCTTCGTTGAGCAGGGTGCCGATCATGCAGGCCACGGTTTCCACGAGGGTGGGTTCGAGGATGGCGAGCTGCTTCACGGTGACCCAGTGGACGTCGATGACGGGGGCGTAGATGGTGCGGATGGTCGCCTCGGCTGCGTCGCGGGTCGCTGCCGGGGCGTCCTCGTCGATCGCGGCCACGACGTTCTGCGGGGCGCCCTGGCCGCCGAAGGTATCGGCCCATTCTTCCTTGGTGGTGCGCTCGAGGAACACGGACGGGTGGCACGGGTGGGCTACGGCCTGGACGACGTCGTCGCGCTGGGCCAGCAGTCCGGCGTATGCAGCGGCCGGGTCCAGGGTGAGGAGGATCGAGCCGGGCTTCATCTGCGGGACGACGCCTTCGGACACGATGCCCAGGACGGTGTCCGGCACGGCGAGGATCACGACGTCGGCGCCCTTGACGGCGTCGTCCGTTGCGGTGATCTCGCGGCCCTCGGCGCGGACGCGGTCCTGGCCGGCGGGGGAGTTCTCGCTGTAGGTGACGGTGTGGTTGCTCTTCTGGAGGTTGGCGGAAACGCGCATCCCCATCTTGCCACCGGCTCCGACAACGGCGACGGTCAATTGTTCTGCTGACATTTCACTTGCTCCTTAGGAATTCGAGGCTTTGTTGGGTCCACTGGTTTTCGAGACGGATGGTTTCCGTCTCGGTGTCCTGCCAGGGCAGCCAGTGCTCGACGATCTGGTTGATGTTTCTTTGCGAGGGCTGGATCTTGCCGGCCATGTAGTCGTAGTCCAAGAGGCCTTCGCCGAGCGGTGCGCCGGAGTACGTGAACCCGACCCACCCCTCTTTGCGGCTGAACGCAAAGTCTTTGATGTGCATGTTCAGGACGTAGGGCGCGACGGCGTCGATCACCTCGCGGGGCATCTCCAGCGCCGCGACGGTGTTGGCGGGGTCGCTGCAGATCCCGAGGTACGGGCTGTCAATCCGGCGGATCACGTCCAGGATCCGTGCGGTTGGCACCTGTTCGTAGGTTTCGACGGCGATCCGCACGCCTGCCGCTTGGAAGGCGGGCAGGATCTCGGTGAAGATCGCCGCGGCTTCGTCCGCGTCGGGAGTGTGGCCGGGGACGTTGAACATGGTCCGCAGCAGCTTGGCTTCCAGGGCCACAGCGATGTGCAGGAACCTGTGCAGGCGCTCCGGGCGGATGCCTTTCGTGCCGAGTTCCAGCGTGATGCCCAGGGAGTCCGCGGTGGCGCGGACCGCGGCGAGTTCCTGGTCGGACATGTGCTCCAGGGGAGCGTAGTCGCAGATCTGGAACAGCTCCACGCCCAGTTCCGCGGTGCGCGCCAGCGCGTCGTGGATGCTCAGCGGTGCTGAGACGGCGTCCGAGAGTTGCCAGAAGAACGCGTAGCTACTGAGGCCGATGCGGCTCATACTGTTACCCCTTTCGCGGCCCTTGCCGGTGCGGACGCAACGAGGCGTGCGGCAGCCTCGTCCAGGATGGTCTTGAGGGCTTCCGGGTCGTGCGCGAAGCGGCCCAGGAACAAGCCAGCGACGGACATGTCCAACTGGCTGATCAGTCCGGGGCCGGCGCTGCCGCCGTAAATGACCCTGCTCTCGGCCTGTCCCGGCAACGAGCGGAGGTGCTCGTCGAGGCCGCGGACCACGGCGCTGATGTATTCGGGCGTCGCGGGTTCCGGCGCGCCGATGGCCCATTGCGGTTCGTAGGCCACGATGGTCCGCCCTGCGGGACCGAGCGATTGCGCCCGCTTGAGGGCGGCGTCGATTTCGGCGGTGCAATGGGTGATGGCTTCCTCCGGGGATCCTGAGTTCAGTTCGCCGACGCAGAGAACCGGAGTGAGCTTGTTGCGGTAGGCGGCAGCGGTCTTGAGCCCGATGACCCGGTGGTCCTCGCTGAAGATCCTGCGGCGTTCGGCGTGGCCGACTTCGACGTAGCTCCCGCCGACCTCGGCCACCATCTTCCCGCTGACTTCGCCGGTGTACGCGCCTTCGTCTTCCCAGAAGATGTCCTGCGCGCCGGTGCCCACGCCGGACATGTCCAGGAGTCGGCCGGCTTCGGCCAGCACGGGGAAAGCCGGCAGGACGAACAACTCGACCACGCCGCTCCGGACCGCGGGATGCGCAGCCGCGATGGACGCCACTTCCCGGCAGTATTCGAGCGTGTGCTCGTAGCCGAAGTACATCTTCAGGCTGACGCCGATGATGGCCTTCCCATTCGTCCCGCCAACGGCGGGCTTAGCAGGAAGTGACACCCTCGTAGTCCTTAATGAGCGTGACCTTCTCGGCGGAGGCAGAGGATTCGTCGAAGGTATACGTAAGCCATTCCTTGGCGAGGCGGCGGGCCAGTTCCAGGCCGACGACGCGCTGTCCGAAGGTGAGGACCTGGGCGTTGTTGCTCAGGACGGCCCGTTCCACGGAGAAGGAATCGTGGGCGGTGACGGCGCGGATGCCGGGGACCTTGTTGGCAGCGATGGCCACTCCCAGGCCGGTGCCGCATACCAGTAGTGCACGGTCGGCCTTGCCCGCGGCGATGAGCTCGGCAGCTGCGATGGCCACAGAGGGGTACGGGGTGTGGCTGATGGCGTCCACTCCCACGTCGGTCACGGATTCGACCAGTTCGCTGGCCTCGAGGTCGGCCTTGAGGGCTTCCTTGTACTCGAATCCGGCGTCGTCCGATCCGATGACCAGGCGCAGTTTGGTGCTCATGCTGTCTCCTTAATGGTGTTTTCCTCGGGGGTGATCTCCTTGAGGAGGGACTCGTGGATTGCCTTGACGATCAGTGCCATCGAGACGGCTCCGGCGTCCGGGGTGCCCAGGCTCTTCTCGGCATGCGGGCGGGCGCGGCCCATGAGCGGCAGCAGGTTCGCGGTGTCCTCGGCGGCCTGTTGGGCAGCCGTGACTGCGGTGCCCCACGCGTCCGTCAGGGACTGGCCGTCCTGCACGCCGGCTTCGAGCGCGTCGCGGAACGGGACCAGGACATCCACCAGGGTTTTGTCGCCCACCTTGGCCTTGCCGAAGTTCATGATGGCCGCGGCGGCGTCCGCCACGCCGGTGGCGACGGCACCGCCGTCGGGCGCGTTGACGTTCCCCAAGGCGTCACCGACGGCCCGCAGGGCCATGCCCCACAGCGCACCGGAGGTTCCGCCGGCCTTATCAGCCCAGGCGTCCCCGGCGAAGTGCAAGGTGGTGGCCGCACCGGCACCGCGTACGACGGCGTCTGCCGCGGCTTCCACGGCAGCGCGGACTCCGCGTTCCATGCCGATGCCGTGGTCGCCGTCGCCGGCGATCGCATCGATCCTGCCGAGTTCCTCGGCGTTGGCGTCCACGACGTCTTTGGCGGCGCTCAGTGCGGCCAGGACGCGGACGGCGGCCGCGCGGGACTCGGCCGTGGCGTCCGGGATGGAAAGTTCGACGGCGGCCAGACCGCCGTCGTCGGACGCCAGCGCCTGGGCCGTGATCGCGCCGCGGCGGAAGGCAGGGGCGTCGGCCGGCGCGAGCCACAGATGTTCGAGTTCCTCGTCCAGCCAGAAGAGCGTCAGCGAGGTGCCTGCCATGTCGAAGCTGGTCACGAGCTCGCCCACCTGGGGATCCACGACGTCGAGCCCTGCTTCTGCGAGGAGCTGTGCCACGCGACGGTAGACCACGAACAGTTCCTCGTACTTCACGCTGCCCAGGCCGTTGAGGATGGGGACGACGCGGGCACCACTGATCTCGACGCCTTCGGGAACCTCGGCGAGGAGCTTGGCGACCATCAGCGCGGCGAGCTCATCCGCCGTCGGGATGTCTGTTTCGCCGATGCCGGGCTCGCCGTGGATTCCCATGCCGACCGCCATCCGGCCCTCGGGGACGGTGAAGAGCGGCTGCTCCGCGCCGGGCAGTGTGCACCCGGTGAACGCGACGCCGAAGGAGCGGGTGCGGTGGTTGGCGCGTTCGGCGATCTGCACGACGTCGTCCATGGTGTGGCCGGCTTCGGAGGCTGCGGCGGCGACCTTGAAGACGGTGAGGTCACCGGCGATACCGCGGCGCTTGTGCATCTCGCTTGCGGGGGCGGAGGAGATGTCGTCCGTCACGGCGATGCTGCGGCAGTCGATGCCCTCCTTCCGGAGCTTCTCCTGCGCCTGGGTGAAATGCAGGACATCGCCGGCGTAGTTGCCGTAGCCCAGGAGCACGCCGCCGCCGTTGTCCGACGCCTTGGCCACTTTGTAGACCTGCTGCGCGGACGGCGAGGCGAAGAGGTTGCCCATCGCCGCGCCGTGGGCCAGGCCCTGGCCGACGAGACCCCCGAAAGCCGGGTAGTGGCCCGAGCCGCCGCCGATCACCAGTGCTACCGTGCCGGGATTGCTCCGGGTGCTGCGGGCAACGCCGCCGGAGACGCGCCGTACCCAGCGGCCGTGCGATGCGACGAAACCTTCGATCATCTCGTCGGCGAAGGCTGCGGGTTCATTGAACAAGCGGGTCATGCGGAACTCCTGGACCTAATAGCGAGGATTGGGGTGGTGCCGAATGGCGGGGCGGTTGGGCGGGCCGGGCGGGGGTTAGGGCTCTGCGTGCTGGCTGGCGCCTGCGGGATCCAGCGCCTCGGCCGGGATGCCGTCGCTGGCCTTGCCCCGGCGGCTGAGGACAACCATGAGGATCGAGGACAGGAGCATGAACCCGCCCACCACGAACAGCGGCATCGTATAGCTGCCGGTCCAGTCCTTGAGCCAGCCCGTGATGTAACCGGCGCTGAAGCCTGCGAGGTTGCCGACGGTGTTGATCAGCGCGATTCCGGCTGCGGCCGCCGCCCCGGTGAGGAACTGCGTGGGCACCGTCCAGAAGTTCGGCAGAGCCGCGAAAATGGACATGGCGGTGATGGTGATGACGGCGATCGTAGCGGCCGGGGATCCTGCGAACAGCGCCAACGGGATGCTGACGGCGCCTGTCAGTGCGGGAAGCGCAATGTGCCACGTCTTGACGCCGCGCTTGGTGGCGTCCCTGGACCAGAAGTACAGGGCGACGGCGGCAGGCAAGTACGGGATAGCCGTGATGAGGCCTTGCTGGAAGACGTCGAACTTCGTGCCGAACTGGGACTCGAAACCCTTGATGATGGTCGGCAGGAAGAATCCGAGGGCGTAGAGGCCGTAAATGAAGCCGAAGTAGATCAGGGAGAGCATCCAAACGCGGCCGTTGCCGAACACTGTGCGGACGCTGACGTGCTTGTTGCTGGCAGCGGTTGCTGCCTTTTCCTTTGCAAGGGCACCGGTCAGCCAGGTCTTTTCCTCCGACGTCAGCCACTTGGCCTTGGCGGGGGAGTCGGCCAGGTAGAACCAGGAGATGACGCCGATGACGATCGCCGGAATGGCGACGCCGAAGAACATGAACCGCCAGCCTTCAAGGCCGAAGAACACGCCGTGCTGCTGGATCAACGCGCCGGCCAGCGGAGCGCCGATCACCGTGGTCAGAGGCTGTGCCAAGTAGAAGAGCGCCAGGATCTTGCTTCGGTGCTTTGCGGGGACCCAGAGGCTCAGGAAGAGGATTGCGCCAGGGAAGAATCCGGCCTCGGCCACACCAAGGATGAAACGGAGGACGTAGAGCTGGTCCATGTTGCCCACCCAGGTGAACACGAGGGACACAATCCCCCAGCTGACCATGATTCGGGCCAGCCAGCGGCGTGCGCCGAACTTGTGCAAGGCCAGGTTGCTAGGCACCTCGAGCAGGATGTAGCCGATGAAGAAGACTCCGGACGCGAAGCCGAACTGCGCTGCGGAGAGCGCAAGGTCCTTGTTCATGCCGTTGGGGCCGGCGAACGAGATGGCCGTCCGGTCTAGGTAATTGATGAAGAACATCAAGGCGACGAACGGCACCAGCCGGATCGCGACCTTTTTGATGGCCGATCTTTCGACCACCGATTGTGTGGTGTCCACATTGACTCCTAGAGGTTGCCGGAGCGCGTTGTCCTTCTGCGGACCAGGCGGCTCGGGTTTTCTTAGTGCCGATCCGTGGACTTCGATGCCTCAGGACCGAGCTAAGCGTGTGATAAAAACCATAAGCCCATGAGTGCAAATTGGTCAACCGGTTGACTAATCTTAATTTGCGGGCGCCAGGCTCGCGCTCGATCGCGGGGTGCTTGGGTGCGGGAGAAATTGGTCATCCGGTTGCTACGCTGTGAAGATGTCAGCGAATTCCGCCGCCGCAGCGGCCCATATGACGGCAGCCCTTGCCCCCATGGAGCACGGCTCCGTCGTGTCCGAGGTTGCAGAGAGGCTTCTCGCGTACTTCACCAGCGGCGACATCGCGGCGGGGACCCGTCTCCCGGCCGAGCGGCAATTGGCGGCTTCGCTCGGCGTCGGGCGTTCAGCGGTTCGCGAGGCGTTGGCCGCGCTGGAAATCCTCGGGATCGTCATCGTCCGGCCGGGGTCCGGAACCTACCTGCGCGACGGCGTCTCCGAACTGCTGCCCCGCACCCTCAGTTGGGGACTCATGTTGGGCGAGCCACGCACACGCGAACTCGTCGAGCTCCGCAGTGGGCTGGAGGTCCAGGCGGTTCAGTTGGCTGCAGCCCGCATTACTGACGAGGCATTGGGGCGCATGCGAACCAACCTTGACGCGATGGAGGCCGGCTTGGACAACCTCGCTGTTTTCGTCGAGGCCGACGCCGCATTCCATAAGGAGATCGCGACCGCTTCCGGGAATCAGGTCCTGCAGGAACTCCTGCAGAGCATCAGGTCGCTCTTGCGAATCTGGGTGGACCGGGCACTGACCGATGAAGGCCATGCCGCCGCCGCGCTCGCCGAGCATCGCGCGATCTTCAAGGCGCTCGAGTCCCGGGACGCCGCCTTGGTGACAGAGGCCATGGTCTCGCACATGGGCACGGCGTCTCGCCGCCTGCTGGCGGGCTACGACGCCGCCCAATAGCTCGGCCCCTGGGGGTTTCGCCCAGGACAACACATGAGACGTGGTGGCGGGATTCGAACCCGCGTGCGCTGCTTTGCAGGCAGCTCCCTGGCCTCTCGGGTACACCACGTGCATCGAGGTTAGGCAGGCTGCGGCGCACGAACCAACAATGGTTTCGAAGCCTTTCGCCGGGTTTCTCGGCATTGCTTCAGGTGACCTTCCGCGACGCGGATTGCATCGCATGAGTTCCCAAATATTGGTCAACCGGTTGACTCGTCGCATGGTGCGCATCACAATTGAATCCGATTGCGCTTACTTCCCTCCTCGCTGCAAAGGCCTGCTGTGATCAATGACGAAAACCACTCCAGGCTGTTCGCCCCATCGGAAACGGTGGAAGCAGCAGCTTGGCGGGCCGAGCTACGCAACGATGAACTCTCGGACATCACGTTTAACGGCATACCAGTACTCCGGGCCATTCGCGCAGTGGTCCGCGACCACGACTGGCGCACCCTCGTGCCCACTGTCAGCCGGGTGGCGCAACACGCCGACGGCGCCACCACGCTCCTGCTCGACATCGACTTCGCCGGTTTCGGCTCCAGCTACACCGGCGAGCTCGCCATTCACCTCATGAAGGACAGCGTCAAGGTGACGTTCGACGGCGTCGCTCCCGCTGCCTTCCGCAGCAACCGGATCGGACTCGTGGTGCTGCACCGCCCCGACGACGCCGGCCGCGCGGTGACCATCGGCAGTCCCGGCGGCGCCAGCTCGCCGTCGTTCTTCCCCAAGGACATCAGTCCGCACCAACCCTTCCTGGACGTTTCTTCCATGGAATGGGAGCGCGACGGAACGCGGTTCAGGCTCGACTTCCACGGCGACGTCTTCGAAACCGAAGACCAGCGGAACTGGACGGACGCCTCGTTCAAGACGTACAGCACGCCGCTTTCCAAGCCGTTTCCGGTGGATGTTTCCGCGGGCGACCGCGTCCACCAGTCGGTGCTCCTGACGGCGACGCCCGGGCCTGTGGCGCCGGTTCCGCGGCCGGGTCAAGAAGGCGTGCTCACAGTGCTCGACGGCGGCACGGCCCGGGTGCCGGCGCTTTCGGTTTCGGCTTCCGCGGCCGCGTCCGAGGTCCATCCCGAGCCCATCCCCGGCTTGGACGCGCTGCTTCTGGAGCTCGCGCCCGGGCCGGACGCTGAGGGCTCGGTCCGGCATGCCGCTGATGAGGCCATGGATCTGGACGTTCCGCTGGATGTACGCCTGTCAGTCGATTCGCCGGATCGCATCGGAGAACTCCTCGACCTCCTGCCGCTCGACAACGTGGTGCGGCTCGCGGCGTTCAGCGCTTCCAGCCACATCACGGAGCCGGAGCTCTGGGCTGAACTCAAGGACCAGGCTCGGCAGCGCGGATTTGGCGGCGCACTGCTTGCCGGCGCGCGGTCGCACTTCACCGAGCTGAACCGCAACGCGGACCGCCTCCCCCGGACGCCGACGCCGTGTCCTTCAGCATCACCCCGCAGATGCACGCCACCGAGGTGCCGCACGTCCTCGAAACGCTGCCAATGCAGCGGCTCGTCGCGCTCAACGCACTCCGGATCGGCTCGGGACGGCCGCTGCACCTCGGGCCGGTGACCCTGAAGGCGCGGTTCAACGCCGTCGCCACCGAAGGCGACGAGGCGGCAGCCGAAGCCATGGCCACCGACCCGCTGCAGCCTGAGGGTTTCACCGCCGCCTGGCTATTGGGCAGCATCGCGGCGCTCAGCGTTCCCGGCGTCGAATCCGTCAGCTATTTCGAGGCAACAGGACCGCGCGGTATCCGTGAAACCGGCGGCCTCACGCCCGCGGGCGAGCTGCTGGCCGCCCTCGCCGCTGTGCGAGGCCTAGATGTCCTTGACGTTGCTGGCGAGGTGCCCGGCGTCGTGCTGTATCCCGTGCGCGACGGCGGCCGGACGGTTTTGTTTGCCGCCAACCTCACTGCCAAATCGCTGAGCGTCGTCATGCGGCTGCCGGGCGGCGACAGTACCAATCTTGAACTTGAGCCGTGGACTGCTGTTGTCCGCCGCGTCGACTGAACCGAAAGAGGAATAACTATGAGTAATCGGCTAGATGGCAAGACCGCGCTGGTCACAGGTGCCGGCTCGGGCATCGGGCTGGCCGTGGCCCAGCGCTTCGTCGCCGAAGGCGCCCGGGTGTACTTTGCCGACATCAACCTGGAAGCTGCGGAGAAGGCCGCGGCGGCCACGGGATCGGCCCTGGCACGGGCTGTACACATGGATATTTCGGACGAAGCAAGCGTGGCTGGGGCCTACGCCGCCGTGGCGGAAGGTGGAGTGCTCGACGTGGTGGTGGCCAATGCCGGGGTGCAGCTGTTCGGGCAGGATGCCCGGGTGGGCGAGCTGGATCTGGAGGTTTGGGAGAAGACCGTGTCCATCAATCAGCGCGGGGCCTTCCTCACACTCAAGCACGCAGTCCGTGCCATGGAAGGCCGCGGGGGCTCGATCATCTGCACCGGAAGCCCAACGGCGGTGGTGGCTTGCGGGCAGACCTTCACCGCGTACACAAGCTCCAAGGCCGGGGTGCATGGCCTTGCGCGGGTGGTCGCCGCCGACTATGCGGCCGAAGGAATAAGAGTGAATACGGTTGTTCCCGGTTACACCGAGACCCCGCTGGTGCAGACGATCGCGGACGATCCGGTGAGTCGTGCCGGGCTGGTGGAATCCACGATGCTCGGCCGGCCCGGAACCGCGGCCGACGTCGAGGGCATCATGGTGTTCCTCGCCAGCGACGATTCCGCGTACGCCACCGGCGGGCTGTTTACCGTGGACGGCGGCCTGACTGCGCTGTGACCCAAGGCGCCCGCCTTAGCCGGAGCCCCGCCGTCGCCCCGCCTTACCCAACTAACTCGCAGTAAGTGTCGTTTTGAGGGCTCATAACGACAACAAATGCGAGCCAGTTGGGTGGGTTAGAAGCTCTCGGTCGTGACGGCGTTCAAGTAGGCCGCGACTTCGGATGGCATGTCCACGGAATCGTTGTCGAGAAGCCACTGGACTTGCAAACCGTCCATGAGTGCGATCAGCTGGCGTGACGCTGCGGCAGGCGCGACGCCGGGCCGTAACGTGCCGTTGTCCGCCATGTGCGAGAAAGCCTCGCTTAGCAAGTGGCGTACCCGCTCGTACCGGTCAAGGAAGTACTGGTGGGCCGGGTGCTCGGGGTCGGTGGCTTCCGCGGACAGTACGCAGTACAGGGCCACGAGGCCTGGGATGGTGGTGTTGTGCCGGGAGAGATCCACCATGGCATGCAGCAAGTCCGAACCCTTGGCATCCAAGGCTCCGGTGTAGATTGCGGACTCGTCGTCGCGGAAGGTCAGGAGTGCCTCCAGCAAGGCTTCCTTGCTGGGGAAGTGGTGCAGGAGCCCGGCTTGGGTCAGGCCCACTTTGTCCGCCACGTCCTTCAGCGAGCCTGAGCGGTAGCCCGAGGATGAAAAGACGTCGAAAGCGGCCTTCAGGATTTCCTGCCTCCGCGCCTCCGTCTTGGCATAAGTGCCGCGGCGCCCTCGACGCACCGTTTCAGGCGGGGTCCCGCCCAAAGTCTCTTTCATGGATCAACCCTAACAACGTCGATTTTTAATAAGTCCATCAATTGGTCAACCGCTGTGCGCATCGTCACATTTCATAACGATTCAAAAAGTTCATCAAAAACCTAGTGGTCACTAGGTTTTTGATGTTACGGTCTTTCCCAATGGCCGTCCATGGTGGACGCCACTGATCGTGAAAGGGACCAAAGATGTTCCGATCCAAGCGAATGGCCGCAGTCATTGCGGCTGTTGCCCTGGGGCTCACTGCTTGTGGTGGTGGCGGAGCCGCTGCCCCCCAGGACCAGTCCTCCCAAACCCTGACCCTGGGCGCGCTGTTGGCGCCCAAGACCTTCGCTGCAAACCAGTCCGAGTTCGCCAACCTCTCGCCGTTCTACCAGGCCGTGTACGACACCTTGATCCGGATGAAGCCGGATGGCTCGCTTGTGCCGATGCTGGCCAAGGACTGGAAGTACAACGCGGACAAGACCGTTCTGACACTCACCCTGCGTGACGACGTCAAGTTCACCGACGGCACCCCCTTCAACGCCGACGCCGCGAAGCAAAACCTTGAACGCTTCAAGGCAGGAACGTCTCCGGATGCACAGTTCATGGCCGCACTGAAGACTGCCAAAGCCGTGGACGCAACAACCTTGGAACTGACCCTGTCCGCCCCGGACCCGGCGTTCCTGAACTACCTGTCCAAGGACGCGTCCTTCATGCAGAGCCCGGCGTCCTTCGGCAACGCGGACATCGCCACAAAGCCCGTCGGCTCCGGCCCCTATGTGCTGGACACCGCAGCCACAGTGACCGGCACGTCCTACAGCTATCACCGCAACCCGAATTACTGGGACAAGAGCCTGGTGCACTACGACAACCTGGTCCTCAACGTCTACGGCGACCAGACCTCCCTGCTGAACGCCATCAAGTCCGGACAGCTCAACGCCGCCAACACCGCCGACAACAACACGCTTACGGAGATCCAGGCTGCCGGTTACAAGGTCAACCCACTCCAGCTGAACTGGGCGGGGCTCATCCTGTTTGACCGCGCCGGCACCGCCAACCCCGCGCTCAAGGACGTCCGCGTCCGCCAGGCACTCAACTACGCCTTCGACACCAAGGCGATGCTGCAGTCAATCGGCCAGGGCTATGGCGAGCTGACCACCCAGGTGTTCCCGCCGTCGTCGGCTGCTTATGACAAGTCCCTGGACTCCCGCTACGCTTACAACCCCGCGAAGGCCAAGGAACTGCTTGCCCAGGCCGGATACGCCAGCGGGCTGACCCTGAAGCTGCCGTCCTCGGCGCTCATGGGCAACACCCTCCCTGCGCTGATTACCCAGCAGCTCAAGGACGTCGGCATCACGGCGGAGTTCACGGACACCGGCAACAACTTCATCGCGGACCTCCTCGCACCGAAGTATGGCGTGAGCTACATGATCCTGGAGCAGCAGTCCGACTGGCAGCTGATCAACATGAAAATCTCTCCGACCGCCCCCTGGAACCCGTACAAGTACGAGGACCCGAAGGTGGACGAGCTGATCAACAAGATCCATGTCGGTTCTACAGATGAGCAGACGGCCGCCGCGAAGGAACTGAACAAGTACATCGTGGAGCAGGCATGGTTCGCTCCGTGGTACCGCCCGCAGTCCAGCTTCGTCACCGACGCCAAGACCAAGGTTGAGGTCCAGACGGGTAACGCCTACCCGTTCATCTGGTCCTTCTCTCCCGCCTCCTAGCGGACAGCCGCCGGGACCGGACCACCCACTGACCAAGCGGTGGCCCGGTCCGGGCGGCCCCAGGAACCTTCCCTTAAGGAACTTTGATGTACCGTTTCGTGCTGCGCCGCCTGCTTTCGGGCGTCCTCCTGCTGTTCGTCATTACAACGGTCGCCTACTTGCTGCTGTACGCGGGCGGCGGCGATATCGCCCGCCGCATCGTGGGCCCCACAGCCAGCCAGGCCCAGGCGACACTGAAGGCCTCCCAGCTGGGCCTGGACCGCCCGCTCGTGGTCCAGTACTGGGATTGGCTCACCCACGCGCTCACTGGCGACCTTGGACGCTCGTGGTTCAACGGCCAGCTGGTCGCCACCGGCGTCTCCAGCCGCGTGTCCGTGACCCTCTCCCTGGTGTTGGGCGCCACCATCATCGCCGCGGTGATCTCCGTGGTCATCGCCGTTTTGGCCGCAGTGCGCCGGGGCTGGGTGGACCGTGTGGTCCAGTTCGTGGGCGTTCTGGGCTTCGCGATTCCCGGCTTCCTCATCGCCTTGGGACTCGTGTCCCTGTTCGCTTTGAACCTCAAGTGGTTCAAGGCCACCGGTTACGTACCGATCACGACGTCGTTCGGCGGTTGGGCGGCCACGGTCACCTTGCCGATCATCGCCCTTTCGATCGGCTGCATCGCCTCTGTGGTCCAGCAGGTCCGGGGCTCCCTGATCGATGCCCTCCGCCAGGATTACGTCCGCACGCTCCGGGCCCGCGGGCTCTCCTTCAACCGGGTGGTGTACAGGCACGTGCTGCGCAACGCCGGCGGTCCCGCCTTGGCAGTCCTCGCGGTCCAGTTCATCGGCCTGCTCGGCGGTGCCGTGATCGTTGAACAGATCTTCGCCCTGCCCGGCCTCGGGCAGATCGCCGTTGCCGCCACCAGCCAGGGGGACATCCCGGTGGTGATGGGCGTCGTCGTCGCCACCGCCGCCATTGTGGTGATCGTCAACCTCATCATCGACCTCGCCCAAGGCTGGCTCAACCCGAAAGTTCGGCTGTCATGATCGACACTTCCATCGCGCTGCCCACCCAGGCAGCCAAAGTCTCCTTGTTCCGCAAGCTCCTCACGAACCCCACCGGCGCCGCATCCATGCTGGTCCTCGCGATCGTGGCGTTGGCCGCGGTGCTGGCACCTGTGCTCGCAACGTACGACCCTGGCTTGGCCAACCTGCAGGCGGTCCTGGCAAAGTCCGGCCCTGACCACGTGCTGGGTGCGGACAGTGCCGGGCGCGACGTCTTCAGCCGGCTGCTCTTCGCGGGGCAGTTCAGCCTGGCCGGGGCGCTGTTGGCGCTCGTGGTTGCCGTCGCGATCGGCGTCACGGGCGGCCTGGTCGCCGGATACTACGGCGGCTGGTTCGATTCGGCGTCCTCCTGGCTCACAGGCCTGCTCATGGCAATGCCCGGCATTGTCATCCTGCTGGCCGCACGGGCCGTCCTGGGACCATCGATGTGGTTGTCCATGATGATCTTCGGCGTCCTGCTTTCCCCGGCCTACTTCCGGCTGGTCTACGCCTGTGTGACGGCGGTGCGCAACGAACTGTACGTCGACGCTGCACGGGTTTCCGGGCTCAGTGACTTCCGGATCATCGGCCGCCACATCCTCACCGTGGTGCGCGCGCCCGTCATCATCCAGTCCGCCATGGTCCTTGGCATCGCCATCGCCATCCAGGCCGGCCTGGAATTCCTTGGCCTGGGCGATCTGAACATCCCCACGTGGGGGAGCATGCTCAACGACGGCTTTATCAACCTCTACAAGGCACCCACCCTTGTACTGTGGCCAAGCCTCGTCCTCGGCGTCGTCTGCATCGCACTGACCCTGCTGGCCAACGCGATGCGCGACGAACTCGAGCGCAGCCGCGGGCCGGTCAAGCGTCGCCGCAAGGGGGCCGCCGTCGTCGATTCCGCAGAAGCCGCCGCCAAGCGCGGCGAGCCTGCCGTGGTGCATCCCGAAACGCCGTCCGGAAATCCCGGTGAGGTCCTCCTTGAGGTGACCGACCTGGGCGTCGGCTACGACCAGCCCGACGGTTCCACCACCCATGTGGTGAACCATGTGGGCCTCACGGTCCGCCGCGGTGAAGTTCATGGTCTGGTGGGCGAGTCCGGCTCGGGCAAGACCCAGACCGCTTTCTCTATCCTCCGGCTCCTGCCGCAGGGCGGACGAGTCACCGGCGGCTCCATCATCTTCGACGGCACGGACCTGGCCCGCCTCTCCGAGAAGGAGATGACGAAGGTCCGCGGCCAGCGCATCGCCTATATCCCGCAGGAACCCATGAGCAACCTGGACGCCGCGTTCACCATCGGCAGCCAGCTCATGGAACCCATGCGGGTATGCCTCGGCATCTCCAAGGCGGAAGCCCGGAAGCGCGCACTGGCATTGCTTGCCAAAGTGGGGATTCCCCACCCCGAACGGACCTTCAATGCCTACCCGCATGAAATCTCCGGAGGCATGGCCCAACGGGTGCTGATCGCCGGCGCGGTTTCCTGCGAGCCGGACCTGCTTATCGCGGACGAGCCCACTACCGCATTGGACGTCACCGTGCAGGCCGAAGTGCTCGACCTGCTGCGCGAACTCCAGGACGAGCTGAAAATGGGCGTCATCCTGGTAACCCACAACTTCGGTGTCGTCGCCGATCTGTGCGACCGCGTGTCCGTGATGCAGACGGGCCGCGTCGTGGAAACCGGGCCCGTCCGGACCATCTTCAAGGACGCCCGCCACCCGTATACCAAGCAGCTGCTGGAAGCGATCCTCGAGGACGCGGCGCCGCGCGGGCCCTTGAGTGCCGGTGGCCCCCTCACGAGCAGTGCACCGCTGAGCACCGGCGGATCCCTCACCAGCCTGACAGGAGTGAAGCCGTGACCGAAACACTGCTCGACGTCCGGGACGTCGTCGTCGAATATCCCCTCAAGGGCTTCCGGAAGGAGCCGTTCAAGGCCCTCAAGGGCGTCTCCCTCGACATCCGGCCTGGCGAGACCGTCGGCCTGGTGGGCGAGTCGGGCTCCGGCAAGACCACGCTGGGCCGCGCCGTGCTGGGGCTCGCTCCGGTCACCGGGGGAAGCATCAAGTACCGCGGCCAGGAAATCTCCCAAGCCACGCGCGCCCAGCGCAAGGAGCTCAGCCACGAGATCCAGGTGGTGTTCCAAGACCCGTACACCTCACTCAACCCGTCCATGACCATCGAGCAGATCCTCACCGAGCCGCTCACGGTCCGGAAAGTGGAACGCCAGGCCGCCAACAAGCGGGTTGCCGAGCTCCTGGACCAGGTCCGGTTGCCGCACGGCGCCGCCCACCGGCTGCCGCGCGAGTTCTCCGGCGGGCAGCGCCAACGCATCGCCATCGCCCGGGCCTTGGCCCTGGACCCGAAGCTGATCGTGTGCGACGAACCCGTCTCGGCCCTGGACCTCTCCACACAAGCCACGGTGCTGGACCTTTTCATCGAGATCCAGGAACGCACCGGCGTCGCCTACCTCTTTGTCTCCCACGACCTCGCGGTGGTCCGCCACCTCAGCCACCGCGTGGCCGTGATGTATCACGGCGAAATCGTGGAATGGGGCGACGGCGAGCAAGTCACTGGAGAACCGGAGCATCCCTACACCCAGCGACTCTTCATGGCCGCCCCGGTCCCGGATCCGGACCGGCAAGCCCAACGCCGCGCAGACCGCCTCCGCTTGCTGGACATCCAGCACCAGCAGAACGTCCAAGCCGGCGTGGCCTGACCCGCCGCAAGTCCTACTTTCAGAGCAACACAGACACAGAAAGGCGAGCCCATGACGCAGCCGCCACTGTCCGCGAGCCCGGAACTCTCCCCGGCCGCCGCCTTTCCCGCCGACTTCGCCTGGGGCGTGGCCACCGCGGCGTACCAGATCGAAGGTGCCGTCAACGAGGGCGGACGCGGCCAGAGCATTTGGGACACCTTCTCCCACCAGCCGGGCACCACCATCCACGGTGACAACGGGGATATCGCCTGCGACCACTTCCACCGCTGGGAAGCGGATCTCGACCTCATGGCGGAACTGGGCATCCCGTCCTACCGGCTGTCCTTGTCCCGGCTGCAGCCCACCGGCGTCGGTCCCCTCAACCCCGAAGGCGTGCGCTTCTACCGTGACCTGCTGGCGGGGTGCGCCGCCCGCGGCATCACCCCGTACGTGACGCTCTACCACTGGGACCTGCCGCAAGCCCTGCAGGACGACGGCGGCTGGCCGGCCCGGCACACGGCCTACCGTTTCGGGGAGTACTCCGGACTCGTGGCCGAGGCCCTCGGTGACCTCGCCGAGCATTGGATCACCATCAACGAGCCGATGTGCGCGGCCTTCCTTGGCCACTCCTGGGGAATGCAGGCCCCGGGCTTTAAGGATGACCGCCTTGCCGTGCGTGCAGCCCATCACTTGCTCCTGGCCCATGGCCTGGCGCTGGCCGAATTCCGTGCCCGCCGCCCTGGGGCCAAGGTGGGCATCACCAATATCATCGGCAACCTCAACCCGGCCAGCGATTCCGAAGCCGACCGCAAGGCCACGGAATACTGGGACGCCGTCAGCAACCGGATCTTCCTGGACCCTGTCTACCGGGGCCGCTACGCCGAGTCCACCCTTGCGGTCTACGGCCAGTACGGCCTGACCGCCACGGGCCAAGGGGCCTCGGCCGACGACCTCGTCCAGCCCGGCGACCTGGCCATCATCTCGGCACCCGGCGACTTTGCCGGCATCAACCACTACACCAACATGCTGGTTTCCGCGGACGAAGCAGCCCCGGGAGGGGCAAGCTGGACGCATGTGCAGCCTGCGCCGTCGTCGTTCGGTTGGTCCAATACGCCCGCGGCACTCAAGGCGGTACTCAAGCGGGTCGCCGCCGAGTACACCTCCCTTCCGCTGTACGTCACGGAAAACGGCGTCACGTTCCACGACTACGTGGATCCGAACGGCGAGGTCCGGGATCCCGAGCGGATCGACTACCTGCGCGGCTACATTTCCGCGGTGGGCGAGGCCATCGCCGACGGCGTGGACGTCCGCGGCTACTTCGCGTGGTCCTTCATGGACAACTTCGAATGGGCCGAAGGGTACGACAAGCGCTTCGGGCTGGTCTACGTGGACTACGGGACCCAGGCCCGCATCCCCAAATGGAGCGCGTACTGGTACCGGGACATCATTGCTGCCCAACGCGAAGCCGCCGGGGCCGCAGTCACCACGGGTGCCACCGCATGAGCATCAATACTTCATCCCTCAAGACAGACAAGAAAGCCACCATGGAACTCCTCACCGACCAGACCACCGACCAGCGCCTCGAGTCCCTCCTGGCGCAGCTGAGCCTGGAGGAGAAGGTGCGGTTGCTGACGGGCCGGGATTTCTGGACCACGTGGCCGGTGGAGAAGATCGGGCTGCGGCGGATGTTGTTCTCGGACGGGCCTACGGGGGTGCGTGGTGAGGTGTGGGATGAGCGGCAGCCGTCGATGAACTTCCCGTCCGCGACGGCGATCAGTTCATCCTGGGATCCCGCGATGGCGGACCGTTTGGGTGCTGCATCGGCGGTCGAGGCCCGCCGGAAGGGTGTCGACGTCGTGCTGGGCCCGACGATCAACCTGCACCGTTCACCGCTGGGCGGCCGGCATTTCGAGGCGTTCAGCGAGGACCCGGTCCTGACCGCTGAGCTCGCGGCGGCGTATGTGGCCGGGGTGCAGCGCAACGGCGTCGGTGCGACCCCCAAGCATTACGTGGCCAATGATTCGGAGACGGACCGGTTCACGGTGGACGTCCGGGTGGCGGACCGGCCCTTGCGCGAGCTGTACCTGCTGGCGTTCGAGAAAGCCATCGTGGAGTCGAAGGCGTGGCTTGTGATGAGCGCGTACAACTCGGTCAACGGCACCACGGCCACGGAGAACGTGCTGCTCGAGTCGCCGCTGAACACTGAGTGGGGTTTCGATGGCGTGGTGATCAGCGACTGGACCGCCGTGCGCAGCGTGGAAAGCGCGAAGCACTCCCAGGACCTGGTGATGCCGGGTCCGGACGGGCCCTGGGGTTCGGCGCTCGTGCTGGCGGTGAAGTGCGGAACTGTTTCGGAGGCCGCGGTTGACCGGAAGGTGTTGCGGATCCTGCAGCTCGCCGCCCGGGTGGGCGCCTTGGAAGGTTTCGAACCCGTGGCAGCGCAGCCGGCGGACCGGGAGGATCCGGTCGCGTTTGCCCGGGAAGCGTCCGTGGCCGGGACGGTGATGGTGAAGAACGACGGCGTGCTGCCGCTGGCTCCTGCTTCTGTCGGCCGGATTGCGGTGATCGGGCACAATGCCCGCCATGCCAGGACCCAGGGCGGCGGGTCCGCGACCGTGGTCCCGGAAAGGATCGTCACCCCGCTGGACGGGATCCGTGAAGCGTTCGGCCCGGAGAACGTCAGCTACAACGTGGGCGCGGTGGTGCAGGAAGGCATCGCCGAACTGCCCCTCGAGCAGCTCACCAACCCGGTGACCGGCGGCCCTGGGCTGCGGGTACGCTTCTTTGCGTCCACCGGAAAGGAACTCTTCGCGGAGGACCGCCGCTCCACCGCGCTGGTCTGGTTCGGCGGGGACGCCCCCATCGCGGAGTCCTCCATGGTCCAGTTCCACACCCACTACACGCCCGAGGAGACCGGCACCATCCGCTTGGGCTTCTCCACCGTGGGGCACGGGCGGATCTTCGTGGACGGGGTCCTTGCGCATGAGGCATCCATCGAGGCCACGGGCACGGACCTGGGCGCTGCGTTCCTGGCCCCGCCCTCTGCCTCCGTTTCGCTCGCAGCGACCGCGGGTGTTCCGCTGGAAGTGACGGTGGAACTGGACCTCGCCGGGCGCAGCGGCGCCCTGGGCAACGCCCTGGCTGTGACCATCGGGCTCGAAGCGGACAACAAGGACCCCGAGGCACTCATCAACGACGCCGTCGAAGCGGCCCGGGCGGCCGAGGTCGCCGTCGTCGTGGTCGGCACGAACTCGCGCGTCGAATCCGAAGGCTACGACCGCACCACCCTGGAGCTCCCCGGCCTGCAGGACCGCCTGGTCCACGCCGTCGCCGCGGCCAATCCGCGCACCGTGGTGGTAGTGAACTCCGGGTCCCCCGTGCTGCTGCCCTGGCGGGACGAGGTGGCCGCGACCCTCATCGGGTATTTCGGCGGGCAGGAATTCGGCACCGCCCTCGCCGACATCCTGGTTGGCGCCGCCGAACCCGGCGGCCGGCTGCCGACCACCTGGCCCGCGACCCAGGAGGACGTGCCGGTCCTCAACACCACCCCTGACGCCGACGGAAAACTGGAATACGCCGAAGGCATCCACATCGGCTACCGGGCCTGGCTCAAGGAAGGGACGGAACCGGCCTACGAATTCGGGCACGGACTCGGCTACACCAACTGGACCCTCGACGCCGCCGAAGCGCCCGGCACCGAGGTTCCCGGCGCCGTCGTGCCCCTCACGGTGACCCTGAGCAACACTGGCAACCGCGCCGGCAAGCAAGTGGTGCAGGTCTACGCCGAGCGGCCCGGCTCCGCCGTGGACCGTCCCGTGCGCTGGCTCGTCGCCTCCGCCCCTGTCTGGGCCGAACCCGGCGAAACGCTCACGGCGGTAATCGACGTGCCCACCCGGCTGCTGGCCTACTGGGACAACGGCTGGACCTACGAACCCGGTGGCTACCGCCTCCGCATCGGCACCTCAGTCAGCGATCTGCCGCTCGAAACCGTTCTCACCCTGACCGACGCAACCCAGGCCGACTCAAACCAGGACGGTGCTGCATGAACTTCCCTAACCCACTGATTCCGGGCTTCAACCCCGATCCCAGCATCGTTAAGGTCGGCGAGGACTACTACCTGGCGACCTCCACCTTCGAATACCTCCCCGGCATCCCGATCTACCACAGCACCGACCTGGTCAACTGGGACCGGATCGGACACGTGGTGGACCGGGAAGGGCAGCTCGATTCACGGGACGTGCCCACCCTTGGCGGCGCGTGGGCGCCGACCATCCGTTTCCACGACGGCCTCTTCTACGTCGCCGTCACCGATGCCATGGCGCGGGGGACCCTGGTGTTCACGGCCGAGAACCCCTCCGGCCCGTGGAGTGACGGACTCGTCATTGAGGGCGCCATCGGCATCGACCAGGACCTTGCCTGGGACGAGGACGGCACCGCCTACATGACGTACTCGGGACTCGACACGGTCACCGGGAACATCGGCGAGCACGGCGGTATCCTCCAGGTCCGCGTGGATTTGGAAGCGGGCAAGGCGCTGGAGGAGCCCCGCAGCGTGTGGTCCGGTACCGGGCTGATGTTCCCCGAAGCACCTCATCTGTACCGGCACGGCGACTACTGGTACCTCATGATCGCCGAGGGTGGCACTGAGCGCGGACACAGCGTCAGCATTGCCCGCGGAACGTCGCCGGCCGGTCCTTTCGAGGGCAACCCGGCGAACCCCATCTTGAGCGCCCGCAGCACAGACCGCCCCATCCAGAACACCGGCCACGGCGACCTCGTGCAGACGCCCGACGGCGGCTGGGCCATGGTGCTGTTGGGCATGCGGCCCAAGGGCATGACCCGGGCCTTCTCCGCCTTGGGCCGGGAAACCTTCATCACTCCGGTCACGTGGGAGGACGGCTGGCCGGTGGTCGAACCGGTCATCCTCAACCCCCGGCCCGGGGGCGGCGAGTTCGAGGACAACTTTGCGGACGCCGAGCTCGACGGCGGCTGGATCGCCGTGCGGCGGTTCCCCGGCACGTTCGCCTCCACCGAGAAGAACCCCGGGCGCCTCACCGTGGTCAGCGACGGCACCGGCCTGGACGATTCCCGGCCTTCCTTCCTGGGCCGCCGCCAGCGGTACCAGGTGGAGACCATCTCTGCCCTGGTGGACACGGGATCGTCCGAGGAACTGGATCCCCTTGCCGCGGAGGAGAGCGCGGGGAAGGGGAACGCCGGCGGCCTCGCCGTCCGTTATGACGAGGCCCACCACTACTCCATCGAACTGAACGGGACCACCCTCTCGGCACGGGCCCGGATCTCTTCGATCGAACAGAGCTGGACGCGGCAGGTTCCAGCCGGGCCGCTGGAACTTCGCATCGAAACCCGCCAGCCGGATTCGGGTGCGGGATTCGGTCACCTGAGCTCGGACACCATCGCCCTCCAAGCGGTTGTCGACGGCGAACTGCTCACCTTGGCCGAACTGGACGGCCGCTACCTCTCGGCGGAAACCGCAGCCTCCTTCACAGGACGCGTTGCCGGCGTCTTCGCGAGCCGCGGCACGGTCACGTTCGACTGGTTCCGTACCGAAGGCCGCGAACCACAGTAGGAACTCCAGCACCCACCCACCCACCGTTTTCCGAAAGGCCCATCCGTGACATCAACCTCCCTGGCACCGCAGCCAGCAGGTCTCCGCCAGACTTCTGTCAGCCGGTTCAGCGCTGAGTACCGGACTGATACCGCCTTCGTGGCCAATCCGCGGCCGCGGCTCAGCTGGGTCACCGCCACGGACAGCACGGATTGGCAGCAGACCCGTGCCGAACTGCGCTTGACCCGTGCGGGCGCTGTCGAGTCGACAGTGCACGAAGGCCCTGACTCCGTGCTGGTGGAGTGGCCTTTTGCGGCCATCGCCGCCGGGGAGCAGGTGGCAGTCGAGGTGCGGGTCTCGGGGAACGACGGCGGCACAACCGCTTGGAGCGAACCCCTGACTTTGGCGGGCGGTTACCTTGACGGGCCGTGGCAGGCCGAGGCCATCGGGCTGCCCTTCCTTGCCGGAGTGGAGATTCCGCTCGGACAGCCCGGCCAATTGCGGCACGAATTCACGGTGCGCCCGGGCTTGGCCAAAGCCACCCTGTTCGCGACTGCGCATGGTGTCTACCAGGCCGAAATCAACGGCTCGGAAGTGGATGACCAGGTTCTGAAACCGGGCTGGACGGCCTACGCCGACCGTCTCAACCACGAAACCACCGACGTCACCGCCCTCCTCCAAGCGGGGGCCAACGCCATTGGTGTGTGGCTCGCGGGAGGCTGGTACACCGAAGAGTACGGTTTCCACGGCTTCGCCAAGCCGTTCTACGGCGAGCAACCGGCCGTCAAAGTGGAACTGCATCTCGAATACGCCGACGGCACACGGCAGACCGTGGCCAGCGGGCCGGACTGGCGGGGAACCACAGCGGGCCCACTCGTTTCCAGCGGCATCTACGCGGGGGAAGCCTTCGATGCGCGGCGCATCGAGGCCGGCTGGTCATGGCCGGGCTTCGACGATTCGCACTGGCTTCCCGCTTCCGTGGACTCCGGAACTGCGGATTCCAGGGCTGCGGACTCCAAGAGGTGGGCGGAAGCAACTCCCGCCGTGGCGCCTCCGGTCCGTCGGATCGAAGAACTGCCTGTCAGGGAAGTCCTGACCACGCCTTCCGGCGCCACGGTCCTGGACTTCGGCCAGAACCTGGTGGGACGCCTCCGGGTCCGGGTAAGCGGCGACGCGGGACATCGGATCACCCTCCGCCACGCTGAGGTCCTGGAGGAAGGCGAACTGTCCCTTCGTCCTCTTCGCCTGGCTGCCGCGACGGACAGCTACACGCTCGCCGGTGGCGGGGAGGAGGAATGGGAGCCTCGCTTCACGTTCCACGGGTTCCGTTACGCGCAAGTAGACAACTGGCCAGGCGACCTGGACCCGGCGGCGATCACCGCCGTCGTAATCCACAACGATATGCGCCGCACCGGATGGTTCGAGTGTTCGGACCCGATGCTGAACCGACTGCATGAGAATGCCTTGTGGGGAATGCGCGGCAACTTCCTGGCGCTGCCCACGGACTGCCCGCAGCGCGACGAGAGGCTTGGGTGGACCGGAGACATCCAGGTCTTCAGCCCCACGGCCAGCTACCTCTACGACTCCTTGGGTTTCCTCAGTTCCTGGCTGCAGGATCTCGCCATCGAGCAAAGCCACCGTAATGGCGTGGTGCCCATTGTCGTTCCGGCGGTGCTCGGCATGCTGGAATCGCCGGTGGCCGCCTGGGGTGACGCTGCCACCGTGGTTCCGTGGGTGCTCTATGAACGCTTCGGCGACCGCGGACTACTGGGCAGACAGTACTCCAGCATGTGCGATTGGGCTGATGCGTTGCTCCGCGTCCGGGACAGCTCCGGGTTGTGGCAGGGCCAAATGCAGCTGGGCGATTGGCTGGACCCGGCAGCACCGCCGGACAAGCCCGGCGCCGCCCGTACCCACGGCGACATCGTGGCCAGCGCCTACCTTTTCCGTTCCCTCGAGCTCACGGCCAAGGCCGCGGCCGTGCTGGGCGCCGACGACGACCACGGCAAATACTCGGCCCTCGCCGAAGACGTGCGCAGCTCGTTCCTGGCCGAATACGTCACACCCTCCGGCCGCATGGTTTCCGATGCGCAGACGGCTTACTCGCTGGCACTCATGTTCGGGATCAGCACGGATCCCGTCCAGCGCCAGGCACTTGGTGACCGGCTCGCGGAACTCGTTCGGCTGGGCGGCTACAGGATCGCCACCGGCTTCGTCGGCACGCCCCTCATCGCGGACGCCCTGACGGTCACCGGGCACATGGACGCTGCCGAGCGTTTGCTCACCCAGACCGAATGCCCCTCCTGGCTTTACCCGGTCACCCAGGGAGCCACCACCATCTGGGAACGCTGGGACTCCATCCTGGAGGACGGCACGGTCAACCCCGGCGAAATGACCTCCTTCAACCACTACGCGCTCGGTGCCATTGCCGATTGGATGCACCGGACCGTTGCCGGACTGGCTCCTGCTGCGCCTGGCTACCGGAAACAGCACATCGCCCCGCGTCCGCTCCGCAGCCTGCAGCATGCCGGCACCTCACACGAGACGCCGTACGGCCTGGCCAGCGTGGCCTGGAAGCGTTCCGGCGAGCGGATCCTCGTGGAAGCAGTGGTGCCGCCGGGGACCACCGCCGTCGTTTCTTTGCCGGACGGATCCGAGGAGTTCGAGGTGGGATCCGGCCGGTACGCCTGGGACGTGCCAGACGCCGCTCCTGCCGCGGCGCACGGTGCCGTGTCCCTGGACTCGCCGCTGTCCGCCATCATGGACGATCCCGAGGCTTACGCGGCGGTCTGGCAGGCCATCGACGCGCACGATCCCACGGCGGCCGCCCAATTCCGCAAGGACACCGTGTGGTACCGCCAGACCTCCCTGAACCAGGGGCTGATCTTCACGCCTGCGCCCATCAAGGAAGACATCGGCTCCGCATTGTCGGCACTGAGCGACACACGCGCTGCCGTCCAGTCCCTTTACCCCCGAGAACTCTGAACTGAGAACCCTGAACCGAGAAGGCAAAGATGACCACTTTCACCGCTGAAAGCCCCCTGTACTTCGTGATGCGGCACGCCGAAGGCAACCGCATACTGAGCGAACGCGTCCCCACGCTTGTTAACAGCCCGGCGCTGCATACGCTCTATTTCCACGAGGTGGGCACCATCCTGGGAACCGAAGACGCCCTGCAGGGGAAGCCCGGGGAATCCGCGGAAATCCTGCGCCTCCTCGGCGAGTTGGAACCGGAGGATCTGGTTGCCCAGCGGGCCGCTGAGGCGGCGGCTGATCTTCCCGCCCCGTCCCGGGACTATGAGCAGGGCTCGGTGGTACGCGGCAGTGCGGTTGCCGAATACCCGACGGCGGCGGCCGCCCTTGAGCGCTTCGAGCTCACCCTGGCCGGTCCCTCGCACGGCAACCCGTTCACCGACGTCGAACTCCGTGCCGTGTTCACTTCTCCGTCCGGTGAGACGCTCGGTGTGCCCGGTTTCTACGACGGCGACGGCGCGTACCGCGTGCGGTTGTTGGTGCCGGAGGCGGGGGAGTGGACGTTCACCACCACCAGCAACGCACGCTCGCTGGATGCCGTCGCCGGCGCGTTCACGGCCGGCGAGGCGGTTGCCGGGGCGAAGGGCGTGGTCCGGGTGGCCGAAACCTTCCACTTCGCTTACGAAAACGGAACCCCGTACCTGCCCATCGGGACGACGTCCTATGCGTGGACGCACCAGGGCGACGCGCTGGAGAAGCAGACCCTGGACACCCTCGCCGCCGGGCCGTTCAACAAGATGCGCATGTGCATTTTCCCGAAGTCCTACCTGTTCAACGAGAACGAACCGGAGTTCTACCCCTTCGAAGGATCCCTCGCTGCCGGGTTCGACTATGACCGGCCCAACCCGGAGTTCTACCGTCACCTGGAACACAGGATCGGGCAGCTGGAGGAGCTCGGTATCGAAGCAGACCTGATCCTGTTCCACGCGTACGACCGCTGGGGCTTCTCCACGATGAGCCCGGGCCAGGATGACCGCTACCTGAAATACGTCGTGGCCCGGCTGGCTTCGCACCGGAACATCTGGTGGTCCCTGGCCAACGAGTACGATCTCCTGTTCCGCAAGACCACCGAGGACTGGGAACGCTTCGCGGGCATCGTCCAGGGCAACGATCCCAACGGGCACCTGCTGTCCATCCACAATTGCCATGCGTTCTACGACTACTCCCGGCCATGGATTACGCACAGCAGCATCCAGCGCCAGGACGTCCACAAGACGGCCGAATTCACCGGGGAATGGCGGGAGCGCTGGCAGAAACCGGTGGTCATCGACGAGTGCGCCTACGAGGGCAACATCGACCAGGGCTGGGGCAACATCACGGGCGAGGAAATGACCCGGCGGTTCTGGGAAGGGGCCGTCCGGGGCGGCTACGTGGGCCACGGCGAAACCTACATGCACCCGGCGGACGTGCTGTGGTGGGCGAAGGGTGGGGAACTGCACGGGTCCAGCCCGGAGCGGATCGCCTTCCTGCGCCGAATCCTCAAGGAAACCCCGGGCGGATTCCTCGAGCCGCTGCCCAGCGCCTGGGACGTCCCCACCGCCGGCATCCGGCACGAGTACGAAATCAGCTACTTCGGTTTCAACCAGCCCACGTACCGGAACTTCGTGATGCCGGCCGGTCGCCGCTACGAGGTGGACATCATCGACACTTGGAACATGACCATTGAAACCCTGCCGGACGCGGCAGAAGGACGCTTCCGCTTGGAGCTCCCCGGCCGCCAGTTCATCGCCGTCAGGCTCCGCGCCGCCGCCTAAGCCGGCCTCACGCGCGGCGGCCCGACTGCCGCTCCTCAGCCCAACTAACTAGCACTTAATGTCGTTTTGAGGGCTCATAACGACATTAAGTGCTAGTTAGTTGGGTGGCCCGGGCGCTACGGGGAACGCCTACCCCAGCAGCGCGTTCACCAAGCGCGCGGCCACCTTGGCGGTCCGCGAGTCGATATCGAACCCGGGGTTGAGCTCGGCGACGTCCAGGTGCAACAGCTTGCCGCTCGCGGCAAGCTGCTTGCACACGGCGCTGATGATGGGCAGCGGCACGCCATAGGCCGCCGGGGCGCTCACCCCGGGAGCCACCGACGCCGGCAGCACGTCCAGGTCGATCGTCAGGTACAACGCGTCCACGGTGTCCAGGAACCGCGCCACGAAGTCCTGCACAGACTCCGCGGAGCAGTCCTCATCCAGCAGGTACTTCACGCCGAGCCGATCCGCCGTGTCGAAGAGGGTGCGCGTGTTGTTGGGCTCGGAGATTCCGACGACGGCGTAGTTCAGTTCGCGGCCCGCGGCGGCTTCGGCCCGAGCCATCTGAAGGAACGGCGTGCCCGAGCTTGGCACCTTATCGTCCCGCAGGTCGAAATGCGCGTCCAGATTCAGGACGCCGAGGCGCTTGCCGCTCCTCACGGCCTCCGAGCCAGCCACGCCCAGGTAGCTGGCGAAAGCAGTTTCGTGCCCGCCGCCAAGCAGCACCGTGAGCTTGCCGGCGTCGAGCAATTCCGAAATCACGCGGCCCGCGCGCTCCTGGCCCGCCTCCAGCGAGCCGTCCTCCACCACGACGTCTCCGGCGTCGAACACGTCCCGGTCCAGGTGGAAAGCCAGCGGACCCAAAGCATGCCGGATCGCCTCCGGGGCGGCCGCCGCGCCAACACGGCCTTTGTTGCGCCGCACGCCCTCGTCACTGCGGAAGCCCACGACGACGGCGGGCCGGGTGCCGGCTCCCGTCGAGCCGGGGGTGTGGGGCGTCACCGCTTGCCACCAGCGGCGATGCTCGTCGCCGTCGCCGTCGAAACGGCCCGCCCACGGCGTCGGGCGGATGTCAGCGACGGCGGGTGAAATCTCCATGATTCAAGCTCAACCCATGACGGCGTCGAAAAACCCTGTTTGCACGCCGCGGGTGTCCGGTATTCCGGAAAGGGCTACTTGACGCCCAAAATTTCCTCGACGGGACCGATCCCGAAGAACAAAAGGAATGCCGCGGCCACGGCCCACATGAGCGGGTGCACTTCGCGGGCCCGGCCCTGGAAAGTGCGGATCAGGGCGAAGGAGATGAACCCGGCGCCCAGGCCGTTGGCGATCGAGTAGGTGAACGGCATGAGGGACATGGTCAGGAACGCGGGAATGCCGACGCCCCAGTCCTGCCAGTGGATCTTGCCGACCTGGGACACCATCATGAAGCCCACCACCACCAGGGCGGGTGCCACAGCCTCGAACGGGACAAGGTTGATGAGCGGAGTGAAGAACATGGCCACCAGGAACAGGAGGCCAGTCACGATCGAGGCCAAGCCGGTCCGTGCACCCTCACCGATGCCGGCACCGGACTCCACGAAGATCTGGTTGGAGGATACGGACGAACCGCCGCCGATGATCGCGCCAAGGGCGTCCACTTGCAGGACACGGTCCACATTGGGGATGTTTCCGTGCTTGTCGATGTTTCCTGCTTCCCTTGCAAGGCCCACCATGGTGCCCATGGCGTCGAAGAAGATGCTGAGCAGGATCACGAACGCTAGCAACGTGGCGGCGATGAAGCCAAGATGCTGGAATGCGCCGAGGGGGTTCGCCTTACCGATGAGCGACAGGTCCGGGGCAGCCCATTCGGTGAACTTGGGCGCGACGAGGGACCAGCCCCGGGGGTTGTAGGTCTTCCCGTCGAAACTCGGACCGATGTGCAGGGTGAATTCCAGGATGGCCGCGAGGGCCGTGGAGACGATGATGCCGATCAGGATTGCGCCACGCACCTTGCGGACCACCAAGGCGATGGTCAGGACCAGGCCCACGACGAACACCAAGGTGGGCCAGCCAAGCAGCTTCCCGTCGAAGCCCAGGCCCAAGGGGACCGTGGTGCCTGCGGCGTCCGGGATACGGCGCACGAAGCCGGCGTTGACCAAGCCGATCAGGGCGATGAAAAGCCCGATGCCCACCACGATCGCTGTCTTCAGTGCTTCAGGGACGGCCTTGAAGACCGCGGTGCGGAAGCCCGTCAGCACCAGGATCAGCATGGTCAGGCCAGAGAGCATCACGAGGCCCATCATGTCCGGCCATGTCAGGCCGGGGTGCGAGGCAATGGTGACGGCCACGAACGCGTTGACGCCCAGTCCCGTGGCCACGGCGAAGGGGTGCTTGGCCCATGCCCCCATCAGGATGGTCAGGATGCCGGCCACGAAGGCTGTGGTGGCGGC
Organism: Arthrobacter sp. MMS24-S77; assembly: GCF_054888235.1. Lineage (NCBI taxonomy): Bacteria > Bacillati > Actinomycetota > Actinomycetes > Micrococcales > Micrococcaceae > Arthrobacter > Arthrobacter sp. MMS24-S77. The sequence goes on from NZ_JBTZRN010000001.1 coordinate 213,644, forward strand.
GACCGCGGGGAAGCCGAGGGACGCGCCGCTCGAGTCGGCCCCGGAGAGGATCAGGGGATTGAGGACCACGATGTAGCTCATGGCAAAGAAAGTGGCGAAGCCGCCCCGGATTTCACGCGAGTAGTTGGATCCGCGTTCCGAAATCTTGAAGTAGCGATCGATGGCTGAACCCTGTTTGAGCATGAAGGTCTCCGGGAATCGGGGAAGTGTGCTCTCAAATCCTATGCCCGCGGCTTCGGCCCTCCCACGAATTCGCCTAGTCTGTAAGGAATCCAACACCAAGGGAGTCACTCGCTCATGCGCCCCATCCGCCAGTTGCTGGCCGTCGTCGTCGCTTTTACCGCGGTCCTTTTCTCTGCCGCCCTGATCTCGGCGGCACCGGCCTTCGCGCACGACGTCGCCGAGTCAACCTCACCGGCCAACGGCTCAACGGTTGCGAGCGTCCCGGACTCCGTGTCGGTCACGTTCAACAACCGGCCGCTCCTGCTCGGTTCGCAGATCCGGGTCAACGACGCTTCCGGCCAGAACTGGGCAGATGGTTCCGTGGAGATTGTGGACGCAGTGGTGTCGCAGAAGCTGCGGCCCGGCGCCCCTGCGGGGGCATTCACCGTCATCTGGCGCGTTGTCAGCTCGGATTCGCACCCCATCGAAGGCACCTTCACCTTCACCGCGAAGGCGGGAAGTACGACGTCGGGCGGCGCCTCCTCGAGCACCCAGCCCTCCGCGCCGGTCCCCACAGCCGGCACAGTCGCTCCGGGTTCGACCACGACGCCGGACAAGGCGCCGGATGCTTCCCAGCCGTTCCCTTGGAGCATTGTGGTCTTCGCGGTGGTAGCCGCGGCGCTCCTGGTGTTCCTCGGCGTGACTGCACGACGTCGACTGGCAAGCGGGGACTCCGGCGATTCTGGGGATTCCAGGGATTCCGACCACTCTGCCGACGACGAGCCCGAGGGATCGTAAGGACCCGCTCCTTCGAACCGGGCTAGCTAAGCCAGGGCGGGAACCGCCGCAAAGGTGCCGGTAAGGGCCGCGTGGACGCTGTCCGGGTGCACTTTGGCCGAGATCGCCTGGCCCACCACTTTGGCTTGGCGCAGGACTTCCTTAGGTGTGGGCGTGGCCAATTCGCCGACGCCTACCAAGTACATTCCAATCGCACGCATGGCTGCGACGAGGTTCTGGCCGATGGCGATGCCGAGCTCGGCAAGCATCCGCCGCAACTGGCTCTGTCCGCAACGAGTAACAACTATGTGGTCGGCCAGAAGCACTCCGTGGGCGGTGTGGACTGCCCATTGGTGCGTGGGTACGCCGATTTCGTCCAAGCGATCCAAGCGGACAGCTCGCGTGGTGCTGCGCACATCGAGGCTGTGGCTGGCTGCGTAGTTGCGCAGGTGCCTCAGGATTTCGTTGCGCTCCTGGAGGCCCGTGGCGTCGGCTGCGTCGCAGCGCTGCAGGATGCCGGTGTTGAGCTGCTGCGACGCTCCGGGGGCTTGCAGCCCGTCGACCACGATTGCATCTACTCCGTAGCGGCTGAGTTCGCTGGCCACGGCCAGGCCGGACATGCCGGCACCGATGACCACAGCGGTGGTGCGTTCCGTACTCGCAGCAGGCATGGTTGACACAGCTTGGCTCCTCCTTGAAAGGTGCGTTGCCGTAGGCAACGCCGTCGGTGGCGTCCGAGTCCCCAAGCGGTCGCGAATAATGGCCGTTGATGTGCTGAAAAACACCATCCCCGGTCACCAGTGCCTCGAACATTACAGAAGAAATCGCGTGCTGGATAGCCCCGGCATCGGCATGTCCGCCAATGCATTTTTCACGCTACGATGCGGCCGAATCCAAGGCGCTCGGGCGGGTTTCCACATACGCTTCTTCCCGCTTGATTCGGCCCTTGCAAACGAGAATAGTGAGCATTGGAGACCGCAACTCACGGCAGAAAAGCGAGAAACGCGTTGTGGGCGCGGCCTCTGGCAGAATAGCCGCAACATCAGCCAGTAGTGCGAGGAGGCGGGCCCCATGGACCAGCACGGCAAACACTCTGAAAGCCATCACGCAGAGACCGAAGGCAACGGAGAGGAACCATCGATTGCCCCCGGCGGGATCGTGGTGGGCGTTGATGGCAGCGAACACGGCCAATGCGCCCTCATTTGGGCTGCCCGCGAGGCCGAGCGCAGGCAGCTTCCCCTGCACGTAGTCACGGCCTACTCCGTGCCCATCTTCGCGGCCTCCGGCTTGGACGGCGGTTATGCAACAGTGGATGATTCCGTTATCCGGGACGGCGCCGAGGCGATCGTCAAGCAGGCCCTTGAGAAAGTTTCCGGCTACGCCATCGACGTCGATGGCTCGGTGGAGAACGGTGATGCTTCCGGCGTGCTGCTGGACCTGTCCGAAACAGCCGAGCTCCTGGTCTTCGGCACCCGGGGACGTGGCGGATTCGTGGGCAGGCTCTTGGGATCGGTGAGCAGTGCCCTTCCGGCGCACTCCAAGTGCCCCACCGTGACAGTCCCGCTTTTCTGCGCGGACCGCTTGGGTGAGACCACGGAGGACAAGCACATCAAAGCTGAGCGCGCCAAGGCTGGCCCCCACGTGATCGAGAATGTGGTGGCAGTGGGTGTTGACGGTTCGGAGCAAGCCCGCGTTGCCGTATTGGAAGCCGCCGAACAGGCCCAGCGCATGGGCGCGAAGCTGCGAGTCATTTGTGCCGTACCTGAGTACAGCGGCTCGTTGGCCTGGGTTCCGGCGCCTTTGGACCGGGAGGCTCTCTTCAAGGACATCAGGGTTCAGCTGGACGCAGGATTGGCATGGCTTAAGAGCCACTTCCCCAAGCTGCCTGTGGAAACCCAGTTGCTGGATGGTTCGCCCGTGGAGGTTCTCGTGGAAGTGAGCCGGGGTGTGGAACTCGTGGTGCTCGGCACGCGCGGGCGGGGAGGCTTCGCGGGGATGCTCCTCGGTTCAACGTCGGACGGCGTCCTGCATCATGCCAAGGGGCCCGTGTTGGTTGTTCCTGACCGCGAGGATCCGAGGCTGGCAGACCGCGTCAAGTTCGGTCCCATGCTTGGCGCCGCATAACGGGAAAGCGGCCAAACAAGAGGTAAGCACTCAAACACCGGCGGAGGCAGGCAGGCGCGATGGCAGAGAATCCAGGGCCGGGGGAGGCCTCGCGCTTCATCATCGAGCTGCGCCGGATCCGGGCGACTATGCTTCCGGAGGTCGGCGGCAAAGCGGCCAACCTCGGCGAACTGATCTGGGCGGGCCTTCCGGTCCCGCCCGGGTTTTGCCTGACCACGGAGGCCTACCGGCGTGCACTGCAGCCGGATGGAAGCCCTGAGTCAGCTCTCTCGGATGTTCTGCGCAGGCTTGAGACCGTGGATCCCGGCGACCTTGAAGGCCTCGCATCCCTCGCGGCCCGCGCCAGGGATGCGGTGCTCGACGCCGGGATCCCCGCCGACGTCGAGGACTCTGTCCGCCTGGCCTACGCCGCGCTAGGCCCGGAATCCGCGGTGGCCGTCAGGTCCTCCGCGACGGCCGAAGACCTGCCCTTTGCGAGTTTCGCTGGACAGCAGGACACCTACCTGAACGTCATAGGGGCCGACGCCGTGCTGGAGGCCGTCCGCAAGTGTTGGGCCTCCTTGTGGACCGACCGGGCGGTCAGCTACCGGGAAAGCAACGGGATTGACCATGCCGCGGTGACACTCGCCGTCGTCGTTCAACGGATGGTGGACGCTGAGACTGCCGGGGTGCTGTTCACAGCCAATCCGGTGACCGGGCGGCGCCGCGAGGCGGTCATCGACGCCAACCCCGGACTTGGCGAGGCAGTGGTCTCCGGCGCCGTGAATCCGGACCACTTTGTAGTGGACTCGCTCACCGGCAGGATCACGGAGCGAAGGATCGGAGACCGCAAGCTGGTGATCCGCTCCCTTCCCGGGGGCGGTACCGAAAGGCTCGACTCGCCGGGGGCCCACGACGCGCCTGGGGTGCTGGACGCTGCGGAGCAGACCAAGGATGGACCGGCCGGAGATGCTTGCCTCAGCGACCCCCAAATCAGGGCACTCGCCGTTCTCGGCCAGCGGGTGGAGGAACACTACCGGGCGCCCCAGGACACCGAGTGGGCCATCGATGGCGATGGCAAACTGTGGCTCACCCAAGCCCGTCCCATCACCACGCTCTACCCGCAAATGACCCACCAACCCGCGGTCCCCGGCCCCCACGCGTACCTTTGCTTCAGCCTTGCCCAAGGCCTTACCCGTCCCCTGACTCCCATGGGCCTCGCCGGCATCAGGCTTATGGGGTCCTCGATCGCTGGCGCGGCGGGATTCCGGATTGCTGAACCGCGGAACGGGCCACCGCCTTACTACGAGGCCGGGCAGCGCATCTATATCGACCTCACCTCGGTGCTCCGGAGCGCCACAGGCCGGGCCATCGTGCCCAGGATCTTCGACGTCATGGAAGCGCGCTCGGCGGCCGTCATGCGCGCCCTGTTCGAAGACCCGCGTTTCGCTGTCACCAGCAGGACGCCGCTCAAGCTGATCAAGCACGTTGCCCCGATCATCCTCCGCTTCCGCCTTCCGGAGATCCTGTTCCGCGCCCTTTTTCGGCCGAACGCTGCCCTCGGCAAGGTGCAAGGAATAGGCCCCAACCTGAAAGCTGCGTTCGAAATATCGGCCGGTTCCACCCCCCGTGAAAGGCTTGACCACGCCGAGCGGATACTGGGCGAAAAATTGTTCCCCATACTGCCCAACACCTTGCCACCGGTAGCGCTCGGCTTCGGGATGATGGGGCTGGTCCGCAAGCTACTCGGCCAGCAGGCCTCCTGGGTCGAGCTCCAGACAATCATCCGCGGCCTGCCCAACAACGTCACCACGGAAATGGACCTTGCGCTGTGGCGGCTCGCGACCAGCATCCGTGACGACGCCCCTTCCGCGGAGACCTTCATCGGCGGCGAGCCCGCCGCCCTTGCGGAGAGCTACCGCGACGGCGGGCTGCCCGCCGTCGCGCAATCGGGATTGACCGCGTTCCTGCGCGACTACGGGCACCGAGCCATCGCGGAAATCGATCTGGGCATGCCCCGCTGGTCCGACGACCCCACCCACATCATCGGAGTGCTGGTCAACTACCTTCGCTTGGACGATCCCCGCCTGGCGCCGGACAAACAGTTCGAGAAAGCCGCCCACGACGCCGAGGAACAGGCTGCAGTGCTGGTGGCCCGCGCGCGGTCCAAGAGTCCGCTCCATGCCAAGATCGTGAAAATGGCACTTGAGCGGACACGGATGTTCGCAGGACTGCGTGAGCTTCCCAAGTACAACCTTGTGCTGGCCTTCGCCGCGGTTCGCGCCCAGATTTCGAAGGTGGGAGAAACCCTCGCGGACGCGGGAAGCATCGATCACGCCGGAGATGTTTTCTTCCTGGATTTCGATGACGCCCGCCTCGGCCTGGATGGCGCGGATCTCCGTGACCTAGTAGCGCAGCGCCGGGAAGATTACGAGCTTGAACTGAAGCGCCGGCACGTGCCACGCGTGTTGCTCTCGGACGGCACAGAGCCGGAAGCCCTGCCCTCCGGGTTCCTGCGACGCCGGACTGGCGCTTTGGCGTCGGACGGCGCACCGATGCCGGATGGCGCGCTGCTGGGAACCCCGGCTTCGGCGGGATCGGTGACTGCGGTAGCCAGGGTGATCATGGACCCGGTGGGCGCGCATCTTGAACCCGGGGAAATCCTCGTGGCTCCCTCCACCGATCCCGGCTGGACGCCGCTCTTCCTGACTGCGGCAGGACTCGTGATGGAGATGGGCGGACCCAACTCCCATGGCGCGGTCGTAGCGCGTGAGTACGGGATTCCGGCGGTCGTGGGCGTCCCGGATGCCACCTCCCGGATCAGCTCAGGCCAAACGATCACGGTGGACGGTGCCACGGGGACGGTGGTACCTGAGCCCTAGCGCCTAGGCGTGCTGGTGGGTTTCGTGCGCCGAGTGGCCCGCCGGTTCCAGTTGGAAGGTGCAGTGCTCGGTGTCGAAGTGCGAGCCGAGGCAGGAACCGAGTTGGTCCAGGAGCCGGTCCGCACCCGTGGCATCCAGGATCCTGTCCTCCACCACCACGTGGGCGGAGAAGACCGGAACTCCGGACGTGATGGTCCAGATGTGGATGTCATGAACGGCCACCACGCCCTCGACAGAGAGGATGTGCTCGCGGATCATCTGGACCTCGACGCCCTTGGGTGTGGCCTCCAGCAGCACGTCAACCACGTCGCGCAGCAAGTGCCAGGCCCGGGGCAGGATCATGAGCGAGATCAGGATGGAGGCAATGGGGTCCGCGGCCCGGAAACCGGTGGTCATGATGATAATCGCGGCGGCGATGACGGCAAACGAACCCAACAGGTCGCCCAGGACTTCAAGGTAGGCCCCCCGGACGTTCAGGCTTTCCTTCTGGGCCCCGCGCAGGATGAGGAGCGAGACCAGGTTGGCGACGGCGCCCAAGATGGCGGCAAAGAGCATGATGTCCGTGCGGATTTCCGGGGTCTCCCCGAACCTGCGGATCGCCTCGATGAAGATCACCACCGAGATCACGATCAAGATGAGGGCGTTGGCCAGCGCGGCCAGGACCTCAGCGCGCTGGTACCCGTAGGTGCGTTGATCGCTCGGCGGCCGGGTGGCTATCCACGCGGCGAGCAAGGCAATGAAGACGCCCGCGGCGTCGGAGAGCATGTGGCCTGCGTCGGCCAGCAGCGCCAGCGAACCGGAGACGACGGCGCCCACCACCTGGACGAGGACCACCGCCAGGGTGATGGCCAGGACAGCGATGAGCCGCTTCCGATGCTTGCCGGTTGCGGTGACGCCGTGTGAGTGGTTGTGATCGTGCCCCATGCCTACAAGGCTATCCCCAGCCGAGTTCGTGCAAGCGGTCGTCGCCGATTCCGAAGTGATGGGCGATCTCGTGGATGACGGTAATGGCGACCTCGTCGATCACTTCTTGGCGCGATGAACAGATATCCAGGATCGGTTGCCGGAAGATCGTGATCCGGTCCGGGAGGGAACCAGCGTCCCACCAGGAATCCCGTTCAGTCAGCGGTACGCCCTCATACAGACCCAGCAACACCGTGTCCGGGGCGTCTCCGGGCTGCGGCGTGTAGTCGTCCTCAATGAAGATCGCCACATTGTCCATGGCACGGGCCGCTTTGTCCGGGATCAGAAGCAGGGCGTCGCCCACCGCCGCCTCGAAGTCTTCCGGCGACATATTGAACGGCGCGGTATTGAACTGTGCCGCCCCAGGGCCAGTCCCGGTTCCTGGAAGTGGCGAGGAGGTGCGCTGGCCGCCGGGGGCATCGCCGTCGGGAACGATCGGCAGGCCGGGAGGCAAATTCGCGGGCATGCTCTGACTCTAGTCCGTGGCCAGGCCGTTGACGCCGGATGTGATGACAGCTACAGTTTTCCGGGCTGGTAATTCGTATAACCCAGCCCCAGGTTAAGCCCAGCCAGTCGTGCAGATCCTGTGACAAAGCACCCCTCCAAGCTCGCGACAGACAGGCCACTCCCATGACCCGCCCCGGTAGCAGATCCGGCACGACGATGAATGACGTCGCAGCCGCTGCCGGTGTTTCCCAGGCCACGGTTTCGCTGGTGCTCAACGACGCCGTGGGAACCAGGTTCTCGGAGGAAACCCGGCGCAAGGTCCATGCTGCCGCCCACGAGCTGGGCTACCGGACCAATGCCCACGCCAAAGTGCTCCGCGACGGTGTTGCCGGGATGATCGGCTTCGTCGGCGACTTCGTGGCCACTGCGCCTTTCGCGGGCAAGATCATCGAAGGCGCTCAAGCAAGGGCTTGGGAGGCCGGACTGCTGCTCCTGACCGTCAACACGGGCGGTGACAAGGCCCTCGAGGCCGCTTCGCTAGAGACCATGCTGTCCTACAAGGTTGCCGGAGTGGTTTACGCCGCCATGTACCACCGGCTCCTTGATGTGCCCGACGTCCTGGCGGAGGTGCCCGCCGTCGTGCTCAATTCGCGCGACCGATCCGGACGCTTTCCCAGCATCGCTCCGCAAGAGGAGTTGGGCGGCTACACCGCCACCAAACGCCTGCTCGACGCCGGACATCGCCGGATCGCGATGATCAACATCGGTGAGGTGGACGGTGAGCTTCCGGCCGCCGTCAGGCGCTATGCGGGCTATCTCCGGGCGCTTGAGGAGGCCGGCCTCCACCCCGATTCCGGGCTGCACCGCACAGGCGACGGGCACGAATCGGGTGGTTTCGACAACGCCCGCGCGCTCATGACCGGTCCGCAGCCGCCCACGGCCATCTTCTGCGCCAATGACCGCACCGCCTGGGGCGCCTACCAGGCGTTGGCCCAGCTCGGATTGTCCATCCCGCACGACGTCTCCCTGGTGGGTTTCGACAATCAAGAGACGCTCGCCCCGCATTTGCGGCCCGGACTGACGACGCTCGAGCTGCCCTTCCTGGAGATGGGCCGGCGCGCCGTTGAACTGCTGCTGGCCGGCGCCGACCGCGACGGCAGGACCGAATACTTTGAATGTCCCCTCGTCGAACGCCATTCCGTGGCCGCGCCACCGAAATTCACTAATAGCCACTGAAACTCCCCAAACAAGGAACAGGAAACGCATGAACCACTCGCCCCTTGCGTCCGAGCCGCTCGACGTCGTCGTGGTCGGCGAAGCGCTCATCGACATCGTCAACTCGCCCGAAGGGCAGACCGAATACCCCGGCGGCTCGCCGGCAAACGTCGCGTACGGCCTCGGGCGGCTCGACGTGAAAGCCGGGCTGCTGACCGCCGTCGGGCGCGATTCCCGTGGCGAGTCCATCGCGGCGCACCTGGCAAGCGCCGGTGTGGTTGTGCTGCCGGGCTCGCAATCGCTCGCGAAGACCGCGACGGCGACGGCGGAGATCGCCGCAGACGGTTCGGCCGAGTACACCTTCGACATCGAATGGAAACTGGCTCCGGCCGCACTCCCTTACGCCCCGAAGATCCTCCACACGGGTTCGATCGCCACGTTCCTCGAGCCCGGCGCCGGCGTCGTCAGGAACCTCCTGGAGCAGGCGCAAGGCGGATGCATTGTCACATACGACCCCAACATCCGCACGGACCTCCTGGGCAGCCACGGCGAGGCACTCAGCATTTTCGAGGAGCTGGTACCGCTGACTAACGTCGTGAAGCTCAGCGACGATGACGCGTTCTGGCTCTACCCGGGCAAGTCCCTGGAGGAGACCGCCCATCACATCCTCGGCCTCGGCGCAGGGCTCGCCGTGGTCACGCGAGGTGCGGAAGGTTCCCTGATGGCGACACCGCACACCCAGCTGACCGTCCCCGCGGTGACTTCGGTGGTGGCGGACACCATCGGCGCCGGCGATTCCTACATGTCGGCATTGATCCTCGGACTGCTGCTGCGTGGCAGCCAAGGACTCGCGCCCACCGTGCTTGAGCGTATCGGCCAGACCGCCTCTATGGCCGCCTCCATTACCGTGGGGCGCCCGGGAGCCAACCCGCCTACGCACCGCGAGCTTCTGGCTGGAATGGCGAGGTAACGGCGGCGGGCCACTTTGGTAGCGGGTGGTGGCCTTAGCGGGACCGGCGCCGCGTCAGCCCGACGCCGACGAGGCAGATCACGCCGCCCACCAGTCCCCAGATGGTGGGGATCTCATTGAGCAATGCCCAGGAGATCAGAATGGTGGTGCCCGGAACCAGGTACGTCGTGGCGGCGAGCTTTCCCGCCTCGATGAGGGACAGGGCATAGGCCCAGGTGGTGAAAGCGATGGCCGTGGGGAAGATCCCCAGGTACACCAGGCCAAGCGTGGCCGGAACGGGAGCGGCCTGCACCTCAGCCACCAGTTGGCCTGTCCACGGCAGGCAGCAGACGGCGCCCACCATGATGCCGAACCACGTGGCCTGCGCCGCTGAGAAGGTGCGCAGCACTGGCTTCTGGACAATCACGCTCACCGCGGCGAGCACAGCGGCGAGGAGGCACAACAGCACCCCGGCGACGTCCGCCGTCGAGCGCTGCCCCGATCCGAGCGCGATCAGCGCAACCCCGCCGAATGCCACGAGGCTGCCGATGATCAGCCAACGCGGAAAGCCTTCTTTCAGGATGACGCCGGCGAGGACCGCGATCAGGATGGGCGAGACATTGATGAGCATGGCGCTGGTCCCGGCGTCCAGCATGTGCTCGGCGGCGTTCAGGGCCACGTTGTAGCCCGCGAACCACATGACGCCGTAGGACAAGATGGGCCACCATTCGCGGCCTTTCGGCCAGCGCTTGAGCCTGGGCAGGGCGACAATGCCGAGCGCGACGGCGGCAACCGCCAGCCGCCCGAGCGTCAAGGAGCCGGGGGAGAAGCTGGGCCCCACGGCGCGGATGCCTACGAAGGCGGACGCCCACAGGACAACGGTGACGACGACGGCAGCGATGCCGAGCTTGCTGATGGTCCGGGAGTTGGTGGTCGCCGGGGAGGTTGGGGTGCTTGTGGCCATGATGCCAATCTAGTCCGCGGAGGGCAGGACGGACTGGCGGAATTCGGACGTCTTTCATCAAGAAACCGCCAACTCTGACGGAGCGGATGTGAGCGTCGGCTTGAGGCCCTCGTTTGAGTCTGGTGTGCGTTCCGGTTTGAGACCTGTGTGCGTTCCGCGGGGCGCGATTTGGGAATAACCCTGACTATGCTCTAAAGTTTTAGAGTCCAGTTCGGACGAGCGAGAAGCGGTAAAACACATAGCGTTGTTGACCGTCGCGAATTCGGATTGTTCCAGGCCCCCATCGTCTAGCGGCCTAGGACACCGCCCTTTCACGGCGGCGGCACGGGTTCGAATCCCGTTGGGGGTACGCAAGGAACTGGTCAAACTAGGCTGAGAAGTCTGGTAGGCTGGGATCCTTGAAAAAATCGCGGTAGAGATACTGCGAGCGTAGTAGAGATACTACATTGCAAGGCCCTGTAGCGCAGTTGGTTAGCGCGCCGCCCTGTCACGGCGGAGGTCGCGGGTTCAAGTCCCGTCAGGGTCGCTCTGATTGCCGGAAGAAATTCCGGCAATCATGGTGACATTGTCACCTAAGGCTCTGTAGCTCAGTTGGTAGAGCGTTCGACTGAAAATCGAAAGGTCACCGGATCGACGCCGGTCGGAGCCACCACTGGGAAGCGCTAGTTCTTCGGAACTGGCGCTTTTCTTCTTAATGCCAAATACGTCCCAATAACTGGGTTATAGGACAAAACGTGTGTAAATCCCGGGCGCGTCATGAGCGTCCTGCCCAGCCTGCGCGGTGCCGCGCTTGGCGGCGCGACGGCGGCAAGTGGCATAGGCGGGTCGGTCGCCATTGCGGCCTGCGGGCTAGCTTCGGGCGCGATCGCGTGGACCGCAATCACCGCGGATAACCATGGCAACTGCGTAGGGTTGTCGTTTTGGGGAGTCTATCCAGCTATTGGATGGAATCCTTTTGAATACAATGGTGTGCAGTGCAGATAACAGCCGAGCTGAGGAGCACTTATGTCTAGGGACAGAGTCATCTATTTGGTCGGGGTAGCGGTTATCGTTGCCGTAACGTGGTTCCTTTTGGTCCCGATTACGAGAACGACGTACGAAGGACTGCTTTACGCCTTCCTTGCCGTCGGGGCAGGCGCGTTGCTTCGCATGTGGTACATGGCCGCCGTTCGCCGCAGGAATGCACGTAGCGAATAGCCTGTTGACAGAGGGCGTGCAACGTCCGTCCTGACCCTGTTTGCGGTCCTCCACCTCTATCCACCCTTGTCTCCCGGGCATATTCTTTCCTCGTTGGCACGTCGATACGCGCGAAAAAATGGGGAGAAAAAATGAAGAACACGCCGCGGCTGCTGCTTGCCACTTTAGTGGCCTCACTCTTGGCCTTGAGTGGCTGTGCATTCCAAATGCCGACAGCCCAAGGCACGCAACCAGCCCAGAACACCCAATCGGCTCCGAGCAAGCAACAGTCGTCGGCCACTCCGGCGCCCAGCCAAGGCGGACCGAGTGCCGAACCCAGCAGCTCCGGCGGCTTGTATGGCGCTTTCGGTTCGATGAACGAGGCCTGCGTTTCCGTCAGTGCCACGTGGCTCAGCATATCCCTCCTCCCGTTGGCGAGCTTGGCGGGCGGCAACCCCGACGACATCAAGAAAGCCCAGGATGAGCTGGCCAAGATGCAGGGCAAAGTTCCGGATGAATTGAAGCCGCACTTTGAAAAGCTCAAGGCCTTCATCGATTCAGCGGGCAGCGACTACAGCAAGTACGGCACCGGGGAGTTCGAAGCGCTCTCCAAGCCGATCGAGGACTGGGTCAACAAGAACTGCAAGTAGCAGGCCCGAGCTGCCGTCTTCCTCTTTGTATTCCTCTTTGTCTCCGCCTTGTCACAGGCAAGCGCTAGGGTGGTACTCAAGAGAAGGGGAGGGCTACATGGAACAGCAGGAAAGCTTCACCGCGCCTGAACCGGAAGCCGTTGGGGCTCCGGTTTCCGAGGATCGGCAGACGGTGGCAGGAAGTGGCCGCACAGTGATCTCGGATTCCGCTGTCGCCAAGGTTGCTGGCATTGCGGCGAGGGCGGTTCCGGGTGTCTACTCCCTGGGTTCGGCCCCTTCGCGCGCCCTTGGAGCCATCCGCGACGCCGTCGGAAGCCAGGACCACGCCGCGGGGGTCCGCGCCGAGGTCGGCGAAACCCAGGTAGCGGTGGACATCAATCTTGTGGCCATCTACGGGTACCCATTGCACGACGTCGCCAACCAGGTCCGGGCAGCGGTCTACAAGGCTGTCGAATCCCTGGTGGGTCTGGAAGTCATTGAGGTCAACGTCGAGATCAACGACGTCTACGTTGCCCCACCCGTTAAAGCTGGAACAAAGAGCGCATTATCGGAAAGGGAGCCACTCCAGTGAACATGACTGTTGTCGGGATCGGGATCGGCGCCTTCGTGGCGTTCATGGCGTTCCAATTCGGGCTATGGGGTTTTGTCATTGCCCTTCTCTTCATGGGCATCGGCGCACTTCTGGGCCGCGCCGCGGACGGAAAGCTTGACCTGCGCAGCGTGCTGGACGCCCTCACCGGCCGGCGCTCATCGTCATGAGCTCCATGGCTGAGGCGGTGCAGCCCGCCATCACGATGGCCGGCCACAACCGGATCAGCACCCAGGCCCTCACCACTTTGGCACGGGCGGCCGCCGCAGAGGCGCTGGGTGTCTCGCCGCAGGATGTCCGAGCCGAATGGTCGGACGACGACGGCCTTCTGGCACTCTCGGTGGCCGCCCCGATCCGTGTGCCCTCGCTGACGCAGGTCCTCAGGGATCCGCAGGGGATAGAGGGATTTGGTGGATCGGTTTGGGACCGCGCGGTGGCTGCCAAGACGGCCATCCTTGAACGCGTCACCGAACTGAGCGGCTCCACCTTGAGCCGAGTGGATATCCGGATCAGCGGCGCGCGCATCAGTGAAGGAGCTCGTGTCCAATGAGCCACCTGCAGACCCCGCACCCGCATAGTAGCCACCCGCACGCGGGCGAGCCCCAGGCAAGCGACGGCCAGGACGTCGGCTACCAGACGCCCGGGACCCGGGAGGGCGGCGATCCGATCGACGGGGGACTCCGGCGCATCCTTAAGCGCGAGACACGGTCCTCCCGGGCGGGAATGGCGGGGCTCGCCGCCGTTCTTGTCATCGCTGCGTGTGTCTACGCCCTCCTCGAATCCGCCTTGCGCGCCATTGGCCAACCACCGTGGCTCATTGACCCGCAGACAGCTGCTGAACGCCTCATAGCCCTTCCCGAAGGTATTTCGCCCCTGTTGCTCGGCTCCCTGGGCGGCGTCGTAGCCATGGTGGGATTGATTTTCTTCCTGAACGCTGTATTGCCCGGCCGGAAGTCCCGGCACTTGCTTGAGGATCCCCGGGCCGGAGTGGTTGTGGACGACGAGGTCATTGCTTCCGCACTCGCCAGGGCCGCCCGTACCGCAGCGAACGTCACCCAGGAGCAAGTCATGGTGATTGTTTCGCAGCGGCAAGTGGTAGTCAACGTCCGCCCCACCTCTGGGGTGCCCGTGCACGAGGAACGGATCCGTGCCGCCGTCGAAGATGAACTTCAGAAAATGGCGCCTTCGCCCATGCCGGCCGTCCGCGTCAACGTGGGTACATCCGGGGTGATTGGCGCATGAACGGAACCCCGCACGTCCTTAACCGCATCTTGATTGGCATCCTTGGCCTGAAGCTGCTGGCCATCGGCGTTCTCTTGGTGCTGCTCGCTACCGTTCCCGCGGTGGGGAGTTGGTGGCGCAGCTGGTCCACGGGAGTCTGGGAGCACGCCAAGTTCCTCTCGGAGCAGACCCGGATTCCAGGCCGTGAGGAAAGTTGGCTTTGGGTTGCCGCCCTGGTGGTGCTCATCGTGCTCATCGTGCTGATGGTGGCTTGGGTATCGCAGCAAGGCAAAGGCCGGGCCAACCTCATCGTGTCGGATTACGACGATCGCCGGACTCCTGGCGATGTCCGCATCGGCGGGAATGTGGCTGAGCAAGCGTTGAAGGCGGCGCTCGCCGATCGACCGGATCTTGCGGGCGTTACAGTGGCGACCTATGAGGTCAAGGGTCGTCCCGGCCTCAGGATCCGGGTCCAGCCCCGTCAGGGCGTGTCCCCGCACGCCCTCGCGGCGGACGTTTCCCGGCTCGTGGAGGCCCTGGATGTGGTGGTGGGACGCAGGACCCCGGTACTGATTCATATTGGGGCCGGCGCGCGGGCCAGGTTCAGCAAGGCCGAGCGCGTCCGTTAGGCCCTGATGCGCGGCCATTATTAACCGCGCCGCAATGTTCCTGTCCGGGCGTTTTGTGTTGCAGAGCCGTGCCTGGGGCCATAGTTTGAATGGTAGGGGGAACTCTTCCCTTTGGTTGGGCTTGCCCGGCCGGCACCGGACCCTGTGTCCGAGTCAAGCCGATGGACCAGAACATGTGGACCAGGAACAAGGAGAAAACCATGAGCGAAGAAGTTAACGACGTCAAGAAGACCGCTGAAGCTGCGGCGGAACAGGCCAAGCATGTTGCTGGCGACGCCGCCGAGAACGTGAAGGAATTTGCTGGCGACGCGGTTGAGAACGCAAAGGAATTCGCCGGCGACGCCGCGGAGAACGTCAAGGAATTCTTCTCGGGTGACCTGGCTGAGAACGCCAAGGAACTCGCGGGGGATGTCGCCGAGAACGCCAAGGAGATCGCCGGAGACGTGGCGGAAAACGTCAAGGGCCTCGGCTCCAAGATCGCCGGCTTCTTCAAGGGCGGCAAGTAGGCTCCAAGTCCGCGATAGGCGCGCCTTCCTGACCCCTTTTGCCTAAGGAACGGGGCCGACACGCAGCAAACTCTGCGTGTCGGCCCCGTTTTCGCGCCAAAGAAGGTCAGGAAGGGCAACCCTTACCGCGCCACGAGGTATGCCCCGCTATTGGGGACAATCGAGGCCCCGCCTGGGCCGCCGTCGCTGGAGAGGCCAACGCGGAAGCCCGCCGGAATTGCGAGGGCCACGGCTCCCATGTTGACCACCACCAACACGTCCCGATTGTGGAAAGCCAGGACTCCGTTGGCGGGATCATGCTCCTCGGCCCATCGGAACGTGCCTGAACCCAAGTGATGGGCCTTGCGGAACGACAGGACCGAGCGGTACAGCTCCAAGGTGGAGCCGTCGACGCCGGCCTGGAGGTCCGCGGCAAGCTCGCCGAACGATTCAGGCTGGGGAAGCCACGGCGCCGCAGGCGCCTTGCTGGCGGTGGCCGCAGGCGCCTTGCCGGTCGCGGCCGCATCCGCACCGGCGGTGGACGCTTCGGAGAATCCGAATCCGGGCTCGGCAGCTTTCCACGGCAAGGGCACTCGGCACCCATCGCGGCCCCGTTCCACGCCCTTGGTGCGGAAGAAGCTGGGGTCTTGGCGTACCTTGTCCGGCAAAGACGTGTGCTCCGGCAAGCCGAGTTCCTC
This sequence comes from Arthrobacter sp. MMS24-S77, assembly GCF_054888235.1. Lineage (NCBI taxonomy): Bacteria > Bacillati > Actinomycetota > Actinomycetes > Micrococcales > Micrococcaceae > Arthrobacter > Arthrobacter sp. MMS24-S77. The sequence continues at coordinate 229,554 of NZ_JBTZRN010000001.1, forward strand.
GCCCTGGTACAGGTAGGCCGAGCCGGGCAGCGCGAACGACACCATGGAAGCGGCGCGTGCCCGCGCCAGTCCAAGAGCGGCGTCTGGCTGTTCGTCTTCCGCCGCGATTCCCTTGGGGAAGGTTGTAGGGTCTGCCAGCCCGAAACGGCTGGGGTGCCGCACTGTGTCGTGGTTGCTCAGGACCCATGTGGAGGGCGCCTCAACGGATCCCGCCGCGTCCAGCGAAGATTCGATTGCCTCCGCCATGCGCTCTGCGTCCCAGCCGGCCAAGAGGAAATCGAAGTTGAAGGCCTGCTGCATTTCATCCTTGCGGATGTACCGGGCCAACCGTTCGGGCGGCTCGACCCAAGCCTCGGCAACCAGCATGCGGTCGCCGTCGTACTCTGAGAGGACTTGGTGCCATTCCCGGTAGATTTCGTGGACGCCGTCCTGGTCGAAGAAGGGCGAAGGCGGGTCCAATGGCGGCTTGACCTTGTGTTCGACGGCGGTCCCCACCGCCCCCGCACCGTGCCCGGCAAGCGTTTTTCCATCGACGGCGTGAGGGTGGGCCGTATGGGGTTCGACGGCCTCGCTATGGGCGCCCGGTGCGGACAAGCCGCCCTCGACCATGGCGGCAGAGCCTTCCCAGTCCGGCAGTCCGGCTTCTTTGACCAGGCCGTGGGCAACATCCACCCGGAAGCCGTCAACTCCGCGGTCCAGCCAGAAGCGCAGCACCGAGCGCATCTCTTCGTGGACTTCCGGGTTCTCCCAGTTGAGGTCCGGCTGCGTCGTGTCGAAAAGGTGCAGGTACCACTGGCCGGGAGTGCCGTCGTCGTTCGTTAGGCGCGTCCAGGCCGGGCCGCCGAAGATGGATTTCCAATTGTTCGGGGCCAAGGCCCCGTCCCCGGAACCCGGTTTGGAGTCCTTGCCCGGGTGGAACATGTAGCGATCGCGTTCGGGGGAACCCGGGGCGGCCGCGAGGGCTTCGCGGAACCAGGCGTGCTCGTCCGAGGTGTGGTTCGGCACGAGGTCGACGATCACCTTGATCCCCAGGCTGTGGGCCCTCTCCAGCATGGCGTCAAAGTCGTCCAATGTACCGAAGAGTGGGTCCACCGCTCGGTAGTCCGCGACGTCGTATCCGGCGTCGGCTTGCGGTGATTTGTAGAACGGGGAGAGCCACACGGCATCCACGCCCAGTTCCTGCAAATACGGCAATTTCGCCGAGATTCCGGCGAGATCGCCCATCCCGTCACCGTTGGCATCGGCGAAGGAACGGGGATAAATCTGGTAGACGACGGCGCTTGCCCACCACGCGGAAATGCTGGAACCGGGGGTTGGGATCGGGGAGTGCGGCACTGGATTCCTCTCGATGACATTTTTTGTGTAAACGCTTGCATTACTACCCGGAAGCTTACTAATGTGAGGCTCACCACATCAACCGCACTGCGGAAAAATACCTGGTCCACTCATTGAGGAGTCCCCAGCATGAAAACTCGCAAGTACCTTCTGCCGGCCGCTATGGCTGGCGTGCTCGCCATGTCCCTGTCGGCCTGTGGTGGCGGCGGAGGCGGCGGTGGCAGCACAGGCGGCGGCGACGCTGCAGCCAACCTCGACGGCCGCGGACCTATTACTTACGTGCAGGGCAAGGACAACAGCAACGTTGTGCGCCCCCTCGTCGATAAGTGGAACGCGGCGCACCCAGACCAGAAGGTCACCTTCAAGGAGCAGTCCGACGCGGCCGACCAGCAGCACGACGATTTGGTGCAGCACTTCCAAGGGAAGGACACGAACTACGACGTCGTTGACGTCGACGTCATTTGGACCGCGGAGTTCGCGGCGAAGGGCTGGCTGCAGCCGCTCAAGGACAAGACGGCCTTCGACACCTCGGCCATGCTGCCGGCGACCGTCAAGACAGCCACCTACGGTGGCACACTCTACGCGGCACCGCAGACCTCCGACGGCGGCCTGCTGTACTACCGCAAGGATCTCGTGCCCACGCCCCCCAAGACTTGGGACGAAATGATGAGCATGTGCTCGATCGCGAAGCAGAACAACATCGGTTGTTACGCGGGCCAGTTCCAGAAGTACGAGGGCCTGACGGTCAACGCCTCTGAGGCGATCAACTCATGGGGCGGCAAGATCGTGGACGACTCCGGCAAGGCGGCGGTTAACTCGGCCGAGGCGAAAGCAGGTCTTGGCAAGCTCGTCGACGCGTTCAAGAACGGCAACATCCCGCAGGAGGCCATCACCTATAAGGAAGAGGACAGCCGCACCGCCTTCCAGGACGGAAAGCTCCTGTTCCTCCGCAACTGGCCGTATGTCTACAACATTGCGGGCAAGACCGACGGTTCCTCCAAGGTAGCCGACAAGTTCGGCATCGCCCCGCTTCCCGGCAAGTCCGGCCCCGGCGCCTCGTCCCTCGGCGGCCACAACCTGGCGATGAGCGTTTACTCCAAGAACAAGGCTACGGCGCTGGACTTCATGAAGTTCATGACGAGTGAGGAAACCGAGAAGTTCTACGCGACGCAGGGCTCGCTGGCTCCTGTCCTGGGCAGCCTGTACACGGACCCGACCCTGACGTCCAAGCTCGCCTACCTGCCCGTCCTCAAGACGTCGATCGAGAACGCAGTCCCGCGTCCGGTCACGCCGTTCTACCCGGCCGTAACCAAGGCGGTGGAGGATAACGCGTACGCCGCCCTCAAGGGGGAGAAGACGGTCGATCAGGCAGTGGCCGACATGCAGTCGGCCATAGAAGCTGCCAAGTAGCCAAGTTGTGAGCCGATGGTCCGGGCAGAACCAACGCCCGGACCATCGGCCCCCTGAACAGGAGAGACTCCATGTCTACGAAACTCCCGGAGCGCACCCAAGCCGGGGCGCCAGCTCAGACCCACCATATGCCCGGCCGCGAGAGTGCGGACCGGAAGCAGGTGACCCAAGGCCGCTGGGCCTCCGTCTTGCTGGTGCCGACGCTCGTCCTTCTGGCTGTCGTCATCATCTACCCGGTGGTCAACGCCATCATCATGTCCTTCCAGAAGGACGCGGGCCTCAATCCTGCGACCGGGTTCTTCGAGCAAGGCGGCCCCGCCGGATTCGAGAACTACGTGCACTGGCTGTTCCAGCAGTGCAACGGCCAATCCTGCCCGCCAGGAACCCTCGGGTCCCAGTTCTGGAACGCGATGAGCACCACCTTCTTCTTCACGGTGGTGACCGTGGCCCTCGAAACCGTCCTGGGATTCTGGATGGCGGTCATCATGGCGCGGTCCTTCCGAGGGCGGAGCGCAGTCCGCGCCGCCGTTCTCGTCCCGTGGGCTATCCCCACAGCCGTTACGGCCAAGCTCTGGTTCTTCATCTTCGCGTTCGACGGCATCGCGAACAAGCTGTTCGGGACCCAGATCCTTTGGACGGGGTCGGAATGGCCTGCCAAGTGGGCGGTCGTCATCTCGGACACGTGGAAGACGACGCCGTTCATGGCGCTTCTCATCCTCGCCGGCCTCCAGCTCATTCCGGATGAAGTCTACGAGGCCGCGAAGGTCGACGGCGCAACCGCATGGCAGCGCTTCACGCAGATCACGTTGCCGCTCGTTAAGCCGGCGCTCATGGTCGCAGTCCTGTTCCGCACGCTCGACGCGCTTCGCATGTTCGATCTGCCGTACATCATGACCCAGGGCGCCAACAACACGACGACGCTCTCGATTCTCGTCGTCGACCAGATCCGCGAAGGGTTCAACAGCGCAGCAGCGCTCTCGACCATCACCTTCATCGTGATCTTCCTGGTCGCGTTCATCTTCGTCCGCTTCCTAGGCGCCAACGCCGTGGGCGCGGCCACCTCCTCGGGAAGGAAGTAACATGGCCGCCACCGCCACGCTTCCACGCGCTGCAACCGTGCCAGATCGCCGTAAGACCTTCGACTGGGGGCAGCTGCGCACCTACATCTCCGCTGCCATCATCCTCGTCTGGTGCCTCGTGCCGGCGTACTGGATGATCGTGACAGCCTTCCGCGACACTGCGTTCACCTTTGATTCGACCTTCTGGCCGACACACGTCACGTGGGACAACTTCGCGACGGTCTTCGACGAGAGCCTCGGCAACCACTTCGGTAGGAACCTGCTCAACAGCCTCATCGTGGCGGGAGCCACCACGATCGTCGCCCTCGTCGTGGGCGTGTTCGCCGCCTATGCTCTTGCGCGCCTGAACTTCCGGTTCAAGTTCGCCGTCATGGGATTCATCCTCGGGGCGTCGATGTTCCCGGGCGTGGCGCTGGTGACCCCGTTGTTCCAGCTGTTCACCAACATCGGCTGGATGGGCTCGTACCAGGCGATGATCATCCCGGATATCTCCTTCACCCTGCCGCTCACGGTCTACACGCTGACGTCGTTCTTCCGCGAGATGCCGTGGGAACTCGAAGAATCCGCCCGTATCGACGGGTGCACGCAGGGCCAGGCCTTCCGGAAGATCATCCTGCCCCTCGCCGCGCCTGCAACGTTCACCACCGCGATCCTGGCCTTCATCGGGGCATGGAACGAGTTCCTCATCGCGAGCCAGCTGTCCTCGGACGCAACTCGCCCCGTCACTGTTGCGATCGCCTACTTTGCCGGGTCGCAGCCGCACCAGGAACCGTACACCGCCGTCATGGCCGCGGGCACCATTGTCACCATCCCGCTCGTGATCCTCGTGCTGGTCTTCCAGCGCAAGATCGTGGCGGGCCTGACCGCGGGCGCCGTCAAATGATTGAGGGAGCGCACGGCAGCAAGGCGCATCAATCCGATCTGCGAAGGGTCCGCTCGGCGGAGGACCTTGACATCGTCCTTGGCCTCCTCGGCTTCTGGGGCCTGGTTCTGCTAGTCGTGACGGTCAGCGCCGAGCTCACGGCCCAGCCCGCGTTGGGCTGGGCCCTGGGCCTGCTGGCTGTGGTGCTGGCTATGTGGGGCCTGATTCGAATGCGCCGCAAGCTTCCACCCAGGACTGGCAGGCGCCTCACCTGAGCCGTGTTCCTGAATCAGGCGGTCCGAAATAACTAGCGCGGAATCGGCGGAGGGCGACCAGGCGGAATACGCTGGCTATCTGCCGTCTGGGAAGGAACCCTCGGCTTCCGCACGGATTCTTTGAGGGGGCTCGAGTGGCAAAAACGAATGAACGGTCCCAGCGTGGCGGCCACGCAGGAGCCAGCATTGAGGATGTCGCACTGGCCGCAGGCGTTTCCACCGCCACCGTTTCGCGCGCGGTGCGGGGTCTTCCACGAGTATCTCCGGCGACGCGGGAAAAGATCCTGCGGGTCGCCGGAGAACTCGGGTACGTGGCGTCGTCATCCGCCTCCGGCCTGGCCACGGGCCGCACCAAGACCGTCGGCGTCCTGGCCCCGTACGTAGACCGTTGGTTCTTCTTCAAGGCCATCGAGGGCGTAGACCGCGAGCTTCACGCCCGCGGCTACAACCTCTCCCTGTTCAACCTGGGTGGGCAGCGTGGAGCGCGGGAACGCCTGTTCAGCAAGACGATGGTCTACAAGCAGATCGACGCACTCCTGGTCCTCTGTATGTCGCTGACGTCGGAAGAAATCGCCGATCTCCAAAGAATCGACATCCCGTTGGTGATCGTCGGGGGTCCGGTGGAAGACTGCCCGAGCATCGGCATTGACGATTATGCTGCGTCCGTCGAAGCCACCATGCATCTGCTGAACCTAGGCCACCGTGAGATCGCATTGCTCCACGGCCAAGACGACTCGGACCTGAACTTCACCGTGCCGCGGCTGCGCGTCGATGGCTTCACCGATGCCATGACAAGCGCGGGCTTTTCCATGCCACCGGAATGGGACATTTTCGGAAACTTCACGGTGGGCAGCGGCCAGGAAGCCTTCGACGAGCTCTGGAACAAGCCCGGACGCAAGCCGACCGCGATCTTCTGCGCTTCCGATGAAATGGCCATGGGCGCCATGTTGCAGGCCCGGCGCCGGGGAGTCCGGGTACCGGAAGATTTGTCCATCATCGGGATCGACAACCACGAATTCTCCGAAGCCATGGGGCTGACCACGGTGGCTCAGGACCCCGTTGAACAAGGCCAGTTGGGCACGCGCATGTTGCTGGACGAGCTGGCCGGCGCCGCAGGCTCGGTACGGTCCATGAAGGCAGCACACCGGCTGATCGTGCGCGAATCCACAGCCCCGCCAACGCCAAGGCCCAGTAGCTAGGAAGCCTGAAGTCAGGAAGCCCGGGCCAGCTGCCTGATGGGGATCCAGCGGGAAGCGAGCCTGCGGTACGCCGCGGCTGCCCCCGTCATGTCGCCCTCGGCTAAGCACTCGATGCCTAGCCGGACATCCATCGGCGACTCATCCGGGTACACCTTGTCTGCCACTGCGCCGTAGTCCAGCTCGACCATGGACTGCACATGGAACAATTCGAGCCATTCGGTGAGCTGGGTGAGGTCATCCAGCATGTCCAGGTCCGGTGCGGCGAGGGCGAGGTTGGCCACGGCGAAGCGTGCGCGGTCCAGCGCATCAGTCAGTGAAGCCCAGACCCTGACCGTGAGGATTCGTCCTCCTGCTTCCACGACGTCCTTGCGGTCCGACTCCTGGAACAGCGAAAACCAGCTGAACGGGATTCCCCACGTGGAGGCCCTGGTGTGCACGCGCTTCGCGTCGTGGCTTGCATTGATGCGGTCGATGCGGGCCTGATGCCGGTCGCGCTGATCCACGGGGATGAGCAGTTCCGCGAGCGGTCCGTGGATACCTTCCATGAGGGCGTTGGCCGCCAGACCTGCCCGGATCACCAGTTGGCTGGGGCAATACAGCAGCCGCCCGGCGTCGGGGTCGTTCAGGTCTCCGGACGGAATCCGGGTGATGCGGACCAGATCAGTGCTGCCCGTCGGGAAAGGATCACCGCCTTTGCGGGTGACCCGTCCAAGGGACGCGAGCAACTCGGCATTCTCGACGGCGGCCCGCGAACCGCTGCGGGTACCGCTCGCCACGAGCTGCTGCCGCTGGTCCTCCGGGAAGGCTTCGAGCGGTTCGTAGACGCGCAACGCCGAAGAGAAGGGCAGTCCCGCCTGACTCCCGTACAGCTTTCCGCTCATCGCCGGCCCGCCTCCTCCATCAATTGCTGCTTGAACTGCTGGCTGTTCAGTCGGTGAGTTCCACGATCACAGGAGCGTGGTCCGAGGCACCCTTGCCCTTGCGTTCCTCGCGGTCGATCGAGGCCCCGGTCACGCGGGCGGCCAGCGCGGCGGAGGCCATGACGAAGTCGATGCGCATGCCCTCCTTCTTGGGGAACCGCAGCTGGGTGTAGTCCCAGTAGGTGTAGACACCGGGACCGCGCGTGTAGGGGCGGACGACGTCGGTGAAACCGGCCGCTTCGAACGCCCGGAAGGCCTCGCGCTCGGGTTCGCTGACGTGGGTGAGCGCGTTTTCCCGGAAATAGTCGATGTCCCAGACATCGTCATCCAATGGCGCGATATTCCAGTCGCCCATGAGTGCCACCTGCGCTTCGGGGTTCTCCGTGACCCAGCCGGCGGCATGGCCCTTCAACGTGTCCAGCCATTTGAGCTTGTACGGCATGTGTTCGTCATCGAGGGAACGGCCGTTGGGAACGTACAGGCTCCATACCCTTACTCCGCCGCATGTCGCAGCGATGGCGCGGGCTTCCTGGACGGGATCCTTGCCGGCTTTTCCGAAGGCGGGCTGGTCAACAAAGGTACGTTCGACGTCGTCGAGCCCTACTCGGGAGGCGATCGCGACGCCATTCCATTGGCTCACACCGAAGTGGGCCACCTCGTAGCCCATGCGTTCGAAGAGCTCCCACGGGAAGTTGTCGTCCTTGCACTTGGTTTCCTGCATGGCGAGGACGTCGCAGTCACTGCGCTGCAGCCAGGCCTCCACGCGGTCGGCACGTGCGCGGAGCGAATTCACATTCCAGGTAGCTATCTTCACAGCCACTAACTTACCGAACTTGGGACCTGGCGCATCCCCTCAGGGCGGATTGCTCCCGCTAAGGACTAATGTGCGAGCATCACCGAAGAGGTGGCGCGCCTGCGGAGCTTGATGCCAGAGGCGATCAACAGCAAGCCAACGACGGCGGCGTATGTCGCCAGCAGCGCCACCACGCTCAGGAATCCGGCGCCGGGATTGACCAGCACAAAAAGCCCAAACAAGGTGGTGACTAAACCTGTCAACATCCAGAGCCACCAAGCCCTGACCGTCGTCCTGGCGTCCATGGCGAGGATGATTTGCGAGATCCCCAGGACCAGGGCCCAAGCTCCTATGAGGAAGCCAAGTGCTGCGGCGGTGATGCCTGGCCACGAAACTGCCACGAGGCCAGTCGCGACGGAGATGAAGCCGCCAATCATGCTCCAGCGGGAGTGGCGCGCAGGGTCGTAGAAGTAATGGGCCATGTCAGTGAGTCCGTCAGTGATGGCGTAGACGCCGAACACGTAGACGAGCGCAAAAACAGTGGCGACCGGCAAGGAAGCAACCAGGAAGGCCAAGAGAAGGGCCAAGGCTCCCCGGAAGATGAGCGCCGTTCCGGAATGCTGAAACAACTTGCGTCCTGATGGGTCGGACATAGGGTCAGTTTAGACCCGGTGCGGTAGCTGGGGAATGGGCCGGCACGCGTGAGGCCACCACTTTCGTTATCGGCGGGTGTAGTGCGCGATGATCACGCCCTTGGTGGTGGTGACGGAGGCTGTGAGCTCGAACTCGGTCAGCGGGGCTGGGCCTTCGAACAGCCGCGTCCCCGTACCCAGGGTGAGTGGGTGGATCAGCAGCGTGAAGTTGTCGATGAGGCCGGCGGCGTGCAGGGATCGGACCAGCGACGCGCTGCCGATGATCGTCAGATCGTTGCCCGGCTCGGCCTTGAGCTTGGCTACCGTCTCGACGGCCTCGCCGGAGAGCAGGATGGAGTTCTGCCAGGCATCGGCGTTCTCCAGCGTCCTTGACGCAACATACTTCGTGGCTGAGTTCATGTACGCGGTGAACGGGTTGTCGTCGGCGCGGGTGGCCCAGGCGGTGATGAAGTCGGTCCAGGTCCGGTGTCCGAAGAGCATGTCCGTGCGTTTCGCCATGCCCTTGCCCATCTCGCGGCCCATGACGTCGTCGTTGTACTTGCCGCCCCACCCACCGTGGGTGAAGCCACCGCGGGTGTCCTCGTCCGGACGGCCCAGTCCTTGGATGACTCCATCGAGGGTGATGGACAACGTCGCATTGATCTGGCGCATGACATGCTCCCTTGCTCCTGCGGACCGCTCTCTGCGGCCCGGTCACCCCCTATACGAATGGCGACCGGCCAAATCGACACCGGCACCCGAATTTTTTCTTAGCGCATCCCCTCGCGGCGAATGGCCACCGCAATCGCGGCCGCTCGTGTCTCTACGCCGAGCTTGGCGTAGATGTGCGCCAAATGCGTTTTGACCGTGGCTTCGGAGATGAACAGCCGTTTGCCGAGCTCGCGGTTGCTGAGGCCTTGAATGAGGAGGCTGAGGAGTTCGGCTTCCCGCGGGGTAAGGACCTCGTCCGGGTTGCGCAATTGCTGGAACAACTTGCTGGCCACCGGTGCGCTCATGACGCTCTTGCCTTGCGCTGCGCCCCGGACCGCCGCGAAAATCTCCTCCGGCGCGGCGTCCTTGAGTACGTAGCCCATGGCGCCGGCGTCCACGGCCCTCACGATATCGGCATCGGAATCATAGGTAGTGAACACGAGTACAGCCTGCTGCTTGCTGGCTTGGCGCAGCCGCTTGATCGCCTCGATTCCGTCCATGCCCTCGCCCATGGCGAGATCCATCATGACGACGTCGGCCGGGTGCTGCTGCGCTGCAGCGAGGGCTTCCTCGCCGGATGCCGCCTCGGCGACGACCGCGATGTCCGGCTGGGTGCCTAGCAACGCCTTGAGTCCGCTGCGGACCACCAAATGGTCATCGACGAGCAGGACCGAAATCGGCTTCATGGGGTGTCCTTCCCGATGGGCGCCGCCGATGCCGCCGGGCTGGGTTCCGCAGGAGGCAGCGGCAGTTGCGCGGCTACGACGGTTCCCTCGCCAGGGGAGCTCTCCACCGAAAATACTCCGCCGAGTTGTTCCACCCGTTGGCGCATGGCGCGCAGACCGTAGCCTCCTTTTTCCGACGGCGGTGGTACCGCGGCGGGATCAAAGCCGCGACCGTCGTCGAACACGTCCAGGGTGACCGCCCCGGGAAGGAAGCCCAGCGTCAAACTGGCCTGTTCAGCTTGGGCGTGGAGTTTGACGTTGGCCGCTGCGCTTTGGGTCACGCGCATCAGGGCATGGCGGATTTCACCGGGCACTGGGCGGGGATCGCCGGTGACGTGGAGGATCACGGAGTCGAGGTATTGGCGGGCGGCCTGCTCAAGGGATTGGGGCAGTGGTCCGTTCTCCAGGCCTGGGGCAGACAGTTCGTGAACCAGGCTGCGGGTGTCGGCCAGGTTTTGCCGCAGGAGGGTCCCGGCCTTCTGCACTTCCGTCTTGGCGGATGCCTCGGGCCACGAGCGTTGCGCGGCTTCAAGTAGGAGCAGGCTGCTGGCAAGGCCTTGCGTGACAGTGTCGTGGATTTCCTGCGAAACACGCTCGCGCTCCGCTGCGATCCCGGCTGCACGTTCGCTGGCCGCCAGGCGTTCCTGCGCTTGGGACACGTCGGCATGCAGGCGGCGTTGCAGCGCGGCGTCGTGCTCGATCCTGTCGTAGATCAATGTGAGCAGGACCGCTGCGGCGATGGGTCCGAGCAGCATGGCGACGTCGGTGTCGCCACTCAGGCGGAACAGCCCGATGGCCGTGGCAATTGCCGTCACGCCCCCGGCCAGGTAGCCGATCCAACCGCTGAAGGCCGCGCGGGACAGGAAGAACAAAGCGAAGGAGCACCACGCAAAACTCGGTGCGGCGATGACCAGCACAGCCCAGGCGAGCACGAGCGCCACCATCCACAGCAGCCACGGCTGGCGGCGCTTGGCAAGCACCGCCACTACGGCGTAGAGGACGCACACTGCGGCAGCCAGGGCCACTGTCCAGAGATTGTCGGCCGGGCTGTGCCGCAGGACGTAGCGCACTCCGGAAGCCACCATGAGCACGGCGAAGCTGAGGTGAACCACTGCGTCGATCCGGCCCAAGGTGGGGCGGAAGGCAGCGGGACGGGAGGCCGTCCAGTTCGGAGATGCGGGCATTCTTCCCATGCTAGGCGCGTTCCGGCCGCTGGTCTCTCCGCCTTTTGGCTGATACCGGGAGCGGAAGGGATGAGGCCAGGGGAGACGAGCGCCGGATGTGCGGCGCAAGGCCTGGGCGGAAACATGGAACTGTACCCGTTGCCGACCTCCCGGAGGACCACAATGAAGAAGTCCAACAAGATCCTTACCGCTGCTGCAGCCGGAGCCTTGCTCCTGACCGGCGGGGCAACCGCCGTCGCGAACGCCGTGACGCCTGCCGCTGCGAAAACCGCGACGGCCGCCGTCGACGTCAATCCGTCCGCGGAAAACGTCGTCCCGCAGAACCGGATCACCGTCGGTGCATCCAGCCAGGCGGTCAACGCCGCCTTGGCGAAGTGCCAGGCCGACAAGCTGCCGTTCGTCACGGTGGCGCTCGTCGATCGTTTTGGCACCGTCCAGGCCTTGCTCCGGGGCGACAACGCGGCCGAACACACCATTGAAGCTGCCAAGCAGAAGGCCTACACCGCCGCCGCCTTCGGTGCGCCCACCAGCGAACTCGCCAAGAGGATCAACGGCAACGGCCCGTCGATCGCCGACCTCCCGGGCACCCTCTTCCTCCCCGGCGGAGTGCCGCTCAAGGTGAACGGCGTCTCTGTGGCGGGGATCGGCGTCGGCGGCGCACCGGACGGCGCCCTGGACGAAGCGTGTGCAGCGGCTGGTGCGGCGGTGCTTGCGGCGAAGTAGGGGAATTCCTGCGCCATCTCACCCGAGCGGGTGGTGCCCAACTGACTCGCAGTTGTTGTCGTTATGAGGGCTGAAAACGACATTAACTGCGAGTCAGTTGGGTTCCTTAGACAGCCTCCAAAACGGAGACGTAGTTCGCGATGCCGACGCCGCCCATGTTCTGAACGGCTCCGCGGCGGGCGTTGGGCAGTTGCATGGCGCCTGCGGTGCCCGTGAGCTGCATGGCCGCGATGACGTGCTGCGACACGCCGGTGGCGCCCACGGGATGGCCCTTGGCCTTGAGTCCGCCGGAGACATTGATGGGCAGCTTGCCGTCCTTGTAGACCCAACCTTCCCGCACTGCCCTGGAGCCTTCGCCGCGCAGCGTCAGCCCCATGGCCTCGTACATGATCAGTTCGGCGATCGTGAAGCAATCGTGCACTTCGGCGAAGTCCAGTCCTTCGATCCCGACGCCGGCCATCCCCAATGCGCGCTCCCAGGAGACTCGCGTGGCGGCGAACTCGGTGGGGTCGCGGCGCTCTGCCGGGAAGAAGTCGTTCGCGTGCCCGAAGCCCGCCAACCGCACGGGATCAGTAGCAGCGCCCGACGCCGGGCCAACGGAGAGCACGACGGCGGCGGCACCGTCGGACACGGGGGAGCAATCGGTGCGGCGGAGCGGCTCGGCGACCAGGGGATTCTTCTCGGAGATGGTCCGGCAGAACTCCTCGCCGAAGTCCCTGTGCATCTGGGCGTAAGGGTTGTCCATGCCGTTGTGGTGGTTCTTGGCGGCGATGGAACCGAGGACGTCGCCCAGGCCTCGGGCAAAACCAAAGCCTTCGATGCCCTCTTCGTAGCGCTTCTCGTAATGCTTGGCCACCTCGGCGAACAGCCCCGTGAAGCCGGTGGTGGAGGCCTTGCCCGCCATTTCGTAAGACGCGCCCAGGAGTGCTGCTCCGACAACGTCGGCTCCGGCATCCGTCATCTTCTCGGCGCCGATCACCAAGACGTTGCGGGCAGTGCCAGCCAAGGCAGCCTTCACGCCCTGCTGGAATGCTGCGGAACCGGAAGCGCACGCGTTCTCTGTCCTCGTAGCCGGGACGTTGGCCAGGTCCTCGGACAGTTGCAGTGCCAGCGAGGACGTGAATCCCAGCGGTTGCATGCCCGAATTGAACTGGCCGAGGTAGATCTCGTCGATGTCGCGGGGCTCAAGGCCCGAGTTCTGAATGGCCTCCGCGGACACCTGGACGATCAGGGACTCGATCGTCTGGTCCGTGAGTTTGCCGAACTTGCTGTGTCCCCATCCGGTGAGGAGGATATCTTTGCCGAACTGGTCTTTCAGGCTCATGCTGTGGCTCCTTCGAGAGCGGATTCCAGGGAGACCGTGAATGCAGCCTCGGTCTTTTCGCGGAGTTCCTCCACGGTGACCCCGGGAGCGAGGCGGGTCAGCGTGAGCTGCCGCCCGCCGTCGTCGTTCTTGAACAGATCGAACACCGCGAGGTCACTGACAATGCGGTCCACCACCCCCAGGCCGGTCAGCGGCAGCGTGCATTCCCGGACGATCTTGGCGCTCCCGTCCTTGGCGTTGTGTTCGGTGAGGACCACCACGCGCGGAGTCCCTGCGACCAGGTCCATGGCGCCGCCCATGCCCTTGACCATCTTTCCCGGAATGGTCCAGTTGGCGAGGTCGCCGCTGCCGGAAACCTGCATGGCGCCGAGGATGGCAACCTTGACGTGTCCGCCGCGGATCATGCCGAAAGACGTTGCGGAGTCGAAGATGCTGCCGCCGGGCAGGACCGTGACGGTCTGCTTGCCGGCGTTGATGAGGTCGGCATCTTCCTCGCCTTCATAGGGGAAAGACCCCATGCCGAGCAGGCCGTTCTCACTTTGCAGGACAACCCGCACGCCGTCGGGCAGGTTGTTGGCTACAAGGGTGGGGATGCCGATACCAAGATTGACGTAGTCGCCATCGTTGAGTTCCTTGGCCGCGATGGCGGCCATTTCGTCGCGGGTCCATGCCATGGTGGTGCTCCTTCGCTGGTGGGTGCTTAGACGGCCAGGGCTTCAGTGCGGGGCCGGACGGTGCGCTGTTCGATGTCCTTTAGGCGAGTGCTCGCCTGGACCAGCCGCTGGACGTAGACGCCGGGCGTCACGATGTGGTTGGGGTCCAACTCGCCCGGCTCCACGATCACCTCGGCCTCGGCGATGGTCACGATTCCCGCGGTCGCCACCACGGGATTGAAGTTCCGGGCCGTGTAGCGGTAGATCAGGTTGCCGTCCGTGTCCGCGGTGTGGGCGTGGACCAGCGCGACGTCGGCGACGATCCCGCGCTCGCGGACGTACGTGACGCCGTCGAACTCTTCGAGCGGCTTGCCTTCGGCAACCAGGGTTCCGACGCCGGTCCGCGTGTAGAAGGCGGGGATTCCGGCGCCTCCCGCGCGGAGTCGCTCGGCGAGGGTGCCCTGGGGAGCGAACTCGACCTCAAGCTGGCCGGAGAGATACTGCTCGGCGAAAAGCTTGTTCTCGCCCACGTACGAGGCGATGACCTTGCGGACCTGGCCGGCTTCGATGAGGACGCCGAGTCCCTTGCCGTCAATGCCCATGTTGTTGGAGACCACCGTCAGCTCCTTGACGCCCGAATCGCGGACGGCATCGATGAGGTCCGCAGGGATGCCGCTGAGCCCGAAGCCGCCGACGGCGATCGTCTGGCCGTCGCGCAGGACGTCCTGTAGGGCCTCGGCAGCACTGTGTTGGATTTTGGCCATGGCTTGTCCTCGTCTTTGAGTTGGGTCGCTCGGCGGACTATCCACTTTGTGGACACTGGCTTGAGCATGTCGTCTGCGCAAGGAGCCTATGGCGGTTCGCTCCGGAGGGTCAACGGCGCGGTGGAGCCAGTAAGGCGGAAAATGCACAGTGTGGACGCTAGTCTTTGAAGTGTCCACATTGTGGAGGAAAACTTTGGAGAGGAGGTTGAATTGCCGACTCAGCAGCCACACATCAAGCCCGTCCAGGGCGCCCAGGTGGTGGGTCGTGTCGCCGCGCTCCTGCGGCTCGTGGGACGCAAACCGGAGGGCATGTCTATCGCTGGCCTGGTCCGCGAGTCCGGACTGACGCGCCCCACGGTGCACCGATTGCTCGCCTCCCTTGCGGTCGAAGGCCTGCTGGACCACGATCAGCGGACCGGCAATTGGATCCTGGGCCCGGAGATTTTCCTGCTGGGGTCGGTGGCGGCGGCCCGGTTCCCTTTTGAGGACCTCGCCCGGCCCAGCTTGCGACGCTTGGCTGAGGAGAGTGGGGAGAGTTCCTTCTATTCCATCCGTCGAGGCCACGAAACCGTGTGCGTGCTCCGCGAGGAGGGCAGCTTCCCCGTACGATCCTTCGTGTTGCACGAGGGCGTCAGGTTTCCCCTCGGTGTGGCGTCGGCCGGCACGGCGATCATGGCATTCCTCCCGGAAGAGGAACAGGCAATGATCCTGTCCGGCTGGGAACAGCATGCGGGGGACTTCGCCGCAGGCCACACCGAGAGCGTGGTGCGCAGGAACCTCGAGCAGACCCGGTTGGCCGGGTATTCAGTGAATCCCGGGTTGGTTCTCGAGGGCAGTTGGGGGATGGCCGCCGCCGTCTTCGACCAACTGGGCCGGCCCATCGGCGCGTTGTCCCTCACGGGCATCGAGCCGCGATTTCGCCATGAGAGGCAGGAATTCCTCGGCAAGCTGCTCCTGGAAGAAGCCCATCGCATGAGCGCCGCAAGGACGGACCACCTTTGAGCCGCAACGTCGGCACCCACGCCGAGTTCCGGCGTCGGGCGTTCCCAAAGATGGTCGGGAGTTGAGGGCGGCAGCTGGAGTCCTCTAGAAATTAGTAGGAAGTCCGAGTATATTCGGGATCAAAGACGTCCCGGAGCGCAGTTGGACATGTGCCTTCGAGGCCGATGGCGGGCATTCCCCATATGCAAAGGAGCATTCCATGGTGCGCGAACTTTCCCACTACATTGACGGCCAGAGGATCGACGGGACCTCCGGGCGCTTCAGCGATGTCTACGATCCCTGCACGGGCGAGGTCCAGGCAAAGCTTCCCCTGGCCAGCGCTGACGAGGTCAGGAACGCGATCGCGAACGCCGAAAAAGGCCAGCTCGGATGGGCCGCCATGAACCCGCAGCGGCGCGGCCGGATCCTGCTGAAGTTCGTGGACCTCGTCAACGAGCACATGGACGAACTCGCCACGCTCCTCTCTTCAGAGCACGGCAAGACCTTCCCCGATGCCAAGGGCGATATCCAGCGTGGCATCGAAGTGGTGGAGTTCGCCGCCGGGGCGCCGCACCTGCTCAAGGGTGAATTCTCGGACAACGCAGGCCAGGGCATCGACGTCCACTCGCTGCGCCAGCCTCTCGGCGTCGTCGCGGGCATCACGCCCTTCAACTTCCCCGCCATGATTCCGCTCTGGAAGTCCGGCCCCGCACTCGCCGCCGGCAACGCCTTCATCCTCAAGCCTTCGGAGCGCGACCCCTCGGTTCCGCTCCGCCTGGCCGAACTCTTCACCGAGGCGGGATTGCCGAACGGAGTCTTCAACGTCATCAACGGCGACAAGGAAGCCGTGGACACCCTCTTGGAGGATCCGCGCGTGAAGGCCATCGGCTTCGTGGGTTCCACGCCGATTGCCCAGTACATCTATGCCACGGCCGCCGCCCACGGCAAGCGCGCCCAGTGCTTCGGCGGCGCCAAGAACCACATGGTGATCATGCCCGACGCAGATCTCGACATGGCCGCGGACGCCCTGATCGGCGCCGGCTTCGGCTCCGCCGGTGAGCGTTGCATGGCCATCTCCGTTGCCGTGCCGGTTGGCCAGGAGACGGCGGACCAGCTCGTCTCCAAGCTGCAGGACCGCATCAGGGGACTGAAGGTCGGCCCCAGCCTGTCCAAGGACTCAGACTTCGGCCCGGTGGTGGCCGCGTCCGCGAAGGAACGGATCGAAGGCTACATCCAGGCCGGCGTCGACCAAGGCGCCACGCTTGTCACGGATGGGCGCGGCCTCGAGGTGGATGGGTACCCGCAAGGCTTCTGGGTTGGCCCGACCCTCTTTGACAACGTCACGAAGGACATGTCCATCTACAAGGAGGAGATCTTCGGCCCGGTCCTGAGCGTCCTCCGAGCGGCGGACTACGAGGAAGCGCTGCGGCTCTGCTCCGAGCACGAGTTCGGCAACGGCGTCGCGATCTTCACCCGCGACGGCGACGCCGCCCGCGACTTCGCGAGCCGCGTCGAGGTGGGCATGGTGGGCATCAACGTCCCCATCCCCGTGCCGATTGCCTACTACACCTTCGGCGGTTGGAAGGCCTCGGGTTTCGGCGACCTCAATCAGCACGGCGCGGACGCCTTCCGCTTCTACACCAAGACCAAGACGGTCACCACCCGTTGGCCCTCTGGCATCCGCCAGGGCGCCAGCTTCGTGATGCCGGCTGGCAGCTAATGGCGGAGGTTCTGTTCGAGAAGCGGGGCCACCTCGGCGTCGTTACTCTGAACCGACCCCAGGCGGTCAACGCGCTCACGGCCGGGATGGTGCAAGCCATGTTGGAGCAACTCACCGCCTGGGCGGTCGACGACGCCGTCAAGACAGTTTTGGTGCACGGCGCCGGGGATCGCGGGTTATGCGCGGGTGGAGACATCGTGGCGATCTACGACGACATGCTGCGCCATGGCGACCAGACGGCCGACTTCTGGGCGGTTGAGTACCGCTTGAACTCGCTCATTGCCCGCTACCCCAAGCCCTACGTGGCTTTCATGGACGGCCTGGTCCTCGGAGGCGGGGTCGGGATCTCCGCCCATGGCTCAGTCCGTGTGGTCACTGAGCGGACCCGTACCGGCATGCCGGAAACCACCATCGGTTTTGTGCCCGACGTCGGCGGGACCCTTTTGCTGTCCCGCTCACCGGGGGAATCGGGGACCCACGCCGCGCTCACGGGTGCCCACTTGAGCGGTGCCGATGCCTTGTTCCTGGGGCTCGCGGACCACTTCGTGCCGTCCGACAGCCTGCCCGCGCTGGCGGAAGCGCTGGAAAGCTCGACGGCGGAGGCCGCCGTCGAGCGCTTTGCGCAGGAACTTCCGGCCTCGGCACTGTCCGGCCAGCGGGACTGGATCGACGCCGCTTATGCCGCCGACGACGCCGAGGAAATCGTCCGTAGCTTGCGCGCGGCCGGCGGGGAAGCCGCCGCAGCCGCGGACACTATCGAGGCGAAGTCGCCCACAGCCGTGAAAGTCACGCTGGAGTCGTTGCGGCGTGTGCGGGGGCTCTCCCTCGACGAGGCCTTGGAGCAGGAGTACCGGGTTGGCATGCGGTGCCTGACCGGACCGGATTTCCGGGAGGGGATTCGCGCCCAAGTGGTGGACAAGGACCGCAACCCACAATGGAAGCCGGCTTCCCTGGCGGAAGTGACGCAGGCCGCCGTCGACGGCTTCTTCGCCCCGCTCGGCGACCGCGAACTCAAACTTCATTCAAAGGAGTCCGACCATGTCTGAAAACGTAGCTTCCGGCCCCATCGCTTTCCTCGGCCTTGGCCACATGGGCGGCCCTATGGCCGTGAACCTAGTCAAGGCAGGGCATCAAGTGGTCGCGTACGATCCCGTCCCGGCAGCACTCGAGGCCGCCCGTGAACACGGCATCGCTACGGTGGATTCCGCTGAAGAAGCCGTTGAGGGAGCTTCCGTGGTCCTGACCATGCTGCCCAGCGGCAAGCACGTCCTGGATGCCTATCGGGGTGTCGACGGCCCTGGACTCCTGGCTGTTGCGCCGCCGAACACGCTGTTCCTGGACTGCTCCACCATCAACGTCGACGAGGCCCGGGAAGCGGCAGCCATTGCCCTGGAGGCTGGCCACCGCTCCGTGGATGCGCCCGTTTCCGGAGGCGTGGTGGGCGCCGAAGCCGGAACCTTGACCTTCATGGTGGGCGCGCTGTCCGAGGACTTCGAAACGGTGAAGCCGATCCTGGAACTCATGGGCCGGAGAATCGTGCATTGCGGTGACCACGGAGCCGGGCAGGCTGCCAAGGTCTGCAACAACATGATCCTGGGCGTGTCCATGATCGCCGTCAGCGAGGCATTCGTCCTGGGCGAGAAGTTGGGCCTGACGCACCAAGCGCTGTTCGATGTCGCGTCCAACGCCTCGGGGCAATGCTGGGCTTTGACCACCAACTGCCCCGTTCCGGGTCCGGTCCCCACCAGCCCGGCCAACCGCGACTATCAACCGGGATTCGCCGGAGCGCTCATGGCGAAGGACCTGCGGCTCGCGGTCAACGCGCTCGAGAGCACCGGCGTGGATGGGCAGATGGGGCACTTGGCATCGCAGATTTACGATGCCTTCGCGGCCGAGGGTGGGGCCGGGCGCGACTTTTCCGGCATCATCACGGACATCAGGGACAAGTCCGCCAAGTAATCTTGGCGGGTAGGTCATTCTGGGTAACTGACCAACGTGGGCAACACGCAAAAGTGAGCAACCGACAAAAGGGGCACGGCTTGGCGCAGCAGTACGAAAACATCCTGGTGGAACTCCGTGGACGGGTGGGCTTGGTGACCCTGAACCGGCCGAAGTCGCTCAATGCGTTGAACCAGGCCACCATGGATGAACTGCTGGCTGCTGTTTCTGCCTTGGATACCGATCCCGGTGTGGGCGCCGTGGTGATCACCGGCTCCGAGAAGGCCTTCGCGGCCGGCGCCGACATCAAGGAGATGGCCTCCAAGGGGTACATGGAAATGTATGCCGCAGACTGGTTCCACGGCTGGGAAAACCTCACGCGCCTGCGCATTCCCGTGATTGCCGCGGTGTCAGGCTTTGCCCTGGGCGGAGGCTGCGAACTGGCCATGATGTGCGATTTCATCATTGCCGGGGACAACGCCAAGTTCGGCCAGCCGGAGATCAACCTCGGTGTCATTCCGGGCATGGGTGGTTCGCAGCGGCTGACCCGCGCCGTGGGCAAGGCCAAAGCGATGGACATGATCCTCACAGGGCGGTTCATGGATGCCGAGGAAGCCGAGCGGGCGGGACTCGTTTCCCGTGTGGTGCCGGCGGATTCCGTGGTGGAGGAAGCGCTGAAGGCCGCCGAGGTGATCGCTTCCAAGTCCAAACCGGTCGCCATGGTGGCCAAGGAGGCGGTCAACGCGGCCTTCGAGACGGGCCTGTCCCAGGGTGTCCTGTTTGAGCGTCGGATCTTCCATTCATTGTTCGCCACCGAGGACCAAAAGGAAGGCATGGCCGCGTTCACCGAGAAGCGGCAGCCGGAGTTCAAACACCGCTAGTCCCCACCGGCTCCCAGCCTTCGCTAGTCCCCACCGGCTCCCAGCCTTCGCAAGCTCAGGCCGGGGCCCTCGCCGGTGTGGGCCCACAGGCCGGGGCCCTCGCAGGCGTGGGCCCTGCAGGACCGAGCTCGACCGGAAACTCGAGCGCGTGACCGTATTGGGACCACCCGCCCGTGAAGAGTCTGCCGTGTCCAAGGCCGGCATATTCCATGGCCAAGAGATTGTGGCAAGCCGTTACTCCGGATCCGCAATAGCTGATCACGTTCCCGGCCGATGTGATGCCTGCCGTGGCGAAGACGCGCAACAACTCGGCCTTGCTGCGTAGTTTCCCGGCGGGGTCCAGGTTCTCCCTGCAGGGTACGTTTTTCGCGCCGGGCACATGCCCGGGCCTGGGATCGATGGGGTCCTGCTTGCCTTCGAAGCGGTCACGGTTGCGCGCGTCCACCACGAGGTTGGTTTCAGTTGAGAGCTCGTGGATCTCGGCCAGACGGTGGCTGGGCCACGGTTGTGCGGTGAAATCACCCGCGGGCCTTGAAGGATGCTCCGTTTCCAGGGGCCCTTCATAGCTGGCCAGCCCGCCATCCAGAATGGCTGAGCTGTGGCCTGTGGCGCGCAGCATCCAGACCAAGCGTGCAGCGATGACCCCGCCGGCGTCGTCGTACGCAACGACGATGTCGTCGTCGCTGATTCCCACTTCCCGCATCCCAAGGGCAAAGTCATGCGGCGCGGGCAGCGGGTTTCTTCCTTCGAGTGGCGATCCCTCAGTCGAAAGCCATCGATCCAGGTCGACAAAGACCTCCCCGGGGATGTGCCCGCCGTCGTACGCTTCCCGGCCGGAGCGCCCGTCGAGGTACCAGCGCACATCGGCGAGCACTACGCGGCGACGGTTTTGACGGCACCATTCGAGGTCGACGAAGGGTTCTATCGCTGTACTCTGCATGGTCACAACACTAAGCGACCGTCTCATTATTTGATATATGAATCTCACAATGTGGTCAGTGGAATCAGTCCGTGAAGTCTCCCGCAGCCTTACGGAAGTCCCCCAACACGCGGATCAGGTGCTCGACGTCATCGTCCCCGAAACCGGACTGGCCGAACACCTCACTGTTGAGTGCCGCCGTCGCGCGCTTCGCGAGGGTGCGGCCCTCCGCGGTGAGCTCGATCAGTGTAGTGCGCCCGTCCGTGGGGTGCGGGGAACGGACCACGAGGGCTGCGTTTTCGAGGCGGTCGACGGCGTTGGTCACCGACGTCGGGTGCACCTGGAGCAGCGCACTGGCTTTGTTCATGGGCAGAGCGCCACTGCGGGCGAAGCTGAGCAGCGCCAAGAGCTCGTAACGCGCGAAGGTCAGGCCGAACGGCTTCAGCACGCCCTCGATCCGGGCAAGCAGGATCTGCTGCGTGCGCATGATCGCGGTGATGGCCGCCATGGGCGCGGCGACTTCGCCCCAGCCGTGGCGTTCCCAGTTTCGCTGGGCGTCCGCTATGGGGTCGCGGGGGAGCGGGCTGCCCACGGTACCTCCTGACATTTGTTGGTGGCTGCCTATTCTTTCAGACTCGGGAACTCGTCCTCGGTGTACTCGACGCCCAGGCCGGCGGGCAGCGGGCCGTCGCCGTGACGCGCCACCTCCGTGCCTCGAAGTTCGACACGCCGGATCTTGCCGGAAATCGTCTTGGGCAATTCGCCGAATTCGAGACGACGGATGCGCTTGAACGGCGCCAAATGCTGCCGGCAGTACCTGAGGATGTCCTCCGCCACAGCCGGACCGGGTTCGTATCCCGCGGCCAGCACCACGAATGCCTTGGGCACCGAGAGCTTGACCGGATCCGGCGAGGGCACGACGGCGGCCTCCGCCACGGCGGGATGTTCAATCAGGACGCTTTCGAGCTCGAAGGGGGACAGGCGATAGTCCGAGGACTTGAAGACATCGTCTCCGCGCCCGACGTAAGTGATGACGCCGTTCTCGTCCCGGCTGGCCATGTCGCCCGTGTGGTAATAACCGTCGCGGAAAGCCTCGGCCGTCTTTTCCGGGTCGCCGAAGTAGGACTTCATGAGCCCAACGGGGCGAGGGTCCAAGCGCAAGCACAGTTCGCCGTCGTCGGCCTCTTCGCCGGTGGCAGGGTCAAGAAGCACTACATCGTACCCGGGCAGCGGCCGTCCCATGGAGCCGGTCTTGACCGGCTGTCCCGGGGTGTTGGCGACCTGGACGGTCGATTCCGTCTGGCCGAAGCCGTCACGGATGGTCTGGCCCCATGCCCTCTCCACTTGACCGATGACCTCGGCGTTGAGTGGTTCGCCCGCCGAAACCACCTTGGTGGGCGGGGTTTTCAACAGCGTCAGGTCCGCCTGGATGAGCATGCGCCATACGGTGGGCGGGGCGCAGAAGCTCGTGACGCCCTCGCGCCCCATTTGTTCCATGAGGGCCTTGGCATCGAAGCGATCATAGTTGTAGACAAACACGCAGGCCTCGGCGATCCACGGCGTGAAAACGTTGGACCACGCGTGCTTGGCCCAGCCGGGGGACGCCACATTGAGGTGGACATCCCCGGGTTCCAGGCCGATCCAATACATCGTGGACAAATGCCCCACGGGGTACGACGTGTGGGTGTGTTCCACCAGTTTGGCCCGCGACGTGGTGCCCGAGGTGAAATAGAGGAGCATCGTTTCGTCCGCGGCGGTGGGCGCGTCCGGGGTGAACTCGGTCTCGGCGGAATCCGCGTCGGCGTACTGGAGGGCAGTGGTGTTCTGGCGGCCGGCAGCGTTCCGACTGGCGGCCGTGCCGCCGCCCACTTCGATCAGCGTGTAGTCGCCCGGCACTTCGTCGAACTTGGCAATATTGGCGCTCCCGACGGCGGCCCAGCGTGCGCCGCCGCGCTCCACACGATCTGCAATGTCGCGCGGACCCATGAGCGTGGTGGTGGGGATCAGGACCAGGCCCAGTTTGATCCCGGCGAGCATGAGTTCCCACAGTTCCACTTGGTTACCAAGCATGACGATCATGCGGTCGCCACGGTGGACGCCCTTTCCACGGAGCCAGTTGGCGAGCTGCGAGGACCGTGCGGAGAGCTCGGCGAAGCTGCGGCGGGTGGAACTGCCATCCTGTTCGACGATGACCAACGCCGGGTTGTTGGCCGTGCCGGGGTTGGCCGCGATCTGGTCGAACCAGTCAAGGGCGAAGTTGAACTCGCTGAAGCGGGGCCACTGGAATTCGCTGTGTGCCTGGGAGTAGTCGGTGCGCAGCTCAAGGAGCCGGTTGCGGGCTGCACGGAAGTCGTCGGTGACTGTCATTGTCTGCCTTTCGCCCTGCGTGGATGGGTCAGCGCGGACCGGTAACGAGCTGGCCGTGTGATCCGCCTCACCTGCAATATACTAGGACATCCAAGGGTTTGGAAGAGGCTGTGGGGCGCGGCGGCGTCCCGTCACGCCGGGCGCACTTTTGCGCGATTACGACGGCGGGTGCCCCGTCACGCCGCGGCAGACCGCCGTCGTGCGCTGCAAAAAGTCGCTCAGCGTGACGGCGGGGCCCCGGTTAAGGCGACTGCTACTTCCACCAAGTGTCGAAAATCGTGACGGGAACAGTGCGCTTGTGCCGCGTGCGCAGGTACTTCTGCTCGATCAGCATCGCGGCGGCCTCGGGGATCTCGCGGCCCTCAAGGTAGTCGTCGATCTGGTCGTAGCTGACTCCGAGTTCATCCTCGTCGGTACGTCCGGGTGTGCCGTCCAGCAGGTCCGCCGTCGGAATCTTCTCCCAGACCCGGGACGGGGCGCCCAGCTCTGCGAGGAGTGCACGGTTTTGCCGTTTGTTGAGGCCGAAGAGCGGCAGGACGTCCGCGCCGCCGTCGCCGAACTTGGTGAAGAACCCGGTGACGGATTCGGCTCCGTGGTCCGTGCCGATCACCAGGTAGTTATGCTCGCCGGCGAGTGCGTACTGCGCGGTCATGCGGGCCCGGGCCTTCGTGTTGCCCTTGTGGAAATCAGAGATGCGTGCGCCCGTGGTCTTTTCGAACTCATCCTCGAAGCCGTCAACTGCCCGGGATATGTTGAACGTCCATTCGGTCCTGGCCTGGATGAAGTCCAGGGCGGCTTGGGCGTCGTCCTCGTCGTGCTGGGTGCCATAGGGGAGCCGGACCGCCACGAAGTTCGCCTCGACGCCCTCGGCCTCGAGCTCTTCGACAGCCAGCTGTGCAAGTCGCCCAGCAAGCGAGGAATCCAGCCCGCCGGAGATGCCCAAAACGAACCCCTTGGTGTGCGTGGCCTTGAGGTATTCCTTCAGGAACGTGACGCGTTTGCGGACCTCCTCGGCAGGATCGATCCGGGGCTGAACGCCCATTTCCGCAATGATCGTGGCCTGGAGTGTGCGCATGTCCCCAACACTAGTAACCAGTGCTCGAAACACTCAACTGTGTCACCTCAAGTGTCACGCCAATCGACGATCGCTCGCTCAGATATGGGCGCCAATCGACGAACGCTCGCTCAGATGATGTGAGCGAGGGTCGCGCCAAAACGCACTATAAGTGAGCGAGCGTCCTGGGAGGGGCTGCGCCGTCGTGTGTCCGGGCTGTTTGTCACCACCCCCCGAGCTACTTCGACGATCGCTCGTCAGATATGGGCGCTAATCGACGAACGCTCGCTCAGATGATGTGAGCGAGGGTCGCGCCAAAACGCACCATAAGTGAGCGAGCGTCGGTGGGGATTACGACGGCGCGGCGCCCGTCGATGCCCGGACGGTGAGGTGCGTGGGCATGACGGCCAAGCGCCGGCTGGTCCCGCCGTACTGGGGATTCAGCCGGGAAAGGAGCATGGAGACTGCCACGCGCCCGGCTTGTTCAATGGGGGAAGCCATGGTGGTCAGTGGAGGGTTGCAGAAATCGGCTCCGAAGATGTCGTCGCAGCCCACAATGCTCATGTCCTCGGGCACGCGGATGCCGCGTTCGCGCAGCCGCTGGAGCATGCCGATGGCCAGCAGGTCATTGAAGACAATGCATGCCGTGGCTCCTGTGTGCACCGCGGCGTCCGCGGCAGCCGCCCCGGACGTCGTCTTGGGCGCGAACGGCCCCACGCTGGATGTGGTCAATTCCCGTTCCTTGGTCTCGACCTGGAACGCTTGCCACCGCTTTGCGTTGGACCAAGAGGTGGCAGGGCCTCCGACGAAGCAAATCCTCGTGTGGCCCAACGAGACCAGGTGTTCGAGCGCCTGGATGATGGCCGACGGCGTGTCGATCACTACGGTGGGCGCAATTGCGGGGGCCCGGTTGATGGTGACCAGGGGCTGCTGTGCCGCTGCTTCAGTTAGCTGTTCGTCCGTCAGGCGGGACGCGGCAAGGATGAAGCCGTCGGCTGAGCGGCGCATTTTCTGCAGGGCATCTGCCTCCATCTCCGCTGACTCCTCGGTATCTACGAGGAGCTGCGTGTAGCCGGCAGCCTTCAGTTGGTGCTGCGTGCCGCGGATGATGTCGAAGTAGAACGGGTTGGTGATGTCCGGAACGAGGACGGCGACGGTCTGCGTGCGTCCGGAGCTGAGCCCGCGGGCCTGCGAGCTTGGTATGTAGTTCAATTGCGCGGCTGCTTCTTCGATCCGCTCGCGTGTCACATGGTTCACTCTCCCGGGATTGGTCAGGGCCCGCGAGACGGTGGACGTAGCTACTCCCGCGAGCTCGGCGACGTCGCGGATAGTGGGCTGCTTGCCCGGTGACTGGAGCTGGAGTTCTGCCATGGTCTGGGTGTTCCTCATCTGCCGCAGCCGCTCAACAATGAGTGACTTGTCCCACAATTGCAGCACCGATGACAATTTTTGGCAATCGCTTGTCATCCTTGTTGCGCATGCCTAGACTCGGAGAAATCACCCGATGTGACGCGCACCACGCCATTGAGGCCATCGGGTCTCCAGGGAGGAAAACAATGAAGTTTGCATCGTCCGCCAAATTTGCCGCTGTTGCCCTAACAGCAGCCCTAGCTTTGACCGCCTGCGGAGGCGGGAACAGCAGCTCCGGGGGCAGCGCTGGACCTATTGACGGCAAGGGCAAGAAGCTGAGCGTCCTGGTCAACTCCAACGCGAACTATCCGGCACAGCAGAAGCAGTGGTTCACCGACATTGCCGCCAAGTTCAAGGCGCAGACCGGTGCCGACGTCGAATTCGAAACGTTCGCTTCGGGAAATGACGAACTCACGCGAATCCAGACCTCCGTGGTGTCGGGCCAAGGTCCGGACGTCTACAGCCTCGGTACCACCTTCACTCCCACGGCCTATGCGACCAAGGCCTTTGTGACGTTGTCCGACGACGACTGGAAGAAAGTGGGCGGTAAGGACCGGTTCAACCAGGCAGCGCTGGGCATCTCCGGCCCGGACGCACAGCATCAAGCGGGCATTCCTTTTGTCAGCCGACCGTTCGTGATGGCCTACAACAAGGACATCCTGAAAGCGGCAGGGATCGATAAGCCCGCCACCAGCTGGGACGAACTCGCAGCCCAGGCCAAGAAGATGACCAACCCGGCCACTGGAACCTTTGGCCTCGCCACCGGGTACAAGGACAACTTTGATCCGTGGAAATTCATCTGGGCCATGTCCGTCCAGGCGGGCAACCCGCTGGTGGACGGCAAGACGCTCAAGCTCGACGACCCGACTGTCAAGAAGGCCTACGAAACGTACTTCGGATGGCTCACCAAAGACAAAGTTGTCGATCCGGCCTCTGTTGGCTGGAGCAATAGCAACGCCCTGGCGGCATTTGCGAGTGGCAAGGCTGGCTATCTGATGATGACGACGTCGAGCTCCGTCCCGACGCTCGAGAAGTCCGTTGTTGCCGGTAAGTATGCCTACGCAACCATGCCGACGACGGCCCCGGGCCAGACGTCTCCGCAGGGCGACGCTGCGAACGCGGCCAGCATCCTCTCCGGTGACAACGTGGTTGTTGCCGATTACTCGAAGCAAAAGGATTTGGCCTTCGCTTACATCAACCTCATCACGTCCAAGGACGAGCAGCTGAACTACCAGAAGATCTTCGGAGATCTGCCCGCCAACGCCGAGGCCCTGAAGTCTCTGAACAACCCGATACTCCAACCGGTTGCCGATACTGCCGCCAAGTCCAAGGCAACGCCCTTCACCGGCGCTTGGGGCGACATTCAGTTGGCCCTCGTGAATGTAGTTGTCCAGTCGATCCCGGACCTTTCCAAGGGTTCCGTGGACGATTCGAGCCTGCAGACGCGCCTCAAGGACGCACAATCCAAGGGCCAGGCCTCACTTGACCGGGCCTCGAAGTAAGTAGGAACTGACATGTCCACCGATTCATTGACTGCGGGCAAGTCCACGCGCCGCAAATCGTCCCATGCTGCGAAGCCGGGCCCGCAGTCGCCAGACAGCCCGCCGCGGCGCCGCAAGGGGCTGAGCGAGCGCAACCGCCCCTTGTGGATGCTGATTCCAGGCGGACTGCTGATGGTGATCATCATCGTAGTGCCGCTCCTCCTCGGCATCTTCATGTCGGGGCTGGACCTGGACCAGTATTCGTTGCGGAAGTGGGTCAGCGCTCCATTCATCGGAGTGCAGAACTTCGTCGAAGCACTGACCGCATCACCCTTGTTGCACGCCATCTGGCTCAGCGTCAGCTACTCGTTGCTCGCCATGGTGGTCACTATCCCGCTAGGCATAGCCGGCGCCGTCGCGACCCAGAACGCGTTCAAGGGCCGCGCGGTGATCCGTTCCATTTTCCTGATCCCCTACGTGCTTCCGTCTTTCGTCGTGGCCACAGTGTGGCGGACCATGTTCCAGCCGGGCAGCGTGATCGACTCGGCGTTGCATTCGGTGGGTATCGATCCCGGGCTCTGGCTCAACGGGCCCCAGTCATATTGGACGCTGATCCTGGTCCAGATCTGGGCATCGTGGCCGTTTGTCTACCTGCTGGCGTTGTCCGGGCTGCAGTCCGTGGACCATGAGGTCCATGAGGCTTCGGCCTTGGACGGGGCCCTGTGGTGGAACAAGCTCCGCTACGTGGTCTTCCCTTACCTGAAGGGTCCGCTGGCCCTGGCGTTCCTGATCGGCATGCTGCACCACATCAACAACTTCACCTTGCCGTTCGTCTTGTTCGGTGTGCCGGCTCCGTCCGATGTGGAGCTCCTCCCGATCCTCACCTACGTCACCAGCTTCCAGAGCTTCAGGTTCGGGCTCAGCGCGGCCATGGCGTTCATTTCGCTGATCCTGATCGCGATCCCCTTGTTCGTCTATCTGCGGGCCGTCAAACTCGACGACGCCGAAACTCCCGGAGGCAAAAAGTGAGCACCGCAACTACCGCCGTCGGACGCCAATCGAGCGAAAACTTCCGCCCGGGCTCCAAACGCCAGCACGAAGTCACCAAGCTCTTGCCAGGCCCGATGCTCGCCAGTATCTTGACGGTGTTGTGTGCCCTGGTGCTTATTCCGGTGGTTTACATCTTCATGGCGTCCGTGAACTCGGACATCGGCGTGGCCCGGGGCGAGTTCTTCCCGTCCACCTTCTCTTTTGAGAATTACTCGACGATCTGGACGAGCGTTGGACTGGCCACTGGCCTGGCCAACAGCGTGCTCGTTGCCGGGTCTACCGCCGTAGTCTCCGCGCTGATGTCGATCGCCACTGCCTACGTCCTGGTCCGCTACCAGTTCCGCGGCCGCCTGACGATCCTTCGCGGGCTGCTGGCCCTGCAATCGGTGCCCGGTACCCTCATGGTGCTCCCGGTCTTCGTGCTGTTCTCGTCTGCCGCCAGCTACCTCGGCATCCAGGTGATCGGCACGCAGTGGGGCTTGTTCGTGACCTACCTGACGTTCGCGATGCCGTTCTCCACCTGGGTGATGGTCACCTATCTGCGCGGCCTGCCGCGCGAACTCGAGGAAGCGGCAAGGATCGACGGCGCCAGCAACCTGGGCGTGCTGGTCCGGATCATCCTCCCGCTGAGCTGGCCCGGCGTCGTCGTTTCGGGTATTTTCGCCTTCCTGCTCGGCTGGAACGACGTCCTGTTCGCCTCAGTCATGACGCGGCCGGAAAGCCAGACGGCCGCCGTCGCGCTCCAGGTCTTCGGCGCCTCGCAAGAAGGCGGAGCGATTCCCTTCTACGGCCAAATGATGGCGGCTTCCCTTGTGTGTGCCGCCCCGGTGGTCATCCTTTACCTGATTTTCCAGCGTTACCTAGTGGGCGGCCTGACCGCCGGAGGAGTTAAGTAGCTATGAGCACGCCAGCTGTTGAATGGGAGCTCTCGGGCTTCGGCGACGAGATCGACGACGACCCCAAGATCCAGATTGCCGTGATGCAGGCACTGGGAGCCAAGCACATTGAAGTCCGCAGCGCCTGGGGCACCAACATCGTGGATCTGGACAACGCGCAGCTCGGGGAACTGAAGTCCTTGCTGGATGCCGCGGACATGAAGGTTTCCGCGATTGCCTCGCCGATCGGGAAAGTGGATGTTTCCCTCCCTGTGGAGCACGAGGTGGAACGGCTCCGCCGAGCAGTCAACGCCGCACAGGTGCTCGGATCCCGTTACATCCGGATCTTCTCCTTCTACTACGGCGAAGACGTGGCAGTGGAGAGCATCCGGGATGAGGTCATCGAGCGCATGCGTGCCCTCGCCGACGTGGCTGAAGAGTCCGGCGTCGTCCTGCTCCACGAAAACGAGAAGGACATCTTCGGTGACATCCCGGAGCGGATCCTGGACATCATCGAATCCGTGAATTCCCCGGCACTGAAACTCGCTTGGGATGCGGCCAACTTCGTCCAGGTTGGCGTCAAACCCTTCGACGAGGGCTACGCCAAGCTCCGCCCGCACCTTGAATACCTACAGGTCAAGGATGCCTTGTTTTCGAACGCCACGGTGGTCCCGGCCGGCGAGGGCGACGGCGATGTCCTCCGCACGGTTGAGGCACTGAAGGCCGACGGCTACACCGGCTTCGCCAGCCTCGAACCTCACTTGGCCGGCGCCCATGGATTGGGCGGTTTCTCCGGCCCCACGGCGTTTGGCATCGCCGCGAGGGCGTTCGCGAAAGTTCTGAGCGAAGCAGGAGTGGAAACCAAGTGACAGAGGAAAACATGAGCCCCAACGGCAACGGCGCTTCGGGCGCGGAGATCCGGGCGGCAATCGTGGGGTGCGGAGTCATCGGCCGCACGCACGCGGCTGCGGTCCGGGAATTCCCGGAGCTCGTCATCACGGCACTTGTGGATGAGATCGCCGAGGCTTCCGAGGCGCTTGCCGCCAAGATCGAAGACCAGGGTGCCCCGAAGCCGGCCGTTTTCCTGACGTTGGCCGAGGCGTTCGCCGCTGCCCCCGTGGACTTGGTCATCGTCGCCACGCCTAGCGGCCTCCATATCCAGCAAGCGCTGGAAGCGCTCGACGCCGGCAAGCACGTCGTGATCGAAAAGCCCCTTGACGTCGACTTGAGCCGGGCAGACGAAATCCTGGCTGCGGCCAAGGCTGCCGAAGCCAAGGGCCTCGTGGCCACCGTTATCAGCCAGCACCGCTTCGATCCGGCCAGCCGGATTGTGGACGAAGCCCGGCGGGCAGGGCGCTTTGGCACCCTGACTTCCGCCGTCGCTTCGGTCAGTTGGTGGCGGAGCCAGGGCTATTACGATTCCGGCGCCTGGCGCGGAACCTGGGCCATGGACGGCGGTGGCGCCATCATGAACCAGGGCGTCCACACCGTGGATCTGCTCCTGTGGTTCCTCGGCCGGCCCCTCGAGATCAGCGCCCAAACCGCCTTGCTCGCCCACGAAGGCGTGGAGGTGGAGGACACCGCCGTGGCCACCGTGACTTTCGAATCCGGCGCACTTGCCGTGCTGCACGCGACGACGGCGGCGTACCCGGGCCTGACGGTCCGCCTCCAGGTGATGGGCAGCAAGGGCTCCGCCGTGATCGACAACGACAACCTTGAGTACTTCCACGCGTCCGACGCCGCCGATCCTGCGGAAAGCAGCGCCATGGGCATCCTCGGCAGCGGGAACCAGGCCGCCGTCGAACTCGGCAAATATCCGGATGACACCGTCGAGGCACTGGACCCCACGGTGTACCCGGCCGGACATGTCCGTCAGTACCGCGACATCATCGCGGCCATCCGGGAAGGACGCCCCGCGGGGGTGACCGTCCAGGACGCCGTGACAGCATTGGCCACCGTGCGTGCGCTGTATGTCTCGGCCACCTTGGGTTTGCCCGTGCTGATCTCCGATGTCGTGGCCGGCAAGTACAACAACGTGGAGGTCCACACCGGCGGTGCCGGCGCTGACACCGACTCTCACTCTGGATCACACCGCGAGGGGGTTTCGGCATGAAGTTTTCCGTCTTCACCGCATCCACGCCCGAATGGTCGCCGCAGGAAGCTGTCACCAGGCTTGCTGCCCAGGGATGGGACGGCATCGAATGGCGGGTCACGGACCAGGCCGACGCGGCAAAGCCCGGCTTCTGGGCGGGGAACCGTGCCACCTGGCCAATGACGGGTTTGGAGGACTCACTCCCTGAGATTGCCCGCCTCACCGCGGAGTCAGGGCTCGAGTTCTCGGGTCTCGGCGGCTACGCCCGCTGCGACAACCACGACGACGTCGATCGTGTCCTCGCCGCGACCGCAGCCTTGGGTGCCAAGCAAGTCCGCGTGAACGTGTTGCCCCTGGGCAACTCGAATATGGGCGGCCAAGAACCCACCGGCCTGTCCTACCCGGAGCTCTTCCAAGCTACCCGCGAGCACTACGAGTGGGTTGCCGACCGCGCAGCACACCACGGTGTCAAGGCGCTCGTGGAACTGCACCATGGAACGGTGACGGCCTCTGCGTCCTCGGCTAGGCGATTGCTGGAAGGCCTGGATCCGCAGCACGTTGGCGTCATCCATGACCTCGGCAACTTGCTGATCGAGGGCTGGGAATCACCGTTGCCTGCACTCCAGCTCCTAGGCCCCTACTTGGCACATGTCCATGTGAAGAACGCCCGCTGGGTCCGCGCCGACTCGAAGGACGAATCGGGCGCGGCCGTGTGGGTCAATGAATGGGCTCCCCTGGCCGAGGGGCAGGGAAGTGTCCTCGGATACTTCCGGGCACTCGCAGAGGTCGGCTATGATTCCTGGGTCACGCTGGAGGACTTTTCCACGGAGCTTCCGCTGGAGGAACGGACGGCGTCGAACTTGGCGTATGTCCGCAAGGCAGCCGCTTTGGCCGGGCTCGCCGTCGTCGATCACGCTCCGGCACCCTGACGGTCCGCTCTTCGAAGCTCAAAACACGCGGCAGCCGCTTGCCTTTCGGAGGCAAGCGGCTGCCGCGTTGCTTTGGGGTCGCTCAGATGGTGCGTGTTCCCTTGGCCAGGTTGTCTTTGAGTTCGGCGGCGTTCTGCCGAATCACGTAGGCCGGGCGGCCACGTTCCACCCGCCAGCTCTCGTCGAGCGGTCCGATGTTGACGGTGTCGAAGCCGAACTCGTCGTAGATCTTCGCCACGAGTTCGGCGGCCTCGGGGTAGTCGCTCGCGGTGGCCAACGCGCGGCGGTTTTCAGTGCCCGCCGGAGTGCCGTCGGTGCCGATCTCCTTCGCCATGATGTGGTTGAAGCCCTTGGCCACCTTGGACGTGGGCAGGTGCTTCTGCAACAGCCCCGATGTGGTGGCTTCACCCTTGTCCAGCGCGGGGATGCGGCCGTCCCGCTCCCAGTAGTAGTTGTTCGTGTCGATCACAATCTTGTCCGCCAGCGGCTCCTCGGGGATGTCCAGGTACCTCTTGAGGGGCACGGTGACGACGGCGAAATCGCCCGCCGCTGCTGCCTCGGCCGGTGTCGCGGCCCGGGCATGTGGGCCCAGCTCTGCTACCAATTCCGCGAGGGTTTCCGGTCCCCGCGAGTTGCTGATCACTACGTCATAGCCAAGCTCGACTGCTTTGCGAGCGACCTGGCTGCCAATGTGTCCTGCACCGATGATTCCGATTGTTGTCATATTTGCCGCAACACCGCCCCCGACGCAGATATTTCACAGGTTACGGCGAGTGACACCTGCGACGCGGGATTTATTTCGCGTCACGCGTAGAGGCTCACGACACCCGAATTCCGGTGTCGCCAGGTATTTTGCGCGACGGAGGGCAGGATGCGCGTCGCAGACTTTCCGTGACGTCGCCCGTTCCCTCGCCCCGAACAGCTTTACGTAGAATAGGCACCATGACTCCCGCCGTTGACACTGCCGCTGCCCGTGCCCGCCTCCTTGAATTGATCAAAGAACTGGCGGTCGTCCGCGGCAAGGTGATCCTTTCCAGCGGCGCCGAGGCGGACTACTACATTGACCTGCGCCGCATCACCCTCCACCACGAGGCCTCGAAGCTGGTTGGCCAAGTCATGTTGTCCATGATCGACGACGCCGGAATCGCCGTTGAGTGCGCCGGTGGCCTGACGATGGGGGCGGACCCGGTTGGTACCGCGGTGATGCACGCCGCCACCGACGCCGGCCGTGCCGTTGACGCCTTCGTGGTACGAAAGGCACAGAAGTCCTACGGCATGGGCCGGCAGGTGGAAGGCCCCTCCGTCGAAGGGCGCAGCGTCGTGGTTCTCGAGGACACGTCCACCACCGGTGGCTCGGCCTTGACTGCCGTCGAAGGCGTCCGCAAAGCCGGCGGCAACGTGGTGGCCGTGGCCGTCATTGTGGACCGCAACACTGGCGCCAAGGAAAAGATCGAAGCCGAAACCGGCGTCCCCTACCTCTTCGCCTTCGGCAAGGACGAGCTCGGCCTCGACTAGTCCGGCGGGCCTGAAGGGGGACCGTGTGCCAGTCTGCCTAAGCGCCTAAGCTGGCTGGGTGGACTTTCAGGCAGGGAAATTCCCTCGCAAGCAGCAAGGCTGGCAGGACCCGGGCTCCCTTGCCCAGGTCCTCCGCCATGCTGCAGAACTGAAGAGTTTTTCCCGTCGGACCTTCCTGATCGGCGCTGGCACTTCCACGGCCCTCGCGGCGGACATGCTGTTCACCCGCCAGGTCCAGGCCGAGCGCCGCACCACCAAGATCCTCCCCGTGGGGGATGATTTCGCGGAGTCTTACTACCCCAACTCGAGTTGGATTCTCTTTCCTGGCTACAAGACCAGCTGGGAAGAAGCCCAATGGATCCTCAATTCGCTCCGCGGTTCGCTGCGGCAGAGAGGCCAGTTGGCCGCCGTCGGGTACTCCAACCTGGGGCTGGACGTCACTGAGGTGGCGGACGCCGTCGTCGGCTACATCAATGAGCGGAAGCTGAACACGCTCTACTTCTATGGCCATAGCTTCGGCGGAATGCTCGCCACTGAAGTGGCCGCACTCCTGCGCGAACGGTACGACGTCGGAGTCAAGCTGATCCTGTTGGATTCTTCGCCGTTCAGTAAGTACGACATCCTCGACCAAAGCTGGTTCGACGGCGTGGTGTTCCTTTACGAGAGCGGCTTCCAGGTTCCGTCGGTCCTTCGCGGCGGTTACGAGCTGGGCGAGCGCGTGGTGAATAAACACGAGCGCACTTGGGGCCAGATCTGGGACCAGACCCTCGAGCAGCTATCGCCGATCGCACCGTCGAGTGTCCTGATCCAGGGCGAATCGGACTACATCTACCACTTCGATGGCACCCGGTTTACGGACAGGCTGGGGGATACACGCATGGCTTTCATTGGTAATCCCCGCGATGACACGGTGAACTACGAGACTGCCCGGGCAGGGTGGGCCAAGACGTTCCCGCTCAATATGGCGTCCACGGGGCGCAGGACCGACGGTGCCCGGCCCGCCCATGCGAGTCCCCAGTGGAACCCTTTTGTCTACAACCCGATCATCGAGGACCTACAGAACGAGCTTTTCCCCTTGCCCAGGGCCGGCTCACGGGTGGTCATCAGCTGACCGGCCTCGGCTATCCGCGCCGCAGTCCATCCAACTCTGCACCGCTCAGGCCGGCGTCGCGCAGGTAGTCCGCCGCATTGCCGAATTCGCGGGCGAACCGGTCCAGGAAGTACTCCATGGCAGCCTCGGGGGATTGCAGCAGCATGAGCGAGGGACTGAACGCCTCCTCCGGGACTTCCGGGACGGCCAGCCGCCACGCCGCCGCCATGGTCTCCAGCATCAGGGGCAGCGCCGCAGTGCTGGCGGCGTAGTCCGCTACAACGGCCGCGTGGTCCGTGCCGGTCGCGAGGAGCGCCAAGGCGGCAACGACGCCGGTGCGGTCCTTACCGAGGGAGCAGTGGATGAGCGTCCGCTTGCCTTGGGCAGCGGGACGGAGGGATTCCGCCACCCAATCA
The DNA here is from genome assembly GCF_054888235.1 of Arthrobacter sp. MMS24-S77. Taxonomy (NCBI): domain Bacteria; kingdom Bacillati; phylum Actinomycetota; class Actinomycetes; order Micrococcales; family Micrococcaceae; genus Arthrobacter; species Arthrobacter sp. MMS24-S77. The sequence continues at coordinate 264,861 of NZ_JBTZRN010000001.1, forward strand.
GGGCGTGTGCGAACCCAACCCAGATACAGCTCTCCAAGGTCTTCGACCGTGTGGATCGTTTGGAGCCCGGCCGAGGCGACACGCGGATCGAGGGGATTTTCTATGAGCTCCACCGCGCCGTTGGCCAGTTGCCACGGCACGATGGCGCGTTCGTACCCGCTGCGCAGATCCATAACCGTCTGGATGCCGTGCATTTCGAAGAAGGCGGCTGTCGCCTCAGTGTCCATGCCGAATGGCTGGCTGCCTCTGAGGATCCGGCCGCCGGCCAGGGAACGCAGGTTCAGCACAGCCATGGGACCAGCCTAAATCTGGCTTTTGAGGTCCGCTACCGAGTTCAGTACCTGGTTCGGCCGGAACGGGAAGGCCGCGATGTCCTCGCGCTGGGTGATACCGCTGAGCACCAGGACGGTGTGGAGCCCGGCTTCCATGCCCGCGATGATGTCCGTGTCCATGCGGTCGCCGATCATGGCAGTGGTTTCGGAATGCGCGTCGATCTGGTTCATCGCGGAACGGAACATCATGGGGTTCGGCTTGCCCACAATGTAGGGCTCGCGGCCGGTCGCCTTTGAGATCAGCGCCGCGATGGCGCCGGTGGCGGGCATCGGGCCGTCCTTCGACGGGCCAGTCGCATCCGGGTTGGTGGCGATGAAGCGGGCACCGGCGAGGATCAACCGGATGGCCATGGTGATCGCTTCGAAGGAGTAGGTGCGGGTTTCGCCAAGCACCACGAAGTCCGGGTTCTGGTCGGTGAGGATGAAGCCGGCCTCGTGCAACGCCGTCGTGAGCCCTGCCTCACCGATGGTGTAGGCGCGGTTGCCGGAATCCGAGCCACGCACCTGGTCCTTTAGGAACTGTGCCGTGGCCAGCGCCGAAGTCCAGATGTTCTCCTCCGGGATTTCCAGGCCAGAGGAACTCAGGCGGGCCGCCAGGTCCCGCGGAGTGAAGATCGAGTTGTTGGTGAGCACGAGGAATCGCTTGGAGGTATCCACCCAGCGCTGGATCAGTTCGGCCGCTCCTGGGACCGCCTGGTTCTCGTGGACCAGGACACCGTCCATATCCGTGAGCCAGCATTCGATCTCGTGGCCGTTGCGGTAAATGGCTGAGCTTTTTGGGGCCTCGGTTGCGTTCTCCATGCTTTTCCTCCGCGGGTTGGCTGTTTCTCTTTCCAAGTCTTTCATCTTTCGGTCTCCGAGACACCCGGGTGTCCTGCGTGACGGCACTGGGTTTCGGCGCCGCAGGCGGTACTGCCCGGGCTAGGGTTGAAGAGTGACTGACCGGCCCCAGAACCCTGCCCCTAGCGACTCCATTGCTGTCTCGCCTATCGACGGTGAGTCCGAAGCGAAACCGGAGGTCGGCGTCGGGCCCTGGGAAGGTGATTGGCCAGAAGGCGGGCACTGGGATCCGGACCTCCTGGCGGACGGCGACCGCCGCAACGTGGTGGACAAATACCGGTACTGGAAACACGAAGCGATCGTCGCGGACCTGGACGGCCACCGGCACGATTTCCACATTGCCATCGAGAACTGGCAACACGACCTCAACATCGGGACCGTGGTGCGTACCGCCAACGCGTTCCTCGCCAAGGAGGTCCACATCATCGGACGACGCCGGTGGAACCGCCGCGGAGCGATGGTCACCGACCGCTACCAGCACGTCCGCCACCACCCCACTGTGGAGGATTTCGTGGCATGGGCGCAAGGGGAGGGGCTGGCCATCATCGGCATCGACATCTTCCCGGATTCAGTGCCGCTGGAAACCTACGACCTTCCGCGCAACTGCGTCCTTGTGTTCGGGCAGGAAGGCCCCGGCCTGACTCCCGAGGTGCACGACGCCGCCGCCGCCACCTTGTCGATCGAGCAGTACGGTTCCACGCGTTCCATGAATGCGGCGTCGGCTGCGGCAATCGCGATGCACGCCTGGATCCGGCGGCACAACTTCGGACAGCGCGTGTCTTAAGGCAGCGCGTGTCTTAAGGGGGCACCTCCTAAGGGGCGCCGCAACAGTCCGCAAGTGTTACCCGTCTCCGTGACCGGAAACACGATGTCGGATTCTTCAGTCGCTAGGATGGTGCCTAGCCGTATAGGTCTACTCCAGGGTCAACAAAACCCACAGACGAAAATCAGCATAGGAGTCAGCATGCCCATCGCAACCCCAGAGATTTACTCCGAAATGATCGACCGCGCGAAGGCCGGCGGCTTCGCGTTCCCGGCAGTGAACGTCACGTCCTCGCAAACCCTGAATGCCGCCATCCGCGGCTTTGCCGAGGCCGAGTCGGACGGCATCATCCAGGTCTCCACCGGTGGTGCGGCTTACTGGTCCGGCGCATCCGTCAAGGACATGGTTGCCGGCTCCCTGGGCTTCGCCGCTTTCGCCCGCGAGGTCGCGAAGAACTACAACGTGAACATTGCCCTGCACACGGACCACTGCCCGCAGGACAAGCTGGCCGATTTCGTTCTTCCGCTGCTGGCTGCTTCCGAGGAAGCCGTCAAGGCCGGCAAGGACCCGATCTTCAACTCGCACATGTGGGACGGCTCGCACGAGACCCTCGAAGACAACCTGCGCATCGGCCGCGAGCTCCTGGAGCGTGCAGCTGCCGCCAAGATCATCCTCGAGGTTGAAATCGGCACGGTCGGCGGCGAGGAAGACGGCGTCGAGAACGAGATCAACGAGAAGCTCTACACCACCACCGCAGACGCCCTCGCCACCATCGAGGCACTCGGCGCCGGCGAGAACGGCCGCTACCTGACCGCCCTGACCTTCGGCAACGTCCACGGCGTGTACAAGCCGGGCAACGTCAAGCTCCGCCCCGAACTGCTCAAGCAGATCCAGGCCGAAGTCGGTGCCAAGATCGGCAAGACCAACCCGTTCGACCTCGTCTTCCACGGCGGCTCCGGCTCCACCGAGCAGGAAATCGCGGATGCCGTTTCCTACGGCGTCATCAAGATGAACATCGACACCGACACCCAGTACGCGTTCACGCGCCCGGTTGCCGGACACATGTTCGCCAACTACGACGGCGTCCTGAAGATCGACGGCGAAATGGGCAACAAGAAGACCTACGACCCCCGCGTCTGGGGCGCCTCCGCCGAGGCCGGCATGGCTGCCCGCATCGTGGAAGCCGCCAAGCAGCTCGGTTCGGTTGGCAAGACCTTCTAATGTCCGACGAATTCCGCAAGAACCTCATGGGCCCGGAGCCGACGCTCCTGCCTGCCGAGACCGAGGTGTACCAGCACCTTGCCTTGGGGCAGGAGGCCCTGGACCTCGTGGCCAAGTACCCCACGTCTTCGTTGCTGTGGGCGATCCTGGCCGAGGAAGCCTGGGCCGACGGCCGGACCATCGATTCCTACGCGTATTCCCGTGTCGGTTACCACCGTGGACTGGATTCACTGCGCCGCAACGGTTGGCGCGGCGTGGGGCCCATCCCGTGGGAGCACGAGCCCAACAGGGGATTCCTACGCGCCCTGTACTCGCTGGGCAGGGCCTCCGCCGCCATTGGCGAAGCTGAGGAACCGGAACGGATTGAGAAGTTCCTGAACGACTCCGATCCCGCCGCGAAGGCAGCGATCGAAGGCTAGGACAACTGAATTAAACGCCGACGGCGGCCGCGCACCGGGAAGGTGGGCGGCCGCCGTCGAACGTTGTGGCCGGTGCTCAGGCCACGCCAGGCTCGCTCGCAAACTGCTCAAGTACGGCGGCTCGCGCAATGTCGCTGACCGCACGGGCTTTATTCGAGAGCTGGGTCGGGTTAAGCGAGACCAAACACAGCTTCATCGGTCTTGTGGGGTCCTTGATCTCCAGAGGTACGATCCGTTTGCCCGTGTGAGTCTCGTACGTCAAGTGGCGGTGATGCAAGATTGAATACCCCAGATTGTTAGCCACATAGGAGCGGATCGTTTCATAGCTCTGCGAAGTGTGGAGGATGCGAGGGTTGAGTCCAAGTGCTGTGAAATATCCCAGGTACACCGAATAGGAGAATGGGGAGGAAAGGACCACCAGAGGTTCGTCTACCAGTTCGGCCAGGCTAACCGGGGACCCCGCACGAAGGGCCAGGCGGTGATCCTGGCTGACCACAATATGCGGATGGATCTCGCAGATCGCGTCGAAGGCAAAGGACCCCTCCAATTGCCGCTCGTACATGAGCGCCAGTTCGATGCGGCCATGGCTCAGATCCTCCGGGAGTGACCACATATCACCCTCGACGATATGGATCTTCAGCTCTGGATGCTTGAGCGCCGCGGCCTGCAGGATCGCCGGTGAATAAAACGGGGCGAGCGGCGCATGGATTCCGATGCTGACTTCACCACGCACCTCATCACTTTCGCCCCGAGCGATTTCACGAAGATGCTCCGTGGTGTCCAGAACCTGCCGGGCGGAGCTCAGAAGCCGACGCCCCGCGGGCGAGAGCGCCACGCCGCGACGCGGGATACGCAGAAAAAGCTCAATCCCGTAGGCCGCCTCCAAACGGGCAACCGCACTGGAGAGGGTTGATTGGGTGACGTTGAGTTCATCAGCGGCCCTGGTCATGCTCCCGTGCTTCGCCACGACCTGGAAATAGTGCAACTGCACCAGCGTGACATCGTGAGACATCCGTGGATCCTCCCTCCGCGTCCGCACCAACCCGGTGGCTATTGCCGTTCTCCGCACACTTTACATTGATTTATTCAATTCAAAGCAGCGAAAACATTTGTTGGACCGAATCTTCGCTTTCGAGCAGAGTTGTGATGGTCAGCACCTCGCATGGTGAGGTTCGTGTATTTGTTCCGCTAGGAGAAACATGGTTAAGAGATTGGAACCAAGGGGGGAACGATTGTCGGCCGGCAGGGCGAGCCCGTCGCAAAGAAAAGTCTTGGCAGGCGGAGCCATTGGCCAGTTCATTGAGTTCTACGATTTCAGCCTGTACGGCCTGACTGCGTTGGTGCTCGCCCGGCAATTCTTCCCGGCAGAGGCCGCAGCTACCGGGCTCATCGCAACGTTCGCCACCTTTGCTGTCGCATTTGTGGTGCGGCCGTTGGGCGGGGTGTTCTTCGGTGCGCTGGGTGACCGAATCGGTCGTCGCCCAGTGTTGTTCATTACGCTGCTGGGGATCGGCCTGGCCACTGTCGGGATAGGACTGCTGCCTGGGTATCAGAGCATCGGCATTGCTGCCCCGCTCTTATTGGTCTTCTTTCGGACGATTCAGGGCTTCTCCGCCGGAGGCGAATCAGTCGGTGCGCCCACGTTCGTGTTGGAACATGCCCCGAAGGAGCGACGCGGATACTGGCTGTGCATTACGATCGCGGCCACCGCCCTTCCGGGCGTCTTCGCTTCAGGGCTTATCCTGCTCATTTTGCAACTTGCCGGCCCGGAGTCGTACGAGGCCTGGGCATGGCGGATTCCGTTCCTGGCAGCCCTGCCACTGTCTTTTGTGGGCATCTGGATCCGCAAGCGGACCGAGGAGTCCGAGGAATTCAAGGCAATTCTCCAAGCTGGCGCCACAAAGGAGTACAGCCCGGTCCGGGAGGCCTTCCGCACCAACGGCACCAGAATGCTGCAGACGGCACTGATCTGCGGTCTGACCGCATTGTCGTTCTACTTTCTCTCCGGATACTTTGTTGCCTTCCTGCAGACCGAGGGGCACCTCAACCGCCAGGAGTCGCTGCTCATCAGCGCGGTGGTGATGACAACGTTGGCCCTTCTGACCCCGCTCTCAGGCAGGGCCAGCGACAAATTCGGTCGAAAACCGATGCTGACCGTCGGTGCGGCCATCATGACCGTGGCTGCGATCCCGGCCTTTGTCCTGATTACTAATGGCAATCCGTGGGTTGCCATGCTTGGCATGTTCCTCTTCGTCGCACCGTTGATCATCTACTCCAGCGGCAGCGCCACGATCTTCGTTGAGATTTTCTCCACCAAGTCCCGGTTCACCTCTGCCGCGATTAGTTACAACGTCAGCTATGCACTACTCGGCGGAACGGCTCCGATGGTGGGGACCTGGCTCGTGCAGGCCACCGGCTCGTCGCTGGCACCAGGCTTCTACTTGGCCGGGTATGCCTTGCTGGTGACCCTCGTGATGATTTTCGGAAGGGTGCCTGAGACCCATCCGCTTCTCGGCCGCCGGACGGACGTTGTGCCATCGCCCGCAGTCATATCCTCAGTTGCTTAATAGAAAGATTGATCTCCATGACTATCCAGACACTCAGGGTGAATCTGCTCGCCTTCAAGACCGCGAGCGAACTGCTTGATGGCTTCAGGGACGGGTCCGTCCGTCCCTCCAAGGTCCTTGATGCGCATTTTGAGCAGATCGACCGCACCAATGATTCCGCCGAACTGAAGATCAACGCACTCTCTGAAGAGATGCGTGATCAGGCCAGGGAGACTGCGGAGGCGGCCGACCAGCGCTACGAGCAAGCCGCGGGGAACGAGGGAGAGCTTCCGCCGCTGCTTGGCGTTCCGATTGTTTCCAAGGAGAAGCACGCAATCACGGGGCACCCCATTAGCCAAGGACTCGTCGCCCGCCAGAAGGATGTGGCTGCGGAGAACCACCCGGTGATCGATAGGGTCCTGGATGCCGGCGCCATTTTGCATGGGAGGACCACAACGCCGGAGTTCTCTTGTGCATCCGTGACACATTCGCGTTTGTGGGGAGTCACCCGCAATCCCTGGAACCTGCAAGCTGGTCCCGGTGGGTCCTCTGGCGGAGCAGGTGCGGCCCTGGCTTCCGGTATGTCTACCTTGGCCACAGCCAGCGACATCGGTGGTTCAACCCGGATTCCGGCAGGTTTCAACGGGCTCGTGGGCTACAAAGCCCCGTATGGACGAATCCCGGGCGCGGCGCCTTTGAACGCGGATTGGTACCGCAGCGATGGACCGATGGGCCGGAGCGTGCGCGACGTTGCGCTGCTCACCTCCGTGATGGCCGGACGGCATCCGCACGATCACACGACGTGGGGCCGCCACGGCGAGGACTACCTCCGCTCTGTCGGTCAGGGCGCCACGGGCGACCTGACCGGAGTTCGCATCGCGTATAGCCCCGATCTGGGTGACTACCCGGTGATGCCCTCGATCCGGAGGAACACCGACGCAATGATGGAGCGGGCCATTGGCGCCGGCGCCGAGGTCGTGAAAGTGGATGTGCGCCTTACGGTCCAGCAGATTCTTGACACCATTTTTGCCCATTTCGGCCACATCATGGGCAATGCGCTGTTCAAACAGGCCGATGGAACCGTAGAGGACCTCTCGCCCTACGCCCGCGAGTTCGTTCGATACTCTTCTGCGAAGGTCGAGAAATTCTCGTTGGTGGATTCGCTTCAGATGGACGCGGTGATCCAACATGAGATCGCACGGGTCATGGCCGGATTCGATGTGCTGATCACACCCACCCAAAGCGTTGAGATGCTGCCGGCAGATGGAAACTTCCTTGATGGAATGCATATCGAGGGCCGCTGGTTTGACAATTACATGGCGGCGCACATGACCATGCCCTTCAACACCGCGAATCGATGCCCGGTGATGGCCATTCCTTCCGGAATGTCTTCATGTGGCGTGCCAACGAGCCTGCAGGTAGTGGGGCATCCCTTTGACGAGCACACGGTCTTCAAGGTGAGTGCCGCGCTCGAGTCATTGAGCGTGCCGTTGGGCATCTCGCCGGTGATCGCTCCGGCAACCTGACGTACCCCTGCGGACCGTCGAACGTTATGGCTGGAGAGTTTGTGTGCAGATCGTGTCCCTCAAAGCGACCTTAAGGGACACGATCTGTGCCGAATTCGTTAGGACACTGGCGTGAGGCCTGTCCGGGCCATGGCCTCGGCGTAGGCGCCGTGGATGACGTCCAGGTACTCCTGCTGGCGTGCGGGGGAGCCGGCGAAGGAACGTCCGCCAAGCGAGCGGACCTTGAACGTCTTGAAACCGCGGCGGTGGATGCTCTGCGGGGCGGCTTTCATGAGCTGGTCTGCCAAGCGGTGCGCTTCATTGCCGTGGGCTACCAGCACTGACGTGCGCGGCACGATCGCCAGCAAGCGCAGGAGCGGCTTGAGGCCTTCGGTGATGTTGGCAGGAGTCAGCTTGCCCGGCTCTCCGTCCGGTTCGATCCAGGGGTACACGTTCCACGGCATCATGAGCTCCGGGCGCAGGCCCAGCTGCCACTGCATGCCCAGCAGCCGGGTGGCGGCTTCCTCGTCACCCGGGACAATGAAGCCCGAGCCCTCCGTGGTGCGGGTGTTGGAGAAAAGGCTGATGATGCGGCACTCGTCAACGCTGTGGGCGGGGTCTACATAGAGGACTTCGCTGCCCGGCTTCTGTTCTTTGAGGGAATCGCAAAGCCCCGTGACCTCGGCGATGTGGGGTTCGAAACGTCGGTTCCAGAGTTGCTCTTCGAGTGAATCAGTCGCCAGGTCTTGCATATGGGCTTGGGTCTCCTACGGGTAGCGAGGCGCACTTGTCCGGCCGGGAGCGGGTTGGCCGCGACCGGTCAGGTTGGGTGCTGTGTTGGGGGCTGGTTAACTGTACCGGAACGGCGGCGGCCTGTGGGGTGAATCGGGACTTCTGTGTTGGGTCTCTCGACGTCGGCAGCCGGCTTCCTGCATGATGCCGCGGCCGGGTTAACTGAAGCGGCGCCGTCTCGATAGTTCGAGACGGCGCCGTTCCGTAAGGCTTGCTACTGCTTGTTGTCGTTCCGGTCTTCGTTTTCCTTGGTGCGGGAAACCACGGTGCCGTTCGATTCGTTCAGGATGAGCTTGACGTCCCGCCCGTTGTCGAAGTTGAACATGGCGTTGATGGAGCCGGCCTTGGCGTCAGCCGACGAGTCGCCGATCTGGCCGGTGTGCCAGTTGTCCTCGATGAAGCGAAGAATGGAAGCCTGGTCAGTCTGGGTGTGGTCCACGAAGTTCTTCTTTGCGAAGGGTGAGATCACCACGAGCGGCTGGCGGGGGCCGGGACCGCAACGGTCGGCATAGCCTCCGGCCATGGGCACACCCTTGTTGTACGCGTTCAGGCACCACGCGGCGTCGTCCGTGGTGTTCGAGGAGTTCTTCACAGCAGCGGCAACGTGGTCATACCAGCCGTCCGAGTCATCGTAGGCAAGGATGACAGCAGTGTTTTCCCAGTTCTTCGAGTTCTGGATGGCGTTTACCTGCTGCGTGATGAACTTCTGCTCGTCCAGGGGATCGGAGTAGCCGGCGTGGCCGTCCTGGTAGTTTCCCGCCTTCAGGAAGGACACTGCGGGCATGTTGTCGGAGTTGACAACCTTGGCGAAGTCCGTGGTGTCGTACTGGTGGTTCGCCTGTCCGTTGTGCCCGATCTCGTCCACGCTGGCAGGGGCAAGATGGTGCGGGTTGGACGTTGACTTGTAGTACTGGAACGGCTGGTGGTGCGGGTTGTAGTCCGTCACCGTGGCGCCTGCGATGTTGGTGTGCGTGGTCATGCAAGCTGCCGGAGTGGTGTCCGTCGCCGCCGTCGTGGGGGCAAAGCCGCCCTGGAACCAGCCCCAGCTGACTCCCTTGTCGTTCAGCAGGTCACCGATGTTCTTGCCCTGCATGCCGGCGAGGTTGTTCTTGCTCGCGTGGCTCTTGTTGGAGCAGTCGTCGTAGACCGGATCCGGGTCTTCCGTCATGGTGCCTACGCCCTTGGCGTCAGGGAACTTGACCGTGTAGTCGCTGCTTGCCGGCTTGACCGGCTGTCCGTCCGCAGTGAACTCCGTGACGCCATGGGTCTGGCCGGACACCAAATTGAGTGCGCCAGGGCTGGACGGCCCGAAGACGGTGCTGAAGTGGGAATCGCTCATGGCGAAGTTCTGGGCGTAGTTCCAGATCCCCGTGACGGTGTTGCCGTCGTAGTAGTCCATGGTGAGTCCAGGGCGGCCGAACTGGCCGCCGGAACAGGTATCCATGCTGGTGTTCTCGACGAACTTGTTCATCAGGCCACCGTTGTAGGCCTTCTGCTCCGCGGTGTATTCGTGGTCCTGGTCGCACGTGATTGCCTGGCCAGGAGTCAGCCGCTGGGGCTGGGCCGAGTTGGGGTTGTTAGGGGCCAGCAGATTGTCGTGGGCAAGCGTGGAGATGTTCTTCGGAGTGCTCTTGGCTGCCGTGAACGTCGGAGCCGCCGCGCCGCTGCCTTGCTGGGTTTCACCAGGGGTGTTTGCTGCCTGCGGGTATGTCGCGAAGTAATGGTCAAAGGAGACGTTCTCGCCGAAAATCACCACGACGTGCTTGATGGGCGTCGCGGTTCCTTTGTGGTCGTCATTGGCCGAGGCCGAAGCGGGCGTCATACCGAACCCGATCATGCCGGCGGCGATCGTGGATGCTGCGAGGGCTGTCGCCCCGCTGGCCAGCAAGAAGCGCTTGTTTCGAGTTTTCATGGAATTCCCTTCAGGTCACGGGCAAGGCCCGCCCAACTGGCTCGCATTTGTTGTCGTTTAGACGGCTCATAACGACAACAAGTGCGAGTTAGTTGGGTGTGTTGGGGGTAAGGATTCACAAGAAATGTAGCCGCAAGGATGAGGCCTGATGGTCGATTTGCTCGCTCAGCACGGACTGTTTGGAAAGTGTTCACGTTCCCGCTGGCGGCTCCGTCGGGATGCTCGAAGCCGATTTCATGTCCTCTCCGGACGTGTGACACCAAGACCGGGAGGCGTATCGGCTAAACTTGGCTGGTAAGAGCCCCGGAACTCTTGCTGATCCCGCCGGTGAACTTTTGCGAAAGTCTGCGGGCAGGACCGAAAAGATTCGGGGCGTTCTCATGTACGGCGCTGAGCCTTGGTGATCCCGCCAGGACCGGCCCGAAAGAATGGGGAGGATCCCATGCCCGCTATCGTGATCGTCGGAGCCCAGTGGGGCGACGAAGGCAAAGGCAAAGCAACCGACCTGCTCGGTGGCCGCGTTGACTACGTGGTCAAGCCCAACGGCGGCAACAACGCCGGGCACACGGTCGTCGTCGGCGGTGAGAAGTATGAGCTCAAGCTCCTTCCTGCCGGCATTCTGAGCCCCAACGCGATTCCGATCATCGGCAACGGCTGCGTGGTGAACCTCGAGGCGCTGTTCCAGGAGATCGACGGCTTGGAAGCCCGTGGCGCGGACACGTCCCGTTTGCGCGTCTCAGCCAATGCCCACCTCGTGGCGCCGTACCACCAGGTGCTGGACAAGGTCACGGAGCGCTTCCTCGGCAGCCGCGCCATTGGCACTACCGGTCGAGGCATTGGCCCGGCCTACATGGACAAGGTGGCCCGCCTGGGTATCCGCGTCCAGGACGTCTTCGACGAATCGATCCTCCGCCAGAAGGTGGAAGGTTCGCTGCGCCAAAAGAACGAGCTCCTGGTCAAGGTCTACAACCGGCGCAACGTGGTGGTGGACGAGATCGTGGAGTATTTCCTGTCCTACGCCGAACGCCTGCGGCCCCTGGTCATTGACAGCACACTGGTCCTCAACAACGCGCTGGACGAGGGCAAGGTGGTCCTCATGGAAGGCGGCCAGGCCACGTTCCTGGACGTCGACCACGGCACGTACCCGTTCGTGACGTCCTCCAACCCCACTGCGGGCGGCGCGTCCGTTGGCTCGGGCATCGGACCCACCCGGATCTCGCGCTCCATCGGCATCATCAAGGCCTACACCACCCGTGTTGGCGCCGGTCCGTTCCCCACTGAGCTGTTCGACGAGATGGGCATGTACCTACAGAAGACCGGTGGCGAGTTCGGCGTCAACACCGGCCGTCCGCGCCGCTGCGGTTGGTACGACGCCGTCCTGGCGCGCCATGCTTCGCGCGTCAACGGTTTCACGGACTACTTCGTCACCAAGCTGGACGTGCTGACCGGCATCGAGCAGATCCCGGTCTGCGTGGCCTACGATGTCGACGGCGTCCGCCACGACGAAATGCCCATGACCCAGACCGAGTTCCACCACGCAGTGCCGATCTTTGAGTACTTCGATGGCTGGACCGAGGACATCACTGGCGCTAAGACCATTGAAGACCTCCCCGAGAACGCCCGCAGATACGTGCTGGCCCTCGAGAAGCTCTCCGGCACGCGGTTCTCCGCGATCGGCGTCGGCCCGGACCGCGACCAGACCATCGTGGTCCACGACCTCATAGAGGACTAGTCACCAAAGCCGAATTACGACGACGGCGGGTCGCCCTTTCCGGGGCGGGTCGCCGTCGTGGTTCCGGCTATTTGGAACCCAGTATCTTCCTGTTTCCGATCGATGACTTGAGCTGGACAAACGTGATGAGGGTGTCCAGCTGTTGGGTGCAAGGACCCTTGTTGGGTGTGCCAAGGATGGTGATCGTGATGGTCTCTGCGGTCTCGGCGATTCTTGCCCGGTTGGGAGCGCTGCACTCGAAATTTGAGGTCGTTAAGTACACCCGATTTTCTGCATCATCGATTCTGTTCAGCGTCCATGGCAGAGTTGGCGAGCCATCCTCGGGGCCTCTGTCGATGGGCATCCCAGCATTCGTGCTCGTTGGGGATGACTCTGGGTACGGCCCGGGCGCGTTTTGATCGCTCCGACCGCAGCCGAAAAGCGTCCCCGCGAGGCACAAACACGCGATCGAAGCAGCGGTGTGTGCGCCTCGCAAGGACGGTCTCTTAGTAGTGGGCAACCGATACTCCGAAAGTGCTGAGCACGTTGTTGATATGCGTGAAGTAAAGCTGGGTTCCATCGGCCGACCCGCCGCTGATTATGCCTGCCAACTGTGCCGATGATGCATTGTTTACGACGACGGGTCCTCCGCTGTCACCGTGTTGAACGAGCCTGTAAGGGGCGGTGGCCCGGTCTAGGCCGCACACTGTTACGTTGGTTCCGTTGTCATTGAGTATGGTGCAGATATTGACCAAGTCAACTGTTCCTCCGCACACAAACCCCGTAAATGATCCGTCGGAGCAGATTTGCGTCCCGTTACCAACTGCGGCAGCGCCCGTTATAGGCAGCGAGCTTGTCGAGGAAGTCCAGATGCTTGGTGCGTACGATCCTCCCGAAATCATTTCGCCGTCGATCCGTCCATTACCCCACTGCACGCTGGAAGCGGTTCCCATTGTGCCGGTTCGCCAGAGCTGGCCAGAGCCGTCGAGATACCCTTGCTCCCAAACTGTTCCTTGAGGTCCGCAGTGACCCGCTGTCGCCATGAAAACTGCGCCGCCTGTATAAACGCCACCGGCCGTGCATTGGCCGACCCACCAGGCCCCGCTTGAGTCCTGGTACGTTCGGTAGATGCGGTCGCCCCCGTAGTAAGGGGCGCTATCAACCAGTGGCGGGGCTGCGCTCGCGGCGGCTGAGGCCGCCACTGAGGAGGACTTCTTGTTACCAGCCACCCCAGTGGCCGTCGGCCTGGCCCCGACGCGGGTCTTCTTGTCCATTGTTGTTAGCGGGGCTTCCTTGGTTACGACCACGGGAACTCCGATTCGAGATTGTAGAAGGGCGCGTTCTTTCCCCTGAACCCTGCTTAGTCCGACGTGAAGTGTTCCGTTCTTCATGGACCAGAGCACCAGTGCCCCGCCGACGTGGTAACAAAAGTGAGTGCCGCAACTCCGAGGATCGCTGCAACTTTCCAGTTCTTCAAGTCATTCCCCCAATAGGAACCAGGATTCATCGTGACGGCGCCGTAGGAGAACCCCAAATCGTATGAACCTCTCTGACACAAGGACGACGCTGGAATCATCATGACGATAGCTGCGTCTTTCCGATTAAACAAGGAGGTTGTCCGGTTTTTTATTAATGAGCCGAGTTCGTTCGCCGTGCGCGCTTGCCACGCATACGCGTTGTTCGACATCGCGAAAGCAGCGTCGAAAAAATCTTTGGATTCCGCGTAACCCTTTGGGGTGCACCGGCGATTACCTCTTTGAAAGGCCGAGCTGAAATTTGTCCCCCATCAGGTTTCAGCTCGGCCCTTTTCATGTCTGAAAGGTTTCGTGGATGCACAAAGTCCAGGAGAGGCAAGCCTCTGGAACTGAAAGCTGGTCCTTGGGCATCATGGGAGCAACGGTTAAGCTAGGTGAGGTTGTCCGGCCGTGCGGCGTTTCGGCGGCAACGAGGATCCCGCTTGAATCCGGATATTTGTTCCCCAACGAAAGCCACGCTTCTGTGACCGACGCCTTGACCGATGCAGCCTTGCGCGCCCTTCAGGGCCGGGAAGCTGAACTGTTCAGCGCCGTGTACCAAGCCTTCGCGGGTCAGGTGCTCGGCTACTTGACAGCGAAGGGCGTCGCGGATCCGGAGGCCGTCACCCAGGACGTCTTTCTTGCCGTCCTGCCGCGTATTGAGACCATCACAGGCGGCGTCAATGGCTTGCGGACATTTGTATTTTCGGTAGCCCACGCCCGGATGGTGGATGACCATCGTCGGCAAAGCAGGGCACCGGAGCACCACGAGTTTGAACCGGAGCGTGACACTCGCCAGTCGAGTTCGGCGGAAGCCGAAGCGATGGACCGTGTGGCGCCCCAAGAAGTCATGGGCCTGCTGCGCCTCCTTCGGGAAGACCACCGCGAAGTCTTGTCACTTCGGATCGTCGCCGGTCTGACAGTGGACCAGGCAGCCGAAATCATGGGGAAAAGCCAAGGCGCGGTCAAGCAACTGCAGCGCCGGGCATTGAATGCACTCCGCGAGCACTCGGTAGTAAAGGAATACGTGGCCCCATGATGCGTTGGGATTGCAAGGACATTGACCGCGACGCGATCATCCAGGAGCTCATGCTCGAGGCTGGACTGACGGATGCTCCCGCGCTCACGGACTCCTTGAAAGCACTGGAATCGTTCGCGTCCATGCCTGCGCCGGTTCCCAGCGCCGCGCTTGCCGCAATGCTGGCAGGCCCCGGTGCTGGAGTTGGCCGCGTCGGCTACGTTGCCACGGCCGCCGGAATCGGCGCCGCCACTGGTGACCCTGCCGACGAACCTCCCCTCGATGAGCTTGGCAAGCGTCGTCAGCTGCGCAAGCATCGCCCCGCCGTCATTGGTGCTGCCGTCCTGACCGCCATGGGCCTGGGAATCGGGGGTGTTGCGGCCTCGAGTTCCGGATTCAGCAAGGGAACCCCCGATTTCATGCAGTCGCTGATCTCCGGCTGGGCGCCTGGCTGGACAACTGCTCCGCCATCGCTGGTACCTCCAGCCCCCGCTGGCGATTCCCCGAAGGTCACCACCCACCCGGCACCTGTCGATCTTCCTGCGCCTGCCGTGGCGCCGGAACCCGTGACCGCACCTGTCCCGGAAGCAGCCGTACCGCCTATGGTTGAGCCTTCCCCGGACGCAGTGGCGGCAGCGCCGGCGGATCCCGTAGGAGCGAAGGAGCCGCCGAAGCAAGGAGCCGCAGGACGGCCCGATTCGCCGAAGACGGTGCACACCGAGCCCAAGACGGATTCCCAAGGCCTACTCAAGCAGACCACGGACTCCTTGCCGAAGTGGAGCAGCAAGGAGTTCCAAGACGGACTGCAGCAGATCCTCCAGGAAAGCAAGGACGACCTCACGGCAAAGACCCAGGGAGCGTCCCTGCGCTGGCTCTTCGGGCTGGCCCGCTAGCCGCCCGAATTCGGCGCCTGGCCCGCCAACACGGCAATAATTCGGCCAAGGGGCCTGCAAGTCCACGGTAGTAGGCTTGGGTTATGACACACGTCAACGATCCGGCAGTCATTGACCGGCTTATGCGAACAAAGGGCCGCTGGGCAATCGTGGGACTTAGTACGAATGAGTGGCGGTCCGCGTTCGAAGTAGCGCTCTACATTCGCGACACCATGGGCATGGAGATCGTCCCGATCAACCAAAAGGGCGAAGACGTCCACGGCGAAACGGGCTACAAGTTCCTCGCCGACGTGCCTCTTGAGCAGCCCATCGACGTCGTCGACTGCTTTGTGAACTCCACGCGCGTTGGCGGCGTGGTGGACGAAGCGATTGCCGTGGGAGCGAAAGCCGTGTGGCTCCAGCTCGGCGTGATTGACGAAGAAGCGGCAGAGCGGGCTAAAGCGGCGGGCTTGGACGTGGTCATGAACGCTTGTCCGGCGCAGATGGGCTGGCGGAGCGACAACTAGCGTCGCTTTCTGTTAACCGGCCGCTGGTATGTTTCTGGGGCAACCACCCATTCGAGACCAGGATCCCCATGTGTGATGACCATTCCTCCACCGCCAGCCGCCGCGCCGCGCTTGGTCTCCTCGCGGGAACCCTCCTCGCTGGGCTCGGGGCGTGCGCGGCTCCCGGAAACCTGTCCGCCGAAAGCCCGACTGCGGTTCCCGGCAGTGCGGGCGCGGCGCCGTCGTCGTCGGGATCGCCAAGCACCACATCGAGCCCTACGCCGAGCCCGGGAGTCCCGAAGCGGCTCCGTCGCTCCTTTGTCCCGGACTTTACGCTGCCGCCTATCCAGGGTGGACTGGCTCCTGTGATCACCAAAATCCCCACGAAACATCCCGTGGTGTTCCTGACGATCGACGACGGACTGGTCAAGTCCCCGGAAAGCGTCCGCCTCCTCGCGGAGAACGACTATCCGGCCACACTCTTCCTGACGAGCAACACGGTCCGCGACAACCCCGCGTTCTTCAAGGCGTTCATGGCGCAGGGGAGCTTGGTGGAAAACCATACGGTGAGCCACAACGTCAACATGACCACCCAATGGGGTTACCAGCGGCAGTTGGACGACATCGCAGGCATGCAGGAATTCGCCGTCCAGCAGTATGGCCGCAAGCCCACCTTGTTCAGGCCGCCCGGGGGTGCCTACTCCACTGCTATGAGGCAAGCCGTGGCTGCCGCAGGCCTGAAGGCGATCGTTACTTGGGAGGCCAAGGCCAATGCCGGGCGCATGGACTACCAATACGGCAATTCCCTGCGGCCCGGCGACATCGTGCTGATGCATTTCCGTCCCGAATTCGCGGCCGATTTTGAGGCATTCCGTTCCGCGCAAGTCGCCGCCGGACTCGAAGTGGTGCTCCTGGAGGACTTCCTGGGCGTTGCGTGAGGCCGGGTCTCGGTTAGTCTCAGTGCATGGATGCTGCCACCCTTCGCCGAATCTGCCTGGGCTTCCCCGGGGTTTTTGAGGACTTCCCCTTCGGCCCGGAAACTTCGGTTTTCAAGGTCCGTTCCGCCGTGTCCGGGGGAGCCAAACAGGAAGGCAAGATGTTCGCAGCCTCCGGCATGGATGACCGGAACCTGGCGGTGAGCCTTAAACGCGATCCTTCCTTGGCTGTGCAATTGCGCGCGGCCCATCCGGAAATCACCGGCGCCTGGCATATGAACAAGACGCACTGGAATGGCGTGCGCTTGGACGGCGCCCTGCCGGACACCATGGTCCGGGACATGGTGGAGGACTCGTATGACCTCGTAGTTTCGTCGTTGAGCCGCAAGCAGCAGGAACAGCTGGGCTGGGCCCGCCTCGCCAGGGACTGACACGCGGACCCCGTCCACTGCTTGGGCTAGATTGTGAGTGCACCGCACCTTCCAGTGCCCCTAAGCAATCAGGAGGAGCCAGATGCTTGAACAAAAGACCCTCGATGACCTGTGGAATTTTGAGGACCCCGCCCTGTCGGAAACCCGTTTCCGCGAAGCCATGGCGGATCCTGCCTACGATGCTTTTGAACGGGCCGAGCTCGCCACCCAATTAGGCCGGGCCATCGGCCTGCAGGGGCGCTTCGAGGAGGCGGATGCCCTCCTGGACGGGATCGATGCCGAGGAGGAGCCGACCCTTGCGGTGCGGATTCTCCTGGAACGGGGCCGCTTGCTCAACTCTGCGGGCCACCCGGCCATGGCGGTTCCGCTCTTTGAGCAGGCTGCCGAACTGGGGGACCTGTTGGGCGAAGATTTCCTGGCCGTGGACGCGCTTCATATGCTGGCCATCGCGGACTCCGGCCACCAAGAATCGTGGACGCGCAGTGCGCTTGAGTATGCCTCCGCCGTCGAGGATCCCCGCACCAAACGGTGGATGGTTTCGCTGCACAACAACCTCGGTTGGGCAATGTACGACGACGGTCGCCGCACCGAGGCGATGGTGGAGTTCCAGCTCGCTGAGCAGTGGGCTGAGCGGGTAGGAACCGAGCAACAGCGGCAATGGGCGCGCGAGGCCGTTGACGAGTGCGCAAAATCCTTGAATTTACGGGGCTAAACAGGCCAAACGACCCCTCCGGAGCGACGTTTTCGTCAGATCACATTTTGACAAAAGTTGATTGAAACTGCCCTCAAATATTGCTTTTCAATCATTCGTGGTGAAGTATGTCACACGAAGGGCGCGTCGCAGCGGCGGTGCCCGGACCGATCGACTGCCGGCCGAGGCGCCGTCAGAGTCGGTACTACGAGTCTCTGGAGGGTTTTAGGATGAACGTTCAGCAGCAGTCCTTTGCACGTCGTGGTTTCCTCCGCGGCGCGCTTGCCGCGGCCGTGCTTGTGCCGTTGGCCGGCTCGATGGCCTCCTGCGCAGCCGGTGGCGGCGGAGGAACCACCGGTCCTACGGGGACCGTTTCGGATGCCAACCCGTTCGGTATGGCAGATAAGTCCACCGTTGACGCAGTGATCTTCAAGGGCGGCTACGGAATCGACTATGTCGACTTCGCGGGCAAAGCCTTCGAAAGCGCACATTCGGGTTCCACCGCCAAGATTGCGCCCTCGACGGACATCGCGCAGGAACTCCAGCCACGATTCGTCGGAGGCAACCCGCCGGACTTGATCGACAACTCCGGCGCCAAGGCGATCGGCTTCAGCGCCATCTTGCCGCAGCTTGAAGACCTCACCAGCGTCATTAACGCCAAGAACCTTGAAGGCAAGGTCATCAAGGACACCCTCTACGGCGGTGTGCTTGCCCCGGGTACGTTCGAAGGCAAGCTGGCTGCCTTGAACTACGTGCTGACCGTTTACGCCATGTGGTACTCGGATTCATTCTTGAAGGACAACGGCTGGACCGTACCGAAGACCTGGGATGACATGTACGCCCTTGGTGAGCAGGCCAAGGCCAAGGGCAAGTACCTGTTCGTCTGGGGCAAGGAAGCGGCTACCTACTACCAGGAAATGGCCATCGCTTCCGCCATCAAGGAAGGCGGACACGACGTCCGCCTGGGGCTTGAAAACCTGAAGGCAGATTGCTGGTCCCACCCGGCCATCCAGAGCGTCTTCAAGGCATTGGACAAGATCGTCAAGGCGGGCCACTTCAAGCCAGGTGGCTCGGGTACGCAGTTCACGGCAGCCCAAGCGCAGTGGAGCAACGCCCAAGAAGCCGTCTTCTACCCGTCCGGTTCGTGGATCGAAAACGAGATGAAGGACCAGACCAAGTCCGGATTCAAGATGACCGGTGTTCCGATTCCCACGGTGACATCGGGATCCAAGCTTCCTTACGAGGCAATGCACAGCGCTTCCGGCGAGCCGTTCATTGTTCCTTCGCAGGGCAAGAACGTTGCCGGCGGCAAAGAATTGCTGCGTGTCATGCTGTCCAAGGAAGCGGCCACCAACTTCGCCAAGACCAAGCTCGCCCCCACCATCGTCAAGGACACTGTTCCCGCAGATGGCTTCGGCTCCACTGCACTGGTTTCCCAGACCACCCTGCTTAACGCGGCTGGATCGAACATCTTCACCTGGAACTTTGTCGACCTCTACGGGATGAACAAGGACCAGTTGGTTGTTTGGAACACCTTCCTGGACGGCAAGTCCGACGTCGGCACGCTGACTGCCGACCTGCAGAAGATCACTGACAAGGTCCGCAACGACAGCTCGGTGACAAAGATTGAAGTGAAGTGACTCAAGTGAAAACCCGAACGAGCCGGAACGACGGCGGCCTGACCGCCGTCGTTCCGGAAAGTGCTCCACCAGTGGTCAGGCGGAGGCGCAGGCCCCTAACCTGGGACAAGGTCAGCTTCTTCGCAGTGTTCCTTGGCCTTCCGCTGGCTATCTACCTTGCGTTTGTCATTTGGCCCTTCATCCAGGCCTTTGGCTACTCCATGACCGACTGGTCGGGGTTCTCAGCCAAGCAAAACTTCATCGGCTTCGAGAATTACCGCAAGATCTTCACGGACGACATCTTCATGAAGGCTTTGGGCAATAACATCCTCCTGGTGATCTTCCTACCGATCATCACCATCATCCTCAGCCTGGTGCTGGCAACCTTGGTAACCGTGGGAGGCAGCAGCAAAGGCCAGATCAAGGGCCTCAAGAATTCCAGCTTCTACAGGGTTGTGTCCTTCTTCCCGTACACGATCCCGGCTATCGCCATCGGCATCATGTGGGGACAGATCTACGATCCTTCCGGCGGCCTGCTGAACGGTATGCTGACGTCCCTGGGGCTGGACCAGTTCAAGTCTTACGCCTGGCTGGGTGACAAGAGCACCGCCATGGTCGCCACGATGTTCGTGATCGTGTGGGGTTTTGTTGGCTTCTACATGGTGCTGTTCGTGGCAGGCATCAAGGGCATTCCGGCTGAAACCTTTGAAGCTGCACGTATTGACGGGGCAGGGCGTTTTCGTACGGCCGTCTCAATCACCATCCCGCTCATCCGCGACAACATCCAGACCGCCTACATCTACATGGGCATTCTTGCCTTGGACGCTTTTGTCTACATGGCTGCGCTTAATCCCGGCGGTGGTCCGGACAACTCCACGTTGGTCATGGCCCAGCAGCTCTTCTTTACCGCTTTCACCAAGAGCCAGTTCGGCCTGGCCAGCGCCATGGGCGTTGTGCTCGCAATAGCCACGCTGATTTTCTCGGGCCTCGTGTTCCTCGTGAACAGGATCACTGGCGGCGACAAGGATGTGTCCAACTAATGACCAGCAAACTCGCCTCAGAGCAGCGCACCTCGTTGCACTTCAACCCGCGCAAGACGTCCGCGACCACCAGCGACAAGGTGGTGGGCGCGGTTTCGCACACGGCCCTGACCATCTGGTCGCTCATCGTGATTCTTCCCTTGCTGTGGACCTTCATGTCCTCCTTCAAGACATCGAGCGAGATCTTTGCCTCGCCGTTCGCCTTGCCCTCGCAGTGGCGGTTCGACAACTACGTCCGCGCCTGGTCCGAAGCCGGCATTGGAAGCTACTTCCTGAACTCGGTCATTGTGGTGGGTTCGGCCCTGGTAATCGTCATGGTCCTGGGCGCAATGTGCGCCTATGTCCTGGCGCGCTACACCTTCCCAGGCAGCAGGGCCATCTACTACCTGATGCTTGCCGGGCTGACCTTCCCGATCTTCCTGGCCATGGTCCCGCTGTTCTTCGTCATGAAGAACCTCGGCCTGCTCAATACCCTGCCGGGGCTCATACTTGTGTACGTTGGCTTCGCGCTGCCGTTCACAGTGTTCTTCCTCTTCTCCTTCTTCAAGTCCTTGCCCTTCGAAATCGGCGAGGCAGCCTCCTTGGACGGAGCGGGCGAGTGGCGGACGTTCTTCCAGGTCATGTTGCCGATGGCCAAGCCAGGACTCGCCTCCGTGGCCATCTTCAACTTCCTGGGCCTGTGGAACCAATTCCTGATTCCGGTGGCGATCAATGCAGCCGGGCCGCGCGTGCTGTCCCAAGGGCTGGCTGCCTTCGCTGGCCAGATGGGTTATGCAGTGGACTTCGGCGCCTTGTTCGCTGCGGTCACGGTCACCGTGGTGCCGGTGCTGATCGTCTACATCATCTTCCAGCGTCAGCTTCAAGGCTCTGTGTCGCAGGGTACGTCCAAGTAGCACAACCAAGTTAATAAGCGCCCGACGGCGGTTCTCACCTTTTGGTGAGGGCCGCCGTCGGGCGTTTCTTTCAGCGGCTGCTGCCGGCGTCGCGGCGCGGGCCGCCGCCTCAGAGCCGCCTCAGAGCCGCTGATAACGGGAACGGAACAGGGAGAAGACCCCGTAGGCCATGAGTCCAAGGCTCACAAACACCAGCACCCATCCGCCAAAGGGTTGCTTCAAGAAGGCCTTGAGTGCCGAGTCGAGCCCGCCTTGTTGGGAAGGGTCGTGGGCCACTGTGGCAATCAGAACGAGCAGCCCGACGGCGCCGAGGGCTACCCCTTTCGCGCAGTAGCCCACCACGCCCAGCACCGTGAACGCATCTCCCAGGAGCCCGGACGGTTTTCCGCGCAGGTTCTTTTCGTACCTGCGTGTGATCCCCAAGAAGATGTAGGTGCCAGCGGCTGCCAGCAACGCCGCCCCGACGATCACCAGGAGAACAGTACCTGCGGGGCTGGACATGAGGTCTGCGCTGACCGTACGGGATTTCTCGCTGCTACTGCTCGGACGGCTGAGCGCGAAACTGCCGAACGTCACCGCGGCCGCGGCGAAGACAATCGCCTGCCCGGCTGCCTTGAGCCGTTTCAGCCAGCGCTTGGAGCCGCCGTGCCCGCTCCACCCCATCACGGCGTCGCTCGCCATGTAGAGCGCGAGTACTGCGCAGGCCACCAGACCCGCCCACAGAAGGACGGCCCCGCCGGGCGTGGCAGCCATCTGACCCACCGCTCCGCTTTGGTCGGCCTGCCCCGATTCGCCAAACGCGATCCGCAGGGCGATGATCCCGATCAAGAGGTGGATCAGCCCTAAGGCAACAAAGCCGGCCCGCGCCACTGCCCGGACGGCCCGTGAATCCTTGGCGTCTTCGACGGCGTCACCCACCGAATCTGCGCCTCGGGACACTGGGTTGCCTGCTTTGTTCATATGATCGCCTGTGCCCACGGAGCTCCTTTGGTCTGCCCTTCATCTTGCCACCGCTGGCTCCCGGAAGGGAGGGAATGCGGCTACTCGATACCATGGGCGCATGTGGATCGCTTGGATCGAGTTCGACATCCTCCTCGGCGAGGTGTACAGCCTCAAAGAGAAACGCTCCCTAGTGCGTCCGCTGATCGCCGAGTTGAAGCGCCGCTTCGAGGTCTCCGCAGCCGAAACCGGAAACCTGGACCAGCATCGCCGAGCCCTCATCGGCGCAGCTGCCGTGGCAGCGGACCGGGCGCATCTTGTAGAGGTGATCGACGCCGTCGAACGCTTTGTTGCCGCCCGGCCCGAACTGGAACTGCTGAGCGCCCGACGCCGTGACCTCCACAGCGAGGACTGACCCGAACCCTGGACGCTCGCTCACTAATGTGGGGTTCTGGCGGGACGCTCGCTCACTAATGTGGGGTTCTGGCGGGACCCTCGCTCAGATCATCTGCAGGAGCGTCACGCCAAAAGGCGCCAAAGGTGAGCGAGCGTTGCTCGGAAGGCGGGTATATGTGAGCGAGCGTCGTACCCAACCCCCTGATATCTGCAGGAGGCCTTAACGCGATTGCTCCCCGCCGGTGCTGGTGGGGAGCAATCGATGAGCCTCGGGAGTGTTAGCCGAAGTACTTCGGCAGCGTGGCCTCGTGGGCTTCGTTGAGAGCGTCCAAGGACAGCTCGTCCACGCCGTTGATCTCCAGCTTGCCGCCGGCAGCGTCGACGACACCGATCCGGATGTGGGTGAAGCCGCGGGCGGTGCACATGTCCTTGAAGCGGACTTCCTCGGAACGCGGAACTGACACGATCGCACGGCCTTGGGACTCGGAGAACAGCGCCGTGAACAGGTCCACGCCGTCGCGCTCCAGGAGTTCCTCCAGCGCAATCCGGGCGCCGACGCCGTAACGCAGCGAGGACTCCACCAATGCAGCGGCAAGGCCGCCCTCGGAGAGATCGTGCGCCGCGTCGATCATGCCGTCGCGCGAAGCGTTGATGAGGATCTCGCCCAGCTGACGCTCCAGGGACAGGTCAACCTTTGGCGGCAAACCACCGAGGTGTCCGCGCAGGTTGGACCATTCCGAACCGTCCAGCTCCGCGGCCGTGGTGCCCAGCAGGTAGATGGCCTGGCCGTCTTCCTTCCAGCCGGACGGGGTGCGGCGCGCGACGTCGTCGAGCTTGCCCAACACGGCCACCACGGGGGAGGGGTGGATCGGCACGGTACCCGTCTGGTTGTACAGCGAGACGTTGCCGCCGGTGACCGGGACGCCCAGTTCCATGCAAGCGTCGGACAGGCCACGAATGGCCTCGGCCAGCTGCCACATGACGTCCGGGTCCTCGGGGGAACCGAAGTTCAAGCAGTCGCTGACGGCCATCGGCACGGCGCCGGAGGTGGCGACGTTGCGGTACGCCTCGGCCAGTGCCAGCTGTGCACCGTGGTACGGATCGAGGTAGGTGTAGCGACCGTTGGCGTCGGTGGCCAGGGCCACGCCGAGGCCGGTTTCCTCGTCCACGCGGACTACGCCGGCGTCGTCCGGGAACGCCATTGCGGTGTTGCCGCCGACGTAGCGGTCGTACTGCTTGGTGATCCAGGCCTTGCTGCACATGTTCGGCGAAGCAATCAGCTCGGTGACGGCGGCGGCCAGTTCCCCGGAGGTCGACGGACGGCCGGCGTCCTGCACTGAGCCCGTGAAGGTATCGGCCTGCACGGAATCCTGCCATGAGGGCCGTGCGTACGGGCGGTCGTAGACCGGACCGTCGTGGGCAACGGTGCGCGGGTCGACGTCGACAATGACTTCGCCTTCCCACGTGATGATGAGGCGGCCGGTATCGGTCACTTCGCCCAGCCAAGAGTACTCCACGGCCCATTTGTCCATGACAGCTTCGAATGCGGCGATGTTCTCAGGAGTGACAACGGCCATCATGCGTTCCTGCGACTCGGACATCAGGATTTCGCCCGGCGTCAGAGTGGGGTCGCGCAGAAGGACGGAGGTCAGCTCAACCTGCATGCCGCCGTCGCCGTTGGAAGCGAGCTCGGACGTGGCGCAGGAGATGCCCGCAGCGCCGAGGTCCTGGATACCCTCAACCAGCGAACCCTTGAACAGTTCCAGGCAGCACTCGATCAGGACCTTCTCAGCGAAGGGGTCGCCCACCTGGACCGCGGGACGCTTGGACGGCTTGGTGTCGTCGAAAGACTCCGAGGCCAGCACCGACGCGCCGCCAATGCCGTCGCCACCGGTGCGCGCACCGAACAGGACTACCTTGTTGCCCTTGCCGGAGGCGTTGGCCAGGCGGATGTCCTCGTGGCGCATGACGCCGACTGCCAGCGCGTTGACCAGCGGGTTGCCCTGGTACACGGAGTCGAACACCATTTCACCGCCGATGTTCGGCAAGCCGAGCGAGTTGCCGTAGCCACCAATGCCGGCAACGGCACCGTGCATGACGCGGGCCGTGTCCGGGTGGTCGATGGCGCCGAAACGCAGCGGATCCATCACGGCAACCGGACGGGCGCCCATGGAGATAATGTCGCGGACAATGCCGCCGATGCCTGTTGCGGCACCCTGGTAGGGCTCCACGAACGACGGCGAGTTGTGGGACTCGATCTTGAACGTCACGGCCCAGCCGTCGCCGAGGTTGGTGACGCCGGCGTTTTCGCCAATGCCCACCAACATGTCCTTCTTCATTTCCTCGGTGACCTTTTCGCCGAACTGGCGCAGGTGGTTCTTCGAGGACTTGTAGGAGCAGTGCTCGCTCCACATCACGGAGTACATGGCGAGCTCGGCACCGGTGGGGCGGCGGCCCAGGACCTTGACGACCTCGTCGAACTCGTTTTGCTTCAGGCCCAGTTCGGCCCAGGGGAGCTCGGTGTCCGGGGTCTTGGCTGCGTTCTCGACGGTGTCGATGTTGAACTTCTTGCCGACGGTTTCAGCTGAGGTAGTCACTATGCGCCTCCCACGATCTTGTTCAGGACGGAGGTGAAGAAGCCCAGGCCGTCGGTGCCGGCGTTGGACTCCGGACCGAATCCGGGCTCCACCGCGTGCTCCGGGTGCGGCATGAGGCCCACCACGTTGCCGGCGGCGTTGCTGATGCCGGCAATGTCGCGGCGCGAGCCGTTCGGGTTCCAGCCGACGTAGCGGAACACGACGCGGCCCTCGGCCTCAAGGGCGTCCAGGGTCTTCTCGTCGGCGATGTACTGGCCGTCCTGGTTCTTGAGCGGAACAGTGATTTCCTGGCCGGCCTCGTAGTCCGAGGTCCACAAGGTGTTGTTGTTCTCCACGCGCAGGACCTGGTCGCGGCACAAGAACTTCAGATGGTCGTTCTTGATCATGGAGCCGGGCAGCAGGTGCGATTCGGTCAAGATCTGGAAGCCGTTGCAAATGCCCAGGACAGGAAGCTTGGCGTCGGAGTTCGCTGCGTCGATGATCTTCGACATCAGTGGCGCGAAGCGCGAAATGGCACCAGCACGCAGGTAGTCGCCGTAGGAGAAACCGCCCGGAATGACGACGGCGTCCACATCTGCCAGTTCGGTGTCCGCGTGCCAGAGCGCGACGGCGGTGCCGCCTGCCAAGCGAACCGCACGGGCGGCGTCGCGGTCGTCAAGGGTGCCAGGGAAGGTGACGACGCCGATCTTGGCCCCGACCAAATGGGGTTCGACGGCCACGGGGGCTCCGCCGATCAAAGGAAGTTCAGTCATGTCAGGCCTCGACGACCTCGACGTTGACGACGTCTTCGATCACCGGGTTGGACAGCAGGGTCTCGGCGGCTTCGCGGGCCTGGGCGAGGATGGCGTCGGTCACCTCGCCGTCGACGGTCAGTTCAAAGCGCTTGCCCTGGCGGACTGCGCTAAAGCTGGTGAAGCCGAGGCGGGGCAGCGCGCCCACGATGGCCTTCCCCTGCGGGTCCAGAATCTCGGGCTTGGGCATGACGTCGACGACGATCCGGGGCATCCGGTAACTCCTGTGCGTGAGCGTTGGTTAACCTTGGTTAAAGGCTGCCGCGGAGTGGTGCCGTCTCACGCCGAAACCCCATCCAACAGAGTTCAGCGACAGTGTGTGGATGCAGTGTCTTACGGAATAAGGGGGGCGCTCCGCGAGCTTGCATGCCCATTCTACCGGCCAAATCGCTACATACCCTATTTGCGGGAGATCGGTGAAGAGGCCCCGCGTGCCGCGCCAATTCGCGGCGGCGCCCTGTCGCCGTCGGCGGTTTTTCAATGCCCGACGGCGGCTCTGGCCCGCCGTGGTTTGCGTCACTAGGATTGCGGCATGGCCGAGAATGCTAAGTCGATGGTTTTGCCCGTGGTCCTTGCCGCGGTTTTTGCTGGCCTGGGGAGGATGGTTTTCCAAAGGATCATGGCAGACCGGGCTGCCCGGGAGAACCGCATTTCGGTCCCGCCGGATGCTTCGACAAGGGCCAAAATCAGTGACGCCTTGCGAGGGATCCGGTCTTAGCGCAACCTGTCCGCTGGCACCGTGCTTGGGGCGCAATAGGGTACATACAAATGCGCTAATCTTCCGGGGTAAAGGCGTGTATTCGGGAGTAGCTTGGAATTGCTGTCAAGGAATTTCCCCACCCAAGCAGGAGGAGCAATGACCGAACACGTCGCCGAAGTGTCCGCATGCAGCGTTGGCAGCTGCGGATTCAACCATCATGGCTGTACCGCCTTCGGGATCACGATTGGCGGAACACGGGATCATGCATCCTGTGCCACCTTCATTGACACCACCCTCATGGGCGGACTACCCAAGGTCTTGGCGCATGTCGGTGCCTGCCAGCGCTCGGAGTGCACCCACAACAACAACCTCATGTGCGAGGCCCACGACGTCCGGATCGGCCCCGGTGCCGAGGCGGCTGATTGCTTGACGTACGAACACGCCTGAGGTTCCCTGCGGCGCGCCTTCGCGGTCAATATCTAAACATCCACACAGCGGGCACGTCCCCTCCCGACGGGGGCGTGCCCGCTGCTGTGTGCGGATGTATTCTGATGCCAAATGACATGACAAAAAAAGTGAAATGTGTCCTATGTAATATTGCGCTATCGCTCTGTACTCTATGAATCGGCTGGGCTTTACCTGATTACAAGAACTGTCAATCGGGGTCCATCCTTAGTTGATTGATCTTGACATGACCGCCACGATCGCCCGGAAAGGTGCAATCACTCGTGAATTCACAAGGAAAGAGCTTCATTGGAAGCGGGGGGCTTCGAAAAGCTGCGGCGTTAGCCGTCGGATTACCGGTTCTGCTCTCCTCCGCGGCGTTGGCACCGGCTCAAGCCGCGCCTGCTTCCGAACCAACGGTTGCCGGGGTTGCCCGGAATGTCGACCCCAAGTCTTATCAAGACGGCCGTTACGTAGTGGTCCTGGCAGAGAAGCCAGCAGCCACGTACGACGGCGGAACGCCCGGTTATGTGCCCACCAAACCGCAAGCGGGCAAGAAGCTGGACGTCGGCAAGGCCGAAGTGAAGCAGTACCAAGCCCACTTGCAGCAGAAGCAGCAGGAAGTGGCCAAGCAGCAGAACGTGAGCATCAATCGCGACTACACCACGGCCATCAACGGCTTCAGCGCCACTCTTTCCGCGAACCAGGCAGTCAACCTCGCGAAGAACCCCAATGTTCTCCTCGTGGCCCCGGACACCCAGTCAGCTCCTGACTACTCCACCACCGATTTCCTCAAGCTCAGCGGACCCAACGGACTTTGGAACACCCAGTTCGGTGGCCAGGACCAGGCCGGCAAGGGCACAGTGGTCGGTGTGATCGACACCGGTTACACGCCTACGAGCAAGTTCTTCGCCGGTGATCCCGTCCAGCCACTGGTAGGGAACCCCGAAGTGGGCGTCCCCTACCGCACCAGTGACGGCAAGATCGCCATGCTGAAAGCCAACGGAGATACCTTCGTAGGCGAATGCCAGAAGGGCACCGGCACCGGAGCGGCCTTCGACGGCAGCGCCTGCAATTCCAAGGTCCTCAGCGCCCACTACTTCGCCGATGCCTTCTTGCAAACGGTTCCGCCAGCCCAGCGGTCACCTTTGGAACAGATCTCGCCCATCGACGTCGCGAGCCATGGTACGCACACGGCCAGCACCGCGGCGGGCAACCCCGGGGTGGAGACGTTCGTCGATGGCCGCAGCTTCGGCAAAACGAGCGGCATCGCACCGGCCGCCAAGCTTTCGATTTACAAGATCTGCTGGGAAGACACCAACCCCAACTCGGGCGGCTGCTACAGCTCCGCGGCCATCTCTGCCATTGACCAGGCCATTGCCGACGGCGTGGACGTCCTGAACTACTCCATCTCCGGAGCGACGGACACCACCACCGATCCCGTCTCGCTGGCGTTCCTCTCTGCCGCGTCGGCAGGAATCTTCGTGGCCGCGTCCGCCGGAAACTCGGGCCCCCAGGCCAGCACCGTCAACCACGGCGCACCGTGGATGACCACGGTTGCGGCTACCTCGTTCTCCCAGGAGCTGCAAGGAACCATCGAGTTCTCCGACGGCAGCAAGTTCCGCGGCGCCAGCATCATGAACCACCAGGTGAGCGGGGCCGGCGTCGTGCTTTCCGCGAACGCTGCGTCCGGCGCCGGTAACGCGGCGCTCTGTGCGCCGGGGTCCTTGGACCCGGCGAAGATCGCGGGCAAGGTAGTGGTATGTGACCGCGGCGTGGTTGACCGGGTCGCCAAGAGCGCCGAGGTGCTCCGTGGCGGCGGCGTGGGCATGATCCTGGTGAACCTCACCAGCTCATCGCTGGACACGGACAAGCATTCTGTTCCCACAGTCCACGTGAATCCGCCGGCCACGCAGGCCATCAAGGACAAGGTGGCGGCCAACCCGGGAATTACAGTTTCCCTTGTTGACCACGACACCACCGGGCTTCCGCTCGAGGCACAGCCGCAGATCGCAGGATTCTCCTCCCGCGGTCCGCTCCTTGCCACCGATTCGGATCTGCTCAAGCCCGACGTTTCGGCTCCCGGGGTTGCAGTGTTGGCAGGCGTTTCGCCCATCGGCAGTAAAGGCGATGAATACGGGTTCATGTCCGGTACGTCCATGGCGTCGCCGCACATTGCAGGTTTCGGAGCCTTGATCATGGCGAAGAATCCCGACTGGTCCCCCGCTGCAGTCAAATCGGCCATGATGACCACGGCGAGCGACGTCAAGCTGGCGGACGGAACCAAGAACAATGACGTCTTCGCTACGGGCGCGGGGCAGATGAACCCGGCACGTGTGCTGGATCCGGGCCTCGTTTACGACGCTGGAACCGAGGACTACCTGAAGTTCATCCAGGGTACCGGCGTCGATCTCGGCATCCCGGGCCTTGGCTCCACGCTGCCGCGCGACATGAACCTTCCATCGTTCGCGCTCGGAAACCTGGCCGGGAAGATCGAGGTGACCCGCACTGTCACGGCCCTGACTCCGGGCCTCTACCGGGCCACGGTCAACGTTCCTGGCGTTGATGTCAAGGTCACCCCGTCGGTGCTGAACTTCAACTCGGTCGGCCAGACGAAGACCTTCAAGGTGACCTTCGAAAACAAGACTGCTGCCCTGGGTACATTCGCCATGGGTTCCCTGAAGTGGGAAGGCGCCAACAAGTCGGTGGTCTCTCCAATTGCGGTCCGTCCGCAGTCGGTGGTGGCTTCCAAGAACGTGGCCTTCACGTCCCAGCAGGCTAGTGGTTCGGCCGGCATCAACATCGTCTCGGGTACCGATTCACCCACGGCCGTGACGCTTGATGGCCTCTGGAAGGCTGTTTCCTCGGCCGTGGAACTAGTTCCGGGTCCTGTGGCGACGACAAGCGATCCCTCGAACTTTGTCACGCCCGCCGTGGTTGACCCCGGGACTGCATTCGCGAAGTTCTCGGTAATCTCCTCCGATCCTGCCGCGGATTTCGATCTCTATGTGTTCTCGCCGTCGGGTCGGTTGTTCACGGCTGCCACACCCAATGCCAGTGAGTCGCTCGTCCTCGACAACCCGGAGCCAGGGGCGTACACGATCATCGCGAACCTGTCAGCCAGCCCCCAAAACAGGCCCACCAAGGCCAGCGTTGACGTCGCCGTCCCGGGCGCAAACCCGGGCAAAGCGACAGTCACTCCCAATCCGATCCAGCTGAAGAACGGCAAGGCCGGGAAGCTCACCTTTGGGTGGAGCGAGCTGAATCCTGGTTCCTACGTCGGTCGGCTCACGTTTGCCGGCACCAGCGCACCGACTTTCGTGTCCTTGCTGGTTTCGGCGGACGGCGCCGTGTCCGTGGTGCCCAAGGATGAGCAGGAGGGCGAGCACGGCAAGAGCAAACTCCAGAATGAGGAAGAGGATCAGTCGAACAACGCCCGTTGATGCGGCAGTGATGTTCTGACAGAAGGGCACGGCAGCGGCCGGCGGGATATCCCGCCGGCCGCTGCCTTGTCATTCGCCCGACGCTCGCTCACGTATGGGCCTGAATTCCCTGACGCTCGCTCACCTTTGAACCCAAACCATGGAACGCTCCTGCAGATCATTCACAGGAGCTTGGGGTTGGGGGTGCTATATGTGAGTGGGCGTCCGGCCAAAACCCGGCATATGTGAGCGAGCGTCCGGTCAAAACCCGGCATATGTGAGCGAGCGTCGGACTAGATGCTTCCAGTGGAACCCGAGATGCCGCCGAGGAGTGCCGCCATGGTGCGCCAGCGGGCGATCTCACAGCCGTCCGTCCGGCTGAAGCGGCTGCTGACGTCGCGTCCGCGGAACCGGCCCGTCACCACGGCCACCTGCGGACCGCCGTATTGCTGGGTGCAAATCCGGTCTGGCCGCGGAACCGGAAAGAAGATCTCCTCGCCGAATTGCTCGACGGCGGCAAGCGCCGCGCGAGCGTCCGGAAGAGTCGAGCCTTCGGAGACTTCGCCGCCCGAGCCGAGCAGGACGAACTCGTGATCCACGGCGCCCGGTGCCTCCGTCAGCGTGATGGTGAGTTCGACGTCGTACTTTCCATTGCTTGAAGTCATGGGTTTCCTTTGTGAGACTGTGCCGGTTCGAGGAGTTCCAGAAGCGGCCGCACTGCGTCAAGAACCCGTGCGCGGAGCTCCTGGGCTTCGGCGGCAAATGCCCGCTGATATTCAACGTACTCGGCCTTGCCTTGCGGTGTCTCGATCCTGATGGCCGGATAGCCCCATTCTTCAAGGTCGTACGGGGAGGCCTGCATGTCCATGGCCCGGATCCGCCAGGACAGTTCGAAGCAATCCATCACCAGCTCGCTCGGCAGCGCCGGGGTCAGTTTGTATGCCCACTTGTAGAGGTCCATGTTGGCGTGCAGGCACCCAGGTTGCTCAATGGTTCGCTGGTTTTCCCGCGTGGGGGTGAGCTCGTTGAGGGGGATGGCGTCCGGAGTGTAAAAACGGAAGGCGTCGAAGTGCGAGCATCGGATCCGGTTGTCTTCCACCACGGTGTCCGTGCCTTCGGAGCCGAGCCGCAGCTTGAGGTACTCGTGACGAAGGTGGAACTTGTCCTGCCGGTAGACCATGGCCCATTCGTGCAGGCCGAAGCAGCCAAACTGGGCGGGCCGCGCAACGGTCCCCGCCAGGATGATGCCCGCGAAGCGGACGGCCTCGGTGCGATCGGCCGCGAATCGGCTGCGATCGAAGGTGACCGCAACGGTACCGGCAGGCAGGCCCGCGGCAGCCAGCGCTCCGTCGTCGAGCACTCGGTAATACTTCCACCCGGCCCGCTCCGCTGCCTTGGGGCCGGAGAGGACGACGCCGTCACCCGGGTGCCAGCGCAGGAGCTGGCCGGGCTTCTGGGTGTAGTAGGTGAAGAGGAAGTCTTCCACGGGATGCTTCTGGCCGGCGGAGCGCCGGGCCAAGTATGGCTTGGCGTAGCGCTCGACGCGGGCGTGGTGGGCGGCCTCCATCGCAAGCCATGTCTCTTGCGGGAGGTGCTTTTGCCTAGGCTCCGGCACCGCTGGAACCCAGGATGTCGGCGACGGCGGCCCATGCGGCGATTTCGCAGCCGTCAGTGAGTTTGTAGGAGGACTCGACGCCCACGCCATCCACTGCGCCGGTGACTGTTGCCGTCTGGGGTCCGCCGTACTGCTGAGTGCACACCGGGTCGCTGGGGCGGGGCGTGCGCGTGAGGAGGGCGGGGTTTTTCTTCAGGGCTGCGCACGCTGCGGCTGCGGTGGGGTGGTGGCTCTCCGCGGCTGGGACGCCATTGGTGCAGACGAGCGTGTAGCTTTCGGGAGCCGCTGTGGGGGAGGACTTGACGATGATGGAAAGCTCGGCCTCTCCGAGGCCGGGGGAGCTGGGCGCGGGGGAGAAGGAAGGGGTCGGTTTGCCGCCCGGAGATTCCGTCTCGTCCGGCAGGAGACCGCTGGGGCTGGACGACGGCGTGGAGGAGGTGCTAGTGCCGGGGGCCGAGCTGCTGGGCGTGCCGCCTCCAGTGCCCGGCGTGCAGGCGGCGAGCCCAGCGACGGCGAGGACAGCCAGAACGTACCGGACTATTCGCAAACGCATGGGGATCTCCTTGATTCCTGCCAGTTTATCGCCCGGCGGCCGCCCCCGGGAGTTGGGTGGCCGCGATGAGCCCTGTCATGGCCCGGTGCAGTTCCGCTACTTCGGCCCGCGTGAGGTGGAGCCGCTCCATGATGGTTCCCGGCACGGCCGTCGCTTGCTGCCTGAGGGCGGCGCCGGCTTCGGTAAGGGTGATGGCGAGGGCCCGCTCGTTTCCGTGGATGCGGTTGCGGGTCACGAAGCCTGCTTCTTCGAGCCGGCGCAGAATGGGCGAAAGAGTGGCTGGCTCGTGCAGGAGTGCCTCGCTGATGTCCTTGAGCGTGCGGGGACTGCGTTCCCAGAGGGCTAGCATCACGAGATATTGCGGATGTGTCAGCCCCATCTTTTCAAGCACCGGCTTGTAGACGCCTACCACGCTTCGCGACGCCACCGTCAGGGCGAAGCACAATTGACGCTCGAGCAGCAGGTCGTCTTCAGGCGTGGTGGTGTCGAGGGTAACGGGAGTGCCTGAGGCAGCCATGGCTCGCTCCATTCTGTGTCGGGTGCCCGGCCTGGATGGCCGAGATAGTTAGTGCACTAATTGTTAGTGTACTCTTAACGAATAGCATCCTTTTGAGAGAGGGTAGACCAGGTGGCCAAAGAGACCATGACCCAGAAATTCATGCGCGCGACGGGCAAGCTGCGGATCATCTTCGGGCCGGCGCACAGCAGTTCCCTGGATCACGAAATGACCGAGGAGAACCGGCTCCTCCTCGTCCGGCGCCAGGCCGAAGCGCAGCAATGGGAAACCATCCGCAGGCCCGACGGCAGCACCTACGTCGTCCCCAAGAACCCGGACGACAAATCCCTGCGCTGAGGCCCGCCGGCTCCCTCGCGGATGGACGCCCCCGGGCCTTTTGTGGGTTCCGGGCGTAAAATTGGCCTCACTGGAACCACTCAGCTCCAACCACACGGCTGGACCTCGCAGCGGGGAAGGAGGTGGGAATTGTGGGACATGCACTCGATAGCTTTATGAGGGTGACCGATCGACTGCGTTTCTGGTTCGGCCCGGCGACGCGGGGCGACATTGATACGCCCGTAGTCCACAAGCATGACGACTTCGAGCAGGCGTCAGAAAATGACCTGGGGCATTTCGTCGTCGAAACGGATGACCAAGGCCACCACTACGGAGTCCGCAAGGAAGACGCTTAAGGCCGAGTTGCGGCCCGAAAGCCGCAGGAAAGCAAAGAACCGGAGCGTGAGCCCCGGTTCTTTCACGTTTAAGAACTTCAGATCCCGACGGCGGGTGCCCGACTGTGCGTTCCCGACGGCGGGTGCCCGACGGCGGAGTTCGGCTAGCGGCCGGTACCGCCGTAGACGGTTGCCTCGGCTTCGCCGTCGAGCTCGAACGCTTTGTGGATGGCGCGCACGGCGTCATCCAGCAGATCGGCGTGGGTGACCACGGAGATGCGGATTTCCGACGTGGAGATCATGTTGATGTTGATGCCCGCGTCCGAAAGCGCCTTGAAGAACGTGGCGGAGACGCCAGGGTGCGAACGCATGCCCGCGCCGATCAGGGAAAGCTTGCCGACGTTTTCGTTGTACTCGATGCTCTCGAAGCCGATCTCCGGCTGCGCCGCACGGAGGGCAGTGAGGGCGTCGGCGCCTTCCACGATGGGCAGCGTGAAGGAAATGTCCGTGCGGCCGGTGCCGTGGGTGGACACGTTCTGAACGATCATGTCGATGTTCGAGTGTGCCTTGGCGATGACCTGGAAAATTGCGGCGGCCTTGCCGGGGATGTCCGGGACGCCGACCACGGTGACTTTTGCTTCTGAACGGTCGTGTGCAACGCCGGAGATGATTGGCTGCTCCAAGGCAACTCCCTCTTGAATCGTGATCTTGTCATCGGCGCTGGGCAGGACCCAGGTGCCTTCGTTGTGGCTGAATGAGGAACGGACGTGCAGGGGCACGCCAAAGCGGCGGGCGTACTCCACGCAGCGCAAGTGCAGGATCTTCGCGCCGGAAGCCGCCAACTCGAGCATTTCCTCGCTGGAGATACGGTCGATCTTCTGTGCCGTCGGCACCACGCGCGGGTCCGCCGTGTAGATGCCGTCGACGTCCGTGTAGATCTCGCAGACATCGGCCTCAAGCGCGGCGGCGAGAGCCACAGCAGTGGTATCGGATCCACCGCGGCCAAGGGTGGTGATCTCCTTGGTGCTGTGGCTCATGCCCTGGAAGCCAGCCACGATCGCAATGTGTCCCTTGTCCAAGGCTGTGCGGATGCGGTGGGGGTCGACGTCGATGATGCGGGCCTTGCCGTGGATGCCGTCCGTGATCATGCCGGCCTGTGAGCCGGTGAAAGACTGGGCGGAGGCGCCGAACTTGTTGATGGCCATGGCCAGCAGGGCCATCGAGATGCGTTCGCCTGCGGAGAGGAGCATGTCCATTTCGCGGGCGGGAGCGGAATCGGTGACTTGGGCGGCGAGGTCCAGGAGCTCGTCCGTGGTGTCTCCCATGGCCGAAACCACCACAACAACCTCGTTGCCGGCCTTTTGTGCGTCAACCACGCGGCGGGCAACACGCTTGATGCCTTCGGCGTCGGACACCGAGGAGCCACCGAACTTCTGCACGATCAGCTGCTTCGTGATGGCAGCCTGAGCGGACAGGTCTTCGGTTTTCACATCGGTAGTGGGCAAACTCATGCGCGCACCCTCACTGCATCAATTGGGGATCATACGTTGCTTGGCCAGATAACGGCACGGCTACGTGGCTTATTTGGCCAGTTTATCGCCGGGCGCGGCGGGCAGGGGAATTGTGACCAAATCTCGGCCTCAGGGCGGATGCTCGGCCGTTTCAGGGTGGCGTACGATCAAGAAATACGCAGCCTGAGGGCATATGGGCTCGCAGGAATTGAAGCGTACTTTTACTGTCTGGGGGAACAGGTGAGTAGAACATGTCCATAGCTGAAAGTTCAAACGTCCCGGGCAGTGCTGCCCTCGGCGTATCCGCGGAAGGCGTCTCACGCCGCTTCGGTACAGTCCATGCAGTGGAGCACATCGATTTCCACGCGCCGGCCGGGAAGGTCACGGCGCTCATCGGTCCCAACGGGGCTGGCAAGACGACGCTCCTGCTCATGCTGGCCTCACTTCTCCGGCCCGACTCCGGGACCATCCGGATCGACGGCCTGGATCCACTCGGGGAAAGCGCCGCCGTGCGGCTTCGGATCGGCTGGATGCCGGACACCTTGGGGGTGTGGGAGTCCTTGACCGCAAGGGAAATCCTGGTCCAGATGGCCCGCTTCTACCGTGTGCCCCAAGCCGGTATCGGCCAGCGTGTCGACGAACTGCTCGAACTAGTCCGCTTGGACGCACTTGCTGGCCAGCCCGCACGGGTGCTCTCCCGGGGTCAACAGCAGCGGCTTAGCCTGGCCAGGTCCCTCATCCACGATCCCTCTGTCCTGCTGCTCGACGAGCCGGCTTCCGGCCTTGATCCGGGATCCAGGGTGGAGCTTCGGAACCTGCTGCGCCGCCTCGCGGGGGCCGGGAAAGCCGTGGTGGTTTCTTCCCACGTCCTCAGTGAGCTTGATGAAATCGCTGACGGTGCCGTGTTCGTCAACCAAGGACGCACCGTGAAGCAGCAGACCCTTGAGGAAGCTGCCCGGCAAGGCCGCCGCTACGCGATCACGGCCCTCGACAACCAGGCCCTCGCGGCAAAGCTCAGCGAACTGGGCCTGGAATTTCGCGTGGAGGCAGGCACCCGTCCGTCGGTCACCTTGCTGTTGACGCACGACGACGGCGCTGCCGCCCTCCTCCGGGAACTCGTCACGGCCGGCATCGGGGTAGTTTCTTTCGCGCCAGCCGCAGGCGCCCTCGAAGAGACCTACATGAACCTCGAAACGGAGAGGCGATGAGCAACGTGACTGAAGCCGTGACGGGTCCAGCGGGACCGCAGGGAACTACGGGCGGCGGGAACGCCGTCGCCGGCTATCTCGGCGGGATCCGTGACGTCGTGGTCCTCGAGATGAAACAACGGTTGCGTTCCCGCGGCTGGTACATCATGTTGGGCGTCTGGTTCGTGGTCATCGGGGTAGTGACGTGGCTGACCTGGCTTGCCTGGAACGCCAGCATGGAAGCGCAGCGTTCGGTCACGGGTATGTCCCCGCAGGACGGGGCGGGGTCCATGATCTTCGAAGTGGTCCTGGCGTTCGTGCTCCTGTTTGCCCTGCTTGTGGCGCCCGCGCTGTCTGCCAACGCCATCAACGGCGACCGCGCTGGAGGCACGCTCGCCATCCTGCAGATCACCTTGCTGACACCTGGCCAAATCCTCTGGGGCAAGTTCTGCGCGGGTTGGCTGGCGGCGCTCGCCTTCCTGGCAACCAGCGCACCGTTCCTCGTTTTCGGAATGTTCCAAGGCGGGCTGACCCCGGGGCACGTGGTGGTTTCCCTCCTCATGCTGGCTGTGGAACTGGCTGTCATCTGTGGGATTGGGGTGGGGATTTCGGCGCTTGCGGGGCGGCCACTGTTCTCGATCGTGGTCACCTACTTGGCAGTTGCAGCTCTTGTGGTCGGCTCCCTGATCTCCTTCGGACTGGGATCGCAATTGGCGCAGGGCACGGTGTTGGCCAATACGCCACAGGCGCGCTCCGTGCCGCTGCAGCCGAACCAACCAGGGCAGCCGACCGAACCGGTGCAGCCCGCCTACGCCTGCGGGGGTCCCTTGGTTGAGCACCCAGCCCTCCGGACCGAACGCGTGGCCTGGATGCTCGCGTTGAACCCCTACGTGGTGGTGGCGGACGCCATTCCGTATCCAGACCGCAGCGGAAGCGCGTTCTACTCGGTCGGCATGATCGAGGGCATCAGCCAGGGTGCCAGGTCCGCGCTCGCTGGCCCAGACCACACCTACCTGTGCGCCAATGGAGTGCCCCAGCCGCAGTACCTCAAGCAGACGACGCCCTTGTGGCCGTTGGGGCTCGGCCTGCAACTGGTCCTGACGGGGTTGCTCATGTGGCTCGGTTGGCGGTCATTGCGGACGCCTGCAGGCCGACTTGCACGAGGCACTCGGATCGCTTAGCCCGGCTTACATGAGGGCGTTGCGGCGGCCCTCGAAGGCCCTTCCGAGGGTAACTTCGTCCGCGTACTCCAGATCCCCGCCCACCGGGAGGCCAGAGGCAAGCCTGGTGACGGTGATGCCGATCGACTTCAACATGCGGGCCAGATAGGTGGCGGTCGCTTCGCCTTCGAGGTTGGGGTCGGTCGCGATGATGATTTCCTGGATGGCGCCATCGTTGAGCCGGGTGAGGAGTTCGCGGATACGCAACTGTTCGGGACCGATGCCGGCGATCGGGTTGATGGCGCCGCCCAGCACGTGGTAGCGGCCGCGGAAGGACCGGGTCCGTTCCACTGCCAGGACATCCTTCGACTCTTCGACCACGCAGATCACTGAGGGGTCGCGGCGCGGATCGCGGCAGATGTTGCAGAGTTCCTGCTCGGTGACGTTGCCGCAGACAGTGCAGAACTTCACCCGTTCCTTGACTGTGGTGATGGCCGCGACCAGTCGCTTCATGTCCTCGGGATCGGCCTCAAGGATGTGGAAGGCAAGACGCTGCGCCGATTTGGGCCCGACGCCCGGGAGCCGGCCGAGCTCGTCGATCAGCTCTTGTACTGCGCCTTCGTACACAATGTCCTCGTTCGTTCTATGCAGGCGCCCGTTGTTGTTGCGCGGCTGTCGCGGTTTGGTGGCACCTTGATGAGGTGCCGGAGGGTTCCGGCCGTTAGCGGCGCATCAGGGGAGCGCCGTCCAGCGACCTTTCTTCCAGTAGCTTCCCGCCCAGAATACGCTCGACGGCGGCACGCCCAAAGACTCCCGACTCCTCGATCGTCTCGTCGTCGGCACTCGGGATATCCTCCACCACGACGCCGGGAGCGGCAGCAGCCCGGGCCGGTGCCTTCTCGCGCCCAGCCATGGCTTCGGGGCTGTTCGAAAGCCGCTGGTAGAGGCTCTGCTTCCCTGTTCCCGAAGGCGCCGATACTGGCGTTTGGGCGGTCGCTGGAGCCTGGGCCGCGGACTGTGCGAGGCCTACGGCCGAACGCCCTGTTTCGCCTCCGGGCGCTGCGGCTGGTGGTGCGGAGGCCGGCGCCGAAGCCTGCGGTTGGCTTGGAATCTGTGCGGCGGCGGGTTCATAGACGGGACTTGCGGTTGCTGCCCCGGATAGAGGGGGGTGCCCGGCGGGCCCTCCCGAGTTGCCTGAAGCCCCTGCACCAACGTTGGAATCGGAGCCGACCACCCAAGCGCCCGGCGCCTGCTCGACAGCCCTGGACCAAGGATCTTCCGGGGCCGCGGGCTTCTTCTTTTCGGGAGTGGCCGTTACTGCCGCGGGCATAGCTGCGGAGCCCGAGGGAGCCGGTGGCACCCAATCCATCGGCGGTTCTTCGTCGAGCGGGGGAGCGTCCTCGTCGAGCGGGGGACCCCAGTCATCGTCCGAATACGAGTAGTCTGCGTTCGGATCGGCGTTTGGGGTCGCTGCTATGGCCGGATCCTGTGCGGCGGAAACGGGCTGGTTGGCCGGAGCTGCCTCGGAGGCCTGAGCCGGTAGTGACCCTGGAACCTGTTCGGACGCCTGGCCAATGGTCGAAGGAGCCTGCCCAGAAGGAGTCTGCCCAGATGCCGATGCCGGTGGTACCTTCACTGCCTGTGCCTGTGCGGGCGCTGGGATTGGTGCAGCGTCAACCCCGCCGGCTTCAGGGGCGGCAGGTCCACCTTGCGTTGCAGGGGCAAGCCCCCATGCGCTGTCCACGGCGGAGGACGCTGTTGGAGAGGCACCCCCCGTTACGGTGGGCGCCGGTTCAGCCGGTGCTTTTGGGTTTGGTTCAGAGCTACCTGAGCTGTTGCCACCGACGACGGAGGTGATTTGGCAGTCAATTCCGATCGTTTTGTGGATGGCTTGGCGAAGGTTCTCGGCATGGTCCGCCCGGCTGAAGGCGCTCGCAAGGCCGTCAGTACTGAATGCCAGAGTCAGAAGTTGGCCGTCGAATTGCGCTACCTGGGCGTTGGCTCCGACCAAAGCCCAGCTGCTGCGCTTGATCTTGGTTAGTGTCTGGAGGATCTCCGGCCAAGCGCGACGGATGATCTCGACGTCGGCGCCCCCTGTAGCGCCACCGGTGGCGGGACGAGAGGGCTGGGCAGGCGCTGGCGGTTGCGCGGGCGTCGACGCCGGTGCCTGGGCTGGCGCGGGTGCCTGCGCAACGGACTGCTCGGCGGGGCTCGCGGCAGGTGCGGGCGAAGGCGAAGCGGATTCGGCAGCGGGACGGCCGGCCGGTTGCCTGGCCTCATCCATGGGCCAGTCATTGGTGGACACACGAGGCGGTGTCAGCTGGTCCCTGGATGGGGATTCAGCAACAGACGGGGTTTCAGCAACAGGCTGGGCCCCAGAAACAGTCGGGGCGTCGGAAATCGGAGCCTCAGCGACCGCCGGTACCCTGGACGCTGGTGGAGTGGAAGCGGTGCCGGCCGCCGCCGTCGGGCGTTCCACTGGCTGTTCCGCTGGGCGGGAGGGTGGGGCTATGGCTACGGGGGGAACCGCGGCAACTGCGGGCAAACCCTGAGTTTCTGCCGGGGGAAGCGCGCCGCCGTAGTTGAGGCGGCGTTCGACGCGGTCGATCCGGGCCGCGATGCCGCGTTCGGTTTGCTCGGAACTCGGTAGCAGGATCCTGGCGCAGAGCAGCTCGAGATGTAGCCGGGGTGAGGTTGCGCCGGTCATTTCGGTGAGTGCGGTATTGGTGACGTCGGCGGCGCGGGAGAGCTCTGCGGCACCGAGGTTGTTGGCTTGGCTGCGCATGCGGGCAATCTGGTCTGCGGGCATTCCGCGGAGGATGGCTTGGGCGCTTTCCGGCATGGCTTGGACGATGATGAGGTCGCGGAACCGCTCCAGCAGGTCCTCGACGAAGCGTCGGGGATCGTGCCCGGTTTGGATGACGCGGTCCACGGCGCGGAAGACTGTGGCGGAATCGGACGCGGCAATTGCCTCTACGACGTCGTCGAGCAGCGAAGCGTGGGTGTATCCGAGCAGCGCGACGGCGAGCTCGTAGTCCAGCCCGTTGGGTCCGGCACCGGCCATGAGTTGGTCCAGTACGGAGAGGGAATCGCGCACGGAGCCGCCGCCGGCCCGGATGACGAGGGAGAGCACTCCGGGAGCAACGGGCACGTTTTCCTGTTGGCAGAGAAGCTCAAGGTACTGCATCAAGGGCTCGGGCGGAACCAAGCGGAAGGGGTAGTGGTGCGTGCGGGAGCGGATGGTGCCAATGACCTTGTCCGGCTCCGTGGTGGCGAAAATGAATTTGATGTGTTCCGGCGGCTCTTCGACGATCTTCAGCAGCGCATTGAAGCCTGCGGACGTGACCATGTGGGCTTCGTCAATGATGAAGATCTTGTACCGGTCCCGGACCGGAGCGAAGGTGGCGCGTTCGCGGAGATCGCGGGCGTCGTCCACGCCACCGTGGCTGGCGGCGTCGATCTCGATGACGTCGAGCGAGCCGGAGCCGCCGCGCGCCAGCTCAACACAGCTGTTGCATTTGCCGCAAGGGGTGTCCGTGGGGCCTTCGGCGCAATTGAGGCAGCGGGCGAGAATGCGGGCGGACGTGGTTTTTCCGCAGCCGCGCGGGCCGGAGAAGAGATAGGCGTGGTTGACGCGGTTTTTGCGCAGGGCCGTCATGAGCGGCTCCGTGACGTGTTCCTGCCCGATAACGTCCGCGAAAGAATCGGGACGATATCTGCGGTAAAGAGCAGTAGTAACAGTCACAGGGGAAACCTACCTATAGGGACTGACATTTAAGAAGAGACCCCTCATGCACCCGCCAGAGCCCATCTACCCTTGCTACCTTCCGGTCCTGGGGGAGTTCAACAGGATGACGCCACATGAGGGGCCGTCGACAAGCTTACCCGAAGTTATCGAGCCCTCCGAATCCGGAGCGCAAGGGAGGCATGTCCAATGGAGGCTAGCGCTAACCGTTCACCGGCCAGGTCATGAAGGCCGGCTCCTCGTAGGGGTGGGCTGAGCGCAGGGCTTGCACCACGGCGTCGAGCACGTCCGCCTCAACCACGCACTCCACCCGGATTTCCGCCACCGTTTCACCGTGCCCCACGGTTCCGACAAACGGCTGCGCCCCGGGCAATGGAGTGAAGCGTCCCGTGCCCGGAGTGGTGAAGGAACAATGCGAATAGTCGCCGATTCTGCCGGCCCCGGCATCGCCGATCGCGGCCAGCAAGCTCTCGCTATGCGATACCGGGACGTAGACAACGAGGGCGTTCAGTTGACTCATGCCACCATCTTCCCAGTGGCCGCCGAAAACAGGTCAAAGGATGGTTCTTGATCTCCATTGCCAAACCGCTAAACGGAGCGGACTATGGGTATGTACACCGATTGGGGCAATCTCAAGATTGTGAGCCGCAGGGCCTGGTTTCAGGGGCTGGACCCAGCAGCTCAACGGAGTGCCGGAGGAATGGACGCATTGGGGGCGTCCATTTTTACGTTTAAGGGCACGAAAGACCCGCCCTGCACCATAAAAGTCCCGATTGGGCGATGCTGAAAATCTCGGGTACAGTGGAGTCTGCTTTTGATTCAGAAGCATGGAGAATTCGCCTAGCGGCCTATGGCGCACGCCTGGAACGCGTGTTGGGTTAACGCCCTCGGGGGTTCAAATCCCCCATTCTCCGCGTTTTGGCCCCGGTCTTTGGACCGGGGCCTTTTGCGTCCTACGCCCGTTCCGCGGCCACCCGTTCCAGCACTTCCCGGCACGCCAGAATTGCAGGGTGAATTCGTCCGGCGGTGCGGGTCGACGTGAACACGGTCCGCTTGGGGAGTCCGGGGAGATCCAGCAACTGCACCGGCGTGGTCCGGCCCGTCCATACGAGGTCCGGCATGAGGGCCACCGCGTTGCCGGACTCGATCAGCCGGATCTGCGCTTGGAGGTCGGCAGTTTCGTAGCGGACATCGGGCTCGAATCCGGCCGAGCGGCACGCCTGCTCCGCCCAGTGCCGGGACGCCGCGCCGCGCGGTTCCATGACCCAAGGCAATGCCGCCGTGTCCGCCAACGAGGTAATCGATTCCCCACCGAGGCCAACCGGGGGTGTGGCCAGCCTGATGGCGTCGCTGGTCAGGGTGGACCGGTCGAGCCCGGGGTGGTGAGGGGCGGCGTGTCCGGGGTATTGCTCGGCCACCACGATGTCGAAGTCGCGGGCCCAGGTTTCGTAGAGCGCTGTCTCCGGTTCACGCTGGATCATCTCCACGCGCACTTCGGGATACTCGCCCTTCATGATGGTGAGGAAGTCGGGCATGAGAGCCAAGGCAGCGGTCTGGAACACGGCCAGCCGCACCGTTCCAGTCACCGTAGAAAGGGATGCTGCCAGGTCCGTCTCTGCCCGCTCCAGCGTGGCCAGCAAAGCGGCCGCATGTTCCACGAGGATCTCGGCCTGCGGCGTGAGCTGGACGCGCCGGCCGGACTTTCGCAGCAGTTTCACGCCGGCTTCCTTCTCCAGCAAGGTCAGTTGCTGGGACACCGACGACGGGCTGTACTTCATGGCGTCGGCCACCTCTGCGAGCGTTCCGCGGATCTTCAATTCGTGCAGCAAGCGCAGCCTGCGGACATCCAGCATGGGGCTCTCCAGAAGGGTCGATAAATCTAATGCATATTCTTCGGAAAAGATCGCTTTTCCTAATCTGATTGTAGATCCATACTGATGGAAACAAGTCCTCTCCGCACCAAAGGAACGAAGCGCATGAGCACACCAACCCGGGATTCGAGCATCGACGCCAGGACGCAGTCCACCCCGGAATCCGGACACCTCCAGGAGCTGGCCCACGAAGCCATCCAACTGGTTCGACACTGGCTCACCGAAGCCTCGAAGGTGCCCGTTGACATTTCCGCACAGCGCCTCGCCGGCGTCCTGAAGGACCCGAACGGCCTGGACTTCACGGTGGGATTCGTCGACGGCGTCATCCGGCCAGAGGACCTGTCCGTGGCCGGCCGCAACCTCGCCAAGCTGGCCCCGAAGGTCCCGGCATTCCTGCCCTGGTACATGCGCGCCGCTGTGCGCACCGGCGGCATCATGGCTCCCGTCCTTCCGCAGGTGGTCATCCCGATCGCCCGCAAGGTCCTGCGCGACATGGTGGGCCACCTGATTGTGGATGCCACGGACGCGAAGCTCGGTCCGGCTATCGCCAAGATCAAGCAGAACGGCGTCCACCTGAACGTGAACCTGCTGGGCGAGGCCGTCCTGGGCG
Organism: Arthrobacter sp. MMS24-S77; assembly: GCF_054888235.1. Taxonomy (NCBI): domain Bacteria; kingdom Bacillati; phylum Actinomycetota; class Actinomycetes; order Micrococcales; family Micrococcaceae; genus Arthrobacter; species Arthrobacter sp. MMS24-S77. The sequence continues at coordinate 309,129 of NZ_JBTZRN010000001.1, forward strand.
AACGCGAGGCCAGCCGCAGGCTCGAGGGAACCCTCAAGCTCCTGGCGCGGGACGACGTCGATTACGTCTCCATTAAGGAATCCTCCACGGTGGCCCCGCATTCGCTGTGGGCCTTCGATGAAGCAGTGGACCACGTGGTGGAGAAGCTCACCCCGCTCTACCGCCTGGCCGCATCATTCCCCAAGCCCAAGTTCATCAACCTGGACATGGAGGAATACAAGGACCTGAGCCTGACCATGGCTGTGTTCACGCGGATCCTGGATAAGCCCGAATTCAAGAACCTCGAGGCCGGCATCGTCCTGCAGGCCTACCTCCCGGACGCGCTCTCGGCCATGCAGGAGCTGCAGGAATGGGCCGCGGCCCGCCGGGCCAACGGAGGCGCTCCCATCAAGGTGCGCGTCGTCAAGGGCGCCAACCTGCCCATGGAACAGGTCCAGGCTTCCATCCAGGGCTGGCCCCTCGCCACGTGGGGCACCAAGCAGGATTCGGACACCAACTACAAGCGAGTCCTCAACTACGCGCTCACTCCCGAACACATCGACGCGGTCCGCATCGGCGTCGCCGGCCACAACCTCTTCGATGTTGCGTTCGCGTGGCTGCTCGCGAAGGAACGCGGCGTCACGAAGGGCATCGAGTTCGAGATGCTCCTCGGCATGGCCACGGGCCAGGCCTCGGCCGTGCGGAAAGACGTCGGCAGCCTCCTGCTCTACACCCCCGTGGTGCACCCGGGCGAGTTCGACGTCGCCATCGCCTACCTGATCCGCCGCCTCGAAGAAGGCGCCAGCCAGGACAACTTCATGTCCGCCGTGTTCGAGCTCAGCGAGAACGAATCGCTGTTCGAACGCGAGAAACAGCGCTTCCTCGCCTCGCTCGCGGAGCTGGACGACGCCGTACCGGCGCCCAACCGCACACAGGACCGCAACGAGCTTGCAGCCGCCGCGCCAAACCAGGGCTTCGCCAACACCCCGGACACAGACCCTGCCCTGCCCGCCAACCGGGCCTGGGGCCGCGACATCCTGGAGCGTATCCCGGGCTCCACAGCCGGCAACGCGATTGTTGAAGCAAGCAAGGTCAGCGACGCCCAGGAACTGGATCGCATCATTGCCACCGCCGTGGAGCGCGGCAAGGCTTGGGGCGCCATGCCGGCCGCCGAGCGCGCAGCCATCCTGCACCGCGCCGGCGACATCCTGGAATCCCGCCGCGCCGAGCTTCTTGAGGTCATGGCTTCCGAGACCGGCAAGACGATCGAACAGGGCGACCCCGAAGTCAGCGAAGCAATCGACTTCGCGCACTACTACGCCGAGCGTGCGAAGGACCTGGAAACGGTCGACGGCGCCACGTTCGTCCCAGCGAACCTCACCGTAGTGACCCCGCCGTGGAACTTCCCTGTGGCGATTCCCGCCGGCTCCACGCTGGCGGCACTCGCGGCGGGATCCGCCGTCGTGATCAAACCCGCAAAGCAGGCGCGCCGCTCCGGTTCCGTCATGGTGGACGCATTGTGGGAGGCCGGCGTGCCGCGCGAAGTGCTGGCGCTCGTGCAGCTCGAAGAGCGCGAGCTGGGCACCCAGCTCGTCTCGCACCCCAGCGTTGACCGCGTGATCCTCACCGGCGGCTACGAGACCGCTGAGCTCTTCCGCTCCTTCCGGCAGGACCTCCCGCTGCTCGCGGAGACCTCGGGCAAGAACGCCATCATCGTCACTCCGCACGCGGACCTCGACCTGGCCGCCAAGGACGTCGTGTACTCGGCCTTCGGACACGCCGGACAGAAGTGCTCGGCCGCCTCGCTCGTGATCCTGGTGGGTTCCGTTGCCACCTCGGAGCGCTTCCACAACCAGCTGATTGACGCTGCACGCTCGCTCAAGGTGGGCTACCCGGAGCAAGCCACTACCCAGATGGGGCCGATCATCGAGGCCGCCAACGGCAAGCTCCTCAACGCGCTGACAACCCTCGGCGACGGTGAGACCTGGGCCGTGAAGCCCGAGAAGCTGGACGAGACCGGCCGCCTGTGGTCCCCGGGCATCCGGTTCGGCGTCAAGCGCGGCTCCTACTTCCACTTGACCGAGTTCTTCGGCCCGGTCCTCGGCGTCATGACCGCGGCCACCCTGGAAGAAGCCATCGCCATCCAGAACGAGATCGAATACGGCCTCACCGCCGGACTGCACTCGCTCGATTCCGATGAAATGGGCGTCTGGCTGGACACCATCCAGGCCGGAAACCTGTACGTGAACCGCGGCATCACGGGCGCGATCGTCCAGCGGCAGCCGTTCGGCGGCTGGAAGAAGTCGGCCGTGGGCGCGGGCACCAAGGCTGGCGGCCCCAACTACCTTGTGGGCTTGGGCAGCTGGCTCCCTGCTGAGCCTGGAGCCAAGCGCGGTGCCACGCTCAAGGGGGCGGCAGCGTCGATCCTGGCTGCGGCCAAGGCCACGGGCTCGCTTGTCGATCCCAGCGAAGCAGAGTCCCTGCAGAAGGCGCTCTTCAGCGACGCCGCCGCATGGGCCACGGAGTTCGGCACCCGTAAGGATGTCTCCGGCCTGAGCGCCGAGCGCAACGTCTTCCGGTACCGGGCCATCCCCGTGACCATCCGCCTGTCCGAGGGCGGGAAGCTCGTGGACTTGCTTCGCGTCGTAGCAGCCGGTGCAGTGGCGGGTTCGGCACTCACGGTATCCTCCGCCGTCGAGCTTCCCGAAGCTGTCATTGCAGCGTTCGCGGGGCTCGGCGTGAGCACCCGCATCCAGAACGACGCCGAATGGCTGGCTTCCGCAGCAGGCATCAACGGTGGCCGCATCCGCCTGATCGGCGGGGACGGCAGCGCCCTGAGCGCCGCCACCGGCGGCCGCCCCGACGTCGCGATCTACCACGGCACGGTGACCCCGGCCGGACGCATCGAGATGCTGCCGTTCCTGCACGAGCAGGCCATCAGCATCACGGCACACCGCTTCGGCACTCCGAACCACCTGTCCGACGCGCTGATCTAGCGATTCGTCAAAGAAGCCCGGCGGGACGGCCACAAGCCGTTCCGCCGGGCTTCTTTGCGTTTACGCCTCGTACCCCAAGCGCCGCAACCGTTTCCGGGCGGCCTGCTCGCTGGGGCCGCTGCGGCCCAACGTCAGGCGCACGACGGCAAGGACCACCCGGGCGGCGAGGATCGACGGGAGCGGGATGGGGCCGAAATGGGCCTTTTCCAAGCCCAGGAGCTCCCGATACTTTGGCTCCAGGCTGGCTACCGCCGCAGCAAACAGAATCCGATAGCCGGGTTGAAGCGATGCTTTCAGCGGGGGATTCCGGATGAAATCGACGGTTTCCTTGAGCCGTTGGTCCGCGCGGAGATGGCCGGAGGCGTACCACTGGTCCATTTCCGACGTCACCTCGGCAAGGCTCAGGGGCGGGTCCTGGACGCCCATCAAGCGGCCTGCCTGCGCCCACTCCCGGACGTAGGCGTCGGCGCCACCTGGGACGGTTCCACCCCAGATCCGGTGCGCAGTCACGAAGGAATCCGCGTAGGCCACGTGGACCCAGCGGAGAAGTTCGGGATCGTTGGCTGAATACTCGCGGGTGTGGCCGTGAGCGTCAACGTAGCTGCCCTTGACGGAGTCGTGGACCCTCCGCACGAAGTGGGTGGCCGTGTGGGCCGCATCCATGGAGCCGTAGCTCACGGTGAAAATCCAACGGATCGTATTTGCCAGCCGGCCAAGGGGGTCTTTTTTGAAGCCTGAATGGTCGTACACGCCCGCCAAGGCGCCGGGGTGCAGGGACTGCATGAGCAGCACACGGATTCCCCCAACGATCGTGGACATGGACCCGTGTACCGCCCAGACGGCCGATCCGGGAAGGTGGTATCCGGCGTCGTTCCCCTCCGCCAGCCGCAGCACCCAGTCGGGCGTGGACTGCGGGTGACCTGTGAAAGTCATCCGCAGCTCCGATTGCCACTTCTTCAGGATGTTGCGCATGGTTCATTGTTGCGCAGAGTCGCGTCGGCGCAAGTGGTCGCCTACTACGCGGAAGGGTGCAGGTCCGCCGTGGAAACAACGGAACCGCACGTTCGCAGAAGTCCGCTTAGGCCGCGGGCTGCTCGGTAAGTGCCCGACGGCGGCGCGCCGGGGACGCTGCCACCAGCAGGGCCGCGATTGCCACGGCAGCGCTCAGGACCAGGCCGGGCCGGTATTGATCGAGCATCGCCGCAGCGCTGAGGGTGCTGCTTGTGCCGTTGGCGGTACCGTGGCCGCTGACCAGGGCGGTGGTCACGGCCAGAACCAAGGCCGCGCCAACCTGGGTGCTGGTCTGGATCAGTCCAGCGGCCAGACCCTGCTCCGAATCCCGGATTCCAGCAGTGGCTTGGACGTTGATGGACGGGAAAGCCAAGGCGAAGCCGATGCCCAGGAGGATGACCGAGGGAAGGATATCCAGGACGTAGTTGGGTGACGTTCCAACCCGGAGGAACAAGACGTAGCCCAGTCCCATGGCGGTCAGGCCGGTGAGGATGAGCTTCGGGGCTCCGAATTTCTCGATGAACCTGTCCGCAAAGGGGGCGCTCGTTGCGACCAGGAGACCGGTGGGAAGCAAGGCAAGTGCCATGCCCAGGGGAGACCAGCCGAGCACCGACTGCAAGTACATGGTGAGGATGAACTGGAAGCTCAGGTAGGAACCGAACAGCCCAACGGCGCTTAGGTTGGCGCGGGCCACCCAACCTTCACGCAGGATGCCGAAGCGGATGAGCGGGTGCTTGACGCGGTTTTCGATGACGGCGAAGGTTGCCAGGACGGCGGCAGAGATGGCGAATCCGGCGATTGTTGCCACAGATCCCCAGCCCTTCTCCGGAGCTGAAACCAAGGTGTACACCAGGCCAAGCATGCCGAGCGCGAGGGTGACAGCGCCCCAGACATCGTGGCCGCTCTCCTCCCTGGACGGCTTGTCCTTGGGAATGAACAACATGCCGAGAAGCACCACCGCGACGGCGATCGGCACCGACACGAGGAAGGTCCAGCGCCAGCTCAGGCTGGTCATGAGCCCGCCAACAACCAGCCCGAGCGAGAACCCGCTTGCGCCGAACGTCGTGAAGATGGACAGCGCCTTGTTGCGCTCGCGGCCTTCAGCGAAGTTGGTGGTGATGATCGAGAACCCGGTAGGGGCCGTAAACGCCGCGGCCAGGCCCTTGACGAAGCGCGTGGCGATCAAGATGGTGGGATCATCCACCAGGCCGCCGAGGAGTGACGCCGCGGCGAACACGGTCAAGGCGATCAGGAAGATCCGACGCCGGCCCAAAAGGTCTGCGAGCCGGCCGCCCAGGAGCAACAGGCTCCCGTAGCCAAGGACATAGGCGGAAACGATCCACTGCAGGGAATCGGTTCCGAGATGGAGTTCGTGGCCGATGGACGGAAGGGCTACGCCCACCATGGAAACGTCCAGGCCGTCGAGGGCGAGGACCGTGCACACCACCATCAGCAGCAGCCACTGGGCCCTGGTCCAGCGGACGGCTGTGTGGAGCTGCTCGGCAGATCGAGTGAGGGTGCTTGGTGAAGTCATGGCATCAATCTATATGACGCGTCATTCAATGACAAGGAATATGACTAGGAATCTTATGACGTGGACTTTAATTCCGGTTTCGACTAGAATCGGGCCATGGCAACAACGCAGGATCGCCAGCTGGTTGAGCAATGGCGCAGCATCCAGAACTCGTACTTCCGCACCGCGGCCGCTATTGACCGCGCCCTCGAAGCCAAGTTCGACATCGGCTTGAACGAATTCGAAATCCTCGATCTCGTTGCCGAAAGCGTCGATTCTGCCTGCCGCATGAAGGCACTCGGGGAGCGGACTCCCATGACCCAGAGCGCCGTCTCCAAGGTTGTTGACCGCTTGGAGAAAGCCGGACTCGTCTCCCGCGTAACCTGCACGGATGACCGCCGCTCGCTGTACCTCGAGCTGACCGACGCCGGCCGAGCGTTGCATTCGGATGCCGCCGTCGAGCACCGGGCTTTGCTGAAGGAGAACCTCGGCGAGTAGCCCGCTACGGTCCAGCGAGTGTTTCGCGGACCGGCCAAGTATGAAGTCGAGTGTTCCCATTCGATTTCATAGCGGCCACAATGGGACAAGCGCGCCCGTACTGGGGATGAGCGCCTGTCTCAGGAGCCGCTGTGGGAAAGCATCATGAGTCTGGCCAGGTCGTCGACCTGGTGCTCTCTAGAAAATTTGGCCGGATCCTTTCGGCTTGCTTTCTCGCTGTCCTGGTGACGTTTGCCTTTGGCTTCCAAGGCCCACGCCTGGGCGGACAGGCGGACCCCGGATCATTGGCCATGGGCCAAGTTGGACCCGGCATGCTCCCTGCCGATGGCGCCACGTCCGGCGCGCAAGGCACCACACCCCAACGCCCGTCGTCGGCTCCGGTTCCTGCAGGCGACAAGGCCACGGTGTCTTTTGAACGCTCCCCGGTCCAGACCCTCGACAAGAACGGCATCGGCAACCTCAACGTCGCGTCGAGTTCCCTCGACCGGCCCGCGGCCGGGAAACTCTACGCTCCCCTTGAAGTCCTGATTCCGAGCTCTCCCTTCGGGTTGAGGATCGACCCCTTCACAGGCCTTCCCGGGGAGTTCCATTGGGGCCAGGACTTCGCGGCACCCTGTGGCGCCCTCGTTTACGCGGCCGACTCCGGCGTGGTCCGGGCCGTGGGCTGGCACCCGTGGGGCGGCGGCAACCGGGTGGAGATCGACCACGGAAACGGCCTGGTCACCACGTACAACCACCTGCAAGGGATCGCGGTGTCCAAGGGGCAATCGGTCCGGGTGGGAGAGGTCATCGCCAGAGTGGGAACCACGGGGTCCTCGACAGGCTGCCACCTGCACTTCGAGACGATTCTCAACGGCGTCTATACGAACCCGATGAACTGGACTTTCCTGCCAACCAAGCAGGTTGATCCCCTCGGCGACATCCCCATGGTCAGCTACCAGCCGGGTTCCGCAACCGCGACCTCGGCGGGGTCTGTCTGGTCCGTCCCGGGGGCCGTGCCCATTGAACAGGTAGTGACCGGCGGGGTGCAGGAAGCGAAGGTGGTGCCGCCGAGCCCGTCTGCTACGGCCACAGCGACGCCGACGGCGTCACCCACCGGTAGTCCGACGCCGACGGCGTCACCCACCGGTAGTCCGACGGCGACGGCCACGCCGACTCCGTCACCGACAGCGACGCCGACACCGTCACCGACAGCGACGCCGACTGGGACGCCCAAGCCGACACCCAGCGGAACGGCCACGCCGACACCGAGCGTGACGCAGGCGCCTGTTGCGACGCCGACGCCCACGGTGACGCCGACGCCCACAGTGACCGTCCCGCCCCCGACGACGGTCCCGACTGCGGTGACGGCCCCGCCCACGGTGGCGCCGTCGTCGAGCCTTCCCGCTCCGGTGCCCACGGTTACTCACACCCAATCGACCCCGCCAACGCCAGCCCCCGTCCCACCGGCCCCCACCAACCCCACGCCGTCCGCTACCTCCAAGACCGCCGCGCCGGTCACCAAACCGTAGGGATCGTCGCTTACCAGAACTGCGTCCAACAACCCTGACGCGCGTAGACTCGAACGCGGCAGTTTGCCAAAGGTTCGACGTCGTAAGGAAGCGATTCAATGTCTCCGCTTTACAGCATCCCGCTCACGTTCAATGACGGCTCCGAGGCTGACTTCGCCCGATTCGAGGGCAAAGCAGTGATGGTGGTCAATGTGGCGTCGGAATGCGGTTTCACCCGCCAGTACTCGGGACTCGAGGAGCTCTATGGCAAATACCGTGACCGCGGATTCGAGATCCTGGGTGTGCCGTGCAACCAATTCGGTGGCCAGGAACAGGGCTCGGACGCGGAGATCGCGGAGTTCTGCCAACGCAATTTCGGAGTCTCGTTCCCGCTGACGAGCAAGGCCAACGTCCTTGGCAAGGAGCAGCATCCGCTGTACGCCGAACTGACACGTACCACGGACGGCTCCCAACCGCAGAAGGTCAAGTGGAACTTCGAAAAGTTCCTGGTGAGCCGCGAAGGTGAGGTGCTCGCCCGCTTCCCCTCCGCCGTCGAGCCTGATTCCGAAGAGCTGATCGAGGCGCTCGAAGAGGCGCTCGCCTAAGCGCCCTGGAGGGATTCCCGGGTGACGCCCGCAGCGAGTGCCGGACGGTTATCAACAACGATTTCTCCGTCAACAACTGTCAGGATCACAGGAGTTTGGGCGAATTCGTCCGGCGCCGTCGTGAGGGGATTGTGCCGAACCACCGTCAGATCGGCGCGGGCCCCCCTTTCCACGATTCCGCCTTCTTCGCCAACTGAGCGCCAATATTGGCTCGTGTAGCCTTCGAGCGCGGCACGCGCGGAAAGTGCCTGCTGCGGCTGGACGGGCTCGACGTCGGGCCGGCCGGCAGGGCGGCGTGTCTGGGCTGAGGCGATGATTGCCCGCGGATCGAAGGGGGCGATGGGCCAGTCCGAACCGAGGGCAACAATGGCCCCGGCGTCGCGGAGGTCTCGGGTCCGCCATGCATGGTTGGCCCGCTCGCTGCCGAGCCTATGGGACCAGTTGTCGCTGTGGTCCGCGCGGCTGTACAGGGCGCAGTGCGTCGGCTGCAGGCTCGTTGCGGCGCCCGCGCTGATGATTTCCGCCAAGACTGAGTCCGGGATGGACTCGATGTGCTCGATCCGGTGGACTGTGCCGTTCTTCGGGAGGGCCCCGATGGTCCGCGCGACGAAGGAAACGGCTTTGTCACCGATGGCGTGCGTGGTGGTGGGGATCCGGTGGTCGTGGAAGAACTTCATGGCTGTGGCGAGGCCTTCAGGATCACGCCAGAGCGGATGGAGGGACTCTCCGTGGGTGTCCGGTTCAAAGAGCCAGGCCGTGCCGTTGTCGATGGTGCCGTCCATCATGAGCTTGATGCCATGAACGTGCCAGCGCCTGCCGTGCCGGCCCTGCATCGCCAGCATGGCCTTTAGGTCCTCCTCGGTGGCGCCGGGCATGACCCACGGGGAGATCCGCAGCCGGATGGCGAGCTCGCCTCGGAGTTCCAGGGCCTCCAGCACCTCGAGGGTGTCCGGGGCTCCGAAGTCCAGCATCTGGCCCGCTACCAACCCTGATTCGGCCATGGAACGCAGGAGTTTCCCGAGTTCGTCGACGCGTTGCTCGAAGGAGAGCGGGGGAAGGATGCTGCGGACGAGATCCTGTGCAGCCAGTTCGTAGAGCATGCCGTTGGGTTTGCCGTGCTGGTCGATGCCGACGTAGCCGGTGCTGGGCAGCTCTTCCCTTCCCGTGACGCCGGCGAGCTCGAGGGCGGCGTTGGAGACGAGAGATGCGTGACCGTCGAAGAGGGTGATGAAGACGAGTTCGTCGTCGAGGATGCCGTCGAAGAGCGAGTTGTTGAAGCCGGCGTCCCCGAAGATGACCGGGTCGAGTCCCCACGCGAATAGCCAATCGGAACCGACGGTGTGGGCCGTGGAAGCGGCGTGCCCCGCAAGGGCGGCGCGGGCGGCGTCGAGTTCGGTGATGCCGCTCAGGTCAAGGCCTCGTGCGATCTCTGCCCCGAGGATGGGATGGATATGGGCGTCGATCAGGCCGGGGCAAACTGTTGCATCGCCGACGTCGATCACCTGCCCGGCCCGCGTCGTCCATTCATCGGCAGCCTCGGAGGGGCCGACGTGTGCAATGCGGCCATCGGAGACCGCGACGAAGCCGGCCGTCCCTATGAGCGCCTCGCCGTGGAGGATGCTGGACGAGAGGATGACGAGATCGATGGGCTCCGGCGTGGTCAAGATGTAACTCCTTGTTGTGTTCGGGTATTCGACGCCTGCCCGGGAAGGATCAATCGTCGTCGATGGCTGCCCGCAATCCTGCCGAGAGGACATCGGCCAGGAAGGCGAAGCGGTCTACGGGGTGCTCTGCCACGGCTTTCTTTGCCGCGAACAGATGAGGATAAGTGCCTTGCTCCTCGTCGGTGATGCTCCAGGCGGATTCCATGGTCATTGCATCGAGGCTCGCGCCAATCGCGGCGCTGTCGAGGGTTTCCAGCGTGGGAATGATCAAGTGCTTTGGCGTCCCCGCGAGCTCGAACGCTTCGACAAACCGGTCGTAGAGTTCCAGGGCCGCCGGGTGTGTCACCGGCTGCGTGAGCAAGAGGGGGAGGAGCGCCGGAACCAGGCTGTATGCCTCTCGGAGGGAGTCGAAGGTCAGTCGGATGACATCGTCCAGGTTGCCGGTCTTCAGATCGGGCATCGGAGCCCGCTCCACGAGCGCGCCACGGGCCAGTTCGATGATCTCCTGCCGGCCCGTGACGTGCTTGTAGAAAGATGACTGCCTGACGCCGAGACGTTCCGCGAGCCGTGGGATGGAGAGGCTTTCTTCCTCTTGGAACATCGCAAGTGCCGCGCGGCCGATTGCTTTCCGTGAAAGCCTCGGGGTACGGGGCCGTCCTAGCTGGCTGGTTTTGCTGGGGGTCTGCATCCCTCAAGCCTAGGTCCCGGGCTCATTCGGCGTGGCCGATCCGCTGGTAGGCGGCCGGGTTCACCCGGCGCAGCACGAGGGCCAGGACGGTCCCGGCGGCGAACAGGACCGGCGCGAAGACAAGGAGCGTGGTGTTGACGGGGTCTCCGGCGGGGAGGCCTGTGATGAGGTCCGCGTTGGTGGCCATCAGGTAGGTCACCACGCACATGATGATGGTGGCGGTTACGGCGGAGGGGATGACGTACCAGCGCAGCCCGTGGCCCTTGCGGCGGGTGAAGAAGGCCACGACGCCGACACCGGTGAGTGCCTGGAGGAGGAGGACGCCGATCACGCCGGGGGTGTTGGTCCAGATGAGGAACTGCGTGAAGGGGTCAAGGTGGAACAGCGCAGCACCGATGACCAAGGCCAGTGCGATGAGCGTTTGGTCGAAGCCGGCCACCGAGGGGGTGCGGTATCGCGTGCTGATGCGGCCCGAGCGTTTCGGGAAGATGCCTTCGCGGCTGAGGGAAAGGGTGTACCGGTTGATGGTGTTGTGGAAGGACAGTTGGGCGGCGAAGATGCTCGTGACGATCAGCACGCTCATGAGGTTCACGCACCACTCGCCGGCGAAGTTGCCCGCTGCGATGTAGGCAGTGTCCCCGGCATCCAGGTGGCCCGCCGCGAACTCCTGGACGGCGTTGGGGCCGAAGGCCTGGACGATGATCCAGACGGCGAAGGCGTAGAACGCGCCGATGAAGGCGATGGAGATGTAGGTGGCGCGCGGGACGCTGCGGTTCGGGTCCCGGGCTTCTTCGCGGTAGAGGGCACCGGATTCGAATCCCATGAAGGCGGAGAAGCCCAAGCCCAGGATGGCGGCGAACTGCGGGGAGAAGATGGCCTCGGGGCTGAAGGATTCAAAGCCGATGCCGTGTGCGCCGCCCTGGGCCAGGACGAACGCGGCGACGATCGCGACGATCGCGGTTTCGAGGGTGAGCAGGACGGCAAGGACCTTGGCGCCGACGTCGATCCCGCGCCAGCCCAGGTACCAGACGGCCCCGATGGCCACGATCGCGTAGAGCCACCAGGGAAGTTCCACGCCGGTGAAGGACTTCACGGCGAGGTTGGCCTGGATGCCCAGCAGCCCGTAGAGACCGATCTGCAGGCCGTTGTAGCTCATCCACGCGGTGAGCCCGGAGCCCAGGCCGACCACCCGGCCGAGGGTCTTCGAGATGTAGCCGTAGAAGCCGCTGTAGGACTGGACATGGCGGGTGAGTGCCATGAAACCGATCGCAAACAGGCCCAGGCCCAGGGCCGCGGCGATGTAAATGGACGGGGCGCCGACGCCCCCGACCGCGAGTGCGAGCGGGGCAATGCCGACGACGATGGTCAGCGGCGCGGCCGCTGACACCAACATGAACACAATGTCGCGGGTGCCGATTGCGTTCTTCTTCAGTCCAGCCGGGCTGGAGGTTGCGGGCGGCGCCATTGCCGCGTCTTCTTTAGTGAAAGCCATTCACTTATTGTGAAGGGCGCCACACGCTTGAGTCAAGAGGGTGTTGTTTCCGAGCTTGCCTCCGGGCCCGCGCACCCCCGACGCTCGCTCACTTTTGGTGCCTTTTTGGGCAACCCTCGCTCACTTGGGTCGCCCAAACGGCCGACGACGACGGCGGCGATGACTACGGCGGGCCGCGGCACGTCGGCGCGGCAGCCCGACGTCGGGCACCAACCCCGGACGCTCGCTCACCTTTGTCGCCATTTTGGCAAACGCTCGCTCACCTTTATTGAGCGTGCGTTAGGTGGGATGGCCCTATGAGCGAGCGTTAGGGAAAGTGCCCTTATACGTGAGCGAGGGTTGGGCGGGATGGGCTTAAAGGTGAGCGAGCGTTGGGCGGAACGGCCACATAGGTGAGCTAGCGTTGGCTGGATCCTCGGACGATGAAGCGCCCGTCGGTTCCTGCTTCGCTGCCCCTTTTGGAATCCCGCCCAACTGTTCCACCAGCGCGGCGATAGCAGCCCTCGCCAGAACCTCCGGCTCGAGATCTATGGCGCTGATGGGCGGGACGCTGTTGCGGGTCTGCTCCGAGTCTGAGCCGGCCACGATCAGGATGTCCGCGGGGGAAGCGACGCCGGCTTCCGCTAGCCGGGCCATCAACCCGGCGGCGTGGCGCCCCGTGAGGCAGTAGACGGCGTCGGGCCTGTCCGGCATGGAGAGAAGCTCTTCGCCGATCGCCCTTCCGCCAATGGTGCCGCTCGTTTCCCGCTGGGTCACGACGATTGGCTCTTGGCCCCGTGCGGAACACCATTCGCGATAGCTGGCTTCCGTGGTGATGTTCCAAGAGTTGCGGTCGGTGCCGATGGCGATCGCCACCCGCCGCGCCCCGTTCTCCTCGAGGTGATCGAGCACCTGCCAGGTGATCTTGGCGGTGCTGGGCTCGATCCATGCATCGTAGTGCGGCCGGCCGAGGTCCTTGCCGATCGTCAGCAGGGGAATTCCTTCGGCCTGGAGCAGGTCGATGACAGGATCGTTCTCCACGGGTTCCGTGATGATGAAGCCGTCGGCCGCAAGCGAGATGCTCGGCGCGTCCGGCAAGGTGGGGTCGCTGAGCAGCATGAGTCCGTAGCCGTGTTCGAGGGCGCTGAGTGAAGCGGCTCCGGCAAAGCGCAGAAAGTAGTCCACTCCCTCCGGGAGGAATGACTCGAGGGTGTCCAGCGGGCGAAGCACGAGCGCGAGGATGCCCAAGCGATTGTTTCGAAGGCCGCTGGCGACCGCGTTGGGCCGGTAACGCAGCCGCCGTGCGGTTTCGACAACCTTCGCCCGCGTGGCTTCGGCGACGATCCCTTTTCCGCTGAGCGCATGGGAAACGGTGGTCACGGAGACCCCGGCTTCCCTGGCAACTTCGCGGATGGTGGAGCGTGCGTTTCGCTGCGTCATAGCTGTAAGGGTATGCCTTCTGGAAGCCCCACCGAAATCGTTTTGTTAATTTTCGCCGAAGTCTTGCCCAAAACGTTTTGGGTGATTAGCGTCACTACAGCAATCAGCAGCCGATTGGGGCGGCCCCCTACCAAACGAAGTACGGGAGATCCATTGAACAAGAAACTCATCAGCGCAGGAGCCGCTGGCCTATTGCTCCTCCTTACGGGGTGCACCAATGGCGGCGCCGCCACCAAAGCCCCCGACGCACTCAGCCCGAAGGACCTGCTGGTCACCACCCCTGCGGCCACGACGAACCTCGACAAAATCGTCTGGAACAACAACTTCGGTGAACCGCCGTCGATCGATCCCATCAAGAGCGCCGACTATCCCGCAAGCGGCGTGGTCTCCAACCTGTGCGAGAGCCTCTTCCAGATCCAGCCGGACTTCTCCATCAGGCCGAACCTGGCCAAGAGCGTCAAGAATGTCGACAACGCTACGTACATCTACGAGCTACAGACCGGCGTGACGTTCTGGGATGGCAAACCGATGACGGCGGACGACGTCGTCTTCAGCCTCAAACGCCACCTTGATCCCAAGGAAATCAGCTACTGGGCGTCCGATGTCACGGCCAACATCGCGTCCGTCGAGAAGACCGGGCCCAACGAAGTCACGGTCAAGCTCAAGACCCCCGATGCCACCTTCAACAACCAGCTTGCGACGCCGATCGGCGCCGTTGTTGAGCAAGCCCAGCGGGAGAAGGCCGGCGTCGATTATGGCAACCCGGGTGCCGGAGTCATGTGCACCGGCCCCTACTCGGTAGGCGAATGGAAGCAAGGAGCCTCCATCACCCTGAACCGCTACGACGGATACTGGAACACCGCCAAGAAGGCCAAGACCAAGCAGGTCGAAATCCAGTTCATCACCGATCCCAGCTCGATCGCCAACGCCCTGGCTACCGGTGCCATTGACGGAAGCTACGACGTTCCCCTCAGCGCCATCAACCAGCTTTCGAAGTCCACCAGCGGCCAGCTCTTCTACGGCAAGTCCCTGCAAAACATGGCCATCATCAGCACCGGCACAGGAACGCTCGGCGACCCGGCAGTTCGCAAGGCCCTTACGCTCGCCACCGACCGCGAAGCGATCGCCAAGACGGTTTATGAAGGGACGTCGACGGCGGCACAGTCGCTGGTGCCGAACGGCGGCTGGAACTACGGCGGCTCGACCTTCGAAGACGCGCGCAAGAACCTTCCTTCGACGACGCCAAACCTCGATGAGGCCAAGAAAGTCCTGAAGGACGCCAAGGTCGATTTGAGCAAGCCAATCAAGATCGTCTACCCGATTGACCGGACGTTCTACGCCGACGTCATCTCCGAGTTCGCAAACGCCGGCACCAAGCTCGGCCTGAAGATCGAACCCAGCGGTGTACCGGGCGCCCAGTTCGGCGCATTCTTCTCCGATCCGAAGGCCCGTGCTGGAGCCGACGCCTTCGTCACCACGAACTACATGAACGTCGCCGATCCCCTTATCCACTTGGGCGCTATCGCCGGCCCGAACGGTATGCAGAACTACTCCGGATTCTCCGACCCGCAGATCACGGAGCTGTTGGCGAAGGCCAAAGCTACGTCCGACGACGATGCCCGGGCGAAGCTCACCGTGCAAGCCGAGGCCATGATCATGGACAAGGAACCATGGCTCCCTGTTGTCGACAGCTCCACGCGGCTCTTCATGAGCAAGCGGGTCACCGGTGTTCCTGCCTCCTTCGTCTACCTCTACTACCCCTGGGCTGCTGACCTGGGCGGCACGGGCAAGTAGGCGGCAGTCTTGAGATTCTTAGTCCGCAGGTTCTTGGCGCTCGGTGGAGTGCTGATTGCCTCAAGCATGATCGTTTTCGGCGCCCTGTACCTGGCCCCGGGCAGCCCCGAGCAGTTCTTGGTCCAGGGACGCACAGTGAGCCCTGAGGTATTGGTGGCCATCCGGAGCCAGTACTCCCTCGACGATCCCCTTCCTGTCCGTTACTGGAATTGGTTATCGGGGGTCTTCACGGGAGACATGGGCCGCTCCTTGCTCACCCAGCAGGACGTAGGAACCCTGATCGCCAGTCGGATTCCCACCACCCTCTCGCTCGCGGCTTTCGCGGCGGTTCTGATCATCGTCTGCGGAATCGGGCTCGGCATCGCTGCCGGGACCCGCGGCGGAATGGCTGAGCGGATCGTGATCTTCGCATCGAACCTGGGGATTGCTGTCCCGACATTCTTCGCGGCACTCGTCCTCATGTCGGTCTTCAGTGTGGGGCTGGGCTGGTTCCCGGTCTTCGGCGCCGGTGACGGCGTCGTCGACCGGGCCTGGCACCTCACCTTGCCGGCCTTGGCGTTGTCGCTGCCCTCGATCGCCGTCGTTGCAAGGATCACGCGGACGGCGATCGTCGAGGAGAGCGAATCGGAGCACGTGCTGATCGCCGTCGCCCGTGGCTTGCCGAAGCGGATCGTTCTCTGGCGCCACACCGTCCGGAACTCGCTGCTGCCGGTAACGACGGCGGTCGGCATGCAGATTGCGGGCCTGATCGCGGGTGCCTTCGTGGTGGAATACGCCTTCACCTTGGACGGGATCGGTGCCTTGCTGGTGAATTCGGTCCAACGAAAGGACTTCGCCGTGGTGCAGGCGATCGCCCTCATCATGGTGGTGGCGTTCGGCATCGTGAACCTCGTGGTCGATCTGCTCTACGCCGTGATCGATCCCCGCGTCCGACTGAAGAAGGGA
The DNA here is from genome assembly GCF_054888235.1 of Arthrobacter sp. MMS24-S77. Taxonomy (NCBI): domain Bacteria; kingdom Bacillati; phylum Actinomycetota; class Actinomycetes; order Micrococcales; family Micrococcaceae; genus Arthrobacter; species Arthrobacter sp. MMS24-S77. The sequence continues at coordinate 325,223 of NZ_JBTZRN010000001.1, forward strand.
CAGTGAACAAATGACGGCAAGCGAAACCGCAGTCCTTGCGGCTGCCTCCAGCACTCCATCACCAGGACGCCTCGCCGCGCTAAGGCGCCGGCTCGGCTGGATCGGCATGATCTGCGCGGGGATCGTCGCCGTCGTGGTGTTGGCAGCCCTGGTTGGCCAGTTCTTTGTGCCCTACGACCCCACGGTCGGCTCGGTCACGCAGCGGCACCTGAGTTCGAGCACTGAGCATTTCCTCGGCACGGACCAGGCCGGGCGGGACATCTTCTCCCGCTTGATTGCAGGCGCCCGGACGAGCCTCGTGGGCCCGTTGATCGTCGTCGTCGCTACAGCGGTTGCGGGATCGATGATGGCCCTCACCGCAGTATGGTTCGGCGGAAAAGTGGATGCCTTCCTCGGGCGGGTCCTTGATGTGCTCTTCGCCTTCCCCAGCCTGCTGTTGGCCATCCTTGGGGTTGCCATCTTCGGGCCGGGACTGGTGACGGCGTCCATCGCGCTCGCCGTCGCGTACGTCCCCTACAGTGCCCGCGTGATCCGCAGCGTGGCCCTTCGCGAACGGAGCCTGCCGTACGTCAAGGCGGCCGAGCTTCAGGGAATCAACGGCTTCACCATCACCCTCCGCCACATCCTGCCGAATGTGTGGACGCAGATCCTCACAGGCTCCACCATCAACTTCGGCTACGCCATTGTGGACCTGGCTGCGCTGTCCTTCCTGGGCCTCGGCATCCAACCACCGGCGGCAGATTGGGGCCTCATGATCTCCAACGGCCAGGAGTCTCTGCAGCAGGGCTTCCCCGAGCAGAGCCTCTACGCGGGCGTGTGCATTGTGGCCACGGTCGCGGCCATGGCTTACATCGGCGAACGCCTGGGCGGCCGCGCAGCCGCAGGAAGGAGCAAGCAATGATTGACATCAGCAACCTGGAGCTCGCCATCATCGAGCCCGAGTCCGGCGCCCACAAGCCCGTGCTCAAAGGCGTTTCGCTCACCATCGAACGCGGCGAGGCAATCGGCCTGGTTGGCGAATCCGGCAGCGGGAAGTCAATGACCTTGCGCTGCATTCTCGGCATCGAGCCGCGCAACTCCGTGGTCACCGGGGACATCGTCTTCGACGGCGAGAATCTCAGGACCCTGCCCGGGGAGCGGATGCGCCGGCTTCGCGCCAGCAAGATCGCGCTGATTTCGCAGAATCCGCATGCCGCGCTCAACCCGGTGCTGCCGATCGAGACCTACCTGCTCGAAGGCATGGCGGATTCCCATGGTCGCAATGCCAGGGCTGCGCGCATCCGCGCCGGCGAGATGCTTGAGCAGGTGGGAATCCGCAGTGTGGACCGGGTGCTGAAGGCGTTCCCGCACCAATTGTCAGGGGGCATGCTCCAGCGCGTCGTCATCGCCGGTGCAATCTCCGGCAGGCCTGGGCTGCTGTTGGCGGATGAGCCGACGACGGCCCTGGACGTCACCACACAGGCTGAAGTTGCGGCCATCCTCGACGAGAAACGGCGGGACCTGGGGATGTCCATGATCTTCGTGACGCACGATCTCGATCTCGCGGCTGCCGTCACGGACCGCCTGGCGGTCATGCGGTACGGGGAAATCGTGGAAATCGGCACTCCGGAACAGATCCGGGACAACCCGCAGCACCCGTACACCCAGATGTTGATGAGCATCCGGCCGACGCTCGATGGCACCCGAGCCGTTCACGACGGCGTCCCACCGCGAGCGGACGACGGCGGCACGCACCACGGCGGGAGCCGCACCAGCGGCGGCAGCACCGCCGTCGGGCATTCCGCAGTTGAACTGTCCGCCGAGACACAGATCGGGAGCGCCCTGTAATGGCAAACATCATCGAAATATCAGGCCTCAACAAGACCTTCAGCAGCGGCCGCAAGCACGAGCCAGTGCGCGCTTTGGACGACGTGTCAGTCTCGGTGCGGGAAGGAAGCTGCATGGCGGTGGTGGGTGAATCCGGATCGGGGAAGACCACCTTGGCGCGGGTTCTGGTGGGCCTCGAGACGAAGGATTCGGGCGAGGTGGCTATTGCTGGAACCCCCGTCGCGGCGTCGCTCAAGCGAAAGGAACAGCGCAGCCGCGCCCGTGCCGTGCAGATGGTCTTCCAGGATCCCAACGGCTCCCTGAACCGGCGCTTGCCCGTAGGTAGCGCGGTTGACGAAGTCCTCCGCGCGCATTTCCCGCTCACTGCATCGCAACGCAAAGAACGCGTTTCGGAGCTTTTCAAGAGCGTCGGCCTGACTGATGCCCACGCACAATCCCTGCCCTCTGCGTTGTCTGGCGGCCAGAAGCAGCGCGTGGCCATCGCACGGGCCTTCGCCGCGGAGCCTAAAATCATCGTGCTTGATGAGGCGGTCTCCGCCCTCGATGTCTCGGTGCAGGCGCAAGTGCTCGAACTCCTGCATGAACTGCGTCGCGACAAGGGCCTGAGCTACCTCTTCATCACCCACGACCTGTCCGTGGTCCGCAACATCGCCGACGACGTGATCGTCATGCGCCACGGCCAGGTCCTCGAGCGGGGAATGGTGGACGACGTGCTCGACCGTCCCCAGTCCCCGTACACCCAGCTCCTCTTGGAGTGCGCGCCGAAGCCCGGCTGGAAGCCACGGCGCGGAGTCATAGAACACCTCAATTCAGAGATCGCGAGTTAGTTATCCATGAACCAGAAAATCGAGACCCGACCTGCCATCATCGCCATCGATGCCTTGAGCCCCTTCGAACGGGGAGTCCAACGCAGTGAGGCGTTGGGGGAGAGCCTTCTGGGTGGAATCGAGCTCTACCTGAAGCTCTTCCACACGGTAGGCCTCAAGGAGGAAACCGTTCGCTCGGACGCGGAACGGATCATGGATGCGGTGGCGGACTGGTCGCCCGGACTTCTCGATGAGATGAGGGGTGTTTCCGCAGGGGCCGGCGTGGACCTCTGGCAGATCGGCGCCCTCAACGCCCGGACCGAGATCCTGTCGCAGGCGCTCGGGACCAGGCCGGGCGAATGCTCCACGATCGGCAGGGTGGCTGATCATGTTTTCGGCGTGCAGACCTGGGACTGGCACGAAGAGCTCGACCCGCACTGGCATCTTCAAAGCGTGGTCGGAACCAAGCGGAATTTCGTAGGGCTGACCGAGCACGGCATGCTGGGCAAGATCGGAATGAACGACGCCGGGGTGTCGGTTTTCCTGAACATCTTGGGTCATGTGGATGACCGGCCGAGCGGGGTGCCGATCCATCTGCTCGCGGCAGAGATCCTGGCCAATGCGTCCTCGGTTGAAGAGGGTGTGGAGATTGTGCGCTCCGCTCGCGTCACTACCTCAAGCGCACTGACCGTCATGGATGAAACAAGGGCCGTCACTGTGGAAATCAGCCCCGCGTCGGTGGTGGTTGTCTTGCCGGAAAACGGTACCCTGGCCCACACCAACCACTTCCTCGACGAGGCCTTGGGCAAAGGCGAAAAGCCCGGTCTCTACGACCCCGACTCGCAGGACCGGCTGGCGTTGGTGCATTCCCGACTGGGCAGGTATCCGGAATCGACTGGTGTGGACGACATCCTGCCCTTCCTGTACTCCGACCCTGAGCAGCCCGGGATTTGCTGCGTTCCCAAGCCGGATGCGACATTCGGCAATCGCTGGGCGACGCTCGCCACTGTCACCATGGAAAACCGGAAACGGGAAATGCGCGTCGCCAACGGTACGCCGATCGACGCCCGCGCACACGAGTGGTTCGTGATGACGCCGCCGGCCAGCTGAGCGCCGGACCGCCCCGCGTCCCCAGCCCCTGGACGCTCGCTCACCTTTGGCGCGTTTTCGGCGGACGCTCGCTCACGTTTGGCTGGCTCGCGGACGACGGCGGGCTGCGGCACTTCGGTGCGGCAGCCCGCCGTCGCGCGTTAACCCGGACGCTCGCTCACGTTTGGTGCCCTTTGGGCGGACGCTCGCTCACTTTTGTCGGCCATGGTGCAGGAGCGTTCGGGAAGAATGCCTTAAAGGTGAGCGGGCGTTGGTGGGAAGTGCGCTAAAGGTGAGCGGGCGTTCGGGAAAAGTGCGCTAAAGGTGAGCGGGCGTTGGTGGGAAGTGCCTTAAAGGTGAGCGAGCGTTCGGGAAAAATGCCTTAAAAGTGAGCGAGCGTTGGAGCTATGCCGCCGTGATGCGCAGTGGGAGGGAGCGCCATCCGCGGAGGGTGTTGTGTAGGTACGGCAAGGGCTCGCCCACCAGCTCGATAGCTTTGATCCGCTTGGCCATGGCCGTGAAGAGAACGTCCATCTCAAGCCGGGAAATCGGCTGGCCCACGCATTGGTGGATGCCCATGCCGAAGGCGAGATGGCCGCCGGCGTTGCGGTCGATCATGAACTCGTCGGCCGTGGCCCCCCAGTGCGCTGCATCCCGGTTGGCCGAGCCCATAAAGAGGAGTACCTTGGCTCCGGCAGGCAGCGGGATGCCCCGGAACACCGTGTCCGCCGCAACGGTCCGGAAGAAGGACTGGAACGGCGATTCGTACCTGAGCGCCTCGTCGATCGCGAACTTGGCCAGCCGGGGATTGGCGTGCAAGCTTGCCCATTGCTCCGGGTGCGCAGCCAAAGCCTGCAGAGTGTTCCCGATCGAGAACACCGTGGTATCCAGGCCCGCGGAGAGCATGGCCCGTACCAGCAAGGCGGCCTGTTCGGGGGTGATCTCGCCGCGGTCGGCGAATTCCCAGATCTGGGCTCCCATGCCATCCGGGGAGAGGTTTTCCCGGGCGCAGTTGTCCATGACCCAGCGGTGCGTGGGTTCGCCCTTTTCGAAGAACTCGCGGGACCGTTCGTCGTCGGGCCCGAAGGAACTGAAGTTCATGGCTCCGTGCGGCAGAAGATTGGCTTCGCGGCCTTCGCGAGGGATGCCGACGGCGTCGCCAAAGACGCGGATGGGAAACAACTCGGCGAGGTCAGTGACGCCGTCGAAGGTTTCCCGCTCGATCAGCCTGTCCACGAGCTCCTCGGCGAACTCTTCAAACCGGGCCCTCAGGGAGCGCACTCCGCGCGGAGATATGACACCTGCCATTGCTGCGCGCATCGGTCCGTGGACGGGGGGATCCGATTCCAGGATGCCTTGCGGACGCCAAGCGGGCTCGTGGTGCAGGTTCTTGGGGCCCACGCCAGCACTTGAGATGAACGTGCGGTAGTCCTCCAGGATCTCTTTGCATTCCTCGAAGCCGGCGAAGGCCAGGACACCGTATTTCTCTAGCCACACTGCCGGCCCGGCCGCCCGCATCCGTTCGAACAGGGGATACGGGTTGGTGAGGTTTTCGTCCGTGTACGGATCGTCCTGCGGGCCAGAGAGGACGGGAATGGTTTGCGGGGGAGTGCTGAGTGACATCGTGGGCCTCATTACCGTCGATTTTTGCTGAGATCCAATCCGCGGCCAACTCCCGTAGGGGCGGACAAGCGGATTCGTGGCATCAAAGTATCGGTCTCAAAGAGCAATGGCTAAACATCATTCTCTCTCTGTGGGAATCTGGTTTGTCGCAATGCTTTGGCACCCTGCACGATCAGTTCGTGACCGGCGGCATAGGGTGATCGATCGAGGAAGGAGGCATCGCGTGGCAACCCACACTTCATTTGAGCGGGGCCTCATGATCCTCTCGGAAATCGCGGACAGCGGAGATACCACCGTGGAGGGCGTGGCGCTCAAGCTGGGCATTCCCGTGAGCACCACCTATCGCTACTTTCGCCAGCTTCGAGAGCGTGGATTCGTCCAGGAGGACGCGGGCATCTATCGGCCGGGGCACGCGCTGCTGGCCTTGTCCGGACGGCACCTGACGCAGAGCCATCTCGCCGAAGTTGGCACGGCTGTGCTAAAAAGCATCGTGGATGCCGTGGGGGAAACCGCCGTGATGGTGATCCGGGTGGGTACGCAGGCCATGTGCCTGCGCCGCGCGGAACCGGACAAGGCCTTCAAATACACTTTCGCGGTCAACGAGCTCCTGCCGCTGACGGCGGGCGCCGGCCCCCGGACGCTGCTCGCGTGGGCGCCGGCCGACGTCGTACGCCAAGTGCTCGACGGCGACCTTCCGCGCTTCACTGAAAACTCGCCTTCCGCGGAGCAGATTCTGCTCAGCCTGGCGCAGATCCGATCTTCCGGCTGGGCAGTCTCGCGGGGCGAGCTGGATCAAGGCGCCGTCTCGGTGGCCGTACCGGTGATGCTGGGCGGCGAAGCGGTATGCGCACTCAACGTTGCCGGCCCGGAGAACCGCTGCGGGTCCCGGGCGTGGCTGAATTCGACTTTGAAGACAATGAACGAGGCAGCGGAGAACCTGGCGGCGTCGCTTGGTTCCCTCGCAAGCCGCAGAACAACACGAGAGGTAAGCGATGACGCTCGAAACTCTGCTTGATACAGCGCCGGTGGTCCTGGGGACGCACCGTGCAACCCTGCAGGATCTGATCCAGGTTGCCCGCTACCGGCGTCCCGTCGTGGTGCATGAGGAAGCCTTGGCGCGGATGAAACCCAGCCAGGAATGGCTGGACGGCGTCATGGATGACATGCGGGCAGGGAAGGAAACCGCGCCGATCTACAGCATCAACACCGGCTTTGGTTCCCTCGCCGGCCGCAAGGCCTTCGACGAGCCGTCCGACGCCGCAGAGCTCTCCCGCCGCCTGGTCCTCTCCAACGCCGCCGGGGTTGGCCGCTATGTGGACGAAGAGGTGGTGCGGGCAACCATGTTCATCCGCATCGTGAGCCTGACGCAGGGCTACTCGGGTGTGCGGGCGGACATCGTGAAGACCCTCGCGGAGATGCTCAACCGTGGCGTGTACCCGGCTATCCCCGAATACGGTTCCCTGGGCGCTTCCGGCGACCTCATCCCGCTGGCCCACGTGGCGATTGTCATGTCGCGCTCCCACGCTGGCGAGGACGAGGAACTCGACTCCGGCGAGGCCTTTGTGGACGGTACGGTGGTGTCCGGGATCGCGGCCATGGCCCACGCAGGAATCGAGCGGCTGCCGCTCGGTGCCAAGGACGGCCTGGCCCTTTTGAACGGCACTTCTTTCTCCTGCGCCCAGGCCGCGCTGGCCTTGTTCGACGCCCAGAACCTCCTCGAAACCGCCCAGATCACCGCGGCTATGACCATCGAAGCACTCCTGGGCTTCGGAGATGCCTTCATTGACGAGCTCCACCAAGCCCGCGGCCAGCGCGGCCAGATCGAGGTGGCTGCGCGTCTGCGTGAGCTCCTCTCCGGCAGCGGGTTGGTGGACGGCGACGCCGGACGGGACCCTGTGCGCCAGCCGCCCCAAGACGCATACTCGCTGCGGTGCATCCCGCAGGTTTTCGGTCCGGTCAAGGACACTTTGGAGTTCGCCGCAGGCATCATCGACAACGAGATCAATGCCGCCACGGACAACCCCCTGATCTTCCCGTCGCTGCCTCCCACCCGTACGCTCAAGGCGGTCTCGGGCGGCAACTTCCATGCCGAGTACGTGGCGTTCGCGGCAGACTTCATCTCGATCGTGGTCACCGAAATCGGCAACATCACGGAGCGCCGGCTCTTCAGGCTCGACGACGGCACCCTCAACCGGGGCCTTCCGGACATGCTCGTTGCAAGCGAGCAGATCGGTATGGACTGCGGCTACATGCTGCCCCAGTACCTTGCCGCCGCCTTGGTATCCGACTGCAAGACCCTCGCGCACCCGGACAGCGTGGACTCCATCCCGACGTGTGCCAACCAGGAAGACCATGTGTCCATGGCCAACAACGCGGGGCGGCACGCGCGCCAGATTGTCGCCAACATCGAGTCTGTGGTCGCCGTGGAGTTGCTGATGGCCGCGCAGGCCTTGGAACTGCGGATGGACATGTCCGCCACGGCAGGGGCGAAACCTGCCGCAGCGAGCCTGGCCGCCCTGGCCCTCTTGCGTTCCACCGCAGCAGCCGACGGCCGGGCGATCGGCCACATCAAGCAGGACGTTGTCCTGTATCCGCGGCTACGCAAAGCCGGGGAACTGGTCCACGCCGGGGCTGTCGTGGCCGCAGTGAACGCCGCGATCGGCGGAGGCATCGATGATGCTCCAGGCCACTGACGCTGCCCAGCCGGGCACTGCGGTGCTCGCTGCAAAAGGCTTCTTTCAAGTAGCGGTCAGTGTGCTCCGGAGGGAGGCGGACGGGGTCGTTTCGGTGATTCTCAAGGATCCCGACGGCGGTGCGCTGCCGGTATGGGAGCCTGGCGCCCACATCGATGTGCTGTTTTCCAACGGAATACTGCGCCAATACTCCCTCTGCTCCGAGCCTGAGGATCGGTCCGCTTGGCGCATCGCAGTGTTGCGCGAGCAATCCAGCCGGGGCGGATCGAGTTTTGTCCACGAGGAGTTGCGGGCGGGGGATGTCCTCGATGTCCGGGGCCCCAAGAACAATTTCCGTGGAACGGCGGGTTCTGGGGAGAAGGTCTTCGTGGCCGGCGGGATCGGAATCACGCCCCTGCTGCCGATGATCCGCGCAGCGCAGGCGGCCGGCGAGCCTTGGAAACTGTTGTATTTGGGGTCCAACCTTCATTCGATGGCTTTCCTGGACGAGATTGCCGGTCTTGACCCCGCTGGGACGAAAACCAGGATCCATGCCAAAGACGTTTCCGGCGCCCTGGACTTGATTGGCTACCTCCGGGAAGAAGGGCTCAACGCGGACTCGACGGTTTACGCCTGCGGCCCGCCGCGGTTGCTCAGCGAGCTCCGCTCGGCCCACCGGGCCGGCGTGGTTCCGCAGCTGCTCTTCGAGGACTTCGGTCACGCCGAGCCCGACGCCGGGACCGGCCCCGCCGGTTCTGCCCCCGCCGGTTCCGGGCAGGATATCGGGAACGCCGCCCGCGACAACTTGCCTTTCGTGGTGGAAACCGCTGACGGACTTGAAATTGATGTTGCGGAAACCGAGACAATTCTCGATGCCCTGCAGCGATCGGGAGTTCCCGCGTTGAATTCCTGCAGAAAAGGAACGTGTGGGACGTGCGAAACGGTGGTTTTGGCTGGAATTCCAGATCATCGCGATGAAATTCTCAGTGACGAAGAACGTGCCTCAAATGAAACAATGATGATTTGTGTTTCACGCTGCCGCGGGGAGAGGTTGGTGCTGGAACTCTAGGCCGATCAACGGCGGCTTCCCCTTTGTTTGCGGGGCGAATTGGCCTCCCTGGTGCGGGTCATGGGCCCGCCTGGGGGCTGGGATTTCAACGGCTTTCGATTTAGCCTGCCCATTTTCACATGCCGGATCCGATGCTCTTCGGATCCGGCATTTGTCATTTAGAAGTACTTTTGAATTCACGCCGAATGGCTATTGTGATGCGTCCAATTCATCTCTATGCTGATCCAAGATCGCAGAGACTCTTTCTGAATTTCCATTCCGGCAGCAGTTGTTCCATAGTTCGCACTAAGCCGTAATAACCCAAGGAGCACGCATTGAATATTTCTGAATTCTCCCTCCGTAAGCCGGCCCTCGTGGCCATTGCACTCGCCGCCGTCGTCGGACTGACCGCTTGTGGCGGCTCGGCCAGTGCGGGTGGCGACGCAAGCGCAGCGGCAAATGCGGCAAAGGCGCCGCTCTTCGGCCAGTTGCCCAAGGAGATCCAGGGGGCGGGCACCATCAAGGTGGCCAGCAACGTCGAGTATCCTCCGTTCGAGTCCATCGACAAGGACGGAAAGACCATCGTCGGAATCGACCGTGAGCTCGCGGACGCCCTCGAGAAGAAGCTCGGCGTTACCCTCGCCTTCGACAACATCGCTTTCGACGCCATCATCCCGGGCCTCGCGTCGGGCCGCTATGACATGGGCATGTCCGCGATGTCGGACACTCCCGAGCGGCAGAAGCAGGTCAGCTTCCTGGACTACTTCTCGGCAGGCGCCGGCATCATGACCACCAAGGCCAATCCGCACAACGTGAAGTCACTCGACGATCTGTGCGGCGCAAAGGTGGGCATCGTCAAAGGCACTACCGAGGATGCCGACGCCGCGGCCCAGTCCGGCAAATGCCAGGCCGCGGGGAAGGAACAGCTCGCCATCACCATCTATGCCGGGCAGAACCAGGCAGTCCTGGCGCTACAGAGCGGACGGGTGGACGCCTTCCTGCTCGATACCACGTCGGGGTCAGTGGTCGCCGCCGAGAGCAACGGTGACTTGGTGATGGGCAAACCGTATCAGGAGGGATTCTTCGGCATCGTGTTCCCCAAGGACAGCACGGACCTGATCAACGTGGTGCAGAAGGCCATGGAGCAGATCAAGGCAGACGGCACCTATAAGTCGATCCTCGCCAAGTACAAGATGGATGACCACGTGATCGAGAAGTTCACCGTCAACGGAGCCACCAAGTGACCCTGTACACGGCTACGGAGGAGGAGCAGAATCTCTCGATCGTCCCTGCCCGCTACCGCGGGCGCTGGGTCATGGCAGGAGTGGTGGTCCTTGGCGTAGCGCTCATGGCCTATGGCATGGTCACCAACCAGCGGTTCCAGTGGGGCACGGTGGGAGAATACCTGTTCGCCGCTCCGGTGCTGGCCGGCCTGGGTAATACGCTGATGCTGACCGCTGTTTCGATGGCCATCGGCATCGTCCTGGGAATCGCCGTGGCCGTGTGCCGCTTGTCCCCGAACCCCATACTTTCCTCCGCCGCGTGGGCCTACTCCTGGTTCTTCCGCGGCACCCCGCTCATGGTCCAACTCCTGTTCTGGTTCTTCATGGCGGCGCTGATCCCGAAGCTGGTGCTGGGCGTTCCCTTCGGCCCCAGCTTCTTCGAAATCTCCACCAACACGCTGATCTCCCCGTTCACCGCGGCGATCCTGGGCCTGAGCCTCAACGAGGGCGCGTATATGGGTGAGATTGTCCGCTCCGGCATCCGGGCTATCCCGGTGGGCCAGACCGAGGCAGCCAAAGCTATGGGAATGACGAGGCTACAGACCATGCGCCGCGTCATCCTCCCGCAGGCCATGCGCGTCATCATCCCGCCCACCGGCAACGAGACCATCGGCATGCTCAAGTACACCTCGCTGGTGATCGTCATCGGCTACAGCGAGCTCTTGACGTCGGTTTCGATCATCTACTCGCGCACGTTCCAGACCATCCCGCTGCTGATCGTGGCGGCACTTTGGTACCTGGCCGTCACAGCGGTCCTGTCCGTGGGCCAGTACTACGTGGAACGGCACTTTGAACGGGGCTTCACCCCAATGAAAGCCGCCAAATCACTCCCGAGTGCCGCAGCGAACGCTCTCTCGAAGTCCGGTCTCCCGCCGGCGTCGAGCGCCTCTTTGGCGACGGCTAGCGGACCCGCAGAAGAACTGGAGAAGGTCAAGTGAAGGAACCAATCGTTCGGGCCCGGGACATACGCAAGTCCTTCGGCCATCTGGAGGTCCTTAAAGGCATCAGCCTGGATATCAATGCAGGCGAGGTCGCGTGCCTGCTGGGGCCGTCAGGCTCGGGAAAGAGCACCTTCCTCCGCTGTATGAACCACTTGGAAAAGATCGACGGCGGCCAGCTGTGGGTCCAGGGTGAGCGGATCGGGTATCGGCGCTCCGGCAACAAGCTTCACGAACTCAAGGAGCACGAGACCGCGAAGCAACGCGCATCGATCGGCATGGTCTTCCAGCAGTTCAATCTCTTTCCACACCGCACTGCCCTGGAAAACGTCATCGAGGGGCCAACGGTGGTCCAGCGCATCCCCAAGGAACAGGCCGTCGAGGAAGGCCGGCAGCTGTTGGCGCGCGTAGGGCTGGCGGACAAGGAGGACCACTACCCGGGCCAGCTCTCGGGCGGCCAGCAGCAGCGCGTGGCGATCGCTCGCTCGCTCGCGCTCAAGCCCTCGGTCATGCTCTTTGACGAACCCACGTCGGCGCTGGACCCCGAGCTCGTGGGTGAGGTGCTGGACGTGATGCGCTCGCTTGCGGACTCAGGGATGACGATGATTGTGGTCACCCATGAGATGGGCTTCGCCAAGGAAGTGGGCAACGTGGTCCACTTCATGGCCGACGGGCAGCTCGTGGAAAGCGGCGATCCGCACCAGGTCCTCGAAGACCCGCGCGAGCCGCGCACCCAGGCATTCCTGTCCAAGGTCCTTGCATGAGCAATCCGGCACAGTTTGGCGCGTTGCTGGAGGGCAGTGAAGTCGAACGCACTGAAGTCGAGCGCCCGACGGCGGTCCCCGCCGCCATCGTCGAACTCCAGCAAGCGCTGGGCGGCAAGGTCGCCGTCGATACCGCCGCCCGCACTGCCCGTTCACATGACCGTTCGCACCTTCCATCGGGGCTGCCGGACGCCGTTGTGCGTCCGTCCTCCACGGAAGATGTCGCGACGGCAGTACGGATTTGCGCCGCGCACGGCGTGCCGGTGGTGCCGATCGGGGCCGGAACGGGACTCGAAGGAGGTGCCAACGCCCGGGCCGGGGTGGTCACGATCGATCTTTCCGGCATGACCGGCATCCTGCGCCTCAGCCCGGCGGATCTGGATGTCACGGTCCAGGCCGGAGTGATGAAGAGCGCCCTCAACGCTGAGCTGGGTTCCTATGGCCTGTTCTTCCCGGTGGGCCCGGGCGTGGACGCGAGCGTCGGTGGCATGTGCTCCACCCGTGCCAGCGGCACCACGGCCGTCCGCTATGGGACGATGCGCGAAAGCGTCCTGGGCCTGAAGGTGGTTCTTGCCAGCGGCGAAATTGTGCGCACAGGTGGCCGGGCGAGGAAATCCGCGGCCGGCTACGACCTCACGCATCTCTTCGTCGGCGCGGAGGGCACCCTGGGGATCATTACCGAGGTCACGCTCCGCGTCTACGGCCAACCGCAAGCCGTCTCGGCCGCCGTCTGCGGATTCCCCTCGATTGAGGCGGCGTCCCTGGTAGTGCAGGAAGCCATCCAAGCGGGGATCCCGCTCGCTCGCGTGGAGTTGCTGGACGACACCACCATCGCCGCCGTCAACGCCTACTCCGCGCTCGAATTGCCCGGAACTGCCAGCTTGCTGTTCGAGTTCCACGGGACTCCACGCGCAGTGGAGGAGCAGACGGGGCAAATCCAGGCTATCGCCGTCAGGCACGGTGGCAGCGGCTTCGACTTCGCCACGGAGGCGACGGACCGCCAGCGGCTATGGCAGGCCCGGCACGACGTCCTGCCGGCGTGCCAGGCCCTCGTGGACGGCGCGCACACGTGGTTGACGGATGTATGCGTACCCATCTCACGGCTGGCCGAATGCATCGCCGCCACCAAGGAAGACATCGTTGCCTCGGGGTTGGTGGCCCCCATTGCCGGGCATGCGGGCGACGGAAATTTCCATCTTGCCATTGTCCTCAAACCCGGGGACGACGACGCGTTGGCAGGGGCCTCGGCCCTGAACCGGCGGCTCGTGGCCCGCGCACTCTCGATGGGAGGCACCTGCACGGGCGAGCACGGCATCGGTGCCGGCAAAATGGATTCACTCCGCGCTGAGCATCCCGCCGGGGTGGGCGTCATGGCCGCAATTAAGGCAGCCTTGGACCCGGACAACCTGATGAACCCCGGCAAGGTCCTGGCGCCCGCCCGTACTTCGCCGCAAGTTTCGCAGGCTCCGGTGAGCCAGTCGCCGCGTCCGTTGCCTCGACCCGGCATCGCGGCGCTTCCGAGCTACTCCCGGGCCTCAGGTCTGGGCAGCGTCACCTGGGTGGCGTCTTCCAACGAGTCTTCCGTGCCGCCGTCGTCCGCTGTCCAGGACGCCATCGCGGCCGCCGCCGCCGGGGCTGAACCGCTACCCGAGCCTCTTTGGCGACGAGCTGGTGGCAGCGATCGCACGGCGCTTGGGGCTCGCGGATGATCAGGTGGTGGTGGGGGCAGGCTCGTTGTCCTTGCTCCAGCAGTTGCTTACGGCATACACCGGGCCCGGCACCGAGGTGGTTCATGCCTGGCGCAGCTACGAGGCATATCCCATTCTGGTGACCGTGGCAGGGGCGTCAAGCGTTCGGGTGGCGCTCGACGCCGGGTTCCGGCATGGGCTGGACGCCATGGCGGACGCGATCACGGAGCGCACGAAAGCTGTGATTGTCTGCAACCCGAACAACCCCACGGGGACCGTGATCCAGCATGATGAACTGGTTCGTTTCCTCAGCCAGGTGCCCGGAAACGTGCTGGTGGTGCTCGATGAGGCCTACCGCGAATTCACCCAGCCGGAAGAGGACGAAGTAGCCCTGCTGGCGATGTTCCCCAATGTGGTGGTCCTTCGGACCTTCTCCAAGGCCTACGGGCTCGCCGGAGCGCGGGTTGGATACCTGGCCGCCGCTCCGGACATTGTTGGCAACCTGCGGAGGTCGGCGCCGCCGTTCGGCCTGAGCAGGGTGGCCGAGGCAGGAGCTGTTGCAGCTTGGGCCGAAGAAGCGCTCCTGCACGCGACCGTCTCGGCAATCGTGGCGGAGCGGGAGTTCCTTGCCGGGAAACTGCGGAACCGCGGCTTTCAGGTGCCGGAAAGTGGCGCGAACTTCCTGTGGATTCCGGTGGAGCGGGCAGGGGAGCTGGAGCAAGCCTGTGTGCGCCACGGCGTTTCGGTCCGGGCGTTCGACGGCGAGGGGGTGCGTGTGACCATCGGCGGACGTGATGCGTCGCGGGCCGTGCTGGCAGCGGTGGACTCGCTCGGAGGGGGCGCGTGAGTAATTTTCCAACATTCCGTCCGTAAGTTACCCTGCGTTAGCCTTTTGTCTGGTTGGATTGGGTTTATTGGGGCAGACACTGGAGGCGCCGTCTCCTACCGACCCGAAGGTAGTAATGGAGCTCATCGAGGCCGAATATCCTCGGCCAGGACACGTCCTTCTGCACCTGAGCGACTCCCATCTGGTGGGAGGGTCGGAACCCCTGTACGGCGCGGTTGATAGCGAAGCCCATCTCAGGCAACTCTTTTCGGAAGTCCATGCGTCCAAGGTCCGCCCCGACGCCGTGATCTTCACCGGTGACCTGGCCGATCAAGGCGAACCGGACGCTTACGCCAAACTCCGGGCGATCGTCGAGCCCGCCTGCCACGAGATGGGCGCACGCGTGATCTGGGCGATGGGAAACCATGATGACCGTGCCAATTTCCGGGCGGGGCTGTTCGACCAGAGCGGCAATGACGCCCCGGTGGATCACAGCTACTTCGTCAACGGGCTGCGGATCATCACGCTGGATACTTCCGTGCCGGGCTTCCATCACGGCGAACTGAGCCAGAGCCAGCTCGACTGGTTGTCGTCGGAGCTCGCCACCCCTGCCCCCGACGGCACCATCCTTGCCCTTCACCACCCGCCGGTTCCGAGCGTCCTTGACCTAGCCATCCTCGTGGAGTTGCGCGGGCAAGCTGCGCTGGCCGAGGTAGTACGCAATTCCGATGTCCGTTCCATCCTGGGCGGCCACTTGCACTACTCCACCACAGCCACGTTCGCTGGCGTCCCCGTGTCAGTGGCTTCCGCGAGCTGCTACACGCAGGACCTCAACGTTCCGCAGGGCGGCACCCGGGGACGGGATGGCGCCCAAGCCTTCAACCTGGTGCACGTCTACGAGCAGACCATTGTGCATTCGGTGGTGCCGTTGGGGAAGTCACCAACCGTCGGCGAGTACGTCAGCCCGGAAGCCACCAGGCGCCGGCTCGCCGAAGCAGGTGTCCGGATTCCCCAGCGGCCTACCCACGAACGCGCTGTCAGGGTGGACGCGAAGCGCCCGGAGATGACGCGGCGCTAGCGGACTACTTCTCCCACGGAGCTTTGACCGGGAAGTACTTCTCCATGAAGTCCGTCACGAGCCCGGCCCGTTCGTCCGCGGCCACCTCGGGGAAGCTGCCGTCGTTGAGGCAGAAAAAGTCCACATTGCGTTTCGCCAGAAGCGTGGGCAGGTAGTGCAGCCCTGACCACAGGGTGGTGTCCACGTACCGGACTTTGGCGGCAGTTTGCGTCACTGCACGCCCGGTGAGCAGCGAGTAGTAGTGGTAGAACGAGTTGGTCACGGAGATGTTGTCCGCCGCGCGGAACCTGCTGCCTGCCGTCTTGGCGAACTCGGCCGGAAACTCGCGCTCCATCTCGGCGATCACGCTGCGGCGCAACGGAGCGGCGGTGTGCTCCAAGTGGCGCGTGGTGATGCGGCCGAACCGCTCCCAGAGGAGCTTCCTGTTGACACGGGCGGCGTTCTCGAACCCGCTGCGTTCGGCGTCGTTCGCTCCCAGTCCAATCCGGGTGGAGGCTTCGATGAACTTGGTTATTCCGCCGGGGGTGAAGAACATGTCCGGCGCTACGGGGCGGCCGAAGAACATGTCGTCGTTGGAGTAAAGGAAGTGCTCGGAGAGATCCCCAATGTGGTGCAGCTGGGATTCCACGGCCTGCGAGTTGTGGGTGGGCAGCACCGAGGAGTCCTTGAAGAACTCTTCGCTGC
This sequence comes from Arthrobacter sp. MMS24-S77, assembly GCF_054888235.1. NCBI lineage: Bacteria > Bacillati > Actinomycetota > Actinomycetes > Micrococcales > Micrococcaceae > Arthrobacter > Arthrobacter sp. MMS24-S77. Next base: position 341,549 of record NZ_JBTZRN010000001.1, read on the forward strand.
GCACGATCCTGACGTCAGGGTGTTCGGCCAGCCACTCCGGCGCGGGTGAGTCCGTGGCGATGTAGATCCGGCGGATCCACGGCGCGTACATGTACACGGAGCGCAGGGCGTATTTGAGCTCGTTGATCTGCCGGAAACGGGCCTCGTGGGCGTCACCCTCGCCGAGGACGACGTCCTTCATCTGCTCGCGGCGGGCCGCGATGTAGGCGGGGTCGTTGCCGTCCACCCATGAAAAGACGATGTCGACGTCGAAGTCGATGTCGCTCGCGTGGTCCGCGAACATGTTCTCGATGGTTGGCCAGCTCAGCCCGTGGCGATTCACCGTGCCCCGAACGGCGTCCTGGCGCAGCATGGTTCGCCGGGTCAGCGAGTTCTCCACGGGCAGCACGAGTTGCTCGCCGTCGAACTCCCACAATTCCAGCTGCACGCCGAGGGAAGGACCGTAGGTCAACCCGCCTCCGGGTTCCACGCGTGGACGGAACAGCCTGAAGATCCGGGCCTTCCGGTTGCTGGAGAGCTCACCGTCCGCCACCAGCAGGGTGGATTTCTTCCGGGCATCCACGGTCATGGAGTAGAACGGTTCGTTCCGGAAAGCGGACACCAACGCCTGGCGCAGCTTCTTCCGGAGGTTCCAATCAACGGCGATCACCGGCCGGTGATCGTTTCCGCGGACCAGGATGAAATCCAGCCCTGCCGCGTCCAACGCCGCGCGAATGAAGAGGAGATCTTCGACCATGACCTGCTGCGGCGTGCGGTTCCGGTTCAGCAAGCTGTATCGGCCACGATGGCGGACGACGTCGGCGCGGTGCTTGAGGCGCGCCTCGACGGCGGGCGACGTCGGTTCTGGAACGACCGCGTCGTCGTCGGAGGCGGGGCTACCGAAGTAAATCGCTTGCTGGTCCATGACTGTGATGGCTTTTCTCCGAAAGGTTGTGGGAAACGCGGGTTTAGCGACTCAGCCCGCCAAGGCTTCACGCCAGCTGCGCAGGAATGCGCCGCCGGCGTCGTCGTGAATGACGTCCTCGCCCAGGCCGAGGTCTGTGGCTGTAAGAACATCGTAGGGCTTGTTGGGCACACCGTCCGCGGGACGGACGTCGATGTGCTTGACGCTGTGGTCATTGTGGTGGAGCCAATCGGCCATCGCGTAGTCCGTGCGCGAATCACCCACTGTCCGCCAAGCCTGCGGGGTGATTCCTTGCGCGGCGAGGAGTTCCACCGCGCGGCTGGCTCCGAGATCCTTGCCGAGCCGGATGGATTCGATGTCCGTGGAGATGATGGTGGGATCCAGGCGGTAGTCGGCAGCGTCGTCGGACCCTGGTGCGTGGTGGTCCAGGAGCGCGGCAGAGAGCCCATGCCGGCCCATGAGCTCCAAGGCATCGGCGTCGAAGAGCTTCTGCTCGGCCAGGTAGTCGTCGCTCGGGACGTCCAGATGCTGCTCCACGGACACCATGGCCCGCTTGGTCTCATCGAAGAACATGTGCGTTGCGTAGTCCTCCGCCACCATCCGGCGGACGTCGTCGCCATACGCTTTCGGAACGGCGAGTTCATGGTCCACATGGATGGGGCCGGGGCCGCCCGAGGTGTAGCTGAACCACACGGCGCCCTTCTCGCAGATCGCGTGGACCACGGTTCCTGCGGGCATTCCGGCGGCGATCATGGGCGCCATGACCTGCTCGCGGATGAAGGCGTCTGAGCGGCCGGTGTTGAAAATGACAGGGATGCCTGCGGACGCCAAACTCACAAGATCGGCGATGATTTCCGGCTTCACGTCGCGCGTCACGGGACTCGCGACGGGGCCGTCGACGTCGAGGAGGAGTGCGAGGGCGGGAGCAGCCGGGTGCGCGGTGCCTGGCATTGGAGCAGTCATGATCCCATTCTGTCAGTCCTGCTTCACGGCGGCTGCGGTGTGACGGCCGACGGCGGCAGGGGGCTCCGCTTGCGGGGGTACCGGCCGCCTACGGTTACCATTTGGCCACAACCTTGGTGGGAGTGTTCCCGTAAGTTCCCTTGGACGTCTTACTTCTTTAGGCTTGCACAGTGATCTTCAAAGCTGTGGGCGAGGGACGCCCGTACCCCGACCATGGTTTTTCCACGCCCAAGGACTGGGCCTCGCTGCCGCCGCGTCCGGTCAGGCTCGATGAACTTGTCACCACCAAGCGCACCCTCGACCTGGAAGCACTGTTGGCCGAGGACTCAACCTTTTTCGGGGACCTTTTCCCGCACGTGGTTCAGTACCAAGGCGTGTTGTACCTCGAAGACGGACTTCACCGTGCCGTCCGTACAGCCCTCCACCAACGCACTGCCATCCACGCCCGGGTGCTGGTGATAGATGGTTAATGAGACACTCCCGGAAGAGCAGGTGGACGTGCCCCAGAATGGTGCTCCGAAGAAGTCCCGGAGACGTCCAAAGGATGCGACACGCCTGCACGGGCATCGCATTGTCAGCGGGCCGGAACTACGAGCCACTTTTGCCGATACTCCCGGGCCTGAAAACCATCCCGGGTGGTTCAGCCGCCGTCTCTTGCACGGCATCGTCCTCGCACTGCTCGTCGGAGTGATCCTTGCCGGGGTGGTGGGCGCCTGGGCAGTCATGAACGGCGTGATCCGCTTTCCCTCGGCCGTCGCCAGCAAGGCTCCGGCGACCCTGTGTCCAACCACCGTCTTCGACTACATGCCCAACAACAAGGTCAAAGTCAATGTCTACAATGCCGCCGGCCGGGCTGGCTTGGCGAAGAGCGTGGCTGACCAGCTGAAAGCCCGGGGATACGACGTTGGCGGCGTCGACAACACCACCACGAGCTACACCGGATCGGCGGTAGTTGTTTCGGGATCCGGAGGCCAAGCGGCAGCGTTCAACATCCAACGGAACATTGCGGGCACCGACTACTTCCAGGACCAGCGCACGGATGCCACAGTGGACCTCATCCTCGCGCCCGGCTTCTCGGCACTGGTGCCGCCCGAGCTCGTAGACAATACGCCGGGCAAACTCAGTTGCCCGCGCGAAGACCAACGGATTGCGGACAATTCGAAGTTGCCGGTGATACCGAAGTCTTGACGTCGGCGCCAGCCCCGGCGGGAGTGTCACGCCAGGCGCGCGGGCCGGCCGTCGTCGTCGAACCTTGCTCCGGCGCCCAACTGGATGAAACGCACGGTCTGGACCAGCCGCCCCTCAAGCTCGTCCGGTTCCGACCCGTTTGCCGCGTTGCCGCGGGCCGCGCTGGACGAGAGGGTTCCGTGGATGAGCCTGGCGAGCTGCTCGACGTCGGTGGGCGGAAGGTAGCCTGCTGCGATTCCGTCGCGCAGGATGTCCTGGAGCAGTAAGTTGAGTTCGCCCACGTGATCCGCCAATTTCGCAAAGGAAGCGGGGGAGAGGACGGCCGCCATCGCGGGGCCCGGCGGGAGGTGCCGGCGGCTCAGGTCTTCCACTTGGGCGCGTACGTACAGGGCCAGCCGGTCCACGGGGTTCGGCAACGCATCGAGGGAATCGCGCAGGTCGCCCAGGAATCGTTCGGTCTCGTGCAAGGCGTACGCGATCAGGAGCTGTTCCATGTCGGCGTAGTAGTTGTACACCGCGGTCCGCCCGACGCCCGCGTGCCGCGCAACGTCGGTCATGGTCAAGCCGGGCAGGCCGTGGGTAAACAGCAGCTCGCCGAAGGCAGTCAGGATCCGGCGTCGGGTTTCAGCGCGTTGCGCCGCATTGTTGGCGGCCGTAATCCTGGGCATACAGACACTTTACAGTGATCTGTCAGCAAAGCTGTGTGTGTGCGAAGCTCGCGCGGATCCTTGAGCGGCGGAGAAGCTAGATCGCGCAGCCGTCCGGACCGCAGGCTTCGGCGTCCGGGCTTCCGACGGCGACCAGCGGATTGGCTTCCTGCCATGCCTGGGTGAGGGCCTGGGTGAAAACCTCGGCGGGCTGTGCGCCGGAGAGGCCATACTTGCGGTCGATGACGAAGAAGGGCACCCCCGTGACGCCGAGCATCCGGGCTTCGGCGATGTCGCCGCGGACGTCCTCGGCGTACTTGTCGGTGCTGAACAACTCCGCGACCTCGGCTTCCGGCAGCCCCAACTGGCTGCCAAGCCGGGTCAGGTATTCCTGGCTTCCGATGTCTTTGCCGTGTTCAAAGTGGCCGCTCAGGAGGAGTTCCTTGGCTTTGTCCTGCTTGCCATGGGCTGCCGCGAGGTGGATCAGGCGGTGCGCAGTGAAGCTGTTTGCCACCACGACGTCGTCGAAGCGATAGTTGAGTCCCTCGCCTTTGCCCTGCAAAGCGACGTGATCGAACATCTGGCTGACCTGCGAAGGATCCATGCCCTTGCGCTTGCTCAGGTAATCGAGCTCGGTGCCGTCGTAGTGCTCGGGGATGCTCGGGTCCAGCTGGTAGCTGCGCCACTGGATCTCAACCGAGTCGCGGTGCGGGAATTCGGCGAGGGCCGTTTCGAACCGGCGCTTTCCGATGTAGCACCACGGGCAAGCGACGTCTGACCAGATCTCAATCTTCATGCCGGCGACAACAGGAAGGCCCGGCCTGTCATTCCCGGATCGGTCTGTTGGACTGGTCACAGCCCGGCGTTCACGATGCGCAAAATGATGTGCGAGGCGGAAACGGGATGGCGCTACGGGAATTCACGCGTCGCTGGGAATTCCGCGCGTCACAGGTTCCTAGACCGCCCGTTCCATGACGAAATCGTGTTCTACGGCATCACCAAGGCGGAACGACTTGGTCCCGACCTTCCTGAATCCGCTCTTCTCGTAGAAACGGACCGCCTTGGCATTCTGGCTGTTGACGCCAAGCCACACCCCCGCCGCGCCAGTGCCAGCAGCGTGGTCCAAGGTGGCCTTCATGAGCTCCGCGGCGGCACCCAGGCCGTGGTGTCCAGGATGGACGTAGCATTTGCTCAGTTCCACGCAAGGCGTCAGGGTCAGGGCCGATGCGACGTCGGCATCGCTCGCTGGGCGGGCGACGAGCATGCTGTAGCCGCGGAGTTCACCGGCGGCATCGATGGCCAGGATGGTGATGTCCGGATCGGCGAGGTACTCCGTGAACTTTTCCGCGCTGAGGGTTTTGCGTAGGTGCGCGGCGATGTCTTCGGGCGAGGATTCCGGCGGGCAGGCGAGCGGAAAGGTGACGGCTGCAAGCTCCGCCAGCCGTCCGGCGTCGTCCGCTGTTGCTTCACGGATTGTCTGGCTCATGCGGTTCCTCTCAGGAATGTGGCGCGGAGATGCCCCTCAAGACTGATCTTAAGGGGCATCCAAGCAGGAATCACGACGGCGATGGCCGCCGAACCATTCCGCCTTCCGTAGCGCTGTGGTGCTTATGCCTGGGCTTCCTGGAGCAGGCGAAGGTCCTCTTCCGGCTGCGGATCCCTGCCCAAGGCGAGGCCGACAATGGTCACGACTGCCGTGGCCAGCAAATACCCGGCGATCAGGAGCCAGTTGCCGGAAGCGGCGTAAAGGGCTGTGAAGATCAACGGGGCCACAGCTCCGCCGACCACTCCCGCTACGGTATAGGCCAGCGAACTGCCGGCGTAGCGGAGCCTGGCCGGGAACTGCTCGGTGATGAAGGCTGCCTGCGGGCCGTACATGAACGCGTGCAGTCCCAGGCCGATCACGACGCCCACGGTCAAGACCAGCACGGAACGCGACTGGATCATGAGGAAGAACAGCGGGATGTACACCGCAGTGGCCGCAGCGGTGATGCCGTAAACAAGCCGGCGGTTGAACCGGTCCGTGACGGCTCCGGCCGCCGGAATCAGGATCAGTTGGAACGCCGAGCCAACCAGCACCGCACCCAGCACGTTGCCGGTGGTCATCCCCAGTTCCTTGGTGGCGTAGACCGCGACGAAGACGGTGAACAGGGAGTACAGAACGTCAGGGCAGATCCGGCACAGGGCCGCAGCAAGCAGGGGGCGGACCTGGGTGCTGAGGACCTCCTTGATGGGAGCCTTGGGCCGTTCGCCCGTGGCCTCGATTGCCTTGAATACCGGGGTTTCCTCAAGCTTGAGCCGGATGACGAGGCCGAAGGCAACAAGGATGGCAGAGCTGAGGAATGCCACGCGCCAGCCCCATGCGATGAAGGCTTCGTTGCTCATCGCCGCCGCCAGGACCGCCAGGGCGCCGTTGGCGAGCAAGTTGCCGGCGGGCGGGCCGATCTGGGCGGCGGAGGACCAGAACCCGCGCTTGTTGGGATTGGCGTATTCGCTGGACAGCAGCACGGCGCCGCCCCATTCGCCGCCGACGCCGATGCCCTGGAGCAGGCGAAGGAGGACCAGGATGATCGTGGCTCCAATGCCGATGGTGTGGTAGTCCGGCAAGGCGCCGATCAGGACCGTGGCCGCGCCGATGAGTACGAGGGTGATGACCAGGACATTCTTGCGTCCGATCTTGTCCCCGAGCCGGCCAAAGACGACGCCGCCGATGGGCCGGGCAAGGTAGCCCACTGCGAAGGCGGAGAAGGAGAGCAGGAGGCCGGTGTATTCATCGTTGCCCGGGAAGAAGATCTTGGGGAAGACGAGCGCTGAGGCAACGGAGTAGATGGCGAAGTCGTAGTACTCCAGGGAGGTGCCTGTGACGCTGGCGATGAAGGCTTTGATGGCGCCTGCCGAGGGTTTGCTGCGCCGTGTTGGGCTTGGCGAAGTGGTCGCGGACATGGTTCCTCCATGGAACGTTGGGCGGGCTTTGTGATCCCGATCTCAATCGGGGCCTACACCCAATGATGCATCACATGTGGGAATTGTTCAACAATTTTTTGCCTCGATGTCTGTCATGAGCCCCCTTCTGGGAGATTGCTTGGATAGGCGACAAACGCGAAGCGGGTGGAGTCGGGTGACCAGCTGTTGACGTTGAGCGTCCCCTGGCCTCCGAAAAGGGGCCACGTGTGGAGCGGCGTCGCCCAGTCGTTGGTGGAAACAATGACGACGTCGACCGGCAAGTCCGCGGGGTGGCCTACCGTGCCGCCGGGGAAGCGGATGTAACTGGCCAGCCGCCCGTCGGGCGAGAGGTGCGGGAACCAGTCGACGCTGTCGCTGTCGAGCAAGCGCTCAAAGCCCGTACCGTCAACCCGTGCGCGCGCAATTTGCGCATGCCCGGCCTGCGTGGTGAATGACTCCGTATTGAAGTAGAGCCACTTCCCGTCCGGAGAGTACTCGGGTCCGTCGCAGTGGCCAGGGCCGGTGTCCACGAGCGCCGCTGGGCCGCCGGCCGCGGGCATCGTCATGAGTTGGCCCGGCTTGCTGAAATCGCCGCCGTCGATGCCGACGTAGGCGAGTTCAAGCCCGTCAGGACTGACGCCGTGCAGGAAATGGAAGGACCCGTCGTCGGCGGTGAGACGGTCCGCCTCGCCGCCCCGAAGATCTGCGCGGTAGATGTGGCCGTCATTCGCCGAGAGGTAGATGGTGGCGCCGTCGGGCGCGAGGACGTGGTCGTTATTGAGGTCCGGGACGCCGGTGATGGCAATCTTTTCGAGTCCTCCGGACAGATCTAGCCGCCAAAGTGCCCCGTCCCCGTTGAGGATGAGGGCCTGGCCATCGAGCGTCCAGTTCGGTGCCTCAAGCAGCAGATCGTCCGTGGCAAAAACGAGCTCGGAAGTGCCGGTGGTAGAGGCGATCCATACCTCGCAGCGCTGGCCCGGTTGGAGGGTTCGTATCACAGTGCTTCCTTGGGGTATTTCGGGGCGCGAGTTGGCAGCAGATGCCCGCAAAATCGGATTTTGGGGTCATCTGCTGCCCGTTCGCGCTAACCGGAGGGTCAGTCCTGGTTGAAGGCGGCGTCGAAGCTGGTTTGCGAGGGCGGGAAGTCGAACTTCTTGAGGGCGGCGAGGGCTTCGGGGGCGCCGTGGAGGCGGTCCATGCCGGCGTCTTCCCATTCCACGGAAATTGGCCCGTTGTAGCCGATCGCGGTGAGAGCCCGGAAGGAGGATTCCCAGGGCACGTCGCCGCGTCCGGCGGAGACGAAGTCCCAGCCGCGGCGGGGATCGCCCCAGGGCAGGTGGGAGCCCAGGACGGTGTTGCGGCCGGTGGGGCGGAGCTTGGTGTCCTTGCAGTCCACGTGGTAGATCCGGTCCTTGAAGTCCCAGATGAAGGAGACGGGATCGATGCCTTGCCACATGAAGTGGGAGGGGTCCCAGTTCAGCCCGAACGCTTCCCGATGCCCGATGGCTTCGAGGGTCCGGACGGTGGTCCAGTAGTCGTAGGCGATTTCGCTCGGGTGGACTTCGTGGGCGAAGCGGACACCGCATTCGTCGAAGACGTCCAGGATGGGGTTCCAGCGGTCGGCGAAGTCCTGGTAGCCGGCCTCGATGACTTTCTCGGGGACGGGCGGGAACATGGCGACGTATTGCCAGATGGAGGAGCCGGTGAATCCGACCACGGTGTCCACCCCGAGCGCGCGGGCGAGGCGGGCGGTGTGCTTCATTTCCTCGGCGGCGCGTTGACGGACGCCTTCGGGGTCCCCGTCGCCCCAGACCTTGGCGCCGACGATTCCCTGGTGGCGGAAGTCGATGGGGTCATCGCACACGGCCTGGCCTTTGAGGTGGTTGGAGATGGCCCAGACCTTGAGGTTGTACTTGTCCAGGATGGCGAGCTTGTTCTCGACGTAGCCGGGTTCGTCCCAGCGCCAGGCGTCCAGGTGGTCCCCGGAGACAGCGATTTCCAGGCCGTCGTAGCCCCAACCGGAGGCCAGGCGCGCGACTTCCTCGAAGGGCAGGTCGGCCCACTGGCCGGTGAACAGGGTATACGGGCGGGGCATTGGTTCTCCTTGCAAAAGGGTTTTCGGGGCTGCTTCGGGCCGTGGCGGTCAGTGGCCGGCGACCTGGATGATGGCGGACTTGGCGTCGGCGGATTCCTCGATGGCGGCCAGCACCCGCTGGACGGCGAGACCGTCGTCGAACGACGGCGACGGCGGGGTCCCGGCGTCGATGGCGGTGAGGAAGTCGCGGATCTCGTGGGTGAAGGTGTGTTCCCAGCCGATGACGTGGCCCTGCGGCCACCAGGCGTCCATGTAGGGGTGCTCCGGTTCGTTGACCAGGATCCGGCGGAAGCCCTGTTCCCGGACAGGGAGTGTGGCGTCGAGGAAGCCGAGCTCATTGATGGCTTCCAAGTCGAACAGGATGGACCCCTTGTCGCCGTAGACCTCGAGCTTGAGCGAGTTCTTCTGGCCCGTGGCCATGCGGGAGACTTCCACGGAGGCGAGGGCCCCGGAGGCGAGGGTCAACGTGGCCCAGGCGGCGTCGTCGACCGTTACTTGTTCCGGACCGTCCGCACCGGGGCGGCTGTTCACGAAGGTGTGCAGCCGGCCGGAGACCTCGGTGACGGTGTCCCCGAGCAGGAACAGGACCTGGTCGATGGCGTGGGAAGCGATGTCGCCCAGCGCCCCGGAGCCGGCGGTTTCCTTATTGAGCCGCCAGGTCATGGGGGAGTCCGCGTCCACGAGCCAGTCCTGCAAGTAGCTGGCCCGGACGTGCCGGACGGCGCCCAGCCTGCCCTCGGCGATGAGCTCCTTCGCCAGGGCCAGGGCGGGCACCCGGCGGTAGTTGAAACCGATCATGGACTGGATGCCGCGCGCACGGGCGGCACGCGCGGCATCCGTCATGGCTTCGGCCTCGGCCAGGGTGTTCGCGAGGGGCTTTTCCACGAGCACGTGCTTGCCCGCTTCCAGCGCCGCGATGGCGATTTCGGCGTGCATCCAGCCCGGGGCGCAGATGTCCACGATGTGGATGTCGTCGCGTTCCAGGACCGAACGCCAGTCCGTGGCGGACTCGCTCCACCCGTACTTCGCCGCGGCCTCTGCAACCTGTTCCGGGTCCCGGCCCACGAGCACTTTCTGCTCGAAGGCCGGAACGTCGAAGAAGCTAGCCACATTCCGCCACGCGTTGGAATGGGCTTTGCCCATGAACGCGTAGCCGATGGCGGCAACACCGAGGGTTGTTTTCTCCGGGTGGGTGCCGGCTGGCGCCGGCGTTGGCGTTTGCGCCGTCGTCATAGTGGTGCTCCTCAAAAGGGGATGGGACATGGTCCGGTTGGTGATGCTGGCCGCTACTTCACGGCGCCGGCCGACAGGCCCGCCACCAAGTGTTTCTGGACCAGGATGAAGCCGATGAGCACCGGAAGGCTGACCACCACGGAGGCTGCCATCAGCTGGTTCCAGAACACGTCGGATTCACTCGCGTAGGATTTGAGGCCCAGCGACAGGGTTTTAGTGGCCTCGTTCGTGAGAACGGAGGCAAAGAGGACTTCTCCCCAGGCGGATATGAACGAGTACACTGCCACCGCGATGATGCCCGGCTTGGCAACGGGCAGAATGACGCGGAAGAGTGCGCCCATCCGGCCTGTGCCGTCGATCATCGAGGCTTCTTCGAGTTCCTTCGGGATGGACGCGAAGTAGCCGGTGAGCATCCAGATGGCGAAGGGTAGGGTGAAGGTCATGTAGGTGATGATCAGTCCCAGGTAGGAGCCCTGAAGCTGGAGCCCGGTGATGTTGCGGATCTGCGTGAAGATTAGGTAAAGCGGCAGCAGGAACAGGATCCCGGGAAACATCTGGGTGGACAGCACTGTCAGGCTGAAGGCACGGCGGCCTTTGAACTGCAGCCGGGCGACGGCGTAGGCGGCCAGCACGGCGACCGTCACGGAGCAGGCGGTGGCGGACACCGTGATGATCAGGCTGTTCTGGAAGTACTTCGACAGCGGAACCGTTCTCCAGATATCGAAGTAGGGCGACGCAGTGATCTGGTCCGGGATCCACTGGAACAACCCGGAAACATCCTTGAGCGGCTTGAGCGAGGTGGACACCACGACATAGAGCGGGATGGCCACCCACAGGGAGAGGGCGGTCAGGACGATGTTCCTCAGGATGCGGAAGTTGCGGGTCTCAATCATTGTCGGCTCCCTTGGGCAGCACCATGCGGATGTAGAAGAAGGAGGCGATGAACAGGGCGATCAGGAGCAGGACACTCATGGCGCCGCCCAGGCCGAAGTTCCAGCTGCCGAAGGAGTTCTGGTAGATCAGCGGTGACACAAGCGTGGCTTCCTTGGGCGATGCTGCGCCGAAGAGCACAAACGGGATATTGAACTGGTTGAAGGTCCAGAGCGACATCACCAGTAGCAGCACACCGTTCGCGGGGCGCACCATGGGGAGCGTAATGGTGCGGAACTGCTGCCAGAGTGAGGCGCCGTCGATAGCTGCCGCTTCGTAGACGTCGTTGGGTACGTTTTGCAGCGCCGCCATCAGCATCAGGAATGCGAAGGGCCACAGTTGCCAGATGTTCACGATAATCATCGCCCCGAAGGAGTTCTGGCCCAGCAGCCAGAAAGGGCGTTCGTCGCCGAACAGGTGAAGCGTGTCCACGAGGATCTGGTTCACGGCACCGTCGCGTTGGTTGAACATGAACGCCCAGGCGATGGTACCCACGTAGGCCGGAAGCGCGTATGGAACAAGGAAGAACGTGCGGAGGATGGCCCTTCCCTTGAAATTGGAGGACAGGAACACGGCCCCGGCCATGCCCAGTATCCACGCGAAGCCAACCACCGTGACGGTGTAGAGCAGGGTCCGGCCCACGGTGCCGAAGAACGCCTGGCCGATAGTGCTTTCGGGGTTCAGCCCATTGATGAAGTTCTGCAGGCCCACAAACGGGGCGTTGAGCCAGTTGGTGAGATTTAGTTGCGTGAGGGAGATGAAGGCAATCCAAACGCCCAGCAGCATGGGGCCGATGTGGATCAGCAGTTCGAGCAGGGCTGCAGGAAGGACCAGGCCATACGGGAGGAAGGAGTGTTTCTTCTTCCGGGCCGGCGGGGCCTTGATGTCGCTTGGCGGGACGTTTAGGTGTTTCGGGGCGGACTCGCCGCCGGGAGCGGCGGTGCCGCTGTCCAGTGCTGGTTGGGTCATGATACTCCTTGGCCAAGGGTGCGGGGGATGCCCCCGCACCCTCATGGCACTGTTACTGGGCCGCAGCCATCTGGTTGTTGGCGTCCTTCAGGGCCGACTGGATGTCTGCCTCTGAGACGGTTCCGGTGGCAGCCTTGGCAAAGAGGTTCTTGATGGCAGTACCCGTAAGTGTTTCCATCTGGCCCTCCTTGGCGATCAGCGGCATCGGCAGCGCGTGGTTGGCCAGCGCGTCGTTCTTCAGCTTGACTTCTTCAGTCTGGAAGGCAGCGTCCGACGAAGCCCCGGTAACCACCGGCAGGGAACGGAATGCCTTGTTCAGCGCGACCTGCTCGGCGTCGCTGGTAAGCCAGCCCGCCAGTTTGATGGCGTTTTCCTTGTTCTTGCTGTTTTTGAAGACGCTCAGGTTGATACCGGCCACGTGGCTCTGGGTGCCCTCAGATCCGCTGGCTCCGGCCGTCAGCATGGGCATGGGGGCAACAGCCCAATTCTTGTAGCCACGGGCTTCGAAGTTCTTGACCGGGCTCTGGTCGAACATCATGGCGGCCTTGCCGTTGATCAGGTTGTCCACCTTTTGGGCGCCGTCCGATATTTCGGCGTCCGACGGCGACATCACCTTGTCGACGGCCATCAGGTCGATGAACTGCTTAACGCCCTCCACCTGCTGTGAGCTGTCGAAGGTGGGCTTTCCGTCCTTGTCGAAAAGGGTGCCGCCGTTCTGGAGGCCCCGGATGAATGCCTGGTGGGAGTTGGCGGACACTGAAGCGCCGGCGGCCGTGAAGCCCCACTGGTCAGGTTTGCCGTCACCGTTGGTGTCCTTGGTGAGCTTCTTCGCGTCCGCGACGAACTCGTCCCAAGTGACCGGCGGCTTTTCAATCCCGGCCTCCTTGAACATAGTGGGGTTGTAGTACATGTTGTAGGCGAGCCCGTACAGGGGAACCGAGGTGGGGGTCTTGCCGCCAGCGCCGCCGGTGGACCAGCTGGTCTTGAGGAAGCGGTCCTTGCCGCCGACGGCGTCCAGCATGGCGCCTTCCACCGGCTCGAATGCACCGGTTTCCTGCAGCGTCACGGCCCAGGTGTTGCCGATGTTAAGGACGTCGGGGCCGTCGCCGCTTGTGACGGCGGTCAGGATGCGGTTGTAGAGGTCGTTCCACCCGATTACTTCGAGTTTGACCTTGACGCCGGTTTTCTCCGTGAAACGGTCCAGCGAGGGCTTTAGCTTGGCTGCGGTGTCGTCGAGGCTGTTGCCCTGGTTGGATGCCCAGTAGGTGATGGTATCGCTGGAGGCCGCTGTGCTGCCGCCGCCGCATGCGCTCATGCTCAGGGCCAGTGCCGCCGTGGCCGCCAAGGCAGAGAGGACTTTCAGGGGTTTCTTCATGATTGCTCCGGTTTTTCTCGTCGTCGAGCTGGTGCTTGGGTGAAATGAAGTCGTGCTTGAAACAAGGGCCCTGACCGGCCGAAGTCACGCACAGTGACGCGCGCCGGTACACGCGCATGTCGCTGCTGCGGGGCTACGCGGACAGCGTTGCTGCGGTGGGATCCCAGTCCTCCGGCAGTGCCGGTACGGCGGCGGCGGAACTTTCGACGTCCACAAAGGCCCGGTTGTCGATGGACTCCGAAATCGAGGCCATGGTGTCGAGGATGTGGAAAGCCAGCTCACCCTGGGCGCGGTGCGGACGCCCTTCGCGGATGGCACGGGCCATTTCCAGTACTCCGGCGCCGCGGCTGGCAGTGGAGCCGACGGACGGAACGGTTGTCCAGTCATCGGAGCCGATCGCGCAGATCCGGATGTCGCCGTCGAAGTTGTTCGGATCCGGCAACGCAATCGTCGCGTCCGAGCCCGTAATCTCGACAAATCCGGCGCGCTTGAACGGGGAATCGAAGCTGAAGATGCTCTGGGCCGATTCGCCGCCCTCAAACTCCAGGATCGAGCTGACGTGGGTGGGGACCGTGACGTCGAATTCCTCGCCGGCCTTGGGGCCGGAGCCGATCACGCGCGTTTCACGGGACTTCGAACCAAACGCTGCCACGCGGCGGACACTGCCAAAGGTCTGCACCAGGGTGGTCAGGTAGTACGGGCCGATATCGAAGAGCGGACCGGCGCCGTCCTGGAACAGGAATGCGGGATTGGGGTGCCAGGACTCGGGGCCGGGGGACTGCATCAGGGTCAGGGCGGTCAGCGGCGTGCCGATGTCGCCGCGTTCGATCATCCGTCGTGCCGTCTGCAGGCCGGCACCAAGGAAAGTGTCCGGGGCACAGCCCAGCCGGACGCCGGCCGCGTCAGCGACTTTGAGCAGGCCCAGACCGCTTTCCCGGTCCAGGGAGAACGGCTTTTCGCTCCAGACATGCTTGCCGGCATTCACCGCCTGGGTGGCCACCTCGACGTGCGCCGCCGGGATGGTCAGGTTGATGACAATCTCGACGTCGGGATTGCCGAGGACGGCGTCGATGCCACCATGGTTGGCAATTCCGTACTCTGCGGCGCGCGCTGCCGCGGCCTCTTCGAAGAGGTCTCCGATGGCGATGACCCGGACGTCCGGGAAGCTGGTGAGGTTGTCCAGGTATTGCTTGCTGATGACGCCCGCGCCGATGATGCCGACGCCGACCGGGCCGGAACCCAGCGGGCTAAAGGCGGTTCCTGCGTGTTTCATGCGGAGACCTTCCCGGCGCTGAGGTAGTTGTAGCTGTCCTGAACGGCGTCGAACATGTCGCCCTGGAAGTCGTCGAGTTCCACGACGGCGGCTTCGAGCGAGCGGGCGGCGTCCAGCACGTCCCAGATCGGCATCTTGCCGTCGCCGACGGCGAGCTGGCTGGACGGATCGGAGGTGACGGGGCCGTCCTTGATGTGAATGAACTTGACCCGGTCGCCGAGCCGAGCGAGCAGCTCGGCCGGGTTCTGGCCTCCCACGGCCGCCCAGTACGTGTCGAGTTCCAGGACGACCTCCGGGTTGAGGTGGTCGGCGAGGTGTTCAATTGCCGTCTTGCCGTCGATCACCGACTCCACTTCCCACCAGTGGTTGTGGTATCCAACGCGTACGCCGTAGCCGGCGCCCTTGGCCGCGGCCGCATTCAATTCTTCAGCGGTGGCCTTGATGTCTTCAAGGGTGTTCCAGCGCTCAATGGGAACGTGCGGGTCAATAACGGTGCCAATCCCCAACTGCTGTGCGGCGGAGAAGATGGCGTCCTGGTCGTCGCTGAGCAAGGGCGCGTGGCCGGACGGCGCGGTGAGGTTGTTTTCTGTCAGGGCCTGCTTGAGCTCAGCGGCTTTGGCGACAAATCGGTACGGCTCAACCATGGTGAAGCCGATTTCAGCCAGGTGCTGGATGGTTCCTGCGAGATCCTCTTCAAGGGCCTTGCGGACCGTGTAGAGCTGGATCGAGTACGACACTGTCTCTCCTCGTCATTGTTTGGTGGAGGCGGATCGACGACGGTGATGTTCGGAATCACTCATCGGAATGTGCTGCTCATCACAACCTATGGGGACTTTTGTTGATCGTCAAGCAAAAGTTGAAAATCAATCGACAATCTTTTGCTGCGTGACACCCATAAGCAATCGTGCTATCACTGATGCATGAGCTCAGCACCCGAAAAAGCGCCCGGCAAGGATGGCTCCATTCAGGACGCCGGGAGCCTTTCGCGTGCGGGAGATCTGTTTCAACTTCTTCGTGACGGCCAGGCACGGACCCGGGCCGAACTCGCCATCACCACCGGGCTGGCCCGCTCCACCGTGGCCTCGCGCATCGACGCCCTCATGCACTCCGGACTGGTAGGCCCGGCCGGTGAGGCGAGTTCCAGCGGCGGCAGGCCGCCGTCGCGCTTTGCCTTCAACCCTGCGGCCCGCGTTGTCCTGGCGGTCGACGTCGGAGCGACGCACGTGATCGTCGCCGTCACCGATCTTGGCGGCACAGTCCTCGCCGAGCGTCGGCTCGCGCAGGAAGTCGCCGACGGTCCCGATGTGGTTCTTGGCAGGATTGTGGCGGAAGGGCGGGAGCTCCTCAGGGAAGCAAACCGCGGCCCCGAAGACCTCGCCGGAATCGGCATCGGACTCCCCGGCCCCGTGGAACATGACACCGGCCGGCCGGTCAAGCCACCCATCATGCCCGGCTGGGACGGATTCGACGTGGTCCGTTACATGCAGCGCTCGCTGCCGGTTCCCGTCCTGGTGGACAACGACGTCAACATCATGGCCTTGGGCGAACGCACTGCGTATTGGCCGGACCACGACAACTTGCTCTTCATCAAAATTGCCACGGGCATCGGCGCGGGCATCGTCAGTAGCGGCGAGCTGCAACGCGGCGCCAACGGCACCGCCGGGGACCTCGGCCACGTCAGGGTTCCCCGCGGCGACGACGTCCTCTGCCGTTGCGGCAACTATGGTTGCCTTGAAGCGCTCGCCTCCGGCCCGGCCGTGGCCCGCCAGCTCAAAGCCCAAGGGCTGGAGGCCACCAACGGCGGCGACGTGCTGCGGCTCGTGGCTGACGGGAACCTCCTGGCCATCCAGGCACTTCGGCAGGCCGGTCGCGACGTCGGCGATGTCCTGGCAACCGTGGTGAACCTCCTCAACCCCTCGATGATCGTCATCGGCGGCAGCGTGGGCGAGGCGGGCGAGCACCTCGTTGCGGGCATCCGTGAAGTGGTCTACCGGCGCTCCCTGCCATTGGCTACGTCGCACCTGCGTATCGGCATCTCGATGGCCGGGGACCAGGCCGCGATCCTCGGTGCGAGCCAAATGGTGACACAGCACGTCCTGTCCCCGGCCGTGATTGAAGCCACGCTCCAAGCGACGGGCTGACGAGGGTCTTATGGCGTTCCGCGGCGGCGCGCCGTGATAGCAATGAAAGTGATGCCTACTTTCCCCTCCCTTCCGTGCACCCCATGACCGGTCAATTCCTTGCCAAGGTGCCACGAGGTTGGCTGATCCTCGCATGCATCGGCCTCATAGCCCTCAATATGCGCGGCCCTTTCGTCGCTGTGGCGCCGGTGGTGGATTCCCTGAAGCGGGACCTCGGATTCTCGCCGGTGGAACTGGGGCTGCTGACCGGCATTCCCGTGCTGTGCTTCTCGCTCGCCGCACCGCTGGCTTCGCTGGCCGGGCGTAGGTTCGGCGCCGAATTCGCCGTGATGCTCACGCTTCTGGGCGTGCTGGCCGGCGTCGTGATCCGCTCCAGCGGCGGCGGGGTTCCGGTCATGGTGGGCACCGTCCTCATCGGCCTTGCCATCACTATCGGGAACATCGCAGTGCCGCTCATCATCCGCCGCGACTTCGCGCCGCGGCGCCAAGCAACCGCGATGGGCGTGTACACGGCGGCGCTGAACATCGGTTCCTTCCTGACCTCGGTGGCCACGGCCCCGCTTGCGGAACTTGTGGGCTGGCGTCTTGCCCTCGCGGCGAGTGCGCTCCTCGCGCTGGCCGCCATTCTGTTCTGGATCCCCACGGTCGGTGCCCGGCAAGCTTTCGTTCCGGCTCCCGTTCCGGCCGCCGACCGGTCGCGGGCCGGCAGAGCCTCCGGCGTTGGCTGGCTGACTCTGGGCCTGACCCTGGGATTCGCCGGCCAGGCCTTCTCCTACTACGGAGTGACCGCATGGCTTCCGAGCTTCCTGTCCGATGAACTCGGCATGGGCACCGCACAAGCCGGCGCGGGGTCATCGCTCTTCCAGATCTTCGCGATTGTGGGCGGGCTCGGCGTGCCGCTCATCGCCCGTTTCGCCAGTACGACGGCGGTTGCGGTCACCTTGAGTGCCTTGTGGCTCACGGTGCCTTTGGGCTTGTTGCTGGCTCCGGGTTGGTGGTGGCTGTGGTCATCCCTGGGCGGAGTCGCCCAGGGTGGTGGTATCACAGTCATCTTCATCGCCATCATCAAATTCGCCCGAGACCAAGCCTCGGCAGGCAAGATGTCCGCCGTCGTGCAGGGGGTCGGTTACTGCTTCGCGGCCTTGGCTCCCACCATCGTCGGCTACGTGCACGGCATCTCCGACGGCTGGACCGCGCCGCTCCTGGTGATCCTTGGTTCGGTCGCCGCGTTCTGCGTCTGCACCACCCTCTCCGTGCGCTGGGTGGCAAGGCAACGCTAGGCGGGTTCACATCGCTAGGCGGGTTCGATTGCGGCAGGAGAGTCCCGCCGTCGTACACCCAAGTAGCTCGCAGTTGTTGTCGTTATGAGGCTTCAAAACGACAACAACTGCGAGCTAGTTGGGTGGTGAGGGGTTCCGTCGCTGGGCTGCCTCCCCGGCCATCGGGGTCACTTGTTGCGAAGAGTGCAGGCAGCCCAGCGGGCGGAGGGCCCACGCCGGCGAGGGACCCGAGCCGAGCGGAGCGAGGTTCGGGAGCCGGTGGGGACTAGGCGGCTACGAGTTCTTCCTTGGTCGCTTCTTCGCGGGCTTCGGTGAGGTAGCGGGCGTATGCCGGGATGGTCAGGAAGGTGGGGAACTCCTCGGCGAGCGTGACTTCTTCGAAGATGCTGCGGGCGTCGTTGAAGCGGTCGTCGTCGAAGCGTTCGAGGCGTGCGAACTCTTCGTCCAGGAGGTCGTTGATCCACTCGCGGGTGATGACTTCACCGGTGTCGGTGATGGCGTGGGAGTAGATCCATTGCCACAGCTGTGAACGGGAGATCTCCGCGGTGGCCGCGTCTTCCATGAGGTTGTGGATGGCCACGGCGCCGTTGCCGCGCAGCCAGGACTCGATGTAGCGGATGCCCACCTCGATGTTGTTCCGGATGCCGGTCTCAGTGATGGTGCCCTCGGTGGAGGCGATGTCGATCAGGGCACGGTCGTCGGGGGTCACGTCCTCGCGTGAGCGGTCCAGTTGGTTCGGACGGTCCCCGAGTACGCCGTCGAACACTTCCCGGCAGACCGGAACGAGGTCCGGGTGGGCAACCCAGGAACCGTCGAAACCGTCGCCGGCCTCGCGGGTTTTGTCCGCGCGGACCTTTTCGAACGCTGCCGTGTTGGCGGCCTCGTCCTTCCGGTTGGGAACGGCTGCAGCCATGCCGCCGATAGCCATGGCGCCACGGCGGTGGCAGGCCCGGACCAGCTGCTCGGTGTAGGAGCGCATGAAAGGCTGCGTCATGGACACCTGGCCGCGGTCCGGCAACACGAAGCGGGGACCACGGGTGCGGAAGTTCTTGATCACCGAAAAGATGTAGTCCCAGCGGCCGGCGTTCAGGCCGGAGGCATGATCGCGCAGCTCGTACAGGATCTCCTCCATCTCGAACGCCGCGGTGATGGTCTCGATCAGCACCGTGGCGCGGATGGTGCCCTGCGGGATGCCGAGCAGGTCCTGGGCCAGGATGAAGATGTCGTTCCAGAGGCGGGCCTCAAGGTGGTTCTCGATCTTCGGCAGGTAGAAGTACGGGCCCTTGCCCTGTGCGAGCAGGCGGCGGGCGTTGTGGAAGAAGAACAGGCCGAAGTCGACCACTCCACCGGCAACGGGCTTCCCGTCGATGAGCATGTGCTTCTCCGGCAGGTGCCAGCCACGCGGACGGACCACGATGGTCGGCAGCTCCTCGGCGGCGCGGAGCTTGTATTCCTTGCCCTCCGGGGAGGTGAAGTCGATCCGGCGCTCCAGGGCATCGGTGAGGTTCAACTGGCCCTGGATGACGTTCCGCCACGTGGGCGTGGACGAGTCTTCCATGTCTGCCAGCCACACCTTGGCGCCCGAGTTCAGCGCGTTGATGGTCATTTTCCGGTCAACGGGCCCGGTGATTTCCACGCGGCGGTCTTCTAGGCCAGGGGCCGGGGGAGCGACGCGCCAGTTCGGATCGTTGCGGATTTCCGCCGTCTCCGGGAGGAACCGCGGATCCTGGCCCCCGGAAATCTGCCCGCGGCGGGTGTGCCGCGCCTGCATCAGCTCCTGACGGCGCTCCGCCGTAGCCCGGTGCAGCTTTGCCACGAACTCCAAGGCATCCGGAGTGAGAACCTCGTTCTGCCGGTGAATGGGCTGGGCGGTCAGCGTGATGCCGTTGATCGTGTAATTGTCAGTGAAGCTGTTCATTTCAATCTCCTTAGAGAAGAAGCAAGTTCGACGGCGGGTGGTGACGTGCATGCGAGGCCGGAGGGCCGGTATTGCGGCAGCCTGCGTAAAAGGGGCCCTGTGTCCGGGGCCGTCCTCGCTCAGCGAGGTCGGACCCGGACGTGGGGAATAGCAGGCAGAGCATTGCCGGTCCGTAGGCCGTAGGCGAGTGCCGCCGTGGGAAAGTTTTTAGTGGAACTGGCCTTCTTCGGTGGATCCCACCAGGGCCAGGGTTGATGCGTTCGGGTTGAGCGCAGTTGCGATGTCGTCGAAGTAGCCGGTGCCGACTTCGCGCTGGTGCTTGGTTGCGGTGTAGCCGCGGGACTCGGAGGCGAATTCCTTTTCCTGGAGTTCGACGTAGGCGCTCATGCCTTCGCGGGCGTAGCCGTGGGCGAGGTCGAACATCGAGTAGTTCAGGGCGTGGAAGCCGGCCAGGGTGATGAACTGGAACGTGAAGCCCATGGCGCCGAGTTCGCGCTGGAACTTGGCGATGGTGGCGTCGTCCAGGTGCTTGCGCCAGTTGAACGACGGGGAGCAGTTGTAGGAGAGCATCTGGTCCGGGAACTCGGACTTGACGGACTCGGCGAACTTGCGGGCGAGCTCGAGGTCCGGGGTGCCCGTTTCCATCCAGATAAGGTCCGAGTACGGGGCGTAGGCCTTGGCGCGGGCGATGCAGGGTTCGATGCCGTTGCGGACCTTGTAGAAGCCCTCCGCGGTACGTTCACCGGTGATGAATTCCTGGTCGCGCTCGTCGACGTCGGAGGTGATCAGGGTGGCTGCCTCGGCGTCGGTGCGGGCGATGATCACCGACGGGGTGCCCGCGACGTCGGCCGCGAGGCGGGCGGCGTTGAGGGTCCGGACGTGCTGTTGGGTGGGGATGAGCACCTTGCCGCCGAGGTGGCCGCACTTCTTTTCGGACGCGAGCTGGTCTTCCCAGTGCACGCCGGCGGCGCCGGCCTGGATCATGGATTTCATGAGTTCGTAGGCGTTCAGCGGGCCGCCGAAACCGGCTTCGGCGTCGGCCACGATCGGGACCAGCCAGTCTTCAACGGTCTGGATGCCCTCGGAGAATTCGATCTGGTCGGCGCGGAGCAGGGCGTTGTTGATGCGGCGGACCACGGTGGGGACCGAGTTGGCCGGATACAGCGACTGGTCCGGGTACGTGTGGCCCGAGTTGTTGGCGTCGGCGGCGACCTGCCAGCCGGAAAGGTAGATGGCACGCAGCCCGGCCTTGACCTGCTGCACGGCCTGGTTGCCGGTCAGCGCGCCGAGGGCGTTGGTGTACTTGCCTTCCTTGTGCTCCTCCGTGAGCTGCTTCCACAGCTTCTCGGAGCCGCGCTTGGCCAGGGTGTGTTCTTCGGAGACGCGGCCGCGGAGGCGGACGACGTCGGTGGCCGAGTAATCGCGGGTGACGCCTTCCCAACGCGGGTTGGCAGCCCATTCGAGCTCCAGTGCGGCGGCCTGCTGCTGAGCGGAGGTGGGCTGCTCTGGTTCAAATGCTGCGGTCATTGTTCTGTCTCCTTTGACGCTACTTTGGCGTGTTGCTGTGTATGTCACCCCGGCCGATCTTTGCTGCGCCGTTGCAGTTCAGGTCGACCGGGGTTTCCGTAGTTCTTACTTTTCAGCACTTCCAAGGGACTTGCCAGAGAAAAACCATGGAAAGAAATGCACTTCTTCGCGTATCCTCAAGAAATGTCACCTGTGAGCTGGAACCGCGAAGTAGCGCCGCCGTCGTCGTCCGCCTCTGACGCCGAACTGGACGTCATCAGCCTGGGCCGCCGCATGCGGTATCTGCGCAAGCAGGCCGGACTGACCCTCGACGACGTGAGCGCCGCCGTCGGGACCGCCCCTAGCCAGCTGAGCCTCATTGAGAACGGCAAGCGGGAACCGAAACTGGGCTTGCTGAAGCAGCTCGCGGGTGCATTGAACGTGGGCATCGACCAGTTGCTCGGGGCAGAACCGCCCAGCCGCCGGGCCGCCCTGGAAATCGAGTTGGAGCGGTACCAGCGCGGGCCCCTCTATGAGTCCCTGAACTTGCCGAAAATCCGCGTCAGTGCGCGGCTTCCGCTCGATGTGCTGGAGTCACAGATAGGTCTCCTGCAGGAGCTTGAGCGCAGGCTCAACGAGCAAATTGCGACGCCGGAAGAAGCCCGCCGCGCGAACGGTGAGCTACGTGCCATGATGCGTGAGCGCGGCAACTATTTTCCGGAGTACGAGGCCGAGGCGCAGAAGGTGCTCAAAGGCGTGGGATACACCTCCGGGCCGCTGAGCCAGCACGTCATCGCGGACATCGCCGACCACCTCGGATTCACGCTCCACCACGTAAGTGATTTGCCGCATTCCACCCGCTCAGTGACAGATCTAAAGAATCACCGAATTTATCTCACGCAGAGCCAGCGGCAGGACCATGATCCCCGTTCGGTCCTCCTGCAGGCCTTGGGCCACTACGTTCTTGGCCACGAGACACCCAAGAACTACGGAGACTTCCTGGCGCAGCGCGTCGCCACCAACTACTTCGCCGCGGCGCTCCTCCTGCCCGAACATGCCACCCTGGAGTTCCTCCAAAAGGCGAAAGCCGCCAAGGAGATCGCCGTCGAAGACATCCGCGACGCCTTCGCCGTCTCCTACGAAACCGCTGCACACCGCTTCACCAACCTCGCAACGAAACATCTGGGCATCACGACGCATTTCCAGAAGACCCACCAAAGCGGGATCATCTACAAGGCCTACGAGAACGACGGCGTGGCCTTTCCCCAGGACCACACGGGCGCTATCGAGGGCCAACCGGCGTGCAAGGCGTGGACTTCGCGGGCCGTGTTCGATGTTCCGGACAAGTTCAGCGCCTACAGCCAGTACACCGACACCGTCTCCGGCACGTATTGGTGCACGGCGCGCACCGAGCGTTCGGCGGCCGGGGAGTTCTCACTCAGCATCGGCGTGCCGTACCAGCACGTGAAGTGGTTCCGCGGGAGGGAGACCACGGCGCGGGCTACTTCGACGTGTCCGGACCCGAACTGCTGCAAGCGCCCGCCGGCGTCGTTGGCGTCTTCCTGGGCAGGCAACGCCTGGCCGTCCGCCCGGGCCCACTCGCACTTGCTGGCCGCCATGCCGCCGGGCGCGTTCCCGGGCGTCGACGAGACCGAGGTGTACGCGTTCCTGGAGGCGCACTCGGGGTAGCTGCCCTACTTGAGGACCGGGTAGTTCAGGTGGGTGACGCCGACCCCCTCGACGACGGTCGGGTTGCCCAAAGTGACCGGCGCGTTCTCAACGCGATCGAACAACCGGATACCCGATCCGAGCAGCAGCGGAACCAGGTCGACGCGGATTTCGTCGAGCAGGCCGGCGTCGAGGCACTGCCGAATGGTGTCCGGCCCGTGCATGCCGACGATCTTGTCCCCCGCCGCTGCTTTTGCCTGCGCGACGGCGCTTTCCAGCCCGTCGGTGACGAAATGCACCGTCGAGTCGGATCGGGGCCACCCTTCGGGCATCTGATGTGTCACGACGAACGCAGGCACGCCGAACGGGTGCTGCCCGCCCCAGGCATCGGCGCGATCGGACGTGCGTCGCCCGGTGAGCATCGCGCCTACTTCGCCCATGAGGGCACGCACGTGTTCGGCGCTCGCGGCGGAAACGTGGAAGGTGAACTCCGGCTTGACGGTCGGAACGTCAACGTCACCTGAGAAGTACCAGTCGAAGACCTCGTCGACGCCGTCCTCGAGATCCGCTACGTAGCCGTCGAGGGACATCGACATGAGCGCTACTACCTTGGTCATTTATCTCGCTCCTTCGGGTCAAACCGACATGGCCCAGGACAAAGCCGCGTCGCGGCGAGGCTCGGAGGGGTCTATTAGCCTGATTCTGTCCACGAGTGGGACGCGGTCGATGAGGGACGCTTCGATAAGCGCCAGAACGAACGCGTGATCCTTGGGCCGTGCTGCAATGAGTTTGGCCGCGCAGAGATCGTAGGGATCCAGGCAAAGCCCGGTGCTGTTCCGGGTCGCCTCGTTGCGCACACCAACAAGGCGGTACTCCCAGTCTGCCGGGAGCACCGCGGTCTCCCTTTCGACCGCCTGGACGTAGAACCCGAATTCGTTATGGAAAGGCGACCACTCACCGAGGACGGAGTCGATGCTATCCGCAAGAGTGCCGGCGTCGTCATCGGAAAACGGGGCGATGTCGACCGCGTCGGACATGGTGATCGCCGCAGGTAGTTGGTCCTCGCTGAAGGATCCCAGAATTGACTGACTGCCGATCACGATCACCCGGTCGCCGTGAATGATATCGGTAGCAGCCCGGATGGCATGCTCAAGCTCATCGCGGCGCAACGGCGGAAGCTTTCTTGATGCCCTGCATGGCCGCATGCTACCCCTGTGAGGGTCAATTGTCAGTGCCTCCTGCTGCCCCGCGGTTTCCCGCTCAAAGTCCTCGTCGCCGTCGGGCACTGGATAGACGGAAATGTGGTGCTTCCAGGCATGACCAATATGACCAAAACGCGGGCCCGTAAGTTACCCGGCGGTAAGGTGGCGGCGGCGTGGCCGGTGGCTGCGTCATCCCCAGGAAGGTTCATTGATGAGCACCCAGCAAGCAGCGCCCCAGAGCGAGGCCGCCCGGACACGCAAGGCCGTCGGCAACATACTCAAAGGCTCCGCAGGCAACCTTGTGGAGTGGTACGACGTGTACATCTACACCGCGTTCTCCGCCTATTTCGCATCCCATTTCTTCAGTTCCAAGGACCCGCTGCAGAGCAATCTGGAGGCCATGGCTGTTTTCGCCGTGACGTTCCTGATGCGGCCGATCGGCAGTTGGTTCTTCGGCCGCTACGCGGACCGCAAAGGCCGCAAGGCCGCCCTGACCCTCAGCGTGACCATGATGTCCGCGGGGTCGTTCGCCATCGCCATCCTGCCCACCAAGGATGTGATCGGAGTGTGGGCCCTAGTGCTCCTGATCCTGATCCGGCTGATCCAAGGGTTCTCCGTGGGCGGCGAATACGGCACCAGCGCCACCTACATGTCCGAGGCTGCGACATCCAAGCGTCGCGGATTCTTTTCCTCCTTCCAGTACGTCACGCTGATCGGCGGCCAGATGCTGGCCCTGCTGGTCCTCGTGGTCCTGGAACAGGCTCTCGGCAAGGAGGCCTTGGGCGGATGGGGCTGGCGCATTCCGTTTGTCATTGGCGGTGTTGCCGCGTTGGTTGTCCTCTGGCTCCGACGCTCCATGGAAGAGACCATTTCCGCCGAGCAGGCCGCCGCTGCCACTGCCAGGCCAGCCGATGGCGAAGCCCAACCCGGCACCCTGAAGTTGCTTCTCACCAAGCACTGGCGTGCATTGTTGATCTGCATCGGCGTGACCCTCGGCGGCACGGTGGCCTTCTACACGTACACCAACTTCATCCTGTCCTTCATGCAGAACACCAGCGGCATCGCCAAGGAAACCAGTAGCCAGATCAACTTCTGGGCGCTCCTGATCTTCATGTGCTTGCAGCCGGTTTACGGCATGATCTCGGACAAGGTGGGCCGCAAGCCGCTTCTTTTGTGGTTCGGCATCCTCGGTGTGCTGTGCACATGGCCGCTGTTGTCTGCGCTGAGCGGAACGAAGGACCCGTTCCTGGCGTTCCTTCTCATGATGGGCGGCCTGTTGATTGTGGGAGGCTACACCTCCATCAATGCCTTGGTGAAGGCCGAGCTCTTCCCCTCGTCCATCCGAGCGCTCGGCGTGGGCCTTGGGTATGCCATCGCCAACTCCCTGTTCGGCGGGACGGTTCCGCTGGTGGGCGCTGCCTTCCAAAAGGCCGGCCAGGTGGAGGTCTTCTTCACGTACGTCACCGCGGCGATCGGCATTTCGCTGTTGGTCTACATCTTCGCCCTGAAGAACAAGAAGCCCACCCATCTGGACAAGGAGCAAGGAAGCGCCTTCAGCTCGCCACACGCTGACGACTCGCACACTGACGACTCGCGGGCTGACGGCTCGCGGGCTGACGACCAGGACGCCGTCAACGCCTAAACCCCGAGCCCGCCGAGCCCGACGGCGGGTGGCTGGCCTTCGAAAGCCGGCCGCCCGCCGTCGTCGTTCCTTTCCGGTTGCGACGCTCGCTCACTTATGTCGGGTTTTGGCGCGACGCTCGCTCACTTATGTCGGGTTTTGGCGCGACGCTCGCTCAGGCCCAGTAACTAGGCTCGCGCTTCTTGATCCAGCCGATGACCAAAGACGTCACAGGGACGAGGATGTATTGGACGGCAACCTTGTAGACGAAGCCAACCAGCACGTAATTGACGAAGCTTCCGAAATCCGTGATGCCGATGACGGAGGCCGCGATGCTGCAGAAGATCAGCGTGTCCACGAATTCCCCCACGCCGGATGAACCCATGAGCCGGGCCCAGAGGGTCCTCTCACCGGTACGGGCTTTCATCTTGACCAGGATCAGGGAGTTGATGGTCTGGCCGGCGAGGAAGGCCAGAAGCGAAGCCAGGACGATCTGCGGGACCGGTCCAAGTGCGCCCTCGATGGCAGACTGCTTGGCAACGCCGTAGTCGTCATTGAAACCGGGCAGGGCGATGATGATCCAGTAGCAGAGCGATGCGAACGCCGACAGGGCGAACGATGTGATGATTGCTTTGCGGGCCACCCTGAACCCGTAGATCTCGCTCATCACGTCGCCAAGAATGTAGGCGAGTGGGAAGAGGAAGAACCCGCCATCAGTGATGATCGGACCGAAGGCCACGCCTTTGGCAGCGCCGATGTTGGACAGAATCAGCACCACGGCCATGCATGCCAGCATGATGCCAAAGTATGGGGAGCCTATCGATGCGAATCGCGGCGCGGGTTTGCTCAGTGTCTGGGGTTCTGAAGCTGACGTCATCGTTTGTCCGTTCGTAGTGGTTCGCGCAGGCGGCCGGAGTGAGCACGGCGCCCCGCTGTATTAGCACTGGTGGTGGACCCGCCTGTAAACCGCGGAGCCTCCCCATTCTCGCATCGAGGATTCCGCCCTGCACTCGGCACAGTCCACAACGCTCCTGCAGATAATCGCTCCAATCCGCAAACGATCCCTCACAACTTGTGAGCGAGCGTTGGGCCGGAAGGCGATATAGGTGAGCGAGCGTTGGGGCTCAGGGGAGCCGCAGAAAAGTCCGGTGGGTTCAGAGGATGAAGCCCGGGAACGCCGTGTTGACGGCAGCGAATCTTGTTGCAGGCTATGGCGACCATCCAGTGTGCGGGCCGCTCGACGTCGAGCTTTTCTCTGCGCCGGAGCTTTTGGTGACACCCGCCGTCGTACTCAACGCGGTGCTCTTGGTGATCGGCGTGACGACAGCGGACCGCCCCTGAGCGGCTCCGCGGTGCGGGCCCGGCGGGGAGCCGAGAAGCGGCCGAGAGCCTACGAGTAGTACTGCCCCAGGGTCTCGGCCTTGAACTCGAAGAAGTCGCCGGATTCGATGGCTAGCCGGGCGTCGTCCACCATCTTCACCACGAAGCGCTCGTTGTGGATGGAGATGAGCGTCGCCGAAACCATCTCGTGGGCCTTGTACAAGTGGTGGATGTACGCCCGGGAATAGTTCGCGCAGGTGTAGCAGTCGCAACCATCCTGCAGCGGCCCGAAATCCGCCTTGTAGCGTGCCCCGGAGAGGTTGAACCGGCCGGTCGGAGTGTAAAAGGCCGAGTTGCGGGCCACCCGGGTGGGTGAGACGCAATCGAAGGTGTCGGCGCCGTTTTCGATGGCCGTGAAGATGTCGTCCGGCTCGGAGATCCCCAGGAGGTGCCGGGGCTTGTTCTCGGGAAGTTCCTCGTTGCACCAACGCACAATGGTGCCCAGGTTCTCCTTCTCAAGCGCGCCACCGATGCCGAAACCATCAAAGGGCATGCCGCCAAGGTCCCGGCAGGCCTTGCGGCGGAGGTCCTCATATTGAGCGCCCTGGATGACGCCGAACAGGGCTTGGTAAGGTTTGTCCACGCGGGAAGCAGTCAGGCGCTCATGCTCGACGACGCAGCGTTCGGCCCAGCGACGCGTCCGCTCCAGGGATTCCTCCTGATAGGCGCGGGAGTTCTGCAGGGTGGTCAGCTCATCGAAGGCGAACATGATGTCGGCGCCGATCTGGTGCTGCACCCGCATGGAGATCTCGGGGGAGAAGCGGTGCCGGTCCCCGTTCAGGTGCGACTTGAACCAGACACCGTCCTCGTCCACATGCGCCAGCCGCTCCTTGCCCGGCGCCACGGCATCGTCAGGCCCGGACGTGTCCACCGAGGTCATGTCGATGACCTTCTTGAACCCCGAGCCGAGGCTCATCACCTGGAAGCCGCCCGAGTCCGTGAACGTGGGTCCATCCCAGTTCATGAACGCGCCGAGCCCGCCCGCCGCGTCCAGGATCTCCGGTCCCGGCTGCAGATACAGGTGGTAGGCGTTCGCCAGCAAAGCCTGCGCGCCGAGCTCCTTCATGGATTCGGGCAGCACGGCTTTGACTGTGGCTTTGGTCCCGACGGCGATGAACGCGGGCGTCTGGATCTGGCCGTGCGGTGTGGTGATGGTTCCGGTGCGGCCCAGGAAATCGCCGTGGCTACCGTCGCCGCGGCTACCGTCGCCGCGCGTGCCGTCGCCGTGACGCAGGGCCGACGACGGCGGGCGCGTTTCGCTGAGCCGCGCGCCCACCTCGAAGGAAAATGCGGACTGCTGGGCAGCCCCGAGCGCGGAAGGATCGGGCTCGGAGCTAGACCCGGGGCTAGGCAGGGAAGAATCGGCTGGCACCGTTACAGTCTGCCAGCCTGCGAGCGTGAACCGTCAGTGTGAGTGCACTTCTGTGGGGTAGTTCTCAGCCTTCCAACTGTCCCAGCGGGAGCGGATCGAGTCCAGGCTGGCCGCACCCAAGTCGTAGGTCGAAGCGATCACGATCGTGCCGCCGTCGGGCCTTTTCTCCGGAATCACCGGTTGGTCAGCCACAATCAGCAGCCCGTCCCCGTGCTCCGCATAGCTGTGCACGGTGAGGCCCACTTGGTGGTTGCTCCTGAACCAGACCTTGCCGGAGAGGGCCTCGCCCGTGGGCAACGTCAGCGAGTATTCCTCACCAGGAGCCGGAACGTCGGCCAGGCCCAGTTTCTGGATCCCGGAGCCGCTGCCGCCCGGCAGGGAAACAAAGTGCGTGCGCCGGTGCCCGTGGGGGTGGTGTTCCAGGGCGAAGCGAAGTTGGTGCAGGAAGGTCAGCCAACCCTGGGTGATGTCCTCGTCCCACGCGGCCCATTCGGAATCATGGTCCAAGGCGGCCCGCGTGACCCGAACCTGGGTGCCGCCGCTGACCGGAGTGAGTTCGAAGACGTCCCCGCCGTTCACCGTCAGGCTTGTGTGGTCGGAATTTTCAACCACGTTGGGAGTGAAATAGATCTGGTCGATTTCGTCGCCAAGCTCGTCGGCCTCCCAGCCGTGCCATTGAGCCACGAGCGACGGTTCGCGCAGCGAAGTCCAAACTTGCTGCGCGTCGGCATTAACCACAACGCTCAGATTGTTCGTCATGGCCCGAATCTACCGCCGATGGAGCGAACGCGACAGGTCTTGCGGAATCCTCCGACAGCGCCTAGGCGCGCACGGCCTCGAGTTCGTTCGCGATCCGGTGATCGAGCTCGCCTACGCCGATAGTGTTGGAGCCGCCGTGCGAGCGCAGGAACAGCAGGGTTTCGAGGCGGAGCAGGCGCCATTCGCGCTCGGCATCGCGGTTGCCGTTGTCGATGGAGCGGAAGATTTCCTTGTCGTACAAGTTCGGTTCGTTGAGCCCGCGCTGCCGGACTTTGGCGGCGATCCGGGCCTTGAACGGGTCTGTCTCCACGGTGTCCGGAGCTTGCAGGAGTTGGTCGTAGGCTTCCGCGCGTTCCGTCTGGCCGAGCTCGCGGCAAATGAAGCTGGAAAGTGCGAGCGAACGCTCCACGGACATCCACCGGTCGCGGTTTCCGTCGTAGGGAAGCACGTTGAGGATGTCGGCCACCGCGAGGGCGTGGTCGGGATCCCGCAGTTCGATGAAGAGATCGTGGGCAAGGTCGCTCAGATCCCGCAGGCAGCTTCCCGACTTCGTATTGATGCCCTTCACGAGGCGTTCGCTCAGCACCGCGACGCCGTTCCTGCCCGGGTGCGCCTCGGCAGCGGCCGCCACGACGTCCTCGGGGGAGTCCGTCGGTTCCGGGATCAGCGACAGTTGGGGACCCGGCCCGCTGACAGTCGGTGCCACCGCGGGCAAAGGCGGTACGACGGCGGCGGGAACCGCCTCCGCGGGGGCATCACCGCCGTCGGGGGTACTGCCGTCGGAGGTAACGCCGTCGGGCGCGTCGTCCGGGATCGGATCCGTCAGCGGAGTGACAGGGACCGGCTCCGCCAGCGCGTCGCCGTCGTCGGGAGTGGCAGCCGCCTCGCCCACCGGCACGCTGGACCCGAAAGCGATCCGCGCGTTTCCGCCGTCGAGGGTGGTGACGAGGACGAGGGCGGGCACGCCAAAATCGTCGTGCTCGAGTTCGATGTGCGTGATTTCCTCCGCGGGACCATCCCCGGGGAGGAACAGGTAGTCCCCGATTTGCAGGGCCCCAGCCTGCTTTTCACGGTACTGCTGGTCGGCCGGGCTGTGAGTCATCGGAAGTCCTTTGGTTCTCTCGGGGTCCGCCCAACAGTCTATAAAACCCCAGCGAACAAATCGGGGAGGTGGCTACTACCCGCAGCTGCTGCTACTGTCCGACGCCGGCAAAGGCCAAAGCCTGGCGCACCAGATTACCGCGGCCGCCGCTGAATTCCTGCTGCACGTCGTCGCTGAGGATCTCCTGGGGGGTCATCCACGTCAGCTCAAGGGCGTCCTGGCGCGGTTCGCATTCGCCCGTCACTGGGATGACGTAGACGAGGGACACGGCGTGTTGGCGGTCGTCCGTGAAACCGGTCTGCGACGGGGCCGGGAAGTACTCGGCCACCGTGAACGGCACGGGACTGACGGGCAGCTGCGGGAAGGCCAGCGGCCCGAGGTCCTTTTCCATGTGCCGCAACAGCGCGGCCCGGATGGTTTCACGGTAGAGCACGCGGCCGGAAACGAAGGAACGGACCATGGTGCCGTCGGCATCGCCCTGGAGCAGGGTACCCACCTCGTTGACGAATCCGAGTGGATCCAGACGCACGGGAACCGCCTCCACGTAAACCATGGGGAGGCGGCCGCGGGCTTCGAAGAGGTCTTCATCGGAAAGCCAGCCGGAGTAGGGATCAGGGGTACGAACACTCATGGTTAAGTTCTACCCCATCCCGTGCCGTTCCACGCCGTACGAATCAGACAGCCAGGATTGCGTCGAGAGACTCGCCGGAGGCGATGCGTGCCAGGATTGCTGGTTCTGCAGCATCCGAGGTCAGCCTGTTGCTGGACTTGCGCAGTGCCGATGAATCCGTCCTCGCCCAGGCCGATGCCCTGCTGCACAAGCGCATCGCGGAAATCGAGGCGCTGGCCAACGTTTCGGTGGAGAAACACCACTCGCACTCATGGCCGGTCACTCCGTACCAGCCCGAGGGCGTGGAACTCGCCGCCAAGGTTGCCGCTGACCTGGGGCTGTCCAACAAGGAAGTCATGACCCTGGCCGGACACGATTCCACCAACATGAAGGACATCGTTCCCACCGTGATGCTCTTTGTTCCCAGCGTGGACGGCATCTCCCACAACGAGCACGAATACACCAAGGACGAGGACATCGTCGCTGGCCTGGCCATGCTCACCGAAGTGGTCAACCGGCTCTGCAACGGGGCGCTGGAGGACTAGCCCAAACGCTCGCTCACCTATGTCGGATAATCGGGCGACGCTCGCTCACGTATGTGGCCAAATCGGGCAACCCTCCTGCAGATGATCTGAGCGAGCGTTGGGGAAAAGACCGATATAGGTGAGCGAGCGTCGGGGAAAAGACCGATATAGGTGAGCGAGGGTTTGGCTATGCAGGCCCGGCTACACTGATCGTCCCGCCGCGCGGGGTGGCGATCGTGAGGACAGAGCCGGCCCGGGCTGCCTCGATACCGGCGGCGGTGAGCCGGGCCAGCAGTGCTGTGAGGTCGCCGTCGTACTCGAAAGCGAGGTCTCCCGAGGCAGTTTCGGGAGACTCCCGGACCAAAAGGATGCCGCCGTTCTTCGTGCTGAAATCCGCGAAGTCCGGAGACGCCCGCCGCGGCCGCGCGCCGATGTTGCGCACCTCCTGTGCGGCCCCCTGCACGTCCGGCGTGAGCCAGGTCCCGACGACGGCGAGCCCCGGGTCCGCTTCCGGGCTGGTGGTGCGGCTGGCCGCCTTGTCCGCGAGGAAGGTGAAGCCGTCCCGGGCGGTGACGCGGACGGCCTGCCCGTGATCGGCGTCGAAGAGTTCGGCGCGGGTTCCGTCCGCGGCGGTGCGTCGGGCGAACTCGGCCAGGTCCCCGACCTCGACGCCGAAAACGGTAGCGCCGCCGTCTGCGGAAGCCCGGTGCAAGGCAACGCGACCTGAACCGGCGTCGAACTCCACCCAATCGCCGTGATCCTCGACGCACACGAGGCCCAGCGCCACAAGAAGGTGCTTCCAAGCGGCGACGTCGGACGTGAACTGGACGGGTCGGACACGCAGCATGGATCCTCCGGGAAGTGAGTCGGGACGTGAGCGGTGGGCTTTCGTCTCAGCCTAGCTGGCACCAGAATGGGGCCATGGCTGTTGAACTTGAAGAACTGATCGTCAAAGACGCTGCCGAATGGCGGTCCTGGCTCGAAAAGAACGGCGCCGATAGCCCGGGCGTGTGGCTCGTGCTGCACAAGAAGGGCGGCAATGTCACAGAACTTGATTACGCCGCTGCCTTGGATGAGTGCCTCTGTTTCGGTTGGATCGACGGCCAAGGCAGAAGGCGCGACAGCGAAAGCGTCTTCCAGCGCATGACCCGTCGCGGCCCCAAGAGTCCATGGTCCAAACGGAACGTTGGGCACATTGCCCGCTTGGAAGCCGAAGGGAAAATGACCCCCGCCGGATGGGCCGCGGTCGACAGCGCCAAGGCGGACGGGCGCTGGGAGGCTGCCTACGTGGGCCAAGCGGACGCGGAAGTCCCGGGAGACCTCGCTGCCGCCATCGCCGCCGTTCCAGAAGCCCAGGCGATGTTCGATGTGCTGACGTCGGTCAATCGCTTCGCCCTGATCTACCGCACCAATGCGGTGAAGAAGGCGGAGACGCGGGCCAGGAAGATCGCGGGTTTCGTGGAGATGTTGGCGCGGCAGGAGACCCCGTATCCGCAGAAGAAAAAGCCTGCCGTGGCAGAGTAGCGAGGACTTACGCGGGTTTCTCGGGATTCTCGGCGGACAGCGCAACGATCCACCCAGGGGTGTCCTCACCGAGCCGCCGGTCCAACGTGACCCTGGCCTTGGCGGCGGCGATCTGGACCTTGCGGTCCTCGGGGCTCACCGAGGCGGGACGCTGCGAAGGGGCGACGGCGCGGGTTTGGGATGCTGTGGCGGCTGCCAGGAGCGCGTCTTCAGTGCCGACCTTAAGGAGCGCGAGTTCCTCCCGCGACGCGAGGTCGCTTTGGCCCAGAATCTCGATGGCCTTCTGGCCCATTTCGGCCTCGGAGCGACTGCGGGACAGGGACGCATCCAGCGCCCATTGAGCCCGGCGCCACCACTCCGACCTGTTATCCGCCCGCGCCTTCTGCCGGAGGGACACGAGCCCCACGATCGCGGCGACGATCGCCGCCACAAGGACAGCGAGCGGGCTGAGTGCTCCAAGGATCTGCCACCATTCCGCAGGCGGAGCGACCACGGCGACAGGGAACGGACTCGGGATCGGGTTCACAGCTCCAGACTAGGCCCCGGCACTGACAATCACCGGACACGCGCGGCGGCTTCCAGCACCATCCACGCCTGCAGTTGGGTGGAGAGTTCGACGGCGGTGCCCGCCGGATACGTCTCGGCGGCCGGACGCTGTGGTTCCGTCGAGAAGATGAGCCAGCCGTCGTCGTCGTACTTTCCGGAATTTCCGTTGGCGGCGTCGGCGCGGGTAGTCCGCCCTGCCCACAGCGCTTCCGCCGTGTCGAGCACCATCTGGCGGGCCGTGGCCCGGGTGGCGGCAGGCAAACGTGCGTCCCCGACGGCGAGCGCCAGGTAGCGGACGAGGATCCCTGTGAAGAGTCCGCGGTCGCCGGCTCCTTCGCCGCGCAGGACCAATTTTCCCGTGCCCTCAGGCCCGGGGACGGTCAGGTGTTCGGCCACGGAGCCCACCAGCGCGGCCGCGCGGGCCAGGTTCGCATCCCCACCCAGTTCCAGCAAGGAGCCGAGTACGGGGCCTTGGTTGTAGGTGTAGATCTCCTCCGCCAGGACCAACGTGCCTTCCTGGATCCGGGCACCGTCACGGTACAGGCCCCGGGCGGGTTCGAAGAGCGTGGCGTCGAGCCAGTCCAGGAGCCCTTGGGCCCGCTCCGGCTTGCCGGTCCGAGCGAAATGCAGGGCCACCGGCGCCGTGGCGGGAGTGTTCTTGAAATCGCGTTTGGTGCTCCAGAAGGTGCCGCCGCCCATGTCGTCCGTGGAGGCTGACTCGAACTGCCGGGACAGGCTCTTCTGTAGCCGGGCGTTACGTCGTTGGCCCGGCTGGTGCGCTTTCTCGGCCAGGCCATCCAAGCGCAGGGTGGCGAGGGCCAGCCATGCCATGTCGTCGTAGTAGTCGTTCACGTAGCGCAGGAAATTGCGCAGCCGGATGGTGGTGACCAGACGTGAAGCCAGCCGGCCAGCGCTGGGCCGGTCACCGCCGTCGAACCTTGATCCCGAGGCCAGTTCGCGCAACCCGGTGTCCACGAGGCAATCGACGTAGTGCGCCTGCCACCAGTAGTTCCACGGCTGACCCGGAAAACGGCTGGACGGCCGGATCGACGCAGCGAGATGCGTTCCGGGAAGAAAGAGGAGGCGCCGTCCGAAATGCCGGGTGACCAAACGCGCAGCGTGGTCGGCCCGGGCGGCCCAGTCCGGAGTTCCGGCCGTCCCATCCGG
This sequence comes from Arthrobacter sp. MMS24-S77, assembly GCF_054888235.1. NCBI lineage: Bacteria > Bacillati > Actinomycetota > Actinomycetes > Micrococcales > Micrococcaceae > Arthrobacter > Arthrobacter sp. MMS24-S77. The sequence continues at coordinate 376,389 of NZ_JBTZRN010000001.1, forward strand.
AGTTCCGGAGGCGCCGGGCGGGTCATCGGAGGCGAACATGGTGACAGCCTAACGCGGGCCCGCTTGGCCGTCAGGGCCTCCGCAGTGCACAATCAAGGTGATTCAGTTAACATTCATTAACGGATTTTGGTTCTGCATCGAGGAGGATGGATGGACATCAAAGGCGCGGTTGCGTTGATAACCGGCGGGGCTTCGGGACTCGGAGCCGCCACCGCCAGGCGATTGCTCGCCGCCGGAGCATCGGTAGTGCTGCTTGACCTCCACTCCTCTCCTGGTGAGGCGTTCGCAGCCGAACTCAACGCCTCAGGCGCCGACGGCAGGGCACTGTTCGTCCCTGCTGACGTCACCAATGAAGGGCAAGTGCAGGCCGCCGTCGACGCTGCCGTCGCCCTGGGCCCGCTCCGGATCCTGGTGAACTGTGCTGGTGTGGCGACCCCGGGCAAGGTGCTCGGCAAGGACGGCGTGCTGCCGTTGGAGAACTTCAACAGGGTCATCCAGATCAACCTCGTGGGCACCTTCAACGTCATCCGGCTTGCCGCTGCCGCGATGGCCCAGAACGAGCCTGCCTCTACTGAGCTCGGCGGTGAGGAACGCGGCGTCATCGTCAACACGGCCTCCGTGGCGGCATTCGACGGCCAGATCGGGCAGCCAGCGTATGCCGCGTCCAAGGGAGCCGTGGCCGCGATGACGCTTCCCCTGGCCCGTGAATTTGCGCGTTCGCTGGTCCGGGTGGTGGCCATTGCGCCGGGAATTTTCGAAACCCCCATGCTGGCCGGCCTGCCCCAAGACGCGCAACTCTCCCTGGGCCAGCAGGTGCCGCACCCTGCCCGTCTTGGCCGCCCTGCTGAGTACGCCAACCTTGTGGCGCACATCGTGGAAAACGCCATGCTCAACGGCGAAACCATCCGTCTCGACGGCGCTATCCGGATGGCACCGAAGTGAGCCAGACGCACAAGCTGGCGGCCGCCGTCGGGCCTTCAGCCGGGTCCCTGCCTGTTTCCCTGCCTGCGGCGGACTTTTTCGATTTCGAATCGCTCCTCAGCGTCCAGGAACAGCGCAAACTCAACGAGCTCCGGGAATTCCTGGCCACGGAAATCGCACCGTATGCCAAGGACTGGTGGGACAAAGCCGAGTTCCCGGCGCACATCCTGCCCAAGCTCGCCGCCCTTCGCCTGAGCACTCCGACGCACCGCGGCTACAGCAACCTGTTCGCCGGGCTGGTGATCGCGGAAATGACCCGCGTGGACACCTCCATTGCCACGTTCTTCATGGTCCACCACGACCTCTTCATCGAGGCTCTCTACGAGTTCGGTTCCAAGGACCAGCAGGACCGCTACCTCGACGATGCTTCAAACCTCCGGACCACCGGGGCTTTCGCGCTTACCGAGCCGGACCACGGATCCGATGTGGCCGGCGGCATGCAGACGGTGGCCCGTCGGGTCGCCGGGGGAGCCGACGACGGCGGTGACTACTGGGTGCTGAACGGCGCCAAGCGCTGGATCGGTAACGGGACGTTCTGCGATCACATGCTGGTCTGGGCCCGGGATGAGGCCGACGGCGCCGTTCGAGGCTTCATCGTGGACGCCACCCTTCCTGGCGTAACGCGCACCAAGATCGAGAACAAGATCGCCCTGCGCACCGTGCAAAACGCCGACATTGTCCTCAAGGACGTCCGGATTGCCGAGGCGGACCGCTTCGCGGGGATCAACAGTTTCGCCGACACCAACCACCTTCTGCGCGGATCCAGGCTCATGGTGGCCTGGCAGGCCGTGGGGCAGCAGTTGGCGGCGTTCGACGTCGCCCGGCAGTACGCACTTGAACGCCAGCAGTTCGGACGTCCGCTGGCAAAGTTCCAGCTCATCCAGCAGCAACTGGTGGACATGCTCGGCAATGCCGTGGCCAGCATGGGCATGATGGTGCGGATCGCCCAGCTGCAGGAGGACATCTACACGGACAGCAAGGGCGTGCGGCACGGGGGCGCCCACATGGCTCAAGTGGCGCTGGCAAAGTCGTACTGCAGCGCCCGCATGCGTGAAACCGTGGCGATGGGCCGGTCCATTCTGGGCGGAAACGGCATAGTGACCGATTACCGGATGGCCAAGATCTTCGCCGACGCCGAAGCGATCTACACCTACGAGGGCTCGTTCGAGATCAACTCGCTTATTGTGGGCCGTGCTGTCACTGGGGTTTCTGCGATCGTTTGACGGTCTCGGTTTTCGGGGCTTCGGTGGTCGGTTTTCGATCCGCGGGCCTGGACTCGCAATTCCGGGGCTTGTTTTCCAGACCGAGGATTGTAGCGCGGCGACGGGAAACAAGCCCCGGTCTGTGCCGAGGCCTAACCCGTGGACAACTGGTGCTCCAGCGCGGACAACTGGTCCTCGAGATTGAAGATTTCCGTGAGTTGGAGGAAGCCTTGGTCTGGCGCCCGTGCGTCGTCTTCGAACAGGAGAGCCATTTCCGCTTGCCAGCGGGCATTCACATCGGTCAGGGCCATGCGAGCACGTGCCGCGTCGAAATCGTCGCATTCCACGTATCCCACCAGCAGCCCGTCGTCGGCGAGGAACAGGGAGTAGTTGTTCCAGCCTGCCGCCTTGAGTTCACGGAGCATCTCCGGCCACACGGCCGCATGACGGCGCCGGTATTCGGGAATCTGGCTGGGTTTGACCGAAGAGCGGAAGCAGACGCGCATGTGGATTCTTCAACTTTCCTGAATCGTTTCATTCAATGGACGCAAACATCGTTGGTTTGGGCGCCCAGGCTACCGGGTGCCACTCCGGAGCCGGCGGTACTCCTCGCGGGGAACCGGCGTCGCGTTCGGCGTGCCCAGTTGGTTGAGGGGGATACGGTACGTTTCCCGGGCGGACCAGGCGGCGACCGCTCCGATGATCGTGATTCCGAAGCAGATGGAACCGATGACGAACGGTACATTCGCGGACCCTGGTGGGGCGATCGCCGTGAAGATGCTCGGAAGGAATGCGGTGATGACAAGGCCGATGTTCTGCGAGATAGCGAATCCCGTGACGCGGGTGCGGGCGGGGAAGAGCTCCTGGAAGAAGCTGGCGAATGTTGCATTCCAGACCTGGTAGAGGGTTCCCCACATGAGGATCGAGAGGACGATGGTGAGCAGTACATTGTTCTGGCTGACCGCGTACAGGTAGGCGTAGGCCAGCACGCCGGAGCTCAGTGAGCCGAAGATCATCAACGGCCGGCGGCCGAAGCGGTCCGACAGGTCTCCAAACAGGGGGATAAGGGCCAGTGCGACGACGTTGGCGAGGACCGGGATCCAGAGATAGACGCTCGTGCTCATGCCGACGCCGTAACCGGGCTGGGTGGCGTACGCCGCCCCGAAGACTGCCACGGTAACGCCGACGACGTTGACCAGGGTCATGCAGACTGCCCGCACAACGTTGAGACCGCTTTCCCGCAATACGCGGACGATTGGTGCCTTCGCGATCTCTTGGTGAGCCTTTTCCTCGACGAAGACGGGGGTTTCTTCGACCCGGCGGCGGATCATATACCCGGCGAACACCACGAGTGCGCTGAGGAGGAACGGAATGCGCCAGCCCCAGGATTTGAACGATTCATCAGAGAGCATGGCAGAGAGTGGAAGGAAGACCGCGGCCGCGATAATCTGGCCGGCCTGGGTGCCCTGGAGCGCGAAGCTCGCGTAGAAGCCCCGGCGACCGAAGGGTGCGTGCTCCACGATCATGGCGCTGGCGCCGCTCAGTTCGCCCGCCACGGCAAAGCCCTGGATGAGCCGGACAGCAACCAATAGGACGGGTGCAAGGAGGCCGACCTGGCCATACGTGGGTAGCAGTGCAACGGCGAAGGTCGACGCGCCCATCATCAACATGGCGAGGACCAGAACATTCTTGCGGCCGTGCTTGTCGCCCCACTGCCCAAGGACGAATGCGCCAATCGGGCGGGCAACGTAGCCCACGGCATAGGTGCCCAGGGAGGCGATCAGGGCAACGGTCGGATTTCCCGCGGGGAAGAAAACACCGGGAAACACCAATGCAGCGGCCTGCGCATAAATGAACCAGTCGTAGTACTCGAGGGCGCTCCCGATCCAGCCGCTGGCCGCGGCTTTCTTCGAGGTGCTGGACTGGCGAGGTCCGGCTGAACTTCGCTGTGTACTCGCGTCGATCTTCATATTGTCCTCCTTTGGACAAGTCGTTTGGGCCACTGGATGCCCTTCCCGTCTTTGGGTTTGGCTTCAAGCAGGAGGGCGGCGCCATCGCCAGAGTCGGCCTGAGCTGCCGCTTGGTATGCGCTTTCCCATCTGGTAAGCGCTTTCCATGAGACACCCGCGCGGCTCCGCTGTCAAGGCTGAATTGTTGCGCCGGTCACAATCGTGGGGGCTCTCAGCCTGGTGTGGACCCATCCAGCGCCGGGATGGCCGCGAACCCGGGGAACTAGGGCGAACTCGTGCTCCGGCGGAGGGTGACGCTGCCCGCGACGGCGGCTGGACCGCCGTCGTCGTCGGAAAGGGTGGCAACGGTGGCCAGACGTCCGATTTCCTCCAGTGGCAGGCTCACGGTGGAGAGCGCCGGCCGGAAGTCCCGGAGCCATTCGATGTCGTCGAATCCTGCGAGGCTGGCGTCATGGGGGATTCTGAGTCCCTGATCCCTCAATGCGGCTGCCACCCCGATGGCCATGACATCGTTCGTCGCGAAAATGCACAAGCGCTGTTCCGGTGCCGACTGGCCGGAGGCCTTGATCCGCCAGGCAAGCTCAATGCCGGCGTCGAAGCCACCGTTCCGGTTGAACGGGACGTGCACAACATCCGCGGCGGGCTGGCCTGCGTCGGACAAGCCACGTTGGAATCCCATGACGCGCTCATCCGAAGTTGTCAGGCCCTCTGGACCGGCCACAATCACGAACGGCCCTTTGTGGGTCCGAGCCAATTCCCGCGCGAGATCCTGCGCAAGTTGTTCGTTCGGGACGGCGATCGTGCGGTAGCTGTCCGTTTCGGCGACACCCAGAATCGCTTGCCCGACGACGCCCACCCGCCCGCCGTTGCGGCAGTAGCGGTCCAGTTCGGCGGCTAGCTCGCTGTTCGCACGGGCGTCTTCGGAGCGTGTTGAACGCGATCCTGCGATGACGATCGACTCGGCCCGCCGTGCAGCGAAAGCGGCGACGGCTTCCTTCTCTTCAGCGGGTGTGCCGTTGGTGGTGGCGAGCAGCACCATGCGGCGCTCCTGCCGTGCTGCGGCCTGGACGCCTTGCGCTATGGCGGAAAAATAGGGATCCGCGATGTCGTGCACAATCAGGCCAATGAGCCCCGTGCTGGACTTCGCCAGCGCCTGGGCCTGGGCGTTCGCGATGTAGCCCAGGGTGTCGGCCGCCTGCCGGACGCGCTCGGCGATTTCCGGGGCGGGCGTCCTCGCGGAACCATTGAGCACCCGGGAGGCGGTGGCGGGGGAGACGCCGGCCAGTTTGGCCACTTCGGACAGCGTGCTTGCAGTCACGGACAACTCCTCTTCAAAGCCTCAGTCTCGGGCACTTCCAGCGACATCCGATTATTGCAGTCCTCACTGGCCTTGGGAAAGCGATTGCCAGACCCGTGGTGGCGTGTCATCATGAATGCATTGGGAATGCGCTTTCCCATCTCATCACTTTCCATTGAAGAGGACTCATGGGCTACGAAACAAAGACGATCCGCATCGCCATGAACGGCATCACCGGCCGGATGGGCTACCGCCAGCATTTGCTGCGTTCCATCCTCCCCATCCGCGACGCCGGGGGCTTCACCTTGGCGGACGGCACCCGCGTCCAGGTCGAACCGATCCTGGTGGGCCGCAACGAGGCCAAGATCCGCGAACTAGCCGAACTCCACAAGGTGTCGGAGTGGTCCACCGACCTGGACGCCGTCATCAACGACCCCACGGTCGACGTCGTTTTCGATGCCTCGATGACGAGCCTCCGCGCCGCGACGCTGAAGAAGGCCATGCGCGCCGGAAAGCACATCTTCACCGAGAAGCCGACGGCGGAGACGCTGGAGGAAGCCATCGAACTGGCCCGCATCGGCAAGGAATCCGGCGTCACAGCGGGCGTGGTGCACGACAAGCTGTACCTGCCGGGCCTGGTCAAGCTGCGCCGCCTCGTTGACGAAGGCTTCTTCGGCCGCATCCTCTCGATCCGCGGCGAATTCGGCTACTGGGTGTTCGAAGGCGACATCCAGGCAGCGCAGCGCCCGTCCTGGAACTACCGCAAGGAAGACGGCGGCGGAATGACCACGGACATGTTCTGCCACTGGAACTACGTCCTGGAAGGGATCATCGGCAAGGTCAAGAGCGTCAACGCCAAGACCGCCACCCACATCCCCACCCGCTGGGACGAGGCCGGCAAGGAATACAAGGCCACGGCCGACGACGCCTCCTACGGCATCTTCGAGCTCGAGACCCCGGGCGGAGACGAAGTCATCGGCCAGATCAACTCCTCCTGGGCCGTCCGGGTCTACCGGGACGAACTCGTGGAATTCCAGATCGACGGCACCCACGGCTCCGCCGTCGCCGGCTTGAACAAGTGCGTCGCGCAGCAGCGCGCCCACACGCCCAAGCCCGTGTGGAACCCGGACCTGCCCGTCACAGAATCGTTCCGCAGCCAGTGGCAGGAAGTCCCGGCGAACGCCGATCTGGACAACGGCTTCAAGCTGCAGTGGGAAGAATTCCTGCGTGACGTCGTCGCCGGCCGCGAGCACCGCTTCGGCCTGCTCTCCGCCGCCCGCGGCGTGCAGCTCGCCGAACTCGGGCTGCAGTCCAACGACGAGCGCCGCACCATCGACATCCCGGAGATCGTGCTCTGATGGCCTCCCTTCTCCTCCCAAACCACGACGGCGGGACCCGCCACTACACGCTCCAGCCGGCCGCGTCCTGGGCCAAGCCGACCGCCCCGCTGACGTCCCGGCGCGCCTACGCCGCGGCGCACGTCATCCCCGAAGCGACCGCCGACAACACTCCCGGCGCACCTGCCCGGCTGGACTGGGATGCCACCATGGCGTACCGGCACGAGCTGTGGTCCTACGGATTGGGTGTTGCCGATGCCATGGACACCGCCCAGCGCGGCATGGGACTGGACTGGGCAGCCACGCAGCAGCTCATCAAGCGAACCGGCGTCGAAGCGGCTTCCGTGGTGGCGTCCGGCAACGCGGCCACCGCAGGCAAGACCGTCCGGGACCTCGTCTCCTGCGGCGCCGGAACAGACCAGCTTGACCTGGGCTCTCTTCCCGAGGGGCCGGCCGGAATAAAGGCGGTACTGGACGCATACCGCGAGCAGATCGCCGTCGTGAGCGAAGCCGGCCCGAAGGTCATCATCATGGCGTCCAGGGCGCTGGCAAAAGTGGCAACGAGCCCGGATGACTACCTGCACGTCTACTCCACCCTGCTGCAGGAAGTGGACCAGCCCGTCATCCTGCATTGGCTTGGGACCATGTTCGACCCCGCACTGGCCGGCTATTGGGGCTCGGACAACGTCGCCGAAGCAACAGAAACCTTCCTTGGCCTGATCCGGGATCACGCCGACAAAGTGGACGGAGTGAAGGTCTCGCTGCTCGACGCTTCCCATGAAGTTGCCCTACGCGCAGCCCTGCCGGAGGGCGTTCGGCTCTACACGGGCGACGATTTCAACTACCCGGAACTGATCGACGGCGACGGTGCCCACCACTCGGACGCGCTGCTGGGGATCTTTGCCGCGATCTACCCTGCCGCCTCGGTGGCGCTGCAGAAGTACGACGCCGGAAACGCCGCGGACGGGCGCGCCATCCTCGACTCCACCCGCGAACTCGGCAAGCACATCTTCAGCGCCCCCACGTTCTACTACAAGACCGGCATCGCGTTCATGTCCTGGCTCAACGGCAAGCAGCCGGGGTTCCAGATGGTCGGAGGGCTGCATTCCGGCCGCTCCGTGGTTCACCTGGCACGCACCTTCGAACTCGCCGACCAGGCCGGGCTCCTGCGGGACCCCGCGCTGGCCGCCTTCCGGATGTCCGACTACCTCCGCATCAATGGAGTGGGAGCATGAGCGATCTTTCACGGCTGTCGCTGAACAGTGCCACCACCAAGAGATGGACCCTCGCCGAAGCCGTGGACGGTTGCGTCCGTGCCGGGATCCCGGCGATCGGGCCATGGCGAGACATCGTCGCCGACACCGGCCTGGACAAGGCCGCCAAGCTGATGAAGGATGCCGGGCTCCGCGTCTCATCCCTTTGCCGGGGCGGTTTCCTCACAGCGGCTGACGCCGAGGGGCAGGCGGCCGCGCTGGCGGACAACAGGGCGGCCATCCTGGAAGCCGTGGCGCTCGATACGCAGGAGCTCTTCCTGGTGGTCGGGGGCCTCGCGCCGGGCGAGAAGGACGTCGTCGCGGCCCGTCAGCGCGTGACCGATCGCCTGGAGGACCTGGTGCCCTTCGCCGTCGAGCACGGGGTCCGGCTGGTGCTTGAGCCGCTGCACCCGATGTACGCGGCGGACCGGGCCCTCATCTCGACGCTGGGTCAAGCGCTCGACCTCGCGGCACCCTACGACGCCAGGACCGTCGGCGTCGCCGTCGACACCTTCCATGTTTGGTGGGATCCGGAACTGAAGCAGCAGATCCAGCGGGCCGGCCGGGAGAACCGGATCGCTTCCTACCAGGTGTGCGATTTCAACCTCCCCATCGCCGCCGACGCCCTGCTTTCCCGCGGCATGATGGGCGACGGTGTGATCGACTTCGCGACGATCGGCACCTGGGTGAGGGACGCCGGCTACACGGGCGACATCGAAGTGGAAATCTTCAACCAGGACATCTGGGATGCCGACGGCGACGCGGTCCTGGAAACCATGAAGCAGCGCTACACGGAGCTCGTGCTCCCACACGCATAACGGCGCGGGTCTGGGAAAGGCGGGGCACATTGGGTGCCCCGCCTTTCTGCGTCCTTATCCTGCGGCGGAAGCCCGGGCGGCTGTCAGCTCGGCAACCTCGGCCCGAGACAGCTTGGCATCGACGATCCAAACGGTCCAGGAGCGGCCCAGGGATTCGCCGGCTGCAAGCTCAACCGGCCGGTCCCAGGCCAGGGCCGAACCCACTGCTGGGTAATCCGCCATCCGGACGAACCAGGGATCCTGCGCCTCAGCCGGGGCGGCGAACACCAGAGTGGCGGGGCCTTCAGGGAAGTCCGCTGTCCATGCCAGCCACGGCGACGCGGAGCCGTGGACTTCCGGTTCGCCGGCCCTCTCCGCTGTGAAGACTTCTGCCCCGGAGCAGGCAGGCAATCGCCAGAAGAAGCCGCCGTAGCCGCTTCCGAGGGCGCCGTTTGAGCCCGGGCCGCCCAGCGAGGAGTCGACGACGGCGGTCAGTTCTGTTCTTAGCTCCAGTTGCCACGTGCGGCGGTCAACCCGCCGCGACCGGGTGGTGCGGCGTTCCCGGAGCACTTCGCTGCCGTCGGGTGCTTGCCAGCTGAGTTCCTGGTCCACCAGCCCCGGACCGGACGTTGCTGACAGTTCGATGATGCGGCCATGGTCCTGCCGCTCTTCGTATCGGCCCGCAGCGCGGGTGTACGTCTTGCCGCCCCAGAAATTGGTGCCGTTCACATCCTGCAGGGCGATTCCCGCGCCAAGATGCCAAGGGTGGTCCGCCGGCAGATGGTCGGTGACCTTGACTCCGGCGAGTGAGCGGACCGGGTGCAGATAGGGCCGCGGGGAGAGCCGCACGGCAAGGCCGGCGCCGCTCTGTACCGTTGCCAACACGACGGCGGCGCCCGGCGCGCCGCCGCCGGGCAGGCTCAAAACCGGCCGCTCGGCGTCGATGGCTGGTCGCGCCCAAGGCAAGCCAAGCTCGCTGAAGGTGGCGTGCGCCGCCGTCGCGCATTCCAGCGCATCTTCGATACCGACGATCACCGCTCGGGCGGCATCACCCTCGCCTTCCCAAGTCACGTACTGCTCCGGGATCATTGCGGGAGATTCCGCGGTGCGGATGGCTTCCAGCACTTGCATGAAGGCGCCGCTGTCCGCGAGCGGGCTGATCAGCGGCGCGCCGGTTGCGGGGCCCGGCGTCGAGCGCTGCTGGCGACGATGCTCCAGCAGGTCCTCCGTGAGGTCCACCCGGCTGTATACGGTTTCGCGCTCTCCGGCGGCCGAGCTGACGCTGAGGCGGTCTTCGGTGTAGTGGAACACCGCCGTGCCCTCGCTGCCTTGTAGGGTGATGTACGGTTCCACGGATTCGGCGGCGCACAGGGTGAGCGCGCACGTGATGGGCAGGCCCGCGGCGGTGCGGATCCGGATCGCGGAGGTGTCGTCGGATTCGATGTCGTTGGCGCGGTACAGGTCCGTCTCCACGGAGGCAAGATCGTCCACGGTGCGCGCCCCGGCGATCCTCAGTGCGGTGGCGATGGCGTGTGCCAGCGGGTTTGTTGCTACCCCGTCCACGACGTCGACGCCGTCCAGGCTGCGTTTGCCCGCCCAGCGTGAGCGCTTGTAGTAGGAGCGGTCCCGTACCCAGCGCCCAGTGGCCGAGATGCCGAGGAGGGTGCCGATCTCTCCCGCCGCGAGCAGCTCCTCGATCGCCTGGAGGCCGCGGGATCCGAGGCTTTGGAAGCCCACCTGGACACTTCTGCCGGCCGCGGTGGCGGCTTCCTGCAGGCGATCGAAGTCGGCGAGGGAAGCGACTGGAGGCTTCTCCAGGTACAAGTCGGCGTGGGGGAGTGTTGTGAGGGCGAGCTGTGCGTGCGTCTGGATGGGGGTGGCCACAATGACCAGGTCCAGCGCGGGTGTTCCCGCCAGGAGTTCGTCCAAGGCGCTGAACACAGCAGTTCCAGGCGGGAGGGCGCCGGGCGTAGGCGGATTCGGGTCGGCTACGGCAACGAGGCGCACGACGCCGTTGGCCTGGAGCCTTTCGAGGTTCTGCAGGTGGTGCGCGCCGAAGCCGTGGACCCCCACAAGGGCCACCCTGCTGGGCTCATGGCGGGGCTGTTCGTGTTCTGCCGGGACGGGCGTGGACAGGGTGCCCATGGCTCTCCTCATCTGTCCCCGGGAGCGGGGTTGCTGACGTCGGTGTCGTTTCGGGAGCGCTTGGTAAGCGCTTTCCAAGAAGAGTGTACCGTGCCTTTAGGGGAGATGTAACGCCCTCGATTTGGACGATCGGTTTAGACGACTGCCTTTAGACGATCCGCCCCGCCGGCAGTTTCTCCCCGGCCTCGACCTCCACGTCGATTGAGTTTCCAGCCACCGGCATGGGGCATGTTCCGTACGGCGTAAAGGCGCTGGGGTAGTTGATGGCGCGGTTGAAGTCCAGCACCACGGAACCATCGTGCCGGGGGCGTGAGACGGCCAGCTTGCGCCATTCGTCCGTGGTGTTGCCGTTCGTCTCGTCGTGGAACGTCACGTTGAGGGCGCCGAGCTTCTCGGCTTCCGCGTGTAGGCGGATCTCGTGGGGAAGGCTCGGCACCCGGAAAACGACCTCGCCCACGGATCGGTGCACCCCGTCCACCAAAGGGTTGGCGGTCCCGATCGGAACATCCACCGGCTCCGGGTAGGCCTCGAAACGGCCCTCAAGCACCCAGTCCGGGTTGTAGTCGTAGGCGGGAACGGCGTCGAACTCTGTCAGCACGGGTGAGGAGTCGTCCCTGGTGCGGATAGCGTACTTGTCCGCGCGCATGGCGAGTTCCACCACCACCTGGGTGCCGTCCGAGCCGCCAAACTGCACCCACATGAGTGATTCTTCGTCCTGGAGGGTGGCCGAAATCGTGCCGTCCACCGGAGCTCCCGTTTCCACGAGCGTGAGTCCATCGGCCGCGCTCGCGGTAAGGGTCGCCGTCGTACCGTCCGTTGACCAGAGTCCCGGGACGAGTTCGACGGCGGCGGGTGCGGATTCGAGCCACTGGAAGGACGTGAGCGTCAGCCAGCCGTGTTCCGCCGCGAGGGCAGCATTGCGGCCGTTGCGGAAACGCTGCCAGCGTTCCAGCTGGGCATCGGTTGCGGGGGCTGTTGTGCTCATGGTTCCTCCAGCGATTCAGGCGGTGTGTCGTTGGCTTAACCATGCACCTGCCGACGCCATTCCCGGAACCCAACTACCCCGCATTAGATGTCGTTTACAGCCCTGAAAACGACAACAACTGCTGGTCAGTTGGGCGCGGGCGGGGGACGCGGGCGATCGCAAGCGCAGGATCAGTGGACCCGACGCTTCGCTGATCTCCTCATCCCAAGCAAGGCAAGCACCGTTCCGGCCGCCAGGAGCAGGACCGCCAGCGGGATGACGGCTGTGCCGCCAGCGCCGGTGTATGCCAGGGGCGCGGCCGTTGGCTGCGGCTGGGCTGGTGTTTCGGGCGGCAGGCCAGCCGCCGGAGCCGTGCTCGGAACAGTAGCTCCGGTAGCCGGTGTGCTGGTGGCCAGGGGAGTCGCGGGCCCGGTGGAACCGTCGGGGGTGGGTGTGGGGCTTGGAACGGTGGGCGTCGGCGAGGGCAAGGCAGATCCATTTCCCGTTCCACTGCCGCTGGTTCGGCGGACTTCAACCATCACGGGCGTGTCCTTCCCCGCGACGGTGACGTGGCCCGAGTTTGTGTAAGTATCAAGGGTTCCGTCGGTGACCTTTGTGACGACAAAGAGTTGCACCAGTTCACCCTTCGGCAGGCCCGTCCAGGTGGCGGTCAACAGCGAGGGCGTGCACGCGATCACGGCAGGATAGGTGCCCTCATCGCTCGGAGTTGCAATGTTGCCGTCCTGGTCCAAGGACGTGCCCACACGCGGAACGATCTGGCTGCAATCGATCTGGGTGCCCGGCCCAGGCGTGTCGGTGATGGTGACGTCGCTCGTTGGCAAGGTAGTCGCTGGCAAGTGGAAGACGGACTTCAATTCCGTCTGGGCCGTATCCGACCACCACATGCCCTTTTCCGGGGTGGCGGGCGGTTTGGGAGCGCAATCTTGTTGACACGGTTGGTCGATGGTCACGGGAACGCGGATCACCGTGGAGCCAACCTGGAAATCAAGCTGCGTTGTCCCTCCCGAAGTCGGCTGCTCCGCGTAGAGGGTGCTGAAGCTACACGTGCCCCCGATTCCCTGGTGCGAAGCGACGAAGCTGCCCAGGGTGAAGACAACCAGCCCGGAGTCGGATGCATGGGCCGTGGCTACGGTCTCCCCTGATGGGTTCGTCAGGGCAAAATCGGCTGGCCCGAACCAACGCAGTTGGGGTGGAAGCTGCAGGGTGAAGGTGTCGCCCGGCTGGGACCCATCGGGGACCGCCCACTGGCACGTGAAATCCACTTGCGACCATTGGCCGTCAACGGTCGAAGTGGTGCTGACGGACGTTATCGCGTTCGGAACGACGGCGGCTTCGGCCGCTTGGACCGGCCAAAAGAGCCCGACGGCGGTGAGCAAGGCTCCGAGCAAAGCCGCCAACGTCGCCGCCGGCAAAGTCCAAGGCAGCTCCGTCGTCTTGGCTGGGTTCTTGTGGTGGATATGCTTCCTCATGCGAGTCCTTTCGATTCCCCCTGGATTGGGTCGCTGAAAGTTCAGTGCAGGGGCTTACCCTTTCGTGACGCCGGCGAGGAGTCCTTTCGCGTCTTCCGGGGAGGTGGGCAGGGGAAAGTACTCCAGGCGCGTGGGCATGAGCGCGCCATCTGCCAGCACATCAAGGTGGACCTTGCATTCCACCAGCCGGGCAAGGTTTGCCTCGGAACGACGAAACGCCAGATGGACAGCGCTGTTGCGGTACATGGCGACCGCTCCGGTACCCCGGAGGTCCCTTGAAACGGTCTCGCCCACCATGGCCAGCACCGGCCATGGGTGGCATCTGAGTTCGTGCGGCTGCCGGAGCGCGATGACGGCCAGGACGTGCGCCTGGACATGTTCCGGACCCGAGGCGAACAACTCATGGATGAAGCCCTGAAAATGGGCTGGCGTGGCCAAACCGGTATAGACATCGGTGCAGGAAATGACGGACTCGGGGTCCGCCCCTTCCGCCCAACCTTCGGCCAAGGACTGCAGGGCATCAAGATCGAGACGGCGGTCCGCGGCTGCGAAAAGTGCACGGAAGTCCGTCATTGTTTCGCTGATGCCCACTCCGCTTCTGGCTCGGGCCGCGCCCAGTGACCTGGCGGTCCCGGCAGGCACGACGGAGCCGGTCTCCAGCGATGTAACGGTCAACTCGACCTCTGGCTGGAGCCAGTCGGTCCTGACGCGCCAGCCTCGTTTGAAGCTGACCGCTTGCCATTTGTTCAAGAGCCGATACATATCGGACTGACGCTCAGAGCAGATTTTTGGCGGGAACGGATTCATAATCAAGCAGTGTTTCCGGGTCTGGAATCATGACGGATCCCGCGTGGACCGGAAATCTCCCGGAAGAATAGATTCCGAATCCGCGTCATGACTGGCGGACTCCGGCCACTGTGTGTATATGGTCAGGAATTTCTACGCTTTCGGGGAAGCCGTTGATGGCTCCTAGTACTACCTCTTCAACAGCCGACGCTGTCAGCGACGGCCAACTCATCGCCATGGTCCGTAGTGGGGACCTGAGTGCCTATGACGGGCTGTACGCTCGGCACGTCTCCATCGCCTCCACTGTGGCTCGCAAAAACGTTGACAACCTCAGTGACGCCGACGACGTTGTTGCTGAAGCATTCCAGTCCGTTCTGCAGAGCCTGGTGTCAGGCAAGGGGCCCGAACACTTCTTCCGTGCCTACTTGTTGTCGGCGGTGACCCGGCTTTCCCACCACAAGAACCGGAAAGCCGGCCGCACGTTGCCGACCAGCGATGAGACTGTCCTTGACCACAAAATCACGCCGGACGATCCCGCCATCCGGGCCTTCGAATCACAAACGGTGGCCCGCGCCTTCCGCTCGTTACCGGAACGTTGGCAGTCGGCATTGTGGTACTTGGACGTGGAACGGATGAAACCCGCCGCGGTCGCTCCGATCCTGGGGCTCTCGCCCAACGCCGTCTCCGCGCTCGGCGTGCGGGCGCGGGAAGGGCTGCGGAGGCAGTATCTGCAGATGCACGTCAGCGAGACTCCGCAGGGCGCCTGCACAGAGTTCGTCTCCCAATTGGGATCCTATGTCCGCGGTGGCCTGTCCAAATCGGCCGAGGCGAAAGTGCGGGACCACCTTGATGGCTGCGCCAAATGCACGGCCATGCTACTGGACCTCAAGGACGTCCAGGGAGCCATGCGGGCCGTGCTCCTGCCCCTGATCACAGGTGTCCCCTTGGCCGCCTGGGGAGGGAAGGCCTCAGGACTGGGCGTCGTGGGACAGCTACCTGGGGTATCGGCCGCTTCCGGGGTGGCCGGCATCTCGCAGCCCTTGTTGATGTCGATTTTGGCCGCGCTCGCGGTGGGGCTGGTGGTGGGCGCAGTCGGCATCGTCGAGGTCCTGACGGGCCAGCCCGCACCAAAGGCGTACCAGGATGCCGAGATACGGACCACCCCGCCGCCCCAGCCGACGTCGACGCCGGCACAGCCCCAGGCGCCCGCGCCCGTCGTCTCTGCATCGCCAGCGCCGCCATCGCTTCCCGCGTCGCCGAGCGAGCCGGAGCCACCGCTGATAGCTGAGCCCCTCTTTGCGATACCGATACCGGCCCCAGCGCCGGCGCCTACTGTGACTCGCGTGCCGACGTCGACGTCGACGTCGACCCCGACCCCGACGACGTCGCCGACTCCCACGCCGTCGCGAACCCCCACCCCAACCCCGACGCCAACCCCGACGCCGTCGCCGACTCCCACGCCCTCGCCTAACCGTGCGAAAGTCAGCGGTACCGCGAGTCGGACGGATTCGGGTGCGGATCCCACGACGGCAACGCTGGAACCAGTCTTTACCCTGTCGCCAGGGAGTGGACTCGGGAGGGCCACTGCCGACTTCTCGGTCAATAAGCGTGGCTCGATTTCGGGCAGTTCCATTACGCCGCCCGCGGGCTGGAGTTGCTCGCCGAAGCCGCTCGATCCTTCCAGCATCAGCTGCGCCACGAATTCGGTGCAGCCCGGCGAATTGAAGTTCACGCTCAAGGTCACCATCCCGCATTACTGGCATGGACACACCCTGACGTATGGCTTGAGTGGAACAGGGATTGAGACGAACACCTTCTACTACGACTTCTGAAGAACGTACCGGTCGGGAAATTCCCCACACCCGCGGCGTCACGAAGTACCGATCCGGCTCACTCATTCATCGGCAGTGCCCGGAGGCGGGTAATAGGCACTAAGCATGTTTTAGGGGAGAAATGAAGGCAACGATGTTCGCCGTTGCTGGCTTTGTCGGCGCGGCCGCGGTGTATTGGGCAATGGTCCCGGCGGGCCAGCAGTGGTTCATCCGCAAGTTCAGGACACCTCACCGTTTGAGGAGAACGACGGCGGCTCTCGGCGTCGGGATGATCGCGGCCTTGGCGTCGTGCTCTCTTTTCCCGGACCAGCAGACGTGGCTGCAGGTGGTGGTTGTCCTGGCCGGAACCGGGGTGGTCATTGGAGCGCTGGTTGCCCCGACCCTGCGGATCGACCACACCTTGGCAACGCAGCGCAGGAAGGTCCTTGCGATCGGTGCACATCCGGATGACCTGGAATTGGCATGCGGAGCCACCTTGGCGAAGCTGGTGGACGCGGGCCATGAAGTGCGGACCGTGGTCATGAGCGCCGGGGGCAGGGGTGGCGACAGTGCGGTCCGCGTGGCGGAGGCGGCCACGGGCTCGGATTTCATGGGGGCGTCCGAGGTTCAGGTCCATGACTTCCGGGACACGAGCTTGTCCGATCACGGGCAGGAAATGGTCCAGGTCATTGAAACCCTGATCAACTCCTTCGGGCCGGACGTTGTCATCACCCACTCCGGCCACGATTACCACCAGGACCACCAGGCCGTCCACGCGGCCACCATGCGGGCGGCCCGCCAGCATTCATCGATCCTGTGTTTTGAAAGCCCGTCATCCACCCGGCATTTCAACCCGAGCGTGTTCGTGGATATCGAAGGGTACGTGGACGTCAAGATCCACGCGGTGGCCATGCACCGGAACCAGAAGGGCAAACCGTATATGAGCGCAGAACGGGTCCGCAGTCTCGCGGCCTTCCGCGGCTCCCAGGTCAAGACCTCCTATGCAGAGGGCTTTGAGCCCGTGCGCCTGCTCGGCTCAGCGGTGGGGGAATTCTGATGGCCAGGATTCTGGTGACCGGCGTAGGCGGGCCGGCCGGGTCCTCGCTGGCAAGGCAATTGATGGCACGTGGACACTACGTCCTGGGTGTGGACATGGAAGCGGTCCGCCCGGGTCTGGCGAGCGACACGCTGGTAGTGCCCCCGGCCAGCTCCCCGGACTACGTGCAGACCCTGTGCCATGTGGCGGTGAAACGGGGCGTGGACCTCGTGGTGCCTACGGTAAGTGACGAACTTCCGCAGGTATCCGAAGCCCGGCCCTTGTTCGGCGCCGGGGTGGAGGTGTTGATCGCTCCGCGCTTGGCGGTCCACACCGCGAATGACAAATACCTGACCATGACGGCGCTCAAGGCTGCCGGAATTAGCGTTCCCGAATTCGGGCTCCCTGTGGATTTCGCATCGGCACGGGACGCCCTGGAGTGCCTGGGCGGTCCAATAGTGATCAAGCCGCGCGTTTCGCGCGGCGGAAGGGGAGTGCAGCTTATTGAACACGCACCCGACGCCGGACCTTGGGACGAGCTGGACCGCTCACTGATCGTTCAGCGTTTTGCGCCCGGTACCGAGTACGCGCCGGTGGTTTTGCGGCACGGACCGGACAGCGACCCGGACGACGTCGTGGTGGTTCTCGAAAAGACGGAGCTCAAGGAGGGACGCGTTGGCAACGCCGTCTCGGTCAAAAGGGTGGAGCCGCCGGCAGCCGGGGACGTTGCTGCCCTCGCTATTGCCGCGGTCGGGGTCCTGGGAGTGACAGGACCCGCCGACATCGACATCCGGCGGATGCCGGACGGCAGCCCGGTGATCCTTGAGGTGAACGCCAGATTCGGAGCCAACAGCGCGCAGGCCCCCGAACTGGTTGATGGAGTCCTGCGCAAGTTGCGCGATAGCGTGATCGCAGGGATGGTCTGAGTGACCTTCCTTGAGTTTTTGCTGGAGTTCGTCCGGATCAGCGGCCTCATCATCCTGGGCTTCGGGGCAGTCAAGATCGCCTATGTTCCACTGGCCCTGTTTTTCAATTGGCGCTACCGCGATCGGTCTTCCAAGGACCGGCTGACCATCCTCGACCAGAAACCGCTCGTGTCTGTGATCGTCCCCGGCTATAACGAGGCCGTGGTGATCACCAAGTGCGTGGAATCCATCCTGGCCAGCCGGTACCGCAGGTTTGAAGTGATTCTGGTGGATGACGGTTCCACCGACGGGACGGCCGCCATCATGGCCGCTCTCGCTGCCGAGCATGACAGGGTCCGTTCCGTCACGCAGGCCAACGCCGGAAAGGGCGCGGCATTGAACCGCGGGATTGCCTCCTCCAACGGAGACATCCTGATGTTTGTCGATGCCGACGGGATCTTCGCACCAGACACCCTGGTGCACATGCTCCAGGCGTTCGACCACCCGGATGTCGGTGCCGTGTGCGGCGACGACAGGCCGGTCAACCTGGACCGTGTACAAACCCGCATGCTGGCCGTCCTGAGTCACGTAGGCACGGGTCTTGTGCGCCGGGCTTTGTCCCTCCTGCATTGCCTTCCGATCGTGTCCGGCAACATGGGTGCCTTCCGCCGGGAACTGGTCCACAACGTGGGCGGGTTCCACGAGGACTCCCTAGGCGAGGATCTTGAGCTGACGTGGCGTGTCTACAAGGCCGGGTACCGGGTCCGTTTCCAGCCCAAGGCCTTGGTCTATGCCGAATCTCCATCCACCGTTCGCGGGTTGTGGCGGCAAAGGGTCCGATGGTCCCGGGGACTCCTGCAGACCCTCCGGATCCACTTCGGCATGGTAGGAAACCTCCGCTATGGGTCCTTCGGCGCGTTCCTGGTGTTCAACACCATCACCATGGTGATCATCCCCATCCTGCAGCTCCTGGTACTGACGGTGCTGCCCTTCTTGTATCTGGTTGGTTACGGTCCGGTTCCCGGCGAGGTGCTCGCCATCCTGGGCTGGTTGGGACTCTTCGTTTCCTTGGCGCTCATCGTCATTTCCCTTGGTCTGAACCGTTCATGGCGCGATCTGCGCTATGTGTGGACCTTGCCGTTGTGGCCGCTCTACTCGGTCTTTGTGGGGCTGGCGTTAGCCAGCGCCGTGGGCAAGGAACTCAGGGGAAGCCCTGCACGGTGGAACAAGCTTCAACGCACCGGCGTGGTTTCGGTGCCTGCCGCCGGCCTCAGCCCTCCCGAAATGTCCCGCGCGTGAGCGGCATTCCGGCGGAACTCGCGCGGCCCGCGGCGCTTGCCGGCCTCCTTGCCACAACCGTCCTCCTGAGCGCTTGCGCCACGGAAGAGCAGCCCCGGCCCGCCGAACGCATGGTCAACCTCGGGTTCGAAGACGTAGTTGTAGAGGATCCGGCCCACCTGAAACAGTTGGGTAGGCGGCTCGACGAGGTTCAGGCCACGGCCGTGTCCATCGCCGTGGGACGGACCGATTGGACCGCTTTTCCTTGGGAGGCGCATCCGGAATCCGTGTCCGCCGAGGTCAAACGGACCGGCCGCGATTTTGTAGCCGAATCGATCGCGGCGCTGCAGCAGCCCGGCACGCTGCAGCAGCCCGGCACGGGGCAGCAGCCCGGCACGCTCCAGCAATCCGGCACGGGGCAGCAGAGGGACGTCATCCTCACCATCGACGTCCTGCTGGACAAAGCCATCACCGCCGATCCTTCCTTGGCTGGTCGCAACCCCGTGGGCAAGGCTTCGGGCAGCTTCGCCAGTCTTTCTTCACTTCGGACCGGAGCAGCAGGTACCCGGCTCGCGGAGTTCGCGGCGGCCGTGGCCAAGCGGTATCTGCCCACCGCCGTCAACCTGACCGAGCTCATGTTCGACGAATACACCTTCGGCCCGGACGATCTGCAGGACTTCACATCAGCCATGCACCGGAGCGATTGGCCCCGCCGCGCGGACGGAACCATAGACACTGCCGCCGCGGAGGTGACCACCTGGCGGACCCACGCCATGGCGGACATCGTGCGCAAGGTCCGCTCCGCCGTCGAACCTTTTGGAGTGGACCTGGACATGGATGTCCGCTCGCCGAGCGTGTCCGCCAGCGCGGACCGCGCGGACAGTGGCCAGGACTATGGCCTCCTGTTGGAGCAACTGGACCGGATCCATGTGTGGGAGTACGTGGGCCTCAACAACGAGCGGTCGCCGGGGACGGAAGAGCTCGTCAAGGCGCTGCGGCAGCGTGCCGGGACGCGGTATTCCTTGTCTATCGGACTGTGGTCCGGGGATGGCTCCATTTCTCCGGACGAGCTGGAACGGGCCTTGCGGCTCGCGGCCGATGGGGGTGCGGCATCGGTTTCGGTCACGCCGGCCAGCCTCATGGGTGACGGGCATTGGGACGCGCTCCGCCGGGTGTGGGCACGGTGAGGTCGTGGCGCCTGTTGCCCTCGCCGATTTTAAGCGACAACATTTGAGACGGATTGCCTCCGCCGGAACGGCTGCGGGTAGGATTCCCTAGGAAATATCAGTAATCCGGCTCACAGTATCCAGCGCAGTGTACGGGCCACACCCAACGCCAGAAGGTATTTTTCATGGTTGACACTGCACCTCTCAGCACCGACCTTGCCGCGGAACTCCGGGCCGACGTCCGCCGCGTCTCCACGCTTCTCGGAGAGTCGCTGGTCCGCCAGCACGGCCCGGAGCTGCTGCAACTCGTCGAGCAGGTGCGCCTGCTCACCAAGGAATCCAAGGAAGCCGCCCGGGGCGGTGCTGACGCCACCGGTCCGTGGAGCGCGCACGACGTCGTCGCCCAGGTCCGGGAGCTGCTCGCCTCATTGCCGCTTGAGGAAGCCACTGAGCTGGTCCGCGCCTTCGCCTTCTATTTCCACCTCGCCAACGCAGCCGAGCAAGTGCACCGCGTCCGCGGACTGCGCACCCGTCAGGAAAAGGACGGCTGGTTGGCCAAAGCCGTGGCCGAGATCGCCGATGAGGCCGGGACCCAGGCCCTGCAGGACGTCGTCAACGAGCTGGACGTTCGGCCTATTTTCACAGCGCACCCCACCGAGGCTTCGCGCCGTTCCGTGCTGGACAAGATCCGCAAGCTCTCGGACGTGCTGGCCGAATCCACCCTTGACTGCACGGCCGCCCGCCGTCGCCAGGACCGCCAGCTCGCCGAGATCATCGACCAAATGTGGCAGACGGACGAACTACGCCAAGTCCGTCCCACTCCGGTGGACGAGGCTCGCAATGCCATCTACTACCTGAGCAGCATCCTGACCGACGCGATGCCGGAAATGCTCACGGACCTTACTGAACTGCTGGGGGAGCACGGTGTTGTCCTGCCCGCGCAGAACGCCCCCATCCGCTTCGGCTCCTGGATCGGCGGAGACCGCGACGGCAACCCGAACGTCACCGCCTCCGTCACCCGCGAAATCCTGCAGCTTCAGAACCAGCATGCCGTGCGGATCAGCATCTCCATGATCGACGAACTGATTTCAGTCCTCTCAAACTCCACGGCATTGGTAGATGCGGAAGAGGACCTCCTGGACTCGATCGCCGTCGACCTCAAGAACCTGCCCGGCCTGGACAAACGCATCCTTGAGCTGAACGCGCAGGAGCCGTATCGCCTCAAACTGACGTGCATCAAGGCCAAGCTCATCAACACCGGCCGCCGCGTAGCTGCGTCGAAATACCACGAAGCCGGCCGCGACTACGCGTCCACCTCGGAACTGCTGGCAGAGCTCGAGCTGCTGGAAGCCTCGCTCCGCAAGCACTCGGCCGTGCTCGTGGCCGACGGCGCTTTGGCCCGCGTCCGCCGCGCGATCGCCTCCTTCGGGCTGCACCTGGCGACCCTCGACATCCGTGAGCATGCCGACTACCACCACGACGCCGTCGGGCAGCTGGTTGACCGGCTCGGCGTCGGGACTCCCTACGGGGAGTTGAGCCGCGCGGAACGCTTTGAGCGGCTGAGTGCGGAGCTGGCCTCCCGCCGGCCGTTGTCCGGCCACCCCATCAAGCTCGACGGCGACGGCGACCGCACGTACGACGTCTTCCGCAGCATCCGCCACGCCCTCCAGACCTATGGGCCGGACGTCGTCGAAACCTACATCATCTCCATGACGCGCGGCGCGGACGACGTCCTGGCCGCGGCGGTCCTGGCCCGCGAAGCCGGGCTGATCGACCTCTTCGGCGCGGCTCCCTACGCCAAAATCGGCTTCGCCCCGCTCCTGGAAACCGTGGAAGAGCTGCGTGCCTCGGCCGAAATCGTGGACCTGCTGCTCTCGGATCCCTCTTACCGTGAACTCGTCCGGCTGCGTGGGGATGTCCAGGAGATCATGCTCGGCTACTCGGACTCCAACAAGGAGTCCGGCGTGATGACCAGCCAGTGGGAGATCCACAAAACCCAGCGCAAGTTGCGCGACGTCGCCGCCAAACACGGCGTCAACGTCCGTTTGTTCCATGGCCGCGGCGGCTCCGTAGGCCGTGGCGGCGGACCCACCTACGACGCCATCATGGCCCAGCCCAACGGGGTGCTCGAAGGCGCCATCAAGTTCACCGAGCAAGGCGAAGTCATCTCGGACAAGTATTCCCTGCCGGAGCTCGCCCGCGAAAACCTCGAACTCTCCCTGGCCGCCGTCATGCAGGGCTCCGCGCTGCACCGCACCCCGCGCACTTCCGACGACGAGCGCGAACGCTACGGACACGTTATGGAGATCATTTCCGACGCCGCGTTTGCCCAGTACCGCGCGCTGATCGACGATCCGGACCTGCCCGCGTATTTCCTGGCCTCGACCCCGGTGGAGCAGCTCGGATCCTTGAACATCGGCTCACGGCCCTCCAAGCGCCCTGATTCCGGCGCGGGGCTGGGCGGTCTTCGTGCCATCCCGTGGGTCTTCGGTTGGACGCAGTCGCGGCAGATCGTTCCGGGCTGGTTCGGCGTGGGATCGGGCCTCAAGGCCGCCCGCCTGGCAGGCAACACCGCCGAGCTGGCGGAGATGATGAAGCGCTGGCACTTCTTCCAGTCGGTGATTTCCAACGTGGAGATGACCTTGGCCAAGACGGACATGGACATCGCCGGGCACTATGTGTCCTCCTTGGTTCCGGAAGAGCTGCACCACCTCTTCAAGGCAATCCGGGCTGAGTACGATCTCACCGTTGCCGAAGTGGAGCTCCTGAGCGGCGAAACCGAGCTCCTGGAAGCCCAGCCGACGCTCAAGCGCTCCCTCGAAATCCGCGACCAATACCTCGACCCCATCAGCTACCTGCAGGTGGAGCTCCTGCGCCGCGTCCGCGAAGCCTCCATCTCCGGCGCCGAGATCGACGAACGGCTCCAGCGGGCCATGCTCATCACCGTCAACGGAGTAGCCGCCGGCCTCCGCAACACGGGCTAGCCTTTACTCCCTTCCCGACGCTCGCTCACATATGTGGGTCTTTTGGCGCACGCTCGCTCACTTATGTGGGCGTTTCCGGGCACCCTCCTGCAGATCATCTGCAGGAGGGTGCCGCCGTTTGGGCTCATAGGTGAGCGAGCGTTTCCGGTGGGAGCGTCATAGGTGAGCGAGCGTTTAGGGTTGAGGGATGCCTTCGTTCCAGACCAAGTTGAAGATCACCGGGCTCAAGCCAGGCAATCCACCGGAATCGGTGATGGCCGCTGCGCTCGAGGCCTTGGAGACGCGGCACCACGTCGAATCCAAGCAGCTGGACGTCGTGGGTGGGGTCGCGCAGATCAGTCTTCGTTTCCTCGTGGAGCCGCGCGACTATCCGGGTGAGAACAGCGAGGCCCGAGCGTCGGCAGCCATGATGCGCGACGCCGTCGAACGCGTAGCGCTCACAGGGAACCTTTATGTGCTGCGCCGCAAACGGGGGAAATGGTCGCCGATCTAAAGGCAACGCCTAGAGATGCGGCGGCTCGCCCGGCTCGTCGACCGGCGAGCGGTCGCCCCGGCGGCGCGTGACGATCACGCCCACCACGACGCCGATCAGCAAACCCACGCCGACGCCAATCAGTGAGCTGGCCCAGAACGGTAGCTTCGTCGTCGAGCCGGCAAAGTAACCCAGTCCGGCTTGCCACGTGGCCCACAACAGCCCGCCCAAGCCAGCACACAGACTGAAACCGCGGGTGGAAACCTCGGCGATCCCGGCAGCGGCCGAGGCAGCAAGCCGCCCACCCGGGATGAATCTGGCGCCGATGATCGCGCCGTAGGTCGACGAGCGGCCGGCTTTGGCGATGGCTCGGTGGATGCCCTGATGGATTTTGCGGCCCCACGCCCAACGGTCCAAGACATGGCCCAAGCGGCGCTTGAAGAGCTGGAAAACAATCATGTCCCCCAACCAAGATGCGCCGGCGGCCAACAAACCCACGAGCCACAGGTTGACTCGGCCCTCGGCAGCCAGCGCGCCACCCGTGATCACCAGCATCTCGGAGGGGATGGGCGGGAAGAAGGCGTCGCCCACCACCATGGGGATGATCCAAACATAGATCGCGGCTCCCCAGCCATCGGCGTTGGTGATGTCCATGGGCACAAATTACCCCACTTTTGGTGTAGCAGACGGGGTGCCGTGCAAGACTGGCGCCATGCGGCTTGAAATCCTGCAAGGTGACATCACCACGCGCGACGTCGACGCGATCGTCAACGCGGCTAACTCATCTTTGATGGGCGGCGGCGGAGTCGACGGCGCCATCCACCGCGCGGCCGGCCGGGAGCTTCTCGCGGCGTGCATGGAGGTGCGAGAACGGTATCCGAATGGCTTGCCGGTAGGCCAGGCCGTGGCCACTCCCGGGTTCAAATTGCCTGCCCGATGGGTGATCCACACCGTTGGCCCCAACCGGCACGCCGGCCAGAACGATCCGGAACTTTTGGCTTCGTGTTTCCGCGAGAGCTTAGGGGTGGCAGTGTCCCTCGGAGCGCGTTCCGTTGCCTTCCCGGCGATCAGCGCGGGGGTCTACGGCTGGGACGCGCGCGAGGTCGCCTCTGTAGCGCTCGACGCCGTCCGTCGCTTCGGCGCCGAAGGCCCCAGTGGACTGGAACTCGTGGAATTTGTGCTGTTCAGCGCCGAGACGGCAGACGTGTTCCGGAACGTGTTCGGGGCCCCGGAAGGGTAAGGGGAGCGGGCGCTTTCGCTACCGCGCTTTCGCGGGCGGCGCCAGGCGGGCTGAGCCTGGAGCGTGGTGCCTCGGCCCGACGCTCGCTCAGATATGTGGGTGTTTGGCCGGACGCTCGCTCACTTATGCCACCCAGATGGTCAACGCTCCTGCAGATATGACCCCGAGGTGGACATGTTCCTCAATTTAGGTGAGCGAGGGTTTGGGGAAAGCCCGTCATTGGTGAGCGAGCGTTCCGGGAAAGCCCGTCATAGGTGAGCGAGGG
The DNA here is from genome assembly GCF_054888235.1 of Arthrobacter sp. MMS24-S77. Taxonomy (NCBI): domain Bacteria; kingdom Bacillati; phylum Actinomycetota; class Actinomycetes; order Micrococcales; family Micrococcaceae; genus Arthrobacter; species Arthrobacter sp. MMS24-S77. The sequence goes on from NZ_JBTZRN010000001.1 coordinate 401,768, forward strand.
TTTGGGGAAAGCCCGTCATTGGTGAGCGAGCGTTCCGGGAAAAGCCGTCATTGGTGAGCGAGCGTTCCGGGAAAAGCCGTCATTGGTGAGCGAGCGTCAGACCGGGCGGGCCTCGCTTAACTCGAGGCGGCTCCGGTATTCGACGGGTTGCTTGCTGATGGGGTCCACGAAGCGGATGCCGCGGGCCAGCAACTGCAGGGGCCTTGAGTAGTCGTCCGGGGCCTTGTCCAGCAGCTCGGGGTAGAACGCGTCGTTTACGATTCCCAGCCCGAGCGATGCCATGTGCACGCGAAGCTGGTGGGTCTTGCCGGTGTGGGGCTCGAGCCGGTACAGCGCTCGGCGAGCGGTTCCGCCGTCGTCCCCGCCGTCGTCGAACGTTTTTAGCCGCTCAATGCGGGTCTCCGCGTTGGGTTCGCCGTCGATCACCTCGGCGAGAAGGTAGCTGCGGGATTTGGTCATGCGGTTGCGCACGACGGCCGGGAACTCGACGCCGGGAAAGCCTGCGGCGGGTGCCGCGGCAGAGACGCATTCGTACTCCTTTTGCACCTGCCGTTTTTCGAAGAGCACCTGGTATTTGCCGCGGGTCTCCGGATTGGTGGAGAGCAGCAGTACACCGGCGGTCATGCGGTCGAGGCGGTGCATCGGGATGAGGTCCGGCAGGTCCAGCTGGTTCCGGAGCCGGACGAGCGCCGATTCCTGGATGTAGGTTCCGCCCGGGGTGGTGGGCAGGAAGTGCGGTTTGTCCACCACCAGGAGATGCTCGTCCTGGTGCAGGATGTTGATCTCCACCGGCATTCGAGTCTCCGGCGGGAGGGTGCGGTAGTACCAAATGAAAGTGTGCTCTTCGAGGGGGGTCTGGCGGTCAAGGGGTGCGCCACCCTCGCCGACGATCTCGCCGGCGTCGAACCTGTCCTCAATGCCCTGGGGGTCGATATGGCCCCAGCGGTGCATCATGTAGTCCATCGCGGTGTCCCAGGGCCCCTCGTCCGGGAGGCGCAGACGGGTGGCATTGACGCCGTCGCGCACTGGGAGGGGGGATTGCATCACCGGTCCATTCTACCGGGGCTGCCACCAGGCCGCCGACGATAAAAAAATTCTTGACAAGAAAAGTTGTCGGTAGGCACAATGGAAGCATGTTGGACATAGAAGTGATCGAGGATCCCGCCGCGGCGGAAGCGTCGCTGGACCCGATCCGCACCCGCATTCTGCAGGAGCTGGCCGAGCCCGGTTCCGCCACTCAGCTGGCGGTCAAGGTAGGCCTGCCGCGGCAGAAGGTCAACTACCATCTCAAGGCCCTCGAGCGGCATGGGCTCGTCGAGCTTGTGGAGGAACGGAAGAAGGGCAACGTCACCGAACGCGTTTTGCGCGCGACGGCGGCGTCGTACCTGATCTCGCCGGTGGCGCTCGCGTCTGTGGCGCCGGATCCCCGACGCTTCTCGGATCGCTTTTCAGCCTTCTGGCTCCTGGCCCTCGCGGCCCGGACGGTCCAGGAGATGGGCAAGCTGATAGCAGGGGCGGCCGCCGCCAAGAAGAAGCTTGCGAGCTTCGCGATCGACGGCGAAATCACCTTCCGCTCGGCGTCGGACCGCGCCGCTTTTGCCGAGGAACTCGGTGTCGCGGTGACCCGGCTCGTGGACAAATACCACGACGGCGGAGCTGCCGCAGCGGCGAGCGGCGCACGCAAGCACCGACTCGTCGTCGTACTTCATCCCGCACTCAAGACCAACACGCAGCACTCTCCAGAAAAGGAACAGGACAATGACTGACAACCGTGAATTCGAAATAGTGGCCGACACAGAACTGCCCGGCACTCCTGAACGGGTCTGGCAGGCCGTCACTAAGGACACCTCGGCGTGGATGTTCCCCACCGATCAATGGCCGGCCGTGAAAACCGTGGACGAATACCCCAGCCACCTTGTGACCCGGATGGATGGGCCGGATGGCTGGTTCAACCAGTTGGAGCACGTCTTGGAACCGGTCGACGGCGGCCGGGCCAAGCTGCACTATGTCCACAGCGGCATCTTCGCGGATAACTGGGAAGAACAGTACGACGGAGCAAGCAAGCACACCGAGTTTTACCTGCACACCCTGGGCCAGTATCTGCACTACTTCGACGGCAAGCCCGTGGTCTTCACGGACATCCAGGGCCCGGCGGCCTCGCAGACCCCCGACGGTTTCGTGCAACTGAAGAAGGCCCTTGGCGTGGACGGCGTTGCGCAGGGTTCCACTGTTGAGGTGGACGTCGACGGCGTGGGGCGGCTGAGCGGAGAGCTCGACTTCTCCAACCAGCACTTCCTTGGCCTGCGGACGGCCGACACTCTGTACCGCTTCTTCGGCCGCAACTCCTTCGGAGCACCCGTGGGCATGACGGTGCACGATTTCAGCGGCAGCGCCGACTCCGAATTGACTGCCAAGGCGTGGGGCGGGTTCCTGGAGAAGGTGTACGCGTAAAGCTGCGACGCGGGACCCACACAACGGCCCCGGCCCACCAGCGGCCCCGGCCCACCCAACTAATACGAAAGTAGGGGTGGGTCAGGCTGCAGTGACCGGTGTGAGCGTGACGTCGTAGCCGAGGCTGGTGAGTTGCTTGATGGCGTTGTTCTTGGCGCGGGTCGGGTTGATGCGGGTGAAGTGGTCGGCTCCGGGCTCGTTGTAGCACTCTCCGTTGGCGAGCATGTGCCAGGCTGCGGTGAGGATGGAATGTTCGACGGCGACGAGGGCTTTGTTGCGTCCGCTTCGGGCTGTGATGCGGTGGTATCTCGCGGCGAGGTAGGTGTTCTTGGACCGTGCGGCCGACATGGCCGCGGTGCCCAGGGCTGCCTTGAGGTATTTGTTCCCGGGCAGGATGTGCGCGGATTTGATCCGTCCGGCGGACTCGTTGGATCCGGGACTGACGCCGGCCCAGGACGCGAGCCGGGCGGGGGTTTCGAACACGGCCATGTCCGCACCGGTTTCGGCGATGATCACTTCGGCAACTTTGAGGGAGACTCCGGGGATGGTGGCCAGGGCTTCCCTGGCGTCGCGAAAGGGTTCCATCGCCTCCTCGATCCGTGCCGTGAGGGTCTCGATGACCCGGGTGTGGGTGTCGATCTGGTCCAGGTGCAGGCGGGCCATGAACGCGTGGTGGGGTTTGAACCGCCCGGTGAGCGCGTCAACGAGGGCCGGGATCTTCGAGCGCAGCACTCCCCGGGCCATGCCGGCCAGGACATCGGGGTTGCGTTCCCCGTTGATGAGGGCCTCGAGCATGTCCCGGGAGGACACCCCGGTCAGGTCCGAGACCACGGAGGAGAGCTTGATCCCGGAACTCTCCAGGAACTTCTCCAGCCGCTGGATCTCCCGGGCCCGGTCGCGGGTGGCGATCGCACGGGCCCGGGTCAGGTCCCTGAGTTCACGGATCGGTTCCGGCGGCACGAACGAGGCCCGCAACAACCCGAAAGCGGCCAACTGCGCCAGCCAGGCCGCGTCGGAGACGTCCGTCTTGCGCCCGGGGATGTTCCGGGCGGCCTTGGCGTTGACGAGCATCACCGGCAGCGTTTCCTCCATCAGGTAGTAGAAGGGCTTCCAGTAGTCACTGGTCGCTTCCATCACCACCGTGGTCACATGTTCGCGTTCCAGGAACTCCCGCAGTTCCAGGATCTTCTGTGTAGTCGAGCCCCAGGTCGTGACCGTCGACGCATAGGTCCCGGCCCGCGGGCCCGGCACCCGCACGCAGAGTTTCGCGTCGCGTTTGGAGATATCCAACCCCGCGGCCCGCTCGTGAACAATGTCCATTCCTTCTTCCCTCCAACACCCTCAGGCGGCCATCTACTGTGTCCGTCTCGGGGAGGACAGGGAATATGTTCAGGAATCTAATACCCGTGCTTCAAAGCAACAATCCACGGTTCCCGTGGAAGCCCTCCCACACCACGCTGACTCACGGACTCAAGGCACCAACTTGGGTCGGCGTTCACCAAGACGAACACCTCCATGATCACCGAGCCGCCCGGAGAGGGCCAGAGTCCAGGTGCGCCAGACGCATACTTTCCCGGTCCACGGCGCGCTAGCGGCGCTCATCCGCTGACTCGCAGTCAACGTCGTTTTGAGCCCTCTAAACGACAACAACTGCGAGTCAGTTGGGCTTGGTGCGGGCGAAGCCGGGTCAGGCTGCCCAGCCGCGCGCCACCGCATCCAACGCCGCGGCGTAAATCCCTTCCCAATCGGTTCCGGGGTCGTCCATGTTCGCCAGTTCCAGGCTCACGAGTCCGTGGACCTGTCCCCAGATGGACATGGCGATTGTCGCGGCCTCGGCGTCGCGAACAGTCCCCGCATTCTGCGCGGCGGTCACGGCTTCCATTAGGGGAAGCATGGCTTCCGAGGCGACTGCCGGCGTCGGACTGCAGTCCACGTAGGTGGCAAGGGCCCCGCCAAACATGAGCCGGTACAAAGCTGGGTGTTCCAAGGCCCAAGAGCGGTAGGCGAGGCCAAGGCTTCGGAGCCCACCGCTTTCGGCGGCCCGCTGCGAGTCGCCGAACGAGCGGAATCCGTCGTCGACGGCGGCTGTCAGTAGCTGGGCCTTGCCGCCGAAAAGTGAGTAGATCGCGGTGGTTGAGGTTTGGGCTGTTGCAGCTACGTCCCGAAGCGTGACTCGGGCCGGACCGTCGCGGTCTACGAGTTCGGCCGTTACCTGAAGAAGCCGCTCCCGGACGAGTTGGTCATGAACAATGGGTCTTGCCATGCCTTCAAGTGTTTCATAACATTGTTTCATAACAACGTTATGAAACTCGAAGAGTGGAACTTGAATGACGGTTCCCAGACCGAAGGATTGACATGGCACAGGAAGTCTTCCCGGGACGCTTCACGGCGGATGCCGGGCGCGAATCAGTGACCGTTTTCCTCATCGGAATGCGGGCCAACCGTTGGTGGAAAATCGCCAAAGTGGCCCGCGTGGCCTCGGCTATGCCCACCATGCTGCGCCACCTCGCAGCACATCCCGAGTCCGGAATGCTCGGCTGCGAACAGTGGTTCGGGCGCACCACCATGCTGCTCAGCTACTGGGAGAGCCCCGGGCATCTCAGGCGCTTCGCGGCGGACAGGGATTCGCCGCATTTGGGGCCATGGCGGCGTTTCATGAAGGAAGTCGCCGGAAGCGGTGACATAGGCGTGTGGCACGAGACCTATCAAGTGCCAGCCTCGGGAATCGAGGTGGTCTACAACGGTATGCCGCAGTTTGGCCTTGCCAAGGCCACCTCGCATGTCCCGGTCGGCCCGGGCAGCAACACGGCCAAGCAGCGCATGGGTGCCGGGCAACCCAACTGACTCGCAGTTAACGTCGTTTTGAGCCCTGAAAACGACAACAAATGCGAGTTAGTTGGGTGGAGGAAGGGGTGGGGGAACGGGGGAACGGCGAGTTCAGGCGGCCTACGCGACGGCGGCGGCTTGCTTAGGCGCCTTCAAGGTCCTCCGAAGCTGCGGTGAGGCATCGAGCCTGGCCTGGGCATCCCGCAGCGCCAACACGGCCGTCTCAAGCTGGGCCGGCGCCAACGTGTACGGGACGCGCATGAAATGCTCGAAAGCCCCGCCGACCCCAAAGCGAGGCCCTGCCGCCAGTCGCAGACCGAAATCCGGGGCGACGACGGTGAGCGCGGTACTCGACGGCGTGGGCAGCCTGCACCATGCCGTGAGCCCGCCGCGCGGCCGTTCCACGTGCCAATCGGGCAGATGTTCGGCGAGCAGCCCGAGGAGAACTTCCCGGTTCCGTCGCAGCTCCTCGAGCCTGGCATCCAGCGGTTCGGCGAAGGCGCGGACCAGCCGTGCGGCGGCCAATTGCTCGACGACAGGCCCACCCAGATCCATCGTGGTCCGGGTCTGCACGAAGCGGCTGATCAAGTCTTCCTCGGCGCGGATCCATCCGGTCCGGAGCCCGGCCCAATGTGATTTGCTGAGCGACCCGATGGTCACCACCGCCGGACTGAAGGCTGCGAGCGGCGAGGTAGCGACGGCGTCGAGGTTTAGTTCGCGCAGTGTCTCGTCCACCACCAGTACAGTGCCTGTTCCTGCCGCCTCGCGGACCAGGCGGCGGCGCTGGAGATTGGACATGATCCGCCCTGTGGGGTTGTGGAAGTCCGGCACGAGGTAGGCCATGGCGGGGTGTTGGTGGCGCATCGCGGCCACCATCCCCTCGATGTCCCAACCGCCCGACGCCGAACCCGCGCCCGACGCCGAACCCGCGCCCGACGCCGAATCCTTGCCCGACGCCGATGCCGACGCCGGCTCCGGGGCGGGCGGCATCGGCACGGCCACCGTGCGCGAGCCCGAGGCGCGGATGGCATCGAGCGCGTTGGGGTAGCTTGGGTGCTCCACGAGTACCTTTTGTTGCCGCCCGGCGAGGGTCTTCAGGATGATGTTCAGCGCGTGCTGAGCCCCGGAAGTCACTAGAATCTGAGTCGCCTTCGTGGGGATCCCGGCCGCTGTGTAGTGGTCCGCGATGGCTTCCCGGAGGGGCGGAAGGCCGACAGCGTCGTAGCCAAAGCCTGGCAAAAGCGCAGGGAGGTCAATCAACGCATCAGCAAAGGCCCGGTGCACCATCTCGCCGGTTGCCGGAAGGGAGGCATAGGCGAGGTCAAGGATCCCATCGGGAACAGCGAGGCCGGGTCCGCCGACGGGAACGCTTCGGTGCGGAATGCCCGTCCGTCCCCGGCTGCCCTGGCCTCCGCTGAGGAATCCTTGCTCGCGCAGGCTGGCATAGGCAGCGGTGACGGTGGTTCGGCTGACGCCCAAAGTGACGGCGAGTGCGCGTTCGCTGGGCAGCGCGACATCGAGGGGGATGCGCCCGTCCATCACCAAAAGGCGTACGACGTCGGCAAGCTCGCGATAGGCGGGAGCGGCGCCAGTGTTCCACGGGCCTAGGAGACGCACCATGGCTGTGGGGTTCAGGGATCCGGGCATGAGACCAGTATTGCAAACTGGCTATGGAAAGCAATGCCAGTTTTCGGGAGCATGGTTTCATGATGACCCGCAGAATCGCCCAACTCCTGATCGGCCTCGCAATGTACGGGGTTTCCCTGGCCATGTTCATCCGGGCCGGGCTAGGCCTGGATCCCTGGGACGTGTTCCACCAAGGCGTCGCGGGAAAGATCGGGTGGAGCATCGGCACCGTTGTGGTGGTCGTCAGCTTCCTCGTGCTGCTCCTCTGGATCCCGCTGCGGCAGATGCCCGGCTTCGGAACCCTCGCCAACGCCGTGTTGGTGGGCGTCTTTGCGGATATCGGTCTGGCCTTGATCCCCGCCTTCTCGCATTTAGGCGGCCAGATCGCCATGCTCGCCGGTGCCGTGGTCCTCAACGGCATCGCCTCTGCCTGCTACATCGGCGCTCGGCTTGGCCCGGGTGCCCGCGACGGGCTGATGACCGGTCTTGCCCGCCGCGCGGGGTGGTCTGTGCGCTTGTCCCGGACCTTGATCGAGGTTGTTGTGCTCGGTGTGGGTTGGTTGTTGGGTGGATCAGTCGGCGTGGGAACTGTTGTCTACGCCTTGGCCATCGGGCCCCTAGTGCAGTTGTTGTTGCCCCTGTTCACGGTCCCGGTGAAGGCCTCCCAGAGTTCTCGGGAAGAGGTGCTCGCCGCGCCGTGACCCGGATTCTTCCTGGCGACGCGCAAATTCCCTGATGCCCACGGAATTCCCGCATCGGTAGGAAATTCCCGCATCGCCAGGGAATTCCGGCGTCGCCAGGAATTCGAGCGGCGTCAAGGACCGGGCTGGCACTCCGGGCAGAAGTAGATGGTCCGGTCTTCCAACCCCGACGCCGGTCCCAGCACGCCGCGGCGAATGGGCGTACCGCAGCGAAGGCACGGCTTGTGCTCGCGGCCGTACACCCAGTAGCCAGGACGCAGGGCCCGCGGGCCGAGCGTCGTCCGAGGTCCGGGTCCTAGGTTGGCCTCGAGCAGGACCTTGGCTTCCTCGAGCATCGCGGCCAGATTCAGCACGGCCGATACGGGCGTGGCAGGATGCAACCCGGTCAGGAAACACGCTTCGCAGCGGTAGATATTGCCGAGGCCGGCCACGTTCCGTTGGTCGAGGAGCGCCAGCCCGATCGGAGTGTCCGGCGCGGCTCGCAGCCGACGAACAGCCTCTTCAGCGTCCCAGTCCGGCCCCAGGAGATCCGGCCCAAGGTGCCCCACGGCGCGGGCCTCGTCCGGCGTCGGGATCACTTCGAGGACGCCCAGAGAGAAGCCGACGACGTCGGCAATCGCCGTGCGGAGAACGCACCTGGCCGTGTGGCCGGGTTTCCTCCAGCGGCCCCCGGGGGCATAGACCTGCCAGCTTCCGTCCATTTTCAGGTGCGAATGGATGGTCAGGGCGCGGCGGGGTGGCCCGGCCACCGCCGAACCGGCCTCGTCCGGCGAAGCCGCCGCCGAACCGGCCTCGTCCGGCGAAGCCCCCGCCGGTCCCAGCAATCGCATGAGCAAGTGCTTTCCCCTCGGCACCACCTCGGACACGGTCCATCCGGCCAGGTTCAGCGTGGCAAACCTGGGTACCCGGAAGTCGGAGGAGACGAGTGTCTGGCCAGCGAGGGCCTTGTGCAACTCGGCGGCGGCCCGCCAGATCGAGTCGCCCTCAGGCACGGAGTCCCACTTCAGGCACGGATCCTCAGACCCTTCGGCGTGGAGTACGCCCCGGCAGCCGCAAGCGCAAAAGCCACGGGCGTGTCCAGGAGGTCGTGGCCGTTGACCTTTTCCATGATTAATTTGTCCACGGCTCCCCGGCGCACCACGCCTACGAGCGCCGCAGCGGCAGCCGCCAGGACGGCGTCGTCATGGCTGAAGGTGAGGAGGGTCTTCCCTCCCCGCTCAACGTAAAGGACCAACGCGCCGTCGACCATTACCACCAAGGCTCCGGCCTTCCGTCCCGGACGGTGACCCGACCCGGCGTCGACAGCCAGTGCGGGCCAGGGGAGGGCAGCGCCGTATGGATTGGCGGGATCCGTGGCGGCAAGCGCCAAGGCGACAGGCTCGGCTTTGGCTAGCTGGGCATCTTCCGTGAAGGAGCGCAGGCGGTCCACGGTGGCGGGAACGGCAAACTGGGCGGCTCCGAGATGCTCGATGAAGTAGCCACGGCGGCACCGGCCAGCTTCTTCGAGGCGCGCGAGGACCTTGTACATCAGGCCGAATCCGCCCACGATGTTCTCCACCATGACAGACCCGCGGGTTACAACGCCGTATCTGTCGAGGAGGAGTTCGGCGGTGCCACGCGCATGGATAGTGGGGTCGAGCTCAGGAGCCGGCAACGCCGACCAGCGGCCAACGGCCAGCGGGGGAGTCGGAGCTGTTCCGGCGACCGAGCCGTAGCGTCCGCCCGTGAGTCCCGGCGACCCCATCAAGCCCGTGCCATGCGAGCGGCCGAGCCTGCTCATCCGCAGGGACCTGGCACGCGGCGGCCGGGCGGGCTGTTTGTGCGCTGTGCGGCCTCCGGCAATCATCGCGCGGACAGGGGCGAACGTGTCGCCAGTGATGCGGCCAGCCCAGACCAGGTCCCACAGGGCAGCTACCACGGCGTCGTCGCTGAGCACGGCATCCATGCCGCCCGCAACCTCGGTGAGCTGCCGGAAGAAGTAGGCACCGCCGCCGGACTGCAGATGCTCCAGAAGGCGAAGTTGGGCGTCGCCGGGCGCGAATTCAGGGTCCGGGTTGAGGGTCAGCTCAGCGGCTTCGGCCACGTGGAGGCTGATCCACCCGTCGTTTCCGGGCAACGATCCAGCACCGGACCACAAGACTTCGCCCGCGGCCATGAGCTCGTCCAACATGGCCGGCTGATAGTCGGAGATCCGGCTGGCCAGCACCAAGGGTTCCCACGCCGACGCCGGAACAGGCACGCCGGAGAGCTGGTCGATGGCGGTCATGATGCCGTCGAGCCCACGCAGTGCCGGGGCGCCACGGGAGCGGCCGGTTGCGGGCACGGATACGTTTTGCCAAGCAGGCAGGAACCGGCCGTACGCTGCAGCATCCACGGGCTCCACTTCGGCTCGCAACGCGGCCAGGGAACGACGCCGGAGCTTGCGGAGCACCTCGGAGTCGCACCACTCGCTGCCCGGGACAACAGTGGGAACCTCCGGCGCTACCGCCGGCTCGGGCGGGATCGTTGCCTCGTCGGAAACCACATCCGGCGCACTGGGGTGCGGGCGGAACTCGCCCTCCACCACGCGGCCGTCCGCCGCCAAGCGTTTCAGGGCAGTGCTGACGACGGCGACACCCAGTCCCAGCCTGGCCGCAGCTTCCTCAGCGGTGAAGGGCCCGTGGGTCCGTGCGTAACGGGAGACCAGATCGCCGAGCGGATCGTGGACGGGCTCGATGAAGGCGAGCGGCACACCCATGGGCAGCGGAACCCCAATGGCGTCCCGAAGCCGGGCTGCGTCTTCGATGGCTGCGAATCGTTCCACGCCGCTGAGGGTCACGGTGAGGGCGCGGTTGGCCTTCCGTAACGCCGCCAAATGCGAGGCGGCGGCGACGTGCGACGCCGCCGGATCCGGGGAACTACCCGCTCCTTCTTCGGGCTGCAACCGGGCAGCCACTTCTTCCACGCTCAAAGGGCCCAGCAGGCGCAGCAAGTCGGCGACGCCTTCCATGCCACGGACTTGCCGGTCCGGTGCCAGCCGCTGGAGCTCGAGTTCGGTGGCCTCAATGACTTTCGCGTCCAGGAGTTCGCGCAGTTCCACCCTGCCAAGAAGCTCGTTCAGGAGCGTGGAATCGAGGGCCAGGGCCGCGGCCCTGCGTTCGGCGAGCGGTGAATCGCCTTCGTACAAGTACTGGGCCACGTAGCCAAACAGCAGCGACTTGGCGAAGGGGGAGGGCTGCTGGGTGGTGGTCTGAACCAAGCGCAGTTCCCGGCGCTCGATCGAAGCGGCAATGTCTTTCAACGCCGGGAGGTCGTAGACATCCTGCAAGCATTCGCGCACGGTTTCGAGAACGATGGGGAAGGAAGGGTATTTCTTGGCGACGTCCAACAATTGGGCTGAACGTTGCCGCTGCTGCCACAGCGGTTGCCTTTTCGCTGGATTCTGCCGCGGCAACAAGAGAGCACGGGCAGCGCACTCACGGAAGCGCGAGGCAAACAGGGCGCTGCCCCCTACCTCCGCCGTCACGATCTGCTCGAGTTCCTCCGGGTCAAAGAGGAACAACTCAGCTCCGGGAGGTTCGTCTTCCATCATCGGCACCCGAAGTACGATCCCGTCGTCGGCGGCCATCGCGGAGCCGTCCAGCCCGTAGCGCTGCTGGAGCCGCTGCCCGACCGCGAGGGCCCACGGTGCATGGACAGGCATACCGAAGGGGCTGTGCAGCACCACCCGCCAGTCGCCGAGTTCGTCGTGGAACCGTTCGACCACGAGCGTCCGGTCGTTGGGGACCACTTCCGTGGCCTGCTTTTGCTCGTTCAGATACTGGAGAAGGTTGCGGGCGGCGAAGTCGTCCAGGCCGCTGGCCTTGCAGCGTTCCAGGGCGGGCCCTTGGTCCGAAGCGGAGAGTTCCCGCACGAATGCTCCCAGCGCACGGCCCAAGTCAACCGGACGGCCGAGGGAATCGCCCTTCCAGAAAGGAAGTTTTCCGGGCTGGCCGAAGGCGGGCGAGACGAGGACACGGTCATGCGTGATGTCCTCGATCTTCCAGCTGGTGGCACCCAAAGCGAAGATGTCCCCGACTCGTGATTCGTAAACCATTTCTTCGTCGAGCTCGCCGACGCGTCGGCCGCCTTTGGCAGCGCGCGACGCCGGACTGGGCTCCTGCGCGGACGGTTCTGGAGCGCCGCCAGCTGAAGGAGCACTGCCGGAGCCAGAGCTTTCGGTTCCGATGATGTAGACGCCGAAGAGTCCGCGGTCCGGGATGGTTCCTCCCGAGGTCACGGCAAGGCGCTGTGCTCCTGGCCGGCCCTCGATGGTGCCGGCGTTGCGGTCCCATACGATGCGCGGCCGGAGTTCTGCGAATTCGTCCGATGGATACCGTCCGGCCAGGAGGTCCAATGTGGCTTCGAAAGCGGAGCGGGGCAGGGTAGCGAACGGTGCGGAACGGCGCACTGTGGCGAACCATTCCTCAACATCGATGCTTCCCAGCGCGGTGGCGGCGACGGTTTGTTGGGCCAGGATGTCCAGGGGGTTGGCGGGTACATGCAGGCGTTCGATCTGGCCGCCCAGCATGCGTTCCACGGTGATGGCGGTGTGGACGAGGTCTGCCCGGTGCTTGGGGAAGAGCACGCCTTCGGAGATCTCACCCACTTGGTGGCCGGCGCGGCCCACACGTTGCAGTCCGCTGGCCACCGACGGCGGCGACTCGACTTGGACTACCAGGTCCACCGCACCCATATCGATGCCGAGTTCCAGCGATGACGTGGCCACAACACAGCGCAGCCGGCCGGATTTGAGGTCGTCCTCGATGAGTGCCCGCTGGTCCTTGGACACGGAGCCGTGGTGGGCCCGGGCCAGGACCGGATCGGCGCCACTGGTGCTTCCGGCCTGGGCCATCATGTGCGCGGGAGTCGCCGTCGAGGCCGGAAGCCCCGGGGACGGCGCCCCAAAATCAGCCGGCACCGAGGCCGCCACGGCATCCGCCGCAGCAGAAAATACGTCAACCGCCATGAGTTGGCGTTCCGCGTAGATCTCGTTGAGCCGGGCCGTAAGGCGCTCCGCGAGGCGCCGGGAGTTCGCGAAGACAATGGTTGACTGCTTGGACAGGACAAGATCAACGATCTTCTCCTCTACATGCGGCCAAATGGACGCTTGCGGTTGCAGTCCGGAGGCGGGTCCCGAGTCGAAGGCGCCGGCCGCTCCCGCCAGGTCTGACATGTCTTCCACAGGGACGCTGACGCTGAGGTTCCAGTTCTTGCGCGACGGCGGTGCGACGATTTCCACAGGAGCCGAGCCCGCGAGGAACTGCGCCACGAGTTCGCGTGGCTCCACGGTGGCCGAGAGTCCGATCCGCTGGGCAGGCTTGGGCAGCAGTGCATCGAGCCGCTCCAATGACACCGCGAGGTGCGCGCCGCGCTTGGTGCCGGCAACTGCATGGACCTCGTCCACGATCACGGTGTCCACCTCGCTGAGCGTCTCCCGGGCCTTGGATGTCAGCATCAGGAACAAGGACTCGGGCGTGGTGATGAGGATGTCCGGCGGGTGGCTGAGCAGCGCGCGGCGGTCCGCCGTCGTCGTATCCCCGGAGCGGACGCCGACGCTGACCAGTGGGGCCGGCAACCCGAGCCGTTTGGCGGTTTGCGTGATGCCGATCAGCGGCGAGCGGAGGTTGCGTTCGACGTCGACGCCGAGTGCTTTGAGCGGAGAGATGTACAGGACGCGGGTCTTGCGCTTGGGGGCTTTGGCACGGGCGCGGCCGCTTGTTTCCTCAAGACCCGGAAGGGCGTCCGCCGAGGCAACAGGAGAGACTGACAAGAGCCGGTCCAGGGCCCACAGGAAGGCGGCGAGCGTCTTACCCGAACCGGTGGGTGCCACCACCAGGGCGTGCGAGCCGGACGAAATGGCTTTCCACGCGCCGTCCTGGGCCGGTGTGGGCGCGGTGAAAGCACCAAGGAACCACTCCCGCGTGGCACGGCTGAAGCGGTCCATGGCTGTGTGGCGTGAACCGTCCGGTAGCTCCCGCTCCTGCATTCCTCCATCATGCCTCACGGCACCGACAAGATAAGGAACAGCGCAGGCAGGAACAGCGCAGGATAAGGCTCAGCGGCTAAACCGCCTTATCCCGCCTGGAAGGCTTGGACGCTCAAGAGATTGATATTGGTGTTGCTGCAGGCCGTGCGTTGCTGCGGGATGAACAGTGAGGCAGTGTCCTCGGGTGGGTAGACCCGGAAGCCGGCGGCAGGAACTTGGGTGCATTCGGTGTAGTTGCCGGCTTGGGTGTAACGGAGTTGGGCGAAGCCGGCCTTCCCAGGAGCGAGGACCACTTCTGTCACCGGCTGCGTGTCATCGCGCGAGGCGGCGGCCCCGATCGGATCGCCCGTGGGCGTGGACGTGAGTGAGACGCCCGGGAAGCCATTGAGGACACATGGTTCCGTGCCCGAGTTGGTGAGGATGAGCTTCATGTAGACGCTGCCTGCCGCGCCGCCGCCAGTCGAGTCGACAGAAGCGGTCAGCGAGGCTGCCTTGCAGAGTCCGACGCCGGATGCCGTCGTCCCGGTGCTCGATGGTGTGGCGCTACCGCTTGAAGTCGGAGTGCTCGAGGCCGAGGCGGATGCCGAAGACGAGGCCGAAGCCGTTCCGCTTGGCGTGCCGGTGCCGGTGCCCTGGCCTTGGGCCTGGCCCTGGAAACAGCCAGAGAGCAGGAATACCGAGGCTGCTGCCATGGTGAGCAGGAGACCGTTCTTGACTCGCATATTCGTCATGCGCACAGCATTTCGTCGTCATATGCTCGAGTCAACTGCGGCGCGGCAACGGCGCCGGATTGGCGCCCGGATCGTAATGTTCCCGGGCGCCAACCAGCGGAGTTGTTACTTGGTGGCTGAAGCCTTGGTGGAACGGCTGCGGAAGAAGGCCGCGCCGCCCAACCCGAGGCCTGCCACGCCAGCGATCAGACCGGCCCAGCTGCGCGCCTGCGGTCCGTCGTCGCTCACGGAAGCGGCCTGCTCTGCGGACATTGAAGCGGCCGTGTGGGCGCTGTGGCCATCACCCGCAGCGGCATCCGCAGCGGTGACGGCCACCGACGGCGCCGGAGCCTTCAGGGAGTGCGGATCCTGGCCGTCCTTGGGGATTTCAGCCCAGTTTGTCTGCCCTTGCTCGCAGTTCTGGAGCGTGGGGAAGTAGAGGGTCTTGCCGGCAGTGTCGGGCAGCTTGACGGACAAGACCAGGGCATCGCGCTGGTGCGGGTCCAGCGGGGCCTTGGCCGTGTAGACGATCTGGCTGGTCCGCTTGGTGATGGAGGTGCCGTCGGCCAGCTTCTTTGGCTCGGCCAGGGTCTGTGTGACCTTCTCGATGGTCCAGTTGGGGTTCACCGTGGGCGTGGCGTCCGTCAGTTCCTCCGGCAGGTTGATGGTCACCTTGGTGGTGCCTGACGTGTCGCAGCCGTGGGGTACCCCGAAGGTCAGCAAGGCGTAGGAGTTTGCCGTGGTCTTGTCCGGATTGATGGATACGTGTGCCGAGGCGCCTGCGAGGCCGGCCATCATCAATGCGGCGGTGCCGCCGGCGATTGCCGTGGCAGAGAGGGCACGGCGGAAGGAGGACTTTTTCATGGTTGTTGCCTTTCAATGGGCGCGCGAAAGCACGCCAAAGTACGGGGATGTGCCCGTCACCAGTTGAAGGCGGTGCCGGGCGGAGTCAGGAGAGTACGACGACGGCGGGCGGGCCGCGTCTGCTGTCTTGCCTGAGGTTCCGCCACGGGCGGGGGATGAAAACGGTAGGTGCGCTGAACGCAACAGCCGAGCTGCCGGCGTCGGGCCTGAAGACCCGGCAAATGAGCCGCAGGAGGGGCCGGAGCCACGCCGCGAGCTGCCACAGAGCTTGCTCGCCCTTGGCCAAAAGCAAAGCCGAGGCGGCAGTCGCGAGGGCGTGGCCGGTCAGCATCAACCAGCTGAGGGGAGTGTCGGCCTCGTGAAAATGTACTGTTTCGGCACCTAGAGGCGGGGAAAGGTGCTCGGCTGCCAAGTGGTGCGCCAGTGAGCCCGGAGCCGGGGCGGTGAGCGGGGCAAATGCCGTGAACGCTTCGTGCAGGGCAAGCTGGCCGGCTCCCAGGAGTGCGGCTATAGCCGGGAGTCCAAGTTTGAACCGGGTGGCCAAGGTGGTGATAAGACCGGTCAAGGCAAGGACGGCCAGCAAGACCGGCGCGACGGGAAGCGCACCGCCGGCGAGGACGTGGGCCCCTGCCGCAAGGGCAACAATGGCGACGGCAAGAGCGCCGGAACGCATGGCATGGAAGGGTGTCCGGGCATGCGATGCGCGCACGGGTTCCTCCCTCGGTAGCGGTCAAGCGCGTGGCTGACCGGCCGGTTCCGGCTGGTCAACCTGGATATTCTATCGGTGGTTCGTGGCTGGGCTGCCGTCGGATGGGTCGTGTGACGGGGTTCTGCTAGCCAGGGTGGACCGGGCCCGGCTCGAAATTGTCTTCCATGGCAAGAACCAGGGCGAGCGCCGGGATCACACACTGGATGACCACCGGGGTAACTGTGTAGTGGGTGTCCACGGTGACGAGGCCAAGATCGGCGAGCCTGGCCAGTTCGCGGCGTGCCCGCATCGCCTCGAACGCGGGCAAGACCTCGTCCGCCGAATCGTTCTCTGCCGCCCTGTTGACTTCGTCCACACTGACGGGCTCTTCAATGGTTCCCTTCAATAGGACCCTGGCTAGAGTTTCGTTTTCCCGGGGACCTTCCTCCCGCATGCTGCCGGACTCCATCACGGCACTGGCAAGGAGTACCGCCAGGAACTCTCGCCGGATCTGAAGCCTCGAATCGAGGTCCTGGGAGTGCCACGATTCGGCGCCAGCGCCAGGCACCGCGCGCGTCGACCCAATCGACAGGATACGGGTGCCGACCATGGCAGCCCAGATATCGCTTAGTACGGGAACTTCGTGCATGGAGCCGACTTCAAATGACTCAGGATCGCCTCCGCCCTGGACTTCACCCTCCGGGAGAGGCTGTTTCCCCGTCCTTTTCCCTCTGGCCTTCACCCCTACTGCTCCGGCAGCACCTTCAATGTCCTTCAGCCGGAGCACGCCAGTGCTCGTGACATCCTTTCCGGCTCCCAGCCACTCCAGCAATCGTCCGGTCAACTGGAGAACGGGGAGTTCCTGGAACGCCCGGTCCTGCTCCTCGTCGGAGAGGTCCGGAATGTCGCCGGGAAGATCCATTTCCCCGGCAGCTTCTTCGCTAAGGAGCATATGGACGACGAAGTAGTCCTCCTCGGTCCCTGACCAGCGGCCCGTTTCAAAGAGGAATTCAACGTAAAGGTGGAGGTAATCGAAGATCTCGACAAGCGCCTCATCGCTGTCAGGCTCGTCAAGCATGTCGGCAAGGGCAAGTGCCGCATCGTCCAAGCTGTCAGCGTCGATCTTGGTGGCGGAGCTTTCTTCGCTGATCGCGTGCCATGCCGTGATGAAGAGTTTGACGATCTGCAAGCACCTCAGGGCGTCTTCGGCGTCACTGAATCTTTCGTACCAGTGAACGAAATCCGGGGTGAAGGAGTCGACTACACGATGGTTGAGGACCAACTGCAAAGGCATTTTCGGGGCCGAAGGCACTGCCTTGAGGTGCCCGCCGCGGGCCTTTGGTTTTTTCGTTTTCCGGCTCATGGCCACTCCTTCATTTCCCCGGCGCTTAGCTACCGCAATGACTGACGTTACCCGACGCAGTATGCAGGTTTCGGGAATCAGGCAGTTATTGCCGGACCACCTTCCGACGGCTTTCCGGCTTGTCCTTTGCCAGATTGGCCTTTGTCGGTCGGCCCCTCGCTCTTTGGCCCGTCGCCCGCGCTTTCCGATGCGGTCTCCGAAAATGTGCGGGCCGCCCGCGAGCCGGCGATGGTGCTTGCCGCGATGCTGATGAGGGCTCCCAGGATCATGGCCGCGGCTTCTCCCGGTTCCAGCAAATGCAGTTGCGAGCCGATGGTGGCGGCGGCAACCGGCACTCCCAATTGGGACGCCGCCAGCACCGCGAGCGGCAGGGGCTGGCCGAGGAACCGGAGGCTTCCATGCACCAACAGGGTTCCCAGGCCAAGGCAGACCCCGAGGAGAATCATCCGCGGACTCCCAGCGAGGGTACGCAGGTCAAGCGATGCGCCTAGCCAGACGAAGAACACGGGCCCCAGGAAGCCGTCGCTGACGGCGAAGAGTTGGTGCGCCAGGCGCCGGGGTTCGCCTACGGCCGACACCACCAGGCCGAAGGAGAACCCGGCCAGCATGATGGATACGTGGCCCAGGACCGCCAGCCCGGAAAGTGCGAAGAGCAAGGCCAGCTGGATCCGCAGCTCCAGCGCGAATTTCCGGTCTTCGGACATGTCATGTAGCCGTCCGCGGTTGCCGCTGCTCTCAAGCCAGCGAAGCACGAAGAACAAGACCAGCGCGCAACCCGCGACGACGGCTGCCCCCACGGCCGCCCGGGCAGCGTTGGGCGGGTCAACAGCCAGCGGAAGCGCCACAATGCAGGCGATGTCCGCTACCGCAACCTGCGCCGTCGTCGTCAGGACCTTAGGCCCTGTCAGCCGCAGCGAGTCGACGATCGGCAAGACCAGGGCGGCAGAGGAGGAAGCGAGCAGAACGACATAAAGGGGGGCATGTCCGGTGCTGAAGGCAAAAGCGATGACGATTCCGACGACGGCGGCCAGCACCGCGGCGATCCCGGCACGCAAGGCGCCGCCACCGAGTGCGGGACGGATGGCTTTGTCCCGTACGGGGACATGGGTCCCGGCGACGAACATGATGAGGGCGAACCCGACGTCGGCCACGAAAGTGAAGGTGGGGTCCGAGGAGTCCACCAGCCCGAGCCCGGTCCGCCCAATGGCGATCCCTGCCAGCAACTGTCCCAGCACCACGGGAAGGTGCCATTTCCGAGGCAGGGCCAGCAGCGGTCCGAGGAGCGCGACTGCGGCGATCAGCGCAAGCTGAAAGAACGACACGTTCCTCCTTTTACCGGCCTTGCCGTTGTTCTGCGGTGGTTACCGGGGTGCATCAGCCAGTTTGAGGGGAATATCGGTGTTCTCGTCCGTGTAGTAGCTTGCGCACACCCGGTGGTATCCATCGGCCACCTGCGCGGGAATGCCCCGGGCCAAATCGCCCCTGACCATGAGGATGGGCGAGAGCCTCTTGCCCTCCTTGATCTTCTTCAGGTCCGAGGCCACGTGGGCGTTGTCCTCGGGCAGCAGCACCAGCCGGGCGGCCCGGAGGATGTCCTTGGCCTTGCGGTGCTGGATGGGAGCGACCATGAGCGACGCGACAATGGTGGCAACGACGTCGTCGGACTCAAGCAGGGACAGATAGTTCGCCGCCCCCGGATAGTCTTGCTCCTCAGGCTGCGGCAACCAGCGGACATCGCCCTTGTAATCGTCAGGCATGGGTTGTACTCCTTGGCCAGCGGTATCGGCTTGCAAACGTGGGCGGCGCCGGACGGGGGATCTTGGAAAGGTCCGTGCCGGGACGTCGTCGTCGTAATTCCAGGGCGAGGCTTTCTTGACCGCGGGCCATCGCCCAAAGGTGGTTCGCGGAAAAGGCGGGCTTGAGCAGCCAGCTTAGCCGCCGGAGGAGGGGTTTCGATGCGCTGACCCGCCAGTCATAAGTGACCACCGTTTCTGGCCCGTCCTGTTCAAAGGTCCAGCGCCCGGTGCCGTTCAAGTCACCGCTCGCGGATATCGCGAAACCTTGCTCCGTGATGGGCTCGGTGACCGTGAACCTCCAGCGCAGGGTGTACGGCAGCCAACCCTTCGTATGTAAGGTGAAGGCCTTTCCCGTGCCGTCGGCGTTCCCCGGATCCAGCGGAACAACCCTCAAATACACCGAGGGCCACCAACGGGCCAACGTCCCGGCATCGCCCAAAATATCCATGACCTCACGAGGGGTCCCCGCGACGCGCCAGACGGTAAGGAATTCGTAGTCGGTGCTGCTCTTGGAAGTGCCGCCCATTGCTGCCTCCACGGCGCGGATGGATAGTGGACTCACAGTACTCACGCCGTTGCACGCGGTCAACGGCCCGGTTCGGCATGTTCGCGGGCCCCTACGCCCGGACTGATTCTTCCCGGATCGTTTATTCCCGGACCGTCACGGTCAGGCGCTGGATGTCATTGTTTCCCATGCCTTGGTAGTTCCACTCGGGCGCCTCAGGCTGCGTCTGCCCGGTGGAGTCCGTTGCACGGCATGCCAGGTCGTGGGAACCGGGTGTTGCGATCCACGTGAAGGTCCATCCGCGCCATGCATACCGGCCGGCGGGCGCTTGGAGCTGCGCCTTCTCCCATATGCCGTCCACGCAGACTTCCACGCTGTCCACGGTTCCGTTCCCGGACCAGGCCCGGCCGCTGAGCTGGACCGGCCCCGCGTCCACGGTGCGTTGGCGCGTGAAGAAATCGGGAACGCCAGGTGGAACCATGAGGGCCCGGACCTTGATCCGCTGGACGGGTTCGCCGGGATCGTCCGCGTTGTGGGTGTACCGGTAGGAGCCGAGCTGTTGGTAGCCGTCGAAGCTGTGGTCAATTGCCTCGATGGATTGCAGCCATTTGACGCTCGTCATCCCGTACCAACCCGGAACCAGCAACCGGACAGGGTAGCCATGCTGTGGCGGCAATGGTTGGCCGTTGACCTCATAGGCGAGCAGAACGTCGTCGGACATTGCTTCCGCGAGCGTCAGGCTGCGCGCGTACTGATGCTCCACGCCGCCCTGGATCCCGCGGTCCGCCCCCGTGAAGC
Organism: Arthrobacter sp. MMS24-S77; assembly: GCF_054888235.1. NCBI lineage: Bacteria > Bacillati > Actinomycetota > Actinomycetes > Micrococcales > Micrococcaceae > Arthrobacter > Arthrobacter sp. MMS24-S77. Next base: position 422,103 of record NZ_JBTZRN010000001.1, read on the forward strand.
CGAGCTCGACGGCGTCGGGTGAGACTCCGGCGTCGAGCAGCAACGGTGCGAGCGGGGTACCGGTCCACTCAGCCGTGCCGATCCCACCCTGGTCCCACGGCTGGCTCACAGGCCGCGGTTCCAGCCGCGAGCGGCCGTTGCCGGCGCACTCCATTGTGACGGCCTGGGTGCGGCGCTCGCGGTGTTGGAGGTCAGGCAGGGTGTACTCGTGCGGATGGTCCACGAGTCCGCCAATATTCAAGCGCCAAGAAACGGGATCGATCCGGGGGACGTCGAAATGGACCAGGAGATAGTGCATGCCCAGCGGTGTGACGGGCCATCGGAGCATCTCCAACGGCATGGCGTGGTTGCGCGAAGCCAGTTGCAGTTCTTCGCGGGTGATGGGACCGGTTGTTGGAGTGGCCGGTGTGGTTGGTTCTGTCGGAGCAGCAGGGGCGGTGGGGGCCGGGGTGGCAACAGCGGCGCCTTCCGCTGTGCGGCGGGTGTTGACGCTCATGCTCCCAGTATGGGCGTCGTCCGTCGAGGTGTCATTACTCGAGTTGCTTCCATCGTCTGCGCGCCTCGCAGGCTCCCGGGTGCTGCGACGGTAGAAATAGGGAGGCTGGCCAGGAACCTCTCATTTCGTGCCGGCGCCGCGCTCCCAATTCGTGCAACCACAGGAAAAATGATCTTTTCACGCAAAACCCATGTCCTTCTCGCTGCCATCCTCATCGGGTTCATTGTGGTCGGAGGGCTCTGGTACGTGGGCCAGCAACAGGCCCACGCGACGGCGGCCTCCCGTGATGCCACAGCGTCGCCGACTGTCGCCGCAGACGCAGGGGACGACGTCGAGCCCGTCCAGCCGGGCGAGACAGCACCTGCCGCCGCCCCCAACACCGCAGTGGAGCAGGAAGCCGCGCCAAAAGCCATCCATTCACCGGACAAAGTCAGCCGGGATATCGCGCTCTCTCCCAATCAGTGCAAAGTGCGGACACTGAACGCCGCCAAAGGCGAGGTTCTTCCTGACCCATCGTGCACACCCGGTGCCATTGATCCGGCGGTGAGCGAAGAAAACATCGGCAGCACGATCTGCCGGTCCGGTTACACTGCCACTGTCCGCGCCCCTGCCTCGGACACGGACAAGGTCAAGAAGCTCAGCCTCCAGCAATACGGCCTGGTTCCGGCTTCTTCCACAGAATTCGACCACCTGATCAGCCTCCAACTCGGTGGCACCAACGCGGTCTCCAATCTGTGGCCCGAGCCGAACCGCGAGGGCGCCCCGGGCACCACCAACCCGAAGGATGCCATTGAAACGCGGCTCAACAAGGCCGTTTGCTCCCACCGGATTGCCCTCGCGGACGCCCAGAAAGCCATCGCCCATAATTGGGTCACCGCAGAGAAAGAACTGGGTTTGTAGGGACGTTCCCCCGGCCCCGCACGGCCCGGCTGACCCGGCCCCGCACGCCCTGCTGGGGAGGGCTGCCCGCGCGGCCCGGCTGGTAGCTTGGTGCTACCCCTTCCCAAGGAGACCTGACCATGGCACGCCCGCTCAAACCCCTGATCTCCATCGACGCCGTGGTCACGGCCGCTTTGGAACTCATCGACGAGACGGGCGATTTCAGCCTCCCCAAACTGGCCGCGCGGATTGGCGTCAGCCAGTCCTCCATCTACAACCATGTATCCGGCCGGGAAGAGATCCTGGAACTGGTACGGGGCCGCATTACTGAGGGCGATTCCTCACCCCTCGACCTGCCCCTTGACGGCGATGCCACGTGGGAGGACGTGCTGCGGTCTGAGATCCGTACATATAGGGAGAACTTTGCCCGGCATCCCCGCACGGCGCCGTTGCTGGTGATGCAGACTGTCCGGAACGCCCACGTCATTGCCCTCTACGAGCGAATGGCTTCCGTCCTGGAGGAAGCCGGATTTAGGGGCGCCGACGTTGCCTCAGCCCTTGCCATGATCGACAGTTTCGCCATCGGAGCGGCATTGGACCTGGCCGCCCCCGGCAATGTTTGGGACGTGGCGCCGGGGACCGACTCGGCGCTGGGACGCGCTGTCGAAGGGGCCTCGGAACTCGCCGACAGGGCCGGAACGGCTTTCGAGTTCGGCCTTGAGGTCCTGATTGACGGCCTGCGCTTGCGGCAGGGCCGCGTCACCCGCACATAGGGGCTGTTTCCGACCGGGCTTGTGCCCGAAGAGATTGCTCGCCATACTAAACGAAAGTCTTTCGTTTAGTAATTGAGGAACCCACGTGAGCGCCAAGCAACGCACCCTGTACCGAAACGCCAAGATCTTCACTGCGAACGGGCCTGCTACGGCAGAAGCCATGCTTGTTGAGGGAGAGGGACTTGCCTACGTGGGGAGCGAAGCCGAGGCGATTCGGCTGGCCGCCGCCGTCTCCGGCGCGCACAACGGCGGTGCTCGCCACTCCGGCGCTCAGGCACCGGCGGCCCCCGCCGCCGTCGTGGATCTGGGTGGTGCATTTGTGCTCCCTGGTTTCATCGACGCGCACACGCATATCGTGATGATGGGCCAGACCATGCAGAAGGTTGCCTTGCGCGACGCCGCCAACCTTGAGGAGATCCAGCTCCGCCTCAAGGAAACCGCCGCTGCGAATCCGGAGGCCCCGCGCATCCTGGGCACCAGTTGGCTCTTCTCGGCTATCCCGGGCGGTGCGCCGACCGCGGCGATGATCGACGCCGTCGTGCCTGACCGCCCGGTGTACCTGGACGCGAACGATCTCCACTCCATGTGGGTCAACACCGCCGCGCTGGCCGAAATGGGCATCGACAAGGACACGCCGGACACGCTGGGTGGCAGGATCCTGCGCGATCCGGAAACGGGCGAGGCAACCGGGTTGTTGGAGGAAACCGCGATGCACGAGTACGCGTGGCCAAAGCTGGCTTCATTGACCACCGATGAGCAGCGCGACGAGCACTTGGCCACGGCATTCGAGCACTACTTGTCCACAGGAGTCACCAGCGGAATCGACATGGCGCTGGTGGAGGACGAGCTTGCCTCAATGCGCCGTGCGGTGGTCAAGGGAGGGGGCACGCTGCCCCTGCGTGTCAACGCCCACTGGCTGGTGGCTCCCACCGGAAACCATGAAGAGAACCTTGCCCAGGTGGCCCGCGCGGCGGAATTGAGCCGCGAGGTGAATACGCCGTGGTTGCGGGTGATTGGCATCAAGATCATCGCGGATGGGGTGATTGACGGCTGTACAGCTGCCATGAAGGAACCGTATGCGGATGGCAGCAACGCGGAGCTGATTTGGCAGCCCGAGTTCCTCAATCCGGTGGTTGCCGCCGCGGATGCCGAGGGCCTCCAGGTCGCCATCCACGCGATCGGCGACCTCGCGTCCGAGGCGGCCCTTGACGCCTTCGAGTACGCCAACCGAGTGAACGGCCCCAGGGATCGGCGGCACCGGATTGAGCACATGGAGACCGTGACCAAGGAAAGTATCGAACGCCTTGCGCGGTTGGGTGTGGTTGCTTCCATGCAGCCCGTCCACGCGGATCCGGCCGTCCAGGAGAACTGGCGTGCCATGCTGGGCGACGATCGCATTGACCGCGCCTACCCGTGGACGGAGTTCACCGACGCCGGCGCCACCCTGGCGTTGGGATCGGACGCTCCCACCGCCCCGCATCAACCCTTGCCCAACATGTTCGTCGCGACCACGCGGAAATCGGCCTTGGACGCGAGCCTGCCGGCCAACCTGCCGAAGTACGCCCTGGAGCTGGCCGACGCGCTCAGCCATGCCACCCGCGATGCCGCCTACTCATGCCGCCGGGAGGCCGAACTGGGCACGCTCGCCAGCGGGATGCTCGCGGACTTTGTGGTGCTGGATACCAACCCGTTCGACGCCGGATTGGACTCGCTGCTGACGGCGTCAGTCGCGCTCACCGTGGTGGGCGGGGAGGTGCGGTACCGGGGGTAGGGGACTGGGGTTACATCGGATCTACCGGCGTCATAAATCGACTGGTTGTTGCACCTATTGCGCGTTTATCCAGCCGACATGTAGTTTGCTCTCAGATATCCGTGCTTTGGGGGAACGGTCTATTTTGGGGATCCCACGCACTTCCTTCTGGTGAAAGTGGTCCCGTGGGTTCTCGGTCTTCGTTCCTCTTGCGTGCTTTGTGTGGTTTGTCGGTAGTTGCGGGCCTTTTGGCGGCTCCCGGGCCGGCCTGGGCTGGACCTTCCCCTGCCGGCCTCGGCACCGGAATGATTGGTCCTGTCACGGAAAGTGTCGCCAAGACCCAGGCAGCCCAAAGCGGGACCGACGTTGTGGTTGACTCATTGACCACTCCCACAGAGCAGACGGTGGCCCACCCGGACGGGACGTTCACGCGGACGGTGAACACAGAGCCTGTCCGGATGCAGACCGGCGGTGGCTGGCAGGATATTTCGACCGATCTGGTCCAGGCCACTGAAAACGGGCAGCCGGTCCTCAAGCCCAGAATGGCGCCCGTTGACGTTACGCTCGGACGTGGCCGAACCTCGCAAATGGCGAGTGTGGACGACAAGCACGGGCACTCGATCCGCCAGTCCTGGCCTTTCGGGATTCTGCCCGAACCTGTGGTTCAAGGCAACACGGCAACCTACTCATCGGTGCTGCCGGGGGTGGACCTTATTCAGGTCACTCACAAAACCGGCGTCTCCCAAGTCCTGAAGATCGCCACGGCCGCGGCCGCCAAGGACCCCCGCGTATCGCAGATGCGCATCCTCCTGGACGCGCAGAACGCCAGCGTCCAAACCGAGGCCGGCGGTGGGCTGGAAGCTAAAGGGAAGGACACCGGCAGCACGGAACTCCGCACAGCCGCGGGCCAGTGGTGGGATTCCTCGCAGACCGGAGCTTCCGCCACGGACCCCGGGGGTCCCGGAATCACAAGGTCGTTCTCTCTGCGACTCGGCAGTGAGAATGGCAAGCAGACCCAGGTCTTCGGCATGAACGAGATCCTGAACACCCCGAACCTGCAATACCCGTTGTATGTAGATCCGGACTGGTCGGTGACCAGGGCGTCGTACCTGTACGTCGACAGCGCCTACCCAAACACGCCCTACTGGAACGGCCAGTACACGGACTCCACGGTGCACGTCGGATACCTGCCGGCGTCCTGGGCCCCGGATGGGGTGCAGCATGTGACCCGCGGGTACTACCAGTTCGCGACCCAGCCCATGGTAGGCAAAGTCATTCTCGCCGCCCGGATGAATGCGTGGGAAAGCTGGGCCTCCTCGTGCACCGCCACCCCGGTGGACGCGTGGGTCACCGGCGGAGTCAGCCCGGGGACCACGTGGAACGCCCAGCCCGGGCTCGTCGGAAAAGTTGACTCGAAAACGGTGGCCATGGGCTACCCGGGATGCGCGGCTGGGACCGTCGGGTTCGACTTGATGGCGCTGAAGAGCACGCTCGCACAGGTGGGCCAGTGGACGGTGTCGCTGCGGGCCGGCAACGAGGGCGACCCGTTGGGTTGGAAGCGGTTCAACAACGACGCCTCGGTCATCGTCACCTACGACACACCACCTACAACACCGAATATCTGGACGATATCCCATGCGCTGTGGACCGGAGCGCCCTTCGCGTCCACGTATGTGACGAGGGACCGTCAACCGATCTACACGGTTGGTGCCAGTGATCCCGACGGCAACGCGGGCGGGCCAATCCAAGTGTGGTTCAGCGTGTTCAACAGCTCCGGACAAGTCATGTTCAGCACAACGACCCCCGTGACAGTGCCCGGATCAGGTGGATACCCGAGCTGGCAAGGCGGAGTGCTTCCCGACGGGAAGTACCAGCTCCAGGCCCAATCCAACGATTCGCAAGGACAGGTGTCCGGCGTGATGCAGTTCTACTTCACCGTGGATACGACCCCGCCTGCGCCGCCGGTGATCACGCCGCCGTCGTCCATTACGACTGTCTCCGGCACCAACACGGGCACGGACAAAACCCCTGCCCCAAACGAAGGCACGGTCGGTGTCACATCGTACGGTTTCACGTTGAGCAACAACGGCCCGTATTCCGCGAAGGGTTTCGTGTACGCGGTCACGAGTGCGGACGCCACTCCGGCCTTCCCGGGGACCGTCAGCTGCGAGACGCGGCTCAGTGAGTTCGTGGTGAAATGCCCCGACGGCGGCCGCACCCAGCCGATCACGATCGGGGCGATCGACAAGCAAACCAAGCTGACCGTGTGGTCCTTCGACTACGCCGGCAACGTCAACCAACAGGTGAACAGCACCCCGGTCTCGTACACGTTCACTGTACCCAAGACGGCCACTGACCCGTCGACCATACTGGCGGCGACGCCGCGGGGCGGCGCGTCGTGGGTGGATATCGAGACCAACGCCCACTCGCCTGCCCCGACCGGGTCCTGCCAGGGAAGCGTGGACCCGGCCAGCGTGCCCGAAACCAGCAAAGCCCTCCAGCTCAACGCCGCTGGACAGTACGCCGATACGGTCTCGGCCGCGGTGGACACCGCCCGAAGCTTCAGCGTGTCCGGCTGGTTCTGCCCCACGACACCGACCGGCGGCAGTTTCCAGTCCCTGATCACGCAGATGGCCGGCACGGGTTCCCCGGGCGGGGCGCTGCGGCTCAGCAGCGGGGGGTACGCCGAGTTCGATACCTGGTCCGCGGCCAACAGCGGCGGCCAGGACTCGGTCCAGCGCACAGAGGGGCTTTCACCCAATATCTGGTATTTCGTTTCCGCGGTCTACGACAAGATCAACCAGCAGTTGCGCATCTCTATGACTTCGGACGGGTCCACCACCACCTGGACCACGGCCACCTCAACGCCGGCCCACCTGACGGCACCGGCCACCCAGCCCGTGCTCCTCGGGGCAGCCGGAACAGGAGGGCTGGGCCAATTCACCGGCCAGATCCTGAACCCCGTGATGACCCAGGCCGTCCTGATCCCAACCCAGTTCGCCAATGCGCAAAACAACTTCACCAGCACGGATACGGGAGTCCTCAAATGAGCAAAGTCCGGTTCAGACAGGCCCACGGGTCTGTTGTTCTTGCGGTAGCCGCCGCTGTGGTCACTGCCACCGCGGGACTGTTCGCAATCAACGTAGACCACTCGGTTGGGTGGTCGCCCCACCTGCCCGAGCCCGTAGCCGCCGTCCAAGTGATCCCCTGGACTGAAACACCCCAGACTGCCGGGGCTGGCCGTCCGTTCCTGGATGGGGCCGACCCGGCCGCCACCCACGGGACCGTGACGGGTACGGGTCCGGCTACCGGTACAGGCACCCCTGCCAGGGCCTCAATGGTCGGCACCGAGCTGAGTGTGAAGACCGCTAGCTTCACTGGCAGGGCGCCCCTGGCCGCTCCGGTCCAAGGCAATGACAAGGGCTCCGGTGACTTCACCGGGCTGCCCGGGGCTTCCTCCGGGGCGTGGGGTGTCAAAGGCCAAACCGGTGGGTTCACCTGGAGCTACCCCTTCACTGCGCGGAAGGCTCCCGCCGGTCCGACGCCTTCGCTTGCCCTGGCTTATGATTCCTCCACGATCGACGGGCTGACGAGCTCGACGAACAACCAGGCTTCGGTTGTCGGCGACGGCTGGTCTCTCGCCGGTGCCGGGTCAATCCGGCAAAAGTTCGCTCCCTGCATGGACCAGGGCGTATCCGGTTCCTATGATCTGTGCGGGGCCGTCGGTGGCCAGCAGTTCAGCATCTCGTTCGGGGGGCGTTCCGGGCAGGTCATCAAGGACGCCGCCACCGGGACGTACCGGCTGCAGAACGATGACAACACCCGCATCGAATATTTGACCGCGGCGGGTGCCAATGGCACCTTTGACGGTGGCTACTGGAAACTGACTGACACGTCCGGGACGCAGTATTTCTTCGGCCGGAACCATCTGCCCGGCTGGGCAACAGGGAAGGCCTCGACGAACTCCGCCGACACGGTCCCGGTGGGGGCCGCGAACGCGTCCCAGCCCTGCGCGGCCGGGAGTTTCGGGGCGTCGCTGTGCCAGCAGGCCTATGCCTGGAACCTGGACTACGTTGTTGACATTCAAGGGAACTCCCAAGCGTTCTACTACGCCCAGGACGCCAACAACTACTCTTCCCAGGCCGGCACTGGCGCCCTGAAGAGCTATATCCGTTCCAGCCGCCTGGTCCGCGTGGACTACGGCATGCGCACCGGGTCCGAATTGGACACCCCGTCCCCGCTGCGCATCGAACTGGGCTACACGCCCCGCTGCACAGGGGTCGATTGCAGCAAGGGCAGCGACGTTCCCACCAGCTTCGCTTGCGCCCCGACTGGGGGGTGCACAGTCTACTCGCCCACCTTCTACGGTGACCAGCGTCTCCTGACCGTCACCACCAGGACCAATACCGGCCCCACGACGTACCAGGACGTGGACGTTTGGAACCTGCACCATTCCATGCCGGACCCCGGCGACACGACCAAACCGGCCCTGTGGCTGGGCTCGGTGGATCATCAGGGAGCCAACACGGCCACCGGAGTGGGCGGGGTTATTTCGGATCCGGGTGTGGTCTTCGGTGGCCAGACCTTGCAGAACCGGGTCTGGGTCGTCGACGGACTCGCACCCCTTGACCGGTACAGGATCTCCTCGATCAAAACCGTCACCGGTGCCACGATCGCGGTTACCTACCAGGCACCCGAATGCACTCCCTCAAACCTTCCGGCTTCGCCCGAGACGAACACCAAGCGCTGCTTTCCGCAGTGGTGGGCGCCCACCACTCCTCTTCCGCAACCGGCACGAATGGACTACTTCCACGTCTACCCGGTCGCGTCCGTGTCCACAAACGCTGGCCCGGGCGGTTCCGGAAGTCCGGACATGCTCACCCGCTATGAATACCAGGGCACGCCGGCCTGGAAATACGCCGGTCCAGCTTTCGTGACCGGTGTCGGCGGCTCCCAGCTGACCTGGTCTGTGCTGGCCGGATGGGGCAAGGTCAAGACCATCACCGGCAACGCCCCCGTTGCCGGGCAGAACCCCACCAGCATCACCACGTACCTGCGTGGGCTGGACGGAACACCGTCGAACGGAAGCGGCGGGACAGTCTCGGCGTCCGTGACCGCCTCGGATGGCACCACCATCACCGACTCACCATGGCTGGCAGGCTCTGCGGTCGAAACCCAGAAATTCCTGGGCGAGAGCGGCGCGCAGCTGAGCACCGCGATCAGCATTCCCTGGTCCTCGGCCCCGACCGCGACCGGGGCTGCGGGCACCGGTGCCGCACAGGCACGCCACACCGGCACCGGGACGGTGAAGAGGATCATCGCCAGCAGCACCGGGGCCGGCACCCGCACCACCACGACCACCAACACCTTCGATGCCCTGGGCCGGAGCACGTCCGTGTCCGATTCCGGGGAAACCGGCGGAACCCCCGGCAGCTGCACCGTCACGGTATTCGCGGACAACACCGGCGTGAACCTCCTGGCCCTGCCCGCGACCGTCTCCACCTACGCCGGACCCTGCACCGGGGCCGGGGCGCCGGCCGGGAACCTCCTCAGCGCCGTGCAGACCCTCTACGACACCTCCACAGCCGCCACCCCCGGAGCCCCCGGTTTCCAGGCACCGACCCTGGGCAACCCGGTCCGCACCGATACGGCTACTGCCGTCACCGGCACGACCGTCACGACCTGGAAGACCGGTCCGACGCTGGCCTATGACGGCCTGGGCCGGACCGTCAGCTCCACGGATAACACCACCGGCACCGCCCGCACCAGCGCCATCGCCTACACCCCTGCCACCGGGCTGCCTGCCACGGTGACCACCACCAACCCTCTGGGCTGGACCACCACTACGGCCTTCGAAACCATCCGGGGCAACAAGACCACCGGCACGGACGAGAACGGAAACGTCACCAGCTACCAGTACGATGCCTCCGGCCGGGTCACCGGAGTCTGGGACCCTATGCGCCCTCAGGCAACCAATCCTGCCCCGACCCAGGCAACGGCGTATACCATCTCCCAAACCGCACCGTCATCGATCATGCGCACCAACATCAACGGCATCGGTGAAGCGGTCATCAGCTACGACATCTACGACGGACTGGGGCGGATCCGGCAAACCCAGAAATCCTCCCCGGGCGGCGGAACCATCGCCACCGACACTTACTACAACACCACCGGCGCCAAACGGCTGGTCAACAACGACTACTACTACGCCACCAACCCGGGATCCACCCTCATGGTCCCCAACATGGCCCTGCCGTCCTCGGACCAATATGACTACGACGGCGCCGGTCGTCTCATTACCGAGACAGCCCTGGCCAACGATAATCAGGTGCTCTGGGCAACGAACATCAGCTACACGGGCGCGGACACCACCACGACCACGGGTCCCGGGAACGAATCCGCCGCCCGCACCATCGTCAACGCCGCCGGCAAAGTAGCGTCACGCCTGCTCTATCACGGCACCACCCCCACGGGCACCCCCGACACCACCAGCTACGCCTACGACGCCCTGGGCCGGATGACCACCATGACGGACACCGCCGGCAACCAATGGTCCTGGGCCCTGGACGCCGCCGGACGGCAGATATCCGCCACCGATCCGGATACCGGGACCGCGGCCACCGGCTACGACGCGTCAGGGCGGGTCGCGACGAGAACGGACGCCGCCGGGACCGTCACGAGCTACAGTTACGACACGCTGGACCGGGCCATAAGCACCAGTGTCACCCCGCAGGGCGGCACAGCCCACACCCTCTCGACAAGCACGTTCGACGGCGAGAAGAAGGGCCGGCTCAGTACCGCGACCCGGTACAACGGCCCCAACTACGATCAGGCCGTCACCACGGCCGTGTCCGGCTACAACGCCGCCTATCTGCCCAAAACCAGCACGGTGACCCTGCCGGCAGCGTTGACCGGGTACGCCGGAAGCTACACGACCTCCAGTTTCTACACGAAGACTGGTAACCTCAGCGCCCAGACCAGCCCGGCGATCGGTGGCTTCGCTGCGGAAACCGTCTATTCCTTCTACGACTCGTTCGAGAATCCCATTACGGTCAAAGACCAGGCCGGGAACTTCCTGGTCGGTTCGACCCAGTACGGTCATCTGAACCAGATCGCCACCTACCAGCAGTTCGACCGGAACAACAACAGCATGACCCTGGACACCACCGGCGTGAACCAGGTCTACTATTCCTGGGATGCGACCACGGGGCGTCTGGCGAACCAGTCCGCGACGAACATCGCCAAGGGCGTCACCGCGGACCTGGGGACCATCAATTACACCTACACCCCGTCGGGGAAGCTGAGCGCCCGGGAACAGTGGTTCCCGTCCCGGGCCGGGCAACCGGATGATTACCAGTGCTACGGCTATGACTATGCTTCCCGTCTTGCGGCGGTCTGGACGGCGGGCGCGAAGAACTGCAGCACCGCCCCCACCCCGGCGTCGACGTCGGTCACGGGGCTGGGTGGTCCGGCACCGTATGCGCAGACGTTTGCGTACACGCCGTCGGGGGACCGGTCCCAGGTCAAGCGTTTCGATGCCGCGGGGAATCTTGCGGTCACGGAGAGTTACGCGTATCCGGCGGCGGGTCAGCCGGGTCCGCACCGGGTGCAGTCGATGACGTCCACCCCGGCCACCGGGTCACCGACGACCAGCACGTTCTCCTGGGATGCGGCGGGGCGGATGACGGGCCGGGCGGGGGAGACCCTGTCCTATACCCCGGACGGGAAACTCGCCGCCACCACGGGCACCAGCACGCTGCCGGCGAATCCGAATCCTTCCGCTGCGGCGGGGACCCCGCCGGGTCCGGTGGCCGGGTCTGCCGGGAGTGCCGGGGCCAGGTATTACGACGCCGGTGGGAACCTTGTCGGGCTCACGGACGGGACCGGCACCACGGTCACCCTCGGGGGTGTCACCGCGCATTCGACCCCGGGCGGGGTGAAGACCGTCACGAAGGCCTACACCTTCGCGGGCAAGACGATCGCGCAGCGCACCGCGGTCGGGGGAACGGTGAAGCTGGCCTTCATCCTCGGTGACCGCCTGAACACCGCCCAGACGATTGTGCAGCCCACGAAGGGGGCGACGCTGGCCACGGCGCAGACCCGGTACACGGACCCGCTGGGCCTGGCCCGGGGCGCGACCCAGGCCGCGACCGGTTCCGGGGCGTACGCGACCGCGCCGGCCGGAACCACCGGTGTGGGATCCAACGCGGCCAACCCCGGCGGGTACGGCGCCATCAACGGGTACATCGGCGGGCTCGCCGACACGGTCAGCACCCTGACCCACCTCGGCGCCCGCGACCTGGACCCCGTCCTCGGGGCCTTCACCAGCCCGGACCCGATCCTGAAACGCGACGAGGCGAACAACTTCTCCCCCTACGTCTACGGCGAGGCCGACGCCATCAACAACTCCGACCCCTCCGGACTCATGATCCTCGGACCCGCCATCGAAGACGGAGGATCCTGGTTCGGAGCAGGAGCCACACCAGGCGTGGCCGCGCCTTACGTTCCAGCTGGGCCATATGCTCCCGGCTACACGGCTCCAGCACCTGGATCGTGGAAGTTCTACATCGCACCCTCCTGGACCAGAACAACCCCCGCCTCGCCGGCGTCGCCCACAGATGCCATAGACGGCGTAAAAGGTCCATTGAGCCTCACCCAAACGGTAGATGCGATGAACGGAGGCCCGGCACCCGATGGCACCAGCCGCTGGCAAAACCTCGCAGCGATCGCCGGAATGTTCGTCCCGGGCGGCATAGGCAAGATAGGCGCCGCGGAAGCGTCTGCGGCGGAAGTCGCAGGAACCGTAAGGATCCCTGCTGGCTCGACGGCTGATGCGGCGACCTCCGGTAGCCGAATCACGTCGTCTGTGCGTGGACGATACTTCCAGAGTGGTGCAGAGCCGCCGACTTGCGCCTACTGCCAGCAGAATCCGGCTGAACATCTTGATCACGTGATTCCGCGTGTCCAAGGCGGAGACTTGACGCCTGAGAATCTGGCCCCGGCGTGCGCGTGGTGCAATTTGTCGAAGGGCTCCAGAGTGGCGCCGGCGAACCCCCCTCCGGGCTATGTCGGCGAATGGCCACCACCGTTCTGGCCTTCGCGGATGTCTGACTGGTGGACTTCGACCTACGGCGGCCCGTGATGACCAAGATCGCGACTCATCCGAACCCGGTGCGCCGACCAACGCCGAGTTTCATGCTGCGCGCCGTGGTCGATGGCGTCGGGGGCGGCGATAGTTTCGAGCAACTCTGGACCGAGCGAGTGGGGGACGATCGCTTCGAGCTTTCTTGCATCCCGTTCTTCGCCTATGACATGGCTCTCGGCGATGTTGTGCGCGCCGAGGCTGCGAACGGCTATGTGATCCAGTCTGTCGTGCAGCGATCGGGCAACGGCGTCGTGAGGGTCGCCGTCAAGCGACCCGAGGACGTCAACGCGGTGCACCTGCGGCTACATGACCTACTCGGCCGGTTGGAGTACTTGTGCGAGTGGTTTTCGCCGGGCTATGTGGCCATCAGTCTTGAGCCGGGGCGGTCACACGAGGAGTTTTTCGCCGGACTCGCCGAGTTAGGCGAGAGTGTGGAGATCGAACAGATTCTGATCTAAAGCCTAAACTTGCCGACCGCGGAATACGCGGCGACGTGGCATGCGCAGAATCCCAGGCGTCGCTCGAGTGTCGAAGCCGACGCCCGTGGTGTTTCAACCTGGTGCGGGTAAGTCTGCGGGCCTGGTGGCACAGCAGGACGGACTTGATTAGGTTGACAATGGCGGCGGGGTCGTCGTCGGGCTGGTTGAGGGCTTCGAGGTGCAGGCGCAGATCGGGGCTGTCGGGACCGCACTCATCCCCATCGAAGACAAGAGCATCGATGCTGACGAGAGCCCGACAGTGAGTCCCCTTAGGACGTCGAGGGTGGGGCTGGCTGGTGCCAGCCTCATAGCGGCAGATCTGGGTAATGTGGATGCCGACTTGATCGGCGAGTCCTGCTGGATGAAGCTGCATTCCTTGCAGCCACCCAGCGAGGCGAGGTGCGAAGTCCATGTCTCCCAGCCGGTCGAAACGGGCCTGTTGCCGCTATGTCCTGTTGACCCGATAGTACATATCCTGTACTTCTGATAGCGAAAGATTTCGTCTTGACGGATTCTGGCTATCAGAAGGGTTTCAGGTAATGGAGCATGTCCGAGACGCTGAATTGGCACGGTTGAAGGCTAAGGGGTCGGTTCAGCGGCTGGTGGAGGGTTGCGGTTCGGACTGGTGGACTTCGACCTACGGCGGCCCGTGATGACCAAGATCGCGACTCATCCGAACCCGGTGCGCCGACCAACGCCGAGTTTCATGCTGCGCGCCGTGGTCGATGGCATCGGGGGCGGCGATAGTTTCGAGCAACTCTGGACCGAGCGAGTGGGGGACGATCGCTTCGAGCTTTCTTGCATCCCGTTCTTCGCCTATGACATGGCTCTCGGCGATGTTGTGCGCGCCGAGGCTGCGAACGGCTATGTGATCCAGTCTGTCGTGCAGCGATCGGGCAACGGCGTCGTGAGGGTCGCCGTCAAGCGACCCGAGGACGTCAACGCGGTGCACCTGCGGCTACATGACCTACTCGGCCGGTTGGAGTACTTGTGCGAGTGGTTTTCGCCGGGCTATGTGGCCATCAGTCTTGAGCCGGGGCGGTCACACGAGGAGTTTTTCGCCGGACTCGCCGAGTTAGGCGAGAGTGTGGAGATCGAACAGATTCTGATCTAAAGCCTAAACTTGCCGACCGCGGAATACGCGGCGACGTGGCATGCGCAGAATCCCAGGCGTCGCTGGTCCGATACTCCTGTCGGTGTCCATACCCGACAAGTAAATGTTGGGGGCTTGTGCTGCGGACCCCCGGAAGGGGTCCTGCGAGTATGTTCTTTCCCCGGTCGCCGCAGGGGCGGGCCGGAAGCGGTTAAGGCGAAAGAGCCGGCGCAAGACTTAGGTTGGGGTCTGAGTAGTAACGGAACAGGATTGCGCGTTTAGCCTCCGGTGTCAGTCTGGGGTATACCCCAAACAGACGTAAACCCCGCGTGAAACGATGCCAATGGATATGTGTCAGGCTGGGGTTGAAATTGACATTTCTTGACACGTGGGTGGCGGGCTCTTAGAGTTGCCCTGACACTACAGGGCGGGGAACAATGACTGGCCAGACTTTCGGCTACGTACGGGTCAGCTCGCTGGACCAGAACACGATCCGGCAACTCGACGGCGAGCAGCTCGACCGGGTTTTCATAGACCGGGCGTCGGGGAAGGACCAAAACCGCCCGCAGCTGGACGCGTTGATCGATTTCGCTCGCGACGGCGACACCGTCCTGGTGCACTCAATGGACCGCCTGGCCAGGAACCTCGAGGACCTGCGCGCCATCGTCCGCCGGCTGACCGACAAGAAGGTGCAGGTCCGGTTCGTGAAGGAGAACCTGACCTTCACTGGAGAGGACACCGCGATGTCGACGTTCCTGCTTTCCGTGATCGGGGCGTTCGCCGAGTTCGAACGGGCCCTCATCCGGGAACGACAACGTGAAGGGATCACCCTGGCCAAAAAGGCCGGCGTCTACAAAGGCAGGGGCAAGGCGCTGAACGCCCGGCAGGCGGCCGACCTGGTACGACGTGCCGCCACCGGCGAAGCGAAAGCCGCACTCGCCCGGGAATTCGGGGTCAGCCGCCAGACCGTCTACCAATACCTTCAACCAGGGCCCAGCAGGATGCCATAGACGAATCGTGCAGACGTGAACTGAGCAAATTGACGCATTGTGCAGACGAGTACGGAAATTCCGCCGCTCAGCAGTCCCTGCACAACCCCTGAAAATCAGCTAACCCGTGCAAAAGACTTGGGCATGACACCCTGCCCACAAAACCAAAACTGGCGGCTCCCGACCCCTTCAAGAGGAACCGGGCCTAGATTGCCCCTGACGACACTCTCAGGAGTACCGGGCCCACAAGCCCGGGCCGTCGCAGATCAACAGATCCAACAGTGTGATGCGAACATGTCCAAGCAGGAGGCTGCCCAGGGATCGGCCGAAGCTTCGGCAAGAGCAAAGGCTTCCCAATCCGCCGCGGAGGTACAGGCATCGGCGCAGGCGGTCCAGGACCGGGCCGCTCTTCTCGCGGCCGAACAGAAAGCCTGCTCGGCCACGCTCGGCGGACGGGTGCGTGATGGTGGCAACTTCGCAGACCTGTGCGTCTCGAGCAACCAAGGAAACACCACCGATGGGAGCAACACTTCCTGCGGCTATGCGGAGATCGCATTCCAACCCGGCGGAACGCTAACGAGCGCGGATATCGCCAGCATCAAGAGCGGCTATCCGGGATGCTTCTCCTAAAGCCAGCTGGGAGTCTCTAGGCACTTGAAGAGCCGGAGTCGGCAGTATCATGTCTTGGACCGTGGGAAAGACGCCGTCTGGGTTGTACACGCCGTACCGCTGTGCGCCGGAAAGCGCTGGCGAGTATAAGTTGGGGTGCAGATCAAGTCGGGATGAGGACGTACGTAACGATGAAACAGCACTTCAAGGGCTACTACAGATCCTCTGACGAGGAGATTCGGGCACTTTGGTCATCGGCCACTATCGTCTTCGATGCCAATGTGCTCTTGGATTTCCACCGCTATGAGCCTGAAACCTCTGCTACATACCTAAGGTTGGCCTCGGCATTTAGCGACAGACTTTGGGTACCCTTTCAAGCGGTACAGGAGTACCACGAAAACCGGGCCAGCGTACGCGCGGCAGCCACCTCCGCTCACGACGAACAGATCGATTCAATCACCAAGCTGGTCAACACGATCCGTCAGGCCCCACGGAAGTCACACCTCGCTGCCGGCGAAAAGCACAAAGCCCTTATGGATACAGCCGAAGAGCTCGTGAAGGAGCTCAAGGATGCTCGCGCAACCGTGGCTATCCGAAACGCGCCCACGGCTGACGACCCCGTTCTAAACCATCTCTCGGAGCTGTTGTCCGATGACAAGATCGGCCCGAAGCCCCCGGAAGAAGAGCTGAAAAAGCTCTTCAAAATTGGCGCCGATCGTTTTGCCAACAAGATTCCGCCTGGATACATGGATCTAGGCAAGAAACCTGGAAACCGCCAGTATGGCGACTTTGTTCTCTGGCAGCAGGTCATGACCCATGCGAAGGAAAACAAGCTGGACATCATCCTCGTCACCGAAGACGCAAAAGAGGACTGGTGGGTTTCTGCCAATGGAAAGCAGATAATGCCACGACCTGAACTTGTCAACGAGTTCAGGGAGTTTACGAACGGCCAATCCATCCATCTGTACAACGGGCTGTCGTTCTTCGATTACGCGGCCAAGGAGGTCGGCGACAAGACGACGCCCGAAGCTATCAAGGCCGCCCGGGAAGATCTGGAGGACGTAGCACAGCAGCGGGCCGACGAGGCCACCCGGTATTCTCGGTGGCTGCAGGAAAGGGTGATGGCGGGCGACCGTTTCGTAGAATCCATGCGCCCGGTTTCTCTGGCCGAGATCGGCCAACCAGCAGGCCTGGGTGAGTCTTTGCCCTACGACGACTATGTACGTTTAAGCGAGCTTCAGGCCAGATTGGAGAGGCTGATTAGGCACATTTCCGCAAGAGAAGAAGCTGGAACCGAAGCGAATGATCCGGAACGGTCGAGATTGCGGGAGGGTCTGGAAGTAGTTCGGGCGGAACTCATCGCTCTCCACGTCCGCGCTGGATTCAGCGGCAACGAGGCTCGCGCCAGAATCCAGCTGTTCGAGGAACGCCACTGGCGCCATACCATGCGGGGTGAAGACGACGACTCTGGCTACGGCCCCGACAGCTATTACGCCCGCGCCATGGGCAAGGACGACTGACTCATCCACGTTTGGTTTCTGAGCTCCAGTGTCAATAGCTCTAAAAGGTACTAAAGACCTTTTAGAGCTATTGACACTTAAGTGCCGGAGCATTTAGTGCCAGGCAACGCGTTCGCGCCAGCCAATGGCCGGGGGAATGTACCTCGCGCTTTCGGCGCGCTCTCGGTCCCGCCGCTCTTGGGCAGCCTGGCGTTCGGCTATGCGCTGGGCTTGTTCCGCTGCCTGCCTCTGGCTGGGGGAGCGGTAGAACCCGCCGTCAGGGCGGACCCATTTGCCTAGCCGGTACTTGAGCCAGGCGCCCACGTTCTCGACTCCGTTGGCGCCGTCGTGGTGGTACCTGGCGTCGGTGTTGGGGCGCCAGTCGATGGCATGTTTGAGGTCGTTGATGGTCCACCCTGCCCGGAGGAAGGGCCGGCAGATCGCGGCGACGTGAGCAGTCGAGATGCGTTGCAGTGGAAAGACCTGAATTGAAGTTCTAGCGAGGCTAGACGCTCGGCCTCCCGGCGCACACGTCGGCTCCACCCAGTACGGCCATCTGAACCAGATCGCCACCTACCAGCAGTTCGACCGGAACAACAACAGCATGACCCTGGACACCACCGGCGTGAACCAGGTCTACTTTTCCTGGGATGCGACCACGGGGCGTCTGGCGAACCAGTCCGCGACGAACATCGCCAAGGGCGTCACCGCGGACCTGGGGACCATCAATTACACCTACACCCCGTCGGGGAAGCTGAGCGCCCGGGAACAGTGGTTCCCGTCCCGGGCCGGGCAACCGGATGATTACCAGTGCTACGGCTATGACTATGCTTCCCGTCTTGCGGCGGTCTGGACGGCGGGCGCGAAGAACTGCAGCACCGCCCCCACCCCGGCGTCGACGTCGGTCACGGGGCTGGGTGGTCCGGCACCGTATGCGCAGACGTTTGCGTACACCCCCTCCGGGGACCGGTCCCAGGTCAAGCGTTTCGATGCCGCGGGGAACCTTGCGGTCACGGAGAGTTACGCGTATCCGGCGGCGGGTCAGCCGGGTCCGCACCGGGTGCAGTCGCTGACGTCCACCCCGGCCACCGGGTCACCGACGACCAGCACGTTCTCCTGGGATGCGGCGGGGCGGATGACGGGCCGGGCGGGGGAGACCCTGTCCTATACCCCGGACGGGAAACTCGCCGCCACCACGGGCACCAGCACGCTGCCGGCGAATCCGAATCCTTCCGCTGCGGCGGGGACCCCGCCGGGTCCGGTGGCCGGGTCTGCCGGGAGTGCCGGGGCCAGGTATTACGACGCCGGTGGGAACCTTGTCGGGCTCACGGACGGGACCGGCACCACGGTCACCCTCGGGGGTGTCACCGCGCATTCGACCCCGGGCGGGGTGAAGACCGTCACGAAGGCCTACACCTTCGCGGGCAAGACGATCGCGCAGCGCACCGCGGTCGGGGGAACGGTGAAGCTGGCCTTCATCCTCGGTGACCGCCTGAACACCGCCCAGACGATTGTGCAGCCCACGAACGGGGCGACGCTGGCCACGGCGCAGACCCGGTACACGGACCCGCTGGGCCTGGCCCGGGGCGCGACCCAGGCCGCGACCGGTTCCGGGGCGTACGCGACCGCGCCGGCCGGAACCACCGGTGTGGGATCCAACGCGGCCAACCCCGGCGGGTACGGCGCCATCAACGGGTACATCGGCGGGCTCGCCGACACGGTCAGCACCCTGACCCACCTCGGCGCCCGCGACCTGGACCCCGTCCTGGGGGTATTCACCAGCCCGGACCCGGTCCTGGATCCAACCGAACCGAACAAATACAGCCCCTACGCCTACTCGGGCCAGGACCCCGTCAATCACAGCGACCCCTCAGGACTCGACTACGGCATCGACGACGCCATAGGAATCGGGGTAATCATGGGAGTCGGCCTCATTGGTGAGTGGCTTGCGACACAAGTCCACCTACCGCCGATCCAGTTTCACTGGCCTTGGGAACAGCACAGCTCATCTGGAACGTCATCAGCAGACGCCGGCTCCAGCTTCCCGGCGATACCCGCGTCTGCGGACAGCACCATCTCCTTTGACCGGCCATTGGTCGGCACCACCGGCGCGGACGACGGCTACGTCGCCGACTACCCGCAGGCCACCGGAACGTACTTCCCCGCCATCCCCCAAAGGCCCTCGTCAACCAACGACCATGGTGCCCGGAACGACGGGGCGGCCCTGGCAGCCGCAAACGCCATCATGCACGCAGCAAGCGAAGCCGCCACCGCGGCAATCGGGAACGCGAATCTTGCATCGGCAGCCGCAGACATATCCGTGCCGTATTCACGTCCTTCAAATGCCACAACACGCGGTCAGCGTGCTTCGGTACAGGGTCAGGCATGTGTGGACTGCGGCGAGGTCGATGAGACCCAAGTGGCTGATCACATAGAACCGCTGGTGAAAGAGTATTATCGGACTGGAGCCATCGATCGACTTAAGATGCGCTCGTTGGATGCCGTTCAACCTCAATGCCGAACATGCTCGGCAAAAAGAGAGAGCTGAAATGAGCAGATATTCGCGGGAAATGCGCCGATTGTTGGGACTTATTCCGTGACCACCGGTATTGACGCAGAACAGCTTAAGATCGTCGCTCGATTTGGTTTAGCGCCCCACTTGCCGCTGCCTGGTGAGAAATGCGGAGTCGCGAGAAATGTTCGGGACGGATTATGGCCGTTGAATGGTTTGCGGCATCCTGCGGCAGGCGACACCTGTGGTTGGTACTTCTGGGCAGGAGAAGAGCTTTCGACTTCTGACGACTTCTTCGCGTCGCTGCATGTGGAGCATCTCGCGGATTGGTGCCCGGCCGTGCTTCCGTATCTTGGACTTGGTCCAGGTTGGCGATTTCTTATTGCACCAGGCTACGAGGATGTGTGGTTCGACGAGTCCCTGCTTCTCGAATAGGAAATCCGGGCCCCGTGGAGCCGGTCGGGGAATTAAGCCTTCAGAGTTTCAGGACCATTGACGATGCCGTCAGCACAGGGTGGGGATTGCGCGTATCCCTGAGGGCTGACGGCGACAACGCACTCTGGAAGTTGCCCGGTATTCCGTGCCATCGCCGGTGGGCTGGCTGGAAGGATTGAGCCTGGCCCCTCGGCTAGACCCAAGTGTCATCCGGGTCCGGAGAGCATGCCACCGCCGGCGGCCGGTCCTTGTAGTCGAGACCACCGCGGCAGACCCGGTCGGGTACGGTGCCATCACCGGCCTCGCCGCGGAAACCGTCTACACCTACTACGATTCGTTCGAGAACCCTGAGGCCGTCAAGGACCAGGGCGGGAACTTCCTGGTCGGTTCGACCCAGTACGGCCATCTGAACCAGATCGCCACCTACCAGCAGTTCGACCGGAACAACAACAGCATGACCCTGGACACCACCGGCGTGAACCAGGTCTACTTTTCCTGGGATGCGACCACGGGGCGTCTGGCGAACCAGTCCGCGACGAACATCGCCAAGGGCGTCACCGCGGACCTGGGGACCATCAATTACACCTACACCCCGTCGGGGAAGCTGAGCGCCCGGGAACAGTGGTTCCCGTCCCGGGCCGGGCAACCGGATGATTACCAGTGCTACGGCTATGACTATGCTTCCCGTCTTGCGGCGGTCTGGACGGCGGGCGCGAAGAACTGCAGCACCGCCCCCACGCCGGCGTCGACGTCGGTCACGGGGCTGGGTGGTCCGGCACCGTATGCGCAGACGTTTGCGTACACGCCGTCGGGGGACCGGTCCCAGGTCAAGCGTTTCGATGCCGCGGGGAATCTTGCGGTCACGGAGAGTTACGCGTATCCGGCGGCGGGGCAGGCGGGCCCGCACCGGGTGCAGTCGCTGACGTCCACCCCGGCCACCGGGTCACCGACGACCAGCACGTTCTCCTGGGATGCGGCGGGGCGGATGACGGGCCGGGCGGGGGAGACCCTGTCCTATACCCCGGACGGGAAACTCGCCGCCACCACGGGCACCAGCACGCTGCCGGCGAATCCGAATCCTTCCGCTGCGGCGGGGACCCCGCCGGGTCCGGTGGCCGGGTCTGCCGGGAGTGCCGGGGCCAGGTATTACGACGCCGGTGGGAACCTTGTCGGGCTCACGGACGGGACCGGCACCACGGTCACCCTCGGGGGTGTCACCGCGCATTCGACCCCGGGCGGGGTGAAGACCGTCACGAAGGCCTACACCTTCGCGGGCAAGACGATCGCGCAGCGCACCGCGGTCGGGGGAACGGTGAAGCTGGCCTTCATCCTCGGTGACCGCCTGAACACCGCCCAGACGATTGTGCAGCCCACGAAGGGGGCGACGCTGGCCACGGCGCAGACCCGGTACACGGACCCGCTGGGCCTGGCCCGGGGCGCGACCCAGGCCGCGGTCGGTTCCGGGGCGTACGCGACCGCGCCGGCCGGAACCACCGGTGTGGGATCCAACGCGGCCAACCCCGGCGGGTACGGCGCCATCAACGGGTACATCGGCGGGCTCGCCGACACGGTCAGCACCCTGACCCACCTCGGCGCCCGCGACCTGGACCCCGTCCTCGGGGCCTTCACCAGCCCGGACCCGGTCCTGAAACGGGATGAGGCGAAGAACTTCTCCCCGTTCGTCTACGGCGAGGCCGATGCCATCAACAACGCCGACCCCTCCGGACTCATCGTGTTGGGGCCAGTCCTTGACGACGGCGGATCATGGCACGGAAGGGATGCCGACGTCAGCCCCGGCCAATGGCACCTGCCGACGTCACCGGGCCAGGCCGACAACTACGACGCCAGGGACATAGCCGGGCTGGCCCCCGTGTTCCAACCGGCCCCGGCCCCGGCCGGCCCGTCAGCCAGTGATGCTTCCGCGTGGGCTACGGGCGTTGGTGATAACGACGAAACGATGGCATACATACGCGAACACGGCGTCAATGCCTCCGCTGCAACAGCGCTGAGATAACCTCAGCTTCGATGTAGGGTTCATCCCCCTCGCCGGAGGAGCCGCCTCGGTCGGACTCGACATGTGGGCCAACACCATCGAAGGCAAACCCGCCCTCAGCGAAGACGACGCCCCCTACCTCGCAATGAGCGCGCTACCCGGCATCGGATCAATCGGAAAACTCGGCAAACTTGGCAAAGCTGCCAAGAATGTCATAGGTGCGGAGAAATTGATTGGAGGGTCACGTACTTACGTGGACTTGACCAGAGGAGGGTCCATCCGAAACATTGGGACCAATGCAACACATACAGAGTTTGGCGAAACGCTGACAAGCGGCGGCTGGTCGTCTCGTGTTTCGAAGGACGGGGCAGTCCAGATCTTTGAGAAGGACGGGGCCAAATACGTTCTCCGCGAGAAGGCAGACAGTTACACAGGCTGGACCGGTGAATTCACCCCCGCCGAGTCGCCGGGGTCAACGCTCAAAATACGTCTGGGGTACGGCAATGACTGAGCCGGTCAACTTCTTTCGGAGCGACGAGGATTTCCGGGCGGGCCTTCAACGTCTGAGTCAAACTCTTGACTGCCGGGCCCGACTGCCGCATTGGCCATTCGTAACTCCCTCGGGATGGATCCGGATCTACGAATACGACCGCGTGCTGGGGTCGGACTTCGGTACAGTGCTTGAGGCACTAGCCCTGGAATACCGAGATCAACACATAACGGTAATGGCGCTGGATCCGGAAATGCCCTATTACCGAGATGAGTATGAGTTCTACCCAGGTTTTCAGGTCCCTGAGGACGATATAAGGGAAAGTTACGGTATTGGGCTGCGCCATGAGCCGGGTGGGGATCCGACTGGCGCACTTGCTTATACCGCCAACGTTCTTGCCGTCGCTGGGTCATCGGGGGCGTGGGCCATCTGGGCGCAGCGGGACTGGGAGATCGGGCTTCTCTTGACTCGTGACGACGTTGGTCCTTGGTCTGAAAAGACGGTCCCGGGCTTCGGCCGAGATGTGGACCTCGCGTCAATCCGCTCACCGAAAGGCTGGGGCATGCCTCTGAGTGAACGCGACCTAGCGACGTTTTGGGGGAACGTTCGCGAGAGAGGCTCCGGACGATAGTCGACGCTAGAACTCGCCGAACCGACGGCCTTCGACTTGACCGTAGCAGTTCAGGTTGCGATCGTCGTCGGCGAGTTCCTAGGCGATCTCGAACTCCTGATTGTGGCTGACGGCGGGACAGGGGTGCTCGTTGTCCTTCCCCTGGACCCCCGTGGTGACTGGTATCGGGCTGCGCCGACTTTGGCTGCTTTTCTACTCCGATGTCGAAAGTCACTGGGCGACAAGAACGGGGAAAGCGGATGTCATCGGCCGATGGATCACCTTATCTCCAAACGTAGAGGCACTCCTTCGTGCGTTGAAGGTGTATCTAACACTCGATTTTCCACAACGCCCCTCCGGGAAGCTGAGCGCCCGGGAACAGTGGTTCCCGTCCCGGCCCGGGCAACCGGATGATTACCAGTGCTACGGCTATGACTATGCTTCCCGTCTTGCGGCGGCGAAGAACTGCGCCTTGTCGGGCTCACTGACGGGACCGGCACCACGGTGACCGTGGGCCCGGTCACTGCCCATTCGACCCCGGGCGGGGTGAAGACCGTCACGAAGGCCTACACCTTCGCGGGCAAGACGATCGCGCAACGCACCGCGGTCGGGGGAACGGTGAAGCGGCCTTCATCCTCGGTGACCGCCTGAACACCGCCCAGACGATTGTCCAGCCGACCGCCGGGGCGACGCTGGCCACGGCGCAGACCCGGTACACGGACCCGCTGGGCCTGGCCCGCGGCGCGACCCAGGCGGCGGCGGGTTCCGGGGCGTACGCGACCGCGCCGGCCGGAACCACCGGTGTGGGGTCCAACGCGGCGAACCCGGCCGGGTACGGCGCCGTCAACGGGTACATCGGCGGGCTCGCGGACACGGTCAGCACTCTGACGCACCTCGGGGCCCGCGACCTGGACCCCGTCCTAGGGGTGTTCACGAGTCCGGACCCGGTCCTCAAGTTGGCCGAGGCCAGGAACTTCTCCCCGTACGTCTACGGGGAAGCCGACGCGGTCAACAACGCCGACCCCTCCGGGCTGGCGATCTTCGGGCCTGCCCTTGACGACGGCGGATCATGGCACGGAAGGGACGCCGACGTCAGCCCCGGCCAATGGCACCTGCCGACGTCACCGGGCCAGGCCGACAACTACGACGCCAGGGACATAGCCGGGCTGGCCCCCGTGTTCCAACCGGCCCCGGCTCCGGCCGGCCCGTCGGCGAGGGACACCTCGGCTTGGCCAGCGGGAGGTGGCGATAACGACGAAACGATGGCATACATACGCGAACACGGCGTCAATGCCTCCGCTGCAACAGCGCTGAGATACCTCAGCTTCGATGTAGGGTTCATCCCCTCGCCGGAGGAGCCGCCTCGGTCGGACTCGACATGTGGGCCAACACCATCGAGGGCAAACCCGCCCTTGGCGAAGACGACGCCCCCTACATCGCAATGACGTTGGGCGCCGGATCAATCGGCAAACTCGGTAAGCTCGGTAAAGTTGCCAAGGGTGCGAGAGGGGCAGAGTCGGCAATTGCCGGGCGTAACCTTGGGCGGCAGCTCGCCAGCGAGCAACAGATGGGCGAAGCAGGTACGGCATTGGCTGGGGCGGGGTCTTCCGGGAAGTTGAGAGTCGCCGATCGACTTGCGATAGAGTATGGCGGAACTGCTGCCGACTGGGCCAAGATGGGTAGTTCGTCCTACAAGGGAACAGACGGTTTTCGCATGGAGACTCACTGGTATGAGAACGTGCTCACCGGAGAGCGCTTCGAGTTCAAGACCGAGATGATGTGGCTGCCATGAGGTCCGATCTCGCATTCGAGGCCGCGAGCTTAGTTGCTCGTCGAAGCATGGACCTTGTCGGTCGTAGTGAGGTCGTCGCTTGGGCCGAGCGAAAGGTCGCCGCCGGAGAACAGGAGCCGCTCATCTTGGAGTTGGCTGCTTTGTCCTCAGCTGAATACGACCAAGCTGACGACCTAGTGACGGCGCTGGCGCGCAGTTTGGGCTGCGGCGAGTTGTCTGAATACCGGGCCGCGATGCTCGCTGCGGCCTACGTCGCTCGGCGGCTGCTAGAGGGACACCTGGAACCCATCGAAGCCGCACGGCGCATCTGGCGCATCGCCGCCGAGGCTCCAGAAAGCGCCCGCGAGCTGAGGCCTTTCATCGGACTTGCGAGTGAATGGGATGACGACCCAGAAGCGAGAAGTTACTACGAGGAGGAGATTCGTTCCCGTGCCCTTGCCCTCCAAAATTGGGCGAGGGTTCCGAGGCAGCCCTCGCGACCGGACTGAGATACCTCAGCTTCGATGTAGGGTTCATTCCCTTCATCGGGATCGGCTCGGTCGGACTGGACATGTGGGCCAACGCCATCGAGGGCAAACCCGCCCTCAGCGAAGACGATGCCCCCTACCTCGCCATGAGCGCGCTACCCGGCATCGGTCCAATCGGAAAACTCGGCAAGCTCGGTAAAGCGGGGGCAGCGGTCGCAAAGGGGGTGGACGACGGCGTGGACCTCTACCGCCACGTCAGTCCAGGCGAACTCGCCGATATTGGGAAGCACGGCTTCGGACCAAGCTCCAACTCGCTCAGCGGCAAGTGGTTCGCTGAATCAGGAGATGCATCAAAATGGGACATTCGACGAATTCGGCAAGTCGCTCGGCGGATCCAAGAAATCCGGCTCTTGGTATGTCACCGGACCCGACGCCATCGCGGTGCTGAATTTCCAGAAATCTCAATACGGTCCCCGTTATTACCTCAACATCGGCTTCTGGTTCTTGGGCGTCGGCGTCGCAACAACCCCCAAACCGAGTCACTGCCACGTTCAGGGCCGTCTTGAGACATTGGTCCCAGCCGCTCACCGCGCGCATTTGGAGGATTTGCTCAACCTCGATCAAGCAGCCGACGACGAAGAGCGACGGACAGGCCTGCTGGCCGTCCTTACGAGCCAGCTGGAACCATTGCTTGAGGCGGGGATGACCAATAGTGGTCTCGCAACCGAGGCGGGTCAACACCTTCTAAAAAAGTCGCTGATTGACGGCGATGGACAACGATTTCTCGCGGCCCAGGCCGCAGGTTGATGAGCATTCGAAGCCGGCAGCATCCAGGGGCGACCGAGCCCTCCTCGCAGCTGTTTGGTCGATATGGTTGAGGGCTGAGGTGTCGGTTCAGCGGCTGGTGGAGGGTTGCGGTTCGGGTTGGTTGGCTCGACCTACGGCGGTCCGAAATGACGAAGATCGCGACTCATCCGAACCCGGTGCGCCGACCAACGCCGAGTTTCATGCTGCGCGCCGTGGTCGATGACGTCGGGGGCGGCGATAGTTTTGAGCAACTCTGGACCGAGCGAGTGGGCGACGATCGCTTCGAGCTTTCTTGCATCCCGTTCTTCGCCTATGACATGGCTCTCGGCGATGTTGTGCGCGCCGAGGCTGCAACCGGATATGTGATCCAGTCTGTCGTGCAGCGATCGGGCAACGGTGTTGTGAGGGTCGCCGTCAAGCGACCCGAGGACGTCAGCGCGGTGCACCTGCGGCTACATGACCTACTCGGCCGGTTGGAGTATTTGTGCGGGTGGTTCTCGCCCGGCTATGCGACCATCAGTCTTGAGCCGGGGCGGTCACACGACGAGTCTTTCGCCGGAATCGCTGAGTTAGCCGAGAGTGTGGAGACCGAACAGATTCTGATCTAGAGCCCAAACTTGCCTCGTCTCCAACTTCCTGATTGCTCCGATGCACTCCGGGAAGGGCGTAGACAACTAGTATGTCTCTTTCCAATTTGGGTCCGATTCTGGCAATGTGACGGCCCGGGCTATCTGGTCATGGGCAGCTCTCCTCTCCGGCCTCGTGGCACTAGTGGCCGCGGGGGCGCCGGATGATTACCAGTGCTACGGCTATGCCGGCGCCCCTGCTGAAACCCGGTTCGATGATTGCGCGGGCGGCGCCGTGGTAGCGGGCGAGGAACCATTCGTAGCCGACTTGGAGGTCGCCGATCAAGGCACGGAGCTCGACCACGTCGGTGTCGCCTCGACGAAGGGAGTCGATGACTCCGTCGTGGACGTGGTGTCGAGTAGCAGTTGGGCGCCGGAGTGCAGCCACGGCGGGATTGAGCGACAGACCTCGGACCACTGCCGCGATCGCTCGTCTTCTTCCTCCTCGGAGAGACCCCCCGTGAGCGCATCCCGGGTCAACCATCGCATTGGCAGCCTGAAAGTATATTGCCGGTCCGGAGGCAAGGGTCGAGCAGCAGCTTCGCGATTGTTACCGCTGGCCGCAGCGTCAAGTAGGGTTCTTCCCAAGGCAGTCGCCGGGCAGTTCCGATCGTTTTGGGGGAGAGATGAAGATCCAGTCAAGGCTACTGGTGGCAGTTGGTGGAGTGCTAATCATTGGGCTTACAGCCTGCACCGCATCAGCCGTGACAATAGAACCAACACCGAGTAGCGTCACGCCCACACCATCCATGGCCGCGACCAGAGCCTACTCTGAGTCAGAACTGGCCAAGTTGGTCATGTTTGGCCCTAAGGGCGGGGAGAAGTTCACCGCGGTCCCGTCCGAACAGATCCGAAAGGCACGGGACAAGATCACGACCGCCATGTCGCAGTGGGAGTCAGAGCCGTCGGACTGCGCCAACATGGCCATGACCAGTGTCCTAGACCTCCCAGAAAACGCAGCCGTCATGGCAGGGACCAATGGGACCTCAACGTCCGCCGGACCGATCTCCATCAGTCTTCTCTCGGGGTTGGACGCGACGGGATTGGGAAAGGCCCTCCACGCGAAATCTGCCCTTGTGGACCGGTGCCCGAACGTCTCGATCGGTTCGGGCGCAGGCCCGATCCACACAATAGGAAAGCACGCGACAGTCGAGACCCGGACGCCTGGCTCGATTGCTGTGCAGAGATACGTTGAATTCCCCACGGGAGAGAAATCAACCACGGTATTCATCTCTGCCTTGAAGGGTGGTGTAGTGCTGACCGTGCAGGTCCATGGCCGCACTCTCTCCGAGGCGGACATCCGGGACGCCGCAGAGATGCTGGATCGGGTTGCCGCGCACATCGAATGATGGAGGCAAGGCCCACTCCGCCACCGGATGCGCGCCCATACGGCCCAACGCATCGACGGAACGTCGATGTTGCGAATTACAAGACGGCTTCTAGACCACCCAGCCCACCCCCAACCCCCAATCCCGCCCGGACCTACAATGGAGAGATGCCGGACATTGAGCGTTGGCCTACGGGGCGCTTGTTGTCTACAGCGGCCCGGTTGGTGGAACACGCCTGGGATGAAAACCTCAGGTCGATCGGCCTTACCCATGCTGGCGTTATAGCTATGGAAGTTCTTGCAGCCACCGGTCCCATCACCCAGACCATGCTGGCTCAGATTGTGCGCGTGCAGGCCCAGACCATGGGCCAGACCCTGAATAGACTCGAAGCCCACGGCCACATCACGCGCCAACGCAGTTCCCAAGACCGCAGGGTGCATGTCGTGTCACTGACCGAGGCCGGCACGGATGCGCTGGAGCGGGCTGTCGAATCGGAGCAGCAAGTCCTCGCCCAGGTGTCCATCGATACTTCGATGTTCAGGCAGGAGTTAAAGTACCTCGTGCGCGAACTCGCAGGCCGAGAAGCACCGGCGGACCTCACGGCCGGCGTCCCCTACGCCCCCGCGCCGCGCGAAGACTAATCGCGCAGAGAGCGGGAAACGACGACGGCGGCACGCCCGACGAGCGCTGTCCCCTCACCGCGGGCGGCCAATTCGTCCAAGACCGCGTCGTACCAGGACTTGACCCCGAACGCTGGCTCCCCGTCATCGAGATGCTTGAAGAGAGCGTCAGCCAAAAAGGCGAGCTCCGCGTTTGATAGCCTGGCAAGCCCCTCGACCGGATCCAGCTGCCCTTCGAGGCAGGAGGACAAGAGCGCGTTCACAGCGAAGCTCCCGGCTTGGCCGGAACGGGGCGGGAGGCCTTGGAAAGTGAATTCAAAGCAGCGGGTGCGTCAGGGATCATGGTCACTCCATGGAAGAGTTCCGAGGGCCGGCTGCATAACCCACCATGATGCTATCGACGTTGCGAGGCGCGCGGCAACACCGCCGGGACGGGGGTGAGTTCCCTGCAACTCATCGACGTATGTGCTCAGAATTCCCCTTGACAACCTTCTCAAGAACCACGTAGTTTGAATCGTATCAATGAAACGATTCAAACAATCCAAAACACATTGATCTGAGGCCCGAGACTCCCGGGCTTCACGCTGGACACCACGGAATGCGAGAACCAACCATCATGAAAGACGTAGCAACGGCGCTGGGCCGGTTGGAAGAGCTGGCCATCGAAGTTCCTTCGTGGGCCTACGGCAACTCGGGCACCCGCTTCAAGGTGTTCGGCACGCCCGGCACGCCGCGGACTATCCAGGAGAAGCTCGCCGACGCCGCGAAGGTGCACGAACTGACGGGCCTCGCGCCGACCGTGGCTCTGCACATCCCGTGGGACAAAGTGGACGATTACGCGGCCCTCCGCGAGTACGCTGCCGGTCTTGGCGTGGGACTGGGAACCATCAACTCCAATACGTTCCAGGACGACGAATACAAGTACGGCTCCCTGACGTCCTCTGACGCAGCCGTGCGCCGCCGCGCCATCCACCATCATCTGGAATGCATCGACATCATGCACGCCACCGGCTCCCGGGACCTGAAGATCTGGCTGGCAGACGGCACCAACTACCCGGGCCAGGATGACATGCGGGGCCGCCAGGACCGCCTGGCCGAGTCGCTGCGGGAAATCTATGCGGCCCTAGGCCAGAACCAGCGCCTGGTGCTGGAGTACAAGTTCTTCGAGCCGGCTTTCTACCACACCGACGTTCCGGACTGGGGTACGTCCTACGCACAGACCCTTGCCCTGGGGGAGAAGGCCTTCGTCTGCCTGGATACCGGCCACCATGCCCCGGGCACGAACATCGAGTTCATCGTGATGCAGTTGTTGCGTCTGGGCAAGCTCGGATCCTTCGACTTCAACTCCCGCTTCTACGCCGACGACGACCTGATCGTTGGGGCCGCGGATCCGTTCCAGTTGTTCCGCATCATGCACGAGGTCATCCGCGGCGGCGGCTTCGGGAAAGATTCGGGCGTTGCCCTGATGCTGGACCAGTGCCACAACTTGGAGGAGAAGATCCCGGGCCAGATCCGCTCGGTGCTCAACGTCCAGGAAATGACGGCCCGCGCACTGCTTATCGACGGCGCTGCGCTGGCCGAGGCACAGCGCGAGGGCGATGTCCTGGCCGCCAACGGCATCTTCAACGATGCCTTCTATACAGATGTCCGGCCCGTCCTGGCCGAGTGGCGTGAATCGCGTGGCCTGCCCGCGGACCCGATGACCGCGTTCAAGGCGAGCGGCTACCAGAAGAAGATCAACGAGGACCGCGTGGGCGGCCAGCAAGCCGGATGGGGCGCGTAAGCATGAACATGCAGAACACAACGAACAAGACTGTTGAAGAACTGATCACCCGTTCCAACCGCCTGGGCGCGGACAAGCGGAACACCAACTTCGCCGGAGGGAACACCTCCGCGAAGGGCACAGAAAAAGACCCTGTCACCGGCGAAGATGTCGAGCTCCTCTGGGTCAAAGGTTCCGGCGGCGACCTGGGAACCCTAAAGGCCGAAAACCTGGCTGTTTTGAGCCTTGACCGGCTGCAGGCACTCAAGGCCGTTTACCCCGGCGTCGAGCGTGAAGACGAAATGGTGTCCGCGTTCGATTACTGCCTGTTCGGCAAGGGCGGCGCCGCGCCGTCAATCGATACCGCGATGCACGGACTCGTCGACGCAGCGCACGTGGACCACCTGCACCCGGACTCGGGCATCGCGATTGCGACGGCGGTGGACGGCGAAGCGCTGACCTCCAAGATCTTCGGCGAGAAGGTCGTGTGGGTTCCGTGGCGCCGCCCCGGTTTCCAGCTGGGACTGGACATCGCCGCGATCAAGGAAGCCAACCCGCAGGCAGTCGGCACCATCCTTGGCGGCCACGGCATCACCGCTTGGGGCGCCACGAGCGAGGAAGCCGAAGCCAACTCCCTGTGGATCATCGAGCAGGCCGAACGCTACATCGCCCAGAACGGCAAAGCCGAGCCTTTCGGCGCCAAACTCCCCGGCTACGCCGCGCTTCCGGAAGCCGAAAGGAAAGCCAAAGCAGCCGCCCTGGCCCCGGTGATCCGCGGCATCGCTTCGGCCGACAAGCCGCAGCTGGGCCACTTCAGCGACGATCCCCGTGTCCTGGAATTCCTCGAAAGTGCCGAGCATCCCCGCCTCGGGGCGCTGGGCACCTCCTGCCCGGACCACTTCCTGCGCACCAAGGTGAAACCCCTGGTCCTGGACCTGCCCGCCGACGCCGGCATTGAGGAGAGCATCGATCGCCTCAAGGAACTGCACGCCGCATACCGCGAGGATTACCAGGCCTACTACGACCGCCACGCGGACGAAAACAGCCCGGCCCTGCGCGGCGCGGACCCTGCCATCGTCCTGGTCCCCGGCGTCGGAATGTTCTCCTACGGCAAGGACAAGCAGACCGCCAGGGTTGCGGGCGAGTTCTACCTCAACGCGATCAACGTGATGCGGGGTGCCGAAGCCATCTCCTCCTACGCCCCGATCGAGGAATCCGAGAAATTCCGGATCGAATACTGGGCCCTTGAGGAAGCCAAGCTCGCGCGGATGCCAAAGCCAAAGTCCCATGCCACGCGCATCGCTTTGGTGACCGGCGCGGCGTCGGGCATTGGGAAGGCGATCGCCACCCGCCTCGCCGCGGAGGGCGCCTGCGTGGTCATCGCGGACCTCAACCTGGACAACGCGCAGGCTGTTGCCGCCGAACTCGGCGGCGCGGACGTCGCCATCGGAATCCAGGCTGACGTCACCGACGAAGCCCAGGTGGCCGCGGCTGTCCAGGAAGCCGTCCTGGCTTTCGGCGGATTGGACCTGATCGTGAACAACGCGGGCCTGTCCATCTCCAAGCCCTTGCTGGAAACAACGGAGAAGGACTGGGACCTGCAGCACAACGTCATGGCCAAGGGCTCGTTCCTGGTCTCGAAGGCCGCGGCGAAGGTCATGATCGACCAGGGCATGGGAGGAGACATCGTCTACATCTCCTCCAAGAACTCGGTGTTCGCCGGCCCGAACAACATCGCCTACTCGGCCACCAAGGCAGACCAGGCCCACCAGGTGCGTCTGTTGGCCGCGGAGCTGGGCGAGTACGGCATCCGCGTCAACGGCATCAACCCCGACGGCGTGGTCCGCGGTTCCGGTATCTTCGCCGGCGGTTGGGGCGCCAAGCGCGCCGCCGTCTACGGTGTCGACGAGCAGGAACTGGGCAAGTACTACGCCCAGCGCACGCTGCTCAAGCGCGAAGTCCTGCCCGAGCACGTCGCCAACGCGGCCGCCGTCCTGACCAGCAACGAACTCTCGCACACCACGGGCCTGCACATCCCGGTGGACGCGGGGGTCGCCGCGGCCTTCCTGCGATGAGCGGGCAATTGTTCGCCGCGGTTGATATCGGGGCGTCGTCCGGCCGCGTCATGCTCGGCCGCGTGGGCGAGGATAGCGCCTCGCTGGAAACGGTGCACCGTTTCCCTAACGGCGTGGTAGAGCTCGACGGCGGACTCCACTGGGACTTCGACGCTCTGTTCGAGGAGGTGCTCAAGGGACTTGCGGCGGCCGCTGAAACGGCCGCCGCGAGCGGTGAGCGGATCGTCAGCATCGGCATCGACACGTGGGCCATCGACTACGGGCTGGTTGATGCCTCCGGCACACTCCTCGCGCAGCCGTTCAGCTACCGCGACGAGCGGGGCCGCACCGCCGTCGCGAACGTCCACACGGTGCTGGACCCGGCGCGGCTCTACGCCACCACCGGGCTGCAATTCCTGCAGTTCAATACGATCTACCAGCTCGCTACCGAGCGGGAACTGCGCGGCGTGCAGGCATTGCTGATTCCGGACCTGATCGCGTTCAAACTCACCGGACAGCGCCGGACCGAGGCCACCAATGCGTCCACCACCGGGCTCTTCGACGCCGTCGCGGGGGAGTGGGCCACCGAACTTTTCAAGCCGCTCGGCCTGCCCAAAAACCTGTTCCCCGCCATCATTCAGCCCGGCGAAACCGTGGGCACGCTGCTAACAGACATCGCAGCCCGGACCGGGTTGCCGGCGGAGACTGCGGTGGTTGCCGTGGGATCGCACGACACCGCTTCGGCCGTGGCAGCGGTACCGGCGTCGCGAGAAGACTTCGCCTACATCTCTTCCGGGACATGGTCCTTGGTGGGCGTGGAACTGGATTCCCCGGTCCTTGGCGAAGCAAGCCGGCTGGCCAACTTCACCAACGAGCGGGGGGTCGATGGCACCATCAGGTACCTGCGCAACGTGGGCGGGCTGTGGCTGCTCAGTGAATGCATGCGCACCTGGGCTCTTGAAGGGCACGCGCCGTCGCTGGCCAGTCTGCTCGACGCCGCGGCGGCACTGTCCGCCGGCGGACCCCAAATCAACGCAGACGATCCGGCGTTCATCGCCCCGGATAACATGCCCGAGCGGATCCGATCCGCGGTGCGCGCCACGGGTGCCGTCCTCCCGGACCGGCCTGCCGCCGTCGTGCGCTGCATTCTGGACAGCCTAGCCGCCGGCTACGCGAGAACCCTGGCACGCGCCGAAGAACTGTCCGGAAAGCGGACGTCCGTGGTCCACATCGTGGGCGGCGGCTCGCAAAACCGTTTGCTGTGCCAGCTCACAGCGGATGCCACCGGCAAAACGGTTGTTGCTGGTCCAGTGGAGGCCACGGCGCTTGGGAACGTCTTGGTACAGGCACGCGCAGCTGCCCGGGAGGATCGCAGTCTCCAAGAAATGCGCCGACTCGTAGCCGCCAGTTCAATGCTGCAACGCTACGAGCCCGCCCGCGCGGGAACGGCGGCACTCCAGGAATTGAGTCCGTGAGTAGTATTGGATCACTTATTGATTCGATTCATATAGCGGGAGGTCAACGTGCCGAACAACTTGGGCGCCAAGCTGAAGGATGTCGCGGTCCTGGCCCAGGTTTCCGTCGGTACGGTGTCAAATGTCTTGAACAAACCCGAGCAGGTCTCGGCCGACAAGAAGAACCGCGTCCTGGCCGCAATCGACCAGCTTGGATTCGTGCGCAACGAATCGGCCAGAAGCCTGCGGTCGGGTTCCAGCAGGAGCCTGGGCATGCTGGTTCTGGATGTCCGGAACCCCTTCTTCACGGATGTGGCGCTCGGAGCCGAGGACGTAGCCGATGCCCACAAACACTCATTCATCCTGGCCAACAGCGCGGAAAGCAGCGACCGGGAGCAGTCCTACCTTGACCTCTTTGAACAACAGCGAGTCCAAGGCATCCTGATTACTCCGTTGGGGGATGTCATCGAGCGTCTTGAGGTCATGCGCTCCCGTGGCATACCTTCAGTGCTCGTGGATCGACTCGCGAGGACCGGCGACTTCTGCTCAGTTTCAGTCGATGATGCAGCGGGCGGGAGGGCCGCGATGGAGCACCTCCTCAGCGTCGGTTCAACGCGTCCAGCCTTTGTTGGGGGGCCGTTTACCCTTCAACAGGTTGATGATCGCTACCATGGTGCCCTTGCCGCAACCGAGGCGGCAGGCGTCCGGCTTCAGTTGTTTGAAACGCCGAACCTGAAGTTCGAGCGCGGCCGCGACATTGGCGACGTGATCAACGATCTCGAGCCGGACGCGCGCCCTGACGGCGTTTTTGCCGCCAACGACCAGCTCGCCCTCGGGCTCCTGCAATCCTTCACCGCGCACGGGCTGCGGGTACCCGAGGACATCGCGATTGTGGGCTTCGATGATATTGACTTCGCCTCCCAATCAAGCATCCCTCTCACGTCCATCAGGCAGCCACGGCAACTGATCGGCGAACGCGCGGCCGAACTCCTTTTCGACGAAATCGACAACGGGCCCGAACACGGACACCAGCAAGTCGTGTTTACGCCGGAACTTGTTGTACGACGGAGCAGCCAGCGCACCTGAGTGGATGATGGTCCGGGGTTCGCTTCTGAAGATCGCTTTTTTAGAGGCCATCTGCTGGCCTAGTCGAGTGCCAACCAGTAGGCCGAACCGTCCGCCGTGCGGCTTACGATACCGGAGTCCACGAGGTACCGCCTGAGCATCGGCACGTCGTTGGTGAGCTGGGCCAGGCGCTCGTTCAGCTCTTGTTCCGCCACGCGATCGCCGCTGTCCAGGATGCGCCCGGCTACCCATGCGAGAAGCTTGAGTCGCTCTGTTTCCCGGGCGGGATAGCGATCGATGCGGCCGTCTGCCGTCAAGAAGCGCTCGACGCCGGACCTGCGGGGCGCGGACGGGAGGCTCGCTAGTGCGTCTCGGAAGACATGTCCGCGAATGCGGTAGTGCACGCTGCCTTCGGTCTCGACCGTCTCGACAAGCCCCGCTTCGGTCAGGAGCCCGAGCGCCCGTGCGAATTTCGCTGGCGAGAGTTTTCCTGGCGTGAGTTTCGCCGGCACGAGCGAGCCGCCAATGCTGATCTCAGCAAAGACCCTCCGAGCCTCGGCGTTCGCCAGCGCCGCGAGCACGCGCCGCGCATCCGGCGTCGTCGATGAGTCACTCCCCATATGCCCCAGCATAGGCACAATGAGGCACTGCAGGGGGCGGGCGCCGTCGTGACCTTCTTTGGTTTTGGAAAGCGCTTGCGACACGGCGAGTCGCGTCATTCCGGAGCAAAGCAAAAGGCCCCCGATCCCTTGTAAACAAAGGGAAGCAGGGGCCTCGCTACTTGGCGGTGACGGTGGGATTTGAAACCTTTTCAGCCCCAATGAGGGCATGAAAAACCCCTAGAATTCAAGGATTTTGGTTACCTCAAATCACCCGTTTTTACATCGGATGTGCCCAAAATGTGCCCAAAAAGTGCCCACCGACGACTTGCGAACTTTCTGCGGGCAAGCCATGTCCGCCTGGCTCGACACCCCTTTAACCGTCCTTGAGCCGGCGGACAGATCGTCGGGAAGACAGTGCCGCCCGGCACGTCAATTTTTGGCTGGGTCACGCCGGCTCAAGGACTGTTCCAGTATTACCGTGTTTTGGCTGCTGTCCTTATGTTGTTACCGGGTGAAGTTCGGCGGCCATTGTAGGGTCGTGGCTACCCAGGGGAGGCGGGTATGGCTTTGGCTGCTGTGCCGGACGACTCGTGCGTGACGGCTTCGAAGGATTGGCCGCCCGCCACCCCCGCGATGACCCCGACCGCTGATTGAGAGACGCGACACGATCGCCGGATAAGGACACGACGGCGCGGTCACCAGATGGCGGGAACGACAGGAACCGATCGAACTATCAATTGCCCGCGAGGAAGCAGTTCGGTTGGCTCGCCGCGTTCGCGAAGTGACCACTCAACTTGCTGCGAACCAGAAGCGCATGACCGAGCTGATCC
The DNA here is from genome assembly GCF_054888235.1 of Arthrobacter sp. MMS24-S77. NCBI lineage: Bacteria > Bacillati > Actinomycetota > Actinomycetes > Micrococcales > Micrococcaceae > Arthrobacter > Arthrobacter sp. MMS24-S77. The sequence continues at coordinate 459,262 of NZ_JBTZRN010000001.1, forward strand.
AGCAAAGCCCCGCGGCGCCGCTATTGGAGATGGTGGGCGCCGGGGCTGTCACAGTCGCTACTGTCCTGACAGCTTGATCACATCCAGGAAGGGTCCGCAGTGAGGCTGCCTTCGCCTCACTGGCAGGCGTGAATCCCTTGCCAGCCTCAAGCGGTAACACTGTCCGACACAGACTCAACCGCGGCGGTGATAGACGCCTAGACCGAGCCTTGCGCACCATCACCCTGACTCGGATGGTCCACGACCCCGGAACACGGGAGTACGTCACCAAACGCACCCAAGAAGGACGTAGCTACCGGGAAATCCGCAGATCCCTCAAGCGCTACATCGCCCGAACCCTCTACCGCCAGCTCAACACCCTTATACGCCACTGCGTAACCAGGGATGCCCCATGTTGCAGAGGTTGAAGCAGCCCGCGGTTAAGGAAGCGATTATCAATGACGCGCGATCCTTTATGGGGAGGCTAAATTAGGTACCTAAAGCCGGGGGTACCAGCTACCGCGCGGCCGACTCAGCTACGCCCGCCCCGATGGAACGAGACAGAGTGACCGCTTACGAAGACGTACTCGACTGGATCGCTACCCGACACTGGTGGCAGCAATGCGCATTGGCACGCATTGCGAGCGGTGAAAAGATCGACGAGAACGAGTATGAGGAGATCGCTAAGAGCATGTTCGCGGAGCCGCCCGTTGCTCCGGACGGCGGCTGGCTCGCATCGGTCGCCGCCCCTCAGAACGCCAATCACGAACCCGTGCGGATCATCTCTGTCAAAGGAGTGGCGAATGTCAATCAACTTGCCGAGAACCAGGAGCTGACGTTCGAGCCGGACGGTCTGACCGTCGTGTACGGCAACAATGGCAGCGGGAAATCCGGCTACGCACGCATCCTGCAGTCCATGGTGCGCGTCCGTCACCGTGCAGACATCCTCCCGGACGTTTTTGCTGAATCTCCGGGAGAGCAGTCGGGCCAGGTGACGTTCCTCATCGCGCAGACGGAACACACCTCGTTGCTCGGGTCCACCGCCGATCCTGCCCTCGGTCGCGTCGCCCTCTATGACGAGCACTGCGGAGACACTTACCTCAACTCGGAGGCCGAGATCTCCTACCGACCTTCCGCGGTGCAGCTTCTTGACGACCTCTCCACAGTGACCGCCGGCGTGCGACGTGTCATCGACGGGTGGAAGACCGAGAAGAGCGTTCCCGGAGCTCTCCCCGTCGTCACCGATATAGGATCGGCAGCCACGTTCCTGGGGGCTCTCACGGCCAAGACGACGGACGCAGAGATCGCCGCGATCACCGCTTGCCCTCACGACGTCGATCAGAAGCTGAGGTCTCAGGTCGAGGAAGTGGCGCGGCTCCGGACTGCTGATCCTGCGCAGGAGAAGCAGAAGCTGCTCCGCACGGCCGATGCACTAAATCTGGTCGCTAATCACCTGTCCGGCCTCGACCGCTCGTTCGGCTCCGCGGTGCACGAGAAGCTCAAAGGGCTGCGCGAGAGCGCGAAGGTGGCCCAGGAAGCGGCGGACGCAGCGTCCTTGACCGTGTTCGGAGACGAGCCGCTCGCCGGCATCGGGTCGCCGGTCTGGAAAGCGCTGTGGCAAGCGGCGGAGAAGTACTCGCTCGTTGCTTACCCGGGACACGACTTCCCGCACGCAGACGACGGAGCAGTCTGCGTCCTGTGCCAGCAGTCCCTTGATGGCGGAGGAGCAGCACGGCTAGAACGGTTTCACGAGTTCGTCTCGGACACGACGGCTAAGGACGCCGAGTCGGCCAAGAAGGAGCTCGAAGCTGTCCTCGCGGCTCTGGGCCGGCAGCCGGTCGAGAGCCAATCGGTCGCAGTCGCCATCGCAGCGGTAGAGCAGTCAGAACCGGGGTCCTCCGCGCGGGTCCAGTCGCTATTCGACGCATTCCGTGCACGCCAGGCAGCCATGATCGCCGATGAACAGCCGGCGGACGTAAGCGTCGTCGCTGACATCACCGCACTTGCCGCCCATGAGAAAAGCCTCCGCGACCAAGCCGGCTCAATAGATGCCGCTGATTTCGCCGAACGTCTCGCTCAGGCCCAAACCGACGAGAACCGGCTGCGTGACCAGATCGCAATGCGGGACGGGAAGCCCCAGATCGAGTCGGAACGCGCCCGCCTGCTCGAGTACACGGTGCTCAATGACAAGTTCTCCGAGGCGAACACGCGCGCCATCACCGACAAGGTGGGCGAGCTGACGAAGAAGTACGTGACCGAAGAAGCCCGAGACCGTTTCACACGCGAAACCGACCGGCTCGAACTGGAGCGAGTCACCTTCAAGGCAACCAGGTCGCGCCAAGGAATGGGCCTGCTCCACAAGGCCGACTTCTTGAACGCGCGGGCAGGCGCGCGCCTCGGTGAGGTACTCTCCGAAGGCGAGCAGACGGCGCTCGGCTTCGCCGGATTCCTGACCGAAGTGCACTTCGACACAAGCAAGTCGGCGCTGGTGTTCGACGACCCCGTGTCCTCGCTCGACCACATGCGGCGAGAGGCCGTCGCCAGCCGGATCACAGACCTGGCGGGAGAGCGGCAGGTAATCGTCTTCACGCATGACATCGCCTTCACGATGATCCTTCGCAAGACCGCAGAAGCAGCGAACGTCCCCTTCGCGACCCGCGGGATCGAACGCAAGCGCAAGATTGGCCCAGGGTTCACCACGCTCAAGCATCCCTGGACGGCGCAGGATGCCGCGCAACGCGTCGATACTCTGCGGCAGGAGGTCGCAGCGCTACGACGTGACGAAGAAGGCATGTCCGATCCGGACTACCAGCGCGCCACCGAGGAAATCGCGGGTCACATGTCGCAGACATGGGAACGCATCATTAGCCAAGTACTGGCCGAGCCGCTTGTGGACTATCGAACCTTGGAGGTCCGCGTCGGGAAACTTAGAGTCATCGGCCGAGTTACTCCTGACGACATCAAGACGTACGACGATTCCTACAGCAGAATCTCTGGTTGGGCTTCCCGTCATGATCCGCACCCCGAGCTGAACTACACGCCGCCATCGGTGGATACCCTCAAGGCCGAGATCGAGGTGCTCGATACATGGTTGAAAAGCGTCAAGAAGTACCAAGGGAGCTGACGTTGGAGTTGGACGAGAAGGTCTCGTAGCTCAAGCGATCTATTGCTTCGCCTCGTATCCCTAGCGTTTTGAGGCACCTTGGTTATGAGACACACATTCCCTTCGGTTCCGAGAATGGTTCATCTGCCCGTAAAAAGCCTTTAGCCGAACCGGACCCAAGCACGTTACTACCAACGTACAATCTGTCATTGATCGCTCCGATTCAGATCGCGCGGGAAAGCTTCGTGAGGCTTTGGAGCACTAGACAACGACCGGGGAAGTCTTTGCTGTTGTCCCGGCCCGGTCCCGCCCTCGCTAGGCCGCGGTCGGCCGGGAGGCTCCCTGTCCGCTGCCAAGACCGCCGAAGTCCCTCACGAGGTGAAGGGTGAGGCTGCCTCGTCGGCGGTTCTGTGGACGTCTCCGGTCCGGATTTGAATCCAATCTCTTCGCGCGCTGCCGCAGTGAGACTACCCCTCTAGGAAGCCCCGCCACACTCGACAGCGTTGCCGTACGGCGTTACGATGAGAAAAACGTAAACGAAAAAAACGAAAAAACGACAAGCGTAAAAACAGAAACTAGAGAGCCTGCTGCCATGAGCATAAGTCCCGCCGCCGTTAAGGAAACCTTCTTCGCCCCCGAAGCTCCAAGGACTGGGCAAATTTACGACTTCATCGAGGCGCACACTGAGCGGACTGGGGCTGCGCCGCGGCCGCAATTCTTCCTGTCAGGATCCACCGCCGGCGATCAGGTGGAGATCCCTTCTGAAATCTACGATGTGCTGGTCAAAGCTGTTGAAGCTATGCGTAAGGGACTGGCCGTCACAATCACTCCGAGTTCCATGACGCTCACTACACAACAGGCCGCAGAACTCCTTGGCGTGACGCGCCCCACACTCGTGAAGCTTCTTGATGCAGGCAAAATTCCGTTTGAGAAACCTGCCACCCATCGGCGAGTCAGGCTCGAGGATGTTCTGGCTTTCAAGAACGAGAGGAAAGCAGAGCAGTACGCAGCATTAGCTTCACTTGGTGACATCGATGATGAAGACCCAGCGGCCCTTATTGAGGACCTGAAGTACGCTCGAGCGGAAGCAGGCCGCAGGCGCCGAGCTCGGCAAGTGAAACTATAGGGAGCATGTTCACCGCCCTTCTTGACAGTTGTGTCCTCTGGCCCAGCACTCAACGTGACTTTTTGCTCTCGCTGGCGTTCGAGGGGGCGTACCGCTTTGTCTTCAGCGAAGCCATTATCGAAGAGGTTGAGGTCAATGAGGAGCGGAAACGCATCAAACGGGGTGATTCAGAAAAGGATGCCGCGAAAAAGGCGCTTCACCTGAGTACTCAGCTCCGGCTTCACTTTCCGGATTCGATCGTGAGGAACTGGGAAGGGCTGGACGGGTCCTATGGATTGCCCGACCCCGACGATGAACACGTGCTGGCCGCGGCGGTTGTCGGTGGAGCGGGCAGTATCGTTACTGCTAACTTTCGAGACTTCCCAGCCGACAAGATCCCGAGTGGTATCCAGATTGTCAGCGCGAAAGATTTTGCCTACGAAACAGTCTCCATGCGACCGGACCTAGGCGTCTCAGCAATCCAAGCAATGGCCAGCCGGTCCGGGACCAAACATGCCGAGCAGTCAGCGATGGAGATCCTGGACACGCTTGACAGGCTGTATTGCCTGGAAGCGGCAACTTCCCTAATCCGAGAGCTTCTGTAGCCTCGGCTACGGATCGCCCACGAAGAGCTGGCAAACCGGGTGAAGCGCCTGCTTGTAAGACTGCGAGCGGCGAACGGAGGCCGCTGCGTCCCGTAAAGGATCACTTTTCGCGCACGAAACGGTTGCGCTCCACCTCAAGCAGGCCCACGTCGAGCGTCATGCTGGTTTCGCGCTATCCCTTTGGGGGGTTGGGATCATTTCCATAGGAGTTCTTTCCACCGATCTTTCCGTTGAGATTGCGGATCGTGTGTTCGACTCCGCGATCACGAGCCATGGCTCTGAGCGGTCGGCACCTTCGGCCAGCGATGGGAAGTGCGACGTCTAACTCTAGATTCGCAGGCCCATGTCCCGTGTCGAATGGGAGGGCTGGTACGGGTGCACATTTTCCGTGGCGGGTCCGGTGCGGGGATGGATAACAGGGGAGAGCTTCGTCTGGAGTCGTTGGCGTTGGTTTTGCATGTCGGGTTCTTCCCAGCTGACAGGGGTTCCGAGCGGGTTTGTGTTGTCGGTGATGGCCCAGCGGTCCCGGTAGATGAGGATTTCCCGTAGCGTTCGCCGTCGCCGGTCCGGGTCTGGGATGTTCTGGAGTTGCGAGGCAAGGGCCTGCACCCATGGTTCCTGGCTGGTGGGGATGTGTGCGGCTACGAGTTTGGCGCGGTTGCGGATGCGCTGTTCGACCTGGGTAACAAGGTTGCTCAGGTCGGGACGGTTGCCGGGGCACCGGACGAGCCCCTCGGGTGCTCCGTCTCGGTTGGCGGCGGTGTGCAGCCGGTTGTGGATGATGGCCGTCAGGTCGCGGACTTCGCCGCGGGGCGTCATTGCGTTGAGCACTTCGTGCTCGGCCAGGTTCCGGTCATGTGCTGCCAGCTGCTTCCATGCGGCGACGGCGGGCCCCCATGCCGGGGAGCGCCGCAGGTCCCCGGCCGAGCCTGGGGAGTTGGTGGTGAGGAAATCGGTGAGGTCCTCGTCGGCGGCGAGTTGGGTGAGGTAGTCGTGCTCGGCGGCGAGCTGTTGGAGGGTATCGGTGCTGTCCTGGAGTTCCTGCCGGGTTTCGTGTGCGGTGTGTTCGGCGCCTTCGGTGGCCAGGACTTCGCCGAGGATCTCCGGCCAGCCAGGCAGACTTGTCGGATCAATCCGTTCGTCCGCGTCGGTGTCGGGTTCGACGATGTAGGCGGTGTTCTTGGTCCGGCCGCGGGTCATGCCGACGTAGAACAGTTCGCGGGTGAGTCTGCCTTCGGTGACGGCGATGTGCCCGGTGTCGACGGTGATTCCCTGCGAGCGGTGTGCTGTGGTCGCGTACCCCAATTCTGTAAACCCGGACAGGTAGCTCCGGTCAAGGTTGATGGTGGCGCCGGTGTCGTTTCTGACGCAGGGCACGGTGCCGGCTTTGGTGGGGTGTGCGGTGATGGTCAGGAGGGTGCCGTTGCTGATGAACCCGCCCAGGCTGTCCCTGATCCTTCGGTCGTTGCGACGGGCCAGGATCACATCCCCACACCCGGCTGTGAGGCCGTCGGCCAGGGGCACGGTGTGCCGGGTGTCAACGGCTCCTGTGGCGGCCCGGTCGTCCTGGGCGCGCCGGTTGAGGATGGTCACGGTGTCATTGTCGGGGGCGATGAGGATGGAGGCCAGTCCCGTTTTCTCGTCGTCGGCCCATCCCTTGTAGGCCGCCTCGATCATCCGGTGGTCGTTTCCCGCCTGGATCCGGCCGTGTCGCTGGTACTGAAGGATCCCGTCCCAGTTCCCTGCCCGCAGCTGGAGCGATGCGGCGTTTTCCCAGGCGTGGGTGAAGCGGTGCAGTGAGGTCAGCCTCACTGCCCGGCCGGTGCGGTCGAGCCAGCCGAGCATCCCGCCGGCGTCGATGGAGTCCAGCTGGGCAGGGTCACCGACCAGCACGAGTTTCGCTCCTGCCGTGGCCGCCATTCCGGTGAGGGCGGCGAGCTGGTAGGTGGGGACCATGGATGCTTCGTCGATGATGACGAGCTGGCCGGGGTGGAGCTGCCAGCGGGACTGTTCGGCCGTGACGGTGGCGAGGAGCTGTGCCGCCTGCCGCCGCCGCCTCTGCGTCGGGCCGGCAGCACGTGGGTGTTCGAGGGCGTGTTCGGCGAGGAGGTAGCGGCGGGCGCGGTTGGCTGCTCCGGGGCCGTTGGATTCGTAGAGCCATTTCGTCACGTTCTCCGCTCCGAGTCCCAACGCGTCACCGAGGACGTCGGCGGACACGGCGGCCGGGGCGAGGGCGACCACGCTGCCGGGGCCGTGGACCTGTTGCCAGCCATCGCTCACGGCCTTCATCGTGGCGGTCTTCCCTGCCCCGGCCGGGCCGGTGAGCGCGTCCAGACGGCGCCGGCTGGTCAGGACCTGGATGGCGGCGTCCTGCTGGTCCGCGAACAGGCCAGGCCCCGCCCTGCCGGGCGTGGCGGTGACGGCGTCGACGGCGTCCCAAAGCTCCAGCCCGGGCGCGTCGGTGGCGTGGCTGGCGGCCATGATGGCTTCCTCGTCGGCAAGGATGCGGGCGTTGGTGAAGACCGTTCCGGTGACCGGGTCGAAGACCGTGTGCCCGTCGGTGGCGAGATCGGCCCGGGCGTTGTCGGGGGCGGTGTACCGGTAGTCGTTGAGGGGGACAGAGAGCGTCTGGGCGTCGTCGGCGAGGGCTTCGATCATCGCTGTGCGTTCGGCCGGGCTGGCCATCCGGATGTCGGCGCAGACGCGTTCGGCCTCGGCGAGTAGATTCCACCGGTTCCAGGTGGCGCGTTTTTGGGCGACCAGGTCCATCACCAGCCGCCCGGTGACCTGCCGCCATTCCGGGGACAGGTCCGCGCCTGTGAGGGGCCGGGTGCGGGACCGGTCGACAGTGCCGGTAATCAAATGTTCCGGCGTGCAGCCAAGGCCGTCGGCCCGGCGACGCCAGGACGTGAGCCGCTCGGCCAACGGTACAGGTTGGGCGTCCTTGGCCGTCCGGGTGGAGAGGGTGGCCTGCTGCCGCAGCTTCAGGACAGTCGAGTCGGAGGGATCGGTCCCGTGCTCAAGGTTCCAGAGCCGGACCAGCCGGTCCTTCTCGAGTTCGATGATCCGTGCCCGGGCGGAGAACTCCGTGATCAGCCCGGCATCGACCCCGGATAGCTCGCGGCCGGGGTTGCGTTCTATCGAGGCCGGTGCCCGCAGCTCAGTCTCGGTTCCCAAGCTGCGCCGCAGCTCGTCGAAGAGCAAGCCGTTGTAATGCTCACTGGCCGCGACGACCGCCTTGTACAGGGTCCGGGAATCGAGAGTGGCCCACGCCCCGTCGCTGGTTCGTTGGACGCGGTTGGCGATGACCAGGTGGGTGTGCAGTTGCGGGTCACCGGCCCGGGATTCCCAATGATCAAACGCGGCGGCGATGGCTCCGCGGACCGGGACGTGGGCCACGCCGTTGCGGCCCGTCCGGGTGCCGATGGCCCGGCACTCGAGCCAGACCAGGGTGTCCCGTAGGGCACGGTGATGCGCCGCCAACACCCGGTCCCGGACGGCTTGCGGGCTGAGCGCCCACAGGACCGAGACCGACTTCGGAACACTGAACGTCAAGTCGAACCCGGCAACCGGGTAACGCGCGGACGTTCCGGTCTTCGGTCCCGGCCCTGCCGGGACGGTGGCCCGCTGCCCGTGTCGGCGGCCCAGCGGCTCACCGGTGACCGGATGCAGCGCTCCTTCGAAGACTGCCCTTGCCGAATCATCCGTCAGGACGGTGCCGGGGGCCAGGCCGATGCCGTCCATGCCGGCGCCCAGCCAGGTCCCGGGCGGGTTACCGGATGTCGTGTAGTAGTCCGTCAGATTGCGCACGGTCACATCACCATGGGCCGTGGTCTTCAGCAGGTACTTCACCCCGGCATCCGCAGACAGCCGGGCAATGGACATCGTCACCGCAATGCCCCGGGAACACCCGCGGAGTGCCGGCAAGCGCAGTCCGGGCATGAGGAGGTGATGTCGTTTCGCCGTTGCTTCACGCCCCTTCATCGTCAGCAACGGCTTCAGGCACATGACTACCGGCGGCCTGTCACCTTTCCGTCGATAATGCCCGGTCCCCGCTTGGATGCCAGACGTGTGAAGGCAGGTCATGCGCCGTCGAAAGTTGGGTGAAGGGCCATCCGGGTGGGGACGATCAGGGCGATGGATCCAGCGGCAGAGGGGTCGACAATTCTTGTGTGTGGATCGAGTGTGGTGCCCTTGTCCAAGGTAATGTCAGCGGGATCCGGTGTCGGATGCTTGGTTGCGCCATCGCGTGCGAAGGATGCGGGCAGCCGCCTTCGGGCAGCGGTCGGGGGTGAACACTCTCTTCCGGTTGTCATCAACACGGAAGGCACCGCTCGTGGTCTGGAAGTCGGCGAAGTTCCACACCTGCTCGCCGACGACGGCGGGGATGCAGTCGAAGACCCGATGGTAGGTGTCGAGGAGCGCGACCTGGTAGTCCTCGGTCCATGGCTGATCGAGGACCGAATGCACTCCAGACAGAGTGTCTGCTCCGTACTCTGTGATGATCATCGGCTTCCCGAAGGTTCAGGCAGAAGTCGTGAACCATGTATACCGGGTCGTGGCCTTTTCCACGATGGCACTGTCTTCGTGCTTTCCGAAGCCTCGGAAGTAGAACGGCTCGCCGTTCATGAGGAGTTCCGTACCGCGCACCTCGACGGTTCGCACCCCGACAGGCAGGTAATAGGAGTCAATGATGTGCTCCCCATCCATGACGTCGACGACGAGATCGTAGAGATATGTAGCTCCCGGCTGCCAGAGCACCGCGTCCGCGATGCGAAGTTCCCCCGTGGCTCGGTGTTCCCGCGCGACGAGCATTCCATCGGTACCGCGTACGCTCACGCGCACATCCGCTTCGCCGTCGACGACGGCGACGGAGGGGACGCTGTACAGCCACACAGATCTCGCGAGGCCGCCGTAGTTGAAGAAGTCGTGAAGGTACTTCTGCTGACGGCGACCGTCTTCGGTCACTGTGACGAACCCGGGCGGCATAGTGGATTTGGTGAGTTCGTTGTTGACACCGATGGTGAGACGGAACTCCTCACCGGCGTCGACGAGGGATGTGACGTCCGCTTCGAAAGGTGTGTATCCGCCGATTTGCTCGGCGACGAGTGCGTCGTTGACGAAGACCCTGCCCTCGTGAGTGGCGGCGTCCACCCGGACCCTGATGCGTTCCACGGCCCAGCCGCGGGGGTCGCGAACCGTGCGTTGGTACCAGACCCATCCGACGTGGTCCCGGATGTCCAGGTCTTCATGCTGCCCACGCCGGCCCCGCACGAGAAGCCGGCCCCGGATCCGAAACCGACCGCCCATCGGCGCGTCTTGGCAGTAGGGAATCACCTTGGCTGTTAGGACTGCGAAAATTCAGTCTGTAGCCGCAGTTGACCGGGTGGCTCTCTAGAGGCCACTTGCCATGACCGGCTCGACCTCAACATGCCGGCCTAAGTGCGTCGGAAATCAGCACCAGCGACGCAGGCGAGCTTCTTGTTGAGTTTCCGGGGTAATAGATCGGGACTGCAGGGTTAGCAGCAACCAGTGGTGGGCAGCCTCTGGCCGATCAATTCGTTGCTGTAATGCCGCTTCCGGGCGTCGATTACATGGGCGGCCGGGTCATGGCCTGTGGCGGAAAGGTCGTCGTGCACCGGGGTGAGCAAGTCGTCGACGTCGTGGAGCACTCCTTGTGCCATGACCTTGCGGACCTTCGCAACCGAAGTGATGTCCCGTAGGGGGTCGCCTTCGACGAAGATCAAATCTGCCAGGAAGCCTGGCTGAACCTTGCCCAGTTCGTTCTCGGCTCCCAGAACGATGGCGGCGTTGTGTGTGGCGGTGCGCAGAGTGTCGTAAGGGCTGATGCCATGGGCCACCATGGCGCGCAGATTAAGGTGCGTGCCAACAGCTGTATGGTCAATGGGCGCGTCAGTGCCGTTGATGACAAGGCCGCCGCGGTTCATGATGCGTTGCACGACGGACACTTGCGATGCCAATGCGGTGCGCAATCTCTCGGTTACTGCCGGACTGGATTTCACGAGGTTTGCCTTTTGTGCGAGGGCTTCCAATTCCCAGGGCGGATAGAGCGCCCTTATGCGTCGGTCGATGAGCCATGAATCGTCGTTTGCCAGTAGTACGGATGCGATCGACAGGGTCGGTGTGATGGACATTCCGGTTTCGCCGAAGATGGTGACTACGTCGTCGTAGGCGCGGGCGCGGCGCGTCATCGTTTGTGAATAGCCCAGCCGGTTCGAGCCGAAGAGGTGTTCCACACCGTCCATACCCAGCAGGGCGGCCGGGTAGAGGTAGTGGGAGGTGACCCATCGCCCGTTGCGATGGGCCCGCTGGATTGCGGTGCGTTGCGATGTGATCGGCAATCTGACATAGGTTTTCACCAAGTCGTAGTCGAATCCATCCACCCTGCTCAGCTCGAGTTCGAGGTCGTCGGGGGTGGTGGGACGCATGAAGTTGTAATAGACTCGGCTGCCGTCAATTGCTTCTCCGGTGCCGAAGTAGCGCGGTCCAATCCGACGGCAAGCCTTGATCGCCTCGCGCTCCTCCAGCGCCTGATACACCGGGTCCCCGGGTGATCGGATGGTCGTTATACCGAACGCGAGCCAGATACGGCCCTGACGTGAACCGAAGAATTTGCCCCTCATGTGCGGGTGCACGTGCATGTCGGCCAGACCAGGCATCACCGTAAGATTGCTTGCGTCGATGACCTGCCCGTCGCGGATTTCGGACCGCCGCCCGACGTCGACAATTCGGTCGCCTTCGACGACAATTGCCACGTTCTCGCGAAGCCCCTGGGATTCGCCGTCCCACAGGCGGCCCGCGTGGATGATTGTTCTCTTCGGAGATGACGTACGAATCCGCGGCCAGGCGATAGGGATGGTTTTCGCGGGTCCGCCGCCAGCCGGAATCAGGCGGAGGCGGCCTTGAGAAAGGTATAGCAGTCGTGCCGAGTCGCCGCTCCAAGTGGGTGCATCCGTTACCTCATGTGTCAGCCGCCGTGCAGGGCCTGCCGGGCGACCTGTGCCGTCGACCTGGATGACCCAAAGCGTGCTGCCCATCACGAACGCCATGCGGGAGCCGTCCGGGGACCAGACAGGTCCGTCGTAACCCCTCGTGCTCAGCGAACGGTGTGGGCTTGGATCGAAATGGGTTGTTTTCCCGGTGCGTAGATCGAGCGTGAGGATCTGATTGAACCCTTCGCGGAACCGCCTGGACGACGGCTGCACCGCGGCAAAGGCCAAGACTGCGCCATCGGGCGACCAGGTTGGCCGGCCAGGCTGCCACATCGGTCCAAGGACCTTAGACACCTGGCTCGTTTCGACGTCGGCAACATACGTGGCGCCTTCATGGTCCTGGAAGGCGATCCTTGTGCCATCAGGCGACCACGCCGCCGCAACGGCGGCGAATCCGCAGGCAGTCAGCCGTCGCTCCGCTCCGGTGCTCAGCTCCCGGATCCATATGTCAGGGTTTCCGGACCGGTCCGAGGTGTAGGCGAGAAAGCGATTGTCCGGGGACCAGGCCGGGTCGGTTACGAAGGAATGGCGGGTGAGTCGTTGCGGCTGGCCGCCGTCCACTGGCGTGAGCCACATATCGCCCAACGCGCAGAAGGCGATCTTGCTCGCATCTGGCGACAACGCCGGGCCGACGATACCCATCGGGGAACGCTCGTCCGTCCGTTTCTGCTGCCTGGGAAGTTCCCGGCGCGCGGTGACCCGCGCCCGGGCGGTGAATTCGACGTCGGCGACGGCGCCGGTGGCGAGGTTACGGCGACGGATGCCTCCGTCCGCTGTATAGAGCACCTCACGCGCGGACAGCCAGACCGCCCGGAACGGGAACACGTCCTCGTCCTTCGAACTGACGGTGTTACCCTCCACAACGAGTCTCGTGGGGCCGAAGCCGAAGGGGCCGGGCAGCTGTCCGTCGAAGACTATGTACGCTACGTCGAGTCCGTCGGGGCTCCAGCTCGGGGCGTACACCAGGGCGTCATCGACTTTTGCATGGCGACGGCGACCTCCTGCGGCGTCGACGGAATCGATGGCCACGCCGTCGACGGTGAACGCCAGTCGAGTGCCGTCTGGTGACCAGGCCGGCGTTGCCTCTTCGGACGTGCTGTTGGCCCAGACGGTCACCAGGCCGGAGGTAAGGTTGAGAACATAGATCCCGTAACTGCCTTCGCGATCGGAGGAGAAGGCGATCTGTGTGCCGTCCGGTGAAAATCTGGGTTCACGATGATCAAACGGCCCGGTTGTCAACTGACGCAGATTGGTTCCGTCGGCATCCACTTGCCAAATGTGAAAATTGCCGGAACGGTACGACTGAAAGACGATGGTCTTGCCGTCCGGTGACCAGTCAGGTTGTGTTGCGTCGGCAAATTCGTCGCTGATAGGACTGGCTTCGCCACCGGAAATAGGCAAGGTCCACAGCACCCCGAGCAGATCGAGTGCTAAAGAGGAACCGTCCGGCGAGACGGTGGCGCAAATATTGGTGCCCTCGTGCAGCTCAACCCACCGCTCCTCCGGCTGCCGCTTCTGCGCCTGTGGCGCGTGAACCGCTTCCTGGATCACAGCTGACCAGTCCAGCCCGAGGGAAGCTCTTTTCCGCGCAATCGACGCGATGGTGTTGTTTTCCTGCCCATCGTTCTCCTCTACCGGCCGCACTTCTGCAAATCCGGATTCCTCCAACAGCGAGCGACCCGGATCTCGGCCCTTTGGACAAATTAGGGCAGGGAGGGTCATTGATCAAATAGTGATTTTCGATCGAGAACATCGGGAAAGCCGATAGCGGCATCTGGGGCTGAGCAGGGGGCAAATTCCGAGCCATCAGCGAAGTTGATCGCCGCGATCCAAAACTTCGTCTTCTTTGATGACGTCGTCTTTCCGTACCGTTAGGGCCTATGACCGACATCACAGTTTGCGGCATGACGTGGGCTGGAGGCTGGGCACCCTTCTGTTCGCGGGCTCAGGCACGGATCGGCTTTTCCACCCTCCCCATGTCATTAGAAATAGGAAGTCAGGAACACGTATGAACGCGATGAAGGGAATTACCGACGCTGCAGTGAACGTTGGCGACAGTGTTGAGGTTTTCCGTGCGCAGTTTCCGGTGTTGAAGCGGAAGGTGCATCTTGCAAGCAACGCCCGCGGTGCGATGAGCATGCATGTGCGTGATTCCTACCATGCGTACTTGGACAGTTGGGCGAATGAGGGCACAGCATTTACTGGATGGCTTGATCAGCAGGAGGCTTTCCGGGGCGCGGTGGCGTTACTCATCGGCTCATCGACGGCAGAGGTCGCCGTGACCGCTTCCGTGACTGCCGGACTTGCTTCGTTGCTTTCGGGCATTAACTGGCAGTCCGAGGGTCGGCGGGTGATCGTAGCGGATGACCAGAATTTCCCGTCTGTCATGTATCTGCTCCATGCTCAGGCACGGCACGGTGTGGAAGTCCGCATTGTCCCGGCGGGGAACTCCGAGGCGGCCATCGCCGCGTTCGAAGCCGCCATCGACGATGACTGCAAGCTTGTCTGCGTGTCGCATGTCTCCTTCCGGAACGGGCGCCGCCTGGATCTTGCGCGCCTCTCGGCCGTGGCACACAGGGCCGGGGCCTGGCTGGTCGTTGATGATTATCACTGCGCTGGCACGCGGGTCGTCGACGTCGAAGCTGACGGAGTCGATGTCCTCACCTCGGGCACGGCAAAGTTCCTTCTTGGCAGTCCCGGAGTGGCGTTCTTGTATGTGCGTGACTCACTGTTGGCGGACTTGCACCCGACAATCACGGGATGGTTCGCCCAACGCGACCCGAACGACATGCAGATCGCTGAGCACCGTGAGGCCGATGATGCCAGGCGGTTCCAGGTCGGCTCGACACCGGTGCCGGCAATTTACGGGAGCCGCGCTGGCATCGAAGTGATCGCCTCCGTGGGTCTTCACCGGATCCAGAACCGGATCAGCACACTGACGGCCCAAGCAATCGACGCCATCGAATCTGCGGGATTCGTCACGGACACGCCACGGGACGCGGAGCATCGGGCAGGTCTCGTGGCCATCCGGGCCGACCGGCCGGAGGAGGCGGTGCGCGAGCTCGCGGCACGGGACATCCTCGTCACCACGCGATCAGGAAACATCCGCACGGCGTGGCATTACTACAACACAGAGCAGGACCTAGCGGTGCTGATGAACGCCCTTGAGGACATCGGCGGCCTGCTGGTCCCGCGCCACGCTCTCTGACTATTTCGCCAAAGAAGCTTCGTCCCCTTCCCACCCGCATTCCTCCTTCCAACCCAACGTTCAGTGCAAAGTCGCACGTGCTAAGGAGCAAGAGAATTGAACTATCTTCGTAAGTTGTCTGCCGTCGCAGTCTTCGTCGTCGCCGCCACCCTAACGGGCTGCGGAAGCGACGCCGGAAACAGTTCGGCGCCCACAACCCATGCGGCACCAGGCATCGCGCTGCCAGCCGGCATCAAGCAGGCAGGAGTGGTCAACGTCGCCGGGTACATGGCCTTTCCCCCATACCGCTACCTCGACGCGTCCGGTAAACCGGCCGGCTTCGAAATCGACCTGGCCAAGGCCGTCGCCGGGAAGCTGGGGGTCAAGATCGAATTCCACAGCGTGGAATTCCCCGCACTGATTCCCTCGATTTCCAACGGGCGTTATGACTGGTCGCTGGGGACTCTCAGCGATACCGAAGAGCGCCGCAAGGTCGTCGATATTCTCGACTGGGCGCGGCCGGCTTATGTGGTCCAGGTCCAGGGAGGCAATCCCCACGGAGTCGACCCCGCGCAGCTGTGCGGCGTGACCTTCGGCCACCTTCAAGGCTCCGCACAGGCCTCGGCGTTCGACCTGATCGCCGCCGACTGCGCCAAGCGTGGTGCCCCTGCGCCGAAGCAGATCCTTTTCCAGGACCCCGGAACCCAGATGCAGGCCCTGCAGAACAACCGGTTCGATGCAGCTCTGCAAAACCCTCCGGCAGGGGCCCAAACGCAGCGCGAGACCAAAGGCGCGCTGGTCGTGCTGCCCGGCAAAGTTTCGACCATCCCAGTGGATCCCTCGGGCTGGGTCTTCGCCAAGGGCAATACAGAACTCGAAAAGGCTGTCAGCCAAGCGATCCAATCCCTGATCCAGGACGGCACGTGGGCGAAGATGCTCAAGGACAACGACTTCCTTGACTACGCCATCGTTCCGCCGACGCTCAACACCAAGCCGACCACCTTCTAGTGCGGAGCCTTTTCGATGTCGAGTGAAAAGTCAACCGACCTGGCTCCAAGAATGAGGCTAGGCGATATCCAAGCTCCACCGGCGGGCATGCGCGTCATTGCGCTCCGGCACCCCGTGCGGTGGGCGTCCGCCGCCGTTATCATTCTTCTCCTGTTGTGGTCCGCGAAGGTGCTCGTCACAACGGCAGCATTTGAATGGGACGTGGTGGGCAGCTACCTCTTCAACCCGCTGGTGCTCGACGGCGTGGCGCAGACGCTCGGGATGACCGCCCTGGTGCTCGTGATCGGCATCATCGGGGGGGCGATCATCGCGATTATGCGGCTCTCGCCCAATCCAGTCCTGCACTCGATGGCACATTTCTACCAGTGGTTCTTCCGCGGAACGCCGCCGCTCGTTCAGCTGATCTTCTGGTTCAACCTCTCCTCGGTATTCCCCAAGTTCGAACTGACGCTCTTCGAGCACACGTTCTACAGCATCTCGACCAACAGCCTCATGACACCGTTCGTCTCCGCCCTGCTTGGCCTGGGATTGCCGTTGTCGGCGTATTATTCGGAAATTGTCCGCGCGGGCATCCTCGCCGTCGATGAAGGACAATGGGAGGCTGCCTCTGCCTACGCCCTCACGCCCTTCCAGACGATGCGCCACGTGGTCTTGCCTCAGGCGATGCGCGTCATCATCCCTCCCACGGGAAACGAAGCCATCGGCACCCTGAAGTTCACCTCCTTGGCCACGATCGTCTCCTATTCGGAGCTCCTCCACACGGTCAGCTCGATCTACAACACGAACTTCCAGACGATCCCGCTGCTCATTGTCGCCGCGCTCTGGTACCTCTTCCTGACGAGCGTTTTGAGCATCGGGCAGTACTTCCTGGAGCAGCGCTTCGCCAAAGGAAGCACACGCTCGGCGCGGCAGCCCCTCATTTCCAAGTTCTGGTCGACCATCCTAAGGCAGGTGAAGACGGCATGACTGTCATGGTGTCTGCGGAGGGAATCCGCAAGAGTTACGGCCGGCTCCCCGTACTCAACGGGGTTTCCCTTGAGATCAAGACCGGCGAAGTCTGTTGCCTGCTCGGACCGTCAGGGGCCGGGAAGAGCACCCTTCTGCGCTGCGTCAACCACCTCGAAAGCATCGATGGCGGCCAGCTCGTTGTCGACGGTGAAGTCATCGGTTACCGGGAGAAGTCCGGAAAACTGTACGAAATGCACGGCCGGGATATCGCGAGGCAACGCGCATCGATCGGGATGGTCTTCCAGCATTTCAACCTGTATCCACATATGACAGCGGAACAGAACGTGAGCCTGGCGCAGGTAGCCGTGCACCAGCAGGGGAAGGTTGAGGCCAGGAACCGAAGCCGGGAATTGTTGGAACGCGTGGGCCTGGGCAGCAAGGCCGGAAAGTACCCGCGCCAACTTTCGGGCGGGGAACAACAGCGCGTCGCCATAGCCCGGGCGCTAGCCATTTCCCCGAAGCTGATCCTCTTCGACGAGCCGACGAGCGCCCTGGATCCGGAGCTGGTCGGCGAGGTTCTGGAAACCATTCGCGCGGTCGCGTCGGAGGGAATCACGATGATGGTCGTAACTCACGAAATCGGCTTCGCGCGGGAGGTGGCAGACCGCGTCGTCTTCATGGACGGCGGCGTGGTCGTGGAGCAAGGGCCACCCGGCGAAGTGCTCGAGGCGCCAGCTGAAGGACGGACGAGGGCGTTCCTGGAAAGGGTGCTGTGAGCTGGAACGACCCGGTCGTTCTCTTGAACGACGCCAACGAACCAATTGGGACCTGCCCCAAAGCGGACGCACACCAAGGCGACGGAATCCGCCACTTGGCCTTCTCGTGCTACGCGTTCGACGCGAACGGACGAGTGCTCCTGACCCGGCGTGCATGGACGAAGGAGACCTTCCCCGGTGTCATGACCAACACCTGCTGTGGGCATCCCGTGCCGGGGAGACTCTGGTGGAGGCCGTCAAGCGCCGAATGCGCGACGAACTCAATCTCGAAGTCAACGACCTGCAGTTGGCCTTGCCGGACTTTGAGTACGTCGCACAGAGCAACGAGTATGTTGAGCGGGAGTTCTGCCCTGTCTTTGCGTGCCGGGTGGATCATGACCCCGTCCCCAATCCCGTCGAGGTTGATGAGGCATGGTGGGAGCCGTGGGTTGACGTCGTTGCCCTGGCCGAGGTCCAGCTCTCCCCACTCTCTCCGTGGGCGAGGCTTCAGGTGCCGTTGCTCTCTGCAATGGCCTTACCGGTCTGACGTCAGGGTCGGAGGAGTACCTTCAGGGACTCACGGGCATCCATCGCACGGTACCCCGCTGCCATCTCATCCAGGCCGATCGTGCGGTCGAAGACCAGTCCGGGGTTCACGGTGCCGTCCAGGATTGCGGGCATGAGGCGTTCCACGTAGCCGGCCACGTGGGCGACGCCGCCGGTGAGCGTGATGTTGCGGCCGAACAGGCTTGCGTTGCCCACCGGAGCCTGCTCGTACTGGGGGACGCCGACCCGGGCGATCGTGCCGTCGCTGCGGGCGACACCGATCGCCTGCTCGTAGGCGGGCATGTGCCCGACGGCCTCGAGCACGATTTCCGTGCCGAGGCCGTCGGTGAGCTCCCGGACCCTCGTCACACCCTCGGCGCCGCGTTCGGCGACGACGTCCGTCGCACCGAAGGTGCGGCCGAGGTCGGTGCGCGCGCAGTGGCGGCCCATGAGGATGATCTGCTCGGCGCCGAGCTGCTGGGCGGAGAGGACCGCGAGCAACCCCACGGCCCCGTCACCGATGACAGTGACACGGCTGCCTTCAGTCACGCCGCCCTTGACCGCGGCATGGAATCCCGTTCCGTAGACATCCGCAAGGGTCAGCAAAGAGGGGAGCAGTTCGGAATCCCCACCGACCGGGAGCCGGAAGAGGCTTGTATCGGCCAGAGGGATGCGCACTGCCTCGCCCTGGCCGCCGTCGAACCGGGACCAGTACCCGCCGTGCAAGCACGACGTTGTGTGGCCCGCACGGCAGAAGGAGCACGTGCCGTCCTGATAGGTGAAGGGGGCAAGGACCAGATCACCCTTCTTCAGGCGCCGGACGTCCGCCCCGGTATCTTCGACCACCCCGATGACCTCGTGGCCCATCCGTTTGGGATTGCTGTCCGTCCAGGAATGGTAGGAATGCAGATCTCCGCCGCAGATGCAGCTCAGGACCACGCGGATGACGGCGTCGGTCGGCGACTCTATGACGGGGTCCGGGACGTCCTCAACTCGGACGTCACCGAGACCATAAATGAGGGTGGCGCGCAATGGCGTATCTGCCTTTCAGAGACTTACGGATGCTAGCGGCGGGCCAATTGGGGATCGACTCGCAGGTTGAATTCTTCATGGGTGCTTCAGAGCGCCAGGTCGTCCAAAGGAGCGCCGTCATCGAAGGTCGTGACGCTATCTGTGGTGTTGCCCGTGATCAGTTGGAGGGTGGTGTTACGGAGACGATGAATCGTGCTTTTTCCGGGTGCGGGTTGAGGAATCTGTGGGGGAGCGCGGAGTCGAAGTGGCAGCTGTCTCCCGCGTCGAGGGCGTAGTCAATGGCCTCGAGCTCGACGATGAGTGATCCTTCCAGTACCAGGACGCATTCTTCGGAAATGTGCGTACGGGGGGATTCGGAGGATGCGGCGCCGGGGTCGAGCGTCCCCTCAAGGACTTCGACCTTCCCGCCCGAACGCGACACCTGCGAGTAGGTGAGGTGCCGGTGTGGTGTTGAGACCAGGCGGCGTTCGTCGTGGCGGATCACGGCGACCGGTTCGGGGCCTTCGGTGCGGAATAGATCGAAGAGGGGAATCCGCAGTGCCTCGGCGAGTCGTCTGAGGGATTCCAGGCTTGGGTCGCTCTGGCCCCGTTCGACCTGACTGAGCATGGCGACGGACAGACCTGTTTGTTTGGAGACCTGGCCCAAGGTCAGGCCGCGGCTGCGCCTCAGTTCGCGAATCCGTGATGACAACAAAGCGAGGACATCTCCCTATGGGAATATCCGGGCTGCCGGAGTGGCAGCCCGGACACTCATTGCTAGACCGGCTTCGCTGCCGGTTCGGGTGTGCTGGTGTCTGCGTCGGTTTTGACCGTTGTTTCGGGGATGCCTACTGCGATTGCGGTTGCCGGGGGTCGTTTGGTGAGGAGGCTGACGATGATTGCCAGGAGGAGGTTGATGATCAGTGCCGGGACACCTACGACCATGCCTGGCGGGAAGACGGTGAGCAGTGCCGAGCCCAGCGCGGGGATGGAGACTATGGCTCCTCCGGCGATGGCTCCTGTTGTGAGTCCGGCGGCTGTTGTGCGCCGCCAGAGGAAGGACAGGAAGAGCGCCGGCGCCAGTTGTCCGACCGCGCTGTAGACGCCGGTCATGATGCTGAGCAGGGCGTCGCTGTTGAAGGCTGTGATCAGGACCGCGAGCAGGGTGAAGACAACCACGCTGGTCCGTGTCGCGACGAGGGAGCGCTTCAGAGTGGGTTTGATTTCACCGAGCACGTTCGAGGTGAACATGCTGCTTGCGGTGATCATGATGACGGCGGTTGGCACGAGCGCAACGATCACGCCGCATCCTGCCAGCAGGCCGACGACCCAGTCGGGGTAGTTGTTGGCCACGAAGATCAGCAGTGAGCCGTTTGCCTGCTTGGCGGGCAGGTTGGGCAGGGCCAGGATGGCTGCCAGGGCGATGATGGTGATGAGGACGTAGAAGAGCGAATACAGGGGTTGGACGATCTGGTTCTTGCGCACGGTCGCGGAATTGCGTGCGGTGTATGAAACCTGGAAGGCGTGGGGCAGGGCGAAGGCGCCCAAGGGAGTCAGCAGGAGGAAGCTCATCCACCACCATTCGTTCATGGACGCGAGACCGCCGATTCCGGGCAGGGTTCCCGATTCCGGGTGAACCTTCTTGACTGCGTCGAAGATGCCGCCCAGGCCGTCGACACCTGCGGCGTGTGCCGCGCCCGCGGCCACGATCAAGAGCATCAGAACCAGAAGGACGTCCTTGACCACGGCGACGAAAGCGGCGCTGCGCATGCCTCCTGCGAAGACGAATACGGCGACAAGGAGACCGCCGGCAAAGACGTAGGCGATGGGGGGAATGGCTGTTCCGAAGAGGGTTGCCAGGATGAGGGAGAGCCCGGTGAGCTGGACGCGGGTGTAGAGCAGCAGGGCGATAATGCCGAAGACGGTGATCAGTCCGCCGAACCAGCGGGCGTTGAAGCGGGCGCTGAAGTAGTCACCCATGGTGGTCAGTCCGTGGGCTTTGCCGGCCCGCCCGATCCGGGGCACGAGGAAGTAGCCCACAGGTGCTGCCAGCGCGACGGTTCCCAGGACGTAGTAGCCGGGTGCGCCGCCGCTGAAAATGGCCTGCGATGATCCGAGCAGGGCGGATGCGGTGAATGTCTCGCCTGCGAGGAGGAACCAGAAGAGCCAAGGGCCGAAACGGCGGCCCCCTACTGACCATTCCTGGACGTCCACTTTGGTTCCGCGGGAGGCCAGAAGCATGCCTGCGGCGACGGAGCCGATGACCAGAATGATGCCGATTGCCATGACCATGGTCAGATCCTTTCCAGGTCGCCGTGACGGCGGTCCACAAAATAGACGGCGGCAATGCAGCCGCTCGAGACGATCACGCCGGCGATCATCCACACGAGAAGGAACGGGATGCTCCCGAAGACGTACCCGACGCGGTTCACGGCCGGGATCGCGGCGATGCACCAGAGGTACGGAAGAACAAGAAGCCACCAATGCCGCCTGGGCCTTGGGTGTTCCGAGCGTCCGGATCGAACAGGGGGCTGGGGGAAAGCTCATCACTGTGAGTCACAGTGTCTCCTTTGAAAACAGCGTCCCCTCCGCACGGGCACTTCAACGTGCCCGTTTTCCGGAGGGTCGCCAACCGAAATCAATGATGTTATTCTAGTCACACTTCAATTATTCGTCCAGAGTGAAAACTGGGCGTCCCACTCAGGAGGCAAAATGTCTACAGTTATCCGGGCGCACCGGCTTCTGACGAGCAGCTCTGCGGACATCATCGCCGATGGTGCCGTCGTCGTCGATGGAGCACGCATCGTCGCGGTCGGAACATGGGACGAGGTCGGCCAGGCCGGTCGCGGGTCTGCCGAGGTCGTTGAGCTCGGAGATGTCACCCTCATGCCCGGCCTCTTCGATTGCCATGTGCATTTGTCCTTCGACCCGGCATCTGGAACGACGACGACGGCGGTTACCATCCCTGATGACGAGGCGCTTGAACTCATGCGTTCGAACGCGGGCAAGCTCCTGGACGCGGGAGTGACGACGGCCCGGGACCTGGGCGCACCCGGCACCCTGGGTAGCCGGATCAAGGCAGAGATCGCCTCCGGAGAGACCTCCGGTCCATCGCTGCAGGTCACCAACGCCCCCATCACGGTAAAAGGAGGGCATGCCTTCGCGATGGGTGGGGTCGCCGAAGGGGTCGAAGAGGTCCGCGAAGCCGTTCGGCGCAGGGCCGCTGAAGGCGCGGACCTGGTCAAGGTCATGACGACCGGCGGCTTCATGACGGCCGGTTCGCATCCGTGGCAGACCCGTTACTCCCTTGAGGAACTGCGGGCCATCGTTGAGCAGGCCCACGAGCTTGGCCTGTTGACGACCACCCATGTTCTTGGCGTGGAAGGAATCGACCGGGCCGTCGAGGCCGGCTTCGACGCCATTGAGCACTGCGGCTGGGTCACCGAGTCCGGAACGAAGTTCAACCGGGAGATCGCCCGGAAGATCGTGGAGCGCGGAGTCGTGGTCAGCCCCGCCATGAACACCGCCTGCATGGCCGACAGCTACTTCTGCCCGTGGGACGAACACGACGCGGTGGTGGGCAATCTGCGGGCCCTGCACGATATGGGCGCGCGGATCATTGCGGGAACCGATGCGGGCATCGGCCTGGTGCACTTCGCACGTTTCGCCGACGGGCTCTCGGTCTTCGCCGACGCGGGAATGGGCCCCCGCGAGATCATCGCAAGCGCCACCGACGTCGCGGCGGAAGCCTGCGGCCTCGGCGAGGTGACCGGCAAGCTCGCGCCGGGCCTGCGCGCGGACGTGATCGCCGTCGAGGGCGACCCGACGGAGGACTGGGAAGCACTCAGGCGGCCCATGTTTGTCATGGCCGCCGGACGCCGGCACGAACTGCGCCCTATCCCGCCGCGGGACATCGATCCGGATATGGCGCAGAAGATCCACGACACCCTCACACAAGGGGCCGGCCGTCCCCTCGCCCACGGCCACGACCACTGATCCCAGAGTATTTGGAGCATCCAATGACAACAATGACTCCCGAAGTTTTCCGCGCCCAGTTCCCGGGTCTGGAGCGGAGCGTCCATCTGGCCAGCTGCAGCCAGGGAGCGCTCTCGCGCGAGCTCGCCGGGGAGCTGCTGGACTTCCAAAGCAGCATCATGGAGCGCGGAGCGCCCTGGGACCTGTGGATGGAGAAGGTCGAAGAAGCACGGAACCGCTTCGCGGCGTTCATCGGCGCTTCCCCGCAAGAGATCGCCGTGGTGCCGAACGCGTCCGCCGGGGCATACCAGATCGCATCCACCCAGACATACGGCAACGGCCGGGACCGGATCATTACCAGCGAACTCGAGTTCCCGTCCGTGGCCAACGTCTGGGTGGCCCAGGAAGCGCGTGGCGCTAAAATCGGCTTCGCGCAGGAACACGCGGGAACGGTTTGCGCGGAGGACTATGCCGCCCTCATCGACGAGAGGACCAAGCTCGTCTCGGTTCCCTTGATCACCTACCGCAACGGATCACGCCTGCCCGTGGCCGAGGTGATTCAGATCGCCCGGGCCCACGGCGCAAAAACGTTCATTGACGCCTACCAGGGCGCCGGAGTCGAACCGATCAACGTGCGTGAACTCGGATGCGACTACCTGGTAACGGGCTCGCTCAAATACATGCTGGGCGTGGCAGGGGTGGCGTTCCTTTATGTCCGCGGGGGTCTTACCGATGAAGTCTCCCCTCAGCTGACGGGCTGGTTCGGACGGCGGGACCCGTTCGCCTTCGACCCGAGGGCAGTCGACTACCCCGAAACAGCGAGGCGCTTCGAATCCGGCACCTACGCCGTGCCCGCAGTGTATGCGGCCATCGCAGGAATGAAAATGCTCGCCCAGATTGACCAAACAGAAGTCCAGCGGCACGTCGCAGCCCTCACCCGAGAACTCACGGAGGAACTCACCACAGCAGGGTTGCAGCTGGACTCGCCACTGGACGCAGCCCGCCGGGGACCCCAGGTCGCCCTCATCGACGAGAACCCCTCCGAGCTCGCCGCTTTCCTCGAATCAAAGCACATCATCGCCAGCCCCCGCGGACGCGCCGTGCGCATCGCGTTCCACTACTACAACCTCAGCGAAGACATCACCACACTCCTCAAAGCACTCGACGAATGGCGCCACATTTAAACCATGGGGACTATCTCCGTGCCACCGAGATCCCCGCTGTCTTCCTCCGGTTGGTTCCCGTAAGGAAGACGTGATCAACGCGGGCCACAACTTAAACTGCTGTGCTTCGGCGTGCCATGAGCCTGCCGAAGCAGGCCCTGACCCTTGGCTGGCCCCCAACCTGGGCTGGTCTGCATCGGCAATTAACTACAAAGGACGGTGAGACTGGTGGCCGAGAACGCGCCAGAAGCACGCACGCCAAATGATCGCGCCGCAAATGAGGACACTAACGATCAGCCGGCTGACGCATTCCTGGCCGGGAGCCTTCGCAAGGCGCCTGGCCCATATTTCGGCTCCTTCGGAGGTCGCTGGATGCCCGAGTCCCTCATCGCGACCCTCGACGAGCTCGAGGAGACATTTGAGAAAGCGAAACAGGACCCGGACTTCATCGCGCAGGTCGTTGAGCTCAACCGAAACTACACCGGTCGCCCGTCGCTCCTGACCGAGGCGCAGCGCTTCTCCCAGCATGCCGGCGGTGTCCGTGTGTTTCTCAAGCGCGAGGACCTCAATCACACTGGCTCGCACAAGATCAACAATGTGCTCGGCCAGGCACTCCTTGCCAAGCGCATGGGCAAGACCCGCATCATCGCGGAAACCGGGGCCGGTCAACATGGAGTTGCCAGTGCGACCGCGGCCGCATTGTTGGGTCTGGAGTGCGTCGTGTACATGGGCGCCGAAGACTGTCGCCGACAGGCGCTCAATGTGGCTCGCATGCAGTTGCTCGGCGCGACGGTCGTTCCCGTGACGAACGGCTCGCAAACGCTCAAGGACGCCATCAGCGAGGCGCTCCGGGACTGGGTGGCGAACGTGCGCACGACTCACTACCTGCTGGGCACGGCCGCCGGGGCACACCCCTTCCCCGCCATGGTCCGCTTTTTCCATGAAGTAATCGGAGACGAAGCGCGCGAGCAGATCCTCGCCCAGGCCGGCCGTTTGCCCGATGCCCTATGCGCCTGCATGGGAGGCGGCTCAAACGCGATCGGCTTCTTCCACGGCTTCCTCGACGATCCGTCGGTCCGCCTGTACGGTTTCGAAGCGGGCGGCGAAGGCATCGAGACGGGCCACCATGCGGCGACCATCACGCTCGGCCGCCCCGGCGTCCTGCACGGTGCCCGTACCTACGTCATGCAGGACGAGGACGGGCAGACGATCGAATCCCGCTCGATCTCGGCAGGTCTCGACTACCCGGGTATCGGCCCCGAGCACGCCTATCTGCATGACATCGGCCGCGCGAGCTACGAGCCCGTCACCGATTCCGAGGCCATGAGCGCTTTTGCACTCCTGTGCCGCACGGAGGGCATTATTCCTGCCATCGAGTCTGCACACGCACTCGCTGGAGCGATCAAGGTCGGGCACCGACTTGCGGAGCAGGGCGGTGATCCCGCAGAGCGGATCGTGATCGTCAACCTTTCCGGGCGCGGCGATAAGGACGTCCAGACAGCGGCCGAATGGTTCGGCATGCTCGACGGCAGCGGCCAGATCAGGGGCACCACACTGTCAACAAGAAGACCACACGGCCACGGTGCCGACGCCGCTAGTGAGGAGAACGCATGAGAGGGATGGGAGAGCCTGATGCTGAGGGGGCCAGCCCCAAGCGAAAGGCCGTGAGCAGGGCCGCGGCCGCGATCGATCGGGCCAAGGCGGAAGGCCGTGCCGCCCTCGTGGGGTATCTGCCGGCGGGATACCCCAGCGTGCAGGGGAGCATTGAGGCTGCGATCGAGCTCGCCAGCAACGGCGCGGACATCATCGAGATCGGCATTCCGTACTCCGATCCCGTCATGGACGGGACCCTCATCCAGGCTGCCACTACGGAAGCCCTGGCCAACGGCTTCCGAGTGGCGAGCGTGTTCGACGTCGTCAAGGCAGTCAGCGAGGCGACCGACGCCGCCGTCCTCGTCATGACCTACTGGAACCCGGTCGCGCGTCTGGGCGTCGACGAGTTCGCCCGGCGCCTCGCCGAGGCCGGCGGGGCGGGGATCATCACGCCCGACCTCATCCCGGATGAGGCAGCCGAGTGGCTGGAGGCCTCCGAGAAGTACGGCCTGGACCGGGTCTTCCTCGTCGCGCCGTCCACTTCCCCGGACCGCATGGCGATGACGGTCGCCGCGACGCGCGGATTCACGTACGCGGTTTCCCTCATGGGAGTCACTGGTGCCCGGGAGACCGTCGACGAGAGCGCCCGGCGGGTAGTCGCCGCCGCACGCGATGCGGGCGCGGAGCGCGTCTGTGTAGGCCTAGGAATCTCGCACGCCGGGCACGTCCGGGAGATCGCAGCTTACGCCGACGGCGTGATCGTGGGTACCGCCATCGTGGCCGCCCTCCGCCGGGGTGGCCCCGCTGCTGTCGGACGCCTCGCCGCCGAGCTCAGGGCCGGCCTCGTCCCGGGCCCTGCCGCCCCGTGATGGCAGCTCGCTGCTGACTAGCTTTGTCTGACTTACCGGGCTTCTGTAACCCGGAAGAACCGTCATGCCGACCTGGTCAGGTCGGCATGACGCTGGACAAACCGGCCATCCAGCCCGGTTCGTCAACTCCCAAAGGACCCATCATCACCGCATCATCCCGGTAGACGATTTGAATCCCGGTTCTCCGTCCGGCTTACCTGCGTGCCACTCTTCGAGTCCGGCAAAATGCGTCCAATCCACTAATAGTTCAGTTCATCATCAAGGAGGATGACATGGGAAACGAGCATCAAAACGTACCTCCGGTAGTCCACGTCCAACGCCCAAGCCACCCAGGTGCGTCCATGGCGTTCATATTCAGCACGCTATCGTTCCTGTTCTGGGCCAACATCCTTGGGTATTTGGGACCCGGTGGCAGCCTTGCCGTCGGAGTCGTCCAACTCGCTGTATATGGCAGCTACCTCGCCGGATCGGTGATCCTGTTCAAGCGCGGCGACGACTTCGACGGTAATGTCTTCATGGTCTTCGCGGCGTTCTTCGGAGGAGTCGGCGGTGTGCTTAACGTTGGCTCGACGATCAGCGCGATGCTCGGCCTGCCCTTCTCACCCCAAGTCGGCGGCATCTGCTGGATTTTGGTGGGCGTATTCCTGCTTGCCTGCTCTCCGGCAACGCTAAGAAGCAATATCGTCGACGCGGGTGTGTACGTTCTTGCGGCCCTGGCTCTGCTGACGCTCGGCTTCACGATCATCGGATTCCTACCGACAGTAGGGCTGACGGTTGCGGCATGGCTGCTTTTCGTCGTCGGAATCCTCGGAGTGGTGCTCACGGCATCGATCCTGGGGTCCATTATCGGATACCGCATCCCCCTTGGCCCTGCCATCCTCCGCCCGCGGACAGCCACGCGGGCAAAGAGTGCAGAAACCTTCGCTGCGAGCTTATAGGCGAACGCCGCCGGTACCAGAGTCCTCAGGTGCTGCCGCGTGGACGCCGGAGGGCTTCGGGGAGGCCTTGTGCCCTAGGCTCGCTAGGCCAGCACTGGGCGGGCGCTGTTTTCGACGAGGAAGGCTTCGAGTACCTCGTTGAACACCTCCGGGTATTCCATCATGCTGAATCGGCGCGCCCCGGGAATCCACTCCTGCCGGAAGTTCGGGAGGTCGGCAAGGAGTTCGGGCCTGTCGGGTGATGGGTCCTCGGTTCCACAGATGCCAAGAATGGGGCAGGTGATCCGTCGAAGCTCTTCGCGGAGGAAGGGAATTGAGGTGTAGTACTCCCCGGCCTGCACATAGTGCTCGGCCGCATGCCCGGCGAAGATCTCGACCAGTTGCCGGCGGACCTCCGGCTTGTCGGGCGGGAGAATCGGGAGCATGGTCTGGTAGTTCTCCTCGATGAAGTTCTCGAGCCCTTCCCTTCCCTGCTGAAGGAGCACGTCGCGGAACTTCGAATGCAGGTCCGCAAACGAGAGTTGGTGCCTCTTGCGACGCTCCTCCAGGAGGGGAAAACCATCAAGCTCATACCAGGACGACAAGACCAAGGCCTTCACCCGCTCCGGATGCCGCAGCGCAAACGACACCGCGATGGGAGTGCTCATCGCGACGGCGACGATAGTGGCGCGTTCGATGCCTAGTGCATCGAAGAGTTTCCGCATGTCGCCGGTCTGGTTCCACACGGAATACCCGTAAGGCGGAGCCTCGCTCCTCGCGTGCCCTCGACGGTCGTAGGCGATGCAACGGTAGTTTTCGCCGAAATGCTCGAGTTGCCGGTCGAACAAGCGGGTGCTGTGTGATTCGCCGTGTAGGAAGACGATAGGCTCTCCGGAGCCAACAGTCTCGTAGTGGATGTTGCAGGAATTTGCGTGAATGACTGGCATCTCATCTCCTCGGTCGGCGAAATTGCGGCCGTTCGCATGCCGGAAACGCTAGCAGCGAGGTCGACATTGAAATAGCCGATATTTTGGATGGCCGCCATAGGCCTCAGCTATGGAAGCATGCGGCGATCTTCCAGGACTACGTCCAGGAAATGTGCGGCGGGACCGACGAGCGGCTGTGCATCGCGTCGATGCAGCGCGACGATGAGGCGCCGCACGGAAGCTGCAGCGGGCAGTCGGCGAAGGACAAAGCGTCCGGAGTCGATTTCCTCCTGCTCGAGCGCTATTCGCGGCAAGAAAGCCACGCCGAGGTCGCTTTCGACCATTTTCTTGGCAGCGTCGATGCTGTCGAGGGTGAGCACGGCGGCGGGAGGAATCCCCGCCTCGTGGAGGAGGTTCGAGAGGAGCTGTTCGAAGTCAGACTCCGAGAACATGATCAGTTGAGCCGAGGCGATTTCGTGCAAGGAGATTTCGCCGCCGTTGCTCACCGGGTGGTTGGGACCGTGCACGCAGACGATCTCGTCCTGATGGATCGGGATCGACTCGAGCTCCGGATGTTCCGCATCGCAGGCGAAGCCGAGTTGCACTTCCTCGCGCAGCACGAGATCGACCACCTCGTCGGGGTGGGCCGTACGGACGTTGACGGGCACGTCCGGGAAAGCATCCCGGAACTGTTTGAGCATCGGCGGCAGGACCGTCGTCAGCAGCCCGGGTACCGTCGCGAGCGTGAGAACTCCGGCGTCCCCTGTCGTGAGCTGATTGACCAGCTTCCGCCCTTCGTCGATGGCCTGGATGGCCCGCAGGGCATACGGAAGGAATGCCTTGCCCGCCTCCGACAGCCGCACGCCGCGGGACGTCCGGATGAGAAGTGGAGCACCGAGTTCCTGTTCGAGAGACTGGATCCGGGCGGTCAGTGCCGGCTGTGACAGGAAAGACTTCTCAGCCGCACGGGAAATGCTCTTCTCCCGCACCGTCACGAGAAATCCTTCAAGCTGCGCAAGCATCACCCTTGCAACTATACCGGATAGTTATCGGCAGCGTCGATGGATTCCGTTGATTTCCTTCCCGCGACTGATAGCGAGATGGTCATGGGTGTGGGTTTGGCCGGGTGGGCAGCGGCAAGGTCAGGCGGGGTCCAGGGCGCTTTGCAAGTGGGTGAGCTGCTCATGCCAACGGGGCAGCACTGTGTCTGAGGCGTGCAGGATGAACCGGATGCCGGAAGTGACCGTCGCGTACGATGCCCGTTGTTCCCGCACTGCGCGGAGCATGCCGGTGAAGGTGGTCCGCGGGGGGTTAGTCAGGACAGGTCCTTGCTCCTGGACCGTGAACTTCAGGTCGTAGAGGTTGCCGCCGGCGGCAACCGTCACCAGGAGCCGGCCGTTCCGGCGGAGGTTGGCTGCGCCCGTCGAGCCGTTGTGCAGCAGGATCGCGATCCGGCCATTGCTCGTCAGCACCACTTCAGCGAGGCTGAGCAGGGCAGTGCGCGGCCACCCGTCCTCGTCCACGGTCGTGATGGCGACAGCCTCGCATTCGGCACTCATGGCGCCCCCTGGCCCGAATGTGCCCCCTAGCGCGAGGGCCAAGGCCTCCGGGACCCGGTCGCCGTCGCCGCCCGCGCTCATGAGCGCGGCCCGGCGCCATTGCGCGCCATCTCGAGGTGAAGCCCGCCGTCAACGGGCGGCGGCGAGCCCTCGACCTCGGGGGCAACCAGACGACGGGAGGCGGCTGCCGCGGCTGCAGCGGCGGTGCCCGGCCAGCGTGGCAGCGCCGGGAGCTCGATACCGACCTGGTCCAGCATGCGGCCAACGGATTGATCGATGACGTCCTCGAGGTTCTCCGGGCGGTGGTAGAAGGCCGGTACAGGCGGGAAGATGACCGCTCCGAGCTCCGCTGCCTGGGTCAACAGACGCAGATGCCCCAAGTGCAGCGGAGTCTCGCGCACGGCCAATACAAGGGTCCGACGTTCCTTCAGCATGACATCGGCGGCCCGGACCAGCAGATTGTCTGCGTAAGAGTGCGCAATCCCGGACAAGGTCTTCATGGAGCACGGCACCACGATCATCGCATCCGCGCGGAACGACCCGCTGGCGATCGGGGCGCCGATATCGGAGAAACCGTGCACGACGTCCGCGAGTGCACGGACGTCCTGCGCGGTGTAGTTGGTTTCCAGCTGAAGGTTGAGGGCGCCGGCGCGCGAGAGGACCAGGTGTGTCTCCACATCGGGTACCTCGCGGAGCATCTGGAGTGCGCGCACCCCGAGGATGACGCCGGTGCTGCCGGAGATCCCGATGACGATTTTCTTCTTCACTGATGGACTCCCGTCGAATGGGGACGATTGGCAGGGCTGTTCGCCTGGGCCGGGGACGAACGTACCGAGGACAAACGCGCCGGGATCCGCCAGCCGCGCCGGGCGGCACTCATGCGGTTGGCGACGATGATCCCGGAGCCGGCGCCCAGACCGGGGCCGGGGTGGGTGCTTGCCCCGACCAGATAAAGGTCCCTGACCGGCGTGATGTGTCCGGTGAGGTCGGGCCGGGGTCGCCAGAGCAGGCTCTGGTCAAGGGAGAACGCTCCGCTGGAGCCGTCGCCGCCCACGAAGTTCTCGTTGGCGCGTGCGAGGTCGGTGGGAGACATCGCCACCCGTCGGATGATTGAGCTCTCGAAGTTCGGAATGTGCTTGGCCAGAATCTGCTGGGCCCGGTCCGCGACCCGCTCGCGCAAGTCCTCGGTCCACACACCGTCAGGCGCGTCGATCTGGCCGGCTGCGTCGCCCCGCAGGCGGGAGGGCATCTCGTGCAGCTGGACCGCGAAGATCCACCCGCCCTCGGGCGCTCGCGAGGGGTCGACCGCGACAGGTTGGCCGACCGTCAGCGTCGGGAGGGCGGGGATGAGCCCGCGTTCGGCCTCGTTGACCGATCGGGAGATCGCATCGACCCCGGAGGTGAGGTGGATCGTGGCCGCATCCAGGAGCTGGGGATCGGGCCATTCCGGACGCCCGCTGAGGGCGAAGTGGAGCTGCATGCGGGCGCGGCCGTAGCGGAACCGACGGGCTGCCTGGGCGGCGGCGTGCGCCTCCGGTACGTCCGCGAGCAGGCTGCCGTAGAGCTGGGTCGGCGTCACGCCTGCTACGACTCCGCGCTTGGCGGTGACCAAGGTGCCGTCCGCCAGACGCACGCCGGCGGCTCGCCCGCGCTCGACGAGCACGGCGCCCACCCCGTTGCCGGTGAGGCACGTGCCGCCGGCATCACGGATGATTCCTGCCAGGGCGTCGACGAGCCGGTTCCCGCCCCCTTCGGGGACGGGCGTTCCGCGGGCCTCCAGGGACATGGACATCATGCGCGTCATGAAGCCGGAGGATGGCTGCTCCGGTCCCATGCCCGCGTGCAGCGTCCACGGCGCGAGAAGTGCCTGGGTCGTGGGGGAGCGGAAACGATCGCTCCAGTCCCGGCACGATTCCAGGAGCTCACCGCTGAACTTCAGCAGTCCCTTCATCCCCAGCTGGCGGTAAGCCCCGAGACCGAGCACGACCCCCTGCCGGGAGAGCAGGTCCCCGGACATGATCCCGCGGACCAGGTGCGCGACCTCCTGATGCTCGGCACGCAGCCGGCGCCAGGTCTCCCCGTCTCCGGCTCCGGCCCCCTCGAACGCGGTCATGTTGCGTTCCGGATCGGTCGTTAGGGTCGCCGAGTCGCCATCAGCGGTGAGCCCGCCGGCCGGGACACTGCAGTGGAGGTATCTCAAGCCCCGCGCCGCGAGGTCCTCGGCCAGACGGGCGTAGGCCGCCGAGCCGAGGAACATCGCGTGGCTGATGGCGTATAGATCATGGATGTATCCCGGCGCCAACTCCGTGGTGTGGATCGCGCCCCCGAGGTGGTCCTGCCGCTCGAACACACCGCACCGCCAGCCCTCCTGGGCCAGGAGCGCGGCAGCGGTCAAGGTGTTGATCCCGCTGCCGACGAAGACGGCGTCGTAGTCTGCCATTGTTATTTGGTCCAGCCCAGCTGAGCGCCCCAACGTTCACGGACCCGGCGTGCGAGGTCGGGGCTGACCTCGACGACCGGGGCGAAGTCGCGAAGGCGGTGGTAGGGGCGGCAGGCGTTGATGATCGCCCGCGAAGAGACCCATGGACCCTCGGGGTCGGCCAGCATCGGGTCCAACGGATTCGTAGGTGTGTCCCGGATGATCTGGATGCTCTGCGCGGGGTCGGTTCGTGTGGAGATCGCCCAGATGACGTCGTCGATGTCGGTGACGTCGATGTCATCGTCGACGACGACAACATAGCGGCCCATGGAGACACCGCCGGCAACGAGTGCGGCGGCGGCGCCCACTTGTTGCGCGTGACCGGCGTATCGCTGCTTGATCGAAACGACGTTGAAGAAGTTCGCCGATCCGGTCTCGTATTTCCATGCGGCACTGACACCGGGTATAAGCGCCTGCAACTCGTCGAGCAGCAGCGAGGATTCCAGTGCGGCCCGCCAGAAGGAATGGTCGAAGGGGGGCTTACCCGGCAGGGATCCGTAGACGATCGGCCTGCCGCGGGAGTAGACGCGCTCGACATGGATGACCGGGCGCTTCTCGCGGCCGCCTGCAAAATACCCGGTAAATTCCCCGAACGGGCCCTCCCAATCCTCGTCGTCCGGCTCCACCCATCCCTCGATCGCCAGTTCGGAGGAAGCCGGGATCGGCAGGCCCGTGACCTCGCCCTCGATGACGTCGACCGGTGTGCCTGCGATGGCGCCGGCAACCGAGAGTTCGTTGACGCCGTAGGGGAGGGGCAGTGCCGACGCAAGGTAGATGAGGGGTCCGTGGCCGAAGCTGACAGCTATCGGGGCACGTTCGCCTCGTTCGAGGTACTTGTTCAGATGGATGCCGCCGTGGTTGATGGGCTCGATGAATACACCCAGGGAACGCTCGTCCCGAACCGACACACGGTAGGTGCCGTAATTGACGTCATGGGTCTCCGGATCGCGCGTGATGACGCTGCCGCCCGTCCCCAGGTAGCGGGCGCCGTCGCCCTCGTGCCAGAGCGGGGCGGGATAGGAACGGAGGTCGATCTGATCCCCGCTGAGGATCTCGTTGCAGACCGGGCCGGTTTCCACGACCCGCGGCTGGTACTGCGCGGCAGCAGCTTGCCACTGCCGGGGCAGGCCACGCAGCTGCTCGACCAGTTGGTGCACATCGAGCCCCTCCGGCAGACCGAGCGCGGAGGCCACACGCGCCGGGCTGCCCAGGGAGCAGGAGAGGACACTGCCGGCGCCTTCGTAACCGGGGATCCGGTCAAACAGAAGGGCGCGGCCCCGGTTCTTCGCGTTGAGGTCGGTGATGGCGCCGATCTCGTAATCGAGTTCGGCACCGGAGACTTCATCCAACTCGCCGAGACGGCGGAGTTCGTTCAACCATAGTCGGAGGTCGAATCCGGGGTGGCTGACTTGTTCTTCTGCCGTCGAGGGGGCTGCTTCGGTTTCGCGTGCGCTTGTTGTCATGAAAAAACGCTACGATGGCCGCGCCCATAGATAAAGACGTTCTTTTCGATCGCACCCATCGGCAGAATTTATGGGCTTTTCCCATAGCCGAAGCGTATGCCTCCCATCGAAACAATCAATTAGCTGACTCCGCGGGATCTGAGTAGCGTTCGTGTGACCGGCATCACCGCACTCGTGATGGAGCGCCGCGCCCTCTCATTTGATGGGGCGAACCAAGGCCTTGCGCTTCTGACCGCGAACCGCCTTTCCAAGGCCCGGTTCTGCCCTCAATGCTGTCCGGGAAGACAACTTCTCCCCTTGCTAAAAAGTTCCCCTACACAAATCCCCCTACACAAAGAAGTGTTCCCTGAGGAGGTTTCCATGGATGAAACGACCGAAACGTCCATATTGCAGTCTTCGCCCCCGTCCCCGGGTGGTGCCCCGCCTGGAGCCCTGGCGGGACGTGTCCGCTCCGGGGCATGGGTCATCGCCTGCTGTTGGTTCGCGATCATGGTCGACGGCTACGATTTGATCGTATATGGCACGGTGGTGCCCGCCCTGATCAGCGGTCAGTGGGCCCTCACGCCGGCCCAGGCAGGCCAGATCGGGTCTCTGGCACTGGCCGGGATGATGATCGGCGCGCTGCTCGCCGGCGCACTGACCGATCGCATCGGTCGGCGTCGATTGATGATCGCCTGCGTCGCGTGGTTCTCCGTGGGGATGGCACTTTCGGCCCTGTCGCCGTCACCGGAGCTCTTCGGCCTGACGAGGCTCGCATCCGGCATCGGCCTCGGGGGACTCATGCCCACTGCGATAGCGATGACCCTCGAGTACGCCCGCGCCGGACGGCGCAGCACGGCCAACGCCGTCATGTTCTCCGGGTACTCGATCGGCGGCATCCTGGCCTCGTTGAGTGCGATATGGATTCTCCAGGCTTCGGGCTGGCGCACGATGTTCTGGATCGGGGCGGCGCTTGGCGCTGTGCTGCTAATCGTCATCCTTGCTGCATTGCCCGAGTCGGTCACCTTCCTGGTGGGCCGCGGGCGCCGCGCGGAGGCGACCGCGCTTGCAGCCCGATACGGGATTCAGGTCCCAGACCCGGTCCCCGACGGCGCAGAGCGCACTGGGGTAAGGGCGCTTCTCGATCGCCGCTACGCGGCGACCACCATCCTGTTCTGGCTCGTCGTCGCTTTCGGGCTGCTACTCGTTTATGGGCTGAACACCTGGCTCGCCCAGATCATGCGTGAGGCGGGGTATCCCTTGGGGACCTCGCTGGCCTTCCTCCTCGCCCTGAACGCCGGAGCGATTCTAGGCACTCCGCTGCTCGGCCTGGTCGCCGACCGCATCGGCTCCCGCATCGTCGTGGCCGGTATGTTCGCCGGCGCGGCCGTGTCCATCCTGCTGCTCATGATCCGCTTCCCGACCCCGGTCCTGCTTGCCTTGGTCACGGTAGCGGGAGCATGCACCATCGGCACACAGACACTGCTCACGGCCTTCATTGGCAGCTTCTACCCTGAGCGGTTGCGGGCTGCGGGGCTGGGCTGGGCATTGGGCATCGGTCGGATCGGGGCGATCGCCGGCCCGCTCTACGGCGGATTGATCCTCTCGACCGGCTGGGGTTTGCAAGCCAATTTCCTAGCGTTTGCGGTGCCCGCGCTGCTCGCATCCGTACTGGTGATGCTGATCCGCCGACGGGGACACGGCGGAACCGTAAACGTGACCGCCGCCGCCCAGCAGACGCCAAGCGTTGAAAGCGCGGAAAAGGACACCGCCCGCCAACACTGACGCTGCGGTCCCCCTGAAAGCAGAGGCCGTCCTTAGCGGTATGGGTCGTGGCGGCCTCTGCATCACCCATTCAGGATTGATCTGTTGAGCAAGGCACAGAGACAACTCGTGTGCATCGTCACCAAGACGGTACGCCACGAGGACAATACGACACCAACGCGGCGCACAGAGTCGCCGACCCTCCCATCTATTTCACAAAGGAGTCCCTATGTCACAGCTGACCGGGCTGCTCGCTTCACTCGCTGCAGGCGAGGTGCGCGTGGTCGACTTGACCAACACACTGTCGAACGAAACCCCGACCATCCGTTTGCCGGAGCCATTCGCGAATCTGGTGGATTTCAGCCTCGAGGAAGTTTCGGCCTACAACGAGCCCGGGCCGCTCTGGAAGCACCACAACATCAGCACCGGCGAGCACATCGGAACCCATCTCGACGCACCCGTTCACTGGGCGACAGGCCGGGGCGGGAAGGATGTGTCGCAAATCGAACCCTCGCGGCTGGTCGGCCCCGCCTGCGTGCTCGATGTCACGCGGGAGGCAGCCGCAGATGCGGACTTCCTGGTCGACGTCGAGCACGTCAAGGCGTGGGAAGACCGGCACGGGCCCATTCCCGAGAATGCGTGGCTGCTGGTACGCACGGGTTGGGGCGCGTACGCCCAGGACCCGATCCGGTTCCTCAACGCCGACGAGGCCGGAGCCCACACCCCGGGTTTCACTGTCGAGTGCGCCCGGTGGCTGGCGGACGTGGCGCCCATCTCCGGGGTCGGGGTGGAGACCGTAGGGATCGATGCAGGGCTCGCTCCGACGATGGACCCGATCTTCCCGTTGCACCACTTCCTGCTCGGCGCGGACAAGTACGGCGTCACCTCCCTGCAGAACCTTGACCGGCTCCCGGCCACGGGCGCCGTCATCGTGGTGGCGCCACTGCCGATCCTGGGCGGGACAGGCTCCCCGGCCCGGGTCCTCGCCTTCGTGGACGGAGCCCACGGATGACGACCCCGCTCCACGCCTCAACCAGCCCGGAGGCCCCCTCGGCACCCGTCAGTGAAACCGTCGCCGAATTGGTCGGCCGAACGCTCGCGGAACTGGGCGCCGGACACTGCTTCGGCGTCGTCGGTTCCGGCAATTTCGACGTCACCAATTCTTTGATCCGGCACGGCGTGCCGTACACGGCCGCCCGCCACGAGGGTGGCGCCGCCACCATGGCCGACGCCTTCGCAAGGATGTCCGGTAAAGTTGCCCTGCTTTCCGTCCACCAGGGCTGCGGCCTGACCAACGCCGCAACGGGCATCGGCGAGGCCGCGAAATCACGCACCCCTCTCGTGGTGCTCGCCGCCGAGACGGCCGGCGCCGCGGTGAAGTCGAACTTCGCCATGGACCAGCCAGGCCTTGCCCGATCTATTGGCGCGGTCTCCGAACGGGTCCATTCCGCCGCCTCCGCGGTGGCCGACGTCGTCCGCGCATTCCGCACCGCACAGAACGAACGCCGCACCGTCGTGCTCAATCTGCCCCTCGACGTCCAGACGCAACAGGTGCCCGCCCCGGAGCAGGCCACCCGCATCGATCCTCCCGCCCGGGTCCGCCCTGCCGTATCGAGCGTCGATGCCCTCGCCGACCTCATTCTCGGCGCCCGGCGGCCCGTATTCGTCGCCGGGCGCGGCGGCCGGTACGCCCGGGAGGAGATCCTGGCACTCGCCGCGCACTCAGGGGCGCTTGTGGCGACCTCCGCGGTGGCCAAGGGACTGTTCGCCGGCGAGCCGTTCGGCCTGGGGATCTCGGGCGGGTTCTCTTCCCCGACGACGGCGGAGCTCATCGCAGGCGCGGACCTCATCGTCGGCTTTGGATGCGCCCTGAATATGTGGACCATGCGCCACGGCACCCTGATAGGCAAGAACACCGCCGTCGTGCAGGTCGACGTCGACGACGCCGCCTTGGGCGCCAACCGGCCCATCACCCTGGGTGTCCTCGGCGAGGCCGGCGCCACCGCCGCCGAGGTCCTCGCCGAACTAAAGCGCCGCGGGGCGGCTCCCAGACCGGGGTA
Source organism: Arthrobacter sp. MMS24-S77 (assembly GCF_054888235.1). Taxonomy (NCBI): domain Bacteria; kingdom Bacillati; phylum Actinomycetota; class Actinomycetes; order Micrococcales; family Micrococcaceae; genus Arthrobacter; species Arthrobacter sp. MMS24-S77. Next base: position 497,269 of record NZ_JBTZRN010000001.1, read on the forward strand.
CCGCACCGAGGAGATCCGGGCCAGAATCGCCACCTCGTCGCGGTGGCAGGACGTGCCGATCCGCGACCTCTACGAGGCCGGTGAAAATGGATCGCGGCGCATAGACCCCCGCGTGCTCACCAGCAGGATCAACGAACTCCTCCCTCCCGAACGCGTGGTCGCTGTCGACTCCGGAAACTTCATGGGCTACCCGAGCCAGTACCTGGACGTCCCGGACGAGAACGGGTTCTGCTTCACCCAGGCCTTCCAGTCAATAGGGCTCGGCCTGGCCACCGCGGTCGGGGCCGCCCTCGCCCAGCCCCGCCGGCTTCCGGTGCTCGGAACCGGCGACGGGGGTTTCCTCATGGGCATCAGCGAGCTTGAAACGGCAGTCCGGCTCCGCCTGCCGTTGCTGTGCATCGTGTATAACGACGCCGCTTACGGTGCGGAAGTACACCACTTCGCGGCAGACAAGTCGGTGGATGTCTCGACGGTGACATTCCCCGAGACCGATATCGCGGCCATCGCCCGCGGCTACGGCTGCCAGGCCATCACCGTCCGGACCCCCGAGGATCTCGCTCCCCTGAGCGCTTGGGCCGGCTCCGGTCCGGACCGGCCCCTCGTCATCGATGCGAAAATCGCCTCAGACGGCGGCGCTTGGTGGCTCGCCGAAGCCTTCAGCGGCCACTGATTGCGGACCACGTAGCCGAGAACGAGGCGGTGCCCCTCCGACTGGATCTCCAGGCGGAGGGGCACCAGCGGCACGCCTCAGGGGTATTTGATTGGAGGGGAAAGTGCTTCGGAGAACGTGGCTCAGGTCCTGATCAGTTGGAGGGCGGTGTTACCGAGATGATGAATCGTGCCTTGTCGTGGTGCGGGTTCAGGAACCTGTGGGGGAGAGTGGAGTCGAAATGGCAGCTGTCTCCGGCGCCGAGAGCATACTCGGTGCCGTCGATTTCAGCGATGAGTGATCCTTCGAGCACCAGGACGCACTCTTCGGAAATATGTGTGCGGGGGAGTTCGGAGGATGCCGCGCCCGGGTCGAGTGTGCCCTCCAGGACTTCGACCTTCCCGCCCGAACGCGACACCTGGGAGTAGGTGACGTGCAGGTGCGGTGAAGAGACCAGACGGCGTTCGTCGTGGCGGATCACGGCGACCGGTTCGGCTACTTCGCCGCGGAAAAGGTCGAACAGGGGAACCTGCAGAGCTTCGGCCAGGCGCCGGAGGGATTCCAGGCTTGGGTCGCTCTGGCCCCGTTCGACCTGGCTGAGCATGGCGACGGACAGTCCTGTTTGTTTGGAGACCTGGTCCAGGGTCAGGCCGCGGTTGCGCCTCAGTTCGCGAATCCGTGATGGCAACAAGGCTGGAATCCCTCCTGACGCAGGCTTCAGGCTGCCGGTGTCGTAGCCCAGAACTTCATACTAGTCCGCGTCGGCCGTTCGCAATGCCTGGCCTGAGCACGCCACTGTTCGTGCCCACGTAGGCGCTTCCTAAGCGGGCAGGAGCAGCCAAGGAACTCCCAAGCCGGCTAGCGCTCGGGGATGACGGCGATGCCCTGGATTTCGATGAGGGCTTCCTTCTGCCATAGGCGTGTGATGCCGATTCCGGCCATGGCGGGGTATTCGGATCCGGCCATTTCACGCCAGATCCGTCCGATCGCGCGTCCGTTGGCCATGTAGTCGTCCACGTCGGTGAGGTAGATGGTCACGCTGACCAGGTCCTCGGGCTGACCGCCTGCCTCGCGCAGCGTGGTCAGGACGTTCGAAAACGCCTGGGTGAACTGTTCGACAATTCCGCCCGGGACGATGTTCATGTCCTTGTCCAGGGCCGTCTGGCCACCCAGGAACAAAGTGTTTCCGGCGAGCATTCCGTGTGCAAAACCTGATGGCTTGGGGAGCGACTCCGGGTTGATCGTCCTGTGGCTCATGCTGTTCCTCCTCGTTGTTGGCACTTGCGAAAACTTTTGAAAAGCCTCTGTGCAGATCATTCCTGTCGTGCTACGTTGAGCATATGTGACGATCGTAAAAAAGTCGACATACACATTCGGGAAGCAGCATTGGAAGGAAAGAACGCATGAAACTCGCCACCCTGCGGACAGCCGAAAAGGGCACGACGGCGGCGCTCGTCACGGGCTCCGACTCCTACCTCGCGCTGCCGGCCAGCGACGTCGGGGCGCTTCTTGCCCAGCCGCAGTGGCGAACCATCGTGGAAAAAGTGGCGACAGCCGGAGGCAACGCCATCAGTGGCGTTGCCTTCGCCCCGCTGCTTCCCGGGCCGGCAAGGTCATCTGCTGTGGCCTGAACTACGGCGACCACATCCAGGAGATGGGCCGCGATCTTCCCGAGTTCCCCACGCTGTTCGCCAAATACGCGGACACCCTCACCGGCCCGGCCGACACCATCCACGTCCACGGCAGCGTGAAGGTCGACTGGGAAGCCGAGTTGGCCGTCGTCGTCGGCTCCGAGCTGTTCCGCGCGGACGAAGACGAAGCACGGAATGCCATCGCCGGGTACACGGTGGCCAACGACGTTTCCATGCGGGATTGGCAGAACCGCACGTTGCAGTGGTTCCAAGGCAAGGCTTTCGACCGAACGACGCCGGTGGGCCCGGTCATGCTGACCGCGGACGAGGCCGACGGCGATTTCGAGGTTCGCGGCTATGTCAACGGTGAGCTCGTGCAGCACGGCAACACCAGCACACTGGTGTTCGGCCCGGCGAAGCTCCTTTCCTACATTTCCCAGTTCACCATCCTGCGCCCCGGCGACCTTGTCCTGACTGGTACGCCCGGGGGAGTGGGGATGGGCATGACGCCGCCACGCTTCCTGAACGACGGCGACGTCCTCACCACCGAAATCGACGGGATCGGAAGGCTGGAAAACCATTTCCGGATCCACGCACCCGTCCCCGCCAACGTCTAGACCAAGACAACGACCAACCACTTCAAAGGAGTGACCACCATGAACCCCACTGCTACCGATTACCGCCTCGAAGGCGACAACTCCATCTACGCCCAGCCGGACGGCAAAGTGGTACCTGTCGTCACCCGCGGCGGCGAAGAGGACACCAACACCGCCCAGTCCGGCGACTGCATCCGCGTCTCCGGCGTCAGCATCCAGCACACGCCGGCCACCAAGATCTGGTTCGGGCAGGTCTCCAACGTTCCCGGCTACCGCTCCCTGCCGCACCACCACGGCGAAGCGGAAACCGGCGGCTACGTGCTCCGCGGCCACGGCCGCATCTACTTCGGCGAAAACTACTCCGAGTTCCTGGACATGAAGGCCGGCGACTGGGTATTCGTCCCGCCGTTCATGCCGCACGTCGAGGCCAACATGTCCGTCACCGAAGAACTCGTGTGGTTGACCGCGCGCACCCCGGAGAACCTCGTGGTCAACCTCGAAGACGTTGCCGACGAGACCCTCGCAGACTTCCGCAGGGCCTGATGGACATGTCCACTGGAACTTTGACCGCGGAGGCATTCCTCAAGGCCATCGAACTGACGGCCGTCCCCGCCCAGATCCACGACGAAGCCTACGAAGCCACCTCGCAATACGTTCCGTGGCCCAAAGCCTACGGCGGAGACATGGTGGCCCAGGCCGCGGCAGCGATGATGCGCTCGGTCGACGCCGACCGATCGCTGCATTCCATGCACAGCAACTTCATGCGCCCCGTGGAGATCGGGGCCACGGTCCGCTACGAGGTCGAACGCCTCCGCGACGGCCGCGGATACTCGACCCGCAGCGTGCGGGGCTACCAGAACGGCAAGACCGTGTACGCGGCGATGGGTTCTTTCCAGGTGCCCGAAGACGGCCCGGATTTTCAGCCCGAGGCGCCATCCGCCGTCGAACCCGAATCCCTCCGCAGCGCTGCGGAGGTGCTGCAGGGCGTCGAGGGGTCCGCTGCCGAGTACTGGTCCTCGAAGCGAAGCTTCGACATGCGACACATTCCCGGTCCGGTATATCTGCAGGTGGAAGGCGATTCCATGCCACACCAGGCCATCTGGGTGAAGGCTTTCGAGCAATTGCCCGACGCGGGCAACGAACACGCGACCGCCGATCTGCACCGCGCGGCACTGGCCTATGTCTGCGACTACACCATCCTGGAGCCCCTGCTCCGGGTGAACGGACTCCACTGGTCCAGTCCCGGACTCGCCACGGCCAGCCTCGACCACTCCATGTGGTTCCACCGGGACGGCCGCGCTGACGACTGGATCCTGTACGCCCAGGAAGCAGTGTCCGGGCAAAGCAACAGGGGGCTGGCCATGGGCCGCTTCTTCGACAGGCAAGGACGCCTGCTGGCAACGGTGGCCCAAGAGGGCATGATCCGCGCCGGCTCCTGAACACTTTCGACTTATCCGCCGTATTACCGAAAGGAGTGGCCATGACAATGTTGAGATCAGCCCACGTGGACACCTTCACCCGCGACCATCTGCCACCGGCGGGCATGTGGCCGACCCTGGAATTCACCCTGCCGGAACTCCAGTACCCGGCGACGCTCAACGCAGCAGCGGCGCTCATTGACGACGCCGTCGCAAACCATGGTTCGGAGCGGGCCGCCCTGCGTACCCCGGACGGCACGGTCTGGACGTACGGCGACTTGCAGCAGCGCGCCAACCAGGTCGCCCAAGTCCTCACCGAGGACTTCGGGGTGGTTCCCGGCAACCGCGTCATGCTGCGCGGTCCGAACAATCCCTGGATTGTCGCGGCCTGGCTTGGCGTGCTCAAGGCCGGGGCCGTGGTGGTCACCACCATGCCGATGCTGCGTTCCAGCGAGGTCGGCACGCTTATCAGCCTCACGCGTCCGGTCGTAGCCATCTCCGATCACCGGTTCATGGACGAACTGGCCGCGGCCGCAGGAGAGGACACCGTTGTCCTCTCCTATGGATCCGACGACGCCGGGGACCTCGCCTCTCGCTGCGCCGCGAAGAGCGGCGAGTTCATTGCCGTGCCCACCGCCGCCGACGACGTCGCGCTGCTGGGCCCGACGTCGGGCACCACGGGCACGCCCAAGATCACCATGCATTTCCACCGGGACATCCTCGCGAACGCGGACACTTTTGCCCGCCACATCCTGCAGCCAACGGCCGACGACGTGTTCGCAGGGTCGCCGCCCCTCGCCTTCACCTTCGGACTCGGCGGGCTCGTGGTCTTCCCGCTGCGCTTCGGCGCATCCTCGCTGCTGACCGAAAAAGCCGGGCCGGTGGAGCTCGCGGAACATGCAGCGGCCAACGGAGCCACGATCCTGTTCACCGCACCCACCGCATACCGTGCGATCCTCAAGGAAAATCGCGGCGAGCTCCTCCGGGGCCTGCGCATCGCCGTTTCCGCCGGGGAGCACCTGTCCAAGGAGACCTGGGAGGCGGTCCGGGAGGCCACAGGCCTGCGGCTCGTCAACGGCATCGGAGCCACCGAAATGCTGCACGTCTTCATCTCGGCATCGGGGGACGACATCCGGCCTGGGACCACCGGACGGGCCGTTCCCGGGTACAGGGCCACCATCCTCGACGACAACGGCAATGAACTCGGTCCGGGGCAGTCCGGTCGTTTGGCTGTCATCGGCCCCACCGGATGCCGCTACCTGGACGACCCGCGGCAAGCAAACTATGTGGTCAACGGCTGGAACGTCACCGGCGATACGTTCACGAAAGACGAGGACGGGTACTTCACCTACCAGGCCCGCTCGGACAACATGATCGTCACCTCCGGCTACAACATCGGAGCCCCCGAAGTGGAAACGGCCATCGACCTGCACCCGGACGTGGTGGAAAACGCCGTCATCGGGATCCCTGATGCGGAACGTGGCAGCGTTGTATGTGCTTTTGTCGTCCTGCGCGAAGGCGTCATCGGCGATGCTGTAAAGCGCAAGGAGATCCAGGACTTCGTCAAGCAGACGATCGCCCCTTACAAGTACCCGCGGGACATCCGGTTCGTCACCGAATTGCCACGCAACCCCAGCGGCAAACTCCAGCACTTCAAACTCCGCGATGGAGTTCTCAATGAATGCAACCCACGCGGAACTCAACAACTTACCCCGGCCGGCATGGGCCAGGCCCCGGAAGGAGCAAAAGCATGAAAATCGCAATCGTAGGAGGCGGCCCAGGCGGCCTGTACTTCGCGGCCCTGATGAAGCAACTGGACCCGTCACACGAGATCACCCTCTGGGAACGCAACGCCGCCAGCGACACTTTCGGTTTCGGCGTCGTGTTCTCCGATGAGACGCTCGGCGGCATCGGGAACGCCGACCCCGTCGTGGCCGAGTACATGGGCCGGCGCTTCGCCCGTTGGTCCGATATCGACATCCACTTCGGCGGGGAAACGGTGACGGTGGGCGGCCAGGGTTTCGCGGCCATGAGCCGCAAGGAACTGCTGGAACTGCTTCAGCGCCGGTGCGCCGAGCTCGGCGTCGACCTGCGTTTCCAAACCGTCGCGCCGCCGGTTGAGGAGCTTGAGGCTGGCTATGACCTGGTCCTTGCAGCAGACGGCGTCAACTCCCAGATCCGCGCCAAGTACGCGGACTCCTTCTCTCCGAGCCTGAACCTGCGGCCCAACAAGTTCATGTGGTTGGGCACGGACCAGGTTTTCGAGGCTTTCAAGTTCTTCGTGAAGGAGACCGAATGGGGGGTCATGCAGATCCATGGATACCCGTACTCCGACGAAGGGTCCACGTTCATTGTCGAAATGCACGAGGACGTGTGGCGGGCTGCCGGCTTCGACGAGACCGCAGCCGACATCTTCCCGCCGGGTGTGTCCGACGAGAAAGCGATCAGCAAGATCCGTTCCATCTTCGCCGAGGAACTCGATGGCTACGAGGTCCTCTCCAACAACTCCAAGTGGCTCAACTTCACCACAGTCCGCAATCAGAGCTGGCGCCACGGCAACGTGGTGCTGCTAGGCGACGCTGCCCACACCGCGCACTTCTCCATCGGCTCCGGAACCAAACTGGCCATGGAAGACTCCCTGGCACTCGCCGCCTGCCTGCACGAGCACCCGGATGTGGAATCTGCGCTCTCTGCCTATGAATCCGAGCGTCGTCCGGTGGTCGCCTCCACCCAGCGTGCAGCCCAGGCGTCACTGGAATGGTTCGAGCGGATCGCCCAATACAAGGAGCAGGGCCCCACGCAGTTCGCCTTCAACCTCCTCACGAGGAGCCGCCGCATCACCCAGGAAAACCTGCGGCTCCGCGACCCGGAATTCGCCGACGCCGTGGACCGCAACTTCGCCGCAACACAAGGCCTGGCCGAGGTCTCGCCTGCCATGTTCCAGCCGTTCAGGATCGGCGCACTGGAGCTGAAGAACCGCATCGTCGTCTCCCCGATGGACATGTATTCAGCCGTCGACGGCGTCCCGGGCGACTTCCACAAAGTCCACCTCGGTTCCAAGGCACTCGGCGGCGCCGGACTGGTCATGACCGAAATGGTCTGCGTCTCCGAAGCCGGCCGCATCACCCCAGGCTGCACCGGGCTCTACACCGACAGCCAGCGCGACAGCTGGAAGGAAATCGTGGACTTCGTCCACGCCAACTCGACGGCGAAAATCGGTGCCCAAATCGGACACTCCGGCCGCAAGGGCTCCACCCGGCTGATGTGGGAAGGCATCGACGAGCCACTCGCATCCGGCAACTGGGACGTCGTCGGACCATCAGCCCTGCCTTACGGTCCCGGCAACCAATCCCCGCGCGAACTCGACCGTGCCGGCATGGAAGCCATCAAGGCCGAGTTCGTGGATGCTGCGCTCCGGGCCGAGCAAGCAGGTTTCGACCTCCTCGAGCTCCACGCAGCCCACGGCTACCTGCTCTCCTCCTTCCTTTCGCCGGTCTCGAACCAGCGAACGGACGAATACGGAGGCAGCGTGGGGAACCGCCTCCGGTTCCCCCTGGAAGTGTTCGACGCCGTCCGCGCGGCCTGGCCCGCCGGCAAACCCGTGACGGTACGCATCTCCGCGACGGACTGGATCGACGGCGGCAACACCTCCGATGATTCCGTGGAGATTGCCCGGGCGTTCGTTGCCCACGGCGCCGCCGGCATCGACGTCTCCACCGGCCAGGTCGCCAAGGAAGAACAGCCGGCTTTCGGCCGCAGCTACCAGACACCGTTCGCTGACCGCATCCGGCAGGAAGTCGCCGCGCCGGCCGGAGCGGCTGTCATCGCCGTCGGCGCCATCTCCAGCTACGACGACGTCAACTCCATCCTCCTCGCGGGACGCGCAGACCTCGTCGCCCTCGGCCGCACCCACCTCTACGACCCCCAGTGGACCCTGCACGCCGCAGCCGAACAGGAATACCAAGGCCCCGGCGCGCAATGGATCCCGCAGTTCCGGGCCGGCCGCCGCAAACCGCCGAGCTCCCGCACCGACGCCGTGCGGCCCCGGCTGTCCCTGCTGAAGGAACCCGACGCTGAAGGGATCAGCACCCACCTTCGATGGACCCCCGCATCCGCGTCGGTCTTGGTGAAGTAGCCATGGCCACTGCTCCGAACGACTGGAACGTGAACGCGGCCGCTCTCGATACCCTCTCCGGGCCATTGAGCGTTGGCTGGATCGCCAGCTGCAAGCTGATGTTTGAAGGCAAGCGGGCATGATTCCGAATCCCGGGTCTCCTTCGGCGTTTCCGTCGACGGAGACCCGGAAAAGCGGAGAGCGTCAGCGTCGCGAGGAGAACCATGGCTCACGCTGAGTCGTCGAGGAGTGCGCGGTTGCCTATGGCAAGCGTTCAACGCACTGTGGAATGGGTGGACACAGACGCCTCTGGCCACCAGCACAATTCGGCCATCCTGCGCTGGGTGGAGGCTGCAGAGGCCGAGCTGTTTCGAAACCTGGAATTGCCGGACTACTTTCCGAGCGCACCGCGGGTCCAGCAAGTGATCAACTATAGGGCCAAGCTGTGGTTCGGCCAGCGCGTCACCGCGACGGTGAGCATCCAGGCGCTCGGCCGGACGTCGCTCACCATGGCGTTTGATGTCCGCGGGGAAGCACCCGGCACTCCCGACTTCGACATCGTCGCGGCCTACGGTACGGTGACCACGGCGCATGTTCCCGCCGGATCGACGACTGGACAACCGTGGCCGGGGCACATCGTCAGGGCTCTGACGGCAGGCAGATGATTGGTGGTGAGGTGCCGTTGGCTTCATGATCATCACGGAACGGAACCGTCCCGCGCCTATGATGAACGTGATTGGCGCCCCGACCATGGCGCGGAAATGAGGACTACCCCATGCTTGCCGTCCCGGCACCCCCTGTCCGCCACCAGCAACTCATCGTCACGATTTTCGGGCTCTACGGCCGGAACGCGGGTGACGCACTGCCGGTTTCAGCGCTGATTTCGATGCTCGGCACGCTCGGTTACGATGCACCAGGCGTGAGATCGTCGGTGTCCAGGCTCAAGGCAAAGGGCGTGCTGAAAAGCGTACGCGAGGACGGCGTGGCCAAATACCGCATCTCGGAATCCATCAGGGACGTCTTCCGCGAAGGCGACCGGCGAATCTTCGCACCCGAACAGCCCGTCCCCCTGGACGCCTGGGTCCTGGCCGTCTTCTCCGTACCTGAATCTATGCGGAACCGCCGGCATCAATTGCGCTCAGAACTGTCCGGTCTCGGATTTGGCTCCGTGGCATCCGGCGTGTGGATAGCACCATCTCAGAAGCTTGAACAAGCCAAAGAACGTCTGACTTCACTCGGCCTGATCCAGTTCGTGGACCTGTTCCGAAGCGACTACGTCTTCGACGGTCCCATGCGTCCGAAAATCTCCGAGTGGTGGGACCTCAAGGAGCTCGATGAGGAGTTCACCGAGTTCCTTGAACTCTACAAGGGGGCAGAAAAACAGTGGCTGGAGCTCGTGGGTGACGACCCGCAGTCAGCACTCGCCAATTCCACGGAAGAACTGCGGAGCGATGCGTTCCGCTACTACATCCCCATGCTGACCATGTGGCGCAGGTTTCCATACCGGGACCCCAACCTGCCGGCCGACTACCTTCCCGAAGACTGGCACGGGCCGGCGGTGCGCAGGTCTTTCCAGGCCGTGCACCGTTTGGCTGCACCCTTGGCCGCCGCACATGCTCGCGAACTCATCAGGGGCGCGTTGAACCCGGCTGCTGCTTGAGCTACCAGGTAGTGTCCGGCCCAGTCGAAGCTCTGCGCACGCACATCGCGGGCTGGACAGTCGGAGCTGCCGGACGCCCAGGCGATCGCCACCGCCTGACTGTCGCCCGATCTCACAGTGCTGCGTCACCCGTGTCAGGACGACGGGGCACGCGCCGCCTTACGCGTGCATGTGTCGGCCTGTGAGCAGATGACAGTCGAACGGACCGCGAACGTGAGCACCCCGGACGTATCCGGGCCTGCCGCGTTGGATCGCGGCCGCGCGGCGGTCTTCGCCTCGGGAGAGCCGGCGACGCGCTCTCGATCACGACAGGCAGGTCACCTGGTTGCGTTGGCAGCGATCCAGCGATCCAGTGGCCCATCGGTGCAGTGTCGTCGAGCACGCCTAGGTGGGTGGCGCGGGCACAATGTCGGTGGTGACGTTATGCGCGTGCTGGTTCGCGTAGGCGATGACTTTGGTGGGGTCGAATAGGGGAGTGGCGGTGTCTTCCGGTTCGATGAGCCCCTGCTCTACGAACTGCCGGGTGCCGGGAACCTCCGCTACGCGGATTCATCGACGACCCCACCTGTGACCGCAGCACCATATGGATCAGTGACCAGCTTGGCCGGCAAGGTCTGCTCCACATCGCAGATGGCTCGTCAGGGGCTCCCGGGTGTCGCGACAGGGTTCCACCGCATTTTCGATCCTGGCGTTGAGGTCGTTGTTTCTCGGCGGTGTTGGGAGCGAGACCGGCAGACGAAGCTCGACTCGATCGCCGAGCTGACCTCAGCGGGTTCGGGAGGCGAGCGGCCTCGTCATCGGGTTCCTTTGATGCGTTTGCGGGTCTTGGCGACGACGAAGGGGAGCGAGGCGACTGTTACTGCGGCGATGAGGGTTGCGGCGATCAGGATGCTGATGCGCGGCGGGAATGGGGCATCGGAGTGGATGTCCGAAAGTGGGTACTCGATGTACTTGGCTGCGGTGAACGCGACGTCCGCGCCGGCGAGTTGGGCGATGTCCTGGAAGATAGGGTCGAAAGCAGATTGGCCGTCCTGCTGCTTTGCCTGCGGAAGGAAGGTCGGTGCGCCGTCGATGTGGAGCGAAGTGTGTGTTGCGCCGGGGACGATGAGCCGGTCGATGTGTGGTGCGCGGGCTATTGTGGTGGCGACGAGTACGAAGCCGTACTTGGTGCTGATGGTGTCGTCCTGAGCGACGGGGATGGTGTGGGCGAGAAATGATGCGCCGCCGTAGAGCTCGGCGCTAACGGCGACGGCGATTTCATCAACGCCGGGGGTGAGGCCAATGGCATACGTGGGCTGGAAGCCGGGAAGGGTTGCGGCCAGCGCGTAGGGGTAGTCGGCGGGCGAGATCTCGTTGACGGGCATCTGCTCCGGCGGGCCAGGCCTCCAGGCCGGGTATCCGACGGTTGCTGCGATGCTGGTGGCCGCTTTGACGCCTGCGTATTGCTCGACGAGATGTAAGGATCCTGCGATGCCGGAGCTGACCCCGGCAGTGGTGATGACGTTCCCGTCTTCGACCCACCGCACGCCGCTTTCCCATATGGTCTTGGGGTGGCTGTGTCGAAGTCCGTCGATGTCTGACCGGAAGGAAGTTGCGTGTCGACCGTTCAGGACGTCTGTCGCGGCGAGAACCTGCGCGCCCGCGCAAACGCTAATGACCATGTTGCCGTTGCGGTGGACACGCTCGATGAGGCTGCGAAGCGGGGCTTCGGCGGGTCCCTATGGGTCTGACATGGCTGGGTTGACGATGATGGCCGGCTGGGGTGCGACGCCGTCGAGAACATCCTTGACGGAGTAGTCAGGGATTGCGGTGAGGCCGCCGGAGAGCGCGACGGGTTCACGTCGGACGGAGACCGTGAAGACGTGGAAGCGTGGGGAGCTTGCAAGCACCCCATACGGTCCGAGAACATCGGTGGCGACTGAGCCGTTGGCGCCCAGGAGGATCGCCACAGGGATCCGGTCCTCCTTGTCGGAGGATGCCCGCGGTGCAGGCGTCATCGCAGCAGGCGCGGTCACGTGGAATCCTTGGCTCATGGTGACGGCGAAGCCGCTGCCGAGAACGGCGGCCAGGGTTGCGAGCCCGAGGACCCCGCTGAGGACGCTGAGCAGGACGATTCGGAGGGTTTTTGGCATGGAGGTACTCCCGACGGTAGGGGTGGGCCTGTGGTGCAAGCCGGAGGGAACGGGCTAGTTGGTCAGGCGGCGGTGCTGAGTCGGAACGCGGAGGGTGAGATCCCGTGTTGTGAGGTGAAGACGCGGCGGAAGTTACGGTCGTCGTGGAACCCGCACTCGGCCGCGATGTTCTCGATGGGTTGGTTTGTCTGGCGGAGAAGGTTCTCCGCCAGACGCAATTCGCGCAGGTAGCGCGCGGGCGTCGTTCCGGTTGCGGCGACGAACGCGCTGCTGAGGCCGCGCGGCGACAACCGAACGGCACGCGCAAGATCCTGTAGCGAGTGTGTTTCCCGCAGATCTTGCATGATCAGGTCTTGCGCCCGGTGGACTGTGGGATTCAGGTGATCTCGTCGAGAAAGGAACGGGCTCAAGGGCGCCGAATCGCCATTGCGGCGTGCAAAGACCACGAGTTCCCGCGCAACCTTCGCGGCAAGTGCGGCTCCGTGATCGGACTCGAGGATCGACAGCACCTGGCACCACCGCCGACCAGTCTCCATCGCCGCCGCAGCTCGCGACAGCGGCTTCCAAGACCAACTCCTCAGCATTTGACCGAGGTAACGGGGATTGATCCGAAGGGTAGTTGGATGCAAGACGCCGAGCCGTTTAGAGGTCGGCCCATGGACAACTAGTGAGCGACACTTGTGGCGCACGAACTACTGCACTCTCAAGAGGCCAAACGTCAGAACTGCGCCGCTGACAGCAATGGAATACCTCATTAGATTTCGGCGTCGTTCTGACAGAGGATCCACGGCTGGGCAGGGGGCCGGAGTGCAACTTGGGGAACCGGAAACAATCCAAAAGTTTGCGAGGAAATAAGCGACGTAGGAGCGCCGAGCGAAGTTTTGGATTGAGGCCGGCGCGAAGCGCCCTGGTTGCGCGGAGGACCCGCCCAGCGATGATCGAGCATCAGAATGACAAGCAGCGAAGATTCCTGTGCTTATTCGCGACCATGATGGCGGCCACGTATTTCCGCGCGGATTTTGACACGAATCCTAAGAGGATACCGCCGTCCCGGCGCTGTCTATGCTTCCAACCGGGAGGACATCCATGAGTTGAAGTCGCTCCGGCTGATCCTCAGATGGCGCCCGATTCGGTTAGGCGCGGGGCCCGATATGCTTCACCGGCCACTGGTAGAACGTTCTGCTCAGGAATCTGCAACTGCGTGCAGACTTCTTTCGGTGTCAACCATTGTTCCTCGGCAGTCTCCGCCGTGCTGCGTGCTGGCGTCGTAGTCAACAGAATCTCTGTCGCGTCCGCGGTTTGATCGGCTGACGTAGATGCCAGCTGTGTTCCTGATTCATGGGAACGGAAGAGCCAAGCGGCATGACGAGGCGGTGGAGCTTACCGTGGCAGGACGACATGGAAGCGGCGATTCTCACACCGTTTACCGCCAGAAACAGCAACGAGTAACGGAAAATGATGTGCACGGGCTCACGAACGGCAACACGGCGCAGGAGGCGGGGTGGCGGTCGCGGACGGGGCGCCGTTCTCCCTTAGCGGGTGTCTCCCGTTCTTGTTGGATGACTGTCAGAGCTTGGAGGAGTTTGTCGTCGGAGACGATCGCTGGTTCTTTGACGTCCAAGCCAAGCTATCTGGGCAGGTTCACCGTGAACTCGAGGAAGGTTTCGTTCCGTGTGACGCCATTTCTCGGGCACGCGGAAGACAAGATACGTCGCGCGACTCTTGGGCTCCCCAGCTCTCGTGACCTCCACTTGACATTTCCGCGGTTCACCCGGGCTCCCTCGTCTCGGATCTAAGGGATCGCAGTCTGAGGGTCCGGCTCTCGCAGAGTCCGTCAAGAATCCCGGCTTCTAGACGCTAGGGATTACCTGGCCCGTCTGAGAGCGTGTCTGTGCGTCGAGCCATGCCTCTACATCGCTGGCGCGATAGCGGACGCCGCTGCCTAATTTCACGAACTTTGGGCCCATCCCTCTATAGCGCCATTGCGCCAATGCGGGCGCCGTCTTGTGAAGCTTGGCTGCCAGCTCCGCCGGGGTCAGCAGTTCCGATTCCATGAAGCCTCATTCCCTCCTGTGAACGCCACGTCATATTAGAAGCAAAGTTGCTAATCGCGCCTGTTGCCTATATAGCGTGTATCGTTTCTTATATGGTACATGGCGGAACGCGGCTGCGAGGACATGACATTGGCCCAACCGGCAAGACCGTCGCCCGGAACCTGAAGCGTTTGCGGGGGAATGTCACCCTGCGGGAGCTTCAGGAAAGGCTTAGGAGCGTCGGGCACGAAATTTCCGCCAGCGGAATACAGAAGATCGAGGCCGGCGTTAGGCGGGTTGATGTTGATGATCTCGTGGCCCTTGCGGTAGTCCTGGGCGTGAACCCAAACGCACTGTTGTTTCCCAAGTCGCTCGACGAGCCGGTGGCCGTGACCGGAGCTGATCCGGCTGACCTGACAAGGGTTTGGGAATGGGCGGATGGCATAACGCCGATCGACGGCGACGTGGGCAGTGATGACTACGTACGGGGGCTGCGCCCCGACTTCATCCCGGCAGGGAATTCGAAAATTGGTCCCGTGACATTCGAGGACCTCAATTTACGAGTGGACGAGCTCAGCGCGATTATCAAGACTCTGGTTGACCAGAACGCAGCGAAAGAACAATCCGGCGATGGCAACGATTGAACCCTATGAGACACGGGCCGGGCGCCGATATCAGGTTCGCTACCGGAAACCTGACCGGGTACAGACCAAGAAACGTGGATTCAGGACAAAGAGGGATGCCGAGCTATTCCTCGCCAGCGTTGAGGTTTCCAAGGCCCGCGGGGAGTTCATAGATGCAGCAGCCGCAAAGGCCCTGATCGGTCCGCTCGGGGAAGCGTGGTTGTCACGGCAGACCCATTTGAAGCCATCTTCATTGCGCCCGGTGGAGTCGGCTTGGCGTAATCATGTGCTGCCAGTGTGGGGCGGTATAGCAGTCTCTGACATCCGAAAGACAGATGTGCAGCAGTGGGTCTCAGCTTTGACGACAGGGGATCAGAGCGCTGTCCCGCCCCGGAAACCGAAGGGGGCAACGCTTGTAATCCGCGCTTACGGAGTCTTGGCGGCCATTCTGGATGACGCTGTGAGCGACCGTCGAACATTGAGTAATCCAGCGCGGGGTGTAACCTTGCCGCGCAAGATCAAGAAGCCGCACGTCTACCTGAGTCACGAGCAAGTGCATGCACTCGCGGCAGCCAGCAAGTATCCGGCACTGGTTCTCGTGCTTGCCTACTGCGGGTTGCGGTGGGGAGAGGCGACTGGACTGCGAGTCAAGCATCTGGACATGTTGCGGCGGCGATTCGTGATTGAGGAAAACGCGGTTCAGGTCGGTTCGGTGATCGAAGTAGGTACGCCAAAGAACCACAAGAAACGAACCGTGCCGTTCCCGCGATTCCTCGCTGAGCCCCTGGCACAGCAGTGTGAGAACAAGGACAGAAATGATCTCGTGTTTCCCGGCGAGAATGGCCATCACCTCCGCCTCGCACGCGTGCACGACGACAACATGAGCTGGTTCGCGGGGGCCGTGAAGAGAGCAGGGGTGCCGCGAATCACGCCTCACGACCTCCGGCATTCAGCCGCGAGCTTTGCTGTATCAGCCGGCGCGAACGTCAAAGCGGTGCAAAGAATGCTCGGTCACAGCTCGGCAGCCATGACCCTTGACATCTATGCGGACCTGTTTGACGGGGACTTGGACAGCGTTTCGGACGCCCTGGACCTTGCAGTGTCTCAGGCGAATGTGCCCAAAATGTGCCCAAAACCCTGATTCCGCCAAAGCGAAAGGCCCCCGATCCCTTGTAAACAAAGGGAAGCAGGGGCCTTTCAATTGGCGGTGACGGTGGGATTTGAACCCACGTTGGCTTTTACACCAAACAACATTTCGAGTGTTGCACCTTCGGCCGCTCGGACACGTCACCAACTGAAATAGGGTACCGGAGTGGAGGCCTGTTCCCCAAAACGGCCCCGCCAGCCTCGCCCGTAAACGGCACCGCCGCCCCCATGCCGTGGCCCTTCCTCGGCAGTATCCCTTCCGCATTCGCAGCTGCGGGGCTAGATTCACAGGCAGGATGACTCTCGCACATGGCGGACCTCAGCGCACGCAGACGGCACTGGCCTACTGGACCGTGGGCCCCTGCCAAGGTGAACTTCGGCGTGAGGACCTTCCGGCGCCGGCAGAGGGACAGGCTCTGGTTCGAGCGTTGTATTCAGGTATCAGCAGGGGCACCGAACTGGTGGTCCACGAAGCGCACGTGCCGGCACGGATTGCGAAGGCAATGCGCGCACCCCATCAAACCGGAGACTTTCCGGGGCCGGTCAAGTTCGGCTATCTGTCGGTTGGCGTCGTGGAAGAAGGCCCGGAAGACTGGATCGGCCGGAACGTCTTTTGCTTGCATCCCCATCAGGACCGCTACATTGTGCCCGTCACTTCGCTCACCCGGATACCCGACGGCGTGCCGCCGCGCCGCGCTGTGCTGACCGGCGTCGCCGAGATTGCCCTCAACGCACTCTGGGACGCCGGGCCCCGCCTTGGTGACCGGATCGCCGTCGTCGGGGCCGGACTGGTGGGTGGCATGACCGCAGCGCTGCTGCGCGGCTTCCCTCTGGGGCGCTTGCAACTGGTGGAGACAGATCCGGGCAAACGCGGGTTCGCGGAATCCCTTGGCGTGGAGTTCGCGCTTCCGGACGAGGCACGGCAGGACTGCGACATCGTGTTCCATTGCTCGGCCACGGATGAAGGATTGGCCCGCAGCCTGCAGCTAGTGGGTGACGAGGGCGAGGTCATCGAACTCTCCTGGTACGGCAACCGGGCTGTTTCCTTGCCGCTGGGGGAGGACTTCCACGCCCGGCGCCTCTCCATCCGCGCCAGCCAAGTTGGCGTGGTGGCGCGTTCACGCCGGCATCGGCGGACGTCGAGCGAGCGGCTGCAGTTGGCGGTCTCCCTGCTGCAAGACCCGGTGTTCGACGCGTTCCTCACCGGAGAGTCGCCGTTCGAGGAACTCCCAGGGGTCTTCGATGGCTTGGAAAACGGCGAACTGGACGATCTCTGCCACGTCATTGCCTACCCCAAAACTGGGAGGAAAGCGTAGCCATGTTCAGCCTCACCGTCCGCCGGCATTTCATGATCGCGCACAGCCTTCCACGGGAATCGTTCGGGCCGGCCCAGGGACTCCATGGAGCCACTTTCGTGGCCGAGGTGACGTTCCGCCGCGCCCAGCTGAACGACGACGCGATCGTGCTGGACATCGGTGCTGCCGGAACCATCCTGGACGAGGTACTGGACGGCCTGAACTACAGGAACCTTGACGAGCACCCCGGCTTCGCCGGGCAGCTCACGACGACGGAGGTACTGGCCCGCTTCATCGCTGAGGCGGTTGCCGCTAAGGTCCGCGAGAGCGACGACGGCGGTGCGCTCGCCGGCGTCGACGTGCTGTTGCGCGAACATCCGGACGCCTGGGCGGGCTTCTCGCTGGATTTCGAGCGGTAGCTCGCGCGGGACTGCCACGGAGGGCAGCCAACGGTGCAGAATGGGGCCATGACGTCCGCCGTGCTTTCCACCCAAACACTCACTCCGGAACTGCTCCGCGCCTGGGCCTGGCATCGGCAGGGGCTCGACGGCTCACTCGCCGGCAGGACCTCCGAGGAGGTCCTGGACCACGCCGGCTGGGCCCGTTCCGTGGGTGGTGCCAACCCCTACCTGACGCTCTTCGCCCGGGCCGGGATCAGGCGCGAACAAGTGGATCGGGACGTCGCGGAACTGAAAATCCACGAGCTTCCCACAGCCCGCGGTTGCACCTATGTCCTGGGCCGGAACGACTTTGCCTGGGGCCTCCAGGTGGGCCGGGACGCCGCTGTGGCGCCGTTCAAGGTCCTGGCCCGGCTCGGCGTCGAACGCGGTGAGATCACCCTGCTCGAAGAGCAGGTGCTGCACGCCCTCACTGAGTCCAGCGACCCCATGGACCCCAAACAACTCAAGGACGAGCTCGGCGAATCCGTCCGCAGCCTCGGCGAAGAAGGCAAGAAGAAGGGCGCGGCCACCACCCTCCCCACGGCACTTGGCCTCCTGCAAGCTGACGGCCGCATCCGCCGCGTCCCCGTCAACGGCCGCCTCGACCAGCAGCGCTACGCCTACACGTCGTGGGTGCTGCCGCCTAGCCCCATCCACGACGACGCCGCCCGCGCGCGCTTGATGGAACGGTACCTGCGCTGGACCGGTGGCGCGACGTTCAAGCAGAGCCAATGGTTCACGGGTTTCACCGTCGCGCAGAGTAAGGCGGTACTCGCCGCCGTCGCCGCCACCGAAGTGACCACCGCGGCGGGCGAGCCGCTGTGGATGCTGCCCGACGACGTCGAACGCCTTTCCGCGTTCAAGGCACCCCAGGAGGAGCAGATCCAGCTTCTGGCCGGGACGGACTCTTTGGTGCTGTTGCGCCGGAATTCAGCGGACATGCTCGCCGACGAGGACCGGGGCCGGAAGGTTCTGGACACCACGCTGGCGTTGCAAGCGGACCTGTCAGATCACCCGATCCTGGACCGGGAAGGATCATCGGGCTGTGGCAGTACGATCCTGGCATGGAACGGATCGCGGCCTGGACGTTCGCCAAGCCAACCCCGGCCGTCACCCAGCGCATCAGTGAGGTGGAGAGCTGGATCCGCGAGGACCTCGGCGATTTCCGTTCGTTCAGCCTGGACTCTCCGGCCTCACGGCAGAGACGCATCGACGCCCTGAACAGTGCCAATTCATAGGGCGAACGCCGCGAACGGATAAGCGGTTCGGTCCGGGGCAGGCTCAGTCCAAGGGTGGGTTCAGTCCACCCAGAATCCAGAGAACTCACCGGTGGCTTGCGTGAAGGTGGCATCCACGTGCTTTACGCGCCCTGGGGCGTCCCGGGATTGCAGCCATTCCACGAGGGAGTCGACGGCGTCGCGATCGCCCTCCGCGATCACCTGCACCGAGCCGTCCATCTGGTTGGCTGCCTCTCCGGTCAGTCCCAGCAATCGGGCTTGATGCATGGTGGAGTAGCGGAAACCGACGCCTTGGACGCGGCCCGTCACCATGGCAATGACGCGTACTTGGGAACTCATGCCGCACCAGATCCATACGGCCGCGTGATCGCTTCGAGGAAATGCCCGTCCGGATCCGCGAAGTAGACGCCGCGGCCGCCGTCGTTATGGTTGATCTGCTGCGCGCGCGACCGCGAAGGGTCTGCCCAGTAGGGGATCCCCTCCGCCTGAATCCGGGCGAGAATTCCGTCGAAATCGTCCTCGCTGACCAGGAAGGCGTAGTGCTGCGGGGAGATTGGCCTGTCCGCCGTGGCGAAATCGAGGGCCACACCATGGTCCAGGGACACGGTCATGAAGGACCACATGGGCTGCGGTTTCGACAGTCCAAACACGTTGGCCAGGAACTCCGCGGAACGGCGCTTGTCCGTTGCGTAGACGATGGTGTGGTTGAAAGAAACCGTCATGGTGATCTCCTCAGGGGTGCAGTCTGAGACCATCTGACGTCCAACACCGGCAGAATTCAAGAGCCTTGGCTACGTCCCTGGACCCTTCACGGCCGTTGGCCCCGGGCGTCCGCTCCAGTTCGGGGTCCGGTCATTGCATGTCGAAACGGGCCGGCGTTCCGAAGAGCGCGCTTACATCGCCGGTGGTTTCCAGGGGTAGCGTGCCTCTGCGGAAAGTGATGGCAGGGCCGAGGCCCGGGGTGACGGCGGTGCCGCCGACCACGGCTGTGAAGTTGGGTTCTCCTGCCGTTCCGGTGACTCGCAGGTGTGTGCCTTCTCTCAGGCCAAGGACGGGAACGTCGTTTTCTTCGAGGAATTCGCTGAGCCTGGTTTCGCGGGTTTCCCCGGCGTGGGTGCTGCCGGGGTCCGCGTCCAGGTAGTGCGGGTTGATTTGGAACGGTACGAGGCCCAGGGTCGAGAAGCTTGGGGGTTCGACGATGGGCATGTCGTTGGTGGTGCGCAGGGTTGGGCCGGCGATGTTCGTTCCGGCGCTTGCCCCCATGTACCTGGTCCCGGACCGGGCCGCGTCTCGCAGGGGATCCATGAGTCCCTGCCGGTGCAGCTGTGAGACGAGCCTGAAGGTGTTTCCGCCTCCCACAAAAACAGCACGAGCATTGGCCAACGCATCCTGGGGTGAGCCAAAGGTGTGCAGCCCGCGGGTACCCATGCCATGCGTAGCCAGCGCTTCAGCTACTTTCGCGGTGTACGCGTCGTGGTCCTGCAGGGCGTATGGCACAAAGATGACTTCGTCGATGCCGTCCAGGAATTGTGCCACCTCGTCGCGGGCGTGGTCGAGGTAGCCGCTGTTGGCGTTGGTCGAGTTGGAAAACAGCAGAAGATCGAGCATGTGTTCAGGCTTTCGTTCGTGGTCGGGTCTGGCTGGCCAGGCCTTTGCCGTGGCGCCAGTTTCGTTGGGGTGCGGTTGTCTTGTTGGATAGCAGATCGGAGAGCTCCTGGGTTGCTGCCAGGAGCTGGGGCAGGAAATCCATCAGGTCTGTGCCGTCCTGTTGGACCTTGCTCTCGGAGATGGACAAGGAACCCACCGGTCGATGCCCCAGAAGCACGGGAACGGCCAGTGCCCTGGTGGAGGGGTCATATTCGCCCTCGGAGAAGGCGTAGCCGTCGGTGACTGTTTGATCAAACAAGGCTTCGAGGCGCTGCTCGTCGACTTCGGTGTGCTCCGAGTACCTTGGGTGCGGCCTGCCGTGGAGTAGGTTCCGTCGCTCGGCGGGACTGAGGAACGCGAAATATGACCTCGAGGTGGCCCCGGCATGGGCCGGGTACAGGTCACCGATCAGGGGGTGCGCCCGCAGGGGTCCGTGGAGGCCGTCGATGGCCGCGATGCACCTGACGTAGGCCCCGTCGGGGATGGCGAACAACGCGGTCTTGGTGGTTTCCTGCGAAAGCCGGGTGAGGACGGTGTCGGCAAGCCGTGCCAGGCCGCCAGTGCGCTCCCATAGGGAAGCCATCCTCCACATCGCAGGTCCCAGGCTGTAACGGCGGGTCCAGGGGTCCGCCCGGAGAAACCCCTGGGCAGCGAGGGAGGCCAGGAGCCGCTGGGCTGAGGACTTGGTCAGCCCGAAGGTCTCGGCAAGTTCAAGAACTCCCCAGTCCGTGCGGAACTCGTTGAAGGACAGGAGTATCCCCAAAGCGCGGTCAACAGTCTGGAGCGGGGACTGCGCATCGGCGCCTGGAAGGGGCTGCGGGGACAAAGTCATGGGAAAAGCATAGGGGCCGCCGGCGCCGCAAACGTCAATTCCGTGAACTTTAGTCCCAAAAAAAGATTTCACCTCCCAGATAGTGGGAATTGATTGTCTGCGGTGAGCTTCCCGTGGGCTAATTGAAGCACCCCAAAAATGTCGGGCACGTCACATCCGGCAGCAAGCTACACGGCGGGATGCCGGGAGAGGATTTAAGATGAGCGACTTGCCACGACCGTCGGCCATGGCCCGCACCCCACGGACCTTGGGCGTCATCACTATCGGACAGACGCCGCGTACGGATCTCACCCCGGAACTCGCGGACCTTCTTCCTGGCGTGGGAATCGTCGAACGAGGCGCCTTGGACGGGCTCTCGGCGTCGGAAATCGCTGAACTTGCTACGGTGCCCGGAGACCATGTCATGACGACGCGGCTGCGGGACGGGACGGCCGCCGTCGTCGGCCAGGAACCTCTGGTGAGGCGCGTCCAGTCGGCCATCCTGGACCTGCAGGGCGAAGCCGACGTGCTCCTGCTGGCTTGCACAGGGACATTCCCGGAGTTCATCCACCACAAACCACTGATTGAACCGGACCATGTCCTGGCCCATGTGCTGGCCGCCGTCGCAGCGCGGAGCCGCCGTGTCGGCATCATCTGTCCCCTGGCCGAACAGGAGGAGGACGCGAAGGCCAAGTACCGGGCCTTGCTGCCCGGGACCGTGGCCCTCTCAACGGCGGCAGCCACCCCTTATTCCACGGACCTGGCCCCCATAAGCGCAGCTGCGAAACAACTGAAAAACGACGGCGCGGAGATCATCGTCCTGGACTGCATCGGCTACTCAGCGCAGATGCGCTCCGAGGTCATCGAGGCCACCGGCCTGCCCGTGTTGCTGGCACGATCCGTCGCTGCCCGCATCGCCGCCGAGCTGCTCGGCTGACCCGACTCGAAGAACAAAATCCGGTGCCGGGGACCCCGGCGCCGCAATGAAACCTGCATTGACCATCTAACAAGGAGCAAAAACAATGTCCTGGAAGCACGTGCTGGAATCCTTTGACCTGCTGGACAGCCCGGCAGCGAACGGCGAGGCAGTCAGGAAGCTATGGCAGGACCACGGAGCCGACGATGTCTTCGTGGAAACCGTCACCGGACACGCCGGAGCCACGGACTTCGTCCGTGTCCTTATTCCGGGGACCAGAGGCAAGAGCGCCGGCGGCACAGCGCCGACCCTCGGAATCATCGGCAGGCTCGGGGGACTCGGAGCCAGGCCGGAAAAGATCGGCTTTGTCTCCGATGGCGACGGCGCCCTGACAGTTGTGGCCGCCGCGGCCAAGCTCCTGGAAATGGCCTGCCGCGGAGACCGGCTCGAGGGCGACGTCATCGTCAGCACCCACATCGACCCCGACGCTCCCACGCAACCCCACGACCCCGTCCCGTTCATGGGTTCCTCGATCGATATGTCGATCAACAACAAATACGAAGTCACCGCTGACATGGACGCGATCGTCTCCGTGGACACCACGAAGGGCAACCGCATCTGCAACCACCGCGGATTCGCCATCACCCCCACCATCAAAGAAGGGTGGATCCTGCGCGTGGCTGAGCCTCTGCTCGACATCGCCGAACACACTTCCGGCATGGCGCCTGTGGTCATGCCGATCACCATGCAGGACATCACCCCTTACGGCAACGACGTCTACCACATGAACTCCATCGTCCAGCCCTGCACCGCGACCACTGCGCCCGTCGTCGGGCTGGCCATTACCACTGTCTCCGCTGTTCCCGGATCAGCCACCGGAGCGACCGATCTGTGCAGCGTCGAATCAGCCGTCAGATTCGTCATCGAAACGGCCAAAGACTTCGGACGCGACAAGCTGGCGTTCTTCGACGACGAAGACTTCGCACAGCTGACTAACCGCTACGGGTCCATGTCGAGGCTCCAGCACCTCGACGGATCACTGGCGACATCCGCCGGCGCGGCCACCATGGCCTAGGCAGCAACCGCCCCACCCCCAACTACCCCTCCCACAGAAATCAGTCCCTCCATGGCACAGCCTCTCAATGTCAAAGACGACACAAAAGCACGCCACCCCAGAGCCTTTGAGCCCGTGACCCTGGTGGTCACCGTTCTCCTGAGCATCCTGGGCGCCATCATCGGCCTGCACATGATCACCACCATCGGCATCTCCGCCAACACCTCCGTCATCGGCGCGCTCATCGCCATGATCATCGGCCGGGTCTCCTTCTTCGGACTTTCCAAGATGCGCGACATCAACCGGCAAAACCTCGCGCAAAGCGCCATCTCCGGCGCAACCTTTGCCGCCGCAAATTCACTGCTCACTCCCATCGCTGTCCCCTTCGCGTTCGGCCGTACCGACCTGGTCGGTCCCATGTTGGTCGGTGCGTCAATGGGCCTGCTCATAGACGCCTGGATCCTGTACAAAAGCTTCGGGTCAAAATTCCTCCCCGCCGACGCAGCATGGCCCCCGGGCGTGGCCGCCGCCGAAACCATCCTCGCCGGCGACAAGGGAGGTAAACGGGCGCTCCTCATGGCCGCCGGAGGTGCCATCGGCGTCGGGGCTTCCTTCTTCGGACTGCCGATGTCCGCGGCCGGAGTGGCGCTCATCGGCAACGTCTGGGCCCTGGGAATGTTCGCCGCTGGACTCCTGGTAAGCCAATACGCTCCCGCGATCCTGCACTTCACCCTCTCCTCGATGTACGTCCCGCACGGAGTCATGATCGGCGCCGGAATCGTCGCCCTGGTCCAGGCAGTCCGCATCCTCCTGGACAAGAAATCCGCCAAAGACCGGCAGAAAGACCAGATCCTGGCCCAGGTCCGCGCCACGGCACCGGAAGACCCCTCCCTCGCCACCACCGTCAGCGCCAGTAAGCTGCGCCGCACCTTCACCTCCGGCTACGTCCTCTACGTCGCCGGCGCGCTGATCCTGGCCACCCTCGGCGGCATCTGGACCCAGATGTCCGTACCCGCCGTGATCGCCTGGATCCTCTTCGCCGCCGTCGCCGCGATCGTCCACGAGCTCATCGTCGGCCTCGCCGCCATGCACGCCGGCTGGTTCCCCGCCTTCGCGGTGACGCTGATCTTCCTCGTCGCCGGCCTGCTGCTCCAGATCCCCGCCGTGCCGCTGGCCCTCCTTGTCGGATACTGCGCCGCCACCGGCCCGGCATTCGCCGACATGGGCTACGACCTCAAAGCAGGCTGGATCCTCCGCCGGGAAAACCGGCCCTACACGGCCTTCGAAATCGAGGGCCGCCGGCAACAACTGCTCTCCGCCATGATCGGCTTCACCGTCGCCATCGGCCTCGTCGCCCTGCTCTGGAACACGTACTTCACCGCCGGACACCTCCCGCCCGCCGCCATGGTCTACGCGGACACCATCAAAGCCGGACTGACAAACCCCGACGTCATCCGCAACCTCATCCTCTGGGCCATCCCCGGAGCCATCATCCAGATCATCGGCGGCGCCAAACGCCAAATGGGTGTCCTGCTCGCAACCGGGCTGCTCATCGGAACCCCCAACGCCGGCTGGCTCGTCCTCGCTGCCCTGCTCTTCCGCTTCATCTGGACGAAATACCGGCCGCACAACGGAGAAACCGAAGTCTCCCTCATCGGCGCAGGCTTGATCGCCGGCGACTCCGTCTACTCCGTAGGCCAGATCTTCAAGGGCTAACCCGCCCACGATCTGTCCCCGCAGTCACTGCGGGGACACTGCCTGCAAGGTCAACGAGGCGGCTGCGGACATGGTTCGCAGCCGTCCTTGCGTGGAGGAGCCGTCGTACCGCGAATGATCAGCTTCGGTGTAACGACCTCAGGTAATTGCGCCGTGCCAGGGTCCGTCATTTGACGCAGCAGATGCTGGAAGGCGCGACTGCCCGTGGCTTCAAAGGACTGGCTTACGGTGGTCAGAGGAGGCGTGGCGTAAGCGGCCAGCTCTATGTCATCGATTCCGACAACGGAGATGTCTTCAGGCACCCGGCGACCAAGCTCGGCGAGCGCACGCATGACGCCGAAGGCCATTTCGTCGCTCGCAACCAATATGGCTGTAACTTCTGCCATGCTGCCAAGCTTGAGACCGCATTGGTAGCCGGATTCAGGGGACCAGTCGCCGTGAAGCTCGGGGGGATCTCACGGCCAGCTTCCTGAAGTGTGGCCCGCCATCCGGCGACACGGGTTGCCGCGTCATTCCATTCCATGGGGCCTGCGACATGCCAGACGGTGCGGTGGCCAAGATCCAGAAGATGCTTCGTTGCCAACCGAACTGCCATGGTTTGATTGACTGCCACGACGTCGGCCGACGACGTACGCGCCCCGTCTAGCGTCAGCGTCGGAACCACCCTTGTCAGTGCTTCGAGAGAGTCATCTGCGTCTAGTAGGGGCACGGCGATGATGATTCCATCGACGCCTTGCTGGATGAGCTGCTGGAGGGACTCGCTGACGGCCGAGGCGTCAAGGGACTCTGTTGTGGTCGCGTTGACGGTGTAGCCCGACTGCCGGGCTGCTCGTTCGATCCCCAGTACAAGCGCGGCTCGTGAGTAGAAGCCTGAGGCAAGTGTCAGGACGCCCACAGTCATGGAGCGGCCAGTCACGAGTGCGCGCGCAGTATTGGTTCTGTGGTAGCCCAACTGCTTTACGGCGTCGAGCACCTTCGCGCGGGTCGATTCCTGAACGTTGGGACGGCCCCCGAGTACACGCGATACCGTCTGTGCCGAGACGCCGGCAGCGATTGCCACGTCACGCATCGCCGTGGTGCGCCTATCTGCAGATAATGCCACCGATCCCCTTAGCTCCTCTAAGTAGACAGTCTACTTAGCCGAGCCTACTCCAGCCGCGAATCGGGACTGCCCCGGAGATGGTGGTCGGTTGACCCTCTTCTTCACCCCCAGGGACGCGGCTTGAACAGCGGTTATTTCCGGTGGGCTGCAAAGAAATCGCGGAGCAAAGCCGAGCATTCGTCCTCGCGCACGCCGGCGTAGACCTCCACCCAGTGGTTAAGGCGGCGCTCCCGCAGGATGTCGAACACGGATCCGGCGGCACCGGCCTTCTCGTCCCACGCGCCGAAGACCACCCGCGGAATCCGGGCCAACACGATGGCTCCAGCACACATTGCGCACGGCTCCAGCGTCACCACAAGGGTGCAGTCCTCGAGTCGCCAACCATCGCCACCTTCGCCGAGTTCAAGGGCGTGGCGCTGCAGGGCGGCGGCCGCCTCGCGGATCGCGACGATTTCGGCGTGCGCCGTTGGATCGCCGTGCGCTTCCCGTTCGTTTCGTCCGGCACCCAGCACACCGCCGTCGGGCCCAAGAACCACCGCGCCGATCGGCACATCGTCCGTATCCAGTGCCAGCCGGGCCTCGTCCAATGCAAGGCCCATCCAGGCCACGTGCTCTGCGTGATAAGGCTCGTTGGTGCTCATGCCTCAATGATAGTTTTGGACTCATGCGCACACTCGTCGTGGACCACCCGCTGGTCGCTCACAAGCTCACCGTTCTGCGGGATAAGAACACTCCTTCACCGGTCTTCCGGCAACTCACCGAAGAACTCGTGACCCTCCTGGCCTACGAAGCCACGCGCGAGGTCCGCACCGAGACCGTGGAGATCGAAACCCCGGTCACCAAGACCACCGGCACGGCCTTCACCAAGCCGACGCCGCTGGTGGTCCCCATCCTGCGCGCAGGCCTCGGCATGCTCGAGGGCATGACCAAGCTGGTCCCCACTGCCGAAGTGGGCTTCCTGGGCATGGCCCGCGACGAAGAAACCCTCGACATCATCACCTACGCCGAGCGCCTCCCCGAGGACCTCACGGGCCGCCAGATCTTCGTGCTGGACCCGATGCTTGCCACCGGCGGCACCCTGCGCGAGGCCATCAAGTTCCTCTTCAAGCGTGGTGCTTCGGACGTCACGTGCATCTGCCTGCTGGCCGCCCCGGAAGGCCTGGCCAAGCTGGAGGAAGAACTTGCCGACGCCAACGTGAAGATCGTTCTCGCCTCGATCGACGAGAAGCTTAATGAGAAGGCCTACATCGTTCCGGGCCTGGGCGACGCCGGAGACCGCCTGTACGGCGTGGCTGGCTAAGTCGGGGTCCGCGAATTCGTGGGTGCGGGCCGCGGGCTGCGTTCCGGAACGTAGCCCGCGGCCCGCACCTGCGGTCTCGGCATATGTACCCTCAGCCCGCCCGGCGCTGCGCCTTGCTTGCCTTGAGCACCATGGGCAGCTTGGACCGCAGGGTGCACTCAAGCAACTCCTCGGCCGTCGAGTCCTGTTCATAGATCTCCGGCAGGCGGATGCCGATCAGGGTGTTCATCAGCATGCCCTGTGCAAGGAAATCGCGCGCGGTCTCAGGAAGCAGGCCGGCTTCATCCCGGATAAGGCGGTAGATATCCAGGAATCCTTCCCTGGCCCGTGCCCCGATGGCGGGCTCGTGACCTGCTACGAAAGCCTGCATCAGCATCATGAGGATCCCGCGGTCCTCCACCAGATCCGCGTAGGCGATGGCCATGAGCTGCTTGAGTTGCTCCGGCCGACCGCTCCCCGCGGCGGGATCCAGGTGCTGCAGTTCTTCGGTGAGTTCTCCGGCGTCGTAGGCCGTGATGACTTCGCGGAACGCCCGCAGCAACTTGCCTTGCGCGCGATCTAGCGCCTCCAGGAAGAGGGTTTCCTTGGTGCCGAACATCCGCACCACGTATGGCTGGCTGATCCCTGCGGCCTTGGCCACTTGGTCCGTAGTGGACCCGGCGTATCCGCGCTCGGCAAAGACACCGGTGGCAGCTTCCAGGATCAGTTCGCGCCGCTGCGCCGCTGGTATGCGTTCGGCAGTTGCCTGGCTGCTTGAGCCTGTTTCGGGGGCGCCTGTGCCCACTGTTTTCTTCGCCACACTTGACATGTTATCAGTCGATAACTAACTTTGCCTTTTTAGTAATCATTCGATTACAACAATCCGAAAACGGCACTCTCAGCCACCCCGTGGAGTCATCATGAAACGCACCATTCCCGTTTGGCTGGCCATTGTGGCGGCCTCCCTTCCCGTCTTCATGGCCACGCTGGACAACCTTGTGGTCACCAACGCACTGCCCGTGATGCACAAGGCCCTCGGCGCGAGCGTTGAGGAACTGCAGTGGATCGTCAACGCCTACTCCCTGAGCTTCGCGGCATTCATGTTGCTGGCCGTCGGCCTGGGGGACCGCTTCGGCCGCCGACACGTGTTCATCGCCGGCCTTGCCATCTTCACCCTGGCTTCCGCCGCAGCCGCCCTTAGCACGGACCCGGCGCAGCTCATCGCTGCGCGCGCAGTCCAAGGCGTGGGCTCCGCGGCGCTCATGCCGCTATCGCTCACCCTGCTGGTGGGCTCGGTCAGCGACAAGCTGCGCCCGCTCGCCATTGGCATCTGGGGCGGAGTGTCCGGCTTGGGTGTGGCCCTGGGACCGCTGATCGGCGGCGCGGTCGTGGAAGGCTGGAGCTGGGAAGCGATCTTCTGGCTCAACGTGCCCATCGGCATCCTGTCGATTCCGCTGGCGCTCTTCGCGCTTCCGAACAGCTTCGGCGCACGCGTCCGCGCCGACGTCGTGGGCTTGCTTCTCTCCGGGCTGGGTCTCCTGGCGCTCGTGTTTGGCATTGTCCGCGGTAACGACGCCGGCTGGTCCAGTGCCGAGGTGCTCGGCGCCTTGATCGGTGGTGGGATCCTGTTGCTTGCCTTTGTACTGTGGGAATCCCGTGTTGCCGCGCCGTTGCTTCCGCTCAGGCTCTTCCGTGACCGCAGCTTCACCGTGGCCAACCTGATCGGCCTGACCTTCAGCTTCGGAATCTTCGGGTCTGTCTTCATCCTCATCCAGTTCCTGCAGGTGGTGCAGGGCCACGGACCCCTCGCGGCCGGTGTCATGACTACGCCCTGGACCTTGGCGCCCATGTTTGTGGCACCGCTCGCAGGCCTATTGGCACCGCGCCTCGGCACCAGGACCTTGATGATCACGGGCCTGGTCTTGCTCACGGCGGGGATGTTCTGGCTGGCTGGAGTCCTTTCCGCGAGCGTCGCGTACGAAACTTTGGTGCCCGGCTTCATTGCGGCGGGAATCGGTATGGGCCTGGTCTTCGCCCCGATGTCGACGTCGGTACTCGCCAACATGCGCGGCGAGGACCACGCGAAAGCGAGCGGCACCAACTCCACGCTCCGGGAGATCGGTGTAGCCCTCGGTGTCGCCGTTCTGACGGCAGTCTTCACCGGAGCTGGCGGCAAACTCACCCCCACGGGCTACGTGGATGCAGCAATTCCCGCCATCTATGTTGGCGCGTCCGTGCTGGTCCTTGCCACCTTGGTGGCGTGGCTCCTTCCGTCCCGCGCCCGCGCCCGCAGCCTGGCGGCTCAAACAGAAGCCGGCGTGGGCACCTGGGGAGGCGCCGCCGTCGAACTCGTCAACGCGGGGTCACTTACGGCCCAATTCGAGCAGCAACATGGGCCGTAAGTGACCCCGCGTTGTGCTCCGCCCCTACCGGTTTTCCAGCTCCGCCGATAGCCTTTGGCGCATGGACTGGAAACTTGAACTTGTGTTTGTCCCTGTGTCCGATGTGGACCGCGCCAAGGATTTCTACGTCAACAAAGTGGGCTTCAACGCCGACTACGACGAGCGGCCCATGGACGGCATCCGCTTCGTCCAACTGACCCCGCCGGGCTCGGCCTGCTCCATCTGCATTGGCGAGGGCCTCAACGACGCCCCTCCCGGCACCGCCCCCAGCTTGCAGATGGTGGTGGGCGACATCCAGGAGGCGCACAGCCAACTGAAGGCCAACGGGGTGGAGGTCAGCGACATCGACATCCAGGATTGGGGCCACTTTGTGTACTTCGCCGATCCGGACGGCAACAAATGGGCCGTTCAGTACATCCCCAGCAGGCCCAACGGCTAGGACTCACGCCGTAAAAGTTAGTCTTCGGCCGGGTCGCGCAGGCAGGATGGATGCATGAACCTGCCTGTTGAATCCGTGAAAACCCTGACCGTTCGGGCTGTCCTCTTCGATATGGACGGTACCTTGGTGGATTCCACCGCGATCGTGGAACAGGTGTGGAGCGAATTCGCCGGCCGCTATGGGCTGGACATCGAGGAGATCCTGAGGACGTCGCACGGGGTGCAAGCCAAGGACACGGTGCGCCGCTTCGCCCCGGCCGGAGCTGACATCGACGCGCTCGCTGAGGAACTCGGTGAGATGGAGCGGACGCGGACTGACGGGATCGTGGCATTGCCCGGAGCCGCGGAACTCCTGCAGTCCTTGCCTTCCGACGCCGTCGCCATGGTCACGTCGGCTGATCGGATCCTCGCCGGGGTGCGCATGCAGGCAGCCGGACTCGGTATGCCGGCGACCACCGTGACTTCCGAGGCCGTGACGCGCGGCAAGCCGGACCCGGAAGGTTACCTGACGGCGGCTGCGCTGCTCGGTGCCGAGCCGGCCGACGTCGTCGTTTTCGAAGACGCTCCGGCTGGCATCGCTGCCGCACTCGCCGCCGGAATGAGGACCGTCGTAGTGGGCGACGCCGGCGGCCAAGTGGCAGATGGGCTGTGGCAGATCGCGGATTACTCCGCCGTCACTGCCACAGCCACTCTGGACGATTCGGGTCGCCGGGTTATCGAACTGCGCTTCTAGCCACCTCGAAGCCAGGCCACTCAGCCGGCCAGCGCGTACACCGTGGTTCCGCCGATGCTTTGCGCCTGGAAGTTCGCAGCCACCCATTGCCCGATCTGGGCCGGAGCGGCCGATCCACTATCCGCCTGCATGGTGCCGCCGGCGATGAAGTAGTGGATCTTGCGCTGTGCCACGAGTTGCTCGAACTGCTCGAGTGTGGGGGACGGGTCCGTTCCGTTGAATCCGCCCACCGCCATGACGGGCAAGCCGGTAGCCAGCTGGTAGCCGGCCGCGTTGTTGGAACCCACGACGGCGGCCGCCCAGGTGTAGCTCGACGCGCCCGTTTTGAGCGCGGCCACCAACTCCGACGACGGCGTGGTGGCGCCAAGCAGGCCGCCCATGCCGCCCTGCCGGTTCCCGCCAAAGCCGCCCTGCGTGCCCTGCTGGATAGTTTGCGGCGGAGTGTTTTGGGCGGTATTTTGACCAGCGCCGGCCTGGCCAGCGCCGGTTTGCCCGAAACCGCCCCGGCCGCCGAAGCCACCTGCGCCGAAGCCGCCGCCCCCGAATCCAGTCGAAGGACCCGCACTGACGATCGCACCGCTGTGCGTCACGGCCGCGGTTGAGATTGAGTAGGCTAACGGCCCGGTGAGCGACGCCAAGAGGGCGAGCGCCGCCGTCGTGCGCTGGACGATGCGGGAGGTGAGGCGTCCCGCGAGCAGCAGTCCGGCCGCGGCTGCCAAGGCGCCCAACAGCACCAGCCAGCGCAGGAATGGGCCGTACGCCGTGGTGGTTCCGAGGAGATCGAAGGCCATGAATCCTGCCGCGGAGACGGCTGCGGCAAGCAGTACCGCGGCGACGAGCTGACCGCGACGCTGCCACAAAAGCACCCCGCCCAGGCCGGCTAGCCCGGCGATGCCCGGAGCCAGCGCTACTGCGTAGTAAGGATGGATGATGCCGGCCATGAAGCTGAAGACCAGACCGGTGACGAGCACCCATCCGCCCCACGCGATCACCGAAGCGCGGACGGCATCCGTGCGCGGGGCGCGTCGACCCAGCCACAACAGCCCCACCCCGAGGATCAGCACGGAGGGCAGCAACCACGCGATCTGGCCGCCGAACTCGGTGTTGAACATCCGGAACAGGCCGGGAACGCCCCAACCGTTGCCGCCGCCAACGCTGCCGGTCTCCTGGCCACTGAGCCTGCCCAGGCCGTTGTAGCCGAGCGTCAGTTCCAGGATGGAGTTGTTCTGGGAGCCGCCGATGTAAGGCCGCATGTTCGCCGGAATGAGTTCGACGACGGCGAGCCACCAACCAGCGGAGACCACCATGGCTGCGCCCGCCGCAAGAAGATGAAGGAGACGGCGCAATCGAAGCAGGCGACGGCCCACTCCGCCTTGCGCCGCGACCACATACGCCATGGCAAATCCAGGAACCACCAGCAGCACCTGGAGTTGTTTGGTGAGGAAGCCGAAGCCCAGGAACACCCCGGCCAGCAGGAGCCAGCGCAGCTTGTTGTCCTGTATGGACCGCAGCGTGGCGTAGCCGGCAGCCGTCATGAGGAGCACCAACAGGGCGTCCGGATTGTTGAAGCGGAACATGAGGGTGGCCACAGGCGTGATGGCCATGACGACGGCGGCCAACAGCCCCGCCCGGTGGGCGAGCCGAGGATCGCCCGTGGCCGGAACGGCGGTTCGCCGTACTGCCAAGTAGAGCAGCCACGCCGTGGCGACGCCCATGAGTGCCTCGGGAACCAGGATGCTCCAGGAGTTCAGCCCGAAGATCCGCACCGAGAGGCCCATGATCCAGAGCGATGCCGGCGGTTTGTCCACGGTGATGGAGTTGGCGGCATCGGAAGATCCGAAGAACCAGGCAGCCCAATCCTGCGAACCGGCTTGGGCTGCCGCGGAATAGAAGGGGTTGGCCCAACCGGAGGCGCCAAGGCCCCAGAGGTACAGGACCGCCGTTGCGACGAGCACTATGGCGAGCTCCACGCGGTGGCGCCGGGCTTGGCGGCTTGGGCCAGTTTGGGCCCGGCCATCCCGGACCTGCGGCGCCGGTGGCCGCGGCAGAAGTACCAAGCGGGGTCGCGAGACCAGCGGCACTGGCGGTGCAGCTTGCCCTGACGTGGGACCGGCGTCCGGCTTCGAACCAGTATCTGTCGAGTATGAAATGGTCATCGGAGGCTACTTCGTCAGCTTGTAGACGGTGGAGTTGCCCACAATCTGGGCTTGGAAGTTCGCCTGGACCCAAGCGGCAACCTCGGAGTTTCCGCCCCGGCCGCCGAATCCGCCGCCGCCCATGCCTCCACCTGCGATGAAGTAGCCGATCTGTCCCTTAGCCACCATGTCCTGGAACTCTGCCAGTGTGGGGTAGGGGTCGCCGCCGTTCCAGCCGCCGAGTGCGATCACGTTGGTGTTCGTGGCGAGCTCAAGGCTGGCGGCCTGGGTAGCGCCAGAGACGATCGCCGACCATTTGGTAGTGGTGGACGTCAGCAGCGCGGTCAGTCCGGCGTCGGCCGTGGCCTCGCCACCCGGACCACCTGCTGCCTGGGTCGGAGCGCCTGTCGCATCTCCTGTGCCCACATCCCGGCCCCCGAACCCGGCCCGGTTTCCGAAACCGCCCATAGCGGAGCTGCTGGGGCCCGACGTCGGGATGGAACCGGAGTGCGCGGTAGCCGCCGTCGCGAGCGTCCACGCCGCCGTGCCGAGGCCGCCGGCCAGGAGGGAAACGGCGACGACGGCCGCCGCCGCCGTGCTGCGGAACCGGCCCGCCGTATTTTGACCGGCAAAGCGCACTGAGTCGAGGCGAAGCAGGATTGCCGCGGCGGCCATGACACCCAGGACGACGATCGCAATCCGCAGCCAGGGGAGCCATGAGGCATCGCGGCCTAGAAGAACCGCGGACCAGACGGAACTACCGAGGACCACCGCGGCCAGGATGGTCCTGGCGGGCCAGTACCCGCGGCCTCGCCACAGTTCCACGCTGCCGATGCCCACTAATGCGGCGATTGCCGGTGCGAGCGCTACCGCGTAGTACGGGTGCACAATGCCGCTCATGAAACTGAAGACTCCCGCGGTAACCAGGAGCCAGCCACCCCACAGG
This sequence comes from Arthrobacter sp. MMS24-S77, assembly GCF_054888235.1. Classification (NCBI taxonomy): domain Bacteria; kingdom Bacillati; phylum Actinomycetota; class Actinomycetes; order Micrococcales; family Micrococcaceae; genus Arthrobacter; species Arthrobacter sp. MMS24-S77. Next base: position 531,423 of record NZ_JBTZRN010000001.1, read on the forward strand.
ATCAGCGAGGCCCGGGTACGCGAGGCACGCGCTTCCCGGCGGGTGAACCACAGGCCGGCACCCAGCAAGATCAAGGCCGCGGGCAGAAGCCAGGAGACTTCAGCGCCGAAGCTCGAGCCGAACATACGGGTGATGCCCGCGGCTCCACCGAAGCCGGCGTTCCCGCCACCGCCACCGAAGCCGCCGAGACCACCCGCTGGAGCACCGGCCGCGCCACCTCCGCCGCCGGGCATTCCTTCGCCCGAGCCCGTAATGCGGGACAGCCCGTTGTAGCCGAACGTCAGCTCGAGGAAGCTGTTGGTTGTCGACCCTGCCATGTATGGCCGTGCCGACGCAGGAGTCAGTTGGAAGAGAGCGATGTAGCTGCCCGCCACCACCCCGATACCGGCCAAGGCGCCGAGCAGGTGCAGCAGCCTCCGCCGCAACGTGGTGGGCGCGGCCCAGAGGTACGCGAGTCCCAGGCCCGGAACAATCAGAAAGCCCTGCAACATTTTGCTCAGGAACGCGAGGCCCACCACTGCTCCGGCCGCGGCGAGCCACTTCCAGCCTGCCCGTTCGATAGCGCGGGTGGTGAAGTACGCCGCCAGCACCAGGCACAGGGTCAGCATGGCGTCGGGGTTGTTGAAGCGGAACATGAGCGCCGCCACCGGGGTCAATGCCAAAGCACCACCCGCCAACAAGCCAGCGCCTGGTCCGGAGACCCGCTTGACCGTCAAATAGAGGAAGCCGACGGCGGCCACACCCATCAGTGCCTCGGGAACCAGCATGCTCAAGGGCGAGAAGCCGAAGATCCGGCCCACCAAGGCCGGGATCCACGACGCGGCGGGCGGCTTGTCCACGGTGATGGCATTGCCGGCGTCGAGCGAACCGAACAGCAATGCCGTCCAGTCCTTAGTGCCGGCCTGGATGGCTGCAGCGTAGAAGGAGTTTCCGTAGCCGGTGGCCGCGAGGTTCCAGAGGTACAGGAACGCGGTGGCTACGAGGAGCCCGGCGGCGGACGGCCGTACCCAGCGGGCCTGCAGGCCAAAGACGAAACGGCTCCAGCGGGGAATTGCGCCAGGAGTTGATGGCTCGGTCGAGCGACGGCCGTGGGCTGCGTCGTCAGAGCCAGAACTGTCGGTTCCGGCGGCAGACTCAGTGCCTGCGTGAGAGATCGTGGAGGTCATGATGCTGCCGTTTCTGTGAGCGGGCTGTCTGGTGAGGTTGATTCGATCACTGGCTCCGGCTGGGCCGGTTGGGTCGACGGAACCGGCGCCGATGGGACCGGCAGTGCCGACCGCGCTCCGGGCTGCCGGAAGACCCACAGGCGGAACAACAGGAAGCGGACCGCGGTGGCGGCGAGGTTTGCCCCGACCACGGTGAGGAGCTCGCCCCAGCGGTCCGGCGTCGTCGTACTGTGTACCAAGGCGAGCGCCCCGGAAGTGAGCGCGAGGCCAATGCCGAAGACGATCAATCCCTCGAAGTGGTGCCTGACGGGGTTGCCGCCCTGGATGCCGAAGGTGAAGCGCCGGTTGGCGCCGGTGTTGGCGATGGCCGTGATGAGCAGGGCCAGGAAGTTGGCTAGCTGCGGGTCCATGAATCCGCGGCAGAACAAGAAGATGAGCACATAGGCGAGGGTCGACGCAGCGCCGATCGCGGCGAACCGGACCAGCTGCCCGAAGAGGCTGCTGCGCGGGCTCTGTTCTGCGGTACGGGACGACGCCGGGAGCGGGCCGCGGGCAAGGGCTGCGCGCAGTTCCGGGATGGGGATGCGCCCCGAGACGAGGTCCCGCGTGAGCCGGGCCATGCCGCGGATGTCGGCCAGGGCGGTGCGCACCACGTCGACGCTGGAATTCGGATCGTCGATCCAGTCCACGGGCACTTCGTGGACCCTGAGGCCGCAGCGTTCCGCGAGGACCAAAAGTTCCGTGTCGAAGAACCAGGAGTTGTCCGTGGTGTGCGGGAGGATCTGCTGGGCAACGTCGGCCCGGATCGCTTTGAAGCCGCACTGGGCATCACTGAAGCGGGCGCCCATCAACGAGTGCAGCATCAGGTTGTAGCTGCGCGAGATGAATTCCCGCTTGGGGCCGCGGACAACCCGGGAGTTGCGCGTCAACCGTGTGCCGATGGCGAGGTCCGAATGGCCGGAGATCAGGGGTGCCAAAAGGGGCGCCAATGCGGCGAGATCCGTGGACAGATCCACGTCCATGTAGGCCAGAACCGGCGACGGCGATGCAAGCCACACCTTTCGCAGGGCGTTGCCGCGTCCCTTCTCGTCAAGATGGACCACCACAAGCTCCGGCAGTTCCCTGGCCACGCGTTCGGCGATTTTCAAGGTGCTGTCCGTGCTGGCGTTGTCGGCAACGGTGATGCGGAAGCCGTGGGGGAAAGAGTCGCGCAAATGGCCATGAAGCCTGCGCAGGCACTCCTCGAGGTCGCGTTCCTCGTTGAAGACGGGGATCGTGACATCGAGGACGGGGACGGTGGTGTGGATGTCCACGGGGGCGCGCCGCACTGAGCTGTATTGAACGGCGGGGCTGCGTTGAACGGGGGTTTTGGGTTGAATCGGGGGGCCCGGCGGCACCACCGCGGGGTCCTTCAGGGTTCCTGTGGTGGATTCGATGAGCGTCATGTATTCAGAGTGCCGCCGCCGATTATGAGTGCTTTAGGCGCAACCTGTGACGTGGCTGTGCATGTGGGAGAGGCCTGGTTAACGCCGTAGAGGTCCGCCCCCGAAGGGACGGACCTCTACGAACTTTGTGGGTTCAGTACCAGTTGTGCGCCAAGTGGAAGGCCCAAGCCGCAGACGGTGAGCCGTAGCGTTCCTTGATGTAGTTCAGGCCCCAGCGGATCTGGGTCTGGTAGTTGGTCTGCCAATCGGCGCCTTCGGAGGCCATTTTTTCGCCCGGCAGCGACTGCACAATGCCGTAAGCGCCGCTCGAGGCGTTCGTGGCAGTGGTCCGCCAATCGGATTCCTTGTTCCACAAGGTGATCAAGGAGGACATTTCGCCCTGGCCCCACCCGTAGGAGGAAAGCATGCTTGCAGCGTAGGCCTGGGCGCCGGCGGGGTCATCGACGGCGACTGGCGCAGCCGGGGCTGCGGGAGCGGGGGGTGCCACGGGAGCGGCAGGTGCGGCAGCCTGGGGCGCGACGGCGGCCGGAGCGGGAGCGGGTGCCTGCGTCGGAGCGGCGCTCGGCTTGGCGCTTGCGCTCGCTGACGGCGTGGCGGTGGCGGACGGGGCGGCGCTATGCTCTGCAACCGTGCGCGATTCGGACGTGCGGCTCAACTCTTGGGCACTGATGGCTTGTCCGGCGGCCTGGGTGGCTGCGCCTGCCCCGAGGAACACAGCAACAACGCCGGCAAAAACGGCCATGCGCTGGCTGGGGCCGAGGTTTGCGGCGGCTCGCCTCAGGGTGGAACGTGACTTGTTTTTCCGGGCAGGTTCGCCGCGGTGGCGCGCAACAGGGCGCGACTGATTCTTGGAATCAGACATGGTGATTGCCTCTCAACGCCTGCGGAGTTAGCTGTCGGATTCGGATGAGGTCATCCGGCCGTGGCCACTGAGAATCGTGGCGGTACGGCTTCACCCCTAGGGCTGGCTCAACATGAGCGCTTGCCCGGAGACCTGGGTCCCCCGTCTCTGCCTGGAGTGTTGGGCACCGGGGAGTGGCAGAGCTCGGCGCCTACCCGGCGGTGGCCGGAACAATCCTGCGCACCCATTCGACGGTACAGGAGGATGCCGCTTAAGTCACATTTAGGTAACGGAGATCACGACGCCGGTGCGCCGACTTGCGCTCGCCGCGCTCCGGCGTCGTGATCTTCTGGGCGGGCCCTCAGGCCGTGGCAGTCCAGAGCGCCGGAAGCCGCACCGCAAACTCCGTCCGGCCGGGACGCGAGGCCACTTCAACAGTGCCTCCATGGGCCTGGACAATGGACTCAACAATCGACAAGCCGAGCCCGGACGTGCCCTCGGAACCGGAACGGGCTGCGTCGGCACGGGCAAAGCGGGAGAAGATCCTGCCTTGGAATTCAGGCGGAATGCCGGGCCCGTTGTCGGTCACGGTGACCACGGCGCTGCCATCGGCCGAGCGCATGACTCCCGTGACCACGGTGGTTCCCGCCTCCGTGTGCTTGCGGGCATTGGAGAGCAGATTGGCCAAGACCTGGTGGAGCTGCGTGGTGTCGCCGCGGACCGTCAGGGGTTCATCCGGGAGCCTGAGCTGCCAGATGTGCTCCGGGGCCATGACTTTCTCGTCGCTGACGGTCTCGATCACCAACTGCGTGAGGTCCACGTCGGTGAACTCGGGTGCCTTGCCTTCGTCCAGCCGCGCCAAGAGAAGGAGGTCCTCCACGAGGGTGGTCATACGTTCGGACTGGCTCTGAACCCGGCCCAGCGACTTGCGGCCGTCCTCGGTGAACGACTCCGTCATGCGCAACAGCTCGGTGTAGCCGCGGATGGCCGTCAGTGGCGTCCGCAGCTCGTGCGAGGCATCGGCCACGAACTGGCGCACCTTGGTTTCGCTCTGCTGCCTTGCCTCCAACGCGCTGGAGACATTGTCCAGCATGAGGTTCAAAGCATGACCGACGCTGCCCACCTCCGTGCCGGGATGGGCAGCCGACGCCGGGACGCGCACCGCGAGGGCCACCTCGCCGGCGTCGAGCGGAAGTTTCGATACTTTCGTGGCGACGTCGGAGAGTTGCTCCAGGGGACGCATGGTGCGGCGGATCAGCACGGTCCCGGCGAGTCCAATCAGCACCAGGCCGCCCAAGGACACGAACACCATGGTCCACACGAGCGAGGCTTCGGTGTCCTGTTTCGAGGCGAGCGGCAGGCCCGTGATGACAACATCGCCGTAGGGGGTTTCGGTGGCTACCAGCCGGTAGCCACCATTGGACAGGGTTCGATCAACAGGGCGGCCATCGTGGGGGAGCGCCAAGAGGATTCCCGCGTCGCTGGGCGACAAGTTTGTGCGGGTCGCGTCCGAGGACAGGAACCCAGCGCTGCTCACTTGCCCGCCAAGAATGCGTGCATTCAGGGTGCCGATGCTCTGGCCGCGGGCATCCAAAGGATCTGGCCGTCCATTCGGATCACCTATGGGCGGGCGGCCATGGGAGGCCTGCATCAATTGCTGGTCGAGCTGTTTCGTGAGGAACACGTCCATGGAGGCGTAGCTGACCACGCCCACTGCTCCGCAGATGGCCACGAGAAGTGCCATGGAGACAAGGATCAGGCGTGTGCGCAGGTGCCAGGTTGAAGGATTGAACCACTGATGGTCGGTCTGGCGGGGGATACCCGAGAGTGCGGACATTCGGCGCGCCCCGGGCTATTCGGCAGGCTTGATGACGTACCCGGCCCCGCGCACAGTGTGGATCATGGGCGGGTGGTTGGCCTCGATCTTTTTGCGCAGGTACGAGATGTAGAGCTCCACGATGTTGGCTTGCCCGCCAAAGTCGTAGTCCCACACGCGGTCCAGGATCTGGGCCTTGCTGACCACGCGCTTGGGATTCTCCATGAGGTAGCGCAGGAGCTCGAATTGGGTTGCCGTGAGCTGGATGTCTTCGCCCCCGCGGGTGACCTCGCGGGTGTCCACGTTCAAGGTCAAGTCACCCACTACCAGCTCGGCCGTGTCCATCGCGGCCACCCCCGAGCGCTGGACCAGGCGGTGCAGGCGCAGCAGGACTTCCTCCATGCTGAACGGCTTGGTGACGTAGTCGTCCCCGCCGGCGGCCAACCCGACAATGCGGTCTTGAACGTCGTCCTTCGCGGTGAGGAAGAGCGCGGGCACCTCAGGCGCAAAGGCGCGGATCCTGCCCAGAAGCTCAACGCCGTCGAACCCTGGCAGCATCACATCCAGCACCAGGACATCGGGCCGGAAGTCCTTGGCGAGCTTTACCGCAGTGGGTCCGTCGCCGGCAACGGCTACGGACCAACCCGCCATACGGAGGCCCATGCTCATGAGCTCGGCGAGGCTGGGTTCGTCGTCCACCACAAGGGCGCGGATGGGGGAACCGTCCGGGTGGCTGAGCTGGGGAAGGTTGTTTGTCATGGAGTGCGAGGATGCCATGAGACAACTCTCCAATCTGCCGGTTTGCCGGTGCTTTGCCGATGCTGTGAGCACCCTGTGAGTCTCAGCCTAGCCACCTGTCCAAAGGCACGGTACGCCCAGCGCGCTGCGGCGGGTCTGTTGGCACTGTCCGACGCAACTGCCGCAGGTCACAGGAAGGCCTGCAGTTCGGCACAGCCCGCACACAGCAAAGAGGCTGACGCTGTTTGGGACAAGGACAACGACCGACCCAAACAGTCTCGACTTCGATGGAGAACACCATGGATCAGCAAAACAACCCCTCCGTACCTGGGTCCGTGCCGGGGGCCGTACCGGGGAATGAGCAGCCGCAGCCGGTGATCCGGCCCCTTGAAGATTCCGAGCAGCCGGTGGCCGGGGAGCCCGCCGCTGGGTGGGGTGCGCCGGGGTCGGCGTACCAGCAGCCCGGACAGCCTGCCGTCGGTCAGCCCGCCGCTGGTTGGGGTGCGCCGCAGCAATACACCGCAGGGCAGCCCCGACCGTCGTTCTTCAAGAACTGGACGCTGAAGAAGGGGCTCATTGTCGGAGGCGTCGCCGTCGTCGTCGCTGCGGCGGCCGGCGCAGGTGCATATGCCGCTGGAAATGGAACTGCTGCCGATACAAGTAATGCGCTTGGGCCTGGTGCCGGGGGACAGGCTGGACAGAACGGCCAAGGCGGATTCGGTGGCCCAGGTGGTACGAACGCCGGCCCGGGCGGCCTCGGTGTAGGCATGGGCGGCCTGAACGCCGCCATCCATTCTGAGTACGTGGTTCTCCAAAACGGTAGCTACGTCACCATGGCCGGCCAGCTGGGCACGGTCACTGACATCTCGGCGAGCTCCATGACCGTCAAGAGCGAGGATGGATTCACCCGCACCTATGTCCTCGGAACGGACGTTGTAGTGGAGCAGGGTATGCGGCAACGGGGAAGCACAACCGGCGGCACCACGCTGACCCTTGCCGATGTGAAATCCGGATCCAGCGTGAGGGTTACCGCGCTCAAGGAATCTGACAAATACACGGCGCAGTCCATCCAGATCGTGACTGCCACGACCTCGACCACTACCCAGGGGACCGGCACCACCAACTAGCGGTGGGTGCTTCAGGTGTCCGTCGTGACCCTCTTTGCCGCGCTTTGGCCTCAGAACGGCGCAACTCGCCGTGTCTCAAGCGCTTTCCGAAGGCAAAGAGGGTCACGACGGCGTCCCAACCGGCCTTCAAACCGTGCCGGCCCGGCCATCAAACTGCCGCCGCCCGGCCATCCACAAGGGTCCTAGCAGACGATTTGCCGAAAGATTTTCATGAGACGCAGATTCGGGATTGGACAAGAGTTGTTTCATATCTCGAGATTCAAAGGCAAGCGCATGACGTGACTTAAGATTCAAAAATTGGCACTTTCATCAAATTATCTTCGAATATTGCGCCCCAGATGGCCATTGTGACGAACGAGAATGGGTCACATTTGGACATGCTTGAATTGTGACATGCGGCACAATAGTGTGATTCGTCTCAAAATGTGGACGGTTTGGCTCTTTGTTACTTGCAAGTTCCCTTTGTTACGTTGCACACTTCAAATGTGAACAAGAACTCAACAGCATCTGCAGCCGCAGCGATCGAACCCAGTGCACCCGCTGGTTTTTCGATGAGCTGTTGTCGAATGCATGCCTAACTTAAGACCCCTAAAAGTTTCAGGCATTCGCCCCCTGCCCAGCGTCGGGCGCCCCTCCCCATCTCATTGCGGGGACCAGACCAGCATTCGAAGCCGCGATGACGGCTATTCACTTTGAGGTAAGCAATCCATGTCAGTTGCATCCGGATACGTCCACATCTCCGTCCGTAACGCCAACAAGGCCGCGTCGAACGCCGGCCTGCGGCCCGGCTTTGGAAACCGCCCGGCCTACGCCCAGCCTGCGCCGCAGGGCGGCAGCCAGGCGCCCGGTTACGTGCCCCAGGGCTACAACCCCAACTCGTACGGTCAGCTCCGCGCTGTTCCCGCCAACGAGGCCTCGCCGATGACTGCACCCACGCCTGTCCTGGCCCCAGCCGACCGCTCCATCCGCCCCGTTGCCAACGACAATGTGGCCCGCGGGTTCGTGCTCTACATGGGCATCGACGAAGATACCGCTGCGGCCGCCGGAACGTCCATCGCCAAGCTTGCCCAGGAAATCCGGGCCTACGCACAGTCCCTCGTGTCCGGCGCTGAGAGCTATGCCGCCGTCGCGGTGGCCCCGGCCACCGCGCCCGGTTCCGCGCTCGACGTCGTCCGCTCGACTTTCGGTGACCCGACCGTTGGCAGCCGCCAGCGTTCCGATGCGCTCCGCCCGCAGCCGCCACAGGAAGCCCGCCCGTCCGGCGTCTTGATCGACCTCGCCCGCCGCGAAGTGCACCTCGATGGCGAATCCCTGAACCTCACGTTCAAGGAATTCGAGCTCCTCAACTACCTCGTCGAAAACGGCACCCGCACCGTGGGCCGCGATGAACTTCTTGAGGGCCTGTGGCGCAATGCCGAAGAGGTCCCCAACGAGCGCACCATCGACGTCCACATCCGGCGCCTCCGCTCCAAGCTCGGCCGCCTCGCGAATACCGTCCGCACCGTGCGCGGCCAGGGCTACCGCTTCTACGAGCACCCCGAGGTCATCGTCTGGGCCGCTCCGGAATACTCGATCTAGTCTCGACGCGCTCAAAGCGCCCGCTCCTGTCTAGGGAGCGGGCGCTTTCGCTTCCGCGGGACGATCCCTCGGCGCCTGCGCTCGTACCTCACGCAACAACGGCGCTTTCGGGATGTCCCGCTCACGCTACAGCGCCCGCGCCAAAGGGCCGGTCGCATTCCTGCGCCCAGGACCAGTGAGCATGTGCCTCCGCGGCGATAGGGTGGGGGGATGAGCGAGCATCACATCAAGCGGCTGGTGATCATGCGGCATGCGAAGTCGGACTGGCCTGTCGGGGTGCCGGATCATGAGCGGCCCCTTGCAGAGCGTGGCCACCGCGAAGCGCCCCTTGCCGGGAAGTGGCTCCTGAAGCACCATGTGGTTCCGGACTTTATCCTGTGTTCGTCCGCACTGCGGACTCGCCAGACATGCACTTGGGTGTGCAGCGAACTGGGGGACAAGGCACCGACGCCGAAACTCGAGGACGGCCTGTATGCCGCCTCTGCGCAGCGCATGTTGACAGTCATCAACCATGTACCGGAAACCGTCACGACTCTCATGATCTTCTCGCACATGCCCGGTGTGCAGGACCTCGCCATGCATTTGGCTTCCCGCGACTCGGACCACGACGCCTACATGGACGCTGCTACCCGCTATCCGACCAGTGCCATGACAGTGATGGAACTGGAGAAGCCTTGGGCTGAACTCGATGGGCAGGATGCCCGACTGACCCACTTCGCTGTTCCTCGCCCAAAGTAAGTTCGCGACCGGCGCGGCTATTCCACGTCGAGTTTGGCGGCAACATCCTGCAGCAGGCGGACAACGTGGCGGATGCTGGGGCTCGCCGTCATGGTCTTCCTGTACACGATTCCCACTTGGCGTTGCTGCGTCGGGTTGGCCACGGGTATCGCGACCACTCCGGCGGGGAGCTCGGGCCGGCCAAGCCGGGGGACCAGCGCTACCGCAACACCCTGCTGGACCATGGCGATATGCGTGGAAAAGTCGGGGTCGAAGATGCGGATGTCCGGTACCCGACCCAGGCCCGCGAGGATCGCCAGTAGCGCCTCATTGCAGATGGCGCCAGCCGGGGTGCTGATCCAGCGTTCGTCCACTAGGTCGGAAGGCTCGACGGCGGTCCTCCCGGCCAGCGGGTGCGCTGAGTTCAGCAGGACGTCGGCGGTGTCCAGGCAGAGGTTCTCGTGGACCATGTTCTCCGGAATGACCAACGGTACCGAGTGCCAGTTGTGCACGACGCCGAGATCGGCCTCCCCGGTTGCGACCCTCTGGACCGCCTCCCGTGGGTCCTCGGCCACCACTCGGATTTCAAGCCCGGAACTCGTCCCGGCCGCAGCCCCGGCCGCCCCGCCGGCGGCTGCCGAGCCTGCCCCATCCAGTTTCCCCAGCATCGGCCCCACCAACCCGCGGCAGGCCGTGGAGAATGCCACGAGCCGCAGCACGCCGCTCGGTTTCGCCGGGTCGGCAAGCAGGGTAGCCTGCAGTTCTTCCAATTCGCCCAGGATGCGCCGACCGTACTCGGCCAACGCCATGCCCCGGTCCGTCAAAAGCACGCCGCGGCCGTGGCGCTCCAGGACGGCCACGCCGCTTTGCTTCTCGAGCTTCTTGATCTGTTGGGACACCGCCGAGGGGCTGAACCCCATGGCTTCCGAGGCGGCCACCACCGAGCCTTGCTGTTCCACTGCTACGAGGGCCCGTAGCGCCGCGATTTCAATCATGAAGCAAACGTACATGATTTGATGCAGAATTCAACGCTGGTGCTTCATCCCTTTGGCTGTCAGAGTTGAAATCGTGAATATCCGCCACTCAGCACTCGCCGTCCTTGTCGCCGTCCTTTGGGGCCTGAATTTCGTCGCGATCGACTTCGGCCTCCACCCAGGTAACGGGAGCGGAGGCGCGGCGGATGTGCCGCCTCTGCTGTTCGTGGCCATCCGCTTCGTACTAGTGGTGTTCCCCTGCATTTTCTTCGTCCGCAAACCGGACGTCAGCTGGAAGGCAATCATCGGCGTCGGGCTCTTCATGAGCGCCGGGCAGTTTGGCTTGCTCTACCTGGGCATGGCCCTCGGCATGCCGGCCGGACTCGCGTCGTTGGTGTTGCAGGCGCAAGTGCTCCTGACAGTGCTGTTGGCGGCGCGGTTCCTCGGGGAGCGGCCCAGCAAACGCCAACTGACAGGGGTGGTGTTGGGTGTCGCCGGGCTTGCCCTGGTGGCGGTGGGTCGAAGCTTGGTGGCCCCCGTGGTTCCGCTCATGATTGTGCTCGCCGCCGCACTATCCTGGGCTGCCGGCAACATCATCGCCCGCAAGGCCAAGGCGGCCTCGGGGCTAGGGCTCGTGGTCTGGTCCGGGGCCGTGGTCCCGTTGCCGCTCGCGGCCTTGTCGCTGGTCGTGGACGGTCCGGAAGCCGTCGTCGGGACCCTCACGAACCTTCAGCCGGCGACCATCCTCAGCGCCCTCTACACCGCCGTCTTCGCCTCGCTGGTGGGCTACGGTATCTGGAACCGGCTCCTCAGCCTGTACCCGAGTTCGGCGGTGGTGCCGTTCACGTTGTTGGTTCCGGTGGTCGGAATGACCGCGGCCTGGTTGCTCATCGCAGAGGTCCCGACGACGGCGGAACTCGCAGGCGGCCTGCTCCTGCTGGGCGGCGTGGCGACGGCGGTGCTTCAGCAGCGCGCCAAGCCTGGGGATTTGGCGGCGCCCCAAGTACGTCAGCGCTTGGGTGCGGGCTTGCGCTGAGGGGCGGATCCCGGATGAGGGGATCCCGACGTCGGGCGCTTGGCAGGGGTTGCCGGCTTCCGGGGAGCGGGGCGCTTCACGGCCCCCGAAGCCGGTCGAGCGGCCGGCCTTTGGGCGGGCCGGGGCGCTGAGGCAGGGCGCTGGGCCGTGCGGGGTGCTTGCCGGGCGACCGGGCGGGATGCCGTCGTGGGGCGTTTCCTGCCGGACGCCCGGGATGGCCACACCGCCCCCACGAACAGGACCAGCAGGGAACCGCAGCCGGCTACGGCGGCAAGGTAGAAGTAGATGTCCGAGTCCTTGGTGCTCACCGCGCTGCCCAGGGCATTCTCGTCCTGGTTGAAGGCGAGGCCCCACATGCGTAGGAAGGCGATTCCGAACGCGATGAACAGGATCGACGAGATGGTTCCGAGAACCAGCATGAAGTACCGGCGCCGCGCGAAGACTTCGGCGACGGACGCCAGGTAGCCGATCGCCAAGACCCCAAGGAAGGCGTACATCACGGTTTCTTCAAGGGTGATGGCGAGCAGCACCAGCAAGCCTGCGGACACCACGGCAGAGATGATCGCAAGCTTTCCGCTGTTCCCCATGTGACGCATGGGACTAATCATCCCTGACAGCCCGGCAAGCCACGACTGCAAGGCGCCGCAGTTGCCATACCGTTACCGCAGAACGTAGCCGCGCATGATGGTCATGATGGCCGCTATGCTCTGCTCCCGGGTGCGCTCCGGGTTGTACGTCTGCCGGTCCAGGCCCACCACGAAGATCGCTCCGAACATTGCCGCTTCGAGGCTGCCGCGGGCAATGCCGGTATCCACGGTGTACGTGGCGGCGACCTTTTCGATGGCCGCGCCAATCACGGCCAACAGCTCGCTGCGGAGCTCGACGAAGAGCTTGCCCCACTCGCTGGGAGTCCGCCAGTTCTCGCTGACCCAGAGTCGCGCGAAGGAGGGGTAGTCGTCCATGAAGTCCATTGCTTGGCCGAGCATGGCTTCCATGGCTTCGAGCGGATCGGCGTGCAAGCCTTCGATGGCCTGGAGCCGGCCGAGCATGATGTCGACGCCGTGGCGCAGCAGCTGGGCGATCAGATCGGCTTTGCTCCCGAAGTTGTAGTAGACCGTTCCCTTGGATACCCCGGCCGCGGCCGCAATCTCGTCCACGGTGACGCCTGCTGCGCCGCGCTCGCCGATCAGTTCCATGGAGGCGTCGAAGAGCCGCTGTTTGGTGGCGTTGGTGCGGGCCGGGCGGAGCTTCTTTTCAGGAATCTCCGGCTCTTGCATGCTCATACCGCGATCTCCGGCTTCAGGGTCTTGAGGGTCCATGTCTTGTGCTTACCGACGGCCAGCGTGGACAGCGCGGCTCCCAGCACAGTGTAGCCAAGCAGCCCCAGGACAATCGGCCAGATCATGGACAAGTCGCCACCGTAGATCAGGTGCCGCATGCCGGTCACCACATAGCCCATCGGCATGATCTCGTGCACCACATGCAGCGGCATGGGGGTGGTTTGCCACGGGAATGTTCCGCCGGAAGACACCAACTGCAGGACCAGAAGGATCAACACCACAAACTTTCCAGGAGTCCCCAGCAAAGCCACGATGCCTTGGATGAGGGCCGTGAACGCCATGACCGCGGCCAGCATGAACAACCACATCCACACCGGGTGTGCCGCGTTGAGTCCCAGCCCCAGGTCCACCACGAGGGTGAGGATGCTGGCCTGCAGCACGGAGACCACGAAGAAGGGGAGCCAGCCACCGACGGCGATTTTCCACGACGGAGCGTTCGACGCCAAGGCCCGCTGCGTGATGGGACGCATCGCCTGGACCAGCATGAACACGCCGATCCAGAGGGACAACGTCAGGAAGAACGGGGCGAGGCCCGCGCCGTAGGATCCCGCCTTGGCTTGGGAAACGTTGTTGACAGCGACCGGGTCCGCGATCACCTTGGACACTTCGCTCTTTTGGGCGTCGTTCGGGTTGGGGACCTTGCCCGCGCCCTTGGCCAATTCGCTGGCCAGGGTGCGCGATCCGTCCGCGGCCGTGGCGGCGCCGCTTGCAAGTTGCGCCGCGCCGTCGTCGAGCTTTGCCGCACCATCGGCGAGAGCCGCAGTGCCGTCCACAGCAGACTGTTCGCCTGCCGCCAAGGCGGCAGCGCCCGAGCTGAGCCGGTCCGCGCCGGCCGAAGCCTGGCCGATGGCGCCTGTCAGGGCAGGCGTGGCCCCCGCGATCTTGGCGGCGCCTGCGCTGACCGCGGCCGATCCGTTGGAGAGTTGCTGGATCTGGGCGGCATCCGCCGAGATCTTGGCCTTGGCGTCCGTCACGGGGGTGGATGCGGCGGCGGTGTCGAAGTCGGCCAGGATCTTGTTGGCCTGGTCCTGGGTGATGACACCGGCGGATACGAGCCGCGCGTTTGAGGCTACAACGCGGTCCCGCGCCCCGGCGTCGAACGCTGAAAGCTGCCCGACGACGTCCTGGACCTTTGCGTTCAACTGGGCGTTTCCGGCGGCTACTTGGGCGGCGCCGTCGGCGAGCTTCTGGGAGTCGGCCGGGAGGGACGCGGTCTTGTTCTTCAGTTCGGTGAGACCGGCGCTGAGCTGGCCCGCGCCGTCGTTCAGCTGATTCGCGCCGTCGCGCAGCTTGTTTTGGCCCGCCAGGAGTTCGGACGCACCGCTGCTGAGCTTGCTGGTGCCGTCATGGAGGGTTGCCGCGCCATCGCTGAGCTTCCCGACGCCGTCGGCCAGCTGGGAGGCGCCGTCGGACGCCTTGACGATCGAAGCGTGGATGGTGCCGAAGCCTGTGAGGAGTTGGTTGGCGGTTTCCTCGCCTACTTCCTTGGCGACAGTGGAGTGCACCGCAGTGGTGAGTTTGTCCACGATGGTGCTGAGGAGGTAGTTGTTCGCATCGTTGGTGGTGACGTTGAGCATCGCTTGGTTGGCGGCGTCGAAGCTGCCCGGGGAGACCAGGTTGGCTGAGAAGTCCTTCGGGATCTTCAGGGCGAAGGCGTACTTCCCCGATTCAACACCAGCGTCGGCTTCCGCCGTGGTGGCCACCCGCTGCCAATTGAAGACGTGGCTCTCCACGAGGCTGTCAGCAACCTTCTTGCCCGCCTGCAGTTCGGGGCCGTCGGCCGGTTTGGCACCCGCGTCCTCGACGACGAGTGCGGCGTCGATCTGGTTGAGGTTGCCGTAAGGATCCCAGTTCGCGTACAGGTACACGGCTCCGTAGAGGAGGGGCACCATGGTCAGGGCGAGGATGGTCAGCTTGGGCAGGAGCCCGCCGGTCATGCGCTTGAGTTCGGACCGGGCCAGCCGCAGAACAGTCACTTTGCGATCCTTTGCAGGGTTTCGGGTATTTCTTCGGGATCTTCCGGCAGGCTGTCGAGCGGTTCGGCGGGTTCTGCAGGTGCCGTATGCGTGACCGAGTTGCCGATCACCGCGGCGGGGCCGTCCCAGCTGTCCGGGAGGGCAGAGACGACGGCGACGACGGCGAGCGGCCGCCCGGCGTCGTACGCCAACTGCTCAAGCCGCGGAAGCCAGTCCGCAGGGTTCGCGCTGTGTCGGTCCGGGGAGTCGAGCACCAGGAGATCGAGGGCAGGGTCCGCGAGGGCCAGGGCCGTCAGGAGCTCGAGGCGCCGGTCCGCAGGGAGCTGCTCAATCCACAGCCCGGCGATGTCCTCGAAGCGGTTGACCTTGAGCCAGGGCTTGCTGAGGAGGGCGCCACGGTAGCGGCGGGGGATGAGGGAGA
Source organism: Arthrobacter sp. MMS24-S77 (assembly GCF_054888235.1). Classification (NCBI taxonomy): domain Bacteria; kingdom Bacillati; phylum Actinomycetota; class Actinomycetes; order Micrococcales; family Micrococcaceae; genus Arthrobacter; species Arthrobacter sp. MMS24-S77. The sequence goes on from NZ_JBTZRN010000001.1 coordinate 546,598, forward strand.
GGTCTTCGGTGACGAGGTCGCGGACGCTCAAGTGCTGCTCGGGTTCGTTGACGCCGGGGGAGTCAATCAGGGCGCTCGCGGCCCGGACTCTCTTGGTCTTTGCTGAGTTGTCCCAGCTCAGGACACCATTGCTGGGTTTCATCCGGCCGCTCAGCGCGAGAGCCAAAGCCGTGCGCTGGTCCTGGCCGTCGCCATTGACGAGGACGAGCTCCCCGCGCCGGGCTTCGAGGGACGTGGGAGGCAGGAGATCGTCCCGGCGGCCGTCGATCTGGAGTTGCTGTACGGACAGCACAATTGGACCTTTCGCAGAACCTGTTATCTGCTCCAATCGTAACTGAACTGACCGGTCAGTCCAAATAGACTTCTCGGCCCCCCGGAAAGCTAGCCGCCGGTAGGCTTTGCGCGGCGGACGGGCATGAACGTACGGGGCGGCTCTGCCGCGGCCAGGAAATTGGTGATCAAGCCGGCGACGGCTTCCGGCTGTTCCAGTGGAAGCCCGTGGGATGCTCCCGGGACGACCGCCAGTTGGCCTTGGGGGAGGGCGTCGTACAACGAGAGGGTGTGGGGCAAGGTGACCACGTCGTCGTCGCCGACGATGACGAGCACCGGCTGGGCAATTTGCGCGATGTCGGTGGTGGTGAGTGTCGGCTCTGTAGTGAACATCGCGACGCTCTTGCCAAAGACGGCATTGAGGTGTTCTGCCCCGTCGGGAGATCGCTCGATGTAGGCCTTGCCTAGTTCCTGCGCAATGGGCGATTGCGGGTCCATGTCGAAGGGGACAGTGCCGTTGTAGTGGTAATTGGTACCAATGACCACTAGCTTTTGCACGAGTTCAGGCCGTCGGAGCGCGACAAGGAGGGCAACGATCCCGCCGTCACTCCACCCCACCAGATGGGCGGGGCCGCCAACGACGTCCTCGAGCACCCGGACAGTCTCGGTGGCCATGTCCGCGTAGTGGAACTCGGCATCTGTGTCCGCCGTGTAGCCATGGCCTCGACGATCGAACGCGACCACGCGGAATCGCTCCGACAAACCTGGTCCAATGCTCCTGAGCAGATCGTCGCTGTTACTCAAGCCGCCATGCAACAGCAAGAGGGGTGCGCCTGGGCCGCCCAGGTCTTCCACCCAGGTTGGGTGTCCGTCAATGTCGAGGTGCTTGGCCATGCGGCCATTGTCCTCCCGCCTCGGCGACGCCACAACGGCCCGCCGACGCCACAACGGATATCAGGGTTACAGCCCGTACTTCTCCAGCAGCCTCAGCCACACCTCGCTGATAGTAGGGAAGGAAGGCACCGCATGCCACAGCCTGTCGAGCGGGACTTCACCCACAATCGCGATCGTGGCGCCGTGCAAGAGCTCAGCCACTCCGGGCCCGGCAAACGTGGCACCCACCACCACCTTCCGGTCCTCGTCCACCACCAGTTGCGCCCAGCCCTTGTATTTCTCAGAGTGCAGTTGGGAACCGGATACGTCGATGGGCAGCTCCACCGAGCTCGCATTGATACCCTTCTGTAGCGCCTGCTTGAGGCTGGGTCCCACGGATGCCACTTCCGGATCCGTGAACACCACGCTGGGGATCGCGTATTCGTCGGCCGTTTTCGCCACGGCAGTCCAAGGTTTCGGGGTGCCGTGCAGCGTTCCGTTAGCGCGGGCCACGATGGCGTCGCCTGTGGCCCGGGCCTCGTACTTGCCCTGATGGGTGAGGAAGACCGATCCCGCGGCATCGCCGGCCGCGTAGAGCCAGAGTCCGCTGGTGCCGTCGCTCGCCGGACCCTCGACCAAGCCGCTCGCATCCGTGGTGAGGCGCAAGGGTTTGCCGTCTTCGGCGTCGAGCCCTACGTTCTCAAGTCCCAAGTTGTCCAAGGCTGGCCGCCGGCCGGTGGCTACCAGCAATTGATCGCAGGCCAGGACGGTCCCGTCACCGAGCGTGACACTGAAGGAACGGTCCTGGTTTTGTTCTACGTGCGTGGTGTCCGTCCCAAGACGAAGATCGATACCGTCGGCACGGAGCCCTGCCGCAACCAGATCGGCGGCTTCCTCGGGGAACGCGCTCAGCAACCGGCCTCGGGCAACGATCGAAACCGACGAGCCCAAACGGGCGAACGCCTGGGCGAGTTCGACGCTGGCAACCCCGCCGCCCAGGACCACGAACCGTTCGGGGATGTGTTGGACGGAGGTCGCACCACGAGTAGTCCAATAGGGGACTTCCTGCAGGCCTTCGATTTTCGGGATGACGGGTGTGGATCCGGTGGCCACCACCACGGCGTGGTGGGCCTTGAGCGAATAGCTGTTGCCGTCCTTGCCATCCACCTGGACTTCGCGGGGGCCGGTGATGCGCGCTCGGCCCCGGACGAGTTCGATGCCAGTGTCCACGAGCCATTGCACGGCGCCGTCGTCCTGCCACTTGTTGGTGAAGTAGTCGCGGTACTTCAGGACAGGAGCGGCATCCAGGACCTTCGTGATGGAGTCCGATGCTCCGGGCACAGATTGGGCCGTGTGCAGGGCGGTTCCGGGCCGAAGGAGCGCCTTGGACGGTATGCAGGCCCAATAGGAGCACTCCCCGCCGACGAGTTCAGCCTCCACAATGGCCGCGGTAAGGCCGCCCCGGACCACTCGGTCTGCGACGTTTTCACCCACCGCTCCGGCGCCAATCACAATGACATCGAATTCCCGGATATTCTCCTCAGCCATGGGAGAAGCCTACGCCCGGACGCAGACCGGGATCAGGGACGCGGCGACGGATTCTGCTGGACTAGGCGTCCATCGCGCCCTTGAACCAGCCGGTGATGCTGGCCGGATGGGTGATGGCAGTACCGACGACGACGGCGAACGCCCCGGCGTCGAGGGCCTGGCGGGCTTGCGCGGGGGTATGGATACGGCCCTCGGCGATGAGTGGCTTGCCGAGCCCGGCCCCGGCGATCTGCTCGAGGAGTTCGAGGTCCGGGCCGTCGGTTTTGGGGCGTTCGCCGGTGTAACCGGCCAGCGTGGTGCCAATTAGGTCAACACCAGCCTCGACGGCGGCCACGGCATCGGCGTGGGAACCGCAATCAGCCATGACAAGTGCATGAGATTCGGCGTGGATTCCATCGACCGTTTGCTTGAGGCTCAAGCCGTCGGGCCGGGGGCGCAGCGTGCCATCGATAGCCACCACGTGGGCGCCGGCATTCGCGACGGCGAGGGCGTGCCGGAGCGTCGGGGTGATGAAGACGCCGTCGTACCCGTCCTTCCAGAGCCCGATCACCGGGACCTCCACGGCTGTGCGGGTAAACTGCACGTCCGCGAGGCCCTGGACGCGGATTGCCGCAGCACCACCGATCACCGCAGACGCCGCCACCTGGCCGGTCGTTCGGGGATCCCGCATGGGCTCGCCCGGGTAGGCCTGGCAGGACACGATCAACTGCGAACGGAGGGCTTCGAGGCCATCGGGGGTCAGGATCATGGGGTGTCTCCTTGCGAGGATGTTTGGGTGTTTTCGTGTTTTCGTGTTTGGGCGTTTGGGCGTCAGTTCAGGACAAGCTTGGCCGCACCAACAATGGCCGCGGTATTGCCTAGGGCCGCCCGAAGCACGGGAATGTCAGCGAGCGGGGCCATGAGTTCCGTGCGCAGAGCGCGTTCCATGGGTTTCCACCAGAAGTCTCCGGCATCTGCGAGACCGCCGGAAACCACTACCATCTCCGGGTCGAAGATGTTCACGAGCCCACCGATCGCCTGCCCGGCGGCACCTGCACCGACCCCGATGGCCTTGACCGCGGCAAGGGCGCCGGTGCTGTCAGCGGAAGCGGCCTGCGCGAGGGAAAATACGGCTCGTGTATCAGGGACGTCGGGAGAACCGCCGAAACGAACGAAGGATTCGCGGATGGCCGGACCGGAGGCGATCGCCTCGACGTGGCCCGAACCGCCACACACGCAGGGGAGCGCCGTGCCCTCGTGATAGGCGTACGGCGAAGCAAAATGACCCACGTGCCCACCCACATAGTGGTGCCCCAAAACAGGCGAGCCATCCAGCACAAAACTGCCGCCGACCCCCGTCCCGAAAGCCACCATGAGCGAACTCGAAGACCCCGCAGCCGCCCCACGCCACGCCTCACCAAGAGCATGCGCGTGCACATCGTTGACGGCCCTCACCGCGTCCCGAGCCAACCCGAGGCTATCCGCCAAGCCAGCAGCCAACCTGGTCCCGGCCCACCCCAGAATCGCATCAGTCGCCGAAACCACGGTCCCGCTCGCGGCATCGATGACCCCGGCAGAACCCACGCCAACACGCGCGACGTCGATTCCCTCACCCGCGGCCCGCCGCATGAGCCGCCCCACGAGCACCGCAGTTGCCTCCAAAATAGCGTCACTCCCACCCCGATTCAGCGTAGGAATCTGCTCCGAAAACAACACCTCCCCATCGGCCCCCACAACCCCGGCGGCAGTCTTCGTCCCGCCAAGATCAACCCCGATCACGTACATCATTTTTGTCCTCCGGATCGTTCGATTGCTGGGTTCATCGTTGTTGGGTCACGTGTTGCTGCGGTCTGTCTGTGGTCGGGTTAGCTGTGGCCGGGACAGCGCGGACCCATCATTTCGCCGGCGCTTAGACACCTCCCGCCGTTCCGCTACGGTCGCTGAGCGACCTCCGCAGAACTCTGGTCGGCGATGCGCGCCTACACGAAACAATGCGCCCGCGCTTTGCGCTGACATCCCACCTGACGCTGCAACCTGTCGCCTCACCGACCGCCTGCCGCGCCGAACGGGACCTTGCCGCCTGCAGTGGGCACGGTGCGGATCCCTGCCCAGTCACAAAGGTTCCGCATTCGCCCGAGTGCCGGAGGGACGGTTTTGTGTAGTCCCGCATCGCCGACCAGAACGCTGCGCAGGTCGCTCAGCGACCGGAGCGGCATGGCGGGAGGAAGAGAAGCCCCAGGGGCCCGAGCCGAGCTTGCGAGGCTTGGGGAGGGGCTGAACGCTAAGGGACGGCAAAACTGGTCCGCCGGCACGACCCGACCACGGCAACCCGCAAAAGGTGGCGTGACGGCTATCCACAAAAGGTGTCCTCCGGAAGCCCGCCTAGGTGAGAACGGCGCCGCCCCTTAGACCAGGCCGTTGCGCTCGAGGATCGTCCGGATCGCGGCGGTTTCTTCGGCGTTCAGGGGGAGCATTGGGGCGCTCATGGTGTTGGATTCGATGATGCCCATGATTTGGAGGGCCGTCTTGAACGCGCCTAGTCCTGCTGCGCCGCCGGAGACTCGGCCGTTGGGGGTGTAGACGATGTCGAAGAGGTCGGCCAGGCGGTCTTGTTCGGCGGCGGCTGCGGTCCAGTTTCCGGTTTGGGCGGCGTCGAACAGGCGGCGGTAACCGGCGGGGTCGACGTTGCCGAGGCCGGGGACTACGCCTTGGGCGCCGGCGAGGAGGGCGCCGTCCACTACTATTTCGTGGCCCGTGAAGATGTCGAAGTTGGGGATGTCCTTGGCTGCGAGGAGCAGTTGGCGGAAGGACACGTCGTCGCCGGAGGAATCCTTGACGCCTGCGATCACGCCGTCGCGGCCGAGGCGGACCAGGAGGTCGGTGGGCAGTTTGAAGTGGGTGCGGACGGGGACGTCGTAGGCGAAGATCGGCTTGTCCACGGCAGCGTGGATGCTGCGGAAGTGGGTTTCGGTCTCCTGGGCGTTGCCGATGGCGTAGTACATGGAGGTGACCACGATCGCGTCGGCTCCGAGGTCTACAACCTTGCGCGCTTCTTCGATGACGCGGTTGGTGGTTTGTTCGTTGGCGCCCACGATGAGGGGCACGGCACCGGCGTTCGCGTCGGCGATCGTGGAGACCACCAGTTCGCGCTCTTCGTTGGTCATGTAGGGGACCTCGCCCGAGGAGCCCAACACGAAAAGGCCGGACACGCCGCCGTCGAGCAGGTGCTTGGTGACGTTCTTCAGGGACGCGGTGTCAACGCGGCCGTCAGCGTGGCGGGGGGTGATGACCGGGGGGATGACGCCCTGGAACTGAGTAGACACAAAAATCTCCGTTGTTTGGATCTGAAAGGGAAAAACTTAGGTGTGGAGCAGGCTTGGCGCAGCGCCGAGCAGCTTCTTGGTGTAGTCGTTGCTCGGGTTGTCGAAGACCTGGGCGGCCGGGCCTTCCTCCACGATCTGTCCGAAGTACATGACGCAGATGCGGTCGGAGACGTAGCGGACGGTCTGGATGTCGTGCGAAATGAAGACCATGCCGAGGTTCAGCTGGGATTTCAGGTCGGACAGCAGGTTCAGGACTTGCGCGCGGACGGAAACGTCGAGGGCCGACGTCGGTTCGTCCGCCACGATGATGTCCGGATCCAAGGCGAGGGCGCGGGCGATCGCCACGCGCTGGCGCTGCCCGCCGGAGACTTGCGACGGCGTGACCTCGCCGGCCGATTGTGGCAAGCCGACGAGGGCCAGCAGTTCCTTGACCTTGTCCGAGCGGGACGCGGCGTTGCCGATGCCGTGCACCTGCAGGGGGTCGGTGAGGATGTCCTGGATGGTCATGCGCGGATTGAGGGCCGTGGCCGGGTCCTGGAAGACCACGGATACGGCGCGTCCGAATTCCTTGCGCATCCGGGCGTTGCGTTTGATGGCCGGCCTGCCGTGGAAGAGCACCTGACCCGACGTCGGCGCCTGGAGTCCGACGAGCACCGAAGCGAGCGTGGACTTGCCGCAGCCGGACTCACCGACGATGCCGACGGTCTCACCGCGGCTGATGCTGAAGTCCACGCCGTTGACGGCCTTGACGATGTTGGGCCGGAAGAGGCCGCCCGTGCGGGCCCGGTGGTGGACCTTGACGTCCTTGAGCTCGATGACCGGCTTGCCGGTTGAAACGCTCACTTTGCGTCCTCCTTCAAGTGGCTGGCCCAGTAGTGATCGCGATCTGTTCCGCCAGCGGCGGGTTGAACAACCGCGAGCACCAATTGCTGGTTCGGATCGGCGTCGGGCCTCAACGAGCGTGCCGCAAAGCGGTCGCCGGGAGCGAAATCGCGAGGCGACGGGACCGTGCCGGGAATCTGGTGGAGGCGGACGGCGTCGGCCTCGATCGAAAGGACGGCGCCCAACAAACCGCGCGTGTACTCGTGGCGGGGGTTCTGCAGGAGCTCCGAAGCCTGCGCGGATTCCACCACCTGGCCGGCGTACATGACCGTGATGCGGTGGGCCAAGGAGGCAACCAGGGCGAGGTCGTGGCTGACGAAGACCATGGCGAAGCCGAGTTTTTCGCGCAGTTCGTTGAGCAGTTCCACAACCTGCTTCTGGACGGTGACGTCCAGGGCAGTGGTGGGTTCGTCTGCCACCACGATTTTCGGTGAGCGGGAGAGCGCCATGGCGATCAGCACACGTTGGCGCTGGCCGCCGGAGAGCTCGTGCGGGTAGCTGGCGAGCGTGCGGACGGGATCGAGCTTCACCATCTCCAACAACTCAGCGGGAGTCTTGCGGCCGCCGCGCCTGGTCAGCTGGGTCATTTGCTCCTTGATCTTCATGGATGGGTTGAGCGAGCTCAGCGCATCCTGGTAGATCATGGCGATCTGTTCGCCGCGCAGGCCCTGGTAGGCCTTGGCGTTGCTGTGCTTCGAGCCGGAATCCAGGAGCTCCTTGCCATCGAAGGTGATGGAACCGGTGATCTCGGCAGTTTTGGGCAGCAGACCCATGATCGCGAGGGACGTGATGGACTTGCCGCAACCGGATTCGCCCACCAGGCCCATGGTTTCCCCTTCGCGGACGGTGAAGGAGACGTTGTCCACGATCGCGGTTTCGCCGAAGCGGCCGGGGAAGCGGATGGATAGGTTCTTGACCTCCAGCACGTTCCGGGCGTCGGCGGGGACCTGGGGAAGCCGGTCGGTGCGCTTGGATTCGATCGACGCGAGGAGCTCGAGTTCCCTATCTAACGCCGACTTGGGGTCCAGCAGGGCGTGGGGGTTCTCTGCTGCAAGTCTTGGATCGTTTAGAACCGACGCCGCGTAGTCCTCTTCGGAGAGGGGATCACCGTTGGCGGCGCGCACGCCGTCGAGCTCGTGCTGTTCCACGACGGAAGGCTGGGCTACCGACGTCGCGATCTCGGTATCGACGGCGGCGCCCGCTACAACAGCGGCCGATCCGTCGTCGTCCTTCACCACCGGTGCCTTGCGCAGCTTCGGGTTCACCATGGCGTCGGTGAGGCCCTCGGCAAGGATGTTCAGGGCGAGCACGGTAAGCAGGATCGTGAGACCGGCGAAGGTGGTTGCCCACCAGCCACCGGACAGGACCAGGTTGCGTCCGTAGGAGATCACGTTGCCCCACGACGGTGCAGGATCCTGGACGCCGGCGCCGAGGAAGGACAGTGAGGCTTCGAGGATGATGGCATCGGCCACCATTACGGTGGCGAAAACAAGTACCGGGGCCGCGGTGTTTCGGACAATGTGCTTGAGCAGGATGTAGGCGCGGCCGGCACCCATCACGCGTTCGGCGCGCACGTAGTCTTCACCGTATTGGGAGAGCACATTGGCGCGGACCACGCGGGCAAGTTGGGGGGTGTAGATGATGGCGATCGCAATGATGATGGTGGGTACCGAGTTGCCGAACGCGGCGAGGAGTACGGCTGCGAGGGCGATGCCCGGGAACGCCATGAGGATGTCCATGAGGCGCATGATGGTCTCGTTGACGGCCTTGCTGGACGTCGCTGCGAGGGAACCAAGCACGGCGCCGACGACGATCGCGAGGGCCACCGCGCCGAGGCCGATCATGAGGGAAGACTGCGACCCGTAGAGCAGCCGGGAGAAGACGTCGCGGCCCAGGCGGTCGGTACCGAAGAAGTGGTCGGCGTCCGGCGCTTGCGCTGGTATGAACGTTTCCAAGGGATCGTGCGGCGCGATGACCGGCGCGAAGATGGCGGCCATCGCGATGATCACGAGGAACAACAGGGCTAAACGCGATCCCCAGGGGAGGGACTTGAAGCGGACGCCCGGGGCGCTGAGCCGTTCAGCAAGTTTGCTGCGCATGGCTATACCGTCCTGATTCGGGGGTTGATGAGCAGGTACAGGAGATCCACCACGATGTTCACCAAAACGAAGGTGACGGAGATGGTGAGGACCACGCCCTGGACCAGATTGACGTCCAGGTTGGTGATGCCGTTGAGGATCAGCTGTCCCATGCCCGGGAGGGCGAAGATCATTTCAATCACGACGGCGCCGCCCAGGAGATAGCCCACGCGCAGTCCCAGCACGGTCACCGGAGTGACGAGGGCGTTGCGGAGGACGTTCCGGGAAACCACCTCGCGGTAGGGGACGCCGTTGCCAATTGCCGTGCGCACGTAGTCGCGGTCCAGTTCTTCCACCATGGACGTGCGGACCACGCGGATCAAGGAAGCTGAGACCGGGATGCCGAGCGCGAGGGCCGGGAGCGCCATCGAGTTGAGCCAACCGCCGAAGCCGGACTCCGGCGTCGCTATTCCACCCGAGGGAAACAGCGGATTGTTGCCGAGCGCGAACCACTGGATGAGCAGGATGCCGAGCCAGAAGGACGGCGTGGCGATGGCGGCAATGGAGAAGACCCGGACCAGCTGGTCTTGCCACTTGTCACGGTAGAGGGCACCGATGATGCCGAAAACCAAGGACAGGACGACGGCGATGATCACCCCGAGGAAGGTCAGCTGGAGCGTCAGCGGGAAGGCCGAGGCGATCATGGCTGCCACCGACTTGGAGGGCGGGGTGGTCACGCCAAGATCGAGCTGAAGGAGCCTGCCCAGGAAACGGAAGTACTGGACGAACAGGGGATCGTTCAGGCCGTTCTCCTGGCGGTACTGCTGCTTGGCTTCCTCGCTGGCGGCTTCGCCGAGGGCCGAGCTGGCCTGGTCGCCTGGGGCTGCTTGAAGGACGAGGAAGACCAGCAGCGTGATGCCCAGGATCATTAGGGGCAATGCTGCGAGCCTGCGTCCAAGCAGGCGCAATATGATGACCAATGTGTTCTCCGGTTGCTTTGGTGCGGGGACTGCGTGGCGGTCTCGCGGGGTAGGCCCAACTAAATCGCAGTAGGTGTCGTTTTGAGCCGTCTAAACGACAACAAATGCGAGCTAGTTGGGGGCAGCTGGCTGGGACGTGTGGCTACGAGGTGCGGCCGACGCCGATGAAGGAGAGTCCCGTGGTGGGCAGCGGCTTGAAGCCCGAGAGCTTCTTTTCGTCCCAGGCGCTGGGGAGCTGGCGGTGGAAGAGCGGGTACAGCGGGACTTCATCGGAGACGAGGTCCACAATTTGGCCCGTGATCTTCTTGGCATCAGCGGGCGCGGCTTGCGAGCCCTTGTCCATCAGTTCCTGCAGCGTCGCACTTTCCGGAGTGGTCCAGTAGGCGCGCTTGGTCATCCAGGTGGCGCCCGAGTAGAACCAGCTCAGGAGCAGGTCTGCGTCGTTGCCGAAGACGGAAGGATCTCCCGGGGCCGCCACCACGGAGAAGTCGGCCTTGCCGACCCTGTCGGAGTACAGCGCGCCGGACTGCAGGTTCTTTGCGGTGACCTTGACGCCCGGGATCTTGTTCCAGGACTCCAGCATCAGTGGGGCAACGTCCTTGACCCACGCGGTGTCCGTGGTGAGCAGTTCGAATTCGAGGTTGCTCACGCCGGCCTGCTTGAGGAGGTCAGCGGCCTTCTGGGGATCGTAGCCGTAGACGTTCTTGGCCTTGACGTAGTCCGGGTGGCCCTCCTGGAAGTACGACGAAGCGGCCTTGGCATTGCCGAACAGGGCCTTCTTGATGATGGCGTCCTTGTCCAGTCCGTAGTGGAGTGCCTGGCGGACCAGCTTGTTGTTGAAGGGCGCCTTCGCGCAGTTGAACATCAGGAACAGGAGCCCGAAGGACTGCACGGATTCAACCCGAGCCTTGGACTTGAGTCCGTCCATGTCCAAATAGGGGACGTCTTCGATCGCCTGGACTCGGCCCGACTGTACCGCGGTGACGCGGGCGGCGGCGTCCGAGAGCAACAGCCAGGTCATGCCCTTGGCGAGTGCCGGCTTGGGGCCGTTGTAGTCGGCGAATGCTTCGAAGACGATTTTGTCGTCCTTGACGGCCGAGATCAGCTTGTAGGGGCCGGAGCCGACCGGCTTGGCATCGAAGCCCTTCTGATCAGTAGAAGCCAGTGCCTTCGGAACCACCTTCACCACGGAGATTCGCGGTCCGAAACCCGGGAAGGGGTACTTCAGGGAGAACTCGACCGTCTTGGCATCAAGAGCCTTGACGTCCTTGATGAATGGAATGAACTGGGAGAACAAGGACTTGTTGGCCGGGTCCATCACGCGGGTGAAGGAATAGGCCACATCTTCCGTGGTGACGGGGGAGCCGTTGTGGAACTTGGCTCCGTCGCGGATGGTCACCTGGTACGTGGTGTCGTTGATCTTCTTAGGGTCGCTGGCGGCGAGTGCGTTGTAGGGCTCGCGGGTGGCCGGGTGGAGTTCCACGAGGCCTTCGAAGACGTGCAGGTTGGCGGCCAGGGGCGTGGCACCGGAGGAGGTCAGCGGGTCGAAACCCGTGGACAGGGCATAGGAGATGCCCGCCTCGATGGTGAGGTCCTTGTTGACGGCGGCGGTGTTGCTCGCTCCGCCCGTGGTGGTGGCGGCGGGACCACCACATGCCGACAGGGTTGCGGTGAACGCTGCCGCAGCGCCCACCGCTCCGCTCAGCTTGAGGAAGTTGCGTCGGCTGGCATCGTTGGCCAGCGGCAGTTTGTTAATCGTGTTGCGCATAGGATGCCTCACCATTCAAGTTTTCTGGTTATCGGATGTAGGACATCCGATGCTCGTAAAGAAACTGTAAGGGCGGTCACATGGAGTCGTCAAGCGAGATGTGGATCACTGGTGGCCGCGTCGGCGGCTGAGGTGCTGTCGGCGGAGGGCTGCGGCGCCGTCTACCTTGGGGCCGCAGTCAAAAATCGAGGGCAAACATCTATCAAGGAGATGGGACATCCGATATTGTATGTTGCGAAGCACCGCATTCTCGGTGGGCGCTAGGCTCACCTCAACGTTAACACCGCACTGATTCCTTGTCCCGGTTCCTGAAAGGGGGCCGGCCAGGGATGAGTACTTTTTTGCAAGGAGAGCCATGACCACTTCCGGTGTCGTTCCGCAGGCGCGGTTCAGCGCACAGGCCCGGCTCAGGGCACTGCAAGCGGACATTATGGAATTGATCCTCGAACGCGAGCTCGAGGCGGGCGATCCTTTGCCCACGGAAAACGAACTCTCCGTGGCGTTGGGGGTAGGACGAAACACCCTGCGCGAATCCCTGAAAGTGCTGCAAGCACTGGGCGTCATTGAGATTCGCCACGGCTTTGGCATGTTCGTCGCCCCCAGCAACTTCGAGGCGCTCGCTGACGGCCTGACGTTCCGGGGCCGCTTATCGCTGCGCCACCAGGGCCTTGAGGCGCTGCAGCTCGTCGATGTACGCCAGGCCCTCGAATCAGGGCTGATCGGCTCGTCCATGGACGTGATGACCACCGAACAGCTCGCCTTGATCGAAGAAGCCGTCAAGCAGATGGAAGAGCTCGCGCAAGCCGGGGAGAATTTCGTAGCCGCCGACGCCGAGTTCCACCGCCGACTGTTCGAACCGCTGAACAACGAGCTCCTGATCAACCTTATGGGCGTCTTCTGGAAGGTCTACCGGAAGATCCACGTGGAAATCGGCTCCGCCAACGAAGACCTTGTGGCCACCGCGGCGATGCACCGAAACATCTATGCCGCCGTCGCGACGGGAGACAAGACCGCTGCCGCCGAACTACTCAACCGCCACTTCGACGGGATCCGTCGCCGCATCAGCGAGGCCGTCGCCGCCTAAGGCTGAGCGTCCAACGCAAGGGCCGCCGTCGTACTTTTTCATGAAGTACGACGGCGGCCCTTGGCTTTTGTGTGCGTTTCGCTGGAGGCCTGCTCCTTCCTGACCTTCTTTGGTTTGGGAAAGCGTTTGCGACACGGCGAGTCGCGTCATTTGGTGGCCGTGGCGCGGCAAAGAGGGTCAGGAAGGCGCGCGCAACCGCGGAGCAGAAAGCCGCAACTGAAACACGCCCGGAATTTAACAAAAAAGACCCGCACCGGAGTCGGTGCGGGTCTTCATTTTGTGCGCCCAAAGGGATTCGAACCCCTGACCTTCTGTTCCGTAGACAGACGCTCTATCCAGCTGAGCTATGGGCGCATCTTGGTGATTCTCGGGAGTTTCAAACTCGTTCCCCCCTCGAACCTCAATAAACTTTACGCGAGAACCCCGCCCGTGCCAAATCGACGCGATGTAATCTACCTAACTAGACCGGTCTATGTGACCTTAGTCACTAAATTTGGCGAATCGCTGACGCGAATCCTTGATTTTTAGCGGTTTTGCTCCGAAATGGTCAAGAGATCCCATGTCCGAACCCAGATTGGTCTACTCCGCGACCCCTAGCATTTAGGACACACCACTGAACCCGAGGAAGGGAACCACGATGGGCGATCTGGCGCGACTGCCGCTGCTTGAGAAGGCACCTACTACGCATGCACGCCTGTTGGCCTGGGTCGAGGAAGTAGCCGAGCTGACACAGCCGGACCGCATCCACTGGGTTGACGGCAGCGAAGCGGAAAACAAGAAGCTGACCGACGAACTCGTCGCGGCCGGCACACTGAAGAGGCTGAACCAGGAGACATTCCCCAACTCCTTCGCCGCATTCTCCGATCCTGCGGATGTTGCCCGTGTCGAAGAGCAGACCTTCATCTGCTCCGAGAACGAGCGCGATGCCGGCTTCACCAACAACTGGATGGCCCCGGCCGAGATGAAGCAGAAGCTGCGCGGACTGTTCGCCGGCTCGATGCGTGGCCGCACAATGTACGTCATTCCGTTCGTCATGGGCCACCTGGATGCCGAGGACCCCAAGTTCGGCGTCGAGATCACCGACTCCGCCTACGTTGTTGCCTCGATGCGCATCATGGCCCGCATCGGCACCGACGTCCTGGAACGCATCACCCAGACCGACGCGTTCTTCGTCCCCGCACTCCACTCCCTGGGCGCGCCGCTGGAAGCCGGCCAGGCAGATGTTGCGTGGCCTTGCAACCCGGACAAGTGGATCGTGCACTTCCCGGAAGAGCGCTCCATCTGGTCCTTCGGCTCCGGCTACGGCGGCAATGCCCTCCTCGGCAAGAAGTGCTACGCCTTGCGCATCGCGTCCGTCATGGCCCGCGACGAAGGCTGGCTGGCCGAGCACATGCTCATCCTGAAGCTGACTTCGCCTGAGCAGAAGACCTACTACATCTCTGCAGCGTTCCCTTCTGCCTGCGGCAAGACCAACCTGGCCCTTCTGGACCCCACCATCAAGGGCTGGAAGGTCGAGACCCTCGGCGACGACATCACCTGGATGCGCTTTGGCAAGGAAGGCGAGCTCCGCGCCGTCAACCCCGAGGCCGGCCTGTTCGGCGTCGCTCCCGGCACTGGCTGGGGCACCAACCCCAACGCCATGCGCGCCATCGCCAAGGGCAACAGCATCTTCACCAACGTTGCGCTGACCGACGACGGCGGAGTCTGGTGGGAGGGCATGACGGAAGAAACTCCGGCGCACCTGACCGACTGGCAGGGAAACTCCTGGACACCTGACTCCGACAAGCCCGCGGCACACCCGAACTCCCGCTTCTGCACCCCGATCGACCAGATCGACATGCTGGCCGAAGAATACTTCAGCCCCGACGGCGTGGAACTCTCCGCGATCCTGTTCGGCGGACGCCGCAAGACCACCATCCCGCTGGTCACCGAGGCCCGCGACTGGTCCAACGGTATCTTCATGGGTTCCACCTTGTCCTCCGAGACCACCGCTGCTGCGGCCGGTGCCGTCGGCGTCGTACGTCGCGACCCCATGGCCATGCTGCCGTTCATCGGCTACGACGCAGGTGACTACCTGAACCACTGGGTGAACCTTTCCGCCAAGGCGAACCCGGAGCGACTGCCCAAGATCTTCCTGGTCAACTGGTTCCGCCGCACCGCCGAGGGTGGCTTCGCATGGCCCGGCTTCGGTGACAATGCCCGCGTCCTGAAGTGGGCCATCGAGCGACTTGAAGGCAAGGCCGACGCTGTCGAGACTCCCATCGGATTCGTGCCGACCGGTGAGTCCATCGATCTCGAAGGCCTGGACATGACTCCTGCCGAGGTGGAAGCCGCAGTCCGCGTCGACCCCGCCGAGTGGGAAACCGAACTGGCATCGATCGAGGAATGGTACGCAAAGTTCGGCGGTTCCCTGCCGGCTGCGCTGTTGTCCGAACTCGCAGGCCTTAAGGCCCGCCTGGCCTAGACCACCAGGTCCCGCTTACGTACGACGGCGGTCCGGCACCTTGCGCTCCTTGCGCTCAAGGTGCGGGACCGCCGTCGTCGTTTCCTCGGCATTGTGCCGGGCATAAGGCGAGAGTAGGTTTTAGAGAACCAGCAGTTCTCTAACTTTCCGGGACCGGGCCATGGACGATGCCCAGCAGCACACCAAAAGAGTCCACTCTGCCATCAGGACGGCGCTGCCCGGCATCCTGTTGGTGATGTTCCTCGGAGCGCTGGACCAAACTGTCATGGCCTCGGCCCTGCCGACCGTCGCGGGGGACTTGGGCGGCCTGGATCAGATGTCCACGATCATCACTGGCTATCTTGTCGCCGCGACGGCGGCCATGCCCCTTACTGGCAAACTCGGCGACGCTTTCGGGCGCAAACGCATCCTGCAGGCCTCGCTCATTTTCTTCATCATCGGCGCGGGACTGTGCTCGCTAGCGCAGTCCGTGCCGCAGCTCATCGCTTTCCGCGCGATTCAGGGTATCGGTGGCGGAGGGCTCATGATCGGTGCGCAGTCGGTCATCGGCGAGCTTGTCAGTCCCCGCGAGCGCGGCAGGCTTCTGGGCATCATCGGCGCAGCCTTCGTCATGGCCGCGGTGGCCGGACCTTTGGCAGGCGGAGCGGTGGTGGACCATTTTTCCTGGCGCTGGATTTTCTACTTCTATGTTCCGCTCGGCTTGGCTGCCCTTGCCGTGGTGACACTGACGTTGCGTCTTCCGCCTACTCCGCGCGGACGACGCGTGGACTACGGAGGCGCGGCCTTACTGGGCCTTGCCATCGTCTCGGTGATCTTCCTCTCCAGCGGCGGAAGCTACGCCGAGCCGGTTTGGGTGGCGCCGGTCCTCGGGGCTGTGGCTCTAGTGGCACTGGCCGCTTGGCTGCTCAGGGCGCGCCGCACGGCTGATCCGATCATCCCCTTGTCCCTGTTCCGGGACCCTGCCTTTGCCATACCGACCGCGGTGAGTTTCCTGGTCGGCTTTGCGATGTTCGCCACGCTGAATTACCTTCCGGCCTTCTTGCAAGTGGGGATGGGCATGTCAGCAACGGCTTCGGGCGGCATGCTGATTGCGTTGATGGTTGGATTTCTGCTCACGACGTCGGGATCCGGGGCGCTGATCACCCTCACCGGACGCTACAAGCTGTATCCGGTGGCCGGGACGCTGCTTGCGGTTCCCGGAGTCTGGCTTTTCAGCACCATGGACTCGGGTAGCAGCCCTTGGCTCGTCCTGCTCTCAATGCTGCTTCTTGGGCTGGGAATTGGGCTCGTCATGCAGGTCATGGTGCTGGTGGTGCAGAATTCCGTGGAGCGCCGGGACCTTGGTGCTGCGACGTCCACGGTGACCTTTCTTCGCCAGGTGGGTGCCGCCGTCGGCGTTGCTGTTTTGGGTTCCCTGATCACGGCGCGATTTGCCGCGGGGGTCCCGGCCCCGCTGGCCGCCGCTTTGGGCGACCGGATTAATCCTTGACGCCCAAGGCCCTGGAAGCGCTGCCAGCCGCGGACCGCATCGCGGTTGCCCAAGCGTTCGGCCATGCGCTTCCGCCGGTTTTCGGTTTTGCCGCCGTGGTGCTGGCCGTGGCCTTCGTTTTGACGCTCTTCCTCCCAGCGCGGGAGCTGCGGACCACCGCGCACTCCGATACCGCGCACTCGGACGTCGCGCCCTCCGACGTCGCGATCCCTCAAGCTTCCGACCCTGCCGACAGCACCGCCCGAGGAGCCCAAGATGACTGAGAAAACCGCAGCCCCTCTGGCCGATTTCGGCGCGGGAGACATCGCCGTGGCGGGCGGCAAGGGCGCCGCTTTGGGGGAGCTTGTGCGCCAAGGGTTTCCGGTACCGCCGGGCTTCATCATCACCACGGGCGCGTATTTGTCCTTCCTGGCGGAAATGAAAGTGGGGGTGGAACTGGATAGCCTGCTGTCCAGGGAGCCCGGTGGAGCGCCCGACGGTGAAGCGCCCGACGCCGGTGATGGAACCGGCGGCGCCGCTATCCGGGCCCTCTTTGCCGGGGCGGAAATGCCCGGTTCGCTGCGGCAGGAGATCCTCGACGCCTATGCGAAGCTGGGCGGCGGAGCTGTCGCAGTCCGGTCCAGTGCCACGGCGGAGGACCTGCCGGATGCCGCGTTCGCCGGCCAACAGGATACTTACCTCAACGTGCTCGGCGAGGACGACGTGGTCCAGGCGGTCGTCGGCTGTTGGGCGTCGTTGTGGACGGACCGGGCCATGGCCTACCGCCTCCGGCAGGGGATCGACCCGCACGATGTGGCCATCGCCGTCGTCGTACAAAAAATGGTGCCAGCCGCCACGGCGGGTGTCATGTTTACCGCGAACCCGGTCACGGGCGAGCGCGATGAAATGGTGGTGGACGCAAACCCCGGGCTGGGGGAGGCCGTGGTTTCGGGGCGGGTGACGCCGGAGCACTACGTCCTGGACCGTTGGGGAAAGGTTCTTGGCTTCACACCGGGAGGCCGCGAAGTGGTGATCAGCGCGGCAGCGGGCGGCGGTACGCGGGAAAGGGCCGGTACACCGGGTGCCAAGCCTGGGCTCGTCGCGGGGCAATTGGCGGAGCTGGCCCGGCTGGGACAGGAAGCCCAGCAGCATTTCGGCCGGCCACAGGACATCGAGTGGGCGGTGGCCGGGGGCTTGCTGTACGTGCTGCAGTCGCGGCCGATCACCGCCCTTCCGCCGCAACCGCCTGGCCTCAATGCGGTCCAACGGCGGGTGGGGCCGTTCTTCATCGAGATGTTCCAGGAACGGCCGTATCCGTTGGACGTCTCGGGGTGGATGAGCAGGGGAATCCTGGCCATGTTGCAGGGGATGGCCGGGAGCGTGGGCGTGGTCTTCCCGAAGGTTGAGGAGCTGTTGCCGGAAGAGGACGGCGTGGTGGTGCAGCTCATCCCGCCGGTGCCGCGCCCGACCCTCCGGACGCTTGCCGCACCCGTGTCTTTGTTGCGCCGCTCGAGGCAATTCAAGCCCGGCGCGTGGACCCGGGATCCGCGCTTCGCCCTGTTCCTTGGCGATGTCGAACGACTCAACGGCAAGGATCTCGCTCCGCTGCGATGGCGCGAAGTCATCGCATTTGTGGAGGAATGCTTCGCGACGATGCGGGGTATCACGGACTTGCGGGTCTCCTACCTGCCGGAATTCTCGTCCCGGTGCTGAAGATGCGCCTTATGCTTGTGTTCCTCGGCAAGCTCAGGCTTGCACCTGCGTTGATCGCGGGGGCGGAAACCCGGACAAGCCAAGCGAATCGGGCACTTGAACGGCTCGCTTCCCTTGCGGCACAGGACCCCGGCTTGTCTCGTGCCTTTCTCGAAGCAGACCCGCGCCGGCTGCTGGACCTCGTGGAAAAGGATCCCGAGCATCGTGCTTTCAGGGAGGCCTTCGAGGCGTTTCAACTCGAATATGGCCACCGGGAAACCACCAGCGTTGTCCTGAGCAGTTCGCCCACCTGGTCCGATGCCCCCGAAGTGGTTCTGGGGCTGGTGAAGGCCCTGTCCGGAGAGCGGCGTCAAACGGCCGACCAGACCGGGACGGCGCTTGCAGAATTGAAACGTCACCCTGCACTCAGGTTCGAACCGGTGCGGCGGAGGGTGCTCGCCGCCGTGGAGGCTGTTCGAGCCGGAATGGCATTCCGCGAGGATAGCCACTTCTACGCCACCAAAGTCATCCCGCCGATCCGCCGCGCCTACCGGGAGCTCGGCCGCAGGCTCGTGCTGGCCGGAGTGATCGACGAACCCGACGACATCTATCACCTGAGGTTCGAGGAATTGGAGTCCATCACGGACGCGGACGACGACGGCGCGCTGCCGCCTTCCCTGCGGGATCGTTACCGGCCGCTGGTGTTGGCGCGAGCGGCGAAACGGCGGGAACTCGAAGGTATTCCGCTGCTTGATCCGGCTTTGCTCTTTGGCCGAGACCACCGCGGTCAGGGTCACCTTCGTCGAGGTCACCTTGGTCGGGGCCGCCGCGTGGTTGGGGCCCTTGTCTCCGGTACTCCGGCCAGCCGCGGCCAAGCAAGCGGGATTGTCCGTGTGATCCGTGGGCCGGCCGAGTTCGGCCAGCTCCGCAGCGGTGAAATCCTGGTCTGCCCTTATACCAACCCTTCGTGGACGCCGTTATTCCAACGGGCTGCCGCAGTTGTAGTGGACGCCGGTGGACTCGGCTCCCATGCGGCGATCGTGGCGAGGGAATACGGAATTCCGGCAGTCATGGGTACCGGTTCGGGAACCAGCATCTTGGCCGCAGGGCAGCGGGTACTCGTGGACGGAAATCGGGGAGTGGTCCTGCCGGCCGCTTCGGCGGGGAGTGCTTGACATGGCGGAGCAGCAGGACCACCGCAAGCTTCCGCGCCGGCGCGGAGCTGCCCTGAACAGCGCAATTTTCGAAGCTGTCCGGGCCGAGATCGCCGAATCCGGGTACGCCGCGTTGACCATGGACAGCGTCGCCGAGCGCGCCAGGGCGAGCAAAGCCTCGCTTTACCGCCGGTGGCCCGGGCGCGCGGCGTTGGTGCTTGAGACAGCCTACGATGCCATGCCCAGTCCGTCGTCCACGCCGGATACAGGTAGCCTGCGCGAGGATGCCCTGGCGATCCTGCGGCTTGTGGCCCACCAACTGGAAGGAACAGTGGGGCAAGCCATGCGTGGGCTATTGGGGGAGGCACTCCAGAACCCAGCGGTGGCTGCTGAAGTCCACGAATACACGCGTGGCAACGTAGGAAAGATCATGCGCGCCATCATTGAGCAGGCAGCGGCGCGCGGCGAATGCGATCCCAGTGTGGCCACGGAGACAAGAATCGAGGCCGGCCCCGCCTTGCTGCGTCAGCGTTTCATCTTCTCGGGAGCACCGATCGATGACGATTTCCTGGTGAAGGTGGTGGACGAGGTGATGCTGCCACTGCTGATGGTCAGGCCGACGGGGGCGGTCGCCAGCCCGCCGGGGCAGCCCAACTAACTCGCAGTTGTTGTCGTTATGCGGCCTCTAAACGACGTCTACTGCTTGGGCCCACGCCGCCAGGGTTCCCTGGCCGTGGGGACTTGCGAGGCGAGGGCGTCGGTGGGGACTAGTTGGCTAGCCAGATGTCCGGTCCGAAGACTTCGTAATGAATCTTCGTGGCGGGGATTCCGGCGTTGATGGCCTCGTTGCGGATGTGCTTCATGAACGGCAGCGGCCCGCACAGGTACAGCGAAGCGTCGGCCGGCAGGTCCACTTCGCGCAGTGACATGAAGCCCGCGTTGGACCCGGGCTGCGGTTCCTCCAGCCAGAGCTGGAGTTCCGCTGCGCTCAAGCGCTCGACGTCGTCCGTCATCTGACCACGTAACGCCCAGCTTTCCAGGTTGCTCTCCGCGTGCAGGACCAAGACCTGGCGGTCCGAGCCGGAATCTGCGAGCGAGCGCAGGATGGAAGCCGTGGGCGTGCAACCGATGCCGGCCGAGGCGAGGATCACGGGACCGTCGCCATCCTTCAGCGTGATCTCGCCGTAGGGGTTGGAGATCTCCAGGACATCGCCGACCTCCACGGTGTGGTGCAGCACGGGCGAGACCTCGCCGCCGTCGTCGATCTTGGTTGTGAAGCTCCGCTGGGCGCCTGCGCCGCCGGAAAGCGAGTATTGCCGGACCTGGCGCAGGCTGTCCGGGAGCGTGACTTTGACGCTGATGTACTGACCGGGTAGTGCTTCGGTGATGGGGGTATCATCGGCCGGGTCCAAGGTGAAGGTCATGGATCCAGTCCCTGCAGGAGACTTGGACACGACCTTCCACCGGCTCCACATCTTGCCATTGGCCTGCTCTGCGTACAGCCCCTTTTCCATTTTGATCAGTGCGTCCGCCATGAGCCAGTAGACCTCTGTCCAGGCTTCGGCAATTTCCGGCGTGATGACTTCGGCCAGGTCCTCTGCGATGGCGGCGAAAAGGTGCTCGTAGACCACGTGGTACTGCGGCTCGGTGATGCCGAGTGAAGCGTGGCGATGCGCGATACGGGACAGCACTGTTTCCGGCAGGGTTCCCGGGTTACTGACCAGGTGGCTTGCGAAGGCGGCGATGCTTCCGGCCAGGGCCTGCTGCTGGGTGCCCGAGCGTTGGTTCGAACGGCTGAATAGTCCATCAAGCAGTTCCGGGTGCGCAGCGAAGAGCCGGTCGTAGAACTTGGGGGTGATGTCGCCAATCCGGGAGCCGACCAATGGCAATGTGGCCTCGATGATGGGGAAAGACTTGTCCGAGAGCATAGGAATTCCTGTCGTAGTGGCCCGTGTGTTGCGCAGGGACCGGGTTCAATACTTGTATTCGAAATGCAAGTATCTATAGCTAATTTCTACACGCCGTAGAAGGATTTGGCTAATCGACCAGGCTGGAGACGCGTGGGCGTTTCCGCAGGGCCCTACAGTCCGGGGCGCAACCCGATCGCCTGGAATACCGGCGTCATTTGCCTGAGGCGAGGCAGGGAAGAGACGACGACGTCGTCCAGCTCCCGGTAGAAGGCTTCCCGCGCGCGGGCCAGGGCATGGCGCAAGCCGCATTCGGTGATGAGCGGGCAGTCTCCGTGGGCGGATTGGCACTCCGCGGGATCCGGCCTGGTATTCAGCTCCCGCAGGAGCTGGCCCACTGTGGCTTTCTGTCCGGCCGCGCTGAGCCGGGATCCGCCATTGCGGCCGCGCTCGACGTCGATCAGGCCCAGTTCCCGCAGCCGAACGATGGCCTTGCTGACGTGGTGGTAGGGAGTCCCCACGGCGTCTGCGATGTTTTGGGTCGTCAGGAGTTCACCTGCGGGCGCGGACGACAGAACCAGGAGCGCACGCAGGCTCACATCCGCGAAGGCATTGATCTTCATGCCAATAAGCTTACGGAGTCAGGTCTAGTCCACCCAGACAGCACGTTCATGTCCATCCGCTTCCGCAGTTCCGAACGTGAAGCCTTCGGCTGTCTGGACATATGGGACCACGGCCGCCATTAGCCCGCCGCTGCGATGTTCAGCCGCGGCGTGGATCCCGTCTGAGCTGTGTTCCGGAAGGATCACATCGCTGGCGATGGCAACCGCGCGGTATCCGTCACGGCCTTGGCGGAGCAATTCGAGGATGTCGGCCAGCATCGTCTCTGTGTCGACGTTTCCTTCGTCGTCCGGCTCGCCGGGTGTGACGAAGACGAGCCGGAGCTCGTCGTCGTCCGCAAGGGTGACTGCGAAGGGCATGAAACCACCGTTTTGCTCCAGGTGTTCCTGGGCTGTTGCCAGGGCGGTTCCAAGGGTTTCACGGACTTCGCGGAGTTCGAGTTCCTCAGTACTTTCAAGGCCGTTAACCTGGGAGTTCATGCTGTCCATATTGCTCGTCGCGATGGCCGGTTAGGACCGGACCAGTGCAAGGACGCGATCGCGTACCTTTTCCATCGTGGCCACGTCCTTCGCCTCTGCGTTCAGTCGCAGGAACGGCTCAGTGTTGGACGGGCGAAGGTTGAACCACCAAGTGCCGTCCTTCGCGGTGAAGGTGCTGCCATCCATGGTGTCGACGTCGACGTCCTCGCCATCAAAATCGGCACGGACGCGCTCAATAGCTCCCGCCTTGTCTTCAATTTCGGAATTGATTTCGCCGGAGGAGACGTACGGCTCGTACTGACGGCCAAGTTCGGACAGCGGGCCGTCCTGCTCACCCAGTGCTGCCAACACATGCATGGCTGCGAGCATGCCCGTGTCTGCGTTCCAAAAATCGCGGAAGTAGAAGTGCGCAGAGTGTTCGCCGCCGAAGACGGCACCTTCTTCAGCCATGACGGCTTTGATGAACGAGTGCCCCACCCGGGTGCGGACGGCGCGGCCACCATCCGTGGCCACGAGCTCCGGCACAGCCCGCGAGGTCAGCAAGTTGTGGATGATCACGGGAGTTTCTTCACCGGCGGCCTGGGCGCGCGCGATTTCACGACGCGCCACCATGCCTGTGATGGCAGAGGGGGACACAGGTTCGCCCTTCTCGTCGATCACGAAGCAACGGTCGGCGTCGCCGTCGAACGCGAGACCGATGTCCGCGCCGTGCTCGATGACCGCGGCTTGCAGATCGCGCAGGTTTTCGGGCTCAAGCGGATTGGCCGGGTGGTTCGGGAAAGAGCCATCCAGCTCAAAGTACAGAGGGACGATCTCGAACGGCAGGGCAGGAAGCAGTTCGTTACCGAGCACGGCAGGAGTGGTCAGCCCAGCCATCCCATTCCCGGCGTCGACGACGATCTTCAACGGACGGGAGCCCTTGAGGTCAACCAGGCTACGCAAGTACTCGGAATAGTCCTTCAGGACGTCGCGGACGCTGATCTTGCCTTGCACATCTGCAGCCGGGATGTTGCCTTCGTTGAGGTACTTCTCGGCCAGTGCCTGGATTTCCTTCAGGCCTGATTCCGAGGAGATCGGTTGGGCGCCGGCCTTGGACATCTTGATGCCGTTGTATTCAGCCGGGTTGTGGCTCGCGGTGAACGTAGCACCGGCAGCATTCAGGGCGCCGCAAGCGTAATAAAGCTCGTCGGTGGAAATGAGGTCCAGCAACTGGACATTGGCACCGCGGCGGGCAGCACCGTCTGCGAACGCCTTGATGAATTCGGGGAGGAGGGGCGCATGTCGCCGCCCACCAGCACCGTCTCGCCCGCGAGGCCCAGAGTGTCGACGAACGCGGCGCCGACAGACTCCACGATGTGGGACGTGATGGATTCGCCGACGATTCCCCGGACGTCATAAGCCTTGAAGGAAGCCGAGAGGTCGAATGTCTTGTTCTGCTCGTTAGTCACGCGCTCAATCTTACTGTGGAGTGCGGTAGGCACTACGCCAGCGCCCTCCTATGTGGAAAACGTTTGTCCACATAGATGAAGTCCTGGGTCCTGGCTGTCTGCGGGTGCTGGAATACTGAAGCCATGCCCAACAACCCGGATGCTGCCCTCCTCGCAGCGGAACAGTCCACCACCCGACTGCAGGCCCTTGAGGTACTGAGGGAGCTTGTGGGAAACGCGGACGCCCGATTCCACGACGGCCAGTATGAGGCGATCGAGGCCCTCGTTGACGCTGGCCGCCGCGCTTTGGTGGTGCAGCGGACGGGCTGGGGCAAGTCGGCCGTGTACTTCGTCTCGTCGTTGTTGCTGAGGCGTCGGGGAGCCGGGCCTACGCTCATCGTTTCCCCGCTGCTCGCCCTTATGCGGGACCAGGTGGCGGCAGCCGCACGTGCCGGTGTGCGCGCCGTGGCGATCAACTCCGCGAATCAGCTCGAGTGGGACAACGTTCGCGAGCAACTGGCTGCGGACCAGGTGGATGTTCTCCTGGTTTCTCCGGAACGGCTCACCAATCCTTCGTTTCGCGAGAACCAGCTTCCCGAGCTCATCCGCCGCACCGGCCTCCTCGTGATTGACGAGGCACACTGTATTTCGGACTGGGGCCACGATTTCCGCCCCGATTACCGGCGTATTTCCGATCTCATCGAGCAACTTCCGGAAAGCGTCCCCGTGCTGGCAACCACCGCCACGGCCAACTCCCGGGTGGTCCATGACATCGAGGAACAACTTGGAGCCGGCGTGCTCACCATCCGCGGGACACTTGGCCGTGAGTCCCTGCGTCTGGGTGTCCTGAAGCTCGCAGACTCAAGGGATCGCCTTGGCTGGCTGCTGACACATCTGGCCGACATGCCAGGCAGCGGGATCATCTATACGTTGACCGTTTCCGCCGCGGAGGACACCGCTCGGCTGCTCTCAGAGGCAGGCCACAATGTCTTGTCCTACACCGGCCGCACAGACCCCGCCGACCGCGAACGGGCTGAACAACTCCTCAAGGACAACCAAGTGAAGGCGCTCGTGGCCACCTCTGCGCTTGGCATGGGATTCGACAAACCGGACCTCGGTTTTGTCATCCACCTTGGAGCCCCGTCATCACCCGTTGCCTACTACCAGCAAGTGGGCCGCGCAGGCCGTGGCGCCGCGAATGCCGATGTGCTCCTCCTGCCCGGATCCGAGGACCGGGAGATCTGGCGGTACTTTGCCACAGCTTCCATGCCGTCAGAGGAAAAGGCTGCCGCCGTACTCAACGTCCTGGCCGAGTCCGGCTCGGCCCTGTCCACTGTGGCTCTCGAAGCAAGGGTGGACTTGCGCCGGACGCCTTTAGAACTCCTGCTGAAGGTCCTCGCGGTTGACGGCGCGGTCGAGCGCGTGGGTGGCGGCTGGAGGTCTACGGGACGTCCCTGGATCTACGACGCCGAGCGCTATGCCCGTATCGCCGAGGCCCGGGTGGACGAGCAGGATTCCATGGTGATCTACCAGGACACGGCTGGATGCCGTATGGAATACATCACCGCTGTCCTGGACGACGAGTCGGCACGTGCATGTGGTCGCTGCGACAATTGCGCTGGCACGTGGTTCCCGGCGGACGTGGCGGCAGCAGCCGCCGACGCCGCAGGGCAGACCCTCCGGCGCGCGGGTCTTGCGCTGGAGCCACGGCTTCAATGGCCCAGCGGCATGGATCGGCTCGGCGTTGCCGTGAAGGGCAGGATCAAGCCCGACGAGCTTCTGGGCGAAGGCCGCGTCCTGGCACGGCTGACCGATCTCGGCTGGGGAGGCGCCCTCCGTGAACTCTTTGCCTCCGGCGCAGCTGACCGCAATGTCGAGCCCGCCATGCTGCAGGCCTGCGTGCAGGTGTTGCGCGAATGGGCCGCGGGAGACGGTCGATCTGCAGGATGGAGTGGCCAAGGGCGCCCTGCAGCTGTGGTGAGCATTCCGTCCAGGAACAAGCCCGTGCTTGTCGAATCCCTCGCCCGCGGGATAGCCGGGATTGGCCAGATGCCATATCTAGGTTCCCTCCAGCTCCAGCACGGTGGGCCAACTGGCGGGAGGGGTGGCAACAGTGCCTACCGGCTGGCCGGCGTGTGGGACCGCCTGGTTGTGGGTCCGGAACTTGGACAGAACCTCGCCGCGCTAGGCGGTCAGGGCATCCTCTTGGTCGACGATCTTGCGGACAGCCGCTGGACCGTGACGGTTGCGGGGCGCGTCCTCAGGCAAGCCGGAGCGGGTTCGGTGTTGCCTCTCGTCCTCGGTCAAGCAGCTTGAGCAGCGCGGCATCGGACGTCCAGTCCGAGTCCCAATGGCAGCCGAGGCTCGCGTTGCTGGTTGCCGCCACTTTCTTCATGGAGTTCCTGGACGGCACGGTCCTCACCACAGCCATGCCGAGCATCGCCGCTGATTTCAAAGTGGCTTCGGCCGATGTCAACGTCACGATGACTGCCTACTTGGTGACCGTGGCCATGGGAATTCCGCTAAGCAGTTGGCTCGCAGAACGCTTCGGGGCACGTCGGATCTTCTGCCTGGCGATCGCGGTGTTCACTGTGGCGTCACTGCTGTGCGCGGTGAGCCAAGACCTCACTTGGCTGACTCTCAGCCGGGTGGCACAAGGGGCTGGCGGTGCAATGATGGTGCCCGTAGGAACCCTTGTAGTTCTGCGCGGCACGCCCAAGTCGGAGCTCCTCCGGGCCACGGCGTTCCTGGTCTGGCCTGGCTTGTTGGCTCCCGTTCTGGCGCCCCTCGTGGGCGGAGCCTTCACTACCTACCTTTCGTGGCACTGGATCTTCCTCATCAACGTACCGCTGGGGATTGCTGCGTTCATTGCGGCCCTGAGGCTGGTTCCGCGCACGGGAGGCAATGCGGGCCGCCGGCTCGACTGGCTAGGGCTCACGCTGACTACGTTCGGCGTCGGATCCCTTGTGGCGGGGCTGGAAGGAGTTGGTGGTCACGGCGCGGGCCTGGTTCCGGCAGTTGTGCTGTTGGCCGGAGCCTCGGCTTTGGCCGGGGCAGGATGGTGGATGCTCAAAGCCAAGGCTCCGCTGTTCGACCTCCGGGTCTTCGCTACACGCACGTTCCGGGCCACTTCCACCGGAGGGTTCGTTTATCGGCTAACCATCAGTTCGGTGCCTTTTCTTTTGCCGCTGTTGTTCCAGGACGGTTTTGGCTGGGATCCGCTCAAGTCCGGAGCGATGGTGGCTGCGGTGTTCATTGGCAACATCGGCATCAAGCCTGCCACGACGCCCATTATCCGGCGGTTCGGCTTTAAACCGGTGTTGGTTTTTGCTTCGCTCGCCTCGGCTGTCACTTTTGCCGCGTGTGCCTTGCTC
Organism: Arthrobacter sp. MMS24-S77; assembly: GCF_054888235.1. Lineage (NCBI taxonomy): Bacteria > Bacillati > Actinomycetota > Actinomycetes > Micrococcales > Micrococcaceae > Arthrobacter > Arthrobacter sp. MMS24-S77. The sequence continues at coordinate 573,969 of NZ_JBTZRN010000001.1, forward strand.
ACCCCCGAAACCCCGGAACCGTTGATATTTGCCTTGTTGCTGGCCAGCGGCGCCTTCCGTTCGATCGGGTTCTCGGCCTACGCATCCGTGCAGTACGCGGACATCGTTCCTGGGGAGCTTCCCTCGGCCAATGCGGTTTCAGCCACTCTGGTACAACTGGCTGCGGGTGCCGGAATTGCAGTAGGTGCGCTCTTCCTGCGCCTTTTCGATCATGTGTCGCTCTTCGGCGACGGCCGTTCCTCGGCGTACCGTGGGGCGTTCCTCGCCATGGCCGCCGCGATGCTCTTAAGTACGGTGGACAGCCTCACGCTGCACAGGCACGCCGGAGCTGAAGTCAGCCGCAGTGCTGTGCGCAAGCCCGAGAATCGCCGCGGCTAGGAGCGCTAGGAGCGCTGGGAGCAAAAGTCGCCGGAACCTCCATCACGGAGATTCCGGCGACTCTTGGCTGCCCGGCGTCTTGCCCGGATCGCTTTAGCTAGGAAGCGGGGTGCGTGAACGGGATCCGCTCGAACGACACCACGCTTTCTGAATCCTCCGGATTGACCGTGACCTTGAGCCAGTCCTTTGCATTATTGGAGCCGTCTACAGTGACCCGCGTCAGGTTCTTCGCCGCCGTGGCCTGGCCGTAGAAGGACAGCCACGCCGAACCGGCCGCGAGGGGGTGGTCCTGGTTGTATACGTGGCTATCTCCGTTGATGAGATATACCGGGCCACCGAACGAGTTCGATTCCTCGATCAGTGTCTGCACCAGGGGCTTGAAGGCGCCAAAATCCGCCTGGGAAGGAGCAGCGATTGTCGGGTCGAACATATCGGCCTGCGTCATCACGACGACGGCCCGGTCGCCATTGTTCCGCGCCTTCCGGAAGGTATCCCTCAACTCCTGGATGTCAGCCTCGGTCCGCTGCTGCACCTCGTTCAGTTGGGCCGCGGTGGGCTGGGTCTGGCCGAGTCCCGTCCAAGGGAGCATCGAGTTATTGCTGCCCGGAATGTTGACCGCGGTGAAGGCGACCTCATGCTTGCGGAAGCTGACGTTTTCCGGGAAGCCTTCCTTGGCCTGTGACTTCACCTGCATGGGCGAACCAAGCGTGACGCCCGGCTTCGGGAAGAAGACTTCACGAACCTTAGCCAGTCTCTCCAAGGGGTTGTAGGCTCCATTGTTCGTTCGGTGGCAGTCGGTCCACTCGTTGTCGCCCGGGGTGTAGACGAGCGGCGCCGTAAAGCTGTCGAAATTCTTCTTGATGGCTTCGAAGTACTGGTCCGTGCACTGGGAGGATCCATTCTTGATGTCGCCCACGTGTGCTACAAAGCTCAATTCCGTATGTGCGTTGAGGTCCTGGATGTAAGACGGGAACGCTTGGATCTCGGCGTTACCGTAGGGCACGTCTCCGATCACTCCGAAGCTGAAGCCATTGGTGTTGCCTTGATGCCCGTTGCCGTTAGAGCCATTCTGTCCTGCCTCAGCACCGTCGATTGCGGCACCGTTGCCAGCCGCCAGGGCAGGCGGAGCGAGCAACGTGGTTGACAGCAGGACGGCTCCGACCGTTGCGATCGCGAATCTTGACATTGAACGCATGAAACTCTCCTCGTCGTTGGTCTCGGTTACCCGGACGAGGCTATTGGCGCGAGCTGAATTCGAAGAGTCGGTGACATGAATCTTCCCCGACGGAATCCTCCACTGAGGGTCCCGGAACGCAAAAAGGCCCCGGTCGAAAGACCGGGGCCAAAACGCGGAGACGGGGGGATTTGAACCCCCGGTGGAGTTGTGCCCCACACTTCATTAGCAGTGAAGCCCATTCGGCCGCTCTGGCACGTCTCCAGTTGCTATTGCTAGCCAACCAAGGATACGCAGAACTGGGCACCCAGCGCAAAACGGGGGCGCGGGCCGCCGTCGGGCGCTCCATCGCTGAGGGTGTTACTGCCCGGCGCCCTGCTTGCCGGCAAGTGCACGCCACAGGAAGTGTTGGCTGCGGGCCTGGAGGGAGGCCGCTTGGCGGTTGTCCGAAGCGCCTGCGTGACCGCCTTCAAGTGCTTCGTGGAACCACACGTTCGGGATGCCCATCGCCTGCATCCGGGCGGCCATCTTCCGGGCTTGGACCGGGCCCACGCGGTCGTCGGACGTGGCTGTCCAGATGAACGTCTCCGGGTAGTCCACGCCGTCGCGCAACAGGTGATACGGCGAGAAGGTGCGGATGTAGTCCCATTGCTCCGGGACGTCGGGATCGCCGTACTCGGCGATCCAGGAGTAGCCGGCAGAAAGTTTGGTGTAGCGGCGCATGTCCAGCAACGGGACGCCGCAGGAGACTGCGCCGAACAGTTCCGGATACTGGGTCAACATGTTGCCCACCAGCAGCCCGCCGTTGGATCCGCCCACGCAGCCGAGCCGGCGCGGACTGGTGACGCCCCGTGAGATGAGGTCCCGAGCCACTGCCGCAAAGTCCTCGAACGCGCGGTGCCTTTTTTCCTGCAATGCGGCACGGTGCCAGGCTGGGCCGTACTCGCCGCCGCCGCGGATGTTGGCCACGACGTAGACGCCGCCACGGGAGTGTGCCCCGGAGCCGTCGTCGGATTTGATGGTTTCGCTTCGGCGCTCCAGCCAGGCGCGCCCGATGGCTCCGCTGTAGGCAGGGGTCCGGGAGACCTCGAACCCGCCGTAGCCCGAAAGCTGCGTGGGGTTCTCGCCGTCGAGGTCCAGGTCTTTGGATGCCACTTGGAAATAGGGCACGCGGGTGCCGTCTGCCGAGGTGGCAAAGTGCTGCTGGACCTCGTAGTCCGCCTCGTTGAAGAACGACGGCGATGACTTCACCACGGCGTGCGTGCTGGACACCCCGCCGTCGTGGCCTGCGTCGAGGCTGTAGGTGGCGATGCCTTGGGACAGTGTGCCGCGCATGAGCGTCGTGGGAGTGGTGAAGCCGGTTGCCACGAGCCAGTAGTCATTGCCGGCGTTGTCTCCTTCCGCTTCGTCCTCGTCGTCTATCGCGTAGGCGTTCACGTCGTGCAGGGGCGGGCACGCATCGAGCATGGTCACGGCCCACCCACCGGCCGAGTCCTTGTGAGCGGGGTCGAGCACCCTGATCTCGGAAGAGACATCGTGCAGCAGGTTCAGGAGCAAGTAGTCCCGCGTCCAACTCCAGGACTGCAGGGAAGTGTGCTCGTCCGGGGTGAAAAGCACCGTGAAGTCGCGTTCCCCGGACAGATAGTCCTCGAAGTCGGCAGCAAGTAGCGACCCCGCCGGGTACGTGGTTCCCTCCACGTTCCAATCCTGCCGTGGACGGAACATGAGCCATTCGCGGTGGGAACTGAGGCTGACGTCTGTGGGGACGTCAATGGCAAGCCACGCGTCGTCACGCAGCACGGAGGTGGTTCGGTTGAAGAAGTCAATCCAGTCCACGGCGAAAGTGCGTTCGAATCCTGGGGTGGAGTCGTGGGCGACGAGCGCCATCATGTGGTCTTCGGGGATCTCGAAGATCCGCTCGGCTTCAGTCAGGGTCTGGCCGCGACGAAGCTTCACGCCGGTCCTCGCGTAAGAGGAACTGGTTTTAGGTAGTCCGTCCGCTGTCGTGGATACCAGCAGCGTGTCGGCGTCTAGCCAGGATACGTTGCCCTTAGCGGTCGGAAGGTCGAAGCCGCTCGCGGCAGGGTCCACTAAGGTGCGGGTCTCGACGTCGAACTCGCGATGGCGGTTGGCGTCGCCGCCGTCGGGGGACAGGGCGATGATGGCGAAGCGGTACGGTTCGCCCTCGGCCGGGCGAAGGAAGTTGGCGCCGTGGAACACCCATTCTTCGCCCTCGGCAGCGGCCAGTGCATCTATGTCCAGGAGCACGTCCCATTCGGGGGCGTCGCTGAGGTAGCTCTCCCATGCGGTCCGGCGCCAGAGGCCCTTCGGGTTCTGCTGGTCTTTCCAGAAGTTGTAGTAGTACTCGCCGCGCTTGTTGACCATGGCGATTCTGTCCGTGGAGTCCAGGACTTCCAGGATTCCGGCTTCCAATGCGGCGTACTCGGCATCGTCGAGCAAGTCTTCAGTGCGGGCATTTTGCTCCCGCACCCAGGCCAGCTGTTCTTCGCCATGAACGTCCTCGAGCCAGATATTCTCGTCGACAGGTTCGGGGGCGGTTGCGGTTCCCTGGGCAGTTTCGTTGTCGGGCGCGGGCGCTTGATCAGCTGCTGTGGTGGTCATCCCTCATCCTAGAGCGACTGTCTGAGAAGGAAGCAAGTCACAAGAAGTTAGGCTTGGGCGTGGGCAAATCGCAGAACATTCGGGTGGGGCTGATCGGGGCAGGTCCTCGTGGCACCAGCGTGCTTGAGCGTTTGCTCGCCAATTGGGCCGCGACGGAAACGGAAGCGCGTTCCTTGCATATCGACGTCGTAGACCCCTACCCAGCCGGCCCCGGGCACGTCTGGCAGCCCGAACAATCCCGGCTGTACCTCATGAACACGCAGTCGTTCTACCCCACCCTGATTCCCGAGGACGAGCACCTCGCGCCGCCCTTGGCCGGGGGATCTTTCGAACAATGGCGCGCGAAGCAGCGCACCGCCGGCTCGGGACTGAGTGCCGAGGAACAGGCCGAACTTGCCGCCCTTGCCTCCCACGACTTTCCCAGCCGTGCGCTCTATGGACGGTACCTGCGCTCCACGCTCGAGGAATTGCTGGGCCGTGTCCCGGCCGGCGTGGAGATCGCCTTTCACCGGAACAACGCCGTGGCGGCGCGTCGCCTTCCGGGCAGCGCGGCGGACGGTTCGCCGCACGGCCCCGCGGACGGAGGGTTCGACGTCGAACTCGACGACGGCGGTCGCCTCACCGTCGATTCCCTCGTCCTTGCGTTGGGCCACCTTGAGTCCAGGCTCAACCCGGAGCAGCGTTCGTTCAGCGAGTCTGCGGCGGAGCTCGGGTTGCTGTACTTCCCTCCGGCAGCGCCCGCCGACGTCGACTGGTCCTTGGTGCCGGACAAGGAGACGGTCCTCGTGCGGGGCATGGGCCTGAACTTCTTCGACGTCATGGGCCAGTTGACGGAAGGCCGAGGCGGACAGTTCGTGGCGGCCAGCGATGGTCTCCTGGGGAAGCTCAAGTACTTGCCCTCGGGCCGGGAACCGAAGATCATCGCGGCATCCAGGCGTGGCACTCCGTACCGGGCTAAAGCCGGCTTGGACGGCTACTACCCGAAGTCGGTGCGCTTGCGGTATCTGACGGAAGGCGCAATAGAGCGCTTCGCCGCGGCGGGTATCCAACCTGGCTTCGACCACGATCTCTGGCCCCTCCTGCATCGCGATGCCTTGTGGGCTTACTACTCCACCTTGGTTGTCGCGGAACCCGTGGCCGTTTCCGAAGCGACGGAATTCCTGGCTGCCCTTGAAGACCTGTTGCAGCCACACGCGCATGCCACCGGGCGTTGGGAAAACCAGGTTGCAGAGCTGGTTGCCACCCACGTCGCAGCGTCGCGCCGCCTTGACCTTCTGGGCCTCGCGGCGCCATTGGCCGCGCGTTCCTACGCGTCAAGGAAGGAACTCGACGCCGCCGTCGTGGACTTTCTGGACGACGACGCCCGCCGCTCCGGGCTCGGAGAGGCGGATCCGTTGAAGATGGCCATCGGTGCCCTGCACACCGGACGGGCGATCCTGAAGAGTGCCGTGGCCGACGGCGGCATCACCGACGAATCGTGGGTGGGCGAACTTCGGGGCTGGTTCGAGTCCTTCGTCGAGGGACTCGCGAGCGGTCCGCCCGCACTGCGCGCCGAGCAGTTGGCCGCTTTGGCGCGTGCCGGCGTCGTGAGTTTCGTGGGCCCGGATCCCCGATTCAACGTTGACCGTGGCAGGGGTGTCTTCCGGGCGGTATCAGCCTGGGTGCACGACGACGCCGCGGAGGCGCGGACACTGATTGAGGCCATGTCCCCGGCGAACAGGGTGGGCGCGAGTGTTTCTCCGTTGCTGCGCCAGTTACTCGCCGATGGATTGGTACGGCCCAAGGTGATGATGTCGGCCGAGGGAATACCGGTGCAGACCTCCGGGTTGGATGTCCAGGCGCACCCCTACCGTCTGGTGGGTGCCAACGGTTCCGTGACTCCCGGGATGTACGCCTTGGGCCTGCAACTTTCCTCCGCCCAATGGGGGACTGCCATCGCCGCCGAAGCCCGGCCTTCCGACGGGCGTGCCTACCGCAGCGGCCAGCGGACCCTTCGCGACGCCGACGAAATCGCAAGGGACATGCTCGGCCTACCCCTGCAAAAATGAGCATGCTCCCCGCCCGATCCTGCGAGTGGACATAAACCTAATATGTCCATTCGCCAAGGCCGGGGAGAGCATGCTCATCTGGGGCTGGCGCTGCGGCTAGCCCCTAAGGCACTTCTGGTACTCGAGCCAGGCAAAGGCGTACTTGATCCAGCCGAGGACGTCGTACCACTTGCTTGGCTTGACCGGCGCCGTGCACTTCGGAGACAGCGGAGCGGCAACCTTGACGGCGGCCTTCACTACGGTCCCGGACTCGACGGCGGTCAGCACCAAAGTTCCCGTCCCGGCTGCCGCTCCCGCGGGTACCTTGACGTTCACCGTGGCGGCACCGGAAGCTACGCTGACCGTTCCCAATTGTGTCGCGGCCCCCTTGGCGTCCGTGAAGACTGCCTTGAGCGAGGTGTTCTGCGGGCTGCCGAGCGAGGTCAGGTTCAGTTTGGAGACGTCCAGGGTCATGGCGTCCCCGCTCCTCACCTCTGCTGCCGTGGTGTTCACGACGGCAACGGAGCGGCGCGCGAAGTCCGGCGAGACCGGGTTGTGCTCTTTCAGGTACTTGATCCACGCGTCGCGATCCACCAGTCCGGAGTCCTTGGTATTGCTGCCTTCCTTGAAGACCCGGAAGTTGTCGCCACCGGCTGCCAAGAAGCTGAAGGTACCGATCCGGTAGGACTTCGCGGGGTCGATGAGTGCGCCATTCACCCAAATAGAGGTGACCCGGTCGCCTGCCGCACGGCCGGCGTCGTACGTGTAGTTCACGTTCTTGGACACACCCAGTTGGAGGTACGGCCGGCTCGGTACGGAGCCATCGGCGTTGGTCTGCCACTGCTGCTCAAGAAGCGACTTGAACTGCGTGCCGGTCAGGGAGGTGGTCCAGAGGTTGTTCACGAAGGGCAAGACTGCGTTGGCCTCCGCGTACGTGACGGTGCCGTCGGGCGCGTAGTAGAGCTCGTTGCGCAGACCGCCGGGGTTCACGACGCCGATCTCAGCCCCGCCAAGTTCGGGTGCCTTGAGCGTATCCACCAGTGAGTCGGCCACCAGGTTGCCCAGGGTCGATTCGCTCGCGCGATCATCACGCTTGGGAGTCCCGCCGGCGGGGTCCGGCGTGAACGCCGTCGTGATGTCCGCGGTGACCGCACCAACCGGCTGATCGCCGACGACGGCGGCGTCGGCCAGGGCCTTGTCGACGATGGCCTTGACCTGTGCAACACGGGGGTACGTTCCGGACAGGTCCGTTGTGGAGCGCTTCACGTTGCCCGCGGTATACGCAGTCACCGCCATGCTCTTGGTGTCCACCGTCAGCGTGATGCGGCCGATGTTTTCGCCGTAATTGCCGGTCTGCACGATCGGGCGGGTCTTGCCGGTCGGCTGGCCGTTGGCGTCAAGGATCGGCGCGTCCCAGGCGTATTCCTTGTGGGTGTGGCCGGTGAAGATGGCCGCCACATCGGACGTGGTTTCCTTCACGAGCTTGGCGAACGGCCCGCCTGCCGCGACTTCCTGTTCGATGGTGGCACCTTCCGGCGTTCCGGCTCCCGCGCCGTCGTGGATTTCCGCGACGATCACATCGGCCAGCTTGCCGGCCTTGATCTTGGCGGCAACGCGGTTGACGGCATCCACAGGGTCACCGAATTCAAGGTCGGCGATGCCGGCCGGACTGACCAGGGACGGGGTTTCCTGCGTCACGGCGCCGATGACGGCCACCTTGACGCCGTTCATGTCCAGAACGGTATATTCCGGCAACACCGGGGTGGTGGTGCCCTTCTGGTAGACGTTGGCACCCAGGATCGGGAACTTCGCGTTATTGCCGCCGGCGATGACGCGGTCCCGCAAGTCCGCCCATCCGCCGTCGAACTCGTGGTTGCCCACCGCGGACGCCTTGAGCTCAAGCGCGTTCAGCACATCGATGGTCGGCTGGTCCTTCGCCACGGCGGAAGCGAAGAGGGAAGCACCGATGTTGTCGCCGGCGGAGATGAACGCGGTGGAACCGGGAGTGGCTCCCGCGCGGAGCTGTTCGATGGTGCTGGCGAACAGGACGGTGTTGCTGTCGATACGTCCGTGGAAGTCATTGATTCCCAGGAACTGCAGGTCAACGCTAGCCGGCGTGGTTGGCAGGTCCAGGCCGACCACCACGGGGTCGTGGTCGCTGGCCCGGAACTGGTCCGGGGCGTAGTAGTTGACCACGTTGTTGTTGTACCGGCTGTACTCGAACGCGACCGACTCCGCGGAATTGATGTTCCAGATGTCGGTCCCCGTGACCACCTCGTGAGCGGCGGGGGAAGCCAAAATGTGGTCGAGGGAGCCAACCATCCCGCCGAACAAGTACGAGTGCTTGCCCGTGCTGGTTTCCAGATCCGCGTAGCCGGCCCCCGTGAGGACGTTGATCGGGTCTTCTTTGGAATAGGCGTTGAAATCACCGATCAGGAACACCTTGTCGGTGCCCTTGGAGGACGTCAACTGATCGGCGAAGGTCAGGAGCGACTGCGCCTGCTTGGTACGGGCAACGTTGGAAGCGCCCTGGCCCTTGTCAGTGTCGTCCGGCGTGGCTGCTGAGCCCTTGGACTTGAAATGGTTCACGATCGCGATGAACTTCTTGTCATCGCTTGCCCCCACAGGCTTGAACACCTGGGCGAGGGGCTTGCGTGCGCTGGCGAAAGCGACAGTGTCGTTGTGGATGATGGACTCATCCAGTGGTTCGGCGGTGGCCTTCTTGAAAATGAAGGCCGTGCGGATCATGTCCTCATCGCTCAGCGGGGGAGCGTTGGCGGGTGTGCGGACGTAGTCCCAGATTCCCGGGGTTTCGATATTGAGGGAATCCACCAGTTTGGCGAGGGCGTCGTCGCGGTTCTTGCCGAATTGAGCTGAGTTCTCGATCTCCTCCAAGGAGACGACGTCGGCGCCGGACTTGGTGATGGCGGCGACGATCTTTGCCTGCTGGCGCTGGAGGTTCTCGGCGTTCGCTGCACCGCGGGCGTTGCAACCGTCCTTGACCGTGACCGGGTTGCCGTCGCGGTCCGTGTAGTAGGTGCAGCCAGTGAGCTGGTCACCCGTGGTGGGGAAGTAGTTCAGCACGTTGAAGGAAGCGATCTTCAGGTTGCCGCCCACATTGGCCGGTGCCTGGGGTCGGCTTCCGGCAAAGCTGGCCGGCTGTACCGAGTCCGCGTTGGCCGGGGTGAGCTGGGAGAGCGGCTGGAATTTCCAGGAGTTGTTCCCGTATCCGAGGATGACGTTGGTGCGGAAGGTCGCGGCCGACCCAACCCGGACCGGATCGCCCGTGGTCAGGTACGGGAGTGCCTGCGCCTTCGTGGAGGCGTCCTTGAGGAAGTTGGTGGATGCGCCGTCGTCGAGCTTGATGCCGCGCAGTGCGTTGTCCGCAACCACGGCGTTGTATTCGGCTGAGCCGTAGTTTGCCACGGCAGTGGGCTGGACCAACGGGGAAGTTCCCGCCGCCAGGCCGATTTCGCCGTACTGGTTGAGTGAATAGTTGTCCGTCACCGTGAAGGCGCCCTGCGGTGCCACGAGCATGCCTTCGTAGCGCTCGCGGGTGGCTTCGTCGGCCGGAAGCGCGAAGTTGCTGGGCTTGACTTCGGGTGCCGCTTCGCTGAGCTTCTTTACTCCGGTTGCGTCCGCGGTGAGCTGCGTCTGGTTGGCGAATTCGCTCACCACCCCGGTCAGTTCGAGGTAGTCGCCGATCTGGGTGCTGCCCGCCGTCGATGGCGAGTAGACGAACAACGCGTCCGACGCCGTCCTGGCCGCCGGATCGGTGGCGCCGCCACTTCCGGGCGTCTGGACGTAGTAGCCGTTGAAACCGCCCGTTGAGTAGACAGCGGTGACCTTGCCGCGGGTGGTGACAGTGGCGCCCGCGAACGGACTGGCCGCGCCGGTGCCCTGGATTTCGGCGATGGTCTTGGTTTCCGGACCTGTCGGCGGAGGAGTCACAGCACCTGCCGCCGTCGGGGTGATAGTGGCGCTGAGGCTCAGATCGGCGGAGTTGTTGTTGGTGTCCGCTCCGTTGGTCCGGTTCAGGCTCTTGACATCGGTGTTGCTTGCCGGCGCCGTTGCTGCCGCGGTCTCAAAGGTATTCGACGTGCCGTAGCCCAGGAGATCGGCCACGGCGGGGTTATCCACTACGGAACCCGTGGGGAGCGGGTTCACTGCGGTGCCTTGCTTCGCAAGGACGATTGTGCCGGCACTTCCGCTCGGGTTGAGCGTGCCGGAGCCGTCGACGTCGGCGGCTGGCAATTCTGCCGCGGTCGAGGTTGCGCTGTTGCTGGCGCCCTTGACGAGGAAGTAGCCCTTGGCGGGGATGCTGCCGTTGAGGGGAGTGATGAAGGTGGGTGGATTGACGTTGCCGGTTGCGCGGTACTGGAGCGACCAGCCGCTCAGGCTGACGGCGGAGTCGGAGTTGTTGTACAGCTCCACGAATTTGTTCCGGAACGCAGCTCCGGCGCTGCCTCCACTGAGATAGGCCTCATTGATCACCACCGACGGGGCTGTTGTCGGGGGTACATCGGCTGCCGCAGCCGGAACAGTTGTTAGCGGGGCTGCAAGCAGCCCCGCTAACAATGCGGATCCAACTAAGAATTTCCCATTTTTGAAATGCATTCGGTTCTAACTTTCAATAGGGCCCTGTAGGGCGCTTTGACGATGCCCGTCGTGGGTGCCGTCGGGCGATGGACCGGACTCTACTCCGGGTAAACCTCACGCTCGGCATCCCATCAGGTACGGGTGAATGCCGGGTTGCCGCCTGGTGACGGCGGCACGTCAGGGGTCGAATCGCCTTGGGAAGGCGAATCGTCTTTAGCCGAGAATTGTCAGGGACACGGAAAAGGTCCCCGCGGATACTCCGTGGGGACCTGTGCGAGTGGAAGGCTCCAGCGGATCCCCCGACGCTGGATTGGAAGAACCCTGCCGGCGGTGCCGACCATCGCTGGCCAACTCCGGCCGGCAGGGTCCGTGGTGGTGTGGGCTTATGAGGCCTGGTTTTCGATGAGCTTGAAGATCGCACCCGTCGGATCGGTCAGGGTGGCCATCCGCCCGTAGGGAGTGTCTTCAGCCGCCTGGATCACGGTAGCGCCCAAGGAGAGAGCCTGCTCGATGGTGGCATCGACCTTGTCCACGGCGAAATAGACGCCCCAGTAGGACGGTACCTCGGCCGGGAGGAAACCGGAGGCATCCATGATGCCCGCCTTGGAGTCGTCGCCCGCCCCGAGTGTGGTGTAGCGGAACTCCGGGGTATCGCCCACGACGGTCGTTTCCCAGCCGAAGACGTTCTGGTAGAAGGAAATTGCAGAGTCGTATTCCTTGGCGAAGAGCTCGTGCCAGGCGGGTGCGCCCGATTCGGCAGCGAGCTGATAGCCCTTCATCTCGCCGAACTGCCAGGCGCCGATCGCAGCTCCGGAAGAATCTCCATACATTGCCATGGTTCCCTGGTCCGGAACTTCCATCGGTTCCATGTAGACCTGGCCGCCGTTGGCGACGGCCGCTTCGGTGGTGGCCTTGATGTCGTCAGTGCGGAGGTATGTGGACCAGACATCGGGCATCTGGGCCATGTTTTCTTGCTTCTGCATGATCCCGGCCACCATCTTGCCGTCCTTCGAGGCCGTGATATAGCCGCCGTACTTTTCCTGGTCCCCGGTCTCGTAGGTCCAGCCGAAGAGCGTGTTGTAGAAGGACTTTGCCTTCTCCGTGTCCGAGGTCATCAGATCGATCCAGCAAGGTGCGCCGGGGGTGATGTCAGGCGTAGGCATGTTTGCTCCTGTGTAGTTCCCGCGGCTGTTGCCGCGGTTTCATGAGTGGGTGGTGGAGACAAACAGAACCCTATGCGGGGCCTCTGACAGTTTCAATGCCTTTTGCAGGTCCTATCCCATGACGAGCATCAAAAGAAAGTAGGTCGCTCCGCCGACCACTGAGTAAACGGCGAACGGCGTCAGGGTGCGCGTTTCAAAGAAGCGCAGCAGGAACTTAGTAGCGAACCATGCGGCGACACCCGCGCATAATGCGCCGACCAGGAACACGCCGCGTTCGTCGGCCATGTCCGCGGTGAAAAGCTCGGGAAGCTTCAGCACCGCGGCAGCGCCGATGATGGGGGTCGCGAGGAGGAAACTGAAGCGCGCGGCATTTTCGTTGTTCAATCCGGACAGCAAACCACCGGCCATCGATGCGCCGGAACGGGAGATGCCCGGGACCAGGGCAGCCGCTTGCGCAGAGCCGATTGCCAGGGCGCGTTTCCACGACAAGGTGGCGATGTCGGCGTCGGAAGCCGTTGCGGTCGCTGGCTGCGCAGGAGCACGGCGGCTGTCCCTGGTCCGCAGGCGTTCCGCCGCGAAAAGGACAAGCCCGTTGACCACCAAGAACCCCGCCGCGATCAGCGGAGAGGCGAAGAGGTTCCGGATGGGCTTTTCCAAAACCAAGCCGATGATTCCGGCCGGCACGGTTCCAACCACAAGGAGCCAGCCGAGCTTCGCGTAGGTATCTGACGGTGCAATCTTCCTGTCCCGGATGGAACGGCCAAGCCCTTTGGCGATTTCAATCCAGTCCCGAATGAAAAAGAAGAACAACACAACTGCTGTAGCCAAATGGGTGGCGATGAGGAAATTCAGGAATTCTGGAGCTTTTTGGTCCAGGCCCCAACCAAATAGTTTGGGCAAGATGACGCTGTGGCCGAGGCTGGAAATCGGGAAGAGCTCCGTGATTCCCTGCAGCAGGCCCATAACGATGGCCTGGATCATGTTAATCATGGGGTTGATACTAGCCAGCGCCCGTTACTGCGAGATGAACGTTTGCTGGGAGTGAGCACTGCGATCGCCTCTTGGAAAATCCCGACGGCGAGCTACGGGGCGGCGTGGTCGGAACCCGCGGCGACCACTCGCCGTCGTCGCAGCTCGCCGTCGAGATGCGTCTTAATCCTCGCTTCCGCGGACCGGGATGCTCGCCGAAGAAATCAAGACCGCGCTCTTTTCTTCGTTGGTGGCGGGGCGGATCTGGCCGCGTTCGGGGACGAAGGCGATGGCTTCGTCCTTCTCGTCCGGGGCGTTGACGAAGGAGCGGAAGCGGCGCAGCCGTTCCGGGTCCTTCAAGGTCGCGGCCCACTCGTCCTCGTAGTTCTCGACGTGCTTGGCCATGGCGGCCTCGAGCTCGTCAGCGATACCGAGCGAGTCCTCGACGACCACTTGGCGCACATGCTCAAGGCCGCCGTCGAGTTCCGTCTGCCAGTGGGCGGTGCGCTGGAGGCGGTCGGCGGTGCGGATGTAGTACATGAAGTAGCGGTCGATGTACTTCACCAGGGTCTCGTCGTCCAAGCCGCCGGCGAGGAGCTGGGCGTGGGCGGGGTTCGCGCCGCCGTTGCCGCCGACGTACAGGTTCCAGCCTTCCGAAGTGGCGATCACGCCGACGTCCTTGCCGCGGGCTTCTGCGCATTCGCGGGCGCAGCCGGACACGCCCATTTTGAGTTTGTGCGGGCTGCGCAGGCCCCGGTAGCGCAGTTCCAGGTTGATGGCCATGGAAACAGAGTCGAGCACACCGAAGCGGCACCAGGTGGATCCGACGCAGGATTTCACGGTGCGCAGGCTTTTGCCGTACGCCTGGCCGGACTCCATGCCTGCGTCAATGAGCTCGCCCCAGATGTCCGGGAGTTGTTCGAGGCGCGCGCCGAACATGTCGATGCGCTGCCCGCCGGTGATCTTCGTGTACAGCCCGTACTTCTTGGCGATCGTGCCGATCACCACGAGCTTGTCGGGCGTAATTTCCCCGCCTGGGATGCGGGGGACCACGGAGTACGTGCCGTCCTTTTGCATGTTGGCCAGGGCGCGGTCGTTGGTGTCCTGCAGGGTGCCGCGGCCGGCGTCGAGGACGTACGCGGAATGCTGCGACGCCAGGATCGAGGCGATGGTGGGTTTGCAAATGTCGCAGCCCGCGCCGGTGCCGTATTTAGCCAGGATGTCCTCGAAGGATGTCAGTTCCAGCACACGGATGGCATCGAAGAGTTCCTGGCGGGAGAGCTCGAAGTGCTCGCAGAGGGCCTTGGAGACCTCGATACCGGACTTCTTCAGCTCACCTTCGAGGAGCTTCTTGATCATCGGCACGCACGAACCGCACTGCGTCCCGGCCCGGGTGCAGGCCTTGAGGCCTGGCACGTCGCGGACCGGCTCCTTTCCTTCGCACGTCCCGCACGCGTTGACCGCGTCGCGGATGTTCCCGGCAGGGACGTTGTTGCACGAGCACAGGATCGCGTCGTCCGGCAGTTCGGTGTCCGGGGCCTCCCCGCCCCCGGCGGCGGTGAGGTAGGCGCCGGGTTCGGCGGGGAGCTCGCGGCCGAGCAGGGGACGCAGGCTCATGTAGGGGGTGGCGTCGCCGACGAAAATGCCGCCGAGCAGGGTCTTGGCGTCGTCGGTGGTGACGATCTTCTGGTACACGCCCCGGGCCGGGTCCGCGTACACGATCTCGAGGGAGTGTTCGGTCTTGGCGAACGCGTCGCCGAAGCTGGCGACGTCCACGCCGGAGAGCTTGAGCTTGGTGGCCGTGTCGAAACCGGGGAAGGTCGCCTGCCCGCCGTGCAGCCGGTCCGCCACGATCTCGGCCATGGTGTTCGCCGGAGCCACGAGCCCCAGGCACATGCCCTCGAAGTTCGCGACCTCACCGATGGCGAAGATACCCGGGATCTCGGTCTCGCAACCATCGGAAATGACAACGCCGCCGCGCTGGCCAAGCGAGAAGACCTGCTCCTCGCCCTCCGCTGCACGGAACAGCTCATCGCGCGGCCTGACGCCGATCGCGACGATCACGATGTCGGCGTCGATGATCCGCCCGTCGGCCATGAGGACGCCGGTGACCTGACCGTCGTCGTCGAACAATACTTCGGACGGGAACACGCCGCCGTGGATTTCGAAGCCCTTGTCCTTGATGAGGCGCCCCAGTGCCTGGCCGGCGCCTTCATCGAGCTGGGTGGCCATCAGCCAGGACGCGCCGTCGATGACGATCGGGGTGGCGCCCAGCCGCTCCGTGCCTGCGGCCGATTCGAGGCCCAGGAGACCGCCGCCGATGGTGACGGCCTTGATCTTGCGTCCCAGTTTCTCGGTAAGTTCGGTGATCGCCTTGTTGATGGCCCAGACGTCTTCGAGCGTGCGGTAGACGTGGGTGTGCTCGGCGCCCGGGATGGGCAGGCGGGCGGCGTTTGAACCCGTTGCGACCACGAGGGCGTCGTAGGAGTAGCTGTTGCCGGCCGCGGTTTCCACCGACTTTGCTTCGGCGTTGATCTTGACCACCCGCTCGCCTGTGCGCAGGTCCAGGGAATCGTGATCCCACATCGACGCGTGCCCGAGCGTGAGGTCGGAGTCCACATCGATGAGGGCCTTGCTCAGCGTGACCCGGTCATACGGGAGGTGCGCCTCTTCGGTCAGGACCGTGACGTGCCAGCCCTCGAGACCGCGGGTGTGCATGGCGTCGGCAAAACGGTGGGCCGCGGGGCCTCCACCGGCGACCACAATTCGGCGCGGGTTCTCTGAAGGTGAAGTGTGTCCGGTCACTGGCGGCCTTTCGCATGTGCCGCAGAACCGTGTCATCCGCGACTTGTCACTTCAGAGTAAAGACGGGCAGTTTCGCTTCAGTTTCCCTTGTGTTTCGGGGGCTTAACTTCGGCATCACGGTGAGGGTTGGGGTGGAGTGAGGTCTCCTTTACGAACAGGACACATTGATTGCATTCCGACGAAACAAGGTCGGCATACCGTGAAGATGTGGCCGCAAACGGCCCGTGCCGATGGCGGAATTGGATCCGCCGGATCGGCAGGCTAAGCGATAGGGGCTGAAATGACCGCAATTCTGGATCGGGAAAACCTAACGGGCGCGCCGACGGCGTCTGGCTGGCACCGCGTCTGCGCAATCGACGAGCTGGAACCGGCGTGGGGCGAAGCTGCCTTGGTCGGAGGCAAGCAGGTAGCACTGTTCCGCACCATGCCCAATGAAGTCCTTGCGGTATCCCAGCAGGACCCCGCAACGCTGTCCAACGTCATGGCTCGGGGGATCGTCGGTTCCAGGGGTAGCCGTCCCACCATCGCCTCGCCGCTACACAAAGAGGTCTACGACCTTGAAACCGGTGAATGCTTCACCAACCCCGAACTGCGGCTCGCAAGCTACGCCACCCGTCTGGTGGACGGATACATCGAAGTAGCCGTTTAAGCTGCCAGCGCTCGACGCCGATCCTGGCCGGTTCCGCCCACGGAACCGGCCATTGGCGTTCTCGCGTTACACCGGCGGCGTTGCGCCAGCGGTGCTGCGCCCTTCGGCGCGAAGCCAGCAACCCGCCTACATGACGCAAAAGAGGCCGGCCATGGAATCCAAAGATTCGCATGAACCGGCCTCTCAGCTGCGCGATCGTGCGCCACGCGGAAGGTAAGGGATTTGAACCCTTGGTGCGGGGTTACCGCACACTGGTTTTCAAGACCAGCTCCTTAGGCCGCTCGGACAACCTTCCCTGCCTAGTAGTGTTTCATAGGGAGTTGGCTGCGACAAAAATCCGACGCCGCAATTAATGCGATTAAGGTGTCCGAAAGGCCAACTGCGCTGAGCAAGGAATCGGGAGCACTTATGAAAGCCGTCTACATCTCTGAACCGGGCGGGCCCGAGGTTCTCGAGGTCCGCGAGGTCCCAGCTCCGGTTCCTGGCCCCGGCGAGGTTCTCATCGACGTCGTCGCGGCCGGCCTCAACAGGGCCGATGTCCAGCAGCGCCGCGGTTTCTACCCGCCGCCGCAGGGGGCCTCCGAAATTCCCGGTCTCGAGGTGTCCGGCAGGATTGCCGCATTCGGGCCCGATGTGAGCAAGCCTTTCTCCATCGGCGACAAGGTGGTTGCGCTGCTTTCGGGTGGCGGCTACGCGCAGCAAGTTGCGGTCCCAGCCGAGCAGGTTCTGCGGTTGCCCGACGGCGTGGATCTGGTGACCGCCGCGTCCTTGCCTGAGGTGGCCGCCACGGTGTACTCGAACCTCATCATGACTGCCCAGTTGCAGGCCGGTGAGACGGTACTGATACACGGCGCCACGGGCGGCATCGGTACCATGGCCATCCAGCTTGCCAAGGCTTACGGTGCCACGGTCGCGGCGACGGCCGGCACGGCCGAAAAGGTAGGGACCGCCAAAGCGTTCCTCGGGGCCGACATCGCCATCAACTATGCGGAGGAAGATTTCGCCGTAAGCCTCAAGGCACAAAACGGCGGGAAGGGCGCGGACGTGATTCTCGACGTCGTGGGTGCCAAATACTTGCAGCAAAACGTGGAAGCACTCGCGGATTACGGCCGGTTGGTGGTGATCGGACTGCAGGGCGGCACCAAAGGCGAACTCAACCTCGGCCAGCTG
Source organism: Arthrobacter sp. MMS24-S77 (assembly GCF_054888235.1). NCBI lineage: Bacteria > Bacillati > Actinomycetota > Actinomycetes > Micrococcales > Micrococcaceae > Arthrobacter > Arthrobacter sp. MMS24-S77. The sequence goes on from NZ_JBTZRN010000001.1 coordinate 591,525, forward strand.
CTCAGCAAACGCGCGGCAATCATTGGCACAGCGCTGCGTCCGCGTCCCGCGGCGGAAAAAGGCGTTATCATGAACGCCGTCCGCGAGTCGGTGTGGCCACTGCTCGCCGACGGCCGGATCAGGCCTTTCGTGGCCAAGTCGTTCCCCCTGGAGCAGGTCCGCGAAGCCCACGAGTACTTCGATTCCGGCGAGCACATGGGCAAAGTCCTGCTGCTGCTCTAAGCCCCCAAACCGGCCGCAACGAAGGAGGGCAATGTCCATCCGGTACAGCATCCTGGCATTGCTCCAGGAGCAGCCGCGCTACGGCTACCAGCTTCGCGCGGCCTTCGAGGAACGCACGGGAGCCGTCTGGCCGCTGAACATCGGCCAGGTGTACACAACGCTCAACCGGCTGGAGCGCGACGCTTTGGTTCGCAGGAACGGCGACGACGGACAGGGACACGTGCTCTACAGCATCACCGACGCCGGGAGTGCCGAGATCCGCCGATGGTTCGCAACCGCTGTGGATAGGGGAGTACCACCGCGGAACGAATTGGCCATCAAACTGGCACTGGCCGTCACGACGGCGGGGACCGACCTCACCGCGCTCATCCAGGCCCAACGCGAGATTTCCTTGCTGGAGCTGCAGGAGCACACCCAGGCCCGCAAGGACGTTGCCGCCAACCAGCGGGTTACGGATACAGCCAGGCTGCTCGTCTTGGATTCCCTGATCTTCCACGCCGAAGCGGAGGTTCGCTGGCTGGATCTCTGCGAGGCCAGGCTGGTCCAGCAGGCCAACGGCGCCGGCAACGGCATCTCAGGAACCCTACGCGGCACGGGAACGCCCACCGCATAGACTGCTCGGCAAGGGGAGGTGCCGGTATGGCAACATTCACGAATGCTGACGTTCAGGTCCGGCTGCTCGGTCCCGACGACGCCGACGCGCTGATCCGCCTCGCGGAGGCCGATAATCTGTTCGACGAGGATCCTTCAGTTGAGCCGTCAGGCGCGTTGACGTACGACGCCGCCCGCTCCTTTTTGAACGACCCTTCCGTACTGTTCTGGCTGGCTGAGCTCGGTGGCGAGACAGTTGGGTTCCTTCACTGTTGTATCCAGCGCCGCCGCATCGCTGGCCCCTGGGCTGAACTGCTCCTCATGGAAATGGGTACCCACGTGGATTGGCGCCGCCGCGGTATCGGCCGGTCCCTCCTGGCGGTCATGGAGGAATGGATGAGTGCACATGGGATGGAGGAAGTCTGGGTCCCGGCCAACGTCTATGCCACGGGATTTTATGAAAAATGTGGTTTCGCTAAGGACGAAGGCGAAATACTCGTCAAGGCTCTGGGCTGGGTTGCGGCCCGTGAGAGTATGAACGCATGAGCGATCAGGACGGCACTCAATCCAGTGGCGAGAGCTTTGACGACATCCCGGTGGAGGGCACAACCTTGGACGCTGGCACGGCTGAGAGCACATCGGAAGCTAGCCCGAGGGTCGGGGTAAAACCTGGCGCGAAGAAGGGCAGCACGCTGCAGGATCTCGTCGACGAACCCGCCAAGGTCATGCGGATCGGCACGATGATCCGCCAGCTCCTTGAAGAAGTGAAGAGTGCCCCCTTGGATGAGGCTGCGCGCGGACGCCTTGCCGAGATCCACGAACGCTCCATCAAGGAGCTCGAAGAGGGCCTCGCTCCGGAGCTTGTGGAGGAGCTGGAACGCATCAGCCTCCCCTTCCCTGAAAACGCCACCCCGTCCGACGCGGAGCTCCGGATCGCACAGGCCCAGCTGGTCGGTTGGCTTGAAGGGCTGTTCCACGGTATCCAGACCGCTATCGCTGCCCAGCAGGCAGCCCGGGAGCACGCTGTTGCCCAGCTGCAGCTTCGCCAACTGCCGCCGGGAACCATGATCGCCCCGGGCGTCGTTATTGGCGAGAACGGTGAACCGCAGCGTGCGCACCTTCCCGGCAAGGAAGCCGAACCCGGTAAACCAGCTCGCGTGGAAGACCCGGACCGGCACCCGGGCCAATACCTCTGAGCGCTGCATTGGGATTCTTTGGGGCCGTCCGGCAGGGGCGGAAGGATGATGCTGAACTTGGCAAAGGACTGTGGAGGCGTGCCCACGATCGCTTCCATCGCGGCCTTGACCGGTATCACCAGGTGCTTGAGGGTGTGGAAGACGAGCAGCTTTACGTCGAACTCGTGGTGATTGCCAACGAACTGGCTGGTTTGTCTCCCAGGGTCCGTGCCGTCTGCGTCGAGGCGCAGCTCCGGGCACCCAGTGACGGGCTGGACATTCCGGGGTCGCTCGCAGGGGTGCACCGCGCTTTGTCCAAAGCAGGGAACTCTCTTGCTACGACGGCGGAGGCGGCCGCAATGTTGCGTCTCGCCGTCGGGCCCGTCCCGGTTGGAGCGGTTTCGGTGCGACGGCGCGCCGAAGCGGTCTACGAGCACGTGGACGAAGCGGAACGGCTGTTGAGGGCGCGGGCCGACTCCGAGCGCCTCGAAGAATAGGTGCAGGCGCGTCTATTCCCACATGGCAACTATTAAGCGCCTAGCTTAGAGACCCCGGAATCCGTAGCCACCCGGTGTGCGCGCTGGCAGGATGGAAGCCATGACTTCGTCACCGAACCTTACTTTTAACGACGGCAACACCATTCCCCAGCTCGGCTACGGGGTATGGCAGGTTGAGGACGATGTAGCCGAAAAGGTGGTGCGCCAGGCGTTCGAAGCAGGCTACCGCCACATCGACACCGCCAAGATCTATGGCAACGAGGCGGGTGTCGGACGCGCCATTGCTTCCTCCGGCCTCAAGCCCGAGGAAATCTTCATCACCACCAAGCTGTGGAACGCGGACCAGGGCTACGAGTCCACGCTTGCTGCCTTCGAAGAATCCATGGACCGTCTCGGCCTGGAAACCCTCGATCTGTACCTGATCCACTGGATGCAGCCCAAGCAGGACAAGTTCGTGGACACGTGGAAGGCGCTCATTGAGCTCCAGAAGCGCGGACGCATCACCTCCATCGGCGTCTCCAACTTCAGCAAGGAAGGCCTGCAACGCCTGATCGATGAGACCGGCGTGGTTCCGGCGATCCACCAGATTGAGCTGCACCCGTTCTTCAACCAGGCCGAGCTCCGGGAGTTCGCTACGGCACGGGGCATTTTGACGCAGGCCTGGTCGCCTTTGGGCCAAGGTGGCGAGCTCCTTGAGAACACCACCATCGCCCGGATCGCAGCCAAGCACGGCGCCACCCCGGCGCAGGTAGTCATCGCCTGGCACCTGGCGATCGGCAACGTCGTGATCCCCAAGTCCGTGACCGAGTCCCGGATCCAGGAGAACTTCGCAGCACTTGGCGTCACCTTGGATGAGGCCGACGTCGAGGCCATCAGCGGTCTGGACCGCGGCGCCGAGGGCCGCATCGGACCGGATCCGGCGGTTTCCGACTTCGCTTAGTCGCTCGGAAGTTTCGATGTGAAGGCCCCGAGCTTGCTGGAACCCCAGCAAGCTCGGGGCCCTTTTCGTGGTTTATCGCCGGGTGGCCGTGAGCTCACTGATCATGGTCCAGCCGCCGGCTTCCTGGGGAAGGTTGATCCGAAATGCGGAGATCACCTGGTTGGGAAGCGGCAGATCGGCACAGGGGATTGTTGTGCCATCGCACGCTGTCTTCGCTGTGATCGGGCCTCCGGCTCGCCAGATGCCCGCCGCGTCCCGCCAATCGAACGTGGCGGTTTTCGGCACGGAGACACCCCATGTGGTGTCGTTGTTCAGCCACAGGCGGGCCGAGGCCATGTTGGCGGGCACCGTGAGCGTGGCCTGTAGCCACTGGGCGCGGTTTCGTTCAAACCCCGTGAACTGGCCGGAATTGAAGACTGCTGGCACGGTTCCGTCAGCCAGCCCGGTGCCGGTGTTCCGGTACCCGCCCGTGCTGCTGCGAGGCTTGCTCAGGAGAATGTACGACGTGCCTTGCGCGACGTTCTTTCCTGTACTGTCCAGTATTCGGACCTCATCAAGCAGGGCCCAACCCGACGTGCTCAAGGACACTGAAACGTAGCGGCCATGGGCACCGGTGGTGAACCGTCCCGACATTGTGTCGTAGAAGGCCGCAGTCCCCGCAACGGCCGGCCGTTGTCCCGGAAAAGCCTGGGCTATGTATCCCGGGGTTGTTGTACTGGCTTGAGAACCTGTGAAACCGGCAGGGACGTTTGTAGCCAGTGCGGCCAGGCTATTGGGCCAACTGACGCCTGCGAGGCTGTCCTGGTGGGTGTCGACGTTGAAGGAGGAGAGCTGGGTGTCCTTGCCCAGATCGATGATCACGGTGACTTCGGCCTGTGACCAGCCGACGAGGCGGTCGGCGTTGGACCCCCACCAGCTTCCGTCGGTGGACTTGTTGCCATCGGTGAGCTTCCCCTTGCCCCAGCCGGCGGTAACCACCGCTGCATCGTTGAACTGGGTGGCGGTTTCGTCGTTGCTGGATGAGAAAACCAACTGCCCGGTTGATGGAACGCCGAAGGGCTCATAGGAGGACGCCATGAGCTTCGGCTGGGTGAGGTTTTGCGTCCCCGTGATCGCGGGGGTGATCACTACCGTCGCCTTCACGGCCTTGTTTGCCTGTGCCACTGGAACCATCACCGAGCGGAAAGTGCCATCGAGCTCGCTGAACCCCTGTGTGGCCGCATAGCTGGTACCCAAAGTTTTCCCGGCCGCATCAAAGGAAATCAGCCCCAAGGTCCCGGCCCACCGTTGGGTTGATCCTGTTCCGGCATCCTTGAAGTCCAGCCGGACGGTGTTTTCTCCGGGCGCCAGGACGAACGTTGAAGATTGGGACGTGATCCCGGTGGGGGTGAACGAAATGGTGCGGTCGAGGTTGCTGATCCTTGCCCCGCGCAAGTAGCCGGTCAGGTCCTGGTAGGCCCGCCACATGCTCGGCACTGTTGAAGATTGTCCTGAGACGCGATCAAAGAGGTTCGTTTCGCCGTGGAAAAACGCCTGGGGTTTCGTGTCCAGCCCTGTTTGTTGGGAAACAGCCAAGTACTGGTGCGCAACAGCCGCACTGTAGTCCGTGCCACCTTGATTGCGGATTTCGTATTCCATGCCGATGTTGGTGCCTTTGACCGTCTCCGCGAGGGCGCTCAGACGGGCGGCGGTGACTGAGCCGTTGTCTTCCCTGCCCTTGAAGGCGTATGAGGGCTGGATGATGACCCGATCGAAACCAAGTGCTTCGCCGTTCAGCCTATTGGGCGAGTCGTAGTAGGGGATCCACACGGATAACAGGCTTTGGGCCTTTATTGTCTGGTTCATGTGGGTAGCAAGGCCAGGATCGCCGCGGGCGCCAATGATGTCTTCCCGCTGGTAGTAAATGGCCGAGAGGGACGTGTTTGTCCAACCTGCATTTCGGGCCCTGTCGATGAGCTTCCCGAGGTACCAGTCGCTGACTTTGTCCCGGTCTGCTGCATTGGCGGTGTTCACCGATCCGTAGCCGGGGATCTCAAACCACATTTGGTTGCTGATCCACGGCATGCTCAACCCGAGCTGGACTCTCTGGCCGAGGGAGCGCGCGGCCCGGTCCAGCTTGGCGGCATCCGCGAACTGCTGGTCGAGGAGGGCGCCGAGATCGGAAGGGTTCAGCTCACTGTAGGCAGGATCTTTGCCATTGATCGAGGACTGGAGGAGGACATAGCTGTCAAACAGCTGGTACGTTCCGAGCCTTCCTGAGGAGTCGACTCCTACGAGGTTCTGCTGCCATTGGCGGTCTGTCCGTCCGGCGTTTGAGTAGATAAGGCTCGTCTTCATCCATCCCCAAGCAACTGCGGGGACTGGAAGGGTAATCACAGGGTTGCGCAATGGTTCTGCGGCGGCCACCGGCAGAATCGGGGAGACGGTCAATACAGCGGCCAAGATCGCCGCGCGCTTGATGAAACGAAACCGGGGTTTCCGGTGCGGGTTCATGACGTCCTTTCGGATGCCAGCGCGGGTGGAATGCGGTCATCCTTCTGCGCGAGTGCAGGGAGGGCTCGCCTTCCCCTGCCCTCGTTCGTTGTGTGCCGGTCCGCCCAGTGCCGGTTCAATTGACGAGGAGAAATCCATTGCCGTTGATGTGGCCGGATTCGGGCTGAACCCGGCGATATTGATCGGAACCTCGGACCGGTCGCATCGACCGTGGCCCGGAATGGCGGCTGCTTGGGGAGAAACTTTGAGACCGGAACAGCCGCTTTTGTCGAAAATCAAACACCTTCGCGCGTGATTCATATAGTGGCACTGACCGCGAAGCTTCGGAAGAGCTAAGTGAGCTGACCTTGCCACTTCGGCGTGGTTTTTTTGGGCTTTGGGCGGGGGAAGCCTCGCAGGAACCGCGGTTCAGGACGAAACGCCAACCGCGCCTTCAACTACTACGGTGACAACCTGCTGGACCACGTTGCCCGGGAGTTCCACGCACCTCCGGCTCATCCTTCCTGCCGCCCGCGCATTCCATTCTGGTCCGACCTGGCAGACGGGCTCGAAGCGGACGCGATGTAATTCGGCGGCGGCCAACGGTCGAGCGACGACGGGAGCTGGCCAACCTCGTAAGAACGGCACCGTTCAAGCCGTATCGCCGGATGCGGCTCCCGCAGGAACACTGGCCGGGGTGAGGGTGTACGAGCCATCCTCGTTCCCGTGTTCATGGAGAGCGCGTCGGAATGGCGAGACGTGCGCGTCGGCTCCGAATGTACGAAGGGGCCCGTAATTGCGGCCGCGCGATCAACGCCGTAGTGGCCATTTCGGATTTTCAGCCTATTTACCGGCAAGTTCAGGCGGCCGGTGGCGGAGGGTCCTGGTGATCGAGAGTTTGCTGGAGTACTGGATGGATCCGTAGCGGAAAAGGTGGACGGCCAGGCGTAGGACGAGAATGCCGAGGATGAACAGTTCAGCGATGACGATGATGGCTTCGGGAGTGTTGAGCGTTCCGAAGCCGTTGCGGAGCATGGCGGTCACCGGGGCTGAGAGCGGGAAGTAGGTGAAGGCCTGCACGGCGGAGGAGTGCGGGTCGCTGAGGATCAGGCTGATCGCGTAGAACGGGACGAAGATCAGGGCCATGAGCGGGCCGAAGATGACCCCGGCCTCCTTGGCGGTGGGCATGACCGCGCCGATGGCGACCAGGACGGCAGTGAACAGGGTGAAGCCGCCCAACAGGAGCAGGGCCCCGGTGATCAGCGGACCGGGTTCGAAGACCACGGAGCTCAGGTCGACGTCGGGCAGAGCCAGCCGGTCCCGGAAGAAGGCGTAGCCGATGAGGATCGGGGCAAGGAACACCCCGATCTGGACGAGCCCGACGAGGAACAGCGAGATGATTTTCCCGACGATCAGGGTCGTCGGGTTTAAAGTCGTGAGGATCATTTCGGTGACCCGGTTTTCCTTCTCCTCCAAGGTGCTGTTGAGCATCTGGCTGGAGAGCAGGATCATGCTGACGTAAAAGACAACCAGGAACATCAGCGGCGGAATGGCCGTCCCCAGGCCGCCGGAGACCTGCCCGTTGCGGTACGTTTCCGTGTTGACGGTGACCTGGCCGCCGACGGCGGCGCTTAGTGCCGGGGACCCGATTTTGGATTGTGCCGAGAGGGTGAGGAGCTGCTTGGCGACGGCTTCGTAGGTGTTGTTCGCGAAGATCCCCTTGTCGACGCCGTACACCTTCACGGGTTCCTTGGCGGGGTTCGCCGGGTAGGCGAAGTAGGCGTCGATGCGGCCGGCTTTCACCTCGTCCAGGGCAGTGCCCGGGTCGGTTGCTTTCGTGCCACCCATCGTTGTGGCTGCCTTGTCGGGGATGATCCCGGACGCGTCCGTGTAGGTGAAGGTGAGTGCGGCGTTCTTCTGCGCCTCGGCGGTGGCGCGGGTGGAGGAGTTGCTGGCGAAGACCAGACCGAAGATGATGGCCATCACCACGGGGATCGCCAGGGTAGCGATCCAGAAGCGCCGCTTCTTGATAGTGCGGATGAACTCAAAAGAGACGACGGTCCCGAGATTGTGCCGGCCCAACAGGGAAGCCTTGGTAGATGTTGTGGTCATTTCAGGCCCCCGCCGTTTCTTTGGCGCCGTAGACGAGGATGAAGATTTCTTCCAGGGAGACCCGCTCGGTGGTGAAGCTGCGGACGGCCACGCCGGCGTTGATGAGTTCCCGCAGCACGGCGGTCTCATCTGCGCTGTGCCTCGGGGCCAAGTCGGCGCTACCCTCGGCGAGGGCTGTGATCTCGTACAGCTCCGATACCGGAAGCACCCCGGTGAAGGCGATCCGGTAGACGGTGCCACCGAATTGTTCCTGGACCTCGGACACGGTGCCGTAGGCGCGGGAAGTCCCGTCCTTGAGCAGGATCACCCGGTCGCAGAGGCGTTCCACTTCCTCCATCTGGTGGGTGACCATGATGACGGTTGAGCCGGAGAGTTTCTGCTCCTCGATGATGTCCATCAGCAGGCGCCGGTTCACCGGGTCAAAGCCCTTAGTGGGCTCGTCCAGGATCAGCAGTTCGGGTTCGTTCATGATGGTCACGCCCAGCTGGATCTTCTGCTGTTCCCCGCCGGACAGTTTGTCTAGCCTGGTCCCGGCTTTGTCCGCCAGCTCGACCCGCTCCAGATACTCCAGGGACCATGAACGGGCCTGGGCTTTGCCGAGGCCTTTGAGGAGGCCGAAGTAAGCCATGACGTCCAGGACCTGTTCCTTCTTGTACAGGCCGCGCTCCTCCGGAAGGTACCCGAGACGGATGCCGTCGCGGGGGTCGAAGGTCTTCCCGCCGATGTGCAGGGTCCCGGCGGTGGGCTGATATATGCCCAGCAGCGCGCGAAGTGTCGTCGTTTTGCCTGAGCCGTTGCTGCCCAGGAACCCGAACGTCTCCCCGGCCCTCACATCGAACGACAAGTCTTTGATGACCTTCGTGTCCCCGAAGTCCATCCTGAAATCTTTGATGTGCACCAACGGCTCAACAGCCGCGCCCCCAGCAGTCATGCAAACACCCTATAGAAGTTCTTGGGAATTTCGCGTCACGATTCGGTTCGAACCCATACTGTCCCAGTAGGGACCAGTGTGGGTTCGAGCAGGTGGATCGCGCTCAGGTATTCATCACCGGGTGGCTCCCGCTTGTTGCGAAACCCGAGAGCATCCGCGTCCTGGCGAATTCGGTCAATTCATCGGCCAGGACTGTAATGAGGAAAGAGGCGTGATATGGACCGGGCCGATTGGCCTGAAGGTCGCTAGGCACGCGGATGCTCCGGCTCCGGCTCCGGTTCCAGGACCCGACGCGATGGCAAAGCGCTCGATGACTGTTTCGCCGCCCGACGGTCGTGGCATGGGCGCGATCAGGCCGCTCGCCTTGATTCCCAGGGTGCTGACGCCGGAAGCGTAGAAGCCGAAAGCTTCAAGGTCGGCGACCGGATGCTCGCGCCACTCGGAGCGGCAAAGGAAGTCATAGCATCGCCGCTGTAGTCCTATCAAGAATCGAAACCAGGGGGGAATTTTGGAGTTCAGCAAGTCGGCCGGCGTTTTCCTTTCGGGCATCATCTTCATCGTGGGTGGCACGGTCCTATCTGGTGTTTTCGGGTGACAGGCGAGCATGCTCGTCTCGCGCAGTTCCGGTCCCCAGCTATTTCTGATCTTGACCTATTGCTCAAGTGCGCTGGTCCTCTTGGGGTTCATTCCACTGACGGTGGCGGCGTATCGTGCGCTCGTGAAGATTGACGCCCTGCATGTGCCGGCACCGAGGGCCGTCGAGTCTGAGTGGGCGTAGATAGCCTCCGTTTGAAGCCGGTCCGGCGAGTCCGCTGCTCCAGGCAAAACGCCTGTGCACAGCTGTGCCGAAACATGCCGGGGGAGTGGCGTTGAGTACACCCGTGGGTACACCAAGGAACTTTTTGACTCGATTTAGGCATCCAACAAAGAAGCCCCGGTTCCCTTTTGTTTCAAGGGAACCGGGGCTCTTCTCTTCGAGCTTCCTATCAGAATCGAACTGATGACCTTTTCATTACGAGTGAAACGCTCTACCGACTGAGCTAAGGAAGCACCGCGCGATCGTCCGGAGACCGGCTGAATCACGCAAGATACAACTGTAATAGAGTCACCTCGTCCGGGTCAAAACAGCCCCAGGTGGAGCCCCCTCGGCGTCGTTGTTGCGGAATTCACCCTGACGTCGTGCCCGGTTCAGGCCGTCGTCGTGGACCGGGGCAAGCTGGGCGGACTAACGTGGCCGCGCGATTTCGGCCGTCAACCAGCGAAGGGGCGCCATGAGCATGGACAGCAGCAAGAGGATCAACGCGGACGACGCCGGGGCACATCGTGCACAGCGGCTCCAACTTGCTGTGCTGGACATGGTGGGCACCACGATCACGGACGATGGGCGTACGGAACGTGCGATGTCCCTGGCACTGCAGGAGACCGGCGTCGAGCCCGGTTCGCCCCGATTCGAGAGCATGCTCGGTTACGCCCGGGACACGATGGGCTTTTCGAAGTTGACCGTTTTCAGCCACCTGTTCGAGGACGTGGAGCGGGCGGAGAGCGCCAATAAGGCCTTCGAGCGCGCCTACGATGATTTGATTGCCGATGGCGGCGTCCGGGCAATTCCAGGAGCCGAGGAAACCATCGACTGGATGCACGACTCCGGCATGAAAGTCTGCCTAGCTACGGGCTTCGGCCGCCACACGCAAAACATGGTGCTTGAGTCGCTGGGCTGGATGGGGAAGGCCGATCTCAGCCTGTGCCCCGCCGACGCTGGCCGTGGGCGGCCGTACCCGGACATGATCCTCACGGCTGTGCTCGCTCTTGACCTGGACGATGTCCGTGAGGTCGTCGTAGTGGGCGACACGAGCTCGGATATGTTGTCCGGGGTGCGCTCGGGCGCCTCCGCGGTGGTCGGGGTGCTGACCGGTTTCCATTCGGAGGCGGCCTTGCGCGCGGCCGGTGCCACCGCCGTCGTGCCCTCAGTCAAGTACGTGCCGGCACTGCTGGAGCCCCGCGCCGCACGCCTGTAGCGGACGGTCCTCACGAGGATGTCGTGCACCATCCGGAGGCGATGGTCGCGTTTTGCGGCGGCCGTCAACAAACGGTCAGCACATGGTCCCGTCGGAAGGTACCTTTCCATCCACGAAGTAGTTGTCCACGGCGTCGGACACGCAGCGGTTGGAGCGTCCGTAGGCGGTGTGGCCTTCACCCTTCCACGTCACCAGGGAGGCGTTGCCGAGTTGCTTCCGCAGCGAGGCTGCCCAAGCGAGGGGCGTGGCGGGGTCTCCAGTAGTGCCGACGACAACAACCGGTGCCGTGCCCGTGTATTTGGCCGGGGCTGGCGTGTGCACGGGCTTGTATGGCCAGTCTTTGCAGATGATGCCGCCGTAGGCGAAGTAGTAGCCGAAGGTGGGGAGAGCTGCTTGAGGCGGGCTTCCTCGGCTCGCATTCCCGCGGTGTCCGAGACCATCGGGTAGTCCAGGCAGTTGATGGCGTTGAACGCGAACGCGGTGTTTGAACTGTAGGTGCCGTTCGGTTCCCGGTCCGCGCCAAAGTCGGCAATCCGAAGCATGAGCGAATCGTCGCCCTGGACTGCTGCTTCCAAAGCTTGGGTGAGGACCGGCCACGATTCGTTGCTGTAAAGCGGGGTGAAGATGGCGCTGGCAAACGTCGCCCCCGTGACCAGGCGGCCGTCCTTGGCCCGCTTGGGATTCTGCTCGACGTCGGCAATGAGGTCCCGGATCTGCTGCACCCCGTCATCGACGCTTCCTGTCAGAGGGCATCCGGACTTTGCCTGGCAATTAGCCACATAACTGTGGAGCGCTGTTTCAAACGCTCCTGCCTGGCCCGCGGTGACGTCTTCGTTACTCAGGGCCGGATCCACCGCCCCGTCCAGCACCAGCTTGCCGACGTTGTCCGGGAACAGCGACGCATAGGTGGAACCGAGTGAGGTGCCGTAGGAGAAGCCGAGATAGTTGAGCTTGGCGTCGTTCAGCACTGCGCGGAGGATATCCATGTCCTTGGCTGAGCTAACGGTGTCTATGTGCGCCAGGGCTGGCCCGGATTTCTCCACGCACTTGGCATTGAGGGCTTTGGTGTCGGCCAGGGCAGCGTTGATGCCTTGGTCCGTGTCGTAGTTGTAGACCTTCTCCCGGGAAGCATCGCGCTCGGAATCGCTGAGGCACGTCACTGGTGCCGAACGCTTGACTCCCCGGGGATCGAAGCCCACCAGATCGAAGCTGGAGCGCAGCTTGCTGGTGAAATGTGTTTTGGCCGCGTCTCGGACAAAGTCGTAGCCCGAAACCCCCGGACCCCCGGGGTTCACCAGCAGGGAGCCTTTCTTGGTGCCCTGGCTCTTGAGCCGGATGGCGGCGATGGAGATGTTCCCGGCGTCCGGTTTGGCATAGTCCACCGGCACCTTGATGTTGGCGCACTGGAATTCTTGCTCGCAGGACGTCCAGCTCACTTTTTGCGAGTAGAACTCCTGAAGGCCGGCCGGAGCCGCGGCTGCGATGGACGCGTCCGGCGTGCTCACGTTACCGCTGCCGGACCCAATGCCAGTGACGGGCACGGAGAACACGCAGCCGCTCAGGAGCAGGCTGGCGGAAATGGTGGCCGCGATTGCCGCTGCCGCTCGCCGCAGGGATGGGAACCGTGTCCGCGAAGTGGACCCGGTGGGCCGGCGTCGTGCGGGCGTCATGCGTTACTCCTCGTGCTGGGGAAGCGTGCTGTAGTTCTAAACTATCCGGCTATTGCTGAATCAGGCTGCTCGCCATGGACTCGACGGCCAGCAGCGGTGCCACGTTGGTAGTGGTGATCCGCACACGCGCCTTGTTGATGGCATCCATGCGAGCCAAGGTGACTTCCGGGGTGGAACCAGCCGCGTAAGCTTCCAGTTCAGTCCTGAGTTCAACGTTGACCAGTTCCACGGCGTTCCCCAACTGGATGACCAAGACGTCCCGGTAGAAGGACAGCAGATCGGTCAGGGTGCGGTCCAAGGAATCGGTGATGGACCGCTTGGCCCGCCTTTTCTGGTCGTCCTCAAGCTGCCTTACCTGACTGCGCATCGACGGCGGCAGCGTGCCCGACTCCGGAGCGCCCAGGCTCGCCAGCAGGGCGATCTTCTCTGCGGCATCGCGTTCATCGTTGGAGCTGTTGGCCTCATCGGTCGCGATCTTGACCAAGTTTTCCGCCATCATCACGGCAGCCGTGACGCCCCGCAGGCCCAGTGGGAATCGGACGGTCTCCAGCCGGCGCTCTCGGGCTTCAGGATCACGGGCCAGCCGTCGTGCAATTCCGATGTGGCTTTGGGCAGCGCGTGCGGCCCTGTCCGCGATGGCGGGGTCGACGCCGTCGCGCCTCACCAGCAGGGCGGCGACGTCGGACGCGGGCGGGAGCCGGAGGTTTACCGCGCGGCAACGCGAGCGGATGGTAACCAGCACATCCGCGGGGGACGGCGCGCACAGCATCCAAATGGTCCGGGGCGTCGGCTCTTCGATCGCTTTGAGGAGCACGTTCGTTGTGCGCTCGGCCATGCGGTCAGCGTCCTCCACCACGATGATCCGCCAGCGGCCCGTCGCCGGCCGGTCGCCAGCCTTGGAGACCAACTGGCGGGCTTCTTCGATGGTGATGGTGACTTTCTCGGTGCGGACAAACGTCACGTCGGAGTGGGTCTCGCCAAGGATGGTCCGGCACGAGGCACACTCGCCGCAGCCACGGAGGGCAACGTCGTCCTGCTCGCAATTCAGTGCGGCCGCGAATGCCTTGGCCGCGTTGGATCGTCCCGAGCCTGGCGGGCCGGTGAACAACCAAGCGTGCGTGAGGCCGTCGCCTTGGGCTGCCGCGCGCAATTGTGCGACGACGGGCGCCTGGCCTTGGAGTTCGTCCCAGACGCTCACGTTCGGTTCCCGAGCAATTCCTGGACGCGGCCAAGGATCTGCATGGCGAGGTCCTCGATGGGATCCTTGGCGGGAAGCACAAGGTAGGTTTCCGGGTGGGCCGCGGCCAGTTCCAGGAACGCGGCACGGATGCGGGCGTGGAAGTCATCCGGTTCGGACTCGAGCCGGTCCTCGGTGGCGTCGCCCGCGGTTCTGCGGTCCCGGCCATCGCCTGGGTGGACGTCCAACAGCACCGTCAGATCGGGTTCGAGGCCTTCGGTTGCCCATTCGTTGAGCCGCCTGACGTCCACGGTTCCGAGGTTCCTGCCGGCACCCTGGTAGGCGACGGAGGAATCGATGTAGCGGTCCGTGATGACCACTGAACCCTCAGCCAGGGCAGGTCGGATCACTTGGCATGCATGGGCGGCCCTGGACGCCGCGAACATGAGGGCTTCGGTCCGGGGGTCGATGGTGCCGTGGCCGTGGTCCAGCACCAGGGACCGCAGCTTTTCGCCGATGGGCGTACCCCCGGGCTCGCGAGTGCGCAGCACTGAAAAGCCGAGGGACTCAAGGGCCTCGGCCAGGCGGGCGGCCTGCGTCGACTTGCCAGCCCCGTCCCCGCCTTCGAAGGCGATGAAGAGCCCGGGGCGCTGGTCCGGCATGGGGCTCTGGTCCTGCTGAAGGCGCTGCGTAGTCACGGATCTAAGCGTACAGAGGAACACTGACAGTGCCCGACGACGGCGCTCGCCGACCCGCTCGGCACGCACCCTGCCGCTTGGCGAGATTCAGCCGTAATAGCTTTCCAGCCCCCTCCCCTCCGGCCGTAGGCTGGAGCAATGAGTCTTTCCCGAGAACATGCCGCAGCTCTGTCCCCCGACACTGTGGTGGTGGCGGCAGGCCGTCCCGAACGCAGCCATGACCAACCCGTCAACCCGCCCATCGTTTTGTCCTCCACGTATTTCGGCACCGGAGCACTGAGCGACGACGATCGCGGCTACGGGCGTTATGCCAACCCCACCTGGGATCCTTTCGAGGAGTCGCTGGCGCAGCTGGAAGGCGCCGAGCTGCCCGGCCTGCTCTACGCCTCGGGCCTGGCCGCGGTCAGCTCCGCGTTGTCGCTCGTGCCCGCTGGCGGGGTCCTCGTCATGCCCTCGCACAGCTACGCAGGATCCTTGGTCATGGCCACCGAACTCGCTGCCAAGGGCAACCTGGAGCTGCGGACCGTTGACATTGCGGATACCGAGGCCGTCAAGGCGCAGCTCGCCCCCGCGGATGGAAAGCCCGCCAGCATGCTGTGGATTGAAAGCCCAACCAACCCGATGCTTGGCATCGCCGACGTCCGTGCCCTGACCGCTGCTGCCCATGAGGCCGGCGCCATTGTGGTCACGGACAACACTTTCTCTACGCCGCTGGTTCAGCAGCCCCTCAGCCTGGGCTCCGACGTCGTACTCCATTCAGTGACCAAATACCTGGCTGGCCACTCCGACGTCGTACTCGGAGCCTTGGTGACATCCAATCCGGAACTGCGCGCGGAACTGCTCCACCACCGCATCATCCACGGCGGCATCGCCGGTCCCTTCGAGGCCTGGCTCGCGCTCCGCGGCCTGCGCACGCTCGCACTGCGGATCGAGCGCTCGCAAGCTTCTGCGGCAACTTTGGCCGAGCGGCTGAGCACCCACCCGCGGGTCGAGTCCATCCGTTTCCCGGGCCTGCCCGCCGATCCCGGACATGAGCGGGCCAAATCACAGATGAAGGGCTTCGGCTCCATCCTTTGCATCCAATTGGCTGGAGACGCAACCCGCAGCGGAGCCGACGCCGCCGATCAGCTGGTGCGCGCATTGCAGTTGTGGCTCCCTGCGACATCCCTGGGCGGAGTCGAATCCCTCATCGAACGCCGGCGCCGCCACACCGCGGAGCCGCCGAGCGTGCCGGACAATCTGGTCCGGATGAGTGTGGGGATCGAGAACGTCGAAGACCTCTGGGCGGATTTGGAGCAAGCGCTCAAGTCGCTGGACGGCTAGGCTGGAGGGCGTGGACGGAAAAATTTTGATTTCATACATCCAGAATGGGATTTGGTTCATTCTGGGACTGGTTGCCTTCGCTTTGGAGCTGTGGGCGCTGGTGGATTGCCTGCGTCACAAACCCTCGTCCTTCGAAGCAGCATCCAAGCGAACCAAGACCTTCTGGCTTGCCCTGACGGGCATCGCAGCGGTGATCGGCGGCCTTTCCCTCCTGGGTGGCGGCAGTGGCTTTGGCATCTTCGGGATCGCTGCCGTCACCGCGGCCTGCGTCTACTTGGCGGACGTCCGTCCCGCCGTGAAGGAAATCGGCAACAGTGGCCGCAACCAAGGCCCGTACGGTCCCTGGTGACCACCGGAACTAAACAGGAGCCACCGCGGCCCAGTCAACGGTAAGTTCGCCCAAGCGCCAACGCGACGTCCCGTCCTGAAGGGGCCAGCCGTCGTCGCGCATTGATTGGCACATTGCCGTCCACCGCTGCCTGTTCCCGAACGACGCAAGCGGAGCCGCCTCCAACCACGCTTGGTCCAAGGCGTTCAAGAAAGCGTGGATCCGCTCTCCGGGAATGTTGCGGTGGATGAGCGCCTTCGGCAGGCGTTCGGCGACGTCGGAGGGTAGCTCGAAACTGCCGAAGCGCATGGACAGGCTCAAGCTCAGCGGCCCGCCCGAATCCAGCGCAACCCACGTCACGCGGCGGCCGATTTCATCACACGTTCCGTCGATGAACAGTCCTTGCGGTGCCAAGCGTGACTGCACCAAGCCCCAGATCTCTGCCACGTCCGATTCCTCGTATTGCCGCAGCACGTTGAAGGCCCGCACCAGCACGGGATTGCCCGGAACGGGAATCTCGAAGCCACCCACGTGGAAACTGAGCCCGGGTCTTTCCAGTGCCTTGGCGATCCGGACGCGTTCGGGTTCGATCTCGATCCCGCACACGCGCACGTCAGGGCGTACGGCCTGCAGCCTTTCGAAGAGTTCGACGGCGGTGGCCGGGGAAGCGCCGTAGCCCAGGTCCACTACCAAGGGGTCGACGGCGGAGCGCAGCCGCCATGCCTGCGGGCCTGCCAGCCAGCGGTCTAGCCGGCGCATGCGGTTGGGATTGGTGGTGCCCCTGGTGACGTTTCCGACGGGCTTGCCGCGCCTGCCTTGCACCCGCTCTGCCTTTTGCACCACCGTCCCACTTTATCCTCCAACGCGGGGTCACTTACGGCCCATCTGACGCACAAACACCGGCGCTAAGTGACCCCGCGTTGCTGTCAAAGGGTAGTGGCGTAATGCCCGGTAACGGCAGGGCCTGATCGCTTAGGATAAAAACCATGACTTACAAGCTGATTCTGCTGCGCCACGGCCACAGCGACTGGAACGCCAAGAACCTGTTCACCGGCTGGGTGGACGTCGACCTGAACGACCAAGGCCGCGAGGAAGCAGCGCGCGGCGGAGAGCTCCTGGTTGAGAACAACGTTCTCCCCGACATCCTCTACACGTCCTTGCTCAAGCGAGCCATCAATACCGCGAACATCTCCCTGGACAAAGCCGACCGTGGCTGGATCCCGGTCAAGCGTGACTGGCGCCTCAACGAGCGCCACTACGGCGCTTTGCAGGGCAAGGACAAGGCCCAGACCCTCGCCGAATTCGGTGAAGAGCAGTTCATGGAGTGGCGCCGCAGCTATGACACCCCGCCGCCCGCCCTTTCCGATGAGAGCGAGTTCTCCCAGGTGAACGACGTGCGCTACGCAGGCCTCGGCGACGCCCTGCCTCGCACCGAGTGCCTCAAGGACGTGCTGGTCCGTCTCCTGCCGTACTGGGAGTCAGACATCAAGGAGGACCTCAAGGCTGGCAAAACGGTCCTGGTCACGGCCCACGGCAACTCGCTGCGCGCCCTCGTCAAGCACCTGGACGGCATCAGCGATGAAGACATAACCGGCCTGAACATCCCCACGGGCATCCCGTTGGTTTACGATCTGGACGAGAACTTCAAGCCGATCAACCCCGGTGGAACCTACCTCGATCCCGAAGCCGCGGCCGAGTCCATCAAGGCTGTAGCAGCGCAAGGCAAGAAGTAGAGCTCCACGCTCCGGTTATTGACGCCGGCCGGCCTACCTCGCGAGGTAGGCCGGCCGGCGTCGTGGTTAAGTCGCTAGGTCAGGCTAGAAGCCTTCTGGCTGCCATTCGCCGGTGACCAGGTAGGTCACCTTGCGGGCGACGGAGACGCCGTGGTCGGCGAAGCGTTCGAAGTAGCGGCTGGCGAGGGCCACATCCACGGTGGTGGCAGCCGTCTCGGCCCAGGCGGGATCTGCGATGGCCCTGAAAACGCTCAAGTGCAGATCGTCGACGTTGGTGTTGAGCTTGAGGATGTCGCGGGCAACTTCCAAGTCACGCGACTCCAGCAGCAGGGTTACCTTCTGGCTGATTTCAAGGTCCAGGCGGGCCATGTCCTTGAACGTTGCCGTCAACTGCTCGGGGATGACCGTGGCCGGGTAGCGCAGGCGGGCCAGCTGGGCCACGTGCCGGGCGAGGTCACCCATCCGTTCCAGTGACGCGCTCATCCGCAGGGAGCCAACGATCATCCGGAGATCGCTTGCCACAGGACCCTGGAGGGCCAGGATATCGATGGCGCGCTCGTCAAGGCCGTTCTGCAGGAAATCGATCCGGGCGTCGGCAGCGATGACATCCTGGGCGAGATCGACGTCTGCCCCTTCGAATGCGGTGGTCGCGTTCTGGATCGCCTCGGTAACCAGCTTTGAGATCTCGATGAGGTCCTCACCGACCTGGATGAGCTCCTCCTGAAAAACCTTGCGCACGGTGGCGTCCTCTCCTTGGAAATCTCCTCCGCACCCCTCTGACGGCGCGAAAATCTTCACAGCTAACTATGGTCCAACTAGTAAGAGTGGCAGTGATCCGTGAACGGTTGCGCACCTTTAGGTGAACGTTAGCTGAATCGGGGCCGTTTGGTGGCCGTTCCATATTTTGCGGTGTTTCCAGCGCATAAGCTAGATCCGTGGATCCAGTGCTCATCGGTGTCATCGCAGGTCTTGCCGGCCTGTCGTGCGGCGTCTTTGGCGTGCTCGCGTTCAGGCTGAGTGAACGGCAGCGGAAGATCGTGGACCTGGACGTCACAGAACCTCTCCTTCCGGAGGGAGCCGCGGAGGTGCTGTCCGTCGTCGGGCGGGCCTTTGTGGTGGTGGACGCGATCGACGGCGTCGTCCGGGCCAGTCCTGCAGCCTACGCTTACGGTCTCGTCAGGGGCCACACCGTGGTGCACAAGCAGCTGCTGGACATGACCGCGAAGGTGCGCCGCGATGGCGTGATCCTGGAAGAGACGTTCGAGCTGCCCCGCGGTCCGCTGGGCAAGGGCACCATCGTCGTGCAGGTCCGGGCGGCCATGCTCGGATGGGAATATATCGTCCTTCTGGCCGATGACCGCACCGAAATCACCCGCACCGAGGAGATCCGCAACGACTTCGTTGCGAACGTCTCGCACGAACTCAAGACGCCGGTGGGCGCGATTTCCTTGCTGGCCGAGGCCCTTGAGGCAAGCCCGGACGACGAAGAAGCCGTCCGTCGCTTCGCGAAACGCATGCACAAGGAATCCACACGACTCGCTGCGCTGGTGCAGGACATCATTGAGCTGTCCCGGCTCCAGGGCGCCAATGTGGCACAACAAGGGCACGCTGTGGATATCAACACAGTGATTACCGAAGCCGTAGATCGCTCGCAACTCCCGGCGGAGCTCAAGAACATCAAAATCGTGGTCGGTGGGCGGACGGAAACCATGGTGTTCGGTGACCAGGACTTGCTGGTGACCGCATTGCGGAACCTCATCGACAACGCCATCCGCTATTCTCCGGAAAACACCCGTGTGGGAGTGGGCGTCCGGGCCAAAGAGGGCGTGGTGGCCATTTCCGTGACGGACCAGGGCGAAGGACTTAGCCCCGAGGACCAGGAACGGATCTTCGAACGTTTCTACCGTGTGGATGCCGCAAGGTCGCGGCAAACCGGGGGAACTGGCTTGGGCCTGAGTATCGTCAAGCACGTGGTGTCCAACCACGGCGGCGAGGTCACCGTCTGGTCCCAGCCCGGCCAAGGTTCCACTTTCACCATCCGCCTTCCGGAAATGGAAGGCCAGGAGGACGACGACGCCGGGGCGAAGCCCCGAAACGTGATTCAAACGACGGGCGCGGTACGCGCCCTAGAGCAAGGAGCTGGCGCTTGAGCAGGATTCTGATCGTGGAGGACGAGGAGTCCTTCAGCGACCCTCTGTCCTACCTATTGGGCAAGGAAGGCTTCGATGTCCAGGTAGTGGACAACGGCAGCGACGCGTTGGTGGAGTTCGACCGCAACGGGGCCGATCTGGTGCTGTTGGACCTGCAGCTTCCAGGAACCCCGGGCACCGAGGTTTGCCGGCAGCTGCGCCAGCGTTCCAGCGTCCCGGTCATCATGCTGACGGCCAAGGACTCGGAAATCGACAAGGTGGTTGGCCTGGAACTCGGCGCGGACGACTACGTCACCAAGCCGTACTCCTCCAGGGAACTCGTGGCGCGGGTGCGTGCTGTGTTGCGCCGGCAAGGCGAGCCGGAGGAACTCATCACATCCACCGTGCAGGCCGGCCCGGTGCGTATGGACATCGAGCGGCATGTAGTGAGCGTCAACGGCGAACAGGTATCGCTTCCGCTGAAGGAATTCGAACTCCTCGAGATGCTCCTTCGCAATTCGGGGCGTGTGCTCACCCGTGGACAGTTGATCGACCGCGTCTGGGGCTCCGACTACGTGGGGGACACCAAGACCCTGGACGTCCACGTGAAGCGTTTGCGCAGCAAGATCGAGCCGGACCCCTCGGTTCCCCGCTATCTCGTGACGGTGCGGGGCCTGGGCTATAAGTTCGAACCGTAGGAAACTACAGCAAAAGGAAGGGCTCCCGTGGGAGCCCTTCCTTTTGCGTTCTTGCGTGGTAGCCGGGCCGCTGGCAGCCGCGGTGCAGGCCGTTTGGCGCCTAGTGGTTTGGCGCCTAGTGGCCCGTGCTGCCCGCGCTCGGCGTCGGTGTGGCGCTGCTCGTGGCCGAACCGCTGACTGAGGGGCTCGGCGTGGCCGTGGCGGGAATGTACTTCTCGTATTCCTTCAAGGAGCCGTCCAGGACCGGGATCTGCACGGTGCGGGAATCGGAACCGGTCTTGATGGTCACGGAAACCAAGGAGCCGGGGTTTCCGCCGCTGGTGCTCAGAATGGCGGCGTCGGTGGTCTCGTTGAGGTAGGTCTGGGACTTGGCCTTGACGGGAATGCTGGTCTGCGAGCCGCTGGCTCCGTTGATGGTCAGGATCGCATCGCTGGAGGAGGGGTTGAAGACGGCACCAATGACGCGTCCCGGCTTGTTGGCGCCAGTGGAGACAATAAGCATGTTGCGCAGCTGGAGCGAACCGAGGTCTTCCTTGACGCCGTCCGACGCTGCGTACTGGTGGCTGGTCTGCTGGGCGTTGATGTAGCCACAGCCGGTCACGGACAAGAGACCGATGCCGATGGCGGCCGCCGCCATCGCCAGCTTGCCGCGCTGGACACGGTTCATCGCAGTAATGCGCACGACACGTACTCCTCTTAGAGTCATTGGAACACTTTTCAGCCATAGCCTATCGGCAAACCAGCTCAAACAAGGATTCCGAGCACCATTGTGGCGGCCCTCCCGGAGGGGTATCGTGTTCCGGTACGCTGCGTCCTATGCACTTTTATACCCTCCCGTCAAGGGGGTGCTGGAGGGTCGAAAAGGCCATTTTCCGCGTATTTACGGGGTTCAGGACCCCTCTCCGTGCCAATCGTATGCCTTAAGCGTGATAAACTGGTCTGCGGGAAAGGGGAAAGTCCACATGGTTTTTGAGGTCGGCGAGACAGTAGTTTACCCTCACCACGGTGCAGCAAAAATTGAAGAAATCAAGATGCGCACTATCAAGGGCGAAGAGAAAATGTATCTCAAGCTCAAGGTGGCTCAGGGTGATCTGACCATTGAAGTTCCAGCAGAAAACGTAGACCTTGTTGGGGTTCGCGACGTAGTGGGCAAGGAAGGCTTGGAGCACGTATTCGACGTTCTCCGTGCCGAGTTCACTGAAGAGCCCACCAACTGGTCCCGTCGCTACAAGGCAAACCTGGAGAAGCTTGCTTCCGGCGACGTCATCAAGGTTGCAGAGGTCGTTCGCGATCTTTGGCGCCGTGATCACGATCGCGGCCTTTCCGCAGGTGAGAAGCGAATGCTGGCCAAAGCCCGTCAGATTCTGATTTCAGAACTGGCACTGGCTGAGAAGACCGACGAAGAGAAGGCCGCAAGCGTTCTCGACGAAGTTCTGGCTTCCTAACAAAGATTCAAAGATTTAGACCCCGGTGGCAACCTGCCGCCGGGGTTTCCTTTTGCCCGAATGCCCAACTGCCAGCCAGTTGGGCGGGTGGGCACGTAGGCTTGAGCGCATGACTACACCATCCCAGCGCGAGGCCACCGCCGTCGTCGTCGTTGCGGCAGGCTCGGGAGAGCGGCTTGGCTACGGCATGCCCAAGGCAAAGGTGCCGCTGGGCGGCGAACCCATCCTTACCCATGCCCTTCGGGGCGTCGCCACGGCGGACGTTGCCCGCCAGATCTGCGTGGCCGTCCCCGCAGGGGATCTCGAATTGCGTGAGCTCTGCGAGGAATTCCGGCAGGAGCTCGGCACTGACGGGCCTTTGGTCACAGTGGTCGACGGCGGATCCACGCGTGCCGATTCGGTCCGGGCCGCCCTTGAGGCGGTGCTTGAGGGAACCCGTGCAGTGCTGGTTCACGACGCCGCCCGTGCGCTGACTCCCGAACGGGTCTTCCACCGCGTTGCGGTTGCGCTCTCTGCAGGCGCCAAGGCGGTCATCCCCGCCATACCGGTCGTGGACACTGTCAAGATGGTTGTGGAAACCGACGGGGACGACGCCGGAATCGCGCCGGAGATCGTCACCGGCACCGCCCCGCGGGAGCAACTGCGGGCCGTGCAAACTCCGCAAGGTTTCGACTATGAGACTTTACTGCGTGCCCACGCAGCGGCCGCTGAGTTCGATGACGCCCAGTCCGCGGCGGTCACGGACGACGCCATGCTCGTCGAACTCCTCGGCATCCCCGTCCACGCAGTTCGGGGCGCCAGCCAATCGCTGAAAATCACCACGCCGTTGGACCTCATCATTGCCGAAGGCTTGCTGGAAGGTCCGCTCGGAGTCCGCTGGGTAGAAGGCTGATGGACGTGCAGCCCGGGAACCCGACGATGCCGTTGCCGCGCACCGGGATCGGGGTGGACGTGCACGCCTACGCACCTGAAGACAACCCGCAACCATTGTGGTTGGGCGGCCTGTTTTGGGAGGGGGAACGCGGGCTCTCAGGGCATTCCGACGGCGATTGCGTGGCCCATGCTGCGGCTGACGCGCTCTTCTCCGCCTGCGGTATTGGCGACCTGGGCACGCACTTCGGCACCGACCGTCCCGAATTCGCCGGCGCCTCCGGAGCGAAGTTGTTGGGGGAGGCAGCCAGGATTGTCCGTGCCGCCGGTTTCGAGATTGGCAACGTTGCAGTGCAGTTCGTCGCCAACAGGCCGAAATTCGGTCCGCGGCGCGAAGAATCGCAGCGCGTCCTCAGCGACGCCGCAGGGGCTCCCGTCAGCGTCACGGCGACCACCAGCGACGGCCTCGGCTTCACTGGACGCGGTGAAGGTATCTCCGCCGTCGCGACGGCCCTCGTCTACCTCGTGCCGGCGGCACCCCACGGCGATAGCGCCTGAACTGAGATAGATGGTGTGCAACGAAGGCAGACGGTGCGCATCGGCTAATCTGGAGCGGTGACCCTGCGCTTTTACGACACCGCATCCGCCGAAGTCCGCGACTTCGTTCCCCTCGAAGCCGGCAAGGCCAGCGTCTACTACTGCGGTGCCACGGTGCAGGGGATGCCGCACGTAGGACATGTCCGTTCCGCGATCGCGTTCGACCAGTTGACCCGTTGGCTCGAATACCGCGGGCTGCGCGTCACGGTGATCCGCAACGTCACCGACATCGACGACAAGATCCTCGCCAAGTCGTCGCAGTCGTTCGGGCCGGACTGGGCCGAGGAACCCACCGCCAAGCCCGAGGAAGAATGGTGGGCCTTGGCTTACCGCTACGAGCAGGAATTCGAGCAGGCCTACGATGTCCTCGGCGTTTCCCGCCCCACCTACGAACCGCGCGCCACCGGTCACATCCCGGAGATGCACGCCCTCATCCAACGGCTCATCGACCGCGGACACGCTTACCCTGCCCTGGACGACTCCGGGGATGTCTACTTCGATGTCCGATCCTGGAGCAAGTACGGCTCCCTGACGCGCCAGAACATTGACGACATGCAAGGCGCGTCCGACGCAGACCCGCGCGGCAAGCGCGACCCGCGCGACTTTGCGCTGTGGAAGGGCTTCAAGGACGGGGAGCCGACGACGGCGAGCTGGGTTTCGCCGTGGGGAACCGGCCGGCCGGGTTGGCATCTTGAATGCTCGGCCATGGCCACGAAGTACCTTGGCCAGCAGTTCGACATCCACGGTGGAGGCTTGGATCTGCGTTTCCCGCACCACGAGAACGAAATGGCACAGTCGCAGGCCGCCGGTGACGATTTCGCCAACTTCTGGCTGCACAACGGCATGGTCACCTATGAGGGTGAAAAGATGTCCAAGTCCGTAGGCAACACGGTGAGCCCTGCGGAAATGCTGGAACTCGCAAGTCCGCGCGTGGTCCGTTACTACCTCGGCCAGGCACAGTACCGCTCCGTCCTGGACTATCGTCCCACCTCGCTCCAGGAGGCCGCGGCTGCCGTGGAGCGCGTCTATGGTTTCGTCGCGAAGGCGTCCAAGAAGTTCGGTGGCGACTTCGCCGCCCACCCTGAGTCGAGCCCCGTGCCGGAAGCATTTGTTGCCGCCATGGATGATGATCTCAACGTGCCGCAGGCTCTTGGCGTCCTGCATGAGACCGTCCGTGCTGGAAACACGGCGCTGGCGTCGGGGGACGACTCGGGAGCCCAGCAGGCACTCCAGTCCGTATTGGCCATGACCACCGTTCTAGGACTCAACGATGTCCGCGGCGAAGTCCAGGAAAACTCCGAGACGGCCCAAGCCCTTGAAGTCCTTGTGGAAGCCCAGCTGCAGGCCCGCGCCGAGGCGCGCGCCAACAAGGACTGGGCCGCTTCCGACGCGATCCGCGACACACTCGCGGCGGCTGGAATCGCCGTCGAGGACGGCGCCGATGGGGCGAGTTGGAGCCTCAAAAAGGACTGAGAAAGTGCCGTCGTCCCGATTTAAGTTGATTCAGTAGACTTGATTGCAGACGTACTCAACACAATCAAGGGTGGAATTCATGGCCAACAACGGTCGCCGGGCTGTCAAGAACAAGAAGGGCCCCACCACTGGAACCGGTGGCCACGGTCGAAAGGCACTGGAAGGCCGGGGTCCAACCCCCAAGGCTGAGGACCGCGAGTACCACAAGGCGTACAAGAGCAAGCAGCTTGCCGAGCGCTCCGCGGCCAAGCGGGCGGCCGGGGGCGCCAGCCGCTCCAACCCGGGCGCCCGCTCGGGTCCGAAGGGCCGCGCTACTGAGGAAGTAGTCACCGGACGCAACTCCGTCGTGGAGGCGCTGCGCGCCGGAATCCCCGCGAAGGCACTGCACGTTGCCATCCGGATCGAGATGGATGATCGGGTCAAGGAGTCCCTCAAGCTCGCTGCCGAACGTGGCATCCCGCTTTTGGAAACCGGTAAGCCCGAGCTGGACCGTATGACCGACGACGCCGTCCACCAGGGCCTCGTACTGCAGATCCCGCCGTACGAGTATGAAGACGCGTACGACCTCGCTGAGCAGACGGTCGCGAAGTGGAAGAAGGGCTACATTCCCAACGCGCCCCTCTTCGTCGCGCTTGACGGCATCACCGATCCCCGAAACCTCGGTGCCATCATCCGCTCCGTTTCGGCCTTCAGCGGCCATGGCGTGATTGTGCCCGAGCGCCGCTCCGTGGGTGTCACCGCTTCTGCATGGAAGACCAGCGCAGGCGCTGCAGTCCGCGTCCCCGTGGCCCGTGCGGCCAACCTGAACAACGCCCTCAAGCAGTTCAAGCAGATGGGCATCTTCGTGCTGGGCCTTGACGGCGACGGCGATGTCTCGCTGCCGGATCTTTCCTTGGCCACCGATCCCGTCTGCATCGTGGTGGGTTCCGAGGGCAAGGGCCTTAGCCGTTTGGTCCGCGAAAACTGCGACCAGATCATCTCCATCCCGATCGACTCGGCCATGGAATCGCTCAACGCGTCCATGGCAGTGGGCATCTCCTTGTACGAAGTCTCAAGGCAGCGCGCCACCAAGTAGCCGACGCTCGCTCACTTATAGCGCCAAATAGGGCGACGCTCGCTCACTTCTGAACTGGTGAGCGAGCGTCGCTGTTTGCCCTAAAAGTCGCGGCGGTTCGCCAGGACCGGGAGCTTGATCCGCGCGTCCTCGACGACGGCGGCATCCAGCTCCGCGAACAAGAGGCCAGGTTCGGCGTCGAGCTCTTCCAGCACGGCTCCCAAGGGGGACACGACGACGGAGTGCCCCACTCCGGTGGGTGCGGCACCTTTGGGCTCGATGCCTTGGCTCGCGGGGTCGCCCTGGCCGCATGCGAGCACGAAGGTCGTGGTGTCGATCGCGCGGGCGCGCGCAAGCAGCTTCCACTGTTCGGCTTTGCCTGGGCCTGCGCCCCAGGACGCGGACACAATATTCACGTCGGCGCCGCGATCGGCATTGGCGGTAAAGAGGGCTGGAAAACGGACGTCGTAGCAGGTGGCCAGTCCGAAGGTGAGGCCTCCGGCGTCGAACGTCACGGGATCGGTTCCTGCATCAACGGTGTCCGATTCCGCAAAACCGAAGGCATCGAAGAGGTGGATCTTGTCGTAGCTGGCCTCCACTCCGGGACCGGTGGCGATCAGGGTGTTCCGGACCTTGCCATTGTTGCTGCCGTCGGAGGCCAGCCCGGGAGTGAACATTCCGGCTACGACCACGATCCCGAGGTCCCGGGCAATCTCCCGCACCCGGCTGGCCCATGGCCCATCCAGGGGCTCGGCGATGTCGAGCAGGGAATTCCCGAATGCCCGCATGGTCGCTTCCGGGAAGACCACCAGTTCAGCGCCGCCTTCCTTGGCACGACGGGCATAGTCTTCCAACAGGACCAGGTTGTCCGCCAGCTCGCGGCCGCTGATGATTTGAGCAAGAGCGATTCGCACAATTACCTCCACATTGGTGTACAGCAAAGTATGCAACGACTGTAAGGAGGATACGAACTCATCCGTGTATGGACGGGAGTATTCCGACATTCGACACAATCAGGGCAGGGGACCGGGATCGCGAAATGAGCGGGAAGTCGCGTAACACGACGTTTCAGCAGGTGAGCGGCATGTTTGCGTTCGGTGAGGCAGCCTGTGACTTTACAACTGATGGCCATGCGCACTGTCATATGAGCCGCTGGCGCGGGAGAATTGGCGTCGGAGACTAAACTCTCAACTAATGGTTATGCCGATTTTTGACACAGCATCCACAGTGGACGCCTCGCGGCCGTCGCCGCTCGGGCTGAGTATTCCGCGGTCTGCGAGCCTCGACGGACACACCCCCGCAGACAGGGTCAACGTCGCCGTCTGGGCCCCAGGTCTCACTCGGGTCGAAATCGCCTACAAGGCCCCCGGCGATTCCTGGAAAGTCCATACGTTGCCTCGGTTCGCCGACGGTGTGCACTACGGCATCGTGGATGGGCTGCCGCCCGGTACGCAATACGGCTTCCGCGCTGCGCCAGTCGGGGAGGCCCTGCCACTCTCCGTTCCCGCTCCGGACTTTGACGCCGACGACGCCGAGCAACTGCTGCTCGATCCTTACGGTCGGGCGGTGCACCAACGCGGAGAGCTGCTGAGCTCGGTCCGCATGGACTCGGCTTTTGACTGGGGTGACGACCGCCCGCTTCGCACCCCGTGGCGGGACACCATCGTCTACGAGGCACATGTCCGCGGCCAAAGCATGCTGCATCCCGATATCCCCGAGCACCTCCGTGGAACATATGCAGGCATGGCACACCCGGCCATGATTGAGCACTTCCAATCGTTGGGTGTGACGTCCGTTCAATTGCTGCCCATCCATTTCCACGTAGACGAACAGCACCTGCAGAACCTGGGCCTGACCAACTACTGGGGGTACAACACCGCCGCGTTTTTTGCCCCCCACGCGGACTATGCCACGCAAGCCGCCCAACAGGCAGGGCCCCATGCCGTCCAGGACGAATTCAAAGGCATGGTGAAACTCCTGCATGCCGCCGGAATCGAAGTGATCCTCGACGTCGTCTACAACCACACGGCGGAAGGCGGGCCCGACGGCGACACTTTCAGTTTCAGGGGTCTGGGGGAGCAGCAGTATTATCGCCACGATGCCCACGGCCGCTACCTTGACACGACCGGCTGCGGCAACACCCTCGACTTCGCCGAACCCAGGGTAGTGGACCTGGCCATTGACTCGCTGCGCTATTGGGTGGACGAATTCCATATCGACGGCTTCCGCTTTGACCTTGCCGTGACACTGTGCCGTAACGCGGGCAACGAGTTCGATCCCCAGCACCCTTTCCTCACACGGATCGCCGAGGACCCCGTGCTTTCCAGGTCCAAGCTCATTTCCGAACCATGGGATGTGGGCTACGGTGGCTGGCAGACCGGGCGGTTTCCCAAAGGGTGGGTGGACTGGAACGATCACTTCCGGGACGGCGTACGCCGGTTCTGGCTCTCGGACCGGGGCGCTGCCGAAGCCGGGATGTCAGGGGGCAGTGTGGGAGTCCTGGCCGACGCCTTGACGGGTTCCACCCGGGTCTTTGAACCCTCGGGACGCTCCAGGCTGGCCTCGATGAACTTCGTCACGGCCCACGACGGCTTCACCCTCGCCGACCTGGTGTCCTACGACCGTAAACACAACGAGGCCAACGGCGAACAAAACCGTGACGGCCATAGCGACAACCGCAGCTACAACCACGGATTCGAAGGCCGCACGGAAAACGAGACGATTCTCGCCGCGCGTGCCCTCTCAAAGCGGAATCTCATGACCACGTTGATGCTCTCCATCGGCGTACCCATGATCACTGCCGGCGACGAACTCGGACGCACACAGCAGGGCAACAACAACGCTTACTGCCAGGACAACCAGCTCACGTGGATCGACTGGACCCAGACACCCGAATCGCATGAGATGCTGCGGAGCACCAAGCGTGTGATCCGGCTCCGCAAGGAGTTCCTGCAGGCCCAGGACGCAGGCTTCCCGGACAGCCGGACGGGCCTGGACTGGTTTGATGAGAAGGGCCAGCCCATGACGGCGGCCCGTTGGCACGATCCCTCGCTGCGGATTGTGCAGCTCCTGATGAGCTCGGAGGGCGGCGCTTACCGCGGCCTGATCGTGATCAACGGGAACAAGGATGACAAGAAGATCGTCCTGCCCAAACTGATCGCGGAATCCGGCGCGGGAAGCCGTATGTTCGAGCTGCGCCTGACGACTTCCGAGCTCAATGACCGCAGGCAGGGAGCACTGGTTGCGGCAGGCGAACGGGAAGTCGTCCAAGGCAACACCATCAACGTCTACCGCACCTAGGAACCAGCACCGATGAGTAGGAACAGAAGCCGGCTGCTGTTGACCCTGGCCGGGCTGGTGATTGCCGCCGTCGTGCTTGTATTCGCAGTGGTTAGCGGCGCTGTGGTGAGCGGAACAGCGGTTAATGGCACAGCGGTTAATGGCACAGGACCGAAGGGCGCCGACGTCGCTACCTCCAGTCCCCGAACTGGCGCAACCGCAGCACCGGTGCGGTCTTCGGCGGCAGCAAGCGCTGCAACCGCGACAAACACGTCTGGCCTGCAGGCAGTGAACGCATCCCAACTGCCGAAGGAGGCCCAGCAAACGCTGGCCCTCATCGCAAAGGGAGGCCCATATCCTTACGAGCGCGATGGCATCAACTTCGGAAATTTCGAAGGCTTGCTCCCCAAGAAGGCCAGCGGCTTCTATCAGGAATACACGGTCAAGACACCAGGGGAATCGGACCGGGGCGCGCAGCGGATCATCACGGGCAAGGACGGCGGGAAGTTCTACACACCGGATCACTACGCTACATTCAAGTTCATCGTCGAAGGCAAGTAGGGACACCATGAAGATCTATTCCGCAGACACGTGGACACTGGAAGAACTGCAGGAGCAAGTGTCCGACGCCGGCCGCCGCACCGTGATGGTGCCGCCGGCGGCAAGCAAGCAGGCCGTCTTGGAAGTGTTCGGCCAGGTGCTCGATTTCCCCGAGTACTACGGCGTGAACCTCGATGCGCTCAACGATTCACTCCACGATTTCGCAGACAGTTTGTCCGAGGATGACCAGCCACCCGTCACCCTGATTTGGCAGGTCCCGGCGGCCTACCGCACGGACCGGTCCTTCGGGGTGGTTTGCGAAATCCTCCAGGACGCCGAGTCCTACTCCGGGCGGGACATCGCCGTCATCGCGGTCTTCCAGCACTAACGCGACTGGCCGGGCGGGCGATGCCCACCCGGCCTTGTCACTACGCGTTGACGATCAGCCCCAGTTCGGCCTTCGATGCCAGTGAGGGATGCTTCGGGAACACGCGGACGGTGTAGCCGAAGGATCCGGAGCGGTTGATCAGGATGGAGCCGGTGAACAGGTGGCGCCCGTTGCCGAGGTCCTCGAAAGAGCTCAGTTCGGCCACGGTGATGTCCTCCAGCTCATCGCTTTCTTCGGCCCGCCCATAGGCCACCTCCACGTTGACGTCGTCCGGTGTCAGTGTGTGCAGCGCGATGTAGGCGTTGACCTGGAGGGTGTCGCCGATCTGCGGCTCTTCCGAGACGCCCACGGAATCGACGTGTTCCACGATCAGCTGCGGCCAGGCGTTGCGGATCTTGGTGATCCAGGCCGCCAGTTCCTTCGCTTCCTTGAATGAACCCGCTACCGCACGGCGTCCCGACTCTGCCGCAGGGCGGTACAGGTTGTTCACGTAGTCCTGGAGCATGCGTTCGGCCGAGACCGCGGGGCCGAGGTGGGCCAGGGTGTGCTTGATCATGGAGACCCAGTGCGTCGGGATGGTTTCCGGGCCGGACTGGGAGGGACCCGCGGCGCCGGCGTGCTCGGAGACCGTGGAACCGTAGAAGCGCGGGGCCACCTGGGTTTCCAGGAGTTCGTAGAGGGCCGCGGCTTCGATGTCGTCGCGTTCGGAGGGGGACGCGTCGTTGTTGGCGGTGGGGATCGCCCAGCCGTTCTCGCCGTCGTACATTTCGTCCCACCAGCCATCCAGCACGGACAGGTTCAGGGATCCGTTGATGGCCGCCTTCATGCCGGAGGTGCCGCAGGCCTCCAGGGGCCGGAGCGGGTTGTTCAGCCACACGTCGCAGCCCGGGAACAGGGTGCGGGCCATGGCGATGTCGTAGTTGGGCAGGAACACGATCCGGTGCCGGACGGCGGGGTCGTCGGTGAACTTCACCAGGTCCTGGATCATTTTCTTCCCGGCGTCGTCCGCCGGGTGGGACTTGCCGGCGATGACCAGCTGGATGGGGTGTTTCTCGTCCAGCAGCAGCGCCTTCAGCCGTGCGGGGTCCCGGAGCATGAGGGTGAGCCGCTTGTAGGTGGGCACGCGCCGGGCGAAGCCGATCGTCAGCACGTCCGGGTCCAGCACGGTGTCCGTCCAGCCCAGCTCCGCATCCGCGGCGCCGCGCTTCTTCCACGCGGCCCGGAGCCGGCGACGGACATCCTCCACCAGGGATACGCGAAGCTCCCGGCGAAGCCTCCACACGTCCTCGTCGCTGACGTTGTAGGCAAGGTCCCAGCGGCCCAAGGCCTCGGCCTCTGACCCGAACTGCTGGCGGGCCAACGCGGAGATGCGCGGATCCACCCATGAAGGCACGTGGACGCCGTTGGTGACCGAGGTGATGGGGA
The DNA here is from genome assembly GCF_054888235.1 of Arthrobacter sp. MMS24-S77. Lineage (NCBI taxonomy): Bacteria > Bacillati > Actinomycetota > Actinomycetes > Micrococcales > Micrococcaceae > Arthrobacter > Arthrobacter sp. MMS24-S77. Next base: position 623,307 of record NZ_JBTZRN010000001.1, read on the forward strand.
CTTCGGAGTGGTCGAAGCCTGGCCAGAGCCCGGAGAACATCTCGCGGGAGACCACCCCGTGCAGCTTGGCCACCCCGTTGGCCCGCTGCGCCAGGCGCAGGCCCATGACGGCCATGTTGAACACCGCGGGATTGCCGCCCTCGTAGTTCTCCCGGCCCAGTTCCAGGACCTTGTCCACCGGAACATCCGGGGCCAGGCCGGCCTCGAAGAAGTGCCTGATCTGCACGGCCTCGAAGCGGTCGATCCCGGCCGGCACCGGGGTGTGCGTGGTGAACACCGTGGACGCACGCCCGGCGGCCAGGGCCTCGGACCAGCTCAGCGGCGCCTCCGCGGACATCAGCTCCTGGATCCTTTCGACGCCCAGGAACCCGGCGTGGCCCTCGTTGGTGTGGAACACCTCCGGAGCCGGGGTGCCCGTGAGGCGCTGGTGGACGCGCAGCGCCTTCACCCCGCCCATGCCCAACAGCAGTTCCTGCTGCAGGCGGTGGTCACCGCCCCCGCCGTAGAGGCGGTCCGTGATCCCCCGGGCAGCGTCGTCGTTCGCCGGAACGTTCGAATCGAGCAGCAGCAGCGGAACGCGCCCGACGTCGGCACGCCAGATGTGCGCGTTGAGCTTGCGTCCGTTGGGCAGCGGCAGGGAGATCAAGACCGGCTTGCCGGTGCCGTCCTCCGACGGTTCGCGCAGCAGCGTCAGCGGCAGTCCGTCAGGGTCCAGCACCGGATACGTTTCCTGCTGCCAGGCGTCCCGGGAAAGGGACTGCTTGAAATAGCCGGCCTGGTACAGCAGCCCGACGCCGATCAGCGGCACACCCAGGTCCGAAGCGGCCTTCAAGTGGTCCCCGGCCAGGATGCCCAGGCCCCCGGAGTACTGCGGAAGCACCTCCGTGATGCCGAACTCAGGCGAGAAATAGGCGATGCACGCCGGAGCGTCCGGACCCAGGCCCTGGTACCAGCGCGGCTCACTCAGGTACCGGTCAAGATCCGCCGCGGCGTGCTGGACACGCTCAACGAGATCGTTGTTGGAGGCAAGTTGGTACAGTTGCTCACGGCCTATTGACCCAAGAAGACTAATGGGATCATGGCGGCTCTCCTCCCACAATTCGTGGTCGAGGCTCGCAAAGAGTTCGCGGGTAGGCCGGTGCCAAGACCAGCGCAGGTTCGTCGCGAGACGCGCCAGCGGCCGGATCGGCTCAGGGAGCAGGGTACGGACTGTAAACCTTCGAATTGCCTTCACGAGCGCCACACTAATCCACTCGGTGGACGGCAGGAACAGCTTTCGGTTTCTTTTAGGTAAATGACACATTGCGCCGAAGAGTCTGGGGCACCCCTTCGCAAAATGTGATTTTTCTCGCTAACGTCGAGGTTGTGACCACTACCGCAACACCGCGATCCAGCTCAGCATCCAAGTCCAAGCAGAAGGCCGGTATCACCGAAGGTCTCAGATTCGGCAGGTTCCCCATCACGGCCGTGCAGCCCGTGATCGAGGAAGGCCGGTTCCCGGCCAAGGCCTTGCCGGGCGAAGACCTTGTGGTAGGCGCCACGGTTTTCCGTGAGGGCCACGACCAGCTTGGGGTGAGCGCCATTTTGCTGGACCCCAAAGGCAAGGAGCGCCAGCGTGTCCGGCTCGCGCCGGCACCGGGCGAGCGTGGCAAGGGAACCGACCGCTGGGAGGGATTGCTGACCCCGACGACGCCGGGAGCGTGGACCTTCGCGATCGAGGCCTGGCACGACCGCTACGGCACGTGGCATCACAACGCCGAAGTAAAGGTTGAAGCCGGCATCGACGTCGAACTGATGCTCGCCGAAGGCGTCGCGCTCCTAGCGGAAGCGGCCAGCGAGAACTCGCGCAGCGCCGCGGACAAGCGCACCCTCCGTGCCGCCTCTGAAGTGCTCGCCGATACGTCGAAGACTGCGGAAGAACGCCTGGCCGCTGGTTTCAGCGCAGAGGTCGCAGCCGTCGTCGAGCGCCAGCCGATCCGTGAAATGGTGACCGTCTCGGAACAGTACCCGCTCCTGGTGGAGCGTGACCTTGCCGGCCGCGGAGCCTGGTACGAATTCTTCCCACGTTCCGAAGGAGCCGTTTTCGACCCCGCCACGGGAACATGGACATCGGGCAACTTCACGACCGCGGCCAAGCGGCTCGATGCCGTCGCGGACATGGGCTTCGATGTCATCTACATGCCGCCCATCCACCCCATTGGTTTCCAGCACCGGAAGGGTCGCAACAACACCCTGACTCCTGGTCCGCAGGATCCCGGATCGCCGTGGGCCATTGGATCGAAGGACGGCGGCCACGACGCCATTCACCCGGAACTTGGATCGTTCGAGGATTTCGACGCGTTTGTGGCTCGAGCCAATGAGTTGGGACTTGAGGTGGCGCTGGACCTTGCGCTCCAGGCCGCGCCGGATCATCCCTGGGTGAAGACCAACCCGGAATGGTTCACTACCCGCGTGGACGGCAGCATTGCCTACGCAGAGAACCCGCCGAAGAAGTACCAGGACATCTATCCCCTGAACTTCGACAACGATCCCGCTGGCTTGTCCAAGGAAATCCTGCGGATCGTCTTCCTATGGGTCAGCCACGGCGTGAAGATCTTCCGGGTGGACAACCCGCACACCAAACCGGTGTGGTTCTGGGAATGGCTGATCGGCAAGGTGAACAAGAAGTACCCCGACGTCGTTTTCCTCGCCGAGGCGTTCACCCGCCCCGCCATGATGCACGCCCTCGGCCGGGCGGGCTTCCAGCAGTCCTACACCTACTTCACGTGGCGGAACACCAAAACCGAATTGGAATCCTATTTCAATGAGGTCAGCCACGTTTCCCCGGCGTACTTCAGGCCAAATTTCTTCGTGAACACCCCGGACATCCTCACCGAATACCTCCAGTACGGCGGTCCGGCTGCGTTCCGCATCCGCGCCGCACTGGCAGCCACCGCTAGCCCGCTCTGGGGCGTCTACGCCGGATTCGAGCTGTACGAGCACGTGGCACGTCCGGGTGCCGAAGAGTACATCGACAACGAGAAATACGAGTTCAAGGACCGCGACTGGGATGCCGCGGCAGCGTCCGGGCACAGTCTTACCCCTTACATCACGCGGCTTAACGCCATCCGGAAGGCCCACCCAGCCTTGGGTGATCTGCAGAACCTGACCTTGCACCACAGCACGGATGACGCCACCATCGTGTTCTCCAAGCACAAGACCTTGCCTGACGGCAGCAAGGACACCTTGATCATTGTGGTCAACGTCGATCCCCACGGCACCAGGGAAAGCACCGTGACCCTGGATCTGTCCGCCCTTTCGCTGGATCCAGCCGACTTCACCGCCAACGGCAGGTTCTGGGTGGATGATTTGGTCAGCGGCGAAAGCTGGGAGTGGGGCGAGTACAACTACGTCCGGCTGGACGCCCATGTAGAACCGGCACACATTCTCAGTATCCGGAGGTAGCCTTAGTGAGCTTTAATCCGCAGGGTCAGAGTCAGTACTTCACGCCGAAGAACACTTTCGAGCTGAACGCCCCGGGTCTTCAACATGACCCTCATTGGTATCGGAAGGCTGTTTTCTACGAGGTGCTGGTGAGGGCCTTCGCGGATGCCAACGGCGACGGTTCGGGCGACTTCCATGGTCTGATCGAAAAGCTGGATTATCTGCAGTGGCTGGGAGTGGACTGCTTGTGGCTGCCGCCGTTCTTCGACTCGCCCCTGCGCGACGGCGGCTACGACATTTCCGACTACACGTCCGTGCTGGACGAGTTCGGCACCATCAGCGACTTCAAACGGCTCGTAGCCGAAGCGCACGCGAGGGGTGTCAGGGTCATTATCGACCTCCCGCTGAACCACACTTCGGACCAGCACCCCTGGTTCCAGGAATCACGCAAGAACCCGGACGGCCCGTATGGCGATTTCTACGTCTGGAGCGACACCGACGAGAAGTACCAGGACGCGCGCATCATCTTCGTGGACACGGAAGAGTCGAACTGGACCTTCGATCCCATCCGCCGGCAGTTCTTCTGGCACCGCTTCTTCAGCCACCAGCCTGACCTGAACTTCGAGAATCCCAAGGTCATCGAGGCGCTCCACGATGTCGTCCGGTTTTGGCTGGACCAAGGCATTGATGGGTTCAGGGCGGACGCCATTCCGTATCTCTTCGAAGAGGAGGGCACCAATTGCGAGAACTTGCCGGCAACCCACGGTTTCCTGCGGGACCTTCGCAAAATGGTGGACGAGAACTACCCGGGCCGTGTGATCATCGCCGAAGCCAACCAACCGCCGCATGAGGTCGTGGAGTACTTCGGCACAGAGGAAGAACCGGAATGCCACATGGCGTTCCACTTTCCCATCATGCCGCGCCTGTACTACGCGCTCCGCGACCAGAAAGCTTCCCCCATCATCGAGACTTTGCGCGACACCCCGGGAATCCCGGCAGGCGCGCAATGGGGAACCTTCCTTCGCAACCACGACGAGCTGACCTTGGAAATGGTCACCGCCGACGAACGTGCCGCCATGTTGGGTTGGTACGCGCCGGACCCGCGGATGCGCGCCAACATCGGCATCAGGCGTAGGCTTGCCTCGCTACTGGACAACTCCCGCTCCGAGATCGAGCTGATCAACGCCTTGCTGCTGTCCCTGCCGGGTAGCCCCTTCTTGTACTACGGGGATGAAATCGGGATGGGGGACAACATCTGGCTTGACGATCGCGATGCCGTTCGCACGCCGATGCAATGGAACCCGGACCGCAACGCAGGCTTCTCCAGCGCCGATCCCGGAAAGCTCTACCTACCTGTCATCCAGTCACTGGTCTACAACTACAGCATGGCCAACGTCGAGGCTGAAGCTGCCCATTCGGGCTCGCTCTTGCGCTGGACCCGGCAGATCTTGAGCGTCCGGAAGAACCATGCAGCCTTCGGGCTGGGCGGCTTCAGACACGTTCCGGCAGACCATGAAGTTGTCCTTGCCTATCTGCGCGAGCTTCCGGAGAACAATCCGGAAGGCGAAGACGCCGAATCGATCCTGTGTGTTTTCAACCTGTCCCAGCATCCCGTGGCTACCACTTTGGATATCCCCGAATACGCCGGGAGGGGCCTCAGGGATGTCTTCGGGGGCCAGCCGTTCCCCGGCATTGGCAACGACGGCTCGCTGACCCTCACTCTCGGCAGCCACGACTTCTTCTGGCTCCGCGTGCGCTCGGCGGGTTCCACCGGGTCCACGCCGTACACCCAGGCCATCCCCGTGCTCTCCATTGAAGGCTGATATGAGTCTTTCGGCGCCCGCTACGGTCCTGGCACCCCTTCTCAAAGAATGGCTACCCCGGCAGCGCTGGTTTCCGGTGAAGGCAGGGGCATTCGATCTGGACTTCGTCGGCTCCTTCCAGCTCCAGCAACCTGACGCCGGGATAGGCCTGGAAGTCCGGTTGCTGTCCATCCGCTACGCTACGGCCGACGGCGGGATGCAGACTGACATCATCCAGGTACCGCTGAGCTACCGTTCTACTCCCGTAGCCGCTTTGGCGGCTGCTTTGGTGGGCCAGCTCGACGCCGATGCGCCGGTCTGGGTGTACGACGCGCCCCACGATCCTGTCTTCGTGACCGCATGGCTCGATCTCATCCAGGGTCTGGCCATGGCCGAACCCGGAGAGGGGGAATGCACCGCAAGCGGGCATTCGGTGCCTGGCGGCCTGCGCCTGCCCAGCGCCTCAGGATCCGTGCGGGTCTCCTCAGGTGAGCAGTCCAATACTTCGGTGATAGTCGACGACGGCGAGTCGGCGGCGATCGTGAAGATCTTCAGGGTGTTGTCGATCGGCAAGAACCCCGAGGTGGAAGTCGGCGCGGCCTTGACTTCGGGCGGCACCCAGGAAGTGCCCTCAACGCTCGGCTGGATTACGGGAACATGGGAGGTAAGGACACCTCTTGGCCGGCACGGCACAGCGTCAGCGGACCTCGCCGTGGCCCACGAATTTCTTGCGGGCGGGCAAGACGCTTGGCGGCTCGCCGTCAACGCCGCCGCATCCGGCACGGACTTCACCGACGAGGCCCGGCAAATGGGCCAGGCGACGGCCACCGTGCATCTGCGGCTCGCGGAAACCCTTGGAACGGCCAGGGAACGGGTTCCCGGCCAGGACATCGCCGCCGAAGTAGCCCGGCGTGTCCGCCAGTCGTGGGCGGAAGCGGGTACCGCCGTCGGGCCCCATGAGCAGCAGCTCGAGGCACTCCTGACGCAACTGTCCGGCAAGGAAGCCGGGACATTGCAGCGGATCCACGGCGACCTTCACCTTGGCCAGATCCTCTTGGTACCCGGTGCCGCGGGAGAACCGGGCCGGTGGGCGATCCTGGACTTCGAAGGGGAGCCCCTTCGGCCGATCGAACTCCGTAACATTCCGGACGTTCCCCTGCGCGACGTCGTGGGAATGTTGCGGTCCTTTGACTATGCAGCCGGCGCGGCCGTCCGCGAGAATCCCGGGGCCACGGTCCCCGCCACGTGGGTTGACGACTGCGCCGAAGCCTTCCTGGCCGGTTACAGCGACATCACCCCCGGAACTATTGACCGCCGCTCGCCGCTCTTTGTGGCATTGTGGCTGGACAAGGCCTTGTACGAGGTGATCTACGAGTTGCGGAACAGACCGGATTGGTTACCCATTCCGGTCAACGCTTCACGGCAGCTCCTCGGAAATACGAGCCCCGGCACGGATGCCGCGGCGACATCGGAAGGTAAGGAAATGACAGGCTCAGCACGTACCGAACGGCCCCGAGTCCCGCTGTATGTGGACGCCGCTACCCTTGGCCGGGTGGCCGCCGGTGCGCACCACGCCCCGCACTCTGTACTGGGTGCCCACCTTGACGATCACGGTCACGTCACCATCCGCACGGTCAAGCACCTGGCGGAGTCCGTCACGGTAGTCACCGAAGCCGGTTCCACTCCCATGACCCACGAGACCGACGGCGTCTGGGTGGCGGTCCTCGAGCCGCTGCAGCACGGCCACGTGCCGGACTATCGCCTGGAGGTCGTGTACGGCGATTCCGCCCCGATAACCGTCAATGATCCATACCACTATCTTCCAACGGTCGGCGAGGTGGACCTGCACCTCATCGGAGAAGGCCGGCATGAACGGCTCTGGGACACACTGGGCTCCCACGTCCAGCACTACCGCTCCTCACTGGGCGATGTAGACGGAGTCTCGTTCGCCGTCTGGGCGCCCAACGCGCAGGCAGTTCGCGTCAAGGGCGACTTCAACTCCTGGGACGGGCGCGAACACGCCTTGCGCTCGCTCGGCTCGTCCGGCGTCTGGGAAGTGTTCATCCCAGGCGTTGCAGCAGGGGCACGCTACAAGTTCGAACTGCTCACGAAGGCCGGCCATTGGGTGGAGAAAGCCGACCCTCTCGCCTTCGGCACGGAAGTTCCCCCCTTGACGGCATCACGCGTGGTGGAGTCCAGCTACCGGTTCAAGGACGATGCCTGGATGACGGCGCGCGCCAACAAAGATCCGCACAACTCGCCCATGAGCGTCTATGAGGTCCACCTCGGTTCCTGGCGCCTTGGCCTCGGATACAAGGAGCTGGCCAAGGACCTTGTGGAATATGTGAAATGGCTTGGCTTCACCCATGTGGAGTTCATGCCAGTGGCCGAACACCCCTTTGGTGGTTCATGGGGCTACCAAGTCACGTCCTACTTTGCTCCAACCTCCCGCTTTGGGCATCCGGACGAGTTCCGTTTCCTGGTCGATTCCCTGCACCAAGCCGGCATCGGCGTCATCCTGGACTGGGTTCCGGCGCACTTCCCGAAGGACTCATGGGCTCTTGCCCGCTTCGACGGCGAACCCCTGTACGAGCACTCGGACCCCCGGCTTGGCGAACACCCGGATTGGGGCACGCTCATCTTCGACTTCGGTCGCACCGAGGTTCGCAACTTCCTGGTCGCGAACGCCTTGTACTGGCTCGAGGAATTCCACATCGACGGCCTTCGCGTGGACGCCGTTGCCTCCATGCTCTACAGGGACTACTCCCGCGAGGACGGGGAGTGGTTCCCCAACGTTCATGGAGGGCGCGAGAACCTGGAAGCCATCTCCTTCCTCCAGGAAGTCAACGCCACCATCTACAAGACCCACCCGGGCGCCGTGACCATTGCCGAGGAATCCACGGCGTTTCCCGGCGTCACCGCCCCTACCAACCATGGTGGCCTCGGATTCGGGCTCAAGTGGAACATGGGCTGGATGCACGACTCCCTCAAGTACATCTCCGAAAACCCCGTCAACCGCCGCTGGCACCACGGCACGGTCACGTTCTCCATGGTCTACGCCTTCACGGAAAACTTCCTGCTGCCCATCAGCCACGACGAGGTAGTGCACGGCAAGGGATCCATGCTGCGAAAGATGCCCGGGGACCGTTGGCAGCAGCTTGCCAACCTGCGGGCGTTCATGGCCTACCAATGGGCGCACCCGGGCAAGCAGCTCATCTTCATGGGCACCGAATTCGGACAGGAAGCCGAATGGTCCGAACAACACGGCCTTGACTGGTTCCTCGCCGACATCCCGTCCCACCGCGGGCTGCAGCTGCTCACCCGCGAGTTGAACTCTCTGTACAGCTCGACGCCGGCCCTGCATGTGCGGGACAACGAGCCAGGCGGCTTCCAGTGGATCAACGGGGCGGACGCGGATCGCAACGTGCTCACGTTCATCCGTTGGGACCACGACGGCAACCCCCTGGTATGTGCCGTGAACTTCTCCGGAGGCCCGCACGAGGACTATGTGCTCGGAGTTCCGTCTGCCGGCGCTTGGCATGAAGTTCTCAACACTGACGCCGAGGTGTATGGCGGATCGGGTGTCATCAACGCTGGTGCACTTGCTGCCACGGCACCCGGGGCCGAAGGCCAGCCTGCAGCATTGACCGTCACCTTGCCGCCCCTCGGAGCTTCTTGGTTCAAGCCTGTGGTCTAGCGGCGCTCGCTGGCCGAATGACGGAGGGTCCGGAAGCCTTGAGTTTCCGGGCCCTTTGCGTGGAGCTCGCGGGCCACCGCTGAAGCGCAGGAAGCCGCCTTGCGGGGGCTTTGCCTCCCCGGAGAAGTGGTGGTATAGTTAGTACCCGCGCTGCTCCCCAGTGGAGATCGGTGAAGTTGACTGAGTTCCTCGTGAAAATCAAGTCAAGAACGCCGATTTGACCAGGAGGCAAGCAGCCGGTAAGTTTGTGAAGTTGCTCCGGAGCGATCCTGGACCCTTTGGTGGGTGTGGGTGGTGTCGGGTGTGTCTGTTGTTTGAGAACTCAATAGTGTGCCAAGTTTGTTGATACCGGTTTATTTTATATGAATTGGTTGAATTTTGCCGGGCCTTGTCCGCCCCTGTGGGTGGGGTCTGGTATTTTTGGCTGGTTTCAAATTTTGTGCAGCTGCTTCGACCGTTGTTTCCGGTGGTTGTGGTTGTGTCTGTTTTTGTTTTACTTCAACGGAGAGTTTGATCCTGGCTCAGGATGAACGCTGGCGGCGTGCTTAACACATGCAAGTCGAACGATGATCTCCAGCTTGCTGGGGGGATTAGTGGCGAACGGGTGAGTAACACGTGAGTAACCTGCCCTTGACTCTGGGATAAGCCTGGGAAACTGGGTCTAATACCGGATATGACCGTCTGACGCATGTCATGGTGGTGGAAAGCTTTTGCGGTTTTGGATGGACTCGCGGCCTATCAGCTTGTTGGTGGGGTAATGGCCTACCAAGGCGACGACGGGTAGCCGGCCTGAGAGGGTGACCGGCCACACTGGGACTGAGACACGGCCCAGACTCCTACGGGAGGCAGCAGTGGGGAATATTGCACAATGGGCGAAAGCCTGATGCAGCGACGCCGCGTGAGGGATGACGGCCTTCGGGTTGTAAACCTCTTTCAGTAGGGAAGAAGCGAAAGTGACGGTACCTGCAGAAGAAGCGCCGGCTAACTACGTGCCAGCAGCCGCGGTAATACGTAGGGCGCAAGCGTTATCCGGAATTATTGGGCGTAAAGAGCTCGTAGGCGGTTTGTCGCGTCTGCTGTGAAAGACCGGGGCTCAACTCCGGTTCTGCAGTGGGTACGGGCAGACTAGAGTGATGTAGGGGAGACTGGAATTCCTGGTGTAGCGGTGAAATGCGCAGATATCAGGAGGAACACCGATGGCGAAGGCAGGTCTCTGGGCATTAACTGACGCTGAGGAGCGAAAGCATGGGGAGCGAACAGGATTAGATACCCTGGTAGTCCATGCCGTAAACGTTGGGCACTAGGTGTGGGGGACATTCCACGTTTTCCGCGCCGTAGCTAACGCATTAAGTGCCCCGCCTGGGGAGTACGGCCGCAAGGCTAAAACTCAAAGGAATTGACGGGGGCCCGCACAAGCGGCGGAGCATGCGGATTAATTCGATGCAACGCGAAGAACCTTACCAAGGCTTGACATGAACCGGTAACGCCTGGAAACAGGTGCCCCGCTTGCGGTCGGTTTACAGGTGGTGCATGGTTGTCGTCAGCTCGTGTCGTGAGATGTTGGGTTAAGTCCCGCAACGAGCGCAACCCTCGTTCCATGTTGCCAGCACGTAGTGGTGGGGACTCATGGGAGACTGCCGGGGTCAACTCGGAGGAAGGTGGGGACGACGTCAAATCATCATGCCCCTTATGTCTTGGGCTTCACGCATGCTACAATGGCCGGTACAAAGGGTTGCGATACTGTGAGGTGGAGCTAATCCCAAAAAGCCGGTCTCAGTTCGGATTGGGGTCTGCAACTCGACCCCATGAAGTCGGAGTCGCTAGTAATCGCAGATCAGCAACGCTGCGGTGAATACGTTCCCGGGCCTTGTACACACCGCCCGTCAAGTCACGAAAGTTGGTAACACCCGAAGCCGGTGGCCTAACCCTTGTGGGGGGAGCCGTCGAAGGTGGGACCGGCGATTGGGACTAAGTCGTAACAAGGTAGCCGTACCGTAAGGTGCGGCTGGATCACCTCCTTTCTAAGGAGCGCCATTATCATTTCCGTGGTTGCCGCATGGTGGCCGTGGGGGTGTGTGGAAGCAAAGCCCATTGCGCAGGCGTCTGTTCTGCGGTGGGTGCTCATGGGTGGAATATCAGCAGATAGCGGCCGGTTGTTTCTTTCCTGTCCTTAGTACGGATGCTCTTTGAGTGTCCTGGAACGGTGCGGGTGGGGGGTGTCCGGTTTTCGTGTTTGGCACACTGTTGGGTCCTGAGGCAACAGGGCCATGGCCTGCGGGTGTCCTTCTTCTTTTTGGGGGGCGGTGCGGGGTGTGGGTTTGGTGTTTCCGGTTGTCCTGGCTGCATGTCCTCGTGCGTGGTGGCTGCCCCTTTTTGGTGGGGTGGCTGGTGCGGGGGTGTGGTACGGGGTTGTTGTTTGAGAACTACATAGTGGACGCGAGCATCTGACACGGGCAGGCCCTTGGGGTTTGTCTTGTGTCTACAGCAATTTCTTTTTTTGAACCCGGCCCTTCTTTTGGGGGGTCTGGTTCTCTCGAGAAGTCTTTGATTTTTGTGTGGTCAAGTTTTTAAGGGCACACGGTGGATGCCTTGGCATTAGGAGCCGAAGAAGGACGTAGGAATCTGCGATAAGCCTGGGGGAGTTGATAACCGAACTTTGATCCCAGGATGTCCGAATGGGGAAACCCCGCCAGGCGCGTTTGCGTGATCTGGTGACCCGCATCTGAACACATAGGGTGCGTGGGGGAACGCGGGGAAGTGAAACATCTCAGTACCCGCAGGAAGAGAAAACAAGAGTGATTCCGTTAGTAGTGGCGAGCGAACGCGGATGAGGCTAAACCGTTCCATGTGTGATAGCCGGCGGGCGTTGCATGGGCGGGGTTGTGGGACTTTCCGTACTGGTTCTGCCGGACCGGTGGGGTGAGAGCATGAGCATAGGTGAACGGTCTTGAAAGGCCGGCCGTAGAGGGTGTGAGCCCCGTAACCGTAATGTTGTGTGCCGCCTGGAGAGGATCCCAAGTAGCACGGGGCCCGAGAAATCCCGTGCGAATCTGTCAGGACCACCTGATAAGCCTAAATACTTCCTAATGACCGATAGCGGACCAGTACCGTGAGGGAAAGGTGAAAAGTACCCCGGGAGGGGAGTGAAACAGTACCTGAAACCGTGTGCTTACAATCCGTCGGAGCAGCCTTGTAGCTGTGACGGCGTGCCTTTTGAAGAATGAGCCTGCGAGTTAGTGTTACGTCGCGAGGTTAACCCGTGTGGGGTAGCCGTAGCGAAAGCGAGTCTGAACAGGGCGAGTGTAGTGGCGTGATCTAGACCCGAAGCGGAGTGATCTACCCATGGCCAGGTTGAAGCGACGGTAAGACGTCGTGGAGGACCGAACCCACTTCAGTTGAAAATGGAGGGGATGAGCTGTGGGTAGGGGTGAAAGGCCAATCAAACTCCGTGATAGCTGGTTCTCCCCGAAATGCATTTAGGTGCAGCGTTGCGTGTTTCTTGCCGGAGGTAGAGCTACTGGATGGCCGATGGGCCCTACAAGGTTACTGACGTCAGCCAAACTCCGAATGCCGGTAAGTGAGAGCGCAGCAGTGAGACTGTGGGGGATAAGCTTCGTAGTCGAGAGGGAAACAGCCCAGACCACCAACTAAGGCCCCTAAGCGTGTGCTAAGTGGGAAAGGATGTGGAGTTGCGAAGACAACCAGGAGGTTGGCTTAGAAGCAGCCATCCTTGAAAGAGTGCGTAATAGCTCACTGGTCAAGTGATTCCGCGCCGACAATGTAGCGGGGCTCAAGTACACCGCCGAAGTTGTGGATTTCAGACAGGGACAAGCCTTCGTGGTTCAGTCGTCTGGAGTGGTAGGGGAGCGTCGTGTGGGCGGTGAAGTCGCGGTGTAAACCAGCGGTGGAGCCTACACGAGTGAGAATGCAGGCATGAGTAGCGAAAGACGGGTGAGAAACCCGTCCGCCGAATGATCAAGGGTTCCAGGGTCAAGCTAATCTGCCCTGGGTAAGTCGGGACCTAAGGCGAGGCCGACAGGCGTAGTCGATGGACAACGGGTTGATATTCCCGTACCGGCGAAGGACCGCCCATGCCAAGCGGGGGATACTAACCGCCCGGAGCCTGCCCAAGCACCCTTGTGGTGTGCGGGTTTTGGCCGAGCGCGGGACCTGATCCCGGGAGGTAAGCGTATTAACAGGTGTGACGCAGGAAGGTAGCCGGGCCGGGCGATGGTTGCCCCGGTCTAAGGATGTAGGGTCAGCGATAGGCAAATCCGTCGCTGTGTCTTGGATGACGTTCCTGAGATCTGATGGGACCCCCGTCATGGGGGGATCCGGTGATCCTATGCTGCCTAGAAAAGCATCGGCGCGAGGTCTTAGCCGCCCGTACCCCAAACCGACACAGGTGATCAGGTAGAGAATACCAAGGCGATCGAGAGAATTATGGTTAAGGAACTCGGCAAAATGCCCCCGTAACTTCGGGAGAAGGGGGGCCCCAACCTTGAACACCGCTTGCCGGTGGGAGGGGATCGGGGCCGCAGAGACCAGGGGAAGCGACTGTTTACTAAAAACACAGGTCCGTGCGAAGTCGCAAGACGATGTATACGGACTGACTCCTGCCCGGTGCTGGAAGGTTAAGAGGACCGGTTAGCCGCAAGGCGAAGCTGAGAATTTAAGCCCCAGTAAACGGCGGTGGTAACTATAACCATCCTAAGGTAGCGAAATTCCTTGTCGGGTAAGTTCCGACCTGCACGAATGGAGTAACGACTTCCCCGCTGTCTCAACCATAAACTCGGCGAAATTGCAGTACGAGTAAAGATGCTCGTTACGCGCAGCAGGACGGAAAGACCCCGAGACCTTTACTATAGTTTGGTATTGGTGTTCGGAGTGGCTTGTGTAGGATAGGTGGGAGACGTTGAAGCCCTCACGCCAGTGGGGGTGGAGTCATCGTTGAAATACCACTCTGGTCACTTTGGACATCTAACTTCGGCCCGTGATCCGGGTCAGGGACAGTGCCTGATGGGTAGTTTAACTGGGGCGGTTGCCTCCTAAAAAGTAACGGAGGCGCCCAAAGGTTCCCTCAGCCTGGTTGGCAATCAGGTGTCGAGTGTAAGTGCACAAGGGAGCTTGACTGTGAGAGAGACATCTCAAGCAGGGACGAAAGTCGGGACTAGTGATCCGGCGGTACATTGTGGAATGGCCGTCGCTCAACGGATAAAAGGTACCTCGGGGATAACAGGCTGATCTTGCCCAAGAGTCCATATCGACGGCATGGTTTGGCACCTCGATGTCGGCTCGTCGCATCCTGGGGCTGGAGTAGGTCCCAAGGGTTGGGCTGTTCGCCCATTAAAGCGGTACGCGAGCTGGGTTTAGAACGTCGTGAGACAGTTCGGTCCCTATCCGCTGCGCGCGCAGGAAATTTGAGAAGGGCTGTCCTTAGTACGAGAGGACCGGGACGGACGAACCTCTGGTGTGTCAGTTGTACTGCCAAGTGCACCGCTGATTAGCTACGTTCGGATGGGATAACCGCTGAAAGCATCTAAGCGGGAAGCTCGCTTCAAGATGAGATTTCCAAACACCTCGTGTGTGAGAGGCCCCCAGCCAGACCACTGGGTTGATAGGCCGGATGTGGAAGACAGGACCAACGACTGTTGAAGCTGACCGGTACTAATAGGCCGACAACTTACACCACACAAACAAAACTGCTTGCGTCCACTATGTGGTTCCCGAACAACAACCCGTTGTTGTCACAGGAACAAACCACAACTGAATAACAACACCACAATGTTGTAACCAGTCTTCCCACCCCCGCACCCAGCGTGCCGGCGGGACGGGTAACAAGGTTACGGCGGTCATAGCGTGGGGGAAACGCCCGGTCCCATTCCGAACCCGGAAGCTAAGACCCACAGCGCCGATGGTACTGCACCCGGGAGGGTGTGGGAGAGTAGGACACCGCCGGACATCTTTCAACGGCGAGGCCCCGACAGCGAATGTCGGGGCCTCGCCCATTAACACCCCCTCCCATCTGCAAGGCAGTGAGCGGACGCCCCGCCGGAAGGCACGATACGTGAGCGGGCGTCCCGCCCGGGACCCGCCATACGTGAGCGGGCGTCCGAAGGGGAGGCACAATGAGTCTCGAGCCGCTCGGGTCGCTGGACGGTAATGTTGGTGCACATGGAGAGCCTTTTCAGTCACGCCGCGTCGGACTCCGAACCACAGCCGGAGCAGTCCAGTGAGCTGGACCCCGTAGTCTGCACCGTCGTCGTGCCGTCGCCTGTAGCGCACGCTTTCATGGGTTTCACCGATCACCCGCATTTGTGGTGGCCAATGGAGGACCACAGCGTCTACGGCGCGGGTTCGCACGTCGAGTTCGAGGAGAACCTGATCCTGGAGACGGCTGACGACGGCCGTACATCCGTTTGGGGAACGATCGACGACTGGCAACCGCCGTTGTCGTTCCATGCAAGCTGGTATCCGGGTAGCACTGCGATGTGGTCCACTGAACTTCGAGTGGCCTTCCGCGCGGTTGACGGGGGTACGGAGTTGCGACTGGTCCACGACGGCTGGGAAGGCGCCGAGGACCCTGCCCGAACCCGTGCGGACTACGCGGCTGACTGGCCTGGAGTTCTTGATCGCTATGTCCGATTCATGGGCGGCGGAAGTGAATAGAATCCGTCGCCTCCAAGCGGCTGACTGGCAGTTGCTTCGCGAGGTGCGGCTGGAGATGCTCTCGGACACTCCTATGGCTTACGTGGAGAGCCTCGCGGCGGCGCGGCGCCAGACTGACACGCAATGGCAAGAGCGCGCCGCAACCATGTCGGGCGACTCGAGCATCACCTTGGTGGCGGATGAGGGGACTGACGGTAGCCGGATCAAGGGACTCATGCGCGTCGTTATCAAGCAGCCGCAGGATCTCTCCCGGCCGCGGCAGGCCATGCTTATCAGCGTCTATGTGGCACCTGAGCACCGGGGCCTGGGCTTGGCTGACCAATTGCTTGATGAGGCTTGCGCAGTAGCCAGTGGCGAGCTTGGGGCCGCCTTGATCGAGCTGGGGGTCCACGAGGACAACGCGCGCGCCAAGGCGTTCTATGCCCGGCACGGATTTGAAGTCACAGGTGCCACTCGGCCCTATCCGCAGGACAAAGCGAAGCTGGAAATCGTCATGGCCCGTCAGATTCCGCAGCTCTCCGGGCCGAACCAGCCGGAGCATCGGGCTATCGTCGCGTACTAGACTCGAAGCACTGAAAACACCGTGAAGACTGCCGAATCGGCGTGTCCGCGGCGCTCAGATGCGAAGGGATCCATCTTGTCGGACTACACAGCCGTTGCCGGAAACACTCAACGCACCAGCGGCTTCATGGATGAGCTCGCCGCCGCGCTGGCCCCGGGGCAAGTCGCTGTCGACGAGCACACTCGTGCCACCTATGCAGTAGACCAAGGCCCCGTCGTGGACTTGCAGCTGCCTCTGGCTGTTGTGTTTGCGGATTCCGTTGAAGACGTCCAGCACGTGGTGCGTAGCTGCGCCAAGCACGGGGTTCCGATTGTTGCCCGTGGCGCCGGTACCGGTGTTTCGGGTGGCGCCCATGCCAGCCAGGGATGCATCGTGCTCAGCCTGGAACGCATGAACCGCATTCTGCTGCTCAACGCCGAAGACGAGACTGCCGTCGTCGAGCCTGGTGTGGTGAATGCGGATCTGAACGCCGCGGCGGCCGAACACGGCCTCATGTATACGCCGGATCCCGCGAGCTACAAGATGTCCACCATCGGCGGCAATGTGGCAACGAACGCCGGCGGTCTGCGCTGCGCCAAGTATGGGGTGACCAGGGACTCAGTGCTTGCGCTCGACGTCGTGCTGGCCGATGGCTCGCTCATCCACACAGGACACCAGACCTTCAAAGGCGTGGCCGGGTACGACCTCACGGCCCTGTTTGTGGGCTCCGAGGGCACCTTGGGGATTGTGGTAGGCGTGACGGTCCGCCTGCGCTACCTGCCCCGGGAGGTACAAACCGTGGCGGCCTTCTATCCGGATTTCCGCGGTGCCGCCGCGGGCGTCCTGGCGGTTGGCAAGGCCCGTGTCCAGCCCGCCATCATGGAAATGCTCGACGCCGGAACACTGGCCCAGCTCGACGAACTGTACGGCTCTGACCTTAGCGAGCGCGGACAGGCCCTGCTGCTGATCCAGACAGACGGATTTGGAGCGGCCGCCGAGGCAGCGCTGGTGCGGGAGGTCCTGGCCGCCGGCGGCGCGACGGTGATGGCGGAAGCAAATGCCGAAGCCGAACGCCTCATCGACATGCGGCGTTCAAGCCGAGGTGATGAGGTGGACAACGAATACCGGGTGGGCGAGGACGTCGCCGTTCCGAGATCGCGACTGGTTGACTACGTGGCTGCGCTCGAAGCCATGGCCGTCACGCACGGTGTCCAGCTCAAAGTGGTGGCCCATGCTGGCGACGGCAACCTGCACCCCACGTTCTGGGTAGACCGGGTGGACATGGAAGTAGATGCGGACGCTATGTCCCGGCTCAACAAGGCGCTGGATGACTCCATCGATGCTGCGTTGGAGATGGGTGGAACCATCACTGGCGAGCATGGGGTGGGGCAGTACAAGCTGCGATGGCTCGGCCTCGAGCAGCCCCAGCCCATCCGCGAGTTGCAACACCGTATCAAGGTGCTTTTCGACCCGGCCGGAATCTTCAACCCCGGAAAAGCTATCTAGGTTTTGGTATCCCAACTCGGGGCGCGCTGATCTGGCATCACACCAGGTCGCTGTAGTGGTACTAGTTTACTTTGATCCTTCGCTCCCATAGTCTTGTTTGGTATACCAAGTAAGATTTTGAGGAGGCAATCAATGGGACAAGCACGCCCGCCGCGCCGTGGTCCGTCCGTGAAGGGTGCAAGCTTCGCGACGGCCTGGATTCTAGCCGCGCTGACCCTTGTCTCCATCAACCTTCGTCCCGCTATCACCACCATTGCGGGCACCATGGGGCAGCTCCAGTCGGGCTTCGGACTGGACTCGCATTTGCTGCCGCTGTTGGGCGCCCTGCCTGTACTTGCCTTCGGCGTCTCGGCTCCCTGTGGTCCATGGCTGGCCCGTCGCCTGGGCGCTGGCAGGGCGGTTTCCGTAGCGCTGCTGGTGCTCGCCGCGGCGCTCCTCGTCCGGGTTCTGGTGCCCGGACTACTGCTGCCCGGCACGTTCCTCGCAGGGGCTTCAATCATGACCGCCAGCGTGCTGGTGCCACAGATAGTGAAGGCCAACCGTGGTACGGGCTGGTGGACGGGGCTGTGCACCATGGGTTTCGGCTTGGGCGCCGCGCTGGGCGCAGGTCTCGTGCAGCCGCTACAGCTGGCGCTCGGCGGAAGCCTGGCCTGGGCGTTGGCGGTCTGGGCAGTTCCTGCCGTGATGGGCGCCGCGTTGATCTACCGCAGGGGTGGAGCAACTGGACGCTCTGACAAAACTGGCCGGTCGGCGTCGGGCGCGGGCTTGCCGGCAACACCGCAGGGGACGACGACGGCGGGCGGCTCGGTAAGCGAAGCCGGCACCCTGCCGCTGCGGAAGCAACGGACGGCCTGGGCTGTCACTGCCTTCTTCGGGCTGCAGGCCATGCTGTATTTCGCGATTACCTCGTGGCTGGCCGTGTTCCTGGTGTCGAAGGGCCAGACAGCGGCCGACGCGGCTTCGCTCTTGGCATGGTTCAGCGTCGCCGGGCTGCCCGCGAGCCTGGTGGCCCCCGTTCTCGCCGGGCGTCCCGCGGTTCTGAAGGTCATGGCCCCGGGGCTGGGGTTGCTCGTGGCGGCGGCTCTTATCGGAGTCCTGATGGCACCTGTGGGATTGCAATTCCTGATGGTCGGCCTGCTGGGGGTCGTCCAGAGCGCTGGCTTCGGGCTGGGAATGGCGTTGGTCGTGATCCGCTCAGCAGGACCACAGAGCGCGGGCAGCCTGTCCGCCATGAGCCAGGGCCTGGGGTTCGCGTTGGCCTCCCTGGGGCCTTTGGGTGCAGGATTCCTGCACGAGTGGTCCGGGGGCTGGGACGTTCCCTTCTGGGCCCTGACGGCGGAGGCGGTACTTCTCGCCGCAGCCGGATTCCTCGCAGTGCGCGGGCATGCCGTGTCCGTGGCAGGCGCCGAAACCGAACGTCTTAGCGAGCCAGCCGCCGTCGGGCGCTAGTTTCGCATCGGGGCGACGGTCTCCGAAGAGCCGTTAACCGCCAAAGTGGCCGGTCCCTCTCAGAGGGACCGGCCACTTTGGTTCAGTGCAGGCTTAGACGAGTTCGAGCTGGTCTGCCACGACCGTGCCACGGTGGATCACCGTACGGTCCGCGCCGCGGTCCATGACGGCGGAGGCGACCGTTTCGCCGTCGAGCAGCAGGAGTTCGGCAGGATCGCCGACCTCAAGGCCCGGGCGGTGCGCCGTGCCCTTCAGGCGGGTTGCGGAGGGGTCCAGGATGCTGGCGCCGCCCACCGTAGCAATCGCCAGGCAGTGCTCGATGAGCTCGTCCTTGCGGAAGCCGTGGGTGAACGCCAACTGCCATGTACGGTCCAGCATGTCCGTGTTGCCGTAGGGAGACCAGTAATCGCGCTGTCCGTCCTCGCCCAAGCCCATGCGGACGCCGGCTTCGGCGAGCAGCGGGATGGGCAGCTGGCCCGCCACACCGGCGGAGCCCGGCGCCACGGACGCCATGGAGATGTCCAGCTCGGCGAACTCTTCGATGAGGCGGCGGGTAGTGGCCTCGGAGACGCTGCCCAGCTGGTACGCGTGGGACATGGTGACTTTGCCTTGCATCCCCAGTGCGCGGGTGCGCTCGATCACCAGCTCGGTGCTGAAGACGCCGAGTTCGCCTGGCTCGTGGAGGTGGATGTCGATGGGAACCTGGTACTTTTCGGCCAGCCCGAACACGATGTCCAGGTGCCTCGCCGGGTCGCGGTCCAAGCTGCAGGGATCGATGCCGCCCATGACATTGGCGCCGGCCTTGAGGGCCTGGTCCATGAGGGGGACGGTGCCTTCCTCGAGGAGGAGGCCGGCCTGCGGGAACGCGATGATGTCGACGTCGGCCTGGTCCTTGAACTGCTCCTTGGCGGCCATTACGGCGTCGAAGCGCTCAAGGCGGCAGTCAACATCGATCTGGGCATAGGAACGGACACGGGTGGTGCCGCGCGCGATCATCCGGCCGAGAGTGTTGTTGACGCGTTCCTGAAGCGGGACTTCGGCATTGCGCCAGTTCTTGCGGTCGTTCATCATCATGGTCCACACCCCGGGGCCGCCGGTGTGTTCGCGGAACGGCAGCCCGATGCGGGTGGAGTCCAAGTGCACGTGGACGTCCGAGAACGACGGCACCAGGAGGCGGCCACGGCCTTCGACGACGGTTACGTCGCCAGTCGCGGCGGCGCGGGCCGGGTCATGCGGTTCGACGCCGGCGATCTTGCCGTCCGTGATGAGGACGTCGCTCAGCGCTTGTCCCCAGGGTCGGACGGCGCGGATCAGGGTGATCAATGTATTGCTCCTTTTGATAGTGGGTCTATTGCACACCAGTGAGGGCTCCCGCTGCCAGACCCGAATGGTGGCAGGCGGGGGCATCTGGGGTGGCTGGCGCGGGGATTTCGTTGATGCAGCGCTGCTGCTGGTCCTCGCTCAAGGTGCCGAACAAGGGACAACGGGTGCGGAAAACGCAGCCGCTGGGCGGGTTGGCCGGCGATGGGAGATCCCCCCGGAGCCGGATTTTCTGCTGCTGGCGCGCTTCCCGGGGATCCGGCAAGGGCACGGCGGACAGGAGCGCCTGCGTGTAGGGGTGCCGGGGATCGCGGAACAATTCCTCCCTGGATCCCTGTTCCACGATCTTGCCGAGGTACATCACGGCCACCTCATGCGAGATATGGCGGACCACAGAAAGATCGTGGGCGATGAAGATGTAGGCAACCCCGGTGTCGCGCTGGATTTCCTGAAGTAGGTTCACTACCTGGGCCTGCACCGAGACGTCGAGGGCGGAGACGGGCTCGTCGCACACAATCACGGACGGGTTCAGCGAGATGGCGCGGGCGATTCCCACACGCTGGCGCTGGCCGCCGGAGAACTCGTGGGGGAAGCGGTTGTAGTGCTCGGGTTTGAGTCCCACTTGTTCGAGGAGTTCCTTGACCCGGTTCTTCAGGCCGCCGGTCGGGTTGATCTTTTGCGCCAGCATCGGTGCCGCGATGGCCGTGCCCACGGTCTGCCGCGGATTGAGCGAAGCGAAAGGGTCCTGGAAGATCATTTGGACCTTGCGGCGGAAGTTGTACAGATCGCGGCCGCGCAACTGGCTGATGTCGACGCCGTCGATCACGATCCGCCCGCCCGTGGGATCCATGAGCCGGGCGACCATGCGTCCGGTGGTGGACTTGCCACAGCCCGACTCACCAACGAGCCCCAAAGTCTGGCCGCGAGCGAGACTGAACGAGACGCCGTCGACCGCTTTGACAGTCTTGGACCCTGTGGGGGAGAAGAGTCCACCCTTGATGGGGAAGTGCTTTTGTAGGTTCTCCACCTGGAGAATTGCCTGCGTGTCCATGGCGGGTCCTAACGCGTTTTCCGAATGGTGACGATCTGGGGGCCGCTCAGGTGGCAGCGCTTTCCGTGGCCGTCCTCGACCACGAGCTCCGGCCTCTGGCTCGCGCAGACGCCATCGCCGGCAAGGGCTGCGTATTCGCACCGCGCGCTGAAGATGCAGCCCTTCGGCAGGTCAAGGAGCGACGGTGGCTGGCCGGGGATGGGATTGAGCCGGCCCGAGGAGCTGTTCAGCGTGGGCATCGATTTGAGCAGGCCCAAGGTGTAGGGGTGCTGTGTGTCGTAGAAGATCTCGTCCACCGGTCCCGATTCGACGCACTGCCCTCCGTACATGACCAGGACGGAATCACAGACTTCTGCAACCACGCCAAGATCGTGGGTGATCAGGATCAGGGCCGAGTTGGTTTCCTGCTGGAGCTCGGACATGAGGTCCAGGATCTGTGCCTGCACCGTGACGTCCAACGCAGTGGTGGGTTCGTCCGCGATAAGCAGTTCCGGTTCGCAGATCAGGGCCATGGCAATCATGGCGCGTTGGCGCATGCCTCCGGAGAAGTGGTGCGGGTATTCGTCATAGCGCTGTTCGGGGCTGGGAATGCCCACCCTTCCGAGCATCTCGACGGCGGCCGCTCGGGCCTGCTTCTTGCTCGCCTTGTTGTGGACGAGATAGGCCTCCGCGATCTGATGGCCCACCGTGTAGAAGGGATGCAGGGCCGAGAGTGGATCCTGGAAGATCATGCCGATGTTCCGGCCGCGCAGTTGTCGCATCCCGGACTCGGGCAGCGTCACAAGGTCCTTGCCCTGGAAGAGCGCCTGGCCGGTGACCTGGGCTGAGGTTCCCTTGAGGAGCCCCATGAGCGCTTGGCTGGTGACCGACTTGCCGGACCCGGACTCGCCGACGATGCCGAGGGTATGCCCCCGCTCCAAGGAGAAATCCATGCCGTTGACAGCCGAGACAAGGCCGTCGTCCGTAGGGAACTTTACGGAAAGATTGCGGACGTCCAGGAACGCGCCGGTTTCCGTGGCGGGCTGCGCTGTTTTCGCGGCGGGATGACCGGTTGGAGCGCTGGGTTGAAGCTGGGTCATTGGAGCCTCACTCGGGGATCGATGGCGGCGTAGGCGAGGTCGACGACGACATTCGCGACGATGACGAAGAAGGCGGCGAGCATGGTGATGGCCATGGTGACGGGGAGGTCGCCGGAGATGGCGGCACGGACGGCCGTAAAGCCGAGTCCCGGCACTGAGAAGATCTGCTCAGTGAGGACGGCCCCGCCCAAAAGGAGCCCGATGTCCATGCCGAGCATGGTCACGACGGGAGTGATTCCGGCCCGGACACCGTGCTTGAACGTCACTGTTCGGGGCGCCAAGCCCTTTGCGCGGGCGGTGCGGATGAAGTCCTCGCTGAAGGTCTCGATCATATTGGTTCGGGTGACCCGGATATAGGCCGCGCTGAAGAGGACCGCGAGGGCGACCCAGGGCAGGAAGTAGTTGAGCACCCACGCCCACGGACCGAGCGGACCGAAAGGACTGTTGATCTCGTTCGTCGTGAAGGGCAGGAGGTGCAGTTGGTTGACGAACACCAGAAGCAGGAACAGGCCCGTGACCGGGATCGGCAAGGAGACACCAACGGACGCTGCCCCGACGATGAACTTGTCCGTGGCCGTTCCCTTGCGGAGGGCGGCAAGCAGGCCGAGTCCAACGCCGGAAACGGTCCAGAGCACGAGGGCGCCGACGGCCATGGAGAGTGTGTACGGCAAGGAACGGCCGATGATGTCCGAGACGTTTTCATTGGTTTGGAACGATTTGCCGAGGCACGGCC
Organism: Arthrobacter sp. MMS24-S77; assembly: GCF_054888235.1. Classification (NCBI taxonomy): domain Bacteria; kingdom Bacillati; phylum Actinomycetota; class Actinomycetes; order Micrococcales; family Micrococcaceae; genus Arthrobacter; species Arthrobacter sp. MMS24-S77. The sequence continues at coordinate 646,577 of NZ_JBTZRN010000001.1, forward strand.
ACTGGCAGATCGATTCGGCTCCGGGTGCCCCGATCATCCGCGGCGAGACCAGGCCGCGCATGTAGTCGATGTACTGGACCGGGAAAGGATGGTCCATGCCGAGGGCCACACGGGCTTCCGCTACGCGTTCGGGCGTGCACTCCTGGCCGCAAGCGGCGGAAGCGGGATCGGCTGGTCCCAGCTGGAAAAGCGTGAAGGTGATGAAGCTGACGGCTACGAGAAGCAGGACCAGGGAGCCTGTCCGGCGAAGTATGAATCTGATCATTGTGCTGGTTGCGGGCCGCCCGGTGGTGGCCGGGCGGCCCGCGTCCCTTCTGGGCTAAGTCTGGTTAGTGTCGATTGGGCCCGGTTAGTGCTGGACGCCGACGATCGAGAGGTCGATGCCGCCGAAGAAGTAGCCAACTTGGGCGTTGCGGATGTTGGAGCCCACCACACTGTTGGTGTGGCTGCGGATGAGCGGGATGATCGGGTACGTCTTCAGGGCCTTGCCGAACTCCTCGGACCACTTCTTGCCCAATTCCTCCGACGTTCCGGCCGTGTTCCGGAGCTCGTACATTGCCTTGGAAATCTGCGGATCGAAGTAGCGCGAAGTGTTGGAGAAGCCGTAGCTGGTGCCATCGTTGTTCGGACCCAGGATGGGATCGGCAGAGGTACGGACCGAAGCGGGGTCGGCGCCGCCGCACCAGCCCGAGCGTCCCATGTCCGGCAGTTGGTCGCTCGCCAGGACCGAGTAGTAGTTCGGCGCCGGGATCGGCACGAGCTGGACATCAATGCCCAAGGCCTTGAGGTTCTGCTGGACCACGGTGCCTGTGTTCTTGTAGGCATCACGGTTGTTGGCGTACCCGTAGGTGAGGGTCTTGGGGTAGTTCTTGCCTTCGAGGAGCTTCTTGGCTTCCTCCAGCTTGGGCTTGCCGGTGGGATCGATCTCCAAGTCCTGGGCTACGTAGCCGCGCATCTTGGAGTTGAGCGGGGTCTGGGTGATCTCGCCAAAACGACGTCCGCCGTACTGGACCAGGATGGACTGGCGGTCCAAGGCGAGGGCGATAGCCTTGCGGACATCGGGATCGGAGATCTTCTCGGTGTTGAGGCTCAGGACGTCGTTGCAGCCAAGCAGTCCCGAAGCGACACGGTCCTTGACCTGGGCATCAGCAAGTTTGGCTGAATCCGACGTCTGCAGTGCACCGTTGGAGTCAAGGGTGAGCGCATTGGGATCGGAGTTGGCCAAGAGCTGCTGGCTGATAGTGGCCTGCGAGGTGGAGAGCGAGAAGCTGAAGGTGTCTGGAAGCGCTGTCCGGTTGGGGTCGGTGGCCGGATCCCAATTCGGGTTGCGGACCAGCTTGAGCGATTTTCCGCGGCTGTATGACTCGACCATGTAGGGGCCTGAAGACACAGGGTGGTTGGTGTAGTCCAGCTTGGTGTCCTTGTCCTTCGGGACAGGCGAGGTGTTGGAACGGGACGCCAGGGCCGGGAATTCCGCGAACGGCTTCCTCAAGTGGAAAACGATGGTGCGCTCGTCCGGGGTTTCAACGGCCTTGAGGTCAGCGGAAGGATCCTTGTACGGCCCTTTGTAGCCCCCGGCGTCGAGCGCTGCGTTGAGCTCTTGCGGGGCCTGGGTGTAGACGTCCTGCGCGAAGGTGCGTTCAATGCCGTACTTGACGTCAGCAGAGGTGATGGGGCGGCCGTCCTCGAACTTGACGCCCTTCTGGAGGGTGAAGGTCCAGGTGAGTCCGTCTTTGGACACTTGGCCCGTGTCAGTGGCGAGGTCCGGAACGATGGTGGGCGGCTGGCCGGCCGTTTCCTTGGCCATGGTGAGGTTCCTGTAGTACAGCTGGCCGACGTTGGCCGTCTGGACGTAGTTGCTGTTGCCCGGATCCAGGGTTTGGAAGTCCGACGACATCAGGACGTTGATGTTGCCGCCCTTGGTGGTGAAACCGGGCTTGACCACTTCCGGGGCCTGCTCGGTGCTCGACGGGCCGGAGGCGGGATTTCCGGGCTGGTTCTGGCCTGCCGCGCAGCCAGTGGCAGCGGTGGCGATCAGCACGGCAAGGGCCAGCGCTCTGGTGGGGGTATTCATTGTGCTCCTCATAGGGGTGGGTGGGACGGAGATTGAAGGTGGATTGGGGCACTGCGGCGCAGTGGTCCTGCGGCGCGGTGGATCAGTGGCGGGAGGCCTTGGGGTCCAAGGCGTCGCGTACGGCGTCGCCGAGCAGGTTGAACGCCAGGACGGTGACGATGAGCATGGCGCCGGGGACTGCCAGGAACCAGGGATCGCTGAGGTACCAGTTGCCGGACTGGGCGGCGTTGAGCATCTGGCCCCACGACGGTGTGGGGTCCTTGACTCCGACGCCGAGGAAGGACAGCGCGGCTTCTGCGGAGATGTTCGTGGGAATGAGCATGGTGGCGTAGACCAACACGACACCCATGACGTTGGGAATGATCTGCCGGAACAAGACACTCAAGTGCGAAGCACCGAAGGACCGCGCAGCCTCGACGAACTCGCGCTCGCGGAGGCTCAGCACCTGTCCGCGGACGATGCGGGCGAGGTATGCCCAGCCGAAGAAGCCCAAGATGATCACGAGCGAAGCCATGGGGAGGAAACTTCCTTGGCCCAACGGGGTGTCCCGGAGCCGTGACTGCAGGATGGGTGTCAGTGAAAGCACCAGCAGGAGGTGCGGGAAAGCCAGGAAAAGGTCCATGATCCGGCTGATGATGGCGTCCGTTTTGCCGCCGAAATAGCCTGCGGCCGCGCCGATCACGGTTCCCAGGATTACTGAGACCGCAGTGGACAGCAAGGCGATGGTGAGGGAGACCTGGCCGCCGTGGGCGAGTCGCGCAAACAGATCGCGGCCCAACCCCGGTTCGACGCCCAGCCAGTGGCTGGCCGAGGGGTACATGTATCCAGGGAGCGGCAGCCCCGGAGTCTGGAGATCGTCCAGGACCTCAGGGCTCGTGTTGGACGTGAAGGGATCGTTGCCGGACATCGCGCTGAGCAGCGGGCCGAGGATGGCGAACAACATAATGGCCACCACCACACAGAGGCTCAACAAAGCGATCTTGCTCCGGCGGATCCGCAGCCAGGCCGTGGCGAGGAGGGACCGTGCCTCGGCCGTGGACGTGCGCGCGGACTTTCCGTGGGATGTATTTGGGGACGGACTCGCAGCAGTGGGTTCGACGGTGGACTGTAGCTGGGTCAACGGGGGTGCTCGATTCATGATCCAAGGAGCAAGCTCCGGAACTTTTTGTATACCAAAATCAGAGTAGAGCACGTTAGTTGCGATGTAAATCACAAACATTGTCCAGTCTGGGATACCAAACAGTAGTCGGCGTATTCGGTGAGGGACTCGTCCCGGAGGAGGGCCGAGGAGCCGTTTCCGCCCGTGTATGCTCGGGTGGAACGCTGAGCGGCAACGTCCGCCCGGCTCCAAGGACAACCGCACGATGGGGAATGGAAGGGTGGCCAAAGCCGATGACGGAAACCCTGAACGGCCGCGACGACGAGGCCCGCGCTGAACAGGTCTACCAGTTGGTTCTCGAGGGAATCGTGGCCGGGAAATACGAGCAGGGCATGCGGTTGCGCGAGCGGGAGCTTTCTGAGGTCTACAACGTTTCGCGAATCCCCGTGCGCGAAGCCATCCAACGCCTCGAGCAGGATGGCTTCGTGGAGACGTTCCCCCGCAGGGGCGCCGTCGTGCGCAAATTGACGCTAACGGACGTCAATGAACTCTTCGACGTCCGGCTGTGCCTGGAAACGTTTGCCGCCCGCATGGCGGCCGTCCGCGTCGCGGCGGGAGAGCCGGGCGGGCAGCTTCAGGAACTGCTGGACGACGCAAGGGAAGCGATCGACAACGGCCGCACTGACGACGTCGTGCGCCTTAGTGCGGCGTTTCACGCCGAAATCGTGCGGCTCTCCGGCAACCGGCTGCTCATAGAATCCGTCAAGCCGCTGTTTGGCCGCATGCGCTGGATCTTCGGCCTGGCCCACAACCGAAGCAACGAACTCCAGCGCGACGAGCACATGGAACTGTGCAACGCCATCCTTGGAGGCAAAGCCGAGCTCGCCTATACCCTGGCGTATTCACACATCGAACTCGGACGCGAACCGGTATTGGCAGGACTCGCGGAGACGCTGGAGCCCTAAACTCCCTAGTCGTCCGAATCCGGGTATTCGTCCTGCTCGTACCGGGATTCCTCGGTTTCCACTTCCAGGATCTTCAGCAACGCTGTGTCCGGATTGAGCATGATGGCGGCCTCGTCGCGCCGGTGGCGCAGCACGGTGTCCAAGTAGGACTGCACGGCTTCAGCCAGGGGGATGTGGCTGTCCTGCTTCTGGCTCATGTACCAGCGGTGTTCGAGGACTTCGTGGACTACCTCTGCCGGTTCCAGCTTGCCTGCGAGGTCGCGCGGGATGGACCGGACAATGGGCTCGAAGATCTGGCTGACCCAGGTGTGGGCGCTGATTTCTTCGTCCATGTCCGGGTTGTTGTCGGCCCGGAAGGAGTCCATGTCGTTGAGCAGCCGGCGGGCCTGGTTTTCCTGGGCGTCCAGGCCGGTGAGGCGAAGCAAGCGCCGTTGGTGGTGTCCGGCGTCGACCACCTTGGGTTGAAGCTGGATGGTGGAGCCGTCCGCGGTGGTCTTGATGGCATACTCCTCGACGTCGAAGCCGAGTTCGTTGAGGCGGCGGATGCGCGCGCCCACGCGCCAGCGTTCGCCGAGCTCAAACGATTCCTTCTCGGTGAGTTCGGCCCATAGCCGGCGGTACGAGTCCATGATGAGCTCCGACGTCGCCACCGGATCCACCTTCTCCTCGATCAGGCCGCCTTCGAGCAGGTCCATGAGTTCCCCCGCGATGTTGACGCGGGCGATCTCGAGATCGTACTCGCGCTGGCCCAGCGAAAGATCGGGGTACAGCTCGCCGGTTTCGGCGTCCACGAGGTAGGCGGCGAACGCTCCGGCGTCGCGGCGGAAGAGGGTGTTGGACAAGGAAACGTCACCCCAATAGAAACCGATCAGGTGCAGGCGCACCAGCAACAGCGCTTGGGCATCAATAAGCCTGGTGAGGGTGTCCCGGCGCAGCATCTGCGAGAAGAGCGCACGGTACGGCATGGAGAACTTGAGGTGCCGGGTGACCAGCACGGGGTTGAGCGGCTTGCCGTCAACAGTGGTGCGGCCGGTGATGACGGCAACCGGCTCGACGCACGGTACATCCATTCGGGCCAGCTTGCGGAGCATGTGGTACTCGTGGCGGGCAACGTGCTCGGACGTCTCCTTGATGGCGATGACGGAACCGCCCAAGTGCGCGAAACGCACGATGTGCCGGGAAATGCCGCGGGGCAGGGCAGCCAGGTTCTTGGCGGGCCAGTCTTCGAGAGCGATGTGCCACGGCAGGTCCAGGAGTTCGGGATCCGCTGCCGCCGCGGTGATGTTGAGGGATCCGATCACGCCCGCCGGAGGGGCGGCGTCATTGGCGCTCGCGGGCTCGGTGCGCGGGAGTTTGCCGATCTGCGCGTAGTCGGTGGGTTCGTCATGCCACTTGGCACCGCTTTGCTCGCTCATGGGTCAATTCTTCCGTATGGAGGCTGCTGTTAACGACGACGGCGGCCCGTCCACTCGGAAGGGCCGCCGTCGGTAGTGCTGTGGTGCTGGTGGGGACTAGTCGCCCAGGCGCAGGCCTGTCTTGGTGTCGAACAGGTGCACGTGGCCCGACTGCGGACGTACCCAGATGGACTCGCCCTTCATCGGGGGACGGCGCCCGTCGACGCGTGCCACGATGTCGTGGCTCTTGCCGTCAAGCGTGGTGTGGCCATAGACGTAGGCGTCGGCGCCGAGTTCCTCGACGACGTCTACCTCAACCTGGAGGCCTTCGCCGGCACCTACGGTCTCGAGGTCTTCCGGACGGGAGCCGAGCGTGACGGTCTTGCCCGTGGCGTCCTCGAGGACGTCGTGCTGGACGGGGTACACCGTGCCACCGAACTGGACGCCGCCGTCGACGACGGGCAGTTCCAGCAGGTTCATGGCGGGGGAGCCGATGAAGCCGGCCACGAAGACGTTCTTCGGGCGGTCGTACAGGTTGCGCGGGGTGTCTACCTGCTGCAGCAGGCCGTCCTTGAGGACTGCAACGCGGTCACCCATGGTCATGGCCTCGACCTGGTCGTGGGTCACGTAGACCGTGGTGACGCCGAGGCGGCGGGTCAGGGAAGCGATCTGGGTGCGGGTCTGGACACGGAGCTTGGCGTCCAAGTTGGAAAGCGGCTCATCCATGAGGAAGACCTGCGGGTTACGGACGATTGCGCGGCCCATGGCAACGCGCTGACGCTGGCCACCGGAGAGTGCCTTCGGCTTGCGGTCCAGGTACAGCTCAAGGTCAAGAAGCTTGGCTGCTTCGCGGACGCGCTCGGCACGCTCTTCCTTGGAGACGCCGGCGATCTTGAGTGCGAAGCCCATGTTGTCCGCAACTGTCATGTGCGGGTACAGGGCGTAGTTCTGGAAGACCATGGCGATGTCGCGGTCCTTCGGCGGGACGTCCGTGACGTCGCGGTCGCCGATCAGAATGCGGCCGGAGTTCACATCCTCAAGGCCTGCGAGCATGCGCAGGGAGGTGGACTTACCGCAACCGGAGGGTCCAACGAGGACCAGGAATTCGCCATCGGCGATGTCGATGTTGAGCTTATCGACGGCGGGCTTATCTGTGCCCGGGTACAGACGCGTAGCGTTATCAAAAGTAACTGTAGCCACAGTTATCAATCCCTTCACCGGCAGGTACGTGCCGGACGATCCGTTGTGAATGGTTCATGTTTATTCAGTTGGACTCCCCACCCTGAGCCGGAGCCCAGGCAGGGGAGTTCGAGTGACACCGCACGGTAGTTGTGCGTCACATCACAACCAAGAGTATGGCAGCAGCTCGAGGTATTCGCCCAAATGTTACGAACGTCACATGTGAGATGAGTCTCCCAAGACTTCGCGGCGCCGTTCGCGAAGGACCGTTTCCAAGAGCTCGGCGACGTGGACAGGCGCTTCGACGCGGAATTCCGCCTGGGTGAAATCCAGCCCGACTTTCACGCCGACATCGCCAGCGCCAAGCCTGGCAATCGCGTCCTCATCAGTGACGTCGTCGCCCGCAAAAAGGATCCCGGTGGCCCCAGTGGCTTGGCGCAGGAACTGCACTGCCTCGCCTTTCGAGGAATGCACCACCGACGTCTCAAGGACACGCTTGCCGTTCTTGAGGAAGACTCCCCGGCGGCCTTCAAGTACCGCCCGGGCAGCGGCGACGGCGTCCTCCGCCACGTCGTCTTCGGCTCGCCGCGTATGGAGTACGACGCCGGCAGGCTTGTCTTCGAGCACCGTCCCCGGAGCTTCCTGCGAGATTCCGGCCAAGACTTCGCGGACTTCGGCGAGGAGCTCCTGCTGGGCGTCGTCGAGCTGGAGTTCCGGCGAACCAGGGCCCAGCCAGGCCTCCGCGCCGTGGCTGCCAATCAGCAGCGTGGCCTCGGGCGGCGAGGCGACCGCCCGCAGACTGGCCAAAGCGCGCCCGGAGATGAGCGCCGTCGTCGTCCTCGGAAGTTTGGCGAGTTCAGCGAAAGCGGCGGCTGACCGCTGGAGCGGGCGCGCGGCGTCGGCGTGGTCCACGATCGGGGAGATGGTGCCGTCAAAGTCCATCGCTACCAAAAGGTGATCCGTTCCGGCGATCCGGCGGACGGCGTCGAGCAGTTCCGGGGACAAGCTCAAAGGCGGAGTGGCTGCCGTTTCAGGTGTCATCTCGCACCACGATTTCCGCTAGGGCCGACAGGAATTCGGCGGACCAATGATCTACGTCGTGGTCGAGGATTTGTTTGCGCATGGACTTCATCCGACGGCGCGATTCGTTCGGCGGTAGGTGCACGGCCCTCATGATGGTGTTCTTGAGCCCGTCGATGTCGTGCGGATTCATGAGGAGCGCTTGCTTGAGCTGATCGGCCGCGCCAGTGAATTCACTGAGGACCAGGGCGCCCGTGTTGTTGGTCCGGGCGGTGACATACTCCTTGGCCACCAGGTTCATGCCGTCGCGCAAGGCCGTGACAAGCATGACGTCGGCGGCAAGGTACAGGGCCACCATCTCCTCGATCGGGTAGCTGTGGTGGAGGTAGCGCACGGCGGTGTTCTGCATGGTGTCGTAGCTGCCGTTGATGTGGCCCACCGTGCCTTCAATTTCCTCGCGCAGGAGCCTGTACTGCCGCACGCGCTCGCGGCTGGGGCTCGCCACCTGGATCAGCGTGGCGTCTTCCACTGTGAGCCGACCTTCCTTGAGGAGTTCCTCAAAGGCCTTCAAACGGTGGGGGATGCCCTTGGTGTAGTCCAGGCGGTCCACGCCCAGGAGGATGGTTTTGGGGTTGCCGAGGTCCTGGCGGATCTGCCGGGCGCGCTCGATGATGTCCGGGCGCTCTGCGAGTTCGCTGATGTGGTCCACTGCGATGGAGATCGGGAAGGCCTGGGCGCGCGCAATGTGCGTAATCTGGCCGTCCGCACCTTTGACATGGATCTGCTGCTGCTTGACGCTGGCGCCGATGAAGCGGCGCGCAGAGCGCATGAAGTTCGCTGCGTCGCTAGGGCGCTGGAAGCCCACCAGATCGGCGCCGAGCAAGCCTTCGATGATGGCCTGGCGCCACGGCAGCTGGGCGAAGATTTCCGGCGGCGGAAACGGGATGTGGTTGAAGAAACCGATCCGTAGGTCCGGGCGCGCCTGGCGGAGCAAGCTCGGCACGAGTTGGAGCTGGTAGTCCTGCACCCACACGGTGGCTCCGTGGTCCGCGTGCTGGATGACGGCGTCGGCGAACCGCCGGTTGACCCGGCGGTAGCTGTCCCACCACGTGCGGTGGAACTCCGGCGGGGCAATGACGTCATGGTAGAGCGGCCAGAGCGTGGCGTTGGAGAAACCTTCGTAATAGAGCTCAATATCGTCGGTGCTGAGGTCCACGGGAACCAAGTCCATGCCACTGTGGCTGAAAGGCTCAAGGGGCTCGTCCGGGGCGCCGTGCCAGCCCACCCACGCGCCGTCGGTCTTTGTCATCATCGGTGCGAGGGCCGTCACCAGTCCACCCGGAGAGCGGCGCCAACCCTCGGCAGTGGTATCCCCGCCGTCGCTGGGGTAGCGGTCCACCGGAAGGCGGTTTGAGACCACCATGAAATCGTACTTTGCTTCCCTTGGAGCCTGCTTGCCCTCGGGCGAGGTGTCGAGTTTTTCGCTTGCCAGTTCTTGCATCGCTGCCCCTTGGAGTTGCTTGTGACTCATCTCCCACCCTACCGGCGGGAATCATCAAGGACACTTGCTCGTTCCTCAGACTGGAGTCCAAGACCCCAGCCTGGCTGTCAGTCTTCTCCCGTAAACTGGCCCCGTTGCCTTAGCTAGACCAACCAACGCCGTCGATCAATCACGAGGAACTGATGAGCCCCGCAAACGAACCACGCCTGTCCAAGGCAGAGCGCACCGCCCAGGCCCGCGAAAAGGCCCGCGAGATCCGCGAAGCGCAGCTGAAGAAAGACAAGCGCAACAAGTTGCTCATCGGGTGGGGCATTGTGGTTGCTGTTGTGGCGATCTTCGCCGTTATTGCCCTCGTGGTCACCCAGAACATTGCGAACAACGCTCCCATTGCGGACCAGGGCCCGACGCCGGCCAACTCCAATGTGCACGGCGGCGTCACCCTCCTGAAGGGCACCGACGTGACGAAGGCCGCGGCAGCCACGGTCAACCTGGCCGACCTGCCGTCGGCACCGGCAACCAAGCCCGCCGTGGTGACCGCCCCCGGCGCCGAGGCCGAGGCCGGCAAACCGGTCAAGGTGGTGGCCTACATCGACTTCATCTGCCCGGTCTGCAAGAACTTCGAAGCCACCTACAACCAGCAACTGACCCAACTGCGCAACGACGGCAAGATCAGCCTGGAGTACCGTCCGCTCGGCTTCCTGGACGCCAGCTCCACCACCAACTACTCCTCCCGTGCAGCCAACGCCGCGGCCTGCGTTGTGAACTCTTCGCCGGACAAGTACTCGGCCTTCGTTGACCTGCTGTTCGCACGCCAGCCTGCCGAGGGTAGCGCAGGCCTTTCGGACAACGACCTCAAGAAGATGGCCACCGAAGCAGGCGCAGCCAACATTGACTCCTGCGTGGACAGCAAGACCTACCGCCCGTTCGTCAAGGTTGTCACCAAGGAAGCAGCGGTCATCGGAGTGACCGGCACGCCCACGGTCTTCGTCGAAGGCAAGCAGTGGGACGGCAAGACGGACCTCATCGCCGACCTGAACACCGCCGCGGCCGCGAAGAAGTAGATCGCACTGCGGGAATCTTGACGCCGGCCCTGGCGGTGCTTGTTGTCTTAGGACAGCGGGTAACGACCGGGCCGGCGTTTTGGTTTCGTCCGGGTTGGTGGGTGTGGGGAGTGAGTGCCCGACGGCGGGCGACGGCGGCCGACGGGCGCCTGACGGCGGTGGGGCCGACGGCGGGTGGCGGCCGCGGGTCGCCGCCTTGGACCCGCGCCCTCGCGGAATTTCCGTGGGCGGGAGGTCTTGGGCTACCCTTATCTAGCGCTCGCGCGCACGAGCTCCGGTCCGCCGGAGCACCAGTTCCGGTTCGCCGGGGCGTGCCTCCTTAGCTCAGTTGGCCAGAGCACCGCTCTTGTAAAGCGGGGGTCGTCGGTTCGAATCCGACAGGGGGCTCTTAGTTTGGCTCTGACCTGCAGGTATGTTGATTCTGGTCAGAGCCATTTGAACTTTTTGGCCCCGGACTCACCTTTAACTCGCCTAATCAAGATTCGACGCTGTTAGTGAGGCAGCGCTACGCGAAACACCACCGACGTCATAGTCGGGTACTCTGGGGCCGAACGCCCGGCCCGGAGGAGCATCCTATCTGGTTCGGCGGCGGGACCTTGGCCTCTGACCTGAAACTTGGTGCCCTCCGGGAACAATGGGCTGACGTCCCGCACCTGGCCACGGAAGCTGCAGAGGAATGGAACGCAGCGGCCCATAACAAGCGCACCGTGTCCAGGAGCGAGTCCTCCAACCCAGGAGACGCGATGTAGAGACCTAGGCGGACCGCTACCCGGTGGCCCACCATCAAGACAAGCAGCCACGAGGTGTTCACGCCCGGGTGGTTTCCGGAGGCGTTCCTAGCGGAACAGTCTCCCGGCCTCTGCGAGCATCGCGGCTTGGTCCAGGTCCCGGTCGGGTGCTTTTCGCAGCAAAGACATAGCCCGGGCGACGTACGGCACGGAAACGGTGCCCAGTTCGGCGACCGGGACCCCTGAGACGCCAGTGATCGGCGTTCGGGAACGGGAGCGGTAGGTGCCGGTGGGGCCAAGCGCTTCAATCTGGAACAGCGTGTCGGTTGCTTCCATCATCACTCCTTGACTCGTTCTCGACTGTAAATCTGAGGGGCAGAGGCTCCAGAGCTAGGGTCGTGGGGTCGGCTGGTAGGCGAGCAGCTTCCAGTTCTGGTGTTCTTTGATCCACACAGACAATGCGGTGTTACTCAGCGTCTTGTCCAGCCAGTTGACGGTGATCTCCGCGTTCATCTCACCCAGCACCACGGCCGTGTCACCGATGAGGATGATGTCATGGATGGGGTGGTCGATGCGGTGATAGCGGTACCAACCGTTGCGGAGCTTCTCCATATAGCTGGTCAGTGAATCCCGGTCCCCTCGTGAGTGCGTGTAGACGAGACGTTCATGGCAGAGTGCCTCGAACGCGTCATAATCGGCGTCGACAATGACCTGGTAGCGGTGGTCTTCCAGAACCCGGATCGTGTCGATGTTGCTGCTTGTTGTATCGCCCAACTTAAATTCCTTCTCTTTTCAGTTTTGGGCTGCGGCCGGACGTCTCGGCCTTGCCCGCGGTTAGAACGGGAGCCGACTGGAATTGGCTCCGTCAGCTTGATTCAAGGTGCTGAGGAGCGTTAGCTCAAGCGGAGGGCGTTCCGGATGATCCGACGACAGAAGGGTCAGTCCTGGCTGAAGGCGGCGTCGAAGCTGGTTTGCGAGGGCGGGAAGTCGAACTTCTTGAGGGCGGCGAGGGCTTCGGGGGCGCCGTGGAGGCGGTCCATGCCGGCGTCTTCCCATTCCACGGAAATTGGCCCGTTGTAGCCGATGGCGGTGAGAGCGCGGAAGCTCGATTCCCAGGGCACGTCGCCGCGTCCGGCGGAGACGAAGTCCCAGCCGCGGCGGGGATCGCCCCAGGGCAGGTGGGAGCCCAGGACGGTGTTGCGGCCGGTGGGGCGGAGCTTGGTGTCCTTGCAGTCCACGTGGTAGATCCGGTCCTTGAAGTCCCAGATGAAGGAGACGGGATCGATGCCTTGCCACATGAAGTGGGAGGGGTCCCAGTTCAGCCCGAACGCTTCCCGATGCCCGATGGCTTCGAGGGTCCGCACGGTGGTCCAGTAGTCGTAGGCGATTTCGCTCGGGTGGACTTCGTGGGCGAAGCGGACACCGCATTCGTCGAAGACGTCCAGGATGGGGTTCCAGCGGTCGGCGAAGTCCTGGTAGCCGGCCTCGATGACTTTCTCGGGGACGGGCGGGAACATGGCGACGTACTGCCAGATCGAGGAGCCGGTGAATCCGACCACGGTGTCCACCCCGAGCGCGCGGGCGAGGCGGGCGGTGTGCTTCATTTCCTCGGCGGCGCGTTGACGGACGCCTTCGGGGTCCCCGTCGCCCCAGACCTTGGCGCCGACGATTCCCTGGTGGCGGAAGTCGATGGGGTCATCGCACACGGCCTGGCCTTTGAGGTGGTTGGAGATGGCCCAGACCTTGAGGTTGTACTTTTCCAGGACGGCGAGCTTGTTCTCGACGTAGCCGGGTTCGTCCCAGCGCCAGGCGTCCAGGTGGTCCCCGGACACGGCGATTTCCAGGCCGTCATAGCCCCAACCGGAGGCCAGGCGCGCGACTTCCTCGAAGGGCAGGTCGGCCCACTGGCCGGTGAACAGGGTATACGGGCGGGGCATTGGTTCTCCTTTCGGAGGTCTGTCATCGCGGGGCAGGAAGCAAATGATTGGAGGAGCAGGCGCACGGCCTCACTGTTGTGGCCCGGCTCAGGATGCCGTCCCGATATTCCTGGTTCGGCACTGCTTGTCAGGACAGGGCGTTCGCCGATGCTTCCTGACGGCTGTTCTGCGTGGTGAATTGCCGTGCCAAGTGGCGCGCTGCCAGAACGGCCAGTGCCATTGACGTCGGCGTTGGATTGCACGCTGTTGCCGTGGGAATCACACCGTTGCCGGCGACATAGAGGTTTTGGTAACCCCATACTCGGCTGTTCGGGTCACAGACGGATGTCCCGTCATCGACCTGGCCCATGCGCACGGACCCTTGGTAATGAAGGGAACTTCCGGCAGGCAGCAGCCGCGGGTGGCTTCCAGGGAAAAAGTCACCGACTCCGTCGGCCTGATCCGTCATTTCCCGGATGGCCCGGTCGATGGTGGCCTTGTCCTTGTCGCTGAGGTCGTAGTGGATCGTCATCTGGGGCATGCCGAATTCATCCAGTTCGGAGTCCGAGAACTCGATGCGGTCCTCGGGCCGGATGTCCTTGGTCGTGAATCGTCCCCATGTAACAACAGGACGGTCCGCCGGCGGGGTCCCTGGCATCTCGATAGGGGTGGTCCCGACCTGCATGACCTGGGTGTGGAACGGGAATTCTGGTTCATGGAAGGGAATCCAAAAGACACCGGTGAGTCGATCCCGCTGATCGGTGTTCTCCTGGGAGGATCCACGGACGCCTACAGGTTCCCGCAGCGCTAGTTGGCTGACGATCTGCGGCTGGTCATTGAGATATTTCCCGAGGGCTTCCGGGCGGATATGGGAGGCCCACAACAGCTGCGGCGTGCGGAGCGCATCGGCTGCCACCAGTACAGCCTTGGCACGGACCTCACGTGCGGAACCGGTGCGGCGGTCCACAAGGACAGCTCCCGTGACCCGGTTGCCTTCGTGAAGCAATTCGCGGCAGAGCGTCTCGGAGGCGATCCGAAACCCGTCAGGCTCTTCCGTCAACGGTCCAAGGACCGTATCGACTCCCGACCATTCCGGCAGCGCCTGATCGCTTGGTTTGCAGGCCAAAGGCATGGGCTGCACCAGCCGATCAAGAGGCCTTCCCGCGTCAAACAGTTTGGACAACGCCGCATGCAGACGCCGACTGGTGTCGGTAGAAGGGAACGCGCTGGTCGTGACGCTCAGGAAGGCTGAGGCCCGGTCAAAGGCTTCATCAAACCGGTCCTCAAGGAAACTGATGCGCTCCGATCCGCCGGGCCTGGGACAAGCGCACGTCCAGTGCGCTCCCATACCCCCGACGTTGGCTGCAAGGGCGGCCGCAGGCATCCCTGCCTGGTCGTCCTCACCTGCCTGGGGTTTCCGCAGGAGGAACGTGCCCGGTCGGGCCGCAATGTGTCCATCAGCGCGTCCGGTGTCCGAGGTGGTTTGCCCAGTCCATGACGTGGCGTGCGCCTGGGCCGTTGATCTGGCCTCAGGGTCAAGGTTGCGTACGTTTGAGCCCTGATGGTCCGTGAGCCGCGGCCCTGCCTCAACCATCAAGATTGAGAACTGGGGCGCGGCTTCGACGAATTCCCGCGCGAAAGCGGCCCCTGTGGGGCCGCTTCCGACAATGAGCACGTCAACGTCAGCAACCAACGATCCGTTCTCAGCGAGCTGAGACATCGGCATCCGATCGTGACTTCTGGAGACCTGCCCCACTCTGGATTTCGTCCAGAATGCGGCGTTCCAGTTGATGGTGGCGTGCCAGCATGTCCCACGGGTCATCCGTGCGGTTCCAGTGCCAGCCTTCCCATTCGCTGGAAATGTAGCCGTTGTAGCCGGCCTTGACGAAGACCTCGAGGATCTCACGGACGGGGACGGCCGGTTCGTTGCCGTTCTCGTCGATTTCGAAGAACTTACCGTGCATGTGGACGGTCCACGGTGCCACGATCTCCCAGTCGGACGGATCGGCATGGCCGAACAGACCGATGGAATTGCGGGCCAGAGGCTGACCGGCGACTCCAGCGCCTTCCTCCTCCAAGATCCCGTAAGCCTTCTTGTACATCTCGGGCAGTACGGAATCGTCCAGAATCGGGCCTCGTTCGTGCTGTGCGAACCAGCTATCCTGGATCCGCTCCAAGTACCGCTCGGGAAGGCCACGGCTGCGGTTCGCCTCAATGAGGCTCGGTGGCAGACGCCGCACGCTGCAACCCCAGTCAGGGATGAAGCCCAGGTGTGGGGAACCCAACTTCTCGAAACGTTCCTGCAGTGCAACGACAACCGGGTGGCGCGGCGAGTGGTGGGCATGGATTTCCATGCCGAGCTTGACGTTTTCGCGCTCAGCCAGCGGCAGCAGCCGCTCCATGTCATCCGGAGTGAGGGAGTACTGGACGCGCACCACCGGGAAGCCCAGTTTCCGGGCCGCGACAATCTGCGGTTCCATGTAGGCCACGAGTTCATCATTGGTCAGAAGCCGGTCCCTGCGGATTCCAGCATCGGCGTTGGCGCCAATCGAGGACGGCTCCAGTCCCGTTTCGTCGATCAGGGCACGGAAATCACGGATCTGCTCGTCCGTCAGGAATGGCCATCCGCGGAAGCTCTGGAAACCAACAACTTCCAGGCCCGGGCCAATGCCTCGTTCCGCGACGCGTCGGACTGCATCCTCAAACGAAACGCGACGTCCGTGGAAGTCACGGGTAATGCTATAGAGCGTTGTGCCCAGCTTGGGGCGACCGAGCGCTTTTCCGTTTGTCATCAGGCTGCCACCTTCAATTCGGCTGAACAACGATCCAGGTTAAGCAAGGGCGAACCATTGACGGGAAGGTATGGGATAAAGAGACCCATTTCCACGCTCACCTCATGGGAACCCGGCTCGGTAGCGGGCTCATAGTCCACCACGAGCTCCGCTGAATCCAGCACATACCAGTACTTGTCGATCAACGGCGCAAAGTCCGAAGCCGCCAGAGGACCAAGTTCCCCGACACTGAAGCGGATGCTCTCCGGCGGCACAGCAGTTCCATCAACCGTGACATTAATACGTTCAATACAGGACAGAGGAAGGGCCCGGTACCAGGGCAAACGCAGCCCCGTCTTGAAACCCTTGTCTGTCGGCTGCAGAGTTTCCTGCTCAATCAGCCGTTCCGAAATCAAAACTTCCTCCTCGCTTCGTCGCGATACGCCTCGCGGCTCTGTCGAGAGTAACCCCAAGAGTCGACACTTTGCAAGATGCCGGCCTTGGAGCGGGGAAAGTGGTGAGGCTTCGATTGTGATGTTTTCGTGACCGATGCGCACGCCTCCGGCTGTTGGGAGCTAGGTCGGAGGGGTGTGCAAAATTGCTCTCCGTCACGGACAAAAGTCCATAAGAATCAAGGTTTTTCCTGTTCCATCACCCCTTTATGCCCTACTCGGGAGGGCGGAAGGGTGGGGTCCATGGTGTCGGATCGGTCATCTCTGAAGCCATCTTTCATGGTGCACAGCTTTAGAAGTGTGGACAGGAAGTGTAGACAGATGCTCCTGGGAGCCTCTAGGGTGATGGGGTGTACAAACCGCGGACTCTCCGTGGTGACGCGTCCGGCAAGGAGGCCGAATCGAAATGCTCAGGAAAACGAGCGCTTTTGTTGGAATCGCTGCAGTCGCCGCACTGCTGGCAGGATGTTCTTCCTCCGGCAGTGCGAACAGCGGTTCAACGACTGTTAGTTTCAGCGGACAGACCCAGGAACAGGCAATCTGGGAGCCTCTGTTTCAGGCTTTTGAAAAAGCCAACCCAGGGATCAAGGTCGATGCCAAGTTCACCCCGAATGATTCCTACCCTCAGCTGGTACAAACCCAACTCCAAGGAGGCCAGGCCGCAGACGTCATCCAGACCACGCCCGGCACCGGCGGCGGTCTGGCTGCACTGAACCTTGCCTCCGGCGGAAAGCTCGCCGACCTCTCGAGCGGTTCATGGGCCTCGTCGCTGCCTGCCAGCACCAAGCCGCTCGTCTCTCTGGACGGCAAGGTCTACGCCTACCCGACAGATGTTGCACCGCTGTTCGTTGCGTACAACCCCGATGCGTTCAGCAAGGCCGGTGTGCAGGTACCCAAGACATTCCAGGAACTGACCGCGGCGTGCACGAAGATCGCGGACTCGGGCATCACTCCGATCAGCGTTGCTGGCGGATCCTTCCAAAACGTCAGCATCCTGCTGCAGACCATCGCCGCGAACGACGTCTTCGGGAAGGACCCCGACTGGAACCAGAAGAAGAGCGGCAAGTCGGTCACCTTTGCCGACAGCAAAGACTGGCAGAAGGTGCTCTCGGACGTTGAGCAGATGAAGTCCGCAAAGTGCTTCGCCCAGGACATCCAGGGGGTGAAGGCTCCCGTCCACCTTCAGCGGTTCGCGGCCGGTCAGGCAGCGATGGCCGTCATCCCGGCCCAGGCAATTTCCCAGATTCGTTCCTCGGCTCCGGCCAACTTCAAGTTCTCCTCGTTTGCATTCCCGGCAGATACCGCTGATCAGACCCGGGTGTCTGCTTCCAGTGGTATCGCACTGGTCGTGAACGCCAAGGCGAAGAACAACGCGGCCGCAATGAAACTCATTGACTTCCTCAGCCAGCCCGAACAGCGGGCCAGCTATGCCAAGGCAGCCGGGACCATCGCACCCGGTGCTGGACCGGACAAGAGCGACATCTACCCCGACGTACTGGGGCCCCTTAAGCCCTACATGGAATCGAGCAAGGTACTAACCCTGAACTACCTGTTCTGGCCCAACGCCGGCGTGGCCCAACAGCTGGCCACCAGCGCCCAGGGCCTGTTCACCGGTCAAAAGACCAGTGACCAGATTCTCTCTGATACTGATAAAGCATGGGACGCGAATTCCAAGTGACTGATGTAAAGAGCCGACCCGCAGCCAAAGCTGCGGGTCGGCAGACCTCTCGTAAGCCCAAGACGCCTCACGGTTCGCAACGGCCGATTCCGGGGATGCGCCTCTCCAGGCTCTGGACGCTACCGGCGTTGATTCCGGTCGCACTCCTACGGTACGTGGCCGTGGGTGTGGGCGCCTACTATGCCTTCACTAGCTGGGACGGAGTCAGCGCCCACGCCGACTTCGTCGGTTTCGACAACTTCCAGCGGATATTTTCCGACGAGGTTGCGCAGAAGGCGGTCTGGAACACCCTGCTCCTGGCAACGTGCGCCGTGATCCTCTCCAATGTCATCGGCTTGCTCCTGGCCCTGGGCCTGAACACCATGCTGAAGACCCGCCAATTTCTGCGGTCCCTGTTCTTCGCTCCGTTCGCCCTCACGCCGCTGGCAGTGTCCTACGTTTGGGCCTTCATCTTTGACTATGACGGGCTCCTGAACAAGCTCCTTGACCTGGTCGGGCTCTCCAGCTGGAAGCACGTTTGGACGGCAGATCCTGACACTGCCATCTGGACGATCCTGGTCGTGCTGGTGTGGCAGCTTTCCGGCCTGTGCATGATCATCTACCTTTCGGGCCTCCAAGGCATCCCCGAGGAAATCCTGGAATCCAGTGAGCTCGACGGCGCCGGCGTTTTCGCCAGGTTCCGCCACGTGATGCTGCCCATGTTGAATGCGGCAATCACGGTAGCGGTCGCACTGCCGACGATCATGACCCTTCGAGTCTTCGACCAGGTGATGGGCCTCACCAATGGTGGCCCTGCACAGGTCACCGAAACCCTTGCCACTCAGATCTACCGGCAATCCTTCGCAAGCGGTAACTACGGCTATGGTGCCGCAATTGCCCTCGTCCTGACCGTGCTGATCGCAGCCGTGGCAGTTGCACAGATTCTCATCCTTCGGCGAGGCGACAAGGAGTCCTGATGAGCCGAGTACGATACCGCAAAACAACACTCGTCCGCGAGATCCTGATGCTGGCCGTCGCGGCCATCTGGTGGGTGCCTTTCTACATTATTGCCGCGATCTCGCTGCAGGACAGCAACGCCGTGATCAACCGGTCGCTGGCGTTCCCCATCGCGAACCCGCAATTCGGCAATTTCGGCCAAGCGTTGTCGAGCAATGACAACGGGCTGGCCTCCGGTTTGCTCTCCAGCTTCATCATCACCGCCAGCAGCGTCGTGGTGATCGTCGTGGTCGCATCGCTGGCCGCGTACGCCATCTCTAGGTCGGCTTCGAAGCTAAACTCCTGGCTCTATTTCACCTTTGTCATCGGCATCGTCATGCCCTACCAGCTCGGGCTGATCCCGGCCTTCGTCCTGCTCCGGGACATGGGACTCGTCGGGACGCACATCGGCATGGTCCTGCTGTACACGGGTATCGAAATCCCCACGGCAATCTTCCTCTACGCGGGATTCATCCGCGCTATCCCGAAGGAATACGAAGAAGCAGCCCTTGTCGATGGCGCTAAGCCATTCAGGATCTACTGGAGCATCGTTTTCCCGCTGCTCGCCCCTGTCACAGCGACGGTCGGTGTCATCACCGCGCTGTTCGTGTGGAACGACTTCTTCACCCAGCTGGTCTTCCTGGCCGGTAGCGCGAACCAGACCCTGCCGGTGGCCATCTACGGCTTTGTGGGCGAATTCGCGACCCAGTGGAACTATGTCTTCGCCGGCATTGTCCTGTCCGTGATCCCGGTCCTGGTATTCTTCATCGTCACTCAGCGGCAGCTAGTGAAAGGCTTCGCGGGAGGTATCAAGTCTTGACCGACCCATATCAGCTTCACCTGTCCTTGACCTCAGGCGGCACCACACACCCTGGCACCGCGGCCTGGTCGGCGCGCGTCCGCCTGCCTTGGTTCAGGGCACTGCCGACGTCATGCCTCGAGAAGGTCGTCCTCTCAATCCAGGGCCGGGTCCTGCCAGAGAACGCCCTGCGGTACACCATCGGCGGGCAGACCCTGACGCTTGACCGACTTCAGGCCCTGACGGACCGCTACTGGGCTGTCGGCGAGGACCTAACGATCACGGCCCCCGACCTGCACACTCCGTCGGCAGAGGACACAGTGACGGTGGAGCTGACGCTGCGGATGCCCGAAGGCGGCAGCGCCGCCAACGGGTGGCCCCAGCGCGTCATTCGCGCATCGGCCCAAGTATCGGGTACCGAATCCCGGTGGGACCTGGGTGTCTGCACCTTCAGTTTCGGGGCGGAGTTGCGCCACGGACGCTCCATCGCGTCCTGCCTTCAGGAAACGGCAGCGCTGGGCGGATACACCGCCGTGGAACTCCTCGGCGCCCAGGTTGTCGAAGGCTACCCCTCTCCGTCGACCCGGTGGCTAGAACGGTTTGCCAACACCATCCGCGATACGGGCCTGGAGCCGCTGTGCTACGACGGCTTCATCGATGCCGGACGGCAGGCCAGCCCTGATGCCAACGACGCCGAAATTCTCGCGTGGGCCCGGAACGAAATGGACACGGCCGCGGCCCTTGGCTGCACGTACATCCGCCTGAATGTTCCTGTCCGCCGTGAGCTTTTCGAAGCGGTGGCGGAATTAGCCGAAAGGTGCGGCCTGGTTGTCCTGACCGAACTTCACGCCCAGACTGCCCGCGACGAGAGCGTACGGAAGCTGCTGGACCTGCTCCATGGACTGCAATCACCCCGCTTGGGGCTGGTTGTGGACCTCTCCTGCACCATGCAGGCACTCCCGGCAGGATTCGTTGCCAACGTCCTGCAGGAGCAGCTCCAGGAGGAGGCGGTGTGTCTCATCGAAAGCGGTTGGCAGGCCGGTGAGTCCCTGCAGCACATCAGTGACCAGCTGGCCGGCCTTGGACTCGGAAATCCCCAAGAAGCGCAGTCGCTGCTGCAGCGCACCATCCGGCTATTCCGCCGCTCCGAAAGCGAGTGGCTGCCCGAAGTGCTGCCGTTCACGCGGATCGTCCACGGCAAGTTCTTCGAGGTGCAGGACGGTTCCGAACCGGCAATCGCCTACGCCGACGTCCTGGAAACGCTCGCCCGGTCGCAGTACCGGGGGCACATCATGAGCGAATACGAAGGCCACCTGTGGACGGACTCTCCGGACACTTTCGGCCAACTTAGAAAGCACCAGCAAATGATCTCTTCCTTCTCCCATGTCCAGCCAGCACTCTGAGCGGATCCCCGTAGCCTTGCTCGGCTACGGGGGCTCCGGCTCCGGAATCCACCGCCACCTGATTTCCGCCATCCAGCAACTGCGGCTCGCGACAGTCATCGCACGCGATCCGGAACGGATCCGGCAGGCACAGGAAGACCTTCCCGAGGCCCAGGTCACCAGCGACCTCACCGCCGTGGAGGACTGCGCCGTCGTTGTCGTTGCGATACCCCCCGCCGGCAGATCCGACATCGTAGAAGGGCTGCTTCGCGCCGGGAAGTATGTCGTGGTTGAAAAACCCATGGCCTCCGGTCTGGCCGAAACACTGGAACTGGTCAAAGCCGTACCCGAACCGCGGCTGACGGTCTTCCACAACAGGCGCTGGGACAGCGACTTCCTGACCTTGGAAAAACTGCGCACCGGCGGCGCATGGACATCACCGGCCCGTCTCGAATCCCGGATCCAATGGTGGCAGCCGCAGGTCCGTGACAGTTGGCGGAACAACCCCGAGGGCGGGGGAATCCTGACTGAAGTCGGTACCCATGTGATCGACCAGGCCATCAAACTGCTGGGGCCTGTGACATCGGTATTCGCTGAACTTACAGCACGACGCCACGGCGCCAAAGCCGAGGACGACGTTTTCATCGCACTCGAACATGCTGACGGTAGCCAATCCCACCTTTCCGCCGGCCCTCTTGGCAGCCCTGACGCGCCCAGATTCCGGCTCATCACAGCGGAAACGTTGATTACCCTCGGAACGGCCGACCCCCAGCAAAGCCAATTGGCCAGCGGGATCACTCCGCTCGACGAGAGCTGGGGCCGACCCGAATCCTCCGACTGGACTCTACGGAACGGAAACGGTGCCCTGGAGCCCGTCACCGCCGCACGGGGAGGCTGGGAGGCCTTCTATGATGGTGTAGCCAAGTGGGCTGCCAACGATGGCAGTCCGGCTCCGGTATCCGTGGAAGAGGGGATGGCAACAATGCGCGTCGTTGACGCGGCCCGCCGCTCGGCCGCCGATTCACGAGTCGTTCACCTCCGGGAATGGAGTTAAGCGATGATGGAGAACCTGGTACAAGAACCGGAGGCCGACATGGATGCTCCTGCCGAACTGGTAAGGCTCCTTCAACTATCGGAACGCCGTGAACCGGCGGTCACCGAGATAGCCGTCTGGGTTGCCCTGGGCATCATCCAGGGCCGGCTGCGCCCGGGCCAGGACCTGAACAGCGTCCAGTTCGCCCAGCAATTCGGCACCAGCCGTACGCCGGTCCGCGAAGCCCTTGCTCTTTTGGAGTCTGACGGGCTAGTCGAAATGAGGGCGCGCAAGCGTCCCCGGGTGGCCACCTTCAGCTCCAAACAGATCCGTGAGATCTTCTTCCTGCGCGCACAGCTGATGTCTGCGCTGGCCCAGACGGCCGCGGAAAAGGCCTCGGCAGCCGACATCGCCGAACTGAGCACCATCGTCGAATCGTTGCGGCGCTACGGATCTGTCGGCAACGACGACCGCTACCTGTGGGTGCATTACAACTTCTTCGACACGATCGTGTCGATATCCGGCAACGGCACGGCACGAGGGATCCTCAACTCCCTCTTCCTGCAGACCCTCCCGGTCAGGCGGGCACTCTCCCGGCCTGCACGGCTGGCCGAGAGCCTGGACTATGCAGAACTCATCCTGGAGGCCTTCCAAAGACGTGACGGACAAATGGCTGCCCTCATGGTCAGCCGGTCCATCCAGGCGGCACTTGAGGCCATTGAACGCGGAGGCCTGCCCTCGGGAGAAGCTGCGCGATTCAGCGAACCTGCGGCGGCCTGGTCCGTCGGGCGTCCCCGGGCCGGGCGAAACGGCGCGGGCGAGTCCAACGTAGCTGCTGTGGAATAGCAACCTGCACGCAACGGCCGTCAACATTCGATGTTGACGGCCGTTGTCATGGGCGACATTACGCCCCCACCTCTGTCCAGCTACCTGTCGATGCGCTGGCCAGGACAGCTTCGGTGATCTTCGCCGAGCGGAGCCCGTCGGTAAAGGTCGGCAACCCCTCCGGGGCATTGCCGCTGACGGCCTCGTAGGCGTCCGCGACAAACGCCCCGAACGCGTCCCGATAGCCCTGCGGATGTCCTGCGGGCAGGAAGTTAAACCTTCCCTGGTCGGGGCTCTGGGCCCCGCCTTCGGCCCGGCGCAGGATCGTCGCGCCGTCCTCGGTGCCTAGCCAGATCTGGTCAGGCTTTTCCTGGTCAAACACAGCACTGGACAACGTGCCATCAACTTCGATCAAGAGCCGGTTTTTGTGGCCGCCGGAGACCTGCGAAATGATGGTATTGACCGTTATTCCCCGTTGCGTGCGGAAGATGACGGCGGCGGTGTCCTCGGTCGTGACGGTGAGCTGTTCCGAGGCTGCGCTGTTTTTCCCAAACGAACGCCCCGTGGGCGCTGGCCGTGTCGGGTAGGTGATCGACGTCGCCGCGGCGACGGCGCTTAACCGTTCACCGGTGATGAACTCTGCCAGGTCGCACCAATGCGATCCGATGTCGGCAAACGCCCGCGATGGCCCGCCATCGGCGGCGTCCACGCGCCAGCTGCTGGACTGGGAGTTCATCAGCCAGTCCTGCAGGTAGGACCCATGCACGAGGACGACCTCTCCAAGAGCTCCACTGATCCTGCGCGCCCGTATCTCACGAACAAGCGGATGGTACCGGTACACGAAGGGCACCGCTGCCACGACACCGGCGAAACGGGCTGCCTCTTCCAGCTCCGCAGCCTCGGCGACATTGATGGCGATGGGCTTTTCGCAGATGACGTGAAGGCCGGCCTTCAGAACCGCAAGGGTGTATTCGTGGTGTGTTTTATTCGGTGTGCAGATGTGGACGATGTCCGGGTTGTCGGCGATCAATTCCTCCAACGAGGCATAGCCCCTGCCCATGTTCCAGGCAGCCGCGGCTTCCTTGGATCGTTCGGGTGTCGAGGCCAGGACGCCGAGGATTTCAGCCCCGGCATCACGGGCGGCGCGGGCATGAACGTCACCGATCATGCCCGCGCCGACGATAGCCACACGAAGCTGAGATGTGTGGTTCACTGAGGTCCTTCCAGACGATGTAAGTCGAAGCCTTGGCGGCCGTTGTCAGTGCCGGCGGAACGCTTCCTGGAGCCGCTCAGAACGGACGCGGGGATTGACCTTGCAATCCAGAAGCAGCGGGCCGCCACCCTGTTCCTTCCATTCGCTCACGCTTTGTTCCAGCTCCGAGATGGATCGGATGGTAGCGGCACGGCCGCCCAAGGCGCTGGCCACGCCAGCCAGGTCCCGATCACCCAGGCTGATCAGTTCGGAGGAGAAGCCCATGGGCTCGAAGTGATGGACTTCAGCGCCGTAGGCGCCGTCGTTGAAAACCGCAACTACAACGTTCAGGTTCTGCCCGATGATGGCATCGAGGTCGCCAAGGCCCATCAAAGTCCCGCCGTCGCCGATGCACAGAAGGACGGTGCGGTCAGGCCGGGCCGCGGCTGCGCCGACAGCGACGCCCAGCCCGATACCGACCGACTGGAAACCCTGGGCGGCGACAAAGCCAGCCGCGTCCGGGATGCTCAGATAAGGAGTGGGGAACCAGTGGAAATGACCGCTGTCGTAGGTCACTGTCCGTTCCTGCGGCAGCAACCTGTCCAGGGCCACCACGAATGAACGCGGGTCCACGACACCGTCTTCGACGACTTCCTCATACTGTTCGGCGGCGACATACGACTTCAGCTGCAATTCGACGTCAGTGCCCCGGAAGCCCGAACCGCTGTGGCCGCGCCGTTCGAGTTCCTCCAGCAGCGCGGCCGCGGTTTCTGCAGCGTCCCCGACCAGCCCCAACTGCACAGCACCATTCACGCCGATAGCTGCTTCGTCGGTGTCGCACTGAATGACTTTGCTGCGGTCAATGAGCGTACTGTGCATCGTGGTCCACTGGTTCAAGGTGGCACCGAAGGCCAACACTAGGTCGGCCTGCGGAACGACTTCCGGGACCAGCTCGGAAGAGAACCCGCCACAGACCCCCACGCTCAGTGGGTTTCCGGCGAAGAAGCCGTTGGCCACCAGCGAGGTTCCGAACAGCGACCCGATCCGGTCACCGAGCGCTTCCAGCGATGCCCGGGCATCAGCCAGCACGGCACCGCGTCCTGCCAGCAGCAGTGGACGGGAGCATGCCTCGATGAGGTCAGCGGCGCTTGAAATGTCTTCGGCGCTGGGGCGGCTGCGGGGTACATTGCGTGAGGCCCGCGCCGGAAGTTCGTGCCACTCCGCGTCTTCCTGCTGGATGTCCACCGGAATGCCCACGACAACGGGAATCTGGTCGCGAACAGCTGTTTCGGCGGCGTGTGCGATGACGTCGATCACGTTGCTGGCGTCCTTGACCTGGACGACACGGGCTCCTGCGGCTGCTGCGAACGCGGCGAGGTCGATCGTCTGGTTCACAACGATGCCCCTGCTGGTTTCGCCCGCCAGCAGCAGGACCGGCTGGCGTTCTCGGACCGCATGAGTCAGCGTGGTCAGGGTGTTGGTCACACCCGGGCCCTGGTGCACGCAGGCGATGCCCAGACGGCCGGTGATCTGGGCGTAGGTCGCGGCCGCGGCGACCGCTGCGGACTCGTGGCGGACCCAGACGAAGCGCCCGCCGAAGTCGCGGGCAAAGGAATCAGTGAACTGGAAGTTTCCGCTTCCGAGAAGACCGAAGATCGTATCGTGTCCCAGCTCCGAGAGCGTCTTCGCTACGAGTTGGTATGCCTTTGACTGTGTCATGGCACCTCCTTTTTGTACTGCCGCGGTGCGGCACGGGCTGATTCGATGGGCTGCTTAGGAAGCGGAAGTGAGCGCGACTACAGGGTCATACTCATAGATCCACCCGTTCGCGACCAAAGGATCGTCTTGCCCAAAGGCAAGGTCACGGGCCTGCTGTTCCTCACCGTCGGGCAGGTGATTGATGTGTGCGCGCCCGTGGCTGATCTCCTGCAGGCGGGTAGTCCGGGGAATCCGGAGCGATTCGTACTTCCGCAGTGCCGCTGCCGGATCGTCAATGTCTTCGGACAGGCACAGCGCCAGCAGGGCCGCATCTTCGATGGATTGAGCTGCACCCTGGGCGAAGAACGGAAACATAGGATGGGCGGCATCGCCGAGCAATGTTGCCGGACCGTCACTCCAGTGCTCCAGCGGTGCACGGTCCAGCAAGGCCCACCGTCCCGGTGTTTCGGCTGCCGCGATAAGTTGCTGCAGGCGCGTGTCCCAACCCGCAAATTCCGCAAGGAACTCCTCGATCGTGGCCGTTGCGGTCCACGATTCGGTGGTGTCCGTGCCGGCCGGAGCGAAAGCGACCACGTTGACGAACTTGCCATCTGACACCGGGTAGTGCACTAGGTGACGGCCGGGGCCGATCCACAGGGTTTGCGCGGGACGCAGCGCGAAATCCGGGGCCTTTTCGGCCGGGACCAGAGCACGGAATGCGCACATGCCCGAGTATTTGGCAGGGCCGGGCTCAGCCACGAGCGGCCGGACGATGGAGTGGATCCCGTCGGCCCCGATGAGGATGTCCGGATGGATCACCTCCCCGTCTTCGAACCGCACGGTTGGCTTGCCTTCGTCGAGGGAGACCCCCACGCAGCGCTTTCCCAGCTGGATGGTTCCGCTGGGCACTGCCGAGTTGATGATCTCCAGAAGGTCTGCGCGGTGGGCCGTGTAGGTGTGTTCCCCGTAAAGGCGTTCGCACTCTGTCGTGAGGTTCTCGGCAGAGAGTATGGTGCCGTCCTTCCAACGGCGGAACTCCCAACCTGTTTCAAGTTGCACTGACCGCTTCTTCAGCTCGTCTAGCACGCCCAGATGACGCAGCATGCGTGCAGCATTGGGGGCCACGACCAAGCCGGCACCGACCTCTTTGATCGCAGATGCCTGCTCATAAACCTTGCTTGGAAGTCCCGCACGATCGAGGAAGGCGGCGGCGGCCATGCCACCAATTCCTCCCCCAATGATCGCGATTTGGGGCTGATGCGTCGGCGACTCTGTCACTCAGACATCTCCCGTCTTTCGTCTGTAAACGCGAATCCCGCGCCAGGATCATGTTCACGTCATCGCCTCCTCCGTGACTCCCTCATGGTCATTGAATGAACATTTCTTGGTAGAATGAATGAAGGCCTCAACCGTTGGCCGCGAAGGGATTGCGATGCCCAGGACAAGCGAACCGGGCAGGAGCGTGAGCTCCCGTCTGCTCGAACTGCTCTTCGCGTTCCGCGCAGGACGGGACTCGCTGAGCCTGGCGGATTTCGTCCGGGAAACCGGCCTGCCACATCCCACAGTTCGCCGCCTTGTCGCCGAGCTGACCGAAGCCGGTGCCCTGGACCGGCGTGAGGACGGGAAATACACGATCGGGATGCGCCTGTGGCAGCTGGCGACGCTGACGCCCCGGACTGAATCGCTGCGCGCCCTGGCCAAACCATTCATGGATGACCTCTACACCGCCTTGCACCAGCACGTGCAACTGGCTGTGCTGACCGAAGACCACGCTGTCATTATTGAGCGGATGTCCGCACCCCAGGCAGTGGGACTGGTGTCCCAGGTCGGCGGGAAACTGCCGCTTCACTGTTCCGGAGTAGGAAAGATCCTGCTTAGCCACGCGGAAAGTTCCTTCGCGGAACAAGTCCTGCAGGGGCGACTGATGAAGTACACCCCTAAGACGAAAGTCGACCCGGATGAACTCCGCCGGGACCTTGCCTCCTGCCGGCTGACAGGCATGGCCACCGTGCGGGGGAACTTTCCGAAGGTGCCGATTCAGTGGCGACCCGGATTGTTGATGGCCAGGGCCGCGTTGTCGCCGCTCTCTCGGTAGTGGTGCGCTCCGGATCTGTGAAGCTGCAGGCCGCCATACCTTCCGTCATGGCCTCCGGTCTGGGCATCTCCCGCGCACTCGGATGGAAACCCGGCACGGCCATCCGCACCTGGTAACCACACCAGTGTCCATTCAATGACCATTTGTCTTGTTGCCTGCAAATGGATAGTCGAAAGTCGTAGCCAGGCGACCTACCGGCGCCGCTGAAACCCAGATGCCAGCCTCACAGCGGGTATTCCATCCGGCCGGGTAGATCGCGACGTCATGTTTGCGGCCGAACGGCCACCACTACAAGGAGGCTGCCGGACAATGGGCATCGCTTTTGACCATAAGACCCTTGGCCAGCGTGTCGTGTTCGGGACCGGCGGGGCCGTCGAGAACACAACTGCCGCGGTGACTGAGCTGGGCAGCGAACGGGTCTTGTTGATTGCCGGCACCTCCGCGCAGGAACTTGCCGGTTCCATCGCCGCCCGAATGCCGGAAGCTGTGCGGATCGACGAAGTCATCCAGCATGTTCCGGCCAACAGCGCGGCCCGTGCTGTTGCAACAGCCCAGGAAACAACATGCGATGCCATTGTCTGCGTCGGCGGAGGCTCGGCCACGGGACTGGCGAAAGCCGTGGCGCTAAAGACCGGTCTGCCGATTGTGGCGCTTCCGACAACCTTCTCTGGTTCAGAAGCTACCGACGTGTGGGGCATCACCGATCAAGGCCGGAAAACGACCGGTTCAGACCCGCGCGTTCTGCCCGCCGTCGTCGTCTACGACGCTTCCCTTACCTCGGGGCTTCCCGCCCACCTCGCTATCGCTTCGGGGATCAATGCCATGGCACATGCCATAGACGGGTTCTGGGCACCTCGTGCCGATCCGATCAACCGTGCGATGGGCACTGAAGCGCTCCGGGCCCTTGTGCCCGGACTCAAGGCTCTCCACAACGCACCCGACAACCTCGACGCCCGCGAACAGACGCTCTACGGGGCTTACCTGGCCGCCGTCGCATTCGCCAGTGCCGGCTCCGGCCTGCACCACAAGATCTGCCACGTGCTCGGAGGCCGCTACGGACTATCCCATGCCGAGATGCACTCAATAGTCCTGGCCTATGTCACCGCATTCAACGCACCTGCGGCCCCTGACGCCGCCAGGAGGATCAGCGAAACCTTCGGCGGACTCTCGGCAGAGGAAGCTCTCTTCAGGTTCCGCGAGGAG
The DNA here is from genome assembly GCF_054888235.1 of Arthrobacter sp. MMS24-S77. NCBI lineage: Bacteria > Bacillati > Actinomycetota > Actinomycetes > Micrococcales > Micrococcaceae > Arthrobacter > Arthrobacter sp. MMS24-S77. The sequence goes on from NZ_JBTZRN010000001.1 coordinate 675,617, forward strand.
GTCGACGCTCCGAAGTCCCTCGCCGCCCTTGGCCTGAGGGAAGAAGACCTTCCCGAGGCGGCGGCGCTCTGTGTCGAGGCCGTACCAGCAACCAATCCGCGACCCGTGACCCGACAGGATCTGGAGAAGATCCTGCGCCTGGCATGGGCCGGGGAACCCATTGAGAAAGGACAGCTGTGAATCAGACACAGACCACAACCGCGGCATCAGCCGAGCAGTCCTCGCGTGAACAGGAACTGACAGACAAGGTCGTCGCATCCTTCGCCGAGGCCCCCGACGAACGGCTGAAATACCTCATGCAGGCCCTCGTCAAACACACCCACGCTTTCGTGCGGGAAGTGCGCCTGACAGAAGCCGAATGGAATTCCTGCATCGATTTCCTCACCGCAGCTGGCCACATAACGGACCACCGGCGGCAGGAGTTCGTCCTGCTCTCCGACGTCCTCGGACTGTCCATGCAGACGATCGCCGTCAACAACGAAGCCTACAAGGACGCAACCGAGGCCACCGTTTTCGGACCGTTCTTCGTCGATGACGCGCCCTTGATCGAACAAGGCGGCGATATCAGCGGAGGCGCGCCAGGAGAACCATGCTGGGTGGAAGGAACGGTCACCGACACCGACGGAAACCCAATTCCGAACGCCAAAATCGAAGTCTGGGAAGCCGACGACGAAGGCCTGTACGACGTCCAGCACGCCGACGGCAGGATCTACGGACGCGCCCGACTCTTCTCGGACGCCCAAGGCAACTACAAGTTCTGGGCACTGAAGCCGACCCCGTACCCCATTCCCAACGATGGCCCTGTTGGAAGACTCCTTGATGCCGTTGGCCGCTCACCCTACCGCGCATCACATTTGCACTTCATGGTGGTGGCCGACGGATACCGGACTCTGGTGACGCACATCTTCGTCAGAGGCGACGAGCTGCTCGACTCCGACAGCGTCTTTGGAGTTAAAGAATCCCTCGTCAAGGACTTCCATCCGCACCCAGCTGCTCAGGCGACTCCTGACGGCAGGCCGTTGGCCGGCGGGCAAAGCTGGACGGACGTGCGCTTCGATATCGTGCTGGCCCCGGAAGACGCTGGATAACCATGCCGCTCAGCACGAACCAGCCCGCACTAATGCACTCGCGGACAGCGGCTGGCGATAACTGGTCTGGACATGGGCGGTGGACAACGCCTGCGGGAAATTCCGGGTCGTCCGCTCCGCCAAGATCTGTCCACCAGGGTGAGGTTCCAGGCTCGGATCAAGTCCTTTCACTGATCCGAGCTGGAACCGCGACCACCCGCATGGAACTGATGGAAAATACCGGGCTCTCCCGGTCGACGGTCGCTGAGAGGCTCAAAGAACTCCTGGACACAGGATTGATCGTCGGTGCGGGCCAATCGTTTTCCACTGGAGGTCGGCGGCCCTCTGTCTTCAAGTTCAATGAGGCGGCGGGGGTCGTTGTCGCGGCAGTCATCGGCTTGGTCACAATCAACGTTGCGATCCTAGATTTGGCCGGAAATATTATGAAGGAGAAAGAACTCGAGCACGACATTTCGCGCGGCCCAACCGCGACCCTGGATGTCCTCGTCGAATACGCCGGCCTCCTACACGCGGAAATCGGGCCAGAGCAACGCATCTGGGGAGTAGCAGTTGGGCTGACCGGCCTCGTGGACTTCAGCGCGGGAAGGGTCGTTAGCCCGATGGGGACGTCGGGTTGGGACGGCTTCCCGGTAGCCGACTGGCTCTTCGAGAAATACGGGTGCCCGGTGCTCGTAGATACCGACACCAACTTCATGGCCATAGGGGAGACAGCGACATGCGGCCAGCCATGTAAAGACGTCCTTTTCGTCAAAGTAGGGATGGATATCGGCGCCAGCTTAATCTTCGACGGCCGCCTGTTTCGTGGTGCAGACGGTGCCGCTGGCAACATCGGCCACACCTACCTGGCCGGCCATGACGACATCCCGTGTGTCTGCGGCAGAACGGGCTGCCTGGTGGCTGTCGCAGGCGGCCGCCGGTTGGCAACACGACTTGCCAGCGAAGGACTTCCCACAGAAACCGCCCACGATGTCGTCCTTCAAGTTCAAAAAGGGAGCAAGTCCGCAGCGTATGAAGTGCGGAAGGCAGGCCACAACCTGGGACTCGTCCTTTCCAACCTCGTCAACGCCTTCAACCCCAGCATGATCATTCTCGGCGGTGTCCTTTCAGCCGCCGGCGACCCTCTACTGGCGGGAGTCCGGGAAGCTGTCTATGGACACTGCCCGTCTCATGCCACCCGTAATCTTCACATCAACATCAGCTCTAACTGGAAAAGGGCAACGATCACCGGAGCAGCCGCAATGTTGGTAACCAAAGCTCTCGAGCTCCGGGCGGATGGTGGTCACGACTGATAGGCCTGAACTGCTGTCCAAGTTGTCGCAACTGTACGGGGATGTTTGAAACAGGTATTGATCCTGGCGGACAAGTCCGGGGTCTCGGCGGACCAATAGCACCGCATGGGATAGGAGTGGCGGAACCTCCACCGCAGCAAGCCGGTCTGCATGGCCTGCGGCGCTCCTGCCCCCCTTCCGCTTTGCATCTATAAGACGCAGGCCTTGGGATGCCTGCGCAGGGTGGGCATCGCGGCCCACCGATGGTCTCGGGCGGGCCCGGGAGCAGCCCGTGCTGGCCGCAGTCAGGGCAGGTCCCGTGGGTGCGTGTGGCGGTGGTGAAGCAGGGGCCGCAGATTTTGCCGCTTGAGCGCTTGGTCTTGTCCGGCTTGGCGAGTCTTGGGCTGGTGCCTCGGCGGTGCGGAACGATGGTGAGCCCAGTTGGGGCGGCCTTGGTCTTGATGGGCTCAGAGAAGCATGCGAAGGACTTTTCCCGCGGTGACTATTCCGCGTCTCTTCGTCCCGCCCTTCCCCCCGTGTGCTTAAGGCTCAGCCGAAGGAATGCGGCATCGGAGATCGTCAACCATGAAGGACCAGCAGGAGGCTGCGGAATCCCTCCCTCCGCGGACAGGAGGAAGTAACGGCTGTGTGAGGTTTCGGACGCGGGCTGGCGGGCATTACTGGGGGACCGCAATTACATCCGACTCACCTTTAACTCACCTTAATCGGCGGCAACCAATGACAAATCATCGCCCGCCGTTGACCGCAAAAACCCCTAGAATCTTGGGGAAAATGACCATATTCCGGGCGCACCAAGGCGTCCGGGCCTAAAGCGGGGGTCGTCGGTTCGAATCCGACAGGGGGCTCTTAGTTTGGCTCTGACCTGCAGGTATGTTGATTCGGGTCAGAGCCATTTGAACTTTTTCGATCTGGACTCACCTTTAACTCACCTGAATCAGATTTGGAGACCGGTCCTGCCAGGCGCTCCTGGTCCCCCGTTGGCTGCGTCGAAGGCGCCGAGCACGGCCCGTGTGTCGATCGCTTCTTTGTATTCCTCGACGTAGTGCTTTCGGGTCATTGACACCTTGGAGTGCCCTGCCTGGTAGGCGGCAGTTTCGGCGCCCATGGTCCGTGCAATGAGGGTCGCATTGGCCTTGCGGAACGTTTTGAACGTCACCCACGAGTATCCGATGTCGTCTGCCGCTTTGCGCCAGGTCTTGCCGACATTGTTCGGATCGCACACCGTTCCTGTGGACGAGGGAAAGACCAAGTCCAAGGGATTCCCAGTGGCGTTGCTGCGTTGCCTGAGCTGTCGTCTTCGAAGCGACTCGGCGAGATTTGGCGGTATGGTCACGTAGCGGAATCCGTGCTCGGATTTTGGGTGGTCTTGAATGGTGACACCCCCGGTGGAAGTACGGATGACTGTGGCGTGGACATGGACGGTCGGCGGGTCTGCCTCGAGGTCGACATCAGCCCAGGACAGTGCGAACAGTTCGCCTGGGCGTAGGCCGGTGGTGATGAGGACGTCGGCGATTTGGTGGAGTTCCTGGGACCTCGTGCGGCCAAGCACCGATCCCTGCTCCCAAGCAATGAGCTTGGTCCTCAGATCCAGAAACTGTCCTGGATCCAGAGCTTGAGGCTTTGCCGCCCGACTTCTCGGGATGGAGATTCCTAGGACCGGATTGATGCTCACAGCGTCGTGGCGCAGCGCAATTTTGAACATCGACGACAACACGGCCCCGCAAGTGCGGGCCGTAGCCGGGCCGGCCGCGTCGACAACATTTCGAATGAAGTGATCCACGACGCCTGGCGTGGTCTCTCCAATGCGGACAGAGCCGATTCCAGGCAGAATGTACTTCTTGACGCTGAATGCATACTTGTCTTTGGTCCGCGATGCCTTGTCCGAGCGTTGCAGCTCTGCCAGGTAAACCTCTGAGAGGTCGCGGATCTGGTCTGTTGCGCTGATGAGGGCGTTGCCTTGGGTCTGCCTTTTTTGCAGCTTGATTTGGAGATTTCGCCGTGCCGCTGCGGCGGATGGTCCGCGGGCTTCGATTTTTCGCGTTTGCCCGTCGAGGTCCCGGTATCTGGCCCGCGCACGCCAGCTTCTTGCTGTTGCCCGGTCAGTGCGGATGAGACCCCATGTTCCCAGGGGCAGTGGGTACCTGCTCATTTATCGCGTGCAGGTTTTGGGCCGGTTACGGCTCTGCGTGCAGCGACAGCCAGGCAACGAAGTCGCTTTGCCTGATTCGCAGGTGCCTGCCGATGCGGTATGCGTGTGGCCCGATGTGCTTGGCTCGCCACTGGTAGAAGGTCTGCTCCGGGATCTGTAGCTGAGCGCAGATCTCCTTCGGGGTTAGCCACTGTTGGTCAACCTCGACGGGCTGGTTGCGATTTGGCGTCGTCGTCATTGGAGTCTCCGTGGTCTTGGTCACCTGACATACGGCCAGGCTCTGTTCCAACTTCATGGGAGACAAAGGTGCAGACGGCATGACCGTGCGGAGGAGCAGAGTGATTTTGATGTCAGAGCTGCCAACCGACGCTAATGGGGCTGATCTGTCGGGAGATCGAATCTTCCAGCCATTTGCCGGGTTGTTGTTGCCGGTTGGCTTGGGACGAAGCCCGGTCGGCGACGCGCTTGAGGTGTTCGTACTGCGATGACTGTTCCCAATCATGGTCTGCCGGTGCAGGTCCCAGAGGGAGGGCTGAGTCGTCGATACCCCAACGGTCCCTGTAGATGGCAACCCTGGCGACCAGGCGGGCGGTGTCTGTCGCGGTCACGTTCGGCGGGAGCGTTTGGACGAGTTTACGTTTCCATTCAGTGTCCTCCGTCAAAGCGGCCGACGCGACTTGCTTGGCCCGCTGCCTGATCTTATGGGTTACTTGGTTGATCATGTCAGCGAGGTCGGGCCGGTTGGTATGAAGTGGTTCGGGGATGACGGCACGATCGCCGGCTGGCATGCGGGATGAGAAGTTGACGAGCCGGGCGTGCAGAACGGCTGCGACGTCCTTTGCATCGCCGCTTGTTTCCAAAGCGGCGGTCACAGTCCGCTGAGCCCCGGGCCGGCTGGCAGCGGTCGCTCGGCGCCAGGCTGCGACGGCCGCCCCCCACGAGGGGGATTGTTGCAACACCTCATCAATCTCCGAAGTGCGCGCCTTGATGAACCTTGTCAGGTCTTCGGCGGATGCGATTTGTGCGAGGTAGTCGTATTCGGCGCTGAGCCGGTCGAGCGTGTCGGCGCTTGACTGTTCGGCGTCGCGGACTTCGTGAGCGGTTCGTTCGGCGCCTTCGGCAGCGAGCACTTCGGCGAGGATCTCCTGCCATTGCGGCTGCAAGGAGGGGTCCAGCGGCTCGTGGTCGCTGGGGTCGTTTTCGCTGATGTACGCGTAATTGCCGGCACGTCCGCGCGTCATGCTGACGTAGAGAAGTTCGCGTGTGAGACGTCCTTGGGTGACGACGGTGTGGCCGGTGTCGACGGTGATTCCTTGGGCGCGGTGGGCGGTTGTCGCGTATCCCAGTTCCACGGCCGACTCGACATACTCGCGGTGCAGGGTGACGATGGCGCCGGTGTCCTTCCGGACCGCGGAGAGGGAGCCGTCGCGCTTGCCGGCACGTACGACGTCGAGCAGAGTGCCGTTGCGGATGAAGTCACCGTTGCTGTCGGCAACGGTGCGGTCGTTGCGGCGGGCGATGATCGTGTCACCGCGCCCGGCACACAGCGTGTCCGCCAGGAGTGCTGTCTGTTCGGCGTCCACAAGGCCCTGGATCACGCGGTCGGCCTGGGCTCGTTCGTTGAGCATGCTGACGGTGTCGTTGTCCGCGGCGATAAGGATGGACGACCTTCCCACACGGATGTCGGCCTGCCAGTTCAGATATGCCTGACCGACCATGTCCAGATAGGTTCCGTGCCGGATCCGCTGATGCCGGTCGTAGTCAGTAATCGCCGCGACGTCCCCGGCGCGGAGTTTCAGCGAGGCCTCGCGTTCCCAGGCGTTCTCGAAGCGCCAGATGGTGCTCAGCCGGGCGGTCTTGCCTTGCCGGTCCAGCCAGCCCAGGACCCCACCGGCGTCGATGGCATCCAGCTGCCCGGGATCGCCCACCAATAGGATCTTTGCTCCGGCGTCCCGGGCCTGTTCCACAAGCGCGGCGAGCTGAAGGGTCGACACCATCGAGGCCTCATCGACGACAACCAGCTGGTTCGAATGGAACCGCCACCGGTCCTGCTCGGCGGAGAGCCAAGCGGCTTTCTGTGCGAGCAGAGCGGTCTGCGGGCTTGACTTAGCCTCAGGATGGGTGAGCCGCCGCTCTGCATCGAAGAACCGCTCAGCCCGGCGACTGGCCCCCTCACCGGCGGACTCGTACAGCCACTTGGCGACATTCTCCGCGACCATGGACAGCTCCCGCCCCAAAACCTCGGCGCTCGCCGCCGCGGGCGCCAATCCGACTACGCTGCCGGGCCCGAACTCTGCTTCCCAGGCGGCCTTCACCGCGCCGAGGGCGGTGGTCTTACCGGTTCCGGCGGGTCCGACGACGGCGTCGAGCCGGTTTCCGCTTAGCAGGATCTCTGCAGCGGCGGCGCTCTGGTCATCGTGCAGCCCGAATTTGCCGTGGTCCTGGTAGCCGGCGAGTTCATCCATGGCGACCATTGGCCGGACGGCGGGGCCGCCGTCGTCGTTCCTTGCCCCCATGACGGTCTCCTCGCACGCGAGGGTGGTGGCGTCGGTGTAGAGACGGGACCCGTGGAAGTCGAAAATGCTCTGCTTGCCGAGGCGGAGATCGGGCTGCGCGTCCGCGGGGACGCTGTAGCGGTAGGCGTTGAGGGGGACCGATTGGGCTTCGGCGGCGGTGGCGACGGCGTCGATCAAGGCGTTGCGATCGTCCGGTGTGTGGCAGCGGATCGCGGCGCAGACCCGTTCGGCCTCGGCGAGGAGGTTCCAGCGGTTCCAGGTGGCGCGCTTGGTGGCGACCCGCTCCCGGGTGAGCGAGGCGACGGCGTCGACCCAGTCGTGGGTGAAGTCGGAAGATCGGAACGGGTTTGTCCGTGACCGCCGGATGGTGTTGGCCAGAACGAGCCGGGGCTCGAAGCCTTTGGCTGCCGCGCGTGCCCTCCACTGTGCGGAGAGCTCACGGAGCGGCGCAATGATGTCGGCTTTGGGGGTGCGGGTGGAGAGGGTTGCCTGCTGGCGGAGTTTGATGGTGGTGGTCGCCGTTGGGGGAGTGCCGTGGTCTGTGGTCCATGCGGCCACGAGGCGGTCGGTCTCCAGCTCGATGAGGCGGGAGCGGTTTGAGAATTCGCGGATCAGGCTGTCATCGACGCCGGTCAGCTGCGCACTCGGGTTATGCGTGGTGGCTGCGGGCTCGCGGATGTCGGTGTCGGTCCCGAGGCGGCGGTGGAGGGAGTCGAAGAGCAGTCCGTTGTAGTGTTCGCTGGCAGCGACGGCGGCCTTGTAGAGGGTCCGGGAGTCGAGGGTGACCCAGGCGCCGTCGGTGGTCCGTTGGACGCGGTTGGCGATGACCAGATGCGTGTGCAGCTGCGGGTCCCCGGCGCGCGACTCCCAATGATCAAAGGCGGCGGCGATGGCTCCCGTGGTGCCGATGCGGGCAACGCCATTGCGTCCGGATCTTGTGTGGATGACGGACTCTTCCAACCATTCCAGTGTGGCGGTGACGGCGTCGTGGTGGGTTTGAAGGATCTGGTCTTGGAGGGTCCGCGGGCTCAGCGCCCAGAGCACGGACACGGACTTGGGAACGCTGAACGTCAGATCGAATCCGGCGACAGCGCGGCGCGTGCCGGCTTGTCCCTGGCTGTTTTGGACGAGTGTGGGTTGGCCGTGCGGGCGGCCCAGGGGAGCGCCGGTGTCCGGATGGACAGTTTCGTCGAAGATGGCTTTGGCATCGGTTTCGGTGACTGGGTCGCCGCGGGCTCGGGTGATGCCGCCCAGGCCGCTACCGAGCCAGCGCCCCTGCGGTGTCCCGGCCTTCATGTAGTAGCTTGTGGCGTCCGGAGGAGTCGGCGACACATCATCCATCATCGTGGTCTTGAACAGGTACCTCAGACCCGACTGTGCGGAGAGCCTGGCGATGGACATGGTCATGGCCGTCTCCGTGTGCGCCGTCGGCGGTCTCGTTGCCCGTTGCCGCAGCTCGTAGAGCAGAATCGCTGCGAGGTGCGAGACTGTTCGAAGTCTTGACCACATTCACCGCAAGTCTTCCCATTCACGATCCTTCATCGGGGTGGCATTACGTCGCGACATGACGTGCCGTGAGACGATGCTCACGGCGACGACCTTTGGTGCCAGAGGTGTAGACGGCGAAGGGGGCGCTGGTGGCTTTGGGGTCGTTGGCGAGGTAGCCGGCGACGGTGCGTGCGTAGGCGAGTTCGCTGCCGTCGTGCTTTGGCAGGTCCACGCGGAGGGTGGCGCCGATGCGGTTGGTGTCGATCGTGATGCAGACGAGACTCTCGTGGGGCCAGAAGCCCAGGGTGTGGCCGATGAAGCTGAGGACATCGGCGGGTGTTTTGATGGTGAGCGTTTCCACGGTGATTCTCCTTGAATGGGCGGCCGGTTCAGTTTTCGGCGTCGTTCTAATAGCGGAGCCTCCGCTGGGTTGAGGGGCCGGAGTGCAACTTGGGGTACCGGGAGCGGTCCAAAAGTTCGGGAGGAAACAAGCGACGCAGGAGCGCCGAACGAAGTTTTGGACTGCGGACGGCGCGCAGCGCCCTGGTTGCGCAGAGGTCCAGCCCAGCGATGATTGAAGATCAGAATGACAAACAGCGATGATTCTTATGGCTGTCCATGGCGGGGTCGTGGCGGCGCGGCACGCGCCAGGGGTCCTGGGCCGTTTGAGGGGAAGCTAACGTCCGGGGTGGGTGTCCCTGAGCCCCGTTTGTGGCCGAGTTCGGGGTTTTCGACGACTGCTCGGTCGCGGGTACAGAGGCCGGGTTTCGGATAGGTTTGTGAGCGTGACGAACATTTCTGATGCGCCGGAGCCGACGCTGACCACCCAACCGACGTCGTTAGATCTTCTCCTCGGGCGAGCTGCCGCGGCGAGCATCGAGACCGAGGTCCGATCCTTCGAGGAAATGGCCCCTGGCCGTTCGCGCCACTATGTGCTGCTCGGACTGCCGAACGGAAGGCGCACGCGGCAGGTCACAGTATTTCCTCGGGACATGGAAGATTTCCTACGTATAGAATTCGAGAAGTACATCGTGCTCGGCGACTACGTGGCCGTCGTTGATACGGCATCAGGGCGCATCGAGGCTCAGGTAGTCGGAGGCGGGACGCCTGGGCGTCTCAGTAATGGTCGCGTTTTTCAACAACTCCCCGGTGTCGAGATTATTGCCGACGGCGACGCCGAGTTGGAGCAAGAAGCGTTTGAAGATGGGCCAGCGCCACGCCGCTTCCCTGCCGAAAACTGGCGACTTGCAGTCGAGCAGAGCGGAGTTTCCATCGAGATTTCGCCAGCGTCCGCCGAATTCGAGATTCTGCTCGAACGAGGGGTGACAATCAAAGTTGACGGCGTCACTACGTCCACCCATGAGGCGTCGTTGGAAGCACTCGAGCGTTACGCTGCTGCAATGCTCTTCGACCTTGACGTGGTATATGGAGTCCCGGTGCAGTTGGCCAAGCGACGGCGTGCGAACCGAAGGCGTCGTTACGAACGCCCAGATCACCCTCCGAAGTTTCCGCGCAATCGATATGCGGGGCAAGCGCTCGAGCTGTACCAATATGGCCGCGCGGCCGCGGGATTGCCGCTACTCGAATATCTTGCCTACTACCAGTCGCTTGAATACTTCTTCCCGTTCTTCGCCAGGGAGCAGACCGTTCACTCGGTCAGGAGTCAGCTCCTGCATCCGGGATTTGATGCACTGAACGACGTCGCACTGAATCGACTGATTAATCTCGCAGCTCCGGCCGCGAGGGGTGGCATGGCTGAGCGGGAACAGCTTCGGGCAACGATTCGCGCCTGCATGGACGAGGCTGATTTGCGCGAGTTCGTCGAGTCGTTGCCTGAGTACAAGGATCATTTTTGCTCGAAGAATCAGAAAGTGAAAGGTGTCGGGGCCTTCCAGCTGAGCGGCAATCAAGTTGACATACGTGACCAAGCCGCTGACCGTATTTATGCCATCAGATGCCGAATCGTCCATTCCAAACAAGATGGTGGTGGCAACAGCGAAGAAGTATTACTTCCGTCCAGCACTGAAACTGAGTCTTTGCAAGCGGACGTGGAGATGATTCGGCTAGTAGCACAGCGGGCACTTATCGCCCGCGCGGCCCGCGCATGACTCGAATCACTCTGATCCCAGACGCACTTCCCGGCGCGAGCACTTGACACGCCCGCGTGTCGACGGTGATTTGGGTTGTGCCCGCCGGGCGGCTAAGCAGACACGCGGCCAAGTCAATTTTGGGAGGTGTTCAAAGACGAGGTCATTGGTGAGGAAAAAGCCCGCGGTAGGCCACGACAAGGCCCGTCACACCCGTCAGGATAAACGGCCCCACCTACACCCTTGAACCGACGCCAACAGGATGCACCCTGATAATGGGGATCGTTATGGACCTGCCGGCGGGCTTCAAATTTGTTGAAGACCCGAGCCGTGGTGGGAGCCCGTCGCGCGCACCTCGCTGAACCGTTTGAAAGAGGTCCCTTCCGCCCGGCAGGGATGAGTTCCCCGATCGGCGATCTCACGTCTTGCCGTCACATTGACGTTCGGCGCTTCGAAAATCCGCCACTCATCGGTGCGGGTCACAGTCTGTCGCTAGCAAGGACTCAGCTCCATAGCTGAGAGTCCTTGGCTGGGAGTTCTGCCACGATATGGACGAGGAACTTGTCGGCGCGGCGATATGACTCTGTCGGTTCCCTCTGGGATTGTGTTAGCAAGACAAGGGCCAGTCGATCCTGGGGAGGGAGAGCGCATGTCATTTCCAGCCGACCTCACGGCTACGCTTTCGGGCACCTCTTTGCATCAGCTGTATCTATGGCGCAAGTCTGGCCTCCTCATCCCTGAAGTGAGCGCCGGCCGGCCGCCGCTCTATTCTTTCCGGGACGTCACGGCACTTCGCGCTATGGCCTATCTCCGAGCGCGCACGTCACTCCAGAGCATTCGAACGGCATTCGGTACCCTCCGCTCGTTTAACTTCAACGATCATCCCTCGGCATACCGATTCGAGACCGACGGCAGAACGATCGCCGTAACTGACGGTTCGGGCAACATCGTTGACCTTGTCCGGCACAAGGGTCAAATGGCGGCCTTCACTCTAGCTGACATCTTCCGCCCGTTTGAGAACCTCCAGAATCAGACGGTCGCGGATTTCGAGCACCCTCGGCCTCGCCTGAATGTGAACGGCGATCGCCTCGGCGGGTGGCCGACGATCGACGGTACCCGCGTACCCTACGACGTCGTAACCCAGTTCCTCGGCGAGCATCCCGACGAGGAGGACTTCGATGACCTTCACTACTACTATCCCGACGTCAGCCGAGAGGCCGCTGAGGATGCCGTCGATTTTGACGTCGAGGTCACGGCGATCCATCGGGGGTCCGTCGCTTGAAGTTCCTCCTTGATGAGTGTGTTTCGTACCGGCTCATGCCTTCGTTGGAGGCGGCTTTCCGCAATTGCGAATTCCACTCCGTGAAGTCGTTGAATTGGCGCGGCACGCTCGACCCGAAGCTCTTCCGCGCGGCCGCCGAAGAGTCCTTCGACGTCCTAGTCAGCCTGGATCACAAGATCCTTCGCCTCGACGACGAGCGATATGCATTACGAAAGGCGGGGCTACACTTCGCCGCGATCGAGCGCCCTCCTCTGGGCGTCAAGGGACGGGACTTCAACTCCCTCGTTCTCGCACAGCTTGTCTCATGCCTCACGCTTGTCTTGCGGACGTCCCCCGCCGCTCCGACCCTGTTCCGGCTCGGAGGCGTGCCACATGACCACACGAAGAGGCTCACGCTCGAGCGCATCTAGGCAGGTGACGCCGGAGCTCGACAAACTCCGAAGGTTTGAGACGCGGAATCAAGAGCTGCGAAATACAGTGGCGCGATCGGGCGATGAGACGCCGATCGATCGTCACAGAATGCCTCCACTAGGCGGTCAAATCCACAATTCCCGCGGGCCGGGTGGGCGCTAACTTCAACGTTTCTACAGATGTGCGACACTGCGCCTGCTGGGATCCCGGAAGGAGGTGATTCTAGTCAACAGGCTTTTGACTAGAATGTGTGTTGTACTCTTCAAGTCAGCAAGAATCGCCTGAAATTAAAGGAAAGTATGGACGTCGAGAGGTTTCGCGAGAGCCCGATTGGAAGTTTGGTGCCTATCCGAGGAACAGACGGGCTGAAACGTGAGTACGACCATTTCGCGTACGTTCCGCACCCGTTAGGGCCGGAGCCGGAGCTTAGCAATTCCGCTTGGCACGCTGTGAGTCGGGCTAACAGGGCTCTCGGTGCACTAGACAAAGCCAGCCGACAAGTGCCAAACCCAGCCCTCATCCGCATGCCGATGATCAGGCGTGAGGCCCAGAGCACGTCCGCTTTGGAGGGCACTTATGCTCCTCTTGACAGGGTGCTTGCCGTTGATGACACGTCTGATAAGCCGCGAAGTGCGGAGCTAGACGAAATCATGAACTATGTTGAAGTCGCTGATCGGGCCTTTGATTGGGTTCAGGCTGGCCGGCGGATCACCCCTGGCTTGCTTACTGATCTGCATCGAACTCTTGTGAAGGGGACCGCAGCGGACAATGCAGACGCTGGCGCTGTTAGGTCTGTACAGGTCGTTATTGGAAGCCGCGGCGCTGATCTCACGGAGGCTCGGTTCATTCCCCAACCCCCAGGTATTGAGCTGGATGCGGCCATCCGAGACCTGTTGGACTGGATAAACGAAGCCCCTGAAGGTGGGCGAGATCCTGTGATTGCTGCGGCCCTTGCGCATTACCAGTTTGAGACTATCCACCCTTTCAATGACGGGAACGGGCGCTTAGGGCGGCTTCTGATTGTTCTTGGGCTTATGCGAGACGCCGTTGTTTCGGAGCCGCTGCTCAGTGTCTCGCCTTGGTTTGAGGCCAGACGGGATGTTTATCAGGACCAGCTTGCCCGACTAAGTGAGACAGGAGATTGGTCCGGCTGGGTGGAGTTCTTCGCTGAGGGCATTGCCGCGTCGGCCCAAGAGACTGCCGCGCTCGTTGACGATCTTCTGGACGTCAGCCAGAAGCACATGGATACGCTTCGAGAAGCTGGGGCCACCGGCGTGATACTCGATGTGGCGGGATCCCTCTTGGCGAGTCCGATCGTCACAAAGGCAAGGCTGGCCAAGAAGTTCGGAAAGAACTACCAGACCATCAGCAACGCCGTGGTGAAGTTGCAGCAACTCGGGATCCTGGAGGACTATCCTTTCGAGACTTCGCAGAACACTTACATCGCCTCGGACATTTTTGGCATTCTGACGCGGAGATGATTCGCGCTCTAGCTGTAAGCGCTTCCACTAGAACATACGGGGAAGTATTCAAGTGGACTTGAATCAACTGCTCATGGTTCTAGTGAATCGTCTGTCTACTAGAACGGGTAAGAACGGATTCAATAGAAATTGAATGACGTGAAGATCTTTCTCTAGTCAATGGATCACAGAGCGGGAGGGGTGCGCTCCACACGACACAGGAGGCCCTCCACGGAGGACTAACCCGCGTATGTCTCGTTCTGTGGGCTTCCTTTGGCCGCGACGGGGGCTGGTCATGGACTCCCGTACGCCCACCGCAATGAAGGTCCAGACGGGACCGTCAAGGTCCACCCGCGGAAGGGAGGAAGGGAGCTAGACAGACTCTGCCTCCTTTGCAGTGGCCAACAGTAACCCGGCCATTGCAACCGACTCACCTTTAACTCACCTTAATGAACGGCAACCGATGACAAATCATCGTCTGTCGTTGACCACAAAAACCCCGAGAATCCGGGCGAAAACGACCAGAAACGAGGCGCACAGAGGCCTTGGGCCTAAAGCGGGGGTCGTCGGTTCGAATCCGACAGGGGGCTCTTGGTTTATCCCTCCCGTCCCCGGGTCGCCGCCGATCGCACGGAGGTGCTCAGGCAGGTTGGGCGACGGCCGCGGATGGATCACCGGACCGCCGTCGGGAGAGTTCTGTCTCAAGCTCGGTCCACGTCGGTGGGTTGGCTCCGGGGCGGCTCACGGTGATCGCGGCTGCCATGGAGGCGTTGCGGCCTATCCTTTCGATCACGGACGGGGCCAGGCCCTCGCCGGTTCGGTTCAGTAGTCCGTGGATCAGCGCGGACATGTATGAGTCGCCTGCGCCGATGGTATCGGCTACTTGTGTTGCCACCGCGGGGATGCTGAGTTGCGCGGCGGCAGTGGAGAGCAGGGAGCCGGCGGAGCCGGTGGTGATGACCGCCAGTTCGGCGCCAAGGCCCAGCACACGGGCCGCGATGTCTTCCAGCGGCATTCCGGGGTAAAGCCAGTGCGCGTCGTCATCGCTGAGTTTGACGACGTCGGTCAACGGGACGAGTTCTTCGAAGCTGGTTTTCGCTTCGTGGTGGCTGCCCAGTAGCGCGGGTCTGATGTTGGGGTCATAGGTGACGAGGCACGAGTCGTGGCATTGGAGCATCAGGGACCGGACAGCAGCTGCCCCGGGAGCGAGGAATGTTGCGATGGAGCCCGCGTGGAAGACCTTGGGAAGGAAGTTCGGAACGGCCGGGGTCAGGTCCCACCGGATGTCGAACTCATAGCTGGCGGAGCCATCGGCGGCGAGGGTCGCCGTCGCGGTGGCTGTCCTGTCCAGCGAGGTGGATCCGGGCAGCAACTCCACTCCGGCGCTGCTCAGGTGTTCCCTGATGAGCTGGCCGTGCCGGTCCTCGCCGATCGCGGTCCGCAGGCCTGTGCTGACGCCGAGGCGGCCGAGCCCATAGGCGACATTCGCCGGTGACCCGCCCGGATGTTCCACGGTGCCGGTGCCGGACTTGACTATGTCGATGAGTGCCTCGCCGACGACGATGACGTCCAGGACGCGCGGGTGCCCTGGATCCGGTTCAAGGGTGTTCATGGTTTTCCTTCTTCACGTATCCAGGCAGGACGTTTCGGTGTCTGGGATTGGGCGTGGTTCATGCAGGGAAGCGGCGGGGCAGGCTCTGTCTGTGAAGCCCAAGTGGAGGGTTCACGGACAGTGCCTGCCCCGGCCGATACGGCAAGGTCCGATTCCTATGCGGTGGCGGCACCCGTCATGATGGCGACGGCGTCGGTCATGTTGTGGGACTCAGGGGTGATGGTGGCGGCGCATTTTCCGAGGCGTTGGATGTGGATCCGGTCTGCGACATCGAAAACGTGCGGCATGTTGTGGCTGATCAGGATGACGGGCAGGCCGCGGTCGCGCAGGTCCCTGACAAGTTGCAGGACTTGGTTTGATTCGCGGACGCCGAGGGCCGCGGTCGGTTCGTCCAGGACGACGACTTTGGAGCCGAATGCTGCCGCGCGGGCGACGGCGACTGCCTGGCGTTGTCCGCCGGAGAGGTTCTCGACGGCCACCGTGACGTCCTGCAGGGTGGAGATCCCGAGGCGTGTCAGTTCTTCTTTCGCTCGCTTGCGCATCCCGTTGGTGTCCAGGACGCGGAAGAGTTTTCCGAAGATGTTCGGGAGGCGTTCTTCCCTGCCGAGGTAGAGGTTCGAGGCCACGTCCAAGGCCGGGGAGACGGCCAGGTTCTGGTAGACGGTCTCGATGCCGTGGGCGCGAGCGTCCTGGGGGCGCTTGAAATGGACCTGCTCACCTGAGAGCCGGATTTCGCCTTCATCTGGGATTTCCGCTCCGGTGAGGCACTTGATGAGGGTCGATTTTCCGGCGCCGTTGTCGCCGATGATCGCCAGCACTTCCCCCGGGTAGAGGTCCAGGCTGACCCCGTCCAGGCCCACAACCCGGCCGAAGGTCTTGACGAGGTTCCTGGCTTGAAGGATCGGTGTCCTGTTGGGTTCTCCGGACGGCACTGACGGGACTGAGGCTTCTGTGACGGTCATGACTTCACCTTTCGGATCCACTGGTCCACGGAGACGGCGACGATGACGAGGATGCCGACCGCAAGCGTCTGGTACAAGACATCGAGGCCGGCGAGGGACAGGCCATTGCGGAAGACACCGACGATGAGGGCACCGAGCAGTGATCCCCAGATGGAGCCGCGCCCGCCGAAAAGACTGGTGCCACCGATGACGACGGCGGTAATGGAGTCGAGGTTGAGGTCAACCCCGGCGTTGGGGCTCGCGGCGTTCACTCGGCCGATTTGGATCCAGGCACCGATTGCCAGCACCGCTCCGGCTGCCAGATATACGCTCATCAGCACGCGGCTGACGGGGATGCCGGCCAGCCGGGCTGCTTCCTTGTCATCGCCGACGGCGTAGACGTGGCGACCCCAGGCCGTCTTGCCCAGGATGAAGGCCACAACGCCGTAGAGCAGGAGCATCATCACCACGCCCGTGGAGATGCGGACCCCGCCGATGGGGAAGGTGGTGCCGGTCCAGGTCAGCAGCTCAGGCATTTTTGATCCGCGCACGGTGGCTCCGTTGGAGTACAGCAGGGTCAGTGCGATGAAGATGTTCAACGTTCCCAGGGTGACGATGAACGGAGGGAGCTTGAGCCGGGTGACCAAGAGCCCGTTCAGGGCGCCGGCGACCAGGCTCGTGGCGAGTCCTGCGAGGAGGGCAAGGATGGCCGGGACACCATTGTTGACGGCGGTTTGGGCAACCACCATGGAGGCCAGGACCATGACGGCGCCCACCGACAGGTCGATTCCTGCGGTCAGGATGATGAGGGTTTGGGCGATCGCCAGGGTACCGATGACGGCGACCTGCTGGGTAATCAGGGACAGGTTCTCGGGGCGGAGGAACCGGTCGTTGAGGATTCCGAAGACGATGACCGCCACGAGTAGCACGATGGCCGGGCTCAGGGCCGGGTAGCGGTGGAGAACATTCCGGATCCGGCTCAGCGGGGTGCTTCGGTCAAGGAATTCTTCGGCAAGGTCCGCGTGGGCCGGCGGCGGTCCCGCAGTTTGTTGCTGGGTCACATTTGCTCCTGCATTAAGCATTGAGGGTGTATCGGCGGCTGGTTCCGGGGCTGTTGGCCCCGGAACCGGCGCGGGTTGCTTACTTGCCCCAGCAGATCTGGGAAGCAGCGGTGGTGTCGATGCTCGTCAGGCCGGAAACGGCCTTGTCGGTGACGAGTGCGGAGCCGGTGTTGAAGAAGTCCAGTCCTGCGGACGTCGAGGGCTTCTTTCCCGTGGTGGCCAGGTCCTGGATTGCCTGGACACCGAGCTGTGCCATCTTCACCGGGTACTGCTGCGCAGTGGCACCGATTATGCCGGACTTGACGTTGTTCACGCCGGTGCAGCCGCCGTCGATGGAGACCACCAGCACGCCCTTTTCCTTGCCGGCTGCCTTTAGAGCCTCGTAGGCTCCTGCTGCGGCCGGCTCATTGATCGTGTAGACGACGTTGACGTTCGGGTTCTTCGACAGGAGCGTTTCCATCGCCGTGCGGCCGCCATCCTCGGCGCCCTGGGATGCCTGGTTGCCTACGATCTCGTAGTCGCCGCCCTTTCCGCCGGTGTACTTACCGGTCTTGGCCTCATCGCCGTTCTTCGTCTTGTCCGCGGTGTCGATACCCAGGCCGGTCAGGAAACCTTGGTCGCGGTTGTAGTCAACGGACACGACCTTGTCGCTGAACAGGTCAACCAAGGCAATCGTGGCCTTCTTGCCGTCGAGCTGCGCCGCGGTCCACTGACCGATCTGCTTGCCCGCGGCGAAGTTGTCGGTCGCGAAAGTGATGTCCACGGCACTGGCCGGGTCCGGCGGGGTGTCCAGGGCGATCACGAACAGCCCGGCATCGCGGGCCTTCTTGATCGCGTCGACGACGGCCGGACCGTTCGGGGTGATCAGGATGCCCTTGTCGCCCTTGGAGATGGCGTTCTCGATGGCCTGGATCTGGGTGTCCTCGTCGCCGTCGGACTTGCCCGCGGCAAGCTTCAGGTCGATGTTTCCGCCCTCTGCTGCCTTCTTCGCACCGTCCTCCATCGCGACGAAGTACGGGTTCGTGGTCGTCTTGACGATCAGCGAAACACCGACCTTGGCGCCGGAGGAAGCGCCGCCCGAGGCAGGGGCCGAAGAGCCGCCGCCGCAGGCTGTCAGGCTGATGGCACCAAGCGTCAGCACAGCACCGACGGCGAGGAAGCGGTTGACGGCCGGCCCGAAGGCTTTGGAACTCAACATTGAATCTCCTGTTTTGTATTAGGCACTTACCGGTGCCTGACAACGATGTCATGTAAGGTGTAACCCGGATCACAAAGGAGAGTCAATAGTTCTCCGAATAAGAAGGAGCAGGTCGTTGACAACGTTGTCTAACCGTTACCAAGCCGAACCCGCGAAACAGCGCCCCACCATGCGCGACGTGGCAGCGCTTGCGGGCGTGGGGATCAAGACCGTCTCCCGGGTTGTCAATGACGAGCCCGGGGTTTCGGAAGCGAAAAAGGTGCGGGTGCTCCGGGCCGTGGAACAGCTGAACTACCAGGTGGACCTGGCCGCGGGTAGTCTCCGCCGCACCGGCCGCCGGACCCTGTCCATTGGCTTGCTCCTCCCGAGCGTGGCCAACCCGTTCAGCGGGGAAATCCACCGGGCCATCGAAGACGCCTTGGCGGCACGTGGCATAGCCGTGTTTGCCGCGAGCCTGGACGATGATCCCGAACGGGAGAAAGCCCTCGTCGCCGCGTTTCTCCGGCGGCGCGTTGACGGGCTTATCCTTACCCCCATTGCCAAGAGCCAGGCGCACGTCATCCCGGAACATTCCCGGGACCTGCCGGTGGTTTTCATTGACCGCGAACCAAACGGAATCGACGCCGATGCCGTGGTGAGCGACAACGCCACGGGCGGGGTACGGGCGGCTGCTCATCTTCTCAGCCACGGCCATACCAGGCTGGCGTACCTCGGCGACCGGACCGACATCCAGACGGCGCGGGAACGCCGTCGGGGGTTCCTGGAGGAACTAGGTCGCTCCGGCATCGCCGTGTCCGAAGTTCCCGCCATTGAGAACCTTCACGATGAAGATGCAGCCCGCCGGGCAACCCACGAACTGCTCGACTCCCCGAATCCCCCCACCGCCATATTCTCCAGCCAGAACCTGGTCACCTTCGGCGCAATGAGGGCACTGAAGGAATCAGGCGCGAGCCACAAAGTGGCCTTGGTCGGTTTCGACGACTTCGCCCTCGCGGACATGATGGAACCGGGCATCACCGTCATCGCGCAGCACCCCGAACGCATCGGCAAACTCGCCGCCGAAAGGATCCTGGCCAGGATCGACGGCGACCAAAGCCAACCCAGCACCTGGGTTGTCCCCTCGGAGCTGATCGCGCGCGGCTCGGGCGAACTCCCGCCATCTGACTGACCCATCCAACCACTCAAAGAATTTCGTCTGAAAGCAAGGAACCCGCCGTGACCAAAACGTTGTACGCAGAATTCACCGTCAAGCCCGGCTGCGAAGCCAGGGTCGCGGAAATGATGCGCGAGCTCACCGAACACGTCCGCGCCGAGCCTGGAAACGTTGTCTTTTGGCCCTACACCAGGGAATCCCGGCCCAACGAGTACTTCGTGTTCGAGGTCTACCGTGACCAGGCGGCCTTCGAGGAGCACATCGGCGCCCACTACGGACGGAAGTTCAACGAAGAACTCGCAAACCTCATCGAAGGAGACGGATCCGAACTGACCTGGCTCCAAGCGATTCAATAGACGCCGATATGGTCTTCGGAGGGACACGCAGTCTTTTGCCGGAGAAAGGCCCGGTGGATACAACGGAAGCTACCGATACGTCCGTCCTTCAGACCGTCACGTCCGCAAGCACAACACCTGGCTGCAACCTGTCGTCGACCTGCCCTTCTCCGCCCGGAACGAATAGGCAGCTGGGCCACAAGGGCAAGGGTTCATCAAAGCTGTGGAATGTCGGATAGCAGGCCAGTGAGGTCAACGATTTCCCCGTTGACTGCGGCCTCCCGCACGGACCAGATAGCCGCGATTGCCGCGTCCTCGTTCTCAAAGGGCTCCGAGGTGAGCAGTACATGTCCGGCGTCCGTGACGAGCTGAAACCTCAGACAGGCACCCGCGTCGGCATGCAGATTGAATTGTGCGGGCATGGTGGCTCCCTCTTGTCTCCGGCTTTTGGTTCGTTGCTTCCGCCGGGATGTCCGCGCACATCCCGCCACTGTATTAACCCGGATCGGCTTGGATCGTGACGGCCGCTGAAAGTTCCTTGAAGAGAGAAAACTACGGGTCCAGTTCACTTGAACTGGACCCGTAGCGTGTGTGGAACCAGCAAAATTTACGCGGTAACACCACTTGGCTGCCGCGTCGATGTGAGGTCCTCGACGGCTTTCTGCATGTGTCGCTTTATGGCTTGTTGAAGTCCGCTCTGCTCGCGCCCCTCAAGAAGGTCCAGGATGTCTTGGTGTTCCTGCACCAGCAAATCTATGCGGGGATATGCGACTTCCAGGCTGAGGATACACATCCTGGATTCCGCGGCGAGTGTCTCGTAAATCCGGATCAGTCGAGTGTTCCCCGTGCCTGAAACGAAAGCGGTGTGGAATTGCATGTCGAGCCTGGCGATCGCCTGCCAGTCCGACGCCGCAACCTGCTTCGCCATGTTCTTGATGATGCCCTTGAGCTCTCGGCAGGTATCCATGATCTGGTCCTGACCAGAGCCGAGGAGAGTGTTGGCGGCGGCCAGTTCCACTGCCTCGCGTACGGCGTAGATCTCTCTGATGTCTTCGGGTGAAAGCTCCAGCACGAAAACGCCGCGATTACGCTTGCTCACCAGGATGCCTTCCTGGCACAGGCGTTGCAGAGCTTCCCTGAGTGGCCCCCTTGACGTGTTGAGCTGGCTCGCCAGGGCAGATTCGTTTACCTGCTGACCGGGCCTGAAAGCCCCTTGGACGATGAGCTCTCGGAGTTGGTCAGCGATCAGCTGCGCCGTGGGCCGGCCCTCCAATACGAACATTCCCTCCGGTGCCGCCATTGACATCCCCTCATTTCATACTTCGCCAAATTGAATCTATTAGACCGCTATTGCGGTGTACTTGTATTCCAGGAATTCTTCGATCCCGATCTTTCCGCCTTCACGTCCCAGGCCCGACTGCTTGACGCCTCCGAACGGAGCGGCGGGATTGGACACGATGCCGGTGTTGAGGCCGACCATTCCCACCTCCAGCTCCGCTGAGAACCGCATGGCCTTGTCCATGCTTTCGGTAAACACGTAGCCCACCAGGCCCCATGCGGTGTCGTTGGCCATTCGGAGTACTTCGTCCTCACTGTCGAAGGGCGTGATGGCTGCCACCGGTCCGAATATCTCCGTGGTCATCAGCTCGGATTCCAACGCCACATCCGTCAGGACAGTGGGGGAGTAGAAGTAACCGGGACCTTCCGGGCGGCTTCCGCCAGTCAGCACCCGTGCACCCTTGGAAATAGCGTCGGCAACGAGAGACTCCACTTTGTCCAACCCTGCCTGTTCGATGAGTGGACCCACGTCTGTGCCTGCCAAAGCGCCGTTGCCCACCTGCAATTCTGACATCTTTTTGGAGAACTTCTCGCCGAACTCCTCCGCAACGGAGCGGTGGACGAAGAAGCGGTTTGCGGCTGTGCAGGCTTCGCCCATGTTGCGCATCTTTGCCTTCATGGCTCCATCTACTGCCTTCTCTATGTCGGCATCGGCGAGCACAATGAATGGTGCGTTCCCGCCGAGCTCCATGGAAGAGCGCATGACGTTGTCCGCAGCCTGCCTCAAAAGGATTTTGCCCACCCCGGTGGAGCCGGTGAAGCTGATCTTGCGGGCGATTCCGCTGTCCGTCCAGTTTCGTACCACGCTGGAAGCGCTCGACGTCGTCACGACGTTCAGCACGCCGTCGGGAAGTCCGGCTTCCTTGAAAATGGCTACCAAGGCCAAAGAGGTCAACGGCGTCAGCTCGGCCGGCTTGAACACCATGGTGCACCCTGCGGCGACTGCGGGGGCGATTTTGCGCGCTCCCATGGCGAGCGGGAAGTTCCAGGGGGTGACCAATATCGAGGGCCCGACTGGTTCCTTGGTGATGAGGATGCGCGTATTTCCGTCCACGGAGGTTGTGTTGTCACCGCCGATCCTCACGGCCTCTTCCGAGAACCAGCGAAGGAACTCGGCTCCATAGGCTACTTCGCCCTTTGCTTCGGCGAGGGGCTTCCCCATTTCTGCGGTCATGATTGCCGCAAGCCGGTCGGTGTTGGCAATGACCAGATCGAAGGCACGTCGCAGGATGTCGGCCCGTTGACGCGGCGTTGATTTGCTCCACTCCGCTTGTGCGCGACCTGCTGCTTCGATGGCCAGGGCGGCGTCTTCAGGGCCGCCGTCGGCGACGTGGGCGATGACTTCGTTCGTGGCCGGGTTCTCTACCGGGAAGGTGGCGCCGTCAGCGGCGCTTTGCCATTTTCCGTCAATGAACAAGTCTGTTTGGAGAGTGGTGGGATCAAATGAGGGGTTCATGTTCGCTCTTTCAGTGATCAGGGAGACTAGGAAGTGGCCGACTTGAGCGCCTGCGTGAACTTGGACAGGCCTGCCTGGATTTCATCGCTGCTGACGTTCAGCGCGGGGATGAGACGAATGACGTTGCCATGTGGGCCGCAGGTGAGGAGCAGGAGCTCTTCCTTGACGGCAGCCTGCTGGACCGCGAGTGCGGTTGCTGCGTCTGGAATGTTGCCTTCGGCGGTGAATTCGACGCCCTGCATGAGGCCGCGTCCGCGCACGTTGCCGATTCCCGGGAATTCCTCCTGCAGCGCGTCCAGCCCTGCCCGCAGTTCGCCGCCTCGCAGCAAGGCATTTTCCACCAGGTTCTCCCTCTGAATGACCCCCAAGGTGGCGACACCTGCTGCTGCTGCAACCGCGTTTCCGCCATAGGTACCACCTTGGGAACCAGGCCAGGCCTTGCCCATCAAATCCGCCGACGCGGCAATTGCCGAAATCGGGAAGCCGCTTGCGAGGCCCTTTGCGGTGATGACCACGTCGGGGCGTATCCCGGCCCAGTCGTGCCCCCAGAACTTGCCTGTCCGGCCGACGCCGGCCTGGACTTCATCCAGGATGAGCACGATGCCGTGCCGGTCTGCCCGTTCCCGAAGTCCTTGGAGGAAGGCAACAGGCGTGGGGATGTATCCGCCGTCACCGAGGACGGGTTCGATGATGAAGCCTGCCGTATCAGCCGGGGTGCTGACGGTCAGAAGGAGGTGGTCCAGTTCCTTCAGGGCAAACTCAACAGCCGTGGCTTCGTCCCATCCGTACCGGTACCAATGCGGGAAGGGGGCTATGTGCACGCCGCCCATCAGAGGGGAGAATCCTGAGCGGAACTTGGTTCCGGCGGTGGTCAAGGACGCTGCAGCCACCGTCCGCCCGTGAAAGCCTCCCTGGAAGGAGATGATGTTGGGGCGGCCGGTTGCCATACGGGCCAAGCGGATGGATGCTTCCACGGCTTCTGATCCGGAAGTCGCGTAGAAGACACTGTCCAATCCTTCGGGCAGGATGCTGCCAAGGAGTTCCGTCAATTCCAGAAGGGGCTTGTGCATCACGGTCGTGTACTGGGCGTGGACAATCTTGCCCACCTGATCGCGGGCTGCGGCCACCACGTCAGGGTGGCAATGGCCAGTGCTGGTGACACCAATCCCGGTGGTGAAATCGAGGTACTTCTTACCGTCGGTCGCGTGGATCCAGCTCCCGAGTGCGTAGTCGACGACTACGGGAGTTGCCTGCTTCAGGATGGGGCTAAGTGCTGCCATGACTTCATACTTTCTTAGTAACTGTAGATTGTCAACAATACGCGATTCGGAGTCCACCCATGGAACCCATAAGAAATCGCTAGATCTTCTCGAACCTCTGGGGCCGAACGAAGTCCAGCCCGTCAAACGAGCGCTTACCAAGGGCTTCGCTGGCTGCGATCTCGCCGTAGCCGGAAGCCATTTTGAATCCGGCGCCTGAGAATCCAGTTGCGGCGTAGATCCTGCTGGAATTGTCCAAGAAACCCAGCAGAGGCTGGGAGTCCGCGGTGTAGAGGTCCGGGAACGCGTCTGAGCGAACGATGTTAGGAAAAAGGCCGGGGAAGAACTCACGTACCGTCTCGGTGGTTTCCGCGATCTCCGCTGCGGTGAGGTCCCTTGGCACTGAGTCAGCCGCCGGCGTTGGCGCGCCGCGACCATCCAGGGTGGCTTTTACCGTCACTCCGTCAACGCTCGGCGCACCGTACATGGAGCGGTCTCCGGAAATCCTGATGAAGACGGGGAATCTCTCCGGTGAGAACTCCGCCGCGTCCCTGGCCACGAACCAGGACAGGAATATCCGCCGCGTTTCGGTTGCCGCTTTCAGATAGTCGGGCATGAGCTTTTGGGACCAGCCGCCGGACGCGACGATCACGTTTTCGAAGGTCCAGGACTTGTCGCCCGAGGTGACGACCACGCCGTCGTCAGTTTCCCGGATGCTGTCGATCGACGTGTCGGTAACCACTGTTGCCCCGTTTGCCTGTGCGGCGGCAACTGCCGCCGTCACTGCACGGTCAGTGCGCAGGGCGCCGGCATGCGGATCGAACACAGCGCAGTCATCAGGCCGAAGGTTGTGCTGCGGATACCGTTCCGCCATGGCGTCGCGGCTCAGGATCTCATGCTCAGCCCCGTTTATCCGGGTCGTTTCGAGCAGGGCGGCGATATAGGTGCCGTCCACCGTCCCGATCGATAGCCCGCCGCAGCGCGTCAGAATGTCCTGGCCTGATTCCGCCTCGAGTTCGGCCCAGAGGCTGCGGGAACGCTGCAGGAGGGGGTAGTAGTCGGGTCTTCCGCGATAAATCATCCGGAAGAGGCGGGTGTCGCCGCCAACGGCGCTTCGGGCATGACCCGGTGCCTGCGCCTCGAATCCGACGACGGAATCGGTCAAACGGGATGCCTGCCACAAGGCCATGCTTCCGATGCTCCCAAGGCCGATCACGGCCAGTTTTCCGTCCATGGTTTAGAGCACCTGCTTTAAGAAGGCTTGGGTCCGGGGTTCTTTGGGGTTGGAGAGGATTTCCCGGGCGTCGCCACGTTCGACGATGTAGCCGTCGTCCATGAAGATCAGGGAGTCGGCCACTTCGCGGGCGAAGCCCATTTCGTGGGTCACGACCACCATCGTCATGCCTTTTTTGGCGAGGTCCTGCATGACTGCGAGGACTTCGCCGACCTTCTCGGGATCGAGGGCGGACGTGGGTTCGTCGAAGAGCATGATCTCCGGATCCATGGCCAGGGACCGCGCGATGGCTACACGCTGCTGTTGCCCGCCGGAGAGTTGCGCGGGGTAATAGTCCCCGAATCCGGCCAGGCCGACGCTTGCGAGCAGTTCGTGGGCCCGTTTGGCGGCTTGTTTCTTATCCGTGCCCTTGACCAGGACGGGTCCAGCCATGATGTTCTCGTGGGCTGTCATGTTGGGGAAGAGGTTGAACTGCTGGAACACCATGCCAACCCTGGTGCGCTGCTCGGCGAGCTTCTTCGGGGGCAGGGCGTGGTAGGCAGTGTCGGTTTCGTAGTAGCCGAAGTCCTCACCGTTGACTTTCAGGACGCCCGAGTCGACGGTTTCCAGGCCGTTGATACAGCGCAGGATGGTGGATTTTCCGGAGCCGCTGGGTCCGATGATGCAGCAGATTTCACCGCTGGCGATGTCCAGGTCGATGTCTTTGAGGACTGTTTTGGGTCCGAAGGACTTTCGGATCCGCTGGGCGAGGATGGTTCCGTCGGCACTCATCGGGCGATACCTTCCGGTTCTGTCAGCACAACCTTTTTCGCCTTCCGGGGAAGCCTGGAGGTTGCGCGAGAGTATTTTTGCTCGAGCTTGGATTGTGGGTAGCTCAGTAGCAGGGTCATCACGAGATACCACAGGCTGGCGACGATCAGCAGCGGGATGGTTTCGTAAGTGCGCGCGTAGATCAGCTGGGCGCTTTGCAAAAGCTCTGCGACGCCCAGCACGCTGACGAGAGAGGTTTCCTTGAACATGCCGATGACCTGGTTACCTGTCGCCGGGATGATCGAGGGCATCGCCTGGGGAATGATGACCTTGCGCATTTTCGTCGCGGCGCTCATCCCCAGTGAGTCCGCCGCTTCGATCTGGCCCTTGCCGACCGAGGAGAATCCGCCACGGATGATTTCTGCCATGTAGGCGGCTTCGTTCAGGGTCAGGCCGATCAGGGCTGCCGTGATGGGTGCCATCAGGGCGTTCAAGTCGACGGCGGTGCTGATGTCGGTGAAGGGGATGCCGATGGTCAGGTTCGGGTAGAGCGCTGCGATGTTGAACCAGAAGATCAGCTGCACCAGGACCGGTGTGCCGCGGAACAACGTGATGTAGACGCCGGCCGCGACCGCAACGGGTTTGATGCTGGAGGACCTCATGATCGCCAGCGCCAGGCCCAGGAGCGTTCCGAGGACCATGCTTGCTACCGTGAGGAAGATCGTGAGCATCAGCCCGCGGAGGATGGTTTCCTGGGTGAAGTACTTGGCAACCACTCCCCATTTGAAGTTCGGATTGGTCGACACGGAAACGAGGAGGCCCAGGCCAAGCAGGCTGCACACCACCCAGGCGACGTACTCGAAGGTGCTTCGCCGCCGGAGCCTCGGTTTGAGTGCTGAAGGTATCCCACTCATCTTGCTTTCACTTTCTTCGGAGATCAGGGACTGCATGACCTGCCCTCTAGTTCAGTTTGGCGTCAGTGATGGCACCTGATTCCAGACCCCAGTTCGAGAGCGACTGTTTGTAGTTCGGGCTGTTCAGGATCGACTGGACGGCAGCCTGAATAGCGGGTGTCAACGGCGAGCCCTTCTTGAGGCCGACGGATGTAAGGTCGCTTGAGCCGACGTTGATCTGGGGGGTGAGGATGGTGAACGTGCCCGGCTGCTGCTTCGCGGCCCACGCAAGGGAGGTGGTGTCGTAGAGGATGCCGTCGATGCGCTTTGACGCCAGCTGGGTCAGTGCCTCCTGGACGTTGGGAAGCGTCACGGCGTTAATGGCTGGCTGTCCCTTGGAAGTGCAGGTTTGATCCGAGAGGGCCGGGAGGCGCTTGAGCTGGCCTGTCGAACCGGCTGTGACGGCAATGTTCTTACCGCACAGGCTCTCATTGGTGAGCTTCAGCGGATTTCCCGCGCTCACGGCCACTGAGTTGCCAGCCTTGAAGTAGTCGATCATATCCAGAACCTTCAACCGCTCGGGTGTGGGGGACATGGTGGTGACGGTGAAGTCGTAGCGGCCACCGTCGATACCGGGAATGATGGTGTCAAACACGGTGTTCTCGAACTTCAGCTTCAGCCCAAGCTTCTTGGCCACCAGGCGGGCGATGTCCGGGTTCAGGCCGATCGGGGTCTTGTTGTCATCCGAGAGGAAGGTGGTTGGCGGGTAATGAAGGTCCATCGCCACCGTCAGTTCACCCTTGTCCTTATAGGACTGCGGCAGCAGCTTGACCGCAGCTGCATCGGGCTGGACGCCCTCAGAGATATCAGTGGTGTTCGAGGTTTTGCTTGTCTCGGACGGGCCACTGCTCGCTGTGCCACCGCATGCGCTCAGCGCAAGTAGGACGGCGAGTCCGGCTGCCGCAGTTTGTGCCTTGGTTATGGTCTTCATAGTGATTCCCTTCGAGGGTTTCTCAGCTGTGAGTTGGTCGCTGTAACGGGGAAAGATTGATTCAGTGCCTTGCGTCAACGCTTCCGGAGGGGGCTTCGGGGAGCGGTGTCTCTTGCTTGTCCTAGGCTTTAATGTGATCCGGATCTCTCCGCCATCTAATGCAATGCAACCCCCTCAACAGTAGATTGTCAACAATTTACAGAAACTTTTTTGAGTGGCCGGCCGGGGAGAGCTGTGTCAATCTACCGCGGCCAAACTGTTGACAATTTACAATTTGGAAGCCTAGAGTCGAGTCATCGAGCAGGATCTTCCAGCCTGCAGGGAACCCCTTCCCGGCTCACCGCGCTTCCCGAATCCTCGAATACGCAGGGACGGCGACCGCTTCCATTTCCTGACAAAGAACGGAACCGAACATGGCAGAGACCAATTTCCGGCCGAAGTACATCTCTTTTGATATCTACGGCACGCTCATCAACTTCGACATTGACCCCACGACGCGTCGCCTGCTGGATGGCCGCATCTCGGAAGAGCAGTGGCCGACCTTCAAGAAGCAGTTCCGTGGGTACCGGTTCGACGAGGTCCTGGGCGACTACAAGCCTTACGAGCAGATCCTGCAGGATTCCTTTGACCGCGTGTGCAAGCGGTGGGGCATCGGGCCGACCAAAGGTGCCGGCGCAGAGTTCGCTGAGGCCGTACGCGGCTGGGTTGCCCACGA
Organism: Arthrobacter sp. MMS24-S77; assembly: GCF_054888235.1. NCBI lineage: Bacteria > Bacillati > Actinomycetota > Actinomycetes > Micrococcales > Micrococcaceae > Arthrobacter > Arthrobacter sp. MMS24-S77. Next base: position 704,323 of record NZ_JBTZRN010000001.1, read on the forward strand.
GGACGTGCCCGCTCCGCTGAAGCTCATGGGCGACAACTACAAGCTGGTGGCCCTCTCTAACGCGGACACCAGCTTCCTGGACATCAGCATTCCGAAGCTCGGTGCAGACTTCCACGCCGTGTACACCGCTGAGCAGGCCCAGGCCTACAAGCCGCGCTACCAGGCGTTCGAGTACATGCTGGACACCCTGAACGCCAAGCCGGAGGACTTCCTGCACGTCTCCTCGCACACACGCTACGACATGCACCCAATGCACGACTTGGGCTTCCGGAACCTTCTCCTGCTGGACCGTGGTTATGACCCCGTAACCACGGGCTACGACCTCTTCACTGTTAAGTCCCTGGACGAGCTCAACAAGCACCTCGGTCTCTAGACCGATCCTGAGGCGAAAGGCCCACCGTGAAACTCACCCCGTACTGGCTGGACACGGCCGAACCGTCCGGAGACTACAGGCGTACCCCTGTACCGGAGAACGTCGACGTTGCGATCATTGGCGCCGGATTTACCGGGCTCTCCGCAGCCCTTGAGTTTGCCCAGCAAGGTGCAAGCGTCGCTGTCTTCGAACGCCATACTGTTGGCTGGGGCGCCTCCGGACGTAACGGGGGCATGGCAACCACCGGCCTGGCCATCAGTTTCAACACAGCCGTCAAGCGGTACGGGAGTACCCGTGCCGTGGAGATGTTCCGTGAGTACAACGACGCGATTGACAGCATCGAGAAGCTCGTCCAGGACAACGGCATCGACTGCGACTACAAGCGCTTTGGCAAGCTTTCATTGGCCTTCCACAAGTCCCACTACGAGGGGATGCTGAAGTCCCAGGAGCAATTGGCGAAACTTGCCGACTACCACGTGAAGGTCATTCCCGAGGCGGAGATCCACAGCGAAATCGGTACAGATTTCTACCACGGGGCAATGCTTGATCCGCTGGGGGCCGGCCTCCACGTGGGCAAGTTCGTGCACGGCTTGGCCGGTGCAGCCGCTGCTGCCGGGGCTGACATTTGCGAGAACGCCGGCGTCACCGAGCTGAAGAAAGTCTCCGGCACGATCCATGACGTACACACCACCCGTGGAATCACACGGGCCAAGCAGGTTCTGGTCGCCACAAGCGGATACACAGGCAATGTCACACCGTGGTTGCAGCGCCGCGTGATTCCGGTGGGCAGCTTCATCATTGTCACCGAACCCTTGCCGGAGGACGTGGTGAACCGCATCCTTCCGCACAGGCGGCAAGCCTCGGACAGCAAGATGCTGACTTACTACTTCCGGATCACCCCGGACAACAGGCTCCTTTTCGGTGGACGTGCTCGATTTGCGCTGTCCAGCCCGGATTCAGATGTCAAGAGCGGCGAGATCCTGCACAAGGCGATGACTGAGCTCTTCCCGTATCTTGCCAACGTGAAGGTGGACTACACCTGGGGCGGCTTGGTGGACCTCTCCATGGACCAGATGGTCCATGCCGGCGTGCACGATGGCCTGTTCTACTCCCTCTGTTACAGCGGCCACGGCGTGCAAATGGCCGCCCACATGGGCAAGAAGATGGCCCATTACATGGCCGGAGACAAGCAGGCGAACGTGTGGGAAGACCTTAGGAACCCGCCCGTGCCCGGCCACTTCGGCCCGCCGTGGTTCCTGCCCTTCATTGGCGGAGCTGCGAAGATTATCGACCGTTTCAGCTAGGCAAGAGAAGGTTCCCTATGAGTTCGTCAACAACCGTCGCTGGGGCGCGCCCAAAAACAGCCGAAGAAACGGCTTACAGGCGGGCAAGCATAGCCGCGCTGCCGGGTGGTGCATTCCTGGAAGGCCGTTGGGAGAGAGCCGAGATGATCCTGGAGGTCCGGGACCCCGAAGATGGTGTCCTCCTGGGAAATGTGTGTTCCTCGACCCCACAGGATGTACGGCGGGCCGTAGCCTACATTCATCGGCACCTCCAGGACGGTGAATGGCCCCTCCTGGCCCGCCGCGAGGCTTTGGAACGTGCGGCAGTGCTTCTGGCGGAGCAGTCCGTTCGCTTCGCGGAGATCATTGCCGCAGAAAGCAGCAAGACCATCAACGAGGCCGAACGTGAGGTGCGCCGCTGCACCGAAACGTTGCGGCTCTCCGCTGCTGCGTCCAGCGAACTCAATGGAGAAACCCTCGCTTTTGAGGACAGCATGGCCGGAGCAAACAAGATCGGTTGGTACAACCGCAAACCGGTGGGAATTGTCGCCGCCATCACGCCCTTCAATGATCCGCTCAATCTCGTGGCACACAAGCTGGGGCCAGCGCTCATCGGAGGCAACGGCGTCGTACTTAAACCCTCGGGCCGAACGCCGCTGACCGGGCTGGCCTTCGTCCAGCTGCTGCTGGAAGCCGGTGTCCCTGCCGGACGCATCGCGGCGATTGTCGCCGGACCTGGAGTATCCGAGGCGATCGTGACGGACCCGCAGGTGGACCTCATTTCCTTCACCGGTGGCCCAAAGACGGCGGACCGCATCGCTGCTGCCGCGGGTGCCAAGAAGATCCTCTCGGAACTGGGCGGCAACAACGCCACGATCGTCTGCGCCGACGCTGAACCAGCGAAAGCCGCTGAGGCAATCGTGGCCGGTGCCTTCGGAGTGGCCGGCCAGAACTGCCTTTCGGTCCAGCGCGTCTACGTCCACATTTCGCTGTTCGACGAGGTCCTCGAACACGTGATCACCGGGACCAAGGCGCTCCGCGTCGGGGCGAAGTTCGATCGCGGCACGGACATCGGCCCCCTCATTACCGAAGCGGAGGCACTCCGGGTGGAGGAATGGGTGGACGAGGCCAAGGCTGCGGGCGCCACCGTCCAGGTGGGCGGGCAGCGCTGCAACGCCTTCTACCAACCAACTGTTCTCACCGACGTGCCGGCGGACTGCCGGGTCATCCGCGAGGAAGTGTTCGGCCCGGTGGTCAGCATCATGCCGTTTATCCAAGCCTCCGACGCCATCCGCGCGGCCAACGATTCCGAGTACGGGCTCCAGGCTGGTGTTTTCACGGAATCCATCGATCTGGCCCTGGCGATTGCCGAGAAGCTGCATGTGGGGGCCGTGGTGATCAATGAGACCAGCGACGTCCGGATCGATTCCATGCCGTTCGGTGGTTTCAGGAAATCCGGTGTTGGGCGTGAAGGAGTCAAGCATGCCGTCCGCGAGATGACCGAACCCAAAAGCACCATCATCAAACTGGCCGAGCCGGCCACCGGGTGGCAGCAGCTGAAGGCCGCAGAACGGAATGCATCATGACCACCCATAAAATCGCGGTGATCGCGGGCGACGGCATCGGCAAGGAAGTTGTCCCAGCCGCCATCGATTGCCTTGAGCGGATTGCCCTGATCCATTCGTTGAACCTGGAGTTCACCTATTTCGACTGGGGATCGGACTACTACGCCGAGCACGGGCGCATGATGCCGCTTGACGGGCTCGAACAGCTGTCAGCGCACGAAGCGATCTTCCTGGGCGCTGTGGGCTCGCCGTCCGTCCCGGACGCTGAATCCCTCTGGGGTCTGTTGATTCCCATCCGCCGCGAATTCCAGCAATACATCAACCTCCGTCCAGTGAAAACGCTCGACGGCGTGAAGTCACCCCTCGCGTCCAAGGAACCGATCGATATCCTCATCGTTCGTGAAAACAACGAAGGGGAGTACTCGGAGGTCGGCGGCCGCGCCTACCGCGGGCTGCCCCATGAAACCGCGGTCCAGGAAACCATTTTCACCCGCCTGGGAGTATCGCGGGCCGCGCACTACGCCGCATCGCTCGCATCCTCCCGGAAGGGCCGACTGACCTCGGCAACCAAGAGCAACGGCATCATCCACACCATGCCGTTCTGGGACGAAGTGGTGGAAGAGACAACCCGCCTCTATCCCGACGTGACGCTCACCAGCGAACTTGTGGACGCGTTGGCCGCGCACCTGGTCCTGAAACCCTGGACGTTTGATGTCATTGTTGCCTCCAACCTACTCGGCGACATTCTCTCGGACCTTGGCAGCTCCGTCACCGGCTCCATCGGCGTCGCCCCGAGTGCCAATTTGAATCCCGAAGGTGACTTCCCTTCCCTTTTCGAACCGGTCCACGGATCGGCTCCGGATATCGCGGGCAAGGGCTTGGCAAATCCGGTGGGCCAGATATGGTCGGGGGCCATGATGCTTCAGCACCTTGGACACCCGGAAGCTGCCGAGCACCTCCAATTGGCCTTCGAGTCTGTCCTCCGGCAAGGCCTGGGTACCCGCGATGTCGGAGGACCGTCCTCGACGTCCGAATTCACCGCCGCTGTCCTGGCCGCCATTGACGCCATCGATGCCGTTGGCGCGATGGACGCCACCACGGAAAACAAGCCGGCGGCAGCAGCGGCGTCGTCATGACAGCTACTGAACGCAAGCGGCCCGTCGTCGCAGTCCTGTACCGGGAGGCTTTGCCGCCCCGGCTGCAGGAGATCGAGGAGCTGGCGCAGGTCCGCCTGACCAAGGCCGACGGGCTTGCCAAAGCGTTGGACGGCGCGGACGTGTTGTACCAGTGGCATTCATTCTCACCTGCCTTGAAGGAGAACTGGGCTGCAGCCTCGTCGCTGAAATGGGTTCATGTCTCGGCGGCAGGCGTAAGTCAGCTCCTCTTCGATGACCTGATCCAAAGCGACGTCGTCTACACGAACTCCCGGGGTGTGCTCAGCCGGGCCATCGCCGAATTTGCCCTTGGTTTCGTCCTGGATTTGGCCAAGGATGCGCAGGGCTCGTTCCGACTCCAGCAGCAACAACGCTGGCAGCACAGAACCACGCAAAAGATCCATGGTCAAAGTGCGCTGGTGGTGGGCATCGGATCGATCGGACGTGAAATCGCGCGCCTGCTCCGTGCCGTGGGCATGGAGGTCAGCGGTGCCGGACGCACAGCTCGCCCCGGGGACGATGAGTTCGGCTGGATCTACTCATCCCAAGACCTGCCCGGCATCGTCCATGACTTCGACTATGTTGTTCTCGCCGCTCCGCTGACTGCGGAGACCAGGGGACTGGTGAACGTCGACGTGCTTGCGTCCATGAAACCGTCGGCGCACCTGATCAATGTCGGCCGCGGCGAACTTGTTCACACCGGCGCCCTGACTGAAGCACTGGCATCGGGCTCCATCGCCGGTGCCGCCCTCGATGTGGTGCACCCGGAGCCGTTACCTGGGGGACATGCGCTTTGGAGCATGGAGAACGTCATCATCACCCCTCACATGAGCGGTGACGCTGAAAACTATCTCGACGACCTCAGCAAGCTGTTCTTGGAGAATCTGGGACGGTTCGTCAAAAGCGAACCATTGTTGAACGTGGTGGACAAGGCCCTCGGATTTGTCCCTGTTTCCTGATCCAGAAGGCGCCTAAGGAGCCGGAACATGCCAACTATTGCCAAGGCGTATATCGCCACTTCGGCTACGTCCGCACTGCAGCCCGGCATCATTGAACGCCGCGATCCAGGTGAGTTCGACATCAGAATTGCCATCAAGTTCAGCGGCATCTGTCATTCCGACATCCACACTGCGCGAGGCGACTGGGCAAACGTCAACTTCCCGGTCGTTGTAGGACACGAGATCTCCGGAATTGTTGAAGCTGTCGGAGCCAAGGTGACGCGTCACGCCGTGGGCGACCGGGTAGGTGTGGGCTGTTTCGTAGATTCATGCCGGAACTGCGTCTACTGCCTCGCAGGCGAGGAGCAGCACTGCCTGTCGGGATCGACGAGTACCTACAACTCGGTGGGCAGGGACGGCCGGCCCACTGCAGGCGGCTACAGCAACAGCATTGTTGTGGACGAGAATTACGTTCTGCGGATTCCCGAGGGCATTTCGCTCGAAACAGCCGCACCACTACTGTGCGCCGGGATAACCATGTACTCGCCCCTCCGCAATTGGGGTGCGGGCCCGGGAAAGCGGGTGGCAATTATCGGCATGGGCGGGCTCGGCCACATGGGCGTCAAGATCGCAACGGCACTGGGGGCGCAGGTGACGGTGCTCAGCCAATCGCTCAGGAAGCAGGAGGATGCGCTCCGTTTCGGGGCGGTGGCCTGCCACGCGACGTCGGATCCCGCCACTTTCGCGCGCCACCAAGGCTATTTCGATCTGATCATCAATACCGTCTCTGCGGACATCGACGTCGATCAGTACCTTTCCTTGCTCGCCTTGGACGGCACCCTGGTCATCGTGGGGCTGCCCTCGAAACCACTAACACAACGGGCCTGGTCACTGGCCAGTTTCAGACGAAATCTGGCCGGTTCAAAGATGGGCGGCATCAGGCAGACGCAGGAAATGCTGGACTTCTGCGCCGCCCATGGGCTCGGCGCCGAGGTGGAGGTGATTCCGGCCGGCAAAATAGCCGAGGCTTTTGACCGAGTCATTGACAGCGCGGTGCGGTACCGCTTTGTCATTGACGCCGCGACATTCTGATCTTCCGTAAAGGCTCTAGGCCAGAGGAAGAATCCTCCCTCGGGATTGGTCCATGTCGCCTCTGCGCTTAAATGCCGCTGCAGGGAGGAGGGTTGATGTCGGGCGTGCTGTATGTCTGGTTAGAGTCCGGCCCGGAGCGCGTTTTGGAATTGATTGACCAGCTCCTGGCGAAAGCCATCGATGTCACCCTCTAAAGCAAGTGACGCCAATTTCTCGTGCTCAACAGCGATGTCGTGGAGGTCGTTGTAAGTACGGTGGTCGACCGCGAGGTAGAGACGCAGCTTGTTTTCCCAACCGTTCCAAAGACTTTGCAGGGCGGCGTTACCCGAGAATTCGTAGAAGAGCCTGTGGAAGCGCAGGTGAGCGTCAATGCTGGCCGGGATGTCGTTGGTGTCTGTGGCTCGGTAGAGTTCCTCGATGGTTTGCTTCAAGCGAAGGCGCTCAGGACCGCGTAGCGTTTCTGCAGAGAGCTCAGCAGCGTAAGGCTCGACAAGTCTGCGGATGGATGCGATCTCGGCGACGTCGCGAGCACTTACCTCCACGACAAACGATCCCCGGAAGGGGATCTTTAGACTAGGCCTTCCTCTTCAAGCTTGGTCAGCGCCTCACGTAGTGGGGATCGGCTTATCCCGAGATCAGTAGCAATGTGGGTCTCACGTAGCTGTTCGCCGGGAGCCACAGTTCCGTCCAGGATTGCAGTACGGAGCACGCGGTAGACACCATCAGGCGTCGTGGTCCGCTGTTCTTGCCACTTGAACTTGCGGTCCATCGCCGCCTCCTTTGTCGATTGTCGATTATACAGTCTCCCGGTCTGACCCGGGCGGCCCCACGGTACTGCCGGACCGAGGTTTGTGATGGTCGACAATTACGGTGGTCGTTGCAGAACTCTAGAAGGTCCGAGTCCTGCAACGACCACCAACGGCCCGTCCTCGTGGCGTGTGGAGCCGCTGGCAAGGGAAGTCTTCAGGCATAGATGGGCTTGTCCCGCTGAGTTGCGGTGTTCCTCTACCAGGAGGTCCACCCTTGGACGATTTGTTCACGCAGCTGATCAGCGATCAGTTGCGCGGTGGGTCCTCCTTCCAGGACAAACAGTCCTTCTGGTGCCGCCATTGGCATCCCCCTCATTCAGTGCGCATACTCGATGATCGTCAGACATCCAGTGCGGTGTATTTGATCTCCAGGAATTCTTCGATGCCTACTTTGCCGCCTTCGCGTCCCAGCCCGGACTGCTTGACGCCACCAAAGGGTGCCGCGGGGTTGGAAACCAGTCCGGTGTTGAGGCCGACCATGCCGACCTCCAGTTCCGCAGAGAAGCGCATGGCTTTGTCCATGCTCTCCGTGAACACGTAGCCAACCAGGCCCCAATCGGTATCGTTGGCCTGAGCGAGGACTTCGTCCTCGCTGTCGAACGGTGTGATCGCCGCTACCGGGCCGAAGATTTCCGTGGTCATGAGTGCGGCGTCCGTGGAAACGTCCACCAGGATGGTGGGGGTGTAGAAGTAGCCCGGGCCTTCCGGACGGGTGCCTCCGGTCAGGATACGTGCGCCTTTGTTAAGCGCGTCCGTCACGAGGCTATCGACCTTGTCCAGGCCCTTCTGGTCGATGAGAGGCCCAACGTCGGTACCGGCCAATATGCCGTTGCCTACTTGCAGTTCGGACATCTTCTTGGCGAACTTCTCACTGAATTCCTCCACGACCGAGCGGTGCACGAAGAAACGGTTCGCTGCGGTGCAGGCCTCGCCCATGTTGCGCATCTTGGCCTTCAGCGCGCCCTCAACTGCCTTCTCGATGTCCGCGTCAGCCAGGACGATGAACGGGGCATTCCCGCCCAGTTCCATCGAGGAGCGCATCACGTTGTCGGCCGCCTGGCGCAGCAGCTTCTTGCCGATCTCGGTGGAGCCGGTGAAGCTGACCTTGCGTGCGATGCCGCTGCTCATCCAGGGATCTACCACGTTGGAGGCGCTGGAGGTCGTGACCACGTTCAGGACGCCGGCGGGAAGGCCTGCCTCCCGGAAAATCTCTACCAGAGCGAGGGATGTCAGGGGGGTCAAAGCCGCCGGCTTGAAGACCATGGTGCAGCCAGCAGCGACGGCAGGCGCGATCTTGCGGGCGCCCATGGCCAGCGGGAAGTTCCACGGCGTGACCAGGACGCACGGCCCGACAGGTTCCTTGGTGATCATGACCCGGGTGTTGCCGTCAACGGAGGTGGCATGGTCTCCGCCTATGCGGACAGCTTCCTCCGAGAACCAGCGGAGCATCTCAGCGCCGTAGGCCACTTCGCCCCTTGCTTCTGCAAGGGGCTTGCCCATCTCCGCGGTCATGATTGCCGCGAGCCTGTCAGTGTTGGCAATGACCAGATCAAAGGCGCGCCGCAGAATGTCAGCCCGTTCGCGCGGCGTGGACCTTGCCCATGCGGTCTGGGCGCGGCCGGCGGCCTCGATGGCCAGTGCTGCGTCTTCGGGCCCGCCGTCAGCCACGTGGGCGATGATTTCATTCGTGGCCGGGTTCTCGATTGGGAAGGTAGCTGAACTGGTTGCCATCTGCCAAGCACCGTCGATGAACAGGTCAGTGTGAAGAGGGGTGGGGTCAAATGAAGTGCTCATGTCGCTCTTTCAGTAGTGATGGAAGGAGATTTTTCGCCCCAGTGCGGTCCCGCCGCGCTTGCAACGCTTTGCGATGCCAGACGCATAGTTCTGGCTGACGGAGTGGTCTAGCTCGCCTTGAACCGTTCCGGTCGTACGAAGTCCAGGCCCTCGAAGGTCTGTTTGCCGAGGGCTTCGTTCGCGGCAATGTGGCCGTAGCCGGTGGCATTTTTGAAGCCGCCTCCGGAGAAGCCTGTGGCGCAATAGATCCTGCTTGACTCGCTGAACCGGCCCACCAGCGGGTTCCGGTCCTCGGTGTAGAGGTCCGGGAAGGCGTCAGAGCGCACGATCGTCGGGATGAGACCGGGGAAGAATTCCGAGACCGTTTCGATGGTCTCGGTGATTTCGGCCGTGGTGAGTTCCCTAGGGACGCCGTCGGGGTCGGGTGTTGGTGCGCCCCGGCCGTCCAAGGTGGCTTTGACTGTGACACCGTCGACGGCGGGTGCCCCATACATGGAGCGGTCCTCATAGATCCGGCTGAAGATGGGGAACCTGTCCGGTGTGAACTGCGCGGCGTCGCGGGCGACGAACCAGGTCAGGAAGATCCGCCGGGTCTCCGTCGCGGCCTTCAGGTAGTCGGGCATGAGCCGCTGGGACCAGCCGCCGGAGGAGACAATGACATTCTCGAAGGTCCAGGACTTATCGCCTGAGGTGATGACCACGCCGTCGCCGGTTTCGGTGATGCTGTCGACCGGGGTGTTGGTGCGGACTGTTGCCCCGTTGGCCTGGGCGGCTGCGACTGCCGCGGTGACGGCACGGTCGGTGCGCAGGACCCCGGCGTGGGGGTCGTAGACGGCGATGTCGTCGGGCCGGAGGTTGTGCTGGGGGTAGCGTTCTCCCATTTCCCCGCGGGTGAGGATTTCGTGGGCGGCCCCGTTGGTTCTCGTCGTTTCAAGGAGACTGCGGATGTAGGGTCCGTCGGCGGTGCCGATGGACAGCCCGCCGCAGCGGGTGAGGATGTCCTTTCCGGTTTCCGCCTCCAGTTCGGCCCAGAGATCGCGTGAGCGTTCCAGGATGGGGTAGTAGCTGCCGCTGCCGCGGTAGATCATGCGGAACAGGCGGGTGTCACCGCCGACGGCGCTTCGGGCGTGGGCCGGGGACTGTGCCTCGAATCCGGCCACTGAGTCGGACAGGCGGGAGGCCTGCCAGAGGGCCATGCTTCCGATGCTGCCCAGGCCGATGACTGCGAGTTTTCCATCCATCTCAAAGCACCTGTTCCAGGAACGCCTGGTTTCTGGCTTCTATAGGACGGGCCGGGATGTCCCCGGCGTCACCGCGCTCCACCAGGAAGCCCGCTGTCGCGGTCCGGACTTTGTTAATGGTCTTCATGATGCTTCCCTTCGAAGGGTTCAGGTGCAAGTTTTGGTTGACGGACTATTCGTGAAGTCCGGCGAGTCTGCTGCCGAATTTGGCCAGGAGTGAGGTTTTGGTGGAGTCCCTGCGTTCTTCCCACTGATCGGCAATGCCGAACAGCCGGTACATGCCGTGGACGCCGAGCCACCGGATCGGTTCCGGTTCCCACTTCCGTGCGCGGTACCCGACCCAGGGAAGTGCCGTGCGTTCTGTCTCTTGTTCGAAGGCGAGTTCCACGAGGGTTCGGCCGCCGACATAGGCTGCCGTGACGCCGTGTCCCGCATAGCCGGTGGAAGATCCGATTCCGGACGCCTGGTCCCAGTGCACGCCGCCGTTCCAGTCACGGGTAACGCCCAGGACTCCGGACCAGGCGTGATCCACTTCGAATTGGATGCCAGGGAAGAAGGAGCGAAGCTTTGTGGAGATCAGGTCGACCGTGGACTGGGCTGTTGAACCTGCGCCCCCTGTTCCGGAGCCGTAGCGGTAGGGCCTTCCCCGGCCGCCAATGGCGATGCGGCCGTCCGCTGTCCGCTGCGAATAGATGAAGGTGTGTGCGGAGTCGCTGAGGCACTGGAGCCCGTTCCACCCGATCTGCTGCCAGGCCTCTTCCGAGAGCGGCTTGGTCACGATCATCGAGGAATTGATCGGGATCAGGGTCCTGCTGCCAAGCAACTGTCCGGAATACCCCTCGGTGCAGACAAACGTTTTAGCCGCGGAGACGCGTCCGTTGTCCAGAGTGAGGGTCTTGCCGTCGATGCTGCCTACGCGGCTGCCTTCGTAGATGTTCACCCCCATGGCGGTCAGGGTGTCGGCGAGGCCGTAGACGAGTTTCGCCGGATGCATCCGGGCGCAGTGTTTGTAGAAGAGCCCGCCATGGACGGTGGAGATGTTGATCTGGCTCTGGAACTCGTTCCGGTCGAGCAAATGGACATCGTCTACCGTCAGCCCGTACTTCCAGTCGGCGTCACGCCTGGCTACCAGCCGGCCCAGCCCCGCCTTGGTGTGGGCAGCGACGAGGGCGCCGCCCTTGTTCTGATCCGCATTAATCCCCTCGACCTGAAGGATGTTCAAGACGGAATCGACGCCGGCGACAAACTCCTTCTGCAATGCCCGGCTGGCGTCCAGCCCTCCCCCGGATGCGCGGGCGAAGGTGGCCCGGTTTCCTGGGGGCATTGCTGAGAGCCAGCCACCGTTTCGTCCGGAGGCGCCGTAGCCGATCTGTTCAGCTTCAAAAACCGCGACCTTGAGTGAGGGTTCGAGCTTCTTCGCGAAATACGCGGCCCACAGGCCGGTGTAGCCGCCACCGATAATTGCCAGGTCTACAAAGTCCTGGCCGGTGAAGCGGGGGTAGGCGGGCCTGGTGGCCGCGAGTCCGGCCATCCAGAAGCCGAGCCCTCCGTTTCGGGGTGTTGCCGCAAGGGCTGTCATGGTTGTCCTTCGTGTCTGTGAAGCGTTGAGGTGTTCAGGCGGCGGTGTATCCGCCGTCGACGGGCAGGACCGCTCCCGTGATGTAGGACGATTCCGAGGACGCCATGAAAAGGATGGCATCGGCGATCTCTTCAGGGGTGGCCAGGCGCTGGAGCGGGATCTGGCCCTCGCGCTGGGCGCGGTAGGCCCCTGGGTCTTCCCTGCGTTGGAACGACGCTTCAATGACCGGGGTGACGGTCAACCCGGGTGCGACGACGTTGACCCGGATGTTGCGTGGCGCCCATTCAATCGCCGCGCCCTTCGCGAGCATGATCAGGCCACCCTTGGCCGCGGAGTACAGGACTTCATCGGGCTTGCCGACCATGCCGAGCCGGGAACTGACGAGGACGAACGAGCCACCGGTAGCGGGCATCAGCGGCGCGAAGTGCTTCATCACCAGGAACGAGCTGAGCAGGTTGCTGTGGAGCACGTTCTTCGCGTCCTCGTAGGCCATCTCCGTGAGCGGGCCGCTGACCTGGAGGCCGTGGTTGAGGACGACTACGTCGACGGTGCCGAAGGACTCGGCGGCCTGCCGGGCCAGGCTTTCGACGAACGCCTCGTCGTTAAGGTCTCCCGGGACGTATACGTCGTCGGGCTGGGCGCTGTCGATGTGCTCCCTGCGGCCGGTGAGCAGCAGGCTCGCGCCCTCGCGGCGGAAGTGGGAACATATTGCTTCCCCGATTCCGCTGTTGGCACCGGTGACCAGGGCCGTGGTCTTATCAAGTCTCATGTCAGTCACTCCATCGTGAGGTTGGTTGCTTTTGTTGCAGGCTGGGGGACGGACTTCCCGTCCGGGGTCTGTCAGTGAGGGGTCGGTCAGTTGAGGAATCCGCGGGCGTCGACCGGCCACCGTTCCAGCGTCGAGCCTGTGCTGTCGGTGACGATGTACTCCTCGAAATTGACCACCACCGGGCAGACGTGGTTGGGGACCACCGGAAGCACGGTCCCGACGCCCGGGCGGAACCCTCCGGGGGCAGGGGGAGGAATCCGTGGTATTCGTTGAGTTTGGACAGGGCGGCCGTGGTTCCGGCGATGCCGCCGAAGCCGATCTCCGGGTTGCCTTCGCGGCCGAGGGCTTTGGTGCCGATATCGAGGATGACCTGATCCGGAACCTGATCGCTGACCACCGTGCCGGCGACGAATAGCGCGATCTGATCCTCGGTGCAGGCGCCGAGCCGGGTGTTGTTGAGGTCGTTAAAGACGTACTCGCCGGGACGGATCTCGGTGATGACGCTGCTGGTGGAGAACTCCACGGTGGGTGTGGAGCCGGCGCTGACCACCTCCGGGGTGATCCCGGCTGCGGTGAGGCTGCGGACCGCGGTGGTGAGCGCGGCGTCCTGGTCTTCCGCGGCACGCTTGCGGGCGTCCGGCCCGGCGCTGCCCTGGCCCGGGTAGGTGAAGACACCCACTGGGACCAGGCCGCGGTTGCGTGCGGCCAGAGCGAGGTCGCCCGCGGCCTCGGCAGGAGCCCCGGAACGGCGGGCACCGCAGTCGACCTCAATCACGACCTGCAGCCGGTCAGGCTCTGGGCCCATCGCGTCGGCGAGGGCATTGATCGCCGCGACGTTATCGACGCCGACCCGCAGCCGGATGGTTTCGGCCAGTTTGCGGATCCGCGGCCCTTTCGTTCCCGAGGGCCAGATCGGGTAGGCGAGGAAGATATCGTCGAACCCGGCCGCGGCGAAGACCTCGGCCTCACCCACGTTGCCTGCGGAGATTCCGACCGCCCCCGCCTTAATCTGGTGCCGGCCGATTTCCACGCACTTGTGCGTCTTGACGTGTGGCCGGACATCGAGGTTGTGCCGGGCGGCGAAGGCCTGCATGCGGTCGATGTTCTCCTGCATCACGTCGGCCAGCACGATCGGCGCGGGAGTATCAATCCGATCGACGAGAGCCTCGAGTGCTCGCTGAATGCGGTTCACGATGTACTCCTCATGATTCTGTCTATGAATGATCGAGGGTAGCGATGCTGACTTCCTCGAGTGCTGAAGGTGCGGGACCCGCATCAGCGGGCCCCGCACACCGCCGCCTTGGAACAGCACCGCCAGCGTGCCCGTGCCTAAACGGCCGTGCAGACCATCTGGATCTCTAGCGGAGTGTTCAGCGGCAGCCCGGCGACACCAATCGCGGTCCGGGCGTGCCGTCCGTTCTCGCCCAATACCTCGATGAGCAATTCACTGGCCGCGTTGGCGACCTGCGACTGCAGACCGAAGTCCGGTGCGCTGGCCACGAAGACCAGCATCTGCACGATCCGGACCTGGTCCAGATCCCCCACGGCCTGCACAGCGGCGGCGAGGCAGTTCAGCGCGGCATGGCGCGCGAGTTCCTGCGCTGTCTCCAGGTCCACGTCCCGGCCGACAACGCCCTGACCCAGCAGCTCACCGTTCTTGAAAGGCAGTTGGCCCGAGATGTGGATGCTGGAGCCCACCGCACGGTGGTCCACGAAGTACGCGTTACTGGCGAGGACGGGTAGCTCCAGACCGAGGGTTCGGAGCCGTCCCGATGCCGAGTCGCCCTTTACGGTTTGAGGTAGTGGGAGACTCATGCCGCCCACCGTTTTGCTGTGGATCACGATCTCAATTCTCCGCTCAGGAAGCAGGACGCGGCAGGCCGAAGAGGACGGGGAGGTCGGCGATGTCGGTAATCCGCTCATAGCCAAGCCAGTGCTCGTCATGCTCGAAGCCGCGGTCCACGTACGCCTTGTTCTTGATGCCCATCACGGCCGCAGGTCGCAGGTCGTACATCGGGCTCGCGGAAACGTGCACGATCTCGTCGGGTACCGCGCCGAGCTTGTCGAACATGTACTCAAACGCCTGGAGCCGTGGCTTGTAGACGCCCATCTGCTCGGCGCTGATAACGACTTCGAACGGTGCCTGCAGGTTCTCCGAGAGGCGCACAGCATGCGCGGTGTCGCTGTTGGTGATGATGACCAGCGGGACTGCCTCGGCCAGGCGGTTCAGTGCCTCGGTGACACCCGGGTACGGGCCCCAGGTGGGGATGTGCTCGTAGACTGCCCGCGCGTCGCCCGCACGGAACTCGAGGCCGAGCCGGCGCGAGGCGCGTTCCATGGAGTCGGCGACAATCTGGTGGAACGGCTTGTACTCGCCGGTGCACTCGTCGATCCGGTACGCCTTGCAGGCCTGCAGGAAATCATCGGCGATCTCGGCGGGCAGACGGTCGCCCAAGACCTCACGGATCGCGTCGTTGATACGGAACTTGATCAGCGTTCCGTTCATGTCGAACGTAACGAACTTCGGCCTGGTTTCGAATGCCATGAATCCTCCAATAAATCGTTTCGTCGATTGTCGACGAAACAAGGGTGGTTGTTGCTGTCGATTGTCGACGATACTCTTCACTTTTGTTGATTGTCAACGATTTTAGGCAACGTATCCTCATACATTGCTGCGATGAGTATGACGAGGCTGCCCATCAGGCCTCCGAGTTGACGGATGCGGGATGGCCATCATGCCCTGCTCCCGCCACAGCCTCCTGGGCAGGTGCAGGCAGTGTCATGATGAGCAACTCCGCCGTCGGCAAGGTTCACCACTAGGCTCCGTCGCGCAGCCCGGCTTCAGAAATCCGCAGGCCGGCCTGTGCCACCAGTTCGGTCAGCCATGGCCGATGCCCTCGATAAAAGACCATCCCAGGTGGAAGGCCCTGCACGGTGGGAACGGAATCTGCAATGTCGATGGTTACCCGGCCGCCCGCCATTGGCGCGTTGGTGATATGCAGGTCGCCGTAGGAAGGCGGCAGCTTCGGGTCCATCCAGAAGCCGCCGCGGGAAACATGGGCGTCGTATCTCATCAGGCTAGTCACTAGTTGGATGGGTGAAGTTGCTGCCCACGCCTGGGGCGAGCATGCAGTCGGATAGGGCACGGGTTCGCTGTACTGGTCCCGGCTGAATCCGCAAAAAAGCTCCGGAAGGCGGCCTTCCGAGTAGTCGGCAGCTTCAAACAGGGCGGACGCAATCCGTTGAGCCTCCTCGACGAATCCGTAGCGCATCAGACCGGCGGCAATGACGGCGTTATCGTGAGGCCAGACGGAGCCGTTGTGGTAGCTGGCAGGATTGTAGGCGCCCATGTCGCTGGCCAGGGTTCGCACGCCCCAGCCGCTGAACATCTCAGGGGACATCAACCGTTCGGCGACCAGCGGCGCTTTGTCCTCGTCTACGAGGCCGACCCAAAGGCAGTGCCCCATGTTCGAGGCGCAGGCATCCACCTGCCGTTTGTTGCCGTCCAAAGCTATGGCGTAGTACCCACGATCGGGCATCCAGAACTGCTCATTGAACCGTGCCTTCAACTGGGCAGCCCGATCGGCGAGTTCGGTCGCCAAAGCTGCGTCTCCGTCGTCGTAGGCAATCCAAGCTCGTGCCATGTACGCGTCATAGACGTAAGCCTGAACTTCGCAGAGCGCGATTGGCGGTTCTGCGAGGGTTCCGTCAGCGAAGTTGATCCCGTCCCAGGAGTCCTTCCAGCCTTGGTTGATCAAACCCCGGTCGTTGAGGCGCTCGTACTCGACGAAGCCGTCGCCGTCCCTGTCTCCGTAGTTCCGGATCCAGTCCAAAGCCCTGTCCGCGTGGGGGAGCAGGGCGGCGATGGTGTCCTTGGCAAAGCCCCAACGGCTGACCGAGCCCAAGACCGTCACGAACAGCGGTGTCGCATCGATGCTGCCGTAGTAGATGGACTTGCCTCCCAGGGCCAGGCTGCTGGAGACGTCCAACCTCACCTCGTGCAGGATCTTGCCCGGTTCCTCCTCTGTCACCGGGTCGACCACCGCCCCCTGCCGGTCCGCCAATGTCTGCAGTGTGCCAAGTGCCAAGGATGGATCAACGGACATGGCCATCTCCGAGGCCCACAACGAGTCACGGCCGAACAGCGTCATGAACCATGGAGCACCGGCTGCCACGACGATCCTCTCCGGGTGGGTGGGGTCCTCGATTCGAAGGGCGCCAAGATCGTCGTAACTTCGCCGCAGCGTCCGTTCGATGGAGTGGTTGCCCATATGGAGAACGGGAATCTTGGCCACCCATTCCTGTCGGCGGCGGTCGCTGCGTGAGAGTTCGCCGACGGCGGGATGGACAACAGCTGCCGCCGGCACCATTCCGTCATGCACCGGAGCCACGGTGAGCACCGTTTTCCATTGGCCACGTGGCGGGATGGTGGTTCGATACGTCAGCGCCTCCGGGGCGACATCCGCACCTTCGGATTTGATGACGACGGCCTTCCGGATGTCCTGCCAACTTGCACGGATGGTGAGTTCATGTTCGCCCAGCTCGCGTGATTCGCTCCATTGGCGCTGGATCCGGGCTTCCTTCACCTCGAATACGTCCGCGAAATCGGAACCTACCCTGAACGAGATCAAGCATTCTGTTGGCTCCGTGGAGTGGTTGTGCACCGTGACGTGCTCCAGGATTCCAACCCCGACTTCACGAACGCGCTCCACGATGAGGGGACTGTCCCCATATCCGTCCGACCGGATAATTCGGCCTGCAAAAACGGCCCGGTAAGGCTCCTTGGCCTGGGCCGCCAGTGGCTCCAGTGACTGGCCGTTGATGGTCAGGTTCCAGCGTGACAGGATGCGTGTGTCCTGGACGAACACCCCGTGCGGTGAATCCGGGTGGATGTCCCCGTTGGGCAACGAGATGCAGAACGACGTACCTTCCACGAGGGTGACCGTCCCGGCGCCGAGCGGGCCGGCCGCCGTGTCAGCATTCCATCCAGCCATTGTTGGCTCCTTCAAGAACCCCATGCCAGGCAGTCCCGGCCTTTCATCAGGCGCCGACCGTCCCTGCTGCATCCTCACACCGACGCTACTCCTGCGCGCGGATGCGGGCCAGAGAGGTCGGGGCATGCGCCGCGCCTGACCGGGAGATTTTCCATCTCAGCCCTATCGTCGATTGTTGACAATTGCTAAGGTTAGGTTTGTGCTCTTCCGAAGACGGGAGGCACTTTCGAGGGGCGCAGTCCCAGAAGGAGTAACAATGGTCAAGGCCACTGTCATGAGCGATGCAAACACAACGAACCCGGGCGAGCACAGCCCCAAGGCAACCTCCAGCACCCCGGGACAGACGGAGGTGTCGTTGCGTCTTTGGGCCCGCGAAGGGCTGAAGACGGGCATCTGGGAGGTCACTCCAGGAACGTTCGCGAGCACCCGGCCGGGCTATGACGAGATCTGCCAGATCCTGAGCGGCACAGCGACCATCACGGAAGAAGACGGAAGCAGTTTCGAAGTCGGTCCGGGTTCCCTGTTCGTAACGCCTGCAGGGTGGCAAGGCACCTGGACGATCCACGAGACCCTCCGGAAGATGTGGGTTGTGATCGATCTTCCCGCCCAGTAGCCGCGGTCGGATCGGACGAAAAGCACCGGCCCCGGGACAGAAGCGACTGTTCCGGGGGCGCGAAGGACGGGCCAAGGCGCCCCGCCCGTTACGTGTCCGCCTGAGTTCGGGGGATGCTGGTCGAACCCCGTGTGATGAGCCGGGTCGCGAGCTCAATCCTGGGCCCGTCCGCATTTGCGTCGATGCCATCTCGCTGATTCGTCAAGCGCAGGAGCATGCGAAAGGCGGTCGCCCCCATTTCCTGAATGGGCTGCCTGACCGTTGTCAGTTGTGGTGTCGCCCAAGTCGCCTCGGGAACGTCATCGAATCCGACGACGCTGACGTCACCGGGGATGTCGAGCCCGAGGTAGCGCACCGCGTCGTAGACGCCGAGGGCCATCATGTCCGATGCAGCGAAGATGGCCGTAGGCCTGTCCTTGCGGCTCAGGACGTCGACGGCGAAATCGCGTGCCTCGTCACGGTTCCAGTCGGCAGCGCCAACCAATCCAGGCTCGACATGCAGGTCCGTGGCCGACAGGGCCGAGCGAAAACCGTCGAGGCGCGCTCGACTATAGAGGTGGTTCTTCACTCCTCCGATGAGGGCGAAATGTTTGTGCCCGAGGCTCAGTAGGTGCTCGGCCGCAATCCGTCCGCCTTCCCAGTTCGCCACGCCCACGCTGGCGGCACTACGCGGAGCAGGGCTCATGGGGTCGATGAGGACGACCGGTATGCCAGCCGCGTCGAGGGCGCTCAGCTGCGTCGACGTGGGATCGACCAGGACGACGATGGCTCCGGTTGAGGGGCGGCGCAGGAGGCGGCCCACCCAGTCGCGGCCCGCGCGGGCGATCGTGAGGACCACGTCGCAGTCTGCGACCGCAGCGGCTTCTTCGACGCCGGTGAGGATGCTGTTGGGCCAGGAGCCACCGATGTTGCTCACCACAAGGTCGACAAGGCGAGGCGCGTTCGCGGGCAGCCGCCCCACAGCTTGTGATCGCTTGGTCTTCGCGTAACCCATCTCTTGGGCGATACGGACCACGCGCTCACGCGTTACAAAGGACACGTCTGTTGCTCCGCGGAGAACCTTTGACACTGTCGGTGTGCTGACCCCAGCTGCGGCTGCTACGTCGGCCAAGGTCGGGTTCTTGCCATCCGCCGCTGGACTGATGTTTTTGCGCAAAAAAATTATCCTTTGATCTCCGAATCGCGATATGTATACTCACTCTGCGCAAAACGATAATCGAAAATTGCGCAACTTTTCAAATTGCTATGACCCGGTGGCGGGTCAAGGAGGAAAGTCGATGGAGACTTCACGTCTTACTACATCAAGGCGGGGCTTCTTGGGCCTCGTCGGAACCGGCGCGGCCGTCGCCGCTCTTGCGGCTTGCTCGACCGGGGGTGGTGGCGGTGGGGCAAGTGCCAGCTTGAAGTTCTGGAACATGCCTTGGGGTACTCCGGCGTTCAACACGCTCGACAGCAAGATCACCCTTGGCTACAAGCCGGAGTCGGGGCTTCCTGCTGCGTCGTATCAGTCAATCCAGTGGGCAAACTTCAACCAGACTTTCTCGTCTGCACTCGCATCGAAGACCGGGCCCGCCGTCTCCTCGGGCGGCGGAACCCAGGCGTTCCAGTTCGCTAAACAAGGCTTTATCGCTCCCGCGGACGGCCTCATCGAAAGCTGGAGATCCAATGGCATCTACGATGACTTCCTGCCCGGAGTCCTCGACACGATGAAGACCGAAGCCGGATACGTCGCCGTTCCGTACAACCTCGACATGCGGGTGAACTGGTACAACAAGGAGCTCCTCGAAAAGGCAGGCGCGACCCCTCCCACCGACTGGCAGTCCTACCTCGACGCGGCGGCCGCTCTGAAAAAGATCGACGTGTACGGGTTCGCGGCCAATGGCAACGCCAGTGGCGGCAACGCCTTCCAGATGATCGTGGGCCTGATGATCAACAACGGTGGCGGCATTTTTGACGAGGAGCACAAGCCGAATTTGGTGACGCCCGCGAACATCGAAGCGCTCGAGTTCGTGCGCGAGAACATCAGCAAGGGCTACATGGACCCTGCCGCCATCAGCTACACGGCGACCAACGCGAACTCGCAGTGGAAGGCCGAGAAGTTCGGCATGGGCTTCGACGTCCCCAACCTCGCGGCCAACGTCGGTGGAGCGGCTGCATCCAAGTTGGTGGTCGGCGATCCGCTCACTAGCGCCAGCGGCAAAAAGGGCGCCCTGTATTTCCCGAACAACATCATGATGTACAAGAACACGCCCAGCCAGAAGGGCTCGGAGGCGTTCATGACCTATTACTACCAGAACATGAAGTCCCTATGGACCCAGAACACCGGCATCGGCCTCCCGGTTCTGAAATCCATCGCGGCGACCCCGGAATTCCAGTCGGACCCAAACGCAGTCAAGATCGTCAAGATGTGGCAGCCCATCGCCAAGACCTGGGCAGCGCCCGGCGGAACCGCCCTTTTCTCGAACATTTCTTACGTCGACAGCACGCCCGCCATCTCCGACTTCGGCCAGAACGTTCTCTCAGGTAAGTCTCCGAAGGACGCCCTGACGACATTCCAGTCCACGTTGACGTCGCTCATCAAGGACTGATCCATGACATCCACGAGCATCGCCGAGAGCGTCAAACGTGCACGCCGTGGCGTCGGACCGGCCGGGGCGGGACGCAAACCCGGTCCGGAGCCCGCCGGTCGGGCCAGGAAACGGTTTACACCGCGCACCTGGACACTCATAGCATTCGCGGCACCATCGCTCATCCTCCTTCTGCTCCTGAACGTCTACCCGCTCGTCTATGCCTTGATTCAAGCACTCCATGACGGCACCCTTCTCGAAACCGGGCCCTTCGTCGGATTGAAGAATTTCGGCGACGTACTCGCTCAGCCCTCGTTCTGGTCGGCGACGTCATTCACAGTCGTCTTCACGGTCGTTGGCGTGTTCGGTTCCTGGCTCGTCGGACTCGCGCTGAGCCTGCTGCTTCGCACCCACATCCCGGCCGGCGGACTGTTCAAGGTACTGCTTCTCCTGCCGTGGATCGTCCCCACGGTTGTCTCCGCGACCTCGTGGAACTGGCTGGTTGCAACACCCCAGAGCCCGCTTCCGGTGCTCGCGGAGCATCTAGGCTTCGGAAACGTGCTCTTCCTGGCGGACCCGGTGCTCGCGCAGGTCGTCGTCTGCCTCTTCAAAGTGTGGATTTCGTTCCCGTTCATGATGATGATGATGTCGTCGGCTCTCGCCTCAGTCGACACGAACGTCTACGAGGCGGCGAAGGTCGACGGGGCGACAGGGTGGCAGTCGTTCCGGCTCATAACACTCCCGCTGATTGCGCGCACGACGTTTGTGTCGTGGATTCTGATGACGATCTTCTGCGTGAACGACTTCCCGACGATCTTCCTGCTCACCGGCGGGGGTCCGGCACATGCGACGACGTCGCTGGTCCTCCTCGCCTATCTCACCGTATTCCAGAACTTCCAGACCGGGCCCGGCGTCGCCATCGCGTTCCTGATGACGTTCGTCCTCGTGGTGATCTCGGTCGTTCTTTACCGCCAGATCCGAAAGGTCAACGTCGAATGATTACGACCACTGCTCCTCAAGAAGAAGTCAGAACGGGACTCAGGGACAGGGCCGGGACTGCGGCCGACCGCCAGACCTCTCAGGACATCCGTGAGAGAGGCAAGTGGCCCCGCTTCGTCTTGATCCTGCTCATGACCGCCGTCGTCCTGGTCCCGATCGTCGCCGTCTTCGGACTGTCGCTGACACCGTCACTCGGCTCGAATGCGGAAGGTCTCACCTTCGAGAACTTCGGGAACATCTTCACGCAGACGGCCGTCCTGACCTGGCTCGGCAACAGCCTTGTCATCACCGCCTTCACCGTTGTTGTCGCCGTCGCGGTCGCGGCTCCCGCCGGTTACGTTCTGTCCAGGGCCCGCAACCGGCTCGTGTCGGGATATTCGCTCATCCTGTTCGTCGTGCAGTCCCTGCCTGTCGTCACCTCGGCGATCCCGCTCTTCATCTTGTTCGCGAACCTTGGGTTGGTCGACAGCCTCTTTGGCGTCGTGATCATCTACGTCGGTGCCACGATGTCTGTCGCCATCTGGATGATGGCCGCCTACTACGACTCGATCCCCATCGCTCTCGAAGAAGCCGCCTGGATAGACGGTGCCTCGATCTTCGGTTCGTTCACCCGCATCGTCCTCCGGAACTCCCTGCCGGGCCTCCTCTCAACCGCGATCTTCTCGTTCCTCCTGGCGTGGAACGACTACCTCATCGCCGTCGTGTTCCTCCGGTCCGACCCGAATTACACCCTTCCGGTCGGCTTGGAATCCTTCTTCCAGCAGAACGCCACCAACTGGGGCCTCGTCATGGCGGTCGCCGTCGTGATGATGCTCCCGCCGATCATCCTGTTCGCGTTCCTCAACAAGCACTTCTCGGTCGGCGGAATCGGCGGGTCGCTTTCCAGTCGCTGAGTGACGCCCGCAAGAACGCATTAACGAAAATTTGTCGCATGGCGGCAGCAAGGAAAACATGAGTACCCCTGATCCACGATTCACGACCAAAACCGCACTTGTCGTTCGCGGCGGTTGGGACGGGCACCAACCCGTCGAGGCCACCAACCTCTTCATCCCGTTCCTCGAGGCGCGCGGCTACACGGTGCGTGTGGAGGAATCACCCGCCGTCTATGCTGACAGCTCCTACATGCCCTCGGTAGACCTCATCGTCCAGTCAAACACGATGACCTCGATCGAGAAGGAAGAGTTCGAAGGTCTCCGATCCGCCGTCGAAGCGGGAACGGGACTCGCAGGCTGGCATGGCGGCATCGCCGACTCCTACCGCAACAACTCCGACTATCTGCAGTTGATCGGAGGCCAGTTTGCTGCGCACCCCGGCAAAGCGCCGGAAGAGCTCACCGGCGATCAGGCTGACAACTATCGCCCTCACACCATCAACATGACCGAAGCTGCAGCCTCGCACCCCATCACCGAAGGCATCGTCGACTTCGAGCTGACCACTGAGCAGTACTGGGTACTCCACGACCACTACAACGATGTGCTCGCGACCACCACTCAAGCCGTCCGGCCCTGGGATCCGTGGAACCGCGAAATCACCTCACCTGCCATCTGGACCAGGCAGTGGGGCAAGGGCCGCATCTTCGTCTCTACGCCCGGTCACCGTGTCGACATCCTCGAGAATCCGAACGTCAAAACCATCATCGAAAGGGGACTGCTGTGGGCGTCCCGCTAACCGTCGGCGTCATCGGCGTCGGAAAGATCAGCGAACAGTACTTCGAAAGCCTCCCGAAGCTGCCTGGCCTCAAGCTCGTCGCTGTCGCAGACATCAACGAAGAACGTGCGCGCGAGGTCGCGGCCGAGCAGGGTGTCGAAGCCCTGACAGTCGATGAGCTCCTCGCCGACGACCGAATCGACTCGATCATCAACCTGACGATCCCCGCCGCGCACGTCGAAGTCGGGACGCGGGCGCTCCACGCCGGCAAGCACGTCTTTGCCGAGAAGCCCCTTGCGCTGTCCCCGGAAGAAGCCCTCCCCATGCTGGAGCTTGCTGACTCTTTGGGACTTCGGGTCGGTAGCGCGCCCGATACCGTCCTCGGCACCGGCGTCCAAACTGCCCTGCAGTTGCTCAATGCAGGTACCATCGGCGCGCCGGTAGCGGCGCAAGTTCACTGGTCCGCGCCCGGACACGAACGCTGGCACCCTTCACCACTCTTCTACTACCAACCCGGCGGCGGCCCGCTATTCGATATGGGACCCTACTACCTGACCAGCCTCGTCATGTTCTTCGGACCCGTCGTCCGCGTATCGGGAGTGGCCACAAGGTCCGACCGTGCGCGAACCGTCGAGACCGGCCCCCTGGCCGGCACGCCGATTCCAGTCGAGATCGACACCCATGTCAGCGCGATCCTCGAGCATGCGAACGGGGTGACCACCACGATCACGGTCAGCTTCGAAGTCTGGGCCACCCGGACACCGCTCTTCGAGATCTATGGCACCGATGGCACCATCGCCGTCCCCGACCCGAACCGGTTCTCTGACCCCGTCGAACTGATGACCCGGGAAGAACCGGAACGGCGTGAGGCGCCAACCGCTGCTGGTTACGAGGATGCCGGGCGAGGTTACGGTCTCGCAGACATGGCCAGGGCCATCGAGACAGACCGCCCACATCGGGCCTCCGGACGGGTAGCGTTCCACATCCTTGAGGTCATGGACGCCATCACGCGTGCGAGTCAAGAGCGCCGGGTCATTGAAGTCGAAAGCACCGTCGACAGGCCAGCCGTTGTGCCCTTTGGTGCGGCACCTGACACTTGGTAGCCGCGCGGATCGCGCATGATGCCCCTCGCGTGCCCAGCCTCCACGCAAGGGTCAGGACCGGCCCCTTTCCGGCTGATCGTCCGGGAATCAACTGGCTGAATCTACTCATAGACTTTGGAGAATTTTGACCATGGCTTCTTCGCCCCGGCTCGTCGTCAACCTGGACATCGCGGGCCCTGTTATCAGCCGTCACGTCTACGGCCATTTCGCTGAACACCTGGGCCGTTGCGTTTACGGCGGTTTCTGGGTGGGGGAGGACAGCGGGATCCCGAACACCCGGGGGATCCGCAACGACGTCGTGGAGGCCCTGCGCGAACTCCGGATCCCGAATCTGCGCTGGCCGGGCGGCTGTTTCGCCGATGAATACCATTGGCGTGAGGGCGTGGGCCCGCGTGAGCTGCGCCCGCGCATGGTCAATTCCCATTGGGGCGATGTCGTGGAGGACAACTCCTTTGGTACTCATGAGTTCATGGACCTCTGCGAGATGCTCGGCGCGGACGCCTACGTCAACGGCAATGTGGGTTCGGGCACCGTCCAAGAGATGGGCGAGTGGATCGAATACCTCACCCGCGCCGATGATTCACCCATGGCCGCACTCCGCCGGCAGAACGGCCGGGACGAGCCCTGGAAGGTCCCCTTCTTCGGCATCGGCAACGAGCCTTGGGGGTGCGGCGGCCACTTCCGTGCGGAGGCCTATGCGGATGTGGCCCGGCAGTACAGCACGTTCGTCCGTTCCCACAACGGCAACGAGGTGTA
Source organism: Arthrobacter sp. MMS24-S77 (assembly GCF_054888235.1). Classification (NCBI taxonomy): domain Bacteria; kingdom Bacillati; phylum Actinomycetota; class Actinomycetes; order Micrococcales; family Micrococcaceae; genus Arthrobacter; species Arthrobacter sp. MMS24-S77. The sequence goes on from NZ_JBTZRN010000001.1 coordinate 729,599, forward strand.
CCGGATCGCGGCCGGCGCCAACGCCGATGACGTGGCCTGGACCAAGGCCCTGATGGAGGCGCTGCATGACACGGGCGGCCCGGACCGCAAGGGGTCCCCGTACCAGGGCATTTCCCTGCATTACTACACCATGTCCGGGCAGTGGGACGCGAAGGGCTCCGCCACTGAATTCAGCGAGGAAGAGTACTGGAAGACCGTCCGGGCGGCCCACCATATCGAGACCCTGCTCAGCGCCCACTCCACCATGATGGACGTCTACGACCCGCACAAGGCGGTGGGCCTGGTCCTGGATGAGTGGGGTACATGGTGGGACGTGGAGCCCGGCACCAATCCCGGTTTCCTGTACCAGCAGAACACCGTCCGGGACGCCCTAGTGGCGGCCATCCACTTCGACTCCTTCCACCGCCACGCGGACCGCCTGGTCATGGCCAACATCGCCCAAACCGTGAACGTCCTGCAGGCCATGCTGCTCACCGACCCGGAGAGCGGCGCCCTGGTCAAGACCCCCACCTTCCACGTCTTCGCCATGAACGCCGGCCACCAGGACGCCGCGGTACTGCACACGCACCTGGACCCCGGCGCCCCGCACGAGCTGGACGGCGCCCAGCTCCCGACATTCACTGCCTCTGCCAGCACCAAGGACGGCCAGGTGCTCATCTCCGTGGCCAATCTCGGGCTGGAGGACGAGAGCGAGGTGGTCCTGGATCTGCGCGGCGGCCGCCTGGAGCAGGTGCAGGCCCTAGTGCTCGGCGGGGAGAGCGTCGCGGCGTTCAACGCGCCGGCGCACCCTAACGCCGTCGCCCCCCGTCCGCTGGAGGTCAAGGAACGCGACGGCCAGCTGGTGCTCCGCCTGCCGGCCCACTCGTTCGCGACCGTCCGCGGCACACTGGCCGGCCAGGCGCCCGGGACCGTTGCTTCCGCTGCCGTAGCCACCGCGCCCGCCATGGGCAGCAAGCCCTGCCTCAATTGCTGAACACTCAAAACCGCCGCGGGTACCCCATCGCGTCAGCTTCGATGGGGTACCTGTAACCGCGGCGAGTATCCGAATGGAGGCGTATGAAGCGCGCCTATCTGCGCGTTACTCAGAGGTAGTTCGGAGAACGCAGCCCCTTGCGCGCGCTGAGTGCGTGACGCTTGTGAAGTGGAAGACCCCGAACCGGTCCTGCTCCTCCTACGAAGACGAGCAGGCCAGACATCGACTCGACAGCCGTGAAGGGCCTGGTCGATCCGCCGTCGACGCGCTTCCAGACCGCGACGAAGGCGCCCGGCCTGTCCTCACTAAGTGACACTTAGCGCTGTTATCCAGCCGACCTGCAGCCCGACGTCGCCGTTGTAACTATGGTCGGCTGACGGCGTCGACCTTGCGCTTGAGCGCCGCGCGTTCCGCGGCGTTCCCGCACAGCTCAATGGCCTGCAGTAGCGCGGACCGCGCTTCGTCGCGACGACCGAGCCGGGTGAGCATCTCGCCGCGGATCGCGGGGAGCAGATGCGAGCCGCTCAGTTCGCCCCGTGACGCGATCGCGTCCACCAGCTCAAGACCCTCCGCGGGACCGGAGGCCATCGCGACGGCGACCGCTCGGTTGAGTTCGATGACGGGCGAAGGCGTTAGCCGTCCGAGTGCCTCGTAGAGGATGACGATCCGCTGCCAGTCCGTTTCGGCGACCGAGCGAGCCACCGCGTGACACTCCGCGATGGCGGCTTGGAGGCCGTATGCGCCCAGTCCACGTCCGGCCCCCGCGGCCCGCGCCAGCGCCGCACGTCCGCGCCGGATCGCCGACTGGTCCCACAGCCGCCGGTCCTGGTCCTCCAGAAGCACCGGGCCGCCGGACGCATCGAGTCGGGCCGGGAAGCGGGCTGCCGTGAGTTCCAGCAGCGCGAGCAGCCCGAATACCTCGGGCGCGGGGGCGATGCGCGCCAGGACGCGGGCCAGCCGGCGGGCCTCGCCGGCCAGATCCGTGCGTATCCACTCGTCGCCGCCCGATGCGAACGAGCCCTCCGTGAAGATCAGGTAGACGACCTGAAGGACCGAGCCGAGCCGTTCGGCCAACTCCCGCCGTTCGGGCAGGGCGAACGGCACCTGCGCGGCGGCCAGCGTCTTCTTGGCCCGCGTGATGCGTGCCTGGATCGTCGCCACCGGAACCAGGAACACCTTGGCGATCTCGTCGGTGCCCAGTCCACCGACCACCCGCAGCGTCAAGGCGATCCGTGCCTCCTTCGACAGCACGGGATGGCACGAGATAAACATCAACCCGAGCACATCGTCATCAATCGCGTCGGGATCGAACAGCGCGTCCGCCCCGGGCGTCGAGTCGTCGAGGCCTCGGGCGAGGAGGGCGTACCGTTCGTCGCGTCCGGCGCGCCGCCGGAAGGCGTCAATGGCACGACGGCGGCCGGTGGTGAGCAGCCACCCTGCCGGTTCGGCAGGCACGCCGTTTACGGACCAGGAGACCAGCGCCTCGGCGAGGGCTTCCTGCGCGAGATCCTCGGCCAGTGAGAAGTCGCCCATATAGCGGGCGAGGGCGCCTACGATGCGGGCGGATTCCATCCGCCATACCGCCTCGACGGCGCCCCGCGCCTCTGCGGTGCTCACCGTCCGGTCAGAGCTGCCCGGTCAGCTCGCGCCAGGCGCGCTCCTTTTGGATCCACGGGTTGTCCTGGGGGAACTCGTCGATCGTCGTCACTCGGCGTATCTCGGTCTTGCTACCCGCCGTGAGCGGCGCCCGCTTGGCCCACTCGACGGCTTCCTGCTTGGACGCGACATCGAGGATGTAGTAGCCGCCGAACAGTTCCTTGGTCTCCCCGTACGGGCCGTCGGTGACTACCGGGTTCTCGCCGGTGAAGTCGACCACTACGCCCTCGTTCGGATCGTCGGGGCCCTCGGCCGCCAACAAGACACCGGCACGAATCAACTCGTCGTTGAACTTTCCCATGGCATCCATGATTTCGGCGAAGTCCGTGTTCGCGAACGCCGCGAAGGACTCGTCCGTGGGACGCATGATCAGCATGTACTTGGCCATGATGTTCTCCTAGGTTCCGGAAGGTCGCCTTCCGACCTTCTCACCCATAGGTCGAACGGCACCAGAGCAGATCGACACAAACCGAAGAATCTTTTGCATGGTTCAGCGGGACCGCCTGACCATTGATCTGGGGGTCAGGGATCCCGAGGATCGCTCAGGCGGCCATCACAGCGTCGGCAGAGGATCGGACGGACATGTTCACATCTGACTGCTGGGGATCAATAAGCACGGGAAGGCGGCGGGCCTGCGAGCAGCGGCGGAGCGCCTCCATGGCCGCGGGTTCGACGTTGGCCCCGGTGACGTCGATTTCAAGGGCCAGACCATGCATGAGCGCGTTGGCCCGCCTCGCGACGACATAAAGGGCGTGGAGGCTCCGGGAGGTTAGGCGCCCATGGGCTGTGATGCGGACCTGGGCACCGTCGATGTCCATTTTTACGAGAAGCCGGATTTTTTCGGTCATCAGTCCTCTTCCGATCAGGAACCGCGACGCTGCGGCCCGCAACAAAGACTAAACCGAGGATGTGACGCAGGCAACAGTTTCCTCTGGCGACTGCATAACTGAGTGCGAACCATCTTTTCTGGCTTGCCCATGGCCCCTCAGCGAATCCTGACATAGGGTTTGACCCACTACCCGCTGGATGCCCCGTTGGGTTCATACGCACGACATGGGCGTTCAGGCGTGAACTTTGAACGCGGGATCCGGCCGACGCCGATTCCAGACTGATGAAGACGTGAGGGAGAACCATGACACTTGCTCGTGCTGGACATCGATTGGCCACTCATCGTCCCTGTGTACCCGCGGCGCTGCCCAGGGTGCCGGCTTGTGGGCGGTGCGGCCCAGGATTTCCTTTGATATTCCACGAGTATGTTCCGGCGGTCTATGCGATCGACGGCAGCGGATTGCGGCCGCCGTCGGCAAGCTACAGCTGTGCCAGATGCGGTACAGGGGACAACCATCAGGTTCCGTCGGGCTGGGCCCCGCCCGAGTGGCAGTGGTATTCCTGAGCCGCTAGTCGTCTTGGACAAAAGACAACTGGGCCGCGGTGACCGGGTTTCATAGCGCTCAACCACCGGCCACCGCGGCCCCTCGAAGGGCTATGCCGTTACGGGGTGCAGGCCGCGTCAGACGGTCGCGGCGACGGATCGAATCCCGGAGCAATGGCCGAGGAATGACCGAACACCCGCATCTCCGCTGCTGCGGCGAAGGGCTGGCCGTTGATGGAGCTATTCGCCTGGAACTTCACGAACTTCGCCTGGACCGTCGGGAAGGTGATGTTCTGCATCGCCGTCGTATCGACCAGGTTGCCCGTGGCCGCCTGGGTCCAGGTGGTGCCGTCCATGGAGGTGAAGATCGTGTAGCCCTTCACCTTGCCGTTCTGGCCGCCCGTCTGGCGTCCCTGGTACGCGAAGCCGTTGACGGTGTATTCGCCGTCGAGCTTGAGCTGAACCCAGTGCGGGTAGTTGGTGATGGTGGGGTCATACTGCGTGTGCCAGATGCTGCCCGCGTCACCGTCCAGCACGTTGCCCACTGGTCCCTCGCCTGCCCCTGACGTCAGGTTCTCCGAATCCGCCGTTGCCGTCATTGACGACGTCGACACGGTCGGCTGAGTGCCCACCCGCAAGTTCGAGTCTGAGTCCACGGTCTTGGTGGCACAGTTGTTGAAGTAGGTGGCCGCCGGGTGGATCAACGCCGCGCCCCCGGCCGCGGCGGCCGGCGTCGTGATGATCCACGTGGTCTTGGCCGTTTCGCCCGGCTTCACCGTGCCCACCAGGTTACCGTCATTGGCGGAAACCTGGGCGCTCCAGCCTGCCGGCAGTGTTCCCAGCGACATCGCGACATTGGTGGCGTCGCTCTTCTCGTTGTTGGTGAACGTGGTGACATAGCTGGTTGTGGTGCCGGGGCTGAGGTCAGCACTGCCCGGGCCGGCCACACTTGCACAGGCCGCACCCCCGCTGACAGCGCCGAGGTCGGTCACGGTGAAGTCGTCGAGCACAAAGTCCGCGCCGTTGGCTCCTCCGGTTTTGCGCAGGCCCACCCAGTTGTCACCGCATCCGGCCGTGAACGTCCGGGAGTAGGTGGTGGTGTTCAGGGCAGGGGCCATGGCCTCGTCCTTCAAGTCGCGCGAAGTCACGGTGCCATCGGCCATAATGTCTGCACCGGTCACCCACTGCCACTGACCGGCAACGTTCGTTTGGTATTTGAACTGCACCTTGTAAGAGTGGCCGGCCGTGAACGGCACCGTGGCCGGCACTGTCCGGTACACCAGGCCGCTGTTTTCCTCGTGCGACTTCAGGGAGTAGTTGCCGTCCAGTACATCGTCCACGGCGTGGCCGTTGAGTGCGCCGGAATTGTAGGGGCTGTGGGTGTTTTTCCAATCTTTCTGCGAGTAAGGGGCGTTGAGGTCGCTGATGCTGGTGCGGGGATCGGTGCTGCCGCCCGCGTCGCCCTTCACAAACGGGCCCCAGCCGGGCTGGTTGCCTTCAAAGTTGGCACTGGCCACGAGCGTTCCGGGACCTGCCTGCGCGCCGGCCACCGGCGTCGTCGTGTCCTCCATGATGCGCACATCGTCGAGGGTCACTGCGGCCGATCCGGCCACGGCGCTGATGGACACGTCCACTTTTTGGTTGACGGGAGCGGTGAATTGCACCGAGGCGCGCTGCGAGTAGGTGCCCTGTTTCGCGTCGGCGGCCACCTGGTTCTTGGCTGGCGTGATGTCGAAGGTATTGGAAGTGCTCAAGTCCTTGCCCGAGACGCCCAGCGTGACGGTGCGGCGGTTGCCTTCCGCGATCTCCACATTGGCGCTCAGCGTGTAGTTCCTACCCTTCTCCAGCGACTTCACTGATTGGGAAATGGACGACGCCGGGGTCCCCAGCACCGCGACATTGTCGCCTGTCGCGGTGCGCAAGATTGCCGCTCCGCCGGTTGGGTTCCAAGCGTCCAGGTTGCCTGCATTGAAGCCTGGGTCTGCCAGCGGGGTGCCGGCTCCGTAATTGGCATCCCTGTTGACAGGTTGGTCACCGCTCGGGGAGAGCACATAGGGGATGCCTTTATCGCCCGTGAGGGTGACCTGTCCGTTGACGGCGGTCACGTCGGAAACCTTGACCCGGCCTTGATCGGTGAGCCTGTACAGCGTGAAATTGCGCTTGCTGGCGAACTGGCTGGTCAGTGTGAACGCAGTGGTGCCGCCGTCGGCAGTGTAGAAGTACATCTTGTCTGCGGTGGTGGGCGAGGTGGTCCTGCTGTTGTCCGTCGCGTCCTGCCACGGCAGGAGATAGGTGCCGCCCTGCAGGACGACGGCGTCGCCCATCGTGATCTGGCGCTGGCCGTTCACCATGTTGATGGCGACCCCGCCGGTCAGCTGGGCCGACTGGCCGAAGTTCCACTTGGTGACGTCGAAATGCTGGATGAACTTGGTGGGCAAGTTGGAAGTGAAGATGTTGTTGTAGAAGGTGTTCCAGTCATCCTGGCCGGTCCAGCCTTCGAATTCCTTGACCTGGGAACCGCCCAGCAGGGGATCGGTGTTCCAGACATCGCGCTGGGCGTTGCTGATGAACCGGACGATGTTGGAGTTGATCCCCTTGTTTGTGGCGCCACCGTAGTTCTTGTCATTGGCCCAGTGCGACCAGACGGAGTTGCCCTCAAACTTGTAGGCCCATTCGGAGGCAACCTCAAAGCCCATCTTGTGCAGTTGCGTGGCGAGCTGGTCGGCCAGCCAGCCACTGGAATAGTAGGCGTCAATGTAGACGGTCTTGATGCCGGGAGCTTCCTTGCGGAGCTGGGCGAAGCGGTCTAGGATGGCGCCCGAGCCCAGGTCCGTGCGCTGGTCAATGTGGTACGACTGGTTCAGCCAGTCCCAGCCGTTGACTTGCCCGGCGATCATGCCATCGCTGAAGCTCTTGGCCTGCGGATAGGCCTCGGTGACGTTCACGTGAACGGCAATGTCGGCGTTGAACTGCGCGCCGCCGGTCGTTAGCGCGTTCAGGTCGGCCAGGCCGCCGGCGCGTGTGTTGTAGTCCCCGCCGTAGTCCGGGTGGCCGGAGTCGTGGCCTTCACTTGCGTAACCCTTTTCCAACACCCACTGGCCGAGGTCGTCCGTGGACATGGAGATCCGCTTGAGATTGTCCAGGGTCTTCAGGAACGGGTTGGTGGCCTGCGAGGCGAAATTGAACGGAATGTGCTGGACAACGCGCTCGGGTACGCGGCTGGCGCCCAACGGTGCGGTCATGGTGTTCCGGAAAGCGATCGCGCCATCCTCCCATGTCACCTTCCCATCGGCGTTGGCGTCGGCGGAGAGAACCACGGTGGTTTTCGGAAGCGTGTAGAACTGCGCGCGGGGATCGGTAGCCCCGGCCGCCGCATAGGTGTAGTTGCCCACGGACAGCCCGGCGCGCTTCGCCCCGTTGCCGGCGTCCACGATTTGCGACTGCAGCCGTGTGTTCCAGTTGCCGTTGGAGTCCTGGCCGGAATCGTCGGTGGCATTGGTCATGAGGCCCGCCGATAGCTGTGAGTTGCTGACAAATCCGTAGGGCGTTCCTACCGGAGCAGCGTCGGTCTTGGCACCGGCGGTGACGGAGACGAACTGGTCGGCCGTAGTGGTGGAATCGGTGGAGATCTTGGTTCGGGCCAGCTGGGACTGGCCATCACCGGAGTCGACCGATACAAGGGACTGGTTGGGGATGGATAGCTGGTCCACTGTCGGAGCGGCACTGCCGGAGATCTTGGTGACAGCAAAGTCCACCGTGTTCTTCGGCGTAACCGTTAGCGAGGACTCGATAGTCAGGTTCGGCAGGTCGGCGAACGTCGATGCGTAGGCGACCGAATCGGGTCCCGCCGTGGACGTGGTGGTGGCGGCATAGTTCTTGCCATTGATGGCGAAGTCCTTCAGCAGGTTTGCCTGGCCGGAGAGATGCTTGCCGTTCAGCGAGTAGGAGATGGCTTGCGGGAATTCCTTGCCCACCTGCACGTCGAGGCCCTTGCCGTTGCTGATGGTTACAGGCGTGGCGGGGTCGGCGGGCGGGGCCGGAGGGACTGGCTGCGGAGTTGTGTCTCCGACGGCGCGCACCCGCAGCTCGGATGCTGACACGTTGTTGCTTCCGTTGATGGCTCTGTCAGCCTCGAACTTCACGTAACGGGCCTTGACTGGGCTGTTGAACAGTACGGTCTGTACTTGGGTGTTGCTGCTCGGTTGGGTGAAGCTGCCAGTTGCCACGGGGGCACCCCAGTTGCCGGCCGGGTCTGTTGCCACGGCACGGTTGTCGGTGGCGAAAACCTTGAAATCCTTGACCGGGCCGTTGGACTGATTCTTGACGGAGTAGTCCAGGCCGGTCAAAGTGAACGATCCGCCGACGTCCCAGGAAATCCAATGTGGCATCGGGTCGGCTACGCCTACTCCGTCAACCACCTTGTAGGCGACGGTCCACTGCGACGAGTAGTCGTTATCGAAGGCGCCGGCGGCCGTACCGTCCATTGCTGGCGGTGCCGGATAGGCCGGAGACTGGGAATCCGCGCCGAGCAGTGTGTACTGGCTCGGGCTCACGGGTGTGCCGCTTGCATCCGGCGCGGCCGTGGCCACCACCGTTCCCGTTGCCAAGCTGAGGGCCGCGACCAGGGCGGCAGTTACCGTGCAAGTGGTCAGGCGCCGGAACGCGCTGCCTCGTAGTGGGGGAAATGAGGATGGCGGATAGATCATGCGACGTCCTTCGTGCTGGGGAGCATATAGTCCGGAGCGGCCTCAAGCCGGGTTGGACCACGCGAGTGTTATGGATAACACGAAAGACTATGGCACTGAAGTGATGCAGATTACAAGGGGGTCAATGGATTAAGTATGATTGATCTGCGACCAATTGCGTCACCTTTGATCATCCTGATGGGGGCGTGAGGCCCCCGTCGCTGAATCGATGCCCATTCTCCGAAGCCACGAGCGGAATGACAGCTACTCCGCATCGCGGCCTCGGACAAGTCGGTGCTAGTCGGCGAGGATGTGGTACAGCGCTCGCCGTGTTTCGTCGATCTTTTCCATTGCGGCGGTGCGCTGCTCGTCCGTTGCGGCAAAGCGGAACTGGTGGATGACTCCCATGAGCTTTGCCACGCTCTGGTGAAACGCGGGTCCTGATCCTTCCGAATCGATGTTCCACGCATTTTCCAGCTCCTCGGCGTGCTCGGCTACGTAGGCCTTCCCTGCGTCAGTGAGTGTGAATTCGGTGCGCCGGCCTTCGCCAACCGGCGCGATGAGCTCTTCGTCAACGAGCTGCTGCAGTGTCGGATAGACCGAGCCGGGGCTGGGGCGCCAGGATCCGGACGTCTTCTCGGCAATCGTCTTGATGAGTCCGTAGCCATTCGATGGTGATTCGGCCAGCAAGGAGAGGATCGCGAAACGAACATCGCCCCTGTTGGCGCGACGGGGGCCGCCGGGGCCGAAGCCCGGTCCAAACCCCGGCCCGAAGCCCGGCCCGAAACCGCGGCCTGGTCCAAACCCGCGGCCCGGTCCGAATCCGCCGTGTCCGTGGGGTCCGCGACGGCTCCGGCCGCGTCCGAAGCGTTCCATATCCGGACCGCAATCTGTGTGCTTGTTGTCATGAATGCCTTTCATAGCGGCATCGTCCTTTCAGTGTTTGTCAGAGTTGCCCCGAGGGCCGCGCAGTTTGTTCTGCGATAGTTAACGATATATCGGTGAGTGTCGTTAAACAAGAGGCGATCGGGGTGTCAGATGCGCGGAATTCCCGTTCCGGCGGTCGGATTCAGCGGCCTGGGTGGCCAGCGAAGTCCTTGAACTCGACGCCGGGAAACGGCTGCGTATTTCGTGGAGGGACGCGAACTCCGGGATGGCAAAACCACGTGCTCCCGCGGCTCGTCCAGACCTTGTCCGAACTCGAAAGCGCTGAACCTGATATCTAGTTGGGCGCTGGCTGCTGCATTGCGCCGATCGCTGCGCCACGGGCCCAGTGAGTGTCGTCAACGTCGATGACAGCAATGGGTACCTCACGGGCGTGGACTTCGCGATCGTGCCTCCGCCCGGCGTCGATGGCTTCCCGGGCCGCCGCTGCGAGGCCGATGCCTTCCCCGCTAAGGATGATCAATTCAGGCATGACCAGGGCTGAAGCGATGGTGAGCAAGCGGCCCAAAGCGAATCCAGCTTCGTCGACGAGTGTCTTGGCAACCCCTCCGCGGGCCGAGAGTTCGAGCAGTTCCGCGTACGGCACGGGCCTGCCCATAGAGGCCAAAGCCCTTGACTCGAGGCTGGGCTGGCTCAGCATGACATTGGCGCAACCGCGGTGGCCCAGATCGCAAGGCGGCCCAAACGGATCCAGGGGGATGTGACCGGCAGTGCCCAGGCCGGAGTTGGCATCGGTGATCATCTGGTGGTTGATGACCAGACCGTAGCCTACGCCCGCGCCGATGGTGAGAACCACCAGATTCGCAATGCCACGGCCGGAGCCCAACCAATGTTCCATCAAGGTCAGGGCGTTGAGGTCGTTGATGATGCTGACGGGCAAACCCAGCCGCTGTTTCAGGAGGTCACCGAACGGAACGTCTTCCCACTTGAGGAAAGGTGCCCAGCTGATGTTCCCGCCGTCCATGACCTGGCCGCCGAGGCACACCCCGATTGCGGCAACAGGTTGGGGAGCTGATTGCTCAACCCTGCGGACCAGGTCCGCCACGAGATCGGCTACGTCTTCGGGCTGCAGCGAGCCGACCGGGGCTTCTGCTGTGGCTATTACCTCGGTCCGCAGGTTGACCAGTGCCGCGGACGCATGCGTTCCCGTGAGCTTCACACCGACGAAATAGTGGCGGCCCGCAACGATTTCCAGCGGTTGAGTGGGGCGTCCGCTGGGGCCGACATGCCGTGATTCCGTCTCAATGATTTCACCCGAAGTCAGCAAGGGTTTGGTGACCCGGGTGAGGCTTCCGGCAGACAGGCCTAGCTTTTCGGCGAGCGCACTTCTGGACAGCGGCCCGTCTACGAGCAGTTGGTACAAGACGTCCCGGGCCGAGCTTGGCGCACCCAGCCACGTGGGGTGGGCGGGGGTTGGCTGCGGGTCCATGTCGCCTCCTCATCGATGGGCTTGTGCAAGACTATCGCAGGATTTCTGATTTTTGTATCGAAAGTTAGATGGAGGGAATCGCGGCCAGATTGATGGTGCGCATCACATTTCCATGAACTATTGACAGTTGAGACTTCTACAGCAAAACTTTCAGTACTTCACAAACGGCATAGTCGCCCAACAAGGGACTCATCAATGACGATTCAAGAAACCCACGCCGACCCTCCCATAAGCACAGACCATGACTGGTTCAAGAGCGCGGTGGTGTACCAGATCTATCCTCGCAGTTTTGCGGACTCCAACGGCGACGGCGTAGGAGACCTTCGCGGCATAATTGGCCGGCTCGATTACCTGAACAAGCTGGGCGTGGACGTTCTGTGGTTGTCGCCTGTGTACCGCTCACCTCAGGATGACAATGGCTACGACATTAGCGACTACCAGGACATCGACCCGATCTTTGGAGACTTGGAAACTCTCGACGAACTGATCGCCGGACTGCACTCCCGTGACATGAAGCTCGTGATGGATTTGGTCGTCAACCACACTTCCGATGAACATCCATGGTTTGTGGAATCGCGCTCCAGCTTGGAGAACCCGAAGCGGGATTGGTACTGGTGGCGCTCTCCTCGGGACGGCGCGGAGCCCGGTTCCGCAGGGGCCGAGCCGAACAACTGGGGTTCCGCGTTCTCCGGGCCAGCATGGGAATACGACCAGACCACAGGCCAGTACTACCTCCACCTGTTCTCGAAGAAGCAACCTGACCTCAACTGGGAAAACCCGGAAGTGCGGGCGGCCATCTACAGCATGATGAATTGGTGGCTGGACCGGGGCGTGGACGGTTTCCGGATGGATGTCATCAACTTCATTTCGAAGGATCAGCGGCTACCCGACGGACCCAAGTCCGACGACAAGCTCTACGGCGACGGCGGTGCTCATTTCATCTGCGGTCCCAGGATTCACGAATTCCTGCAGGAAATGCACCAGAAGGTTTTCTCGGGGCGGGACCGGCAGTTGCTGACCGTCGGTGAGATGCCTGGAGTCACGGTAGAGGACGCCGCCCTTTTCACCGATCCCGCAAGGCAAGAAGTGGACATGGTGTTCCAATTTGAGCACGTCGCACTCGATCAGGAAGACGGCAACAAGTGGCGGCCAAAGAAGTTGCTGCTCACCGAACTGAAGAAGTCGCTGGCCCGCTGGCAGGAAGGGCTTGCGGCCCACGGATGGAACAGCCTGTACTGGGGAAACCACGATCAGGCCCGGGCCGTGTCCCGCTTTGGGAACGACGGCGAATACCGGGAGGCGTCGGCCAAAATGCTGGCGGGCATCCTGCACCTGCACCGGGGCACCCCCTACGTATATCAGGGGGAGGAGCTGGGCATGACGAATATGTCCTTCGGCGCGATCAGCGACTACCGGGACATCGAAGTCCTCAACCACCACCGCGAGGCCACCACGCATCTGGGCCACACCGATGCCGAAGTACTTGCAGCCCTGGCGCCCCTGAACCGGGACAACGCACGGACTCCCGTTCAATGGGACGGGAGCCGGAATGCAGGTTTCACCACCGGAGCCCCGTGGATCGCGGTCAATCCGAACGCGCGTTCCATCAACGCTGCCGCCCAGGTTGAGGACCCTGATTCTGTCTTCAATTTCTACCGCGAAGTCATCGCGCTGCGCCATCGCGATCCGGTGGTTTCCCATGGCGACTTCACCATGCTCTTGCCTGAGGACGAACATGTCTACGCCTTCAGCCGCTCGCTGCAAGGCACGGAGATGCTGATTATCGGCAATTTCTCATCGACGGAGCGCTTGGCCGACGCCGGCGATGATTCCTGGGCTGCCGCAGAACAGGTGTTGGCCAACTATCCGCTGGAGAAGTCGCTGCGCCTTCGCCCCTGGGAACTCAAAGTCTTCCGCCGCAGCGCGTGATCCGCTGTCCCAAGCTGCCCCCAACCTCCCCAAACCGTCATTACTCCTTCTACGGGTACTCGCTGCCCGAAATGCGAAAGGTCCAGCCATGATGAAAAAATTCTTCACGCTCTCCTCCATAGCCCTTGTGGCTGCCGCCGGCCTCACGGCTTGTGACACCGGCGGCGGTGGGGCCCAGCCCGCCGCGGTGTCCACCTTGTCAACAGGGGCCGCTGTGTCCGGGGAAATCACCTTCTGGCACGCCTACAGCGCGGGCGGGGGTGAGATTAAGGCCTTGGAGAAGACCATCATCCCGAACTTCGAGAAGCTTCACCCCGGCGTCAAAGTCAAGGCCGTGCAGATCCCCGACAAGGACATGCACCAGAAACTCGTCACGGCGGCCGCTGGTACCAGCTTGCCGGATGTCATCCGCGCTGACATTGTCACCGTCCCTGAGCTGGCCAAGATCGGCGTGCTGACCCCGCTGAGCGAGGCCATGCCGGACTTCCAGTACTGGGCCGACAAGATGTTCCCCGGTCCGCTCGCCACGAACAAGTACAACGGCAAGCTCTGGGGCCTTCCCTTGGACACCAACACCAAGGTGGTCATCTACAACGATGAGGCGCTCAAGGCCAGCGGCATCGCTTCCGTTCCGAAAACGCTGGACGAACTCAAAGCAGCCGCGGACAAGGTGGGAGGCAAATACATCCTCGCCGAAGGTGGCTCCGGAGCATGGCAGATGCTCCCTTACATCTGGTCCAACGGCGGCGACATGACCGATCCCGACGTGAAGAAGTCCGCAGGCTACCTGAACGGGCCAAAATCCGTCGCTGCCCTGCAGATGATCGTCGACCTCTACAACAAGAAGGCCATCCCTGGAGTAATTCTCGGGGGCAGCGGCGGAACGCCAACGGGCGACGGCTTGCCGAAGGGCATGTACCCGACCATTGTGGACGGTCCCTGGACCTTCCCCAACATGGCCACGTCCTACCCGAAATTCCAGCCAAAGACGTCGCCAATGTTCAGCGGCGACGGCGGTAGCGTCAGCGTGGTGGGCGGCGAAGACATCGTCATGACGCAGCAATCCAAAAACAAGGAGCTTGCTGCCGAGTTCATCCGCTACATGCTGTCTCCGGACGCCCAGAAGGCGATGGGCCAGGTGGGCCAGCTCTCCGCGGAGAAGGATATGGCCGAATCGATGGCATCCATCCAGCCCTACTACGGCGCCTTCCTGGAGCAACTCAAGACCGCCAAGCCACGGCCAGCCACGCCGCAGTGGGCAAAGGTGGACGACATCTTCACCAAGCAGGCCCAGCTTGCGCTTCAGGGCAAGCTCTCCGCCCAGGAGGCAATGGATGCCGCAGTGGCACAGATCGATCCGCTCTTGGCGCAAGGCTGATACATGACGTCGCAAGGTGTTCTCCGGAAACAAGCAGTTTCGACGCCCGCCGCGGCCCGGCCCCGCAAACCAGGCCGCGGCGGGGCGAGCCGCCGGCCTTCCCATTGGTGGGTGCCGTGGGCATTCGCGGCTCCTGGGTTGATCCTGTTCTTGCTGACCACCGGGTATCCGCTGGTGCGTTCCCTTCAGATCTCGTTCTACAAGTGGTCCGTGTTGCCCACCCAGGCAAGTACCTTCATCGGACTGGACAACTACGTTCGAGCCCTGGCCGATCCCCAGTTCTGGACGAGCGTGGTCAACGCCGGTGTGTACCTAGTGATGTCCGTTCCAGCCACCGTTGCACTGGGCCTGTTCTTCGCGGTGCTCCTCCAGAAGAAGATGCCGGGCCGTACCCTCTTCCGGGTCCTGTTCTACATCCCGGTGGTCACCAGCTGGGTAGTGGTCTCCCTTTTGTTCAAGTTCCTTTTCACCACGGACAACGGCGCGGTCAACTGGTTCATTACGGACTTTCTGTCCCTTTCCGATCATGCCGTGCCGTGGCTTGAACAACGCTGGACAGGAATGGTTGCCATTTCCCTCCTGGGGATCTGGAAGAACCTGGGATGGTGCCTGGTGGTGTTCCTGGCGTCGCTGGGCGGTGTGGGGGATGAGTTGTATGAGGCCGCTGCCCTGGACGGCGCCAATGCCTGGCATAAGTTCGTCCACGTGACGCTCCCCGGAATCCGAGGAACATTGCTGTTTGTGCTCGTCTTGCAGGTAATCGGCGCATTCAACGTCTTCCCCTCGGTCCTTCTCATGACCAACGGCGGACCGGCCGGAAGCACCGAGGTTCCCTTGACCTATATGTACAAGCAGGCGTTCTCGTTCCTGGACTTCGGCTATGGCTCGGCCATGTCCTTTATTCTCGCGATCTTCATCTTTGTGGTGTCCTTCGCCCAGTTCAAATTCTTCGGTGAGAAGAAGGAGGCCCTGCGATGACGGCGATTTCCCTCAAGCCCAAAAGTTCACGCGAGGCGGACAACCCGTCCAGGAACGAACGTTCAAAGCGGCCGTTCAACATCTGGCTGCTAGTCCGCGTAGCGATCGTCGTGTGCGGGGCCGTGATGATGGTGGCGCCTTTCATGATCATGGTGTCCACGTCACTGGAGCCCAACACGGCCACACTTCCGAATCCTCCGCATTTCCTGCCGCAGACCCTCACCTCGGCAAACTACGAGGAAGCTTGGACGGAGAACAATTTCGCTGGATTCTTTGGAAACTCAGCCTACGTTTCAGTGCTCACCACGGTGGCGTCAGTGGTCATTTCGTCGATGACGGCCTTCGCCTTTGCCCGTTTCGATTTCCCCCTCAAGAACTTCATGTTCTCCCTGCTGCTTGCCGGTTTGATGATCCCGGGCATTGTGGTGATCGTCCCGCAGTTCGTCCTGGCGAAAAGCCTGAACATGCTCGACTCCCTGGAAGGCCTCGTGTTTTTCTACACGGCCGGGCAGATTGCCTTCACCACATTTCTCTTGCGGGCCTTTTTCGAAAGAGTCCCCAGGGAATTGGACGAAGCCATGACGGTCGACGGCGCGGGCATCCTCCGCAAATTCCTGGTCCTGTACATCCCCCTTGCCCGCCCTGCCCTGGCCACCGCGGCCGTCTTTTCCTTCCTCGGCGCGTGGGACGAATATGTGTGGGCCCTGACTGTCATTAGCGACGCCACCAAGCGCACGCTTCCCCTTGGCATCGCGGCCTTCCAAGGCGAGCACTCAACCGCCTGGGGCCTCGTGTTCGCGGCCTCCACTCTCGCTGTCATCCCAGTGATCGCCGTCTACGTCGCCGGACAAAGCACCTCATTGCCGGAATCACCACCGGCGCCGTCAAATAGGCGCGTCACAACACCCAAGGACACCCACATGGTTCAACCCTTCGACATCCTCCCTACCAAGGCGAGCTACTCGCCCACGGAACCGGCCGCCGTCGAACTCTGGATTCCCGACGGCGGCACCGCCGCCCTGACGGTCTGGCACCTCGGCGAGCGGGTCCAGACGCACGAAAGATGCGGTACCGGAATTCTTAACCTTGGCCCTCTCGGCCCGGGAGGCTATGGCATTGAACTGGAGGCCTACGGCTTGACGGTCCGGACCGCAATCGAGGTCGCCGCGGACCCGAGGGCACGCTTGAGATACGGTTTTGTGGCCAGCTACGCGCCGGACAAGGACGTGCGGCCCGTTGCCGAACTCGTCCGCAGGCTGCACCTGAACGGCGTCCAGTTCTACGATTGGGCCTACCGGCACGCGGACCTGATGGGCGGCGGCTCGGACTACTCGGACGCCCTCGGCCAGCCCGTTTCCCTGGCCACGGTCAAAGAACTTGTGAGGACTATCCAAGCGGCGGGATCCCGGGCACTCGGTTATGCCGCCGTGTACGCGGCCGGTCCCGGCGAATGGCACAACTGGCAGCAGCACGCCATGCTCACCCCAAGCGGCGAACCCTACGCGTTGGGAGACTTTCTCTTCCTCCTGGACCCGGCAGCCCAACCATGGCTCGCCCACTTCACCAAGGAACTCGCCGACGCCACGTCAGCCCTCGGATTCGACGGCTTCCACCTGGACCAATACGGGTATCCGAAACGCGCAGCCACTCCGGACGGTGCCCTGGTGGACGTCGCAGATTCGTTTGTCCAGCTGATCGAGGGCGTCCGGAATGCGCTACCCGCCAGCCACTTGGTCTTCAACAATGTCAACGACTTTCCCACGTGGCGCACAGCTCCGACTCCCCAGGACGCCGTCTACATCGAAGTCTGGCCACCGCACACCACATTGGGTTCCCTGGGCGACGTCGTCAGCCGGGCAAAGTCGGCGCGCCGGGGCCAACCGGTGGTGATTGCTGCCTACCAGCATGTGTACGACACAGCGGACCAGCAAGCTGCCGACCGGGCAACGGCGCTGACCATGGCCACGCTGTTTTCCCATGGGGCAACCCAGCTACTCGCCGGCGAGGGGGACAGGGTCTTGGTTGATCCCTACTATGTCCGCAACCACCCCATCAACCAGGAAACATCCGCGTTCCTGGCCCGATGGTACGACTTCCTGGTGGAACACGACGAGCTGATCATGGATCCGGGGATCTGCGATGTCACCGGATCCTACGCAGGGACATACAACGACGATCTGGACATTTCCTACCAAGCCGCGGCGGTAACGGACAGTCCTGAACCAGGGGCCGTCTGGCGCCGTATTACGAGCGTGCCGGGCGGCTTCGCCATCCACGTGATCAACTTGCTGGGCCAAACAGACACGGAGTGGGATGAGCCGCGCGCAATGCCCCAATCGCCGGGCGAGGGGCGCCTGCGCATCCGGAGGACCCTGGGCACGGTACCGCGTATTCGGTACGCAGATCCGGATGGGCAGCGGAGGCTCGTCGATGTTCCCGTGGAGCTCGACGGGGACTACGCGACGGCGATTCTTCCTCCGCCGCACCTGTGGCAGCTCGTTTATGTGACGGAGGAATCCGCTAGGACTCAGCGAATGCCGGAAGCTTAGGCTCAACCGCCCAGGCGGCCCGGTGCAAAACAGTCGCCAGCCAACCCCGCAGGCGAGCCAGCCGTGCGCGCCGGGCTCGGCGCGCGGATCCATCCGTGCGCACTGCCACGGTGGGTGCCCCCGGCAACGCGCTGCGGCTTTCATTGCTGACGATGTTGATGACTGCGTGAGCCATCACCAACGAAAAATCCATAGTCATCTTCTTCTCATCTGTAACGTGGGGCGCTGAACTGTCGAATCAGTTTGCGGCGGAAGAAACCCGAACACTCAAAGGCGGAAACCGCCGTCGTGCAAGGTTCTGTTAACGACGCTAAGCGCTTCGGATGACCATGTCAGTAGCTGTGCCGCTCCCTGCTTTTCCTAGGACTGGCGGTCCCACCCTCACCGCTCGCCTGGGCGGTCAGTCGGAGATCGACGCCGGTGCGGCCAGTTCGCTTGCACTGGTCGCCGCCCAGCTGGCGAGCAGTTTCAAGCGTTCGTCACTCGCCGACCCGGGTTCCGCGGTGTACGCGAACATCGTCCACCCGGGGTTGGCCGGCAGTTCCATTGCCTCGTAGCTGAGTTCGAGATCCCCGACGACGGGGTGGTGGAGGCGCTTGGTGCCCGTTCGGTGGAAGCGGACGTTGTGGGCGGCCCAGCGTGTGCGGAATTCCTCGCTTCGGGTAGCGAGTTCGCCGACCAAGTCACTCAGGCCCTTGTTGTGCGGTTGCCGTCCGGCGTAACTGCGGAGCGTGGCGACAATATCGTTCGCGCCTTGCTCCCAGTCCGGGTAAAAGGTGCGCGACTCGGGGTTGAGGAACACGAACCGGGCGTTATTCACGGGCCGGACGGGATCGGCAAAAAGGGGTGAGTAGAGGGCACGGCCGAGCGGGTTGGCAGTGATGAGATCCATGCGCTCGTTCCGCACCCACGTGGGTGCTCCTGTGATCGCGTCCATGAATCGTTGGAGGCTCGGGCGCACCTGCTGTGCGGGGGTGACTGCCCGACGACGGCGGGCTGGCCCGGGCTGTGCGGACCGGGCGAGGTCGAACAAGTGGGCGGTCTCGGCTTCGTCGAGCCTGAGGGCTTGGGCGATTGCTTCAAGCACTTCGTCCGACACGCCTGTGAGGTTGCCGCGTTCCAGCCGCGCGTAGTAGTCCACGCTGACCGAAGCCAGGGTTGCGACTTCTTCCCGCCGCAGGCCGGGCACGCGGCGGTTGGCACCCACTATGAGGTTCACTTGATCGGGGGTCACCTTGGCCCGGCGGGAGCGCAGGAACTCACTCACATCGTTTCGACTATCCATGGTTTCAGGCTACTTCCGGTGGTGGAGCTGTGGGAGGTCCTGCCAGTACACCGTTCAGAGCGCACACGCCGATGAATGGCATACTCGGCCACCGCAAGGTTGATCACCCAGGAGGCGCCCATGAGCACTGCCCGGGTTGCCTCGTCAGTGGGGCCGAAAGCAAGCACCCAGGGGAGGATCACCAAGGCTTGGGTTCCTGCGCCGAGACCGATTGCGTAGGCGCGGGTCATCCACGCGCTGTGCCTCACGAAGTCCCGGCGGCGAATCGCGAGAAAACCCAAGATGATGCTCGCAACCATGGCCGAACCGAAGATAAGCCGGAGAACGAGGAGAGCCTCGCCGTCGCCGGCTGGAAGGGCATAGAACATCGACATCCACAAGCCGGAGAGGGCCGCGAGCAGGCCGGCCGGCACCAGGATGCGCCCCGCGATCCGGTGCCAGGCGCGCTTGGCCCGTCGAAGCGAGGGAACGAACTGAAAAGCCCCGAGCAGGCAGTAAACGGTGACACTGACAATGTGCGTCACCACCGGGATGGGGGAGGCGAAGAACCGCTCGTTCTGCGGAGTCACGGCGGCGCCCGCGGTCAATTCAGTGAGACGCGCCGCCCCGGCGATCACCGGGATGAGGCTGAGGAAGATCAGCGCGGCGGGCACTGGCCATTGTGCCCGGCGGAGGCTGCGGGTTGCGGGGACGGAGCTGGCGGTTTTTGATGTCATGGCTTGACCCTCGACTCAGTGGTTTACGCTCGGATTACGCTCGGGTGTACGGTGTACACCTTATGAGTCACAGGGTAGGTGTACGTTGTACACTTGTCAATGCGGGGGCAGGGCGACACATTCGGGAAGGCGATTCAGATGACGGAGCAATTGGAGGCAACACGGCGCATTCCCCTGAACCGGGACCGCGTGCTTCTCGCCGCCGTCGCGCTTGCAGACGAGGCGGGCATAGAGTCTCTCAGCATGCGTCGGCTCGCGCAGGAGCTCGGAGTGGTTCCGATGGCGCTCTACAAGCACGTCGCCAACAAAGAAGAACTCCTCGACGGCATGGTGGACACTATCGTCGGCGAGATCGAACCTCCTGTCCCCGATGCCCACTGGAAGAGTGCGGTCCGGTTGAGAGTGCTCTCGGCCCGGCGCGCACTCCTGCGGCATCCGTGGGCCCGCCCGGTGGTGGAGACCCGCACCAACACGACGCCGGCCGTGCTGGAGTACATGGACACGTTCGTGGGAATGTTCCTGGCCGGCGGATTCTCCGCGGACCTTACCCACCACGTCATGCATGCCCTGGGGAGCCGAATGTGGGGCTTCACCCAGGAGGTGTTCGACGACTCCGCAAGGCGGGACAGCGAAGAGCCGCCAAGGGTAACGGTCAAAGAGCGGGCCGCAATGGCCCGCCAGATGGCGGAGAGCTATCCGAACCTTTTTCAGATCGCCATGGCGGCAGCGCACGACGACGAGTCCGTCGTTGGGCACGGCTGCGACGACCAGTTCGAGTTCGAGTTCGCCCTTGACCTGCTCCTAGATGGCTTTGAGCGACTCCAGGAGCGGAACTGGACGTCGGGCGGCTGAGCCGGCGTTAAGACAGCGGTGGGCGGATACAGCTGGGTGCTGCATCCGCCCACGTGGGTAGTTGGGTCGGGAGTCAGTGGCCGGGGCCGCCTCCGGGGCCGCCGGTTTCGGTGGCGGTGACCTTGAAGTTCGCATCGAGTTTGACCGTGGCGTGGGTGCCGTCCGACTTGGTGATGTGGGCTTCGTAGGCCGCGCTGCCGTCGTCTTCGGTGGTCATGTTTTCGACGGTGGCTCCGGAGTTGGCGGCGAGTACGGCGTCCTTGACCTTGGCTGCCGTGTCGCCGGTCAGGGCCGTTTCGTTCCCGTGCGTGGCTCCGCGCGTGCCGCCGTCCGTGGCGGGAGCGGACGGGCTGGCGGTGGAGGTGTCAGTGGTTGCGGCGTTGGCTGGCAGGGCCATGGCGGTGAGGGCGCCGCCGCCTGCGACGGCGCCCACCAGGGCAACGCCCGCGGCGATTTTCCGGACTTTGTTCACGTTGGTGCTCCTTAGAAGTTCAACTCCGACGGTTTCGAAGCTATCCCTATCCTGGAACCCCACACTTTCGTGCCTCTGTACCTACCCTGTGCCCGGACTGTGACAATTCTTGCCGACTCACAGCAAGGCGGCGCCGATGTTCTCCTCCAAGGTGCCGGTGCGGGACATCGTGCTGGCTGAAAACGCATGATCGGCCTGCGTGGAATACCACGCAGGCCGATCCTGAGGCGTCATGTGCTCGGTGGCATGGTGACGCCGGTACCTTCTATGTGGAGATCACATCAGCCGTTGTCGCCGGCAGGCGTCGAGGTGGTCGTGAAGCCGCCAACCTTGTTCGCCTCGATCGCATACTTGTTCGTGAAGGTGCCGCCGACCGGGATCTTCGAAGTGTCCATGCCGAGCAGCTTCTCCATGGAAGCGATGGTCTTGGGGCCGCCCGCGGGCATAATGCCGTCCGGGAGGAACTGGCCCTTGTCCTGCTCAAGTGCCTTGACGTAGTCCTCCTTCTTGACGTTCTTGTTCTGGACGTAGTCCTGGGGCAGCTTGTCGGCGATGTCTTGGGCCGAATGTGTCGCGATCCAATGCATCGTTTCCACAAGCGCGTTGACGACCCGCTGAACGGCGTCCTCGTGGGTCTTGACCCAGTCGGCGTTGGCGATGACGCCCGCAGCCGGCCAGGTGCCGCCCACGGCCTTGTTCGCGCCGTCGGTCGTCGCGAGGTCGATCGCCGACTCAGCGATGCCCTGGCCCTCCATCGCGGCGACCGTTGGTTGGGTCGTCATGACACAGTCAGCCGCACCGGTCTTGACGGCGGCAATGGCGGTGGCGCCGGCTCCCGCCTTGACCGTGGTGTAGTCCTTGTGCGAGACGCCCGCCTGCGCGGCGATGAACTGCGTCAGCGTGTCGGTGCCGGATCCGAGGTCGGTGACGCCCATCTTCTTGCCCTTGATGTCGGCACCGGAGTGGACGTTGGCCTTGGGGCTGCACATGATGCGCTCGCCGGGGGCTCCCGAGAGCTGCACGAGGTTGATGATGTTCTTGCCCTTGGATTGGAAGTCGAAGGTGTGGATGTACCACGCGCCGGACATGTCGACCTGGCCTGACGCCATGGCCTCTTCGGCGCCCACACCGCCGTCGGTCTCGGTCGAGAGCTCCATGTTGACGCCGTACTTCTTGTACAGGCCGAGCTGGTCCGCGAGCTTGTACGGGAGGTAGATCTGCTTGTCGATGCCGCCGATCATCATTTTCACGGTGGGCATCGGGCCGGAGCTGCTAGTGCCCGAGCCGCCGCTGGCCGCGGGGGCATTGCCGCCACAGGCCGCGAGGCTGAGCGCTACGGCTCCGGCAGCGGCGACGGCAAAGATAGTGCGCTTCGTCATTGTTTTACGCATCCTTTGTTGATCCCCGAAGGGATGTGGGTGTTTGGTGGAACGGAATTGCTGGGTGGAAAGTTGTTGTTTTCGGCCTTAGATGGACTGGGCCTCGGAGCGGTTCGGTGGACGCCACTTGAGGAGCCGGTGCTCAAGTAGGCCGATGAGGAATTCGGCCCCGAGCGTGATGACGGCAATGATCACCATGCAGGCGAAGACTGTGTCCGGATCGAAGGTGCCCTGGGCTTGGCTGATGATGAGGCCGATACCCTTCTGGGCGCCGAGCACCTCCGCGACAAGGGCTCCGATGATCGCGAAGCCGAACGCCGTGTGGAGGCTCGCGATGATCCACGTCATGGCGGACGGGATCGTCACGTGTATCGCCACCTGGAACGGGGAGGCTCCGAGCACCCGCACGTTCGCCACGAGGTTCTGGTCCACTTCGCGGACGCCCTGGAACGCATTGAAGAAGACGACGAAGAACACGAGCACTGCTGCGAGCAGGATCTTCGGGAAGACGCCGAGGCCGAACGCCACGATGAAGATCGAGCCGAGCACAATACGGGGAATCGAATTCACGATCCGGATGTACGGCCCGACGACCGCCGAGAGGTACTTATTGGAGCCTAGGAGGATGCCGAGCACCACACCGACGAGCGTCCCGAGCACGAAACCGAGGAGCGCCTCCTGGGCCGTTACCCCAAGGTTCTCCCAAATGGTGCCGAATGCGGTTCCCTCCGTGAAGAGCTTGACGAGGCTGTCCCAGATCTGCGAGGGCTGGCCGAAGAAGAACTTGTCGACCCAGCCTTCCTCGGTGAACCACTGCCAGCCGCCAACCACCATGACGGCGAGCGCCACGCGGCCTATCCAGATCGCTGTCGTGTGGCGCCGGGCTTTGTTCCGGCCGGCGTTCTTGGCTGCTGTCTCGGTTTCCACTGGCTTCTCGCTCTTGCGCGTTTCATGATGGGTGAGGGTTGTCATGCTGCTGCTCCTGCTGTGCGCGCATAAGCGCGGGTAACTTCGTCCTTCAAGGACTCCCAAATGTGCCCTTGGAGCTCCAGGAATCGCTCCTCGTGTCGGATCTCCTGGACATTTCCGCGTGGCCTCGGCAGATCGATGTCGAAGACATCCTTGACCGAGCCTGGGCTGCTTGTCATGATGACGACCCGATCGGAGAGCGCCACCGCCTCGTCGAGGTCGTGAGTGATGAACAGGACTGAAGGGCGCAGCTCCTCCCAGAGCTTCAGCAGCTCGTTCTGCATGATCGCCTTGGTCTGCACGTCGAGTGCGCCGAAAGGCTCGTCCATCAAGAGAATCCGAGGATTGTTGATGAGGGCCGCAGCCATTGCTACGCGCTTGCGCATACCCCCGGACAACTGGTGCGGGTAGCGATCCTCGAAGCCGGCCAAGCCGACCCGACGCAGCCAGTCCATGGCTAGTGCCGTGGCTTCGCGCTTGGGCGTGCCGAGGAGGGTCGGGCCCATCATCACGTTGCCGAGCACGCTCTTCCAGGGAAAGAGTGCATCTGCCTGGAACATGTAGCTCACGCCGTTCGTGATGCCCTCCACGGTCAGGCCACCCACCTTGACGGAGCCTTCGCTCGGCTTCTCGAGGCCCGAGACCTGGGCGAGCGTGGTGGACTTGCCACAGCCGGTCGGTCCGACAATCGAGCAGAACTGGCCGGGTTCCACCCTGAGGGTCACATCACGGATGGCAGTGAATGTCTCGCCTTTGGGCGTCAGATAACGCTTGGTCAACCCGACGATGTCGATACCCGCACTGTCCTCGGCTCTCTCTACTGCACCGGGCGGGCGGTGGTGATCGTTGGCTTCCATCTGCTAAGACCTCTCTGTCTTTTGGTTGATCCGTGGGTGATCCTGGTGAGCGTGTGCGTGATCCGGATCACGGAAACTATGTAGAGCCTAGAAAGAGAAAGTTCGTCCCAGAAGGCTTCAGTAAGTTGTGGGGCTTAACAGCAAAAGTGCATGTTTTGAGCCTTTATGCACGGCCGTGAATCGTGGGTAGGGCACCGCCTGCTGCATAGTGGCCGTGAGCTTTGTCACATAAGCTGCTACTAGGAAATGAGGAACACGATGGCAGTACACATAGAGTTGCGTGGGCCGTGAAAGCTCTGAGCACGCGCTGGAAGGCACGTCCCCTCGCCTCCCAGATTCTGGTGTGGTTGCTTTGCATCCTGTTCGTCACTGTCACCCTGGGTGCGCTTCTCTACACCCAGATCAGTAACCAGACCCTCGAAGACCAGTACCGGCTCAGGGCGCTGGGGATTGCCACGACAGTGGCGCAAATGCCCGAAATCGTGACGTCGCTGGGCAACGGGGATCCAAACCAATCCATCCAGGCGATCGCCACCAAGGTGCAGGCAGAGGCGCGGCCGGCATACGTCGTCGTGAGCGACCGCTCGGGGAAGCGGTACTCCCACCCGAACCCCGACCTCATTGGCCGGACCCTTGAAGAGCCGGTCGCCGTCCTTGACGGGCAGACCCATGTCGGCATCGACAAAGGCAGCCTGGGCGACTCCGTCAACGCCAAGGCGCCGGTGCGCGCAGCGGACGGGACCGTCGTCGGGCAGGTCTCGGTGGGGATCCTGGAGACCACCGAAAGCAGCGAACTCGCCCAGCAGGTCTGGCTGATCGCCGGCTATTCAGCCGTGGTGCTGTTGATCAGCGCCATGGGTTCGGCGCTGCTGGCGCGGAGGATCAAGCGGGTCACTTTCGATCTCGAACCCGTGGAGATTGCGTCTCTCTTGCAGGAACGCGAGGCGCTGCTGCACGGCATCCGGGAAGCGATGATCGGGTTCGACGACGACGGGCGGGTCACAGTTATCAACTCGGAGGCGCGCTCGCTGCTGAATTTGGAAGCCAACGTCCTGGGGGAGAAGATCGAGGACCTTCTGCCTCCAGGAAGGCTCCGTTCCCTGCTGACCGGCCAGATCAGTGGAACCGACCAGATCGTGATCACCGAGGACGCTTTGCTGGTGGTGAACCGGATGTCGGTTGCCCTGGCCGGAAGAAGCATAGGCTCGGTGGTGACATTGCGTGACCGTACCGAGGTTGAGGGCCTCGTACGCGATCTGCGCTCCGTCGAAGGCCTGATGGAGGCCTTGCGCGCCCAGGAGCATGAGTACGCCAACCGCCTCCACGTGGTGGACGGACTCCTGGAGCTCGGGGACGTGGACCAGGCGCGGAACTTCGTATCGCGGATTTCGGACACATCGCGATCGCTTGGCGAGGGTCTGCGCTCGCGGATCGAGCCGCCGGAGCTCGCCGCACTGTTGCTCGCCAAAATCACTGTGGCTGCCGAGCAGGACGTGGAGATATCGGTGACCGACGACTCGCAGCTGCGCCAACCGTTCCTGGAAACGCAAGCGCTTCTGACGATCGTCGGGAACCTCCTGGACAACGCCGTCGAGATCCTTTCGGACCAGCCTGCACCCCGAGAGGTGACGATCCAGCTGGACGATTCCTCGGGTATCTTCATTTGCGTGACCGACAATGGGCCTGGTGTTCCCGCAGAATTGGTGGGAAAGATTGCCGCCGATGGCTTCACCACCAAGGAGCCGCGGCCCGGTATGAGGCGCGGGATAGGCCTTGCGCTGGTGAGCAGGATCGTTCACCGCGCAGGAGGCACAATGGATGTTTTCCCGGGCCCCGGGGGACGCTTTGAAATCTGGTTGCCGGAACCGCACGTGGACACCGAAAGCCCAGTCATGACAGGAAAATCGATCGAATGATCCGCACCTTGGTAGTCGACGACGACTTCCGCGTAGCGCGCATCCACGCCAGCCGCGTGGCCAAAATCGAGGGGTACGAATGCGTCGGCGAGGCGCACACCGCGGCGGAAGCCAGGGAGGCCGTTCAGCGGCTCAAGCCCGATCTGCTTCTCCTCGATGTCTACCTCCCCGACGAAGACGGCATCAGCCTGTTGCGATCCCTCCAGGGAGCCGGTGAAAAGCTCGACGCCGTCATGATCACCGCCGCCAGGGACCTTGAGACCGTGCGGGCCGCCATGCGCGGGGGAGCAGTGTATTACCTCGTCAAGCCGTTCGGCTTTGAGCAACTTCAAACCCAGTTGGAGGCTTATCGCCGCTGGCGGCGGGAGGCAGAGTCCCGGACTGTGGCCGATCAGGCGACGGTGGACCAGCTATTCAGCCTGCGCCGGACGGCTGCCCCGGCCCAAGGACCCCGACGCCTGCCACCTACCATGCAAAAGGTCCTCGACATGGTTATCCACGCCACCGAGCCCTTGGGTGCCTCGGACATCGCGACCAGCGTCGGCATCAGCCGCCCCACAGCCCAGCGTTACCTGAGCGAACTCGAACGGAAGGGGCTCGTTGAGCTGCATTTGGCCTACGGCGCCACCGGGCGGCCGGTGAATACTTACTTGCCCAGGAAGGCGTGAGGCGTTCCATCTGCAACCTAAGGGTTGCTCTTTTAGATTGTTAATGCAACCCTGTAGTTGCAGTAAATGACTGAAAGGAACAGAATCATGACTATGACTGCAAACCAGGCCTCCGTCGTCGACACGGGCGAATTCACCGTGAGGCGCACCATCACTATCGCCGCACCGATCGAGAAGGTCTGGGCCGCGATCACCGAGGCGGAGCACATCGCACGCTGGTTCGGGCAGGCGGCCGTCCTCGACAAAGTGGCTGTCGGCGCCGGGGGCGTATTCTCATTCGAAGGGTACGGCGATTTCCCGGTGCTGATCGAGGAGCTCGACCCACCGCGAATGATCGCCTACCGCTGGAGCAACGACGACGCGCGCGGCACCCAATCGGCCGACGTCGAACCTGACCGCTCGACCGTGTTCCGCTTCACGCTCGAAGCGCTCGACGGCGGCACTCAGCTCACCGTCGTCGAGACCGGCTTTGACGCGACCTCCGACCCCGCCTTCAATATGGAGAGCCACCGCCAGGGCTGGGACTCCGAACTGGACGAACTTGTCGCCTACCTCGAGGGCGGGTCGTGACCACGAGCACCCTGGTTCCTGTGTTCGCCGCGCTCGGGGACGAAACGCGGTGGAGCATCCTGGCGGCCCTCGGCGAGGGCGACGCATCGGCGTCGGCCCTTGCCGGGCGGCTCCCGGTCACCCGTCAGGCGATCGCCAAGCACCTCGCCGTGCTGCAGGAGGTTGGACTGGTCGAGTCCGTCCGCGTAGGCCGCGAACTGCGCTACAGGGTGCTCGGATCGCAGCTGAGTGAGACGGCACGCAGCCTCGATCGCATCGGCGCAGAGTGGGACCGCCGCCTGGCCGCGATCAAGCGGATCGCGGAAGGGCTGTAGCCCTTCTACTATCGGGTGGGCTACGTTGAGCGCCGGTTGCGCGCTTGGTGTGCCAGCTGGATGAAGCCATAGATGAAGGCGGCTTCGATGAGCGCCATTAACCCCAGCCACAGCAACTCGCCCTTGGCAATGAAGACAGCGGTGCCTGTGAGGACGAGTATGGTTCCGAGGACCAGCGCGTAGACGGCGAACCCGAAGGCCACCCTTGCGCTGCGCACGCCCGTCCGGAAGCCAAAACCCAAAGGTTCTCCGCCCGGGTATCCTTCGACGCGATCGTGTCCCGCGGGCTTGAGCCTGTCGAACTCATCCCAAGGATCCTGATCCTGATCGGCCATGTTTCCATTATCCCGCGGATGGGGCGCGGTTGCTTGAATCGGCAAGTGCTAGGCGGCCGCGTCCAAGCTCCGATGGCCGTCACGAAGTCGGCGGCCCCTATGTCGTGCGGCCAGGATAGTTCCGATGGTTGCCAGAACAGGGACGGCCAAAACGATGGTGCCGGCCGCGCCGTTCGCCACCCCGACTAACGCGATCCACCAGCACAGCGCCGCGGTGAAGCCACAGAGGATCACCAAGGATCCGCGATGCACGGACGGTGCGCTACGAGCCTTGTGGCTGGTCGAGTGCTTGACGTGCTTGGCCTCGTGGGGCTGACGCGGACGACGTGCGACCCAGAGCGTTCCGATGGTTGCCAGAACGGGGAGGGCCAGGAAGACAATGCCGCCTCCGCTATTGGTCACTCCGGCTATACCTATCCACCAGCACAACGCCGCCGTAAAGCCACAGAGGATCACCAAGGCCGTCCGCGTCGCTGGACGGGTCGAAATCAGCGGTTCGAGATGGCTGCTCATGGCCGCTCCCTGGATGCGAAATCCGCGTACTTTGCTATTCATCAGAGCATGGATCGGGGAGTTTGGCGAGGGGTTGGGGCTCGGACGAGGGTCCGAGGGGACTCGAATGGGGCACCGGGCCCGTCAGCTTGGCCCTTGCCGCGGCGATAGCCGTTCTGATCGCGTTCCTCACGATCAAGCGGGAGCGAACCCTCAGATAGGGCAGTCGGAGTCCGAAGAACTCGAAGTCCAACCCGCCGTAGCGGACCGGATCGGCGGCGCACCCCAGACGGCCGAAGGGGTGGAAAAGCAAACCACCTGCGCGATCCGTCGAGGGCCAGACGTAGGATGGCGGCAGACCATTTTACTCTCGAGCTAATCCCTTGGAATCAGAACGGTTACAAGGCGGAAGGGTCTTAGGGATCATCGTGGCATCAAACCGCATAGCCGTCCTATTAGGGGCCGGAGCGTCCGTCGACGCTGGATTGCCAATGACTGGAGGGCTGACCACGGCACTGATTAATAGCATCAAGGAAGAATTCGAAACACGAAATCCCGAGCTCGTTGAGGCCTTCAACTTCGTATGCAGCGCCATGATTGGTCACCGGGGAAACGCTGGGGTGGATCCTTATAGCGCGCTAAATGTCGAGAGAGTTTTTTCGGCCATCCGACTATTACAGAATCGCTCTGATCATGAAGCCGCCCCGTTTGTCTCCACATGGCTTCCCAGTGTTGAGGCTTTCGACAGCCACCCCGTCCCATCATCCGATGCGAACCTCGTGCAAGAAATGAACCGCGCTTTGTCCAGTGTCGCTGGCGGACACGGGCTCACGAAGACAATTGCAAAAATAGCCCGTATAGCGATGCAGCCAGGGAACGGCGATATCTACAGGGAACTTGACGCGGCGCTCAAAACGCAAGTCTGCAAGCTATTGGCTAGGCACAAAGACGTTAGCTACTTGGAACCCCTAGCCGATCTGGCTTTGAAACAGGGTGGACTGACAGTTGCAACCTTGAACTATGATCTCACCGTCGAATCCATGTGCCAGGCGGCAGGTGTCGACGTCGACACCGGAATCCTGAACTGGACACCCGGGAAAGCCCTGACTTTTAGCCAGGGGCCCGGCTCATTGAATTTGATCAAGTTGCACGGATCAATCAACTGGACATCCACTCCTAAGATCCCTGGAATGGACGACAGCAGCAGATTCATCCGAACCCAGACGCTAACCGAGATCGAAGCCACCAACAATCGTCACCCAGCGATCGTGATTGGTGACCGCGAGAAGCTAACTGCGGACGGTCCCACACTGGCCCTCATGCACAGCTTTGAGGAAGGCCTCACGAAAGCGGACCGGCTCATCATCATTGGGTATTCGTTTGGGGATGCCCACATCAATTCGGTCATTCGAAATTGGATCAACGCACGGGCAACACGCACACTGACGGTTCTCGATCCCTTCTGGTCTTGGGACGCTACTGGATTCCAAAAGGATCTGATTAACGGGCTGACAGACTCCCCCTCGAAGGGCCGACAGGCAAACCGAGAATGAATGTCATCACAAAGAACACCCAGGGTGGCTTGGCCGACGCACTAGAGTACGGTCCAAAAGCTGAGCCAACACTACTGAAAGCAACCTTCCTTCGCGACAAGGATCGCAACCCAGTGATCCGAATAGAGAACACTGGGCCCAACGTGACGCAATTGAAGATTTCAGCGGTGCGGACTCAAAAGGACGAATGGGCTGAGATCATCCATGGTTTTACCACGCCCAGATCCGGAGCCGGTCACTGGGCCATGCCTACATATGCGCTGCACAACCTCGACAAAGGTGGCCAGGTTGACGTCGAGCCCGTGCTTCTCCAACAAGAACACGGTTCCACCTTTGTGGGCCTTGAGTACCTGACCGATACTGGGCGTAGATCCTCGATACTTGAAGTACGAGTTACACCCTAGTAATCCAAGCTCAGTGCGCCGACCGACATGTTCGACCTATCGTAGGCGCTTACACGGTTGTACGTGCCCTTCGTTGTTCCAACCATTGATTGTTGAACTGCTCCCATACTCGGCAATACTCGTCATGGAAGCCCATTATTCTTCCACGATCTAGGTCATTTTCGTCCGTTTCGGCGACGTACATGGTCAGGTCCTCGTCGATTCGGTGCCAGTTAGCAAGGGCTTCCTCGGCCAACACCCAACGCGACCGCCAGTTGAAGAACGGTTCAATGGCACCCAAGGTGGTGACAAGGGCTGAGAAAATAAAACCCCATTGAGCTGGACCTGTTAATTCTGCCAACCCAAGAATTACGGTCGCGGTCGCCGAAAGGGCCAAACCCAGAATGTGAGTTCCGCTAGCCATGATTCTCCATGACTTACGGCGCCATCTAGCATAGGTCTTCGCGCTGTAGAGGTTCGTCCGAACTCGATCGGCGAGGTCGAATGCAGATAGCCCTGCTGCCAAGGCGTGTGTGGGTTCCCGGGAGGTCGGCTGAAGTTCGGAGGGTCTCTTGAGGAAGTTCATAATCTGCACTCAGCTATTGTGTACGACGCTTCTGGCCTAGACCGAAGACATTCCGACGCCGCCCGAAACTGCCCAGATAAACCAACGCTGGGGACATGACCGAAAAAGAAGCCGTCTAACTTCCGCTGGTCTCATGCAGTTTTGAAAAACTCCGGAGCCACGTTCGAGTCAGGTATGCCTTGACGTGAGTCACCACTGACTGGAGCCGGGAATGCCCGTCACTCGGAGAAGGCCCTAAACCGCCACCAAAGCCAGCACCAGAATGATCGGCACCAGGGCCGGTCCTGGAGTCTCACGGCGAAGAAGAGCGACGCAACCCACCACGGCTCCTGTGAGGCATGCCGCGACAGTGCCGCTTAACACAAGCGCCAACACGATGGGGTCTTCGACCTCACGGCGGGCAGGCCCTCATATGCTCCCGGGCATCGGATAAAGACTACGGCGGCCAAATACGCGGGCAGCCCGACAATTAAGGAGCCGACCCCAAGCCGCATCGCGATCCTGCCAACCCGGCCCGTTCATGCGTTCTGTTTTCCCCATCCAGGGAGCTTGCGCGGACCAGAGGGGGAGAGAGCTAACTTTTCATCCTGATGTTCGCATGTCCTGACATATTTGCGTTAATTCTGTTTCCGGTTAACCGCGGATTCATGGGCCATGTCCCGCTCCTTCACCTTGCCCTTGGAGGGTAGTTCCTGCACTTTGGGGACTTTTCCAAACAAGATGAAGGAACACCATGACCAACCGCTTTCTAGCAGCGGCCGCCGTCGCCGTTGTCGCAGCTACCGCTGTGACCGGCTGCGCGCAAAGCAGCACCGCTTCGGCCCAGAACAATGGCCCAAGCGCATCCCCGGACAAGACGGTCACTGTGTTCATCAGCGGGGACACCAACGTCCAGAACCTGTGGGAAAAGAGCCTTGTACCCGCGTTCGAAAAGGCCAATCCTGGCTACCACGTGAAGGTCACGCTGGATCTGCACGGCGAGCACGATGCCCAGACCTTGGCGAAACTGACCAGCGCCACGGAGCAGAACAAGGAACCTGATTTCGACCTGGTGGATGGCGGTTTCGTCTCCAAGGCCTCCGCCGCCAACCTGCTGACCTCCGTGAGCTCCCAGACGATTTCGGCCCTGAACGATGTCCCGCAGGACGTTATCAAAGCCGGTGGCACGGGTGGCATCCCGTACCGCGGCTCGGCTGTGCTGTTGGCGTATGACACCAAGACAGTTGCCACTCCGCCGAAGACCCTTGACGACCTGCTCGCCTGGATCAAGGCAAACCCGGGCAAGTTCACCTACAACTCGCCCAAGTCGGGAGGGTCCGGCGGCGCGTTCGTTGCCACCGTTTTGGACAAGTTCGTCCCGGCCGATGCCCGCGCCAAGATGACGGTGGGCTATGAGAAAGACTTGGAGAAGTACTGGGAACAGGGCTTCGCGACGCTGAAGGATCTCAACTCGTCGGTCTTCCAGAGCGGTGTCTACCCCAACGGCAACCAGCAGACCCTTGACCTGCTCGCCAAGGGACAGATCTCCATGGCCCCGGTCTGGTCGGACCAGTTCATCACAGGCCTGACCAACGGCCAGATCCCGTCCAGCGTGAAGGCAACCCAGATCAGCAACCCGTCCTTCACCGGCGGTGCTGCCTACCTCGGCATCCCCAAGTCCTCGCCCCGCCAGGAAGCCGCATTGAAGCTTGCCAACTTTGTCCTCACGCCGGACGCGCAGTCGATGATCATCAAGGAAATGTCCGGTTTCCCGGCCATCAGCCTGGACAAGCTGCCGGCAGATGTAAAAGAGAAGTTCAAAGACGCAGACACGAACAACCTGCGCAAGGGCTACTTCGACCAGATGGGCAAAGACCTGAACAACCTCTGGGACCAGAAGGTTCCCGGCCAGTGACAACCACGCTTCACAAGCCGGCGGAACTGCAGCCAGCAGTTCCGCCGGCTCGCGTCGGGCGTCCGAAGCGCCTGGGCCAACGCGCCGTCGGGTTCTCCATGGCCCTCCCGCCGATCCTGCTGATCGCAATCTTTGTCGGATTTCCCATCGTGCTCGCCTTCGGCTTCAGCATCGGCCTGACCGGCGGGTTGAATCACACGATTGCCACCATTGGCCAGAACGTGCACGAGGCGGATGCCTGGTGGGGGACGCTGGCGGCGTACCAGGAAATGTTCACCAACAAGCGCTTCCTCGGAGACCTTCTGGTCACGGTCATCGTGACGCTCGTGAGCACGGCAACCGTCATCTTCCTGGCCTTGGGGATCGGACTCTACCTCAAGCTCAAGGGTGGCCGAATGGCCCGCCTTCTCTCCGGCCTGGCGATCGTGCCGCTATTCATTCCGGTGGTCATCGCTTCCTGGGCCATCCTGACCTTCTACTCCGGAACGGGTTTCCTGCGGAGCGTCTTCGCGCTCTTCGGGCTCGACTTTCCCGTGTGGGCCTTCACCATGGTCACGGTCATCATCGGCTCGGTGTGGACTTCGCTGCCTTTCGCGGTGCTTATGGTTTCCTCCGGGCTGCAGTCCGTGCCGAACGCCATGATCGAAGCAGCCCGCGACGCCGGTGCCGGTTCCTTGCGCACGATCGTCTCAGTGATCGTTCCAATGGCCGCCGTTCCGATCATCATCGCGACGACCTTTACCGCCATTGGAGTCGTTGGATCGTTCACAGTCCCGTATTTCACCGGACCCAATTCGCCGAACATGCTCGGAGTGGACATGTCCAATTACTTCTCGTCCTTTAATCAGCCGCAGCAGTCCGCCGTCATGGCCTTCACTGTGTTCTTGATTGCCTCCGGAATTGCCGCACTGTACGTGTGGGCAAACTTCCGTTCCGCCAAGGAACAGGGGAAAGTCTGATGGCTATCACCACCGGTTCCCGTCCTGGTTCCCGCACTGGCCGGCCGCTCACCCTCGACTCGATGGTCCGCAGTGCCCTTGTGGGCCTGTTCGTGCTCCTCATGGTCGTTTTCATCCTGGGCCCGTTGCTCTGGCTGGGCGTCCGTGCCTTCGCCGGCAACTGGACTTTCCCCAACCTCCTTCCCGATGACTGGACCCTGCGCTGGTGGCAGGTTGTCATCAACGACGGCGCACTCGGAATCGCGGTGCAGAACTCCTTGTTCTTCGCTCCGCTGACGGTGCTTGTCTCTGCGATCATTTGTTTGCCCGCGGCCTACGCCTTCGCCCGCTTTGAATTTCCCGGACGCCGGTTCTTCCTCATCAGCCTGTTCGCGACGAACGCCTTCCCCAAGATGGGATTGTTCGTCACCCTCGCGGCGCTGTTCTACGCATTGAACCTGATGAACACCGTGCTGGGAATCCTGGTGGTGCACGTGCTGGGAACCGTGGTCTTCATGACCTGGATCCCGGCGGCAGCGTTCGCTGCCGTGCCGCGGAACCTGGAGGAAGCAGCCCGCGACGCCGGAGCCTCGAAATTGCGAGTGTTCGCTTCAGTGACGCTCCCCATGGCGTTGCCGGGGATTATCGTCGCAGCGGTGATGTCCTTCCTGGCGTCCTTCGACGAAGCACAGGGAACGTACTTGGTGGGTGCGCCGGCCTTCATGACCATGCCCACCCAGATGTACAGCCTGGTGTTGAACTACCCCACCCAAGTGGCGGCCGTCTTCTCCATTCTGCTGGCCATCCCCTCCGTAGCCCTCATGCTCGTGGCACACAAGCACATCCTCGGCGGCCAGCTCGCCGAAGGCTTCCAGATCAAATAGCGCCCCGCGCTCAACGTCAGACAGAGACCCCATGACAATTCATGAACCATTGACTGAACCACCCGCCAGCACAGCCAAGCCGGGCAACGCGGCGACCGGTGGTGGCCTGACCATCCGCGGTCTTCACAAGGTCCTTGGTGGCCGCACGATCATTGACAACCTGGACCTGTCAGTGAAGCAGGGCGAACTGGTGTCCTTGCTGGGGCCCTCCGGCTGCGGCAAGACGACGACGCTGCGGATGATCGCCGGCTTCCTGGAACCCGACTCCGGCTCCATTGAGGTGGAAGGCCAGGAGGTGTCCCATTTGGGCGCGGAGAACCGCCCCAGCGCGATGGTGTTCCAGAACTACGCACTTTGGCCTCACATGACCGTGGCCAAGAACGTCGGCTTTCCGCTGAAGCTCCGCAAGATGTCCAAGACCGAAATCAAGGACAGGGTGGAAACCGTCCTGGAGCTGGTCAGCCTTTTGCACCACAAGGATTCCAAACCGGCACGCATCTCCGGCGGCGAGCAGCAACGCGTGGCCTTGGCCAGGGCACTCGTCCAAGAGCCGAAGCTCTTGCTCCTCGACGAGCCGCTGAGCAACCTGGACGCGAAACTGCGTGTCAAAGTGCGTGAAGACATTCGCACGATCCAGCAGGAACTGGGCATCACCACGGTCATCGTCACGCATGACCAGGAAGAGGCGATGTCCATGTCCGACCGCATTGCCGTCATGAATGCGGGCAGGATCGAGCAGTACAGCACCCCGGAGGCCCTCTATGCCCGCCCGGAAACCGAGTTTGTGGCCACTTTCATCGGCAGCATGAACCGTCTGGAAGGCTCACTTCAAAACGGCATCGTCACTGCGGGAGAAGACATTCTCGGCGTCCGGCCGGAAGACGTCATCCTGCATGACGTGCCGTTCGAAGGCGCGCTCCCGGCCACGGTTGAAAGGGTTGTCCCGCGAGGGCATTTCCAGGAAGTGTACTTGCGCAGGGCGGACGCTGAGCTCCGCAGCTTTGTCAGCGGCGAGCTCATGCGGCCCGGCCAGCAGATGTATGCGGCCATACGCAAGGCCATGACCTTCCGCGACGGGCGGCTCGTAGCCGAATCGGGAGCAGTACGTTGAACCGCATCATTGCGACCGAAAAGACCCGCGCCACGGCCCACCGGGGCGACTCCAGCAATTACGTGGAGAATACGCTGCCTGCCATCGCCTCAGCCATCGAGGCGGGAGCGGACCTCGTGGAAGTGGACGTCCGGGTCACAAAGGATGGGCGGGTGATCCTCCTCCACGACGCCTCCCTTCTCAGGATCTGGGGTCTGGATTGCGACGCCGCAGACGTCGACTACGAGCGAATCAGGCAACTGGGCGCCGGTGAAGAACGTATTCCACTGCTCTCCGAGGCTCTCGAACTTTTCCGCGGCAGCCCCTCTACGCTGCTCATCGACATGGACGAGCCGGGCCCTGCTGAGGCGACCGCCGCCGTCGTACGCGAAAGCGGTGTGGCAGTCTCCTGGTGCGGGAACCTGGACGGAATGCGAGCCATTCGTGCCCTTGACCCTGCCGCCCGGATCTGGCTGCCATGGAACAAAAGGGTCGCCCCACCGGAAGACCTCCTGGCCGAACTGAATCCCGAGTTCGTCAACTCCGAGTATGTGGTTCTCAGCAACGACATGGTGGAACAGATCCACGCCGCGGGAGCCAAGGTTTCATGCTGGACCGTGGATGATCTGGAGTCCATGCGCTGGGCATTGGGACTGGGCGTGGATTCGATCACCAGCAACCAGCTGGAGCTGTTGCAAAGCGCCATCGCCGAAGACACTGAAGCGTGGGCCTCGGCCCAGGCGCCCAAGGCGCTCGCCGGGGATGAGGTTCTCGAGTCCCGGAAAGTCGCCCTCGAACTTGCCGAATGGGCCGTCGGGTACATGCGCGACGCCGATCGTGGCCAGGTCTCGACCAAGGCGCACCCAGCCGATTTGGTCACGGAAGTCGATGTCGCCGTCGAGCGCTATGTCCGCGAAGTGATTGCCGCCCGCCTTCCCGGCCACACCGTGGTGGGCGAGGAAATGGGCGGAGTCGCGGTCCCGGGCGCACCGTGTTGGTACCTGGACCCCGTCGACGGGACCACCAACTATGTGAACCAGATTCCGTGGACGGCGTTCTCGCTTGCCTTGGCCGTGGACCGCAAGCCCGCGGTGGCCGTCGTCGCGGATCCTTGGCGTGGCGAGATTTTCGAGGGGTGGGCCGGTCATGGTGCCTGGCTGAACGGAAAGCCGCTATCGCTGGCGCCTGCGGGAGTTTCGACGGCGGCTTTGGCTGGAACCGTGGTGGCGACCGAACTCGCCGGGCATCTGCCTTGGCCCGGCATGCTGGAGCTCCTTGAGGAGCTTGGCACGCGGCACAGCATCATGCGCATCATGGGGTCAGCCACCATGACCGTGGTGGGTGTCGCCGCAGGGCGCGGTGCGGGGGCCATCATCGGCGGCTTTAGCCCCATCGACCATCTGGCCGCCACTCTTGTTGTTCACGAGGCCGGCGGCGTTGTCCTTAACTCAGCGGGTGAGATGGACATGTTCCCCGAGCAAGGCGGGGTGCTTGCGGCCCGCCCGGAGTATTCCGCCGAGCTTTACGGACTCTGGAGGCAAGTAAGTGCCGACGCCGGCAATTGAGCTCCTCGCCGACGCCCTTTCCGCGATTGACCGGCGGAGCCGCTTCGAGTTGAGCAGGGAAGTCCACCTCGACTTTCCGACGCACCACCCGCAGGGCATGGCATTTGCGAACGGGCTGACGTTTCTCTCATCCGTTGAAATCCTCGATCCACCGCTCCCTGCGGCGGATCCGGCGCTGCGCACTCCCGGGCGGGGGAGCGGGCACGTGTTCGTCCTCCGGCCGGACGGTGGTCTGCTCCACGACATCCACCTGGGGGAGGACGCCGCGTATCACCCGGGCGGTATCGACTACGACGGCGACCACGTGTGGGTCTCGGTGGCGGAATACCGGGCCAGGAGCCGGAGCATCGCCTACACGATCGATCCGGGCAGCCTCGAGGTCCGCGAGCGGTTCCGCGTGGACGACCACATCGGCTGGATCGTCCGCGATCCCGGTCTGGACGTCATCTTCGGTGGAAGCTGGGGTTCCCGGCATCTCTACACCTGGGACACGGAGGGACGCTTGATGGACCAATGGGAGAACCCCGGCCACTTCATTGACTACCAGGACGCCCAACTCCTCGGTCCTGGCCTGTTGCTGTGCAGCGGTATTTCCCTGTTGCCGCAGGCCGATGGCAGCTCCCTTGAACTCGGGGGACTCGCCTTGGTGGAACCACTGCGGCAAAGGATCACGCGGGACGTCCCGGTCAGCGTGTTCAGCGGTGCCGGTCACGTCATCACCCGCAATCCTGTCACCGTCACCGCGGATTCGTCCGGGCTCCTGTTTCATGCTGCTCCCGACGACGGCGACGACGCCGGCGGCACACGGATCCTGAGCTATCGGATCAATTAACACAGCCGTGACAGTTCGGAAACCGGCCCTGAATCGGGCGTGGATAGCGTGGCCACATGATCCTATCCATCATGTCCAAGGTCAGTGCCTGGATCGAAGCTGCCTACTTCTACGACGCCGCCGAGCTGGGGGCTTCCGGAGCCACTGAAGCCACCCGGTATGGTTGGCTCCCGGCCCTCAGCGGTGTGGCCATTGCGGACGCCCAGGCCCGGAAAATCCGCGTTAAGGAGTAGCGCAAACCCTTGAGTTTCCGGGGTTTCCGGGGAGCGAAATGTCTTGTTGAACACACTATTCGTTGATGGCGTGTACTATGCCCTAAACTGCTTCACTGAGGTGCCTGAAATGGCACTATGCAGCAACGAAAGTGAACCACACCAATGGCTACCGATTACGACGCCCCACGCAAGACCGAAGAAGAGTCTCCCGCCGAATCGCTCGAGGCCCTTCAGGCGTCGCGCGGCTCCGGTGCCCAGACTGCTGTGATCGACGTCGACGAGAACGACACAGCCGAGGGCATTGACCTTCCGGGTGCCGACTTGTCCGGCGAAGAACTGACCGTCATCGTTGTCCCGGAGCAGTCCGATGAATTTACGTGTTCATCGTGCTTCCTGGTCCGTCACCGGTCGCAGATTGCACTGGAAAAGAACGGCCTCAAGTACTGCCGCGACTGCGAAGGCTAAACCCCGCACGCAAAGCAGCCCCGCTCGACTGGAACAGGCAACGCCAAACCAGTCAGGTGGGGCTTTTGCGTGCCCGCGGGACTCGGCGCACTTGCGGCGCGCACCCTTAGGCGGCCCGCAGTTTGGCGGGTTGGGCGTATTTAAGCGCCTTGGCATGGTGTCGGAGCTTGCGTCGGTGGCTCCTGGAATCTGGCGCCGCCGTGGTCATGGATGGCCCGGTTCCTGGCGGTGGCGGGGCTGTTGAACGGTAGTGGTGTCCGGTGGGGGTGCTGATGTCGAGGACATGCCGTGTCCCGGGGCTTTTTGTTGTCTTGGTTTGTCCTGTCCAGCCGGGGAGTTCTTTGGTGTGGTTGCAGGCTTCGCATAGGCCTGCCCCGTTCGCCAGGCTCGTGGTGCCGCCGTCGTGCCAGGGGATGATGTGGTCGAAATGCCTGATCGGTGCATCGCAATACGGGGTCCGACAGGTGTCGTCGCGGGCCTGGATGAAGCGCCGCAGTCCGGGCGGGTAAAGCCGGGCCCGGGAATCGACGGCGACAAGGTCCCCGGTTCCGGGGGCTGTGAAGAGACGCCGCAGCCAGACCTTGAAGACCTGGTCTTGGCCGGACCCGCCGTCTTCGGTGTTGCCGGTATTCCGCGTGAGCAGTGTCCTTGCCCACTCGGCAGGGACGATCCCATAGCCGGGGAGCCGTGCCGGTTCGGCGTCGGCCTGGAAGAGGGTCCGGTCGGTCATGACGAGCTGTACCTCCACCCCGGAAATCCCCGCAGGGGTGCCGGTGGTGCGCTCGACGAGGGTGTCGGCCATGACCTGTCCGCGGGTGCGGGCGTCGCCGCCGGAGCGGAGGGTGTCGGCGTGCCGGGACAGGGCCGCGTGCACGGCCACCCCCTGGGCGACGGGAAGCAGGGCGGTCAGGTAGGTCATGGTGTCCGGTGCCGGGCGGAGACTGACGTGCCGTTCCTCGGAGGCACGGGCAGCGCGCTGCGTGACCGAGCGCGGGTCCCGCCGGTAAGCCGCGGTCCGGGCCGCCGCGATGATCGCCTTGTCCCCGGCTCCGTCGAAGACCCCGGTGTCGGCGGCGAGCTCTTCATCCACGGCGCAGCGGTCCTCGGCGGACAGGCAGGCGGTTTCCTTCACCAGCAGGGTCGCCCGCCATTCGTTCAGCTGTCCTGATTCAAGGGCGGCGAGGGTGTACGGCATTTCGGTGACGAGGGCTGTCGCGAGTCCGTGGAGCCGGGATCCGCGGGCGGGGGACTCCCGCCGTGCCAAAGCCACCTGCGCGGCGACTCCGCGTCCCCGTTCCTCGGCCGGGACGCCCGCAGCCGCGTCGGCGCGGCGTTGGGCGGCATCGAACGCGACGGCGATCCTGGCCTGCGCAGCCGCGGCCGCGGACTTCAGGTCCTCCAGGGCACGCAAC
The DNA here is from genome assembly GCF_054888235.1 of Arthrobacter sp. MMS24-S77. NCBI lineage: Bacteria > Bacillati > Actinomycetota > Actinomycetes > Micrococcales > Micrococcaceae > Arthrobacter > Arthrobacter sp. MMS24-S77. The sequence continues at coordinate 770,135 of NZ_JBTZRN010000001.1, forward strand.
TGGTTTATCAACTCGGCGCTGTCCGAGCCTAGCCGGAGCGAGCTCACGGCGCCGAGGAGTTCCTCTATTTGGACGCCCGGCACGGCAGCCTCCGGGACCGCGCCGCCCGAAGGCGCGCCCGATCCGATCAGCTGTGTTCCCCGATTTCCTGCCATAACCAAAGCATTTCAGGGACCTACGACATTATTAGGCCGAAAAGACCCGTCCAACCGAAAGAGCTTAGGAAAAATTTGAGGAACTACCGCGGACAGGCCATCGGTAGAGAGCAGTCGAACCGGCGGAACCTTGGCCGAGGGCAAGACGCCGAACCGCGCTAGCCCATCCATTGGCCAGCCGCCAGGTAGCCCTCGGTTTCGTCCGGGTGCTGCCGACCGGCGGTTATCCGCCGTCGTTATCCGGGATAACGAACAGTGGCGCGAAACTGCCCTGAGGCCCCGGAAAATCGCGGAATCCGGCCAACGGAAAGACGTCCCTGTGACCCTGCGCGGGGTCCACTAACGGTTGGGCGCCGAACCGGATACGAAGTCCCTGAAAGAGCCCAAACGCTCCTACGCTTGAGGTATCAAATCGCTCAAGCACTCAAGAGGAGTGGGCCCAAGTGAGAAAGTTTCAGGTGTGGTTGGCAGCTTTGATCGTGGCCGCCGGGCTTGGTCTCGTGGCTCCAGGGGCAGCTTCCGCAACCCCGTATTGCGGGATCGTCTGGGGATCGTTGCTGAAGTCCAACCCGGCGCTGACCCAGGCACCAGTCGTCAACGTCAGGACGGGGCAGCAACCGTGCTTTGACCGTCTGGTGATCGACCTGAACGGCACGGTCGCCGGCTATACAGTCCGATATGTTCCGCAAGTAGTTCAGGACGGCTCGGGACTTCCCGTTGAGCTGAGGGGTAATGCGTTCCTGCAAGTCACGGTCAACGCGCCCGCGTACAACTCAAGCGGCAGCGCCACGTACAACCCGGCCAACAAGACGGAACTGACGAACGTCGCCGGCTACAAGACCTTCCGGCAGCTGGCATACGCGGGCAGCTTTGAGGGCTACACCAGCCTTGGCCTGGGTGTCCGTGCCCGCCTTCCGTTCAGGGTCTTCACTCTGGCCGGCCCCGGAACGGGATCGCGACTGGTGATTGACGTCGCGCACATGTGGTGAAGCGACCAACACAGAAGCCCTGTTCCGGGTGGTTCCGGAACAGGGCTTCTGTTCGTGTTGGAGGCTACTCGGGCACTACCAGGGCAGGGGTGTCCTTGCGCAGGGTTTCGCCGCGGAAGAAGCCGGGCCGAACGCGGGCCATGACCACCATGACCACCGCTCCGAGGGCCAGGATACCGATGCCGATGATGAACACCAGACCGACGCCGAAGATTTCGGACCCGCTGCCGAAGTCCGGCGACCAGCTGTCCACTGCCGTCTGGACGAAGACCAGCGTCAGCACGACGCCGCCGACCACCGGGAAGAGCAGGCGCATGAAGAAGTTGCGGACACTGCTGAACACGCTGTGCCGGAAGTACCAAGCACAGGCGAATGCGGTCATCCCGTAGTAGAAGCAGATCATCAAGCCGAGCGCCAGGATGGTGTCGTTGAGGACGTTCTCACTGACCACCTTCATGATTGCGTAGAACCCGCCGGAGATCGCGCCGGCCACGATGGTGGCGTATCCCGGGGAACCGAAGCGCTTGCTGACGCTGGAGAACTTCTGCGGCAGGGCGCCGTAGTGTCCCATGGCGAGCAGGCTTCGGGCGGGGGAGGCCATGGTGGACTGCAGCGACGACGCGGTGCCCGCGAGTACGGCGAGGGACATCAGGATGGCCAGCGGGCCCATGACAGGCGAGGCCAGTGCGGCGAAGATGTTCGACTGGTTGTCCGGGTTGTTCAGCCCGATCCCATCGCCACCAATGCCCGCAACCATCATCGTGGCTACAATCACCGCGACGTACAGTCCCAACACAGCAATCGCCGTGGTGGTGCCGGCCTTGCCGGCGGTACCCTTGCCGCCCTTGGTCTCTTCATTGACCGTCAAGCAGACGTCCCAGCCCCAGTAAACGAAGACTGCCAGGGACATGCCGGCGGCGAATTGCTCGAAGCTGCTGATCTTCGATGGATCAAACCAGTCCCAGCTGAAAGTGATGGCCGTGGGGGTGTCGCCGGAGGAGGCGTGGGTGAGGGCCATGACGATGAAGACGCCCAGGACCACTACCTGGAATCCCACCATGGCGTACTGGACCAGTTTGGTGGCGTGCAGGCCCCGGTAGCTCACCCACACCGCCAGCGCCACGAAGGCCAGGCAGGTGGCGATGTTCAAGGCTTTGTTGGACGTCAGGTCGGCAAGATCGGGATTGCCGAAGACCTGGGCAAGGAAGAGGTAGAAGAAGTCCACCGCGACGCCGGCCAAGTTGGAAAGGACGATGATGTTGGCGGCCAGCAGTCCCCAGCCGCCCATCCAGCCGATGAATGGGCCGAAGGCCTTGGTGGCCCAGGTGAAGGTGGTGCCGCTGTCCGGGGAGTCTGCATTGAGCTCCCGGTAGGCGAATGCCACGAGGATCATCGGGATGAAGGCGACGATGAAGATCGCGGGCAGCTGCAGGCCCACTGCGTTGACTGCCGGGCCAAGCGAGCTGGTCAGGCTGTAGGCGGGTGCCACTGAGGAAATACCCAGGACGACGACGGCGAGGAGCCCCAGCTGCCCCGTCTTGAGTCCTTTGCCGCTGATGCCGTGTTCGGTGCCGGCGGGATCGTGGGCCTCCACGGATTTCCTTGCGCTTGGGCGGGTTGTTTGAGTCATGTGATTGGCTCTTTCTAGATGGCCGAGAGGTGTTGCTGGGTGATGCTGTGGCATCCGGTCATGCAGATTGTTCTCCACTGAGACGAGAGTCACTAAATGAATGACGTTCATTTAGTATGGACGTGGAGAGGCCGTGACGCAAGGGGTCTTGCCAAACAATTTTGGTTTGGGGCGCGCCGAAAAGTGAGATCTCGGCTCTTTCGCGGGCTGAAAGAGCCGAGATCTCACGTCTCAAATAGGTGATGGAGGCTGCTCAGGCGTTGAGTTCGGCCCGGAGGGAGTAGTCCTCGCCGTCCAGCACAATCTGGGTGCAACGCCCTGTTTCCGGGTTGAGCACGATCGGGGCCGCGAGGTTGACCGTGGTCTTTTCCGGGGTCGGGTTGACTACCACGAGGACGGTTGCCAGCCCTGCCTGATCTAGACCATTGCTGCCCAGCCCGAGAGCCTCCAACGTCGAGTGGGGGATGGCGGGGACGTAGTCCGGAACATAGACTGCGGCATCGGCCAGGAACATGCGGATGCGCGGGCTGCCTGCCTCCATCGCGTAGAGGCCGGGGGCGCCGTCGATTCCGCGCAAGGCGAACCCCTCGGCGGCTTCAAGCCCGGGCATCGGCGCCGTGAAGCTCAGCTCGCTGAAAGCCAGTCCCGTACTCATCGCAGGAAATCCATGAGCGTTGGCTGGAGCGCCTTGGCGGTGACCGCGAGGGCAACCTGGTAGTTGGTTTCCTGCAGTTTCAAGTCCAGGACCGTCTTTCCTATGTCAGCGTCTTCAATGCCGGAACGCTGCGCGTCCAGCGTCAACTTCAGCCCATCGATGGAATCCTGGGCGCTCAACAACTTGGCCTGCCTTGCGCCGACCTCGGCGCGGCCCCCGATGACTGCCTTGACCCTGTCACCGATTGCCGGCAAACGGCTGCTGACGTTCGAGCCGGAGCGGATGTCCGCGACGACGTCGCTCACCAAAGCGAAAACCGAGCCGGCGCCGTCGCCGAAGATCGCACCGCCGTCGGCGTCCACCCGCACTGTCTGTGACGCATCAACCCGGCGTTCCACTGTGCTGCCTGGCGTTCCGTTGTACACAGGCGGCGTGGCATTGCTGAATGCCCCCGCGGAATCGGAACTTCCGGCGAAGATGTTGCGGCCCAGGTACTGGGTATTCGCCTGGGCGAGGAGATCCTTGTTGAGGCCTTCGAGTTCGACGGCGATCGCCTCCTTGGCGGTGTCGTTGAGGGAGCCGTTGGCGGCTTGGACGGTAAGGTCCCGGACGCGGTTGAGGATGTTGGTGGCCATGCCGAGGGCCGAGTCTGCGGTGGTGAGCCACCCGTTGCCGTCGCTGATGTTGTTTCCGTACTGCCCCGCGGCACTGAGCTGGCTCTTGGTGGCAAGGAGATTCGCCGTGGCGGCGGGATCGTCCGAGGGCCGGGTGATGTTCTTGAGGGTGCTGGCCTTCTCCTGCAGGGCGGCGAGCTTGGACTGCCCGGCCTGCAGGTTCCGTTGAGCGGCTGCGGACATTGTCAGGTTCGTGACACGGTTCAGCATGGCTTACCTTCCCACCAATCCGGTGTGATTGATCAGGACATCGAGGGCTTCGTCTACTGCGGTCATCGCCCGTGCCGCCGCCTGGTAGGCGTGCTGGTTGGTGAGCAGGCCGATGTTTTCTTCGTCGAGGCTGACGGACGCGCCTGAGGAACGCTGCCCGACGGCCGCCGCGCTCGCGGCGTCGGCGAGCTGCTCGTGCTGCTGCGCCGCGCGGGAAACCGTCCCAATACCGGTCACGATGCCGGTCCAGAACTCGTCGGGGGATCCAGGCGACGCACCAAGCTGGGCCACGGCGTCCGCAATTCTTCCGTCAAGGGCGCCGGAACCTGGAACGCCGGTAGCGATCCCCGCGGCGCTAGCCGGGACCACGCTGAGGGACAGTGCTGCGGGGACTCCCGCGGTGGTGGTGAAGAAATCGAGGTTGGTGGCGCCCGTGGCGGATTGCCCCGTGCGGTGAACGGCATTGACGTCGTTCATGAGTTTGCTGGCGAAGGCGTTGTAGGAAGCGGCGGCCTCGGAGATGGCGCCTCCCGTCCCTCCAGTTGCGGCGGGGGCGAGGACCGACACCGCCCCGGCGAGCTTGCCGCCGTCGACGGGAACGGCTGCGCCGGGTCGATCGGCCCATTCCAACTGCACTGGTCCCCCCAACGGCAATGTCGAACCCGGAGCGCCCATGGTTGCTTGGCCCGCCAAGGTGAGATCGCGGTGCGAGGTGCCGGAGACGATGGCATTGCCTCCGATGAAAACATCCACCGTGCCATCGGCGTTTTCCCGGACGGTTCCCCCGGCCAGGGACGCAATGGTTTCGGTCACCTGGTTGCGGGCATCAATGAGCTCGTTGGCAGAGCCGCCCGAGGCGGTCACCGAGCGGATGGTCGCGTTGAGGCCCGCGACCCGGGCTGCGGCATCGTTCAGCGCGTTGACGGTGGTAGCCGCTTCCCCACGCACGCGCGTCCACTGCGAATCCAAAGCCCGATAACCCGCCGATACGGTCGCGGCGAGGGTTGTACCGGCCTGAAGGACCGCGCCGGCCGGCGCAGCTTCGCCCGGGTGGTTGGAGGCTCCCTGCCACGAGGACCAGAAGACCTGCAGCGCCGTGGATATTCCAGCGGCCCCGGGCTCGTTGAGGGACCCCTCGATCCGTTGAAGTTCGGTGGACCTCAGGCCTGCGTAGCCGGCTTGGGCGGCAGTGGAGCGCACACCGGCGTCGAGGAAGGCGTTGCCCAGGCGGGCGATCCCGTCCACTGACACCCCCTGGCCTGCCTGTGTCCCTGCGGCTAAAAGACCCGTGCGGGCCGGTGAGCCGATGGCCGATTGTTCGATGCGTTGCCTCGTGTAGCCGTCGGTGCCGGCATTGGCGATGTTCTGCCCCGCAAGGTTGATGCCCTGCTGCGCTGCGGTGAGGCCGAGGTAGGCCGTGTTGAGTCCGCCGAATGTGCTCACTGCTTGTCCTTTGGTGGTCCGGGCGTGGTTCCGGCCTTGAGGTGGTCCGGGCTGCGTTTGATGAGTTCCGGTCAGAATTGCTGGTCAAAAAGGCGGGACGGGGATGATTCGCCGGTCCTGCCCTGCGAGCCGGTTCGGCCGTGGGAGTCGTAGGTCCCTGCCGTCGGCTTCAGGTCCGCCATGGTTTCCTGGGTGGAACGGACGGCGGCGCGGAGGAACTGCTCGTTGGAATCACGCAGCTCCTTGATGGCGGCAGTCTGCTGTTGCATGGCGTTCAGGTGCGCGGACAGGACATCGGCCCAAGCCTCTTCCGGGGCGGCCGTGGCCAACTCGCCCAGCGAGGCCTCCGCGGGCAGGCCCCATTGCTCTGCCACCGCCGCTACTTCCACAGCCCTGGCGAGACCGGCCTTGGACAGGTGTTCCAGGACCTGCTCCACCTCCCGCGTGCCATGCGGCAACCAGCGGGATTTGCCCGCTGTGAGGAGTAGTTGCTCTTCCTCCAGCTTGAACGTCAGCAGATCCAGCAGCTCACGTTCACGCCACAGCAGGGCCGACAGTTCATGGATGGCCATGGCGGGTCAACTCCAGTTCCGGGTTGGTTTTTCGGGTGCGTCCCGCGAGAAAGCACTTTCCCCTGTGCTTTCACCGCGCTAGAGACAACTATCGGCCGCCTCTCCCCACGCGTTAGGAGTTGCTGATGCATGATTTGCGCGCTTTGTCCAGTCAAACGAAACGCGGTCGATTTGTGAGCTCCCGCGGATTCCTACCAGGTTTTTTCTAACCACAGGCTTTCCGGTTCCGATAACCAGAAGTGACAGGCCACGGATGGCCTGGAAGTACAAGACCCAATCACGGAGGAAACACCATGGGCATGGCAATCAACAACAACCTGATGGCTAACAACGCGTACCGCAACCTCAACAACACGCAGAACGACGTGTCCAAGTCGATGGAGAAGCTCTCCAGTGGCCTGCGCATCAACCGTGCAGCTGACGACGCAGCGGGCCTCGCGATCTCGGAAGGCCTGAAGTCCCAGGTCAGCGGCTCGGCAGTTGCCGCCCGCAACGCGCAGGACGGCATTAGCCTCATCCAGACCACTGAAGGCGCACTGGGCGAGGTCACTTCTGTCCTGCAGCGCATGCGGGACCTGGCTGTCCAGGGCTCGAACGATACGAACAACGTCGCGTCCCGCAACGCGATCAAGAAGGAAGCCGACTCGCTGGGCAAGGAACTGGACCGCATCACGCAGTCCACGAACTTCAACGGCATCAACCTGCTCCAGGCTGGATCGAAGAACATCCAGGTGGGCACCGGTGGCACCGCCAACGACACGATCTCCGTAAATCTCGGCGACGTGGCGACGGCAGCAGGCACCCTGTCCTCCAACGCTGGAGCCACGGGCTTCGACGTCACCACGAACGCTGCTGCCCAGACGACGATCACTGCGATCGACGCCGCCATCACGGCTGTCTCCGCCCAGCGCTCCGACCTCGGTGCCAACCAGAACCGTCTGGAGCACGCGGTCAAGACCCTGAACGTCTCGGGTGAGAACCTGCAGGCCGCTCAGTCCCGTATTGCTGACACCGACATGGCTGCGGAAATGGTCAAGTACACGAAGGCCAACATCCTGTCCCAGGCAGGCACTGCCATGCTGGCCCAGGCGAACCAGTCCGGCCAGGGTGTCCTCTCCCTCCTGCGCTAAGCCCTTCGGGTAAAGGAAACCAGTAGCGGAACGGCCTTGGCGCCAGTAGCGGCCAAGGGAGGCAACATCCTCCCTTGGCCGCTACTGGCACCCATGTGCCCGCCGCTTACAGCATTCACAGATCTGGAAGGAACACACCGTGGGGACCTCGATTGACGGACTGTCCAGCGGTCTTGACACCACTTCCATCATCAACTCGCTCATGAGCGTTGAGGCGCTGCCGCAGACACAGCTCAAGACGAAACTGGCTTCGGACCAGACGATGATCTCCACTTTGCAGTCCTTCAACACGAAACTGGCGGCGTTGCGCGATCTCGCTACCGGTGACTCCGCGGCGAATGCCCTGAATTTGTTCACAGCAAGCACCACGTCTCCGTCCCTCACCGCCACGGCGACAACCGCGGCTACTGCCGGCTCCATTGATTTGACCGTCACGCAGCTCGCCCAGACCCAGGTGGATGTCACCGCAGCCATGGCCACGTGGCCGGTCGACGGTACGGGCGCCCCCGCACACTTGACGCTGGTGGACTCCACGGGGAAGCAGACGGAGATTGTCCCGGCCAGCACTTCCCTTGACGACGTCGTGACCGCGATCAACGGCGCGTCCGGCGGAGCGCGCGCCGTGAAAGTCCCCGCAGGCAACGGCAGCTACCGCCTTCAGCTGACGGCCACAACCTCGGGTGCGGCCGGAGCCTTCACGGTGTACCAAGGGACCGCGGCCCAAGTAACCGCGGGAACTGCTACGGACCTGATGGCGGATCCGTCTGCCGCCGTCGTCAAGGCCGCCCAGGATGCCAAGGCGACCCTGTACGCAGGCACCCCGGCCGCCCAGACCCTGACTTCTTCGTCCAACACGTTCACCGATCTCCTGCCCGGCGTGTCCGTGACGGCAACCGCCGTGACATCGGCGCCTGTCACGGTGACCATCACCAGCGACACCGCCGGGATTGCCAAGAAGGCGGGGGACCTGGTGGCCTCGGTCAATGATGTGCTCGGGTTCGTCTCGATCTACACAGCAGTCAGTAGCAAGACGGATGCCAACGGAGTGACGGCTCCGACGGGCGGGATATTTACCGGCAACAGCACCGTCCGTGCGGTCAACGACCAGGTCCTGACGGCGTTGGCCATGCCCGTGAACGGGCAGTCCCCGTCTGCCTACGGAATCAACATCACCAAGTCCGGCGACTTCACTTTCGACTCCGCCAAGCTGGCGACGGCTTTGGCGGCGGATCCAGCCGGGACCCAAGCCGCCCTCCAAACGATCGCATCCCGGGTTGCGGACGCCGCTACGGCTGCGACCGACCAGTTCAGCGGCTCCGTCACCGGGTTGATCAAAGGCCAACAGGCCGAAGTAGCGGACCTAGGCAAGCAAATCTCGGACTGGGATCAGCGCCTGGCGAGCCGCCGTGCGACGCTCCAAGCCGTCTACACCAACATGGAGGTCCTGCTCGGGGGGCTCCAATCCCAGTCCTCGTGGCTTTCCGGACAGATCGCCAGCCTTCCCAAGTCCTCGTCAGGAGCGTAAAGCATGACCTCTACAGCCCTCCGCGCCAGCCAGCTTTCCCGTTATAACGACGACGCCGTCCTTTCGGCTCCGCCTGCCCGCTTGCTGACCATGCTGTATGATCGTCTGCTCCTTGACCTAAACCGGGCCCGATTCGCCAGGAGAACGCGAATTGGGGCGTCGCAAGCGAAAACCTGTTGCACGCGCAGGCGATCGTCACCGAACTGTCCTCCACCCTGAAGACCGATGCGTGGGATGGCGCATCCGGTCTGCTGGGCATCTATCAGTACTCGATGGAAGCCATGATCGGGGCCAACATCTACCGTGACGTCAACCGAACCAAGGAGTGCATCGCGCTCCTGGAACCGCTCCGGCAAGGCTGGCACGAGGCTGCCTCACAGCTGCCTGTCCAGGCCACCGTGACCAGGACGAACGGTACGCTCGGTGTCGGCTGATCCGGTTCAGGAATGGTCGGAAGTCCTCGACCGACTTGAAGCGGACATCGCTTTGGCGGTATCCGGCGGTGAACCCGTGGCCTGGGATCCTCCTGCCAAGGCCGGACCTCTTCCGGTGGAGCTGGCTGACAGGGCGCGGCAGGTCCTCGACGCACAGCAGGAATCCATGGCCATGCTCGGCAAGGTCCGCAACGACGCACTTGCCCACTTGGACGCACTCAGCACCGTCCCGGAGTCCCGGAGTTCCGTGCGTCCGCTTTTCCTTGACGTCCAAGGCTGAAGAGAAAGTACCGAAACAATCCCCCAATCGGCTAACGGATTGTCCACCCGTGCCGATGGTGGAAGTTGAGCAGGGATTGCTCGATGCGCGGCCACGGATCGGCCTCTTCATATCTATTTCGCGAAGGCAGGCCGTCGTGTTCGATTCAGTGACTTCCGTTGCTCTTGGTAGCGCGCTCGACGGGCTGACATTGCGCCAGCGCACCATCGCCAACAACATCGCGAACATCAACACCCCGAACTACCATGCCAAAAGGGTCCAGTTCGAGGACGCGCTCGCAGCCTCTGTGCGCTCGGGCAACGGGTACGCCGCGCCCACCATCTCGACGTCGCAGGAGCCCACCCAGCTCAACGGCAACAACGTGAACCTGGACACCGAAACCCTTTCCAACATCGACACGGTGCTGCGGTACCAGTTCGCGGCCCGGGCCGTCGGCGGCGAATTCACGGCCCTCCGCACGGCCATGAGGACCAGCTGATGACTTTTGATGCGATCGGCATTGCCGGTTCCGCCCTGACCGTGCACCGTAAGTGGCTCGACGCCGTCTCGGACAACCTGGCCAACATGAACACCGCGACCCGCAGCAACGGCAAGGCGTTCCAGGCCCGCTACATCGAGGCCGCCGAGGGCAGTGACGGAACCGGTGTGTACGTCAAGGGCACCCCTCAAGGCAGTGCAACAGGCAGGCTCGTATACCAACCTGATCATCCACTGGCCGATGCCCAAGGCTATGTCCGGTACCCGGACATCGACCTCGCCGAACAGATGGGTTCCCTGATTGTGGCCCAACGCGGTTACCAGGCCAACGCCCAAGTGGTGGACCGTGCCCGTGAGACTTACCTGGCAGCGCTTGAGATAGGAAAATCCTGATGGCATTGGATCCGATCGGTGCAATTCAAGGCGCCGGCAGCGGGCTTGGCGTGCAAGGCGTCAGCGGCACCGGCTACGCAAGTAGCACCAGTAACGCCAACGGAACCACCGGAATCGCCGGGGCGGCGGACAGCAACGGCTTTGCGACGGCGCTGACCGGCGCCGTGGACAACCTCCAGTCGCTGCAATCGACGTCGAACCAGCTGGCAGTGTCCGCTGTGACGGGCAACCTTGATGACATCCACAAGGCGACCATCGCGGCAACGCGCGCCCAGATCACCGTGGAACTTGTAGCCACGGTACGGAACAAGGGCGTTGACGCATTCAACGAGATCATGAGGATGCAGGCCTGATGCCTCCACAGATTGCCGCCTTCTTTCGCAAGCTCGGTGATGGATTCAAGGGGTTCACCGCCGGGCAGCGAACTGTCGCCATCATCGGCATCGCCGTCTTGGTCCTGGGTGGCGTGGCCTTGTCAGCATGGTTGGGCAAACCGTCCTACTCGCCCCTGTTCTCCGGATTGAAGGACACCGACGCCAACGGGATCGTGGAGCAGCTGCGCAAGGACAATGTCCCGTATGAGCTCAGCAATGGCGGTTCCACCATCCTGGTTCCCGATAGCAAGGTCAACGATGAGCGGCTGAAAGCGGCTGCAGCGGGCCTTCCCGCGGCCGCGGCCACCGGCTATTCGCTGCTGGACAAGCTCGGCGTGACCTCGTCCGAGTTCCAGCAGTCCGTCACCTACAAGCGCGCGCTTGAAGGCGAACTCGCTACCACCATCCAGGCCATGGACGGCGTCAAGACCGCCGCCGTGCAGCTCGCAATTCCGGCAAAAACAGTGTTCGTGGACAAAACCCCGGACGCCACTGCATCGGTGTTCGTTGAAACGCAGCCGGGCGTGACACTGTCTGCGGACAAGGTCCAGGCGATCGTGCACTTGACCTCCGCATCGATCGAAAACCTGAAGCCAACCAATGTGTCCGTGGTGGATTCCCAAGGCAACGTCCTGTCCACCGTGGGCGGGGGAGCCACGGGGTCCTCGTCCAAACAAGCGGCCGACTATCAGCAGCGCACGTCCGATTCGGTGAGGGCCGTCCTGGACAAGGTGGTGGGACCCGGCAACGCCACCGTTGCCGTCGCCGCCGACGTGACTGCAGAGTCCGCCCAACAGCGCAGCGAGACGTTTTCCACGGCCAAGGACGCTGTTCCGCTGAGCGAGACCACCAAAACCGAGAAGTTCACGGGAACCGGCGGCGGTGCCTCCGGTGTCCTGGGACCGGACAACATCGCGGTGCCGGGCGGCACCAACGGCAACGGAACCTTCGACTCCAGCGATACCACCAAGAACAACGCGGTCAACAAGGTCACGGAAGACCGCACCATTCCGCAAGGTGCCGTGAAGCGCCAAACCATCTCCGTCGCCATCAACCAGTCCGCGGCGGCAGGACTCAACGTCAACTCGGTCAAGGCGCTGGTGACTTCTGCCGCCGGCATAGATCCTGCGCGCGGCGACGTGGTAACCGTTGAAGTGCTGCCCTTCAGCACGTCGGCTGCGGACGCAGCGGCACAAGCGCTGGGCGCGGCCAAGGCCCAAGCCGATGCCAAGCAACAGTCCGACCTGATGAATACGCTCATCCTGGCGGGCAGCATCCTGCTGGCAGTGGTTGCGCTGATTGTGCTTGTGCTCATCCTTTTGCGGCGCAGGCAGCAGCGCGAACCGGTTGACCTTGGCGAACGGCTGGACTACGAGATGCTACCCGTCGCCGTCACGACGCCCGCGCTCGAGGGACCGCCCGCGACGACCGCCATCGAACTGCCGCCGGTCCATCCCGTTCCCGCCTTGCCGATGCCAGGCGCCGAAGCGCTCGACGGCGAGCGGCGCCGTGCCCAGATTGAAGCCATGGTTGCCGAGAATCCGGCCCGGACCGCCGAGTACCTCCGTGGGCTCATGGACGAAAAGCAGCCGGTATGAGGGCGGGAGAGCTCGGTTTGGAAGTAGGCGGCTTGACCGGCGCCCAGAAGGTGGCCGTGGTGCTGATGCAGATGAGCCCGGCCAGCGCGGCCTCCGTCATGACCCAGTTTTCAGAGTCCGAGGCTGAGGACATTGCCGCTGAGATCGTGCGCTTGCGCCGCGTCTCCTCGGCGGTGGCGGACCACGTCATGACCGAGTTCCATGAACTTGCGGTCAGCGGACGCCGGACTGCCCGCGGCGGCCAGGAATTCGCCGTCGGGCTCTTGGAAGCGTCCTTCGGTGCGGATAAAGCGGCAGGCTTCATGGACCGCCTTGCGTCCACGATGGCCGGGAAGTCCTTCGAATTCCTGGAAATGATGGATTCCGGGCAGCTTCTGGCCCTGATCGACAGTGAGATGCCCCAGACCATTGCTTTGATCTTGGCGCACCTGCGGCCGGGCAAGGCTTCCGCGGTCATGGCCGGTCTGGGTGACGTCCAACGGAGCGAGGTGGCCCGTTGCATCGCCACGATGGGAATGGCGTCACCGGAGGCCGTTGGGATCGTGGCGGAGACCCTCAAAGTGCGTGCCGGCGCGGTCATGTCGCAAAGGAAATCGAGCGAGATTGTCGGTGGCATCCAACCCCTCGTCGACATCATCAACCGATCCGATGTCAACACGGAACGCTCCGTACTGGACGGTTTGGAGACCCTCGACCCGGAGCTGGCCACCGAAGTGCGCGCCCGGATGCTGACTTTCGTGGACATCGTGAAACTGGAACGCCGCGACATCCAGCAGATCTTGCGCGGAGTCAATGCCGAAGTGCTCGCCGTCGCCATGAAGGGTGCGCCCGCCGTGGTGCTCGAAGCCGTGCGCACCAATGTGTCCGGCCGGAACCTCGAGATCCTCGAAGCCGAGATGGCTTCCGCCGGGCCGGTGCGCGCCTCCCAGGTTGAAGAGGCCCGGGCAGAAATTGTCCGTTCCATCCGGGAGTTGGAAGCCGAAGGCGCCATCGTCGTCCGGCGCGGCGAAGAGGACGACTATGTCTACTGAGGCTGAGCTCCAGAGGGTGGTCTTCCCCGACGTCCAGCCAGCCACCCGGTCCCTCAAGGAGGACCGGGGCTACACCCAAGGACACGCAGCAGGTTACGCTGCCGGGATACAGGCCGCGGCGCTGGAACAGCGGCGCCTTCGTGAGCAGCTCGAAGCTGAACACCGCGCAATGCTCGACGCCGGGCGGCAGGCGGTTGCGGAAGCTGTCCGGGCGCTTGAAGCGGCGGGAGCGGCGGCCCGGCAATACCGCGGCGTTGCGTTGGAAGAAGCGCAGGATGTGTTGGCGGCCAGTGCGATTGACCTTGCCGAAGCCATCCTGGGCTATGAACTCGAGACGGGTCGGAACACTGCCCGCGCCGCGTTGGCCCGAGCCCTCGGCGTTGTGTCAGGGGTGGAAACTGTGACGGCCATCCGCTTCCACCCGGCAGACCTCGCCGCGCTGTCCGCCGTCGACGTCGGGAACGTGGCCGGCGTCGAACTCAAATCCGATCCGGCACTCAACCCCGGAGACGCGATCGCGGAATATCCTCAGGGTTGGCTGGACGCCCGGCTCAGCACCGCTTTGGACAGGGCCAAAGCGGCCCTGCTGGGGAACGACGCATGATCACGGAGTACCGGCCGCACGCTGGCCGGTTCGGCGCAGCCCTCGCCGCCGCCGCCCCGCAACGCGTGGGCATGGTGACGTCGGTGCTTGGCCTTGGCTTGGAGGTCTCCGGGCTGGACTGTGCCGTGGGAGACCTGGTGACGGTGGGCGGGGCACCCGGGCTCGACGCCGAAGTGGTCGCTTCGCTCAGCGGTTCCGTACGCTGCATGCCGCTTGGACGGCTGGCCGGAGTGGCCGCAGGAGACGCGGCACGTGCCAAGGGCAGCCCGGTCCTGGTCCCGACCGGACGCGGTCTGTTCGGGCGGGTCTTGGATGGGCTAGGACGTCCGATCGACGGCAAAGGCCCCTTGCCCGCCAGCCCCATGGTCCCTTTGGACAACGAAGCGCCGTCGGCCATGCACCGCGCCCGGGTGGACACCCCGCTGCAGACCGGCGTCCGTGTCCTGGACACCTTGGCCACTCTCGGCCGCGGACAGCGCATGGGGCTGTTCGCAGGCTCGGGCGTCGGAAAGTCCTCGCTGCTGTCCATGATCGCGCGCGGCACGGATGCCGAAGTCTCGGTGATTGCCCTGGTGGGGGAGCGCGGCCGTGAAGTGCGCGAATTCCTGGAGGACGATCTCGGCCCCGAAGGCCTGGCCCGTTCCGTGGTTGTTGTTGCCACGTCTGATGAGCCGGCCCTCATGCGCCTGCGCGCCGCCGTCACGGCCACCCGGATCGCCGAATCGTTCCGCGAATCCGGCCAGGACGTGGTGCTCATGATGGATTCGCTCACCCGGGTGGCCATGGCCCAGCGCGAAATCGGCCTCTCCGCCGGTGAGCCACCCGCCACCCGCGGTTACCCGCCGTCGACCTTTTCGGTGTTGGCGCGGCTCCTGGAACGCGCGGGGACCGCCGAAGCCGGCTCCGTGACGGGCATCTACACGGTGCTGGTGGACGGCGACGACCACAACGAACCGATCGCCGACGCAGCCCGCTCCATCCTGGACGGGCACGTGGTCTTGGACAGGAAGCTGGCTGTGACAGGGCACTTCCCCTCAGTAGACGTGCTAGGTTCGGTGTCCCGCGTGGCGTCCAAGGTCAACACGGCCGATCGCACGGCGCTCGCGGCCTCCCTGCGGAGGATCCTTGCCGCGCGGCGCGGCGCCCAGGACCTGATCGACGTCGGCGCCTACCACCGGGGCAGCAATCCCTTGGTTGATGCGGCGCTGGACCACGAAGCCGACATCAACGGGTTCCTGCAGCAACGCATGGACGAATCCACCCCCTACACCGAGTCCTGGCCGGAACTCTTCCGACTCTCAGCAAGCCTCGAAGGAGCCGTGTGAACCGTCAATTCTCCCTGGCCGGGCTCCTGCGCCTGCGCCAGACGCAGCAGGACGCCGCCGCCAGCGGACTGGCCCGCGCCAACGCGCGGTCCGCATCCTTGCGGTCCCGCCGTGCCACCGCCCGCGAGGAACTGGCTGAGTCCGCCGGAAATGCCGGCAGCTCCGCCTCCCTGTTGGCGATAGCCGCCGCTCGCGCCTCCGCGCAAAGCATGTTGGCCGAGCTTGACGCCTTGGCCGCCAGCGCGGAAGCGGACGCCGCCGAGGCCGGCGCGGAATACACCGAAGCCAAGCGTCGCGCGGTAGGGCTGGAGAAGCTCGAAACCCGCCACGGAGCCGCCTTCGAGGCTTCCGCGCTGCGCGCCGAACAAGGCGTGCTGGACGAAATCGCGTCCTCCGCGTGGCACCGAAAGGCCACCTCATGAGCATGACCGAGGCGATCGGGCGCATCCAAAGCATCGAGTCGATGCTGCAGCAACTGACCCAGGGCATGCGTCCGCAGTCCTCCACGGGGACGGGGGGCTCTTCCGCAAGCACCGCCTCCTCCACGGACGCGGCATCCTTCGCGCAAGCGTTGAGCACGGCGGTCGGGGGCTCAACTGCGGCGGACATGAGCCAGCTCGCCTCGTCCCTGGGGATTGGCAGCACTACGGGCCTCAGCGGTGTGGCAGGTGCGGGCGCGCTCGCGGGCGTCAGCACCGCCACGGGCGGAGTCACGGGTGACGCCGTGGTGGCCGCCGCCAAGAAATACGTGGGCGTGCCCTATGTTTGGGGCGGTACAAACCCCGCGGTAGGCATGGATTGCTCCGGCTTTGTGCAACGGGTCTTCAAGGATCTCGGCGTCGAGCTGCCGCGCGTGGTCAGCGACCAAATGCAGAAGGGCACGCCGGTGGCGTCCTTGGCCCAAGCAAAGCCCGGGGATCTCCTGGTGAGCTTCGGCGGCGAGCACATCTCCATCTATCTCGGCAACGGCAAGGCGATCGACGCGCCCGTGCCCGGACAGACCATCCAGATCCGCGATGCGTGGGAGCAGCAGTCCAATCTGACCGCGATCCGCCGTATTGTCCCCGCGGGAGGCTCGTGATGCAGTTGCCTTCTGCCAGTGCCGCCCCTCCTCGCCTGCCGTCCCCTGGGCCGGCGGCGGCCCCGTATGCCGGCTCGGCCGCCGGTTTTGATGCCGTGATGGGCGGCGTGCTGGCATCCGGTGCGAATGCTTCCGGCGGAAAGCCATCCGGGGCGAAGGAACAGCCAGCATCCGACGACGGCGGGCCGGGAAAGTCTGCCGCCGACGGTTCCGGGACGGTTGCGCGCCCCGTTGAAACACCCCTGGTTGAACCCCGCCCTGATAAACAGGGAGAAGCCAAGGACACCAAAGGTGCGGCTGATCCAGCGAATACGGTGGCCGCCGCAGGAGCTTGTGCTCCGAACGGACTCGCGATTGCCGGAATTGCGTCCGTAAGTCCTGCGGCGCCGGGACTTGCGCCGGGCCTCGCGTCGGGTCTCGCGTCGGGCAAAGAGGGTGTCTCCGCCGGTACGGCTCCGCTCGAGTCGGCTGCGGGAACGCTGGCAACTAGCAATGGTGCGGCGGTGGCCGGGGGAGCGGCTTCTGGCGGGCCCGGCTTGGCAGCCGCCCCGGTAACCCTGGGTGCAACAGTTCCTTCGGGGCCGGATGGTGTAGCGATAATTGCGGGGAACACGCCGTCTTTGGGAACCCTGCCTTCGGGGAGCACTGCCCCTTCCACGACCCCGGTTACTTCCGCCACTGCTCCTTCGGCGTCGGTAGCTCTCCCGGCCGGAAACCCGGGCCCAAACCCGGGCCCAGGCTCAGTCGCGTCGGGCACAATTCAGCCAAGTTCAATTCAGGCAAGCGCACTCCCGACGGGTTCAGCCCAACTCGGTCCCGCCCGGCCGGGTCCGGTGCAGCCAATAGCCGCGCCAGCCGCCTCTGGCCCGGACTCTGCCAACCCTGAAGCTTCCGCCAGCACCACCGCAGCCTTGGCAGGGGAGGCCGGCATCGCCGTCGTACTTCCTCCCGCGAAACCCGGAACTCAACAGGACCCGCAACTGCTCGGTGGCCAGGGTACCCCTGCCGCGGCAGCCGGCATTCCGGCCGGAATTCCGGCTGTCCTGCCGCCAGCGTCGCCCCTCCAGCAAATTGCCTCGCCCGTTACCCCGGGGATGGCCATGCCGGCGCCCCAGGCAGATCCAGCCAAGCTGCTGCCCCAGGTGGCCGAACCGCTGTTCTCCCTTGCAGCGGGGGAGCCGGGACGGCACGTGATGACGCTGAGGCTGTCCCCGGAAGACCTGGGTCCGCTGACTGTCCGGGCGCACATCGACGGCGCGGGGGTGCGGATCGAGTTGTTCGCCCCCGGGGAAGCTGGACGGGAGGCAGTGCGCAGCATCCTGCCCGAACTACGGCGCGGACTCGGGGAATCCGGCTTCGGCGCCAGCCTTGACCTGTCCGAACACAACGCTCCGGCAGATGCCGGCGCAAGCGGCTCGGACGCTCGCGACCGGCGCCGGGCGGAAAGCCCCGCCTTCCCAAGGGGCAGTGGCGGCGAGCCGGTTCGCTTGCCGCGGACCGCCGTCGTACTTCCCCGAAGCAGTACCAGCAGCCTGGACATTCTCGTCTGATGAAGGAGAACCAACAGTGACCATCCAAGCCATCGCGGCAAACAGCGGAGTCCAGTCCGGAACCGCGGCGTCTGGAATCGCAGCGTCAGGAACCACCGCGCCGAAGCCCGCGCAGACCATGGACTCGAGCATGTTCATGTCCCTGCTGGTGACACAGCTGAAGAACCAGGACCCCAGCGCGCCCATGGACACCAACCAGATGATGGGCCAGACCATCCAGCTGTCCATGATGGAGAAAATGACCGAACTCTCCACCGGTGCCAAGGAGAGTTTCTCGCTCCAGATGCGTACCGCTGCGGCACAGATCATCGGCCACAACATCAGCTACGCGCTCGCCGACGGAACCAAGGGATCCGGGGTGGCGAGTTCGGTTTCCTTCGCCGGAGGAGTCCCCACCGTGACGGTCGCGGGAGTGAACATTCCGCTCGATTCCATCAGCGGGATGGCCTCCGCGGCCTCGCCCGCACCCATCGCCTGACGCTCCACGAACTTCCGCCCCGAACCACCCGAAGAAAGGCCACACCATGCTTCGTTCGCTGTACTCCGGAATCTCCGGCCTCCGAGCCCACCAGACCATGCTGGACGTCACGGGCAACAACATCGCCAACGTGAACACGGCCGGGTTCAAGGCTTCTTCCACCCAGTTCCAGGACACGCTCTCCCAGATGACGCAGGGCGCCGGTGCTCCGCAGACCGAAACCGGCGGCACCAACCCTGCCCAGATCGGTTTGGGCGTGCGCGTGGCGGCGGTCAGCACCAACTTCAGCCAGGGTTCATCGCAGAACACCGGGCGTGCCACGGACATGATGATCTCGGGCGACGGGTTCTTCATCACCAGCAAGGGCGGCCAGCAGCTCTACACGCGCGCCGGCGCCTTCGACATGGACGCCGCGGGGCGCCTCGTGAGCCCCGACGGCGGCATCCTCCAGGGTTGGTCCGCCGCCAACGGCGCGGTGAACGTGGGAGGTCCTGTCGGGCCCATTGCCCTGTCGCCCAACACCACGGCAGCCGCCGTCGCCACCACCAAGGCTTCGCTGGACGGCAACCTGCCGTCCGACGCCGCCGTCGGGACCAGCGTGGAGCGCCAGGTCAAGGTGTACGACGCCGACGGCGCCTCCCGCAGCCTGACCCTGACGTTCAGCCGTTCTGCGGCCGGCTGGGACGTGGCCGGAGCAGACGCCAACGGCACCTCGGGCAACTCGACCCTCGCGTTCACGAACGGTGCCCTGACCTCGGGCGGCACCATGACGGTCGGCGGGATCACGGTGGACATGTCCAGCGTCACCGGCTTCGCGGCGATGAGCACGCTCACCGTCGGCAGCCAGAACGGCTCCGAGGCGGGAAAGCTCGAGTCCTTCACCTTGGGCGGGGACGGCTCGCTCATCGGTTCGTTCAGCAACGGCAGCAAGCAGGTCCTTGCACGCGTGGCGCTAGCCCGCTTCACCAACCCCGGTGGCCTCGAGAAAGCCGGCAGCTCCACCTACGTGGCGAGCGCCAACTCGGGTGCGGCCCAGTTGGGCGCACCGGGCGACGCCGGAATCGGCACCTTGACTGCCGGTTCGCTGGAGATGTCCAACGTGGACCTGTCCCAGGAATTCACCAACCTGATCGTGGCCCAGCGCGGCTTCCAAGCCAACGCCCGCATCATCACCACTTCGGACGAGGTCCTGCAGGAGCTGAGCAACCTGAAGAGGTAGGAGTTCGGGAAACACCCAGGGCTCCGGCGAGTGTCTTGTTGAACTCGCCCACTGGCAGACCTACCCGAATTCGCGGATCAGACCTGCGCTCACGGCCCGTACCTCATCAAGGTCTGCGGCCATCCCGGCGAGGACAATTCCGGCGTCTGCCGTCTGGATGGCTGAATCGGCGCCGACGAGGCCATCGGCGCGAAGATTGATCAGTGATTCCACCAGGCGGAAGAGGAGATCGCCAAGCGATGCCGTGCCCTGCCGGTGGCCCGCCGGGCTGAATTCCTCCAGGTTTAGGCCCAACTCCCGGTACACCTGCCGGAGTTGCAGCCTGTCGTCCATGAAGCGCTGGAACCTCGGGGCGCGGGCCTCCGGCAGATGGTAGAGGACGCCGAGGTTCCAGCGGGCACTGCACAGCTGGTTTCCGTCGTAGAGCGCCACCGCGTGCAAACGGGCCGCCGCGGTTCGGGGATCGGACGGCGGCGGACCGGCATGTACGGCGCTCGCGAAGGCCAAGCCTCCTGCCACGGTTCCGTCCAGGAGCTCCGCCAGAATGTCGTCCTTGGTGCCGAAATGGTGGTAGAGGGATGACTGGCGGATCCCCACAGCGTCGGCGATCGCCCTGGTGGAGGTGTTGGCGAACCCCTGGCTTGTGAAAAGTTCGGAGGCGGCATCCAGGATCTCGTCCCGGGCCGTGGCGCCAGGGCGCACGGGTTGCTGTTTGCGGGGTCTGCCCGGTCCGGCTGAGGTCACCCCACATTCTTACATCGCCAAGGACGCCTCCATGCCCGATTCCGTCGTCGTCGGGCCGGGCCTGCCTCCCGGTGAGTTCATGTTCACAAGCAGGAAATGCGCCGTCATCCACCTTTTACATCGGCGAAACGGAAGCGGGACATCCCGCTGGAAAACTATCAATTGACCGGTATTACGGAAGGCTCTCAGAGATTACCGCTTCCGAGGTCACCATCCCCCCGTTCCAGACACGGAGAAACCGATGACTTCCACCCTTTCGATGGCGGCCGCCCACGCCGACGATGCAGACCTGGCGTCGCTCGGCTATCAGCCGACGTTGCATCGCAAACTTGGCCGCTACGCTTCCTTCGCCGCAGGTTTTTCGTTCGTCTCCATCCTGACCACCATCTTCCAGTTGTTCGGTTTCGGCTACTCCTTTGCCGGGCCGGCCTTCTTCTGGACCTGGCCAATCGTCCTCTTCGGCCAATTGCTTGTGGCGCTGAACTTCGCCGAACTGGCCGCGCGGTACCCGATTTCCGGGGCCGTTTACCAGTGGTCGCGGCGGGTCGGCGGCGAAGCCGTTGGTTGGTTCGCCGGCTGGTTCATGTCCATTGCCCAGGTGATCACTGCCGCCGCGGCGGCCATCGCCCTGCAGGTTGTCCTGCCCCAGCTTTGGGACGGGTTCCAGCTCGTCGGCGGCGACCCGGCATTGAATACGGTCACGGGGGCGAGTAATGCCGTTATTCTCGGCGCTGTGCTGCTGGTCGCGACCACGGCGATCAACGCCGTCGGCGTGAAGCTCATGTCGCACATCAATTCGATCGGGGTCACCTGCGAGCTGGTCGGCGTTGCCGCGGTGATCCTGGCGCTCGTTTCCGTGGCGCAACGCGGCCCCGACGTTGTCCAGGACACGCAGCTCGTCAGCGGTTCGGATCTTGGCCCGGTGGGCGCGTTCCTTGTTTCGGGCCTGATGGCCGCGTACGTGATGGTCGGGTTCGATTCCGCGGGCGAGTTGTCCGAGGAGACCAAGAATCCGCGGCGCACCACGCCCCGCACCATCATCTCCGCCCTCCTGATCTCCGGACTTGGCGGCGGGCTCATGATCATCGGTGCGCTGATGGCCGCCCCGAGCCTCGACGACGGCAACCTGGCCAGCCAAGGCCTGCCCTACGTGCTGACCGCCGTCCTCGGGACCTTCTGGGGCAAGGTCCTGTTGGTCGATGTCGCGATCGCCATCTTCGTCTGCACCCTCGCCATCCAGACCGCCGGTTCACGCTTGGTCTTCTCCATGGCTCGCGACCGCCAGCTCCCCGCCGCGGGCGCTCTGTCCGCCGTCAGCCCGCGCAGCGGCACCCCGCTGTGGCCTTCGGTCATCGTGGGCCTCCTCGCGATCGCCGTCCTGGCGATCAACATCGGCAACGCCGCGCTGTTCACGTCCCTGTGCAGCGTCTGCATCGTGATGCTCTACCTCGCCTACCTGCTGGTCACAGTGCCGCTGCTGATCAACCGGCTGCGCGGAGACTGGGACCGTACGGGCAAGACGATGCCCGAAGGGCTGTTCTCGCTCGGACGCTGGGGGCTTCCGGTCAACATCCTCGCAGTCCTCTACGGTGCCCTGATGGTGGTGAACCTCGCCTGGCCCCGGCCCGAGGTCTATGACCCCGCTGGCGAAAACGGACTGCTGTTGTTCTCCGCTCCGCTGATGGTGGGCGCCGTGCTGCTCCTGGGCATCTGGGTGCGGAAGAGGAAGGCAGCTGACCTCACACCGGCGGACTGACGCCGTCACCAAATCGAAACCGCCACGCAGAAACGAACTGACATGACACAGACCCTCGAAACCACTGAAACGGCCGTTGGGACGGCGACGACGGCGGGCGCCCGCGCCCATGCACGCTCGCAGCATGGCCGAACTGCGGACACCATGATCCACGTGTCCGCAACATCGGTCCCGGATCGCCTGACGGCCGGACTGGATGCCCAGTCACGCGACGCCGTCACGTGGGCCGAGTCGCTGGCCTTCGGCCGCTACACGCACATGGAACTTGCGCGAGGGACGCGGATCCGGCTGACCGACTCCGACGGCGACGCCTGCGTCCACGCGGTTCTCTTCCGCAGCGGCTCCCACCACGAGCGCATCAACGTCGCGGATACCGTCAAGGTGCCGTGGCAGGCCTACCTCGGGCAGGGCCACCCGCTGCTTTCCGACGCCGGCCGGCTGATGGCCACCGTCGTCGCCGACTCCTCGGGGAGGCACGACGCCCTCACCGGCACCACACACCGGGCCGGCAACGAGGCGAAATACGGCGCCGGCAGCGCCCACAGCGCGTCACCGGCCGGCCGCGAACTGCTGACCCTTGGCGCACTCAAGCACGGGATCAGCCAGCGGGAGCTACCGCCGTCGCTGTCCTTCTTCAAAGGCATCACGGTCGGCGCCGACGGCGGCATCCGGTTCGGCGCCAGCGCCGGTGCGGGAACCGCCGTCGAACTCCTGCTCCACATGGATTTGGTGCTGGTGCTCGCCAATACCGCCCATCCCCTCGACCCCCGCCCGGCCTTCACCGGCACTGGAGTGGACATCGTCGCCTGGCAGGCACCGCAGGACCTCCGGGCCCTCGCCGCCGGAGAACTTGGGCTAAAACCGGGCCCCGAGCACCTCCTGGCCCTGCAGAACACCGAACACGACCACAAAGCGAGGACCTCCGCATGAACGCCACCATTGCCACAGCTCCCCAGCCCGACGTCCAGTCCGCTGCGCTGGTGTCAGGACAGGTCATCCTCGACGAATACGTCGAAGCCCGTGGCCCTTGGTCGGCCGTGGTCGCTGCAGGGGATGTCCTGACCATCGTGGACCTCGAGGGCAACCAGGCCGTGGATTGCCTGCTGTACTCGGCCTCCGACGTCGCCACTCGTTACTCTGCCGCCGTCACCATTGCCGCCCAGCGGTCCATCATTCTCACCACAGGCTCCGTCCTCCGCTCGGACGACGGCGACGCCCTGATGACCGTGGAGGCTGACGAGGTGGGTGTCCACGACACCATCGGCGGAGCGTGCTCCCAGGAATCCAACACACTGCGCTACGGCCAGCACACCCACGAACAGCATGCCTGCGTGGAGAACTTCCTGATCGAGGGGTCCAAATGGGGACTGGGAAAGCCGGACATCGTCTCCAACATCAACTGGTTCATGAACGTGCCGGTCGATCCCGACGGAGCCCTCGGCATCGTGGATGGGCTATCCGCTCCCGGCAAGCGGGTGGCGCTCCGGGCCGAAACCGACGTGCTGGTCCTGGTCTCAAACTGCCCCCAGATCAACAACCCCTGCAACGGCTTCAATCCGACGCCCGTGCGTATGATCGTCACCCGCCCGGAGGCATGACCGTGAACCGTTTCGATACCCTGCTCGTCGCCAACCGTGGCGAGATCGCCTGCCGCATCATCGAGTCCGCCCGAAAACTCGGGCTGCGAACCGTCGCAGTATTCTCCGAGGCGGACCGCGGCGCCAAGCACGTTCGCCTCGCAGACGAAGCGGTGCTGCTCGGACCGGCACCTGCCAAGGAGTCCTACCTCCGGGTCGATGCCATCCTGGCGGCTGCCGCCTCCACCGGCGCCGGCGCCATCCACCCCGGTTACGGTTTCCTCTCCGAGGATGCCGGGTTCGCCGAGGCCGTGGAAGCCGACGGGCTGGTGTTCGTCGGCCCGACCCCCGAACAACTGCGGATCTTCGGCACCAAGCACACCGCCCGGGACGCCGCCCAGCGAGCGGGCGTGCCCATGATCGCCGGTTCCGGTCTGCTTGAAGGCCTCGACGCCGCCATCGGAGCCGCCGGGGAGATCGGATTCCCGCTGATGCTAAAGGCAACAGGTGGTGGCGGCGGCATTGGCATGGCCGTGTGCCGGAACGAAGCAGAACTGACGGAAAGCTACGCCCGCGTGGCCCGCCTCGCGAGTTCCAGTTTCGGCACCGCGGGAGTGTTCGCCGAGCGCTACATCGAACACGCCCGCCACGTGGAGGTGCAGATCTTCGGCGACGGCGAGGGCCGGGTCGTAAGCCTTGGCGACCGCGATTGTTCCCTGCAACGTCGGCACCAGAAGGTGCTGGAGGAAGCGCCAGCTCCGGGCCTGCCGGCAACGCTCCGGGAAGAGCTCCACCGCAGCTCCCGTGCGTTGTGTGCCTCGGTGGGCTACCGCTCGGCGGGGACCGTGGAGTTCGTCTACGATCCCGTCCGGCAGGAGGCATCCTTCCTCGAGGTCAACGCCCGGCTCCAGGTGGAGCACCCGGTCACCGAGGCGATCACCGGCGTCGACCTCGTGGGGTGGATGCTCGACCTGGCCCAGGCACGGCCCGTCCTCGCGGGAGTCCCGGAAAGTGTTCCGGTGACAGGCCACGCGGTCGAAGCCCGCATTTACGCCGAGGACCCTGCCCGCAACTTCCAGCCCAGTGCGGGAACGGTCACCAACGCGCAGTACCCAAGCCCCGACGTCGCGCGAGTGGACGCGTGGGTGGAGACCGGCAGCGAAGTGTCCACCAACTACGACCCCTTGCTGGGCAAACTCATCACCTTCGGTGCCAGCCGGGATGCCGCGCTTGACGCCCTGTCAGATGCTCTCGCTCAGACCCGCATCGACGGCATCGAAACCAACCTGGGCATGTTGCGCGCAGTGACCGGGCTCGACGCGGTCCGGGCCGCGAACCATTCCACAGGAACCCTGGACACCGTGGGCGATCCCGAACCCCGCATCACCGTGGAGCGCCCGGGCCTCCAGACGAGCGTGCAGGACTGGCCGGGCAGAACCGGACTCTGGAAGGTGGGGGTGCCGCCCAGCGGTCCGATGGACGATCTCTCCTTCCGCCTGGGGAATAAGGCCTTGGGCAACCCGGAGGGTGCGCCAGGCCTGGAATTCACCATGGCGGGGCCCGCTCTGAGGTTCACCCACGCCACCACCGTGTGCGTGACCGGGGCCGACGTCGAGCTGACCGTCAACGGCTCCGCGGTCGCCGCTTGGGAACCCATCACCGTCCCCGCGGGCGGCCTGCTGGACATCGGCTCCGCCGAAGCGGCCGGGTTACGCGGCTACGTCCTGTTCCAAGGCGGGCTCGACATCCCGCAATACCTCGGCAGCGCCTCCACTTTCGCCCTCGGCCAGTTCGGCGGCCACGGCGGCCGCGTGCTCCGCGCCGGTGACGTGCTGCGCACCACTTGCGGGCTACCGGCCGATGTTCCTTCGCAGCCGGTTCCCGCCGCGAGCCGCCCCGCCCTCACGTCCCACTGGGAACTGATGGTGGTCGAAGGTCCGCACGGCGCCCCGGAGTTCTTCCGGCGCGAGGACATCGATGAACTCTTCGCGACCGATTACGAGGTGCATTTCAACTCGGCACGGACAGGTGTGCGGCTGATCGGCCCCAAGCCGCGTTGGGCACGTACCGACGGCGGCGAGGCAGGCCTTCACCCCTCCAACATCCACGACACCCCCTACTCCGTGGGCGCCCTCGACTTCACCGGCGACACCCCCATCCTGCTCGGCCCGGACGGCCCGAGCCTCGGTGGCTTCGTCTGCCCGGTCACGGTGGTGACCGGAGAACGCTGGAAGCTCGGCCAGCTGCGTCCAGGCGATAAGGTCCGCTTCGTGCCGGTGACGGACTCCCAGGCTCCGTCGGCGAAGGACCTTGGACCGCGGCGGCAGTTGATCCTGCCCGGTGGCGCCGGCGACGACGGCGTGCTGCGTAGCGTGGCGGGAAGCGAGGGACGGCCCGCGGTCACGTACCGCCGTTCCGGAGACGACAACCTTCTGGTGGAGTTTGGCGACATGGTGCTGGACCTCGGCCTGCGCGCGCGGGTCCATGCCCTGCACCAGCGCATCGAGCAGCTCCGCGTCCCCGGAGTGGTGGACCTTACGCCCGGGATCCGCTCATTGCAGATCAAGGTGGATCCGTCGATTCTGTCCACCCGGCTCCTGCTGGGCCTCGTCCAGGAGATCGAGGCCGCATTGCCCGCAAGTTCCGAGCTCGTGGTGCCGAGCCGCACTGTCCGGTTGCCGCTGTCCTGGGACGACCCCGCTACGCGAGAGGCGATCGAGCGCTATATGACCGGTGTCCGGGACGACGCTCCGTGGTGCCCGTGGAATATCGAGTTCATTCGCCGCATCAACGGCCTGGGTTCGGTGAATGACGTTTTCGACACCGTCTTCAACGCCGAATACCTCGTGCTCGGCCTTGGCGACGTGTACCTGGGCGCGCCCGTGGCCACGCCGCTTGACCCGCGGCACAGGCTGGTCACCACCAAGTACAACCCTGCCAGAACCTGGACGCCGGAGAACGCGGTAGGCATCGGCGGGGCCTACATGTGCATCTACGGCATGGAGGGCCCCGGCGGCTACCAGTTTGTCGGCCGCACCACCCAGGTATGGTCCCGCTACGCCGAGACCGCACCTTTCGAGCCCGGATCGCCGTGGCTGCTGCGCTTCTTCGATCGCATCTCCTGGTACCCCGTCAGCCCCGAAGAGCTGCTGGACCTCCGCGCCGACATCGCCGCCGGCCGCGGACGTGGGGTCGAGATCGAGGACGGCACCTTCTCCCTTGCCGAACACGAGGCCTTCCTGGAGGAGAACCGCGAATCGATCGGCGTCTTCAGGGAGCGGCAGGCGGCGGCCTTCGCGATCGAGCGGCAGGCCTGGGAAGATGCCGGCGAGTTTGACCGCGCCGATGCGGCAGCCGCCGTCGCCGTTGCTGATCCCGGCGAAGTGGTGGTGCCCGACGGCGGAACACTCGTTACGGCGCCGTTCGCCGCGAGCGTCTGGAAGGTGGACGTCGCACCCGGAGACCGCGTGATCCAGGGACAGCCACTGGTTTCCCTTGAGGCCATGAAGATGGAAACCGTCCTGTCAGCTCCGTGCGACGGCGTGGTGCACCAAGTCCTGCCGACCGCCGGTTCCCAGGTTGTGGCCGGTGAAGCCGTAGTAGTGCTCGTCGGCGCCGACGAACTGAGCGAACGTGAATTGGAAGAGGCAGCAGCATGACCACTCAGGGGACAACGATCGGTGCAGGGCCCGCCGCCAAACGCGTACGGGACGCGCTGGCCGCCATTGACGCCGTGGACCGGCCGGAGATCTGGATCGAAATCCGCGGGGAGGAAGAGTTACTGGCCGAGGCGTCCCGGATCGACGCCGCGGCGGCATCCGGTGCCGAACTGCCGCTGGCCGGGCTCCTGCTGGCGGTCAAGAACAACGTGGACGTCGCCGGTATCACGACGACGGCGGCCTGTCCGGGGTTCGGGCATGAGCCGGCGGCGGACGCGGTAGCAGTGGCCCGGCTGCGCAATGCGGGCGCACTGGTGCTGGGCGTGACGAACCTGGACCAGTTCGCCACGGGCCTGGTGGGCACGCGGAGCCCCTACGGTCCAGTCCGGGATTCACGCCGGCCTGACCGGATTTCCGGCGGTTCCAGCTCCGGCTCTGCCGTTGCCGTGGCGTTGGGACTCGTGGACATCGCCATCGGCACGGACACCGCCGGGTCCGGCCGTGTCCCGGCCGGACTACAGGGAATCGTCGGTATCAAACCCACACTGAACGTGGTCTCCACCGCCGGTATGGTCCCGGCCTGCCGATCGTGGGACACGGCCACCATCCTCGCCCGGGACCTGGACACTGCCGAACTCGCGATGGGCGTCATGGCGGGGCAGAGCCGGACGTGGCCCCCGGACATCCGGTTGGCCGCTCCCTCGAAGCCGCGTCTCGCGTATCCGGCGGACCTCCCGGCCTTGGATCGCGCCTGGGCCGCCGAATTCGGCGCCCAGATCGATCGTCTGCGCGCTACTGGCGTGGAGGCCGAGCCGATCGAATTTGGCGTCTTCCTGCAGGCGGCACGGCTGCTGTACGACGGTGCGCTGGTCGCCGAGCGCTATGCCGCCGTCGGGAGTTTCATCGACGGCGCGCTTTCCGGGGATGCGGCCTCCGGCGTCGGGCTGGATCCGACCGTGGCGGGGATCGTGAGTGCGGCCGGCGAGGTGCCCGCCCACCAGTATGTGGCGGACACCGAGGCGCTGGAGGATCTGAAGCGGGAGGCGATGTCCCGGCTTGAGGGCTTCGACGCCCTGATCGTGCCGACAGCGCCGTTCCATCCGACGCTGGCGGAGGTCGCTTCGGATCCGGTCGGCGTGAATTCCCACATGGGCACGTATACGAACTTCTGCAACCTGTTCGATCTGTGCGCGGTAGCTGTTCCGGCCGGCGTTGTGGAGGACAGTAGCGGAACCGACGGCGGGGCGCCGGGGGTATCGCAGTTCGGCCTCACGGTGGTCGGCCGGACCTTCGACGACGCCGTCGTTGCCGACATCGCGCGGCGCATCGAGCACACCCCGG
Organism: Arthrobacter sp. MMS24-S77; assembly: GCF_054888235.1. NCBI lineage: Bacteria > Bacillati > Actinomycetota > Actinomycetes > Micrococcales > Micrococcaceae > Arthrobacter > Arthrobacter sp. MMS24-S77. The sequence continues at coordinate 799,039 of NZ_JBTZRN010000001.1, forward strand.
CGAGGCCAGGGCTCTTCGCGACCGGCGCCGCGCCGGCATCTCTCTGCTCGCCGCGGGTGCCGTGGCCCGTAGCGGCCGGAGCCGCCGTCGTGCCCCTGATGGTGGTGGGCGCCCACCGGAAGGGCCAGCCGTTGGTCCCGGATCTGGAACGGCGCGGAGCCTTCTGGGACGGTCCGGTCAGGACAGCGCCCCGGTACAGGATGGTCTCTCTGGACACCCAGCCGCCCAAACCCGGCGTGGTCCGCTCCGACGACGGCGCCGAACTCGCCGCTGAGCGATGGCTGCTCTCCGAGGCGGGCCTGGGATCCTTCCTCGCAGAGCTGCCCGAACCCATGCTGTTGGGTTCTGTACTGCTGAGCGACGGTTCGAGGGCAGTAGGCTTCGCGTGCGACGCGGTCGCCGCGTCCCGGGGCAAGGACATTACGGACCTTGGAGACTGGCTGGCAGCCCAAGCGGTGAGCAACTCCTGCTCCACGGCGGAGGCCGACCGGACGGCGGACCTTGAACGGGAACCGGCGTGGAAGGGCGTCTGGCGCGAGGTCGGAAAGGCACTTGTCAGGGGGCTGCAGCGGGGGAGAGCTTAGGGAGGCGGAATCTCACTGTTGGCAAGTTGTGGAAATTGTTGCAAATTCGTATGATACACACAGAATTGCATTCTGAATGACAACTCCGGCTGGGCCAAGGTGACCCCAGTCGGTATACCGGCGAAGCCGGGCAGAAGCCAATGAGTAGAGGGCACTGAAGTTGATGGTTAGTCCAATGAAGGAGCCGGCCGAGGTCAGGCGCCGAAAAATCCTTGAGCTCGTGAGCGAAGGGGAATTCCTCAGGCCCGCCGACATTGCATCCATGATGTCTGTCTCCGGAGAGACAGTGCGCAGGGATCTCATGGCTTTGGAGCGCTCCGGGGAGCTCAAGCGCATCCACGGCGGGGCTATGCCCCCTGTCAAAGTGACAGATAGCGAACCCGACAGGGCCAATCGCTCCATGGAAAATCCGCGGGAGAAGGACGAGATCGGGGCAGCCGCGGCGGCGCTGGTCGGCGACACCGACACGATCTTCCTCGATGTCGGAACCACCGTGGAGGCCGCGGCGAGGGCACTCTCCCCAACGTTTCACGGCATAGTCATCACCAATAGCCTAGTGGTGGGATCCATCCTCAGCGACCGTCCAGAAGTCGAACTGTATGTGCTTGGCGGTCGTGTGCGCGCGGGAGAGATGACAACATACGGTCCGGACGCCCTTGCGCAGGTCCGCAGCTTCAACGCGAACTGGGCATTCCTCGGCGCTGGAGGAGTGGATGTCCGGGCCGGCCTTACCGACTATTCATCTGAGGACGTGGCAATCAAGCAACTGATGATTGAAAAGTCCGCAAAGACCTACGTCCTGGCGGTAGGCGACAAGCTGGGACGCATCGCCGTCCGCCACGTCTGCGACCTGGACGAAATACGGGGCGTAGTTACCGATAGCAAGGCCAGTAGTACCAGAATCAAGTCCCTGAAAGACGCCGGTCTTGAAGTCTTCCAGGGCGGCGCTCCGGGAGAGGCGTCCCGCTAGTTTCCCGTCCGGCCGCCACCCTAAACCGGTCCGATCCTGCCAGGTCCTGGCCGGCTCTGATTGCAGTGAAGATACCCCGTACGAAAGTGCGGGGTATCTGTTTTTGAGGATGATCGTGGAATTGTGTGGACATGTGCTTCACCAGCTTTGGCCGTCAAATCCCGCAAAATCAAGGAAATACCGAACGATTGTGACGTCCATAACAATCACCCCTTGACGTCCGAATCTCTCGGATCCATACTTTTCCTTATGAATCCTCATAAATCCACACGACTTGTGGACGGCACAGACACAGACGTCGAAGAGTACGGCTACAAGCAGGAAATGAAGCGCGGAACGGGTCGCTTCGCCTCTTTCGCTGTTGCCTTCGCGTTCGTTTCCATTGCCACGGGCATCTTTACTACCTATGGTGCCGTTCTTAACAGCTCCGGGCCCGCGGGCATCTGGACCTGGCCGATCGTCACGGTGGGGCAGCTCATGGTCGCCCTCATTTTCGGCTCATTGGCCGCCCGCATCCCGGTGACCGGCTACTCGTACCAGTGGATGTCGCGCTTGGCCAACCCCGTCCTGGGTTGGATCATGGGCTGGATCTCCTTCACGTTCCTTGCGATCGTGGTTGTCGCAGTCGACTACACCATCGCATCAACGGTCCTGCCTGTTCTCCTCAGCTACGAGGGAACCCCTGCGAACGCCTGGCTTATCACCAGTATCGTGCTCGCTTTGCAGGCCTTGTTGGTTGCCTTTTCCACCCGCTGGACCGAGAGGGTGAACAACTTCGCCGTCTCGGCCGAACTCATCGGCATGATCCTGCTCGTCGTGCTGCTCATCGTCGTCGGGGCTGTGGCCAAGGAACTGAACGTCGGCAATCTGTTTTCGACGGGCGCCCTTCCCGCGCAAGACTACTTCAGCGTCGGATCCTTGCTCCACGTGGGGCCTTGGATGATGGGGACTTTGCTGGGCGCGTTCACGATCGTGGGATTCGAATCCGCCGCTAACCTCGCAGAAGAAACCAAGGACCCCGCCAGGGTGGTGCCCCGCGCCATGTGGCAGGCCGTCCTCGCCTCCGGCATCCTCGGATTCTTCTTCCTCTTGGCGATCACCTTGTTGGCCGGCGATCCCGCAACCCTGGCCGGGTCCGGAACGCCGGTAGCAGACGTCATCAACCGTGTTCTCGGGCCGGTCGTAGGCACTGCGCTGCTCGTCATGGTGGTCATCGCGATCTTTGCTTGCGGCATGGTGATCCTGATGACCGGCGTCCGGCTCGTCTGGGCCATGTCCCGCGACGACCGCTTCCCGGGCCACGCCGTGTGGCGCAAGGTCTCACCGCGCTTCGGAACCCCCACGGCCGCGACGGGGCTCATGTTTGTCCTCGGTGAGCTGATCCTCGGCCTCTTCGCCTTCCAGACCGACGCACTCTTCAGCCTTTTTGGTGCCGCTACCTTGCTGCCAGCGGTCATCTACGCTTCCACGGTCCTGCTGTATATCCTCAAGCGCAAGAGCCTTCCCCCAGCAAGGGATTCACCTTGGGCAAGTTCGAGGTACCCGTCATCATCCTCGCCGCCGTGTGGTTGATCTTCATGCTGTCTATTTTCAGGGACGCATCCTTCATCAACTCCTGGCTTTACGTGGCCATCATGGTGGCAATCGGCGCTGTCTACCTGGTCTTTCTGCTCATCCGCCGGGGAGGTCCGTCCGGACTCGCCATGCCCGATCTGCACTCCATCGATGCCGAGTTGGATGCCGACGCCAAACATTCGGAAAGGGCGCATCGCAAATGACCACCGTTCTATCCATCGACCAGGGCACATCCGGAACCAAAGCCGTCGTCGTCGACGGCAGCGGAAAAATCCTGGGCTTGGCCGAACAAACAGTCCGGCCGCACTACCTACCCGGCAGCGGCGTCGAACAGGACCCGCAGGAACTGCTCGACTCCGTCCTCGAAACGGGAAAAGCCGCCGTCACCCAATCCGGTGCATTGATCGATATCGTCACCATCGCCAACCAAGGGGAAACCGTCTTGGCCTGGGACCCCGCGACCGGCAAGCCACTGTCCAATATGATCGTGTGGCAGGACCGGCGCGCCGAAAGCATCTGCGCCGGCCTTGCCGAACATCGGGACGAATTCGCAAGCCGTACCGGCCTGATCCTCGACCCATACTTCTCCGCCCCCAAGCAGGCTTGGATCCGGAAAAACGTCACCCGGGACGGTGTGGTCACCACCTCGGACAGTTGGCTCATCCACCAACTAACCGGAGAATTCGTCACCGACGTCAGCACGGCCAGCAGGTCCCTGACCACCGATCTGGACAGCAGGGAATGGGACCACGAACTGCTGGACCTGTTCGAACTCGGGGACGAACCGCTCCCCAAAATTCTGCCGTCCGACGCGATTGCGGGCTCAACGAGTGCCTTCGGCGGGCTCATGGCCGTCGGCGGCCTCATTGTGGACCAACAAGCGGCCCTCTTGGCGGAGAACTGCCTCGAAGCCGGCGAAGCCAAGTGCACCTTCGGCACGGGCGCGTTCCTGCTGGCCAACACCGGAACGTCGGCAACACGCTCGACTGCCGGGCTCGCCGCATCGGTTGCCTGGACGGTCAAAGACAAGCCCACCTACTGCTTTGACGGGCAGGTGTACACGGCAGCCTCCGCCGTCAGGTGGCTCCAAGGAATGGGCTTCATCAAGTCAGCTTCCGAGCTCGACGTCGTAGCTGCCGCCGACTCCGGCGGCGTGCTCAGCGTCCCTGCTTTCGCAGGCCTCGCTGCGCCGTGGTGGAGCCCGGAGGCCAAAGCCTCCCTCACGGGAATGACCCTCTCCACCGGGCCGGAACATGTCGTGCTCGCCGTCCTGCAGGGTATCGCCGCGCAGGTCGCCGAACTGGGCTCCCTCGTCGCTTCAGACATCGGCCATCCACTCCAGCGGCTGCGGGCCGACGGCGGGCTGACGCAAAGCCGGGTTCTGATGCAGGCCGTCGCCGATCTCATGCAGATAGAAATCGACATCTACCCCTCCCAGCACGCTACGCCCCTGGGCGCGGCGGCCCTGGCCAGAGTGGCCCTTGAACCGTCCCGCACACTCCAGGACGCCGTCGTTCCCTGGACCCCCAGCACTGTCTATGAACCGAAGTGGTCGGCAGACCAAGCAGCCGAGTTCCGCGCGCGGTGGGCAACCGCCGTCGAGGCAACCCGGTGACGAAGGAGAACACCCATATGAGCAACACCCAAAACAAAACCTACGATGTGGCCGTCATCGGCGCCGGCATCGTGGGCTCAGCCATCGCACGGAAGCTGGCCGGGTACCGGCTCAGCGTCGCGCTCCTGGACGCGCGGGAAGACGTAGGGGACGGTACGAGTAAAGCCAACACGGCGATCCTGCACACAGGATTCGACGCCAAGCCCGGGACCCTCGAGTCGAAGATGGTGCACGAGGGGTACCACTTGCTCTCCGAGTACGCCAAGCAGACGGGAATTCCGGTCGAACACACCGGCGCCATCCTGGTTGCGTGGGACGACGAGCAGCGCGACGCCCTGCCCGGACTGAAGGAAAAGGCCGAGAAGAACGGATACGCCAAGACCGAAATCATCGACGCGGCGGAAATCTACCGGCTACTGCCCCATCTGGGCGAGGGCGCCCTCGCCGGGCTCTCCGTTCCTGATGAGTCGATCATCTGCACCTGGACCACCAACCTTGCCCTGGCCACCGACGCTGTGCAACGCGGAACAGAGCTCCTGCTCCGGCGTCGCGTCACCAGCATCGACCGGGCCGACGGCGTCACGCACCTTTTCACAAGCATCGACCGGATCAGCGCCCGCTGGGTAATCAACGCGGCGGGGCTGGGCGGAGACACGATTGACCAGCTCTTCGGCTATGACCGGATCCACCTGACCCCCCGCCGCGGCGAGTTGCTTGTGTATGACAAGCAGGCACGGCCCCTCGTGGACAAAATCGTTCTGCCAGTGCCGACGGCATTGGGCAAGGGCGTGCTGGTCAGCCCCACCATTTACGGCAACGTGATGCTGGGCCCCACCGCTGAAGACCTCAAGGACCGCAGTGACACGGGAACGTCGGAGAGCGGCTTTGCCTTCCTGAGAGGCAAGGGCGAAAAGATCATGCCCAAACTCCTGGAAGAAGAGGTAACGGCCACTTATGCCGGACTGCGTGCAGCCAGCGATTACCCCGACTACCTCATCGAAGTCGACACGGAGCAGCAGTACGTGATTGCAGGCGGGATCCGCTCCACCGGCCTGACCTCCGGTATCGCCGTCGCCGAGTACGTCGCCGAACAACTCCGGGCATCGGGCGCCATCCAGCTGGTGGAGCGCGACAACCTGCCCGAACCACCACACATGCCCAACATTGGCGAAGCTTTCCTCCGCCCCTACCAGGACGCAGCGAGGATCGCGGAAGATCCGGCGTACGGGAAGATCGTGTGCTTCTGCGAACGTGTCACCGCCGGTGAAATCCGGGACACCTTCAGTTCACCGATCCCACCGTGCACCCTCGACGGGCTGCGCCGCCGGACCCGTGCCCAGAACGGCCGGTGTCAGGGCTTCTTCTGCGGCGCGGAAGTAGCCGAGCTTCTCGAATCCCGGGTAAGAGCGCCCATGTCCCCGTTAATCCGAAAGCAAAGGCTGCCAGCGTGGAGGTCACCAAGTGAGCACCAACGGAACGGTCCTGACCCCGACCGTCCTGATCATCGGCGCCGGACCGTCGGGCCTGCGGGCTGCAGCCGAACTGGCTCCGCGCGTGAGCGGCGAAGTCCTCGTCCTCGAACGGGAAAGTGTCGCCGGCGGCATCCCTCGGCACAGCGACCACCCCGGCTACGGAATCCGTGACATGGGCAAGTTCATCGACGGGCCCAAATACGCCCGCATTCTGCGGGAGCAGGCCACCGCTGCCGGTGCAAGGATCCTCACCAACGCTATGGTCACCGACTGGGCAGGAGAGCGTTCCGTCAACGTCACGATGCCCGACGGGCGAGTGCGCGTCGACGCAAACGTGATCATTCTCGCCACCGGCGCCCGGGAACGGCCCCGCCCTGCCCGGCTCATTCCAGGTGACCGCGGCAAAGGCATCTACACCACCGGGCACCTGCAGAACATCGTCCACCTCAAGCACGGCAAGGTGGGCAAACGGGCAGTCATCGTTGGTGCAGAACTAGTCAGCTGGTCAGCTGCCATGAGCCTTAGCCACGTCAAGTGCAAGACAGTCCTGATGACCACCGAATACCCAAAGGCGGACGCCTACCGGCTATTCAGCGGACCCGGAAAGCTGTTCTTCGGCACCAAAGTGGCCACACGTACGAGGGTCACGCGGATCATCGGAAAGCCGAACGTACAAGGTGTGGAGATCGAGGACATCGACACCGGCGAACGACGGATCGTCGAGTGCGACACCGTCATCCTCACCGGCGACTGGATCCCGGACAACGAACTTGCCCGGGCGGCCGGCGTCGAGATCGACCCTGTCAGCAAATCACCATTGGTGGACGCGGCATTGCGGACCAACAAACCGGGCATCTTTGCCGTCGGCAACATGCTGCACCCGGTGGATACCGCCGACGTCGCGGCCCTCGACGGCGCGGCCGTAGCCGAGCACGTCGTCAACTACCTCAGGGGCGACCGGCCAGCCGGCGCACCGCTTAGTCTCACGGCCGATGCCCCGTTCAGGTGGGTGGCGCCAGCCCTTCTGCGCCAGCACGACCCCGCACCGCCCCGCCGTCGTCTTCTGCTCTGGAGCGATACGTACGTCCCGTTCCCCGAAGTAGTCCTGCGCCAAAACGGCACCGTCATTGCCCGAAAGCGACTTTGGTGGCCCGCAGCACCCGGCCGGGTTTTCCGCGTCCCGTCCAGCCTCCTCAGCCAGATCAACTGGAACGACGGCGCCGTCACCATCGGCCTCGCCAAATAGCCACCGGCCCTCGCCGGCGCCGTGCCCCACTCGTGGGGGCACGGCTGGACCATGTCCGGCGCCCGCCGGGCAAACCCTCAATCAGGAGAAAGCATGAACCAGCGCCAGAACATCTCGTCCGGATCCGCCCGCGAACCGATCCTCGGCTACTCCCGCGCAGTCCGCGTCGGAAACCAGATCGTCGTAGCCGGAACCACAGCGGGTTCCAGCAACGGCGCAGTCGGCGGAAACGACGCTGCCGCCCAGGCCCGCGAAATTTTCGATCGGATCGAAACCGCCCTCATCGAGGCCGGCGGCTCGTTCGCGGACGTCGTCCGTACCAGGATCTATCTGACCAACATCGAAGACTTCGACGCCGTCGGCGCCGTCCACGGTCAAATCTTCGGCGACATCCGTCCCGTGACAGCTGTGGTTGAGGTCGGCGCCCTCGCCGCCGACGACCTTCTGGTCGAGGTCGAAGCAGACGCTATCCTGCAATAGACGAATCCGTGACGAGAGTGATGGTTGACATCACCCTCTTCGAGCTGGATAGCGTGCTGACCAAGGGAGACACCATGGCCTCCCTGGTCAGCCGCCGTCTGGCACGCCACCCGGGCGCCTCCTCAGGGTTGCACCGTTGTTCCTTCTTTCCCTCGCCGCTCACCCGCAAAGCCGTCTCAGGGCGAATGCGAACCGCAGGCTCGTCGCGCTGGCCCTGAAAGGGCTCACCGCTTCTCGCTTCCGAAATCGAATTCCATAACCATGCGGCGACATGGAAGACACAAAACGTGGGGCCTGCCAAATTGAGTCGTCTGAAATCAGCCGGTGTTCCATATGGTTGCGCTACCTTCCATACGGACTCGGCCAGCGACCTATCTCTGGCGGCTTCCGCCCTGACTTCCCAACCGCAACCGTGAGGGCGACGGTTGACGTCGATTGCGGGACCGTGGGACGGGCGGAGTGCCACAAATGACCACGTTGAGCCGGCTCGCGCTTCGCCGAAACGGCAGATTTTGCCCACGGTGAACCCGACAACCGCAGAGAAAGAGACCTCATGATCAAGCACCACTCGGACCTCGTCCTGGAAATCAGTGCACACGACCCGGACAGCATCGAAAATGACTTGAACACCGCAGTCGAGATCGCCCGCGAACACGCCATGAAGGAGTACCGCCACGGAATCCTCGTCACCCAGCACAGCTACACCAGCTACACCGTCACTGTCAGCGGAGATGTCCCCTACGGGGAGACACACGAAAGACGCAAGTAACCGGGACGTTGCGGATGGCAACAGGGCGGGTGACAGGTACGACTGGATGTGTACGCCCCCGACGGCGTTCCCTGGTCGGTCCTGCCGAACTGGGCAAGCGAGGGATGGGACGGCATCCACCTCAGACTGGCACGGATGGCTCCCAGCGAGGGGCCAAGAACGGCGGAGAGGATGGCCAGGTGGCAGCGCGGCGGAGGGTTGATCGTCCGGGTTTGGTCATGCGTGCTGGCCGTCGGTCAGAGTGGTATCACTCTGGGTCTGGGGCTCGAAGGTGCGCTCGTAGCGCTCATGGATGATGGATGTGTGCACCCACGAATCGACCGAGCGCACGGACGGGAGGCGCAAAGCGTCGTCGCGCACGTTGAGCGACTGGGAGGCTGTTTCGAGTACGACGGTGGCTATGAAGTCGTACCGTCCGATGCATGTGGCGACGAATTCGGCTCCCGGAAGTGCTGAGAAGAAGGCGACAGCGTCGTCGTGTAGCCCGGATGTCCTGATTCCGAACCCTACCGCGAGGGAGCCGGTGCGCAGCCTGGTGGCAGCGATGCGGATGACGTTCGAGCTGATCAGGCGCATGACGCGGGTACGCGCACCGTTGGTTGAAAGCCCGACAGCGTTTCCGAGCGCGTTGAATCCGGCTCGGCCGTCCTCCTGGAGGATCGCGATGAGTCCGAGGTCCGTCTGATCGATCGTGATGCCTGGTGCGGGGGGAGCGGTGCTGATGAGCTGGCTCTTGGCAATTTCGCGGTAAATATGGGTGTCGACTCTTTCGACCCCTGGCAGTCGTCGGATCTGATCGATCCGTTCGTAGAGGTCCGCGATGGAAGGAAGTGTGAACTCTGCGACTATGCCGGCGCGGCCGGTCGCGAGGGACAGGAAGTGACAGCCGCCCATGTCCTTGATTGGCGCGGCTACTTCCGCTGTGGGGAGTGAAGTTTCGACGGCGAGCCGGGCCATTGCATCGAACCCAAGCACGCGAGGGTGCACGGCGGCTGCGATCCTGAGGCCACCGAAGGCGGTCAGCTCTCCGAATCTGGCGGCAACCACCGCCCGCGGGATACCCAGCCGCCGGGCAAGGTCGCTGAAAGAAGCGCGGCCGTCCTGCTGAAGTGCAAGGAAAATGCCCTCGTCGATTGTCTCGTTAGTCACGGTCCTCCTTTGGTTCATACCCAGTATATGCAGGACTGCATTGGATGGCACCAATCAGTGATGATTTTGATCCTTAGTCCTCATTTTAGAGTCATATATGCAGTTTAGAAACATAAATACTGGAAAACTGCTTGCTCGAGTGGGTTGGTCCCGCTATCGTGTGATTATCGCCACTTCGGCCCAACGTTCTCGGCTCGCTGTTCGAGCCCCCTCAATTGGAGTCCACAATGCGTTTACCTCTTTCCGTCGTCGCGGGTGCAGCTGCCGCGACCCTCATTGCCCTAGCTGGGTGTTCTGGCCCGTCCACGGCGTCATCGGTTTCGTCCGGGGGAACCGCTCCTTCCGGGCTGATCGAGGCGGGCAAGCTCACAGTCTGCACAGACCCGGAGTCTCCACCGATGGACTACTACGAGAACGGCTCGAGCGGAGACGTCATTGGCTTTGACGCCGACGTCTCGCGCGCCCTTGCCAAGCGTTGGGGCCTTGAGGCTAAGTTTGCGGTGAGCGCGTTCGACGGCCTCCTGCCTGGCCTTCAAGGCAAGCGCTGCGATGTCCTCCTCAGCGGCCTATACATCAATGAGACCCGCCTCGCCACGTTCGACGCCGCTGCTGTGACGAAAACCGGCCCCATGATCGTCACGAGCACAGCCAAGCAGAATGAGTTCACGAAGCCCACCGATCTTTGCGGACTGTCCGTAACCGCCCAGGCCTCAACCGCGAATGCTGGGAAGGTCAAGTCTCTTGCACCTGATTGTGCGGCATTGGGCAAAGCCGCACCCAAGCTCCTTGAGTACCCCAAGGTTTCCGAGAGCGTCCTCTCCGTGCTCAACGGCAGGGCGGACGCGCTCGTCGAAACTGACGTTGACGCCGCATACATAGCGTCACAGAACCAAGGCAAGCTCGTGGCAGTCCGCGGCGGCTACCCGCAGGACATCAATACCGGCATGTACACCCGCAAGGGCGACACGCTTACGGCGCCCGTAGCCGAGGCCATCAAGGCCCTGCGCGCGGACGGGACCCTTGCCAAGATCGCCGAGCAGTACAAGCTCGACAAGTCCATGGTTGACGTCGGCTGACGCTGGCCCAGAAGGAGAAATACCATGGAATTCGACGTCGGAATACTCCTCCAACAGCTCACAAGCCCCGACTTCGCCAAGGGCGCCCTGCTTTCCGTCGGTGTCGGGGTGCTCTCCCTTATCCTCGCCACGCTCATCGGCTTCACGCTGGCCCTCGGGAAGACCTCGGGCAAGCGGTGGGCGCAAGCCGCCGCGTCGGCGTACATCTGGTTATTCCGGGCGATCCCGGCCCTCCTTGTGCTGCTCATCATCTGGAATGCGTTGCCGCAACTCTTCCCGGTACTGCGCCAGGAGTGGTTCTCGCCGTTCCTCGCGGCGTTCGTCGGTCTCGGCATCGTCGAGGCTGCGTTCATGGCCGAAATCATCCGCTCGGCGCTCCTGAGCGTCGATGAGGGGCAGTACCTTGCGGCAAGGGCTCTCGGGATGTCCCCGTCCAAGGTGATGACCAAGGTCATCCTCCCGCAGGTCGTGCGCATCGCGCTCCCTCCGACAGGAAACGAGTTCATCGGACTCATAAAGCTATCCTCGCTGGCCTCCGTGATCTCACTCCAAGAACTGCTCACCACGGCCCAAATTGCGGTCAACGTCACGTTCCGCTACGCCGAGTACTACACGGTCGCCATCGTCTACTACCTGATCATCGTCTCGGTCCTAACCCTCATCCAGGGTGCCGCCGAGAAGAAGTTTCTCTGGACGTCGCGGAAGGCCCCCGCCCGGGTGGGCAAGCCTGCGGTTGAGGAACGGGTGGGCAAGCCCGCGGTCGAGGAAACCGTCAAGAAAGGAGCGAACGCATGAGTGCCACCACTTCTCGTGGTCCTTTGCTCGAGGTCCGAGAGCTGGCCAAGGCCTATCACGGCCAGTCCGTGCTCAAGAGCGTTGATTTCAGCATCGGCCGGGGGCAGGTCAAAGCAGTGCTCGGCCCGTCCGGCTCGGGCAAATCGACGATGCTCCGGCTCATGGCGCTGCTCGAGCCGGCAGACAGCGGCAGCATCCTGCTGGATGGCAATCCCATCGGAGGTCCCAACGCCCGCGGTCACGCCCAGCCCGAACGGGTCCTCGCCCGCGAGCGGCAGTCGATCGGGACGGTGTTCCAACGGTTCAACCTCTTCCCGCATCTGAGCGCGGTGCGCAATGTCGCGCTCAGCCTCACTGCCGTCAAGGCCGTCCACCACAAGGAGGCCGAAGAACTCGCGATGGCCATGCTCGACCGCGTAGGCCTCGAGCACCGTGCCGGGCACTACCCGTCGGAGCTTTCGGGAGGGCAACAGCAGCGCGTCGCGATCGCCCGCGCGCTCGTCATGAACCCGGCCGTCCTCCTCTTCGACGAACCGACCTCGGCTCTCGATCCCGAGCTTGTCGGCGAGGTACTCAAAGTTATGGAAGACCTCGCCCACGACGGTATGACGATGATCGTCGTGACCCACGAGGTCAGCTTCGCACGCCGGGTGGCGGACGAAGTCACCCTCTTCGACGAGGGCGTCATCGTTGAAGCGGCGCCCCCCGACGAATTCTTCGACAACCCCCAACACGAGCGCACTAGGAGATTCCTCAGCCATGTCCATTGATACACGCCCTCTGGCGGTTTACACAGACCTGGAGGACATGGAATTCTCCGCGGGCGTCGCCCTCCTCGAGGAGAACGGCTACCGGGTCGAATACCTCGCGACCGAAGACCCCGAAAAGATCATCCAAGGAGCCCAAGGAGCCGAAGCCCTCCTGATCAGCTACGCCCGCCTGACCGCCGCGATGATGGACGCCCTGCCGGATCTGAAGATCATCTCCCTCTGCTCCATGGGCACCGACCAGGTCGACATCAACGCGGCCCGAGAGCGAGGGATATGGGTTACCGCGCTTCCCGGAGTCTCGGCTGAAGAAGTCGCAACCCACGCCCTAGCTATGGCCCTCAGCATGGTTCGGGAATTGCCCTTTTTCCACGACAATGTCACCCGGGGAGACTGGCTGGCCCGGCCTGAGGCTGCTATTCCTCGGCTGAGCGAACAGCGCCTCGGGCTCATCGGACTCGGGAGAATCGGAAGCCGCGTCGGCGCGATCGCCAGCCCTTTGTTCGGCGAAGTCATCGCCTACGATCCATATCTGCCCGAAACAGCCCAGACCACCGCCAGCCTCGAACGTGACGGGATACGGCGCACGAGCCTCCAAGAGGTTCTCAGCACATCGACAGTCGTCTCGCTCCACGTCCCACTCACCGAGGCCACCCACCACCTCATCGACGCCGAAGCACTAGCCACGATGCGTCCCGGCAGTGTCCTGGTCAACGTCAGCAGGGGAAAACTTGTCGACAGCTCCGCCCTGCGGGACGCCATCGACAGCGGCCACCTCCGGGGTGCCGCCCTGGACGTCCTCGAAACCGAGCCTGCACCACAGGGACATCCACTCATCGGCCACCCCAAGATCCTCGTGACCCCCCACGTGGCATTCCTCTCTGAACGGAGCCATGCCGAATACGTCCGCATCCAAGCCCAGAACGTCATCACTCTGCGGACCACGGGAACCCCCGACACACCACTTTTTAATGCCGCCCAAGGCCGGACCAAGGAACTGGTCAGCGAGTAAGCGCCGACCGCCGAAGCAATTGACAACATGATTGCGCTGCCCCTCCTGACACAGCGGCAGCGCACCACCTGAAAGAGGAACCCATCATGACCGAGCCCAATGGCTTTCTATTTCCGCGTTCTCCGAAGGGACGTGCGAGTCTGATCCCCGCGCCGCCTTGGTATTACTCAGCCACCGCGGCGACTGTAGAGTACCGTACAAATCCCGACAATGTTCGTGCTTTGCTGCCCGAGCAGTTGGCCTTGGATGAGGACGACCCCGGTCTTGTGGCAATGGTCTTCACCGATGTCCAGTCCTGCTCTGAAGGAGGGGAAGAACTGCTCGACCCGATCCGGTCCCAGTACGGGGAGGCTTTGCTAGCAGTCAAGGCACGGTATCGGGGGGTTCTCTACACGCGGATCGCCTACGTTTGGGTAACCCGCGATTTCTCCCTCGGTCGCGGCATTCACATGGGGTATCCGAAGAAGATCGGTTCGGTCCGCATGACCCGACCGTTCCCGTTTGGGCCGGCGCCGCGCGTGGAGCCGGGTGGTCGCTTCGGCGCAAGCCTGGCCGTCGCCGACCATCGACTGGCAGAGGCCCGATTCACTTTGCGCGAGCAGGTAGACCGCGGCCCGTCGGTAACTAGTCGACCATTGCTGCACAGCCGCTTGCTCAGGTCCATTGAAATGGGTGGGCCCGACAGCCTCGACGAGCTCGTCGTACACAGTGAGGTCGAGCTGGAGAGCGGCCGTCCGTGGGCTGCTGATGCCGAGCTGCGTCTATTCGAGTCCCCGGTGGATGAGCTTGCCGCGCTTTCCGTAGACGAGATCGTGGGTGCCTACTACCAGCAGGGCGCTAGCCGGTGGGAGGGCGGCACCTTGCTCAGCGCCCAGCTAAGCGGAGAGGATCCGGCGGGACGGTGAGGTGACAGGTTCGGTTCAAGGGTGGAAGAGCCGGAATTCCGTAACCTCGGGAGCCAATCTCGGGCGAAGAGGCGCTCAATAAACGTTCTGCCGTCATGGCGCCATCGAGGCCAAGGGAGCGCGAGCACGCATGAAAGAGCATCTTAGACGGTCGAGGCGTCGGCTCCGTAAAGGCATTTGATTGAGCTAAGTGGCAGAGGCCGGGGCGACGGGAGAACCCCTCGTCCCGGCCTCCTAGTGGAAGGCGAGGAGAAACTTGATTGCAATTGAATCTGTACGGGTCAGTCTCGACGACGCGATGCAGGCCGCGGTACAGGCGCTGCTTGCGGTGGGGGTTCCCGCGGAGAACGCACACCTGCAGGCCGATCTGCTCATCGACGCGGAGGCCCGAGGGCTGCCGTCCCACGGTCTCTTGCGCCTGCCGAGGGTAATCGACCGGATCCGCAACCGGGTCGCTGACCCGGTTGCCACCGGACGGATTAATTGGCGCGGGGATGCGCTGGCGTCAGTCGACGGCCAGAACGGTCTCGGCCCCGTGGTGGGAGTCCATGCCCTGGAAGTAATTTCGGAGCGTTGCTCGAACAGTGCGGGCGTGGCGGCGGCTGCTGTGCATTCGTGCAACCATCTGGGCATGCTGGCGTGGTATGCCCGAAAAATTGCGGACCGTGGCCAGGTGTGTATCGCGATGACCACCAGCGAGGCGCTTATGCACCCCTACGGCGGGCGGATCGCAATGGTCGGGTCCAACCCGATTGCGATCGGAGTGCCGGCGCAACCGCGGGCCCTGGTGTTCGACATGGCCACCTCACTGGTGTCGATGGGCAAGATCCACGACCACGCCAACCGCAAAGCGCAGCTGGAACCGGGTTGGGCCCTCGACGAGGACGGTGAGGAAACCGTCGACGCCGAGCGCGCCAAGCGTGGATCGATCGCCCCGTTCGGCGGCGCCAAAGGCTATGGCTTAGGGCTTGCATTTGAGGTGCTGGTCACTGCACTCACCGGGGCTGCACTGGGTCGCGACGTCGTCGGCACGCTCGACTCGATCCACCCGTCCAATAAGGGTGATGTGTTTATCGTGGCCGAAGCCGGTTTCGGGGATGCGGTTTCTGAATACCTGGCTGCCGTGCGCACATCGCCGCCGGTCGATCCGGCTAACCCCGTTCGGGCTCCCGGGGATTCCTCGGATGTCCGCCGCGACCGCGCCGCTACAGAGGGCATCGCGCTGCCCGGTGCCCTCTGGGATGAGATCTGCACGCTGCCGCTGAACTTTTGACACGAAAGGCACCACATGAACTTCACCGCGACCATAGACTCTCCACACGGAGCGGGTATCGGCCCCGATACGTCCGGAACGTCCTGCGGACTGTTGCGCCTACCGCGAACCGTCTTGTTCGGTGCCGGCCAGCGCCGAGCGCTCGGCTCCATCACGGCCGGTTACGGGCGCAATGCGCTGATCTGCACGGACGCCCGGCTTGGGACATCGCCCGAACTCGCCGAACTTACCGTCAGCCTCAACGCCGCTGGCGTATCCGTGCACGTTTTCGACCGGACGGAACCCGAGCTTCCGCTGCCGGGGGTGGTCGAATGCGTCGCTGGTCTGGCCCATACTCCGATCGACGCGGTGATCGGGTTCGGTGGCGGCAGCTGCATCGACATGGCGAAGGTCGTGGCACTGCTGCTGTCCCACGGCGGCCAGCCTTCCGACTACTACGGAGAAAACGCCGTGCCTGGTCCCATACTGCCGGTCATCGCCGTCCCGACGACCGCGGGCACGGGTTCGGAGGCCACGCCTGTGGCCGTCATCGCCGATCCGAATCGAGCCATGAAGGTCGGCATCTCGAGCCCGCATCTTGTGCCGCAAGCAGCTATTTGCGATCCCGAGCTAACGTACTCGTGCCCAGCGGCGCTCACCGCCGCATCCGGAATCGATGCCGTCGTGCACCTGGTCGAGTCGTACACCGCTGTGAGACGCACGCCGACCGCAGAGCTTAGCTCGGAACGGGTCTTCATCGGGAAATCGATGTTTAGCGATTCCGCTGCCTTGGAAGGGCTTTCGCTGATGGGGCGAAGTCTGTTGACCGCCCAGCTGGAGCCGTCGAACGGCGATGCACGCCGCGACGTGATGCTCGCGTCCTTCCTCGGCGGTGTGGCGATAGGCACTGGTGGGACGTCGGCGGCACACGCCCTGCAGTACCCGATCGGGGCCGCCACTCACACACCACACGGATTCGGCGTGGGCGCGCTGCTGCCGTACGTGACCCGCTACAACCTTCCGGCCCGGGTCAGTGAATTCGCCGCCATCGGCGCCTCGCTCGGCGTTGCCTCCGGTGTTGACTACTGGACTGACGCCGTGTCGGCGATCGAAGCGCTAGACGCCATCGTCGATGGGCTCGCGGTGCCGACGATCGCCGAGCTTGGCGTGAAGGAAGGAGACCTGCCGGCGATCGCCGAGCAGGGGCTATTGGCCAAACGGCTGGTCGACAACAACCCCCGACAGCTCGATCAGGCCGCGATGCTCACCATCATGACGAACGCTTTCCGGGGCGACCGCACGATGCCTGATTCCAGGCCCGACAAGAACTAGGAGAACCTTTGGCCATCACCGAAACCCTTTACCACAACGACCTCTTCATCGGTGGCTCCTGGCTGCCCGGCGGCCGGGCCAAGCGCATCGACGTGGTCAATCCGTCCGACGACACGGTGATCACCACCGTTGCCGATGCGTCTCCCGAGGACGCCGCCTCCGCCGTAGATGCCGCCGCGGGCGTACTGGAATCCTGGTCGGCGGTGCCGCCGCGGCAGCGCGCCGAGATCCTGCGTCGTGCGTTCGAGCTGATGACCGAGCGCGCTGAGGAACTCGCGTATCTGATCTCGTTGGAGAACGGCAAGTCGATAGCCGACGCCCGTAGCGAGATCGGCTATGCGGCCGAGTTCTTCCGCTGGTATTCCGAGGAAGCGGTTCGGATTCTCGGAGAGGTTTCACTGGCTCCCGCCGGAGCGAATCGGATCATTGTGCAGCACCAACCGATCGGTGTATGCCTGCTGGTGACGCCCTGGAACTTCCCAGCCGCCATGGCCACCCGCAAGATCGCCCCCGCCCTGGCCGCCGGGTGCACGACGGTACTCAAACCGGCTACCGCGACCCCGCTGACCGCCTATGCGATCGCCGAGATCCTGGCCGAAGCCGGGGTACCCGGCGGCGTGGTCAATGTCATCACTACGAGCAGCACCTCGCTGGTGGTCAACAAACTGCTGCACGATCCTCGGGTGCGCAAGTTGTCCTTCACCGGATCTACCGAGGTCGGGAGGGTGTTGCTGCACGAGGCCGCCGACCAGGTGATCAAATGCTCGATGGAGCTGGGTGGCAACGCGCCATTCATTGTGTTGGCCGACGCCGATCTGGACAAGGCACTTGAGGGCGTGATGGTGGCCAAGATGCGCAACGGCGGCCAGGCCTGCACTGCAGCCAACCGCATTTACGTGCACTCGTCGTTGCACGACCGGTTCGCCAGAATGATCGCAGACCGGTTCGCCAGCCTGGTGGTGGGGCCGGGTACCGACGACCAGACCCAGTGCGGCCCGCTCGTGGACCATCCGAGCGTCAACAAGGTCATCGACCTCATCGACGACGCGTGCGACCGTGGCGCGCAGCTGCTGGTCGGCGGCTCTGCTCCTGAACGCGCCGGCTCCTACTGCCTGCCAACGGTTCTCGCCAACGTTCCGCGCGAGTCCCGGCTGGTCAGCGAAGAGATCTTCGGGCCGGTGGCCGCCCTGATCCCGTTCGAGGACACCGCTGACGCGATCGCCGCGGCCAACGATACAGAGTACGGGCTGAGCGCCTACGTGTACAGCGGTGATCTAGCCAACGGGCTGCGGGTAGCCGAGAAACTTGAAAGCGGTATGGTCGCCGTCAACCGCGGCCTGGTATCCGACCCGGCCGCACCGTTTGGTGGCGTCAAACAATCGGGCCTGGGGCGCGAAGGCGCCCACCACGGCATGCTGGAGTTCACCGAGGCCAAGTACATCGCAGTGGATTGGTGAGACGGCCCAGCAGTTGACCACTTGGGAGTTGCGGCGGTTCTTGATCCGAAATCCAGGGGCCCGATTCTCACTCGGTCGGGTTGTTCAGGCGGGGTGGGGAACAGTTGGGCATCCACCCGAGGCGCCGGGATACGGGACCGTGGCGTGGATGTCGAAGAGAGACATGGCGGGCCGCGTGAACGAACGTTGTGTTCATTTTGTACCCATCCAAGTTTGACAATACTTCCGAGCGCTAACAGCTGGGGATCACTTCTGAAAGGACACCGTGGAACTGCTGTGGGAAGTCGCCGGCTGGGCAGGAGCGGCTGCAATACTCAGTGCACACCTGACCGTTTCCATGGGTTGGTTGAAGGCCGGCAGACGCTTCCAGACGGCAAATCTACTCGGCGCTTGCGCCTTCATTGTCAACGGCGCGTTCCACGAAGCATGGCCCTCTGTGGTCACGAATATCGCGTGGTTCCTCATTTCCGCCGTCGCGCTTCTTCGCCTGCGTTTGGCGCCGCCGGCGGCGTGTAAGTCCAGTGTGTGACCCGCTAGTGCAACTCCGCAGTCGGAGATCGCGCCCCTTGATTGTCCAGGGGCGGAGCAGTGGCTATTGTCTGACGACCGTCAATATTGGGGCGGGCTTTCGGGCTCTCGCGGCGGCGCCGTGAGAACACCCCGGCGGGGACGAAGAAGCGCCGTGACGTGTGGGTCACCGTTGAGGAGGAAGCGGCGATGGTGGCCATGGCTGAGCGGGAGATGGTCCCGGTTTCTTCGGCGTTCCGTCGGTGCATTCTGATTCGCCGACGGAACGCCGTGCGATTGCTGCGGAACTGATGTCCCTTCACGATTTGTTGGCCCGTTCCTCGAACAACATCAACCAGCTTGCACGGCAGGCTAACGCCACGAGCGAGTTCCCGGCCGAGCCCGCGAAGCGCTGAAGCACCTGCGTTCCGTGGCCATGCGGATCGATGACGCGATTGACGGGCTGATGTACCCGATGATTCCGAACATCACCCGCGGTTCGCGCATGGGTGGCTCATGGTTTACCTGGCATCGTCGGATGCCAACAAGACGAAGAACTCCCACCATGATCCGCACCTGGTGGCCGGGGACCCGGCCATCATGGCGTGGTACGACGACGGGGTGCTGGACCGCGACGATGCCCTGGCGATCGCGAAGCATCTCGACCGGCTGCGCAAGATATTCGGGGTCTCGGTGCAGATCAAAGACATGGGGTGGGACGCGGCGAAGAAGGAGCGCGTGCACGTCGGGTGTAGAGAGTTACGCGATGATCGTTACGCCGCCGCCCTTTTCGAGTGCTTCACGGATAGTGCTCGGCGGTTCGGAGTCGGTGATTAGCCCGGTGAGTTCCTGGAGCCCCGCGACGCGATGACGTGCCACGCGCCCGAACTTTGATGAGTCCGCCAAGACATACGAAACGGCGGAGTTTTGAATGATGACCTTCCGGGCTGCTGCTTCCTCGAGGTAGTAGTCGGTTAGACCAGCCGTTGCGTCGATTCCACCGGATCCAAGGAAAGCGATGTCCGGGTGCAGGTCTCTGAAAAAGTTTTGGGCAGCGGAGTTGGAGAGCGCCATATCTCCGCCCCGGAGCCGGCCCCCGGCCACGTGGACCACCAAGTTTGGATGGTTCGAAAGTTCGATTGCCACGAGGAGTGAATTGGTCGCGACTGTGCCGCGAAAATCACTGGGAATTGCCCTCGCCACGCTAAGCGCGGTTGTTCCGACATCCAGGACTACGAACTGCCCCGGCTCAAGTAACAAGGCAGCAGCTTTACCGATTCTTTCCTTCGCCTCGCTTGCAACGTTGGCGCGTTCCGCAAATGGTGGCTCCTCCCCAGGTGGCAGAGGAAGAGGGGATGTCGCACCCCCGTGGACGCGCGATAGCAGGCCACGCTTTTCCAACACGGCAAGATCCCGTCGAATCGTCTCGTTGGAGACAGACAATGATTGGGCCAGATCCTCTGTGCTGACTACTCCCGTGCCATGGAGCTTGTACACGATCCGACGATGTCTTTCAGCAACTAGCATCGTTGCCCGTTTCCGAGGGTTTCCGTGGGTTCATGTCAATCAGTATGTCCACAGCAAGTGTGTCCCGCAAGCCCGAAACGCCCAGATTTGACTAGTAATGACCGTTTGCGTGCGTTCTGGACGATTTTTTGCGTGGGATTTCACGCGGGTATCCGCTTTGAGCATGGCCGAAGTCACACAAGGATGTAACCCTTGACACATGGCTATCCACAGTTCGACAATAAATTCCACAAAACACCACGTTTTCGGGCATCTTCAGTCAAGGCAACATTTACCCACAGGAGCAAAAATTGACTTCAACCAAATGGCGTCTCTTCAAGGGCGCTGCCCTGCTAGCGCTGCCAGCCCTGGCTCTCACGGCCTGCGGGGGATCTGCTTCCACCCAGTCGACGAACGGGGACGATGTTTCCGGTGAGCTGGTGTTCAGCATTTACCCTGGCGTCTTCCAGGACAACTACGTCAAGTCGGTTGTGGAGCCATTTGAGAAGCTTCACCCGAACCTGAAAGTCTCGTTTGTCCAGGCCCGCACCAGCGCAGAGTCGCTCGCGGCGCTTCGCGCCGACAAGAACAACCCCAGCGTCGATGTTTCACTCCTGGATCTGGCGGTGGCCCGCACAGCCAACGCTGAAGGCATCTTCCAAGCGTTGGACCCCGCAGCCGTTCCCAACCTTAAAGATCTCGATCCGAAGGCTCGCATCAATGGAGACTTCGGCGCTGGCGTCACGTTCGACAGCGTCGCGCTGATGTACAACACCAAGGCCGTGAAGAGCGCACCCGAGTCGTGGAACGCTCTCTGGGAAGACCCGGCGGCCGCCGGCAAGACCGCCATCATCGGACCGCCTGATTTGACCAGCACGGTGGGGCTCACCGTCATCACGACCCAGATGGAGGGCGGCGACTACAAGAAGTCGGTCGATCAGGGAATTGCCAAGCTGGCCAAACTTTCACCCCGGGTGGAGACGTGGAATCCGCAGCCTGACCCCTACACCATGGTTCAGAACGGGAGCGCGTCCTACGGGGTGGGCTGGAATGCCCGATCGCAGCTCTTCGCCGACCAGTCCAACGGCGCCATGAAAGCTGTCCTGCCCAAGGAAGGGACCGTCCTTCAGGTCAACACCCTCAACCAGGTGAAAGGGTCGCCGAACCCCAAGGCCGCGGCTGCCTTCATCAACTACGCTCTTGGCACCGAAGCTCAGGGCAGCTTTGCCAAACTCATGGCCTATGCTCCGACCAACACGAAGGTCCAGCTCCCGGCCGACCTCCTCGCGAAGATTCCGGTCGCTGACCCTGCCAAATCCTCCCGTGTCATTCCTCTTGACTGGGATGTCGTGGTCAAGCAGCGCGATTCCTGGGCCACCCGGCTCAAGACCGAAGTTGTGGGGGCGAAGTAATGAGTTCTGCAAGCCCTGACACCCGGGCGGGCTACCTGAGCATCAATGCCCTGACAAAGAAGTACAAGAACACCCCCTCGGCCGCCGTCGACCGCGTTTCGCTCAAAGTCGACGAAGGCGACTTCCTAGCTCTCCTTGGACCTTCCGGATGCGGCAAGACAACAACCCTGCGCATGATTGCCGGGCTTATTGAGCCAACCTCGGGTTCCATTCATGTACAGGGCAAAGACATCACCAAGACGCCGGTGCACAAGCGCTCCATTGGCATGGTCTTTCAAAACTATGCGCTGTTTCCTCACCTCGACGTGAAGTCGAACGTCGCCTACGGGCTGAAGATGAGGCATATCCCGAAAACGGAAATCGCCGTTCGGGTGCAGAACGTGCTCGACCTGGTCAGGCTGGGACACCTGGCGGACAGGAGGGTGACCGCGCTGTCCGGCGGCCAGCAACAGCGCGTCGCGCTGGCCCGGGCAATTGTCGTAAATCCCCAGCTGTTCCTGATGGATGAGCCGTTGTCCAACCTTGACGCCAAGCTCCGGGACGCCATGCGCACAGAGATCCGGAGCATTCAACGCAAGATGGGAATCACATCGGTCTTCGTGACCCACGACCAGGACGAGGCGCTGACCATGGCGGACAAGATCGCCGTCATGTCCGAGGGTGTCCTGGAGCAGTTCGGCACGCCGAGCGACATCTTCGAACGTCCCGCCACGCGTTTCGTCGCCGAGTTCGTGGGCCAGGCCAATCTGATTGACAGCGTCCGCGTATCCAGTAGTGCCGGGCGGCACCTGATTGAGGTGCCCGGAGCGGGCCACCTCAGCGTCCCGCGCATCTCCGGAGAGACCGCCGGCACTTCCACGGCGATGATCCGGCCGCACCAGCTAAAGGCACGTAGCGCCTCGGATTCACCTGACGGCATCAGGGGAGATGTGCGTTCTGCAACCTATTTCGGCGACACCATCCAGTATGAAATCCAGACCGGACAAAACCTCCTGAAGGTCCAGATGCGGGCGGACGGCTCACCGACCCTCGCAGTCGGTTCGGAGGCCGCAGTGACGGCAGCTACGGACAACGTCCACTTCATCGCCGCCTGACAACGGCCCCGAGAACAGAACGAGGAAATCCCCATGGCAATCATCGAACGCCCGAACGGCGCACAAATCACTCCCGAGCTGAAGTCCAAATTGGCGCGAGTCAGTTACCCGACCCTTGGCCACTTCCACGAACGCGGTTTCGTGGAACCCGAAATCCGATCGCACCTTCCGGGCAGCAAGATTCTGGGACGGGCAGTAACTGTCCAGATCCCCGGGCTGGATTCGTCGCTCATGCACAGGGCAGTAGCCCTGCTTGAACCAGGCGACGTACTGGTCGTCTCCACAGGCGGTGACCGCCGGCACGCACCGGTCGGGGAGGTCGTCGCCCATGCGGTCAAAGTCGCGGGAGGGTCCGCCATTGTTATTGACGGAGTTATGACTGATCTGAATGAAGTCGCCCGTATCGGCCTCCCCGTCTTCGCCCGAGGTACAAGCGTGCTCACGACGAAGTTGCTCGGCGTGAACCAAGGCGGGGTCAACGTCCCGGTCAGCATCGGCGGCGTGGCAGTCTGCGCTGGCGACATCATCCTCGCTGACGACAACGGAGTGCTTGCAATCCCGGCATCGGATGCCGAAATCATCATCGACGAGGCACTCGAATCCGATGCCAAAGAGAACATCCTCATCCGCAAGCTGGACGAAGGAACTCCCCTCCCGGATGTGACAATCGCCAACCGGGTGCTGTCCCAACACCTCGGATTGGTTGCAGACCATGTCCACTAAGGAACTGAACCGGCCCGTCGCGGCCGCGCAGGAGAAGGCCTCCCGCGGGCTGGCCCCAATCTGGTCGACAACCTTGAAGCTCGCCCCGGGCCTCCTTCTCATCGGTGTCATCTTCGGGGTCCCGCTCGCTTGGCTGCTGAGAATGTCCTTCAACCAATCCGAGGCCGGAGGCATCATTCATGACGGCTTCGCGTTTGATTCGTACGCCGGATTCTTCAACAGCACGTTCAACCTGGGCCTCATCGGACGAACCCTGTACCTTGGCCTCGCGGTGACAGCCGGGGCTTTCATCCTTGGATTCCCGCTTGCGCTCTTTCTTCTCCGCACACAATCCCGGTGGAAGAGCGCCCTTCTGGTGCTTGCCCTGGCTCCGCTTCTGACCAGCGCCGTGGTCCGTACCTTCGGCTGGATGGCTATTCTCGGGGATCAAGGCATCGTCAATGAAGTACTTTTGGGGACCGGCGTTATCTCCGAACCAATCAAGCTCGCGAACAACGAGGTAGGGGTCATCATCGCCCTGGTTGAGATCCTCATGCCCTACATGATCCTCAGCGTTGTCACCGGTTCTTCCAGGCTCAACGACACGGCAATGGAGGCATCGGCGACATTGGGAGGAAGCCCAGCCCGCACCTTCTTCCGTGTGGTCCTGCCCC
Organism: Arthrobacter sp. MMS24-S77; assembly: GCF_054888235.1. NCBI lineage: Bacteria > Bacillati > Actinomycetota > Actinomycetes > Micrococcales > Micrococcaceae > Arthrobacter > Arthrobacter sp. MMS24-S77. The sequence goes on from NZ_JBTZRN010000001.1 coordinate 823,390, forward strand.
TCACCTTGCCCGGGATCCTCACAGGATGCCTGCTGGTGTTCGTCCTGACTATCAGCTCCTTCGTCACCCCGGCACTCGTGGGTGGGGGAAGGGTATTCACCATGGCCACCGAGATCTTTGATCAGGCTGTGAACTCATTGAACTGGCCGCTGGCCGCTGCTATTTCCTTCATCCTCATGGCCCTCTTTGCCGGCGTGCTGGTGGGTTACCAGCGCATCATGAACCGCTTGGATTGGAGCCGTTCCTCATGACAACAAGTGTCCTTGGCCGGTGGCCTGTCCGCCTCGGTGTCACACTGCTGTACCTGTTTCTGCTGGCCCCGATCATCATCACGGTCATCATTTCGTTCTCCGCTGACGATTTCCTTCAATTTCCGCCCAGCGGATGGAGCCTGAAGTGGTACCAGGCCCTGTTCGCCAACGGCGGAGGCTTCGCAAGTGCCCTGCAAGTCAGCGTTTTGGTCGCCACCGGTTCATCCGTCCTTTCTGCCGCGGTTTCCATACCCGCCGCGGTGGCCCTGTCACGCGGCAAGTTCCGCGGACGCCAGGCGGTTGAAAGCATCTTCCTGGCACCGCTTCTCGTCCCTGCGATCGTCGTAGGGCTGGGCCTGTTGCTCGTCTTCAGTCCGATGGGGCTCAAGGGAACGTACCAGGGCCTGATTCTTGCCAACGCAGGCCTGGTCATTCCGTACGTTATCCGGACTACCTTGCTGAGCCTGACGACGATGGACGCACGGTGCGAAGAAGCGGCCCAAACGCTGGGAGCGTCGCCCGTCGTCGTCTTTCGTACGGTGACACTGCCCTTGATACTCCCCGGAGTGTTGTCGGGATTTGTCCTGGCCTTCCTGCTCACCTTCGATGAGGCCGTCGTGAGCCTGTTCCTGGTGTCCAGCAGGGTCAAGACGCTGCCCATCGCAATGTTCGACTACGTACAAACCAGGACCGACCCACTCCTCGCCGCCGTCTCGACCATGCTGATTGTCTTGAGCATCGTCATTGTGATCGTCGTGGAACGGCTCGTTGGCCTTCGTCGAGTCCTGCGCTAGCGAACCCCTCTTCCGAAAGAATGAACATGTCCCCGAAAGTAGCAGTCGCGCAATTCAGCGCCGGCACCGACAAAGCCCAGAACCGCAAGGACATCGCGGCCCTCATCGCCGAAGCGGCGTCCGAAGGATCCGAGCTGGTTGTCCTGCCGGAAAACTCCATGTACAGCCACCCCGATTCGTCAAGCGACCTCTACCCGCACTCCGAGGACCTCGACGGCGAATTCGCCCGCTTCCTTCAGGAGGCCGCCCGGACCAACGGTCTGTGGGTGGTCGCCGGCATGACTGAAAGCATCCACGCCACCCGCAAGGTCCACAACACCGTCCTGGTGGTGAATCCGGACGGAGCGCTGGAGGGTACCTACCGCAAGATCCACCTCTACGACGCCTTCGGCTACCGGGAGTCTGATTCAGTACAGGCCGGGGAATTGGACGAGCCAACCACTTTCTCCATCGGTGGCACAACCTTCGGGCTCATGACCTGCTACGACCTCAGGTTCCCTGAGTCCGCCCGCAGGCTCGTCGACGCCGGTGCGGACGTGATTGTCATACCCGCGGCTTGGGTTGCCGGGCCCTTGAAGGAAGAACACTGGTCAACCCTCCTCCGGGCGCGGGCGATCGAGAACACCGTCTATGTAGCCGCTGCCGGACAAACCGGCCCCGTCTGCGTAGGCCGGTCGGTCATCGTGGACCCTGCCGGCGTCGTCAAGGCCGACGCCGGACCGCAGCCCGGACTGGCTACCCACCTGTTGTCGGCAGAACGGCTCGCGGAAGTACGAAGAGTGGTTCCCGTCCTCGAACACCGGCGCTTCTTCCTGGAAGGGCACAGCAAATGACTGAACCGACTCCGTCGCCTACACGCCTGGTCGCGGAACGCCCCGGCCCGGATGGACCTCGGCTGCTCGGGGCAATGAGCTGGACCGAAGCAGCTGAAGCAGCCAAGGAAAACCCTGTGGTCCTGCTGCCAATCGGAGCCATTGAACAGCACGGTCCGCACCTCCCCCTGGACGAAGACGCGCTCATCGCCGACTATGTCGCACGGCAAATCTCCACCGCAACCGGCGCCGTTGTTGCCCCGACCATTCCCTACGGCCACTCACACAACCTGCGAGGCTACGCAGGCACCATCAGCCTTCCTCAAGGATTGTTGACGGACCTTGTGGTTTCCATCGGGTCCGAGCTCGCCCGCCACGGATTCAAACGACTCGTGTTGGTCGACGGCAACGGCGGAAATCTGGGGGCCACCGCGGAGGCGGCATATATTCTCCGGGACCGGTTCGGCACGCATGTCGGAAGGCTTTACCCATGGGGTCTCGGCTATTCCCTGATGAGGGACGCCTACAAGAACCCGGACAAGGTGTACGGGCACGGAGCGGAACCGGAAATGTCGGCCATGATGGAGCTCTTCCCCGACGAAGTCAGACTCGACCGCCTCCCCACGCCCGAACTGACAAAGCTCGGCGGGTGGCAACCATCCAGCTACACCCAGGCCCTCATCCCCCCGAACGACCTCCCCGGAGAGATCTTCTGGGACTTCTCCGAAATCTGCCCAACCGGAGTCACCGGAGACTTCAGCGAATCATCAACGGACATGGGCAAGATCTGGGTACAACGTGTCATCGGTTTCTGCATCGACTACGTACGCGAATACGACCGAAACACCATAGCCGCGGACGATCCGGTCGTTCCGAACCCATACCCGCCAGCAGCGAGACTCGCCCCGACCACAATCACAGTAGGAAACCGACTATGACTACATTGTTCTACGACGAAGACTCTGAGCTATCGATCATCCAGGGCCGCAAGGTGGCGGTGATCGGTTACGGTTCCCAGGGTCACGCCCATGCCCTGAGCCTGCGCGACTCCGGTGTGGACGTCCGGGTCGGCCTCAAGGAAGGCTCCAAATCCAAATCCAAGGCTGAAGCGGAGGGATTGAGGGTCCTTTCCGTGGCCGACGCCGCTGCCGAGGCGGACGTCATCATGATCCTCGTCCCGGACCAAGTCCAGCGCTTCGTCTACACCGAGGAGATCGCTCCGAACTTGAAGGCCGGCGATGCCCTGTTCTTTGCGCATGGTTTCAACATCCGCTACGGCTACATCCAGCCGCCGTCCGACGTCGACGTCGCCCTGGTTGCCCCAAAGGGCCCGGGGCACATCGTGCGCCGCGAATTCGAAGCCGGCCGCGGTGTGCCCGACCTGATCGCAGTCGAGCAAAACGCTTCGGGCAACGCCCGTGACCTGGCCCTTTCATACGCCAAAGCAATCGGCGGCACCCGCGCGGGAGTCATTGAGACCACGTTCGCCGAAGAGACCGAAACTGATCTCTTCGGCGAACAGGTAGTACTTTGCGGCGGAACCGCCCAACTGATCCAATATGGTTTCGAGACCCTGACCGAGGCCGGCTACAAGCCAGAAATCGCCTACTTCGAGGTCTTGCACGAGCTCAAGCTGATCGTTGACCTGATGGTCGAAGGCGGCATCGCCAAACAGCGCTGGAGCGTGTCCGACACCGCCGAGTACGGCGACTATCTCTCCGGCCCCCGCATCATCACACCGAACGTCAAAGAAAACATGAAGGCTGTTCTCGCCGACATCAAGAACGGTGTATTCGCTACGCGCTTCATCGACGACCAGGACGCGGGCGCTCCGGAGTTCGAAGCCTTGCGCAAGAAAGCCGAGTCCCACCCGATCGAGGCCACGGGCCGTGAGCTTCGCAGGCTGTTCTCGTGGGTCCAAAGCGATGACGACTACACGGAGGGCACCGCGGCCCGCTGACCCCCACGACTGGAACCGGTGGTGAACGGGCTCACTGCCCGCTCCGCCGGGTGACGACGGCTCCCGGCGGCGGCCCTCAGTGCCCGCTCCGCGTCCGAAAGGTCAGGTGGCCGCCGGCGTCTGACCGGCAAGGGCGCGGCGGGCGGTCTTGCCCTCAAGCAGTTCGCCGGCCCGCGCTGCGACGAGTTCGCCAAGGAAGCCAATCTCCTCCGGTGCGGGGACCTTGGGCGCCGCCGTGGCCACTGACTCCAGCGCGTCAACCGCCGTCGCCCGCGCATCCCCGGCATCCATGCCCCACGATTCACCTTCCCGGATGACGTGATCCAGGGTGAGGTAATTCAGCCTTGATTGGCCGCCCACGACATGGCCGGCGTTGTTGCTCGGGGCGTAGAGCAGCAGGGTGGGGGAGATGTCGTAGAGCGGGGCGAGCATCACTTCGCCTCCGTCCCGAATCAGCATCGAATAGTTTTTCGAATGCGCATCCCCGTTGCCGATCACGAGGTTGAAGGTGATGGCCCGCAGCAGCGCGCGCCGGAACTCCCGGTCGTCCCTGGTGTGCGGTGCCGCGGCTCGCGCGAGCTGGGTCAGGCGGGACGGGGCGCGGTGGAGGTTTCATATTTGGAGGTGCTGGCGAGCGCCAGAGCCTGGGTGAAGTCTTCCTGGTGCAGCCGGCCACCGTCCGGAGTCCGGTCGTATCGGGTCACGACGATTGCCTGGCGGGACCCGAACATCTCCAGATGCGCTTGTGCGGCGAGCAGTCCGGCGGCAGTGGCCACCTTCAGCGCCCAGTCTTCCGAGGCGAGCAGGTGCGGCACCGGCGAATCGAGCGGCTCCGGTTTGATGATGTGCGTGGATACTGCCCCGCGGCCCGGCCAGGCCCAGCCGTCACCGTGCCGGCTTAGCAGCACCTTGGACTGAATGCCGCCTAGCGAAGCGGTAATCGCGAAGTCATCGGGCAGGTCCCAGGTCGGCAGCGCCTCGACGACGCCGACGACCTCATCGACAGTCATCGTCTGGGAGTCGGCCGGGCCATCAGGGGACGTACCTGCCGGAAGCGCCTGGACGGCGCCGGCACAGTCGGCGCCGAGGACGGTGAGTAGCCCAAGGGCATCAGGGGTCGAGAGCCCGTTCTCTGAAGCGAGATGCGAACGGACCTGGCCCTCCGGCAGGAGCCCGTCAAAGTAGTTGTACACCGCGGGTCCGTCGATTTTCTTCCGGTCCACCGGCAGCGACAGGGACAGCAGAATGGAGGAGGCACCGTACTCGGCGACGACGTCCGGGTCGTACTGGAAGGACATCCTCAGGCCAGACCCGGTCAGGACGCCGACGTGCTCCCCGTGCAGGAACACTTCCAGGCTCTTCCGCGGGCTCACGCCTTGACCTGCAGCTTCGCGAACCGGGGGACCAAGGCGACGTCGCGGCCTAGCACCCGGATGGCGTTCATGGCGACGACGACAGAGACAGCTTCGCCGTGTTCGAGCCTGACAATGGTCCGTCGGGCGGTGCCGAGCCGGTCCGCCAGATCCTGTTGGGTCAGGGACGCTTCCTTTCGGGCATCGCTGATGGCCCGCCCCAGGGAGACGGCGTCGACAGCCCGGTAAAACGGAGTTTGTGACATATATTGATCATACGCGCCTAACTCTCATTTGTGCCAGATATGGCCCATTTGCCCACAATAGAGGTTTGTGACAGATCTGGCACACGCGCTGCCCTAACAGGCACTGGCAGTACACGGTACAACAGGCACTCCCACGCGGACGCGGGGACTGGTTTTCTTGAATCAGTCCCCGTTTCTCCGTTTGGAAGGCCGTATGTCCGCGACTACCATCACATCTGTTCCAGCGACCCTCGCCCGGCCGCGCGCGTCCCTGGCGGTTGCGATGCTGGGTTTCTTCGTTGTCGCCTTGGATGCCCAGATCGTCAACGTCGCCCTGCCCGGGATCAGGAACGATTTCGGAGGCGGTCTTTCCGGCCTGCAGTGGATAGTCACCGGCTACACGCTCATGTTCTCCGCATTGCAGCTCTTCTCCGGTACCTTCTCAGACCGCGTCGGCGCCCGCCGAGCCTACGGGATCGGCATGATCTTGTTCACCGTTGCTTCGGTGGCGTGCGGCTTCAGCCCCGGCCTTCCGGCCCTCATTGCCGGCCGCGTACTGCAGGGCATCGGAGCGGCGATGATCACCCCTACCTCCCTCGCGCTCATTCGTGAGGCCTACCATGACCCCGCCCGCCGCGGCCGGGCCATCGTGTATTGGGGCCTGGGCGGCTCGGTCGCTGCTGCTGCCGGACCAGTGCTCGGCGGCCTCCTCACCCAACTGGACTGGAGGCTGATCTTCTTCGTCAACCTTCCGATCGGGGTGGCGGCGCTGCTCGTGCTCTCCCGCATAGCCCCTTCGCCGCGGCGCCCGATGCCGTTCGACTGGCTGGGGCAGGTCACAGCGGTCCTCACGCTGGCGAGCCTGGCTTACGGGATTATCGAAGGTGCGGAACTAGGCTACGGAAGTCCCGGAATCCTGGCCACCTTCGCAATCTGTGCCGCATCGGCGCTCGCGTTCGTGGCCGCGCAGGCACGGGGCGCGCACCCGATGATCCCGCTTGACCTGTTCCGCTCACGCACTGTCTCCACCGCCCTGACCATCGCCGGGGTCACGATGGCGGCCTTCTACGGCGTCGTTTTCCTTCAGAGCCTCTATTTCCAGCAGCAACGCGGCGCCACCGCCCTGGAGACGGGGCTCCTGTTCCTGCCCATGACCGGCCTTGTTGCCCTCCTCAATCCGCTCGTGGCCCGGTTCGCGGAACGTTACGGGCGCATCGTCGCCATCGTCGCTGGCCTGGTGCTCATGGCCTTTGGACTGGCAGGCCTGTGCTTGCTCCCCACCGACAGTCCGACCCTGCTCGTTGCATTCCTCATGGTGCCGGTCGGCGTCGGCGGTTCCTTCACAGTGCCCCCGATCATTGCCCTCATCATGGACCACGCGCCAGCGGAGCTGGCAGGGACCGCTAGCGGAGCAGTCAACACCGCCCGGCAGCTCGGCGGCTCCCTCGGCGTCGCCGTCTTTGGCGCCGCACTCGCCGGCCAGGACTTCATGGGCGGCCTGCGCATCAGCCTCGGCACCACGGCCCTTCTCCTTCTCGTCCTCGTAGCGGCATCCCTGCCGCTGCGGCACACGAAGCAATCACAGCACTAGCGAAAGGAAGGCACGATGAAGCTCGTACCCCTTACCCCCACGGCCAAAGGCCCGAAGGAAAGGTTCGCGGGAGAGGTCTACCTCAACTCCCTTCACAATGGCGAGGCTCCGTCGCGGCTCGTGGCGGCAATGGTCCGCTTCACTCCCGGGGCCCGCACCAACTGGCATTCCCACCCCCTCGGCCAGACCCTGCACTGCACGGATGGCATCGGTGTTGTCGCTACCCGGGATGGCAGTGTGATCATCATGCGCGCAGGAGACACGGTGCACACCCCGCCCGGTGAGGAACACTGGCACGGCGCCACGCAGGACAACATGATGTGCCACCTGGCCTTGGTGGAGCACGACAACGGGGAGAGCGCCACGTGGCTTGAACCCGTCAGCGACCAGGACTACGAATCCGCCCACGCCCAAATCATCCGATAAGCCCCAGACCAACTCCAAAGGAACCCCATGAACACCGTCACCCTTAACAACGGCGTCGAGATGCCGATCCTCGGCTTCGGCGTCTTCCAAATCCCCGACGAAGAAACCCAGGCCGCTGTGGAAGCAGCCCTCGCCGTCGGCTACCGTCACCTGGACACCGCGGCCTCCTACCTGAACGAAGAGGCCGTCGGCCTAGCCATCAAGAACAGCGGAATCGCCCGCGACGAACTCTTCATCACCACCAAGCTCTGGATCCAGCACGCTCCCACGGGCAGCGTCCACGAGGAGACAAAGCGCGCCTTCGACAACTCACTCCGACGGCTCGGATTGGACTACCTCGACCTGTACCTGATCCACCAGCCGCTCGGGGACTACTACAGCGAATGGCGCGCCATGCAGGAACTCCACAAGGACGGCCTCGCCCGTGCGATCGGTGTCTCGAACTTCCACCCCGACCGGCTGGTTGACCTCATCGACCACAACGAGATCGTCCCGGCCGTGAACCAGATCGAGACCCACCCCTTCCACCAGCGCGCCGCGGATCAGGCGTTGATGCGCGAACGCGGTGTCCAGATCGAGTCCTGGGGACCGTTCGCGGAAGGTCGCAACGAGCTGTTCACCAATCCGATCCTCAGTGCCATCGCCGATTCACACGGCAAGTCCGTGGCCCAGGTGGTGCTCCGTTGGCTCATCCAGCGCGAGGTTGTCGTCATCCCCAAGTCAGTCCGGCCCGAGCGGATGGCCCAGAACCTCGACGTCTTCGACTTCACGCTCACGGATGATCAAATGAGCCAGATCGCCACCCTAGACTCCGGCGCCAGCCTCTTCTTCGACCACCGCGACCCCGCCATGGTCAGCTGGTTGGGCGGACGCCGGATCGGCTGAGAACACCATGCCCATCAGCGTGCCAACCACTGACCGGCGAACCGCACTGCGCGCCGTCGTCGCCGTCGTGGTTGGCGCGCTGGCCGCGTTACGGCAGGATGTGTTCGTGCGCGGCCGCCTCCAGGGCATCCGCCTCCGCCTTGGCCAAGCGGGTCTCGGCGTCGACGTCGATACGCCGGGTCATCAGCCAGTACAGCCCAGCGGAGACGGGGAGCCCAATGAACAGGGAGATGTCGGCGCCGTCCAGGGCGTGGGCGATGAACCCGACGAAGAGCTTGCCGGCCGAGAAGAAGGGAATCATCACCACAAAGCCGACAAGGTAGGAGATGATGCCGGGCCAGCCCCAGCGTCCGTAGATCCCATTGGGCTTGAAGATCTCCGCGATGGCGTAGTGGCCCTTGCGGACGATGAAGTAGTCGGTGAGGTTGACCGCCGTCCAGGGAATGAAGAAGTACAGCACCAGTAGCAGGAAGTCGTTGAAATTCGCCAGGAAGTCGGTCGAGGCAAGGTTTGCCAAGACCACGGAAATCAGTGCGGTGATGGCGATCGTGATAATCCGGAGCCGCAGGGTTGGCCGGATCTGCCGCACACTGTCGATGGACGATATCAGGGTCAGCGAACCACCGTACATGTTCAGGGCAGTCACGGACAGCAAACCGAGGGCTGCGATGAACAAAGCAATGCCCCCGAATCCGCCGAAGAGCTGGTCGGCCGTGGATTTGATCGAGCCGATGGTCTCGAAGTTCTCCCCGGCCGCAGCGCCAATGTACGCACCCAGGAACATCACCCAAATACCGCCCAGCGCGCTGCCCCAGAACGTCCACCGGAAGGTGCCGCGTCCACTGGCTGGCGGGAGGTAGCGGGAATAGTCCGAGACGTAGATGGCCCAGGAGATCTGGTAGCCGGCCGCGACCCCCAGTTGGCCAAGGAACGGCACCAGATGGAAGTCGGCGAGGTTGTACGCGCCGGCAGGTATGGTCAGCTTGACAGCCGCCACTGTGAGTAGCGCCAGCATGATGATGGTCAGGTAGGTCAGGTAGCGCTCGAACGCATGGATGAGGTCATAGCCGAACAGGGCTATGACGACGGCGACAATGGTGACTATCCAGAACCAGAGGTTTTCGGACCCGAAGTTCACCGACTCCGAGATGGCCTGGCCAGCCAGGATGGTATTGAAGATGTTGAAGCCGGCGTACTGAAGGTAGGCAAAGAGCCAAACCAGCAGGGCGCCGATATACCCGAATTGCGGGCGGGACTGGATCATCTGAGGCAGGCCGAGCTGGGGACCCTGCGAGGAGTGCGCGGCCATGAACAGTGTGCCGACGAGGACACCTATCGCGATCGCGAGCAGCGACCAGATGAGGTTCCCGCCGGTGGTGATGCTGATCAGGCCCACGGCCAGTGTGGCAATCTGGGCATTGCTGACGAACCACAGCGGCCCGATGTGGGAGACCTTGCCGTGCCGCTCGTTGAGTGGAACGTAGTCGATCGACCTGATCTCCAGCCCGCGGCCCGATCCTTTATCCGTCGTTGTGCTCATGGTGACCTCCTTTGACGCTTCGGTGCATCTTGACCTTGGTTTAGCACAGAGTGGGGCGGCCTAGAAGAGGTCGCGAGATTCCTAGAGGAGCCGGTGATGCTTCCAGGTGGGGAACTGTTCCCGGGCTTCCCGAACAGCGTCTGGTGAAAGGTCCAGCGTTGCGGTGGCCGGTTCCGTGCCGAGGTCGTGCAGGACTGTACCCAAGGGGTCTATGAGCATGCTGCGGCCGATGGACACGGGCGGAGTTTGGGAGACAGCCGCCACGTACACGCCGTTCTCAATGGCCCGGGCCTTGGCCAGGGTGGCCCATTGCCCCGTCTTCGCAGTGCCGGGAACCCATGACGAGCAGATGAGGAGCGCTTGGGCCCCACCTTCGGCCAGCGTGCGCGCCAACTCCGGGAAGCGCAGGTCGTAGCAGGTCATCAATCCAAAGGTGATGCCGCCACAGGAAAACGTGACGGGTTCGGGCTCCGGCGCCGCTTTGATGTACTCCGACTCGCGGAATCCCTGGCAGTCAAACAGATGGATCTTCCGGTAGCTGCCAAGGCGTGAGCCGTCGGGACCGATGGCCACCAGCGTGTTGTAGGCCCGGTCCTGTTCATCGGAGGCTTCGAGGAGGCCCGCGACGACGGCGATCCCGTGACGTGCCGCCGTCGCGCAGAGCTCTGTGGCGACCGGGCCGTCAAGGGGTTCGGCCATGTCTACAAAGCTACGGTCCACCCGGTTCTTCTCGTACGTCGAGTACTCCGGGAACACAATGAGGTCAGAGCCCTCGCGGGCGGCCCGGGCACAGTAGTCCTCGATGAGCTCGAGGTTGCGGTCGACGTCCGTGCCGGAATCGATCTGGGCTAAAGTGATGCGCACTGCACACTCCTTCTTCTCAGTGATCCGCCGTCACGCGGTGATCGGCCATCACACCAGGGAGGCTTCTTTTCCTCCATCACCATCTCCGGGGGTGCCTTCCGGAATCCCTTGGTGATGATTCCCAAGACGACGATGCCGACGCAGAGCCAGATCAGCCCGAGCGTGATGGCGTTCGAATCCAGCTGGGAGAGTAGGAAGCCGTCGATGATGGCGCCTACCGCCGGGATGACCACGTAGAACAATTGGTTGAGCCGGTGCCCCGAGCGTCGTTGGCGCAGGTAGTAGGCGATGACCGAGATGTTGACCAGGGTAAAGGCCGTAAAGGCGCCGAAGTTGATGAACGACGTCGAGGTGGCAACGTCCAGGAACATGGCGATGAGTCCCACCGCGCCGGTGATGACCAGGTTGAAGACGGGTGTGTGGAAGGACTTGTTCAGCGCCCCGAAGACCTTCTTGGGAAGTACCGAATCCCGGCCCATGGCGTAGAGCAGGCGCGAGGCGCTGGCCTGTGCCGCGAGTCCGGAGGCAAACTGAGATACGACGAGCCCGGCCAGGAAAACCGCGCCGAAGAGCTGCCCGCCGATCTTCAAGGCAATGTCCGATGCCGCCGATGCCGAATCGTCGAAGACCCCGCCGGGGTGGATCAGTTGCGTGGTGTAGGAAACGACGACGAAGATCGCGCCTCCGATGAGTGCCACGAGCATGATTGCCTTCGGGACCGTTTTCTTCGGCTCGATGGTTTCCTCGGTGAGGGTGGACACGGCGTCGAACCCCAGGAACGAGTACGCGGCGATGGCGGCCCCGGCGGTGATCTTGTCGAAACTCGACGTGTCGTTGAAGAAGGGAGCTGTGCTGACCAGGGCGCTCACACCGGAGGTTGAAAGCAGGGTTCCAACGGACAGGGCAACGAACAGGACGATCACCAGAAGCTGGAACGCCATGAGGAGGTAGTTGGCCTTGTCCGCCACCTTGACGCCAACCACGTTCAGCAGGGTGGTGATGGCGATGAACGCGACAATCCACACCCCGATGGGGATATCGGGGAACTGGGCCGTGAGGTAGGAGCCGCCGATGAGCCAGATGACCATCGGCAGGAACAGGTAGTCCAGCAGGACAGCCCAACCGGCCAGGAAGCCGATCCGGGAATCGATGGAGCGCCGGATATAGGTGTACGCGGAGCCTGCCACCGGATAGGCAACGGCCATCCGTCCGTAGCTCTGCGCGGTGAAGAGCATGGCGACCATGGCCACCAGATAGGCCGACGGGGATGCTCCGCCGGTGGTTTCGGCGATCACGCCGAAAATCGCCAGGACGATGAGCGGGGTCAGGTAGGCCAGCCCGAACAGGACCAGCGAGGGCAGTTTCAGGGCGCGCGTGAGGCTCGGTTGCGTTGTCACCGGTGGTTCCTTAGGAGTTGGAGGACCGCGGGGTCCAGTTGGCAGGGTCGATGCGGCCTTGGTAGACGGGCAGCTCGATGGGTGGTTCGCCGGGGCGGAATTGGGACCACGGACGGTTGAGGTTTTCGGTCCCGTGCGTGCGGACATGCTCGACGGCGGAGAGGTCCAGTTCCGCGGCGAGAAGGGTGGGGGCGTCGTCGTCGGCCCCGGCTATCGTGTTTCCCTCGGGGTCGACGATCAGGCTGAGGCCTTTGCCGGTGGGGCCCGCGCAGTTGACGCTGACCATGAAGACTTGGTTCACGATCGCGTTTGCCTTGGCGAGGACGAGTTCTTGCTTGCGGTCCGGCGTCGTGGTCTTAACGACGTTGAGGATCACTTCGGCGCCCATCCACGCCAACTGGCGGGTCACCTCGGGGAACCAGGCGTCGTAGCAAATGTTCAAGCCCACCGTGCCGATCCCTTCCAGGTGGACGGTTGTGAACCGGTCGCCGGGGTCGTAGGGCTCAAAGGGGCGCCAAGGAAAGACCTTGCGGTAGTAGCCGGCGAGCTCGCCTTCGGGGGAAAGGACCAACTGGGTATTGAACAATTGCCCCTCGGGGCCGCGCTCGCAGACGCTGCCCGGAACCAGCCAGATGCCCAAGTCCGCGGCTAGCTGCCGCAGCTCGTTGACGCGCGGACCGTCAAGCGGCTCGGCCGAGTCCTGCAGCACTTCCGTACGCTGCAGGTCCGGGTTGGAATCCCCGAAAAGGTGCAGTTCCGGGAAGACCACGAGCTTGCTTTGCGGTTGGACCGCGACGGCGGCGGCGACCTCGGCTGCGAAGGCCTCGATCGGTTCGCCGATCAGTCGGGGTGATGCTTGCGCGGCGATGAGGGGAAGGATGCGTTGCACTGGTTTCTCCACGTTGTTGTTGTGACTCGCCTCATATTAGATCATAATGATCAAATAAAAGGAAGGTGGATCTTGCCCCGTAAAGTAGCGGATATGACCCGACAGCTCGAGGACACCACCGGCGACTCATTGATCGGTGCTGCCCCTCTGCTCGGAATCGACCGGAGGAGCGCAATCGACGCCGTGCGCCTGCGGATCGGCATGGCCATCTCCTTGGGGCTGCTTCAGCCGGGGGAGAGGCTGCCCGACCAGCAAGACGTCGCGCTGGGCCTGTCGGTCAGCCCGATCACGGCACGCAGGGCCCTGGCGAGCCTGGCTGACCAGGGCGTCGTTGTCCGCCGTCGAGGACGTGGCGGAGGAACCTTTGTCGCGGACGAGCCGCCGCGGAACGTGCTCGAGCAACTCACCGCGTCGCCCGCGGAATCCCTTGCCGTGAACCGGTTGGTGGACCGCCGGCTGTTGTTCGAATGCGCGGTCACCCACTTCGCCGCGGTCAATGCCTCGGCAGCGCAGCTTGATGAGTTGGAACGGCTTACCCATGAAATGGCCGGATCAAGCAATTGGTCCGAGTATCACCAGGCTGACGAGAGGTTTCACCGGCTGGTCGCCGCGTCCTCGGGTTTGGGAGCGGCGGTCGACGTCTACAACGAGGCATTGGCGGAACTCTACGCATACTTCATCCCGTACCCGATCGAGTTCCTCCACGAATCCAACCGGGACCATATTGCGCTCGTAAACGCCCTGCGGGCAGGCGACGACCGCGTTGCGGTTGAGGTATCGCGGCGCCACGTGGACGTGTTGCACAAGACGATGTTCATGGGCTTGGCAGGCAATGCCGGTCAAGCCCGGGGTTGAGCTGGTTCATGCCGCCACTGCTCAAGATCGCAATTCTTCCTTTATCGTCCGGTATATCGGACTAAACATGGCTGCCTTTCGGTGATAGCCGTCACTTCGCATGCTCTGATTGATTCTCAGTTGGGGACTTCGGACTTCGGTTGTCAAAGTAAGGAACAGGCATGCAGGCCACAGGAAACACGGGAACAGTCGGGCCGCGCGTTGAGCGCCGCTCCATTGACTTTGTCCCGGCAAACGAGCGGCATGGTTCGCCGGTCCAGCAGTTCACGCTCTGGTTCGGGGCGAACATGCAGATCACCGCCATTGTCGACGGCGCGTTGGCGGTAGTCTTCGGCGCGGACGCCCTGTGGGCGATCATCGGTCTGCTGATCGGAAACCTTTTGGGTGGCGCGGTAATGGCGCTTCATGCGGCCCAGGGACCGAAGCTCGGCTTGCCACAGATGATTTCCAGCCGGGCGCAGTTCGGGATCTTCGGTGCGGTGATTCCCTTGGTCCTGGTGGTCGTGATGTACCTCGGCTTCGCTGCCACCGGTACGGTCCTCTCCGGACAGGCAATCAGCCTCATCCTCCATACCGGCACCCCGGCCGTGGGCATGATCGTCTTCGGGGTCCTGACCATCATCGTGGCGACCCTGGGCTACAAGTACATCCATATGTTGGGCCGCATTGCCACCGTCGTCGGTATCCTTGGCTTCACATATCTGGGCATTAGGTTGTTGGTCACCCAGGACGTCGGCGCGCTACTGGGAGCCGGCGGTTTCGAGTTTCCCACCTTCCTCCTCGCCATCTCCCTCGGCGCCGGATGGCAGCTGACGTACGGTCCGTACGTGGCCGATTACTCCCGCTATCTGCCCACCAACACGCCTGCACGCAAGACCTTCATGTCGGCATACTTCGGGACGGTGCTTGGCTCCCAGTGGTCCATGACCCTGGGCGCGCTCTTCGCTGCCCTCGCCTTGCCCAAGGGTGCGAGGTTCCTGGATGGCCAAGTCGCCTTCCTCGGGAATTTGAGCGGCGGCGGACTGATCGCGGTGGTCATCTACCTCGTCATCGTGACCGGGAAACTGACCGTCAACACGCTGAACGCCTATGGCGGCTACATGACTATGCTTACCTCGGTCACAGCGTTCACCCGCAAGACGGCAGTAGCCTCGTGGACCCGCTTTGCCTATGTGATCGGCTTCATCGGACTCTCGGTACTCATCGCCGTCCTCGCCTCACCTGATTTCATCGCCAACTTCAAGAACTTCGTCCTTCTCCTGCTGATGGTATTCATCCCGTGGAGTTCGATTAACCTGGTGGACTACTACCTGGTTTCCAAGGAAAAGGTGGACATTCCGGCCCTTTACGACGTGAACGGGCGCTACGGGCGTTGGAACAAGACCGCGTTGTTCAGCTACGCGATCGGCATCGTTGTCCAGATCCCGTTCCTGGCGCAGACCCTCTACACCGGCCCGATGACCGAGCTGCTCGGCGGGGCCGATATCTCCTGGCTTGTAGGACTCGTTGTCACAGCGCTGGTGTTCTACCCGCTGGCGAAGCGGAATTCCAATGCTCCGGCTGAGATGGTCTACCCGGCGGAACCCGGCTCGGAGGCAGTTGCTCCGCTGCCCGGCTCTGTGCCGAACACCGCAGCAGTTTAGGCTTTGCCCCGCCCCCTCAGACGCTCGCTCACCTTTGGGGTGTTTCCGGCGGACGCTCGCTCACTAGAGGTGAGCGAGCGTCCCGGCATTTGGCCTCATATGTGAGCGAGCGTCCCTGTCGATGGGCCGGGAACAGTTGCCATAGCGCCCGGCGGCGATAAGCCCGGTTTCGTTGCCCGACGTCGGGATCAGGCTTGGGTGCCTAACCTGCGGGAGATTTCCCTGGCACATCTGGTCACTTCCGGAATCCATTCCCGGGCGACGTCTTCAATGCGGACTGCCCGTTCCTCGGCGGTCTCGGCGTCCTTGGCTCGGTGCCTCGTGCCTCCGCCAGGAAACGCGCGGTTGGACACCGTCAACGTCACGCTGGCGACGGGATACCGCTGCCGGTCGAGGACAGCGACCGCCACCGAGGAAAACCCCTCCGTGACCTCGTCCTGCTCCCACGCGTATCCAAGCGACCGTGCCCGCGCCAAGAGATCCTGCAATGCAGGCAAGGACTGCGGGCCGTTGCTGTGGCGCACGGCGAATGCCTCCGGGCCAGGGAAAAGCGCAGCCACCTGGGCGGGGTCCATCTGGGCCATCATTGCCCGGCCGCTGGCGGTCAGATGGGCCGGAAGCCGGACGCCTGTGTCTGTGACCAGGGCTCGTTGCCGCGGCGCACGCTCCTCGATCACGTAAACGACGTCGCGCCCGTGCATCACGGCTAGATGGGCAGTCCGGCGGGTTCGGGCGACGAGCCGGGACAGCGGGAACCGGGCAATCCGCTGGATCGGAGCTTGCCGCGAGTACCCCGTCCCGAGCTCATGGGCGGTCACTCCCAGGGCATATTTGCGCTCCTCGGGAAGATGGACCAAAAAACCGTCATCGATCAGGGAGGCAATGAGCTGATACGTGGTGGACCGTGGCAAGCCAACATCCCGCGCAATGATGGACGCGCTGACCGGACCTGCCTGGCCTGCGACGTATCTGAGAACCGCCAACACCTGGGCCGCGGCCGGCGCCTTGGGCCGCACGGAATGACTGTTCATGGTCCAAGAATACGCCGTGGGCCGTCCGGTATACCGGACGTTTTGGTGCCTGCTTAGGACAACGCCTCCAGCCGGGCTTGTGCCGCTTCTTCGGTCCTGCGTTCCCGGCCGGCTAACCGGGTTGCCAGTTTCCGGTTCCGCTCGGCCAAGGTAATTGCCCATTCCGTGGCGGCAAGCTCGTGCTGCAACGCAGCCAGCTTATCTTTGGCAGCCTGGACCTCGACGACGAGTTGCTCGCGTTGGCGCACGGCTTCTGCCTTTTCGCGCTCGGCCTTAGCGAGTTCCATGTCGGCCTTGTCCGCGTTCTGCTGTGCCTCGAGCAGCGCAGCTTGCGCCTTCTTGCGCTCGCGCTGTGAGTCGGTGCGTTCGCGCTGTGCGTCGGCGCGTCCGCTCGGCCGCCCGCCGTCGTCGGGCTCTTCTTTGCCAGCCACCACCTGAGATGCGCCCGGCACGGCCACTGCCCCCGAGAGGTCCACGGGTTCCAAACCGTTCGTGGAAAGCGCGCGGACCAGCTGCCCGCTGCGGACGGCCTCTGCGGCGGCGGGATCCGTCATTGCGGCCCTCAATGTGGCCTCGATCTCCAGCGCGGCGCCGCCACTCACCTTGACGCCCAGGCCTTCGGCCACGGCACGGGCCTGCTCGACGGCGGCAGCCAACACGCGCGGGCGCTGCTGGCCGAGCGTTCGCAGCCGGTCGTGGTCCTGCTGCTCCTGGGCCTTCCCGAGCGACGCCCCAAGCTCCAGGACACCGGCGAATTCCTTGGTGCCGTGCCGGACAAGCATGTTGACCGCCCACGCCGCCGTCGATGGCTTGGGGAGCTGGGCGATCCGTTTCGCCAGGTCAGCGTCCCCGCTGGATTTCGCCTCCTTGGCCCGCGAAGTGCGGGCCGCCGTGAACGCCGAGGGAACGAGTGTGTAGAGTTCGACGGCGATCGCGGCCAGGTCCATCGCGGAAGCCAGCGTCGTACTAACCGGCGAAGAACTCGGCCAGTGTGTCAGCCATGACTCCGGGTTCCCAGCCATGGTTGGCGCCCGGAATGGTCGCTTTGCGGGCACTCGGGATATTTGCCACGATGGAGTCGGCCGCTTTCGGCATGATCGGTAGCGTTTGCTCGCCGACGATCGCGAGGGTGGGCTGGGCGATGCCGGACCACAGTTCGGTCCGCGGTGCGGACTGGGTCCAGGCAAGTGACTCGGAGTCCGCCGAGAGACTGGGGCCTAATTCGAGCATGATGGGCCATCCGGGACTGTTCTTGGCACCGGCCAGCCATTCAGGGGGCATGTCCTTCATGAAGTATTCGATGATGCCGGCCTTGTCTCCGGAATCGATGCGTTCCCGGAGCCCGGTCAGGAATTCGGCCCCGTCGGTGCCGAGTTCCTCCCTCAAGGGCACCTCCCAGAGGGCCAGCTTCGTGACCGGCAGGCCCGCGGCCGCCGCTGCCAGCGATATCGCGCCCCCGGAAGAGCTGCCGAACAGTGCGGCCGTGCCTCCTGCAATGTCGATGAGGGCCGCGAGATCGTTGATTTCGTCCTGCAAAGTGAATGACGAAGAGTCGGCGCTTTCCCCGCGGCCGCGCCTGTCGTAGTTCAAGACCGTGAACCCCTTGGCTGCGAGAAGCCTCGCCATCTCCACAGTGGTGGGGTCGAAGCCCCTGAATTGCATCGCACCGGCCACCAGGATCACCGCCGGTCCCTCGCCCTCCTGCTCATACCCGATTCGGGTACCGTCTTTCGAGATCGCAAATTCTGACATACCAAGTCCTTCGATAGAGCGGACAGCACGTTCCTAAACTCTCGTCCTCGGCCCCTCGCGGGGTCAAGGGCTCTTGGTCCAGGGGAGAAGGACCCGGACCAGGAGTTCTTAAGCTTCTTAAATGCCCCGCGCGAGAGTGGAAACAGGCCGCACAAGGGCCGTCACCCTCGAACCGGAGACACCATGCCATCATTTGCCAACAGGAACGCTTCTGCGGAAGGCCGCACTTCCGCCGTCATCCGCCGCAGTGTGCCGGTGCTTCCGCAGCCCCGCTACTGGCTACTGTGGGGGGTTGCCCTTGCAGCAGCAGTCCTTGCGATTGGCTTCAGCGTGCAGTCGGTAGCGAGCCTGACTACCAGCGAACTTGGCGTTGACCAGGAACTCAGCCGCCATCATTTGGGCGCACTGACTACCGTGGCCATGGTATTGAACTTTCTCTTCGCCCCCGTAGCGGGAGTATGCATTGTCCTGGTGATCGGTTTGTACCAATTCCTGGTTCGCAAGTCCTTGGTGCGGGCGGTCATGTTTGTGCTCTTCGCATGTTCGGGCTGGGTTGCCAGCGAGGTGTTCAAACTCATCGTTGCCCGCCACCGGCCCAATCCTGCGCTTCTTTTCGATCCCCTCGCCCCGGAAACGGGTTCCAACAGCTTTCCCAGCGGCCACACGGCCTTCGCCGTGGCACTCGCCTTTGCCTTGTACTTCCTGGTCCGGGGCACGCGATGGGGCGTCATCACCGCGTGGGCAGGTGCAGTACTGGCCGTGGTGGTTGCGTGGTCCCGGATCTACATCGGAGTCCATTACCCCAGCGATGTGGTGGCGTCCTTCCTGGCCACCAGTGCCGCGGTCATCGTCTTGGCGGGGCTCTGGAACCGCTACGCGCCGCGGATCCTGGAGCGGCTCCCGCACCGAACGGTGTCAGAAGCGATAGTTTCAGGGGCTGCCGGGTCAGGGCTGGTTGCTTCAGAAGCAGCCGCGTCAGAGGCACCCGCAACACAAGCCCACGGATCCTGAGGAGGACCAGTGCACGTACTTTCTGCCATGCCCGCATTCCTTGATCCCACCACCCTGCTCCAAGGTTTGGGCCCCGCAGCGTTGGGCGTCGTAGCCCTGATCGTGTTCATCGAATCCGGTCTCCTTTTCCCCTTCCTGCCTGGTGACTCTTTGCTGTTCACTACCGGGCTGCTGCACCAGCAACTTCAGCTTGAATTGCCTATGTTGATCACTGTCGTATCAGCTGCCGCCATCGCCGGAGACCAGATCGGCTACATGCTGGGGCGCAAGTTCGGACGGCGCTGGTTCAAGGGCGACGCCCGGGTCTTGAAGACCGCCCACCTGGACAAAGCCGAGGAATTCTTCAAACGCCGCGGCGGCCCCGCGATCGTCTTGGCGCGCTTCGTGCCGATTGTGCGGACATTCGCCCCGCTGAGCGCAGGAATTGCTCGCTACGACTACAAATCGTTCACCCTGTGGAACATCGCCGGCGCCGTTATCTGGGGAACCTCCGTGACGCTCCTGGGTTCCTGGCTGGGACACTACGAGTTCATCGCAAACAATATTGACGCCATTGCCGTGATCATGGTTTTGGCCTCCGTCCTGCCCTGGGTAGTCGAGTTGCTCAAGAAGCGGCGCAAGGTCAAGGTGGGCGCCGCGAACGGGCACGCCGGGGAAGAATAGACAGCATGACAACAGCTGAGCGGCCGTCCCTCCTCCTGGTCGAAGACGACGCCGCCCTGGGGCCGCTCATCAGCGAACTCCTGGAGCCGGACTTCTCCGTCCGCTTGGCTGTCAATGGACACGACGGCCTCCACCTCGGCTTGACCCAGAGTTGGGACGTGATGGTCATTGACCGGGGGCTGCCCGTCATGGACGGCATTGCCTTGATCAAAGCGCTTCGGTCCAAGGGAATTGCCACCCCGATCCTCATCCTGACGGCGCTCGGTGCCACCGATGAGAAGATCCGGGGCCTCGACGCCGGGGCGAACGACTACATGGGCAAACCGTTCGACGCTATGGAGCTCGCCGCTCGCTTGCGAGCCCTCACCCGGACGTACGCCCTGCCGCCCACGACTCTGGGAATCGGTGACTGGGAGCTCGACGCCGGTGCCCGTTCCATCCGCTCCGTGTACGGTGCCGTGGTCACCCTGACGGCGAAGGAAGCCGGGCTCCTCGAGACTCTGGCCGGCGAACCTGAGCGGGTCTTCACCCGCGAAAACCTCATCAACACTCTGTTCCACCCCACGGACCAACCGGGCGTGATCGACACCTACGTCCACCACCTGCGCCGCAAGATCTCCAAGTCCGTGATCCGGACAGTCCACGGCCTCGGATACCAGATTGGCAGCCCCCATGACTGAAAACCCGGACCAGGCGACTCTCCGCAAAGCCTCCCTGAAGATCGCAGTGCGGATCACCGCGGCCTGCGCGGTCCTGGTGCTGTGCCTTCTGGCGGCCGCCGCGATCTACCTTTTCAACCGGCCGCTCCAGCCAGGACTGCCCGGATCTGGCGAAACCGACTCCGTCTATGCCTACCTGGACACCAAGGACCTCCTGAAGGCCATGATCATCGCGGGTGTCGCGGGCATCCTCTTTGCCGGAGGCATTGGCTGGCTCAGCGCGCGGAGTGCCATCAGGCCACTGGGCGAGGCGCTCGCATTGCAGCGACGGTTCGTTCAGGACGCCAGCCACGAATTGCGCACACCCCTGGCCATCCTCGATGCACGCGTCCAGCTCGCCCAACGCGATGCTGCCCCGGACTCAAAAACCGGGCAGGCACTCGCACGCATCCGCAGCGACACCGCGACCCTCACCGGCATCGTCAACGAATTGCTCGTGGCAGCCACCGGCTCGCCTTCGGACGCCGCGTCAGAGCCAATCGATCTCGCCAAAGTCGCGGGCGCCGTCGTCGAGAGCTTGAAGCAGCTCGCGGGGAGAAAGACGTCCGCGTTGCCTTGACGGAAAAGGACCGCCCCTTCGCACTCATTGACGGCAATGGATTCCGCCGCGCCCTCCTTGCACTGGCCGATAACGCGCTGGCACACACCCCTGCCGGCGGCCACATCGAAATCACGACGGCGGTGCTCGGCAGCCGTGCAGTAGTCACCGTCTCGGATTCCGGGGCCGGGATCAAGGGAGTGGACCAGGCGAGGATTTTTGACCGCTTCGTGAGGACACACAGCCCGGAAAGCCAGAACCAGAAAGGCCAGAACCCGGAAAGGGCAGTGGGCCAGCGCAGTTTCGGAATCGGCTTGGCGTTGGTCCGTGAAATCATCACCGGGGCAGGCGGCACGGTGGGGGTCGAACGCAGCGGTCCGCGGGGAACCATCATGAAGATCACGCTGCCACTTGCTCCGAATAACCCCGACCCGAAGGGCGGAGGCCCCGGAAACGCGTCGAGCTAGGCCGCTGAAGCTCCGCGGTGCATCATGCAGGAGTGCAACTAGGCAGCTTGCAGTTTGGCGGCTTGTAGTTCGGTGACACCGGCGTATTTGAGCGCTTTGGCTTGGTGCCGTAGCTTGCGTCGGTGGCGCCTGGAATGTGGTGCCGCAGAACCGGGTGGGTCCCCGTTCACGCGTGTTCCGGGCAGGGGCGGGGCTGTTGAGCGGTAGTGGTGTCCGGTGGGGGTTCGGATGTCGAGGACGTGCCGTGTCCCGGGGCCGGTTGTTGCTGATCCGGTTTGTGCTGTCCAGCCGTTGAGTTCTTTGGTGTGGTTGCAGGCTTCGCATAGGCCTGCCCCGTTGGCCAGGCTGGTGGTGCCGCCGTCGTGCCAGGGGATGATGTGGTCGAAATGCCTGATGGGCGCGTCGCAGTAGGGGGTGCGGCAGGTGTCGTCCCGGGCCTGGATGAAGCGCCGCAGTCCGGGCCGGTAAAGCCGGGCCCGGGAATCGACGCCGACAAGCTCACCCGTTCCGGGAGCGGTGAAGAGGCGCCGGAGCCAGGCTTTGAGTTCTTGACCGCCCTCAGGCTTCCCGGCCGTGAGCATGGTCCGTGCCCAGCCGGCGGGGACGATGCCATAGCCGGGCAGGCGTGCCGGTTCGCTGTCGCCCTGGAAGAGCGTCCTGTCGGTCATGACGAGCTGTACCTCCACCCCGGAAATCCCCGCAGGGGTGCCGGTGGTGCGCTCGACGAGGGTGTCGGCCATGACCTGTCCGCGGGTGCGGGCGTCCCCGGCGTTGCGGAGGGCGTCGGCGTGCCGGGACAGGGCCGCGTGCACGGCCACGCCCTGGGCGACGGGAAGCAGGGCGGTCAGGTACGTCATCGCGTCCGGCGCCGGGCGCAGGCTCACGCACCGTTCCTCGGCGGCACGGGCAGCGCGCTGCGTGACCGAGCGCGGGTCCCGCCGGTACGCCGCGGTCCGGACCGCCGCGATGATCGTCTTGTCCCCGGCGCCGTCGAAGGTTCCGGTGTCGGCGGCCAGTTCCTCATCCACCGCGCAGCGGTCTTCGGCGGACAGGCAGGCAGTTTCCTTCACCAGCAAGGTGGCGCGCCATTCGTTCAGCTGCCCGGCGTCCAAGGCGGCGAGGGTGTGCGGCATTTCGGTGACAAGGGCTTTGGCGAGTCCGTGGAGCCGGGATCCGCGGGCGGGGGACTCCCGCCGGGCCAAGGCCACCTGCGCTCCGACGCCGCGTCCCCGTTCCTCGGCCGGGACGCCCGCAGCCGCGTCGGCGCTGCGTTGGGCGGCATCGAACGCGACGGCAATCCGGGCCTGCGCAGCCGCGGCCGCGGACTTCAGATTCTCCAGGGCACGCAACTGGTTTATCAACTCGGCGCTGTCGGAGCCTAGCCGGAGCGAGCTCACGGCGCCGAGGAGTTCCTCTATTTGGACGCCCGGCACGGCAGCCTCCGGACCCGCGCCTCCGGAAGGCGCGCCGGATCCGATCAGCTGTGTTCCCCGGTTCCCGGCCATAACCAAAGCATTCCAGAGGGGTGCGACATTAATGCGTCGAAGACACCTGCCCCGCCGAAAAACCCGGAAAATCGGCCAAACATTTTCTAGAGCGGTCCCGTCCCGTCCGCTCTAGCGTGTGCAGCCGAAGGGGACGAGAATGGGCTCGTGGTTCCCCCTCGTCAAGGCGGGGCCGTCGTCCCGATGAACCCCGCCGCCCGAAAGATCCAAAGTGTCTATCTCACGTTGACCCTCGGCAATACCCTTGCGGCCTCGTTCATCTGGGGGATCAACACCCTCTTCCTTTTGGATGCCGGACTCAGCAACCTCGAGGCCTTCGCGGCGAACGCCTTCTTCACGGCCGGAATGGTGGTGTTCGAGGTGCCCACGGGGGTGGTGGCCGACGGTTGGGGGCGCCGCGTCTCGTTCCTGCTCGGCACCGTGACACTGGCCGGGTCCACCTACCTCTACTATCTGCTCTGGCAGCTTTCCGCCCCTTTCTTGTGGTGGGCGGTGGTGTCGGTATTGCTCGGACTGGGCTTCACCTTCTTCTCGGGTGCGGTGGAGGCATGGCTCGTCGATGCGTTGCGCTTCACCGGGTATGAAGGCGGACTCGAAACGGTGCTCGGGCGCGGACAGATGGTGTCCGGCGTCGCCATGCTAGTGGGCTCCGTGGCCGGTGGGGTGATCGCGCAGGTCACTAATCTGGGAGTGCCGTTCCTGGTGCGCGTGGGCGTGCTAGTGGCCATGTTCGTGGTGGCCTTCTTGCTCATGCGCGACGTCGGCTTCACCCCCGAACGCTCCACCCATCCACTCCAGGCGACCCGCGCCGTCCTTGACGCCTCGATCGAGAACGGTTTGAAAAATCCGCCCGTGCGGTACGTGATGCTGGCAGCGCCGTTCAGCGCCGGCGTCGGGATCTATGTGTTCTACGCCCTGCAGCCGTTTCTGCTTCAGCTCTTCGGAGACCCACACGCGTACTCCGTGGCGGGTCTGGCAGCGGCGATCGTGGCAGGAGCCCAGGTGCTCGGCGGGTGGATTGCACCTCGCGTCCGGCGCCTCGTTCGCAAACGCACCACGGTGTTGATCCTGAGTAGCGTGGTGGGTGCCTTGATTCTGGTGGTGCTCGGGATCACCCATGTGTTCTGGGTGGCCCTGGTGCTCTTGACGCTCTGGGCCGTGGTCGAATCGGCGGGCACCCCCGTGCGGCAGGCGTATGTGAACGACATGATCCCCTCGAAGCAACGGGCAACAGTGCTCAGCTTCGACTCACTCATGGGATCAAGCGGTGGCGTGGTGGTGCAACCGCTGCTCGGCCGGGCTGCCGATGTGTACGGCTACTCCATTTCGTTGGCGATAAGCGGGGTGATCGAGTTGATCGCAGTGCCATTCCTGGTGGCGAGCCGTCGGCGCGGCTCCCTGGCCGATCAGGCCAACGCCTCCACCGCGACATCCGACGCAGAACCCCAACAGCTATAACCCCAACAGCCATAGGCCTACGGCAGCCGTGAAGCTCGGAGGAGGACGGCCTGGCCGGCCTTTTCGGGTTCAAGCGGTACCGGGCTAATTAACACAGCTGGGCCACGATGCAATGCGCCATCCGACAGCGGTTGGCAGCGCAGGCCCCCGCGTCCGCGCATAGCGGCATGGGCACCCGGAGCCAGGACCTCGTCCATCCAGGCGCAAGGGTGGGCAGGCCTCCCCGCCCGCAGTCGCACGAGGCCACCACGGGATTCCAAACCGAACTCTTCGCCTAGTAGCGGGGCCAAGTGGGCGCCCCTGAGGACCACATTGCGCCGCGTGAGGAGCGGGTCGAAGGGTGCGACGCCGAGCTCCGCAGCCATGGCTTCCAGGGCTTCGATGGCGATCAGGGTGACTGCGGCATCCATGTGCGCGGCCTTGCCGAAAAACCGGTCACCGACGATGCCCTTGCCATTTACGACGTCCACCTGCTCGGCATCCGTGGTGGGTACGTCAGCGGCACCATCGCGTGCACGGCCGAAATAGGCGTGCCCCGGTGACACGAGCAGATGAAGGACCTCCACGTCGTACCTGTAGCTTGCCGTCATGCCATAACGGTATCCCCGTCGCGGGTCAGTAGCGCCCCGACCGTCGCTCTCAGCCCGATCCGCGGAGGCTCATGAAACCGCGGGGGCGGATGTGACGTGGGTGACAAGTGTGGTGTTTGGTGCAAAGCTTGTCGCGCCGTGTTGACTGTCTTGTCAATGCGGATCCTATTGATCCTCAGGGAGGTTTCGTGAAGAAGATTCTTAGCGTTTCCGGGGCTTTATTGCTGTTGCTGAGCGCACTCTCAACGGCGGCACCGGCGGCAGTTGCCCAACCCTCTCCGCACGCCAATTGGCACGCGGAGCGGGTGTGCCCCGATGTCCCTGCCGGCAATGCGTCGTGTTTTGCCCTCAAGTACGTCGATGATTCACCAGGCTCGGCCACAGCGCTGCCGTTTGGCGGACAAGTCGCGCCCGCTTCGAGCACGCCGCCCTCCACCGCTAAGACCCCTGCGGATATCCAGAGCGCCTACAACATCGCAGGGCTCAAGTCCGGCGGCCGGACCGTGGCAATCGTGGACGCCTACGGCTATCCGAACCTGGAACGGGATCTCGGCGTTTACCGTTCTCAGTTCGGCCTCCCGGCATGCACGGTCAACAACGGCTGTCTCACCATCATGAACCAGAACGGAGGGAGCAAGCTTCCCCGGTTCAATTCCGGTTGGGCCGATGAAACCGCCCTCGACGTCGACGCAGTCTCCTCGGCATGCCCGGACTGCAAGATCCTCGTGGTGCAGGCGACCACAGCCAGCATCACCAATCTTGGTACGGCCGTGGCAACGGCGGCCAAACAGCCAGGGGTCGTCGCGATTTCCAACAGCTACGGCGGTGGGGATTCTGCCGACTCCCGCTACGGCGTGTACTACAACCATCCTGGCATCGCCGTAACGGCATCCACCGGTGACAACGGGTACACCGGCTCGTCCTACCCCGCCTCCTCGAGTTATGTCACAGCGGTGGGCGGCACGTCGTTGGTCAAGGACAGCAGTACCCGTGGGTGGGGCGAGTCGGCTTGGTCCGGCTCGGGATCCGGGTGCTCAAGCGTCAATGCCGCGTTGCCGGCCGCTGCCACCTTTGGCACGGGGTGCAGTAAGCGTGCTTCAGCAGACCTGGCCGCCGTCGCAGATCCACAGACCGGATTGGCGGTGTACGCACCGAGCAGCAGCTCCACGTCATCGTGGGCACAGTACGGGGGAACGAGCTTGTCTTCACCCCTGATCGCCGCGATGTACGCGCTTTCCGGGAACTCCGGGAACACCACGACCCTGGCCAACTCCCTCCCTTACGCTAACGCCGACAAATTCAACGATGTCGCCTCGGGCTCCACGGGCAGCTGCCCCACGAGTCAATGGTGCGTAGCCGGCACTGGATGGGACGGGCCTACGGGCGTCGGCACTCCGAACGGGGTGGCGGGACTCTAATGCACGCAGTGACTGCCAAGGGTGGCCGGCCGTCCATGACGGCCGGCCACCCTTGGCAGTATCAGCTTTAGTGCCTGAGGCCCACTCAGGGACTACCACCCTATTCCTCCACCGGGAATGCCACGCCTTCGCCCACCACGCGGAGGCAGAGTTCCGTGCCGGGCTTGGTGATGGAAGCGTTCCAGTGGCGGATAGTGATGATCTCGCCGCCACCCGGGTAGGCCAAGGAAGCGCCAGACGCCGCCACGCGCGGTGCGAGCTTGATCCGGACGGTGGTCTCCGGTCCGAAATAGTCGGTATCCACCACGACGCCACGGATGGGGCCGTCAGGGGCAATCCGGATCTGTTCCGGACGAAGCATCAATTGCACCAGGCCTTGGGCCGGGGGACGTCGCACGGGAATTCCGCCCAGCGAACACGTGGCCAGGGAGCCCTCCATCCAAGCGTTCAGGATGACGGCGTCGCCAAGGAACTCGGCCGTCGCGCGGTCCGCGGGACGGGTGTACACCACGAACGGATTGCCGATCTGCGCCAGCTTCCCGCCCCGCATGATGGCCACCTGGTCCGCAAAGGAGAGGGCCTCGGCTTGATCGTGGGTTACCAGGATGGTGGTGACCCCTGCTTCGTTCAAGACCTTGGCCACAGCGCGCCGGGTGGCAACGCGGAGGCCGGCGTCGAGGGCGGAGAAGGGCTCATCGAGCAGCATCAGCTCCGGTTCACGGGCAAGGGCGCGGGCAAGTGCCACCCGCTGCTGCTGGCCCCCGGAGAGCTGGTGGGGCCTCCTCTTGGCCATGTCCGCATCGAGGGAAACCATCTCGAGCAGCTCCTGGACGCGCGTCTTCACGGCGCGGCGACCGCCGTCGAGCGCTGACTTATCCAGCCCGAACGCGATGTTCTGCCCCACCGTAAGGTGGGGAAGAGCGCGCCGTCCTGGGCAACATAGCCAACGTGGCGCTTGTGTGCCGGCAACCAGACGCCGTTCCCGGCCACCTTGGTGCCGTTGAGGCTGATGGAGCCGGTAGCCGGGTGTTCAAAGCCGGCGATCAAGCGCAGCAGGGTGGTCTTGCCGGATCCGGATGGACCGACGATAGCGGTGGTCCCGCCCTTGGCCACGGAGAGGTTCACGCCCTTCAGCACAGCCTGGGAACCGAAGTTCTTGGTGACCTCGGCGATGTCCAGATGCGTGTTGGTGGTGGGGGCCACCGAAGCCGCCACGCGGGGTGACGGAAGCCTTGAGGGGGATTGTTCGGTCACTGTCCGGCTACTTTCTTGGACTGTTGGAAAAGCAAGTACGTCATGGGGGCAGACAACAGGATCATGAGCAGGGCATACGGCGCCGCGCCCGAATAGTCGATCTCGCTGCTCTTGCTCCAAAACTCGGTGGCCAGGGTGTGCGTGCCATTGGGGGATAGCAGCAGCGTTGCCGTGAGCTCATTGACGATGGCAAGGAACACTAGCGCGGCTCCGCCGGCAGCGGCCGGAGCGGTGAGCCGCAGGGTCACTTTCAAGAAGGACACCAGGGGAGTCTTGCCGAGCGACTGCGCGGCTTCATCGAGTTCCTTGGGTGCTTGGGCAAGGCCGGAGCGGATGTTGACCAGGGCGCGCGGCAGGAACAGCAACACATAGGCAGCAATCAGGACCCCGGAGGTCTGGTAGATTCCCGGGACCATGCGGATGCTCACGGTCACGAATGCGAGGCCCACTACAATGCCGGGCAGGGAGCTGGTGACGTAGTTGGAGAGCTCCAGCATCTTGCTGAACCAGCTGGGGTGCCGCACGGCCAGATACGCCATGGGGAAGCCGACGACGATAGTCGCCGCGGCGCCAACGGTGCCATAAGCGAGGGTCTGGAGCAGCGCCGGAAGGAACTCGTCGGCGGACCAGACTCGGGCGCCTCCCGCAATCACCCAGCGCAAGACAAACCAGATCGGCAATCCGAAGGCCAACACAGTGAGGGCCAGCAGCGCGATCTGGGAGGGAACCTGGAAGTGGCGCAGCGGCAACCGGATCGGCTTGGCTTGGGCGCCGGAACCCACGCGGGCGTAGCGCGCGGTTCCGCGGCTCCTGACTTCCACCAGGAGCAGGATGAGGCAGAAGAACACCAGGACGCTTGCCAACATGTTCCCGGCCGTGCCGTTGAACGTGGACTGGAACTGGGTCATGATCGCCGTGGTGAACGTGTCGAAGCGGATCATCGCGAACGCACCGTACTCGGCCAGCAGGTGCAGGGACACGAGGAGCCCGCCACCTGTCATCGCGATCCGCAGTTGCGGCAAGACAACCCGGAAAAAGACGGCCCACGGCCCCAAACCAAGAGACGCCGCGGACTGCTCAATGGCCGGGTCAAGGCGTCCCAGCGTTGCCGCCGCAGGGATATAGACAAGGGGGAAGTAAGACAGCGTGGCAATGAGTACGCCGGACCAGATGCCCTCAAGGGATGGGACTGCGGATACCCACGAATAGCTGTTAACGAAGGCCGGAACGGCCAGCGGGGCGGCCAGTGCCACGGCCCACCAGCGATGTCCCCGCAGTTTGGTGCGTTCCACGAGCCACGCGCCGCCCACTCCCAACACCAGGCAAATGGGGACGGTGAAGACCACGAGCATGACGGTGTTCAGGAGCAGCTCGCCGACGCGCGGCCGGAAGATGAGCCCGACGGCGGTGCTCCAGCCGGTCGCAGCCGTCATGTAAGCGACGTACCCCAGCGGGATGAGCGAGAACAGTGCGATCAGCACCGCCAGCAGGGATATTGCGGAAACGCCGAAAGGCGGGCGGGGGCGCTTGCCCCTACCCGCCGTCGTCGTGCTCTCCGAATTCTTTGGAAGTACGGGAGCCGATAGATCAGTGGTCACAGAATTACAGCAGTCCTGCCTTGGTCATCAGGTCGGTGACCTTTGCGGAGTTCAACTTGGCCGGGTCCACGGTGGGAGCCTGAAGATCCTTGATGGGAACGAGTTTAGCGTTGGAGTCCACCTTGGAAGCGATCGCGTACTCGAAGGACGTGCCGTTCTTGAGGACTTCCTGGCCCTGTTTCCCGGTGATGAACTTGATGAACGCCTGTGCAGCTGCGGAGTTCTTGGAAGACTTCAGTACGCCGCCGCCGGAGACCGACACGAAGGCGCCCGGGTCCTGGTTCTTGAAGAAGTACGGGGTGACGTTCTTGGAGTTCTCGCCGGTCTTGGCCTGGTCGCCGTAGTAGTAGTAGTGGTAGATCAGCGCGGCGTCGACTTCGCCGGCGTTGACAGCCTTCATGGCGGTGCTGTTGCCCTTGTACGCCTTGAAGTTGTCCTTCACGCCCTTGAGCCACTCAGTGGTGGCAGCTTCGCCCTTGAGTTCAAGCAGCGCGGAAACGATCGCCTGGAAGTCAGCGCCGGTGGGCGACGCTGCCCACTTGCCCTTCCACTCCGGCTTGGCCAGATCCAACATGGACTTGGGCAGCTTGTCGTCGCTGATCTTCTTCTTGTCGTACACCAGAACGGTGGAGCGTGCGGCGATGCCGGTCCACTTGTTCGTGGAAGGACGGTACTCAGCCGGGACCTGGTCCACGGTGGCCTTGTCGATGTCGGCGAAGAGGCCGGCATTCTCAACCTGGGCCATGGCGGGGGAGTTCTCCGTGAGGAAAACGTCGGCCGGGGACGCCGCGCCTTCCTGGACGATCTGGTTGGAGAGCTCGGTGTCGGAGCCCTGGCGGATGGTGACCTTGACGCCGGTCTCCTTGGTGAACGCGTCCACCCATTCCTTGGTCAGGGTGTCGTGCTGGGCGTTGTAGACAGTGATTTCGCCGGCCACTTTAGCGTCAGCGGAAGCGGAGCCGGTGGCTGCGGGGGATGCGGCGCCGTTGCCGCAGGCGGCCAGGCTGAGGGCTGCGGTGGCGGCGAGTGCGATGCCGGCCAGCGCATTTGCGCGAATCTTCATGAGGGCTTCTTTCTGCGAGCAAATCCTAGGGAGCCCGGGGAAGGAAGTGCGGGCTCACAGCTTGAAACTTTAGGTTAGCCATACCTAAATTTCCATCCAGATTGCCGGATCGTGACGGGAATCACATGTATTACGCAAGGTTTACGTGACCTAATGTCCAAGTTCCAGTGCCGGACCCACTGGGCCGTGTGTTCCCGAAGTCAGGATGACGATCATGTATCCGAAGACCATGTGGAAAAGCAGTTCCTCGTTGGTCCAGCGGGTTCCGTTGCTCTTGCGCCGTAGGTCCGAGGTCGTAGCGTTCTCCAGCCAGCGGGTCAGCTCCCGGCAAGCACGGTTGTATCCGGCGATTGTTGCTTCCCGGTCCGGATCCACGGCGCCTCCTGGCGGTGCTTAGGCCCTTTGGCTGACTGTTGGAACTGATGTCCGGATTACGTGCCGCAGGGACTCCAAGGCTGGCTGGCCGGAGAGTCCTGCCGGTGTCGGGTAGACCCGGCAGGCCACCGCCGGTTCGGCGTTGGATGGGAACAAGTCTGTTCCATTGATGCTGAAGGTAGGCGAGCCGTGGAAGGACAGCGCCAGGGCTTCGTCCTCGGTGCTGATCTCCCGGACCGTGAATGGATCTTTGATTCCTTCCAGATCCAGGGCGGTGCGGAAAAGCTCCCCTGCCGAACCCGCATGGGGGCATCCGGGGATGGTCAACAATTCAAGGTCCATGGCTCCAGTGTCCCCGCAATCGACGACGGAAGAAACGACCGCGGTCTCCTTCTCGGCGAGTTCGGTGTAGAGCTGCTGGACACGGGCCTTGATGTCCGTGGCGGGTGCGGCGCAGCTGGTGCCGGCATCCGTGGAGCAGACTCCGGTCTCGGGCAGTTCGAGCTGGACGGTGTCGGCCGCGGCCTGGTCACCGGCGAGGGCGGCGGCAACGGAGCGGACTTGTTCGTAACCGGTGGCCAGCAGGAAGGTCGGGGCCCGGCCGTAGGACTTCATGCCGACAATGTAGAAGTCCTTCTCCGGGTGGGCGAGCAGCTTCGCGCCGTGCGGGGGCACGGTGCCGCAGGAATGGAATTCGGGGTCGATGAGCGGACCCAATTCGACCGGTGCTTCGACCGCGGGGTCCAGATTGAGGCGGAGCTCGCGCAGGATGCCCAGGTCCGGGCGGAAACCGGTGCAGGGAACGACGACGTCGGCCTCGAGGGTACGGCCGTTGACGGCTTCGACGTTCACGCCGGAGTCCAGGGATTTCAGGGCCGCGATGCCGAATCCGGAATGCAGTTCGATTCTTCCCGCCTCAACCAGGCGGCGCAGCCTTCCGCCAAGCTGGCCTCGCGCGGGCAGCCCATCGGCGTCCTCGCCGCCATAGGCCTTTTCCGCGGAAGCACCGCGCACGGCCCACATGATCCGGGTTCCGGGTTCGTCTTTGGCCAGCTCCGTCAGGTTGATCAAGGTGTTCGCTGCCGAGTGACCGGCCCCAACTACCAGGACACGGCGTCCGGCGAAGGAGGCACGGTCCCGTCCGGTGACGTCGGGCAGGGGCGAGGAGATCCGGTCGCCGGCGGTGTCTTCGCCGATGGCGGGAAGTCCGGAGGTGCCCAGCGGGTTGCGGGCGGACCAGGTGCCGGAAGCGTCGATGACGGCTGCCACGGTGTGGTCCCGGACCTCTCCGGCTCCGTGCTCGACGCGGACCACGAACGGGGTGGTGTCGCGGTCCCGGACGTGGGTTTTGTCCAGGCCAGCTCGGGTGATCGCTATGACGCGGGCACCGGTCTGGAGGCGGGAGCTGATGGCCGGGAGGGCGGCCAGGGGTGCCAGGTACTCCTCGATGAGTTCCCCACCGTAGGGCAGTGCAGTCAGGCGCGGGGTCTCCCAACCGGAAGCCTCAAGCAGACGGACGGCGGCGGCGTCGAGGTTGAACCGCCAGGGTGAGAACAGGCGGATGTGCCGCCATTGTTCGATCGCCGCGCCCGCCGTCGGGCCTACTTCGAAGATGACAGGTTCCAGGCCGCGTTCGAGGAGGTGTGCGGCGGCGGCCAAGCCGATCGGTCCGGCGCCGATCACCGCAATGGGAAGTTTCTTCGTTGAATCCATGCTGTCCTCTGTTTTGTCCGTAGGTCTCACCGCAGTCCGGCGCTACTTGGCGGCCGGCGTGAGGGATTCGATCAGGTCCTCGATGCGGGACTTGATCTCGTCGCGGATGGGACGGACGGCGTCGATGCCCTGGCCGGCAGGGTCTTCCAGGACCCAGTCCTCATAGCGTTTGCCGGGGAAATACGGGCATTCGTCGCCGCAGCCCATGGTGATCACGACGTCGGATTCCTTCACGGCCTCTGTGGTGAGGACTTTGGGGATTTCGGTGGACATGTCAATGCCGAGTTCGGCCATGGCTTCGACGGCGGCGGGGTTGACCTTGTCCGCGGGCTGGGACCCGGCGGAGCGGACTTCGATGCCGCCCTTGGACAGGGTGGTGAGGAAGGCGGCAGCCATTTGGGAACGCCCGGCGTTGTGGACACAGACGAAGAGGACGGAGGGTTTCTTGACGGTTTCGGTGCTCATGAAAGGACCTTTCGATCGGCCGCGACTACGGCTTGGGCGGGAACGGTTGGGTAGAGGGCACGGATCAGGAGGAATCCGACGGCCCCGCCCAATAGTTGGGCGATCATGAACGCCGGTACGGAGGCCGGAGCGATGCCGGCGAAGGTGTCGGTGATGGTCCGGGCAACGGTCACGGCGGGGTTGGCGAAACTGGTGGAACTGGTGAACCAGTAGGCGGCCGTGATGTAGCCGCCGACGGCGAATGCCACCCTTTCGGTGCGGCCGGAGCGGATAGCGCCGAAGATGACCAGGATCAGCCCGATCGTGGCAATGATCTCGCCGAGCCACAGCCCCGTCCCGGCGCGTTCGTGCGAGGACAGGGTCGCGGCGTCGAGACCGAACATCAGGTTAGCGAGTACTGCTCCCGCCAGGCCGCCGGCGAACTGGGCGGCGATCAGGCCCACGGCGGTGGGTGTGTCCACCATCCCAAGGGCCCGTTCGACCAGGGTGACCACGGGATTGAAGGATGCCGAGACCGGCTGCAAGGCCAGGATCAGTGCTACCAGAGCGGCGCCCGTGGCGATGCTGTTCTGCAGAAGCTGCAGTCCGAGGTCGTTCGGGGACAGGCGCGAGGCCATGATGCCGGACCCAACCACGGCCATGACCAGGAAAGCCGCGCCCGCGAACTCCGCCAGCACCCTCCGTCTCAGCACGCTCATCGGCTCTGACCCCCGATGAGGGCGGCAAGGTTCTCCAGGGCATCGGTGCGCGCACGGTAGTAGACCCACACGCCGCGCTTTTGGCGCTCCAACAGTCCCGCCTCGTGCAGGACTTTCAGGTGGTGGCTGATGGTCGGTTGGGACAGCTCAAAGGCGTCGTTCAGATCGCATACGCAGGCTTCGCCGCCCTCGTGGGACGCCACAAGGGACATCAGCCGCAGCCGCACCGGATCGCCCAGCGCCTTCAGCAGTGGCGCGATACCTTCCGCTTCCGATTCCAAGAGCGGTTCCCTGGAAAGGGGTGAACAACAAGCCACCGTCTGGACGGGCGTTAACTCCAAGGACATAGACACATGTATATATTTACACTTGTCGATATTGCTGGCAAGGCAGGATTGTCTCGCGGCAGTCGATAAGCTGGCTCCATGCCCGGACTCGCTGAATTCACGCCGACATTCCTCGGCGTCGGCGTCTTGATGGCAGTCACG
Source organism: Arthrobacter sp. MMS24-S77 (assembly GCF_054888235.1). Taxonomy (NCBI): domain Bacteria; kingdom Bacillati; phylum Actinomycetota; class Actinomycetes; order Micrococcales; family Micrococcaceae; genus Arthrobacter; species Arthrobacter sp. MMS24-S77. The sequence goes on from NZ_JBTZRN010000001.1 coordinate 857,700, forward strand.
TTGGCTCTGCTCTTGGCGTTCCGCACCCCGCATCCCTTCGCACCCGCACTCGCCATCCTCCGCGGGGCCGTCCAACTCGCTGCGATCAGTTTCGTTCTGGGTGGCGTGATCACCAGTCCGCTGTGGGTCGCCGTCGCGCTTCTTGTCATGTTCGCAGTGGCCGCGACGAGCGCCACCCGGCGCATCGGCTGGAGCCTGCCGCATTTGGGCTTGGTCGGCGGCTCGATGGCGGGAGGCATAGCAATAACCCTCGCCGTCATTTTCGCCACGGGTGCCATTGCATTCACCCCCCGCTATGTGCTCGCGATTGGCGGGATCGTCATTGGCAACGGAATGACCATCGCCGTCCTGGCTGGCCGGCGCTTCAAGGAATCGGTCTATGAGCATTGGGAAGAGGTGGAAGGCTGGCTCGCACTAGGCGCCACTCCGAGGCAGGCAACCCTGGATCTTGCCCGGCGCACGGTCTACTCGGCCTTGATTCCGTCCACCGATCAAACGAAGACGACGGGACTCGTCACGTTGCCCGGTGCGTTCGTGGGGGCAATCTTTGGCGGGGTCTCTCCGCTTGAAGCGGGGCGCTTCCAGATTGTGGTGCTCGCGGCAATCATGGCGGCCGGTTCCATGACGGCCGTGATGATCATCGGAATTCTCGCGCCAGTCCGCGTGCGTCCGGCGACGCTCCGCTGACGCCCGGCTAGCGGGCGGTTTCCGGCTTGTCGGTTTGGTGAGCCTGAGAAGCCGCTCGAACGGAAAGAATGACGGGTTCAGGCTCGGTTCCGGATCCGCACTCAGTGCAGCAGACGCCGTCGGCCCCGGATCCTTGCACTGCATTAACCTCCGGCACAGTGCAGCAGACGTCTCCGCGCCAAGCGTTCACGCCCTCCCGGGCTGCGATTACTGCGATCACCAGCGCAGCGCCCGCGTCCGCCCACCACCAGCCCAGCAAGCTGTTCAGGACAAGGCCCCCGAGCAGGACAGCTGAGAGGTAGGTGCACAGGAGGGTCTGCTTGGAGTCGGCGACGGCGGTCCTGGAGTTAAGCTCCCGGCCTGCCCGCCGCTGAGCCCATGACAGGACAGGCATGATGACCAGGCTCAGGCCGGCGACGATGATCCCGGGTGTGGAGTGCCGGGCTTCACCCGCGCCAGTCAGGGAGCGTGCCGCCTCGACTGACACAAATGCTGCGAGGGCGAAGAAGGATATGGCGATGATTCTCAGGGTCAGGTGTTCCCGCCGTTCCGGGTCCTTCGCCGAGAACTGCCAGGAAAGCGCCAGCGCAGAGGCGACCTCGATCACCGAGTCCAGCCCAAAGCCGATGAGCGCCGAGGAACCGGCGACACCACCTGCCCAGAGCGCCACGACAGCTTCAATGACGTTGTATGTGATGGTGGCCGCGGCGAAAAGCTGGATCCTCCGGTTCAGGACAGCCTTGCGCTCCGGCGTGGGAACGTATGAGTGAACGGTCATGCCAGGCACTGACCGTCTGGGGCGCAGCAAGACGGGTCGACAGCGAGTACCACGCCGATCAGATCCTTAATCGCGTGGCCCAGGCGCTGGTCTGCCAACTCATAGCGGCTACGCCGCCCGTCCGGAACGGCGACAACGAGGCCGCAGCCTCGCAGGCAGGTCAGGTGATTGGACATGCTCTGCCTTGAGACGCCCAGGGACTCGGCGAGATCGGACGGGTAAGCGGATGCTTCCGTCAAAGCCAGAAGGATGCGCGCCCGGGTCGGATCCGAGACCGCGTACCCAAAGCGTGCCAGCACGGGCGCGTGAGTCAGGGTCTTCATGCCCTCAAAGTACAGCGTCCGATGTATTCACGCAATTCTGTATGGACAATACAGGCTAACGCAAGCCCGTCTCCGGCCGACAGTAGGAACTGAACCGCCCTCCTACAAGTGCCTCCCTAGCTAAAGCAGAAACGCCCATGATCGTTGTCACCCGCCTGAACGGCACCCGCTTTGCCGTGAATCCGGACATCATTGAACGGATTCACGAAAGCCCGGACACCCATCTGGTGACGCTCGACGGCGCTACGTACGTTGTGCGGGAAAGCCTCGCGGAGGTCGTGGAACTGATTGCGAACTACCGGGCCTACATTCTTCGGCGGGCACAGGATCTCCCCACCGTGACGGGCTATCCCTTGAGCCTCGTGCGGACGCCGGACCCGGACGGAAGGTAAGCGATGGATCCCTCAACAATCATTGGCCTGTTCCTGGCCTTCGGCTCAGTGGTCGCCATGGTGACCCTCGAAGATGCCAACCTCATGGCGCTCCTGCTTCCCGCGCCCATGGTCCTGGTTTTCGGCGCCACTTTGGCTGTAGGCCTGGCTGGGAACACTTTCCGCGACACCATCCGGGCGTTCAAGGACCTGCCCAAGGCATTCAAAGGGAAGACCGACAAGCCGCAGGACAGCATCGACCAGCTGATCGGATTTGCCGAGAAGGCCCGCAGCGAGGGGCTACTCGCCCTCGAAGAGGCGGCTGCCCAGGAGAAGGATCCATTCCTGGCCCGGGCTCTCCAGAACATCGCGGATGGCACCGATGCTGAGGAATTGCGCATCCTCATGGAAGACGAGATCGACACCAAGATGCGCAGCGACCACGTCTCTGCCAAGTTCTTCGCCAGCCTGGGCGGCTATGCACCCACCATCGGCATCATTGGCACGGTGGTGTCGCTGACCCACGTCCTTGAGAACCTTTCCTCGCCTGACCATCTGGGACCCATGATTGCCTCGGCATTCGTGGCTACCCTGTGGGGCTTGCTCTCCGCGAACTTCATCTGGCTGCCGTTCAGCTCGCGGCTCAAGCGCCTGTCCGAGTTGGAAATCGAACGCATGACCCTCCTGATGGAGGGCATGCTGGCGGTGCAGAACGGAACCCAACCGCTGCTGCTCGCCGAGCGGCTCCGTGCCATGGTCCCCGCCGACAGGCTCGGCAAAGAGAAATCCGCAAAGAAGAGCAACGACGACGAAGGCCGTCCCGGCAAGTTCGCTTCGTCCAAGGCCGCATGAGGTCCCGGCGCCGCCGCGGCTCACCTCCGGCGGAGGAGCATGTCGACGAACGCTGGATGGCTTCCTATATGGACATGGTCACCGTGCTGATGTGCATGTTCATCGTCCTGTTCGCCATGTCCACGGTTGACCAGGCCAAATTCGATAAGCTCCGCAATTCGCTCGCGACGGGCTTCGGCACTGTGGCCAGCCAGAAGGTGGACACGGCCACGGGCACCGTGGTTCCGCCGGAGTTCACCCACGCCGACGCCCAAGGATTCTCTTCGCTTGACCTCGCGCTCAAGGAAGTGGACCGGCTCACCGCTTTGCGTGACGACATGAAGTCAAAGCTCGACGCCGCGGGGCTGGGGGCCAACGTGCAGTTCCAGATCGGCGAACGCGGACTCACCGTGAAACTCGTCGGATCACAGACCTTCTTCGAAGCCGACCGGCCGGAGCTCACAGCCCGCGCCAGCCAGGTCCTTGGCACTATTGCCCCCGCCATGGTCAGCGCCGGCCTTGAAGTCATGGTGGAAGGCCACGCCGCCAACGGAATCACCTCCTACCCCTCGACGTGGGAGCTCTCCTCCGCGCGTTCCGTCAACGTCCTCAGGTACCTCGTGGACCATGGAGGCATTCCAGCAGGCCACATCGGTGCGGTTGCGTTCGGCTCGGCCCGTCAGGTCAACGACGACTCCACCGAGGCGCTGATGGAGCTCAACCGCCGCGTCGACGTCGTCGTACTCTCGGACAAACCCGAAGTGGTCCGCGCCCTGATCCCCGAGGCACTCAAGGCGAGGGCCGGCCAGTAGGGGCGCGCGGCCGGTGCGGGACGGCGTCGGGCTCCGTGGAAAAGCCCAGCGTGCCGAGGTACGCTCGTGGCATGACCCCGGAGGATCTTGCCAGGCTCACGTACTTGCGCCGGGCCCGTGACCTGATCGACCGCGAGTACGCAAAGCCCCTCGACGTGCCGACCATGGCCAGCCATGCCTTCATGTCCCCGGCACACTTCTCCCGGCAGTTCCGCGCCGCCTATGGCGAGACCCCCTACAACTACCTCATGACCCGCCGGATCGAGCGAGCGATGGCGCTCCTGCGCGGCGGAATGAGCGTCACCGACGCCTGCATGGAGGTCGGTTGTACGTCACTTGGCTCTTTCAGTTCGAGATTCACCGAGCTCGTCGGGGTACCACCCAGCACGTATCGCACCCGCGAGCACTTGGCCGTGGCCGCCATGCCCGCCTGCGTGGCGAAGATTCGCACGCGGCCCCGCCGGGACGAACAGCCCCGCCGGGACGAACAGCCCGCCCGGCAGGAATCCGGCCGGAAGGAAGAGAGCAGGATTCAAGAAGCGCTCGTTGTTGCCGCGGACTAGCGTCATTGCCATGACTATTTCACTTCAGTACTCACACATCACCGTCAACGATCCCGACGAAGCGCTCACCTTCTACCGGGATGCCCTCGGACTCGAGGTGCTCAACGACGTCGCACAAGGCGGATTCCGCTGGGTCACGCTCGGCAGCACGGACCAGCCGGGTGTCGAAATCGTTCTTTCCGAACCGCATGCGGGCCGCTCCAAGGCCGACGGCGATTCCCTCCAGGAGCTGCTCACCAAGGGAGTCCTGGGGCCCATCGTCTTCCGCTCCGATGACGTCGATACGCTCTTCGAGAAGGTCCGCGCGTCCGGCGCAGAGGTCATGCAGGAACCCATCGACCAGCCGTGGGGTCCCCGCGACTGCGCCTTCCGGGATCCTTCGGGCAACATGGTGAGGATTTCGCAGGCACCGGCCGCCTAGGGCGACAGCCCGCGCCCACGAACCCGCCCAATAATTAGTCCCTTACGCCTGCCCTTTCATTGCCGATAGTGGCAACCGTGAGTGAACAGGAAGATCAATCGGCGGGACGGCAGCGGACCGTGGACGTCTATGACTTCCGCAGGCCCACCACCTTGCCGCGCCAGCACAGCCGCGTCCTGGAAGTTGCTTTCGAGACTTTTGCCCGGCAATGGGGCACCCAGCTCACGGCAAAGGTCCGCGTGAAATCCACCGCGACCCTGGAACAGCTCATCATGCAGAGCTATGACGAGTACGCGGCTTCCCTGCCTTCCGTCACAGCGATGGTGCTGTGCCGTATCGAGGGCAGCGAGTCGCGCCTCGTCATGCAGTTTCCCGCCACGGCGGCACTTTCCTGGGTGACCCGCATGTTGGGCGGAGGCACCGAGACGGCCGTCCCGGATCGAAAATTCACCCAGATCGAGCAGGCGCTCATCAGCCGCATGGTGGAAGACGGACTGGAGGACCTCAGCTATTCACTTGGCGCCCTTTTGACTACGCCGGTGCGCATGGACGTCATCCAGTACAACTCCCAATTCGCCCAGGCAGCGGCTCCGGCGGAGCTGATGATCGTGGCCTCATTCACCGTTAAAGTGGGCGAAAGCCTCGCCGCAGCTAGTCTCGCGATTCCCGCCGATGTCCTCCTTTCCGGACTCGGCGACGTGAATCCCACTGTCCACAGCCGCGACGCCGAGGCGTTGGTCCGCGCCCAGGTCACCCAAGTGCCGGTTGACATTGCTGTCCAGTTGAGCCCCACTCCGGTGACTCCTGCGCATATCCTGGGCCTCGCCGTCGGGGACGTCATTCCGCTTCCGCACCTGGAGAACCGGCCGTTCGACGTCGCCATCAACGGCACCCGGCTGGCCACTGCCGCCCCCGCCCGCAACGGCTCACGTGCAGCCGCCGTCATCGTCACAATCGAGGAGAACCAGCGATGAGCATCACCCTGACCTTGCACGAGTCGGCAGCGGAACGACTGGCCGCCCAGCTGCCGACTCCTGCCGCGCTGCACGTCTCCGGCATCGTCCCGTCGCAGGCCGCCGCGCCGTACGCACCACTCGCGATCACGGCCACCTTCGTAGGCGCCGTGACCGCTGACTTCGCGCTCATCCTCGTGGACCGTTCCTTCCTCGCCGCGGCAGGCGGCGGGTTGGGCGGCGTCGTCTCCGCCGTCGACGTCCTGCGTCCCGCGATGGAACACGCAGCCGAGGCGTTCGACGCCGGAGTGCTGGGGGAGTTGCGCGAGGAAGATGCCGCCGGGCTCGTCTCGGACTCCCAAACTGCCGTTTTTGAACTGCGTCAGTCCGTAGCGGGCGACAGCGGGCAGACGTTCGGCTGGCTCGCCGTCCGGGTCCGCGAACACGGAACCGTGCAGGACATTCCGGCCGCACGTGCCGCCCAGGCCGGTACCGTTTCTTCCCGTCTCGGGCTGATCAGCAACGTCGAAATGGCCCTCACAGTGGAGATCGGCCGCACCCGCATGTCCGTGCGCGACGCCCTCGCCCTGGAACCTGGCAAAGTGATCGAACTGGACCGCTCGGCCGGCGCACCCGCGGATGTCCTGCTCAATGGCCGATTGATCGCCCACGGCGAAGTTGTCGTCGTGGACCAGGATTACGCTGTGCGGATCACCCGCATCCTCGACGTCGCCGAGGGAATCTACTAGATGGATTCGCTCATCCTCGGGCTACGCGTGCTCGTGGCCCTGGGTGCGGTGCTGGGCCTCATATGGTTCCTCCAACGCCGCCTTCTCAAGGGCAAAGGCAAAGGCCGACGCCGGGCCAACACCACCCTGACGGTGGTCAGCCGGCAGACCGTCGGCCAAAAGGCCTCCGTGGTGGTGGTCGACGCCGGGGACAAACGGTTCCTTTTGGGCGTCACCGAGCATGCCATTAATGTCCTGCACACCAGCGACGTCCCCGTCGAGCTTCCGGAAACCACGAGCTTCGCCGACATCTTCCGCGATGCTGGCGGCGCGCAGCTTGCGGACACCGAATTTGTCGACAAGGGACTCAGGCGTCGCAGTGAGATCCACCGCCGCAGCGAGCTGGACAAGCAAGCACAACCCCTGCACGGATCCATCCTTGCCGGTTCAACCTGGCGGCAGGCCGCCGAGGCCATCAGGGGACGCCGGAATTGATCCTGACTTTCGGGACTGTCGATGGCCGCCGCATGGCCAAAATGTTGTTCGCAGTACTCTGTGTGCTGCTGCTGACGGCCCTGTTCCTGTGGCTGGGCATGTCCGCCGGGCACTCAGCACCAATCACCCCGACGCCACCCACCGCGCCCGCGGTGCCCACGGCTCCGGCCCAGCCGTCCGGCGGCAACGTCAGCATCGACATCAACGGACTGGACGGTAAACCTTCCACCGCCGTGGTGACGCTAATCGGGATCACGCTGCTCTCCGTTGCCCCGGCCCTGCTGCTGATGATGACCTCGTTCACCAAGATCTTCGTGGTGCTGGCCATGACCCGCAATGCCTTGTCCTTGCCATCCATCCCGCCCAATCAGGTCCTGGCCGGCTTGGCGCTTTTCCTGTCCCTGTTTGTCATGTGGCCCGTGCTGTCTGAGATCAACAACGTCGGCATCCAGCCCTACCTCAACGGGACGTTGGACTTCAACGGCGCCGTTTCTGCCGGGTCCGCACCGCTTCAGCACTTCATGGTGGCCCACACCCGGCAGGAAGACATTGCCCTGATGACCCGGGCGGCAAAATTGGCCAATCCTGCCAACCCGGAATCCGTCCCGTTGCAAACCCTTATCCCGGCGTTCATGATCTCCGAGCTCCGCGCCGCGTTCATCATCGGCTTCGTCATCTTCATTCCGTTCCTCGTGATCGACCTGGTGGTCTCGGCAGCGCTGATGTCAATGGGCATGATGATGCTTCCGCCGGTGATGATCTCGCTACCCTTCAAGATCCTGCTGTTCATCCTGGTGGACGGCTGGGGACTGGTCATCACCGCCCTGATCCAGAGCTATTCGAGCGGCTGATGGATACCAACGCAGTCCTGGACATCTGCCTCCAGGCCATGATCGTGGCCGCGAAACTTGCGGCCCCAGCCCTGGTTACCGCGCTGGTGGTGGGACTGGCCATTTCCCTCTTGCAGTCCATCACCCAGCTACAGGAAGCCACCCTGTCCTTCGTGCCTAAGGCCGTGGCTGTGGCCGTGGCCCTGGTGGTGTGCGGGCATTGGATGATCACGGAGATGGTCTCCTTCACCAACGAGCTCTTCGCCCGGATCCCCGGGCTGATCGGGGGAGCGTGAAGTGGAGCTCCCCATCACCCAATCCGGGCTGGAGGTCCTCCTGCTGGCCTCCATCCGGATGACGGCTTTCCTCCTGGTGGCTCCTCCCTTCTCCCACCACGCCATACCCGCGCGCATCAAGGCCATGCTGGGCCTCGGCCTGGGCCTGGCCGTGTACCAGCGGCTCTCGGTGGGCTACACACCCAAGGACACCGCTGGATTCATCACCGGGGTGGTCCTGGAGCTCGCGACCGGGCTGGTCCTGGGCTTCCTCGTTTCCCTGGTTTTCGCGGCTATCCAGTCGGCAGGCAGCCTGCTGGACCTTTTCAGCGGCTTCCAGATGGCACAGGGCTTCGATCCGCAGATGATGGTCAATGGCGCCCAATTCACCAGGTTGATGCAGATGGCCGCGCTCGCACTGCTCTTTGCTTCCGACGGCTACCAATTGGTGATCGGCGGCCTGACCGGGAGTTTCGCCGCGTTGCCGCTCGCCGGCGGACTGGACCTGGCACAGCCTGTGCAAGCGATGGTCTCCGCCGTCACCGGAATGTTCCTTTCGGCGGTGCAAATCGCCGGGCCCCTGTTGGTGGTCCTGGTGCTCGCCGACATCGGACTGGGCCTCCTCACCCGCGTTGCCCCCGCCTTGAACGCCTTCGCCCTGGGCTTCCCGCTCAAGATCTTCATTACCCTGGCACTCGCCGGGTTCCTCTTCCTCGCCCTGCCACGGCTAGTGGCCATCCTCGCCGAACAAACGGCAAACACGCTGATGGGGGTGGGTTGATGTCGGATTCACAGGAAAAAACCGAGCAAGCCACTGACAAACGAATGCGGGAAGTCCGTTCAAAGGGGCAGCTTTCCCGCTCGCAGGACCTCACAGCCTGGCTCGCCGTCGGTTCCGCGGCGGCAATGATTCCATCGACTATTGAGCGGGCCTCCAACGCCGCTGCGGACCAGTTGTTCAGCGTCCGCAGCGTCATTGCCCACCCTGAGCCCGCCAAGGCCGTCGCAGCCCTTGAAGCCGGGTTCGGTTCCTTGGCCCAGGTGTTGGGGCCTTTGTTCGTGGTGGTCATGGTGGTGGTCCTGGCGGGATCAGCGCTGCAGGGCGGCATCCACTTCAAGAGGTTCCGGGCTGAGTTTGAACACTTCAACCTGATCAGCGGCGTCAAACGGATCTTCGGTGGGCAGGCACTGTGGGGCGGCCTCAAAGCACTCCTGAAGACCGCCGTCGTCGGGCTTGTCCTGTACGCGGTGGTGCAGGGCCTCATCCCGGTGCTGCTCACTGCCGGGGGCCTGCCGGTGTCTGGCGTCCTTTCCGCGGCGGCAGGCGGCATCGGTTCGCTGATCCAGTTCGCCGTGCTCGCTGGCCTGGTTCTGGCGGCGGTGGACATCTTTGTGGTCATGCGCCGCAACCGCAGGAAGACGCGCATGTCCAAGAAGGAAATCCAGGACGAAAACAAGAACAGCGACGGCGATCCCCTCATCAAGTCGCAGCGCCGCTCGCGCCAACTGACCATGAGCCGGAACCGCATGATCGGCGCCATCGCAGACGCCGACGTCGTTCTCGTCAACCCGACTCACGTCGCCGTCGCGCTGAAGTACGACGCCGGCAAAGCGGCACCGCGCGTTGTGGCCAAGGGAGCGGGGATCATCGCTGCCCGCATCAGGGAAGAGGCGGAGGCGAAATCGGTTCCGATGGTCCAGGACATTCCGCTGGCAAGGGCGCTGCATTCGGCCTGTGAGCTCGGCCAGGAAATCCCCGTGGAGCTGTACCGGGCCGTGGCGGGAGTCCTGGCGTTCGTGATGTCGCTCAAGGCCAGGGGAGCGGCACGCGGAATGCACCGTATGCCAGGCGTCGCCCATGCTTTGGCAAGGCCCCCGGCTGGAGCCTCCGCATGAGCCACAGCCTTCGAGCCAAGACCAGCAGCCACTCCACCCGGGACAGGACACAGCAATGAACAACAGATTCGCCAGGCTCACCGTGCCGGTGGGAATCGTGGGCATCGTGCTGCTGCTGGTGGTTCCCGTTCCGGCCCCGCTGCTGGACTTCTTGATCGTTTGCAACATCCTGCTTGCCCTGCTGATCCTGCTCACCAGCATGTTCGTCAAGAAGCCGCTGGACTTCTCGGTGTTCCCGTCCTTGCTGCTGGTGGCCACGCTGTTCCGGCTGGGACTCAACGTCGCCTCCACCCGGCTGGTGCTGGGGCAGGGCTTCGCCGGACAAGTGATCGATGCCTTCGGCAAGGTCACTGTGGGTGGCTCCATGATCATCGGCGCCGTGGTGTTCCTGATCCTGGTGGTCATCCAGTTCGTGGTGGTCACCAAGGGTGCCGAACGCGTGGCCGAGGTGGGGGCAAGATTCACCCTGGACGCCATGCCCGGCAAGCAGATGGCCATCGACGCGGACCTCAACGCTGGCCTCATCACCGATGCCCAGGCCCGCAAGCGCCGCGCCGAGGTGTCCGCCGAGGCTGATTTCTACGGTGCCATGGACGGCGCCTCGAAGTTCGTCAAGGGCGATGCCATTGCGGGCATCATCATTATCATCATCAATTTCGTGGGCGGCATTGCCATCGGTGTGCTGCAGCGCGGCATGAATGTGGGCGATGCACTCAACTCCTATGGACTGCTGACCATGGGCGACGGGCTCGTGACGCAGATTCCGGCCCTCCTCATGGCCGTGTCCACGGGCATGATCGTGACCCGGTCCAATGCCGAAGAGGACATGGGCCGTACCGCTTCCTCGCAGCTCATGCAGTCGCCCAACGCCATGCTCATCGCAGGACTGGCCGCCGTGGCCATGGCGTTGATCCCCGGCATGCCAATCCTGCCGTTCCTGCTGGTAGGTGCCTTCCTCCTGTTCGCTTCCAGGCGTTTGGCGGCGCAGCAAAAGAAGCAGCTCGCGGAACAGGACGCCGAGGAAGCAGCCACCCTGAGTTCCGAGGAAGACCCCAACGAGCGGCTCATGCAGGACATGCGCATCCACCCCGTGGAGATCCTGCTGGCTCCGGACCTTGTGGACATGGTCTCCGGTGCCTCGGACGATCTCCTGGCGCGCGTGCGCTCACTGCGCCACAAGATCGCCATGGAGTTGGGGATCGTGATCCCGCCCGTCCGCACGCGCGACAACGTGGAGCTGCCACCGGCGAACTACGCCATCCGCATTGCCGGCGTCGAAGCAGGACGTGGCACGGCGCCGTCGGGCAAGTTGCTCGCCCTCGGCGACTACCTTGATGCCCTGCCGGGCATCTCCACGGTGGAGCCGGTCTTCGGGCTGGCCGGAAAGTGGATCCCCACTGAAATGCGGCACAGCGCCGAAATGACCGGGGCAACCGTGATCGACCGGGTTTCCGTGCTGGTGACGCACTTGTCATCGATCGTCTCCGCCAACGCCGCGAGGCTCCTCACCCGGGAGGACGTCCGCGTGCTGACGGAAGGCGTGCGCAAGCAGAGCCCTGCCGCCGTCGAGGAACTCATTCCAGGGCTGATGTCCCTCGCAGAGGTGCAGCGGGTGCTGCAGGGCCTCCTCGAAGAACAGGTTCCCATCAACGACCTTCCGCGCATTTACGAGGCACTGGCCCTGCGCGCTAAAGTTTCCACCGAACCCGAGGCATTGGTCGAAGCCGCCCGGCAATCCCTGGGGCCCGCGCTCGCTGCCAAGTTCCTGGACGGCGCGGTGCTCAATGTGATCATGATCGATCCGCTCCTGGAACAGTCCATGCTTGAAGACATGCGCCCGGCCGAGGGAGGCACCCAGATCGTCATGAGCCAAGCGCGACTGGATGCAGTCTTGGCCTCTGTGAAGAGTTCCATGGAAACGGCCGCGGCTGCCGGACGGCAAGCCGTCTTGGTGTGCGCCCCGGCGTTGCGGCCCGCTGTCCGGCGGCTCGTGGTGACCCCCGACGGCGGCGTCCCCGTGCTGTCCTACCGCGAAGTGACGTCGGCCAACATCCAGATCGAAACCGTGGGGGTGGTCCGCCATGCCGAAGCAATACAAGCTTAAGGGCGCATCCTTGGAGGTCATCCGGGAGAAGGCCGAGCAGCAGTACGGGCCCGGGGCGCGGATCGTCTCCGCCGAGAAGGTCACCAACCCGGGAATCGCCGGGCTCTTCGCGGCCAATCGCTACGAGGCCACCATCGAAGTTCCCGTACAGGGTTCCACCCAACTAGCTACCAATAGTTGTCGTTTTGACGGCTCAGAACGACAACAACTGCGAGTTAGTTGGGAAGCCCACCCCGGCGGGGAGGCGCATGCGTTGGAGGGGCCCGCCATCGCGGCGCTGCTTGAGCAGGCCGACGCGGCTGAAGTGGACCTTCACCGGCCCGCGGCAGCTGTTTCGACTGCCTCGCCGGATTTCGCCGGGATGTTGGAGCAGTTAGGCAAGGAGTTCCAGCCACCGGTACCTGAACCGAGAGCCCAAGGGATGCTGACAGCCTTGCCAACCGCCGCCGTCGGGCACGCTGTCCCGGCGCTAGCACCGGCACCCGCGGCCGTACCGGTACCGGTTCCCGCGCTCGTGCCAGTTCCATTAGCTGGCAGCGGCAACCTCATCATCCTGCTCGGCCTTGGTGACGACGCCTTGGGTCCCGCGCTTGAGATGTCGATCGCGGAGGGCGGCTCCGACGTCCGGACGGCGGGGGAGTTGACCGCGTTCGGGCACCTCCACGTGGCGGGGCGTCAGGGCGCGACGGCGGCCCGCGCCCAAGCGGTGCTCACTGGCCAAACCGTGCTCGTGGCGTACGGACTCGGCAGGCCACGCGAAGCCGTGGCGCATGCGGCGCACATCGCCGGCCTCGCCGCAGACCAGCTGTGGCTGGTCGCCGATGCCACACGGAAGGCGGAAGATACTCAGGCCTGGGTGCGGGCGCTCTCCGCAGCTTTGGCGGCCGAGAGTTCTTCACTCGATGCGCTGGCCGTTTTCGGTGCGGCGGAGACCATGAGCCCGGAGACGGTCAACGGACTCGGCCTTCCCATCGGCTGGGTGGACGGCAAGCCCGCCCGTGCCGGAGTGTTTGGAAAGGTAGATTGAGAGCATGCTGGTACTGACACGCAAGCCGGGCGAACAGATCATGATTGGTGATGACATTGTCATCACGGTCATGGAGGGCCGCGGCGACGGGGTGCGGATCGGGATCGAGGCGCCCCGCGGGGTGTCCATCCAGCGTCGTGAAGTGGTTGAAGCGATCGCCGCTGCCAACCTCGCGGCGGCGAAGGCCGGCCCCGAGGCCGAGGAGCTCCTTGCCGGGTTGCGACCCCCGGCATCCCGCCGAAAGCCTGACTAGTCCCCGGGGTACCGGTATATCTTCAGGAGCGTCGGCGCACTAAGCCAAGCCGAGGAATTCTTCGAGGAGTGGCAGCGAACAATCCCTCGTCACGGCTAGGGCCCGCTCAATATTGGCGCTTTCCGCCAGCAGCATCACGTCATCCGCGGCGTCGCCTGTGTCGGCCGAGGCCTCCGTTCCCGACGCATCCGGGACCAAAACGTCCCCGGCCTGCGCTGCCGCGAGCCGCACGTCCCCGGCCCCGCTTGGCCCCGACAGGAGCGCCTCGATGTTGGCGGCGACGGCAGCTTCGACTTGCTTCAGCAGCAGCACCATGCCCTTGTGGTGTTCCTGAAGCAGTTCCGGCCACATTCCGGGCGGCGCCACGGAGGCGATCTTGGGCAGCGTAGCATTCGCGGGAGCACGCCATTTGATCGCCACGGCCGACGATTCGATGTTCCGGGCCAGGGTGTCGAACCGAAGGTTTTCCAGAACCTTTTCCACGTCAGAGGCGGTGAATTTCAGCCAATGCCAATTGCCTGCCCGAACGTGCAGCAGCTGTGTTTCGAGCCGGAACAACAGCAGTTCCAGCTGCCTCCGCTCGCGCCACAGCATCGCTGAAAGCTCATCCGCCCCCACGGTTCCCCATTCCCCGGTTTGGCCTGCGGAACATGATCCCGCGGCCGGCTTTACATCTTTTTCATGAGCGTACACGCATTGTTATATGGCAGATGGTATGTTCACTGAATACGTGTCTGTTCCAGGCAACTTTTAGCCTGCTGCATCGTCTCAGCAGCTCGCCGGAGGATCCTTGGAATCAGGCTTTTGCAACTCAATAATCCGGTCTCATGGGGGACTAATTTTGAATCGCGAAGAACGCAACGAGTTGGTGCTGCAGCATTTGCCGCTCGTTGGCTACTTGGTGTCTGAGCTCTGTGCGAGAGCTTCTCATTTGTCGCGCGACGATTTCGCGTCTGTAGGGTCCGTGGCGTTGATAACGTCCGCCGATTCCTTCGATCCGAGCCTCGGAGTCCCCTTCGGCGCATTTGCGCGCCGCCGGATCGTCGGGGCGTTTGCGGACGAGATGCGGGCCAGCGACTGGGCTACCCGCTCGGCACGCAAACGCATCAAGGAAACCATGTCGGTCCAGGAAACCCTTTCCGGCGTCCTTGGTCGGACGCCTACTGTGGCGGAAACCGCGTCAGCCCTCGGCGTCGAGCGCAGCGTGGTGGAGGCGGCCCTCGCCGATGCCGCCCGGACGCTATCGCCGCTGGACGACGTCGTCGTCGACACCGTTGCCGCGGACACTCTCTCCCCGGAACACTCCGTCCTGGCCGATGAACGCCTCAAGTACCTTCGCGCCGCCGTCGAGGCCCTGCCCGAAAAGATGCGATACGTCGTCGAGGAGATCTACTTCGCCGGGAGGACCGTCAAGGAGCTCGCCGAAGAGCTTGGTTCCACGCACGCCGCAGTGTCCCAACAGCGCGCCGAAGGTATCCGGCTCATGCGCGATGGTCTCTCTGCGCACTACGCTGACGACCCCGAGCAAGTCCTCGAGCCGCAGTCGCGGATTACTGCGCGACGCCGGCACGACTACCTCTCGACGCTCGCCACCGCGACCCTCGGCGGAATTACGCGTGGTTTCAGTTCGCACGATGCCGCGTTGAACCAAGCCGTCTAGTTTGGGGACCGTCTAACTTCAGCGTCGGGAGTGATCCTGCGAAGCTCACGCAGGATTTCCAGCTGTTGTTCGTTGATCTTCAACAGCAGGCCAATGTCCGCTCGCGCGGCGAGGTCTGTGTCGTAGTCGTGTTGGGCCATCGCGGCCGCAATCGCATCCTGGCGTTTGGCGGCGATCAGGAGGATCGCTCCCTGAAGCCCCGCCAGCATCGACAGGAACAGGTTCAGCAGGATGAACGGGTAGGGGTCCCAACCGTTGCCTGGCAGTACCCAGGTGTTGATGGCTGCCCACACGAGCATGAAGAAGATGAAGCCGCCGACGAACGGCCAGCTCCCCATCCCATTTCGCATGATATCCGCGGCTCGCTGACCCGAGCTCAAGCTTGCTTTGTGTTCGGCATGCCACGTGGATTTTTGCTCAGCTGTGCTCATGGGGCCCAGCCTAGCCGTGCATACGGGACGGAGCCTGACAGCAGGCGCTTCAGTGCCGTAAAGAGGGCACCGAGGGTCTCCTCGATGCCCCCAAGGCCTTCGTCGAAGGCGACTGACGGCCTACTTCGCGGTCGGCACGCGGCGGAGTACGACGGCGGCAAGGACTGCCGCTCCAGCCATCAGTACCAGCCCGATCGCCGCGGTGATGTGGACGCCCGATTCAAAGGCGGCACGCGCCGCGGCGGTCAGGGCTCCGGCCAGTGGCTGGGGCAGTGCAGCGGCGGTGTCCACGGCTCCGGCGAGCGTCTCCCGCGAACGCTCGGCGGCATGGCCGGACAGTTCAACGGGAAGAAGCAAGTGGTGCTGGTAGGACGCGGTCAGGATCGAGCCAAGGACTGCCGTGCCCAGCAATGAGCCGAGTTCGTAGCCTGTCTCGGAGATCGCCGAGGCCGCGCCGGCCTTGTCGGCAGGAACGGCGCCCAGGATGAGGTCGTTGGAGATGGTCTCCGCCGATCCAACCCCGATGGCCAGCAGCAGGAGTGCCGTCAAAAGGTACCCGGGGCCCTGGCCATGGTTGCCCAGGGCGGCCACGAGATAACCCACGGCGCTCAACGTCAGGCCGAAAGCCACCACGAGTCCCGGGCGGATCCGCTTGACCAGGGGAACCACCACCAGGCCTGCCACGATGGTGGCCAGCAGTGCCGGAACCATGGCGATTCCTGCCTCCATGGGGGACTGGCCCTCTACGAGCTGCAAGTGCTGCGCGAAGAAGTAGATGAAGCCTGTCATGGAAAACAGGGACAGGACGTTGGCAATGATGGCCGTGCTGAAAACCTTGTTCCCAAAAAGCCGTACGTCCAGCATGGGCGATGCCAGGGAACGCTGCCTGCGGACGAAGACGATTCCCATGGCCATGCCGAACGCCATGAAGGCGGCGGGTCCCGGGCCGAAGCCGTGCACCGCGGCCTCCTTGATGCCATAAACCAGAGGCGCCATCGTCAGGATAGACAGCACGACGCTGGGGACGTCAGGTTTGCCCGGATTGCGGTCCTTGGACTCGGGAATCAGGGACGGGCCGAAGGCCAGCAAGGGCAGCAACAGCGGCACGGCCACCAGGAACACGGCTCCCCACCAGAAGTGTTCCACGAGCCAGCCACCGAAGATCGGCCCGAGCGCGGCGCCGCCGGAGAAGCCTGCGGCCCAGACAGCCACAGCAAGCCGGCGGCGGTTCGGGTCCGGGAAGATATTGCGGATCAAGGACAGCGTTGAGGGCATGAGCATGGCTCCGAAGATGCCCATGCCGGCGCGTCCAGCAATGAGCCATTCGGCCGACGGGGCGAATGCAGTGGCCGCGGAAACGGCGGCGAAGCCCGTGCTGCCGATCAAGAGCAAGCGGCGGCGGCCGATCCTGTCTCCCAAGTTGCCCATGGACACCAGCAATGCGGCCAGGACCAGCGCGTAAACGTCTACGACCCACAGCAGCTGTACGCCCCCGACGTCCAGCGTCCGGGCGATTTCCGGCAGGGCAAATGTCAGCGCGGTATTGTCCACAGCCACCAGCAGCACAGGGAACATCAAGAGTGCCAGGGCAGTCCAATCGCGCCACGGGGCGGACTGGGTCGACGAGGTGCGGGGGTGCTGGGTTGTGGATGGGCTGAACATGAAGATAACTGTACCGTCTGGACGGTATAGTTTCAATTCGACTCATCGATCTGCCGCATCGAACTAAGGGATGATGGACACCATGCCGCGAAAACCTATTGCCCGGGACGCTGTCCTGGATGCCTTTGAAGCCCTGCTGATCGAGGTGGGGGAGCGGGCTGCCACCCTGGACGCCGTCGCCAAGCGCGCAGGCGTCTCCAAGGGGGGCTTGCTCTACCATTTCCCCAACAAGGAATCCATGATCAGCGCCCTGCTCGAACGCATGGACGCGCTCGCCGCACTGGACATCGAGGCGATGAAGGCGGCTCCCGAGGGCGCCTCTGCGTTCTTCATCAAGTCCTCCCTGTGGGCCGATACTCCCATGGACAGGGTGTTCGTGGCCGCCACGCGGCTTGCGGAGGTAGCGCACGAAGAAACCCGCAGGCGCTTTGCCGGGATCCAGCAACAATGGCTGGATGTGCTCGCCGACGAAGTGGGTCCGGAGATGGCCAAGGCGGTCCGGTATATGGGCGATGGGCTCTACTTCAACGCAATGCTTGAAGGCGGCCCGGGAGCCAATGCGAGCGAGAGGAACGCCGACGTCGGTGCGCTGCTTGCCGCCGTCGAACGCCTGCGTAACTGAGTGCCGACCCAACTGACTAGCAGTTGTTGTCCTTTAGAGGCTCCAAAACGACATCTAGTGCGAGTCAGTTGGGGAAGTCAGGCGGCTCGGTGACCCATATTTGCGGACGCGAGCAGTCCATAGGACAATTGACAGTTGTGGCAGCCGTCACCGGCAACCACGATCCGATTCACATAACTGAATACGCCTTTGATCTGCGGCGGGAGAGTCCTGCAGGCATGTGATGCAGGCGCCGTAGGAGCAAATCCTCCCCAGGAATCTCTCAGGCCCACGCACCGCCGCGGCAAGGCAACTCTGGAAAGCAGCACGCTGACGCGTGCTCACCGACGGTGCAAGCGAAGCAGCGCGAAAGCGCGGATTCGCGGAAACTCTCAGGTCCAATACAGAGCGGGGAGGAACCCGATTAGCTGTGGCGTACCCACGCCGCCTTAGTAATGGAGTTCCTTCGTGACGGTTAGTTCAACCTCCACCACGTTCGTTGACCGGCATATCGGCGCCCGCCGCCAAGCCGACATTGACATCATGCTCAAGTCTGTTGGTTACGACAGTGTCGATTCGCTCGTGGACACCGCGGTTCCCAATGACATCCGCCAGGACGTCGCCCTGACCCTCCAGAACGCCCTCAGCGAAGTTGAGGTTCTGGCGGAGCTGCGCAGGCTGGCGGCCAAGAACAAGACGGCCGTGCAGATGATCGGCCAGGGCTATTACGACACCGTCACTCCGCCGGTGATCCGCCGCAACATCCTCGAGTCCCCGGCCTGGTACACGGCGTACACCCCGTACCAGCCGGAAATTTCCCAGGGCCGTCTCGAGGCGCTGCTGAACTTCCAGACCATGGTCCAGGACCTGGTGGGCCTGCCCATCGCCAACGCCTCCCTGCTGGATGAAGCCACGGCGGTGGCCGAGGCGGTCCTGATGATGCGCCGGGCCAACAAGAACAAGGCGGCCCATGACGGCAAGACGGTCCTTGACGCGGACTGCCTGCCGCAGACCATCGCGATCGTGAAGGGCCGGGCCGAGGCGCTGGGCTTCGAGGTGGAGATCGCGGACTTGTCCCTGGGCCTGCCCGGGGGCGAGATCAACGGGATCGTGCTGCAGCAGCCGGGCGTTTCGGGCAGGGTGTTCGACCACACGGCGGTGATCGCTGCCGCCAAGGAACGGGGCGCCCTCGTCACCGTCGCCGCGGACCTGCTGGCCCTGACCCTGATCACGCCTCCGGGGGAGCAGGGTGCGGACATCGCGGTCGGTTCCACCCAGCGTTTCGGTGTTCCGTTGTTCTTCGGCGGCCCGCACGCCGCGTACATGGCGGTGCAGAAGGGCCTTGAGCGGTCGATGCCGGGCCGTTTGGTGGGGGTTTCGAAGGACGACGCCGGCACTCCCGCGTACCGTCTGGCGCTGCAGACCCGGGAGCAGCACATCCGCCGCGAGAAGGCGACGTCCAACATCTGCACCGCGCAGGCTTTGCTTGCCATCGTGTCCTCGATGTACGCGGTCTACCACGGCCCCGATGGGCTGAAGGCGATTGCCGAGACCGCCCACAGCCACGCCCGGACTCTGGCGGCGTCCTTGAAGGCCGCGGGCCTTGAGGTCCTGCACGGGAGCTTCTTCGACACCGTCACGGTCCGCGTCCCGGGCAAGGCTGCCGGGATCGTTGCAGCCGCCGAGGCCAAGGGCATCAACCTGCGGATCATCGACGGCGACATGGTCGGCGTGTCAGTGGATGAGACCACGACGGCGGCGGTCCTCGCCGACGTCGTCGCCGCGTTCGGCGCTTCGCTCGCGGAGTCGGGTGAGGGTTTCGCCCTGGAGGCCGACGTCGTGCGTTCTTCGGACTACCTGCAGCACCCGGTGTTCAACACGCACCGTTCCGAAACCCAGCTGCTGCGCTACATCCGCAGGCTCTCTGACCGTGATCTTGCGCTGGACCGCACCATGATCCCGCTGGGTTCGTGCACCATGAAGCTGAACGCCACTGCCGAGATGGAAGCCATCTCCTGGCCGGAGTTCGCCTCGATCCACCCCTTCGCCCCGGATTCCCAGACCGGGGGCTGGCGTGAACTGATCGAAGATCTGGAAGCCGACCTGACGGAGATCACCGGTTACGACCAGGTGTCCATCCAGCCCAACGCCGGTTCCCAGGGTGAGCTCGCGGGCCTGCTGGCCATCCGCGGTTACCACCTCTCCCGCGGGGACCTGCAGCGCAACGTCTGCCTCATCCCGGCGTCGGCCCATGGCACCAATGCTGCCTCGGCGGTGCTGGCCGGCATGAAGGTGGTTGTGGTGGCCACCGCGGCGGACGGCACGATCGACCATACGGACCTGCAGGCCAAGATCGAGGCCAACAAGGATGTCCTCTCGGCCATCATGATCACCTACCCGTCCACGCACGGCGTGTACGACGCGGACGTGCGCGAGATCTGCGACTCCGTGCATGCAGCCGGCGGCCAGGTGTACGTTGACGGCGCCAACCTCAACGCGCTCGTTGGCCTGGCCCAGCCGGGCAAGTTCGGCGGCGACGTGTCCCACCTGAACCTTCACAAGACCTTCTGCATCCCGCACGGCGGCGGCGGACCGGGCGTGGGCCCGGTCGCTGCCAAGGCGCACCTTGCACCCTTCATGCCGGGCGATGCGAACAAGGCAGCGCATGAAGACGGCGCTTCTTTGCCAGGGACTGGCGTCGCGATTTCCGCTTCGCGGTACGGCTCCGCGGGTGTGTTGCCGATTTCCTGGGCGTACGTGAAGCTCATGGGCGGGCAAGGCCTGACCGAGGCCACGAAGTCCGCGCTGCTTGCGGCGAACTACATCGCCTCGCGCCTGAACGAGCACTTCCCGGTCCTCTACACCGGTGAAGGCGGACTCGTGGCGCACGAGTGCATCCTGGATCTGCGCGAACTGACGGCCAAGACCGGAGTCACCGCGGAGGATGTGGCCAAGCGCCTCATCGACTACGGTTTCCACGCCCCCACCCTGGCGTTCCCGGTGGCCGGCACCCTGATGGTGGAGCCCACCGAATCCGAGGACCTGGGGGAGATCGACCGCTTCATCGAGGCCATGATCACCATCCGCAAGGAAATCGACCAGGTCGCCCACGGCGACTTCGCGGTGGAGAACAGCCCGCTGCGCCACGCGCCGCACACCGCGGCCGCCGTCGTGAGTTCCGATTGGGACCGTGAGTACTCCCGCGAGCAGGCCGTGTTCCCGGTCCACCACCTCAAGCAGGACAAGTACTTCCCGCCTGTCGGCCGCATCGACGGCGCCGCAGGGGACCGCAACCTGGTCTGCTCCTGCCCTCCGATCGAAGACTTCGAGAACTAAGGACTCCTCACGATGACTGAGAACTACACGGCGCTCTACGAAGAGCACAAGAAGCTCGGCGCTTCCTTCACCGATTTCGGTGGCTGGCAGATGCCCCTGAAGTACTCCTCCGAACTGGCCGAACACCACGCCGTCCGCAATGCCGCTGGCCTGTTCGACCTCTCCCACATGGGCGAAGTCTGGGTCACCGGCCCGGACGCCGCGGCCTTCCTGGACTACGCCTTGGTGGGCAAGATCTCCGCGATGTCTATTGGCAAGGCCAAGTACTCGCTGATCTGCCAGGAAGACGGCGGAATCATCGACGACCTCATCACCTACCGCCGTGGGGATTCCACGTTCCTCGTGGTCCCCAACGCCGGCAACGCCAAAGTTGTTGCCGAGGCGCTGGCACAAAGGGCCCGATCGGGCAAAGAAGGCGGCTTCGACGTCGTCGTCGAGGACGCCTCCGCGGCCACCTCCCTGATCGCGGTCCAGGGCCCCAAGGCCGAAGAGATCCTCCTGCGCTTGGTCCCGGCCGATCAGCACTCCCTCGTCACCGGGCTCAAGTACTACGCCGCCGTCGAGGTTCCCTTCACCTTTGCAGGGAACACGACCGAGCTGCTGCTCGCCCGCACCGGCTACACCGGCGAGGACGGCTTCGAAATCTTCGTGGACAACGATGCCGCAGCCGCCCTGTGGCAAGCAATCGCCGCCGCAGCCGAGGACGGCGAGCTGATCCCCGCCGGCCTGGCATCCCGGGATTCGCTGCGCCTGGAAGCCGGCATGCCGCTCTACGGCAACGAGCTTTCCCGCGAAGGCAACCCCTACGCGGCCGGCCTGGGCCCGGTGGTGTCGCTGGCCAAGGAAAGCGACTTCGTGGGCCGCGCCGCCCTGGAAGCCCTGAAAGCCGGGGGCGCCGGTTCCACCAGCGGCCGCAAGCTCGTTGGCCTCAAGGGCCTGGGCCGCCGCGCCGGCCGCAGCCACTACCCGGTCCTCAAGGACGGTGCGGTGGTCGGAGAAGTCACCTCCGGCCAGCCCAGCCCCACCCTCGGCTACCCCGTCGCGTTGGCCTACGTCGACGTCGAACACGCCGAACCCGGCACGGCCCTGGACATAGACCTGCGCGGCAAGGCCGAGCCCTTCGAGGTCGTGGCACTGCCGTTCTACAAGCGGGCCAAGTAGGTCGCGGTTGGCCCGCGGTTCCGGTGGGTGGGTGACCGTGGTTGCGTTTAGCCCGTCGGGTCCGACATCCTCTGCATGCTCGGTCGCGAAGACGCCCGCTGAGCGGACGTGTCGCTCCCGCAGGGGCCCACGCCGTCAGGGTTCCCTGGCCGAGCTTGCGAGGTTAGGGGGACGGTGGGGACGCATGCTGCCGGATGCCGGCACCCGATGGGGCCGTGCAGTTCACCTTCTGTGCGGCTCACTTCGGGTTCAGTTTCAGTCCGGCACCTTTGGCTCGCTTTCGAAAGCCAAAGGTGCTGGATGATGAGCCGCCTGCCGCAGCTTGGCCCACGGGAACCACGGGTCACCTACTAAGACCGAAAGGGCCAGCGTTCTTTTCCGGAACTGTTGGCCCCGAAAACTGAACAAGCCTCTAGCGGTGGGGGAGCGGCATCCGGCAGCGTGCGTCAAAGCGACGAAGGAGCAGCGCGCAGAGGATGGCGGCCCCCGCCGCGTAACCTGACCACAACTGTTTTTTAGACCAACGCAAAGGAAAAAACATGGCAAAAGTTGCACCTGAACTCCAGTACTCCGACGAGCACGAGTGGGTTGCCCGCGAAGCCGGCAATCTTGTGTCTGTCGGTATATCCGCCGTGGCCACCGATGCCCTTGGCGACATTGTGTACGTTGACTTGCCCGAGATCGGTTCGGCTGTGACCGCGGGGGAGACCTGCGGCGAGGTTGAGTCCACGAAGTCCGTCTCGGACCTGTACTCCCCGGTGACGGGCGAGGTCACGGAAGTGAACTCCGCCGTCGTCGACGATCCTGCCCTGATCAACAACGATCCGTACGGTGCGGGCTGGCTCTTCAAGGTGGCCGCGGAGTCCGACGGTCCGCTGCTTTCCGCGGAGGAATACGCTTCCAAGAACGGTGGCGAGCTGTGAGCGCCGCAAACGGAACCGCCGTGTTCGAGCAGGTCGTTTCCCCGTCCCTGGACACGCTGTTGTCCGAGCTGGATCCAGAGATCGCGGCGAAAATCGACGACGAGCTGGACCGTCAGCGTTCGGGCCTGGAAATGATCGCGTCCGAGAACCACACCGCCGTGGCCGTGATGCAGGCTCAGGGTTCGGTGCTGACGAACAAGTACGCCGAGGGCTACCCGGGCAAGCGCTACTACGGTGGCTGCGAGCACGTGGACATCATCGAGCAGCTGGCCATCGACCGGGTGAAGGCCCTCTTTGGTGCCGGGTTCGCGAACGTGCAGCCGCACTCCGGTGCCCAGGCGAACGCTTCGGTGATGCACGCGCTGATCAAGCCGGGCGACACGATCATGGGCCTGAACCTGGCCCACGGCGGGCACCTGACCCACGGGATGCGGATCAACTTCTCCGGCAAGCTCTACAACGTGGTCCCGTATGGTGTCCGGGAGGACACCCACACGGTCGACATGGCCGAGGTGGAGCGCCTGGCCCTGGAGCACAAGCCGGCGCTGATCGTGGCCGGCTGGTCCGCTTACGCGCGCCAGCTGGACTTCGCCGAGTTCCGCCGGATCGCGGACCTTGTGGGCGCGTATTTGATGGTGGACATGGCGCACTTCGCCGGCCTCGTGGCCGCCGGGTTGCACCCGTCCCCGGTCCCGCACGCCCACGTCACGACGTCCACGACGCACAAGACCCTCGCCGGTCCGCGCGGCGGCATCATCCTCTCCAACGACGCCGACATCGCCAAGAAGATCAACTCCGCGGTCTTCCCGGGCCAGCAGGGCGGCCCGCTGGAGCACGTGATCGCCGGCAAGGCCGTGGCGTTCAAGATCGCCGGGTCGGAAGAGTTCAAGGAGCGCCAGGAGCGCGTGCTGGCCGGTGCCCGGATCCTGGCCGAACGCCTCATCCAGCCTGACGTCACGGCCAAGGGGATCTCGGTGATTTCGGGCGGCACGGACGTGCACTTGGTGCTGGTGGATCTGCGCAACTGCGAACTGGACGGCCAGCAGGCCGAGGACCGCCTCGCCGCGATCGACATCACCGTCAACCGCAATGCGGTTCCCTTCGACCCGCGCCCCCCGATGGTGACCTCCGGTCTTCGGATCGGCACCCCGGCCCTGGCCACGCGCGGTTTCGGTGAAGCGGCGTTCCGTGAGGTTGCGGACGTCATCGCCGAGGCACTGATCGCCGACGCCGACGCAGACCTCTCCGGCCTGCGTCACCGCGTGGAGGCACTCGCCGCCGCTCACCCGCTCTACCCGGGCGTTGCAGCGCTTAGCTGACCGTCTCTCTTGGGCCGTTGGGTCCGGCAATCCTGTCGGAACCAACGGCCCGTCGGGGCCGCGCTTCTCACCTCACCCACCGTCCCCGACCACAACTAACTAAGGAAACCGACAATGGCTGTTGGCGTCTTCGATCTTTTCTCTATTGGGATTGGTCCTTCGAGTTCGCATACCGTGGGGCCGATGCGGGCTGCTGCGGTCTTTGCGGGTGAGCTGAGGGATTCCGGTGCCCTGGAACGGGTGGTGTCCCTGCGCGTTGATCTGTACGGTTCCCTTGCGGCCACGGGCCGCGGGCATGGCACGATGACCGCGGTGCTGCTGGGCCTGGAGGGCTACCACCCCGAGGAGATCCTTCCCGAAGAAGTGGAGGAACGGCTCGCCTCGATCGCCGAGACCGGCCTGCTGAACCTGGCAGGCGCCGTCGATCCCGGGTCCGGGGTGTCCCTGCCGTACGGGGAGGCGGACATGATCCTGCACCCCCTCACGGTCCTGCCCCGGCACACGAACGGCATGAAGTTCGCCGTGTCCGACGCCGACGGCGAGGTGCTGCACGAGGCCACGTTCTTTTCCGTGGGCGGCGGGTTCATCGTCCGCGAGGGCGAAGAGGACGCGGCACAGAAGGAACTGGAGGAGTCCAAGAAGGAACTCCCGCTGCCCTTCCGCACCGCCGCCGAGCTCATGGGTCGCTGCGCGTCCAAGGGCATGGGCATTTCGGACATCATGTTCATCAACGAACGCGCCTCCCGGACCGAAGAGGAAATCCGCGAAGGCCTGCTGCACATCTACTCCGTCATGGAGGCCTGTGTTGAAACGTCCCTCAAGCGCGAAGGCGTGCTGCCCGGCGGACTGAAGGTCCGCCGTCGCGCCCCCGACTGGCACGAACGGCTCCTGAAGGAAACCAAAGACCAGGACCCCGACTACCGGGACCCGAAGTACTGGCAGGAATGGGTGAACCTGATCGCCCTGGCCGTGAACGAGGAGAACGCCTCGGGCGGCCGCGTGGTCACCGCGCCCACGAACGGTGCCGCCGGGATCATCCCCGCCGTGCTGTACTACGCCCTGCACTTCGCCCCCGGCATGGACAAAGCCACCCAGGCCGACCGCGACGACGTCGTGGTGAAGTTCCTGCTCGCCGCCGGCGCCGTCGGGGTGCTCTACAAGGAGCAGGCCTCGATCTCCGGGGCCGAAGTGGGCTGCCAGGGCGAGGTCGGCTCTGCCTCCTCGATGGCCGCCGCCGGCCTGGCCGAAGTCATGGGCGGCTCCCCGGGACAGGTGGAGAACGCGGCCGAGATCGCCATGGAACACAACCTCGGCCTGACGTGCGATCCGATCGGCGGGCTCGTGCAGATCCCCTGCATCGAACGCAACGCGATCGCCGCGGCCAAGGCCATCAACGCCGCGAAAATGGCGCTCTGGGGCGACGGCACCCACCGCGTCTCCCTGGACGAGGTCATCGTGACCATGCGCGAAACCGGCAAGGACATGTCCTCCAAATACAAGGAAACCGCCATGGGAGGCCTCGCCGTCAACGTCGTCGAATGCTAAGGGGCCTTCGCCACCGTTGATCGATCGGGCTTGTCGAGCTCAGCTACTGTCTGTTCACTGTCGGACCCCAGTGCCATCATGTATCCATGAGCGGGGGATACAGCAGTGAATTTTTGCGGGCAGGCCTTGAGCTGCCCAGTCCGTCGGAAACGACGATTCTTCTTGATTACACCCACTTTTCGGTGCGGTTCCGTCCTGACCGCAGGCTGGCCGCGATTGTGGCCGTCAACATCGAGGGCAGCCAGTTGGACCCCTTGGCGCGTGAAGGAACCTGGCATTTCGATTCCAGGGTCCCCGAAGAACAGCAGGCAGGGCCGGACGTCTACGCGAACAATGCCTTCGACCGTGGCCATCTTGTGCGTCGGCTGGACCCCGTGTGGGGCGATTCCGCTACGGCCAAAACGGCCAACCAGGAAACGTTCGTGTTTACCAATGCGGCACCCCAGATCGACAAATTCAACCAGGGCAAGCAATTGTGGTCGGGACTCGAGGACCACGTTCTTGGCCATGCCGGCGCCTTTGGCGCGAGGATGAGCGTCTTTACGGGACCGGTCTTCCGGGATGACGACCCTCCATACCGCGGTGTGCACGTGCCGCGGAAATTCTGGAAGATTGCAGCGTGGACCAACGACGCCGAACTCGGTGCCGCCGGCTTCGTGGTGGACCAGACCCCGCTTCTGGATGAGGTGGAGATGGAGAAGGTCACCAAAGAGCGCCTTCTCGCGGAAGAGCCCCCGCCGCTAGGGCCATTCCGCACGTTCCAAGTGCCCATCAAGGACATCGAGGACATCACCGGGTTGTCGCTCGACGTTCTCGTTAGCGCCGATCGCCTTGCCCAGGGCCAGCGGGACCTTGGCGAGAAACCGAAGGCCATCCACCTGGAGGCCATGGAACAGATCAGGCTGTAGCTCGTCCCGGGGGCCGATAGACTTGAGGCTGAACGCCTGCGCCGCACACCGGTGCCTGCTGCCTCAAGTACGCAACTGATTGGACACGGCCCCCTTGCGAGAATTTACCGCACGCTTTGCCACCGCCGAGGAAATCGAACACTGGGACAAACACGTCACGGCCAATCCCAACGGCGGCAACCTCCTCCAATCCGAGGCATTCGCAGACGTAAAACAACACTTCGGCTGGAAGCCTCTACACCTCGTCTACGAAACCCAGGATTACAGCAGCTACAACCTGGTCCTGGAGAAGTCTTTTCCGTTGCTCGGGAAGCTTTGGTACCTCATCAAGGGCCCGGACGTCGCCGGCGTCGAGGACATCCCGGGGATCATCAAGGCCAACCAGGAATTCGTGAAGCGGGACAAACTGGGGGTCTTCGCCGTCAAGATCGAGCCGGACATTGTCCTCAGTGAGGATGCCAAGGCCGCGATCGCGGCCACCGGTGTGGTCAAGACCCCTAACTTGCAGCCGAACGACTCCACAGCCCTGCTGGATATTTCTCCGGAGGAGAATCAGCTTCTGCGTAACCTCCATTCCCGCGGACGTAACGCAGTTCGCCGGGCGATTCGCGAAGGCGTCGAAGTCCAGACCATGGAACCCACGGAGGAGAACTTCCGTTCCATGTATGCGCTGATGACGAACACCGTAGAGGCGAAGTCCCAGGTGCGGGTCCGCGAATTCGGGTACTACCGCCAGTTCTGGACCAATTTCATCGACCGTGGCCAGGGCAGGCTCCTGTTTGTCTTCGAAAACGGTGTCCCGTCCGTCGGCGCCTTCGTGATCAACTATGGCCGAAAGGGCACCTACAAGGACGGCGGATCGCTGCAGAAGCGCGCGCAGTACGGCGATTCGCATTTGGTCCAGTGGACGGCCATCAACCAGGTCAAGGAACTGGGTTGCACTGAGTACGATTTCTGCGGCACTCCGCCCGCGGACCGGCTCAAGGACACCTCGCACCCGTTCCACGGACTCGGCCTGTTCAAGACCAGCTTCAGCAAGACCGTCACAGACTTCGTAGGCTGCTATGACCAAGTCATCAGCCCGCTGAAGTACAAGCTGTGGACCGCTGCCGGGGAACGCATCGCACGGCAGATCTACACCCGCCGGACGGGCCAGCAGTTCTACTAGAATCGCAGCGCTGCCCCGTCAATCGCTTGTGGAACACACAATATTTGGAGGAGCCCCGCCCTTTGGAGGAACACCCGCGTGACCGACCGCCCCGACAATAGGCCCACCACGGACGGCTTGCCCAAGACGCAGCCGTTGAAGCCATCCCAGGTGCGCCAGAATGTCAACGCCAAACGCATGCTTCGCAGGCTCGTGCAGGGCGAGAATCCTCCCACGGCCCCTTTGAGCATTGTGGACCGCCTGGCAGGCAGCCCCTACGCCAACCCCACCATCCAAGTGGGCGGAGTTGATGCTTCAGCCCGCAAGACCATCGACTTCGCGCTGCACATGGCCGAATCCATGTTTCGTTATGGGGCCGGTGCCCTGGAAGTCGAGACCAGCATCATCGCGGTCACGGCTGCACTCGGTCTGAAGAACATCGAAGTCGACATCACGAACCAGTCAGTCCAGATCAACTATGCGCCCAAGGACCAGACCCCGCTCACCTTGCTCCGGGTAGTCCGCTCCTGGACCAACAACTATGCCGGTCTGGCCCAGGTGCACCAGCTCGTTACGGACATCGTGGCCGGGGGCGTGGGGAGGGCAGAGGCTGTCCGCCGGCTGGATGACATTATCCGCAGCAGCAAGCCCTACCCGCGGTGGATGGTCACCATGGCGTTCGGCGTCTTTTCCGCTGTTTTCGTCGGCGTACTGGGCGGGGACTAGGAGCGTCCGCCCTGGCTTTCCTTTCCAACATGCTCATCAACCTCGTGGCCCGGCAGCTGGGCAAATGGCGTACACCGGACTTCTTCGTCACGGCAGCCTGCTCCTTCCTGGTCACGTTCATCGCGCTCATGCTCCGCTGGGCAGGCGCAGACATCCCTCCATCCATTGTGGTGGCGGGCGGCATCCTCCTGCTGTTGCCAACGGGTCGACTTGTCTCTTCGGTGCAAGATGCCATTAACGGATTTCCCGTCACTGCGGCCGGACGTTTCCTGTCCACCATCCTGACCTTCGGTGCGATCGTTGCCGGGATCGCCGTCGCGGTGGTTGTTGGTGACCTGATTGGCAGCGTCGCGATCGACGTCACTCAAACATTCCCCGAGGCGTATCCATTGTGGGGCCAGGCGATCCTGATCGCCGTGGCCGTGATTGCCATCGGCATCACTGAACAGACCCTGCTCAAACTACTGCTCCCGACGGCGGCAGTAGGTTTGGTGGGTTACTTCGTCTTGTGGGGGGCCTCCAACCTCGGGCTGGGAGACCGGCTTTCGCCCGCGATTTCCGCTGTGGTCATCGGCTTGCTGGCTCGGATGGTGGCGCTCAGGCTCGGCGCACCGCAATTGGTGGTGGCCGTCCCCGCGGCCCTGATCCTGCTGCCTGGCCTGAAGATATTCCGGTCCATGTATGTGTTGACGGTTCAGGAAGCGGACGTCTTACTGGGTTCGGGTGGCATGCTCAACGCGGGCGCAATCGTGCTGGGTGTGGCGGCGGGAATTGTGCTTGGTGACAACCTTGCCCGGCCCCTGACCAAGGGGCTGGCGAGCAACGAGCGCCGCCGCGTCCGCAGACGCTAAGCCGCGCGAGCGGTAAGCCGCGGGGCCGCCAGCGCCCGCAAAGCGCGAGGGCCTCAGATCTGCCCGATCGGGAGTTTCTTTTCCGCCTGGAAATCGTCCTCCACGCGCCCTTGGGCCCAGTATCCGGAGAGTGATACTTGGGAACGCTCAAGCCCGCGCTGCTTGAAGAAGATATCCCGCAGGCCTTTCATGTAGCCCCGTTCACCGTGTGCAAACACATCCACCCGGCCGGGTAGCCACTCGGCTTCGCCCAAGGCTTCGAGTAAGATCGAGCTCGATCCTGCCGGGACTCCGGAGCGAAACAGCCAGCGGAGCTCGATGCCGTCGGGCGCCGCGATGTCAAGGATGTCGGCGTCGCTATCGACCTCAAGGAAAGCCAGGCCCCTGGCCTCGGCGGGGAGGGATTCGATCGAGGCGGCAATCGCCGGGAGCGCGGCGTCGTCGCCCGCGAAAAGGTACCAGTCGGCGTCGGGCGCTGGGTTGTAGGCGCCGCCCGGCCCTGTGAAGACCAGTGTGTCTCCGGGCCGGGCAGCCAAGGCCCATGGGCCTGCAAGGCCCTCGTCGCCGTGGACCACAAAATCGATTGCCAATTCCTGGGCAGCTTCATCCACCCAGCGGATGGTGTAGGTCCGGGTGTAAGGCCACTGCTCACGTGGCATGGTCTCGCGGATGGCCCAGAGATCCAGCGGCAGCTCGTAGTCGACGCCGGGCTGCGGGAACACGATCTTCACGTACCGGTCCACGAAGTCGTTGTTCGCGTAACCGGCAAATCCGGGTCCACCCGCAATGATGCGCACCATGTGGGGCGAAAGCTGTTCCGTGCGCAACACGGCCAGGTTCACCTGGGGGCGGGTATTGCGGGATGCGGACGACGTCGCGGGCAAAGATGTCATGTAGGTAAGCCTAAGCTAGGGCAACGGTGGAAGTTCCCAGATGACGGGATCTGCGCCTTGCATGCGCAGCAGGGCGTTGGCCCGGCTGAACGGGTGCGAGCCGAAGAAACCGCGCGACGCGGAGAGCGGACTGGGATGCGCGGAGGTGATCACCGGGGCGCCTTCAAGCAGTGGCTGTACGGCTTCAGCGTCCTTGCCCCACAGGATCGCGACGAGCGGACTCTGCTGCCCGGCAGCATTGCGTCGGCGGGCGACGGCGGTGACTGCCGCCGTCGTAATCGCCTCCCAGCCTTTGCCCCGGTGCGAGCCGGCCGCACCCGCGGCGACGCTCAACACCCTGTTCAGGAGGAGTACCCCTTGGCCTGTCCATGCCGAGAGGTCGCCGTGCACCCGCGGCGGCAGGCCGAGATCTGACTCCATCTCCCGGTAGATGTTTGACAGGCTGCGGGGGATAGGCCGGGTTTGTCCGGAAACCGCGAAAGAGAGCCCGACGGCGTGTCCCGGCGTCGGGTAGGGGTCCTGCCCGAGGATCAGGACCTTGACGTCGGCAAGCGGCTGCCGGAAGGCGCGGAGGATGTTCGATGCCACAGGCAAGACTTGGGTTCCGCCGGCAGCCTCGCCCGCCACGAAGGCAAGCACTGAGCGCAATTCGTCCTCGACGCCGGACAGCGCCTTGGCCCAGTCCGGAGCCATCAGCTCCTCCAAGGCTTTACCCGGGAGTGCCTCGAATTCGGCGGAGTGATCTTCGGATTCGAGCTCAAACAACGCTTCTTCGCCTGCCACCCAGCCATTGTCCCTGTATCCGGGCACTGCGTGAAAGCGACCCAGCGGGAAAGCGGCCCTCGGAAAGAGACTCCACGAGAGAGCGGCGGGGCAAATGACATCGATGTTATTCGCCCGTTACCATGGGGGTGGGACAATTTTCAGTCAATGCGTCGAAGGAGTGTGTCGTGGCAGAACCCGCGCGGGAACCCATGGCGTCCGAAGCAACTGGATTGGTGCTCGAAGACCTGTCCACAGGGATTCGCAGCGACTCGCCGCTGGGCGAGCGCGAGCAGCAGATGCTCGCCCTGGAGAGGCAATGGTGGAAGTACGCCGGAGCCAAGGAACAGGCCGTCAGGGAACTCTTCGATCTCTCGGCTACCCACTACTACCAGCTCCTCAATGCTCTCATCGATACCGAGGAAGCACTGGCGCACGATCCCATGCTCGTCAAGAGATTGCGTAGACTACGTATGTCACGTCAGAGGGCCCGCACGGCGCGCCGTCTTGGTTCTGACGCGTAAAGCACACGCTGATCCCCCAGCAAGCAAGCAGCAAGGACAAGGCTTCACCATGACCAAATTTGCCCGGGATGAATTCGACCGCGTCCCGCAGAGCTCATCGCGGCAGGGTGTCCACCGGCTCGTCGCCTCCGCTTCCCGCCCCGCGCTGTGGCCCGTGCTGCTCCTGGGTGGCATCGCGCTGGCTGTAGGCCTCGTTGCGTTCCTTATTCTTCCGAAGCTTGGCTTCACCTCCTCGACAACGCCGCAAGCTGCCGTTAGCGCTGACGCTTCCAGGCAAAGCGCCGGGGCTTCCGCTCCGGCACAGTCTGCAAGCGCTTCTGCGAGCAGCCCGGCGCCGGCGTCCAGCCAGCCGAGTGACACTCCATCCAGCACGCCAACGCCCACTACGGCGCCGTTGGACAAGACCGCGGCAGTCGCGGTCTACAACGGCACCACTACCGGCGGCCTGGCCGCCCGGGTGGCGGGCGTCGTGCAAGGCGGGGGTTGGCCGTTGTCCACGGTGGCAAACTGGGGCGGTATGCCCCAGCAGACGTCGTCGGTCTTCTACAAGGGCCCGGCCCAGAAGGGCAACGCTGAAGCCCTCGGCAAGCTGCTGGGCATCGCAAACCTTGTGGACAGTGCCGAATTCCAGCAGCCGGTGGTCGTCATTCTGGGCCCGGGATACAAGTAGAACTCGGTTACGCCTCAATAACATTGCGGCCACCCACACCCAAGGTTGCGCTACTGCAACGTGACTGTGGTTACAGTAGTTGTGAGCTGGCCCGGAGATCCCGGAAGCTGGCCACCGCTAGTTGAAAGTGTGGGGATCATGGCTTTGGGAACCGTCAAATGGTTCAATGCCGAAAAGGGCTACGGATTCATCACCGTGGATGAGTCCGGTGACGACATCTTTGTGCATTGGTCCGCTATCCAGATGGATGGCTTCCGTGCCCTCGAAGAAGGACAACGCGTCGACTTCGAACTGGGCGAGGGCCAGAAAGGCCCGCAGGCAGAAAGCGTGCGGCTTATCTAGTGGGAGTTGCGGCAACAAGGCTGTCCCGGCCCGTTGGTCGGCGCCGGTCCCGAGTAGTTTCCCTTCTCGCAGGCAGTGCTGCCCTGGCCCTGGGGCTGGCCGGATGCTCCGCACCCCTCGGCAACGCCAGGCTTGACGCCGTGACACCGAGCGGCGACGGCGTCCTGCGCATCGGGGTGATTCTGGACAACAGCGGTAGTTCCGCATTCATCAACGAGTCAGAGCTGGCGGCGGCCAGGCTGGCCGTCAAGCAGATCAACGACGCCGGCGGATACAGAGGCCGCCCCGTCGAGTTGCTTCCGGCGTCGGCGGCGAGTGGAGACAGCAGCGCTAGCCAAGGGGCCAGCGCAGCGGCCTTCACTGCGGACACTGCGACGCAAGCCAAGGCATTGCTCGGTGCGCACGCCGATGTCGTTGTGGGCCCAACGGATTCCAGCCACGCGGCCGCTGCCATCGGCGTTCTCTCACCCGCCCGGGTTCCGCTCATCTCTCCAGCCAATACCGCCTCCGGACTCAGCAGCTACAGGAGCGGCGGATTCTACTTCCGCACATCGGCCGCCGATGCCGCGCAAGGCAGTGTCCTGGCGAAGCTAGCCCACGACGCCGGCGCCACGCGGCTTTCCGTCCTGCATGAAGCCGGGGACTACGGTACGCGTGTCTCCGGAGCAGTCATGGACGCTGCCCGCGGCCTGGGAATGGACGCCGTGGCCAACGTGGAATTCGCGGCGGGCAAAGCATCTCCGGCTGCGGCGAGCATCAAATCCGGCACGCCGGACGCCGTCGTCGTGGTTGCCCGTGACGGTGCCCAGGGCGCCCTGGCCGAGCTTCTGAACTCGGGGCTGAACGGCAAGAAGCTCCTCTTGAGCGACGGCGCCATCCGCCAATACGAAACCGCGCTCGGTGCAGGCGGGCTCGACGGTGCGCGCGGAGTTCTTCCAGGAATCTTCCCGAGCGCGGAGTTCCAAGCCGGGCTGACGGGGATCGACCCCAAGCTCAAGGACACGACGTACGCTGCCGAAACGTACGACGCCGTCACTCTCGCGGCGCTTGCCGCTTCGGCCGCGAACGACGACGCCGGGGCCTCGATCGCGGCTTGGCTCACCACCGTATCCGGCGGAGTGCGTCCGGCGTCGGGTGATGCGGCGTCGAAAGAGCGCACATCCTGTGCGTCATACAAGGATTGCGTCGAGGCGCTGAAGGGGGCCAAGCTCCCGGATTACGACGGCGAGTCCGGCACCATCGGATTCGACGCCAACGGGGACGTCACCTCGTCCAACTACATGGTCTTTACGTATGGCGCTGACAACACCGCGCGCGTGAGTGGCAAGGAGACCGCTTCGCGGACGCCGTGATGGGCTGTGCCGATAGCGAATTCGCCCGGCGTGGCGAGTAGTTTCCAGCACTTGCTGCTTGCACTCTCCTCGGGTGAGTGCTAATTATTGATTAGCACTCTCAAGCATTGACTGCTAATTCTTCGTGTGGCTCCGGCCGCTGGGGAATGGTAGCCGTGCAAGAGGGATCAAAGAACACCTTGCTGGGGTGAGATCCGGAGCACGCGGCGTACAGAGGCCGAATGTGAAGGATCGTCCGTCGCGGGCACCGCAGTGAAGGCACCTTCTTAACGACTGTCCCGAAAGGACTACCGCCGTTATGGCCAAGATCATTGCATTTGATGAAGAGGCACGCCGCGGTCTCGAGCGGGGTCTTAACATCCTCGCCGACGCCGTCAAGGTCACCCTCGGCCCGCGTGGACGCAACGTCGTCCTCGAAAAGAAGTGGGGCGCCCCCACGATCACCAACGATGGTGTTTCCATCGCCAAGGAGATCGAACTGGACGACCCGTTCGAGAAGATCGGCGCCGAGCTGGTCAAGGAAGTTGCCAAGAAGACGGATGACGTCGCTGGCGACGGCACCACCACGGCCACCGTCCTGGCCCAGGCACTGGTCAAGGAAGGCTTGCGCAACGTAGCTGCCGGCGCCGACCCGCTGTCCCTCAAGCGCGGCATCGAGAAGGCTGTTGAAGCCGTCATCCGCGAGCTGCTCGCCTCAGCCAAGGAAATCGAGACCAAGGAAGAGATCGCAGCCACGGCTTCCATCTCCGCCGGCGACTCCGAAATCGGTAACCTCATTGCTGAAGCCCTGGACAAGGTTGGCAAGGAAGGCGTCATCACGGTCGAGGAGTCCAACACCTTCGGCCTGGAGCTTGAGCTCACCGAAGGCATGCGCTTCGACAAGGGCTACATCTCCGCTTACTTCGTCACCGACGCAGAGCGCCAGGAAACGGTCCTCGAAGACCCGTACATCCTGATCGTCAACTCCAAGATCTCCAACGTGAAGGAACTCGTTGCGGTCCTGGAGAAGGTCATGCAGTCCAACAAGCCGCTGCTGATCATCGCCGAAGACATCGAGGGCGAGGCCCTGGCCACCCTGATCGTCAACAAGATCCGTGGCACCTTCAAGTCCGTCGCCGTCAAGGCTCCGGGCTTCGGTGACCGCCGCAAGGCGCAGCTCGCCGACATCGCCATCCTCACCGGTGGCCAGGTCATCTCCTCCGAGGTCGGCCTGAGCCTCGAGAACGCAACCCTCGAACTGCTCGGCAACGCCCGCAAGGTCGTTGTGACCAAGGACGAGACCACCATCGTCGAGGGTGCCGGCGACGCCGACGCCATCGCCGGTCGTGTTGCACAGATCCGTGCCGAGATCGAGAACTCCGACTCCGACTACGACCGCGAGAAGCTGCAGGAGCGCCTGGCCAAGCTGGCCGGCGGCGTTGCAGTCATCAAGGCCGGTGCCGCAACCGAAGTTGAGCTCAAGGAACGCAAGCACCGCATTGAGGACGCTGTCCGCAACGCGAAGGCTGCTGTTGAAGAAGGCATCGTCGCCGGTGGTGGCGTTGCCCTCATCCAGGCCGGTGCCAAGGCATTCGCCAACCTGCAGCTCGAAGGCGACGAAGCAACGGGCGCCAACATCGTCCGCGTTGCCATCGACGCTCCGCTCAAGCAGATCGCTTACAACGCTGGCCTCGAGCCGGGCGTTGTCATCGACAAGGTCCGCGGCCTGCCGTCGGGCCACGGCCTGAACGCTGCAACCGGCATCTACGAGGACCTGCTGGCTGCCGGCGTCAACGACCCCGTAAAGGTCACCCGCTCGGCACTCCAGAACGCTGCCTCCATCGCTGGTCTGTTCCTGACCACCGAGGCCGTTGTTGCCGACAAGCCGGAGAAGAACGCTCCGGCCATGGGTGGCGGCGACGACATGGGCGGCATGGGCGGCTTCTAAGCCCCCGCGCTAGCTCACCAGCCACACGCACGACGGCGGTTCCCACCTCAGGTGGGGACCGCCGTCGCCGTTAACCGACGCGCGCGTTTGGACGGACGCTCGCTCACGTATGTCGTGTTTTCTTCCGATGCTCGCTCACTTATGTGGGGTTTTGGCCGGACGCTCGCTCACCTCATTTGCTGCAGGAGGGTTTGGGAATTGGGCGCCAGGTCTGCAGGAGGGTTTGAATTTTTGGGTGCATAAGTGAGCGAGCGTCATTCGGGGGCGTGACTCTGCCGCGGGGCCCGGAGGTCTGGAGTGTCGGGGTGGTCTGGCAGGATGGAAACCATGACGATTATTGCTGCCGCCGATGGTTCTGCCCTCGGCAATCCCGGGCCAGCTGGCTGGGCCTGGTACGTGAACGACTCTTGTTGGCGGGCCGGCGGATGGCCGCACGGAACCAACAACCAGGGCGAACTCATGGCGGTGCTGGACCTTTTCCGGTCCACGGCACACGTTCCCCACGAAGAGCTGAAGATTCTCTGCGACAGCCAATACGTCATCAACTGCATCACCAAGTGGATGCCAGGCTGGAAGCGCAAGGGATGGCGTAAGGCCGACGGAAAGCCTGTCTTGAACGTCGATCTGCTCAAGGACATCGACCAGGCCATTGTCGGCCGCAAGTACACGTTCGAATGGGTCAAGGGTCATGCAGGCCACGACCTCAACGAGGCGGCCGACGATCGTGCGCGCGCCGTCGCCACCGCATACCAGCAAGGAACCGCTGCTCCGAGCGGTCCGGGTTATCCGGGAGCCGACGAACCCGGACGATCCGTGCCCCTCAATCGCTCGGCCCGCCAGACGGGGCCCTCAGACCGCGCTGTACCTACGGAACCACTCTCGCTTTTCGACGGCCCTGACGCCCCGGACGAAGACTTCACACTGTTCGGCGATCAGGATCTCTCCAATGAGCCAATGAGGGGTACCGGGCCGGAAGCGTTCACAGAGCAGGAGGCGTTCATCGAGCCCACTCTGTTCGCAGAGTATGAAGACATCGCACCCCTGAGCCAGAGTGGCGGGCGCTCAGACGAGGATACCGTTGTTCTCCTTGAGCGGGAGCTCTTGAGGCCTGACGTCAGGGGAGATCTTGGACGTACCGGGATGCTGCTTCACCCCGATTTCACCGAGATTGGCAGCTCCGGGCGTGTTTGGTCCCGCGACGAACTCATGATGGCGTTGGAGGATAACCCAGGGGATACCGCGGAGGTAGACGTTATTTCCGCGGACCGCATCTCAAGCAACACCATGCTGCTCAGCTACCGGAGCTATGGGCGAACGGGCTCGGCACTGCGGAGTTCGATCTGGGTGCTCGACGACGGCCGTTGGCGCTTGCGGTTCCATCAATCGACACCAGAGAAGTAGCGCAGGAGACGCAGCTCGGTACGAAACTGCCGGTCCGTCCGAAACCCGGTGGGGAAGCGCAAACGCCGCCCCACCGGACCGCGGGGCGCCTTAGTAGCTGAACCGCTGGGTGTTGCCCTGTTCGGCCTGCAGATAAGTTGCCGCGGCGGAGGACAGTGCCAGATTGATGGATGCCAGCGAGGCCTCGACCTTGTTCTGGGTCAACGTCCACTCGGAGACGAGGGCCTGGAAATTGTTGGCCGCTGATCCTCTCCACGTGGCTTGGAGCTCGTCCAGGCCACGTTTCATCGCCTGGACATCGGCGCTGATGCGATCCACGGTGGCCTTGACGTTGGCGGACTTGAGCTGGAGAAGTTCGGTATCGACGGAAATAACGCTCACGGGCGTTGCCTTTCAACTAATGGTGTCCGCAGGTGCGGCTGGCTTGTGGTCCACGAATCGAGCCTAGAAGCCGTCGAACGGCCCTGCCAGAGCCGATCCTGCCTATGTGGACAACTTGCCGCCGCCCGGCGCTAGTCGGAGACTTCCGCCTCGGCAACGCCCGCGTCTTCAGGCACCTCGGACACCTCGTCCTGGAAAGGGAGGCTGACAACCAAGGTGGCCCCGCCGCCGTCGGTCTCTTCGACCCTCACGGTGCCGCCATGGGAGCCCACGATGGCGGCCACAATGGCGAGCCCAAGGCCGCTGCCGCCGGTCTCCCGCGTGCGCGAGGTATCCGCCCTGTAGAAGCGTTCGAAGATCCGGGGCAGTTCCTCGGCCGGAATGCCGCTGCCGTGGTCCCGCACTTCGAGAACAGAGAACATACCCGACGGAGTGTTCCGAACTCCGACGGCGAGCTCGATCGGCGTTCCTTCCGGGGTGTAGCGCAGGGCGTTGCCCACCAGGTTTCCGAGCACCTGCCGAAGCTTGGCCTCGTCACCCTGGACCGGGGCAGGGGACGCTGCCCCGCCGTCGAGCCCTGTCAGGGAAATCTTCCGCTCTCCGGACGTCGCGAGGGAGTCCACGACGGCGTCGTTTGCCAATAGCTGCAGGTCCACGGGTTTGAGCTGCAGGGGCCTTTGTTCGTCAAGGCGGGCAAGCAAGAGAAGGTCTTCCACCATGGACCCCATACGCTTTGCTTCGCTCTCGATCCTGCCCATGGCGGTGCCCACGTCTTCCGGCGTGGCGAGGGCCCCGTGACGATAGAGCTCGGAGAACCCACGGATGGTCACTAGGGGAGTACGCAGTTCGTGGGATGCGTCGGCCGCGAATCGCCGCATTCGGGCTTCGGAAGCGGCCCGCGCGGCAAAGGACGACTCGATATGGGCGAGCATCGCGTTGAGGGAGCCGCCCAGGCGACCGACCTCAGTGACAGGGTTTTCGATTTCCACGCGGCGCGAGAGATCACCAGCGGCGATAGCGGCTGCCGTCTTTTCGACGCGGGCGAGGGGACGGAAGGAGCGTGCAACGGTCCACGTGGCGATGAAGAACGCGAGCACCAGGGTCAGCAGTCCAACGCCGACAACCACGAGGGTGGCGTGTTCCATGACCTTGTCCACGGGGGACAGCGGCAGCCCGACGATCACCACCGCGTTTTGCCCGGTCCGGTTGTCCACGACATTGACCGCCACTACGCGCCAATTGCCGCCGGCGGTGCCACCCACCTGGAAGGGTGCGTAGTTGCGATCCTTGGCTTCAACCGGGCTGATGCTGGCGATGCTCGGCCGATCGGTCTTGCTGCCGCCGAACGGATAGGGCGGCTGGCCCTGGACGTAGAGCGTCAGGGAATAGTCCGTGGGAACGGCGGGGCTCGCCTCAGACAGGTTGGCAAAAGATTGCTGCTGCTGGGCGGTCTGGACGGCGGCCTTGAGCTTGTCGTCCACCTGTCCTTGGAGGTAGCTCTTGACCAGGGTCAGCGTCCCTGCGCCCGTGGCGGCCAGGGCAAGAAGCAGCAGTCCCATGATGATGGCAACAAGCTGCGACCTGAGGGAGGCCGACTTCCAACGGTTGAACAAGGTCAGCGCTTCTCGGCCGTCCGCAGTACGTAGCCCACGCCACGCTTGGTCTGGATCAATGCAGCGGCATCCGGGTCAATGTCCACTTTGCGCCGGAGGTAGGAAATGTAGGACTCCACGATCGACGCATCACCATTGAAGTCGTACTCCCAGACGTGGTCCAGGATTTGCGCCTTGGACAGCACACGGTTGGGGTTCAGCATGAGATACCGCAGCAGCTTGAACTCGGTGGGCGACAGCTCGATGATGGTGCCGCCGCGGCGGACCTCGTGGGCGTCGTCGTCGAGCTCCAAATCATCCACGCGGATGACGGCGTCGTCGTCTTCCATCGGCTGCGTGCGGCGCAGCACAGCGCGGATCCGCGCCACCACTTCATCCAGGCTGAAAGGCTTGGTGACGTAGTCGTCTCCGCCCACGGTCAGGCCCGTGACCTTGTCCTCGGTGTCGTCCTTGGCCGTCAGGAACAGGACAGGGAAGTGCTTCCCCGCGGCGCGAAGGCGGCGGGTGACGGTGAACCCATCCATGTCGGGGAGCATGACGTCCAGAACCGCGAGGTCCGGGGAGTGGAGATCGGCGGCAGCGAGGGCTTCGCGCCCGTTCGACGCCGCAACGACCTCAAAGCCAGCAAAGCGCAGCGAGGTGGAGAGCAGCTCACGGATGTTGGGTTCGTCGTCGACGACGAGGAGCTTGGCTTCGGGGCCGTTCTTTTTCATACCATTCATGATGCTCCCAGTTTCTGGGAGTTGACTGGATGCTTGTTGTGAGAATTATCGGGATGTCGTGGTTGCTGGCGGACTAACTGCCCAAAGCCAGCCCGACACCGAGCCCCATCATGGTGACGGCAATCCCGCCGTCGAGGATCCGCCAGGACGCCGGGCGGGCAAAGAAGCCGCGCAGCAGTTTCGCGCCGAACCCCAATGAACAGAACCATAGAGTGCTGCCCAGCATGGCTCCCGCGCCGAACCACCACTGCAGCCCGGGCCCCTGCGCATTCGCCACGGATCCCAGGAGCAGCACGGTGTCCAGGTAGACATGGGGGTTGAGCCATGTCAGTGCCAGCACGGTTGCCAGCGCCGCCGCCAGCCCGCTTCGACCGGCGCCCGGGGATCCAGGCTCCGCGGAGGCGAGCGCTTGGGGCTTGAGGATCCGCCTCGCCGCCATCACTCCGTACGTCACCAGAAAGGCTGCACCGACATAGCGGAGAACGACGACGGCGGCAGGCGCCGCGGCGAGCAGGGCGCCTGTGCCGAGTACCCCCGCCGCGATGAGCAAGGCGTCGGAGATGGCGCACACGGCGACGATTGGCCCAACGTGCTCGCCACGGATTCCTTGCCGGAGGACGAAGGCGTTTTGTGCGCCGATGGCAACGATGAGGGCCAGGCCGGTACCGAGGCCAAGTCCGGCAGCATGGAGGATGTCAGGCGAGTTCATTCTTCGAGGTTAGGTTTCGCCGCAAACATTAGTCCAGCTAAATATTCTTAGGCATCGTAAGATCTTCTTATGGCAAGATTCTCTTCCGAACAGCTGCACACCTTCGCCGCCGTGCTCACCGAAGGCACGCTCGACGCCGCTGCCCGATCACTGAACATCACGCCGTCGGCGGTCTCCCAGCGCCTCAAGGCGCTTGAACAAGCATCTGGCAGGGTCCTGCTGCAGCGCAGCAATCCGGTCCAGGCCACGGAGTCGGGGCAAGTGTTGCTGCGGCTGGCGCGACAGCTCGCCCAGTTGGAGGCTGACGCCGAACTTGAACTTGGCCTGCCAGGTGAATCGCCAATGGTCTCGGTTCCGATCGTGGTCAACGCGGATTCCCTGTCCGTCTGGTTCCTCAAGGCCCTCACCAGGGTTCCTGCGGAACTGAACGCCGTCTTCGACCTCCACCGGGACGACGAGCAGTATTCAACGTCCATGCTGCGCGCCGGAACAGTGATGGCCGCAGTGACGGCGACCCCCGAGCCGGTACAGGGCTGCCGTGTGGAGCCGCTCGGGAGCATGCGGTACCGCGCCGTCACCACTCCGGGATTCAGGGCAC
The DNA here is from genome assembly GCF_054888235.1 of Arthrobacter sp. MMS24-S77. NCBI lineage: Bacteria > Bacillati > Actinomycetota > Actinomycetes > Micrococcales > Micrococcaceae > Arthrobacter > Arthrobacter sp. MMS24-S77. The sequence goes on from NZ_JBTZRN010000001.1 coordinate 899,211, forward strand.
GGTGGCTTCCCGACGGCGTGGACGTCGCCTCCCTGCGCGCAGCTCCGGCCGTGGACTTTGATCGCAAGGATGAGTATCAGCACCGCTTCCTAGAGCTCATGGGCGGCGCGGTGCGCGGGATGGAACCAGCGGGGCCGCGCCACTATGTCCCGTCCAGCCAGGAGTTTTCCGAGGCTATTCGTTTGGGTCTTGGGTGGGGATTATTGCCTGAGGCGCAGTGCGGCCGGGAGATAGCCGATGGATACTTGGTGGAACTCGCACCCGCGCGACCGCTGGACATTCCCTTGTACTGGCAGCGGTGGCGGACGCCGTCACGGATCCTAGACGCCGTGAGTGAGGCAGTCCGCAGCACGGCCGGGGAAGTGCTGCGGAGGGCCTGAGCAAAACGGGCGTACGCAAACGTGGCCTGAGCAACATCGCCAGCCAAAACCCAACACACCGCTAGTGCAGGCCTAAATTGTCGGAGCCCCGTTTCACACTGGAGCCATGAAGAACGAACAAGCCATGAAGAACGAACAAGCACTGGAACCTCAGAACATCGAGTTCCATGTTAGCTACCTAGACACCGAGTCCGGACGCATCGGGCATGAGGAATTCAGTGATCGGGCTTCCGCTGAACGCTTCGCCGATGCGCAGCTCAACGACGAAGAGGCCTGGGCTGTCGTCGACGTCGTTGCGCTGCAAGCAGCGCAGCGACAGGAGCGCGCACAACAGCTGGTTGCCTAACCCCTAAGTTGCCCGGGCTCTACCCGGCGGGCACGTCCTTGGCGTCCATGATCCGGTACGCGTAGCCCTGTTCGGCGAGGAAGCGCTGCCGTTTGGCCGCAAAGTCCTGGTCGAGGGTGTCCCTGGCAACCAACGAGTAGAATCGCGCCGCTCGGCCGTCCTGCTTGGGGCGAAGCAACCGGCCCAGCCGCTGTGCCTCTTCTTGGCGGGAACCGAAGGATCCTGATACCTGGATCGCCACGGAGGCCTCCGGCAGGTCGATCGAGAAGTTGGCCACCTTGGACACCACGAGGGTCTTGATGTCGCCGGCACGGAAGGCGTCGAACAGTTTCTGCCGCACCTTGACTGTTGTGTCGCCTTTGATCACGGGAGCGTCCAAGCGCTCGCCGATCTCGTCCAACTGATCGATGTACTGGCCTATCACCAGCAACTGCTCGCCTTGGTGAAGCGCCACCAGCTGCTCCACCAAGTGGGTCTTGGTCTCCGACGTCGCGCACAATCGGTACTTGTCCGCATCCTCCGCCATCGCGTAGGCCACGCGTTCGTCCCTGGGAAGGTCCACCCGGACCTCCACACAGTCTGCGGGCGCTATGTAGCCCTGGGCCTCAATGTCTTTCCATGGTGCGTCGTAGCGCTTGGGGCCGATCAGGCTGAAAACTTCGCCCTCCCGCCCGTCTTCGCGCACCAAGGTCGCCGTGAGTCCGAGACGTCGCCGGGCCTGCAGGTCCGCCGTCATCCGGAAGATCGGCGCCGGCAGGAGGTGGACCTCGTCGTAGATGATGAGTCCCCAGTCATGTCCGTCCACGAGTTCCAGGTGCGGGTACAGGCCCCCGCGCTTGGTGGTGAGGACCTGGTAGGTGGCGATCGTGACGGGCCGGACTTCCTTGACCGCGCCCGAATACTCACCGATTTCCTGCTCCGTCAAGGACGTCCGCTTGAGGAGTTCGTCCTTCCATTGCCGGGCTGCGACTGTGTTGGTCACTAGGATCAGGGTGGTGGTGGAGCTGGTGGCCATGGCGGCCGCGCCCACCAGCGTCTTTCCCGCACCGCAAGGTAAAACGACCACACCGCTGCCGCCCGCCCAGAAGTTCTCCGTGGCAAGCTTTTGGTAGGGCCGCAGGTGCCAACCGTCCTCGTTCAGGGCGATCAGGTGCGGAGTGCCGTCCACGTAGCCAGCGAGGTCCTCGGCCGGCCATCCGAGCTTGAGGAGGAGCTGCTTGAGCTGCCCGCGCTGGGAGGAATGCACCACTACGGTTTCGCCGTCGATCCTCGGCCCCAGCAGCGGTGCGATCTTCTTCGCACGGATGACTTCCTCGAGTACGGGGTAGTCGGTGGTACGCATGACCAATCCGTGCTGCGGGTCCTTTTCCAGGCGTAGCCGGCCGTAGCGAGACATCGTCTCTTCGATGTCGATCAGCAATGAATGCGGCACCGGGAAACGGGAGTAGCGCAGGAGCGTGTCGAGGACTTTTTCGGCGTCGAGACCCGCGGCGCGTGCATTCCACAAACCCAAAGGAGTGAGCCTGTAGCTATGGACGTGTTCGGGGGCGCGCTCCAGCTCGGCGAATGCCGCAATCGCATGCCGTGCCTCGGTGGCGAGCTCGTGGTCGACTTCCAGCAGGATGGTTTTGTCGCTCTGTACGATCAGCGGACCGTCGCTCACTATTGCTTCCTCACTTGTGCGGATCGCCCGCAGGTTCCACATCGATAATGCGGTGGATGGACAAGACTCTTTCGGTGTCCCTGGCCGCGTCGAACACCCGGACCCGCCCGCCGGACACCGATACGGGAACAACGGTCTCGGTGTTGGAATTCCCCAAGCCGTCAACCACATTCATGGTGACAGCTTGCTTCAGCCGGATGGCCCTCTGGAGTGTTTCGAGGCCCAGTTGTGTTGCCGCCTCGCTGTTCATCTCACCCGAGACCCCGCGATGGTGCCTCAGGACCGCCAGTTGGGCGTCGATGTCGTCGTCCGGCGGGGCAGTGCGGGGCGCCGTGTAAACAGGGCGGGCGCTGCCGGCCACCGCCGTCGTCCTCTTATAGCGCACGACGGCGGGCTCGGCCTCCTGCACGGCAGGCGAGAGTCCCAGCTCGCGCAGCACCCTCGCGGTCTCCCGCGGGCTCGCTGCGGAGGTCAGTACCGTGGGGGCGATCCGGACGAGGCCCAGGCTTGCGGCACCGGGCTCGTGAACGAGTTCGGCAATGGCGGCTTCGTCGTCGCTTTGGATGAAACTGGCGCTGTTGGCGACGCGTAGCCGGCCGTGCCGCGAGGCGATGTCCTTGATCAGGTACTGGAGCGGCTGTGGGACATCAGTGGCGGAGTGGGTGCGCAGGAAGGCGAGGATGGCCTCCGCATCTTGGCCGGCGTCCAGCGCACGTCGGATTGAATCTCCGGAGAAGCGGAAGATGGTGGCCGGGCCCTGGCCTTCGGCCTCGGCTATCAGGAGCAGTTTTTCGCTCAGTTCAGGTGCCAAGTACCCCGGGGCTATGGCGGTCAGGTCTGCTTGGAGCAGGACGTGGTTGACAGCGGCGGGGAGGTGTTCACCGAGGATGCTCAGGGCAAGATCGGGCTGTTCTGTAGCGATAGCGGAGCCTAGCTGGGTGAGGGCGCCGGAGCCCATGAGCCCCAGGATTTCCGCTTCGTGCAAGATGCCGCGGACGAGGGAACTGAACCGCCGTGACATCCGGGGTTGGGTCCATTCTGCGCGTTCCATGACAGCCTCGGCGTTGAGCACCGGGGCCTTGCCGTCAGGTGCTTCGATTTCGCGGGTGAGCTCGTCGAGGATCTCCAAGATCCGCTTGCGGACAAGCGGGGCGTCAGGGCGTTGGGCCTCGGCAGATAAAGCGTTGATGGAAGTTCCCGCAGAACCGGGCCGTGATGCCGTCGCGGCAGGACCGGGGATGGTTTGCCCGACGAGTGAGGGAGCGCGCTCGCTGGCCAGCCAGGCGTTGACCAGCCAGAGCCACTGTTCCTGGCGGGGGAGCGTGAGCCATTCCACTGTAGGTGGCTGGATCCAGGTGGAACTGTCCACATCGAGGCGCAGCAATCCGGACAGGGCGCTCAGTTCAAGGATCAGCGCGGTCTCGGGCAACTCCAATCGGAGGCTATCGGCGAGGCGTTTGAGCTCACGCACGCCCACTCCGCCGCTGCGCAGGGTAACCACCGGCTGCTCCCGGACCGCATACAGGAGTTCGCCGACCAGTCGAAGTATTTCGGCAATGGCGCCCATGGCGGCGTTCCGGCGCAAGGCGGCACTTGTCTGGCCTAACTCCGGCACAGGAGGCTTCAAACTGAAGTGGTCCACGATCGCGCCGCCGCGCAGGGACACACCGACGCTGTGGGGCAGTTCAACATGGCCGGCGTCCAGGGGGACGAGCAAGCCGCGGGCCAAGAGCCAGTCCACCGGACCGACGTCGCGGCCTTCATGAAGCACGGATGCCTTGCGTTGGGCCTGCGGAACGGCGCCCATGGCCCAGCTTCCAAACTTGTTCAAAAGGGGGCGGGTCCGTATCGGCGCCTCGGACAAGATGTGCTGCAGGCCTTCCGGCGTTGACGTCCAACGCTGCAAGGCCAGCGCCGCGTCCATGGGCGTGGTGGCAGCCAGGACCTTGGCGCCGCTCTGGTGAAGTTCGGCAACGAGCTGTACCACGCGTTGGGCGAAGGCCGGCTGTAGCCGTACCAGCTCGGTGTAGCTGCGGCCCAGGCCGGCGGGGTAGATCCCGATGACGTCCTTGAGGCTGCCCACCGGCAAGTAGAAGCGCTGGCGGCCGGGATTGTGCACCGTGGCCGGCGGATCGGCCCTGTGGATGAGTGCCAGCTCCTGGAGCTTGTTCAAGATCGGCTCGAGCGCGGCAAGCGTGGAGCCGTTGATGCACTTCTTCAGTCCCGCCGCAGAGACGCTGTGGCCAGTGTCTGCGTTGGTGCAGAGATGGAGTGTCTCCAGTACCTGCATTTCGGGTTTGTTGAGCCGTTCGAGGGCCCGTTGCACGCTGACCCGTGCGCTCGCCCTCGCAGCGAGTGCCGCGAAGTCCGGGGCGACAGGGGAAATGAGGTCCGGCCGCGCGGCAAACAGGGCCCGCAGCGAATCATCGCTGCGCGCTTCCAGTTCCTTGCTGAGCGCGCGAATAAGGGACATCAGTTCAACGTTACCGCCCGCGGGGCCCGCCGTCGGGCTTTCTGGTGGCTCATTGGCGACGCCGAGCCCAGATGGAGTCCACCACCAGCGCGGCCATCAAAATGAAGGCGAGCGGCAGCCCGTAGAGGGCCGTGGACGTCACCCAAATCGGTGCCACACCCTGGGCAAAAGCGGTGGCCGTGACGGTGCCCACAGCCGCCAAGGAGAGCACTGCGACGACGGCGGCGACGATCACGAGCGGGCGGCGGTAGCCGTGGGGAATCATGTAAGCAACGCTAACAGTCCCGCCCCACATGTGCCGTTGCCGGTCTGCGCACGAGCAAAAGGCGACGGGACCGGCTCCGCGTGGTCTCAAAGCGCGAATCCGGGGCCGGGCAGGATAACCTTGAAGCAATAGACCAACACGGACCAGGCAGTTACCCCTACTCCCGCAGAATCCTGCGGATGCGGTGACGCGCTGGCTGTGTCTCCCAAGCAAGAACGAAGAAGGTTGATTACGTGCCCACCGGCAAGGTCAAGTGGTATGACAAGGACAAAGGCTTCGGATTCCTCGCAGCAGAGGATGGCCAGGAAGTATTCCTGCCCAAATCCGCCCTGCCCGAGGGCGTAACGGATCTCAAAGCAGGTACCCGGGTTGAGTTCGGCGTTGCCGATGGTCGCCGTGGCGCCCAGGCACTAGGCCTCCGCGTACTGGACAAGTTGCCATCCATCGCCAAGGCCAAGCGCACGAACGCCCGTGAGCTCGCGCCCATGGTCCAGGATCTTGTGTCCGTCCTGGACAACCTTTCGGGGACGTTGTCGGCCGGTAAGTACCCTGAAGGTGCCAAAGGCAAGGCCATCGCGGCAGCCCTGCGCAAGGTAGCCGACGAGCTGGAAGCCTAAACCAGCCATGACATCGGAATCCGCTGAAGCCAGTCCTGAAGAGAACGGTACTGGTGCTGCTCCAGCAACGGCAGGAACGGCTGATACCGGTGCTGGGCGGAAGCCGGCCACGGCGAAACCCCGCGCCGGCATTCCCGTGTGGCGCGTCGGCAAGCCGGACGCCTTCCTGGCAGCCGCCGTCGACGTCGCCCGCAATGCGGTGGAGACCATTGCCAAGCCAAGTGAAATCGGACTGCATATTGGGGCACGGTCCGAAGGCGAACGCGTCGTCACGCACCTTTTCGAATCGCGACTGGCCGGTTACGGCGGCTGGCAGTGGTACGCCGTCGTGACCCGCAACTCGCGCTCCAAGGTTGTCACGGTCAGCGAGCTCGGCCTGCTGCCGTCCGAGGACTCTATCCTCGCCCCTGAATGGGTGCCGTGGGCAAAGCGCGTCCGTCCGGAGGACGAGGCGGTCCCCGAGGAGCTGGCAGGGGAAGGCACCTCGATCGCGGACAGTTCCGTTGACGAGGACGACGACGAGGCGCCCGACGGCGACGACGCCCCTGATGACGAGGACGACGACGACGAGGACGCTGACGAGGCTGAAGCCGACGACGACGAGGACGCTGACGACGAGGACGCCGACGACGAAGTCGAGGCCGACTAGCCCTTGGCGGACCCAGCGAGTGAACTCTTTGAAGGTGGAACCTGATGTCCACCTTCAAATCGCTGGGTGTCCTTAACTACCGCATTTGGTTCCTTGGCGCCCTTGTTTCCAACATCGGCACCTGGATGCAGCGGACCGCCCAGGACTGGCTGGTCTTTGCCCATCTGAGCAACCACGACGCCGGTGCCATGGGTATTACCTTGGCCTTGCAACTTGGTCCGCAGCTGTTCCTGGCTCCGTGGGCCGGACTGCTTGCCGACCGCTACAGCCGGCGCAGGCTCCTGGTCATGACACAATCTGCCATGGCCGTCCTGAGTACTGGTTTGGGAATCCTCGTGCTGAGCGGCGCTGCGCAGTTGTGGCACGTCTACGTGTTCGCGCTGTTGCTCGGCGTCGTCTCGGCACTTGACGCCCCCGTTCGCCAGACGTTCGTTTCGGAGCTGGTCAAGGACGACTACCTCTCCAACGCCGTTGCGCTGAACAGTGCCTCTTTCAATGTTGCCCGCATGATCGGCCCTGCCGTAGCGGGCATGTTGACCGTGGCCGTGGGGCCGGGCTGGGTGTTCATCATCAATACGCTGACCTTCGTGGCAATGCTTGGCGCGATCCGCGCCATTCCCATGTCCTCCCTGCGCGTCCAGCCCCGCGCGGCCGCGGGCAAAGGCCGTATCCGCGAAGGGCTCCGCTTTGTGCGGAACCGCCCGGACATCATGGTGGTCCTCGTTGCGGTCTTCATTATGGGCACGTTCGGCCTGAACTTCGTTCTCTTCATTGCCGCGATGGTTGGCACGGAATTCGGCATGGACGCAGGTGCGTTCGGGCTCCTCAACTCGGTCATGGCAATCGGCTCAGTCGCGGGGGCGTTGCTGGCCGCCCGGCGTGGCAGGCCACGGATGCGGCTCATCTTCGCCGCGTCCGGCGGGTTCGGCATCGCGAGCGGGTTCGCTGCCCTGGCGCCGAACTACACCATGTTTGCTTTGGCCCTGATTCCGTGCGGCCTGTTCGCCTTGACCATGATCACCAGCGCCAACGGCTATGTGCAGTCCACTACCGAACCTGTCATGCGAGGCAGGGTCATGGCGCTGTACATGGCCATCTTCATGGGTGGAACACCCATCGGGGCACCCTTCGTTGGCTGGGTGTCCAACGTAGCCGGACCCCGCTGGGCCGTTGGCGTGGCAGCGGCTGCCGGCGCCAGCACCGCCGTCGTCGGTATCATCTGGATCATCCGCGCACACCGGTTGCGGCTCCGCTTCGACCGAAGCGCCCGCGGGTTGCGGTTCTTCCGCATTGAGTCCCAGGGCGCGGGCCCTGTCATGGATGACGGCGATAAGGGCGATAGCGCCGTATAAAAGGCTGGCCTGTTAAAAGGGCTGGCCCTGTTAAAAGGGCTAGCGCCGCCCGGGATCCTCACCCGGACGACGCTGACAAGTCCTGACCGCGGGAACGCCCGCGGCTGGCCCTTATTTCTTGAGTTCGCCCACCACGAAGTCGATGCTGGCGAGCAGAGCCGAAACGTCGTCCGGTTCGATGGCAACGAAGGTAGCGATGCGGAGCTGGTTGCGGCCCAGCTTGCGGTACGGCTCCGTGTCCACGATCCCGTTGGCGCGCAGCACCTTGGCGATGGCCGCGGCGTCGATCGAATCATCGAAATCGATCGTCGCAATGACGTTGGAGCGGTCTTCAGCCTTTGCCACGAACGGGGTTGCGTACTCGGAAGCCTCGGCCCAGGTGTAGATACGGTTGGCGGAGTCCGCCGTGCGCCCGGAAGCGAAGTCCAGGCCACCGTTCTTGTTGAGCCACTGGACCTGGGCGTCCAGCGTCACCAGCGTGGACAGGGACGGCGTGTTGTACGTCTGGTTGAGCTTCGAGTTGTCGATAGCCGTCTGCAAGTCCAGGAAATCGGGGATCCAGCGGCCGCTTGCCTTGATGCGTGCGGCGCGATCCAGGGCTGCGGGGGAGAAGAGGCCAAGCCACAGGCCGCCGTCGGAGGCAAAGTTCTTTTGAGGTGCGAAGTAGTAGACATCAGCCTCGGCGACGTCCACGTCCAAGCCGCCGGCGGCGGAGGTCGCATCCACCAGGACCAGGGCGCCGTCGTCGACGCCGGCAACCCGCTTGACCGGAGCCGCCACACCCGTTGAGGTTTCGTTCTGCGGCCACGCGTAAACGTCCACGCCTGCCTCGGCTTGGGAAACCGGGCGCGTGCCGGGCTCGGACTTGATGATGGAGGAAGCCTCCAGGAAAGGTGCCTTGTTGGTGGCCGCGGCGAACTTGGAACCGAACTCACCAAAGGAGAGGTGCTGTGCCTTCTTCTCTACCAGGCCAAAGCTGGCGACGTCCCAGAACGCGGTGGAGCCTCCGACGCCGAGAATCACCTCGTAGCCCTCGGGTGCGCGGAAGAACTGGCTGAGTCCCTCGCGGACAGAGCCCACCAGGTTCTTGACCGGTGCCTGGCGGTGGGAGGTGCCAAGAATTGTTGCCGAGGCGGCAGACAGGGCCTCGATCTGCTCCGGGCGGACCTTGGAGGGCCCGGCGCCGAAGCGGCCGTCCTTGGGCAGCAAATCGGCGGGGATGGTGATGCTGTTGTCGCTCACGGGATGCTCCAATGGTGAAGTAGCGGCCTAGATGGGTCGTGGCAGGTGGCAAGCTGCCCCCTCGACTCCCCAATTCTGCCTGACTCCACTGGCGGGGACAGAACTGAAGGCTTCATAGTCCGCCACGTGGAAAGCATTTGTTCCGCCGAGACCTGGGCCGAGGCCGGCGCGAGAATTATCCGGAGTAATTCAAAATAGGCTAAGCTTGGAGCTGGCGCCCGGCCTGGGACGACCGGCGGGTCGACCGCCTGGCCGGCTGCGGTACGGTGGAAAATACGCAAGATACTGCGCTCGAGGAGCTGAGCTGGATGACGGATCTGATCGATACCACTGAGATGTATCTTCGGACCATTTTGGAGCTTGAGGAAGAGAACATCGTGGCTCTTCGCGCACGCATTGCCGAGCGCTTGCGGCACTCCGGTCCCACCGTTTCCCAGACTATCGGGCGGATGGAACGCGACGGCCTGGTGATTGTTTCCAACGACCGGCACCTTGAATTGACCGAAACCGGCCGGAAACGCGCCACCGAGGTCATGCGCAAGCACCGGCTCGCCGAGCGGCTCCTGGCCGACGTCATCGGACTGGACTGGGCCTATGTCCACGACGAGGCATGCCGCTGGGAACACGTTATGAGCGAGCGCGTGGAACGGCGGCTCTATGAACTCCTTAACCACCCCACTGAATCTCCCTACGGCAACCCCATTCCGGGGCTCGAAGCCCTGGGCGGAGCTGCGTCCCACGCCTTTACGGATGGCGTAGTCAACCTCCTTGAAGCGATGAACGAATACTCACCGGACAACCGGGTCGTCGTCAGCCGGCTGGCTGAACCGATCCAGGTGGAACCGGAGCTGCTGGTTCAGCTGGACGAGGGCGGAATCCGCCCCGGAGCCAGGGTTTCCCTTGAGCGTGTAGGGGAGTACATCTCCGTTCGCGTGCCCAATATCGATGGTGCGTTGGAGCTGCCGCCTGAGGTGGCGTCGCACGTCTTTGTGACCGTCTCTTAGGCCTTCTGCAAACTGTTCGGCAAAGATAACGAAATTATTACTGCGGGGGTTTAATCCCCTATAGTTTAGTACTGGCGCCGATACCAAAGCGTTACCTGATCCGAAGCCGAGTTCTGCCAGCGGATCAGGTGGATTAGTCCATTCACTGGCAGAAGCGGGGGAACCACCAGCGGCTGTCGAAAGACAGCCTTGGGGTGAAGTCCGCAGCGGAAGTGCAAAAAGCGCAGGACCCTTCCCGGGGACTCCTCTGTGCTTCGCGCCCTCCACGCGGACCGGGTCCATGCACTCTCTGACCCGAATCCGACAGCTAACTTCGCAGGCTTGCCAGAGAGGAACACTTTGACCACGCAGAACACCAGGGGCCGCAGACGCGCGTCCGGTCCTACTGCTGAGCTGCGGAGCACGAACGTCGTTGCGCACGACCGGCCCCGCGATCCGCATCGCGAAGTGCGCCGGCGCAAGGGGCCCTTGCGGCAAATGGCTGATTTTGCTGCCGCGAGCGGTGTGGGACAGAAGGCAGGCGTGGCCCTCGCCGCCACGGGCCTCATCCTGACGGTCGCCATGCCGGGTACCGGCGCATTGACGGCCACCGCGGAATCGAACCAGGCTTCGGCCGCTTCGATGGGTACCCAGCCTGAGATTCCCGCTGCGGCCAGTGCCACCATCGACTTCAGCCGCGCTGCCGTTTCCACCACGGCGGATCCTGATAGCAAGCTCAAGCAGCTCCTGAGCGCGCAGTCCGTCGGCAGCATCAAGACATCGTCCTCGAAGGGCACGCTGGGGGCTCCGCTGGACACCCTCACCACGGCATCGCCGTTCGGCTACCGCGTGAACCCCATTACAGGAGGCCTAGGGGAGTTCCACCGTGGCCAGGACTTCGTGGCCCAGTGCGGCACCCAGGTGCATGCGGCTGCAGCCGGCAAGGTCACGTTTGCGGGCTGGCACCCGTATGGCGGTGGAAACCGCGTTGTGGTGGACCATGGCAACGGCCTCGAAACCACGTACAACCATTTGTCCTCGTTCAACGTCCAGGTGGGCCAAACGGTCAACCGCGGTGACGTTGTCGCTTTGAGCGGCACCACCGGCGCTTCCACCGGCTGCCACCTCCATTTTGAAGTCATGGTCAACGGCGATGTCGTTGATCCCCTCGGCTGGCTGTAGCCAATCCGATGGCCGTCTCTCGCATGCTTGTCACGCTCCGTGACCTGAATGTGACATTCAGCCAAAACTCCTGTACCGTCTAACTCGCATCAACTTTTAGAGAGTTGATGCACTCGGGTGGATTGCCTAGCTCTGCCACTGCTCGAGGTTCCGTTCGCAAAACATCGTCTGGCAGAGGCGGGGGACCCACTTTTGGTCATCTTCACCGATGGCCTTGGGGTTAAGTCGCAATTGTTTCCTACGGGAAGCATTGCGGCCGGATGACTCCCATCCGAATCCGACAGCTTACCTCGCGGGCATAGGGAGAGGCCTTTTAACGTGTCTTCACGCTCTACTCTTGCGCGCCACCGCGCCGCGGTCACCAAGACCAACTCGCTTGCCGTCATCGCTAAGACCGTCGGCAGCAACGCCGGTGGCGTAGGCCGTCAGGCCGCAGTTATCGCCGCTGCTTCCGGACTGGTCCTCACTAGCGGTATCGCAGCCAACGCTGCCGAAACCAACGTCCCCCGCGAGTCCACTGCGACCTCCACCCTGGAAGTCCAGTCCATCGCCCAAGCCAGCATTTCGGCCGATTCTTCCGTGGCCATCAAGTACGAGCGCCCGGTGGTTTCCACCGAAGCTGCTCCGGTTGTCGAAGCTCCGGTTGCCGTCCAGGAAGCTGTTGCCGCTCCCAAGGCGGGCACCGCAACGCTTTCTGTTTCCGCCGCTGTATCCCCTGCCACGAAGGTTGCCAGCGGCAAGGGCGCAGCAATTGCCGCCGCAGCCTACGCGCAGCTTGGCGTTGCCCAGGACTGCACCGCCCTGGCTTCGAACTCCCTGGCCGCTGTTGGCATCAACTTCCACGGCTGGCCGGCAGACTACCTCTCCCTTGGCCGCACGGTCAGCGCTGCTGAAGCGCAGCCGGGCGACTTGGTTTACTACCAGAACGGTGGCATGGGCATGGCCCACATCGCCGTCTACGTCGGCAACGGCATGGCAGTCCACGGCGGCTGGAACGGTGGCACCACTGCCCTGTACAGCGTCAACGTCGGCTCCGGCCCGGTCTTCATCCGCGTTGGTGGCTAAATAGCTTCGGCTACATAGTTTCACTGGAACATCCCCGCCGGTTCGCGCGCGGGGATGTTCCGTTTTAACCAGGCATGTTTAAGGTTCACGCCACATGTCCGGTACATGAACTTTGCCCGACACAGCGCCGGAACCCACCCACGGATTCGTTGATCTGGCCTCTGCGTGTTTACTCTTGTGGTGTCGATCCACAGCCCGTACATGCAGAGGGCAGCCGGCCCTCGCGCCCCTGACGGGTGCGGCCGTGAAGAGGTACGTGCATGCGCACACTCGTTCTGAATGCTGGATATGAACCGCTGGCGGTAGTAACCTTCCGCCGGGCGCTGGTCCTTGTGCTCACCGGAAAAGCGAGCGTAGTGGCCGAAGGCGACGAGCCTGTCGTCGGGCCACAGGAGATTCTCGGACGTCCCTCCGTGATTCTGCTCAATCGCTACATCCGGCCGAGGTACAACACGATCACGGCGGTTACACGCCGCGGCGTCTTGCGCCGCGACGGTCACCGTTGCGCCTATTGCGGGAAAGCAGCCCACACTATTGACCACGTCCACCCCAAGTCCAGGGGCGGCGCGGATTCCTGGGAAAACCTGGTGGCGGCGTGCCTGCGCTGCAACAACGCCAAGAGTGACCATACACCGGCCGAAATGGGCTGGAAACTGAGGTTCACTCCAGCGGCGCCCACCGGGACTATCTGGCAAATCAAGGAGCTTGAGAAACCTGCGCCCGCGTGGGATCCCTTCCTCTTGCCCGAGTCGGCGGCCTGAACCGCAACTGAGCCTGCCCCCGGTAATCTGGGCTGGTGGACTTTGATGCGGCGATCTTGGCGGGTGGCAAGTCCTCCCGCCTCGGTGGTGTGCCCAAATCCCAGCTGAGGTACGACGGCGCCACGCTCCTTGAGCGCGCCCTCGCGGCGGCGTACGGGGCCGGGCGCGTCGTCGTCGTCGGGCCAGATCCTGGCACGTTGCCGGACGGCACGTTGACGGCCCGCGAGGACCCGCCTTTCGCTGGGCCGGCAGCCGCGATCGAAGCCGGACTCCTTGCGCTCGAGAAGCATGCCCGCGAGGGTCTTTCCGCGAAGGAAACACCCGCACCATGGGTACTCGTCATGGCGTGCGACATGCCCCTCGCCGCCGCCGCGGTTCCGGTCTTGCTCCAGGAACTTGCCGGCCATCCGGAAACGGAAGGGGTTATGTCCGTATCCGCCGATGGCCGGAGGCAGCCATTGCTTGGAATTTACCGGATCTCTGCTTTGCGGCGCGAAGTGCTGGCCGCGGCAGAACAGGGTAGCCTCGCCAACGCAGCGGTGTTCCGCCTGCTTGCTAGGCTTGATCTGCTGGCCGTAGCTGTTCCTGCTGGCTCCACCGATGACGTGGATACCTGGGACGACGCCGCGGCGCTTGGACTGGACGGTGACCTGCCGTCACAACAGCTGTACCGGACTGTGGAGGCGGATCGTGAAGAGCCAAGAAGAAACGCTTGAGGAATGGTGCAGGAGCCTGCTGCAGGCATATGAGCTTGAAGGCGTCGAGATCGACATCAACGAGATCCTGTCCCTTGCAGGGGTTGCAGCCCATTCTGTCGTTCGCCCGGCGGCTCCCTTGACCACCTTCATTGCCGGCTTCGCGGCCGGACTGGCCGCAGGTTCGGGACAAGCGACTGAATCCGCATCGATGGACGCCGCGATGGGCCTGGCACGCACGCTCGCCAACGACTACACGAACCCCGGAACCGACGCCGGATGACCGATGCCCCTGAACAGGGTGCCGAGAAAGTGGGCGCCGAGAAGCATGCCGACCACCTGTGGGCGGAAGCCCGGCAGCTTGCCTTTGACTGTGCTACGCCCATTCCCGCCGCTCCCGTTGCCCTGAAGGACGCGCTCGGCAGGACGTTGGCGTCGGACGTCCATGCCCTGCAGGACCTGCCGCACTATGCGTCCTCGGCGATGGATGGCTGGGCTGTCAACGGCAGCGGCCCGTGGATCCTGGCCGAGCCGGGCCATCGGCTGGCCCCCCACCAGGCGAGCCCTATTGTCACCGGTGGCCTGATACCGCCGGGGGCCAAAGCCGTGCTCCGGAGCGAAAGCGGTGTCCTGGCGACCGACGAAGATGGCCTGCCGGTCCTCGCGCTCGGCGGAAATGCGAAACCTGGCGAACCGCGCAACGGGCAGCACATCCGTAACGCGGGAGAAGAAGCCGGGGCAGGGGAACTGCTGATCAAAGCAGGCGTCGTCTTGAACCCCGCCCACCTCGCCCTGGCTGCGCTGGCCGGCCGCGATGAACTGGAAGTCCTGGGCAAACCCCACGTGAAACTGCTCCTGACCGGCTCCGAAGTGGTGACCACGGGTATCCCGGCCCCTGGGAGGGTGAGGGACACCTTCGGCCCCCAGCTTGGCGCCGTCGTCGAGCTCCTTGGCGGGATCCGCGGCGAGCTGATCAAAGTGGGTGACTCCTACGACGAATGGCTCTCCGGCCTTGAGGAAGGCGAGTTGTCGCCGGACACGCCACCCGCCGACGTCGTTATCACCACCGGGGGAACGGGCCGTTCCGGAACGGACCACTTCCGGCGCGCCATTGCCGAACTTGGCGGCCGTTTGCTGATTGACGGCATTGCGATGCGGCCGGGACACCCTGCCGTGTTGGCCGAGTTGCCGGATGGGCGCTTTGTCTTAGGGCTGCCGGGCAACCCGCTCGCGGCCATGATGGTTCTTTTCACGATCGGCGCACCGCTGCTTGCTGGACTGGGGCACGGAACGCTGCCCGACGTCGGTGCGGTGCCTTGTGGTGCGACGCTCGACGCCGACCCCGGACGCACGCGCTTGCTTCCCTTCAGGTTCGTGTACGGTTTGGCCTCGCCGGCGCAACACGCCGGGCCGGGGATGATGCGCGGGCTCGCCAGTGCGGACGGAGTCATGGTGGTCCCGCCACACGGCGTTCAACTAGGCGAGTCAGTACCCGCCTTCCCCTTCCTTGGGGGCAGCCGCTTCCCCAGCCGAAGGCTCCGGAGGACAAAACCAAGAAACCTCCCGCGAAGTCTGCCCGCAAAGTTTCGTCAGGGCCGGTGGACTGGAGTGCCCTGACCGGCTGAGAACTTCCGCTGCCGGATGGACACGGGTGGAATAGAAGGACAGGCCTTGCAATGATGGGGACATGAACAGGCATGCTCCCGAGCAGGACATCAATGAAGATGACCTCCAAATTCACCCGCCCAAGCGCTCCGCCGCCGGTGTCAAGGCAGTCACCGTGGCTTTGGAACGAGGTTGGGCCCAAGCCGGTGTGAGCCGGACCGTCAAGTCAATGCTCCGCGTCAACCAGCGGGACGGTTTCGACTGTCCCGGGTGCGCCTGGCCGGAGTCCATTACCGGAAAACGCAGCCCCGCCGAGTTCTGCGAAAACGGGGCCAAGGCCATCGCCGAGGAGAGCACCACCCGCGTGGTCGATGCGGCGTTCTGGGCCCAGCATTCCATCGCCGCGCTCGAGGACAAGACCGAATACTGGCTGGGCAGCCAAGGACGCATCGCCGAGCCCGTGGTCATCCGCCCCGGCGAAACACACTATTCTCCGATCAGCTGGACGGATGCTTTCGCCCTGATCGGCGAACACGTCAATGCCACGACGCCGGATCGTTGCGTTTTTTACACCTCGGGGCGCACGGCCAACGAGACAGCCTTCATGTACCAGCTCTTTGCGCGGAGCCTCGGCACCAATAACCTGCCCGACTGCTCGAACATGTGCCATGAGTCTTCCGGCAGCGCCCTCAACCCGACCATCGGCATCGGCAAGGGTACCGTCTCCCTGGAGGACATCCACGAAGCGCAACTGGTGCTGGTTGTAGGCCAGAACCCCGGCACGAACCACCCACGCATGCTCTCGGCCCTGCGGGATTGCAAGAACAACGGCGGCAAGGTTGTCGCCGTCAATCCGTTGCCGGAAGCAGGACTCCTGAACTTCAAGGATCCCCAGTCGCTCAACGGCGTGGTGGGCGGCGGCACGGACATTGCCGACGAGTTCCTGCAGATCAAGGTGGGCGGCGACCTCGCGCTGTTCCAGGCGCTGGGCCACCTCCTGCTGGAAGAGGAGAAGCGGCAGCCGGGAACCGTGGTGGATCGCGCCTTCATCGAGGCGCAGACCGACGGCTTCGAGGCCTACGCCGAAGCCCGGGCCACGCTGGATTGGGCCGAGACGGAACGCGCCACGGGCCTGGGCCGCATCGAAATCACCAAGGTTGCGGGCATGCTGGCCGCTTCGAAGGGCACCATCATTTGCTGGGCGCTGGGCCTGACCCAGCAGCCCCACTCCGTGGACACTTTGCGGGAAATCATCAACTTGCTGCTCCTCCAGGGAAACTTCGGCAAGCGCGGAGCCGGCGCTTGCCCCGTCCGCGGCCACTCCAACGTGCAGGGCGACCGCACCATGGGGATCTGGGAGAAGCCATCGGAAGGCTTCCTCGCAGCCCTCGACAAGGAGTTCGGATTCACGATGCCCAGGGCACACGGCTACGACTCCGTGGAAACCCAGCACGCCTTGGAGAAGGGCGACGTGGATGTATTCGTTTCCATGGGCGGGAACTTCGCCGCGGCAGGCTCGGACACGGTCGCGCTGGAGGAAGGGCTGAAGCGGGCCGGACTGACGGTGCACATCTCCACCAAGCCAAACCGCGCCCACGTGGTGCACGGCAAGACCTCCCTGATCCTGCCTACCCTGGGCCGTACGGACACGGACGACAAGCACCCAAGCGGACGCCAGTTCCTCTCCGTGGAAGACTCCATGTCTGTCATCCACTCCACCCAGGGCCGCCTGACTCCTGTCTCGGAGCACTTGCTCAGCGAACCCGTCATCGTCGCACGCATGGCGCAGGCAGTCCTTGGCGATGACCACGCGGTGAACTGGCGGGAGATGGCCGAGGACTACGACGTCATCCGGGACCACATCTCCAGGGTCATCCCCGGCTTCGAGGACTTCAACGCGCGGGTCCGCACCAAGAACGGCTTTGTGCTTCCCAACCCGCCGCGCGATTCCCGCACGTTCGCCACGGATATCGGCAAGGCACGGTTCACCGTGAGCCCGCTGGAATACCTTGAAGCCCCGGCCGGCCACCTGATCCTCCAGACCGTCCGTAGCCACGACCAGTACAACACGACGTTCTACGGGCTCGACGACCGCTACCGGGGTATTTCCGAAGGCCGCAGGGTCATCCTGGTCCACGAGGACGACCTCAGCGAACTCGGCTTCGAAGACCGGGACCTGGTGGACGTCATCTCCATCTTTGGCGGAACGGAACGCCGGGCGGACAAGTTCCGGCTGGTTGCCTACCCGACAGCCAAGGGTTGCGCGGCCGCATACTTCCCGGAGGCCAACGCCTTGGTGCACCGGGAGAACGTCGCGCGTGAATCCAACACACCCGGCTACAAGGCCATGACGGTCCGCTTCGTCAAACACGGGGAAGCGGCCGCCGAGACGGTGGGTATCTGAGATGGGACGGGTGACCCAGCGCCGCAAGGTGCACAAATTCGTCCTGGATGGCTCAGCCCAGGCGTTGGAGCACCCGGTCCGCTACCGCGAGGACTTCCTGGCCGTCGAGGAACCGCTGGAGGTGCGCCTGGGGCACATGTCCTTCTCCGTGACCATGAGGACCCCTGGCGACGACTTTGACCTCGTAGCGGGCTTCCTGGTTTCCGAGGGGGTCATCTGGGACCCGGCCCAGCTCATCTCGCTGCGTTTCTGCGCCGGCGAGGACGAGAACGGCGTGCAGACCTTCAACGTGGTGGAAGCCCAGTTGCGGCCCGACGTCGTCCTTCCCGAGACCGGCCGCAATGTCTACACGTCCAGTTCCTGCGGGATCTGTGGCACAGACTCCATCGAGGCCGTGCGCAAATCTTCACACTTCAGCCCGGCGGACGACCCCCTGCGCGTGCCGGTGGAGGTTCTCGCTTCATTGCCGGACCGTCTCCGTGAAGCGCAAGCGGTTTTTGACAAGACCGGGGGAGTACACGCCGCGGGCCTTTTTAGGATCAACGACGACGGCGACGCTGAGCTGTTGTGCCTGCGGGAAGACGTGGGCAGGCACAACGCCGTGGACAAGGTGGTGGGCTGGGCGCTGCGCGAAGGGTTGCTGCCCCTGAGTGGCACCATTCTGCAGGTATCAGGGAGGGCGTCCTTCGAACTGGTCCAGAAGGCTGCGCTTGCCGGAATCCCGGTTCTGGCCGCCGTCAGCGCGCCCTCCAGCCTCGCTGCGGAGCTGGCCCAGGAGACTGGCCTGACCCTGGTGGGATTCAGCCGGGGAACCAGCCTGAACGTCTACGCGGGCAGCGGGCGGGTAGGCGTTCCGGCAAATTTCTAGAGACTTGTAGGGATAGCTGTCAATCACTTGGTTATTGCTCCGGAACAACGTAGATTTTATCCATCGAATGGAATCGTTGTTTCCACCTGCTAGTAACCTTGCTCGCTTAGGTTGCTCGTAGCGGTACGGAAGCCTCTCGACCCAGCCCAGCGCTAAAGGGGACTTGAATTGCACGACGACCGCCGGATCACTGAGAAGCGGCTCGAACGTTTTGTTCGGGAGCGGATCGCCCCCGCCATCTATGGCCGAGCGCTGCCCCTGACGCTCAGCAGTTGGGATGTGCCGGGAGAGCCGGTCCCTGCCTCGGAGGCGCTCCATCAAGTCTTCGAACCCCAAGAGCACGGGGCTGCGTGGGGCAAGGCCTGGAGCACCAAGTGGCTGCGGCTTCAAGGTGAGGTTCCGGAGGGCTGGGGAGTCGCCGATGGCACCGCGGTGGAGATCGTGGTCGATCTCGGCTTCAACAACGACGCCCCCGGATTCCAATGCGAAGGCATTGCCTGGCGCCCGGACGGCACCATCATCAAGGCCATTTCTCCGCGCAATCAGCATGTCCCGCTGAAGCTCTTGGGTGGCGGACTCTCCGTGGACTTCTACGTCGAAGCAGCGGCAAATCCTGATCTCAGCCAGGGATGGAGCTTCTCGGCAACACCCTTGGGAGACATAGCCACCTCCGGAGACGAGCCCCGCTACCGGCTCGGACGCATAGCCATAGCCGAACTCAATGAGGTGGTCTGGGAGCTCCACCAGGACATTTGGACGCTCAGCGGGCTCATGCACGAGCTACCCTTCGAGCTGCCCCGGCGCCACGAAATCCTTCGCGCCTTCGAACGCATGCTGGACGTCATGGATCCTGACGATGTTGCGGGTACCGCGGGCGCCGGCAGGGAAGCCCTCGCCGGGGTCTTGAGCCGGCCCGCGTACGCCTCGGCCCATGAACTGCTGGCTACCGGGCACGCCCACATCGACTCAGCTTGGCTTTGGCCGGTCCGGGAAACCATCCGCAAGTGCGCCCGCACCTTCTCCAACGTCGTCGCCCTCATGGATGAGAACCCTGACTTCGTCTTTTCCTGCTCCTCGGCGCAGCAATTGGCTTGGATCAAGGAGTTCTACCCTGAGCTGTTCATCCGGATCCGCGAGAAGGTGAAGGCCGGGCAATTCATGCCGGTGGGTGGGATGTGGGTGGAATCGGACACCAACATGCCCGGCGGCGAGGCCATGGCCCGCCAATTCGTCGAGGGCAAGAGCTTCTTCCTACAGGAGTTCGGCATCGACTGCCAGGAAGCCTGGCTGCCGGACTCCTTCGGGTATTCCGGGGCGCTGCCGCAGATCGTCAAGTCAGCGGGTTCCCGCTGGTTCCTGACCCAGAAGATCTCCTGGAACCAGGTCAACAAGATGCCGCACCACACCTTCAACTGGGAGGGCATCGACGGCACGCGGCTTTTCACCCACTTCCCGCCCGTGGATACCTACAACGCCGAACTTCACGGTCGCGAACTCGCACACGCCCAGCGCAACTACCGGGAGCATGGCCGGGGCACCATTTCGCTGGTCCCCTTCGGCTATGGCGACGGCGGTGGCGGACCCACTCGCGAAATGGTCGCCGCAGCCCACCGCACGGCGGATCTGGAAGGCTCGCCGAAGGTGCGCATGGGAACTGCGAAGGAGTTCTTCGCGCAGGCCGAGGCCGAGTACCGGAATCTGCCCGTCTGGGTGGGGGAGATGTACCTGGAGCTGCACAGGGGCACCTACACGAGCCAGGCCAACACCAAGCAGGGTAACCGCCGCTCGGAGCACCTCCTGCGCGAAGCCGAGCTTTGGTGCTCGACGGCGGCAGTGCGGACGGCCGGTTCGTTCACCTACCCGGCGGCGGACCTTAAGCGCTTGTGGAGACTTGTGCTTTTGCAGCAATTCCACGACATCCTGCCGGGCAGCGCCATCGCGTGGGTCCACCAGGACGCCGAGCGGAATTATGCCGCGATCGCCCGGGAACTGGAAGCCATCATCGCCGGCGCCGCCGCTGCCCTGTTGGGTGAGGGGAACACGATGTTCCTGCTCAATGCGGCTCCGCATGAGCGCAACGGCGTGCCCCCGCTCGCGGCCGCCGAGGCGGTTCACTCGGACAGCCCGGTTATCGTCACTGAACGGGCCGGCGGCTACGTTTTGGACAATGGCATCATCCGTGCCGTGCTGGACGCCAACGGACTGCTGACGTCCCTTTTGGACTATGCAAGCGGCAGGGAAGCCATTGCCCCCGGTCAGTTCGGCAACCACCTTGAACTCCACCGGGACACGCCCAACGAGTGGGACGCGTGGGATATCGACGAGTTCTACCGCCGGAATGTCGTCTCTGTAGTCGAGGCACGCTCGGTGACGTTGGAGAGCGCCGGCTGGGACGCCGTCGTCGTCGTGGAACGGACTGTGGGCTCGTCCACCATCACGCAGCGCATCTCCCTCGAAGCGGGGGCGGAGTCCCTCGGAGTATCCACCACGGTGGATTGGCAGGAACGCGAGAAATTGCTGAAGATCGGGTTCCCGCTGGATGTCCGTGCGGACCGTTCGGCTTCGGAGACCCAGTTCGGGCACGTCTTCAGGCCTACCCACACCAACACGTCCTGGGAAGCGGCCAAGTTCGAATTCTGCGCCCATCGCTGGATCCACGTGGCAGAACCCGGTTACGGAGTGGCCATCACCAATTCCTCAAGCTACGGGCATGACGTCACCCGGGCCATCCGCGACGACGGCGGAACCACTACCAACGTCCGCTTGTCCCTGCTGCGGGCACCCAAGTTCCCGGACCCCCAATCCGACCTCGGTGTGCACGTTCTGGAGCTGAGCATCCGGCCGGGCGCCAGCATTGGCGATGCCGTGGAAGAGGGGTACCGAACCAACCTCAAGCCGAGGCTGCTGGCAGGTGCGGAGCCTGTGGAGCCACTCTTCACGGTGTTCAACCAAGCGCTGGTGATCGAGGCGGTCAAACTGGCCGAGGATGGCTCCGGGGACGTGATCGTGCGGCTCTACGAATCCCTGGGAGAACGCTCCACAGGCATGATCACAGCCAACTTTGATTCCAGGGAGGTGCACACCGTGGACCTTCTGGAGCGTCCCGTCGAAGCCCCCGGTGTGATGCCCGGAGCCGGTGCGGCCCAAATGACGCTGCGTCCGTTCCAGTTGGTGACCTTGCGCTTCAGCCGCTGAGCGGTGCCCAGCCCAACTGACTCGCAGTTAATGTCGCTTAGAGCGCCCAAAACGACAACAAATGCGTGGGCCCACGCCGCCAGGGTTCCCTGGCCGAGCTTGCGAGGCGAGGGTGGCGGTGGGGATCAGTTGGGGCTCAGACGTCGTGCTGGAGGCGCTTGACGAATTGCTTGGTGCGTTCCTGCCGCGGCTCC
This sequence comes from Arthrobacter sp. MMS24-S77, assembly GCF_054888235.1. Classification (NCBI taxonomy): domain Bacteria; kingdom Bacillati; phylum Actinomycetota; class Actinomycetes; order Micrococcales; family Micrococcaceae; genus Arthrobacter; species Arthrobacter sp. MMS24-S77. The sequence continues at coordinate 921,150 of NZ_JBTZRN010000001.1, forward strand.
CTCAAGACCTCTGCGGCGGGCCCACGTTCCACCACGACGCCGCCGTCCATGAAGATGACTTCGTCGGCAACCTGACGGGCGAAGGCGAGCTCGTGGGTCACGATCACCATGGTCCACCCCTCGTCAGCGAGTTCCTTGATGACACCAAGGACTTCACCCACGAGTTCCGGGTCCAAGGCCGAGGTGGGTTCGTCGAAGAGCAGCAACTGGGGCTTGAGGGCGAGGGCGCGCACGATTCCCACGCGTTGTTGCTGGCCACCTGACAACTCGAAGGGGTAGGCATCGCGTTTGTCCGCGAGCCCTACCCGGGCCAGGAGCCGCTCGGCTTCGGCCACCACTTCCGCGCGTGGCCGTTTCTGGACTTGGAGCGGTCCCTCGATGATGTTCTTGAGCACCGTCATGTGCGGGAACAGGTTGTAGTGCTGGAACACCATGGCACTGCGGTCGCGGAGGGCAGCGATTTCCCGCTTGCCCACGGTGCCGGCGAAATCGAGGGATAGTCCCGCGCCGGATCCGCGGACGGTGCCGGCGTCGGCGTCCCCGAAGGTGACTGTCCCGGCGTCGGGCACTTCGAGGCCGTTGAGCGAGCGCAAAACGGTGGTCTTCCCGGAACCGGAAGGCCCGATCAGTGCAACCACCTGGCCGCGCAGGACATCGATATCGATGCCGCGCAGCACCACGTTGCTGCCGAAGGCTTTGGCGAGGTCGCGGGCGGACAAAACCAGCCCGGTGCCTGCTTGGGAGGCGTTGCTGGCGTCAGTGGGCGACATAACGGTCCAATCTGCGCTCCAGGGCGGACTGGCCTGTGGAGAGGACAAGGCAAATGACCCAGTAGACCAAGGCGGATTCGAGGTACAGGATCATGAATTCCTGGCTGAACGCGGCGATCTGCTGGGCATTGCGGAAGAGTTCGGTGACCAGGATGAGTGAAGCCAACGAGGTGTCTTTCACGAGGGAAATGAAGGTATTGGACAGAGGAGGCACTGAGACCCTGGCCGCTTGCGGGAGGATGATCCGCACGAGCGTTTGTGGCCGGGACATTCCGATGGTGTGCCCGGCCTCCCATTGGCCCTTGGGGACGGACAGGATCGCCGCGCGGATGACCTCGGCCGCGTAGCCGCCCACATTGAGTGAAAACGCGATGATGGCGCTGGGCCACGGCTCCAGCTTCACACCGAGGCTGGGGAGGCCATAGAAGATGACGAACAGCTGCACCAGCAGGGGAGTTCCGCGGATCACGGAGACGTAAAAGCGCGCGACGCCGGAGAGCACCCGGTTGGGGCTCAAGCGCAGGAGGGCAACAAGCAGCGCCAGTGCCAGGCCCAGGGCGAAGGACGCAAGGGTCAGTGGAATGGTGCCCGTGACGGCGCCGCCGATGATTGGCCCGAAGGAACTCCAGACGAGATCCCAGTTGAAGGTCATCTGTTTGGCCGCCGGCTACTTGGTAACGTCTGCGCCGAAGTACTTCTGGGAGATCTTGGCCAGGGTGCCGTCCGCTTGAAGATCCGTCAGGGCTTTGTCCACGGCGGCCTTAAGCTCGGTGGATCCCTTGCGGAAGACCAAGGCGCTTTGCGTCTTGTCCGTAGTCTCCGCCGCGATCTTCAAGCCGGAGTCCGGAGTGGTCTTGGCGTAATCGAGGTAGGTCAGTTTGTCGTTGACGGTTGCATCGACGCGGCCTTGGCGGACCAGGGTTGCGGCCTGCGCCCAACCTTCAACAGCCTGGACGTTGGCGCCTGCGTCAACTGCCATCTTGTAAAAGTTGCTGGTGAGTGACTGGGCGGTGGTTTTGCCTTTGAGGTCGGCGAAGCTGCTGATGGACGTGTTGTCCGATTTGGTCACCACCACCCCGTTGGAGACCGTGTATGGCGCCGAGAAATCGTATTTGGCCGTGCGCTCGGGGTTGATGGAGATCTGGTTGGCGATGGTGTCGAAGCGCTTGGAATCGAGGCCGGCGAAGATGCCGTCGAACTGGGTTTCCTGGAAGGTCGCCTTGACTCCGAGCTTGCCCGCCACGGCCTGTGCGATTTCGACGTCGAAGCCTGTGAGCGGCCCCGCTCCGTTCTCGTGGAAGCTGAACGGGCGGTACGTGCCCTCAGTGGCAATAATGATCTCGCCCTTGGACTTGATAGCGGACAGCGAGGTGTCTCCGCCCGACGTCGACGACGGCGATGACCCGCCACCGCAAGCGGATAGCGCCAGCGCGACGGCGGCAAGGGTTGCGGACAGTGCTGTGCGGCGAGTGGGCAGGCTCTTCATGAAAGCCATCTTAGTCACGGGTCCGCTCCAGCTGCCGGGGGCGTACACAGAAGGACGCTTAAAGAGGCTGAGTGGGGGCGGTCCCCAACAGCCCGCCACCACTCATCCCCCCAAATGTGCTCCCGCACGCGCCACGAACCTTGGAAACCCGTTCATTGATTCAAAGGTCAGGCTGCGTCGCCTTCACACATTCATCATTATGGCACGATATAATGGATTTGTGAAAGAGGTTACGCGGTATGTTTTTCCTCTTGCCTTGACGTTACCGCGCGGCTAGCCCGGTGCGCAATGGCCTTGGACAGCCAGATGGCTCCCAAGCCGAGCGCGCTCGCCAAAGCGGCCGAGTAGTTGATGAGCGGCCGAAGCCACGCGAGCGGCGCAGGGATAAGCGGAAAGACCTGCGAAACGATCAGCAAGCCGAGGCCCAGGAGCAGCATGGCAGAGGCGGCCCGCAGCAGGCCGGGGCCGGAGCGTCGGACGGATCGCCACATGCCCGGGACCAGGCATGCCGCCACGTACCCCGGGTAGAACCTTCCCAAGGCCGCGTAGATATCGAGGGCCGGCCCCGGGTCCAGGTCATTAAGGCCAACAGTGGAGTCCCTGGTGTCCATCGAGAAGAAAAAGAAAGCCGTGAGGACCGCGGCGGCTCCCAAAACGGTCAAGCCAAGCGGTCCCCGAATGGCGTGTTCCCCGCCAGGCGAAGCGAAGGCCCTGGCTACCTTGATGCCCATGAGCAGGAACGTTCCGTAGAGCAGGAACCGGAGCAGCAGGTTGCAGACGTTGAAGTTGCCCAGCCAGGCGTCGATGAGCAAGTAGGGCCCCTCGATGCTGAGCAGGATGTCAAGGGAAATCAGCGCGAACAGGACCAACATCATCCGGTTCTCGCCCCGGACGGCGCTGGGAACGCGGATGACCGTCAACGCAAGGCAAACGAAGAGCGTGGCCCACTGCAGGACGGCGATCATCCGAGATTCTCCCAGATTCTGTTGGCGTGGTCGGCCTCGTGCTCCTGGCGGCGCAAGACCTTGCCCAAGGCCTGTAGCCGCTCGCCGGCCAGCAGGGCCAACTCCCCTTCCGTCATCCGGTCCAGGGCATCCCTCCGTGCCCCTGGAGGCCAGCCGGCTTCAGCCTCCGTGACGAGGCCACTGGCAACGAGGCCTCCGGCCGGTCCGACGCCGGCGGCGCGTGAGGTTGCCAGGGCCAGTTCCGGGGGCAGCCGGTTGGCTGTCAGATGGGCTGAGAAATTCTGCGGTGCGATTCCGGTGGCGCCGGTGACCCGGTGACGCAGCTCGCCGTCGTCGATCGCATCCACCCAGTTCCTGACTGACGTCGCGTGTGGCGTGGCCGCCAGGATCAAGGGAAGCCCCCCGTCCCGGGGCTCGGAGCGCTCCACGACGGCCCGCAAGAGATCCATGGTGGAGATCTGGCTGACGAGTTCCGCGTCGGAGGGCGGAACCGGAGTTCCGCGAAGTGCGGCATAGGCCTCGAATTGTGCCAACGCATCGAAGGGATTCATGTCGAAGGCCCGGCTGATGCTCACGAGCGACGTCTCCGCCACCTTGCCCCGGACCAGTTGCTGGGCCAGCGTAGTGCGTTTCACTCCCGAAAATCGGCAGACATCGGCCGTACTGGTGTTCGGGGCGATCCCGTGCAGCCAGCGTTGGAACGCCTTGGAAGGGAGGGACATGAACCACTTTCTGATAGACGGTTACGGGCGGGCGGTTTCTGATAGGACAGCGAGGTCGATTTTACGATGCGGGCACATTGAATTATGCTTGATTCTCGAACCCGCTGGTCCGCACACCCCCCAAGTACGGACCAGCGGGTTCTTCCATGCCCCGGCCTTTCCGCTGAGGGGCGGAGCAGTGAGAGGATAGACCAATGACTGCAACGCTTGTCGCCAAAGAGCTCTCCGGCGGCCACGGTCACCGCACCTTGTTCTCGAAGCTCTCCCTCACAGTCGCGCCTGGAGACGTCGTGGGTGTTGTCGGCGCCAACGGTGCCGGGAAATCCACGCTCTTGCGCATTCTTGCCGGTGCTGACCGTCCACAAGAAGGAACCGTCAACCTCGCTCCAGCCGACGCTTTTGTCGGGTGGCTGCCCCAGGAACACGAACGCACCCCGGGTGAAACGGTTGCCGCCTACATTGCCCGCCGCACAGGTTGCGCCCAGGCCACGGCGGACATGGAAGCCGGCGCCGAGGGTCTCGCCGCCGGGACCCCGGACGCCGATGACGCCTACTCCTTGGCCTTCGACCGCTGGATGGCATCGGGAGCGGCAGACCTTGAGGACAGGATCCCGGCGATGTTGGCGGAACTGGGCCTGGAATCAGGTCCGGACGCGCTGATGACCGGCCTGTCCGGCGGGCAGGCAGCCCGCGTTGCCTTGGCCGCGCTCTTGCTGAGCCGCTTCGACGTGGTGCTCCTCGACGAACCCACCAATGACCTGGACCTTGACGGACTCGCCCGCCTTGAGTCCTTCGTCCAGGGCCTTCGGGGCGGCGCCGTGTTGGTCTCGCATGACCGGGAGTTCCTGGCCCGGTGCGTCACCAGGGTCCTGGAATTGGACCTGGCACAGAACAGCGTGGCGGTCTACGACGGCGGTTACGACGCTTTCCTCGAAGAACGGGCGGTAGCCAAGCGGCACGCGCGCGAACGGTACGAGGAGTTCGCCAACACCAAGGCGGATCTTATGTCCCGGGCCCGGACCCAGCGCGAATGGAGCTCGCAGGGCGTCCGCAACGCCATGAAGAAAAACCCGGATAACGACAAGATCCGCCGTGCTGCCAGCGTGGAGTCTTCGGAAAAGCAGGCACAGAAAGTCCGGCAGATGGAGTCGCGCATCGCCCGGCTCGACGAGGTGGAAGAGCCGCGAAAGGAATGGCAGCTGCAGTTCAGCATCGGCCAGGCTCCGCGCTCCAGCTCCGTCGTCGCAACCTTGCGCGACGTCGTCGCGCATCAGGGCGACTTCACGCTGGGACCGGTCAATCTCCAGCTGAACGCGGGCGAACGTATCGGGATCACAGGACCCAACGGCGCAGGAAAGTCCACCCTCCTGCGGCTCCTGCTGGGGCTTCAACAGCCCGACGCCGGGGATGCCTCCATGGGCGTGTCCGTGGCGATCGGGGAAATCGACCAAGCCCGGGGACTGCTCGCTGGGCACCTCACCCTCGCCGACGCCGTCGAATCCGTCCTCGCTGACTGGAACTCCGCCGACGTCCGCACCCTTCTGGCCAAGTTCGGCCTGAAGGCCGACCACACGTCCCGGACCGTGGATTCCTTGTCCCCGGGCGAACGAACCCGCGCGGCGCTCGCGCTCCTGCAGGCTCGCGGCGTGAATCTGTTGGTCCTGGACGAACCCACCAACCACCTCGATTTGCCGGCCATCGAGCAACTTGAAGAAGCACTGGACAGCTACGACGGTGCACTCCTACTGGTCACGCACGATCGCCGCTTGCTCGAAAACGTCCGGCTCGATTCCCGTTGGCACCTTGACAACGGCACCGTGACTGAACTGCAGCACACTTCCGGAATGGGGAATCACAAGTCATGAGCATGGATGGCGTCGCCTGGCGCTCGCTCTACAACATCACCCGCGCCAAGAGCGGCTCCCAGCCGTTCTCCCGGGAGACCATCAAACGTGTGCTGGCGTTCGCCAAACCGCACCGGAACAAATTGATCGCGTTCGTGCTGGCCTCCATTGTGGGCGCAGTCCTCGCGGTAGCAACGCCGGTGCTGGCTGGCCGGGTAGTGGACGCGATCATTGCCCGGTCCGGAGTGGACGTGGTGGTAGGGCTGGCCGCACTCATCGCCGCCGTGGCCGTCGCCGATGCCGGGCTTGGTTTGTTGACCCGCTGGCTGTCTTCGGTGATCGGCGAAGGCGTGATCGTGGATCTGCGGACACGTGTGTTCGACCATGTGCAGCGCATGCCCATCGCATTCTTCACCAGGACCCGTACCGGAGCGCTGGTCAGCCGGCTCAACAACGACGTCATCGGAGCCCAATCGGCTTTCGCAGGCACCCTTTCCGGAGTGGTCAGCAACATCGTGTCCTTGGCCCTGACGCTCGTGGTCATGCTCAACACCTCCTGGCTGGTCACCGTGCTGGCCATGGTGTTGCTGCCGATCTTCCTCATCCCCGCGCGCCGCATGGGCTCCAAGCTGGCCGACCTGCGCCGCGAAGCCGCGTCGCACAACGCGGCCATGGGAACCCAGATGACAGAGCGCTTCTCGGCACCCGGTGCCACACTCGTCAAGCTGTTCGGCCGCCCGGACGAAGAATCGGCCGAGTTCGCCCTGCGCGCCGGCCGCGTGCGCGACATCGGCGTCCGCACCGCGATGCTGCAGTTCACGTTCATCACTGCGCTGACGCTCGTTTCCGCCCTCGCCCTCGCGCTCGTCTACGGACTGGGCGGCTGGCTAGCGCTGAGCGGGCAGCTGGCGGCCGGCGACGTCGTCGTCCTGGCGCTGCTGCTAACGCGCCTTTATGCGCCGCTCACCGCGCTGTCCAACGCGCGTGTGGAGATCATGAGCGCGCTGGTCAGCTTCGAGCGGGTCTTCGAGATCCTGGACCTGGAGCCGCTCATCCAGGAAAAGCCCGACGCCGTTGCCGTGCCGCCGGGACCTGTTGCGGTGGAGTTCGACGACGTCCGCTTTGCCTACCCGTCCGCGGACAAGGTCTCCCTCGCGTCGCTGGAAGACGTGGCGACACTGGATACCCGCGGCGGCGAGGAGGTCCTTCACGGAATCAGCTTCCGTGTGGAACCCGGGCAGACCGTGGCGCTCGTGGGGTCCTCGGGCGCAGGCAAGTCCACGGTGGCCCAGCTGCTGTCCCGCCTGTACGACGTCGACTCCGGCACCGTGCGCCTGGGCGGGCACGGGCAGCGTACTGGCCTGGACATCCGTGACGCTACCTTTGACTCCCTCCGGGCGACGCTGGGCATGGTCACGCAGGACGGCCACCTGTTCCACGAAAGCATCGCCTCCAACTTGCGGCTTGCCAGGCCCGGAGCTACCGACGAGGAAATGTGGGACGTGCTCCGGCGAGCCCGGCTCGAAACCATGGTCCGTTCCTTGCCGGACGGCTTGGAGACCGTGGTGGGGGAGCGCGGCTACCGCCTTTCTGGCGGGGAACGCCAGCGGCTCACCATCGCGCGCCTGCTGATCGCGCAGCCGAGGGTTGTCATCCTGGACGAAGCCACGGCGGCCTTGGACTCCACGAGTGAAGCCGCCGTCCAGGCGGCCCTGGGCGAGGCACTCCAGGGACGCACCGCCGTCGTGATCGCCCACAGGCTCTCCACCATCCGGGCCGCCGATGTGATCCTGGTGGTGGAGGACGGATCCATCGTTGAGCGCGGCACGCACGCAGAACTTCTCGCGGCGGACGGTCGTTACGCGGAGCTCTACAACACCCAGTTCGCCGAGGCCACGGCTGTGGCACAGGAAGCTGTTCCGAAGCTGTAAGGCCTCCGGGCCGCTGCTTCAGCTTTGGGTGTGCTGCCGAACTTCCGGCGCGACTTCCACGCGGTTTCTGCCGGCAGACTTGGCTGCGTAGAGGGCCATGTCGGCCTCCTTGAGGAGCCGTTCGCTGCTGACCCGGTGGTCGGGCACGTAGGCCGAGACTCCGGCGCTCATCGTAAGGGTCCCCGAGGGATTCCCGGAATGCTCAATGCCGAGGCCGTGCACTGCCGCAAGTGCACGCTCCAGCCTCGTTTCTGCCCCGGACACAGTCTGACCCGGCAGCAGGAAAAGGAATTCCTCCCCGCCGAACCGGTAAATTCCATCGCTTTGGCGCCCTTGGCCGGCGAGGGAAGCCGCGACGGCCTGCAGGGCCAAGTCACCTGCTTGGTGGCCATAGATGTCGTTGTAACTCTTGAAATTGTCGACATCGCAGATGGCCAGGCTGTAATCCGTCCCGTAGCGCGCGCATTTGTGGTGCAGCTGCTCCAGGTCTTCCGAGAGCTTCAGCCGGTTATGGAGTTTCGTCAAGGGATCGGTCCGGGCTTGCTCCGCGAGCGCAGCACGGTAGCGCGCAAGGTCCGTGTGCAGCGAAGTGACCCTTTGTGCCACCAGGAGGCGGGTATGCAGGGTGAAGGGATCAAGTGGCTTGGCAACGTAGTCGTCCGCACCGGCCTTCATCCCGGCGACAACGTCCTCGCGTGAGTCCTTCGAGGTGACAAGGACAAGATAGGTGTAGGAATCTTCTTCCGCGGAGCGGATGGCCCTGCAGAGGTCGAGTCCGTCGAGTCCGGGCATCATCAGGTCAGTCACGACCACCTGCGGGCGGTGTTGCTTATACAGCTCCCAGGCAGAGCTACCGTCCGCGGCCACGATGCACTCGTGGCCGGACTGCTCCACTGCGGCCTTCGCCACCAGACGCGAACCGAAGTCGTCGTCCGCGACCAGCACCTTCATGGGGCCACCGCCAAGGCGTGGTCCAGCGCCTTGTCAACAAGGGCCAGTTCGGCTTCCAGGCTGGCGAGGAGGGCGCGATCAACAGGCGCTCCGTCTGCAGAGCTATGTTCCATCTCCTCGCACATCCGGGCCGCGCGGGCGGCCCCAATGTTGGCTGCTGAGCCTTTCAATTTGTGGGCTACCTGTCTGAAAGCGTCTCCGCCTCCGTTGTCCAGAGCCTGGCGGAGCGCCTCCAGGCTCGGTTGAATGTCTTGCCGAAAGGCCCGTGCCGCGGCAGGCAGCAACCCCAGCCCGTCCGCTGGGCCGAGGTCGCGCAACGTTTCCAGCCTTGCGGGGTCGAGCGCGGGTTCGGTGCTTTCCTTCGCTGCCTCGGGAATCCACCGTGCGAGAACCTGGTCCAATTTGTCCATGTCCACCGGTTTGGTGAGATAGTCGTCCATGCCGGCGGCAAGGCACCGGTCACGGTCCTCATCCAGGGCCCCTGCAGTCATGGCAATGACGGGGAGCCTGCGCTGGCCATTTTGCCGTTCCCGGATGGCTTTGGTGGCCTCGAATCCGTCCATGACGGGCATATGGCAGTCCATGAGGACCGCTGCGTAGTTGGTCGCACTAGTGGCGGCGACTGCCTCGCTTCCGTCAGCGACGACGTCGGCCTCGTACCCTAACTTTGCAACCATGCTCCGGGCCACGAGCTGATTCACCTCGTTGTCCTCCACGATCAAGATCAGGCCGCGTGAGGGCTGGCTGATGCTCACGGGGACCGCGGGAGAAACGCTGGGCGCACCGACTGGATGGGTCGCTACGAGGCGCATGAGCCGATCGTAGAATTCGGAGCTGCGCACGGGCTTCGTGAGCCACTCCTGGACCCCGGCCGCCACGAGTTCGGCTTTGTCCACGTTCATGGTGGACGTCAGCATGATGATCCGGGTGGATTCCAGCGCGACGTCGGTACTCAGTTTGTGGGCCAGCTCCAGCCCGTTCATGGAGGGCATGCACATATCGAGCACCGCGATGTCGAAGGGACGTCCGGCGGCGGCCTCCTCGCGGCAACGGTCGAGGCCCTGTTGGGCGGTGCTCACAGCCTCCGGTTTCATCCGCCAGCCAGCCAGCTGCCCCTCGAGCACCAGGCGATTGGTCGCGTTGTCATCCACCACCAGCACCCGGAGTCCCGTCAGTTGATCGGGAGAGATCGACGGCGGAGATGCGGCAGGACCTGCCACTCCCAACGGAAGGGTGGCCCAGAAGGTGCTGCCGTTTCCCAGGGAGCTGTCCACCCCGATCTCGCCACCCATCACCTCTGTGAGCCTCCGCGAGATCGCCAGTCCCAAGCCGGTTCCGCCATACCGCCGGGTGGTGGAGGCGTCGGCCTGCGAGAACGACTCGAAGAGCCTGACATGATCGGCTGCCTCGATCCCGATCCCGGTGTCACGGACTTCGAAGCGTACTCGAACGTTTGCGGCGTCCTGGTCCACGACTTTCACGCTGATGACGACTTCCCCGGAAGGAGTGAACTTCACGGCATTTGACGCCAGGTTGAGGAGAATCTGCCTGATGCGGCCGGCGTCGCCAATGAGCATCGCCGGAACCTCCGGCCGGCAGTACGCGATGAGCTCCAGGCCCTTGGCCTGGGCGGCTTCCGCCAAGAGGGCAGCGAGCTCCTCCACCAGGGTGCGTGGATTGAAGGGTGCGGGGTCCAGGTCGACCTTGCCCGCTTCGAGTTTCGAGAAGTCCAGGATGTCGTTGATCAGGGTCAGCAAGGCTTCGCCCGCCCCTTTGACGCCCTCGGCATATTGACGCTGGGTTTCTTCCAAGGGGGTGTCCAGCAGCAGGCCGGTCAATCCGATCACGCCGTTCATGGGTGTCCGGATTTCATGGCTCATCGTCGCCAGGAATTCCGACTTCAAGCGGCTGGCTTCCTCGGCGGCTTCCCTGGCGTTCTCCAACTCCGCCTGCGCGATCCTGCGTTCAGTGATGTCCTGGGCTATCGTGGCGACTCCGTGGATGCCGCCGGTACCGCGGATCGGGGACATCGTCAGCGAGACCGGAACCATCGAACCGTCTAGGCGGACCCGTGCTGTCTCGAAGCTGTGCGTTTCCCCGCCCGCCCTGATGGCGGCCAGGAGGCCTTCTTCCTCGTCCCGGAGATGCTCCGGAATGAGGAAGGAAACATGCCGCCCAATGGCCTCGGCCGCGCTGTACCCGTAAATCCGTTCGGCCCCGGGATTCCAGCTGGTGATGATCCCGTCCAGGGTCTTACCCACGATGGCATCAGCCGAGGAATTGACGATCGCGCCCAGGCCTTCGAGCTCCGCCGTGCGTTGGGCGACCTTGGATTCGAGATCCCGGGTCAGGCTGATGTTCTCCAGGATCATGAGGATCTGGCGCGTGACGGCCAGTGCCAGCGCGGTGAGGCCCACGGATTGGAGGAAGGGGTCGCCGGGGCGCCCAGTGCGTATCGGCGCCACCATGACCGCACCGAAGATCGCGATGTAAGGGAGCAGTTCCAAGGCCAGGGTGTAGAGGCGCCGGTCCGTCCGGCGGCGGGCCGAATAGGGAACCATCGGGGCGAGGGCGATCAGCAGGAACGCAGCGATCCAACCGGCTGCCAGTGGCGTTCCGGTGAGTCCGGTAACGCCATCAAAGGTCAGCTTCACATAGGTGCTGTCGGTGAACGCCAGAACGAGGAGTCCACCGCCCAAACAGACCCACCTGAGTCGCTCCCCGGGCGCCCTCCGCATGGTGAGCATGAGGACGATGGAGACCATTACGATATCGGCAATCGGATAAGCAAGGCCCGTGAGATGGACGAGAATGTCCTGCCCTTCGGCCTTGTACATGGATCCGAGCACGGTGGCCCAGCTCATGAACAGAACCGCGGAGGCGATCACCGCCGCATCCAAGAGTCCGCGGAGGAAAGCGACACGGGAAACCCTGGGGCGCGGGAACAAATAGAGGGCGATTGCAGCCGGGATCGAGTAGCCGACAAAGGCAGCATCGGCTACCGACGGGTAGGGGTAGTTATGGTCCAGCGTGAGCCCATAAAAGGTCCAGATGGCTTGACCGATGGTCCAGACGAGTGTCGCAAGAGCCATGACCCACCACGCGCGGGAGCTTTCGTCCTTGCGCTGCGCGGCCCGCGCGCAACTCGCCGAGGCACCCAGCGCGGCCGCCAGGATAGTGAGATCCCCGACGGACTGCGCCGCCGACGTACCTTGGTTTGCGCCGAGGACAAGAGCCAGGGTGACTACCGCCGCCCCGGTGGCAAGCACTATCCAGGCAAGGGCGGGCTTTCGAATCCGGTACCCGTTCATGCCGACTCGCGGGTTGCGATGGCGGGAACACCTGCGGGAAAACCGGGCAGCACGTTATCGGGGGTGTGGAACAGCCAGAGTGCGAGGCTTCGGTAGGCCTTCCAGTCGCCCTCGCGGACCCGGAGCGACGCCGTGCGGCCTTTCCTTGACGTGGACCAGACCCGAACCATATCCAGGGCAATCGGTTCTGCCCCAGGCAGGGCCAGATGAACGCGGCCGGCCTCCGGCAATGCGTCGGCCTCCACTCGAACGGCGGCACCGCCCATGGAGATGTCGAGCAGCTCGCCTGCGACCCCCTCAACAGTGACGGGCACGTTGATGGTGACCCTGTGGGCGCTCCTTCGCGACGTGGCGAATTCGGCGGCTCGGATCCGGAGCGTTCCCAGCACCAGGACTACTCCGGCCAATACCAGCCAGACGCCGGCGGCAATCGTGGAGCCGGGACTTGTCCGCCAGGGCACCCATCCCAGGACTCCCGCGGTTGCGTAGAGAATGATCGAGCCCACGATGAAGATCAACACAAGAAGGATCCGCGGGGCACGCCCGCGGAGTCGCAGTTCCGCAGCGCCTTTGGGAGTGACTTGAAACTCCAAGGTCTTGCGCGAGACGAGCCACCAGAGGCAAGCCATGCCAACCGGGACCCGGAAGATCCGGAGTGCGAACGCCGTCGGCCAATGGATCTGGTGGCGCATGAGTCTTTTGGCGCCCCACAAACGAATCCAGAACATTGCCCCGAAGGCAAGGGTGAACTCCACGGGGCCGGCGGTAGAGGTCTGGGCTCCGGAGATCATCACCGCCATCGGAATAACGAACGCAACCAGAGTGGCAATGCCTTCCAGCCACCATAAGGTTCCGTTGATGTATTCATGGAAGTTCCGCCAGGTCATCCAGCTCTTGGCGGCCCACAGGCGTTCGTAAGTCAGGATCTGCATTGCGCCCATGCCCCAACGGCGTCGTTGCAGCAGGTACTGATCGGCCGTTGCCGGGGCCAGGCCCACTGCCAGGGTTTGGTGGTGGTACACGGTCTTCCACCCGATCCGGATGAGTTTGAGGGTGGTGTGCATGTCCTCGGTGATGGTTTCGGTGGCTACGCCGCCTACCTCACGGAGCGCCTTGACCCGGAGCAATGAAGTTGATCCGCACCAGAACGGCCCCGCACCGGGAACGTTTCGTGAGGGCATGAGGACGTTGAAGAACAACCCTTGCTCGCCGGAGATTCCGTCGTCGTCGAAGGCCCCTGAGTTATAGAACGCCTGTGGACCTTGGATGAGGGCGATTTCCTCGTCGGCGAACCAGCCCAAGGTGGCCGTCAGGAATGTAGGCAGGGGTACGTGGTCGCAGTCCAGCACGGCAATGATGTCTATTGGGTCTTTGCCCGCGGCTTCCTCCGCGGCCATCAGATCCAGTGCGTGGTTCATATTGCCCGCTTTGGCATGGTCGTGCTCGGCGCGGGTTACAAAGCGCGCGCCGAAGGATGCACACATCTCTTCAACCCATGGGCGGGATCCGTCATCCAACACCCACGTCTCGTGGCTCGGTTGAAGGGCGCACGCAGCGGCGATAGTGGGGGCAAGGACCTCCACCGGTTCGTTGTACGTGGGGATCAACACCGCGACCCTCATGCCGTTGGGCGGTTCGACAACCGGCTCGGGCGCATGGCAGTCGATGTTCCACAGCGTGATGGACTTCAGGACGAGCCCCACAAGCGGGAGGGCCTCAAACGTCACCAGCGTCCAAGCAATGGCGTGGTCCCAGCCTCCAAGCGGCATGGTGAACGCGATCCGCCAGGTCAGGTAGAGCAACAAAGCCGCGATCGACGCTATCCCGCCGGTCCTCGCCATTCTGCGGGAACGCGGAGCTTCCGGCGCGGGAGAACCCAGTTGCGCCGCCCAAGCGGCGATTCCCGCAGCCGAATAGGCCCTGACCTCGCGCGGAGTGTCACGGACTTGCGTCCGTTCTCCACTGACTTCTTCAGCGGCGCGCTCATGTTCAGCAGCGCGACGGCGCTGGACTATAGATTGCATGCGATCCCCCAGCTGGACCTGACAATGCAGCCTGTATCAAGTTAAAACAAACTGTGCGACCACTATAGCCAGTTCCCGCTGGATTTTCATGGGAAAACCGTGACGTTTAGGCCGTGTTGTGGGCGGATTTACCTCGCGTGCGAAGCCTACTTTCCCGTAAGCATCGGCAAGACATGGTCGGTCAGGAGCGGGGCCAGATCGTCCGGAAGCTCAACCGTGAGGTCTAGCCAGCGGATCTCTGCGATTTCGGCCGAGGGATGGGCGTCCCAAGTGCCCGGGGCGGTGAAAACGGTGGCCTCGATCTCGGTGGCGGCCTCATTGGCGGCGACGGCGAGCCAGCTGCCCAAAGGCTGCAGGTCCGCAGGGTCGATGGCGATTCCGACTTCCTCGGCCAGCTCACGGGATGCCGCCTCGGCCGCCGTTTCGCCGGGTTCCGGTTTGCCTCCCGGATGCATGAATTTCTCCGTGCCGCGCTTTCGCACTGTCAACATCCGCCCGGCGTCGTCGTAAACGCAGACCGCGCTGACCACGATCAGATCCTTGGCTGGGCCGTCTTGGGTCATTGTTCCCTCCTCAACTGCGATTCCAGCAGCAGATCCTTGGCAGGTCCATGGACGTCCCAGGCATAGCCAAAGGCATCGGGTCCGCCCCAGAGGTAGTTGACTTTGTAGTCATCAGGATCGCACCAGTGCCGGTCTTCATTGGCATGGCTGCTGAAGCTCATGCGGTGGAAGGGTTTGCCATCAGGGAAGTAGACGTCCATCGCGGCGGGCGAGTCCGAGGGCCGCAGGAGGTATTCGCGGAAGGCCGGGCCTGTGTGGGTGGGCCAGCTCAAGGTGCCGTCTTCGCGGAGTAGGAGCCCGCCGTCGGGCTTTTCTGAATAGCGCACGACGCCGGTGAACGCACCGCGGGTGCCGCTCGCCCTGTCCAACAGGGACCGTTCCACGGTCCAGCTGCCCAGCAGGTAGGCCCGCAGGTCTTGCATCGGAGACGATGTGCGTGGCTGGTCTTTCAAGTGCCCTCGATTGGAATCGAACCAACGACACCGGCTTTAGGAGAGCCGTGCTCTATCCACTGAGCTACGAGGGCTTGTGCGCCTTCCGGAAGCTCCTGGGAGCCGCTGGCCGGGCACGCATACAAGCATACAAGCTGCCGGGGCGGCCCTCGAACACCGACAGCCCGGCACCTCCTCACGTGTGCGGCTAGGCTGGCCCGCATGAGAGATCAGACGACGGCGCCGGCCGCCCCCGGCGACTACCTGCCGGACCTGGCCTCGACCCGATCAATCATTGGCGGCTGGTCGCAGTTGAGCGTCGTGCAGTATTTCGCGGCCGAATCGGCGGTGATCGAAGCCTGGCACGGGCCCGAGGCTTACGATCGCCGGGCCGGTTTCATCAGCGACCTTGGCGCGATCAACTGCGGGACCTACGAGAACCGTGACGTCTGTTCGCCGCTACATTTGCTCATGAATGCGTCCTTTGTGGTGCAGGGCCTTGGAATGCTGTTCGGGGCACTGCTGCTCAGCACCCCTCTCCTGTGCATTGCGGCCCGTCCCGGCGTGCGGATCCAACAAGGCGCCGCGTATCGCAACGCGTGGACGTCCGCCGTCGCGGTCCGCGTTTTGACAGGCATCTCCGGGCTGGGAACTGTCATTGTCGGATTCGTGCCGGAGGACCTCAGGTCTCCCTTGCATCTTGTTGGTGCTCTCATGTTCTTCATCGGGGGAGCATTCGCCCTGTTGCTCCTCGGGCGGCTTTGGCTGCCACATACGCCCATGAGTTGGTTCATTCTGCTGTGTGGAACCGTGTCGCTGGGCGCCCTCGTGGTGGGTGGTCTAACCCGGATGGATGTCCCCGAACCCGGAACCTTGGAACGCCTGATGGCCTATCCGATTACCATCGGATTTTGTGCCGCGGGGCTGGTGGTGGCGCAGCGGGTCCGGGAAGTGCGACGGACGGCGGCGCGGTTTGCAGGACGCTGAGTTTTCAGGGGTAGCCTCATGTCAGTGAGAGGGGCAGTCTGTGCATTATCATGAGTGCACTCACCGGAATGGCGCCGGGCTGAGGATTCCACGCAGCTTGGCGCTGACTAGATTGATCGACACGGCAGAACATAGGACCCATGACTCATCAGCTTGTTCTGCGTCGTACGGGACACGCAGGCTTCATATTCCCCATAAAGGCAACGTCCTACCTTTCGGTGTGTGCCTTTCGGGAGCTTCGCGGGCCGATCGCCCGACGGCGGCAGGCCACACAGCGATGAGCGCCCAGACACTACCGGCCCAGGAATCCCGGCTTCCTGATGATGTGCTGCATGCCTCTTCGGCATCGGTCCTCGCCGCTGGGGAACAGATCACGGTCGACTTGTCGGAGGACGGCATCGTTGAGGTCACCCTGCCACCCAACACGGTGGTCCGCTCGCCGGAAGCCCATGCTGCCGCGGCAGCCGTCCGAGCTTTTGCGGATGGACGGAGGCTGCCGCTGCTGCTGACCGTGACCGGCGTGCTGTCAGTGACGAACGACGCGCGCTTGACCTACACGAATTCCGTGGCTGTTTCGGCGTGTGCCTTGCTGGGGGAGAGCCCCGTGGATCGGGTGATCGCGCATTACCTCCTGCGCGCAAGGTCGGACTCAGTTCCGGCGCGGTTCTTCACCTCCGAGGCGGAAGCCCGGGACTGGTTGAGAGAGCACCACCGTGAATCATGAGCCCCAGGATCCACGACTCCTTGCCCTCGTCGAAGGGGTAGTTCGGATTGCGGACGGCGACCTCAGCACGCGGATACCGGTCTCCGGCCCACGGGACGAGGTGGCTGCCGTCATCACCGGGATCAATCTCATGGCGGACGATCTTCAAGCGATCTACCAGGAACTCGAGGAACGCGTCGAAAGCCGCACCGCCATGCTGCGCGAGGCCCAAATCGAGCTTGAGAGGATGGCCCTCACTGATCCGCTGACCCAGTTGGCCAACCGTACGGCGCTCAACAGGGCACTGAGTCACGAGCTGGCGGAATCCGAACGGGGGAACTTCCACCCGCGTTGCTCGTCCTGGACCTGAACTCGTTCAAGGGCATCAACGACACCCTGGGGCACGGTGCCGGTGATACTGTCCTACAGGTCACCGCCAAGCGCTTGCTCGCGGCGGTCCGCGACGGCGACACGGTGGCCAGGCTCGGCGGGGACGAGTTCGCCGTCATGCTGCCCAAATCCAATGCGGCCCACGCGCGGGGAGTTGCCAAACGGATCCTCCGGGCAGTGGGCGAGAGCATCGAGATAGGCGAAGTCCGGATCATCTGCGGAAGCAGCATCGGGCTCACGGTTGGCGAACCCGGGCAGTCAGTGGACGATCTTGTGATGGAAGCCGATACAGCCATGTATGCGGCAAAGGCCGAGCAGCGGAGCACTGTCAGGGTCTTCGAGCCGGCATTGTTGTATGCGCGCCGACTCCAGGGCCTCATGATCTCGGAGCTGCGTGAAGCCATCCGGACAGATCAGCTGGTCCTCTATTTCCAGCCTGTTGTCGAGTTGGGCTCTGGCCGCATTGAAGGCGCGGAGGCGCTGGTGCGGTGGAACCACCCCGACAGGGGATTGCTGATGCCGGATGCGTTCATCCCGTTGGCCGAGGAAACCGGCATCATCATCGATCTCGGCTACTGGGTTCTTCGCCAAGCGATGCGGCAATTGCGCGAGTGGCAGGACGGCCCCGGCGTGGACGAAGACTTCAGCATGCGGGTCAATATTTCGACAACCGAACTTCAAAGCCTGGAATTGATTGAGCACGTGCGGGAAGTGCTTGCCGAAACCGGAGTGGAAGCATCCAGGCTGGTCATCGAACTTACGGAGTCGATGGCCGTGAACGGCAGCGACATCGACAAATACTCGCTGGCCGGCCTCCGGCGCCTGGGGATCCGCTTGGAGATCGACGATTTCGGTACCGGCTATTCCTCCATCAGCTACCTGCGCAACCTCCCCGTCAACGTGGTCAAGATTGACCGGTCCCTGATCCAAGGCCTGGGCACGGACGACAAGGAACGGGACTTTGTGGCGGCGGTTCTTCAGCTCATCCATGCATGTGGAATGCAGGCAGTCGCCGAGGGCATCGAAACGGCAGAGCAAGCCGCTGAGCTTTCCCGCCTGGGTTGTGCCAGTGGCCAGGGGTACTACTTCGGCCGACCCATGCCACCGGAGAAATTCGCGGAACTGCTGCGGGGTGCCTGAACGCCGCCTCATGGGAAAGGCCCGAGTCGCGCTTCTTGGCCAAATTGAAGGGCACCGGGCCTCGTCCGGTGCCCTTCAAGTATGGCTAGTTGGACGGGGTGGAGTTCGGCCACCAGCCAGTGGCCTGAGGCGAACCCTGAGTAGTGGAGTTCGGCCACCAGCCTGTGGCTTCTGCGGAGTCTTGGGCGAAGTGCGGCCACCAGCCTGTGGCTTCTGCGGAGTCCTGGGCGAAGTTCGGCCACCAGCCAGTGGCTTCTGCCGAGTTCTGGGCGAAGTTCGGCCACCAGCCTGTGGCTTCTGCGGAGTCCTGGGCGAAGTTCGGCCACCAGCCAGTGGCTATGGACGAGTCGTGTGAGGGATTCTCGCTGCTGGCGGAAACGGCTGCCGAGCCGGAAATTCCGGCAAGCAAGATTGCTGCGGCAGCGAGGAGAGCGGCGATGGTTCTTTTCATGCGGAAGCTCCTGATATAAGTTACTGATGCGACTGGAGTGAACGAAGTGAAGCATGCTCATTATAAGAGCAGCGACACGCCGTGTCATCAGTGTTCGTCCACACGGTGCAGAAACATGCTAAACGCTCGCCTGAATCATCGGCGGAGTGTCCCAGAGACATAATGGAGCTATGGGAGAAAAGAAGGTTGCGCCGTCGTACGCCGCCGCGGAACTGCAGGCGAGAGGGCACCGGGCCACCCACGACTTCGCCAAGGCTGCCGATGGTGCGCGCTCGGCTGCTGACATTGCCCTTGATGAGGGCGATTCCACCGGATGGTGGAACATGACTTTCCTTCAAGCAGAGAATCTTCTCGATGCAGGTGATTTCGCTGCGAGCACTGCGCTGGCGAGGTCCCTTTCCGAGGCATCGTTGGCTGCGGCTTCACCCCAACACCGGGCCCGGGCACTCATTTTGATGGCGAACTCCCTACGGGGTGAGGGGCTCCTGGAGATGGCCACCTCGGCTGCGGCGTCGGCAGTTGGAATGGTCGATGATGACGCCGACATGGAAATCGACGTCCATGCCAGGCAGGCACTGATTGCCGCATATGGCGAGTCCGGCAAGCTGGAGGAGGCCTGGGATGAGTGCTTGTCCCTCTCGGCAAGAATCTCCGATGAAATGGATGACCAGCTAGCCGGCAAAGCGTACTGGGTGATCGGCAATGTGGCCTTCCTTTGCGACAAGGTCGATGAAGGGCTCCACTACCATGAACTTGCAGCGGAAACCTTTTCCCCTTCCCGGAACCTTGATGTCTGGGCCAAATTCAACAAGGCATCGGCGGCTATGAGGCTAGCCGCTGAAGTGGCAGATGCCGCCACCCTGCGGTGCATTGAACGGGCGGAGCTTGCGACGGATGTGGTGGGCGGCAGCGAAGAGGAAATTCTCCTGCTTCGGCTCAACCGAGCGCATTGGAACTACCTCGCGGGCGACGCTGGCGCAGCAATAGAGTTGCTGGAAGAAATCAGGGGACGCGCTGACCAACTGCCTCCGCAGATGGCAGGCGAGGTCTACCTCCTGATGGCGCGTGCCCAAGCCGATACCGGGCGCAAGGAGTCGGCACAGGAAAGCCTGCTCGAAGCGGCTGACCGCTTCGACAAAGCGGGCGCCCACCAGCGTGCGCTCCAAGCGCGGGAGATGCTCGCCCCGGGAAGCGGTCCGGCACAGGAGCAACACCCCTGACCGCGGTCCCTTTCTTTCCCAGGTCTTCGTTCCCGCTCCACGGGCGGCTATTCTGGCGCTATGACGACGGCGGGCCCTCCGCGGGCCAGGGACCCTTTGTCCGAAGAACGTGGATTGCTGCCGGACGTCGCCGGAAGACGCGAGCTAATGGGGGCGTGGGCCTCCCTCAGCCTCATCCACTACTTCATTGTTGAAGCCGCAGCCATGGCCGCTTGGCAAGGCACTCCTGGCTACGATCGTCGCGCCCACGTCATCAGCGACCTCGGCGCAGCCAAGTGCGGGCCGTTCAACGGCTATGAGGTCTGTTCGCCACTGAACTGGCTCATGAACGCATCCTTCGTCCTGCAAGGCGTTGCCATGGTGCTTGGTGCCGTGCTGCTGAGCTCGGCGGTGTTGTCCGTGGCCGCGCAGCCGAAGCAGCGCTACATCCGTTCCGGTCCTGGAAAGGTGCCGTGGCTCGCTGCAGGTGCGGTGCGCGTACTGGTCCTAGTGGCCGGCATTGGCCAAACCATCGTGGGACTGGTCCCGGAGGACACGGCGCTGGCCTGGCACCTGACGGGAGCCGGGCTGTACTTCATTGCCGGACCGCTGGCACTGGCTTTGCTGGGAGTGGTGTGGCTGCGACGCACCACCATGTCCTGGATGGTGCTGCTTTTCGGTGTGGTGTCCCTAGGCGCAACGATTTTCGTCCTAGCTTCGGCGCTGCGCGTGGACGAGCCGGGCGCCATCGAACGAACCATGGCTTACCCGATCATCCTCGGGCTTTCGCTCGTCGGCCTTGTGGTGGCGCAGCGGGTGCACCGGGAACGGAGGATCGTCAGTCGCTCTTTGAACTCCGGCGCCCCATGAAGACAGCCGCGCCGCCGGCTAAAAGGCTCAGCAGGAAAAGCACCCAGCCCAAAACGGTGAGCGTGGACGCCAAAGCCACCTGTCCGGCGTCGGGCGTGGCAGATCCCAGCGCGGCGTCAACCGCCACGTTGCTCCACAAACGGACCACGGCGAACAGGAGGGGAGTGGCCCACAGGACCCAACGGAGTGCCTTGCCGGCCACATTGGTGCCAATCAGCAGAAGCCACGTGAAGCCGAAGATCAGAGGGAACAGGGTTCCGGCGGTCTTATGGATGTAGCTGAGCTGGCCGCGGGCGTCATCGGTCATAGCTTCGTGCAACTGATGAACGTAGTCGGTGGAGAATCCGCCCATGAGGGAATCGGGCATGGCCATGCCGCCCGACAGCTGGGTCATCTGGTTCAAGGTCAGGAGGTGCACGTACCAGAACAGGAAAAGGCTGGCCACGACCCCGGCAATCACTATGAGGCGACCGTTGCTCTGGGCCTTCCCGGGGGACCGCTGGGTGGTGGGATTGACCACCGCCGGCAAGTGGTGCTGCGGGACGGCAGCATTGGCGCCGTGCTTCTTGATGCGTTGGGCTGGGGTCTTGGCCATATGAATCATTATCCCGCCACATAAGCTGGACACATGACCACCGGCAGGCACTCCGCCACAGAACTTGATCCATCGCTCGACGACTACGAATTGGCTGCTGCCCTGGTCCGGGAAGCCGGGCAACTTGCCCTGCTGATGCGGATGGGCGGGCTGCAGGGAGAACGCAAGACCTCGGTTTCGGACGTGGTGACCGCCGCAGACCATGCGGCCGAGGCGTACGTCCTTGAGCAACTGCGCCGCTGCCGCCCCGACGACGGCATCCTTGGCGAAGAGGGAAGCTCGGTAGCAGGAACCAGCGGCCGCACGTGGGTGATCGATCCCGTGGACGGTACCTACAATTTCCTGCACGGCTCCACGTATTGGTGCTCTGCGATCGCCTTGAAGCACGAGCGGCCGGCATCTCATGGTGTCGCATCCGATCCCGACGTCATCCTCGGCGCCATCTACCAGCCGGAACTGGACAAGCTCTGGATCGGCGGGGAAGGGCACCCCGCAACCCTCAACGGCGAACGGATCTCCGGACCATCCGGGGCCGCCCTCAGCGAGCTCGGCGCCGCCACCTACATCCACCCCACCTGGCTCGCCGATCCCCGCGCCGCCATGCCGTGGCACGCGGCGGCCGTGTCCGCGGCCTCGCTGCGCATGTTCGGGTCCGGCTCCTGCGATCTCGGCCGGGTGGCCGACGGCGAACTGGGCTGCTGGTTCCAACACAGCTGCCCGGAGTGGGACTGGCTCCCCGGCAAGGCGATCGTCCGCGCGGCAGGCGGGGACACCGGCGTCGTGCGCGTCAACGGCCTGGATTGGTTCATTGCGGGAGGCCCGACGGCGGTCCGCGAGCTGCGCGCGGCGCTCACCTCGGTGCCGCAATTCGCCTGAGCATGCGCTCCCCTTGGTGCTAAGGGTGGACATAGCGCAGTTATGTCCAGTGGTTCAAGCAAGGAGGGGGGCATGTCCCTCGGGGTGGATTGACCCTATTGGGGAGTACCCCGGGCAGCGCGCTGGGCGTTTGCTAGTCTCCGGACGGCAGCTCAAGCCCAGGGGGAAAATTTGGATACCCGTACCGTCCTGCTCATTTACGGCACCCGTCCGGAGGCCATCAAAATGGCGCCGCTGGTCCATGCCTTGGGTGCAACCGGCCGTTACAAGGCGCCAGTAGCAGTGACTGGGCAGCACCGGGAAATGCTGGACCAGGTCAACGCGCTCTTCGGCGTCCATCCGGAGCATGACCTGAATATCATTCAGCCCCGCCAGACCCTTGCCGGGATCACGGAAAAGACCCTGCAAGGAGTCACGAAGGTCCTTCACGATGTCAGGCCGGATGCGGTAGTAGTCCAGGGAGACACCACCAGCGCAATGGCTGCGGGGCTGGCGGCGTTCTACCAGGGAATTCCGGTGGTCCACCTTGAGGCCGGACTGCGCAGCGGCAACCTGAATTCACATTTTCCAGAGGAAGCGAACCGCCGCTTGCTCGGGCAAATCAGCACACTGCATCTTGCGCCTACCTCCACAGGCAGGGACAACTTGCTGTCCGAAGGCATTCGGTCGGAGAACATCGCAGTGACCGGTAACACGGTCATCGACGCGCTGCTGGGAACTGTCAAGAGGGACGTCGAGTTCGCAGAACCCGCCCTCCGGAAGATCACGGATTCAGGCCGCAAGATCCTGTTGGTGACCCTTCACCGGCGCGAGAATCTGGGCCAGGCCATGGTGGGCGTCGGCAGGGCGCTCGCGCGGGTCGCGGCCAGGTGCCCAGAGGTGGAAATCGTCCTTCCCCTGCACCGGAATCCAGCTGTGCGGGAGGCGGTCCTGCCGGAAGTCGCAGGCGTCCCGAACATCACCATCACGGAGCCCCTCGGTTACGTTCATTTCACCAAGCTCTTGAGTCTGTGCCACGTGGTGCTGACGGACTCGGGAGGGGTCCAGGAGGAGGCTCCTGCCCTCGGAAAACCGGTCTTGGTGATGCGGGACAACACCGAACGCCCCGAAGCCGTGGCCGCGGGCACAGCGCGGCTTATCGGAACCAACGAGCAAACGATCGTCGACTCCGTCATTGCACTGATCCGTGACGAAGCGCTGTATTCGGCTATGGCCACGGCGGTTAATCCCTATGGCGACGGAGGAGCTGCCGACCGTGCCGTAGCGGCCATCGACTCCATGCTGGGGATGGGCGAGCGACGCCCTGACTTCGTGGCTTAACCCATTCGGGCACCTTGCACGGACGCCTCCCGCAAGCCTTGTTAACTTTCACGTTGGGGGGAGTGCATCCTCCCAGGTTTCAGTTGCAGCACTCCTAGCGTGACTGCAACTCTCACAAGGGGGCAATACTTGAATACCAGACACAGGACATGGTCTGCCGCAGTTGGCGTCAGCGCCGTCACGGCGCTGGCTCTCGGCTTGGTGGCGGCACCCGCAGCTACCGCAGCACCGACCGATCTTATTTCGTCAGGCAGCGGACAAATCATCGACGGCAGCGTCCTCGCGATCCCGAACTTTGCCAGCCTGGCATCAAATGGCGCAGCAACGGCGCAGCAGATCGGCACACCGCCGTCCGGCCCGGCGGTCATTGAAAACAGCACTCCGTTGGACCTTTCCGCCGTCTTCGGCGTCGTGAACGTCGGTTCGGGCAATGTTCCGCTACTGCAGAACAACGGCATCATCACCGTAGGCGCGGCCAGCCAGTACGGTAAGGCCGTCAATGACGGATCCTCAGCGGCATTCTCCGGCACCGTTTCCGGCGCACCCGGACTCGTCACCCTGCCTGGCGGCCTTCCGACGTCGGGAAGCACCGGAATCCCGGCTGCCGAGGTCAAACTGGGCACCGCCAACATCCTTGGCGGCGCGGACCTCGTCAACGTCGATCTCAAGATCACCACGCTGGCCGCGGCCGCCAAGAAGGACCAGGGCGCGGCCGCCGTCGGCGAATCAGCCGTTGCCGGCGTTTCCGCCGATCTGGGCGGAACGGTCATTGGCGGCGTTGCCGGCACGGTTGGCACCGCCATCAACACCGCCAACCTCGTGCTGACTCCCTTGGGCGTCACCGTCGCGAACCCTCTTGCAGGCGGCACCATCTCCATCACCGAAGCAGACCTCCTGGCTGTTGCCGGTGTGCCCAGCGTGAACGCCCTGCCTCCTGGAACGGACCTCATTTCGTTCCTGCCGCAGGCGGTTGCCAACAAGATCACCAGCCTGGTCAACTCCACGCTGGCTACCGCGACCACGGCAGTCAACGCTCTCGGACCGATCGCGCAGATTACTGCCGGTCCCGCGCTGGCCATCCTGACCACCGCCCTGAACGGCGTGGTCTCGGGAGTGACCGGAACCATCGTGACCCCGCTGTCCAACGCCTTGACCGCCTTGGTCTCGGCCAAGGTCAACATCAAGGAAAGCAGCGGAGGCGTCTTCACGCAGCGTGCCCTGCAGGTAGGCGTGGCCGGCGGCAGCATCGCCACGGTCAACCTGGCCAATGCAGTTGTGGGTCCGAACCTGGATGCGGCCGCCATCCCGGTGGTCAACAAGGACACCCTGGCCATCAGCGGTGCTGCGGCACTGCTCGCGCTTGTTGCCTGGTTGTTCTTCCGTGCACGCCGTCGGACCGCCGTTGTGGCCGCCTGATTGCCACAGCAACAGTCAAGAACAACGGAAGGAATTCCCACATGTACGGACATAGCTGGACGACAGGGGGAGCGGTGGCAGGCGGCGGAACGTTGGCCCTCACCGGCGCACCGGCCCTCGGCTGGGCCATCCTTCTGGGCGTCGCGTTGCTGGTGACCGGTTTCGTGGTCTTGCGCAACAGCAGGCTCAAGACCGCGAAGCGGACTGCCGGCCGCAAGCACTCCTAGCTACGGCAACCGCGGGGCGGCCCCACACCAGGGGCCGCCCCGCTTCACCATTTCTTGAAACGGCCCAGACAGCCGCAAGCACCATCGGGGAGATATGTCAGTACTCGAGTCCGCCCAAGCTTTGGCGTTCGTGCTGTTGGTGGTGTTCCTCGCCTACATCAGCGTGATCCTGGTTCCGTTCCTACGCCGAAAGCCGGACCCAGAGGGCGCACCCGGCAGCTTCGCCTGGCACGTGTTTATTCCGTGCCGGGACGAGGAAACGGTCATCGGACATACCCTCGCGAAGTTACGGGGACAATTTCCTGAAGCCCACGTCTGGGTGGTGGACGATGCGAGTGACGACAACACAGCCCGGATCGTGCAGGATGCATCGGAAGCGGATCCGTTGATCCACCTGGTGCGGCGCTTCCGCCCCATGGCCCGCACGGGCAAGGGCGATGCCCTGAACGCCGCGTACCGGGCCCTCGACGCGTGGCTGCCGTCTGGAACGGACCGTGCCTCGGTGATCGTCTTAGTGCTCGACGCCGACGGGCTGATGGCGGGGAACGCGTTCCGGCAGGCGGCCGGACCACTTGCTTTCGGTGATCCTGAAGTAGGGGCCGCGCAGACCGCCGTCTGGATGTCCAATGTGGATGACCCGTCACTGAAGACGGCCACCGGGCTGGCTCGCGTGAAGCAAGGATTCGCCCGGTACCTCATCCTCATGCAGGACATGGAGTTCCGCACCACCATCGCTGCCATGCAGTCCCTCCGGCGCCACACCCTGACCGTTGGCCTGGGCGGCAACGGCCAGTTCACCCGGCTTTCGGCCCTCGACACCATTGCAAGGACCTCCGGGCAGCCGTGGCATGGCGCCCTCTTGGAGGACTACGAGCTGGCGATCCACGTGATGCTGAGCGGCTACAGGACCGTGTACATGCATGACACCCATGTGGCCCAGGAAGCACTCCCGGGGCTCCGCCGCCTGATAACCCAAAGGACGCGTTGGTGCCACGGAGGGATGCAGTGCAGCAGCTACCTCGGGCGGATTTTCGATTCTCCATACTTCAGCAACATCGGAGCCATCGAGTCGAGCTATTTCCTGGTCCAACCGTTCATCCAGATGCTGGGCTTGGTTTTGTGGCCCACGCTGTTCGTCAGCATGGTTGCCCAAGGCTCCCTCACGATGGGCGGCTTCCAAGCCTGGCTGGCCGCGTCCTGGTTCATCATCCCGCTCATCATTGTCACGGGCATCGCGCCCTTCGCCTTGTGGGGTCCCGTCTACCGCCGGCAGGCAGCCCCTGGCAAGAGCTGGGCGTGGGGAATCCTATGCGGAGTGGGCTACTGGCTCTACATGTATCAGAACTACGTCTCCGTGCTGAGGGCAACATATCGCCTGGTCACGGGACGCCACGGCTGGGCGAAAACCCGCCGCAACAATGAGAACGACGCCCAGTTGCTAGCGAAGGAAGCCTAGTGTCCACGAGTGCCGATTACTCCGCAGGGATCCCGCGGGGTCCACGTTCCGCAAGGCTCCAGACGGGCCAGGGCGGGCTTCTGCCCGGCGTGGCATGTTTGGCGGCGGCCGTCCTGGCCATGCTGCAGCAGGAGCACATCCGTAGTTTCGAAGCTTGGGCCATGGCCTGGGTGTTTGACCGGGTGCTAGGCGGCTCTTCTTACAGCGTTCGCGACATCATCTTCCACAACATCGGGAACGGACACCCGTTCGCTTTGATGGTGACCGGGCTGTGCTCCAGCGCGGTGCTGATAGCCCCCATCCTTGCCTTGTCCGGCGTTCTGTTCCTCATGGGCCGGATCGCGGTGCCACGATTGGCGCGGGCAGCCGCTGCTGCGTTGCTGATTGTGGTTTTCAGCAACGGCTTGAGGTACTCCATGATTGCCGGCGCACAGCAGGCTTGGGGCGAGCAAGGGTTCAGCATCATGCACCATTTCCTCGGCTCGTTTGTGGTGATCATCGGCTTTGTGGCGGCCATCATCGTCCTGGTCCGCGCAGGCAAGACCAGCCGGGGGCGGCGTGCCGCGTAGCTTGGCGGAGTGGGGGCGGCTTTCGGCATCGGCATTGCTGCTCGCCGGGCTCCTGAGCGGATGCAACCAGACCCTGCCCGGAGCATCCACCGCCAACCCGGCAGTGGACGAATGCCACCTGATCGTGTCCCCCGAGCAGTTCGACGCCGTCAGCGAGCCCAGCCCGCCGGTTGCCTGTGGGGATGCCCACACGGCCCAGACATTCAAGATCACGCAGGTACCGGCCCCCTTGGCAGGGCGGGGAACAAGGCCCGGGCAACAGGAGCTCAAGGGGCTGACCAACCGGCTGTGCGACGTTGCTTCGCTCCGGAAATACCTGGCCGCGGGTGAACGCGACGGTACAACGGGCCTGGCCATCGCCGCGTACGCCCCAAGCCGTGACGATTGGGAGCGCGGCGCCCGGGCTGTTCGTTGTGACGTACTCCTGGCTGCGAAAGATGGCACCCCACGGGCCACCACCCTGAGTGTGAAGGGCATCCTGGCCGGCCCGGACTCGGCCGCATTGCGCCTATGCTATCGCCAGGAACCCGCAAGCAGCGGGCTGAGCGACGACGGCGTCGATGTTCCCTGCACGGAGCCCCACACAGCGGAGGACATCAGTGCGTGGTTCATCCTGGATGGAAGCGTGGCCACTCCGGCCGCGCGAAACGCGCGGTGCCTTCCCTATGCCTTGCAGTTCCTCGGCGTGGACGTGATCCCCGCCGGAATCACGCTGCGTCCGATCCTCCGGACGGTCGACAACGCGCGCACGGTCAGGTGCGCCGTCGCGCCCGTGCAGTCCAATCCAAGCACCATCACCGGCACGCTCGCGCCGGCGGGAGGGCCGAAACGTGGTTGAAGCCAGGCCGGATGTCCCAGAAACCCGCACGCCAACAACGTTCGCCCCGGAACCGGTCCGCCGGAAAAGCGGGACTGTTGAGGCGCTCCGCTCCGCTGCCGCCTATCTGGCCAGGATGTTCGGCCCCGGTGAGCTGAGGCACGGTGAGCTGGGGCCCGGTGAGCTGGGGTCACGCGGCGTTCGCGCGGTCGCCGCGTTGTCCGGCACGGTTGCTGCCCTCGCGATGATCCTCCGCTTGTTCCTGCCCCAGCCCGTTGGCATGGCTGACCAAGGATCCGGCCACCAGCTGGTTTGTTCACTGGGCCTTCGGAACATCAGGCCGTGGGGCTACCAGGACTTCACCCGGTTCATCCATCCAGGCTGGGTGCCGCAACAGTACTACGGCGAGGGTTGCGGCTTCACGGGATCCGGAGAGCCCGTCTATTCATCACAATTGCTGCTCTTGTGGCTCGGCAAGTGGCTCACGCCGTTGCTTGGCTGGGGACCGGGCCTGGACACGCGAGCCGTGGGGATTATCTGCTGCGTTGTTTTCGGCGCCCTCATCGCCGGGCTCGTGGCGGTGTTGCCAGGGCGGACTCTTTTCCGGGTGCTGATCGCTGCGCTCGTCACCCTGGTCATGGCGGACGGGATCTTTGCGGATTTCTTCGTGTCGCCCTACAGCGAGCCCGCTGCGTTCCTCGGGGTACTTGCCCTGTCCGTGGCATTGCTGCACTACTGGAACGGCCGGGGACCGCGCTGGGCATCGGTGCTGATAGTGGTCTTCGCCGCCGCGTTCACAGTCTCGGCCAAACCGCAGATGGTGTCCTGGGTGCCGGTGGTTGCCCTCGCGCTCCTTTGGTTGCCGGCAGCCGCCGTCGGGCCAGCGCCGGCCGTCGGGCTAGCGCCGCCCGCGCGCCGTCGCCGTCGGTGGCAAGCGTTGGTGATGCCTGCGGCAGCCGTGATGGCCATCGCGGCGATTGCCCTGGCATTCCTCGCGATGCAACCCAAACGGGCTACGGAGGTAAACCTTTACAACACTGTCTTCGTGGGGATCCTCTCCAACAGTCCCGATCCCGCCGCGGACCTGGAGTGGCTGGGGCTGGACCGGAGTTTTCTGACGGCCGCGGGCAGCAGCATGGACTCCATCAATTCAGCGGTGTACAACTCCCGCTATCCGCAGTTCGGAGAAAAGATCAACCGTGGCACCATCGCCGCGTTCTTTGCCACGCACCCGGAACGACTGATCGGCCTGGGAGAGCAGGGGATCAGCGCGCTGCTCACGCCCGAGCTCAGCTACGCGGGATCATACATGGAGGATGCGGGCCAGGGACCGGGCGCCAAGGAGCGCAGGGTGCCGCTGGTCCTGGGCCTCTACACCGCAATGAAGGCGGCGCCTGTCGCGTTGGTGGGACTCCACCTCTTGACGCTGTTGCTGGGGTTCGCCGTCGCCGCTCGGAGGAAGTCGGGAATAGGACGCCTTGCCGTGGTGACGGTAATCGGCTGCTGGGCGCAGTTCTGGGTTGTCCTGCTGATGGAAGGGCAGCCGGAAATCCGGAGCCAGATGATTGTGGCCGGGTTCATGTCGGCATTGTGCGTTCCGCTTTTGCTCGCGTTGGTGAGCATCCTCGCGTCGACATCACGTCCGAAGCCGCAGCCGAACGTCGATTAGCGAAGCCAACCGTCTTTGCGAAGCTGGTCCTGGAGGCTGATGATGTTTCCCACGTTGAAGCCAGCGGCGGCATAGCGCTGACGGACCCGGTGCAGGTGGGACTTGACTGTCTGTTCGCTGATCCCCAAATGCTCCGCGACTTCCCTGGTGCCTCGAGGCGTGGGTCCAAGGTACAGCTCCACCAGCCGCCGCTCCCTGGCCGTCAGCTCTACCCTCGTAAGCGCAGCCGACTCAAGAATGCCCTCGATCTCCGGGTGCAGGTATCGGCGGCCGGATGCAGCGGCCCGGATCGCGGCGGCGGTGTGGCCAGGCTCCGCGGACTTGGGAACGATGGCCAGCGCACCGGCGTCGAGGGCTGAGGTGATGGCCGTCAAAGGCTGTTGGTCCACCAGCATGACCACCTGCATTCCCAACCCTCGCAGCGAGGTAACCACACCGGCAATAGTGCCGCCTTCGCCTCCGTGCAGTTCACCTACGACGGCGACATCCGCGCCCCTGGCTCCAGCGCCTCCCGGCGCCCCGCTCTCGAGGGGCCAAGCGGTGGCTCCGGCCAGCGCAGTAATCCCGGGAGCATTCAGGAGAAGCCATTGCGACAAGGAGTCGATCAAGAGCCGGTGGCGGTCGACGATGAGAACCCGGATGCCTGGAACCGGGCCAGTTGCGGGAACGGAGCCGGACTGTACCGAAGCCAACTCAACGGTGCTCAACTCAACGGTGCTCAACGTCGCCACCCTGCCGTGTCAACCACAATGCTGCAGCCTCCGCGGTCATTGCGCACTTCTGGACGGCCCAGCGAATCCAGTTCTGTCCACAACAATGGCGAGAGATGGTTCTTGTGAACTCCGCTGATGCGCCATGTCAGGCGCAACCTGTCCTGGCCGGCCTTCTCGGCGAAGAAGTGGAGGCGATGTGCCGACCTTTGTGGAGGGGAGCCGGGCCAGTGCGGGCGGCCTCGGTGCGTTCCACGTCGGTCCGTCCCACGCAAAGTGGCGCCCACAGCCATCAACATGGTCGCAGCCAGGATGGCCGGGCGCGAGCTTTCGGGCAGCTCTTCCACGACGTCCGCCGGCTGGGCAACAACCGCGCTGCTGCCCAGGCCCTCCAGTTCCAATGCCTCTGAGAGCCAGTTATCGGACCATTCCTCCAGTAACAGCTGGCGTAGATGACCCGCAAGCTCCCTCGCTTCCTTGGCCACTGCGGGGTCCAAGGGCACGGACGGAGCCTGGGCCACCTTGGCAAACAGTTCATCGATCTGGGCCTTGGTGCCCGCCAGTTCAAGCTCCCGTGCTGAAGTCTTGGCGTTGACGGCCGCCGTCAAAGCATCGAGCCGCTCACTCAGGCCTCCGGCCCCCTTCCGTTGAATGGCGTCCCGGCGGAGCAACACGCTCACCGTTCCGACGAAACCAGGAAGGAGCGACAGGAAGAGGATGATCCATGCCGCCCTCGGGTCGGCGCCAGGAGTGACAGCGTAGATGCCTGTGCTGATGGCTGCGGTCGCAACGGTGAGGGCGACGAATCCACGAAGGCTCCAAAGATGGGACACGAGAAGAACAGTCACAGCGGAGAAGAGCGTGCTCGCGCCGATCAGCGCGAGACCCGTACGGGGCGTGGTGGCCAAGGTTGCGCAGCAACTGGATCCAAGGATCAAGGCCAGCCAGGTGGCACGCAGATTGGCCAGCCGGTCCCGCCTGGTGGCGACATCGGATGCGTGTACGGCGACGAGGAGCCCCAACAAGTCCAGGCCGGCAGCAAGGATGTGCCAAGGGGCAGCGTCGCTCTTGTCGCCAGCCTCAAGCGCGAGATAGAAATTGAGGATCCACAGCACGAAGCAGGCTGTCGCCAAAATCCTCCGGGACACGAAAAGTGGTCCCCGCACGCTGCTCCGCGACATCGCCGGCACAGTCATGCGCCTACCGCTTCGAGCAGGATCGTGGTTCCTCGTCCAGGGGCGGAAAAGACCCTGGCACGGCCCCCGGCATCGCGCATCCGGGCGAGGACGGATTCTTTGACGCCCAAGCGGTCGGTGGAGAGCTTCGAAGGATCAAATCCACAACCGGAGTCGCTGACTACCACTGACACGTGGTCCGAATTCCGGGACAGAAGCACATCCACATGCGCTGCGCCGGCGTGCCTGTCCGCGTTCAGGATGCATTCGTCGACGGCGGCCAGCAAGGCAGCTTGGACAGGCGCGGCCAGCGGTCCAGTCACCCCGTGGATCTCGACGCTGAAGCCGTCCCGCGACCGCTTCTCCGCGATTCGCTGTAGCCGAACGGCGAGATCGCCATGTTCGGGAGCCTCGGAGGGCGACAAAGCGCCAACGTTGGCGCCGGTCCCACCGGGGGACGGAAACTCCCGCCGCGCGGCCATTCCCGCGGAGGTGCCGCCGTCGAGCATTTCCCTCAGTTCCTTCGAGGAGGCCCCGGCGCCTTGGCGGCCGATCACGGTGAGCGTGCGCAACGCGGTGTCGTGCAAGTGCCTCGCGTTCCAAGCCGCGGAACTGCGCCGGCTCTGTGCAACGATGTGGGCCGCCATCGAATCCTGGCGCACGGCGAAATCGCCCCAATACAGGGCCAGGGCGCGTGGTCCGCCAAGCCGCATTGCCAAGGTGATAGCCCACGCCGATGCCAGAATGAAAGCGCTCGCGGGACGGACACCTATGACCAAGGCGGAAGTGACGGTGTACCCGAGGACGAGCAGGAACGCCGAGGCTGTGAAGATCACCGAACGCCACGTCTTGCGCATCGAAAGGACGAGGACGGAACTCGCCGAGAGGACCAGGCTGTAAGGGAGGAAGGTAGGGTTGAGCTCGTCGCGCTGCTCTGAGGAGCCCAACAGTTCAGCGAGCAGGACCAGGCCGAGGAGAATCCCCAAGCGCTGTGGCCACGCGTCCGAATGGAACATCAGTGCAAAGCAAACGAGGAGCGCAGCCAAGACAAGGTAGGAGCCCACGAATTCCCAAGGCTGGAGCGGGTTGCTCGCCGCCATGAACAAGCTTGCGGCCGTGGCGATGCACAATCCCAGAATGGTGCCGAATCTCGACACCACCTCGGGCCGACGCGTACTCCAAACCCCTCGTTTTCTGCGCATGCCGTTCCCCCGGATGTGTCCCTAAGCCAGCGAACTTGTAGCTTCTAAGAAGCATAAGTGGGAGAAGCCATCCGAATGGCGCCCATCCGCAACGGAGCCGCTATTTGACGGGACATTGCGGACATCCGGTGGGTCCTCCGGTGTCAGAGCCACCGCCTAGACTGGTAAATACCATGGATATGTTGTTTGACCCGTACGCGGATGGCCCATTCAAAGCTGCCAGCAGAGCTGCCACCAAGGCCGCTCCAGCCATGCTTTCGCGCGCCGGAGGTGGGCTGCCGGACTTCGAGCGAGGCTTGCCCGACGCCGGCGGCCAAGTTGAGCGCGAATCCGGACCCGGTGCGCCCGGACCCGGTGCGCCCGGTGGTGGGGCGTCCTGGGGTAGGACGCCCGGCGGTGAGGCGTCGAGCGGTGGGCAGGGCCGGGGCCACTCGGGCTTGCCGTCGGCGGAAGCATTGCTCCAAGGGTTGAACCCGCAGCAGGAGGAAGCTGTCAAACATGCCGGCAGCCCTTTGCTGATCGTGGCCGGTGCAGGGTCGGGAAAAACCCGTGTGCTGTCAAACCGCATTGCCTACTTGATCGCCACCGGACGGGCCCATCACGGCGAGATCCTGGCGATCACCTTCACCAACAAGGCAGCCGCTGAAATGCGGGAACGCATCGAAGCCCTTGTGGGCGGCCGCGCCAAGACCATGTGGATCTCCACGTTCCACTCCTCGTGCGTGCGCATCCTGCGCCGCGAGGCGGCCAACGTGGGGCTGAACTCCAACTTCTCCATCTACGACTCCGCGGACTCCCTGCGGCTCATCACGCTCGTGGCCAAGAACCTGGACATCGACCCCAAGAAGTTCGCGCCCAAAGCCATCCAGCACAAGATTTCGGCGCTCAAGAACGAGCTCATTGATGACGATGCGTTCGCTTCCAGCGCCAACTACAACGAACCCTTCGAACAAGCTGTGGCCGAGGTCTTCAAGGGCTACACGCAGCGCCTGCGCCAGGCCAACGCCATGGACTTCGACGACCTCATCGCACAGACCGTCTACATGTTCCGGGCTTTCCCCGCGCTCGCAGAGTCCTATCGACGCCGTTTCCGCCACGTCCTCGTGGACGAATACCAGGACACCAACCATGCCCAGTACGCCTTGGTCCGCGAAATCGTCGGCGAGGGTCCCCACGCGAGCGAGCTGACCGTCGTCGGCGACTCCGACCAATCCATTTACGCCTTCCGTGGAGCGGACATCCGCAACATTGTCGAATTCGAGAAGGATTACCCGGAAGCCCGCACCATCAAGTTGGAGCAGAACTACCGCTCCACCCAGAACATCCTGAGCGCTGCCAACTCCGTCATTTCGCGCAACCCGAACCGCCCGGACAAGAAACTCTGGACGGCCGAGGGCGACGGCGAGAAGATCATCGGCTACGTGGGGGAGAACGAACACGACGAAGCCCAGTTCATCGCCAAGGAAATCGACCGGCTCCAGGACGAGGAGGGCCTGCGTCCCGGCGATGTCGCCATTTTCTACCGCACCAACGCCCAGTCCCGCTCCATTGAAGACGTCCTGGTCCGTGTGGGCCTGCCGTACAAAGTGGTGGGCGGCACCCGCTTTTACGAGCGCAAGGAAATCAAGGACGCGCTCGCGTACCTTCGTGTCCTCGTGAACCCGGACGACGACGTCAATTTGCGTCGCGTCCTCAACGAACCCAAGCGGGGGATCGGCGATCGCGCCGAGGGCGCCGTGGCCGCCCTGGCCGAGCGCGAGCGTACGTCGTTCATGACTGCGGCACGCAAGGCAGACCAGGCTCCCGGTATGGCCACCCGCTCCGTGAATGCGGTCCTGGGCTTTGTGAAACTCCTGGACGACCTGGCCGAGGTGGCTTCCGGCTCGGGTGCCGCAGCTGCCCTTGAAGCTGTCCTGGAGCAGACCGGGTACCTTGCCGGGCTCCGCGCCAGCACCGATCCGCAGGACGAATCGCGCGTGGAAAACCTCGCCGAATTGGTGGCTGTGGTGCGCGAATACGAGCGCGACAACCCCGAGGGCTCGCTAGGGGAGTTCCTGGAGCAAGTCTCCCTCGTAGCCGACGCCGACCAGATCCCCGACGCTCCGGAGGGATCCTCCGAGGACGCAGCTGCCGCCGTGGCCGAGGCCAAGCGGATGGGCGTGGTGACGCTCATGACCCTCCATACGGCCAAGGGCCTGGAATTCCCCGTGGTCTTCCTGACCGGCATGGAACACGGGCTCTTTCCGCACCAGCGCTCCGCAACGGATCCCAAGGAACTGGCAGAAGAGCGTCGCCTGGCCTATGTGGGCCTTACCCGTGCACGGAAGCGGCTGTATGTGACCCGCTCGGAAGTCCGCAGCATGTGGGGCCAGAGCCAGTACAACCCCGCCAGTCAGTTCCTCGAGGAGATCCCCACTGACCTGGTCGAGTGGAAGCGCGAAGGCACCTCCCGCCAGGTGAGCGGCTGGAGCAACGCGCCCATCGGCTCCGGGCGTTACGGCGGATCCTTCTGGGGTGCGGGCACCTCGCGCGGGGCTGCCGCCAGCGCTACGGCGGGCTTCAACGCCGACGTGCCGGCCGCCGTCGTACGCAACCGTGTCCAGCCGCAAAAGGAGGTGGTCGCCGTCGTCGTGGGGGACAAAGTGAACCACACGAGCTTCGGTAACGGCACCGTGATCGGCATCGAAGGCGCCGGTGACAAGACTGTGGCGAAGGTGAAGTTCGACGTCGGCGAGAAGCGGCTGCTGCTGCGTTACGCGCCGCTGACCAAGCTTGACTCCTAGGGGCTCCCGGCGTCTTGTCGTCCTAGCATGGCCGTGGCCGGATGCTCGGGAAAACCGCGTCATACAGCGGTTTTTCTACGGTCGATAGAAGTGTGTGGTTACTCACTTAACAGGTACTGTAGAACCGGCTGGCCTCCCGGGGGGCTAAAGTTCGAGAGGAACTTGCGCAATGTGACCGGCTGCCTGGCGGCCGTTCGATGCGCACCTATCCGCAGCCGGTTTTCGCGGTCACCGTGGTTTCCGGCTGTACAGAAACTACTTCGACGTAGAAGGACACTAAACCGTGGACCTGTTTGAATATCAGGCGCGCGATATGTTCGAAGCGCACGGTGTACCCGTGCTCGCCGGCATCGTGGCGCACACCCCTGAAGAAGCAAAGGCTGCAGCCGAGAACATTGGCGGCGTGACCGTCGTCAAGGCGCAGGTAAAGGTCGGTGGCCGTGGCAAGGCTGGCGGTGTGAAGGTCGCAAAGTCCGCTGACGAAGCGCTGGAGCACGCCACCAACATCCTTGGCATGGACATCAAGGGCCACACCGTCAACAAGGTCATGATCGCCCAGGGCGCCGACATTGCTGAGGAATACTACTTCTCCGTCCTGCTGGACCGAGCCAACCGCAACTACCTGGCCATGTGCTCCGTTGAAGGCGGCATGGAAATCGAGCAGCTTGCCGTAGAGCGCCCCGAGGCACTCGCCAAGGTTGCCATCGATCCCGCTGTCGGAATCGACCAGGCCAAGGCCGACGAAATCGTTGCCGCTGCTGGTTTCTCCGAGGAGCTGCGTGGCAAGGTTGCCTCCGTCATCCTCAAGCTCTGGGACGTCTTCAAGAAGGAAGACGCAACCCTTGTTGAGGTCAACCCCTTGGTCAAGACCGGCGCTGGCGACATCGTTGCCCTTGACGGCAAGGTCTCGCTGGACGAGAACGCCGGCTTCCGCCACGTTCACCACGTTGAACTCGAAGACAAGGACGCAGCCGACCCGCTCGAGGCCAAGGCCAAGGCGCAGGACCTCAACTACGTGAAGCTTGACGGCGAAGTGGGCATCATCGGCAACGGCGCCGGTCTTGTGATGTCCACCCTCGACGTCGTCGCTTACGCAGGCGAAAACCACGGCAACGTCAAGCCGGCCAACTTCCTGGACATCGGCGGTGGAGCCTCCGCTGAGGTCATGGCCGCCGGCCTGGACGTCATCCTTGGCGACGAGCAGGTCAAGAGCGTTTTCGTGAACGTCTTCGGTGGCATCACCGCGTGTGACGCTGTGGCAAAGGGCATCGTCGGTGCACTGGCCGAGCTTGGCTCCAACGCCAACAAGCCGCTGGTTGTCCGCCTCGACGGCAACAACGTCGAAGAAGGCCGCCGCATCCTGGCCGAGGCCAACCACCCGCTGGTTACCCTGGCAGCCACCATGGACGAGGGCGCCGACAAGGCCGCCGAGCTCGCCAACGCAGCGAAGTAAGGGACGCAAGACTATGTCTATCTACCTCAACAAGGACTCCAAGGTCATCGTCCAGGGCATCACCGGCGGCGAAGGCACCAAGCACACCGCCCTGATGCTCAAGGCCGGCACCAACATCGTCGGTGGCGTCAACGCCCGCAAGGCCGGCACTACGGTGCTGCACGGCGACAAGGAAATCACCGTCTTCGGCACCGTCAAGGAAGCCATCGCGGAGACGGGCGCCGACGTCTCGATCGTCTTCGTTCCGCCGGCATTCACCAAGGCCGCCGTGGTTGAAGCCATCGAAGCAGGCATCGGCCTGGTTGTCGTCATCACCGAAGGGGTGCCGGTTCAGGACTCCGCCGAGTTCTGGGCCCTTGCCCAGGCCACGGTGGACGCTGACGGCAAGCAGATCACCCGCATCATCGGGCCGAACTGCCCCGGCATCATCACCCCGGGCGAAGCCCTGGTTGGCATCACCCCGGCAAACATCACGGGCAAGGGCCCCATCGGCTTGGTCTCCAAGTCCGGTACCTTGACCTACCAGATGATGTATGAACTGCGCGACCTCGGCTTCTCCACCGCGATCGGCATCGGTGGCGACCCCGTCATCGGCACCACCCACATCGACGCCCTGGCTGCGTTCGAGGCTGACCCGGAGACCAAGGCAATCGTCATGATCGGCGAAATCGGTGGAGACGCTGAAGAACGGGCTGCCGACTTCATCAAGGCCAACGTCACCAAGCCGGTTGTCGGCTACGTTGCAGGCTTCACGGCCCCCGAGGGCAAGACCATGGGCCACGCAGGCGCCATCGTCTCCGGCTCCGCGGGTACGGCACAGGCCAAGAAGGAAGCCCTCGAAGCTGCAGGCGTCAAGGTCGGCAAGACGCCGTCCGAGACCGCCAAGCTCCTCCGCGAGGTCTTCGCGACCCTCTAGCAAGGCCCCGCGCAGGGTTTCCGCGCGATTGAAAGTACGGCGGCGCCCGTCACCTTCCACGTGAAGGCGACGGGCGCCGTCGTCGTTTAACCGTTGGGTCCTACTGTTGGATGCCCGAGCGAGTGTTGCAAGGAGCAACGCTCGCTCACTTTTGGCGCCTTTTGGCCCAACGCTCGCTCACCTATGAAGGGTTTTGGCCCGACGCTCGCTCACCACTGTGAGCGAGCGTTTGCCGTTAAGGCCATATAGGTGAGCGAGCGTCGCAGGCGGAGGGGCCACAGTGGCGAGAGCTTGTGGCACGATTCGAAAGTTTGTTAGTATGTCAGGACAAACTGTCTCACAGGAGGAAATATGCCCCTCGTCCGCATTGATGTCAATGAAGGCCGCACGCCGGAGCAGCTCGGCGAACTCAGCAAGCGAATCCACGACGCCATCCTCGCCGAGTACGGCATCCCCGAACGCGACTACTTCCACATCATCACCGAGCATTCCGGTGGCCAGATCTTCGCCCAGGATGCCGGCCTAGGTTTCGAGCGAAGTTCCGGCGTGGTCATGATCCAGATATTCACCCAGGCTGGCCGCAGTCGCGAAGCCAAGCAGTCCTTGTTTGCCTCCATTGCCGCCCAGCTCGGCGAGGTTGGTGTTGCGGGCGAGGATGTCTTCCTCGGTTACGTTGAAAATACTGCCGATGACTGGTCCTTCGGCTTTGGTCGCGCCCAGTATGTCACTGGCGAGCTTGCCGTTCCCACGCGGTAACTCCGGCGTTTTGGAGCGGATTCAAACCCAGGTCACCGCGTAGTTTTGGCCATTACGTTTCGTTGTAAATATGTCAGTACAAACCTTTGACAGGACATGAATTCTGGTGCAAAGTAGTGGTTGTGGCCCCGCTCACTGCGGGCCGGCAAAAGCACCGGAGCTCTCACCGTCCCGCAAGAAGAGTTCACTACAGAAAGGTCCGCGATCACCGTGACCCACGAACTGCTCACCATCGGGCGCATCAGCGTTGATATCTACCCGAACGACATCGGTGTGGGACTGGAGGATGTGCAGTCCTTCGGCAAGTATCTTGGCGGCTCGCCGTCCAACGTGGCCGTCGCGGCCGCCCGCCACGGCCGCCGCTCCGGCGTCATCACGCGCACCGGCGATGACCCTTTCGGCATCTACCTGCACCGCGAGCTGCGCAAGTTCAAGGTCGACGACGCGTTCGTCACCCCCGTGCCGGGCCTTCAGACCCCGGCCACGTTCTGTGCGATCCAGCCCCCGCACGACTTCCCGTTGTACTTCTACGGGCGCTTCCCGACGGCGCCGGACCTGCAGATCAAGGCCGAGGAACTGGACCTGGACGCGATCAGGAACGCCGGGATCTTCTGGTCCACTGTGACCGGCCTCTGCCAGGAACCCAGCCGCGCAGCGCACATTGCGGCTCACGAAGCCCGCCCCCGCACCGGCCTCAAAGAGGGCCAGTACACCATCCTGGACCTGGACTACCGC
Organism: Arthrobacter sp. MMS24-S77; assembly: GCF_054888235.1. Taxonomy (NCBI): domain Bacteria; kingdom Bacillati; phylum Actinomycetota; class Actinomycetes; order Micrococcales; family Micrococcaceae; genus Arthrobacter; species Arthrobacter sp. MMS24-S77. The sequence continues at coordinate 960,563 of NZ_JBTZRN010000001.1, forward strand.
CCCATGTTCTGGGCTTCCGAGGACGAGGCCCGGGCAGAAGTCGCCAAGATCCTGCCGCACGTCACCGTGGCCATCGGCAATGACAAGGAATGCGCAGTCGCCGTGGGCGAAGGAACCCCGGACGAACAGGCCGACCGCCTGCTGGCCGCGGGCGTCGAGATCGCCGTCGTCAAGCTCGGCCCCGAAGGTGTCATGGCCAAGACCCGCACCGAACGCGTCGTCTCCGCACCGGTCCCCGTTGAGACCGTCAACGGCCTGGGCGCGGGCGATTCCTTCGGCGGCGCCTTCTGCCACGGCCTGCTGTCCGGCTGGCCTTTGGCCCAAATCCTGGACTACGCCAACGCCTCCGGCGCGATTGTCGCCTCCCGGCTCTCTTGCGCGGACGCGATGCCGACGCCGGAGGAAGTCACCTCGTTGCTCGCCGAACGCGGCCGCCTGACCCCCGGCGGCACCCATGCAGCTTCCCACGCAGCAGTTTCCGAAGGAGCAACACGTTGAGCTTCAATGATGACCCCCGCCGTTACGAGCACCTGAGCGCCATTCGGCTTGAAGATCCCGACGCCGTTGCCCGCGCCGCCGCCGCACGTCGCCGCCACCCGGGGCTCAAGTACGGGGTCCAGAACTTCATCGTGGCCGCCGACCACCCGGCCCGTGGCGCCCTGAGCGTTGGTTCGGACCCGGTGGCCATGGCTGACCGCCGGGAGCTGCTTGACCGCCTGCAGATCGCACTGGCGAACCCCGCCGTCGACGGCGTCCTGGCGTCACCGGACATCATGGACGATCTGCTCCTGCTCGGCGCGCTCGAAGGCAAGCTCGTCTTCGGTTCGATGAACCGCGGCGGCCTTGCCGGGCTGGTCAACGAAATTGACGACCGCTTCACGGGCCATACCGCGGCCGCCCTGGACGCGCTCGGTGCCGATGGCGGAAAGATGCTCACCCGGATCTGCCTTGGCGACCCGGATACGGCGTCGATCCTGGAAGCCACGGCCAAAGCGGTAGACTCCCTCGCAGCGCGCAAGCTGATTGCCATGGTGGAGCCGTTCCTGTCCGTCCGGGAGGCAAACGGCAGGGTCCGCAACGACCTTTCCCCGGACGCCGTGATCAAGTCGATCGCCATCGCCGAGGGCCTGGGCTCCACAAGCGCCTACACCTGGATGAAACTTCCCGTCGTGGCCGAGATGGAACGCGTCATGGCCGCCACCACACTGCCCACAGTCCTCCTCGGCGGGGATCCGGACGCAGGCCAGAATGAGGTCTTCGCCAGCTGGCAGGCCGCCCTTGCCCTGCCGGGAGTCCAGGGATTGACTGTGGGACGGACCCTTTTGTATCCGCAGGACGGAGACGTGGCCGGGGCCGTTGCCACTGCCGCCTCGCTCTTGAAGACGACAGAGCCGCTGAAGACCCCTGCGAAAGTATCGGAGTAAGAGTAATGTCAACGCGCAGAATGACGGTCGCCCAGGCGGTTGTCGAGTTCCTGTCCAAGCAGTACACGGTGGACACCGTGGGCGGGAGTGAGTACCGGGAGCGCCTGATCCCGGGCACCTTCGGGATCTTCGGCCACGGCAATGTTGCCGGAGTGGGCCAGGCCCTCAAGCAGTACCAGTCCATCGACCCGAGCATCATGCCGTACTACCAGGGCCGCAATGAGCAGGCCCAGGCGCACCAGGCTGTCGGCTACGCCCGGCACACCCGCCGCCGGCAGACCTTCGCGATCAGCACCTCGATCGGCCCTGGTTCCTCGAACCTGCTGACCGGCGCGGCGCTGGCCACCACCAACCGGCTGCCGGTCCTGCTCTTGCCGAGCGATACCTTCGCCACCCGGGCCGCCGATCCGGTCCTGCAGCAGCTCGAGCTGCCCTACGCCTATGACATCACGGTCAACGACGCCTTCCGTCCGCTCTCGAAGTTCTTCGACCGGGTGTCCCGTCCGGAGCAGTTGTTCTCGGCCTTCCACCACGGCCTGCGTGTCCTGACGGACCCGGCCGAGACCGGCGCGGTGACCATTTCGCTACCGCAGGACGTCCAGGCCGAGGCACTGGACGTGCCGGAGGAGTTCCTCGCCGAGCGTGAATGGCGGATCCGCCGCCCCGAAGCCGACGACGACGATATCCGCCGCGCCGCCGAAGCCATCCGTGCCGCGAAACGGCCATTGATCATTGCGGGCGGCGGCGTCCTCTACGCCTTCGCCAACGAGGAGCTCGCCAAGTTCGCCGAACTGACGGGCATTCCGGTGGGCAACACCCAGGCCGGCGTGGGCGTCCTGCCGTGGGACCACCAGTTCTCGCTCGGAGCCATCGGCTCCACGGGTACGACGGCGGCGAACGCCATTGCTGCCGAAGCTGACTTGATCATCGGCATCGGTACCCGTTACGAGGACTTCACGACGGCGTCGCGCACTGCTTTCCAGAACCCCGACGTCAAGTTCATCAACATCAACGTGGCCGCGATCGACGCCTACAAGCACGGCACCACGCTGCCGATCGTCGCCGACGCCCGCAAGGCGCTGGTCAAGCTGAACCAGGCGCTGGGCGGATACCGTGTGGGCGCGGACCTGGAGCAGACGATCGCGGCGGAGAAGAAGCGCTGGAACGCCATTGTGGACGAGGCCTTCGATACCCGCCACACTCCGCTGCCGGCGCAGAATGAGATCATCGGCGCCACCAACCGGGCGATGGACGAGGCCGACGTTGTCATCTGCGCGGCCGGTTCCCTGCCCGGTGACCTGCATAAGATGTGGCGCGTCCGGGATCCTTTCGGCTACCACGTGGAATATGCCTACTCCTGCATGGGCTACGAGATCCCCGGTGGCCTGGGCGTCAAACGTGCGGCACTGGCCGAGGCGGCAGCGGGCGGCGAGAAGCGCGACGTCGTGGTCATGGTGGGGGACGGCTCCTACCTGATGATGCACACGGAACTGGTCACCGCCGTCGCAGAACGCATCAAACTGATCGTGGTCCTCATCCAGAACCACGGCTACGCTTCCATCGGCTCGCTCTCGGAGTCGCTGGGTTCGCAACGCTTCGGCACGCAATACCGGGTCTTGGACAAGGAACAGCACTCGTTCGACGCCGGCGCGAACCTGCCCATCGACCTTGCCCTCAATGCCGAGTCTCTCGGCGCCAAAGTGATCCGGATCGAGCCGGGCGAGAAGGTCATCGCCGAACTGGAACAGGCCATCCGCGACGCGAAAGCCGCACCGGAGGACAGCGGGCCGATCGTCATCCACGTCGAATCGGACCCCTTGCTGGACGCCCCGAGCTCCGAATCCTGGTGGGACGTCCCCGTCTCGCAGGTCTCCGAACTCGAATCCACCCGGCAGGCCTACCAGACCTACACAGACCACAAGAACCGCCAGCGCAAGCTGCTCGGCTGACCTCTACAGCTCCCCTTCAAGTTCTACAGACAAGGAAGTCCGCACATGTCGACGACCACCCTGACCACCATCAAGCATTTCATCAACGGTGTTGAAACTGCCGGCGCAGGCGACCGCAGCCAGCCGGTTTACAACCCGGCCACCGGCGCAGTTTCCGCGGAGCTGCGGCTGGCGAACCGGGCCGATTTGGACGCCACCGTCGCCGCGGCCAAGGCCGCGAGCGAAAAGTGGGGCGACTTCTCCCTGGCCAAGCGCACCGCGGTCCTGTTCAAGTTCCGTGAGCTTGTCGCCTCCCACGTGGACGAGCTCGCCGCCCTGATTACGGCAGAGCACGGCAAGGTCATTTCCGACGCCAAGGGCGAGATCGGCCGCGGCCTCGAGGTCATCGAGTTCGCCTGTGGGATTCCGCAGCTGCTCAAGGGCGACTACTCGGACCAGGTATCCACCGGCATCGACGTGTTCTCCTTCCGCGAGCCCCTCGGCGTCGTCGCCGGCATCACGCCGTTCAATTTCCCGGTCATGGTGCCGCTATGGATGGCCCCGATGGCGATCGCCACCGGTAACGCCTTCATCCTCAAGCCCTCCGAGCGGGACCCGTCCGCCTCCATGCTGCTCGCCAAGCTCTGGAAGCAGGCCGGCCTTCCCGACGGCGTGTTCCAGGTCTTGCACGGCGACAAGGAAACTGTGGACGGCCTCCTGACGCACCCGGACGTGGACGGCATCTCCTTCGTCGGCTCCACCCCGATCGCCAAGTACGTCCACGAAACCGCGACTGCGCACGGCAAGAGGGTCCAGGCCTTGGGCGGGGCGAAGAACCACGCGATCATCATGCCCGACGCCGACCTGGACAACGCCGCCGACCACCTGGCCGCCGCCGCCTTCGGTTCCGCCGGCGAACGCTGCATGGCAATCTCGGTCGCGGTCGCCGTCGGCGATGCCGCAGACCTGCTGGTCAAGAAGGTCGAAGAACGCGCCCTCGCCGTGAAGGTCAAGAACGGCACCGAGCCCGACGCCGAAATGGGCCCGGTCATCACCCCGGCCTCCAAGGAACGCATCGTCCGGATTGTCACCGAAGCAGAAGCCGCCGGCGCGGCGATGGTCGTTGACGGCCGCGACCTCGTGGTCCCCGGCCATGAGGAAGGCTTCTGGGTCGGACCCACCGTGATCGACCACGTCAAGACCGAAATGACAGCCTACACCGAGGAAATCTTCGGACCCGTCCTCGTGGTGGTCCGGGTGGAGGATCTGGACGCGGGCATCAAGCTCATCAACTCCAACCCCTACGGCAACGGCACCGCGATCTTCACCTCCTCCGGTGCCAACGCCCGCAAGTTCCAGCGCTCCGTGACCGTGGGCATGGTGGGCATCAACGTGCCCCTGCCCGTGCCGGTGGCCTACCACTCCTTCGGTGGCTGGAAGGCCTCGCTGTTCGGCGACAAGCACATCTACGGTCCCGAAGGCGTCTCCTTCTACACCCGCGGCAAGGTCATCACGTCCCGCTGGCCCGAACCCACCCACGCCTCCGGCGCCTCCTACAACTTCCCCTCCAACTGAGAGCCTGCAATGACAGAAAACAAACTCATCATCGGCACGGCCCCGGACTCCTGGGGTGTCTGGTTCGCAGATGACCCCAAGCAGACCCCGTGGGAGCGTTTCCTGGACGAAGTGGCCGAGTCTGGCTACAAGTGGATCGAACTTGGCCCCTATGGCTACTTGCCGAACGATCCCACCCGCCTCGCCGAGGAACTCAAGCAGCGCGACCTCAAGGTCACGGCTGGAACTGTCTTCACAGCCTTCCACCGCGGTGCCGCACAGTACGAGGAAGCCTGGGAGCCCGCACGCAAAGTCGCAGAGTTGACGGCGGCCATGGGCGGCGAGCACATCGTCGTCATCCCGGCCATGTGGCGCGACGACGTCACGGGCGAGGCTGTGGAAAGCGGGGTACTCACCGAGAAAGCCTGGAACGATCTGTTCGCCGGCCACAACCGCATGGGCAAGGTGCTGCTGGAAGACTTCGGCCTGAAGCAGCAATTCCATTCCCACGCAGATTCCCACGTTGGCGCCCAATCCGACATCGAGCACTTGCTCGCCGAGACCGATCCGCAGTACCTGAACCTCTGCCTGGACACCGGACATGCCGAATATTGCGGTGCGTCCAGCTTGGAACTGATCAAGAACTACCCCGACCGCATCGGCTACCTGCACCTGAAGCAGATCAACCCGGATGTCCTGAGACAAGTCAACGAGGAGAACATGACCTGGGCCGCGGCCAACCTGGCCGGTGTCATGACCGAACCGCCGAACGGCCTCCCGGATCTCCGCGCAGTCATTGAGGCCGTTGAAGGACTCAACCGACCGATCTTTGGCATTGTGGAACAGGACATGTACCCCGTGGCCTTCGACGTCCCCATGCCCATCGCCAAGCGCACCCGCAATTACCTGCTCTCGTGCGGCTCCCGCACTACGGTGCAGTAGTACAACAGCCCAGACACCTAAGGACAGAAACAATGACTGACATTCTCCGCGTGGCCGTCATCGGCGCAGGCCGCATGGGCGCCGACCACATCAAGCGGCTCAGCACCCGCATCCACGGCGCCGAAGTGGCCGCCGTCGTCGACGTCGACCTCGCCCGCGCGCAGGCCGCCATTGCAGGGATCGACGGCGCAGTGGCCCTCGCCAGCGCCGAAGAGGCCCTCAATAACGGCGACGTCAACGCCGTGCTGATTGCCACCCCCGGTTTCCTGCACGAGGAAATCCTCTACAAGGCACTTGAGAAGGACTTCCCCATCCTCTGCGAAAAGCCGCTTACCCCGGATGCCGAGAGCGCCTGGAAGGTTGTCCAAGCCGAAACGGCAACCGGCCACAAGCGCATCCAGGTGGGCTTCATGCGCCGCTTCGACGCCGAATACGCCGCCTTGGGTTCCGTGATCCGCGACCGTGAACTCGGCGAGCTGCTCATGCTGCACCACCAGCACCGCAACCCGAACACCCCCGAGGGTTTCACCAACGAGATGCTCATCAACGACTCCGTGGTCCACGAATTCGATGCCATCCGTTTCTTCACCGGCGAGGAAATCACCTCCGTGCAGGTCCGCCTGGGCAAGGCAACGCGCAACGCCCCGAACGGCCAGCACGACCCCCAGCACGTCCTGATCGAGACCGAGTCCGGTGTCCTGGCCGACGTCGAGATCTACGTGAACGCGAAGTTCGGTTATGAAGTTGCCACGCAGGCGTCCTTCGAGGACGGCATCGTGAGCATCGGTGGCGACGGCGGTCCTTACGTCCGCAGCGCCGGCCGCTGGGGCGGCAAGGTCACGCCAGGTTTCGAAGAGCGCTTCGGTGCCGCGTACGACGTCGAGGTCCAGGCTTGGGTGGACGCCGCGCGCCGCGGCGAAATCGGCGGTCCTACCGCCTGGGATGGCTACGCCACCGCTGCTTGCTGCGAGGCAGGCGTCGAGGCCCAGAAGTCGGGCGAAAAGGTCGCGGTACAGCTCAACACCAAGCCCGAGCTGTACAAGTAGGAGTGACCATGAAGATTGCCCTCGACCCCACCCCGTTCCACCACAGCCACGGTCTGCTGGAATTTCCGCGGCTGGCCGCCGATCTCGGCTACAAATACCTCCAGCTGACCCCGCACGCGGACTTCATCCCGTTCTTCAACCACCCCAAGGCCGACGACGAGCTGGTGGGCCAGTTGAAGAAGGCCTGCAAGGACGCCGACGTCGAGATCGCCTCGGTGCTTCCCGTGCTGCGTTGGTCCGGACCGGATGAGGACGCCCGCGAGGCTGCCGTCCGCTATTGGAAGCGTGCCATCCAGATCACGGTTGATCTTGGCGTGCAGACCATGAACACCGAATTCAGCGGGCGCCCGGAGAAGGCAGAGGAGTCCGAAAGGGCCTTCTACCGCTCCATGGAAGAGCTGCTTCCGATCATCGAGCGTGAGGGCTTGGACGTCCTCATCGACCCGCACCCGGACGACTTCGTGGAGGACGGACTTGCAGCCCTGCGTGTCATCCGTGGCGTGAACTCGCCCAACATCGGCATGGTCTACGTTGCCTCCCACACATTCCACATGGGCAACAAGCCGCTCGACATCATGCGGGCGGCGGGGGACAAGCTGCGCCTGGTCCACGTGTCCGACACCATGGACCACCACGCCTCCCACGGGCTGCGCTACATCACCAACCCGCCCGGCAACGCCGTCCGCGTGCACCAGCACCTCAAGATCGGCGACGGCGACGTCAACTGGGACGAGTTCTTTGGTGGGCTCAAGGAAATCGGGTTCCTGGACAAGGACAACACCGTCATGGTGTCCAGCGTCTTCGCCGAGGACGACAACGCCAACGAGGTCTCCCGGTACCAGCTGGAGACTATGGGCAAGTACATTTCCAAAGTCCAGTAGGGGCTACGGGTTCTTGTCGGGGTTGTGGGTGGCGCGTGCGCGGGCGACGTGACTCCGGGCGTGTTCCACGGCGGGGGCCAGTTCGGTGAACAGGTGTTTGTGGTGGCGAAGGGAGTCCAGGACCCCCACCTGGGTGACGAGCCGAAGGTGGCGCTCCTGGATCCCTTTGATCAGCACGGTGATTCCGCGCCGTTCCAGGGCCTGGACGATGTCTGTGATTGTTCTGGCCCCGGTTGCGTCCAGGATCTGCAGTTGCGACATGCGGATGATCACGACGTCGACGTTCCGGATGGCGCTGACCCGCTCCAGGACGCGCTCGGCGGCGGCGAAGAACAAAGCCCCATCGAGCCGGAACACAGCGATGTGCTCGTCCCCTTCGTGGACCGGGCCGGGGATTTCCTCGCGGTGCACTCCGCTGGACCGGACCAAGGCACGCAGGGCGAAGAAGGCGGCGACCGCGATCCCGATTTCCACGGCTTGGATCAGGTCGAAGGACACAGTGATCAGGGCGGTGACGAAGAATACGACCGTGTCGGCGCGTGTTGATCCGATCACGCTGCGCAGCGTCTTGAGGGAGACCATGCGTGTCGCGGTGACCATCAACACCCCGGCCAGCGCGGCAAGGGGGATGCGGGAAACCGGGCCGGTGGCCAGGTACACCACGGCCAGCAGGACCAACGCGTGGGTTATGGCGGCGAGGCGTGTCCGGCCGCCCGCGCGAATGTTCACCGCGGTGCGGGCGATGGCACCTGTGGCCGGCATGCCACCGAAGAATCCGGACGCGACGGACGCCAGGCCCTGGCCCAGGAGTTCACGGTCCGCGTCGTAGGGGCCGGTATCGGAGATCGACGCCCCGACCCGTGCCGAGAGCAGCGACTCGATCGCGGCCAAGGCCGCGATCGTGGCCGCGGACCCGGCCAGCCCGGTGATCGTCGCCAGGTCCAGGGAGGGCACCATCGGGGCCGGCAGGGAAGCGGGCAGGGCTCCGATCCGGGTCACGGGCAGGTCGAGGAACTGCGCGGCCACAGTGGCGATGATGATCGCGATGAGCGAGCCCGGGATCCGGGGGTGGATCCGCGGTGCGGCAACCATGATCACCGCCACCAGAGCTACCACGGCAACCGGGGCAAGAACCGAGGTTGGGGACACAGTGCCGATGGCCTGGATGGCCGAGACGACGGCGTTGCTGCTGGGCCCGGGTTTGGCCCCGACCGCGGCAGGGACCTGCTGCAGGAAGATGATTACCGCGATTCCGACGGTGAAGCCCTCGATCACCGGCCAAGGCAGGAGCGTCACGACCCGCCCGAGTTTGAGTAGCCCGGCGGCCACCACTATCACCCCGGCAAGGACCGAGACTGCGGCCAGTGCACCGAGCCCGTGGGCTGCGATGACCGGGCCCAGAACCACGACCATGGCGCCGGTGGGTCCGGAGACCTGGATATTGGAACCACCGAAGACGGCCGCGATCACGCCGGCGATAACGGCGGTGATCAGTCCGCTGGCCGCCCCCGCGCCGGAACTGACGCCGAACGCCAAGGCCAGCGGCAGCGCGACGATGCCGACGGTGACCCCGGCGACCAGGTCTCCTTTCCAGGTACGCGGCAGCAGCGCGTAATCCCGCCGCACGGGCAGGAAAGCCCGGACCGCGATGAGGCCCTTCACCGGGTGCTAGCCGCTGAGGCTGACGCGGGCGCAGTCGCTTCCGAGGTCTCAAGCTGCGCCCGGGTGGTCTGCAGCATGTCGCCGAGCAGCAGTCTCGCCACGGAGAGGAGTTCCGCGACCTGCGGGTACGCCAAGGTGTAGAACATCTGCAGTGCCCGTCGCTCTCCCTTGACGAGGTGATATCGGCGCAGCACCGACAGATGCTGGGACAGGTGCGAAGCCTCCAGGCCCGTTGCGGCCAGAAGCTCTGTCACTGACACCTCGGGCGCCGCCGACAGCAGCTCCAGTACCCGGATCCTGACCGGGTGGGCCAGCCCCTTGAACAGATTGGCCTTCACCTCGTACAGCGGTGCCCGGAAATCCGCGAACTCTTCCATGACTGCCTCCTTGCCCGTTAGCACACGTCCTTGCTTGACTATTTTATGGATTCATCATCCAGCATACCAAGGACGGGAACGGAAGGCCTTGCGGGCCAGCGCCGAGGGCCTCATCCGAATCTCGGATGAGGCCCTCTCGTTGTCCCGGAACCTGCTATGCCGTCACGTTCAGCGACGCCGAAAGCGCAGCGTCTGCGTCACGCAGGACCTTCGCCGCCACCTCGAGCCCTTCGATCCGGCCGAGTGAAGTGTCTTCGTGTTCGATGTTGACCAGCATGTTCGGGTCCACTTCATGAAGCGCACGCAGGAACTCGGTCCAGTAGGCGGTGTCGTGCCCGCGGCCGAGGGCAACGAAATCCCAGGCCGAGTTCTTGGGCCACTCGTTGGCCCACTCGTCGCCGCCGAGGTTGGTGCGGCTTTCGTCCGGCGCGAGGCGACGGAAGCTGTTGTCGAGGACCCCGTAGAGAGCGGCGTTCGACGTGTTCACGCGGACGTCTTTCGCGGCTGCCTGGAAAACCAGCGGGCCGAGTTCGCGGACCACGGCCACCGGATCCATTTGCTGCCAGAACAGGTGCGAAGCGTCCAGTTCAACGCCCACGTGGGTGGCTCCCGTGAGCTCGATGAGCTTGCGAACATCGGCAGTGTTGAACACGATGTTCTGCGGGTGCAGCTCGAGGGCTACCTTCACGCCATGGTCGGCGGCCAGGCGGTCAGTCTCGCGCCAGAACTTCGCGGCGATGTCCCATTGGTAATCCAACACATCCAAAGCCGCCGAATTCCACGCGTTGACGATCCAGTTCGTCACGGTCGCGCCGGGCTCCCCGCCAGGCAGTCCGGACATGGTCACCACCCGGTTCTGGCCGAGGCGCTCTGCGAGCCGGATGGAGCGGCGGATGTCCTCGGCATGCTTCTCACCGATCTCACGCTTCGGGTGCAAGGGGTTGCCGTTGCAGTTCAGGCCTGCGATCGCGACGCCGGTCCCCTCGAAGATCGCGAGGTAGTCGTCCCGCGCGGCATCCGATACCAGGATGTCGTCGAAGGTGGGGACGTGCACGGCGGGCAGGAATCCGCCCGTGTTGACCTCGATTCCCGTGAGGCCCAGATCAGCAATGACCTTGAGGGCCTCGGGAAGCGGGCGGTCATGCAGGATTGCGTTGTAGACGCCGAGTTTCATAGCGTGATGGTCTTTCCGTTGTTGAGTGCGGATTCCGTGACGGCGCCGAGCAGTTCCATGTTGCGCACGCCTTCGTCGAACGTGGCGCAGCGGGGGAGTGACTCGGATTCCGGCAAACCGGCAACCTCTTCGAGGAACGCCCGGGCCTGGTAGCCGAAAGCGTCGTTCTGGCCGAAGCCGACCTCGGGGGCGTCCATGGCGAGGCCACCCGCAATGTAGGGGTGGCCCGGGCCGAGGATGACCTGGCGGTAGCCGTTCTCCTTGCCCGAGCCATCGTTGAGGAACAGCTGGATTTCGGAGGGACGGCGCTGGTCGAACTTGGCCGCACCGTTCTCGCAGAACACTTCGAAGTTGAGGCTGTTGGCGTGGCCGGCTGCAACGCGGGAGACTTCAAAGCTGCCTGCGCCGTTCTCGAACTCTGCGTTGAAGGCCGCATAGTCGTCGTTCTCCACGGCCTCGAAGGTGTCGCTTACTGCGGCGTGGTCGTGGCCCATGACGGCGGCGAGCGGCAGGGGGCGCTTGTCGATGACGGTGCTCAGGCGCCCGCCGCTGATCGACTTGATGTCGCCGCACAGGAACTCGGAGACGTAGGCTAGGTGGCTTCCGACGTCGGCCAATGCGCCGGAACCGGGGCCGCCCTTGTAGCGCCAGCTCATGGGAGCCGACGGGCTGAAGCCGTAGTCGGTCCAGTAGCGGCCGCTGAAGTGCAGCACCTTGCCGAGGACGCCGGTGCGGATCAGATCGCGGATGTAGGCAATACCGGGCGTGCGGCGGAAGGTAAAGCCGATGCGCGCGATGCTGGAAGCGCTGCGGGCGGCTTCGGCCATGGCACGGGCATCCTCGAGGGAGTCGCTCAGCGGCTTCTCGCAGAGGACATGCTTGCCTGCGGCCAGGAGTCCCTCGACCACCTCGCGGTGGAGGGAATTCGCGATGACGACACTCACGACGTCGATGTCATCCGCTTCGGCGATCGCCTCCCACGAGGTGTCATTGCGTTCGTAGCCAAAACGTCGGGCGGCGAGGGACCCGAACTCTGCGTTCACATCGCCGATGGACACGAGGCGCACCGGCGGAAGCACGGGGCTGTAAAGGGCGGACGCTGTGCGGTAGGCCGCCGCGTGTGCCTTGCCGGCCATTCCTGCGCCGATGACGGCGACCCCTAGGCTCTCAGCCATTGATTTCTCCTTCGAAATTAAGCCTGGGTGCCGAACACCCCTTGCGGCATTTTGGAGCGCTACAATTTAGCACTGGACTCAAAGCCTAATCATGTGAGTATGTCCTGTCAATGTCCTGCGAATACCCTTGACAACAGAGTGGAAAGGTTCCCCGAATCGTGAGTGCGACAAGTCCTAAAACCCGCCGCCCGACCATCTATGACGTTGCCAAACATGCCGGCGTTTCGCCGTCGTTGGTGTCCTTGGTCCTCCAGTCGCCGGAAAGGGTCAGCGACAAGCGCCGCCAAGCGGTCCAGACGGCAATGTCGGCGCTCGGCTACCGTCCCAGCAGGGCCGCGACCACGCTGGCGAGCAATCGGACCAAGAGCATCGGCCTGCTGATTGACGACTACAGGAACCTTTGGTTCGTCGATCTCCTCAGGGGCATGGAGTCGGTTCTTTCGGACCTCGGTTACCACGTCATGCTGGCCGACTCCCGGCCCGGCGAGAACCGTATCAAGGAAGCCGCCGATGGGTTGCTTGCCATGCATGTTGACGGGCTGGTGATCGCGGCGGAGCCGAGCGAGTCCATGCTGGACCGGACCTGGGTTCCCACGGTGGTGGCCGGGTGGCGCAAGGGGGTGCCGACCGGTGCCGATCTCATCACCAACGACGACGACGGCGGGGGCGGCATGGCCGCTGACCACTTGCTGGGGCTCGGTCATACCCGCATTGGCCATCTCTCAGGGTCCGACGGCGCGTCAGCCCACCGGCGCGCCGGTTTCCGGCGCCAGATCGAGGCGGCCGGCGTCGAACTTCTGGTTGCGGAGTCCAAAGGTACTTCGGAGGAAGATGGCTACGCCGCCGCCTCTTGGCTCCTGGACCACCATCCGGACACGACGGCGATCTTCGCGGCCAACGACACCATGGCCGTTGGGGCATTCGCCGCCCTCAAGGCGCGCGGGCTGGGTGTGCCCGGCGACGTCTCGGTGATCGGCTACGACAATTCTCCACTGGCTAAGTCGAGGTACCTGGACATCACCTCGGTCGACAACCGCAGCGACCTTGTCGGCATTGACGCCGCTCAAAGGCTGCTCGCCAGGATCGAGGACCCCGCCCTCAAGCCCGAGCGCACCTTGATTGATCCCGTCCTGGTTGTGCGAAGTACCACGGCCCGGCCGGCCCCCTAGCCCCGATCTGGACGGTGTTCGCGGGGGACCACATGACCAACTCACGTAAAAACATCCTAATGTCAGGACAAAGTATTGACATCTGTGAGGCGAGTCACCATGATCTGTGTAGAGGGCTTTGAGCTCCTGCAGAGTGGCAGGGCCACAACCCCAATCAAAGGAGATAAATCGTGAAGAAGTTTTCCTGGCGGAAGGCGGCACTCGTTGCGGCCGTCGTTCCGATGATGGCTCTTAGCGCTTGTTCCAGCCAAGGCGGGAAGCCAGCTGACAGCGGTAACGCCGCGGGCGGCGGACAAGCCGTCAGCACTCCGCGCATGAAAGTCGCCCTCATCACCCACGCGGCAGCAGGGGACACGTTCTGGGACATCGTCCGCAAGGGTGCAGAAGAAGCGTCTGCGAAGGACAATGTTGAGCTTCTCTACACAAGCGACCCCGAAGCCGGGCGCCAGGCCCAGCTCGTCCAGCAGGCCATCGACCAGAAGGTTGACGGTATTGCTGTCACCCTCGCCACCCCGGACGCCCTCAAGGACGTCCTCAAGAAGGCCACCGATGCCGGCATCCCGGTGGTGAGCCTCAACGCTGGTGAGGGCGTCTCGGCACAGCTCGGGGCTTTCACCCACTTCGGTTCGAATGAGAAGCTCGCCGGCGAGGCCGTCGGAACCAGGCTCGCGGCACAGGGCTTCAAGCACCCGGTCTGCGTGATCCAGCAGCAGGGCCACGTCGGCCTCGAAGCACGGTGTGCCGGCGTCAAGGCGAAGGTGCCCGGAACTGAGATCCTGTACGTCGACGGCAAGGACATGACCGCGGTCCAGTCCACCGCCACCGCGAAGCTCCAGGCAGCCAAGGATGCAGATGTCATCATCGGCTTGGGCGCGCCGATCACCCTCACGCTCCTCAAGTCCGTCACGGACGCCAGCAGCTCTGCAAAGGTGGCCAGCTTCGACCTGAATGCGGACCTCGCCCAGAAGATCGTGGACGGCTCTGTGATCTTCACCGTGGACCAGCAGCCGTGGCTCCAGGGCTACATGTCCGTTGACTCCCTGTGGCAGGCCAAGCGCGGAGGTTTCAAGCTCGGTGGCGGCCAGCCCGTCCTGACCGGTCCCACCATCGTGGACAAGTCCAACGCCTCCGACGTTCTCAAATTCGCCCAGCAGGGCGTCCGCTAGATCCAGGATTCTGGCCGCGCGGCGGGCGACCGCCGCGCGGCCTGACCAACAAGGAGTTCTTCCTATGGCAAACACAGCAACCCTGCCGCCGGCACCGGCTTCGGCCCCCGGCGATGAGCGGATCGGACGCCGTAGCCCGGTCCAGAAGTTTCTGGGCAGGCCCGAAGTCGGCGCCCTCGTGGGGGCGGTCGTCCTCTTCATCTTCTTCGCGTCCGTGTCCCAGACGTTCACGCAACCGAACGCGCTCGCGACCGTGCTGTATGGTTCCTCGACGATCGGGATCATGGCGGTGGGGGTGTCGCTGTTGATGATCGGCGGTGAGTTCGACCTTTCCACCGGCGTGGCCGTGATTTCCTCGGCTCTGACGGCCTCCCTGTTCAGCTGGTATTTCTCGATGAACGCGTGGGTCGGCGTCGTGCTGGCGCTCGTCGTTTCGCTCGGCATCGGCTTCATCAACGGCTGGATCCTGGTCAAGACGAAGCTGCCGTCCTTCATCGTGACGCTGGCGACGTTCCTGATGCTCACAGGCCTGAACCTGGCCTTGACCCGCCTCATCGGCGGCAGTGTTTCCTCGCCGTCGATTTCCAAGCTGGACGGTTTCGAGTCGGCCCACGCGGTGTTCGCGTCCTCGATCAGCATCGGCGGCGTCGAGGTCAAGATCACGGTGTTCTTCTGGATCATCCTGGTCGCGATTGCGTCCTGGGTGCTGTTGCGCACGAAGGTGGGCAACTGGATCTTCGCGGTGGGCGGGGACGCGAACGCTGCCCGTGCGGTGGGTGTCCCGGTGACCAGGACGAAGATCGGTTTGTTCATGGCGGTCGGGTTCTGCGGCTGGATCCTGGGCATGCACAACCTCTTCGCCTTCGACGCCGTGCAGTCCGGTGAGGGCGTGGGCAACGAGTTCCTGTACATCATCGCCGCGGTCATCGGCGGCTGCCTGCTCACGGGCGGCTACGGCTCGGCGGTGGGCGGTGCCATTGGTGCGTTCATCTTCGGGATGGCGAACAAGGGCATCGTGTACGCGCAGTGGAACCCTGACTGGTTCAAGTTCTTCCTGGGCCTGATGCTGCTGCTGGCCACCATCGTGAACCTCATCGTCAAACGCCGCGCAGAGCTCAAGTAGAAGGGCCGGACAAAACAATGAACGCGAAACAGATCGACCAGCAGACCCTGCTCAAGGATGAAAAGGACCCGCTGACCCACACCCCCGTGCACCTGCTCTCCCTGGACGGGGTGGGCAAGCATTACGGGAACATCATCGCCCTGCGGGACGTGACCATGGCCGTGGACAACGGCCGCGTCACCTGCGTGCTGGGGGACAACGGCGCGGGCAAGTCCACGCTGATCAAGATCATCGCCGGACTCCACCAGCACGACGAAGGCGTGCTGAAGATCATGGGGGAGGAGCGGAAGTTCAACTCGCCCCGCGACGCCCTGGACGCCGGGATCGCCACCGTGTACCAGGATCTGGCGGTGGTGCCGTTGATGCCGATCTGGCGGAACTTCTTCCTCGGCTCGGAACTGACCACCGGCTTCGGCCCGTTCAAGTCCATGGATGTCCAGAAGATGAAGGACATCACCCTGACGGAACTGGCCGCGATGGGCATCGACCTGCGCGATGTGGAACAGCCCATCGGCCAGCTCTCCGGCGGTGAACGCCAGTGCGTGGCGATCGCCAGGGCCGTGTACTTCGGGGCGAAGGTCCTGATCCTGGATGAACCCACCGCCGCCCTCGGGGTGAAGCAGTCCGGCGTCGTGCTCCGCTACATCCTGCAGGCCCGCGACCGCGGGCTGGGGGTCATCTTCATCACCCACAACCCGCACCACGCCTTCCCGGTCGGTGACCGGTTCCTGCTGCTCAAACGCGGCAAGTCCATCGGCTACTACGACAAGAAGGACATCACCCTGGACGAGCTGACCGCCCAGATGGCCGGCGGCGCGGAACTTGCCGAACTCGCCCACGAACTCGAACAACTCGGCGGCCACACCCAGGCCCTCAAGGAAGTCCAAGCCGAAGTCGCCGAAGTAACAGAAGTGACCGACGTCGCTGGCGTTGCTGACGATTCAAGGGAAAGCAGCCCGCGGCACGCCTAGCGCGCAGGGAGATAGCGCGGACGGAGACGGGGGTCCGCCGGAAAACCGGACGGGCCCCCGCTCGCGATGCCAACGCGGGAACGTGAACGAACGTAAAAGACGGGAAGACAACATGCCGATCCGGGTAGGCGTCATCGGCGCCGGTGTCATGGGCGCAGACCACATCAGGAACCTCTCCACCACCATCAGCGGGGCCGAAGTCACCTTCGTGGCAGACCTCGACGCCGGACGTGCGGCGGCCGCGGCGCCGCCATCCGCACGCATCACCACCGACCCTTCCGAGCTGATCAACTCCAGTGACGTTGACGCCGTCGTCGTCGCTTCGCATGACTCCACCCACGCCGGACTGGTGCTGGAATGCTTCGAAGCGATGACCCCTGTTCTGTGCGAAAAGCCGCTGGCTCCTACGCTCCTGGAAAGCCGCGAAGTGGTGGAGGCCGAAGCCGATCTCCTTGCCGCAACGGGTGCCCGGCTGTTGTCGATGGGCTTCATGAGGCGGTTCGATCCCGGCTACGTCGCTTTGCGCGAAGCCACCCGGGCGCGCACCCAAGGCGAGCCCTTGCAGGTCCACTGCACTAGCCGGACTGCGTCCGCGGGGCCGGATACAAGCTCGGAATCCGCCATCACGAATTCCGCGATCCACGAACTCGACATCATCCCCTGGCTCCTGGACTCGCCCATCACGGAGGTGTCGTGGCAAGCGGGGCGGAGTTCCCGGCACAGCACCGGTGATTTGAGGGACCCCGCCTTCATGCTCCTGCGCGCGGCCGACGGCACCCTGGCCACCCTCGAGCTCTTCCTCAACGCGCAGTACGGCTACACCACCCGGTGCGAGGTCGTGTCGGAGTTTGGCACGGCTGCGTTGCCGGAACCGGCTGCCCTCGATGTCCGGCAGGCGGGAAGGCGCAGTTCCGAAATTCCCGCCGACTGGCGTCCACGCTTCGCCGATGCTTACCGTTTGCAGCTCCAGGCCTGGATTTCCGCGCTTGAAAAGGGAGAGCCCGCGCCGTTGGCTACAGGGGAGGACGGCCTGCGGGCATCGCAGCTTGCACAGGCCATGATCCGTTCACTCCACAGCGACGGTGCCTACACGAAAGTGGTCTACTGATGGCTTCATCCGGTCTGCCGGTGTCCCGCGTTCCGGATTCCCGTGACGCTCCCGCGTTGCGCTGGGGGATCATGGGGCCGGGGTGGATTGCCGAACGCTTTACGGAGTCGGTTCAGGCCCATTCACGGCAGGTGATCGCCGCCGTCGGCTCCCGTTCCTTGGACCGGTCCAAGGCGTTCGCGGACGCTTTCGGCGTGCCCGCCGCCTACGGGAGCTACGAAGAGCTGGCTGCGGCTCCGGACATCGACATTGTGTACGTGTGCACGCCCCACAACTTCCACCACGGCGCCGCAGTGCTCGCCCTCGATGCCGGCAAGCACGTCCTCATCGAGAAACCGATCGGCCTGAACGCGGCGCAGGCCCAGGATATCGCCGTGCGGGCCAAGGCAGCGGGCGTTTTCGCCGCCGAGGCCATGTGGAGCTTCTTCCTGCCGAAGTTCGACGTGATCCGGCAAGTGCTCGACGCCGGGACGCTGGGTACCGTGACGACCGTCCTGGCGGAGTACGGCGAGCACTTCGAGCGCAGCCACCGCATCTTCGATCCGGATCTGGCTGGTGGGCCTTTGCTTGACCTGGGCACCTACCCGCTGGCCCTCATCACCGAAGTCCTGGGGGCTCCGGAACGGTTGAGCGCTTTCGGCCAGCCGCACGAATCCGGTGTCAACGCCCAGCTCTCCGCCATCATGGAATTCCCGGGCGGAAACCAGGCCGTGATGAACACGCATCTGCATAATTTCACCCCGACGGCGGCGACGATCGTTGGCTCCGAGGCCACGTTGACCATTGATGGCCCCTTCAACATGCCCGGCGGCTTCGAGATCCGGTTCCCGGACGGCACGCGGCTCCGCCACAACGAACCCGCCGGCGGGCATTTCGAAGGCCTGCACTACGAAGCGGCCGCAGTGGCTCGCGCCATCGCCGCCGGCGAGACGGAAACCCCGCAGCGGACCCTGTCCTCCTCCATCCGCACCATGGAAGTTGCCGATGAGATCCGCCGCCAAGTGGGCATTGGATTCCCGGGTGAAGGCAACACCCCCGCCTGAACATTTGTTGTACTGACTATCGAAAGGATGGGCCCATGGCCTACATCGAACAGCACTCCTCCGGACTTCCCACCCCCGTGCGGCTTGGCCTCATAGGCTCCGGCTGGATGGGTGCGTTCCACGGCGAAAGCATAGCCCGCCGGGTTCCCGGTGCGGTCCTGGCCGCCGTCGCCGATCCCAACGTGGACTCCGCAGGGTCCGTGGCGGCCCAGCTTGGTACGGCGAAAGTCACGGCCGATGCCGCGGACATCATGGCCGATTCGGACATCGACGCCGTGATCATTGCCAGCCCGGCACGGTTCCATGCGTCCCTTATCGCCCAAGCCGCAGCCGCCGGCAAGCACGTTTTTTGCGAGAAGCCCGCTGCGCAAAGCCTCGAAGAGCTCGACGCCGCGCTCCTCGCCGTCGAAACGGCAGGGGTGCATTTCCAGATCGGCTTCAACCGCCGATACGCCACCGATTTCCAAGCTGCCAAGAAGGATCTGGCCGAGGGAATTGTGGGGGAACCCCAGCTCCTGCGCTCGCTGACCCGGGATCCCGGCACCGGGAGCATCGGCCATGCAGCCAGGATTCCGGCCTGGACGATCTTCCTGGAGACCCTCATCCACGATTTCGACACCCTGAACTGGTTCAACGAAGGTGCCGAGCCGGTGGAGGTCTACGCTGCGGCCGACGCGCTCGTGGAACCGAGCCTGCGTGACCAGGGATTCCTGGACACCGCCGTGGTCACCATCCGCTACAGCAATGGAGCCCTGGCCGTGGCCGAAGCCAACTTCAGTGCTCTTTACGGCTACGACGTCAGGGGAGAGGTCTTCGGTTCCAAGGGCATGGTGCAGGCCGGACGGCCCACTGAAACGGCCGCCCTGAGGTACACAGCAGAGGGCCTTTCCGCCGAAACTCCGAGGCTCAACGTGGAACTGTTCCGCGATGCCTACACCGATGAACTCGTGGACTTCGCGGCGGCAGTCCGCGCACGCCGTGACGGCGAGCAGCCGCCGCCGGGCGCTTTCACCCTCACCCCGGGAGCAGCTGACGCGCGCCGCGCCCTCGCGATGGCTTTGGCCTGCATCGAGTCGGTCAAGCAAGGCGGACCGGTGGCGGTCCCCGCCGTGTCGAGCAACAGCAAGGCCGGTGTCTGATGCGGCTGGCCGTATGCGCCGAAATGGTCTTCACGGAACTGCCGTTCGCCGAACGGGTACGTCGGATCCACGAGGCCGGATTCGACGTCGAACTCTGGGACTCGAGGAGCAAGGACATCGCGGCACTCAAGGCGAGCGGCGCAGTCTTCTCCTCCATGACCGGGTACACCGCCGGGAGCCTGGTCGACGCCGACACCGCCGACGACGTGGTGAAGACGGCCGAAACGCTGATCCCGACCGCCTTGGAACTCGGCGTCAGCCGCATGGTGGTGCACTCGGCGGAGTTGATCGACGGGAAGGCAGCCCGTCCGGTCTACCGCTCCAACGGCAACATGTGGATCACGGGTGCCCGGACCTTGGAGCGACTCGGCGCACTCGGGGAGAAGCACGGGTTGACGTTCTGCCTTGAGAACCTCAACACCGTGCTGGACCACCCCGGAATTCCACTGGCCCGTGCCAAGGACACTTTGGCGCTGGTGGAAGCCGCCGGACACCCCAATGTGAAGATGATGCTGGACCTGTACCACGCACAATTGGGGGAGGGAAACCTCATCGAGCTGGTCCGCGCAGCCTTGCCTCACATCGGCGAGATCCAAGTGGCGGATGTGCCGGGCCGCTGCGAGCCCGGCACCGGCGAAATCAACTACTCGGCCGTGGCCCGGGCGCTCGCGGCTGCGGGCTATGAAGGGACCGTCGGCATGGAGGCGTGGGCCAGCGGAGACGACATGGCGGCGCTTGAGGCGTTCCGCCGGGCGTTCACGGTTGAGGCTACGGAGTCCCGGAACAGTTCAGCTTTTTCAACGGAGGTAGCACTATGAAAGACGTCGTTCTCGGGCTGGTTGGAGTAGGGCGGATCGGCGTGATGCACGCCAACAACATCGCCGCCCTCAACGGGGAACTGAATTCCCAGGGCATCAACGTGGAGTTACGGCTCACGGACGTCGCCGAAGACCACGCCCGCAAGGTGGCGGCTGGTCTCGGCGCTAAATTCCTGCCGTCGGTAGAGGCCTTGATCGCCTCCGGAGTGGACGGACTGGTGATCGCGACCGGAACGGGCACCCACCCGGAATTGATCCGCGCGGGAGTGGACGCCGGTATCCCGGTGTTCTGCGAGAAGCCCGTGGCCATGAATGTGGCCGATTCGCTGCCCGTCCTGGAACACATCCGTGCCAACGACGGCGTGGTGCAGATCGGCCACCAGCGCCGCTTTGATGCCGGTTACCTCGAGGCCAAGCGCGCCTACCAGGCCGGGGAGCTCGGCTGGATCCACTCGCTGCGTGCCGTGACCTGCGACATGGCCCCGCCGCCCGTGGAATTCCTGGCGACGTCCGGCGGGCTGTTCCGCGATTGCTCGGTCCACGACTTCGACGTCCTGCGCTGGTTGACCGGCCGCGAAATCGTGGAGGTCTACGCCAAGGGTTCCAACAACGGTGATCCCGCCATCGGGGCAGTGGGGGATGTGGACACAGCGCTGGCGTTGATCACGTTCGACGACGGGACAGTCGGCACGGTATCCGCCACCCGTTACAACGGTGCAGGGCACGACGTCCGCCTCGAAATCCAGGGTTCGAAGCGTTCCATCATGGTCGGCCTGGACGACAAGACAGCCATGGAATCAGCCGAGGCCGGGATCGCCTTCCCGTCCGGAGAACCCCACAAGACCTTCGCCGAACGCTTCGACCAGGCCTATCGCTCCGAAATGGCGGCCTTCGTTGAACTGGTCCTGGGCCAGCGGGAAAACCCGTGCACCCCGGAGGACGCAGTCGCGGCGTCACGCGTGGCGGATGCCGCGCAGGAGTCCCTGGCAAGCGGTGTTCCGGTCAGGGTGGAGCTTGTGACGGCCTAGGCCGGTTAGGCGTTAGGGGCCCCAACTGACTCGCAGTTGTTGTCGTTTTGGGCCGTCGAAACGACAACAACTGCGAGTTAGTTGGGTGCGCGGACTCCTTAGGCGCCGAACGGCAGTCGGGGGTCGATGTCCTGTCCATCCCAGCTTTGCCGCACCCAGCCATGGTGGGGGTCGTCGCTGATGAGCCATTCGCGCACGGGTCCCGGGCCGGCCATGACGTTCAGGTAGTACAAGTCGTAGCCGGGAGCAGCCATGGCCGGGCCGTGCCAGCCATAGGGAACCAGCACGACGTCGCCCGTGCGAACCTCTGCGGCCACATCGATCGGGCGCTCATCGGAGGCGTAGACGCGCTGGTAGCCGATCGCATCGGCGTCTATAGGGGCAGCAGAGCCGTCAGCCACGCGGGTCTCGAAGTAGTAGATCTCCTCGAGTTGCGTCTCGCCGTCCTTTTCCTCGTCGTGCTTGTGCGGGGGATAGGAGGACCAATTGCCTGCGGGGGTAAGCACTTCGCACACGATGAAACGGTCTGCCTCGAGGGCTGCGGGGGTGCCGAAGTTGTGCACCTGGCGGGAACAATTGCCTGCGCCACGCAGTTCCACGGGGGTTTCCGCGGCGGTGACCAACCGGGTCGGATACGAAGCGTTGGCCGGGGCCGTCGCAACGGCGACGCGGCCGCCGTCGGGCGAACTAATGGTGACAGCGGTGTTGGTGCCGGAATACAGGACATCGCTGGGGCCGTGGAAAACGGACGCCCGCCCCGCGAGGGGGTACTCGACGTCGTCGACCCTCACCGTAAAGCCGCCGTTGAGCGGCACAATGATCCGCTCTTCCGCTGCGGCGGGGAGTTCGACGGCGGTGCCCGCGGCGAGCGTGGCGACCTTGAGCCCGGTGTGGGCCCAACCATCCACGGCCAAGGCGGAATCGGAGGTTCCGAGCGAAATGTCCCAATCGCCGTCGTTGGCGGTTCCCAGTGGATAGACCCAGTTGGCCATGAAGTTAAGTCCTTGCGTTAGCGCTGTACGAGTGTCATTTCAAAGCTGTAGGAGTCCGCCCGGTAGACATGGTGGCCGGTTTCCACCATGCGTCCCGTGTCGTCGACGGCGGTGCGCTCCATGGTGACCAAAGCCGAGCCGACTTCCGCCTCCAAGAGCGGAGCCTGGTAGTCGTTGGCGATCATGGCGCCGATCCGCTGCGAGGCGAGGCGGAAGTTGACGCCGCCGCGGCGCAGGATAGCGTAGAGGCCTTCTGCTGCGAGCATGGACTCGTCCATGGTGGCGATGTCGTCCCGGACCCAGTTCTCCATGAGTGCGAGCGGCTTGCCGCCCACTTTGCGGAGACGGGTGAAGTGATAGACCTTGGAACCGGCTGGAAGCTGGAGGGCGGTCAGCGTGGCTGCGTCGGCTTCCATGTGGGAGAAGCTGAGCACCTGTGTGGTGGGCTTCTTGCCGTTGTTCGTCAGATCGTCGTAGAGACTGGAGAGCTCCAGGGGCCGGCGGACCTGGCTCGACACCACCTGCGTGCCGACCCCGCGCTTGCGGACCAACAGGCCCGAGCGGACGAGTTCATCCATGGCCTTGCGCATGGTGGGCCTGGACAGGTTGAGTTGGGCGGCGAGGTCTATCTCGTTATCCAAGCGGCTGCCGGGTTCCAGCACCCCGCTGTGGATGGCGGCCTCGATGCCCTGAACCACCTGGTGGTACAAGGGCACAGGGGAAGAACGGTCGATAGTGAGGCCAAGTTGATTCGCCATTGCATGCTCCCTCGTGTTCCGGGACTGTCCCGGACGTGGCAGCATGTCCGCTCATGTTCGCTTGATAGGACATACTGCTTTATCGATGATAGCAGGAGCGTTGGGCTGGTCAAGGGAATTGGAGGCGGGTGTTCGGGCCGCTGGTTGGCGCGTTTTAGGACATGTCCAGTCGTCAGTACCAATCGTGGTCAACGTGCCGCACGTGCATTTCAGCGGAGCCGGACGCCCCCTTCAGCGAAGGGGGCCGCGTGTCGTTCACCGACGGCGTCGCCGGGCGCTGCCGCGTTGCCTGAGGTAGCCGACGCCTGCCAGGGCGGCGCCCAGTCCCTCGGCGACGGCGCTGAGGGACTTCTCGAAAAACCATACGGGCTCGTACATGGAGGGGATCGGACCTAGGGCAGGTATGTCGACGTAGCGGTAGAGAAGCACCGCAATGAAAGCGCTTCCAGCGACGACCACCGCGGCCGCGTAGGCCGGCCGACTGCCGCGGAGCAGGACATACAGGCCGACGAGAACTGCAGCGACGGCCTCAATCCGGAACAGGTTGCCTTCCCCGATTCCGCCAGGGGCACCCAATTGGTAGCCGGAGGCAAGATCGAAGTGCACCACTGCGTCGACGACCAGGGCTGCCGCCACAAACAGTCGCAGCAGGATGTCCTTGGGCCTGCGGTTTATCGGCTTGCGGCGGGCCGGTTCACGGGTGCTCATTTCACTGTGCTCATTTCCCGCGCGCTCATTTCACGACCAGGGTTCCATGCATATTGGAGTGGTACGCGCAGTGGTAGGGATAGCTGCCCGGGTTGGTGGGTGCCGTGAACTGGCCTGTTCCGCCCCCGCCGTCGACGGCCGCGTCGAAGGCTTTTCCATCGTCTGAGGTGATCGTGTGGGCCTGGGTGTCCTCGTTCTTCACCGTGACTTTGGCGCCTGGGCTCACCGAGACCGGTCCTTGATAGCCGAAGTCCTTGATGGTGATGGTGAGCGATTGGGAGGACGCGGCGGAAGGTGGGCTCGACGATGCGCCCTGGTAACCACCACCAGACGACCCGCACCCGCTCACGGCGATCAGGGCGGCCGCAGCAACGATCGCCAACGTGGCTTTGGGGTGGTTCCTCATGATTGGTTCCCCGCTTCTCGTGTCCGGTGGCCCGAATGTGCTTGCCACATTGATGAGACGAATTCCAGAGCGGTCGGGTTCACGGGGACGGGCAATTGCCTCCGGCGGGCGGAGGCTGGCCGTCTCGCTCACCCCACGGGACGCAGCGTCCTGCAGACCTCCACGAAAGCCTTGAACGGGGCGAGGCGCTCCTCATCAGGCAGCTGCGAGGCCTCCGGGTGCCATTGCACGGATGCGACCCAGCGCTGTGGATCCTCAAGGGCTTCCACCGTGCCATCCTCTGCTACCGCGGTCACCACCAGGCCGTCGCCTACCCGGGCCACGGCCTGGTGATGTCCCGAAGCAATCCGCACCGAGTCCCGCGAGCTATAGAGCCCGGCCACTTTTGAACCCGGGGAAAGTTCGACGTCGTGCCACGCCCAGGTGCTTAGCCCACCCTCCGCCGGGGTCAGGCCGTTGTGCTCCACCGACGACGGGTGCATGTCCTGGATGAGCGAACCGCCGTACACCACGTTCAGGAGCTGGTGGCCGCGGCAGATCCCGAAGGTGGGCAAACCGGCGTCGAGCGATCCACGGGCCACCGCCAAGTCGAGGCGATCCTGGTCAGGGTTGACGTCGTAGCAGGCCTCAGTCGCTTCTTCTCCGTAAAGGCGCGGATCCAGGTCCCCGCCGCCCGGCAGCAGGACCCCGTTGAGGGAGCGGAGCTCGGTGGCCAGCCGGCCGGCTTCGTCGGTGAAGGAGGCGTCCAGCAGTACAGGCTCCGCACCGGCGTCGCGCACTAGTTCGACGATAAAGTCGAAGAGCTCATTCGCTTCTCCCACACGGGCATCGGCGTCTTCGGAGCTGCTGAGGCGGACGGGAATGCCGATCCGGGGCCGGATGCTGCTCTGCTGTTCGGAAGTCTGCATGCTCCATGATGCACCGGCCGGGTGACTCCTGCGCAACGGGAACCTCGGGCTTACGCTGATGCCATGAATCCGTCCCGCGCCCTGACTCCCAGTCCCCGCACGCTCGACATTGAGAGCGTGGCCCATTTCGACCGGCTGCTCAGCTCCGGCGCCGCAACGATGCACGGCTGGCACGCCCAGTCGCTGGACCTGCGGGGCCGTCGGGGCGACTTGGAACGGCTGGATCCGCAAGGCGCCATCTTCCTGGGCTGCACCTTCGACGACGGTGTGGAAGACTCCCTCCGCAGCCGCGGCGCCCTCATCTTTCCGAAGCTGCGCGGCGTGCCGTTCAACCCCTACCGCGGCAGCCTCTACAGCGCCGCCGAACTGTACGAGGACATCGACTCCACGGAGTACGAAGCCACGCTCGACGCCCAGGTGTACCAATGGAGCATCATGCCGGGGCAACGGACCAGCCTGGACGCCACCCTCGCCGCCGCGCTGCACGATCACGCCATCGGAGATGCCCTCGATGAACTCCTGGGCAACGGGGATTTCGCCGGGAACAAGATCGTGGGAGTCATGGGCGGGCACGTCGCGCAACGCGGAACACAGGATTTCGACGACGCCGCGCGACTGGGTCGGCTCTTGGCCCTGTCCGGCTTCACGGTGGCCACGGGTGGCGGGCCGGGGGCCATGGAGGCGGCCAACTTGGGCGCCTACCTGAGCGGCCTGCCCGACGGCGACTTCGCCGTCGCGCTCGAGGCGCTCGCGGCGGTGCCGGGTTTCCGTCCCTCGGTGACCGCGTGGGCGCGGGCGGCGGCCGCCGTCGTCGAGCACCATCCGAGCGGGACGACGTCGCTGGGCATCCCCACCTGGTTTTACGGGCACGAGCCGCCCAACCTCTTCGCCACCCACATCGCCAAGTACTTCGCCAACTCCATGCGCGAAGCGATCCTGCTCGAGCTATGCAACGGCGGGATCGTCTTCCTCCCGGGTTCCGCCGGCACCGTGCAGGAAATCTTCATGGACGCGTGCGAGAACTTCTACGGCGCCCCGGAAACCGTCACGCCCATGGTGCTCGTAGGGCGCGATCATTGGGAGCACAGGTATCCCGCGTGGCCTATGTTGCAGAGCCTTGCTGCCGGGAAGGTGATGGAGGGCCGGATCTTCCTGGTGGACAGCGTCGAGGAAGCGCTCGCCGTGGTCGCGGGCTAACTGCTTGGGTTCCGCCCGGCTGGCCCAACTAACTCGCATTTGTTGTCGTTATGGCGGCTCATAACGACAACAAATGCGAGTTACTTGGGAGTTAGTGCGGGGCGCGGCCGCCCAGGCGCGTGGTGATTTTGCGGGCTGCGTCTTGGCATGCCTCGCCGAGGCTAGCGAGCGTGTCCTGCGAGACCCGGAATTTCGGCGCCGGGATCAGGACGGAGGCCACGATGTCTCCGCGGTGGTCAAAGACGGGGGAGGCAACGCCGACTTCTTCGATGGATGTTTCGCCGAAATTGAAGGCCCAGCCCCGCTCCACAGACTCCTGGAGCCGGAGCAAGTAGGCCTCGAGGGCTTCCTCATCGAGACCCGGCAACGTGATGGAGCCGCTTCGCAGGAGCTTGCGCACGCGGTCGGCGTCTTCGGCGGCAAGGAAGACCTGCACCGAAGAGCTGAGCGCTTCGTTGTAGCGGGCACCCAGCGGAGTGAGGTGCTTGACCTGGTGACGGCTGGCGATTTGCTCAACGCACATGGATTCGTTCCCGTTCCACACCATGAGCGCGCTCGTCTCGCCCGTCCGTTCGCTCAGTTCGCGCAGCACGGGATAGGCCACCCGTCGCTCTTCCAGTTCGGCAAGGAGCGGGCCGGCAAGTGCGATCATCCCCAGGCCCAGCCGGAAGCGGCGGGACTCGGGATCGCGCTCCACGAGGTGTTCCTGTTCGAAGGTTGCCAGGATCCGGGACACGGTGCTCTTGTGCAAGCCGATCCTGCCGGCGATCTCGGTGACTCCCAGCAAGGGTTCCACGGCGGTGAAGCTGCGGAGCACGGCGATGGCGTTCTCGAGTACCGAAGCGCCTTTGGAGTCGCCGTTGGCCGGGGTTTCGCTCGTGGCTGCACGCGGTTCTGCTGGGGTCATGATGGTCACTATATGGCTCTTTTTATTAGGACATGCCCAGCCGTGGCCTGGAGCAATGAGCATATGAGTCATATGTCCACTGCTCGGGCGCAAGGCTGGGCATGTCCATTGGAGGTGGGGGTCAGGCGCCGATGATGTTGTATTCCGGGCCGAACGGGAACTTGGTGATGTTCTCGGCACCGTCTTCACCGACCACGAGAATATCGTGTTCCCGGTACCCGCCGGCACCCGGCTGGCCGTCGAGGACCGTGATCATCGGTTCCATGGAGACCACCATTCCTGGCTCCAGGACCGTGTCGATGTCTTCGCGCAGCTCCAGTCCGGCTTCGCGGCCGTAGTAGTGCGAGAGGACCCCGAAGGAGTGCCCGTAGCCGAAGGTTCGGTTGGCGAGCAGTCCGTGCGAAACGTAGATTTCGTTGAGCTCCGCGGCGATGTCCTTACAGACCGCCCCAGGCTTGATGAGCTCCAGTCCGCGCTTGTGCACCTCCACGTTGATGTTCCATAGTTCCAGCGAACGGGCATCGGGTTCGCCGTAGAACAAGGTCCGCTCCAGGGCCGTGTAG
Organism: Arthrobacter sp. MMS24-S77; assembly: GCF_054888235.1. NCBI lineage: Bacteria > Bacillati > Actinomycetota > Actinomycetes > Micrococcales > Micrococcaceae > Arthrobacter > Arthrobacter sp. MMS24-S77. The sequence continues at coordinate 988,730 of NZ_JBTZRN010000001.1, forward strand.
TAGCCCGAGGTCATGGGGAAGCAGTTCAGCGACAGGATGTCGTGTTCCTGGATCTTGCGGGTGGTGGCCCAGTTGTGGGCGCCGTCAGTGTTGATGCCGGACTGGAACCACACCCAGGTATCGCGGATCTCGGAGTCGGGGAACGTCCGGGCGATCTCGTGGACCATGGCTTCGGTGCCGATCAGGGCGACCTCGTACTCGGTGATTCCTGCCGTGATCGCATTGCGGATCGCCTCGCCGCCAAGGTCGCCGATCCGGGCGCCGTGCTTGATCACCTCGATCTCCTCGGAAGACTTGATCATGCGCTGGCGCATCGCGGCCTGGGCAACGTCCACGAGCGTCGCGCCGGAGAAGGCAGCCTGGATCTTGTTGCGGTTGTCCAGCGGAAGGGAATTGTCCTCCACACCCAGGCGCCGGACGCTGATCCCTCGGGTGCGCAGCACTTCCTGGATGCCGAAGATGTAGTTGTCCCGGCGCCAGTCCGTGTAGACCAGGTTGTCTCCATAGCTGCGGCGCCACGGCATTCCGGCGTCGATGTTGGCGGTCACCGTGACGGTGTCGTCGGCCGTGACCACCATGGCGTAGGAGCGGCCGAAATAGGTGAACAGGAAGTCGGAGTAGTACTTGATGGAGTGGTAGCTGGTCAGGACAACGGCGTCCAGTTCCTTCTCGGCCATGATCTGGCGAAGCCCGGCAAGGCGTCGCTCAAACTCTGCGTCGGAGAAGGTCAGGGAGACCTTCTCTCCGTTGTTGAGGACCTTGAGGCGCTCAAGCTTGCTGACGTCGCTTACGGCTTCATTCTCGGTGATGGTCATGGGTGGTGTTCCTTTCAATGGATGGGTTGTTTTCAGTCCTGCTGCAGGGGCTTCTTGGAAGTCTCCACAGCGAAGAGGACCGCGATGAGGGAGATGACGGCGGCCGCCACGAGGTACCAGCCGGGAGCCAGCTGGTTGTGGGTCAGGCCGATGAGGAGGGTTGCCATGAATGGGGCGGTGCCGCCGAACAGGGCATTGGAGAGATTGAAGCTGACGGCGAAGCCGCTGTAACGGACCCTCGTGGGGAAGAGCTCGGCAAGGAAGCTGGGCAGGGTGCCGTCGTTGAGCGTGAGCATGCCGCCCAGCAGGATCTGGACCAGGACAATGACCAGGAAGTTGCCGGTGTCGAGGAGCATGAACGCCGGAACGGTCAGCACCACGAACAGTACGGAAGCCGTGATGAGCATGCGCTTGCGGCCGAACCTGTCCGATGCGATCCCGGTCAGGAAGATGAATCCGATGTAGCTGAGGAGGGCAATGGTGGTGGCCAGGAACGATTCGGCCGCACCGAAGTGAAGCTCCTCGGAGAGGTACGTCGGCATGTAGCTGAGGATCACGTAGAAGCCGACGGCGTTGAGCAGCACGGCGCCCGTCGCGATGATCAGCTGCTTGCGGTACGTCTTGAACATCGCGAAGGCCGGAGCCTTGACCGCGGTGTCTTTCGCGGCCATTTCCCGGAATGCCGGGGTGTCCTCTAGTTTGGTGCGGATGTAGCGGCCGATCAGGCCCATCGGGGCGGCCAGGAGGAAAGGCAAGCGCCAACCCCATTCGCCGAGCTGCTCGGCGCTCAGCACCGAGCTGAGCAGTGCCGCGAGGAGGGAACCGAGCAGCAGGCCCGCCGCTGTACTTGCAGGTACGACGGCGGCATAGAGTCCGCGCCGATTGGCCGGTGCGTATTCCACCAGGAAGGCCGAGGCACCTGCGTATTCGCCTGCTGCCGAGAAGCCCTGGACAATGCGGACGAGCAGCAGGAGGACTGGTGCCATGACACCGATGGTGTTGTAGCCGGGGATCAGGGCGATGCAGAACGTTGCCACGGACATGAGCACGATCGACAGGGAGAGTGCCTGTTTGCGTCCGAGCCGGTCACCGATGTGGCCCCAGATGAATCCGCCCAGTGGACGGACGAAGAAGGAGACGGCAAAGACGCCAAACGTGGCGAGAAGGGCGGTCTGCCGGTCCGATGCGGGGAAGAAGACCGTCGAGATAATCCCGGCAAGGTAGCCGTAGACGGCGTAGTCGAACCATTCGACGAAGTTGCCGATGAAGCTTGCAGTGATGACGCGGCGGCGGGTGTCCTTGCTGACCGTGTGGTTGTTGGCGGGCTTTGACGGGCCGCCCGGGGTGGCTGTTGCGTCGGGAAGGCTGCCGGATCCGCCTTTGGATCCGGCACTAGCGCTTCCCGGGATGGCTGCCACGGAGGATGTTTCGTTTTTCATGAATCCACCAAGAATTTTGGGGTTGCATTCAACGCAACGCTGTTGCATCAGAATAGATGTGTTGCGCGTCACCGTCAAGAGGTGCCGGTTTCCGCCCAACTAGCTCGCATTAGTTGTCGTTATGAGGGGTCTAAACGACAACAAATGCGAGTCAGTTGGGGAGGGGTGGTTGCAGGTAGGGGGAAGGCGGCGCAATTACTGCAACGCGGTTGCGTTAGATGAGTGAGATGGAGCCTTGAAATGCAAAAAGAAGCTCCCCGGATCCAAGGATCCGGGAGCTTCACAGCGAGCGTTAAGGGACTATTTGAGCCAGGCAGCCACCACATCCGGGTGGGCGTCGACCCATTTCTTGGCCGCGGCGTCAGGCTTCATGCCGCTTTGGATATCGGTCGCGACGGAGTTCTGGTCAGCGTTGGTCCATGAGAAGGCCTTGGCCAGTTTGGCGGCGGGGGAGCCGCTATCCGCGAACTTCTTGGACATCACCTTGTTCAGCTTGTAGTCGGGGTAGTCACACGCCACCTTCTCGGCATTGGCATCGCAGCCCGGAGTGTACGCGGGCAGGCTGACTTTCTTGAGGGAGACCTCGGAAAGGAACCATTGCGGTTCGTAGAAGTAACCCAGCAGGGGCGTCTTGTTCTTCTCGGCCGATCGGAACGACTGGATCAGGGCTGCTTCCGAGCCGGAGAAGACCACTTTGTAGTCGAGGCCAAGGTTTTTGACGAGGGCCTCATCGTTGGTTACGAACGCGGGGTCGCCGTCCAGGACCTGGCCCTTGCCGCCTGATTCGGACGTGGCAAAGAGGGAAGCATATTTGTTCAGGTTCTTGCTGTCCGTGATGTCCGGGTACTTTGCTGCCATCCATGGTGGCACGTACCAGCCGATGTGGCCTTCATTGCCGGTGGGTCCGGCGTCCACCGCCACCTTCTGGTCGGTGATGTATTGCTTCGCGAGGTCATCGTGACCCCAGTTTTCAAGGACGACGTCGACTTCACCCGAAGCGAAGCCCTGCCAGGAAATCTGTTCCGACAGGTCCTTCTGGACCACCGTGCAGCCGAGCTTGTTTTGGGCGACGTAGCTGTACACGGCCGCATTCGCCGTGTAGCCCACCCAGGCGTTGAGGGCCACGTTGACGCTTCCGCAGGGGGTGCTCGAAGCACCGGCTGCGGCCGCCTGATTGACTGTGGCGCCGCCGCAGCCGGCAAGCAACAGGGCGGCAGCCGCGGTTCCGGCGAGTGTGGGGATTGTTCGTTTCAACAGCAGTCCAGCTTTACTCATGGTGGGATCTCCTTGTTGGGGGGGCAGTGCGTGAGCGTCAGAGCCGTTAGTGGGCGGTTGATTTTGCTGAAGGGACTTTTCGGACGGGGTGGGCTGCGGCAGCCTGCGTCATGCGGTCCAATAGGATGCCGAGGAAAACGATGGCCAGGCCTGCGGCGAGGCCCTTGCCGAACAGTGAACTTTGGACAAAGCCGGCGACGACGTCGTACCCGAGGCCACCTGCTCCGACCAGCGCTCCGACTACCACCATGGCCAGGACGTAGATCAGGCCCTGGTTGGCGGCCAAGGCCAAGGACTGCCGGGCCATGGGCAGCTGGACCTTGGTGATGACCTGCCACGGGGTTGAGCCGCTGGACACTGCGGCTTCCATGACGGTGGGTGAAATCGCGGCGATGCCGTCGGCCGTGATCTTGATGGCCACGGGTGCGGCGTAGATGATGCCGGCGATGATGGCGGTGAACCGTGTGGCGCCGAAGAGGCCCAGGAACGGAACCAGATAGACGAAAGCAGGCATGGTCTGTCCCGCGTCAAGCATGGGCCGCATGATCTGGTCCACCTTGTTGGACCTGCCCATGGCCACGCCGAAGATGACGCCCAGGACCATCACCACGGCGGTGGCAACGAGGGTGCCGGCCAGGGTGACCATGGCATCGCTCCACAGGCCAAGGTAGATGATCACGGCGAGGCACGATGCCGTGACCGCAGCAAGCTTCCAGCCGCCGAGGGCAAAGGCCGCTATGACAATGACCGCGACCAAGAGGTAGAACGGTGTTTCCGTCAGAAGCGACTGGAACGGGTTGAGGATCCCGTTGGTGACTGCCTCGCGGAAGGACACCGTGAACAGGAAGAGGTTGGTCTGCAGCCATTCGCTGGCCGAGCCCACTCCACTGACGATGGCCGGGCCAATGTTGAGGTCCTTCGGGAAGGCGGCGGCCCAGAGCATCGTGCGGGACAACTGGACCATGACGAGTACCACCAGCAGCGTCGCCGCCAGCAGGATGTACCTGGTTCGCCGCGATATCCGGCGTTTGCGGTTTGCCCCGGGTTCGGCCCGGCGGCTCGCGGCCGTTGTGACGCGGTCCAGCACGATGGCGAGCAGGACGATCGACAGTCCCGCGTTGACTGCTGTGCCGACGTCGAGCGATTGCAGGGCGCGGACAACCACTTGTCCCAGCCCGGGTGCAGCGATGAGCGCCGCGATGGTGACCATGGACAGCGCAGCCATGGTGCTCTGGTTGATCCCCATCACGATGGTGCGCCGTGCCAAGGGAAGCTGAAGGGTGAGGAGCCGCTGCAAACCGGTGGTTCCCAAGGAGTCGGAGGCTTCCCGGGTGTTCTCCGGGATGCACCGGATTCCATGCGCCGTCAGTCGGATGACCGGAGGTGCCGCGTAGATCACGGTGGCGATCACTGCGGAGGCGGGGCCGATCAGGAAGATGAGGGCCAATGGAGCCAGATACACGAAGGTGGGAAGGGTCTGCATAAAGTCGAGGACCGGAGTGATCACCTTGGCAACCCGGCCATAGACCCCGGCCAGTACTCCGAGGGGGATGCCGATAGCCAAGGTGAACAGCACGGCTGTGAGGACGAGGGCGAAGGTGTAAGCCGCTTCCACAAACAGCCCTTGGAGGCCGAAGAACGCGAAGACGGCTGCGGTGAGCAGCGCCACCCGGGCATTGCCCACTGCGAAGGCGATCCAGCTGAGCAGCGCGATGGTTCCCAGCCAGCCGATTTCCGGCAAGCGAAGCCCGGTGGAGCTGGCCGCGAAAATGCCGATGAACAGGTTTGCGACGGCGTCGACGGCGGCCCGGAAGGGAGTGAAGACGTACTGGAACACCGGATTGTCGGCGCGGTTCGCTGCCACCCAGGCGTTGAATTGGTTGAGGGAGCGATGGAGGTCCGTCAGCTCCGACGCCGGCAGCGTGAGGGTCGCCGTGCCGTGGAGGAACAGGAATCCAATGAGCCAGACGACGGCGGCCCCGCCTAGGAGCAGCGTGCGGCGGCTTAGCCGCTTGCGCGGTGCGCGGACGGGGATGTGGTTGGTATGAACCGGGGCTCGGTCACGAACGAGAGTGGACATCACGCCGCTACTTCCGTGCCGCGGATGACCGACAGGATGCTGTCGCGGTCGATCTGGCCGGTGATCTTGCCGGAATCTTCAACCAGGACGGGACACGATGAGTTCATGACCGTGGGGATGGCGTCGCGGATGATCGTGCCGGCGCTCAGGACGGGCGCGTCCCCGGGAGTGCCGGATCCTATGGGGTCGGTGATCCACTTGAGCGTCAGGACGTCCGCGCGGGGTACTTCGGAGACGAAATCGGCGATGTACTTGTCCGCCGGTGATCCGACGAGGTCATCGCCGGTGCCGCACTGGACTGTCTCGCCGTTGCGCATGATCAGGATGCGATCCCCGAGTTTGAGCGCTTCGGATAGGTCGTGGGTGACGAACACCATCGTCTTGCCCATCTCTTTGTGCAGCCGGATGACCTCCGCTTGCATGTCGCGCCGGATGAGCGGGTCCAGGGCCGAGAACGGTTCGTCGAAGAGAATGGTGTCCGGGTCGCCGGCCAAGGCGCGGCCCAGCCCGACGCGCTGCTGCATTCCGCCCGAGAGCTGATCGGGGAAATGCTGCTCGTAGCCCTTGAGTCCCACGAGGTCGATGATTTCGCGGGACCTGGCATAGCGCTCGTTCTTGGCGGCGCCACGGATCTGCAATCCGTAGGACACGTTGTCCAGCACGGTGCGGTGCGGTAGGAGGCCGAAATGCTGGAAGACCATGGACATTTTCCGTCGACGCAGCTCCCGAAGCTCGCCGGTTCCCGCCTGCATCACGTCCTTGCCGTCCACGAGGACACTCCCCGACGTCGGTTCGATCAGGCGGGTGAGGCATCGGATGAGGGTGGACTTTCCGGACCCGGACAGGCCCATGACGACGAACACCTCTCCCTTGGCGACGTCGAAGTTCATGTCCCGCACGGCAGCATTGCAGCCGGTGCGCTCAAGCAATTCGGCGGAACTCAAACTCGACAGCTCGGGATCCTTGGGGATCTTTTCCCCTCCGGGTCCGAAGACTTTCCAGAGGTTGCGCACTGATATGTCAGGACTGTTCATTGCTGTACTCCTGCCTGTGGCGGCTCGAACCAGTGGCTGGGCCCGGGGCTGATATTTTGCCAGATGTGTTTTGTTTCTCGGTATTCGGCCAAGCCCGCGAGCCCCAATTCGCGGCCATTGCCTGACTGTCCGAAGCCGCCCCATTCGGCCTGCGGAACGTACGGGTGGTAGTCGTTGATCCAGACCGTCCCGTGGCGCAGTGCCCCGGACACCCGCTGGGCCTTCGAAGCGTCCGCCGTCCATACGGCTCCGGCCAGCCCGTAGACAGTGTCATTGGCCAGCCGGATAGCTTCTTCCTCGGTGGCGAACGTTTCCACCGTCATGACGGGTCCGAAGGATTCCTCCTGCACCACACGCATCGAGGTGCTGCAACCGTCCAGGACGGTGGGCGGGTAGAAGCTGCCACCGGCCAGCTCCGGGGTTACGGGAATGAAGCCGCCGCACAGCAACCGGGCGCCTTCCGCAACACCGGCCTGCACGTACGCGTGGACTTTTTCCCGGTGGGCCGTGGAGATCAGCGGACCGGTCTGTGCTTCCTCGTCGAAGGGGCCGCCTAGCCGGATCAGCCGTGCACGACGCACCACCTCGGCCACGAATTCATCGTGGATGGATTCTTCGACAATGAGCCGTGCTCCCGCCGAGCAGACTTGGCCCGAGTTCAGGAAGACGGCAGTCAAGGCGTTGTCGATCGCGGCCTCCCGGTCGGCGTCGGCGAAGACCACATTCGGGTTCTTGCCGCCGAGCTCCAGGGCCACGCGCTTGACCGAGGCCGCGGCGGCCACCATGATCCGCTTGCCGGTTTCCAGTCCGCCTGTGAAGGAGACAAGATCGACCCGCGGATCCGAACTGAGCACAGCCCCCACGTCCGGTCCCGTTCCCGTCACGAGGTTCGCGACGCCGTCGGGCACGCCTGCTTCGCGGAGGGTGTCCATGAGCAGGATGGACGTGGAAGGTGTCAGCTCACTGGGCTTGAGGACAAAAGTGTTGCCGGCCAAGAGCGCAGGAGCAACCTTCCACGAAGCCTGGAGGAGCGGATAGTTCCACGGCGTGATGAGGCCGCAGACGCCTACGGGCGCATGGACAACCCGGCTGATTGCGCCGGGCCGGCCGGTATCGATCACGCGGCCCGCGTCAGTTCCAGCCACGCTGCCGTAGTAGCGGAAGCAGGCGATGACGTCGTCGATGTCGTACTCGGCCTCGACCAGGCGCTTGCCGGTGTCCAGGGCTTCGGCCGCGGCGTATGCGGCCTTGTCCCGCTGCAGCAGCTCGGCGACGCGAAGCAGGATCGCGCCGCGTTCCAGTTCCGGCGTGCTCGGCCACGCGCCGTCGTCGAACGCCTTCCGGGCGCTCGCCACCGCGGCTTCGGCGTCCGCCGCACTGCACTCGGCGACGTCGGCAACATGCGTGCCGTCCGCCGGGCAACTGATGCTGCGGATTCCTCCGGTGGACTGCCGCCAGCCGCCGTCGACGTAGCTGCCGCGAACGGTGTGGGCCTGCGTGAGTTGTGGACTGTTCATGCCGCCCCCTAGTTCCGTGCCGAGCTGGCTTCGGGCTGGCTGTCTAAGCCGTCGAGGCTGTCCGGAACCGGCCCGTCCGCCTCCGGAACCGGAGTCGCGCCGTGACGGTAGAACTCGGCGGCGATCGGAGCGAGGGGTTCGCGGCCCTGAATCAAGTCCGCGGCCTTCTCGGCCAGCATCATGACCGGTGCGTAGATATTGCCGTTGGTCACGTACGGCATCGCCGAGGCATCCGCCACGCGCAAGCCCGAGGTGCCATGCACCCTCATGCTGAGCGGATCCACCACGGCCATGGGATCTGTCGCCGGACCCATCTTGGCTGTGCAGGACGGGTGCAAGGCGGTCTCGGCGTCGCGGGCTACCCAGTCGAGGATTTCGTCGTCTGTCTGGACAGATGGACCGGGGAGAGCTCGCCGCCATTGAACGGGGCCATGGCCGACTGTTCCAGGATGTGCCGGGAAATCCGGATGGCTTCCACCCACTCGCGCCGATCCTGGTCCGTGGAAAGGTAGTTGAACTTCATGGACGGGTGGGCGGTTGGATCCGTGGAGGTGATCTTCAGGCTGCCACGGGCATCGGAGTACATGGGGCCGATGTGCACTTGGTAGCCATGCTTGGCATCGGCCTTCTGGCCGTCGTAGCGGACGGCAACGGGCAGGAAGTGGAACATGAGGTTGGGGTAGGCCACGTCCTCGTTGGAGCGGACAAAGCCGCCTCCTTCGAAGTGGTTGGTGGCCGCAGGGCCCTTGCGCCCGAACAGCCACTGCAGGCCGATCCACGGATAGCGCCACAGGCTCAGGCTTGGCTGCATGGACACCGGTTGGGTGCAGGCGTGTTGGATGTAGACCTCCAGGTGGTCCTGCAGGTTTTCGCCGACGCCCGGGAGGTCAACAACGGGTTTGATGCCCAGCGATTTGAGGTGCGTTGAGTCCCCGACGCCGGACAACTGCAGCAGTTGCGGGGTGTTGATGGCTCCGCCGCACAGGATGACTTCCTGGGCATCCACGCTGTGCTTCTTGCCGTTCCGGCGGTAGCTGACGCCCGTGGCCCTGACGCCGGAAGTACCGGTGCCGTCGAAGTTGATTTTCGATACGAGCGCCCGGGTCCTTACCGTGAGGTTGGGGCGGTTGAGGTGTGGGCGCAAGTAGGCCCGGGAGGCTGAGAGCCGCTGGCCCTTGTGCACGTTGCGGTCGAAGGGGCCGAAGCCCTCCTGCCTGTACCCGTTGACGTCGTTGGTCCGTGCGAATCCGGCCTGTTGGGCGGCGCGGAAGAATGCTTGGAAGAGGGGATTGCGCGCCGGGCCGCGTTCCAGGACCAGCGGTCCGCTGTGTCCCCGCAATTCATCGTCGGGTTCGGCCGCGAGGGCGGTCTCCATGCGGTTGAAGTACGGGAGACAGTGCGCGAAGTCCCAGGTCTCCATCCCGGCGTCGGCTCCCCAGCGTTCGTAGTCCAGGGGGTTGCCGCGCTGGAAGATCATCCCGTTGATGGAACTGGAGCCGCCCAGGACCTTGCCGCGGGTGTGGGCGATCCGGCGTCCGTGCATGTGCGGCTCGGGGTCGGATTGGTAGCGCCAGTCGTAGAACCTGTTCCCGCTTGGGAAGGTGAGCGCCGCGGGCATCTGGATGAACAGGTCCCAGGGGTAGTCGCTGCGGCCCGCTTCCAGGACCAGGACGGTCTTGGTGCGGTCTGCGCTGAGCCTGTCCGCCAGCACCGATCCGGCACTGCCCCCACCGACAATGACGTAGTCAAACTTTTCGTTAGCCATTAGTTGAACTCCTTTAAAGTGATCCCCATTGCTGTGTCCGGTAGCCAGGAGGGGCGTCAGCCCCGCAGCTTTTCCATGTTTGGATCCACGAGGGGATCGGCGGAGATGGTGGCGGCGATCCGCTTGCCGAAATATTCGATCTCGACGGCGTCACCCTCGCCCGCTTCGGCGGGTAGCCAAGCATAGGCGATCGGCTTGCGGACCGTATAGCCGTAAGCGGCACTCGTGACATATCCGGAAGGCTCTCCCCGGAAATAGACAGGTTCCTTGCCCAACACCACTGACGTGCCGTCGTCGACCGTCAGGCAACGCAGGCGGCGGTTGACGGGCAGTTCGCGGCGGGCTTTGAGGGCCTCGGCGCCGACGTATCCTTCCTTGTCCTTGCTGACAGAGAAGCCCAGGCCGGACTGGAACGGCTCGTGCTCCGGAGTCATGTCGGTACCCCATAGCCGGTAGCCCTTCTCGAGGCGGAGGCTGTTGAACGCGCCGCGGCCCGCCGCGATGATGCCCTGCTCCTGGCCCGCCTCGAACAGCAGGTCCCAGAGTCTTTGGCCGTTTTCCGCCGTGGTGTACAGCTCCCAGCCCAGCTCGCCAACGTAGGAGAGCCGCATCGCAGTGACCGGAATCCCGCCGATCCGGACCTTTTTGGTCCGGAAGTACTTCAATCCGTCGTTGCTGAAATCGTCATCGCTGACCTTCGCGATCACTTCGCGGGCCAACGGTCCCCAGAGACCCACACAGCACGTGGAGCCGGTGATGTCGCGAACCTGGACCCACTGGCTGACGTCCTGGGCGGTCTGCTTGCGGGCTTCGGTGGTGAAGTAGTCGAAATCGATGTTGCCGTTGGCCCCCACCTGGAACGTGGTCTCATCCAGCCGGGCCACCGTGATGTCGCTGCGGATGCCGCCGTCGTCGTTGAGGAGCAGGCAGTACGTCACCGCGCCCGGCTTCTTGTCGACTTTTCCGGCGCTGAGGCGCTGCAAGAGGGTTACGGCGCCGGGACCGGAAACCTCCAGCCGCTTGAGCGGCGTCATGTCATAGAGCGCGACGGCGGTGCGCGTCTTCCATGCTTCGGCGGCGGAGATCGGGGAGTGGAACATGGCGGCCCAGGGCTCGCGCTCCGGCGCCTGCCATTCTTCCGGGAGCTTTTCAAGCAAGCCGCGGTTGGCCTCGAACCAGTGCGGGCGCTCCCAGCCGTGGGCTTCGAGGAAGAACGCCCCGAGCTCCTTCTGCCGGGCATTGAACGGGCTCACGCGCAGTTCGCGCGGGGAGACCCTCGGCTGCAGCGGGTGCAAGACGTCGTAGATCTCCACGAAGTTCTGTTGCGACGTTTCGCTGACGTAGCTCTCCGCGGTCTGGATCTCTTCGAAGCGGGAGACCTCGCATTCGTGGAGCGGAATGCGGGACTGGCCCTCGATGAGGCGCTCCGCCAGGGCACGGGCCACGCCGGCGGAGTGCGTCACCCATACGGCCTCGGCCACGAAGAAGCCATCAACGTCCTTGGACTCGCCCACGAGGGGACCGCCGTCGGGAGTGAACGAGAAGATCCCGTTGAAGCCATCGGCGATCCGGGCGCCGGCGAGTGCCGGAAGGAGTTCCTTCGAGTCTTCCCAGCAGGGCAGGAAGTCTTCTTCCGTGAAGGGCAGGCGGGACGGCATCCGGTGCTCGGACATGTCGGCCGCAGCAACCTCGGGCAGCTCCCGGAGGTCCACGGGCATGGGCTTGTGGGCGTAGGAGCCGATGCCCATCCGGTCCCCGTGCTCGCGGTAGTAGAGGTCTTTGTCCTGGTGCCGGAGGATCGGCATCCAGGCGCCGTTGGCCGGATCAAGCAGCCGCGAGGTATCGTTCCGGCCCACGAGCTCCGGCACGGCGGTGGTCTTGACGTATTGGTGCGCCAGGGGCAGGAGCGGCACGGACATGCCCACCATGGCGCCGATCTTGGGCCCCCAGAACCCGGCGCAGGAGACCACGATGTCTGCCGGGATCACGCCGTCGGGCGTTTCGACGCCGGTTACCTTACCCGCGGACTGTTCGATGCCAGTCACGGGTGTGGAACCGCGGAACGTGACCCCTGCGGCGCTCGCCTTGGCGATGAGCAGGCCGACGGCGCGGGCGGCGGAGGCCAAACCGTCGGAGGGAACGTAGAGCCCGCCGAGCACCTTTTCCTGGTTGAGCAGCGGATAATGCTTGGCGCACTCGTCCGGGTCAATGAGCCGGCCTTCCACCCCCCACGACGCCGCGTAGCCCAGCTTGCGCTTGAGGTCCTCCAGGCGCTCCGGAGTGGTTGCCACCTCGAGGCCACCCACCTGGTTGAAGCAGGAGACGCCGGATTCGCTGAGTGAGAGCAGCTTGTCCACGGTGTAGGAGGCGAATTGGGTCATGGTCTTCGAAGCGTTGGTCTGGAACACCAAGCCGGGGGCATGCGAGGTGGAGCCGCCCGCCAGCTTCAGCGGGCCCTGCTCGAGCACGGTGATGTTGGTCCAGCCGCGGGTGGACAGTTCGTCCGCGAGATTCGCGCCGACGATGCCGGCTCCGATGATGACGACGCGGGGTGTTGTGGACATGCGGGAAGCTCCTGAAGTAGAAGGGCAGGGTCTGGACGTTTTGGGGTACCTAGACGTGGCCGTCGACGGTCAGCCCCGGCGGTAGGTTGGGGGCGTCCTCGGATTCTTTGACCATGATCTGGCCGTCCACCACCAGGACTTCGTGGACCCGGACGGGCAGTTTGGCGGGAGGCGCATCGGCGGCTCCCGTGCGGAGGTTGAACTTGGAAGCGTGAAGGGGGCACTCCACCCAGCAGTCCTCCACCCAGCCGTCGGCGAGGGAAGCGTCTTGGTGCGTGCACGTGTCGTCAAGGGCGAAGAGTTCGCCCTCTTCGGTATGAAATACGGCAATGGGCGGGGACGTCTCGAGTCGAATCGCGTCCCCCGGAGCCAACGAGCTGAGCGGGCAAGCACTGTGCATCTCAAGAACCTCTTTCACCGGATTGGTCAAAACCTGTGGGGTGGTTGTCTCATGATCAACGCTGATCACAATACGCAACAGAGTGATTGACCTCACAGGGGCTTGTCAAGGGGTCGAAGTTTCCTCGCGGATTCCTTGACACGCGTTGTGAAGTCCGTCACGCTGTTTCGCATAATGAAGTTTGTTGCGTAATGCGCAATAAACTTTCGAACGGCTCGGCGAGGAGGAAGCCATGGAGACATTGGCGATCGTGGGCGCATCATTGGCGGGTCTTTCCGCCGCTCGCGCTGCCCGGGCGCAGGGCTTTGGTGGCCGGCTACTCATCATTGGAGATGAGCAACAGCGGCCCTATGACCGTCCGCCCCTGTCCAAGGAGTTCCTGGCAGGAAAGATCGGCATCAAGCACTTGATGTTGGAGGCGGAAGAGGCGGGATCGGAAGATCCCTTGCAGGCTGAATGGCTGCTTGGCTCGCCTGCGCGGAGCTTTGACGCCGCGACCAGGACCATCACCCTCGGCGACGGACGCACGGTGGCAGCTGACGGCGTCGTCATTGCCACCGGAGCCTCAGCCCGCACGCTGCCCGAACTTGCGGGCCTATCCAATGTTTTCACGCTGCGGACCCTCGAGGATGCGCAGGATCTGGCTCCGGAACTCGTTCCTGGCAGCCGACTGCTGGTGGTTGGCGCCGGCTTCATTGGCGCGGAGGTGGCATCGACGGCCAAGGGCCTGGGAATGGATGTGACCATCATCTGCAAAAGCCCGATGCCGCTGAGCGCTCCGCTCGGTCCGGAGATGGCTGCCGTCATGGCCACGCTCCATGGGATCAATGGAGTGGAGCTGATTTGTGACACGGGAATCGACTCGTATTACAGCTACGAAGGAAATGTGACCGGTGTCCGGCTCAACGACGGACAGTACCGTCCCGCAGATGTCGTACTCCTCGGAATCGGGGCAGTTCCCAATGTCGGATGGCTGGCCGGTTCGGGCCTGGCGATCGACGACGGCGTCACGTGCGATTCGATGGGACGGACAAACGTCCCCGGCGTGGTTGCCGTGGGGGACTGCGCGGCCTGGTTCGACGAACGCAGCGGGCGGCACCACCGCGTGGAGCATTGGGCCGGCGCACAGGAACGTGCCGCCCTTGCGGTCGCCGGGCTCTTGGATCACTCGGCCGCACCCCAACCGCTTAACCTGCCGTACTTCTGGTCGGACCAGTACGGAGTGACGCTCCAGTTCGCCGGCCATGCCCGGGACGCCGAGCGCGTCGAAATCGAAGCGGGGCAGCTCGAGAACCACAGTTTCCTCGCGGTGTACTACCGGGGCGAGGAGCCGGTGGGCGTCCTCGGGGTGAACCAGCCGCGTCTGTTCACCCGCTGGCGCCGCCAACTCAACGCCCGCAACTCCCAGCCTGTCCTGGCAACCCCATAAACCTTCCAAGCCTCAACCACGTTCATCACTGAATAGGAGTCAGCATGACCACTGAAGTTGTTTCCCCCAGCCTGATCCCCACTCTCCCCGGCCACACTTATGTCAGTGAAGACATCTTCCGTGCCGAGCAGGAACACATCTTCGAGCAGATGTGGTTCTGCGCAGTGCGGACCGCGGACCTGGAAAAAGCCGGCTCGTTCAAAACCGTGCAGATCGGCCGCGAGAGCGTGCTTATCAACCGCACCCGCAAGGGAGAGATCCGCGCGTTCTACAACATCTGCCGGCACCGTGGCGTCAAGCTGTGCATGGAGGAGTCCGGCGAGGCCAACCGCTCGTTCCAGTGCCCCTACCACGCCTGGACCTACGACCTCGAGGGAAAGCTCATCGCAGCCCCCAACCTGACCAAAATGCCGGATATCGACCGCAACGAATACGGACTCGTGAAGGTCCACGCCCGCGAATACATGGGCTACGTGTGGGTCTGCCTCGCGGATGAGCCGCCGTCGTTCGAGGAAGACGTCATGGGGGCTATCGAGGAGCGCCTCGGGGACCTGCGTGCCGTTGACGACTACGACATCGCCAACCTGAGCCTTGGCCGCCGCATCAAGTACGACGTCAAGGCCAACTGGAAGCTCATCATTGAAAACTTCATGGAGTGCTACCACTGCGCCACGATCCACCCCGAGCTGACCGAAGTCCTGCCCGAATTCGCCGACGGACTGGCAGCCCAGTACTTTGTGGGCCATGGCGCCGAGTTCGGTGAGGACATCAAGGGCTTCACGATCGACGGCTCCGAGGGCCTGGATCGCATCCCCGGAGTCGGCGACGACCAGGACCGCCGGTACTACGCGGTGACCATCAAGCCGAATGTCTTCGTCAACCTTGTTCCGGACCACGTCATCATCCACCGGATGTTCCCGCTCGCAGCGGACCACACGATCGTCGAATGCGACTGGCTGTACCTGCCCAGCGTGGTGGAATCCGGCAAGGACGTCTCGGCATCGGTTGAGCTCTTCCACAGGGTCAATGAGCAGGACTTCGACGCCTGCGAACGCTGCCAGCCGGCCATGGGCTCGAAGATCTACGCCAAGGGCGGCGTCCTGGTGCCCAGCGAGCACCACATTGAGGCGTTCCACAGCTGGGTCACCAGCAAGATTGCCGACGTCCCCGCTGAGGGCTAGCCGCCGCTGGATGCTGTGTAACCCATCTTGACGCTGATTGAATGCCCGGCCTGCTTGAGCGCATCAAGGAGGCCGGGTATTTTTTCCGGCTCGAAACGGAAGGCGGGGCCGGAAAGGCTGATGGCTCCGATCACCGTGCCACTGTGGTTGCGGATCGGAACGGCGACGGCGTTGAGTCCGCGTTCGAGTTCCTCATACGTGGCCGCGTAACCCTCCTCCGCAATGACCGGCATTTGCTGCTCCAACTCGTCGCGGTCGGTGATGGTGCGTGGCGTGTATTGCGCCTGGCCTGCTTCCCTGAGGACACGGTCGCGCGTCGCTGGAGGCAGGGCGGCAAGCATGACCTTGCCGCTGGATGTGGCGTGGAGCGGCGTGAGGCCGCCGATCCAGTCCTGCGTGCCAAGCGTATTGGGGCCAATGGCCTGGTCCACGTTGACCGCGAAGTTTGACCGCAGCACGGCCAGGTTGGCGGTCTCAGCGAACTTCTCGGCAAGGGCTTCGAGGTCTTCCCGCGCTTCCCTGACCAAGCTGAGGCGGGCCGGGATGGCACTGGCCAAGCGCAGGATGTTGAAGCCGAGTTGGTATTTTCCGCGCTCGTGGTTCTGCTGCACCATGCCGCGGGCATCCAAAGCGCTCAGCAGTCGCGACGCCGTTGATTTGTGGACGCCCATTTCCTCCGCGATCTCACTCACGCCGGCGTCGCCGTTGCGCGCCAGGATTTCGAGCACGGTGATGGCCCGGTCCACGGACTGCACACCGGCATGGTGTGCGCCGGCGGGATCGGTATCGGGGTCGTTGGCAGGGCTTGCGTCAGCGTCCATGTGGTTCATCGTCTCAAACGCGGTCAAGTGGGCGGCCACTCTGGGCTGCGTGTCTTGGGATGCTGCATCGTGTATTACCGGGTTATAGGATCGGGCGGTATGGGGTTGCGACTTGTTCAGGTGAATTTCAAGGCTCGGGATGACTCGGCGCTCGGCCGGTTTTGGGCAGACGCCCTCGGCTGGGGTGTCTCCAGCGAGGGACCCGGCGTGACAAATGTTGAACCCGTGGGCTTCGTCTGGCCGGACCCCGCAGCCGTCTGCATCGATGTCGTCACCGTCCCGGACCCCGAGACTGTGAGGTACCGCGCGCACCTCGATCTCGCCACTACCTCTACGGCCCATCAGGCGGAGCTGGTCGCGCACCTTTTGGAACTCGGTGCGACGCCCGCCGACGTGGGCCAAGGGGACGTGCCGTGGACGGTCCTTGCAGACCCGGAAGGAAACCTGTTCTGCGTGCTGGAGCCGCGATCGATCTACCTGGACACCGGGCCCATCGCCGCTGTGGTGGTCAACTGTGCTGATCCGCGGGCCATGGCCCGGTTCTGGGGCCAGGCGATGGAATGGACCCTGCACGAGGTGACTGACGATCTTGCGCGGCTGCGTTCGGCCAAGGGCGTTGGGCCGTATCTGGAGTTCGTTCGCACACCCGCCGTGAATGCCGTGTGTGGCCGGGTCCATCTCGACCTGAGGCCGTACCCGGGCGATGATCAAGCGGCAGAGGTGGCCCGGCTGCTGGCCCTGGGTGCTACCGACGCCGACGTCGGCCAGGGAGACGTGCCATGGGTGTGCCTCGCCGACTCAGAGGGCAACGAGTTCTGCGTCCTCACCCCGGGCTGACGCGGCCCGATGAGGGTTGGCTGGGGCGTCTAGAGGCCATCGTTGTAGTTCCAGTGCTCCTGCCAACGCCAATCGATCGGTTCCGAAGCCCGCTGGTAGCGGATGTCGGTGGAGAGCCGGATCCGGTTGAGTGGGTCGACGTTGTCGGTGCCCGCATGAACCATGTAAGAGGAATGGACCATGACGTCGCCGGCGCGGTAGTCGGCCAGCAGCCAGCGGCCGTCGTGCTCGTCGGCCAGCGCTGGCAGGTCGGCGGTCATTGAGGCAGCTGGACGCTGCAGTCCACGCTCCCGTTCATCGGCCATCGCCCAGTGGTGGCTTCCTTCCAGATAGGTCAGCCCGCCCATCTCGACGGGGCAGTCACCGAGCGGGATCCACATGGAAAGTACTCGTTCGCTGCCTTCCCGAAGGTAGATCAAGTCGTAGTGTGCCTGGGTTGCCGTGCCGATGCCGGCTTCTCCCGGGCGGATGTGGCGGATGATCTTGCGCTTGTGAAGGTGGACTTCACCTTCCAGGAGCCACTCGAACCATCCGTGAATGGCTGGATGGCTGGTCAACGCCTCGTAAGCAGCCCCGGGGACGATCTCCCCGAAGAGGATTTCCCGCACCTTCCCGAGGTCGACGGCGCCCGTCGCGCCGACGCCGGTGGCTGGATCGGTTCCGGGTTCCAGCAGTCCTGTGCCGACCATCTGTGAAAAGTAGTGTTCCCGGAACGATTCGACCATGCCCGCGTCAAGATGGTTGGTGAGATAGAGGTACCCGTCCCGGCGAAGCCTGGACCACAGGGAATCCCTGTCGCCTCGTTCTGTTGTGGGGACCGGCTCAAGGTAGCCCAGGCGTACCGGTGAATCGTCCAATTCGTACCCGTTTGATGTGACCATACTGATAGCCTCGTTCAGGCTTGGACAATTCTCCATGGACTATTGTCAGAAATCATTGGATTTTCGCGGGTCAGAACCATGCCTTGGATTATTCGCACAATTGGGCGCTCTATTCGACGTCACCATTAACGCTGGGCCATGCTGCTGTCGCCTGTCTTGGGGCCGGAGAACAGGTTGCCACCGTCCCGTCCCCGAGGGACCGGAAGCTTCCCTGCCACGCGGTGGTCTACATTTCATCGGGAACGGGCTGGTACATCGAAGGGGAGCCGCGAGAGCCCAAAAGGACGGTACGAGCTCCAGCCCTCATCTCGGTGCCTCCGGGCGTCCGCCACACCTACGGTCCAGACGGGGATGGGTGGACCGAACACTGGGTCTTATTCACCGGTGCAGGCGTCCAGCTTTACAGAGATCTGGGACTTCTAGACCCGGGTCGACCGGTCACGGGACTGCACGCAAAGCCGGAGCGGGTTGCGGCCGTGTTTGTTGAACTTCACGCCGCCCTGTCCACGGTGGGGCTGCGCGGGAGCATCGAAGCGTCCGTGGCTACCCAGCGGCTGCTCCTGGCCTTTCTGGCCTCGGGAGTTGTGGATGCCGCACCCATGGGCCGGGACCGTCAGGTACTGGCCGCTTTGAAGAGCACAGCTTTCCGGCCCCTTGCAATGTCCGACCGCGCCAAGGCGGCCGGGGTCTCGCTCACCGACTTGAGGCGGATCGTCCGCGAATCCACTGGCCTGAGCCCCTTGAGCTACATCCTCGAGACACGAATCTCCCTGGCACAGTCATTGCTGGCTGAAGGTCTGTTGCCGGTCGGCAAGGTGGCCAGCCGAGTTGGTTATGAAGACCCTGCGTATTTCACGCGGTTGTTCACCCTGCATGTCGGCGTCGCGCCCACAGAATTCCGGCTGCAGCAAGCCCGGCTTCCTGGCCTGGCCCCCGACGCCTGAGCACGACGGCGACACGCCTCGAAAAGGACGTGTCGCCGTCGTTGTTAGTTTCTTCATTGCGGACCGCCATTGATCGCTGAGGCCGTTCCTTCTGAGGCGCCGTCGTGCCACACTTGGTGGACTATCGATTGACTGGGGGGATCCGGGTCAGGAGATTGGTATGTGTGTTCTGATGCAACCCCGCACCTCGGGCCGCCGAGCGGTGGTGACCGAGCCATGATGGCCGGGTGGGCTTATTTCATGGCGGGAGTAATGACAGTGGATTCGCTCTTGCTGGGATTGCTGCTCTTGAACGTGAAGTGGCCGAAACACTGGAAGAGGAACGGCTAGCGGCAGCGGTATCCCACGAACCTAAAGCACCTTGCGGATCGTCTCTTCGAAACTCACCACGTGGTGCAGGGCGAGCGCGGCCGCGCGGTCTTCGTCGCCGTCGGCGATTGCGGTGAGGAGCTCAGCGTGCTCCGCGACGTGGCCCGTCACTGAGGGCATTTTGTCCAGCATGTGGCACCAGATGCGTGTTGCCAGGTTGTCGTAGCGGATCAGCACATCCTCGAGGTGCGGATTGGCCGCGGCTTTGTAGATGAGCCGGTGCACCTGGATGTCGTAGCGCATGAGTTCCTGCTGGCCGGCGT
Organism: Arthrobacter sp. MMS24-S77; assembly: GCF_054888235.1. Lineage (NCBI taxonomy): Bacteria > Bacillati > Actinomycetota > Actinomycetes > Micrococcales > Micrococcaceae > Arthrobacter > Arthrobacter sp. MMS24-S77. Next base: position 1,008,344 of record NZ_JBTZRN010000001.1, read on the forward strand.
CGTGTCCTTCGAGGCCGCTGATCGCGGTGGCAACCTCGCGCAGTTCTTCCCGCAGCTTGGGGCTGGCCATGCGGGCGGCCCGCCTTGAGGCCAGGGGCTCAAGCAGTTCCCGGATTTCGGAGACATCCGCCAATTGCGTGATGTCGACGCCGGTAGCGAAGGTTCCGCGCCGGGGATAGGACACCACCAAGTGGTCGCTTTCGAGCCGCTTGATGGCCTCGCGAACGGGTGTTCGTCCAATGCCGAGTTCCGCGGCAATCTGGCCATCGTTGATGGGGTCGCCGGGTTTGATCTCCAGCATGATGAGCCGGTCGCGCAGGAGCAGGTAAGCGTTTTCCGCCAAGGATGTTCCCTGCGTGCCTGTGTCCAGTGCTTCCAATGCAGTGCTCATGTGCTCTCTCCCGTTTGCCGCAATTCCAAGTCTGGCGGATCAGTTGCTGCCGGGCTGTTGACGGTTCTGTGATCTTCAACATACTATGGCAATAGTTCTAATATATCAGTTGCTGATTAGTCAGTAAATATAAGTATCTCAAGAGGAGAACATGATGGTTGAACCGCTGATCCGCCCGCTCGCCCAGGCGGACCCGGAGGTTGAACAGGCGATCGCCCAGGAACTCATCCGGCAGCAGTCCACGCTGGAAATGATCGCCTCCGAAAACTTCGCCCCTGCCGCCGTCATGCAGGCCCAGGGCTCGGTCCTGACCAACAAGTACGCGGAAGGCTACCCGGGCAAGCGCTACTACGGCGGCTGCGAGCACGTGGACGTCATCGAGCAATTGGCCATCGACCGCGTGAAGGCACTCTTCGGCGCGGAGGCCGCAAATGTCCAGCCGCACTCCGGCGCCCAGGCCAATGCGGCAGCCATGTTCGCGCTCCTTGAGCCGGGGGACACCATCATGGGCCTCGACCTCGCGCACGGCGGCCACCTGACCCACGGCATGCGGATCAACTTCTCGGGCAAGCTGTACAACGTCATCCCGTACCACGTCCGCGAATCCGACCTCCGGGTGGACATGGCAGAAGTCGAAGCCCTGGCCCTGGAACACCGCCCGAAGCTGATCGTTGCCGGGTGGTCCGCGTATTCGCGCCACCTTGATTTCGCCGAATTCCGCCGCATCGCCGACCTCGTGGGCGCCTACCTCATGGTGGACATGGCACATTTCGCCGGCCTCGTCGCCGCGGGCCTGCACCCCAACCCCGTGCCGTATGCCGACGTCGTGACCACCACAACCCACAAGACCCTCGGCGGTCCGCGCGGTGGCGTGATCCTCTCCAAGGAGCAGTACGCACGCAAGATCAACAGTGCAGTCTTCCCCGGCCAGCAAGGCGGACCACTGGAGCATGTCATCGCGGCCAAAGCCGTGGCGTTCAAGATGGCCGCAGAGCCAGAATTCCAGGAACGTCAAGTACGGGTGTTGGAAGGCGCCAAAATCCTGGCTGAACGACTCCTGCGGGAAGACGTCGCCGCAGCAGGAATCTCGGTGGTCAACGGCGGTACCGACGTCCACCTGGTCCTCGTGGACCTGCGCCACTCAGAACTGGACGGCCAGCAGGCCGAGGACACACTTCACCGCATCGGCATCACCGTGAACCGCAACGCGGTCCCGTTCGACCCCCGCCCGCCGATGGTCTCCTCCGGACTCCGGATCGGAACCCCGGCACTCGCCGCCCGCGGCTTCGGGGCCGAGGAATTCGTGGAGGTCGCGGACATCATTGCGACGGCGCTGATCGCGGCAGCCAGTACGGGCATAACAAGCGATGGCACCCTGGGCGACCACACCGCCGTCGAACTCCGTGCGAGGGTGACCGCGCTTGCCGAACAGTTCCCGCTTTACCCACACCTTTCCCAGGAAGGCAGTGGCAACGACGCCGCCGCCACCGAACGTGAGGCAGAAATGATTGGAGCAGCCCAGTGAGCGCAGACCAACTCCCTGAACACCCGGATTTCCTGTGGCGTAACCCGGAGCCCAAGGCATCCTACGACGCCGTGATTGTGGGCGGTGGCGGCCATGGCCTGGCCACCGCGTACTTCCTGGCCAAGAACCACGGAATGACAAACATCGCCGTCCTGGAAAAGGGCTGGCTGGCCGGCGGCAACATGGCCCGCAACACCACCATTATCCGTTCCAACTACCTTTGGGACGAGAGTGCCGCGATCTACGAGCACGCGCTGAAGCTCTGGGAGATCCTGCCCGAGGAGCTTGAATACGATTTCCTCTTCAGCCAGCGCGGCGTCATGAACCTCGCCCACACGCTGGGTGACGTCCGCGAAAGCGTCCGCCGCGTCGGCGCGAACAAGCTCAACGGGGTCGACGCCGAATGGCTGGACCCGCAGCAGGTCAAAGAACTCTGCCCCATCCTGAACATCAGCGACAACATCCGCTACCCGGTCATGGGCGCCACCTACCAGCCCCGCGCAGGCATCGCGAAGCACGACCACGTCGCCTGGGCCTTCGCCCGCAAATGCGATGAACTCGGCGTGGACATCATCCAGAACTGCGAAGTGACGGGCTTCCTCAAGGACGGCAACCGCGTGGTGGGCGTCCAGACCAACCAGGGAACCATCCACACCGAAAAGGTTGGCCTCGCCGCCGCCGGCCACAGCTCCGTCCTCGCCGAAATGGCCGGCTTCCGCCTCCCGATCCAGTCCCACCCCCTTCAGGCGTTGGTGTCGGAGCTGCATGAACCCGTCCACCCCACGGTGGTCATGTCCAACCACGTGCATGTCTACGTTTCCCAAGCACACAAGGGCGAACTGGTCATGGGCGCGGGCGTCGACTCCTACAACGGCTACGGCCAGCGCGGCTCCTTCCACGTGATCGAGCACCAGATGGCTGCCGCCGTGGAACTCTTCCCGATCTTTGCCCGGGCCCACGTGCTCCGGACCTGGGGCGGAATCGTGGACACCACCATGGATGCATCGCCGATCATTGGGACCACCCCGGTGGAGAACATGTTCGTCAACTGCGGCTGGGGAACGGGCGGCTTCAAGGGCACGCCCGCTGCCGGCCTGACCTTCGCCCACACGATCGCCACCGGCACGCCGCACGAGCTCAACAAGCCGTTCGCACTGGAGCGCTTCGAGACCGGCGCCCTGATCGACGAACACGGCGCCGCCGCCGTCGCCCACTAGCCGCAGCCCCACTAGCCGCAGCCCTTTAGGAGACCAACCATGCTGCTCATCAGCTGCCCCAATTGCGGGCCACGAGACGAAACAGAATTCCACTACGGCGGCCAGGCCCACGTGGCCTATCCGGAAAACCCGGACGCGCTGACTGACCGCCAATGGGCCGAGTACTTGTTCTACCGCGACAACACGAAGGGCGCCTTCGCCGAACGCTGGGTCCACAGCACCGGTTGCCGCCAATGGTTCAACATGCTCCGCGACACCGTCAGCTACGACATCCAGGCCGTCTACGCAATGGGCGAACCGCGCCCTGACATGGAACGCGCCGTTGTGAACACCTCGGCAGCCACCACTCCGGAAGGAGCCACGAAGTGACCCCGCAGAACGCCCGCCTCGCCACCGGCGGCCGCATCGACCGCAGCATTTCCTGGCGGTTCACCGTGGACGGCCAGGAATACACCGGCCACCCGGGAGACACCGTTGCTTCAGCATTGCTTGCCAACGGCCGCATCAACGCAGGCAACTCGCTCTATGAGGATCGGCCCCGCGGCATCATGTCCGCCGGAGTGGAAGAATCCAACGCCCTGGTCAAGGTGGCCGCCCGCTTCCCCGGCCATGTCGCAGAGTCGATGCTTCCCGCGACCACCGTGTCCCTCGTGGACGGGCTCAGCGTCGAGCTCCTGAACGGCCTCGGCAAGCTGGACCCCAACGAGGACCGCGCCGAGTACGACAAGAAGTACGTCCACACCGACGTCCTGGTGGTTGGCGGCGGCGTTTCCGGCCTCGCCGCGGCCCGAGAGACGGTCCGCACCGGCGCCCGGGTCATCCTGATCGACGACCAGCCCGAGCTCGGCGGCTCGCTTCTCTCCAGTTCCACTGCTCCGGAACTGGCCGAGGTGATCGAGGGCAAAGCGGCGCTGGAGTGGATCGCCGACGTTGAGGCCGAGCTTGTTTCCGCCGCCGAATGCACCGTCCTCAACCGCACCACGGCCTTCGGCTCCTATGACGCGAACTATGTGATCGCGGCACAGAACCGTACGGACCACCTAGGCAGCCCGGCCGCGGACGGCGTCTCCCGCCAGCGTATTTGGCACATCCGTGCTAAGCAGGTCATCCTGGCCCCCGGCGCCCATGAGCGTCCGCTTGTTTTCGAGAACAACGACCGGCCCGGCATCATGCTGGCCTCGGCAGTCCGCAGCTACCTCAACCGGTATGCCGTCGCTGCCGGGCGGCGGGTAGTCATCGGTACCACCAACGATTCCGCGTACCTGTTGGCTGCGGATCTGCTGGCCGCGGGCGTCAAGGTCGCCGCCGTCGTCGACGCTCGTCCGAAGCTGAGCGACAAAGCGGCAGCCGCCGTCGAAAGCGGCATCCGCGTCCTCGTCGGCAGCGCTGTCGCCGATACCTCCGGCGCGGGGGAGAACGGCCGGATCGACGGCGTCACCATCCGCAGCCTCAACGACGACGGCGAAGTCACCTCCGGCGTCGAACGGCTCGCTTGCGATCTGCTGGCGGTTTCCGGTGGCTGGAGCCCGGTAGTCCACCTCCACAGCCAGCGACAGGGCAAGCTGCGCTGGGACGATGACCTGGCCGGCTTTGTGCCGAGCAGCCTGGTCAGGGACCAGCAGGTTGTCGGCTCAGGCCGCGGAAGCTACGAGCTCGGAGATTGCCTCGGCGAAGGCATCTCTGCCGGCGCCGCGGCCGCGATCGCCGCGGGGTTCAGCACCCAGACGGTGCCCGCCGAGACGAAAGCGCCCGTCGCCTCCGCCCCCACCCGCCAGTTGTGGCTGGTGCCGGGGCAGACCGGAAACGCGGGGGACTGGCGCCACCATTTCGTCGACTTCCAGCGCGACCAGTCCGTGGCCGACGTGCTCCGTTCCACCGGGGCCGGTATGCGCTCCGTGGAACACATCAAGCGTTACACCTCCATCAGCACCGCCAACGACCAAGGCAAGACGTCCGGCGTCAACGCCATCGGCGTCATCGCTGCGGCCCTTAAGCAGGCCGGCGAAGCATCCCGTGGCATCGGCGACATCGGAACCACCACGTACCGTGCCCCGTTCACGCCGGTGGCCTTCGCGGCGTTGGCCGGACGCCAGCGCGGCGAGCTGTTCGATCCCGCCCGCGTCACCTCCATCCACCCCTGGCACGTTGCCCGCGGAGCGCTCTTCGAGGACGTCGGCCAGTGGAAGCGCCCGTGGTTCTACCCGCAAGCGGGCGAGGACATGGACGCCGCCGTGCTCCGTGAATGCGCCGCGGTCCGGGAGTCGGTGGGCTTCATGGACGCCACCACGCTCGGCAAGATCGAGATCCGTGGCAAGGATGCCGGTGAGTTCCTGAACCGCATCTACACCAATGCGTTCAAGAAGCTCGCCCCGGGTTCCGCCCGCTACGGGGTCATGTGCACCCCGGACGGCATGATCTTCGACGACGGCGTGACCCTGCGCCTCGACGAGGACCGCTACTTCATGACCACCACCACCGGCGGCGCCGCCAAGGTCCTCGACTGGCTCGAGGAATGGCACCAGACCGAGTGGCCCGAACTTGACGTGGTGTGCACGTCTGTGACCGAACAGTGGACGACGATTGCCGTCGTCGGGCCCAAATCCCGTGCGGTGATCGCCAAAGTTGCCCCGCAACTGGCGGCCGACGGCGGGCTGGACGCCGAAGCGTTCCCGTTCATGACGTTCCGCGAGACCACGCTGGCCTCCGGGGTCCAGGCGCGGGTTTGCCGGATTTCGTTCTCCGGTGAGCTTGCCTACGAAATCAATGTCCCCTCCTGGTACGGGCTCAACACCTGGGAATCCGTGGCTGCCGCAGGGGCCGAGTTCAACATCACTCCGTACGGCACGGAGACCATGCACGTGCTGCGTGCCGAGAAGGGCTACCCGATCGTCGGACAGGACACGGACGGCACCGTCACCCCGCAGGACGCAGGGATGGAATGGATCGTTTCCAAGGCCAAGGACTTCATCGGCAAACGTTCGTACACTCGGGCTGACGCCCAGCGCGAGGACCGCAAGCACCTGGTCAGCGTCCTGCCGGTGGACGGCTCGTTCCGTCTTCCGGAAGGCACCCAGCTCGTGGAAAAGGGAATTCCGGTCAACCCGGCGTACGGCCCCGTGCCGATGCAGGGCTTCGTGACCTCGAGCTACCACAGTGCCGCTTTGGGTCGGTCCTTCGGCCTGGCACTGATCACCAACGGCCGCAACCGGATCGGCGAGACCCTGGTGGCCTCCGTCGGGGACCAGCTGTTGGACGTCGTTGTGGGAGAAACCGTACTTTTCGACGCTGAAGGGACCCGTAAAGATGGCTGAAACAGCAACACCCGCAAACCCCGAGACGCTCCGTGCGGCACGCCGCAGCCCGGCGTCGCACCTTGCGCCGACCTTCGAGTCCGGTTCCGTGGCTGGAACCGTGGCGTTGAAGGAGATCCCGTTCCAGACCATGGTGGGGATCCGGGTTGACAAGGATTCCGACGCCGGAGCCCGCCTCGCGTCCGTGACCGGCGGACTGCCGGCCGCCTGCGGTGAGATCAGCGGGGATGAGAGGGCAACCACTCTCTGGCTCGGGCCGGAAGAATTCCTGGTGGTCGCACCGGAATCTGCCCACGATTCCCTCGGCGGAGACCTGGTCCGCGCACTGGTGGAGGCCCTGGGCGAGGACCCGGGCCAAGTGGTGGACTTGTCCGCCAACCGCACTACCTTCGAGCTTTCCGGCATCCGCGCGCGGGACGTCCTTGAAAAGGGTTGTTCGCTGGACTTGCACCCCCGCGCCTTCAGCACCGGGACAGCCCTCGCCACGGAAATCGGCAACATCCCCGCGATGCTATGGAAGACCAGTGAGGAGAGCTTCCGGATCTTCCCGCGGGCTTCGTTCGCCGACTTCCTGGGCCGCTGGCTGCTTGACGGCATGAGGGAATTCGCCTCTCCTGAGGTCCCCTGATGGCACTGAGCGTGCTTGACCTGTTTTCCATTGGCATCGGGCCGTCGTCTTCGCACACGGTTGGCCCCATGCGGGCGGCAAAGCAGTTCACCGAAGGCCTGGAATCCTCCGGGCAACTCGCGGCAACGGTGCGCGTCCAGGCAGAGCTTTTCGGCTCATTGGGCGCCACCGGCCGCGGCCACGGCTCGGACAAAGCCGTGGTGCTTGGACTCCAAGGCCAGGCGCCGGAGACGGTGGACACGTCCACTGCCGACGACCAGGTAGCGGCCGCAGCCCTGGACGCCGAATTGCGGATCGCCGGACATCACCGCGTGGACTTCAACTGGGACGAAGACGTGGTCCTGCACCGACGCAAATCCCTGCCTGCCCACCCCAACGGCATGACCTTCCGGGCCCTCGACCATACTGGGGAAGTGCTGCGCGAACGCAGCTACTACTCAATTGGCGGCGGTTTCGTGGTGGACGGCGATGCGTCCGGAAGTGACAAAGTGGTTGCCGACAGCACAGTGCTGCCTCATCCCTTCAGCACGGCGGACGAGCTCCTCGCCATCTGTGCACGGGAGGACATGTCCATTTCCGACGTCATGCTCGCCAACGAGCTCGTGTGGCGAAGCGAGGCCGAACTTCGCGAGCGCCTGCTGCAGATCTGGGCTGTCATGCGCGAATGCGTGGACAACGGCTGCGCTGCGGAAGGAATCCTGCCGGGAGGCTTGAACGTCAGGCGACGGGCGCCGTCGTTGTTCAAGACGCTTGCCGCCACGGACGCCGGATTGCAGGGTTCAAGCTCGGCAGATCCGCTGCTTGCCATGGAATGGGTGAACCTGTTCGCGCTGGCCGTGAACGAGGAAAACGCCGCAGGCGGCCGCATCGTCACCGCGCCCACCAATGGTGCGGCCGGCATTGTGCCGGCGGTGCTGCATTACTACGCGAAGTTCGTGCAAGGAGCCGACGACGACGGTGTGGTCCGGTTCCTGCTCGCGGCGGCCGCCGTCGGGATCCTCTTCAAGATCAACGCGTCCATTTCCGGAGCGGAAGTCGGCTGCCAAGGTGAAGTGGGCTCTGCTTGTTCCATGGCAGCCGCCGGCCTGTGCGAAGTCCTAGGGGGTACCCCCGAGCAAGTGGAAAATGCCGCAGAAGTGGGTATTGAACACAACCTCGGCCTCACGTGCGATCCCGTAGGCGGGCTGGTGCAGATTCCGTGCATCGAACGCAACGCCATCGCCAGCGTGAAGGCCATCAACGCCGCCCGCCTTGCCCTGCACGGCGACGGCAGCCACAAAGTGTCCCTTGATAAAGCCATCAAAACCATGCGAGAGACAGGAGCGGACATGAAAAGCAAGTACAAGGAGACCTCCCGCGGAGGCCTCGCCGTCAACGTAGTGGAGTGCTAGCCATGACTGTCACACAGAACGAACCCGCCCAGCGACGTGGAGCGGCGCTGCCGGCCACCACCGTTGAGCATGTCCTGACGCTCGATTGCCCGGAAACGCGGGGGATTGTGCACGCTGTCTCCGGATTCCTCCTGGAACACGGCTGCGACATCATCGACAACAAGCAATTCGACTCCCAACTGGATCACCACTTCTTCATGCGAGTCCATTTCGCATCGGACGGGGACCAGTCGACCATTGACTCGCTGCGGGAAGCCTTCGCGCCTGTTGCCGAAAAGTTCGGCATGCGTTGGCAGCTGAACCGCCACGGGGCCAAGCGGCGGGTGCTGATCATGGTCTCCAAGTTCGAGCATTGCCTCAACGACCTCCTGTTCCGGGCCCGCATCGGGGAATTGCCCATCGACATTGTCGGGGTAGTCTCCAACCACCCGGACCACAGGCGGACCGTCGAATGGCATGGCATTCCGTTCTTCCATGTGCCCGTCACGCCGGACACCAAGGCGGCGGCCGAGGGGCAGCTTCTCGATCTCATCGATCGCCTGGACGTCGAACTGGTGGTCCTGGCGCGCTACATGCAGGTCCTCAGCGACGATCTTGCCCGGAAGTTGGATGGCCGTGCCATCAACATCCACCATTCGTTCCTGCCAAGCTTCAAGGGTGCCAAGCCGTACCACCAGGCCTACGCGCGAGGCGTCAAGACCGTGGGTGCCACTGCCCACTACGTCAACGGTGAGTTGGACGAGGGACCGATCATCGCCCAGCAGGTGGTGGAAGTGGACCACACCTTTGGTCCGGACGACCTGGTGGCAGCCGGTCGGGACACCGAGTGTAAAGCGCTCAGCAACGCCGTCCGCTGGCACTGCGAAGGCCGTGTGATCCTTCAAGGCAGCAGGACGGTGGTGCTGAAGTAGGGATTGAACGGCCCACCAACGGGTGGGCCGTTCAGGCTCGGCGGCGTGAGTAGTGGAGCAAAACCACGCCGTTGCCGAACGTCCGCGTCCCCTCAAGCTTGAGGTCCAGGTGGACCTCGGGGGACTCGAACAGCGGCCTGCCCTGCCCCAGGACCACGGGATGAACGAGAATTCGGAATTCGTCGATCAGGCCGTGCCGCATGAAGGTGGAAGCCAGATTGGCGCCACTCAAGGCGATGTCGCCGCCGGGCTGCGCTTTCAGTTCCGTGATCTGTTCAGGTACGACGTCGTGAATCACCGCTGTATTCCAGCCCGCCTGCGTGAGGGTCCGCGAAAACACGAACTTGGGCATCTCACGCCAGATCCCGGCGAACTCCGCCATAGGCGCCGAGATTTCCGGATCCTGCCCGGCAGTGGGCCAGTAATCGACCATCAGCTCATGGGTGACGCGCCCGTAAATGAAGGCTCCCATGGCTCGGAACTGCTTGTTCAAGTATCGGAGGAGCTCGTCATCCACCACGTGCCAGCTGATGTCGCGATCGAGCGTCTCGAAGAATCCATCCAAGGACACCGACATCATCAGGATGATCTTGCGCATTCGAGTACCTCCCGTTGCGGCGAAAGGCGACGCGGCCGCCGTCGTGCTTTCCAGTTAAGCACCCCAGGATCAGGCGGAACAGGACCCGGTCCAGCCGGCAGCCTACGCCGATCGTCCCGTTGCGGGCCGGGTCTTTCCTCGCATATGGTTGCACTTGCCGGACACCCGGCAAAATATTGGGGGGCGAGGTACTCGCCATTTAGAAAGGCGCGTACATTCGTGGTCCGTCGAAAAGGCGGCATAATAGCCGCGTGCATTTTTGCCGTCACTGCAGCCGCAGCGACAGCTGTCCCTGCCCAAGCCGTTGATCCAGTCATCACTATCGATCCGACACCTGCCTGGGCGCAGATCTACGCCAACAACCCACCGGTACAGCTGTCGTCGTCGGCCACGACCCTCGACCTTAGACTCCCGTCGGATGCTTCCGCGGTGCTCGGCAAGAGCGTGAACAGCACACTCCAATACAGGGTTTACAACACTGAGGACAACACGGCCACGCCGCTTCTCGCCGGCGACGCCGTGGCAGACTCCTCAACCCTCCACCTGTCGATCCCCATCCCGCAGGGTCTGGGGAGCCTGACCCCGGGATCCATGCAGTACTGTCATGACGCCACGGGGAACTGCAGCGCCAGCACTGTCCCGCCTCAGGACTATTCGGGCTTCGCAGTGGTGGTCACGGGGACCCCCATTGCGCCGGGAAACGGCGGGATCTTCGTCCAGAGCGGGCTGACGGCCGGAGGGCCAGCCGGGTCCCCGTCTGTTTCGATCGACCTTGGCCTTTCGCAGGCCTTGCCACGGACCTTCTTCATCCAGAAGGACTCCACCACCTCCTTTGCTTCCTACACGGACAAGCTGATCTTCCGCAGCGTGCCAGGGTATTTCACCTCCGGCCCGGACAAGACCTGGACCAACGCCTTCCCCTACGGCTACTTCTGGAAGACGGGCACTCCCGGAACCAGGATCGACGCCCAGGTGAGCTACAGCGCCGACGGAAGCAAGGCGATCGCCACGGTACCTACCGGCTCCATCCCGCAGGTGTGCTCCACACACCCGGAATATTTCGTCATGGGTGTCGCAGATGGCGCGATCGACGCGGCGCGGTACGCCCTCGCCAAGGTCGCTCTGGGAACCCCGCAGTGTACCCAGCGTTTCTCCGACGCCCCCATCAACAGCCAGTTCTATCGCGAGATTCAGTGGCTGGCGAGCCAGGGCATCACCACAGGCTACCTCGACGGAAGCTACGGGGCATCCCTCCCCGTGCACCGGGACGCGATGGCCGCCTTCCTCTATCGCCAGGCCGGCTCGCCCTCCTGGACGCCGCCCGCAACCTCACCATTCGTGGACATGGCACCCAATTCCCCGTTTTACAAGGAAGTCACGTGGCTGGCGTACTACGGCATCACCACGGGCTGGGTGGACCCCAACAACGGGCACCGAAGCTTCCGCCCCGGTGACAATATCAACCGGGATGCCATGGCCGCGTTCCTCTACCGCTTCAGCGGAGCACCCAACTGGACTGCTCCCGCCACGTCACCCTTTACCGACATCACCCCGCACTCGCCTTTCTACAACGAGATCACCTGGCTGGCTGCGGCCAGGGTCAGCACGGGCTACCAGGATGGAACGTTCCGGCCGTTGAACGCAGTCAACCGTGACGCCATGGCCGCGTTCCTCTACCGCTGGCAGACCGGGTGGTACCTGGGCACCCAGTAGTGGGCGGCCCCTACAGTGTCGCCAGGCGGGTTGCCAGATGAAGTGCCGCCAGCCGCCCGGTTCCGCGCGGGCCTCCACCGCACAGCTCGAAGAGCCGTTGGAGCCGGTGATGCATTGACGCGGTGGTGGGGGTGGGCCGGGCTACAGGGTGCGCCAGTCTACAGGTCGCTCCGGCATGGCGCGGATGCGAGTTTGTAAAGGCCGTTCAGGTCTCCGGCCGCCAAGCCATCCGGGGCGCCGATCTCTGGGTACATGAGTTGGATGGGATCGTCCACGTGGTCAAGGCCCACCACATGGCCCAGTTCGTGTTGCACCACCGCCGATACGTAGTGGGCGCCGCCGGGGACACCCAGGAGTTCCCTGATTTGCGGGCCGTCCAGGTCCAGGCTTCCCGTCACATAGCTTTTGGGGCCGGAGCCGAAACTGTACATAGTGCTGCCGCCGGTGCCGATAACCGATCCAGCCAACGCCGGGGCGGCCGCTGGAGTGGTCCACGAAATCAGCAGGGGTGCCCAACGATCCCCGTAGAGCGCTGGCTGGTATGGCTTGCGCTTCTCGGAGGGGGTTTCCGTGCTGGCGCCGTCGTTGACGAATCTGAGGCCCGTGGCAGCGGCGATCTTGGCGATGGCGTCGGCGATGAGCCCTTCGGAGCCGTCAGGGGCGAGGGTCGCATTGACCACGTAGTGCAAGGGCCGGCACGGTGAGTAGCCCACCGGAGTGCCGTCGGCGTTGGTGGCCAAGAATTTGTAGGAGTTGCTTGCCATTGCTGGCTTGGTGGGGGAGCCGAGCGCGTGGCCGGCTTCCTCCAGGCCAGGTGGCGGGGTGTCCGGGGCACGCGCGGCTTTTCGCGCACCTGGCCCGGGATCGGCGCCCTGGGAAGAGTTGTGGCTTGGGGCCTGGGCCGAAGGAGGCAAGTTCGGAAGAAGGCCCGTGATGCGGGGATCGCCCCGGAGGAAACCACTCACAAGCACGGCCACGGCCGCGACGATCGCCACTACCATCAGGTTCCGGAACAGTGCGACGGCGGTACTGGGACGCCGCTGCGGAGGCGGGGGACCGCCGTCGTACCCGTAGTTCGAATGCACGTCTTCCCCCAAGTCCCTGATTCCCGCGCCCCAAGCGGGCAGACGCTACTAACCGATGACCGCGCCGAAGACGAGTCCCAGCCCATACGTGGCCGCGGCCGCACCGAGTCCGATGGCGAGCTGCCGGAGGCCGCGGGTCAGCGGTGAGGTTCCGGACAACAGGCCGACGACGGCGCCCGTGGACAGAAGCGCAATGCCCACCAGCGTACCGGCCACAGCGAGCGCAGCGAAGCCCGTCATGCCGAAGATGAACGGCAGGATCGGCACAATGGCGCCCGAGGCGAAGAAGCAGAAGCTGGAGATGGCAGCACCCCAGGCGGAGCCAACCGCCTCGTGCTCGTCCACCGCCTCTTCAGCTTCGGGGTGGAGCGAGAGGCTGGGATCGCAATCGCAGTTGTAGAGGCCCATGCGTTCGGCGGCCCGGTGTTCCGCAGCTTCGTGGGACATGCCCCGGGCCAGGTAGACCAGGACGAGCTCATTGTGTTCGATGTCCAGGGACGGGGCCGCAGTCAGCGTGGCCTGGGTGGGGCGGGTGGCCTTGAGGAGCTCCAGTTGCGAGCGGACCGAGACATATTCGCCGGCACCCATGGACAGGGCGCCCGCCAACAGGCCCGCGATGCCGCTGAAGAGGACCACGGTTGCGGGCACACCTGTGGCGGCCATGCCCATCACAAGGGAAAGGTTGCTGACCAGGCCGTCGTTGGCACCGAATACCGCGGCGCGGAAAGTGCCGGACAACCTGTTGCGGCCGCGTGTCGCCAGGCCGCGGACAACTTCTTCGTGGATCTGTTCATCGGCAGCCATGGCCCGGGTTGCCGCGGGATCCTTCGCGTAAGGGGAGCGGCCTTCCGCCCTTTGCGCGAGGGCCAAGACGAACACTGAACCGAAATTCCGTGCCAGGAAGCCAAGCATTTGGCTGCGGATGGAGGCCGCCTTGGGCATGCCTGCGTGTTCGCCGAGGAGCTTGAGCCAGTGTGCCTCATGGCGGCCTTCGGCCTCTGCGAGGGCCAGAAGGATCTCGCGTTCCTCACCGTCGCGGCGCTGAGCGAGTTCGCGGTACACGGCGGCCTCGGCGCGTTCGTCGGCCAAGTATTGCCGCCAGCGCTTGATGTCCGACGACGATGGGGGAGTCTTGGCGGCTGCTGCGTCTTGCGATGGACTGCTTGAGTCCAACGGACTGTCTGAATGCGGGGCTTTTGCGTGCGGGTGCACCGGGACTCCTGGGTTGCTGGGGCGGGCTTCATCGCCTCATTGCACGTCCACTTTATCGCCAATTTTCGCGGCTTTTCGGCCGGTAATCCTTACTCGGCGTTTTAGGTGTGCCTCAAAAACGCCAGAGGCCCCCGCGAAGCCTTGACCACCGGATGGGGCAGTGCTGGGATGGATGGACAGGGTCCACGAAGGGCGGGGTGGCGTGTTGACCGGCTGCCTGATCTGCCTGGCGATGGGCTCAGCGGCACGTCGAACGGAGGTTGCACCATGGACAGCACCGAGACCCACGCCCGCCACCCCGACCGTCCCACGGTCGAGGCCGATCCCGCCTACGACTATAACGAGGACCTGGAGGTGGACGAGGATTGGGAAGAACAATCCGAGGTCCTCGACGACGACGAACGGCCGGTTCCGCTCGACGTCGACGAACACCGTGAGGTTGGAGAGATCGAATAGCTCCGGCAGCGTCGAATAGCCTCGACTCGCTGAATCTGGCGCTAAAACGCGCTCAGGATGAAGTGACGCTCCACGCCCGCCCGGTGCCCGGTTGCGGCCACCGTGAGCGTGAGCTTCCGGGTGGCCGGAAACCAGCGGGCAGGCTGCACTGCTTGTGACAGGGCTTGCGTGATGAGCCGCGGCTCGTGATGCCAATGGCGTTCCAGCCGGCCGTCCACCACGAACGTGATGGAACCTTGGGAGAGGTCGACGCCGGGAATCACCCGGACGAACTCGTCAACACGCCTGGCTCGGGCCGCGGGCAGGGTGCTTGGCTGTGTGATGTTGCTGGCTGTGGCGGTAGCGCCGGTTTCCAAAGGCATTGCCTTCTCCTGGTGGAGTTGCTCTTGCCCGCTCGGTTGTCTCTGGTCCGGGGTCGGGCCGCTTCTTCATCCGAACCACCCGTGAACATGGGGTTGGCGTATGGCAAGTCGGAGCTTGGCGCCACATCTCTTGAAGCTGTTCCTACTGTACAGGCAGGCCCGCCCCAGGCGCCTCCGTATTCCAGTGCCTCTAAACTAAAGCCCCCAGACACGGCAGCGGCGCCGCAGCCCTCGAATGAGAAGGTGCGGCGCCGCCGTCGTGATCAACTCTGTGAAGCTTAGTGCGTGGCCACCGGGTGGGCCTCCAACGGGAGCTCCTCCGTGACCGCTCCGGCGACACGGCGGTCCCAGGCTTCGCGGACCTCGGGCTCCGTGGGAGGTGTGAGGAGGGAGACCACGATGTAGATGAGCAGTGACGCGCCGAGTCCCCAGTAGATGGGATCGTTGGCGTAGACGCCGTCTTCGCTGGGAATGAGCCCCGTGGCGTACGCGATCAGCAAGGCCAGGGTCAGGACCGAGCCGACGGCCATGGACCATGCCGCGGCGATGCCTGTGCCGCGCTTCCAGACCAAGCCACCCAGGATGGCGACCAGCAGGCCGCCCACCAGGATGTCGTAGGCGATGGTCAAGGCCACTACGACGTCTTGCGCCGCCATGGAGATCAACACGGCCACGATGCCCAGGCCAAGGACCCAGTAGCGGTTGGCCTTGACGTCGTGCTCCGGGTTTTCGGTGTCGTCGGTGTTGATCGTCTTGCCGAACCAGCTTGCCACGAACGGGACAACGTCGGCGCGGGCCACAGTGGCTGCGGCAATGAGGGCACCGGAGGCCGTGGACATCATGGCGGCGACTGCTGCGGCCATGACCAGGCCGCCGATGCCGATCGGCAGGATGTGCGTTGCCACCTCCGCGTACACAACGTCCTTGCCGAGGGCCTTGACGTCGATGTTGGGCAGGGCCACACGGGCTGCCAGGCCGATCAGGGCGCCGGCGACGCCGTACAGGACGCAGTAGACGCCGGCGGTGGCGCCGCCCCAACGGGCCACCTTGGGGGTCTTGGCGGTGAAGACGCGCTGCCAGATGTCCTGGCCGATCAGCAGGCCGAGCGTGTAGACCACGAAATACGTGATGATGGTCTGGGCTCCGATGCCGTCCAGCTGGAAGAAGCTGGCGTCAACGCGGGCACGGATGGCGTCGAGCCCGCCTGCTGCGTTGAGGGCGAACGGGAGCATGAGGAAGAAGATGCCCACCGTCTTGATGATGAACTGCACCTGGTCGGCGAGGGTGATGGACCACATGCCGCCGATGGTGGAGTAGACCAGGACGATCGCGCCGCCGACGGCGATGGCGAGCCAGCGCTCCCAGCCGAAGAGGACAACGAAGATGGTGGCGTAGGCGCCGGTTGACGTGGCGCAGAGCATGAGGGTGTAGGCCAGCATGACGATGCCGGAGGTCTGCGTGGCGCGCTGGCCGTAGCGAAGGCTCAGCATCTGGGAGACCGTGTAGATCTTCAGCCGCTGGATGGTGCCGGCGAAAAGCAGGCTCAGGAGGAGCACACCGGAGCCGATGGCGACCACCAGCCACATACCGGAGATGCCGAACTTGTAGCCGAGGCCGACGCCGCCAACCGTTGATGCACCGCCGAGGACCACGGCGGCCATGGTGCCGGTGTAGAGCATCGGGCCGAGGCGGCGTCCCGCCACCAGGAAGTCGCTGTTGTTCTTGGTGCGCGACTTGCCCCACCAGCCAAAGGCCAGCATGGCAAGCAAGTACACCACCACTATCGCAATATTGATGAACGAAGAGTCCATGGTTGGCTCCTGAAGCTGATGCGCAGAGCTCTTGGGGATTCCGACGCCGGTCCCGCTGGGTATCCGTGCGGGTTGCGGAAGGTCTCTGCGCTGGTGATTGGGGAGGGTAGTCTGTGATGTATGCCTCACAAACAACACTTGTTGCCTATGAGGATACGTAGTGATGCGAGTAACAGTCAAGACGCCGCTGTCCCCACGAGACGCTCCGGCGTCCCAAAAGGCCCGCCATGCCAGCGATCCGGCTACTATTGCTGCAATGACAGGGCCGCAGCAACGGCCTGAAAGGTTCGTGAATGAAGGCTCTCCCCGTTGAACCGAGCAACGTACCCGTTGCCATCGGTTCCAGAATCCGTGCCGCTCGCCAATCGCAGCGGCTCACCATAGAACAGGTTGCGGATGCCACCGGCCTGACCAAGGGTTTCCTGAGCCGCGTCGAGCGGGACCTGACATCGCCGTCGGTCGCTTCTCTTGTGACGCTTTGCCAAGTCCTTTCAGTGTCTATCGGCGACCTTTTTGCCGCCCCCGAAACGCACTTGACCCGGCGCGATGATGGTCCGCGGATTTCGCTCGGCGGCCAGGGGATCGTGGAGCGGCTCCTGACCGCCCGCTCAGAGCGGCGGTTGCAGATTCTGCAGGCAACCATCGAGCCCCGGGGCCGCGGAGAAGCCGAGCTTTACGCCGTTGATTGCGACGTCGACGTCCTGCACGTCGTCAAGGGGCGCATCAGGCTGATCCTCACCAACGAAGAGTATGAGCTCGGAGAAGGCGACACCTTGTCCTTCCCGGGCCGCGAACCCCACACCTGGGTCAACCCCACGGACGAGCCTGTCGAGGTGCTCTGGATCCTGGTGCCGGCAGCCAGCCGCTGACCCCGGCTCCTTGCGACACGCGCCGCGTAACAAGCCGGAAACCTGGCTGACTTCAGAAGTTAACCTACGGGCCTTCTGTGTTACGTGCCTGAAATGATTCGTGCCGAATGCCGAAACAGGGCGGCTGTACCTTCGAGTCAACGCACCTTGTCAAGGTCGGTACCTCGTCAGGTATCAGGACCTGTTCGTTTTAAAAATGGTCTCGCCGTGCAGGCGCCATGGAGCGCCGTATATGCAGGAAGGCTCCCAAAATGGACACAGCATTTCTTAGCGTAGGGCTGGATGTGAACCCCCAGACCCTTGATCCCGGCGCCACAGCCTGGATGCTTGCAGCTTCCGCCCTCGTACTCCTCATGACGCCAGGCTTGGCGTTCTTCTACGGCGGCTTGGTCAGGATGAAATCCGTCCTCAACATCATGATGATGAGCTTCGGCGCCATTGGCGTCGTCGCGGTGGTGTGGGCCCTATGGGGCTACGGACTCGCGTTCGGCCCTGACACCTTGGGCGGCTTCATCGGAGACCCCTTCGCAAACTTCGGCCTCAGCGGCCTGGCCAGCGTCATCGGCGGGAAAGCCCCTGGACTCCCGGACATGGTCTTCATAGGATTCCAGGCCACCTTCGCGATTATCACCGTCGCCCTGATCAGTGGCGCGGTGGCTGAACGCGTCCGGTTCGGTCCCTGGCTGTTGTTTGCCGGCCTCTGGGTCACCCTCGTCTACGCGCCCATTGCCCACTGGGTCTGGGGCGGTGGCCTCTTCGGATCCACCGGGATCATCGGCAGCAAGATCTCGGCGCTCGACTTCGCCGGTGGCACTGTGGTGCACATGAACGCAGGCATGGCCGGGCTGATGCTCGCAGTAGTGCTGGGCAAACGGCTCGGATTCATGAAAGATCCCAACATCAGGCCGCACAACCTCCCCTTCGTGATGCTCGGCGCGGGCCTGCTGTGGTTCGGGTGGTTCGGCTTCAACGCTGGTTCGGAACTGGCTGCTGACGGCATTGCCGCGCTCGCCTGGACAAACACCCTCCTGGCCACGAGTGCCGCGCTCCTGGGTTGGCTTCTCGTCGAGAGGCTTCGCGACGGCCATGCGACATCCCTTGGTGCCGCATCCGGCGCCGTCGCGGGCTTGGTGGCAGTCACCCCGGCGTGTGGATTCGTGGACCCCGTGGGTGCAATCGTGATCGGCGTGATCGCCGGCGCCGTCTGCGCACTTGCCATCGGGCTGAAGTTCAAGATCGGCCTGGACGACTCCCTGGACGTGGTTGCCGTCCACTTTGTCGGTGGCCTGTGGGGGACCCTGTCCCTCGGATTTTTCGCCGTACCCTCGGCCAAGACTGAAGGCGGCCTTTTCTACGGCGGCGGCCTGACCCAATTCTGGCCCCAGATATTGACTGCGCTGATGGTCACCGCTTGGACGGCGATCATGACCACGCTCATTGGGCTGGCCATCCACAAGACAGTGGGCATGCGCGTCAAAGAGCACGAGGAATTGGCGGGCATCGACATCGCGGAGCACGCGGAAACCGCGTACGAGCTGGCCATGGTCGGCGGAACATTCCACCCGGGTGATGGGAACGGCAAAACGCCCGTGACCGCGGGCACCTCCGAAGAAACAGTCGAGGAAACGGAGCTGACGCGCAGCAGGGCCTCGACGTGAAGCTTGTCACCGCGATAGTGCGGCCGGAGAGGATCGACGAGGTCCGTGACGCCTTGGAACGTTTTGGAGTCAACGGGATGACGGTGAGCCAAGCGAACGGCTACGGCCAACAGCGGGGGCACATCGAGGTCTACCGCGGTGCCGAGTACAACTCCGATCTCCTCCCGAAAATCCGGGTTGAGGTCCTCGCTACCGACGAACTGGTGGACGGAATAGTGGACGCCATCATCTCCGGTGCCAGCACGGGCCAGTTTGGGGACGGCAAGATCTGGACCGTCGAGGTATACCAAGCCGTACGCGTCCGGACCGGGGAGCGTGGCGCCTCGGCGATCAGCTAGGCGGCCAGCTAGAAAGACTGTGTCGGTGCCGCACCAAGGTGCGGCACCGACACTGCCATGTCTAGCCTACGTGCACCCAAGGCCTGCGCGTGATGTCCGGTTCTGCCTCCCGGAGCACTTCGCGCGTTACCGGGGCAATCTCGCCCTCGCCGAAGAATAGGAATTTGCTCAGGTTGGCGATCGGATTGCCTTCGGTCCAGCGGAAATAGATGTGCGGCATGAGCCCCGTGACGTCGCGGATGTGGAGCAGCACTGCGGCCAGCGTGTTGGGCACGTTGTTGCTGTGGATCTCCAGGATCTTGAAACCGTGCCGGCGCTTGCCTTCGACCAGGAGTTCCTGCTCAAAGTCGGAGCTGTCGTCCACGATGATTTCGATGAAGATCGCGTGGCTGTCTTCCGGCAGGTGGTTGGCCTGCTGGGCATGCTGCAGCTTCAACTGGTACCGGTCGGCGCTCAGCCTCTTGGGCTCGTGCGCGATGATCCGGATGGGACCTTCCTCGTTGGCGGCCGTGAATTCGAGCGCCGTCTGGTCCATCTTGATGTGCGTGGCGCGCAGTTCGAAGGAACGGCGTACCCGCGACGCGAAGCTCACCAGGACAATGCCAAGGATGAACAGCGCCGCGATCCTGATGCCGTCCGGTCGCTCCACCACATTGGCCACCGTGGTGTAGGCGAAGACCACGGCCACCGCGCCGAACGCGACGGTCTTGCCCTTTTGCTTCTTCCTGCGGGCGGACAGGGTGACAGCGATCGAGGCCGAGGTCATCAGGACCAGCACGCCAGTGGCATAAGCGCCGCCCTGGGCTTCGACGTTGGCTTCGAAGACCAGCGTGATGATGAAGGCAACCGCGGTGAACACCAGGACCAGAGGGCGGACGGCCTTGGTCCAGGCCGGGGCCATGCCGAAGCGTGGCAGGTAGCGGGGCACCAGGTTCAGCAGGCCGGCCATGGCGGAAGCGCCGGCAAACCACAGGATGGCGATAGTGCTGATGTCGTAGACCGTGCCGAAGCCGTCGCCAAGGTATTCGTGGGCCAGGAAAGCGAGGGCACGCCCGTTGGCCTTCCCGTCGGGCTGGAATTCAGCGGCCGGGATCAGGAACGTCGTGATGAAGCTCGAGGCCACCAGGAAGGCACTCATGATGAGCGCCGCCGTCGTGAGCAGTTTGTGGGTGCCGCGGATGCGGCCGGCGGGATTTTCTTCCGTGTCGCTCGGGCTGCCCTTGATCTGCGGCATGACCGCGACGCCGGTCTCGAAGCCTGAGAGGCCCAGCGCGAGTTTCGGGAAGACAAGGAGGGCGATTCCCACCATGATCAACGGGTTTCCGTGTTGCTGGTTCAAGGCGGCCCACCAGTCGGTCACCACATGCGCCTCGGCCACCACGTGCGTCAGGCCGACAACGACGACGACGGCGTTCAGCACCAGATAGACGCCCACCAGCACGACCGCGACGTTGATGGCTTCCTTGAATCCGCGCAGGAACACCACGCCAAGGCCCGCGATGAGCGCCAAGGTGATGGCGATTTCCTGTCCGTGGAGCCACTCCGGCGCGAACGGGTTTTCGATGGCGTGCGCGCTCGCGTCCGCGGCGGAGAGGGTCATGGTGATCATGAAGTCCGTGGCTGCGAAGCCCAGCAGGGCCAGCACGAAGAGTTTGCCGCCCCAGCGGGGAGGAGGCGCTCGAGCATCGCGATGGAGCCTTCGCCGCGCGGGCTCTCGGAGGCGACCCTGCGGTAGACCGGCAAAGCGCCAAGGAGGGTGACGGCCACCAGGACGATCGTCGCCAGCGGTGAGACGATGCCGGCCGCAAGTGCCGCGATTGCCGGTTGGTAGCCGAGGGTGGAGAAGTAGTCGACGCCGGTGAGGCACATGACCTTCCACCAGGACTGTGGCGTGTGGTCCTCGTCCGGTTTTCCGTGCGGACCTTGCCGCTTTCCCGATGTTTCGGGCATGCCGTCGAGCAACCATCGCTTGAATTGCCCTGTGGGTTTGCGCCGGTCGGTGGGGTCGGCGGGCGGCCTGGTCAGCGTTGTCACGTGGTCCTTTCGCGCAGCCTGGAAGCTGCTCCAGATGGAGCGTACGGGCGGCTTGGAGGCGAGGATGGCGGTTTTTATGGAATCTTTACGCCTCCTGTGATGGGAGTCACCATCATGAAGATCACCCTTCTGTAAACAGATGATGCATATAAGACAACTTTGAGTGTATGATTGGTATCACAGTCAGTAACCCGATCTCAGCTATTCACTAAAGGAGTGGCGCATTTTGGAAGAGCTTCGTATTGAGGCCAACGGCAACCTTGGTCCCATTGATTCGGCCCGAATCCCGCGCTACGCCGGTGCTGCCACCTATGCCCGCCTGCCCCGGTTGGACCAAGTGTCCAAGGCCGATGTCACCGTTGTCGGCGTCCCCTTCGACTCGGGTGTTTCCTACCGCCCGGGCGCCCGTTTCGGTGCCAATCATGTGCGTGAAGCCAGCCGCCTGCTGCGCCCGTACAACCCGGCGTGGGACGTCAGCCCCTTTGAGAACATCCAGGTTGCCGACGCCGGCGACATGGCCGCGAACCCCTTCAACATCAACGAGGCCATCGAGACCATCCAGCAGAACGCGCTGGACCTGACCGCCAACGGAAGCAAGCTCGTGACGCTCGGTGGCGACCACACCATCGCTTTGCCGCTGCTCCGCGCCGCCGCCGAACGCGCCGGCGAGCCCGTTGCCATGCTGCACTTCGACGCCCACCTGGACACCTGGGACACCTACTTCGGCGCCGAATACACGCACGGCACCCCGTTCCGCCGCGCTGTCGAAGAAGGCATCCTCGATACCGAGGCCATCAGCCACGTCGGTACCCGCGGCCCGCTTTACGGCAAGAAGGACCTCGACGACGACCACCGCTTCGGCTTCGGCATCGTCACCTCGGCAGACGTCTATTACCAGGGCGTCCTGGAAACCGTGGCCAAGATCCGCGACCGCATCGGAAACCGCCCGCTGTACATTTCCGTGGACATCGACGTCCTGGATCCGGCCCACGCGCCGGGCACGGGTACTCCGGAGGCCGGTGGCATCACCAGCCGCGAGCTCCTCGAAATCATCCGCGGTTTCCGTGGCATGAACCTCGTGGGCGCGGACATCGTCGAGGTTGCTCCGGCATATGACCACGCTGAGATCACGGGTGTCGCGGCCAGCCATGTTGCCTACGAACTCGTCACCCTCATGGCGGACAACGCCGTCGAAGGCAACCGCCACGGTGCCCCGAACGGCTATGCCGCCCAGGCGCTTGGCCAGGAATCCCGGCGCCCGGCCGGTTTCGCCGCGGCGGTCACGAAGTGACGGACCAGCGCAACGGCGGGGACCTCGTCGTCGAGACCCTTGAGGCGCTCGGTGCGAAGACGGTCTTCGGCATCCCAGGCCAGCATGCCCTGGGCCTGTTCGACGCCATGGGCCGCGGCAAGCTGCATTTCGTGTCGTCTCGTGTGGAGAACAACTCCGCTTTCGCTGCGGACGGATATTCCCGTGCCACGGGCGAAGTGGGCGTGCTGTTCCTGTCCACCGGGCCGGGCGCGCTGACGTCCCTGGCCGGGCTCCAGGAAGCATACGCGACTGGCGTGCCCATGGTTGTGGTGGCTAGCCAGATCCCCCTGGAGGGCCTGGGTGCGCGCCGCAAGGGCATGCTCCACCAGCTCGATGACCAGAAGGCCTCGGCTGCGAACGTCACCAAGAGCCAGCGCCTCATCCAGCATGCCTCCGGGATTCCCTCGGCCATCCAGGACGCCTGGACCGAGGCCATCTCCTCCCCGCAAGGCCCGGTGTGGATCGAGATTCCGCAGAACGTGCTTCTGGACCCCATCATGGTCCCGCCGGTGGAGGACGCCCTCGCCGAAGCAGCCGACAACCCGCCGCGGGTGGAGCTGATCCGGGAAGCCGTGAAATGGCTCTCGACGGCGGAGCGTCCAGCGATCATTGCCGGCGGCGGTACGCGCCGGGGCAGGGCGGAGAAGTCGCTCCTGTCGATCGCCGAAAAACTTCGGGCGCCGGTCATCTGCACGCCGGGCGGCAACGGAGCGTTCCCTTGGAGCCATGAACTGTCCCTGCAGTCCTGGATCGAAGACCGCCACATGACGGACGTCCTCGAGGACGCCGACGTGCTGATCGTCATCGGTTCCTCCCTAGGCGAGGTGACGTCCAACTACTTCACCTTCGAGCCTCGCGGGCGCATCATCCAGATCGACGCCGAACCCCGGGTCCTGGAGTCCAACCGTCCCGGTTTGGGTATTCGCGCCGACGCAGGCCAGGCCCTCGCGGCCCTCGATTCTGCTTTGGATGAGGCACTGTCGGCGACGGTGGCGGCACCGGACTGGCACGGCGCCTCGCCCGAGGACCTAGTCAAGGAGTCCCTGGCCAAAGTCAAGGCTCGCCTTGAATCGCAGGATCTCGGCAAGGAACTGAAGTTCATGGCCGATATCCGCGAGGCCGTTCCGGCTGACATGCAGACCTTCTGGGACATGACGATCTCCGCGTACTGGGGATGGAGCTGCTGGGATGCCCGCGAAGGCCAGTTCCACTCGGCCCAAGGCGCCGGCGGCCTCGGCTACGGTTTCCCGGCAGCCATCGGCGGCGCAGTGGGCCTGGAAACCGTCGGCAAACCTGGCCGCGTGCTGGCGGTCTCCGGTGACGGTTCTTCGATGTACTCGATCTCGGAGCTGGCCACCGCCAAGCAGCACAACATCCCGGTGACCTGGCTGATCGTGGACGACGGCGGTTACGGCATCCTGCGCGAATACATGGTGGGCGCCTTCGGCAAGGCCACGGCCACCGAGCTGTCCCGGCCGGACTTCGTGAAGCTCGCCGAGGCCTTCGGTGTCCCGGCCCGCCGCGTGGCCCCCGAGGAAGTCGGGGACGCGCTCAGGGAAGGCTTCGCAGCGGACGGCCCCAACGTCGTCGTGGTTGAAACCCTCCTGAAGATGTTCGGCCCCACCCACTTGGGCGACTGACACACCAATCACTCCAAACCCCAGCGCGAGCTGGCAGATAATGACCCCTTCTTCGAAGATTGAGGGCATCATCTGCCAGCTCGCGCTCGGCGTTTAACGCATCTCACACATCATTAGTTTCCCAAAGCAATCAAATCGGCGTATAGTTGCTTTAGGCAAACAAAAGTGAGGTGTCTTCCATGGCTGTCGCATCCAGCACGGCAACCGAGCTCGTCCACCAGATCTTCGATCTGCAGCGGGTCTTGCGTTGCATCGTGACCGCAAATATCGCGAAGGATGCCGACGTCGGGTTCGCCCTGCAGGGTGTCATGCGCTTCATCGGCGAGGGGGAGTCCCGGGCCACGAAGCTCGCCTCGCGCCTCGGCGTCAGCCCACCGGTCCTCAGCCGGCACATCGCCGAGTTAGAAGAACTCGGCCTAGTGGTCCGGCGACCCGATCCCGCGGACGGCCGGGCCCAACTGGTGGCGTTGTCCGAAACCGGCATTCAAAAGGTCCGGGACTTCGAAGAACAGCGCAGCCTCAACTTGCGGGCCTACCTCGCGGAGTGGAGCGAGGAAGACGCCCTGGAAGCTGGTCAAGTCCTCGAGAAATTGACCGCGTCACTCAACCACTCAGTCCGGGCAACGGCGGCCGGCTCCCACCACTCGAACCACAAAGCTTAGGAGCAGCAGCAATGGCAACCCGAATACAAGAACGTTCGACGGCGGTGCCGGCATCATCCGCGCCCATGACGCACCGCCAAATCATGGAAGCCCTGACCGGCCTCCTCGCGGCATTCTTCACCGCTATCCTGAGCAGCACCATCGTGGCCAACGCCCTGCCCACCATCATGTCCGATCTCCATGGCACGCAAACGGACTTCGCGTGGGTCATCACGGCCGCGCTGTTGGCCAACGCCGCCACCACCCCCATCTGGGGCAAGCTCGCCGACCTGTTCGACAAGAAGCTCCTGGTCCAGCTAAGCATCGTGATCTTCGTAGCCGGCTCGGTCATGGCCGGCTTCTCCCAAAGCATTCCCTTCCTGCTGACCGCCCGCGTCATCCAGGGCATCGCCCTGGGCGGCCTCACCGCCTTGGCCCAGGCCATCATCGGCACCATGATTCCGCCGCGGGACCGTGGCAAGTACTCGGGCTACATGGGCGCCGTCATGGCGGTCGGTACCGCAGGTGGCCCGCTGCTCGGCGGCTTCATCGTTGACAGCCCGCTCGGCTGGCGCTGGACGTTCTTCGTCTGCGTGCCGCTCGCCGTCGTCGCGCTCATCCTGCTCCAGGTGACCCTCAAGATCCAGCACATCAAGCGCCCTGCCAAGATCGACTGGCTCGGCTCCATCCTGCTGACCTCGGGCGTGAGCCTGCTCCTCATCTGGGTTTCCTTCGCCGGCAACCCGGACTACTACGACTGGATCTCCTGGCAGTCCGCCCTCATGGTGGGCGGCGGCGTGGCTCTGCTGGCCCTGTTGGTGCTGGTCGAATCCAAGGTGGCCCAGCCCATCATCCCGTTGAAGATCATCTCCGAGCGCACCACCGCTTTGGCCATCCTGGCTTCCGTGGCCGTCGGTATCGCGATGTTCAGCTCGTCGACGTTCCTGGGCCAATACTTCCAGGTAGCCCGCGGGGCCACGCCAACCGAGGCCGGCTTGCTGACGCTCCCGATGATTGCCGGCAACCTCTTGGGCTCGGTGGCGTCTGGCCAGCTGATCAGCCGCTACGGCAAGTGGAAGCGGTTCCTGTTGGCAGGCACCGTGCTGCTGGCCGGCGGCCTCGCCTTCACCGGCACCATCGACCACACCACTGAGCTGTGGATTACCTGCTGCTACACCGCCATCTTCGGCCTGGGCCTCGGCCTGCTGATGCAGAACCTGGTCCTCGCCGTCCAGAACACGGTCCGTGCCCAGGACATCGGTACAGCCAGCGCGTCCGTGGCATTCTTCCGCTCCGTGGGCGGCGCGATCGGCGTCTCGGTGCTCGGTGCCATCATGGCCACGCACGTCAAGGACCTTGCCACCCAAGGCCTCGCCGCAGCCCACATCCCGGTGAGCGGCGGATCCAGCGGTGGAAGCATGGATCTTGCTGACATGCCTGCCCCGCTCCGGGACATCATGCGGGCCGCGTATGGCGATGCAACCGCCCAGATCTTCCTTATCTCAGCGGCCATTGCCGTGGTCGCTTTCCTCGCGGTCCTGTTCATCAAGGAGGTTCCGCTGCGGAAGACGGTGGACGCAACGCCTGAGAAGGAACTGCTGGCAAACGCTTCCGGCGAGGCCGCGATGACACTGGACACCTCGGCGCTGCCCGTTATCGAATCCACCGAGCTTCCCCAAGCAGCCGACGACGGCGGCACCCCCTTGGGTGCCAGCCGCGCCCGTGCGGCAGCCGAGAAAGAGCACGATGATCTGGACCTTGAGTTCGCACGGATCCTGACCCAGGAACGGCCGGATCCCGCCGCAGGCCTGCGCGAGGTCCAGGACCAGCTTGCCCGGACCCAGCGGCTGTTGGCTGAGCAACAGCTTCAGCTGAGCCAGGCACAGCGCGAACTCCAGGCGCGCGCGCAAGAACAGCACGCCACCGCCGTCGAGCAGTCGCGGACCGCTGAGGAGTTGGCCGCGCTGCGCAAGGAACTCAAGCGTGAGCGTCGCCGCCAGGAACGGGCAGCCCTGCTGCTCATCGCGGGGGAAGCTTCGAGGGCAGGGGAAACCGGGCGGCACGCCGGCTAGGGCGCGCTCCAAGAGCCGCTGCGGCGGGCTTGGAAGCGCGGCAGCGGCCAAGATACGCCTCAAGGATGATATTTAGCTATCAATATTTCGCTGAGGCAACGGATTTCGTAGAGTTGAGGGACTAATACTGTCAGCGCCTGCTGCTATCTGTGTATTAACTCATTCGCGCACTCTCTCATTAAGGATCCGTGGGCATGCTTGTCACCCTGATACGGCGCTACTCCAAGCCGTATTTGCCGCAGATACTGGCCGTCATCATCTTCCAGTTGGCGTCCACCATCGCAACCCTCTACCTTCCTAGCCTCAACGCCAAGATCATCGATGAAGGGGTTTCCCGGGGAGATACCAACTACATTTGGCAGACCGGTGCCTTGATGCTCGCTGTCGCGCTTGGCCAGGTTGTTGCGGCCATCGCGGGCGTCTATTTCGGTTCCCGCGTGGCCATGGCCATGGGCCGCGACTTGCGCAGGGACGTCTTCCGCAAGGTCAGCAGTTTCTCGGCCAAGGACGTCAACAGCTTCGGCGCACCCACCTTGATCACCCGCGGCACCAACGATGTCCAGCAAGTCCAGATGCTCATGCTGATGGGCCTGAACTTCATGGTGTCCACGCCCATCATGTGCGTGGGCGGCATCATCATGGCCCTGCGCGAGGACCTCAGCCTCTCCTGGCTTGTCTGGGTCTCGGTGCCCGTCCTCGTGGCCGTGGTTGGTTACCTGGTGGTCAGGCTCATGCCGCTCTTCCGCTCCATGCAGAAGAAGATCGACGCCATCAACGGCGTGCTGCGCGAACAGATCATCGGTATCCGCGTGGTGCGGGCCTTCGTTCGTGAACCGTACGAGGCCAAGCGCTTCGGCGACGCCAACAAAGATCTCACCTTGGTGTCGGTCAAGATCGGCAACCTGTTTGTCTTGATGTTCCCCGCCATCGGAATGATCCTGCACCTTTCCACGGCAGCAGTGCTGTGGTTCGGTGGCCAACGGGTGGATGCCGGCAACATGCAGGTGGGCTCGTTGACGGCATTCCTGCAATACCTCCTGCAGATCCTGATGGCCGTCATGATGGGTACCTTCATGGCCATGATGATCCCGCGCGCCTCCGTCTGTGCGGACCGCATCGGCGAGGTCCTCGACGTCGAACCTTCCATCCACGATCCGGAGGCGCCCGTAGCGCCCGCGGAAAAGAAGGGGCGCGTCGAATTCCGCGATGTCACCTTCAAATACCCCGGCGCTGAAGCTCCCGTGTTGAGCAACATTTCCTTCACCGCGGAGCCGGGCCAGACCCTCGCCATCATCGGGTCCACTGGCGCAGGGAAGACCACCTTGGTGTCGCTGCTGCCACGCCTGTACGACGTCGCGTCCGGCGATGTATTGCTCGACGGCGTTCCGGTCACCAGCCTTGACCGCGATGAGATCACCAGTCGGGTGGCCACGGTACCGCAGAAGCCGTACTTGTTCTCCGGAACCATCGAGCATAACCTGCGCTTCGGCAAGACCGACGCTACGGACCAGGAACTCTGGGATGCGCTGGAAACCGCGCAGGCCAAGGATTTCGTCATGGAAAAGTCCTCCGGCCTCAACCGTCGTGTGGCCCAGGGCGGCACCAACGTCTCCGGCGGCCAGAGGCAGCGCCTCTGCATCGCCCGGGCCTTGGTGACACAGCCCAAGGTCTACCTCTTTGACGATTCCTTCTCGGCCTTGGATGTGGCCACGGACGCCCGCCTTCGCAGGGCGCTGAAGGAGAAGACGCAGGATGCCACGGTCATCATCGTGGCCCAGCGCGTCTCCACCATTGCGGACGCGGACCAAATCCTGGTGCTGGACAACGGCAGAATTGTTGACCGGGGCACCCACGATGAACTACTGGAAACGTCACCCACGTACCAGGAGATCGTCGAATCCCAGCTGAGCGCGGAGGAAGTGGCATGAGCGAACAGAACCAGCAAAAGCGTGGCTGGGCCGCGAAGGCCGCAGCAGCCAAGGCAGCGCGCGAAACTGCGGAAGCGAAGGATGCAGACGCAGCCGGTGCCGTTACAGCCGTGGACGATGACGACGTCGAAGAGGCCGAATACACTCCAGGCGAAGCCGACGGCGGGATGTTCGGCAACCTGCCGGCCAAGAAGGCCAAGGCCTTCGGACCGTCGGCGAAGCGACTCCTGGGGCTGCTCAAGCCCGAGGCCGCCGGAGTTGTCTTCGTTATCGGCCTCGTGGTGGTCTCCGTTGTCCTGAACGTCATCGCCCCCAAGATCCTTGGCAGCGCCATGGACGTCATCTTCGGCGGTGTCATGGGCAAGCAATTGCCCCCCGGCGTGAGCCAGGCGGCCTTCGCCGAAGGGCTCCGCCAAGCCGGCCAGAACAACTTCGCGGACATGGTCTCCAAGATGGAGCTCACCAACGGAATCAACTTCTCGAAGCTGACGTTCCTGATCTCGATCGTGCTGTTGATGTACTTCGTGGCCAACATCTTCCTGTGGGCCCAGGGCTACATCCTGAACAAGATCGTCATGAAGGTCATCAACCGCCTCCGCAATGACGTCCAGGCCAAGCTCAACCGTTTGCCCCTGAACTACTTCGACACCCGCCAGCGCGGCGACATCCTGTCCCGCGTGACCAACGACGTCGACAACGTCCAGCAAGGGCTCCAGCAGGCGTTCGCGCAACTGGTCAGCTCGGTGCTGACGGTCTTCGGCATCACCATCATGATGTTCATCGTGTCGTGGCAGCTCGCCCTGATCGCGCTGGTTGCCTTGCCGCTCTCCGGTGTCCTTGCCGGCGTGATCGGCTCGCGCAGCCAGAAGCTCTTCGCGGCCCAGTGGAAGAACACCGGCTCGCTCAACGGCCAGATCGAGGAATCGTTCTCCGGCCACGAGCTCGTCAAGGTCTTCGGGCGTGACGCGGACATGCTGGAGCGTTTCGACGAACGCAACGAAGCCCTCTACAAGGCCTCCTTCGGGGCGCAGTTTGTTTCCGGCATCATCTTCCCGGCCATGAACTTCGTCTCGTACCTCAGCTATGTGGGCATCGCCGTCGTCGGCGGCTTGCGTGTGGCCTCCGGCTCTATGAGCCTTGGCGATGCCACGGCCTTCATCCAGTACTCGCGTGAATTCACCCAGCCCCTCGGCCAGATCGCAGGCATGGCCAACATGCTCCAGTCCGGTGTCGCGTCGGCTGAACGTGTTTTCGAGTTCCTGGACGCCGATGAGGAAATGCCGGAGAACGCGGCCCGCCACCTGCCCCCGCGCACGGACGGCCACGTCGAATTCGAGAACGTGTCCTTCAGCTACGTTGCCGACAAGCCGCTGATCGAGGACCTGTCCCTCAGCGCCGAGCCGGGACACACCGTCGCGATCGTTGGGCCCACGGGCGCGGGCAAGACCACCCTGGTCAACCTCGTCATGCGGTTCTATGAGCTCAACTCGGGCCGTATCACCCTCGACGGGGTGGACATCAAGGAGCTGAGCCGTTCCGAGCTTCGCTCCAAGGTGGGAATGGTGCTCCAGGATGCTTGGCTGTTCGGCGGCACCATCTACGACAACATCAAGTACGGCAACCTCGACGCCACTGAGGAGCAGATCATGGAGGCGGCCAAGGCCACCTACGTTGACCGCTTCGTGCGTGCCCTGCCGGACGGCTACCAGACCATCATCGACGAGGAAGGCAACAACGTCAGCGCGGGCGAGAAACAGCTCATCACCATCGCCCGGGCCTTCGTTTCCGATCCCTCGCTGCTGATCCTGGACGAGGCCACGAGCTCTGTTGACACTCGTACCGAGTTGCTGCTGCAGAAGGCCATGGCTGCCCTCCGCACGGATCGAACCAGCTTCGTCATCGCCCACCGTCTGTCAACCATCCGCGACGCCGACACCATCCTGGTCATGGAAAACGGCAGCATCGTGGAGCAGGGCAACCACAACGAACTGCTCGCGCTGCAGGGTGCGTACTACCGCCTGTACATGTCGCAGTTTGCCGGTGAGGATGCCGAGGAAGTCGCCGTGGATGATTCGACGGCGGTGCACAGCTGAGCGCGGATACCGGAGTAGTGGCAGGGGCGGATTCGGACGAAACATCGGGGCTGAGCGCCATGGAAAACCCGGACGCTGCGCCCGCAACGGACACAACCCCCGGCCAGCGCATCAAGGTCCTCGTGCCGATGCGTTGGGGCGACATGGACGCCTACGGGCACATCAATAACGTCCAGATCGTCCGCATGCTGGAGGAAGCCCGTATCGCGGCCTTCGGTCCGCCCCGCGGTGCCGGTTTGCCCGGCGTGGAGCCACCTGTCTCTATTTTCAATGATGTTGAAGACGGGGTCATGACCCTTGTGGTGGAACACAAGGTCCGGTACGTCCGCACTTTGGAATACCGGAACGTACCGGCAGTTGTTGAGATCTGGGTGGGTGCCGTGAAGGGTGCCAGCTTTGACCTCCACTACGTCATCAAGGATCCCGTGACCGGCGAGGACTGCGTCAAAGCCAGCACGCACCTTGCTTTTGTGGATGAGTCCACCGGCCGGGTCCGTAGGCTCACTCCGGAGCAAAAGCAGCAGTTGGAACCCTACCGGGCCTAGCCCCTGTCTGCTGAAGATCGTGGGTGCGGGCCGTGGACTGCGTTCCCGAACGCAGCTCGCGGGCCACACCCACGGTCTAGGCACTCACCTGGCCGTAGAGTTTCCCCATGAAACTCGAGATCGTCGCCGTCGGTGCCCAGGGTGCTGCCGTTGCCGCTGAAGAAGGCGCGGACCGGATTGAACTATGCAGCGCCTTGGAACTTGGGGGACTGACCCCGAGCCAAGGCCTCATGGACGCCGCGCAGGAAGCCGTGGCCGGAAGGCTGGAGATCCATCCGCTCATCCGGAGCCGTCCCGGTGATTTCCTGTACTCGGGTGCCGATCTAGACACCATGGACCGGGAGATCCGGTTCCTGCTCACCCAAGGAGCGCATGGGGTGGTGATCGGGGTTCTGACGGCCGCCGGCGAAATCGACATCCAAGCCACACGAAAACTTGCGGACGCGGCCTTGGAGACCAACCCCGCCGCGCAACTGACATTCCACCGGGCCATCGATCAGACGCCCGACCCCGCAGCCGCCGTCGAACAGCTCGTGGAACTCGGATTTACCAGGGTGCTCACTTCCGGGGGTGCCCCCACCGTGGGGGCCGGACTCGCGACCCTAGGCCACATGGCAGAGCGGGCCGCGGGCCGGCTTGAGGTCATGGCAGGCGGCGGACTCGCCCTGGACGATATCCCGGCCTTGCACGCCGCGGGATTGAGCGCGGTCCACCTGTCAGCCAAGTCCACGGTTTCCACTCGGAAGGGCCGGGACAATTCCCTCGAGACGGCGGATTCTTCTTCAGACCCGACGGCGTACATGGTCACCGACCGCGAAGTAGTGAGGGCGGCCCGCGCAGCTGTCGGATGAGATCCCAACTAATACGAAAGTAGGGGTGGGTCAGGCTGCAGTGACCGGTGTGAGCGTGACGTCGTAGCCGAGGCTGGTGAGTTGCTTGATGGCGTTGTTCTTGGCGCGGGTCGGGTTGATGCGGGTGAAGTGGTCGGCTCCGGGCTCGTTGTAGCACTCTCCGTTGGCGAGCATGTGCCAGGCTGCGGTGAGGATGGAATGTTCGACGGCGACGAGGGCTTTGTTGCGTCCGCTTCGGGCTGTGATGCGGTGGTATCTCGCGGCGAGGTAGGTGTTCTTGGACCGTGCGGCCGACATGGCCGCGGTGCCCAGGGCTGCCTTGAGGTATTTGTTCCCGGGCAGGATGTGCGCGGATTTGATCCGTCCGGCGGACTCGTTGGATCCGGGACTGACGCCGGCCCAGGACGCGAGCCGGGCGGGGGTTTCGAACACGGCCATGTCCGCACCGGTTTCGGCGATGATCACTTCGGCAACTTTGAGGGAGACTCCGGGGATGGTGGCCAGGGCTTCCCTGGCGTCGCGAAAGGGTTCCATCGCCTCCTCGATCCGTGCCGTGAGGGTCTCGATGACCCGGGTGTGGGTGTCGATCTGGTCCAGGTGCAGGCGGGCCATGAACGCGTGGTGGGGTTTGAACCGCCCGGTGAGCGCGTCAACGAGGGCCGGGATCTTCGAGCGCAGCACTCCCCGGGCCATGCCGGCCAGGACATCGGGGTTGCGTTCCCCGTTGATGAGGGCCTCGAGCATGTCCCGGGAGGACACCCCGGTCAGGTCCGAGACCACGGAGGAGAGCTTGATCCCGGAACTCTCCAGGAACTTCTCCAGCCGCTGGATCTCCCGGGCCCGGTCGCGGGTGGCGATCGCCCGGGCCCGGGTCAGGTCCCTGAGTTCACGGATCGGTTCCGGCGGCACGAACGAGGCCCGCAACAACCCGAAAGCGGCCAACTGCGCCAGCCAGGCCGCGTCGGAGACGTCCGTCTTGCGCCCGGGGATGTTCCGGGCGGCCTTGGCGTTGACGAGCATCACCGGCAGCGTTTCCTCCATCAGGTAGTAGAAGGGCTTCCAGTAGTCACTGGTCGCTTCCATCACCACCGTGGTCACATGTTCGCGTTCCAGGAACTCCCGCAGTTCCAGGATCTTCTGTGTAGTCGAGCCCCAGGTCGTGACCGTCGACGCATAGGTCCCGGCCCGCGGGCCCGGCACCCGCACGCAGAGTTTCGCGTCGCGTTTGGAGATATCCAACCCCGCGGCCCGCTCGTGAACAATGTCCATTCCTTCTTCCCTCCAACACCCTCAGGCGGCCATCTACTGTGTCCGTCTCGGGGAGGACAGGGAATATGTTCAGGAATCTAATACCCGTGCTTCACAGCAACAATCCACGGTTCCCGTGGAAGCCCTCCCACACCACGCTGACTCACGGACTCAAGGCACCAACTTGGGTCGGCGTTCACCAAGACGAACACCTCCATGATCACCGAGCCGCCCGGAGAGGGCCAGAGTCCAGGTGCGCCAGACGCATACTTTCCCGGTCCACGGCGCGCTAGCGGCGCTCATCCGCTGACTCGCAGTTAATGCCGTTATCAGCCCTCATAACGACAACAAATGCGAGCCAGTTGGGATTGCGCTTTGCAATGACCCTTTACATGATGACGCCTGGGGTCAAGGATGGTTGCAATATTCCGATTGAAAATGCCATTCAGGAGTCATAAAGATGCAATCTGGTCATACCGCTGTCCGCCCGGAACTTTCGGGCCATCCGGAGGTGGAATGTGGCACGGGGGCATGGGACAAGCTGCTCTATGGAAACCACCGCTTCGTCGTGCGGGTGGACGCGGAGGGCGCTCAAGCTGACGCGGAGGCAGTGCAAGCCGACGGGACCCGCTCCACCACCGGGGTTATAGCGAGTCGGGTGATCCTGCCGTGGCGGCGCCAGGACGCCGACCCAGCGAGCGTGGAGATCATCGTGGTCTCTGCGGAGAGCGGCCGCCGAGTCCGCAATGTTGTGGTGGAGCGTGCTGAGCGGGAGTCCGGCCAGCTCGTCTTCGAACCAGTGGACGGCCCCGGCGACTACTGGTTCTACTACCTTCCCTACGCGATGCTTGGAAAGCCCCACTACCCCCAGGCCCAGTACCTCCCGCGAAGGCCGTCCGCGGATCCGCTGTGGGCTGCCGCCGTCGAGCAGTCCGCCTGGCACCTGCAACCAACGCGCCTGCCAGCACTGCACATCCCCAGCGCGCGGGTGATCAGCTACGAGGCCGCCAGCGCCCGGGATTCGTTCGCTCCCATGAACTTCACGGCCACCGCGGACGAGGTGGCCGCACTGCGCGAACAACACTGCACGGAACCTTTCCTGCTCTTCCCGGAGAACCGGCTCACACCCATCTCGATGCGGGACGCCCTCCCGGCGCACTGGGCCATCGATGGTCCACGCAAGGAATTCAACGACGTCGCGCAACCCGGCGAGGACTACATTGTGCGGCTGGGCCTCTACGCCATGCAGGACCTCACGGGTGTCACGGTGGAAATGCAGCCACCCACG
Source organism: Arthrobacter sp. MMS24-S77 (assembly GCF_054888235.1). Classification (NCBI taxonomy): domain Bacteria; kingdom Bacillati; phylum Actinomycetota; class Actinomycetes; order Micrococcales; family Micrococcaceae; genus Arthrobacter; species Arthrobacter sp. MMS24-S77. The sequence continues at coordinate 1,043,472 of NZ_JBTZRN010000001.1, forward strand.
GCCGGACATTGCCTTAACACCGCTGGAACGGACCGCTTGGGGAAGCCCCTGTCCCGGACGTTGACCGTTCCGCGCGGCAGGGTGCAGGCCCTGTACACCGTCTTGTCCGTCCCGATCGACGCCGCCGGAACCGCCCTCACAGCGAATATTGCCGTGGCCGCGGATGGCGCTGCAGCCAGCACCGTGACGGTCACATTGGACGTACTGTCGCTCGACGACGCCGATCCGGACATTCCCGACGGCGGTTTCGGCGAACCCGAGTACCTTCGCCGCCTTGCCTGGTTGGATTCGACGGCGGCCCAGGATCGCGAACTCGTCGCCCCGTTCACGCAGGTGCTTCTCGACGAACGGGGCCGCACGCTGAGCATCCTGGGTCGCCACGTACGGCTTGCGGAATCCGGACTCCCGGCCCAGCTGACCTCGACTTTCACTCCCTCGGTAACCGCCTGTGATGGCCCCGCCGTCGAGCTGTTCGCCGCGCCTTTGCACTTCGGCGTCACCCTTGCCGACCCCGCAGGCGGGAAAGCGCCGTTGCGATGGAGCTACTCGCCCCTGGAATTCACGGCGGACGGCCCGGCCCAAGTGTCGTGGCGCTGCCGGTGGACGGGCCGCACCGGTGAGCCGGGCAGCGCCGGCGGGCCGGCCGACGTCGGGCTCTCAGCAGAGCTGCGGGGCACCTTGGAGGCCAACGGCGCGTGCACCTTTTCGCTGCACCTCACCGCCGGGCAACCGCTGGAGATTGACGACGCCGGCTTGCGGCTCGACTTCCACGAGGCCACTGTTCCGCTCGCCATGGGACTCGGCGTTCCGGGCGGCCGGCGACCCGAAACCCTTGGCTGGACATGGGACGTGGCCAAGCGCAACCAGGACTCCCTCTGGCTGGGCAGCGTGAACGCAGGCGTGCAACTTGCCCTGCGCGACGGCAACTATGAACGGCCGCTCAACACGAACTTCTACCGGGAAAAGCCGTTGGTGGAACCGGCGTCGTGGGCCAACCGGCACAACGGCACGGTGCAAGACGGTTCGGTGCAAGACGGTTCGGTGCGGGGAGGCGTGGCACTGCGGACTGCAGGCGAAACGGTCACGGTGTCGGCCTTCAGCGGCAACCGTACCCTGGCCACGGGGGAGGCATTGGACTTCGATTTCCGGCTCTTGCTCACCCCGTTCAAGCCCATCAACCCTGCCAAGCATCTGGCCAACCGCTTCTTCCATGCCCCTGCCGAGCCGGAGGCCATTGCTGCGTCGGGCGCCACCCTGGTCAATGTCCACCACGCCACGACGCCGGCCCCATACATCAACGATCCCCTTCTCACGGCGGGGAAACTGGCGGCCTATGTCGAGGAAGCCCACCGGAGCGGCCTCAGGGCCAAGGTCTACAACACCGTCCGGGAGCTGACCTTCCATAGCCCGGAGCTGCTGCCCTTGCTCTCGCTGGGGCACGAGGTGTTCAGTGACGGACCGGGCCTCGGCCATATCTGGCTGCAGGAACATGTTGGCAACGGCTACGTGTCAGCGTGGTTCGCCTCCGATGTGGATGACATCGCGGTGGTCACCAGCGGGGAATCGCGTTGGGAGAACTTCTACGTGAGGAGCCTTGAGGAGCTGGCCAGGCGTACGGGCTTGGATGGCATCTACCTCGATGACATCGCGTATGACCGCCACACCATGCTCCGCGTCCGCAAGGTTCTCGAGCGCAACTGCGGGACTACCGACGGGCCGGACATTGACCTGCATTCGGCCAACCAGTTCACTGCGCAGGACGGGTTGGTCTCCTCGGCGAATCTGTACATGGAGCACATGCCCTATGTGGACAGGCTGTGGTTCGGGGAGTACTTCGACTACGAAAATACCTCGCCCGAATATTGGCTCGTTGAGCTTTCCGGGATTCCCTTCGGCCTCATGGGGGAGATGCTGGAGGGTGGCGGCAATCCCTGGCGCGGAATGGTGTTCGGCATGACGGGCAGGGCTCCCGCCGTCGACAACAGGCCGTTGTGGCAATTCTGGGCAAACAACGGCCTGGAAGAAGCCACCATGATCGGACACTGGGCAAGCGACGCCCCGATCCGGAGCAGCAATCCGGAGGTTCTGGCGACAACCTGGCTGACGCCGGATGGCGCGGCTGTGGTGGCGCTCGCGTCGTGGGCGGCTGAGCCGGTGGACGTGACATTGGTGTTCGACGGCGGAGCGACCCCAGCGCTGTCGGCGGAAGGGGCTGCGGGCCTCGCCTCGAGCCCGGTGACCGTGCACTCCATCGAAGGATTTCAAACGGCTGCGAGTTACGGGCCTGGCCAGCCCATCACCCTTGAGCCGAAGCGCGGGCTTCTGTTGACGATTGGAAAACACTGATGTTCGAACATACCGAGAAGACTGGCACGGCAAGCACCCTGGACTTCTCCACCGTCACCCTGAATATGGCGGAGTTGGGTCCCAATAGCCCCCTGCCGGTGGTCATGGCTGAGTTGGACCAGCCGTACCGAATCGGCGACGGCGTCCCGGAGGAACTGCAGGCCGCGGCACGCTACGGCCAGGTGCCCAACATGTTCCCGTACCTGATGCAGGACGGCTACTCCCGTGAGCGGACCGCCCACGACGTGCCCGCCGTCGTGCTCGAAAACAGCAAGCTGCGAGCCGTGGTCCTCCCCACCCTGGGCGGGCGGCTGTGGGAGCTCTTCGACAAGGCTTCGGGCAAGCAGCTCCTCCACACCCACGGGACGCTGCAGTTCGCCAACATCGCCCTGCGCAAAGCCTGGTTCGCCGGCGGTATCGAATGGAACATTGGCACCCGCGGGCACTCGCCCACCACCTGCGATCCTTTGCACGCGGCCATCGTCAAAACGCCCGAGGGCCACGACGTGCTGCGGATGTGGGAGTTCGAACGCCTCCGCGAAGTGGTTTTCCAAGTGGACATGTGGCTTCCGGAGGACTCGGACGTCCTGCTCACGGCGGTCCGGATCCGCAACCCCCATGACCACGACGTCCCCATGTACTGGTGGAGCAATGCCGCCGTTCCGGAGACATCGGAAACACGTGTGATTGCGCCCGCCTCCGAGGCTTTCGGCAGCGACTACACCACGGACATCGCCCGCGTCCGGCCTACGGAGCACCAGGGCACGGATGCCACGTGGCTCGTGAACAGCCCGCACGCTGCGGATTTCTTCTTCGACATCCAGCCAGGACACCGGCATTGGATCGCCGCAGTGGACCGCGACGGCGACGGCCTCGCCATGCTGTCCACCAGCCTCCTGCGGGGGAAGAAGCTGTTCGTTTGGGGCCAGGGCGACGGCGGGAAGCGCTGGCAGGAATGGCTCAGCCCCGGGGCCGAGCCCTACGCGGAGATCCAGGCAGGGTTGGCGCAGACCCAGTTCGAGCACCTGGTCATGCCTGCCCGTGCCGAATGGAGCTGGGTGGAGGCCTACGGCAACGCCAAACTGGATCCCGGAACCTCCCATGGCCAGGATTGGGACGAGGCCGTGGCCCATGCCAGCGTCCGGCTCGAAGACCTTGTCCCGGACGCGGAGCTGGAAGACGCGCTCGCCGAAGCCACACGGAACTATGCGCTGCCTCCGGACGTGATGCTGGTGCGCGGCAGCGCCTGGGGTGCTTTGGAGAGCGCCCGACGGCGACGCTCAGGGCGCGTTTGGCTGGACGAAAGCGGCACACCCTTCGCCGACGATACGACGCCTGACACCATCGAGGAAACAGGCCCCTGGCACAGCCTGCTGGAAGGCGGGAGTTTCACGGGCGCCGATAGTTTCGTGGCTGGAGCCGATTGGGAAGAACTCCTGGCAAAGGACGGGGGAGCGGAAGCACAGTTCCACCTGGCCACCATGAAGCACGCCCGCCAGGACCTCGTTGGTGCGATTGCCGGGTACGCCGACGCGTTGGCGGCACATACCCTCTCGCCCCGTTCCACGGTCCTCGCCCGCCGTGGCCGCGCCGTTGCCTTGCTCGCCACCAACAATATTGGCGAAGGCTTGGCTGAACTGGCTGCAGCGAGCCGCCTCGAGCCCTCCAATGTCCCACTGCTCAGCGAAGCCATGACGCTGAGCATCCGGCACGGAAATCCCGCCCAGGCACTCGCCTTGGCGAGCGAGGCACCTGCCGGAATGTCCGACGTCGGGCGCATTCGGTTCCTGACGGCCCTCGCCCTTGCGGGCGTCGGCAGGGGCGAGGAAACAGCAGCAATACTGCGGGACGGCGTCGAGATACCGGACATCCGCGAAGGAGAAGACGGGATCTCCGCCCTATGGCAGGAAGTGTGCCCTGGAGAGCCTGTGCCTGCCAACTACCGCTTCGGAATGCATTGATTTGGGGAATGCTCGGGCGCGGGACGCATGCGGCAGAAAGCAAGAGGCGGGACGCATGTGGCAGAACACATGAGGTGGGGCGCATGAGGCGGGTACGCCGACTTTCCTGATGCCGTCACCCTGCCAAACCATGTAAGTTGGCAGGGTGACTCCCTCCACCAAAACCCCGCTGACCCGTGCCCCCGGTATCTCCAAGGAGATCGAAGATGCGGCGTGGTTCGTGCTGGGCCCGGGGCTGCAAGGCAAGGCTTCGGCGCTCGACTCCGGCACCCGCACCTGGACCGTGGACGCCGCCGCCGAGCTCCTGGAACGGCTGGAGCACGGCGTCGGGGACTCGAAAGCGCCCATGATGACCAATCTGCGTCACAACTTGGAAGGGGCATCCCGCGAGGCTAAGTTGCTCGCCGTCGAGCTGCTCTTCCTGCAGTCCCTGCCCCTGGCCCATGAAGTCAAATCGCTGAAGGTGAAGCGTGCCCGCGTTGCCGAGGCCGCGTCCTGGCTCGATCCCGAGCTCGAACTGCCCAAGGAGCTGTACCAAGGCATGACCGATCACGGCGTTATCCGTGACCGGACCGCAGAGTTCAACTGGACCATCTGGGACCACCTCACTTGGCTGTGCCGCTTCGTGGCGCACGTCGATGGCCAGTCCAACGCGAGCATCACCAAAGCCCTCAAGGACCCGCTGAAATTCCACGAGCTCGCCGCAGCAACACCCGAGGACCAGCCAGCCATACGGCGCAGCATCGAATACTTGGCATGGCCCAGCTACTTCGAGCCCGTGGTCGCAGACGTTGAGCGGCGCGAAATCCGGGACGCTTTCGCTTCGCTCGTGGGCGGCGCCCACGGCGAAACCGAAAACGACATCACTGCGGACGTCCACCGGATCCGGCTGCACCTGGACGAACAGGCCGGCCAGCGTATCGATTGGTACGATCGGCAGCTCGTCAGCCAGTGGCGCAAAGTGGGGGATCCCGGCCGTCGTGCCTGGCTGCTGCGGACGCACCAAGACTCCGCCGAGCTCCTTGCCGCCTGGCAGGACGAGGAAAAGGCAACCCTCGACGTCGAACACCTCCGCGAACTCAGCCCCGGCGTCACAGCAGGCGTGGTCCAGCATGCGGTGGATGAAGACTACAAGCACCTCGGCTACGTAGAGCGGGAAGACACCAAGACCGCCGTCTTCGCGTTCCTGACCGTGATGAAACCGGGCGACCTCGCCCTGTTCCAGAGCTCCGGAGCCGGCAGGATCGGCGTGGTCCTGGGCGAACCAGAACACAACGGAGACAACCGCCGGCTCCGTCGCAAAGTGCGCTGGTTCGACGAGACCCATCCCATCGCGGAGGCTCCACGGCATGTCCAACGCCAGCTCTCCACCCCGGGGATTGTCGTGGACGTTACCAAGGTCATCCAGTCGCTGCAGTCGCTCCTGCCCGCGGAAGCCGAATCCGACGGTGAGGACACCGCCGCTCCGGACGCCGTCGTCGAGCCCGTCCAGGAAGGGTTCCGCCCGCTCACGGAAGAGTTCGCCGCCTCCTTGCACATGGAGCTTGAGCCGCTCAAGGAGATCGCCGAGCTGCTGGAAGAGAACCGCCAACTGGTGCTCTACGGCCCTCCGGGCACAGGCAAGACGTACCTCGCCAAGCACTTGGCTGCCGAGCTCGCCGGGGACAGCACCGATGAGCGAGTCAAGCTGGTGCAGTTCCACCCGTCCTACGCGTACGAGGACTTCTTCGAGGGCTACCGGCCGGATAAGACCGACGACGGCCAGGTTTCGTTCAAACTCGTGGCCGGACCGCTGCGTCGCCTGGCGGAAGAAGCCGCGAAACCCGGGAACTCCAACAAGCCGTACTTCCTCATCATCGACGAGATGAACCGGGCAAACCTGGCCAAGGTGTTCGGTGAGCTGTACTTCCTGCTGGAATACCGGGACGACCGCATCTATCTCCAGTACAGCCCCAACGAGCCGTTCAGCCTGCCGGACAATCTCTACATCATCGGCACCATGAACACGGCAGACCGCTCCATCGCCATGATGGACGCCGCCATCCGCCGTCGGTTCGCGTTCGTTGAATTGCACCCGAAGGTGGAACCGATCCGCGGCTCGCTGAGGCGGTTCCTCTCGGCCCGCGGCCTGGACACCCTCAACGCGGACCTGCTTGACGCCTTGAACGACTCTATTGACGATTGGGACCGGGACCTGATGATCGGCCCGTCGTACTTCATGAAGAACGCGGCCCAGAACCCGGCCGGGCTGCGCCGGATCTGGAAGTACGAGCTCATGCCTCTCTTGGAGGAGCACTACCACGGTCAGCTGAACCGGGCCCAGCTGGAAGAGCGTTTCGGTCTGGACCAGTTGTTGGGTCGACTTGCGGCCCGCTAAGGCCGCTCCACCCCGGCCCGCCCGCGCACCGGGTATCGGACGGCCTGCCGCCCGCGCTTCCGCGAAGGTCCCGGCTATCCGGCACATCGTCATGGACGAACTCTCCGGCGGCATTGTGGACAAGCTTGATCCGGACGCCGCCGCGCTGCTCAATTCCAGCGGGCTCGCGAAGGCCTCGCCCATGGGGATGGGCCTCTACAGGATCGAGCCCGTGGGCAAGGTCGGCTCCGTGCGCACCCCGACCGTCCAGTTCGAGATACGGCCCAAGGACCGCCTGGGCTTGAGCCGGCTGCTGTTCCTGCTCAGCTACGCCGGAGACCAGGGATTCCGCGAGGATTCCGTGGCCGCCGTCGAGCACAAGGACCTGTGGAGCGCGCTGGCGGAATCCCTCGCCCAGCTGGCGGAACGCGCCCTCAGTCGCGGTCCGCTGCAGGGTTACCTGACCGTGGATGAGTCCCTCCGGACGGTCAAGGGCCGCATCCGGATCTCGGACCAGATCTCTCGTCGCCCCGGGATGCTGGTTCCGCTGGAAGTCTCCTACGACGAATTCACCGAGGACATTGCCGAAAACCGTATTCTCCGTGCCGCCCTTGAGCGAATGGGCAAGGTGCCCGGCGTGCGGCAGAACGTCTTGAGCCGCTTGCGGCAGCTTAAGGGAAAGCTCGACGCCGTCACGCGTCTGCAGTCCGGAGCTCCCCTCCCGCGGTGGCAGGCCAATCGGATGAATCTCCGGTACCACCCCGTGCTCCGTTTGGCCGAGCTCATCCTGCGGAACGCGTCTGCGGAAGCGGGCGAGGGAAAGCAGCAGACCGCCTCGTTCGTGGTGGACATGTCCCGTGTGTTTGAGGAATTCGTGGGCGTGGCACTGCGCCAGGCCATGCGAGCACATCCGGGTGAAATGCGGCTTCAATACGGTGCCACACTCAACGAGGCCGTGCGGGATTCGGACCGGCTCACAGTGCGCCCGGACGCCGTACATTTCCTGGGTGGCAGGCCCGTGGTGGCGTATGGCACCAAATACAAGGCCGCCACGGATTCCGGGGCATCGCTGAACGCGGACCACTACCAAATGCTGGCTTACTGCACGGCCCTGCAGGTACCCACGGCGTGGCTGGTTTACGCGGGGAAGGGCGAGATGAAGCTGCGGCGGATCCTCAACACGGACATCGACATTGTGGAGTATCCGCTTGACTTGTCACGGCCGCCGGCGGAGATTCTTGCCGCGGTCACGGACCTGGCCCAGCAGTCGTGGGGAGAAGTGGTCCGGCAGGCGCGTGGGTGAGGCTATGGTTGTTCCGTCCGGGCGGCAGGCGGACTAGCCTGAGAGAGCAGTCATTTGCAGATGGAGGCATCATGCGCGGCAAGAAGAAGAAATCCTGGAAGGACATGACCCCCGGGCAGCGCGCCGGTGTGCTCGTGGTGGGTGCGGGACAATTGGCGCTGCTGGTGGCGGCCCAACGAAGCATCGCCAAGACACCCGCGGCTCAAATCCGGGGCAGCAAAGCAGTGTGGCGGGCCGCATGTTTCATCAACTTCTTTGGGCCGCTGAGCTACTTCCTGTTCGGCCGCCGTCGAGGAACTGCGTGAGCTGACTCTCCAAAGCCGAACTGTCCCGCAGTTCGCATTCCCACACGGTGAGAACCTCCCAACCTGAGGCTCTCAGCAGTTCCCGTTGTGCGGCGTCGCGCTCCCGGGTGCGGTTTCGCTTGGCTTCCCAGAAGTCCGCGTTGGCCGTTGGCGCGTGCTGGCCCGCCTTGCAATCGTGGAAGTGCCAGAAGCATCCGTTGACGAAGATCACCTTGTGCCGGCCCGCAAACACGAGATCCGGGCTGCCGGGCAACTTCCCGCCCGCGGCCCGGCCATGGAGCCGGTACCGGTACCCCTTGGCATGCAGGAGCCGACGGACCAGGAGCTCGGGCTTGGTGTTCTTGCCCCGGATCTTGGACATGTTCAGGCTGCGTTGCTCAGGCGTCAGCAGATCACGGCTCTCGCCCATATCCTCAGTCTACGCAGGGCCTCTCCAGCGACGCTCGCTCACCTATGTGCCCAAAATCCCCGACCCTCGCTCACGTCTACGGCCAAAAACGGGAACGCTCGCTCACATGATGTGAGCGGGGATCGGTGGGAAAGGCTTCGGATGTGAGCGGGGATCGGTGGGAAAGGCTTCGGATGTGAGCGGGGATCGGTGGGAAAGGCTTCGGATGTGAGCGGGGATCGGTGGGAATCGCGTTGGATGTGAGCGGGCGTTGGTAGGGCTCAGGCTGGAACGCGGAACGTGAACGTTGTCCCTTCGCCGGGAACGCTCTGCAGGCCGATGGTCCCGCCGTGGGCATCGACGATTGCCTTGCAGATGGAAAGTCCCAAACCGACGCCTTGAATGGCCGTATTACGTACGTTTCCTGCCCTGAAGTACCGGGTGAAGGCATCTGCCTGGTCCTGCTTGCCCATGCCCATGCCGGTGTCTTTGACGCAGCACACTACTCCGTTTTCCTCCTGCATCAGCGTGACGTGCACGTCGCCGCCGTCGGGGGAGTATTTGATGGCGTTGGAGATGAGGTTGTCCAGGACCTGGGAAATACGGTTGGCATCGACATGTGCCTCCAATCGTTCGGGGGCGTCGACGTGAAGCCGCACTCCGCCGTCGTTGGCTTTTGGCTCGGCTGAGGCGACACTCGTCCTGACCAGCTCGGAGAGGTCCACCGCGTGTGGTTGAACGATCATGTGCCCCGAGCGGACAGCCAGCAGGTCCGAGACCAGGGAGAGGAGCCGTTCCGCGTTCCGCTGCACAATCTCGAGTTGCTGCACCGCCCACATGGGCAAGTCCTCGGCCTCCTCCAAGACAAGTTCCACGTAACCCGTGATGGACGTCAGCGGGGTGCGGAACTCGTGGGAAACGTTCGATACGAAATCGTCCTTCGCGGCAAGCGCGTTCATCAGAGCCGTGACATCGCTGAACACGATCACTGAACCCGAGTAACTGCCGTCATCGTCCTTCATGGAGCGTGCACTGGTGGTGAAGGCGCGCTGTTCGCTGCCTGCTCCGACCCAGACGAGGTAGTCAGTGAACTCTTGCCCCATCGCGGCGCGGTGTATCGGCCTGCGATCTGCCGCCGTGGGCGTGGTGCGGTCCGCGTCGAAAACCAAAAGTTGCGATTCGCCGTGGCCGCCTGCGCCTCCAGGTGTAGCAAGCACGTGGTTTTTTCGCTGTTTTCGGTTCATCATGATTTCGCGGCCGTCAGCATCTATGGCAACGACGCCAAGATGGACGGTTTCCAGAACTGTGTTGAGCAGTCGTTCCTTGTGCTGACTATCCGCCAGGGCCCGGAGGAGCGCGGCGTCCCTTTCCTCGAGGCTCTTTTGCTGCAAGACCATGCTCTGGGTCATGACGCTGATCGACACGCCGATGCCGAGCATCATGATGGGCAGCAGCAAACCGCGCATCAGATCCTGAGGCGTGTACGTTCCGTGGAGGAATTGCGGCACCCAGATCATGGCGAGCGGTCCCAGGAAAGAAATAACCAGGGCAGAGCGCCGGAACAACCCCGAGGCGCAGAGCCAAATGACGGGAAAGACAGTCAGCAGGCTGATTCCGATGGGGCTGTCCTGGCCTCCTTCGCGTCCCAAACTGATGGAGACCATGTCCAGGAGCGGGATGGCGAGGAAGGTGGGGAAAGGGAGTCTGTCCCACGGGACGGCGCAGCAGAGGACCCAGGCTGCAGCTTGGGTCGCCAGGAAGACGACGAAGAATGGATTGCCCAGGGTGGCGGGAAAATGCAGGGCGACAAGGACCGCCGTGAGGCAAACCGTCACGGTGAGGGGCAACTGGCTGAGCGCTACTCGATCGGTGAGCGAATACTCATGGAAGGCGTGCTGAAAGAACATAACCCGGCCGCTCTTGGCGTCCCATTCAAACGGACGTTTCATGCCGCCAAAAATCGTATCTGCTCGAGGTCACGTCGCATGCCTGAAGGATACCGGTCGCCCGATATACTTCCATCCGAAGCAGGGCTGAGAGGGCTGGGATGACTGTACTGCGGGTTGGACTTGTCATAGAAGACAACCACGACATCCGAGAACTGGTCCGTGTTGTCCTGGGCCAAGCCGGCTTCGAGGTTCATGTGGCAGCGAGCGGGAGAGCCGGTATCCGGGCAGCGCGTGATGTGCAGCCGGATGTGATCACCTTGGACCTGGGCTTGCCTGATATTGACGGTTTCGAAGTGGTACGCCAGGTCCGGGAATTTTCCGACGCTTATATCGTCATGCTGACAGCCAAGGCCGACGAGCTGGACACCCTCTTGGGCTTGGAATCAGGGGCTGACGACTACTTGACCAAGCCTTTCCGGCCCCGCGAGCTTCGCGCCAGGGTGGCCGCCATGATGCGCCGGCCGCGCTCCGGAGCTTTCGCCGCAGCGGCAAACTCAGGAAATATCCCGCCTTCCGATCGGACTTTCCGGCACAACGGTCTCGAATTCAGTTATGCGACGCGGACCATTTCCATCGACGGCCACGATGTCAGGCTGACTCCCACGGAGTTCGACCTCCTGTACTCATTCCTTGAGGCGGACCGCACGGTCTTGAGCAAAGCGGCCCTTGTGCGTCGCCTCCGGAACGAACCCTACGACGTCGGGAATTACACGAGCGAAGCCGACGAACGGTCCGTAGAGGTGCATATCGGAAATCTTCGCCGCAAGCTCGGCGACGACGCACAGAATCCGCGCTGGCTCCAAACGGTGCGCGGGGTGGGCTATCGCCTGGCCCCGGCAAAATCGTAAAGTTTTTCACACAGCGAGCAACTGATAGCATTCGCCGGTGGGTCGAGGAATCTTTCAGCGAATGGTCGGCATTGTTATCGCAGTAACCGTTAGCGGTGCGGCGGCCCTCTTGTGGTTGGCCGTTGCCTCAACGGGAAATTCAGCGGTCGGGTCGCGGGCCGAGGGCATCGTTATCGGTGTGTGGAGGGTTCTCTACGATTCGGTGGCGCCGGAACCGCGAGTGATTCTCGTGGCTATCGCATTCGCGCTTCTGCTATCGGCCGGCGTGGCTTTGTTGGAGCGGCGCATTGCCAACAGGTCGCGTCGCTCGGCGAATCCGCAGACACCACTGGCTCCAAAGATTGTCATGGCGGAAACCCGCGGTGTGTATGCCGGCCCGGTATCGGTGACGGTCTTGATCCCCGCGCACAACGAAGAAGTTTCGCTGCCATCCACTATTGCTTCCCTTTTGTCCCAATCGCATCGCCCGGAACGTGTGATCGTGGTTGCCGATAACTGCACGGACGCAACTGTCGCCCTTGCACGTGAGGCCGGAGTTGAGGTCTTTGAATCCGTGAACAACACGAAGAAGAAGGCCGGTGCCCTCAACCAAACGCTGACGTGGCTGCTGCCCGGCCAGGGCGATAACGACGTCGTCATGGTGATGGACGCCGACACCAGGCTCGACGATGGATTCCTGGAGGCCGCGGTTTCGCGGCTGAGCAATGACAGGGCATTGATGGCTGTCGGCGGTCTTTTCTATGGGGAAGAGGGACATGGAATTGTCGGCCAGTTCCAGCGCAACGAATACATCCGGTACTCACGGGAAATCGGACGACGGCGTGGCCGCGTATTTGTGCTGACCGGTACGGCTTCGATCTTCCGCCCCCGTGCTTTGCGCACTGTTGCGCAGAGCCGCGGTGAGTCGATCCCCGGAATTCACGGCGACGTTTATGACACCGCGTCGCTAACCGAGGACAATGAGCTGACGATTGCCCTGAAGTCGCTCGGTGGCCTCATGATTTCTCCCATGCAATGCACCGTGGTCACCGAATTGATGCCGAATTTCCGTACCCTGTGGGCGCAGCGGCTCCGTTGGCAGCGGGGGGCCTTGGAAAACCTCGGCGCGTACGGTGCCACACCGCAGACACTTCGCTACTGGGCGCAGCAATTCGGCATTGGCTATGGGGTCATTGCCCTCAGTGCCTACCTTCTGCTGATCCTCTTGATGGTTTTGTCGCTGGATACCTGGGTTTGGTTCCCGTTCTGGCTGGGACTTGGCGTCGTTTTCTCGATCGAGCGAGTTGTCACGGTATGGAAGGGTGGCTGGCGGGCACGCCTTTTGGCTGTCACGCTCTTTCCGGAGTTGTTTTTCGACATGTTCCTCAACGTGGTTTATGTAAAGGGAATCATCGACATCTCCCTAGGCCGGCAAGCAAAATGGAAACACCTCAACCATTCACAGGCCAGTGAATTCTCGAAGGCGGCATAACCGTGGCTATTTCCGCGTCCCTGCCCGCTGGAATCCTGTTTCCCGAGGAAATCCTGCATTCCGAGTGGTTTGCCATTTTGGCGGCCTTTGTCGCGATCAATACCTTGATGTATGGCGCGTTGGCCATCGCAAAAATCCTGCCGAAGGTGCACCCTGGCGACTGGATTCGCACCCGGAACCAGCGATCGGAGACCCGGAGCATCCACCCGGATGCTCCGGCTGTGAACGAAGCCACCGACTTCGTCAGAACTCGACGCTGACCGTCCGCGGCGCCTGGAAGGACAACAAGCGGAGCCATTCGGGTTCCGGGTCCGCCAGGCGAACGCCCTGTAGCGCTGCCGCGGTTTCCTGCACGACGACGGCGGCCTCCAGTTCCGCGAGCTTCGCACCAAGGCAGCGGTGGATCCCTGAGCCGAAGGCCAGACCGTAGGCCGTTGGACCGAGTCCGTGGGCAGTCGAAGCCTGGCCTGGCGACCCGTGGTTCCCCGTGAGCTCCAGCAGGATTTCGGCACCCGCGGGGATGCGTTCGCCGTCGAGCACGGAGTCCTGTGCGGCAATCCGGCGCCAGGTGGGGACTGAAGACTCGGTGGCCAGGACGTGCCGGATGAGGTCGCGTGATGTGGAGCCGGAGGCGGCGTCATCCCAGGCAAAGCCCGCGGACCCCTCCGCAAGCCGAAACAACGCAGTGCTGATGAGCTGGGTGGTGGTTTCCTGCCCCGCGATGAGTAGGAAGTAGCCGAGGGAACAGATTTCGGGGGTGCTGAGGCCGTGTTCTGCCAATGACCTGAATAGATTGCGCCCGGGCGAGGCCACGGCCTCGAGGACGAGCTCCCGCAGCCAGCCGTAGAACTCGGCCGCGCTGTGAGCCAGTTCCAGTTGCCGCTCGGCTTCCGGCCAGCCCCAGAAAAGCTCCAGGGAGTCCAGGCTCCACGCTTTCAACTCCGGGAGGTCGCGCACGGGGAGCCCGAGAAGGTCCAACATCACGATTGCCGGTGGGAGCGCTGCCACGGCCTGAACCAGATCCACCCGCCCAACTGTTTCCAGCAGCCCAACCGCGGCGGCGGCAGCGTCCTGTGCGATCTCGCGAATCCGCGGCTCCACGGCGCCCACCGTTGCCGGGGTGAAGAACCCGGCCACCACCTTGCGGATCCCTGGGTGTGAAGCTGTATCGTTGCTGGCCAGCACCGGCGGTAGTGCAAAGCGGGCACGCTGGAGCACACGCAAGGATTGTCCGGACAAAGGCGTCACGGCGATGAGGGCATTCGCCGGGCTGAAGTCCTCCGGTCGGTGCAGGACTTCCCGCACCACGGACGGCTCGCGCAGCACCAGATAGGGGCACGTCTGGGTGCTTGCGCTGGCAGGGGCGTTCATGACCAGGCCCCGTTCAAGCAGTCCAAACCGCTCAACCAATGCGTGCTTGCTTCCCGGAAAGTCACCGGCGGAAGGTCCGCGGCACGCTCAGGCAATACCCCGAGGAGCGGTCGCAACGCGCCGAGAGTTGCCCGGTTGCCGTGTTCCAGGCCCCCCGGTTCATCAGGCCACGTTCCCAGGACCACCCCTTGGATGGTCAGTTCCCTCCGGTCCAATGCTTCGAGAGTCAGTGCCGTGTGGTTGAGGGTTCCCAACGCGGGACGCGCAACCACAACAAAAGTCGCGTCCCGTCCAAGGTGCCCGCCCAGATCCGCCAGCGTGCCGCCGTCGGGGTCTAACTCGACGAGAAGGCCGCCCGAACCCTCCACCAGGACATGGTCATGGGTGCTCGCGAGTTCGCGGACGCGCGCGGCATGTGCCGCGAGCGGTGGCAACGTGGTCCCGTCCAGTGCGGCCGCGGGAACCGGGGCGAGGGGTTCTTGAAGCACGACGCCGGCCTCGGCAGTGAGCGGTCCGGCCAGGCGAATGATCTCATTGCAGTCGGAGTCGCCAGCTGCAGCGCCGCTCTGGCAGGGCTTGTACACGGCCACCGAACGGCCCTCAGCCTGCAGCGCGGACGCGAGTGCCGCCGTCGTGACCGTCTTGCCGACGCCGGTGTCCGTTCCGGTGACGAGCACTATGTGGGGTAGTTTCACTGAGTTTCCTCCAGGATGCGGCGCAACGTTGCGCACGCGTAGTCGATGTCATGGGGCGTCAGGGTGGCGCGGGCCGTCAGCCTGAGCCGCGAGACGCCGTCGGGAACCGACGGCGGGCGGAAGCAGCCGACGCGGACACCCGCCCGGTGTGCCGCCTGGCTTGCCGCAAGCGCGGCAGAGGTTGAGGGCATGGGGATGGATTGCACGGCACCAGCCGCCTGAAACGGCCCGTCCACGGGCCCAACGCCGGCGCCCCACCGTTGAAGCGCCGGCGCCAGCCCGGCGGTGAGGCTTGCGGCGTTCTGGTGGACGGCCGCCGCACGCCAGGGTTCCGTGCGGATGATCCCGACGGCGGCCAGCGCGGCAGCAGCCGAAGAAGGTGCGAGGCCGGTGTCGAAAATGAAGCTGCGGGCCCTGTTGACGAGGTGTTCGCGGAGCAGGGCACTGCCCAGGACTGCACCCCCTTGGCTGCCGAGCGACTTGGAAAGCGTTGCCGTCAATACAACGTTGGGGTGGCCTGAGAGATCGGTTCCAGCCACCGAGCCAAACCCCTGAAACATGACGCGGCCGGCAACGCCTAGGCTGTGGGCCTCGTCCACGAAGAGCATCGCATCGTGCTCTTCGGCCAGTGCCAACAGCTGGGGGAGCGGGGCGGCATCGCCGAAGACACTGTAGATGGATTCGACGGCGATCAGGGCACGGGGTTCGGTGCGGGTGCGCAGCTGGTGTTCGGTTGCGTCGAGATCGTTATGAGGGACCGTTTCCACCCTCGAACGGCTCAACCGGAAACCGTCAATCAGCGAGGCATGGCAATGCTCGTCGGCAACGATGAGGGTTCCGGGGCCGCCGAGCGCCGTGGTGACGCCCAGATTGGCCAAATATCCGGAAGAGAAAACGAGTCCGGATTCCATGCCCGTGAGGTTCGCGAGTTCGGCTTCGAGTTCCAGGTGCAGAGCCGTGGTTCCCGCAACCAGCCGTGAGGACGTGGCGCCGGTTCCCCAGCGGCCGATCGCGCCACGGGCAGCCTCGGCCAGCCTGGGGTCCATGGCGAGGCCCAGGTAGTCGTTGCTCGCCAGGTCCACCTCGGACTCCCCACCGAGGCGTGTCAGCGGAGTCCGGACGAGACCCCGGCGCTCGCGGACCGCAGCCTGTTGTTCCAACCATGCGGTCATTGACCTGCTCATGGGCCGTGCACCTCGGCCACGGCAGCCACCATGCCTTCCGCCATCCGCCGGACCTCTTCCGCGGTGCTGATGTACGGCGGCATCGTGTAAACAAGGTTCCGGAAGGGCCGCACCCACACGCCGTGCCCGACGGCGGCACTCGTCACGGCGGCGACCTCCACTTCCGCGTTTAACTCAATGACGCCCACGGCGCCGATCGTACGGACCTCCTTGACGGCGTCGAGCGCGTTAGCGACTTCGAGGCCGGCGGCCAAGCCCGAGCCGATCCGGGCCACGTCCGCGCGCCACGCGCCGCCGTCGAGAATTCCCAGGCTCGCATTGGCCACGGCACACGCGAGCGGATTGCCCATGAACGTTGGGCCGTGCAGCAAGGCGCCGGCACTGCCAGTCGAAACACGGGCCGCCACTTCGCCCGTGCACAGCGTCGCCGCAACGGTGAGGTATCCGCCGGTGAGGGCCTTCCCTACGCACATGATGTCCGGAACCACGCCTGCATGCTCCGCGGCGAACAGCTCGCCCGTGCGGCCGAAACCAGTGGCGATCTCGTCCAGGATCAGGAGGATCCCGTGCCGATCGGCGATGTCCCGGAGGATGCGCAGGCATTCGGCGGCGTAGATGAACATGCCACCAGCGCCTTGAAGCACGGGCTCCACGATGATCGCGGCCAGTTCATTGGCGTGTTCTTGGGCGAGAGCTTCGGCGTGCGCCTGCCACTCCTCGATCTCCTCCGTCGGCGCGCCCGCGGCGGGTGGCCTCGCGGCGAACACGTTGGCGGGGAGCAGTCCGGGGAAAGCCGAATGCATGCCATCCACGGGGTCGCACACTCCCATGGCCGCGAAGGTATCGCCGTGGTACCCGCCGCGGATGCTCAGGAAACGTTGCCGCTTCGGGAAGCCCGAGGCAGTCTGGAACTGGACCGCCAACTTGAGCGCCACCTCCACAGACACCGACCCCGAATCTGCCAGGAATACCCGCTCCAGCAGTGGCCGATCCGCGGCGGAAGGAGCCATGGCCACGAGCCTTTCAGCCAATTCGACGGCGGGCTCGTGCGTAAGGCCGCCGAACATCACGTGGCTGAATGTGTCTAGTTGGCGCTTCGCCGCGGCGTCCAAGAGAGGGTTGCGGTACCCATGGATGACCGACCACCACGAGGACATGGCGTCGAGCACCTCATGCTTGCCGCCGGCTTCGTCGCGGAGCCGCAGCGTCACGCCGTCGGCGTCCTCGACCTCCCACAGTGGCAGCGTCCCCGACGCCGGAGCGTAAGGATGCCAGAGGCTCGCCCGATCTCGCTGGATGACGTCTCGTTGGATGACCCTCATGACGTGACCCGTCCGTGGCGCGAGCATTCGGCGCTCCAGCCGAGCGGCGTGACCTGGACCTTCATGCGCCGCCGGCACGTGGCGCAATAGCGGGGAGGTTCCATCGCGAGGCGCTGCTGGCAGCCCTGGTGAGCGTCCGACGTCGGGGGCCCGCCTTGCATTTCCGGCTCGCCTTGCGCGGCGGGCTCGCCGCAGTGGCCGCAGTAGCTTGCCGTGTCGGTGTTTGGAACGGTAGTGCTCACAGCGACTTCTGGAGTTCCTTGATGGGCATGTTCAGCTCCACGAGGAGGTTGAGGTCAGCGTCGGCCGGACGGCCCAGGGTGGTGAGGTAATTGCCGACGATTACGGCGTTGATCCCGCCCATGAGGCCTTCGCGGGTGCCCAGATCGCCCAGGGTCAATTCTCGCCCGCCGGCGTAACGCAGCACGGTCCGCGGCATGGCCAGGCGGAACGCCGCGATCGCACGGAGCGCGTCCTTGCCGTCCATGATTCCCTGGTTTTCGAGCGGCGTTCCGGGGCGCGGATTGAGGAAGTTGAGCGGGACTTCGTGGGGTTCGAGGGCCGCGAGCTGGCTCGCGAGTTCGGCCCGCTGGGCGGTGGTTTCGCCCATGCCGATCAGGGCGCCGCAGCAGAGTTCCATGCCAGCGGCTTTGACCATGTTGCAGGTGTCCAAACGCTCCTCGTAGCTGTGGGTGGTGACGACTTTCGGGAAGTAGCTGCGCGCGGTTTCGAGGTTGTGGTTGTAGCGGTGAACGCCCCATTCGGCGAGTTGGTTCACTTGGCGCTGGGTGAGCATGCCCAAGGAACACGCGATGTTGATGTCCACTTCTTGGTTGATGCGGTCGATCGCGAACTTGATCTGGTTCATGAGCTTGATGTCCGGCCCGCGGACGGCTGCGACGATGCAGAACTCCGTGGCCCCGGTGGCTGCGGTTTCCTTGGCGGCTTTGACGAGCTCGGGAATATCGAGCCAGACGCCGCGGACCGGGCTGTCAAACAGGCCTGATTGGCTGCAGAAATGGCAGTCTTCGGGGCATCCTCCGGTCTTGATGGAGATGATTCCCTCGACTTCCACGTCCTCGCCGCAGTGTTCCAGGCGGACTTCGTGGGCGAGTTGCAGGGCCTCCGGGATGGCTTCGTCCGGGAGCTCCAGGATCTCGAGCAGTTGGGATTCGCTGAGGCCTTCGCCATTCGCGAGGACTTGCTCGCGGGCTGTTTCCAGAATCGGATATGTGGACGTACGCCTTGGGTTTGGCTGGGTGGTCATGGTGCTCCTCGGCCGCTAATTGCAGGGGATGGTGCGTTCCTTCATGACGCTAGTGGGCCTATGGGATCGCGATTTTGTTGGACGTCCACAAACCGGGAGCTGCAATCTTGGCGGCCGACTCGCTGGATAAGTTACAGCGCGGAAACATCGTGGTGACGCCGTGGTTTCATCCCGTGGATAGCGTCAGGCCCATGTTCAGCGGGGAAACATGTCCAGACGAAGAAAGTTGCGGGGATGACTGACGATTCGAAAACGACGCAAGTGCTTGAGCCCCCGACGGCGGGCGGCTCCCCGGTGGGGGTCGCCGTCGTCGAGCCTTCCGTAGCGCTAGGCGCGCGGGGCCGCACGGCGGGCAACGCCGATGCGATGAGCGCGGCGAAGGAGAGCCTGGAGGACTACACCCTCAGGTTCGCGCCGCGGTCCTACCGCAAATGGGGTGCGGGTGTGGTGGCGACCAGCGCGCTTGGCGGAATTGCCTATTTGGCTGATTTCTCTATTGGCGCGAATATTGGCATTTCGTATGGCACCGTGAATGCCATTCTGGGAATTGTGGTGGCGGCCGTGGTTATTTTCGCCACCGGATTTCCCTTGGCCTACTATGCCGCCCGGTACAACATCGACCTCGACCTCATCACGCGAGGATCCGGATTCGGCTACTACGGTTCGGTGGTCACCAACGTGATCTTCGCGACCTTCACGTTCATCTTCTTCGCCCTCGAGGGTTCCATCATGGCGCAGGGCCTGGAACTTGGCTTGGGGATTCCGCAATGGCTTGGTTATGCGGCGTCCACGCTTATTGTCATTCCGCTGGTGATTTACGGGATGAAGGCCCTGTCCAAGTTGCAGGTGTGGACCACGCCTTTGTGGCTGCTGCTCATGGTGGTTCCCGTGGGGTATTTGGTGATTTCGCACCCGGACAGCATCGGGGACTTCTTCGCGTTCACGGGCAAATCCGGCGCTGAAGGCACCAACCTGGCCTCCGTGATGCTGGCCGCAGGTGTTTGCTTGTCCCTCATGGCGCAGATCGCGGAACAGATTGATTACCTGCGCTTCATGCCTCCCAAGACCGCCGAAAATCGCGGTGCCTGGTGGCGGGCCGTGATCCTGGCCGGACCGGGCTGGGTGATTTTCGGCGCGGTCAAGCAGATCGTGGGCATGTTCATTGCCATCTATCTGATTGCGACCCTGGATCCGGCCGCGTCCGTCCACGCGAACGAGCCCGTGCACCAGTTCCTTGGCGTGTACCAGGAAATGATGCCGGCCTGGTTGGCGATGACTTTGGCGGTGGTGCTGGTGGTCATTTCGCAGATCAAGATCAACGTGACCAACGCCTACTCCGGCTCGCTCGCGTGGACCAACAGCTTTACCCGAATCACCAAGAGCTACCCGGGCCGGATGGTGTTTGTGGTTGTGAACCTGGTGATTGCGCTGGTGCTGATGGAAGCGAACATGTTCGAGTTCCTCAACACCATTCTTGGTTTCTACGCGAACTGCGCCATGGCATGGGTTGTCACCGTCGCGTCCGATATCGCCATCAACAAATACCTGCTCAAGATCTCGCCCAAGGTTCCCGAGTTTCGCCGCGGCATGCTTTATGCGGTCAACCCGGTCGGCTTTATCTCGATGCTCATGTCAGCTGTTGTTTCGATCGCAGTGTTCTTCGGCGCTTTCGGTTCGGCTGTTCAGCCGTACTCGCCGATCTTCGCCGTCGGGTTGGCCCTTGTTTTGCCGCCCGTACTGGCTCTCTTGACCCGCGGGAAGTACTACTTGCGCCGTTCCGGCGACGGCATCGAGCTGCCCATGTTCGACGCCAATGGCAACCCTAGCGACGCCAAGCTGCTGTGCCACGTGACAGGCCTGGAGTTCGAGCGTCCGGACATGGTCCGTTCCGCCCAGGACGGGCCCGACGGCGAGCCGCAGTTCATCTCTTCCCTCGCCTTGTCGACGGATAAGTCCGGGGAATTGGTGCTGCCGGCTCAGAAGTAGGCACCAAGGTAAAGGCCCCATGGGCCTCGACGACGGATGGGCGGCCTGGCCGCGGTCCCGTCGTCGAGGCCTTTGGTTTGGGTGCTTTGGCTGGGTGGCTGGGTGACGGGGCGAGCGGCCGGGGCCTGTGGATAACTTTTCGGGCAAGGTTGGCACTTGGGTTACCCTTTTGGGAAACGTTTAGTCTTGAAAACTATTTGGGGATAGCTAGCCATGACTCCACACACTTCCAATTTCGCCCGCGCCCGGCTCTTCTTCGTTGCCGCCTTAGCAGCAATGTTGACGCTGACTGCTTGTGAGAACGGTGGCCAACCGCGTGCCGAGCAATCTGCGTCGCCAGCTGCTTCTGCTTCAGCCAGTGTCACGGTCGCACCTACTCCGACTGCCGCCTATAAGCCGGCCGATGCCAAGGGGAAGGCGCAGAATGTGCCGGTCCCGGTGCTGCCGGAGGCTGCGAAGGCGAACAGCAAGGAAGGGGTGGAGGCGTTCGCGAGGTACTGGTTCCAGGCGCTTTCGTACGCTTATGAGACTGGTGATATGGCCGTTTGGTCGGCGAAGACCGCTCCCCAATGTGTCTTCTGCGCACGTATCAAAAAGGGGATAGAATCCGGGTACTCCAAAGGCAGATGGGTTGTGGGAGGCAAGATGACAACACCATCAATTAAGGCGCTACACAAACCGAGTGCGCCTTCGCAGCAGGTAGAGATTCAAACGATCCAGGATCAAATCGACTACTTCGAAGCCGATGGAAGGGTTAGCCAGCCGTCAACGCCTCCGTCGAACTCTGCGTCAGTCATGATTGCAGTTTTTGAATCAGGTGCTTGGAAAGTCTCAGACCTCGGGCTGATTCGGTAGAGCCCGAATGAAAGCGCCATATTGGATAGTTCCTGTTTTGGCATCTGCGATGACGTTGATCGCTTCCTTCGGACCCGCTGCCGCCTCGGAGGGTGATCCCATATCGATGGGATATCAACAGGGCGGCGTCGAAGTCTCCGCGAATTTTGTCCGTGACCCTCAAACCGGTGAGCTTGTCCCAGCCCCGCCAAACTTTGTCAGCGACGACCCGAACCAGTACAAGGCAGATCTCCAGTGCCAGGTTGACGACAATTCCTTGGCCAAAAAGTGCCTACCGGGGCAGGTGCAGTGCCCGCCCCGTGAGGCTGGTGGGAAGGCCGGCACTCCGGTCATTTGGAAGGTCGCGCCGAAGTCGGTCTCGAATCCTGTGTGGACGGATTGGACCCCCAACGGAAACGGTCCGTCCTGCCTGTACGACCAAAAACCGGAGGACCTCCTGCCACGGATTGCGGCAAGAATTGAGAGCGACTTCCGCAATCTTCCGATCAAGCCCGCGGAACTGACCGCCCAGCCAAGCCCTCACACGCTCAAAGGCGCTGAAACCAACATCTTTGCGGACGCGGTTGAACAGCAATTCGATGTGACGCTCCTTGGACAACAGGTCCACATTGTGGCAACTCCAGCGGAATATACCTACACCTACGGGGACGGTAGCAGCTTTGGACCGACACCCTTCGCCGGTGGTCCGCTTCGGGAGGACGAATGGGGTCACAAGACCCGCACGAGCCATGTGTATCAACAGACCGGTGATTTTCAGATTTCGGTGACCACCACCTTCCGTGGCACCTACTCCGTGAACGGGGGCCCGAGTCTGCCGATTCCCGGCACGGGCCAGTTTGCCTCGCCGCCCCAGACGATCAGCGTCTGGCGTTCAATCACGCGCAATTACGCCGACAACTGCATCGTGAATCCCCAGGGCGAGGGCTGCCCGGGAGCGCCGTCCAAGTAGTTCGCAGCCGTCCAAGTAGTTCCCCGCCGTCGATTTGGGCGAGCATTCAATGGCGGTCTTGCGGGGACTATCGGCCGGTCATTGGCAGAGCCGGTCGAGGGTTTCCTGTGCAGCCCATTCCATCTGTTCTTCCAGCAGCTCGATGCGGCGTCCGGCGCCCTCATCTTTTGAAGGCAGCGGCGGGGTTGACATGGTCATGGTGACCTGGCTGCCGCCGTCGGCAGTTGTGATGGAGGTGGTGAGGTAGCCGTAGACGCTTCCCAGATGGCCATATCGGTTGTTGCTGGAACAACCATCACGAAACTGCCGTAGACCGAGACCGTACCCGTAGGTGGCGGGCTTCGTCTTCATTTGCGCCAGAGAGGCAGGAGAGAGAAGCTGGCCGCGGAGGAGGGCCCGGAAGAAGGTGTTCACATTCTGCGTGGTGGAGATGACGCCGCCGGCAGGGGGACCGACAAGAAGCTCCGACTGTGTGACGTCGAGCCGCTCGTTTCCGTCAATGACATAGGCGTGAAGGTTGTCCGGGGCAGAACGGTCCGGTTCGGCAAGCGAAGTGTGTTGCAGACCCAGGGGGTCGAAGATGTCTCGTTTGAGGACTTCGCCGATCGGTCTTCCACGCAGTTTCTCGATCAGCTGGCCCAGGGCCATGTAGTTGGAGCTCGAGTAGGAATACGTGTCCACTCTTCGGAGCTCCCAGGGGAGCGTTGCGGCGAGTTCGAGTGCTCGTTGCATGCTGAGCCGAGTGTTCACAACCTGCTTTGTCGGTCCAGTGGCGTATTCGGAGTCTCCGAAATCAGGCATCCCAGATGTGTGGCTCAGTAGCTGGCGGACGGTGATCGGCCCGGGCGGGTGCAGGGTGGATTGGAAGCTCTCGAGGACACCATTTACGGGGTCGTCGAGGCCAACAAGTCCCTCGTCGACGAGTTTCAGGACCGAGACGGCAACCATCGATTTGGTGATACTTCCGACGGAGACCCGGTCCTGGGGCAGGGCAGGGGCTTTGGTGTCCAGGTTTCGCACTCCATAGGCCTTGGACCATTCCCCGCCGGGCCATCTCACCTGCACGACGAAGGAAGTCGCTCGGCCATCCATGAAGTGCTGAATGTTGAGGTCCAAGGAATCCGTCGCCGACTGTGTCGCGGCACTGGATGCCCCCGGCGCGGGGGTGGTCTGTGTGCAACCACCCAGAGCGACGACAAGGGCCACGGCGAATACGGCCGCCAGTGTGCAACGACGACCCCACCACCGATCTGCCAACCCAGGCATGACATCGTTCTACGCTCAAACGTCTCCGAAGAGTAGACCCTGCCACCGCCGTCGTTACGTGATCCCGGTCTCAGCAGGAATAGTTGCAGGCGCGTGGCAGTTGCCGCCAGTGGACCTGTTCCCGTTTGAAAGGCACTGCTCATGTTGTTTTCCCCGTTGACTCTCGGCGAGCTTGAACTTCCCAACCGCTTGGTCATGGCGCCGCTGACCCGTGTCCGATCTGGCGCCGAAGGCATTCCCGGCCCGCTGGTTGAGGAACACTACCGCCAGCGTGCCTCCCTCGGGCTCATCGTCAGCGAGGGCACCTACCCGACGCCGGCGGGCCAGTCCTACCCGGGGCAGCCTGGCCTCGTCACGGAGGAACAGATCGCGGGCTGGAAGAAGGTGACCGACGCCGTCCATGCTGAAGGCGGCCGGATGTTCGCCCAGGTCATGCACGGTGGACGCGTTTCCCACTCGGATATCACCGGTGGTCACGAGATTGTGGCACCCAGTGCCGTGGCCATCGACGGCGAAGTCCGTACACCGAACGGCAAGAAGCCCTACCCGGTGCCGCGCGAACTGAGCACCGATGAACTTCCTGCAGTGATCCAGGAAATCGTCACGGCATCCCGGAACGCCATCGAGGCAGGATTCGACGGCGTCGAACTGCACTCTGCCAATGGATACCTGCTCCACGAGTTCCTTGCCCCCAACACCAATGTCCGCACCGACAGCTACGGTGGCTCCCCGGAAAACCGAGCCCGCTTTGTGATCGAGACAGTCAACGCGGTGGTTGAAGCCCTGGGCGCCAACAGGGTGGGCATCCGGATCTCCCCGGAGCACTCGGTCCAGGGGATCGCCGAGCTCGACCCCGCCGACGTTCGCGCCACTTATGAAGTCCTGGTGGAGACGATCGCCCCGCTCAACCTCGCCTACCTGAGCATCCTCCACCACGATCCCAAGGGCGAGCTTGTCCAGGACCTGCGCGAGCGTTTCAAGGGCACGTTCCTGGTGAACACCGGCTTCGGCGAAGTAACCACCCGGGATGAAGCCGCGGCGCTCGTAGCCGACGGTCACGCCGACGCCGTGGTAGTTGGCCGCCCGGCCATCGCCAACCCGGACCTGGCACGCCGCTGGCGTGAGAGCCTACCGCTTAACGAACCGGACCCCTCCACGTTCTACGGTGAAGGGGCCAAGGGGTACACCGACTACCCGTTCTACGCCAACTAGAACCCCCGAAACTACGACGGCGGCACCTGCGAAGGTGCCGCCGTCGCGGTTTTAACGCCTCGGGTTGGTTTCCCTCTGCCATCCCCCATTCCCGAGGCCTCCGAATCGGCACACAGCGTCCAAAGCCGCCACAAAGGGCCCATTCCTATAGGATTTGTCTATGAAACTCGCTTCTTCGCGGGATCGCGCCCCCGGCCGACCCGTCAGCCGCCAGGTTCTCGCCGACCACGTCTACGAGGAGCTCCTTGCCTGGCTCATGGACGGCCGGCTGGAACCGGGGGCCGCGGTCAGTATCGACGGGACGGCGCGCGAACTGGACGTTTCGCCCACTCCCGTCCGCGAGGCGTTGGCGAGGCTTGAACACACGGGCATGGTCCGCCGGGTTGCCCTCAAGGGTTATAGGGTGGCCCCGGTTTTCACCCGCGAAGACTTTGCCGAACTCATGGAGGCGCGGCTGGCGATCGAGCCGGTCAACGCACGATTGGCGTGCAGCCGGATCACCCCGGAAGGCTTGGCAGATCTGCGCCGGGCCGTGGAGGATCTGGAGACCGCTCCTCGAGGGCCATCATTCGTGGAGTTCCGGGACTACCTTGAGGCCGATGAGCGTTTCCACAAGCTGATCGCCGAGCAGTCCGGCAACCAATTCATGCTTTCGGCCTACAACGCCTTGGGGGGACAAGTCCAGCGGTTCCGGCTGTTCGGGGGAGTGGGCATCACCGACGCCGAGCAGGCCATCGCCGAACACAAGGCCGTGTTCGAGGCCATGGCCAGCGGGGACCCGGAGCAAGCCGCGGCCGCCATGGCTGACCACGTCCACAAGGTTCGCGCTCGGGCCATTGCCGACGCGCCTGCTGACTGAGCCGTCGCCCTAAGACCGCGCGCCCGACGGCGATTCAAGACAGCGGCTCGACACCGCAGGAACCGCAAAGCCCGCCCATCGGCGGGCTTTTTGCGTGCTCCTTGCAGTCCATACCCGGTGACCCACTTCACAAACATATGTAAGACATATAGGATCTTCGATGAAGCGAGGCAATCGAGGCCAGTCGGCGGAAACTCCAAACAAATATGTTGACAGCCTCGCTCAGATAGTAAATCCTATAGGAAACAGGATTCCACGAAGGAGTGAAAAGCTATGGCTTATACCGCCGAAAACTGGCCCATCACCGCGGCCTTGCTGCAGTTCCCCGGGACAGACGCCACCGGACGGCACATCAACGACGCCGATGCTTCCGCTTGGGCCGAGGTCCTGCAGGAAGTCAAGGACGCCGGCTTTGCCAACGCGGACCTCACCGATAGCTGGGTCCGCCCGGGGGACCTCAGCAAGGAACGCCTCGCGGAGTTCAAGCAGACCGCGGACAACGTTGGCATAGGCATCCCGGTGATCTCGGCCATCCGCCGCAGCGTCATTCACGCCCAGGACTGGGCCGACAACCTGGCCTACAGCCACCGCACCATCGACGCGGCAGCCGAGCTGGGCTGCGAGGTTGTCTCTTTCGGACTCCACCAGGCCATCACCGCAGAGCAGCAGAAGCAGCTGTGGTTCTGGACGGTGGAAGGCTACAAGGATCCGGTGGGGGACAAGGAAGCCTGGGGCAACGCCGTCGCACGCTTGCGGGAACTGGGAGAGCACGCCGCGGAAGTCGGCGTCCTCTTGTCCCTTGAAATGTATGAAGACACGTTCCTGGGTACCGCCGACTCCTCGGTGCAGCTGGTCCAGGACATCGGGCTCGACAACGTGGGTCTCAACCCGGACCTCGGCAACCTGATCCGTCTCCATCGGCCCATCGAGGACTGGCGCGAAATGGTGGCCAAGACCCTCCCGTACTCCAACTACTGGCACATGAAGAACTACATCCGCGATGAAGACGTCGCCCGCGACAGCTACATCACCATGCCGGCTCCGATGGAGAGCGGCCTCATCAACTACCGCGAAGCCTTCAAGGTCGCATTGTCCGTAGGCTTCCAGGGCATTCTGTGCACTGAGCACTACGGCGGCGACGGGCTGAGCGTCACGGCAAGCAACCAGGAATACCTGCGCCGCCAAGTCCTCCCGAAGACCGAAAACTACGCTCTCGGCGAGAGCCAGGTTGCCCAGGGCCGGCAGCAGCCTTCCAGCTCCACCCAGCCTTCCGACCGGACCGAGTCCGCTTCCCAGCTGGCAGGCGTGTAGGACCATGACAAGGATCTTCGACAACCCCGCAGACTTTGCGGACGATGCGCTGGACGGATTCGTCGCCGCCAACCGTGGTTATGTTGCCCGGGTGGATGGCGGGGTAGTCCGCTCCACCGAAGTCCCCGCCGGGCAGGTTGCCTTGGTGGTGGGCGGCGGCTCGGGACACTACCCTGCTTTCGCTGGACTGGTCGGACCAGGCCTGGCAACGGCCTCGGCGTGCGGCAACATGTTCGCTTCCCCGGCCGCCGGGCAGGTGTATCGCGTAGCCAAAGCAGCGAATGCCGGGGGCGGAGTCCTGCTCAGCTACGGCAACTACGCAGGAGATGTGCTGCACTTCGGCCAGGCCCAGTTGCGCCTCAACGCCGAAGGTATCGAGACCCGCACCGTGACTGTTACCGACGACATCGCCAGCGCGCCGTTGGACCAGATCGAAAAGCGGCGTGGGATCGCGGGAGACCTCACGGTCTTCAAGATCGCCGGCGCCGCCGCCGAAGCGGGACTGGAACTCGACGCCGTCGAGCGCTTGGCGATCAAGACGAACTACCGTACGCGTTCGCTGGGGGTGGCCTTTGACGGCTGCACCCTTCCGGGCGCCAAAGATCCGTTGTTCCACGTTCCGGCCGGCCAGATGTCCCTTGGCTTGGGTATCCATGGCGAACCGGGGATCTCCGAGCACGCGATGCCCACCGCCTCCGAACTCGCCGAACTGCTTGTCTCCAAGCTCCTCAATGACAAGCCCGACGACGCCGGAGACCGCGTGGTGGCGATCGTCAATGGCCTCGGCACGGTCAAGTACGACGAGCTCTTCCTGCTCTTCGGCAAGATCGAGAAACTCCTCAATAGAGCGGGCCTCACCGTCGTGGAGCCCGAGTGCGGCGAGTTGGTAACAAGCCTGGACATGTCCGGTCTTTCACTGACGCTGCTGTGGCTGGACGAGGAGCTCGAACAGTATTGGGCAGCACCCGCGGACACTCCCGCGTTCCGCAAAGGCAACCTCGCGCCGCGCGCGCCTCGCAACCACGCGAGCGTCACCGCGGTGGACGAGTCCGACGTCGAGCAGCCCACCACGGCCGCTGCCGAACTCGGGCGGCAGGCTGTGGCCGTGCTCGCCCAGGTGCGGGACGTCGTCGTCGAGCACGAAGACGAACTCGGCAAGCTGGACGCCATTGCCGGCGACGGCGACCACGGCATCGGCATGCGTCGCGGCGTTGACGCGGCCTTTACTGCCGCCGAGACGGCATGTGGAGCCTCAGTGGGGCGGATCCTGACGGCCGCGGGGGAGGCTTGGAGCGAACGCGCCGGCGGAACTTCGGGCGCGCTGTGGGGCTCGGCGATCATCGCGGCAGGGCAGGCGCTCGGCAACAAAGCGGGCTACTCGGGCGAGGATGCCGCGGCCGCCGTCACGGCGTTCGTTTCGGCGATCACCGAGCTCGGCAAGGCCGAACCCGGCGACAAGACCATGGTGGACGCGCTGCTCCCGTTCCGGGACGCGTTCCTCACAGAGTTCGACGCCGGAGCTCCGGTTGATCGGGCGCTGGCGGCAGCGGCCGCGGCGGCTGAGTCCGCGGCGGCAGAGACGGCCCGTTTGCGTCCCCTTAAGGGACGCGCCCGTCCCCTCGCAGAAAAAAGCGTGGGCCACCCTGATCCCGGCGCGGTCTCCTTCGGCTTGATCACGGCGAGGATCTCACAACATATCGATCCACAGCTGGGCGGTTCACAGCTGGCGCCCCCGGCACGAAACGGAGTTCAAGCATGAGCGGATCAGAAGGCTGGCGGATCGTCGTCGGCAATGACGAAGCCGGTGTCGAATACAAGCAGGCGCTCATGGCGCTGCTTGAGGCCGATCCCCGGGTGGCGTCCGTAACCGACGTGGGCGTCGGCGCCAACGACTCCACGGCGTACCCGCACGTTGCCGTGGACGCGGCCCGCAAAGTTGCCGAGGGCCAGGCGGACCGTGCCCTCCTGATCTGCGGGACGGGACTGGGCGTGGCCATCGCGGCCAACAAGGTCCCCGGAATCCGTGCCGTCACCGCGCACGACAGCTACTCCGTGGAGCGTTCGGTCCTGAGTAACAACGCCCAGGTCCTGACCATGGGACAGCGGGTGATCGGCTTGGAACTGGCCAAAAAGCTGGTGGGCGAATGGCTGGGCCACCACTTCGACGAAACATCATCTTCCGCCGCCAAGGTGGACGCCATTTGCTCCTACGAGCCCGATTACACAAAGGCAGTGTGACATGACTGAAACGCAGAAGACCCCCGCTGACGCAGCGGCGGCCCGGAAGATCGCCGTCGTCGGCTCCGGATACATGGGCGGCGGGATCGCGCAGGTCCTTGCCCTCGGCGGAGCGCGCGTGGCGCTGGCGGATGTGTCTGCGGAAATCGCGCAGAAGAACTACGACCGCCTGCTCGTCGAATCGGACGAATTCGTGGCCGCCGGACTCTTTCCCGAAGGTTCCACGGCAATCCTGAAAGCCAATCTGTGGGCCGCCAAGGACATCGAAGAGGCCGTCGCGGACGCCGACTTCATCGAAGAAGCCGTTCCCGAGGTTCTCGATATCAAGCACCAGACCCTGGCCCGCATCAGCGCGGCTGCCCGTCCGGACGCCCTGATCGGCTCCAACACCTCCACCATTTCCATCGCCGATCTTGCCGAGGCCGTCGCAGGTCCGGAGCGATTCCTCGGCGTGCACTTCTCCAACCCGTCCCCGTTCATCCCGGGTGTCGAGATCATTCCCCACGCCGGCACCACGCCGGAGACCGTTGCCGCTTCCCGCGAACTGGTCCACGCGGCCGGCAAGCAAACCGCCGTCGTCAAGGACGTCACCGGCTTCGTGCTCAACCGGCTGCAGTACGCGCTTTTCCACGAGGCCGCCCAGCTGGTGGAGCAGGGGATTGCAACAGCGGACGACGTCGACACTTTGGTCCGTACGACGTTCGGCTTCCGATTGCCGTTCTTCGGTCCATTTGCAATCGCGGACATGGCCGGATTGGACGTCTACAACTTCTGCTACAAGTCCCTCCAGACCGGTTTCCCGGAGCGCTTCGCCACGCCGAAGATCCTGAGCGACCTCGTGGAAGCGGGAAAGCTGGGCACCAAGACCGGCGCAGGCTTCCTCAATGTCCCCGCGGAACGCACCCCCGAACTCATCGCCTACCGGAACAAGGCCTACGTGGCCATGCAGAAGCTCATTGATGAGCTCGGCCCGGCACCTATCAACTAGCCCTACCATTCACAGGAGAATACCCATGAGCATCTTTCCCGCAGAACGAACCGCGATTGTCACCGGCGCCGTCTCCGAGCGCGGAATCGGCCGGGCCACCGTCAACTACCTGGCCGCGCAAGGCTGGAACATCGGCATCATCGACCTGGACAACGCCCTGTGCAAGAGCACCGCGAAGGAAATCGCCGCCGAATATGGCGTCAAGGCCTATGGCGTGGGCGCCAACGTGGCCGATGAAGCATCCGTCCGCTCCGCCATCGACACGCTCGAGGCTGAGTTGCCGCAGATCGTCGCCCTGGCCAACGTTGCCGGTGTTAGCTCGCCGATTCCGTACCTGGAACTCGAGCCCGCGGAATGGAACCGTGTCCTGAACATCAACCTCAACGGCGTCCACTACGCCACCCGCCGCGTGGCCGAATCCATGGTCAAAAACCGGATCGGACGCATCGTGAACATCTCCTCGGTTTCCGCCCAGCGCGGCGGCGGGACGTTCTCCAAGACCCCGTACTCGGTTGCAAAGGCCGGAGTCATCGGCCTGACCCGCGCCACCGCCCGCGAGCTCGGCGAATTCGACATCACCGTCAACGCCATCTCTCCCGGCCCCATCGACACCGACATCATGGGCGGCACCCTCAGCGAGGAACGCAAGGACGAACTCACCAAGGACCTCGTGGTGAACCGCGTGGGCTCCACCCGGGACATCGCCGCCGCCATCGCCTTCCTCATCAGCGAGGACTCCGGTTACATCTCGGGCCAGACGCTGAATGTCGACGGCGGACTGTACATGCATTAATTCCGGACCGTATCACCCCTTGAAATGCCCCAACCCTGACTACTCAGCTCTGATTACTCAACGAGGAGTTTCGATGTCCGTTGCAACTACATCCACGAAGGAGATGCTGGATTCGCCGATTCTGAAATCGGCCATCCGCAAGGCTGCCGCCCGGCTCATGCCGATGCTGGTCATCCTTTATGTCGTTTCCTTCCTCGACCGCACCAACGTTGGTTTCGCTGAAGCCGCCCTCGGTGCGGACAAAGGCGTCTCGGCCGGGGCGTTCGCGCTCGGTGCCGGTATCTTCTTCATCGGCTACGCAATCTTTGAAATCCCCAGCAACCTGCTGCTCAAGAAGGTCGGCGCCAAGATCTGGCTCGCCCGCATTGCGATCACGTGGGGCCTCGTCTCGGCCTGCTTCGCCTTCGTGCAGGGTGAGACATCATTCGTGATCCTGCGGTTCCTGCTCGGTGTGACAGAGGCGGGCCTGTTCCCGGGCGTGATCATGTACTTGGCCGAGTGGTTCCCGAACAAGGTGCGCGTGCAGATGTTCGCGATCTTCTACCTTGCCCAGCCGTTCTCCCAGATGATCGGCAACCCGCTCTCCGGCTGGTTGATCAACATCGGCGACCAGATTCCCGGCGTCCGTGGTTGGCAGGTCATGTTCTTCACCGAAGGTATCTTGGCTGTGCTCGCAGGCATTGCGGCGTTTTTCTTCCTGATCAACGGCCCGGAGAAGGCCAAGTTCCTCAATGCGGACGAGAAGTTCGCGCTCAAGGAGATCATGGCGCAGGAGGACACCGTCAAGGATGAAACCGGCCCGCGGGGTGTGTTCGCCGCTATGCGCAACGGCCGCGTGTGGTACTTCACGATCATCTACTTCTGCCTGCAGATCGCCGTCTACGGTGTCACCTTCTTCTTGCCGCAGCAGGTTTCCTCGCTGACCGGCCAGAAGGTGGGCCTCGCCGTCGGCCTGCTGATCGCCGTTCCGTGGTTCTTTGGAATCTTCTCCTGCTACCTGATCGGCCGTGCGGCGAACACCGTTGCCAAGCGCCGCACGTTCGGCACCGTCCTGTTCGTGTCCACGGGTGTCTGCATCCTCGGTTCGGCTTGGGCCGGGACGAACCACCAGCCGGTGCTTGGGCTGATCTTCATCACGCTCGCAGTGTGCAGCTTCCTGGCAGTCGGTCCGGTCTTCTGGGCCTACCCGACGGCGTTCCTCGCCGGGTCCGCAGCCGCCGCCGGTATTGGCCTTATCAACTCGCTGGGCAACCTAGGTGGTTTTGTGGCCCCCATCCTGCGAACCGCGGTCAACAGCGCCACCGCCGACCCCACGGGATCGGCCGGCGTCTACGCACTGGGAATCCTTCCGTTCCTGGCGGCCGCCATGATGTTCGGCACCCGGGCGTTCAAGAACAAGGCTGACGAGTTCCTGGGCAAGTAGCCATGTACATCGGTGTGAGCACCAAGATGTACATGGGGTTCCGGCACACCGTGTTCCTGGCTGGAGCAATTGCGAGGTGAAGTGGACGCCCGCCCGGCCCTTGTGGCCGGGCGGGTGGTCCCGTTCGTCATCCCGTCGTTTCCCATGCTGCCCGCTGCAGCCCAGATGCTGGAGGATTCTCCTCTGCTCTTGGGTGCGCAGAATTGCGGCTGGTCCGACGGCCCGTGGACCGGGGAAGTGTCGCCGTCCTTGCTGGCGGAGCTTGGTGTGCGGCTCGTGGAGATCGGACACGCGGAACGACGCCGACATTTCGCCGAGGACGACGTAGTAGTCGCGCTGAAGGTCCGGGCCGCGGTGGACGCCGGGCTGACCCCGCTGCTGTGCGTCGGAGAGGAAACCGTCTCCGAGCCGGAGGTCGCGGCGTCGTTCGTGTACCGGCAGATCTCAGCCGCCGTCCAAGAGGATTGGGCGACGGCGGGACGGCTGGTCGTCGCGTACGAACCGGTGTGGGCCATCGGCGCGCCCGAGCCTGCCCGGGCAGCTTACGTCTCCGACGTCGTCGCTCACCTCCGGGAGTTGCTCGCCGAGCATGGCCTGGCTGGGCTGCCCATCATCTACGGTGGCTCTGCCAAGCCCGGGCTCCTGCCTGAGCTCAACGGCGTGTCCGGACTCTTCCTGGGCCGATTCGCCCACGACCCGGCGAACTTCGGGACAGTACTAGACGAAGCGCTGGAGTTACCCAACTAATACGAAAGTAGGGGTGGGTCAGGCTGCAGTGACCGGTGTGAGCGTGACGTCGTAGCCGAGGCTGGTGAGTTGCTTGATGGCGTTGTTCTTGGCGCGGGTCGGGTTGATGCGGGTGAAGTGGTCGGCTCCGGGCTCGTTGTAGCACTCTCCGTTGGCGAGCATGTGCCAGGCTGCGGTGAGGATGGAATGTTCGACGGCGACGAGGGCTTTGTTGCGTCCGCTTCGGGCTGTGATGCGGTGGTATCTCGCGGCGAGGTAGGTGTTCTTGGACCGTGCGGCCGACATGGCCGCGGTGCCCAGGGCTGCCTTGAGGTATTTGTTCCCGGGCAGGATGTGCGCGGATTTGATCCGTCCGGCGGACTCGTTGGATCCGGGACTGACGCCGGCCCAGGACGCGAGCCGGGCGGGGGTTTCGAACACGGCCATGTCCGCACCGGTTTCGGCGATGATCACTTCGGCAACTTTGAGGGAGACTCCGGGGATGGTGGCCAGGGCTTCCCTGGCGTCGCGAAAGGGTTCCATCGCCTCCTCGATCCGTGCCGTGAGGGTCTCGATGACCCGGGTGTGGGTGTCGATCTGGTCCAGGTGCAGGCGGGCCATGAACGCGTGGTGGGGTTTGAACCGCCCGGTGAGCGCGTCAACGAGGGCCGGGATCTTCGAGCGCAGCACTCCCCGGGCCATGCCGGCCAGGACATCGGGGTTGCGTTCCCCGTTGATGAGGGCCTCGAGCATGTCCCGGGAGGACACCCCGGTCAGGTCCGAGACCACGGAGGAGAGCTTGATCCCGGAACTCTCCAGGAACTTCTCCAGCCGCTGGATCTCCCGGGCCCGGTCGCGGGTGGCGATCGCACGGGCCCGGGTCAGGTCCCTGAGTTCACGGATCGGTTCCGGCGGCACGAACGAGGCCCGCAACAACCCGAAAGCGGCCAACTGCGCCAGCCAGGCCGCGTCGGAGACGTCCGTCTTGCGCCCGGGGATGTTCCGGGCGGCCTTGGCGTTGACGAGCATCACCGGCAGCGTTTCCTCCATCAGGTAGTAGAAGGGCTTCCAGTAGTCACTGGTCGCTTCCATCACCACCGTGGTCACATGTTCGCGTTCCAGGAACTCCCGCAGTTCCAGGATCTTCTGTGTAGTCGAGCCCCAGGTCGTGACCGTCGACGCATAGGTCCCGGCCCGCGGGCCCGGCACCCGCACGCAGAGTTTCGCGTCGCGTTTGGAGATATCCAACCCCGCGGCCCGCTCGTGAACAATGTCCATTCCTTCTTCCCTCCAACACCCTCAGGCGGCCATCTACTGTGTCCGTCTCGGGGAGGACAGGGAATATGTTCAGGAATCTAATACCCGTGCTTCAAAGCAACAATCCACGGTTCCCGTGGAAGCCCTCCCACACCACGCTGACTCACGGACTCAAGGCACCAACTTGGGTCGGCGTTCACCAAGACGAACACCTCCATGATCACCGAGCCGCCCGGAGAGGGCCAGAGTCCAGGTGCGCCAGACGCATACTTTCCCGGTCCACGGCGCGCTAGCGGCGCTCATCCGCTGACTCGCAGTAGTTGTCGTTTTCAGCCCTCATAACGACAACTACTGCGAGCTAGTTGGGCTGGCCCGGTGGCAAAGGCCCACAAAACCGCCCAAGTGTTCCAGCCCTTCCGGTTGGGTAGGCAGGTAGTTGGTCAGCTCGGGCGAGCGTACGACGACGGCGCGCCACTGACCGCGCGATATTGCCACGTTGATCCGGTTGCGGGAGAGCAGGAACTCCATGCCGCGAGGCACCTCTCCGGCAGCGGAAGCGGCCATGGAAACGATCACCACAGGAGCTTCCTGGCCCTGGAACTTGTCCACGGTGCCGACGCGCACACCACGGAGTCCGGCCGCCCTCAGCTCGCGCTGGATGAGCTGAACCTGGGCGTTATAGGCCGCCACCACGAGAATGTCCTTTTCGACGAGCGGCCGCTCCTCAGGCGATTCCCGGGGGTCCAGCCACGCCAAACCGAGGTGTTCCTTGACTTGCCCGACTACCTTCACTGCCTCTTCCGGCGACTGGGTGGAGTTACCGCTGTGCGGGACGTAGACGCATTCGACGCCGGCCCGTACTCCGGAGAGCCGCCGCTTGGAAGCAGCCGGTGCTGAATGCAGCCGGCCGTCATACGACAGCTCGGACACTGCGGCGCACAAATCCGGGTGCATTCGCCATGAGGTCGCCAGGAAGTAGCCGAGCTTTGCGGGCAGGGTGTGCAGGCCATGGGCCAGCCAGCCGAGAGCCGACTCGTCCACAGGTTCCGGGTGTTTGCCCTGCGTGACTTGGGGAAGCTGCTGCGGATCGCCGAGGAGCAGGAGCCTCTTGGTTGCCCGGCTCACCGCAAGCGTGTTGGCGAGCGAGAACTGCCCGGCTTCGTCGATGACCAGCAGGTCCAACGATCTCACTGGAACGGTCCGGCCTGTCATGGTCCACGCCGTGCCGCCGATCAAGCAGCCGCCGGGGGATTCAATCAGTCGCTGAATATCGTCCTTTGCCTGTTGGCTCCAGGGGACGGGGTCATCGTGTTTCACTTCCTTGGCGATGACATCCGTATCGACCCCCGCCCTCACCGCGGCGTGGAGCATGTGTTCCACCACCGCATGGGACTGCGCAACAACCCCCACCTTCCAGCCCTCGAGCACCAGCCGGGCAATTACGTGTGAGCCCACGTGGGTCTTGCCCGTTCCGGGTGGGCCTTGGACTGCCAGGTATGACTGATCCAGATCTTTCACGGCCGTGGTGATCGCATCCACATAACCATCGTCGCCTGGGCCGACGGCGGGTAGGGCCGTGAGCATCGCCAGCCTTGGGGGCACACGACGCAGCAGGTCCAAGGCGGGGTCCTTCGGCCACGACGGCAGACTGGAACGCACTTTGACCGCGAGTTCGCTCAAGGCCGTCCTTTGCCCATCTGTGTTGAGCGGGGCATCGGGAGTCAGGGCTATTGGCAACTGTGAGTATTCGGCAGCGCCTTTGGGCAACCGCTCCGATATGGTCACGACGTCGGGCGCGGCGTCGTCGGGCTCCGGAAGAGTAAGGCCGTCACCGGGTCCGCCAGCATCGATCACGTCCGTGCTGAACAGCCCCGATCTGCCCAAGGCACTTTCGTTCTTGCCTCGGAAAGCGTCGGGGAGCGGAGGTCCGTACATCCGGAAGTACTTTTTACCGGGCGCAAAGCCGGAGCCGTCGGCGGCGTGGCCGAACAGCTGTACCGTCCGCGCCGGGTTGCTGCGGGGGGTCGGTTTGGCCCAGTCCCGCACCACCTCGCCGCGTTCCACGATGAAGCAATCCCTGGTGTCCTCCCATTCTGAGACGGGCCGGTCCAGACGGTCGAAGTGTCCCCACCAGAACTGCTTGTCCTCCCGCCGGTGAAAGCCGACAGCGGCCGCCACCAGGGCAACCGCACGGTTGTCATCGGATCGAAGCGCCTCGTCCGGCAATTCTGAGAGGTAGTCGAGGAGGGCTGTTTCCTCGGGCGCGGCCTGGTACTTGTCGGGCTCCGTCTCCGTAGGTAGCTCGGGTAAGGAGGCCGCCGGAACACCGAGTTCGATGGAGCGCTCCGCGGCCAGGCCCAGCAGCCAGTTCCGCAGTTCCAGGGTGGAGAGGCAATCGTATTCGTTGTAGTCGGAGATCCCGGCCAGGATTGCTGCCGCTTCATGTTCGCGATGCGCGTCCCGGGCCGTGCAGTAGTTGGCGTAGGCAACCACGGAGGCTCCGGCATCGGTCACGTCCCCCGAACGCAAGTGCTGGCCCATGTACAGGGGTTCGAGTTTCTTGATGCTGTAGGAGTCTTCAGAGATGCGGATGCTGTGGCGCACGGTGTCGTAGAGGTCCACCAACACGCCCTCACGGAGGAGGTTGTCCACGGCCGCTTCGCCCACGGTGTGTATGACCGACAGATTGCGCAGCGCGGTTTTCTCGTAGGCGGCGTAGTGGTAGATCCGCATGTCCGGATACTTCATTCGGCGTTCGTCCACGTAGTCCAGGAAATCGATGAACGCCTGGCGCTCCTCGGCCCGGGAGTGTGCCCAGAACGGCTTGAACACCGGCGTTCCGCCTGGCTCGGTGGGATTCTCGATCACGCCGAACAAGTACTCCAAGCCCCAACGGCCGGTCACGGGGTCTTGCCACAGCGGGTCGCCTTCGAAGTCGAAGAAGATGTCTCCCGCGTCGGGCCGGGGGAGCCGGGCCAAGGAGTTGGATTCCAGGACGGAGTAGCTGATGCTCTTGGCTTGGCCGGTCTTGTCCGTGTAGTTGACGGTGCCGTCGGGCGTGGCTGTTCCGGTCTGTAGGCGGGCTTGTTCCTGCAGGCGCCGTGTGGCGGAATCGGCGGCGTCGAGCATCCCGGCGAGGGCGTCGATGGTGAAGATGCCGTTTTCCATGAGCTTCTTGCGGCGAGTGATTCTCATCCCCGCGACCATCAGCAGATCCCGGTGGAGGCGCACTTGTTCTTTGCAGTAGTCGCAGCGGCCGCATGCAGTGATCCCGGGCGAACCCCATTGGATGGGCTCCGGCTGCGATCGGTGCGCCTCAGTCAATGCCAAGAAGCGGTCGCGGCGCTCGCGGAACACTGGCAGCACGTCGGCGAGCCGATGGTTGCTGTGTACATAGTCGAAGCCGGCCGCACCCTCCGGCCCAGGCGATTCCGATCCGGCGACCTCACGTTGAATAGTCGCGCCGAGGACAAGTGTCAGGTCCGGTGCGGGAGCAACCCCCGCTTTGAGTAGCTGGTCTCCGTAGGCTGCCAATTGCAGCAGCGCGGTGACCTTGGCGTGGCGCGCGAGCTTGGTGTCGAAAACGGCGTAGCTGTTGTCCGGCTGCTTGACGAGGAAATCGGACCGTCCATGGAACTGTCCATCGAAGAACGCCGCTTGGAAGACCACGTCCGCGCCGGATCGCAACGCGTCGATGGACTCCGCATGCTTGGCTTGCAGGGTGGCGCGGTCCATCGCCGCGGCGGGAACGACGTCGAACACGCCTTTTCGGGTAAGCGGATCCCACCGCCCGAACTCCGCCACGAAACGGTCCAGCACCCTGTGTTCGTGAATATCGCCCAGCACGGCGGTGCGCTCGAGCATTTCGTCGACGTCGAAGACAGGCTTCGGCGACCGGCCCAGCTTCTCGTCCAACTTGCGCAGCAACTGGTACTCGCAGGTGGAGGCCGTGACGAGGTCGCTGGCCGAAAACACCAGGTCCTGCTCTTGCCCTGCAACCTCTGAATCGAGAAAAAACACCGTGCCCCCAGACCGTTGAGCTGATGAAGCCAAGCTATCAGTGGGGTGCGACAATAAGTGGTTGCTCGACAGGGCTTGTTAGCGCTAACATGTGACGCAGATCAAACGGGGTGATCTTCGGGGTTTTCTCGACAACGACGTCAACTGCAATCGAAGGACTGAAAGTGAAACTACGGAAGCTTATTGTCGGCGCTGCGGCCGTCAGTATGGCCCTCAGCGTTGCCGCCTGCGGTAGCCGCGGCGCTAGCGCTGAAAGCAGCGGAGGGGACAACAGCGGATCCTTGGTGGGCATTGCGATGCCGACAAAGACCTCCGAACGTTGGATCAAGGATGGTGATGCCATCAAGGCTTCGCTGGAAAAGATGGGCTACAAGACGGACCTTGAGTACGGTGACGACAAGATTCCACAGCAAGTCCAGCAGATCAGCAACATGATCACCAAGGGCGCTAAGGTGCTGATCATCGCTGCGATCGACGGGACGGCGCTCAGCGACCAGCTGGATAACGCGGCCAAAGCCGGCATTAAGGTGATCGCGTACGATCGCCTGATCAACGGCAACAAGAACGTCGACTACTATACGACCTTCGACAACAAGAAGGTCGGGGTCCAGCAGGCCACCTCGCTGTTGACCGGGCTGGGGATCCTCGATAAGGATGGTAAGGAAACCGGCAAGAAGGGCCCGTTCAATGTGGAGCTCTTCGCGGGCAGCCCTGACGACAACAACGCGACCTTCTTCTACAACGGCGCCATGGAGACACTGAAGAAGTACATCGACGACGGCACCCTGGTGGTCAAGAGCGGCCAGACGGGCTTCACTCAGATCGCCACGCTGCGTTGGGATCCGGCGACGGCCCAGAAGCGCATGCAGAACCTGATCGCCAGCACCTACTCCGGCGGAGCCAAGGTGCAGGGAATCCTCTCTCCGTATGACGGTCTCTCGATCGGCATCATCTCAGCACTGACTGCTTCGGGCTATTCACCCTCGGCATTGCCGGTCATCACAGGCCAGGACGCGGAGGCGGCCTCGGTGAAGTCGATCATCGCCAGCCAGCAATACTCGACGATCTTCAAGGACACCCGCGAGCTCGGAAAGCGGGCCGTCACCATGGCCGATGACCTGCTCAAGGGCAAGACCCCCGAGGCCAATGACACCAAGAGCTACGACAACAAGGCCAAGATTGTACCGACGTATCTGCTGCAGCCAGTCGTCGTCACGAAGGATAATTATCAGAACGTTCTTGTCGACAGCGGCTACTACAAACAGTCGGACCTGAAGTAGTCCTGCCCTGAACCGTGGTGGTGGCGGGCTCCTACCGCCACCACCACACCTTTGAGATCCACAGCGTGAAAACGCGAAAGCTAGGACTTGACGTGACGACGAATATTCTCGAGATGCGCGGCATCACCAAGACGTTCCGGGGGTGAAGGCCCTCCAAGATGTTTCCCTTGAGGTCCAGCGGGGCCATGTACACGCGATTTGCGGCGAAAACGGGGCCGGCAAATCAACGCTGATGAAGGTGCTTTCCGCGGTCTACCCGGTCGGAACCTACGAAGGCGAAATCCACTTCGAAAACGAGCTTTGCGAATTCAAAGACATCAAAGGATCCGAGGCCGCAGGCATCGTGATCATCCATCAGGAGCTCGCCCTGAGCCCCTACCTTTCCATCGCCGAAAACATCTTCCTCGGCAACGAACAGGCCAGAAACGGCTTCGTAGACTGGAACAAGACGAACCTTGAGGCGTCAAAACTGCTCGCGCGCGTGGGCCTCAACGACAACCCGATCACCAAGATCACGGATCTAGGCGTGGGCAAGCAGCAGCTGGTCGAAATCGCCAAAGCACTTTCCAAGCGGGTGAAGCTCCTCATCCTTGACGAGCCGACCGCAGCCCTGAACGACGAGGACTCGGCACACTTGCTGCGCTTGATCAAGCACCTGCAGGCCCAAGGCATCACCTCGATCATCATCAGCCACAAGCTCAACGAAATCAAAGCCATTGCGGACAAAGTGACCATTATCCGCGATGGCCGGACCATCGAGACTCTTGATATGCACAGCGATGAGATCTCCGAGGAGCGCATCATCAAGGGAATGGTGGGCCGGGACCTCGATCATCGCTATCCCGAACACCAGCCCTCCATCGGGGAGGAAATCCTGCGGGTCGAGGACTGGACCGTGCACCACCCGGTGGACCAGAGCAGGCAGGTGGTTAAGAACGCGAGCTTCAACGTTCGTGCCGGCGAGATAGTCGGCATCGCCGGACTGATGGGCGCCGGACGAACCGAACTCGCGATGAGTATCTTCGGCCACAGCTACGGAGCGAAGATCAGCGGCCACGTCTACAAAAACGGCCAGGAGATAAAGACCAACACCGTGACCGCCGCGATCAAGCACGGCATCGCGTATGCCACCGAGGACCGCAAGCACTATGGACTGAACCTGCTTGACAACGTCATGCGTAATGTCTCTGGCGCCGCCCTAGGCAAGCTTTCCCGCTGGGGCTGGGTAGACAGCAACAAGGAGAACCTGGTCGCTGAAGGCTACCGACGCAGCATGAAAATCAAGGCAGCCACGGTTGCCGCGGTCACCGGAAAGCTCTCCGGCGGCAACCAGCAAAAGGTCGTCCTGTCGAAATGGATGTT
This sequence comes from Arthrobacter sp. MMS24-S77, assembly GCF_054888235.1. Classification (NCBI taxonomy): domain Bacteria; kingdom Bacillati; phylum Actinomycetota; class Actinomycetes; order Micrococcales; family Micrococcaceae; genus Arthrobacter; species Arthrobacter sp. MMS24-S77. The sequence goes on from NZ_JBTZRN010000001.1 coordinate 1,084,763, forward strand.
CGCCAACCCAGACGTACTGATCCTGGACGAGCCCACACGGGGCATCGATGTCGGCGCCAAATACGAGATTTATACGATCATCAACCAGCTGGCAGACGAGGGTAAGGGCATCGTTGTGATCTCCTCTGAGCTGCCCGAACTGCTGGGCATCTGCGACCGGATCTACACCCTCTCGGAGGGCCGGATCACCGCCAACATTCCACGGGAAAAGGCCACCGCCGAGTACCTGATGCAATACATGACCCAAGAAAAGGAAGCCTGATGTTTGCGCTTCGCTCCGCATTGCACTACCTGGCCGGCCAGTTGCGCCAAGTCGGCCTGTTCATCGCACTCATTGTGATCATCCTGTTCTTCCAGGTCAGCACCAACGGCATCACGTTGGCTCCTATCAACGTCTCGAACCTGATCGTGCAGAACAGCTACATTCTCATTCTCGCCATTGGCATGGTGATGGTCATCATCGCCGGACACATCGACCTCTCCGTCGGTTCCGTGGTCGCCTTTGTCGGAGCAATGTCAGGTGTGATGATTACCCAGTGGGGCGTGCCTTGGTGGCTTGCCATCATCCTTTGCCTAGCGATCGGCGCCCTCGTTGGCATGTGGCAGGGCTTCTGGATCGCCTACTTCGGCATACCGGCGTTCATCGTCACCTTGGCCGGTATGCTCACCTTCCGCGGGCTAACCCAGATCGCCTTGCAGAACCAGCAGATTTCCCCTTTCCCGGATGAATTCCGATCCTTGGGCAGCGGCTTCCTTCCTGACCTAGGGGGCGGCACCTCCGCCCTTGAGCCACTCACGATGATCATCGGCATCGTCGCAACCATTGCTCTGGTTGTGCAGGACCTGCGCCAACGGACGGCGCGCCGCAAGCACAACCTCGAGGACGAGCCGTTCGCTTGGTTTCTGTGCAAGATGGTCTTCACCGCGTTGCTGATCCTGCTGATCACCTACCTGCTCGCGGGCTACCGTGGGACTCCGATTGTGCTTATCGTGCTGGGCCTGCTCACCGTCGCGTATTCAGCGGTGATGGCCAACTCGGTTTGGGGCCGCCACATCTACGCGATCGGAGGCAACCGGTTCGCCGCGGAACTCTCGGGTGTCAAGGTCAAGCGGGTCACGTTCACCCTGTTCGTGAACATGGGTGTTCTGGCGGCTTTGGCCGGCCTCGTCTTTACGGCGCAGTTGAACCTTGCCAACCCCAAAGCCGGAGACGGCTTCGAACTTGATGCGATCGCTGCAGTCTTCATCGGAGGCGCTGCCGTCACCGGAGGAATTGGAACGGTAATGGGCGCCCTGATCGGTGGCTTGATCATCGGCATCCTCAACAACGGCATGTCCATTCTTGGCGTCGGTACCGAATACCAGCAGCTGATCAAGGGCCTGGTACTTTTGGCCGCCGTCGCGTTCGATGTCTTCAACAAGCGACGCGCGGGAGGATCGAAAACGAGCGGCCGCCAACAGAGGAAGACCACCCCCGAAGTGCCCCGAGCGACGCAAAGAGCAGGACACCCGTCGCAAGCTCCTAGGCAAGGATGGGCAAAAGCGCAGGTCCCGGCACGAACTTCCGGGGGCCTGCGCTTGGGTCCACACAGCAAGCCAACGGCCAAAGCAGAACACGAAACCCCGGAAAGCAGGCCACGAATGACGCAGCCCGATGCACAACCGTCGCCGGATCCCGCCTCCGAGGCCGCCTTCGAGGCCGCGTACCAGGCAGCCCGGAAGAGCCTCGGAGAAGGTGGCATTCCCATCGGTGCAGCACTTGCCCGTGACGGGGTGGTCATCGCGAGTGGGCACAACGAACGCGTCCAAAACGGCGATCCGATCGCCCACGGGGAAATGTCGGCCCTCCGCGCCGCTGGTCGCCAAAAGAGCTACCGGGACACCACGCTGTACACCACCCTCGCCCCGTGCGCCATGTGTACGGGGACCATCATCCAGTTCAAGATCCCCCGCGTCGTGGTGGGGGAGGCCCGCACGTTCGGCGGAGAATTCGAGCTCCTGCGGTCCCGGGGCGTGGAGGTGGTGGTCCTCGATGACCAGCGGTGCGTGGACATGATGCGCACCTTCCAGGAAGAGAATCCGGAACTGTGGGCCGAGGACATCGCCGAGTAATCCAAGGGAACAGACAGCATCTGGCCACAGCCAAACCCCAAGCGTAGGCTGACAGCATCGGCGTCGGTGCCGGGGGGTCCGCGTCGATACCCAATCGATGAAGGAGGACTCATGAGTGTTGTGCGCGAATTCATGACCACTAATGCCCAGTGCGTCAAGGAAGACCAGTCGTTGCGTGATGCGGCTGTCCTGATGCGCGATCTGGACGTCGGTTCCCTGCCGATCTGCGGCAGCGATGGAAGACTCAAGGGATTCATCACTGACCGCGACATTGTGGTCAAATGCGTTGCTGAGGGATGGGATGCCGGCCAGAAGACAGCGGCCGACCTCGCCCAGGGCACGCCAATCTGGATTGATGCCGATGCAAGCATCGACGCCGCCATTGACCTGATGGAGAAGCACCAGGTCAGGCGCCTTCCTGTCATCACCGACCACAAGTTGGTAGGCATCATCAGCCAGGGCGATATCGCCCGCAACTACGCCGAGCAGCGGGTGGGTGAATTGGTCGAGCACATCTCCGCCAAGACTCCCATGGCGCAACTGGGCTAACCACAACTTCCGCACCCATCAAGCGTCACGGCCTTCCGGCCGTGGCGCTTCCGTGTCCAAGCCAGCGTTCCCGGTCAGCGCGTCCGGGCCAAGTCGCGCAAGCAAGGGCCGCCAAGCTAGAGAAACGCCTCCCGCCCCGTGCCTTCCCGAAGGACCAGTTCCCCGTCCTCGATGGAAACCAGGAGGCTCTTTGCCTTTCCGTGGAGCTTCTTGCTCGCGCTCAGCTTGCGGCTGGTCACCTCAACGCCAACCGTGGATCCCTTTGCCGGCAGCTCCACGGAGATCTCCGCCGCCATTCCCAGCATCTCTCTGGTGGACACATCGCGCTCGTGGTGAGCCTCTTTGTGGTTGACCGTGACTTCTACGTCATCGGCGTCAAAGCCGTCCTGCAGGATGATGAGCAGTTCTTGCATGATGCGCCTCTTCCTTGAGTAGCATTCGTGACCGGGATCCACAGCGGCTCTTTCCACTACAGCACTCCGCGCCCGCTTTAGGTAGGGCAAAGCTTTAGGTAGGGCAAAGCTTTAGTAGGGCAACGCAGTAGGGCAAAATGTCATGGTGACCCAACTTCCCCAAAACCAGTCAGCACAGCACCAGTCAGCAGACGCCGCCATCCACGCCCTGATCGCCGAAGAGCTCGGCGTGAAGTCCTGGCAGGTCAAAGCCGCGGTTGAACTGCTCGACGCCGGATCCACCGTTCCCTTCATCGCCCGGTACCGCAAGGAGGTCACCGGGACGCTCGATGACACCCAGTTGCGCGAGCTTGAGGAACGGCTCCGGTACCTGCGGGACCTCGAGGACCGCCGTCGAACGGTGCTTGAGGCGATTGCCGCGCAAGGCAAGCTGACCCCGGAACTGGAGGCCGCCGTCGTCGGGGCAGATACCAAGTCCCGGCTTGAGGACATTTACCTGCCCTTCAAATCCAAGCGGCGCACGAAAGCGCAGATCGCCCGCGAAGCAGGCCTCGAGCCGCTCGCCGACGCGCTTCTCGCCAACCCACAGCTCGATCCGGAGCACGAGGCCGCCAAGTACCTCAACTCTGAGCACGCCATTGACGATGCCTCTGCGGCCCTCGCCGGCGCCCGCTCGATCCTCGTGGAGCGGGTATCGCAGGATCCCGATCTGGCCGAGACGCTGCGGGAGCGGCTGTGGACGCAGGGGCGCATGGTTTCGCGGGTGAAGAAGGGCCAGGAGACCGAGGGGCAGAAGTTCAAGGACTACTTCGAGTTCTCCCAGGTGCCCTCGGGCATGCCCGGCCACCGGGTGCTCGCGCTCTTGCGCGGCGAGAACGACGGCGTCCTCGAGCTGGATCTCGCCGAGGCAGAACCAGCCGACGACGACGCCCTGGCCGCCGCCCGTGGCAGGTACGAGAACGCCGTGGCCAAGTGCCTCGGGGTTGCCGAGCGCGGCCGGCCCGCCGATTCGTGGCTTGTCCAGACCGCCCAGATCGCGTGGCGCTCGCGCATCCTGGACCGCTTGAGCAACGACCTGCGCGGGCGGATGTTCGCACAGGCCGAGGATGAAGCCGTCCGGGTGTTCGCCGCCAACCTGCGCGACGTGCTCCTCGCCGCGCCCGCCGGAAACCGCGCCACGCTGGGCCTGGACCCGGGACTGCGCACGGGTGTGAAGGTGGCGGTCGTCGATGGCACGGGCAAAGTCGTAGCCACCGATACCGTCTATCCGCACGCTCCGGCCAAGAAGTGGGACGAGGCACTGGTGACGTTGGAGCGCTTGGCGCGGCAGCACGGCGTCGAACTCGTGGCGATCGGCAACGGCACGGCGTCGCGCGAGACGGACAAGCTCGCTGCCCAGCTCATCAAGTCGCTGGCAGCCTCGGGCGGTCCGACGTTGCAGAAGCTCGTCGTGTCCGAGGCGGGCGCTTCCGTGTATTCGGCGTCCGCGCTCGCGGCCGCGGAGCTGCCTGGCATGGATGTGTCCTTGCGCGGGGCAGTGTCCATCGCACGGCGTCTGCAGGATCCACTGGCGGAATTGGTGAAGATCGAGCCGAAGTCGATCGGGGTGGGGCAGTACCAGCACGATGTCACCGCGGCGAAGCTGGACCGTTCGTTGGACGCCGTCGTCGAGGACTGCGTGAATGCGGTGGGCGTGGACGTGAACACGGCGTCGCCCGCGCTGCTGGCCCGGGTGGCCGGCGTCGGGCCGCTCCTGAGTGAAAACATTGTGGCGTACCGCAACGAGAACGGCCCGTTCGCCAAGCGGGCCGACCTCAAGAAAGTGCCGCGGCTGGGTGCCAAGGCGTTTGAACAGTGCGCGGGCTTCCTGCGGATCACGGGGGGAGTGGAGCCGCTCGATGCGTCCAGCGTGCACCCGGAAGCGTATTCGGTGGCCAGGAAGATCGTGGCCGCTTCCCGTGGAGCTGCCGTGTCTTCGCTCGACCCGCAAACCTTCGTGGATGGGACGTTTGGCCTGCCCACCGTGCGGGACATTATGTCCGAGCTCGAAAAGCCTGGCCGCGACCCCCGTCCGGCATTCGCCGCAGCGACGTTCTCCGAGGGCATCGAGAAGATCTCGGACCTCAAGCCCGGCATGATCCTGGAGGGTACAGTCACCAATGTGGCGGCGTTCGGGGCCTTCGTGGATGTCGGAGTGCACCAGGACGGCCTGGTCCACGTGTCCGCATTGTCCAACAAGTTCGTGTCCGATCCCCGCGAGATCGTGAAATCCGGACAGGTGGTGCGCGTGAAGGTCCTGGAGGCGGATCCGGAGAGGAAGCGGATTTCGCTCACCCTCAGGCTCGACGACGAACCCGGCACCGGGGGCGGGTCCGGCTCGCGCGGCGGCGGGCGTGACCGCGGCTCGCGTGGCGAGCGAAGTGGCGGAGAGCGGCGCCCGGCGCAGCAGGCTGGACAGGGTCCGTCGGGTCGGAACGCGGCGCCCGCAAAGGGTGTGCCAGCGAAGGGTGCGCCGGCGAAGGCTGCTCCCAACCCGCCCGTGAACACGGCCATGGCGGAAGCACTCCGCCGGGCCGGGCTGGGGAAATAGCCTCGACGCCCAAGGGCCGATGTTTTCGAACAAGTGCTGCTGATTCTCGAGCTATGAGTGGCATTATGTAGGAGATCAGCATCCGTAGTTTGTGTGCCAGGGGGAGGCATGATTCGAATGCGAAGGCCGGGGAAGAGTTATCCGACGTTGCAGGGCAGCCGCTGATGCGGATTGCCGGGCGTCGGGAAAACGCACCACGTGAGGGGATCACTGGTGCCCTCCAAAGCCTGTTGGATCCGCCCGGTTCGCGGCCTATTCCATCCATGCCCAAATGGTGGCTGCTCGTCATCATCGTGATGGAGGCCGGTGTTGCCTTGGCTGTCGGAATTCCGATGGTCATTGGCGAGGATCCCTGGAACGCTTTCGGCTGGCCAGTCTGGATTCCGGATGTTACTGCTTTGCTGGTGGTTCCCATTGTGGTTTATGCGTCGTTTTCCCTGGTGCGGCAGCAGCTTCGGGAGCGGGCCCAGGCGTCCATGACCACCCGCCTGATGGATACTGTGCTGACCACCAGCCGGGAGTGGTTATGGGCCATAGGACCCGACGGTCGCTTTACTTTCTCCAGTCCGGCATGCGTGGAGCTAACCGGATACGAGCCTTCCGAACTGCTGGGAAGGCATATCAGTTTGATCATCGATCCTGATGACCTTGCCGATGCGCTGCAAGCGGTGGCGTCCAGCCAGGACGAACCTGGCGGATGGTCCGGACTCCACGCCGCGTGCCGCCGCAAGGATGGCAGCAGGGTTCTGGTCGAGGTGTCCGGAAGGTCACTTCGCGACGCCGCCGGCCGACCCGGCGGTTTCGAAGGAACAAGCAGGGCCCTTGACCCCGGGACAGCGGACACGCTCGCCGCCGGAGAGATCAGGAGACGGATCGAAGCGATACTGGCCGGCCGTTCCCTGATGACGGCGTTCCAGCCCATTCGCTCCTTGGAAAATGGCGCAATCATTGGAGCCGAAGCCTTGACCCGGTTCCCTAGCTCTCCAGGCATTTCCCCCGAGGCGTGGTTCGTTGAGGCCGCCGCCGTCGGATTGGATGTCGAACTTGAGATCCTTGCCCTTGAAACCGCCCTCGCGACTGCGATCGGGCTGCCACCCACGTTGTCGGTTTCAGTTAATCTTTCACCCCAGGCATGCCTTGATGCGCGGCTCCCCGGCATCTTTGCGGAGTCCGGAATTTCGACGGAGCGGATAGTGCTCGAGGTGACGGAACGGCACCACGTTGTTGACTACGGCCCTCTCGTAGCGGAGCTTGCACCTTTGCGAGGCCGTGGATTGAGGATCGCCGTTGATGACGCAGGTGCTGGCTTTGCATCCATGCGCCACGTCCTGCTCCTCAAGCCCGATGTGATCAAGCTGGACAGGGAGATCATCGCCGGCATCGACACGGACCCGGGCCAACGGGCCTTGGGAGCGGCCATGGTCGGCTTCGCGAAGGAAATCGGGGCAGCCCTGGTCGCCGAAGGGATCGAAACCGAAGCCGAGTTAAGCGCGGTAGTCGAGCTCGGCATGACTGCGGGGCAGGGCTATCTGCTCGGGCGGCCCTCCCTGGAGCCGGAGGATTGGGCGCAGTGGGGCAAGGCGTTTGAACACAGAGTTAGGACGAAGACGTCGATGAATCCGCGACCGGCTGACGAGTAGCCGGGATGACTAAACGACGGCGGCGCCCCGGTTCCTTTCGTCAGGAACCGGGGCGCCGCCGTCGTTCGCGTTAGCTCTGCCCGCTAAGGTGCCGGGATCGGGAAGAAGGCCCGCGGATCCTGCAACAGGGCCGGGTAGTCGAAGTCCGCGCGGTCGATGATCTTGGTGACCTCGAAGTTGCGGCCGAAACGGCCGTCTTCCAGGGTGATGGGGCGCCCGTGGATCTTGCCCAAGGCGAATTTGGCGCCGCCCTCGACGGGGATGAGGACGGGGGTGTTGCCGGGGAGTGTCCTGAAGGCCTCGTCCTGGCGCTGGCGGTTGCGGGTGGGCTTCTTCACCAGTTGCTTGGGTGCCTTGCGCGCGGTCTTGCCCGGCCGGCGGGACTTCTCGGACTCGTAGACGAACTGGTAACCGTCGCCGTCGCTGTTGGCGGCCTTGGCCTTGCCTGCTGCCGGCATCCCTACCCTGTCGATCTTCTCGGGTTCGACGTCGCCCACCGGCGCGCGAAGCACCCAGATGAAGTCGTCGTAGGGGTCTTCGGGGATGAACTCGTGGCCGGGCTCGGGCCAGAGGTATTCCAGGTCGTTCGGAGTGTCCGGGAAGAGCTCGGCGTAGAAGCGGGGCTCTTTCTGGAGCAGCTTGGAGCGGTGGCTCAGGTGGAAATCGGCGTCGCCCAGCCATGGCGGCATCGGAATCTTGGAGGCATAGTCCGGGTGGGCCGCCTGGGGTGCGAACTCGGTGATGCTGGCGCGGGTGTTGTCCGGATTGCCGCGGGCAATCCATTCGTCCACTATGGCCAAGCCGTAGAGGGTCAGCGCGGGGACATAGCCCATCCACATGCGGATGGCGGGGTGCGAGGGCCGGCCGAACTCGGGGATCACCAGTGCGCGGAGGATCTGCAGTGCTTCGACACGCTGCTTGCCCAGCCTGGCGGTGTCCAAGACGGCAGCACTTTGCTTGAAATCGGGGAACGGGAGGAAGGTCTGCATCCTTTCAGTTTGGGGGCCTGAGGGCGCAGATCCAAGTTGACGCGGTGTGGTCTTCACCTCGGAGGGCTCGCTCGGCTTGCCCGAGTTCGCTTTGCAGGGCGTCCCGATGGGGTTGGCTGGGGTATTCGTCCTAGTCTTGTCGGGTGGAAACTTTTGGCGAAACGACGACGACGGCGGCACCCCCGGTTGCCGAACTGCACCTGCACATCGAGGGGACTCTTCAGCCCGAGCTGATTTTCGCTCTCGCGGAGCGTAACGGGATTGGGCTTCCGTACGCGGATTTGGACGAGCTACGTGCGCGGTATGAGTTCACGGATCTGCAATCGTTCCTGGATTTGTACTACGCCAACATGGCCGTATTGCGCACGGAGCAGGACTTCGCGGACATGACCAGGGCATATTTGGCCCGGGCCGCAGCCGGTGGCGTGCGGCACGTTGAGATCATGATGGATCCGCAGGCGCACATTTCGCGCGGAGTGGCCTTGGAGACATGCGTGACCGGCGTGGCGTCCGCACTCGCGACGTCGGTGGAGGACTTCGGCGTCTCGACGCTCCTGATTGCCGCCTTCCTGAGGGACATGTCCGAGGAGTCTGCGCTGGAGGTCCTGGAACAGCTTCTTGCCATGAAGGCGCCGATTGCGGGCATTGGCCTGGATTCAGCCGAAGTGGGCAATCCGCCGTCGAAGTTCGAACGACTTTACCGCCGCGCGGCGGAGGCCGGGCTACGACGGATCGCCCACGCCGGCGAGGAAGGGCCTGCCTCGTATGTGTACGAGGCGCTCGATCTGCTCGGCGCCGAGAGGATCGACCACGGCATCCGGTGCATGGAAGACCCCGCCCTCGTGGAGAGGTTGGTGGCCGGGCAAGTTCCGCTGACCGTGTGCCCGTTGTCCAATGTGCGCCTTCGTGCGGTGGACACCCTGGCAGATCACCCCCTGCCTGCGATGTTGGCCGCAGGGCTCAATGTCAGCGTGAATTCGGATGACCCCGCGTACTTTGGCGGCTACGTGGACGACAACTTCGAGCAGCTCGTCGCAGCGCACGGGTTGTCTATCGGTGACCGGGCGCGCCTGGCCGCGAACTCGGTGCGTTCATCGTTCGCGGACGCGGCACGGAAGGCTGAGTTGTTAGCTGAGATTTCGGCGTGGGAGAAGGCCGCAGGGGAGTAGAGGGCAGGCTCCCGGCTCCTCCGCGGCTTCCTCAACTTGCCATGTCGATGTAAGTTCCGTAGCCGTGCCGGACTGCGGCATCGAACAATAGACGGCCGATAACGAGGTCCTGCATGCCAATGCCCACGGAATTGAACAGGGTGATGTCCCCGATGTTGCTGCGTCCCGCAAGCCGCCCGGCGATGACGGCTCCGAGTTCTCCCCGGACATCCCCGATCGACATGGCGCCTTCCTTGACCGCCAACATCAGGTCACCGGATTTTTCAACGGCTGTTGCCATGTTGTCCACGAAGACGCTAGAGCGGCTCATGCCGGCGGAGTCGATTTCGCGGTGGTTCGGGCGGGGGCGGGCTCCTACCGCGTTGATGTGGAGCCCGGGCCGGAACCATTCGCCGCGGACCACCGGCTCCACGGAAGGGGTCAAGGTACAGAGCACATCGGCTGCCTCCACCACCTCCCGGATGCTCGACGCCGCGATGACCCGAACAGCATGGTGGGCAATTTTGGCCCGGAAGGCCTCCGCCGTGGCAGGGGTGCGGGACCAAACAATGACCGTGTCGATCGGGAGGACGTGGAGCATGGCCTCGACATGGGCGACCGCCAAGGCGCCGGCACCGATGAGACCGAGTGTGGAACTTGTCGGACGGGCAAGGTGCTTGCTTGCCACGGCGCTCGCGGCCGCGGTCCGCACGCGTGTGGGCACGCGGCCGTCGAGCAAGGCCAGGGTCTCACCGGTGCGTTGGTCAACCAACAGGGTGCTCGAACGCTGGGTCGGCAAGCCGGCGTCCCCGTTCCCGGGGATGTCGGAAAGGAGTTTTACGGCCGCCAGTGATTGGGCATCCGCCAGTCCGGACATCAGCACGAAGCGGGCGTCGGAGCCTGGCAGACGGAGGGATGTGGGTCCGGGTTGGTGGGCGGACCCGCATACGATGTCACCGAAGCCCTGCTCGACGGCCGCGATGGTCGCTTGCATATCTGCCAATGATTCGAGGACGGAGGCGGTGAGGATGAGTGTCATGGGTACCTCTTCTAGTTGACGTTTAAGGATCAGGAGGCCAGTCGTTCGCGCCTTGTCGGCTTCCATCCGGGCCTGGGTACGGCCGCACGCAGGGAGCGCGTGTAGGGATGAGTCGGATGTGCGAGTAGCTCGGATGTCCTGCCCGCGTCGACCACCCGGCCCTGCTCCATCACAATCATTCGGTCTGAAATCTGATTGACCACCGCAAGGTCGTGGGAGATGAAGAGGTAGCTCACTTGGCGCTCCGCGCGAATATCACTCAGGAGATTGAGGATTTGCGCCTGGATTGAAACATCGAGGGCTGCGACTGCTTCATCGAGCACGATCACTCCGGGGTTGGCGGCGAGGGCCCGCGCAATGGCGACCCGTTGCCGCTGCCCGCCTGAGAGCTGATGCGGAAACTTGGCGAAGAAGGGTTCTCCAAGGCCTACACTCTGCAGGATCCCAAGCGCCGCATGCCGAAGCTCCCGTTTCCCGGGGTGCCCTGACGAATGCAGACCGACATTGCTTTCTATGATGTCGCCGATGCGCTGACGACCGTTGAGGGACGAGTATGGATCTTGGAAGACGTACTGGACATCGCTGGCCCAGCGGCGACGGTCCTGGACTCGGCGCGCCCCGCGGGCACGCGACTCGCCACGGACGCTAAGTTGCCCTTCGGTCAGGGATTCGAGTCCGACGAGCATTCGGGCCACCGTGGTCTTTCCCGAACCGGACTCTCCGACGATCGCGAGGCATTCGTCGGGATACAGTTCGAAGGAGACGTCGTCGACGGCGATGACCGGATCCCTCCCCGAGCCCTTCGAGACAAATACCTTTCGGAGATTCCGTGCGATGACGATGGCTTCTTGATCTGTCATGCTCTCGCCTTCAATTCTTCGTGCAATTGTCGGTTGTAGTTCAGCACCGGGAGCCGGTCGAAGCGCTCCTCGATGCTTGGGCGGGCGCCGAGCAACTCGACCGTATAAGGATGGGTAGGAGCGTCGTACACGTGCGCGCCCTGCTCTACGATTTCACCCGCATACATCACAGCGAGCCGATCACAGCATGCCGCGGCCAGCTCCAGATCGTGGGTGATGAAGAGGAACGCGAGCCCGCGGGCCCGGCGTTGCTCGTCGAGGATCGCCATGACGTCTGATTGTGCTGTCACGTCGAGGGCGGTGGTCGGTTCGTCGGCCAGGATCAGGCGTGGTTCGGCGAGAAGCACGCTTGCGATCATGACTCTCTGGAGCAAACCGCCGGACAACTCGTGAGGGTACTGGCTCAGTCGACGCTCGGGGTGCCGGACTCCCACTTCGTCAAGAAGCACGATCGCGCGTCGCTCGGCCTCCTCGCGAGACAGGCTCCGATTTCGAACGAGGGCTTCTGTGAGGAAGTCCCCAACTGTGTGGATTGGATTAACATGTGCCCTCGGATCCTGGAAGATCATTCCGATGTCGTCCGCCCGGAATCTGCGCAGTCGCTGGGGGTTCATCCCGAGTACGGACTCGCCGTCGAACAGGATCTCACCGGTAACGCTGAAGACGGGGTCGAGCATCCGGATGATTGCCTTCGTGGTGAGCGACTTCCCGGACCCTGACTCGCCCACGAGCCCGAGCGATTCGCCGCTGCCGATCTCGAAGGAGACTCCATTCAGGAGGGTCCGCTTGCCCGCAGTCGTGTCCAGGGTCGCCCGAACGCCGGCGAGCCGGAGGAGTGGTCCTGTCATCGCTTGCTCCTTGCTTGGGAAGTGAGCCTGTCGCCGAGCACAGTCACGCACCAGACAATCAGGACAATGAGTGATCCTGCCGCGATTGCCTCGCCCGGGCGTCCGCGGAGAACTGCGTCAAATCCGCTCTTGACCATGAGGCCGAGATCGGCGGAGGGTGGCTGGACACCCAGCCCGAGGAAGGAGGTCGCAGCGAGGTCGATGACTGCGAAGCCGAGAGAGGAAACCGCCTGGGCGATCACCATGGGCTGCACATTCGGCAGGATCTGCCTCAATGCGATTCCTGGCCCGGACTGACCCTGTAGCCAGGCGGCTGAAACGTATGGCATGTTTCGTTCGCGAAGGGCGGCCCCGCGTACGACTCTCGCGACGTAGGGGACGTAGGCGATGGCCAAGCCCGAAACGACCGTGAAGAGGCTGGGCCCGAAGATTGCCACCGCGATGAGGGCGAAGACAATACCAGGGACGGAGAAAAGGACGTCGAGTACCCAACTGATTGCAGTGTCAACCCAGCCGCCGTGCCAGGACGCAACGAGAGCCAGGACAGTACCTGCGAGGGTCGAAAGGAGGATGACCAGGCCGGGCCCGGCGAGGGTGACCCTTGCGCCCCAGATCAGCCGCGACAGGATGTCGCGGCCGAGCGTGTCCGCGCCAAGCAGGTGGGTTGAGCTCGGGCCGCTGAGCGATGAGAAGAGATCCGGGCGGTCCGGATCGTATGGCGCAGTCAGGGGCGCGAACACGGTGACGAGTACGATCACCCCGAGCAGCACGAGGGCGAGGAGGCCAACGGGCCCCAAGCGGTCCGCGGTCGCTCGAACCAGGCCCGGGCTGCCGCGGAGTTTGCCGGTCCAGCGCGCGGTGACAGTCTTTGTGGCGACTTGCGTCATTGTTTGCTCCCCAGTGCGATTCGCGGGTCAATGAGTGTGTAGAGGAAATCGACGATCGCGTTGACCACCACGAAGGCGACCACGAGGACGAGGATCACTGCCTGCACGACCGCGAAGTCGCGCTGCAGTATGGCCCGTACCAAGAGCGAGCCAAGACCATCAAGGGCAAACACGTTTTCGATCACCACCGCCCCGGCGATCAGTGTCGCCACGGTAAGGCCCATGACGGTCGTGATCGGGATAAGGGCGTTCCGCAAGACGTGCCGACGGACCACCACAGCCCCGCCGAGTCCGCGAACGATTGCCGTCTGCACGTGCTCCCGCTCTCGCTCCTCGTTCACGGAGGCCCGCGTGATCCGCGCGAGGTAGGCAGCGCTTGAAAGCGTGAGCGCCGTAGCCGGAAGGAGCAAGTGCCAGAGGGTGTCAAGCCCGCCCGTCCCGGCGCCGTTCGTGGGGAACCATCCGAACAAGACCGCGAAGACGCTGATCAGTGCCACCCCGACGACGAAGACCGGCGTCGAGAGCCCGATCGTTGAGACTGTTGAGATGACCTGGTCTGCCCAGCCGCCCTTGAGCGCGGCAAGCGTCCCCAGGCTGACTCCGACAACCGCGATCATGAGCGCCGCGAGGGCGACTAGTCCGAGCGTGGTGGGGATCCGGCCTGTGATGAGGTCCGAAACGTCTTGCCGGTAGACGATTGAGTGCCCGAGGTTGCCTTGGACGATGTCTCCAAGCCAGCGGACGTACCGCAGCAGGAATGGGTCATCGAAATGGTACTGCGCGGTTACCTGTGCGATCTGTTCCGGAGTGCCGCCGCGTGGACCGAGAACGAAGGACAAGGGGCTACCAGGTGCGAGGTACAGCAGACCGAAGACGATGAAGGAGGTGACGAGGAGAACAAGCAAGAGCCCGCCTGTCCTTCGCAAGAGGAAGGAGGAAGTCGACATCGTGGCTACTTCACTCCGCCGATAGTGGCTGCCCAGGGGAAGTAGAGGTACCCGATGGAGGCCGTCGCGCCGGAGATGTGCTTGCTCTGGACGAGCGTTGTGGGCTCGTAGGTGAGCGGGAGCCACGCCGCGTCGCGGGTGACGAGCTCTTGGGCCTGCACCGTGATCTTGGCCCGCTCAGCGTTGTCGAGTGTTCCGATGGCTTTGTTCACGAGGGCATCGGCCGCGGTGTAGTTGTTGAAGTTGTTGGGGTCGCCCTTGCGGAACACCTGGTAGATGTCGATCGGGTCGGAGTAGTTGCCGTACCAGGTGGTGAAGAACCCGTCGAGGCCCTTGCGCGCCGCGGGGTCGCGGTAGAGATTACCGAACTGTTCGACAGGAATGACTTTCGTCTCGACCTTGAGCCCGATTGAGGCGGCCGCCGCCTGGATGAGGTTGGCGGTCTGCTCATGCACCGCCGAGCTGCTCTGCACGCCCAGGACGATCGGTTTCGTGATGGGACCCACAGCGGTGACTAGCTTCTTGGCCGCTTCGATGTCCGGGGCGGTGCTGAACTTGTCGGCGGCCTGCTTGAAGGTGTCCTTTTCGTTCGCCCAGTAGTCGGGTCCGGCGAGGGTCGCGGCCGGAATCGCCGCGCCTTGGAAGACTACGTCGGCGATGGCTTTCCGGTCGATCACTGAGAGAATCGCCTGGCGCACGCGAGGGTCCGCGAAGGGGCCGTCCTCGGAGGCGCCGGCCAGCGCAAAGAACACGAGCGACTTGCCGTAGGTGGTGGTGACCTTGTCATTGTTGGCGAGCTGGGAGAGGCCCGTCGGCGGGAGGTAGAAGAACTGCCCGTCCACATCGCCGCTGCGGAGCGCGTTGATCGCCGTGGACTCGTCAGCGATGAAGCTGAAGGAGACCCGCTCGGCGTGGGGCATGAGCTGAGCATTCCAATAATTCGGGTTCTTCTTCAGCTCGATCGACTTGCCAGCCTGCCACGCATCGAGCGAGAACGGGCCCGTGCACTGGATGCCGCCCTTAGGAGTGCCGAAATCGGCCCCTGCTGCCTCGACCGCGCTCCGCTTGACGATCGCTCCGGCGGCGCTCGCCATGGCCTGCCCGAATCGTGCGTCGGGCGACTTCAGCTTCACTGTGACCTCACGGTCCCCGGTCACTCCTACCGAGCTCACGTTCGAGAAATAGAAGCCGAAGTACGACGTCGACGACGAGCCGACCTGACGCTGGATCGAGAACGCGACGTCGTCGGCAGTGAGGGGGCTGCCGTCCCAGAACTTCACTCCCGCGCGGATCTTATAGATGACCGTTGTGTCGTTAGGGGTCGTGACGCTCTCCGCGAGTCCCGGTTCGGTAGAGAGATCGGGCTTCATCCGCACCAGGCTCTCGCACATGTTCGCAATGACCGTGTTCTCGGCATAGTTAAAGGAGTGCATGGGGTCGAGCGACATTGGTTCATATGGCAGGTTCCACTTGACCTTGTCCACCGGCTCGGTCCCTGGGGTTGTGGTGGTTGCGAGGTTGTTGAGGTCGGCCTTGAGGGCTTGAACGCCGTTATTTGTGCCGCCGCTTCCCCCTGAGCAGGCGCTAAGAATCAAGGCAGCGGCAACGAGGGACGCTGCCCCCGCGAGGGACTTGGGTTTGGACACTGGAACTCCTTTGTACTGTGTCAGATTTTGTACTGTGTCAGATGGGGCTGTGATGGGTGGGGCACTCCGGGAAGGGAGGGGCTAAGGGTGGCTTATCGCGAGTAGTTGGCGGACGTCCCGTCCGTTGCGAATCACGTGGCTGGGTGTGGGGCGGTCGACGACGAGCTGCGCGATCGATTCTGCTCGGAATTCGAGACGTGTCTCCGCGGAGTTGCCCGTCCAAGAAGCCAGTTCGGGGATGCCTAGCATGCGGCCGCCTTCCGTGGAGGCGATCTGGTAGCAGCGCTCGAGCTCCTTGTCGGTCGAGGCGCCCGTGCGGTATGCGAGCAAGTGCGCTCTGTCGACCATGCTGCCTGTCCCGAAAGGGGTCCAGGCATCCCGCACTCCGTCCGATCCGGCGGCAACCTGGACGCCGTGCTTGGCGAGCAGATCGAGGTCCGGCACGGGGTCGCTGCCTAGCGCACATGTGGTGATCCACAGTTCCGCTTCGGCCACCCGGTCAAGCGTGGAGCGCAGCGTCGGCTGCCAGGAATCCGCAAGGGCGAACGCGTGGCTGACCGTGACCCGTCCCTGCATCCCGGCAGCTTTGGTTCGCCGTGCAATCTCCCGGATCTGGGCGAGGCCTGGCTCGCCGTCGTCGTGCAAATGGATGTCCACGTCACAGCCTCTGCGCTCCGCGAGGCCGAAAACAGCGGCGAGGTGCCCGTCGATGTCTCCTTCGAGGCCCAGGGGATCGATGCCGCCAACCAGATCTGCGCCTGCATCGAGAGCCGCAGCCATGGCTTCGAAGGTGCCGGGGTTCGTGAGCAAACCAAATTGGGGAAGGCCACGATCTGCACGGTCAGGTCCGGTGCTAGTCGATCAGCGGCTGCCCGAACACCTTCGACGTTTGACGTTCCGAGTTCGCTTGAAACGTCAACGTGGGCCCGTAGGGCGAGCGTGCCGCTCTGGAGCGCCTTGTTGAGGAGCGCGAACGCACGCTCTTCGACGTTTCGCATATAGCTGCGTTGCGTGGCCAGATCGTTGGCGATGAACTCAGCAAGGGTTTTGGCCGCTCGCCTCGACAGCCACGGTCCACCCCAGCTCGATTTGTCGGGATGAATGTGCGCGTCAACAAGGCCCGGCGCCGCAAGGGTATCCGCCCCTTGCTCAATGTTGTTCCTGCTCAATTCCTTGGCTCCTTTGTTCGAGTCGGCCGGCTGGCGTGGCTGCTCCGGATGAAATCGGATGACTGGCGCTGGGCTGATGAATCATCCCGTTCTTGTATACCAAAGTGAGAATAGGGCAATTTTCCTGAGATGTAAATCACTTTGTTTCGAGCCGCGTGTCAGCCGAACGCTGCATGGTTTGAGTCCAGTCGAGGCGTTGTCACCCTGAAAACAAGAGGAATGATAGATACAATCAACGCGCCGCGTTAGCTGGCGAGCCGCCAGCGCTGCGGGTCATGAAGCGCGGCCCAAACAGTTTTGGTATACCAATGACAGGATTTGGTCAGCGAGCCGCATCATTTTCAGGCGCAGTGATGCGGGCGGCTCCAGCCGCACCGGGATCGGCGGGCGCATCACCCTTTGATGCTCTTCCGAGGACCATTGAGGATACTCCAACCGTTTGCTACTGTCCGGTACCCGAGACCTCTCCATCACTTGTTGCTGTTTGGGCGTAATAGTGGGTCACGACACACGGTGTTTACCCAGAACAGTCGCCAGAATTTACAGAACATTGGCAGACTGCTGAAGGAATGTTCGCCGTTGAAGGAGACCCAGTGGCCAAGTCCACCGTCGAAAAAAGCAGTGCCCGTCTCAAGACCGTCCTGGACGTCTTGGCTGAGGGAACGTGGTCCGAGAAGTCGTTGAATGCCGGCGAGATCCTGGCAGAGGCGATTGTCCGAGTCCCGCTGGATGAGCGTGAGAGTGAGCTGCTCAGTGGAGGCATTCCGCGCGGCCATAAGAGCCTGACGACGGAGACCGCGAAGCTGGTCAAGGCCGGCTGGCTCGTCAAGGGCCGTTCGGGCTGGACCATCACCGACGACGGCCTGCGTGCCACGGTCGCTTTCGCCAAGCCGGACGAGTTCGTCACGGCGCTGACTGAGGGCATCCCCGTCCCGGCAGATACTCCGCTTCCCACAGCCCCCGTCAAGAAGACCGCTGCCAAGAAGGCTCCCGCAGTGGAAAAGGCACCTGCTGCCAAAGCCGCAGCAACGAAGGCCCCTGCCGCCAAGGCAGCGCCCAAGAAAGCTGCCGCACCCAAAGCAACTGCCGCCGTCGAGAAGCTCGAGCAGCCGTCCGCCGTCGCGATCGCTGGTGACTTCAACACGATTCTCGGCGCGCCGGAGGACTGGGCCCCGCAGTACGACGAGGTGCAGATGAAGTTCAACGCCCGTCGCAAGGTCTGGACCCTCGCCGCGACGCTGCCTGCCGGTTTCTACACGTACAAGATCGCACTGAACCGCTCGTGGGACGAGAACTACGGCGCGTTCGGCGCGCGTGACGGTGCCAACCACGAGCTGAAGCACGACGGCGGCAAGGTCACCTTCACGTACGACCACGCCACGCGGGACATCGTCACGGCATAGCCGTTCCGCCAAGTTTTCTCCAAGTCCACATGTGGACTTGGAGAAAACTTGGAGTTGCTCTGCCTTGCCCAAATTTTGCGCCGCCTACCACCTGTCACCCTCCACCTCTCGTTTCGGAACGCCACGGGGCGTGCCGTTTGACTGGACAAGCCGCATGCCCGTGCGTAATCCTCCTGGTGCATTTACTTACACGTTGGGGGATACGCATGACTGAATGGATTACGGCGTTTTGCAGCTTGTTTGCGCTGATCGCGGCTGCGTGGGCGGCCTTGACGGCGGCACGTGTTCACAAAATTGAGCGGGACCGAGACCTGAAAGCCGACGAAGAAAAGCTCAAGGCCCAAGCGGGCAAGGTAGCAGCGTGGAGCGCGTCCCACGTCGGTTCGGATGGGGGCGTGTTGGCCTACGGGGTAGTGGTGAACAATGGTTCCACCACGCCGATTTTTGACGTTGTCCTAGAAGCGCAGGACGTTCCGGGCAAACTCCGGCCATTGAATCTCCGGCTTTTGCCGCCCGGGCAGTACTTTGTGGAGTCACACAAGGACCGCAGTGGTTGGGCTTTGGCCGATCACACGAGCGCCTTGGCCGGTTTCACCCGGCCAATCACGCGCAAGGAGAACTGGTGCGTAACGCGTCTGGCTTTCCGTGACGCCCAGAACAACGTGTGGTCCCGGACTAATGCGGGATTGTTGGAAAGAGCGGGCCAGCCCGGAATCTAGGAGTCCTCGGTGCCGGATCCGTTGATGGCTGCACGAGCGTCTGCAACCTTGCACAGGGAACAAAGCGCCCTGGCTCCGAGGTTAGGGTATGTCAAGAGGGACCCAACCAAGGAGCTAACGATGACCGATGTCACCATCCGCCACAACGTTGACCGCGAGCGCTTTGAGGTGCTCGTTGGCGGCCGCGTGATCGGCAAGGCCGTGTACAAAACGTATGACGACGGCGGGTCCCCGCAGCGGATTTTCTATCACACCGTGATCAACGAGGAGTATGGCGGACAAGGGCTTGCTGGGCGGCTCGCCGAAGTGGCTCTCAAGGAAACGGTGGGCGAGGGACTGCGCATTGTGCCGGTGTGTCCTTTTATCAAGAAGTTCCTCACCAAGCACCCGGAATATGCGGCGGACGCCACTGCTCCGACGCCCGCGCACCTGGAGTACCTCAGCGCGGCTCTCGCTCCGGCTGCTAGGGCCTAGTGGCTCCTGCGGCTAGGGCCTAGCGACGCGCCCGGGAGCGCCGTCGTCCGCTCCTAGGCGTACATTAGCGAGCCCGGCGTGGTGAGAACCTCACCGGTCTCCAGCCAGGTCTTCAGGCCGGAGAGGATCATCGGCCAACCGCCGTAGATCTGGTCGTTGCCGCCTTCGCGCAGATCGCTGTGGGTGACGGTCAGGTGGCAGGAATCGCCCACCGGTTCGATCTCCCAGGTGATGCGCGAGGTGCCCTCGGCTTTGACGTCCTCGCCCCAGAGTGCGCGCATGGTCTGGACGAGCCGGCGCGGGGGATCGACCTCCAGGTTTTCGCCTTCGCCCAGGACCATTCCGTTGGCCTTGGGGTTGTGCATCTCGTAGTGGCCGCCGGGTGTCCAGTCCGCGGTATGGGTGTTGCCGAACTGGTACTTGCTGCGGATGTCGCTGTCCGTAATGGCTTCCCAAAGCCGTTCCGGAGTGGTCTTGATGTAGATTTCGAAGATCTTTTCCACGGGACTTTCCAATCTGGTTTTGAGGTCGCTCAACGCAGCGGCCCATGGTTCTGCATATTTGCTCACCCAGCGGTCGTGGACGAGCCTGATGGGTACCGGATTCAGGAAATGGAGCTTTTCGCGACCACGACGGCGGGTCACAACCAGCCCGGCCTCCTCAAGGATCTTGAGGTGCTTCATGATCCCGAAACGGGTCATATCGAACCGTCCTTCAAGCGCGCTCAGTGTTTGCCCGTCCTCGCGGAAGAGCTCATCGAGCAGGTCCCTGCGGGTGGGGTCGGAGAGTGCCTTGAAGACGGCGTCCATGGATTCAGAATAGGTGACCATTTAGTCACATGTCAACGGTTTCATGGCCCAACTCCGCGGGTTTATGTCCGGGTGGGTCTGAAGTGGTGGTTGCGTCTGGGTGTTTGGCGGGGATCGACGTGGGGTGGGGGTTTGAACCATGCGGTGCCGGTTTCCATGGTGATGGTCCAGTGTTCTTTGTGGATGACGTGGTGGTGGTGGCTGCACAATAAGGTGCCGTTGTCGGTTCCGGTGGTGCCGCCGTGGGACCAGTAGGTGATGTGGTGGGCTTCGCACCAGGGTGCGGGGATGGTGCAGTCGGGGAAGGCGCAGCCTTGGTCGCGGGCGGTGATGGCTTTGCGGATGTGGGGCGGGAAGACCCTGGTGGTGCGGCCGATGTCCAGGACGCGGCTGTCGCTGCCGAGCAGGACGGGGATGATGTCCGCGTCGCAGGCGATCTTGCGGATGACCGAGGGGTGGATCGGACCCTGGAACGTGGAGGCAGCGGTGCTCGGACGAGGATTCGCGGTAGTGGGGGCGTGGTGTTCGACGCGGTCCAGCAGGTCTCGGTAGTCGATGGTCACCATCACCTGCGGCCGGAGGCCACCCGTGGCGGGCAGTTCACCGGTGGACAGGGCCATTCCGCAGGCGCCGATGAGCCCGTCGAGCAGCTTCTGCGCCCGCGAGCGGCGATCCAGGGAGGGGTGAGCGCCGCCGCCGCCGTCGTCAGCAGGGTCGGCGCCGTGCGTGTCGTGCTGGAGACGGGGGTTGGTGGCGGTGTTCATGACGGTGGCGAGGGTTTCGAATTGTTCCGCGGTGGCGAAGATTTCCAGGTGATGCAGGCCGCGGCGGGGTTTGCGGATGAACGCACCCTGGCGGTGGCGCAGTTCCTCCTCGCCGGGTTCGGCTCCGTCCTGGTCGATCGCGTCGACCCAGCGCTTGGCCATCCGGGACACGAAATCGGGATCGCTCTCAATTGCGGTTCGGGTGAGGGAATGTTCCATCCGCAGGACCGTGTCCTTATCGGCGATGTGCCGTACCTGATCCAGGGCGACGCTGATCACCGTGGCCGAACGGGACGGCACGCCCGCCGAGGACAGGGCCGCGGCGAGGACTTCGTGGCGTACAGGTAGGTCTTGTCCGGCGATTCCGGTCTGCGGGAGTACTCCGGCGGCCAGGGTCAGCCGGCGCCGGGCTTCGCCGATGCCGATCCGCAGCCTGGCCCGCAGGAATTCGGCCGCGTTCCGGTACCCGTCGTCGACCGCGCCGGCTGCTTCCGTAGCGCTGGCGGCAGGAGCCGGGGCCGGGACGGCGGGGGCCTCCGGAACGTCCGGGCCGGATGCCGTTGCCGCGGGCTCGGCTGGCGTGGACTCGGTCCAGCCCGTCCTCCACCCCGGCCCCGCGGACGGCTGCCGTGCGGCCTGGGCTTCGCTGCGCGTCCGTTCCACGGCCTGGGCCGCGACGAGCTGCAGAAACTCCACCGTCCGGGAGATCTCTTCGACCGTGCCGGCGAAATCCGCGGCATCGGGGAAATCGAACGAGCGGGCGTCGGCGACGGCGGTTGAGCGCAGCGCATCCATGGCCGCCACCGCCTGATCAAGGCCACCCGCGGGGGACGGCGCGGCGGCCGGGTTTCGGAGCTGGGCAGGGTTTTGGAACTGGAAAGGGCTTTGGAACTGGGCATGCCGGGCAGGAACGGGCTTCAGGCGGCGGGAAAGACGTCCCAGCGCCGCAATCCCGCCAGCGGGCGGGGCTGCCCAAGGTGCCACGAGTTGACCGATGCCTTCCATGAATAAACCCTGTCACGAGGCTCTGACATTTAAGGCCCTCGCGCCGCCAATCGACGTCGAGGCATTGGACTTCGTAGCGTCTCAGCGAAGAGCACAGTGAAAGGACGCAATGAAATCCAACGAACTGCTGCTGGATGCCTTCGGCCGGATCCGTGACACAGTGGCCGCAACGCTTGAGGGGGTGGACGACGAGTCTTTAGTCCGCAGGCCCTCAGGGAGCGGAAACTCGATCGCGTGGCTGATCTGGCACCTCAGCAGGGTGGAGGACTTTCAGCTCGCCTCCGCTGCCGGCGTGGAACAGGTCTGGACTTCGCAGGAGTTTGCCGGCCGCTTCAAGCTGCCGCTGCCCGAACGCGACACCGGTTACGGCCACACGAGCGACAAAGTCAACGTGGTGCAGGCCCCTCCGGAGCTGTTGCTCGAATACTACGCCGCCGTCCACCGGCAGACGGTGGCGTTCCTGGAAACTCTCGGCGATGGGGACCTCGATCGCATCGTCGACACCCGCTGGGACCCGCCCGTCACTCTCGGCGTGCGATTGGTCAGCACGATTGCGGATTGCCTTCAGCATGTGGGGCAGGCGGCGTACGCCAAGGGGCTGAAGCCCGCGAACGGCTAGGGCCGCTCGGGCTCCTCGCCGTTCGCCGGCTCCTCGCCGTTCTCGGGGTCCTCGCCGTTCGCTACTGCCTCAATCCAGTCGACCGCTTCGTCCGGGAAATAAAACCCCGCGGGCCCGTTCTGGCTAGCCCACCATGTATCGGAAGTGGCCGGCCCGCCGGCCTGGGTGATCTCTGTAACCAGGTCATGGGGAACCGCGTCGCCATTGTTCTCGATCAGCCACTTCTGGGTGGAGGGCTTCAGCTTCGGCCACCAGTGCTCGATACTCATGGCCGAAGTCTGCCATGCGGGGCAGCCCGCCAGGAAGGGCGCCCGTCAGGAAGGGCGCCTGGTCAGGGAGCGCGTACCGGAGTCAGGCGACCTTCCGTGCCTTGAAGACCAGCCCGACGACGGCTGCCAGCGCGAGCGCGGAGAGGACAGTCGCGGACCAGAACCCGGCCCTCCCGCCGGTCAGGAAGTCGCCGGGGATGGCGAAGGCCGCGTAGGTCGAAGCCACGATGGCCAGGCCCACGGCGCCGCCGAGTTGCTGCATTGTCTGGAAAAGCCCGGAGGCGGACCCTGCGTGCTCGGGTTCGACGTTGCGTAGCGCGAGCGTCGTGAGCGGCATGAACGTCATTCCAGCGGAGACTCCTGTACCGAGAAGGGCAAGCACAACAAGAGCGAACGGAGTGTCCGCGTTCAGCTGCGTGAGCGGCAGGAAGGCGACGACGCGAAGGGCGGTTCCGAAGATGACGAGCGGGACCGCCCCGAAGCGCTCGAGTAGCCGCGGGACGATCCGCGACATCGCGAAGATGCTCAGCGGCATCGGCAGGAACGCCAGGCCTGTCACCATGGGCGTGAGGTGTAGATCGTCTTCGAGGTACTGGACCATGAGGAAGAACATCGCCAGCATCCCGCCGTAGGTGGCCGCCATCGCCGCCAGCGCCGCTACTCGGCTCGGGCTGCGTAGCAGCTGCGGTCGGAGCAACGGGTGGGCCACCCTCCGCTCGGTGATGGCAAGCACTGCGATCAGAGCGGCGCCGACCACGAGGCCGCCGATGGTCCGCGGGCTGGACCAGCCGACGTCGCCCGCTTGGATGAGACCCCACACGATGGCGACGGCGCCGCCCGTCGCGGTCACCGCTCCGAGGATGTCGAAACGGCCGGGCCTCCGGGGAGTTTCGGCGACGAGGCGCGGCACTGCAATGAGGACCACGACGCCGATCGGCACGTTAATAAAGAGGGTCCACCGCCAGCTGGTGGTATCGGTGAGCAAGCCGCCGAGGATGAGCCCGAGCGCGCCACCCATTGAGGCGATCGCGGAGAACAATGCGAGCGCTCGGTTCCGCGCGCCGTCGTCCCGTGCGCTCGTGGTGATGAGCGCGAGCACGCTTGGCGCGGCGAACGCGGCACCGAGACCTTGCAGTGCGCGCGCGATGACGAGGAGAAGGGGCGAGGTGGCCAGGCCGCCGAGCAGTGAGAAGAGCGTGAAGGCTGCGACGCCCACCAGGAAGGTGCGGCGACGGCCGAAGACGTCTCCGATCCGTCCGCCGAGCAGCAGGAGGCCGCCAAAGGCAACGGCGTAGCCGTTCAAGACCCAGCTGAGTTCGGCCCGGTCGAAGTGGAGATCGGTGGCGATGTGTGGGAGCGCAACGTTCACGACCGTCGCGTCGAGGACAAGCATGAGTTGGGCCAGCATGACCAGCCAGAGGCCGATGCTGCCGGCGCGGCCGCGCGGACCACCGCTTACCCGGGCGATCCCGGCGGGTGCGCGTGTGGCGATTGTGGGTGTCATGAGATTGTGTCCTGTTCTAGCCGAGGGGCTGACGTACACTAAGAGGAGAGATGCTCCGCTTAGAACTATACGGAGACACTCTCCGGTTTGCAACTGTTTTATTTTGGCTGTTTTTGGAAGGGCTGGTTTCTGTGCGCGCTGACGCTCAACGCAACCGCGATCGGATCGTGGAGGTTGCGCGCGCCCTCTTCCGCGTCAAAGGCTTCGAGGCTGTTTCGATGGATGAAATTGCCAAGGCGGCCGAGGTTGGCCCCGGCACGCTCTACAGGCATTTCCCGACCAAAGAGTCCCTGTACGACGCGGTCCTGGAGGCATGGGCAGAAAAGGTCAACGCCGCCGTCGAACGGGCGCTTGCCCTTGACGCCCCCGCACGGGAGCAGCTGGTGACTTGGTTGACTGACTATGCCGCGATGCTGACAGAGCACAAGGGTGCGGCCGCCCGGATCACCGCCGCAATGGGCGACGCAGGGTCCCCGTTTGCGGCGAAGTGCCAGACCTACCTCGGCGCCAACCAGCGCATGATTGACGCATTGGACTCTGCCTTGCGCCCGGGGGTCGAAGCAATGCAAATCAGTCGGCTGGTTGGCGGCGTGGCCGCCGTCGTTGACAACAGCGAGCTTCCCGCTGATGCGGCAGCCTCGATGCTCGCGATCGTCGCGGACGGACTGCTCGCTTCCTGACTGCACTGCTCGCTTCCTGACGCTCCGGCACTGGCGCGGCGCTGAGTACTGCCACATCTGGGCTGTACTCCAAGTGCAAACCATCACTTACTCGCAAACTCGTTAACTAAGTCCAGTAGGAATCACTCACGGCTGCCCGGAAACGGCTCCGTAGCATCCAAAGTGAGCCGAAAAGAGGCTCACTGCCATTGCTTCTGGAAGCAATGTGCGGCAGTACCAACCCGTCTGGGTCCTGACCCTGCCGAGGATGCACATCATGAAAACTGCAAAACTCATGGCCCTCGCATGTCTTCTTCTTGCTGGGACAGCCACATCGCTCTCCGCCGCGAACGCCGCACCCATGGAGGCGTCGGGCATCGTTTTGGGCAACGACATATCCTGGCCCCAATGCGGCGGCGGACTTCCTGCCGGGCAGGCGTTCGGGATCGTCGGTGTGAACGGCGGGCGGCCGGACAATGCAAACCCCTGCCTGGCCGAGCAGCTTCAGTGGGCTGCCGGTTCGACGGGCGGGACAAGCCAACCCCCGGCCGCGTTGTATGTCAATACCGCCAATCCCGTGGAATCTGGGTCCGCGTGGTGGCCGGCATCCAACGTGGTCGGGGGTGCGGACGTTGCCAATCCTTACGGGCTCTGCAACGGGAGCGCAACCGCGGCCTGCGCTTACATCTACGGTTACGTCATGGCCTATAACGACGTGAACTATAGCGGTGTCAGCGACCCTGCCAAGCGCTTGTGGTGGCTGGACGTGGAGACGGGGAACGCCTGGTCCTGGGACCAAGTTGCCAACGAGGCGGACCTCGAAGGCATGACCGCGTACCTGCAAAGCATCGGCGCCCAGGTGGGCATATATTCCACCTCGTACCAGTTCGGAATCATTACCGGTCAGCTTTTGCCAGGCAGCAGGCTGAACGGCTTGAAGAGCTGGCTTGCAGGCGCAACGTCAACCGAGACGGCAGTGGAACTCTGCTCTGCTCCTCCGCTGACGGCCGGTGGTGTGGTCGCACTCACCCAATTCACCACGGACTTCGACTACAACTACTCCTGCATTCCGCCCGCGCCGCCACCGCCCCCGCCACCTGCTCCGGTAGTGGCCCCGCCGAAGCCTCCCGTCCCGACTTTGACTACAGACGCGAGCGGAAAGCGGAAGCCGCTGCGGCTGCAGCCACAGGGCTGATGCGGCTCCAGTGACGCCCGTGTTGCGTCGCGTTTCGTAACCCGAGGCAACCATGGACCAGACTTAGGGGCGTGACCAACAAACCCCGCCCCGGCCTAGCGATCGCTGCGCTCAGTCTAGGGACAGCTTTGAATCCGCTGAACTCGTCGATGATCGCGGTGGCGCTGGTGGTGCTGCGCGAGGACTTCGCGCTCGACGTCGCCACGGTCACCTGGGTGATCACGTCCTTCTACCTCGCCTCGGCCGCGGGCCAGCCGCTCATGGGCAGGCTCGCCGACCGTTTCGGTCCGCGGAGATTGTTTACTTTCGGCATGGCGGTGGTGGCCATTGCCTGTGCGCTCGCGCCGTTCTCACCGAACTTCGCGCTGGTCTGCGTGGCCCGGGCGCTCATGGCGGTGGGGACCGCGACGGCGTACCCGTGCGCCGTCGTCATGGTCTCGGCACTTAGCCGGCAGGCGAACATCAGCTCTACCCGCCCTTTGGGGCGCATCCAGATGGCGAACACGTCGGCGGCTGCGGTGGGGCCCGTTGTCGGCGGCCTTCTGGTGAGCCTCGTCGGCTGGCAGGCGCTGTTCGCGATCAACGTGCCGATCTCGCTTCTTGCCCTGATTGTGGTGTGGCGGGTGGCGCCGCCCGACGTCGGACGCGAGAGCGGCAAGCTCTCCGTCCTCCTGCGCGATTCGGACATTCCAGGCATCCTGGCTTTCATCGCCTCGCTCACGCTGGCGATGATGGCCCTGCTCAACGTGATGCCGGCCTACCGCTGGTGGTTCATCGCCGTCGCGCTGGTCCTGGCGGGGATGTTTGCGTGGCGCGAGTTGCGGTTCAGCCCGCCGTTCCTGGACTTGCGGCTGCTCGGCCGGAACCGGCCGCTGCTGCTGTTGTACTTGGGGTTCGCGGTGTTCAGCGCGGTCTACTACTTTGCGTTTTTCGGCCTTCCGCAGTTGCTGCAGCAGGCTGGAAAGTACGACGCCGGCGTGGTCGGCCTGCTGATGCTGCCCCTGGCTGCCATGTCAGTTTTCATGACGCCAGTTACGGTGCGGTTCATTGAGCGGTTCGGCGTGCGTTCCGTGATGATCACCGGCGTCGTGCTTTTGGCACTGGCGGCGGGTGCGCTGGGGCTCCTGACTTTGTCTTTCTGGCCGCCGCTGGTGCTGGTGCTCACGGCGCTCATGGGTGTGCCGTATGGCGTGGTCAGCACGGCTTCGAACCAGGGCCTGTACGTATCCGCGCGGCCGGAGGACAGGGGAGTGGCTGCCGGGATCTTCCAGACCTGCCGCTACCTCGGGGCGATCACGGCGACGGTGCTTATTGGCGTGCTCTATGGGTCCGGCGTGAACCAGCCGAATTGGGGGCTCATGGTGTTGGTCATGCTCGGTCTGAGCGTGGTGGTGTTCGCGTTGGCGGTGGCATGGCGGAAGCCGGGGGCAGTGGGTTAGCAAACCTTATTGACACCCCCATGGGGCGGGAATAATCTCGGCTTTACGAGGTTCGTGGTCTCGTTGTGAGTGTTTTCGGCGCTGCCTCTGGGGGAGCTCCGCTAGTCGAATGAACTAGCGAGGAGAGTCCTCAATGTCTTGGGAAATGTCCGGAAAATATGTAGCCAACTGTAGTTGCGCTTTGATCTGTCCGTGCCCGGTGGACGGCAGGCCCAACAGTACGAACGGCGAGTGCCGTGGTGTTGCTGTGTTCCATGTTGCGGCCGGGAAGCTCGATGACACCGATCTTTCGGGTGTCGACTTCGCCTTCGTCAACTTCTTCCCGTCTAACCTCACCGCGGGCGGTTGGAAGATTGGAGTCGTCCTAGATGAAGGCGCATCGGACGGGCAGGCGACCGCCCTCGAAAGCATCCTGCATGGCGAGGTTGGCGGCCCGTTCGGGGACCTGGCGGCGTTGTACGGCGAATGGCTGGGCGTAGAGAGAGCCAAGGTCACCTTCTCGGATGGCGAAGGCCCGTCCGGCACAGTGGGAGACCGTGTGAACTTCACCCTTGAGACGCTGCCCGGACCGGGTGGCGGTGTCACCACCGTCAAGAACGCCATGTACGCCTTCGCTGCCGACTACATGATCGGCAAGGCGCCCGGGCACTCGGATCTCTTCGGCCTGGACTTCGACGGGATCTACGGCGAGAGCGGGGAATTCGCCTACGCAAGCGAGATGGCCGAAGGCGCCCCCAAGGGCCGGGTATGACTGCCGGGCACGTGCCGCGCAGAAGGTTGATCCCGGGAACTGTGGCGGGCTCCACCGCGCGCGCCACAGTTTTCCGTGTTGATCTGCGCGAGGCCAGCTTGGTTGCGGTGCTGCTGGTCCTCGCAGCGGTGAGCTGGATCGTTTCGGCCGTGCAAATGTCCGGGATGGACATGGGGCGTTGGACAGACCCGGGGCCCCTGGGCTTCTTCTTGACCACCTGGGTTGTGATGCTGGCGGCGATGATGTTTCCGTCGGTGGCGCCCATGGTGGTTGCTTACGCCCGGATCACCGAGCACCGCCGCGAAACCGGACGTTACGCTCCATCGGGGTCTACGGCCGTGTTCGTTGCCGGCTACCTGATCTCGTGGACCATCTTCGGCCTCGCCGCCTACGCGCTCTACACAGGGGTGGCGGCGATCGTCCCCGGTTTGTTTTCGTCGGATCCAGGAGGCCGCTACCTGGCTGCGGGGGTGATCTTTGCGGCGGCTGTCTACCAGCTCACGCCGGCCAAGAACGTGTCACTCATGAAATGCCGTACGCCCATGGACTTCATCCTGCGCCGCATCCGCTACGGGCCCATCGGTGCGCTGCGCCTTGGACTCGAGCACGGTGCATGGTGCGTCGCCTGCTGTTGGGCGTTGATGGTGGCACTCTTCGCGCTCGGCGTGATGAGCGTCGGTTGGATGGCTGTGGTCGGGGCGTTCATTGCGCTCGAGAAGATGCTCCCGTGGAAACGGTTCGCTAACCGCTCAGTAGCGGTGGCGCTGGGTCTGATCGCGGTGGCCGTCGCCTTCGCGCCGGGGATGGTGCTTGGAGTTGGGATGTAAGTGCGGGGGAGAAAAATGGGACGGTCTCAATCACTAAGGAGTCGGAGATGGCTGGCAGTAAACTGATCGAGCGCTTTTACAAAGAAATCCTCGAGGGTGGGAATCTCGATCTCATTGATGAGTTGGCAGCGGACGACCTCGTCGATCACGAACAGGCTCTTCCTGGGCAACCGCCCGGCAAGGAGGGCGCCCGGTTCTTCGTCAACGCCATCCGAGCGGCGTTCCCGGATATCAAGGTCAAGACGATCGAGCCGGCGCTGGCTGATGGAAACCTGGAGGCGTGCTACGTGGTTCTCACCGGCACTCATACTGGGGAAATGGCCGGCATGGCAGCAACGGGCAAAAGCGTCGAATTCGACAGCACCGACATTATTCGCGTCGAGGACGGCAAAGTGGCTGAGCATTGGGGAACCACGAACAACCTAAGCCTCATGCAGCAGATCGGCGTCGTACCCCAGTAGCGATTCCCCATAGCGTCTCCCGCCCGCGCTCCTAGCTGCGGGCGGGAGGCAACTCAAGGTGAGCCGGGAAGTCTGGTCGGCAGGCCGATAGCTCTGCCATGGAACCGGAGATCCCCGTGAAAGGAACGTTCACCAGAGGTGGTCTGGGCAGGGCCTTGCGCGCCCGCACCGCGCTGCTGTTGGCGTTTGCTTTCGCGGTCATGGCCGATCCGGTCTCCTCCGTCGCGTACGCC
The DNA here is from genome assembly GCF_054888235.1 of Arthrobacter sp. MMS24-S77. Taxonomy (NCBI): domain Bacteria; kingdom Bacillati; phylum Actinomycetota; class Actinomycetes; order Micrococcales; family Micrococcaceae; genus Arthrobacter; species Arthrobacter sp. MMS24-S77. The sequence goes on from NZ_JBTZRN010000001.1 coordinate 1,114,731, forward strand.
ATCGAAGCGGCCCTGCGCGCCTTGAACGGTGATTTGGCGTTGCTGGTCCCGACGATGGTCCTGGTGGTGGCGATCGTCGGCTTGGTCATCGTCAACTACCGGCGACTGATCTCCCGCTACCCGCAAGGGGGCGGGGCGTCCGCCGCTGTGGGTGAGGCCTTCGGAGATGGTTGGTCCTTCATCCCGATCGGTGCCCTGGTAGTGGATTTCGTGCTCACCATCGCGATCAGCGTCTCGGCCGGGTCCTCGGCGGTGATCGCCTATTTCCCCGCCCTTGCCGCGTGGCGGTTGCTGCTCGGGCTGGGCTTGGTGGTCCTTGTCGGTGCTGCGAGCTGGTTCGGACACCTGGGCCGGCTGGTCTTCGCGGCGATGACCGTGGCCTTCATCGTCCTTTCCGTTGTGGTCCTTCTCTACGGTTTGGGCGCAGCGCCTCGACCGGTTGGCACGATCACGGATGCCCCCGGGCATCAGCCGGTCCTTGCGGTGGTGCTCGCCTTCCCGGTCGCCATGGCCATGGCCACCGGTGTGGAAGCGGCGACCTCGGCGGTTGCCCAGCTCGGGCAACTCGGCAACGACGGGAAGCGCCGCTTTGGGCAGCTCACCCTCTGGCTGACTCTCGCCGTCGTCGGGATCATCACCCTGGGCCTCGCCCTGGAGGCCGCGCAGCTACACGTCGGCATACCTCCGGAAAACAGCACGCAGATCGCCGAACTCGCCCGCCTCACGGCCCCGGCACCCGTGTTCGCTGCTTTCCAGCTCGTCACTGCCCTGCTGCTGCTCTCGGCGGCTTCCTCGGGCTTCCAGGCCGGACCGGGCTTGCTGAAGGCTCTGGCACGCCACGTCAACCGCGATGGTGAGACAGTCGGTATCCTCCCTTCCTCCCTGGGCCGCACCAACATCCACCACACGCCCTATTGGGGCGTCGCACTGTTCATCGTCCTGGCCGGAGCCGTCACCGCCATCGCCGGCAGCAAGGACCAGGAGCTTGTCCTGTTCTACGCCGTCGCGGTATTCCTGAGCTTCCTGGCTGGCCTGGTCTCCATGGCACTCTTTGCGCGCAAGGACCGCCAACCGGGATTCCTCATCCTGAACACCGTCGGAGCCATCGTCGTGGCGTTCACTCTCCTTGCCAACCTCTCCCGCGGTTTCCCCATCGCCAGCCTCGCCGCCGCCCTCGCCATCGCCGGGCTCCTTTACCGGGCCTGGACCAAAGCAGGACGCCCGCGCGGCATCCGCAACGCAGCAGCGGAAGCAGAAACCGAATGACGCACCCACCGCCCTCGCTAGCCGGCGTCACTCCGGCGGTCCGCGACGTCGAACGCCTCGAGTACCGTGGCCCCTTCCGCGAGAAGGGGTTCGCGATCGGCTGGCTGGGCCACGAGGCGGGTCACATCGCTGAGGAGGGTCTCGACGTATTGCCGCACGACGGCGCGGTGGGCCTCGTCGCCGAACCACACAAGATCGCGGCACACGCGCAGCAGGGCCCGGACCACGCGAGGCTCGTTCGCGCCGTACCGCCGCACCTGGCCGAGGGCCAGATCCACGAGATAGGCGAAATCGCGAGCCGGTACGTGCAGCCTGACGGTGCCTTGCGCGTCCGCCACGGCCTGTGGGCCGTGCTGCCGGAGGGTGAGGGCCGCGAGGATCGAGCCGAGATGGTCCACCGCTTGGTTCGCGGTGTAGGGGTCGTTGATGGCGGGCGAAAGCGCCTTGGATGCGACGTCGGCGAGTTGCCGGATCCCGAAGGCGACGTCCTGCTCAAGGGTCCGTTCGTAACCGATCCGCACGCTCTGTGCGAGCGCCCGGCGAAGTTCAGTGCCGGCGTCGGGCGCAAGGGGACGTTCGCCGTCGCCGGTGCTCTCCCACACCCAAGCGAGCGGGGACCCGGCGATGACGTGCCGGCCCACCATGGGCACCATTCGGGCCGTGAGGCCCCGGCTCGCGAGCACCCCGACGAAGGCCTCGACATGGAAGGCCTGGACGTATCCCGACTGCGGTACCAGCAAGGCCGTGGCGCCGGGCGGCGGGTTGGGCATGCGAATACCGGGATCGCCTGGTACGAACGACCGCTCGATCACCTTGAGCGTGGCCTTCTCGACGCCCTTCATGACTTGGTCCACCTGGATGGAATGCGATAGATGGTGGGCGAAGAAGACGAGCATGACCATGCTCACGAACAACAGCAGCAGTGCGCCGCTCACCGCGAGGCGCGGGTAGTCCTGGGTGCGCTGTCCGGCGGCGATGCCCACCGTGTAGAGGCCCGCCGTGCTGTACGCGAACGTGGCCACGAACGCGCTGAGCGTCACCTGGTTGGGGATGTCGCGCAGGAAGTTCCGCAGCAGCCGCGGGCTGAACTGCGTCGAGGCGAGCTGCAGGGCCACCACAGTGAGGCCGAGCACGACGGCGATGACCGTCACCATGGTGCTCGCGATCCCGATGAGCAGGTTCCGCGCGTCGTCGGACGTCCCTTGGAAGAGGAGGACGGCGAAGGGAGACTCGGGGTCGAGCTGCACTGCGGAGAGGCTCGCCCCCGCGATGATCGCGAGGACGACGGCACACGTCGGCATCGCCCACAGGGCACTCGCAAGATACTCCCGAACGGCCTCACGCCTCACATGTGACACTCTCGACCGGCGGTCTTCGCGAGTCAAGGGGCCGTGCTGGAATCCTTGACTTCACGGTGAGGCTCAACAAGGGTGGAGGGGATCGATCCACGCGAAATTCTTTCGAACCAGGAGATCCACCATGACTCTTCCCACAGGCCTGACTTCCGGCGTCTGGTTGCTGGACATGTCCCACAGTGAGATTGGTTTCAGCGTGCGGCACGCTGGCATCAGCAAGGTCCGCGGCCGTTTCACGGAAGCGAGTGCCGAGGCCCGCGTGCGCGAGTCCCTGGCCGACGCGTCCCTCCACGCGACCGTCAAGACCGCGAGCTTCGACTCCGGCGATGCCAACCGGGACGCCCACGTCCGCGGCGCCGACTTTTTTGACGTCGAAGAGTTTCCGGAGATGACCTTCCGGGCCACCAGCGTAGAGGGCGACGGCGATGACTACACTCTCACGGGCGATCTCACCATCCGAGGGATCACCAAGCCGGTGGAGCTGGAAGTGGAGTTCACCGGCGTCGCCGTCGATCCATTCGGCGCGACCCGCGCCGGGTTCTCCGCCGAAACTGAGATCAGCCGGAAAGACTTCGGACTGACGTGGAACGCGGCCCTGGAGACCGGCGGTTTCCTGGTGAGCGACAAGGTGAAGATCAACCTTGAGGCCGCGTTGGTGAAGCAGGGGGAGGCTGGGGCGTAGTAGGCGCGGGGACGGGACTCTTGGTGCCGGGGTGGCGTACTTCTTGGGGCCTGGGTGGGCGGGCGTACCATGGGCCATGGCTCGTTTTGGAATGAAGATGGCATGTACGTTCCTCGCTCTTCTTGGGCTGTCGCTGGCGGGGATGGCCCCGGCAGCAGCGGCCCCACCTCCCCGGACTCAGGGTTTGATCGGCAACGATGTTTCCTGGCCACAGTGCGGCAAAACCCTGCCCGGGGACAAGCGTTCGCGATCGTGGGAGTGACCGGCGGTCTCGCCAACAACACCAACCCTTGCTTGGCGCAGCAACTGGCTTGGGCGGCTGGCTCAAAGGGGGAACAGCGCAGCCCAAGGTCGCCCTGTACGTGAACACCGCCAACCCTGGGCTCGCGGGCTCGTGGTGGCCCTCGTCGAACACCTACGCCGGCACACAGGTCGCCAATCCTTACGGGACGTGCGGCGGTGCGGTCGATCTCGCCTGCTCCTACATGTACGGCTACGCGAAGGCTTATGACGATGCCACTATCCGCGGCGTGAACAACCCTGGGAGCTATTTCTGGTGGCTCGATGTGGAAACCGGCAACAGTTGGCAGACCACCACAGCACTGAACAGGGCCGACCTTGAAGGAATGGTCACCTACTTCAAGGGCATCACCTCCGACAATGCCGGTGCGGGTGTCGGGATCTATTCGACGGCAAGTCAGTGGGGAACCATCGCCGGAGCCGTGCCCGCCAGCAGTCCGCTCGCTGGGCTGCCAAGTTGGCTTCCCGGTGCCAACACCTTGCGCGCAGCGAAGTCCAATTGTTCTTCGCCTGGCCTGACGCCTGGAAGCAGGGTGTCTGTGACCCAGTACGTGTCCGCCGGGCTCGACTACGACTATTCCTGCCCCTGAGTAACCACTCGCGCTGCGAGCCCTGTTCGGAGAGTTCGACGGCGGTGGCCAGGTTCTCAGCCAGTCGTTCGCGGTTCTTGGTGCCGGGGATCGGGACGGAGTGCTCTAGCTTGAACCGATCGTTACATGATGTCCCAACTGAGAACCCGGGACGCGCGCGGTAGATTGCTTTCAGGTTCATTACTGGCCATATGGCAGTGACGCGGGACAAAGGGGTACAGATGACTGTCGCTGGAGCGTTTAACACAATCTCGGACGACCAGGCGCGCTCAGGTTTGGAGCGCTATTTTGGACTCGGCGAGTGGGCAGGCATTGGGTACACCGGATCGCATTTCGATTCCTTCGGTGTGAATGGCGATGTCGTCTTCGCCTCAGATGACCTGATCTCCGTCTCTTGCCTTTCGGTGCACGTTCCGGCACCTGCCGCACTCGGGATCCTTGGCGATCGCTCAGCAGAAATCTCAGCCCTTCTGGGAAAGATTCCAAACGACCTGGCGCTTCAAGATATCCCGCTCGAGGATCACGATAAGTACTTCGGAGAAGGTAGCCCCTGTTTGCTTCTTTGGCGACTTTTGCGGTCGCAGGAGGCAGAGCGTTGGGGCGTGGGTGCCACAACCGCAAGCAAGCTTATGGCCCGGAAGCGTCCTGCTCTTATCCCGATCTATGATTCCGTGGTTGCCCGTGTAACGGGCTTCAAGGATTCGACTGGAACGTGGAAAGCTTGGCACGAAGCATTCGCCACTGATTTTGAATTGGTTAGGCGTTTGGAGGCTTTGCGCTCGACCATTGGGCGGGATGACATCGCCCTCCTTCGGATCCTCGACATTGTGCTTTGGATGCACGGTAGCCAAGGAGTCGAAGTCCTTGGGAACGCCGCACAGGAGGTCAGCTAACCATGCCGGTCGGCGACGCGCAGGCGGCGTTTATGGCCGCCGCGGCCTTGGACGGCATCCAACTTGAACCGGCGAAGGTGCCCTGGATCAACCAACGTGGACATTTCGGGCTCCCGGAGCGGGCGGTCATTGCCACAGCAACTTTGAATGACATTTTTGAGGATCTGGGTGGCCAAGCCGGTGTCCACAAGTCCAAAAAGAATACTGCTCTGCGAGGCGACTTTTATCATGGGCGCTCAAGGACCTTTATCGAAATCGACGAAATCCAGCATTTCACGTCCTTTCGCCTTCGGACACTCGAACGATATCCGGGGACCATCCCGCTCGGATTTCACCTTGAGGAGTATTTAGAGTTGTGCAGACAGCACGCTCCTCGGGCGGACAGGTACAGGGCCACCAAGGAAGCCGTTGGCTTCGGCCCGCTAGGGCGGCAACGCCAGCGCGCGTATTACGACGCCCTTCGCGATCTTGCCGTTCCGTCTATGGGATATCCACCCCTCATCCGGATTCCGATTCTCAACGGGGATGGCGCCGCTGGCTATGCCGCGAACCGTGATTGGCTAAGTGGGAGACTCCGGGCGTCGGACGAAGCTTGATGTTGCAACCGCTCGGGGTGCTTGAGAATTATTCGTGGTGGTAAGCGGCAGCTGGATGTCATCTACGTCGGCCGCGCCGCCCCGATCACGAACCGTTTGGGTAAAGGCACTCAGTAGATTTGTGCTGGAACTACAACATGCCGTCTGACTAATTGGCCCGGCCAAGGGAAGCAGGAAAAGGGACATGAGCGATACCGCGCTGCGCGCCGCGAACATCAGAGTGATGGCATGATGACTGCCCCGCTGCGGGTGTGCCTGCCCGATCAGAAGCTCCTGGACGCCATGGAGCCTTCCGCCGACGTCGAGTTCGTGGTGTGGGACTTGGCTGGTCCCGCGCCTGCGGACCGCTTCGACCTGCTGGTGCCGCCCTACATGGGGCAGCCGGATGCCCTCGCGGCGCTGGATGGCGTGCCGGTCCGGTTGGTGCAGAGCCAGTCGATCGGGTACGACGGCGTCGCTGACGTCTTGCCCCCGGGTTGCGTTTTCGCCAACGCGACGGGCGTCCATGAGACGTCGACGGCGGAACTCGCCTTGGGAATGATGATCGCCAGCCAGCGCGGGATTCCGGACTTTGTGCGGAACCAAGCGACCGGTACGTGGGCTGCCGGGCAGCGGCCCAGTTTGGCGGACCGCCGCGTTCTCCTGGTGGGCTATGGGGGAGTGGGGAAGGCCATTGAAGCCAGGCTGTTGCCGTTCGAAACGCACGTGACGCGGATGGCCAGCCGGGAGCGGGACGATGAGCGCGGCCGGATCTTCGGCATCGATGCACTGTACGAAATGCTGCCGCTGAACGAGATCGTGGTGGTGAGCGTGCCGCTGTCCGAGCACACCCGCGGTTTGGTGGATGGCCGGTTCCTCGCGGCCATGCCGGACGGCGCGTTGTTGGTGAACGTGGCGCGGGGCCCGGTGGCGGACACGGAAGCCTTGCTGCGGGAGACTTCTTCGGGACGGCTGCGGGCTGCTTTGGATGTGACCGACCCGGAGCCGTTGCCCGCCGACCATCCTTTGTGGACGGTGCCTGGCGTGCTGATCACGCCCCATGTGGGCGGGGCTAGCTCGGCGATGTTCCCCCGGATGGTCCGGCTGATTGAAAGGCAGATTTCCTTGCTGCTGGCCGGCGAGGCGCCGGTGAACGTGGTGCTGGGTAAGGAATCAGTGGCGGGGTAGGGACTGAGCTGGTAGGGGCGTTTGTGGCGGCGTGAAGGGTGCGTTGAAGGCCACTATGGGCACGTTGGTGGAGGGGGTGCAACGGGTGGATACGGGTGGACCAGGAGCGCACTTACAAAAATTAAAAGCCGTGCCGGGCCTTCTTCATTTGCGCCGGATGTCCGTATGCAGGCGTACATTTCACGCATGACTAACGCAACGAAGTCCGCAAAGGGGCGGTCAACCACCCGGAGATGCCCGGTTTGCGGTCACGAGGCCTGGCCGATCATGTACGGCCAGGTGATGCCGGACGCCCGGGATGAGCTCCCGAAAACCGAGTTTGCGGGCTGCTGCATCGACTCCGAGCGCAGGATTTACCCCGCCACTGGCAAGGTCGAGATAGGTACCCCCAAGTGGGCCTGCCAGAACGACGACTGCCGGCATCGGTGGTGGTGACGGCGCTCCTTGTTCGGAGGGCCCCTCCCTTAGCCGTCTTCCAGCGTCGGCCGCCACGCCTCCGCACGCGCCAGGACCAGCTTCAGCTCCCGGCCGCCCGCCTCCTCTAGCAACCCGGAATCACCCACCACCACCAGCAGGCTCCGCGCCCGGGACAACCCCACGTAGAGCTGCTCCCCCGCCCGGTCCATGTCCTTGAAACCGTTGACGCATAAGACCACAACGGATCGTTCCAGCCCTTTGAAGCCCAGGACGTGCCCGTAGAATTCGGCTTCTCCGGCGTGGAATTCTCGCCAGTACTCTTCGGTGGCTCCTCGTTCGTAGAAGTCCAGATGCACGGGGTGGCGCTCCTTGGTGGTGAGGAGTGCGACTTGGTTGTTGGCCCAACCTTCGGCGATGAGCGCATCTACGCAGTCCCCGGCGACGTCGAGCGCCTCGTCGGTAGGGCAATCCACCAACCGGACAGGTAAGCCCGTGCTGCCGCGAGGCGTGAAGTGCTCTCCGGCGAAGGGCTTGAATGTCTCGGCGATCTTGCGGGTGTTACGGAGATTCTCATCAATGTGGATCGGCACAAAGCTTGCGGTGGGCCCGTAGGCCAGGTCCGCCGTCGCGCCGCCCCACCTGCGGTAGACGTCCTGACGGTCATCCATGAACGCGAAGACCTCGCCGCCGTCGGGGTCTTTGGTGCAGGCCAGCAGCGCTTCCCACCACAGCGGGGCAAAGTCCTGCGCTTCATCGACCACGACGGCGTCCAGCCGCTCGTGGGTCTCCAGTCCAGCCGCGAGTTCCTTGAGGAGCCGCGGCATCTCCTCGTCGAAGTAGGCCTGCCCGGCGCCGTCGGGAACGCCCAGCCCGCGCACGTATTCGTGGAATTCGCCGGTGAAGACGGGCTCGGCTTGACGCCAAGTGGCAACCCGGTCCTGCAGGTATTGTCCGAGGCCCTTGTTGTAGCAGAAGAGGCCGACGCGTTTGCCCTGTTTGCTGAGTAGGCGGGCCTTCTCCACTGCCAGCCAGGTCTTCCCGCTGCCCGCACCACCGGTAAACCGGATCCGGGGGAGTGACCGTGTTGCTTGGAGCAACACTGCCTGACGCTCGGTGAGGTGGTCTTGCGCGTCTTCATCCTCCTTGGGATTTCGGGAGGTCCCGACGGCGGTGTCCAAGTCTCCGCTCAGCTGACGGACGATGCGTTCCAGGAAAGCCGGGGCCAAGGGGGAGGCCCCGCCACCTTCGTTCTCTATTGCCCGGCGCACGAGCTCGGCGGGGGACTTGCTGTCGGTCTGGTCAAGGATGAGCGAGCGTGGGCAGCCTGCCATCGCCCAGTCGTTGGGTACCGCCGTGTAGGGCAGGCTCACCATGTATGCGCAGCGGCTGCTCAGGCGTGAACCAAGCTGTTTCTCGAGCCAGTTCTTGAAAGCGTGCAGGGAGCTCTGTGACTGCGCAATGGGGCTCTGAATCTTGTGCTTTCCGTGCCGGTCGGACTGGTACCACTGCCCGTCGGCAATGCTGACCTGCCCGCCCTTGACCTCGATGGCCGCTATCCCGACGCCTGGCCAGAGGACAAGCAGGTCGATCTCGTGCTCGGCCCGGCCGTCACGAACTTGGACGGAGTGGGCCAGGACAACGTCGTCAGGGAGGCTCTTCCTCAGCGCGTCCCAGACAGCCTTTTCCGCCAGCTGACCGTCGCCGAATTCCGGTTCCTCCGGTAGGCACCTCAACGTTCACCCTCACCGCTCGACAGTGTTTCCACCCCAACTGGTATCACTTCGTACACCTGACCCAATGCGGGAAGATGCATGAGCGTGCGAAGAACGGGTTTGCCCGCGGCTGCCACAAGCGCCTCGCGGTAGGCCGCCATCTGCCCCAAGTACTTCTCCAGAATGTGTCCCTCGGGATCGTTGCCCGGATACGTCTTGTGGTCAACGAGGACGAATCCTTCTGGGCTCTCAAGAAGGAGGTCTATCCATCCTTCCATCACTCGGTTCTCCGGCCGCCAGCTAATAGCTGCCTCTCGGTGTCGGATCCAGCCGGGGAATTCAGTTTCGAGGTATGCCTCGAATCTTGTTCCCGAAGAGAGGAGCAGCTCGGGCTCGATAAGGTGCCCCACGTTCCAGCGAGAGATGATGCGCTCGGCAAGAGATAGCCGCTGGTCGGTGTCGAGGGTTCCGTGCCCCGTCCCGAGGTACGCGTGGACAGCGCTACCGACTGCGCCCCACTCGTTCGTACCATGGGCAGCCAGGTGCGGCCCGAGTTGTGCAGCCAGCAGCACCTTTGCCTCGTGCCCCGAAGAATCTTGGGAGCTGGCAGTGATGCGGGACGGCAGGTGTTTCGCGGTAGGCAGGGAACATGGAGCGTCACTAAACCGGGCTTCCTCAAGGACTGCGAAGGCGGCCCCTTCATCAGGTTCACATCGCGCCACTCGGCCCCGGAGGACTGTACCGCCGGCGATCCTTAGCTCACCGGGATCGTCCGAGCCGTCCACCGCGGCCCAGGAAAGCAGCGAACTGACTCCGAGGTTGTTTAGCAGCTCAGGAGAATTGCCCTTGGCTGTTAGCACAGTCGTCTGCACGGCCCGGGTCATTCCGACGTACATCAGCCGTGACATGTTCTGGCGCTCGCGCTCCTCAGCGTTCAAGGCCACTTGACTCTGCTTGCCACGGGTGTCCAGCGGCGAACCGGCATACGGGAAAGGGCTTGGCCAGAAGCGGATCCAGCGCCCCGCAAGCGGTCGTTCGAGGTCCAGCGCACCATCCTGCTCAACGGCGGCCCCGAACGCAGCGAAGCGCAAGTCTTTGTCGAGCGCCTCCATGACCACCACGGGCCACTCCAGCCCCTTGGCCTTGTGGTACGTCAGGACGTTGACGACGTCCGGCCCGGCGTTCTCGGCCGATTGCTGCTCTTCTGAGCCGAAGAAGGTCAGGAACCCGCGCAAGGTGGCGGGGGAGCGGAGCGCCAGGCAGCGTTCGTAGTAGTCCTCAAGGGTGCCGCGGAATGCATCGAGGTTGCGGAACCGTGTGGCAGGTGCAGACCAGGATTTGATGAGCTCTGGAAGCCCGAGCACACCCACCACGCCTTCGAAGATTTCTGTCGGTGTGGCCGACTTGGCCTGCGTGCGCAGGGCGTCCAAAGCCGTCAGCGGCGGTTCCCCATTCCAGCGTTCAAGGACCGGGGCGGAGTCGACGGCGGACAACAGCTCTTGCTGCCAGGTCCGGTTCGAAGGATGGTCGGGATGGAGGGCAACAATCTCAGTGAGCGCGACCGTGTCGTAGCCGTCCGCGAGGTAGGCCATTCCCGCGCGGGCCAGCTGGATCTCGCGGGCTTCTGCGAGCTTGCGCGGATTGCGGCTTGCCCTGATTCCCAAGGCATCAAGGGCAGCTGAGAGCGCATCGACGTCGGCGTTGGACCGAGTCAGTACCGCGATGTCTCCCGGCCGGATCTCGGAGCGGCGAGCCAGGAAATCAGCGACGCCAGCCGCCGTCGCGCGCAGGCGCTCGGCGTCATTGCTTTGCGGACGCGTCCAAGCCTCAAGGCTTCCGGTGGACCAGCTTTTGTGAGCCTCAGGCAACTCGAGGTGGACGGTTTCGTGCGCCATGCCGTGTTGGGCAAAGACCGGCTCGAAAACGGCATTCGAGAGATCGACAACGGCTTGGTGCGACCGCCATGAATTGGAGAGCTGGCGCTTTGTTGGCACACGGTCCACCACGGCCTGCATGAGGTCCGGGTCTGTTCCGCGGAATTCGTAAATCGATTGCTTCGGATCGCCGACCCACACGGCATCCTTTACCAGACGGCTGAGCTGGAGGAAGAGTTCAAGCTGGAGCGGGCTCGTGTCCTGGAACTCGTCGACAACTAAGAAGCTGATGCGCGTCGCGAACGACGCGCGGAAGCTTTCGCTGTCCCGGACCAGCCGGAGGACCAGCGACTCCTGGTCCACGAAGTCCATGAGTCCATGAAGTCGTTTGAACTCGGCGTAAGTCGTGAGGCATTCGGCGGCACAGGCAAAGATGCGCCGGATGTATTCTTCCAAGTCCGAGTGGAACGCCGGATTGGCGAGGAGTCCCTCATGAATACGTTCACGCAGGTCCCAGAAGATGGATTTGATGGGGCCTATCGGATTGGAGGCCATGAAGCCCCGCCAAGTCTCCCAAGGCGTGTCGTCGACGGAGACCGCCTGATCGAGCTTTTGGATTAATTTGGGGTACTGCTCGATGAAGCCCTTCGTATTGATGTTCGCGGCCTTGCCGTCCGGGCCCACCCCAGTCTTCGCAAGGACGTCGAGTTGTGCACGCCGCTCGAGAAACTGCCGACGCCAGTGTTCCCGATCGTCCTGGCCAGGGTCGTCGAGCAATTCCCGCATGCTAAGCCATGAACGCTCGGCACAGGCAACCAGATCGTCGGCATCAAGGAGGTTGGTTCGAGCGGCGTCGACGATCCCGCGAACTGTCTCCTCCCACGGTTGGGCGTCGCGTGCTCCGGTTCCATCAGTTCCCATCGGGCGGGCGATGGGTAGGATCTCGGTCCCATGTTCGGCGAGGACGGCATCGGTGGCCAGATGGAAGATCCCTTGGAGTTGCTCTTCACCGATTACTTCGAGCGCGGGAGAGAGTCCGGCATCGATCGCGTGTTCCTGGAGCAATTTTCCGCAGACGCCGTTCACGGTTCCGATAAGGCTTGCCGGCAGTTGCTGTGATGCAAGCTGTAGGGCTTCGGCGACATTGGCCTGTCCCGCTGAGGAGGCCGTACTTGCCTGTTCCAGCAGCCGGGCCCCGATGCGCTCCTTCAGTTCGCCAGCTGCCTTTTTGGTGAAGGTGGTTGCCATGACGGCATTTGCGGGCAGCCCGTCCTCGATCTTCTCGGCGATCACCTGAGTGAGATGGAAAGTCTTCCCGGTCCCGGCGCTCGCCGAGACCATGGTGACGTTGTCCAGCAGGTTCATGAAAAGTCCCCCTTCAATCCGCAGAGCACACCGAACTCGCAGAAACGGCAGGGTGGTTTGATGTGGTGTCGGCCGGCGTCGGCGTCTATTTGGGCGCGGTCAGGCGCATCTTCCGCACGGGCATCGTCAGCGGGCTGCGCCGCCGTGATCCGTCCGGCGAGCACTTCCTCTACGGTGAATTCGGCGGCCCGTACAGCCTGAGTCCAAAGTTGAGCGGGCTCGATCGCCCTGGGCAGGCCGGTGCCGAACTGGGTGTGGGCGGACGCGAAAGCGCCCTGCTTGAGTAGGTAGAACGCCGTCGGATCATCGGGTGGTATGTCGCCGGGGTGGAGAGCCCATTGGTAGAGCGCGAGCTGGAGGGCGGTGCCCTGCTGGATTTCCTCACGCCGGTACTTGGCGTTGTTGGTCCACTTGAGATCGACGACGACGGTGCGGCCTTCGGTGTCGATGCCCACTGCGTCTGCACTGCCTTTCACCGGGACGTTGAATTCCTCGCCGCCGGCAGCGAGCCGGATTTCCTTCTCGAACTCCTCCTCGACATTTTGGAGGGTGATGCCGCCGCGTGAAAGCTGGGTGAAGAAAGTCCTGATCGAGGTTACGAGGGTGGCGACGATAGCGGCGCGGCGGCGGAGTTGGCCCGGCAATAGCAACTCCGAGGCGTAATGGGGCATCAGTTCGTCGACGGTAAGCCGGATTTCCGTTTCGTCCGGAACTGCGCGGTTCTCCGCGCGTAGGCGATAGTGAAGGACCTCAACTACCTTGTGCGCGAAGCTCCCGAGCATCTGGTTGTCTGTGGGGATGTTGGCGGCGTCGGCTACCCGCAGGTGCGACTTCTTTCCAAGCACCCAGGCGAGGGAGCAACCGAGCAGAGTGGAGAGCTGGCTAAAGGATAGGCGATCCGGCCGAAGCGAGGAGTTGGCGCCAACTTCTTGAACGGGTGCGGGCGGAACCGGACGGCACGGATCCACGGGAACCAGCTGCGCTCTCCGTCCGGCGAACTGCCAGTCACCATCGGGACGGGTCAGATCGGCGGACGTGGTGCTAAGGCGTGCGAGCCGCTCAGAGAGGGACTCCCCGGAATCTGCCGCCTGCACGGACGGCTGGGCGGCGGCAAGCGCCTCAAGGAGTGGATTGCCTTCTGTGCGTTCACCGTTGAGTTGCTCCACTTGAACGATGACAAGATTCCTGCAACGGCTGGCCGCAGCGAGTGTCTGTGCGATCGATAGAGCCGCGAGATCTTCCGGCGACAGCAGGTGCACGCCCACTCTGGCGAGGGTCTCGACGTCGTGCGCCTCCCAGCTGCGCCCTGACGCTGTACCGCCATTGCGGAATCCCCACCACAGCACGGTTTCGACGTCGTCCTTGAGCTCATTCAGGTGGTTCAGCCGTAGCCAGGGGCTGGCTTCTGTGGCGACCAGGGGGTTGGACGTCGGGGTTACAACAGAGGCAATGATGCGCCGCAGCTCCCTGCGGGAGATGTCCGGCAGCGGCGCAACGAGCTCAACGAGTCGCTGAAGTTGGCCAAAAGCCGTCAGGAAGGATGCGTCGACAGCGGCCAAGGCCCTTAGCCGGTCTGCGAGCCAAACTGATTTCAACTCGAGCTCTGCACCACTGGCGGTGTCGCCGTTGAGCAACTCGGTGCGGAAAAGACGGTCTAGGGTCCGGGCAAGTTCGGAACCCAAATGCTCGTCCTCGGCGATCATCTGAACGGCTTCCTGCCAGGCTTCGCCCCCGGTTCCTGGCGCTTGTTGGAGTGCCCTCAGGAGATGACGAGCTGCCGCCCGTTTGACGGGGGTGGTCGGTAGTGACAGGAATTCACCGAGAAGCCGAACGTCCACTGGTGCCCAGATGAGTTCGAAAAACAGGGGAATAAACTGGTCCTGTGCCCGCCACGGTGAGCGGGTCCCCACGCCAAGACGGGGAAGCCCGTGCCCGGCCAGGTACTGGTCAAGCACTGAAGTGCTGTCGGAGCACACAACCGCCGTGCTGCTGTTGTCACCGTTGGCCAGCCAACGCGCAGCATGCTCGGCAGCTTCCCATTCGGTTTCGGCAGTGAGGACAGTCATCCGGGGTGGTGTTGCTATTCGTGGCGATTCGCTGACGTTGATGCCGCGCTCGCGGAGCTTGCCGATGATTTGCTGCCAAATGCGTGGGAAGGTGGCCTCGGGGTGCTGGAGGATGAGTTGTCCGATGCCGAGGGGGAGCGGGGTCCCCAGGGCGTCGAGCAGTTCCGGGACATCGTCTGCCAGTGAAGGTTCGAGCGCGCCCCCGACCCGTTCGGCTGCAGAGAGCGTCCGGAGAAGAAGTGAAGGAGCTGCGTCCGGATCGTCGCCGGGCAACGTGCCGTCCCAACCATTGCTCACGGCATCGTCCCGCGCGTCGAGGAGCTCGCGTGCGGTGGACCAAGGGTCAACCGTGAGCGAGGCGTGGAACCATGCGCTTGGCGTGTCGACGGCCTGCAGTCGCTGCAGATATTGGCTGATGCGCTCGGCGTGCGGTGTGTCGGGACGTGTGATTCCGAGCCGGGTCTGGAGAAGGCTTGTGAAACCCTTCCGGCCCACCCGCACGTGATTGAGGCCTGGTTGGGTGTAGGCCCACGGCGCTCGGTCCAGAAACCACCCGAACTCAACGATCATTGTTGCCCCCGTGCTTGTCTGCCGGCTTTTGTATCACCGTACGGGAGGAGTCGGACAATTATTTGACAGTCGTGGCCGTGGCTCTATGCGTAATCGGACCGACCTCGGTCTCTGTGTTCTTGCGAGGCTGCTGCCTGGTCGCGTTAAGGATGCGCAGGCGGCGTGCCTCAAATAATTCCAGACTGTCCAGGCGGTAACGCGCGTAGGTTGGCAGGTCGGAGGGCAGCGCCGGCGACTTGAAGTTGTCGAAGGGGAGCAAGAAGCGCACTGCACCACTGGCATCCACGAAGTCGCCGAGATGGAAATGATCGATGTATCCGGCGAAGGATCCGAACAGCGCAAAGAAGCCGTCATAGCGATCCATGGTCGTGGCCAAGGGACTCGTGCCACCCTCGTAAAAGCGCCGGATCGCTTCGAGGGTCAAGTCCCATCGGTCTTGGATCCGCGGATGAGTGCCTCGATTCTGGTTGAGACTGCCTCGCGAGACTGGGAAGATCATGAAACCGCAGATCGTGTAAGAGCGTCGCAGGAACGCATCATTGACCTCGTCTGGAAGCTGCGCGTAAAGGTGGCTCAGTTTCCTCCGATGCCGGGTCGCAATCGTGTCGCTTCCGAGAACGATTCTCGTGACATCTGTTTCATACACAAGATACGGTGAGCGAGCGCGCCCAGCGTGAAGCTCGAACGGCCGCCCGTCAGGAAGCGGCTTGCTCCAGAGGAGCTGGTGGTATCGCCGGAGTGTAGGGCTGTGACTGTCGGGGTCCTTGCCCGCTGGAGTGTCATCGAAGAAGTTGTAGTCGACGTCAATCTCTCTCAGCTCGCCCATGAACTGAAACTAGCAGGAACGGCCGACGGGCTGGTGTCCTACACGCCGATGAAGTGCTTGAACCGTAGAACGAGATTCGACGTCACGCCGTGCGCACGTAGTGCCAAAGGACGATAATTACCCACCACGGTCGCGAGTTCAGTGTGGTCGCACGTCTGGCGAACCTGCTGGATGGTCATCAGGGTGGCGATTACCTCGTTGGATGCCGGTGCGCGCGGCACCCCCGAAAAGGTTCCTGCCGTGGGTGAGGATTGAGCCATGGCAAAAGCGCATCCGCGGCCTAACCGCCGTGATCTATAAGCAGACCGGGTTCGTTCCGGTGATCCAGAGTGCATCCTCATGAAGCAGATGAGGCTCCGGTACGCCGGGGAGTGTCGGCTGTGCAGTGCCTCTCTTCCCGCCGGGACGGAAGCAATCTATGAGAGCGAGACGAGGACCGTCCGCTGCCTGGAATGCATCCCCGAGGCTAAGTCCCCGGATCCGGAGCCACCCGGTGAACCTTCATCGCCCACGGAGTCCGGAGTAGCCGGGTCGTCGGCGCGACGTGAGTACGAGCGCCGCAAGGCCAAGGATGAAGAGAGGCTCCGGGCGAAATGGGGCCGATTGGGTGGCCTTGCCGTCGCGCTCTCCGACGAGCGGCAAAGCACCAAAGCCTGGGACCAGGGTGCGATCGGCGAGGAACGCCTCGGGGCCCGGCTCGATTCCTTGGCCGCCGATGACATCGCGGTCCTTCACGACCGCCGCATCCCCGGCTCGAAGGCTAACATCGACCACATAGCCATCACTCCCGGTGGAATCTGGGTGATCGATGCCAAGCGGTACAAGGGGCGACCCGAGCTGAAGATCGAGGGTGGCATCCTTCGGGCTCGCGTCGAGAAGCTTACTGTCGGCGGGCGCGACTGCACGAACCTGGTCGACGGGGTGCTCAAACAGGTCGGGCTCGTACGCGACCTTGTCGGGGATGTGCCGGTCACCGGGGCGCTGTGCTTCGTCGAAGCCGACTGGCCACTGATCGGGGGAGCGTTCGCCACGGGCGGCATTCACGTTCTCTGGCCGAAACGCCTAGCCAAAGTACTAGCAGAGCAGACAGCCGGCGACGTTGATGTCGCCGCTACACGTGAGTCGTTGGCCTCGCGGTTCAAGTCTGCGTGACGTCAGGGTGTGCTTTCGAACGTCTCGATTACCCGTTCTGCAACTCATGGGATGCAAGACGACACTAAGTCCGGGAGCACGCCACCGAGCGACTACAGAACGACTTCCCGCCCACCGCGAGTACGGCGACCGGGCAGGGGAGTGGGCTCTGCCGGGCACGTTCCTTCGCGAACGCGAGCGGCTGAGTGACGGGGTTCTGAGGTGCCTCAGCGAGAAGACGGGCACCTCGGGCCGGGTGCCGAGGCAGCTGCAGGTCTTCGATGATCCCGCTCGGGATGACCGCGGTTGGGTGCTCTCTGTGGCGCACGTTGATGTGGTGCCTTTGGCGGCGCTGGGGGAGGCGTTAGCGTCCGACGGCGTCAGGCTGGCTTCAGGAGCTGGGGAACCTAGCGTCGTGGCTGGGTTGCCGTGCGGTCATGCGGACATCGTGGCGAAGGCCGTGGAATGGATGCGGGCCGCTTACGCGGAGCTGCCGGATCCTGGTGCGTTGCTAGATGAGCCGTTCACGCTGCGTGATTTGCGCACGCTGCATGAGGCCGTGGCGGGGGAGACGTTGATGCGGGACACGTTCCGGAGGTTCATGGAGCCGAAACTTGTCGGGACGGAGCAGATGTCGGATGGGACGCGAGGGTGGGTGCGCCCGAGAGCATAGATCGGTAGAAACCGAGTCAGACCAAATTGTGCGCAGATTGCGCGCAGTCAGTCGGTGACTTTGGGAGGATTCCCAGCATTCGGCAGCGGTGTGATTGCGTCAGGAGTTATGTGAGGCATGGCGATGAACGCTATATCCTGGCTGAATGATCACCGGGGAGACAGGAAAGCCGTGGATAAGCAACGAGGTTGACGCCACAGTTGAGAGATACTTCGACATGTTCATCATGGACGTTCAGGGGCAACCCTTCGTCAAGGCCGGTGTGTATCGTGAGCTTTCCGACCGGTTCCCTTCGCGGAATGTGAATTCAATAGAACGCAAAATGAGCAATATCAGCGCAGTGTTGGTGGGCCTGGGTTACCCGCATCTGCGCGGCTTGTCCCCGTTAGCAAATTATCAGCAGAGTCTTGTGGAATCTGTTCTAGCTGAATTGAGTCGTCGCGGGTCGCTCGACATGATGCTTGATTCCAAGCTCACGGACCGCGCTCCCGTGGGGGTCGTTGATATCGTGCGGGAATCTCCTGCTCCGACGGAAGTCATTACTGATCTTCTTCACGGCCGGGGAATGGCGAGGCCATTCAAGCGAGACTATCTTCAACTGGAAGCAGCCAACCAAGCGCTTGGATTGGCGGGCGAGTTGGCCGTGGCAAGGCGAGAGCAGTCCTTCCTTCACGGGATCGGACGAACGAAGCTCGCAGACCGCGTTGAGCACGTGGCGCAAACGAAGGGGGATGGCCTTGGCTATGACGTACTTTCCTTTGATCCCACAGGCCGCGAAAAGTGGATCGAGGTCAAGACCACCAAGTACGCGATTGATGTGCCCTTCTTCGTCACCCGAGGGGAAGTCCGGGTCTCTGCCGCCGCTCCTGAGCTCTACCATCTCTATCGACTGTACGGATTCGGTTCGGCTAAGGGCACGGGCCTATATCGGCTTCCGGGAGACCTGGAGAAGTCCTGCAGGCTAGACGCTCTCACATTTGAAGCGGCGCCAATGCAACGGTCGAGCGCGACATTTATCTGAATGGTTTATCAAGCAACCACTCCGCCGCCTCAGGCTCGTGCAGGCAGCGGCTTCCAACCGGCAAGTGTGGCGACGAGCACGACACTTAGCACAGACATGATGACTGCAATCATTTCCTCGGGTGCGCCAAGGCCAGGCGCTGCGCAGGGCGTCACGACACCGCTCGCTCCCTGAACGCTCTGCGCCGAAGTGTCGACACCGCCACGCTTCACGGTCGCAAATTCAGCGGCTTGATCTCCGCCCCTTCCTTGATCAGCCCAAGAAGATCGCCCTGCCTCGCCTGCCCCAATGTCAGCCGATACTTCGCAAGGCCAGCCAGCATGTGCTTGGTTCTGGGCACATCACGGCTCAGCGGGTGGTCCAGTAGCCGCCGCTCGATCTTGTGTTTTCCTGGATGAATCCAATGCGGGGCGAACTCAGTGCTGGAATCCTCCGGCTGCGCAGCGATCCCAGACGCGGCAACCGAGAACAGCGTCTCCCACGGGTTCGTGACCCCCGGCTTCAAAGCCTCTGAACCGTGGGCATCAGCAACATTCTTCCGAACCGCATGGCCCAGGTACCTGTGCACTCGTCCCTCGCGCTGTTCGAAATCGACCGGATTGCCGGGCACATTCCAATGGATGACAGAGTGCGCCCACCAGTGGAAATCGATGCCCTCCTGCCCCACTGATGTAGATGCGAGAACGAACGGCCAGAACGGGCTGTTGAAGGCTCGGCGCACGTCGGGCATGCGGTTATTGTCGCCGTCGTCCGTTTTGGCGTTGCTGTACCGCACGGCGAAACGGACGCCCATCCGGAGTTCCTCAGGAGTGCCAGGGTACTTGGCGAGCATCTGTGCCGGCTTGAGGGACAAGGAGCGTCGGATCTCATCGGCCAGCGTCCACAACTGTTCCGTGGTGATCGTCCCAAGAGCCAGCTGGCTTCGGAGCTGAAAGACGTACTCGTCCAACGCCGCCTGCAGGTTGCCGGCTTCGCAATAGCGCAGGACCTTCTGCCAGTAGGCGCCTTCGGGATAGAGCTTTTCGAGCAGCTCCGAGACGTCGAGCCGGTTGAACAGTGTGCGTAAGCCGGTTGCCGAAAACACCGCGGCCTTCCATAGCTCGGTACCATCGAATTCGACTGGCACCACGCGCTTCAGGGCACGGAAGAGGCAGTTGGCGGGGGAGTTTACAGCCAGGTCTTCAAGTCCGTCTTCCCAACCGGTCGGCTCACCGCCGGAGGCCTCCAGCATCCGTTCAATATGGGCCAAGTAAAGCCCGGCCTCGGAGCCAGCTTCCTGGTCTGTTCCGTCCGAGTCCGACGCTTTGCCGAGTTGCTGGGTGTACTCGTCCAGCTTGCGCAGCTCTCGTACGGCCAACTTGGCATCGTTCTTCCACTCTGACGGCAGCGCGCCCGCCACCGAGAAATAAGATGCCCAGGTTCCGAGGCGGCTGGCGGGGTCAGCTTCGGCACCGCCCACCATAGTTTTGACGGCTTCTGCCACGGCTTGCCGTAAGGCGGACCCAGATACTTGAGATCCCGCCAAGGAGGCGCGTCGCAGCGGATCGCCTTCGAGCGCAATGGCGGCATGGGGGATGAAGAGCGCCAGCGTGGACATGGCCTGCGGTTCACCGTCGCGGACGCGGAACCGTAGTCGGCCGCGGAAGCGCTTGCGAGCTTCTGCCGTGTTTTCACCGTGCAGCTCCGAGCCTTCCAAAATCTGACGCTCGGCTTCATAGGACAGTAGCGTCGCTATGGCCGTTGGAGCGGCATTCCAGGCTGAGAAAACCAGCTGCTTCGTCACGGGTCCGGCCTCGGCAAAGGGACCGTCCGGCAGAATGTAGGGGAGCGACGGCGGCATCCACAGCAGCCTCCACCAGCCCTGGCCGATAGTGTGCTCGCGAACGGCCCGGAACTTGGCGTTGTCGGTCTCGACAGCCCCATAACGGCGATATGCATCGGGGTCGATAGTCGACAGGGCCGGCAGTACTGGGTCAACGGCCTGGCGGTCACACTGAATCCGGCCATCCAGCATCCTGCCAACCTTGTAGTCAGTGAGGAAATGCGCGAACATCGGCACGGACTTCCAGTACTCAATCGGATTTCCCGCGCGCGTGGCACGGAACAAGGCGGCCAGGGACCGGTAGCTCTGAAGGTCCCGCGCGCGCACATCCGTGGGGAGCATCGGGATGACGTCGAGCATGTCGTCTTTACCGAGCTGTGGCCGCTCGGTACGGGTCATGAACAGTTTCAAGCCGTCCTCAATGCGGCGCGTCAGCGCGTCGTCGGTAAGTTGTTTCAGCAGCTGGGTCCGTCGACTGTCCAGATCCGTCTCGATGCTTTCCATGTACCCGGGACGCTCGCTGCTCAGGAATCGCAGAAGCTGCCGGAAGTCTGCAGCGTGGTCGTCGCCGCTTTCCTCGTTCGCTCCGGTGTGCGCCTTGTATGGCGTGGCCGAAAGCAGGATGAGCTTGGCACCCTTGTAGTTCAGGAACTGGCGCGCAAGCTCGGCTGCGGGATCCTCGTCGTCCGGCGCGGAACCGGGGGTGTATAGGAGGTCACGGAAGCGCTGGAACTCGTCCAGGATGATCAGATCCGGTTCCAGGCAATCCAGCCCGGCCTGGGCCAGGTCTCCTCTGAGCCCGCCAATGATGGCGCTCATCCGGGGACGGACAGCCTCCGCTCCGTCCGTCAGGGCATCGCGCATAGAATCTTCAAATGCCGGCAGATTTCCGCTGCTATTGGCGAGCTCAAGAAATTTGTCGCGCACGGCCGTTGCGAATCCGTCAGGGAACTGCTCAACCAGCCTCTTGACCTCCCAGTTGAAGCCAGGGGCCCGCGCGCCGGACCTCAAGAGCTCGATTGCGTCGTCATGACGCTGTTGGCTGATAATCCCAAGCTGCTGGAGGATCCGAAACAACACCGCGCGCTCCCTGGCTTGGCCGGGGGCTTTGCTGACGTTGAAGGACGTGCCCGGCGTCAGCGAGATGAAGTTCACCCGTTTCCGGGTCCCCGATCCGGCTGGAGCGTTGAGTTTCGCCAGCTCGGTTGGCAGCAGCGTCAGCCGCCCGGACTCAATGATGTCCTTCTGCCCGGTGACGTTCAGCCGGTCGAGGTTCTGCTTGGCCAGATCGGCATTGGAGCAGACGTAGACGACGTCGATCCGTTCCACGCCGGAATCCGGCTGGTCGAGTCGCTCGATGGCTTTCGCAATGACGCCGCGGGCCACCATGCTCTTGCCCAGACCTGTCTCGTCGGCGACGAGGAAGCGATCCGCCGGCTGGTCATCCAGATAGAGGCGCTTGAAGACGTGTTCCACTGTGCGGCGCTGGAAGCCACGGAGGCCGTCTAGCGCGAGAGTTGCATCAAACCCCATGAAGTTCCCCTATCTCCAATGCCTCGGTGGCTGCCGTCCACAGCGCGTGCAGCTGCTGAATTTCCGGGTCATCGCCGCGAAGGGCGAGCAGCCGGTCCATCACTACTTTCAAATCCGGGAAGACAGAGCCGGCGTCCGGACCCGCCATCGCGCCGACCATCGCTTCGAAGAGTCCCGCGGTGGAGCCGTCTCCGAACCCCGAGCCGGCGAACCATCCCGTGCCAGTCCCCGAACTGGGAAGGGCATCTTCCGGGGTGAGGAACAACAGGAGGAAGTGCCGGAGCTTTTGCGGGTCGTCCAGCTGGCGGGCAATAATCTCATCCAGCCGTCCAGCAGGGTCGGTACGCAGGCTGCCTTGGATCACAGTGCTCTTGGACAGCCCGGCTTCCGGGTCCTCCAAAGTGAGCGCCAGATACGGGGTCACGTCCGCGAGCGGTATGGCGTGGAAAACGTGTTCGTGGTGACCGCCAGAGGGCTCGACGACGGCGCTCGGCTGGGGGAGTGAAAGGAGCCGAAGCTTCGCGTGGAACTCGGGATTGGGCGACCAGTCATGCCAGACGGTCACCTTGAACGTGTTTTTCGCGTCGCCGTCGGGGATGGCGTCGAGGAGGAACTGCTGGGCTGCAGCGTCCCGCAGCGCATTCTCCAGCCGGAAGACAGCCACATCGTCTTCGGAACGGGCTTCGCCTCCGCTGCCCGAGTAATCCTCGAAGGGAACGTCCTTTAGGCTTTCTCGGATGCGCTGCACCCCCAGGCGTTTCTTGGCTCCCCGCATTTCCAGCAGGAACTCCACGTTCCTGGTGAATCCAGCCTCGGTTGCATTCGCCGAGCCTAGGAGCGCGTAGGTGAAGTGGTCGTAGTCGCAGAAGTAGGCCTTCGCATGCAGGCCGGTCAGATCATCGACAACCCTCTGGACGCCGGACTCGTCGGTGTCGTTCTGCCCTGACTCCGACGATTCGGGGACACCGAGCTCGTTAAGGCTTTGAAAGACGTACGGGAATCGGCCACCGTTTTCTCGTTCAGGAGGTCCAGCTGGTCGCCCCGCGAGTAGACGTAGAGATTCTCTGTCCAACGGTCCTGCAGCCGACCGATCAGCCTGTCATCGAGGAAAGGCGAGATAACCAGCTTGTCTCGGCCCAGGAAGGCGGCGTCTCCAGTCTTCTTGTTGAGTGCGATGAAGTTCTCCGGGTCGCGGAGGTGAGCCACGATCGAGCCTTGTTCGAACTCGTCGCCCATGCCCATCGGCCGGAAGGCCAGGCGGTTTATGTCCTCCGGCAGGTCCCAGCGGACGTCGGCCAAGCGCAAGGCGAGCCCGCGCACCCTGGCCAGCCGCCGGGCGTCGGGCACTACTGTGCAGAGGTCGGGCAGCCCGGCGATGAAGCGCGCCAGAGGCCCGCTGTCAATGCCAGCATTCTCGGTGTCCTGCACGGGTTCGCCATCCAGACGGACAAGGAGGTCCCAGCTGGCATCGGTGGTGAGGTTGCGGCTGCTGCAGAGGAAGCGGTAGCGGCGCTCGGTGTCGTTCTCGAATTCAAGGAGCCAGATCTTGGGGTGAAACAGCCAGGGCTTGACACTGACCTGATGAACCATTGGCTCCAGCAACGCGAGCAGGTCAGAGGCGTCCGAGGGCGCCTTGATGTGACCTGCCTGGCAGAAGATATCGACACGGTCGGAGACTTTGCGCAGTGCGCTGAGCACCGCCACGGGGTTGGTGAATTCCTCTCCGGAACCTGCCACGAAGCTCAGCGGTACCGAGAGGGCGCTGGTCATGTCCAGGGTGAAGGTAGTGCCTACCGCGTGGGAGAGCCGGAATCCTGACGGCGGGCGTAACTGCTGGGTGAGTGCCTGCCTGTTTGCTGCCTCAAGCATTCGATTGCCCTTCCAATGCAAGTCCTGCGTGGATGTCCAGGACATTCCGGCGTACTTGCGTCCAGCGGAAGGCCAGGGCGCCCACCCTGGCCGGTGGCTGCCAGGCGCGGAGTCGGCGTTCGTTGCGGAACCGCGAGTTGGACTTCTTCATAAGTTTCTCCCGGGTTTCGACGGCGGCACGGAATTCCGCGTTGTCAATCAGTTTGACGGGGCTCATGGCTGCCTCGGCCATGGTCCGGGCGAAGTCGGCGGTGTTGATGTTGATGCCGCGGTTCAGTGCCGTGGCGCGCGCGAGGTAATCATCCACGTCCCAACCGGCGAGGAGATCGCGCCTACCATCCCGCTGGTCCTCCCACGCTGCGAGGAGTTCCTGCGTTGGCTCCGCTGTTTCCCCGCCGGCGGAAAATGTCCTCATGGAGAGCTCGGCGAGGAGGTGCTGGTAGAGGATGCTGGCGCCGTTGTGGATGAAGGAGAAGGCCTCTGCGTCTTTGAGCCATTGCGCAGGTTCGCCTTCTGCGCTCTGGCAGACCGGGTCCAGCCAGGGCGCCCAGAGTCCCGGCGTGGGGCTGACATCGGAGCCTACGACGTGGGCCAGCATGGTGCCGGGGCACGTGCTCAGGATGCGTTCCTGCAGCCAGCTCGCCTCTTCGTGGGACAGCGTGAGACCCCGGTCCTCCGTCTCGGGGAAGCCTGCCGGTGGCTTCGGCAGAGTCTGATTCCAGACGGAGTAGCCGGTTTCACCTTCTTCAGGGGTAGGAACGTCTGCGCACATGAGCTGGGCGACGGCGGAGCGGTCTGTCTCGGGGTTCACGATCCCGTAGCGGCGCAGCGCTGACCAGTACGCAGCAGATGGAAGCTGCCGGACGTTCCTGCCGGCGTCGCTTCCGATGTAGCCTTCCGCGCCGAGAGCCTTGAGTCGATCAATCAGCCGCCGTTCGGATTCCTCTGAACGCTTCCGCAAGTCATCGGGGTTTCTTGTGCCGCGGTGGGCGCTAAGGAACGCCCAGGGGACCAGGAGCAGGTAACGGGCGCCCAGATGCAGCACAGATGTGCCGGGGAACAGGCTGTTGCTGATCGCGTCGCGAAGCTGTCCCATCCCGAGATCATCGATGGTTTCCGGCGTGCCAAAGAGCTTCACGAGCTCGCGCATCTTCGAGTTTTCCTCGGTGGACGCGTCGAGCCAGGAAATGAGGGAGGTCATATGGTTCGTTCGTCTCTTTCCTGTTCACGCCGGCCTTATGCAGCGTACGTTCGCCATGCAGTGTCATTTCATCATCAACTTGGCAAGTTACGGCGCTCCGACGCCAGACTCATCTGCCCAACGCGGCTATTGTGCGGAACAGCCGAGCGGGAACCCATCTTCCGCCCCCAACTCATTGAGATGCTCGAAGATACCGGGGCAACCTACAAGGATGACCTGTCGCGAAAGGTTTCTCTCCTCGTCCACGGGGACCTGAGTTCCCAGCATGTCGTCAACGGGTGGGAGCAGCACAGTCAGAAGCTCGAGTTTGTAAAGGCGGAGGCCAGGAGCGGCCGTCACATCTGCGTGGTCACAGCACGTGGATTCTCTATCTTGATACGTGGCCAGACTGCAGACTGCCAGCTTTGGTGTTATTGCCAGTCATTGAGGTAATCCTTCTGAGGGAGTCCACGGGCAACGACTGCCGGGCGGACAATGTCAACAAGATCGTGGTGTCTATGCAAAACTGGCATCCGAACAGCGAGAAAAACTACATGGGGGTTGTACATGAGCGTTGATGCCGTCGTGACTGGGACGTCACAAGTGACCGGCGTTCCAACAGAGGGGCAGCTTGTTGAGGTCCGAGGGTCTCGTTGGGTCGTCACTGATGTCCAGCGCCAGGGACTGACACGCAGCCCGGCAGACGAAGGCATCCAGTCCAGCCAGCATGCCGTTGCACTCCAATCCGTCGAAGACGACCGGTTGGGGCACGAGCTCAAGGTTGTGTGGGAACTTGAACCCGGACGCATGCTCGTCCCGAACAAGGACCTGCCGGACAAGATCGATGCTGATCGCTTCGACGATCCTGAGACGCTCGCCGCGTTCATTGACGCTCTCCGCTGGGGCGCAGTCACATCTGCGGACGCCAAGCAGTTCCAGGCCCCATTCCGAAGCGCAGCCAACGTCGAGGCCTACCAACTGGATCCATTGCGTCGAGCTCTCGAGGCTTCACGAGCCAACCTCCTGCTGGCCGACGACGTCGGACTGGGCAAAACCATCGAGGCTGGTCTCGTCGTCCAGGAACTTCTCCTCCGCCACCGCGCCCGCACCGTCCTCGTCGTCTGCCCGCCGAGCCTCTGCCTGAAATGGCAGGACGAGATGGAAGACAAATTCGGTCTCCGGTTCGAAATCATCAACAGCGAATCCATTGTTGACGTGCAGAAGGCCTACGGACCTCAGGCCAACCCTTTCCTCCTGTACCCCCGCGCGATCGTGTCAATGGCCTGGCTCTCCCAGCCCCGCGCGCAGCGGATGCTCCGCAACATCTACTCAGAGGTCAAGAACCCAACCAACGCCAGGCAGTTCGCCTTCGACATTCTCGTGGTGGATGAGGCTCACCACGTGGCACCATCGTCGCCGTCCGGCAAGGGAGGCGGCGGCTACGCGGTGGACAGCCTGCGGACCATCGCAGTGCGCGAGCTCGCTGAAGCCTGCGAGAACCGGCTCTTCCTCAGCGCCACCCCGCACAATGGCTATGCGGAGTCGTTTACTGCGCTGCTGGAGATGATTGATCCCCGCCGTTTCGCACGCGGCGCGGCCTTGGACCAGGAGGCACTCAAGGCCGTCGCGATCCGCCGCAGGAAGGATGACCTTCCGGAAAAGGGATTCAAGGCCCGCGAAGTCAAAGCGCTTCCCTACACGCCGACCGAGGACGAGGCAGACGCTTACGAGCGCCTGCTTGAGTTCACCACGAGGCGGGACAAGGCCGCGAAGCAGCGGACCGGTTCAAGTGACCTCGTGACGTTGCTGCTCAAGAAGCGCTTCTTCTCATCCCCTCCTGCCTTCGCCATGACCGCGGAAGCATTCGTCTCCACCAACGACTGGAAGTTCGCCAACCAGTCCGCCAGCTACGACGAAACCCTCGGGTCAGAGGCAGCGGACGAAGAAGAAGGCCTTCTGGAACACCCGGAGATGCAGGCCCTGGAAGCCGCGCGCTCCGGACAAATGCTGTCGGCCGAGGACCGGGACCTCCTACAGGAGCTCGCCGCATGGGGCCGTGAATACGAAGGCCGGGCGAACTCGCGTCTGGACACCGTTGTGGAATGGCTCGACGGCGTCTGCCGCACCGCCGGTCCCAACGGCACCAAGCTGTGGACCGATGAACGCGTGGTGATTTTCACCGAGTACGTGGACACCCTGAATTGGGTCCGGGACGTGCTGCAGAGCAACGGGTACACGGATGGCAGGCTCGAGGTCATTGAAGGCGCGACTGACAAGGAAGAGCGGGAGCTGATCCGGGCACGGTTTAACGCGCCGCCTTCGGAGCAGCCGGTTCGGATTCTGCTGGCGACCGACGCCGCCGGTGAAGGCATCGACTTGCAGGAGCATTGTCACCGCCTGATCAACTTCGATATTCCTTTCAACCCCACCCGGCTGGAGCAGCGAATCGGCCGAATCGACAGGTACGGCCAGACTCACAATCCCCAAGTCTTCCACTTCACGCCAGTAGGGGAGTCTAAGGCACTTCTAGGCGGAGATGCGGCGTTCCTTGCCCGCATCGCCGACAAGATTGCGCGGGTCCGGAACGACTTGGGTTCAGCCAACGAAGTAGTTGCCCCGGACATCCAGCGGCAGCTCGGCGGCTGGGATATCCCCAAAGTAGCGCCGAAGAAGAATACAGCCGAAGACACCATCAACAAGATGCTCGCCGGCGGCCAAGAGCTGAACCGCAAACTGACCCACTTGGAAGAAGGGCTGGAAAAGGACCGCAGCGAACTGCACCTGACTCCGGCGAATCTGCAGCGGGTTGTGGCAACCGCACTCGAGCTGGATCGCCAACCGCCGTTGAAGGACGCGGGGAGCGAGGACACAGACGCACTGTCCTTCACTGTACCCACGCTGGAACCGCGCTGGTCACGAACCGTTGATGCGCTGGCCACGCGCCTCAATCCTGGCCTTCAGCGGAAGATTACCTTTGACGCGGAGGGAGCCAAACAGGACAAAGACCTCGTTCATGTCCACTTGGGGCATCCCATGGTCCAGCGGTCCTCCCGGATTCTCCGCTCCGAGATGTGGAACCCTGAGGCGCGCATCAGCCGGGTTACTGCGGTAGTGGTTGAGGGGCTTCAGGAGTCCTTCGTCTCGGCTGCAAGTCGCCTCGTACTGGTGGGCAAAGGCGGTCTCAGGCTTCACGAGGAAGTTTTCTTCGCAGCCACACGGCTCAACCGCCGCCAGGCAATCGCGCAGGGCAGCGTGGAGAAGCTGCTTGCCGACGCGCTCGATGCTGGACGCCTGGTGGCGGCACCGGAACCGCACCGGATCGCCTTGGCAGAAATCTGGAACAGCGAGGCGGAATCGGTGTCCATGAAGCAGCGCGTCCAACAGATTGTGGATGAGACTGCGGCTAAACGCGCTGACAAGGTCCGTGGAGCTTTGGAGTCCCGGCGCGTCGAGGACCGCAAGAGGGTCGATGAAATTTTCAGCCGCTTCAAGAACACCCTGCAGGGGACATTGAGAGGTCTGAAGGAAGCAGAAGAGGACATGAACATCCCGCTGTGGGACGACGCCGAGAAGCGGCAACGGGAACAGGACGTTATCCGCATCAGGGTCAGACTCGATGCGCTGGAAAGCGAAAAGGAAAAGGAGCTTGCCACAGTGGAGCGTCGTTACCAGGATGTGAGTCCGCAAACGCTGGCGGCCGCCGTTGTATTTGCTCTCACTCCCGAAGACGCGAAGCTAACCGTTGTGCAAGCCCAGCAAAGGTGGGCCAAGTAATGATGAATTTTGCAGCACGCAAATCACTGCAGAAAAAGGCCCAAGAGTCGCATACAGCCTGGATTAAGGCATTTGACACTGAAGGTCCGTTCATCTCGATTCCCGTAGCCAAGAAGACCTGGGGCGACGTGGTCCCTCGGCTCTCCGCCGAGGCGCACGGGGCGTTTAGACTTCGCTTCGCGGATTTCGTCAAGGCCTACGACGACCTGGACGCGGCCCGCCTGAACGCGCTAAGCGGCCTGTCGGCAGCCACGGAGCGACTCGAGGCCCAGGAGGGACTTTTCCGCGAGATCCAGGGGGAGTGGGTCGCTTTTGTCCTGAAGGACTTGGCGAAGTGGGGAGATAGGCTCGAAACGTATGCAGGCCCGAGCGCCGAATTCGCGGCTCACAGCCCCAACGGCGCCGTCACTACCTCAGCAAGCGGCCGCCTGCTGAGGGACGGCAAGCCATACGCTCTGCTTCTGACCGGCGACCCGGTGGACAGTCTTCGCCAAGATGGAAAGGACGGCTGGTCTGCGAATCTCATCGACCGGATGGGGGAGATGCTGCGAAACGCCGAGATCGCCTGCGGCATCGTCACGGACGGACGTTGGTGGTCTGTCGTCTGGGCGGACACGCGCACGAACACAACAAGGGTCTCAACCATAGGCAGCGGCATCACTGATGGGCTGAACTGGGCCAGCGACCTTCTCACCCGGGACGCGTACGTCAACTTAGTCAGCCTCAAATCGCTCTCAGGGGCAGACGCAAGCCAGCGGCTTGACGCCCTCATCGGCGACAGCCTGCTCGATGCCGAACAGATCACTGAGTCCCTGGGAACCCAGGTCCGCGGCGCCGTCGAACTGTTGATCCAGGCCTTCTCCGAAAGCTCGCTGAACGCCCGGAAGCTCGGGCTGCCCGAACCGCTGCCGGCCGAGACCCACCACGCCTATGAAGCTGCCGTAACGGTCATGATGCGTGTGGTCTTTCTGCTCTTTGCCGAGGAGAGAGGCCTCATGCCGAATGGGGAGATGTACCGAACGGCCTACTCTATGGCCGGCCAGCTGGACGAACTGGATGAACGCAGACGTTACGATGGCGACGAGTCACTGGAGCGGACCGAGGTGTGGCACCGCCTCTTGGCGGCAAGTGCAGCGCTTTACGAAGGGGCTTCGTTCGATGATGTCCGTATGCCGGCGTACGGCGGTTCACTGTTTGACCCGGAGCGATTCCCATGGATGGAAGGGACCGGCACGGCTGGATTGGCCATTCGTGTCAACGACAGGGTCATGCTGGAAGTCCTGCGGTCCGTTCAGTACGCCGAAACCGGTAGCGGCCGGACAGTCACGCGACAGAAGCTTTCCTTCCGAGACATTGATGTGGAGCAAATCGGTTACATCTACGAAGGTTTGCTGGGCTACACGTGCACGCGGGTGCCCGAAGGACAGATCGTCCTGGGCATTGTGGGAAAGCCGGGGTCGGAACCCGAAATATTCATCGACGAGCTGGAAGAGCTTTACCGGGCGTCCGACGGCGACGATGCCGCCATGGCAAAGAAACTCATCGAATTCTGGAAAACTGATCAGCCGAGTGCCGTGGCAAAGTCGCCCGCACAGCTGACCAAAATCCTGGCCGCCATTGACACCACCCAGAATGAGGCAGTTGACCTCAAGATCCGCCATCTGGTTGAAAATGACGAGCGGCGCAATCAGATCGCCAGCTGGGGCAGTCTTATCCGACGCGACCTCCGCGGCATCCCTTTCGTGGTGTGCGAGGGCGGACTCGTCGTCCAGGAAACTAAATCACGCGCCAACGCGGGCGCACACTACACCCCCCGGTCCCTGGCCGAGGAAGTGGTGCTTCATGCCCTGCAGCCGCTCTGTTATGAGCCGGGACCTCTGCAGACGGCGGATTCGAAGGCCTGGAAACTCAAGAGCTCGACGGAGATCCTGAATCTACGTATTGCGGACATCGCTGTCGGCTCTGGAGCCTTTCTCGTGGCCGCAGCGCGATATTTGGGCGAGCGGTTGCTGGAAGCTTGGCAGCAGGAATCGGCGGCTAGCGGGGACACCACCGGCCGCGACCTCAATCTTGCCATCCGAGAAGTGGTTTCCCAGTGTCTGTACGGAGCTGACATCAACGAGATGGCAGTTGAGATGTGTAAGCTTTCGCTATGGCTCGTGTCGCTTGATCCCAAGAAGCCGTTCAGCTTTGTTGATGACAAGGTTCTCCACGGAAACTCACTTCTGGGACTGACCGACGTCAAACAGCTTCGCGGGCTACACATCAATCCGTCAGCTCGACGACTAAATAACCCTGGCTTCACCGTGGACGTGGATACCCCACTGCAAAAAGCTGCTGACATCCGTGCGAAGCTCTCCACTCCCATCGCCGACCAAGCCGAGCTCGACCCGCAGCGGAGCGCCAAACATAAGAAGGCGCTTCTTGCGGAGTCGAAGGCGGTTACGGACCGCCTCCGCACAATTGCAGACGGGATCGTCGCTGCGGGACTGAAGGTTGGGGGAAGCCTGGCAACGCTCTCAACGCGGCCTATGAGAATTTATCTCTAGCACTCCTTAGGGCGTATCCGAATTCGTCCGTAGATGCCGATCCTCGGATGCTGGAATCCATAATTCAGGCGGGCCTCATGCCTACGGTTGAAACCGACTACAAACAGTGGAAACCGATACATTGGATCGTCGAGGTTCCAGATGTAATGATCCGACATGGCGGTTTTGATGCCGTTATCGGAAACCCGCCGTTTTTGGGCGGTAAGAAGATTTCTGGCGTGATGGGAGATAATGTTAAGTCCTGGTTTACCTTGCAAATTGCGCAAGGTAGGCGCGGGATTGCAGACCTTGTGGCGTATTTCTTCTTAAGATCACAAGTGCTTCTTAGGCCTGCATCGGGACAATTGGGACTGATTGCCACAAATACTGTGGCTCAAGCCGACACGCAAGAAGTCGGGCTAGCATCAATGGTTAATAATGGTCTAACGATACGTCGAGCCATACAGAGTGCCCCATGGCCTTCAAAGAGTGCCGCACTTGATTTCGCTGCCGTCTGGGGTAGTCTCGCGCCCCTTTCTGAAACAGCTATCACGATGGCCGACGGACGCATAGGGACCGTCTCTCCTTGGTTGACGATAGAAGGTCGTGTGACGGGCGCGCCAAAGCCATTGCACACCAACACTGGCATCGCTTTCACGGGCGTGTATGTTCTGGGAACCGGTTTCATACTGTCTCCGTCGGAGGCAAATAAAATGCTGCAGGATGACCAGGCCAATTCTGAAGTGATTTTTCCTTTCCTTAATGGAGAGGACGTGAATGTGAATCCTTCGCTTTCTGCGGCGCGATTCGTAATCAATTTTGCGGCACGTTCTCTCGAAGAGGCCAAAGTTTACGAAGCTCCATTCGATCATGTTCTTTCGAAGGTTTTTCCTGAGCGACAAAAGATTAATGATGCTGTCGGTAAGGAAATATGGTGGCGATTCCTGCGCGCTCGGCCTGAGTTGCGGAAGGCCATTGGCGACCGAAGGCAAGTTCTCGTGCTTACTCGACATAGCAAGACGGTAATGCCCGTCCGTGTCGACGCAGCACAAGTTCTCAGTGACGCTCTCGTGGTCTTTGCAACTGATTCCTACGTCGTCCAGGCGGTTCTTTCGTCTCAAATACATCTAGCATGGGTGCTTGAATACTCTTCTACGCTCGGCACGACCACCAGATATTCCCCATCTCACGCATTCGAATCCTTTCCACTTCCAGAACCCTGTAATCAGCTGGAGGACATCGGCAGGAGGCTTAATGACTATAGGTCGAACATGATGATTAATCGCAACATGGGAATAACCAAGCTATACAATCTCGTCAACGATCCTTCTCATTTGGGCGACGAGGAAGTGGATGAGCTCCGGACCATCCACCGTGGGCTTGACACTATGGTTTTGGAGGCATTCGGTTGGAATGATATTTCTCTTGAATACGGATTTCATACGTATCGAGGCTCAGAACGGTGGACGGTCTGCCCAGCGGCGCGGCACGAGATATTGGACCGATTGTTAGAAGAAAACCATCGGCGTGCTGCCGAGGAAGTTACGAGTGGCAGTTCGACGAAGCCCCAGCGGACCTTCGCAGCCAGGCCGGCCGTCCAGCTCGCCGATGCCCAAGAGAAGATGTTCTGATGTCAACATCATTTGAAGCCCGTGAGGACTTCGTAGACCTCGTTCGACTCAATCTGCTTGGACCGCGGCTTGGGGAAACTGAGACTCTGACCCAGAGTCCGCGAGATGCCTACCTCGTGGGCGCGCTGGCCCCGTCGTCGTTGGAACCAGACGTAATCAAGGGCAACGTGCCCCTTTCACCGGAAGACGCCGGCGACGAAGCTGCCCAACGTCTTTCCTTGGCGGACCCCCAGGCACAGCGCGGCGTCGCGGTTGAGGCGGAAGAGGACAACGAGGACGAAACTGAGGACGCTGATGACTCGGGAGTAAAGACCGTTAAGAAGGGCTTGATGGCCCCCTCATCCATGGGCATGCGCTTCCAACTTCCTGCCGAGGTGACCGCAGTACGGGTGATTGCGTCGTGGGGCCGCTACAGCACAAGCACGATAGTTCCGGAAGTGCCCGCGGAAACGTCAGTGGGCGTGCAAGCCAGGAAACCCCGGAGCGTCTATCAGCGTGAACCCTTCAAAATTGAGGAGACGCTCAACTTGGACGACATGGCGCCCGGGGTGACCCAGCGTGTTGATCTGTCCAAACCCGTGATCCTTCAAGTCGATCGGTACCTGCAGGAGAACGGAGCCCAGCTGATCGAACTCGCTCTGTGCAATGACCTTCCAACTTCTGCCAAGATCCCTCTTTACGATTGGCTCTTCCAGACCAAGGTCGAAGTGACCGCTGTTGACGGCTCATCCGTCTTCTTGCCGAGCCATGACTACCTTGGCGATGACATCGGGCCGCATCTGGAGGACGAGGAAAAGGCCTTGGCCTTGCAGTACCGCAATCGTCTGGAGTTCGCTGTCGGCCGCACATGCTCGGTGACGTGGACAGCGGACGAGGGTTCGCGGCGGGCGAAGTCCGTGGAGACCTCCTGGCTGCCCGTCGCCGAAATTCCGCAGACCCAGGCCCCCTCCATGAAGGATGTCGAGCTGGACATGGATGTCCTCGCCAACATCAGCTCGGACGGTGTTGCGGCTGCTCTCATGCCGATGGTGGACGGATACGCCACTTGGCTCGCTGAGCAGGAGGCAAAGGCCAAGGCTCTTCCGGACAACCTAGGCGAAACGGCTACGGATCTTATTGAATCCGCCGATTACGCCAAGAATCGGCTAGCCGAGGGAATCCAGTACCTCGCAGACAACGAAGTGGCCTTGGATTGTTTCCGCTTCATGAATGCGGCCATGCGCGACCAGCGCTTCCAATCGCAGGTGGCACAGGCTCGGGCCGCGGGGGAAGCTAGTTCCCTCGAAAGCTCGAGGCAGCATGTGCGGGCCGAGGCCGGCTACAGGCCGCCGGCTTGGCGCGCATTCCAGCTCGCCTTCATCCTGATGCAAATCCCTTCCATGGTTGAACCGCACCACCCGCGTCGGTCAAGTCCTGCGGCGAACGTCGAGCTGCTGTTCTTCCCCACCGGTGGTGGCAAGACTGAGGCGTATCTGGGTCTGGCCGCCTTCACTTTCGCTATCCGGCGGCTGCAGGGAACCCTCAAGACCGGAGACGAATTTGCGCAGCAGCTTGACGGCGAGTCCGGCGTCGCCGTCCTCATGCGCTACACACTCCGCCTGCTCACCGCACAGCAGTTCCAACGCGCAACCGCGCTCGTATGCGCCGCCGAAATGATCCGCCAGGTAGACCCCGCAAAATGGGGCAGCAAACCATTCACGATCGGGCTCTGGGTGGGCATGAACGTCAGTCCCAAGCGCTTTGATGACGCCAAAGAGCAGATCGATAAGGTCCGCGCCAACAACAGCGCCAAGGCGCACGGTCTCACTGTTCTCCAAGTGAGCCGCTGCCCCTGGTGCGGAACGGCAATCGACGGCCGCAGCCATGTAGAAGCTGATGCCGACCGTCAGCGCGTCTATGTGTACTGCGGCGATGATGAGGAAGTTTGTCCCTTCACCAAGGGAAGAAGCAGCAAGTGGGAGAACCCGGGTCTGCCGATTCTGACGGTAGACGAGGAAATCTACCGGCACCCGCCAACCTTCCTGCTCGGCACTGTGGACAAGTTCGCCCGGCTCTCGCGCGAGGGCGAAGCCGCAAGCCTCTTCGGCTACGTACGGAAATACTGCGAACGCCACGGCTACGTCCACGCTGACACGCGATCTTGCGGCGGGGCGGAGAGACACAATGCCAAGGGATCGATGCCCGTGGCCAGCGTGGTTGACTGCGACCGCCTGCGGCCGCCGGACCTGATCATCCAGGACGAACTCCACCTCATCGCCGGAGCGTTGGGAACCGCCGTCGGACTCTTCGAGTCAGTTATCGACGTTGTCAGTTCCTGGACGGATGCCGAAGGACGCGAAGTGCGCCCGCTCATCATCGCGTCCACCGCGACCGTGCGAAACGCACACGAGCAGGTCCGGGCGCTCTACGGGCGGACGCCGAGCGTGTTTCCGCCGCAAGTGCTGGATGTCGAGGATACCTTCTTTTCGAAGGAGCTCCCCGTGTCAAAGGAGAACCCCGGCCGGCGCTACATCGGCGTCTGCGCCCAAGGCGTGCGTCTGACGACCGCGGAAATATCGCTGGCATCGTTGCTCCTGCTGTCTGGGCAAAAAGTTCTGGATGACTTCGGTGAAGCCGCCGATCCATACATGACTCTGGTCGGCTACTTCAGCGCAACACGGGAACTCGCCGGCATGAGCCGCTACGTGGCCGACGATGTAGCCACGGCCGTCGGCCGGCCGCGTGAGGACTCCGGGTTCTCGCAGCGGATCTTGGGCTATCAGTTGCAGTACGGCGAGCTGACGTCGCGCATTTCGTCCGACGATATTAAGTCGACCCTGGACAAGCTGGCTCTAGAATTCGATCCCGAGGTCCAGTCAACATCAGCCCGTAAGGCTTGGCGCGAGGCCAGGGACGCGGGCAACAGTCTTGATTCAAGGAAGGGCCCGTATCCATACGACGTGGTACTGGCGACGTCCATGCTTCAGGTGGGCGTCGACGTCGGCAGACTGGGTCTCATGCTCGTCGTCGGACAGCCCAAAAACACGGCCGAGTACATTCAGGCGTCGTCCCGCGTGGGACGTGTCGCGAGCAAACCGGGAATCGTGGTGTCGCTGGGAAACTGGACACGGCCCCGCGACTTAGCCCACTTTGAACAGTTCCAGCACTATCACGACACCTTTTACTCGCAGGTGGAGCCGCTATCCGTGACCCCTTATTCCGAAACATCGATGGATCGTGGGGTGGCGGGCTTGCTGGTAGCGGCAGTCCGGGTGATCGAGGGAGCCTCCGTTGGTGATTCGCTCAATCCTGAACAAAAAGCCGGACTCGTCGGGGCCCGATACTCAGCGGTTGAAAACATCATCGCCAGGCTCGTCTCTCGTGTGGAGTCGGCCTCCGATGAACACCAATCCGAACGCTTCAAGGATCTGATTCAAATGAGGCTCAACCATTGGGACTCAAGAGCAAAACAGACCGCTCATGACCTGGGATTCACTAAGCCAACGAGCGCCAACGCCAACGCCAGTGCATTCCTGCTGAAGAGCCCCGAGGAACTTGACGCCAAAAACATGGACGACTTGTTCCGCGTTGCGAACTCGATGCGTGAAGTCCAACCCGAGATCAATCTTCTCGTCAGCCCCCTCAAGGAGAACCTCGTGGCAAATGAGGCCAGACTTGGTGCCGTTGACTGGATCTTCCCTGTTGAGGACGGTGCCAAATGACTGAACAACTGACATCTGACCCTTCTATAGCCATTGACGCTGCTGTCAACCTAGATCCGCTGGGCGATGCCGAGGTTTCGGGCAGCAAGAACCGCGCGAAGGTCAGCGGCCAGAGACCGAACGCGCTGTTGTACTCCTCGGGCGTCGGGGCTGTCGTCGATCTGCCCAACATGACGGTGATGCCGGCCGGACTCGATGCCTGGGACACAATCTACGCCCGCAGGGAGCACCAGACGACGATCAGCGAGCCGAGGCTTCTTGACGTGGTACGTGGGCACCTGGGCCCCCAAGTGGAGCAGCTTCGCCCGTTCCCCTGGCAGCCCACCGCAAACGGCCACAGGGACGAGGGTAAGGACCTGGGAGTACCTGCGCGGGTGTTCCCGCAGTGGTTGCGCTGCACCGGGTGTGACCGGTTGGCTCGGGTTTCCAGCTCGGTGTTCACCTACAAGAACACAAACCCCTTTAGGCCCGATCAGGCCGGGTTCACGCATGAAGGCTGCCCGGGGCGGTCGAAGGCCGTTGCCGCTGTTGACGGGACGCCCAAACCCGACAAGAAAGGGTCGGCACGCCCTGCGGTACCGGCGCGGTTCCTGCTGGTTTGCACCAACGGCCATGTGGACGAATTCCCCTACCAGGAATGGGTCCACAGGGGCGGAAAGTGCGCCAAGGCCTCCGGCGCACCAACGCTTCGACTCCAGGATCTCGGAAGCTCGAACCTTACCAAGATTACGTGCTTGTCTTGCCGGGAATCCCGGTTCATGAACGAGGCTTACGGACCGGCCGCTCACGACAAGCTGCCACGGTGCAGGGCCAGGCACCCTCACCTCGACTGGTTCGACCCGAAAGGATGCACCGAGGAAGTCAAGACGCTCATGATCGGTGCGGCGAACCTGTGGTTTTCGTCGCTCGTTTCGACACTAGTGTTGCCTCGGAAGATCGACCGATCCGCGACTGAAGTCGCGAGAGAGTTGAAGGGTGCGCTGTATGCGGCTGACCTGGCTCAGGTTCAGTCAATTGTGCCGACAGGTCTTATCAGCGTGCTCCGGGATCAGATCAAGGCGAAGTGCCAAGTGCCCGTTGACGACTTGACTGATGAACTCCTCATCCAAGCGGTCGGATTGGCATTGAGCGGGGAAGACCTGACCAACATTGCCGACGTGAACTCGGAGGCCTTCGATCAAGTGAAGCTCTTGGACCCCGAGTGGCGTGTGCTGAGTGACCCCAGTCAGTTCCCCAAGATCGCGGCGACGTCTGATTTCCAAATTGCCGATGTGTCCCCTCCGGCTGGTGCGGGAGGTCTTATTGCCGGCGTGGGGGCCGTGAACAAGCTTAAGAAAGTCAACGCCATTGTCGGGTTCACCCGGATAGACGCCCTGGACAGAATCTCTGACCACAAAAGCCGCGTCGTGCCGCTACGCCGGACCAAACCCGAGTGGGTGCCGGCGACTGAAGACCGCGGAGAAGGTATCTTCATCCGGTTTGATGAGGACACTGTTGCTGCCTGGGAGAAGCAGGTGGAGGGGTCCGTCGTGTGGGAGCGTCACCGCCAGGCGCACACCCGCAACTGGGCCAACAGGCTCTCCGACACTGCGGGGGCAGGGACCGCGGATGAGAGATTTCCGCCGCCGCGTTTCTGGGCTGTCCACACCTTTTCTCATGCGCTGATCCGTCAGATGACTCTTCGGAGCGGGTACAGCTCGGCGAGTATCGGGGAACGCTTGTATGCGTGGAAGGGCGATGGGGTCCTGCAGCCGGCCGCCGGAGTCTTGATTTCCACCACCGCTCCGGATTCTGAGGGAACTCTAGGAGGATTGGTTGCACTCAGCGATCCCGACAAGCTGGGCAAGTTAATTCGGGACGCTCTCCTACGAGCCTCACGGTGTTCTTCGGATCCAGTGTGCGCTCAGCGTGTCCCTCATGATCCGGAGGACTTCCTGCATGGCGCCGCGTGCCATTGTTGCCTATTCAACTCGGAGACGTCCTGCCAGAACTCCAACCGGTTCCTTGACCGGCGGTTCATGGTGGACCTTCCGGCGTCGAGCGAAGCCGGCGGCGAAAAGGTCCCGAGCCTGTTCCAGGCACTCCTGGAGGGATGACATGGCAGCTGCGGGTGGGGGCGCATTCGCGGAGCTTGGCAGAATACTGACGGCAGCAGAACTAAAGAAGCTGGTTGCTGCTTTCGATATGGGCCAGAGCTGTGGAATGGCGGCCAAGCAATTATCGGGAAGCAAAGTGCAGGTGGTCAGCCGCCTATTCAATGAAGCTGAGCTGAGCGAAGTGTCGCCGCGCCTGCGGTCCGGAATTTGCACGGCACTTCTGTCTGCCAGGGCAGAGGTACAGGCGGAGATCGAGACTGTTTGGACAATGCCTGCGCTGGCCCAGGTTGCGGGACTTAGCACTTCCGCGATGTTCCACGAGATCAGTGAGGCCAAGGAATCTATCGTCGCCTCTACTTTCAACATTCAGTTGCAGAGCGCGATGGTACGGGCGTTACGGGATGCAGCCGTGCGCGGAGTGGCCGTCACCCTGATGGCAACGCCAGGAGGCAAGTACGGTCCAGCAAATGGCATGACGCAGCTGGGTATTCAGCTCAGCCACGAGATCCCCGGCTGCAAGCTCCTAACGCTTGCCGACGCTGCCGACGGATCGTATCAGGTGCTCCACTCAAAGTTCGTCGTTGTCGACTCCAAGTGGGCATTCGTCGGAAGTGCCAACTTTAGCAATGCGGCGTCGTCAAAGAACGTCGAGCTGGGTCTGCAGGTTCACTCGGAAACGCTGGCAAGAAAGATACTGAGGGATGTCCGGGCCTTTGAGACCCAAGGTCTGCTAATTCAGGTGCAATCTGCGACTCAACACTCGAGGTCTTCATGATGAACGTTGTTCAGCTTTTCATTTCCGAGATACTCCGGTTGCCAACGAAGAACGGACAATAGTGGATTACTTACCGGAGATGGAAGCCGACATCGATGATTCGCACATCCACATCCGAATGTTTCCCGTCGAGAAGCGCGAACTCAAAGGCGAGATCTTTCGAGCGCTTGAAACAGACTGGACTGTGGTTCGTCAGTTGGCGACGCAGTTTCGGGAAGAGACGCAAACCGGTTCTGATCCTGGGAATTTCGGTGAATGCGGTGAAGTGTGGCTAATCCAACCACGCAAGGTGCTTCGGGCGACCTATGAGTTGGCGTGCGGTGTTGTTCAAATGGAAAAGTTTCCCAGCGGATGGCTCCTTTGTTTCTGGTGGATTCACCCGAATCAGCGAAACAACGGGCTCTCGCTATCTGTGTGGAAACAGCTCGAGGGAATCTATGGTGATTTTTCGATCGAAGCACCAACGTCGAAAGCTATGAATGCGTTCTTGAAGAAAGTTGATCCAATGCGGGCGCACAGGATCGTCATATGTCGATAGTGGTGCGGTATCGCGGTCACAATTTGGATTTGTTCAACGCAACGGACTGGGTTCTGCTGGCGCTGATCTTGTACCGGAGGTCTGCGTCGGTTTGCAGGCCTCGAAACCGCTGTTGAATTTCGCAAAGAGGACGTGGGCAGGACGACACTCCTGAAGTTGGGCCTTGGGCGATTTGGACTTGCTGGCGTGGGCATTAATCTGAACTGAGTTGACGTCGGCTGAGTTGCCGAAGATTGGGGAACACAATGGGGCTTTCGAACCGCGAGTACGTCGGCCGTGCTCTGGACACCTTGGCAGCCGGACTTGGCCCCTACATCAGTGCACATCTGGGTGGCTTGGCGCCAGGAATCTCCTGGCCCAAACTTCTTGAGCACAAAGATGCCAGCGCGGGTAAAGCTCCGAAAAGCTATGCAGCCACGGATCTGAGCGTTCAACTGCGCGTTATGACCGAGTCTCTCGGCTCGCTCGGTTACCCCTTCAACCTGGGGCACGACGCCCGCAGCTACACCTCCGAACTTCGCCAGATGCGTAACCTCTGGGCCCACAACGAGGCCTTCGACAACGCGGACACCTACCGTGCCTTGGACACAGCGGGCCGGTTGGCTAAGTGTTTGAAACTCGACGACGCTGAGCAATCTGTCGCCGCACTGCTTGAGGAATACAGAACTAAGGACAAGGGCGCCGTCGGAAACGGCTTCGAAGCCACCGCACTTCCAGGTGAGGCGGACGAACTCCACGAATCATCGTCCGGCGAGCCTGCCGAGAAACCTCAGCACCAGATCCTTGTTGAGATCACTGCGGCTGACGCGCTGAGCTACGCGATGGCCCACAACGGTTTCAAGTTCGTCCGGCAGATCAAGATCACCAATCCAGGCGCCGAAGTCCGGGGCGCGGTGGTCCGGATCGAGGTGATGTCCACTGCGGGGAGGATCTCTGAGGACTTCCAACAATACGTTGACCTTGCCGCTGGCCAGAGCGTCTTCCTGGACGACGTGGACGTGCCGGTTTCGGCCAACACCATGTACGAGCTCTCAGACAAGCAAGCCGGCAGAGTAATCGTGACCGTTGGATCCGGCACGCGAGAC
This sequence comes from Arthrobacter sp. MMS24-S77, assembly GCF_054888235.1. Lineage (NCBI taxonomy): Bacteria > Bacillati > Actinomycetota > Actinomycetes > Micrococcales > Micrococcaceae > Arthrobacter > Arthrobacter sp. MMS24-S77. Next base: position 1,155,767 of record NZ_JBTZRN010000001.1, read on the forward strand.
GGCGCAACAGAGATCGGCAAGGCGGAGGTCCGCATCGATCTCCTTCCGGCCCAACTCTGGATCGCCGGCAACGGACTGGTTTCATACGAATTCTTGGCGGCTTACGTTCAGCCGCACCACCCAGCAATCGGAAGGCTTGTCTCCGAGGCAGCCGACCTTCTTTCAGCTGCCACCGGCAGTAGCAGCCTAGGCGGCTATACGGAAGGCTCCGATCGCGTTGACGAAATCGTCTTCGCGCTTTCCCAAGCTGCTAGCAACAGGAACATTCGCTATAGTTTGCCGCCGACTAACTGGGGAGTCCAAGGGCAGACGGTTCGCACCCCGGAGCAGGTGCTCGAGGATCGGCTCGGTACGTGCCTCGACACGACAATTGTCCTGGCCGCCGCCTTGGAATTCTCCGACATCAAACCACTGCTTTGGATTGTGGACGGCCACGCGTTCTTGGGATATTGGCGGGAAGAAGGTGTGCTGCCCACAGCCGCATCCGACGACGTCCCTCAACTCGTCAGCCTTGTCCAACGGGGTTACATCGGTCTGATCGAGACGACGCTGCTCACGGGCAGCCAGCCCATCACCCTTGCCGCGTTGCGGAACGCACCCGTAGCCAAATACATCGAATCGGGCAACGACCAGATTCAGGCCGTAACGGATATCCGGCGCGCTCGGCTTGACGGCATCTACCCGCTGCCGGCCCGGACCACGTCTGAGACCGGGACTCCGGTAGTGACCACTTACGCTCCCGCAACGAAGGTGGCACCGGCACTCCCCGAGAAGCATGGTCAGGTCGTCCGTACCGCTAGCCATGCAACCGAAATCCCGCCTCGTGTCACTCAGTGGAAAAACGCGCTGCTGGACCTGAGCTTGCGGAACCGGCTGATCAACTTCACCGACACCGCACGCTTCCCACTTGCCGTTCCCAGCTCGTGGATCGGCTCGTTTGAGGACCTCATCAACAACGGCACCCCGATCAGCCTGCTACCTTCCAACCAGATCAGCGCGGTTTACCAAGAGCGCGGTATCCGCTTTGGCCGTGACCTGCCACAGGATGAGCTCATCGCCTTGCTCAGTTCCAAGAAGGCAGTGTTCGCAGAGGTCAGCGAAGATGCTTACAGCACCAAGATGCGTGGTCTGGCCTACAAAGCCAAGACCCAGCTGGAAGAGACCGGCGCCAACAACCTTTACCTGGCTCTCGGCAGCCTTATGTGGGAACTCGACGGCCGTACCCTTCGCTCGCCGTTGGTACTTGTACCGGTCAATCTGACTTCCGCAGGCAAGCAGGGGCTCTACCGCGTGACCTTGGACGAAGCTGGCCAGTCCACTCCTAATTACTGTCTGCTTGAGAAGCTTGCTTTGACTCACGGACTGCGGATTCCTGGGTTGTCCGAGCCTGTTGAGGATGGCTCAGGAATCGATCTCGACGCAGCTTTCAACGCCGTCCGCGAGGCAGTCTCGGCCAAGGGGCTCGCCTTCCGGGTGGAGAACACCGTTGACCTGTCCGTGCTCCAGTTCGCCAAGTTCCGGCTCTGGAAGGATCTTGATGAAAACTGGGAGCAGTTCGCCAAGAACCAGCTGGTGCACCACCTCATCAGCACCCCCACGGAACTGTTCCAGGACGCCGTGACCGTGCGTGACGACGTCGACCTCGACGCACTCGCTGCCCAATGCCCCATTCCGGCTGACTCATCACAACTTCAGGCCGTCGCGTCGGCGGTGTCCGGTCAGACCTTCATCCTGGAAGGACCTCCAGGGACGGGGAAATCCCAGACCATTACCAACCTGCTCACGCGCGCAATCGTCGAAGGAAAGCGGGTGCTGTTCGTCGCCGAGAAACGAGCTGCACTTGAGGTCGTGCAGAAGCGCCTCGACGAGGTGGGAATGGGACCGTTCTCCCTGGACCTCCACGACAAAGGCAGCAAGCCTGCCGTGGTCCGAGCTCAGATCAAACGGGCCCTGGAACTCCGACTGGATTCGGATGCCCAGCAGCTCGAAACTGCCTCAACGGACTTGGCCGCCGCCCGCCGTGGCCTCATTCGCTACGCCAGCAACCTGCATGAGGAAAACGGGGCGCATCTCTCCCTTTACAGTGCCCGCACGAAGGCGCTCACCTACGAGCCGGACGATCCTGCGATTGCACTCGGAACAGACTTCACCTCCTCAGTGAACGATTCCGCTCTGGAGGCGGTCCGAAGCGTTCTGCGTGAGCTGCCTGAATACACCGACCGTGCCCGACCAGGGAAGGACCACCCATGGCGGTTTGTCGCGGCTGTCGCAGGGCCGGAGCAGGCAGAGCAGTTGCTGACCATCGGGAGGCGTCTCGACGCAGCGCTCGACGCCGTCCGCTCCGTTGAGGGATTGGCCCACGTCGTCCTCTCCGCCGGCCAGCCGTCCGACGTCGCGACTCTCGCCGCGCTGCTGAAAGACAGGAGCGTTCCGCTGGAAACGCTCGACGTCGTCCGGTCCGGGCAGTGGTCCACCGGTGCCGGCCATCTGGAACAGCTGGTGGCCGCGTTCGCCGCGGTTAATCACCCGGGTCTTGAACAGGTGGCGCCGGAGGCTATGGACCTTCCGCTGCAAGACATCCTGGCACGCGCTCGGCAGGCCGCTGCGACCGGGTTCTTCGGACGAAAGAAGCGGCTACTAGCCGTCGCGGCTGAACTGGACACCGTTGTACGCCCAGGCGCAGAGATTCGGCACAAGGAACTGCTGCCGCTAGTGGAAAATTTGGTCAGCGCACAGCAGCAAATTCAGGGGCTCCAAAACGAGGCTCAGGCTGTCCCCGGTGTCTCCGTTCCTCAATCGTGGAACCCGCTGACGGAAGCAGGGCAGGCGGCGTTGAACCACCGTCTGGGATGGCTGCGCTGGGCGGCCGAGGCAGTAGTCCCGAACAACGGGAAGAGCGATTTCCCTTTCCAGAGGGCTCTGCGCACCTTCCTCAACGAGGGGCCAGCTGTGCACGAAAACATCGTCGGATGGCTGTACGAGCTTGGGCAGGCGTGGGAGGCCTTCACGAAGGTCCCCGCGGTCGCGGGGTCCGAGCTGAGGAGCTGGGCGGGAGATGATGGCTTTCTGCAAGTCTGGGGAGACACTCGCTCGGCCCGGCGCCTGGATGCCGCCGGTTCGGCCCCGCTGCAGCGCTGGGTTGAGCTTTTAGAGCACATTGAACCGCTCCGGTCCGTGGGACTGCACGGGGCGCGCACTGCGATCCTTGACGGCCTTCTGGATGCAGACGACGCAGCAGCTGCCTTTGAACGCGGACTTGCCGAGAGCTCCCTCAAGGAACGCAGTCTCGCCACCGGTCTGCAGGACTTTGATTCCCATGCCCACGAACGCAACATCGAGCGGTTCACCTCGCGAGCGGCAGCCGTTCGCGAGCTACTGAGGCGCAACCTTGCCGCCGGGGTCGTTACCGGAAGGCGGGTCTCGTCGTCGTCGAACTCTGGCCGGATGGGGGAGTTGCAACGTCAGCTGACCCGGCAGCGCGGCGGGATGACCGTCCGCAAGCTCATGGAAAACTACGCGGATCTCGTCACGCAGATCATGCCGTGTACCTTGGTCAGCCCCGACTCGGTGGCGCGGTTTTTTCCCGCAAAGGCAGACCTGTTCGACATTGTGGTGTTCGACGAAGCCTCGCAGATACGCGTTGCGGACGCTGTTGGCGCCATGGGGCGGGGTGCCTCCGTGGTGGTCGTTGGAGACAGTAAGCAGATGCCGCCGACGTCGTTTGCTGAATCCTCCGGCGACTCTGGCGATGAGGTCGAGAACGACATCACGGCAGTGGAGGATATGGAATCCATCCTTTCCGAGTGCGTGGAGGCACGGGTACCGCGGCAGTGGCTGTCCTGGCACTACCGGAGCCAGGACGAGTCCCTCATCGCGTTCAGCAACCAGCAGTACTACGACAGCAAGCTCTCGTCCTTTCCCGGACCGTCGCACGGAGCGCCGGATCCCGGGCTTCGCGGCCACGGCGTCAACTTCGTCCGGGTGCACGGACAGTTCCACAGGTCCGGGCCGTCCAAGGTGCTTCGCACCAACCCCATCGAGGCGGGGGCCGTGGTGGCGGAGGTCCGCCGGCGTTTCGACGTGGATTCCGTAGGTTCGCCATCGGTGGGTGTGGTGACGTTCAACCTGCAGCAGCGGGCACTTATCGAAGGCTTGCTTCGCGACACGGACGATCCCCGGATCATCAAGGCGCTGGACGAAGACGTTGAAGGTTTGTTCGTGAAGAACCTTGAAAACGTTCAAGGCGACGAGCGGGACGTCATTCTCTTCTCCACGGGCTTCAGCAAAAACGATAAAGGCTACTTGCCGCTTAACTTCGGCCCGCTGAACCGCGCCGGTGGTGAGCGGCGCCTCAACGTGGCCGTGACCCGTGCTCGCCGGCAGGTGATCGTGTTCTCGAGTTTCAGCCCTTCGGAGCTGCGGGCCGAGGAGACGAGCTCTGTAGGGATCAAGCATTTGCGTTCTTACTTGGATCTTGCCGAACAGGGGACCAGCGCACTCCCATATGATGGTCGCCGCGCCATTGGGGTGGACTTACACCGTGAGGAAGTTGCTGACGCGCTCCGGGACCGCGGGTTTGCCGTCGCCACGGACGTTGGCTTGTCCGACTTCAAGGTCGACATCAGCGTCGCGTCCCAGGAGTCCCCGGACCGCCCGGCAATGGCCATTCTTCTTGACAGCCCCGCTTGGGCGGCCCGTCGCACGGCGGGCGACAGAGACGGCTTGCCAGGCGACGTCCTCACCCGCATGATGCGCTGGCCGTCAGTTCAGCGGGTCTGGCTGCCGGCGTGGATCAAGGACCGGGACGAAGTGCTGGACAAGCTTGAGAAAGCTTTCGAGCAGGCGGATTCTGGTCCTGCTACCTCGCCGTCCGAGTCTCTCGGATTGGCGGAGGGTGAGCTTGAGCTTTCGACGGTCGAGCCGATCCTTTCGGGTGATCATGGCGACGACGTATTCAGCTACGAGCCAGCGTCAGCTCAGGGTTTGTTGTTAGCTCCCGCGACTCAAATCCTTGGGCAAGCCACCGCCGCCGACGAACCTCAGCAATCTGTGTTTAGTCCATGGACAGTTCAGCGGTTCGGCAACGTGGACGTTTTGGATAGTTTGCATTCGCGCAGGTCCGTAGAGTCGGTCCGTCAAGTGATCCGTGTGATTGTTGATGAGGAAGGCCCGATCCACCGCGATCGGCTGGCCAAGCTCGCTTGCGCCGCGTTCAGCCTCAACAAGGTCAACGCGCAGCGCGCAAAATCGGTGTTGGATGTATTGGACAAAACGGTTCACCTCTGCGATTCGGACGGTTTCATCTGGGACGCATCTACCGACCGGGACAGTTGGTCCGACTTCCGGACCAGCGGACCTGAAATCGATAGGAAGCCGGAGCACATTAGCATCGTGGAGCTTCGCAACGCGATGGTGGACATTGTCCGGCTTTCCGGCGGAGTCTCCATTGATGAGTTGCACAGGGAGACTGTCCGGACATTCGGCGGAAAACGGCGCACGGCCGGCATCACTGCGCGACTCAACCAGGGCCTCCAACACGGCGTCGATACGGACCAGCTCGAGTTGCGCGACGGCGTAGTTCATCTAGCCGGGTAGCGCTTCGCAGAGCTTGGTTGATGAGACGAAGACGCGCGATGGGTGTCGGTGTCGGGGTCCATGCCTACGATTGTTCCGCCGATCAACTTGGCTGGGCGTTCCCGGGTAGGGTCGACGTTACCCAGTTTGGACAACGAAGGAGAAGCCTTTTGTCAAGGCACCTACGAAAACAGCGCGTCATATCCTCGTTTTCGAGATCTGCTGCGGAGAATCCGGCGCAGGCGTTGGAGTCTGTCCGTAAGGATTTGGAAGCTCAACTGGATGAAGCTCGCCGCGAGGATCCAGGATTTGTGATCACGACGATCTCTCACCACCTCACCGAGTGGAACCGAAAACCGATGGTGACTGCCGTGGCGACGTTGGACGTTCTCTAGGGTGACTTGTTTTCCGTAGCAGACCGCAGCTGGCTCCCTACCTGTCGTCGTGGTTTTCTTTCCTTGGTCGTATGACGGCCGGTCGTGTCCCGAAGCCAAGTGCCGCCCCGGCGATCAGCCCCGTGACAAGCACGATAGGCACCACCATACGAGCCCATTGGGGGATCTGTTTGAACCTTCCCAGAGAGACAACCCTTTGGCGACCGGTCGGCGTCGTGCCCTCCGACACTGTGCCGACCAAAGGCGACCATGCCGGCATTCCCGGCGGTGTGGGTGGTTCTGATTGCCACGGATCAGGACCCGGTTCAGATGGCGTATTCATGATCATTCATCCCCATCCATGATTTCTTGAGTGAGCGCAGTATGTGGGGATCCGGTGCCGTGCTCCGGCACCGGATCCAGCGATCAAATAGCTGCTACTTGCTGCTGCCGGTGCAGTTCGCCATGGCAGTTGTTCCAGAGCCGCTGTTCTTTGACACGCTCTGACCGTCGACCAGGATTTCGCAGGTCACGTTGCTCGGGCTCGTGTAATCACCAGTGACGGTCAAGGAGCTCAGGTTGAAGCCCTTGGCAGTTACGTTCTTCTTCCAGTTGGCTGCAATGTCCTCCGTGGACATGCCGCCCTCGGTCCAGTAAGAGACGTGCGCCTTACCAGTGACAGTGACGACGTAGTCAATCTTGTGTTCCTTGTTCACCGAGTCGCTTACGCTCTGAGCGGCGGCAGCGATGATGGCGGTGACGATGATTGCGACGATCACGGAGAGGACACCCAAGATCAGTCCGGCAGCCGAGGTTCCCTTCTTGGAGAACTTACGAGTCAACCCAATGACACCGAAGATGATCGCAAGCGGGCCGAGGAGGAAGGCAATGAAGCCGGCGATAGGGATGATCGAGAAGACGATGGCGAGAATGCCCAGAACGAGGGCGGCGGTGCCGAAGCCGCTGCCCTTCGACGGTTTGGCCTCGACGGGAGCAACCGGTGCAGGCTGCGTGTACGGTGCGAGTGGTTCGGTCATGATTGGTCCTTCGGGTTGAGCGATTCGGAGACAATGCAGGGCCGCGAGTGCGAAAGCGTTGAAATGACCCCTGCTCTTACTCTCGGCAGCCTGCTGTGCTCACGTTAGGACCGCGGTCGGACATTTTAGGGAAGATTCTCGAAAACGCCAGTCAACTCCCTGCGTTCGCCCACCGCCACGAGTTCTTGGGAGCCGAAATACTCAAGCCGCCGTCGTTCTATTCGCTTCTGCTGGCCCGGCGACGGGATCCGTGCGCCTTTCGCGCGGTTGCGTCGGCTGCAGGCGGCTACGAAATTCTGCAGCCGTCCCCTCATAATCCTTGGCGTTAGCAATTTAGATTAATCTACGAGGGTCCGGTTCCAGCCTGTATCTAGAAGCATCGACGGCGAAGCAGACCAGATTTACCTTGATTGCTTCCTGTAGACAAACCAGATCGCAAAACTCGCTGAAGCCGCGGCGAGCGACAAGACCGCCATGGCCAGGTTGCTGAAGGACGCAGTAATGGCGACGATCAGGGACATCACCGCCGCGGAGAGAGTTAGAAGTTTCATGAAACAACTACCCAAGAGACAAGGAATCGCGGAGCGAACGATGCGCTGTGACCTTCAAACTGTGCCTCCTCCGGTCGGCCGATTCCTTCGACTAATCCCGTGAGCAAGTCTGATCCCGTTCAGTGAAAACCCTGGGCTGAAGGCAACGCTCGTAAGGGGTAGTGTCAGAACGAGGTCTGCGGCGATCATGGCCAGAGCGAAAGTCCACAGTCCCATGAGGAGTGCGATTCCGGCATGGAAGAGTGCCGCTAGAAGGAATAGGTAGGGGCGCCACGCAATGGGGGTCACCAGAGTCACCCCAAGGGCGAATTCGAGGGCCAGGACTGACCAGGTTAGGAAACTGACCGTGGCTTCATTTTCAAGCAGCGGTGCCAGTAGGACTCTGACGGGATCTGAGAAGCCGAACACGCCTGAAGCGGTGTAGTAGAGGTTGTTTCCAGTTGCCCACTCGGTCTGCGCAGTTTTTTCGATGCAAGACTGCAAATACAAGATCGATACCTGAATCTTGACGCCGATCAAGCCCGCGATGGCCCATCCGCGTCGCCAGCCCGTCGAGATCGTGGAATCCGGTGAGGGCGACCAGTGGTTCCGGCGCGGGTCGGTCATGCAGATGGGTATCAGTAGGAGGGTCAACACGACGGTGATTTGATCTCCTCCGTCGGGAATGGCTATCCCATTGAACACGGAGAATGAGATCCAGTAGTGCAACAAAGAGGTGACCCGTGGAAAGTACCCTGACATGACCAAGAGCAGCAGGCCGAGCGCGACCCATTTCGATAGATCGAGGCTGTTGGCTCCAAGGGCACAGAAGAGGTTGAGTGCGTTAATTCCCTTGCATGCTGGCTGGAGGCCGATACCCCACAGGGGCTGGAATAGGCTGGCGGTTGGCGTCGCGCTGAGCGTCAGGAAACTTGCGAAGGCCAGAGTAGATCGAAGCACGCCGATGGCCGGTGACCAGATCACAGCATTGATTCGCTCGATTCCCGGTTGAAACATCCTCAGGAGCATCTGGACTCCAAACTCATTGCCTACTGCGCCTGGAATCGGGCATCAGTCAGGTGCCGGTAGGCCCATGGGACGGGAACTACCTCCACCGCCTTGATAGATCCACAAAGACTCGGCTCGGGCTTCTCGTTGCGCACCTGGACGGCCGCCATGGGCTTATCAAGACAGGACGTGGTGGTAGGGCCACATTTGTTCCAACCTTGGGACCCAACCCGGTTGACGATGTTTGCGAGTTCAACGGGCTGCCCGCGGCCGAACCGGTTGATGCCGAAATAGTTCTCGACGCGGGCAGTCGGTAGTTGAAGTATTTCTCGATGCGCGCCCGCCTCGTCATTCGCATAAACCAGCAGGAAGGGATCCCTTGGCGATTTAGTGAAGAAGGCCCAGCCCTGAGGAACCGCTTTTGACAGTGCTTCCTTTACTGTGTCTGTTCCTGGCGGATGAAAAGTGGAGTGTGGTGAAACAGCGAAGATGGAATATGTCAGTACCGCGCCAACCAAGAAGATCGGTATTGTCATGCGCCACTTCGCGACGCGCAGTGAATGGAATCGTACCCGGCGGGAGAAACACAGCATGTGCTTCGGCCTCGGAAGATCTTTACTTCGCGAATGCGACAGTCAACGCTGCCACGGTGTCTTCGGTGACGGCGCGGTGCTCATCTGTGGCAGCCACAGTCTCGAGGCTTGAAGAGCTCCGAACATTCACCGGCACTGAAGCATTGAACCAGCCAACTGCGTTAACAGCGCCTGCCACGTTGACGACACCTGCGTAGTTGACCACCACTGCACCGCTCCAAACCGCCACAGCGGCGACGGCAAAGACCCACAGGCAGTTGCCCGATGCGCCGCCGTCATTACTGACTGAGGCTACTTCCACGGGGTACTTTTCCCGTACGGTTTGAAGGACGTCTGTACTTGTCGCTGCAAGCGAGGATTCCACCTTATAGACGTCGCCGGAGGTGAGGTTCTTGTACAGAGTTGCGAGGTACCCCGGTTGTGATTTTTCAAGACGCTCGGCCACGTCGTTTGCCATTTGTCGTATGTCAGTTTCCTGGCTGGCATGTTCGTTCAGATAGGTCCGAAAACTCTGGCTCCGGACATTCTCACTGAGCTTCGGCACCTGATCTCCAGTGGCAAACCAGATTGCTTGAAAAAGGGAACGGGCCGCGGCTTCATCACTCTTCTTGGCAGATTCAATCAAAGCGGACGGGCTGGCGTCTGCGAATGCCGGGGTACCCGCCGGGATCCCGGTGAGGAGCAAAGCCGAAACTACGCCAGTGATGAGTATTTTTTTCATGATTCCCCCATTTGTTCTTATTCGGATAGTGCGGTTGTTCACTTATTTGTCATTTGAAGCCGGATTGTTGTTACAACATCCTCGGGATCGGCGGCAGAGATGATCCATCGGCGGCTGGCCGTTTCCAAGGCAACCGCGGGCCCACCCACCAGCACCCCTCGGGTGTTCTTACCCAAGACGCGGATGCCGTAGCCCTCAGAAAGGGACGTATCAGGGGCCCTGGTTACGGCTGAAAGGTCTGAGAGGAGAATCGCTGTTGAATAGAAGGGCTCACAACGTAGGACGATCTTCTCCTCCTTGATGGCGATGGAGACGGTCATTCGAACGATCAGCCAGGTCAGAGCCACGATGCTGGCGGCGACTAGGAGCCCGGGTAAGAGGATGCCCCCGGCTTGGGCGGAGATGACAATGACGATTGCGGATGCGCCGACAATTCCCCAGATCAAGCCTTTGGAATCACGCGCAAGCCGGGCCTCAGATATCACCATGTCTTGTCCCCAATCCGCCCGTATCCGGCAGCGAGTCTTGCTGTCTCCGTGCGAGAAAGGCTATGGTCCAACTCGGCAACTAGGTGGACGAAACCTCAAAATGAGTGCTGAAAAGGCAAAACTAGGTGTCACAAAGGCCCAATCTGTGTGTGCCCGCCGCTTGATCTAGGTGCATATCCCTCACACACTCACCGGCCCTCCGCATACGCGGCGTCGTCGGCCACTCCCAACCGCCCACACAATCCAACCCACAACACTCTCCGGCCCACCCCAACCACCCAGCTCCGAGCCGTACCCTTATCCCAAGTGCGACTCCCTTAGGCGACGCATTCGAATGGATACGGCGTGTCAGATCTCGAAGTCCAGGAGCGGCACGCCACACAGCTGCCGATCATCAACGCCGCGTGCCTTCAGCCGGACGAAGTACTGGATCACCTCGGCTCCAGTCCGGCAGGCCTGACAAACAAGGAAGCCTCGGAACGCCTTGCAGAACTTGGCCCGAACGCCGTCCGGACCCACCGGGCCAACGCTCGGGCGCGACGGGACCACGCAGGATGTGAACGTCACCGCCTTGGTGCCCGGCGACGTCGTACACCTCAGTCTGGGCGCCATCATCCCCGGTGACATCCGCCTCCTGAGCACCAAGAATCTCCTCTGCGACGAAAGCATCCTCACGGGGGAGCCCCTGCCGGCCTGCAGGGACCCGGCCCCGGTGGCGCCCGGATCGGCGCTGGGCGACCTCGCATCCTGCGTCTTCATGGGAACCGTCATCCAGTCCGGCGGCTACCACGACCCGTGAGCCAAGTGAGGTCTAAAGTTGGAGTCCGCAACAAAGGATGGTGCAGATTCCAGAGTCGACAGGGCCGTAGCCGACGCGCCAATACAATAGCGGGCTCAAGGAATCCTGGACCCGCTATTGTACGGAAACAATACTACTCATGCGTTTCTCACTAGACCCTACAATTCGTTACCGCCAGAATCATGACTGGGCAGTTTTTGATCAAGTTCGCGTCGAGCATCCCTGATTGCATTCTTTACGGCTCGATAAATGACACCGTAGAGGACATACAGGAATATCGCGGCAAAGATCGCCGGCACGAATAGTGTCAGAGTGAGGTCCAAGTTAGAGAGCTCCATAGATTGGTTGAGAAGATTGTCGCAGGACATCGCCCTGGCTTTCGTTCAAGTCGAGAATCGCGCCGTGGCGATCACTTCTTCGACGAACGCGGCTTCGCGGCTTTCGGTGGAAGAGTTGCCACGTATGCGAAGGCCTTGTCGACCCATTCCGCCGTTTGCTCTTCGTCGGCGTTCCAGGCTTCGGGCAGGCCGACATAGCCGCCCATAGAGCGACCTTCTGGGCCGAACGGAAGCGTCTGGTGCCCGGCCTCGATGACCGCCTTGTCGGCGTCGGAAAGCCTGACGCCAATCATCGGGCCGAACAGCCCGGCGAACATGTTGCCGTTTACGAAGGCGCCCAAGTTGCCGAACATCGGCTTGACGACTACACCGGGGTTGTCTGGCAGGACCGCGCGGAAACGGTCCTTGTCGGCGTCGGACGGTTTGGGTATCTGCATGTGCCTGCTCCGGGGTAGGGGATCGAAAGCTTAGGGCTTACTGCAGCATACGACGCGAGTGTGTGGGCTCCCAGCGTCAAGGCATTGTGCTCCGTCGCGAACGACCGCCCGGAGCCGTGAGCCGGGCTGGGCTTCCACCCTCTGGGATAGGAACCGCCCCGGATCCGCCTGCGGCACGCCAAACATACGGATGCTGCAGGGAGTTGGGCCGCGGAACACTCATTGGACGCTTGACGACCACTCAATTTGGCCTTGCCAGCACCTATTTCGGAGTTTTGACCACCTATTTTCCGGGTTTGACCACCTAGCGGACAATTTCGACTGTAGCCTTCCTCCCACGAACACACTGCGAGCTGAGGGGAAGCTTTGAAGAAGAAATTGACCGGATGAGACCCGTTCTTCGAATCCATCCCGTGCCTATATATGTGGCCTTCGTGTTCTCCTCCCTGTTGTTCAGTTCGGTGTTTCTCTTCGGACTCTTAGTCCCCCGGTCGAAGCAAGAACCGTCGTGTCGACGTACGGGACAGCCGTGTGTACCAGTTTGCTTCTGACTCAGTTCCTATGGGGTCCGATAGTTCACCGCCTCAGGAGATCGCGGCTGCCGAACGTGACGGTGCCTTTGTGTGTAGGCGGAGCCACTTTCGCTTTGGCCTTCTTCTCCGGCGTAGTGGAGCGCTTCCTTGTCGGTGGGCCGACCGCCGCTATGCTCCTGGGTACGTACTTTGTCTCGGTTGCAGTGGTCGGAGGAACCCTACTTGCGGTTTGGAAATTCGGTTCATCGCATGACGACACGGATTCTGCCCCCATCCGTGTCGTAGTGAGCCGCATACATAGAACTTTGAATACTGGCCGCATTCCGAACGCCGGCAAGAGATAGAGAAAACGTTGAACAAATCGGTAAGCAGAGGATTACTCTTCGGGGCCGGGTTCGGATGCACCTATGCGCTGGTGATTCTTCTCTTAAGCGGGTCCATCGGCCCGGGCTTGGCGATACTCAGCGGGCTCGGTGGCGCGGTGGTGGGTACCGTGTCAGGTTGCATTATCGCCGTATTGACATTTTGGGTCGTTCGGCTGGCCAGAATTCGACGTGATCTTGAAAAGGGCTTTGCCGCCGTGGTTACGGGGCCTTCGACTTTGCTGATCCTCACGGCTTTGGCACCGGTTTCGGATTCAAAGTGGCCATGGTGGACGCATGTTGTTTCGGCGGGTGCGGCAGCTGTTGTTGGTGGACTGGCGTGGCCTCGGGAGAGGACGGTGGTTGGGGAGTCCCATTAGGCTCCCCAACCACAGCCTACGTTTGTATTAGTAGAGCGGATAGAGCGCCCCGGGCTCCAACATTCCTTGCCGATCATGAATGTCGGCAGGCAGCGCCCTTCGGCTATTTGCGTGGTGTAGCCGGGGGCGAGAGTTGCTGCGGGAAGTATCCAATATTCCAGTGATCGTTGTTCCAGTTCAGCCAGATCAGAATCGTAACCGGTGCACCATCAGCCCGCTTTGCCTGGATAGTGGTGTCATAGAAGCCCAGTCCGCCGGGAGACTTGTAGGAAACCTGGTAGTCGACGGCGTCCACTCCGCCCCACCTCTTGGGCCAATCGTCCACCGCCTGATCAAGGTTTTTGAAATTCGCAGCAAACATGGTTTTCAGGCCGGCTGCGTCTTTGGCATGGAGATAGGACATGGTTTGGTGGATTGTCTGGTCACGCAACTCCGGCTTGGGAGGGTCGCCGGGCGTCCCATTGTATGGACCGCATGCCGACAGCGTGACAAGGACCAGGACAAGCCAGCAGCGCAGAAGCAACCGTCTCATGTGGTTTCCGATCTAGGTGCGGAGCGAGTAGTAGGTGGACGTTAGGTGCTTGTAACTCGCCGAAGTCACCATCGGCGCCCGGACCGACGATGCGGGTACCGTCGTCGACACTTTTGACATCGATGAGGGCGTCATCTGCAGCAAGCTCGACGTCGACGCGCCCGGCTAGCCCTTCGGCTCACCGTTGGGCCCGAGGTTCTTCGGGTGCTGAAGTTCCTTGGGAAGAGGGGCCGGGTTACCGTTGGCATCTCGGTAGATCTTAGCGCCGAGCCCAGATCCCTGCTCCGACGGTCCGGACGCTGCAGACTCATCAGCGGGACCAATCACAGTTGTCGGGAGCAGGTGACTCGGTTTCGTGGGCCGCGTGCCCGTGATCTTCCAAGCCGCTCCCGTTTTCACCAGATCGAATCGCTGTTCATAGACGTAGATCTGGTCAGGGCTCGGAGTCTCGTTCTGCGATGCGTACGATAGGTGGGTCGTTTCCGTGACAACTGCCCATGCCTGAGCACCCGTCACGCTGAGATCCTTGACTGCGATCTCGGATTGGCTGCCGGTGAAGACGACCCCGTAGGCCACGAGCCCGTCCCTGCGCGTGCGTAGTTTGGAGTATTCCTCCTCGGTTGAAGCCACGGCATCAGCGGCGAAGTCCTGGCCGATTTCATCCGCCTGGGCGGGTGGGTTCTCCTTGACCACCTGATGATTCCTGCGGTCGATCGCCCGAGCAATAAGCCGCTGAATCGCTGCCGATTCGGTGTCCGGCTTGCCGGCCGGGCTCACTCCCGCGGATGGAGGAGCGGGCTGTGCGGGGCCTGTATTGTCGTTAACGAAAACGGTTTGCAGTTGAATCCCTACCAGGGTAACTCCGAGTGCAATAACCCCGGCTGCGATTGATCGCTTGGTCTTTGTCTTTTCTTGCATTCAATCCCCCTGTGAGTGGTTCGAGTTTAGGCGAGGGCACAATGCTGAGAAGGCGCTCCCGTGTCTTGTCATTTCCTTGCAGCCACGGCGACCGGCTCGGAGCGACACGTCCTAGCGAGACCTACAGTTTCCGTGGGCAAAGGCTATGATCCGATTCGGCGACTAGGTGGTGAAAATCGTCAAAATGAGTGCCAAAAAGCCGAAAATGAGTGCCAAAAGACCGAAAATGAGTGTGGAAAAGGACGGGACTAGGTGTCCGCAAGTGCCAGCTGATTGCAGACTCCCCGTTCAATCTCGAAGTGCTTGCCGCGGAATCGCATCCAAAGACCTTCGGGTGCGGCAACCTCACCGCCCAGCCACGCGCCCCGCAACATACTCAGCATCCACCCCGACGCCGCCGACGATCGACGAGTAGTGACCTGTCAACCACGGGAGTCCGACCACGTATAGCCCCGGCTGCTCGGTGACGCCTCGAACATGCCGCGGATAGCTCCATTGGTCCAAAACGGGAATGTCCACAAAGCCAAGGTCGAGCTTGTAGCCGGTGGCCCAGAGCACTGAGGTGATGTTCTCGGCGGCCAGGTTGACCCGCGGCGACGACACGGGTAGCCAGTCGTCCGCCGGCGCCGGCTCGTGTTCGGGCGCGTCGATTCCAGCGGCGGCGATGTAGGCGTCGAGCGCACGCCCCATCCGCTGGCCGAACCCGGCCTCGACTGTTGCCAGGCGTTCGGGGAGGTCGTCCGTGAAGGTGAGGTCGCCGTCGTCGGCTGCTTCCAGGTGCCCGTGCAGGCGGACGCCCTTACGGCCGAGCTCGCGGAGGTGGATGTCGTGGCCGCCGTTGGTTCCGGAGAGCAGGGGGTTGCAGGCGAACCGTGCGGCGGGGGAGGGTAACTGCCCGACAGTCAGGGCGGTGAGCCCGTACTCGGGCCCGTGGATGCCGGCCTGCAGGATCCAGTAGATGATGTCGTGCCCGCGGTACCGGCGCGGCGCCTCCGGACACGTGGCCACCGCCAGATGCACCTGACGGCCGACGGCGAGCAGGTCCTCCGCGATCTGCCCACCCGACTGCCCGGTGCCGACAATCAGCACGGCGCCGTCGGGCAGTTGTTCCGGATTGCGGTAGTCGTGGGTGTGAAGCTGCAGGACGCTCCCCGGAAGACCGGCGGCCAGGGCAGGGATTTTAGGTATCTGGTACGCGCCGGTCGCCAGCAATACATTGCGTGCCCGCCACATCCCGTCGGACGTTTCAACGCTGAAGCCGCCGTCCGACGTCGAGATCCGCGTGACGTCCGTGCCGGTCCGGACCGGTGCATCGATCCGCCGCGCATAGTCCCGGAAATAGTCCACCGCGCGGTCCCGCGCCATGAACGCCTCCGGCTCCGGACCGCTGTACGGCATCCCGGGCAAGTCCAGCGAGAAGTTCGGCGTGTTCAGCACGAACGCATCCCAGCGATCCTGCCAAGCGCCACCCAGCGCGGCTCGCCGTTCAAGGACTTGATGCTCGACGCCGGCCCGGCTGAGGAAGTAGCTCGTGGCCAGTCCCGCTTGGCCGCCGCCGACTACGAGGGTGTTTGTCTCGAAGGCGTGGTTTCGTTGGGCGGGTGGGAGCGGGTCTGTCTCCATGATCGATCCCTTCTCCCTGCTGCCAGGGATTGCCCCGGGGCAGTTCCTGGCTGAACTCTACGCTCAGGGATTCGGGTGCGGGAGGCATGCAGGTGCGGCGGAGGTGGGACTGTGCCGCCAGGACACTCCTCCCGGGACATCGGGATGGGACCTCGCGAAACCAGGCCAACAATTCAGGACCCGCTCTGTCCTGAATTGGTATTAGAGTGCCGGTTATGGCTATCGCACGCTTCCCGGTCGTCGTACTCGACTGTCCTGATCCCAAGACCTTGGCTGAGTTCTACAGCGCCCTGCTCGAGTGGAAAATCGAGCGGAACGACGACAACTGGTGGTCCGTCCGCGCCGAGCACGGCGATTCGCTGGCTTTCCAGAGGGTCGACTCCTACACGCCGCCACAATGGCCCGGCCAGGATGTCCCGCAGCAGATGCACCTCGACGTCACGGTCGACGACCTCGACGCCGCTGAGGCATCCGTGCTTGAGCTCGGCGCGACCAAACACGAATACCAGCCGGGAACGTCATTCCGGGTGTTCCTCGACCCTGCTGGTCATCCGTTCTGCCTCTGCATGGACTGACGCAATTACGGCGACGCTGATACATCTGGTGCTGCACCTGCAGAACCGATCTGGCAGAGTGCTCGCATGGAATATCAATTGCGCATTCCCACCGCCGCAGACACAGAGGCAGTGACACAGCTTCACGTCGAATGCTGGCGTGAGACTTATGGTGACCTGCTGCCGGAGTCATTCTTCAACGACGAGCTCGTTGAACAGCGTCGAACGATGTGGACGGCCAACCTGCGGTCGATTTCTCCCGGGTGGGACATGCGGGTTGCCGAATCGGAGGGCGAACTGGTCGGATTCGCGCTGGCCGGGCCGGCAGGTGGAGAGTCCCCGCGTGCACGAGAGCTGCACCTGATCTACGTGCTACGTGCCCACCAGGGCGCAGGATTGGGGCAACGCCTCCTGGACTCCACCCTTGGCGCGGACTCCGGCATTCTCTGGGTCGAGAAGACGAACGAACGGGCCCAGGGCTTCTACCGACGCAATGGCTTTGAACTTGACGGCACTGAGGAAACCGACGAGCAGAACCCCGTCTTTGTCGACGTGAGAATGGTGCGGTAGCCGATCGACTTAGGGGCGGACGCCGGCGGCGATGCCCCCAAGGGGTGGCCCCCTTAGCTGATCCGCTCAGCCAGGGAAACGATGATTCCCTCTGGGCCGCGCACGTAGGCCATGCGCCAGGCGTCCTCATACTGGCCGATGCCACCGACCAGCCCGTATCCCTCCGCGGCCAGTCGATCGACGTGCGCCTGAAGATCATCGACTTCGAAGGACAAGCTGCGCAGTCCGAGTTCGTTGGCCATGGCGTCTGGCGAACCCGGCTCGGGGTCTGGCCGAACGAAACTGGAAAGCTCCACCCCCGTTCCTCCGCCAGGTGTCCGCAACATGACGATCTCTGTGCGGGAATCGGGGATCGCGATGACGGTGTCGATGAATTCGCCCGCCACGAACGTCCGGCCCTCGACCTCGAGCCCGAGGCCAAGGAAGAACGCCGTCACTTTGTCGAGGTCCTGAACGGTGACACCGACGTGGTCGAACCGCATGATGCGCGACATGAGAAAAGCCTCCAAGTGTTCGTTTTGCGCGGCGTAAGACGCAGCCTACAGCGGACTCTACGGCGGATTCACGACGGCGAATAGCCTCCTGCCGTGCGCGGCAGCCTCCTCCCGCCAGAACAACCCGGCGTTTCCACTTGCGCCGGCAGCCCGCCGTCCGCCAAACTGTCCTTGGATCCATGAGAGACAATTACCTCCCAGATCCCGCCGCCTGACCTTCAAGGCCGGCCACCGCCCCATCATCGAATGCCGGGCGCATTTCACAAAGTATCGCTTACCACCTCGCTTGAGCACCCTTCCCTGGAGCAACTCACTCCTGACCTCCCCGACGCACCTCGAGCCTCGAAAGAGAGAAGCATCATGATCAAGCACCTCCCCGACCTCGTCCTGGAAATCACCGCCCACGATCCGGGCACCATCGAAACCGAACTGAACACCGCCGTCGAGACCTTACTCGCCCAGGCCCTGCGCGAGCGCTCGCGCGGCATCCTAGTCACCCAGCATGGATACAACCGGTACACCGTGACCCTCAGCCCCGAGGTCCCTTACGGGCAGACGCACGAACACCGCGAATGGGACCGCGCCGATAGCGCCTCGATCCACACCCAGGCTCCCGTCCCCGAGGACCCCGAAGCCCAGCCCGAACAGCGCGCCGCATAGGGTCCTCCGCGACTAGTGTTGACCGATGATTGAATCGCGCCAATTAAGTGAAAGCGTCAGCATGCGTGTACTGCGCCTGAGTGATGCGGCAGCGCTTGCCGCCGCATATGTGCGCAACCGTGCGGATCTTTCACACTGGGAGCCAGTACGCCCCGAGGAGTACTACACCGAGGCCTGGCAGGCCTCCGACATTGCCAGCCGTCTCGTCGCGCATGAAGTCGGCGAGGCGTATCCCCTTGGCCTGTTTGCTGGCGACACACTCGTTGGTCGATTCAACGTCGCCGGGATCGTGCGTGGCCCCTTCCAGAGTGCGGGGCTGGGTTACTGGGTGGACAGCAAATATGCAGGCCGTGGGCTGGCGTCCACTGCGGTCCAGGTGATCGTCGAAATGGCACGCGACGAACTTGGACTGCACCGCATCGAGGCGAGCACCTTACTGCACAATGTTGCCTCGCAGCGTGTGCTATTGAAGGCCGGGTTCAAGCAGATTGGTATGGCGCCGCGGTACCTGAAGATTGCCGGAAAGTGGCAAGACCACAATCTCTACCAGGTGGTCCTGCATGACTAAAGTGTCTAATTCGTGCCCGGAGTTGGATGATGGCCCCGCGGACGATAATGGATATCGCGGGGACCATTTTGGTCCTTCGGTCCACATCTCCAAACAACGCTTTGGCTTATTCGATCGTGTTTTGCGGCGTCGGTGTGATGATTTGCGGCTATTTCATCGGAAGGCGCAAAAGCTGGAAATAACCCCGATGAAGGAATCTTTGCCCACGGCCGCGAGCGGTTGGCTAGACTTTCCCTTCTTACATCCCAGGGTTCTTGACCGCGCAATTATCGTGGGCGAGGCTTGGCGCATGGCAACTCGATACTTTCGAAGCATCGCCGCCGCGGCAGCCGCGCTGGCGGTTTTGAGTGGATGCACCGCGCCGGCAGCCCCGAAAAGCAACACCTCGCCAAGCATCACCTCGCCAAGCATCACCTCGCCAAGCCCGACACCCACCGCCGCATCGAGTGTCCCTTTCACTCTCCTTACGCACTGTGGCATCTACGAGGCAAAGGTGCAGGGATCGTTCTTCGTTGCCGACCAGCCGTTGGACGACGGCAACGGCAATCCGCCTGCAGGCTGGGGCAACCCCTTCCAGCAGGGCAACATGACCGTGGAGGGACAAAGGGCGGTCTTCCGTGACGACAGCGGCCACAGCGTGACCTTCCACGAACGGCCCGGTGCCACGAGCTTCCTCAGAACCTGCTCCTGAATCGGTAGTTTTCCGGGACGGCTCCGCATCCGCGAAGGTCAGGCAAACGCGCTGATACGTCTGGTGCTCCGTCCCCTCGCCCGAACCATGACAGATCCACAGGCCAACCAGATCCGCGACAATGTTTACCTGGCCCTGCACGAAGGACCGGTCAAGGAACTCATCGCAGGGTAAAGCCGTGCCGGCCGAGTGAGCAGCACGCCCGACTTGCTGCTCGCTCGGAGGGTAAAGATCTGGCGGTGAACGTACTTCTCCTCGCTTCGGCTCGCCTTCGATCGATTTCCAAGCACGTGTCAGGATTCGTAGCTGGCCGGAAATAAAGCCAGTGTCATGGAAAGGTAATCCTGAGCAAGGGGGGTGATGCGGATGAGTGCCATGGGAACGGCACTGTCCGTGGCGGACGGGGAGGACACGGTTCCGGAGAGGGAATTCGCTGACTTCTACCGACGCCATTACTGGTTGGTATTCGCGTTCGCGCAGCGGCGCCTGCGGGACGAGGAGACGGCGCGCGAGGTCGCGGCGGACACGTTCCGCATTGCGTGGTCGAAGATGCACCAGCGCGGAGCCCACGAGCTCGCCTGGCTCTACACGATCGCCCGGAATCTCCTCGGCAACGAGTACCGGCGCCAGTTCAGGGAACAAGCCCTGTTGTGCCGTGTCGGAGACGGGTTGGCTGCCGGCTCCGTCCAGACGGAAGGGGACCTGGTGCGAGAAGCACTGCTCGAGCTCCGGGACAAAGACCGGGACATTCTCTACCTCACCTACTGGGAAGAGCTCAGTGCCGCTCGTCTCTCTGCAGTGCTCGGATGCTCCGAAGCCACTGCCTGGAAACGCCTCAGCCGAGCCCGGAAAGCACTCCAGCACATCCTGCAGCGGAAAGGACACACGCATGGAAACTCTTGAAGACCTCATCTGCCGTGCCAACCCCACACCGGTGGACGCGCACCGATCACTGGACGAACGCGCCGAACACGATCTGGCCGCCATCCTTGGACGCACGGCCGCCAACGGAACTCGGGGACAGCGAAGCCTCCACCGCCGAACTCTCCTCCTCGCCGCTGGCGCCGCCGCCGCTGCGGCCGCCGGCGTCGTCCTGGTCACCAGGCCAGCAACCCCCGGCGCGCCGAATGCGCAGAACACTCCGATCGCGGAACCCGTCCTCGCTGCGGCACCGATGATGCTCGACCCCAAACCCATCGCAAAGGACGCCGCCACAGTGCTCGAGGAGGCCCGCCAGAAGCTCCGGACTCCCGACGGGCCAGGATACAGGCCCGGGTATTTCACGATCCACCACTGGGAGGCCGGGATCATGCAAGCCCCTGACAACTCGCCGGCTATGGACGTCTCCCTCCCAGTTACGGCTGAGACTCGTCGGGAGGCCGATGGATCTGGGACCCGGACCATGGCCGTGGGCCAGCCTTTCTCCCCAACCCGCTCGGATGTGAAGTTCCGGGCTCTCGGCTGGCCGATGGACGTCCAGCCCGGGCAGTCCAAGCAAGAGACTTTCGGGCCGGGCCAGTTCCCTGCCCTTCCGCTGCCTCAACCTGTCCCGACCGACGACGCAGGCATGGCCGCGTACATCAGCGCCTACCAAGTCCGCTCCTCGGCGATGGTCAACGAAGGCCCCCAAGGTGTGTTCCAGACCATTGGGTTCTTTGTCGGGTACTGGAACCTCTCCAACGCCCAAGAACACGCCGTCCTTGGCGCAGTGGCCAAGCTTCCCGGCCTGGCGGTCCTCGGCGAGGTCACCGACCGGCTCGGGCGTCCCGGGATCGCGCTCAGCGTCGAGACCCAGGACGAACGCTACGGGACCTCAAGAAACATCCTCGTCGTCGACCCCACCACTGGGCGCATCCTTGCCACCGAAGAAGACTACGTGCAGGGCCCCCCGGACGGAGGCAAACCCCTCGGGCCCGTCCCAACGGTCATGCGCTACATCGCCGTCGAAGACTCCGCCACCAAATAGTGAATCATCCTGATGTAGGCGCCAATCAGGACAATAGTTGACCTATTTGCCGCATAGTGTGACGAAACAACGCACATCTCGCTGAATGGAGATTCTGGTGACAAGTATTCCTGGTGGCAAAGCCACCGTGACGCCCTACGTCGTGGCGCACGGTGCCGATGCATTCCTCACGTTTATTGAGAAGGCCTTCGACGCCGACGTCTACCTCCGGGTCCCCAACCCGGACGGGAGCATCGGGCACGCCGAAGCGAAGATCGGATCATCGGTACTGATGACCTTCGACGCTTCACCGGATTGGCCAGCCACGCCAAGTTTTCTGAGTGCCTATGTCGACGACGTGGACGCCACCATCAATCGCGCGGTCACCGCAGGAGCTGCCATTGTCACCGACGTGATGGAGTCCGCCATCACCGGCGATCGTGGCGGTCGCCTCCGTGACCCCATCGGCAACGTCTGGTGGGTCCAAACCCACCAGCGGGACGTCTCTCAATCCGAGATGCAGACCGCTTTCGGAGACTACGACGAACTGATCAAAATCCGTTCCGCTCAGGAGTCGTTCGACACCGAGATGAGGTCCAGGCGGATCGACTGACGCACACTATCGAGGCGTGTGGACCACTGCATGCACGGGTCAGGCGCGGTCGTGCAGGGTGATTTGGTAACCGTCGGGGTCGGCGAAGGCAAAGGTACGCCCGAATGGTCCGTCGAACGGTTCGACGACGATTTCGGTACCGGCCGCCGCTAATTTGTCGTGGATCGTTTGCGTTTCCGTAGCGTGCAACCACAAGCCGATGCCGAGGCCAGGCTGCGGGACGGAGGCAAGGCTGACGCCCGGCGCCAGGTCCCGGACCGCGAATGCGACCGGTTTGGTGTCAAATACCACCGCGTGGGGTGGCCCCGCCTGGGAGCGGGTCAGCCCGAGGTGCTGTTCGTAGAAAGAGGCAGACGCTTCGAGGTTGCGCACTTGGATGGAAATGAAGTCGGGTCCGGTGACGGGCATGAGGGTCTCCTTAGTGTCAGTTAGTTGACACTAAGGCTATGTCAGAATGTTGACATGAGTCAAGACGTAACAAGAGTAAGCCTCGATACATCGCTCGGATATCTCCTTAAGGAGACGGCTAGTGCGCTTCGCACGGCAATGGAGAGTGTGTTGCGGCCGCTGGGCATGAGCATCACCCACTACGCCTGCCTTGAGCTCCTTGCCCAGCGGCCGGGGCTGTCCAACTCCGAGCTCGCGAGAGGTGCCTTTGTGTCTCGACAGTCGATGAACGTTTTGTTGCAGGCGCTAGAGCGTGACGGCCTGGTTTCTCGGGCGACTGAGGCTTCCGTCGGACGAATACTGCCGACCGAACTGACGGCGCATGGACGCCAGCAGCTCGAAGCCGCCAGTGCTGCAGTCAAGGCGGTGGAGGACACCATGCGCTCCGGCCTTACTGACGGCGAACAGAAACAGCTCCAAGACATGTTGAGGAAGTGCGTCGCTTCCCTGCAACCGGCCAGCCAATAGAAAGAAGCACATCGGTCAGGATCGGAGAAGCGGGTCAGTGAGGCCCCGGCATAGAGTCAAAATCACGAAGCTATCCAACTCACTGAAGGACAAGCCATGACCTCCATCGAATCAGTCACCCTTGAAGCACCCGACCCCACGGCTGCCTCTGCGTTCTACGACGCCGCCTTCGGATTGGGCGCACGCGTGCAGGTGCGAGCCTCGGATGCCCCGACTTCCGGCTTCCGCGGGTTCACGTTGTCGCTCGTCGTGTCGCAGCCGTCCACCGTCAGCAGCCTGATCGGCTCCGCCGTCGAAGCCGGCGCCACGACGCTGAAGCCGGTCGAGAAGTCTTTGTGGGGGTACGGCGGCGTCGTGCAGGCTCCGGATGGCGCGATCTGGAAGATCGCGACGTCGGCGAAGAAGGACACCGGTCCCGCTACCCGGGAGGTCGACAAGATCGTGCTCCTGATGGCGGCCGCTGACGTTGCTGCGAGCAAGAAGTTCTACGTCGACCGCGGCCTCGCTGTGGGGAAGAGCTTCGGCAAGTACGTCGAGTTCGCCATGCCGTCGAGTCCCGTCAAGTTGGGGCTCTACAGCCGCCGCGCCCTCGCCAAGGACGCCGGCGTCTCTCCCGACGGCACCGGATCGCACCGACTCGCCATCGGCAGCGACGCCGGCCCGTTCACCGACCTGGATGGGTTCGCGTGGGAGCCGGCATCGGCGTGAGCCGGACAGGAAGTCAGCGCACCCCCACTACGCTCCGGCGCCCGCACGGGCGCTGAGGCCGGCCTCGAGGAACTGGATGAAATCCACGCCCTTGGACGCGCCGCCGCCCCATTGCTTGCCGTCGACGAACGCGGACGGGACGCCATTGATTCCGCTGTCCAGGGCGAGCCTGTTGGAGTACCGCGCCCACGCGAGGAACGTGCCGCCGTCGATGCATTTCGACGCATTGGCGCCGGCTGCCGCAGCGAGGGACTCGAGCTCCTGGTTGCTCAGGCCCGCGGACCCCTCGGCTGGTTGGTGGGCATACAACTGGGCGAGGAAGTCCGCATACCTGTCCGGGTGCGCATCGGCGACGCACGCGGCAGCGGCGGACGCGCGCGACGAGTACCTCGTGGTGGACTCATTGTCGAGGATGGTGATGGGGCGGTACTCGACCGTGATCTTCCCTTCATTTCGCAGCCGGTCAAGGGTGGGCACATAGGAGCTGTTGAAGGCGCCGCAGGCCGGGCACATGAAGTCCATGTACACCACCACCTTGGCCGGCTGCCCCTTCGGCGCCGCCTCTATCCCTGGCGCATGCGGGTTACCGAACGTCGGGGCGGCGGGGTCCGGTGACGGGAGGGTGGTGGCGTCAACGCTCGACGCCGGAACGGACACTACCTGTCGGCCCGCCGTGAGGGTGATCCCGCCGTTGGCGTTCATGTTCGCTGGGCTCGGCCCCCGGTCGGGGAGCCGAAAGAGCGGAGTGGGCGAGGGGCTGCTTCCGATCGGCCCGCTTCCGATCCACTGCCCGGCGGTCATGGTGATCCCGGTGGCCACGAGCGTCAGCGCGAGCACGGCCGCAAGCATGCCAGCCGCGAGGCCTGCGTAGCCGATCACCAAACCCGCGACGGCGAGGCCACGGCCGCCGTCGCCGCTCCGCCTGATCCGTGCGAGGGCGATATGCCCGAAGATGATGCCCAGCAGGCTGATCACAAAAGAACAGACGAGGGAGGCGATAGCCAGTGGCTCGGTGCGCGGAGTCGGCGGGGGATAGCCCTGCCGCGGGTCGGGCCAGGGGCTGGGGCGTGTCTCGTAGTACGTAGTTGGCTGGGGCGGCCACGGGCGTTGATCGGGCTGGTAGTCACTCATCCGAAGTGCTCCTTCTACTGTGCAGGAGCGACTGCGCCCCCCAATGGTCAGAGCATAGCGCCACGCGTGGTGCCCGAGGCAGGGTCTCGGAGCCGTTAGTTCAGGCGCCGGCCAACTCGCTCAGCGCGCAGCTTACCCACCTCAGACGACCCGATCCGCCCGTTCCCAGTGCTCGCGCAGCAATGCGCCAAGCCGGTCGGGTTCGATCCGGTGCGGGGGATCGAAGTGGTGGCGGTCAGGGAAGACCTCAAGGCGGAAATCGGGGAACACCGTGGACAGCCGCTCGGCAACCTCGCCATAGTCATCCGGGTTGCTCAGGCCACCGAGGACGAAAAACACCGGCCGATTGAACGCAGCCAACCGGTCCCGGTCCAGATCGTAAATCTTGAAGTCTCGCAAGAACGCCCTGATCCCGCCGGGCCGCTTGGCCATCCACGGCGGCGGTCCGCCTTCGGGCGGTGGCGGAAGGACGACGTCGGGCTTCACTCCCAGCCTCATGAAGGCGGACATGAACTGCGTAGGCGGGAGCGCCTCCAGCGCTTCGTATTCCCTCCAGAGCTCGGCGTGCGCCGGGCTCCAGTCCCAGCTGCCGGCCCAGGCGGGCTCCAGGAGCGTGAGGCTAATCAGGCGCTCGGGGTGCTTGGCAGCGAACGCCAACGAGGCCGATCCGCCTCCTGAATAACCGAGCAGGTGGAACGTGTCCCAACCGCGGGCTTCGGCCTCGCGGAGCACACCGTCGATCTCGGTGTCCAGGCTCCACCCCGGCGGCGGCTCATCGCCGTCGTACAGCTCCAGGTCCTTCGCGACGGCGTCGACGTCGGGGCCCAGCGCTTCGATCAGCGCGCCATAAGCGGGTTGGGCGGGAAGAACGCTCCCCGGAAGAAGGACCACCCGAATCGGCTCCATGGCGGAACTCTACGCCGGTTGGGGCAGTAAAGGACGGGGGAGAGCGGCTATTTTCCGGGCGAGAGGACAGTGACGCCCGCGTCAACAGCGGCGGCGAGAAGTTCGACGTCGTAAGCGACCATTAGATCCGCCTGGAGCCTGATCGCTGCTGCGAGATGGATCGCGTCCGCGCTCCGCAGCCCGCCAGGAAGGGCGGCCGCGTACATCAGGTCGGAGCGGGCGACGTCCACCAGATTGATGCCACCGAGTACGGTATTCACCGGTCCCGCGTCCAGGCCCCGCCGACGCGCCGCGCAATGGAGCTCTGTGTAGAGCAGCATTGACGCGACGAGGCGGTGTCCGCTTGCCGCGGCCGTCGAAAGGTACTCGGCGAGGGCAGCGGATTCCGATTCGTCGACCACAAGCTTGAGGACCGCCGAGGTGTCCACATAGGTGATCACCGCTCGCCACGCAGATCGGCCAGTATGTCTGACGTGCCCATCTCAGTACTGATGCGGGGCACAAGCCTGAAATCCACGGGATTCTCGGCAGCACGCCGGACGCTGCCTGACTGCAGCAGCCGTTCGAAAGGCGAAGCGGATGGCGGAATGAGGGTGGCCGCAATTTCCCCGTTGTTGGTCACATCGATGATTTCGCCATTTTTCACGCGTTCCAGAATTTTGCTGCTGCTGTTACGGAGTTCGCGGTGCGGGATCGTGGTCATCATTTACCTCCGTAGCAATCGTAGCACCTTCGCATTCCGGGAGGTCGATTCGCTTGATCCGCGTCGGGGTTCGCCCGGGCGGAGGCGGCCAGCAGATGAAGAGTTTTTGCCAAATAGTAGCCATCCGCCCAAACCCCTGTATGCTTGTAGCTGTTGTTGTGTTTGGCATTTGGTAGTTCAGGCAGTTCCCGCGGTTCATCAACCGCGACCTTCTGAAGTAACGGTGGAGAACACCCCACACCGGAGGCCCGACAGTCGGGACAACCTCCACCTTCAGTAAGGAAACTGAAAAAATGGCTACAGGTATCGTCAAGTGGTTCAACTCCGAAAAGGGCTTCGGCTTCATCTCCCCGGAAGATGGCAGCCAGGACGTTTTCGCTCACTACTCTGCAATTAACTCGGGCGGCTACCGCTCCCTCGAAGAGAACCAGAAGGTTTCCTTCGACGTCGAGCAGGGCCCCAAGGGTCCCCAGGCAGTAAACATCCAGGCTCTCTAAGCTTCGGATTTCAAAAAGCAGGGCCGGTCAATGACCGGCCCTGCTTTTTGTGCCTATTTCTCGCAGCCGATGCCGTCGTTATCCCTATCCAGCGCGGGTCGGTAACCTGGCTGTCCCCGATAGATAGGTGCGGCTCCCGCGGCCCGGGCGGCCGTACAGTTCGCATAGTAAACGGACGACGGCGCCGGCGGCTGTACAAGCCGAGCCTGGGCTTGGTCTTGTTGGGCCTTCGCCGCTGCAGCGTCGGCGTCTGCCTTCGCCTGGGCCGCTGCTTGGTCCGCGGCCGCCTTGTCAGCTGCCGCCTTGTCGGCCGCTGCCTTTTCCGCAGCAGCCTTCGCCGCCGCTGCGGCACGAGCGTCCGTTACCTTCTTGGACTCCGAGCGTTCCATCCAGAGCAGGGCCCCCGCGTCGGACTTCGTGCAAACAAACTCTTTGGGCGGGTAGTTCTCTGTTGCGTTCTCCGTCACGCAGGACGGGGATTTCGGCGCGGTACGTGTGGGCGTTGGCGTGGGGGTCGGTGAAGCGGAAGCCGAAGCTGAAGCAGAAGCCGACTGCGTGGCACCCCCGTAAGAGCTTGTGGCGCTTCCGCCGCACGCCGCGAGGGAGAGCACTGCGGCTGTTGACGTGACGATGGCAAAGACCTTAAAGCCAGCTTTCCGAGGGTTCGAAAAGTCATGCGACGCGTGCTTTATTGCCCCGTAGTTTTTAGGCGCGCGAATATTCATTTATTGCCCCCAAGATTCAGTTTTTGACGCGAATGTCCGCAGATTCTAGCATCCAAAATGCGAGAAAAGGAAGAGTTTTCCACATGCGCGAAAAAGCATCTTGACATGGCCTCAAAATAGGTGGGGCGACACTCGTTATCGAATATATGTTCGAGTTAGAGAAGATGGATTCGAATAAATATCCACATGTGCGGGGTTTGGCCTAGAGACGGCCGCGAAGTCCCCGTAGCGTCTCAAACAAGAGGACGCCGACAGGAGAAACGTGGAGAAACCGTCACCGCCAAGCCTCACCTCGGTTGTCCCGGGGAACACCTAGTCGTCGCGGGCGCACACTCAGATGCGGAACAAAACCGCAGGTCGGCACACCTAGACGGCTCCCGGCGCACACGGAGTTTCGCCATCACACCACCTAGACGCCGGTTTCGGAATCTACGGTTCCCTTGGGAAGCGGTTCGTGGAAAAGCCTTGGGGATCCTCTCGGGTTGCCTCGGAATCCACTACCTAATGCCTGTCTCTGGACAGGCAGCAGTCGAATCGGATGGACGTGGCACCTCCTAGGGCCCGGAGCGTCCCGATTAGAGCATCAGAGAAAGTTGGATCGCGAGTGTTCGAACAGGAAGTTCGGCGAACGCTGGACTATATTGCTCGCGGCATGATGGTCCGAATTGTCGGTGCGCCCGGAAGCGGACGCACGAGCGTCGCGCAAAAGACAATCGCCGAGCTAGAGAAAACCGGAGCTACGGTTTACTCTATTTCGGCCCTTCGCTCACATCGTGAAATACCGTTTGGTGGAATATATAACCTGGGACTTGATATTCGAATAGGTCAATTGGGCGTGCTGGGGGTGGTTGACACACTGGCTGGACGGCTCGCCAGGCCCGGGGAGCGTGTGCTTGTTGTCGATGACCTCGAATTCGTCGACACGGAGACCCTTGCGGTCCTGGATGCCGTGAGGCTCAGGACGAAGCGGCCGATGATCGTGACAATGGGCGAGTCTTCCCCTTACGCGAAGGGACGGCGCGCCGTTCTGAGTCCCGGCCCTGAAGCCAGAGTCCAGCTGAATCCGCTTCGCTATGAGCACGTGAGCGAGCTCATCACCGATGTCTTAGGCGCTCCCGCGGACGCTGATACCACTGCCCGCATCCTCACGAAATCCGCGGGAAACCCCAGACTTGTGGCCCGAATCGCGGAAACAGCCTCACTCAGTGATTTGCTTGCCCTTAGCAACGGGCAATGGCACATGACAGGCGACACCCTGTGGAATGAGCACCTGCAGGGCACTGTGGAATCTCTCCTTGAAGGACTCGAGCCCGGCGAGCTCACCGGCCTTCAGACCATGGCCATCGCCGGTACGGCGCCCATCGATGTGCTGCAACGGGTAGTCGACGCAGATATTCTGGACCGGCTCGAACAGCACGGCTTGATTTCCGTCATGGAGGATCAACACAACAACGTTTGCGCTGCGATCACGCCGCCGGTGCTGGCCGACTATTTCCGCGGCCAACGGGTGCTCACGAGCCGGCGGGTACTGCAGGATCGAATCACCCGGACCTTGAGCGTCCCGCCACAGGAACCCAATGGTGACGTCACGCCAGCCGATTCGCTGGTGGGGGTCCTGGCCGCGGTGCGCCTTGAACGGAGTACAGACGACGCGGCTACGGCGCGCCATCTACATGAGAAAATCTCGGTTCTAGAGCGTCGCCGCTTTGACCGGTGGGATGCCGAAAAATCGGTATCGAACGCCGTGGCGCTCCTGAGCGTTTACTGGGGCTCGCCCGCTGACACATCCAGAATTGAGCGCGTGCTTTCCGAGACAGTGAGCTCGGAGGGAGACACGTGCGAACTCCTCTTCTTGGCAGTTAGCAAGGCGCTTTGGGCTATCCACTCCGGCAAAGGGCTGGACTATGCGGCCGACGCCCTGAGGAACTTTGGGAAGGAACACCCTGAATGGTCGGCCGAGGTTGAATCGGTAGAACTTTTCCTCGGAGCGTCATACGACCGAATGCCTCAGAATCTCGACGACACCCTCGCGCGTCTCCACGATCGCCACCCTGAAAGCGGTGTCCTGGCCTGCGTTCGGGGGATGTTGGAACTCTACCGCCTCAACCCTTCCGCGGCACTCAATGCCATCGACTCCTCAAACGGATTCAGGGGATTTCCCCTCATCGGACCTTTCATCCGAGGACTGGCATTGTTCACCTCCGGGCGGATCGAGGAAGCAATTGTCTTTGCGCTCGACCAACGCGCGGAAGCCCGCCGCAAGCTGGACCAATTCGGGATAGTGTCGAACACCTATGTCGCCGCCCAGGCACTCGTCTACCGTGGCTATTTCGACGAGGCAGAGTACCTGATGGGCAGCGTCTTCGCCATGGGACGGCCGGGCTTCCTAGTGGATTCCCTCCATGACGCCATGCTGCGGCTCGCCGGGCTGAGGGCTGCGACGTCGGCCATCTTGCCCACCGCGACCCTTGCAACGCAGGCGCGGCGCGAGGCCGAAGACGTCGGCCCTCTTCCGGGAATCGCAAAGGGAGTCTACGAGCTCGTCGCCGGGCGGCCCCTCATCCCCGCAGTATTCGACAGGAAAGCCGCACGCCTCATTCGACGGCAGCTGGAACGTGGCTATGTTCTGGAAGCGACGTACTCTGCACTCTTCTTCACTTGCCTTCTTCCTGGCCGGAAGGTTCTTGAGATTCTTCGGCAGACCTTGAAGGAACACGCCTGCACTTCACACGACCAGCTTGTGGCAATTGCGGCAGCGGTGGTGGAGCAAGACCACCAATTGCTCGGCGTCCTGCTCGAGAATTACGAGCCCGACTCCGATCTCTACCAGGTTCGGATGCTGCTCAGAGGTGCGTTTAAGCGATATGCCTTCGTGGACGACACCGTAGGGGCGGCCGAGATGGAGCGGGCATACTCGATTTTTGCGACTCGATTCCCTTCGGCAGATGAGCCCATGGCATTCAATTCCGGAAGCTACTCGCCTCTGACGGTCCGGGAAATTGAAATAGCTGCCCTGGCCGGTCATCGCTCCAACCCCGAGATCGCAGAGCACCTGGGAATCAGTATCAGGACCGTTGAAAACCACATTTCCAACGCGCTCCGAAAGACCGGAAGCCCAACGCGCGCTGCCCTATTTGACCTGGTCCGGGATACGGCTCCCTTCCGCTAGGAACGGCTTTCCGGGCATTGAGTAGTCCCGATCCATGGATTGGGTGTGCGTATCGGAACTACGCGGCCACGTGTCTCGGCTACGCCTCCACCTCGGTTCGCTCGAAGACGAAGGAATGGCCAATCGGCAGCTGGTCGGGAACTGTATGGGAGACAAGCACTACTAGTTTGTGCTGTGCCCACTCGCTCAGCTCTCCGACAAGGGCCTCGATGCCTTGAACGTCCATACCGTTGAAGGGCTCATCGATGGCGACCACCGGGGTATCGGCTACGGTACACATCAGAAGCCAGAGCTTTCGGATATTGCCCGTCGACAACATCGACACGGGCTGCTCCGCCCAATCTTCCAATCCATATCTAGCCAGACGTGCGAGCCCTGCCTCCGGGCCGACCTGACGGCTACGGGCCGCGAGCGCCAGATGGTCGTGAACGGTCATGGAAGGAAAGAGCGCGGGCGTCGTGCGGCAGACACTCCGTACATGGCGGGCATCGGGGGAACTGGCATCGATGCCGCAAAGGCGCACGCTTCCGGCCCAAGGCTGCAAGAAACCGCTAATGAGCTCGAGAAGAGTCGACTTACCGCTGCCGTTGCCACCAGCCACCCTGTAGAGCCCGGGCGCATTCATACTCAGACTGAGTCCGTCCAGGACGGGCGAACCTTGCCGGTAGCCGGCAGTTACAGAATCAATCTCGATCGAAGTCTCAAAAGACGTTGATTCAGACATGTGGCGGCCCCCAGGGTCAAAAGGATGGAGTAGCCCAACAACAGCAACGTGCTGAATTCGGGGCTGACGATAAGGATGAGCGAGCAAGGAGAAATCAGGAGGAGCGTAAACAGGGCGTCCATGATGTCATTGGACTTCGTGCCGTCGGTAGTGGTCGGCGGTCGGGAACACGATTCCGCAACGACCCCGGACGCTGCGACGATCATGCCTATAGCGACAGTGCCGGGGCAAGAATGCCCAGGAGAAGGAGCGCACCGAGGAAAACAAATCCTCCGATGACCGCCCCCGCCAGAATGTAGATCCCCATGAGACGGGCAACGATCGCGGTGCCGGAGAAGCCGTTCTCCCAGACAAACCGGTAGTGGTAAAGCTTTGCTGTGGGCCCGATCCGATAAAGCATCGGTTCCGTGACTCCCAGGCCCAGGAGAACGGCAACGCCAACCAGGAACTTGCGCAATTCCTCGTCACTGAGGGTCGAGTCGAGGGGGAGAACGCCTCTTGCTCCGAGCAGGATGCCAACGACGGTAATCCAAGCGAGGACGACCGTGCTGACCACAGAGCCATGCTTGCTGCTCAACAGATCGGTGACAACGAATAGACCAAACTTGGCCACGGATCGGCGCCTGGGGTCCCGTTGCGTGTCTAGGGAGATCTTTCGATAGGCGAGGCCGCGCCACTTGCGGATGCCGAGCATGACCAACAGCCCGCAGGAAGTCGCCGCTAGCAAACACAGCACCGGAAGGGCACGCGAAGTGTCTTCTGCGAGGCCGCCGAGCGGAGCGAGCCGAGGCACAAGAAACCCTGTGGCCGCTCCGAGCGCCAGTCCGAGAACCAGCGCTAAGAAGCAAAAAAGCCAGTGAAGGCCTATCCGTCGTACCGGCGCGGAGGCGAAATGAAGAACAGAGAGGAAGCAGGCGCAGGAAGCGCAAGCCAACACGGAGATCGAAGCCGCCAGGACGTTGAGGTAGGTCGGCGTCTCCTCGAAGAAGATCGCGAGGAATATCGCAGCAGAATACCAAAGCATGCCTGTGCGCCGGAACGCCGGGATCAAGCCGTATCTCACCACAACCTGCTGGAGCGGAAGTTCCATTGCCCTGAAAAGCTCCAGGTGCGGGGTGCCGGCGACTGAGAGCCGTCGGCTTGAGATGACCTCGCTGAGCACCGTGGCGACGGCGGCATAAAGGATGCTGAGGAACCCCCAATTGAGCACAGCAGCTATGTCATGGCGGAACGGGCCGTCGCGGAGAACAGACATCGTGGAAACGAACACGAGGGTTCCAACCACAATCAAGGCTATTGATCCGAAGGTCGCGAGGGCCCTGAAACCGTCCAGGGTGAGTGGCAAGCGCATCGCATTGACGATTTCGAAAGCCCGGAAGTCGCGCAAGATTCGGTAATCGGACCTCCAGACCGACGCGCCAGCGGGCTTGGCGTCGCGGACCCGGCCATCGATGTCGGCAGGGGCTTTTGTGCTCATCATTGCCTAGAACTTGTTCCGGGGAGTCTTCTTTTGGACCGAGTCGATGAAGGCCACAATGGTGAGAACTGCCAGCCCGAGTGCACAGACGACGGCGATGACCGACGTCGTTCCCTGAAACGGGACAACTATCGCGGGACCGAGCGCGGCCGCGTTGGCAAAACCGGCGACGGCGAAAACGGCAGCTTTGAGCGGCAGCCATTTCCGGGCCGGGCTGAAGGCGGCAATCAATGGTGCGGCCACACCGAGTACGAGGAGGACCGCGACGGCCGTATTCCTTAGAACGAGTGGATCAATATTGTTGAGTCCCTCCGGGGGAACCGCGGACCAGATGAGGCTGGCGGAAATACCGGAGAAGGTGGCCACTATGAATCCAAGGATTCTTAGAAGAACGCTATAGAGATAAGTAGTCATGAGGATTTTCTGTCTGGGGGCGATGGTTGAGGGAGGTCAGCCGATGGCGACTATTGTTGACAGTCCTAAGGCTGAAAGCCCAAGGAGGATCTTCCTGCCTGTGGAGAACTCCTGCCAGTGCCGGTAGAAGATCGCCAAGACGAGAACGACCATCAAGGGGAAATAGAGCCAGTAGCCGGGAACATCCCTCGGCTGGATCACGCCGAATGCCACGCTGAATAGATTTACAGGGATGGTGGAAAGCATGGCGATCACAAAGAAGACCCCCACATTAAAACGGCCTGCGAGCACCGATTTTCCTGGGATCACCCGCTTGTCCAGGAACGCGGCGAGGGAGAAGTACAAGGCGATGATCACCGCGTACACGAGGAAGAACAACACGGTACCGACCGTCATGGAGAGGTCCAGTAGGCGTTCGTCCCCAAGTTCGGACCGTACATCGGCGGGCACGTTGGAGCTGAGATACCGCCGGGTCAAGGGAAGCCGGAGAGCTACCAAGGACATCAGCACAACGTAGCCTGTTATCCACAGGGCGCGTGACGTGGAGATCCATTCATTGGCGATGGATGGCTCGGGCCGCAACTTTCCGACCGTTGCCACCCTGATGACGGTCTCGGACTGTTTATGGTTGTCCATATTGGTCATGGAATTCCCCTTACTTGAATCAGGACGGCCTCGATGACGGCGCCGAGGACAATCAGGACGAGGGCAATGAACAGAGTGCCCAGCGAACGCGCCATGTCGTCGATGAATGACCTCACTGTGACAGGTTCCGTCTTGAAAACCAGCCTGCGAGCAAGGCCTGCGGTGGGCTGGAATCCGGCGGTCGCCGCCATCACCAGGCCGAAAAATTCGAACGGGACATACCAGATCACGTCTGCAAGAAGGCCGGCACCCCCGACGGAATGCATCCCGAGAGATAGGGTGGCACCAACGTACAGTGCCAGGATTCCGGCCCCCACGAGCGTGGTGAGCCCAAGGGTCGCGACTCCCGAGTAGAGCACCAAGGCCGCTCCGACGTTTCGCCCAAGGATCTGCAGGAAATCCTTGCCGTAGAGGGGACTTCCACCCATATTCCTGGCGTCCCGGATCCACGACAGGTCCACCGCTGCGTACCCGAAGGCGGCGATGGCAGCCATGATCAAGCCCGTGCTTGGGAGCAACCACCCAGGGATGCTCCCAAGCACGCGTGCTGTCTTAGCAAGCATCGATTTAGGCGACAGCTTGCGCCCGGCCGATGCGGAAGAGGATGCTTCGAGCCGTTGCGATCAAGGCGCCAGTGATTCCTGCCCCGAACACAGCGCCGATGACAACGAGCGCCCAGCCTCCGACCTCAATGGCCTGCATGATTTGGGACGCCGCCGCGGCAGAGATGCCGAGAGACCCCGCGATCCATGAAACAGCCAGGCTTGCGCCGAAGATGCCAACCACGGCCAGCGCAGCCGCGGCCGCCGCCTGAAGCCCCGTCCTTTTCGTCATTGCTGATTCCACTTCAACTCCATTTCTCGAGATGACCGGCCAACGCATAGCTGGCCTTGAAGAGTGGTGGCATCCTCCTAAGAGGAGCCATCCACGGTTCAGATTCTCTCCATGAAATAGAGCGTCTAGGTGGTCGTG
The DNA here is from genome assembly GCF_054888235.1 of Arthrobacter sp. MMS24-S77. NCBI lineage: Bacteria > Bacillati > Actinomycetota > Actinomycetes > Micrococcales > Micrococcaceae > Arthrobacter > Arthrobacter sp. MMS24-S77. The sequence goes on from NZ_JBTZRN010000001.1 coordinate 1,191,095, forward strand.
GGGGCAAAAACCCGTGTGCCTGAGGCGTTTCTAGGTGTGAAATTGCTGAATCTAGGTGGTCGTACAGGCCCGTCTAGGTGTGCACGAAGGAGGGTACCTAGAGCGGAAGCTCACCGTCGCGTTGACGGTGCCTTGGCAGGCGGGCCCACGATGAACGGCCGGGTGTTGACCGGTTCGACGGGGAGGACAACAGGCTTTGCCTCGGCACGGATCTCCACGGTCTCGGCGAACGAGCCAGTTCCGAGGCCACGAATAGTCCACCCCTCCGCCTTCCATGCCCCGGCGTCCAGGACGTTCCGCGCGTCCAGCACCATCCGGCGTCGTACGAGCGAACCGACAGCGGCCGGTGAGAGGGCGCGGTACTCGTCCCATTCGGTCAGCAGCAGCACCAACTCAGCGCCCTCGAGCGCGCGAGTGGTGGACGCTTCGAAGCGGAGCTGGGGGTAGCGCATCCAGGCGTTGTTGATGGCCTTGGGGTCGGTCACGGTCACGTGGGCGCCGGCCGCGGCCAACTGGAGGGCGACGTCCAGCGCGGGGGAGTCGCGGATGTCGTCAGTGTCGGGCTTGAAGGCGGCGCCCAGCACGGTGACGGTGCGGCCGGACAGGAAGCCCTTGCACATGTCACGCGCCACATCGACGGCGCGGGCGCGCTGGCCCAGATTGATGGAATCGACCACGTTCATCCACTCGTCAACGGAAGACACGGACAGCGCCTGTGCCTGCGCCCGGAAAGAACGGATGTCCTTCGGCAAGCAGCCGCCGCCGAAGCCCAGGCCGGCGTGCAAGTACCGGTTGCCGATGCGCGGATCCAGGCCCATCGCCTCGCTGAGTTCGGTGACATCGGCACCCGAGGCATCGCAAAGTTCGGCCATGGCGTTGATGAAACTGAGCTTCGTGGCGAGGTAGGCGTTCGAGGCGGATTTGATGAGCTCGGCCGTCGCGAAGTTGCAGACCAGCCGCGGGATACCGGCGGAAATCAGCGGTTCGTAGACGGCGTCGAGCGCTGCTGTTACGGGGACGCCTGCGGCAGAACCCTTGCCGCCCGGCACGCCGTACACCAAGCGATCCGGTACCAAAGAATCCTTCACAGCCGTGCCCTGGCGCAGGAACTCGGGGTTCCAGCCGAGCAGGACATCAGGCCTCCGGGCAAGGATGCCGCGGAGCATGTCCACCGTTCCTACGGGGACGGTGGATTTGCCGACGACGGCGGCGCCCCTCGCCAGATGGGGGAGGAGGCTTTTCGTAGCCGCGATCACGTAGGACAGGTCCGCCGTGTCCGAGGTCTTGGACTGCGGAGTGCCCACGCAGAGGAAGTGCGTCTGGGCGTCGGCAGCATCGGCAAAGTCAGTGGTGAACGTGAGCCGTTTGGTGGCGAAGCCGTCCCGGAGGAGTTCATCAAGGCCGGGTTCGTGGAAAGGCGCGAAGCCCTTGTTCAGGTGGGCCACCTTCTGGGCGTCGACGTCGATGCCCACCACGGTGTGGCCCATCGACGCGAGCGTTGCGGCATGTACTGCGCCAAGGTAGCCGCAGCCGACGACGGAGATTTTCATGCTGGGAGTCCTTTGCTGGAAGTCACGGAAATGGTGGCGGGCTCGGCCGCCCGAAGCTCGGCCGCCCGAAGCTCGGCCGGGTGGATGGGTACAGTAGGTGGCTCCACCAGCGCATCACCGTCGATCACTGCCTCGTAGTGCTGCACGAGTTGGGCACTCAGCACCGGCCACGTCCGTCCTTGGACCGAAGCGAGTGCTGCCTTTCCGAACGCGCGGCGCTTGGCGTCGTCGCCCACCAGGTCCTGCACGTAGCCGCGCAACTGGGCGAGATCACCCGGCTCGTAGAGCCAGCCGGTACGCGAGTTTTCCACGAGGTCGAGGGGGCCGCCGCGTCCGGTGGCCACCACGGGAACCCCCGATGCCATGGCCTCCTGGATGGTCTGGCAGAACGTTTCGAACTCGCCGGGATGAACGAAGAGGTCAAAGCCCGCAACAACCTGGGCGAGTTCGTCGCCACCCAGGAATCCGGTGAAGACGGCGTTCGGCAACGCCGCTTCGAGGACAGCGCGCTGCGGCCCGTCGCCCACAATGACCAGGCGGGTTCCCGGCAGATCCGCCAGCACCGCCAGGTCTTCCACTTGCTTTTCCACCGCAAGGCGGCCGACGTAGCCGATGACGCGCTCGCCGTCGGGCGCTACGGAGGCTCGCCACGCCGTCGAGCGCTTAGTGGGGGAGAACCGCGCGGTATCCACACCGCGCCGCCACATGCCCACCCGCAAGATCCCGCGGCCGCGCAACTGGTTGAGCGCGAACGTGGACGGGACCAGTGTGCGGTCTGCGAGTAGATGGATGTTGTCCACTCGGTTCCATGCCCAGTTTTCCAGGATCGGCACGCCATACCGCGCGGCGTAGCTGGGAACCTCGGTCTGGTAGATGGCTACCGTGGGGATTCCGAGCTGGTGCGCGGCCTGCACAGCCCGCCAACCGAGGACGAAAGGGGATGCGAGGTGGACGACGTCCGGTGCGTAGTCGGCAAGGATTCTCTTGACCCGGCTCACACCGCCCAACGCCACCCGCACATTCGTGTATCCGGCCAGCGGCACGGAAGGGAGGCGGTGGACAAACGCGCCGTTCACGACGTCCGAGACAGCAGTGTCCGACGTCGACGGCGCAATCACCATCACTTCGTCGCCGCGCTCTTGAAGATGCTCCAGCACCCGCAGGATGGAGTGGGTTACCCCGTTCATGAGCGGCAGGAATGATTCGGCAACGATAGCGATCCTCACCCCTCCACGGTGTGCTCGGCGGTTGGCGAAGCGGGGGAATGGGCGTGACGCTGGGGGAAGGTTTGGTTAACAAACTGATGTTGCTGTCACGAGTGGAGGATCCCGAGCGGCGGAAAATGCGCCAATCTAGGTAATTACGGAGCTGAAAGACGGGTAGAACATACTCTTATTCCCTACTAGGGGCCCGACTTACGGTGAAAACTGTAATGAACCTCGTGGCCATGACTGGGGCTTGTCCCGGGCACCGGGGTATTTCGGCCAGAGAGCGCGCCGACTGGTCGGCGCATCCTCACGTGCTGAACAGCGCCGGGTGTTATCACCCCGCGCCGCCCGTATGTCCGGCCAGGCCACTGCCTAGAATCGAGCCAGACCTTATGAAACTCTTCAACCGTACCGAGCAGCACCGGACGTTCAGGGGAACGATCCGCGGAAAATGGTTCACGTGGTTCTCCACCGTTGTGGTGGCACTTGCATTCGCAGGCGTCACCACCGGTGTGACCGCACCCGCAGCCCAGGCTGCCAACCCCACCGTCATCACCCTGACCTTTGACGATGCAAATGCCGACCAACTCAACGCCGCGCAGACCCTGCAGAGCCTGGGCCTGGTGGGTACCTTCTTCACGCCGTCCGGATTCATTAACAACCCCAATTATCTGACGACAAGCGACATGCAGGGCCTTGTGGCGAACGGCAATGAGATTGCCGGCCACACCGTTACCCACCCGGATCTGACTACCGTGACGTCGGATGAGGCAGCTCGCCAGATTTGCAACGACAGGGTCAACCTCAGCAACCTTGGATTCACGATCACTGACTTCGCGTATCCATTCGCTGCCGAGAACGCATCCATCGAAACCATAGTCAAGAACTGCGGCTACAACAGTGCCCGCAATCTTGGTGACATCAAGACGCGGTTCAGCTGCAACGGCTGCGCCCTCGCGGAGACCATTCCGCCGGCAAACCCGTACAACACGGCGGCCCCGGATGAAGTGGACAAGACCTGGACGCTTGCAGACCTGCAAAAGTCCGTCACCCAGGCGGAGCCCGCAGGCGGGTGGGTCCAGCTCACCTTCCACCACATTTCAGCTACCAGCACGGACCCGCTGAACATCACGCCAACCCTGTTCAACCAGTTCGCCACATGGCTCAAGGCCCGCCCTGCAACCACCACCGTCAAGACGGTGGCGCAGGTGATCGGCGGAACCGTCAAGCCGCTCGTCCCCGGACCGGCAGCCCCGCCAGAGGGTACTGGCAACCTGATCAAGAACCCAAGCCTTGAAACGTTGGTCAGCGGGGCCCCGCAGTGCTGGGCCGGAGCGGGTTACGGCACCAACACGGCAACCTTCTCCACCGTCAGGCCGGGACACACAGGGAACGTGGCAGAAAGGCTGGTGGTCACCAACTACGTGGACGGCGACGCCAAGCTGTTGCCCACCCTTGACCTGGGCGGGTGCTCACCCACAGCCACGCCTGGGAACGCCTATTCCATTGGTGCCTGGTATAAATCGACCACAAGTACCCAGTTCGAGCTCTATTACCGGATCGGCGTAGGCTCGTGGAAGTACTGGACATCAAGCCCCTGGTTCTCAGCGGCCACGACCTTTCAAAAGGCCACGTGGACAACGCCTCCATTGCCTACCGGTGCCAGCGGTATCAGCTTCGGCCTGAACCTGTTCAGCAACGGCACGCTGACCACGGATGACTACGAGATGTTCGACGTCGGCACGCCGCCACCGCCTCCGCCGCCACCACCAGCCGGCGGCAACCTGGTACAGAATCCCAGCCTTGAAACGGCCGGCGTGGGCGCGTTCCCACAGTGCTGGCAGGCAGGTGGATACGGCACCAACACCGCCGTGTTCAGCACGGTAGCTACTGCCCACACCGGCACCAAAGCGGAGAAGCTCACCATCACGGGCTACTCCAGTGGTGACGCGAAGCTGCTTCCGACCCTCGATAACAGCACCTGCCCACCTGCGGCCGTAGCGGGACACACCTACTCGCTCAGGGCCTGGTACACGTCAACTGCAGTCACGCAGTTCGCGGTGTACTACCGGGACGCCTCCGGCAACTGGGTGTACTGGACCTCCGGACCGTGGCTGCCAGCCACGAGCACCTACACGCAGGCAAACCTCACGACGCCGGCACTCCCCGCCGGGGCCACTGCCATCAGTTTCGGACTGAGCCTGTTCAACAACGGAACACTCATCACGGACGACTACGCGATGTATGACAGCGTGGGAGCCCCGCCACTGGGGTGAGTCACTGAGCAACTGAAACGAACGCTGAGGGCGGCTACATAGGTAGCCGCCCTCAGCTACTTGTTGCCCGCCCTCAGCACGTCTGGCAGCTCGTCAACGAATACGGTCCCGGGTGGCTCGTAGTAGATGACCAGCACCTCATCGCCGACGTTGAAGACACTGGTCTTGTCGAAAGGGTGCGCGTGGAAGGCACTCGTGCCGCCATGGAACGGCAGCATGACTTCCCCCACGGTGCCTGGACCGATTCGCCCCGTGACCCTCCCGATCTTGCCGGTCAGGCTCCGATCAACCTCTTTGTGCATCAGTTTCGCTATGCGTCAGGGGCTTTGGTAGGCCGCTTGGGAGGCACCTGGCCGTTCTTGAGGGCAGCCGTGATCGATGGCAGGAAGTTGCCCACCTGGGACAGGATTCCTCCCACCATGCTGTTGAGCCCTTCGCCGCCGTTGAGGACCGTCAGTTGCCCCACGTGCGCAAAGGGCTCGGCCGCGGCCGCCACGATCGCCGGCATGTTCTCCGCAAGCTGCTGGGAGATGACCGCCTCTTGGTTGGTTCCAAGTGCTTCCGCGCGGGCCTTGATACCGTCGGCTTCCGCCAAGGACTTGGCCTTGATAGCGGAAGCCGCGGCATCACCGCGTGCCTTCGTGGCTGCCGCTTCGGCCTCACCGGTGATCTTTGTGGCTCCCGCAATCGCGGCCGCGGCAGTGGCGTTGGCTTGCGCTTCGACTTCCACCTTGCGGGCGTTCGCCTGGGCCTCGAGCTCCGTACGCCGTGCCCGCGCCTCCGACGCGCTGATGTCGGCAGCTTTTTGGGCTTCTGCCTCGGTCCGTTGCGCGTAGGCCTTGGCGTCGGCAGGCTTGCGAATGGACGTTTGGAGCTTTTGCTCCTCGCGGTCCGCCTCAAGCTTGGCCACCTCGGTTTCCTGGACCACCACTTGCTGGCGCGCCGTGGCATCGGCCAAAGGCCCGGCCTGTGCCGCGTTGGCCCGGGCAGTCTCGGCGTTGGCCTGGGCTGCTGATTGCTTGATCGCCGAGATGCTCTGGGCGTCGGCAATCTGGGCAGCCGCCTCAGCTTCCTTCTCAGCTGCCTCGCGGTTCCTGGTGGCTTCGGCTATGCGGGCCTCCATTTTGACCTGGGCAATATGCGGCTTGGCCAGGTTCTGGATGTAGCCCGTGGGATCCTGAAGGTCCTTAATTTGCAGGGAATCAACCACCAGGCCGAGCTTTTCCATTTCGATACCACTGGCACTGCGGACCAATGAGGCGAGTTTGTCCCGCTCGCGGATGATTTCTTCCATGGTCATGCTGCCAATGATCGAGCGCAGGTGTCCTTCAAAGACGTTGTAGACCTGGCTTTCCATTTTGGGCTGCTGGCCGAGAAACCTCCTGGCGGCGTTCGCAATGAATGGCGCGGCGTCACCGATTTTGTAAATAACCACGCCCTCCACAATCACCTGGATACCTTGCGAGGTCACGCAGTTGACTTGGAGTTCTGTTTCGTTCAGCGTCAAGGACAAAGTCCTCACTGTCTGGAGCCCGGGAACCACCAAGGCACCCTTGCCGGTGACAATTTTGAAGTCCATTCCGTCCCTGGTGTCCAAACTTCCTCGGGTCAGGCCGGAAATGATCAATGCCTCGTTTGGTTCAGCCACCTTCCACATCAATGTGATGAGCAGCCTAATGACGGCAACGGCAACGACTACCCCCAATACGGTGACAAGAATGGGGAGATAAGCAACGAGGTCGAACATGACTGTCCTTTCAACGGCAAGCACTCAAGCGGCTCGTGTAGTCAGTCTGCTGTGGTCCGCTCCAGTAGTCCAGCAATTTGTTTGCCTACAACCGACATAACGGATACTCCTAAGCGTGCGTTCCTGCTAGCGATCCTTTCCGCTCCTCAGGCCTCACGCGGACGTCCATATCGGTATTGATTGAGGCACCCGCCGCAGCTTCCGCCCGGACCTCCGGGACGCCGTCGCCCGCTTGGCCGTAAAGCCAGTCGTTGTACTGGAAGTCGCCGTCCTTGCGGCTCTTGAAAAGCAGGTTCCGCAAGACACGGGCGACGCCGGAGACGTGCCAGGACTCGCCCCAGATGCGCGCCGTGCGCTGGACGCGGGCCGTGCGGGCCGCCCGGGCTGAGTTGAATTCGCTGATGGCGCGGTCCCAAGCAGCGGCGTCCACGCCGTCGTCGTTGGTAAACACGGAACCGACTGTGGAGTCTTGGAGCACCGCGGCGTCTTCAAGCGCTTGGCAGGCTCCCTGGGCCAAATACTGGAGCATGGGGTGGGCGGCGTCGCCCATCAGCACCAGGCGGCCGTCGATCCAGTTCTCGATGGGATCGCGATCATACATGGGCCAGCGGATGCCGGTCCCAAGGTTCCGCAGGGCGGCCTGGACCGCCGGGACGCAGTCCTTGTAGGCGGCCTCGAGTTCGTCCACGCCGCCGTATTGTTCTTCTCCGCGCTCGAACGACCGCGACTTGAAAACGGCCACCGTGTTCAAGAGCTCGCCCTTGCGCAGGGGGTACTGCACCAAGTGGCAGTCCGGGCCGAGGTAGACGATGACGTCCTCGAGATCGGCCGAGGGAGTGTCTGCGGTGATGGGCACCGTTCCGCGATAGGCAACGTACGACGACGACACTGGGCAGTCCTGCGCGACGGCGGCACGGAGCGTGGACTTGAGGCCGTCCGCGCCGATCACGACGTCGGCCTCGTAAACGTCGCCGCTCGCCGTGTGCGCCATGCCGCGGGCGTTGACCGTCTCAACCTTCTCCACGACGACGTCGTTCACCAAGCGGACGCCGGCGTCCTGGCAGGCTTCCAGCAGGATCCGATGCAGGTCGCTCCGGTGGATCACGACGTACGGAGCGCCGTACCGTTCTTCGAACTCGCCCCCGAGGGTCTGGCGGGTGAGCTCCTCACCGGTCAGGGCGTCGCGGAACACCAAGTGCTTCGGCCGGACGCCGATTTCCAGCGCCTTCTCCAAGAGGCCCCAACGCTTCAGGACACGGGAGGCGTTGGGGGCCATCTGCAGGCCGGCTCCGACCTCGCCGAATTCGGGGGCCCGCTCAACCAGCGTCACCTCGGCACCGTTTGCGCGGAGGGCCAAGGCACCGGCGAGGCCGGCCATCCCTCCGCCGACGACGAGTACTTCAGTGGACGGATTGCGGTCAGACATTGTTAGCTCCTACAGGGGTGGTGTTGTTGGATTGGGTTTTTGCGGTCTTCATCCTGGCGGTCTTGATTTTGGCGCCGATGGCGCCGAGCAGGACCGCTGCTGCGGCGGCGGCCCCGGCAAACGCCAGGAAGTTTGAGTTGACGCCCAGGCCGGCTGCCAGCAGCAGCCCACCTACCTGGGGTGCGGCGACCGCGCCAATGCGGCCGACGCCGAGGGCCCAGCCGAGCGCTGTGCCCCGCAAATGCGCCGGGTAATGGCTGGCGACTGCCGCGATGATGAGGCACTGGGTTCCGTGGGTGCCGACCCCGGCCAGCACCAACATGACGTAGACAAGTCCTACGTGCGGACCCGCCACCAGTACGGCCAGCGCGACGGCGGCGACGGCGGCTGCCGCTATCGCCGTCGGGATCGGACCGAAGCGGGTTCCCGCCCAAGCGGTTGCCACCGAGCCGACGACGGCGCCGAGGTTGAGTGCCAGGGCGAACGTCAATGCCGATCCAAGGTTGTAGCCGGCCAGTTGCATCAGGTTCGGTAGCCAGGTGCCCAGGCCGTACCAGGCAAAGAGCGTCACCAGCGTGGAGATCGCGAACAGGAGACTCATGCCGAGGTACGGAGCCCGGAGCAAGGACCTGAAGCCCGCGGACTCCGCCGTGCTCTTCACGGGAGCCAGCGTCTCCGGGAGGAAGCGCAATCCCATCGGTACCACCACGAGCAGCGCGACGGCGGCCACCAGGAACATGATCGGCCAGCCGAAAGCGGGAATCAGGGGGATGCCTGCCAGCGCGGCAAGCGAGCCGCCTATCGGGACGCCGGACATCATCAACGTGGCAATCGTGGAGCGCCATTTCGCAGGGACCAGTTCGGCGACCAAGGCATTCGCTGAGGGAACCAGCCCGCCGAGGCCGATCCCGGCCAGCAAGCGCAGGCCCCCGAAAACTGCTGCGTTCGGGGCGAAGGCGCACAGGATGGTGAAGAGCGAAAACAGCGCGGCGCAAGCGATGATGGTCCGGCGACGGCCCCAACTGTCTGACATCCTGCCGGCGAAGATGGCTCCGATCATCATGCCCAGGAACGCCATCGACCCAACTGTTCCGGCTGTGGCTTTGGTGAGCCCCCAGCCTGTGTCGGTGATGAGCGAGCTCTGCACGGTGCCGTAGACGATGAGGTCATAGCCGTCGAAAACCACCAGCAACCAGCAGACGAGGACTGCGGCGGCGGACCGCTTGGATAACCGTGTTGAGGACTTGGTGGGGGCCTCAGCAGAGTGGTGAACGCTGTGTTGGGTCCGCTCCGGCGCTGCAGCGGAAGGTGTGTGATTCATCCCACCACTGTGTGGCCGCCGTCGGCGTAGCCCAATAGAATTCTGTGGTGCAGAATCTTCCAGCCCGCAAGAAGCCGGCCTATTCCATTGAGGCCGTGGACAACGCCCTGCAACTGCTTCAGCTCTTGCGCGACGGCGGCAGCCTTCGGCTCAAGGATGCCGCCGAGGAGTTGGGTGTTGCCCCTTCCACCGCCCACCGGCTGCTGGCCATGCTGGTGTATCGGGGATTTGCGGTCCAGGACGAAACCCGCCGGTACGTTCCTGGGCCGGCCATGGGAGTTGGTCCGGCCGGACTCAGTTGGACCCGCCTGTTGCGCACGGTGGCGCAGCCGCACATGGAGCTCCTGAGCGGTCGGATCAACGAGACAGTCAATCTCATGGTCCGAGTGGGGACCAAGGTCAGGTTCCTTGCCACCGTGGAGGGGACCAACGCCTTGCGGGTAGGTGACAGGCAGGGAACCGTGCTGCCAGCCAACAAGGCCTCTGGGGGCAAGGCAATGCTGGCCGAACTGGAGCCCGCCATGATCGAGCAATTGTTCCGTAGCCACAATGCGGAAATCGGCGGGGACAGCATTCCCGACGCCGAATATCCAGCCTTTCTCCGGGAGCTGGAGACCATTCGGAGCAACGGATTTGCTGCCAACTTCGAGGGCACCGAGGAAGGGATCAGCGCCCTGGGAGTGGCTCTTCACAACAAGGATGGCGTCGCCGTGGGCGCGCTGAGCGTGGCGACGCCCGTGGCAAGGTTCCGGAAGCTGTTCGACGCCGGACTCGTGGGCATCATGCGGGAAACGCAACGCCAGTTGGAGATCGACATTGCAGCCAATCCGGCGGAGTCCCAGCCGTAGCCCACCCAACTAGTCCCCACCGCCACCCTCGCCTCGCAAGCTCGGCCAGGGAACCCTGGCGGCGTGGGCCCACGCAGTTGATGTCGTTTTGAGGGCCCATAACGACATCTACTGCCAGTCAGTTGGGCCAGCGGATTCTGGCTAGCAGAATATGTTGGAGATCACTTGAGGGCTTCTCTAGGGTCTGGAGTACGCCAAAACCGTTCCGTACCCATCGAGGAGGCCTCCGTGTCCATCAGCGCCGATAGCACAACCCACGAATCAGTTGCCACTGATCATTCCGTTGGCACAGCCCAGGCGGTTCCGGAGCCGACGCCCGAGGAAACTGCCCAGCTTGAGCAGTTGTACCGCGACTTCGAAGCCGGAAACCTGATCCCCCTGTGGACGGAGATCGCGGACCTCATGCCAATGGTGCCGACCCCGAAGGCCGTGCCGCACGTGTGGCGCTGGAACGACTTGTACCCGCTGGCCGCCCGTGCCGGGGACCTGGTGCCCGTGGGACGTGGCGGAGAGCGCCGTGCCATCGCCCTGGCCAACCCGGGCCTCGCTGGTACGCCTTACGCCACGCCCACTCTGTGGGCCGCGATCCAGTATCTGGGCGCGCATGAAACAGCGCCGGAGCACCGTCACTCGCAGAACGCCTTCCGTTTCGTCGTCGAGGGCGAAGGCGTCTGGACCGTGGTGAACGGGGACCCGGTGGCCATGCGCCGAGGCGACTTCCTCCTGACCCCGGGCTGGAACTTCCACGGCCACCACAACGACACCGATCAGCCGATGGCGTGGATCGACGGATTGGACATCCCGTTCGTGCACTACGCGGACGCGGGGTTCTTCGAATTCGGCACCGAACGCGTCACGGACGAGGCCACTCCGGACATCTCACGCTCCGAGCGCCTGTGGGCACACCCGGGCTTGCGCCCGCTCTCAGGACTGCAGGACACGGTGAATTCCCCGATCGCGGCCTACCGTTGGGAACACACCGACGCCGCCCTGCGCGAGCAGTTGCTTCTCGAAGACGAAGGCCACCCGGCCACCGTCAGCCAAGGCCACGCCGCCATCCGATACTCGAATCCGACCACAGGCGGAGATGTCATGCCGACCATCCGGGCCGAGTTCCACCGCCTGCGCGCCGGGGCTTCCACTGAGGCTGTGCGCGAGGTCGGCTCCAGCGTCTGGCAGGTCTTCGAAGGGACCGGCACCGTGATGTTGAACGGGGAAACCAAGTTCCTGAAAAAGGGCGACCTCTTCGTTGTGCCGTCCTGGCAGGAATGGTCCCTGCGGGCAGAGAACGAGTTCGACCTGTTCCGCTTCAGCGATGCCCCCATTTTCGAACGACTGAACTTCAACCGCACGTACATCGAAGGACGCAACAAATGAAACTCCTCACCCTCCGCACCGGGACCGGCGCCGCCAAAGGTACCGTGGCCGTCCGCCAAGACGGCGACACCTTGACCGAGATCGACGGGTTCTCCGACGTCGGCGCCCTCCTGCAGGACCCCGCCTGGGCGAGCATCGCGGAGGCGGCCCACGGCGCAACGCACGCGTACGACGCCGCGGACCTCGCCGCCGTCGTCCCCTCACCGGGGAAGATCATCTGCGTTGGGCACAACTACCGCAACCACATCAAGGAGATGGGCCGGGACATCCCCGAGTACCCCACCCTGTTCGCGAAGTACCAGGAATCGCTGATTGGTCCCAACGACGATCTGGCGTTGCCGCAGGAATCGGACACGGTCGACTGGGAGGCCGAGCTCGCCGTCGTGATCGGCAAGAAGGGGCGTCGCATCAGTGAAGCCGACGCGGCGGACCACATCGCCGGCTACTCGGTGCTGAACGACATCAGCATGCGGGACTACCAGTTCCGCACCGTGCAGTGGCTCCAAGGCAAGACCTGGGAGAACAGCACCCCATTCGGGCCGGCACTGGTGACCAATGACGAATTCACTGTCGGACCGCTGATGACCTCCGCAGTGGATGGCGAGATTCAGCAGAGCACCCCCACCGGCGATCTTGTGTTCACACCCGAATTCCTGGTGTCCTACATTTCCACCATCATCACGCTGAACCCGGGGGACGTCATCGCGACGGGCACACCCGGCGGGGTGGGCCACGCCCAGAACCCGAAGCGCTACCTCCAGGAGGGCCAGATCCTAGTCACCGCCATCGAGGGCTTGGGCCAGCTGACGAACCGCGTGGTCAAGGAAGCCTGATGGTTGCCCGCCACGACCTCACCACCGATCCGGGCTTGCAGGAGCAGTTGCTGCAGGCCCGGCGGGGGACCGCGTTCTTCGCCCGCAAGCTCAACGAACTCAGCGACGCCGAACTCGACGGCGGTTCGCTGCTGCCCGGTTGGAGCCGTCGCCACGTTGTAGCACACATCGGCTACAACGCCCGGGCCATCGCACGCCTGGTCGAGTGGGCCTCGACCGGGGTGGAGACACCCATGTATCCCTCCATGGCCGTGCGGGATGAAGAGATCAACTTCGGCGCCACCCTCTCACCCATAGCGTTGCGGAACCTCTTTGACCACTCCGCGGTGCACCTGAGCGTGGAATGGCGGGACCTGCCCCACGACGCCTGGGACCACACGGTGCGGACCATCCAGGGCAGGGAGGTTCCGGCATCCGAAACCGTGTGGATGCGAAACCGTGAGGTCTGGGTTCATGCCGTGGACTTGGACAACGGGGCGACCTTTGCGGACATCCCGGCGTCTGTGCTGGAACGGTTGCTTCGCGATATCACCGGTGCGTGGGCCGTCCGTGGCACCGACAAGGGGCTCTTGGTCAAGGTCACGGGCACCGCCCTCGTCTTCGGGGACCCGGAGGCCGCCGTCGTAGTTACCGGCCCGCTGGCCGGCGTCGCGCAATGGGCCACCGGTCGGGGGACCGACGGCGTGACGGCGGGCGCTGCGCCGGTGCCGGCGGCACCCAAGTGGATCTGACGGCGTCGGGCACAAAGAAGGTTGGCACAGCACCCGGCTTCGTCACCGGAAGAACTGCACCAACCGCTTGTATGACTATTCAGATTTAGCTGTAGATCCTACCCATTGGCGGCTCCTGTAATCCCGGGCTAACTCAATCCGGGCTTGTGAATAGGCTATTTTGCTTCGTCAGCCAGATGCCGTGAAAACATCCAGCCGGCGGCGGCCATCAGAATGCCCAGAACCATGAACGTCCAGTTGTCGAGAGTGTTCAGCGACAGGAAGTTGGCCGCCGAATCAACCCCGACACTCAGTCCGTAAACACTGAGCACGATGTACAAGGCACCGAAGCTCATCAGGATATTGCGTGCGCTATGGCCGCCCGAGCGGGACATCGCCCAGCTGGTTCCACCGATGGCGAGCTGCACAATGTTGAGCAGCAGGGACACTTGGAACACACCCAGGAGCATTGCGTGCGAATTTGGCCCGAAGAACTGCAATTCCCCGTACCGCATGGTGATGCCCGGAATGAATCCGAGAAGGCCCACCAGCGCCATCAGAATACCTACACCCATGCCGATGTTCTGAACGTCCGTGCGTCCGAAGTGAACACCGTGTGCATGTGGGGTTGCGGTAGTCATTTATGCCCTCCATCCACCTATTGCGAACACTCCAATTTTACGTCTGCTTTATCCAAAAAGCGCTCGGAACGGCGGGTGCACGGCCCCTTGAACAGCCCCGACGCTCGCTCACCTTTAGGGTTCTTTTCCCCCGACGCTCGCTCACGTATGTCGGGTTTCCCCCCGACGCTCGCTCACCTTTATGGGGTTTTCGGGCGACCGTCGCGCACTTGTACGACGGCGGCAGGGCGGATGTGCAGGAGCGTTTGGCTTTCGGGCGTCATAGGTGAGCGAGGGTGGGCCGGGAGGGCGTCATAGGTGAGCGAGGGTGGGAGGTTTGGTGGGATCCGCGGGTGCCTGCCGGGGGAGCGGAGCACACCGTGGCACGATAGGACACGATGAAACTGCGCGCTGATCAGACCGGTAACCGTGGCCTGCCCATGCCCTTGTGGCTGCAGGGTGCCCTTGAGTCGGCCCAGGCCGCCATCATCTCGGCGCTCGTGGTGGTCCTGCCGCTGATCGGAGTTTGGGCCACAAATGGCTTCCAGAACCACAGCATCGACTTCCTGGCACGATTGGCCGGCCAAACCTGGCTGCTGGTCCATGGTGTGCCGCTGCAGCTGGCTACAGTGAACCTGGGTACGGCGGGGCTACCGGGCTCCGGGATGCTGTCCCTTATCCCGCTCGGACTGACCCTGGTCCCCTTTCTTTTGGCGTGGCGAGCGGGCCGCCGCTTGGCCAGGGCGTCCTACACGGACCAGCTGTGGCAGGCGTTCTTCGGTGCGCTGCTTGTCTACGGGGCATTCGGTGCGGCCACGGGCTTCATCTGCCGCACCCAGGATGTGGTCATCAACATCTGGTTCGCCGCGTTCCTGCCGCTTATCCCGTTCGGCCTCGGCATGGTGGTGGGTGCCCGGCGGGAGTCCGGCTCCTGGAGCAGGCTCATTGGCGTCGACGCCGTTGATTGGCTCGCGCGAACCAGCCAACATTCCCGCTGGGCCGGGTCCTACTTCGGCTCCGCCATCAAGGCCGGGTTCGTGGCGATCATGGCGGCACTCGCACTTGCTGCACTGCTGCTCGCCGTCGTGCTTGTGGTGCACTGGACGGACATCATCGCCGTGTACGAGGGCCTGAAGGCCGGTGCTCTCGGCGGCGGCGTTTTGACCATCGCCCAGCTCGGCTACCTCCCCAACCTGGCCGTTTTCACCCTGGCGTGGTCCTCCGGCGCTGGATTCTCCCTCGGCGTCGGCTCACACGCGGGCCCGCTGGGCACCGCCGTCGGGCCCCTGCCCGCAATCCCCATCTTCGGCGCGCTGCCCACCGGGCAGCTCGACCTTGGCGCGGCGGCGCTTGCCCTTCCCGTGCTCGCCGGACTGTTGGCGGGTTGGTGGTTCCTACGCGAGGGCGAGAACCACTTCGATGAATGGCTCTCCATCAAGATCAGGGCACGTTGGTTCACGGCCCCTGTTTCAACGCTGTTCCTGGGCGCGCTCGTCGGGGCTGTCGCCGGAGCTTTCGCCGGGGGACTGGCTTGGCTGGCGCGCGGTTCCGCCGGAATCGGGAGACTCACGGAGATCGGCCCGGATCCACTGTGGACGGCCGTCTGGATCGCCGCGGAGGTGGGGATCGGCGTCGTGATCGGCTATTCGGTGGGGCCATGGTTGGAACGGCGGCAGAAACTCCGCGAAGCGGACCTTGACGCTTCCGTGTACGACGGCGACCACAGCTAAGCTGCCCGCCTCGCCTTAGCTTGCGTCCGGGTTAACGCAGCCCGGAAGGGACCGACTTCTGGAAGTCCACTTGGCAGGAGTCCTGGGCTTGGATGGTCAGCGCGTTCCGCGAGCAGTCCTGCAAGGTGCGGATCTGCTGGAAAAAGACGACGGCGGTGAGAACCAGCAGGCCCATGATGGCCGTGACCACCAACCCGGAGATGGTCCCGAGCAGCACCAGGCGGGGCTGCTTGAACCTGATGGTCCGGACGAGGACCACCACACCAAGTACTCCTGCGATGACCGTGAGGATGGCACTGAGCCAGACGTAGCTGATGTTCAGGACATAGACGAAGACGGCGCCGAGCACCGTCAGCAGGAATGACCTGAAAAGGGTTTGGGTAACTGCAAGCGCTGATTTGGCAGCCTCGCTCTGTGGATGCTGCTGAGGGCTGGGTCCAACGCCGGAATTCATGTTTTCCAGCCTACGCGAGCCACCCATAAGCTAGTGCAATGCGCATTGTTGTCCTCGTCTCCGGCACCGGTTCCAATCTCCAAGCAGTTATCGACGCCGTGAAGGCAGGCGAGCTCGACGTCGAGATCGCAGCCGTGGGTGCCGACAGGCCGGGTACCTACGGTGTGGAACGCTCCGCCCGGGCCGGACTGGACACCTTCGTGGTGGACTTCAAGGACTACGCAGACCGGGCCGACTGGAACGCCGCGCTTACCAAGGCCGTGGCTGCGTACAACCCGGATGTGGTGGTTTCCTCGGGGTTCATGCGGATTGTCAGCCCGGAATTCATCGATGCCTTTGATGGCAAGTACCTCAACACGCACCCCGCACTGCTGCCCTCTTTCCCGGCGCCCACGGAGTCCGCGATGCCATGGCCTACGGGGTGAAGGTCACGGGCTGCACTGTCCATTGGGCCGATGCCGGCGTGGACACCGGGCCCATCATCGCCCAGGAAGCTGTCGACATTGCCCCGGACGACACCGAAGACACCTTGCACGAACGCATCAAGGTGGTGGAGCGCAGGCTCCTGGTACGGACCCTCGCAGAACTCGCGGCGGGGCAGCACGTCTGAGTCCTCTTCCTGACCCAACTAGCTCGCATTTGTTGTCGTTATGACGCCTCAAAACGACAACAAATGCGAGTCAGTTGGGAAAGCAAGGGGCATGCTCAGTCGAGTTCGAGCTGTTTGGTCTCCGGTGCAAACAACGCCATCCACACCACGGACAGCACGATCAGCCCGCCGGCCAAGGCAAAGGACGTGGCCAGGCCAAACTCGGGCCAGAAATACGATGCGAACACGAGTGGCCCGATGCCGGCACCAACCCGTGAGAACGTGGACGCCCAGCCGAAGCCGGAGCCCCGAAGCTCGGTGGGGTAAAGCTCCGACACGTAGGCGTAGAGCACCGGGATGGCCACCTGGACCACGAAGCCAAATGCCAGCAGCCAGAACACCGCCGCGTCGGGAATGTCCACCACCAATGAAACGATCACCAGGGTCAGTGCCGACAACGGCCCGGTAATGGCCAGGATCCATTTACGGCCTACCCGCTCTACGAGCATCGCGGCAACCACCACGCCCAGGAGTCCGACGGCGGCCATCCCGGCCGTCGTCACGAAGGCCTTGTACTCCTCGAATCCAGCGCCGATCAGGATCCGCGGCATCCACGTCAAGCTCAAGTAGTAAACCAGAAGGATGCTGAAAAACAGGGCCCAGGCCGCCGTCGTGATCTTCCAATTGAACTGCCAAAGGCGGCGCAACTGCTGCCAAGTGCTGCCGGCCGAGAGGCGCGGCGCGTCTTGCGGCGCGGGCAGGCTGTAGGCGCGGGGTTCGGCGCCGGTGGCCACGACAAGGCGGTCAATGACCTCGGCCGCTTCTTGGCGCCGGCCCTTGCGGATGAGGAAAAGCGGCGATTCCGGCACGCTCCGCCTGACCCAGAAAACCAGGAGGGCAGGCAACACCATCACCAGCATGGTCAAGCGCCAATCCGCAAAGGCGGCGATCAGTCCGGCCGAAATGAAGCCGCACAAGGCGGCGCCCACGGGCCACCAACCATCCATGGCAGTGAGCACCTTGCCACGTTGCTTCCGCGGCGTGAATTCACCCACCAAGGCATAGTCCACGGGAATGCAGCCGCCCAGCCCGAAGCCGGCCATGAAGCGGAAGATGCAGAACCAAACGATGTCCGGGGCAAAAGCTCCCAGCACGGTGAAGATCGAGAAGATGAGCAGGGTGGCGGTGAATGCCTTCTTACGCCCGATCGTGTCCGCAATGGTGCCCCAGGCGAAGGCGCCCACGGCCATGCCGATCAGGTTGGCGGTGCCGATCCACCCGGCGTCGGCGGGTTGCAGCGACCAGTGCTTGGAAAGCAGCGGAATGAGGATGCCGTTGAGGGTGACGTCCCAGGCATCGAACATGAAGCCAAGGCCGCCGATCAGGAAGATCCGTCCCTGGACCTTCCACCGCCACGGCAGCTCCTGGACCACCTGCTCGCCACTCGGGACAGTCGTGTAAGTATTCATTTCCCCTCCTCGGGGAAAACTCTATCCGTGGTTCTGGATCGCCTTTCGCAGGAAGCCCCCGGCCTCGTCCAAAGCACTCTGCGCCTGCCTGGGATCGATGCCCGTCAGCACCACCAGGATGGCTGCCTTGACGGAACCACCCACGGAATCCAGCGCGCGAATCGCCGTCTCCGCGTCCACGCCGGTGGCGTGTTGGATGGTCCGCTGGGACCTCGCGAGCAGTTTGTTGTTGGTGGCGCGCAGGTCCACCATCAGGTTGCCGTAGGTCTTGCCGAGCTTGACCATGGCGAGCGTGCTGATCATATTGAGGACAAGTTTTTGCGCCGTGCCGGCCTTCAGCCGCGTGGAACCGGCAACGAACTCCGGACCGACCACCACGTCGATCGCCACGTCCGCCAGTTTGCTGATGGGTGAATCATGGTTGCAGGCGAGCGACGCGGTGAACGCCCCTCGGCTGCGGGCTTCCTCGAGCGCCCCGATCACGTACGGGGTTCGGCCCGAGGCTGAAATCCCGACGACGGCGTCCGCCTCGGTCACGTTGATATCGTGCAGGTCACGGGCTCCGGCCGTGGCGTTGTCCTCGGCGTATTCCACCGGTTTCTGGATGGCCTGCGTGCCGCCCGCGATGATCCCGACGACGAGGCCCGGGGGAGTGCCGAAGGTGGGCGGGCATTCGCTCGCGTCCAATACCCCGAGCCGCCCTGCCGTTCCGGCACCGACGTAGAGCAGCCGGCCGCCGCGGGCGAGGCGTTCCGCTACGGCGTCGACCACTGCGGCGATCTGTTCGCTAGCTTGTTCGACGGCGGCCGGAACGCCGCGGTTCTGCTCGTTCATGGCGGCGACGAGCTCGGCCGTGCCCATCGTGTCCAATTCGCTGAGCCCGGGCGACGCCGCTTCGGTCTGCAGGCCCGCGAGTTCGGAGCGGAGTCCCGCGAGCCCGTCATCACCGAGGGAGGCCGGGGAACCTGCGTCAGACTGTTCCGTCACGGTGAATATACCTTTCCTGGAGGAGCCCGCGGCGGGTCGCTGCGAGGGCGGCCCCGTCCATTCCATCGCCGAGCGCCGCAACCACCTCAATCCCAGCCGAAGCGAGGGCGTTGTGCAAGAGCCCGCCGAAGAACTCCGATTTCACCACCCCGCCAAGAAGTGCCACCCGCTTAATCTCCCCCGAAGCGAGGGAGACGGTGTTCACGAGAAGCCTGCACGCTTCGTCCACAATGCCGCGTGCGACGGCGTCTCCCGTTTCCGCCTCCCGCAGCACCACGGGCGTGAAACGCGCCATAGTCCGGGCCGGGTTGTCGGATTCGGCGAGCCACGCCGGGAGCTGTTCGGGTGAGCCAACGAGTGCGGCAGCCGCGTCGAGCAACGACGTGGCAGGGCCGCCGTCGTGCGCTTGCAGCGCGGCCTTCAGGCCCCGCTCTCCGATCCAGCGGCCGCTTCCGCGATCGCCCAACAACGGTCCCCAACCGTCGGCGCGGTGCAGGGTCCCGGCGTCGTCAAAGCGGAAGGCAACAGCCCCGGTGCCTACAATCAGCACCGTCCCGGGAGCGCCGTTCAGGGCGCCGAGCTGGGCCGCTGTCGCATCCGAGAGGACCGCGGCCGGGACTTTGAAGCGTTCGGAAAGCAGGACGGCGAGTTCCTTGGAGTTCGCCGCGGAAGCCTCAACCCCGGCCACGGCCGCGCCGATCCCGCCCAAGGCTCCGGTTGGAAGCCCTCCCGGTAACATGGCTGCCGTGTCCGCGAGCAGCTCAAAGGCGAACCGTGCCCCGTTGTCCATGCCTAAACCGGGGAAGCCCTGCTGGTCCGCCGAGCCCAACACCTTGTGGCCCTGCCTGAGTTCAACCCGGCATCGGCTCTTGCCGACGTCGGCCACCAAAATCACTTCTGCGGATTCCATGGCCCAACCTTATGTTGCGGGCGGCGACACGTCTCGAAAAACGAAGAGGAGCCACAACACGATAAACTCGTCCGTATCCCCAGCAACCGCGGAATCCCGCGATATAAGACGGAGACTTTTGTGAGCTTGACGCAGCTTGACCGTGTTCCCATCCGCCGTGCACTGATCTCGGTTTACGACAAGACGGGGCTGGAGGAGCTCGCGAAGGGCCTGCACGCAGCAGGAGTCGCCATCGTCTCCACCGGCTCCACCGCGAAGAGGATTGCCGCAGCCGGTATTCCGGTCAAGGAAGTCGAAGAAGTCACCGGATCCCCGGAGATGCTCGATGGCCGCGTCAAGACCCTGCACCCGCGCGTGCACGGCGGCATCCTGGCCGATCGCCGCGTCCCTGCCCACATGGAAACGCTCGCCAAGATGGAGATCGAGCCCTTCGACCTGGTAGTGGTCAACCTCTACCCGTTCGTGGAAACCGTCCGCTCGGGCGCTGCCCAGGACGACGTGGTCGAGCAGATCGACATCGGAGGCCCCGCCATGGTGCGTTCGGCCGCCAAGAACCACGCCGCCGTCGCGATCGTGGTTGACCCGTCGTTTTATGGTTCGGTCGTGGAAGCGGCCGCTGCTGGTGGCTTCGACCTGAAGACACGCCGCCGCCTGGCTGCCAAAGCTTTCGCCCACACCGCAACGTACGACACCGCCGTTGCCACCTGGACCGCCAGCCAGTTCCTCGACGAAGACGGCGACGGCGTCATCGACTGGCCCGCCTACGCCGGCCTCGCGCTCGAACGCTCCGAGGTCCTCCGCTACGGTGAAAACCCGCACCAGCAGGCCGCCCTCTACGTGGACAAGGCCGCGCCTGCAGGTATCGCCCAGGCCGACCAGTTGCACGGCAAGGCCATGAGCTACAACAACTTCGTCGACGCCGACGCCGCCTTGCGTGCCGCCTTCGACTTCTCGGAGCCTGCTGTCGCCATCATCAAGCACGCCAACCCCTGCGGTGTGGCCGTTGGTTCCGCCGATGCCGCGGACCCCATCGCCGACGCCCACGCCAAGGCCCACGCCTGCGATCCGGTCTCCGCTTTCGGCGGCGTTATCGCTGCCAACAGCATTGTCACCGCCGGCATGGCCCAAACCGTGGCCGGGATCTTCACCGAGGTTGTCATCGCCCCGGGCTTCGAGCCGGAAGCCGTTGAAATCCTGTCCAAAAAGAAGAACATCCGCCTCCTGGCGCTGCCGGACGGATACGGCCGCTACCCGACGGAGATCCGCCAGGTCTCGGGCGGCGTCCTCGTCCAGCAAGCGGACAAGGTGGACGCCGACGGCGACAACCCCGCCAACTGGACCCTCGCCGCGGGTGTTGCCGCCGACGACGCCACGCTGGCCGACCTCGCCTTCGCATGGACCGCTTGCCGCGCCGCCAAGTCCAACGCGATCCTCCTCGCCAACAACGGTGCCGCAGTGGGCATCGGCATGGGCCAGGTCAACCGCCTGGACTCCTGCAAGCTGGCCGTTGAGCGCGCCAATACCTTGGGCGTTCAGGTGGAGTCCGACGTCGATGGTGCCGGCGGCGCGTCAAATGCCGCTGCGGCTGGCGCACCCGAGCGCGCCCGCGGTGCCGTGGCCGCTTCGGACGCGTTCTTCCCGTTCGCCGATGGCCTGCAGATCCTGATCGACGCCGGTGTCCGCGCCGTCGTACAGCCTGGCGGTTCAGTGCGCGACGAGGAAGTCATTGCCGCGGCCAACGCCGCCGGCATCACGATGTACTTCACCGGTGCGCGCCACTTCTTCCACTAAAGTCCTTTCGCTCCACCAAAAAATGGACATGCCCTCCCTTCCCGGGAGGACATGTCCATTTTTCGTGGTCAGGACTGGGCATGGTGGCAATATGTCCAGTTCTGGGAGCTAGCAGGGGGCATGTCCGTGGTTACCGTGCCGTGAGCGCTAAGCTGCCGTGGTTACGGCGCCGTGGACGCGGTCTGGTAGGTGCCTTGGATGACCGTGCCCCAGTATGGGCCGTACATCTTGGTGGAGTTGCTGCCGTAGCCGTAGCTGTTCACCGAGTTCTGGTATCCGCTGGAGCTGGTGCCGATGAACCACGGGCCACCGGAGGAGCCACCCGTCATGTTGCACGGGATCCCTTGGGTGTTGTACTGCGGGTTGTAGGGATCATTCGTGGCCGTGCCGGAGCAGCTTTTGAGTGACTCGCCGTTGAACGGGGATGCGGCAGGATAGCCGAACGACTTGTATGCCAATCCTCGGGCCGCATTGAACTGGACTCCCGAGGCGCCCACCACGGTTGAGAGCCTCTGACCGTTGAGGGTGTTCATGACGGCGAAGCCGGTGTCGTACTGCATGTCTCCGTTCGAGGACCACTGGCTGGTGGTGTACAGCGCCTTGGCCGTCCACTTGCCATAGGGAGCGGCACCATTCAGGTAGGCAGGGACGAACGTGAAGTTGGTTGCGAACGCCCCGGGGCCCTCGTTCAGGCAGTGGCCCGCAGTGGACACGGTGCTCTGGTTGGCCGAGGTGACGGAATTGCCGGAGCAGACATAGTTCACGCCGCCGAGAGTGAAGAACACTTTTCCGATGTTCGGGACCGGGCTTTCACTGGCGTTGGCCTTGCGATCCACGGTGGGGGTCTCAGCTGCCGTGTTGGTGGCCTTCTGGCCCTCGATAGTCACGGAGCGGCCCAGTTCGGGAAAGACCTGCTCGGGTGAAACCTGGAGATCGACAGGGCCCACTTTGGCTTGTCCGCGCGTGAGCGCCTTGTCCGCCAGAATGTCGCCGGAAACGGCGTTCTTCATGCGTTCAGGAGTCCAATAGTCCGCAGTGTTGCTGTCCGACGGCGAATGGCTGCTGACGGTCGAGGCGTCGGTGCCGTGGCCGGCGAACGGAGCCGCAATGGCTCCGCTACCGGCTCCCAAGGCGAGGAATGCGGCGGCAGAAAGGCTCAACAGGCTTGTGGCCAGGGTTTTGGTTCTCGTCACAATTGTCCTAGCTATCGAAAGTGGAGGCGGCCGGTCTGTGGTGGCCGCCGACTGACGGAACCGAAACTACCCAAGCTGTGACATATTTGTAAATAGATTTGTCAAATTTTGTGAGATTTGACTTTCGTTTTTGACTGGTTGTGAATTGTATGGATGCCTTTCGTGTGGGGCGATTCAGGATGTGGATGCGAGTTGGTAGGTATCTCGGATGACCGATCCCCAGTAAGGCCCGTAAATCAAGGCTGGTCCACCGGGGTAGCCGTAACTCGTAATGGAGTTTTGGAAGGAGTCGTGCTTCGAGTCGACCATCCACGGGCCGCCGGATGATCCTCCGGTCATGTCGCAAGGGATTCCCTGTGCCCTGAACTGTGGATTGATGGGGTCCTTGGTGGCGTCACCCGAGCAACTCTTCAATGATTGGCCGTCAAACGGCGGGGCGGCAGGGTAGCCAAATGCTTGGTAACTCAAGCCCCGGTCCATGTTGAACTCTATCCCTGACGCGCCAACGACGTCGGCCAGGTGCTTGCCGTTCACCGTGGCGGTGACAGCGAAGCCGGTGTCATAGCGGATGTCGCCAGCAGCGCGCCACTGCTCGGTGGTGTAGAGGGCTTTGGCCGGCCAAATGCCGTAGGGAGCCGTGCCGTTGAGATAGGCCGGAACGAAGACGAAATTCCGGACAAACGCCCCGGGACCCTCGTTGACGCAGTGGCCCGCAGTCGCCACCGTGCTGTCGTTGTCAGACACGACGACGTTGCCGGAGCAGACGTAAGCGAAGATTCCCATGGTGAAGAAGACTTTGCCAACGTGGTCAATGGGGTCTTCGTCTTGGTGGAGGCTCGTGCTGCCCGCCTTGGCGGCGCCCGCGATCTTCACGGGCGGGCCCGATTCGACAGGGCCACTGGCAGTTCCGGAGGCAGAAGCTCGCGCGAGGGCTTTACCGGCGAGGACGTCGCCCGGGATCGCTGTTCGCATCCGCTCTGGAGTCCAAAACCCGGTGGGGTCGGTGTTTGCCGTTGCCAGGCTGACGAGTTGCGGCGTCCCAGGCGCTGCGAAGCTCGAAACCGTGTGAAGGGGTGTTGCCGCTGCCGCCCCTCCAGCGGCGCAGAGGGTCAAAACGGCGAAGGTGAAGAGGCTCAGGAGACCGGTGATGGGGAGTGATTTCTTTGTCATGATTGTCCTGCCAATCGATGATGTAGCCATCTGTTATCGGCCACAGTTGACCCATTGAACCTACTCCGATTCGGCCTCTTGGTACATAAGGTTTGGCCCGATGTGACGTTGCCTACAAGGCGCGAGGCCATGCCAGTAGGCGCCAAGACGGCGCCCTCGGGTAAGTTAGAGATGTTGAAATCTGCAGACTTTCAGGGAGATGCCCCGCCAATGGCAAAGATTATCTATACCCACACTGATGAAGCGCCGATGCTGGCGACTTATTCGTTCCTGCCGATTGTGGAAGCTTTCGCCTCGACGGCCGGCGTGGAGGTCGAGACCCGCGACATTTCGCTGGCCGGCCGAATCATCGCAGTCTTCGGTGACTACCTGACTGAAGAGCAGAGGATCAGCGACGCACTGGCTGAACTGGGCGAACTGGCCAAGAAGCCCGAAGCCAACATCATCAAGCTCCCCAACATCAGCGCTTCCGTTCCCCAGCTCAAGGCGGCCATCGCCGAACTGCAGGGCCAGGGCTACGCGCTTCCGGACTACCCGGACAACCCCTCCTCTGACGAAGAGACGGACATCCGGTCACGCTACGACAAGATCAAGGGTTCCGCTGTCAACCCGGTCCTTCGTGAAGGTAACTCGGACCGCCGCGCGCCCCTGTCGGTGAAGAACTACGCCCGCCAGAACCCGCACTCCATGGGTGCCTGGAGCGCCGATTCCAAGACCAACGTTGCCCACATGACGGCGAACGACTTCCGCTCCAACGAGAAGTCCGTGGTCATCCCCGCCGACGACACCATCAAGATCCAGATCGTCCGCGAAGACGGCACGGTCAAGGTCCTCAAGCCGGCCTTCCCCGTCCTCGCCGGCGAAGTGGTTGACGGCACCGTGCTGCGCGCCGCGGCTTTGGACGAGTTCCTGGCTGCCCAGGTGATCCGCGCCAAGGAAGAAGGCGTGCTGTTCTCCGCACACCTGAAGGCCACCATGATGAAGGTCTCCGACCCCATCATCTTCGGCCACGTCGTCAAGGCATACTTCTCTGAGCTTTTCGACACCTACGGCAAGCAGATCGCTGCTGCCGGCCTGAGCGCGAACAACGGCCTGGCTTCCATACTTAACGGCCTCGACGAACTCCCCGAGGACGTCCGCGAAGGCATTCAGGCAGCCATCAAGAAGGGCCTGGAAGACGGCCCGGCGCTGGCCATGGTCGATTCCGACAAGGGCATCACCAACCTTCACGTGCCAAGCGACATCATCGTTGACGCCTCGATGCCGGCAATGATCCGCAGCTCCGGCCACATGTGGGGACCGGACGGCAAGGAAGCCGATACGCTCGCCGTCATCCCGGACAGCTGCTACGCAGATGTCTACCAAGTGGTCATCGATGACTGCCGTGCCCACGGCGCTTTCGATCCAACCACCATGGGTACGGTCCCGAACGTCGGCCTGATGGCACAGGCAGCCGAGGAATACGGCAGCCACAACAAGACCTTCGAGGTTGAATACGCCGGCACCATCCAGGTGGTGGACTCCTCCGGAACCGTGCTGATCGAGCACCAGGTCGCCCCGGGCGACATCTGGCGCGCCTGCCAGACCAAGGACGTGCCGATCCGCGACTGGGTCAAGCTGGCCGTCACCCGTGCCCGCGCGTCCAAGATGCCGGCTGTCTTCTGGCTCGACGAAACCCGCGCCCACGACGCCCAGCTGATCGCCAAAGTCAAGGAATACCTGAAGGACTACGACACCGAGGGCCTGCAGATCGAAATCATGTCCCCGGAGAAGGCCACCGCGTTCACGCTGGAGCGGATCCGCAAGGGCGAAGACACCATCTCGGTGACCGGAAACGTGCTCCGCGACTACCTCACCGATCTGTTCCCGATTCTCGAACTTGGCACCAGCGCCAAGATGCTCTCCGTGGTTCCGTTGATCAATGGTGGCGGACTCTTCGAGACCGGTGCCGGCGGATCTGCCCCGAAGCATGTCCAGCAGCTCCTGCAGGAAAACCACTTGCGCTGGGACAGCCTGGGCGAATTCCTCGCCCTCGCCGTCAGCTTCGAGCACCTTGCCACCACAACCGGCAACGCTCGCGCACAGGTCCTCGCCGACACCCTGGACCGTGCAACGGGAACGTTCCTGCTCGACAACAAGTCCCCGAAGCGCAGGGTCGGCGAACTCGACAACCGAGGCAGCCACTACTACCTCGCCAAGTACTGGGCCCAGGAACTGGCGCAGCAGAGCGACGACGCCGAGCTCGCCGCGGCGTTCTCTGCCGTCGCCGAGGCGCTGACGTCCAACGAGGAAACCATCATCGCCGAGTTGCTCGGTGTCCAGGGTTCGCCCGCTGACATCGGGGGTTATTACCGCCCCGACGCCGCGAAGGCAGAGGCCGTGATGCGTCCCTCCGCAAAGCTCAACGAGGTTGTCGCCACGCTGAACTAGGCGCCCGCCCCACCCAAGTGGCCCCACCGCCACCCTCGCCTCGCAAGTCCCCACCGGCTCCCAGCCTTCGCAAGCTCAGGCCGGGGCCCTCGCCGGTGGGGCCCCACGGCCAGGGAACCCTAGCGGCGTGGGCCCACGCAGTTGTTGTCGTTTAGAGAGCTCATAACGACAACAACTGCGGGCTAGTTGCATTTAAGCTCGGCGGAAGCGCCGCGGCGCGTCGATCCCGTCGACAAGATCGGCAAGCACGCGGCCGATAGCCGGGGTGAACTTGAAGCCGTGCCCGGAGAACCCCGCCCCAATTACCAGGGGGCCAAAACGGTCGAGCACGAAGTCCTCGTTGGCCGTGCTCGTGTAGGTGCAGCTGATGGGAACCGCCGATTCGGCATCCACACCCGGCAGCCATTCACGGGCGTAGCGGCGGAGGGCCTCCAGCTGGACAGGTTCGGGTTCGAACGTGCGGGCATCAGGATCCGTGACAGGCCCGACTCCATGCCACCCCGCCTTGACCCCTTCGCCCGGCGTGAGCATCCCATAGACAGGGCTGTACCAATAGTCGTCACGAGGATCTCCGGGGTCCGGCGCGTGGTTGAAGCTCGGCCAGAGCTGGGATTCATCGATGGGCGCGAAGTGGGCAGGTTGCTCCTGGGTGACCACCAGGCGGGGGAGCGGCACCTGCGCCCCGATGAGCTTGGCGGTCCAGGCGCCCGCCGCGATGACTACCCGGCGAGCCGTGATCTCTTGTGAATCGGTCACGACGACGGCGCGTTCGTCGCCGAGGACGCGGATGTCGCGAACAGGAGTCGAAAACTCGAAGCGAGCACCGTGCGCCTCGGCCGATGTGCGCAGCGCCCTGAGGGCCTCGGCCGCCCGGACCCGGCCCGATTCCGGCACGAAGAGCACATCGCTTCTGAAGACCATGCCCGGCCAACGCTCCGACGCCTCCGCGGCGGCAATGAAATGGCTTGCGATGCCCCGCTCCGCGTGCGCGGTATGGACCTCCAGGAGCCGGGCGACGTTGCCATGGTTGGCGAGGCCGACAAGGTCCAACAGTTGTGTCCCGGTTTCCTCGGCCAGCCCATCCCAGAGACTCCTGGCTTCGCGGACCAAGGCGAGGTAGTCGTCCTCCGCGTATGCCGTGTTGAAGTTGCGCGTCGCGCCGTGGGAAGCGCCTACACGGTGCCCCTCTTCGAACTGTTCGAGGAGAACCACCGATCGCCCTCGGAGAGCCAGCTGCCGCGCGGCAGCCGATCCCATTGCGCCTCCGCCGACTACGACGACGTCAACATCCATCCCGGGTTCACCAATCCTGTCCGGGCCTCCCAGCGAGGCCCACTGCAGCTTCCATTCTGCCGTCCACCGGCTGACGCCCACGGTCAGGAGGCGAATTCCTCGCGGTAGCGGCTTGGCGTGTTTCCGAAGGCAGAGCGGAAATGTTGCCGGAAAGCGGCCGCGGAACCGAAGCCACAGGAGGCTGCAATTTCTTCGATTCCGGCGTGGCTGGATTCCAACATCGTCCGTGCCTGGTCCAGCCGCTGTTGTGTAAGCCAATCAAGGACGGTGGTTCCCGTCCGGTGGCGAAAATGCCTTGTGAAGGTCCTGCGGCTCATCGAAGCAGCGGCAGCCAACTGGTCCAGTCCAATCGGCTGGCTGAGGTTTTCGCGGGCCAGCGCCATGGCGCGTTCGATTCCGTCGTGGCCCGCGCCGCGCGGGAGCCGGGCCGGAATGAACTGGGCCTGGGTGGCATTGCGGTGAGGTGCCATCACCAGTCCGCGCGCCACGCGATCGGCCGCGTCCGAGCCGTAGTCTTTTCGAAGCAGATGGATGCAGCAGTCGAGTCCGGCCGCAACGCCGGCCGAGGAGACGACGTCGTCGTGGTCGGCCCACAGCGCATTCTCCACTACCCGCAGGGCGGGATAGCGCTCCTGCAATTCCCCGGAGTATCCCCAATGGGTCACTGCTTCGCGGCCGTCCAGTAGCCCGGCGGCAGCCAGCAGGAACGCGCCGAGGCACAGTGAGACAACCCGGGCACCGTCCCGATGGGCCGTCCGGATAGCATCCACGAGTTCATTGGAGGCTTGGACGTCAGGATCCCAGCTTGGGAGGACAACAGTGTCCGCCCAAGCGATGGTTTCCAATCCGGGTTCAACCACCATGTCCGGACCGTGGCCCATCCGGAGCCGGCCGGGATGGGGCGTGAAAACCCGCACCTCGTATCGAGTAGCGGCCCCGGACGGATCGGGATCTTCGAAGACCATCTGTGGCACTGCAAGGTGGAACGGGCTCATGCCGGGCATGGCAAGCACAGCAACCTTGTGGGATTGGTGAATCATCATGGCCCGATCCTAGCGATAATTGTCTTCCGGGCCACTTTTTCGCCGCCACTTGGACCGGCAGAGTTGCCTCATGAACATTCCACAAGACGTCAAACGGCCCATATTGACCCATATTGGTGGGCCGACCATCCTGGTCCGCTACGCAGGACTGAACTTCCTCACTGATCCCACTTTCGATGCACCCGGCGAGTACCCGGTAGGCGCAGGCCGGACCCTGGATAAGCTGACCGGTCCGGCTGTGGCGGCAGAAGACCTGGGACGCATCGACGTCGTTCTCCTTTCGCATGATCAGCATGCCGACAATCTGGACAAAAGCGGGAGGGCGCTCCTGGACGACGCCGGAATGATCCTGAGTACGGGGAAGCCGCGGGCCGGATACCCGCGGTGCATGGACTCCGTCCTTGGGAGCAGATGGCGGTGACGGGGGACGTGCCCGTGGTGGTCACCGCCGTGCCGGCGCTGCACGGACCCGGCGGCGCCGAACCTGTCACGGGTGAAGTCACCGGGTTCGTGCTCGAGGGGGATGGCTGGCCTACGATGTACGTCTCCGGGGACAACGCATCGCTGGAACTGGCCGCCGAAATCTCCCTGCGGTTTCCGGCTACCACCGTTGCCGTGGTTTTCGCGGGAGCCGCACGAACACCGCTTTTCGGCGGCGCACCGCTGACACTCACTTCGCGAGACGTTGTGGAATTGGCCCGGCTTTTCCCTCTTGCCACTGTGGTCCCGGTGCATACAGAAGGCTGGCGGCACTTCACCGAAGGGCCCGACGTCGTGAAGCAGCTCATGGGGGACGCCGGCCTGGCGGCACGGCTCGCCGTTCCTCCGCTCGGCGAGCCGCAACTAGCCTGATTGGCTAAGCCGCCAGCTTCCGGCGGACCCAGGCGGAGAATTGATCCACCACGATGATCAGTGCCAGCACGATGAGGATGTGGGTGAGCATCGCGTCGAAACGGAACGACTTGATGGACTGGTTGATCAGCAGCCCGATGCCGCCGGCTCCCACCAAGCCGAGGACCAGCGAGGAACGGACGTTCACGTCGAAGCGGTAGAGCAGCAGGCCCACGAATTGCGGCACCACCATGGGCAGTGTTGCATTTGCCACTTGCTGGATCCGGTTGGCGCCGGCAGTGCGCAGCGCTTCCTGCGGACCGGCGTCGCTCTCTTCCATGGACTCGGCCCACAGCTTGCCCATCACGCCTGTGTTGTGGCAGATCAGGGCCAACACGCCGGCAAACGGTCCCAGGCCCACGGCCGTCACGAAAATCAAGGCGAAGACGATGTCCGGCACCGCGCGGAAGAACGACAGGACTGCGCGTGCGCCTTGGTAGACCAGCCGGTGCGGCGCGGTGGTCCTGGAGGCCAGTACCGCGAGGAGCAGGGCGAACGGAACCGAGAACGTGGTTCCCAGGAGCCCGATCCAGAGCGTCACCAGCGTGGCTTCCAGGCCTGGCCGGATGGTCTTCTCCCAGCTCAGGTCCGGTGGAAACGCGTCGGCTACGAAGGCAGCCATCCCCTTCCAGCCGTCCACCAGCAGTCCGGGCTGAAAGCCCGTCCCCTGGATAGCGAGCGCGTGGAGGACGACGAAGGCGGCAATCGCTACCGCCGTCGAGATCCATCGGAGGGGCTGCTTCGGGCGGACGGGAAACGGTTGGATTTTATCGCTCACGCCGCCACCACGCGGTCCCTGTTCAAGATGGCGGTCACGGTTTCATCCATGAACGGTGCGGCCGTGCGGTGGTAGTGGTGGGAGTCCCCGAGGATCAGCGTCCCGTCGGGGCGTTGCGTGAACATCACGTTCGCTCCGATGTCCATCAGTTCGGGCCGGTCCTGTTCCACTTCTGCCCGCAGCGCGGCCGCCGCCGGCATGTCCGTGAAGGCCGGGTAGCGGAGCATTGACGTCGCGGTGAGGACCGCGGGGCCGATCGTCAGCCCTGGCGGTTGGGCGGCGCGGGACATTTGCAGGGCACAGCGTTCGATCCGGTGCTCCTCGGCGAGCGAGGGAAACAGATAGTCGACGTCGTGGCCAACGCAGACGAAGACCTGTTTACCCTGGAAGTCACCACGGGAAGTGTGGACCGTGGGCTGGCCGGCGCTGTCTTCGAAGCCAAGGACAGCGGTGTTCCAGTGGATGCGGACGCCGGGCTGGCGGGCGAGCCAGTCGGCGAGCTTGGCGACCGTGGTCCGGGGGTCCACCCGCACGTCGTCCCGGAGGAAGGCTCCCCCCACCAAAGCGGGCCAGGAAGCAGGGGCCGCTCCGCCGTCGTCGGGCATTGCGTTTCCGGTGCCGGAACCCAGCCGGGACCGCACGCCGGCGGGAGAGAGAAGCTCAACCTGGCCCTCTTCGCGGGCCGCGGACAGTTCCCGGAGCACGGCCATTTCGGCCTCGGTCCGGGCGAGCACCACGGCGCCGGATTCGACGGCCCAGAAACCGGCCAGGGCCGCGAACTCGAGCCAGTACTTACGGGAGGCCTGTGCCAGTTCGTAGAGCTCTCCGGACTGGGCGGTCACGCAGCAGTGGCCGAAGTTCCTGATGGAGGCCCCCACGGCGCGGTGGTCGCGCTCAAGAATGGTCACACTCAGGCCATTTGCAACAGCGTGTGCGGCGTGTGAGAGCCCGACGATGCCGGCGCCCACGATCACGACATCGGAGCGTGATGTTGTGGCCGGCGGACTGCCGGAGGGGGAAGGTTGGATGTTCACGCCATTGACATTGGACTGCTTGGAAGGCGGAATCAAGCCAGAATGCCACTTGTATATACAAGTTTACTGAGACTTTACCTTTGGTCACGATCGTTCATGCATCGTTTACCTTCTAGGCAGGAAATATAGGGCAGCGAGCCGCGTCAACTTGTATTATCAACTCGTGAGTATCCAGCCGAACGCACCCCTACATGTACGCCTCAGCGAGGAGTTCATGCGCCGCATCACCGATGGAACGTGGCCGCCGGGATCGCAATTGCCCAGCGAGGCAGTCCTTTGCAAGGAGTTTGGGACGTCCCGGGGGCCCATCCGCCAGGCACTGGCGTTCCTGCGGGCGGAGGGTGCAGTCACCGGCGGCCGCGGACGTCCGCCGATGGTTCGTTCCACGGTGCCGTCCCAGTCTTTCTCGACGTTCAATTCCTTCACCGAATGGGCCACCGGTATTGGCAAGACCCCCGGGCAGCGAACGTTGGAGGTGGCACGCCGCGAGGCGAGTGCCGAAGCGGCCGACGCACTGGGGCTGGAGCAGGGGGAGAAGGTGGTGGAGTTGCTGCGTGTCCGCTACCTGGACGGCGTGCCCGCCATGATCGAACGGACCAGCTTCATCCTCGAGGTGGGGCGGCTGCTGTTCGATTTCGACACGGATTCCGGCTCCATCTTCGCTTTCCTCAAGGCTCAAGGCGTGGACCTCTACAGTGCACGCCACACTATCGACGCCGTGGCCGCCGGCGAGGAAGACGCCGAACTGCTGGAACAGGCGGAAGGGACGCCCCTTTTGCGGGAACGCCGGGTGACCAGCTCCGCCAACGGCACGGCCATCGAATACTCGGAGGACCGGTACCTTCCGGCACTCACAAACTTCACCATCGACAACACCGCGGAACGCCGCGCCGCCTTGGTGCGCATCCACGCCGAATAGACCAGAAGGACACATGATCAAGCTCGTAGCCTGCGACATGGCTGGAACCACCATCGACGAACACGGGGACGTTTACGTGGCGCTGGCGCGTTGCGTGGAGGAGGCCGGGGCACGCACCACCCCCGAAGCCGTCCAGGAATGGATGGGAGCAGACAAAGTGGAAGCCATCGCAGCGCTGATCACCAAGGGTGGTGGCACTGCCACCACGGACGTTGTCCAGGCGGCTTTCCAGCGCTTCAAGGAGCTGCTCGCGGACTTCTACGTGCAGAACCCGCCGGTAGCGCTCGACGGCGTTGAGGACGCCTTCCGCGAATTGCGCAGCCGGGGCGTCAAGATTGCCCTGACCACTGGATTCTCCCGCGATGTCGCGGAGCCGCTTCTGGCGCGGCTCGGCTGGTCGCTTGCGGACAAAGGTGCAACGCCCGACGACGGCGGCTTGCTTGACGCCGTCGTCTGCTCTGATGAGGTGGCGGCCGGACGCCCGGCGCCCCACATGATCCGCCGCGCCATGGAATTGACAGGCGTGATGGACGTCCGCGAGGTTCTTGCCGCCGGCGACACCACGAACGACCTCAGGGCGGCGAAGAACGCGGGAGTCACGGCTGTTGGGGTGTTGACAGGGAAATTGGGACGCGAGGAGCTCGCTGGAGAGCCGCACGATCACATCCTGGCGGGCGTCAAGGATATTCCGGCGCTGCTGGCGTGATGGCACAGGACTTGCCTGATGGCGCTGCCACCGTTTTGAGCTGTGCCGTTGGCATGGAAGATTGGACCGGGTGAAATTCCTCCTTCCTTCGCAGACCTCGTCCTCGCGTGGCATCGCTTTTCTGCGGATCGTGTTCGGCGGCCTTTTGTTGCTGCATGGAGTCCAGAAGTTGTTGGCCGGGCAGCCGGTATTTGAGGCAACCATCGCCGCGATGGGTGTTCAAAAGGCGGAGCTGATGTCCTGGCTGGTCATCTGGGGTGAAACTGGATTGGGCGCACTTTTGGTGTTCGGCGCCCTGACCAGAGTGGCCGGTTTCCTGGCCGCTCTGATGTACGCGGGGATCTGGTTTGTCACCGAATCAGGCAAACCCTTGTTGAGCGATCGCCCCGGAATCAACGCGGAGCTGCTGATTCTGTACATCGCCGTGTCACTGGCGTTTGCTTTCATCGGTTCCGGAGCGGCCTCCCTGGACCGGAAACTGTTCGCCGCGAAGCCGGCCCGGAAGCCAGTTCGCTAGGCGCATCAGCGCCAGCCAGGGCCCTGAGGGGTTGGCACCGCGCCCTAGCGCCGTCCGGTCTGGAGACCCGCGCGGGCCATGGCGTCCGCGTAGGAGCGGCCCATTTCGATCAGCCATTCGGTCTGGCGTTCCTTGGAGCCGGCGAAGGCGCGCCCGTGCAGCGAACGGGCCTTGTAGACCTTCAGGCCGCGGCGCCAGATCAGCTGGTTGTCAGTCTTGAGGAGCATCTGCGCCAGGCGGTTGGCCTCCGTTCCGTGGGCGACGATCGCCGAGGCGCGTGGAACGAGTTTGAGGAAAGCGATGAGCGGCTTGAGGCCGGCGGCGACCTGCTCGGGAGTCAGCTTTCCGTTCGCCGCGCCCGGAGTGAACCACGGGTGGGTGTTCCACGGCATCATCCATTCCGGGCGCAGGCCGAGCTGGAACTGCAGGCCCAGTAGCCGGGTGGCGGCGGCGTCGTCGCCGGCCCAGACAACGCCCCGCGGGGAGGCCTCGCTCGTGTTGGAGAACAGGGTGACAATCCGGCAGTCCTCCACCGAGTGCATCGGATCCACGTAGGGGACCTCGAAGCCCGGGCGGAGCTTGCGGAGGAACTCCACATGCTCGTTGACCGGGGCGATGTGCGGGGCGAAGAAGGGGCTGTCCGGAACCGCGGGTGCCTCGGCTTCTTCGGCGGGAACCTCACCCGAACGTGCCGGTTCGGGGCTTGCCGGTTCGACGCTTGCCGGCTCGACGCTTGCCGGCTCGGCGACGGCCCTTTCGATGATGGTCACGGACGCCGTCGTTTCGGCGACGGGAGCCGCAGTCGGGGAAGGCTGTTCGGCAACGGGAGCTTCGACAAGGCCCTCTTCGGCGGCGTCGGCAAGCGGGGCTTCAATCGCGGGAGCGCCCACAGGTACCACCCTGCGGGTAATGACCGGGCTGGCCTTGGGCATCGACTTTGACGAAGCTATTTTCGGCGTGGCCGTCTTTACGGCAGCGGCCTTCGGAACGTCTTTCCTGGCCGGAGCCTTCTTTTCGGCCTTGGCCGGGGCGTCGAAGTCATCCTCGTCGTCGAACAAGCCATTGAAGAGCTTGTCGAGTTCGTCGTAGCCGTTGCCGCTGCCGTAGTCGTCGTCGAGTTCTGGGCCGTGCCCGAAACCTTCCTCGTACCGCGAGTCCAGTTCGCTGCGGTAATCCTCGTCGTATTCCTCGAAATAGTCCGGTTTGGCCAATGCGGTCATGAGGGCGGGGGTCTCCTCGGGCAGGGCAGGGGCCGGTACCGGGCGCGTGGAGGCACGTCCGTTCCGGCCAGTTGATGGGGAGGCTCTCCGGGTTGCCGGTTGAGCCTTTAGATCTTAGCAATCCCAGAGTGCTCTGGTGTCCTTCCGCCGTTCATTTGAGACCGTAAGTGGCGCAGCCCCGGCGCAGTCCCGGCGCATGAAGGAGGCGCGATGCGTCGAATATCACCCAGATGCGTGGCCGAGCGGGTGCGTAAAGACGCCAGAGGGCGGGTGGATTGGACCAAAAGAGTCCGTTCCACCCGCCCTCTGGCGTCAGTTGTCCGGCGTCAGCACTCAGACATGGATGACAAATTGCGCAAGTGCCGCGGCTGCTACGAAACTCGCGGAGAACGTGATTGTCGCCACAATCACCGTGCGCCAGTTCAGGGACTTCAGAGCGTTGACGTCGCGCCCCACGTTCATGCCGAGCAGGGCGATCGATCCAAGGCCCACGTACAGCGCGTCAAGGTTGTGGGTGAAGGAGACGATCATGCCACTGAAAGGAAGGATCGGGGCCGTTGCCAAGGTGGCGAGAGCAAGGACCCAGACGCTCGACGGTACGGCCGGCACGTACTTGGCGAGCACGAATGCCAGGCCGGTGAGGAGGGCAAGGATCACCACGCCGATGACATCGTTGACACTAATGGACTTCGTCCCCAAAGCGTTGAGGACCACTCCCGTGGCGATGCTTGCGACGAAAGCGATGATCCACGTTGAAGGCTTCATGCGCACCTCGGGGTCCTGGATTACGGCCGAAACGTCTACCTTGCGTCGGTCTTGTGGCCGGCGCTGGTTCGCGGAAACGGCGTTTCCGTAGCGGTCAAGGCGCTTGCCCTCATCATCGCGGCGGAAGAGGCGGGACCAGAACTTGTAGAGCCGGAGGGACATCGGCAGCGAAAGGAATGCCCCGGCGTAGAAGCCGACGAGGTTTGTCACCAGGTTCGACACGGCCGCCAGGGCCATGATCTCAGGTGCTTGCTGCGGGTAGATGATGGACAAGGCAGCGACGCCGCCAAGCATCATGGATCCCGAGCCGAGGCCCAGGCCGAGCGCCAGGGCACGCGGGTCGAAGATGCCCATCCCTCCGAGCAAGCCAGCCAGCAGGGAGATGAAGACTGCGCCAAAGACGCTGCCCAGCAGCCACACGGAGAACACGCCTCGGTAGACCGGGGACTTCACGCCGAAACGCTGCAGTGCGTACGCCAAGTACGATTCACGGTCGATTGCCCAGGTGGCACCGATGGCCGTTCGGCCCATGCCCAGTGCGACGCCGACCGGCAGGGCGATGATGACCGTTCCGAAGATGTGGCCTACTTCCTGGAGCAGGATGGCCGGGCCGAGGGTGGTCAGTTTGGCGAGGGAGGGGCCCACCTGGGTGCCGAGGGCCGCCAGGAACATCACGATGCTGACGTTGAGCAACACCGAGGCCACGGCACGGCTTTGGCCGGACATCGGGCGTACCTTCTGCACGCCGATGACAGCGCCGATCAGTACGGCCCACAAGACAGGCATGAGCACGATTGCGGCGTTGCCGAGGGGAATCTTGTGCGTACCCGCCAGAATGGCGACGGCGCAGACGGCTGTGGACAGCAGGATCATCGACCCCCATTGCCGCGTGGTCGGGGTGAAGAGGCGGGTCGCGCCGTCATCGACCTTGACTACGGGCGCATCCACCTCCGGAGTGGTTGTGGATTTGTTCTTCATTGTTGTGCACCCTTCGTGTGCTGCAGAGGCGAAGGACGGATCTGTCCATGCCATTTGGTATACCAAAAATGGTAAGGTGAATCACAGTGCTATGCAAGGCATGTCACGGAAGTCGCTAAAAGTCTTGGAAATGAGGGCATCCATGCGCTCGGCCAACTTCGAGCTTTTGGGCGGCTGTTCGATCTGGGATACCTAATTTGGAGGGTTCATGATTACTCAACTTTCTGCCCGGTACGTCCTTGGCTATGACGGGACCAGGCATGTGATGCACACAAACGGGCACGTCGTGATGCGGGACGACGAGATCATCTACGTCGGTACCGGATACACGGGTCCCGTGGACGAACGCCGGGACTTTGGCCAGAGCCTGATCGCACCTGGCCTCATCGATCTCGATGCCTTGACGGACATCGACCACATGATCTTCGACTCCTGGCCCACAGAGGAGATCGCTCCGGGCCTGCAATGGTCAGAGGACTACTTCAACAACCGCCGCCGCGATGTCTTCACCGCGGCGCAACGCCAAAGCGTGCGCAAGTTCGCACTGGCGCAGCTAGCCTTGCACGGCGTGACCACCTACATGCCGATCGCCTCGGAGATCCACAGCTCTTGGGCTGAAACCTTCGAAGAACTCCAAGGAATGGCGCAGTCCAGCATCGAGCTCGGTCTGCGCGGGTTCCTGGGCCCGGCGTACCGCTCGGGGATCAATGTCACCGACAACGACGGCCAGCGGGTCATCCTCTTCGACGAGGAAGAGGGGCGTGAAGGACTCGCCGACGCCGCACGGTTCCTCGACTACGCCGACGAGCTCGGACACCCGTTGCTTACTGGTGTTCTGCTGCCGTGCCGAATCGAGACTCTCTCGGACGAACTCATGCGTCAGACCGCCGAACTGGCCATCGAACGCAACGCACTGGTCCGCCTGCATTGCCTCCAGGGGGCCAATGAAGACGGGTTCCTCATCAAGCTCACAGGGCGCACCGTCCTGGAGCAGCTTGCGGACTCCGGTCTGCTGGATACCCGGCTCCTTATCCCGCACGGGGTTGTCATAGACGGCACCGACCCGTCGTCCAGCGCGGCGGGCGGGCCGTTGGATGTGCTTGCCCGGCATGAGATCAGCATCATCCACTGCCCCCTGACGTCGTTCCACTATTCAGGCATGCTCAAGTCTTTTGACGCATTCGCAGCCGCTGGCGTGAACATGTGCTTGGGAACGGATTCGTTCCCGCCGGACCTGATCAAGGGCATCGACGTCGGCACGCACCTGGCCCGCATCGCCGAGGGCCGCCGGGACGCCGGCACGGTGTCGGCGTTCTTCGACGCCGCCACGCTGGGCGGTGCCACGGCATTGGGCCGCGACGACCTGGGACGCCTGTGTCCCGGCGCGCAAGCGGACATCATGATCGCCTCACTGGGTGACTTCCGCGACGGGGTCGTGGAAGATCCACTGCGCACGCTGATTCTCAACGGCTCGGCACGCAACGTCACCGACACCTACGTTGCGGGCCGCCCCGTAGTTGTTGGCGGGTCGCTCCCGGGCATCGAACTGGATGAACTGCGCGCTGAGGGGCAACGTCTTTTTGGGCAAATGGTGGAAGCCTACGGCGAACGCGACTACCGGCGGCGCGAAGCCTCCGAGCTGTTCCCCCGGTCTATGCCCCGGCTGCGGTCAAGATCCATGACAAGGCCGCGATGTAGCGCGCCTTTGGGGCGTGTTGGCGGACTACAGCCACAGCCAGGAACACCACAACTTCTAACACCACGGCAGCAACGCTGCACCACAGATTTTCCTTTGTCCGAGGAAACCAGAAGGGCCGGCCAACTTGAACTGCTCCCGAAAGTTGGACTGAGAAATCAGTTCTGACTTTCGGGGAGCAGTTTTATGGATGGAAGAAGTTCGTTGTCCGAGGAGCAGCGCGAGGCCGCGGTAGCGTTGTTTGAAACGGGTTGGGGTGCTTGGGCGGTAGCGACCCGACTCGGAGTAGGTAGAGGTGCCATCAAGCGTTTGTATGGACGATGGCGGACACGCGGAGGTACGACCCTGGTGGCGAAGCCAACACGACCGGTGTTCTCGTTTGAGTTCAAACTTGATGCTGTGCAGCGATACCGCTCGGGTGAGCCCAAAGTCGCCCTGGCGAAAGAGCTTGGGCTGTCCTCTCCGCTGTTGCTCGAGAAGTGGGCGCGTCAGTACCGGACCGAAGGCGAGGATGGGCTGCGCCCCAAGCCGAAAGGCCGTCCGAAGACGAATCCCGGGACAGCAAGGAAACCTGAGTCTGAGGTAGAGCGGCTGCGCCGTGAGAACGAACGACTGCGCGCAGAAGTGGCCTTCCTGGGAAAAGTAAACGCCTTGAGGGACGAGGAACAGCGCTAAAGGTCCGCGCTGTCATCGCTCTCAAGGCTGAGCACCGGTTGGAAGTTCTCCTGGACGTAGCCGGGTTAGCCCGGTCAACCTTCTTCTACCACCAGGCCCGTCTCCAAGGACCTGATCCACGGGCGTCCCTGAAGGCCGCTATTACGGAGATTTTCAAGAAGAACCACGGCCGGTATGGCCACCGCCGGATCCATATCGAACTGCTCAAGCAAGGGTGGACGGTCGCCAAGAAGACCGTCCTGAAGCTGATGCGTTCCCTGCGGCTGGTCTGCAAGGTCCGAAGCAGGAAGCGGTACAACTCCTATCAGGGCGAGCAGGGCATCGTGGCCCCGAACCTGCTGAAACGCCAGTTCGAAGCGGACGCCCCGGACCAGAAGTGGGTTACCGATGTGACCGAGTTCAGCGTCGGTGACCGGAAGCTCTACCTCTCACCGATCATGGATCTTTTCGACCGGCAGATCATCTCCTACGCGATTGGCACCTCGCCCAATTTAGAGCTGGCCAACGCCTCGCTGCGCGGCGCCTTGGCCACGCTGGAGAACGGGCAGAAACCACTCGTGCACTCCGACCAGGGATTCCAGTATCAGCACAACTCCTGGCGCACACTCTTGGCGAACGCCGGCGCGGTCCAATCGATGTCACGCAAAGCCAACTGCTACGACAACGCCGTCATGGAGAACTTCTTCGGACACCTGAAGGAAGAGCTCTTCCACCGTGTCCGGTTCCTCAACACCGACGCACTTGCATCAGCGCTGCACGAGTACATCCGCTGGTACAACACCGAACGAATTTCCACCAGGCTCAAGGGTTTGAGTCCGGTACAGTACCGTGCTCAAACGCTTGCGGCATAGGTCCCTCTTAGCCAACCCTGGGCAGGACACCTGGCTCCACTTCTTAACGATGTCGGTCAGCGCCGCCTGATCTAGTCACTTGACTCCCGGGCAATAAGGGATGACAGCGCAGCGGCGGGTTCTACGTCGTAGCCTGTTGCGCGGTTCCCCGACCAATTGAGTCCCAAGTTCAGCCCGTCGTTGTCAAGACCCTGTATCCACTTTGTTCGCCACTCACTAAGAGGGATGGCTACCTTTTCAAAGCCTTCGTATGCCTCGACTGTCGAGATGATTTTTTCTGCCCGAGAGGCTAAGGACCAAAAGGGCATTGAACGTACTCCGTTGCTTCCCATTGGGGCTGGGATGCCGTCAGAATCCCTAATCGTCCACACCCGCCCTTCTCGGACTACTTCGTCGAAGAACGCAGATGCGTGTGCGCCGCTGATGCTCATAGCGCTATGGTCTCAGAATCTGGGGATAGGACTAACGCCATAGACCAATCTCCGACCGTACTTCCGATTGGACGAACCTCAAACGAACACTCACTTTAGCGGCCATAGAACTGTTAGCAACGACAGAAGTCCCCGTCCCAAATGGGACGGGGACTTCTTCGAAGAGCCGATCGCTGGCCGCTAAAGTAGACCTCGCACAATAACGAGTCCAACTTTCGGGGACCAGTTCAACTGAACAGCCGGCCCTTCGTCATGCCTACTTGATTGAATACCAGGCGCCACAGCTGCCAGGACACTGGAATAAAACCGGACGGCCGTCTTGTTTTTATGGTTTTGCTGACTTATTCTGTGACCGGTGATCTCGCGGGTTCCGCGAGATCACCTTTATCTGAGTTGGTCCGTTGATCCTTTGCACCTTGGGTGATCGGCTCCGCTCGCATCAACAAGCGCTACCCGACAGGGCGGCGCATCACAAGCAGGGGTCCTCAGTGGAGGCTCGGAAGGTTGTGGTGTTCTTGCAACGACCGGGGCTGTAGCGGCCAGAGCCTGGACTCAGTACCCGGTGGAGGGCGGGACGTGGAATTACGGTTGACTGCGCACCAAGGCAAAGCGAAATCCTACGGGGGGAACCACACCCACATGCTCAAAACTCTTGTCAGGCTGACATCGCTCGGTATCGCGATATTCCTGTCCATCCTCGCGGGAATTGTCATCTCGACAGCAGACGATGCTTTCCCCCTGGGCGCGGAGTTCAAGGTGAGCCTTGACTTTACGCACAGCCAGGTAACCAAGGATCAGGCCATCGCTGATCTCGATTCCATTGCAGACGCGTCTGGTCTGCGCCTTGCCAAAGTCGTGGCTGACCCGAACGACTTCTTCAATTCCCGGTCCCTCTACGCCTTTGGGCAGCAGGACCCGCAGGAACCCCAGAACATCGACTGGTTCAAACCTGGAATGACCGGACGTCTCCTGCCATCCAGTGAACTGGGCACCGCCTCGCTCAACGGTCCTTACGTTTACTCCGGGGGCCAGGCAGCTGTCGACGAGTTCGTTGGCTGGATCGATTCCCACGGAATTGAACGGAAGGTCGTTGCCAAGAATCAGGGATCAATTGTCGGTCAGGCCTTGGTGGAGTCCGGAGCATGGCTGACCTTTTTGACCTGTGTCGTGCTCTCCTTCACGACGGTGATCTCCTGGTATGTTCTGCGGGCCCGTGCCCGAGCCCTCAAGGTATTGAACGGGGCCCATACAAAAAATCGCCTTCAACGACCTGCTTTCACTCCTGGTCTCCTTTGGAGCACCTGCTCTAGCTGGCCTGGCGGTCGCAGCTGCCGCGGTTGCCGTCCAAGGCAAGACCTCAAGACTTCCCGAGTTCCTTCTCACAGCCGGCACGTTCCTCGCAATTGCGGCGGCAGGAATGATCCTGTGCGCGCTCGTCGTCGGGTTCATCACCTGGCCGACGGTAGACGGGATCGCGTCACGCCGACCCCCCGAGAGCCACTTCCGCACGGCCGGCGAAGTTCTGAAAGGAGCGACGCTCATACTTGTCGCAGTAATGCTGCCCGTGCTGGGCACGTCCATCGGCCACGCCACAGATCTTTCGAACCAAGGCGCCAAGTGGCAAGCACTGAAAAACCACGTGGCGCTCCGCATTTCCGTGCAGTCAGACGCGGAATTCGTCAGCCGACAATCGGACCTTCGAGAAATCAGCGAATCGGCCTCCACCGCAGGCAAGCTCACACTGTCATACGCGTTTTCACCTCGGATGCACGATCGTCCCAGCCAGGAACCCCTTATGGACACCGGCGAATTCGATGGCATCGTGGTGGTCAACCCGGACTACCTCCGGGCTATTTCACCACTGATCTCCTCTGCCGGCACGCACTTGGACACAACACTGCAGGGCGTCGGTGAACAAGTGGCCTTCGACGCTCTTCCGAGTGGAATTAGGGAATTCTGGTCCGAACAGTTCCCTCTGTTGAGCCGGGAGGGTGCGAGCCCGGAAGGGAACACGGGCCTTCAATACTACCGATACACAGGCCAGCAGCTCTTCCCTGCGCTCCCCCCGGTGATCGGAGAAATGGCCGAGTTCCGCAACCCACTGATCATCGTTGCCGACCACCCCGAGTCAACATTCAACGACGCCACAATTGCTGCGTTCCTTTCCTCTGGAAACCTCATCTTCAACGACTCAGCATGGGTCGGCGAGTACCTTCAGTCGTCATCGCTTGCAACCGCTGTCCTTTCAGTCGACAGGGTCGCAGACGCGGCACTCTACAACAGCCAGCTCCAGAACCAGTCCGCCGGCATGAAGACGCTCTCGTTCACACTGGTCTTGCTTGCCCTCACAATCAGCATCGCCGTTTCCGCGCTGGTCTACGCCCTTTCCCGCGCCAAGCGACTTTTCGTCGAACGCACCGCCGGGTGGGCATGCGAGAAGTCCCTCGCCCGAAGGGCCATATGGGAAGCTGCGCTTGCGTGCGCGCTGACCACCGGCATGTTTCTGGCTCTCGGCGGGGCTGCACGCCCTGAAGTATTTTGGGCCCTCACTGGGATACCCCTGTACATGGCAATCTCCTGGACCCTGCACATCGGCTTTGCCCAGCACATCTTCAAGACAACCCTCGCCCGAAAGGCCTAACCCACTAGACCTCTTGAAAGGGGAATCCCGATGGAAATCTCAGCAGAGAACGTCACCGTCACCATCGACGCGCACAACGTCTTAGCACGGCAGAGTGTATCCGCGGTCCCAGGGGGCACTCTGGCCCTCACCGGTCCCAGCGGATCAGGCAAGACCACCCTACTCAATGTTTTGGGCCTGCTTCGGCGCGTGAACGACGGCAAGGTGATGGTCGGAGGCCAAGACGCCACCCACTGGAACGACCGCCAACGGCGCAGGTTCTGGCAACAAAACGCAGCATTCGTCTTTCAGGACTACGGGCTCATCGAAGAAGAATCGATCGCAGTCAACGTTGCCCTCTCCAGACTCCCGGTCTTCGGTCGCCGGAATAGCCAGAGGAATGGCGTCGAGAAAGTCCTAGAACGAGTCGGCCTCGGGGGTAGGTCCGCCCTCAAGGTCTCAACCCTTAGCGGAGGTGAAAAACAGCGGGTCGGGCTCGCCCGGGCCATGTTCAGATCTGCCGACGTCATCCTGGCCGACGAGCCGACAGCATCTCTCGACCTGGAAAACCGAAACCTTGTCACCAGGTTCCTCCTGGAAGAAGCCGCAAGAGGTGCCACTGTTGTCATAGCCACTCACGACGAGACGCTCATGTCAGCCTGCGATCAACGCCTGCATGTCGGACGCATCGTCGATACCGTCCAAGCAAGCGTTTGAACAACCATCCCATCCCTAAGAACCTTCGCCAATAGCGCCACAGCCTGTGGCACTATTGGGATTTTTCTATCAATTCCGTGTTCGGGTGGCCCGCGCCCCGCCATACCAGGGCCTCGTCCGGACCAAGGGCTGAAGGTCCCTGCCGAGGCCACGCATCGGCTCCTCCGCAGGCCGGTTTGCCTGCGGAGGAGCCGGGAAACGGGTTGCGATCCAGTGCGGTGGAGCAG
The DNA here is from genome assembly GCF_054888235.1 of Arthrobacter sp. MMS24-S77. Classification (NCBI taxonomy): domain Bacteria; kingdom Bacillati; phylum Actinomycetota; class Actinomycetes; order Micrococcales; family Micrococcaceae; genus Arthrobacter; species Arthrobacter sp. MMS24-S77. Next base: position 1,235,095 of record NZ_JBTZRN010000001.1, read on the forward strand.
CCCTAACCGGTGATTATGCGGGAATGCTGGCCCGGATCTTCCGGCTGCCCACCATCACGATGAGTCCGACCAGTAGCAGGGCCGCTGCGAATAGCAACCACAGGCCATTGAAGCCAGTGCTCGCGAGAACAGCGGTTCCCGCTCCGACAACAGCTGTTGCAGTAGCGGCAGTGACGCCGGCTTGCGTTGCCGCTCCGGATACGACAACCGACGGTGTCTCAACCGAAGGAACGACGCCGGAAGGGGCACCAATTCCGGCAGGGGCGGCAGGCGGGTTCACGACCTGCGGGTTGACGACAGGCGGGGTGACGACGACTGAAGGAAGGCCCAGGCCCACTGAAACGGTGCCGACGGTGACTGGCAGGTTCAAAGGTGCGGTGAGTCCGGCAACCAGGAGGGATCCGAGGTCTCCGGTGCCTGTCGGGACGGTCCCGAGCAGACCCATTGGGTCGGTGAGTCCAGTTCCCAGGAGGGATCCGAGGTCTCCGGTGCCTGTCGGGACGGTCCCGAGCAGACCCATTGGGTCGGTGAGTCCAGTTCCCAGGAGGGATCCGAGGTCTCCGGTGCCTGTCGGGACCGTCCCGAGCAGACCCATTGGGTCGGTGAGTCCGGTTCCCAGGAGGGATCCGAGGTCTCCGGTGCCTGTCGGGACGGTCCCGAGCAGACCCATTGGGTCGGTGAGTCCGGTTCCCAGGAGGGATCCGAGGTCCCCGGTGCCTGTCGGGACGGTCCCGAGGAGGCTGACGGTGGTGTCGCCGACGGTGACGGGCGCGGTGATGCCGGTTCCGGTGGTGGTGCCTGCCGGGGTGGTTCCGAGGAGGCTGACGGTGGTGTCGCCGACGGTGATTGGCGCGGTGACGCCGGTTCCGGTGGTGGTGCCTGCCGGGGTGGTTCCGAGGAGGCTGACGGTGGTGTCGCCGACGGTGATTGGCGCGGTGATGCCGGTTCCGGTGGTGGTGCCCGCGGGGGTGGTTCCGAGGAGGCTGACGGTGGTGTCGCCGACGGTGATTGGCGCGGTGATGCCGGTTCCGGTGGTGGTGCCCGCGGGGGTGGTTCCGAGGAGGCTGACGGTGGTGTCGCCGACGGTGATTGGCGCGGTGATGCCGGTTCCGGTGGTGGTGCCTGTCGGGGTGGTTCCGAGGAGGCTGACGGTGGTGTCGCCGACGGTGATTGGCGCGGTGATGCCGGTTCCGGTGGTGGTGCCTGTCGGGGTTGTTCCGAGGAGGCTGACGGTGGTGTCGCCGACGGTGATTGGCGCGGTGATGCCGGTTCCGGTGGTGGTGCCTGTCGGGGTTGTTCCGAGGAGGCTGACGGTGGTGTCGCCGACGGTGACGGGCGCGGTGACGCCGGTTCCGGTGGTGGTGCCTGCCGGGGTGGTTCCGAGGAGGCTGACGCTGGTGTCGCCGACCGTGACGGGAACGGTCACCGGTGCCGCCACTCGGGCGCTAGAGGCTGTCCCGGCGGTGGAATTGCCAAGAACTGCCAGAGAGGTGGCTCCGATATTAACAGGGACCGATATCGGAGCCACCGCCTGGGTTCCGGACGGGACAGCTGGTCCGCCGGAATTAGTCGCCGAGGCCACAACCGAGGCGAGTGCAGGGGTGGTGGTCGCGGCGCTCGAAGTTCCAAGTATCGTGAGCGACGTCGACCCGACGTTCACCGGGATGGTGACCGGCGCAACGACTTGAGTGCCTGAGGCGGTGCCTTGTGCACTTGTGGTGGTGTCTGCCGCATTCGCGGCAGTTGCGCCGAGGGCTATCAACCCACCGGCAAAAAGGGTGCCAAGCAGCCCCTTGCGAACAATGCTGTGCATTTTGTTTTTCTCCTGAACGAGTGGTTCCTAGAGGCGTCCGCAGGAGCCTGCGTGAACGCCCGATTGGCCATCTGCCGCTGCCGAGAATTGGCTTCTGGAAAGCGGCGTGGCTCGGAACTAATCAGGAGAAGAACCCGGGTCAAATGACACCGGAGCCGGAACTCTACCGGCAGCAGCCGTGGACACAAGGGCCCCGGCAAATGGATAAAACAGGTTCATGCTCGGGAGCCAGGCGGTAGCCGCTCCCGAAGGATTGCTTGGAAGGGCCGCTGAGCCGTTTCCGCCGTCGCTGCTGCCTGGAGTGCCGTCCGGGAATTTCCCGTCAGACGGAGACCCGGGCACTGCAGGATTCGCGTAGCCGACGTATTGGAGGGTCGCGTTCCAAGGTGCCTTACGCAGGCCCGGCGGGCCATTGGTTCCAGCGAGGCTGACCAACGGAACCGCGACGGCCTGCGCAAGCGGCGCGATCGTGGGGACCGAGGGCTGCTCTGAAGGAGTTCCACCTGTCCCGACGCCACCAGGGATCGTTATCGGCAGGCTGCCGATGGGAAGCGCGTCCACGGTGGAGCCGACGGCATCCAACGCGGGAGAAAGAGCATCGCCAACTAAGGCGCCGACGCCTGACCCAACCCCACCGACCGCACTGGCCGCCGGAGACAAAACAGGTGCAGTCACGGCGCCAACGGTGCCTTCATGGATGATGTCGTTGACGATGGGCGTACTGGCCGCACTCCGGTCGATAGCTTGAGTCAGTCGCGGTAGTTCGTGGACAACGGTGGCTGGTACCTGAGCGACTGGTAGATGGATCACCGGGGCCGGAGCGGAAGCCACTGTCGGAGCAGGTACGGATGCGACGCTCGCCGGAGCGACGCTGCCGATGATTCCCGCGGTCGCGTTGTGCACAACGTTTGTCACGGCGGATTCTGCGCCGCCCAGAAGCGTGTGGTTGTTAGCGCTGCCGGAATCAGCGTTGGCAGCTGTCGAAGAGAGGGCCAGCCAAACAACAGCCCCGGCGCCGGCCAGCATGACGGAGCGGAGAACATGAAGAAGGCGCGGCGTACCTCGCACAGCTTCCATCTCGACACCCCCCAGCGTCCTTGACGATCGCTCCCATCGTAGGACTGGACTAGTTAATTAGTCCAGAGGTTGCACGGATAATGACCACAACTGTCACGCAGGGAAGGGGAACATGACAATAACCAACCGACGGTATGGAAACTGTTCCCATGGAGGACGACATCGTCATTCGAGTCACCGGGCGTCGTTCGCGTACCGGACTCCGAGCTGGGAGCGCACCCCGTCGAAGAGACGCATCGTGTTCAGTGAATCCTCCAGGGGCATCACAGGACTCTCGGTCAACCCTTGCTGGACACAGCGTGTGACCTCACGGAGCTCGTAGGTGTAGCCGATCCCGACCGCGTCAAAGCGCTCGGTCCGCGGCTCGTCCCAGCCAGTTCGAATCAGTAGCTCGCGCGGATTGTTGATGGAACCTTGCGTCTGGAGGAAGCCCTTGGAGCCTGCGACTGACGCCGAGCGCGGCCCGTGGGCCAGCAACGAAGAGGTCAGCTGGGCGATGGCACCGCCGTCGTAAGCCAGTGTGAGCGCATTCTGGGAGTCGACGCCGTCGTCCGTCAAAGTGCCCACTGCGCTGACCGACTGCGGGAAACCGAGGGTGCCCAAAGGCCAGAGCAGCGCGTACACGGTGAGGTCCAAAAGTGCCCCGCCGCCGTCTGCAGGGGCCCAGATCCGGGCCGAGGGGTCATAGGGGGCGGGGAATCCCAAGTCGGCGCTGACCCACTTGATGTCGCCCAGTTCGCCGGACGCGGCGATGGCGAATGCCCTCTGGATGCTGGGCAGGAAGCGGCTCCATACGGCCTCCATGAGGAACAGTTTCCGGTCACGAGCGAGGCTGACCAGCTCCGCCGCCTCACGGCCGTTAATGGTCAGGGCTTTCTCGCACAGGACGTGCTTGCCCGCGTTGAGGGCATCCCTGACGATGTCGAAATGTTGGGCGTGCGGAGTGGCCACGTAGACCACGTCGACGGCGTCATCGGCGAGTAGCCGCTGGTAGCCGGGCACACCGCCGTCGTCCCCATAGGACTTCGTGATCCCGTGCGCGGCGGCAAAGGCATCCGCGGATTCCTGGCGCCGGGAACTCACCGCGTAAAGGTTTGCGTCCTCAAGCTGGGCGAGGTCGCCGCTCACGGTTTTGGCGATCCCCCCTGTGGCGACAATGCCCCAGTTCAGGGCCTTGCCGGTGGCTGCGCGAGGATCCTGGTTCGGCTGGCTGAACAACCACGGCTTGGCGATATGCAGACTCATGCGCCCTATCCTCTCATTCCGCCGCATGCGTTATACAGCACACGCTCAAGTCACGAGCGGTCCCGATTTCGTCGGAGCCATCGCCTAGGCTGATGGTCATCATCCCTCGCAGAGAGGTTCTGTGGGGAGTTACCGAATGGAGCAGGGATGGGTGTTTTTCGACGCGTCATTTTGCCTGTGGCATGGCTGCTGGTTTTTGCAGTGATCGCCGTGGCCTTGGTGAAGATCGCCTTTGTGGATGGGCTAAAGCCGCAGGGTACCGAACCGGCCCCGATGGCCAGGGTGGAGACGCCGATCGTGCCGGCGGCGCGCGCAACGGTCACCAATACTGTGCAGATCAAAGCCACCGTTCAGAGCGACCCCGCTGTCGGTGTCCGGAGCACGGCGGCGGGAATGGTTGTCCATATCTATGTGGAGCCGGGCGTGATCGTGGCCAAGGGGGACCGGCTCTTCCAAGTCAAATCCGAGCGGACCAAGCCTGCCAGCGGCGCCACGACGCCCGGGGAGAAGACCGCGTCAGAGCCCGTGTACGTGTACAGCGACGTGCTTGCCCCCGCCGACGGAAAACTCAATGACCTGACGGCCCTCCTTGACCAGCAGTTAAGCGTGGGCCAGGCTGTGGGCAAGGTCGATCCCGGGACCTTCACGGTTTCCGGCCCGGTCAACGCCGCCCAACAGTATCGGCTTCTTGCCAAGCCGGGCTCAGCACAGATCTCCCTGGTGGGCGGACCGGCGCCGTTCGCATGCCCTGCGGTGACGCTGAAGAACAACGCCAACGACGCCGGAGCCGCTGCCGGCGGGAGTGGAGCCGGCGGCGTTGGGATGGCGGCGCCAGCTGGCGCGCTGCCGTTGGCCGCGGCTGGGCCGGGTGTGGCAGCGCAAAGTGACGGCGTGAGCACCGGGACGCTTAGTTGTCCTGTGCCGGCCGGAACGGAAGTCTTCGCCGGCTTGGGAGCAACCATGACGGTGAGCGCGGGCGAAGCCAAGGACGTGGTAACCGTTCCACTGACCTCGGTGAAGGGCAGTGTCAAAGAAGGAATTGTCTGGATAGCCAGCGCGGCTGCCGGGGGTAAAGCACCAGAACAACGGCCGGTGAAGCTGGGCCTCAACGACGGCGACAAGGTGGAGGTGCTCTCTGGCCTCGCCGAAGGGGAACGGGTGCTTGAATTCGTCCCTGGCGCCCCGGCCGCGCCTTCCCAGCAAGGTTACGGGCCGGGCCCGGCGGCGTACCGCCCGGCGGGAGGCTAGGTATGGAAAGCCTCGTGAGCTTGCGCGGCGTCACGCGTACCGTGGTGCTGCCCGATGGTCAGGAGCTTCATATCCTCCGGGGGATCGACCTCGAGATTTCCTCAGGCGACCACACCGCGATCATCGGCCGCTCCGGCTGCGGGAAGTCAACCCTGCTGAACCTCCTGGGTCTGCTGGACGTACCCACGGCCGGTGAAATCCAGTTTCTTGGCACACCTGTGCTACAAATCGGAGGCAACGAACGTGCCCGGTTGCGAGGCTCCACGGTGGGGTTCGTGTTCCAGCAATTCAACCTGCTCCCCGGACGTAGTGCATTGGACAATGTCATCACGCCGCTCCTCTACGCCCGCGGCCGGGATTTCCTGCGGCGACGTGAGCTGGCCATGGACATGTTGGACCGTGTGGGACTTGCTGGCCGTGCCCGGATCATGCCGAACATGCTCTCGGGTGGTGAGCAGCAGAGGGTGGCCATCGCGCGGGCCCTCGTCCGGCGGCCCCGTTTGATCCTTGCCGACGAACCCACAGGCGCGCTCGATGTAGAGACCGGGCAATCGGTCATGGCACTTCTTGACCAAGTGGCCACGGAGTCCGCCGCCGCGCTCGTGACCATCACACACGACAGCAACGTGGCGGCACTGGCACGGTCCAGCTTTCGTCTGGACTCGGGCATTCTGCATCCCCTTGACGGCCAGGGGACCCCGGGGATCGCTTTGCCGGAACCGGCCGTCTCTGCGCTGGTTTCCTTCGGTCCGGCTCCGTTGGGGCCCACATCGTCGGAGGTCCGTCGATGATCGGTTTCATGTCAGCCATGGTGGAAGCCTGGCAGGAATTGCGGATCAACAAGGTTCGGATCTTGCTGGCTTTGCTGGGCGTAGCGTTGTCCGTCGCGGCACTCACATCCGTGGTGGGCGTCGGCAACCTCGCCCGCGAGGGATTCAAAGCCTCGTCCGAGCGCACCGGCGGACGCTCGGCCACGCTCGCACTCGGGGTCAACGGTCCAACCCAGCCGGATCCAGCGCGCCTGGATGCGGCCTATCAGTCCATCGTTGACCGTTACGGTATTGCCTTCTCCTCCCACGAGGGCCACGCCGAGCAGCCGTTCCAGTTCCCTCGCGGTGTCCAGTCCGTCCAATTGATGGTGGTGGACCCCGGATATGGCGTCATCCACCGCCTGGAGTTACAGCAAGGGTCCTGGTTTGCCAGCGACGACGAACAGCGGCTGGCGCCCGCCGTCGTCGTTTCTGAAGCGTTCTACAACGCGGCTGGCAGGCCCGATCTCGCCTCGCAACCCGGCGTCAAGACCGCAGGCGAGCAGGAATCGAAGACGGTGATCATCGGCGTCGTGCCGGACACCTGGCCGGACGCGCCCCCGGCGGCATACATCCTGTCCGGCGCCGCCAAGCAGATGGGAGTCAACCAGCTCGGTGGGCAGTTCAATGTATGGGTACAGGAAGGGCAAGCAGAAATGCTCGCGGCAGCCATCCAAGCCGACTTGGCGCAGCAGTTCCCCGAAATGAACATCATGGCGCAGCGGATGGACTTTGCCGCCCACGGAGATCCGTTGGCCCCGGTGCAGATGGTGGTGGGCGGTATTGCAGGCCTGGTCCTCTTGTTGGGCGCGGTGGGGATGTTGAACATCTCGATGGTCACGGTCCGCTACCGGGTGCGGGAAATCGGTATCAGAAGGAGTTTCGGAGCTACCTCGGGGCGGATCTTCCTGGGGGTGATGATGGAGTCCGTCGTGGCCACCGCAGTGGCCGGGCTGGCCGGTGTCATGGTGGCGGTGGCGGTGGTCAAGCATCCCTGGATCCAGTCAAAGGTTGCCCCAGCCCTTAGCCAGTACCCGCCGTTCCCCATCGAAGCGGCAATGCTCGGTTTCGGCGCAGCCGTACTGGTGGGCGCATTGGCCGGGGCCATCCCGGCCCTTGTGGCGGTGCGCGTCAAGGTTATTGACGCGATTCGCTTCTGAGGTCGCCTGGGGCCCGCAGCCCGGCGTCGCCGGGGCGCCCTCGGCCGCGCCGGGCAAGCCATACAGAAGGGCCGGGAACCATTCGATTCCCGGCCCTTCTGTCCCTCAATGACTTTTCAGCGATAGCATCAGGCCCCTGCGGCGACCCTCGGACGCGCAGTTTCCTCGCTCAGTTTGCCCTGCTGCAGCCTGAAGCGCCGCTCGGTCTTCTGTGCCAGGCTCCGGTCGTGCGTCACCACAAGAATGGTGGTGTTGTGGTCCCGGCTCAGCGAACTGAGCAATTCGATGATGTGCTCGCCGGTCTGCTCATCGAGATTTCCGGTGGGCTCGTCGGCCAGGATGAGCTTGGGCTCATTGGCCAGTGCCCGGGCGATGGCAACCCGCTGCTGCTCGCCGCCCGAGAGCTTGTTGACGCGACGGGACTGTTTCTCCGGATCCAGCTGCACCTGCTCCAGCAGGGACCGCGCCCGCTCCAGCCTGGCGGCCTTCCGCATTCCGGCGAATTCCATGGGCAGCATCACGTTGTCCACGGCGGAAAGGTTGGGGATCAAGTTGAATTGCTGGAAGACGAAGCCGATGTCCCGGCGACGGTATTCAGTGAGCTTGCCATCGGGCAGCCCGGCCAGGCTGACCCCATCCACCACCACGTCGCCGCTGGTGGGCTTGTCCAGGGCGCCCAGCAGGGAGAGCAAGGTGCTCTTGCCGCTGCCGCTCTTGCCCACGATGGAGGCGAGGGTGCCTTTTTCGAGTTCGAAGCTCACGCCGTTGACGGGCTTGATGGTGCGGTCGCCGGACTTGAATTGGCGGACCAGGTCTTTGACTTCAATCATGGCTATTCTCCTCGGAGGACTTCGATGGGGCGGATGCGGGCAGTGAGGAGCGCTGGTACCAGTGCGCCCACGACGGCGACGCCGAAGACCGCGGCCACTCCGGCGGCGATGACGGCGGGGGAGGCGCTTGCGGTGACGGAGGTGAGCAGCTGGGAGGCTCCGCCGAAGGGATTCCCACCGGGCCCGAAGCCTCCGCCGCCGGGCCCGCGCTGGCCGGTCGCCGCCGTCGTGCTGTTGGAACTGATGAGCGCCGAAGCGATGCCGCCGCTGGCGACGGAAGCAATGGCAGCCCCCACGACGCTGCCGAGCGCCACGAGGACCAGGGCTTCGAGCACGAACTGCAAGCCGATGGTCCGGTTGCGGGCGCCGATGGCTTTGAGGACTCCGATCTCACGACGGCGCTCGCGGACCAGCATGACCATGATGAGCAGGATGATCAGGCCCGCCGTGCCCAAGGCGGCGATGAAGGCCACCAACGAAATGTTCTTGACGCTGTCCAATGAACTGACGGCAGTCTGGAGGTTTCGCTGGCCCTGGGTCACGTCGGCCTTGCCGGATCCCAGGGCAGCCTGCAGCGCAGTCTTGGCAGCGTCCACGTTCTCCATGCTGTTGACTGTCACAACCATGCTGGAAAGTTCGCCAGGAGTTGCGGCGAGAGCCTGGGCCTCTGCCAGCGTTGTGTAGACGGCGTTGTTGCCGAACGTGGTGCCCGCATCGAAGATACCGGCCACCGTGAACGTCTTGCCGGCGATCGTAAACGTTGAGCCAACCTTGAGGCTGTTCTTCTCGGCGAGAGTCGTGCCGACGAGGGCCTTGGTGCCGGCCACGGTGTAGTCGCCCAGGCCCGTACCGCTCGTGATGCTCAAGGCCTTGCCGGCTGTGTCCACCTCGGCGCCGATGCCGGTGGCCGTGATGGGTAGCGAGAACGTCGGCGCGGTTCCTGTGGTGCCCGAGCCGGTGCTGCCGCTGGCGTTGTTGCGATTGCCGAGGGTGCCGGCATCGATGGCTGCTTGGAGGTTCGTGGAGACGCTGGTGCCGCCGCCAGGTCCGCCTCCCGGTCCGGCCTGCTGCGTCGTCGTGCCGGTGGTTGAGTTCGAAGCTGCCGTTTCGGTCTGCAACCGCAGTGCCTTGGTGCCCACCACGGAAACGACGTTCGGTACGGCTGCCGCCGTCGCGGTCTGGGCCGTAGTGAGCGGCTCGCCGCCGCCATCAAAGCCTTGCGCGCCGGCGGGGTTCACGGTCAGGACCGTGCCCACGGAGGCGTTGAGCTCCTGGACTTTGCCGCCAACGGCTTGGTTGGCCACGAGCATGGCCAGTGCCAGCCCGATTGCGACTGCCAGAACTGCCACCACAGCCGCGGTTCTTATCTTGTTGCGGAAGGCATTGCCTACACTCCGGGCGAGGACGCTCACGTTTCTCCTTTGGACCCGGCCCGCCCCAGCGGCGCGCCTGCTCACCTAAGAGTGCTCACCGCGGCTGTGCGGCTGTTCAGCCGAAGCTATGCGGGGCCTGTGAAGTGTTGCCCCGACGGCGGATCGCTCCGGACACGACGACGGCGGCCACCCCCTTCAGTGGGGATGGCCGCCGTCGTTGTGGTGCTTGAAACGCTAGTACTACTTGGTGAGCGGGCCGAGTACCGGATCGTCCACGTAAGCCGTCTTCACGTTGTCCTTGGTCACGATGACCGGAGGAAGCAGGTAAGCCGGCACGGTCTTGACGCCGTTGTTGTAGGACTTGGTGTCGTTGATTTCCAGCTGCTTGCCTGCCTGCAGATCCTTGGCCATGGTGATGGCGTGCTCAACGAGCTTGCGGGTGTCCTTGTTGATGGTGGAGTACTGCTCACCCGCAAGGATGGACTTGACCGACTCAACTTCCGAGTCCTGGCCGGTCACGATCGGCAGCGGCTTGCCTGCGGCCTTGACCGAGGTCAGGACGGCGCGGGCCAGGGTGTCGTTCGGGGACAGCACACCGTCCAGGGAGGCACTGGTGTACGTGCCTGCAAGCAGGGTATCCATGCGCTTCTGGGCGTTCTCTGCCTTCCAGCCCTGGGTCACGGCCTGTTCAAACGACTTCTGTCCGGAAACCACCTTGAGGGTCCCGTCGTCGATCTTCGGCTGCAGGATGCTCATGGCGCCGTCGAAGAAGACCTTCGCATTGGCGTCATCGGGGGAGCCTGCGAACAGCTCGATGTTGTACGGGCCGCTCGCCTTCTTGGTCTTCAGCCCGTCCAGCAGGGCCTGACCCTGGAGCACGCCGACCTTGAAGTTGTCATAGGCCACGTAGTAGTCCACGTTGGCGGTGTTCAGCAGGAGACGGTCGTAGGCGATGACCGTGGCGCCCGCGTCCTTGGCCTGCTTGAGCTGCGTGCCAAGCTGTGCGCCGTCGATTGCACCAACGATGATGACCTTGTCGCCCTTGGTGACCATGGCGCTGATCTGGTTCTGCTGCTCCGAAACGCCGCCGTTGGCGAACTGCACATCCGGCTTGAAGCCTGCGCTCGTGAGCCCGTCATTGAACAGCTTCTCCGCCAGGACCCAGTTTTCGCTCGTTTTCTGGGGGAGCGCGACGCCGATCGAGGAACCCTTGGGGAATGCCTCACCGCCGCTTGATGAACCACCGGAGGTGCCGCTGTCCGTACGGCCGCAGGCCGTCAGCGCCAGTGCCGCGATCGCAGCTACTGCTGCTGCCTTTCCTGCTTTACCAAACATTCGCATAACTTGGTTCGCTTTCTTTGTTGTGGATGGAACACGTTGTCCTGAAGCCGATCAGGCTTCCTTCGAGATGACTTCCTTGGTTGAGGTTGTCTCGTCCGGAGCGATTTCGCTGCTCCGGCCGAAGTTCTTCATCATCATTCCGATGATCGATTTCTTGCCCTGGGTCTTGTTGTAGACGTCGAAGGCGACTGCGGCGAGCAGCACGAGGCCCTTGATGATCTGGGTAAGGTCTGCACCGACGCCGAGGAGTTGGAGGCCGTTGTTGAGGACAGCCATGACCAGGCCACCGACGATGGAGCCGATCACGGTGCCCACGCCACCGGTAACTGCTGCACCACCGATGAAGACGGCGGCAATGGCGTCCAGTTCCCAGCCGACGCCGTCGAACGGACCTGAAGCGGTGGAGCGGCCAACGAAGATCATGCCGGCGAGTCCGGCCAGGATGGACATGTTCATCATGACCATGAAATTGACCTTCTTGGACTGAACCCCGGAGAGCTCGGCCGCGTGGCGGTTGCCACCGACCGCGTAGATGTGCCGCCCGATGACCGTCTTGGCGGAAATAAAGCCATAGATCAGGACCAGCACGGCCAGGATGAGGCCGGGGATGGGGAACGACGTGCCGGTGCGGCCGGTGGCGAACAGGTAGGTGGCGTAGAGGATGGCTGCGTTGACCAGCACGAGCTTGGTGACCATCACCCAGCCTTCAGGAACCTCGGCACCCAATGCCTGGGCAGTGCGGCGGGAACGGATTTCACTGGTGATCACGAAGGCAACAGCAATGAGTCCCAGGAGGACCGTCAGGTTGTTGAATCCCGTGCTGGGCCCTACTTCAGGCAGGTAGCCGGAGCCCAGGTACTGGAAGTCTTCGGGGACCGGAACGGTGTTGGACTTGCCGACGAACTGGTTGAAACCGCGGAACAACAACATGCCCGCCAGGGTCACGATGAATGCCGGAATGCCGACATAAGCCGTCCAGAATCCTTGCCAGGCGCCGATCAGGGCACCGAGCAGGAGTCCGAACAGCACGGCTGCATACCAGGGCAGGTGCCAGTCCCTGATGGCCAGTGCCACCGAGATGCCGACGAAGGCCGCAACCGAACCTACGGAAAGGTCGATGTGGCCGGCGATGATCACCAGGACCATACCGATGGCCAGGATCAGGATGTAGGAGTTGCCGTTGAAAAGGTTGATGACGTTGCCCGGGGTAAGCGTGCGGCCCGAGGTGAAGATCTGGAAGAAGATGACGAGTGCAACCAGGGCGAAGATCATGCCGAATTGGCGGGTGTTGCCACCGAATAGCTTCTTGAGCGCGTTCATTGTTTTGGGTCCTTGTGTCCGTGTGGTTCTGGAGATGACCGGGGTCAGGCGGCTTTGCGGCTGGATGTCATGAGCTTCATGAGGCTCTCCTGGCTGGCTTCGTCCTTGTTCAGTACGCCAGTGATGGAGCCCTCGAAGATGGTGTAGATGCGGTCCGAGAGGCCCAGCAACTCGGGGAGTTCGGAGGAAATCACAATCACGCCCTTCCCTTGGTTGGCCAGCTGTTGGATGATGCCGTAGATCTCGTACTTGGCCCCGACATCGATTCCGCGGGTGGGTTCATCCAGGATGAGAAGGTCAGGATCGGTGAACATCCATTTGGCGAGCACAACCTTCTGCTGGTTGCCGCCGGAGAGCTTCGACACGCCTTCCTCCACTGACGGGGTCTTGGTCCGCAGCGACTTCCGGTATTGCTCCGCCACCATGAATTCTTTGTTGGTGTCGACGACGATTCCCCGGCTGACTTTCTTCAAGTTGGCAGACACCGTGGTGGTCTTGATGTCGTCCAGGAGGTTCAGCCCCAGGCTCTTGCGGTCCTCGGTGACGTAGCCAAGACCGGCGTCGATCGCTTGGCGGACGCTGCGCATGGTGATGGGCTTACCGTCCTTGTACACCTGACCCGAGATGAACCGGCCGTAGGAGTGGCCGAAGACGGAGCGGGCAAGCTCGGTTCGTCCGGCGCCCATCAGACCCGCGAATCCCACGATTTCGCCGCGGCGCACATGGAAGTTGGAGTTCTTGCAGACCAAGCGGTCCTGGATCTGGGGGTGCCCGACATTCCAGTCCTTGACTTCGAAGAACACCTCACCGATCTTCGGTGTGTGGTCCGGGAAGCGGGACTCGAGCGTCCGGCCGACCATGCCCTTGATGATCCGGTCCTCGTCGACGCCGTCTTCCTTCACGTTGAGCGTCTCGATCGACTTGCCGTCGCGGATGATGGTGATCTCGTCCGCGATCTGCTCGATCTCGTTGAGCTTGTGGGAAATCATGATGGACGTGATGCCCCGGCCCTTGAGGCCGAGGATGAGGTCCAACAGGTGCTGGGAGTCCGATTCGTTGAGGGCAGCAGTCGGCTCATCCAGGATGAGCAGCTTGACGGACTTGTTCAAGGCCTTGGCGATTTCCACCAGCTGCTGCTTGCCGACGCCGATTTCCTTGATGGGGGTATCAGGATCCTCGCGCAAGCCGACCCTGGCGAGGAGTTCAACCGAGCGCTTGCGGGCCTCGGCCCAGTCGATGATGCCGCGTCGGACGGGTTCGTTGCCGAGGAAGATGTTCTCCGTGATGGACAGTTCCGGGATCAGCGCGAGTTCCTGGTGGATGATGACGATTCCGGCCTGCTCGCTCGCCCGGATGTCCCTGAACTGCTGGACTTCCGCCTGGTACACGATGTCGCCGTCGTAGCTGCCGTAGGGGTAGACCCCTGAAAGCACCTTCATCAACGTGGACTTGCCTGCTCCGTTTTCGCCGCAGATAGCGTGGATCTCGCCCACCTTGACCCGGAGGCTAACGTTCGAGAGCGCCTTGACGCCGGGGAATTCCTTGGTGATGGACCGCATCTCGAGAAGGACCGGGTCCTGGTGCGTTACGGGGGTCGACATACCCTTGCGCCTCCAATGTTTGACGTCGTTGTCGGCCCGCGGATGGCGAGCCTATCTGATGTGAAAGTAAACTGGATCACACCGCTTGTCGTCAAGACTTTAACGCAAGACGGCGGTAACAGCGTGGTAACGAAATGTTCAGGACTGCTTGATGCCGGCGTGCTGGAACACCAAAGCGGCCGCCCCGAGGGCCTCCGCCCTGGCACCGAGCGACGACATTGCCAAGTGCGTTGTCTCGCCGATCACGGGCACCGCATGGCGGACGAGGCCGCGCCGGATCGGGTCGAGGAGGATGTCTCCGAGGCCGGCAAGCGGGCCGCCCACCACGATGACTTCCGGGTTTATGAGATTGGCCACATTGCCCAGGGCGCGCCCCACCGCGAGTCCGGCGTCGTCCACGACGCGGAGGGTTGCAGAGTCCCTGGCCAGGGCGTTTCGGACAATGTCCTCAGGCTCGAGGTGCACGCCTGAACCCTTGCCTAGCAGCTCGATCATGGTGGTGGTGGAAGCCATGGTTTCCAGGCAGCCCCGGTTGCCGCAGCGGCAGATGGCGCCGTATTCGTGGATGGTCGCATGGCCGATCTCTCCCGTGATTCCCACCGCCCCGTAGTAGGGCGCACCATTGATGATGAGGCCCGCGCCGATGCCGGAACCGATCTTGAGGAACATGAGGTTGCTGATCCCGCTGTGCGGCCCCCACGTGACCTCGGACAGGGCACCCAGATTGGCGTCGTTGTCAACGTATACGGGCAGATTGAGGGCTTCCTCAAGCCGTTCGAGAATCTGGATTCCCACCCATTCAGGCAGGATGGCCCCCTGCGCCACCGTACCGGAACGGCGGTCGATGGGGCCCGCGATGCCGGCCCCGGCGCCCACTACCGCGCTCCGGTCAACACCGCTTTCCAGCAGCAGTTTGTCGAGGAGCGCGACGGCGGCGCTGATGCCCTGTTCGGCGTGGTGGCCGAGGGGGAGGGTGACTGTTTCCTCGACGATGATGTGGTAGCCCAGCGACGCCAGGACGACCCGCAGGTGGCGCCGGCCAAAATCGATTCCCACCGCCACGGCGCCGTTGCTGTTGAGTCTGACGTTCAGGGCCCGGCGCCCGGAGCTGGTGATCGGCTCGGTGGAGACAAGCCCGGCGTCCTGCATGATCTTGACGATGTTGGACACTGTGGCCGTGGAAAGACCGGTTTGCCTGGCGAGCTCGGCCTGGGTGGATGGGCCGCTCAGCAGGCATTCGATGAGCCGCTGTTGGTTCAGGTGGCGCAGCGCTGATTGCGAGCCGGGGTTCTTGCGGTGGCTCTTCGTCGAGCGGGATGTTGCAGGCATGACATGAAGCGTGCCCCAAATCACAGTTGCAGTCAAGAAGTTAACGCAACGTTCCAAAGTTGCGTCGTGGTCATGGACTTTGCCCTTGGCATGTACGAACCATCCCCGTTCGGCCCTTTGCGGGTCCATTTGTCCTTCGTCAGCGCTCAGGGGCTGGCTACGCTGGAACCACGAGGAATCCCGGTTATGTCTACAAAAGAACGATTGCCCGGGGATGCAAGGTGCTATTGAGGTGGTAAAGATGCTGCTGTCTGTCCTGCAGGCCAACGCTGTTGTCCTGGACATCGACGCCAATCTGAGAGTGATCGACGCGGCAGCACAACGCGCTGCCGCGGCCGGCTCTGCCCTCCTGCTGACCCCGGAGCTCTTCCCCGTGGGCTACGCCCCGCTCAGGATCCACAGCGATTTCGACCCATTGGCGCTTCCCGATATCCGGCAGCGCCTTGCGGACATCGCCCGCACGCACGCAATCGGGCTGGTCTACAGCCTCCCGGCGCCAGCTGCCGACGGTGGCTGGCACATCTCCGCCACACTCCTGGACGCACGCGGAACCGTGCTCCTGGACTACAACAAAGTGCACCTCTTCGGCGCCGAAGAGCGCAAGGCGTTCTCCGCCGCCCAAGCAGCTCCCGCCGTCGTCGACTTCGACGGCATCAAGACGTCGCTGCTGATTTGCTATGACGTCGAATTCCCGGAGGCCGTCCGTGCCGCGGCAACGCGAGGTGCCGAACTTCTCCTGGTCCCCACCGCTTTGTCCGCGGGCTTCGATGCCGTGCCTCAGGTACTGATCCGTGCGAGGGCCCTGGAAAGCCAGCTCACCGTGGCCTACGCCAACCACAGCGGGCACGAGGACGGCTGTGACTTCCTCGGCGGAAGCGTAGTCGCCGGTCCGGATGGCTCTCTGTTGGCTGCCGCCGGTGACGGGGCGGCGCTGCTTTTCGCCGAGATCTCCACGGAAAGCGTCAAGACGGCCCGGGAACAAGTGCCGTACCTGCGTGAACGGCGCCCGGAGTTGTACCGCGAGTGGGACTCGTAGTCCTGTTTCTCTAATGCCGGGATTCCGGATAAGCGCGGTGGCAGCCTTGGACCGGGTCGCCAGAAACGCAACAGATCGTTGGTAACGTCGCACTGATAGTCGGAAGCCACGGAAGTCGCCGCAGCAGGCGGAGCGGTCGTGGAATTTCACTCATTAACCCGAATTACGGGACCTACATGAAAGCCGGGCAAGACTACCTGCGGCGCCTGTGCGAAGGGAAATGACAGTGGCCCGATTGAGATTGACTGAAGGTACGATTTTCGAAGTCCCTACCAACAAAGGGGATGTGGTTGGAGTTGTATCTCGCATGGGGCGCGGGAATGCAATGATTGGCTATTTCTTTCCTCCAGGAATCCTTGAACTCGAACCCGGCTACGCTGCACTCAACCCGACCGACGCGATAGCTGTCCTTCGGTTCGGTCCCCTCGGATTCAAGATGGACGGATGGCCCTTAGTTGGGATCATCCCCGACTGGCAGCGCGATAAGTGGAATATGACCACATTCAAGACGCAACAAACTGGAATTCCGGGTTATTTACTGAATGAATATGACGATAACGATATTTCCAAAATAGTTCGCACGGAGCGAGTTCCTGCCGATCCGGTCGACATCCCCGACGACGGGCTCCGCGGCCACCGCCTAATACCCGCCCACCTTGAGCGACTTCTCCCATAGGCCGCCATCCCCGCCACCCACCAACTCGTCCGTGTACTGCAGCGCTATCCAGAGTTCGGCACGCACTTGGGCCTGGTTCAGGTCGGCGTCGAGCAATTCGGCGAGCAGGCCAATCTGGCGGCGCACGCTGTTGCGGTGCAGGCCCAGTAGTTTGGCGGAGGCATCCCAGCTGCCGTTCTCGCTTAGCCAGCCCCGGAGCACGGCCAACAGAGGATCCCGTCGTTCGGGCTCCAAGGTGAGTACCGGTTCAAGCAGCCGCGCGGCCAACATGGACCCGGCCTCACGGCCCAGGAGCCCGGTCACGGACCACGTGACCTCGTCGACCCGGGCGCTCTTGCCACTCGATTGCACACGGCTGCGGAGCGACGTGACGCGCTGATGCGCTGCCGCGAGCCCCGTCAGTTCCGTGGGATCCCCGATGACCAGCCGCCATCCGAGTTTCTCGATGTCGGCCAGCAGGGCGTCGTCAACTTTGAGCCGTGTGATCGCAGCGAATCCGTAATCGGTGATTTCCACGAGTTTGGTGTCGAAGAGGCGCCGCCACTGCAATAGCTCGCGCACGGGGCTGTCGCCGGCGGGCCATTCAGGAGAGTCCACTTTGATGCCCTGGACCACGCGCAGGGGAGCGGAGCGTGTGGAGGCCACGCTTTGCGCGAGGAGGTCCTTGAGCCCGTTGATGTGCCGCGTACTGCCAGCGGCAAGGCTCTCCGGGTGCAGGAGCAATGCTGTAGCCAACTGGCTCGGCGCGAGCGAGCCGCTGGTGCGCTGCCGGACCAGCAACTCCAACAGCCCCACCACTGACTGCACCACGCTGTTCTGGGCGGGAGTCAGCGCAACGTCCGAGCCCAGAACCAAGGCGCCGAGGTTGGCGTCCTTGGTGCTCCGCAGCGGGTGGCCGAAAACCATCGCGGAGCCCGGCTGCTCAAAGCCGTCCACCTCAACGCGCGGCCCGCTGCCCGAAAGGAGCCGTTCCAGCATGGGCTCCAGGAGTGAATGCTCGACGCCGGTGCTGCCGCCGGCGGCGTGGGCCCGCGCACGGATGCGCCCGTCCGCGCCGACCAGCAGGGCCCAGACAGGCGCCTTTTGGACCAGGGCGGCGAGCAGTTCGTGTTCAGGCCGGGGGAGAGGACAGCCCGCATGAGTTGCCTGTTGGTGTCCGCGAGTTGGCGGAAGACCTTCGCGTTGTCCGATTCCAGGAGCTGGGAGAACTCCAGCCCGATCGCGGCGAACGGGATGGACTCCGGGATCTCAATCAACGTGAGCTTGTGCCGGCGGCACGCCTTGAGCAGCTCGGACGGGACGGCGTCGAAATACGGCCTGATCCCGAACCCCAGTGCCGCAACCTTAGCCCCGACCAGCCGCTTCACGTAAGCGTCAACGTTCTCTTGGGAACCGCCGTCGCCCAGGAAAGGGAGCCCCGCGGTCAGCAGGAACTCCCCTTCCGGCAGGTAGGGGGTGGGATCGTCCAGTTCGCTTGGCTCGACCCAGCGCAGCAGCTCCCCGCCGCTGCCGCCGTCGTGGAGTATCTCCAACTCGGGCGGCAGCTGCTTGAGGAACTGATCGAGTGTGACAAAACTCAGTCGACCCTGGCTCGGCTCAGGCGACATCGCTCGGTGCCTCCCTGACTGCAAGCTCCTGGTAATCGGGGCATTCGTAGGCACTGGACTCATACGCGCGGGGGAGGCGGGGCGCGATCCGGTTGATGATTTCGTCGCCATGGCTTCCGATCGCGGCGCCCCAATCGTCCGCGCTCGCAGCCCCTTCGGCCGGATCGCCGAACAGTACAGCCGTGTCTCCGACGGCGATGCCGGACGCATCCGGGCCGAGGTCCACCATGAACTGGTCCATGCACACCTTGCCGATCACGGGGACTTTCCGTCCGGCGATCTGGACCAGGCTGCGGCCGCTGATGCCCTTGGGGATGCCGTCTGCGTAGCCCAAGGGGATGAGACCGAGATAGCGCGGCTCATGCGTGATGGCTTGGTGTTCGTAGCTGACGCCTGTTCCCGCGGGGACTTTCTTGACCATGACGAGCGGTGCGGTGACGCTCAGCGCGGGGCGCAGTCCGAAGTCGGCAGGATCCAGGTGGTCCGCGGGGGCTAGCCCGTAGATGGCCAGTCCGGCCCGGACCATGTCGAAATGGAATTCGGCCCGCTCCAGGATGTTGGCCGAGCTGGATACGTGCCGGAGTTGCGGGTCCAGACCGGCGGCCCTGGCTTCGCGCACGGCGTCCTCGAATTCCGCCACGGCGGCTGCGTTGCCCGGGTGTGCGGGAACATCGGCCCAGGCCAGGTGCGTCCAGATGCCGCGTACCAGCACAGTGCCGTCCTGCTCGGCCTTTCGCGCATGGGCCACGAGCTCCGGCCAGTCTTCCTTTCGCGCGCCGCCGCGGCTGAGGCCGCTGTCCAGTTCCAGGTGTACGACGGCGGGGCGTCCCAATTGCCCCGCGATCCCCGCCAGCACCTCTAGCTGGCCGACGCTCCCAAGCGAAACGTCGACGTCGTATTCGAGTGCCTCTCGGATGGTTGCGCTGGTCTGGGATGCCAGATAAAGCCAGGACAAGACCGGCACGGTGATGCCCGCCTTGCGCAAGGTGATGGCTTCGCTCAGCTGCGCAGTTCCCAGCCAGTCAGCCCCTGCCTTGACTGCAGTGCGGGCTACATCCACCAGGCCGTGCCCATAGCCGTTACCTTTGACGACGGCCATGAAATACGGCGCGGCGGTGCGCTTCTTCAGGGCTTTGATGTTGTCTGAAATCGCAGACAGGTCAACACTGACCTGTCCGGAAAGAGCCGCTTCCGGCGTTGGTTCTGATTGTGCAATACGTCTCATGGTTGATCACTATAGGTCATTTTGCACCGCCCTGAGAGCTGGCTCACAGGCTTACGGTGGACACGGGAAACCGCAAACTACTCTGAAGGGACGTCAACGGTGACTGTGCCTACCTCCACCCAGACCAAGCCAATACACGCCGCAGAGGCTGCCCGCCGTCCGGGGCTCGGGGCGCAACTGCTGCGCCGCAAGCCCATCGGGCAGATGGTCAGCGAAGCCGGAAGCAGCGAAGGTGGAACACCACTGGTCCGCAGCTTCGGTGTCCTCCAACTGACCATGATCAGCGTCGGCGCCACCCTTGGCACCGGGATCCTGGTGATCCTCGGCGAATCCGTGCCCCTGGCTGGACCCGCAGTCTGGATTTCCTTTGTGGTGGCGGGTCTCGCTGCCCTGTTCTCCGCAGTGTCCTACGCGGAAATGGCGGGCCTCGTACCCGTAGCCGGCTCGAGCTACTCCTACTCCTACGCCACCATGGGCGAGGGCATGGCCTGGATCTGTGGTTGGTGCCTCGTCCTCGAATACGCCGTCTCAGTAGCTGCCGTGGCCGTCGGCGCAGGGCAATACGTAAACGAAACCCTGGCAGCGTTCGGGCAGTTCCTCCCCGACGCGATGTCCCAGCCACCGGGCAGCGGTGGCGTGGTCAACATCCCCGCCATGGCGATTGTTGTCCTCGCGATGATCCTGCTGGTGCGGGGCGCCAAGGAGAGCGCGTGGATCAACACGGCGATCGTGACCATCAAGATTGTCATTCTGCTGTTCTTCTGCGCCGTTGCCTTCACCGCGTTCAACGCCGGCAACTTCGAACCCCTCATGCCGATGGGTGCCGCAGGTGTCTCGGCCGCCGCATCCCGCGTCTTCTTCTCCTACATCGGCTTCGACGCCGCCTCCACTGCCGGAGAGGAAGCCCGCAACCCCAAGCGCGACCTGCCCCGGGCCATCCTGCTCTCCATGGTGATCGTGACCAGCATTTACGTCCTGGTCGCCGTGGCGGCCATCGGCGCGCGGCCCTGGGAATGGTTCGGCGGCACCGAGGCAGCCCTGGTCCAGATCCTGGAGGAAACCACCCAGCAGCCCTGGATCGCGCTCGTCTTCTCCATCGGAGCCGTGCTCGCCATCGCCAGCATCGTCCTGACCGTGCTCTACGGCCAGACCCGGATCCTGCTCTCCATGTCCCGCGACGGACTGGTCCCCGAGGTCTTTGGCCGTATTTCCCCGCGCACCGGCACCCCGGTGGCCGGAACGCTCATCGTGGGCACCGCCGTCGCACTCACCGCAGGGCTTGTCCCGCTCGGCGCGCTGGCTGACGCCACCAGCATCGGCACCCTCTTCGCGTTCGCGCTGGTGAACGTCGCCGTCATCTACCTGCGGCGCAACCGCCCCGAGCTGAAGCGCAGCTTCCGCGTGCCGCTTTACCCGATCACCCCCGTTCTCGGCACCCTGATGTGCGCCTACCTCATGGCCAACCTGGGCGCAGACACCTGGGTGGTGTTCGGTGGCTGGATGCTCGTGGGGATCGCCCTCTACTTCGGCTATGGACGCCGGAATTCCAAGGTAGCGGCCCTGACCGAACAGGATTACCGTGAACTATCCGCAAGGGTCCCTGACCCGGAAACTGTGAAGGCAGAACTTTCATGACCATCGCCACCGAATTGCCCACGGAACCCACACCCCGCGCGGGGGACGCGGGGAATTCCCAAGCAACGCCGGCCGACGCTCCCATCACCATGCTGAACCCCGACTTCCCGTTCAGCTACGACCACTACCTCGCCCACCCCGACGGTCTGGCGGTTGTTCCGCCGGAACTATACGGCACGGAGGTCGCAGTGATCGGCGCCGGCCTCTCGGGACTCGTCACGGCCTACGAGCTCATGAAACTCGGACTGCGGCCCGTGGTCTACGAGGCTGACCAGATCGGCGGGCGGCTCCGCACCGCGGGCTTCCCCTCGGCTCCTGGAGTGGTGGCAGATCTTGGCGGCATGCGGTTCCCGGTGTCCGGCAAGGCGTTCTACCACTATGTGGACCTGCTCGGCCTGGACACCCAGGAATTCCCCAACCCGCTCGCGCCCGCAACAACAAGCACGGTGATCGAGTTGGCCGGGCAGAAACACTATGCGGCCACGTCGGCTGACCTCCCGGAGTTCTTCCACGAAGTTGCCGCAGCCTGGAAGGCCGCCGTCAATGACGGCGCGGCGTTCCAGGAAATGCAGGAAGCCATCCGGGCCCGGGACACCACCCGCATCAAGGAACTCTGGAACGAACTGCTCCCGCTCCTGGATGAGCAGACCTTCTACGGCTTCATCGCCGCAAGCAAGTCCTTCAAAGAGGCCGGATTCGCGCATCGCGAGGCCTTCGGGCAGGTAGGTTTCGGTACCGGCGGATGGGACACCGACTTCCCCAACTCCATCCTCGAGATCCTGCGCGTCGTCTACACGGACGCTGATGACCAGCACCGGCTCATCACTGGGGGAGCGCAGCGGCTCCCCGAGGCACTGTGGCACCACGCGCCGTCGGGCATGGCCCACTGGCCCGAGGGCACCTCGCTGGCATCGTTGCATTCCGGTTCCCCGCGCGGAGCCGTGGACCGCATCGAGCGCGGCGAGAACGGCGATCTCATGGTGCGCGAACGTTGGGGCCGCGAAACCGGCTACCCCGCCGTCGTGACCACATGCCAGTCCTGGCTGCTGTCCACGCGCATCCACACCCAGGAATCCTTGTTCCCCTCGGAACTGTGGACCGCGATCGAGCGCTCGCACTACATGCAGTCGTCCAAGACCTTCGTGATGGTGGACCGGCCGTTCTGGAAGGACATCGACCCCGAAACGGGCCGGGAGGTGTTGTCCATGACCCTGACCGACCGGCTCAACCGGGCAACGTACCTGCTCGACGACGGCCCGGACAAGCCTGCCGTCATCCTGCTTTCCTACACGTGGAACGACGACGCCCTGAAGTGGCTCTCGCTCAGCGCCGAGGAACGCGTCAAGCTCATGCTGCACTCACTCGAGCAGATCTACCCGGGTGTGGACATTGCGAGCCATATCGTGGGCCAGCCCATCACGGTCTCCTGGGAGGCCGACCCCAACTTCATGGGGGCCTTCAAGGCCAACCTGCCGGGGCACTACCGCTACCAGCAGCGCCTCTTCACGCACTTCAAACAGGACAACCTGCCGGAGAGCCAGCGGGGTATCTTCCTGGCCGGCGACGACGTCTCGTTCACCGCGGGTTGGGCCGAAGGCGCCGTTACCACAGGGCTCAACGCCGTCTGGGGCGTGGTGAACCACCTCGGCGGCTCGTCCGTGGCCGGCAACCCCGGTCCCGGTGAACTGTTGGACGAGCTGGGTCCGATCAGCCTGGACTAGTCCCATCCCGGACCCCTAAACCGGATACGAAAATGCCCGGCAGGAGAATCATCCTGCCGGGCATTTCGCTTTAATCCCGTGCGTGCATCTCGCGGTGCGCCGCTGCTAGCTCCCTGTAGTGCGCCGCGTTGCGCTTCACGCCGTCGAGTTCTTCCTCGCTCAGTTCGCGGCGCACTTTGGCGGGCACACCGGCAACCAAGGAACGCGGCGGGATGACAGTTCCCTCAAGGACGACGGCGCCCGCCGCCACGAGCGAACCGGTACCGATGACGGCGCCGTTCAGGATGGTGGCGCTCATGCCGATGAGGCAGTCGTCTTCCACAGTGCACCCGTGCACGACGGCACTGTGTCCGACACTGACGCGCTCGCCTACGGTGCAGGGGAAGCCGGGGTCGGCGTGCAGGACCACATTGTCCTGGAGGTTCGAGCCGGCACCGACGCGGATGGCGGCGGTGTCTGCGCGGACGGACACGCCATAGAAGGCGCTGGAGTCCTCGCCGAGGGTGGCCTTGCCGATAATGGACGCCGTCGGTGCCACGAAGGCGGTGTCATGGATGGCCGGGGTATCCCCGGCAAAAGTGTAAATGGGAGCCATGGGGCAAGCCTAGATGACGGCGTCCCAAGCCAACTAACTAGCAATAGGTGTCGTTTTGAGCGCTCAAAACGACATTAACTGCTAGTTAGTTGGGTGGGGCGTTCGGAGAACCAGGAACTGGTAGTGCTGCCTCCAATTCCCCGCACCCGGCCCGGATTCGGTTCCCGTGCCCTCCGGCCAGGTCTCAAAGTGCTCCACGTCGCCGTGCGCGCCGAAGATCCGAAGCAGAGTCGCGTCGCTCCGCCGGCTGAAGAACCGCCGCGGCTCGTCTTCGTCCTCGGGGTTGAGGACTTCTTCATCGTCACCTGACCAGAGCCCGACGGCGATTGGCGCGCCCGGCGCGGCGACCCGCACAAGTTCGCTGACGACGTCGTGGATTCGAGTGTTAGGGACATGGAGCAAAGTGCTCATGGTCCACACGGCGGGGAACACGCCGTCGGCGAATGGCAGGTTGCGGCCGCTGGCCACGCTGGCATCCAAGCCCTTGGCGCGGGCGACGTGGATGCTTTCCTCGGAAAGGTCGACGCCGGTGTAGTGCAGTCCCGCTCG
The DNA here is from genome assembly GCF_054888235.1 of Arthrobacter sp. MMS24-S77. NCBI lineage: Bacteria > Bacillati > Actinomycetota > Actinomycetes > Micrococcales > Micrococcaceae > Arthrobacter > Arthrobacter sp. MMS24-S77. The sequence continues at coordinate 1,259,285 of NZ_JBTZRN010000001.1, forward strand.
CACGAATTCCAGCCCTTCGACGCCGGTCCCGCAGCCTAGTTCGAACAGTGAGTGCCTGTGTTCGACCTTGAGCATACGGATGAACCAATCGCGGCATTCCGTCCGACGCGGCGTCAGGGCCCGGGTGTTCTCGGCGGGGGCCTGCCGGTCGTAATAAACCGCGAGGTCCGCCTCGTGGTCGACGCTTTCGTCGCTGGATGCCGTCGGGGTCCCGTCCATGCACCCAGCGTAGGACACCCAACTGACTAGCAGTAGGTGTCGTTATAAGGCCTCAAAACGACACCAACTGCGAGTTAGTTGGGCGGGGAATGCTAGTTGAAGACCACCGTGCGGGTGCCGTCCAGGAGGACGCGGTGTTCGGCGTGCCACTGCACGGCCTGAGCGAGGGTGCGGCCCTCGACGTCGCGGCCCATCTGCACGAATTGCTCGGCGGTTCGGGCGTGGTCCACGCGGATGACTTCCTGCTCGATGATGGGACCTTCATCGAGATCCGCGGTGACGTAGTGGGCGGTGGCGCCAATGATCTTCACGCCCCGGGCATGCGCCTGGTGGTAGGGCTTGGCGCCCTTGAAGGACGGCAGGAAGGAGTGATGGATGTTGATGGCCTTGCCGTTGAGCTCGGCGCAGAGCTCGTTGGAGAGGACCTGCATGTAGCGCGCCAGGACAGTCAGCTCGATGCCGTGCTCATGGATGAGCTCGAGGAGTTTCGCCTCGGCTTGGGGTTTGGTGTCCGGGGTTACGGGGATGTGGTGGAAGGGGATGCCATAAAACTCGGCCAGCCCTTCGAGGTCCCGGTGGTTGGACACGATGGCCGGTACTTCGATGGGGAGGGTTCCGGAACGTTGCTGGAAGAGCAGATCGTTGAGGCAATGCGCGTCCCTTGAACCCAGAATCAGGGTCCGGACTTTCTCGCCCACCGGGTTGATCTGCCACTTCATCCCGAATTCTTCGGCCACCGGGGCCAGCGCCGAACTCAGTTCAGCCTGGGTTGAGGACGTGGTGGCTTCCACCCGCATGAAGAAGTTTCCCGTGCTGGGGCTGCCGTATTGCTGGGAATCGGCGATGTTGCAGCCAGCTTCCAACAAGGCGCCTGCAACGGCGTGCACAATTCCGGGCCGGTCCGGGCAGGACAGGGTTACAACAAAAGACGTGGGCAGGGTGGAGTCAGTCACACAGTCAAGCCTACCGTTGCGCACCTGTTGTACTGTTTAAGTCGTCGCGACTGGCGTTGGGTGGGGTACCACCAGGGAGCGGCATTGATGAAGACCACGGATCGTACGCCTGGGCCGAGGGTCACGTTTTACTGTCGCTGTGCCATGCCCCGTAATCAAAGGCATGGAAAAAACCCAGCCGGTAGCCTGACCTGTAGAAATACCCGTTGCCTATCCAGGAGATCTTCGTGACCACCACCATCACCTCCGCGACCATCAGCAACCAGCCGCTTTCCGAACTCGACCCCGAGATCGCAGCAGTTCTGGAACAGGAACTCGGCCGCCAGCGCGGCACCCTGGAAATGATCGCTTCCGAGAACTTTGCACCCCGCGCCGTCATGGAGGCCCAGGGTTCTGTCCTGACCAACAAGTATGCCGAAGGCTACCCGGGCAAGCGCTACTACGGTGGTTGCGAATACGTGGACATTGCCGAGCAGCTGGCAATCGACCGCGTAAAGGCACTCTTCGGTGCAGAGTACGCCAACGTTCAGCCCCACTCTGGTGCCCAGGCCAACGCGGCTGCCCTCTCCGCCCTGATCAACCCGGGGGACAAGATCCTGGGCCTGTCCCTGGCCCACGGTGGCCACCTGACCCATGGCATGAAGTTGAACTTCTCCGGCAAGCTGTACAAGGTTGCCGCCTACCAGGTCGAAGAAGACACCTTCCGCGTGGACATGGACAAGCTCCGCGAGCAGGCCATTGCCGAGAAGCCGCAGGTCATCATCGCCGGCTGGTCCGCCTACCCGCGCCACCTCGACTTCGAGGCCTTCCGCTCCATCGCCGACGAGGTTGGCGCGCTTCTCTGGACGGATATGGCCCACTTCGCCGGCCTTGTGGCAGCAGGCCTGCACCCGAGCCCGGTGCCGCACTCCGACGTCGTCACCTCCACGGTGCACAAGACGCTGTCCGGCCCCCGTTCCGGTGTGATCCTCGCCAAGGAAGAATGGGCGAAGAAGCTCAACTCCAACGTTTTCCCGGGCCAGCAGGGCGGTCCGCTCATGCACGTGATCGCAGCCAAGGCCGTTGCCTTCAAGATCGCCGCGGGCGAGGAATTCAAGGAGCGCCAGGAACGAGTCATCGAAGGCGCCAAGATCATCGCCGACCGGCTCAACCAGGCTGATGTTGCCGGAGCCGGTATTTCCGTCTTGACCGGCGGCACCGACGTCCACCTGGTCCTCGTGGACCTGCGCAACTCGCAGTTGGACGGCCAGCAGGCCGAAGACCTCCTGCACTCGGTGGGCATCACAGTCAACCGCAACGCCGTTCCGTTCGACCCCCGCCCGCCGATGGTCACCTCCGGCCTGCGCATCGGTACCCCGGCCTTGGCCACCCGCGGATTCGGTGCTACCGAGTTCACCGAGGTTGCCGAGATCATCGCTTCGGCGTTGAAGGCCGGTTCCGCCACCGACGTTGAAGCCCTGCAGGCCCGTGTCGACAAGCTCGCCGCTGACTTCCCGCTGTACCCGCAGCACGAGCAGTGGTGAACCCGTCCATGGCGCAGACCGCGAAGATCCTTGACGGCAAGGCCGCTGCCGCCGCCATCAAATCCGAGCTCACTGAGCGCGTCGCTGCCCTGAAGGCCAGCGGCGTAACTCCGGGCATTGCTACTGTGCTCGTAGGCGCGGACCCTGCTTCGCAGCTTTACGTGTCCATGAAGCACAAGCAGTCTGTGGAGATCGGGATGAACTCGATCCAGCGTGAGCTTCCGGCGGATGCCACCCAGGCCCAGGTTGAGGCCCTCATCGACGAACTCAATGCGGACCCCGCCTGCCACGGCTACATCGTGCAGCTGCCGCTCCCCAAGCACCTGGACACCGACGCGATCCTCGAGCGGATCGACCCCGCCAAGGATGCCGACGGCCTGCACCCGACCAACCTGGGCCGGCTGGTGCTCAACGTCAACGGAGAGATCACCTCGCCGCTGCCGTGCACGCCCCGCGGCGTCATCGAGCTCCTGGAGCGCAACGGCTACAGCCTCGCCGGCAAGCACGTTGTGGTGGTCGGCCGCGGCGTCACGATCGGCCGCTCGATCGGCCTGCTGCTCACCCGGCGGGCCGTGAACGCCACCGTGACGCTGACGCACACCGGCACCAAGAACCTCTCGGAGCTGCTGCGGCAGGCGGACGTGATTGTGGGCGCGGCGGGTGCCAAGCACATCGTCAAGGCTGCGGACGTGAAGCCGGGCGCGGCCGTGCTCGACGTCGGTGTAACCCGTGAAACCGACCCCGAGACGGGCAAGAGCAAGGTCCACGGCGACATCGATCCCGCCGTTGCCGATGTAGCCGGCTGGATTTCGCCGAACCCCGGCGGCGTCGGTCCCATGACCGTGGCGCTGCTCATGACCAACGTGGTCGAAGCCGCGGAACGCCAATTGGCAGCGGGAAGCATCTCCAGCGCCGTCTGATTTGCTCCCCACCGCGGTGTAGGGCGCCTACTCCCTCGGGAGTAGGCGCCCTACACCGTTAACCCGACGACGCCGGAGCCCTCCGCGACTAGGCTCGGAGCATGCAGCGGCGTTTCCAGGGTCCCCCTACGAGTTTCATCGTGATCGCGGTGGCCCTGATCCAAGTCCTGGGGACCGTCTTTTCGGCAGGCCACCAGGCTGACCTGCGCCCCTTGGACCCCCTGGCCTTCATCCTGTTGCTGGCAGGACCCGCGGCCCTGGCTTTCCGGTCTAGCAGGCCCGTTGTCATGCTTCCGGTCACCTTGGCGGCCACTTTCAGCTATGTGCTCCTCGGTTACGCTTGGGGTCCGATCGTGCTGTCCCTGGCGCTGTCCATCATCCTGACCGCGGCCGCCGGACTGCGCTGGCAGGCCTGGCTGGGGGCAGGGATCTGCGCCGTCGCCGTCGTGCTGTTCTCCCTCTTGACGGGAGGTGAGACCGGGCTTGTCCGGGCATCCGCCGGCATCGCGTGGGTGGCGATCCTGGTCCTGATCGGTGAAGGCTTCCGACGTCGGGGCGAGCGGATGGCCGAATACCGTCGGCGGCGCGAGGCTGCGAAACAGGCCGAACGGGACGAGTACCGTCTCACGCTCGCCCGTGATATCCACGATGTGGTGGCCCATTCCTTGTCGATGATCAACGTCCAGGCCTCCGTGGCGCTTCACTTGGGCACGAACGATCCCGAGAAGCTCCGTCCGGCGCTGGAGGCCATCAAAGCAGCGAGCAAGGAATCCTTGGCCGAGGTCCGTCAGCTCCTTGGCGTACTGCGCGACGACGCTCCGTTGAGTCCTGCCGCACCGCCAAGCCTCGCGCGGATTCCGGAACTCGTGGAAGACGCGCGGCGCGGCGGCCTGCAGCTGCGGTTCGAGAACTCCGTAGACCGCGAACGGGTGGGCCCGGAACACCTGGGCCCAGGGCACCTTGGAACAGTACAGGAGGAAACGGCCTACCGGATTGTCCAGGAAGCGCTGAGCAACGTGCGCAGGCACTCAGGCGCGGCGTCCGCCGTCGTACTTCTGGAATTGGCGGGGAACGCGCTGAAGGTGAGGATCGACGACGACGGTGCAGGCATGCGGGGAGCGACTGCCGGCAACGGGTTGACAGGCATGCGCGAGCGCGTCGCCGCGTTGGGCGGGACACTTAGCCTGACCCCGCTGGATCCCGGGCTGCGCGTTGAAGCGATGCTTCCGCTGGATCACACAAAGGGAGAACACCAGCCATGATCCGCTTGCTGCTGGCAGACGACCAGAACCTTATCCGGGCGGGATTCCGGGCGCTCCTGGATGCTGAACCGGACCTGGAAGTGGTGGCAGAAGCGGGTACCGGCAGGGACACGGTCAGGCTGGCCGAGCGAGAAGCACCCGACGTCATCCTGATGGACATCCGCATGCCCGACGGCGACGGGCTCTCCGCAACCCGGCAGATCCTGGCCAACCCCCGCCTCGCGCACACCCGCATCATCATCCTCACCACGTTCGAACTGGACGAATACATCGCCGAGGCCGTGCGCGCGGGTGCCGCTGGCTTCCTCGTCAAGGACACCGAACCGGAGGAACTGATCCGCGCCGTGCGGGTGGTGCACGACGGCGATGCCCTCCTTTCGCCATCGGTGACTCGCCGCATCATGGCCCAGCTCGCCCTGCACAGCAAGGCGGCGTCGAAGACAGTGCCCCTGGACCACATCACCGAGCGCGAACGGGAAGTGCTCGCACTGGTGGGCGAAGGCCTGAACAACGCCGAGATCGCGGAACGGCTGTTCATCACCCCGCTGACGGCGAAGACGCACGTTTCCCGGATCATGACCAAATTGCTGGTGCGGGACCGTGCGCAATTGGTGGTCCTGGCGTACGAATCCGGTTTGGTCCGGCCCGGCTGGAGCAGCTAGCGGTTCTGCGCAGTCTCCCGTGGGAGTAGGCGGCAGGCCGCAAGTGCCTCCCGGTGGCCGACGCGATTGGATGGGCCGAAAACCAGACTGGAAACAGAGCCGAGATACGGCCTGTTGAGAGTTTGGACTGGACATGTTGACATCACTGAGCACCACCATCGGCGCCGCGGCCGCGCAGCTTCCCGCCGACGTCGTCCATGGACCGGGGGACGGATTCGTCTTCTGGCCGCTTTTCCTCCTGATTCCGCTGTTTTGGATCCTGGTGATCGGATTCTTCATCTTCTTCGGCCGCCGCATGTGGCGCCGGAACCACTACTGGGCCGCAACGCAGGGCGCCGAAAGCGTGCTGAGGGAGCGTTACGCACGTGGCGAAATCGACGAGACCGAGTACCGCCAACGCCTGGAAGTGCTGCGGGCACATCCGACGAAATGAGGGACCGGCGGATTTTGCTGGATCATTCGTCTTGATAATCCATCAGGCCTTGGAATCACGCGGTTCCAAGGCCTGATGCGCGGAATGATCCAGCGGAATCCGACGCCGGCTGCTTTCCGATGGCGATCCGGGGCCGGGGGTTATTCCAGAAAATTGCGCAATACCTCTTTCACGTATTCCTTGGCTCTACTAGTCTGCTGTGGGTGCACAATGAAGCCACCCGCTCTTTCTCCACGTCAGCCAGCTTCCAGATGAACCCACCCGCAGTCATCACAGCCGAAAACCTCACCAAGACCTACGGTGAGCTCACCGCCGTCGACAGTATCTCCTTCGAGGTTTCGGCGGGGGAGTCCTTCGGCCTGTTGGGTCCCAACGGGGCAGGTAAGTCGACCACCATGAAGATGATCGGCGGAGTCTCCCAGCGCACGTCCGGGAAGCTCAGCATCATGGGCCTGGACCCGGAAACCCATGGCCCGGAAGTCCGCGCGCATCTAGGTGTGGTGCCACAACAGGACAACCTGGACGAGGAACTGAAGGTCCGCGAAAACCTGATTGTCTATGGCCGCTACTTCGGCCTGCCCTTGAGCTACTTGCGTCCCAAGGCCGATGAGCTGCTTGAGTTCGCGCAATTGACGGATAAAGCCAAGTCCAGGGTCGATGCCCTCTCGGGCGGTATGAAACGGCGCCTGACGATTGCCCGCTCACTGATCAACGAACCCAAGATCCTGCTCCTGGATGAGCCCACCACGGGGCTGGACCCGCAGGCCCGGCACATCCTTTGGGACCGGCTCTTCAGGTTGAAGGAACAGGGTGTCACCCTGATCCTCACCACCCACTATATGGACGAGGCCGAACAGCTTTGCGACCGGCTGATTGTGGTGGACAAAGGCCGCATCATGGCCGAAGGCTCGCCGGCCAGCCTGATCCGCGAATATTCCACACGCGAGGTCCTGGAGCTCCGCTTCGGGTCCGAGCGCAATACCACCATCGGCGTCGAACTCGAAGGCGTGGGGGAGCGGGTGGAGACACTGCCGGATCGTGTGCTCATCTACGCGGACGACGGCGAGTCCGCCTTGGAACAAGTCTCCGCACGCCGGCTCCGCCCCCTGACCTCGCTGGTACGTCGTTCTTCCTTGGAGGACGTCTTCCTTCGGCTCACCGGACGAAGCCTTGTTGACTAGGGACCAGTTGAGTAGGAGGACGCATGACTGACGCCCAGCTCCCGACGGCGGACCATCCCTTGCGCGCACACTCGCCGGCCGTCTCGGCCAGCCGGGCGCGACGCTGGGGATCGTTCTTCTACGCCGAGCAGGTCCTTCGTGTGATGCGTGGCTACGGCTGGTCCGTGTTCCTCTACAGCGTGGGGCAGCCGGTGGCCTACCTGTTCGCCATGGGCATCGGGCTGGCAAGCCTGGTGGATGCCAACAGTGCGGCGGTGTTCGGTGGCGTGAACTACCTGACCTTCATCGCGCCGGCACTGTTGGTCTCATCCGCGGTGATGACGGCATCGGGGGACTTCTCCTACCCGATCATGGACGGCTTCAAGTGGCGCCGCGTGTTCTATGGCCCGCACGCTTCGCCGCTGGTTCCGCAGCAGATTGCCGCGGGCCACATCATGGCCAGTGCCTTGAAGTTCCTCGTGCAATCGGTGGTCTACTTCGTCATCGTGGCCATGTTCGGTGCCTCGCCAAGTTCCTGGGGCTGGGTGTCGGCGGTGGTCGCCACCGTGGCCGGGTTGTCCTTCGGGTTGCCGCTCATGGCCTATGCCTCGAGCATCACCAAAGACTCCGGTCAGTTCGCGTTGGTTCAGCGCTTCATCGTGGTGCCGTTGTTCCTGTTTTCCGGGACCTTCTTCCCGCTGGATTCGCTGCCGCTAGGGGTGCGCTGGATCGGCTGGATCTCCCCGGTGTGGCACGGTACGCAGCTGGGCCGCATCTTCACCTACGGACTTGAGGAGAGCCCCGTGCTCACCCTGGCACACGTCCTGTTCCTTGTTGGCGCAGCTGCCGCCGGGTGGACCCTGACGCGGCGGCAGTTCGTCAGGAGGATGGGGGCATGAGCGTCCTGACCGGAGGGCACAGTGCTACGGACGCTGCCCGCGAGCGAACGTTCGGCCCCCTTTACTCCCGCAATGCGCTTGCTGTTGTGGCCAGGGGTCTCATGGCAGCGAAGAGCAGTACCTGGCTTATTTTGGTGTCCGGATTCTTCGAACCGGTACTGTACCTGATCTCCATGGGCGTGGGGCTGGGCCCGATCGTCGGAACCGTGGCCGGACCGGGCGGCCAGGAAATCAGTTACGCGGCCTACATTGCGCCGGCGCTCCTGGCCGTGTCCGCCATGAACGGCGCAGTCTATGACTCCACGTGGAACGTCTTCTTCAAGATGAACTTCGCCAAGCTGTACCAAGGCATGCTCTACACCTCGCTTGGACCGTTGGATGTAGCCATCGGGGAGATTTTCCTGGCCCTGCTGCGTGGTCTCCTGTACGCCACGGGCTTCACCGCGGTCATGGCCGTCATGGGTCTCATCACCACGCCGTGGGCCATCCTGGTTATCCCGGCGTCCGTGCTCATTGCCTTTGGCTTTGCGAGCTTCGGCATGGGCATCACGAGCTTCATGAAGACTTTCCAACAGATGGACTGGATTAACTTCTTCATGCTGCCCATGTTCTTGTTCAGTGCCACCTTCTACCCGCTGAGCGTCTATCCGCAGTACATTCAGTGGCTCATCCAGGCGATGCCCCTGTGGCATGGCGTGGAGCTCTTGCGGCAGATCAGCATTGGCTCCTTCAGTCCTGCGACGGCAGTCCACATCGCCTACTACCTTGTGATGATCGCGCTCGGCATCACGCTCACCACGGGACGGCTGCGCAAGCTCTTCCTGAAATAGCGGCCGGGCTGTTCGCCGGGGGTGGAAGCGGCCGGCTGTTCCTGCGGAGTTTGCGACAATGGGTGCATGCAATCTCTCGGCGACTCCCCGTCATCTGTTCCCCCGTCCGCTTCCGCCAAGAGCCCTTTCAAGGGCTTCCGCATCGGTGGACTGGGCATGACGGTGGTGCTCATCGCTTTCCTGGTGGCCGTTATTTTCGCCGCGAACCAGAACGACGTGGTCGGTTGGATCGTCGCCGTTGTTTCCTTCGGCTGGCTCGCCCTCGCCGCTTTCGTGGTTTTCAGCATCCAGAAGGCCGCCAAGCGGGCTGGAGAAAAACTCGCCGAAGCGCAGAACGCCTTCAACGCGGCAACCGGCCGGGCGCCGTCGTCGTCGAGCGCGGACCATGGCGGCACGCGCGTGGTCTCGGAACGCAGTGAAGCGGATGAAATGCGAGACCTCAAACTGGACCACTCGTTCAAGATTGTGCAGGTACAGGTTCGCGTGGTGGAGGCGGAGCGCGCCAAGGGCGAATCCGCCGATCAAGACACCATCAACCGCGCCTTGGAGACCATCGCCATCACGTCAAGCAACGCAAGGGACATGATCAAGTCTTCCGGCGGAACCGACGAGCCCGTCTCGGGCACCATCATCGACTAGAGTAGGCGGGGTGAGCTCGGCATTGAAGAAGGACTTCCTTCGCATCGCAACTGTCAACGTCAACGGCATTCGCGCCGCCTACAAGAAGGGCATGGCGGAGTGGCTGGAACCGCGCGACGTCGACATCCTGTGTCTGCAGGAAGTCCGCGCGCCTGATGAGGTGGTTCACCAGCTCATCGGCGAAGGCTGGCACATCCTCCACGCCGAAGCCGAGGCCAAGGGCCGCGCGGGCGTAGCGATTGCCTCCCGTCAGGAACCAACCGCCACCCGTGTAGGTATCGGCGACGATTACTTCGCCACCACCGGACGCTGGGTGGAGGCCGATTACGTCGTTCGAGACGGCGGCGGCAAGGACACTACCCTGACCGTCGTCAGCGCCTACGTGCATTCCGGCGAGGTAGATACCCCCAAGCAAGTGGACAAGTACCGCTTCCTCGATGTCATGGTCACGCGGCTCCCGGAGCTCGCCAAGCACAGTGACCACGCCCTGGTGGTTGGCGACCTCAACGTGGGCCACACTGAGCTCGACATCAAGAATTGGAAGGGCAACACCAAGCGTGCGGGCTTCCTTCCTGAGGAGCGTGCATACTTTGACCGCTTCTTCGGCGACGAGATCGGATGGAGGGATGTCCACAGGGGCCTGGCAGGAAATGTCGATGGCCCCTACACCTGGTGGTCCCAGCGCGGTAAGGCCTTTGACACTGACACAGGCTGGCGCATCGACTACCACATGGCCACTCCTGGACTCGCGGCAACCGCTCTTTCGGCCGTCGTTGACCGGGCGCCGTCGTGGGACACCCGTTTCTCCGACCACGCACCGCTGGTAGTCGACTACCGGCTCTAAGCTTTCGAAAGTTTCCCCATGACCAGTTCCACCACGACTGAACCCGCTGCGGCCGCGACCATGGCAACATCCACCAAACTGGCTGCCGGAGCCAAGCACCGTGTGCTGTCCGGCATGCAGCCCTCTGCTGACTCCCTCCATCTCGGCAACTACCTCGGTGCCTTGGTCAACTGGGTCCGCATGCAGGACGAGTATGACGCCATCTTCTTCATCCCGGACCTGCACGCCATCACGGTGCCCCAGGATCCTGCCGAGCTGGCTCGCCGTACACGTGTCACTGCTGCTCAGTACATCGCCGGCGGAGTAGACGTCAACAAGTGCACCCTTTTCGTCCAGTCCCAGGTCCCCGAGCATGCCCAGCTCGCTTGGGTCCTGGGCTGCATCACGGGCTTCGGCGAGGCCTCGCGCATGATCCAGTTCAAGGACAAGTCCTTGCAACACGGCTCGGATCACGCCAGCGTCGGGCTGTTCACGTACCCGATCCTGCAGGCAGCCGACATCCTGCTGTACCAGCCGCACGGAGTACCCGTGGGCGAAGACCAGCGGCAGCACATTGAGCTCAGCCGCGATCTCGCCCAGCGTTTCAACAGCCGCTACGGCGAGACGTTCCAGGTGCCGCAGGCCTTCATCCAGAAGGAATCGGCCAAGATCTACGATCTCCAGCACCCCACGGCCAAGATGTCCAAGTCCGCAGAGTCGCCGGCCGGCTTGATCAACCTGCTGGACGACCCGAAGGTCACGGCCAAGCGCATCAAGTCGGCGGTCACGGACACCGAGACGGAAATCCGTTTCGACCGTGAGGCCAAGCCCGGGGTGTCCAACCTGCTGAGCATCTACTCATCCATCAGCGGGCAGCCGGTGGAAAAGATCGTCGCGGACTACGAAGGCAAGATGTATGGCCACTTGAAGGTCGATCTCGCCGAACTCGTCGCCGGCCACCTCGGGCCCATCCGGGACCGCGCCAACGAACTGCTGGCAGACCCGGGCGAGCTCGATCGCCTCCTGGCCCATGGGGCAGACAAGGCCCGTGAGATTGCCTCGGCCACCCTTGCCGATGTCTACGCCAAGGTGGGCTTCCTGCCTTACGGCGGAGCACCAGGAATCCGCTAAAACCATGTGCGCAGCTGGCAAGCTCAGCGTCCAGGCTGGCTCCCCTCCAGGGGGAGCCGGCCGGGCCACTGATGCCCGCCCGGATGCGGGTGGAAACCAGTCTGCCAGCGCGTGCGGCGACAGTATGTGCGTGGGCGTCATTCTGGGTTTTCCGCCGGATGTGGCGCAGGAGCTGCAGCAGTGGCGCGCCTCCTTCGGTGATCCCATGGCCGAGGTCATCCCTGCCCACATCACGCTGGTCACCACCACGCCAGCGCAGGATTGGGAAGCCACGCGTGAGCATGTTCGGGAGGTCGCCCGGCGCCAGGCGCCGTTCAAAATCACGATTTCCGGAACGGGCTCCTTCCGTCCCGTGTCCCCTGTGGTATTCCTGAACGTCGAAGACGGTTTCACCGAGTGCGTGGGCCTGCACGAACAACTGCAGACCGGTCCCTTGGAACGGGATCTGCCTTTCCCTTACCACCCGCACGTGACGGTCGCCCACGACGTCGCTCCCGAAAGCCTGGATGAGGCCGAAACGGTTCTGAAGAACTACACCGCCACCTTCCCTGTGGTTAGCATGGGACTTTACGAGCACGACAACAATGGCATCTGGCAGCTACGGGAAGAGCTCGATTTTGGCGGGGACACAGATCAGGCACGGGAAAGCGCAGCGAACAGCGGAGATTCCGCCGCAACCAACTGAGCTCGCCAAACTCAGGCTGCAACTGATCCATCGCAGGCTCGACTGGGGCCATACTCGGCGCTCCAACGCTGGCACCGCAGCGAAGCTGATGGCCTTCGTGCAGCTGTTCCTGGCCCGGCTGAACACCTTCCGGGCCATGCGGGCGTGGCAGCACTACTCTCTGCGCCACGGGCCGCTCATGAGTGCCGGCATCGGGTTCACGATGTTCTTCTCCATCACCGGTTTACTGGCCACGGGATTTTCGATCGCGGGCCTCGTCCTGAGCGGTCAGCCATTCTTGGTGGACGCCATCATCGCGAACGTGTCCAAGAGTGCGCCGGGGCTCTTGAAGGTGGACGGCGGCGAGGGTCTGGTCAATCCACATGACCTGCTCAATCCGAACGGACTGGGCTGGACCGCGGTCATCGCCGCTGTAGTCACGGTGTTTACTTCCTTGGGTTGGATCGCGAGCGTACGCGAGGGGCTGCGTGGGGTCATGGAATTGCCACCCCTGCCCCGCAACGCGGTCCTGGCGAAACTGTTCGACGCCGGGACGCTCCTGCTGCTTGGCGTGGCGCTGGTCCTGAGCGCAGGTGTCTCCCTTGTCTTCGGAACGGCGGCCGGCTGGGCGATCGGCCTCCTTGGCCTGGATGAAGGCATTGCGGGACCCGTGATTGGCGTCGTGAAGCTGGCGGTGCCATTGTTGCTGAACTGGGCGACGGCGGCCATCCTGTTCCGGCTTGCGGGGAACCTCCCACTCGGGCGGCAGGCCTTCGTGGAGGGAACCATCATCGCGGCCGTCGGAACCACCGTGCTCCAGGTCTTCAGCACCGAGCTGCTGGCGCGCGCAGGCCAGAACCCCGTCCTCGCACCCTTCGCCATCATTATCGGGCTTCTCATCTGGTTCAACCTGGTCAGTCAGGTCTATCTGGTGTCCGCGGCCTGGTCGGCTATCAGGGAAGCGGACGGGGACGCACATGAACCGCACCGGAGGGCCGCCCTAGGATCGAGGCACCTTCCGCCGCGCACGTTCCACGCAAAGGGCTCTTGAGGGTGGCCAGGGTCCCAACTAATACGAAAGTAGGGGTGGGTCAGGCTGCGGTGACCGGTGTGAGCGTGACGTCATAGCCGAGGCTGGTGAGTTGCTTGATGGCGTTGTTCTTGGCGCGGGTCGGGTTGATGCGGGTGAAGTGGTCGGCTCCGGGCTCGTTGTAGCACTCTCCGTTGGCGAGCATGTGCCAGGCTGCGGTGAGGATGGAATGTTCGACGGCGACGAGGGCTTTGTTGCGTCCGCTTCGGGCTGTGATGCGGTGGTATCTCGCGGCGAGGTAGGTGTTCTTGGACCGTGCGGCCGACATGGCCGCGGTGCCCAGGGCTGCTTTGAGGTATTTGTTCCCGGGCAGGATGTGCGCGGATTTGATCCGTCCGGCGGACTCGTTGGATCCGGGACTGACGCCGGCCCAGGACGCGAGCCGGGCGGGGGTTTCGAACACGGCCATGTCCGCACCGGTTTCGGCGATGATCACTTCGGCAACTTTGAGGGAGACTCCGGGGATGGTGGCCAGGGCTTCCCTGGCGTCGCGAAAGGGTTCCATCGCCTCCTCGATCCGTGCCGTGAGGGCGTCGATGACCCGGGTGTGGGTGTCGATCTGGTCCAGGTGCAGGCGGGCCATGAACGCGTGGTGGGGTTTGAACCGCCCGGTGAGCGCGTCAACGAGGGCCGGGATCTTCGAGCGCAGCACTCCCCGGGCCATGCCGGCCAGGACATCGGGGTTGCGTTCCCCGTTGATGAGGGCCTCGAGCATGTCCCGGGAGGACACCCCGGTCAGGTCCGAGACCACGGAGGAGAGCTTGATCCCGGAACTCTCCAGGAACTTCTCCAGCCGCTGGATCTCCCGGGCCCGGTCGCGGGTGGCGATCGCACGGGCCCGGGTCAGGTCCCTGAGTTCACGGATCGGTTCCGGCGGCACGAACGAGGCCCGCAACAACCCGAAAGCGGCCAACTGCGCCAGCCAGGCCGCGTCGGAGACGTCCGTCTTGCGCCCGGGGATGTTCCGGGCGGCCTTGGCGTTGACGAGCATCACCGGCAGCGTTTCCTCCATCAGGTAGTAGAAGGGCTTCCAGTAGTCACTGGTCGCTTCCATCACCACCGTGGTCACATGTTCGCGTTCCAGGAACTCCCGCAGTTCCAGGATCTTCTGTGTAGTCGAGCCCCAGGTCGTGACCGTCGACGCATAGGTCCCGGCCCGCGGGCCCGGCACCCGCACGCAGAGTTTCGCGTCGCGTTTGGAGATATCCAACCCCGCGGCCCGCTCGTGAACAATGTCCATTCCTTCTTCCCTCCAACACCCTCAGGCGGCCATCTACTGTGTCCGTCTCGGGGAGGACAGGGAATATGTTCAGGAATCTAATACCCGTGCTTCACAGCAACAATCCACGGTTCCCGTGGAAGCCCTCCCACACCACGCTGACTCACGGACTCAAGGCACCAACTTGGGTCGGCGTTCACCAAGACGAACACCTCCATGATCACCGAGCCGCCCGGAGAGGGCCAGAGTCCAGGTGCGCCAGACGCATACTTTCCCGGTCCACGGCGCGCTAGCGGCGCTCATCCGCTGACTCGCAGTTGTTGTCGTTTTGAGCCCTCATAACGACAACAACTGCTAGTTAGTTGGGCTGGGTTTCGCGCTAGTCGCCGAGGTACTGCCCGGCCCAGGCTGAGATGATCCGGGCAACCCGGGCGGCTTGTCCCTTGCCTGTCAACAGGTGGTCGCTGCCTTCGAGCGAGACGAAGCTCCGCGGGTGCCGCGCCGTTTGGAAGATCTCGCTGGCATTGTCGATGCCCACGGTGTTGTCCGTGGGGGAGTGCAGCACCATGAGGGGTCTGTGCAGGGTACGGATGCAGTCCCTGAGGTCGGCCTGCTCCACGTCCTCCACAAAGTGGCGGCGAACCTCCATGCGCCTGCCGCCTAGGTTGACCTCTGCGCTGCCTTCGCTGAGGATCGTGCTCACTTCGGCGTCGAACATGTGCTCCACGTGTTTGGGCTCGAACGGGGCGCCCACAGTCGCAACGGCCCGTACCTCGGGAAGGCTGAGGGCCGCCGCCAGCACAGCCGCTCCGCCGAAGGAGTGGCCCACCAGCAGGGAGATTTCCTTGTCATCGGCACGCATGAACTCTGCGGCTCGGATGGTGTCTGCCACTTTCACGCTGAACGATCCAGCGGACCATTCGCCGGCGGAGTCGCCCAGCCCAAGGTTGTCGAAGCGAAGCATGCCGACACCAAGGTCCGCCAAGCCCTTGCAGATGCGCGAAGCAGAGGGGCTGTCCTTGCCGAGGGTCAAACCATGGGAGAACACACCCCAGCCCCGGACCGGGCCCTCAGGCACATCCACGATCCCCGCGAGGAGATCTCCAGTGCTGCCTTCGAAGCTGATCTTCATGGATTTGGACACCTTGTCCGCCTTTCGTTTTGCGAGTTGCCCGGCTTTCGTGAACGACTCTTAAACAACGACGACGGCGTACCCCGCCAAGGGGGACACCGTCGTCGTACTCTAACTTCGGAAACTAGATCTTGCGTGCCAGGATGGCCTGCTTGACCTCGGCGATGGCCTGGGTCACCTGGATGCCACGGGGGCAAGCCTCCGAGCAGTTGAAGGTAGTGCGGCAGCGCCACACGCCTTCCTTGTCGTTGAGGATCTCCAAGCGCATGTCGCCAGCGTCGTCACGGGAATCGAAGATGAAGCGGTGCGCGTTCACAATGGCGGCCGGGCCGAAGTACTGGCCGTCCGTCCAGAACACGGGGCAAGACGAGGTGCACGCAGCGCACAGGATGCACTTGGTGGTGTCGTCAAAGCGCTCACGGTCCTCGACGGACTGCAGACGCTCCTTGGTGGGTTCGTGGCCCTTGTTGATGAGGAACGGCATGACCTCGCGGAAGGACTGGAAGAACGGCTCCATGTCCACGATCAGGTCCTTCTCCACGGGGAGGCCCTTGATCGGCTCAACAGTGATGGGCTTGGACGTGTCCAGGTCCTTCAGCAGGGTCTTGCAGGCGAGGCGGTTGCGGCCGTTGATGCGCATGGCATCGGAGCCGCAAATGCCGTGTGCACAAGAGCGGCGGAAAGACAGCGAGCCGTCGATCTCCCACTTGACCTTGTGCAGGGCGTCCAGCACGCGGTCCGTGCCGTACATGGTCAGCTGGTGGTCTTCCCAAGCTGCCTCTTCCGAGACCTCGGGGTTGTAGCGACGCACGCGCAGGGTGATGTTGAAGGTGGGAATTTCCCCGCCTCCGCCAATGCCTGCGGGAAGCTCGATCTTGGAGGCCGGCTCAGCCATTTCGGTCGTCATTAGTACTTACGCTCCATTGGCTCGTAACGGGTAAAGACAACGGGCTTGGTCTCGAGACGGATGCCCGCTACGGATTCGGCTGACGATTCGGTGGTGACCGAGCTGTCCTTGTAAGCCATGGAGTGCTTCATGAACTTCTCGTCGTCGCGGTCCGGGAAGTCCTCGCGGTAGTGGCCGCCGCGGGACTCTTCACGGTGCAGTGCACCGACCGTCATGACCTTCGCCATGTCGAGGAGGAAGCCCAGTTCCACGGCCTCCAGCAGATCCAGGTTGAAGCGCTTGCCCTTGTCCTGGACAACTACGTTCTTGTACCGCGCTTCGAATTCGGCGATGTCGCTGAGCACCTGCTCCAAGGATTCCTTGGTGCGGAACACCTGCATGTTGGTGTCCATGGTTTCCTGCAGTTCCTTGCGGATCTGCGCGACACGCTCGGTTCCGTTGCCGTCCAGGAGCCCGGACAACATGGTGCGGGTGTGTGCTTCGGGATCCTCCGGCAGCTCGACGAAGTCGGCAGTCTTGGAGTATTCCGCCGCGGCAACGCCGGCGCGCTTGCCGAAGACGTTGATGTCCAGGAGGGAGTTCGTGCCAAGGCGGTTGGAGCCGTGGACCGAAACGCAGGCAACCTCGCCGGCGGCGTACAGGCCGGGCACGATGGTCTCGTTGTCCTGCAGCACCTCGGTGGTGATGTTGGTGGGGATACCGCCCATGGCGTAGTGCGCCGTCGGGAACACCGGAACAGGCTCCGTGAACGGTTCCACGCCCAGGTAGGTGCGGGCAAACTCGGTGATGTCCGGGAGCTTGGCCTCGATGTGCGCGGGCTCGAGGTGGGTCAGGTCCAGGAGGACGTAGTCCTTGTTCGGACCACAACCACGGCCTTCGCGGACTTCGTTCGCCATCGCGCGGGCCACGATGTCACGGGGCGCGAGGTCCTTGATGGTGGGGGCGTAGCGCTCCATGAAGCGTTCACCCTCCGAGTTACGGAGGATAGCGCCTTCGCCACGTGCACCTTCGGTGAGGAGGATGCCCAGGCCCGCAAGGCCGGTCGGGTGGAACTGGAAGAACTCCATGTCTTCCAGCGGGATACCACGGCGGAAAGCGATGCCCATGCCGTCACCGGTCAGGGTGTGGGCGTTGGAGGTGGTCTTGAAGACCTTGCCGGCGCCGCCGGAGGCGAAGACCACGGATTTGGCCTGGAAGACGTGCAGTTCGCCGGACGCGAGGTCGTAGGACACGACGCCGGCAACGCGCTTCTGCTTGTACGGCGTGCCGTCCTCGCGTACTGCGTCTTCTTCGACGAGCAGCAGGTCCAGGACGTAGTACTCGTTGTAGAACTCAACGTTGTGCTTGACGCAGTTTTGGTACAGCGTCTGCAGGATCATGTGGCCCGTGCGGTCTGCCGCGTAGCAGGCGCGGCGGACCGGAGCCTTTCCGTGGTCACGGGTGTGACCACCGAAACGGCGCTGGTCAATGCGGCCCTCGGGCGTGCGGTTGAACGGCAGACCCATCTTTTCCAGGTCCAGCACGGCGTCGATGGCTTCCTTCGCCATGACCTCGGCTGCATCCTGGTCAACCAGGTAGTCTCCACCCTTGATGGTGTCGAATGTGTGCCACTCCCAGTTGTCCTCTTCGACGTTGGCCAGGGCTGCACACATGCCGCCCTGGGCTGCGCCGGTGTGGGAACGGGTGGGGTAGAGCTTGGTCAGTACTGCAGTGCGTGCGCGCTGACCGGATTCGATCGCGGCGCGCATGCCGGCGCCGCCGGCACCGACAATAACGACGTCGTACTTATGGACCTGCATACCAGATGCTCTTTCTCTCTAAGTCAGATGGTCGGCGGAGCCTGCTCCGCGTGTTGTGCACCATCCGGACATTGCCGGTGGTGCAGCGGAGCCGCTACGGCGCCGGGCAGAACCCGCCCGGCAGCTGAACGCCGTTGACGACTGGGCACGGGTTGAACGTGAAGATCACCAGGGTGCCCAGAACGATGATGACGAAGCTGGCCGCGTACAGGACCACCTTGAGCCAGAAGCGGGTGGCGTCCTTTTCGGCGTAGTCGTTGATGATGGTGCGTACACCGTTGGTGCCGTGAAGCATCGCGAGCCACAGCATGGCCAGGTCCCAGAACTGCCAGAACGGGTCGGCCCACTTGCCTGCCACGAAGCCGAAGTCGATGGCGTGGATGCCCTCTCCCACCAGCAGGTTCACGAAGAGGTGGCCGAAGATCAGCACCACGAGCACAACGCCGGAGAGGCGCATGAACAGCCATGCGAGCATCTCGAAGTTTCCCCTGGAACCGGTGCCGCGGCGGTACTGCGGAGCGATCTTTCCGCTACTGATCTTTCCGCTGCGGGGATTCTGAATATCAGTACTCATGGCTTAGTGGCCTCCCAGAGCGAGGGACAGGTGGCGGATGGCGAAGGCCGCGAAGGTGACCAGCCAGAGTGCCAGGACAACCCACAGCATCTGGCGCTGGTACTTGGCGCCCTTCTTCCAGAAGTCAACGGCGATGATGCGCAAGCCATTGAAGGCGTGGAAAACGATCGCTGCGACGAGGCCCGTTTCGCCCAAGGCCATGAGGGGGTTCTTGTAGGCGCCGATGACGGCCGTGTAGGCCTCCGGGGACACACGCACCAATGAGGTGTCCAGCACATGGACCAACAAGAAGAAAAAGATCACAACACCGGTAATACGATGTCCAACCCAGGACCACATGCCTTCACGGCCGCGGTACAAGGTGCCAGCTGGTTTTGTCGGCACTGAATAAACCTTCCTGCAACACAGCGGCGCTGGCACGGGATCCATGCGGGGGGAACGCCAGCTGCGAGAGCACTCGTAGCTCAGCCTAAATCTAGGCTTCGCTCACAGCTTATTCAATTTAGGCGCCCCTTCTTGTAACGAGATTGCGGGTGTTCGCCTGAATTCCGGTCTTTTCGCCGCGGGGGTGAGACGAAGACCACAAAGTGGGACTTGCGCCGGTGTCCGATAAGGTGTTGCGGTGAGTACAGAAAACGCTGCAAGCCCCGAATCGCCATTGCGCCACTTCCACGCGGTCATTCCGGCCGGCGGAGTGGGCACGCGCCTATGGCCGCTTTCGCGTGCTGCCGCGCCCAAATTCCTGCACGACCTCACAGGCTCGGGAAGCACCCTCCTGCGGGCTACGTATGACCGCCTCGAACCATTGGCGGGAAATCGGGTACTCGTGGTCACGGGCGTGGCGCACCGCGCTGCTGTCTGCCGCCAGCTTCCCGAAGTAGGCGACGACGAGCTGGTCCTCGAAAGCGAACCGAAAGACTCAGGGGCGGCGATCGGCCTCGCGGCCGCCATCCTGCACCGTCGTAACCCGGACACCATCATGGGTTCCTTCGCGGCCGACCACGTCATTAGCCCGGACCACCTCTTCCAGGAGACAGTCCGCGAGGCCATCCACACCGCCGCCGCAGGAAAGATCGTCACCATCGGCATCAAGCCCACGCATCCTTCAACCGGGTTCGGGTACATCCGTACCGGCGACTTGCTCCATGTGGACAACGCGCCGAATGCGCATGCCGTGGTCGAGTTCGTCGAAAAGCCGAGCGAAGACATCGCGAAGAAGTACCTCGAAACCGGCGATTACGTCTGGAACGCCGGAATGTTTGTCGCCCCTGTGGCGCTCATGCTCAAGCACCTTGAAGCAAACCAGCCGGTCCTGTTTGCCGGGCTGCAGCAAATTGCGGAAGCCTGGGACACCCCGGAGCGCGATGAAGTGACGGCTCGCGTGTGGCCCACGCTGCCCAAGATCGCCATTGACTACGCCGTCGCAGAACCCGCCGCAGCGGCGGGGGATGTCGCCGTCGTGCCCGGTACCTTCCGTTGGGACGACGTCGGAGACTTTGCCGCGATCGGCCGCCTCAACAACGCCGGCGACGTGGACGAAGTGACGGTCCTCGGCGAAGGCGCACGTGTCTTCACCGAGAACGCGAGCGGCGTTGTTGTCTCCGATACCAAGCGTGTGATCGCGCTGATCGGCATCAAGGACGTGGTGATCGTGGACACGCCGGACGCCTTGCTTGTTACCACCAAGGAGCACGCCCAGCGGGTCAAGGGAGCGGTGGACGCGCTCAAGGCAAGTGGAGATACCGACGTTCTCTAGTCCGAATGCTCGAGGCGCGGTCCGTAACCAAGAGACCCCTTTCGTTATTCGAGGGGCGCGGATGGCTAGAGTTGTGAGGTGCGCAATTTCACTACTGAAACCGAGCCGACCCCCGTGGTGAGGCCGTGGCTTGACGATCTCTTGCCGGAACTCCTTGAATTCCGTCGGGACCTCCATGCGCATCCGGAGCTTTCCTTCAAGGAATTCCGCACCACTGACAAACTGGTGGAACGGCTCGAAGCTGCCGGACTGAACCCTCGCCGGCTCGAAGGCTCTGGGCTGACGGTCGACGTCGGCGAAGGGCCCATCGCCACTGCGCTGCGCGGTGATATCGATGCCCTCCCCATCATCGAGGAGACCGGGCTTCCGTTTGCGTCGAAGAACCATGGAGTGACCCACGCCTGCGGGCACGACGTCCATACCACCAGCATGCTCGGGATTGCCTTGGTGCTGCACGCAATGCATCAGGAATCCCCGTTGGGCGGCACGGTGCGCATCATCTTCCAACCCGCCGAGGAAACCATGCCCGGCGGTGCATTGTCCTGCATCGAGCAGGGCGTCCTTCAGGGAGTCCCCCGGATTCTGGCGCTGCACTGCGATCCGCGCATCAACGTTGGCCAGATCGGTACGCGCATCGGGGCCATCACCTCTGCCTCGGACACCATCAAGATCGAACTGACCGGGCGTGGCGGCCACACTTCCCGGCCGCACTTGACCGAGGACCTGGTCTTCGCGCTGGCCCAGATCGCCATCAACGTCCCGGCCGTTCTGTCCCGTCGCGTGGATGTCCGCAGCGGCGTCTCGGTAGTGTGGGGCCAGATCACGGCAGGTTCCGCGCCCAACGCCATCCCCGCCAACGGTTACATGGCCGGTACCATGCGCTGCCTGGACCGCGATGCATGGCACAGCGCAGGGGAACTGTTGGACGACGTCGTCCAGCAGGTTGCCGCGCCGTACGGGGTTGACGTCCATCTCGAGCACACCCGCGGTGTCCCTCCGGTGGTCAACTCGGAACACGAGACCGCGCTCATAGAGGCTGCGGCCCGGGCTGAACTCGGTGAGCACGCCGTGGTCCTGACCCCACAGTCCATGGGCGGCGAGGACTTCGCCTGGTTCCTGGCAGACCTTCCGGGCGCCATGATGCGGCTCGGAACCCACACGCCCGGCGGTGAAGAATACGATCTCCACCGCGGTGATTTCATCGTGGACGAACGAGCGCTCGGCTTCGCCATCCAAGTCCTGGCCGCCGCCGCATTGCGCACCATCCGGGATCTCTAAAAGTCTGAGCGCGAACTGGCAGCAGGTGCCCTCAAATCCGTTTTTGGGGGCATCTGCTGCCAGCTCGCGCTCATCTTTTGGGCAAGTGATTTTTTGGGTAATTGAGTTGTGCACAATTTAATTGTGAGCTATCGTTATTCCCATGAGTGAAGCCCCCCGTCTCAACCACCAGGTCTGTTTCGCCCTCTACTCCGCATCGAAGGCGGCCACGGCGGTCTACCGGCCGGTGCTGGATGAGCTTGGGCTGACCTATCCGCAGTACCTCGTGATGCTTGTTCTCTGGGAAAGCGAACCGCGGAGCGTACGGGAACTGGGGGCTGAGCTGGGACTTGACTCGGGCACACTGTCGCCCCTGCTCAAGAGGCTTGAAGCCTTGGGCCTGGTGGAACGCCGTCGTTCGGCTGAAGATGAGCGCCGCGTCGAAATCCACCTGACGGACCCGGGGCTTGCCCTGAGTGCCAGGGCCGGGGCCGTACCACAGCGGCTCGCGGACGCAGCAGGCTTGAGCGCTACCGAGCTCGCGCAGCTTCACGACACCCTGGGCAGGCTTACCGCCGCCCTCCATTCAGCCATCTGATCGTCCATCCCAACACGTCCATCCCATCCAAGGAAAAGGAACCCCATAGTGAAGACTTTGTACACAGCCGAGGCGCTTGCCTCCGGTGAAGGCCGTGACGGCAACGCACGCACCAACGACGGCAAGCTGGACGTGGCACTCGCCAGCCCGGTGGAACTGGGCGGAAACGGCCAGGGAACCAACCCCGAGCAGCTTTTCGCCGCCGGTTACGCGGCGTGCTTCCACTCGGCACTCAGGCTGGTGGGGCGCAAGGCCCGGGTGGATCTCAGTGATTCCGCGGTGGCAGCCAAGATCCACTTCGGCGCCTTGGAAGGCCGCGAGGGATATGGCCTTGCCGCCGAGCTTGAGATCGCCTTGCCGGCCCTCGACCGGGAAACCGCCGAGCAGCTCGTGGCCAAGGCGCACCAGATCTGCCCATACTCCAACGCGACCCGCGGCAACATCGCCGTCGACATCAAGCTTGTGGAGGTGGCCGCATGAGCGCCGGAGTTCCCAGCCGCACGCGTGAAGTCCAGCTCGCATCCCGCCCGCAGGGACGTCCGGTCCAAGAGAATTTCCGCCTGGCGGAGACTGATCTGCCAGAGCTGCAGGACGGCCAGATCCTCGTTCGCAACGAGTTCATGTCCGTCGACCCCTACATGCGCGGCCGCATGAACGACGCGAAGTCCTATTCGGCGCCTTTCCGTCTCGATGAAGCGCTCGACGGCGGCGCGGTCGGCGAGGTGATCGCGTCCCGTTCCGAAGAACACAAGGTGGGCGACGTCGTCGTGCACCAGCTCGGCTGGCGCGAGTTCTCCGTGGTGGACGCCGCACGTGTGACGCCGGTTCCGGCCGGCCTCGCGCCGACCTCGGCGTTCCTTGGTGCGCTCGGTATGACGGGACTGACGGCGTATGCCGGGCTCCTCAAAGTGGCCGAGTTCAAAGCCGGAGACGTCGTCTTCGTCTCCGGCGCCGCGGGCGCGGTCGGCTCGATCGTGGGCCAGATCGCCAAGGCCATGGGCGCCTCCAGGGTGATCGGCAGCGCCGGTTCGCCGGAGAAGGTGGCGCGCTTGCTGGAACTCGGCTTCGACGCAGCCTTCGACTACCACGACGGTCCGGTGGTGAAGCAACTCCGTGAGGCGGCGGGGGAGCGTGGCATCGACGTCTACTTTGACAACGTGGGCGGCGAACATCTCGAGGCTGCCCTCGCAGTCCTCACTGTGGACGGACGTGTGGCGATGTGCGGTGCCATCTCGCAATACAACTCCACGGAGCCCACAACTGCTCCGCGCAACCTTGCTGTGGCCATTGGAAAGCAACTGACCCTCCGAGGCTTCCTGGTAAGCGGGCAGCGCCAGCACGCCGCCGAGTTTGCCGGGAGGATGGCCGGTTGGCTCGCCGATGGAACGGTCCGCTACGACGAGACGATCGTTGACGGGCTGGAAAACGCGCCCCAGGCCTTCATGGATCTCCTGGATGGGGCCAACACCGGCAAAATGCTGGTCCGCCTGAACTGAGTACCTCTGCATTGGTACCTCTGCACTGAGTACCTCCGAGCGACTGGGCCCATCGACTCCGGCGCGGAGGGTAGGACCGTTGGCTGGGAGTTCCACTACTGCTTGGTAACAAAAGCTCAACAATCTTAGGGTTGTTGGGCTTTTGTGTTACCGGGGTGTGTTCCATCCCACTAAAGTTGTGCCATCAGTGCGCCCCCGGCGCAGTGCTGCGAAGCATCAGTGAAAACAGAATTTCAGCCTCGAGTTTTCGAAACGGACACTCATTGACCAACTGTCGTAGCATCAATCACTTTCTTCCTGGAGGAAAATTGAAGCAATCACTGCGTGCCACCCTAAAGCGCGGTTCATTTGCAGGCGTCGCAACTGCTGGCGCCGCTGCTCTTTTGCTGGCAGGCTGCGGCAGCGCACCGTCTGCGTCGAGCTCGGGCAGCGCCACGAAGTCGGACTACACCGCATGCATGGTGTCCGACTCCGGTGGCTTCGACGACAAGTCGTTCAACCAGTCAGGCTATGAGGGCCTTCAGGCAGCAGCCAAGGATCTTGCCATCCAGGAAAAGCACGTCCAGTCCAAGGCCGACACGGACTACGACCCCAACCTTCGTTCCATGGTCCAGCAGGGTTGCAAGCTGACGGTTACGGTCGGCTTCCTCCTGGGTGACGCAACCAAGTCGATCGCCACGGCAAACCCGAACAGCCACTTCGCCATCATCGACTACTCGGACCCCACCTTCCCGAAGAACGTCAAGCCGATTGTCTATGACACAGCCCAGGCCGCATTCCTGGCCGGCTACCTCGCCGCCGGTACCTCCAAGACCGGCAAGGTTGCGACCTTCGGTGGCCTCAACATCCCCACCGTGAGCATTTTCATGGACGGCTTCTCTGACGGCGTGAAGTACTACAACCAGAAGAAGGGCAAGTCCGTCCAGCTGCTCGGCTGGGACAAGGACAAGCAGGACGGAACCTTCGTGGGCGACTTCAAGCAGGTGGATAAGGGCAAGGTCCTCACCCAGGGATTCCTGGACCAAGGCGCAGACGTTGTCCTTCCCGTCGCCGGTCCTGTCGGCGCAGGCGCCGGAAGTGCGATCCTTGACGCCAAGGCTAAGGGCACCGATGCAAAGCTGATCTGGGTCGACTCGGACGGCTACCTGACGGCACCCGCCTACAAGTCGGTCATCCTGACCTCGGTCCAGAAGACCATGGCCACCGCTGTCGAAACGGTCATCAAGGCCGACAAGGACGGCAAGTTCGACCCCAGCCCCTACGTTGGCACGCTTGACAACGGTGGCGTGGCGCTTGCCCCGTTCCACGATCTCGACTCCGCGGTGCCGGCTGACATGAAGAGCGATCTCGACCAGCTGAAGAAGGACATCATCTCCGGCGCAGTGAAGGTCGAATCCAAGTCCAGCCCGAAGTAATAATCCGGGCTAAACCACGTCGCGCTGCCCTTCAGCCGAGTTTTGGCAGAAGGGCAGCGCGTTCTGCGTTGCCTTCAATTTTGCTCTTCGACACTCCTTTGCCGAGCACTATGCTGGGAGCACGGTGATGACGAGGAGCCATCCTTTATAGATGGGTTGGAGTTTTGAAACTCGAACTGAAAGGGATCACGAAGCGCTTCGGATCCCTCGTAGCCAATGACCACATCGACCTCGTGGTTGAACCCGGCCAAGTCCATTGCCTTTTGGGCGAAAACGGTGCCGGTAAATCCACCCTGATGAATGTCCTTTACGGACTTTACGACCCCAGTGACGGTGAAATCCTGGTCGACGGCAAGCCTGTCGTCTTCAAGGGTCCCGGCGACGCCATGGCGGCAGGAATCGGCATGGTCCACCAGCACTTCATGCTGATTCCGGTTTTCACCGTGGCCGAAAATGTCGCGCTGGGAAACGAAGCCACCAAAGCCGCCGGTTTTCTAAATCTCGATGAAACCCGCCGCAAGATCTCCGAGATTTCCAAGCAGTACGGATTCCACGTCGACCCCGATGCCCTCGTGGAAGACCTTCCCGTGGGTGTGCAGCAAAGGGTCGAGATCATCAAGGCACTGGTGCGCGATGCCGAAGTCCTGATTCTCGACGAACCGACAGCCGTTCTCACTCCGCAGGAAACCGACGAGCTCCTGGACATCATCCGGCAGCTCAAGGCTGCCGGAAAATCAATTGTCTTCATTTCGCACAAGCTGCGTGAGGTCAAGGAAATTTCGGACATCATTACGGTGATCCGGCGGGGAAAGTGGTCGGCTCGGCTGACCCTTCAGCGTCCCCAACGGAACTCGCCTCCGCCATGGTGGGCCGCGCGGTCAGCCTGACTCTGGAAAAGAAACCTGCCCAGCCGGGCGAGGCGACTTTCAAGGTCCGGGACCTCACCGTTGTTGACCACAATGGCCAGCACGTCGTGGATGGGCTGAGTTTCGACATCGCCAAGGGGGAAGTGCTTGCCATCGCCGGTGTCCAAGGCAACGGCCAGACGGAACTCACGGAAGCCATCCTCGGCGTCCAGCCCCATGTCACCGGGTCCATCACCCTCGACGACGTCGAACTGCTCGGCAAGAGCGTCAAGCAGGTCCTTTCCGCCGGCGTCGGGTTCGTCCCCGAAGACCGCAAGATCGACGGCTTGGTTGGAACGTTCTCCATTTCCGAGAACATGATCCTGGACCTGTACGACAAGCCGCCCTTTGCACAAGGCATCGGCATGAAGCCGGCCTTGATTGCTTCCCACGCGGAGAAGAAGGTCGAAGAGTTCGATGTGCGGACGCCCTCGATCAACGTCGCCGTGGGCACGCTCTCCGGTGGAAACCAGCAAAAGGTGGTGCTGGCGAGGGAGCTGTCCAGGCCCTTGAGGCTCTTCATCGCATCACAGCCCACCCGAGGGCTCGACGTCGGCTCCATTGAATTCGTGCACAAACGGGTCATTGCCGAACGTGACAACGGAACTCCGGTGATGATCGTCTCCACGGAGCTCGATGAAGTGCTTGAGCTCGCTGACAGGATCGCCGTCCTTTACCGCGGAAGGCTCGTCGGAATTGTTCCCGCCGGTACCTCCCGCGATGTGCTGGGCCTGATGATGGCAGGCGTTCCGGAACACGAGGCAGAACTGGCTGCGCACAAAACCCTCGAGGGAGGAACACATGTCTGAGTCCAATACCCCTCGACACAAACACGAGGCCGATCCCGTGCTTCCGGAAACAGTGAATGATGAGGTCGTCCTGGATGTCGCACTGGACACAGCGGACGGTGCGATGGCCCCGTCAGCGGTTCCGGCCACCAGCCAAGGCGGACAGATCCCGCACGCTGCCGGTGGTTCGGTCTTCCGGCAGATCGTGACCGGAAACGCCACGGTGTCGGTGCTGTCCGTGCTGCTCGCGATCGTGCTCGGCGGAATCCTGATGGCCGTGACCAACCCCAAAGTGGCCGAAACGGCAGGATATTTCTTCGCGCAGCCGGGGGACATGCTCACCGAGGTGTTCAGGCCTTACGTGGCGCTGGTCCAGGGCTCGCTGTTCAACTGGGCAGGGGCCGACGCCGCAGCCCAGCTGTACCCGATTACTGAAACACTGACGGTGTCCACCCCGCTGATTTGCGCAGGACTTGGCGTGGCATTGGCCTTCCGTGCGGGGCTGTTCAACATCGGCGCGCAAGGCCAAATCATCTTTGGTGCCTTGTTCGGCGCCTACGTTGGCTTTACGTGGCACCTGCCGTTCCTGGTCCACCTCCTGGTGGTCATCGCTGCCGGACTCGTCGGCGGCGCGGTGTGGGGCGCCGTCGTCGGTCTCCTCAAGGCGAGGACCGGCGCGCACGAGGTCATCGTCACCATCATGCTGAACTACATCGCCAACTTCCTCCTCCTTTTCCTCCTGACCACTCCGGCCTTCCAGCGCAAGGGTTCGACCAACCCGATCTCGCCCTTCCTGGACCAGTCGGCGCTGTTTCCGGAGTTGCTCGGACCGCAGTTCCGGCTCCACGCCGGCTTCCTCCTGGCGGTGCTGGCAACGGTCTTCGTCTGGTGGCTCCTCAACCGCTCTACCCTTGGCTTTGAATTCCGGGCAGTCGGCGCCAACCAGAGCGCCGCACGCACCGCCGGAATCAATGTTCCCCGGGCCGTGATCCTGGTCATGGCGATTGCGGGCGCCCTTGCGGGCCTGGCCGGCATTGCGCAAGTGTCGGGAACGGAAAAATACCTCTCGGGAGGCGTCGCGGCTTCCATCGGATTCGATGCCATCACCGTTGCCTTGTTGGGCCGTTCGACGCCGTGGGGAACCTTCTTCGCCGGTCTCCTGTTCGGTGCGTTCCGGGCGGGAGGCGTCGCGATGCAGGCACAGACCCAGACCCCGATCGACATCGTTTTGGTCATCCAGTCGCTGATCGTCCTGTTCATTGCGGCACCGCCCCTGGTGCGTGCGATCTTCGGGTTGAATCCCCGGAAAAAGAAGAAGGCCCCGGGCGGCCCCGGCTCCGGAACGATCCCCTCCGGAAAAATTGAGAGCGGAGCGGCAACAGCATGAGCACCACAACAACCACATCCGGCGGTGGCACGCCCGCCGGCAACGCCCCTGCGCGCACCGGAAAACCGGGTGTCAGCGAACTGGTCAGCTGGAAGGCCGGAATCGGACTGTCCCTGCTCGCAATCCTGGGAACCATATTGTTCGGATTCATGTCCAATTCGAAGTCGGCAGGCTTCGGCATCGCCGAGGCGGCCAATGAAGCTGCCTCGAATGTGGCTGCGTGGGTCACGCTGGTCCTTGCCCTCCTGCTTTCAGCTTGGCTCGGATACCTATGGTTCGTCCGCCGTCGTTCGGGCCTAGCATCGGGATCTGGCACAGTGCCGGGCTGGCTGCCCGCAGCCACCGTCGGCGCTGTTGTGGTTCTCGGCCTTGCCGCGCTCGGAGTCGCGAAGGTTGTCCGGATCACGGTTCCTTCCGCGGCCATCGGCTGGATCTGCGCAGTTATTCTTCTGGGCCTGGCGGGATACACGGTGTACCTCACTCAGGCAAAGAGGATCATTCCCCGGTGGGTTGGAGGTACTTTCGCAGCCCTTTTCCTGATTGGCTTCATGGTCTGGATTGTGGCCCATGGAAATGACGCAGAGCCGTCCATCTCCCTCGCCGGGCTGATTGCAGGATCCGTGACCTTGGCCGTGCCGTTGGTGTTCGGTTCCCTTTCCGGGGTCCTGTGCGAACGCGTGGGCGTGGTCAACATTGCCATTGAAGGACAGCTCCTCTTGGGGGCGTTTTCCGCGGCCGTTGTTGCTACAGTGACGCACAACGTCTACGCCGGGCTGGTGGCGGCAGCAGTGGCCGGGGGGCTTGTTTCCCTGGTTCTGGCCATTGTCAGCATCAAGTACCTCGTCAACCAGATCATCGTGGGCGTCGTCCTCAACGTCCTCATCAGCGGGTTGACGAGCTTCCTGTTCTCGACGTTGCTGACGGCCGACCCGGAAGGCCTCAACAAGCCTGGCCGACTGCCCCCGGTGGATATCCCCTTCCTGTCCGATATCCCCATCATTGGCCCCATCCTGTTCCACCAGTCCCTCGTGGGCTATTTGATGTACATCGCCGTGATCGTGGTCTACCTCGGCCTCTTCCACACGAAGTGGGGGCTGCGCGTGAGGGCCGTCGGCGAGCACCCGCAGGCAGCCGACACCGTGGGCATCAACGTCAACCGGACCCGTTTTTGGAACGTGCTCATGGGCGGCGCGATCGCAGGCATCGGCGGCTCCTTCTTCACGTTGGTATCCGTGGATGCGTTCAGCAAGGACATGTCCGGAGGCCGCGGGTACATCGCCCTCGCGGCGTTGATCTTCGGGCGCTGGAACCCGATCGGCGCGTTCCTGGCCGCGTTGCTGTTCGGCTTCGCGGACAACCTCCAGAGCGTCATCACCATCATCGGATCGCCCGTGCCGAGCCAGTTCATGGCCATGCTGCCGTACGCCCTGACGGTCTTCGCCGTCGCTGGATTGGTGGGCAGGTCCCGGCCGCCCGCGGCAAGCGGCATACCGTACGTCAAGGGTTGACCGTGGCGGCCACGGATACCGAAGGAGTGGATTGGGCGGCCCTCGAGGCCGCCGCTGTCGCTGCCATGGGTAAGGCCTACGCTCCGTATTCGAAGTTCCCGGTGGGGGCTGCTGCCCTCACCGAGGACGGGCGGATTGTGAGCGGCTGCAACGTCGAGAACGCCAGCTATGGCCTCACGTTGTGTGCTGAGTGCGCACTGGTGGGTGACCTCCACATGGGTGGCGGCGGCAGGTTGTTGGCGTTCTACTGCGTCGACGCCAAGGGGAACGTCCTCATGCCGTGCGGCCGCTGCAGGCAATTGCTGTATGAATTCCGGGCACCCGGCATGCAGCTTATGACAACGCAGGGCATCAAGACCATGGACCAAGTGCTGCCCGATGCGTTCGGTCCCGACAACCTCGAGGAGAACCGGTGACGCAGACTGAAGCGTTTGATGCCGTCCAGATCATCAGCATCAAGCGGGACAAGGGCACCCTGAGCCCGGAACAGATCGACTGGACCATCGATGCGTACACTCGCGGCGTCATCGCCGACGAGCAAATGGCGGCCCTGAACATGGCAATCCTGCTCAATGGGATGGACCGCGCCGAGATCTCGCGCTGGACCGCGGCGATGATCGCCTCGGGCGAGCGAATGGACTTCTCCAGCCTTCGGCGTCCCGACGGCGGCATGAAGGCCACCACTGACAAGCACTCCACCGGGGGAGTCGGGGACAAGATCACCCTTCCCCTGGCGCCGTTGGTTGCGGTCTTCGGAGTGGCGGTTCCCCAGCTTTCGGGCAGGGGACTGGGCCACACCGGCGGCACCCTCGACAAGCTCGAAGCGATTCCCGGTTGGCGTGCGGATCTGAGCAACGAGGAAATCCTGGCCCAATTGCAGGACGTTGGAGCGGTCATTTGCGCCGCCGGAACCGGATTGGCCCCGGCGGACAAGAAGCTCTACGCCCTCCGGGACGTTACTGGCACCGTGGAAGCCATCCCGCTGATTGCCTCGTCCATCATGAGCAAGAAGATCGCTGAAGGCACGGGCTCCCTGGTGCTTGACGTGAAGGTGGGCTCGGGGGCGTTCATGAAAGACGAAGCTCGAGCCCGCGAGCTGGCCGAAACCATGGTGGCCTTGGGCAAGGATGCCGGCGTCAACACCGTGGCCCTCCTGACCAACATGAGCACCCCGCTGGGCTTGACCGCGGGAAATGCCATCGAGGTTGAGGAATCGGTGGAGGTGCTTGCAGGCGGCGGTCCGGAAGACGTCGTCGAACTGACCGTCAGGCTCGCCGAAGAGATGCTGGCCTGTGCTGGAGTGCACGACGCCGACCCCGCGGCCGCCCTCAAGGACGGCCGGGCGATGGACGTCTGGAACCGCATGATCGAGGCCCAAGGCGGCGATCCGCGTGCGGCGTTGCCCGTGGCCAAGGAATCCGAGGTCATCGCAGCCCCGGCCGACGGCGTCCTGGTGGAGCTGGACGCATTGTCCGTGGGCGTGGCTGCCTGGCGGCTCGGTGCTGGCCGGGCCCGGAAGGAAGACATTGTCCAGGCCGGTGCAGGGGTGCGCATGCATGCCAAGCCGGGCGCCTTGGTGCGGGCGGGGGAGCCACTGATGACCCTCCTGACGGATACCCCTGAGAAATTCGAAAGAGCAAAGGAAGCCTTGGAGGGGGCAGTGCTCATCGCGCCGGAGGGCTCACGGCCGGCGCAGCGGCTCATCATCGACCGGATCTCCTAGGCTGGTCTCCCGGGCGTTTCAGACGCCCGGGAGACTATCCCTTCGGCCATTCGTTAGGAAAACCGTGCAGGCAATCAACGACTTCATCCTCGCCGCAGCCGGGCAGCCCTGGGTCTTGCTTCTGGTCTTTGCCTGCTGTGTGATCGACGGATTTTTCCCTCCTATTCCCAGCGAGTCGGTGGTGGTGGGACTCGCTGCCGTCTCCGCGACTGCCGGAGTGCCCAACGCCTGGCTGCTGATTCTGGTAGGCGCGCTGGGGGCTTTCACGGGCGACAACATCGCTTACTTGATCGGCCGCCAAATAGGTGTCCGCCGCTGGCGGTGGATGCGTTCCCAAAGGATGCAGGGCGCCTTCCGTTGGGCCGGGCGGGAACTTCGACGCCGGGCCGCGTCACTGATCATGGTGGCACGGTTCATCCCCATCGGACGGGTGGCAGTGAACCTCACTGCCGGGGCTACCCACTTCTCCCACGGCATGTTTGTGGGGCTCACAGCAATGTCTGCCGTCCTATGGGCGAACTATTCGGTGGCTATTGGCTTGTTCTTTGGGCAGTGGTTCGAACACAACCACTTGCTCGGGGCGATCATCGCGATCGTCGCGGCAGTCATCCTCGGAATCATCGTGGACCGGGTCATCAGCAAAGTCCGTGGCTCCGTCCCACTGGACGAACCGGCCGAAGATGCCGGGGAGACCGAAGAAGAACCCGTCTCCTAGTCGGACCACTCAGCCAGGATCGTTGCGTCTCCACCCTGGGTAGGGACGTCTCCTCCCTGGGTATGACGCAACCAGGAGGGGAAGATCCCTCCGCGGACGGATGCTCACGTTCCAACTCCCGAGCTAGGCTTAAATCGTGTTCTTCCCCGGCCGGGGCGTAGCGAACGACGCTCCGGCCGTGGGACACTGGATAGCGATCTATGTCACTCAACCGTGTGACTTTCCCTGAGGAGCAATGCCTGCGTGGAATTCCTGAACCACATGCTCGAGCACGCCGCCGGGCAGCCGTGGATCTACCCGGTGCTCCTGGTTTTCTTCTTCATCGACGGCTTCGCCACGATCCTTCCGAGTGAGACTGCGATCGTAGGACTCTCCGCCCTGGCAATGCACCGTGGCGAGCCCAACCTGTGGCTCCTCGGCACTACCGCGCTGGTCGGGGCCATGGGCGGCGACAACATGGCCTACATGCTGGGCCGCAAGATCGGCCTGGATCGCTGGAAATGGATGCGCAAGCCGAAGGTCCAGAAGATGTTCGCCTGGGCGCACTACGAGCTGGACAAGCGCGGCGCCGTGCTCATCTTCACCGCCCGGTATATCCCGTGGGGCCGTGTGGCAGTGAACTACGTTGCCGGACAAACCGGGTTCCGCCACAAGACCTTCTTCTGGCTGGATGCCTTCGCCTGCTTTACCTGGGTAGGTTATTCGATCGGGATTGGATCGCTTGCAGGCCACTGGGTGCACAACAACCCGCTCCTCGGCGTGGGGATTGCCGTGGCATTTGCCGTGGTGCTCGGCGTCATTGTGGACCACACCCTGCGTTGGTGGCACAAGCACCTTGAGAAGAAGGACACCGAGAAGAAGGAAGCAGCTTCCGCGGAAGCAGCCGCAGCAGATGCAGACGTTGCAGTCAAGGCGACGGCCGGCGTCGAGCGCTCACACCCTGCTGGCTAAGCTCCTTCCGTCCCCCTAGAGTTGGAGACGTGACTGAGCCCATTGTTGATGCCGCCCCTGCCCTTGACTTCGACCTGAAGAGCCTCCCGAAGGTTTCCCTTCACGACCATTTGGACGGGGGACTGCGCCCGGCCACCATCATCGAGCTGGCGGAGGCCGTCGGCCACACCCTGCCTTCCACGGATCCCGTAGCGCTCGGCCAATGGTTCCGTGAGTCTGCCGACTCCGGTTCTTTGGTCCGCTACCTCGAAACCTTTGACCACACGATTGCCGTCATGCAGACCAAGGAAGGCCTGGCGCGCGTCGCCAAGGAGTTCGTGGAGGACCTGGCGGACGACGGCGTTGTGTACGGCGAGATCCGCTGGGCACCTGAGCAGCACTTGCAGAAGGGCCTCACCTTGGACGAGGTTGTGGACGCCGTCCAGGAAGGGCTCGACGCCGGTGTGGACGCCGTGGAGGAGTCCGGCCGCCAGATCCAGGTCGGTCAGCTCATCACGGCGATGCGCCACGCGGACCGCGGCCAGGAAATCGCTGAGCTCGCCGTGCGCCACCGGTACAACGGCGCGGTCGGTTTCGACATCGCCGGAGCCGAGGATGGCTTCCTGCCTTCCCGTTTCAAGGACGCTTTCACCTACCTGGCAGAACACAACTTCCCGGCTACCGTGCACGCCGGTGAAGCAGCAGGCCTGGATAGCATCCAGTCCGCCCTGGTAGACGGCCGCGCCCTGCGCTTGGGCCACGGCGTGCGTATCGCAGAGGACATCACCGTTGAATTCGAAGATGCCGAGGGCGAAGAAGCCGACGACGACTCCGAGGACACCGTTGGCATGGTCACCTTGGGTGAGGTGGCCGGCTGGGTCCGCGACCGCGGAATCGCGCTGGAAATCTGCCCCTCGTCCAACCTGCAGACCGGAGCGATCGCGAACTTCGGCGAAGGCATCGAGAACCACCCGCTGGACATGCTCTACCAGCTGGGCTTCAACGTCACTATCAACACCGACAACCGGCTCATGAGCGGCGTCACGCTCACCGACGAGTTCGAACTCCTCGTGGAAACCTTCGACTACGATCTCGACGATCTCCTGGAACTGACCCTCAACGCGGCAGAGTCGTCGTTCCTGCCGTTGGATGAAAAAGAGGCGTTGGTGGAGTACATCAACGACGCCTACGCCAACCTTGGCTAAGCAGACTCCTGCAGGTGCCGCCTCCGGAGAAGGTCCCGTTGGGGAGCTGATGGGAAAGATCGCTTCTTTGCGCGAGCACTGTCCGTGGATGGGCGCGCTGACCCACGAATCCCTGGTCGAGTACCTGATCGAGGAAGCGTACGAGGTGGTCGACTCGATCGAGGCCGGCGCGTCCGGTTCCGATACTTCCGACGAACTCCGCGGCGAGCTGGGCGATGTGCTGCTTCAAGTGGTGCTCCACGCCCGGCTCGCCGAGGAGCAAGGACGGTTCACGTTCGACGACGTCGCGCGCGCCATTACGGAGAAGATGGTGCGGCGCAACCCGCACGTCTTCAAGCCGGACGGATCCTTGCAGGAATCCTTCCCGGCCACCGTGGAGGAGATCGTCGAAAAGTGGGATGCCGTGAAGAAGGCCGAAAAGCCCGGGCGATTCGATCCCTTCGAAGGCATTCCACCCCACCTTCCTGCCCTCGCCTTGGCGCAGAAGTCCCTTGACCGTGCCGAGCGCGCGGCTCGCTCTGGCAGTACCGAAGGCGGTGGCCGCACTCTTGCGGCAGCGGAGGTTCCCGACTCGGAAGCCGCACTCGGAGACTTCCTGCTTGCCGTCGTCGCGGGCTCGAAAGAAAAGGGATTCGACGCCGAACGGGCTTTGCGAGCCGCTGTCCGCCGCTACCAAGGACGCGACGACGAAGCCACATAACGTGAGTGGTCCGACGCCGTTCCGTAACGTTGGCCGGTCTCGACTAGGCTAGTGGCGACGAGGACGTCGAGAATTTCCCTCTAGATTCCCAGTAAATCGCTTCACCATAAGGAGCAGTCCATGGCGCTTATCGATGC
This sequence comes from Arthrobacter sp. MMS24-S77, assembly GCF_054888235.1. Lineage (NCBI taxonomy): Bacteria > Bacillati > Actinomycetota > Actinomycetes > Micrococcales > Micrococcaceae > Arthrobacter > Arthrobacter sp. MMS24-S77. Next base: position 1,294,644 of record NZ_JBTZRN010000001.1, read on the forward strand.
CATCCACGCCCGCGAGATCCTTGATTCCCGCGGAAACCCGACAGTAGAAGTTGAAGTTCTGCTTTCCGATGGCCAGATCGGCCGCGCGGCAGTTCCCTCCGGTGCTTCCACCGGCGAGCACGAAGCCGTTGAACTGCGCGACGGCGACAAGGGCCGTTACCTCGGCAAAGGCGTCCAGAAAGCCGTTGACGCGGTCATCGACGAAATCGCCCCGGCCCTCATCGGCTTCGACGCGACGGACCAGCGCAGCATCGACCAGGCCATGATCGACCTCGACGGCACCCCGAACAAAGGCAAGCTCGGCGCCAACGCCATCCTGGGCGTTTCCCTGGCCGTGGCCAACGCAGCCGCCGCATCCGCAGACCTGCCCCTGTACAAGTACCTGGGCGGCCCGAACGCCCACGTCCTTCCCGTCCCGCTCATGAACATCCTCAATGGTGGCTCCCACGCCGACTCCGACGTCGACATCCAGGAATTCATGATCGCCCCGATCGGTGCCGAGACCTTCTCGGAAGGCCTGCGCTGGGGCGTTGAGGTCTACCACAACCTCAAGTCCGTCCTGCAGGCCAAGGGCCTCTCCACCGGCCTCGGTGACGAAGGCGGCTTCGCGCCGAACCTCCCGTCCAACCGCGCCGCACTGGACTTGATCCAGGAAGCCATCAGGAACGCCGGCTACACCCCGGGCAAGGACATTGCCCTCGCGCTGGACGTCGCCTCCTCCGAGTTCTACAAGGATGGTGCCTACCAGTTCGAAGGCAAGGCCCTCTCGGCCACCGAGATGAGCGCCTACTACGCCGAGCTCGTCGCAGACTACCCGCTGGTCTCCATCGAGGACCCGCTGGACGAGAACGACTGGGAAGGCTGGAAGACCCTCACCGACACCATCGGTGACAAGGTTCAGCTGGTTGGTGACGACCTCTTCGTGACCAACCCTGTCCGCCTGCAGCAGGGCATCGACTCCGCCACGGCGAACTCCCTGCTCGTCAAGGTCAACCAGATTGGCTCCCTGACCGAAACCCTGGACGCCGTTTCCCTGGCCCAGCGTTCCGGCTACACCACCATTACCTCGCACCGCTCGGGCGAAACCGAGGACACCACCATTGCTGACATCGCCGTTGCCACCAACGCGGGCCAGATCAAGACCGGTGCCCCGGCCCGCTCCGAGCGCGTCGCCAAGTACAACCAGCTGTTGCGCATCGAAGAAGAACTCGACGACGCCGCACGCTACGCCGGCCGCAGCGCTTTCCCGCGTTTCAAGGGCTAGTATCCGCTGAAACAGCTGACCGGTGGCTATGGTGGAAAGACCATAGCCACCGGTTCTGTTTAACGAAATGTGAGAGCACTTCGGCAAGGCCGCAGGCTCCATGAGGCACACAAAGCGCAGCAACCCGCCAGGCAAGCACCAGGCATTACAGGAGTGTCATGGCCACCCGCCGTCCCAAGGTCCCCCGAGCAGACGCCCTGGGGCGGTCGCCCCAAAAGAACCCCGACGGCGGCCATGTCATCCGTGCCGATTTCGGCGAGTCCCGCAAGTCGGCGGCTGCGCAGCAGGAGGCCACGGCCTCAAAGGTTGCCCCTGCAACGGCGAAATCGGGACGTCCGGTGCCAGGCCGGGCGGGAAACAGCTCGGTCACCAGTAAGGCGTCCACCAAGGCATCCGGTACGGATTCCACCCACCTCGGCAAGGACAAAGCGGCCGGCCCCGTGCCGGCAAAGGCCTTCTCGGGGCGCATGCTCGCACTCGCCGTAGTGATGGTCGCGATCACCATCATGCTCGCGCCCACGGTCAAGATCTTCTTGGAGAAAAAGGCGGAAATCTCCGCCCTGGAGGCCGACATCGCGGGCAAGCAGGCCGAGCAGGCAGGCCTCAAGAAGCAGATCACCCGCTGGCAGGATCCCAACTACGTGAAACAACAGGCCCGCGACCGCATTAACATGGTTATGCCGGGTGAAGCAGGCTACTGGGTGTTTGGTGGCGACGTTCCCGCCGGCACACCGGGCGGACGCACCGGTTCAGGAGCGTCCGGAAGCCCTGCCAATCTGCCGTGGGTGGATGGGCTGTGGGAATCCATCCGACGCTCGGCAACAGACTAGACGCGGTGCCCGCCGCCGTCGTGCCCTGATAGGTGCGGCCAAACAGGGCAGGAAGGATGGCAGCGCCAGTGGAAGACAACTTGGCACCTGCATCGCAGGAGTACCGCAAGCCATCAGCACACGATCTGGAAATCCTCAGCCGTCAGCTCGGACGGCCCGTCCGCGACGTCGTCGAAATCCCCGCACGCTGCGTGTGCGGCAATCCGTTGGTCGCCGCAACTGCTCCGCGCTTGAGCAATGGCACGCCGTTTCCCACGACGTTCTACCTGACGCACCCCGTCATTACCGCCGCAGTGTCGCGGCTGGAAGCCGGTGGGCTCATGAATGAGATGAATGAACGGCTCACGGCCGATGAGTCTTTGGCAACGGCCTACCGGAGTGCCCACGAGGCCTATCTTCACGCGCGTGACGAAATCGCCGGACGTGCCGGGACGGGACCTGTTCCCGAGATCGCGGGGGTCTCGGCCGGCGGCATGCCGACGCGTGTCAAGTGCCTCCATGTCTTGGTCGGCCACTCCCTGGCGGCCGGGCCTGGAGTCAATCCGCTCGGCGACGAGGCCATTGAAGCGATCAGCGAGTGGTGGACCGCTGACCGCTGTTACTGCGACGGCGCTTGGGACAGTGCGGGAGAGGTCCCGTCCAAGGATCTCAGCCGACACGGTCCGCAGGGGCTTCCGGACATCGTGGGCCGCCCGGCACCTGTTCGCAAGTCCACGTCCTCCCAAACAACAAATGCGTTTTCCGGCGAGCCGTTTTCAGGGGAGCACCACGCATGAGCCGCGTAGCTGCCATCGATTGCGGCACCAATTCGATTCGGCTCCTGATCGCGGATTCCAACGGTGCGGACGCCGGGTCTCCCTTGCGGGACGTTGTCCGTGAGATGCGCGTGGTGCGCCTCGGCCAAGGGGTTGACGCCACCGGCGAGCTTGCCCCCGAGGCGCTCGAACGCACTTTCGCGGCAACCGCCGACTACGCGGAGCTGATCCGCCATCATGGCGCCGGGGGCGTCCGTTTCGTGGCGACCTCCGCGAGCCGCGACGCGCGCAACCGGGACGTCTTCGTTGACGGGATCCGGGACTTGCTGGGGGTCGAACCCGAGGTCATCTCAGGTGATGAAGAAGCCGCCCTGTCCTTCGCCGGAGCAAGCAGCGTGCTTCCTTCGCGCGGCAAGGACCCGGTGCTCGTGGTTGACCTCGGTGGCGGAAGCACCGAGTTCGTCCTTGGAGACTCCGACGGCGTCATTGCCGCCAAATCCGTTGATATCGGCTGCGTGCGACTGACCGAACGCCACCTCCACAACGACCCCCCGACGCCCGAGCAGATCGCCGCCGCGGAAGCCGACGTCGACGCGGCCATTGACCTCGCCCGCCGCACGGTCCCGCTGGGCCGGGCCACCGCCGTCGTGGGCGTCGCGGGTTCCATCACCACCATCACGGCACATGCCCTGGGCTTGAGTGAGTACGATCCCGCACTGATCCACGGCGCCAGCCTGGATCTGGGGACCATCAGCGACGCCGCCACGAGCCTGCTGGAAATGAGCCGCGAAGAGCGCGCCCGATTGCCCTACATGCACCCTGGGCGGGTCGATGTCATCGGAGCCGGAGCGCTCGTATGGCGCCGCATACTTCAGCGCCTGGCCGAGCTTGGGGACGGGTCCATCAGCGTGGCCACCTCCAGCGAACATGACATCCTCGACGGCATCGCGCTGAGTATTCGTTAACGATGGGTATTCGCTGATGACGTTGCAATGCCGCTGGCGCCGCCGAACCGCCTCGGCCGCGCTGGCCGCGATGCTGGCCGGGGGAAGCCTGGCAGGCGCTTTGCTCACCGCGCCTGCGGCGTTCGCCGACTCCTGGCGGGACAAGGAATACTGGCTCAACGAATACGGGATCTCCGCCGCTTGGCAGGTATCCAAGGGCGCAGGCGTGAAAGTAGCGATCATTGATAGCGGGGTAGACGGACAACACCCCGATCTCAAGGGCGCGGTTGTCGGCGGAACCGACGCTTCCGGCTCGGGCGATCCGAACGGACAGAAGAGCATCGGCGCCAAACCCGAGCACGGGACCCTCGTCGCCACCCTCTTGGCTGGGCGCGGACACGCTCCGGCCAGTCCTCCGCCGTCCCCGCCCTCCTCCGGATCCGTTGGCCCGGACGGAATCGTCGGCGTCGCCCCCGAGGCCTCGATCCTGTCCGTCTCCGCTTGGCTCGGTTCGCCGAACCCGGCGGGGAAGACAGACCAGGAGCAGATTCCTGAGGCTGTGCGATGGGCAGTGGACAACGGTGCCAAGGTCATCAACATTTCCTTGGGAAGCACCTCGCCCGAGTGGCCCCAGAGTTGGGATGCGGCGTTCCTTTATGCCGAACAGAAGGACGTGGTGATCGTCGCCGCGGCTGGTAACCGGATTGGCGGAAACGTCCAAGTGGGCGCGCCAGCCACCATTCCCGGGGTTCTGACCGTGGCAGGCCTTGACCGTAACCGCACGGCCAGCGTCGACGCCTCTTCGCAGGGGATCAGCATCGGGGTCTCGGCACCCGCAGAAAAGCTGGTTGGTGGCCTGCCCGGCGGGAGCTACGAGGATTGGGCCGGCACGTCCGGCTCCGCGCCCATTGTCTCCGGCGTCGCGGCATTGATCCGTTCGAAGTGGCCGGACATGAGTGCCAAGCAGGTCATCAACAGGATTGTGTCCACGGCGGAGGACGCGGGGGCGCCGGGCAAAGACCCCATCTACGGCTACGGCATCCTCAACGCCGAAGCGGCATTGAAAGCAGATGTGCCCGAGGCCAAGAGCAATCCGGTGGGATCCATCGCGGACTGGATCCGGGTCCATCGGCGGGGGGACCTCAGCAGCCCCACGCCTGAGCCGACATCGAAGCCGAACAGTCCCGCAGCCACCTTGGCGGATCCCACAGTTCCCGTGGCGAAGGCGCCCTCCCAAGCCGACACGGCCGTTCCAGCTGCGGTGGTCATCGGCTTTGGCTCGCTCTTCGTTGCCATCGTTGCGGGCGCTTCGATCCAATTGAGGCGCGCCTACCGGAGATCTCCTGAGCTACCTGAAGAACCAGTCACTGGCGTGGTAGACGTCGTGGATCCGAGTACCCCGAAATAGCCCGCGTTGCCGGTATGGCAGCCCGGTGAAATAGTTAGTGAAGATTTTCACAAGGTGCTGTACTCTATTCTTATGGCAACCACCCCTGAGCTCATTGACCGTCCCCGTGTTCTCGTTGTCGGCGGCGGATACGTCGGCCTGTACGTAGCACTCAAGCTGCAGAAGAAGATCGCGAATGCCGGCGGAATCGTTACCGTCGTTGATCCGCTTCCCTACATGACCTACCAGCCCTTCCTTCCCGAAGTGGCCGGCGGCAACATCGAGGCACGTCACGCCGTCGTCTCCCACCGCCAGCACCTCAAGCAGACGGAACTCATCCAGGGCCGCGTCACCAGCATCGACCACCAGAACCGCACCGCAGTTGTCGCCCCGGCCGACGGCGGCGCGCCTTTCGAGATTCCTTACTTCGACGTCGTGGTTGCCGCCGGCGCCATCACCCGCACCTTCCCGATCAAGGGCCTCGCCGATGAGGGCATCGGCCTGAAGACCATCGAAGAAGCAGTAGCCCTGCGCAACAAGGTCCTTGAGCGCATCGAGGTCGCCTCCACCATGACGGACCCCGCTGAGCGCGCCAAGGCCCTGACCTTCGTGGTTGTGGGTGGCGGATTCGCCGGTATTGAATGCATCACCGAGATGGAAGACCTGGCCCGCGCCGCGGTCAAGAACAACGCGCGCATCCGTCAGGAAGAAGTCCGCTTCGTTCTTGTCGAAGCCATGGGCCGCATCATGCCCGAGGTCACCGCTGCCCAGGCCGAGTGGGTTGTCGAACACCTGCGCAGCCGCGGCATCGAGGTCCTGCTCAACACCTCCCTCGACAACGCCGAGGGCAGCCTCAAGCTCATCAACCTGCCGGACAAGACGCCCGCCCAGGAATTCGAAGCCGACACCCTCGTGTGGACGGCAGGCGTTCAGGCCAACCCGATGATCCGCTCCACCGACTTCCCGCTGGAGCCCCGCGGACGTGTCCGCGTCCTTCCGGACCTCCGCATCGCGGGCGACGAAGGCATCATCGACAACGCCTGGGCAGCCGGCGACATCGCCGCCGTCCCGGACCTCACCGGCAGTGGCCTGCCGGACGGCACCTGCGTTCCGAACGCCCAGCACGCACTGCGCCAGGCCAAGCGCCTCGCCAAGAACCTGTGGGCTTCCCGCTGGGACAAGCCCATGGGCGACTACAAGCACAAGAACCTCGGTGCGGTTGCCGGCTTCGGCGAATGGAAGGGCGTCGCCAACATCAACATCCTGGGCCGGATCGGCCTCAAGGGCGGCCTCGCCTGGCTGGCCCACCGCGGCTACCACGGCTTGGCCATCCCCACCGGTGAGCGCAAGGTCCGCGTGATCTTCAACTGGCTCCTGGGCATGACCATGGGCCGCGACACCACCCAGCTGTTGGACCTCGACAACCCGCGCGGAGCCTTCGTGGCCGCGGCCACCCCGGCTCCCAAGCCGGCCGCCGCACCCGCTCCGGCTGTTGAGCCTGCCGAGGCCAAGGCACCGGTCACGGCTGACGCCAAGTAGCGATACCCGAAGCAGTCCTGACGACGGCGACCTTCTCCCCCGAGGGAGGCGGCCGCCGTCGTCGTTTAATTCCCGGCCTGTCTGCGACGGCGAGTCCTAGACTTGTCAGCATGGCTGGCGAAAGCGATCTGACGACCCTCCTGACATCCATGCACCCCGTGGTTCGCGACGGCGACTATGTGTACGCGTTGTGGCCGCACGGGAAACCGCTTGAGGGCAATATCGAAGCCGCTGTCCGCGAAGCGGAAGGCCTCACTGTGGTGCTGCGCCGCGAGGAAGCCGGGCGACTCGGGCTGTCCTACGATTTCGTGGCGGCCTGGATCACCCTTCAGATTCACTCCGCGCTGGAAGCAGTTGGCCTGACAGCAGCCGTCAGTTCCGCCCTGACCGCAGCTGGTATCAGCTGCAACGTCCTGGCCGGGTTCCATCATGACCATCTGCTGGTTCCATCCGCCGAACGCGGGCACGCCATGGAGGTGCTGCAGCGGCTGGCACAAGGGCTGGTGCTACGGACGGAGAAGCCAGCTGACCGCGGGGCGGTCCTGGACCTGACAGCCAGCGCGTTCTCGATCAGCCCGGTCACCGGCCTGCCGGTCGAGGGAATCCCGGCGGAAGTGAAGCTGTTGCGCGAACTGTTCGACTGCGACGAGTACCTGCCGGAGTTCAGCATCGTGGCAGAGATCGGCGGCGAGATCGTGGGACACATCATCAGCACCCGCGCCCGGCTCGGAAATCTCGAACTTTTGGGACTCGGCCCCATCAGCGTCCAGCCGCACCTGCAGCGGCGTGGCATCGGGTCTGCGCTCTTGCGGGAAACCTCCCGACGGGCCGAGGGCGCGGGCGAACCGGGCATCGCTTTGTTGGGCAGCACCGAGTATTATCCGCGCTTCGGATATCTTCCCGCCAGCCAACTGGGTGTGACGGCGCCCGACCCCGCGTGGGGAGACCATTTCCAGCTGTTACCGCTCAAAACATGGCCCGACGGCGTCAGCGGCACCTTCCGCTATGCCACGCCGTTCCAAGCGCTCTAAGGGCGCCGCGCTCCTTGCCTTTGACGCGTTCCAGGCCGCGGGCTGGGTTACCATTATCCGGGCGCCCCAGTAGCCCAATCGGCAGAGGCAGCGGACTTAAAATCCGCTCAGTCCGGGTTCGAGTCCCGGCTGGGGCACGCTTGCATTCCCTGCCGCCGCGCGGATGACCGCGGATTCGACGCAACCTCCGGGGATACTCCCAGCTGACCATAAGATTTCCCCCATGCAACGAGTGTTATAGGGCTGTGACCTGAATCACTTATGTTCCCGGGCCAATTGCATTAGTTTGAGTCTTATTCAGGAACACCTGATCAATCGCATCAAAGGCAGATCGCACCTCTCGATCGAGGAGACAATCCATGTTTGATCTTTCCCAAGCGGCGCCCCGTGCGGCCAAGCTCACCGCGCTTGGCATCGGCGTCGCTCTTCTAGCCACGGCCTGTGGTGGATCATCCACTCCAAGCTCCACTGGAAGCACTTCGGCCGGAGCCGCGGGCATCGCTTGCCCAGCCCCGAGTGCAGGAGCAGGAGCCGGCGCCAGCCAGGCTGCAACAACGACGGGTCCCGTGCCTCCCTCGACCACCACCTCCGCTGCGCCTTTGAAGATCGGTTCGCTTCTGCCTACCACGGGCTCGCTGGCCTTCCTCGGCCCGCCCGAAATCGCGGGCGTGAACCTTGCCATCAAGCAGATCAATGACGCAGGCGGTGTCCTCGGCCACCCGGTCGAGGTGATCCATCGTGATTCCGGTGACACGAAGACCGATATCGCGACCCAATCAACCACGGCCCTCCTCGGCCAGGGAGTCAGCGCTATTGTCGGTGCAGCGTCTTCAGGCGTTTCGAAGACCGTGATCAACCAGATCACCGGCGCCGGCGTCATCCAGTTCTCCCCGGCAAACACCTCTCCGGACTTCAGCACCTGGGACGACAAGGGCCTCTACTGGCGTACCGCCCCCTCTGACGTCCTGCAGGGCAAGGTCCTCGGAAACTACATGGCATCCTGTGGTGCCCAGACGCTGGGCATGATCGTCCTGAACGACGCCTACGGCACGGGCCTGCAGAAGAACGTGAAGTCGGCGTTCGAAGCGGCCGGTGGAAAGGTTGTTGCGGAGGAGCTCTTCAATGAAGGCGACTCCCAGTTCAGCAGCCAGGTGGACAAGGTGATTGCAGCGAAGCCTGACGCGATTGCCCTGATTTCATTTGACCAGGCCAAGAGCATCGTTCCGCTGCTGACGGGCAAGGGTGTCAAGCCAACGCAGTTGTTCATGGTTGACGGCAACACCTCCGACTACAGCAAGGACTTCAAGGCAGGCACGCTCACCGGAGCCCAGGGCACCATCCCCGGCACCTTCGCGAAGGATGACTTCAAGAAGCAGCTCCTGGCCGTCGACCCGAGCCTGAAGGACTACAGCTACGCTGGTGAATCTTGGGACGCAGTCAACCTGATCGCCCTGGCGACGGAAGAAGCGAAGAGCACGAAGGGTGCGGATATCGCTAGCCATCTCCAGGATGTTTCCCAGGGTGGCCAGAAATGCAACGACTTCCCGAGCTGTGTGACGCTGCTGCGCCAGGGCAAGGACATCGACTACGACGGCAAGTCCGGTCCGGTGACCTTTGACAAGAACGGTGATCCGAGCGAGGCCTACATCGGTATCTACCAGTACTCTGACGACAACACCTACAAGCCGATCCGCGAAGAATTCGGCAAGCTCTAAGCCGGAAGCTGGACCAGACTGAACCACAACGAAATGAAGTAAGCAGGACCCCCGGAGAAAAACCTCCGGGGGTCCTTTGCTTTGCCCCGTTCGCTCCCGAAGAGCGCACAGAAGAGAGCGCGCCAAAGTGGGCAGCAAAAAGCCCGGCACCGCAGTGCCGGGCTTTTGCCTTAGTGTCCCTCGCCCTCCACGGTGTCGGCCAAGGTGCCGAGGTAAAGCTGGATGACCTTGGGGTCCTTCATGAGCTCCCGGCCTGTGCCGGTGTACGCGTCCTTGCCCTGGTCCAGGACGTAACCGCGGTCGCAGATCTGCAGGCAGCGGCGGGCGTTCTGTTCCACCATGATCACTGAGACACCTGCCCGGTTGATCTCGTGGACGCGCAGGAAGGTCTCGTCCTGTTTGACGGGGGAGAGGCCTGCGGACGGCTCGTCCAGCAACAGGACGGCGGGATCCATCATGAGGGCGCGTCCCATGGCCACCATCTGGCGTTCACCGCCGGAGAGCGAGCCCGCACGCTGGGCTCGACGCTTGCCCAGTTCCGGGAAGAGCCCGGTCACGAAGTCGAAGCGCTCGGCAAACGCCTTGGGCTTCTGGAACATGCCCATCTGGAGGTTCTCCTCGATGGTGAGCGTGGCAAACACGTTGTTGTTCTGCGGGACGAAACCCACGCCCTGGGTCACCAGCTTGTTGGCTTTGAGCCCGGTAAGGTCCTGCCCTCGGACCACCACCGAGCCGGAGTGGACCTTGACTAGCCCGAACATCGCCTTCAGGAGTGTGGACTTTCCTGCTCCGTTGGGCCCGATAATGCCGATCAGTTCGCCCTTTCGGGCTTCGATGCTGCAACCGTTGAGGATGTTGACGCCGGGCAGGTACCCGGCAACCAGGTTGGTGACGCTCACCACGGCCCCGTCGGCCGGTGTGCTGCTGGCTGTGGGCATTGCGCTGGGTGCACTCATTTGCCATCCTCCTCTTCCAGACGGGCGACGACGACCTCGGGCGCGATCATGCCTGCATTCTCCGTGCCCACGATCGATTCCTCGTCTGCCTCGAGTTCTGCTTCGAGCTCCTTGATGCCCTCGGCGTCCCCAAGATCGACGTCGTGGTGGGCGCCCAGGTAGGCGTCGATCACGGCCGGGTTCTTCATGACTTCCCCTGGTGGGCCTTCGGCGACGATCCGCCCTTCGGCCATGACCACCACCCAGTCGGCGATGTGCCGGACCATGTTCATGTCGTGCTCCACGAAGAGCACAGTCATGCCTTCGGCCTTGAGGTTCTTGATGTGGTCAAGGAGGGACTGGGTCAGCGCCGGGTTGACGCCTGCCATGGGCTCGTCGAGCATGACGAGCTTGGGCCTGACCATGAGCGAACGGGCCATCTCCAGGAGCTTGCGCTGGCCGCCGGAGAGGGAGGCTGCGTAGTCGTCCTTTTTTGCGTCCAGCTTGAACTTCTCCAGCAGGACGTCTGCCTGGGCCGTGATTTCCTTTTCCCGGCCGCCCCAGATGCCTTTGAAGAGGGCCTTCGAGAGGCGCTCGCCTGGCTGGTCTGCGGCACCGAGCCGCATGTTTTCCATGACAGTGAGCTTGCCCATGACTTTTGTTAGCTGGAACGTGCGGACCATGCCCATACGGGCCACCTTGTAGGAGGACACTCCCGCAATGTTGCTTCCTTCGAACTTCCACTCGCCGGAATTGGGAGTATCAAAACCCGTCAGCAGGTTGAACAAGGTGGTTTTGCCGGCGCCGTTGGGGCCGATGAGTGCCGTGATCTTGTGCCGCGGGATCTCAAGGTACTCGACGTCGACGGCGTTGATGCCGCCAAAGCTGCGGGTGACGTTTTCCGCCACCACGATCGGGTCCCTCTTCTTGCAGCCCGGCAGGTTCTCTCCGATGGCAATCGGCCGGGAATCGGTCATGTAGTTGATTTCTTCTGTTTTCACGTCATGCGAATCGTCGCGAGGCTCAGTCATGCGAATGCGAGCTCCTTCTTGTTGCCGAAGACGCCCTGCGGGCGGAAGATCATCAGGAGCATGAGGGCCACGCCCACCAGGATGTAGCGCAGCTGGCCGGCCTGCACCGTAGTGAGCCATGTCACCGCTCCGGACTCGATCAGGCCGTACAGGATGCTCTGGGTCAGGGACAGGACCACCCAGAAGATCATGGCGCCGATCACGGGCCCGAGGACCGTGGCCATTCCGCCCAAAAGCAGGCAGGTCCAGAGGAAGAAGGTCAACTCCGTACCGTAGTTGGATGGCTGGACGGCGCCTCGTGGGAGGGTGAAGATCATGCCTGACAGGGCGCCGAGCACGCCGCCGATCATCAGGGCTTGCATCTTGTAGGAGTAGACGTTCTTGCCGAGCGAACGGACGGCGTTCTCGTCCTCGCGGATGCCTTTCAGGACACGCCCCCACGGGCTGCGCATGAGGAGCCACACCAAGGTGCAGCAGACGATGACCAGGCCCCAGCCGACAACCCTGATGAAGAAGTCACGGTTGTTCATGCCCAGGTACGTACCTGGCGGGAACGGATTCATCACAAAGAAATCGCCCTCGAAGGCCGCCAGGCCGTTTGCCGAACCCGTAAAGCCGGTCAGCTGGTTGGTGGTGACGATATACCGCAGGATTTCGGCGGAGGCGATGGTCACGATGGCGAGGTAGTCTGCGCGAAGCCGCAATGTGGGAATACCCAGGATGAACGCAAATGCCACCGAGCAGATGACCGCGATGAGCAAACCGACAAAGAACGGAACCTTGAAGGTCAGCGTCGATATGGCGAAGCCGTATGCGCCGACCGCCATGAATCCTGCTTGACCGAAGTTCAGTAGGCCCGAGTAGCCGAAGTGCACGGCGAGGCCGAGCGCGGCAAGGGCGTATGCCGCCGTCGTCGGGCTGATCAATTCGCCCGCGGCGCTGGAGAAAATAAATCCAAAGTCCATGGCCGTCTCCTAACCCACACGCTCACGCCGGCCGAGGATACCCTGCGGTCGGAACAAGAGGACAACAATCATGATGAACAAGGCGCCGACGTATTTGAGGTCGGCGGCGAGGCCGAACACCGTAGTTAGCTCCACGAAGATTCCGACGACGATCGAACCGATCAGTGCGCCAAAGACGGTTCCAAGACCGCCAAGGGTCACGCCGGCGAAGATGAGCAGAAGGATTTGCGAACCCATGTCGAAGGTGACGCCTGGCCGGTAGTAGGCCCAGAGGATGCCACCGAGGGCGGCCAGCATTCCGCCGACGATCCACACGATTCGAATGACGGAGTCGACGTCGATGCCGGAGGCGGCTGCGAGGGCGGGGTTGTCCGCCACTGCGCGCGTTGCCTTGCCGAGCCTTGTCCTGAGCAGGACGATGCCGATGAGGGCAATGACCACTGCACTGATGACCAAGGACCAGAGGTTGTTGGGCGAGATGGACACTGGGCCAATCTGGATTTCCGAACTCTGGGCGTAGGGCAGCTGCTGCGTGGCGCCGCCGAAGAAGAATTGGATGACGTAGCGGATCGCCAAAGCAAGGCCGATGCTGACGATCATCATGGGTACCAGGCTTGTGCCGCGGCGTCGCAATGGCCGCCAGAGGCCGGCATCTTGAACGTAGCCAAAGAGTCCACCGCCAAGCAGCGCGAGCACGATAGCCAGCCAGAACGGCAGGTTCATCGCATTGAAGGAAAAGACCAGCACGGCGCCGAGCGTCACCATTTCGCCGTGTGCAAAGTTCGTCAGGCCGGTGGTGCCGAAGATCAAGGACAGGCCGACGGCGGCAAGCGCGAGCAGCAGTCCGAAGCTCAAGCCGGCAACCAAGCGGTTGAGCAGGTTCTGCCCGAAGTCCTGCTGCGTGACGACGATGCCCTTGCCGAAGGCGAAGATCACCGAGAGGTTGGAGGTTTGGCTGAAGGTGACTTTGCGGGGATTCTCCTGGCCTTCGGCAAGTTTGATGCCATTGGGCAGGGTGGACGTGTCCAGCTTGACCTCGTAGGTACCCTGCACGGGCACTCCGATGCTCCATGCTCCATTGGCGCCTGACGTCGCGGATCCCTCGAAGCCGTTGCCGGTTGCAGTGATCTTGACTCCCGGGATGGGGGCGCGGGCATCGTCGCGGAGGAATCCGCTGATGCTGTTCTGGAATTGTTCCGGGGCGGGGGAGGGCGATGGGGTGGCTGCCTGTGCCGCCGGGGCTGCGAGCAGTGCCGCCAGGAGGACAGCGAATAGCGCCCCCATGGCTTTCTGCAGTCCCTTGGACGGTCTCTTGGACCGATCTCTGGATGTGCTTCTCAAGATGGAAAACCTTCCACATTGGGGGTGGTCCCGGCTGCGCCATTGCGGCCGGTGCGAACGGTCATGGGCTCCGTGGCAGCATCTCACTGCATTGACACTGCCTCTGTGACATTCGTCACCCATGTCCGCTTATGCTACCGCTCACGCGGCCTAAAAAATGCCCCCCAAAGGGCCTGGGACGTCGCGATCAGATAACAACTGTGAAGCTGCAGGCAACTATTTGCTTAGTCCAGCTAAAGTAAACCCTTGTTGATCCCGAGTGCATCTAAAGAGTCTGTGAACATACGGAACTTTCGCTGCGGACCAAGCGTGGGAATTGGTAGCGTGAACTATCACTTCGCCCCCTTACCAAGAAGGAAATCCACCATGGCACTCGGAGGCAACCCGGTCTTCAACGGAAAGAATTTCCGTGGAGCAACACAGGCACCGCCTGTTCCCAGCTATTCGCAAGGACAGAGCCAGTACGGCCAGAACCAGTACGGCCAGCCAGCCTGGGCAGCACAGCAGATGAGCACCGATCAGCTGCAGCAGATGTACAACCAGCCTTCGGCCGGTCCCGCAGAAACCGGCCGGATGACTTTCGACGACGTCATCGTCAAGACTGCCGCCTGCCTCGCTGTGCTGTTGCTTGGCGCAGCCATCACCTTGTTCGTGGCCCCTGGCACGGCCAATCTCCTCATGGTCGTCGGAGCGTTGGGCGGCTTCGTGCTGGCCATGGTCAACACCTTCAAGAAACAGCCGTCCCCGGCGCTGATCCTCACCTACGCCGGTCTTGAGGGCTTGTTCCTCGGCGGCCTGACGCGCCTCCTGGATGGTTTGTACCCGGGAGTCGGACTGCAAGCGGTCATCGGTACGCTCGCCGTGTTCGGGGTGACCCTGGCGCTCTTCAAGAGCGGCAAGGTGCGCGCCACACCCAAGGCGGTGCGCTTCTTCATGATCGCCACCCTCGGCTACCTCGTCTTCGCCGTGATCAACATGGTCATGGTGTGGACCGGCGCCGTCCACTCGCCCTTCGGCTTGAGCACCAGCGTGCACATCTTCGGCATCCCGCTGGGCGTCTTCATCGGAGTCCTGGCGATTGGCCTGGCTGCTTTCTCGCTGGTCATGGACTTCACGAGCATCGAGCAGGGTGTCCAGCAAGGCGCTCCCCAGAGGTACTCCTGGACGGCCGCCTTTGGCCTTACCGTCACCCTCGTCTGGCTCTACGTGGAGATTATCCGCTTGCTCGCGATCCTGCGCGGGGACGACTAAACCTCCCGAGCTTGAGGACCTAGGACAGCCGCTCGAAGACCACCGCCATGCCCTGACCGCCACCGACGCATAGGGTTGCCAGGCCCAAGGTGCCGTCCCGTTCGCGGAGGCCATTGAGCAAGGTGGTGGTCATTCGGGCACCCGTCATGCCGAAAGGGTGCCCGAGGGCGATTGCGCCGCCGTGAACATTGAGCTTCTCCGGATCGATGCCGAGTTCGCGGGCGCTCGCCACCACCTGGACGGCGAAGGCTTCGTTGAGTTCCACGAGGTCAATGTCTGCCATGCTCAGCCCCGCCAGGGCCAGGGCGCGGCGTGAGGACTCCACCGGTCCCATGCCCATGAGCTCCGGGGAAAGGGCGCTGACGCCGGTCGAGACGATGCGAGCCAGCGGTTCGAGGCCAAGCTCCCTTGCCCTGAAATCGCTCATGACCACGACGGCGGCAGCACCATCGTTGAGCGGGCAGGCGTTGCCCGCAGTCACCGTTCCTTCCGTGCGGAAGACAGGCTGCAGCGCGCTGACCGCTTCAAGGGTGACGCCGGCGCGGGGTGAATCGTCGCGGTCCACCACGGTGCCATCTTTGCGGGTGTACGGCGTGATCTCGCGGGCATAGAAACCGGAGGCAATGGCCGCCTCTGCACGGTTCTGGCTCTGCACTGCCCACCGATCCTGTTCCTCCCGGCTGATTCCGTGGCTTGTGGCGACGTTTTCGGCGGTCTGTCCCATCGCGATGTAGACGTCCGGCATCCGTCCGCCCATGCGGGGATCCGTCCATGGGGTGTTGGACGCGGCACGGGCGGCCGTGCGGGCACGCGCCGCTTCAAACAGGGGGTTATGCAGGCTGGTGTCCGTTTCCCCTGCCCCGACCCATTTCTGGTAGCGGGACACCGACTCGACCCCGGCCGAGACGAAGGCATGGCCTTCACCGGAGCTGATGGCGTGGAAGGCCATCCGAAGGGTCTGCAGGCTCGAGGCGCAAAAGCGGTTGATCGTGGCCGCGGGGACGGTGTCCAGACCGGCCAGGACGGTCACTACCCGTGCCATGTTCGAACCGGCCTCACCACTGGGTTCGGCGCAGCCCAGATAGAGGTCATCGAGGCCGCGGCCGTCCAGTGCTCCCGGATCGAAAGCCGGAATCTTCGCCAGCGCAGCAGTCACCATCGCCGCCGCGAGGTCATCCGGACGTTCGTCTTTCAGGGACCCTTTGAAGGCCCGTCCAATGGGGCTTCTGGCAGTGGAAACGATGACAGCCTCAGTCATGTCCCCAGCTTACGCCGGGGCCCGCGAGCCGAATGCGGGCGGATGCCCGCGAGTCAAACCAGGCGCGCTGCCCCCGCAGCCGGGGTCACGGTGAAGATATCCGGCGTCGTGAAACCTGCCGCCGCGAAGGCGCGTACGACGGCGTCGCGCACCTCCTGCTCGTGGCCCACCGGAGTGAGCGCGATAGCTGAGCCGCCGAATCCGCCTCCCGTCATGCGGGCGCCGATAGCGCCGTGGGCGCGGGACGTTTCCACCGCAAGATCGAGCTCCGGACAGGAGATTTCGAAGTCGTCGCGCATGGACACGTGGCTGGCGTCCAACAGCAGGCCGATGTGGGCGGGACCGTCCGTGGTGAGGCGCTCCACGGTCTGCAGCACGCGGTCATTCTCGGTGACAATGTGCCTCACGCGCCGGAAAGTCGTGCTGTCCAAAAGCCCGCTGGCTTCCTCCAGATCGCCGATCCCGACGTCGCGAAGGGCTGTGACTCCCAGCACCTGGGCGCCCAATTCGCAGGAAGCCCGGCGGGAGGCATAGCCGCCGTCCGCGTGTGAATGGGAGACCTTGGTGTCGATAACCAGCAGGACGAGCCCGGCATCCTGGGCGTCGAAGGGCACCAGCTGCACGCTTTGGTCGCGGCAGTCCAGGAAGACAGCGTGGCCCGAGGATCCGCGCAACGAGGCTGACTGGTCCATGATTCCGGTCGGGGCGCCCACGAAGTCGTTTTCAGCCTTCTGCGTTGCGAGCACCATGTCTTCGGCGCCCAGGTCCGCGCCGGTGAGGTCGTTGAGTGCCGAGATGACTGCGCATTCGATGGCGTGTGAGGAGGACAGTCCCGCGCCAAGGGGGACATCGGAATCCATGAGCAGATCGAAACCGGGGATATGGATCCCGCGCTGTTGCAGGGCCCAAGCCACGCCGAGGGGATACTTCGTCCAGCCCTTGGCGGATTCAGGGGCCAGCGTGGTGATGTCGGCTTCGACCAAACCTTGCTCGCCGAAAGTGGACAGCAGCCGAATGCGTGAATCGTCGCGGATCCGGACCGCGACTTTCGCGGTCTTGTCGATCGCGAAAGGAAGCACGAAGCCTTCGTTGTAGTCGGTGTGCTCCCCGATGAGGTTCACGCGTCCCGGTGCCTGCCACACGCCGTCGGGCGCTGAACCGAAAATCGCCTCGAAGCGCCCGAACAGGGCGCCCAGCGCGGGGGCGTCGGGAGTGGAGGTCATGCTGTGGCCCCTTCCGGAATGGCCCTGGTAGTTTCCCCACCACGAATCGGGGAATCGCTGGCGACGGCGCGCAGCCGTTCGGCCACGGATTCGGGCGTGGTGTCGTTGATGAAGGCTCCCATGGCCGCCTCGGACCCGGCAAGGTACTTGAGTTTGTCGGCGGCACGGCGCGGGGAGGTGAGCTGCAGGTGCAGGTGGCCGGACGGGCGCAGGGCCGCATCCAGGGGTGCCTGGTGCCAGGCGGAAATGTACGGCGTAGGCGTTGGATACAGGTCGTCCATGCGCTTGAGCAACTCGAGGTAGATGTGGGCCAACTCGTCGCGTTCTTCGCCCCTCAAGGCGGCGAGGTCGGGAACTTGCCGATGCGGTACGAGGTGCACTTCCAGAGGCCAGCGCGCGGCGAACGGTACGTAGGCACTGAAGTGCTCAGCCTCGAGCACCATGCGGCTTCCATCCTGCCGTTCGGCTTTGAGGATCGAGGACGTCAGCGATTCCTGGCCCTTGGAGTCGTCGAAGTGCCGGACTGCGGCGGCGCCAAGGCTTGCTGCCCGCGGGGTGACGTAGGGGTAGGCGTAGATCTGGCCGTGCGGATGGTGGAGCGTTACGCCGATGTCGGCTCCGCGGTTCTCGAACGGAAACACCTGCTGGATTCCCGGGAGGGCGCTCAGGGCCTCAGTCCTGTGTGCCCAGGCCTCGATAACGGTGCGTGCCCTGGTTTCGCCGAGCCCGGCGAAGGATCCAGTGTGGCTGGGGGTGAACGAGACAACTTCGCAGCGGCCGTAGGCTGGCCCCGAGGTTCCCCAAGCGGGCGTGCCGGGGATAGTGCCTACTGCTGGCCCCAGCGAGGGGAAGCGGTTTTCGAAAACCACGACGTCGTAGTCCGGCGCGGGGATTTCCGAAGGGTTCCCGGGGGTGGTGGGGCAGATGGGGCATTGGTCCGCGGGCGGCAGATGCGTGCGGCTTTGGCGGTGCGCCGCGACAGCGACCCATTCGCCGCTCAGCGCGTCATAACGCAACTCGCCTGGATCAGCGCGTGGCGGGAGGTCCCGGTGATCCGTCAGCGACCCGGGTTCACGCTCCGGTGAGCCGGCGTCGTCGAAATAGATCAGCTCCCGACCGTCGGCGAGGCGTGTACTGGTAAGGCGAGTCATGGATTTATGGTGGCACAAGGTGCTCAAAAAGGCAAAATATCTAACAAAATTGAACATTAAGCGATGGGGCCGGGATGCAGTACGGTGGTGCCATGCCTCCCACAACACCGTATTCCGCACCGGGCGAAGAGACCGTATCCCGGCGATTTGCCAGCGGTCGCCAATTCGAAATCCGGCGCGGCGACGCGCTCGCAGTCATCACCGAGCTCGCTGCCGGCTTGCGCATGTTCAGCCGCGCCGGCGTCCAGCTCACGGAAAGCTACGGTGACGATCAACTCCCGCCTGGCGCCACTGGAATCACCTTGGCGCCGTGGGCCAACCGGGTGGAGGACGGGGTGTGGTACCTCGACGGGAAGAAACAGCAGCTGGACATCACCGAGGTGTCCCGCAACAATGCCAGCCACGGTCTCCTGCGCAACGCGTCCTACGCCCTCGTGGAGGAGGACGAGTTCTCCGTAACCCTCGAAGCGGTGATCTTCCCGCAGCACGGCTACCCGTTCCTGGCCCGACATCAGGTCCGGTACTGGATTGATGCCGGGCTCGCGCTGCGTGTATCCCAGACGCTCATCAATGATTCGGTGGCCCCCGCACCGTTCGTGCTGGGAGCGCACCCCTATCTGCGCGTCGGAGACGTTCCGCCTGAAGAGATGGTGCTGACGGTTCACGCGGGCACGAGGCTCGTGGCCGACCAGCGGTTGATCCCGCGCAGTTCGGTGCCGGTCGACGGCGATTTCGATCTTGGCGGCGGCAGGACCGTGGGCAGCCTCGATATCGATGTGGCCTTCAAGGATCTGGAGTTCGACGGCGGCATTGCCCGCCACACGCTGTCTGCGCCCGACGGGCGGAGCGTCAGCTTGGAGCAGGACGAAAATTGCGCCTATGTCCATGTTTTCGTCACCGATACCTTTCCTGGCCGTTCGAAAGCCGTTGCGATCGAGCCCATGACTGGTCCTGCGAACGCCTTTAACTCCGGCGAAGGCCTCCGTTGGCTTGAACCGGGGGAGGCCTTCACCATGAAGTGGGGAATTGTGGGCGCGCTGTAGCCCGGTTTCCTATCCGGCACACCCTGGGGAATTATGGGGGCATGACGCCAGCACAGGACGCCACGCCAGGAACTGCCCCCGTTACAACTGGGCCCGGACCGCTCTCGGAGCACCACATTGCACAGGACATCCCCTACGGGGTCCGGATTGCCGCCGCCTGGGCATGGCGGGTGGGACTGATCATGTTGGTAGTGGGGACTCTCATCTGGTTGTTGGGGAAGGTCAGCTTCCTGATCATCCCGCTGATGGTGGCTTCCCTTCTTGCGGGCTTGCTCCACCCCGTCACCGCGTGGCTCAGGAAGCTCAAGATGCCGCAAGGAGTGGCTGTCGCCATCACGGTTGTGGGGTTCCTCGGAGTCATTGCCGGAGCCTTGGCCTTGGTGGGCAGGCAACTGGCTGTGGGATTCGGCGAATTGTGGCAAGAGGCCCTTACCGGTATCCAGCAAATCCAGACCTGGCTCGCTGAAGGGCCGCTGCATCTGACCGCGGACCAGATCGACAAGTACATCCAAGACGCCAGCTCGGCCTTGCAAAACAACAGCAGCAGCATCCTCAGCGGGGCCCTCTCGTTTGGCAGCACCGCCGGGCATTTTGCCGCAGGCATGGTCCTTGCCCTTTTCATCCTCATCTTTTTCCTCTTGGAAGGATCCAGGATCTGGCAGTTCATGGTGGGACTGCTGCCCCGGAACGCGCGCGCAGCCGCCGACGGCGCGGGCCGGCGCGGTTGGTCGTCCATGGTCAGCTACGTGCGCATCCAGATGTTCGTGGCGTTCGTGGACGCGGTGGGCATCGGAGTGGGTGCCGCAATCATCCAGGTTCCCCTCGCCTTGCCCTTGGCTGTCCTGGTGTTCATCGGTTCATTCATCCCCGTGGTGGGTGCCCTCGTGACGGGAGCCATCGCAGTGCTCCTGGCCTTGGTGGCCAACGGCCCGGTCAACGCCCTCATTATGCTGGGCATCGTCCTTTTGGTGCAGCAGCTTGAGAGCCACATCCTGCAGCCGCTTGTCATGGGCAAGGCTGTATCGCTGCATCCGGTTGCCGTGATCCTGTCCGTCGCCGCCGGTTCGTACCTTGCTGGAATCCCGGGAGCGCTCTTTGCCGTTCCGCTACTAGCCGTAGCAAATACGGCAATTCGCTATATTGCCGCCAGGACGTGGGAACATGATGAAGGACTGACGACGGCGTACGCTGGCGCGGGGACCGCAACACGGGACTCCGATGGGGATCCCACCATCAAGGAAATCCACCTTCCCGCGGCCATGACCGGCGCGCAGTCCAACAGCGGCAAAGGTGCCGCCAGCCAGAACGCGGCTGCGGAACGGACATCCCCCAAGGATGCCGCAGACCACACCAACAAAGGAGAATAACCCGTGAATACCCTCGATACACTGCCCGTCACGCTGGACGATGTCCTTAAGGCGCGGGAGCTGCTCGAGGGCATTATCACCAAGACGCCCATCGAGTCCTCACGGGCTCTGGGAGCGATGGTAGGCGGCCAGGTCTTCTTCAAGTGCGAGAACCTCCAGCGGGCCGGTTCCTTCAAGGTCCGTGGAGCCTACGTCCGGATGGCACGCCTGTCACCCGAGGAAAAGAAGCGCGGCGTCGTCGCGGCTTCGGCAGGCAACCACGCCCAAGGCGTTGCTGTGGCGGCGAAAAGCCTGGGAATCAAGGCACGCATCTACATGCCGCTCGGCGTCGCGCTTCCGAAGCTCGCCGCGACCCGCAGCCATGGAGCCGAGGTGATCCTCCACGGACACAACGTGGACGAGGCCCTCGCCGAAGCGCAGCGTTACGCGAATGAGACGGGCGCGGTCTTCGTCCACCCCTTCGACAACGTCGACGTCGTGGCTGGCCAAGGCACCGTTGGCCTGGAAATCCTGGACCAGGTCCCCAACGTCGACACCGTCCTCATGGGCGTCGGCGGTGGCGGCCTGCTGGCCGGTGTCGCCGTCGCGATCAAAGCAAGGGCCAAGGAACTGGGGCGGGAGATCCGGATCATCGGTGTGCAGGCAGAGAACGCCGCCGCCTACCCGCCGTCGCTGGCCGCCGATGCCTTGGTGCCGCTCAAGAAGGTTTCCACCATGGCGGACGGAATCGCCGTCGGACGTCCTGGCCAGCTGCCCTTCAGCATCATCCGCGAACTTGTTGACGACGTCGTCACCGTCAGCGAGGACTCCTTGGCGCGGGCACTCATCTTCCTGCTGGAGCGGGCCAAGATGGTGGTTGAGCCGGCCGGTGCGGTCGGCGTCGCTGCGCTCATGGATGGCAAGATCGAAAACCCGGGAACAACTGCCGTCATCCTCTCCGGCGGCAACATCGACCCCATGTTGATGCTCAAAGTGATCCAGCGTGGCCTCTCAGCGGCCGGACGCTACATGACCGTCCGAATGATGCTGGATGACCGGCCGGGTTCCTTGGCCACCATTGCCCGTATCATCGCTGAAAACGATGCCAATGTGACCGGTTTGGACCACACCCGGGTGGGCGGAGCGATCAGCATGGGCGACGTCTCCATCACGGTCAACCTGGAAACCAAAGGCCACGAGCACAGCGAGCAGGTCCTGGCGGCCCTTCGCGCCGAGGGCTTCCACCCGATCGTGGTGCACTGACGGGCAGCTGATATGGCGCTCTATACCAACGGAGACGGACGGGCACCCGCAAAGGATTCCCTGGCTACCCGAGCTCGGGGCGGGTTGCTGTTCATGGGTGGCTTCGTGGTGCTGTTGGCGGTGATCGAGTTGGTCAACACCTTGATGATGCACAGCCTCAACAGCACGTTCGGGCTGCGCCCCCGGAGCCTGGACGGCGTTTTCGACATCCTGACATTCCCGCTGCTCCACGCCAATTTCGGGCATCTCCTGTCCAATGCGCTGCCGCTGGTTATCTTCGGTTTCCTGGTGTTCCTCTCCGGCCTCCGGGTGTTCCTGACGGCACTGGCGTTCAGTTGGCTGGGTTCAGGCCTTGCAGTATGGCTGATCGGCGGGGGAGGCGTGACCGTGGGCGCCTCGGGCCTGGTCTTTGGACTCTTTGCCTTCCTGCTGGTGCGCGGTTTTTTCAACCGCAGCTGGCGGCAGATCCTGCTCTCGGTGGTGCTGTTCCTGGCTTACGGCGGCATCTTGTTCGGTGTACTGCCTACCATGATGGGTTTCGTCTCGTGGCAAGCGCACCTCGGCGGGGCCATCGGGGGAGTGGCGGCCGCCGTGCTGCTGCGCCCGCGCCCCTTGGCTCAGCCCAACTGACTGGCAGTTGTTGTCGTTTTGACGCGTCTTAACGACAACAAATGCGAGTCAGTTGGGGGACAAAAGCAAAACGCCGGCCCTCCCGCGAAGGGGAGGGCCGGCGTCGTTGTTTTGCGGGACTGTCAGCCGGCGTACGGCTTGGCGGAAACGATCTCCACCGGGATTTCCTTGCCGTTGGGGGCGACGTAGCTGATCTTGTCGCCTTCCTTGTGGCCCATGATCGCCACGCCCAGCGGAGACTTCTCGCTGAAGACGTTGAGATCGGAATCGCCGGCAATTTCGCGGGATCCGAGCAGGAAGGTTTCTTCGTCACCGGCGATGCGAGCGACGACGAGCATGCCGGGCTCGACGATTCCGTCATCGGCCGGAGCTTCGCCAACCTGGGCGTCGCGCAGGAGCACGGTCAGCTGGCGGATGCGGGCCTCGATCTTGCCCTGCTCTTCCTTCGCGGCGTGGTAACCGCCGTTTTCCTTGAGGTCGCCTTCCTGACGGGCGGCTTCGATCTTCTGTACGATCTCCGCACGGCCGGGGCCGGAAAGGTGGTCCAGCTCTGCCTTCAAGCGGTCAAATGCGTCCTGGGTAAGCCAAGCTGCAGGCGCGCTGTTGGTGGTCGACACGGACTTCTCCTTATGGATCTGACAAGCAAAGACCCCGCCGGTGCAGGCCACTCGTGGAACTCAGCAACCAACTCAGCGGGGTTAAGGTATTGATCCAGTGTAGTCAATCCTGTGGACAAACCCAAGCTCGCTGAGTCGCGGGTCACACCTTTGTTATTTGCCGTTGTCGACAATCCAGCAGTTGTCCACGACGGCGGACACGGCCTCGGACTCAGTGTGCAGGATAGTCCTTTGGACAGTTGTCTGGCCGCCGTCGGCGCCGTCCTTGGGGGCATTCGGGCCGATTTGGACGACCTTCCAGCCGACCACTGCGAACTTGGAGTCCATGGCCTTGACGGCGCATTTTGCCGTGGCATCAGGGCTTTTGGTGACCTGGAAATCGACCTCGGACTGGGTGGCGTCCGTGGAACTGTACCCGAGATCCTTGAAAGTCACGGACGATTGCGAGGAAGAGGTGGTGACCCAAGCCAGGAACCCGATACCGAGGGCCAGCGCGGCGATCACGATGTTGCGTTTGGTTTTCCCGCCGAAGGCGCGCTTTTGGCTGCCGTAGCGATTGGCTAGGCTGGTAGTTGCCGGCAGCGCCGTGCCCGATGGGTCCTCCGAAGTCACCCACCTAGTTTAGTGGGCTTCCGGCACCGGCGTTGCACACAGCGGAAACGCCTGAGCAGCAGCAGCCACCAGCAAGCCCAGAAGAGCATTACCCGGAAAGAGGAACCGTACCGGATGAGCACATCCAGCAGCCCCGACACGCAGCTCCGGCTGCTCGCCGTCCACGCGCATCCGGACGACGAATCAAGCAAGGGCGCGGCAACTATGGCGATGTACGCGGCTTCCGGCATCGAGGTCATGGTGGCCACCTGTACTGATGGTTCGCGGGGCGACATCCAGAATCCGGCCATGGAGTCGGCTCCGCACCCTAAGCGGGACATGGCGGGCGCGCGTCGCCTGGAAATGAAGGAAGCGGCCGCTGTGCTGGGAATCAAACAGCGTTGGTTGGGTTTCGTGGATTCAGGACTGCCCGACGGCGATCCGTTGCCACCGCTGCCTGCGGGCTGCTTCGCGCTTCAGCCCCTTGAGCGGGCGGCCGCCCCGCTGGTCCGGCTGGTCCGTGATTTCAAGCCACACGTCGTGGTGAGCTACGACGAAAACGGCGGCTACCCTCATCCGGACCACATCATGGCCCACAAGGTCGCCGTCGAGGCGTTCCATGCCGCCGGTGACCCAACGCGCTACCCCGGGACCGGCGAGAGCTGGGAACCCAGCAAGCTGTACTACGACCGCGCGTTCAGCCCCGACCGATTCCGTGCCTTGCATTTTGCGCTCGAAGAGGCCGGCCTGCAATCGCCCTACGCGGAACGGCTGGCTGCCTGGCTCGAAGCCGATGCCGAAGGCCATACTCCGCCGAGGCCGATGCACCAGACCACCACGCAGGTGGATTGCGGGGACTATTTCGAGGCCCGCGACGATGCCCTCCGGGCGCACCGAACCCAGATTGATCCGCTTGGCTTCTTTTTCGCTGTGTCCCCGGAGATGCAGCGCAGGGCCTGGCCGTGGGAAGACTACACGCTGGTCCACTCCCGGATCCCGGCCGAACTGCCTGAAAAGGACCTGTTCGCAGGGCTAAGATAGGATCGCCGGCGATTTCTATCACGCGTAGAAGTCGCCAACCGGCTGGAAACTCCCATAGAAGGTTTGAACCGTGCACCACTTTCTCATCGCCCTGGCCACGACTCCGTCGCCTACCCCGACCCCGTCGCTGCGCCCCGGCCTGTCGGAAGACCAGGTGACCCCGGGAACCTGGGGCTTCGTCCTGACTGCCTTCATCGTGGTGCTTACAACCTTCCTGATCGTGGACATGGTCCGCCGGATTCGCCGGGTCCGCTACCGGGCCCAGGTTGAAGAAGCCCAACTGGCCGCAGAGACCGGCGGCGCCGATGACGGCGGCGTCGCCTCGGGCAGGCCCGGTCCGGAAGACTCCGACGGCGATGCCGGCTCCGGAGCCCGCTGACCCGGGCACCACCCGGGAATGGCCGGGGGCATCCAATGCCCTCGGCTCCGAACCGTCCGCTTATCTGCGCCAACACGCGCACAACCCGGTGCACTGGCGGCCGTTCGGGGACGAAGCCTTCGCCTTCGCGGCGGCCCGCGATGTTCCCGTCTTTCTTTCCATTGGCTATGCTGCGTGCCATTGGTGCCACGTCATGGCCCACGAGTCCTTCGAAGACCAGGACACCGCGGACTACTTGAACGGCCACTTCGTGGCCATCAAGGTAGATCGTGAAGAACGCCCGGACGTGGATTCGATCTACATGGCGGCCACCCAGGCCATCAGCGGCGAGGGTGGTTGGCCGATGTCCGTCTTCCTGACGCCCGAGGGCCTGGCCTTCCATGCGGGCACGTATTTCCCGCCGGCACCCCAGCCCGGGCGGCCGTCCTTCCGGCAGGTGCTTGAGGCTGTCCACGAGGCATGGTCGGAACGCCGGGACGCCGTCGAGCAGAATGCCCGGGGACTCGCCTCCGGCATGGCCGACGCCCAACTGGCCACCGCAGTGTCGTTGGACGGACCATCCGAAATCCTGGACAGGAGCCTGCTGTCGGAAGCAGTGCGCGTTCTCGCCCGGTCGGAGGACCTCGACGGCGGTGGCTTCGGCGGCGCTCCGAAGTTCCCGCCGTCGGCAGTTCTTGAGTTCTTGATGCGACATGCTGCCGTGCCGTCGGACACATCCGACGCCGCCCGCGACATGGCCGGGCGCACGCTCGCCGCGATGGCCCGATCCGCTCTGTGCGACCAGCTCGACGGCGGCTTCGCCCGGTATTCCGTGACCGCCGATTGGTCCGTGCCGCATTTCGAGAAAATGCTCTATGACAATGCCCAGCTACTCCGCGCCTACGTCCACTGGGTCAGGCTGCGCGGCGACTGGGTCCTGCCGGCAGGCGAGGCTGCAACGGTGGCGTCGCGGGCAGCGGACTGGATGCTGGATTCGTTGGGCGTGGGCGATCCCGCAGCCCCAGAGGGGCTCGCGTCCTCGCTTGACGCCGATACCGTGGTGGACGGCGTGCATCATGAAGGGGCGTCCTACCTGTGGACCACCGAAAGCCTCGAAGCCGTGCTGGGCCCAGGGGATGTTGCGGTTGTGGCAAGCCTGATGAATGTCGGGGCATCGGGCACAGTCTCGGCGCTTGGATCCCCGCTCCATCCTGGGCGCCAGCTGACCGGGGCCGAATCAAGGTTGTGGAACCGTGTCCGGCCCGCGTTGCGTGCCGCGCGCTCCGCGCGCCCCCAGCCTGCCCGGGACGACAAGGTAGTGGCGGGCTGGAACGGCCTGGCCATCGCCGCGCTGGCCGAAGCCGGAGCAGTTTTGGACAGGCCGGAACTGATCGCCGCCGCGGAAAGCGTGGCCGCGTACCTGGTGCGCGTGCATTGGCGTCCTGCGGCAAGTTCCGGCGGGCCGAGTTCCGGTGCGCAGGTGCTGATCAGGGTCTCGCACGATGGCATTGCGCGAGGGATCAGCGGCCTGTTGGAAGATTATGCGTTTTGTGCCGAAGGCTTCCTGGCCCTCTATGCCGTGACCGGCCACCGCCGCTGGTACCGGTTTGCGGAAGAATTGATCCGCGGAGCCTGCGCGCGCTTCGTGGTGGACGGCACGTTGTCGGATTCCGTGGGGGAGTCGGCCCAGGTGTTCAACGCGCAGGGGCAGCACCCGGGGTTGGACCCCTTCGACAACGCGGCGCCCAGTGGAGCAGCGGCATTTGCCGGTGTGCTGCTGAGCTACGCTGCGTACTCGGGTTCGCACGGGCACAGGGTCATGGCGAGCAACATCCTGTCCCTCCTGCCGCCGATAGCCGGCCGGGCGCCGCGGGTGGCGGGCTGGTTGCTAGCGACCGCCCAGGCGGCCGTGGCTGGTCCTGTAGAGGCTGCTGTATCCGGCCCCGCTGGTCCGATGCAGCGGGAACTCCACCGTGCCCTGCTGGCCTCTCCAAGCCCGGGAATGGTGGTGGCCGTGCAGAGCGGGGAAGCCGGGGAACAGGCCGCCGACGACGGCGCGCTGCCGGACAGCCGCGCCACGGAACCGGAGGTGCCACTGCTTGAGGCCCGCACGGCCGCCGCGGACGGCTCACCGCAGGTGTACTTGTGCCGGGGGATGGTCTGTGACCTGCCGCTGCGCTCGGTCGAGGAACTGGGGCAGCGCCTTGCAGCGATGACGGAGAACTGAGGCTTCCTCGGCTGGGGCTGCCGGGGACCGCAACCACCTCAGGACCGCGAACTAGCTGAGCACGGCAATCATGATTGCGGCAAAATGCGCCGCGAAGGCCAGCACTGTGAGGGCGTGGAAGAGTTCATGGAAGCCGAAGTTCCGGGGGCTGAAGTTTGGTTTCTTGATTCCATAGAAAACCGCGCCAGCGATGTAAAGGGCTCCGCCGACGCAGATGAGGATCGCGGCGGGGGCATTTGCCGCGAAGAATTCGGGCAAATAGAACAAAGCGCCGCAACCCAGTGCAACGTAGATGGGCACGTAGAGCCAACGGGGAGCCGCGGTCCAGAGGACTCGGAACAACACTCCCAACAGCGCTCCGGACCAAATGACCCAGAGCAGGAGCACTGCCTTGGGGCGCTCCAGTAGCGACC
Organism: Arthrobacter sp. MMS24-S77; assembly: GCF_054888235.1. Classification (NCBI taxonomy): domain Bacteria; kingdom Bacillati; phylum Actinomycetota; class Actinomycetes; order Micrococcales; family Micrococcaceae; genus Arthrobacter; species Arthrobacter sp. MMS24-S77. The sequence continues at coordinate 1,322,793 of NZ_JBTZRN010000001.1, forward strand.
ATGCCAAGGGGGTGTAGCTGCCCGCGATCACCAACATGATGTTGGTGTGGTCTAGCCGTTTGAGGACCATTCTGGTTTTCGGCTCCCAATTGCCGCGATGGTAGACCGCGGACACTCCGAAGAGCAGTACACCCGTGAAAGCGTAGATGGCTGATGCGATCTTCCGGTCGGTCGTAGGTGCCAACGCCACCAAAGCGATCCCTGCTGCGACGGCGAACGGCGTGGCCACAGCGTGTATCCAGCCGCGCCACCTTGGCTTGATTGTGAGCAGCTCCGACATCGTTAAAGCGTAACCCGGGCCAGGATAAGTTACTGCCGAGTAGTGCCCTTTTCGATCGAGTTTCAAGACTCCGGTGTGCCGGCGGCCCAGCTGGGGAAGGTAGCCTTGGTGGTGCACCTTCGGCCGCGCTCCGGAGGTGGCGACTGTTGTTTGGGTGAGGCTGGCGGCCCACCCGGCCAGCCGCCGTCGTTGTTTGTTTTGCTTGTTAGTTGCCGTTCAAAGGAAGTCAGGTGAGTGTCCGGATGGAGTGGCCCGGCTTCCTCTACGGCTTCTACGAGCGCAAGCTGCTCAGATCGCTCGAGCAGGACAAGATTCCCGGCATATCGGCGTGATGGTGGATGGCAACCGCCGCTGGGCGCGGCAATTCAATGCTCCCACCAGCGAAGGCCACCAAGCAGGGGCGGACAAGATCCACGAGTTCCTGGGGTGGTGCCAGGAACTGGGAGTCAAAGTGGTCACGCTGTACATGCTGTCGACGGATAACATGAACCGCTCCGGCGAAGAACTTGAACTCCTTATGGGCATCATCGCCAACACCCTGGATCGGCTGGATGAGGACGCCGACATCTCAGTGCACGCCATGGGTGCGCCCGAGCTCCTCCCGGACTATCTCGCCGAGCGGCTCAACAAACTTACGGCCCGCACTCCGATCCGCGAGCGGCTGCACGTGAATGTGGCGGTCGGCTACGGCGGGCGGCGCGAGATTGTCGACGCCGTCCGGGAACTGCTGCACGACGCCGTCGCGCACGGCCGCGACATCGGCGAGCTGGCCGATGAACTTTCAGTGGACGACATCTCACGCTTCCTCTACACGCGCGGCCAGCCAGACCCCGATCTCGTGATCCGCACATCAGGCGAGCAACGCTTGTCCGGCTTCCTCATGTGGCAAAGCGCGTACAGCGAGTTCTACTTTTGCGAGGCACTCTGGCCCGCGTTCCGCAAGATCGATTTCCTTCGGGCTTTGAGGGACTACGCGGGCCGCCAGCGCCGCTTCGGTTCCTGACACGGCGTGTTCCCGGTGAGCTCCCGTTTACGGGAAGTTCACATTTTGTCTACACGAATCGCCGTTTGGGCTCACCGGAAATGTAATGGCACGGGAATACGTTAATCCCATCAGTAGGCAAACCGCCTGCTGATCGGGGAGGCCAGTAGATGGAGCGGATCATCGCACCAGTTACGTGGGGGGCCGCGCCCGGCCTTCCGGCCGAGCCGCCTCACGAATAAGCCGGGTTCGCCCGGGGCTGGAGTCGATGTGGCTATTTCTGAGCAACTGCCCGTAGTCGTTTCCGACGGGGAAAGTTCAGCTACCTCTCGCACCAAGCGGGCCAAAAGCGGTGGGACTGCGAAGTCCAACACCCCGACTGGCCGAAGCTATGTGATTGACACTTCCGTGTTGCTTTCCGATCCGCACGCATTGTTGCGCTTTGCTGAGCACGAAGTCATTGTCCCGATCGTGGTCATCACCGAATTGGAAGGCAAACGCCACGATCCCGAGTTGGGCTACTTCGCCCGCAAGGCGCTCAGGCTCCTGGATGACCTGCGCATTGAGCATGGCGGGTTGAATCAACCCATCCCGATCGGATCTGACGGCGGCACGCTGCGTGTCGAGATGAACCACGTCTCCACCGAAGTCCTGCCCGCAGGATTCCGGGGGGCCGACAACGACAGCCGCATTCTGGCCGTCGCCAAGAATCTCGCCAACGAAGGCCACAACGTCACGGTTGTCTCCAAAGACCTCCCCATGCGCGTCAAGGCCTCTGCCATGGGGCTGTTCGCGGACGAGTACCGCAACGAGCTGGTCAAGGACTCCGGGTGGACGGGCATGGCTGAGATCGAGGCCAGCGAGGACGAAATCACCACCCTCTACGGCCACGAACCGGTCTTCATCCCGGCCGCAGCCGAACTGCCGGTCAACACCGGCCTGGTGCTGCTCTCGAACCGTGGCTCTGCCTTGGGACGCGTTGGCGCGGACAAGCAGGTACGCCTGGTCAAGGGTGACCGTGATGTTTTCGGACTGCACGGCCGCTCGGCGGAGCAGCGGCTTGCGATTGATCTGCTCATGGATCCGAGCGTCGGAATCGTCTCGATTGGCGGCCGGGCGGGCACTGGAAAGTCAGCCCTCGCCCTGTGTGCCGGACTCGAGGCAGTCCTCGAACGCCGCGAACATCGCAAAGTGATCGTTTTCCGGCCCCTGTACGCGGTGGGTGGACAGGAACTTGGCTACCTGCCGGGTTCCGAGGCAGAGAAGATGAACCCCTGGGCGCAGGCGGTCTTCGACACCCTCGGTGCACTCGTCAGCCAGGAAGTCGTGGAAGAAGTCATGGACCGGGGCATGCTCGAAGTCATGCCGCTGACCCACATCCGCGGACGCTCCCTCCACGACGCCTTCGTGATCGTGGACGAAGCCCAGTCGCTCGAAAAGAACGTGCTCCTCACCGTGATGAGCCGCATCGGCCAGAACTCCAAGATCGTCCTGACCCACGACGTCGCCCAGCGTGACAACCTCCGGGTCGGCCGGCACGACGGCGTTGCCGCCGTCGTCGAGACCCTCAAGGGCCACCCGCTGTTCGGCCACATCACCCTGACCCGCTCCGAACGCTCGCCGATCGCCGCGCTCGTGACGGAACTGCTCGAAGGGGCTGAGATCTAAGCGCGGCTCGGTGTTGCCCGGAGAGAACCGGTCATCCTCGGCGTGCTAGCTCGTACCTCGCTTTTGACGCACGCTGCCGGATAGCCGGCTCTCTCCGGTGCGAGCGGCATGCCTTTTGGGCAGGACGTGAGGCTTCGCTCGTTCTTGGCTGGAAGCACGACGCTCGCTCACATATGTCGTCTTTCCTGCCGACGCTCGCTCACATATGTCGTCTTTCCTGCCGACGCTCGCTCACAAACCTAGGAACCTTGCCGTGCCTTCGTGGCCCTCTACCTTTAGCTTCCAGTCGGGCCGGATGAACGATTCCGGGGTGAGCCGGACTCTCTGGACGTCCACGACGTCGGTGCCCCAAGTGTGGCGATAGACGCCGTTCGGTTCATAGCCGAGGCTGCTGGAGACGCCAAGGGATTGTCTGTTCCATGCGGCAGCTTCAGATACAGCCACTACTGCGTTCAGGTAGTCGAAGGCGTAACTGAGGGCGGCCGCCCACATTTCCTTGCCGAGGCCTTGGCCCTGCGCGCTCTTCTTGAGCCAGGAACCGGTGGAAACCGTCTTCAACGATGCGAAGTTCTTCGCCTCCATGTCCTGGTAACCAATGAACTCGCTGAGGGCAGCCCTGACGGCCGCGGGGAAATCAGCGTCCCGGATAGGGCGCAAGACCAAGTGGGGCGTAGCCAGGGCAAGACCGAAGGTGGGCCAGATGGTGGTTAGCTCGTTCATCCGGGAAGCCTAACGGAAGGGCCGGGATAGCTTGTCATGTGTCAGCCGGGTCCGCTTTCTCATCAGTTGTGAGCGGGCGTTGGGCTGGAGGGGCCGATAGGTGAGCGGGCGTTGCGCTGGAGGGGCGGATAGGTGAGCGGGCGTTGCGCTGGAGGGGCGGATAGGTGAGCGGGCGTTGCGCTGGAGGGGCCGATAGGTGAGCGGGCGTTTGGTGGGAGGGCCGATGCCTAGGCGCGGGGACCGATGTCCCAGCTGATGTGCTTCCTGACATCGGTGAGGTTCATCGATTCGGCGAGGAACAGATCGTCCAGCATGTACTCGTCCACCCCCAGGATCAGCATCCAATGCCCCTGGCCGGTGGTATCGCCGTCGAGTGATTGGCTCAAAACGCACACGCCCGTTCCCGAGTCCACCCGCAAGAGCGTGCGTCCGGGAAAACAAAGGGGCTTGGCCGCATCCGACGCCACATAACTGTGTCCCTGCGTCGCGATGGTTTCCAGCGTCGGGCGTCCCTCGTGATCCACTTCCCGAATGGGGCCAAGGGCCACGCGGTTGGATTCGGGAAATTCCATGGGAACCGGCGCGTTCCCCGCGAGTTCAACGGGATCCAGGGCGGCCGCTAGCCGTCCGTTGCCGAAGGACGGCTCACCGTATGCCGCCTCGGGGCGTCGACGGACCAAACCACCGGAGTCGTAAACGGGGGTCACCAAATGGGCCGGCAAGAGCCAGGATTTCCGCTTGGAACCAAGGTACAGCCCGTCGCGGGAGTCGTTGATGCCCGTGGTGCTGTGCAGCAGCGTGCCATCCATGGTTTCTAGCCGAAGCGCTCCCGGCCGACGCAGCCAGGCGCGCACGGTGTCTCCTGCGTTCCCTGGCCGGTCCAGGTATTCGAACCTCAGGCTTGTCCATTTCCACGGGGAAGAGCGGCAGAGGTTTCGGAAGATGGAGGACATGTCGGCGTCCGGATTGCCTTGGATTTCTGCACTGTAGCGCCCCATATCCACAGTCTAAGGGTGCGTGACCGGCGCGCGTTTCGGAAACCCGATAGCATCCGAGGGTGATCCGACGACTCGGCGAATTGTGGGGGACCAGTTTCCCGGCCTTCTGGCTGCTTCTCGCAGCGTGTGTTTACTTTGCGATCATGGCTGCCCGCCTCACCGTCATTGACGTCCGGCACCACTTGCTGCCCAACCGGATCGTGTTCCCCTCCTACGCCATCGCGGGAGCGTTGTTGCTCGGCGCAGCGATCGCCGTCGACTTGGGCGGCGGAGCGGCAGGAAACCTTTCCGGCGGCCCAGCTGGAAACGTGCCCGACGGCGGCGCCTCCTTCCTGGGGGTGCCCGCCTTGGGAATCGTGGCCGGGGGAGTTGTGCTGTGGCTTTTCTACTTCATCCTGCGTTTGGTGTATCCGCCGGGGATGGGCTTCGGCGACGTCAAATTGGCAGGCGTTCTAGGCCTGTACCTTGGCTATCTGGGCTGGGCGCACGTCTTCGCCGGAACGTTTGCTGCATTCCTCTTTGGCGGGCTGTGGAGTCTTGGGGTCCTGGCTGCCCGGCGGGGAACCCTGAAATCGTCAATACCCTTCGGGCCGTTCATGCTGGCCGGTGCTGCGGCGGCAATGCTTGCCCTGCCCGCCTAGGGACGGCCGTCCCGGGTGGCGGGAAGGCACCTGCCCGAGCAGCCCCGCCCGCTGTCATTCGGGCTTCGCCAATGGGATACTCGCCCTACCAGCGAGTCCGATCCGGAAGCGAAGGCGATTCTCTTGCTGGTGACAACTGTTTCAACGAAAGCGGGCTAAGGCAGTGGCGGTTCCGGAATTCATCCTGCAAATCCGCGAGAAGATCGGCAACGATCCGTTGTGGCTGCCTGGCGTGCGCGGCGTGGTTTTGGACGACGATAATCGGGTTCTTCTGTGTCAACGGACCGACAACGGCCGTTGGACCTTGATCACGGGAATGCTGGAACCAGGGGAGCACCCGGCGCCGGGATTGATCCGGGAGATCTTCGAGGAAACCGCCGTCGTGGCCGAAACGGAGCGGATCCTGGCGGTAGGTGTGATCGGCCCGGTCACCTATCCGAACGGAGACGTCTGCGACTTCCTGGATATTGCCTTCAAATGCCGTTACGTCTCCGGCGAGGCCCGCGTCAACGACGACGAATCAATCGCCGTCGGATGGTTTGCCCTGGACGAGTTGCCTGAAATCAGCGCTGGCCACCGCGAAACCATCAGGCTCGCGCTGGAACCGGGCACCGCCGTCGCGTATCAGCGCGATTGACGGGTGAGCTCGCCGTCGTGGTCCTCAACGTTCTCGGAGGTCCCGTCGGCAGACGGTTCAAGCCGTTCGGCTTCGAGGCGTTCCGCTTCCTCGCCCCCGACAGCCTCGCCCCGGGCCACCATTCCGGCGGTGTCGGAGAGCGGGATCTGCTTGAGGGTGATGGCGAGCACGAGTGCCGCCACGATGAACGGGATCAGGTACCAGAACACGGGTGCCAGCGAATCGGCATAGGCGTTGATGATGGCGTCCTTGAGCTGGGCCGGCAGTTGGGCCAGGGTCTGCGGATCGAGCTTGCTGGTGGACTGTGCGGCCTGTGCGGCAGAAGCCCCGGCGCCGGTGAATGCCTTGGTGAGGGACTCGGCGAGCCGTGTGGTGAAGATCGAGCCGAAGACCGCAACGCCCAACGAAGCCCCGACCTCGCGGAAGTAGTTGTTGGTGCTCGTGGCTGTGCCGATTTGCTCGGCCGGAACCGCGTTCTGCACCACCAGGACGATGACCTGCATGATCAAGCCAAGGCCTGCACCGAAGATGAAGAGTTGGATGCAGATGACCCAGATTGGAGTTGCCGCAGTGAGCGTGGTGAGCCACAACATCGCAACGATCGTGAGGCTTGCTCCGAGGATCGGGAACATCTTGTACTTGCCGGTCTTGGAGATCCGGATACCGGAGTAGATCGAGGTACCCATCAGTCCCACCATCATCGGCAGCATGAGCAGGCCGGAGACCGCGGCTGAGGTGCCGGAGGACATCTGCAGGAACGTCGGCACGAAGGCGATGGCCGCGAACATGCCCAGGCCCAGGGTGAAGCCGATGGCCGTCGCGTTGATGAAGATCCGGTTCTTGAATAGGCTCAACGGAATGATCGGGTCTTCGGCCTTACGCTCCACGAGGACGAAGAGGAAGGCAGCAAGCACCATGCCGGCGCCGAAGGCCCAAGTGAGCGGGGAGTCCCAGCCTTGGTCCTTCTTGCCACCGAAGTCAGTGAAGAAGACCAGGCAGGCGGTGGCAGCGGACAGCAGCAGCACACCCAGGATGTCGATGCGCTTTTCGGCCTTCTTGTTCGGCAGGGTAAGCGTGAACCAGGCGATGGTGAACGCCGCAATGCCAACGGGGATGTTGATGTAGAAGGCCCATTCCCAGGTCAGGTGATCGACGAAGAAGCCGCCCAGGAGCGGGCCTGCGACGGCGGAGAGGCCGAAGATGGCGCCCAAAGGACCCATGTACTTGCCGCGTTCCTTGGCCGGCACGATGTCGGCGATGATGGCCTGGGACAGGATCATCAGACCGCCGCCGCCCAGGCCCTGGATGGCGCGGAAGATCACGAAACCCCAGAAGTCGGTGGCGAACGCACATCCGATGGATGCCGCGGTGAACAAACCGATGGCCATCAGGAAAAGGTTCCGCCTGCCGAGGATGTCACCGAACTTGCCGTAGATCGGCATGACGATGGTGGTGGCGAGCAGATAGGCGGTGGTGATCCAGGCCTGGTTCTCCACGCCGCCGAGTTTGCCGACGATGGTGGGCATGGCCGTGGACACGATGGTCTGGTCCAGGCTGGAGAGCAGCATTCCGGCGATGAGCGCCGAGAAAATGATCCAGATCCTTCTCTGGGTCAAGAGCAGCGGTGCCGCCGCTTTGGTCTTGAGGGTGGTACTCACAGTTGGTCCTTCTGGGGTTCGACGGGGTTGGTGTCCAGCGGTTGGGCGAAGAGCGCGCGTGCCGCGTTGAGGTTCTGATCCAGCAATTCGCGGTAGGGCCGGGTGTTCTCTTCGGAAAAGAACTGTTGGCTTGTCTTCTTGGTGACCGCGCCGAAGACCGCGGCGGCCATGATGATCTCGGGGTGGTCTGCGGTGAGGCCCTCGCGTGCGGCGATGAGTTCGGCGAACTGGCGCTCGCGGACTTCGCCTTCGCGGGTTAGCCGGCCTAGGAGCTGGGGCTCGGCCGTGACGGCGGCGATGAGCTGACGGATCTCGGACGGACTGACGGTGGACCGCTCAAGGACTGCCAGGGTGAACTGGCGCAGGGCGGACAGCAACGAGCTGGAGATCGTCCCGATGGCACGGGCGGGGTTGCGGCTGAAGGCTTCCAGTGCGTCCTCGGGAAGTTCGTCGGAGAAAGAGCCGATCACCGCGTCTTCCTTTGTATGGAAGTAGTTGAAGAACGTCCGCCGCGATATCCCGGCCTGTTCGCAGGCTTCCTCGACGGTAAAGCCGTTGAGTCCGCGCTGGGCCGTCAAAGACCGCGCGACGGCGGAGATCGCCGCGCGGGTCTGGGCGCGCTTGCGCTCCCGGAGCCCGCCGTCGATAGTTGCACTATTTTCCACAAAGTAAAGTTTTGCACTCTTTTCTAAGAAGTGCAAAAAGCTCTTCGGAGCGGAAACTTCTTCGGAGTGGAAACAACGACGGCGGCCGGCACCTTCCGTGGGGAAGGTGCCGGCCGCCGTCGGACTGGCTTGTTGGACTAGTGGAGGCTAGGCCTTGTGGGCCGGGCGGGTCATGGTGGTGACGTCGAGGGCCTTGTCCAGCTGCTCCTCCGTCAGCTCGCCGCGTTCGAGGTAACCGAGGGAGACCACGGCCTCGCGGATGGTGAGGCCTTCAGCCACGGCCTTCTTGGCGATCTTTGCCGCTGCTTCGTAACCGATGAATTTGTTCAACGGGGTCACGATGGATGGCGACGCCTCGGCCAGGAAGCGGGCACGCTCAACGTTGGCCGTGATCCCGTCGATCATCTTGTCGGCCATCACTCGGCTCGTGTTGGCCAGCAGTCGGATGGATTCGAGCAGGTTGGCGGCCATCACGGGGATGCCGACGTTGAGCTCGAAGGCGCCGTTGGTGCCGGACCAGGCGATGGCGGTGTCGTTGCCGATGACCTGGGCGCAGACCATGATCGAGGCTTCGCAGATGACCGGGTTGACCTTGCCCGGCATGATCGAGGAACCCGGCTGGAGGTCCGGGATGGAGATTTCGCCAAGTCCCGTGTTGGGGCCGGAACCCATCCAGCGGAGGTCGTTGTTGATCTTCATGAAGGAGATTGCGATGTTGCGCAGCTGGCTTGAGCCCTCGATGAGGCCGTCCCGGTTGGCCTGTGCCTCGAAGTGGTCACGTGCCTCGGTGAGTGGCAGGCCGGTGTCGGCGGCGAGGAGCTCGATGACGCGCTCCGGGAAGCCTTCCGGGGTGTTGATGCCGGTGCCGACGGCGGTGCCGCCCAGGGGGACCTCGGCAACGCGGGGGAGGGCGGCATTGATGCGCTCGATGCCGTAGCGGACCTGAGCTGCGTAGCCGCCGAACTCCTGGCCCAAGGTCACCGGGGTGGCGTCCATGAGGTGCGTACGGCCGGACTTGACGACGTCCTTGAACTCCACGGCCTTGCGGTCCAGCGAAGCGGCCAGGTGCTCAAGGGCCGGGATTAGGTCGTTGATCAGGGCCGACGTCGCCGCGACGTGGACGGACGTCGGGAAGACGTCGTTGGAGGACTGGGAAGCGTTGACGTGGTCGTTCGGGTGGACAACTTTGTCGCTCCCGGCGGCAGCGAGGGCGCGCGTCGCAAGCTCCGCGATGACCTCATTGGTGTTCATGTTGGAGGACGTGCCCGAACCGGTCTGGAAGACGTCGATGGGGAAGTCGCCGTCGTACTTTCCGGCGGCAACCTCATCGGCAGCGTCGGCAATGGCCTCGGCGAGCTCGCCGTCGAGCACTCCCAGTTCAGCGTTCGCGAGGGCTGCGGCCTTTTTGACTCGGGCCAGGGCCTCGATGTGTGCGCGCTCAAGCGTCTTGCCGGAGATCGGGAAGTTCTCCACGGCGCGCTGCGTCTGGGCGCGGTACAGTGCGTTCACGGGGACGCGAACTTCGCCCATCGTGTCATGTTCAATACGGAACTCGGCCGTGTTGGATTCTTGAGTGGAAGTCATGGGGCTAGCTTATGGCGAGCGGCCGCTTGACCGAAAACCGGCCCTGCAAAGCTACGGCCGCCGCTTGCCGCCCGTTCGACGGCGTTGCGGGGGCGGGTCTAAAGCTTGCCGATCCCGGAAACCAGCGCCGCACGGCCTTCGTCCAGTTTGTAGGAAAGCCCGACGACGGCGACGCGGCCGTCGTCGATCGCGGCGGAAATCACACGCGAACTGTCCGCCAAGCGACGGGCCGTTTGCTTGACGTGCTCCACCACCATGTCGTTGACGTCCGTCTGCTCGTTGCGCACTGCGGTCAGGACGGACGGGGTGATGCGCTCCACCAGGGAGCGGATGAAACCGACCGGCATCTCGCCGGTCTCCACGGCGGCCTTGGTTGCCTTCACTGCGCCGCAGCTATCGTGGCCAAGGATCACGATGAGGGGGACGTGAAGTTCGGAAATGCTGTACTCAAGCGAACCGAGGACGGCGTCGTCGATCACCTGGCCGGCGGTGCGGACCACGAAGGCATCGCCGAGTCCGAGGTCGAAAATGATCTCGGCGGCCAGGCGGGAATCCGAGCAGCCGAAAATCACGGCAAAGGGATGCTGGTCCTCAACGAGGGAGTTCCGGCGCGAGGCATCCTGGTTGGGGTGCAGGGATTCCCCGGCCACAAAGCGTTCATTTCCTTCGCGCAAACGGCGCCAGGCAAGGGCAGGAGTCAGGTAGGTAGCCACGGCGCTACTTTACGGCGTGGAGGTGGCAGGCTGCGAAACTGTTTCACCAGGCTTCGTGCTTGCGACCGGGGAAGCCGCCGGAGCTGCATCCGCTGCCTTCACAACGGCTGCGGCCAGGGTGGAGAACTCGTCCAGTCCTGCGCTGCCGCTCAGGATGATCGTGGTGCCGCGGTAGTTCAGGACCATGCTGCGGTTGCCCTTGGCCGTGTCGTGGAGCTCCCAGTCGTGGCCCCCTGCGTTACGCGTCCCCGTGACGGGGGCGCTGCCGGTCTGCTGGAAGATCCATGTCGGATTGGCCTTGTGGGTCTGGACAATTCCGATGAACGCTTGCTTGGGAGTAAGGTATCCGACCTCCCAGGTGGGTACGCCGTCGCCGGTCCCGGAGACCCAGCGTGCGTAGTTTGGACTAAATGTGTCGCCGGTATCCGGCGCGACGGGTGTGAAACCCGCCACATCTTTGGCGTTGGCGGCGGTTGCGGCCACATTGACGTTGGGCCGGTAGCCGTTGCTCTTAGGTGCCGGGTTCATGAGCACGATCGGCAGGAATGCCACGACGCAGAGGAGCAACGCGATGAGCATGCCGATCACAGAGGCGTTGGCGCGTTTGGCTGCTTTCGCCGGGATGACGGGCTTGACGATCGGTTGGCCGGTGTCCTCGGTGCCAGCTGCGGTGTTGCCCCCGTTGTCCGAAGGGGCGGCGGCAATTGCTTTGTCCTGCGTATCACTCACGCTTCAATAGTCCCTTATCCAAGCGGCTAATACACATCGGGCCATCCGCGCAAGGGGTATTCCGAGAGTCGGTCATCCCATGACCCGTGTGCCCAGCCCCGACTATGATCTCTTGTAGAGGAATCATCCAGGCCGCCAAGCGTGGCCGTTCCTGGTCCCACGAATCGCATCATCGAAGAAGAGGTTCACGTGTCTCCAGCGCCAATGTCCCAGAAGTATTCCACGATTTCGCCGGCGCTCGCCGTCGGGACCGATGAGCCGGACCGCAACCTGGCCCTCGAACTTGTCCGCGTCACCGAGGCCGCCGCAATTGCCGGCGGTCACTGGGTCGGCTTCGGCGATAAGAACAAGGCCGACGGCGCCGCAGTCGACGCCATGCGCTCGTTCCTCCACACCGTCCATTTCAACGGCGTCGTTGTCATTGGCGAGGGTGAGAAGGACGAAGCCCCCATGCTCTTCAACGGAGAGCACGTCGGCGACGGCACCGGACCGGAGTGCGACGTCGCCGTCGACCCCATCGACGGAACCCGCCTGACTGCCTTGGGCATCAACAACGCCCTCGCCGTGCTGGCAGTGGCCGAACGCGGCACCATGTTCGATCCCTCTGCAGTCTTCTACATGGAAAAGCTCGTCACCGGTCCTGAGGCCGCCGACATGGTGGACCTGCGTCTGCCGGTGAAGCAGAACCTGCACCTGATCGCCAAGGCCAAGGGCGTCAAGGTCAACCAGCTCAACGTCATGATCCTGGACCGCGACCGCCACCGCCCGCTGGTGGAGGAAATCCGTGAAGCCGGCGCCCGCACCAAGTTCATCATGGACGGCGACGTCGCAGGCGCCATTGCCGCCGCACGTTCCGGCACCGGCGTCGACGCCCTGATGGGCATCGGCGGCACCCCTGAGGGCATCGTTGCAGCTTGTGCCATCAAGTCCCTCGGCGGTGTCATCCAGGGCCGGCTGTGGCCCACCAGCGATGACGAGAAGCAGAAGGCCATCGACGCCGGCCACGACCTCGAGCGCGTCCTCTCCACGAACGACCTCGTGACGAGCGACAACTGCTACTTCGCCGCGACCGGCATCACCGACGGCGACCTCCTCAAGGGCGTGCGCTACTCCAAGGACAAGGTCCTCACCCAGTCCATCGTGATGCGGTCCAAGTCCGGGACCATCCGTTTCGTCGAAGGCGAGCACCAGGCCAGCAAGTGGGAGGGCTACGCCCGCAAGTAACTCCTGGCTTAGTGCAAAAGGGCGGCACGATCGCTCGGCGGCTATCTCCTCGTTCCTCGTCGATTCTGACGCCGCTGTCACGATCCCACCGCCCTTTTGCGCGCCCGCAGACTTCCGTCGGGCTAATAGGGAGAAGGGCCCGCGACGGCATTGTCACGTTGTCGCGGGGACTGCGCCTGCCGCTGCACAGCACAGGGACGGTGGCGGAGCATTTACGGGGTTACACCGAGCTCGATCCAGAGTGCTGCCTTAGCCATGGATCCGCGGCGCGGGCTGCCCGAACCCACGCTAAACCACGTCATCTTCAATGAGTGGGGTGCCCCTGCCCTTTGGCCCGATGCCGCTTACGTGAAGGAGCGGATCTCGCTCCAATACCACGGGCGGCTCGGGCCCCGGCCGGAAGTGGTCGCGAAAGTTCGGCGGGCGCTCTGGACAGGCCGCGAGTTGGCAGCAAATGCCCGCAGAATCGGATTTTGAGGGCATTTAATGCCAGTTCGCGCCGAGGAGCCCTAGCGGAGCTTTTCGCGAAGCTTCCGGGCCACTTGGTAGGCGCCGTACCGGAACTTGTTGACGGGAAGGTCCCATGTGCCGGGGTAGGCGATTTCGCGGCCCCCGAAGGACTTCTTGAAGGCGGTGAATCCGGCCCACTTGTGGTCAGGCTCGTCTTCCGGAGCCACGCCCCACAGGTCGACGTGCTTGAGCCCCTTGTCCTTGGCATCCGCCATGAGGGTCACGAGCAACGGGATGCCCGCACTGAGCTTGCGGTGCGTGTCATCGAGTGCCGCGTGGGCGTAGGTACGCGTGTCTGCCGAGTCGTACGCCAGGGCGGCGGCAATGGGCTCGCCTTCTAGTTCGGCGATGAACAGTGTGCCGGCGCCGGCAGGCATGAGGGAACGGGCTACCGAGCTCAGGTAGTCGTCGCTCTGGGGCTTGAAACCGTTGCGTGCCGCTGTCATGTGCAGGAAGTTGAGAAGTATCGAGATCTCTTCAGGATCCTGCGAAGACCGGAAGGTGACCCCCTTTTTGTGGATGTTGCGGTACAGGTTCCGGTTGGTGGGTTTCATGCCCGCAAGGACGTCCTTGAAATCGCCCTCGAGGTCCACAATCCAACTCAGTTCCGGCTGCTGGTTGGACGGCGCGGGCTGCAGGCCGCGTGCCCGCAATATTGCACCGGCGTCGACGGCTTCGAACCCGGCAGTGACGGGTTCCATCCGGACGAACACTGCCCGGCTGCGGCGCGCGATGTCCACAAGCGCCGCAAGAGCCGCGTCAAAGGCCTCCGGCGAATCGGCCACAGGTCCGTACGGCGTGTAGATCACCTTGCCGGCGGGGTTCTTTTCCTCCACGGCAAGGAAACGCCATCCCGGGCCGGACTCTTCGTACACGGTACGGCCGAGGGAACGCTGGAAGGACGCCCAAGCGGGCGTCTGCAGGAAGTACTCCACGGTCTAGTTCCCCAGCCCCGTTGTTACGGCGAAGGCAACGCTGGTTCCGGCTGCCCCGGAAACCGGGTGCACCATGACGGGCTCTTCGGACGCCGGAATGAACGCACTTCCGCCGCGGGCGACGGCGAGTTCGCTCTTGGGGGAGTCGAGCACGACCGAACCCGAGACGACCACGACGACGGCGGGACCGACTTGCGCCAGCGGCACCGGTTCCGCTCCGGGAGCCAACTCGATGCGCTGGAGTTGGAATTCCCTGAACGGCGGCACGTAGAGATCCTGGCCAAAACCGGAGGTCCGCGGCTCGATGCGCGGCACGCCGAGCGAAGCGAACTCGATGGTCTTCAGGAGCTCAGGAACATCGATGTGCTTGGGGGTGAGGCCACCGCGGAGCACATTGTCCGAGGCCGCCATGACCTCCACCCCGAGGCCCTTCAAGTAAGCGTGGACGTTCCCACCCGGGAGGTAAACGGACTCGCCCGGAGCCAGGAAGACAAGATTCAGGAGGAGGGAAATCAGGACGCCGGGATCGCCCGGGAACTCGCTGTTGATGCCCACCAAAGTGGTGAGTTCCGCAGTATGGAGGCCCATCGGTGCTCCCGACCTCAAGACGGAGACCACCTGCTCCGTTGCCGCGGGGACGGCATCCCCGCCGGTAATCAGCCGGGTGAACGCAGCCTTGAGGGCCGCGGACTCGTCAGTTCCGGACAGGTCGGCGATGACCCCCGTGATCACGTCCGGAACGTCGACGGCGGCCAGGTCCAGGAGAGTCGCGAGGTGCTCGAAGACGCGCTGTGAATCGGCCGCTGGACGGAAACCGCACAGCGCCTCAAACGGGGTCAGCGCGAAAATCATCTCCGGTTTGTGGTTGTCATCCCGGTAATTGCGCTCCGGTGCATCGGCTGCCACGCCCGCGGCATTTTCCTTTGCGAAGCCTTCCCGGGCTTGCTGCAGCCCTGGGTGCACCTGCAGGGACAAAGGCTTGTCTGCGGCAAGAAGCTTGGTCAGGAAGGGCAGCCGGGGACCGAATTCGGCCAGGCTGGATTCGCCCAGGAAATGGGCGGGATCTGCGCTGATCAAGGCGTCCAAGGCCACGGAGGACCCATCGGGGCGGGTGGCCTGGGACGGCGAGTCCGGGTGCGCTCCGATCCACAGCTCCGCCTCGGGGCCGCCCGAGGCGGGCCTTCCCAGCAGGGTGGAGATCGCCGTCGTCGATCCCCATGCATACGGTCGCAGAACGTTCTCAAGCTGGTACACGGCAGGGGATCCTTGTCATTACGGGGTACGTTCGGGGTAATTCGGGCGCTAGCCAGCCTACAACGGCCTGCATTGCCCGTTGCTGGCCAGAAGCTGATCCAGCATGGCGTAGTCCTGAGCATCATAAAGGGAATCGAGATACTCTGCCGTGATTGGCTGGCCGTCCGGGCGGGTAGTGACGGGAGTGAAGTCCGCGGGGGAAGGCTGTGCTTCCGCCGGAACTTCGGGGGCCTGCTGGCCACCCGCTTGAAGCCCGACGCCGGTTGCCGGCCGGGTGCCGACCACCGTGTCCGCCGCCTTGGGAGACGCCTGGGGCTTGAGCAATTGCTGCACGCGGTCGTGGATCACGTTGAAGTCCGGCGTGGTGGAGAACGCCGCGTCGAAATCAGGCGGACCGATGGTCAGGCGGGAGACGGGCTGGCTCTTGGACTTGATGGCCAGATCCACAAAACTGCCCAACTGCGCAGACGAAATGTTGGACTCGACAACTTTGGTGCCGGCATTCGCGATGCCCTCGAATTTCGACAGCAGAGTGCCCGGATCCAATTGCTTGAGCATGGCCTGCTGTACGCATTGTTGACGCTGGATGCGGGCGTAGTCGTCGACGTTTTCACGGGATCGGCTGTACCACTGGGCTTGGAATCCGTTGAGCTTCTGTTCGCCGGCCGGGATCCATCCCTGCGGCTTCACATGCCTCGTGTCGCTTCCTGGCAGGAGGTTGCCACTGACAGGCACCCAGCCGCCGGCCTTGATGCGGATGCCGCCCATGGCATCGATCAGTTTAGAGAAGCCGTCCATGTCGACCAGCACATAAGCCTGGACTTTGATGCCCAGCGTGCCGGAGACGGCTTCCAGGGTGGCTTGGGCTCCGGGATCCGTGACGCCGGGATACAGGTCCTTGTGGTTGTTTGTGACATCGGTGTTGATGGCATTGATGAGGCATTCGTTGCCGCAGTTGTAGCCGTCGGGGTAGACCGCGCGCATGGGCGAGTCGGCGCTGAACTGGGCATTCTGGAGGTTGCGGGGGATCGAGATGATGGAACTCTGCCCCGTGGCGGCATCGACGCTGATGACCGAAAGGCTGTCCGGCCTGCGGCCCGTGCGGTCATCGCCGCCGTCGCCGCCGAACATGAGGAAGTTGTAGCGGCCGTCAACGGGGTCGATCGCAGGACCATTGGCAAAAATGTCCCCGATGGCGTTGCGGCCAACGTTCAAGGTATAGGCGAGGTACCCCAGGGTTCCACTGCTGGCGATCAAGGACACTAGCAGGGCGATCCCCACGATAGGGCGCATTCCGGGGGCCAGCAGCACGGGCCGGATGATCCTGAGCGTGTTGATGAACAGGAGGGCCCAGCCTACGGCAAGGGCCACAAGGACCAGGATCAAGGCGAAGGACGCCACGGGATGCGTGGCGATGTTCAGCAACAGGGGCCGGTTGAAGACGGCCAGGAGGAGTGCCCCGATCCCCAAGGCCCAAGCCGTGAAGGTGAAGCGCAGGGCCGTCCGGCCAAGCCTGCGGTTGCCTGCCACCAATTGTGCGCTGCCAGGTACAAACAGGGTCAGGAGGAGGAGCACGAAGGCGCGTTTGGTGCGGAGAGTCGCGCTGGCGCCCGCTGGGAACCGCAAAGGATCCGTCAGGTTCGTCCTGGGCTGGTTCGTCCTGGGCTCGTTCGTTCCGGGCTGGTTCGTCCTAGGCTGGCTATTGGACATTGCAACGCCCTCTTAGCGGCTGCCCCGGGCGGAGACGTTGGCCGTGGAGAACACTTCAGCCACCTTGTCGCGGAGCCTGGCCCCTTTTTCAGTGGCGGTGTTGTTGAGTTCCCGGGCAAACGAGAGCAGGTCGCCACGAAGCTTGACGGCCAGTTCATCGGTTCCGGAAGCAAGGATACGCACGGCCAGAAGGCCAGCGTTGCGGGCGCCGCCGATCGAAACGGTCGCCACGGGTACGCCCGCGGGCATCTGCACGATGGACAAGAGGGAATCCATGCCATCCAGGGTCTTCAGCGGGACCGGGACGCCAATCACGGGCAGCGGAGTGACGGATGCGAGCATGCCCGGCAAGTGGGCAGCGCCGCCTGCTCCGGCGATGATGACGCGGATACCGCGCTCATGGGCGGTCTGCCCGTAGCGGATCATTTCCGTGGGCATGCGGTGGGCGGAGACTACGTCGGCTTCGAAGGGGATGCCGAATTCTGCCAGGGCGTCCGCCGCAGCTTCCATGACGGGCCAATCGGAGTCGGAGCCCATGACCAGGCCAACGATCGGGGCGACGTTCCCGGCATCCATGTTTTCTGCGCTCATGCGGTCTCCTCGGTGGTGGTCTCTGCCGGCATGCGGCCGTCACGGATGATGTCGGCCACAACTGTGGCACGGTGTCGGATGGAATCGACGTCTGCTGTGGAGGTGCCGACGAGGTTCACGTGGCCGATCTTACGGCCGGCGCGCACGGATTTGCCGTAGCAGTGGACCTTCGCGGCGGGCTCGTAGGCGAGGGCTTTGGGGTAGGCGCTGAAGAGATCCTGGTTGGCACCGCCCAGGAAGTTCTTCATCACCACCACCGCGCCCAGGGCATCCGTGGCGCCGAGGGGGAGGTTGAGGACTGCGCGCAAGTGCTGCTCAAACTGGCTGGTGACGGATCCGTCCTGCGTCCAGTGGCCGGTGTTATGCGGGCGCATTGCGAGCTCGTTGACCAGGAAGCCGACACCGACGCCGGGAGTCTCGAAGAGTTCTGCCGCCATGACGCCCGTGACGCCGAGTTCATTGGCGATCCGCAGCGCGGCCTCTTCGGCGGCGGCGGCGACCTCCACGGGAATATCCTGGGCCGGCGCAATGACTTCGTCGCAGACACCGTCCACCTGGACGGTGTGGACAACCGGCCAGGCGCGGGATTCGCCGTCGGGGGTTCTTGCGACGAGTGCGGACAGCTCGCGGCTGAACTCAACCTTCGCCTCGGCCAGCAGCGGGCTCATGGCCTCGAACCAGTCCGTGGTGGTCCGGGCGTCGTCGGCAGAGTGAACGATTCGAACGCCCTTGCCGTCATAGCCGCCGCGGGGGGTCTTCAAGACGATCGGCCAGCCGATCTGCTCACCGAAAGCCACAAGGTCGTCGACGCCGTGGACGGCAGCCCACTCCGGGTTGGGCAGCCCCAGGCGGTCGATCGCGGCACGCATCACCAGTTTGTCCTGCGCGTGCACGAGGGCATCCGGGCCCGGCTGGACATTGACGCCGGCCTCGATCAAGGCACGAAGGTGCTCGGTGGGGACATGCTCGTGGTCGAACGTCATGACGTCCAATCCCTTGGAGAACTCGAGCAGGGCTGCGAGGTCCTTGTAGTCGCCAACGGGAGCCGTTGCCACGGCCTGGACGGCAGAAACGTCCTCGCCTTCAGCAAGGACACGGAGTTCAAAGCCAAGAGCGGTTGCGGCCGGAGCCATCATTCGTGCGAGCTGGCCGCCGCCCACCACGCCAATTACAGGAAAAGTCACAAGGTTCAGCCTACCGAACCAGCAGCCCGTTCCTAGATTCTGCCGGCCGCGCTTGCCTTGCGCGCCTGCCGAAAGGGTTCCCGCGCGGGCCGCCTGCGCGGAACAATTCGGCAAGCTCCAAGGAAACGGCGCTAAAATGGAGACTTCGGCCCATCGGCCCCCTAGAACAACGGCCATGGAGGGTCATGATCAACACACTTGCAGATCGCATCCGCGGGCTTGCCTCGCTCTTTTGGCGCGAAGTAGCCAAGTTCGGCGCTGTCGGCGGTGTTGCGTTCGTCATAGATTCAGCTGTGTACATCTGGCTGTTCTCCGGCCCCATGCACGGCAGCGAGGTCTGGGCCAAGGCTATCGCAACGGTCGTGGCCAGCATCTTTTCCTGGGTTGCCAATAGATTCTGGACCTTCCGTCACCGCAAGCAAGCCAACGTGGTCCGTGAGGCTGTGTTGTTCGCCGTGATGAACATCGTCGGTCTGTTGATCGCCTCGGGCTGTGTGTGGGTCGCCAAGTACCTGCTGGGCCTGAATGACAAGCCCTCGCTCTTCATCGCGGGCAGCGTAGTCGGTTTGATCCTCGGAACGATTTTCCGATTCTTTGCCTACCGGTTCTGGGTCTTCAACGAAGAACTGGACGAAGAGCCGGCCTTCTCGCATGACCACGAGCTCATCGAAGCCCATCACAAGGCCAAGGCCAAGGCCATCCACGCCGCTCACGCGGAGGCTAACGCCGACGCTGGCTCCAAGGAAGGCGAAGAGGCGGTCAAGCGCCGCTGACGCGTTCGTTGTCCAGCAGGTGCCGCGTGATTTCAACGTCGGGGTGAACCAGCACCACGGAGCCGTCTTCCTTCCAAGCGCCCAGCGCGTCTGCCAGGGCCGATTCCAAGCCGTCGGCCGCACGGACCAGCAGCCGAACGCCGGCCTCGTGTTCCTTGGCAAAGCCGTCCAGCAATTCACCGTGCGAGTGTCCGGTTTCAGGGCGGCGCAAGGCCGGCAGTGCGGCGTCCGGTTCGGCGTGGGCCATGAAAACGTCGCCGTGGGAGCGGACTTCCGCCGCGTAGTCCACGACGCCGACCGGCAGTTCTCCGGGCCAGCGCATCGCGAGCGCCGCTAGCGGCACGGCGACGACCGCGTCAAAGTCCGCGCCAGCGCCGACGTCGGGGGTGTCCGTCACAAGGAGATCGGCACTGCCGCCGTCGAGCACCAATTCCATGCCCAGTTGCCAGCCGGCCAGCGCCCACACAAGGGACTTCCAATGGGCCGGCAGGTCCAAGCGCAGGCTCATTCCCGGCTCGGCGTCGAACTCGTCCTGAAGCAGGTTGCTGGTCTTGGCGACCCAATTGTCCAGAACACGGCCTGAAAGTTCCACCCGTTCGGCGTCCGGTCCGTACCAGGTCAGGCGGGGTGACGTGGCGTGCCCGGAACGCAGGGCTGCCATCAGGTTCATTGCGGGGGTGCTCATGGCTACATCTTGCCACGGGCCGCCCGGCCAGCCATGGGAGTATGTGAATTACGCCACACAGGGCTGCCTGGGGTCGATTGCCCGACGTTCCAGCGGCCGCATGATTTCCCTGAAATTCAACGAAAATGCATATTAACTGATTCGGGGCTTCCGTTTTTCGCGGGGACGCGCGGGTGGCGCGGAAAAATCCCGGGCGTGGCGCGGCGGCGGTTAGTACGGAAAGTTGATTATTATCCCGGCGCGGCTTGACGGCTTGGTAGTTACACGCGTGTAATTAGATATCGAACGCCGCTGCGGGAGTATCGGGTACATAACCGAGTACCGAATGAGCACGGCAGCAGCTGCAACATCAGGAAGGGACGCCATGGGGCAAGCGTTGCGTATCCAGGAAGATGCAGTCGTCGCGGAATATGCGTCGGTCAAGTACCGATCGCGGGAGGTTCCGGGGGATTGGTACGTTGACCCGGCGGATCCGCAGGCGGCGGACCGCTATATCGAGACCACTCGCGAGTCGTTGGAAGACCAGGCAACAGCCCTTCTTGCTGCGCACGAGGCTCTCGTCGGGGACGCGCCGGTAGATCCGGAGGACGATCTCGACGATCCTCCCATGGAGTTGCGCCGTCCACTCGACAACCCGGCCCAGCCGGTGTGGATCGGGCTTCCAAGCCAAGGAGACTTCGACGACGAAGGCGAACTCGGTTGGCAGACGGACGCCTTGTGCGCCCAGACGGATCCCGAGGCTTTCTTCCCCGAAAGGGGGGCTCCACGCGGGATGCCAAGAAGGTTTGCGGTGCGTGCAATGTACGGTCGCAGTGCCTTGAATACGCACTCGCCAATGATGAACGTTTTGGTATCTGGGGCGGGCTCTCCGAGCGTGAGCGCCGCAGGCTGAGGAAGCGAGCGGTCTGATTCTCAAGGCAGTACACGTTACCGCCGTCGTCGTCTCGCATGACGGCGGTAACTATCTTCCCAGAACCCTGGCGGCTCTGCTGGACCAGACGCGTCCGGCAGATGCCGCCATTGGCATTGATACGGGCTCCCGCGATAAGTCCGCAGCGTTACTGCGGCGGGCGCTCGGCGAGGGCAATGTCACCAGCACAGGTGAATCCAAAGTAGGCTTCGGCGCGGCCGTCATGGCTGGCCTCGCCCGCTCGGCTCCTTCGAAGGAGCCGGGAACCACGGAATGGATCTGGCTGCTGCACGACGACGCCGCTCCCGCCCCCGAGGCACTCGCCGAGCTGCTTCAGGCAGTCGAGCGCGCTCCCTCAGTGACGGTGGCTGGTTGCAAGCAGCTGGCCTGGGACGCGGAACGCAGGCTCATTGATGCCGGCCTGTCCACGAGCAGCTGGGCTGAAAGACTCACGCTTATCGAGGCCGACGAACTCGACCAGGGCCAGTACGACGGCCGTACCGATACTTTCGCCGTGAATTCCGCGGGCATGCTGATCCGGCGCGACGCGTGGGAGCATTTGGGCGGCTTTGACCCGGCGCTGCCGGGCGTCGGAGACGACGTCGATTTCTGCTGGCGCAACTGGCTTGCGGGCAACAGGGTTGTGCTGGTCCCGGCAGCACGCATGTTCCACGTCGAGCAACGGCCCCACAGCATGGCGACACCCGCTGCGGCCCGCAAGAGCCAGGTCCATTTGAGGCTCACGCATGCCTCGCCGTGGAAGGTTCCATTGCACGCGATCGGCGCCCTGCTCGGCGGCCTGTTGCGGCTGGTCTTGAGCATTCTCGTCAAGGAGCCGGGCCACGGAATATCCCAGCTTGGGGCCACCCTTGCGGCCCTCGGCCGGCCCAGGGCGATTTGGCGTGCCAGGAGCAATGCTGCCCGGACGCGCCGGGTGCGGCGCTCCGTGATTAAGGGCCTGCAGACTCCACGCCGCGAGGTTTGGGCCTACCGCCGCTCCCTCGTAGAGGCAATCGGTGCAGACGATTTCCAGGAAACCCATGATTCCCTGGCTCCGGAGCCGAGCGGCGATGCCGGCGACGATTTCGCAGCCCTCGCCACGAATGAGCGAGGGTGGATCGGTACAGGTGCGGTAGCGGCCGGCTTCGTTGCCTTGGCAGCTTCCTTCGTTGGCTTGCTGGGACTCCTGGGTGCGGGCGGAGTGACCGGCGGCGGACTGCTGCCGGTGTCAACCGCCGCCGACATCTGGCGGTCAGCGTCCAGCTGGTGGATCAGCTTGGGCGCGGGACTGCCCGGGCACGGGGATCCCTTCGCCTACATACTGTGGCTCGTGTCGATGCTCGGGGCAGGCGACTCCAACACGGCCATTGTGTGGCTGTTGTTGCTGGCCATGCCTCTGTCCGGACTAGGTGCCTGGTTCGCCGCCGGCGCGTTGACCACGCTGCGCCGTTACCGCTTCATTGCCGCGCTGGTCTGGGCCGGTGCGCCGGTTCTCCAAGTCGCTGTGAACCAAGGAAGGCTAGGGGCCCTCCTGGCCCATGTAGTGATGCCTCTGCTGGTCCTGGCACTATTGCGCGCCACGGGATCGGCGCTGGGTCGGGGCACTACGTTGGGTCAGCGCCAGAATCAGCTCCAGCTGACCGGCGCTAGCTCAGCAAAGCTGTTGCCGGGGAAGCCGGGCGTCAACGGCACGCCCTCCTGGACGGCCGCTGCCGCCGCGGGACTGGCGCTGGCAGTGGTGACGGCCTCTGCGCCATCCCTGCTGCCTCCCGTTGCCCTCCTTGTTGTCTTTTGCGGTATCGCCCTCGGGCGGCGCGGGCGGACCGTCTGGTGGTCATTGCTTCCGAGCGCCGCGCTCTTTGCACCGTATGTGCTCTCGGTCCTGGAACGGCCGCGCGCCATGCTGGCCGACCCGGGCCTCCCGCTCGGGTTCGAAGCCGCACCGTTGTGGCAGCAGTTGCTCGGCCAACCCCTGAAATTCGATGTCGACGGCGGATTGGCCGGCTTGGCACTGTTTGGCCCGTCGGGCGTGCCGTGGGCGCTGTTGCTTGCTGTGCTGGTTGGTGCGCCGGTTCTCCTGTTATCGGTCGCGGCCCTCTTTGTGCCCGGACGGCGCTCACGCGTCACGCGTTTCCTTTGGACGGGTGCCCTCCTGCTACTGGGCTGGGCCTGGCTCGCCGGCCACGTGGCAACAGCCTCCAACGGCAACATGCTGGTAGCACCCTTCACCGGGCCGGCAGTTTCCGCCGCCGGGTTCGCGGTGTTGGGAGCCGCGCTGATTGGAGCCGAAAACCTCCTTCAGCTCACGGCCAAGGCGGAAGATGGCAGGCCGGTCAGGCGCGCCGCAGTGCGAATCCTCTCTGCTGTGACAACCCTTCTCCTGATTGCCGGACCCCTCGCCAGCATGGGTGTATGGGCAACACAGAACACCATGGCCACTGCGGATGCCGTGCCGTCGGCCAGTGGTGCCCTCGGCACCCCGCGCCTGGTCCAGCCGGCAGGGCCGAACACGCTTCCGGCTACCGCCGTCGACCACGGCCAAGGGCCCGAACAGACCCGCACGCTGGTCATCACCGCCGGTGAGAACGGCGGCTACGCGTCATCCCTGATGCGTGGGGCCGGTACTACCTTGGACTCCCTCTCCACCGTGGCCGCCGCCAGTTCCATCATGGGTTCGCCAGGGCAGGAACGTCTTGCGGCCGACGACGACGCGACCGCGTCCATTCGGAACGCAGTAGCCACTATTGTCGCGGGAACCGGCGTAGACCCGCGGCCCAGCCTTGAGCAACTCGGGGCCGGATTCGTTGTCCTGAAGTCAGCCGACAGCGCTGCCCAACTGACCGCCAGCCGGATAGATTCCGTTCCTGGCCTGGTGGCTGTGGGAAAGACCGATTCCGGATGGCTGTGGCGTGTCACGCCGTTGAACCGGGCCGCGGCAGCGGACGCCGAAACCGCGCATCGGGTCCGGGTGGTCGATGCCAAGGGCGCTGTGGTCGCCCTACTTCCCTCCCTCGGAACCTCTGCTGCGGGTGATATCCCGGCAGGCGGGGATGGCCGCCTTGTAGTGCTCGCTGAGCGGGCGGATGCCGGCTGGAGCGCTTGGCTGGATGGCCGCCGGCTGAGCCCGACCACCTCTGGATGGGCCCAAGCGTTCACCTTGCCGCCTGCAGGCGGGAAGATCGAGATCCGTTACACCACCGTTTGGGAGCCTTGGCTCGGCATTCTGCAGGCTGTAGTCATTGGTTTGACCATTTTGCTGGCCATTCCCATGCCCGCCCGCAGGCCGAAGACCGGCCTCCTGAAGGAACAAAAAACTCTCCGTAAGGAATACAGCAGTGTCTGACAACCAAGACCGTACGTCAGGGACGCCCACCCGGCGGGTCAGCGCGGAGCAGGGCCTCGGGGGGACACGGGAACGCGGCCAACGCAAAGCCGGGAACAACAAGGCCGGGAACAAGAACAAGGGCGTTGTGTTGGGCGTGCTCTCGGCGGCGGTGCTTCTTGCGGCAGGGGCAGGCATGGTCTCCGCGGCATCGATAGTCCCGGCACCGTCAGGGAGCCGGACTTTGGACATGTCCCTTGCCGATGTCCCTGCGGGCAAGGCAACCGCCGTTTGTCCGGCGCCTCCGCGCCTCCCTGAGGGAACTGCCGAGGGCACCGACACCCAGTTCAGCCCCGTCTCGCGTTCAGCCAAGAGTTTCCTGGATGCGGTAGTGCTCAGTGACGCCGCCGGATCTGTTCCCGGAAGCAGCCTCGCCTCCCTGGGCGGGTCCGCGATCGCCGAAATTGCCAAGCCTCCTGCCGCCGTCGAGACCCCCGCGCCAGGGCCTCCCGTCCTTAAAGCAGGCGTCGTGGCCCAGCGGCCTGCGGGTGATGTAACCGTGTTGGGTGCGGATCCCATCAGCGGTCAAAAGGCAGCCATGGCGGGGTTGATGAGCTACACGGCCAACGACGGCGATCTTCGCGGCCTTGCGGCGGCACCCTGCCAGCAACCGGGCAACGATGCCTGGCTTCTGGGCGCCGGCACCGCACTGGGACGAACAGCGGTTTTGAACATCAGCAATGCTTCGGGCACACCGGCTACCGTCAACCTCGAGCTATACGGTGCCCGTGGCCAGATCCACGCCTCGGACAGCCGTGGCTTGCTGGTTTCGCCAGGAACTACCCGCTCCATCAATTTGGCGGGACTGGCCCCGAACGAAGCCCAGCTCTCGGTGCACCTTCGCAGCAGCGGCGGGCCGGTTGCGGCAAGTATCCAGCAGAGCGTTCTCCGTGGCCTGACGGCCGGCGGTGTCGAGCTGATCACCCCGGGTGCTGCTGCCGCCGACTCCCAAGTCATGACCGGTGTGGACCTCCAGGACCCGGCCGCCGTGAAGTCGCTTGCCGACAAAACAGGTTTCTCCGACGTCGTTCCGGCACTGCAGATCACCGTCCCCGGTCCCGCGGATGCGGTACTCGATGTTCAGTTGTTCGGACCGAACGGGCAGCGCGCGCTGCCCGGTGGGGGAGCGGTGACTGCCAAAGCGGGTTCGGTCACCCAAGTGCCTCTCACGGGCGTCCCCGCTGGGATGTACACAGTCAGCGCTACCTCGGACGTTCCCTTCGCCGCGTCCACGCGCGTAACACGAGGACTCAAGGCTGAGGATCCCGTCGACTTTGCCTGGTCTCCGGCCGCGGTCCGTTTGGGCAGCCAGCATGTAATGGCGGTGCCCCAGGGCGGCACCCGCTTCCTCAGCTTCGGCGTGCCGGCAGGGCGCGCTACCGTCAGCTACACGCCGGTCACGTCGGACGGCAAGGTGCACAAAACGGAAACGGTGGAGATCGCCGGGGGAACCACCTCGGTCATCGGGGTTCCGGAGAAATCCGACGGTGCTGCGATCTCCGGCTACATCGTGTCAGCGGCAGGGGACGCGGCCTACGGCGCGCTCGTGCTTGGTCGGGGCGAGCAATCCGGGGTCTCGGTCCTGCCTATCCAAGATGGCGCGGCAGGCCACGAAAAGGTACAGGTCACCCTCGGTTACTGAGCGGCGATTTACCAGATAGCGGCCTGCTGGGTAGCGGTCTACTGATAACGACGGCGGTAGACAGGGTCCAGGGTCTCCGGCGGCACGCCGAGCATCTCGGCGGTGTATTCGACGACGACGTCATGCACCAAGTCCTGGAGGTCCTCACGGCCACCGGTGGTGTGCTCGACGACGCGCCGATAGATGGTGATGACAGGTCCTGCGCCGTGGGCTGCCGGGGTGTATGAGCCCAACGGTGCCGCGGTGCCTTGGGCTACCAGTTCCTCGAGGTTTGGCGGGATCTCGTCGACGGCGAACGAGACGCCGTCGAGCCGTTTGCCCCACATATCCTGCAGCCGTTCGGCGGAATCCAGCACAAGGTCGTCAAACCTTTCCGCACGCGTCCGGTAGCCGGGAACGTTGGGAAGCATGATTTCCCCGCGCAAGCCCCGCCCGTGGCGGTTTCTGCGCCGCTGCCTGAAACCGCGAACGGAGGTGCCCGCCGTCGTCGTTTCCTGGCTGTCCTCGGTATCAGACAAATGGACTGTGAGGCCCGGAACGTGGTGCTGTGACTGCATATATCGACTTTAGACCCGTGCTTGCGCCAACGCGACATAATGCCCGCTAAGAGGCAATGCACCGCGTCGCGGCGAAGTGCGGCTAATCTGGGATGTTGTGGGTGCAATTCGTCAGTGTTCCAGATCAGCTTGCCGCCAATCCGCGGTGGCCACTTTGACGTACGTCTACGCCGAATCGACAGCGGTGCTGGGTCCATTGGCTACGTATGCCGAGCCCCATTCCTACGACCTGTGCGCGCAGCATGCTGAATCGCTGACGGTACCGAGGGGCTGGGAAGTCATGCGACTCGCCATGCCGTCCTCGCCGCCTCAGCCCGGACCGGACGATCTCCTTGCCCTGGCCAATGCCGTACGCGAAGCGGCCTCGGCCCCGGCGCCGGAACAGCGCACCGTCCGCGCCTCCTTTGATGGACCAGCCGCTGCCGAGGGAACAACGCGGCGCCACTTGCGCATCCTGCGCGATCCTTCCTGAACTCCTTCGGGTCCGGGACGAGCGAACGGTGTCTGACTCCGTGTGCCGCTGCCGGGGTTAGTGACGGAACTTCATGACAACGTCCGCTGCGCCGCCGGGTTGTACTCTGGAAGCTGCATATCAGTCCAAAGCGGCGCCTGTGATGGTGCCATCCAGGGAGCTTCAACCATGCCAAAGGTCAGTCCTGAATTG
The DNA here is from genome assembly GCF_054888235.1 of Arthrobacter sp. MMS24-S77. Lineage (NCBI taxonomy): Bacteria > Bacillati > Actinomycetota > Actinomycetes > Micrococcales > Micrococcaceae > Arthrobacter > Arthrobacter sp. MMS24-S77. Next base: position 1,350,089 of record NZ_JBTZRN010000001.1, read on the forward strand.
TTGTCCATCCTGCGTTGCCCAGTCACGGGGTCCCCGCTGGAGCAGGACGGTGAGGAACTTGTCTCGACGACGGCGGCCGCCTCGGGTGAAAAGGTCCGCTACGCCATCCAGGACGGGATCCCCTTGCTGCTGCCTCCGGAGCTGCTGGCCGCCGCCAACGCCGCTGCCTCGGACCAGCACGACGGACCCCGCCGCGCCTAAGCCCCACCTGACTTCAACCATTCGGTACTTCTAAGGACTTCCATGACTTTCGACTACAAGGTTGCCGACATCTCCCTGGCCGAAGCCGGGCGCCACCAGATCCGCTTGGCCGAGCACGAAATGCCGGGCCTCATGTCGTTGCGCGCCGAGTTCGGTCCGAGCCAGCCGCTCAAAGGAGCACGCATTGCCGGCTCCCTGCACATGACAGTGCAGACCGCGGTTCTCATCGAGACGCTGACCGCCCTCGGCGCCGAGGTCCGCTGGGCCTCGTGCAACATCTTCTCCACGCAGGACGAGGCTGCTGCCGCCGTCGTGGTCGGCAAGGGGACTGCCGAGGATCCCCAAGGGGTTCCCGTGTTCGCCTGGAAAGGCGAGACCCTCGAGGAATACTGGTGGACCGCGGAACAGATCCTCAGCTGGCCCGGCGCGGACTCCAACCCGGAGTTGGGCCCCAACATGATCCTCGACGACGGCGGCGACGCCACGCTGCTGGTCCACAAGGGCGTCGAGTTCGAAGCCGCTGGTACGGTGCCGACCGCCACGGAAAGCGATCCAGAAGAGTACGCACTCATCCTGGATGTACTGCGCAAGAGCCTTGCCGCCGACCCGAAGAAGTGGACCCGGATCGCCGCCGGCATCCGTGGCGTGAGCGAGGAAACCACCACAGGCGTACATCGCCTCTACCAACTCGCTGAGCAGGGCAAGCTGCTCTTCCCGGCCATCAACGTCAACGACTCCGTGACGAAGAGCAAATTCGACAACAAGTACGGAATCCGCCACTCCCTGCCGGATGGCATCAACCGTGCAACGGATGTCCTCATGGGCGGCAAGGTCGCCGTCGTCTGCGGCTATGGCGACGTCGGCAAGGGCGCCGCCGAGGCACTCCGTGGCCAGGGTTCACGCGTCATCGTGACCGAGATCGACCCCATCTGCGCACTGCAGGCAGCCATGGACGGCTACCAGGTAGCCAAGTTGGAATCGGTGCTGGAACGAGGCGACATCTTCGTCACCACTACGGGCAACAAGGACGTCATCATGGCCTCCGACATGCTCCGCATGAAGAACAAGGCGATTGTGGGCAACATCGGCCACTTCGACAACGAGATCGACATGGCCGGACTGGCAAAGGTTCCGGGTGTCCAGAAGGTCGAAATCAAGCCGCAGGTGCACGAATGGGTTTTCCCCGCTGCGGATGGCCGGGACGAGCGGTCGATCATCGTCCTCTCCGAAGGACGCCTCCTGAACCTTGGCAACGCGACCGGCCACCCGTCGTTCGTCATGAGCAATTCCTTCGCTAACCAGACAATCGCCCAAATCGAGCTATGGACCAAGAAGGACCAGCCCGAAGGCGAGCGTGAATACTCGAACGAGGTTTACGTGCTGCCGAAGATCCTCGACGAGAAGGTCGCACGTCTCCATTTGGACGCCTTGGGAGTGGAATTGACCGAGCTCAGCAAGGAACAGGCCGAGTACCTGGATCTTGACGTTGCCGGGCCGTACAAGCCCGAACACTACCGGTACTGAGGACATCGGCTGGGAGCGAGCTGACCGGCGGGCTCCCAGCCAATATCAAGCCACGCCCCTTAGGATGCGGCTGTGAGGCGTGAGTTTATTGGGGGGCGTGAGTTTCTTGGAGAAATCAAACATGGGTCTTAATTCTGACAGCGGGCACACGGACGCTTCTGAGCACTGGGACGCTTTCGAGCATGCCGACCCGGGGCCCGTGGACGCGAAGCGAACCAGGTTCCGGAAGGTGGCCTGGATCGTGGTTGTCTGCCTCATTGCCGCATTCAGCGGCACTTTCGCTGCGGTGGCACCGCATGCGGCCAGCGCAGCGATCGAGTCCGAAGGATCGTCCGGTGAACGCAGCGAGGCGGGTGCCGTGCTGCCCGTCGTGAAGCCCGCCACGGTGGTTGCCTCACCTGCGAGCGGAGCCAAACAGGTGAACCCCGCTGCCCCGGTCACCATCGCCGTCAAGGACGGAACCCTCGACCGGGTCTCCTTGACGAGCACCAAGGGAAAGACCATTGAGGGCGCGTTGACCCCGGATGGCCTTAGCTGGACCGCCACTACGCCCCTCGAATTCAACACTTCATACACTTTCAACTACACGGTGGCGGATTCGGCTGGCCGCGCCACGTCGAAAACCCAGTCGTTCGCGACGGTTTCCACCCAGAACGAGGCCGACGCCGCGATGTACCCCCTGGACGGGTCCAAAGTAGGCGTGGCGCAGCCACTCCAGATCACTTTCAGTGAGCCCGTGGTCAACAAGGCCGCCGTCGAGAAGGCCATCAAGGTCACGTCCACGTCAGGCCAAGTCGGGGCTTTCCACTGGTTCAGCGACACCATGGTGCGCTACCGGCCGGAGAACTTCTGGGCGGCGAACAGCACCGTGACAGTGGATCTCAAGCTGTTCGGGGTGGACTTCGGCAACGGGCAGATCGGCAACTTCAACAAAACGGACTCGTTCAAGATCGGAGACAAGAAGGTTGCCGTAGCTGACGCGGTTGCCCACACGTTCACGGTCAGCGTCAACGATCAGCAGGTTGGCCAGTGGCCGGACACCATGGGCGACACCAGGTTCCCTTCAGCGCGCGGCTACTTGGTGCTCATGGAAAAGTACCGGGTGGAGCACATGGACGCCTCCACCATCGGCCTCAAGCCGGGGGATCCCGCCTACTACGGACAACTTGACGTCAACTACGCGACGCGACTGACGCCCAGCGGGGAGTTCATCCACCAGGCCACGGACACGGCCATGCCGTATGTCGGCGTCACGAACCTCTCTCATGGTTGCATCGGTCTGGGGCCGGACGGGGCGAAATGGGTATTCGACAACATGGGCACCGGAGACGTCGTCCAAGTGGTCAACACCGAGGGAGACTACGCCAACTACGACGACGGTTTTGGCGACTGGAACATCCCCTGGGCACAGTACGCCAAACGATAGCTCGACGCCGGCAGCACTGCCCGGAGCGCACCACTCGTCCCGCTAGAATTGACGGGTCGGTCTTGGGGACTGGCCTTCTGCCGGGGGATGTGGAGTTGCTATGGCGCGTCAAGGGAAACGCAAGACCGGGAAAATTCTCGGAGTCATCGGGATTTGTGCTGGCGTTGCGGCCGGAGGTATCGGTGCAGCCACCGCGCCTGCGTGGCTCGGCACAGTCGTGGAGTCCGAATCGGGATCACCACAGCGCACCGACGCCGGATTGGCTTCCGCCGTCGTCAAGGCGGTGGAACTGGGCATCATGCCACTGGATGGTGCCCGCGAAGTGAACCCCGCCGTCGGGCCTTCCGTCAAGGCTGTGCACGGCACGCTAAGGGACGTTGAACTGGTACCGGTCAAAGGCGGCACAACCGTCAAGGGAACCATCAGCGCTGATGGCAGCACCTGGTCCACCCTGCAGCCCCTGGAGTTCAACACCGAGTACCGTTACGGGTTTACGGTTGTTGACCGCGCCGGCCGGGAGACCCGGAAGACCCAGACCTTCACCACGGTGTCCACACCCAACGAGGCCGACGCCGCAGTGTTTCCCCGCGACGGGTCCACCATGGGTTCCGGTCAGCCCATCGAAATCAACTTCAGCGAGCCAGTGGCTGACAAAGCAGCCATGGAAAAGGCTGTCAGGATCAGCGTTTCCTCAGGCCAGGACGTGGCCTGGCGCTGGTATTCGGACCGGAAAGTGCGCATTCGCCCGGAGGAATTCTGGGCGGCCAACATGAGCGTGTCCGTTGACATGCCACTGTTCGGCACGGATTTCGGCAACGGCATGATCGGCAACTCCAACGTCAAGGCCACCTTCAGGACGGGTCCGCAGCGGATAGCGGTGGTGGACGACACTACCAAGACCATGAGCGTGTTTATCGACGGCGCACTCGTCAAAACGGCTCCGGTCACCCTTGGCAGCCCGGACTGGCTCTCGCCTACCGGCTTCGCCGTGATCATGGAGCAAGAACGGCACTCAAAGTTCAACGCGGGCAGCATCGGGCTCAAACCCGGCGACAAGGGCTACTACGCGCCGCTCGTCGTGGAGCACGCCAACCGGCTCACTAACTCGGGTGTCTATGTGCACCAGGCCCTTCCCTCAGCCTACGGAGCTGTTGGCGCGTACAACGTCTCGCACGGGTGCGTCGGCTTGCTCCCCGCTGACGCCGCCTGGTTCTTCAACAACATGCGAACGGGGGATGTGGTGCAGGTCCTCAACACCGGCGCGCCGGCAGTGGAGCCCCTTGAAGGCTTCGGCGACTGGAACATTCCCTGGGCCAGTTACGCGAAGCGCTGAGCGCCGTCGGAAGCGTTCGACGTCGGCCGCTCGCCTAGCGCGTGAACGGGAGCCTGTTGAGTCGAGCGCCAACTATTGCGCTGCGATGCTCTGCGCGGCGCAATCGTTCCAGGTCCCGGTTCCGCCGTTCGCACAACACTGCGTGCAAATAGTCTTCCGGCGTCGTCCCGGGCGGCGGCGGTGGGGCGACGTACGCTGCCAGTTCGGTGGCGAGGGCTCCAGCCAGCCTGGTGCGTGATTCCGGGGCCATCCGGGACGCCTGCTGGATGAATTGTGAGGCGCGCCGCGCCGTGCCGTCCGGCACCCTGCCGATATCCGCGATTCCCACCCAGGACTGCAGGTGGGGCGGCGCGTAGGGGAGGATCTTGCGCTCGGCGGGAACCCGCTGCCTGAGCGAATAAGTTCCTGCCACGACGTCTCCAAGCCTCTTCGACTTGTCGTTGAACAGGGCCACGGCAATGGCCAATCCGCCGAATGTCGCGTAGATCTCCAGGAAACCGATCAACCCGCGGATCACCGCGTGCCGGAAACGGATGGATCCGCCGTCGTCGCGCACGATCCTGAGCCCGGTAGCCAGCTTGCCCAGCGAGCGGCCGCGGCTCAGCGTTTCCACCGCAACGGGGAGGACCACGAGGCACAGCACCACGCTGGACAAGGCCATCGCGCGGCCCGCGGCCACGTCCACATCCGGAGCCGCCACGCTCAGTAGAATCAGCAAACCGAAAAGCAGCAGGACATGCACCACGACATCGAGCATGAGCCCGAGGGCCCTCGCCCCGAACGATGCCGGCCGCAGTTCAAGGACCACGGCCTCACCAGTAATGATCGAACTCAAGCCGTCCCCCGAAAACTGCCACGCACTCCGACGATGTAGGCGGGACCGGTCGGCTCCCGCTGGATCGAGTCTAGCCGTGGAGACAGCTGCGTAGCAGAGGTTGCTGTGGACGTTGGCACTGCTTTGGAAGCGTTGGCACTGCTTTGGAAGTGTTGGCACTGCTTTGGAAGCGTTGGCACTAGGGTAGTGCCGTGGACATGGACGCCTTCTCCGCCGTGAACGGGACCAAATGGTCCCGCTTGCACGAGCTCGCGCACAAACGGCGCCTTGACGGCAGCGAAGCCGACGAGCTCTTGCGGTTGTACCAAGTGGTGTCATCACACCTGTCCCTCATCCGATCCGTGGCCCCGGAGAGCGCGCTGTCCGCGTCCCTCTCGGCGGCCCTGGCCCAGGCCCGCACCCGATTCACCGGGGCGAGATCGAATTTCATGGAAGACCTCGTGCGTTTTTTCGTTGTGTCCTTGCCCGCCGCGTTCTACCGGTTGCGCTGGCTGACGGTGTGGTGCGGGGTCTTCTTTTGCCTTGTGGCTGCTGGGTACACGCTGTGGATCGGGACATCGCCAGAGGCGTTGAGGGCCCTGGGAAGCAGCAGTGCCGTGAAGCAATACGTCGACCAAGACTTCGTTGGCTACTATTCGGAGAACCCCGCTGCGTCCTTCGCCGGGGCAGTCTGGACCAACAATGCTTGGATCGGGGCGCAGTCCGTAGCTTTGGGCATCACCGGCTTCTGGGTGCCATACATGCTGTTCTCCAACGCCCAGGGCGTAGGGATCGCTGCTGGCGTGTTTGCCGCCACCGGCAAGATGGACGTGTTTTTCAGCTACATCCTCCCGCACGGCCTCATGGAGCTAACCGCCGTGTTCATCGCGTCCGCGGGCGGTCTGCGCATTTTTTGGGCCATGGTTTCACCTGGCCCGCGCCGCAGGATGCAGGCCGTCGCGGACGAGGGGCGCGCGCTGATCACCGTGGCTCTGGGGCTGGTGATCGTCTTGTTCGTTTCCGGACTCGTTGAGGCTTTCGTGACGCCGAGCCCGCTTCCTGTGTGGGCCAAGGTACTGATCGGTACGCTCGTTCTCGCGGCATACTGGGTCTATGCCCTGGTGCTGGGCGGGCGGGCCTTCCATGCCGGCGCCACAGGTGACCTGGACAGCAACGACGCCGGCTACCGCGAGATAGCTGCCTAACGGCACGTCGGTCCGGTTGCAATCCGGCGTTCGCCGGGGTGGCTCCTCGTCTCTCTGCGAGGGCGGACTGTAGGCTCGAAGACAGAGAAGATTGCCAGCGGACCGTTCCCGCGCCGGCATGTGAATCCTACGGAAGTGAAATTGAAGTGACCGAGAAGAGCCCGATCCCCCAAGAGCCGGACGCGGATATCCATAACGACGGCGATGAGCCGGCCTTCGATTGGATGAAGCCTGCCCCCACATCCGCGGCTCCGGACGCACGCCCGGCTCCGGACGCACGCCCGGCAACGGCTGCTGACGGAGTCCCGGACTCTTCGACGAAGCCGGTACCAGAGGGCAAGCCCGCGGCTGAATCCGTGCCCGGTCAGCCCGGGAGCCGGGCTGACCGCAAGGCCGCCGAGGCCGCCGAAGCCGGGCCGGAACCGGCGCTCTTCGCCGAGCCCCTGCCGACGTCGGCCCTTCAGGTCCGCCCTCCGGATTCCGAAGTGGAACGCCGCAACCACGAGCGCGAACAGGCTGCCAACGCCAAACCCGTGGCACCGCGCATTTTCCAGGTCCTGTTGGCCGTCTTCTACCCGGTGGTCCTCCTGGTGCTGGCAATCCGCGCCGTGGCCAGCCCCTTGTTCTTGTGGGTGGAGTACTACCGGCCGGGGTTCCCGGGCGACGGTTATGGCTTCAATGCCGATGACCGGATGACCTATGGTTCCTATGCGGTGGACTACCTCAGCAACTGGTCCGGTCCGCGCTACTTGGGCGAACTGGTCAACCGGAACGGCGAGAAGCTGTTCAAGGAGGGCGAAGTCTCCCATATGGCCGACGTCAAGACTGTGATGCTCTCCGCATTCGGTGCCGGCGCGCTCATGATCATCATTGGCATCATCGCCATGCTGTACCTGCGTAAGCGCAGCATTGGCGGAATCCGCCGCGGCCTGTTCGCCGGTTCGATCGTCACCCTCGTGCTCATTCTCGGGCTGGGCACGCTTGCCGCCCTTGGCTGGCAACAGTTCTTCACGGAGTTCCACCAGATCTTCTTCGCGAACGGCACCTGGACATTTTCGCTCGACGACACCTTGATCCGTTTGTTCCCTGGACAGTTTTGGATGGACGCAGGAATAGTGATCGGCGCCTTGGTATTCGTCGCCTCCCTGCTGACGCTCATCTTCACGTGGCCCACCCGCCGTCGTCGTGGTCTGCCTGCCAAGGACCAAGCCGCCGCTACCGAAGTCCCCGCGGATGTGAAGGCAACCTCCTCGGAGGACGGCCCGCTCGAAAAGTAGTGGCTAGATCCAGGACGGCATCCACATGCGCATGCGCCAGTCCTGGTAGCTGATCACTTCCGCCGTCCACACCGGATAGAAGAACGCCGACAGCAGCACGGCAAGAACCACCACGAGCCCCACGACGTAGAGCCCGGAGCGACGGCGCCATGGGGGAGCGTCGCTCTTGCCCAAGGCAAGTCCCAACCCGTAGACGAGAGCCAAGACCAGGAAGGGTTCGAAGGAGAGGGCGTAAAAGTAGAACATGGTGCGTTCCGGATACATGAACCACGGCAGGTACCCTGCGGCGACCCCTGCCAGGATGGCCCCGGCCCGCCAGTCGCGCCGCCCGGCCCACCAGAAAAGCACCACGAAGAGTGCGATCGTTGCACCCCACCAGACCACGGGGTTGCCCACGGACAGGATTGCGGAGGTGCAGCTGGAGAAGTCGCAACCGGACGTTCCCTGCTTGGGGGACTCGTAATAGAACGACGTGGGCCGCCCCATGACCAGCCAGCTCCACGGACTCGATTGATAGGGGTGGGGCGAGCTGAGGCCCTGATGGAAGTTGTAGGCCTCCAAGTGGTAGTAGGCAAGTGAGCGCAACGGTCCGGGAATCCATCCCCAGGTGGCGGAGGGATTCGTATCCGCCCAATGCCGGTAGTAGGCGTCCTTCGAAAGAAACCAGCCGGTCCACGTAGACAGGTACACGGCTCCGGCCATGGGGATCATGGTGAAGAACGCCGGAATGCCGTCCTTGATGATCCCGGCGCTGGGCCAGCTCCGGATCCCCGCAATGCGCCGCGCGCCCATATCCCAGAAGACCGTCATCAGGCCGAAAGCAACAACGAAGAACAGGGCCGACCACTTGGTGCCGACCGCCAGGCCGAGGCAAACACCGGCCGCCAGGCGCCACCATCGAAATCCGAGCCACGGCCCTGAGGCGAGCTGCGTAGGCGTTGGCCGGCCGTCCTTCGATGTGGCCGCAAGCGCGGCGAGCCGTGCCGCTAAGCGGCGCCGGCCGTCGTCGCGGTCCATCAGCAGGGCACCGAACGCCGCGAGCAGCCAAAACATCAGGAAGATGTCCAGCAGGGAAGTGCGCGACATGACCAGGTGGTGGCCGTCGACGGCGAGCAGCAGCCCCGCGACCGCGCCCAGGATGTGGGAACGGAAGAGCTTCAGGGCGATCAGGGCGATCAGGAAGATGGAGAGGGTGCCCGTCAGGGCCGCGGAAAACCTCCAGCCGAAGGAATTGTCCGAACCAAAGAGCCACATCCCGAAGGCGATCATCCATTTCCCTACCGGAGGATGTACCACGTACTCGGGGGAGTTGAGCAGGACGTTGGGGTTGCCCGCATTGAAGGCATCGTTGGCCTTGTCCGGCCAACTGCGCTCGTATCCGCTGACCAGGAGGGAATAAGCGTCCTTGACATAGTAGGTCTCGTCGAACACGAGGCTATGCGGGGCGTCGAGGCGGACAAAACGCAGGATCCCGCCGATCACCGCAGTGATGGTGGGGATCAACCAGAACCACAGTCTCAAAGACGGCGGGTAGTCCCGCCAACTCTGGATGCCGCCAATGAGCCGTGTACGCAGGGCCCCTGCGGCGAACGCCTCACGAGGCCGTGTCAACCAGGTTTGCGGGGCGGGGCGCACGGAGGTATCGATCACTCAGCCCATGCTACCTTTTGCCCCCGATAGCTCCCTGGAAGCAGCATCCGGGGCATTAGGCTTGTTGGGTGACTGAACAGCTGAGCTCCCCGGATGAAACTACCCTTCCTGACTCGGCGGAGTCCCTTGAGGCGGAGGCGCTTCCCGCCCTGCCCGACGGCGTGGGCCGGATTGTGCTGGCCGCGACTCCCATCGGGAACGTCGGTGATGCCTCCAGCCGGCTGATCGAGTTGCTGCAGACCGCCGACATCGTCGCCGCAGAGGACACACGACGCTTGCATCGGCTGGTCCAGTCGCTCGGCATCACTGTGTCCGGCCGAGTCATCAGCTACCACGAGCACAACGAAGCCGCCAAGACCGAGGAACTGCTGGACCACGTCAGGGCAGGCAAGACCATCATCATGGTGAGCGACGCCGGGATGCCCGCAGTGTCCGACCCCGGCTTCCGCCTCGTCGAGGGAGCGGTGGCGGCCGGGCTTTTCGTCACCGCCTTTCCAGGGCCGTCCGCCGTGTTGACTGCTCTGGCGCTTTCGGGGCTGCCCACGGACCGGTTCTGCTTTGAAGGATTCCTGCCCCGCAAAGCCGGTGAACGCAGCTCCCGGCTTGCAGACCTCGGCAACGAACGCCGAACGATGGTGTTCTTCGAGGCACCGCACCGGCTTGAGCCAATGCTCCGAGCCCTCCACGAGCGGTTCGGCTCGGACCGTCGCATCGCTGTGTGCCGCGAATTAACCAAGACTTATGAGGAAGTCATCCGGGGAACCGTCCGGGAACTGCTCGAATGGGCTGAAAACAACGAGGTTCGCGGCGAGATTGCGGTAGTGGTGGCCGGCGCACCCGAACAGGCACCAGGCAAGCCTGAAGACCACGTCGCCGCGGTCAACGAACTGATGGCCAAGGGCATCAGGCTCAAGGAAGCGGTGGCAGCGGTGGCCGAAGAGGCCCGCATCAGCAAGCGTGAGTTGTACTCTGCTGTACTCGCGGCGCGTTAGGGCGGTGCTCTCCCCGCGGCCGCTTCGGGGCTGAACCCGGGGGCTGTGCAACTGCACAAACTCTTGCTATTGCGGCAGTGCGCGAAGGCGTAGACACTGCTTCGCGGCGGGCAGTACCGTGGCAGTAATTCCACAAAATCAAGTGTTGGTGCATCTCTACAACGTGCACCAACTGACGAAGGAGTCACTGTGACTGTTACCGCCGATCGCGAAAGCGAACTTCTCGCCTCCGTTCCCACCGGGCTGCTCATCAACGGCCAGTGGCTGCCTGCGGCATCCGGGAAGACGTTCGACGTCGAGGATCCCGCCACGGGCAAGGTGCTTGTGAGCATCTCCGACGCCGGAGCAGAGGACGGCGCCGCGGCACTGGACGCTGCTGCGGCTGCCCAGGCCTCATGGGCCCGTACCGCTCCGCGTGAGCGTGGCGAAATCCTGCGCCGCGCCTTCGAACTGGTCACTGCACGAGCCGAAGACTTCGCGCTGCTCATGACCCTGGAAATGGGCAAGCCCCTGGCCGAAGCCCGCGGCGAAGTAGCCTACGGAGCCGAGTTCCTGCGCTGGTTCTCCGAGGAAGCCGTCCGCGTCAGCGGCCGCTACTCCGCAGCCCCGGACGGCAAGAACCGCATCCTGGTCCAGAAGAAGCCGGTAGGTCCCTGCCTGCTGATCACTCCGTGGAACTTCCCGCTGGCCATGGCTACCCGGAAGATTGCCCCCGCCGTCGCGGCCGGCTGCACCATGGTGCTCAAGCCCGCCAACCTGACCCCGCTGACCAGCCTGCTCTTCGCCCAGGTCATGCAGGAAGCCGGCCTCCCCGCAGGCGTGCTCAACGTCATCCAGACCTCCACGGCAGGCGCAGTCACCGGGCCCCTCATCAAGGACGACCGCCTGCGCAAGATCTCCTTCACCGGTTCTACCGCCGTCGGGCAGGCCCTCATGCGCGAAGCCGCGGACAAGGTCCTGCGCAGCTCCATGGAACTCGGCGGCAACGCACCGTTCGTGGTGTTCGAGGACGCTGACCTGGACAAGGCAGTCGAAGGTGCCGTGGCTGCCAAGATGCGCAACATGGGCGAGGCATGCACGGCAGCCAACCGCTTCATCGTGCACGACTCCATCGCCGATTCCTTCGCCGACAAGTTCGCCGCCAAGATCGCTGCACTCAACACGGCCCGAGGTACCGAGCCGGACTCCACAGTCGGCCCGCTGATCGACGGCAAGGCCCGCAACGGCGTGCATGCCCTGGTGTCCGACGCCGTTGCCAACGGCGCCATCGCCGTCACCGGAGGTGCCCCCGTGGATGGCCCGGGCTACTTCTACCAGCCCACCGTGCTCAAGAACGTGTCCGCGGACGCCCGCATCCTGAAGGAAGAAATCTTCGGACCGGTGGCCCCGATCATCACCTTCAAGAGCGAAGACGAGGCCATCAAGCTGGCCAACAACACCGAATACGGGCTGGTCGCCTACGTCTACACCAAGGACCTCAACCGGGGCCTGCGCGTCAGCGAAAGGATCGAGACCGGCATGCTCGGCCTCAACGCCGGCGTCATCTCCAATGCCGCGGCACCTTTCGGTGGCGTGAAGCAGTCCGGATTGGGCCGTGAAGGCGGTTTCGAAGGCATCGAGGAATACCTCACCACCCAGTACGTCGGCATCGCGGACCCCTACGCCGACTAGCAAATCCTTCGGCAGACCTCTCGCAACGGGGACTTGCCGTTGAGTGAAGGCAGGGCACCGGAACCCCAGGGTTTCGGTGCCCTGCCTTTGTCGGTTTTGGCCCAACTAACTGGCAGTAGGTGTCGTTTTGAGCCCTAATAGCGACACCTACTGCCTGGGCCCACGCCGCCAGGGTTCCCTGGCCGAGCTTGCGAGGCGAGGGTGGCGGTGGGGATCAGTTGGGTCAACGCCGCCAGCGGATGGAGCCGAACAGGCTTTGCCAGGATGCCGCCGCCCGGCGTGCTACCGCCACCGAAATGCCGCCCAGCCAGCGGAAAGGCGTCCCCACGAGCTGGAACCACCGGGACATCAACGACGGCGGGAACCAGTCCGCACGGAAGGCTGCGAACCACGTGGCATTGCGCCGCAGTGCGGCACGGAGAGCGGCGATCCTGCCGGCAGCTGTCGCGTTTGCTTGCTCCGTTGCGCCGTTCGTCGCGGGATCCGTCGGGGGACCGTAACGCTGCCGTTCGAAGTCGCCGGTGAGGGAAGCGACCGCCCGCTGCCCGGCGTCGTCGGCGGCAGTCCCGTCAGCGGCTCCCGACGGCGGAGCGGCCGCTCCGAGGACGGCCGAGTTGCGCAATCGAGCCGCGAAGTGCCGCGGCGTTTCGCTGGGCACGGGTGGTACGCCGTAGTCAGTGGCGAGGTCCTGAAGCTCGGCCCACGCCAGGACAGGACCGTCCCGGGGAGCCGCCGGTCCGGCGCCGCCTCGGGAACCGATCTGCCCGGCCCTTGGCGGCTTCAGGCGCCGCGCCCTGATGCCGGAGCGGACCAGCCGCGGAGAAACCGCCAACACCACCAGGAGCAGAGCCCCGGCGACGACGTACAGGACCGTTCCGAAGCCGGCGGCCGTGCCCGCACCAGTGCCGGGCCCCGCAAGCGGCGGCACGGCCGACGCGCTCGGCTGGGGAGTCACGGATCCAGGGGTCAGGTTCTCGTCATGCAGGTTGGTGCTCGGGCCGCCCGCCGACGTCGGTTCGGCCGCGTACGGTGGGACCACCCCGCGCGAAGGGGTCGGTTCAAAGGCGACCCAACCCACTCCTTCGAAATAGAGTTCAGGCCAGGCATGGGCGTCCCGGGCATCCACCTCGAACTCCGGCAGGGGTTCCTGCCCTGCGACGGCAACGGTAGCGCCGGTGGAGTGGCCCGGCGCGTAGCCCACGGCGATGCGGCTCGGGATTCCCGACAGCCGCGCCATGACGGCCATGGCCGAGGCGAAGTGGACGCAGTAGCCGCTCTTCTGCTCGAGGAAATCCGCCAGCACGGACAAGCCGTTGCCGTCGTAACCGCCTTGGACAGGTGCCTGCAGGGAGTAGCTGAACTGCGGCGAGCGTAGATAGCTTTGGATCGCCATCGCCTTGGCGTAGTTGCCATTGGTGCCTGCGGTAACGGTCTTGGCCGTGTTCTTCACGATGTCCGGAACGTTGTTCGGCACCTGGATGAAATCCTGCGATATGGACGTGGGCCGGGCATTGTCCTGGCTCAACGTCGCGGAGGTCAGAGCTGGAAGCGCCGAATACACCGTGTACTGCTGGTTCCTCGTGTTGGTATCCTCGGCGCGGACGCTGAGGGTTTCGGGATCCCAGGACCAGCGTCCGCTCAGCCCGTTCACGGCCGTAGGAGCATACGGAACCGGCAGATAGGGGCTCGTGAACTGACCGGTATCGATCACCGTCAGTTGGCGCACCAAATCGGACGGAAGCGGGTAGTCCGGTGCCATGCGTCCCGGTCCGAGGCGCCGGGACGCTTCACGGTCGTCCGGGGCCCAGGTATCGCCGTCGAACCTGTCAATGGTGACAGAACGCAAGTACACGGGGGCTGTGGAACTCGTGGCGTAGGTGATGCGGCCGTCGCCAGTGGGATTCCGCAGGCTGTTGCCGAGCGTGATCATCGGGTTCAAGCCGTTGGAGACGCCCCAGGGGTTCAGGCGCGAGCCCACCGGAAACGTTCCGCGCTCGAAGCCTGGAATCGTCAGAGGCAACAGCAGCCCGAGGACCAGGGCCACGGCACCGATCACCATCGACCGTTTGAGCTGCCCGGTGCCGCGCGGGTTGTCGGTCTGTAGCCGCGCATCCGGTGCGAACCACTGGCTACACCCCAGGATCAGGATGAATCCGACGGCAGCGGCAAGGAATCCGAGCAGCCCCGCGCCTTGTGGCTTGATGGAGGCCGGGAAGACGAGGACGGCCAGCAGGCCCAAACCGCTTGTGGCGGGCATCCCGAGCGGCACCGCCAACGCGTCAATGAGGACAACCACCAGGCCCAGGCTCGCGCACGCGACAAACACGATTCCGGCGTTCGGGGCAACGGGAGCAGTCTCCGAGACGACGGTTTCCCCCGCGCGTTTCAGGAACTTGCCGAGCTGGTCATATGTCCCACCGGATGGGATGAAGCCCGCGAGGCTCTGTTGGCGGAAGAAGGTGAAGGTCAGGATGAACGCCAAGGAGACGAACCCGCCCAAAGTGGTGAGGAGCGAATGCGCCCTCAATGCACGGAGAACAGCCAACGTCATTGCGACCGTACACACCGTGGTGATCGCAGGAACAAACCAGGCCCAGCCCCTGAAGACTCCATTGAGCGAGAGCGCTGTCCCGAGTACGGCGATGGCGATGGCCGCGGACATCGCCCACGGGTAGGCTCCCGGCCCGGGCTTTCGCGTGCGGGGTACCGTCCCCGGACCGCGGGAGGAAGCTTCTCCCTCGCCGGTGCTTGTCGACACCGGACGCGGGGTCCGTCCTGGATTCGCGTGCCGGGAGGTGGTTGTCATCGCGGCACCGCCGCTCCGCGCCTGACGTCCATCGCCGCGGCAGCGGCCGCGAGAATCTCTCCTTGATCGAAACCGGCCCATGCAGCGGGAAGATCCGTTCTCGAGCTGACGGCGACGGCCCGCCAGCCGCCCAGTTTCAAGGCTTCG
Organism: Arthrobacter sp. MMS24-S77; assembly: GCF_054888235.1. Classification (NCBI taxonomy): domain Bacteria; kingdom Bacillati; phylum Actinomycetota; class Actinomycetes; order Micrococcales; family Micrococcaceae; genus Arthrobacter; species Arthrobacter sp. MMS24-S77. Next base: position 1,365,135 of record NZ_JBTZRN010000001.1, read on the forward strand.
ATGATTGGCTGGGCATGGTGGGGATGGTCCGTGACCACCAGCGCGAAGGCATTGGCTCCGTAGCCCGCGGCGGGCGCCAAGGCACGGGCCTCGGCGAGCGGCATGTTGCCGAGCAATGCGAGGACGGGGCCACGCAGCCGGTGTGCCGCCAGCTTGTCCATCAGGTGGTCGTCGAAGGGCGCGTCAGCACCGTCGACGACGCCGGCGGCCTCCTTGCGGCGCTCCCCATGGACATGCCGTGCGCCAGTGAGCTGAATCGCGGCAAGGCTCTCGGCAATGGATTGCAAGCCGCCCAAACCGCTGAATTCTTCGGTTTCGGGATCCGGGGCCGAGTGGGAACTACGGAACGCAGGATTCCCGGCGGCGTCCAGGAACCTCAACGAGTAGTTCCGATCGGCAAGGTGGGCGCTGATCGACATGGCCGCCGTCACGACCCACTCGAAGTTGTCGCTGCTGACGAGTTCGAAGGAGTCTTCGTGGGCCGGGCCGAAGGTGGCCCCCGATCCAGACACAAAGGCGGAATAGCGCTGGTCCATGATGATGGTCGCCTCGGGCGTGGTGACGGATTCTTCCTGCCGCACCATGAGCTCCCCGTGCCGTGCGGTTGCTGCCCAGTGGACGCGCCGCATGGGATCGCCATGGCGGTATTCGCGGGTCATGACGTCGTCGTCGCTGGGATTCGCCCGGATTCGGGTGGCGGTCACGCCGTCGTTTCCACGTGCGCCCGCGAGGCCTGTCGCGGGGAGTTCGACGGCGGCAGGCGTCACGGTGAGGATGTCGCCGTCGTCGATCGCGTGCCGGTGCAGCGACAAGCCAAAGGGATCGCAGAACTCGGCGGTGACCGGACCGATCCTGAACTGGCCGCGCTTGCCCGAGCGCAAATGGTATTCGTACCGGCTCGTGCCGCCGGAAGCGGTACGGGCGGGAAACCGAAAGGCGGGAGGTTCGCCGAAGCGGGGCGGCAACTGCTCCTCCATGATCACCGGGCCCGTGGCCGCTCCGGTCCGTGCCACGGCCAGCCGCACTGTTGCCGTGGAAGACGTTTCAACGGAAGACGGGTTGAATTCGCGGAAAACCTGAAAGCGCGGCTTGAGGACGCGAACCCCGGCAAGGGATACCAGCGGCAGCACTATCAGCAAAATGCCGAGGGCCAGCAGGTCGCGCCTGCCCATGATTTGTGCGAGGAGCAGGGAACCCGCTCCGCTGGCCAGCAGCCCCCAGCCACGGGTGGTGAACAGATGCTTGGGAAGTAGATCCATCAGTGCCATGCGTTCCCCTCCAGACGCCCGCTTAGCTGCCGCGGCGTTCCGCGCCAGCGTCCTGGCTTACGGGGAGGGAGGCCAGGATCGCCCGGATGATGCTCTGCGGAGTGTCACCGGAACTTGCGGCCTTGCGGTCAAGGATGATGCGATGCGCCAGCACCGATTCGGCCACGGAAATGACGTCGTCCGGAAGGACGAAATCCCGTCCGTCAAGAGCGGCAGTTGCCTTGGCGGCCCGAAGTAGTTGCAGCAGGGAGCGCGGGCTGGCTCCGAGACGCAGGCGCGCACTGTCCCGTGTGGCCCGCCCCAAGGCAACCGTGTATTCCTTGACGGCTTGGGAGACGAAGACCTGCTGCACCGTGGCGATCATGGCGGCGACATCCGAGGACGTGACCACGGGGGTGACTTTCGCGAGGGGTGAGACCGCCTGATGCGTCTCGAGCATCTCGATCTCGGAAAGCTTGTCCGGGTAGCCCATCGAGATTCGAGCCATGAACCGGTCCCGTTGGGCCTCCGGCAGGGGATAGGTGCCTTCCATCTCGATGGGGTTCTGCGTGGCAACCACCATGAACGGCTCGGCCAGCTCGTAGGAGTGGCCGTCCACCGTCACCTGGTGCTCTTCCATGCATTCGAGCAGGGCGGACTGGGTCTTGGCGGAGGCCCGATTGATTTCGTCCCCGATCACGATGTTCGCGAACACAGCGCCCATCCGGAACTCGAACTGCCGTGATGACTGGTTGTAGATGGAGACGCCCGTGACATCCGAAGGAAGAAGGTCCGGGGTGAACTGGATCCGGCTGACTTTGCAATCGATGGTGCGCGCGAGGGTTTTTGCGAGCAGCGTCTTGCCGACGCCGGGCACGTCCTCCACGAGCAAGTGGCCCTGGGCAAGGAGCACGGTCAGGGCAAGCTTGGCGGCCTCGGCCTTGCCGTCGATGACTTTGTTGATTGCCGCCAGGATTTTCTCGCTCGCAGCGTGGAATTGCGCGGGATCCAGGACCGGCGGCTTGTGGCCGTTGAAGGTCTCGCGTTCGGGTGGCAAGGCGACAACAGCCTCGTCCCGCAGCAATGGCTCATCAACGGTACCGTGTCGCTTTGAATCCATGGACAACCCCTCAGCCATGACAGAACCCCTGCCGGGCCGCGGTGCCCTGGCCGGGATATACCGCCTTTTGTACCAGACTACCCAGCCTAGGCCCGCCGCAGACAGAGGTAGATCCCGCAGGGAGAGATGCAGAAGGGATGCAGGAGGGATACAGGAGGGATCAGGGCGGATCACGGAGCGATGAGGGAAGGACCAGGAGGGGTCCAGGAAGGAAAGATAGGGTGGGAACATGTGCAATTCCCTCCCACCGGCTCCCTACCGTGCGCCTGAAACCAGCGACTCCCGCAAGGAATACCCGCCGGCCCCCGAGCCGTTGCCGGTCCCGGTGATGGACAACCACACGCATCTCGACTTCCGGCACGGCCTGCTGGAAGTAGCCGTCGCCGATGCTTTGGACGCGGCCGAAGCCGTAGGTGTCCAGGGTGCCGTGCAGGTGGGCTGCGACCTTGGGTCTTCGCGGTTCACAGTCCAAGCGCTGGACGCGGACCGGCGGCTCCTCGGGGCAGTCGCTATCCACCCCAACGACGCTCCCGCCTACGCGGGCCGCGGAGAGCTGGAATCCGCGCTCGCGGAAATCGAAGAACTGGCGGCCCACCCGAGGGTCCGTGCCATCGGCGAGACCGGGCTTGATTTTTTCCGCACCCATGGAGACGGCCTGGTGCACCAGCGCCATTCGTTCCGCCGCCACATCGATATCGCGAAGAGGCTGGACCTCACCCTCCAGATCCACGATCGTGACGCCCATGACGACGTCGTCCAGGTCCTCCGCGAAGAGGGCGCCCCGGAGCGGGTGGTATTCCATTGCTTCTCGGGTGACGCGGAATTGGCGCGGATCTGCAACACGAACGGCTGGTACATGTCCTTTGCAGGAACCATGACCTTCAAGAACGCCGCAAACCTGAGGGACGCCCTTGCCATCGCAGACCCGGAACTCGTGCTCGTCGAAACCGACTCGCCGTTCCTGACGCCGCATCCGCATCGAGGCCGCCCCAACGCAAGCTACATGGTGCCTTACACCGTTCGTTCCATGGCTGAAGTGACTGGAACCGAGCTCTCCGCCTTATGTTCCCAACTGGCCCAAAACACGGTGGCAACCTACGGATCGTGGGACTGAGCTGCAATTGCCTTGCATACCCGGTATGTAAAAATCTTGGTCACTTTATAACGCTTCGGTTACAGTGGGTAACCAGTAGCCGGGGTCGGGGAAGGCCTTCGGACAACTAACTCCGTTCGCAATTGGTGTTTTCAGTTGAATTGAGTGTGGCGGCGCACAACTCCGCTGCAGTCCTCTGGCATGGTTTCGGCCTGCGCTCAAGGACCGCGGCAGGAGGCCCCTGTGCGCTTTTCCCCGTGCCCGGATGGTCCAAAAGTTACGGGCAAACATGGTTAAGTTCTTCACCACGGACGGCAAGTTCAGTTTCGTCAAAGTCGGTGCGCAGCTGCTGGTGCTTTCGGCACTGGTGCTCGGTGTGGTTGCTTTTACAGGCAACAACAAGTCAGTCACCCTCAACGTCGACGGCAAAGTGAGTTCCGTCCAGACCTTCGGCAACACCGTTGACCAAGTGGTCAAGGCAGCCAAGGTCGATCTGAAGGCTGAAGACCGGGTCTCCCCGGCTTTGGATACCTCGGTGCAGAACGGCTCCATCATCAACGTCAACCTGGCCAAGGCCGTCACCGTCAGCCTTGACGGCGCACAGCGGACGGTCAACACCACGGCCCCCAACGTCGAGGGGCTCGTCTCCGAACTCGGCGTCGCGAGCGCTTCAGCTGTCTCCCAGCCCAAAGACACCCAGCTGGCAGTTTCCGGATCATTCGTCTCGATCATGACCCCTAAGGCGATCAGCCTGATCGTGGATGGGCAGAGCTCCGCTAAGACCACGACAGCGGCCGACGTTGCCACCGTCCTCAGCGATGCCGGCGTCGTGCTCGGCCCGAACGACCGCGTTTCGCAGCCCAACTCGGCCCCCGTCGTCCAGAACATGGTGATCAAGGTTTCCCGTGTGGATACCAGCAAGACCGCCACTGAGACGGAGAACGTTCCCTTCGATACCGTCACCACGGAAGACCCGGCCCAGTTCACGGACCAGAAAACCGTGACCCAGGAAGGCGTCCTCGGGCTTCTCAGCAAGAAGTTCAAGCTTGTCCTGGTGGATGGCCGTGAAGCATCCCGGACCCTGGTCTCCTCGGATGTCACGGTCAACCCTGTTTCCGCGAAGGTGACAGTCGGAACGAAGGAGCGCCCCAAGCCTGCCGCTGCGGTTGCCTCCGGACCTACCGGTGCACCGAACGAGGCCATGTGGGACAAGATTGCCCAGTGCGAGTCCGGTGGAAACTGGGCCATCAACACCGGCAACGGCTACTACGGCGGCCTGCAGTTCGATATCCAGACCTGGATCGGCTCCGGCGGCGGCGCCTACGCTCCCAACGCAAGCCAGGCCAGCAAGGCCCAGCAGATCGACATCGCCAACCGCGTCTACGCGCAGCGCGGCCTTTCCCCCTGGGGCTGCGGCTGGGCTGCTTCCCGCTAAGCATCGATGAAATTGGCCGGGTCCGGAAATCTCCGGGCCCGGCTTTTTCGCGTCCTGAAGATGGCGGAGGGCGTCGTCGTGAGTCGGGCAGACGATACGATACCTAGGTGACTGAACCGAATTCCGAACACGCCGCCGTCGCACCCCTTCTGGGAGCTGCGGACATCCGACGGCTCGCCGAAGAAATCGGTGTCCGTCCGACCAAAACCCTGGGCCAGAACTTTGTGATCGACGGCAACACCATCCGGAGAATCGTCTCGGCCGCCGGTATTGACCCCGAGGAAACCGTCTTGGAGGTCGGGCCCGGCCTGGGTTCTTTGACGCTAGGCCTGCTGGACGCCGCCAAAACTGTTGTCGCCGTCGAAATCGACCCAGTCCTCGCTGGCAAGTTGCCTGAGACGGTTCGCGCCTGGCGCCCCGACGCGGTGGATGATTTCCACCTCGTCCTCTCCGACGCCATGAAAGTCACTGAACTTCCTGTGCAGCCAACCGCCCTCGTGGCCAATCTGCCCTACAACGTCGCAGTGCCCGTGGTCCTGCACCTGCTCCAGCATTTCCCGAGCCTGCAACACGGGCTCGTCATGGTCCAGGACGAGGTGGCAGACCGGCTGGCCGCAGGTCCGGGTTCCAAAATCTACGGCGTCCCTTCGGTCAAGGCTGCTTGGTACGGCCGCATGCGCAAGGCCGGCGTGATTGGCATGAATGTCTTCTGGCCGGCCCCGAAGATCCACTCCGGACTGGTGTCCTTCACGCGCGGCGCGCCGCCGGCAACGCACGCCACCCGCGAGCAGGTTTTCGCGGTCATTGATGCCGCGTTTGCACAGCGCCGCAAGACGCTCCGGGCCGCCCTCGCAGCGTGGGCAGGAAGCGCGGCGGAGGCCGAGCGTTTCATTGTGGCTGCCGGCGTTGATCCGACTGCCCGCGGAGAGGTCCTCGATATCAACGCGTTTGTGCGCATCGCCGAGGCCCGCCACCCCCTGGACGCATGAATTCGGCAATCAGCGGTATAAACCGCGGCCGCTTCGTCGCACGGACAGTACGGGTCCGGGCGCCCGGCAAGGTGAACGTCTCCCTCAACGTCGGCCCGTTGCGGCCGGACGGCTACCACTCGGTAGCCAGCGTGTATCTCGCGGTGTCCCTCTATGAGGAAGTAGCCGCTACGAGCACTGAGGGGCCGGGAATCACGGTCAGCATCAGTCCGTCAAGCACCCTGGACCTCGACGGGCTGGACATACCCCTGGATGAGCGGAACCTGGCGTACAAGGCCGCTGCCATCATGAGGGACGTCTCGGAGAAGGCCACGGGGGTGCACTTGGAAATCACCAAGCGCGTCCCGGTCGCGGGAGGCATGGGAGGCGGCTCCGCTGATGCAGCGGCCACCCTCCTGGCCTGCGATGCACTCTGGAACAGTGGCTTGTCACGCGAAGAACTTGCCCATCTTGCGGCTGAGTTGGGCGCGGACGTGCCGTTCTCGCTGCTTGGAGGCACCGCCGTCGGGCTTGGCGTCGGCGACGAACTCTCACCGGCACTCGCGAAAGCGCAGATGGACTGGGTCCTGGTCTGCGCCGACTACGGACTCTCCACTCCCGAGGTCTTCCATGCGCTGGACAGGCTTCGGAACACGGAAGGACTCGACATCCCCGAACCGCTCGAGGTCGATGCCAAGATCCTGCAAGCGCTGCGCAACGGAGACCCGGACGCCCTGAGCAAGCTCCTCATCAACGACCTCCAGCGCGCCTCGATCGAGTTGGCTCCGCAATTGCGGGACACCATCGGGCTAGGGGAGTCGAACGGCGCCCTCGCGGGGATTGTTTCCGGTTCGGGCCCCACTGTGGCTTTGCTCGTGCACAACCCGTCCGCCGCCCAGGGGCTCGCCGACGACCTGCGGCATCTGGGGCACAACGCCCTTGCTGTTCACGGACCGGTTCCCGGTGCCCGGATCATCTCCGATACCCTCCTATGACAACTCGCCCTGAAAACTTGACCAGTGGCGATTTTCCTGTCTATTCCCACCAGAAAGTAGTACCCAGTGGCCCACCTGCTCGGCGGTGAAAACCTCACCGTTTCGTTCGCAACCCGCACCATCCTCGACGGCGTCACCCTTGGTTTGGAGGACGGCGACAGGATCGGCATGGTCGGGCGCAACGGTGACGGCAAATCGACGCTGATGCGCTTGCTGGCATTGCGCTCGACGCCGGACTCCGGCCGCGTGACCAAGCGTGGCGACGTGAATGTCGGCTACCTCGACCAGTCCGACGTGCTCGACGGCGACCTCACCGTGGGGGCCGCGATCGTCGGCGACCAAGCCGACCACGAATGGGCCGCCAACCCCAAAATCCGCGAAATCATGGGCGGACTCGTGGCCGACGTCGACTGGCACGCAAACGTGCACGCCCTCTCCGGCGGACAAAAGCGCAGGGTCGCCTTGGCCAAGCTGCTCATCGAGGACCACGACGTCATCATGCTCGACGAACCCACCAACCACCTCGACGTGGAAGGCGTCGCCTGGCTCTCCCGGCACTTGAAGACACGCTGGCGGGCCAACCAGGGCGCGTTCCTTGTGGTGACCCACGACCGTTGGTTCCTCGACGAAGTCTGCAACCGGACCTGGGAAGTGCATGACGCCATGGTGGACCCGTTCGACGGCGGCTACGCGGCCTACGTGCTGGCCCGCGCCGAGCGCGACCGCACCGCATCCGTCGTCGAAAGCAAACGGCAGCAGCTGGTCAAGAAGGAACTGGCGTGGCTGCGTCGCGGCGCCCCGGCCCGGACGTCGAAACCCAAGTTCCGTATTGAGGCCGCCAACGAGCTGATCGCCGATGTTCCCGATCCGCGCGACTCCGTGGCCTTGAGCAAGATGGCAACCGCCCGGCTCGGCAAGGACGTGCTGGACCTTGAAGGCGTCTCTCTTGATTTCGTGGGCGGCGACGCCAGCCAGAAACTCTTCGATAACGTCACCCTGCGCCTCGCGCCGGGGCAGCGGCTTGGACTGGTGGGCGTCAACGGTGCCGGAAAGTCCACGCTGCTGCGGCTGCTCAATGGCGAGATCACTCCGAGTTCAGGCAAGGTCAAGCGCGGCAAGACTGTTGTCACCGCGGTGCTCAGCCAGGACGTCAAGGAGCTCGACGACGTCTCTGACCTTCGCGTGATCGAGGTCATCGAACGCGAGAAGCGCTCCTTCAGCGTGGGCGGCAAGGAATTCACGGCCGGCCAGCTTGTGGAGCAGCTCGGGTTCACGAAGGAAAAGCAATGGACGCCCGTCACCGACCTTTCCGGTGGTGAGCGGCGCCGCCTGCAACTCTTGCGCCTGCTGGTGGGCGAGCCCAACGTCCTGATGCTCGACGAACCCACCAACGACCTCGATACCGACACCCTGGCCGCCGTCGAAGACGTCCTGGACGGCTGGCCCGGCACGCTCGTCGTCGTCAGCCACGACCGCTACCTGCTGGAACGCGTCACGGATTCCCAAATGGCACTGCTGGGCGACGGCAAGCTTCGCGGGCTTCCAGGCGGAGTGGACCAGTACTTGGAATTGCGCGAAGCCGCGCTTGCGAGCGGTGCAGTCTCCGGCGGCGCGTCGAGTGGGAGCACTAGCCCGACGGCGGCAAGTGGCTCGGGTGCCGCCGCGGCCCCTTCCGGACCGAGCGAGGCAGAGAAGCGCGAAGCCCGGAAGGACCTGAACAGGATCGACCGCCAGCTAAGTAAAATCGCCCAGCAAGAAGAGAAACTCCACGTCCAAATGGCCGCCAAGTCCCAATCCGGCGACTTCGACGCCCTCGGCGAACTGAACACCAAGCTCCAGGAACTGCTCGAAGAAAAGGAAGGCCTGGAGTTGGAGTGGCTGGAGGCGGCGGAGGTCCTGGGGGAGTAGGCGGGCTGGGACGGGCGCCCGCGTCTTTTGCGTGGTTGCCTTTGGTGCCTGAGCCGGCCCTTCCGCGTCGCTTAGACACGGCCCATGTGTGGGCCTTCGGTCGCTGAGCGACCTCCGGCCCACTATGCGCCGCGATGCGCTCCTTTCGGAAGAACCGCCTCCGGCGGGGAAGTCACCTCGCGGGGGTGGACTGCCGGCGTCGTCCGCCAGCGGATTCCGGTGTCGACAGGGATTTTGCGCGTCGGCAGGGCACATCTGCGTCGGAGGTCCGGGCGCGGGTCGGAAGCGGTTGCTTGGTGAATCGTGGGCGATTCTCGACACCGAAATGTGCCCTCGACTCGGGACGTGGATTTCGATGCGCGGATTCCGGTGTCGACAGGGATTTTGCGTGTCGACGGGGCATCCGGCGTCGAAACTAAGGCGCGCCAAACGGAAGATTGGCAGGAGCGGTGCTGCGGGCCTTCGGGTAGGAGCGCATCGCGAGGCATCGGGCACTGGAGGTCGCTCAGCGACCGCAAGTGGCCATTTGCCTCGTGTCTAAGCGACGGCGAAGGGCCGTTGCGCCGCGGAGGCGAGCACGGACGACGGACGAAGGGCTGTCGCGCCGCCAAGGCGACCACGGACAACCGCGAAGGGTGACCGAGGCACAGCAAGCAAAAGCCAACCTGAGCCCCTACACCTCGCTCCGCAGCTCCGGTTCCTTTTGCAGGCCTGTCAGTCCGTTCCACGCCAAGTTAACCAGGTGCGCGGCTACTGCGCGTTTGTCGGGCTCGCGGTGGTCCAGCCACCATTGGCCGGTCATGGCCACCATGCCTACCAGCATCTGGGCGTACATGGCGCCGTCGGCTGCGCTGAATCCGCGCCGGGAGAATTCGTCGGCGAGCAGGTTCTCCACGCGATCCGCCACGTGGGAGAGCAGGGTGGAGAAAGCTCCTTCGGGCTGGGAGGGAGGGGCATCCCTCATGAGGATCCGGAAGCCGTCGCTCCGCTCTTCGATGTAGCCAAGCAAGGCAAGGGCCGCCTGTTCAACGAGTACGCGTGGTTTGGCTTCGGCCGCGAGGGACTCGTTGATGGCCTCCAGCAGGATCCGGAATTCGAACTCCACAACCTGTGTGTAGAGGCCCTCCTTCGAACCGAAGTGCTCGTAAATCACGGGCTTGGACACGCCTGCGGCGGCTGCGATTTCATCAATGGTTGTGGCGTCCAGGCCGCGGGCGGCGAAGAGGCCCCGGCCTATTTCGATGAGCTGGGAGCGACGCTGGGAGCCTGTCATCCGCGCACGCGCAACCTGGCCTGCGGGCGGGTGGTTGATCACCCGGGAACCCGTCGACTGCCGGGGAAGTCCTGTGCTGTTGCTCACGCATCTATCATGCCTTATGGCAAGCGTGAAGAGGCCTCGGAAGGGCCTGTCAGCGCCGCTGAAAAGGACTCGGGGATGCGCCAAGTCGCGAACACCGCAATGGTCATGGCAAACTAGATTCTTGTGTGTGCGACCCGGTCAATCGGGAACCCCGCGGGCCTTGCGTCCGCAAGGGCCACGCGTACACGGTCCGCTCTGGTGTAATGGCAGCACCCCGGCCTTTGGAGCCGTGGAGTATAGGTTCGAATCCTATGGGCGGAACTTGTCGGTGATCTGCCGGCACCGCCTCTGAAGGCACTGTCTCTCCCGAAGCTGTCCATTGGCTGCGCGGAAGGCTGTGAATCGGCAAGAGTAGGATAGAGCAGATGCCGCAGCCGGGTTCGCCCGGACGTAACCGAGCAAGGAGAGCGACTTCGTGAGCCCCGATACTACTGGCCCCGCCGCTGTAATCGTCCTAGCTGCCGGAGCCGGTACGCGCATGAAGTCGCGGACTCCCAAGATTCTCCACGAAATAGGTGGACGTTCCATGGTGGCGCACGCCATCCTCGCGGCACGCTCCATTGAGCCCCGGCAACTGGCCTTGGTGGTCCGCCACGAGCGGGACCTCGTCGCCGCGCACATTGAGCTGATCGATCCCGACGCCGTCATTGTGGACCAGGACGACGTTCCTGGAACCGGGCGTGCCGTCGAAGTAGCTTTTGACGCCCTGGATGCGAAGGCCGAACTCACCGGAACGGTAGTGGTCACGTACGGCGATGTTCCTTTACTGACCGGTTCCCTCCTCTCCGAGCTTGTCGCCACGCACGAATCCGAGGGCAACGCCGTGACGGTCTTGACCGCGATCCTCGACGACGCCAACGGTTACGGCCGCATCCTTCGTGGCGAGGACGGCACAGTGCTGGGTATCCGCGAACACAAGGACGCCAGCGACGCCGAGCGCTCCATCCGCGAGGTCAACTCCGGTATCTACGCTTTTGACGCACGCGTTCTCCGCGACCAGCTTCACAAAGTGACCACCGAGAACATCCAGCAAGAAAAATACCTCACCGACGTCCTCGAACTGGCGCGCGATGCCGGTGGCCGGGTTTCCGCCGTCGTCACCGAGGACCGCTGGCAGGTGGAAGGCGCCAACGACCGCGTCCAGCTGGCCGCGCTCGGAGCCGAGCACAACCGCCGCATCATCGAAGCCTGGATGCGTGCCGGGGTCACGGTCGTTGACCCGGCCACCACCTGGATCGATTCCACCGTCACCCTGGACGAAGACGTCCGCCTCCTGCCGAACACACAGCTTCACGGCTCCACCACTGTGGCGCGCGACGCCGTCGTCGGCCCCGACACGACCCTCACCGACGTTTCGGTGGGCGAAGGTGCGAAGGTGATCCGCACCCACGGCTCAGGCTCCACGATCGGTGCCAGGGCCAGTGTGGGTCCCTTCACCTACCTGCGCCCGGGCACAGTCCTGGGGGAGACGGGCAAGATCGGCGCCTTCTACGAAACCAAGAATGTGACCATCGGCCGCGGCTCCAAGCTGTCCCACCTCGGCTACGCCGGCGACGCCGAGATCGGCGAAGACACCAACATCGGCTGCGGCAACATTACGGCCAACTACGACGGCGAGAAGAAGCACCGCACGGTGATCGGCTCCGGCGTGCGCACCGGTTCCAACACGGTCTTCGTAGCTCCCGTGACGATTGGTGACGGCGCCTACAGCGGCGCTGGCGCCATCATCCGTAAGGACGTTCCCGCCGGAGCCCTCACCCTGAGCGTCGCCCCCCAGCGCAACGCCGAAGGCTGGGTCATCGCCAACCGCCAGGGCAGCAACTCGGCCCAGCTGGCGCAGGCTGCGCTGGGCTCCGCTGCCACCCCCGATTCCTCAAGTACTCCGGCAACCACAGAAGAGGGCACACAGGCATGAGCGAAATTACCGCACACGGCGAGAAGAAACTAGTTCTCGCCGCGGGACGGGCGCACCCCGAACTGGCGCAGGAAATCGCCAAGGAGCTGGAAACGGAACTCCTGCCTATCGACGCCTACGACTTCGCCAACGGTGAAATCTACGTGCGCTCCGCGGAGAGCGTCCGCGGCACCGACGCGTTCGTCATCCAGGCACACCCGGCCCCGCTGAACAACTGGCTCATGGAGCAGTTGATCATGATCGACTCGCTGAAGCGCGCATCGGCCAAGCGGATCACCGTGGTCTCTCCGTTCTACCCCTACGCCCGCCAGGACAAGAAAGGCCGCGGCCGCGAGCCGATCTCCGCCCGCCTGGTGGCGGACCTCTACAAGACCGCCGGTGCGGACCGGATCATGTCGGTTGACCTGCACACGTCCCAGATCCAGGGGTTCTTTGACGGCCCGGTGGATCACCTCATGGCGATCCCGCTGCTGGCCGACTACATCCGCACCAAGGTTGAAGCAGACAACATCACCGTTGTTTCGCCCGACACCGGCCGCGTCCGCGTCGCAGAACAGTGGGCCGAGCGCTTGGGCGGTGCGCCGCTGGCGTTCGTCCACAAGAGCCGCGACCTCACGGTGCCGAACCAGGCTGTCTCGAAGACCGTCGTCGGGCAGATCGAGGGCCGTACGTGCGTCTTGATCGACGACATGATCGACACCGGTGGAACGATCTCCGGCGCCGTCCAGGTCCTCAAGAACGCCGGTGCCAAGGATGTCATCATCGCGTGCACGCACGCAGTGTTCTCCGAACCAGCGGCGCAGCGTTTGGCGGATTCCGGTGCCCGCGAGGTTGTTGTCACCAATACGCTGCCCATTCCTGCGGACAAGCGCTTTCCGCAGCTCACCGTGCTGTCGATCGCACCATTGATTGCACGCGCCATCCGCGAAGTGTTCGACGACGGCTCCGTCACCAGCCTCTTCGACGGCAAGGCTTAACACGCCAAACCCTGGGTCCCCACCCAACTGACTGGCAGTTGATGTCGTTTTCAGGGCTCAAAACGACAACAAATGCTAGCTACTTGGGTTGGGCCGGGGCCGTTTTCCCTTTGGCGGGACGCGGCTGCTAAACTCTTGGGGATACCTTGGCGAGGGAGAGCACATCCGGGCTAACACCGGATTGCGGGTCTCCGTTATCGACTGGGTCTGAATCTCCTTCAACGAAGGCGGACCGGCTGCTCCTGCGGCTGGCATTCCGCCGGGCGTGGAAGGTCACCACAGACCTCCGCCCTTGCTGATCGACTTGCCTGGCATTTTGCCGGCGCCACAGTAATCAAGGAGTACACATGTCTGAGCAGAAGCTCGCAGCAGAACTGCGCACCGAATTCGGCAAGGGTTTCGCCCGCCGTGCCCGCTCGGCCGGCCAGATCCCGGCCGTCATCTACGGTCACGGCGCAGAGCCCATCCACATCAACCTCCCGGGCCGCGCTACCACCCTGGCCGTCCGCGTTTCCAACGCCCTGCTGTCCCTGGACATCAACGGCGAAGAGCACCTGGCCTTGGTCAAGGACATCCAGCGCGATCCGATCAAGCAGATCATCGAGCACATCGACCTCCTGACCGTCCGCAAGGGCGAAAAGGTTACCGTTGACGTTTCCGTCCACGTTATTGGTGAAGCAGCCATCGGCGCCGTCGCCAACCAGGAAGCCACCACGGTTTCCCTCGAAGCCGAGGCTACGCACCTGCCGACGTTCGTCGAAATCAGCATCGAAGGCCGCAAGGCCGGCGAGCACGTCCACGCTTCGGACATCGTCCTGCCGAGCGGTTCGGCTTTGCTGACCGATCCCGAGACGCTCATCATCAACATCTCGGAGGCCGCTTCGGAGGCCGAAGAAGAGGCAGCTCCTGCCGCTGAGTAGTCCTTTTGTTGAGTAGTCGTTCCGACTACTTGCGGCGCAAGCCTTTGCGAGTGGCCGGGTCCCTTTGGGTCCCGGCCACTTCTTTTCTTTCAACCTTTTGATTCCCTAGGATGACTCCATGACAGACACTTGGCTTATTGTCGGCCTTGGCAATCCCGGCAGTGAATACAGCCACAACCGCCACAACGTCGGCCAGATGGTCCTGGACGAACTTGCTTCGCGCATGGGCGGAAGTTTCAAGGCCCACAAGTCGCGGGCGCAAGTAGTGGAGGGCAGGCTCGGGATAGGCGGGCCGAGGGTGGTGCTGGCCAAGCCAATGAGTTACATGAACGTTTCCGGGGGGCCGGTTTCCGGCCTTGCCAAGTTCTTTGATATCGCTCCGGACCGTGTGATTGCGGTGCACGACGAAATTGATATTCCCTTCAACACCGTCAAGTTGAAGATCGGCGGTGGAGAAGGCGGCCACAACGGCTTGCGGGATATCTCCAAGGCTCTGGCAACCAAGGACTACTTGCGGGTCCGTGTGGGCGTCGGCAGGCCGCCGGGCCGGATGGACACCGCGGACTATGTCCTCAGGGATTTTGGATCCACGGAAAAGAAAGAACTGCCGTTCCTCCTGGATGAGGCGGCAGATGCCGTCGAAGTATTGGTGACGGAGGGGCTGCATGCCGCCCAGCAGAGATTCCACCCCGTCAAGGCCTAGCCCCACCACCTCCCTTGCCTCTCTTCGTTCGGCCAGGGAACCTCCCCGCTACCTCCCCTAACTCGCACGCTCGTTTGGGGCCCCTCGGTAGCGTGGGCCCAGGCGGCGTGGGCCCAGGCGGCGTGGGCCCATCCACCGGAGCCTGGAAGACGCCAATCATGGCACCACGGACGCGAGGGGATTCCTGGTTGCCCAGTTGATTCGCAAGTACTCAATTCAATTGTTTAACAAGTACCCTGATGGTTCGCGGGCTGACTAATTGATTCGGGGGGATCGCTATGATACTTTGCAAATCACTGCTGGGGCTGAAGGGAAATACGAAAGCAAACGACCCGCTGAACGTCACGTCCGCCAGAGCTACGAAGGTAGCGTGATCTAAATTGCGAGCAACACCGGAATCTGAAATAGGGCGGCACCCAACGGAGCGGCAAGCCCTTGGCGCGGCGGAACGTCGGAAATGGTCGTCGCTGGTCCGGCAGGATCTTCAGAACACGGTTATAGAGGCGCTCGGCGAACCTTCTTTGTACGGAGTGGTGGTAGTTGGAGCACCGGGCGTTGGCAAAGCGACGTTTGCCCGTTCCGTAGAGGCACGGCTCACTCCAAAGACACACGTACTGCACTTCCACGGTTCAGCGGACACCACAACTCCCTTCGGGTCGCTGGCACATTTGGTCGCCCGACTGCCCGTTGACGTTGGAGATTCCCCGGGGGCGATCATCCACGGCATATCGCACATGATAAGTTCGGACGCTGCGGGGCGCGAAGTACTGTTGGTCCTTTCGGAACTTCCTGCTTTGGACCGCATGAGCACGGCCGTTCTTGTGCACTTGTTAATTAGCGGTACCGCTAAAGTCCTCGTTACTGTCCGCCAAGTCACCGACATGCCGGAAGACCTGATTAGGTTACTGAAGGACGGACTGCTGCACGAGGTTCAGCTCCAGGTTTTTTCCCGCGCGGAAGTAGCCAAATTGCTCACGGGCGTCTTGGGGAAACGAGTGACCGCAACTGCTGCAAGCGCCCTGCATGCATCCAGCGGCGGAAATCCCTTGGTGCTCCAAGCCATCGTCACCGAGCAGCTCCGCTCGGGCAATCTGCATCTAGCCGGTCAGGTTTGGGCGATGAAAGGCGAAATCCATCTTTCGTCCGCGGAAGTTCTGACCGATCTGGTCCGTTCCCGCCTTGCCCGGGAGAGCCCCGCGGTCCAGGAGGCGCTGGAGTTGCTTGCCCTCATCCGCACGGCCCCACTCGCCGTGCTGTTGGACGTCCTGGAACCCGAAGTGGTTGCCGAGATGGAGTGGTCCGGCTATCTTCGCATCGAACCGTCAGGCGCCCGCCGTGTGGCGCTGCGCGACGAGTACATGGGCGAGGTCATTCGAGGCTGGATGGACCTGCCACGACGGAATGAAC
Source organism: Arthrobacter sp. MMS24-S77 (assembly GCF_054888235.1). NCBI lineage: Bacteria > Bacillati > Actinomycetota > Actinomycetes > Micrococcales > Micrococcaceae > Arthrobacter > Arthrobacter sp. MMS24-S77. The sequence goes on from NZ_JBTZRN010000001.1 coordinate 1,381,183, forward strand.
TGCGCCAGCTAGCCGCCGGGGTTATCGGCGGCATTACCCAGGACCTCGACGCCGAGGCCCTCCTGGGGTTTGCGTCCTCCACGCTGAACGTACGCGAAACGCTGGAACCCACCGTGGCCCTGGCCGCTGCGACGGCCGCGAACAGGCAATTCGATCCTTGGTTCGCCTTGGAATGTGCCCGGCAGATTGGGAGGGAAGACAAGGAATGGGTGGCCGCCGCCCAGCAACGTTGTGTTTCCCACGTCATTCTGGCCGAGCACGAGGCTGCGGTCGCGGCTTTGAAGGATGTGACGCCCGAACAACTTCGGCGCCTTTCGGCGTATGACTACGCGGACTATGTCCAGGAGCTCTGCAGCGCGCTGTTGTGGATTCCGGGTGGGCACCTTCAAATTCCAGCTCTGGTCTCCGATGCCGAGGAAGACCTTGCCCGCCGATCACAAGATGGCGGCGCTGACGCCGCCGAACTTGGGCGGGCACGTGGGATGCTCAAGCTCGCCAGTTTCGAGCTTCAGGTCCATCAGGGCGAGTATTCGGAAGTTGCTGAAGCGCTGGAGCAGGAATACCGGGATGGCAGCGATCTCCAACAAAGGTTGAGTTGCGGAAGCCTGCTGACGATGGCCTGGGCGGTGCTTGGCAGGGAAATGGAGGCAATCGAACTGGCGCGCGAGCTGAAGCACAAAATACAGCGCGCAAAGGCACGGCCGCGGTTGCACAACTGGTTGTCCGAAGGCCTGTTTGCCGCCCTACTGTGCAGCGGACAGTGGGAAGAACTGGCCCGGATGCTGACGGCGACACTCGACCAGCAGCCGAAGAACATCCATTACCTTGGCGGTGCGGCCGAGCTTGCCTTGGGCGTTTCCTACACGTACGCCGGGCGGGCCGCAGTGGCGATTGATACCCTGCTGGGAGCCCAAGCGCAGTTGGAGATCAGGCGCAATTACTATGGACCCGCACTGGCCTACTCTGCGTTGGCCTTTGCCTATGCGCAGGCCGGCGACGTCAAGGAATCCCGGACGTTTCTCGAATTGGCGGAAAAAGGGCAAGGGGAGACGGCCTGGTTTCCCGCGTGGATGGCCGAGTTCTGCGTCAAGATGGCACGGCGGTGGTTGAAGGATCCCGGGGCGAAGCAGAGCCTGATCGAGTCGGCCAACCGGGACTTGGCGAAAGGACGGACCACAACGGCGTCCATCAGCCTCTTCGGGGCCACCGTTCACGGTACTGACGAGGAGCTTCTGCTTCTGGAACAGGTTTCATCGCGCCGCCAAGGCAAGATGGCGGCCGTGAACCGGATGGTGGCCGAAGGAAGCCGAAAGAAGGACCCGAAGACCCTGCTGCTTGCCGCTTCCGTTGCCCAGGAGCTGAAGTTGGATGCGGTGGAGTCGCGGTGCGCCGTCCTGGCGCTGGACATCGCCCGGGAAGCCGGCGATTCAGCGTCCGCTAGGCTCGCCCAGCAACGGTTGGACCGCCTGGTCGGCACCGTGCCCGTACTGCCCCTGACACCGCATACTTTCGGACCCGAACTGACAGAAAGGGAGCGGCAGGTTGCAAAGATGGCCAGTCAAGGGTTGAGTAACAAGGAGGTGGCCAACCAACTGCAAGTTTCCGTCCGAACAGTTGAAGGCCACCTCTACCAGATCTTTACGAAAATGGGCATCTCATCAAGGAGCGAGCTTGAAGGAACCGCGCAGGCATGACAACGCTGCGGCGGTGCATGGTCCTGTCGGAGGAAGCGGTACCAGGCCGCTTGAACCTTGGCTGGACTATGGGCACTTGCTCCCCGGAATTACGGCCGCAATCCGTGCGGATGACTGTTCGGCAGTCTTTATCGTGGGCGATTCCGGCCTCGGCGCGTCGTCCCTTCTAGCTCAGCTCGGGAGCATCTTTGGCGCGGATCTTGCGGTAGTCCCGATTCACGGAAGCCCATCACTTACGGCCGTCCCTTACGGGGTTTTGGCCCCGTATCTCGCCCAACTTTCCGTTGCCGACATTTCCTCCCGCGTCGCCGTGCTGCGCGCCCTTTGGGCTCACCTTGAGAGCATCCGCGTAGGTACAGGACCAGCTTTGCTCCTGGTCGATGATGCCCACTACTTGGACGATGCCACGTGCGGGATGCTCACTGAGCTTGTTCAGGCAGGATGGGCCAAAATCGTGGCCGCATGCGTCCCGCGGCCAGGGGTCCCGGGACCCCTCTTGCGCTTGTGGCACGAGGGAAGCGCCGAGTGGTTTGACTTGGAGCCGTTGACGGCTGAGCAAGCCCACGAACTGTGCGAAGCCTTGTTGGAGGGAATCGTCCTGAACAGCACCAGCCATGGATTCTGGACAGAGGCCGGAGGCAATACCCTGCTGTTGAAGACCCTTGTTCGGGAAGCCGAAAGCTCAGGTTCGCTTGTCCAGCGGCACGGTGTTTGGCTCAAGACAGCGGCAACACCCGTCCACACTGTGAAGCTGGAAGCCGTGGTCAAGCTTCAGCTGATGCGCATTTCGGCTGCGGGCAGGGATGCGCTGAGCTTGATTGCACTGGCCGAGCCTGTGGACGAGAAGCTGATCAACGTTGTCGCCGGTGAAACGGCGGTCCAGGAGTTAGTGGACCAGCATTTGATCAAGCCCTCGGGCAACGGGTTGCCAACCCTTCGGCTCGTCTCTCCGGTCTACGGAGAGGTACTTCGCAGCGTTGTCCCGGCTGCCCAGAGCCTGCAACTGCACCGGCAATTGATTTCCCGGATGGATGTTTTGGAGGACAACCCGGACTCCCTCCTCCGGATGGTGACATGGTCCCTTGACTGCGGGGCAGACGTGCCCGACCGTCTCTTGATCAGGGCCGCGGTCCTAGCCGGGCGGCTCCTTCAAAGCGAGACGGCATTGCGCATGGCGAGCGCTGTGCAGGATAAGCAGTGGCAAACGGTTGCTCAAGCCGTCATGGCCAGATCGTACTTCAATCTTGGCCGTCGCGACGAGGCCGCGGCAGCCCTGTCCCAGGAAACATTGGACGCCGACGCCGGACCTTCCCACCTGATATTCGGCAGCCTGCTTCGTGCAGTCACGCGTGCCGCTGTGGGCCAACCGGCTTCCTTGATCCTGGCCGATACTGAGGTTTTCCGTGAATGGGGCGAGCAGCAGCCGGGCCTCCAGGGGCAACAAACACCGGACGCGAAAGCCGCGGTGCCACTAGCAGTTGCCCTCATGGGACTGGTTGCTGGTTCCTTGGACGGTGAATACCGCCGGATGGGCCCCGAATTGGAACGCGTCCTCCTTCAGCACCGATCTGTGGAAGGTAATTCGGCGGTACTGTTCAAGGCCTTGGCGTTGTCCCTGAAGTCGGAGCGGCTCTGCGCCCTCGGCTTCGGGCGCCAGGGGAAGCTGCTGGCGTTGGAAGCCGCCGCAGTGGCACAGCCCCAGGAGAACGACATATTCTTCATCCCGGAGTTCATCGCTGCCCGCCACGTCATTTGCGCCTTGGCTGCCGGGGACTGGGCCGACGCTCAAATGCTCCTCGACAGCTACTACGAATCGTCAGGTGTCGCCACGGCTTCCTTTGGCGGGGCAGCTTACGTAGTGCTCGGCTATATTGCCATCAGGGAGGGAAAAACCGGCGATGCCTTGCCGCTGCTCACTGCCGGCCTCGAAGCCCTGAGGGACAGCGATCCGCAGAATCTCTTCGGTCTGTGTGCCGCCATGGCATTCTATGCAGCAGCCGGGGCCGGGCTGCCCGAAGCTGAACGGTTCAGGGCGGACTACAAGTCCTGGGGGCACCATGGCATGCATCTTCTTTCGGCCCAAGCCAGCAACTTTTTCGAAGCCGCGATTGAACTCCTCAAAGGTGACGGCTCCGGCGTCGAAGGGTTGTATGGCAACGCGGACGATGCGGCGAAAGAAGGTGCCACGTTCCTTGAACTGCACGCCTTGGAACTGGCGCTTGGCTTGGGCGACACCAGCAGGCTGGACCGGTTTTGCGAAACTGCGGCCGCAACTGAGGGCGCATGGGCCCAGGCCCTCGCTGAGTACGGAATGGCCCTCAAATTCGAGGGTGCTGCCCGGTATCTGGCCGCGGGGGAGAAGCTCCAATCAGCAGCCGTTTACCACCTGGCCGCGAGGGCATACAGCTTGGCCCTGGATGCCCCGGATCGCGGCCGTACCAAAGAGCTCACGGCGGCGGCGCGGGCGGGGTTGGCGCGCTGCAACGAAGAATTGGGTCAGGGAGGCGAGGAATCACAGCACGAGTCGGTTTCTCCAAGACTGACCAAGAGGGAATGGGACATTGTTACCCTGGCGGTCCAGGGCCTCAGTGACCGGCAGATTGCGGACACACTGCTTATCTCGGTCCGTACGGTCGAAGGGCATCTGTACCGGTGCTACTCGAAATTGGGGATCACCGGCAGGGATGAACTCGCCGGAGCTGTCGCCGTCGTACAGGGCACGCCCGAGGCCGGCTGAACCGGGGGAAGGACGCAAGGCGGTAGTAGCGCACTCTCGCTTCGCGGGAACGCCACTGCCGGCGCCGAGTAGCCACCACCCGTGGTAGGGGTACTCGTACCCGCATACGAGTATCGGGCGGTATGAAAGTCGAGTACTCACTACTGGTGTAGGGCTGACGCCTAGCTGGTTAATTGGGGGGTGTCACCACTCGATCACTGGGGGTCTCGCTCATGTTGACAGCAGGCAGTGCATCTACGGTCCATGCCGTTCGGTCCGGAAACGGCTCGCGGTACCAGGCATTCGACGCATCTTCGTCTCCATCCTCGCAGGAGGGCGGCGAGGGCAAGTCGGTAGTTTCGATGGCATGGCCGCCGATTGGACCCAGAGCCACTGTTGACGACATCGCACTTGCGCTAGCGGCATCCAAGGGTGGCGTACTCGTGACGGGGCCGTCCGGGAGCGGCAAGAGCTACTTGACCACCCGCGCAGTGAACGAAATTCGCGGACGTTCATTCGTCGTCGTCATCCGTGGCAGCGCAGCGCTGGCGAGATCACCGTACGGCGCCCTCAATATTCTCTTGAGTGATCTCGATCCGGGGTACCTGGCCCATCCTGTCCTGGTGTTGTCAGCTCTCACCGCCTTGCTCCGTGAGCGTGCCGAAGGAAAGCCGGTCTACCTGGTCATTGAAAATGCGGCGGAGCTGGACGAGCTGGCAGCGATGACAGTGGCCCAACTCGCGCGGAACGGTACCGCACAGCTTGTCCTGACCTGCACCGATCCGCAGCGGCTCTGTGGCGAGATTACGCGGCTCTGCGGCGATGGCTTCCTGAGCCGGATAGACCTCAAACCATTGACTTTCCAGGAATCCCTCACCTGGCTCGAGGCAGGGCTGGGAGCAAAGGTCTCGCCGTCGGGTGCGCATGCCCTTTGGGCAGCCAGCGGCGGCAACCCCCACTACCTCAAGATGCTCGCGGCGGAGCTCGCCGAATCGGGCGCGCTTCTGAAGCGCGACGGCGTCTGGGTACTGACGTCACGGAGCGAACTCCATGGCCGGGCAATCACGGATCTCATTACTACCCGCCTTGGCCGGATGGGCACCGGTGAGCGAAAAGTCCTGGAGATCCTCTCACTGGCAAAGGCCGTCCCCCTGGAAGCCCTGCTGGCGCTCGCGTCGCCGGACGATGTGGATTCCCTTGAAAAAAGGGGCGTCCTTGTGGTCGATGATTCGCTGCCCAGGATGGCCAGGCTGCAAAGCCAACTTGTGGGTGATGTGGTCCGGGCAAACGTTCCTCCCGGCCGCAGCAACGAACTGCGGGACATCTTGACCGAAGCGACGAATCCGTCTGTTGGCCGGCGCTCGATGTTGCTGCACATGGCTGCCTGGGCATTGGACTGTGGAGCCAAACTCGGCACGGAAGAAGCGCTTGAAGCTGCCGTGGTGGCGAATCGTCAACTTGATGCGCGGCTGGCCCTGCGCTTGGTCCGGTCCATTCCAAACCACTCCCGGTTGCCCGGGGCAGTGGCCGAGGAAGCCCACGCATTGATGACCCTGGGGGAGGTGACCGATGCCCGGAGCGTCTTGAAGCATCACCAGGAAGCATCCGGGGACGAAGCCACCCTGTCCGAATGGGTACGGCTCAAACTCGCCGAGAGCTCGGTCCTTCTGGCCCGGGCCGAAACCACGGCCCAGGCCTGCGAGACTCTGGCACACGTCCGACGGCGCCTCGAAGACGGAACCGAGACAGCCGGTGGAGGGCTTGATATCGCCGGACTTCGGGAAGAACTTGTCCTGGCCGAATCCCAGGCAGCCAGCTATTCGGGATCCTACGCGGAGATGGCAGCAAGGCTGGAAGAAGTACTTCAAGACTTTGAGTCCCACGGCGTGGAATTCCGTCTCCTCGCCGGAAGCTGGCTGTGCGAGGCGTGGGCCCTGACGGGACGGCAAACCGAGGCGGCGGACATGGCAGAACAGCTGATGGCCGACTGTCACGATCCTGCTGTTTCGGTCGCGGCAGCCCGCCGCGCGACATCGCGCCTCAGGTTCGCCTTCGTACTTGCGGGAAGGTGGGATAAGGCAGGGGAAATGGTCCAGCCGGACGACGACGTCCTGGTTTCGTCGGCCGAGGCACTCCCTACGGCCATTGATCTTCCCAAAGCCATCTTCCGCTGCCTGCAGGGACGGGCCCAGGACGGCATGGATGCGCTCATCCCCGTGATAAGCCAGCTGCGTGTCCAGGATAACGAAGGAATGCTGGATGTCGCCTGCACTGCGGCGGCATACGCCTCCGCCCTTCAGGGTGAGCACGACCAGGCCATGCGCTACCTGAAGGAAGCGTCCACTCAACAGCGCCGTCCGACGTGGCGGAAAGAGCGGACGCAAAAGTACCTCGCGGCGTTGGCTCGGGAGCGCCTGGAAGGGTCCGGAACGGCCATCGAGGAACTTCTCCGCCTGGCCGACGGAGACCGGAACGAGGGTGCTCCCGGTCACGAGATATTTTGCCTCAGTTCGGCCGTTCGGCTGGGTGCTGTTGCGGTCGCTCCTCGGCTGCTGGACTCGGCACTCAGTTGCCAGGGACGATTCGCCGAACTGTGCGCCGCGTATGCGCGGGCGATGATATCGGGCAGCGCAGAGCTTCTTCTTGAGGCAGCGCGGTTGGCCGAAGACATGCAGAACGACAGGTTCGCCTTTGACATCGCCGAGACCGTGTTGCACCTGGAACAGGTCCAGTTGGATAAGACGGTTGTTCGGAAGGCACGGCAGCTCGCGGAGACCTGCCGGCAGCGCTTGCGCACGCCGCAAAGCGGCCACCAAGAGGGACTGAAGCTGACTGCGCGGGAGTTGGAGATTGCCAAACTGGCGGCGAAACGGGAGAGCAACAAGGGGATTGCCGCGAAGCTCCACGTTTCAGTACGCACGGTAGAGGGCCACCTCTACCAGATCTTCGGCAAGCTGAAGATCGTAGAGCGCTCGGAACTGAGCTTCGCCCTTGGCAGCGTTGAAGGTGGTGCGCAATGACTGAGATGGTTTCCACCGAACCATTGGTCGGACGATTCAGCGTCATGGCCGCCGTCGTCGATTGCCTTCTTGATGTCAACGGCCCGGGTGTACTGCTTTTCGGCGACGCAGGCATCGGCAAGACGGCGTTGATTAACGAAGTGGTCCATGAACTGGGCCACCGGGTCCGCCCCTTCAGGGTCTTTGCCGGACCGACTCTGGCGTCAGTACCTTTTGCGGCCTTGGCACCACTGCTGACCGCCCTGACCCCGGGCCAGATCAACGAACCGCTGTCTGTCCTCAGGGCCGTCGTCGCGGCATTGAACCCGGCGGGACAGCCGCACCCGGCACCGGCCGTCCTGATCGTCGAGGACGCGCATCACATTGATGACAGCAGCGTGGCTGTCCTGGCGCAGCTGGCGGCAGCGGAAGCCGCCAAAGTCGTGTTCTTGTGCCGTCCGTATCCTGCGCCGCCAGCAGAGGTTTTCTCGATGTGGTCCGAGGGACTTGTGGACCGATTTGATTTGCAGCCCCTCAACGAACAGGAAGTCAACCAACTGTGCGCCCAGGCCTTGGACGGGCCGGTCGTCCAAGGCACCAGTGCCGTCCTCTGCAAGTACTCCGGCGGAAACCCGATGTTCCTGCTGGAGCTCATTGACCACGCCAAGTCACTTGGCCAGTTGGTCTGCCGTAACGACGCCTGGATGCTTTCGGGCGAGCTTCGCGGAACCAGTGTGCGCTTGATGGACCTGGTGAGGAACCAGATCCTCCTCCTGGGACCCGAACAGCGTGAGACCCTGGAGACCGTGGCATTGGCAGAACCCGTTCCGCTGAATGTAGTGCAACAGGCAAGCTACTCCAACGCCGTGGACGAACTGCAGGAACTCCATTTCATAGAGATCGCGTCCGACCCCGCACGGCATGTTCCGGCTGGCCCAGCCGCTGGTCGGCGAAGTGATCCGCCAGCTGGTCCCCACTGCCCACGGCATGACCATCCGCCGGCGCATCGTGGACCTGATGGAGGCCAAACCGCAGACCATGGACGGCCTGCTGCGGTACGTCTCATGGGGGTTGGAATCGGGCACCAAGGTCCCGGATGCCGACATCCTGGAAGCCGCCCAACTAGCCAACCGGCTCTTCATCCCCAGTTTCGTGGAACGGGTGGCGGGCGCGATCAAGGATCCGTCCCTGAGGCTTGCCGCCCAGGTGGAGGTGGCCCGGGCCAAATGGTACCGCGGCGACATCCGGGGATCGGTGTCGTCCCTAGCCGGGGTGGTGGACCGGACCAATGATCCGCGGACGGTCCGGCACGCATCGATGTTGGCGGCCCAACTTGCCGGGCGCCAAGGCGTCGGGCCGAACGCCATCAAGCAGGCAGCCTACGAATGGCAGGCGGCCCTCGCTAGGCTCGCTGAGGGTCCGCAGGGCATCGACCATGGGGAACTGGAACGCGGAAAGCTCGGAAGCAGGCTCCTTTCGCTGCAAGGCCTGCAAGCGGAAGGCCACTATGTCGAGACGGAGCGTGAGCTCCGCCAGATGTGGAATGAAGCCGACGACGACGAGTCCCGCCTGGTGGCCGGAGCCCTCCTCGCGGAGGCCATGTCGGTTACGGGCCGGCCCGTCTCTGCCCTCCAGATTCTGATGGGGATCCAGGAGATGGTCGCCACGAGCGGCGATTGGAGCCTCCAGTACGCAGGCTTTGTCATGCGCCGCTACATCCTGGCGCTGCAGCAAGCGGGTGAGTTTGACGTTCTTGACGCGTTCCTCAGGAACCATGTTTCCCAAGCACCGAACTCGCTGATCTATTCGGGCGGGATGCTCCATCTGACGGCCGGAATGGTGGACCTCCGCCGGGGAGACCTGGGGGTTGCGCTGCCACGGCTTCGGCAAGCGGTCAGCATGCTGCGGGTCTCAGACATGGGTAGTGACCTGCCCGACGCCGTTGCTGCCGCCGCGTACGCGGCGTCGATCCTGAAACGTCGCGACACCACTGCGTCGTACTTAAGCGAGTACGACGCAATGATCCGGGAGGGTGTCCATCCGTCGTTGCTGGCCCAAGGCCATGCGGCAGTTGCGAGGGCCGAACAGACCGGCTCGCAAACGGCGATCGCGAGGCTCATGTCCCTGGCGGATTCGGCGGCCGCGGACGGAGCAATAGGTGCTGAGATTGACATCCTGATGTTGGTCCTGAGACTGGGAGACCCGAGTGTGGCGCGGCGGCTGACCGCGGTAGCCGAGGGCAGTGAAGGCCGGACTGCGGAGTTTGCGCTGAGTGTCGGGCTGGCCCTCGCCCACAAGGACGCGGATCGACTCATTGAGCTGAGCGAATCGGCCGCCAGGGAGGGCCTCGAACTTGCCGCAGCCGATTGCGCCGGCCACGCCCTCCGGATCCTGGAAAGCAGGGGGGACAAAGCACGCCAGCTTGAAGGACAGCGGCTTCTCAAGCGCCGCACCGCCGCCCTCGACAAGGCGGGCCCGGCTATTGAGGGGGGCTCACCCGATCTCCAGAAGCTCACCCGGCGCGAGCAGGAAATCGCAACGCTTGTGCAGTCGGGATCAAGCAACAAGGACATTGCGCTCAGTTTGGGGCTGTCATTGCGCACCGTTGAAGGCCACCTCTACCGGATGTTTGCCAAGCTGGGCATTAGCCACCGTGAAGACTTGATGAACGGCGCCCATGGTATGGAGAACCTGGGCTAGCCGCAGGCGCGACTCCTCGGCCGCTCCACTGCGGTGACCGCTTCGCGCCCGTCTCCTTCCGCCGTCGTCCGCGGTTCCCAACTGAGGACCCTTGGTACACCCTGCGGTGATGCAGGTCCGGTCCGAACCGCACTGCGCGGGATCAGCGGGCATGAGGGCCAAAAACGAGTACTGAATCGAGTGGTTAAAAGTGCTCGGACGGGTAGTCGACGGCCTCGGGCGGCACGGCGCATCCAAAGACGGGTAGAGCCCACTCGCGCCCGCCCTAGGGGTTGGTTAATACGCTCTTTCTTGATGGCAACCGCCACTCAATTGGGGATAAGTGGGTCTCGAGATGAAACGCAGGAAGAATTCTTTGCTACAGGAAAACCACCCGGTAATCCGGCGAGAAATCAGCTCCGATGCGACCGGTATCCCGCATTCAGCGGGTACCCCCACAAGCGAGCCGGCGGCGGGCGGCCATGTGCCCTCTGAGACCAGGGCACATCCCGTTTCGTCGCCGGCTTTTTTTCACACTGGAGACAACAGGCACCGGGAGGCCGACTGACCATGGCACCGAACACGAAGGTAAAGACCCTCAAGGCAGAGCACAACGGGAGCTCACAGTCCTTGCACGCGCCCGCAACGACGTGGCCGGAGGGCGGCGCAACGCCGTCCGCGATCACGCAGGACCAGACATTCACTTTCGACGTGGCGATCGTAGGCATGGGCTATGTAGGCCTGCCTACGGCCCTGGCCATCAACGCCTCCGGCCGCCGCGTTCTGGGCCTGGACGTGTCCGATGCCCGGCTGGCCGTGATCCGCGAGCAACGGGCAGATCTTCTGGATTCAGACAAGGAACGGCTCAGCAACGCACTTCTGGACCCGACGTTCATGTTGAGCAGCGATTTGTCATTGCTTGCCCACGCGGCGGCAGTGGTTGTTTGCGTTCCCACCCCGGTTGACGAGTACTTGGTCCCGGACCTCGGTATTCTCCGGGCGGCCTGTGCCTCCGTGGTCGACTTTGCAACCACTGGCCAACTGTTGATGCTGACCTCCACAACGTACGTGGGATCCACGCGTGACCTCCTGGCGTTGCCGTTGGCCGCCAAGGGCCTCATCCCGGGCAGGGACGTGTTCGTCGCATTCTCGCCGGAACGCATCAACCCTGGCGTGGACTCCTTCTCCCACGAAGACGTTCCCCGGGTAGTCGGCGGCGTGACCCCGGCCTGCGGTGAAGCTGCCGAGCGGCTTCTGAGCGCAAGCACCAAGTTGGTCCACGTAGTCCCGTCCGCGGACGTCGCCGAAATGACCAAGCTGGTGGAAAACACCTTCCGGGCCGTCAATATCGCCTTGGCGAACGAGTTCGCTGATATCTGCCATGAACTCAACATGGAGGTCATGGACGTCATCGATGCGGCCTCCACCAAGCCCTACGGGTTCATGCCGTTCACCCCTGGGCCTGGCGTCGGCGGACACTGCATTCCCTGCGATCCCCACTACTTGCTTTGGCAATTGCGCAAAGCCCGCTTGACGGCACCAGTGATCGAGCAAGCGATGGCAGGAATTGCGGGCAGGCCCCACCAAGTGGTGGAAAAGGCCCGCCGCATCCTGTCGGACCGAAACCACGGTGTTGCCGGCGCCCGCGTGATGGTGCTCGGGGTTGCCTACAAGCCCGATGTCGAAGATCTTCGGGAATCCCCGGCGTTGGAGATCATCGCAGCCTTGATCGCCGACGGAGCGGAAGTCGCGTACTCCGATCCCTGGTGCCAGACGGCGCCCGACGGCCATGGCGGGACACTCCAATCCGAGCAATCGCCTGCTGACTGGGGTGCGGATCTGGTGATCCTGCACACGAGGCACAGTCAAGTGGAGCTCGACTGGCTGGCCGGAGCATCAGCCGTCCTGGACACGACGTACCGCTTGCCCAAAGCCGACAACGTAACCCGGCTCTAGATCCACCAGGTTTTCGACGGAAGCAGGAGTAATGAAAACAGCAATCACCGGTGGTGCCGGATTCATAGGCAGCCACCTCGTTGAGCATTTGTTGGCGGCCGGCGACGAAGTAGCAGTCTTGGACAACTTGTCGACGGGACGCCTCGAGAATCTCAAGGGCGTGATCGGCCACAGGAACTTCCACTTCGTGGAGGGCACCATTCTCGATCGGGACGCCGTGGACAAGGTCGTGGCGGGTGCCGACAGGGTGTTCCACCTGGCCGCCGCCGTTGGCGTGAATCTGATCGTCGACCACCCCCTGGAGAGCCTCCGCACGAATATCCATGGCACGGAAGTGGTCCTGGATTCCGTCCTGGAGTCGGGTGCCTCGCTGTTGCTGGCATCCACGAGCGAGATCTACGGCAAGAACACTTCGGACAGTCTTTCGGAGGAAGCCGACCGCATCCTCGGATCCGCGCTCAAGTCGAGATGGACCTATGCTGCGGCCAAAGGCATTGACGAGGCATTTGCACACGCATACTGGCGCCAGTTCGGCTTGCCGGTTGCCATCGTGCGGCTCTTCAACACGGTAGGACCTCGCCAAACAGGCCGCTATGGAATGGTTGTTCCCCGACTTGTACGGCAGGCCCTCGTCGGTGAGCCCTTGACGGTGTATGGAGACGGCCAGCAGACCAGGTGCTTCTCCTACGTCGGTGACATCGTTCCCGCCATCACCCGTATTTCCGAGGAGCCTCTTGCCTACGGGAATGCGTTCAACCTCGGTGGCAGCTACGAGATTTCCATCCTGACGCTGGCCGAACGGATCGTCGAACTCCTCGGGAGCGAAAGTCCCATCACCCTGGTTCCTTATGAGCAGGCCTACTCCGAGGGGTACGAGGACATGCGCCGGCGGGTTCCGGACAACAGCAAGTCCCGGGAGCTTGTTGGCTTCGACCCGAAGACCACCCTCGATGAAATCATCCTCAACGTCGCCGCCGACTATAAACCGGCAAAGGTCCTGGATCCCTCGGGCTGGAAGGTCACCCTGGCTTCCTGATGCGCGACAAAAAGGTGCCGCGTCGGCTGGGGCGGCGTCGTTCAACTGAACAAGTACCTTGGAAGGAAAGGTTGAGCTCAATGCAACATTTACAGGGAAAGGTCACGGTCTCGGCTCGACCTCGTCACAAGGCTGAACGCTTGCGGCACACAGGCACGTCGCGTTGGCTTGCAGGGGTTGTGGGCGTGCTGATGTCAACGTCCGTCTTCGGAATTGTGGCACCAGCCGCCCACGCGGCCCCGAACACCATCATTACCCTGACGTTTGACGACGCCAACCTGGACCAGGTGGCGGCTGCGGGAATCCTCAAGAGCAACGGGCTGAAGGGCACGTTCTTTACGCCGTCTGGCTACCTTGATGCCCCGAACTACATGACCGTCCAACAGGCGCTTGCGCTTCAGGCGGACGGAAACGAAATCGGCGGCCACACGGTCACCCACCCTGACCTGGCCCAAATGGGTGCGGACGAAGTCACGCGGCAGGTCTGCAATGACCGGGTCAACCTTTACAATATGGGCTTCCACAACGTCACGAGCTTCGCGTACCCCTTCGCCTCGCTCACCCCTGCGGTGGAGACCACCGTTGCGGGCTGCGGATACAACAGTGCCCGGGGGCTCGGTGACTTGGAAAGCAAGGTGGCCGGAAGCGCCGGGCTCGGCTTTGCCGAAACTCTTCCTCCTGCAGACCTGTTCGACACCAAAGCTCCGGACGAGGTGGACAACACGTGGACCCTGACTGACCTGCAGAACCTGGTCACCAAGGCTGAGCCGGGCGGCGGCTGGGTACAAGTGACGTTCCACCACATCGGCACCGGCATCGATCCAGGCTCGGGCATCGCAGATCCCCTGACCGTGTCCACTGCGCTCTTCACACAGTACGTGCAGTGGCTGGCGGCGGAAAAGGCAGCCGGCCGGATTGCCGTCCAAACAGTCCAAGAAACACTCGGTGGGGCAACCAAACCGCTTGTCCCCGGGCCGGCGGCACCGCCCGCGGTCACCGCGGGGAACCTGATCAAGAACGCCAGCCTGGAGACCGCGGGGCCGGTAGCCTCGGGCCTGCCACAGTGCTGGGCGCAGGGCAATTACGGCAGCCACACAGCCACGTTCACCTCGGCAACCCCCGGTCATGGCGGTACTACCGGTACACACGCTGAGCAGCTCGTGATGTCCGCCTATGTCAGTGGAGATGCCAAGCTCCTGCCCACCCTCGACTTGGGCGAGTGCGCGCCGAGTGCAACCCCTGGCCACACCTACGACATGAAGGCTTGGTACACCTCCACAACCACGACCCAATTTGAACTGTATTACCGCACGGGTTTGGGCACGTGGCAGTACTGGACCGCCAGTCCGTTCTTTGCGGCGTCCACCGCCTGGAGTCAGGCCACTTGGACTTCACCGGCGTTACCGGCCGGCGCATCGGCCATCAGCATGGGCCTGAACCTGCTCGGCAACGGAACGCTGAAGACGGACGATTTTGAACTTTACGACACCGCCGGCATCAAGCATTTCACCGACGTCACTCCCACCACGGCGTTCTACAACGAAATCAGCTGGCTATCCAACAACCTGATCACGCAAGGCTGGCCTGACGGCACCTTCCGTCCCCTCACATCCATTACCCGCGAGGCCATGGCAGCCTTCCTCTACCGGTTCTCCGGAAGCCCTGCGGTTCCGGCGAACGCACCGACGTTCTCCGATGTGCCGGCGGGTGCACCGTTCTACAACGAGATCCGCTGGCTGGCTTCCACGGGCATCACTACTGGTTACCCGGACGGAACCTACCACCCCGGTGAAGCCGTGAGCCGGGCGGCAATGGCAGCCTTCCTCTACCGTCTCAAGGGCAAGCCTGCGGTGCCGGCGAACGCTCCGACGTTCACCGATGTGCCAGTGGGCGCACCGTTCTACAACGAGATCCGGTGGTTGGCTTCCACAGGCATCACCACCGGTTTCCCGGACAATACGTACAGGCCGACCACCGCTATCAACCGCGACGCCATGGCCGCTTTCCTGTACCGCTACAACATGTATTTCCCTAAGGGCTGACGGCGGTAGCAGTCCTTAGGGGAGAGTGGGCGGCCGGTCTCCGAAGCATTTTGAAGGAGATTGACCGCCCACGGCCACGTACACTGCGAGAAGCACTGAAGCCAGGTCTCAAGGGAGTGAATGGTGAACACGGCGAAGTCCACGGATAAGCGTCGAAAACGCGCGATTGCCGGGCTTGCCTTTTGCCTGGCCCTGTTGACCGCAGCGTGCACCGGACCGGCACCAGCGCCGGGACCAAGTCCATCAACCACAGCCGCCAGGCAGTATCCCTGGCACACCGGAATCGTGGCAACAACCTTTTGGGTCGGCGAGATCTTCGATCCCAAAGCGGCAGACGGCAGCCAGGTGGTGTCCACGTACGATTCCCAGTGGATGCAGAGCTATGGAGGCTGTGACGGTGTCATCACCAACGGCTGCACCACCGAGGCGAGAACGCCGGCCAAAGGATTCGCGCCGACCAGCATGACTCCGAAGGAGAACCCCTTTTACCTGGATCTTCCCTATGACGACGTCAACGATGCCACAGCTTTTGCCGAACGAGCCAAGGTGATTCCCTGGGCCAACGATCCCGGCTTTGCGGGCAATGAGCAGAACCGTTCCTTCAGCTACATGAAGAACCAGTGGGTCAGGATCCGCAAGGACGGCCACGAATGCTACGGACAAATCGAAGACGCCGGCCCCGGCCAGTACCACGACAAGAACTACGTTTTTGGCTCCAACGACGCCCGTCCTGTCAACACGAATTTCAACGGGGCCGGCATGGACGTCTCTCCGGCGCTCAATGGGTGCCTTGGTTTTTCCGAACTCGACGGTGAATCGGACAAAGTCGATTGGCAGTTCGTTCCGCGGGACCAGGTTCCTTCGGGGCCGTGGCTGGACATCGTCACGGTGAGCCAAGTGAAGTAGGCCCCTCTGCCGGGCCGTCCGAAAAAATCCGGGAGGGGGAATCCCCTCGAACAATCCCTCGAAAACTGGAGGTATCCATGGAATGGCTTAAGAGGCTGTTTCGGCGCGGCAACGGCCGGCATCTTGCTCGCCCAGCCGAAGCTAAAGACCGGGCCAGGACGGAACATCCTGGCCTCGCGTGAACCTTTGTTGAGCGGCAGGCTCACGGCAGTTTGCCTTGGAATCCTGCACCCAACACATCAGAGAAGCGTTGGCTTCCTTGGTTGATCCCGCTGCATACGTGGCTGGCCGGCCCTTCCGGGGTGTCCTGCGGGCAGGACGTGTCCCGGTTCAGGGACCACATGGACACCCGTGTCACTCCCTTGCTGAGGGCAAAGGAGTTCAACCCGCGCGCTGCATCCAGGTCAAACACTTCGCCCGGGAGATCATTCCGGCCGATCATGGGGGTCAACCCCATCTTCTTCCAGATCTGCTCGCTGTTGAGCGTGAGTCCTGCACGCTGATAGATAATGCTGAGCTGCTCGTGGGTGGCCTGGGCTGCTGAGGTTCCGGCATCAAGCATGCTCTGCGAAGCGCTCCGGCTTGAGCCGTAGTTCATCGTCATGATGTTGACGCCAGCCAGCTGGACGCCGGCGGCGAGCATTTGATCGACGGCGGACGTTCCGGCGTCGGTCAACCCTTGCGGCGTGACGGGAAGAGTCAGCCAAACCGACAGGGCGTGTCCCTCTTTGCTTCGCTCCTTCTGCAGTGCAGCGACAACTGCGGCGCGGCGCTGCCAGGCGGCGCCGTCGGCCAGATTGTTGCCTTCGATATCAAAGTCGATGGTTGCCGGGTTGTAGCGCTCCAGGACAGCCCGATAAGCCCGTTCCAGTTCCGCGGCGTTTTGGCAGGAGTTGGCGAGCTCACTGTTCACCGAGCCGCCGAAGGACACAGCGATCGCCCCGCCGTTTGACCGTAGCTTGGCGATGCGTTCCTCGAGCTTGAGCGAAGTCTTCGCGGCATCGAGGCTGTAAGTGCTACCCCAACTGGGTGTGCAGGCCTGCCCGGCGTTTGCCACCACAAACGCCAGCGTGACGTTCTTGGTTGCCTCGCCCAGGGGTGCATCGAAGGGGTACTGAGGGACCACTGTGACATCAACGTAGCCGGAAAACCACGGCGGCTGGAACGCGCCGTTTGCGTCCGTGGCTACGCGCCACACCAGAAAACCCCCGGCCCCCGCCACCACCAGGGCTGCGGCAATGCAGACCCGTGCGAGGGTTGACAGCCGGCGGCGTCCTCGGGGTTGCCCGGACAGGCCCCGGACGACCCGCCCGCTGCCTGCCTCAGCCGCAACGGACGTGCCGCTTCGCTGTTTCTTGGACACTCTTTTCCGCCATCCTTTGATACCCGCTCAGAAAACCCCGGCTGCCCTGATGCACCATTTGACCACGAACAGATCGGATTCGCCCGTGCTTCCGCCCTGGTGTTCGATCCGGTGGATTCGGTATGTGGCGCACGAGTAGCGGCGTAGTCCGGACGCCAAAGATTGAGTGTAAAGACGGGTAGGGCCTACTCGTGTCCGTCGTCGCCCGGCTCCTTACGCTGAAGGTGTCAGTTGGTTGAGGGCAACGGGGGAAAGACAGGTCTCACAATGGAAAAGAACGCTCTGGTCCGAGCGGCATCAGAACCCAATGGATTCATCCGAGAAGGCGTTTGGCTCGGATTCGAGTCTGTTCTCCGAGGTTCCAGCATGTTCCCTTCCAATGACCCATCGCTAATTGACCGTGCCGCCTCTTGGCGGCGCGCCCTCATAGAGGGGGCCCCTGAGCGGGGGCCGGTGGTGAATAAGCCTTTGAGACCGAGGCTTCCCCCAGTCGCCACCGGCCCCTTCAGGAACCAGCGTACTGAGGCTCTGCGATGAGCTCCGGGGGAAGGACTTTGCGTCCGGACCGGTCCGCACGTCCAGGAAACGGCTAGGCCTGTGGGCCGCCTCGTGGGTCTCGGTGTTGCTCCTGCTGACGGGCGCAACGTCGCTGCTCAACGGAAACCAGACACCGGCCGGCTCCCAGCCTGACGCCACGGCTTCTGCCGCTCCGCTGTCTTCCGTCAGCCTGACGTTTGATGCAGGCCGGGCAAGCCAAATGGAGGCGGCCCGGATCCTGAAGGACCATGGACTTCGCGGCACTTTCTTCATCGATTCAGGATTTGTGGGCGCACCCGATTACATGACGGTCGACGATCTCCACCGCCTGACTACTGATCAAAATGAAATCGGAGGCCATACCGTCACCCTTGCCGATGTGACCGCGGTGGAACCCGATGAAGCCTCGCGGCAGATCTGCAACGATCGGGCGAACCTCACGGATTGGGGATTTAAGGTCACCTCCTTCGCCTATCCCTTTGCGGCTTCAACGGCGAAGTCGGAGGAACTCGTTGCCGGCTGTGGCTATAACAGTGCCCGGGGTCTCGCTGAGATCCACAGCCCCTTTGACTGCGCCACCTGTGCCCAGGCAGAAACTGTCCGTCCCGCCGACCTGTTCCGGACTCGGGCAACGTCCGAGGTCGGCAGCGGCTGGACGTTGGCCGACCTCCAGGCCACGGTGGTGCAAGCCGAACAGGCCGGGGGATGGTTGCAGCTGACGTTCTACGACATCGACACCAGCGGCAGTCCCCGTTCCGTCAGTCCCGCGTTGTTCGAACAGTTCGCCACCTGGCTGGCAGCGAGAACCCAACAAGGGACCATGGCTGTACGCACGGTGCATGACGTGATTGGCGGCGTGGCGAAACCCGTGGTGAACGGTCCGGTGGCCACACCGGCAGCACCGGGCAAGAACGCACTTCGCAACCCGGGGCTGGAAACCGCTGGAAAGTACGGCTTGCCGCAATGCTGGCAGGTTTCGTCCTACGGCAAGAATGCGGTGGTGCTGAGCACCTTGAACCCGGGACACAGCGGTGCGGTGGCCCGTCGCCTGGACGTGACCGAATACTCCTCCGGTGACGCCAAATTGCTTCCCGTCCTCGACCTTGGGGCATGCGCCCCGAGTGTCACGGCCGGCCACAGCTATTCACTCCGTGCGTGGTACCAGTCCACTGCGAAGACGCAGTTTGAACTGTATTACCGCAACAAGCTGGGCACGTGGACCTACTGGACAGCCAGTCCCTGGTTTGCGGCAAACACCAGCTACGAACAGGCAATCTGGGAAACGCCGCCCGTTCCGCCCGGGGCAGAAGCCATCAGCTTTGGTATGAACCTCTTCAGCGATGGCCAACTTGCTACCGACGATTACGAAATGTTCGACACAGTTGGAGCTCCGTCGCCGTGATAGTTCTTTCAATCGTTTTGGTTCTGGGGATCAGCACGATTTTCTGGTCCTTTGCCGGGCTCTTGCGCTTGGCGAGTGAGCAGTCCTGGAGGATCCAGGTATGGTCCAACCGGATCCGTGGGTGGATTTCCTTGCTGCGGGGCGGCGGGGTACCGGCCCAGCGACGGCAACGGGCCCGCCATCGTTCGAAAGGAGTCCGAATCTACCCGTCGAATGTCGCGGTCCTCGTAGCCGCCCACAATGAGGCGCTCGTCATCAGGGAGACCATCCTTGCCGCGTCAGTTTTGGTCCCTCGGCGCAACATCCACATCATTTCGGACATGTCCACGGACGACACCGCAGCTATTGCGCGGGCCGCAGGAGTAAAGGTCCTCGAGCTCGAACCGAATCGGGGCAAGGCAGGCGCGCTCGCGGCGGGAATCGCCCATTTTGACCTGTGCAAGAGGTTCAAGGTGGTCATGCTTCTGGATGCGGACACCCGCCCGACCCCGGATTACCTCGAAACGGGGCTGCCGCTGTTTTCCGACCCCACGGTGGTCGCTGTCGCGGGACGCGCCAAATCCATCATGAGTCCGCCATCTCCGACAGCGATTGGCCGCTTCCTGGTGGCCTACCGGGAGCGCCTTTACATCGTGGTTCAACTGCTGCTCAAATACGGCCAAGCAGCCCGGGGCGCCAATGTTGTTTCGATCGTTCCGGGATTTGCCAGCATGTATCGGACCAGCGCGCTCGCCGAAATACAGGTCCTGGCGCCGGGACTGGTGATTGAAGACTTCAACATGACGTTTGAAATCCATGCGAAGAAACTGGGACGGATCGCATTCCATCCATCCGCCGCTGTTGCCTACACACAGGATCCGGACAATCTGAAGGACTACATCAAGCAGGTGCGGCGGTGGATCCTTGGCTTCTGGCAGACGGTCAGGCGGCATGGACTGCAGTTCGGCAGGTTCTGGTTTGTCCTGGGACTATACATCGTCGAGCTCGTCGCCAGCTGCATCTTCTTCGTGCTGCTGGTGCCCGCCTTCCTGCTATCGTCTATCGCTGCTGTCGAGGTCTGGATCCTTGGCAATCGATCGGACGTGTTCGTTTTCCTGTCCGGTGTCCTGCGGCCCCAGGACGTTCTCATCGGAGTCTTCCTGCCGGACTTCTTCCTGACGATCCTTGCCGCCATCACGATGCGCAGTCCGCGCCTTTTGTTGATGGCTCCCTTGTTTCCCCTGATGCGGATCCTGGATGCCATCATTTGCCTGCAGGTGTTGCCAAGGGCGTACTCTGCACGTTCATCGGGAGTTTGGGTCAGCCCTGTCCGAAGGATCCAACGCCCGTCACAGGAAATGAGTGCGGCCGGACCGCCAGTGGCACGGGTCGGCTAGGGCTAGGGACAGCTGGGGTGACAAGTCCCGGACGCACGGACGCCCATGCCACGCAGCCATGACGGCTGGGACATGGGCGTCCGCCCGGTTCCAGGGATCAAGAGGCCTGGAAACGCGTGTTGATCTTAGTTGGTGACTCCCGCAGTGGTGACAACAGTGAGCCACGGGCCGGCGGGGACGCTGGCGCGGTCCACGAAGCGCCACGAGACGTGGTCGTTGTCGCCGTCCAACTCAGCGAAGCCGAGGCAGCCGTTCAGCGCCGGGGACACGTCCATGCCTGCGCCCTGGCTCGGGTCGCCGGAGAACTGCTTGTTGGCGGGACGGGCGTTGTTTGCGCCGAACACGTAGGCGGAGTCGTGGTAGAGGGAGCCGCTGGAGGGGCCGGCATCTTCAACTTGTCCGTAGCAGACGCTGCCATTGGGGCCGGTGATCTGGACCCAGGCGTTCTTCATGTAGCTGTAGTTCGAGTCCGCGCAATGGTTGACGCCGGTTGCGGCGTTGTCTGCGGCGGCCCACGGAATCACCTTGCAACGCTCGGCAAAAGCGACGCTGTCATTGACGTCGTCGTAAGGCAGGTCCAGGTAGAACGGGTTTTGCAAGGGCTTGGGCTGGTGCAACGGGAAGTACCCATTGCTCGCCACGCGCTTTTCAGTGACGCACTTGAAGCTCGTGCCGGTGCCGGAGCTGACACCGTCGCAACCGCCGTAGGGGCTGCCGGGGCAGCCGCTCGCGCTCATGGGCGTCGTTCCGAGGTTGACGCCGGTGTGCTGGAGGGCCCACTGGCCGTTGAAAGTTGAGCAGACCTGCGAGCCATCCGAGAGGCTAGCGTTGAAGATTTCGCCAACCCAGAAGCTGGTGCTCACGATGTTGGTGTGGAGCGGGTAGGTCCCTGTGACGGGCAGGGGCGCCGCCGTTGGGGCGGGTGCGCCGGCGGCCGTTGCGGTCGGGGCCGGCGTGGCCGGGGCGGGCTGGCTCGACGGCGTTGAGGCCGGAACGTTGTTAGGCGTCGGCGTCGGCGTCGGTGTCGGCGTCGAAGTTCGCCTGGGGGTGGAGGAGGCGGAAGGCGTCTTTGAAGAGCGGTCGCCACCCCAGGATGAGGTGTTGTGTGACGATTGGACGGCTGAGATGGTCGCTATCCCGCCGAAGGCAAGAAGCAACACGGCGATGAGTGCTGTGAACAGGTGTTTCATATTTTGGGTGACATATCTGTTGGGGACATAGACATATGAGACCGAGGCAATCGGGTAAGGCGATCTGCAGGCGAAAATGCCGCAGGGTCGTACACGGCCAAATGGTGTGTCACGACAGAGTTGTTACGAAAATAGGCTGCGCTTCAACTCCCCAGAAGTAGCCAGCCTGAACTTACTCTTGCGGGTCCAGCTTACACAGTCAGATCACAGGAGGGTAACAGCGGGTACAAATCCGGCCTCCAAACGAGGCGAGGGCTCCCCTTCACAAGCCTGCGTGGAGGGCCAGGATTTCATGCAAGTAGCCCCGGAAAACCAAGTAGTTACCACTCAATCCAGGACGGAAACCCGCGGGTAACGTTTGGAAATGACACCGGTCCGTGCCGCGGCCGTCAGGAACACGTGTCGGGCGGCCCGAAGATGAGACAGGACCATGGACGATACTGAAGGGACCCACACCTCGCCCCCGATCATTCGGGCAGCAGAGCTTCAAGAGATTGTTATTGCCTTGTCAGGGGCGGAACCGGCCGGGGTAGTCATCTCAGGCGCGAGCGGTTCGGGAATGACCACTCTCTTGGACGCTGCGGCTTCAGTACTGCGCGGATCGTTCAGCGTGATCGCCCACAACGTCTCCGAGTCATTCGCGGATATCCCGTTTGGAATCGCCATGGCACTTGTTCCGGACCTGCCGGCCCGCGCCAAGGTGTGGCCGGGTTCCATCGTTGCGGCTTGCCGGAAGGCGGTGCGCGGCGCCTCAACAGCCGGATCCTCGGCCTTGCTGGTACTGGACAACATCGATTTCCTGGACGACATGTCCCTTTGGCTCTTGAGCCAGCTCCTTGTTGAACCGGACATCCGCATGATCGCCACCCACCGCTCAGACCGGCCACTGAGGATGGAACTGATGGAATCCGTCGTTTCGCGGCAGCTTTCGGTGGTGACCCTTGATGACCTCACGCAGGACCAGCTTCGCGAATTCCTCGATGACCGTCTCGGAGGACACGCCGCGCGCAGCCTGGTCCGGGACATCCATGCCGCCACCGGAGGTAACCTGCAGGCCGCGAAATTGCTTCTGGACGAAACCGCAGCGCGTGGCGAGATCGTGGAGCAGGCTGATTCCTGGATATTGTCCGGACCGATCCGCCTGGACGGTTCGCAAGCGCTTGAGCTGACCCGGCACCGGCTTGAGGGATATTCAGTGCCGCAGCGTCAGGTTGTGGATCTTCTGGCGGCGGGGGAGCCGATACCAATGGCCGTCCTCGAACAGCTTGTCCAAAAGCGGGCCATGGAAGCGCTCAGGGGCGACGGAACGATCCGTGTGCAGAACGACAACCAGGGGACAGTTTCCCTCAGCCACGCCATCGAGGGGAGGCTGGCCCGGCAGCAACTGGGACCTGCGCGGATCTTGGAGCTTCGCCGAAGCATCTACAAGATCTCCGTCCCGGTTGCGGAAGACTCACTCTGGACGCTGTTCCGTCGGGTGGACCTGGAACAGGAAAGCGGATTGCCGGTGCCCGACGCTGATCTTCTGGCCGTGGCCATTGCGGCGAACGACGTTCACGATAGTCGGCGGGCCAGGCGGTCCGCGGATGCGGTGCGGGCGCCGGAACTTGGACTGGTCGCAGGGGTGGAGCTGGCAAGGGCCCTGTATCAAACGAGGGATTTCCCCGGAGCCGTCACGGTCCTGAAAGGTTTGGTGGCAAATACCCCTGACGTCTTGACTGTGGATTTCGCCCACGCCGTGTGGCTGCTGTTGCAAGCCCTTTTGCCGACTTCGCCGGGGGCAAATGTGCTTCAGGCGGTCCTGCAGGAAGCCCGACGGCGGCTGGAGACTGCCGCCGTCGGGGTCCAGCCGGGCGAGCCCGCCTACCTTGGCCAGACGGCCGTCCGGGACGAGCTGGATGTTCTCCAGCTGTATCTGGACGCGCAGAACGGCAGCTGGCCTTCAACCGGTGGTGAGTTGTTCCAAAGGCTTTGCCGTAGCCAATTGGTCGACCCTGGACTGCGTTCGGAGGGCCAGCCCCCACCGCCTACCCAGGCCGGCGTGCTTTTGATGGCGCTTGTCTCCCAAGGGTTGGCTGTCAGCGGGCGGTTCGCGGACGCCGTCGCTCTCTCAACGTCGGCCCTCGAAGTTTTGGGGAGGCTGCCTCGGAGCCCTGTGGACTTCCATTCCACTGTGTTGACCATCCACGGATCGAATTTGATCTGGCGAGGGCAATGGGGTGGCTCCGAAATGTTTTGCGCCGGCAGTTCCAGTTTCAGCAACCGGATGAGCTATTTCGGCGGGTCTGCCCACCTCTACAGGGCGCTTGTGCTTGCAAGGCAGGGGAGCCTGGAATTGGCTTGTGAACAGTTCCGCCAGGCCAAGGCCCGGCTGGATGAAGCCGACCCCGACGGGCTCCTGCCACCGGCCCTCGGAGGACTTGCCGCGGCTGCGTGGTTGCTCGGCGATGTCAACCAGGTACGCCGCGCATTGGCGGCCTACGATTCGCGCCGCAGTTCAGGAAACTACCTGGCATCACAGCTCGCCGAAAGCTATTCATCCGCAGCACGGTCAGTGCTGATTGGTGCAGAACATTCACACAGGAAGCTCCTTCAACTTGCAGGTTCGGCTGCCAAGAAGGGACACCGGGCCCTTGAAATGCTGAACCTGGGCTTGGCCGCGCGTACCGGCAGCCGCGGCTACCGGCAGGTGGGGCCAGGGGTGTCCGAGGTTGTGTGGAGTGTCGAGTCCGGAGTGCCCTCGGGACAGGAAGCAGGTCAGGAAATGGGACAAGGACCAGGACTGGGAACAGAAGAAGCCGTAACAGGCGAGCCTCAAAAAGACCAGGCTTATGAACAGGAAGAGGTGTTTGCCTTTGACGAACCCGGCCCGGAAGGTCCTGAGTCCAGGCCCTCTACCCTTCCTGGGATCGTCAAGCTCTCCCAGCGCGAACGCGAAGTGACTGCCTTGGTCGCTTCCGGGCTGAGCAGTGCGGAGGTAGCCGCTCGTTTGGGTATCGCCGTAAACACTGTCAACGCGCACCTTCAGCGGGTTTACGGGAAGCTTGGAGTCTCGCGCAGGCAAAAGCTTTCAGAGCTGTGGGACGAGTTGGCGAAGCCGGAGGAGTAGGCCGGGTAGCTCCGCGGATGAGGCAGCGAAGCCAAATGGTGGGACAATTACTAGGTGACGCCGCCACTCCTGGCGGTCAGCTTCTGGCGATTGCCACGTATTCCTAACAAGGAGCACCGGTTTTGACGATGGTTTCCACCCCCGCGTGGGGAGATGCCCAGGTTTCCGCACTCGATGACGATGAAGTCCGTCGCATCCGTAATGATTTCCCCGTTCTTGCGCAGGAAATCAATGGCAACCCCCTGGTCTATCTGGATTCGGGTGCCACCTCGCAGAACCCTCGAAGTGTCCTGGAGGCGGAGCAGGAATTCTATGAGCAGCGAAACTCCGCTGTCCATCGGGGTGCCCACCACCTCGCTGTAGAAGCGACGGACTCTTTCGAAGACGCACGTGCCACCGTGGCACGTTTTGTGGGCGCGCAGGATGACGAGCTGATCTGGACCGCGAACGCCACCGCTGGGCTGAACCTTCTGGCCTATTCATTTTCGAACGCCAGCGTGGGCCAAACGGGTGCAGAAGCCGCGCGCTTTGCCCTCAAGCCGGGCGACGAAGTGCTTGTCACCGAAATGGAGCACCACGCCAACCTGATCCCTTGGCAGGAGCTGTGCCGGCGGACCGGCGCTACCCTCAAGTACATTCCCGTTGACGACGCCGGTGCGCTGCGCCTTGAGGAAGCAGCGCGACTGGTGACCGGGCGCACCAGGATCCTGGCCTTCACCCACACGTCCAACGTGCTCGGCAACATCAACCCGGTGGAGATGTTGGTCCGGATGGCCCGGGAAGTGGGTGCCTTGGTGGTCCTGGACGCCTGCCAGTCCGCGCCGCACCTCCCCTTGGACTTCAAAGCCCTGGACGTTGACTTCGCCGTATTTTCCGGGCACAAAATGCTGGGACCTACGGGAATCGGTGCGGTCTACGGCCGCAGCGAACTGCTCAACGCGATGCCACCCTTCCTGACTGGTGGTTCCATGATCACCACGGTGACGATGGAACAAGCCCAGTACTTGCCCTCTCCCCAGCGTTTCGAGGCCGGAACGCAGCCTATTTCGCAGGCGGTGGCCCTGGCTGCGGCAGTGAACTACCTCAGCGAAACAGGGATGGAGCGGGTGGCCCTTCGGGAGGCGGAGCTTGGCCAAAGGCTTGTCGCAGGCCTTAGTGCCATCGATGGCGTGCGCGTGCTGGGACCCGGTCCAGGGGAAGAACGGACAGGGCTTGCCGCGTTCGACGTCGCGGGAGTGCACGCTCACGACGTCGGACAGTACCTTGATGATCTGGGGATCGCCGTCCGGGTGGGTCACCATTGCGCGCAGCCCCTGCACCGCAGGCTTGGCCTGACTGCCTCCACCCGGGCCAGTACCTACCTGTACACGACGTCCGAGGAAGTCGACCTGCTGGTTGAGGCAGTTGCCAAGATTCGGCCCTATTTCGGGATAACGGCTTCTGGAGTGACGTCATGAGTGGCCTGGACTCCTTGTACCAACAGCTGATCCTGGAGCACTCCAAGGCCCGCAGCGGGGGAGACCTGGCTGGGCTGCCGGCCGCCGCAGCAGGTACGGCCGGCACGGGGCAGAGTCACCAGCTCAATCCCATCTGCGGTGACGAAATCACCCTGCGACTCAGCGTCGGCACCGCCGGAGACGGACAGGCCGTCACTGATATCCACTGGGATGGCGACGGCTGTGCAATTTCGATGGCGTCGGCGTCAATACTCAGTGAAATGGCGCCAGGCATGTCCCCGGCGTCCCTTCGACGGACCATTGATCATTTCCGCGAATTGATGCGCTCGCGCGGCAAGCTGGAAGCGGACGAGGAACTCCTCCAGGATGCTGCCGCGCTGGCCGGAGTTGCCAAGTATCCCGCCAGGGTGAAGTGCGCCATGCTCGCATGGGTAGCGGCGGAAGACGCGCTACGCCAGGCCGAGGCCAGCCAAGGGGTGTCCCCGGCTCTCTAGCGCGGCGAGTCCTAGGTCGAGTAGCGTCCACTCTATTGCGGACTCGCGGCCGGATTTAGCCTCGAAACATGATCACCTTGGAGAGCAGGCGCGAATGGCGCCGGAGCCAGCATCGGGTCCGCCGGGCGGAATTTGTGATTGTGGGATTGTTGCTCGCCCTCGTAGCCGTGACGATTCTTGCCGCCCTTATGGGTGCGATCCGCTGAAGGTCGTAGGGCATAACGCAGTCACGCTGCGGCGATGACGGCTGGACTTGGCCTCGCAACATTGGAAACGTAGGCGACAAAGAAAAGCTCGGACCCGCGAAAACCGGTCCGAGCTTTTGTGTACCGTTGGCATCGCCACCGCATCATTTGGGTACCGCTGCGATGAGCACCGAAATCGACATGAGACCGAGAACCGCCCACACAAAGAACAACGACCAGTTCTTCGCTTGGGCCTTCCTGTGGGCCCCATGCCACACTCGTTCCATACTATTCGCGTCCATAGCAGCAACGTATTCCTGCCAATCGGGCTCAAATAGCGTGCCAACCACCCCACTTGCAGGCGGCAATACTCCATTTGAAATGTCGGCTACTCGGATGGCTGCACATCACCGGGACACTCCGGGGCGGCAGGTCTCAAAACTGCAGGGACGCGGCACAGTTCGGTGTCCGCAGGGAAGGACGATAGGCTGTTTCAGCGCATCCGGAAGTGGTTAAGCGTCTAGTCGACGCAACCGCTGCGTGCTTGTTAGGGAAGGACCGAGTGTTGAAGATTCTGGTGCAAGGCGATCTGGGCCAGGTGGCCTATCACGTGGGCGATGAGGCGATGGCAATCGCGGCGGCCGATGAACTTCGAGCCCGATTGCAGGCCAAGATCGTCCTCCTTACCCGCGACCCGGGACAAACCAGGGACCTCTATGGCATGGACGCGATAGACACTTTGGTGTTCCCGTGGCCGCCGGCGGAGCGGAGCAACCACCTGGAACTTGTGCGCCGCGCAGCCCGTGGAGACCGGACCGCCTTACCGGCCCATGATTCCGTGTGGCGGGTCATTGACGAGGTGAAGTCGGCAGACGGTGTGCTGATCGCCGGCGGCGGCAACATGAATTCCTTGTATGGATGGCTGCTCTACGAACGTGCTGCGCTGGGCCTTATCGCGAAGGAACTGGGCAAGCCCCTCGTTGTCAGCGGACAGACCTTCGGTCCCACCCTGTTGCCGCAGGATCAGCAGGTTCTCCATGAGCTGTTGGACTACTCTGCGTTGGTGGGCGCCCGGGAGCGATCGTCCTACGCGTTGGGCTTCCAGATGGGCCTGGGGTCGGAGAAACTGACCAGGGTTCTGGACGATGCCAGCTTCCTTGCCTCCCCGGGATCCGCCTCGCCGGGATCGGCCTCTCCGGGATCGGCTTCTCCCGAATCGGCAGGCGCGAACGACGCGGCCTGGGATGGGTTCGAGTTTCCGGCCGGGCCGTTCATCGCCGCGACGTTTGGTCCTGAATCCTGGCGAGATGGAACCCGAAGCCTTGCAGAGCTGGGCAAAGTATTGGACCGGGCCACGGAGCTAACCGGCCTTCCCATCTATTTGATCCCCCATGTGGGTCCTCTAGGCCAAGAGGGCGGGGGCGGAGACCACGAGTCCCATGAAACAGTTTTGGCGCACTCCCAGAGCGGCCGGATTCACGCTTGTCCGGTGCTTCCTGCGCCGGCGGCTGCTGCGCTCACGGTGGCAGCGGAACTGGTGCTGACAAATCGCTACCACCCTGTTGTCTTTGGCCTGGCCGCAGGAGTACCGGTGGTTTCCCTGGCCAATGACGCCTACTCCGATGTGAGATTGCACGGAGCCATGGACAACTGGGGCGTGGAAGACTGGGCCCTGCCGCTGAGCAGCCTCGCCGGCGGAGGTTTCGACCGGGCGGTCGCTGAAGCCTGGGCCAGGCGCGGGGAAATCCGTGAGCACCTTGATTCGCTACGTCCCCGGATACGCGCCGTTCACGAGAACTGGTGGGACGCCGTCGCAAGCATCTTCTCGGCGACCGGTACCGAAACAGCAAAGGGGCTGGGGGACGTCGTGACGCTCGAGTCGGACTCGGAGTGGGCCAGGCAGGCCAGGGAGCAACGCGTTCAGTTCCGCGCCTTGAGCGGGGGAATCGCGAGCCTCTGGACGGAGTGGGACGATGTCCGTTCTCAACGCGATCTGCTGGTGCCTGAACGGAATGCAGCCCTGGACGAAAGGGAACGAATCTTGGGATCGCGGTCATTCAGGGTTGCTTCGTTGTTGCGCCGGAGTGCCGGGGTGCTGCGTCGTGTTGCCGGAGGTCGCCGATGAACGCCGTGGCACGTGTCGCGATCGTCGTACGCACAAAAAACCGGCCGGTGCTCTTGCGGCGGGCGCTCGAGGACATATTTGACCAAGCGTTCGAGGATGTTGCAGTAGTCGTCGTGAACGACGGCGGGGATCCCGTTCCCGTCGATGCGCTGGCCAGGACCTGGGAGCACCTTCCCGTTGGCAAGCTGACAATTCTCCACCACGAGACCAGCAAAGGCATGGAAGCGGCATCCAACGCAGGAATCCAAGCTTCCGCCTCTGAATTCATCTCCATCCACGACGACGACGACCGTTGGCACAAGGACTTCCTGAAGAAGACCGTGGGCTTCCTCGAGGAGCACCCCAACGCCCAGGGTGTGGCTGTCAGGACGGACATCGTCTATGAGGAGATCCGTGGTGGAGTCATCGTGCAGACCGGCTCCTTGCCGTACGAGCGTGAGCTCAACGCGATCACTTTGACGGACATGCTTCGCAGCAATCGGATCGTGCCCATTTCCATCCTCTATCGCCGCGCTGTCCACGAACGCGTGGGCAACTACAACGAGGCCTTGGACGCCGTGGGCGATTGGGAGTTCTACTTGCGTTTCCTGTCGGCATTCCCCATCGAGCTACTCGACGGTGAAGCGCTTGCGTTCTGGTGCCAGCGCCTGACGGCGAACGGGGACATGGGGAACAGCGTCATTGCCGGCGCCGACGACCACCAGAAGTTCGATCGATACGTGCGTGATGCGTTCCTGCGCGAAGAGGCAGGCAAGACGGGGTACGGAACCCTGCTCTATTTGGCCCAGATGCACAGCCAGCAAGAAAGTGCGATCCGTGAGTTGCGCGATCTGACGGAGCGGGTCAATTCAAGTGTGGACGAGCTCGGCCGAAGGCTGGCGTCCCTGGAGGAAACCGTCCGGCACAGGACCAGCTTTACGGACGTCGCCAGGCGGCCGGCACGGCTGGCCGGCAGGATCGTCCGCTCACTGCGCGGCAATCGATAACAGCCGGCCTATCGCCCAACGACTGGCCCCGGGCGAACACGGGACCTATCTTAGGCGCGGGCAAAAACGTCAGGCACGCCGTCGCCGTCGTCGTCCCTTTGCTCCTCCCGTGCCACGCGCCGGTAGTGCCCGTTACGGGCTTTGAGTACGACGGCGGCAAGCACCGCAGCGGCTAGGGAACCGGCCAGGATGGCCACTTTCGCGTGGTCATCGTGGGGCGAACCGGTGCCAAAGCCTAGCTCGGCGATCAAGAGGGAAACAGTGAAGCCGACACCCGCCAGCATGGCCAGTCCTGCGACGTCGATCCACGCGAGGCCGTCGTCGAGGCGCGCGCGAGTGGTCTTGGTGATGAGGAACGTGGTGCCGAAGACGCCCGCCGTCTTGCCCACCACCAGGGCGAGCACGATGCCCACAGCCACCGGATCCCGCAAGGCAGCGCCCAGTCCCTCGCCGCCGCCTAACGCCACGCCGGCGGAGAAGAAAGCGAACACGGGCACGGCAAAGCCAGCCGACAAAGGACGCAGCCGGTGTTCGAAGCTTTCCGCGAGTCCGGCTGCGGGCTCGCCTTTCTTTCCCGAGGCCACCACGGGCACGGCGAAGGCGAGCAGGACCCCGGCCACGGTCGCGTGGATGCCTGATGCATGGACGAAGGCCCAGGTGGCCGCAGCAAGGGGGAGCAGCAGGTACCAGCTGTGGACGCGCTTCTGGACCAGGAAGGCAAAGAGGGCAAGCGGCACGGCGGCCGCCAGCAGCATGAGCGGCTCGAGGCCACTCGAATAGAAGAACGCGATGATGCCGATGGCGATCAAGTCATCCACCACGGCCAGCGTCAGCAGGAAAGTGCGCAAGGCCGCTGGCAGATGCGTATTGATGACGGCGAGGACGGCCAAGGCGAAGGCGATGTCCGTGGCCGTGGGGATCGCCCAGCCATTGAGCGTTTCCGCGCCGGAGCCTAGATTGAGGACCACGTAAATGAGCGCGGGAAGGGCCACTCCGCCCACCGCTGCCGCTACCGGGACGATCGCTTTTGCAGGCTTTCGCAATTCCCCTGCCACGAATTCGCGCTTCAGTTCCAGCCCGGCGATGAAGAAGAACACGGCCAGGAGCCCGTCCGACGCCCAGTGGCCCAGGCTCAGTTCCAGGTGCCACGGGGCGTAGCCGATCTTGACATCGCGCAGGGCAAAGTAGCCATTGGCAAGCGGTGAGTTGGCCCAGACCAGGGCGGCCACCGTGGCGGCGAGCAGGAGCGCACCACCAACGGTTTCGGTGCGAAGGATGGCCAGGATCCGTTGGTACTCGGGGAAGCTGGAGCGGCTGAAAACCCTGGAAGGGGCACCGGGGTACGGGCGGTTCGCCATGTGGCTCCTTGGGAAGCTTGGGGTCGACAAAACTGTTGCCGACCAGACTTCCCGGCGCACCTGTGATCAATTTTAGCCGAGGCGCCCAACTCCGCCGAGGCGCCCAACTGACTCGCAGTTGTTGTCGTTATGAGCCCTCAAAACGACAACAAATGCGAGCTAGTTGGGCTCGGAAGGGGCGTTAGGCGAGCAGCCCCGCGACGCCGATGACCGCCGTCGCGAGTCCGAGCACCATGGAGATGGTGACCAACACGACGTGGACCGTCAGGAACTTCGTGGCCTTCCCGTTGGCGTCGCGGGCACGGGCGTCCGACATGACGCGGCGCAGGAACTGCGGCCAAACAATCAGTGACCATGCCCCCGCTACGATCAGCACAATCGACAGCCCGGCTGCCAGCTTCACGCTAGTGGCTTTCGAGCCAGGCCTGGGCCTGCTGGGACTGGATGTTCAACGCCTTGCCCACCAT
This sequence comes from Arthrobacter sp. MMS24-S77, assembly GCF_054888235.1. Lineage (NCBI taxonomy): Bacteria > Bacillati > Actinomycetota > Actinomycetes > Micrococcales > Micrococcaceae > Arthrobacter > Arthrobacter sp. MMS24-S77. Next base: position 1,413,260 of record NZ_JBTZRN010000001.1, read on the forward strand.
CGGTTCGGCTGCGTCCGCGATCTTGCCGCCGAGGAACGGAACCGACGACGTGACGGCACCTTCGAGCTCGACGCGCGTGTTGCCGCCGTCGGCCACCAGGCGCTGCGCTGCGGTGACATCCAGCGGGGCGCCGGAGATCTTCAGGGAGATGTTGCTGGTCCGGGAGCCGTCGGCCGTCGGGGCGTCCCACTTCTCGGTCTGGGTGACGGTGAGCTTCTCGCCCACGAACTTGCGGGCGATCTCCGGGAGGCGCGTGGTGGGCAGGGTGCGGACCGTGATGGTGGTGAATGCTCCGGAGGTGTCGCCGTCGATCTGGAATGATTCCAAAGTGCCGCCGACATACTCGCTCGTGTGGCGCAGGAAGTCTTCGTCAATGAAAGTAGCGGCTACGCGGTCGACGCCGTAGGGCAGGGTGGTGGATGCGTTCAGGGCCATGGGGGTCCTCCGTGAATATCTCGGTTGAAAGCTCTTGCGGCTCCCAAACATCCTACGGTGTTGGCGGGGTAGGCTAGGAACGCCCCGGGATTCGAGAGAATTTCGGGTTTTCGTGTTGCCTTCCCCCATCCGACTTACCTCTTCCGAGGAGTGCCATCCATGAGTTCCAAAGGCCAGCCGTCAGCGGTCAACTCCGGAATCAGCCACCCTGGCGCTGTCGCGTCACTTGACGGATTGCGGCGTGCCCTGGGCGAGGACCGGACGTTCGCGCGGGTCAGGCCCGAGGCGGCACGCGCGTTTAGCGAGCGCAGCAGCGACTACCAGATCAGCGCCCCGGCAGGTTTGAGGGCGGCGCTGTTGGCGGAAATGGCCGATGGCCTCGCCTCCCAAAATAGTGAAGACACTGCGGTGGTTTTGGCCGTGACGGCCACGGGCCGCGAAGCAGAAGACCTGACAGCGGCATTGGCGTCCTATCTTCCAGCTGATTCGGTGGCGGCCTTTCCCAGCTGGGAGACGCTGCCGCACGAAAGGCTCTCTCCGCGCTCGGACACGGTGGGCCGCAGGCTCTCAGTCCTGCGCCGCCTGGCCCACCCGGAGAGTTCGACGGCGGGTCCCCTGCGGGTGGTCGTGGCCCCGGTTCGCGCTGTGGTCCAGCCGCTCGTGGCGGGCCTGGGAGAACTGGTCCCCGTGACGTTGAAGGTAGGGCAGGAAATGCCCTTCAGCGACGTCGTACGCCGCCTTGCCGACGCTGCCTACTCGCGCGTGGACATGGTTACCCACCGGGGCGAATTTGCCGTCAGGGGCGGTATTTTGGACGTCTTCCCACCCACCGAGGACCACCCCATCAGGGTGGAATTCTTCGGCGACGAGGTGGACCAAATGCGCTGGTTCGCGGTGGCTGACCAGCGTTCGCTCTCCGGTCCGGCCGTGCACCACCCTACCGAACTGCACGCCCCACCCTGCCGGGAAATCCTCATCACGCCGTCGGTCATGTCCCGGGCCGCCAAGCTTAAGGTGGACATGCCTGCCGCCGCGGACATGCTGGAAAAGATCGCAGGCGGCATCGCTGTCGAGGGCATGGAGTCCCTCGCTCCAGTCCTGGTGGACGCCATGGTGCCTTTCGTGGACCAGTTGCCCGCCGGTTCGATCGGTGTGGTCATCGAACCGGAGAAAGTCCGCACCCGCGCGCACGACCTCGCGGCCACCAACGAGGAGTTCCTTGAGGCGGCATGGTCCACAGCGTCCGACGGCGGGAGGGCGCCTTTGGACTTGGGTTCCCAAGCCGCCACCGACCTGCACGCGGCCAGCTTCCAATCTTTGACGGACACCCGGAGCGCGGCCCTGGCCCATGGTGTCTCCTGGTGGTCCATCACGTCTTTGGCGACGGACGAAGAGTTGGTTCTCGACATTGACGTCCTGAACCTGCACGCCCGCGAACCGCGCGGCTACCAGGGCGACGTCGCGGAGATGCTCGAATTCATCGGTTCCCACGTGCGCGACCAGTGGCGCATTGTGGTGGCCACGGACGGGCCCGGACCGGCCCAGCGTCTCGCCGAGTTGTTCCATGACGCCGACATCCCGTGTTCCCGCGTCGAATCCCTGGCCCACGAACCCCAGGCCGGCATCATCGAGGTGACCACCGCCGCCGTCGGACGCGGGTTTGTCCTGGACGGCCTCAAACTGGGACTGCTCACGGAAGCGGACCTCCTGGGCCGCACCTCGGCCGGGTCCACGAAGGACATGCGACGCATGCCCTCCAAGCGTCGCAACGCCGTCGACCCCCTCCAGTTGCACGCCGGTGATTTCGTGGTGCACGAACAGCACGGAATCGGGAAGTTCGTGGAGCTGATCCAGCGCAAGGTGGCTGGCTCCTCGGCCGGTCCGTCAGGGGGAGATGCCGGCCTGCGCGAGTACCTCGTGCTCGAGTACGCGGCGTCCAAGCGCGGCGCCCCCGGCGACCGGCTTTTCGTCCCCACGGACCAGCTGGACCAGGTGACCCGGTACGTCGGGGGAGATACGCCGTCGTTGAGCAAGATGGGCGGGGCGGACTGGGCGAGCACCAAGTCCAAGGCCCGCAAGGCTGTCAAGGAAATCGCGGGGGAGCTCATCCGGCTGTACTCGGCACGCATGGCGTCGCGCGGACATGCCTTCGCTCCGGACACCCCGTGGCAGCGCGAGCTCGAGGAAGCTTTCCCGTACGTGGAGACGCCGGACCAGCTGACCACCATCAACGAGGTCAAGGCCGACATGGAACGCGAGATACCCATGGACCGGCTGGTCTCGGGCGATGTCGGGTACGGAAAGACCGAGATCGCCGTGCGTGCCGCGTTCAAGGCCGTGCAGGACGGCAAGCAGGTGGCGGTCCTTGTTCCCACCACATTGCTCGCCCAGCAGCACTATGAAACCTTCACCGAGCGGTTCTCCGGGTTCCCCCTGCGCGTCAAGCCGCTGTCCCGGTTCCAAGGTCCGAAGGAAGCCAAGGAAACCATGGAGGGAGTCAAGAACGGCTCCGTGGATGTGGTCATTGGCACGCACCGCCTGCTTTCCAAGGACTTCGAGTTCAAGGACCTTGGCTTGGTGATCGTCGATGAGGAGCAGCGCTTCGGTGTGGAGCACAAGGAAGCCCTCAAGAAGATGCGCACCAACGTGGACGTCCTCGCCATGAGTGCGACGCCGATCCCGCGTACGCTCGAGATGTCCCTCACGGGCATCCGCGAAACGTCCACGCTGGCCACGCCTCCGGAAGAGCGGCATCCGGTTCTAACGTACGTGGGGCCGTTCACCAACAAGCAGACCTCCGCGGCGATCCGGCGTGAGCTCATGCGCGAAGGGCAGGTGTTCTTCGTCCACAACCGCGTGTCTTCGATTGAGCGCATCGCCGCGCAGATCCGGGAGCTCGTTCCGGAAGCACGCGTTGAGGTGGCTCATGGGCAAATGTCCGAGAGTCGCTTGGAAAAGATCATCGTGGACTTCTGGGAGAAGCGCTTCGACGTCCTGGTCTGCACCACGATCATTGAGACCGGCCTGGATATTTCCAATGCCAACACGCTGATTGTGGACGGGGCGGACAAGTACGGCCTCTCCCAACTCCATCAGTTGCGTGGCCGTGTGGGCCGTGGCCGCGAACGTGCCTACGCCTACTTCCTGTACCCCTCGGAGAAGCCGTTGGGCGAAGTGGCGCTCGAACGGCTCAAAGCCGTTGCGGCCCACAACGAGCTCGGCGCGGGCATGCAGTTGGCCATGAAGGACCTCGAAATCCGCGGCGCCGGCAACTTGCTGGGCGGGGAACAATCCGGGCACATCCAGGGCGTTGGCTTCGATCTCTACATCCGCCTGGTGGGTGAAGCAGTGGCCGAATACCGTGGCGAGGCCGAAGAGAAGGCCGCCGACATGAAGATCGAGTTGCCCGTCAATGCCCACTTGCCGCACGACTATGTGCCTGGTGAACGCCTGCGCCTGGAGGCGTATCGGAAACTGGCTGCGGCCATCACCAACGAAGCCATCGACGAGGTCCTGGCCGAACTCGTGGACCGTTACGGTGAGCCGCCGCTGCCCGCGAAGAACCTGATCGCCGTCGCCCGCTTCCGGGTGGGTGCCCGCGAAGCCGGGCTGTCCGACGTCGCGCTCCAGGGCAACTTCATCCGCTTCTCGCCCGCCCAGCTGCCCGAGTCCAAAGTCATGCGCCTGAACCGCATGTACCCGGGTTCGCAGACCAAGCCGGCGCTCGACGCCGTGCTGATCCCCAAGCCGAAGACGGCGCGGATCGGCGGCCGGGACCTGCAGGACGCCGAGATCCTGGAGTGGGCCAACACGGTGATCGAAGCCATCTTCGCGGTTTCGCCCGCTTCCTCCGCTTCGCAGACCGGAGGCTAAAGCGGTGATGGGAGGACACCACGCCGCGTCCGGGGCCGCGGCGTGGATAGCTATTGCGTCAACTGGCCCCTACGCCTTGGGCTGGTACCCGCTGGACGCCACCGGAATCCTCATCGGAGCGATGACGACGGCGGGGACTGCTTTGGTGTGCGATTGGGACCACCGTTCGAGCACCATCGCCCACTCGCTGCCGCCCTTGTCGAACGTGATCGCCGTTGGGATTGAGAAGGCCAGCGGCGGACACCGGCAAGGAACTCATTCCCTGTTGGGCGCCTCGGCTTTTGTGGTGCTCGCGGCCATGGCTGCCCAGTTCCAGCTGGATACCCCGGTAGGCCGGTTATCCGTGGGTGCCGGGCTGCTGTGCATGTTCATGATCAACCTTGCCGCCAAGGCCCTCAAGCTGTTCCCGAATTCCGGCTGGATCGCCAACTGGGTGTTCGCCCTTGCCATGGCTGGGCTGGTCACGTGGTTCGCTCCGCACCAGTGGAGCTGGCTACCCTTGTCCATGCTCGCCGGGGTGGTGGTCCACATTGTGGGCGACATGATCACCACAGGGGGAGTGCCACTACTGTGGCCGATCGTCATCAAGCCGCCGAAGTTCTGGCGCAAACTCCCCTTGGTCAGCGGGATCTGGCGGGCCAATGGTGCATTCTCCATTCCCCTTCTTGGCAAAGCCGGTTCGCGGCGGGAATGGCTGGTCCTGATTCCGGTGAGCGGTTACGCCATGGTGGGACTAGGCTTGGCGGCCTGGACACTGGTCCGTAACCAGTGGCCAGCCGTCCAAGCCCTGATGCTGGGCCTGGGCGGCTGACGGTGGATTCCTAGAATCCGGTGGCGGTGCCAGCAGTGAAGGTACCTGTCATGGGGTTGCCTGCAATGTCCGCTGCGCCTGCCGGTGGAGTGTAAACCGGCTTGCTGGGCAGGACGTTGTCCCCGCGGGTTCCGTTCGTGCCGCCGTCGTTCAGCGTGATCACGAGCGTCCCTGTGGATTTCGTCCAGGTCATGGTAGCTGAGTACGTCCGGGCCTGGCTGGCGTGGGTGTTGTAGTCCCCGTTGAGGAGAACGCTTCCGAATGCGGGTGCCGTGCAGCTTCCGCTCGTCAGTGTCAGTGTGTCATTGACGGCGCTGATGCTGACAGTTGCCGACGCTGTTTGACTGGCCGATGTGTTGTTCCAGCTGCTGCAGAGGGTGCTCGCGTTCATGTCGCCCGAGTAAACGAGCGTCAGCGTGTCGCCACTGCTTGCGCGTCCTGCATTGCCGCCGCCGCCGTTGTTGGCCATGGTGATGGACGAAACCGTGGGAGCCACAGTGTCCTTGGACAAGGTGATGGTGGTTGCCTGGCTCGTGTTGCCGGCAGCGTCCTTGGCCACGGCGCTGTACGAGATGGCTCCGTCGTTGAGACTTATGAGACTTAGGCCGCTGGTGCTCCAGACGCCGGATCCGTCGGCGATCACGGTCTGTGTGGCAGTGTCTACCGGCACTCCGTCCGTGACGGTGAGAACTACTGAGGCCCCGGCCTCTGCCGTTCCGGTGACGGGAACATTGCTCTTGTTCGCGTTGTTCACCCAGGCCGGTGCGGAGATCGCTGGAGAACCCGGCGCCACGGTATCGATCTTGACCGTTTGAGCCTGGGGAGTGCTGGCGTTCCCTGCGGCGTCCGTGGCGAAGTAAGACACCGTGTGGGTACCGTTCCCGCTGACATTCACTGCCGCTGTGGCCGCGTTGACGGTCACCGTGCTGCCGCCGTCGAGCGTGTATCTGATGCTCGCGACGCCGGAGCCGCCTGTGCTGTCCACCGCGCTGACGTTCACGGTCACCGGACTGGTGTTGTTGAAACCTGCGCCATTCGGCGTCGGGGAAATCGAGGTGACGCTGATGGTGGGCGGGGTGGTATCGATGGATACGGCTGCGCTCCGTGCGCTTTCCGTACCTGTCCACAGGGAGATAACGGGTGTGACCGCGTAGTACCACGTTCCGTCAGGCACGCTTTGCTCTGTGCAGCTGAGTCCGGACACCGTCCCGGCGCAGCCGCCTCCCGCGGCCACTCTGGTGCCACCCGAAGAAGAGGAGTAGCGGGCGATGGTGTAGCCCGCTACTGCGCGTCCGCCTGGTGTGTTGACGGCCGCCCAGTTGACCGCGACATTTGTGCCGCTCAACGACGCGGCAGGAGTATTGCCTTGCGGCATGGTGTCAGCCTTGGCCGCCCCGAAATTGCTGCTGCTCAGCGATTGCCAGAAGGCGTTGGCTGCCGGCCCGCCCCAGGAGATGAAAAGCACAGCCAGGAGCGTCCACATCACGCGACTGCGGAACGCCCGCTTGTGTCCGTGGCTTGCAGCGTGCTGGGGCTTGTTCATTTGCGGACCGCCATTGTCACTGGAAGGTGGAATACAGCGCCTTGGCAACTGGATTGTGAGGCCGTCGACATTGATGCGGCCCCGGGCAGGGTGATCAGGACAGAGGAATTGGCCGGTATGGACACTGTTGGCGTCAAAGGAGCGGCCGGGGCGTTGAACGTCACGCCTGTGGTGGTGCACAGCGGGTGGGATGCGTCCGCCGTGGCGGCTCCGTTGGAAGTGAAACTGTACACCTGGACCGCGAAGGCATTTGGATTACTTGCCCGGACGATCACGTCGGCGCTACCTCCGGGAACGAGCGTGGTTGCGGGAGAGTCCCCGGCCACGAGGGCGTCCACGGTGACAGTCTGCATGGTCCCGTTGGTTGCTGCGCCGCTGCCTACGCCGATGGTGGCCCAGTAGGCGTAGGCCGTTCCAACACCAAGGACCAGGCTCAGCAGGACGGCCGTTACGGCCGCTTTGGCTGCGGCCAAGGAGCCGGCCTTCATCCACCTGTTCGCTTTCATTACAGTTGCCCGCATTTCAGTTACCTTGTCCCGTTCCGGAGTAGGAAAGCTGGAGGGTGGCGCCTTTGCAGCCGTCCTGGTTGAGCGAGCTATTCAGCATTTTTATCTGCGGCCATTGGGCCGCCGGAATTCCACTCCCCGAGAGCGAGGAATTGCCCGGCGGAGCACTGAACGGATAGCTGCCGCTGAATTGTGTCACCGCATAGTCCGAAGGAGTGCATGGCAGGTTCTTCGCCACAGCCTGGGCAGTCCGGGTGACTCCCGTAATGGAAACTGTAAGGCCCGTGACATTGAGGCTGGAATTTCCCGGGTTCGCCAATTGAAGATTAATCGACACGGCGTTGCCCGGTGCCAGAAGCCCGGTGGGGCCGCCTGAGATGGTGAACGGCTGGTGCTGACCCGCGGTCACCGTCAGGGAAACGACGACGACGGCGGACTGTAGCGTCCCGCTGGTGCCCTTAAGGCTCAGGGAGTAGGTCCCAAGAGGCGTGGCGGAAGTAGTGGACACGTCGAGGGTTGCCGACGCTGAGCCGGGCCCGACGGCGACGCTTGCGGGCGAAAATGATGCGGTGGCGCCCGCCGGCAGCCCCGAGGCCGACAGTGAAACATTCCCGGAAAACCCGCCTGAAGGCTGGACTACGACGTTGTAGCTTGCCGACGTTCCCTGGGTGGCGGACCTGCTGGCAGGTGCAAGTTGCAGGGTGATGCCTTTTGGGGTGTTTTGGTTTCCGTTGCCATTACTGCTGGCGGCGAGTACAACCCCTGACGTAAAGATCACCAAAAGAAGGCCTGCCACGAGAACTTTGGCTCCCGCACGGACGGTGCGAAGTGGCGAGCGGAATAGCTCCGGAATGCTTGGCACCTGTGCCTCCTCTGGATCTTCGTACGTGGATATTAGGGTGTCCGGACAGGGACAAGCTGGTGGGCCAATGACTGGCCCACCAGCTGGACGGTTAGACGCTGCCGACCGTGATCGTCACCGTGGCGCTCTTGCAAGCGTCCTGGTTTGCGGCGTCATTCTTGAAGGTGAGAGTTCCGCTACCAACCGAGGTGCCGGTTGAGTTCGGTGTGACGGCGGAATTCGACGTCACCGCGGTGACATCGAACCAGGTAGCAAGGCAGTGCGTGGGGTCGCTCGTGGATACGGTTGCCGAGAGCGCTCCCACCACCGTTCCAGTGTTGCTGCCGTTGTCCGCCGTGTATGCGACAGATGTGGAGTTGCCGGGGGCCAGTCCCGCCGCGAAGGTCGCGTGCAGGGTAACCGTTCCTCCGCCTGTCGAGTTGGCCGCCGTTCCAGAGCCGGTACCGGTGGTGGTCCAGTAGGCGTAGGCTGCTCCGCCGCTTGCTGCTACGAGAGCAATTGATGCTGCTGCCGCGTAGATCTTTCCTTTTTTGCTCAATTTACGCATGATGAGACTCCTTGTTAATTGGTATTCCCCGGAACAGGCGAACAGTGGCTAGGAATTCGCAATTACCAATCCTGCTTGGACTGCCCATTCATTCGATGACCAAATGTTGGCATGCAGGGTGTTTAACTAACAACGAGTGGTACTACTTGTTTTTGAGTCGCCGCGCGCATGAAATGCCCAATTTGGGAGCCCGGCTACTTGGGCGGCTCTCGGCGGCATCGTGGTTTGTGTTCAGGGCTGACGGACGCCATGTGGCCGGGTTGAACCGGCGAGGTCCTGGATTCTCTCGGTCGCGGCCCAGCTGGCAAGCAAGCGGAGACGTTCATCGGACGGGGATCCAGGTACTGCCGGATAGACCGTAAGTTTGAAGCCAGGGTCTTCGGCAAGGTCCATGGATTCGTAGGCGAGCTCAAGTTCCCCTACTACCGGGTGGTGGAAATACTTGACTCCGGCGTAGTGGCGGCGGACGTTGTGGGCGGCCCAGCGGGTCCGGAATTCTTCGCTGCGCACGGAAAGCTCTCCGACGAGGTCGGCAATGCGTTTGTCAAACGGATTGCGCCCACTCTGCGTGCGCAGGATCGCCACGTTGGTATCGGCTGCCTGTTCCCAATTTGGGTAGAAATCCCTGGCCTTGGGGTCGAGGAAAATGAACCGGGAATGGTTGGCGGGCCGTGCTGGTCCTCGGTACATCTCCGAATACAGGGCAAAGCCGAGTTGGTTGGCCGCGACTATGTCCATGTGGCCATTGCCGATGAAGGCCGGCGACGTGGTGATCGAGTCGAGCATGAATTGGAGGGTTGGCCGGACAGTACCGCTTTGGAGGGGGCGCCGCCGGGTCTTGCCGGACGGGGTGGCGGCACGGGCAAGGTTGTAGAGGTGGTCCCGCTCGGCGTCGTCGAGCTTCAACGCCCTGGCGATCGATTCGAGGACGCTTTCGGATGTGCCCGCGAGGTTCCCGCGCTCAAGCTTCGTGTAGTAGTCCACACTGACTCCCGCAAGCATTGCAACCTCTTCGCGGCGCAAGCCGGGGACCCGGCGTCGGCCCCCTATGAACGTCAGCCCGGCCATTTCCGGAGTGATTTTGGCGCGCCTGGAGGCGAGGAATTCTCGCACTGCCGTCCTGTTGTCCACTCATTCACGCTACACCGGGCATTGCGCGGTAGGGAGGTACTGCCAGAACCCGGATAAGCAGGGCTCTCGCTAGGGATGGTTTCCTTCGCTTCCATTGAAGGCGAACCATAAGCGCGCCCACAGCCTGGGCCGAGCCATGACCACTAGAACGGAGTCAGCGTGACCGTCATCCACACCCAGATGCCCGAGCACGTACAGATCGTCGGCCGCCCGCTCGCGGCGGTGCTCGGTCTGCTCACCATCTTCGGTCCGATTTCCATGGACCTGTACCTGCCAGTCCTTCCAGCCCTCACGGCCCAGCTTCAAAGCACGACGTCGGTGGCCCAGCTGACAATTACCGCTTGTTTGCTTGGTCTCGCCATAGGCCAGGTAGTCGCCGGGCCCCTCTCGGACCGCCTTGGACGCCGGGCGCCACTGCTGATTGGCGTCCTTGCCTACACCGCGACGTCGGCACTGTGTGCGCTTGCCCCGACTGTCGAAACACTCATTGCCGCGAGGTTCGTCCAAGGCCTGGCGGGCGCCGTGGGCATCGTGATTGCGCAAGCCGCTGGCAGGGATGTCTATTCGGGCGGCAAGCTGCTCCGCTACTACGGACGCCTCACGGTGCTCGGAGGACTGGCCGCTATTGTCGGCCCGGTGATTGGCGGCCAACTCGCTGCAGTCGCAGACTGGCGGGGTGTCTTCCTGTTTCTCGCGGCCGTCGGCGTAGCCATCCTAGTGGCCTCCTTGGCGGTTTTCCGGGAGACCCTGCCAGCAGGCCGGCGCATCACAGGGGGTCTTGCCCACACGGTCAAGGACTTCCGCCGACTGCTTGCGGACCGGGTTTTCGTTGGGGCCGTCCTGATCACCGGCTTCACGTATTCGGCGATTTTCGCCTACCTGAGCGGGGCAACCTACATCCTCCAAGGCATGTACGGGCTCTCCCCGCAGGGCTACTCGCTCGCCTTCGGCTTGAACTCCCTGGGCTTCATGGTCTTTGGATTCGTTGCCGGACGCCTTGCTGAACGTTGGGCCGAGAAGGCAACCCTCGTCCTGGGCCTGCTCATGACGCTCTCCGGCGCCCTAGGCCTGCTCGCCACTGCACTCCTGCACCTGCCTTTGATCGCCATCGTCCTGTCCCTTTTCACCATGGTCAGCGGAGTGGCCGTAACCAGCCCGCCAGCCACGTCGCTCGCGCTGAAGGACTACCCGGACCTGGCAGGCACGGCGTCGTCGCTCCTGGGCTTGGCCCGGTTCGCTTTCGGCGGCCTCGCAGCACCCCTGGTCGGCATCGCGGGCGCCAACAATCCGGTTCCCTTCGGCATCGTCGTCTTCGTCGCGGCTGTGGCTGCTGCATTCAGCCTGGGATTGATCAGGGGACGCGTAGTGCACCGGCTTGATCACACCTAAACAGCTGTGGCCCCGGACCAAAGTCCGGGGCCACAGCTTTGCAGTTGGTTTCTTAGCTTTCGCCGGCCGAGTTGGAGCGGCCGAGGATGGTCTGCGGAATCCAGAATGCGAGCGCGAACAGGCCGAGGCACACGGCCATGGGCCACGGGTTGCTCAGCGTCAGGAAGGACAGCGAATACATCGCGCCGAGGAACAGGACCATGATGACCGCGAAGATCAAAATGCTCTGGCCCAGGTTGTTCTCTTTTTCGATGGGCTTGCTGGCGTTCTGGGACATGCTTTCCTCCTCGGCCCCTGGGGGCTCAAAAACTTTGGCGGCTGCCGGACTACCCAGTACTGGGTAATTCAGTAAGCGGATGAACCTTGTTCACCTTTGACGATGGCAATTCCGGAGCTCGCACCGATACGTGTTGCACCAGCAGCAATCATAGCCTGTGCATCAGCCAGGGAACGCACTCCACCGGAGGCCTTGACGCCGAGGTCCGGGCCTACTGTCTTGCGCATGAGGGCAACGTCTTCCACCGTGGCGCCGCCACCGTTGAATCCGGTTGAGGTCTTGACGAAGTCCGCGCCGGCTTCCACGGAGGCCTTGCAAGCGAGGACCTTCTGCTCGTCATTCAGCAGTGCGGTCTCGATGATGACCTTCAGGATGGCCCCGCCCGCGTGGACTGCCTCGGCCACCGCCGTGATGTCATCCACCAGTGCGCCCTTGTCCCCGGCCCGGGCGGCGGCGATGTTGATCACCATGTCTATTTCATCCGCACCGTCCAACACGGCACCACGGGCTTCGAAAGCCTTGACGTCGCTGGGGGTGGCACCCAGCGGGAACCCGATCACCGAGCAGGTGAGCACTCCGGAACCCTTGAGGGCTGTCGTGACCGTCTTGACCCAAATCGGATTGACGCACACCGATTTGAACTTGTACTCGGCTGCCTCCGCACAGACCTGGCGCACTTCGGCCTCGCTGGCCTCCGGCTTGAGAAGAGTGTGGTCGATGTATGAAGCGATGCTTGCACTATTGTCCAGTGCGGTGGAGGCTTCGTTGCTCATGGAGGTCCTTCCGTGGCGGGCCCGGCGGCTTCGTGCCGCAAGGGTCGCGGCTCGTCAAATGACCATCTTGCCACACCGCCCGGCCGCCGTGGAGGCCACCCTGAAACCGGGTGGATACCGGGTGCCGGGCCGCCTCAGGCGGCGGCGACGGAGGAATGCGCGGGCTGCGGACGCCTCGGGGCACGGAACCTGGCGTCCTCTTCAAGCCGGGCGGCGCAATGGGCCGCTGCGGCATCGGAAGACAAGACGAGGCCCAAGCGCATGCCGTCCCAGGAGGCGGCGTCGCCGATCGCCCAGATGCCTGCCACGGAGGTGGTGAAGTCGCGCCCCACCCTGATGCCGCCGTCGGGAGCTGTTTGCAGGCCGGCACTTTCGGCGAGCTCGTTGCGGGGGAGCCGTTCCTCGGCGAGCACCACAAGATCGCCGTTCATGCTGCTGCCGTCTTCGAAGACGATCCCGGTGGCCGGGAACACTGAACCGGCAACGGAAGGCATGACTGAAGCGGGTCGCAAGGTGGTGCGGATGGGCCTGACGCCGCGGGCCCTCAGCACAGCCTCGGCCTGGCCGGCTGCCGGACCGGTGCCCACCAGGATTCCCAAGGGGCGACGGCCAAGGACCCGGGTAATGTCGTTGACCGCGGTGCCGATCTGCTCGGCGTCGTCAATGGTGGAGTAGCTCAAGCCGCGCGCAGCGCCCTGGACCGGCGGAAGCATCGGCGCGGAGCCCGTGGCGATAACCAATTGATCGTACGGGAACTCCATGCCCTCGGTGGTGGTCACTGTGCGGGCCTGGGTGTCAATGAAGCTCGCGGCCTGGCCGAAGCGAACGGAGACCTGGGGGAGGGCAGCTAGCTCCAGGAGCGCATCGGAGCAATCGTCGCGGTTGCTGAGGACGGTAATGGTGCCGTGGAAGGCTGCGGTTCCCGGCTGTTGCGAAGCTGCGCTGACCCCTGCCAGACGACGGACGAGGGCCTGGGCTGCGGGGCCGGCTCCTGCGATGACGAGGTGGATGGAGTCTGCGGACGGGGTGATGGACATGGCGGGTCCCTTCGCTGGTTGACCTGTGGGTACGTGCCTGTGCCCAGCGTAGGCGTTGGGTTTTTCGGTAGTGTTTCCCCGTTGTTGCCATTTGGCAGTCGCCTGTTCCCTGATGGTTACCCACCGGTAATGAGCTGTGTCACATGGCGGAACGGTGCTGTTAGTCAGTACCGCTGCAGGAGCTCCCGGAGCCCATTGGCGACGAAGGTCTCCGCGGCCTCGGCCCGGTCAAGGAAGCCGTGCGCACCCACCGGTTCCACCGAGGCGATCAGCCCTGCGGCGTCGCCAAGGCTCATGCGGACTTCGGTATCGAGCCGCCCCTCCACTACCAAACGGGCGCGGCGGGAGTCGGACCACGCGTCGGGTCCGGGGTCATCGTGGAAGGTGCGGGTCACCGACACGTCCCGCCAGTCGCCGTCGAGCTTCACGCGTGCCCGGTAGCTGACGGTTTCCCCCTGGGTTTCAATGCGCCCGTCCGCGAGGAACGCCCGGGCTCCGAACGGCCGGTGGTCAAGGAAGCCGGACACCTGAGGCGCGGCTCCTGCGTCGGCGGATGGCAGCACCACGGTGGCAGTCAGCGTCAGCGCTTCGCCGTCTGCTTCACCGCGGAGGGTGTCGTTGAAACGGACGCCCGCGTGAGGTTCCATCATTGCTGTGCAGGAGGAGTCCTTGGCCACTCCGTCGCTGGTCATAGAGTCCAGGTATTTCCGTGCGTCCCGGTAGCCCATGCCGATCAAGGTGTCCGCGTTGATCCGGTCCAGATAGAACTCGGGATCGAGGGGGAGGGGATGTTCCGGACGGACCACGTGGAGCACAAAATCGCGTCCGGTGGCCTTGGCCGCCTCGAAATCCGCAAGGAGCGCGCCCATGGCACTCATTTCGATCATGTGGACGTACTGCTCCAGCGGGCCGTCGCCCCAATAGGGGGAATTCCCGATGCACCAGATCAGCCAGATTTCGTCCGCACCCCGGCGCAGCGCTTCCTGGACGTTGGCGTCCCGCACCCACACGGCATCGGTCCAGATCTTGCCGTCCCTGCGCAGCGGTGTCAGGAAGATGGGCAGCGACATCCCGGCGGCCATGAGCTCCGGATCGATCTCCGTCGCATCGATCGGGTGGCAGCGTTTTTCCACGAACTCCACCACATTGAAGGAGCCCTCGACGGCGCCCGGTTCCGCCGCGCGGCGACGGATCTCGGCGGCGTCGATCCCCAACGCCGGGAACACCTTGTTGAGGAGGCCGTCGGCGTCGCCAATGGCGGGCAAGGACCACGGTCCCTTCAGGTAGTCGCCCGGGGGGAGGGCCGAGCCGAAATCCTTGACGTTGACGCCGGACCAGTTGCTGCACATGTCCGCCGGGGACACCCCGGAGAGCATCATCCCGGCCGTCAGGATCCCGCCCGAGGTCCCGTCTACATGGCCGAACGTCAGCCCTTCCTCCGCGAGCGCCCGCACCACTCCGGCCTGCCAGGCCACGCGCATGCCGCCTCCGGCCAGCACCAGGGAGCGCATCACGTACTAACCCTTTCCGCGGCAGTAAGGCCGCGCCAATAGATGAAGCAGAGCACCGCCGTCGCAAGGTCAAAAAAGGCAACTGTCAGCGCCAGTGGCGCGAAGACGCCGTTCAGTACTCCGATCCCGACGGCGGCAAAAGCGCCCGCTTTTTGCACTCCGGACCACAGGACTACTTCGTGCGAAGCCACGGGGTTGAGCAGGGTGTGCAGGAGCAGTCCTCCGACCACCACCATGAACATCCCCACGGTGCCGAAGAGTTGGTGTGCCTCGGGCGTCGGCTCCGCCCCGATCAGTTGCAGAATGGCCGCACCGAAGGGAATCTGCGCGGCCCCTGAAAAGACCGTGATGATGGCGATGGCGGCCAGGACGGCGCGCAACGGATCGGCCGCGGCCCAATTGAGGACTCCGGGCGCGTGTTCCTTGCGCGGGTGCGGACGCGGATGCGGCTGTGCGGTGCTCATGGGAATCTCACGAGTAGCTTGCCAGCAGCCTGCCGCGGTCCACGAGCAACCAGACCATGGACAGCCAGGTGAGGGTGGAGACGTAGAAGCGGATGTCGTTGAGGAACATCCAGCGCAGCAGCAATTGTCGGAGTTCGGCGTCGTCTTTGAAATCGCCGCCGCGGATCCTGATGTTGATGGGGATGATGATTCCTTGGCCGACCACCGTCAGCGCGATGATGCCCAGCAGGCAGATGATGGCGGGGATGACCCGGATGCTGCCCCACTCCGTCCACACCAGGATGGCCCCGGAGACAAACATGATCGGTACCACTACCGTGAAGAATTTGGTGGCCGCGCGGGTGGGGATCCCGAAGTGCATGTCCACGTTGCCGCGTTCCAGGGACCGCCAGGTGGGGTAGAGGAACCATTTGAGGACCCACATGGTGCCCACGTACATGGTGGATCCGAAGAGGAAGTACAAAGCGTTCAGGAGGAGCAGCCAGTTCATGATGCCCGTCCTGGGCCGGAGGGCGCCTGCTGCGCCTGATCCGCCGATTGCCGTACGCCTGGGCGGGAACGGTCCGGAGGTGCCAGCCACTCCTCGCTCTGGCCAAGGTCCACCACGCTGTCCATCATGTCTCCGCCGCGGAGGTCTGCAGCTTCCGCTTCCGTTGCGGCCGTGAGGAACCACGCTTCGTAGTGGTCGTCCAACACTCCATGCGCTTCGGGAAGCCACGCGGTGAACAAGGGCTTGCTGCCCACCTGCAGGGTCTTGAGGGGTGCGACGCCGGGAGCGTCACCCAGGACAAGGCGCGCCTTGGCCTGCCTGCCGAAGGCGACATTCGCCGTGGCCTCGAAATAGATGTCCGATTTCCAGAGCATCCCACGGAAGGCGCAGTAGTTGGAGGCCGCGAGCCTCACCGGGAGCCCGATGGGAGCGGGCTGTTCGATTTCGATGTAGCAGCCCAGCATTCCGTCCTGGTCATACTGGGCCGAGACGGTGGTGTCCGTGACGACGAAGTCGAGGTTGGCCTGATGCTTGGGCATGCCCCAGATCCCCTTGCCGCCCTTGACCGAGATTTCGGTGCTGACAGGCAGGTCGACCACGAACTGGCCCAGCTTGAACGTCTTCTGGAAGATCAGCGGCAGGATCGGCGGGACGGGCCGGCTGCCGTGGGTGATGGCGACGGCCAGGGAGTATTCAATGTATTTGCCGATGTCCGTTGACTTGTAGTTGACCACCGTGACCACCAGCAGGCCCTTGCCGCCCAGGCTGAAAGGCCGCATTTCCTTGCCCGGGAGCAGTGCGGCGGCGGCGCGTTTGTTAATGGGGAAGGCCGCCATGAGCACGGGGGAATCGTCCGAATTGACCGGCATGACGTACTTGATGCCGTCCACCTTGGCGTACTGGCCGGTGAGTTCGACTTGGCGGCGGGGAACCGGGGAGGGGAGGATCCTCTGGAGGGATCTGTGCAGCGCTGCATGCAGTTGGGCGAAGTTATTCATGAGTTCAGCTCCTGGACGATGATCGGGAAGGTATCCCGCCACGCCCGGGCGCCGAAGAAGACGTCCAGGTGGCCGTAGCCGGGAATGATATGCAGCGAATCCTTGCCAGGCCTATGGGCTTGGAAGAACTCGAAGGTGCGCTCTTGGCTCTCCGGCAGGAAACAGAGGTTGTCCTTGCCCGCCATGAAGACGAACCGCGCATCGGTCTGTGGAGCCTGGGCCACGAAGTTCTCCGGGAGCTCGGGGTGGTTGCCGGCTGCCACCATGTGCCCGGCCTTGATGCTGCGGCCCATCTCCTCGAAGAAGCTCACCGGGACCTCGGCAAACTCGCCCTTGAGCCATTCGTGCGTGACGTCGTCGAGGTTTTCATGGGACCACAACGCAGGCCTGCCGCTGCCGTAGGTGAAGCTGACCATCTTGCAGACCGTGTTGTTGCATTCGTGGTGGCCGGCCTTGACCAGGAAACGGATGAGACGGGTGAAATAGCCCTCGGACCTGTAGGCCCACGACGGCGACAAATAGGGAGTGAACAGCTTCACCACGGGCGTCAGGTAGTCGATCTTGAGCCGCGAAAACGCCGGAACCACCGGATGCAGGGACACCGCGTTGGAGATGATGGTGTCCACGCGCGGCAGCAGCCCCGCCGCGGCAGACATGGCGAACGACGTGGAGCCCTGGCAGTGGATCACCGCTTTGAGGGTCTCGGCACCGGTCGCCCGGAGGACGTGCTCGACGGCGGCGGGATGGTCGTACACCGCGGCGTCGCCTAGCGTCCAGGAGAGGGGGTCGAGGTCGATCGAGGCGCGCCAGTTGAGCATCCAGACGTCCCAACCGTCCTCCAGGAGCACATCGACCACCGTGGTGGGGACCGGCGGACGAAAGAGTTCGGCGCGTACCCCGGATCCATGGACCAGCAGCACAGGCCCCTTGCTGGGGTTGATCGGAGAACTGACGTGCACAAGGCTCAGCGGTGTGTCGTCGCGTGCCCGGAAGGGGATGACCTCGGTGTGCTGCTCGGCCCGGGTGACTGTCATGGTGAAATTCCTTCCCGGGAGATGGTGATGGGCGTTTCAAGCAGCCGGACCGCCGGGAGCCCGGCGGCAGTGCCGCCGTTGGCTGGCACTGGACTGGCTGGAATCGGACGCGTGCCGCCGTCGGCCGTGGTTTCCAGTGCCCAATCGCGGCAGATTGCATCGATGGCCAGCGGGTAGACCGTGAGCGTGCCGTCGGGGGCCAAATGGATGCGCAGGAAACCCTTGTGGTCCTCCACCGACTGGCCGGACATCATCCAGGACGCCACCTCACCGCCGCGGGTACCCAGGATGAAAAGGGCAAAGGCCTCACTGCCGAGGACCCAGCCGCTCGCGAAGGTGACGGCGAGGGCGAAAAGGGCCCCCAGGAATTGCGGCCAGCCGGGAGGCCAGTGCAGGACCGCGACGACCACCAGGCCCACTCCCATGGCTGCAAGTTGGTACAGCACTCCACGCAGGAAGGTGACAAGGCCTTTGCGGTCCCGGATCACGGACGACGTGCCGAACAATTTCCAAAACAGTGCCAGCGCGCCGAGCAGCACAAGCGGTCCCAACACGCCGAAGATGAACGGCCGGGCCAGCCCGGCCCCTTCAAGGGAACCCAGGGTGTCCATGAGCGACTGGCCGCGGAAGCTGCTGAAGACAGTCCATCCGGCCAGGAAGAAAAGCACGTGGATCAGCCCCAGAAGCGGTCCGAAGCCTGGATTCCGGGCAGGAAGCCAAAACGGTGAGAACGGGTTGGCGAGCCGGCGCCGCATTTTCCGGCCGTCGTCGCAGCTGGGGTAGCTGACGGGCGTCCGGCTGAACCGGCGGCCGGCGGAGCCGACGTCCGGCGTCGGGAGTGACGCCGAAATATCCGGCGAGGTGATGGGCGTTGGCAGGACGATTTCCTCGGGAACTTCGGACGTGTCAGCGAGGTAGGCGCCGCCGAGCCCGCACGTGACAAGCTGCGTCCTCAACCCGTCCGGGACTGCTCCGCGTCCATCGCCGGGCACGTCTTGCTCGAAGCGCGAGTAATGGTGCAGGTCTCCGCTGAGCCAGAGACGGACCGTGGCGCCGGTGTCCTCGAAACGGCCCGTCATCGGGTTGAAGCGGCGGCGCAAATAGTCCTGCTCGAAGAAATTGACTTGGCGGAAGGCGCTCGCCGACGGGGAATCGGAGTAGACCCAATACGGCGACGCCAGGCACAGAATGATGGCATCGCCCGGCTGTAGTTGCGTGGTGACGTTCTTGTAGAAGTACTCCAGCTGCGGCTCATCGATGTACTGGCCAAGTTGGCTGTCCAGGCCCAGAACCCACCAGCCCGGGCTTCCGGGGCCGCCGGTGAGCCGCACGCCGAAGTAGCTGCGGCTCTGGACTGTTCGCCATGCTCCGATGCTGCGCTGCCTCGTGAACAGCCGGATGAAAGAGGTGAGTCCGTCGTACCAGTCGTGGTTGCCGGGCAAAGCAAGCATGAGGGTCGCAGGCGGACAGGTGCTCGGTGGCGGAGCTTTCGAGTCGTTGGGCGCGGGAGCAGGGAACGCCTTGCGATAGGGACCCACCATCTTGTCCTCGTAGCGTTCCGGCGAAGCCACGGGATAGACTTCGTCGCCGCCAAGCACCAAGACGTTGCCGCGCGGCAGAGTGTGCCCATCCACCTCCAGCCTGTCCTGGGCGAGGAGAAGAGCCACCGAATACGTCGCGTCGAAGCCGTCGCCCAGGTCGGCGGTGAAATCGAGCCACAATTCCTTGGCCTGCGTTCCGGCCACCTGTGCCAGCGCTTCGTCCCGACTCCGCAGTTCGTCCGGTGCGGGCAGGCCTTTGTCCAGGACGGCAGGCTGGGCCGCCTGGCCAGGCAACGGGAGCCGATCAAGGTAGAGCGGCTCACCGGGGAGTCCGGCTTCGAGCTCGCGTTTGTCGCCGAAATCGGCGAAGAGGGTTGCGGCAGCGACTTTGAGTCCTGTGCGGCCCAGGGCGATGGGCGAGAGCCAGCGGACAGCATCGCGGGGCGTGAACCCCAGCTCGGCGCTGTGTTTTGCCAGCTCCCAGTGCTTCATGATCGGGGCCGGAAGGGGTACGGAATCCTGGGGACAGCGCGCCCGTAGACCTGCCAGAGTTCGCCCAGGAACAATTTCCCGAACGCCGTGAGCCCAGCCGTCGGAGCCGGGCCCACGGCCCTGAAGGTTGTGAGCTGCCGGGCGAAGTCCAGCGGCCTGATGTGCAGTATTCCGGCGCCGACGACGGCGGGATCGTCGCCGTCGTCGTCCTTCCTCGCCGCTGCGGCCGGGTCCGGCGGCGGAACATGTCCCCGCAGGATCGTGGCATACAGGATGGTGGTGTCCGGCCAGACGTCGAAGCCGGCGTCGTTGCGGATGAGCTTGTAACCGGTGAACGTCAGCGGGGTGCCGCCCGGATCGCGCAGCCAGAGCCGGTACAGCATGCGCCTGCTCGGTGCGCCGTCTGGAGACTCGTCTTCTACGAAGAGGTTGAACCAGCCCCTCTCCACCGGCAATCGTCCACCGAACTGGTCGGCCAGTACATATCCTTCGGCCGCGGCCGGGTGGGCCGGATCTGCGACGAAGGCATCGATGTCCTTCGCCGTGATGGTCAGCTCAAACATCATCCGCCGCCCCCGGTCGCGGCCCAGGCTGCGGCCCTTTTCGGGATCGGACACGCCAGGGCTGAACCAGCCGTGCATCTGCTCCGTGAAGCTGACGGAGGTGAAGCTGACGGAGGTGGCGTTGCCTCCGGCTGTGCCCTCCGTTGTGAGTTCTCCGTGTGGATCCAGCCCACGAACCTGCTGGGTTGTGGCGGATGCCGGGGCCGGCTTTTCCTTGCGGCCCGAGATGCCTTTGGTCGCATCGGGGGCAAGCGAACGGGGCGCGGTTTCGGCATGGTCGACGACGGCGGCCGCTGCCACGGGCGGGCCCTGCACAGGCAGGCCTTGGACGGGCGCGCCTTGGACGGGCACGCCTTGGGCGGGCACGAGGCCTCCGCGCTGCCCGGAGCTTGCACCGGCTCCGGTGGCGCCCGGCCGGCTGTCCGCCTCAAGGATGCGCCGGCACGCCCGCTCCGCGAAGGCCGCGATGGTGAGGGAAGGATTCGCCCCCACGGGCCCGGGCATCGCGGCACCGTCCACCACGTGAAGGCCGGGGTAGCCGAACACTTCGCCGTATTCGTCGCACACGCCCTCGGAGGCATTCCTGCCGGAGGGGGAACCACCGATGGGATGCACCGTGATAACCCTTTTGGCCCACCACAGGGGATTGTCCACGAAGTTCCCATCCAGTTGCCCTGCGATGTCCTCCATCGTTTTCTGCACCCTGCCGAAGTAGCTGTTGGACGTGGACAGGGTCCAGTCGATGGCGAGCCTGCCGTCCTGCAGGCTCATGACGCCGTCGGGGATGTCACGTCCCATTCCCAGCAACGGAACCGAACTGCTGGACAGGCGTCCGTCACCGAGCGCCGCGGCCAGGTCGGCGGAGATGTTGGAATGGTGGCCTTCAAACAGCCGGTCCTTGAGGATTTGCGCGGCCACCCTGGCGGTGCGGCGGGCCACTTGACCGAGCTGGGCGGTTTCGATCAACCAGTTGATGAAGGCCGGATATCCGGCATCCTCCACGTAGTACCCGCGGCCGGAACCGCCGTCCACCGTATCCGGAATGCGGATGGCCGTGGTGATGACCGGGCCGCGGCTGCCCGAGAGCGTCCGGACTCCCGGTGTGCCGCCGTGACCGTTCGGCGGCCCGGCCTCCCCGGTCTTCGCATCCATGATGAGGGTCAGGAGGTCACCGTTGCCGCTGAACCTCGTGCCCAGGGTTTGGCTAAGCCCCGGCAGGGAAGCCCGGTTGCGCAAGAGCAGGAAGTTGCTGCCGAATGTGCCCGCCCCGAGGACCAGGCGACGGCAACGGATGAACCGCTCGCGCAGCAACGCTCCCGGTTCCTGGGGATCGTGGACCACATAGCGGACTTCGTAGCCGGCGCGCTGAAATCCGTTACCGGGTAGCGGGCGGATACCGCGTACATCGTGGAAGGTGCGCAGATCTGCTCCTGCGCGTTTCGCCGCCGACAGATAGGTATGGTCCAGGGTGTTCTTGGCGCCGACGTTGCAGCCGATGTCGCACTCGCCGCAGAGCAGGCACGTGGTCCTGACGGTGCCATCGCCGTGGACGCTGCCATAGGGAGCGGCGGGCAGCGGCTCGTTGCTGCGGGGCTCGGCGCCGGGACCGGTCGCGAACGTCACGGCGATGGGAGGCCGTGTGATCGCCAAACCCAGGGCCGCGGCGCTCGCCTCCATGGCGTTGGTCTTGGGGGTGTCCCGGTAGGGATAGGGAACCGGTTGGAGCATTTTTTCGGCGTCGCCATAGAACGGTTCCAGGTCCTCATAGCTGAACGGCCAGTTCTCATAGCCGCCGCCAGGCACCGGCGATTCCTTGACGAACCACTTGGGGTCTTTGCGCAGCAGGACGTTGGCATAGATGAGGGAGCCGCCGCCCAATCCGCTGGACACCAGGCCCTCCGTTCCGCGGAACGTCCAGGCGTCGAACAATCCGTAGAGGCCGCGGTCCGGGTCCCAGAAATTGCGGCCCATTTCCGAGGGAGTGCGGGCGAAGCTCCCCGGTGGATAAGCCCTGCCGCGCTCCATGAGGACTACGGATTTGCCGCCTTCTGCCAGCCGCAGGGCAGCAACAGATC
The DNA here is from genome assembly GCF_054888235.1 of Arthrobacter sp. MMS24-S77. NCBI lineage: Bacteria > Bacillati > Actinomycetota > Actinomycetes > Micrococcales > Micrococcaceae > Arthrobacter > Arthrobacter sp. MMS24-S77. The sequence goes on from NZ_JBTZRN010000001.1 coordinate 1,435,612, forward strand.
CGCCGAAACCTGAACCCACCACCACGGCGTCGACGGTCTCGATACCACCATCTCCGTGGCGCAGCGGATCAGGAGCAGGCTCGGAACCCGCATCCCCACTTTCCCTGGTCCCCAGACGAACCATGGCCGTTCCTCTCACAGGAGAGCTGACCTGGAGTCACCCGGACGTAGCCGGATGATGCCTCCGCGGACTATGGCCCCATGTTCCCACCGGGCAGGGAATCTGTCCATGATCTGGAGTAATTGGGTCCGCACGTTTTCGCCGGAATAGGCTCTCGTGAAGCCCTTCTATGTGGCGGGAGCCGTTGAGTAGCGGACTACCAACTCAGGCGTGAGGCACTTGTCCACCACGGGACCATCTGGATTGTTGAGCCGGTCCATTGCCACGGCTCCGGCGATGCGTCCCAGCTCCGTCGCATGGAGATCCACCGACGTCAGGTCGATGCCGTGGAGCCGGCCGGTCCGTGAATTGTCATAGCCGACCAGCGAAAGGTCCTTTGGAATGGCCAGGCCCCTGGCATAGGCGGCCTCGCGTGCCCCCAACGCGAACTGGTCGTTGTGGGTGAAGATGGCCGTCGGACGGTCCGCAGCGTCAAGCAATTCAGCCGCGGCGCGCTGCCCGGCATCTTGTGTGAAATCGTGAGCCGGAAGCGTCCAGGGAACCAAGCCGGCGTCGCGCATTGCCTTCTCGTAGCTTCTTCGACGGACCGTGTGGCCGTCGTAATCGGGTCCGGCGAGATGGGCGATCCGGGTGTGCCCGAGGCTGAGGAGGTGTTCGGTGGCAGCCCGGGCACCGGCGTCGTCGTCGGAATACACGCTGTCGACGCCCGCCACTGGCCGCATGACGCTGACGATCGGTGCTATCTGCGCCAGTTCCCGCACGCTTTCGTCGGAATCCAACAGCGTTGCGGCGATGATGATCCCCACCCTTGCCTCGATCAGTGAATCGACGGCACCAGGGTCCACGCCGTCGATGGACCGGGAGACGCTGAGGATGAGTCGGTTGCGGGCCTGGGGGAGTGCCACCCGTACGCCGCTGAGGATGTCCGCATAGACCTCGTTGCGGATGTCCATCAAATAGAGCCCGACGGCGGAGCGGTGCTTGCGTGCCAGATCGGCGGCAGCCGCGTTGGGCCGGTAACCGAGACGTTTTGCCGCGTCAAAGATGGCCTGCTTGGTCTCGTCGCTGACACCCGGGGCATCGCGGAAGGCGAAGGACACCAGCGTGCGGGAGACACCGACTTCGCGCGCAACATCGCTCTGAGTTGCGGGACGGAGCTGTCGGTCAAGACCCATGGCCTTATCTTCCCACGACGAAGAAACCAAAATTTAGTCATTTGTTAGTTTGACCTTACATTTAAGCCTTTCGCGCGTTAGTCTAGTGTTTCAGAGCGGGCGTATGACCCGCATCACCAAGACAAAGGAGTCCTGATGTCTGCTACGCAAAGTCACAGGGGAGGCGTCAGCGCAGTCGCGCTTCCTCCGCTGACCAACGGCCCACATCGTAAGCGCCTTGGCCTGGTCGCCCTGATCGCCACGTTCGGTGGCCTGCTGTTCGGTTATGACACGGGTGTCATCAATGGCGCCCTGAGGCCAATGACGGCCGAACTCGCCCTCACGCCGTTCACCGAGGGCATCGTTGCAAGCTCGCTTGTCTTCGCCGCGGCGATCGGCGCGCTCTCGGGCGGCCGCATCTCCGATGGGTGGGGGCGCCGCAAGACGATCATTCTGCTGGCGGTGCTGTTCTTCGTTGGCACCTTGGTGTGCGTGTTCACACCGAGTTTCGGCGTGCTCGTCGTCGGCCGTATCCTGCTCGGTCTCGCCGTGGGCGGCGCCTCGGCAGTGGTCCCGGTGTTCCTGGCGGAGATGGCCCCGTATGAGATCCGCGGCTCCCTGGCTGGCCGCAACGAGCTCATGATCGTCGTCGGTCAGCTGGCGGCCTTCGTCGTCAACGCCATCATCGGCATCGTATGGGGCGACATCCCCGGCGTGTGGCGCATCATGCTTGCGGTCTGTGCGTTGCCGGCGATCGCGCTCTTCGTCGGCATGCTCCGGGTGCCCGAGTCGCCGCGCTGGCTCGTGGAGAAGGGCCGGCACGATGAGGCCCTCGCCGTGCTGCGGTCCGTCCGCTCCGAGGACCGTGCCCTTGCGGAGCTCGGTGAGGTCGAGAACGTGGCCAAGGAGGAGCAGGAGAGCCGCCAGATCGGCTGGCGTGCGGTCTTCAGCAACAAGAACCTGTTCCGTATTCTGCTCGTGGGCATCGGCCTGGGCGTCGCCCAACAGCTGACCGGCATCAACTCGATCATGTACTACGGCCAGACGGTGCTCGTCGAGTCGGGCTTCAACGAGAGCGGTGCGCTCATCGCGAACATCGCGCCCGGGGTGATCGCCGTGATCGGCGGCGTCATCGCCTTGACCTTGATGGACCGGATCGACCGTCGCAAGACCTTCATCCTCGGCCTCACACTGACCACCAGCTGCCACCTGCTCATCGGGTTCGCCTCAATGATGTTGCCCGTGGGCAACCCGATCCGCCCGTACGTGATTCTCTTCCTGGTGGTTGCCTTCGTCGGGTCCATGCAGACGTTCCTGAACGTCGCGGTGTGGGTCTACCTGTCGGAGGTCTTCCCGCTGCACATGCGCGGCTTCGGTACCGGCGTCTCGATCTTCTTCCTCTGGGTCGTAAACGGTTTCCTTTCGCTGTTCTTCCCGTCGCTGGTCGCGGGGGTCGGGATCACCGGCACCTTCTTCCTCTTCGCCGCCGTCGGGGCGTTGGCCCTGGTCTTCGTCGTCAAGCAGGTCCCCGAAACCCGCGGCCGCACCCTGGAAGCACTCGAGGAAGACGTCACCACCGGTGCCATCTACCTGGTGCACAAGAACCAGGCGCCGGTCGGATCGTAGCGTTAAGACGCTCGCTCACCTATGGGCCCAAATCGCCGGACCTCTCCTGCACATTTGAGGCTCCGAAGCGAAACCCTCCTTCACATTGAACTGGTCCCCGGAAGTTGGACTGAGAAATTCAGTCCAACTTCCGGGGAGCGGTTCATCGTTGAAGGAGGGTTCGTCGTTTGACCCAAAGATCTGCAGGAGGATCGGCCGAAACCGCCCCAAAAGGGGTCTCGTAGTATTCGGGATAAATCGGGCGGATATGGGCACGGTGTGACCGGCGCGTTGTCAGCGGAGAGCTAGCCGTGGACGCTGCACGCTGGATCGCGCGGTAAACGGTGGAGCGGGCGACGCCGAAGAGTTCGGCGATCTCGGTCGTGGTGTGTTTCCCTTGCGGGTGAGCTCGTCGGCGATGTCCCTCGCGTCTGGCAGCGAGCGGTCGAGGCGGTCGAGCTTGGTCACCACGAGTGTGTCGCCGTCGCGGCGCGCGGCCAGGGCCTTACCCAGTCCGGGGCGGTCGCGCTTGGTGCCGGTGAACCCGTGGGCGACGTGGATCGCCTCGGGGTTCACGCCGGCGGTCAAGAGGGCATTGCGCTGGGCGGTGAGGTCCTGAGAGCTGGTCGAGCAGCGAGCGTAGCCGATGGGCATGTTTTGGACTGTCGCGGATAGGGCCCCCACGAGGGCGGAAATCGGTTCCCCGAGTGCCTTTCCCGGGGCCCTGAGCGCGCCAAAGGAGCCGGAGTTTCCCTTCACCCTTGACAGAAACCGTTCGGAGTGCGGAGCTTGACGGGGCTCAGCCGGCCAGCTCGTCGGCTGGCATCACGATGGGGTCTCCTCCGGCAGTTGACGATAGGCTGCGGCGAGAAGAGTGTCGATGTGCGCATTGCTCAACCGGCGGGCCTCTTCCGGGTTCGGTTCGAGGAGTGCCGTGACCAGCCGGAGATACTCCAAGTACATCTTCTCGGAGTCCTGGAGTCGCCAGTTGATGAGGTCTTCGAGGAGAAGCGTTCCAATCGCGAGGTCGTGCTCTGCATGCTCTAACTCCTGCGTGCCTGCGAGCCCGACTATCGCGACGTGCAGTTCGATATCCGCCATGGCCGCAGCGTCACGCCGATCGGCGACCGACTCACGGACATAGGTGGCGAACGCCTCGCGAAGCCGGGTGCGGGCGTCCTCGGACGCGCGGTCGCATCGACCGGCCGCATAGCCCTCGAGTAGTCGGCGGGCTTCCAGGATGTTGGCGACCTCGCGGGTCGAGTAGGACCGCACGCGGGCGCTCTTGTACGGCTCCTGGTCGAGATACCTTTCGGCGACCAGCAGGTTGAGCGCATCGCGCACGGTGGGTCGGGAGACATCAAACCGCTCCGTCAACCACTTCTCGGTGACCGGCGCACCAAGGGGCAGCTCGCCGTTGAGGATCAGCTGCTTCACCGTGTCTGCCAGGAACCGGGAGGCTGGCGGACCAGCCGCGAGGCTCTTCCGTTTTGCCGCGACCCGCCGGGGCACGTGAATGCGCCCGTCCGCACCGCTCACAATGCCCTCCGTTGCGTTCGCCATCCTGACCTCACCATCCATGTCCGAAAAAGGCTCTTGCGTCAATGACCAAGCAATGACTCGATCGCGTTGCAATGCTACACGGCAACTCGTGATGTCACACATTGCCATACACTTCAGATTGTATGATAATTGGTGTTGATTATCGATCTGATGATCCAAGTGATCTCAAGGAGGAGTTCAGCTGTGACGAGCCGAGACATTATGGGCGGCGTGCACGACGCCGGCAAGCTTTGGGGAGGTCGTTTCATACACGGCCCCGACTCCGCGCTGGAGCGGATCTCCCGGTCGCCAGCGCAGTTCTTCGCATTAGCACCTGAGGACATTCGTGGTTCGGTCGCACACCTTGGCGAGCTGGAGCGGTGCGGCCTAGTCACGGCCGAGGAGCGGGCCCTTCTAACCTCAGCGCTGCAGCAGATCGGCGCCGATCACGAGGCTGGCCGCATCGCACCCTCCCCGAAAGACGAGGACGTCCACGGCTACCTCGAGCGTGTCCTTCTCGACCGGGTCGGTCCGATCGGCGGCAAGATCCGTGCCGGCCGCTCCCGCAACGATCAGACCTCGAACGATCTGCGGCTCTGGCTCCGTGGGCGCATCGACGTCATCGCCGAACAACTCGAGCAACTCATAGAGGTGCTGATCATTCGGTCCGAGGACGCTGGTGATGCGATCGTGCCCGGCTTCACGCATTTGCAGCCCGCCCAGCCGGTGTTGTTCGGCCACCAGTTGCTGGCCCATGCGCAGACCTTGGCGCGCGACCTCGTGCGTCTCGGCGCCGCGCGCGAGGCGGTCTCGCTGTCGCCGCTTGGCGCTGCGGCGCTGGCCGGCAGTTCCTTCCACGCCGATCAGCTCGCCATGGCCCGCGAGCTTGGCTACCGGGACGTCGTCGCGAACTCGATCGACGCAGTCGGAAGCCGCGATCACGTGATCGACTTTCTCTATGCGGCCGCGTCCATCGGCACGAATCTTTCCCGGCTCTCGGACGAGTTGATTCTTTGGGGGTCGCAACAGTTCGGCTGGATCCGCTTCGACGACGCCTTCTCCACTGGGTCGTCGATCATGCCGCAGAAGAAGAATCCCGATATCCCCGAGCTCGCCCGGGGGAAGGCGAGTCGCCTCCATGCGGACCTCCTGGGCATGCTCGGTGTCATGAAATCGGTGCCTTTCTCCTACAATCGGGACTTCTCGGAGGACGAGTTCTTCCCGTTTGACGCCTCCGAGGTGCTCGATCAGGTGCTGCCCGCCATCACGGGATTCGTCCGCACGATGCGACTCGTGCCGCAGCGCATGCTCGAGCAGGCCGCGCAAGGCTTCACTCTGGCGACAGAGCTTGCCGACTGGCTCGCCGAGCAGGGGCTCCCGTTCAGCGAGGCGCACGACATTACGGGACGCGCAGTCGTGTTCTGCGAGGAGCGCGGCATTGGGATCGAGGTGCTCAGCGGAGAAGATCTTGCCGGGATAGACCCCCGGATCACCGCGGATGTTCTCGACCGACTGACCCTCGAGTCCGCCGTGGCCCGTCGGTCGGGAATCAACGGAACCGCGCCGTCTCGACAGGACGGGCAACGAGAGCGGCTGCGGCGCGAGGTCGCCGACCACATGAACGCGTTCGGCGCGAAGGCAGCACTCTCATGACCGGCCTGCACCACTCGGAGTACCGGGTCGCCAATCTGAACCACTCGGAGTACCGGGTCGTACATCTGAAGCATGTCGGCCGCTACCTGGCCGGGGCGATCACGATCGCCGTGTTCGCGGCGATCGTGATCGCCTTCGCGCGCGGCCAGATCGACTGGCCCACGGTCGGCCAGTACTTCACGGCCCCTTCGATCCTCGCTGGCTTCGTCCTCACGATCATCCTCACCATCGTCTCTATGTCGATCGGTATCGCGCTCGGTGTCCTGGTTGCGGTGATGCGGTTGTCGCACAATCCGGTCCTCTTGGGGATCTCGTGGCTCTACGTCTGGATCTTCCGCGGGACACCGGTGTACCTGCAGCTGCTTCTCTGGTTCAACATCGCGCTGTTTGTTCCGTCCATGGGGATCCCTGGATTGTTTGAGGCGCGCACCGTCGATCTCGTCACCCCGACAGTCGCGGCGATCGTCTGTCTCGGTCTCAACGAGGCCGCGTATATGTCCGAGGTGGTTCGGGGCGGTATCCTGTCGGTCGACGAGGGACAAGCTGAGGCCGCCAAGGCGTTGGGCATCAAGGGCACGAAGACGATGAGCACGATCGTGCTCCCGCAAGCGATGCGCGTGATCCTGCCACCGGTCGGCAACGAGGTCATCGGCATGCTCAAGACGACCTCGCTGGCCTCGGCGATCGGGGTCTCCGAGATCCTGAACGAGGCGCAGCACGTCTATCTCGTCAACAACATGATTATGGAGTTGCTGCTCGTCGCGGCGACCTGGTACCTCATCGCCGTCTCAGTGCTCTCGGTGTTCCAGTACTACATCGAGCGCTACTTCGCACGCGGCAGCACGACTGCGTCGCTTCCACTTACCCCGATCCAGCGGGCCAGGCGATTCTTCGGCATCCCGGGAGGGATCAAATGAACATGTCATCGGCACTCGTGCAGTTGCGGGACGTCCGCAAATCATTCGGTCTCCGCGAGGTACTCAAGGGCATCGACCTCGACGTCCGGAAGGGTGAGGTCGTCTGCATCCTCGGTCCGTCAGGATCGGGCAAGTCCACATTGTTGCGCGCGATCAACTTCATCGAACGCCCCACGTCCGGGTTCGTGCACGTCGGCGACCAGGTCATCGGGTTCCGCCGCGACGCCCGCGATCCCAAGTTGCTCCGGGAACTCCCGGAGGACCGGATCGCGGAGCAGCGCGCCCGGATGGGCATGGTGTTCCAGCGCTTCAACCTGTTCCCACACATGACGGTGATGCAGAACATCACGCACGCGCAACGCCTGGTCAAGGGCGCACGGATCGCGGACGCCGAGCGGATCGCTCAGGGTCTGCTCAACCAGGTCGGCCTCGGCGACCGCGCCGCCTCCTACCCGCGTCAGCTCTCGGGCGGGCAGCAGCAGAGGGTCGCGATCGCCCGTGCGCTTGCGATGTCGCCCGAGCTCATGCTGTTCGACGAGCCGACCTCGGCGCTCGACCCCGAATTGGTCGGCGACGTGCTCTCGGTGATGAAGGAGCTCGCGCGCGAAGGACTCACCATGATCGTCGTCACCCACGAGATCGGCTTCGCCAAGGAGGTCGCTGATCGTGTCGTCTTCATGGACGATGGCGTGATCGTTGAACAAGGACCTCCGTCCGAGGTCATCGACAACCCGAAACACGAGCGCACGCGCGCCTTTCTCTCACGCGTCCTATAGTCCCTGCAATCACAACGAAGGAAGAAAATGAGAACAACGAAGTTCATTGGTTTCGTCGCCGCTGCTGCCACGATCGCCCTCCTGGCCGGATGCAGCACGTCCGCCGCCGGCGGGAGTCCCAGCACCAAGGAGGCAGCGTCAACGATCACCAAGGGCACCCTGACCGTCGGCCTCTCGCCGGACTTCCCGCCCATGGAGTACCTCGACGGCGACAAGCTCGTCGGCGCGGAGCCGGAGGTCATCGCGGAGGTCGCCAACCGGATGGGCCTGAAGATTTCGTTCGTGCAGCAGAAGTATGATCAGCTGATGAACTCCGTGCGCACCGGCCGAGTGGATGTGCTGGTTTCCGGCGTCTCCGACAACGTTGACCGCCAGAAGACCTTGGACATGGTCGACTACTACGACTCCACGGCGCGCTTCTTCACGACTCCGAATCAAACGGGAAACTTCAAACAGGACACGGACGTTTGCGGCGCGACTGTCGCGGTCGCCTCCAACGACGACTACTATCCGGCGGTGCTGGAACACAGCAAGAAGGTGTGCGAGTCCGCGGGCAAGCCTGCGATCAAAGTCCAGGGCACTGACTCGGGGGCGACGGCGCGGCTGCAGCTCGAACAGGGCCGGGCGGCGCTTGCAGTGCAGGGCGCCGAGAACATTGCGTTCTTCAAGCAGAAGACGCCGGGCAAGTACGAGATCGTTCTCGGTGTGCTGTTGAAGCAGCCGTTTTCGGTGGCCCTGAAAAAGGGCAACACGCCACTCGGCCAGGAGGTCCAGAAGGCCATTCAATCGATGTACGACGACGGTACCCTTGAGAAGATCCTCACGAAGTACGGCATCAAAGACGGACTGCGGAAGCCGGTAATCAACGAGGTCACCGGGTGATCGAAGCTACCGCGACGGCCCGGACGGAGTTCACCTCCGCTCGGGTCGTCTTGGCCTTCGATCTCGACGGCCCCACTGATGAGGCTCTGATCTCGGGGGAGATCTGGCGGCGGCCCGGGTACTTCACGTTCTGCGCATCCGGACCCCATCGCGGAGTTCCGCGCATCCTCGACGTGCTTCGCGATAAGGCTGTGCAAGCGACGTTTTTCACCCCTGCATGGGTCGTTCGTACCTGGCCTGACCTTTGCCGGCGAATCGTCGAGGAGGGACACGAGATGGCCGGACACGGCGACAGGCACGAGACCTTCTACGGTCTCGACAGGGAGACCCAGGCCGGCATCTTGCGGCGGAGCCAGCGGACCTTCACCGACATACTGGGGCAGCCGGCGTCGGGATTCCGTGCACCGTCGGGAGACCTTGCGCCCGAGACGCTCGAGCTCCTCGTAGAGGCCGGCTATACCTACTCGAGTTCGATGCGCAGCGGCGACCGTCCGTACCGGCACGCACGCGTCGCACTGACCGAGATCCCCGCCAAATCCCTGTTCGACGACTATGCGGCGTTCGCCTATCATCGCGCACCCGACTTCCCCCGCGGTCTCGATCGCATCGCACCCTACGCGCCGGTATTCCGGAGCTGGATGGCCGAGATCGACGCGGCGGCCGAAGAAGGGCTGACGGTCCCCACGATTTGGCATCCCGAGATCATCGGCACCCCCGGCCGCACCGTCCTGATGGACGAATTCATCGGCCACCTCGCTGGACGCGCGGACGTGCGCATCCAACGAGCCGACGAAGTCGCAGCCGAGTACGAGGCGGAGGTACTCCGTGATCTGGCCTGACGGTGCCTTCGCCGTCGTCCTCACGGTCGACGTCGACGGCGACCTCCCGCTTCTGGCCGACGACCCGTCGAACGTCGACCGTATGAAGTCGCGTTCGGCCGGCCTGTACGGACCCGAGCACGGCGTTCCGCGACTGCTCGCGCTGCTGACCGACCTAGGTGTCGCGGCGGACTGGTTTTTCCCAGGGGAAATTGCACGGCGGTATCCGGACGCGGTGCGAGCGGTGCACGCAGCCGGGCATGGCATCGGCGTGCACGGAAACCGGCACCTAGATTTCGACCGACTCGAACTCGCGGACCAGATCGAGGAGATGCTGTCGGGTCGCGCCGCGGTCCAGCAAATCATCGGAGAGACACCATCCGGGTTCCGCACTCCGGCCGGCGAATGGGCATCCGGGTTCCCGGAGGCGATGCAACGAGCAGGCTTCACATGGTCCTCATCTTTGCCCTCCGACGAGATGCCCTTCCACCTCACCGGGACCGATCTTATAGAGATCCCGTTCCGCTATGAGCTCGAAGACCTGCAGTACTTCGGCTACAACCTCGACCCGCCCTTCCCACCCGGTCAAGCGCGCATCGCTCCGCTCGAGTCAGTCGAGGCCAACTGGTGGTGCGAGGTCCGGGGCGCCGAGAGATACGGCACGTTGTTGCACTTGCGAGTCAACGCGGAGGTCATGGGCGTCGCCAGCCGCGCGCGGATGCTTAAGCGGTTCCTGCAGGAGGTGCGGGAAGGGACCAACGCCTGGTTCACATCATGCACCCAGCTCCACGCGCTCTTCGTCAATCGCGAGCCGGATACTGCGCACCCCTACGCACTCTTCGTCGGTCTACGGCCAAAGGAGATTTGACGGCCGGATATCCTCTCGAATCTACCCGGCGCACAGAAGCCGGGGATCGCAAGGGGGCATCACCGTCACTTCAGGCCGGTCTTCGGACCTGGAAAGAATTGGCAATCTCTTGCGCCACGTTGGCGGACAAAACGCCGTTTGGAGGCCCTTCGCAGCTGAGCATGGTTGGTCTGTGGGCCCGGCAGGGGCCGACTTACGGTCGGTGTTGTTGAGACCGAAGACCGGGCTGCCGGGGCCCGGAGAACGTGGCCTTGGAAGTCGCTGTTTCGTATTCGGCTGCGTTGACCCGGAGGTGCGCCCAGGCTGGTAGAGCCGCAGGGACGAACCCGCCCGGAACTCCCCTTCGGGCGTACCAAGAGCACTTTCAAAGACCATCACCCTGAACAATCCGAAGGACAGATCGATGACCACCACCACCTCCGACCGGGCCCCACGGTCACCGCCGCCCACCGTGGTGCTAGAAAAGAAGCTTTCGCGCACATGTCGCGGGACGAACCCCTGGCCATGATTCCGTCGTTGATCCTCGAACTTTCCGTCAAGATCAGCCGCCGGGTTGCGCTCCTGGAGGCGTCGTCGAGGGACCCGGCTCAAAGCTCCGACGACCTGGCTGCCCTCGCATGGATCTGGCAATCCCTGGAAGACATTGAAGCCACCATTATTGGGCTGTCGGAAGTAAATCGGTGTCTTTCCGCCGCGTTCCACGTTCCGGTCCCTTGTTCTGCCGGACGCCTGGTTCCCTAGGTTTCGCTGGGAGCCAGCCGGCCGCTTCGATCAAGGCTCCTGCTGACCATGCCGGCGGCTACCGCTCCTCCCCTCGACGCCAGAACATCTGGCGCGTCCACAGTAGGTATCACCGGCCTGAGAGTAAGGATTCATCACCATGCACACAGCACCCGAATGTCTCCGCATAGCCGTTCAGACCCGAAAAGAACTGGACGCCGCCCTGGATGAAGCGGTGGACCTCCTGAAGCCGGCGGCGATCACTAAACAGGTCGGCATCTCGGTGACGCGGCTGGCGCCTGGCCGCTATGAAGCGCGTCTGAACAGCAACGTTCCCCGGGCCTGACAATCGAAAAGTGGGGGAACGAGCAGCGATGAGCGGGCGGCAGAGAGTCGTCTCGGGCGCGCCGGCGGGCAGCGTGTTTAGTATGGTCTGCCCGGCTGCCCGCCGAGCTGGCTGCTCGCTGCGCACGGCGGCTCTCCACGCAGGGCCGAGGAAAAACGGGTTGAAAGAGTCGCTGACGGAATGCGAAATCGAAATTTTCCTCTCCCTTGCCCGCGGCCACCGCATCGCCGTGAGGGATCACGAAACCGGGGCATTGTGGCGCGGGCGGGTTGACATACCTTTTCCCGACCACGGATTTGTCTGGGTTATCACGGACGTCGGTGAGCGGAAGTTGCTCGATATTGGCGTGCACACAATCTGGCGGCCGGAGGAGTCCGGAGCCTGCGGCAGCGTTCACCGGGAAGCCGGTCACCTTGAGGATGACGGGGCTCTGACCACTGACATCAGCCCCGGCGACTAGTCATCCTCCAAAGCGTCCCGCAAGCCGGTCCTCCCGCCGCTACATGTGCAGCTACTCATCACGCTGCAACCCCCATCTTTCAGGGGTGAGAAGGTAAGCGGCCGGGTCCGAGTACCGCCGTGAACCCGGGACGAGCACGTCTCCGGTGCGCAGCCCGTCACGCAAAGCCAACAAAGTGCACAGCTCCCAGTAATGCCGGTACGCGCTCGTGTTCCCGGACTCGGCTGCATATGAACCATCCAAGGCCGCGAGGTGTCCATGATCACGCGGCAGAGGAGGCAACCCGGCCGACTGCCCGGAGCGGAACCGATCCCACCCTATCCGGCCACCACGAATGAGGCCTCCGATTTCCTCATCCGGAACGGCCGGATCGGCGACAATAGCCAGGATAGCGTCCAGAAGTGACTGTCGATCCTCGCCGGCCCTTGCCGTTCAGCGAGATAGTCGCGCATCCTGTGTAAGGCTCTACTTTCCCGCGCTGAGAGGGACTGATCAAAGAGCTGCACGACCTCGTCCAGAACCTCAGTCCCTGACTGCACTAACAACGTCAGCAGGATCGGGTAGCGGCGCTCCGGCTCACGCCGGGCCAACGATTGCGCGGTCATTCGACGGCCCATCGTTGCCAGGAATCGACGCCGCTCGGCCGGTAGGACTGACAAGTCCAGAGCAGGTGCGCCCAGACCGCGCAGGAACTTCAGCTTCTCGATCTCGGTCTTCACCGCCGGAGGCGAGGCTTCCACCGGCCCCTTGTTCAGCCACCGCAGACGCGTCATGCCGATCTTCGGGTCGGTCACCAGCAGACCATCCAACCCGGTACGGGGTTCGTCACTGAACTCAGGCGCCAACCGATCGAATGTCTCCAGCCGTGCGATCTCACGGGCATGGGCAACAGCCTTCGCCAAAGTCACCGGCCCTGGCCGGATAACCCGAGCCGTGATCAGGTACTCACACCCCAACCGGAACAGCAGCGTCGGCGAGTCATGCTCCATCGCACGGGCCAACAAGAACTCATCCAACTCCTTGAACTCCAGCGTCCGCGGCAACCGCCACCCCAAATACTTCGCCGCTAAAGTCCTTTGATCAGTACGGGTCTTCGCCCGCCGACCATAGAACTTCAGCTGGCCCGGCTCAACACCGATCTGATCAGCTAGCCGCGCGACCGCCACCTGCGGCGCTGACGACACCTCATCCGGCACAAACCCAAGCTACGGCAATGTACACAGCGCTACCGCGAGGCCAAGCCTGCCCGAGGCACCTCTTCCGTGACCAGGATCAACAAACGCAAGATCCGCCGCCGACAGGGTAAAAACCGGAACAACTCATCCCTGCCGATCTCAGGGAACCCCCGGAGCCGTTCCAACTCCTCGTCTGTGAATATCTGAACAACCACTCAGCACGCCCTCCGACCACCACCACAAATCTCTTGGTCAGGAGCATACCCAAGCCATATCCGCCCGATTTTTCCCGGATACTACCTCTACCCCCAAAAAAGTGAGCGAGGATCGTAGGCCTAGACGCGGAGCCGGTAGCCCCGTTTCACCACGGTTTCCACGAGCGTTCCGTCCGGAAGCGAGGACCGCAATCGGCTCACTGTCATGTCCAGGGCGTGGACCGAGCCCCGCAATTCCAGGAGGTCGGAGAGTGCTTCGCGGGACAGCACGGCGCCGCCTGCCCCCAGGAGCGCACGCAGCAGGAGCAGCGGAGCCGGTGCCAGTTCCACCACGGAACCATCGATCCTCAAGCAGCGGCCCCGCAGTTCAATATGGCCTGCGGGGGTGTCGAGCCGGCGGACATGGTTCAGGGCCAGATGTTCGGTGACTAGCCGGATGAGCGCACCCATGCGGTAGCGGTCCGGGATGAGGGGGACAGCCCGGCGTCGATCAGCGGTTGTGCGGTGACGGGCCCGACGGCGGCGACGGTCACCTGGGTCTTGAGGGCCTCGATCAGTTGGCGGTACATGCCCATTTCGTGGGCAGTGCTCCACATGGCGTCTACCGCCGGCGCGCTCGTGAAGGTGAGCACGTCCAAGTCTCCACTGCAGGCGGCTTCGATCAGGCGCGGCAGCTTGTCTTCGCCGTCGGGCTTCACCCAACGGTACGGCGTGACGGTGAGGACCGTCGCGCCGGACATGCGGAGGCGCTCGAGCTGGCGGACGTCGGTGTAGCCGTGCAATTGCACGGCGACGGTCTTTCCCCGGACGCCTTCGTGAAGGAGCATGTCCACCAGCGTGGCGGTGGTTTCGTCACTGCTTATCCCGACGTCGGCAAGGCCGGCCGCGCGGACGGCACCGCGGGCTTTTGGTCCCCGGACGAACATGCGGCAGGCCGCCAAGACGTCGAGAAGCTGCTCGCCGATGCCGAAAGAGTCCGCGGCCTCGCACCAGCGCCGCATTCCGTAGGCAGTGGTGGCGATGCAGATATCGGGCTTGGCCGCGATGATCTTCTTCGTGTCCTCGATGAGCGTGATGTCTTCCTGGACCGGTGCGATTTTCAGGGCAGGGGCATGCAGCACCGAGGCACCGCGCCGTTCGAGGGCCTCGATCAGGTCCCGCGACCGCCGGTGGGAAGTCACTCCGATGCGGAAACCGTCCAGCGGCGCATCGTCGTTTGGTCCAGGGGTGGCCAGGGGCGAGCCTGCATCGATGGAATCAAGGGCGTTCAGAGCGGTCATAGGGTTTCCTTCAGGCTTCAAGGAGCGAAGCCGCGAGCCGGCTCAGTTCTGCGGAGGCTTCGGCATGATTGCGGTTGGCTTCAGCCACCCGGACCACCTCGCCGATGACCAGGACGGCCGGGTTGGTGCAGCCTGCGGCCGCGGTGACGATGGTGCCAAGGTCGGCGATGGTAGTGCGTTGTCCGGGCCGGTAGCCGCGTTCGACGACGGCCATGGGCATTCCGGCGTCCATTCCAGCCCGGCTGAGCCCGGCTGCCAGTTGGGGGAGGGTCCCGATGCCCATCAGCACCACGATGGTCCCGCCGAGGCCGGCCAGATGAGTATGTTCCTTCTCGGTCAACGGTGCGTGGCCCGAGACCACGGTGAACATGTGGCTGACTTCGCGGTGGGTGACGGGGATGCCGGCGGCTGCGGGGACCGAGATGGCGCTCGTGACACCGGAGATGACGCGGACGGGAACGCCTGCCTGGGTGCAGGCGGCGACTTCTTCGCCGCCGCGGCCGAAGACGTAGGGGTCACCGCCCTTGAGGCGGACAACGTTTTTGCCTGCCAGGGCGGCGTCGACCATGAGTTTTTCGATGTCGCCCTGGGCTACTTTGTGGTGGCCGGGGCGCTTGCCGACGTCCACCAGTTCCGCGGACGTGAGGCGCACCAGTTCCTGGTAGGGGGCGAGGCGGTCGTAGAAGACGACGTCGGCGTCCCGTAGCGCGTTGACCGCGCCGACGGTGAGCAGATCCAGGGCGCCGGGGCCGCCACCGACCAGCGTGACGTGACCAGGCTCGCCGGCGGCCGGTTCGGTGGCGATGGGGATCCCGGCTTCCCGGCAACGCTCGAGCAGCGGCTCCCAACCGGGCTCGCCGTCGTCGACTGCTGCGACGAGGAACGGGCGCTCTGGCAGCGGGCCGTCGCCTTCGGCGCCGTCCGGCGTGCTGAGACGGTAGACGATGGCGCCGGCGGCTTCGTAACGGCGGACGGCTTGCCGGGCGGCGTTGGCCGAACCCGTGACCAGAACGTCGCGGCCGGTGAGATCAATGGTGAGCTGCATGGTTGTCAATTCCCTTCGCCTGCGGATTCGTTGCCGGACCGGATGGGGATGCTTGCGGAGGCGATGAGCACGCCGCCCTTTTCCTCGGTGGTGGCGGGCCGGATCTGGCCGCGTTCGGGGACGAAGGCGATGGCTTCGTCTTTCTGGTCGGGAGCGTTGACGAAGGAGCGGAAGCGGCGCAGGCGCTCCGGGTCCTTGAGGGTTTCGGCCCATTCGTCCTGGTAGGTGTCGATGTGCCGGGCGATGGCGGCTTCGAGGTCCTCGGCGATGCCGAGGGAGTCGTGGATGATGACGTCCTGGATGTGTTGGAGGCCGCCGTCGAGTTCTTCCTGCCAGCGGGCGGTGCGCTGGAGGCGGTCGGCGGTGCGGATGTAGTACATGAGGTAGCGGTCGATGTACCTGATGAGGGTGTCGTCGTCCAGGTCCTGGGCGAGGAGCTGGGCGTGGGCGGGTTGGAAGCCGCCGTTGCCGCCGACGTACAGGTTCCAGCCCTTGTCGGTGGCGATGACGCCGACGTCCTTGCCGCGGGCTTCCGCGCATTCGCGGGCGCAGCCGGAGACGCCCATCTTGAGTTTGTGGGGGCTGCGCAGGCCCCGGTAGCGAAGTTCCAGGTTGATGGCCATCGCCACGGAGTCCTGGACGCCGAAGCGGCACCAGGTGGATCCGACGCAGGATTTCACGGTGCGCAGGCTTTTGCCGTAGGCCTGGCCGGACTCGAAGCCGGCCTCAACCAGTTCCTTCCAGATGTCCGGGAGTTGTTCGAGGCGGGCGCCGAACATGTCGATGCGCTGCCCGCCGGTGATCTTCGTGTACAGCCCGTATTTCTCGGCCACGCGGGCGATGACGCCCAGTCCCTTGGGGGTGATTTCGCCGCCGGCGATGCGGGGGACCACGGAGTACGTGCCGTCCTTTTGCATGTTGGCCAGGGCGCGGTCATTGGTGTCCTGCAGGGTGCCCCGGCCCGCGCCCAGTACGTACTCGCTGTTCTGGGAGGCCAGGATGGAGGCGATGGTGGGCTTGCAGATGTCGCAGCCGGCACCGGTGCCGTATTTGGCCAGGATGTCTTCGAAGGAGTCCAGTTCCAGGACCCGGATGGCGTCGAAAAGTTCCTGGCGGGAGAGGCTGAAGTGCTCGCACAGGGCCTTGGAGACCTCGATGCCGGACTTCTTCAGTTCCCCTTCGAGGAGCTTCTTGAGCATGGGCACGCACGAACCGCACTGGGTGCCGGCCCGCGAGCAGGTCTTCAGTTCGCCCAGTTCCTGGACCGGGGCGTTGCCCTCGCAGGAGCCGCAGCCGTTGATGGCGTCGCGGATGGATCCGGCGGGCACGTTGTTGCACGAGCACAGGATCGCGTCGTCCGGAAGTTCGGTCTCGGGGGCTTCCCCGCCGCCGGCGGCGGTGAGGTAGGCGCCGGGTTCGGCGGGGAGCTCGCGGCCGAGCAGGGGGCGCAGGCTCATGTAGGGCGTGGCGTCGCCGACGAAGATCCCGCCGAGCAGGGTCTTGGCGTCGTCGGTGGTGACGATCTTCTGGTACACGCCCCGGGCGGGGTCGGCGTAGACGATCTCCAGGGAGTGTTCGGTCTTGGCGAACGCGTCGCCGAAGCTGGCGACGTCCACGCCGGAGAGCTTGAGCTTGGTGGCGGTGTCGAAACCGGGGAAGGTCGCCTGCCCGCCGTGCAGCCGGTCCGCCACGATCTCGGCCATGGTGTTCGCCGGAGCCACGAGCCCCAGGCACATGCCCTCGAAGTTCGCGACCTCACCAATGGCCCAAATGCCGGGGACTGGTGTGGCGCAGTGGTCGTTGATGACCACGCCACCCTTCTTGCCCAGTTCGAACAGCTGTTCTGTGCCATCAGAGGTTTCCTCGCCGGCACGGAACAGCTCGTCGCGGGGACGGATGCCGATGGACGCAATGACCATGTCGGCCGGGATGATGCGGCCGTCCTTCATGAGGACGCCGGTGACCTGGCCGTCGTCGGACAACACTTCGGCGGGGTAGGTTCCCGTAAGAACTTCCAGTCCCTTGGCAGTAACGAGCCGGCCCAATGCCTGGCCTGCGCCTTCATCCAGCTGCGCGTTCATAAGCCATCGTGAACCGTTGATGACGGTGGCTTGCGCTCCGAGCTCCATGGTGCCGGCTGCTGCTTCCAGGCCGAGGAGTCCGCCACCGATGGTCACGGTCCTGACAGGGCGGCCGAGCTTCTCCGTGAGTTCGGAAAGGGTTTTGTTGATGGCCCAGACGTCGTCGAGCGTGCGGTAGACGTGGGCGAGTTCGCTGCCAGGGAAGGGGAGTTGCGCGGCGTCCGAGCCGGTGGCAACTACCAGGTGGTCGTAGGGATAGCTGTTGCCGGCCGCGGTTTCCACCGACTTGGATTCGGTGTTGATCTTGACCACACGCTCGCCCGTGCGCAGGTCCAGGGCATCGTGATCCCACATCGACGCGTGGCCGAGCGTGAGATCGTAGTCCACATCCGTGAGCGCCTTGCTCAGCGTGACCCGGTCATACGGGAGGTGGGCCTCCTCGGCCAGGACCGTGACGTGCCAGCCCTCAAGACCGCGGGTGTGCATGGCGTCGGCAAAACGGTGGGCAGCAGGGCCTCCACCGGCGACAACAATACGGCGCAGGTTTTCTGGGGTGGAAGTGTGTCCGGTCACTGGTGGCCTTTCGCATACGCCGCAGAACGTGCTCCGCAACTTGTCACTTCAGACTACGGACGGGCAGTTTCGCCTCAGTTTCCCTTTTGTTTCGTGGTCTTAACTTCTGGGTCACGATTGGATGTCGTTGCGTGTGAGGTCTCTTTTACGCACCGGACACATTGACTGCATTCCGGTGAAACACTCCCGGCCTACCTTGAAAGTGTGGCCGCTCGGCGGCCAACGCCTGAAAGGAAAGGACAGCATCTGTCCGGCCGCAGGCATAGCGAGAGGGGTTGACATGACCGTCATTCTGGAACGGGAAGAACAACTGATGGATGCGCCGGCGGCGTCCGGCTGGCACCGTGTATGCCCGTTGGACGAGCTTGAGTTGGCCTGGGGCGAGGCAGCCCTGATTGACGGCGTGCAGGTGGCGCTCTTCCGCGTCGACGTCGACAGGGTTTACGCAGTCGCCCAGCAGGACCCCGCAACACTCGCCAACGTCATGGCCCGCGGCATCACCGGTTCCCGGGGATCACGCCCCACCATCGCCTCTCCGTTGCACAAGGAGGTCTACGATCTTCAGACCGGCGAGTGTTATTCAAACCCCGGGTTCCGGCTTCCTGCTTTCAAGACCCGCATGGTTGACGGCTTCATCGAAGTCGAACTGTAGCTTAGAGCCCCAGCCGCGCACCGCCGTCGTCAGCCTCAGAGTCCCAGCGCCTCGCGGACGTCCGCGAGTATGTGGTCCAAAGTGGTCCGCGCGGCGTGCCGGGTTTCTGCGAGTTCCGCCGCCGACCCGACCGACTTGATGACCTCCAGGTAGCATTTGAGCTTTGGTTCGGTACCGCTGGGCCGGATGATGACGCGGCTTTGGTCTTTGGTCAGGTAGAGGAGGCCGTCCGTGGGCGGCAGTTGTTCACTTCCCGCGGCCAGATCCACAAAAGTCTCGATGGCGGAGCCGCCGAACGACTCGGGCGGGTCCGCCCGGAGCCTGTTCATCATGGCGTCCAGCAAGCCAAGATCCGCCACCCTGATGCTGAGTTGATCGCTCGCATGCAGGCCGTGCACCAAGTAGATCTCGTCCAAGGTGTCGAAGATCGTTTTTCCTTCAGCCTTGGCCGCCGCAGCCAGTTCCGCGATGAGCAAGGAGGCGGAAATGCCGTCCTTGTCCCTCACGAGCTCCGGCGCCACACAGTACCCCAAGGCTTCCTCATAGCCGTAGACGAGCCCAGGCACGCGCGAAATCCACTTGAATCCCGTGAGCGTTTCCTCGTGGGCGAAGCCGGACGCCGCGGCAATGCGGGAGAGCAGCCGGGACGAGACGATCGAGTTGGCAAAAACCCCGCGGGTGCCTTCGCTTTGCCGGGCGTCAGCGGCATGGCGGGCCACCACGTGGGCGCCCAGCAGGGCGCCTACTTCGTCGCCCCGCAACATCCGCCAAGCACCCGTATCGGGGTCCTTTGCCGCCACGGCCGCGCGGTCGGCGTCGGGGTCGTTGGCCAACACAATGTCGGCACCCGAACGCGCTGCCGCAGCCAGAGCCAGATCCAGTGCGCCGGGTTCTTCCGGGTTGGGGAAGCTGACGGTGGGGAAGTCCGGATCCGGTTCTGCCTGCTCTTCCACGAGTGAGACGTCCGTGAAGCCGGCCGCGTTGAGAACCGAGACCGCGGTTTCACCGCCCACGCCATGCATCGGCGTCAACACAATCTTCAGCTCCCGTGCCGGGAAATTCTCGACGTCGGCGAGGCCGGCCATCGCGGCCTCGTACTCTCCCGTGATGGAAGCGGGCAGTTCAGTCCAGCCGGACTCGGCCAGTTGGATGGATTCCAAAGGGCCCACGGCTTCGATGCTTGCGGCGATCTGCGCATCGTAGGGTGCCACGATCTGGGACCCCCGGCCACTTTCCTCCACAGCCCGGCCACCCAGGTACACCTTGTAACCGTTGTCCTGCGGCGGGTTATGGCTCGCTGTGACCATGACACCGCCGTCGCAATCAAGCGAACGGACCACGTAAGCCAGCAACGGGGTGGGAAGCGCCGAAGGCATCAGAAAGGTATCGATTCCCGCAGCCGTGAAGATGGCGGCAGTTTCCAGCGCGAAGACATCCGAGTTGTGCCTCGCGTCATAGCCGACGACGGCGCGCGGCCGAGTTCCGGGGGAGGCCGCCTCAACGGCGTCTTTCAGGAAGGCCGCCAAACCTGCCGCTGCCCGCCGAACCACCACGCGGTTCATCCTGTTGGGGCCCGGACCGAGCGCCGCACGGAGTCCCGCGGTACCGAACTGCAGCGTTCCACTGAAGCTGTCTTCAAGCTGTTGACGGGCTGCGGCGACGCCGCTGGAGGCGAGTCCGGTCAGTTCGGACAGTGCTGCTGCCGTGATCGGGTCCGGGTCTTGGGCTGCCCACTTGACGGCGTCGGATATCAGCTTTTCAAATTCGGCATCGCTCGATGTCATAGGGATAAAGCTATCGTCAAAGAGAATGAATGCCGAGGTCACCGGCTATGTCAGCCGTCACAGTCCGGTGGCCCCATCCCAACTGACTCACATTAGGTGTCGTTATGAGGCGTCTAAACGACAACTAATGCGGGGGCCCACGCCGCCAGGGTTCCCTGGCCGTGGGGCCACACCGGCGAGGGGCCCGGCCTGAGCTTGCGAAGGCTGGGAGCCGGTGGGGACTTGCGAGGCGAGGGTGGCGGTGGGGACTAGTTGGGCTGCACAGCGTCAGGGTTGCTGCCGCGTGCTGGTGAGTACGAAGCTCGCCGCGCCGCCTGCGCTGAAGGCGGCCGCGCCCGTGTTGCCCCAATGCGGGAAGAAGATGTCCGAGATAACCGCCGCTCCGTCTTGTGTGAAGACCTCCACGGACGAGGAATCCAGGAGGATGCGGAGGCGGACCTTGCCGTCCTTCGTGGGCACGAAGGTTTGGTGGTAGGGGCTGAACTTAGGCGAGAAGTTGGAGGTTCCGGCCGCGGAGCGGTCCACTTTCAGGGTCTGGCTTGCCCGGTTGTACGAGATCCGGAGGCCTGCCTTCCCGTCCGCGGAAGCCCGTAGAACCAATCCGGCCTCGGCTGAGCCTGCAACGTCCATTTCGGCGTCAATGAGCTGGGTTCGGGCCCCGAAGTCGCTGCCGAGGGGTTCCGTTGAATCCGTGACGGTGAGGTTTTTGCCATGTACTTCACTGGTCTTGGTGTTCGTCAGGGTATCCGCGGCAGCCTGTGCGATGCTCGAATGGAGCTCGAAACGGCCACCCGAAGCTACGAGCGTGAGCTGCCGGGGGATGGCCATGGATCCGCGCCACGGGGTGCTCGGGACGGACTGCGCATAGTCCCAATTCCCCATCCACCCCAGAAGCACCGGCTTTCCACCAGGAGCCGCGGTGATGGTGTTGGCCGCATAGAAGTCCGCTCCATGGTCCAGCCACTGCGACGCCGTCAGCGGGTCGCCCGGCTTTGCAGCGTTTTCCGCCGTGAACCGTGTGCCGTCGAAATCGCCCACGAAGTACTGCATGCCGGAGCCTCCCGCGATGCCTCCCGGGTTGATGCTCAGGATCATGACCCACTTCTTCAGGCCGTTGCCGCCGTCGACGTCCATCTGGAGCAGCTCGGGAACTTCCCAGAGCCCGCCCTGGGCGCCCACTCCCGAGAAGTCGCTGAGGAAGTTCCAGTGCAGCAGGTCCGTGGATTTGAAGAGTTTCACCACCTGGGCGTCAGCAACCACCGTGGTCATGACCCAGTATTTGCCGGGCTCGTACCAGGTGATCTTGGGATCCCGGAAGTTGTTCGACGCCGGCTGCAAGCTGAGCACCGGGTTGCCTTTGTACTTGGTCCAGGACTTCCCGTGGTCCAGGCTGTATGCCACGGACTGGGCCTGGCTGCCCTTGGGCGGCGCCCCGCCGTCGCCGTATGAGCTGGTGTAGAGGGCTACCAGCGGCGGGTTTTCAGCGGTGCCCAGGCCGGAGGCGTTCTTGCTGTCCGGAACGATGGCGCCGGAAAAGATTTCCTCGCTGGCGGAGCCTTCCATGGCTACCGGCTGTTGGGTCCAGTGCACCAGATCCGTGCTGGTGGAGTGGCCCCACGACATGTCTCCCCAGAAGTTGCCGTGCGGATTGTGCTGGTAGAACGCGTGGTAAGTGCCGTTTTCGTAGACGAGTCCGTTGGGATCGTTGATCCAGTTTTGCGACGCCGTGAGGTGCGCGGCGGGCCGCCACGGGTCCGCTTCGGATGGTGCGGGGGCAGCCATCCCGACGGCGGTGCCGCCGGCAGATGGCGACGCGTCCGGCGTCGGGGTGCAAGAACTCGCGAACACCGCCAGGAGGACGGCGACGACGGCGAGTGCCGCCTTGCGAGCGGGCCGGAACGGGCGTTGGGGAGAGTGGAGCATGGGACTTCCTGGGTTGTGGAGCAGGGCGCCCGGGGAGAACCGGGCGCCCCATGTTGCCGGGCAGGCAGCGAATCCTCTGCCTGCCCGGCTGTTTTTGACTGTGGCCTACTTGTAGAGGCCTTCCCCGCCGACGCGGACGTTGGTGGGGAGGTAGCCGAACGGGCCGAGGCCGTTCTTGCCGAAGCTGCGGTCAACCTGCGTGATGCCACCGGCGAAGTTGATCTTTACCGTGGGGGAGAGGGACCCTCCACGGACGCCGTCAACGTTGTCGATGAAGGACTGCACCAGGCCGCCCGGCTGCACGTAGTGCGAGTAGGCCTGGAACTGGCGGCCGTTCTGTTGTGCCGACTGGGTGCCGCTCGGGTTGTTCGCCGGCAGGTTCAAGTCGGTCGGCGAGCCGAGCGCGAGGCCCGAGTTGTTCACCGGCTGGAAGTCCGAACGGACACCGTTGCCAACAAAGCCGTAGACGCCGTCGGGACCACGCATGCCATCGGCGTAGGTGAACTGGTGGCTGATGGTGAACAGGTAGTACTTGTTCTGGCCGTTTTCATTCTGGATGAAGATCTGCGGGCGCTCGGTCTGGTCGTTGACGCAGTTGGCGGACAGGATCGGCGGCAGGAAGTGCCACTGGGTCAGGTCCTTGTTGTCTGCGACGGCCAGGCCGACACTCGCGGTCTGGAACCAGGAACCAGTAGTGGTGTTGACCGTATTGGTGTTTTCGGCGTGGGGATCGCCGGGGCGGTAGCCAAGGTCGGCGTCCGTGCACTTGTAGTCGCCGCGGTTACCTGCGGTGTTGCCTTCGAAAACCATGTACGTCTTGCCCGGGTGCGCCGGGTCTTCGAAGGTGTACGGGTCACGGAAGGCAAAGCCGGCGTTCTGGGCCTTGGACTGGTACAGCTTGCCGTCCGGCTCGAGCAGCTTGGTGTGCTGGAAGCCGTCGAAGGTCACACCGTTCTGGTCGGCATGGATGTTGCCCAAAGCCTTGGCGATGACCGCATCCGGAGCGATGCCGCCGCCGCCCGCGTTGCGCTCTGCACGGTCGTAGAACGTGGTGGCCGTGTAGAACACGTTGACGTGGTCGCCCTGCATGAGGCGCGTGGAACCGGACCATTCGGTGTTGCCGATGGAGGTGTTGTCCAGGAACAGGTGTCCACCGTAGTTCCACTTGTCCTTCGCGGGATCTGCGTTGGTCTTGCGGAAGAAATAGCCGATGCGGGCGTTCCAGTGGCGCTGGTCGAAGCCGTAGCCTGCGTGGCGGTCAGCGACGAGGGAGAAGATGACGTCCCAGCCCTTGTAGCTGATCTGGTTGGCGTTCTGGTCCGTCAGGGACCACGTATCCCAGACCCAGACGTCGTCGTTCATCGCCGGGAAGTCCTTGGGGATTTCCGGCATGGTGACGTTGGGGCTCATGGAGTTCTGGCCGGGGGCCACGTTCGGGTTGCTCTGGGCCATGACCTGCTTGGCATCCGCCCGCGTCCACTTGGACGTGAAGGCTGCTGCGGGATCAAAGGCTTCCTGAGTGTGGACCGTCGGCAGCGGGAATCCCGGCGTCGGGGCCGGCATTGTGGTGGCCGGCTTGTCGGCAGGCAGGTTTGCCTGGGCTGCCGGGGATGCCATGAGCACCGTGGCAGCCACACCGGCAGCGGCCGCAAAGGCGGCCGCTGACCGCAGGCGTCGGCGCGGCCTGTTGGGGGTTGAGTGAGATTTCATGCTTGCTCTTCTCGCGGAGGTTGGACTACGTGGAATGGGCGCAAGCCCTGTCCGCACTCCGGCGTTCCCGGTAACACCAATGGCGTCGTCAGGAACGCCATCGTGTCGGGTGGATGGGGGATTCTTAGGAAGCCCCCATCCTTCGGTCCGGCACGTCGACTTGCCGGGACCGTTCAAAGCTTGACGCGCGCTGGATGCGGTTGCAAGCCGTGTTTCGAGCGGGGTGGGAGCCCATCGACCACATGTCAGACATATGTGCGCAAGCGTTTACATTTTTACACCGCGCGCGTGCCATGGAAAGCGCTCCGGGTCAAATGTTTCTGAATAAATCTGATTTATTCGAAAAGTTCACACGCCATTAACACTTGGGCGAATTGACTTGACGGGGGATGGAAAATTGGCGTGACGAGATCTGTCGCGTGATGGTTAGGTGGCGGCGTGAACTCGCCGGCAACCCTGGACCGCTCTTGCCATCTCGCTTCAGGGGAACGCAGAACTGCCCGCGCCGGGACCCGCGCGGGCAGTTCGGTTGTTCTTGGCGGATCGGCTAGCTGGCTTTGTTCGAGCGCGTGCGGGCCAGGGCGGTCACGCCCGCGGCCAGGCCGATGAGGCCCGCCGCCAGGCCGAACCAGCCGGCCGTGGATCCGGCGTCGTTGGATGTCGTCGAGGCGGCAGCTGACGGTGCCGGGGTCACGGATGGGGAGGACGTGGGTGCCGCCGATGCGGCGGAGTCACTGGCAGTGGTCACGAACGAGGGAGCAGGGTGCTCGGGCTCGGGCTGGCCCTCGACTGTCTTCTCGTCCCACTTGACCACGGTGCCGTCGGTGTACGTCTGGGTTGCCGGCAGGGTGATCGTGGTGCCGGCATCCGGCAGGACACCCACCGAGATCGAGAACGCCTGGTATTCGTCTTGCCCGATCTGGTGAGCGGTATCAGCGGTCCACACCACCGACGTGACGGCCCTGGTCACTGTTGCTCCCGCGACCGTGACCGGTTTTGGCAGAGTGGAAGTGATGAGTTCGGCTTTCCAGCCCTCGAGGGGTTTCACGGACACCGAGTTGAACGGAGTGTCGGTGGGGAGTGACACTTCGAGTTTGTCGGTTTTTGCCGTGGGCGACTCGTTAGGCACGTTGAAGGTCAGGTGCGTGTAGCCGCCGGCCGCCGGGTCGTCGGGGTCGACATGGACGTGCGCGGAAGCGGCTGAAACGCCGAACGCGAGCAGCCCGGCGGCCATCGTGGCAGCGCAGGCGGTCTTGAGGGTACGGCGGTGGGAGGTCTTCATGGCAATAGTGCCTTTCACAAAGGAAATGCGGTTGGGGGCCGGGCGCGGACGGAGGTCCGGACCGGTAAAGGCAGCGAGTTGCCGCCTGTCCCTGCCCGTAGGTGAAAGGGGAGTCTTAGGCGGCGGGAACCAGGGCGGGCGGACCGCGCCGGGAGGGAAGCAGGAGGCCGCGAAGTCCTCGGGGAAGCACAGCGGGGGCCGCGCAGGGGGCGGGGCCGCGAGCTGGCTGGAAGAGTGTTGGGGCGGGTAGCTGCACCAAGGGGCGCAGCCATGCCGCCAGTGCCCAAAATGCCTGTTCCCCACGTGCGAGCAGCAATGCTGTGCCCAGGGTCGCCACCGCGTGGGCGGCGAACATTTGCCAGTCGTTTGCAGCGGCATGTGCGGGCAACGCGGCATTTGCGGTCCCGGGGAGCAGAGCCGAGATATGTCCTGCGTGCCCGGACGGCAGGGGTGCCACGGATGAAACCCCGGGCGACAGGGCGCAGAACGCCCAGTGAAGCCAAAACTGCCCGGCGCCCAAGAGGCTTGCCAGAAGCGGCATGGGGAGGCGGAACCGCGTGAGTATGGCCACCGGCAGAATCGTCAGGGCACACAGCGCCATCAGGATGGCTGGCTCGGGTAGCTTACCGCCACCGGCCAGGTGCCCACCCGAGGCCAAGCCCAGAATGATTGAACCGATCAGACCCGTCCGCAACAACCGAAAAGGCGCGGGAGTCATTATCGGCGGTCCTTTCCGGTTGAAGTGCTCGGTGGAGAGTCACTCAAATTCTACTGGTGCCGCCAACGCCGGATAGCCGGGGAGCCTCGATTCCCCGGCTCCTGGATCAGAGCTTGGCGATGATGTCCGCCAGGAGTCGCGAAATGCGCGCGCCGGCCGTCTGGCCTGCCTCGATGACTTCCTGGTGGCTCAGCGGTACCGGGCTGATGCCGGCGGCCAGGTTGGTCACCAGGGAGATGCCGAAGACCTCCATGCCTGCGTGGCGTCCGGCGATAGCCTCCAAAGCAGTGGACATGCCCACCAGGTCAGCGCCGATTCGCTTGGCGTACTGGACCTCGGCAGGAGTTTCGTAGTGTGGGCCGGTGAACTGGGCATAGACGCCTTCGTCGAGTGTCGGATCCACCTCGCGGGCCAAGCCGCGGATGCGCGAGGAATACAGATCCGTGAGGTCGACGAAGGTGGCGCCTTCAAGAGGGGACGCCGCCGTCAGGTTGATGTGGTCGCTGATCAGCACGGGAGTGCCGGGGGACCAAGCTTCGTTCAGGCCACCGCAGCCGTTGGTCACCACCAGGGTCTTGCATCCTGCGGCCGCAGCAGTGCGCACGCCGTGGACTACCGCACGAACGCCTTTGCCTTCGTAGTAGTGGGTACGCGCGCCGAGGACAAGGGCCCGCTTGCCCTCCTTGGTCAGGACCGAGCGGATGGTGCCCACATGCCCCTCAACCGCAGGAGCGTGGAAGCCGGGAACTTCCGACGCCGCGAGCGTCGCCGTCGTTTCGCCAATGAGATCCGCGGCCGCGCCCCAGCCTGAGCCGAGCACGAGCGCGACGTCGTGGGATTCGACGCCGGTCTCCGCCGCGATGTAGTCGGCCGCAGCTTTGGCGGCTTCGAATGGGTCTGTGTTGATCAGCTCTGTGTTACTCACTGGTACAAGCTACAGTGCCGCTCGCGCTGTTGAACAGGGCACTGTTCGAGACGGACAACGAGCCCCCTGCGGGCGTGCTCAGGTGGGGCTTAGTGGCAGTGCCGCCCGCAATACGTAACAATTGACCATTGTGACCATGCATCCTGACTTCAGCTCACCACGAATCGCGATCCTGGGCGGAGGTCCAGGCGGATATGAAGCGGCCATGGTCGCAGCGCACCTGGGAGCGCGGGTCACGCTCATCGAGCGCGCCGGGCTCGGCGGCTCAGCCGTCCTCACCGACGTCGTGCCTTCCAAAACCCTGATCGCGACGGCGGATCTCATGACCCGCGTCGGCGAGGCGGGGGAGCTGGGAGTCAAGTTCGCCGTCGACGGCAGCGATGTAGCGCCGGGCATGCGCGCGGATCTGGGCCACATCAATGACCGCGTCCTGCACCTCGCGCGGGAGCAGTCCGACGACATCCGGGTGGGCCTCGAGCACCTTGACGTGGAAATCCTGATGGGCTCGGGAAGGCTCTTGGACAACCACACCATCGAGGTCATCACCTCGGACGGCACCAAGACGATCACTGCCGATGCCATCCTCCTGGCCGTCGGTGCGCATCCCCGCGAACTGCCCACGGCCAAGCCCGACGGAGAGCGCATCCTGAACTGGGCGCAGATCTACAACCTTGAGGAACTTCCGGAAGACCTGATCGTTGTGGGTTCCGGCGTCACGGGGGCCGAGTTCGCTTCCGCCTACAACGGCCTTGGTTCCAACGTCACGCTCATTTCGAGCCGCGACCAGGTATTGCCAGGCTCGGACACGGATGCCGCCCAGGTCCTTGAAGGTGTCTTCAAGCGCCGTGGCGTGCGCGTTCTGTCCCGCTCCCGCGCGGAAGCTGTGGAAAGGACCGACGCTGGCGTCCAGGTCACCTTGGGCGACGGTTCCGTCGTGACGGGCAGCCATTGCCTAGTCTGTGTGGGTTCCATCCCCAACACCGCCGGAATCGGGTTGGAAGAGGCAGGTGTCGCTGTCACGGAGTCCGGCCACATCAAGGTGGACGGCGTTTCCCGCACCACGGCGCCGAACATCTACGCTGCGGGCGACTGCACGGGGATCTTGGCCCTCGCCTCTGTCGCGGCCATGCAGGGCCGCATTGCTGTTGCGCACTTCCTGGGCGACGCTGTCATGCCGATCAAACTCCACCAAGTCGCCTCCAACATTTTCACCTCACCGGAAATCGCGTCTGTGGGCGTTTCCGAGGCCGACCTCGAATCGGGCAAGTACCAGGGCGACGTTGTCACGCTCTCCCTGCTGAGCAACGCCCGCGCCAAAATGCGCAATACCAAGGACGGTTTCGTCAAGATCATCGCGCGCAAGGGTTCGGGCACTGTGATCGGCGGCGTCGTCGTCGGGCCGAACGCTTCTGAACTGATCTTCCCGATCGCCGTTGCCGTGAAGCAGAAACTGCACGTCGACGACGTCGCGAGCACCTTTACGGTGTACCCGTCGCTGACTGGGTCGATCTCGGAAGCGGCGCGGCGGCTGCACGTGCATATGTAGGTCGTGGCTCTTGCCGGCGTCGCGTTTGCTAGCGTCGACGGCATGCGATCTATCTACCCGCCCAAATTCCGTCGCGGTGACTTGGTGCGCGTTGTTGCGCCTGCCCTGAGCCGCGCCGTGGTCATGGAGCACGACAACACCAGCCACATCGGGAGGCGCTTCGCCGAGATGGGTCTGCGGCTCTCCTTCGGGGAGCATGTCGACGAGATGGACGGCCTCCTCTCGTCGTCGGTGCGGTCACGTGTCGATGATCTCCACGCAGCATTCGCGGATCCGGAGGTGGCGGGAATCTTGACCGTGATCGGGGGATTCAGCAGCAATGAATTGCTCCCGTACCTCGACTGGGATCTCATCGCGGCGAACCCGAAGATCCTCTGTGGCTATCCGAATGACCAAGGATCTACTGGCCCTGATCGTGGCCAAACAATCCGTTCTTGCGGGCTTGCCGGTGCTGGCCAATGCTGATTTTGGCCACACTTCGCCAATCTTGACGTTCCCGATTGGCGGCGAGGCCGAAGTTTCTGTCGGTGAATCGAGCACTTTGAGGATCACGCGCCACTGATGATTCGGAAAACGCCTCTGTAGCCGGATCTAGTCGCGTTAGATCTCGCGGCGATGGCCGGCCTGAACGACGACAATGACTAGTCGGCCGTCGTCGATCCGATAGAGCACCCGATAATCTCCCGTGCGGACCCGCCACTCGACCCGCCCTGTCAGCTTCTTGGCGCCAGGCGGACGCGGTGTCTCAGCCAGCAACTCGATGGCTGCCTGGACCCGGCGGCGG
Organism: Arthrobacter sp. MMS24-S77; assembly: GCF_054888235.1. Taxonomy (NCBI): domain Bacteria; kingdom Bacillati; phylum Actinomycetota; class Actinomycetes; order Micrococcales; family Micrococcaceae; genus Arthrobacter; species Arthrobacter sp. MMS24-S77. Next base: position 1,465,167 of record NZ_JBTZRN010000001.1, read on the forward strand.
GCCTCGGGTGGAAGCTTGCGCAGCTGCCGAAGGGCCGCTGGCAGGACCGTGATGTTATAGCTCACGTCAGGCCCAGATCGCGCTTGACGTCCTCCCAAGGGATCGGAGTCTCACCGGTTTGCTTCATCTCTTCCCATGCCAGGTCCACGGCTCGGATGTCTTCAAGTTCTTCCGCGGCTTCGCGAAGGCGCTCCAGCTCGGCGGAATCAATCACTGCCGCGACCCGAATTCCGCGACGAGTCAGGAATACCGGCTCGCGCTCGCGATGTGCCGTATCAACAATGGTTGCCAGATGGTTCCGGGCTTCGGTGATGGCTATGTCGGTCATGCACTCGATGTTACGGCAAATGCGGCAAAATGTACGTAGCGTACAGAACCGCCGACAACGTTCGTGCGATGGTGGCCTCGTAATGCAGTTCACGGTCCACCAATCGGCGAGTTCTGAGGGATCACGCGCCACTGACGCGAGTGGGCGGGCTATTTTGTCGGTGCCTGCTGGCAGAGTGTTTCCATGGACGCGATCGGACAACTCACCACTGGCCAGGGCGCTTTGCCCGGCGGCCGGTTCGTCGTGTCCCATAAGGTGCGCGAGCCGCGGATGGTGACTACGCCTCGGCAAGGGCCGGGGCTGCGCCGACTCTCTCTGGCGGATCCGCGCGAGCATCGCGCCGGTGATCGCGGTGGTCCGCAGCAGGTTTTGGAGAGTGCTCTTGCGGCGTTGCGGTCGCTGGCACGGACGGCGATTGACGACGTCGGGTCGCTGGGGTTGCAGGACTCCGCTGAGTTTGCCTCGGGCGTGGAGGAGCTGTCCCGCACCCTGGAATATTTGCAGATCGTCGCGGCGGGGCAGTTGCACCGGGTGCGGCAGCAGGAGCCGGCCGGTGAGACCGGCTGGATGACGGGCTGGGGGGCCGAGGCCAGAGCAGGTGGTTCCAGCAGCCCCGGAGCGGATGTTGAGGCTGCCGGTACCTGTACCGGTGTCGAAGACGGCGGCATCGGTGAGAGGGCAGCCCATGCCGGGTTCCGGGAGTTCAGGAACACCGGTGAGCACATGCGCTCGCTCCTGCGGATCAGCGCTGCCGAGGCCCGCCGGCGCGTTTCCCTCGCGGAGGATCTGCTTCCCGGCCGATCACTGACGGGCCAAAGGATACAGCCGCGATATGGGGAAGTGGCCGCGGCTCTGGCCTGCGGTAGCATCGCTTCCCGCCCGGCCACCACCATTACCATGGCTCTCGAACGCGTCCGGCCCCTGTGCAGCCCCGAGACAGCCGCGGAGATGGAACACGCGCTGACCATGACGGCGGCCGAGAACGACGCCGATTTCCTGGCCAGGCTCGCCCGCCGCTGGACCGACGCGATCGACCAGGACGGTACCGAGCCCGGCGAAGAAGCCCTGCGTCACCTCCAGGGCGCCTTCCTCCGGAAACCCAAGCATGGGCTGCAGCATCTGGAAATCTTCGCCACCCAGGACCAATACGAGCACCTGCTTACCGTCATGAACACCGCCACCAATCCCCGGACCCGCACGTCCCGGGAGCCCGGACCCGGGGACAATACGGTGGACGCGGGATGCGGGGGCGAGCTGACAAACGCTCGGGCGGAAGGTCTACCGGGTGGTTCGCGCGATGATGCCGCGTCCTTGGACCGCCGCACGAGGGCGCAGAAACTCCTGGACGGGTTGCTTGGCGCCTGCAAGATTGCCCTCGCCACCGGGGCGATGCCCGCGGCCGGAGGTCAGCGCCCCCAGATCATGGCCACCATCGACCACCGCGACCTCCTGTCACCGTTCAAAGAAACTGGGCAGCCATACCGGCTGCCGGCGCTGGTCGGCCAGTCACGGCCGCGACAGGGCACGGGGAGCCTTACGTTCACCGGTCCGGTTCCGGCGGCGACGCTGCGGAAGATCGCCTGCGATGCTGACATCATTCCCGTCGTCCTTGGCGGCGAAGGCCAAGTGCTGGACATCGGCCGGGCCTCCAGGATCTTCCCCGCCCACATCCGCAAAGCCATCACCGCGCGGGACAAGGGCTGCGCGTTTCCTTCGTGCACGATGCCGGCCCCGTGGTGCGAAGCCCACCACATCGAGTACTGGTCCCGGGGCGGATCCACCAGCACCGACAATGGCGTCTTGCTCTGTAGCCACCACCACCATCTGATCCACAAGGAAGAGTGGCACATCCAAGTCCAAGCAGGCGTGCCCTGGTTCATCCCGCCACCCCACATCGACCCGCGCCAACAACCACGCAAGAACCGCTACTTCGACGTGTGACCAGGGGCCTCGGTGCGACGTGCCTCTGTGCGCGTACGGCGCTGTGCTGCGTAGTCGTCGTCCTCAACTGCTGTGCAAGAGTATGGGGATGGAGATGCACAACCGGGAAGGCCTCGTCGATGAACTCACAGCTGTGATGCGAGGGTACGCGGCAGCCAACAACACGCACGACATCGAGCAGGTTCTGCCGTACATTGCCAAGGACGCAACCTATTGGTTTTCAGACGGATCTTATGAGGGCCGCGAACTGGTCCGGGCAGCCATCGAGGCGCCGTTGCCCGATCAGCTATTCAAGGGAGAGCCGACGCGCTGATGCCAAACCATTACTTCAGCACACGTCTTTATCAGTCCGCTGCACCCTTTTCGCACTTTGTCGAAAACGCCGGCAGCGGCTTCACGGCGGGCATCATCGGCCAACGCAGGGACGATGGCCTTCTGGTTTCCAATGACGTCGCAGAGCAATGCGAGGCCATGATGGACAACCTGAAAACGCTACTTGAAGAGCTGGACCTGGGGTTTTCGGATCTCGTGCGAACCACCATCTATTTGACGGATTACAAGGATTTTGACGTCATCAACTCGGTCTATGCCAGACATCTGACCGAACCATTTCCGGTCCGAACGACGATTCAGGTGGCAGCTCTGCCGCTGGGCGCCAAGGTGCAAATAGACACCGTCGTGGCTGTTAGGACGGGTGAAACGCGGTAGCCAGATCCCACGCTTGCTTTGGGAATTGGTGACTCCGAACAAGCCCAACGGGTAAGCACGCTCTGGTTTACTAGGGGGCATGGGGGACCTGATGAAAACCGAAGATCGCAAGCTCAAAGTGGACGGCTTGGTCAACGGACGCGACCTCGGTGGTCTACGGCGCGCAGATGGGACGGTCACGCCAAAGGGCGTGTTCTTCCGGAGCGAGAACGTCGATTGGGTCACTGGGAACGGATGGCAACAGATCTATGATGCCGGGATCCGCACGGTGGTCGACCTCCGTCAGCAAGGGGAACGCACCACAGATACCCGGGAACGGCCTAGCTGGCTCACCACGATCCATGTTGACCTTGACGGCTTGGAAAACAAAGAGTTCTGGGCTGACTACTGGGACAACGGCCTAGTGGGCACAGCGCTCTACTTCCTCCCGCACCTTGCAGCGATGCCCGAACGGTCCGGCGCCGCTATATCCGCTGTGGTCAACGCACCTGCAGGAGGGGTTCTCTTCCATTGCATGGGAGGCAGGGACAGGACGGGCCTACTTGCCATGGCTCTGCTTCGTGCAATCGGCACCGACTCCGAATGCGTCGTGGACGACTATCTGGAAACCGTCAAGTTGGGTGATGTGCGGGCGGCCAGCAGCAAGCGAAACAACGCTGAACCCATGCTCGAGGAACTGTGCCGGAAACACGGCACAACAACCGAAGGCGCGTTCCGGGATGTCTTGGCACAATTCGATCTCAAAGCCTTCCTCGACGCCGCAAAGCTCACCCACGAGGACCGAGAGCGCCTTTTCACCTGGCGCGGCGCGATCACACCCGCAAACCCGGAACAGGGTGGCAATCATGGAAACCGCGGCAGTCAAAGTCCGCGAAGCAACCGCCGAGGACACAAAGACACTCTAGGCGGCCTGCTTTGAAGCGGCGAATAGGCGCAACTCGTCCGGTTCCGTTGGGAAGGGTCCAACCGCGTGTTGCCGTCGGACCCTTTGTCGTTTCGTGGTGGTTGGTGAGCAGGGACTGATCGCCGCTAATTCCGGACTTTCCCGGTTTGTTTAGCCCAACCGGCACGGGACCGCTGACCTTTAAGTGGCAGCTTGGCCCGCTCCGCAGTCCTGGGTGGCGGTAGGCACTTACACCGCGAGTGGAACGGGATGCACCTCGTCCGCAGGGTGACCCGTGCGTTCATGAATGCGCCTCACAGCGTCCGCGGAAGGGGCTTCAGACAGGCAATACACAACGCCTGCCTCCGGGTCAGCCCATGCGCTCTTGAAAACGACGTTTTCCTCGTCCTGAATGGCAAGATCGGCATCGTGCGCCGCCTTCAGATCCTCCTTGGTTAGCCCCTTCATGTTGTGATGAACGTCCATAAATTCAGGCATGACAATGCTCCTCAATCGTGGTCGATATTGACGGCGGCGGTGTAATGCAGACGCTAGACGCGTGGGTATCAGTTCGTCAAGAGTCCGAGTTGACTCGTAAAAAACCTCCGCGAAGGGGCATACGTTGCCTCATAAGTATTTCTCCGGCTGGTTCGGGGTTGCCGGGCGGGCGGTGGCGGGTTACGCAGGGTGGATGGGACTGACGATGGCCGAACGCAAGGCCGTGACGAAGCAGCTGGCGAGGACCTACCGGGCCGGTGATCGGGTCCGGAAGGGCAGGATCCTGGACGAGGTGGTCGAGCTGACGGGCTGGCACCGGGACTATGCGCGGGCGGTGCTGCGGCATGCCCTTGATCCGCCCAGGCCGCGTCCGGTGCGGGCGGGCCGGGCTCCGGTGTACGGGGCGGATCTGCAGCCAGGCCTGGTGCAGTGCTGGGCGGTGCTGCGGGCACCGGCCGGACGGCTGCTGGCGGCGGCGATGCCTGAACTTGTTCCGATGCTGCGGGACGAGGGAGCGCTGCAGGTCACGGATCCGCAGGCGGCCCTGCTGGCGCGGATGAGCGCTGCAACGATCGATAGGCGGCTGGCCGGGGAACGGGCCAAGCTGCTGCCCCGGGGGCGCTCCCACACCAAGCCCGGGTCCTTGCTGAAATCCCAGATCCCGATCCGGACCTGGGCGCAGTGGGATGATGCCGTGCCCGGGTTCGTGGAGATCGACCTGGTCGGCCATGAAGGGTCCAATAACTCCGGGCAGTTCTGCTTCACGCTGACCGTCACCGACATCGCCACGGGTTGGACGGTGAACAGGTCCGTGCCCAACCGGGCGCAGAAGCACGTCTTCGCTGCCCTGCAGCACGTCCTGTTGGTGTTTCCCTTTCCCGTGATCGGCATCGATTCGGACAACGGCAGCGAGTTCATCAACAACCATCTGTTCGATTTCTGCCTGGAACACCACATCACCTTCACCCGCTCCCGGTCCGGCAACAAGAACGACGGGGCCCACGTGGAGCAGAAGAACTGGGCCAGGGTCCGTGAACTCGTCGGCTACCTGCGCTACGACACCGCCGCGGAACTGGAGCTGCTGAACCAGATCTGGGAACTGGACCGGATCTTCACCGACTACCTGCTGCCCCAGCAGAAGCTCATCGCCAAGGTCCGCGTCGGAGCCAAGGTCACCAAGAAGCACGACGCTCCCGCGACCCCGCACAGACGCACGAAAGCCGACCCCGGCGTCTCACCCATGGCCGTACTCCGCATGAACACCGAATACAAGAAGATCAGACCCGCTGCCCTGTCCCGGCAGATATTGTCCCTCACGGGCCGGCTCGAAACCCTCGCCACGGCCAAGCAGCCCGCACCCGTGAAACCCCCCGTCAACGAGGACTGGAACCGCCGACCCAACCGGAGATATTCAACTGAGGCGACGAATGCCCCTTCCCGGAGGTATTGACATGAGGTAGCAGGGAGTCATGTCTGGACGCCCGGGTTCAGCACTGGCTACACCGCAACCCCCTGGAAGTGCTTCTCGATAATCCCCTTGATGTCCCCATGGCACCCGCCGCACCCAGTCCCCGCACGGGTCGCCTTGGAAACCTCCGGTACGGAAGAGCAGCCATCCAGCACGGCTTCCTCGATGCTCGCACCGCTGACGCCCGCGCAGCGGCACACTGTGCGCTGCGGATCATCATTCGAAGCAGAAGAATCCAGCTGGTCGGGGCCGTCCAGGCGGAGTAGGAGCGAACGGTCGGCGGGCAGTTCGGAGCCGCGTTCGAACAGCATCACAAGCTCTGCGGCCGTGCGCGGCATGCCCACGGTCACGAGTCCTTCGAGCGCGCCGCCCCGCGTCGTCATTTTGACGTAGCGGCCATGTTCCGGATCGGCCCATTGGGCCACTTGGCGCCTCGGCGTTCCCTCGGAGACACCGACGGACAACAGCTCGTCATCCCAGGGTTCGGCGCCGTTGTCGCCAGCGACGGCCAAGTTGATGCCGCGTGCCTTCAGGACCACCACGCCTGGCTTCTCCTGCGGGAGGGGTGCCAGCGTGTCGGCAGCGTCCTGGCCGCCCTCGGCAAGGAGGATCAGGTACTCGGCGAGCCACTCGGCTTGGCGCCAGCCCGGACCGACTAGGCCCGAAGGACCAAGTGCGGTGCGGCATTCGGAGCACTCGGCATCGGCACAGCGGACCTCGGCGCAGTCACCGATCGCGAACATGTGCGGCTCGTGGTAAGTGCGCAGGCGGTGATCCACCAGGATGCCCGTGGCCGCGGGCAGTCCACAGCCTTCAGCTAGTTCGATCCGCGGGCGCACACCACAGGAGAGGACCAGCAGGTCGCCCTCGATCCTTGACCCGTCGTTCAGTACAAGGGCCGAGAACATGCCGTCCGGGCCATTGTGCTCGACGGCTGTGGAACGGGCGTTGCCTACCATAGTGATCCCGCTGTTGCGCAGGCTTGCCGCAAGAACGGCGCCGCCGCCGCGGTCTATGTTGCGGCCCAGCGGGAAGGAACCGTTGTGAACCACCGTGGTCCGGGCGCCTTCTTCTGCGGCGGCGAGGGCAGTTTCAAGGCCCAGCACGCCGCCCCCGAGGACGATCAGGCGCTTTCCGGCAACTACGGCGTCGCGCAGTTGCGCGGCATCACGGAGGTCACGGAGCGCGGTCACACCCGGCGGGAGCACCGGGTGGGAAGGATCTGGGTTGATGCCTGTGAGGTTGGGAATGACGGGCCGCGAGCCGGTGGCGAACACCAGTCGGTCGTAGCCGGGAGTGGTCCCGTCCGAGAGGATTACCTGCTGGCGGGCACGGTCGATGCGTTTGACCGTGACGCCCAGCCGGACCTCGACGCCGTCGGCCGCCAGATCCGTGGCGTCCGCCATCGCGAGCGCTTCCGCGGTGGTCCGGCCTACGCCGAGTTCCGCCACCATGACGCGGTTGTACGCGGCTTCGCTTTCCTGACCGACGACGAGCAGCTGGACCAGCCCGCTGCGAACGGCGGGCAACAACTCGTCCACCAGCCGGGCCGCGACCGGCCCGAATCCGACCACCACAATTCGCTCGCTCACGATGCCTCCTTGACGTGCATTGACAACCCGGCTGCCGCTGGAACGGCAAACTCCGGTTCGACTTCCGGTAGTGCCGCCTTCCGGACCCAGACCCTGCTGGTCTTGAACTCCGGCATGCCGGAAATCGGATCCGTGACCGCCTCAGTGAGCCGGTTGGCGCTGCCCAGCCCAGGGAAATGGAAAGGCAGGAAGACCGTGTCCGTCCGGATGGAGTTGCTGAGCTCCACCCGGCACAGGACCTCGCCGCGCTCATTGGAGACCCGGACAAAGTCTCCGCCGGAAATTCCCCTGACGGCCGCCGTCGCGGGGTGGATCTGCAAAAGCGCCTCCGGCTGTGCGGCCGCGAGTTCGGCCACACGGCGGGTCTGGGCGCCCAACTGGTAGTGCTCCAGCAGGCGCCCGGTGACGAGGGTCAGGGGATCGGGATCGGAGAGGACGACGGCGGAACGCCGGGACCGCCTCTGCGGCACCACCGGGACCATCACCGCGAGCCCGTCGGCGTGCGCGAAGCCGTCCAGGAAGAGGCGCGGAGTTCCCGAACTTCCGGCGGGATAAGGCCAGTATGCGGCTTCTCCGCGATCCAGCATGGCGTAGTCGATTCCGGAGTAGTCGGCCAAACCGCCGGCCGAAGCGAGCCGGAGTTCCTCAAAGACGGTCTCGGGATCGTCGCTGAACGTGGACGGAGCATCAAGGGATTCGGCGAGCCGGGCCATGAGCCACAGTTCGCTGCGGACACCCGGCGGAGGGGTGAGGGCTTTCCGGCGGCGGAGGACGCGCCCCTCGAGGTTTGTCAGGGTGCCTTCTTCTTCGGCCCACTGCGTGACGGGGAGGACGAGGTCGGCCTCAAGCGCAGTCTCGGACATGAAGAAGTCGCAGACCACCAGGAAGTCCAGGCTGCGCAAGCCCTCGATCACGGCGCTGGCGTCCGGTGCGGACACCGCCACGTTGGCGCCGTGCACGAAAAGGCAACGGACGCCGTCGGGCTGTCCCAAAGACTTCAACAGCTCCACGGCCGGCAGGCCGGGGCCGGGGATGAGGGACTCGTCCACGCCCCACACTTTGGCGACGTGGGCACGGGCGGCAGGATCGGTGATCTTGCGGTATCCGGGGAGCTGGTCGGCCTTTTGGCCGTGCTCGCGGCCGCCCTGGCCGTTGCCTTGGCCAGTCAGCGTGCCGTAGCCGCTGCGGGAAGACCCCGGCAGGCCGAGGAGGAGGCTGAGGTTGATCGCGGCCGTGGCGGTGTCCGTGCCGTCCACGTGCTGCTCGACTCCACGGCCGGTCAGGATGTAGCTTCCACCGCGCCGGGCGCCGTCGGCAAGGCGGCGTGCGGTCTCACGGATAAGCGTGGCGGGCACGCCGGTGATCGATTGAACGCGCTCCGGCCAGAAGGCTGCGAGGCTGCGAACGATCGCCGGGTACCCGGCGGTGCGGCTTTGAAGGTATTCAGTGTCGGCGAGGCCTTCATGGACCACCACATGGGAGATACCCAGGAGCATGGCAAGGTCCGTACCGGGGGTCGGCTGCAAGTGGATGCCGCCGCCGTCGCCGGTGAATGCAGCGGTCGCGGAACGCCGGGGATCGGCCACGATCAGGCCGCCCGAATCGCGCGCGCCTTGCAGGTGCTGGACGAATGGCGGCATGGTCTCGGCAACATTGGAACCGAGAAGGAAGATGACGCTTGCCGAATCAAGGTCCTCCACGGGGAAGGGGAGACCGCGGTCCACGCCGAACGCGCGGTTTCCGGCGGCCGCAGCTGAGGACATGCAGAAACGGCCGTTGTAGTCGATGCGCGAAGTTCCCAGCGCCAGGCGGGCGAACTTGCCCAACTGATAGGCCTTCTCATTGGTGAGTCCACCGCCGCCGAACACGCCGACGGCGTCGGGCCCGTACTGTTCGCGGGTCTGCTTGACGGCTCCCGTGACCAGCATGAGTGCCTGGTCCCACGTGACCGGTCGATGGACGCCGTCGGACCCCTTGAGCATGGGTTCCGTGACTCGTCCGGTGTGGTTCAACAACGACGCCGATGTCCAGCCCTTGCGGCACAGCCCGCCCCGGTTGGTGGGGAAGTCGCGGCCGGACACTTCCATTAGTGGAAGTGCCTTTGCCGCTGGAGCGGGGTCTGACCCCGGCCGCGCCGAGGGCGCCGCCGGGGTCAGAGTCATGGCGCACTGCAGCGCACAATACGGGCAGTGGGTGTTGGCGCCATTGGGCATATTAGATGTGTCCCATCGCTTTGCGGTTGGCCTTGCGGAGGTAGCAGACCCAGCAGACGATCAGCATCAGCACGTAGGCGCCGACGAAGCCATAGAACGCGGGGGTGTAGGAACCGGACGCGGTGGTGGAAGCGTTCAGCACCTGGGGGATGACGAATCCACCGTAGGCGCCGATCGCCGAGATCAGGCCGAGGGAGGACGAAGCCAGGCGTGCCGTGCTAGCGGTGCTGGCCCCGGAACGCGCGGCCCGGCTGGAGGTGGCGAAGATGACCGGAATCATGCGGTAGGTGGCGCCGTTTCCAAAGCCGCTTGCCGTGAAGAGGAACAGGAAGAGGACCAGGAAGAGCCAGAAGTTCTTGAGCGGAAGGGTCCAGATCATGGTCAGGGTGATGATCGCCATCGCTGCGAAGGAGGTGACGGTCATCCGGGCCCCGCCCATGCGGTCAGCCATGCGTCCACCGTAGGGGCGGGCCAGGGAGCCGACCAGCGGGCCGAGGAAGGCGAGTGAGAGAGCCACTGCACCGAGGTGCATGGAGGAGAAAGCCGGGAAGTAGTCCTTGATGAGCTTGGGGAAAACGCCGGAGAAGCCGATGAACGAGCCGAAGGTGCCGATGTAGAGGAAGGCCATGATCCACAGGTGCGGTTCCTTCAACGCGGCGATGGAGCCTGCCACGTCGCCCTTCGCGCTGGTGAGGTTGTTCATATACTTCCAGGCGCCGAATGCGGCGACAAGGATGAGCGGGATCCAGATGAGGCCTGCCATGGGCAGACTGACGGTACCGGCGGCCAGGAGAGTGACGGCGATCGGCACAACGAGCTGCGCGACGGCGGCACCGAGGTTTCCGCCCGCGGCGTTCAGGCCCAGCGCCCAGCCCTTTTCACGGGCAGGGTAGAAGAAGGTGATGTTTGCCATGGAACTGGCGAAGTTGCCGCCACCGAAGCCGGCGAGTCCGGCCATCAGCAGCATGACGCCGAAGGGGGTGCCGGGGTTGGAGACGCACAGCGCAAGGCCGGCTGTGGGGATCAGCAGCAGGAGGGCCGAGACGATGGTCCAGTTGCGGCCACCGAACTTCGGCACCATGAAGGTGTACGGAATGCGCAGGGTGGCACCGACCAGGCTGGGGATCGAGATGAGCCAGAAGATCTGGTTGGTGTCGAACTTGAAGCCCGCGGCCGGGAGCTGGACGACCACGATCGACCAGAGCTGCCAGACGACGAAGCCCAGGAACTCGGCGAAGATGGACCAGTACAGGTTGCGCTTGGCAATGGCACGGCCGGCGGCCTCCCATTGCTCCTTGTTCTCTGCATCCCAGTTGGCAATCCAGCGGCCAGGGCGGTGTTCGAGCTCGGGGACGAGGGCTGTGGGCGCCTGCTCGTTAGTGAGGATTTCGGTGCTTCGGTCAACTGTCACGGAGTGCCTCCTTTGTGGGGACGTTGTACTTATACGGTAGGTACGGCGCGTTTCGCGGACCGTCGCGGTTTGTAAACGTGCTGTGACATTTGCCTATCGGAGGGGGTCACCACTGCGTGAGATGGCGGTGAGGTTTTTGTGTCGCAGACCACAGAATGAGACTTTTCGGGGCGTCCGCATCTTGGACTTGATTGTCCATTTGTTGGATACCGGGAACTATTATTGAACTCTCAATAATCTTTGCCGGCAGGCTCAGCGACGCCGGGCCGGCTGAACGAAAGCATCCATCACATGTCTTCCATCGCTGAATCCAAGGAAAGCGAGTCGGCCAAGCCGGTGAACTCGCGGGGACGGGTGATCTTCGCCAGCCTCATCGGCACGTCCATCGAGTTCTACGATTTCTACGTCTATGCCACGGCGGCCGTGCTCGTCTTTCCCAAACTGTTCTTCCCGACGGCGGACGAGACCACTCAGCTGCTGAGCTCCTTCGCAGTGTTCGGTGTGGCCTTTGTCGCCCGGCCGCTTGGCTCAGTGGTTTTCGGCCACTTCGGTGACAAGTTCGGTCGCAAGGGAACCTTGGTTGCGTCCCTGCTGACCATGGGCATCGCCACGTTCCTGATCGGCTGCCTCCCCACGGCGCAGGTCCCGGGCTGGACCTTCCTTGCCCCCACGTTGCTGGTGGTCCTGCGCTTCGCCCAAGGCCTCGCCCTCGGCGGTGAGTGGAGCGGTGCCGCGCTGCTCGCAACGGAGAACGCACCGGCCAACAAGCGGGCCATCTACGGAACGTTCCCGCAAATGGGTGCACCGATCGGCTTCATCCTGGCCAACATCATCTTCCTAGCCTTCAGCTACACCCTGACCCCGGAGGCCTTCGCCGCCTGGGGCTGGCGCGTGCCGTTCCTGCTCAGCGCCCTCATGGTGATCCTCGGCCTCTATGTGCGCCTCAAGCTCATTGAAACACCCGCATTCACCAAGGTGCTGGAGTCCAACGAAGTGGCCAAGCTGCCCATCGGACGCGTGTTCAAGTCCAGCTGGCGCCCGCTGATCCTCGGCACGTTCATCATGCTCGCAACGTACGTCCTGTTCTACCTGATGACCACGTTCACGCTGACCTACGGCACCAAGCCCACCTTGGCGGGCGCACAAGCCGCCGCGGTGAAGGCCGGAAAGCCGATGACCGAAGCGGCCGCCGCGGCGTTCGTCCCGGGCTTGGGCTTCAGCCGGAACGACTTCCTCTGGATGCTGATTGCCGGCGTCGTCTTCTTCGGCATTTTCACCCTGGTAGCCGGTCCGCTGGCCGAAAAGTACGGCCGCCGGAAGATGCTCCTCGCCGTAACGGCCGGCATCCTGGTGTTCGGCTTGCTGTTCGTGCCCCTGTTCAGCGGCGGCTTCGTGGGGACCATGGCGTTGCTGATCATCGGATTCACGCTGATGGGCCTCACGTTCGGACCGATGGGCGCATTGCTTCCGGAACTGTTCCCCACCAACGTCCGGTACACCGGATCCGCAGTCAGCTACAACATGTCCAGCATCCTCGGCGCAGCGGTGGCCCCGTTCGTCGCAGTATGGCTTTGGGAATCGGCCAAGGGCAGCACCGTCCTGGTGGGCATCTACCTCAGTGCCATGGCAGTGCTGACGCTCGTGGCCTTGTTCCTGTCCAAGGAAACCAAGGACACGGACTACGAGAACAACGTGGCCTGATCCTGTATTAACTGACTCCCGTTAACTGGCTCCGGCCCCGCACTAATGGTGCGGGGCCGGAGCTGCTTAAGTCTGTTTAGTCTTCGATCGTCGCGATGACGGCGCCTGCGGAGACGGTTTCGCCTGCCTTGGCCACCAACCCGTGGATGGTGCCGGCCTTGTGGGCGGTAAGGGGCTGCTCCATCTTCATGGCTTCGAGAACCACGATCAGATCGCCTTCGGCAACCACATCGCCGGCAGCCACTGCTACCTTGACGATCGTTCCCTGCATCGGCGAGGTAAGGGCGTTGCCGCCTGCCACAGCGGCCGTGGCTCCCGCGGAGCGGGAACGCTTCTTGACCTTCGCGCCCTTGGCGCCCGTGCTCGCAACTGAGGAGACGGAACCCAACGTCGCCGGAAGGACAACTTCCAGCCGCTTGCCGCCAACCTCGACGACGACGCGTTGCCGCTCACCGGCGTCGGCGGCTTCTGTTCCGCCTCCGGTGGGCGTCCACGCCGGGATGTTGTTGACGAACTCGGTCTCGATCCAGCGCGTGTGCACCTTGAACGGGCCTTCGGCCGGAGCGAACGCGGGATCGGTCACTACTGCGAGGTCGAAAGGAATCACAGTGGGGATGCCTTCCACCACCATTTCCTCGAGGGCGCGGCGTGAACGCTGGAGGGCCTGTTCGCGGCTGGCGCCGGTGACAATCAGCTTGGACAGCATGGAATCGAAGTTTCCGCTGATGACGTCGCCCTGCTCGATGCCGGAGTCGATGCGGACGCCCGGACCGGTGGGGTTCTTCAGGGTGCTGACCGTTCCGGGCGCAGGCATGAAGTTGCGGCCTGGGTCTTCGCCGGTGATGCGGAATTCGAAGGAGTGGCCGCGGACCACAGGATCGCCATAGCCGAGCTTTTCGCCGCGGGCGATGCGGAACTGCTCGCGGACCAGGTCGATGCCCGTGACTTCCTCGGAAACACAGTGCTCCACCTGAAGGCGGGTGTTGACCTCGAGGAAGGAGATGATGCCGTCCTGTCCCACCAGGAACTCGCAGGTTCCTGCGCCCAGGTAGCCGGCTTCTTTCAGGATGGCCTTGGAGGACTCGTACAGGCGCTCGTTTTGCTCGGCGCTCAGGAACGGCGCCGGGGCTTCTTCCACGAGTTTCTGGTTGCGGCGCTGGAGGGAGCAGTCGCGGGTGGAGACTACAACCACGTTTCCGTAGGCATCGGCGAGGCACTGGGTCTCGACGTGGCGCGGGGAATCCAGGAAGCGCTCGATGAAGCACTCGCCGCGGCCGAAGGCGGCAACGGCCTCGCGCACTGCGGACTCGAAAAGCTCAGGGATTTCCTCGATGGTGCGGGCCACCTTGATGCCGCGGCCGCCGCCACCGTAGGCAGCCTTGATGGCTACGGGCAAGCCGAATTCCTTGGCGAAGGCCAGGATCTCGTCAGCGGATTCCACGGGGTCGGCCGTGCCGGGAACCAGGGGAGCGCCAACCTTTTCTGCGATGTGGCGCGCCTGCACCTTGTCGCCCAGCGCAGAGATGGCCTCTGGGGACGGGCCGATCCAGGTGATGCCGGCGTCGATGACCTTGGTGGCGAACTCGGCGTTCTCGGCGAGGAAGCCATAGCCGGGGTGGATGGCGTCCGCACCGGACTGCTTGGCGACCTCGATCAACTTGTCCATGACAAGGTACGACTCGGCAGCAGTGTTGCCACCCAGGGCGTACGCCTCGTCTGCCAGCCGGACGTGGAGGGCGTCCCGATCGGGGTCTGCGTAGACGGCCACGGAGGCGATGCCTTCGTCCCGGGCTGCGCGGATAATGCGGACCGCGATTTCGCCTCGGTTGGCAATCAAGACCTTGGTGAGAGGGCTGGAAATGGGCTGCGCCGGATTAGCTGACAAGTTGACTCCTTCTGTCCTTCAGGGAGCCTAGCGTGATTTTGAGGGTTCCGCCCATATTGATGGGGGATTCCGTGTGTGAGACGGCCTGTCTTTGTAGGGTTGCTACAAAGTCGGGAAACCCGCAGCGGGGCTGGCGACTCGGACCGCTTCTATTCGCCGATCGCTTCTGAGCCGTTCTGGGTCCAAAGTTCGGTGATTCCCACGTTCGCTTGCCCGAGCAGATCGCGGAGGGTCGAGATGGAGAGCCCGACGACGGCGTGCGGGTCGCCGTCGACCTTGCGAATGAAGGCCCCACCGAAGCCGTCAATCGTGAACGAACCCGCGCAATGCAAGGGCTCGCCCGTCGCGATGTAGGCGTCGATGTCCTTCTCGCTCATCTCCGTGAAGTGGACTTCTGCGCTGGATACAGCGCCGACCGTTGCGCCAGTACCGTCGGCCGTCCCGCCGTCGTCGTCCATGTCCGCTGCGGTATCGCGGCAGTCCACCAGCCAGTGCCCGGTGTGGAGTACGCCCTTGGAGCCACTCATGCGCAGCATCCGTTCCTTGGCCACGTCAACCGTGTACGGCTTGCCGTGCGATTCGCCGTCGAACTCGAACACGGAATCGCAGCCGATTACCAGAGCGCCCTCGGCATCGGGCAGGGAGGCGACGGCCTCGGCCTTGGCGCGGGCCAGGAGGAGTGCGGTGTCATGGGCGTCGGTGACCCCATACCGGGCCTGCACGGCGTCCTCGTCCACGTCCGAGACGAGTACCTCGTGGTGGATGCCGGCTTCCGTGAGGAGCTTGGTGCGGGCGGGGACTGGGAAGCCAGGATCAATCGGGTCACGGCTCAAGCGTAGTACGCGGCGCCACCCCCCGACGCTCGCTCACTTATGTAGGTGTTTGGCCGGACGCTCGCTCACGTATATCGGTGTCTAGCAGGACGCTCGCTCACTTATATCGCCCGTGCGGTCAACCCTCGTGGAGAGATGACCCCAAGGTGGACATGTTCCTTGAATTCAGGTGAGCGAGCGTTTGGGAAGAGCGCGTTATAGGTGAGCGGGCGTTTGGGAAGAGCGCGTTATAGGTGAGCGAGCGTTTGGCGGAAAGGCGCTATAGGTGAGCGGGCGTCGGTTCTGGACACAGAACCGACGCCCGCTACGAACCAAGCCAGACGCTTAGTGGACCAGCTCCCTGGTCCCGCCCGCCGCCGTCGTCCGCTGGAGGTTGGCACCTTCGACGTCGACGTCAGGAAGGATGCGGGACAGCCAGCGCGGCAGCCACCAGGCTTTTTCGCCCAAGAGGTACATCACGGCCGGAACAATGGTCATCCGCACCACGAACGCATCCACGAGCACGCCGAACGCCATGGCGAAACCGAGCGGCCGGACCATGGTCAGGTGGCTGAAGATGAAGCCGGCAAACACGCTGACCATGATGATGGCGGCGGCCGTGACCACAGCGGCGGCATGGCTGAAGCCGCTCCGGACGGCCTGCTTCGCGCTCTCGCCGTGCATGAACGATTCGCGCATGCCGGAGGTGATGAACACTTGGTAGTCCATCGCCAGGCCAAACAGCACACCGATCAGGATGATCGGCAGGAAGCTCAGCACGGCTCCGGGGTTGGCGACGTCGAACACGGTGCCCAGCCAGCCCCACTGGTACACGGCCACCACGGCGCCGAACGCGGCCGCGAGCGAGAGCAGGAAGCCGCCGGTGGCCAGCAGCGGGACGACGATCGAGCGGAACACCAGGAGCAGGAGGACCAGCGAGAGCCCGACGACGATCGCCAAGTATGGGGGCAACGCGGCGCCGAGCTTCGCGGAGACGTCGATGTTGCCGGCCGTCTGCCCCGTCAGCCCGATGGTGGCCCCTGTGGCTTGCTGGATTTCGGAACCTTTGGCGCGCAGTTCCGAGACCACTTGGACTGTGCTGGCGCTGGCTGGCCCGTCCTTGGGGATGACCTGGAAAACGGCGGTGCGATGGTCTTGGCTGAGGGCAACCGGAACGGCGGCCACGACGTTGTCGACGCTGCGCAGCTTGTCCGCGACGTCGAACTGCTTGGTCTTGGCCTGGTCGTCGCTGAGCCCGTCAGGGAACGTGCCGACAACCACAATGGGACCGGTCATGCCCTCGCCGAAGCTCGTGCGGGTGAGGTCATAGGCCTTGAACGCTTGCGAATCCACGGGTTCCGAGCCGCCGTCGGGCAAAGCGAGGCGCAGCTGGGAGGCCGGGAGGGCCAGCACCCCGAGAAGCACGACGCCGGCAAGCAACGAGACCACCGGGTGCCGGGTCACGAGCCCGCCCCAGCCACGGCTGCTCCTGCGCTGGTCCTCAGCGCGATCTGCCGAGGCGTGGTCCGGCTCGGCGTTGTGGCGTTGGGCTTTGGCCCAGGCCCGCTTGGAGATCAGTTTGCGGCCCACCAGTGAGAGGATCGCCGGGGTCAGCGTCAAGGAGACGACGACGGCGACTGCCACGGTCGCGGCGGCCGACAGGCCCATGACGGCCAGGAACGGGAGCCCGGGAACCACCAATGCGGCAAGAGCGATGACGACCGTGAGGCCGGCGAAAAGAACCGCATTGCCTGAGGTGCCCGTTGCGAGGGCTACGGATTCCTCAGCGTCCATCCCGGAAAGCAGTTGCCCGCGGTGGCGGTTGACGATGAAGAGCGAGTAGTCGATTCCGACGGCGAGGCCCAGCATGAGCGCGAGCATCGGGGAAATGGAACTCATGTCAATGACGCCGGTGAGGGCAAAAGTTCCGCCGACACCCACGGCTACGCCAATGATGGCCATGAGGAGGGGCAGGCCTGCAGCGACGAGGGTTCCCAGCATCACGATGAGGGCAATGGCCGCCACGGCGATGCCGATGATTTCCGAGACGCCGAACAGTTGCGAGACGTCCTCCGTGATTTCCTTGCTTGCTAGTGCGGTAACACCCGCTGAGGAGACTCCGTGGACGATGTCCTGGACCTGCTGCCGGACGGCGGGGGTCAGGCCGTTGATGGAGGTCTTGAACTGGACCTGCGCGATCGCGGCTTTGCCGTCTTGGGAGACGAATCGCATGCCTTGGGAAGCTGCCACCTGGCGTTTGGCCAGTGCAAGTGCTGCTGCTCCATCGGTGGCCTGCTTCTCGCCTGCTTCGAGCTTCTGGCGCCCGGTGAGCAGTTCGGCCTTCTGCGAGGCAAGCTGGGCCTCGATTTGCGCTGCGGGCATCCCGGCAGCAGTCATTTGCTGCTCGGCGGCCTTGAGCTGGGCATCACCGGCGTCGAGTGTGGCCCGGGCTTTGTCCAAATCGGCCTGCCCGGCGGCGGCCTTTTGTTCGCCGGCTGCGAGCTCGGACGGTGCGTTGTCCAGCTGTGCCTGTGTTGTGAAGGGATTGACGGTGGATTGCACGTCCGGCAGTTTTTCCAGCTTGGCGAGGGCCGACGCAATGGCGTCCTTGCCCGCTTGGTTGAATCCGCCGTCGCCGGCTTCGAAGACGATCCCGGCGGAACCACCCGAGGACGCCGGAAGATCCTTCTTGAGTTTGTCCAGCATCTGCTGGGTCTCCGTGCCGGGGATCTGGAAGTTGTTGGACATGGTGCCGTGGAAGGCAGCCGCGGAGCCGCCGACGGCCACGAGCACGGCCAGCCAGAGGGAAACCACCAGCCAGCGGTGACGGTAGGAAAACTTGCCAAGACGGTAGAGCAGGAGTGCCATATCGGAACCGATCTGTCGGTGAGTGGTTATGCCGAGTGTTGGGTGTCAGCCGGGGGCTGTGCGGTGTGGGAGGCCGGATCTTGAGGCGCGGGGCCTTGATCGGCCGGATCTTGAGAGGCCGGATCTTGAGGGGCGGGTGCCGCAAAGCCCGAACCGAGCAGGCCAATCGCGTCGATCAGGTGCTGCCGCAAGCTCGCCAACGATTCGGCGGAAAGATCCGGACCACGTTGTTCGAACCACACGCTCATGGCTGCCTTGCCGCAGGAAATGATGGATCCGGCCAAAGCCCGCAAGTAGAGCTCATTGGCATCCGGCCCCAGGCGTTGCCGGGCAGCGTCGATGATCTGCGTAGTGCAGTGGTCCCAGGCTTCGAGTTCCGAACGTGCCAAGGCCCGGTTGTCCTGGGTCAGGCTGAAGAGCTCGGCCATGGGGGAGACCGTCATGGGGTCAGCCAACGCCATCAGGGCGGCGCGGGCGGACTCGAGGATAGGTTCACCGGACGGGCGCAAGCGGAACTGTTCCAGTGCATGGTCCAGGAAGCCCTCAGTCACGGAAGCCAAAGCGGCTTCGAGGCTGGGGAAATAGTTGAAGAAGGT
Source organism: Arthrobacter sp. MMS24-S77 (assembly GCF_054888235.1). Taxonomy (NCBI): domain Bacteria; kingdom Bacillati; phylum Actinomycetota; class Actinomycetes; order Micrococcales; family Micrococcaceae; genus Arthrobacter; species Arthrobacter sp. MMS24-S77. Next base: position 1,484,071 of record NZ_JBTZRN010000001.1, read on the forward strand.
GCGCCGGGAGACACCGGCTTCCTCCGCGATGTCCTCCACCGTGAAACTTCCAATGCCCCTGCTGCGCAACACAGTGAGGGCTGCGTCCGCGATCGCGCGGCGAGTGGCCAGTTTGTTCTGTTCCCGGCGTGAGAGGAGGGCAGAGGTATCGAAAGCAGTCACATACTTACACTAAGTGCAACTTTGCACTCTGAGCAAGTTAAATCGTCGCGCACAGAAGCAAACGGCCGGAGACGCTTGTGCGTCGCCGGCCGTCGTCGTCCGCCTTACTGCTGGAAAGGTTGCTGGGGTGAGTGCGAAGCAGGGAACTGTCCGGGCGCCGGTGGTGCCGTTTGTTCCTGGGGTGCAGCCGGCGTCGTGGGCTGCTGGGCGGATTGCTGGCCTGCGGCGCTGGTCAGGTAGATCGATTGGCCGGTGGCGCCGGGCTCGCCTTCGCCCAGGGGGATGGCGAAGACCGCTGTTCCGTAGGCGCAGACTTCGGTCCAGTTGCCGCCCATCTCGGATGTGTCGAAGCGCATGGCCACGATCGCGTTGGCACCACGTTGCTGCGCCTCGTTGACCATGCGGGCCATGACTTCCTGGCGGCTTTCATAGAGGGCCTTGGTCATTTCGGGCAGCTCGCCGCCGCCGAGGGAGCGGAAACCGGCCAACATTTGGGAGCCGATATCCCGTGAGCGGACGGTGAGGCCCATGACTTCGCCAAAGACGGCGTCGATCCTGTGGCCCGGAATTTTGTTTGAGGTGACGATCAGCATGGACAGAGCCTATCCAGAATTCACCGTCCCTCACCGTTAAGGACAAATCCCCGGGGCGTTCCCCGGGGATTTGTCAGTGCGACGATAGGCCGGCGTTTAGGCCTTGGCGTCAGCGAGCTCGCGAGCCTCGTCAGAGACCTCGGGAGACTCGGTCTCGGCCGCGAACGCCTTTCCCTTGCGAGGCGCGTTGTAGAGCGATTCGTCCAGGATGCCCTGGCGCTTGGCGACGATGGCGGGAACCAACGCTTGTCCGGCAACGTTGACAGCCGTACGGCCCATGTCAAGGATCGGGTCAATCGCCAGGAGAAGTCCGACGCCGGCGAGCGGCAGCCCCAGCGTGGACAGGGTCAGGGTGAGCATGACGACGGCGCCCGTGGTGCCTGCAGTTGCCGCGGAACCAAGGACGGAAACCACCACAATCAGCAGGTACTGGCTGATGTCCAGGTTGACGCCGAAGAACTGGGCCACGAAGATCGCGGCAACGGCCGGGTAAATCGCTGCGCAACCGTCCATCTTGGTTGTGGCGCCCAGCGGCACGGCGAACGAGGCGTAGCCCTGGGGAACTCCGAGGTTGCGCTCCGTGACGCGCTGCGTGAGCGGCAGCGTGCCGATCGAGGAGCGCGAGACGAATGCCAGCTGAACGGCGGGCCACACGCCCGAGAAGTACTGCTTGACGGACAGCCCATGGGTCGTGACCAGGATGGGGTAGACCACGAACAACACCAGGGCGAGGCCAACGTAGATTGCCACGGTGAACTTGCCGAGCGAGCCAATGGTGTCCCAGCCGTAGACGGCCACAGCGTTGCCGATCAGGCCGATGGTGCCCAGCGGGGCGATCCGGATGATCCACCAGAGGACCTTCTGGATGACGGCCAGGGCTGAGGCGTTGAGGTTCAGGAACGGTTCGGCCTGTTTGCCGACCTTGAGGGCCGCGACTCCGACGGCGATGGCGATAACCAGGATCTGCAGCACGTTGAAGCTGACCGAAGTGCTGGCGACGCCGTTTGTGACGGTGGTGTTGGCGCCCAGCCCCAGGAAGTTCTTCGGGAACAGGCCGGTGAGGAATGCCCACCAGTCGCCGGTGCTTCCGGCATACTCGGCCTTCTTGGTGATGCCCGTACCGGCCCCCGGCTGCAGGAGGACGCCTAGTCCGATGCCGATCAACACCGCGATGAGCGAAGTGATAGCGAACCAGAGCAAGGTGTTCCACGCCAGTTTCGCCGCATTGGACACTTGGCGAAGGTTCGCGATGGAACTCACCACGGCGGTGAAGATCAAGGGCACGACGGCGGTCTGCAGCAGCGAGACGTAGCTTGAGCCGACGGTCTGCAAGGTGGCACCGAGCCCGTTGGGAGCCGCCTTAGTGCTGCCGGTGGCCTTGGCCAAAAGACCGAGCGCCAAGCCGATCACCAGGGCCGCGATGATCTGGACGCCGAAGGACGTTGCCCACTGAGGAAGCCGGGACGCAGTCTTTCCGGCGGAAGTCGAAGTGTTGGATGAATTGCTCACCGGAATAAACTAGGCCCGCACAAATACCACCGCGACCCGAGGTTGAGAAATGTTACGAGAACAATTTCGACCCACTATCAAAGAAGCCCGCGAATTCGCCGTCAATCCACCCATTTATGAAGTTATTCCCGGACGGAATGTGGGGAATGTCTCGCGCGGCCCAAGCCATCTAACTCGCATTTGTTGTCGTTTTGAGCCTCCAAAACGACAACAAATGCGAGTCAGTTGGGTTACCCCAGCAGCGCCCGGCGAAGCGTATCCAGACCAACAGAGCCGATGTTCAGCGCATCCGTGTGGAAGGACTTCAGGTCGAATCCGTCGCGGCGTTCGAGTTCAGCCCGGATTTCTTCCCATAGCCGCTGCCCCACTTTGTAGGACGGAGCCTGGCCCGGCCACCCGAGGTACCGGGTGAATTCGAACTGGAGCTGGCCTGCGCTGATGGGAAGGTTGGCCTTGAGGAATTCGAAGCCCTTTTCCGAGGTCCAGGTGCCGCTGCCCCAGCGCTCCGGTACCTGCAGCTCGAGGTGGACGCCGATATCGAACACCACTCGGGCCGCACGCATGCGCTGCATGTCCAGCATGCCCATGTGGTCGCCCGGATCCTTGAGGTAGCCGAGTTCCAGCATGAGCTTCTCGGCGTAGAGGGCCCATCCTTCGCCATGTCCGGAGACCCAGCAGACGTTGCGTCGCCAGTTGTTGAGGAGCTCGCGACGGTAGACGGCGGTGGCCACCTGGAGGTGGTGACCCGGCACCCCCTCGTGGAAGACCGTGGTGGTCTCGGCCCAGGTGGTGAAGGTGTCTTCGCCTGCGGGGACGGACCACCACATGCGGCCGGGCCGGGAGAAGTCGTCAGAGGGACCCGTGTAGTAGATGCCGCCTTCGTCCGTGGGCGCGATACGGCATTCGAGCGTCTTCATGATGTCCGGGATCTCGAAGTGCACGTCGGCCAATTCGGAGACTGCTCGGTCTGAGAGTTCCTGCATCCAGGCTTTGAGGGCGTCAGTGCCCTTGATTTGCCGCGCGGGATCGTTGTCCAGGATCGCTTTGGCTTCCTCGATGGACGCGCCCGGCTTGATTTGCTCGGCTACCCGTTCCTGTTCGGAGATGAGCCTGTCGAGTTCCTGCACGCCCCAGTTGTACGTTTCTTCCAAGTCCACGGTTGCTCCGAGGAACAAACGTGAGGCCAGCGCGTAGCGTTCGCGGCCCACGGCGTCCTTTTCGGGGGCGAAGGGCAGGAGCTCTGTTTCGAGGAAGGCGGCCAGGCGCGCGTAAGCGGAACGCGCGACGGCGGCACCGGCGTCGAGCCTTTCCTGCAGTGCCGCCGGCAGGGGCTGGCCATCGATGGCGGCTTCGGAGGCAAGCTTGGCGAAGAAGCCGTCTTCGGCGGCGTATTTGCTGGTCTGTTCGATGACGATCTTGACTTGGCGGACGGCGGAGACCTTCCCTGCGTCCCTGGCGGAACGAAGGGAAGCGATGTACCCGTCGATCGCTTCCGGGACGTTGGCCGCGCGGCCCGCGATGTGCTCCCAGTGTTCGGCGGTGTCGGTGGGCATGAGGTCGAAGATCGCGCGGATGGTTTGGGCGGGAGACTCGATGTTGTTCAGGTCCGCGGCGTCCCAGCCGGTCCCGTGGATCTCGAGCGCCAAACCGAGCCGTTCGCGCATCGCGTCAAGGGTGATGACGTCGGAGGCATCCACGGGCTCGAGCGTGGCTAGCTCGTCGAGGGTATCGCGTGCTGCCTTGGCGAATGCCGCCGCGCCCACGGGCGAGAAATCCTGGTACTCGGTTTCGTGTCCGGGCAGGCCGAGGGTGGTGGCGAGGCTCGGGTTAAGGGCAAGGAGGGTGTCCGTATAGGCGTCGGCGACTGCATCGATGGCAGTCTGGAGGCGTGCCGGAGCTGTGTTAGGAGTAGTCACCCCACGAGCCTAACCGCGACAGCACTCTTGTGAAAGGGTTGTTGCAGAAGGCCCCCACAGTAGGGGCCTCCGCCTGGGCCCATGCTACCGAGGGGCCCCAGACGAGCCTGCGAGTCTGGGGAGGTAGTGGGGAGGGTTCCCTGGCCGAGCGGAGCGAGGTTAGGGAGGCGGTGGGGATTTAGCCGCGGCTGCGCTTCCAGGCGCCCGGCCCCGGCGTGGGTTCCAGGCGCAGTTGCTGCCGCCGCAGCCAGTGGCGCGTGCTGGGTGGCGCGGTTTCGGCTTCCTCCGGCGCTTCGAGGGAGGCGACGACGGCGGCAAGCGCCGCGAGCTCTTCCGGCGTCGGGTTTCCCTTGACCACCGAAAGCAACGGCTCGGCTGGCCCCACGTCAGTGGAATCAGGCCCGGAGTCTGAAACGTTCTGTTCGGCGCTCACAGGGGGATGTTTCCGTGCTTCTTGGTGGGCAGGCTTGCGCGCTTGTCGCGGAGGGCGCGGAGACCCTTGATGATCTGAAGCCGCGTCTCCGACGGCGCGATGACGGCGTCGACGTAGCCAAGCTCGGCTGCTTGGTAGGGGTTGAGGAGTTCTTCCTCGTACTGGCGGATGATCTCGGCACGCTTGGCTTCGACGTCGCCGCCGGCCTCGGCGACGGCGGCAAGATCGCGGCGGTACAGGATGTTGACAGCGCCTTGGGCTCCCATGACGCCGATCTGTGCCGTCGGCCAGGCCAGGTTGAGGTCGGCGCCGAGCTTCTTGGAACCCATCACGATGTACGCTCCGCCGTAGGCCTTGCGGGTGATAACCGTCAGCTTGGGCACGGTGGCTTCGGCGTAGGCGTAAAGCAGCTTGGCTCCGCGGCGGATGATGCCTTGGAATTCCTGGTCCTTGCCGGGCAGGAAGCCGGGGACGTCTACCAGAGTGATGATGGGAACGTTAAAGGCGTCGCAGTGGCGGACAAATCGGGCGGCCTTTTCCGAAGCGGAGATGTCCAGCGTGCCGGCGAACTGCATCGGCTGGTTGGCCACGATGCCAACTGTGTGGCCCTCGACCCGGCCGTAGCCGATGATCACGTTGGGGGCGTAGAGCGACTGCATTTCGAGGAAATGGGCGTCATCAACGATCTGCTCGATGACCTTGCGCATGTCGTAGGGCTGGTTGGCGGAATCCGGGATGAGCGTGTCCAAGGCGAGGTCGTCGTCGTCGAGCTCTAGTTCTTGCTCGTGCTCCAGGACCGGGGCTTCGGAGAGGTTGTTGGACGGCAGGAAGTCCAGGAGTTCGCGAACGAATTCGATCGCGTCTGCTTCGTCGCTGGCGAGGTAAGTGGAAGTGCCGGTGGTGGCGTTGTGCTGGCGCGCCCCGCCAAGGGTTTCCATGTCCACGTCTTCGCCGGTGACGGTCTTGATGACGTCCGGGCCCGTGATGAACATGTGGGAGGTCTTGTCCACCATTACCACGTAGTCGGTGAGGGCGGGGGAGTAGGCCGCGCCGCCGGCGCAGGGGCCCATGATGAGGGAAATCTGGGGGACGACCCCGGAGGAATGGACGTTGTTGCGGAAGATGTCGGCGAACATGGCCAGCGAGGCAACGCCTTCCTGGATGCGCGCGCCGCCGCCGTCGTTGATTCCCACCATCGGGCAGCCATTGCGGAGGGCGAATTCCTGGACCTTGACGATCTTCTCGCCGTTGACCTGGCTCAGGGAACCGCCGTAGACGCTGAACTCCTGGCTGTAGATGGCGACCAGGCGGCCATCAACGGTGCCGTAGCCCGAGACGACGCCGTCACCCAGCGGCTTCTTCTTCTCCATGCCGAATGCTGTGGAGCGGTGGACGGCCAACGCGTCGAACTCTACGAACGAGCCCTCGTCGAGGAGCATGTCGATGCGTTCGCGGGCTGTGTTCTTGCCGCGGGAATGCTGCTTCTCGATGGCTTCGGGGCCGGATGGTTGTTCTGCACGGGCCTGGCGGTCGCGGAAGTCTGCAATCTTTCCCGCTGTCGTTGTCAGATCGTGGCTCATCAATGTCTCCGGCTCTGTAGCTGATTTACGCTGGCACTGCTTCGTTAGGCATGCGCTCTTAAGTAGCATCCGTACAAAGTGCGGGCCCTGTTGGCTAGTCTAATGACGCAAAAGCCACAGACCGCTGTAGAAACCCTACAATTTTCCGACTTCAAGTCGAGCATCAAGCAATGTTACTCGCGAGTAACATAGTTGGGCTACAGTGTCCTCATGACCTCAAGCAACGACGCTTCTGCAAACCCTGCCCTTCCCTACCAGGCACGTGGATCGCTGAGTGGCCGCACCATCCTGATGTCCGGCGGCAGCCGAGGCATCGGCTTGGCAATCGCCACCCGCGCGGCCCGCGACGGCGCCAACATCGTTCTCATGGCCAAGACCGGAGAACCCCACCCCAAGCTGCAAGGTACGGTCTTCACGGCTGCCGAGCAGCTGGAAGCAGCCGGCGGCCAAGCGCTGCCGCTCGTCGGGGATGTCCGCAACGACGGCGACGTTGCCGCGGCGGTGGCCGCCGCCGTCGAACGCTTCGGCGGGATCGACGTCGTGGTCAACAACGCTTCGGCGATCGATCTCTCCCGTACTGATGCGATTGACATGAAGCGCTACGACCTCATGCAGGACATCAACGTCCGCGGCACGTTCCTGCTGTCCAAGCTCGCATTGCCCGCCTTGCGGACGTCGGGTAATGCCCACATCCTGACGCTTTCCCCGCCGCTGAACCTTGATCCGAAGTGGGCCGGCATGCACCTTGCCTACACCATGGCCAAGTACGGCATGAGCCTGACCACCCTTGGCCTCGCGGAGGAATTGAAGAACGACGGCGTGGCGGTCAACTCCCTGTGGCCCTGCACCCTGATCGACACCGCCGCCATTCGAAACATGCCTGGAGGGGAACAAATCGTCCAGGCGGCCCGGGGCCCGGAAATCATGGCCGACGCGGCCCACGCTGTCCTGACTGGATCGAATCTGAGCGGGGATTCAACCGGCAAAACGGGCAACTTCTACACCGACGAACAGGTACTCACGGCCGCAGGGGTCACAGACTTCACGCCCTACAGCCTGGGTGCCCCGGAGGAGAAGCTCGTGGCTGACATCTTCCTGTAAGCGGACATCTTCTTCCGGGACCAGCGTGGCTGGATAGGATTCTGTCTATGGACGTCGAACAGCCTGCAAGCAGCGAACCACGTGACCCGCGTTTGGGCCTGGACCGCGATGCCCTGATTCACCCCGACTTCCTCGCGGCCGCTGGTATTTCGCAATTGAAGATTGTCGAGACCACAGGTTCCACCAATGCCGATCTTCTGCGTGCCGTCACCACGGAACCCAAGGAATGGGCAGACCTCGCAGTCCTCACCGCAGAGCACCAGACAGCGGCGCGGGGCAGGCTCGACCGCCACTGGGAGTCTCCGGCCCGCTCGGCGATTTCCGTCTCGATCGTCCTGCGTCCCGTCAACGCCCAAGGCCTGCCCGTCGCGACCCAGAGCTACTCCTGGCTCTCCCTGCTGGGTGCGCTCGCCTTGCGGGAGACGCTCCTGGAAACGGCTGGCGTTCCCGCCGAGATCAAGTGGCCCAACGACGTCCTGGTCCGAGGCAAGAAGATCGCCGGTATCCTGGCCCAGATGGGGCCGATGGGGGACGGATCGGTTCCCGCCGTGATCCTGGGTACCGGCCTCAATGTGACGCTCGGCGAGGATGAATTGCCTGTCCCCACGGCGACGTCCCTCCTGCTCGAGGGCGCCACCACCACGGACCGCACCGTCCTCCTCCAGAGCTATTTGTCCCGTTTCGCAACTCTGTACCGCAGTTTCTGCAATGCCGACGGCGACCCCACGGCCGGATTGGCCGGCGGCTCGTCCCTCCACAAGCGGGTGGAAGCTGTCATGGTCACCTTGGGACGCGAAGTGAAAGCCCATCTGCCGGGCGACCATGAGTTGGTGGGGCATGCGTCCAGGTTGGATGAGTATGGTTCCCTTTTGGTGGTGGACCATGGTGGCCGCGAGCACGTGGTGACCGCCGGCGACGTCGTCCACCTGAGGGCTACAGAAAGCGGTTATGCGTAGAGAGCTCCTGCGTGGGGAGCAAGTCATCGTGATCACGCGGCAGCAGCCAAGGATGCTCTTTGGTCCCATCCTGGCATTCATACTGGTCCCCGCTGTGACGGCCTTCGCCTGTGCCTGGATAGTCAAAGGCGGACCGGGCAAGTTGCTTCCCGTCATTACAATCGAGTGGACCCAATGGCTGGTGGGCGCGTGCCTGGCCATTGGGGCGATCGTGCTGCTTGGTTACAGCCTCCCCGCATTCATCCGCTGGCGGGGCATTCGGTACATCCTGACCAGCGGGAGGATAGCTGCCCGATCTGGAATGCTTCGCCGGGGCGACTGGCAGGTGCCCCTGGCTGCGGTGCGCAGCGTGGGGATCAAACAATCGCTGCTCCAACGGATATTGCGCTCCGGGAATATATCCTTGGATACCGGGCACCCCGGCGATGCCGTTCTCGCGGATGTCCCGGAGGTCGGCAAGTTCAGGAGTTTCATCCTGGAAGCCATGGCCGAGCTTCCGGCGAGCATCAGGTTCGGTGATGGAGCCGTGACGGGAGCCGGCGAGTATGACGATTTTGATGGGCCTGGCGGTTACCCGCATGAAGCGTTGCCCTGGGATGTGAGAGAAGGTGGAAGAGATGAGCGTTGACGAGCAGGAACCTGAGTACATGGACCACGAGCCCGACGCCGTGCCCGAACCTTCCGTAGACCCCGCACCTACGGGGGTCCTTCCCGTCGTGTCCCCGCACACCGGGGCCCTGTCATCCGAGCGACTGGCCATCAAGGCGCTCGAAAGCAGGCTGCTGGGCGGCGAACGCAAACTCCGGCGACGTGAAGTTGCTGCCGGCGCAGGTGTCTCCCTGCTGTCCGCCCGCAAACTGTGGCGCGCGCTTGGCTTCCCCAACTTCGGAGACCAGGACGTAGCGTTCACGGAGCGCGACCTCGCCGCGCTGTCCACCATTCTTGACCTTGTCCGTGCCGGAAAACTCACGGAGGAAGCCGCCATTTCCGTGACCCGCGCCATCGGCCAGATGACCGACCGCATGGTGGTGTGGCAGGTGGAGGCGTTGATCGAGGACATGGTGGTGCAACAAGGCATCCCCGACGCCGTTGCACGCAAACAGTTGGTCAATGAACTGCCCAACCTCGTGGACGCCATGGAGGAGATCCTCTTGTACTCGTGGCGCCGCCAGATGAACGCCGGCGTGCAGCGCTTGGCCGTCCGCGCCGAAGCCGGCTTGCAGGCCAGCGAGGCGGGCCGCGAAGGCGATGAAGACGATGCGCCGCTGCCGCTGGCGCGCGCCGTGGGCTTTGCCGACCTTGTCTCCTATACGAGCCTCTCCCGCCGCATGAACGAGAAAACCCTGGCCCAGTTGGTCCAGCGCTTCGAGAACAAATGCGCGGAAATCATTTCCATCGGCGGTGGACGCCTGGTCAAGACGGTCGGCGATGAAGTCCTCTACATTGCCGAGACACCCGCCGCGGGCGCTGAAATCTCCTTGGCGCTCGCCCAGGCCTTCACCGAAGACGAAATCCTGCCCGAAGCCCGCGTGGCCATGGTCTGGGGACGCATCCTTTCCCGGCTCGGTGATATCTACGGCCCCACCGTCAACCTGGCAGCCCGCCTCACCGCGTTGGCGGAACCGGGAACGGTCCTGGTTGATGAGATGACGGCGGCGGCCCTGGGCCAGGACGAACGTTTCGTCCTGGTTCCCCAAACCGCTGAAAACGTCCGTGGCTTCGGGGAAATCCTCCCCGTCCGGCTTGCGCGCGGCCTTGGCAAAGGCCTGGTTCTCGACTGATGAATTCACCCTCCGCAGCGACCGCCCCTGAGCCAGGATTCACGTTGAGCTGTGGCTACGGGACGGACCGTGGACTGATACGCGAGATCAACGAAGATTCGTTGATTGCGGTGGACCGGGTTTTCGCGGTGGCTGACGGCATGGGCGGGCACGAGGCAGGCGAGATCGCCAGCGGGTTGTGCGTACGTACTCTTGGCAGCATGCCGCAATTGGCGCCGGGCGTGCGATCGGTGACGGCCGTCGCCCTGCAGGAGTGCATCGTTGCCGCCGACTCGCGGATCCGGAATGCCACGGGTGGCCGGGCGGGCACCACGCTGTCCGGCGTCGTCGTCGTCGAGCAAATGGGCGTGCCGTATTGGCTGGTCATGAACATCGGTGATTCGCGGACCTACCGCTTGAGCCGGGGGGATTTTAGGCAGGTCAGCGTGGACCATTCGGAGGTCCAGGAGCTCGTGGACGCCGGCAGCATCACGCGTGAAGAGGCCACTGTGCATCCGCGCCGCCATGTGATCACCCGCGGATTGGGTACCGGAGATGCCACCGAGGCCGACTTCTGGTTGCTGCCCATTCTGGACGGGGACCGGATCCTGGTGTGCTCGGACGGTCTCAGCGGAGAGCTGGACGATGAGCATATGTCGCAGATCCTCAGTGCGGTGGCCCACCCCCAGGAGGCTGTAGATGCCCTTATCCAGGCGGCCCTGCGCAGCGGCGGGCGGGACAACGTCACGGCGATCGTGGTGGATGCCAGGATCACGTAGAACGACGCCGGCGGTGCCGGTACTCGCCCATGCCGGCAACGCTTTGGGGGACGGAATTTGCGACACGCCCGGACTTTGTAGGAAGATTCCCGTCAATACCACCCCAACTCCGGGCGGCTGTGCCGTCCTGCAGAGGTAAACATGACCCAACGCTCCTCCGCGCACTCTGGCCGCGCGACCCGTGCCGCTGTGCGACGCCCGTTCTCCGTTGCCCTCGCGGGCATTGCCATGGCCATGGTGATGTGCGCCTTCCCGTTGCTTTCGGCCCACGCTGAGACCATCTTGATTCCTGGCCAGGGACAGGTCACGCCCACCTCCCCGGCCCCCGCACCGACCGAGCCGACGCCGACGCAGCCCAAGGTGGCAGATCCAGTCCCCACCAAGCCACCCGTCGTCGCACCGGCGCCGCCCGCGCCAGCCGCACCCGCGCCCGCGCAGGCCCCCGTTCCACAGATGACCATGGAAACAGAACCCAGCGTCGCGCCGTCGGAGGCTCCGGCAGCTTCCAGCCCGGCGAGCCCTTCGGCAAGCCCGACGACGAGCACCGCTTCGCCGTCGGCGTCGTCCAATTGGGATACTCCTATCCAAGATGGGCAGCTCAAGGCCACCCAGGCGGCTGCGGTCAGCGGCGCCAAAGGGCCGGGTTCGGACATGTTCGGCGTGATTGCCATCATGGGCGGTGTGCTTTTGGTTGCGGCAGGCGGCATAGCCTTCGCCCTGTGGAGCCGGAACCGGTTCTCGCACTGATTCCTGGTTGTCCTCGAGCGGCCTTATTTTGTCGCCGCTTTACGGCAAGATAGGTACGTGAGCACAGCAGAGAGCGAAACCGCAGTTCCAGCCGAATCCGTACGGGAAGAGTACGAAAACCTGGCAGACCTCGTCCGCAAGTATCGCTACGCGTACTACCAGGAAGATGCGCCGACGGTCTCGGATGCCGAGTTCGACTCCCTGTACCGCCGCCTTGAGGAACTCGAGGCTCTGCACCCCGAGCTCGTCTCCAACGATTCCCCCACACAGGAAGTGGGCGGCGAAGTCTCGGCCGCGTTCGCCGCCGTCGAACACCTTCAGAGGATGTACAGCCTGGAGGATGTCTTCTCGCTGGACGAGCTCGAAGCGTGGGTCCGCAAGGCCGAAGCTTCCGTGGAGAAGCTGGGCACAACGGCTTCCCGCATTGCGTGGCTGACCGAGCTGAAGATCGACGGCCTGGCGGTGAACCTGCTCTACCGCGACGGCAAACTGGTTCGTGCCGCCACGCGCGGAGACGGCACCACGGGCGAGGACATTACCCACAACGTGCTGACCATCAAGGAGATCCCGCGCCAGCTCAGCGGCAGCGGATATCCGTCCGAGGTGGAGATCCGCGGCGAAGTCTTTATTCCGTCCAAGGCTTTCGCGGAATTCAACGAGGCCCTGATCGAGGCCGGCAAGGCACCGCTGGCCAACCCCCGAAACGCCGCGGCCGGCTCCCTGCGCCAGAAGGATCCGGCGGAAACGGCCAAGCGTCCGTTGCGGATGTTCGTCCACGGCATCGGCGCGCGCGAAGGCCTCGATTCCACCAGCCAGTCCGAAACATACAAGCTGCTGGAGGAGTGGGGCCTGCCGGTCAGCCCGTACTTGAAGGTCTTGGACTCCTTCGAGGAGGTCCTGGATTTCATCAAGCATTTTGGTGAACATCGGCACGACCTCCTCCATGAGATCGACGGCATCGTGGTCAAGATCGACGACTTCGCCACGCAGCGTGCCCTCGGCTACACCTCGCGCGTGCCTCGTTGGGCCGTGGCCTACAAATACCCGCCGGAGGAGGTCCACACCAAGCTGCTGGACATCCAAGTCAACGTTGGCCGCACCGGCCGCGTGACGCCTTACGGGGTGATGGTACCGGTCAAAGTGGCCGGCTCCACCGTGGAGATGGCCACCCTGCACAACCAGGATGTGGTCAAGGCCAAGGGCGTCATGATCGGCGACATCGTAGTGCTGCGGAAGGCCGGCGATGTTATTCCGGAGATCGTCGGGCCCGTCCTTGCGCTGCGCGATCAGCAGGATCCTCCGGTACGTGAGTTTGTGATGCCGACGGAATGCCCGTCCTGCCATACGCCCCTGGGTCCGGCCAAGGAAGGCGACGTGGACATCCGCTGCCCCAACGCCAAGTCCTGCCCATCCCAGCTGCGTGAGCGTGTCTTCCATGTGGCGAGCCGCGGCGCCTTCGACATTGAGGCCTTGGGATGGGAAGCAGCCATCGCGCTCACCCAGCCCGCGGAGCCGGAGACCCCGCCCCTTCGTAGTGAGGCAGCCCTATTCAGCCTCAACGCGGAGGACCTCGCAGAGGTACGCATCCGGCGTGAGAAGCGCTCCAAGGGCGTAGGCACGGGAACCTTCGAATTGGTGCCATATTTCTACTCCAAGGCCACCGCGAAGACGCCCTCAAAACCCACGGCCACCACGGACAAATTGTTCAAGGAACTCGAAAAGGCGAAGACCCAACCCCTCTGGCGCGTCCTGGTTGCCTTGTCCATCCGGCACGTGGGACCCACGGCGTCGCGGGCGCTGGCTACGGCCTTTGGGAGCATGGAAGCCATCCGGGCCGCCTCCGAGGAAGAGTTGGCCAATGTTGACGGTGTCGGACCCACCATTGCCGCTGCACTCAAGGAATGGTTTGCCGTGGACTGGCACCAGGAAATCGTCGACAGCTGGGCAGCCGCCGGGGTTCGCATGGTTGACGAACGCGACGCCGGCGTCCAGCGGAACCTGGAAGGCCTCACCATCGTGGTGACGGGATCGCTGCCCACGCTGAGCCGCGACGAAGCCAAGGAAGCCATCATCATCAGGGGTGGCAAGGCGGCCGGTTCGGTATCCAAGAACACCAGTTACGTGGTTGCGGGGGAGAATGCCGGCTCCAAGCTGGACAAGGCTGAACAGCTCGGCATTCGCGTACTGGACGAGGACGGCTTCAGGGCGCTCCTCGACGGCGTGCTGGAACCCGCCGGTAGTGCCGGGGACGCTGGGCCGGACGAAGACGCGGAAGATTCAGCCCTTGCAGCAGTGGAAAATGCTGCCGCAGCAGAAAAAGCGTCCGGGTCGGACACGGAAGCTTCCGAATGACGGCCGACGTTTTGGAGCTTCTCGCCGTCGCCCGCGCTGCCGCTGAGGCCGGGGCAGAGGTACTTGCCCGCCGGCCGGCCGGCGGTAACGCAGCAGGGAGTCTCGGCGTCGTCAACAAGGGCGACGCCGGTGACTGGGTGACCTCTTTCGATGTCGCGGCGGAGAACGCGGTGCGGGGCGCCATTACCGCGGCTCGTCCGCACGACACCATCACCGGCGAAGAGCACGGGACTACCCGTCCCGAGCAGCCCAGTGGCTACCGATGGTCCATCGATCCCCTGGACGGCACCACCAACTTCATCCGGAACATTGTCTATTACGCCACGTCCGTGGCCGTTGCGGATGCCGACGGCGTGTGGCTGGCCGGGGTGGTCAACGCCCCGGCCCTCGGACGCGTCTACTCAGCCGCGCGCGGCCACGGAGCATGGCTTGAGGAAAAAGGCCAGCGCACCCAGTTGAGCGGTCCGCTACTAGGCCGGACAGGGCTGATCGTGGCCTCCGGGTTCAGCTACGATCCCGCCACGAGGGCCGAGCAGTTCGCCGGACTCGGGACCCTTATGGAAGGCTTCGCCGATCTCCGCCGGCTGGGGTCCGCCGCGCTGGATCTCTGCCTCGTAGCCGATGGAACCCACGATGCCTTCGGAGAACGCGGGCTCAACGAACACGACTACGCGGCGGGTGCCCTGATCGCCGAGGAAGCCGGTTGCTGGGTCCGCCGCCCGCGGTTGACCAGTCCGCTGGACGGCGGACCCACGGACGCGGACCGCTTGGAGGCTTGGACGTGCGCGGGAACCTTGGAACTTTCAGGCAAATTCCCGCTCTAGCTCCTGCCTTCCCTTGAGGCACCGGACTCCCGGTGTCAGGCCCCGGCGAGCGGTCAGGCCCCGGCGAGCGACCCCACCTCCGAGAAGCGATTCACAGGGCGCTCCAAGCCGTAGTGTTCCCGCAGCGTGTTGCCGCTGTACTGGCTGCGGAACAGACCCCGCCGGCGCAGCACCGGCACCACGTGGTCAACAAAGGCCTCAAGGCCTGAGGGCAACACCGCGGGCATGATGTTGAAGCCGTCGGCCGCGCCGTTTTCGAACCACAGCTGGATCGCGTCGGCCACTTGCTCCGGAGTTCCCGCGAAAGTCAGGTGGCCGCGGCCGCCTCCGAGCCTGCCGATCAGTTGGCGCACCGTGAGCTTCTCGCGGCGGGCAAGCTCCACAATGAGGGTGTAGCGGCTCTTGGCGCCTTCGATCGAATCCTCGTCCGGAAGATCCGCTGGAAGTTGGCGGTCCAACGGCAGGTCCTCAGGAGCCACGCGGAGCGTCTTGGCCAGCTCGGCCCTCGCGTATTCGGGCCGGATGAGCTCGTCCAATTCGCGTTCCAGGCGCAACGCTTCGGCCTGGGTAGAACCGATCACAGGGACAATTCCGGGCAGGATCTTGATGCTCTCGGCCGCTCGGCCAAGTGCGACTGTCCGAGCCTTCAGGTCGCCGTAGAACTCCTGGGCATCTTCCAAGGTTTGCTGGGCAGTGAACACGGCCTCGGCGTACCTGGCAGCCAAACCCTTGCCGTTCTCGGAGGAGCCTGCCTGGACGATCAGGGGGTGGCCCTGGGGAGAGCGCGGCACATTGAGCGGTCCGCGGACCCGGAAGTGCTTGCCGACGTGGTCGATCGGCCGGACCTTGGCTGAATCTGCCCAGACCCCGGCCTCCTTGTCGGCAACCACGGCATCGTCCTCCCAACTGTCCCACAGCTTGGCGGCCACCTCCAGGAATTCGGCTGCACGCTCATAACGCGTGGCATGGGCGGGCTGATCGTCGATGCCGAAGTTCCGGGCGGCCTCCGGCCCGGCCGTGGTCACCACGTTCCAGCCGGCCCGTCCGCCACTGACGAAGTCCACCGAGGCGAAGCGCCTGGCCAGGTTGAAGGGATCGTTGTACGTGGTGGACGCCGTGGCGATGAGGCCGATCCTTTCGGTGGCAGCCGCAATCGCAGTGAGCAGCACGGTTGGTTCCAGCTTGCCCGCGGGACGGCGTCCGACGTCGCCGAAGATCACGGGGGAATCGGCAAAGAAGATGGAGTCAAACGTGCCGCGCTCTGCAATCTGCGCGAGGTTTTGGTAGTGCCGGATGTCGGTGCTGGCGCGCGGATTGCTCTCGGGCAGCCGCCACGAAGCCTCGTGGTGCCCGGTGCTCATGAGGAATGCGTTCAGGTGGAGTGTGCGTTGGGGGCTCATGCGGGGGTCCTTTCGTTGTGTCCTGGGCGCTAATCAACCACGCGACACCCGCCCCGCGCCAGCATCGCGAAACGTTCCCGCAACAGCAGGAAACCGGGCTTCACAGCTGGAAACCGGGCTCAATCTGGCGCCACGCGAAGCAATGTTCTGGAGCCGCCCGCGACGCTCGCTCACCTATGTGGGGGTTTCCCCCAACGCTCGCTCACTTATGTGGGGTTTTCCCCCAACGCTCGCTGACTTATATCTGAGCGTGCGTTGGGGTCAAGGGTGATAGTTCGGTCACGGAAACGGCGCTTTGGCACCCCGGCCACTGCGGACCCGACTACCATGGATCAGTGCATTCGCAGATTACCGTCCGTCCCGCCCTGCCCGAAGACTACGACGCCGTAGCTCGCATTACGATGGCCTCCTACGTGACCGCTGGCTACTATGGCAGCCCGGACCACCCGTACCTTGAGAAGCTGCGGGATGTGGCAGGCCGTGCCCGGCATGCCGACGTTTTCGTCGCCGAGCGCGACGGCCGGGTCATCGGTTCTGTCACGTCGGCCAAGGCAGGCGGCGACTTTTCGGACATTGGCCTTGAGGACGAGCTCGAAATGCGCACCTTGGTGGTTGACCCGGACGTGCAGCGCTCCGGCGCGGGACGGGCACTCGTGCAGGCAATAGTCGACCAGGCCCGGTCCACGGAAGGCATCAACGCCGTTTCCCTCACCACGGGGGCGACATGGGAGAGCGCCAACGCGCTGTACGCCAAGACCGGTTTCGAACGCGAGCCCAACCGCGATTGGTTCGTGCCCGGGACCGACATAAAGCTGTTCGTTTACCGGCAGGATGTCCGCCGGCCATAAAGTTTCCTCGTAAACCCCGGCTATCGGGCCGGGTGCGGAAACTGAGAAAGGCGCGGCATGCGCAAGACATTCGGCACGGGCTCGGTCTGGGAACAGACCCTTGGTTACTCCCGTGCGGTCCAGGTGGACAACACACTCTTCATTTCGGCCACGGCGGCGTCCGGGCCTGATGGCATAGTCGGCAACGACTTCTACTCGCAGACCAAATACATCCTCGAAAAACTGGGTGCGGTCCTGGCCGACGCCGGTTTCTCCTACGAGGACGTCGTGCAGTCGAAGCTGTACCTGACGGACATCAGCAAATGGGAAGACGCCGGCCGCGCCCACGGCGAGGTCTTCGGAGAGATCCGTCCCACGCTTTCCCTGGTCCACGTCCTTCCGTTCCTTGACCCGGAAATGCTCGTCGAGATCGAACTGGTAGCCCAGAAGAGCGCCTAGGAAGCCCAACTGACTCGCAGTAGGTGTCGTTTTGACGCCTCATAACGGCATCTACTGCCAGCTACTTGGGTGAGCAGCTACTTGGGGGAGAGCCGCGCGGGGACGCCGTAGCGATGTTCGGGGCGGCCCGTCGTGCCGTAGCGCAATTGGATTTCGACGGCGCCGTCGTCGGCCAGCGAGGACAGGTACCGTTGCGCCGTGGCGCGTGAGACACCCACACGTTCCGCCACTTCCGCCGCGGAGTATTGTTCCCCGGCGCCAAGGACTCCAACACGGACGCTTCGGTCGCCGAGCGCGGCTTTCCCGACGGCGCCACGTCGCCGGCGATGAGTGCCCGCTTGGCCCGTTCGATGGTCTCCTGGTCTACGGCGTGCTGTTGACCGAGGATCCGCCGGTAACGGGCATAGGAACGCAGCTGCTGCGACAGTGATTCGGCGGTGAACGGTTTCAGGAGATAGGCCAAGGCTCCGCGGCGCAGGGCTGTCCTGATGGACACGGCGTCGGAAGCCGCGGTGAGCATCATGGCATCCACATCGAGTTGCCCCAGGAGGTCCAGTCCCGAACCGTCCGGCAGATAGACGTCCAGCAGCAGGAGATCGGGCCGGAGACTGTGGACGGACTGCAACGCCTGAGCCGTGGATCCTACCGGAGCCAACGCCAGGAAACCGGCAACGGAATCCACATAGGCGGCATGGAGCTTGGCGACGTGGAAGTCGTCATCCACAATCAACACCCTGAAGTCTTCGCTCATTGGTGTCCTTCCTTGGGTTCGGTTGCTGCGGGTGGTTCGGCTGCTGCTGAGGGTTCCGCTCGCGGGGCGTCGTCGGGCGTGCCGGTCACCTTCGGCATCGTGGCCATGAAGACGGCGCCTGGACCGCCGGGCGAGCCCGGTTCCAGGACGCGCACATCGCCTCCGCGACGCCGCACGAGCTGCCGGACCAGGGCGAGGCCGAGCCCCTGCCCACCTGCCCTGGCGGTCCCGCCGTCGGCGGCCTCCGCCGTCGTGAATCCTTCCACGAAAACCCTTTCGGGCTCGATGCCGCCGAGGCCGTCGCCGGAGTCCGCGACGACGATGTGCAGCGTGCCGCCGTCGGGCCCCGGTTCGTCGAGCAGCTCAAGCTCCACCCAGCGTTCCGTCGAAGAGCCGGCGACGGCGGCGTTGACGGCGTTGTCGATCAGGTTGCCAAGCACCGTGGTGACATCCTGCGGCTCGGTGACGTGCTCCCGCACCAGGGTCTCCGGACCGATCCGCAAGGCCACGCCTCGCTCGTCCGCTTCCACGCTCTTCGCGCCAACGAACGCCTGCAGATAAGGATCCTGCAGGAGCTCGGCTTGCTGCACGGGAAACTTCAACGGCCCGGTGGCGGAGATCCTGGCGAGATAGTCCTTGGCCTGGCCGTGCTGGCCGATGCTCATGAAGCCGGCGATCGTATGCAGCTGGTTCGCGAATTCGTGGCGCTGGGCCCGCAGCGCGGCCGACATGGTGCCCACGGCGTCGAGCTGGCGTGTCAGCTGCTGCAGCTCGGTGCGGTCCCTGAGCATGACCACCCAGCCGAGATCCTCCTTGCGGTGCAGTGCCTTGCGGGCGTTGGCAACCAAGACCCGGCCGCCCGCAACAATTTCCACGGCTTCGGCGTCGTGCGCAGAGGGTTGAGTGAGGGCCTTGAGCTGGGCGGGGACGGCGGCCTCGGCCCAGTCGGTGCCTGTCCAATCGGTGCCCGGCAGGACATGTCCGTTGGTGTCGCCCGTTTGCGCGGGGGAGCCGGAGGGTCCCGATGCTTCCGGCATGCCCAGCAGCCGTCTCGCCGCGGCATTGAAGACAGTGATGCGGCCATCGGCGGAAATGCCGATCACGCCGTCGTCCACGCCTTGAAGCACGGCCACCTGGTCATGTACGAGGGTGCTGATTTCTTCGGGTTCGAGGCCCAGCGTCAGGCGTTGCAGGCGGCGGCGCAGGAGGAAGGACGCCAAGACGCCGGCAATCAAGGAGCCCGCCGCGGTCAGGGCAATCGGGACGATGTCCTCGGCAAGGCTTTGGCCGAGCGACTCCATGGAATAGCCCACACTGACTTCGCCAACCACCGTCGCCACGGAACCCGGAGCGAAAACCGGGACCTTGGCGCCCGCGGATGGTCCCAGAGTGCCCGTGTTCCGGGTGGTGACTTCCTTCCCGGACAAGGCATCCGATGGATCCGTGCTGACCCGTTCGCCGAGCCGGACGAGATCCGGGTGAGCCAGCCGCAAACCGGTCTCGTCCGTGACCACCACGAACAAGGCACCAGTGCGGTTTCTGGCAGCCTCGGCAACTGCTTGGATGGGTCCGGCCGCGAGCACCGCAGGAGGCGGGGTTCCCGGCTCGTTGCTGATGGCTTGGACCTGGGATCGGATCACGGGATCCGAGGCCACGGTGCGCGCCAAGGTCAGCGCCTGGTTCTCCGCTTCCGTGCCGATCCGCCCGTAGACGAGCCACGCATGGACGGTGCCGCTGAGCAGCACCACCAAGAGGACGACGCCGAGCTGCAGGAGCAGTGTCTGCGTCGAGAACCGCAGGGCAAGCCTGGGCATGCTGCCTCCTTCCGGCGGGGATTGGCCGGCTGGAGCGGGGCAGCAGCGGCGCTGTACTTCTACGTCTACCTCTCCATTGAAGCACTGAGCACAATGAGCAAAATGCTCTCAATCAGCAGTATGTCCATCAAATCCCACAAACGCCTTGCTGTGAGCGTCGCCACTATAGGTTCTGTATCGCGCATCACATCGACGTGATGCCGTTCACTGTAGTAAGGAGCCGGCTGTGCTGGTATTGCTTGGATTCGCAATGATTGCGGTGTTCATGGTCCTGATCATGACAAAGAAGTTGACGCCCGTTCTGGCGCTGATCATCGTTCCCACCATCTTCGGTTTGTTTGCCGGCGCAGGCCTTGGCATCGGGCCAATGGTCATGGATTCGATGAAGTCCATGACGTCTACGGCCGCACTCCTGATGTTCGCGATCGTGTACTTCGGACTCATGATCGACGTCGGACTGTTCGACCCACTGGTCAAGTTCATTCTCCGCAAGCTGGGCAACGACCCCGCCAAAGTGGTTCTGGGCACCGCCATCCTCGCGGCCGCTGTTTCGCTCGACGGCGACGGCTCCACCACCTTCATCCTCACCACTGCGGCGATGCTGCCCGTCTACCTCCGTTTGAAGATGAGCCCCGTGGTCCTGACCTGTGTTGCCGGTCTTGCCAATGGCACCATGAACATCCTGCCGTGGGGTGGCCCCACAGCCCGCGCGGCCACTGCCCTCAAGATCGATGTCAACGACGTTTTTGTTCCGATGGTTCCGTCCCTCATCGTGGGCCTCGTCGTCGTCTTCGTGTTCTCCTGGCTCCTGGGCCTGCAGGAACGCAATCGCCTCCGCGCCACGGCCCCCGAGATCTGGGGCGACGTCGCCGACGCAGGTGACGTGTCCGACGGCGGCACGCGCCGCGGCGGTACCGGCACCGGCTCCTCGGGCCGTGGTTCCAACACGGCCCCCACCGCAGCTAACCCTGGCACCGGCGGAGGCGCCGCCGTCGGACTCCTGGAAAGCACCGAAACCCTCGTGGAGCTCGCCGACACCGGTTTGACCGCCACCGCACTCGATCCCAACCGCAAGACCCTGCGCCCGAAGCTCTTCTGGTTCAACCTCGGCCTCACCGTCGCTGTCATGGTCATGCTGGTGGCCAACCTTGTGCCGCTGCCTTACGTCTTCATGGTGGGTTCCGCCATTGCGCTGCTGGTGAACTTCCCCAAGGTCAAGGAACAAGGCGCGCAGCTGGTGGCCCACGCACCGTCCATCGTGGCCGTCGTCAGTATGGTCATGGCCGCAGCTGTTCTCACGGGTGTCCTCAACGGCACCGGCATGGTCAAGGAAATGTCCGCGTGGCTGGTCCACATCATCCCCGCCGAGATGGGTCCGTTCATGGCCGTCATCACCGGCCTGCTCAGCATCCCGATGACGTTCTTCATGAGCAACGACGCCTTCTACTTCGGTGTCCTCCCGGTCCTGAGCGAGACCGCCGCGCACTACGGCATCAGCGGCGCAGAAATGGCCCGCGCCTCCATCACCGGCCAGCCCTTCCACCTGCAGAGCCCCCTGGTCCCCGCGATCCTGCTGCTGGTGTCCTTGGCCAAGGTAGAACTCGGCGACCACCACAAGAAGGTCCTGTGGCGCACAGCAGTCATCTCGATCGTCATGCTCGCAGTAGGCATGCTGACGGGAGCCATCGGCATCGGGTAGCCCTACTAACTAAACAAACGAGACAGCAGAGTGCGAATGGTTCCTCGCTCTGCTGTCTCGCTTTGTTGTGGGGTAACTGAGACGCGGAACAGGTATCCGGAAGCGTGCGTCTAAGCGAGGAACGAGCGAGCACGCGGAGGATGCGTGTTTTGCGTCGCCCGGGGGCAGGCGCAACCAACGTAGACTAGTCCGGAAAACCATTTGAACTTTGCAGGGGAGATCCATGGCTGCGATCAACCGTGACGACGTCGCGCATCTTGCGCGTCTGGCTCACATTGAAATGAGTGCCGAAGAGCTGGACAGGATGGCCGGCGAGCTCGCCGTCATCGTGGATTCGGTGAAGTCCGTCAGCGAAGCGGCCGGGGACGATGTCCCGGCTACGTCCCACCCGATTCCGTTGAGCAACGTGTTCCGCGAGGACGTCGTGGGCCACACGTTTACGGCTGAGCAGGCGTTGTCCGGGGCTCCGGATTCCTTCGAGGGCCGCTTCAAGGTTCCGGCAATCCTGGATGAGGACTAAGCGAATGACTGAATTGAACAACTCCGAACTCATCCGCCTGTCCGCGGCACAACTTGCCACCAAGCTCGCCGCGCGTGAGGTCACGTCCGTCGAAGTCACCCAGGCGTACCTGGATCGCATCGCGGACGTTGATGGGCAAGTCAATGCGTTCCTGCACGTCAACGCTGAAGAGGCGCTCGCTGTCGCCGCCGAAGTGGACGCGATCCGCGCCGCTGGCGGTGCTGAAGCCGAAGCGTTGCACGAACTCGCCGGGGTACCCATTGCCGTCAAGGACCTCATCGTGACGATCGGGCAGCCCACCACTGCCGGTTCGAAGATCCTCGAGGGCTGGCACAGCCCCTACGACGCTACCGTCATCAAAAAGCTGCGCGCGGCGAAGATGCCCATCCTGGGCAAGACCAACCTGGACGAATTCGCCATGGGTTCCTCCACGGAACACTCGGCCTACGGCCCTACCCGCAACCCATGGGACCTGGACCGCATTCCGGGTGGTTCGGGCGGTGGCTCCGCGGCCGCCGTCGCAGCTTTCGAAGCTCCGCTGGCCCTCGGCACTGACACCGGCGGATCCATCCGCCAGCCCGGCGCCGTCACCGGCACGGTTGGCATGAAGCCCACCTACGGAGCTGTTTCCCGCTACGGCGCCATCGCCATGGCGTCGTCGCTGGACCAGATCGGTCCGGTTTCGAGGACCGTGCTGGACTCGGCCTTGCTGCAGGAAGTCATCGGCGGCCACGACCCCTTCGACTCGACCTCCCTGACGGACCCCTTCGACACCCTTGTCGCAGCAGCCAAGACGGGCAACGTCACGGGCATGAAGATCGGCATCATCAAGGAACTCCACGGCGAGGGCTACCAGGCCGGCGTCGAGACCCGTTTCAACGAGTCCCTTGAGCTGCTCAAGGAGGCCGGCGCGGAAATCGTCGAGGTTTCCTGCCCCAACTTCAAGTACGCGCTGGGCGCCTACTACCTGATCATGCCCTCCGAGGTATCCAGCAACCTGGCCAAGTTCGACGGCGTCCGCTACGGCTTGCGCGTCCTGCCCGAGGACGGCCCCATGACGATTGAACGCGTCATGGCCGCTACCCGCGCCGCCGGTTTCGGTGACGAGGTCAAGCGCCGCATCATCTTGGGCACCTACGCCCTGAGCGCCGGCTACTACGACGCCTACTACGGTTCGGCCCAGAAGGTCCGCACGCTCATCCAGCGTGACTTCGACGCCGCGTTCGCGCAGGCCGACGTCCTGATTTCGCCCACCGCTCCCACCACGGCCTTCAAGCTGGGGGAGAAGCTCGACGATCCGCTGGCCATGTACCTCAACGACGTCGCCACTATCCCGGCAAACATGGCAGGCATTCCCGGCTTGTCGCTCCCGGGCGGCCTGGCCGACGAAGATGGACTGCCCGTAGGCATCCAGCTGTTGGCACCTGCCCGCGAGGACGCCCGCCTGTACCGCGTGGGTGCCGTCCTTGAGTCCTTGCTCGAAGAGAAGTGGGGTGGCCCGCTGCTGGCGAAGGCACCCGTTCTCGGTTCCAGTTCCACCATCGCCGGAGGTTCCAACTGATGTCTACCGACGCCATCCTCAGCTTCGAAGAGGCCATGGAGAAGTACGATCCCGTCCTTGGCTTCGAGGTCCACGTGGAGCTCAACACCAAGACCAAGATGTTCTCCTCCGCACCCAACGTCTTCGGCGACGAGCCGAACACCAACGTCAACGAGGTTGACCTTGGCATGCCCGGGGTCCTGCCTGTGGTGAACAAGACGGCAGTGGAGTCCTCCATCAAGATCGGCCTTGCCCTGAACTGCAAGATTGCCGAGTCCTGCCGCTTTGCCCGGAAGAACTACTTCTACCCGGACACTCCCAAGAACTTCCAGACGTCCCAGTACGACGAGCCCATCGCCTACGACGGCTACCTGGACATCGAACTCTCGGACGGCACGGTTTTCCGCGTCGAGATCGAGCGCGCACACATGGAAGAGGACGCCGGCAAGCTCACTCACATGGGTGGTGCCACGGGCCGTATCCAGGGTGCCGACTACTCGCTGGTGGACTACAACCGTTCCGGTGTTCCGCTCGTGGAAATCGTCACCAAGCCGATCGAGGGTGCCGGCAGCCGCGCACCTGAGCTCGCCAAGGCGTACGTGGCCGCTGTCCGCGAGATCGTCAAGAACCTCGGGGTTTCCGACGCCAAGATGGAACGCGGCAACGTCCGTTGCGACGCGAACGTTTCGCTGCGCCCGCATGGCCGCGAACGCTTCGGGATCCGTTCGGAGACGAAGAACGTGAACTCGCTGCGCGCCGTCGAGCACGCCGTCCGTTACGAAATCCAGCGCCACGCCGCCGTCCTGGACTCCGGTGAGCCGGTCATCCAGGAAACGCGCCACTGGCACGAGGACACGCGCACGACGACGTCGGGCCGGGCAAAGTCCGACGCCGACGACTACCGCTACTTCCCGGAGCCGGACCTCGTTCCGGTCCTCGCGTCCCGCGAATGGGTCGAAGAACTGCGCGCCACGTTGCCCGAGCCGCCCGCGGCCCGCCGCAAGCGGCTCCAGGCTGATTGGGGCTATTCGGACCTGGAGTTCCGTGACGTAGTGAACGCCGGTGTGATGGACTCCATTGAGGAGACCATTGCTGCCGGCGCCAACGCGTCCGTTGCCCGCAAGTGGTGGATGGGCGAGATCGTCGGGCGTGCCAAGACGGCCGACGTCGATCCCTCCGAGCTCGGCGTCACCCCGGAGACCATCGTGGAGCTCAACAAGCTCGTCGAGGGCGGCAAGATCAACAACAAGATGGCTTCCCAGGTGCTGGACGGCGTCCTCGCCGGCGAGGGCACCCCGGCCGAGATCGTCGAGAAGCGCGGCCTCGCCGTCGTGTCGGACGACGGCCCCTTGCTGGAAGCGATCGACGCCGCACTGGCGGCCCAGCCGGACGTCGCGGAGAAGATCCGCGGCGGCAAGCTTCAGGCCATTGGTGCGATCGTTGGCGGTGTCATGAAGGCTACCCGTGGGCAGGCCGACGCCGCACGTGTGCGCGAGCTGATCCTGGAGAGGCTCGGCGTCGAAGGCTGACAGCCCGACCCGCCACCCGCGCCTCACCCAACTAGTCCCCACCGCCACCCTCGCCTCGCAAGTCCCCACCGGCTCCCAGCCTTCGCAAGCTCAGGCCGGGGCCCTCGCCGGTGTGGCCCCACGGCCAGGGAACCCTGGCGGCGTGGGCCCCCGCAGTTGTTGTCGTTCTGAGCCGTCAAAACGACAACAACTGCGAGTTAGTTGTGTCTGGATCCACAGCAGGTACACAGCTTTAAGGCACATTATGGAGTCATCAGTTCTTTGCTGCCCGCCCCTTGCCGGTTCGGGGAGGAGCGGAGGAAGGATTCGGCCATGCCCACTATGACTCCGGGCCTGCGTAAGGCCCTCATCGCCGGCGGCATCGCCGTCGTCTTGAGCGGCGGTGGTGTGGCCGCAGTCTGGGCTGCCGGCCAGATCATCCCTTCGTACGTGGTGAGCGCGACGCCTACGAGCTCGGCGTCACCCGGAACAACATCACCCGCCACCCCGTCACCCGGCAATGCCAAGCATTTTCCCGTACTTCCGCGCGGCTTCGCCGGCCCGGGAATCCACGGTGAGTTCACTGTCAAGAACAAGGACGGCACGTTCACGACCATGGTGACGCAGCGTGGCACCGTGCAGTCGGTCAGCGATTCGAACATTTCCGTGAAGAGCGATGACGGCTTCACGCAGAGCTATGCGATCACGTCGTCAACCACCATCGTCAAGATCGCTGCTACCGGAACGGGTGTGCAAGGCCGGAAGCCAGCGACTCAGACCATCAAGGCCACTGACCTCAAGGCGGGCGACACCGTCGCGGTCTCCGGTACGAAGAGCGGCACCGCGGTCACGGCAACCCGAATCATTTCCGGTACCCTGCCGGCAGTGCCCAATGGCAGCGGACGGCGGCTGGGCTACGGAGGCAGCGTCTAGGAAGCGGCCGCCGCGAGCCGGTCCCGCACGGGCTGGAGCATCATGGTGACAGGCGCCCACGGCACCAGTTCGCCGTCGCGCACGAAGCCCTTCCGCCAGGCCCTCAAGCGTCTTCACGATGCGTCCCCGCCAAAGCAGCAGCAACTGTTCCACGACGACGGCGCGGGCAGAGTCCCGCTGGGATGCTCGCGCTTGGTTCTGTCGCGCATGCGACGCTGTCGCAATGCCCGTGCCCGGTGACGAAATCTGATCTTCTGGTCAAGTTTCAATCATGATCTTGCAAAAAGAGATGGGCGTCACTTATGGTTTGTTAAACGGTTAACGAGCGTGGCCGACATCACATGGCCCATTCGAAACGTTGCCCGGTTCCGAGCGAACCCACCACGCGCCACCAAAACACGAGGAGAACGCATGAACTCGACGACGGAAGAAGCCCCGGCGCTGCCGGATGCAGACCGCGTCCCGGCCCATGCCGAAGGGAAGCGGCTGAGCAGAGGCAGGCTGAAACGGAGCAAGCCTCCCGTTCCGGTGGCACAGTCTGTCAGGTCCCGCCTGCGCCGCGACAAGCAGATGCTTCTGATGATGCTCCCGGGCATCGCGTTCCTGCTTTTGTTCTTCTACGTTCCCATCCTGGGCAATGTGATCGCGTTCCAGGACTACCAGCCCTACCTCGGGATCGGAGACAGCCTCTGGGTAGGTTGGCAGAACTTCGTGGATCTGTTCGGCAACCCGGACTTCGTCCACGCCTTCTGGAACACGCTCTACCTGGCCGCCTGGCAACTGGTCTTCTTGTTCCCGGTGCCCCTGGTGTTGGCGTTGATCGTGGACTCACTGGTGAGTGCCCGGGTGCGGAAGGTGTTCCAGAGCATCGCGTACCTGCCGCACTTCCTGTCCTGGGTGCTGGTCATCGCTTTCTTCCAGCAGATGCTCGGCGGCGCGGGGTTCGTGAACAACACCTTGCGGCAGTTCGGCATGGAAGCTGTGCCATTCATGACGAACCCCGAGTCTTTCCCCGTTCTGGTGGTCGCCCAGATGATCTGGAAGGACGCCGGCTGGGCCATGATCATCTTCCTGGCCGCTCTCGCCAGCATCGATGCCTCGCTGTATGAGGCAGCAGCGGCCGACGGCGCGGGCCGCTGGCGTCGCATGTGGCACATCACGCTCCCCGGGCTCCGTCCTGTCATCGTCCTGCTTCTCATCCTCCGGATCGGCGACATCCTCTCGGTGGGCTTTGAGCAGTTCATCCTGCAGCGCGACGCAGTCGGGGCCGGAGCCGCGGAAGTCCTGGACACCTTCACGTATT
This sequence comes from Arthrobacter sp. MMS24-S77, assembly GCF_054888235.1. Classification (NCBI taxonomy): domain Bacteria; kingdom Bacillati; phylum Actinomycetota; class Actinomycetes; order Micrococcales; family Micrococcaceae; genus Arthrobacter; species Arthrobacter sp. MMS24-S77. The sequence continues at coordinate 1,511,537 of NZ_JBTZRN010000001.1, forward strand.
ACACCGGCGTCATCGGCGGCGGATGGAGTTCCGGCGCCGCCGCCGGACTCGCCAAAGGAGTGGTCAGCGCCCTGCTGATCTATGCAGCCAACAAACTTGCCCACCGCTTCGGCGAAGACGGAATTTTTGCGAAGAAGGTCGGCTAGCCCCCGGCTAGCCCGGATTTCGCACGAGGAGAACACTATGGCAACCACACTGACCGCCAGAAAGCCCCTTGCCGCCCGCAAGGTCAAGGAACTGAGCTACAACCCCAAGCGGCCTGTCTGGAAAGAGCGGCCCTCGCCCCTCTACCAAACCATCAAGGCGCTGGTCCTGATTGTTTTCAGCGTCTCGATCCTGACGCCCATCCTGCTGGTCGTGTCCACCTCCTTGGCGGACAACGATCAGCTCATGCGTGCCGGTGGATTCGTCCTGTGGCCCGAGCGGCCAACCCTGGACGCCTACGTCACCATCTTCAAGGGCCCCATGGTCATCCAGTCACTCGGGGTGTCCCTGTTTGTCACCGCGATCGGCACCGTCTTGGCGCTCTTCGTTACCATCACCATGGCCTATGCCACCAGCCGTACTGTGCTGTTTGGCCGGCCGGTGATCCTCGCGGTGCTGTTCACGCTTCTTTTTGCCCCCGGGCTCATCCCATCGTTCCTGATGATCCGCCAGCTGAACCTCTTGGACTCCTTGTGGTCCCTGATCCTGCCCGGCATCTTCGGTGCCTTCAACTTCGTGGTCATGAGGTCCTTCTTCATGAACATCCCCGGTGAACTGATCGAGAGTGCACGGATCGACGGCGCCACCGACTGGCAAATCCTGTGGCGCATCGTGATGCCGCTATCCAAAGCCGTGATCGCCGTCGTCGGGCTGTTCTATGCGGTGGGATTCTGGAACTCATTCTTCAACGCGCTGCTCTACATCAACGATCACAGCAAGTGGCCCATCCAATTGCTCCTGCGCAACTTCGTCGTGCAGGGCAGCGGCGCCGCGGACCAGCTGGGAATCACCACCGCGCCGCCACCGCAATCCATCCAGATGGCCGTAGTGGTGGTGGCGCTGGTCCCCATCCTCATGGTCTACCCGTTCCTGCAGAAGCACTTCGCCAAGGGCGTCATTACCGGCGCGGTCAAGGGCTAGCCCCGCCCGCCGAGCCCCGCCCGCCGAGCCCCGCCCGCCGAGCCCCAAGCCACCACGAACCAAACCATCGCACACTGCACCACCCACACCACCTCAGAAAGGGTTCTGCCATGACCAGTACCATCCCAGGCACTTCCGGCGTCAGCCGGCGCGGATTCCTCGGCCTCGCCGGGTTGACTGTCGCTACCGTTGGGCTCGCCGCTTGTGGCGGAGGAGCCGGCGGCGCCGGAAACGGGGGCGCCGCTGCCTCCGCTTCCGTCAAACTGCCGACGTACAAGGAGTTCACCGGCCTTACCCCGGACCTCCCCGGCAACGCCAAGGGCTTGCAGTCCGCCTACTTCAAGCTCCCCACACCCGTTCAATCCGTCACCTCCGCTCCGCTCAAGGGCAAGGTCACCGGCCTGACCGAGACTTTCGACACGATGAGCCCGGGCATGAAGGACAACGCCTTCTGGCAGCGCCTCAATGCCAAGCTCGGCGGAGACCTCGAGCTGCAGATCGCCGAGGACATCGGTGATGGCTATCCCGCCAAGTTCGCCACCGTCCTGGCAAGCAACGATCTCCCGGACATGATGTGGGTTCCGCCGAACCAGGGCATCCCCAATGTCGGTCCCATGCTCGAAGCAAAGTTCCAGGACCTCACCAAGTACCTCTCCGGCGATGCGGTTCTTGAGTACCCCAACCTCGCGGCGCTCAAGCCCGATTCCTGGAAGACCGCCGTCGTGAACGGAAAGATCTGGGGCGCTCCGATCCCGAGCACTCCCTTCGGCCAGGTCTACCTCGGCAACCACGCGACGTGGGACAAAGTGGGTGGGTTCAGTGCCAGCAATGCCGAGGAGTTCCTCGTGAAGGCCAAGGAAATCACGCGTCCGGGGGAGCAACGCTACGCCCTTGAACCGGCGTACATCAATGCCCTGCACATGGTCACCGAGTGGTTCGGCGCACCGAACGGTTGGGCGGTGGGCAAGGACCGGACCCTGAAGCACCTGTATGAAACGGATGCCTACGCGGCCGGCGTCGAATTCACGGCGAAGATGTTTGCCGCTGGAGTCTTCTACCCGGACACCAAAGCCACGGACATCCGCAACCGGGTGGTCAACGGCACAGTCGGCGCACAGGTCATCGTTGGGCCGCATGGCATGCGCCAGTACCGGGCCCTGAGTGAAACGGCGAAGTTCGACATCCTGGTGCCGTTCAGCGCCGACGGAAAAGCCAAGCCGACATATGACATGGGCTACGGCACGGTCGGATTCACGCCGTTCAAGAAGGCAGACGAAAGCAAGATCCGCGAACTGCTGGCCCTGATCAACTACTTGTCCGCCCCGTTCGGCACTGTCGAGTACATGCAGAAGAACTACGGTGAGCTGGGCAAGGACTACACCCTGGACCAGAAGGGCAGCCCGCAGATGACCGAGTCCGGAAATACCAATATCCCAGGTCTTGCCTCGGCCTTGAACATCATGTCCAGCCCCGAGAACGTCATCTTCAACCCGGGCTTCGACGAGGACACAAAATACATCATCGAGCAGGAACAGAAACTCCTGGACCTGGCGTGGCGTAATCCGACCAACGGCACCTACTCGGACACCAACTCCAAAGTCGGGGCGAAAATCCAGGCGCCATTCCGGGACAAGGTGGTGGACATCATCACCGGACGCGCCAAGATGGACGAATTGAAGGACGCGCTGAAGCGCTGGAAGTCCGACGGCGGCGACAAAATCCGTGACGAGTACCAGGCGGCATTGCCGTCCGACGTCCCCGTCTTCGGCGCCTGACGGGGCCAGACTTCTAGGAAATGATCGCCAGCGGTGGCGGCATGATTGCCGCCACCGCCGAAAGGGGGAGACATGGTCAAGGCCACGGGCGCCGGAGTGCGTCCCACGATCCGCATGGTTGCGGCAGAAGCAGGGGTCTCCACGGCCACGGTGTCCTACGTGATGTCCGGACGTCGCGGTGAGAGCGGGCCAGGCGTGTCCGATTCGACCGCTGAGAAGGTGAAGTCGGCCGCTGAGCGGCTCGGCTACCGCCCCAACCAGGCGGCCCGGGCCATCCGCACGGGGCGGACCAACACGGTCATCCTGTCCCTGACCATGCTCTCCGATCCGTGGTCCTTGTCCGTGATCGAGGCCGTACAGCGAGCCGCCGCCCCGCTGGGCATCACCCCCATGATCCTCGGCGACGCGGATTGGGGGCGGGTCCTGCAAAGCCACGACGCCGACGCGGTATTCGTGGACGCCGTGCGCGAAAAGGACCGGGGCGCCCTTGAGGAACTCGCCGGACGCGGTACCACCCTGGTGGTTTTCGACGAGGTCCTTGAGCCTGCGGGTTTCGACGTCATTCGATCGGTTGCCGGTCCCGGCTGCAAGCTTGCCGTGGAGCATCTCCTGAACGGCCACCGTGAGGTGGCGTGCCTGGTGCCCGCGCATGCCGGGCGGCCCCCGGGTGGGCCGAGGTACGGCGCCTACACCTCGGCGTTGGAAGAGGCCGGCATCCCCCTGAACGGGGACTTCGTGGGAACCTTCGACGGCACCACCCTCGGTGCCTATGCCGCCACTATGCGCCTGCTCAGCTTGAAAGACAGGCCAACCGCGGTCTACGCGGTGACAGACTTTGCCGCCGTCAGTGCCATCAACGCCGCGCAGCGCCTCGGACTGACCGTCGGCCGGGACGTGGACATCATCGGTGTCGGCAACACCATTGAGGGCGAGCGGATGTCGCCCTCCCTCAGCACGGTGGGTCCAGTGGACTTTTTCGACCGGATTGCGCGCCTTCTCTTGAAGCGAGCCGTCGACGGCGGTGCTTCCCGCGGCGGAGCAGCTTCCGGTCCGGCGGTCATGGACTTCCCTTGGCAACTGTTCGTGCGGGAATCGGCCCCGCATCGCACTGCCGCAACACGACTTTTTTGAGAACCAACAGAAGGATTCACCAGCAAATGGAAACGGTTGACATGAAGATTGGCCTGGTGGGCTTCGGCCTGCGCGCGGGGCTGTGGCGCCACGCCCACAAGCCCGGCCAAGGCTCGGAAGTCACCATCGTGTGCGACACGAGCGAACGTGGCCGCGCGGATGCGTCCGAACGGATTCCCACGGCCCGCGTGACGGCCGATCTTGAGGAACTCCTGAACAGCGGCATCGACGCCGTCCTGGTCCTTACTCCGGACAACCAGCACGCCGCCGTCGCGGTCCGTACCCTCAAGGCAGGAATCCCGACTTTCTGCGAGAAGCCCCTTGATGTCACCATCGAGGCCGCGGACCAGATCCTGCGGACCGCCTACGAAACCGGCACCAGGCTCTACGTCGGCCACAACATGCGGCACATGCCCGTGGTGGTCCAAATGCGCGAGCTCATTGAGGAAGGCAGGATCGGCGAGGTCAAGGCCGTGTGGTGCCGGCACTTCGTTGGCCACGGCGGAGACTACTACTTCAAGGACTGGCATTCCGAGCGCAAGAACGTCACCTCGCTCTTACTGCAGAAGGGGGCGCACGACATCGACGTCATCCACTGGCTCGCCAAGGGGTACACCAGGCGCGTGTCCGCCGTCGGGGACCTGGCCGTCTACGGCTCGGTGTCCAAGCGCAGCGACAACAGCGGCAAGCGCATGGGTGACTGGTTTTCGATCGGCAACTGGCCGCCCACCGAGCAGCAGGACCTCGCGGAGACCATCGACGTCGAGGACATTTCGATGATGAACATGGTCCTCGACAACGGTGTGCTCGCGTCCTACCAGCAGTGCCATTTCACGCCGGATTACTGGCGGAACTACACCGTGATCGGAACGAAGGGCAGGATCGAGAACTTCGGCGACGGCCCGGGCGAACTTATCAAGGTGTGGACCACTCGCACGAGGGGTTTCGCTGAGCCGGATGACGTGATCGAGATCCAGGACGGCGAAGGCGGCCACGGTGGTTCCGATCCGCTCCTGATCGCGGAATTCCTCCGCTTCGCTTCAGAGGGTGGCCAGACCCAGACCAATCCGATCGCGGCCCGCCAGGCGGTTGCTGCCGGTGTCCTGGCCGCGGAGTCGTTGCGCGGCGACGGTTCCGCCCGCGACGTTCCGGCCCTGCCTCATGACCTCGTGGAGTATTTCGAAGCCGGCCAGCCCGCCTTGGTCCGGGAACCTTAGCGTCCGGGCTGGGAGGCGCCAGGTGAGGTGCCCCCCGCGAGTTCGGTCATGACGGTCTGCAGCGCTTCGCAGACGGTCATGACCGACTTCCGTTTCAGGGTTTCCGGCCTAGCCAGGATGTCGATCTTTCGCACCGAATTGACCCCCGCCAGCGGACGCAAGACCACGCCCGCATCCAGCACGCGCCGGGCAGTGAACCGCGGGAGCAAACCAATCGCTCCGCCGGCTGCCACGAGCGAGGCCACCGTGGAGTAGTCGTTGATCCGGTGGAGGACTTCCGCGGGGCGTCCGCTGACAGCGACGACGGCGGCCAGCACGTCCGCGGGGGAGTAACCGGCGCGGCTGGTCACCCAAGGCTGCCCGACGACGTCGGCCGGCCTGAGTTCGCGGCGCGCCGCGAGCGGGTGCCCGGCGGGCAGCGCCACGTCGAGTGGTTCGTCTGCGAGCGGGATCACAGCCACCTTGTCGGTGGGCCACTCGGGACTGTGCTCCATCCGATGCGCGAGCACCAGATCGTACCGCGCCGCAAGTCCAGGAAAATCTTCCTGTGCGACGTCCTCGTCGGCGAGCTTCAAGCGGGGGACGCCGCGTTCCGGACCCGCGCTGCCGGCGGCGGCCAGCAAGGCCGCAAGCGGAGCGAACAGGGCCTGCCCCGCACTGTGGAAGGCGCTCACGGTCACGGTGGAACCAGGGGAGTCGTGGTAAGCGCCGATCGCCGCCCGGGCGTCCGCGAGCGCGTTCACGACGGCGGCTCCGGCGTCGGCGAGGACCCTGCCTGCATCCGTGAGCACCAAGGCGCGGCCTTCCTTGCGCGTCAGGGGCACGTCGACGGACTTCTGCAAGAGCGCGAGCTGCTGGGAGACGGCCGATGGTGTGACCATGAGCGTCTCCGCGACGGCCTTGACACTGCCAAGATCTCCTAGTTCCCTGAGCATCTGGAGCTGGTGTACTTCCATTTAGTAAATGCTAAATCGTTGATTGAGAAAAACCTAGTTGTGCTAAACCGTTCGTGGGGCTTCAATGAAGTGAAACGGCACACAAGCGGCCCACCCCTTGAGTTAGGAAGACCCATGAAGGCTCTGTACAAGTCCGGCGCACACGCCGGTTTTGAACTCGTCGAACGTCCCGAGCCGGAGGCCGGTCCCAGCGACGTCAAGATCCGTGTCATGACCACGGGTATCTGCGGAACGGACCTGCACATCCAGTCCTGGGACGCCTGGGCACAGAGCATCATCGAGGCGCCGCTGATTGCGGGCCACGAGTTCTACGGTGAAGTGGTGGCCGTAGGCGAGGACGTCCGCGACGTCAAGGTGGGTGACCGCGTCTCCGGTGAAGGCCACGTGGTGTGCGGCATTTGCCGCAATTGCCGTGCCGGTCGTCGGCAGATGTGCATCCACACAGTGTCCGTCGGCGTCCAGCGCGATGGCGCCTTCGCCGAATACGTCGTCATCCCGGAGACCAACGTCTGGGTCCACCACGATCCCTCCGTCACCCCGGAGCTTGGCGCCATCTTCGACCCCTTCGGCAACGCCGTCCACACTGCGCTGAGCTTCCCGCTGGTCGGCGAGGACGTGCTCATCACCGGTGCGGGCCCCATCGGACTCATGGCAATCGCCGTCGCGCGCCACGCCGGTGCCCGCAAGATCGCCATCACGGATGTGTCCGCCCCGCGGCTTGAGCTGGCCCGGAAGATGGGCGTGGACCTCGCCGTCGATGTCTCGAAGATGCGAGTCAAGGATGCCCAACGCGAGCTCGGCATGCGCGAAGGATTCGACATCGGCCTGGAAATGTCCGGGCACCCCACGGCCCTGCCTGAGATGATCAACAACATGAACCACGGCGGACGCATCGCCATGCTTGGCTTGCCCAGCCAGTCCATCGATATCGACTGGGGCAAAGTGGTCACCCACATGCTGACCCTCAAGGGCATCTACGGCCGCGAGATGTACGAAACCTGGTACGCCATGAGCGCCATGCTGTCCTCCAATCCAACACTGCACCGGAACATTTCCGCCGTCGTCACGGACAAGCTGTCCGCAACCGACTGGGAAAAGGGCTTCGAGATCGCCCGCGCCGGCTCAGGCGGCAAGGTAGTCCTCGACTGGACCGAACTCTAGAACGCCGAAATCTAAGACGCCGTAAAGTCCTCCCCAAGACCCAGTACCAGGAGCCACCAATGTACTCAAGCATCAAAGACCAGCTGCAGGGCGAACTGGAAGAGATCCGCACCGCAGGACTCTTCAAGACCGAACGCCACATTGACTCGCCGCAGGCCAGCCACATCTCCGCCGGCCAGCTCGGCCAGCCCGCCAACACCGTCTTGAACTTCTGCGCCAACAACTACCTTGGACTGGCGGACCACCCGGACATCATCGCCGCCGCCAAGTCCGCCATGGACGAGCGCGGCTTCGGCATGGCATCGGTGCGCTTCATCTGCGGCACCCAGGACCTGCACCTCGAGCTCGAAGCTCGGGTCTCCGAGTTCCTGGGAACCGAGGACACCATCTTGTTCTCCAGCTGCTTCGACGCCAACGGGGGAGTCTTCGAGTCCCTGTTCGGGCCTGAGGACGCCATCATCTCCGATTCCCTGAACCACGCCTCCATCATCGACGGCATCCGGCTCAGCAAGGCCAAGCGCTTCCGCTACGCCAACCAGGACATGGCCGATCTCGAAGCCAAACTGCTTGAAGCCGCAGGTTCCCGACGCAAGATCATCGTGACGGACGGCGTCTTCTCGATGGACGGGTACCTCGCCCCGCTCGAGGCCATCTGCGATCTCGCGGAAAAGCACGATGCACTGGTCATGGTGGACGACTCCCACGCCGTCGGCTTCATGGGTGCCACAGGGGCCGGAACCCCGGAACACGCAGGCGTGTCCGACAGGGTCGATATCTTCACCGGCACGTTCGGCAAGGCCCTCGGCGGCGCTTCCGGCGGTTACGTCTCCGGCCGCGGCGAAATCATCGCCATGCTGCGCCAGAAGGCCCGCCCGTACCTGTTCTCCAACTCCTTGGCTCCGGCCATCGTTGCAGCCACCATCAAGGCGATCGAGCTGGTCCAGGGTTCCCGCGAACTCCGCTCCAGGCTCTTCGAGAACGCAGCCCTGTTCCGCCGCCGCATGAACGAGGAAGGCTTCGAGCTGCTCGACGGCGAACACGCGATCATCCCGGTGATGTTCGGCGACGCCGTTGTTGCCGCGAAGGTAGCCGACGAGATGCTCCACCACGGGGTCTTCGTCACGGCGTTCAGCTACCCCGTGGTACCCAAGGGCGCCGCTCGGATCCGCGTCCAGCTTTCGGCTGCGCACAGCTCCGAGGACGTCGAGGCGTGTGTCCAGGCCTTCGTGAAGAGCCGCGCGGCCGCGGGGCTCTGAGTTCCCATGATCCTCACCATCCTGGGCGGCGGGGGATTCCGGGTACCCCTGGTCTATTCAGCTTTGCTGTCCGACCATGGGCCCGGCCGCGTCACCGAACTCAGGCTGTTCGACGCCGACCCCGCACGCCTGGGCGTGGTGGCCAGGGTCCTCGCCGACATGGCCGAGGGGGTCCCCGATGCACCGGCAGTCCGGACGTTTACGGACTTGCCGGAGGCGTTGCCAGGCAGCGACTTCATTTTCTCCGCCATCCGGGTGGGTGGCCTGGAGGGGCGCGCCGCGGATGAGCGGATTGCGCTTGAGCATGGGGTGATCGGGCAGGAGACCGTGGGCGCAGGGGGGATTTCCTACGCCCTGCGGACCATTCCCGTGGTCCTGGACATCGCTGAGGCAGTGAAGAAGCACGCACCGGACGCCTGGTTCATCAACTTCACCAATCCGGCAGGCGTCATCACCGAGGTCATGACGCGAGTCCTTGGCAGCAAGGTGGTGGGGATCTGTGATTCGCCTGTGGGGCTGGCCCGGCGATCGCTGGCTGCGGCAGGATTCCACCGCGGTGCGGCAGCCTTTCGCGACGGCTCCGTCGACATCGACTACATCGGGCTGAACCACCTGGGCTGGCTGCGTGGGCTGGTGGTCGATGGTGAGGACGTCCTGCCGCGCCTCCTGGCCGACGCAGCCGCCATCGAGTCCTTTGAAGAGGGCCGGCTGTTCGGCGCTTCGTGGATCCAAGCACTTGGCGCGGTTCCCAATGAGTATCTGCACTACTACTACTTCACGCGGGAAGCGCTCGACGCCGATCGCCGTGCCGCGAGCACCCGGGGCGCCTATTTGGCGCGGCAGCAGTGGTCCTTTTACGGCGGGCTTGGGGAAGCAAACGACGGCGGCGCGGAGCCCACCACGAGGGACCCGGCGTCCAAACCTGCCCTCCGGCTCTGGGAAAAGACCAAGCTGGATCGCGAAGAGACCTACATGCAGAGCAACCGGGACGCGGCCGGCACCTTCGAACGCGATGCCGAGGACCTGGTGTCGGGCGGCTACGAGACCGTTGCGTTGGCCATTATGCGGGCCATCAGTCAAGGGGAAACGGCCCGCTTGATCCTGAACGTCCCCAATAAGGGCACCTTGGCTGAGCTCGACGCCGACGCCGTCATCGAGGCACCCTGCGTGGTGGATGCCCATGGAGTCCGCCTGCTCCCGGCCAAGGCCCTTCCGGACTACGCCCGGGGACTCGTCATCAACGCGAAGGCTGTGGAACGCGCCACGATCGACGCGGCGCTCACTGGTTCCCGGCGTTCCGCCTACAAGGCGATGGCCATGAACCCGCTGGTGGATTCGGTCAGAGTGGCAGAAGCGCTCTTGGACGACTACATCAGCCACTTCAGTCAGCTCCAATACCTGCGCTGAACCCATTCGCCTAAGCCCTGTCCCGAGAAGGATCAGAGGCCTAGGATCGGCAGCATGGACAAAGATGCAGCACTACCTCGCACCGAGGTGTTGGATTCCCAGCAATGCTGGAATCTCCTCAGGGGCGTGTCCGTCGGCAGGCTGGCGGTGTGGCTCGGAGACCACCCCGACATTTTCCCCATCAATTACGCCGTGGACCAGGGGACGGTTGTCTTCAGAACCGGCGCGGGCACAAAGCTCTCCGCAGCCATGGGCGACTTCCCGGTGGCCATGGAGGTAGACGGCGTCGACCCGGACACCGGAGTCGCATGGAGCGTCGTGCTCCATGGCAAAGCAGCGCCCATCAAACAGATCGACGACGTCGTCAACTCGTTCGCGCTGCCCCTGTTTCCCTGGGAAGCCGGCCGGAAGGACCACTTCGTCCGGATTCCTGCGGACTCGATCTCGGGGCGGCGCTTTACCGTCACGGCGCCCCTGACCTGGTGGACACCGTACAGCGGAATTAAGCCGTCCGCGGTGGAATAGCGCCGCTGGGCCCACGCGCCGAGTCTCTTCGCAAGTTGGCCCCCGCGCTGACAGGATGGAGTGATGGCTGCAAACTATGACGTGGTAATTGTCGGCGGCGGCATCGCCGGATTGTCCCTCGCCTCGGCGCTGGCCGGCCAATGTTCGGTGGCCCTCGTGGAGGCCGAACAAACGCTGGCCTACCACACGTCGTCCCGCTCGGCCCGGCAGTTGATTCCGAGCTATGGACCCGCCGTCGTGCAGGAACTCACCGTACGGACACTGGAGCTGTTGGCAGCCCGCGACGCCGAGTTGCCGGTGCCGGTGCTGGCACCGCGCTCGTTCATGTTGGTGGGCGACGAAGCAACGGTCAAGGCGGAAGCCAGCGGTCATATGCACCCCATCACCCACGCGGAAGCCCTTGAACTGTGCCCGGCCCTCAACCCTGGATCTTTCACGGCCGCGGGCCTGGATACCGGATCTTTCGCCTGCAATGCGCCCGTGTTGCTGGAGGACCATCGGCAGCGTGCCGAAGCTGGCGGAGTGGACATCGTCACCGGCGCCCGGGTCCATTCGGCCCAACGCCTCGGCTCTGGCTGGCAACTGGGCGCCGGGCTGGAAGGCTTCCAGTCCGCCGTCGTCGTCAATGCCGCAGGTGCCTGGGCCGACGAACTTGCGGTGCTCAGCGGTGTTGAGAAGCTCGGATTGCAGCCGTTCCGCCGCACGGCGGCGATTGTCGACGTCGAACGCCCCCTTCCGCCGGGAAGCCCCATGGTGGCGGCAGCGGATGATTCGTACTATTTCCGGCCCGAAGGCGAACAAGTCCTGATTTCACCGTCGGAGACAGTGCCGAGCGGCCCGGAGGACGCCCGGCCGCGGCCGGGGGACGTGGAAGCACTCGTGGCGCGGCTGAACTCGCTGACGTCGATGGGCATTCGCTCCGTCGCCAAGGCCTGGACCGGGTTGCGCACGGAGGCTGCCGACGGCGTCCCGGTGGTGGGATTCGACGCCGAAGCTCCCGGCTTCTTCTGGCTTGCAGGCCAAGGCGGCTATGGTTTCCAGACCTCCTCCGCCATTGCCGAGCTGGCGGCCGCCGAGATCCTGGGCTCCGTATCCGGCATCAGTCCGGTATCCCGGACACCGGGGTCGCTCGCGGCCACCCGTTGGTCCATCCGCCGTTGAACAATAGGTTCATGAGCGGGCACACGAGCACACTGATCAGCAACATCGGCGAATTGATGACCCAGGATGCTGAGCATCGCGTCCTCAAAGACGCCGCCGTGGTGATCGAGGGTGAGCGGATCTCCTGGATCGGCTCCGCATCCGAGGCTCCCGCCGCTGACGAGCACGTGGACGCTGAAGGCCGCGCCGTGCTTCCGGGCTGGGTGGATTCGCATTCGCACCTGATTTTCGCCGGAGACCGCACTGCCGAATTCGAGGCCAGGATGGCCGGCCAGAGCTACAGCGCCGGCGGGATCGCCGTCACCACCGGCGCCACGCGCGCCGCGAGCGACGAGGAACTGACGCGACTCGCTGCCGGGCGCGTGGCCGAAGCCGTTTCCCAGGGCACCACCTACCTTGAGAGCAAGACCGGCTACGGGCTGGACCTTGAAAACGAGGCCCGCAGCGCACGCATCGCGGCAGCGACCGTGGACGAAGTCACCTACCTCGGCGCGCACTTGGTCCCGGCCGGAGCCGACGCCGAGGAATACACGGATCTCGTCTGCGGTCCGATGCTCGACGCCGTCCGCCCGTATGTCAGCTGGGCCGATGTCTTCTGCGAGCGCGGTGCCTTCACCGAAGAACAGTCGCGCCGCGTCCTGACCGCGTGCCGCGATGCGGGCCTGGGCCTGCGCGTCCACGGCAACCAGTTGGGTGAAGGACCTGGCGTCCAGTTGGCTGTGGAGTTCGGCGCGGCCAGCGTCGACCACGTCAACTACCTTTCCGAGGCCGATATCCGGGCGCTCGCGGGGACGTGGAGCGGCTGGGATGCCTCCACCGGAACGGGCGCGCGCGGCACGGTGGCCACGTGCCTGCCTGCCTGCGATCTCTCCACCCGGCAGCCGCTCGCGCCGGGCCGCGCGTTGATCGACGCGGGGGTGCAGATTGCCTTGGCCGCGAACTGCAATCCCGGCACCTCCTACACAAGTTCTATCGCCTTCTGCGTCACCACGGCGGTGCTGCAGATGCACTTGAGCGTCCACGAAGCCGTCCGGGCGGCCACCTACGGCGGGGCGCTAGCGCTCGGCAGGGAGTCGGGCAACGACGTCGACGGCGAACGGGCGGTGGGCTCGATCGCCGTCGGGCACCGTGCAGACCTCCACATGCTCAAGGCGCCGTCGGCCACGCACCTGGCCTACCGCCCCGGTATCCCGCTGACTTTCGCGGTGTGGCGGGCCGGCGTCCGCGCGCTGTAAAGCCGTCTCTGCAACACCAGGCAGGGCCTTTCCATATGGAGGGGCCCTGCTTTTGCTTGTGCACTCTAGCGACGCCAAAGCGGGGTTCTTCCGTAGGGGTGGTCATTCCCATTTGCCCGGCGCGCCAGAGCTCCCAGCGATCCTTGTGCGATTGAAAATGATCGTTTAGTGTTTATATGGATCATAAAACGTCAAATCATTGAGTGTTGCAGAGTGCGTCGAAGAAGCGCGGACAGGAATGGTAAGTGCGATGAGTAACAACACCCTCGGGGCCTTCATGGAAGAAGAGCTTGTTTCGCAGCCCGAGGTCTGGCAGCGGGCCATCGATCAATCCAAGGCTGAGCATGTGCTGCCTGCTGATGGCGAGCGGATCGCCGTCGTCGGCTGCGGCACCTCATGGTTCATGGCGCAAAGCTATGCAGCTGCCCGCGAAGCCGCGGGCAAGGGCGTCACGGACGCGTTCGCAGCGTCGGAAGCCTTCCTCAATCACAACAGCACCGGGCGCCAGTACGACGCCGTCATCGCCATCACCCGCTCCGGCACCACCACGGAGGTACTTGAGCTCCTGGAAGCCTTGCGCGGAAAGGTCAGGACGGTTGCGCTCATCGGCGACGTGGATTCACCCATCACCACCCTGGCCGACGCCGTCATCGGGCTTCCGTACGCCGACGAGAAGTCGGTGGTCCAGACCCGCTTCGCCACCACCGCACTGGTGTACCTTCTCTCGAGCCTGGGCATCGAACTCGGCACCGCCATCGAGCACGCACGTACCGCAGTGACGGACCCTGTTTCCCAGGAGTTGCTCGACGCCGAACAGTTCACCTTCCTCGGCACCGGCTGGACCGTTGGCCTGGCCCACGAAGCCGGCCTCAAGATGCGCGAGGCAGTGCAGGGGTGGACCGAGTCCTATCCGGCGATGGAATACCGGCACGGTCCCATTTCCATTGCTGCGCCCGGCCGGGTCACGTGGCTCTTCGGGGTGCAGCCTGAGGGATTGGATGCCGATATGGCCCGGACCGGTGCCCTGTACGTCAACACCGGCAAGCACCCGCTCGCCGAGCTGGCCCGGGTCCACAAGGTCACCTTGGAGCGGGCGCGCGTGCGCGGCCTCAACCCGGATCTGCCGCGCAATCTCACGCGCTCTGTCGTCCTGAACGCCCCGGCCTAGGTCTTCCCATGGTTCTCGGAGCCGCTGAATCCGCAGTCCTGGCCTTCGACGTCGGCGGGACGGACCTGAAGGCCGGTCTTGTCGACGCGGCCGGGAATGTCCTGGGCCTGCGCCGCGTCGCGACGCCACGGGATCCCTTGCGGCCGGGCGACGCGATCCTGGACGCCATTGCCGCACTGGCTGCTGAGTTTGCCGCTGAATTCCCCGGACACCCGGCGAAGGCAGCCTGCATTGTTGTTCCGGGAATCGTGGACTCTGACACCGGAGTGGGGGTCTACTCGGCGAACCTGGGGTGGCGCAACTTTCCCTTTGGCGAAAAAGCCACGCAGCGACTCGGACTACCCGTCTCTTTCGGGCACGATGTCAGTACGGCGGCCGAGGCCGAATTCCGTTTCGGAGCCGCCCGCGAGTTTCGAAACGTCGTGGTGATGGTGGTCGGCACCGGGATCGCCGCGGCTGTCATCTCCGATGGCTACCCGGTGCGCGCGGGTGGCTTCGCCGGAGAACTGGGCCACGCCCTCGTTCCAGACCCCGATGGTCCCGGCCACACGATCCTCGAGGGGGTTGGCTCCGCCGGAGCGATCGCCCGGCGCTACAGCGACAAGGCCGGAACCCCGCGCGCCGGCGCACGTGAAGTCCTGGAGCGGGCCAAAGCGGGCGACGCGCTTGCGGCGCGGATCTGGGCTGACGCTGTGGACGCCCTCGCGTTCAGCCTCAGCCAGTGTGTAAGCATCATCGGCACGGAAGCGGTGGTGGTGGGCGGCGGTCTTGCCGAAGCAGGGGAAGGACTCCTGGAGCCGTTGCGCTCGCGCCTTGACGAGCTGCTCGACTTCCAACGCCGGCCGATCATCATGCGCGCCCAACTTGGCCAGGACGCAGGGTTGCTTGGTGCTGCGATGAGGGCCCGGGCCCTGCTTCCTGCGGCGAAGGCCGCGTCTGGGACGGGGGCCAGGCCATGAAGCGGGTCATCACGGTCACGCCCAATCCGGCCATCGACCTCAGCTACCACGTCGCCGGGATAACTCCCGGCGCAAGCCATCGCGTAGCTGCGCCCCTCAGCCGCGCAGGCGGAAAAGGCCTCAACGTTGCCCGGGTAGCGCACCAGCTGGGCCACCCGGTGCTGGCCCTCGCCCCTTCGGGCGGCGCCGCCGGCGCGGAATTCGCCGCAGAGCTCCGTAGCAGCGGCGTGCCCCATCGCTTGGTTCCGGTTGCCGCGGAAACACGACGCAGTATCGCCCTCGTGGACACCGTGGGTGGCGAAACCTCCATTTTCAATGAACAGGGGAGCCCCCTCCAGCCAATCGAATGGCAGGCACTGGCTGCCGCCGTCGTCGAGGCGCTGGACGGGCAAGGCGCCGGAGTGCTTGTCGGCTCCGGCAGTTTGCCGCCGGGCGCGCCGATGGACTTCTACCCGGCGCTGGTGCGTCTGGCGCACGACGCCGGGATCCCCGCCGTCGTCGATACCTCGGGTCCCGGAATCATCGCCGCCGCGCGGGCCGGGGCGGATTTGCTCAAGCCCAACAACCACGAACTCCTCGAGGCAACGGGGGAGAGCAGCCTGGAGGCTGCCGCACGGCAATTGATCGCCCTCGGTGCCAAGACGGTCCTGGTCAGTGCCGGGGCCGAAGGCATGCTTGCTTTCCACTACGAGGCCCCCGGCGGCTACTGGAGTGCACGGCTCCCGGAGCCACTGAGCGGCAACCCCACCGGAGCCGGCGACGCCGGAGTGGCGGCGGCCGCCGTCGCACTTGCGAGCGGAGTCTCCGACATTCCCACCATCCTGCGCAGGGCCACGGCCTGGTCCGCCGCCGCGGTGCTCATGCCCGCCGCCGGTGAGATCTCGCCGCTCTATGCGGACCTCGAAAATCAACTCATTCTCAGCTGGAAGGAGACCCTGTGACCCTCGTCAGCACACGGGAACTCATGGACACCGCCACCGCCAACGGCATCGGCCAAGGCGCTTTCAACGTCATCCACCTCGAAACCGCAGAAGGCCTGGTTGCCGGAGCGGAGGCGGCAGGGGTCCCGTTGATCCTGCAAATCTCGGAGAATTGCGCCCGCTTCCACGGCGGACTCGTGCCGATTGCCCGGGGCGCAATGTCCATCGCCCGGGACGCTTCAGTTCCCGTGGCTTTGCACCTGGACCACGCCGAATCCGAAGAGCTGGCCCTGCAAGCCGTTGACCTCGGCTTTGGTTCCGTGATGTACGACGGCGCGCACTTGCCTTACGACTGGAACGTTGAAGTCACGCGACGGGTTGCCAAATACGCAAACGAGCACGGTGTCTATGTTGAGGCCGAGCTCGGAAAAGTCGGAGGCAAGGACGGCGCCCATGCCCCGGGAGTCCGGACGGATCCGGCCGAGGCCCGTTCCTTCGTGGAAGCCACCGGAGTCGATGCCCTTGCGGTGGCGGTCGGTTCATCGCACGCCATGACGGAACGGAGCGCCACCCTGGACCTGGCGCTGATCACCCGGCTGAAGCAGGCGGTCCAGCTGCCGCTCGTCCTTCATGGTTCCTCGGGCGTAGCAGATGAGACCCTGGTGGCGGCAATCCGGGCCGGTATGACTAAGATCAACGTATCCACACACTTGAACGGGTTCTTCACCCGCGCCGTCCGTGAGTACCTGGATGCCAACCCCTCCGTGGTGGACTCCCGCAAGTACATCAAGGCCGGACGGGATGCCCTCGTGTTGGAAACCGCACGTTTGCTGACGCTGTTCGCGAAAGTGGATTAGCCTCAATTTCCGGAAGGTTCGTGATGACCCGCAACGATCGACTGACAGCCATCCTTGATCTCCTCGCCGAGTCAGGGCATGTTGAGGTCGAGGATATCGTGACCCGCCTGGGTGTCTCACCAGCCACGGCGCGCCGTGATCTCGACAGCCTCGCCAAGCAACGGCTCCTGAGCCGTACCCGCGGCGGTGCAACCACGGGATCCGTGGCCTACGAGCTCCCGGGGCGGTACAACAGGGATGATCACGCGGAGGCGAAGCAGCAGATTGCCCTGGCCGCTTCGGAGCTCATCATGCCCGGGGCTGTGATCGGACTCAGCGGGGGGACCACCAATACGGCCCTGGCCCAGGTCCTGTCCACCCGTGAGGACCTCAACGCACCCTCGAACCGGCCCATGCTGACGGTGGTCACCAACGCCATCAATATCGCGGCCCAGCTTGCCGTGCGCCCCAACATCAAGATCATGGTCACCGGCGGCATCCTGAACCCGCGTTCGTATGAACTTGTGGGGCCCTACACCGATGTCATCATGCAGAAGGTTGCCCTGGATATCGCCTTCATCGGCGTCAACGGAGTTGATCCAAAGATCGGCCCCACCATCACGGACGAGGGCGAGGCCATGGTGAATACCGTCATGGCACGCCGTGCCACGGATTCCTATGTCCTGGCCGATTCCACGAAGATCGGCAAGCGCGCCTTCGCGGCGATGGCGGGCTACGATTTCCGCCGTCTCATTACCGATTCCGGGATTACCGCCGAGGACAAGGCCGCATTCGAAGCAAGCGGCACCCAAGTGATCGTGGCCAAGGACGCCTAGCAGCTTAGAAGACCATCGGGGGAGCATTCAGGACGGTTTCGTCCGTGCTGCGCTGTACCCATTGGCTGAACGGTGTGTCGAGATCGTACTTATCCTGATCGTTGCGGATAAGTGTCCGTAGCGCCGCGTTGCCCGGGTTGTTGAGGGACTCGAAGTACTCCACCGACCAGTGGAACCACCGCATGCAGAAAAGACGCATGGTGAGACCGTGGGTCACCAGCAGGGTGTTGGGCGCATAATCGGGTTTTTCCCAATGCCGGTACAGGGTTTCCATGAAGGACGAAATGCGGTCGTAGACATCGGAACCTGATTCGCCTTCCCGGAACCGGTAGAAGAAATGGCCGTAGAGGTTGCGAAGCTCCTTTTGGTCTCCGATGTCTCCGGCGATCTGGAAGTTGGCCCAGTCCTGTTCGCGCAGCCGGGGTTCCTCGATCACCCTTTCCGTGAGGTTGCCCAGGTTCAGTGCCTCGAGGGTTTGGTAGGCACGGAGGTACGGCGAGACGTAGACGCACACGGGCTCGCCGTCGAGCTTCTTACGCAGTTCCCGGCCCGCGGCCCGGGCCTGCTCGACCCCGAGCTCCGTCAGCGGGATGCGGTAGTCGGGGACACGGTTGTAGATGGACGTGTCGGCGTTGGCGGCGGACTGGCCGTGCCGGATCATGAAGATTCGTGCTGGCGCGCTCATCCCACTAAGCATAGGGTCCGCTGCCGCCCGCGCCGTGCAGGCCAGTCTCGGAGAATGAACTCCCGGGAAAACATCAGCCAAATGCAGGCAAGATAGGAGCATGCTCCTTGCCTCAACGCGCCGGCTGCGCGCCGAAGTGCTGATTGTCCTTGGCCTGTCCTTGGGCCAATCGGCCGTGTACTCCGTGGTGCAGTTGTTGGACAAGATGACCCGGGCGCCCCTGTCCCAGGCAACGTCCACCCTCAATCGTTCCCAGAGCACCCGCGAGTACTTCGATCTCACCTACCAGTTGCTCGATATTGCCTTCGCACTGGTCCCCGTGGTGCTGGTGTTCTACTTCCTGTCGATGCATCGCCAAACGGCGGATGGTCCCTCGGGATTCACCCGGCTGGGCTTCAACTTCGCCCGCCCGGGCCGCGACGCGCTTCAGGGACTGGGGCTCGCCGCCTTGATCGGGATACCGTCGTTGGGCCTCTATGCGGCCGGCCGGGCCGTGGGAATCACGACCGCGATCATCCCCAGCGGCCTGGACTCCTACTGGTGGACAGTGCCGGTGCTGGTCCTGTCCGCGGTACGCCATGCCGTCGTCGAAGAAGTCATCGTGGTGGGCTACCTCCTGGACCGGTTCGGGAAGTTCGGATGGAGCACTCCGCTGGCGATCGGGCTTAGCGCGCTCCTGCGCGGCAGCTACCACCTGTACCAAGGTTTTGGACCCTTCATCGGCAATGCCGTCATGGGTGTGGTGTTCGCCTGGATCTACACGAGGACCAAACGGGTCATGCCACTCGTGGTGGCGCATGCACTCCTGGATATCGTGGCGTTCGTCGGCTTCAGCATCTTCGGCAAGGCAATCGGGCTGGGGTAGGAACAACGCCGTTAAAAGGTTTCGGCCGCCATCGCGGGGTGACGTCATTGGCACCCGCATATGGCGGCCGAAGTTTTCCGGGCCTCCTCGCCCGATGGTCCGTCAGGTGGTGACGGCTGGTCTGTCAGATAGTGACGGCTCCGTTGGCGGTTTCGAACGTTACCGACATGATTCCCGGTGTTCCGTGCGGAGCCATCCATTGGACTGCAACGTCCTCAAGCGGTTTCTCCACGGGTTCCCCGAGCCATTCAGTGACGCGCTCTGCCGAGCCGGCAATGGTGAGGCTGGACATCTTGACGTCGCTTGGGTAGACGAGGGACGGGTGAAGCGCGGGGTCGCCCTCCCAACGGAGCAAGTAGGGTACCTGGGGATCGGCGATGAGTCCCAGGATGCCGATTTGCGACCAGACGAGTTCGCGTCCGTCCGGAAACTTGCGGTTTCCGGGGACGGCGGCGCGTCCCAGCCGTTGTTCGAAAGGGCTCAGGTCGTCAACAGCGACGCACCAGCCCATCCAGCCACCTCCTGCAGCGGAGCGTGCACGGACGGCTTGTCCAAAAGGTGCCTTGTCGGATGCCGGGTGGTCAAGGACCTCGACAACTTCCAGGTATTTGTGGTCAGCAAGGGGGATGATCATGTTCCGGGTACCGAAGCGCGGGTGCACTCCGCCCCGGACTGCGTCCACTCCCAATGCTGCGGAAATCCGCTCGGTGGTGGCCAAGAGGCCATCTCGTTCACAAGCGTAAGAGACGTGATCCATGCGCATGGCTTCATCTTGGCACTTTGTGATGGAGCTCTCAGCTAAGTCAAGCCTAACCAAGATGGGATGTATCGAAGGGGCAGCTCAGAGTCACTTCAGGACGCGCCGGGACCGAAAACTACTGCGTTCGTCACAAAGCTTCCGGAGCCCGCGATGCCGTCCCTAGACTGGCCGCAACCGAACGCCGACAGGCTGAACACAGCAGGCCGGCAGGCTGATTCACGGCCGAGAGTCCCCACGAACGAAGGAGTCCGCATGTCCCAAGGATGGTCATTCGAAACGCGCCAGATCCACGCCGGCCAGGAGCCGGACGCCGCCACCGGGGCCAGGGCGCTCCCCATCTACCAGACCACCTCGTTCGTCTTCCCCAGTGCGGAAAGCGCGGCGAACCGCTTCGCCTTGGCCGAGCTGGCGCCCATCTACACCCGGATCGGCAACCCCACGCAGGACGCGGTGGAACAGCGCATAGCGAGCCTTGAAGGCGGTCTGGCGGCGCTCCTGCTGAGTTCCGGCCAGGCAGCGGAGACGTTCGCCATCCTCAATGTTGCCGAGGCCGGCGACCACGTGGTCGCCAGCCCGAGCCTTTACGGCGGCACCTACAACCTGTTGGCCCACACGCTGAAGAAATTCGGGATCTCCGTGACCTTCGTCGAGGACCCGGACAACCTGGACCACTGGCGGGACGCGGTGCAAGCAAACACCAAGCTGTTCTTTGCCGAGGTCGTGTCCAACCCCCGTCAAGACGTGCTGGACATCGAAGGCGTTTCCCGGACCGCGCACGAGGCCGGGGTCCCGCTTGTGGTGGACAACACCTTGGCCACGCCCTACTTGATCCGGCCCATCGAGTGGGGTGCGGACATCGTGGTGCATTCGGCCACCAAGTACCTGGGTGGGCACGGGGCCGCGATCGCCGGCGTCATCGTGGACTCCGGCAACTTCGATTTCGGCAAGGAACCTGAGCGCTTCCCCAATTTCAACACCCCGGACCCTAGCTACAACGGCCTGGTCTACGCCCGGGACCTGGGCAAGGACGGCGCGCTCGGCGCCAATCTCTCGTACATCCTCAAAGCCCGGGTCCAGCTCTTGCGCGACCTCGGTTCGGCCGTTTCCCCGTTCAATGCCTTCCTGATCTCCCAGGGGATCGAGACCCTCAGCCTGCGGGTGGAACGCCACGTGGAGAACGCCACCAAAGTGGCGCAATGGCTCGAAGAGCGCGACGACGTCGAATCGGTCGCCTACGCGGGCCTGCCTTCCAGCCCCTGGTTCGAACGCGGCCGGAAGTACGGGCCCAGGGGCACCGGAGCAGTCGTGTCCTTCACCATCCGCGGGGGGATCGAAGCAGGCAAGCGTTTCGTGGACGCCTTGGAACTGCATTCCCACGTGGCAAACATCGGCGACGTCCGTTCCTTGGTGATCCATCCTGCGTCTACGACGCACAGCCAACTGACGCCTGAACAGCAAGCGGTGGCGGGAGTGACCCCGGGCTTGGTGCGCCTCTCGGTCGGGATCGAGCATATCGACGACATCCTCGCGGACCTTGAGGCAGGATTCCGGGCAGCGAAGGGCGCGTAGGGTTCCCTGGATGGTTTAGGAGGCCGGCTGGCGATACAGAATGAATCTTCGCCAGCCGGCCTCGCTGCACCCGCTTGCATGAACAAAACGCGGCCAAGTGTCACATAGATGTCATAATCTTCGTCAGAAGGGGTCCGGTTTTCCTAGACTCTTTGTATTAGGTCATGAGTGCCAGTGACAGCCCCGGCTTGCTGGCCGGCAACCCTCCTCTCGCGGTGGGGTGCCCCGGGTGAGGACCTGGCCCTTCGCTTTGTTGGCGGCGGGCAAGCGCGATGTGAGGTGTCAACGAATGACAATTGCTGCAACAGCCATACCCCGTTCCGGTACCCAGGACGGAACGCTCAAGTATGTTTCCGTGGGCGGACTCGAACTGGAAGCCGGAGGTTTTCTCCCCGACGTCGTTCTTGCGTACGAGACGTGGGGGCGGCTCAACGCCGATGCTTCCAACGCCGTGCTGGTGGAACATGCCCTGACCGGCAGCACGCATGTGGCCCGCGGCGAGAGCGACGAAGAAGGTTGGTGGGAGCAACTCGTTGGGCCAGGGGCAACCATTGATACGGACCGCTATTTCGTGGTCTCCGTCAACATCGTGGGAGGCTGCTACGGCAGTACCGGGCCGTCGTCGTGCGCTCCAGATGGCAAACCGTGGGGTTCCCGCTTTCCGCTGGTGACGCTGCGGGACAGCACCGCGGCGGAAGCCCGGCTGGCCGACGCCTTGGGGATCCGCAGCTGGCACACCGTGGTAGGCGGATCCATGGGCGGGGCACGTGCCTTGGAATGGGCGGTCACTTATCCGGACCGCGTGAAGCGATGTGCCGTGATTTCGATCGGGGCGTACAGCACTGCCGAGCAGATCGCGTTCGCCCAGGCGCAGACGCTCGCCATCCGGCAGGACGCCGACTTCAACGGTGGTGACTACTATGGCCGGCCCGCGCCCGAGGCGGGATTGGCCCTCGCCCGGCGGATCGCCCACATCACCTACCGCTCGGCGGAGGAACTGGATTTCCGCTTCGGCCGGAATGCGCAGGGCAGCGAGGCGCCCCTCCAGGCATCCGCGTTGGGGGACCGGGGCCGCTACCAGGTGGAGAGCTACCTCGACCACCAAGGAAGCAAGCTGGTCCAGCGCTTCGACGCCAACAGCTACATCGCCATCACGGAGGCGTTGATGAGCCACGACATCACCCGTGGCCGGGGTGCCCTGGCGGATGCGCTTTCCGTGGCCACAGCCACGTTCTTTGTCGCCGCGGTGGACTCGGACCGGCTCTACTTCCCGGAGCAATCCCACGAACTGGCCAAGGCCTTGCCCGGTCAGGTATCCGTGCACGTCATCGAGGCACCCATCGGGCACGACGGTTTCCTCACGGAGATCGGCCAGCTCGGCCCCCAGCTGCGCGAAGCTTTCTTCGGCTGAGGCGCGCCTTCTTCGCCTGAATCAGCCGTTCATGATCTCCTGGCGGAGCTTCATGTAGTCTTCCATGGCAATTTTCCCGTCGCTGTACTGCTGGTCCAGTTCGGCCAGTTTCCGGGCCCGGTAGCCTTGGGGCGCGGCGTCCGGTTGGGGAGTAGTCAACGACGGCGGGGCGGCCTGTGGTGCGGGCGTCGCCACCGGAGGCTGCGGCTCAGCGGGGATGATCACGGGAGGCTGTGCCGGGTATCCGTACGGGTAATTCTGCCCAGGGTAGTTCTGGCCGGGGTAGTTCTGACCCGGGTAGTTCTGCGGCGGGAAGTCCCGGAGCCTGCGTTGGCGCGAACGGTTGTACATGCGGATCCCCATGGGAATCAGCCAAGAGCAGACGATGATCCAGAAGATCAGATTGTTCACGGTGGAGGCCTCCTAGGTCTTCCTCCAGCTTAGCCCCGGCCCCTGTGTCAGGCGTCGTGGTCCTCCGTCAGTTTCGAGGCAAAACGGGGTCGGCCGGACCGAAGACGGGTCCCGGCGTCGGGCGTTTTGGCAGGATTCCGTCGCCGGAGGACTGGTGCCGGATCCGGCGGATGACCCACGGGACAAAATACTCGCGGGCCCACACGAGGTCGCCGGAGCGGGCTTCGCGCCAGCTGCGCTGTGGCAGTGGCTTGGGCAGGAGTGGCTCGAGATTATGCGGAACGTTGAGGGAATCGAGGACCATGGTGGCGATGGTGTGGTGGCCAAGCGGCGAGAAATGCAAGCGGTCTTCATCCCACATCTGGGAGTTGGAAAGCTGCCGCAGGGACCACATATCCGCCACCACCGCGTCATGGCGGGCGGCTACGGTTCGCAGGTTCTCGTTGTAGATCGCAACCTTGCCGCGGATCCGCCCAAGAACTGACGAGACGGTGTCGGGGCCGTTGAAAAGAACCACGGTGGCGCCTTCGGAACTCAGGGCCTGTACCGTGGCGTCGAGTTTCTCGGCCAGGGCATCGGGATCGCCACCGGGGCGGATAAGGTCGTTGCCGCCTGCGGAGATGCTGACGAGGTCCGGCTTGAGGTCCATGCACGGGCCAAGTTGTTCGTCCACGATCTGCTGGAGCAGGCGTCCCCGGATTGCCAGGTTGGCGTAGGCGAAATCGCTGTGGCCGCGGCTCAGTTCCTCGGCCACCCGGTCAGCCCAGCCGCGATGTCCGCCAGGACTGTTCGGCTCGGGGTCGCCGATGCCCTCGGTAAACGAATCACCCAAGGCCACATAGCGGGTCCACGGATGAATCCGCTCATCCGCGCCCTGCTTCACCGAGGGATCAGTGTCACTCACGTCCATATCCTGCCTTTTGCTGCAACGCTACGCGCCCGTAGCTTGTTACTCATGGGTAACTGTAAGAATAGTCCCATGAGTCAAGCTTCCGCCTTTCCTGCCCCGGTCGTTTTGTGGTCCCACGAAGAGGAGGAACGGGCTGGAAAGCCATTGCTGGTCCTGTTGCACGGTTATGGATCCAATGAGCAAGACCTTTTTAGCCTCGCAAGCCTGCTGCCCCGAGAGTTCGTCGTCGCCTCGCTCCGTGCCCCGATCGCCACGGGCCCGGGCTTCACCTGGTTCCCGCTCACGGCGTCCATCGACTACTCGCTCGACGCCGTCAAGAACGCGGCCGAATATGTGTTTTCCTGGTTGGATTCGTTCAAGTCCAACCACAGCTCGGTGACCCTCCTCGGGTTCTCGATGGGCATGGCCATGGCCACCTCGCTGCTCCGGCAGCGGCCGGCGGACTTTGCCGCCGTCGTCGGGCTTTCAGGCTTTGCCGTCGACGCCGATGCCGACCCCACGTTCCGCGACGCCGAACTGGACGGTTCCGTGCCGCTCTTCTGGGGACGGGACCAGCAGGATCCCGTCATTACCCCGGACAAGATCGAATACACCATGGGGTGGGTGCGAAAGCACACGGACCTTACCAAGGTGCTCTACACGGGTATGTGGCACGGCATCAACCAGCAGGAAATCGGCCACGTGGGCGAATTCCTGGAGCACAAGGTCCTCACGTCCGTCTGAAATGCAAACGCGGGGTCACTTACGGCCCATTCTGAGGCACGTAATGGGCCGTAAGTGACCCCGCGTCGCCAAAACTAGGACTCCTTGGTGATCCGCACGGTTTGTCCGTTGACGGTCACGGTATCGCCGGAATGGAGCTGGCGCCCGCGTCGTTCGTCGATCTCTCCGTTGACTTTGACCAACCCGTTTTTGATGAGCTCGGTTGCCTCTACGCCGTCCTCCACCAGGTTGGCGAGCTTCAGGAGCTGGCCAAGGCGGATCATGTCGTCACGGATGGGGATTTCTTGAATTTCCGGGTTGCTCATACAAGCAATGATGCCTGAAGTAGGGTGGTGAAAGTGCCGCAATCGTCCCGCCCCGCATCCCGAACTCCTCTTCCCTTGCTCACCGGTCTGATCATGGCCGTGGCCACCGGACTCGTGATTCCGCTTCAGGGCCGGATCAACGGCGCGCTGGGAGCAACGCTCGACGACGGCATCGCGGCCGCCGTCGTGAGCTTCACCACCGGACTGGTTCTGATCGCCGCAATCGGGCTGGCGCTGCCGAAGGGCCGCGCTGCCCTGCGACGGATCCTGCCTGCCCTCAAGGAACGCAGCTTTCCGCGGTTCTACGTCCTGGCTGGCGGGATCGGCGCACTTTTCGTGTTTGCCCAATCGTTCACCGTTGGATTGCTCGGTGTGGCCCTGTTCACGGTTGCCGCGGTGACGGGCCAGACCCTCAGCGGGCTCCTCGTGGACCGGCTCGGTATCGGGCCCGGCGGAAAACGCTCGATCACCGGGGTCCGCATCCTTGGCAGCGTCCTGACGATTGCCGCCGTCGTCTGGGCCGTCTCGCCGCGCCTTGGGGCGGCCACCGACGTCGGATCCTTGCTCCTCCCCATCCTGCTGCCCGTCGTGGCGGGCTGCCTCATGAGTTTCCAACAAGCCATGAACGGCACCGCAACGGTGCACTACGGCAGCCCCATCGCCGCCACTCTGGTGAACTTCGTGGCGGGAGCAGTCATCCTCTGGATCGCCTGGCTCATCAAACTGCTGTTGCTCGGTCCCGGCCACGCCATGCCTGCTCAATGGTGGTACTACCTGGGCGGCCCCATGGGCTGCGTCTTCATCGGCTTGGCTGCCTTGCTGGTCCGCAGCCTGGGTGTCCTGGTGACGGGACTGGGGATGATCGCCGGGCAGCTGCTCGGATCGCTCGCGCTGGACCTGGTTCTCCCGGCACCCGGAACAGTGGTGGGCTTGCCCACGGTCCTTGGCACCTTGTTGACTCTGTCCGCCATCATCGTGGCCACCTTGCCTTGGCCGAAGGGTGCCCTCGCTTCCCGCGCTTCCGTCCGGGGGCAGGCAGGCCAGTCCCGGAGGAAGGACAGCGGCCAAAGGCCGGTAGGCTAGGACACGCAGCTTCCTGCACAGCACCACCTTCGCGCACAACCGCGGACCGCACCCAGCGGCCCTGTAGAACATTGGAGTACCCATGGCAGCAAAATCCGTCCTCGACCAGGTCATTTCCCTCTCCAAGCGGAGGGGCTTCGTGTTCCAGGCCGGTGAAATCTATGGTGGCTCCCGCTCTGCGTGGGACTACGGCCCCCTGGGTGCCGAGCTGAAGGAAAACATCAAGCGCCAGTGGTGGCAGAGCGTGGTCCGCGGCCGCGAAGACGTGGTGGGCCTGGACTCCTCCGTGATCCTGCCCCGCCAGGTATGGGAAGCCTCCGGCCACGTCGAGGTGTTCTCGGACCCCCTGGTCGAGTGCCTTTCCTGCCACAAGCGTTACCGCGCCGACCACCTCGAGGAAGAGTACGAGGAAAAGAAGGGCCGTCCCGCCGAAAACGGCCTCAAGGACATCGCTTGCGCCAACTGCGGCACCCGCGGCCAATGGACTGAACCGCAGGAATTCTCCGGCCTGCTCAAGACCTTCCTTGGCCCCGTGGCCAGCGAAGAAGGCCTGCACTACCTGCGCCCGGAAACCGCGCAGGGCATTTTCGTGAACTTCAGCAACGTGCTCACCACATCCCGCAAGAAGCCGCCGTTCGGCATCGGCCAGATCGGCAAGTCCTTCCGCAACGAGATCACGCCGGGCAACTTCATCTTCCGTACCCGCGAGTTCGAGCAGATGGAAATGGAATTCTTCGTCGAGCCCGGCACGGACGAAGAATGGCACCAGTACTGGATGAAGGAACGCATGTCCTGGTACACCGGCCTGGGCATCAAGGAAGAGAACCTGCGCTTCTTCGAGCACCCATTGGACAAGCTCAGCCACTATTCCAAGGGCACCACGGACATCGAATACCGCTTCGGTTTCCAGGGCTCCGAGTGGGGCGAACTCGAAGGTATCGCCAACCGCACGGACTTCGACCTGTCCACGCACGCGAAGGCATCGGGCACGGACCTGAGCTACTTCAACCAGGCCACCAACGAGCGCTACACCCCGTACGTGATCGAGCCCGCGGCCGGCCTGACCCGTTCCTTCATGGCGTTCCTGATCGACGCCTACACGGAAGACGAGGCACCCAACGCCAAGGGCGGCGTCGACGTCCGCACTGTCCTGAAGCTTGACCCGCGCCTCGCTCCCGTCAAGGCAGCCGTGCTTCCCCTGAGCCGCAACGAGGACCTGTCCCCGAAGGCGAAGGACTTGGGTGCGCAGCTGCGCAAGAACTGGAACATCGACTTCGACGACGCCGGCGCCATCGGCCGCCGCTACCGTCGCCAGGACGAGATCGGTACTCCGTTCTGTATCACCGTGGACTTCGACACGCTCGATGACCAGGCGGTCACCATCCGTGAGCGTGACACCATGAGCCAGGAACGCGTCTCCCTGGACAAGGTTGAGGGCTACCTGGCCGCACGACTGATCGGCGCTTAAGCGTGTCAATCGAGTACCGCGAATGGCGTGATGGCGACGACCTGGCGCTCCTGGAAATGTGGGGTGGGCCCGAAACCCTGCCTGCACAGCAGTTCCGGGCGGCACTTGCGCCATCGAGCAACAGCGGCCAGGGCCAGCCTTGGCGCCGGTGCATCGTGGCAGAAGACGTGGTTGACGGCATCGGAATCCCCGTGGCTGCGGGCGTGGTCCACGAGGCTTCCTTGCATCCGGAACGTCTCTGGGCCTACATCGAGGTTGCCAAGGATCACCGCCGGAGCGGGATAGGGGCGACGCTCCTCACCATGCTGCGGCGCGAAGCCGAGCGGTCGCCGTCGGGGGTTACCAAGCTGCGCAGCAAGGTGGAGCCCGGCACCTCCGGAGCCGCCTTCGCCGAGTGGGCTGGCCTCGCGCCCATCCAGCGCTCACAGCTTGTGGTGGTGGATCCCGAGCCGCTGAGGCTTCCGGTGTTTGGCGACGGTTCCGAGGAAGCGGCCTCCGAGCAGGTTGAAGACCTCGCCACCGGATCCGTGGAACTGAGCGACGTTGTCGGCCGGTACTACACGGCCGTGCACCATTGGGACAGCCCGGGCGAACTGGCCATCCCCGCGGTGCAGCGGCTGTTCCTTGACGAGCTGACGGGTGCGCACGGTGCACTCGTGCTGCGTGCTCCGAAGGCCAGTGCTTTTGGTTCGGGAGTTCCGGCCACCCGCAAGGGCAAGTTGCAGGCCTTCGCCATCAGCTATGCCCAGGGCAGCTCGGACGAACCCTCGGAAGTGTTCCTCGGTCACGAACCGCGTTTGCAGGATGATGAGGCACGCGAGGCAGTCCGTGACTTGCTGGCGCTCATTGCCTACCAGCACCCGGTGATCCTTGAAGTGGACGATTCCATGACGGCTGTGCGCTCCGTCGTGGATCCGCTGCTGGAGATGGGCAAAGCAAAGCTCCGGGGTGCGGACACTTTGGTGGTCAGCGACTAGCAGTCAGCTGGCCCAACTAGCTCGCATTTGTTGTCGTTATGAGCGCTCATAACGACAACAACTGCTAGTCAGTTGGGTGGGACGCCGCGCTGGCCCACGTAGGCTTGTAGGCATGAGGTTTTGCAGCTAATGGGTCACGGCCATTCACACGGACACGCAGAGCATTTCGAGCCAAGCCCGCAGGCGCTCGCGGCGCGCAAGCGGGCCAATTGGCTCCTCGTAGCCGTGCTGGCTCCGATTGCCGTGCTCACGATCGTTGCCATGCTCGTCATGTGGCCGTCAGGGAGCAAGGAAGGCATCACCTTCGCGAGCCCCTACACAGCCGCTCCCGGGGTGACGTTTGATACCGGCAAGATCCAAGCCGTCACGCAGGAGAGTTGCTCCCAAGGCACCCAAGCTCCGGGTACGAACGGTACGAACCAAAGCAATGGCACACAGCAGCAAGGTTCCCAGTGCACCTTCGCGTCCACGCAGCCGGACAACGGCGGCAGCCCCGTGAAAGTGGTCATCAACCCGGATGTCGCCAAGTCCCACGGCGTCAAAGTGGGGGACAGCATCCGCTACCTGAACCTCTCCGGGGTGCAGGGCGCAGCGGCAGGCAACGGCTCGCCGTCGTACGTTTTCCTGGATTTCGTTCGGACCGTTCCCATGGCGCTTCTGGCGATCCTGTATGCCGTGGTGGTCATTGCGGTCGCGCGCTGGCGTGGCTTCAGGGCACTCCTGGGCCTGGCCGGAGCCTACGTGGTGATGGTCAGCTTCATGCTTCCCGGATTGGTGGAAGGCAAGCCGCCGCTGCTCGTGGCTCTGGTCGGTTCCACTGCGATCATGATGGGGGTGCTCTATTTCGCCCACGGATTCTCGGCCAAGACCTCCACCGCGTTGCTGGGCACGATCTTCGGCCTCGGCATTACGGCGCTGCTGGCGGCCTGGGCCACGGATGCGGCTAATCTGACCGGGATCGGAAGCAGCGAGGGCGCCACGCTGGTGAACATGTCGGACAAGATCTCCCTCTCCGGGATCATCCTTTGCGGGCTGATCATCTCCGGGCTCGGAGTCCTCAACGACGTAACCATTACCCAGTCCGCGGCCGTGTGGGAACTCTACGAACTGGCGCCGGAAACCGGTGCGCGCACGCTGTTCACGTCCGCCATGAGGATTGGCCGTGACCACATCGCCTCCACGGTCTACACCATCGCCTTTGCCTATGCGGGCGCCGCCCTTCCGATCCTGATCATTGTCATGCTGTACGACCGCCCGTTGGTTGATGCCCTCACCAGTGCGGAGTTGTCCGAGGAAGTCATCCGCACCCTGGTGGGCTCCATCGGCCTGGTGCTGGCCATTCCCGTGACCACGTTGATCGCGGTGCTGGTGGTCAAGGCGACCGGTCCCCGGCGACTCGCGGCAGCCGACGACGCGGATTCGGCACCAGCCGACGACGACGACGGCGACGTCCGTGAGCTTGAAACTGCCGGGTCCGCCGACGCCTTCGAATCGTTCGACACGGGCGAGCTCGCCGCCGTCGTCATGACCAGGCGGGCACGCAGGGAAGCCGAACGTCGCTAGCCCCCCGATGACATTTGTCATCCCTCATTGGTGACACACGCCCCGGACCCGGACGCGGATCTCGGCTTTGATGGGTAGTGGAGTGAACCAAAGCCAAGGAGAGTCATGACAACAGCGAGTGTGCCGGCCGTCCACGCCGCCGGACTGCACAAGAGCTTCGGGAAGGTCCACGCCGTCCGCGGCCTCGACCTCACCGTGCAGCCGGGGGAGGTGGTGGCGTTCCTCGGTCCCAACGGGGCCGGCAAGACCACCACGATCGACATGATCCTCGGATTGAGCGCCCCGGACCAGGGAAGCGTTTCCATCTTCGGCCACACCCCCAGGGGAGCCATCGCCCGCGGTCAGGTGGCAGCCGTGATGCAGACCGGCGGCCTACTGCGGGACATCAGCGTCCGCGAGACCGTGCAACTCAACGCAGCGATGTTCGATTCCTCCCGCCCCGTGGACGAAGTCCTGGCGCGGGCGGGCATCCTGGAGATCGCCGACCGAAAAGTGGAGAAGTGCTCCGGCGGCCAGCAGCAGCGGTTGCGCTTCGCCATGGCCCTCGTCTCCGATCCCGGATTGCTCATCCTGGACGAGCCCACCACCGGCATGGATGTGGCGGGACGACGCGACTTCTGGACCGCCATCAGGACCGACGCCCAGCGCGGACGGACCGTCATCTTCGCCACCCATTACCTCGAAGAGGCCGACGCCTACGCGGACAGGATCGTCCTGGTCCGGCAAGGCAGCATCGTCGCGGACGGCACCGCCGCCCAGATCAAGAACCTTGCCTCTGGCCGTACCGTCAAGGCTTCGCTTCCTCCGTCGGAGCGCGGTCTCCTGGCAGGGATGCCTCCGGTGGAAAGCATGGATTACGACGGCGGACGCGTCACCGTCCGTACCGGCGACTCGGACGCCGTCGTGCGGTACCTGCTCAACAACACGGGAGCCCGCGACGTCGAAGTGGCGGCCAATAACCTCGAGGAGGCGTTCGTCGCCCTCACCGGAGACGATGCCGTGCCGGAATCCACGAGCATCACTTTTGAAGGAGACCTCGTATGAGCACGGCAACAGTCGTCCAGGATCGGAAACCGTCCGCCGGCGGGGTCAACCGCACGTTCCTTTGGATCGAGATCAAGCGGATGCTCCGGAACCGCCGGACCATCATTTTCACGGTGTTCATGCCCGCCGTCTTCTTCTTCATTTTCGGCTTGTCCAACAAGGACAAGCTTCTGCCCAACGGGCACAGCTACGGCCAGTACATCCTCATCAGCCTCACGGTGTATGCGGCCATGACCGCTGCCACCGGCGCGGGCAGCCAAGTGGCCGTGGAACGCGCCCAAGGCTGGAGCCGCCAGCTTCGCCTCACGCCCCTCCTGCCCGGTGCGTATATCGCGGTGAAGGCCATGGCTGCGCTGACGCTGTCCCTCGTGGCCGTCGTGGCCCAGTTCGTCATCGGTGCCCTGGCAGGTGTCACCATGGATGTCCAGACCTGGCTGACAGCGGGGTTGGTAGCCTGGCTGGGCTCGCTGGTCTTCGCGGCCCTCGGCTTGTTCGTCGGCTACCTCATGCCGAGCCAGAATGTCATGCAGATCCTCGGGCCGGCCTTGGCCATCCTTGCCATGCTCGGTGGACTGTTCATGCCGATCGAGATCATGGGGGAGACCTTCGGGAACATCGCCAAGTTCACACCGGCCTACGGGATCGGGCAATTGGCCCGGAGTCCCATCACCGGCGAGTTCGACTGGGCGTGGATTGTCAACGTGCTCATCTGGCTCGTGATCTTCGTGGCCGGGGCCGCGATGGCCTTCCGGCGCGACACGAAACGCGTCTGAGCAGGCCACTAAGGTAAGGACCATGACCAGCAACGCACGCGGAACCTCCTCCAGGGATGTGCTCACCGGCACCATGTTCCGTGGTTCGATGTTCCGCGGTCCCGGCCCACGGGGCTGGCTCATCGGCGCGGGACTCTCCATCCTGCTCTGGGCCTGGCCGACGTGGAACATCGTGTGGTCCGTCGACGAGCCGCTGGCCTGGAAAATGGCGGCGTCGGCGTCACTGATCGTGTTCTTCGCCGCCTACGTCTTCCTGCCCCAGATCAGTTGGCGCCGGGGCGTCCGGGCAGGCATCGTGTCCGTCTGCATCCTGCTGACGCTGAACGGGGTGAGCGTCTTCCTCATCGGAAGGGAAGCCTTGTGGACTTGGACGTTCCTTGCCTGCGCCATCGCCATGACGTCCCTTCCGCCGCGCACCGATTTCTTCCTCATCGTCACTTTGTCCCTCGCCTCCTTCTCCGCCCAGCTGCTGACGGGCAACGGGGAGCAGGCCCTGCTCCAGGCCGGGATCATCTTGTCCCTCGGCCTCATGATGTCCGCCTTCGCGCGGCTGATCCGGCAGACCGCACGGCTCCGGGAAGCGCAGACTGAACTGGCCGACGCAGCCGTCGCTGCAGAGCGCAGCCGCGTGGCCCGGGACATGCACGACATCCTGGGGCACTCCCTGACGGTGATTGCCGTGAAAGCCGAGTTGGCCGGGCGCATGTTGGACACGGTCCCCGGTGGCCCGGCCAGGGACACGGCCGCCGCCGAGATCTCTGCGGTGCAGGACCTGGCCCGTGGAGCGCTCGCCGACGTCCGGGCCACGGTGGCCGGTTACCGCGGCGTCAACGTCCTTGCGGAGCTCGCAGTCGCCCGGACGGCATTGGAATCGGCCGGGATCGACGCCGAATTGCCTGGAACCGTGGAACAGGTTCCGGCGAGGCACAGGGAGCTCTTCGGCTGGGTGCTGCGCGAAGGGATCACCAACGTGGTGCGGCACTCCGGTGCCGCGCGCTGCCGCGTCCGGTTGACGGCGTCGAGCGTTCTGGTGGAGGACGACGGCGTCGGCCCGGCGTCCGGGGGACGCTCCGGGAACGGGTTGGCCGGGATCCGTGAACGCGTGGGTGCCGCCGGGGGAACGGTCAGTATTGGCCCGAGTGACCTGGGAGGGTTCAGATTGGCGGTGGAGGTATGAGCATCCGATTGGTGATCGCGGATGACCAGGCGCTGGTGCGTGGAGCACTGGCGGCCTTGCTGGGACTGGAGCCGGACATCGAGGTGGTCGCCGAACTGGGCGACGGGACAGGGGTGGCGGCCGCCGTCGTCGAGCACTCCGCGGATGTGGCAATGCTCGACGTCGAGATGCCCGGCCTGGACGGGATCAGCGCGGCAGCAGCCGTGCGGCGAGCAGCGCCGTCATGCCGGGTCCTTATGGTGACCACCTTCGGACGGCCCGGCTACCTCAAGCGCGCCATGCAGGCGGGAGCCTCCGGGTTCGTCGTCAAGGACACCCCGGCGCGGCAACTGGCCGAAGCCGTACGCCGTGTCCATCAGGGCCTCAGGGTGGTGGACCCCGCGCTCGCCGCGGAATCATTGACCGCCGGGGACAGTCCTTTGACCGAACGCGAGGGGGACGTGCTCAAGGCCGCGTCCGACGGCGGAACGGTCGCCGATATCGCGAAGGCGGCGATGCTTTCCGAAGGGACCGTCCGGAACTACCTGTCCGCCGCGATGGCCAAGACCGGCGGCCGGACCCGTGCCGAGGCCGTGCGGATCGCCGAAGACAACGGCTGGCTGCTCTAGCGGCCCGTCGATTTGCCCGGCTTTGAGACAATGGACGGGTGACTGTAGTAGCAACACCCCCTTCGCCCAAGCTTGAGCTGCCCCCGTTGCAGCTTGGCCGGATCACCGTGGACACTCCCGTGATCCTGGCCCCGATGGCCGGTATCACCAACTCGGCGTTCCGCAGGCTGTGCCGTGAATACGGCGGCGGCCTGTACGTCGCCGAGATGGTGACCTCCCGCGCCCTGGTGGAGCGCACGCCGGAATCGTTGCGCATCATTTCCCACGACGACGACGAGAAGGTCCGGTCCGTGCAGTTGTACGGCGTGGACCCGGTCACCGTGGGCCAAGCCGTGCGGATGCTTGTCGAAGAGGACCGTGCTGACCACATCGACCTCAACTTCGGCTGCCCCGTGCCCAAGGTCACCCGGCGCGGCGGCGGTTCGGCCCTGCCTTGGAAGATCGACCTCTTCACCTCCATCGTCCAGACGGCGGTGAAGGAAGCCTCCAAGGGCGATATTCCGCTGACCATCAAGATGCGCAAGGGCATCGACGAGGACCACCTCACGTACCTCGACGCCGGCCGCATCGCCCGCGATTCCGGTGTTGCCGCCGTCGCGCTCCACGGCCGCACTGCCGCGCAGTTCTACTCCGGCCAGGCCGACTGGTCCGCCATCGCCCGCCTGCGTGAAGCCCTACCGGACATCCCCGTCCTGGGCAACGGCGATATCTGGTCCGCCGAGGACGCAGTGCGCATGGTGCGTGAAACCGGGATCGACGGCGTCGTGGTGGGTCGCGGCTGCCAGGGCCGCCCGTGGCTCTTCGGTGACCTCCAGGCGGCCTTTGAAGGCAGCGATCAGCGCCACCGCCCTGGCCTGCGCGAAGTAGCCGACGGCGTCTACCGTCACGCTGAACTCATGATCGAGACCTTCGGCAACGATGAATACAAGGCCCTACGCGAAATCCGCAAGCACATGGCTTGGTACTTCAAGGGCTACGTGGTGGGCGGGGAATTGCGCGCCAAGCTCGCCACTGTGCCCACCCTCGAAGTCCTGCGCGAGCTGCTCGACCAACTGGACATGGACCTGCCGTATCCGGGCATCGATTCGGAAGGCCCGCGCGGCCGTGCAGGTTCACCCAAGAAGCCGGCTTTGCCCAAGGACTGGCTCCTCAGCCGGCAAATGGACGCCGACCAGACCCGCGACATCGCCGCGGCGGAATTGGACGTTTCGGGCGGCTAAAGCGCGGTCAGGATCGCCGCGTGCACGCGCAAGGCCCGACTCGTGGAAAACTGGCTGCATAGGCACCGGCAGCATGGACACCGGTGGACGGCAAGCGGAGGAGGCGGATACCCATGGGAACTGAAGCGATGTCTGCGGCACGCACTGCCGAAAACGGAACGGCCATTCCAGGCTATGGCGAGGCCGACTCGGCACGCTGGGTACAGGAGCCGCGGAAAAACACCTACCGCTCGGACTTCGAGAGGGACCGCGCGAGGGTGCTGCATTCTTCCGCCCTCCGCCGGCTCGGTGCGAAGACCCAGGTGGTTGCCCCGGACACCGACGATTTCGTCCGCACCCGCCTGACGCACAGCCTTGAAGTGGCCCAGGTGGGCCGCGAGTTGGGCCGCGCGCTTGGTTGCGATCCGGATGTTGTGGACACGGCGTGCTTGAGCCACGATCTTGGCCACCCGCCCTTTGGCCACAACGGGGAATCCGCCCTCAACGAGGTAGCCCACGGAATCGGTGGCTTCGAAGGCAACGCACAGACCCTGCGCTTGCTGACCCGGCTCGAGCCCAAGGTCCTCACCGCCGACGGCCAGCCCGCTGGTTTGAACCTGACCCGCGCGAGCCTTGACGCGGCCTCCAAATACCCGTGGTCCGCCGTGGACGCCCCGGTCATCCACGGGCAGCGGAGCAGCAAGTTCGGCGCCTATGAGGACGATCTGCCCGTGTTTACCTGGCTTCGGGACGGCGCGCCCGGCAACCGCTCCTGCATCGAGGCCCAGGTGATGGACCTCGCCGACGATATCTCCTACTCGGTCCACGACGTGGAGGACGCCATCGTTGCCGGCCATTTCCAGCTGAAGTGGCTGGACAATCCGGACCACCGCGCACGGGTGGTGGGGTACACGAAGCAGTGGTACCTGCCCCACAATGATCCTGCCGAGATCGATGCCGCCCTCGCCAGGCTCGAAGCCACGAGCGTGTGGGTCCGTGAGGCTGACGGCAGCCGCAAGTCGATGGCTGCGCTGAAAGACATGACCAGCCAGTTGATCGGCCGCTTTTGCCAGAGCGCCCTGGAGACCACACGGAAGCATTTCGGCCCGGACCACCTCACCCGGTACGGCGCGGAACTCATGGTTCCGGAAGAAACCGTCACCGAAATCGCGGCCATGAAGGGCCTCGCCACGACGTTCGTGATCTCCACGGACCATCGGCAACCCGTCTATGAACGCCAACGGGAAGTCCTGCACGCCCTGGTTGGCGTACTCAATGCGAGCGGAGACCGGCATCTGGAACCGATGTTCGCCGCGGACTGGCGGGACGCCCCCGACGACGCCGCCCGGCTTCGCGTCGTCATCGACCAGGTGGCGTCCTTGACGGACGCTTCGGCGCTGGCGATGTACGAACGGCTCGTGGGTAGCCTTCCGTCGCTCTGGTAGCCGCTGGCAACCCAAGCGGCGGCCCGGGGCCGGTCCCGCGGAGCGACTAGGATGGTGACGTGGCTGGCCTGATCAAACGTGAAGATATCGACGAAGTACGCCAGCGCACCGATATCAAGGAAGTGGTGGACGGCTACGTCACCCTCAAGGGTGCTGGCCTGGGCACCTTCAAAGGCCTGTGCCCCTTCCACGACGAGCGCTCGCCGTCGTTCACGGTCCGCCCGCAAGTGGGCCGGTACCACTGCTTCGGTTGCGGCGAAGACGGCGATGCCATCTCCTTCGTCCAGAAGATGGACCATAGTTCATTCCACGAGGCCGTGGAAAAGCTGGCAGCGCGGATCGGCTACGAGCTGCGTTACGAAGACGGCGGCACTGGCCCCAATCGCGAAGAGGTCGGTAAACGCCAGCGGCTCCTGGACGCCCACAAGATCGCCGATGAGTTCTTCCGTGCCCAACTGCTGACGGCGGGCGCCGCCGAGGGGCGCAACTTCCTGCACGGCCGGGGTTTCGATCGGGCCGCGGCCGAACAGTTTGGCGTCGGCTATGCACCGCAGGGTTGGGATTCGCTCCTGAAGCATCTGCGCGGTCGCGGTTTCACGGACGCTGAATTGAAGCTGACGGGAATGTTTTCCGAAGGCAACAGGGGCATCTACGACCGCTTCCGCGGCCGGCTCATCTGGCCCATCCGGGACATCGCAGGCGACACCATCGGCTTCGGAGCCCGCAAGCTCTACGAGGACGACCAAGGCCCCAAGTACCTGAACACTCCGGAGACCGTGCTCTACAAGAAGTCCCAGGTCCTGTACGGGATCGACCTCGCCAAACGGAACATCGCCAAGGACCGCCAATTGGTGGTGGTTGAGGGCTACACGGACGTCATGGCCTGCCACCTGGCCGGAGTCGGTACCGCCGTGGCCACCTGCGGTACGGCGTTCGGTACGGACCACATCAAGATCGCCCGCCGCTTGCTGTCCGACGACGGCACCGGGGGAGAGGTCATCTTCACCTTCGACGGCGACGCCGCCGGGCAGAAAGCGGCATTGCGCGCCTTCGAGGAGGACCAGCGTTTCGTCGCCCAGACCTATGTGGCGGTGGAGCCCACCGGGGCCGATCCGTGTGATTTGCGCCAGCTCAAGGGGGACGCGGCCGTACGGGACTTGATCAGCACCCGGCGGCCCCTTTTCGAATTCGCCATCCGGGCCTCCCTCAGGCGCCACAACCTGGACACCGTGGAAGGCCGCGTGGCCGCGCTGCGCGAGTCGGCTCCCGTGGTGGCGCAGATCCGCGATTCCGGAATCCGCCCGGCCTATGTCCGCGAGCTGGCAGGCTGGCTCGGCATGCCCATTGAGGAAGTCAGCAGGGCAGTAGGCCTGGCTGCCAAGCGCGCCGCGTCCGGCGCCCCCGCGCCAGGGGCTGCGGGAGCCCCGGGGGCTGGGCAAGGCACATCGCCGGGCCAGGCCGGCCAGCCGGCGGCAGCACCGCCGTCGGATGCTCCCATCGCCTTCATGCGCCCGGACCCGCGGGACCCCGTGGCCGCCATGGAACGGCAGGCACTTGAAGTGGTCATCCAGAACCCCGCTGTCCTTGGTGGAGAAGCCTGGGCGCGGTTTGAGGCCTCCCACTTCACGACGCCGGCCTATGCAGCCGTGCACACGGCTGTCCGGGCCGCCGGGCTTGCCCACGCGGGAGACCCTGTGGCCTGGGTCGAAGGGATTCGCCAGGAGGTTCCGGAACCGCTGCAAGGCCTGGTCTCCGAGCTTGCCGTGGTGCCCCTGCCGGCCAGTACGCCTGAAGCCCTCCAGCGGTACTGCCGGGACATCCTGGCCCGGCTGTTCGAACTGCAGATCACCCGGGTCAAGGCGGACAAGATGGGCCAGCTGCAGCGCCTGGATGCTTCAGCGCAGCCGGAGGAATTCCAACGCCTCAACCGCGAACTCATGGAGCTGGAAATGCAGCGCCGTGCTCTCCGCATGGACAGCTGAGGACCCTCCACGGCGCCGATTTCGTTTCCCGGCAGCCCTTTGTTAGGCTGGTACACGCTTCATTCCTCCGTAGCTCAATTGGCAGAGCATTCGACTGTTAATCGAAGGGTTACTGGTTCAAGTCCAGTCGGAGGAGCGCTACTCAAAAATCCCCGTCCTCAGTAGAGGGCGGGGATTTTTGGTGTCTGATTCTTTACCTCGTGGTGAGGGAGGCGTCATCGAGGTACATCCAGGTGTCGTCGGCGGGGCTGGCGCCGTCGAGGTGGACGTTGATCCAGAGCGTGATGGTCTGGCCCTTGTATGCGGAGAGATCGGCGCTGAACTGCGTCCACGTGCCGGAGTCGCTGCAGAGTTTGAACAGGCTGGCCAGGGTTGTCCCGGTGGCGGAGCGGACCTGTGCTTCCATCCAGTCGTACCGGCACGTGGTGCCGTTGCAGGTGTCGTCATTCGTGTGCGGCTGGTACCAGAAGGACAGCGTGGTGGTTCCGGTCGCGGGCACCGTGATGGTTTGGGACAGGCTGCTGTCGCCGAGGGGTTCGTTGCCGGACGCCAGGCCCAGGAGCGCCGAGCCGGTGCCGGTATGGGCAGTGGTAGAAGCTACCGGTGCCCTGACGCCACCCGTGGTCCAGGAGGTGAGTCCGGATTCGAAACCGCCGTTGGCAATGGTTGACGTGGTAGTGGCCGTGGGCGTGACCGCCGCAGACGCCGCAGACGCCGGTGACGTGCCGATCGCGTTGGTGGCTGTGACCGTGAAGGTGTACGCGGTGCCGTTGGTCAGCCCTGTCACGGTAGTGCTGGTGGCCGGGGGTGCACCGGTGACGGTGACCGGTGTCAGGGTGGTAGCGCCGGCATGCGGAGTGACAGCGTACGAGGTGATCGCGGATCCGCCGTTAGCCGGCGCGGTCCAGGACACGACGGCGGAGGCGTTCCCCGCCGTCGCGGTCACCGCGGTAGGGGCGGCAGGCGCCGTCGCGGTTGCGTTGGGCGTGACCGGCGGTGAGGCCGACGACGCCGGAGAGGTGCCGATCGCGTTGGTGGCCGTGACCGTGAAAGTGTA
Source organism: Arthrobacter sp. MMS24-S77 (assembly GCF_054888235.1). Taxonomy (NCBI): domain Bacteria; kingdom Bacillati; phylum Actinomycetota; class Actinomycetes; order Micrococcales; family Micrococcaceae; genus Arthrobacter; species Arthrobacter sp. MMS24-S77. The sequence goes on from NZ_JBTZRN010000001.1 coordinate 1,551,220, forward strand.
CGCGGTGCCGTTGCTCAGCCCGGTGATGTTCGCCGTCGTCGCGGGTGGGTTCCCGGTGACGGTAACGGGTGCCAGGGTGGTGGCACCCGCGTGCGGGGTGACGGCGTAGGAGGTGATCGCGGATCCGCCGTTGGCCGGGGCGGTCCAGGACACGGTTGCTGACGCGTTTCCCGCCGTCGCGGTCACCGTGGTGGGGGCGGCAGGCGCCGTCGCGGTCGTTTGGCTGTTGGTGAGGGTGACGTCGTCGAGGTACATCCAGGTGTCGTCTGCGGGGCTGGCGCCGTCGAGGTGGACGTTGAACCAGAGGGTGATCGTTTGGCCGCTGTAGGCGGAGAGACTGGCGCTGAGCTGGGTCCAGGTGCCGGAGTCGCTGGAGAGTTTGAACAGGCTGGCTAAAGTAGCGCCGGTACTGGAGCGGACCTGTGCTTCCATCCAGTCGTACCTGCAGGTGGTTCCATTGCACGTGTCGTCTGCGGTATGGGGCTGGTACCAGAAGGACAGCGTGGACGTGCCAGTGGCAGGGACCGTAATCGTCTGGGCCAGACTGCTGTCACCGAGGGGCTCGTTGCCGGAAGCCAAGCCGAGTAGCGCCGAGCCGGTGCCGGTGTGGGCGGTGGCGGAGGTTACGGGTGCCCTGACACCGCCGGTTGTCCAGGAGCTGAGCCCGGATTCGAAGCCGCCGTTGGTGACGCCGGGAACGGGCGCCGTAGGCGTGACGGGAGCCGATGCGGCAGACGGCGCGGATGTCCCGACGCCGTTCGTCGCCGTGACGGTAAATGTGTAGGCCGTTCCATTGGTCAACCCAGTGACGGTCGCCGCAGTCGAGGGCGGACTTCCGGAGACCGTCACCGGAGCCAAAGCCGTGCCGCCAGACGAAGGCGTCACGGAATACGAGGTAATCGGAGAACCACCGTTAGCCGGTGCCGTCCACGACACCGCCGCGGAGGCGTTGCCCGCCGTCGCGTTCACGCCTGTTGGAGCGGCAGGTGCGGTCGGAGCCGTCGGCGTGACGGCAGCCGATGCGGCAGACGGCGCGGACGTCCCGACGGCGTTTGTCGCCGTGACGGTGAACGTGTAGGCGGTGCCGTTGCTGAGCCCGCTCACTGTCGTCGTCGTCGCGGGCGGGTTTCCGGACACGGTGACCGGAGCCAGGGTGGTAGCGCCCGCGTGCGGGGTGACGGCGTAGGACGTAATCGCGGAGCCGCCGTTGGCCGGCGCCGTCCAGGATACGGTTGCGGAGGCGTTGCCGGCAGTCGCGGACACCCCGCTTGGTGCCGCGGGCGCTGTCGCGGCGGCAGTGACAGTGACCGGGTGCGTGACCGTCCCTGTCAGGCCGGCGTTATCCGTCACCGTCAGTTTCACTTGGTAGGTTCCCGCCGCGGCGTAGGGGTGCGACGGCTTCACGCCGGTTCCCGCCGGGGACCCGTCGCCGAAGTCCCAGCTGTAGGAGGCCACGGTTCCGTTCGGATCCGTCGAAGCTGAACCGTCAAACGTCGCCGTCAAGCCCGACGTCGAGGATGTGAAGGCGGCCGTCGGTGGCTGGTTTGCCGCATTTCCCAGGGCCTGGGCCACCGTTTGTACGGACGTTGTCCCGTTGGCCGTTCTCGCCGCGAGCCATGTGATGAAGGTATTGAAGAGCGAGGGGCTGATGGTCAGGCTGGGTTCTGTCCCGACGGCAATGTGGTGGAATGTCAGTTGTACCCATCCACCTCCCGGTTCTGCGTTGGTCACCAGGTCCTCAAGGTTCTGCAGCGTCCAGGTGCTGTCCACTTCATCCGGCGCCGCTGTGTTGTAAGGATTGGCCGGGGGAAGGGTCTCCGCGAAAGGACAACCCGAGCAGCTGGCGGGGGAACGGATGTCACCCAAATTGCGCGCACTGGCAAAACCGCAATTCTTCACGATTTGCTCGACGGAAGAGTTTTCGGCGGCGAAGGGATAGGCAAAGTTGGTGGCGTTGAACCCCCAGCTGGCAAGGGTGGTCCGTCCGCCGCAAACCTCGTTGGTGGCTGCCGAGGTGGACAAGGTGGTGAGGTCGGGGTGGGTGATCGTGTGGCCGCCGATCTCGTTGCCATCCGCAGCGATGCTGTTCAGGTTGGCCCGGGTGAGCCATGAGGGATTATCGATCCAACTGGTCGTGATGAAGAACGTCCCGTGCAGTCCGTGCGACTTCAGCACCTGTTCGGCCGCGAGCTGATCATCATTGCCGTCGTCGAAGGTCAGGCTGATGATCGTCTTCGGCAGGGCCCGGGCCGGGGCTCCGATGTAGACCATCGAGTAGCCAAACAATAACAGGACGGACGCGGCAGTTGCCCAGCGGAACCATGGGTTGCGAATGCCTGGCACCTTCTCGCGCCAAACCGAACTGCGCCCCTGCTGCCGGAGCAAAATGGGCCGCCGGAACAACACGGGCGGCCGGGACAACACTGGCCGCCGGAACAGTATGGTCAGGAGCCGCATCGGCTTCCCCTTTGGCTGAACAGACCGGATCAGTATCCCCAGGTCCGGAGCCTAAGGGTTAGGCGCGGCACGGGTTAAGAGTGGGCGGTACCTGTTTTGGTTCCATTCCCGGCCTCTTCACTCAGGCCCGGATACGCGTACTTAGCCGGAGCGCCAAAAGCTCAATTGAACGGCGCGTAATGGCCGTCCGAGACGAGTTCGATGATCCCCTGGGATGGAGTCACGATCGGTCCATGGCCCGGCAGGATGGTCTCCGCGCCCAGCTGCCTGAGGACTTCCAAGCTGGCCCAGGTTTCCGCGGGGCGGTGATGGAAGACTGCGGGCAGCATCTGCGGACCGCAGACCGGACTGATGGCATGGCCTGTGATCAGTGCATCTCCTGTCACGACGGCCCTGGCTGAAGGAACCCAGAAGGACACGTGCCCGCTGGTATGGCCGCCGGTGGCAATGATTTGGGGATGTCCCGGGAGCGCGTCCAAAGTACCCTGGGTCATGGCTGCCACCTCCGGGACCGCGACGTCGGACAAGCCCCCGGATCGGACGGCATGTACGGCCCAGGCGCCCACCTTGGGGCTAAGTACGCGCAAACCGAGATCCTTCACGCTGATTTGTTCGAGGACCTCCCGGCGGACATTTCGCAATTCCGCATGGTGCGCGAATACCGGGATGCCCATTGCGGAAATTCTCGCGGCATTGCCGATGTGATCGGAGTGGCCGTGCGTCAGGAGAACCGCCGACGCATTTTCGATAGCCAGCCCCAGGAAATTGATGCTTGATTGGAGCAATGGCCAGTTCCCCGGATAGCCCGTGTCAATAAGGGTGAATTCCCTGTCCCGCCTGAGGACGGTCCAGTTGACTGCGGGGCCTTCGACGAAGAAGACGTCCTCGGCAACCTCCTTCACGTTGTCCTCAGGGGACCACTTCTTCGACATGTTTCCTTCCCTTCGTAGGAGCCGGACCATCCTACCGCCGGAGGGCGTCACGTCCGCGCCGTTCGTGATACCCGGGAGGGGTATCTTGCCTGGCTCCCCGCAGGTGATCTTGGGTCGATTTCACTTGCGGCAAAACCTTTGCTAAAGTCATAACCGCTTCATTCCTCCGTAGCTCAATTGGCAGAGCATTCGACTGTTAATCGAAGGGTTACTGGTTCAAGTCCAGTCGGAGGAGCGCGAAGGCCCCGCACCGGTTTTGATCGATGCGGGGCCTACTTTTTTGCTTCGATTTGTTCGGTTTTTGCCCAATATTTCAGACGAAATCCATCTCCACTTGCAGGAATCTCGCCGCTTCGGCCACGGCAGCCCGGAAAGCCTCCTCCTCGGTGGGTGGCGTCCGCGGTTCCCGCGGGTGCCATTCGTGGGCAGCGGAGTGAACACGTGTGAATCCGCCGCCCGGGGGTGCGTAGAAGATTCCGAAGCGTTGGACGGGCCATTCGGGCGAGGTTTCCGGAGCCACAAGCAGGGCCGCGCCATTTGTTGGATTGAACCACTGGGCAATCGGGCGGCGGCGGTCCTCCGTGAAGAGTCCGGCCGCGTAGAGGGCCGCGGACTGGGGGCTGGTCACGGTGCACAGGCGATCCCACCACAGCGGCAGGATGCCGTCATCCCTGCGCTGCCATGGGGCTGGAATAGGTTGCAGTTCCTGCCAACGGGGCACACCTCAACTTTATCGCCGGGCCATGCCCCGCAACAGGCCTCGACCCAACGTACGGTGCTTAGTCCCGTTTCCTCCAAGGCCCAGGATTGATCCGGTAAAGAATCGCAGAGCCGACGACGGCGCCCAGCAGCGCTCCGAACACGGCGTTTCCGGCCCCGCGGCCCAGTAAGAAGCCGACGACGGCGCCCAGCATCGCCCCGAGGAAGAGGCCCCGGCCGTTGCGGTGCGGTTTGCGCGTCATGGATCGAGCCTACTTCTCCGCGGGGAGGTGCGGTCCCCCTCATCGGTGAAGGGACTTGCGCATCAGTGGATGGAGGGGACGGTGCGGGGCCGCACTATGAGCCACAGGGCCGCAACGGCGCACGCGAGGCACACTGCTTGTACGGCTCCCATGGGCACGGCAGAGCCCACGCCCAGCCAGCCAACCACCGGTGGAATGATGCCGGCCATCAGGAAGTTCGAGGCGCCGAGCAGGGAGGCCGCCGTTCCAGCCTGAGCCCCGTGATTGGCCAAGGCAATCACCTGAACGCACGGGAACATGAATCCGGTGGCCAGGATATAGAACCACAGCGGGACCATGACTCCCCACAGCCCGAAGTGCAGGAGATCGAACAACACGATCAGCGCCGCCATCAGCAGCATCCAAGCTGTGGCAAAGGCCATGATCCATTGGGGTGCCACGCGCTTGATGACCCTGGAACTGATCTGGACGCCGGCGACGATGCCCAGGGAGTTGACGCCGAACAACAGGCCGTATTGCTGCGGAGAGAAGTCGTAGACCTGCTGGAAAAGGAAGGTCGATGCCGAGAGGTACGCAAACAGCCCGCCGAAGTTGAACCCGCCCACCAGCAGCATCCCGACGAAAATCCGGTCGGCGAACACGGCTTTGTAACGCTGGCCCGCCGTCGAGGTCGTCTGCCGACGGAGTTCGGCAGGATACGTTTCCCGGATAAGGAACACCGCGGCAATGAACACCAGGATTCCGTAGCCCGCCAGGAAGTAGAAGATCCCCGGCCATGGCATCACCAGCAGCAGTTGGGAGCCGATGATCGGAGCCAGAATCGGCGCGAGGCCATTGACCAGTGACATCCGGGAGAACATCCGCACCATGGCATAGCCCGCGAAGAGATCCCGAACCATGGCCATGGCCACCACGCCGCCGCCGGCCGCACCGACGCCCATGAGGACGCGGAACAGGGCGAGCGTGTTGATGTCCGTGGATAGTGCGGCGCCGAGGGAGGAACCGATATGCAAGGCTGTTGCCAGGATCAACGGCACGCGGCGTCCGAATTTGTCGCTGAACGGGCCCACCACCAACTGCCCGACGGCGAAGCCCACCGTTGTACCGGTCAATGTGAGTTGAATCGCAGCCGCCGACACGTCGAAGTGGTGCTCCAGTGCGGGGAATGCCGGTAGATAGAGGTCCACCGTAAAAGGACCCAAGGCGGTCAAAGCGCCAAGTAGCAGGATGTAGAGGAGTTTTTCGCGTCGGCTGAGGGAATCGCCCGGTACAGGGGGAGTGTTCACGATTATCAATCCTATGTGCGACAGATCATATTTATCCGGGATGGCAGGGGCGCGCCGCAGGACTGTCCCGGAAGTTGAGGCTGAAGCTGAATGGTAGTTTTGTGGACAGGTGCGCGTGGGCAGTTGTTTGCCCCGTGCCAGTGCCGGGTAGGAGCAAGTAGGAAGCAGTGAGGCGGAACCAATGAGTGGACGTCACAGCGGCCGGGCTGGCCAACGCCCGGGCATTTCGGCATTGCCGAACACCCTCAAACTTGCGGCCCGGCTCGCGCCGCGGCAGCTCAATGATGAAATCAGCATGGCCAAGCTTGAGCTCAAGGGCAAAGGCAAGGTCCTGGGGGTTGCCGGTGCATTCGTCGGCGTCGCGCTGATCTTCCTCTCCTTGCTCGTCATCGCCTTGGTGGTTGCCGCCATCATGGGCCTGGCCACGGTCATGCCGGCCTGGCTGGCTGCGCTTGTGGTTGCTGCAGCGTTCCTGCTGATCGTTCTTGTCGGAGCCCTCGTCGCATTCCTCGCCTTCAAGAGGGCCATGCCTCTTGTACCTGAGAAGACCATCCGCGGTATCAAGCACGATCTCGGCATCATCAAAGAGGGGACGTCGTTCGACGCCAGCATCCTGGACCCATCGTCGGAGGCCTATAAGGCTGCGGAAGCAGCGAAAGCGGCTGCAGCCGAGAAGGCCAAGGCCGAGAAAGCCGCCAAGGCAGAGGCACACAAGGCCGAGCAGCCTCCTGCTCCGAGCGAGGCGGAGCTGCTGCGCCGCCTGGAGCAGCGCCGCGAGCACCTCGCGGACGTCCGCGAGGTGCTCGGCGTCGAGCTCGATGTCAAGACCCAAGGAAAGGCCCTCCTGGACGTTGCGGGGCACAAGCTCGACGACGGACGCCAGTTTGCGGCCGACAAGCTCGCAGATCTCGGTGAGAAGGTTCCGGCAGGGCTGCCGGAGCGGCTTGTCGCACGCTGGAAGGAGCTACTGCTCTTTGCCGCCTCCGCCACGGTGGCTGCGGTGGGACTCCGGAAGCTGTTCAAGAAGTAATCGGGACGGTAAGCAACCACATCAGCCGCGGACTATGGAAAGGGGGACAGATGAAGTTCATCGGTGCAGGCGCGCGGCCGGGCCAGCCGCAGATCGACCACGATCTCATCTTCACCGTCCCCAATTTCCTGACCGTCCTGCGCTTCATGGGCGTTCCGCTGTTTGTGTGGCTGGTCCTGTGGCAGAGGGAATACGGTTTCGCTGTGTTGGTTCTTGCCATCATGGGCGGCACTGACTGGGTCGATGGTTACGTCGCCCGCCGCTACAACCAAGCCTCCAAGCTGGGCCGTATCCTCGATCCGGTGGCGGACCGCCTGGCACTCATCACTGTCGCTGTCACTCTCGCCATCGCTGGAGTGGTGGCCTGGTGGTACTTGGCCGCCCTCGTGGTGCCCGACGTCGTGCTTGCCACAGCCTCGTTGTTCTATTTCCACAGCCACCCTGACCTTCCGGTGAGCCGGATCGGCAAAATCCGGACGGCATTCCTGCTCCTAGGCACGCCGCTTCTGGTCCTCTCCAAGCTATCGATTCCCTTCACCGGTGTTTACTTCGTGATCGCTTGGGTCTGCCTGGGTTTGGGCCTTGCGGGCCACTGGGTGGCTGCCTACAACTATTTCTGGGCCATCCTCCGCAAGGGCAAAGAGCTCAAAGCCAACGACGGCGGTCGTAGCTGATGGTCTGGTTTGCAGTCCTTCTTGCGGTGCTTGGCGCCTTCTGCCTTGCCATTGGTGCCCAGCGCCAGGGCAGCGCGGTTAAGGCCGATACCGGTGGACTCGCCTTGAGTTCCAAAGGATTCTTGAGACTTCTCAGGAATCCACGGTGGATGTTGGGCCTGCTGTTGCTTGCCTTGGGCATGGGCATGAACGCCATTGCCTTGGTGTCAGCTCCCCTGACCGTGGTTCAGCCCATTGGTGCCATCGCTTTGGTGATCACCACGGTGGTCAACGCCAAGGATCAAGGCCTCAGCATCAACCGCGGCACCGTGGTGGCGATCTCGGCGTGCGTGACGGGCTCGGCACTGTTCGTCCTGCTGGCGGTCAATGCCACCCAGGAGAACCACCACGTCACTGGCGAAGACGAAATAACCATCGTGCTCCTGCTGGCGCTCGCCGTCGGGCTCTTTGGAACTTTGGCTGTCATGTTCCGGCACCGCATGAGCGCCTTTGTATACATCCTGGGTGCCGGTGTGTTGTTCGGATTCGTCGCAGTACTGACACGCATCATTGGCCGGCACCTTCTGGATCCCAACGGGCACTTTCTGCTCAACGTCCAGTGGTACACGGTGGTGGCCATCGCCGCGGCCGGCGGACTCGGCTCCTGGTTCGTGCAGAGCGCGTACTCCGGCGGCCCACCAGATCTGGTGATCGCAGGGCTCACTGTGATCGACCCCATTGTCGGGATCGCCATTGGGATCGCCATTTTGGGTGAGCTTCGTCCCGATGTCCACGCCGTGCTCGCAATCGCCATGGCTGTGGCCGCTTCCCTTGCTATCGTGGGGGTTATTGCCCTGAGCCGGCACCATCCCGAGGTCACCAAGCGAAAACGTGACGCGAAGGCGGCAGCAAGCCGGAAGGCCTAGGGCAACGCTCGACAACCGTGCCCCGCACACCCGCGGCAGGCAACCGGCGAAGACGTCGTAGGGCCAGATACCTTGCGATGTTCGCACCGTGACAATCAGGAGTTCTCCACGTGACCATTCCCGAAACCAACAAACCCCTCACCATCCTGATTGCGGCGGACACATACCGCCCGCAGGTCAACGGTGCTGCTCAGTTCGGGTACCGGCTTGCCAAAGGCATGAAGGCACGGGGGCACGACGTGCACGTGCTGGCCTGCCGGGCGGACAACGGCAAGAGCTTCACCGAATTCGGGGATGAAGCCACCGTGCACCGCCTGAAGTCCCACGGGGTCTTTACTCACGAGTACTTCCGGATTTCCTACCCATGGGAAATCAAGAAAGACATTGCGCTGCTCTTCGACAGGGTGCGGCCCGACGTCGTGCACATCCAGAGCCACTACATGATCGGGGAGCACGTTCTGTACGAGGCAAAGAAGCGCGGCATCCGAATCATAGCCACCAACCACTTCATGCCCGAAAACCTGAACCCGTTCCTCCCGTTCCCACAGTGGTTCAAGGACATCATCGGGCGCGTCTCGTGGAAAGACATGGGCAAGGTCATGGGCCTGGCCGACGTCGTCACGACGCCCACACCGCTTGCCGCCAAGGCAATGCACCAGCACGCGTTCCTCCGCAAGGTCCTGCCGCTCTCCAACGGTATTGACGCCGCCGCCTACGAGTTGCAGCCGGGGGAAGAAATCGAGCCTCATGCCAACCCCACCGTTCTCTTCGTAGGCCGCCTTGCTGAAGAAAAACACGTGGACGTGCTGATCGACGCCATCTCCAAGACGCCTGCCGAGCTCAAGGTGCATCTCGAGATCGTGGGCGGCGGCGAGGTCCGCGCCGCTCTGGAAGCGCAGGCCAAGCGGCTTGGTTTGGGGGAGCGGGTCAAGTTCCTGGGCTTGGCCAGCGATGAGGACCTGAGGAAGGCCTACATTCGCGCCGACCTGTTCTGCATGCCCGGAACTGCCGAACTGCAGTCCCTCGTGACCCTTGAGGCAATGTCGGCGTCGACGCCGGTTCTCCTCGCCAATGCGATGGCCCTGCCGCATCTGGTGCGCGAAGGCGAGAATGGGCATCTGTTCACGCCTGGGGACAGCAGCGAGTTGGCGGCCCGGATCACCGAGCTCTTCCGCCTGCCGGCTGGCGAACTAGAAGCCATGGGCAAGGCGAGCCGCGCAATGGTGGAGCCGCACAGCATCCAGGGCACCCTGCAGACCTTCGAGGACCTGTACCGCGGCGCTTCCTATGACGACAAGGTGGTCTAAAAGGCACGTGGCTTACGGTTTGGCTTCGGGTTGGCATCGAGGGCCGAATTGTTTTGCTAGAGTGTTTTGGCCGGGACGGGCGCTGACATGAGCGGCCCCCGGCCGACTCGGGGCTATAGCTCAGCTGGTTAGAGCGCGGGACTCATAATCCTAAGGTCCTCGGTTCAAGTCCGAGTAGCCCTACCGAAAAGAGCCCTTGAGCTGCGGAAACGCAGATCAGGGGCTCTTTCATTTTGGAGTTCTAAGGTAGCCACCCACCGGAAACGCTTCAAACACACTCTGGCGATGTCGTGTACACGGTCGCGTTGCCGGGACGCTAGCTGATGTTCATGGTGTGATGCTCCACGCTAAATTCGCCGGCAAGCGCCGTGTCGGCCGGATCGGCCGCGGCCGGGCGCCGTCGTCTTTCGTTCGGGATGCGCTCATCCGCTGCCGGCTTCCACATGCTCTTCTGGACGGCGCGTTGACCTTGAATTATCAGCCGCTCCGGGACCTGGCCACCGGCGTGGACCACGGCGTCGAGGCGCTGTTGCTCTGGACCGACGTCGAACTCGGGAGGGTCCCGCCGGCGGAATTCGTCCCCGTGGCTGAACACACCGGAGAGATCCTTAGCATCGGCGCCTGGGTCATTGACCTGGCCTGTGCGCAGGCGCGGTCGTGGGCAGATGCGGGAACGCCGCTGAAGATCGCGGTGAACGCGGAATCCGCGACAGCCCCTTCAACATCGTTCTTAATGGCGGTGAAACGTAATGGCGATGGCGATGAAACTTAATGGGGGTGAAGTTAACGGCAGTGGAAGCCTTGGGGCAGGGCAGCTACGGACGGGGTCCTGACGGGCACCCGCTGCCCGGCGCGCGGTACGGTTCACAGTAGAAGGACGCCGACCGCTCCACGCCCCGTTTGCACGTGGCGTGGAGGGCGGCTGGATCACGGCGGGGGTGTGGCATGTATGTAGTGATGGTGGCGAGCGAGTGCGCGCCGGTGGCCAAGGCCGGCGGTCTGGGCGATGTGGTTTTCGGGCTAAGCAGGGAGCTGGAGATCCGGGGGCACGAGGTGGAGATCGTGCTGCCCAAGTATGCGGGCATGCGGTATGACGACGTGTGGGGGTTGACGATCGACTACCACGACCTATGGGTGCCGTGGCACGGGGCTGCAGTCCGTTGCACCGTGTGGTTCGGCTACGTGCATGGGCGGAAGTGCTTTTTCATCGAGCCGCACTCGGGCGAAGGATTCTTCGACCGGGAGCTCATGTACGGCTACCCCGACGACGTGGACCGCTTCACGTTCTTCTCCAAGGCCGCCATGGAATACCTGTACAAGGTGGGGAAACGCCCTGACGTGATCCACTGCCACGACTGGCAGACCGGACTGATCCCGGTCCTCTTGTATGAGCAGTACGGGCATGTGATGCCCGACCAGCGGGTGTGCTACACCATCCACAACTTTCGCCACCAGGGTCTGACCGGCCCCCAAGAGCTTTGGAGCACGCAGCTGGGCCGGCCCGACTATTTCCTGGACCGTGTCCGCCTCGGTGACGACCATCGGTTCGGGGCGGTGAATCTAATGAAGGGCGGGGTGGTCTATTCGAACTTCACTACCACGGTCTCACCTAACCATGCCGAGGAGGCGCGCCACGGCGACGGCGGGGACGGGCTGGGACAAACCTTGTCGACACATCAGGTCAAGTTCGGCGGGGTGCTCAACGGGGTGGACTACGAGACCTGGAACCCCGAGATCGACCCTTTCCTCCCCGCCCATTATTCGGCGGAGCGGATGGAGGGCAAGTATGAGGCGAAGAGACGGCTGCGGGAACGGCTCTGGATGCGGGACACCTTCAGCCCGATCGTCGCCTATGTAGGACGCCTCGACGACCAGAAGGGGATGCACCTGGTGCATCACGCCCTGTTCTACGCCCTCCAGAGGGGGGCACAGTTCGTGCTCTTGGGTGACGGCCTGCACAACGGGATCAACGGACACTTCCGGCATCTCAAGCACTACCTCAACGACAACCCGGACTGCCACCTGGAGATCGGTTACAGCGAGGAACTGGCGCACCTGATTTACGCAGGGGCGGACATGGTGGTGGTGCCGTCCATGTTCGAGCCGTGCGGGCTGACCCCTATGATTGCCATGCGCTACGGGACCATTCCGGTGGTGCGGGCGGTGGGCGGCATGGTCGACACGGTCTTCGACCGGGACTTCTCGGACCGTCCGGGCTGGCAGCGCAACGGATACGTGTTCCACCAGACCGACAACACGGCCATCGAGTCGGCGCTGGAACGGGCGTTCGGGCTGTGGTTCGACTTCCCCGGCGAGTTCCGCCAGCTGATGCTCAACGCGATGCGCAGCGACTACTCCTGGGCCGGCCCGGGCCAGGACTATCTCAACATCTACGACCACATCCGCCACAAGTAGCCCGACCCCGGGGGAAGGAAGCCGATGGACATCATGGACGAGTACGTGGATGGCCTGCCGAATATCTGCGGGGAGGAGACCATGATCGCCCAGGCGATCGCAGCCGGCCGGGAACAGCGAGCGTTCAACGAGATGGACCTTGCCCGGCTGGGCAGCGGCTTCGCCGTGGCGTTGCACATGCACCAACCGTTGATACCCGCCGGCGGGCAGGACCTGCAAAACGCGGCGGTGATCTCGAACCTTGCGTGGATGATGGACCACCCGGGCCAGGGCGACAATCACAACGCCCCGGCCTTCGCATGGTGCTACAAGCGGATGGGCGAGTTCATCCCGCAACTCCTGGAGCGCGGACTGGCACCCCGTGTGATGCTGGACTACTCAGGCACCCTGCTGCACGGTATGCGCCAGATGGGCCTCAATGACGTGTTCGACGCGCTGGCCCGGATCACCTGCGAAGACCCCTGGCGCGGTGCGGTTGAGTGGCTGGGATCGACCTGGGGGCACGCAGTGGCCCCCTCCACCCCCATCCAGGACTTCCGCCTGCATGTGCGCGCCTGGCAGCACCACTTCGCCGCCATCTTCGGCACCGAGGCGCTTAGGAGAGTTCGGGGTTTCTCCCCGGCCGAGATGGCTCTGCCGAACCAGCCCGATGTCGCATATGAATTCGTGCGCACACTAGTTGAGTGCGGCTATAGCTGGGTCCTGGTCCAAGAGCACACCGTCGAACGCCCCGACGGCAGTCCAATAGACCGCCCGCACCTGCCGCATCGGCTCACCTGCACCAGCTCCAGGGGTGAGACCGCCTCGATCACCGCGATCGTCAAAACACAAGGCAGCGACACCAAGCTGGTCGGCCAGATGCAGCCCTACTACGAGGCCAAGAATCTCGCATCCGTGCAGTTGGCCGGCCGGACGGTCCCGCCGCTGGTGACCCAGATCGCGGACGGCGAGAACGGGGGAGTCATGATGAACGAGTTTCCCCCCAAATACTTTGATGTCATCGCCGAGTCCTCCGGCTCGTCCAGCCCCGCTTTGAACGTTTCGGAGTATCTCGAAGCCCTCACCGCCCTCGGTGTCGACCCGGCGGACCTGCCGCCGATCCAGCCGGCGGGGCAGCACCGGGTATGGGAGCGGCTCGACCCGGGCGAGGGACCCGGGCGGCTCGAAGAAGTGATCGAGGAGCTCTCCGGTAAGGACGGCAGGTTCCACATGGACGGCGGCAGTTGGACCAACAACGTCTCCTGGGTGTCAGGCTATGACAGCGTCCTTGCCCCGATGCAGCGGGCCAGCGCCCTTTTCAACCAGCGATTCCTCACCGCCGGGGTGCCCAGCAGCGATCCCGCCTACCGCCGGGCGCTGTTTTACCTGCTGGCGTGTGAGACCAGCTGCTACCGCTACTGGGGTCAGGGCATCTGGACCGACTATGGCGCCGAGCTCGCCCGCCGCGCCATCGAAGCCTGCGAGGCCGCCTAATGGCCGGGCGGATCGACTTCGCGCTGGTGCTCAACCTGCACCAGCCCGCCGGCAACCTCGAGAACCTGCTCGACGCCGACCCGTGGGCAGCCCGAGAGATCCTCTACGCCCTCGACCGCATCCCAAGGTCCCTGTGGCCATATGAGGACATCGGCCGGGTCCACCTGTCGATCTCAGGCGCCCTACTGGAGACCCTCGCGGATCCGGCCTTCCAGTCCCGCGTGTATGGGATCGTGGACTGCGGATCGCTGCTTTGGCACTTGCAGAACACCGCCATTATCGACATCCTCGCCACTGGCTACCACCACCCTGTCCTGCCCCTCATACCCGCCCACGACTGGCCCGACCAGCTCCAAGCGTGGCGCCAGGCGGGCGAACGGCTCTTCGCCCGCCCCCACATGGGTGGGTTCTGGCCGCCCGAGATGGGCTTCACTATGGAGCTCATCCCCCTCCTGCAGGCAATGGGCTACCGTTACGTGCTCGTCGACTCCAACCACGTCGAGGCGGTCGACCCGATGCGCTGGGACGAACTGCGCTACCGAACGCATATCGCCCGCCACGGTGGCGCCCAGATCACCGTGGTCGTGCGCGACCGGGAACTCTCGGACGCACAGCAGTCCGGGATGGACTCCGACTGGTTCATTCGCGAGGTCAAAGCCCGCACCCGCCACTGCGACTTTACGCCCCTGGTCACTACCGCCACTGACGGCGACAACGGCGGATGGTTCAGAAACACGACCGCCGGCTCCAGCTTCTGGACTGCCTTTTACCAGCCCTTCCTCGAACGGGCCCGCAGCGGCACGGCTGGCGGGGTCGCCCCCACCTTCATAGCCGACCACCTCGACCGCCACCCGCCCTACGGCGAAGTACGAGTGCGCGACGGGGCCTGGAACACCGGTTGGCACGACGGCAGCGGCTTCACACAGTGGACCGGCAGCCGCGCCCAGCGCGACGCCCTCGCGCGTGTCCAGCAGGTCAGCGGACAACTTCATGCCGCCGCCAACCGGGCCGACCCGTCCAACCCCGGCCTTGAGTTGGCCCTCCGCCATCTCCTCCAAGCCCAGACCAGCTGCAACTTCTTCTGGGGCGAAGCGTGGCTCGCCCGCTGCCATGGCGAACTCGACCACGCCGCCGCCGCCATCACGCCAACCTGATCGTAGCCAGTTCCCGACGCCGTCGGCGGCTCCAGCCGCCTTGAACCGCCAGCCGGCAAAAACCCTGGACGAGAGGGACTCGAGCAGGACGTCTAGAGCCTTCCAGAGCAACTCGAGGCGCCTCGTTCCTGTGTCCGCGCGCGAGGTGGGCCCCGTGCCCGTCTGTACCGCAAAGCCCGGAAGACGGCCCCCGGCCTCCGGCTACGCCATTGATCTTGGCCGCAGCTGATCCCTCAGACGCAGACCGGCTGTGGCCCTGGGTTCGTCCGATTATGGATGGCTAGCAGGGGCATGATGGGACATGATCGGAATATGCGCTGATCCGGAAAGATTCCATTCTGGGCGGTCCCGCCAGCCCTGCGTGGCTACAGGATCGAGTGGCTGCGCCACGACCTGGCGGCTGGCGCCGCCCTTTTCGCGATCTTGGTCCCCGCGGGCATGGCGTATGCCCAGGCCGCCGGTCTTCCACCGGTGACCGGTCTGTACGCAACGGTAGTGCCGCTGATTGTCTACGCCGCGGTCGGGCCGTCGCGTGTGCTGGTGTTGGGGCCGGATTCTGCGCTCGCGCCGATGATCGTTGCAGCATTGGTTCCCCTGGCCGCGGATAACGAGCAGAAATCCGTTGCGCTGGCAGGTCTCCTGGCCATACTGATCGGCGGCATTTTGCTGTTCGGGTCGGCCCTGAGGCTGGGAATCCTCATTGGACTGTTGTCGAAGCCCATCCGGCTCGGCTACCCGGTCATCAACCTTTTCCTCCGGGCGGGACCGGTTCCGGCCGCGGATGACCCAGGGCGGACTTGACCGCGGGATGTCAGGCAGGCATGCCCGGCCGAAAATGACCTGCCCGGGATGCCTATTGTCCTGTTAGACTGCCGGCGACACTTCGCGGCGCCACGAGGAGGCCCGGATGGTGGAGGCAGAGAACACGTGGACCCCCGAGGACCCGTGGTGGGTCAGGGACAATCTTCGCCACGCCATCGACCGCCTCGTCGGGCTGGGATACACGGTCCGCGGCGGCCAGGGCGAGGACCCCGAGCTTATCGACCCCGGCGGCTCAGCTGTGGAGACGTGGCGGGAGGACTACCCTTACGACGAACGGATGACCCGCGACGCATACGAGGCGGAGAAATACCTCCTGCAGATCGAACTGCTCAAGTTCCAGTACTGGGGCCAGGACCGCGGTTACAAGAACGTGATCGTCTTTGAGGGCCGCGACGCGGCCGGCAAAGGCGGGACGATCAAGCGCTTCACCGAGCACCTCGACCCCCGCTCCGCCCGAACCGTCGCGCTGGGCAAGCCCTCGGACCGTGAACAGGGCCAGTGGTATTTCCAGCGATACATCCAGCACCTGCCCACGGCAGGTGAAATCGTGATGTTCGACCGCTCCTGGTACAACCGCGCCAACGTCGAACGCGTCATGGGATTCTGCACCGACGAGGAATACCAGGCCTTCATGGCGCAGGCACCCTTGTTCGAGAAGATGCTGGTGGATTCCGGGATCCACCTGGACAAGTTCTGGTTTTCGGTGACCCGGCACGAGCAGCGCACCCGCTTTGCCATCCGCCAGATCGACCCCGTCCGGCGCTGGAAACTCTCGCCCGTGGACCTTGCCTCCCTCGACCGGTGGGAGGCCTACACCGAGGCAAAGGAACAAACCTTCCTCCGCACCGACACGGACCACGCGCCCTGGATCACCATCAAATCCAACGACAAGAAGCGCGGACGCATCAACGCCATGCGCTACTTCCTCAACCAGTTCGACTACGACGGCAAAAACACCGCGGTGGTCCACGACCCGGACCCGCTGATCGTGCGCCGAGGCCGGATCGCTGTCGGCGACTGAACTTGGAATCCGGTCAACGGGTCTGAACCTTGCAGGAGCCCTTCGTCTGCGATATGTTACTCACCAGTAACTTACGCAAAGGAGTGCCATGTCCAAGGCAGCAATCGACCTCGAGAACCTCCCGTACGCCGATGGCGACTTCTATGGATTTGAGCAACTGCTAACAAGCAAGGAGCAAGACCGGCTGGCCGAGATTCGGGCCTTCCTCTCCCGCGAGGTCAAGCCGATTGCCGTCGATTGCTGGAACCGTGGGGAGTTCCCCATGGAACTGATCCCCAAGCTGGCTGAGATCGACTTGGTGAGCCCGGTGAGGCGGCAAGGCTATTCCAACGTGTTCGCAGGCCTTGTCCACGCGGAGGCAACCCGCGCGGATGCTTCAATTGCCACATTCATGGGCGTCCACGACGGCTTGTTCACTGGTTCCATCGAGGCTCTGGCATCCCCGGAACAGCAGGACGCCTGGTTACCTGACATTTACTCCCTCAAGAAGATCGGCGCCTTTGGACTCACTGAGCCATTGGGCGGTTCGGACGTCGCAGGCGGCACCCGGACAACTGCGCGCCGCGAGGGCGACAACTGGATCATCAACGGAGCCAAGCGCTGGATCGGCAATGCCACGTTCTCCGACTGGGTGGTGGTCTTTGCCCGTGACCTCGCCGACAATCAGGTCAAGGGCTTCATGGTGGACACGAGCCTGCCGGGATTCAAAGCCACCAAGATCGAGAACAAAATTTCGCTGCGGACAGTTCAGAACGCCGATATCACCCTCGAAAATGTTGTGGTTCCGGACTTCTTCAAGCTTGCCAATGCCAACAGCTTCAGGGATACCAACAAGGTCCTCAAAGTCACGCGTCTCTCCGTGGCCTGGCAGGCGGTGGGGCAGCAGCTTGCGGCGTTCGACGTCGCCCGCCGCTACGCGCTGGAGCGTCTCCAATTTGGGCGGCCCCTGGCTTCGTTCCAATTGGTCCAGCAACAGCTGGTGCAGATCCTCGGCAACACGGTCAGCTCCATGGGCATGA
Organism: Arthrobacter sp. MMS24-S77; assembly: GCF_054888235.1. NCBI lineage: Bacteria > Bacillati > Actinomycetota > Actinomycetes > Micrococcales > Micrococcaceae > Arthrobacter > Arthrobacter sp. MMS24-S77. Next base: position 1,568,677 of record NZ_JBTZRN010000001.1, read on the forward strand.
TGGTCCGGCTCGCTCAGCTCGAGGATGCCGGAGTGGCCAAGGACGAGCAATCTGCGCTGGCGAAAGCCTTCACCACGGCCCGCATGCGCGAAAGCGTGGCCTTGGGCCGAGGCGTCTTGGGGGGCAACGGCATTGTCACGGATTATGAGATGGCCAAGATCTTCGCCGACGCCGAGGCGATCTACTCCTACGAAGGCACCCACGAAATCAACACCCTCGTCGCGGGGCGGGCCATCACGGGGATTTCCGCCATCGTCTAGTGGTTATCAGTGTCTAGTGGCAGCAACACGGATGGGCGGAGATTGGTGACAAAGGCAAGCGGGTTGACGTAGTCCTCCCCGCGCCGCACGCCCCAGTGGATGCAAGGTGATTCGGAGCAGTGACCGGTCTTGACCATGCCGATTGCTTGGCCCTTGATCACGGTAGCGCCCTCCTTGAGTTCGCTCCTCACGGGTTCAAAGCTGCTGCGGAGCCCGCCGCCGTGGTCGATCGCTATCACCGGCCTGTCCACCACGACGCCTACGAAGCTCACGGTGCCGTCGGCGGGGGCGGTGACCGGGGCGCCGTCGTTGGCTGCTCGCAGATCAACGCCGCGGTGCCCGCTTAGCCAGGGTTTGTCCGGAGGGTCGAAACCACGCAGGACGGCAGGCTTGGGGGAGAGCGGCCACGCCCAGTCCGGGCGGGTACTGGCGGCGGCTTTTTCGGAACCCGGGGCGGCGGCGGTGGGGGTCGCGCCCAAAGCCAGCACCAAGAGTAGATTGACCAAAAGACTTGCCGTTCTCATGGAACAAGCCTTCGTCAGCCCGGTGAGTCTCGAAAGCCGCAAGATTGACTATGTGGAAAACCTGACGAAATAACGCCGGAACCTGGAACCTGGACCTCGTGCAATTGCGGTCAAGAGGGTGGGGGCGCTGTAGTACACTTGGTGGAGCAGTTTGCTGTGCCCTCACGCTTGTTCAGAAGCGCTTCTCATTCAGTTGCGCGGGGGCTCCAGGCTGACTACGCGTATCCAACCCTCCAACTGCGAATCCTTGCGGATTCAACGCTGCGGAGGATTGTGCCTCTTGCGGTCCGGCGAGTCATTGGCCGGATGAGAAGTGCAATGGATGCCAGGAGCCAGGGCCCGTTTGGGTTCGGCTAATTAACCGTCAACTATTGGCAGGGTAAGAGCGGCCCGTGTGGCGCTCTCATGAATGACCTGCCGGAAGGAGCGTCGGCATGCCCGTCGTAACTATGCGCCAGCTGCTTGACAGCGGCGTCCACTTTGGACACCAGACCCGTCGTTGGAACCCGAAGATGAAGCGATTCATCTTCACGGAGCGCAACGGCATCTACATCATTGACCTTCAGCAGTCGCTGTCCTACATCGACCGCGCTTTCGAGTTCGTCAAGGCCACTGTCGCCCACGGCGGCACCGTCCTGTTCGTCGGCACCAAGAAGCAGGCCCAGGAAGCAATTGCTGAGCAGGCTACCCGCGTTGGCCAGCCGTACGTCAACCAGCGCTGGTTGGGCGGTATGCTCACCAACTTCCAGACCGTTGCCAAGCGCATCCAGCGCATGAAGGAACTCGAAGAGATCAACTTCGAGGACGTCGCAGGCTCCGGTTACACCAAGAAGGAGCTCCTGCTCCTCAAGCGTGAACTCACCAAGCTGGAAACCAACCTCGGTGGTATCCGCAACCTGACCAAGGCTCCTTCCGTTCTGTGGGTTGTTGACACGAAGAAGGAACACCTTGCTGTTGACGAAGCCAAGAAGCTGAACATCCCGGTTGTTGCCATCCTGGACACCAACTGCGACCCCGACGAAGTTGATTTCCCGATCCCGGGTAACGACGACGCCATCCGCTCCGTAAACCTGCTGACCCGCGTGGTTGCTGACGCTGTTGCCGAGGGCCTCATCGCCCGCAACCAGCGCGCAACTGGTGCTGCAGAGGCTCCGGAAGAGCCGCTGGCTGAGTGGGAGCGCGAACTCCTCGAAGGCAGCAAGGCCGAAGCTGCTGAAGCTCCGGCTGCGGAAGCTGCTGAAGCCCCGGCCGTCGAGGCCACCGAAGCTGCTGCTGGCGAAGCCGAAGCAGACAAGTAAATCCGGACCTTTCCTGCACCGGATATCGGTGCGGGGAGTTACTGACAGGATGGCGGCCCACAAGGTGGGCTGCTGTCCTGTCAGTCCGTAAACACATAAATTTCTAGACAGAGGGGTTCACATGGCGAACTACACTGCTGCTGACATCAAGGCCCTGCGCGAGCGCACCGGCGCCGGCATGATGGACGTCAAGAAGGCTCTTGACGAGGCCAATGGCGACGCCGAGAAGGCCATCGAGATCATCCGCATCAAGGGCCTCAAGGGCGCTACCAAGCGTGAAGGCCGCTCCACCGCCGAGGGCCTGGTTGCAGCCAAGGTCACCGACGGTGTTGGCGTAATGATCGAGGTCAACTGCGAGACCGACTTCGTCGCCAAGGCTGACAAGTTCATCCAGCTGGCCGACAAGGTCCTGGCCGTCGCTGTCGAGTCCGGCGCTGCCGACCTCGAGACCCTGCTGGCCATCGACGTCGACGGCAAGCCCCTTTCGGAGGTTGTCGTCGAAGAAGGCGCAGTCCTCGGCGAGAAGGTCGTCGTCCGCCGCATCGCCCGCATTGAAGGCGGCACGGTTGACGCTTACCTGCACAAGACCTCCAAGGACCTCCCGGCCCAGGTCGGCGTCCTGTTCGCCGTTGAGGGCGAGGGCGACGCCGCTGCTACCGCAGCTCACGACGTTGCCGTCCACGTTGCAGCCATGGCTCCGAACTACCTGAGCCGCGAAGACGTCCCGGCCGAACTGGTCGAGTCCGAGCGCCGCATCGCGGAAGAGACCGCCAAGGCTGAAGGCAAGCCGGAAGCCGCTCTCACCAAGATCGTGGAAGGCCGCGTGACGGGCTTCTACAAGGGTGAGGTTCTCCTGGACCAGGCATTCGCCAAGGACTCCAAGAAGACCGTTGCCCAGGTTCTCGAAGAGGCCGGCGTCAAGGCAACCGCAGTCGCTCGTTTCCGCGTCGGAAACTAGTAAGACTTCAAAAGGGGTGGTCACTGCGGTGGCCGCCCCTTTTGCATGCAATGGCAGGCGCGCCGAGCGCATCTACAGTCGGCAGCTTTCTGCCCGGCCCCCAGCAAGATAATCTAGCCAGAGTCCACAAACGGGAAGGCACCATGGAAACCGAGAACACTGCAATCCAGCCCGGAAAGACCCGCCGCCGAGTGCTGCTGAAGCTGTCCGGCGAGGTCATCGGCGGCGGAAAGCTCGGTGTAGACCCGGAGACCGTCCGCGCTATCGCCAAGCAGATCGCCGCAGCCGTTTCCGAAGTCGAGGTGGCAATCGTGGTCGGTGGCGGCAACTTCTTCCGCGGCGCCGAACTGTCCCAGAGCGGCATGGACCGCTCCCGCGCCGACTACATGGGCATGCTCGGCACCGTGATGAACTGCCTGGCACTACAGGACTTCCTGGAGCAAGCGGGCGTCGAGACCCGCGTCCAGAGCGCCATCACCATGGGCCAGGTGGCCGAGGCCTACATTCCGCGCCGCGCCATCCGCCACATGGAGAAGGGCCGCGTGGTCATCTTCGGCGCGGGCGCCGGACTTCCATATTTCTCCACAGACACTGTTGCCGCCCAGCGTGCTCTCGAAGTGCATGCCGACGTCGTCCTGATGGCGAAGAGCGGGGTAGATGGCGTGTACACCGCAGATCCCAAGAAGGATCCCACCGCTGAGAAGCTTGAAAAGCTCAGCTACGACGAGGCCCTGCGCCGTGACATCCGCGTCATGGACCAGACAGCCATGACCATGTGCAAGGACAACGATTTGTCCATGGTGGTCTTCGGCATGGAAGGCGAAGGGAACGTCACCCGGGCCATCCTCGGCGAAAAGCTTGGCACCCTGGTCACTCCCTAGCAAGGGCTAGGATATTTCTAGGACTCTTCCGCCCGCAGGGGCGGAAATTTACTGTGCATCGCGGCCCGTGGAACGGGGCGCGACTATTTCTGAGGAGAAACCATGATCGAGGAAACCTTGCTCGAAGCCGGCGAAAAGATGGACAAGGCGGTCGAGGTAGCCAAAGAGGATTTCGCGACGATCCGTACCGGTCGTGCCAACCCTGGGCTTTACAGCAAGGTGATCGTGGAATACTACGGCACCCCCACGCCGCTGCAGCAGCTGGCTTCTTTCGCCATTCCGGACGCCAGGACCATCCTCATCACCCCTTACGACAAGACCGCGATGCGCGACATCGAAAGGGCCCTGAGCGACTCCGAGGTGGGCGCGAACCCGTCCAACGATGGCAACGTCATCCGGATCACCATCCCGGAGCTGACCCAGGAACGCCGCAAGGAATACGTCAAGATCGTCAAGGGCAAGGGTGAGGACGCAAAGGTCACCATCCGAAGCATCCGACGCAAGGCCAAGGACTCCTTGGACAAACTCGTCAAGGACGGCGAAGCCGGCGAAGACGAGGGCGCACGTGGGGAAAGGAACTCGACGCCATCACCAAGGCCCATGTCGACGGCATCGACGAGCTCCTCAAGCGCAAGGAAGCCGAGCTGCTCGAGGTCTGATGAGCGAGGCTGAGCCGGCGCCCGCGCAGGGAGTTCCCACACGCGCCAGGCGCCAACGAGGCAACCCGACGCCTAAGGCGGGAAGGAATCTTCCGGCCGCCATCGGCGTCGGGCTTGCCATGCTCTTTGCCGTTCTCGGCGGGCTGCTGTTCCTGCCGCTGGGCTTCGTCCTCCTGACCACCGCATTTGCGGTTCTTGGCGTGTGGGAGATTTTCCGCGCCCTCGAAGGCCAGGGAACCCGGATGCCGATCATCCCGGTGATGACCGGCACTGTGGCGATGCCGCTGGCGGCTTACTTCGGCGGCGCCGAGAGCCTGCTCTTCGCCATGGTGCTCAGCAGCGCGGCCGTCCTCCTCTGGCGCTCCCTTGAAAGCGCCGCCGGCGCTCCCCGTAGCGTCTTTGCCGGAATTTTCACCCTTGCCTGGGTGCCCTTCCTGATCAGCTTTGCCATCTTGCCCCTCCACGCCAGCGGGGGAGCGACGACGGCGGGACCCTGGCCCGCTGGACAGGTTCCGGCAGGTGCCTGGCAGATTGCCGTCATGCTGTTGCTGGTGGTGTCCAACGACACTTTTGGATACCTTGTCGGCGCGCTGTTCGGCAAGCACCCGATGGCTCCCAAGATCAGCCCCAAAAAGTCCTGGGAAGGCTTCGGAGGCTCGGTGGCAGGTGCCATGGTGATCGGGATCCTGGCCAGCGTTTTCGTTCTGGGGAGGCCCTGGTGGGTCGGCGTGGTGCTGGCCGTCGGCATGGTGGCCGCGGCTACCGCAGGTGACCTCGCGGAATCCATGGTCAAACGGGAACTTGGCGTCAAGGACATGAGCAGCATCCTGCCCGGACATGGCGGGGTCATGGACCGCCTCGACTCGATTGTCTTCGCGGCTCCGGCAGCATTTATTCTTTTCGCGCTGTTGAGCGGCGCCTGACAACCACCCAGAAGGAAAGCAGTGGCAGTGGACATTCGTCGCCAGATCCCCGCAGCATTTGAGCGCGTGGAGCGTAGCAAGTACGGCTACAACGCCAAGCAAGTAGACCAGTTCTTCCAGCGCGCCCGGATGTCGTTTGAAAACAGGGCCGAGGCATCGGAGAAAGTCGGCAGCAACGATGTCCGCGCCGTTTCTTTCGATCCCGTCAAGGGCGGCTACGACGCCACCGCCGTGGACGCTGCCTTGGACCGCCTCGAAGATGCGTTCGCCCGCCGGGAACGTGACGAGCTGATAGCGGCCGAAGGTGAGGAAGCTTGGCTGTTGAAGATCGGCAAACTCTCCGGAGTGTTGCGAGGCCGTCTGCACCGACCTGATGGCGAACGTTTCCGCCGGCCGGAGAAGAAGCGGACGCGCAGCTACAACATCGCCGAGGTCGATGCCTTGTGCGTTTCCCTGATCGGTTACCTGGAGAATGACAAACCGCTAAGCGTCGACAATGTCCGCCGCGCCGCGTTCTCCGAGGCGAGAGGGCACGATGGCTACGAAGAGGCCCAGGTTGATGCGTTCCTGGACCGGGTTGTGGAACTCATGGCGGCGATCGACTAGCTTCGACCAGTAAAGCTCGGAAGCCGGCGTTCCTTCGGCTGCGTTCCTTCAGCGGCGCTGGCGTTCCTTCAGCGGCGTTCCTTCAGCGGAGCTGACGTTCGGTGGCCAGCGGGCGTTCCGGGACGTGAAGCCGGGTCATCAGCCGCGTCACCGTCCCGGGAATCCGGTGTTTCGTTGCGCGCGAGACCAGCACCATCACGCCAAATGCGGCCGGCACGGTCCACGCCGCAGGCTGGGCAAGCCATCCGGGGGCGACGGACGAACCCATGACCGTGGTCGCCACCAGCGCACCCCCGCAGAGGACAGCCCCTGTCACCATGCCGGAAATCGCGCCGGCGTCGGTCAGGCCACGCCACCAAATGCCCAGCAGGAGGACGGGACAGATGGTGGACGCCGTGAAGGCGAAGACCAGCCCCACGCTGCCGGCCAAGGCTGTCGAATCCGTGGTGAACGCAAAAGCCAAAGGCACGACGGCGGCCAGGAGTGCGGCGAGCCGGAATCCCCGCACGCTTCCACCCAGAAGGTCCTGGCTGATGACGCCAGCGAGCGAAACCACTAGTCCTGACGTCGTCGAGAGGAATGCCGCGAACGCCCCAGCCACGACCAATGCCGAGAGCAGATCGCCGGGCACACCACCCAGCAGTTTTCCGGGCAGCAGGAGGACCAAGGCGTCGGGCTGTCCGTTGCGCGCAAGCTCGGGTGCGAAGACCCGGCCCAGCAGGCCGGACGCTGTCGGGAACAGATAGAAAACGGACAGCAGCCCCAACACAATGAGGGTTGTCCGGCGTGCCGATTGGCCGTCCGGGTTGGTATAGAAGCGGACCAGGACGTGCGGGAGTCCAAGTGTTCCGAAGAGCAGTGCCACTAGGAGCGAGACCGTCTGGTAGAGCCCTGCCGCAGGAAGGCCCGTGGGATTGCTGGATGCCTCCGCCATGGCTGGTGTGCCGCCGTCGGCCTGGTGCATCAACAGGAACACTACCGGGACAGCCAAAGCCGTCAGTTTGAGCCAGTACTGGAATGCCTGCACGAAGGTGATGGAGCGCATGCCACCGGCCACCACAGTCAGGCAGACCACCACGATGACGGCGATGGAGCCCACCCATGAGGGCAAACCCGTGCTGATCCGGATGGTCAGCCCGGCGCCGTGTAGCTGCGGCACGATGTAGAGCCATCCAACAGCCACCACCGCGAGGCTCGTGACGCGGCGGACGGCTTTGGACTCGAGCCTGGCTTCCGTGAAATCCGGGATCGTGTAGGCGCCTGACCGGCGCAAGGGAGCCGCGACGAACAGCAGCAGCATGAGGTAGCCGGCGGTGTAGCCTACCGGGAACCAGAGGGCGTCTGTTCCGGTCAACAAGATCAGCCCCGCGACACCCAGGAAGCTCGCCGCGGACAGGTATTCACCGCCGATCGCCGAGGCGTTCCACCAGGGCCGCACAGTGCGGGATGCCACGTAGAAGTCGCCCGTGGTCCGCGAAATGCGCAGCCCGTAGAAGCCGATTGCCGCCGTCGCGAGTGCCACCCCCACAAAGGCCGCCAGGCCGACTGCAGGATTCACTTCTCCTCCACGAGATCGCGGTAGCGGGCTTCGTTCCTTGCCGCTGATCGGTTGTACAGCCACGCACTCAACCCGATCACCGGGTAGAGCGCCACTCCGAGGATGATCCAATTGACGGGGATCCCGAGAATCCGCATTTGTGCGAGGTCCGGGACCAGCGCCACCATGAGCCCGTAGGCGGCCAGCACCAGAAGGAACCCTGAAGCCACCACCACTGCAAGGCGCAACTGCGAACGGATCAGGGACCGGACGAAGACCTGTCCGACGTCCGAGTCTTCGGCCGCCTCGCGCGAATGGTACGGGCGCGTGGGCGCTACCCTGGCTGCCGACTGCGGGGCGGTGACCCGGACCCGGGTCATCCTTGTGGCCGGATCCGGGTGGCCTCGAGCTTGTCCCGCACTGAAGGAAGATGCCTGCGGCTGATTGGCAGTTCGGCCCCGGCCACCGTGACGCTGGGGCGTGCCGCGGCCAGTTTCATGTGCCCCACGTGATTGAGGGACATCAGGTAGGAGCGGTGGATGCGGATGAATCCGGCTTCTGCCCATTGCTGTTCGAGGTCGCTCAGCGGCACCCGGATCAAGTAGCTCGCCTCCGCGGTGTGCAACCGGGCGTAGTCGCCCTGTGCCTGGACGTAGCTGACGTCGTCGCGCCGGATCATGCGCGTGGTCCCGCCTTGGTCGACCGTGATCATCTCCGGGACCTTGCTTCCGTCCTTGATGAGTTCGCTGATGCGGCTGATGGACCGGGCGAGGCGCTCGGCTCGCACCGGCTTCAGCAGATAGTCGACGGCGGCCAGTTCGAATGCCTCGAGCGCACAGTCCTCGTCGGCGGTGACGAAGACGACGGCGGGAGGGCGGGCGCTGTGCGAGATGGCGCGGGCGATGTCCAGGCCGGAAACCGCTGGCATATGGATGTCCAGGAAGACAGCGTCCACGGCCTCGGCTTCGAGGGCGTGGAGGGCTTCGGCGCCGGAGGCCGCCCGGTGGATGGTACCGATGCGCTCGTCCTTTCCCAGCAGGAAGGCGAGCTCTTCAACGGCGGGGAGCTCGTCGTCGGCGACGAGTACGTTGATCATGGTTATAGATTAGCCTCAGGCATCATGGCTCGGCTGGGACTTCGGCACGCGCATGGTGATCAACGTGCCTTCGCCCGGCGCGGTCTCGATGACCAGGCCGTGGTCGTCGCCGTAGACCTGCCGGAGGCGGGCATCGACGTTTCGTAGTCCAACATGGTCGCCGTCGGCGTGGCCGGCCAGCACGGAGCGCAGGTGTTCGGGATCGATGCCCACGCCGTCGTCCTCGATGGTGACCTCTGCGAAGGCTCCGGAATCATTGGCGCAGATAGTGATGTGACCCGGTCCTTCCTTCGCTTCAATCCCGTGGCGCACCGCGTTTTCCACGAGCGGCTGCAGGCTCAGGAAGGGAATCACCGTGCTCAGGACTTCCGGCGCGATCCTGAGGCTCACCTGCACCCGGTCCCCGAAGCGCGCCTTCTCCAACAGCAGATAGCGGTCGATGCTCCGAAGTTCCTCGGCCAGTGTGGTGAAGTCGCCATGTCGCCGGAAGGAGTACCGGGTAAAGTCCGCGAACTCGACCACGAGCTCCCTGGCCCTTGCCGGATCGGTGTTGATGAACGAGGCGATGGCGTTGAGTGAGTTGTAGATGAAATGAGGGCTGATCTGCGCGCGGAGGGCCCGGACTTCGGCCTCCATGAGCAAGGTACGGGAAGCATCCAGCTCGGCCAGTTCCACCTGCACGGCCACCCAGTCCGCCAGTTCACTGGTAGCCCGGACCAGCCCCGCCCCGGCTTGCGGTGCGAAGGCGGCAACGGCCCCCACCACGCGGTTCCCGGCCCGGATCGGCGCGATCACGGCGTTCAGCTCGCGTGATGCGGACACAACTACCGTCCTCCCGTCGGAGAGCACTCCCGCGGCGAGCCCCATCAAGGCGGCTTTCAGTTCTTCCGCTGCGCCGTCCCAGGCCAGGACCGACTCGGTGTCCGTGATGGCCAGGGAGTCGCAGCCAAGCAGGGAACGCAGTTGCTTGCTCGCCTTGCCCGCTCCCGCCGCGTGGAGTCCGGTGCGCAGGTGCTGCCCGGCGCGCGACGCCGCGTGCAAGGTTTGGTAGGTGGCCCTCTCGGCGTCCGTGCCCAGCTCGCGGAAGGAACGGATCACCTTGAGGCCCACCCCGACGACGATCGCCACGGCGAGCACGATGACGGCGATCGCGGCGGTGGTGACGAGCGGGGAATCCGGCATGGAGCAAGAGTAGCGAATCCGCCGTTCGGCGCAGCAACGTGTCCACTGGGCGATGCCTGTGCCTGCGGATCTGGAAGTGGTGCAGCTGCCCGGTGAATAGTGATTCCAGTCACATTGGCTAGGAGTGTGTGGTCGATGTAGACATTCACAACCAGGAGGAAGCCATGGGTAACGAGGCCCAGACACCGGACGCAGCGGCGTCCGTGGATTTCCAGGAAGTCCAGCAAACGGCGCAGTTCCAGGAGCTCCGCAAGCGCCACCGCAGTTTTGTCTTTCCAATGGCCATCGCATTCCTGCTTTGGTACTTCGCCTATGTCCTGCTGGCTGACTACGCCGTGGGCTTCATGTCCACCAAGCTGTGGGGCAACATCAACGTCGGCCTCGTCCTGGGCCTGCTCCAGTTCGTCTCCACCTTCGGAATCACGGCCTGGTATGTCAGCTACTCCAACCGGAGGCTGGACCCGATCGCCGCAGAAATCCGGAATGAGATCGAGGGCCATGAATTCGATAAGGGCGGCGACGCAGTAAGAGGGGCAACAAAATGACTGGAATGGTCCCGATGGTCAACGTTGCCGCGCTCAAGGACACCACGCTGCTCAATATGGGCATTTTCGCCCTGTTCGTCCTGGTCACCATGGTGATCGTGTTCCGGGCAAGCCGGAACAACAAAACGGCCGCGGACTACTACGCCGCCGGGCGCTCTTTCACCGGTTCGCAGAACGGCACCGCGATCGCCGGCGACTACCTCTCCGCCGCTTCTTTCCTCGGCATTACCGGAGCAATCGCCGTCAACGGGTACGACGGTTTCCTGTACTCCATCGGATTCCTGGTCGCCTGGCTCGTCGCATTGCTGCTTGTCGCCGAGCTGCTGCGCAACACGGGCAAGTTCACCATGGCCGATGTGCTTTCCTTCCGGCTGCGCCAGCGCCCGGTGCGGATCGCCGCGGCCCTGTCCACATTGGCCGTTTGCTTCTTCTACCTGCTGGCACAGATGGCGGGAGCGGGAAGCCTGATTTCCTTGCTCCTGGGCATCAGCGACTGGGGCGGTCAGGCCTTGGTGATTGTCGTCGTCGGCGCCCTCATGATCATGTACGTGCTGATCGGCGGAATGAAGGGCACCACCTGGGTCCAGATCATCAAAGCCGTGTTGCTCATCTGCGGTGCGGCAGTCATGACCCTTTGGGTGCTGTCCATTTACGGCTTCAACCTGTCGAACCTGTTGGGTGCTGCGGCGGATTCCGCCAAGAACCCCAACGTGCTCAATCCCGGCCTGCAGTACGGCAAGACCGAGACCTCCAAGCTGGACTTCATGTCCCTCGGCCTGGCATTGGTCCTGGGTACGGCCGCCCTGCCGCACGTGCTGATGCGCTTCTACACCGTGCCCACGGCCAAGGAAGCCCGCAAATCGGTGGTCTGGTCCATCTGGCTGATTGGACTGTTCTACCTGTTCACCTTGGTCCTTGGCTATGGCGCCGCGGCCCTCGTTGGGGCCGACACCATCAAGTCCGCTCCGGGCGGCGTCAACTCCGCTGCGCCGCTCCTCGCGTTCCACCTGGGCGGGCCATTGCTGCTGGGCTTCATCTCCGCCGTCGCGTTCGCCACGATCCTTGCGGTGGTGGCCGGCTTGACCATCACGGCGGCAGCCTCGTTCGCCCACGATATCTATGCGAACGTCATTTCCAAGGGCAAGGTCGACGCCGGAGCCGAGGTCAAAGTGGCGCGCCGGACGGTGGTGGTCATCGGGGTCCTCGCGATCCTCGGAGGCATCTTCGCCAACGGACAGAATGTCGCCTTCCTCGTGGCGCTCGCCTTCGCAGTGGCGGCATCGGCCAATCTGCCGACCATCGTCTATTCCCTGTTCTGGAGGAAGTTCACCACGCAGGGGGCCGTATGGAGCATGTATGGCGGCCTTGCGGCAGCCATCATCCTGATCGCGTTGTCGCCGGTGGTTTCCGGTGCGAAGACGTCCATGATCCCGGGCGCCAACTTCGCGGTCTTCCCGTTGAGCAACCCCGGAATCGTATCCATTCCGCTCGCGTTCCTGCTTGGCTGGCTCGGCACCATGCTGGACAAGAAGCGTGAAGACACGGCGAAACAAGCCGAGATGGAGGTCCGGTCCCTGACCGGCATCGGCGCCGAGAAAGCGGTGAATCACTAGGAGTTTCCTGGCTGTCCGAGAAAGCCAAGAATCCTTCCCACACGTTGTGCGGGAAGGATTCTTGCTTCAGCCGTCGGTTGGGAGGGTTAGTGGTTGTGACCGCTTGGTATCGAGTGCGATCCGTGCGGGACGGCATGCTGCCCGGCCACCGATGCGGCCAGCCCCGGTGTCGTCACTGCTGCGACCACGACGGCGGCGGCAAAGGCAGCGACTACGAGCGCACCGGTCCGTGGGGGAGCCGCTGCCGTTCCGCCGTCGTCGCGGTACCTGCGGGCGAGCCAAGCTGACGAGCCCAGTGCCATCAGGACCAGGAAAAGAGCCGCCAGGTGACCGCCGTCGAGCAATCTTTGGGCCATTCCAGCCACTAGCACGGCTACGTGGACCAGCACGGCTGACATAAGTCCGATGGTTGTCGCCTTGCGGAACCGGAGCCGTCCGCGTTGCATGCTCGCAATCGAGCCCGCAAGCAGTGCCAGGCCCCAGACCGCGAAGATTCCGCCCGCCCACATGAGGGGTCCACGGCTCGAAATGTAGCTTGACGCGATGGAAAGCTCCACGAGGCCGGCCCCCATTCCCGCGAAACACGAAAACAGGGTGACGGAGGCTCCGGCGGTCGGTCCCACGGACGTCGCTGCTTGGGCTGACACTGACCGCTCCTTCCGGGTTCGAGGTCTTCTAGACGTGGGCCCCGGCGGTGTTGGCCCGAACCTTGTCTTGGGAGAGACCCACGCCGAGAAGTACCACTGCGCTGGCAAGGTGCAGGACGTTGTCCGCGCCGTTAAGGGCAATGATATTCAGCGCGGAACCCACGAGGAACAGGCCGAGGATGCCGACCATCGGATAGATAGACACCGCCAACATAGAGCAGCGCTCCACCGATGGCGCTCTCAACCGGATATTCGGACCACGCGGTGCCGTGGATGGGTGGTGGTGACTATTTTTTCGGCACTAGCCCTGGGGCTCGAGGCGGATGGCGTTCAACTTCAGGTCGTTGCCCACAAAGCCGTACCTGAATTGGACGTTCTTTCCTTCGCATTGCAGGGTTCCGGCGACATCGGCAGTGTTGGTGCCATTGACTGAATTCACCATCACGGAGTCGTAGTGGGGCTTGCAGCTGTTGTTTAGTTGAAGGCCAGCGACGCCGGCAACAAATTTCGCCTTAGGCAAGCTTTGGGCGAGGGCAGGGTTCACGTACTTGTCGTAGGCTTGCTCGCTTTGGCCATTCACGATCAGCCGAGTGAAATCGTCGGAGACGGCCTGGACCCTGTTTGTGGCGTTTCCCACCACATTGACCAGCACGATGACCCCCACGACGATCAGCGCCAGCACCGCCCCCACCACTCCGAGGATGATCCAGAGGAGCTTCCGGTTTTTGGCGGGCGGCGGAACCGCCATGCCGTATAGTCCGGGGGCGGGATACTGTCCCGGGGTGGCGTACTGCGCAGGAGTCGCGTATTGGCCCGACGCCGGATACTGGCCCGGAGCGGCGTACGGGCCTGGCGGGGCGTAGGGGGAGGGAGTGCCGTAGCCTGGCGCTCCCTCTCCGTAGCCTGGCGCTCCCGCTCCGGGAAACGGTGGGGCGAACGGGGATGGCCCGGCCCCCGACGCCGGCGGGACGGCTTGGGGGTCGTGGTTCGGCTGCGGCGGTACGTTTGGGGTGCTCATGGTGGTTCCCCTTCCCGGCGACCAGGCCCAGCGCCGCCAACCGGACGGAAGCCGCCAGCCGGCCCCCAAAGGCGTCCACCTGCATCAAATCGCACATTCCGGTGCGGAGCAAGGCCATCCTGCAGCTTCGTCGTCGGCATCCGCTACTTTGTCGGCGCCGCTACCGAGCTTAGTTGGTGCGGAGCGCCGTCTTGGCAGTCCGGTTCAGCAACGGCTGCACCCGGAACGGAATCAATTCGCCCATGGACATCGCGGTATCGGTTCGTTCCACGCCGTCGCACGCCAGGATCTTGCCGTTGATCCGGAACAGGTCCTCGGCGTCGAGCGCTACAACCCGCAGCAACAGGTCAGCCGATCCGGTGAGCCCGTACCCCTCCAGGATTTCCGGGATTTCGGCGAGGTCCAAGGCAAGCTGTCCGAGCTTCTGCTGCTGCACGTGCACGGAAATAAACGCCATGAGCGGATAGCCGAGGGCCGCAGGGTTGATGCGTCGTTCGAAGGACAGGAACGCGTGCTTCTTCTCCAGTTGGGCCATCCGTGCCTGGACCGTATTCCGCGATAGTCCCAGCTTCTGCGCCAAAGCCACCACCGTGCCGCGGGGGTCCTTCGCCATGGCCGAAAGCAGGCGAGTGTCTGTGCCATCCAAAGCTTGCATAATGCGCAACGTTAGCACGGTGAGCCGGGCCCGGACAGGGCAGAATGCGCAGAATTTTCAACGGTGGTTGTACCCAATGAGCATTGTGAGTAGGGTCACAATTAATCCAGGCGACGACGCCCGGATGCTGGCCCGCGGCTGGATCACAAGTCCCTCCAAAAGGCCTGCGAGCACGAGCTGAAAGGTGCGATCAACTGTGTTGACGGACGAAGCCGGCCAGGACGCCTACAAGGCTCCGAATCCCGGAATCAGTGCAGAAAGCCCTCGTCGGACCGGTGGGAACCTGGTCCAACTGATTTCCCCCGCGGGGGAACGCATCAGCCACCCGGAGTTCGATCTCTGGGTCAGCGATGTCACGGACGAGCAGCTGTGCTCGCTGTATGAGGACATGACAGTCATCCGCCGCATCGACGCCGAGGCCACCGCCTTGCAGCGTCAGGGGGAGTTGGCCTTGTGGCCGCCGCTGCTGGGCCAGGAGGCATCCCAGATCGGTGCGGGCCGGGCGCTCCGGGATGACGACTTCGTTTTCCCCAGCTACCGGGACAACGGCGTGGCCTACTGCCGCGGCGTGGAACCGACGGACCTGGTCCGTGCCTGGCGCGGCAATGCGTCCTCCGGCTGGGACCCGTACCGCCACAACATTGCCACCCAGCAGATCATCATCGGCTCGCAGTCATTGCACGCGACCGGTTACGCCATGGGTATCCAGCACGACGGCGCCGACTCGGTAGCGGTTGCATTCTTCGGTGACGGTGCCACAAGTGAGGGTGACGTCAACGAGGCAATGGTCTTTGCCGCGAGCTTCCAAGTGCCCGTGGTCTTCATCTGCCAGAACAACCACTGGGCCATCTCCGAGCCCGTCCGGATCCAGTCCCACATCCAGATCGCCGACCGTGCCTCAGGATTTGGAATCCCCAGCATGCGCGTCGACGGGAACGACGTCCTGGCCGTTTTGGCGGTCACCCGCATTGCGCTGGACAGGGCACGCAAGGGTGGAGGACCCACGTTCATCGAAGCGGTGACCTATCGCATGGGCCCGCACACGACGGCGGATGATCCCACCCGCTACCGCGACGCCAACGAGCTTGAGGACTGGGCGGCCAAGGACCCGATTGCCCGACTCAAGGCACTGCTTCGCACCAAGGGCCTGCTGACGGAAGAAGTCGAAGCCAAGACCCACGCCAAAGCTGACGAGGTAGCCAGAAACCTGCGGGCGGGCGTCATCAGCATGCCGGATCCTGCGCCGTTGGACCTTTTCAACCACGTGTACAGCACGCCCAACTCCTGGATCGAACGCCAGAAGGACCACTACTCCCGCTATCTGGAAAGCTTCAGCGGATCAACCCAGGAAAGGGCACTCTGATGAGCAAGCTGACATTCGCCCGCGCCATCAACGCCGGCCTGCGCAAGTCCCTCGAAAACGATCCCAAAGTTGTCCTCATGGGCGAGGACATAGGGGCGCTCGGTGGCGTTTTCCGGGTCACCGACGGACTCCAGAAAGACTTCGGCAAGCATCGGGTGGTTGACACTCCCTTGGCCGAGTCCGCGATCATCGGCACAGCCGTCGGGCTGGCCTACCGCGGCTACCGTCCGGTCTGCGAAATCCAATTCGATGGCTTCATCTACCCGGCGTTCGACCAGATCGTCAGCCAGGTCGCCAAGATGCACTACCGCACACAAGGCCGCGTGAAGATGCCCATCACCATCCGCGTTCCCTTCGGCGGCGGAATCGGTTCACCTGAGCACCACTCTGAATCTCCGGAGGCGTACTTCACCCACACCTCGGGACTGCGCGTCATCAGCGTCTCCAACCCGCAGGATGCCTACACCATGATCCAGCAGGCCATCGCCTCCGACGATCCTGTGCTGTACTTCGAGCCCAAGCGCCGTTACCACGACAAGGGCGAGGTGGATGAGACTGCAGATCTTTCCACTGCGCTGTCCATGGAAAAGGCCAGGGTGGTCACCCCAGGCAGCGACGTCACCTTGGTGGCGTATGGCCCGCTCGTGAAGACCGCCAGCGACGCGGCTATGGCTGCCGCCGACGAAGGAATCTCCGTGGAGGTTATCGACCTGCGCTCGCTGGCTCCGATCGACTTCCCGGCAGTGGAGGCGTCTGTCCGCAAGACCGGTCGGCTGGTCATCACCCATGAGGCTGCGCAGTCCGGTGGGCTCGGCGCGGAAATCGCCGCGAGCATCACCGAGCGCTGCTTCAACTACCTTGAATCAGCGCCAGTCCGGATCACCGGGTTCGACATCCCGTACCCGTACTCAAAGCTCGAGATGCACCATTTGCCGGATCTGGACAGGATTCTTGACGGCGTGGATCGGGCACTCGGCCGCGGCAACTCCCTGAGCGGCCTGGAAGGATGAGCGCCACCATGATCAAGGAATTCAGGCTGCCGGACCTCGGAGAGGGACTCACCGAGTCGGAAATTCTTAGCTGGAAGGTCGCGGTGGGGGACACCGTGACACTGAACCAGGTCATCGCCGAGGTGGAAACGGCCAAGGCCGTGGTTGAGCTTCCCTCGCCTTTCGCGGGAACCGTGGCCGCTTTGCACGAACAGGCCGGATCCGTGGTGGAGGTCGGCAAGCCGATCGTCTCCTTTGAAGTCGACGACGCCGGAGCCTCACCTTCCGGTGCTGCCGGTTTCGGCGAGGTCGCCTCCACGGAAAGCCCGGCGGAGGCCGCGGCGAAACGCGAGCCGAACCTCGTTGGCTATGGCGCCGTCGTCGAAAAGTCCGGACGCCCGGCGCGACGCCAGCGGATGTTTGACGGGGGCGCCCTCGAACGCGAGCCCGTTCCCGCCGTCGAACCCGTTCCCGTCGTTGAACAGCCCGCTCCGCTCGCCGTTTCAAGCGAGCCGGCGGCGGAACAAGAGCGTCCGCGGTCCACTCCTCCGGTCCGTAAGTTGGCAAGGGATCTCGGAATTGACCTCGGGCTGGTCAAGGGAACCGGGCCGGCAGGGCTCATCACGCGTTCCGATGTCCAGGATTTCGCGGCTGGGTTCCAGGCGCAGGTCTCCGTTCCCGAGGTCGCCCCGACCGCGGCTCTCGCCGCGTCCGCCGTCGGTGTTTCCGCAGAACGCGAGACGCGCACCCCTATCAAGGGAGTCCGCAAGTTCACGGCCGCCGCGATGGTGCAAAGTGCCTTCACGGCGCCGCATGTGACGGAGTTCCTGACCGTTGACGTCACGCCCACCATGGAACTGCTGACGCGGCTCAAGGCTAGTCGCGAATTTGCCGGGTACAAGCTCACGCCGTTGACCATCGCGGCAAAGGCAGTGTTGATTGCCCTGCGAAGGAACCCGACCCTGAACTCCCGCTGGGACGAAGCCGCTCAGGAGATCGTGCAGTTCAACTACGTGAACCTGGGGATTGCCGCCGCTACACCGCGGGGACTGACTGTTCCCAACATCAAAGACGCCCACACGATGACCCTGTTGGAACTGTCCACCGCTTTGTCCGAACTGACGGATACCGCACGTTCCGGCAAGACCTCGCCGGCAGACCTCACGGGCGGGACCATCTCGATCACGAACATCGGCGTGTTCGGGATCGACGCCGGAACGCCCATCTTGAATCCGGGCGAGGCCGCCATCGTGGCGCTGGGATCGGTGCGCAAAGCTCCGTGGGTGCACAATGACGAACTCGCCGTGCGCCAGGTGATGTCCCTGAGCCTGTCTTTCGACCATCGGCTGGTCGACGGCGAACAGGGTTCGAAATTCCTAGCCGATTTGGGCGCGATTCTCTCCGACCCGGCCACGGTCATGACCATGATCTAACAGGCCCAACTGACTCGCAGTTGTTGTCGTTTTGACGGCTCATAACGACATCTACTGCGAGTCAGTTGGGTCTTGGAGGCGCCAGGCTAGCGCACCGTCAGCGCCGCCAGGGCCATCCGTTCGAGGATGGGCCGGGCGCTTTTGACCGCCATGCGTCGTCCGTGGTGCCGCACGGAGTGGGGAGTCGAGTTGATCAAACCGAAGGCTGCGTGTGCCCGTACCCGCAGCTCGGCAGGATCCGTGTCGGGATGCAGTTCGCCGAGGACTCCCACCCACAGTTCCACGTAGTTGCGCTGCAGGGTGCGGACTTCGGCCTGGTCGGAGTCGCTGAGGTTGCTGAAATCGCGGTCCTGGACCCGGATGACATCGGGATTGCTGAGGGCGAAGTCCACATGGAACTCCACCAATCCGCGCAACGCGGTTTCGGCGTCGGGGGCCTCGGACGCCACGGTACGGCCGCCGTCGAGCAGATTGCGGCTCACGCTCAGGAGCAACTCGGCGAGCACGGCTTGTTTTCCCGGGAAATGCCGGTACACCGCAGGGCCGCTTACTCCTGCGGCGGCCCCCAGGTCTTCCAGCGACACACGGTTGAAACCGTCGGCGGCGAACAACCCGGCCGCGGCGGTTAGGAGGGCCTTGCGCCGTGTTTCCTTGGCTTGGCTTCTTTGGGTCGGGCTGTCTTGCTTGGGGCTCCGCGGGGTTGGGCCGTCCTGCTGGGAGCTCCGCTGGAAGGTGACCACAATTCCTCCTTTTGCACGCGTCCAATTCAGCGCCGATACCGGGACGGGCCAAGTGCCGAGGTGATGGACAACACAGTTAATAGAGACTAACCTAAATTCCAGTTATGCGGTACTAACTGAGATGGCCCTGGGCCGGGATGGGACGCAGTCGATGGAGACACTCGCCAGCCAGCTGGATACCAGCAGCGATCAGTTCGCGGCCAACGCGGAAGCGCAGCTGTCACTGGTGCAGGAGTTGAAGAAGCGACTTGCCGTGGCGGCCCTTGGTGGACCGGAGAAATCGCGCGAACGGCATATCTCCCGGGGGAAGCTGTTGCCACGGGAACGTGTCAACTACCTGTTGGACGAGGGCAGCCCGTTCCTGGAGATCGCTCCGTTGGCGGCCAATGGGATGTACAACGATGATTCACCCGGTGCAGGCGTCATTGCAGGCATCGGTTTGGTACACGGCCGCCAGGTGATGGTGGTTTCCAACGACGCCACGGTCAAGGGTGGGACGTATTACCCGATGACGGTGAAGAAGCACCTCCGGGCCCAGGAAATAGCCCTGGAGAACAAGCTGCCTTGTGTCTATCTCGTCGATTCCGGGGGAGCGTTCCTGCCCAAGCAGGACGAAGTGTTCCCGGACAAGGAACACTTTGGCCGGATCTTCTTCAACCAGGCGAAAATGTCTGCCGCGAAGATCCCGCAGATCGCCTCGGTCATGGGATCCTGCACGGCCGGTGGCGCCTACGTACCCGCCATGAGCGACGAAACGGTGATCGTCCGCAACCAAGGCACCATCTTCCTGGGCGGGCCGCCCCTCGTGAAGGCCGCCATCGGCGAGATCGTCACGGCTGAGGAACTGGGTGGCGGGGACGTCCACTCAAGGATTTCGGGCGTGACGGACCACCTCGCCGAGAACGACGAGCACGCGCTGCAGATCGTCCGGGACATCGTCTCCACCCTGCCCAAGCCGGCCGCGCCCGCGTGGGACGTGGACACCGCCGTCGAGCCCGTAGTGGACCCGGGCGAGATCTATGGTGCGGTTCCCACGGACGTCAACGCCCAGTACGACGTCCGCGAGGTCATTGCCCGTCTGGTGGACGGTTCCAGGTTCCACGAGTTCAAGAAGAACTACGGCACCACCCTGGTGACCGGGTTCGCCAAGCTGCACGGCCATCCTGTGGGCATTGTGGCCAATAACGGAGTGCTGTTCAGCGAGTCCTCCCTCAAGGGCGCACACTTCATCGAGCTCTGCGATCAGCGCGGCATCCCCTTGGTTTTCCTGCAGAACCTCTCCGGCTTCATGGTGGGCAAGGACGTCGAACAGGGCGGCATCGCCAAGAACGGCGCCAAGATGGTCACCGCCGTGGCTACTGCCCGCGTGCCGAAGCTGACCGTGGTGATCGGCGGTTCTTTCGGTGCAGGAAACTACTCGATGTGCGGCCGTGCCTACTCACCACGGTTCCTGTGGATGTGGCCCGCCAGCAGGATCTCGGTCATGGGCGGGAACCAGGCCTCCAGCGTGCTGGCCACCGTCAAGCGGGACCAATACGAGTCCCGCGGCGAGGAATGGTCCGCGGAAGACGAGGAAGCCTTCAAGGCCCCCATCAAGCAGCAATACGAAGACCAAGGCAGTCCCTACTACTCCACCGCCAGGCTCTGGGACGACGGCATCATCGACCCCGCTGACACCCGGCGCGTCCTGGGTATGGCCCTCGACACCGTGTCCCGCCAACCGCTGCCGGAAACCTCCTTCGGCCTCTTCCGGATGTGACCCCCATGACAACCAACCCTTTCGACACCGTCCTTGTCGCCAACCGCGGCGAGATCGCCTGCCGCGTCATCCGCACCCTCAAGGCCATGGGCATCCGCTCGGTGGCCGTCTATTCAGACGCCGACGCCGGAGCGCGGCACGTGCGCGAAGCGGACACTGCCGTCCGGATCGGCACAGCAGCGGCGGCGGAGAGCTACCTGCGGATAGACGCCATCATCGAGGCCTGCCTGCAAAGCGGCGCCCAAGCCGTCCACCCCGGTTACGGATTCCTGGCCGAGAACGTGGAGTTCGCCAAGGCCCTGGACGCAGCCGGGATCGCGTTCATCGGCCCCGGCATCGACGCCATCGAGATCATGGGCGACAAGATCCGTTCCAAGAACCACGTCATGTCCTACGGCGTCCCCTGCGTTCCGGGCATCGCCGAACCAGGCTTGAGCGATGCGGAACTGATCGAAGCGGCGCCCGGCGTCGGCTTCCCTTTGCTGATCAAACCGTCGGCCGGGGGCGGTGGCAAAGGCATGCACATTGTGGAACGGCTCGAGGATATGGCGGCTACTCTGCTGACGGCCCGGCGCGTGGCGGCGAGCGCCTTCGGTGATGACACCCTTTTCCTGGAGCGGCTCATCCAAGCGCCCCGGCATATCGAGGTCCAGGTCCTCGCCGACAACCACGGCAACGTGATCCATCTCGGCGAGCGCGAATGCTCGCTCCAGCGCCGCCACCAGAAGGTCATCGAGGAAGCGCCGTCCCCCTTGCTGGAATCCCTCGCGAATGGGGCCGAGGTCCGGGCACGGATCGGTGAGGCCGCCTGCCAGGCTGCCCGAAGCGTCAAGTACAGCGGTGCGGGCACAGTCGAGTTCCTCGTCTCGGACCAGGACCCGGAGCACTTCTTCTTCATGGAGATGAACACCCGCCTCCAGGTGGAGCACCCCGTCACGGAAGTGGTCACAGGCGTCGACCTTGTCGAATGGCAAGTGCGCATCGCCGCCGGTGAGGTCCTCACGGTCGCACAGTCCGACGTCGTGCTTGACGGTCATGCCGTTGAGGGGCGCGTTTACGCGGAGGTGCCCGAACGCGGCTTCATGCCATCCATCGGGGAGATCGTGACGCTCCGGGAACGGGCAAGCAGCGATCCGCACGTCCGCGTCGACTCCGCCATGCTCCCGGGATTGTCCGTCACCGGCGACTACGATCCCATGCTCGCGAAGGTTATTGCCTGGGGCCCGGACCGCAAAGCGGCCCTGGACACCCTCGACCTTGCGCTGGGGGACTACACCCTGCTGGGTGTACAGACGAACGTTGAGTACCTGCGGCTCCTGATCAACGACGACGACGTCCGCGCCGGGCGCCTCGACACCGGCTTGATCGAGCGCAAGCTGGAGGGGATGGAATTCCGTCAGGTGGCGGACGTGGAGTTGATCGCCGCGGCGATGCTGGGCCGCCCGGCCTTGGCGCCGGCCGAGGCGACATCTCCCTGGAACACCCCGGACGGTTGGCGCATCGGCGCGCCCGCGCCATGGAAGACCACCATCGGACGTCCCGACGCCGGCCTGTCGACGGTCGCGCTCACCGGGAACGGTTCGGGCTTCACTGCGAGCGTGGACAACGGCGTCGTGCACACAGCAGAGATGCGGCCGGGATCCGCCCGACAAACGGCGCTGGTGCTCGACGGCGTCGAGCACCATTTCGCGCACGGCTCACCATCTCCGGGAGGCGCCGCATATGGCCAGCCCCGAGAGCTATGGCTCGGCAGCGACGGCTGGTCCTGCCGGCTGGAGATCCTGGACCGCGAGTCCCGGCTCCAACGGATCCTCGCGGGCATCCAGCGCGAGGAAGGCGCCGCGGACCCGGAAGTCCGGTCTCCCATGCCGGGAACTGTCGTCTCCGTTTCGGTGCACAACGGCGACCACGTGGAAGCGGGCCAGGTCCTCCTTGCCGTGGAGGCAATGAAGATGGAGCACCAATTGGTGGCCTCGGTGTCCGGCACCGTGCACCTCAGCAGCAAAACCGGGGACCTCGTCAAGGCTGACCAAGTCCTCGCAACCATCCACGTGGCGGCAGAACCCGCCCCAGAACCCGCCCCTGAAGTCACAGCGGAACCGACTGAAAACCAGAAAGACGAGGAAGTCTAGCCATGGCAAGTTTTGAACTCAGCGAGGAATACCAGGACCTAAGCAACTCGGTCCGGGAATTCGCCGACGAGGTAGTGGCCCCCGTGTCCACCAAGCACGACGAGGAACACAGCTTCCCCTACGAAGTCGTCAAGCAGATGGGCGAGATGGGCCTCTTCGGCCTGCCCTTCCCTGAAGAGTTCGGCGGCATGGGCGGAGACTACTTCGCACTCGCCCTCGCGCTGGAACAGTTGGGCCGGGTGGACCAATCCGTGGCCATCACCCTCGAAGCAGGTGTCTCGCTCGGCGCCATGCCGGTGTACCGCTTCGGTACCCAAGCGCAGAAGGAACACTGGCTGCCCCAGCTGACTTCCGCTGAAGCGCTCGCGGGCTTCGGCCTGACCGAGCCGGAAGCAGGCTCGGACGCCGGCGGCACCAAGACCAACGCACACCTCGAGGACGGCCGCTGGGTCATCAACGGCAACAAGGAGTTCATCACCAACTCCGGGACCGACATCACCCGGCTCGTCACCGTCACCGCCGTCACCGGACAGCACGAACGCAAGGACGGGAGCATCAAGAAGGAGATCTCCACAATCCTGGTTCCTACCGACACGCCCGGCTTCACTGCGGAAAAGGCCTACAACAAGGTGGGCTGGAACGCCTCCGACACCCACCCGCTCACCTTGAACAACGTCCGGGTACCCGAGGAGAACCTGCTTGGTGTCCGGGGACGGGGGTACGCCAACTTCCTGTCCATCCTGGATGAAGGCCGCATCGCCATCGCTGCCCTCGCCACCGGTGCGGCACAGGGGTGCGTTGAATTGTCCGTGAAATACGCCAAGGAACGCGTGGCTTTCGGGCACAACATCGGCAAATACCAGGCAATTCAGTTCAAGATCGCCCGCATGCAGGCACGGGCCCACACCGCACGGTTGGCCTACTACGACGCGGCCGCGAGGATGCTGGCCGGCAAGCCGTTCAAGACCGAAGCGGCCATCGCTAAGATGGTCGCAGGCGAGGCAGCCATGGACAACGCACGGGACGCCACCCAGGTGTTCGGTGGCTATGGCTTCATCAACGAATTCACGGTGGCACGGCACTACCGCGACTCCAAGATCCTGGAAGTCGGGGAGGGCACCACCGAGGTCCAGTTGATGCTCATCGCCCGCGAGCTGGGCCTTTGACCGTCAGGGAAGGTAAACGATGATTGACAAAGTTGTTGCCAGCGCCGCGGAAGCGGTGAAGGACATCCACGACGGCGCCTCGCTCGCCGTCGGCGGGTTCGGCTTGTGCGGCATCCCCGTGGCGCTGATCGATGCACTCTACGATCAAGGCACCAAGGACCTTGAAACTGTCAGCAACAACTGCGGCGTGGACGACTGGGGCCTGGGCATCCTGCTCAGGGACGGACGCATCCGCCGGACCATCAGTTCCTATGTTGGCGAGAACAAGGAGTTCGCACGGCAGTATTTGGCCGGCGAGCTCGAGGTGGTTCTCACACCGCAGGGGACACTGGCTGAGAAACTGCGCGCCGGAGGCGCCGGCATCCCCGCGTTTTTCACGGCGGCGGGCGTCGGGACGCAGGTCTCGGAAGGCGGGCTTCCGCAAAAGTACGACGCCGACGGCAACGTTGCGATCGCGTCCTCGCCAAAGGAAGTGCGTACCTTCAACGGCGCGGACTATGTCTTGGAGGAGTCACTGACCCCCGACTTCGGACTGGTGCATGCCTGGAAGGGCGATCGTCACGGGAACCTCGTCTTCCATGCGACGGCCATGAACTTCAACCCCTTGTGCGCCATGGCTGCCCGGATCACCATCGCCGAGGTAGAAGAGCTCGTGGAGCCCGGCGAACTCGATCCGCAAAACATCCACACGCCGGGCATCTTCGTCCAGCGGGTCGTGCTTGCACCGGACACGGAGAAGCGCATCGAAAAGCGGACGGTGGCCTTGACCCCGGCGTCTGCCGCGGGCACTGCCGAGGCCACCGGTACTAGCGATCAGGCAGGAGCGTAGCCATGGAAACAAACACCACCCAGGATGTGCCGCCGCGTCCCGAGGCGGTCAGGCATGAGTACCGCCGCGCCGACGCCGACCATCACGAAGGCAAAGGCTGGACGCGCAACGAACTGGCCGCCCGCGTAGCCCGCGAGCTCAGCAACGGGCAATACGTCAACCTGGGGATC
Organism: Arthrobacter sp. MMS24-S77; assembly: GCF_054888235.1. Classification (NCBI taxonomy): domain Bacteria; kingdom Bacillati; phylum Actinomycetota; class Actinomycetes; order Micrococcales; family Micrococcaceae; genus Arthrobacter; species Arthrobacter sp. MMS24-S77. Next base: position 1,593,660 of record NZ_JBTZRN010000001.1, read on the forward strand.
GGCATGCCCACCCTGATTCCCAACTACATCCCTGACGGGGTCGAAGTGATCCTGCATTCCGAAAACGGCATCCTGGGCGTCGGCCCTTATCCTGCCGAGGACCAAATAGACCCCGACCTGATCAACGCAGGCAAGGAAACGGTCACCGTCAACGCGGGCGCCGCGTTCTTCGACTCGGCAACATCGTTCGGCATGATCCGCGGTGGTCACGTGGACGTCGCAGTGCTTGGAGCCATGGAGGTCGCAGCCAACGGGGACCTGGCCAACTGGATGATCCCGGGAAAGATGGTCAAAGGCATGGGCGGAGCCATGGATCTCGTGTTCGGCGCCAAGCGGGTGATCGTGATGATGGAGCACGTGGACCGCAATGGCAAGCCCAAGATCGTCAAGGAATGCTCGTTGCCAGTAACGGGGAAGGGCTGCGTTGACAGGATCATCACCGATCTTGCCGTGATCGACGTGGTCTCGGACGGCGGGGAGTCGAGGCTGGTCCTGCGCGAGCTGGCGCCGAATGTCTCCGCGGAGGACGTTGCGGCCGCGACCGGCGTCGAGCTTTTCGAAGAAGACCAGGAACTGACCGTATGACCGCGAGCCCTGAAACCCCGGGCAAGGGTGGTCCCCGCGCCGCTGAACCCCGAGTCCCCGAACCCCGAGTCCCCGAACCCCGAGTCATCGAGCAGCGGGGGCTCTACTTCGACGAGCTCGAGGAAGACGTCGTCTACGCGCATCGCCCGGGCCGGACCGTGACGGAAACGGACAACGTCCTGTTCACCACGCTGACCATGAACACCCAGGCATTGCACTTGGACGCCGCGTGGAGCGCCACCCAACCTTTTGGCCAGCGGCTCATGAACTCCATGTTCACGTTGTCCACCATGGTGGGGCAGTCCGTGACGCAGCTGACCCAGGGCACCATCATCGCCCAGCTTGGCCTCACGGACGTCTCTTTTCCGCACCCGCTCTACCACGGCGACACCCTCTACACGGAGACCGTGGTGACCGGGAAGCGGGCCTCGTCGTCGCGTCCCGGGCAGGGCATCGTGACCATGCAGCACACAGGCCGCAACCAAGACGGCACGGTTGTGGCCTTGGCCACGAGGGCTTGCCTCATGTGGACCCGGACCGCGCATCTCGAGGCGCAACAGGGGACAATCAATACATGACCTTCACGATGGGCCCCGCATTGCTTTTCTGCCCCGCCGACCGTCCGGAACGGTACCAAAAGGCCGCCGAGCGCTCCGACGCAGTGATCCTGGACCTCGAGGACGCCGTCGCGCCGGCGGACAAGAAACGCGCCCGGGGCGCCATTCTCGCCCAGGTCGGCTCGGGGGGCGAGACCGCCGAACTCGACCCCAGCCGTACGATTGTGCGCGTCAACCCGGTGGGCACCCCGGACTTCGAGAAGGACCTGCACTGCCTCAAACACACGCCCTACCGCACCGTGATGTTGGCCAAAGCGGAGACCGGCGAACAGCTGAAAGCACTTGAGGGGTACCACGTCATTGCCTTGTGCGAGACGGCCAAAGGGATCATCAACGCGAGTGAGATCGCCCAGGCCCAGAACGTCGTCGGGCTCATGTGGGGTGCCGAGGACCTGATCGCCTCCATGGGCGGCACCTCCAGCCGCAAGGACGACGGCGGCTACCGGGCCGTCGCCATGCACTCCCGTTCCACTGTGCTGCTTGCCGCCAAGGCTGCGGGCAAGGAAGCCATCGACTCGGTCTACGTCGACATTCCCGATCTTGCCGGGCTGGGTGTGGAATCCGCAGACGCAGTGGCCAGTGGATTCGGTGCCAAGGCCTGCATCCACCCGAACCAGGTGGCCGTTGTCCGCGAAGCCTACGCACCCTCGCCGGATGCCGTCGCTGAGGCGCGGGAGCTGCTTGATGCGGCCGCCGCGGCCGGAACCGGGGTATTCCAGTACAAGGGAAAAATGGTGGACGGTCCTATCCTCAAACACGCCGAATCGACGCTGCACAGGGCACGGCTGTCCTAAAGGCCCAGTCCTGCCGCATCTAGCGTCCACGCCGCCGCGACGGCGGATGGCCCAGCGGGGCGATGACCTCGTAGAGCTCCATCCGGATCCAACGCTGGCCCGTTTCGCGGAACTCGGCCCTTGTGGCGAAGCGGTACAGGAAGCTGCGGGCCCGCACCCAACGGGGCGGTGCGCCGTCGAACGGATCCTGGCGCAACAAACGCAAGGTGGGCCGGTCGGCGTCGAGCAGCTTGCCGAGGAACGCGTAGAACCACTCCTCGTGCACAGTGCGCAAGGGCAGGAACCACATCAACCAGTCGAGGCGCAAGTGGTACGGCGCCCACTGGCGCGGGAGCCGGCGGACGTCGCCGGGCTTGCCCTTGAAGCCGTATTCGCGCCAATCGGCCTCATCGACGGGAACGTCCGCCTGCGTGCCCTCCACCACGATTTCCACCCGGTGCCGCGTCACCGTACCGAACGCCCCGTAAGTGTTGACCAATTGCCAACGGTTGAAACTCGCGTTCATGAGCTGCTCCCGCGAGAGCAGGTTGCGGATGGGCCAATAGCTGAGCACCAGGAGGAACGCAGTCACCGCGAGTACGACGGCGAGCCACCACACCGGGGACTGCGGAACTGCCGCCGTGGCCGGGTACCGCTGTTGTGGAATGAACGGCAGCACAGCGTGGGCCACGGGATCGCTCACCGCAGCGAAAGCAAGCACAATCGCGGACCAGTTAAGCCACGCGAAGTTACCGCTCCCCACCAGCCAGAGCTGCGTGAACACCACGATTCCAGCGGCAATGCTGGCCAGTGGCTGCGGGAAGAACAGGAAGAACGGCACCACCAGTTGGGCGAAGTGGTTGCCCAGCACTTCCACGCGGTGAAGGGGTTTGGGCAGCAGGTGCGCATGGCGGCTGAGCGGCCCAGGCATGGGCTGCGTCTCGTGGTGGTAGTACAGGGCGGTTAAATCACGCCACTCGCTTCCGCCGTGGATCTTGATCATGCCTGCGCCGAACTCCAGCCTGAACAACAGCCACACGAGCAGCACGAGGATGGTCTTAGGCGGGGGAGTCTGCTCCGAGCCGAGGAAGGCAACCGTGAATCCCATTTCGAGCAGCAGCATCTCCCAACCGAAGCCGTAGAAGGTCTGGCCAACATTGACGATCGACATGTAGAGCAGCCACAGAGCCAGGAACGCGGCCAGGGGAAGCCACGGCGGGCCAAGCTGCGGAAGTCCGCCCACAAGCGTCAAGGAAACGGCGAGTCCGGCAGCGCACACTGCCCGGAGCAAAGTGTCCGAATATTTCCAGCGGAACAAGCTGGGCCTGCGCAAGATCCTGTGACCATCCACGTACCGGGGGACAGGGAGAAGCCCGTGTTCCCCGAGGAGCGCAGGGAACTGGTTGAGGCTGGACAGGAACGCGATGAAGTAGAGCGCGGCCGTGCCACGCTGGAGCACCTGCCGGGCGAATTCATAGTCCGGCGCCTCGAACCACGAGACCCAGTCCACAAAACAACGCTACGCCTGGGGTGCGGGATACTTAAGCAATGCAGCCGCGCAAGATCGTTCTCCTCGGGTCCACTGGTTCCATCGGCACACAGGCGATTGAGGTCGTCGACGCCGCTCCCCACCTGTTCGAGGTCGTGGCACTGAGCGCAGGCGGCGGCAACCTGGAACTCATCGCGCAGCAAGCCGTCCACACAAAGGCCCAGGCAGTGGGCATCGCCTACGGCGACGCCCATGAACTCCAGAGACTCATCAGTGCGGCCGCCTCCGCCGCCGGACTCCGGAACTATGATCCGGCAATCATCACGGGAGCGGACGCTTCCACCAAGATTGCCGCGATCGAAGCGGACGTCGTACTCAACGGCATCACCGGTTCCATCGGCTTGGCCCCCACGCTGGCAGCGCTCAAGTCCGGCGCCACCCTCGCCTTGGCGAACAAGGAATCCCTGATCGTGGGCGGCGCGCTCGTGAAGGCCGCGGCCGCCGTTGACCAGATCGTGCCTGTGGATTCCGAGCACTCGGCCATCGCCCAATGCCTCCGCGCGGGAACCGACAAAGAGGTTGAAAAACTCATCCTAACAGCGTCGGGCGGGCCTTTCCGGGGCCGGACCCGCGAGCAACTCCGCGACGTGACGCCGGCCGAGGCTCTTGCCCACCCCACGTGGGATATGGGCCTGATGGTCACCACCAACTCAGCCAGCCTGGTCAACAAAGGCCTGGAAGTCATCGAAGCGCACCTGCTGTTCGACGTCCCTTTGGACAGGATCGACGTCGTGGTGCACCCGCAGTCAGTGGTGCACTCCATGGTGGAGTTCGTGGACGGCTCCATCATCGCCCAAGCCTCGCCACCGGACATGCGGCTGCCCATAGCCCTCGGACTCGGGTGGCCGGACCGCGTGCCCCGCGCCGCCAAGGCTTGCGACTGGACCCAGGCCACCAGTTGGACGTTCGAACCCCTTGACTCGGTAGCCTTCCCCGCGGTGGAACTCGCTAAGGACGCCGCGAAGCAGGGCAGTACTTTTCCGGCCGTCTTCAACGCGGCCAACGAGGAAGCCGTGGAAGCCTTCCACGCCGGCAGGATCCGCTTCACCGACATCGTGGACACGGTGGAGTCAGTCCTCAGCGAACATTCAGGATCCTTGGAGCTGACGGTGGACTCTGTGTTGGATGCTGAGAGGTGGGCACGCACGCGCACCCACGATCGTTTAGCCAACAGCACCCTTTAGGAAGCAGTACTTAAGGCATGAATCCCGTCATCCTGTTCATTCTCGGAGTCGTCTTCGTCGCGATCGGCGTGGCCGTCTCCATCGCGCTGCACGAGGTGGGGCACCTCGTGCCCGCCAAGCTTTTCAAAGTGCGCGTCACGAAGTACATGATCGGTTTCGGCCCCACCCTCTGGTCCACACGGAAAGGCGAGACCGAATACGGTTTCAAGGCCATTCCGCTTGGCGGCTACGTCTCGATGATCGGCATGTATCCGCCCAACAAAGATGATGGCAGCGTGCGTCCGTCCAGCACGGGTATGTTCCAAACCCTTGCCACCGAGGCCCGGTCCGCGGCGCATGAGGACGTGGGACCGGGCGACCAGAACAGGGTCTTCTACAGGCTGCCGGTCTGGAAAAAGATCATCATCATGCTGGGCGGCCCGGCTATGAACCTGCTGATCGGCCTTGTGCTGACCGCGGTGTTGCTCATGGGCTTCGGTGTTTCCACCGCCACTACCACCATTGCCACTGTCTCCAAGTGCCAGGTGAAGGCGGGAGAAACCGTTGATCCCAATTCGCCGGACTGCCAGCTGACCCCGGCGGCGGTCGCCAAGCTCCAGCCCAACGACGTTGTCACCGGCTTTGACGGCAAGCCTGTGACCAGCTGGGCTGAAATGAGCAGTTGGATCCGGGCTTCCGCAGGCAAAGCCGTCCACATCACCGTGGAGCGTGACGGCAAGAGCGTCACCACGGAAGTAACCCCGGTGCTTTCCGCACGCCCTGTTATCGGAGACAACGGCCAGCAGGCCAAGGGCGCGGACGGCAAGCCGCTGTACGAAGAAGTCGGGTTCCTCGGCATTGGTGCCCAGACCGCCATGGTGCCCCAACCGGCGTCGACCGTTCTTCCGATGGCCGGAGAGAACATCAAACAAATCGCCGGGGTCATCCTCAACCTGCCCGCCCGGGTGGTCGGCGTGGCACAGGCTGCGTTCAGCTCCGAGCCGCGCGATCCCAACGGTCCCATCAGCGTGGTGGGTGTCGGCCGGGTGGCCGGTGAAGTCGCCGCCATGGAGGAGGTCCCGTTGCAATCACGCATCGGCGCGCTTGTGGGGCTCCTGGCGGGACTGAACTTCGCGCTCGCCGTCTTCAACCTGATTCCGCTGTTGCCGCTCGACGGTGGGCACGTGGCTGGCGCGCTCTACGAGGGAGCCCGGCGTCGAATCGCCAAGCTGCGCGGTAAACCGGATCCTGGCGCTTTCGACATCGCCAAGCTCCTGCCGCTGACCTACGTCGTGGCCAGCCTGCTCATGGCCATGGGTGCACTGTTGATCTACGCGGACATCGTCAAGCCCGTCAATATCTTCGGCTGATCCGGGTGCGCGTGAAGCTGCGGGGGACGTCCCGGATTGGGCTGGCCTCTGAATTGTACTGGCCGCTGAATTGTACTGGGGGGATAGGCTATCCATATGACTGTTTTCGCTGTTGAGTACGTGTACGACGCCGAGTCCGCCGAGGTGCGCGACGCGAACCGCCCCGCCCACCGTGCCTGGCTCGCCGGTCTTGCCGAGCAGGGGACCCTGCTGGCGAGTGGTCCTTACACCGATGGTGCGGGTGCGCTGTTGCTGCTGAAGGCCGCCGACGAGTCCGAGCTGAACGCAACGTTGAAGGAGGATCCGTTCGCCGCCGCACAAGGGATTGCAGGCATCCGGACGTCCGAGTGGAACCCCATTATCGGAGTGCTCTCCGCCCACGCTTCCTAGCAGCATGACCGGCCGGGGCCCGGAACCAAGCCCTGCGATCCACCCATTTCAACCCAAGGAGTCCACGTGACCTCGGTCAGCCTGGGAATGCCATCAGCCCCGCCCCCCGTTCTCGCGCCCCGCCGCAAGACCCGCCAGATCAAGGTGGGCTCGGTGGGCGTCGGCTCCGATTCACCCATCAGTGTGCAATCGATGACCACCACCCCCACCACGGACATCAACGCCACCCTGCAGCAGATCGCGGAGCTGACGGCGTCCGGCTGTGACATCGTTCGTGTCGCTTGCCCGTCCGCGGATGACGCCGAGGCGCTGCCGATCATCGCCCGCAAGTCGCAGATCCCGGTGATCGCGGACATCCACTTCCAGCCGAAGTACGTCTTCGCTGCGATCGAGGCAGGCTGCGCCGCGGTGCGCGTCAATCCGGGCAATATCCGCAAGTTCGATGACCAAGTGAAGGAAATCGCCAAGGCCGCCAAGGACCACGGGACTTCCATCCGGATCGGCGTCAACGCGGGATCCCTGGAGCCAGGCATCCTGAAGAAGTACGGCAAGGCCACGCCGGAAGCCCTCGTGGAATCGGCAGTGTGGGAAGCTTCCTTGTTCGAAGAACACGGCTTCCACGATTTCAAGATCTCGGTCAAGCACAACGACCCCGTGATCATGGTGGCGGCCTACGAGATGCTCGCCGAAAAGGGCGACTGGCCCCTGCACCTTGGCGTGACCGAGGCTGGGCCCGCGTTCCAGGGCACCATCAAGTCCGCTACCGCCTTCGGAGCGCTTCTGTCCCGAGGTATTGGCGATACCATCCGCGTGTCCCTGTCCGCGCCGCCCGTTGAGGAAATCAAGGTAGGCAACCAGATCCTGCAGTCCCTCAACCTGCGCCCACGCAAGTTGGAAATCGTCTCCTGCCCATCGTGTGGACGCGCCCAGGTGGACGTCTACACCCTCGCCGAGCAGGTCACCGCCGGACTTGAGGGAATGGAGATTCCGCTCCGCGTCGCCGTTATGGGTTGCGTGGTGAACGGCCCGGGTGAGGCTCGCGAAGCCGATCTGGGCGTTGCGTCCGGAAACGGCAAGGGACAGATCTTCGTGAAGGGTGAAGTCATCAAGACTGTTCCCGAGAGCCAGATTGTTGAGACACTGATCGAAGAGGCCATGCGTATCGCCGAAGAGATGGGGGAGGCCGATGGCGAAGATGCTGTCAAGGGTAGCCCCGTGGTTAGCGTCTCGTAGTAAAGACGAGACTGGTGCCGATGGGATTTCCGTCCGGGTGCTCGGCGCTGCCGACACCCGGTCCCTTCGTGCGCTCGCGATGGAAGACGCCGTAGCGAACGTCTTCATTTTGGCGCACCTTGACTCGTCGGGGAGCGCCGCACCCACGTCCGGCGGCGCGAGTGTGTTCGGAGTGTTCGACGGCGACACCCTGGTAGGTGCCTGCTGGGCCGGTGCCAATCTGGTTCCGGTGCAGCTGGACCCCGAATTGGCTGCCCGTGTGGCCTCAGCCGCACACCGGGCGGGCCGTCGCTATGCCTCGATCTTCGGGCCTGCGGAGTCCGTGCTTGCACTTCATTCCCGGCTGGAGCAACTGGGGCACTTCGCCCACGAGGTTCGCGCGGACCAGCCGCTTCTGGCCATATCGGGCCCACCTGCAGTCGAAGCCAATCCGCAGCTCGGCTTCGGAGACATAGCGGACTTCGACAGGATCCTACCGGCTTGTGCCGCCATGTTCGAAGAAGAAGTGGGTTATTCGCCCTTTCTCGGGAGCGAAGACTTCTACAGCCGTCGGGTGGCCGGGCTGATCCGGCAAGGCCATTCCTTGGTGCACATCGACGCCGGAACCGTGAAGTTCAAAGCCGAACTCGGTGCCGTCACGGCGCAGGCAACCCAGGTCCAAGGCGTCTGGATGAACCCTGAGTTCCGCGGCCAAGGACTCAGCGCCGGGTACATGGCGGGCGTGGTTGTCTTGGCCCAGCGCTTTGCACCGATCACCAGCCTGTACGTCAACGAATACAACACCAGGGCGCGCGCCACCTACGAGCGGGTCGGTTTCCAACGCCTCGGAACCTTCGCCACGGTGCTGTACTGACCAACCCAACTAATACGAAAGTAGGGGTGGGTCAGGCTGCAGTGACCGGTGTGAGCGTGACGTCGTAGCCGAGGCTGGTGAGTTGCTTGATGGCGTTGTTCTTGGCGCGGGTCGGGTTGATGCGGGTGAAGTGGTCGGCTCCGGGCTCGTTGTAGCACTCTCCGTTGGCGAGCATGTGCCAGGCTGCGGTGAGGATGGAATGTTCGACGGCGACGAGGGCTTTGTTGCGTCCGCTTCGGGCTGTGATGCGGTGGTATCTCGCGGCGAGGTAGGTGTTCTTGGACCGTGCGGCCGACATGGCCGCGGTGCCCAGGGCTGCCTTGAGGTATTTGTTCCCGGGCAGGATGTGCGCGGATTTGATCCGTCCGGCGGACTCGTTGGATCCGGGACTGACGCCGGCCCAGGACGCGAGCCGGGCGGGGGTTTCGAACACGGCCATGTCCGCACCGGTTTCGGCGATGATCACTTCGGCAACTTTGAGGGAGACTCCGGGGATGGTGGCCAGGGCTTCCCTGGCGTCGCGAAAGGGTTCCATCGCCTCCTCGATCCGTGCCGTGAGGGTCTCGATGACCCGGGTGTGGGTGTCGATCTGGTCCAGGTGCAGGCGGGCCATGAACGCGTGGTGGGGTTTGAACCGCCCGGTGAGCGCGTCAACGAGGGCCGGGATCTTCGAGCGCAGCACTCCCCGGGCCATGCCGGCCAGGACATCGGGGTTGCGTTCCCCGTTGATGAGGGCCTCGAGCATGTCCCGGGAGGACACCCCGGTCAGGTCCGAGACCACGGAGGAGAGCTTGATCCCGGAACTCTCCAGGAACTTCTCCAGCCGCTGGATCTCCCGGGCCCGGTCGCGGGTGGCGATCGCACGGGCCCGGGTCAGGTCCCTGAGTTCACGGATCGGTTCCGGCGGCACGAACGAGGCCCGCAACAACCCGAAAGCGGCCAACTGCGCCAGCCAGGCCGCGTCGGAGACGTCCGTCTTGCGCCCGGGGATGTTCCGGGCGGCCTTGGCGTTGACGAGCATCACCGGCAGCGTTTCCTCCATCAGGTAGTAGAAGGGCTTCCAGTAGTCACTGGTCGCTTCCATCACCACCGTGGTCACATGTTCGCGTTCCAGGAACTCCCGCAGTTCCAGGATCTTCTGGGTAGTCGAGCCCCAGGTCGTGACCGTCGACGCATAGGTCCCGGCCCGCGGGCCCGGCACCCGCACGCAGAGTTTCGCGTCGCGTTTGGAGATATCCAACCCCGCGGCCCGCTCGTGAACAATGTCCATTCCTTCTTCCCTCCAACACCCTCAGGCGGCCATCTACTGTGTCCGTCTCGGGGAGGACAGGGAATATGTTCAGGAATCTAATACCCGTGCTTCACAGCAACAATCCACGGTTCCCGTGGAAGCCCTCCCACACCACGCTGACTCACGGACTCAAGGCACCAACTTGGGTCGGCGTTCACCAAGACGAACACCTCCATGATCACCGAGCCGCCCGGAGAGGGCCAGAGTCCAGGTGCGCCAGACGCATACTTTCCCGGTCCACGGCGCGCTAGCGGCGCTCATCCGCTGACTCGCAGTAGTTGTCGTTATGAGGGCTCATAACGACAACTACTGCGTGGGCCCACGCCGCCAGGGTTCCCTGGCCGAGCTTGCGAGGCGAGGGTGGCGGTGGGGACTAGTTGGGCGGGAAAGCGCTACGTGAGCTCCTCGGTGAGGTAGTGCTGGACGTTAGGTGCCACGAGCCGCACCACCTCGTCCTGGGAGGCCGAAGCAAGTGGTTCAAGCCGGACCACGTAGCGCATCAGCATCAGCCCCACTATCTGCGTGGCGACAAGGTTGCCGCGCATTCGAGCTTCCTCGGGGGAGCCGGGGAGCCCAGCTGTGATCCTGGAAAGGATGGTCCGGGCCACCATCTCGCGCAGCAAGGCGGTCCTGGCCTTGGATCCGATGGTTCCCCTGACAAACGCCACGAGTCCGTGTTGCGCCGGGCTTTCCCACAACCGCAACACGGCACGGACGATCGCCTCCGAACGCTGTGCCGGATCGAGTGATTCGACGCCGGCAAGCACCTCCGCAGGATCCGCCGGGAGCTCGACGCTCTGGGCGAAGAGCTCGTCCTTGCCCTTGAAGAAGTGGTGGACCATGGCCGGGTCCACCTCGGCCTCCCGGGCCACTTGCCGCAGGCTCGTGCCGTCGAAACCATGCTCGGCGAAGAGCCGGCGCGCCGTCGCCAGGATCAATTCCCGCGAGTCGCTGCCGCCGCTGCGGCGTCCCCGCCGAAGCGGCGGCAAGGCGCCGCTCATGAAGTCCGCCGTCGGAGGGTGAACGAGGCCAGGACCAAAACCCCCACCACGATCGCCGCCATGACGCCCGCGTCCTGCCACATGGCCTGGGTTGCCCCGGCGTTGCCGGCGATCTGCTGGAGGGCGTCAACCGAAAACGTCAGTGGCAGCACATTGGAAATGCTCTCGAGGACGCCGTTCATGTGTTCCCGCGCGACGAAGAGCCCGCACAGAAGGATCTGCGGCACCACCACTACCGGCATGAATTGCACCGCTTGGAATTCGGTCCGCGCGAAGGCCGAGCACAACAGGCCCAGGGCGACTCCCAGCACGGCGTTGATGACGGCGATCAACACCACATAACCCGGACTCCCCTTGATATCCAGGTTGAAGATCCAATAGGCCACGGCCGTGGCTACCAGGGATTGCAGGGCCGCCATGATCGAGAACGCCAACGCGTAGCCGAACAGGAGATCGGCTTTGTGGATGGGCGTCGTCAGGAGCCGCTCCAGCGTCCCCGAGGTCCTTTCCCGCAACATCGTGATCGAGGTGACCAGGAACATCACCACAAACGGGAAGATGGCCAGCATCATCAGTCCGACGCGGTCAAAGGTCCGTGGGAATCCAGGCGGCAAGGTCTCGTTCTCGAAAAGGAAATACACGGCCGTGAGCAGCAGAGCAGGAACAACCATGATGAGCGCGACGCTGCGGTGGTCGTGCCGCAGCTGTCCCAGAACCCTCCTGGAGGTCGCGAGCATCATTCGAGGGTTCATGACGCCACCTGGCTTTCACTGGCGCTCCGGTGATGGGGAGCCGTATCGGATTCCTGGATGATGCGCAGGAAGGCTTTTTCGAGGTCGTGGCTGTGACCACGTTCGCTGAGTTCCGCAGGACTCAGTTGGGCCAGCAAAATGCCGTCGCGGAGCAAGAGCAGCGAGGAGCAGTGTGAGGCCTCTTCCATGACATGGCTCGACACCAGCAGAGTGGTTCCCGATTCGGCCATGGCGGCGAAGCGTCCCCAAAGTTCGGCCCGCAGTACGGGATCCAGGCCCACTGTCGGTTCGTCGAGGACCAGCAGCTGCGGATGCGAGACGAGCGCGCACGCCAGCGAGACACGGCTGAATTCACCGCCGGACAGGTCCGCCGTCTTTTGCCGCGCCAGTGCTTCGAGCCCGACGGCGGCAATCGCCTCCGCGGTGTCTGCCGCCGTCGTGCCGTGCATGGCTCCGAAGTATCTGACGTTCGCTTCGACGCTGAGGTCTGTATAGACGCTCGGCGCCTGGGTGACGTAACCGACGTCGTGCCTCAACGATGGCGTGCCGGCTGGACGGCCCAATACATCTATGGTGCCGGCAGTGAGTCGTTGGACCCCGACTATTCCCCGCATCAGGGTTGTCTTGCCGCTCCCGGAGGGGCCGAGCAGTCCGGTGATCCGGCCGGGTTCGATGGCGAAGTCCAGGCCGCGCAGGATCTTCTTGTGGCCACGGGTGACGTGCAGGCCCTCCGCCTTGACTGCCGGGCGCGTGACTGGGGCGCTACTTCCTGATGTGCTGTGGGACATCGTCGCCTCCGGGAATGACTTATTCATCAGGTGATGAATAAAAGGTAAGCCCGGTACCGGCAGCGGTCAACAATTATTGATTAGTCCAAGTCCTTGAAAAAGGTGTCCGCGATCACATATGTTCGGACCAGCCGTGTCGTTGGGGCGCGGATGGTTTCAGAGAGGAAACACAAACAAATGGCTGTAAGCGTTGATCTTTCGAAGGCACTCGACAAGGCATTTGAAGACAAGTCGCTTAAGGAGATTCTCGACGCGTCTCCGGCAGCGCTTGCAGGTGTCACCGATGCAACCGCTGAGAAATTGCAGGAAGCCCTGGGAATCAAGACCATTCGTGACCTCGGTAGCAACAAGTTCTTCGCAGTCGCGGGCGTTCTGGTTGCCCTGGAAGGCAAGGCTGACTAAGCCTCCAGGACAGCGCCCGCGGCCGACCGGCCGCTGAGCCACGCCATGGCAGGATGACCAGCCGCCCAGCGGCCAGGGGCTTCCACCGACCATGGCGTGGCTCATCTGCGTTTGGCAGGGTTGCGCAATCAGGAATCAGCCGGGTCTGCGCGCACGAAAGGGCCCGGCGAGTGGCCCGGCTGTAAGCCGGTAGATTAGTACGCAGTAGATTTTGCCAGCTCTTGCCATAGAAACGGATTCTGACCCGTGGTCCTTCGCCTCTCCCAGCTGTTCCTGCGCACCCTGCGTGAAGATCCCGTCGACGCCGAAGTCGCCAGCCACAAACTCCTGGTCCGCGCCGGCTACATCCGCCGCGCCGCACCGGGTATCTACACGTGGCTGCCGCTGGGATTGAGCGTCCTGCGCAAGGTCGAGCAGATCATCCGCGAGGAAATGGCCGCCATCGGCGCCCAGGAAGTCCACTTTCCGGCCCTGCTGCCACGCGAACCGTACGAAGCCACCAACCGCTGGACCGAATACGGCGAGGGGCTGTTCCGCCTTCAGGACCGCAAGGGTGCCGACTACCTGCTCGCCCCCACGCATGAGGAAATGTTCACCCTCCTGGTCAAGGACTTGTACTCCTCGTACAAGGACCTGCCGTTGAGCCTCTATCAGATCCAGAACAAGTACCGCGACGAAGCACGCCCCCGGGCTGGCCTCCTCCGCGGCCGTGAATTCATCATGAAGGACTCCTACTCCTTCGACGTCGACGACGCCGGCCTGGATGCCAGCTACGCAGCCCACCGCGCCGCGTACCTGAAAATCTTCGAGCGCCTTGGACTCGAAGTCATCCCTGTTGCGGCCACGGCAGGCGCCATGGGCGGATCCAAGAGCGAAGAATTCCTGCACCCCACCGAGATCGGCGAGGACACCTTCGTGCGCTCGGCGGGCGGCTACGCGGCCAACGTCGAAGCCGTGACCACAGTGGTCCCGGACGAGATCGACTTCACCAACACTCCCGCCGCACGCGTCCTGGACACTCCGGACACACCCACCATCGAAACCCTCGTGGCAGCTGCCAACCAGCTCGCTCCGCGCAGCGATTCCGACGGCGGCGCCTGGACTGCCGCGGACACCCTCAAGAACGTGGTCCTCGCTGTCACGCTGCCCACGGGCGAGCGCCAGATCGTGGTCATAGGCGTTCCCGGCGACCGCGCCGTGGACCTCAAGCGCGTCGAGGCCAATATCGGTTCCTTCCTGCCCATCGCAGGGGAGATCGGACTGGAAGCGGCCAACGAGGAAGACCTCAAGAAGAACCCGGCACTGGTCAAGGGCTACATCGGCCCTGGACTGGCCCTCGGCGAAGCCGTGCTGGGACTCGAAGGCACGTCCAAGCTGCTCTTCCTTGTTGACCCGCGGATTGTCTCGGGCACCAGCTGGGTCACCGGAGCGAACGAGGACGGCAAGCACGTCTTCGGCCTGGTAGCTGGCCGCGACTTCGCCTGGGACGGCGTCATTGAATGCACCGAAGTCCGTGCGGGAGACGAAGCCCCGGACGGCTCGGGCCCCCTGGAGACCGCACGCGGCATCGAAATGGGACACATCTTCCAGCTCGGCCGCAAGTATGCCGAGGCCCTGGACCTGAAAGTCCTGGACCAGAACGGCAAGCAGGTTGTGGTCACCATGGGTTCCTACGGTGTCGGAGTGACCCGTGCCGTGGCCGCCCTCGCCGAGGCCAACAACGATGAGCGCGGCTTGATCTGGCCTCGCTCCGTAGCCCCGGCGGACGTCCACGTGGTCGCCGTCGGGCGCGGCGAGGAAATTTTCGCGGCGGCCGAGAAGCTCTCGGCCGAACTCGAGGCTGCCGGCCTCGACGTGATCTACGACGACCGCCCCAAGGTTTCCCCGGGCGTGAAGTTCGGTGACGCCGAGCTGGTGGGCGTCCCTACCATCGTGGCAGTCGGCCGTGGCCTGGTGGACGGCGTTGTGGAGATCAAGGACCGTCGCACCGGTGAGGCCGAAAACGTGGCGGTCGAGAAGGCCGCCGACTACGTAGTCAACGCCGTACGCCAGAAGTGATCTCCGGCTTCGAGTCGGTCCAGCTCACCACGCTCATCATGATCGTGGTGGCCGGATTCGCAGCCGGTTGGATAGACGCAGTAGTGGGCGGCGGGGGACTGATCCAGCTCCCCGCCTTGCTCCTGGTTCCGGGGATTACTCCCGTCCAGGCCCTGGCCACCAACAAGATGGGCTCCATCTTCGGAACAACGACCAGTGCCGTCACCTATTACCGTCGGGTTGGCCCTGACCTCAAGACGGCCATACCTATGGCGGTGATTGCCCTCGCGGGCAGCTTCGGCGGAGCCGTCTTGGCCGCCAATCTTCCTGCGAGCGTGTTCAAACCCATCATCGTGGCGGCCTTGATCGCCGTCGCGGTCTTCACAGCGTTGCGACCCAACGCGGGAGAGCTGACCGCGCTGCGTCACGACGGCCATAGGCATTACGTCGTGGCTTGCGCCATCGGTGCCGTGATCGGGTTCTACGACGGCCTGATAGGTCCTGGAACAGGCTCGTTTCTGGTGATCGCCCTCGTCTCCGCTATGGGCTATGCCTTCCTCGAAGCCAGCGCCAAGGCGAAGATCGTCAACATGGCCACCAACGCCGGGGCGATCTTGTTCTTCCTGCCGCACGGATCGCTGCTGTGGGGCGTCGGTGCCGTGCTGGGGCTGTCCAACATGGCAGGCGGGTACCTCGGTGCCCGGACTGCCGTGAAACAGGGCAGTGGCTTTGTGCGCGTGGTGTTCCTGATCGTGGTTGGCGCGTTGATCATCAAGCTGGGCCTAGACGTCTGGCACGACTACTTCTCGAAGTAGCCGGCTGGTTCCAGCCGGCGATGGCCCGGGGGAAGCCGCGGGCGTAGCATGCACTCATGTGGGTCGATTCCAGCGACTATGAGCAGGCACTCGAACGTGCATGGGAGCATACCAGGGAGTGGTTGAGGGCCTTGCCTGGGCGTCCTGTACGGCCACGCAACACCGCCGATGACATCGCGGCGGTCTTCGGGGGCCCGCTTCCAGCCAGCGGGCTGGAGCCGGCTGCCGTCATCGATTTCCTCGCCGAACATGCAGAGCCCGGACTGATGGCCATGCAATCGGGGCGCTTCTTCGGTTGGGTTATCGGAGGCACCGTGCCCGCCGGCATGGCCGCGGACTGGATGGTCTCCGCCTGGGACCAGAACACCGGGCTGCGTTTCGCCACACCCGCGACCGCAGGGATCGAGGAAGCCGCCGGGCAATGGCTGCTCGAGCTGCTCGGTCTTCCGGAAGGGTCCGACGTCGGGTTTGCCACCGGGGCGAGCATGGCCAATTTCACGGCGCTGGCGGCAGCTCGCTGGCGCCAGTTGGGCAACGCCGGCTGGGACGTCAACGTCGGGGGACTCCAAGGCGCGCCGAAACTGCGGGTCCTCGTCGGAGCGGAACGGCACGAGAGCCTGGACATGGCATTGCGCTTCCTGGGATTGGGGACTCCTGAAGTTGTCCGGGCCGACCGCCAAGGACGGATCGATCCAGCCGCGCTCCGGTTCGCGCTGGAGGCCGGCTCCGGACGCGGGCCAACCATTGTGTGCCTCCAAGCCGGGAACCTCCACTCGGGAGCCTTTGATTCTTTCCCCGAGGCGATCTCGGCTGCCAAGGAGCACGGCGCCTGGGTCCACGTTGACGGCGCCTTCGGACTATGGGCGGCGGCGGTACCGGAGCTGCGGCACCTGGTCGAAGGCGTGGAGTTGGCTGATTCGTGGGGGACCGATGCCCACAAGACCCTCAATGTGCCCTACGACGCCGGAATTGTCGCGGTGCGCGATGTTGCCGCCCTTCGATCGGCCATCGGCATGCACGCCGAATACCTGATGCAGGACGATCACGGCCCTGGCGACCCCATGGAAAAAGTCCCCGAGCTGTCCCGCCGGGCCAGGGGAGTGCCGGTGTGGGCGGCCTTGCGGTCCTTGGGTGCCGACGGCGTGCGGCAGCTTGTCGCGGGACGTGCGGAGTGCGCTGCGGAATTGGCGCGGCGGCTTGCGGAGGTGCCGGGCGTGGAGGTGCTCAACGACGTGGTGTTCACGCAATTGTCCTTGGCCTTCGGTTCAGACGAGAGGACCCGGGCCATCACGGACTTCATCATGGCCGACGGGAGGGTCTGGATGTCCGGTTCGCGATGGCACGGCAGGGATATCCTGCGCGTTTCGGTCACGAACTGGTCCACGGATTCGGCCGATCTGGATGTTGCCGTGCAAGCCATCAAGGATGCGTTGGAGGCAACAGCCTGAGCCGATGGCTTTGCCGCCAACCCTCACCGGAGCTAAACCCTAATCGGATCCAGCCAGGCCCGGCTCGGGCAGATCGTGCGCGGCGGGCAGCCCGTCCAGTGGCCGCCCCGCGAGGGTGCTGGCCACCCACAAGGAGCGGGCCAGATCGCCTTCATGATGAGGCTTGCCGGCGTACCAGAGGGCGTTCTGCACTTCGCGCACCACGCTCCATTCCCGGGCAGCCTCACTGTCCAAGCCGGCCGCGTTGCTGAAATCTGCGCAACGTTCAAGGAGTGCAAGTTCCGGGGCCGTTCTGGAGAGATCGCGGATACGGTTCCACAGGATCGGGGCGACGGCGAATTCTGCCTCCCCGACCATCGGCTGCGGATCAATGGCCACATATCCGCGTTTCCTGACGGACTGGTGGCCGTTGAGGTGCGGGAGGATGTTCATGAAATGCAGATCGCAATGAACCAGGACGTCCCTGCCTGCGCGGCGTCCAACAGCGCCCCGTGTCTGGCACACCTCCAGCGCGGCTTCGAGGAGCCAACGCGGGAAGGGCTGGCCGAGTTGCTCCCAGTCAGCGGGCAGCTCATCGCTCCAGCGCTCGGCCCGGGCCGCTATGTGCTCAAACTCTTTCCATTCGGGCCGCTCGTCCGGTTCGATGCTGAGTTCCCGTACGAGCGTTCCCCAAACGTCGCGGGCTTCGTCCATCGGGGCACTGTGCAGCCAGCGGCCGGCGTCGAGCCGCTCCAGTACCATCGCGCAGGAGGCAGCATCGGCGTCGTGCAGCTTGACCGCGCCGGTACCGCCCCAGAGGGCCAGCGCATGCCGTTCAACGAGGGCCTCCTCGTGTGGGAACGCTATCTTGAGCACCGAACGGGCGCCGTTGTAGATGACCGGAATGACGATGCCGCCGTGGCCATTCCACGGTTCCGCCCCTGGTCCCAGGTCAACGGACAACTGCCAACGCTCCAAGCTGCTGTTGATCAGTCCAGGCAGCCCGGAGAGCCACGCCCGCCCCTCCGCTGTGCGGGAGTAGCGCGCCCGGAGATCGCCAGGGATGGAAACGAAAGTAGTCATCACCGCCAGCCTACCCAAGCCGGTCCTAGAGCGGTTTAGACCACTCCGGTGGAGCCCAGGAGGCTTCCGATGAAGAACGTCGCAGCGAGGGCAAGGGCGCCCCCGATGACAACGCGCACGGCGGCCCGAGTCCTCGAGCTGCCGCCGATCCAGGCTCCAAGGGCTCCGGTAATTGCCAGTGCGAGCAAGACGGAAATGAAGGTCAGCGGCACACGCAGCCCCGGGGGTGGGAGCAAGATTGCGAGCAACGGCAGCACCGCGCCCAAGGTGAAGGCAACCGCGGAGGCGAAGGCCGCATGCCATGGGCTGACGATGTCGTCTTGGTCGATGTTCAGTTCGGCGGAAAGGTGAGCGGCCAAGGCGTCGTGCTCCGTCAATTCCACGGCCACTTTCCGCGCTGTTTCAGGCCGCAGGCCCTTGGCTTGGTAGATCGCAGTGAGTTCTGCGAGCTCCTCGTCAGGCTGCTCGGCGAGCTCCCGGCGCTCCTTTTCAATGAGTGCCTTCTGGCTGTCGCTTTGGCTGCTGACGGACACATACTCGCCCAGCGCCATGGACACTGCGCCGCCCACGAGTCCGGCCGCGCCGGCCGCGAGGATGGCACCGGTGTTCGTCGTTGCTCCAGCGACGCCCACCACGATCGCGGCAACGGAGACTATTCCGTCGTTGGCGCCAAGGACGCCTGCGCGGAGCCAGTTGAGCCGGTGGGCGAGATCGTTGGCGTGCGGTTCGTTTTCGTGCAGGGCTGCAGTTTCAGTAGAAGCCATGGAACAAGCCAAGCACTTGGGGGCCGCAGCCGCCAGCAAAGAAAGGCTTTCCTATGGAGCCGGGGTGCTCGATGGGAGTTGAGGCAGGGCGGCGCTATCAATCGAAAGTCCGGGGAAAGGTCCAACAGGAGTTCCCAGAGCTTGAGTGCGCTTGGCTGCGTCGACCAGCCCGTCGACGGCCCATTGGCGCGTCTCACCCTCTGACAACGCCACGAGATCGGCATAAGCAGTCAGCGAACTCGCCTCCATGCTTCCCAGCGCAGCTCCGGGTTTGGCGGCGAAGCTGGCTGGCAAACGATAGCCGGCTTCCCGTGGCGGGGTTGCGACGCAGTGCAGCCTGCCTTGGGCCTCCGCTCCGCGGAGAAGTTCTTGATGCCGGGCCAGCCACGTGGCAGCCGTCGCGGATGCCTTTGCGTCCAGCTTGGTCAGGGCCACCTGGTAGGCATAGATCGCCTCTTGTTCGGAGCTGACAACGGCGGCAAGGGCTGTGGGAAGATCAGCCTGGACGGATCCTGTCCCGGGTGCCGTTGGTGCTGTTGCCGACGTTCCGGGCAGCGCCGGGCAACTCGGGGCCGGTGCCGGGGCGGAAGTCGCCTCGGGCGTGGCCGCCGGTACCGGCAGGCCCCAGATTGTGGCCAGTCTCGATGACTCGAGAAGCTGCGAGGTCCCGACGGCGGCAAGGAGCCGCGCCGTCCCGCCGTTGGCCTTCGCGGCGTCCGCCAGGCGACGGGAAGCGCTCGAGGAGAGCGCAGAGACGAAACCGGCCCGGGTCGGACGGCCCTGGCTGGCACTGGGGCCGGGGGAAGCTGAGGGAGTGTTCGATGCGGCAGGGCTGGAAGGTGGCAGCAGCGCCTGCGCCTGGTTTGTCAGCAACATCACAGTGTCCGTGCTCTCCAGAAGCGATGCGCTTTCCAGGAGCGACTCGGCCGCGGAGAGGGCCTCGGAGCGGGCGGCTTCGGAAAACGGCACCGCTCGCGGTTTTCCGGCGTCCCGGGGGACCAAGACGGCGCCGACTCCCACGACGAGGACTGCCAGCAAAGCCAGAAGAAGGGCTCTCGTCCAGCCGTGGCTTCGTGGTTTTTCAGCAGTCTCGTGGTTCACAACAGACCATGGTGTCACGCTCACGGGCAATCTGATGCCAGTACACCTGGACGGTACCGGTTGACCACTCATTTTCGGGGGCCATCACCACGATCGCGACAGCCCGTGCACCACGGCGCCGCAAATATCGTTAAGCTAGTAGTCACAACATCATCTATCGGGAGGCGGCTGGCCAGTGAGTCATTCGGAAGCCACGACTTCAACAGACCAGGCTGGAACGGATCCTACGAATCCACCACAACACGAGGTCCGCAACCCGGAAGAGAGCAGGCTGAGGGCCCTTCTGGAGCCTGCCGTCCTGGCAAGCCGGCTCTACCTTGAGGATGTTGCCATCCAGGTTGCAGGTTCCCATCGGGTGGTCCACGTGGTCATCGACCTGCCCCAGGAAGAGACCGGGGGCGTCAGCCTGGACGTCATCGCGGAGGTCTCCAGGGCCCTTTCGGACATTCTGGACAACGATCCCAAGACGGACGCCCGCCCCTACGACCTCGAGGTCTCCTCGCCCGGCGTCGGCCGGCCCCTCACGGAGCCCCGCCACTGGCACCGGGCCCGCGGACGCATGGTCAAGGTCAACGTGATCCAGGGAGAGAACCTGACGGGCCGGATCCAGTCCGTCGACGACGACGGCGTCACGCTGGTTCCCGAGCAAGAGGTCAAGAAGGGGATGAAGCCCAAGCAGGGCGAACCCGTGAAGATTCCTTTCGACAGGATCCGCCAAGGAAAAGTCGAGATAGAGTTCAGCCACCTCAACGAGGCCGTGCTGGAAGACGAGTACAACGGACCTTCCGAGGAGGCCTAATGGATATTGACATGAGTGCGCTGAGACTCCTGGAGCGTGAGCGTGAAATCCCGCTGGACCTCCTGATCCCCACCATCGAGCAGGCGCTCTTGGTGGCATACCACAAGACGCCAGGCGCTTTCGAGAAGGCCCGCGCAGAGCTGGACCGCAAGAGCGGACACGTGACCATTTGGGCTACGGAAATCGACGACGACGGCGAAGCCATCGGCGAGTTCGAGGACACCCCCGCGGGGTTCGGCCGCATCGCAGCGAGCACTGCGCGGCAAATCATCCTGCAGCGGTTGCGCGATGTTGAAGACGACAACGTCCTGGGCGAATTCAAGGGCCGTGAGGGCGAACTCGTCGCCGGCCTGATCCAGCAGGGCAACAACCCGCACATGATCCAGGTGAACCTCGGTTCCGTGGAAGCCTTGCTGCCGCCGCCCGAGCAGGTGCCGGGGGAGAGGTACACCCACGGCAACCGCCTGCGTGCCTTTGTGGTGGATGTCCACCGCGGCGCCAAAGGACCCTCCATCACGCTGTCACGTTCACACCCGGGCCTCGTCCGGAAGCTTTTCGAACTGGAAGTTCCGGAAATCGCGGACCGCTCGGTCGAGATTGTCGCGTTGGCGCGCGAGGCCGGGCACCGGACCAAGATGGCTGTCAAAGCGAACACCCCCGGCATCAACGCCAAGGGCGCTTGCATTGGTGAAATGGGCTCGCGCGTGCGCGCTGTCATGACCGAACTCAACGACGAAAAGATCGACATTGTCGACTTCAGCGACGATCCGGCGACGTTCATCGCCAACTCCCTCTCGCCGTCGCGCGTGAATTCGGTCACCATCACCGACGAGGCCACACGGTCCGCGAGGGTGGTTGTTCCCGACTATCAACTGTCCCTTGCCATCGGCAAAGAAGGCCAGAACGCCCGCCTCGCCGCCAAGCTGACCGGCTGGCGAATCGACATCGTCTCTGACGCCGCACCGGCCAAGGGCAACTAAACCCGCCCGGAGGCGTCCGCCCCCGGATCCTTACGCCCTATGGATTCGGTGGCCGGGCCCCCGGGGGCTTAGACTGGATGGAACCGGGCCTATGTCCGGTGTCCGTGCGCTTTGGCGTGCTCGCGGCTTGTGGAGGCAACAATCTCAACAAGGCGGGGGCTGGCCCCAAGGAAAGCAGAACCGCAGAGGCAGGAAAAGACACTGAGGCAGGTTGATACACCCAGTGGCTGAACCGCTTCACACCAGGCGCGAGCCTGTGCGTACCTGCATCGGATGCCGGAAACAAGGCAGCCGGAGTGAGTTGATCCGGCTCGTCGCCGAAGGCGGCGGGTCACCCGTCGTCCTGGTGGATGAACGACGCCGGATGGCTGGCCGGGGTGCGTGGCTGCACCCCAGCAACACATGCCTGGCGCTGGCAACCAAACGGCGTGCTTTCGCAAGGGCCCTCGCGGGCGCAAGTGAAGTCACCGCCGTCGAACGTTACCTGGCGGCAGTCATACCCCCTGCGGACACCCCCGTGAAAGCAGGAAAACCGTCCAAACCTGAAAGCGGGTCAGAAAACTGATGGAAACCCGATGAGTTCCCAGCGATGAGTGCGCAACGATGACAACTTTGTTGCGCTCAGCACAGGGCCTTTCCGCCGCGTTCGCGGCTGGGGCCCGCAGTAAGAAGTAGACGGTTCGTGCCTGGCTCGGTGCGGACCGAGACAGGAGAAATGTGGCCAAGGTCCGCGTACATGAGCTCGCCAAAGAGCTCGGTATTACTTCCAAAGATGCAGTGACAAAACTGCAGGAATTGGGCGAATTCGTTCGCTCCGCCTCTTCAACCATTGAGGCCCCCGTCGTGAAGAAGCTTCGCGACGCCTACCCGGGTGCCGGCGCTGCAAAGGCCGCTGCTTCGGCAACGGCTTCCATTGCAGCCCCCAAGGCGCCCGCTGCCCCTGCTGCACCCGCAGCATCCCGCCCGGCTCCGGGCCCCGCAGCGCCCAAGGCTCCGGTTCCCGCCCCCAAGGCTGAGACTCCCGCCCCGGCAGCGCCTGCGGCTCCCGCAGCCACCGCAAGCCCTGTTTTCGCCAAGCCGGGCGCCCGTCCGGCGCCCAAGGCCGAAGCCCCTGCTCCAGCACGTCCGGGTAGCCAGGCTCCGCGCCCCGGCGGTCCGCGTCCGGGTAACAACCCGTTCGCGACGTCGCAGGGCATGCCCCGCGGCCGTGGCGACGGCGAGCGTCCTCCCCGTCCGGGCAACAACCCCTTTGCGACTTCGCAGGGTATGCCCCGTGCCGGTGGCGGTCGCACTGAAAGCGATCGTCCCGGTGGTCCGCGTCCCGCGGCCGGCGCAGGCGGTCCCCGCCCCGCAGCCGGTGCCGGTGGACCGCGTCCAGGCGCACCGCGTCCCGGTGCTCCCCGTCCGGGTGCTCCACGTCCCGCCGGTGGGCCTGCAGGAAACCGTCCTACCCCGGGCATGATGCCCAACCGTACTGAGCGTCCCGCTCCCGGTGGCGCAGGCCGTCCGGGTGGCGCTGGCCGTCCCGGTGGCGGCCCCGGCCGTCCGGGTGGCGCTCCTGGCGCAGGCACTGGTGGCGGAGCTCCCGCCGGCGGTGGCTTCGGCAAGGGTGGCCGCGGACGCGGCGGCACCCAGGGTGCCTTCGGCAAAGGTGGCGCAGGACGCGGCAAGCAGCGCAAGTCGAAGCGTGCAAAGCGTCAGGAACTGGAGCAGATGAGTGCTCCGTCGCTGGGTGGCGTATCCGTACCCCGCGGCGACGGCAACACCGTGGTCCGGCTCCGTCGCGGCTCGTCCATCACGGACTTCGCCGACAAGATCGAGGCGAACCCCGCCGCACTGGTGACCGTCCTGTTCCACCTCGGTGAAATGGCAACGGCTACGCAGTCGCTGGACGAGGACACCTTCGGCCTGCTCGGCGCAGAACTCGGCTACAAGGTCCAGGTTGTCTCTCCGGAAGACGAAGAGCGCGAGCTCCTCGACTCCTTCGACATCGATCTCGATGCCGAGCTGGAAGCCGAAGGCGACGACGTCCTCGAACCGCGTCCCCCGGTAGTCACCGTCATGGGTCACGTTGACCACGGTAAGACCCGACTGCTCGATGCCATCCGGAAGACCAACGTGGTTGCAGGTGAACACGGCGGCATCACCCAGCACATCGGTGCCTACCAGATCAGTCACATCCACGAAGGCACTCCGCGCGACATCACGTTCATTGACACCCCCGGTCACGAGGCGTTCACCGCCATGCGTGCCCGTGGTGCCAAGGTCACCGACATCGCCATCCTGGTTGTCGCAGCCGACGACGGCGTCATGCCGCAGACGGTGGAAGCACTCAACCACGCCCAGGCGGCCAACGTGCCGATCGTCGTCGCGGTCAACAAGATCGACAAGGAAGGTGCGAACCCGGACAAGGTCAAGGGCCAGCTCACCGAGTACGGTCTGGTTCCCGAAGAATACGGTGGCGACACCATGTTCGTTGAGGTTTCTGCCCGCCAGAACATCAACATCGATGAACTGATCGACGCCGTCCTGCTGACCGCAGACGCCGCCCTGGACCTGCGCGCCAACCCGGACAAGGACGCTCGAGGCATTGCCATCGAAGCGAACCTGGACAAGGGCCGCGGTTCCGTGGCCACCGTCCTGGTCCAGTCCGGCACCCTGGCCGTCGGTGACACGATCGTGGCCGGTACGGCCCACGGCCGCGTCCGTGCCATGTTCGATGAAGACGGCAACGCCCTCGACATCGCGCTTCCGTCCCGTCCGGTCCAGGTCCTGGGTCTGTCCAACGTACCGCGTGCAGGCGACACCTTCCTGGTGACCTCCGACGAGCGTACGGCCCGCCAGATCGCTGAAAAGCGTGAAGCGGCCGACCGCAACGCGGCACTGGCCAAGCGTCGCAAGCGCATCAGCCTCGAAGACTTCGACAAGGCTGTGGCCGAAGGCAAGATCGACACCCTCAACCTCATCCTCAAGGGTGACGTTTCCGGTGCCGTCGAAGCCCTCGAAGACGCCCTGCTCAAGATCGACGTCGGCGACGACGACGTTCAGCTACGTGTCATCCACCGCGGTGTGGGTGCCATCACGCAGAACGACGTCAACCTCGCCACGGTGGACAACGCCATCATCATCGGCTTCAACGTCAAGCCCGCCGAGCGCGTGGCCGACCTGGCCGATCGTGAAGGCGTGGACATGCGCTTCTACTCCGTCATCTACTCGGCAATCGATGACATCGAGCTGGCCCTCAAGGGCATGCTCAAGCCGGAGTACGAGGAAGTCCAGCTCGGCACCGCCGAGGTCCGCGAAGTCTTCCGTTCTTCCAAGTTCGGAAACATCGCCGGTTCCATCGTCCGCTCGGGCATCATCCGCCGTAACACGAAGGCACGCGTCAGCCGCGATGGCAAGGTCATCGGCGACAACCTCACCGTTGAGACGCTCAAGCGCTTCAAGGACGACGCCACCGAGGTCCGCACGGACTTCGAGTGTGGTATCGGTCTTGGCTCGTACAACGACATCAACGAAGGTGACATCATCGAGACCTTCGAGATGCGCGAAAAGCCGCGCGTCTAAGGTGTCGCAGGCCGGTGCTGCTCTCGGGCGGCTCCGGCCCGTTCCGCCGATATAGGGGCCCCGCCCCTACGCTGGGCGGCTGACGTCTTACGACGTCGGCCGCCCAGCTTCGGCAGGCCCGATGCCACTCCCGGGCCCCCATATCGGCTCCACGGGCCTCAGTCGAAAGCTCTCGGTCCGTTCCGGGCCCCCCATATCGGCTCCACGGGCCTCCGTGGGGACCTCTCGGTCCGTTCCGGGCCTTTTTGGCGAGTGGCATTTTTTAGACTTAAGTACGCAAGTTGCTAACGCGCCGTCGTACGCAAATTTTAGGAGTAGAAATGGCTGATCCGGCACGCGCTGCCAAGTTGGCGCAGCGGATTAAGGTTGTTGTTGCTGAGGCACTGGGCCGGCGGATCAAGGATCCTCGGGTTGAGGGCATCACGATTACCGATGCGCGCGTCACCAACGATCTTCAGCACGCCACCGTGTATTACACCGTCTTCGGTGACGAGGTTGCCCAGGCCGATGCTGCCAGGGCCTTGGAGAAGGCCAAGGGTGTCTTGCGCCAGGAAGTTGGCCGCAATATCACCGTGCGGCTGACTCCTACCTTGGAATTCGTTGCCGACCTCATTCCGGTCAACGCCTCGAACCTTGAGGAACTGTTGCGCACCGCCAAACAGCGCGACGCAGAGGTGGCCGCCCTGGCCGCCGGCGCCAAGCACGCGGGCGATGCAGATCCGTACAAGAGTGATGCCCCGCAGGACGCGGACATCGACGAAGACGATTTTGACGAAGAAGACATCGACCTCCGCGCCGATGAAGACATCGACGAAGACGGCGGCAAGTAGTCCACCGACTTCTTCAGCAGGGCCGGATCCGGCAGTCCAAAGCGACTGTGGATCCGGTCCTGTTTGTTAACCCCGAAAGTCGGGCCAAAGCGGCGGGCCGTGGCTAAGATCGGAGCATGGCGGCGCACGATGCAGTTCAGAGTCCCGAAAACTACCTTGAACACGCCCTACGGCTCGCGGTCCAAAACGTGGCCGACGGCGGCGGGCCTTTCGGCGCCGTCGTGGTCACCCCGGACGGACGGCTCCATGACGGCGTCAACCGGGTCACCCGCGACAACGATCCCACAGCGCACGCCGAAGTAGTCGCGATCCGGCGGGCGGCGTCGGAACTGGGAAGCTTCGATCTGAGCGGCTCCGTGCTCTACTCAAGCTGCGAGCCGTGCCCGTTGTGCCTCTCGGCGGCCTTGTGGGGCCGCGTAAGCAGGGTCTACTTTGCCGCGGACCGGCACGGGGCCGCCGCTGCAGGCTTCGACGACGCCGTGTTCTACGAGTACTTCAACGGCATCCGGCCGGAACTGCTGCCCGTCCACCACACGGAGGTTCCGGCGTCGGAGGCTCCTTTCGATGCGTGGCGCGGGCACAAGAACCGGAGAAAATACTGAGGTTCACGGCCGTGCCGGAAGCCGACCGACGCCGTCGAGCAGCTGCTGGTGATCACCGCACAACGCAATCCTGATCCACCCTTCGCCGATGGAACCGAACGCGGTGCCGGGTGCCACGGCCACTCCGGACTCCGCGAGGAACGCGCGCACCCAGGCGCGTACGTTTCCGCCGCTCACATGCGAGACGTCCGCCCAGAGATAGAAAGCCCCCTGCGCGCCCAGGAAAGGAATGCCTTTCTCCGCCAGCACCATTGAGGCGGCGTCCCGGTTGGAGCGGTAGTGCTCCCGTGCGGTGTCCACATAGTCCTGCGGGCCGGTCAGGGCCGCGATGGCAGCGTACTGGGAAGGCGAAGCCACGCAGGAAACGATCGCTTCCATGACGTTGTTCATCTTCCGCTCCAGGCCCGGCGGGCAAATGAGCGCGCCGATCCGCAGTCCCGTCAGCCCGTACGTTTTGGACAGGGTCAGGGACGTGAAGACCCGCGCCTCCCCGGGAACAGTGCTGTCGAAACGGGCAGGACTCGTGTGCGGAACGTCGAAGGTAAAGGCTTCGTAGCATTCATCCGAAATGATCCACAGATCGTGCTTGACGGCCAATTCCACGAGCTGGCGGGTGGCTTCCTCGCCGATCACGGCGCCCAAAGGGTTGGACGGCGAATTCAGGACCAGCACCTTGGTGCGCGGCGTGATCAGTGCCTCGATGTCCTCGATGCGGGGTTGGAACTCGTTCTCGGGGTAGAGCGGATACCGCACCGGGACGGCGTGGAGCAAATGGCTCGTCATGGCAAAAGTGGGATAGCCGGGATTCGGAATCAGGATCTCGTCGCCCGGGGAGAGGAGCAGGCTCATCGCAAAATGCAGCCCCTGCTGTGCTCCGTCCACGACGTACACACGCTCTGCCCCGACGTCCACCTTGTTGTGGGCGCGGAACCGCTCGGCGAAGGCTTCCCGCAGGGCAGGGATCCCGGCATTGGGAGTGTAGTTGGTCTCGTCCCTGTCCAGGCAAGCGATTCCTGCGTCCAGGATGTGCCGGGGCAGCGCAAAGCCGGGCTCGCCGATGCTGAGGACAATCGCCCCGGGAGCCGCCCAAGCGGCCTCGGTGATCTCGCGGATCTGGTTCACGGGGACTTCGCGGACGTGTGTGGCAAGCTCTGGCATGGGAGCCATCTTAGCCGCGGTGCCGTACCGCTCCGGGACGCTTCACCCCCGCAGGATGCATGCCCCGGCACGGATATACTGGGAGGCGTGCTTTCTGGACTGGTAATCGTTGACAAGCCGCAAGGATGGACCAGCCACGATGTGGTTGGACGGATGCGGCGGCTGGCTGGTACCCGGAAAGTGGGCCACGCGGGAACATTGGATCCCATGGCCACCGGCGTCCTGGTGCTGGGGATCAACAAGGCCACGCGGCTGTTGACCTACATCGTGGGCACCTCAAAGACGTACTCCGCCACCATCCGGCTCGGCGAATCCACCATCACGGACGATGCCGAAGGCGACATCACCGCAAGCCGCAATGCCGCCGGGGTCACAGAGGATGCCATCCGTTCCGGCGTCGCCGGGCTCACCGGAGATATCCAGCAGGTTCCCAGCAGCGTCAGCGCCATCAAGGTCAACGGCGAACGTTCCTACGCGCGCGTCCGTTCGGGAGAAGAGGTCAAGCTCGCCGCCCGGCCCGTGACCATCCACCGCTTCGAGATCCACGGCATCCGCAGGGT
The DNA here is from genome assembly GCF_054888235.1 of Arthrobacter sp. MMS24-S77. Taxonomy (NCBI): domain Bacteria; kingdom Bacillati; phylum Actinomycetota; class Actinomycetes; order Micrococcales; family Micrococcaceae; genus Arthrobacter; species Arthrobacter sp. MMS24-S77. The sequence goes on from NZ_JBTZRN010000001.1 coordinate 1,622,150, forward strand.
CGACGACGGCAGGGTAGTGGACATCGATGTCACCGTTGAGTGCTCCTCCGGTACGTACATCCGCGCGCTGGCGCGTGACCTTGGCGAGACCCTCGGCGTCGGCGGCCACCTCACAGCGCTGCGCCGCACCCACGTGGGACCGTACTCCCTTGAGCAGGCCCGCACCCTGGAACAGCTTGCCGAGGAACTGGAAGTCCTCGAAATGTCTGCCGCTGCCCGCGCGCTCATGCCCAACCGGGAGCTGAGCGACGCCGAAACCACCGAAATCTCCTTTGGCCGCAGGATCGCCGCTGGGCCTACAGCGGGCATGGCGGAGGCAGCCACCCCTGAGAACCCCGCTGCTGCATTCTCCCCGTCTGGAGAACTCGTGGCGTTGCTGGCCGACTCGGGGAGTTTCGCCAAGCCGGTCCTGGTGTTCGCCCCTGACAACGAAAAGCAGGCACACTAGCCATGGACGGATACTTCTACGCTGTCCTCGTCGTCGGACTGCTGTCCACGATCACCTGCGTCGTCGCGGGCATCATGAAAAAGGCCCCCAACGACGTCACGATTCTGTCCGTTGCCGCCGTCGAACTCGTCCTGCTTGTCTATCTAGTGGGATCGATCATCCGCGTCGCGATGGGTGAAAAGATTGCGGGGGAGCCTTGGGAGTTCTGGGGTTACATCATCACTGCGCTCATGCTTCCCATCGTGGCCGTGTATTGGTCCATCCTGGAACGGACCCGTTGGAGCAATTTCGTCATGGGCGCCGTGGGCGTCACCGCATTGGTCATGGCGGCCCGCATGAACCAGATCTGGTACTGACATTGGAAGAAGCACACAAAGTGACTGTTGAGACCACCCAGAAGAAGAACCGGGACACCCGCAACACCGGTCCCGGGAGGCTGCTGATTGCGGTCTACGCGGTTTTCGCGATCTCGGCCACGGCCCGTGCCGGATACCAGATCCTGACCAAGTTCTCGGATGCTCCCTTGGCGCACATCCTCTCGGCTTTCGCGGCGATCGTGTACGTCGTGGCCACGGTCTCCCTCGCCAAGCCGGGCCGCACATGGTTCAAGGTGTCCTTGGCGGCAGTCCTCGTGGAAATGCTCGGCGTCCTGGTAGTTGGTGCCATCAGCCTTTTCGACCCGGTGGCTTTCCCGCACGACACCGTCTGGTCCTTGTTCGGCCGCGGCTACGGTTTTGTGCCGCTGATCCTGCCGGTCCTGGGCTTGCTTTGGCTTTACCGCCGACGCCCGGCACGGCTCCCGGAGTAGAAACCGGGGGCTCCGCCATCCGGGCGGGACAGCCGTTGGACAGCAGGTAACCTTAGAGAATTCCGGCGCCGGACCAGGCCGCCGGGCATTGTGAATACCAGCAGTAAAAGGCGAGGTTGATGGTCCACATCTGGAACGATCCCACCGAGGTCCCCGAGGATTTCGGTCCCAGCGTCGTTACCATCGGGAACTTTGATGGGGTCCATCGCGGACACCAGCAGGTGCTGACGCAGCTTCTGCGCACCGCAAAGCAGCACGGCGCGCGGTCCGTCGTCGTGACTTTCGATCCGCACCCGGCCCTGGTCCACCGCCCCGATTCCGCACCGGAGCTCATCATGGGGCTGCAGGACAAGCTCGATGCCCTGGCCGACGCGGGCGTGGACGCTGTCCTCGTCATGAAATACAACCTCGCGCTGGCAGGCATGACGCCCGAGGAATTCGTCGGCACCGTCCTGCTCGACGGGCTTCACGCGGCACACGTCGTGGTGGGCCACGATCTTCGTTTTGGTGCGGGAAATTCCGGCGACGTCGGCACCATGCAGGAATTGGGCAAGGACCTGGGATTCGGCGTCCACGTGGTCAACGAGTTTGGCGCGGAGGGCTTTCCAGTGCACGACGACGGCGGCACGGACCGCCGCTGTTCCTCCACCTGGGTGCGCGAGGCCCTCGCTAAGGGCGACGTCGAGACCGCGGCCGCCGTCCTCGGCCGCCCGCACAGGATGCGTGGGGAAGTGGTTCACGGCGCCGCTCGCGGACGCGCCCTGGGCTTTCCCACGGCGAACCTGGACCACGGCGCCACGGGCTACGTGCCCGCGGATGGAATCTACGCAGGCTGGCTTATCGACGAGTCCGGTACCCGCTGGCCTGCCGCGATTTCCGTGGGTTCCAACCCCACCTTCGACGGTGTGAGCCGCCAGGTGGAAGCCCACGTCATCGACCGCCCGGAAGAGGCCGTGGAGGATTTCAACCTCTACGGCCAGACCGTCGTGGTGGAATTCACGGCGCGGCTGCGCGGGATGGTGGCCTATCGTGGGCCTGAGGCACTTGTTGATCAGATGCGGCTCGACGTCATCCGGGCCCACGATCTATTGCTGAACAAGTAGCCCTATTCGTCAGCAGGGATTCGGAGGGCACGTATCGTGAGCGTTGAGAAGAACACCCGCCCACTCGACGAAGGCATCGTCAAAGATTTCAGCTCACGCATGAGCTACGGCTCTTACCTGCAGCTTCCCTTGCTGCTCAGCGCACAGCAACCTGTCAGCCAGCCGGAGCACCACGACGAACTCTTGTTCATCATCCAGCACCAGACCACCGAGCTGTGGCTGAAGCTGGTCCTCCACGAGCTCCGCAGTGCCGCTGCGTGGCTGCGCGAGGACGATCTTGGCTCCGCACTCAAGGGCATCGCAAGGGTCAAGCACATCCAGAAGACTCTCACGGAGCAATGGTCGGTGCTGGCCACCCTGACTCCCACGGAATATTCGCAGTTCCGCGGCTTCCTCGGGAACGCCTCCGGCTTCCAGTCGAGCCAGTACCGTGCCGTCGAGTTCATCCTCGGCAACAAGAACGCCAAGATGCTGCCAGTGTTCGAATCGGATCCGGAATCGCGGGCCATGTTGGAGGAACTCCTGCGCGCGCCCAGCATCTACGACGAATTCCTCGCCTACCTTCACCGCCATGGCTACGACGTTCCGGCGTCCGTCCTGGACCGGGACGTCACCCAGGCCCATCAGTTCGCCCCCGAGCTCTTGCCGCTCTTCAAGCACATCTATGAACATGCCGCGGACAACTGGGCGGCCTACGAGGCCTGCGAGGAACTGGTGGACCTTGAGGATAACTTCCAATTGTGGCGCTTCAGGCACTTGCGTACTGTCCAGCGGACCATCGGCATGAAGAAGGGAACCGGAGGTTCAAGCGGAGTTTCCTTCCTTCAAAAGGCCCTTGACCTGACGTTCTTCCCCGAGCTGTTCGCTGTCCGGACTGAGATCGGGCAGTGACCGGAACTCGTCTTTGAGGAGGGTCACACGGCAGCTTTCGACAAGATTGCCGGGCTGCCGGTAAACTGAGGGATGGATCCGGCTGCAGTCCGTGGCGGCTGGACCTGTTTTGTGTGCGGTCATCGGCACGAACAACCCGGCAGCGAGGCGCTGAATCGGGACGCACGGCACAACTCTAGGAGTTCACGTGGCACTTGAAGCCGCTGTTAAGCAGTCCATCATCGAGGCATACGCAACGTCCAAGGGCGACACTGGTTCGCCGGAGGTCCAGATTGCTGTCCTGACTCAGCGGATCAAGGATCTGACTGAGCACATGAAGGAGCACAAGCACGACTTCCACACCCAGCGCGGTCTGCTGGCTATGGTTGGTCGTCGCAAGCGCATGCTGGGCTACCTCAAGAAGACTGACATTGCCCGCTACCGTGCGCTCATCGAGCGCCTCGGCCTGCGCCGCTAGTTTGACTTCGGGCGGCCCGATCCTCCGCGGAACGGGCCGCCTTTTCTCCATAACTAAATCCAACACTTAACAGGAGTTCAACCGCATCGCGCATTCGCGGTCCTCGGTAGTGATCCCCGGGAACAGCCTTCTGTGATGAAGGCACAGCCCGTGGGTCTCGATCGATGACCGGGTGTCGTACGGGCCAGGAACAGACGCTGGCCTGGGTCGATGCGGGAGGACTTCCGCTAAACAAGAAACGGAGGTGACTCTCAATGGAGGGTCCCGAAATCCAGTTCTCAGAAGCCATCATCGACAACGGCCGCTTCGGCAAGCGTGTTATCCGCTTCGAAACCGGCCGCCTTGCCAAGCAGGCAGCCGGCGCAGCGATGGTCTACATCGACGAAGACACCGCCCTGCTTTCCGCAACCACCGCGGGCAAGTCCCCGCGTGAAGGCTTCGACTTCTTCCCGCTGACCGTCGACGTCGAAGAGCGCATGTACGCCGCCGGCCGCATCCCGGGCTCGTTCTTCCGCCGTGAAGGCCGCCCGTCCACCGAAGCCATCCTGGCTTGCCGCCTCATGGACCGCCCCCTGCGCCCCGCTTTCGTCAAGGGCCTGCGCAACGAGGTCCAGATCGTCGTCACCGTCCTGGCGATCAACCCGGACGAGCTCTACGACGTCGTGGCCATCAACGCCTCGTCCATGTCCACCCAGCTCTCCGGACTCCCGTTCTCCGGCCCGATCGGTGGCGTCCGCGTTGCCCTCATTGCCGACGAACAGGGCACCGAATGGGTTGCTTTCCCGAAGCACTCCCAGCTCGAGAACGCCGTCTTCAACATGGTTGTTGCCGGCCGGATCGCCGGTGACGACGTCGCCATCATGATGGTTGAGGCCGAAGCCACGGACAACTCCTGGAACCTCATCAAGGAACAGGGCGCCACCGCTCCCACGGAAGAAGTTGTTTCCGAGGGTCTCGAGGCCGCCAAGCCGTTCATCAAGGCCCTGTGCGAAGCCCAGGCAGACCTGGCCGCCCGCGCTGCCAAGCCCACGGTCGAGTTCCCGGTCTTCCTGGACTACCAGGACGACGTCTACGCTGCTGTTGAGGCCGCCGCTGCCGAGAAGCTTGCCGCTGTCTTCCAGATCGCCGACAAGCAGGACCGCGACAACGCCTCCGACGAGCTCAAGGACGAAGTCCTTGGCGCCCTTGCCGGCGAATTCGAGGGCCGCGAGAAGGAGCTTTCCGCAGCCTTCCGCTCCCTGACCAAGCAGGTTGTGCGCCAGCGCATCCTCAAGGACCAGATCCGCATCGACGGCCGTGGCCTGACGGACATCCGCCAGCTCACCGCCGAAGTAGAGGTCCTGCCGCGCGTTCACGGTTCCGCCATCTTCGAGCGCGGCGAGACCCAGATCATGGGCGTCACCACACTGAACATGCTCAAGATGGAACAGCAGATCGACTCGCTGTCTCCCGTGACGCGCAAGCGCTACATGCACAACTACAACTTCCCGCCGTACTCCACCGGCGAGACCGGCCGCGTCGGCTCCCCGAAGCGCCGCGAAATCGGACACGGTGCACTCGCAGAGCGCGCCTTGGTTCCGGTTCTGCCGTCCCGCGAGGAATTCCCGTACGCCATCCGCCAGGTGTCCGAGGCCCTCGGATCCAACGGTTCGACGTCGATGGGTTCCGTCTGCGCCTCCACGCTGTCCCTGCTCAACGCAGGTGTGCCGCTGAAGGCCGCTGTTGCCGGTATCGCCATGGGCCTGGTTTCCGACCAGGTCGACGGTCAGACCCGCTACGCAGCCCTGACCGACATCCTCGGCGCCGAAGACGCTTTCGGTGACATGGACTTCAAGGTTGCCGGTACTTCCGAGTTCGTCACGGCCATCCAGCTGGACACCAAGCTTGACGGCATCCCGGCATCGGTCCTGGCCGCAGCCCTGAAGCAGGCACGTGAAGCCCGCCTGCACATCCTCGATGTCATCAACGCCGCCATCGACACCCCGGACGAGCTCTCCGAGTTCGCACCGCGCGTCATCGCCGTCAACATCCCCGTTGACAAGATCGGTGAGGTCATCGGCCCCAAGGGCAAGATGATCAACCAGATCCAGGAAGACACCGGCGCCGACATCTCCATCGAAGACGACGGCACGGTCTACATCGGCGCCACCAACGGTCCGTCTGCCGAGGCAGCACGCGCCGCGATCAACGCCATCGCCAACCCGCAGATCCCGGAAATCGGTGAGCGTTACCTGGGTACGGTCGTCAAGACCACCACCTTCGGCGCGTTCGTTTCCCTGACCCCGGGCAAGGACGGCCTGCTGCACATCTCCGAGCTGCGCAAGCTGGCCAGCGGCAAGCGCGTGGACAACGTCGACGACGTCGTCTCCGTGGGCCAAAAGATCCAGGTCGAGATCACCAAGATCGACGACCGCGGCAAGCTCTCCCTCTCCCCGGTCGTGGCCGAGGAAGAAGGCGCCGCTTCTGAGGAAGCTCCCGCCGAAGAGGCTGAAGTATCCGCAGAGTAGCCTGAACCGGCACGGCACGCGGCAGGACCGGTGGACATGTCCACCGGTCCTGCCCGGTTTAACAACGAATTCCCGCCCCAAGGTCGATGTGCCCGCTGGTACGATTGCAGCCAGATTCGGCACCCGTGATTTTCCGCAGAACTGAAAGGTCTTGATGACTGTCGTACCCCTCCCGCTGGCGCAGACCGTGCCCGGCGGCGAACTGATCCATGGTGCCGAAGGCGGCTCCGTTGTCCGGCGTTCGGTGCTTCCCGGGGGCGTTCGCGTGCTCACCGAGGCCATGCCCGGGCAACGATCGGCAACCATCGGATTCTGGGTGGGGGTCGGTTCCCGGGACGAGGCAGAGGGCCAGCACGGCTCCACCCACTTCCTGGAGCACCTCTTGTTCAAGGGGACCAGGCGGCGCACAGCCCTTGAGATCGCCTCCGCTTTCGACGAGGTGGGCGGTGAATCGAACGCGGCCACGGCCAAGGAAAGCACCTGCTACTTTGCGCGAGTGCTGGATACCGACCTGCCCATGGCCATCGACGTGATCGCCGACATGATTACCGGCGCGGTGCTGGATCCGACGGAACTCGAGCAGGAACGCGACGTGATCCTCGAGGAAATCGCCATGGACAGCGATGACCCCACCGATGTTGCCCACGAGAAATTCGTGGCCGCGGTACTCGGTGTGCATCCGCTGGGACGCCCGATCGGCGGCACCCCTGCCGCCATCAAGGCCGTGTCCCGCGATTCCGTGTGGGCACATTACCAGCGCTATTACCGGCCGGACGAAATCGTCATCACCGCCGCGGGCGGCCTGGACCACGACGTCGTTTGCCGCCTCGTGCTCGATGCCTTGCGGACGGCCGGCTGGGAGCTTGAGGACACCGCTGCCCCCGTTGAGCGCCGCTCCACCGAGCGGGCGGACATCACGGGTACCGCAGGGCTGCATGTGATCAAGCGTCCCGTGGAGCAGGCCAACATCATCATGGGCTGCCCTTCGATCGTGGCTACTGACGATCGGCGCTTCGTGATGAGCGTCCTGAACGCGGTCCTTGGCGGTGGCATGTCTTCGCGCCTCTTCCAGGAGATCCGCGAAAAGCGGGGCCTCGTCTATTCCACCTATTCCTTTGCCTCTGCCTACGCGGACGCAGGCTACTTCGGCATGTACGCCGGCTGCACGCCGTCGAAGGTCAAGCAGGTTCTGGAACTTCTCGGGGCTGAACTGGACAAACTTGCTGCTGACGGGATCACGGACGAGGAATTGCGCAAGGCCGTAGGCCAATTGTGCGGCGGAATCGTCCTGGCCCTGGAGGACACCGGTTCCCGGATGTCCCGCCTTGGCCGCGCCGAGTTGGTCTCCGGTGAGTTCCAGGACATCGACGAAACACTTCGCCGCATCAAGGCCGTCACAGCCGAGGAAGTCCAGGAACTCGCCCGGGTTCTCGCCGAAGCACCCCGCACCGTGACCGTCGTCGGGCCTTTCGACGAGACGGAGACTTTCGGCCTCTAAACGCGGCCCCTCCCTATGGACATGCCCCCCGTTGGAGCCTTGGAATGGACATAACCCTGATATGTCCACTCCTGGCTTGGAACAGGGGGCATGTCCGGTGGGGAAGGCTGGACGCGCCTGCTCGATCGGGAACATGATGGTGACGTATCCATCGTCGTTGCGCAGGAGTCGCCATGAACGAGCCATTGAAGAGTCATGCACACACTGCGCTGGAGGCGTTCCTGGGCCATTGGCGGGGGAGCACCGAGCTTGCCGCTTCTCCGTGGGGCCCGGCCCGGACCGCCGACGCCGAGGTGACTTTCTCACGCGCGGCCGGAGGATACGCCCTGGTGCAGAGCTACCGGCACGTCGAGCCCGATGGTACCCATTTCGAGGGGCACGGTGTCTTCACGGTTGACCCCGACCACGGAGACACCCTGTGGTACTACGTGGACAGCATGGGCCGGCCGCCGGAAGCACCGGCGCGTGGCCACTGGCAGGACGGCACACTTTGGCTTGAGCGGCGCAGCCCTCGCGGGACCGCGAGACACACCTTCAAAGTAGATGGCGGAGTGCTGACGCACATGGCCGAACTTCGGCTGGGCGACGCCGCGACATTCAGCCCCTTCATGATCTCCGTCTGCAGGCGCGTCTGAAGTACGCCTCCAGGGGCACGGCAGTCAGAGGATCTTGGCCTCCACGGATTCTACGATCCGGGTCTCCGGCGTGCCGTCGAGCGAGGCAGGCCTTCCCGGCCCGCTCCACACCTTCGTCCGCAGGGTGTTCAGCATGGACTCAGCGTGCTCCCGCTCGGCGAAATCAAGCTCGATCAAGACGCGCTGCGAATCGTCCACGGGCCTGCAGACCCTGTAGGAAACAACGCCGGAGCCAGCACGATCTGCCGGATCCGAGTCGAATGACTGCTTCCATGCGGCGAAGTCGTTCACAGCGTGTTCGATCTGGAGGGTGTACATGGCTCTTCCTTTGCTGTTGCGCGGATAGGCACAGCGTAGGCTCCTTGGGCCTGGGGAACCACCCTTCGGCCGGGGTCGGCTCAGCCTCCGGCAAACGGCGGAAGGACGTCGACGACGTCGTCCGCACCAAGAGCAGCCGAATGGTCGCGGACCGCTACCTCATTGCGCAGGAAACTGCTGCGGGAAACAATCCGGGCCAGGGGGGGCGTGCCAGCCGGTGGTTCCGGACGTTCGACGGCGAGGAGGGCGGCGATGAGCCCGTCCAGGCCGGTTCCTTCCGGAAGGTCGTGGTGTTCCTCTTCGACGCCTGCCGCGGCGCGTGCGGCAGCGAAGTAACGTACAAGCACAGTTTCAGCCTCCGATTGCACTCATGCTGCGGTCCGGCTGGACGAAGTCGGGTGCACCAAGGCCGGTGTGGTCCATGCCGTGCGCTTTGGGTTTGATCCACATGGCGTCCTGCCAGCGTTGGGCGAGCTCGTCGTCGTCCGCTCCGGAGCGAAGTAGTCCCAACAGGTCGAATTCCTCGCGGGAGAACAGGCAGCTCATGATCTTGCCTTCGGCGGTGATCCTGGTGCGGCGGCAGTCGGAACAGAACGGCTCAGTGACCGACGCGATGATACCGACGGTGCCCAGAACGGGTCCCGCGGCTTCCGCGGATGCCGGGTTCCGGCGTCGTACGTCGAATCGTTCGGCCGGTGCGCCGTCGCGTTCACGCGGGTCCGGGGTCAGGACGAAGTCCCGGGAGAGCAGTTGGCGGATCTCCGCTGCGGTGATCATGTCCCGCCGGGTCCAGCCGTGATCGGCGTCCAGCGGCATTTGCTCGATGAAGCGCAGCTCATAGCTGCGGTCCAAGGCCCAGGCCAGGAGATCGGGGGACTCGGCGTCGTTGATTCCGCGCATGAGGACGGCGTTGATCTTGACCGGTCCCAGGCCCGCAGCCCAGGCGGCATCGACACCGGCCAGCACCTTGTCGAGGAAGGGCCGCCGGGTCAGTTTGGCGAACGTTTCTTCGTGCAGGGAGTCGAGGGAGACGTTGATGCGTGTGAGCCCGGCTTCCTTGAGCGCGGCCGCCTTCTTGTCCAGGCCGACGCCGTTGGTGGTCATGGAGATCGGCAAATCGGGATGTGCCTCGCGGAGCGCCGAGATGATGTCCACGAGGTCGGCACGCACCAAGGGCTCGCCGCCGGTGAGGCGCAGCTCGCGGACCCCGAGTTGTTCGACGCCGATTCGCACTATCCGGACAATCTCGGCGGCGGTCATGACGGCCTGTTTGGACAACCATTCGAGGCCTTCGGCGGGCATGCAGTACGTGCAGCGGAGATTGCATTTGTCGGTCAGGGACAAGCGCATATCGGTGGCACGGCGTCCGTAGCGGTCGAAGAGGCCCACAGGGGTTCCGGCAGGGCGCGGCGGGGGCGCAGACACGCTGCGTCCCGTCCCATCGCCCGTAGCGGGCAACGGCATGCCTAGCTGAACACTCATGGATTCAGGCTACGCCAGGCAGGGCCCAAGAGTGATATCGCCCACTGGTCACGTTCGTCGGCTGCTTGCCGCGCAAGGCAACGCAAAGCGCGAGTTCTTACGGAATTCGTACGGTTGGCCCGCTGGCGGCCGGATCAGGCACCACGGGCACATTGCGAATCTATGCTGAAGGTGTGAACATGCAGCCCGCCCCGCACGCTGCCGAACCTGGCAACCGCCGCATTCTCTTGGTCGAAGACGAACAGACCATCGCCGACGTCGTCCGGGACTATCTGGTCCAGGCAGGCTTCCAAGTCGATCTCGCGGGCGACGGCTTCACAGCCCTGAGCCTCGCAGCCGCCAGGCGGCCCGATTTAGTCATCCTGGACCGGATGCTGCCGGGACTCGACGGGGTGGAAGTGTGCCGCAGGTTGCGCCTGGCCATGAGCGTTCCGATCATCATGGTCACAGCCCTCGGCACAGAGGACGACCGCATACTGGGCCTGGAAACCGGAGCGGACGACTACGTCACCAAGCCCTTCTCACCCCGCGAGCTGGTTCTCCGGGTGAAATCCGTGTTGCGCCGGAGTATCAGGGAATTCAGCCCTGAACCTCCCGTGGAACTTGCCGGCTTCGAATTGGATCCGGCCTCGCGCACGGTGCTCCATGATGGAAAGCCACTGACGTTGACGGTGCGCGAATTCGATTTGCTGGCTTTCCTGCTTCGCCGGCCCAACCAGGTCTTTAGCCGCGAGGACCTCATCAAGGCAGTGTGGGGCTGGGACTTCGGGGACCTGTCCACCGTGACGGTCCACGTCCGCCGCTTGCGCGAAAAGATCGAGGACAACCCCACAACCCCGGTGCTGCTCAAGACGGTCTGGGGAGTCGGCTACCGCTTCGACGCGAAGGCAGGTGGACATGCAGGCAACTGAAATGTTCACCATCCTGGGGTGGATGTTGCTGTGGGCTGTCCTCATCGGGGCTTTGACCCTCGCCCTGCTGCGATTCCTGCGCGGTGCCTCGATCCTGGTTCAGATCTGCCTCGTGGTGGTGGCCACCGTTGCTGTTCTCGTGGCCGGAATGGTGAGCGCGTTCAACGCCATGTTCATTTCGGCCCGGGACCTCGAAGTGATGTGGTACATCCTCGGGGTGGCCTCGGCCGTGGCCATTGCCATTTCCCTGGTCCTCGGCGCCGGCGTATCCCGCAACGCCATTCGGCTCGTGGCCGCCACGCGCCGGCTCGGCAGCGGCGAAGCCCTCGACGGCTCGGTCCTGCCACCATCGGCATCGCGGCGAACCGCGCCCGCCATGAACTCCGAGCTGGCCCAGCTCGCCCAGGAACTCGAAGCGAGCAGCCTCAAACTGGAGGAATCCCGGAGACGCGAGGCCGCCGTCGAAACTGCCCGTCGCGAGCTGGTCTCCTGGATCTCGCACGACCTCCGGACTCCCTTGGCAAGCATGCGGGCCATGGCCGAAGCACTGGAAGACGGCATGGTGGCCGACGTTCCCGCCTACTATCGCAAGATCATCGGCCAGACGGATCAAATGGCAGTGATGGTCAACGACCTCCTTGAACTGTCCAAAATCCAGGCGGGAACGCTCCGCCTCAGCGCGGAAGCCCTGGACCTCTACGACCTGGTGAGCGACGCCATCGCCGATCTTGCCCCGCTTGCCGCGCAGCGCGGCATCCAGCTCGACGGCGGTGGAGACCGGGAGTGCATGGCGGTCGCAGATGGGCCCAGCTTGGGACGGGCTGTCCGCAACGTGCTGCTCAACGCGATCATCTACAGCCGGCCCGACGGCGGTGTGCAGGTAAGCGTCGGACGCGAAGGCAGCGACGCCGTCGTCGACGTCGTGGACAGTTGTGGGGGCATCGACGACGACGACCTCGCCCACGTTTTCGAGACCGGCTGGCAAAAGGACCGCTCCAGGGGCGCAGGCATGCGGTCCGAAGAGGGGCAACCGCGCTACAGCGGAGCCGGCGTGGGGCTCAGCATGGTGGCAGGCATCGTCAAGGCCCATGGCGGCAGCGTCACCGTGGCGAATACCGGGGAGGGATGCCGTTTCACCCTCCGTCTTCCCTCGGGGGCACCGGAAACGGCATCCGCCACCGGCGCAATTCCGGCAGAGACAGCCCCCGCCGAGCCAATTCCGGCAGCGGGCACCAAACAGGCAGGCACGACATGAGCAGGACCACTCCGAAGGCAGAGAAACCCAGTACGAGGACGTCGGCCCGTTGGGCTGCAGCATGCGGCGTCGTGGCCATCGGCCTTGGGGTGGCCGCCGGAGAGCTGTTGGCTGGTTTCCTGAGCCCGTCCGTCTCACCCGTCACCGCGCTTGGCGGTGTGGTGATCGACGCCGTACCGGGTTGGGCCAAGGAACTGGCCGTCAGCCTTTTCGGCACCGCGGACAAGATCGCCCTGATCGTCAGCATCGCACTGGTGACTCTGGTCCTTGCCGCGGCCGCGGGACTCTTGGAGTACCGGCGAAAAGGAGCGGGGCTCGTGCTCGCCTTGCTCGCCGGAGCCGCCGGATTGGCTGCCGTTTTGACCCGTGCCCAAGCGGCACCCACCGCCGCCATCGCCCCGGTCGTGGCCACCGTGGTCACCATGCTGTTCCTCCGGCTCCTGATTCAACGGCTCGAAACCTGGCGTCCGGGACCGGAGGCCAGTGATATGCCCTTGGCCCGCCGAAGCTTCGTGCAATTGCTCGGTGGAACGGCGATCGCAGCCGTGGTCGCAGGAATCGTGACCACGGTGGTGCGCAGGGCAGGAACCGTGGCTTCCGATTTCCGCCGCGGGGTGGCCCTGCCAGCGCCGGCGGCACCGGTGCAGAAAGTTCCCGACGGCGCCGCACTTACCTTGGCGGGACTGCAACCGCTCGTCACCCCGAACCCCGACTTCTACCGGATCGACACCGCGCTGATTCCCCCAGCCGTGAATCCACCGGAGTGGATCCTCAAGGTGACGGGCCTGGTGGAACGCGAAGTCCAGCTCGATTTCGCCACCCTGCTGAGCAAACCGATGATCGAGCGCCACGTGACCATCGCCTGTGTATCCAACGAGGTCGGTGGAAACCTCATCGGAAATGCCCTCTGGCTGGGCTGGCCGGTGCGGGAGCTCCTGGCCATGGCCGGGCCAAAGCCCGGTGCGGACATGGTGCTGTCCCGCAGCACCGACGGCTGGACTGCCGGAACCCCCCTCGAAGCGCTCACCGACAATCGCGACGCTATCCTGGCCGTCGGCATGAACGGCGAACCCTTGCCGCTGGAACATGGCTTCCCCGTCAGGATGATCGTGCCGGGCCTTTATGGATATGTCTCGGCTACCAAATGGCTGACGGAACTGAAAGTCACCCGTTTCGCGGACGACCAGGGCTACTGGACGCCGCGCGGCTGGAGCGACCATGGACCGATCAAGACGCAGTCCCGCATCGACGTGCCGCGGGATGGCCGCTCGGTCAAGGCCGGTACGGTCCAGTTCGGCGGTGTCGCCTGGGCGCAACACCGCGGCGTTTCCAAGGTGGAGCTACGGGTCGACCGCGGCAATTGGCAGGAAGCCAAGCTCGCACCGGGAATCTCCACGGACACGTGGTACCAGTGGCAGGCAGGCCTTGATCTGGGTGTTGGCGACCATGAGGTCCAGGTCCGTGCCACCGATGCTACCGGCACGTCCCAGCCCGAAGCCCGTACTCCCGTAGCCCCGGACGGCGCCACGGGATTCCACACCATCCGCGTCACCGTCAACTGACACTAGGCTGGGTAGGTCTGAGCGAAACAATCGGGAGGAACACCGTGGCCAGATCCGTTGCAGCCCACCGCGAAGCCGTCCAGGAGTTGCTGTCCGGCCTTGCGCGCCAAGGAAGCACCGAGGTGCTGCCCTTGATGGCCGCGCTCGGCCGCGTCCTCGCCGCCGATGTCCTGGCGCCGCTCAGCCTGCCGCCATTCGCCAACTCCCAGATGGACGGTTTTGCCGTCCGCTCGGCGGACCTCGCACCTCACGCAGGGAGCGACGTCGGTGCGGAGCTGACAGTCGTTGATCCAGTCCCGGCGGGCGCGTTCCCGGCTCGGCTCGTGCCCGGCACCGCGGCCCCCATCATGACCGGCGCCATGATGCCCGACGGTGCCGACGCCGTCGTGCCCATCGAACAGGCTGTGCCTGATGTCTTCCCCTCGCCCGGTGTGGCAGCAACCGTCCGCCTTCCGACAACCGAGCCGGGAACGTTCGTCCGCGACGCCGGGAGCGACATCGCCGAGGGGGCCGTTGCTTTGCGGGCCGGGACTGTGCTCGGCCCGGGGCAGTTGGGGTTGCTCGCCGCCTTGGGGATGACCGCCGTCGAGGTCCGAACGCCGGTGCGTGTGCTCCTGGTGACCACGGGCGATGAAGTCGTGGAACCCGGCACGTCCTTGCCGGAAGGCAAGATCTACGATTCCAACGGAACCCTGTTGGAAGCCGCTATGGTGCAATCCGGCCTCCGGGTCACGCGGACGGGAATCAGCGGCGACGATCCCGCTGCCCTGGAAAACCTCCTCCACGCCAACGTCGGAGCAATCGATCTCATCGTGACCACCGGCGGAGTCAGCAAAGGTGCCTACGAAGTGGTGAGGCAGGCCATGGAGGGCCAAACGGTCGAATTCGTGTCCGTGGCCATGCAGCCTGGCGGCCCCCAAGGGATCGGAACGTTCGACGGCGTGCCCCTCCTCGGATTTCCCGGCAACCCCGTGAGCTGCCTGGTGTCCTTCGAGATGTTCCTTCGCCCTGCGCTCGCCGTCGTCGTGGGAAACCCGGCCTTGCGGCCGAGCCTGCTGGCGCGCCTTACCGAGTCCCTCACCTCGCCGGCAGGTAAGCACCAGGTCCGCCGCGGCACCCTCCTTCCGGGTGGAACAGTCCGGCTGGAGGGCGGTGCCGGTTCCCATCTCATCCATGCGCTTGCCAACTCGAACGCGCTGGTCCAGGTCCCCGCGGACGTCACGGAACTCGACGCCGGGGCGGAAGTGGAAGTATGGATGTTGTGAATGACACTTCAGACTCCGCCGGCGTAGTTGGCGGCCCCATCCGCTTGCGCCAGGATGGCGGTGGCGGCCTTACGCATTTGCGCCAGGATGGAACCGCCCAGATGGTCGATGTCTCCGGGAAAGCCGTGACCACGCGCGAGGCTACGGCCACCGCCACCGTCCACAGCACCTCCGAGGTACTTGCCTTGCTCGGTGCGGGTGAGCTTCCCAAGGGGGACGCCCTGGCCGTGGCGCGCGTTGCCGGCATCATGGCGGCCAAGAAGACCCCCGACCTCATCCCGCTGTGCCACCCGCTGCCGATTTCCAAGGTCACTGTGGACTTCGAGCTCGGTCCGGACACCGTAAGGGTTCTGGCGACGGTCAAGACCAGGGGCGTCACGGGCGTGGAGATGGAAGCACTGACTGCGGCATCCGTGGCCGCGCTCAGTGTCTACGACATGATCAAGGCCGTGGACAAGCACGCCGTCATCAGCGGCATCCAGGTGCTCGCCAAGAGCGGCGGAAAGAGCGGCGACTGGGCCCTTCCCGCCTCATCCGGCACGCCGAGTGAGGGGTCACGCGCATGAGCGGCTGCGAACCCCAACGTGGTCCCCGGAAGGCCGGCGTCGTTATTGCCTCCACCCGTGCCGCGGCGGGAATCTACCAGGACGAAACCGGCCCCGTGATCCTGGACTGGTTGGCCGAACACGGTTACGAGACCTTCCCCGTCATGGTGGTGCCGGACGGCGAGCCGGTCGGTGCCGCGATCCGTGCGCTCCTGACCCAGGAACCCGCCGTCGTAATTACCAGCGGCGGAACTGGGCTGAGTCCTGATGACCGCACTCCTGAAGTCACGCTGCCATTGTTGGATCGCGAAATACCTGGCCTCATGGAAGGCATCCGCCGCGCTGGAGCCGACAAGACACCCCTGGCCATGCTCAGTCGGGGCCATGCCGGCACCGCAGGCAAGACATTCATCGTGAATCTGCCGGGTTCGCCCAAGGGCGTCATGGACGGGCTCGCCGTACTTGACCCCGTTATCGGCCATCTATGCGATCAATTGGAGGGAAGTCATGGCCACTGAAACCGACTTCGAAGTAATCAGCGCCATCCTTAGCGCTGAGCCGATTTCCGTGGACCAAGCCATAGCAGCCGTGGAATCGGACACGGCGGGCGCGGTGGTGAGCTTCAGCGGTGTGGTCCGCAACCACGACGGCGGCAAGCCCGTGGACAGGCTCAGCTACAGCGCCCACCCTACCGCCCACCAGGTCATGGCCGACGTCGTGGCGCAGCTCGTGGCGGAGCACTCGGGAGAGGCCGCCCGGCCTGTCCGGATTTGGGCAGCGCACCGGATTGGCATGCTGGAGATTGGCGAGCCTGCGCTTGTCTGTGCCGTTGCCGCTGCCCACCGTGGACAGGCCTTCGCCGTGTGTTCGGAGCTTGTGGACAGGATCAAAGCGCAGGTGCCCATCTGGAAGGAACAGTTCTTCAGCGACGGCACCGTGGAATGGGTCGGGGCGGGGGAGTAGCCGGGGGTTGCCACAGGGCAATCCCGGGGTGCTCCGCCCGGTAGGGTTAAGGGCATGACCGAACAACTTGCTGTTGCCGTGCTGGGCGCCCAAGGGCGCATGGGTATCGAAGCCGTCAAGGCGGTGGAGGCAGCCGCAGACATGAAGCTTGTCGCGGCACTCGGCCGCGGCGATTCCCTCGATACCCTGCTCGACGCCGGTGCCAAGTATGTTGTGGACCTGACCGTTCCGGACAGCACCGAAGCGAACGTCCGTTTCGCCGTCGAGCACGGAATGCACGCTGTTGTCGGCACCACCGGCTGGGACGCCGCGCGGCTTGCGGCCTTGCGCGGGTTGCTTGCCGCGAACCCCGGTTCAGGGGTCCTGATCGCACCGAACTTCGCCCTGGGTTCCGTCCTGGCGTCGGCCTTCGCCGCCAAGGCTTCGAAGTATTTCGAATCGGTCGAAATCGTCGAATTGCACCACCCCAACAAGGTGGACGCGCCGTCGGGCACGGCCGTCCGCACGGCCCAGCTGATTGCGGCCGCCCGCGAAGAAGCCGGCGTGCCGGTCAGCCCGGATGCTACGGACACGGCCCTTGACGGTGCGCGCGGTTGCGACGTGGACGGTGTCCGGGTCCACAGCGTCCGCCTGCGCGGGCTCGTGGCGCATCAGGAAGTGCTCCTCGGTGGTCCGGGGGAGCAATTGACCATTCGCCACGATTCCTTCGACCGGGGTTCCTTCATGCCTGGCGTGCTGCTGGGACTGCGCAATGTTGCGGCCCACCCCGGGCTGACAGTCGGCTTGGACGGCTACCTGGACTTGGGGCTGTAGGCGCATGGGCTCGCTCTGGAACGCGTTCAAGAAGAACCGCACCAAGATCTGGGTGGGTGCTGTCACGCTGCTGCTGGTTCTCTACCTGGTAGTCACCTTCCAGCGTTCGATCCTCCTGCTCAGCGACCAGAACCTGGTAGCCAAGGGAATCGGCGCGGCCTACCTCGTGCTCCCCATCATCGGAGCGTGGGCATTGATCCGCGAACTTCTGTTTGGCGCCCGCACCGAGAAAATGGCCAAGGTGCTCGAAGCCGAGGGCGGGCTACCGGTGGACAACCTGCCGCGTACGCCTGGAGGGCGCATCGTCCGCGCCGCCGCGGACGCAGAGTTCGAGAAGTACCGCGTGGAGGCCGAGGCAGCGCCCGAGGACTGGCGTTCCTGGTTCCGGCTCAGTTGCGCCTATGATGCAGCCGGTGACCGCAAGCGCGCCAGGGAATCCATGCGCGACGCCGTCCGCCTTTTCCGCGCGCAGCCCACCGCGGAAGAGGCGCAGTAGCCGAGGTCCCCTGGGTGGAAGAATCTTGTATTCGAATATATGTTCGAATACCATGGCTGCATGAACGATCCTTCGAAGCGGCCGAACGCGTACCCCCAAGGCCTGGATGGGCCCATGAAGGCGATGAGCCCGGGCGTCGTCGATTTCCTCTTCCGGCAACTCGTCGCGGGGGAGCCGCCCGAAGATGTGCAGTGGCGGCGCGAGGGAACCGTTCTGGGCGAACAACAGCCGGGAGCCGAGCTGGCCAGGCGGCTTGCGGAGACTGACCTCGAATCGTTGACCCCTGTTGAATTGTTCGACTACGTGCGCGCCGCCCAGCGGCTGGGCGCGTGGGCGGACCGCTTGCGGGAATCGGCGGTTGCCCGGTATTGCTCCCAGGAGACGCCGCGGGTGCCAGGCGCCCAGGAGGAGCCGAAGCGAGGCAACCGGGCGACGTTTCCGGGTGGCCGGTCCGGCTGCCAAAGTGGTCCTGCCTAGGCGGTCCGGTCCCGCCCGCAAAGTCCGGTCTAGGATGGCTGGGTGACTGCTGCCCTGACTGTTGCCGCCATTCAATACGAAGCGCTCGACGGCGGTGTGCCCGCCAACGTGCCGGAGCACGTGCGTCTGATCGAGGATGCCCACTCGCACGGTGCACGGCTGGTTGTCTTCCCCGAGCTATCCCTGACGGGCTATGACCTGAAGCTATTTGCCGACGAGGACGCCTGGGTGACTCCGGGGGATCCAAGGCTTGAGGCCATCCGTCAAATCTCCACGCGGACGGGCATCACGGTGATTGTCGGTGCCGCATTCCGGGAGGACGGCGGAACGCCGCGCCTGGCTTCCCTCCTCATCCGGCCGAGCGGAGACGCGCCGCCCGCGTTCAAGACCCACCTGCACGGAGTCGAACGGGAGTTGTTCGTGCCAGGAACCGGTCCGGCCTTCCTCGAACTCGACGGATGGAGGATTGCCCTGGCCATTTGTTTCGACGCCGCCGTGCCGTCCCATGCGTCCTCCGCGGCCGAGGCGGGAGCCGACGTCTATGCTGTTTCGGCCGTCTATGTCCGCGGCGAAGAACACCGGCTGGGTCTCCATCTCGGCGCGAGGTCCATGGACTACCGGATGTTCGGCGTCCTTGCCAATATGGGCGGTCCCACGTCCCTCGGAGATTCCTGCGGACTCAGCGGTGCATGGGGCCCGGACGGCCGCGCGCTCGCCCGGCTCGACGTCACCGGTTCGGCAATTGCCGTCGCGACGCTTCAGCCTGAGGCCTTGCTCCCATTTCGCTGAATTTGACGACAATCACGGCGCCTTCATTCTCCTATCCCGCAGCTGACAGGGTAACGTTTTTCATATGTCTGACTCTCGTGCGAACGTTCCTGCTCTCGGTACCCTTCTGACCGCCATGGTCACCCCGTTCACCAAGGACGGCGAAGTCGATTACAAGCAGGCAGCGGAACTGGCAGTCAAACTCGTCGATGACGGCTGCGACGGCCTGGTTGTCACCGGAACAACAGGTGAGACCTCCACGCTCACGGATGCGGAAAACCTCGGCATGTTCCGCGCCGTGAAGGAGGCTGTCGGCGGTCGCGCCGCAATCATTGCGGGTACCGGAACCAATGACACCGCACACTCGGTGCACCTCTCCCAGGAAGCCGCGAAGCTCGGCGTCGACGGACTCCTGATCGTCACGCCGTACTACAACAAGCCGAGCCAGGCCGGCGTCCGTGCCCACTTCGAGACCATCGCATCGGCCACCGAGTTGCCGGTTATGTTGTACGACATTCCCGGGCGTTCTTCCATCCAGATCGCGCCGGAGACCATGATCGGCCTTGCCGCCCACCCCAACATCGTCGCGGTCAAGGATGCCAAAGCCGATTTCGCCGCTGCAACGCGTGTCATGGCTGAAACCGACCTTCTTTTCTATTCGGGGGACGATGGCCTGATCCTCCAGTGGATGGCCCTGGGCGCAGTGGGCCTGGTAGGCGTCACCACGCACGTCGTCACCCGCCGATTCCGTGAGCTCGTCGACGCCATCAACGCGAACGACCTCGGCACGGCGCGCAAGATCAATTTCGAACTGGAGCCCGTGGTCCGTGCAACCATGACCAGGGTCCAAGGCGCTGTCGCCGCCAAACAAATTCTTAATGGCAGGGAGTCCTGCCCAACTCGGTTGTCCGTTTGCCCCTCGTGGAGCCGGACGCCGCCGAGATCGCAACCATCCGCGAGGACTTGGCGGAAGCTGGAATGGACTTCACCGTCTAGAAGGATTCCGCCGGAAAGTAGCGCATTATGACCCAAACCGCCCTTCCCGGACTTGCCACCCCGCCCAAACTTCCGCAGGGAACGCTCCGGATTGTGCCCCTTGGCGGGCTGGGGGAGATCGGCCGCAACATGGCCGTTTTCGAAATCAACGGCAAGCTGCTGGTTGTCGACTGCGGCGTGCTCTTCCCTGAAGAGACACAGCCGGGCGTTGACCTCATCCTGCCCGATTTCTCGTACATCGAGGACAGGCTGGACGACGTCGTTGCCATCGTCCTGACGCACGGCCACGAAGACCACATCGGCGCCGTGCCGTACCTTCTGCGCCTGCGCCCGGACTTGCCGTTGGTCGGTTCCCAGTTGACGCTTGCGCTCGTTGAGGCCAAGCTCCAGGAACACCGGATCAAGCCGTACACACTCACGGTTGCCGAAGGGCAAGTGGAGCAGTTCGGGCCGTTCGAATGTGAATTCGTAGCAGTCAACCACTCGATTCCGGACGCCTTGGCTGTCTTCATCCGAACCGCCGGCGGCAATGTGCTGCACACGGGCGACTTCAAGATGGACCAGCTGCCCCTGGACGGCCGCATCACGGACCTGCGTCACTTCGCCCGCCTGGGCGAAGAAGGAGTGGACCTGTTCATGGCCGACTCCACCAACGCGGATGTCCCAGGGTTCACCACGGCCGAGAAGGAAATCGGTCCCACGCTGGACCGTCTGTTCGGCCAGGCCAAGAAGCGCATCATCGTTGCGTCCTTCTCCTCGCACGTGCACCGTGTCCAGCAGGTTCTCGACGCCGCCGCCAAGCACGGCCGCAACGTCGCCTTCGTGGGCCGGTCGATGGTGCGCAACATGGCCATCGCGGCGAAGCTTGGCTACCTTGACGTCCCGCCGGGAATCCTCGTGGACATCAAGAACATCGACAACCTGCCGGACCACCGCGTCGTCCTGATGTCCACGGGCTCCCAAGGCGAGCCCATGGCGGCACTGTCCCGCATGGCTAATGGCGACCACCGCGTAGTGGTCGGCCAGGGCGATACCGTCATCCTGGCCTCAAGCCTCATCCCAGGCAACGAGAATGCCGTTTACCGGATCATCAACGGGCTGCTCAAGCTCGGCGCTGACGTCGTCCACAAGGGCAACGCCAAGGTGCACGTCTCCGGCCACGCGGCCGCGGGCGAGCTGCTCTACTGCTACAACATCCTCAAACCGCTGAACGCCATGCCCGTGCACGGAGAAACTCGCCACCTCATCGCCAACGGCAACCTGGCCGAGGACTCCGGCGTCCCCTCGGACCGCGTCATCCTGAGCGATAACGGCACGGTCATCGACCTCAGGGACCACAAGGCAAACGTCGTGGGCCAAGTTGAAGTGGGCTTCGTGTACGTTGACGGCTCCAGCGTGGGTGAAATCACCGACGCCGACCTCAAGGACCGCAGGATCCTCGGCGACGAGGGCTTCATCTCCGTCATCACCGTGATCAACCGCACCACGGGCAAGATTGTCTCGGGTCCGGAGATCCACGCCCGCGGCGTGGCCGAGGACGATTCCGTGTTCGATGAGATCATCCCCAAGATCAACGCGGCCCTTGAGGAAGCGGTGCTCCACCACGCGGACCACACCAACCACCAGCTGCAGCAAGTGGTCCGTCGCGTGATCGGTACCTGGGTCAACCGCAAGCTTCGCCGGCGCCCCATGATCATCCCCTTGGTTTTGGAGGCCTAGCTTCTGGAGGCATAGCTTTTGGAGGCATAGCCAGCACGGACACCCCAGAGCCAATCTCAGTCGGCCCGGTTCTTACGAACCGGGCCGCTCGTGTTTCCGGGCCGGGATCGCTGCGAACAACGTCGGCTGATTGTTCAACAGGCGCAACATGGTTCCTCGGCGCCCCTGAAATCCGCGGGATTCCGCACGGACTGGGGTAGCGTGGCGGACATGGCGACTCGTACTACCTCCGCGCCTAGAGGCAGCTCCAATAACAAATCCGGCGGCTCGGGCAGCGGCCGGACCCCGGCTAAGTCCGGCAGGAGCGGCACAGCGACGGCCCGCAGCAAGCAGGCTGCCGTCGTCGAACCCCAACAGCCCTGGATCCTGCGTGCGCTTGCGGGGGCCTGGCTGGGAATCGGGCACGTGGTGGGTGCTGGCATTCGGCGGATCGGACACGACGTCAGTGACCTTGACCCCGCGGACCGCCGGGACGGCGCCGCGCTTTTCAACCTGGCGCTCGGTGTCTTCATCGCAACCTTCGCCTGGTGGGGCTTCAAAGGCTGGTTCCCGGACGCCGTCTACGGCATCGTGAACGGAACTTTCGGCTGGGTGTCGCTGACTTTGCCGCTCATGCTTTTCGTCTGCGCCTTCCGGCTCTTCCGGCAGCCATGGGACAGCCGCGGCAACAACCGCGTGGGCATCGGCTTCCTGATCATGACCTTCGCCGGCACCGGTTTGGCCCACATCATCGGGGGCCAGCCGACCGTCGCCGATGGTTTTGACGGCCTCCGGCGAGCCGGGGGAATGCTCGGGTTCCTGGCGGCGTCGCCGCTTGCCGCCATCCACGCCGCAGTACCCGTCATCGTCTATGGCGCCCTGGCGTTCGTCTCCCTCCTCATTGTGACGGCTACGCCCTTCGGCGCCATACCGCGGCGCCTCCGCGGCGCCTACGAGCACCTCATGGGCGTCGACCTGGCGGATGCCGACGGAGAACACGGCGATTCGCACGACCGCAGCTACCTCTACGAAAACGAGACGGCTGTGGAGCCGAAGAAGAAACGCCGCAAGCGCTTCTTCGGCAAGGACCACGACGACGACACCGGACTTGAGGGCTATGTCGGCGATGAGGCGTTCGAGCACGCAATCGTCGACGACGACGCTCCTCCCGCGAACGGCGCGCCTTCCGTGCCGCCCGGGGTGCGCCGCCCGACCCAGGCGGAAATCGCCGTCGAGAAGATCAAGGCCGCACAGGGACTGGGAAACCCGAAGGCAGCCGCGGAAAACGCCACCGAAGCGATCCCCCTGGTCGCGCCGGCCGCCGTCGTTCCCCCTGTCATCGTGCCTTCGGCGCCTGTCAGTCCGCCGCCGCCCCCGACGCCGATTCCGCAGCGCACCGAACAACTTTCGCTCGCCGGCGACGTCACCTACACGCTGCCCTCGTCGGACAACCTGACCCCCGGTTCCATCCCGAAGGAACGCACGGAAGCGAACGACGCCGTGGTGGCCGCCCTGACGGACACCATGCAGCAGTTCAACGTCGACGCCACCGTTACCGGCTTCAGCCGCGGCCCCACCGTGACCCGCTATGAGATTGAACTTGCGCCGGGCACCAAGGTGGAGCGCGTCACGGCGTTGTCCAAGAACATCTCCTACGCGGTGGCGTCGAGCGATGTCCGCATCCTCAGCCCGATCCCCGGCAAGTCCGCCATCGGCATCGAGATCCCCAATACGGACCGCGAGACCGTGTCCCTCGGCGATGTCCTGCGCAGCCAGAACGCGAGGCGCACGGACCACCCCATGGTGATGGGCGTCGGCAAGGACGTCGAGGGCGGCTACGTCGTCGCAAACCTGGCCAAGATGCCCCACTTGCTCGTTGCAGGGGCCACCGGCGCCGGTAAGTCGTCCTTCGTGAACTCCATGATTACGTCCATCCTGATGCGCGCCACCCCCGACGAGGTCCGCATGGTCATGGTGGACCCCAAGCGCGTGGAACTGACCGCGTACGAGGGTGTTCCGCACCTCATCACGCCCATCATCACCAACCCCAAGAAGGCCGCCGAGGCACTCCAGTGGGTGGTCCGTGAAATGGACGCCCGCTACGACGACCTCGCCAACTACGGTTTCAAGCACATCGACGACTTCAACAAGGCGGTCCGCGCAGGGAAGGTCGTTCCGCCCGTTGACTCCAAGCGCGTCATCAAGCCGTACCCGTACTTGCTGGTGATCGTGGACGAGCTCGCCGACCTCATGATGGTGGCCCCGCGGGACGTCGAAGACTCCATTGTCCGTATCACCCAGCTTGCCCGCGCTGCCGGCATCCACTTGGTCCTGGCGACCCAGCGTCCCTCCGTGGACGTCGTGACGGGCCTCATCAAGGCGAACGTCCCTTCCCGCATGGCTTTTGCCACGTCCTCCGTCACCGACTCCCGTGTGGTCCTTGACCAACCTGGCGCGGAGAAACTCATTGGCCAAGGTGACGCGCTCTTCCTTCCCATGGGCGCCTCCAAGGCGATGCGTGTGCAGGGCGCATGGGTCACCGAATCCGAAATCCACCGTGTGGTTGAGCACGTCAAGGGCCAACTCAAGGCTGTCTACCGGGACGACGTCGCGCCCGAGGCGCAGAAGAAGCAGATCGACGACGATATCGGAGATGATCTCGAGGTCCTGCTGCAGGCGACGGAACTCGTGGTCACCACGCAGTTCGGCTCCACGTCCATGCTGCAGCGCAAGCTCCGCGTCGGTTTCGCCAAGGCCGGCCGCCTCATGGACCTGCTGGAATCGCGTGGGGTCGTGGGGCCATCGGAAGGCTCCAAGGCCCGCGATGTCCTGGTCAAGCCGGACGACCTCGCTCCCGTGCTGGCAGCCATGAAGGGCCAGGAGGCTCCGGCTGCGCCTGATGCGCACACCGCGGCCCTCAGCGACAATGCGAACGCGAACATGGCCGTCGGAGGCTATGCCGAAGACTTGGTCGCCGCCGATCTCGAACGCCGCAAGCAGGTCACGGATTACCACGACGGGGCAGACAGCTCCGATGACGAGGACGACGGCGGCGAGGACGCCTGGTCACTGACCGGACGGTAGCCTAGAGGGGTGACTACATCCGAGGGCAGCAAAGCCGGTTCCAACAGCTCCGACATCTGGAACCTGCCAAACATCCTGACGATGCTTCGAATCGTGCTGGTCCCGTTCTTCGTGTGGTTCCTCCTCGCGGACAACAGCCAGCACGGGATCTGGCGCTGGGCCGCCGTGGTCGCCTTTGCTGTGGCCATCTATACGGACAAGCTCGACGGCGACATCGCCCGCAGCCGCAACCTCGTCACCAACTTCGGCAAGATCGCCGACCCCATCGCGGACAAGCTGCTCATCGGATCCGCCCTGGTTCTTCTGTCGGCGCTGGGGGAGCTGCCGTGGTGGATCACCATCCTCATCCTCGTCCGTGAGTGGGGGATCACCGCCCTGCGCTTCTTTGTCATCCGCTATGGCGTCATGCCGGCCTCGCGCGGCGGCAAGCTCAAGACCGTCATCCAGACCGTCGCCATCTTCCTCTACATTCTGCCGTTGAATTCCTTCGCTCCTTGGCTCGGGAGTGTTGCTTTCTGGGTCATGATCGTCGCCCTCGCCATCACGGTGTGGACCGGCGTCGAATACGTCATTGAGGCCGTCAAGCTCCGCGCCGCAGGCAGGCGGGCGGCATGAGCCGGACCGCTGACGAGGTGGCCGCGACTGCCGTCGGCCTCGCCATTGAGAGGGGCCTCACGGTGGCTACCGCGGAATCCCTGACGGCCGGCCTGGTGGCTGCGACCCTCGCTGATACTCCAGGGGCGTCAGGCATGCTCCAAGGTGGCGTGGTCGCGTATCAGAATTCGGTGAAGGCGGGGGTTCTAGGCGTGCCTGCGGAGCTTCTTTCCGCCGTCGGATCCGTCGATGCCGCGGTGGCCGCGGCCATGGCGGACGGCGCCAGGCGCGCGTGCGGGGCCGACGTCGGGGTGTCCACAACGGGGGTTGCCGGGCCTTTGCCGCACGACGGAAAACCGGTGGGAACCGTCTTCATCGGTGTCGCCTCGTCGAGCGGAACCGCGTCGCACGCCTATTCCTTTCAGGGGGACCGGCCGAGCATCCGTGCGCAGGCGAACGTGGCCGCTTTGGAGCGCTTGCTGGAGTGCCTTGTCCGCACAGACCTACCACGCGTAAAGTAGCCGGGAACAAAAACCGCGGCCCAATAGTTGTTACATTGTGTCGCCTCGGAATGGCCGAGGCGCCTAGGATGTAGAAACAACCGGTGCACCTGCGCGGTGGACCGGACTCACGAGGGAGCAAGGCGATACAGATGGTTAAGCAGCCCGTATCCGTAAACGGCGTTGTCCGCTGGAAGGATGTGGGCTTGGCCGAGAAGGCACCGAGCGAACAGAAGGAGCGCAAAATGGTTGTACTGCGTCACGAAATCGGTGATGTTCTGCGCGATGTCCGCCAGCGTCAGGGTCGTACGCTCCGCGAAGTCTCGCACAGCGCCCGCGTTTCCCTTGGCTACCTGAGCGAAGTTGAGCGTGGTCAGAAGGAAGCATCCTCAGAATTGCTTTCCTCGATCTGCTCGGCGCTGGACGTTCCGTTGTCAGGCATGCTCCGCGAGGTCAGTGACCGGGTTGCCGTCGCCGAAGGGCTTGCTGTTCCGGACACCGTCCCGCAGGAATTCGCCCAGCGCTATGGCCGCGATCTCGACCGCGAGCTCAGCGCCGAACTGAACGGCGACTTCACGCAGGGCATGCTCTCCGGAGCCCGCTAGACGGACCCTGCCCTCCGGTATGCGGTTACCAGCGCTACCGGGAGCGTTAGTTTCCTGTGCGCCCGCGCAAATGATGCGTGAGGCCCGCAAGTGTGATGTCCGCTGTGCCTGAGGTATGGCTGGATACTCAAAGCAAAGAAGGAGGGCCTCCAACTGGAGGCCCTCCTTCGTTGGGTCTTCGTTGCCCGGTGGTCAGTCTTTGCCGATTCCTTCGCCGTAGGCGGCGTTGAGCCGCTCAATGTAGTCCGCCAGCGTCTGGATTTCCTCCAGCGGCCACTCACCCAGGCGTTCCCGGAAGACCTGCCTGCGCGCGTCCTGGACCTGGTGCATCTTTTCCTCGCCTTTAGCGGTGAGCCGGATCGACTGTGCACGCCCGTCCTGCGGATCGGCCTCTTTGTAGACCATGCCGATGTTCTCAAGGAACGCGATCTGGCGGCTCACGGACGGCTTCCCGACGCCGATGCACGAGGCGAGCTCCGTCAGGCGAATGGGGCCCTCCTTCCGGATGATCGACAGCAGTCCGTACGCGGCCGGCTCCATATCGGGGTGGACCTGGCGGGATAGCTGGTGGGACAGCGATCGCGCGCGTCGCCAGAACATGCTCAGCTGGTGTTCCACCTGCTGGAGGGCGGCGTCGACGTTGTCGCCCGCCTCCACCGTCTCTGGTGCGTCGTCGGGAGTGTTGCTCATGACAACCATTCTAGAGTCCGGTCCCGTGAGAGACTCTATTGGTGCGGATCAGTGACTTCTGGCGGCTGATGGACGATGAATTCGGGGCTGGCTACTCCCGGGTCCTCAGCAGCTCCCTTGTGTTGGCCGGCGTTGGCGGCCGTACGGCAAACGACGCCTTGGCTGCGGGCTATAGCCCCCGCGACGTCTGGCTTGCCGTGTGTGACGTCCAGGACGTTCCGCCGGAGCGACGGCTCGGCAAGGACGTCAAGCCTTCCGACAAGGGTGCCGGGAGGTTCTGAGGTCCGCTTTCCCGGGACACGCCCGCCAATTGTTCGAATATCTGTTCGGATGAGGCTATGCTCCTTTCAGAGGAAAATTGACCCTAACGGACCGGTTTCCGCATCATTCGAATCCCGTGGTTTTCCACATAGACGAAGTCGCACGCAAAATTGTCAGCGGCCCGTACTAGCGTCGGATGAGACAGGAAAGCGGCCGTTCAGGCCAGTCCACAGCGAGAAAGCATCAGAGGTGTGAACCATGGCGGCAAATCAGGATCGTGAGAAGGCGCTCGAGGCAGCGCTTGCCCAAATTGACAAGCAATTCGGCAAGGGTTCGGTCATGCGTCTGGGTGACGAAGTCCGGGCGCCTATCGAGGTCATTCCCACCGGCTCCATAGCCCTGGACGTCGCCCTTGGCATTGGCGGCCTGCCTCGTGGCCGTGTCGTCGAAATTTACGGTCCGGAATCCTCTGGTAAGACCACCGTGGCGCTGCACGCCGTGGCCAACGCCCAGCGACAGGGCGGCATCGCAGCCTTCATCGACGCCGAGCACGCCCTCGATCCCGAATACGCGGCGAAACTGGGCGTCGACACGGACGCGTTGCTGGTTTCACAGCCGGACACCGGTGAACAAGCGCTTGAGATCATGGACATGCTGATCGGCTCCGGCTCCTTGGACGTCATCGTGATCGACTCCGTCGCCGCGCTGGTTCCCCGCGCTGAAATCGAAGGCGAAATGGGCGACTCCCACGTGGGCCTCCAGGCCCGCCTCATGAGCCAGGCGCTGCGTAAGATCACCGGCCGGCTGAGCCAGACCAAGACGACCGCCATCTTCATCAACCAGCTCCGTGAGAAGATCGGCGTCTTCTTCGGTTCCCCGGAAACCACTACCGGTGGTAAGGCCTTGAAGTTCTATGCTTCCATCCGGATCGACGTCCGCCGCATCCAGACGCTGAAGGAAGGCGCGGATTCGGTAGGTAACCGCACCAAGGCCAAGATCGTCAAGAACAAGATGGCTCCGCCCTTCAAAATTGCGGAGTTCGACATCATCTATGGCCAGGGCATTTCCCGTGAGGGCGGCATTATCGACATGGGCGTCGAGCACGGCATCATCAAGAAGTCCGGTTCGTGGTTCACCTATGACGGCGACCAGCTGGGGCAGGGCATGGAGAACTCCCGCCGCTTCCTGCGGGACAACCCGGAACTGGCCGCGGAGCTCGAGAGGCTCATCAAGGAAAAGCTTGGTGTCGGAGTCAAACCGGCCGAAGCCGAGCCCTCTCCGAAGCTGAAGGCCGTTGACGGCTAAGCGCCAGGGGCATTCACAGTCCTCAGGCTCGACCCGGTCCTCTGGCTTCGCAGGGTCCTCAGGCTCAACACAGTCCTCAGGTCCCGCACAGTCGTGGGGTCCGTCTGCGGATTCCGCTGTGGCAGCGGACGCCGACGCCAATCCGGAGGCGGTGGCCAGGGCGATTGTGCTCCGCCAATTGACCAACTCACCGAAAAGCAGGCTGCAGCTGGCACGCAAATTGGCTGAGCGGAATGTGCCGGAAACCGTGGCCGAGTCCGTGTTGGACCGTTTCGAGGAAGTCCGGCTCATTGATGATGCCGAGTTTGCAGAGATGTGGGTCCGCAGCCGCGCCCAGTCGAGGAAACTTGCCCGGGGTGCCCTGCGCCGCGAATTGGCGGACAAGGGCATCGACGCCGAGACAGCTGAGGTTGCTTTGGCGCAACTGAGTGATGACGATGAGCGGAACGCAGCCAGGGATCTGGTCGCCCGCCGGCTGAGGCCCGGCGTCGACCTTTCGGACAGGGCCGAACGCGATAAGCAGACCCGTCGGCTGGCGTCGATGCTCGCCCGCAAGGGCTATCAGCCATCAGCGGCTTTCCGGATCGTTGGGGAGGTCTTGGACGAAACAGTGGCAGGTGAATGGGAGTCCCGTGGTGCCCGGGGAACCAGTGACCCGGAGGCGGACTACATCGCTTAGACGGGGAGCCCTGGCAAACTGAGAGCTGCCTGTGAGTATCGTCCCTGTGAGCGACGTCGGGTATCTGCTTCGGTGACCGTCGGCTAAGGTTCTGGACTAGTGTTCCGATTCGGAAGCAGGTCAGATCCAATGAAACCGTCGCCGTGGTGGCTTTCGGCAGTCGTTGTGCCTTTGCTTGTCGTGTCGTTGCTCCAAGCGGTCCCGGCCTCGGCCGACGACGCTCCGCCGTCGGGCTACCCCAGTTGGGCGGAGGTGCAACAAGCCCAAGGAAATGAGGCGGCCGCGAGCGCAGAAGTGGCCCGCATCAACCAATTGCTCGTGGGACTGCAGCAGAAGTCGGGCGAACTCGGTGCGGCTGCCATCAAAGCGGGAACAGAGTACGCCAAGGCCCATGACGCCCTGGTGCACCAGGAGGCAGTGACCCGGAAACTGGCCGAGGCGTCCCAGCAGGCGAAGGCGAAAGCGGATTCCCTGAAGAAGGCCACGTCGTCCCTGGTCGTCAAGGCATACGAGTCGGGTGGATTTGATCCCGGCCCGTGGTCCCTGGCGAATGCCGCTATCGAACCTGGCAATCTCCAGAGTTACGCTTTGCTGAACCGGGTTTTGGATCGTACGGCGAAACTCCACGCGGATGCCCTGGGCGCGGCCCAGGCATCTGCGGCCGCAACGGCCCAGGAGCAGGCTGCCCGCGATGTCTTGGCCCAGTTGGACAGTGACGCCGCTGCGAAGGCGCAGGCCGCAGAGTCTGCCAGGCGCGCCGCCGAAGACAGCGTTGCCGCCACGGACGGCCAGCGAAAGACCATGGTCGCCCAGCTCGCGTCATTGACATCTACTTCTGCTGCAGTCGCGCAAAAATACCAAGAAGGCCAAGTGGCGCTTGCCGCCTATCAAGCTGCCCAGGAAGCCAAGAGGGCGGCTGCCCAGCGTGCCGCGGAAGCTGCCGCCGCTGCCGCGGCCAGCCAGCAGGCCCAACAACCCATCAGCAGCGGACTCGGCGGCGCCGGTTCCGGTGGCGGGGGCGGTGGCGGGGGAAACGTCGTCAACGACCCGGCAGGGGCGCGGCAATATGCTTCCTCGCGACTTGGTGCATATGGCTGGGGCCAGGAGCAGATGCAGTGCCTGTCCCAGCTGTGGACCCAGGAATCAAGCTGGATGACAGATGCCACCAATCCAAGCAGTGGCGCCTACGGCATTGCGCAGGCGCTTCCGCCGGACAAGTACTATTCCGCGGGTAGCGACTGGCTCAGCAACTACCGGACCCAGATCGAGTGGGGACTTGGCTACATCCGCGACCGCTACGGTTCTCCCTGCAACGCGTGGCAGCACGAGATCGGCTTCAACTGGTACTAGCTCGAGGGGCTACCCTAGATTGGTGAGTTCCCCTTCCGTAGCACCAGCACCAGCCTCCCTTGAGCAGCCCAACCCGGCCCCTGTGAGGGTCGCCGCGCCCGCCCACGAGGCGCAGCGCACGTACCAGGTCCGCACTTTCGGTTGCCAGATGAATGTCCATGACTCCGAGCGCATGGCCGGACTCCTCGAAGAGGCTGGTTATGTGCCCGTCGACGGCGGCGTCGCCGACGTCGTGGTCTTCAACACCTGCGCGGTCCGCGAGAACGCCGACAACAAGCTCTACGGCAACCTCGGAGAGCTCAAGCAGGTCAAGGCGGCGAACCCCGGGATGCAGATTGCCGTGGGCGGGTGCCTGGCTCAGAAGGACCGCGAAACCATCGTGCGCAAGGCTCCCTGGGTGGATGCCGTGTTCGGTACCCACAACGTGGGCGCGCTCCCGGCATTGTTGGACCGGGCCCGCCACAACAACGAGGCCCAGTTGGAGATCCTGGAATCGTTGGACGTCTTCCCGTCCACCCTTCCCACCAAGCGTGACTCCGTGTACTCGGGTTGGGTTTCCATCTCCGTGGGCTGCAACAACACCTGCACGTTCTGCATCGTCCCGTCCCTGCGCGGCAAGGAGAAGGACCGGCGCCCGGGCGAGATCCTGGCTGAGATCCAGGCGCTGGTGGACGACGGTGCCGTCGAGGTCACCCTGCTGGGCCAGAACGTGAACTCTTACGGCGTGGAATTCGGCGACCGCCTGGCCTTCTCCAAGTTGCTCCGCGCCTGCGGTGACATCGAGGGCCTTGAACGGGTGCGCTTTACGAGCCCGCACCCGGCCGCCTTCACCGACGACGTCATCGACGCGATGGCCGAGACACCCAATGTCATGCCGCAGTTGCACATGCCCCTGCAGTCCGGCTCGGACAAGGTGCTCAAGGACATGCGGCGCTCCTATCGTTCCACCAAGTTCCTGGGCATCCTGGACAAGGTCCGTGACAAGATCCCGAACGCCGCGATCACGACCGACATCATCGTTGGCTTCCCCGGTGAGACGGAAGAGGACTTCCAAGCAACGCTCGACGTCGTCGAGAAGTCACGCTTCGCCTCCGCGTTCACGTTCCAGTACTCCAAGCGCCCGGGCACCCCCGCTGCGGACCTTCCGGAGCAGCTACCCAAGGCGGTTGTCCAGGAACGCTACGAGCGTCTGACAGCCCTTCAGGACCGCATCGCGGCCGAGGAGAACGCGAAGCAGCTTGGGCGACGGGTTGAGCTCCTCGTCACGGCGCAGTCCGGTCGCAAGGCCGAGGAAACGCACCGCTTGTCCGGCCGGTCCCAGGACCAGCGGCTGGTGCACTTCTCCGTCCCGGAAGGCGCAGAGGCCCCACGGCCAGGCGATTTCGTCACGGTGACCGTCACCGAGGCAGCGGCCTTCCACCTCGTCTCGGACCCGGCCACGGCGGCGGATTACAGCCTGAGGCGCTCCCGCGCCGGGGACGCCTGGGACCGATCGCAGGCCGATTCCTGCGGCGCTCCGGCGCCTGGTGCAGGTGCCGGTTCCGCTGGCCTGAAGGGCGTGTCCCTCGGCATGCCGTCGCTGCCCGTGCGACGCGGCTAGCCGGAGATGGCAGAAGCACCGGCCGGATCAGTAGATCCGAAGCCGCCCGTGATCGCCGTCGTCGGGCCTACCGGGTCCGGCAAGTCCGATCTTGGCGTCGCCCTCGCCCTTGCTCTTGACGGCGAGGTCATCAACGCCGATGCCATGCAGTTTTACCGGGGCATGGACATCGGCACGGCCAAGATCAGTGTCGCGGAGCGCAGGGGAGTGCCCCATCACCTCCTGGACACCATGGAGGTGACCCAGGAAGCCAGCGTCTCCGACTTCCAGGCCGAATGCCGGTCGGCTATCCGCGACATCCACAACCGCGGCAAGCACGCCATCCTGGTGGGCGGCTCGGGGCTTTACGTTCGGGCGGCGCTCGATGTGCTGGAATTCCCCGGCACGGATCCTGACGTCCGGCAACGGCTGGAACAAGAGCACGAAACATTCGGCATCCACGGCCTCCAGGAACGCCTGCAACGCGTCGACCCCGTTTCCGCAGGCAGGCTCGGCGACGCGCGCCGCGTCATCCGGGCGCTGGAAGTCTTCGAGCTCACAGGACGCCCGTTCAGTTCCTTTATGCCGCAGCGCGAGTACTTTCAGCCGGCCGTGCAGATAGGGCTCGACGTCGACCGCGACGTACTGCGCGATCGGCTCGCCGGGCGCGTCCACAGGATGGTCGACGCCGGACTTCTCAAGGAGGTTGCGAGGCTGGACGCCGCCGGACTGCGGCAAGGCAAGACAGCCTCGCGTGCTCTGGGCTACGCCCAGTTCCTCAAGGTCCTCGACGGCGAGTTGGACACGGCCCGGGCGGCCGAGGAAACCATCGTGGCCACTCGCCAATTCGCCCGCCGCCAGCTCACCTGGTTCAGGGCCGACCCTCGGATCCATTGGCTTGACTGGCAGGATTCCGATTTGGTGGCCAAGGCCGCAGAAATCTGCGCACGTCCGGCGCAGGCGATTTAGGCGCAACCCGCGGTACAGGTAGCCTTGATCCATGGACGAAACCATCGCATTTTCCGCCCCGCAGCCCGCAGCTGCCGGCGGTGCCGTACCCGCCTCCGGTCTGCACGGACTGGCCTTTTCCAAGGGACACGGTACGGGCAACGATTTCGTCCTCATCGCGGACCCGGTGGACGCGCACCAGATCTCTCCGGCAGAGGTTGCAGCACTTTGTGACCGCCACTTGGGCATCGGCGGGGACGGGCTCATCCGTGCCGTCCCGTCGCGATTCCTCCCTGAGGGCCGCCAGATCCTCGAAGCAGACTCCGCCGCTGAATGGTTCATGGACTACCGGAACGGCGACGGCTCACTGTCCGAAATGTGCGGCAACGGCGTCCGCGTCTTCGTCCAATTCCTCATCGAGCAGGGTCTTGTCACCCTCAACGCCGGAGAGTCCCTGACCATCGGAACCCGCGGCGGCATCAAGAAGATCGTCCGCACCGCTGACGGTTACGCGGTTGACATGGGCCCATGGGAGTTCATTTTCCCGCAGGATGCCACCAGCAAGGCCATGGACTCCCTCGTCAGTGCCGACGGATTGGAAGTTGCCCGGCCCGCACTGTCGGTCAGCATGGGCAATCCCCACACAGTGGTGGCACTCGCCGAGCTTTCGGAGCTTAAGGCTACCCAGCTCTTCAAGGCGCCCGTCGTGGATCCCAAGCCAGTCAGCGGCACCAATGTCGAATTCGTGGTTCCCGCAGAGCCTCTCGTGCACGACGGGATAGGGACCATCACCATGCGCGTCCACGAGAGGGGCGTCGGCGAAACCCAGTCGTGCGGCACGGGTGCCTGCGCGGCCGCCGTCGCGATCCGCCACTGGGCCGGGGAAGGCGCTCCCGACAAGTGGCGCGTCAACGTGCCCGGCGGCGTCGTCGGTGTGCGCTTCTTCCCGGGCGCTGGCGGCAGTGAACACGTTGAGCTCAGCGGCCCCGCGGTGATTGTTGCTAGCGGGACGCTTTCCTGATTCGCAGGATGCGGAAGGATTTCGACGTACTCTCTCGGGAGACGGAGAAGGAACCGTCGAGGGTCTGGGCAAGCCAACGTTGAAGTGAATCGGCCCCGAGGTTTTTTTGGACCACGAGCCAAGCGTTTCCGCCGGGGGCAAGCCGCGGCAACCACAGGAGCAGCAGCTCGTGGAGTCCATCCTTGCCGATGCGGATGGGCGGGTTGGACCAGATGGTGTCGAACGTCACGGCCGGGTCGACGTCGTCTGGCAGGCTTGCGGTGACATTTCCGAGCTCCAGCAGGGTCGCGTTCTCGTTTGTCAGCGCGATGCAGCGCTCGTTGACATCAACCGCGTGGACGCGGGCATGCGGAGCCATGAGCCCCATGGTCAACGCAATGGGTCCCCAGCCGCAGCCGATGTCCAGCAGGTTTCCCTGCGGGGCCGGCGGTGGAACTTCGGAGAGCAGGATCGCTGTTCCTTTGTCGATCCCGTCGGGGCTGAAGATGCCACTCGAGGTCTGGAGCCGGCGGGTCGCGCCGGCCAGTTCCACCGTGAGGGGCTTGCGGGTGAACGGCCCCGCGGGCTGTGCGCTGAAATAGTGAGCAGACTCCATAGCTTGCCAGATTAGTGGCCAGCAGCGGGCAAGGGAAACCGCGGGCCGCCCCGGCCGAACTTGACATTGCCTGATAGTCTGGTGCGCATGTTCTTGATCTTTGAGTAGTCGGCACCGCCCGCGACGCAGGCCTGCATCAATTGCAGCGCCATTCCGCCTTGGCATGTCCGTTCCAGACCTTCCTTATTGACGTCTGGACGCTCAGCAGATCGTCCTCTTCCCGTCCCGGGATCAGTGCACGCAATAGGCGTGCGCCGTCCCGGAGGGAGATCTCCGACCATCGGCAGAGCCTTGCCAGGCATCAGCCCTGCGCGAATTCCGCGCCACAAGAGACGAATCGGCACTATTCTGGAAATGCCGAACCCCTAAAGGAGACCATGACCACGCAGAAGAACACCGGATCCGATTCCGACGCCCAGGACATGAGTCCTGAAGAAATCCAGGCTGTCATCGACCGGATTCTCTCCAAGGACGCACCGGCCCTAGTGCAGGAACGCGACGAACCCAGGGGCGTGTTTGGCAAGGCCCAAGCGATTTCCCGCCTGGACGAAGAACACAGCATCTACGACGGCGATCAAGAGGATCTGGCCGAGCGCCGGGCCCTGCGCCGTACCGCGGGTCTGTCCACGGAACTTGAAGATGTCACCGA
Source organism: Arthrobacter sp. MMS24-S77 (assembly GCF_054888235.1). Taxonomy (NCBI): domain Bacteria; kingdom Bacillati; phylum Actinomycetota; class Actinomycetes; order Micrococcales; family Micrococcaceae; genus Arthrobacter; species Arthrobacter sp. MMS24-S77. The sequence continues at coordinate 1,657,906 of NZ_JBTZRN010000001.1, forward strand.
AGTCGAATACCGGCAGTTGCGACTTGAGCGCGTCGTCCTGGCCGGTCTTTGGACCGAAGGCACCCTGGCCGACGCTGAGAACTCCTTGCGGGAACTTGCAGCGCTGGCCGAGACCGCCGGCTCGGAAGTTCTGGATGGGATCGTCCAACGGCGCATGAAGCCGGACCCCGGCACCTTCCTTGGCTCCGGCAAAGCCCAGGAGCTCAAGGACATCGTCTTGTCCACCGGTGCGGACACCGTGGTGGTCGACGCCGAATTGGCGCCGTCCCAGCGGCGCGGCCTTGAGGATATCGTCAAGGTCAAAGTGGTGGACCGCACCACGTTGATCCTCGATATTTTCGCGCAGCATGCGAAGAGCCGCGAGGGCAAGGCCCAAGTGGAGCTGGCACAGCTGGAATACCTGTTGCCGCGCCTGCGTGGCTGGGGCGATTCCATGTCCCGCCAGGCCGGTGGCCAGGTGGGCGGTGCTGGCGCCGGTATGGGTTCCCGCGGCCCTGGTGAAACCAAGATCGAACTGGACCGCCGTCGAATCCGCACACGGATGGCCAAGCTGCGGCGGGAAATCGCCGCAATGAAGCCGGCCCGTGAGACCAAGCGCGCCAACCGCCGTCGTAATGCCGTTCCTTCGGTCGCCATCGCCGGCTACACGAACGCGGGAAAGTCCTCCCTCCTCAACCGCCTGACGGACGCCGGCGTCCTCGTGGAGAACGCCTTGTTCGCCACGTTGGATCCTACGGTCCGCAAGGCCCAGACCCCGGACGGGATCGGCTACACGCTTTCGGACACCGTTGGCTTCGTGCGTTCGCTGCCCACCCAGCTCGTGGAGGCGTTCCGCTCCACGCTGGAAGAGGTGGCCGACGCCGATCTGATCCTCCATGTCGTGGACGCCTCGCACCCGGATCCGGAGGGCCAGATCGCGGCCGTCCGGACAGTCTTCAGTGAAGTGGATGCCCGGAAAATCCCGGAAATCATCGTCTTGAACAAGGCAGACGTCGCCGATCCGTTTGTCGTGGAGCGGCTCAAGCAGAAAGAGCCACGCCATGTGGTGGTGTCTACCCGAACAGGGCAGGGCATTGCCGAGCTTCTTGGGGCCATCAGCACGGCCATTCCGCGTCCGGGTGTGCGCCTTGAGGTTCTCATTCCGTACAACCGTGGGGAGCTCATCAACAAGCTGCACAACACCGATGCCGAAATCCTGAGCCTTGAGCACGAGGAAGAAGGCACCCGCGTGGTGGCCATGGTCCATGAGAACCTGGCCGCCGAGTTGGAGTCGTTCGTCAGCAATGGTTGATCCGGAAGCGGGGGAGCGCGGAGAAACCGTGGGGGAACGGACCGCCCTTGAACTCCTGGACAAGGCCGTCGCCGGCATGGGCGGCCAAAACCGCACGGGCCAGCACCAGATGGCAAAACACGTGGCGCGGGCGATCGAGACCGGTGAGCACCTTCTGGTGCAGGCAGGCACGGGCACAGGCAAGTCCCTCGCCTACTTGATTCCCTTGATCGCGCACGCGATGGAGAGCAACAAGCCCACGCTCGTGTCAACGGCCACCCTCGCGCTCCAGACGCAGATCGTGGGCCGGGACCTGCCGCGGCTCCTGGAAACCATCAATCCGGAGCTGGAGCGCCCGGTCAGCATCGCGCTGGTCAAGGGGCGGGCCAACTATGTGTGCCGTCACAAGTTGGAGGGCGGATTTCCCAGCGAGGAACCTGCCGAGGGGCAGTTGTTCTCCCTCGGCGAGGACACCAGCGTTCCCCATCTCGCGGCCGCGATCGGCGGGCCCTCATCCCAGCTCGGAAAGGAAGTGCTGAGGCTGCGCGAGTGGGCCGGGAAGACGGTGACCGGCGATCGCGACGAACTCATGCCGGGCGTGACGGACCGGGCCTGGCGCCAGGTGTCCGTCACGTCCATGGAGTGCCTCGGGGCGCAAAAGTGTCCGATGGCGGAAGAGTGCTTCAGCGAGCTCGCCCGCCACCGCGCCGCGGAATCCGACGTCGTAGTCACCAACCATGCGATGCTCGCCGTCAGCGCCTTCGAAGGCCTGGCCGTGCTGCCGGAGTACGACGTCGTGGTGGTGGATGAGGCACACGAGCTCCAGGACCGCGTCACTGGCGCAGTCTCGGGGCAGCTGTCCGTGGCAATGATCCATGCTGCCGCGTCCAGCGCCCGCAAACACACAGCCATTACGGTGGACGCACTGAATGCCGCAGCGGACCGGCTGGAGCCCGCACTTGCCGGCGCGCCTTCCGGTCTCTTGCCCAATGGGCTCAACGACGAACAGCTTGATTGCGTGGACCAGCTCCGGGAAGCCTGCCGTGCAGCGCTTTCCGATTCGAAGGGGGATTCGTCCAACTCGGTGGACGGCGGACGCCAGCTTGCGCGCTCCCGGCTGATGTTGATCTTGGAATTGTGTGAACGGCTGCTCGCGGCCCGGGAAAACAGGGAGGTCGTGTGGCTCTCGCGGAACAGCACTTTTGATCCGCAGCAGGGATACACGGCGCCGGATGAAGAATCACCTGCGCTCATCAATATCGCACCACTCAGCGTCGCAGCTCGGCTCCGGGAAGGGCTCTTCGCGGGCCATACCGTGGTGTTGACCTCTGCCACCCTGGCTATTGGTTCCGCTTTCGAGGCCACTGCGGGAGGGCTGGGACTGACCGGGCAAGGCGCGCCGAGCTGGACTGGCGTGGATGTCGGCTCGCCCTTCGACTACCCCAAGCAGGGCATGCTGTACGTTGCCAGGCACCTGCCCAAGCCCGGACGCGGCACCTCGCCCGAGGCGCTTGACGAACTTGAAGAGCTCATCCGGGCCTCCCACGGTGGAGCCTTGTGCCTCTTTTCCTCTCGACGGGCAGCGGAGGAAGCCGCGGACGCGATGCGGTCGCGCTTGGACATCGAGATCCTTTGCCAGGGTGAGTCGACCATGGCGGCGCTGGTCAGGCAGTTTGCCGAAGAGGACGACACCTGCCTGTTCGGCACCATGTCCCTTTGGCAAGGCGTCGACGTTCCGGGCGGTTCGTGTCGGCTGGTGGTCATTGACAGGATCCCGTTCCCGCGACCGGACGATCCCCTGATGACTGCTCGGTCCCGCGCGGTAGCACAAGCCGGCGGCAATGGGTTTATGGCGGTATCTGCGACGCACGCGGCCATCCGGCTTGCCCAGGGCGCTGGCCGTCTCATCCGTTCGACCGGCGACAAGGGTGTGGTGGCAGTACTGGATTCACGGCTTTCGACCGAGCGCTACGGTAACTTCCTCCGGGCAGCCTTGCCGCCCTTCTGGGCCACCACGGACCGTGCGGTGGTCCGGGGGGCGCTCGAACGGCTCTATGCCGAATCGGCCAAGGCCTAAAGCGGCTGCGACCTCAAAGGTCGTCCTAAACGGAGCACTTCCTAAAGTGGGCGCGTCCTAAAGTGAACGCGTCCTAAAGTGGGCGCGTCCTAAAGTGGGCGCGTCCTAAAGTGAACGCGTCCTAAAGTGAACGCAGGACCGAGACGACCTTGCCCATAATGGTTGCATGGTCGCCCAGAATGGGTTCGTACTGCGTGTTCTGGGGGAGCAACCACGTGTGGCCGTCACGCTGACGGAAGGTCTTGACGGTGGCTTCGTCGTCCAAGAGAGCCGCCACGATGTCACCGTTGATGGCATCATTCTGGCGCCGCACCACTACCCAGTCCCCATCGCAAATGGCGGCGTCGATCATGGAATCACCGGCGACCTTGAGCATGAAGAGCTCGCCATGGCCCACCAACTGACGGGGCAGCGGCAGGACGTCCTCAACTGTCTGGTCGGCCAGGATGGGTCCACCAGCGGCGATGCGGCCAACGAGGGGCACCATGGCCGTATCGCTGGCACTGGCAAGCTCGGTGACGGCCAAGCCGCCGGCGCTGCGGAGTTTCGCCGGTGCTTCAACGCCCGGTATGACAGAGCCGCCATCCAACGTCAATGGCATGAGGACTTCCATCGCCCGTGGGCGCTTGGGATCGCGACGAAGGTAACCGAGCTTTTCGAGCTGCGACAACTGGTGCGTGACGCTGGACAAGCTGGCCAGGCCAACCGTGTCCCCGATTTCGCGCATCGACGGCGGATATCCGTGATCGTTCACGGAACGTTGGATGGTCTCCAGGATCTTCTTCTGGCGGACGGTCAGGCTCTTGGGAGCCTTTTGTGGCTGCTGGCTCCGCGGTGAGGCCGACCCGCTGCCAGTGGCTTTCGCTGCCATGTTCGCCAACGCCCTTCCGTTCCGCCCGATACGCCAGGAGCGCTTGCCGGGACTGTTGGCCTGAAATGTCAGACCCTCCTGTTGCACTGATTCAGTGCTTGTTTCTTCACTCAAACGTAGGGCAGGCGCAGGCGTTTATCAAACATTTGTTCTAGCGAGTCTCGACACCGTTCGTTGATAAGTGCTAAAAATGTCGTAGCAAGGTTCGAATATGTGTTCTATAAACGTGTTGCAGGTTCGGGGAGTCCGTTCGATTTGTTCGAATACATCAACTAACAACCTGCCTGCAAACACTGACTGAAGGCAAGAATTGGCAGCCGCACTCCAGAGGTTCCGGAACGCGGCATTTGTTCAGAAGGGCTCGGCTCATGTCCGCAATCACCACCATCCATGCCACAGGCCGCAGTGCGGCACCGGCTCGGCTCCGGTTGACCCGCCGGGGCCGCGTGGTCTTTTTCGGTGTTCCCGCAATGCTCTTGGTTGCAGCGCTGCTCAGCCTGGCGGGGTTCCTGAATTCGCCCGCCAAGGCTGCAGATTCGGCGGCCCAGTTGCAACCCACCTCCACCATCAGCGTCACGGTCCAAACCGGCCAGTCTCTCTGGGGGATTGCCGGGGTGGCTGCACCTTCCCGGGATCCGCGCGACGTGGTTGCCGAGATCATCCAGTTGAACAACCTCCAGGACGGCCGCATCGTGCCGGGTCAACAGTTGTTCGTTCCGGCTGTTTGACCGCAGTTCCGCGGTTTGACAACAATCTTGGGCGGACGCTTGGGCGTCACAGTTTCAGGGCATCAGCCACGGCACCTTAAACTGTCATGGTGAGTGACCAGCTTGAGCGACTTGACCGACTTCCCCTCCGGACCAACCTCCGAGGCCTGAGCCCCTACGGCGCGCCGCAGCTTGATGTTCCGATTTTGCTCAACGTCAACGAAAACACCCATGGCGTACCCGCTGATGTCCAGGCGGCCATCACCGAGGCTGTGGCGGCGGCCGCCACCGGACTGAACCGTTACCCGGACCGCGAGTTCACCGAATTGCGTGAGGCCCTCGCCGAGTACCTGGGCCACGGAATGGCGGCAGAGAACATCTGGGCGGCGAATGGCTCCAACGAGGTTCTGCAGCAGATCCTCCAGGCCTTCGGCGGCCCGGGACGCACTGCACTTGGCTTTCCGCCCACGTACTCCATGTACCCCCTGCTCGCCAGTGGGACGGACACCGCATACATCGCCGGGGTCCGGGCAGAGGACTATGGCCTTGACGCCGCCTCGGCCGCCGCGCAGGTTCGTGAGCTCCAGCCGAACGTCGTGTTCCTGTGTTCTCCGAACAACCCCACGGGCACGGGACTTGGCCTTGACGTGGTCGAGGCCGTGTACGAAGCCGGAGAAGCAAGCCAGGCGATGGTGATCGTGGACGAGGCCTACCACGAGTTCGCCCACGACAACACTCCGAGTGCGTTGACGCTGCTCCCCGGCCGTGAGCGCCTCATCGTTTCCCGCACCATGAGCAAAGCCTTCGCCCTCGCTGGTGCGCGCATCGGCTACATGGCGGCAGCCCCCGAGGTTGCCGATGCAATCCGTTTGGTTCGCCTCCCTTATCACCTCTCGGCCATCACCCAGGCAACCGCCCTGGCCGCACTGCGGCACCGCGAGGCCCTTATGGCCGACGTCGAAGACATCAAGATCCAGCGGGACCGTATTGTCAACGAACTGACCCGTATGGGGCTCAAGCCTGCCGCCTCGGATTCCAATTACGTGTTCTTCGGCGGACTCGCGAACCCGCACGCTTTGTGGCAAGGCCTGCTTGAGCGCGGAGTCCTCATCCGCGATGTCGGCATACCGGGCCACCTCCGGGTCACGGCCGGTACCGAGCCGGAGACCACGGCCTTCCTCGAGGCGCTCGAAGCCCTGCTGGACGGCCAAGTCTCCGCACCGGCCTAGACTTGAACCAGTCCCACCACTCCTTCCTCCTAAGGACATCTCAATGAGCGAAAACGGCGCCAGCACGGCGGCCGCCCGGACAGCACGCATGGAACGCACCACCAGTGAGTCCTCCGTCCTGGTCGAAATCAATCTCGACGGCACGGGGGTCTCGGACATCAGCACCGCGGTGCCGTTCTACGACCACATGCTGACGGCGCTCTGCAAGCATTCGCTCATCGACATGACCGTCAAGGCCACTGGAGACACCCACATCGATGTCCACCACACTGTGGAGGACGTTGCCATCACCTTCGGCGAGGTGCTGCGTACCGCTCTGGGCAACAAGGCAGGCATCCGTCGTTTTGGTGAGGCAACCGTTCCCTTGGACGAAGCCTTGGCCCATGCCGTCGTCGACGTTTCCGGACGGCCTTACTTGGTCCACGGCGGAGAGCCAGCTGGCCAGGAATACCACCTGATCGGTGGGCACTTCACCGGTTCGCTGACGCGGCACGTCTTCGAGGCGATCACCCTGCACGCCGGCATCTGCCTCCACATGAACGTTCTGGCCGGCCGGGACCCGCACCACATCGTGGAGGCCCAGTTCAAGGCCTTCGCACGTGCGCTCCGTTCGGCCGTCGAGTCCGATCCCCGGGTCGAAGGCATTCCGTCCACCAAGGGCGCCTTGTGAGCGGGCACATCCTGAAGGATGGCGCTGTCGTGGACCCGAAGGCTGCAAGCCGCATTGTCTCCCCTGAGGGAAAGCCGACGGTAACGGTCCTGGACTACGGTTCGGGAAATGTCCGCTCTGCCGTTCGCGCTCTTGAGCGTGCTGGCGCGGATGTCACGCTGAGCGCCAAGCCTGAAGACGTCCTGAACGCGGACGGCCTGTTGGTACCGGGCGTCGGTGCTTTCGAGACGGTCATGCGCGAGCTCAAGGCGGTGGACGCCATCCGGATGATCGGTCGTCGCGTTGCCGGCGGCCGGCCCGTGCTGGGGATCTGCGTTGGGCTCCAGGTCCTGTTCGAAGCGGGCGTGGAGCATGGAACGGAGGCCGAAGGAATGGGCGAGTGGCCCGGCAAGGTGGAGCTCCTCCCTGCACCGGTTGTCCCGCACATGGGCTGGAACACCGTAGACGTGCCGGAAGGCTCAAAGCTGTTCGCCGGCGTCGAGCACGAACGTTTCTACTTCGTGCACTCCTATGGCGTGCAGAAGTGGGAATTCGACGTCGTCCAGCCCCGCATGGCACCGCCGAAGGTGACCTGGTCCGAACACGGCGCCCCGTTCATCGCCGCCGTGGAGAACGGTCCTCTGTGCGCCACCCAATTCCACCCGGAGAAGTCCGGCGACGCCGGAGCCCGCCTCCTGCGCAACTGGGTTGAGAGCCTGCGTCCGCAAGCAAGAACCCAGCCGCAGGCGGCCGAGGCCGAAGGCGCTGCCTGATATGTGGTCTGTTATCTTCATGGGCGCGGCCGGGCTGCTGGTTGGCGGCGGAATCTCCTTCCACCAGCAGAAACGCCCCGCCTGGGTCTCCATTTCGTTTTACGTACTCGCCGGCCTGGCACTGCTGGCGGCCTACCTCTTCACCCTGCCTGCCAAATGACTGCGCCTGCCAAATAACTTGCCGGGCAACTAGCGCCCGCCCCACGACACCGAGGACCTCAATGACCACCGCCTCCGAACTGCCTGTTCTGGAACTCCTGCCCGCCGTCGACATCGTGGACGGCCAGGCCGTCCGACTCCTCCAAGGAGAGGCCGGCTCGGAGACCAGCTACGGCACCCCGCTGGAAGCAGCGCTGAACTGGCAGAATGCCGGCGCCGAGTGGGTGCATATGGTGGACCTCGACGCTGCCTTTGGCCGCGGCAACAACGCCGGCCTCATCAGCGAGGTGGTCTCGCAGCTCAACGTCAAGGTGGAACTCTCGGGAGGACTGCGCGACGACGAGTCGCTTGAGCGTGCGCTTGAGCTAGGCGTCGCCCGCGTGAACCTCGGTACTGCCGCCTTGGAGAACCCTGAATGGACTCGCCGGGCCATCGACCGCTTCGGCGACAAGATCGCCGTCGGGCTCGACGTCCGTGGCACGACGCTCGCGGGCCGCGGCTGGACCAAGGAAGGCGGGGACCTCTGGGAGGTGCTGGCCCGTCTTGAGGACGCCGGCTGCGCCCGCTACGTGGTAACTGACGTCACGAAGGATGGAACGCTGCAGGGCCCCAACGTCGAACTCCTGCGCCAGATGGTGGAAAAGACGGGCAAACCGGTGGTCGCGTCCGGCGGTATCTCGAGCTTGGAAGACCTGCGTGTGCTGCGGGAGCTCGTGCCGCTCGGCGTTGAAGGAGCGATCGTGGGCAAGGCGCTGTACGCCGGTGCGTTCACGCTCCCGGAAGCCCTGGACGTCGCCGGCCGCCGCTGATGTCCCAGGATCCACAGTCCCCAGCAGCTGGCCAAGCTTCTGCCCCGGCTTCCCGGCAATTGCCCGGGCACATCGCGGCGGCCCTCGCCGGTGCCGGCGGAGCAGGCGACTCTGCCGGCCAGCCCTGGGCGGGCCGGAACCTGGGCGGTGATGCCGCCAAGATCCACAATTTCGAGGACGACGACGGAACGGCCGACGCCGGGTACCTCGCCGCTGTCTCGGCCCTCCTCGCCGGCACGGGAAGCGAAGCCGGGGTGGTGGCTTCCTTGGCCACAGCCAGGGTTTTTGTCCCGGTTGTTGCCCAGCTCGCTGAGGAAGCGGCAGGAGTGGACGGCCTCCATGCCGACAAACAGGCCGACATGGCTCTCGTCACACTGAAGGCGCCGGATGGCCGCACGGCCATGCCCGTCTTCACTTCGGCCGCCGCCCTGGAAGCCTGGCACCCGCAGGCCCGTCCGGTGGCCGTCTATGCGGCGCGGGCAGCACTGTCTGCCGTCTCGGAAGGAGCTCAGCTGCTCGTCCTGGATCCCGGCTCGGATGTCACGTTCGTGGTGCGCCGGCCCGCCATGTGGGCATTGGCACAGCAGCGGGACTGGACGCCGTCGTACCTTGATGATGAACTGGAGTTTGCTCTCAATTCCTTGGCGGGGATGTACCCGGCCGTTCGGCGCCTCGAGATCCGGCCAGGATCAGGTATGGCTTCGCGGACAGCTGACGGATCGGCCATGGCCGGCGGGGGACCGGGGCCCGAATTGCGCGTGGTGCTGTACCTCGAAGACGGCCTGGATGCTGCCGCGGTGCAGGATCTGGTCTCCGGGCTGAACGGGCGTTGGGCGCAGAACGAATTGTTCGCCGAGCGGGTTGACTCGATCGAAGTCAGCTTGCAGCGGGCGGCACAGTAGCCGAAGGCACAGGGGGAACGTCCTTGTCCTGCCGTCGGCAGAACAGGGGATGTAGCTAGTGAATTTCTCTCTACCGGGAGATGCTGTCCATCACGTCCGTGCGGCGTCTCTTGCTGGTGGGCATGATTGCCCGCATACCGCACTCGGCGGCGGGCGTTCTACTCACCCTGCACATCGTGTTGACGCTGGGCAAGGGATACGCCGCAGCCGGCGCTGCCGCCGCTGTATTCACTATCGGCATCGCGGTGGGCGCTCCGTGGCGGGGACGCCGCGTGGACACTGTGGGCCTGCGCAAGGCGCTCATTCCTTCGGTGGTCTCGGAGCTGGTCATTTGGTCCGTCGTGCCGCACGTGAGCTACGAATGGATCCTGCCGCTCGTTTTTGTCGGCGGCCTGCTGACGCTACCGATCTTCAGTGTCATCCGGCAGTCGCTCGGTGTCCTGGTGGATGGTGAGCAACGCCGTTCCGCGTACGCCCTGGACTCGATTGCCACCGAAGTGGTCTTCATGGTCGGCCCCGCGGTGGGCGCCGTGGTGGCCACCAGCGGGTTCACCGTCCTGGGCCTCACCGTCGTCGGCGTCTGCACTTCGGCCGCCGGGCTCTTCCTCCTGTGGTTCAACCCGCCCACCCGCAGCGATGATGTCCTGGATGCCGGCCAAGCGGCGGACCGGGACGCCGATGAGCTCCATGCAGCCGAAGCTGCGGTTGTGGCGTCGGCTCCGGCCCATCTCCAGGAAGCTGCCTCAGAGATGGCACAGGTAGTTTCCCAGCCTTCCGGGTTGCGGGAAAAATGGCCAGGAACTTCACGTGGTTCACCGCGGCAGTGGCTGCGGTGTTCGCCGTTGCCGCAGGATCCGGCATGGTCCTGAGCGGTACCGACGTCGGAATCGTGGCGGTATTGCAACGCGGCGGGCATGAGAGCGAGATCGGAATTGTTTTCTTCTTCTGGTGCGCCTCATCGGTAGTCGGCGGACTCATTTACGGAGCGATGCACCGGCCCGTCTCGCCGATCCTGCTCCTGCTGGGCATGGCGGCCCTGACCATTCCGATGGGTTTCGCCGGGGATACGTGGACTCTTGCCTTGCTGTCCCTTCTGCCCGGGCTGCTCTGCGCGCCGGTGCTGTCCGCGGCCTCCGAAAAGGTGGCTGACATCGTCGACGAGGACCGGCGCGGCGAGGCAATGGGTTGGTACGGATCGGCCCTGACAGCCGGCGTGGCCTTCGGTTCGCCCGTCGCCGGGCTCTTTATCGACGGGGTGGGGCCCTGGGCCGGATTCGTGGCCATCGGAACGGCTGGAGTGGTGCTGTGCCTTGCCGGACTGGTTCTACAGCAACGCCGACGCCGGAACATGACCAACGCCCAGGCCAGCGCAGGGGATCCAGCTAACTGAGCTTGTTTACCTAAGCTGCCGGGATACGACGACGGCGGGCCGGCCGGAAGGCCAGCCCGCCGTCGCGGTCCAACAGGTGAGTCCGGCTCAGTTGACCGGGCCGGTGAACTTTTCGCCGGGGCCCTTGCCTGGTTCGTCCGGGATCAGGGAAGCTTCGCGGAACGCGAGCTGGAGGGAGCGCAGGCCATCGCGCAAGGGGCCTGCATGTTGTGAACCGATTTCCGGTGCTGCGGCCGTGACCAGTCCTGCCAGGGCGGTGATCAGTTTGCGGGCTTCGTCCAGGTCCTTGAGCTCCTCTGCATCGGGGTCGTCGGCCAAGCCCACCTTGACAGCCGCTGCGCTCATGAGGTGAACGGCGCCGGTGGTGATGACCTCAACCGCCGGAACTTCCGAAATGTCGCGGATCTGCTGGCCTACTCCGGCGTCAGCGCCGGTGGGCTCGTGGTCGAGGGAATTGCTGTCTGAAGTGCTCATGCTGGTAAGCTTGTCACAGACCGACTGGAAGTCGCCATTTTTCCATGGCTCACGCAGTACTCGGCCACCCATCGTTAATGTGCGGTTGGTGGACGATTTCTGTAGAATTGGTTTTCAGTTTGCAAGCGGAGTTCTCTCCCACCCGCGTCAGCCGTTTCCCTTCGGGGATGTAAGTTGTCGGGTACCTGGTCGGACACCGTTCAAGGTAAGCCTTGGATGGTGCGAACGCCTCCATCGAGGGGCTGCATCCGATCTTTCGAGGCCTTCGATTGCGCCAGCAATTGGGGGCCTTCTCTATTTGCCGGTGGAATACTCATCACAACAACAGGAGCTTTGACATTAGCGAGCCAAGAATCAATGAGCGTATCCGCGTCCCCGAGGTGCGTTTGGTCGGCCCTGCCGGCGAACAGGTTGGAATCGTCCGTATCGAGGACGCCCTGCGTCTTGCTGCCGAGGCTGATCTGGATCTCGTTGAAGTTGCACCGCAGGCCAAGCCTCCGGTGTGCAAGCTGATGGACTTCGGCAAGTACAAGTACGAAGCCGCTGTTAAAGCCCGTGAGGCCCGCAAGAACCAGACCAACACGGTTCTGAAGGAAATCCGCTTCCGCCTGAAGATCGATACCCACGACTACGAGACCAAGCGCGGCCACGCGCTTCGGTTCCTGGGCGCCGGTGACAAGGTGAAGGCCATGATCCAGTTCCGTGGACGTGAGCAGCAGCGCCCCGAAATGGGCATTCGCCTGTTGCAGCGCTTCGCCGAGGACGTTGCCGAAGTTGGCGTGATCGAGTCCAGCCCGCGCATCGATGGCCGCAACATGGTCATGGTGATCGGCCCGCTGAAGAACAAGGCTGAGGCCAAGGCCGAGGCCCGCCGAGCGGCGCAGCGCGCAGAAGCCAAAGCCCAGAATGAAGCCAAGGCTGCTGGCCGGATCGACGTTTCGGGCGAGGATGCTCCCTTGACGCAGTCCCTCGCGGACCTGCTTCCGGCGGAACTCTTGACCCAGGTGGCGGAAACCCAGGCAGAGGAAACGGCGGCAGAGGAAACCGCGCCGGAATCCGTTGAGGCCGAGGTTGCCGAAGCTGAAGAGGTAGCTCCTGTTGTTGAGGAAGCGGCTGAAGTTGAAGAGACGCCGGTTGTTGAAGCAGCTCCCGTAGTCGAAGCAGCTCCGGTTGTTGAAGCAGCTCCCGTAGTCGAAGCAGCCCCGGTTGTTGAAGCAGCTCCGGTTCCCGCACCGGCGCCGGCAAAGGCTCCTGAGCAGGCGGCTTCGAAGCCGGTTGTACCGGCCGCCCCCAAGCCTGCCGCTACACCGGTGCCGAAGCCGATGGCTAAGCCTGCCATTCCGAAGCCTGCAGCTCGACCGGCAGCCCCCAAGGCTGCTCCCAAGCCTGCGGCACGCAAGACCAACTAGTCACGCCGCAGGAGGCATCCCCTCCGCCCGGCACGAAAGCAGCGGTCACCCCTTATGGGGTGGCTGCACGAAAGAACTGCAGACCCAGTCTGCGGACACGTAAGGAGATCGGTTCCCATGCCGAAGATGAAGACCCACAGCGGTGCTAAGAAGCGCTTCAAGCTGACCGGTACCGGCAAGCTGAAGCGTCAGCAGGCCAACCGCCGCCACTACCTGGAGCACAAGTCCTCCACCCTGACCCGTCGCCTTGCCGGTGACAAGATCGTCTTCAAGGGCGATGCCAAGGTCATCAAGAAGATGCTCGGCGTCTAAGTTCCAAGTTTTCTGGTTGCCGCCATCCGGTAGCAGCCGACTACACCAAAGCCTTCTCAGGCCGGCCGGGTTTCCGGCAGTAGCAGCTTGGGATAAGAATTTTGAAGGAGTACGCACGTGGCACGTGTGAAGCGGGCGGTAAACGCCCACAAGAAGCGTCGGGTTGTCCTTGAACGGGCCAAGGGTTACCGCGGTCAGCGGTCTCGCCTGTACCGCAAGGCAAAAGAGCAGCTGCTGCACTCGTTTGTGTACAGCTACGGCGACCGCCGCAAGAAGAAGGGTGACTTCCGTCGCCTCTGGATCCAGCGCATCAACGCTGCATCCCGCGCCAACGGCCTGACCTACAACCGCCTCATCCAGGGCCTGAAGGCCGCTGAGGTCGAGGTTGACCGCCGCATGCTGGCAGAGCTGGCCGTCTCTGACGCCAACGCTTTCGCCGCACTGGTCAAGGTCGCGAAGGACTCCCTGCCTGCCGACACCTCCGCTCCGGCCGCCAAGGCCGAGGCTGCTCCGAAGGCTGCCGCCAAGGCTGCTCCGGCTGCCAAGACCGCTGCCGCTGTGAAGGCCGCCGTTTCCGAGAAGCCGGCCATCGAAGGCGCTGTTGTTGCCGTTGAAGGCGAAGCTGCACCGGAAGGCCACGCCATCAAGGGCAACGCCGAGTCCAACAAGTACCACGTTCCGGGTTCCACCTGGTACGACGTCACTGTCGCCGAATACTGGTTCTCCACGGTTGAGGCTGCAAAGGCTGCAGGCTTCGAGCCTGCCGGCGGCGAAGCCCGCCAGCAGATCAAGAACTAGTCGCAATAGCCACTAAAGTTCTTATATGAACGAAACCGGGCGCCCGCAAGAACTTCCGATGTCCAACCCCCGAGCTGATCGGGTCAGGGATGTCGCAAAGCTTGCCGGGCGCCCGGCCCGTTTAAAGCGGGGCAGGTTCCTCGCAGAGGGCCCCCAAGCGGTTCGGGAGGCGCTGGTCCTGCATCGGGAGCGGACGACGGCGGGGGAGTCCGGCGTCGTGCACGAAGTTTACGCAAGCGAAAGCTGCCTGGACCGGCTCCCTGAACTGGCTGAGCTCGCCAATGGCGTTGCCTTGCGCCTGGCCAATGACGATGTCCTGGCCGCTATGGCGGACACCGTCAATCCACAGGGCATTGTGGCCGTCTGCAGTTTTGTCGACGTCAGCCTTGAATCAGTGCTCGACGCCGGGCCGCGGCTCCTCGCCGTCATGTGCCAGGTGCGGGACCCCGGCAACGCGGGAACAGTGCTGAGGGCGGCCGATGCTGCCGGAGCGGATGCCGTGGTCCTGACGGCCTCCAGCGTGGATATTTACAATCCCAAGGCTGTGCGGTCCACCGCGGGCTCCCTCTTCCATTTGCCGGTCGTCCTCGGTGCGGACGTCGAGGAGCTTGTGGCCCTCTGCAAGGAGCGTGGCATCGGGATCCTGGCAGCGGACGGTTACGGCACCCTCAATCTGGACAAGCTCCAGGATGAGAATGCGGCACGCCGCCTGGGTGTGTCGGCAGCCCCTTCCGACTACGCACTCGAAGCCCCGACGGCTTGGCTGTTCGGTAACGAAGCGCAAGGACTTTCAGACTCCGAGCTGGCCCTTGCCGATCATCGTGTGGCAGTGCCCGTCTATGGCTCGGCTGAAAGCCTGAACCTCGGCACGGCCGCAACTGTCTGCCTCTACGCCAGCGCACGCTCCCAACAAAGTTCCTGACAGCGTCGCTACAGGTACGGTATTCCTTGCAGGAAGGCGACGCCGCGGTCCGTTCCTGCGAATCACTCACATCCCCTGAACCGAAGAAGAAGTGGAGCTTTCGTGGCTGCAAATGGCGGTACCAAGGCGATCGTGGCGGCACTGGCTGCCAACCTGGCGATCGCCGTGCTCAAATTCGTCGCATTCATCCTGACCATGTCATCGTCAATGTTGGCCGAAGCGATCCACTCCGTGGCCGACTCCGGCAACCAGTTGCTCCTGCTGCTCGGCGGGAAGCGGGCACAAAGGGCGGCGAGTCCCGAACACCCGTTCGGCTACGGCCGTGAACGCTACATTTATGCCTTCATCGTTTCGATCGTGCTGTTCAGTGTTGGCGGCCTTTTCGCGCTCTACGAATCCTGGGAGAAGTTCCAGCACCCGCACGCCATTGAAGGCGATTTCTGGTGGGTGCCGCTGGCCGTGCTGCTCGGTGCGATTGTGGCAGAGTCGTTCTCTTTCCGCACCGCCATCCACGAGTCCAATCCCCTGCGTGGCAACCAGAGCTGGATCAAGTTCATCCGCAATGCCAAGCAACCTGAGTTGCCGGTGATCCTCCTGGAGGATTTCGGAGCCCTCTTGGGCCTCGTCTTTGCGCTGTTCGGAGTCGGCCTGACCCTCATCACCGGCAATGGCGTGTGGGACGCCGCGGGAACGGGAATGATCGGCCTGCTTCTTGTGGCAATCGCCGTGGTGCTCGCGGTGGAAACCAAGTCCCTGCTGCTCGGCGAATCCGCCACCAAAGAGGACAACGCGCGCATCACCGAAGCCATTGAGTCCGATGGCACCCGCATCATCCACCTCAAGACCATGCACTTGGGTCCGGAAGAGTTGCTGGTTGCGGCGAAGATCAGTGTGGGCGTTGCGGATACCGGTCAGGCCATCGCCAAGGCGATTGACGACGCCGAACTGAGGATACGCACTGCGGTGCCGATCGCCCGGGTCATCTACCTAGAGCCCGACGTCGAGCGGGTCCAGGTCTAAGCAGCGCCACCGCAGCAGCAGAGTTGCGAAGACAGCACTATGCAGCCAGCGGCTTCTTGCGCTCCAACCAGCCACTGACGCCCGCGACGCCGAGGCCCAGGATTGCCAGGACAGCGCCAACCAGGGCCGGGGCCACGTAGCCCCAACCCCATGCGATGACCACGCCGCCGAGGAACGCGCCAAGGGCGTTCGCGATGTTGAGTGCGGAATGGTTGAGCGAAGAAGCCAGCGACGGTGCGTCCGGCGAAGCGTCGAGCAGCCGGGTCTGCAACGGTGGAATGAGCATGGAGCCGATGCCGCCCACGACGAACACCATGATGAATGCCGACCACGCCCAGTGGGCGGCGATGGCGTAGACCACCAAGGCCAGTGCGATGGCCGGAAGGACCCGGTAGATGGTTCCCATGACGGACTTGTCGGCGATCCGGCCGCCCAGGATATTTCCTGCCACCATACCGAGTCCGTAGAGGGCTACCACCAGGGGTATCAGCGACTGCGGGATGCCGGCCACGGATGTCATGGTGTGGGCGATGTACGTATAGGTGGCGAAGAAACCGCCAAAACCGATAATTCCGATCAGCAGTGCCAGCCACACTTGGATGCGTTTGAGGGCGCCAAGTTCCCGGCGAATGCTCGCTTCGGGGTGCGCAGGCTCAAAGGGCACGAACTTCCACAGCAGCACACTGGTGGCCAGGCCGATGATACCGACCACCACGAAGAGCAAGCGCCAGCCGAAGGTCTGACCAAGCCACGTAGCAGCGGGAACGCCGATGACGTTCGCGATGGTGAGCCCGCCCATGACCATCGAAATCGCCCAGCCACGCTTGGTAGGCGCAACCAGGCTCGCCGCGATGACCGCGGCGATCCCGAAGAAGGCTCCATGGGGCAGTCCCGAGGCAAACCTCGTGATCACCATGGTTCCGTAGTCAGGAGCAATAAAGGACGTCAGGTTCGCTATGGACAGGAACAGCATGAGTCCTAAGGCAAGTTGCTTGCGGGGGAGCCGGGCGCCAAGTGCCGCGAAGATCGGTGCACCCACCACTACACCCAAGGCGTAGGCGGAAATCAGGTTCCCGGCCTCGGGAGTGCTGATGTTGAGCCCCTGCTCGATCTCCTTGAGCAAGCCCATCATGGTGAATTCCGTGGTCCCGATGGCGAATCCACCCATGGCGAGGGCAAAGATGGCCAACGCCACGTGGCGGCTTCCGGCCTTTTTGGAGGTCTTGATGACAGCGGTGGTGGTCATTGTCCTGTTTCTTGGGGGGGTGAGCGGGAGGCCGCACGAACGGGATTAATCCGACTTTCAAGCTTAGTGCGAGACTCTGGCGAATGCCCCTGCATGTGACAACTTCCACAGGCAGGACCCGTGGCCTGATGGCCAATAGACTGTTGCGGTGACTGGACTGATAAGCGTGGCGGGCGCCGCCGTCGTCGATTCCCTTGAAAACCCGAGCCGGTTGCTGGTCGCCCGGCGCAGCGCCCCGCCGCAATTCGCCGGAATGTGGGAGTTCCCGGGCGGCAAGCTCGAGGCCGGAGAGTCCTTCGAGGACGCGCTGCACCGGGAATTGATCGAAGAACTCGGGATCACAGTCCGGCTCGGGGCCGAAGTGGTGGCGGACGACCATGCCGGGTGGCCCTTGAACGAGCGGGCCGTCATGAGGGTTTGGTTCGCTGAACTGCTCGACGGCGAACCGCGTCCGCTCCAGGACCACGACGAACTTCGCTGGGTCTCCCTCGGTAGCGGCGACGAGGCGTTCGCGTTGCCCTGGATTCCCGCTGACCTGCCGATTGTCCGAGCCCTGCTGGAACGGGTGGACTCAGGATTGCCCGGCTAAAAAAGCGTCGACTGGCCAGCCGGTGGAAGGGGAATTGATTCCTCTTT
Organism: Arthrobacter sp. MMS24-S77; assembly: GCF_054888235.1. Classification (NCBI taxonomy): domain Bacteria; kingdom Bacillati; phylum Actinomycetota; class Actinomycetes; order Micrococcales; family Micrococcaceae; genus Arthrobacter; species Arthrobacter sp. MMS24-S77. The sequence continues at coordinate 1,675,559 of NZ_JBTZRN010000001.1, forward strand.
GCTGGCAGCGGCGTTCCGGTGGCTGAAACCGTTGCTCCCTGAAAAGCCGTGCCGGGCCTTGAAGTAATTGAGGCGGCCGCTCAGCCAGGTCCTGTATTCCTTCGAGGCATACGAGCCCTGGCCATAGAGACGCCGGTACTTACCGACGAGGCCGGCGTGGTTGGCTGCCAGCCACTGCATGAACCATTCGCGGGTGCCCGGCTTCAGGTACAACGCCCCTGCCGTCACTCCGGTGGCACCGGCCTCGGACAAGGCGGTGAAGAGCGACTCCAAGGCGTCATCGCTGTCGGTTAGCCAAGGCAGGATGGGCATGGCCATGACTCCGCAGGGCAGGCCTGCCTCGCGCAGCCTGCGGATGAGTTTGAGCCTGGCGCGGGGTGCCGGGGTCCCCGGTTCGACAGCCGAGGCGAGGGTTTCGTCCGTCATGGCCAAGGAGATGCCCAAATCCACGGGTACCTGGCTGGAAGCGTGCTTAAGCAGGGGGATGTCGCGGCCCAGGAGGGTTCCCTTGGTGAGGATGGAGAACGGCGTACCGGAATCTGCCAAGGCCCGGATGATTCCAGGCATCAATTGGTAACGGCCCTCAGCCCGCTGATATGGATCCGTGTTGGTGCCGAGGGCCACATGATGGTGGCCCCAAGACGGCTTGGAGAGTTCCTTGCGCAAGACCTCGGCCGCGTTGATCTTCACGATCACCTGCGAATCGAAATCGTGGCCGGCGTCGAACTCCAGATAGGTGTGGCTCTTGCGGGCGAAGCAGTAAACGCAGGCATGGCTGCATCCGCGGTAGGGGTTGACGGTCCATTCGAAGGGCATCTGGGATCCGGACGCCACCTTGTTGAGCACCGATTTGGCGGTGACCTCATGAAAGGTGACTCCGGAGAATTCGGGGGTTGAGACGGAACGCACAAGCCCGGCGAGCGGCAGCAGGGCGTCCGGAGCTGGGGCGGCTCCGGACAGGACGCTGTTGCTGTTGTCTCCGGGTGCCGGACCACGTTGTGGTGAAAGTGCCTGTGCGTCCCATCTCATGGGCTCCATTCGAATATATGTTCGAACTATTGTCAAGGCCTGCTGAAAGATCGAAACCGGAAGCTGAAGGCTGGGGTGGCGGTTGCTAGGCTGGGGGCATGATTCTCCTGACGGGATTCGAGCCTTTCGGCGGCGACTCCAGCAATCCATCGTGGACCGCCGTCCTCGTGGCCCAGGAAATTTTGCGCGCCGAAGGACGCGAGGTTGAGGCGCTCGAGCTACCCTGCGTTTTCGGCCAATCCGCTGCCGTTCTGTGGGAGGCCATGGGGCGGCTGCGCCCCGAGCTGGTCATCTGCGTGGGGCTTGCCGGTGGCCGGGACCGGCTCTCCTTGGAGAGGGTGGCCATCAACTGCGATGACGCCAGAATTCCGGACAACGCGGGAAACCAACCCATCGACGAGCCTGTCATTCCGGCCGGTCCGGCGGCGTACTTCAGTACCCTGCCCGTGAAGTCCGCGCTCCGGGCGTTGCAGATCGCGGGAATCCGCGCGGAAGTGTCGCAGACAGCCGGGACGTATGTATGCAATCACGTGTTCTATGCCCTGATGCACGAACTCTCGGATGCGGCTGACGCGGCACCTGCCCGGGGCGGCTTCGTCCACGTTCCCTACGACGAATCACAACTGCCTCGGGGGAGTGCCGCACCGGCCATGGCTGCGCGGGACACGGGCCGCGGGATCGCCGTCGTCGTGCGTACCGCTCTCGAGACTCCAGTGGACGCGAAGCTGTCCGCGGGAACTGTTCATTAGGCTGGCGCTGCCCACTAGGCTGGCGCTGCCCATTAGGCTGGCGCTGCCCACTAGGCTGGCGCTGCCCACTAGGCTGGCGCTGCCCATTAGGCTGGCGCCGCTCACTAGGAGAGCCGGATCAACCGGCGTCGAACTCCGGAGACTCCAGCTCCCACTGCACCACCACGCTCGCCGAAACTGCCAAAGATCCTGCTTCGATGGCCACGCCTTCGGCGGCGACGGCGCGCTTCATGTCTCCCATCATCGGCACGGGCGATCCATGCTCCGGCCGCTGATCGATAGACAAGACCTGGCCCAGCCGGGCGCCGGCGAGTGCCGCAAACCGGGCGGCCTTCGCCTCGGCCTCCCGCCACGCGGCCTCCTGCGCCCGCGCTGCAACGGCCGAAGAATCCGTGAATCCTTGTTCGATCCCATTGATGCGCAGGCTGTCGCCACCTGCGGCCACCGCCGCGGATATGGCGACGGGGGCTGCAGACGGCGGGCTGACCCGGGCAACCAAGGTGGTTGATGCAAGGTATCCCGTGACCTTCTGCCCCTGGTTTTCGGCCCAGACCAGCTCCGCCCGCAGATTGAGGCCGCTGGTTCGCAGGTCGCGCTCAACCACCCCGTGCCCGCGCAGCGCGTCCGTCACCGCTGAGGCAACCTCTCCGGCGTCGTCGTATGCCGCTCCGGCGGCATCACGCCTGACCTCGACGGCGAGCGTAAGCGTGAGAAGGTCGGGAACGGCTTCCGCTGTTCCCTCGCCGGTGACAGTAATGGCGCGGGTCATTGTTGTGCCTCGTTTCGCTGTTGGGTTTGGCGGACTGGAATCCGTTTGTCCGGGTAACCACCGGCAACCAATCCGGCCTGCCTTTCGAAGAAGTTGCCTGTGCCGGGGTTGCCGGTCCGAAGCAGGGACCAAAGTGCGCAGAGGAGGTACAGCGGAAGGAAGGGCAGTCCCAGGCAATAGGCGTACTGCGTGCTATGCCGCTCTTCGTGGCCGAGGAGGACGGCATCTGTTCCTGCGCTCGCCGCTCCCGCGCGGAAAAGCACCACATTTCCCACGGTGAACGCCGCTGCCTTGGGCAGGGTCCAGCGATAGCCGCTGGCGATGATGAGCCCCCTCGGTCCGCGAGTGCGCGGCGCGTTGGCGGCACGGGCAATCATGACGCCCAGAAGGGTGGAGAGGTTCAGGGCGTTGGTGATCTGACGAAGCCGCTCACCGGGTGTCATGAGGCCATGCTAGTCCCGGGCGCCGATGAACGATGAGACAGCGTCACGGGTTAAATCCCGGCCGAAGCCTTCAACTAGACTGGGGGTTAGTGTCCGCCGGACCCGTCTGGCGAGCATTGCTCCCGCCTTTGCCATGGCCCCGCCTGGTGAAGACCATTTCCGACTCGTAGCTAAGAACAGTAGATGACTGACACTTTGCCGGGCGCTGCCATCCCGAACCCTCTGGATGAAGCTGCCATCACCGCTGCCGTTGAGGAAGCAGTCGCCGCGATTGCCGCTGCATCCTCCCTCGAAGAACTCAAAGCCGTCCGCTTGGCGCACACCGGCGAGAAGTCGCCCTTGAGCCTTGCCAACCGTGAAATCGGTGGCCTGGCCAAGGAGCAGAAGGCCGCTGCCGGCAAGCTCATGGGGTCCTCACGAGGCCGCGTCAACCAGGCGCTGGCAGCACGGACCGCCGTGCTCGAAGCCGAAAACGACGCCCGTATCCTCGTAGAGGAAACCGTGGACGTCACGGCAGCGCCGCGGCGACGCCGCGCCGGTGCCCGCCACCCTCTGTCCACCCTGCAGGACCGCGTGGCAGACATCTTCGTCGGCATGGGGTGGGAAATCGCCGAGGGCCCGGAGGTCGAATCCGAGTGGTTCAACTTCGACGCGCTCAACTTCAAGCCGGACCACCCGGCCCGCGAAATGCAGGACACCTTCTTCGTGGAACCTCCCGAGGCGCACCTGCTCATGCGTACGCACACCTCCCCGGTACAGGTCCGTTCGATGCTGGAGCGCGAAGTGCCCATCTACGTGTTGTGCCCGGGCAAGGTATTCCGCACCGATGAACTCGATGCCACGCACACGCCCGTGTTCCACCAGTTCGAAGGCCTGGCCATCGACAAGAAGCTGAGCATGGCAGACCTCCGTGGCACGTTGGAGCACTTCGCACGGCAAATGTTCGGCGATGAGGCCCAGATTCGACTGCGGCCCAACTACTTCCCGTTCACCGAACCGTCTGCGGAACTGGACATTTGGCACCCCGGTGCCAAGGGCGGTCCCCGCTGGATCGAATGGGGCGGTTGCGGCATGGTCAATCCCAACGTCCTGCGCGCTGCCGGCATCGACCCGGACGAGTATTCAGGTTTTGCTTTCGGCATGGGCATCGAGCGCACGCTCATGTTCCGCAACGAGGTCGGCGACATGCGCGACATGATCGAAGGCGATGTACGTTTCAGCGAGCACTTCGGGATGGAGATCTAACAGTGCGTATCCCACTTTCCTGGCTGCGTGAATTCGCGCAGGTTCCGGCCGACGCAACGGCCGAAGACGTCATGGCGGAGCTCGTCAAGGTCGGTTTTGAAGAGGAAGCCGTCCACCGCCCCACGGACGGACTCAAGGGTCCCATCGTGGTGGGCCAGGTCCTGAGCCTGGTCAAGGAACCGCAGAGCAACGGCAAGACCATTAACTGGTGCCAGGTGCGCGTGGTCCCCGAAGGGCAGGAGCAGACCCTGACCGGCAAGGGCATCGACCCCTCCGGCGTGCAGGGCATCATTTGCGGTGCCCACAACTTCGTCGAGGGCGACAAGGTAGTCGTGACCCTTCCGGGCGCCGTACTCCCGGGCGACTTCCACATTTCCGCACGCAAGACCTACGGGCACCTGTCCGCGGGCATGATCGCTTCGGTACGCGAACTCGGCATTGGCGAGGACCACGACGGCATCCTGGTGCTCTCCCGCATCGGCCTGGATCCCGAAATCGGCACCGACGCCATGACGTTGCTGGGTCTTTACGACGAAGCCGCGGAAATCAACGTCACTCCGGATCGCGGCTATGCGTTCTCGATCCGTGGCGTCGCCCGCGAATACGCCCACGCCACCGGAACCGGCTTCACGGACCCGGCCGCCAAGGTCAATGCCCCGGCGGCACTCTCCGGCGGCTACGGAGTCAAGCTCAACGACGACGCTCCCATCTATGGCAAGCCTGGTTGCGACCGCTTCGTAGCCCGCACGGTCCGCGGAGTAGACGCCGCCCGCCCCACCCCGCCGTGGATGGTGTCCCGGCTGCGCTTGGCCGGCATCCGCTCCATTTCGCTGCCGGTGGACATCTCCAACTACGTGATGCTCGAACTCGGCCAGCCGAACCACTGCTACGACCTCGACAAGCTCGCGGGCGACATCGTGGTCCGCCGCGCCGTGGCAGGGGAGAAGATCACCACCCTTGACGACAAGGTGCGTGCGCTCGACGTCGAAGACCTCCTGATCACCGACGACTCCGGGGCGATCGGCATCGCCGGCGTCATGGGCGGCGCCAACACCGAGGTCTCCGATTCGACCACCAACATCCTGGTCGAAGCTGCACACTTCGACGAGGTCTCGATCGCACGGTCCCGTCGCCGGCACAAGCTGCCGTCAGAGGCATCCAAGCGATTCGAGCGCGGCGTGGATTGGCAGGTTGCCAACATTGCCGCCCAACGCGTTGTTGACCTCCTCGTTGAACTGGCAGGAGGCACCGCTGACGAAGCCGGGACCGACGTCGGGACCGCCCCCGACGCCGTGAACATCGAGCTGCCGGCCGGTTACGCGGCCGCTCGGATCGGCATCGACTTCACCGAAGAACAGATCACTGGTTCCCTCGAGGACCTGGGCGCCATCGTTCAGAAGGACGAAGCGAGCGGCTCCTATTCGGTCACGGCCCCGAGCTGGCGCAATGACCTGGAAACCAAGGAAGACCTCTCCGAGGAAATCGCGAGGCTGGTTGGCTACGACAACATCCCGGCCACCTTGCCCGTGGCCCCTCCAGGCCGCGGTCTGACCCGGACCCAGCAGCAAAAGCGCCGCGTGGTCCAGGCCCTGGCAGATTCCGGCCTGACCGAGGTCCTGTCGTATCCGTTCGTCTCCAAGCCGGCCAATGACACCTTCGGCGTGGCCGCGGAAGGCGCGGCGCGCACTGCCCTCAAACTGGCCAATCCGATCAGCGAGGAACACGGCTACCTGCGTACGTCCGTGCTTCCCGGCCTGATCGAGGTTGCCCGCCGCAACCACTCCCGTGGATTCCGCGACCTCGCCCTCTTCGAGGCTGGCTCGGTGTTCCTTCCCGGCGGGCAACTGGGTACGGCGTCCATCCCTCCGTTGGGCGTCAAGCCTTCCGACGAGGTACTTGATGGACTGTACGACGGCGTCCCGGACCAGCCGCTGCACATCGCAGCTGTCTTGACCGGACATGATTCGCCTGCCGCCGCGGCCCATGCGCCGCGTGCCTGGGACTGGGCCGACGCCCTGGACGTCGCCCGGCTCATAGGCGACGTCCTGGGCGTGGAGCTCGTGGTCAGCCAAGGAAGCCACCAGGCGTTCCATCCGGGCCGTGCCGCCCAGTTGGCGCTCCGCTCCGGAGACATCGTGGGCTACGCCGGCGAACTGCACCCGAAGCTGCTCGCCGCCCATGATATGCCGGCCCGCTCCGTGGCTCTCGAGCTCAACGCGGACGCGCTCTTCGACGCCGCTCCGGACGTGATTGTTGCCAAGCACATTTCCGGTTTCCCGGTGGCCACGCAGGATGTCGCCCTTGTGGTGCCGCGGGACGTTCCGGCGGACGCCGTCTTGGCTGCCCTCCGGGAAGGCGCAGGCGAACTCCTCGAGGACGTCGCCTTGTTCGACGTCTACGCTGGCCAGGGCATCGAGGATGGCAAGAAGTCGCTCGCCTTCGGGTTGCGATTCCGCGCCACTGACCGTACCTTGACTGCGGACGAGGCATCGCAGGCCCGTGAGGCCGCCGTCGCCGTCGCCGCAGACCGATTCGGGGCAGTCCAGCGCTGACCCGCATCAACACCGGGATCGAGGGGCTGGATGTCCGCATCCAGCACCTCGATCGCGCGCGATCCGCCGTCATCGAGCAGATAGCGGCGGATTTGCTGTCTCAGGCCGAGATCCTTCGCGGGAACGCCATGGCCCCGGTCCTGCGCTCGGAGTTCCTGGCGTCCAGGGTGGCCCAGCAGAACTTTGCCGCCGCCCTCCTGGGCGTTCCGGCCTTGAAACTCCAGGCGGCCTATGAGTGCCCGGAATGCGGTGCCGGTCCGGAGATTGCGCATGGCCGGCCCGGATACCTGCTCGACGGCGGCCCCGCACCTCTGGTGCTCAGCGCCTCGCGGGCATCGGGCTGGGTGCTGTTTGCCGCCGTCGTACATCCGGGACCCGGGCTCCGGCTGGGAGCCGATCTGGAAAGCGCGGCAGGCACGGAGTTCGCCGGCTTCGACGGCGTCGCGCTGACCGCGCGCGAGCGTCGCCACGTCGACGCCCTGGACCCCAATCACCGTGCGCTGGAGCGGGCGCGACTATGGGCGCGCAAGGAAGCCTGGCTGAAGATGACAGGTGTTGGGCTCCGGGCAGAACCGAATTCCCTCGAGGTGCTGGAAACGCCGGGGCTATGGGACCTCGAGCTCCCGGCCAGCGCTGACGGGCGGGACCTGCCGGCCGGACTGGTTGCTGCCGTCGCGCTAACGTCCGGCTAGCTGAACCGTTGGATTAGCTGAAAGCGGGGAGCCTTGCCTGGTACAGCCAGGGCTCCAGCACGCTGGCGGCGTCGAGCCCCGGAACGTAGGCGTTGGCCGTGACGATGAATTCCGCCGTGGAGACCGAGCTGTGGCGCTTGCTCTCAGTCCAGTGCCGCAACAAATCGAAGAACGCCGTGTCGCCGCACGCAAGGCGAATGGCATGGAGAGCCAGCGCCCCGCGCTTGTAGACGCGGTCATCGAACATTCGGTCCGGACCGGGGTCGCCGATCACCAGATCCTGGGCGGCGGCGTCGAGCTTTCGCCACGCGGCCCTCGTTCGGTTGGCGAGGGACATGACGCCGGCCTCTTCGGACCAGATCCATTCGGCATAGCAGGCGAAACCCTCGTGCAGCCAGATATCCCTCCAACTACTCGCGGTGAGCGAGTTGCCGAACCATTGGTGGGAGAGCTCGTGGGCGATCAGGCGCTGCGCCTCCCACGATTGCTCCATATGGTTGCGGCCGAAGATGGAGAGCGTCTGTGCCTCAAGGGGGATTTCGAGTTCATCGTCGGTGACCACGGCGGTGTATTCCCCAAAGGGATACGGACCGAAGCACTCCACGAACGTGCGCATCATGTCGGTTTGCCGTGCCAGGCCTTCCCTGGCCTCGGACAACAAGCCGGGGGAGACGGCCACAAACTGGGGCACCGGAGTGTGCCGCAGGCCCTCGGCATGGTGGGCAGTTCCGGCCCCTTCCCTGTTGAAGGAGGGGCTCAGCTGGTGGAGCCGGTAGCGGCCGATCTGAACCGTGGCGAGATAGCTGGCCATCGGCTCGCTCTGTTCATATACCCAAGTCTCCCGGCTTGATTTCCGGCTGTGCGAGACGAGCCGTCCGTTGCAGATGGCGCGGTAGTTGCCGTCGGTGGTGATGCTGATCAGGTAGCTGGACTTGTGCCTCGGATGGTCGTTGCACGGGAACCAGGAAGCGGCTCCGTTCGGCTGGCCCGCAACCAGTACGCCGTCGTCGAGCTCCTCCCAGCCGACTTCGCCCCACAGTCCGCGGCGCGGCTTCGGATTGCCGTCGTAGCGGAGTTCGACAGTGAAGGTCTGGCCTGCCCGCAACCGGTCCTTGACGGCGATCACAAGATGCTCGCCGCGGGGGCTGAACTTCGGCACCTTCTTGCCGTCCACCAGGATCTTGGAAGCTTTCAAGCCCACCAGGTCCAGGACCACGGAGTCTGTGTCTTCGAGTGCCATGCAACGAAGCATCGCGCGGCCGTTGAGCCTATTGCTGCCCAGGCTGTAGTCCAGGTCCAACTCATACCGCAACACCTGGAATGCCGTGCTCCCGTGGTGCAAGGTATAGGGATCGACGGCAGTTCTGATTGTTCCTGGTTCGCTGCGGCTCATGTGCGCTGGCTGCCTCCGTGTAGCTTGCTGTGCTGCTGTTGTCATGGGCTGGTGGGTTTCACCGGGTCCTCTTGCCAATCTACGCTACGGCCCGGACCAGGGGCTGACGGGGTTGCCGATCCAGTAGGTGCCTGCAGGAACAGTTTCGCCCCGCATGACGAGCGACGCCGGTCCAACCGTTCCGCCCGCCCCGATACTGGCGCGCGGCAGGATGACGCCGTGCGGGCCCATCGTGGCGCCGTCCCCGAGAACCACCGTATCGATGCTCATGATTCGGTCGTGGAAGAGGTGTGTCTGGACCACGCAGCCGCGATTGACCGTGGAACTTTCGCCGAGTGTGACAAGGTCCGCCTCGGGCAACCAGTAGCTTTCGCACCACGTACCTCGGCCGATTTTCGCACCGAGTGCCCTGAGCCACCACACCAGCGCCGGCGTGCCGGATGCTGAGCGCGCGAACCACGGAGCACTGACCATCTCGATGAAGGTGTCAACCACTTCGTTCCGCCAGATGAACGAGCTCCACAGGGGATGCTCGCCTTCCTTGATCCGGCCCACCAAAATCCATTTCGCGGCGACCGAACTTGTTGCGGCCACGGCACCTGCGGCGAGGACCACGATGCCGCCCAGGACGGCCGCGAGCCAATAAGAGGACACCGAGGCGATCCAGTCGAGGACCAGCATGATCCCGACGGCGATCGCCACAGTGAGGATGACGGGCACGAGTCGGCACAATTCCCACAGGGTCCGTTTGGCCTTGAGGGCCAAGGGCGGATTGAATGTAAGGCTCTGGTCGGCATTCACGGCGGTACGGCGCAGCCTGACGGGCGGACTGCCCAGCCAGGAGGTGCCCGATTTTGCCTTGGCCGGCGTTGCCGAAAGCACCGCGACCAGCGAGTTCTTGGGCACGCTGCGGCCTGCGGCGGTCATGCCGGAATTGCCGAGGAACGAACGTTTCCCGATCTTGGCCGGTGCGATCTTCATCCAGCCGCCGCCAAGCTCGTAGGAGGCCACCATGGTGTCGTCGGCGAGGAATGCACCTTCGCCGATGGTCGTCATGCGTGGTAGCAGCAGCACCGTGGAGGCCTCCACGTTACGGCCTACTTTGGCGCCCAGCAGGCGCAGCCACACGGGCGTGAAGAGGCTGGCATAGATGGGGAAGAGCAGGTCCCGCGCCATGTCCAGCACCCGTTCAGTGGCCCAGACCTGCCAGCCAACGCGGCTGCGGACGCGGTAGTACCCCTCCGCGAGACCGATACCGAGCATCCGTGTGGTCGCCAGGATCAGCAGGAGATTGCAGAAGAACCAGGCCAACGCTGCAAAAGGGATGGCAAGCAGGATTTCCGGGAAGGCATCCTGCAGGGAATTCCTGCCTTGGATGAAGGCCAGGACCACGCAGGCACCAGCGAACGCCGAGACATAGGGGATCAGGGCGAGCAGCGCCGAAGCCGTTGCGAACGCCGCGAACCAGAGCCGGCCGATCAGATGGTGCGACGACGGGGTGTCCGGCCAGCCATTCTTGGCTTTGCCACGGCGTTCGGCGGGGGAACCTGCAACAAGGTGCCCGGCCTTGACCTTGCCCAAGACGGCGGAGCCGGGTTCCACGCGCGCGCCCGCGCCGATGCTGGTTCCAGGCATAAGCGTGCTGCGGGAGCCCACAGTGGCGCCGGCACCTACGTGGATGGCACCGATGTGCACATAGTCACCATCGATCCACCAGGCGGAGAGATCCACCTCGGGCTCGATGTTGCAGCCGCTGCCCAGGGAAAGCAGCCCGGTGACCGGAGGCAGGGAATGCAGATGGACGTTGTTCCCGATCTTCGCCCCCAGCGCCCTGGCGTAGTAGGGAACCCACGGCGCGCTGGCGAGGCTGATGGCGCCCGAGAGGTCCTGGATCTGTTCCGCAAGCCACAACTTCAGGTGAACTTTTCCGGAGCGCGGGTAGGTTCCGGGTTGGAGGCCACGCAGGAGGGCCCTCGCAGCGAGAATCGAAATGGCCATGCGTCCCGGGGGGCTGACGAATACCAGCCACGACGCCAGGATCCACCACCATGACACCACAGGGGCGGCTGAGAAACCGGCGAAGTCGGCCAGCAAGTGATTGGCAGCCATGAGGTAGGTGAGCCAGCGCATGCCCACCAGGATGTTGAGGAAAATGCCCATCAGGGTCTGGAAGATCTGCGATTTCCGGGAGGTCGGGCGAACCGTGCGTTCGGCTGGCGGCCCCTGGATGCCACCTTCCGGCAATGACTGCCGCGCGGCATCGATCAGGGCACCTACTCGGGGGGTCGCGTAGATTTCTGCCACCGTAATGGTGGGATAGCGCACTCGCAGGGCCGAGACGAGCTGGGCAGCGGCGAGCGAGCCACCACCGTACGCGAAGAAATCGGCGTCGAGCGATGTGACACGGGAACCCAAGACGCGTTCCCACTGCTCCACTACCCACTGCGCGTCCTCGGGAAGGTTGAGCGGTGCCTTGTCCGCATCGGCCGCTCCTGCGCCCGCCAGGGGCCAGGGCAGCGAATGCCTGTCCACTTTGCCGCTGGTCTTCGTCGGAAGGGAAGCCACCACCGTAAGCAGCGGGATCAGTGCCGCGGGAAGGCTTTCGGTGAGCAACTCCCGGGAAGCCGCGAGGTCGATGTCCTCAGGTCCTGCCGGGGCCAGGTAGCCGACCAGTATCTGGTTCCCGGCCGCCGTCGTGCGGACGGCAGCGGCGGCTCCGGCAACGCCGGGCAGGGCCTGTAGTGCGGCGTCGATCTCACCGAGTTCGATGCGCCGGCCACCCAGCTTGACCTGTTCGTCCGCGCGGCCTTGGAAGATGAGGCCGGCTTCCTCGTAGCGGACGAGGTCGCCGGAGCGGTACGCACGTTCCCACCCCAGGGACGGCATGGGCGCATACTTTTCGGCGTCCTTCACCGGATCGAGGTAGCGGGCTAGTCCGACGCCGCCGATGATCAGCTCACCCGTCTCGCCCTCGGCGACTGGAGTCCCAACGGCATCGACGACGGCGAGGTCCCAACCGTCCAGCGGCAATCCGATCCGGACGGGACCGTCCCCGCCCAGGGGAGCCGCGCAGGCCACGACGGTTGCTTCCGTGGGACCGTAGGTGTTCCACACTTCGCGGCCGTCCACGGCGAGCCGTTCGGCGAGTTCGGGTGGGCAGGCTTCGCCGCCGAAAATGAGCAGGCGCACGTTCTCGAGGGCTTCCGCGGGCCACAGGGCCGCGAGCGTGGGAACGGTAGACACCACGGTGATGCCGTGGTTGATGAGCCACGGGCCAAGGTCCATGCCGGAACGGACCAAGGCACGCGGAGCCGGGACGAGGCAGGCACCGTGGCGCCACGCCAGCCACATCTCTTCACATGAAGCATCGAATGCCACCGAAAGACCGGCGAGGACCCGGTCCTGCGGCCCAATGGGATCGTCCTGGAGGAAGAGCCGGGCTTCGGCGTCAACAAAGGCCGCGGATGAGCGGTGCTGCACCGCGACGCCCTTTGGTGTGCCGGTAGAGCCTGAGGTGAAGATGACCCAGGAATCGTCATCCAGGCCCGGCGCACGGGGAGCAGGGTGCGGTGTCGGCCGCTCGCCGGAGACGTCGATCCTGCGGCCCTTGGTGACGACGGCGGACACTTGGGCTTCGCCGAAGACGAGCCGTGCCCGTTCCTCGGGATCGTCCGCGTCCACCGGCACGTAGGCGGCCGCAATCGAGAGGATCGCCAGGATGGCAATGTAGAGATCGTTCGTGCCGGACGGGATCCGGACGCCGATCTTGTCTCCGGGGCCAAGTCCAGCTGCACTGAGCGTGGCGGCAAAGCCGCGCACCTGCCCCATGAGCTCGGAGTAGCTGAGCGACTTGTGCCCGTCATCGAGGGCCGATGCCTCCGGAAACGTCCGGGCCGTGTCATCGATGATGTCGATAAGCGTGCGCGTTGGCGGCGCGGCTCCGGCGCCTTGCAGCTGGGGCAGATGCTCAGCTTGGAGTTCCAGGCGGTCCGCCGGGATTTCATGTTCCTGGGTCACGTTCGAAGTTTCGCGCATAGAGGTGAACAGAAAGTGTCAACGGCCTTCTGGCCGTTGCCGTGGCTTGGTCCAGTGTTAATGGAACGGACACTTTGCCGTCGCCGCACTTATGGAACCAGCAGCAACTTGCCAGTGGTCTTGCGGGCTTCGAGGTCGCGATGGGCCTGGGCCGCTTCGGGCAGAGCGTACGTTCCGCCAATCCGGACTTTGAGCGTTCCGCTGGCCACAGCGCCGAAGAGTTCGGCTGAACGCCAGCGCCGTTCCTGCGGGTTCTGGAGGAAGTGGCCGAGCGTGGGGCGTGTCAGGGACAACGATCCGCCCGCGTTCAGCCGCTGCGGGTCAAAGGGAGGCACTGGTCCGGACGCTGCCCCGAACAGGACAAGGGAGCCGCGGATTCGCAGGCTGGCAAGGGAATCGTCGAAGGTATCCTTGCCGACGCCGTCGTACACCACATTGACGCCTTCGCCGTCGGTGAGTTCACGGACCCTGTCCGCAAATCCGGCGTAGCGCAGGACCTCGTCTGCGCCGGCTTCCCGGGCAAGGACTTCCTTCTCGTCCGACGAGACAGTGGTGATGACGCGGGCGCCGCGGGCCTTGAGCAATTGCGTCAGGATGAGTCCCACGCCGCCAGCGCCTGCGTGGGTCAAGACTGTGTGGCCTGGTTCCACGCGGAAGGAAGAGTTGATCAAGTAGTGGGCGGTCATTCCCTGGAGCGGAAGGGCGGCCGCTGTGTGGTCGTCGACGCCGTCCGGCACCGGAAGTGCTTTGTCGGCATCTACCAAGGTGTACCCGGCATAGCTGCGCGATCCTTCAGCAGTGGCGACCCTGTCCCCGACAGCGAAGTCCGCGACGTCTGCACCGATGGCCTCAACGGTGCCGGCGGACTCTGAACCAGGGGTGAATGGGTATTCAACCTTGTAGATGCCGCCACGCTGATAGGTGTCAATGAAGTTCACCCCTGCGGCTGCAACCTTGACGAGCAACTGACGTGGGCCAGCGGCCGGAACTTCTGCTTCGGTGAGTTCGAGGACTTCGGGTCCTCCGGCTTGCCGGGCGATGATCGCATGCGTCATGGGTCTCCTTCTCCGTCGGGGCACTTTCGCGCCCGCATTCACAGAACCATCCTAGGGAGCGGAGTCCGTCGAGTGTCCAGTCAGAGGGGCAGGCCCGTGGTTCGCCGTAATGTGCCCAGGTGGTCCACTCGGAAGTCAGCCTCTGCCGTGCGCGGAAGCAACGGGGCAGTCGAAGCCGCGGCCGGCAGCGAGTCCTACCTCATTGAGGTAGCGCACGACGATTGCGTACGACTGCATCAGCGTGGTTTCGGTATGGGGAATGGAGTGCTCTTCGCAGTAGCTTCGAACGATCTCCGAAGCGCGGCGCAGGTGGGGGCGGGCCATGTCCGGAAACAGGTGGTGTTCTGCCTGGTGGTTGAGGCCGCCCAGCAGGATGTTCATGAACGGTCCGCCGGAGATGTTCCTGGCAGTCAGGATCTGGCGACGCAGGAAATCGACGCGGGAGTCGGTAGGCAGGACCGGCATCCCCTTGTGGTTGGGGGCGAAGGAAGCGCCCATGTAGAAGCCGTACACCATGATCTGGACGCCCAGGAAGGCAAATGCCATGCCAATCGGGAGGAAAGTGAAGGCGAGGGCCGGCAGCGCGAGGAGACGTGCCAGAAGGATGGGGGTCTCCACCCAGCGGTGCTTGATGGCTCCGGGGCGGAGGATGTACATCAAGGACTCCCACTGCAGGCTGATGCCTAGCAACATCAGGAGCGGGAAGAAGAACCAGCCCTGCCTGCGGGTGAGGAACGCGAAGCGTCCTTGCCTGCCTGCGGCGGCTTCAACGTGGAAGGCCAAGGCTCCGGTCTTGATATCCGGATCCTTGGAAATCACGTTCGGGTTGTTGTGGTGTGCGCCGTGCTTCTGTTCCCACCAGGAGTAACTGATGCCGGCAACCGACGTGGCCAGGATCCGGGCGGACCAGTCATTGGCCCTACGGGAGGCAAAAATCTGGCGGTGACCGGCCTCATGGGCCAGGAAGCTCAACTGGGTGCAAAGGATGCCCAGGGCAGCGGCGATGAGGAGTTGGTACCAGCTGGGGCCAATCAGCGCGAAGCCGAACCAGGTACCGGTCAGCAGGAGGACCAAAGCAGCAAAAACGCTGATATAAAAGCCGACGCGGCGCTTCAAAAGCCCTTCCGCGCGGACCGTCTTGAGGAGTTCAGAATAGCTGAGCACGACGGCGTTAGGCTGCCGGACGCTCTTAGTGGGACGTTCCGTGGTGGAGGTCGGTGACATATGCAGTTGCCCCGTAATAAATAACGGGCAACGCTGCAACCGACGATCGGCTGCACGGTCTAGATCACCCTCTACTCAGCATACGCCCCCAAATCAGCCCTGCCGAGATCTGCCCTCGATGGGGCTTCGAAAAAGGGCGTGCATAAATATCGGCGACCATGAATAGTTTTGCTGTATAGTCTTGCCATGACTATTTCTGTTGCCGTCTCCGGTGCCAGCGGCTATGCCGGAGGCGAGGTGTTGCGCCTCCTGGCAGGCCATCCGGATGTCACCATCGGTGCCATCACTGCACACAGCAATGCCGGTTCCAGACTAGGGGAGTTGCAGCCGCATCTCCATGGTTTGGCCAGCCGGATTCTCGAAGACACCAGCGTGGAGAACCTCGCCGGCCACGACGTCGTGTTCCTGGCGCTCCCGCACGGAGCCTCGGCCGAGATCGCCGCTCAACTGCCGGAAGGCACGCTGGTGATCGATGCCGGCGCGGACCACCGGCTCGAAGATCCGGCGGCGTGGGAAAAGTTCTACGGCTCGGCCCATGCCGGCACTTGGCCCTATGGGCTGCCGGAACTCCCCGGCCAGCGTGAAGCCCTCAAAGGCGCCAAGCGCATTGCGGTACCCGGGTGCTACCCCACGTCGGCCCTCCTCGCCCTCACCCCCGGCTTCGCCAACAAGCTCCTCCAGCCGGACGACGTCGTGATTGTGTCCGCCTCCGGCACCTCGGGCGCCGGCAAGGCGGCCAAAGTGAACCTCATCGGCTCCGAGGTCATGGGCTCCATGAGTCCCTACGGCGTGGGCGGCGGACACCGCCACACTCCCGAGATCGAGCAGGGGCTTTCCAATGCCGCCGGCGAACAAGTCACCGTGTCCTTCACTCCCACCCTCGCGCCGATGAGCCGCGGCATCCTGAGCACGGCAACGGCCAAGGTCAAGGCGGGCGTCACTGCAGCCGAACTCCGCAGCGCCTGGGCCGAAGCCTACGACGACGAACCGTTCGTCCACCTGCTTCCTGAAGGCCAGTGGCCCGCCACCAAGTCGGTGCAGGGTTCCAACCACGCAGTCATGCAGTTGGCTTTCGACGAACACGCCGGCCGCGTGATTGTCACGTGCGCCATCGACAATCTGACCAAGGGGACCGCCGGCGGCGCCGTGCAGTCCATGAATATCGCCCTCGGCCTGGACGAATCCGCCGGCCTCAACGTGCAAGGAGTCGCCCCGTGACCATCACCGCCCCCCAGGGATTCCGGGCCGCCGGCGTCAAAGCAGGCATCAAGGCATCGGGCAACCCTGACCTCGCCCTGGTTGTCAATGACGGCCCGCTCAAAGCCGCAGCAGCCGTTTTCACGTCCAACCGGGTGGCCGCGGCCCCAGTGCACTGGTCCCGCCAAGTCCTCTCCGACGGGCGTGTGGATGCAGTAGTGCTGAATTCCGGCGGGGCCAACGCCTGCACCGGGCCGCAGGGATTCCAAAACACCCACGCAACCGCAGAAAAAGTGGCGGCTGTCCTCGGGATCTCCGCCTCCGACGTCGTGGTCTGCTCCACTGGCCTCATTGGTGAGCAACTGCCCATGGAAAAGATCATCCCGGGCATTGACGCAGCCTTTGCGGAACTCTCGGAAGACGGCGGTCTCGCCGCTGCGACGGCGATCATGACCACGGACAGTGTTGCGAAAGAAGCAGTCTTCACCGGCACCGACGCCGAAGGCAAGACCTTCACGGTCGGAGGGATTGCGAAGGGTGCCGGCATGCTGGCGCCTGGCCTCGCGACAATGCTGGTGGTGCTCACCACGGATGCGCAGGTCCCGGCGGAAGAGCTCGACGTCGTGCTCCGCGACGCCACGCGCGTCACTTTTGACCGCACGGACTCGGACGGTTGCATGTCCACCAACGACACCGTGGTCTTGCTGGCTTCCGGGGCATCCGAGGCCATCCCGTCCGCTGAACAGCTTGGTGCCGGCATCACCCAGGTGTGCGCCGAACTTGCCCGCAAGCTGATCGGCGACGCCGAAGGTGCCAGCCACGACATCGCCATCCGCACGTTCAACGCTGCGAGTGAGCGCGACGCCGAAATCGTCAGCCGTTCCGTGGCCCGCTCAAACCTCTTCAAGACCGCCATCTTCGGCAAGGACCCCAACTGGGGCCGCGTCCTGTCCTCGGTGGGCACCACGGACGCCGTCTTCGAACCGGACCAGCTCAACGTGTCCATGAACGGCATCCAGATCTGCCGCAACGGCAGCATCGGCGACGACCGCAACCTCGTGGATCTTGAGCCCCGCGAGGTACTCGTGGAGATCGACCTGCAGGCCGGCGACGCAGAGGCAACCATCTGGACCAACGATCTCACGCACGACTACGTGCATGAGAACAGCGCCTACTCGAGCTAGACGGGGATGACCATGACTGCGCACACCCGCGAAAATACGTCCATGAGTGATGCCCAGGACAAGGCCGCAACCCTGATTGAGGCGTTGCCCTGGATCCAGCGCTTCGCAGGCACCACCATGGTGATCAAGTACGGCGGCAACGCCATGGTCAACGAGGAACTCCGCCGTGCCTTCGCGGAGGACGTCGTCTTCTTGCACCATGTGGGTATCCACCCCGTCGTGGTGCATGGTGGCGGCCCGCAGATCAACTCGATGCTCGGCAGGCTCGGCATTGAATCCGAATTCAAGGGCGGCCTGCGCGTCACCACCCCCGAGGCCATGGACGTGGTCCGCATGGTGCTCACCGGACAAGTGGGACGCGAACTCGTGGGTCTCATCAACTCCCACGGACCCTATGCAGTCGGCATGTCCGGTGAAGACGGCGGTCTCCTGCGCGCCGTGCGCACCGGCACCGTGGTGGATGGGGAGCAAGTGGACCTCGGCCTGGTCGGCGAAGTGGTGGGTGTTGATCCCACGGGAATCGAGGACATCCTCGACGCCGGCCGCATCCCGGTCATTTCCACGGTTGCCCCCGAGATCATTGACGAAGGGGACGGCACAGGCTCCACCACAGGCCAGGTCCTCAACGTCAACGCGGACACCGCCGCAGCGGCGGTCGCCTCCGCGCTGGGCGCGTCCAAGCTCGTCATCCTGACCGACGTCGAAGGACTCTATGCCAACTGGCCCGACAAGTCCTCGCTCATCTCTTCGCTGACGGCCTCGGAACTGCGGGAGATGTTGCCGCGGCTGGAGTCCGGCATGATCCCCAAAATGGCGGCTTGCCTGAAGGCCATTGATGAAGGAGTGGAGCAGGCGCACATCGTGGATGGCCGCTTGCCGCACTCCATGCTCCTGGAAACCTTTACGACCGCGGGCATCGGAACCCAGGTTGTCCCCGACGAGGAAGTAGACGCATGAGTCACAACGAAGCAGAACTGGTCGAAACGCCCGCAGACGCCATCACCGGTCACAGCACGGGTTCCGACTGGCTCGCACGCTACTCTTCCTCCCTCATGGGCGTCTTCGGCACCCCGCAGCGTGTCCTGGTCCGCGGTGCAGGCTCCCTCGTGTGGGACGCCGACGGCAAGGAATACCTTGACCTCCTGGGCGGTATCGCCGTCAACGCCTTGGGCCACGCACACCCCTTCGTCACGTCGGTCATCGCCAGCCAGCTCGCCACCCTGGGGCACGTCTCCAACTTCTTCACGAGCCCTACCCAGATCGCGCTGGCTGAGAAGCTCCTGTCCATCACCAACGCTCCCGCCGGCTCCAAGGTATTTTTCGCCAACTCCGGAACCGAAGCCAACGAGGCAGCCTTCAAGCTGGCGCGGCGCAATAGCTCTGGCACGCGCACCAAGATCATCGCGCTCGAAGGTGCCTTCCACGGCCGCACGATGGGCGCGCTCGCCTTGACCGCCAAGGAAGCCTACCGGGCGCCCTTCGAGCCCTTGCCGGGTGGCGTGGTCCACATCCCGTTTGGCGACATCGAGGCCCTCCGCGCCGCCGTCGACGAAACGACGGCGGCCGTGTTCCTCGAGCCCATCCAAGGCGAGGCGGGCGTCCGCCCGCTCAGCGTCGAGTACCTGCAGGCGGCTCGCGAAGCCACCACCGCCGCCGGCGCGCTGCTGATCCTGGACGAGGTCCAGACCGGCATCGGGCGCACCGGCAAGTGGCTCGCCAGCGAAGACGCCGGAATCGTGCCCGACGCCGTGACCCTCGCCAAGGGCCTGGGCGGCGGCTTCCCGGTCGCCGCGCTCATCACTTTCGGAGAGTCGACGTCGTCGCTGCTGACAGCGGGCCAGCACGGCACCACGTTCGGCGGGAACCCGGTGGCAACGGCCGCCGCCCTCGCCACCTTGCATGCCATCGAAAACCAGGGCGTGCTGGCGAACGTGCTCGCCGTCGGCGCGCGGCTGCGGGCCGGACTGTCCGACGTCGACGGCGTCACGGAAGTCCGAGGGGAAGGCCTCCTGATCGGCTTCGATCTTGACGCCGAGATCGCGCCCGCCATGGTGACTGCTGCGCTCGACGCCGGCTTCATCATCAACAGCCCCGGCCCGCGCACGATCCGGCTGGCCCCGCCGCTCATCCTGACCATGGAACAAGCCGACCGTTTCCTCGACGCGCTGCCCGGCATCATCCAGGCGGCAGCTGCACAGACCTCTGAACCCCTGACCGCTGCACCCCTGACCGCTGCACCCCTGAACGCTAAGGACGCACAGTGAACACCTCCACACGTCACTTCCTCAAGGACACGGACCTCACACCGGCCGAGCAAGCCGAGGTACTGGAACTCGCAGTCCGGATGAAGGCCGCACCGTACAGCGTCCAACCGTTCGCAGCGCACGGCAACGGACGCAAGACCGTCGCCGTCATCTTCGACAAGACCTCCACCCGTACCCGCGTCTCCTTTGCCACCGGCATCGCGGACATGGGCGGCAACGCGCTCATCATCAATCCGGGCGAAGCGCAGATCGGCCACAAGGAGTCCGTCGAGGACACCGCAAAGGTACTCGAACGCATGGTCTCCACCATCGTGTGGCGTACCGGCGCGCACTCCGGCCTCGTCGCCATGGCCGAAAACTCCAAAGTCCCCGTCATCAACGCTCTCTGCGACGACTACCACCCGTGCCAGCTCCTGGCGGACCTGCTGGCGGTCAAGGAGCACAAAGGTGAGCTCAAAGGGCTGACCATGGCCTACCTCGGCGACGCCGCGAACAACATGGCCAACTCGTACCTCCTGGCGGGCGTCACAGCGGGTATGCACGTCAGGATCTCGGGGCCGGAAGGCTATCTGCCGGCCGCCGACATCGTTGCTGCAGCCGAGGAACGGGCCGCAGAGACCGGCGGTTCCGTGCTCATCACCATTGACGCCGCAGAAGCCCTTCGGGGGGCCGACGTCGTCGCCACGGACACGTGGGTGTCCATGGGCCAGGAAGCCGAAAAGGAAGCCCGGATGCAGCTCTTCCGCGAGTACTCCGTGGACGAGGCCGCCCTGGCACTGGCCGCACCGGACGCCGTCGTGCTCCACTGCCTGCCCGCCTACCGCGGTTACGAAATCTCCGCAGGCGTTATCGATGGACCGCAGTCCATCGTCTGGGATGAAGCAGAGAACCGATTGCATGCCCAGAAGGCGCTCATGGCCTGGCTCATGCACCAGTCCGGGCTTGCCGTTGTGGAAGGCCTCGCACCGTTGGCTGCGTCCACCGTGCCTGTGGAGGGCGGCAACTAGTGTCCACCCACCCGGCATCGCATGGCGCCAGCCCCGCCACCAAGACCGCCCGGCAGGCGCGGATTACCGCGATCCTGACGGGTGAGTCCGTGCGCTCGCAGGCTGAGCTGGCGGCCCTGCTGGCGGACGACGGCGTCCAGGTCACCCAGGCGACCCTCTCCCGGGACCTGGTGGAACTGGGGGCGGTCCGCGTGCGCGGCAAGGACGGCGCACTGGTCTACGCGGTGCCCGGTGAGGGCGGTGACCGCAATGCCAAGAGCGGCGTCACCCAGGAAATCCTGGACGCGCGCCTGTCACGGCTTTGCGGGGAGCTGCTGGTCACCGCGGAGGCGTCAGGCAATATCGTGGTGCTGCGGACGCCGCCGGGTGCCGCCAACTTCCTTGCCCTGGCCATCGACCACTCGGTGATGCCGTCTGTATTGGGTACGATCGCAGGCGACGACACCTTGCTTTTGGTTGCCAGGGATCCCGACGGCGGGGCCGAATTGGCAGCCCGATTCCTCCAACTGGCCCAGGAAGCCGGACCGGGCAACTAGCCGCACTGGGAAACCAGCCCGGTCCAGTAACTGAACTATTCCGGCCTTCGGGTCGTTCCCAAGCATTTGACTCAAAAGAACCAAGCAACAACAAAGGAGCACTCTCGTGACTGAGCGCATTGTTCTGGCCTACTCCGGTGGCCTTGATACTTCCGTAGCCATCGGCTGGATCGGTGAAGCCACCGGTGCCGAGGTCATCGCTGTGGCGGTCGACGTCGGACAGGGCGGCGAGTCGCTGGAGACGATCCGCCAGCGCGCCCTCGGCTGCGGCGCCGTCGAGGCCTACGTGGCCGACGCCCGCGACGAGTTCGCGAACGAATACGCCATGCCCACGCTGAAGGCCAACGCCCTCTACCAGGGCCACTACCCGCTGGTCTCGGCCATTTCCCGCCCGGTGATCGTCAAGCACCTCGTCAAGGCCGCCCGCGAATTCGGCGCCACCACTGTGGCGCACGGCTGCACGGGCAAGGGCAACGACCAGGTCCGCTTTGAGGTCGGCATCCAGACCCTCGGCCCGGACTTGAAGTGCATTGCACCCGTCCGCGACCTCGCACTGACCCGCGACAAGGCCATTGCCTTTGCAGAGGAAAAGGGACTGCCGATCGAGACCACCAAGAAGAACCCGTACTCGATCGACCAGAACGTCTGGGGACGCGCCGTCGAAACCGGTTACCTCGAGGACATCTGGAACGCTCCCACCAAGGACATCTACGACTACACGGCCACCCCGGAATTCCCGCCGGCACCGGACGAGGTCACCATCACCTTCGAAGCCGGCGTGCCGGTGGCCATCGACGGCGTCAAGCGCACTCCGCTCCAGGTCATCCAGGAACTGAACCGCCGCGCCGGTGCCCAGGGCGTTGGCCGTATCGACGTCGTCGAGGACCGCCTGGTGGGCATCAAGTCTCGCGAAATCTACGAAGCTCCAGGCGCGATGGCCCTCATCACCGCTCACAAGCACCTCGAGGACGTCACCATCGAGCGCGAGCAGGCCCGCTTCAAGGCCACCGTCGGCCAGCGCTGGTCCGAGCTGGTCTACGACGGCCAGTGGTTCTCCCCGCTCAAGCGCTCCCTGGACGCTTTCATCGAGGACACCCAGAAGTACGTCTCCGGCGACATCCGAATGGTCCTGCACGGTGGCCAGGCCATCGTCAACGGCCGCCGCTCTGACACCTCGCTCTACGACTTCGACCTCGCCACCTACGACACCGGCGACACCTTCGACCAGTCGCAGGCCAAGGGCTTCATCGAGCTGTGGGGAATGTCCTCCAAGGTCGCCGCGGGCCGCGACCTGCGCGTGTCGGGCCAGTAATGACGTCGGCGACGAACACTGGCGCGCTGTGGGGCGGCCGCTTCGCCGGCGGCCCCGCAGATGCCCTTGCCGCACTGAGCAAGTCCACGCATTTTGACTGGCGGCTGGCCCGCTACGACATCGCCGGTTCCAAGGCGCATGCCCGCGTGCTGCACAAGGCCGGGCTGTTGGACGATGCCGAACTCGAAGGCATGCTCGCCGCACTCACCCTGCTGGATGACGACGTCGCGAGTGGCGCCTACCAGCCTGCGGAGAGCGATGAGGACGTGCACGGTTCCCTCGAACGCGGGCTCATCGAGCGGGCCGGAACCCACCTGGGCGGCAAGCTCCGGGCAGGGCGCTCGCGCAACGACCAGGTGGCCACGTTGGGCCGCATGTTCCTGCGCGACCATGCCCGCATCATTGCCCGCGGCGTGCTCGCAACGATCGACGCCCTCGTGGAGCAGGCCAAGGCCCACCGGGGTGTTGCCATGCCCGGCCGGACGCACCTGCAGCATGCCCAGCCCGTCCTGCTGAGCCACCATTTGCTGGCCCACGCCTGGGCACTGTTGCGCGACGTGCAGCGGTTCCAGGACTGGGACAAGCGCGCCGGCATCTCGCCGTACGGTTCCGGTGCCTTGGCTGGTTCCTCGCTCGGGCTGGATCCTGAGGCCGTCGCCGCGGATCTCGGGTTCTTCTCGGCGGTCCACAACTCGATCGACGGCACCGCCTCGCGCGATGTCTTCGCCGAGTTCGCATGGATCTGCTCGATGATCGGCATCGACTTGTCGAGGGTCTCCGAGGAAGTCATCCTGTGGGCCACCAAGGAGTTCTCCTTCGTGACGCTGCATGATTCGTACTCCACGGGGTCTTCGATCATGCCGCAGAAGAAGAACCCGGACGTCGCCGAACTCGCCCGCGGCAAGGCAGGGCGCCTCATCGGGAACCTGGCCGGCCTGTTGGCGACGCTCAAGGGCCTGCCGCTCGCGTACAACCGCGACCTGCAGGAAGACAAGGAGCCGGTCTTCGACGCCGCGGACACCTTGGAAGTGCTGCTCCCGGCAGTCTCCGGAATGATCGCCACGCTCACCTTCAACACTGAGCGCATGGCATCCCTGGCACCACAGGGTTTCGCCTTGGCCACGGACATCGCCGAGTGGCTTGTCCGGCAGGGCGTGCCGTTCCGGGAGGCCCACGAGCTCTCCGGTGCAGCGGTGAAGCTGGCTGAGGGACGCAGCGTTGAGCTGTGGGACCTGACCGACGAGGAGTACGCGGGCATTTCGGAACATCTGACCCCCGAGGTCCGCTCCGTGCTCAGCACCGAAGGTTCGCTCAATAGCCGGAACTCGCAGGGCGGAACGGCCCCGGCCGCCGTCGAGCGCCAACTGCTTGCCCTCGAAGCTGAACTCGCAGTGGTTCGGCAGTACGCGCAGTAACCAAAGCAGGTCCACACCGGTGGGCATTTCGCGGCAGTGTTTTACGCAAAAGCTGCCACGAAATGCCCGCCGTTGTCAGTTAATCCTCGTTAACAGCCGTTAACTCTGTCGGATACTATGGCGCTATGACCGAGATCACTACCTCAGCGCTTCTTGCCGAGCTCCACAAAGCAGCCGGCACTGTCACCGACGTTGTCGCCAAACTCGGCGAAGCCGATGTTGCAGCTCCCTCCGAGCTGCCCGGGTGGACCCGCGGCCACGTGCTGGCGCACATTGCCGGCATCTCCAACGCCATGGCCCGCCAGCTGGAATACGCCGCCCGCGGCGAGACCATCGACATCTACGACGGCGGCTACGAGGGCCGTACGAAGGCCATTGAGCTGGCGGCGAGCCACAGCCTCGCGGAACACCGTGACGCCACCGAGGCCGCCCTCGCCCGGGCCCTGAGGGCCTTCGACGGGCTTGTGGAGTCCGGCTGGAACACCCGGATCAGCTTCCGGAACGGAACAGTGCTCGACGGCGGCCTGGCGCTCTGGCGCGAACTGGTCATCCACGTCACGGACCTGGGAGTCGGTCGCGGCCCGGAGGCCTGGAGCCGGCAATTCTGCGAGCATCTCTTCGATTTCCTCTCGGCCCGCGTGCCCGCAGACCAGAAATTCGTGCTTCAGCCCCTGGGCCTGCCGCAGCTGGTCATCGGCTCGGGACGGCAGTCCGTTGCCATCAACGGCATGATCACGGACATCGCGGCCTGGCTCGCCGGGCGCACGCCTACCCTGGGAAGCCTGCGGGCCTCTGCCGACGCGGACGGTGTTGACTTGCCGGAGCTTCTCCCGTGGCCATCGAGCGTTCCCGCGGCGCACTAGCGTTGACGCGTTTGCTTGCAGCTGCGCGCCACAGGTGCATCGTGGCGTAAGAACGCCACGGGCTCACGTTGCGGAAGTCTGCAGGCAGGCCTTCCGCGGCAGCCAGATTCTTGAGGCCGTTCCGAACCGCCGCATCGTTGGCGAGGAAGACGTCCGGGTCGCCGATGACCCTCATCGCCACGTAGCCCACGGTCCATGGTCCGACGCCGGGCAGCGGCAATAGTTTGTCCGCGAGCGTTTGGGGGTCATCGCCGTAGTCGAAGTCGAGTTCCCTGCTGGCCATGGCTGCTGCCGCGGCCAGCACGGAATCTATGCGCCGTTGCGGGCCTCTCAGCAGTTCCCGCCCCGAGCCGGCGATCTCCCCGGCCGTGGGGAAAAGACGGTCCAGGCCCAGTGCGTATCCTGCGTGCCCTTCCGGCAGGCGGGTCCCGGCGTCGGAAAGTTGCGTCAACGCGGTCCGGGCGGCGGCTACGGTGATTTGCTGGCCGATCATCGCCCGGATCAGCAGCTCTTGGGGATCCACGGCGCCCGGGACCCTGATCCCGGGCGTATCGCGAACTGATGAGTAGAGCCTGGCATCGGAGGCCAACGCCTCGTCCACGGCCACAGGATCGGCGTCGAGATCGAACAATCGCCGCACGCGGCTGAGGAGCACGGGAAGATCGTGGAGATCCATGGTACTGACGGCGAGGGTCAGCGCGCCGCCGCGCGCCCCGGCGTCGTACTCCACCGTGAACGCGGCATCGCCGCGGGGCAAGCGGAGGGTTCGCGCGTAACTTGTAGGACCGGCCAGCTCGATGCCGGGAACCGCGCGGGCGGCGAGGAAATCGAAAATCCCCGCGTCGAATGGCTCCCGGTAC
Organism: Arthrobacter sp. MMS24-S77; assembly: GCF_054888235.1. Classification (NCBI taxonomy): domain Bacteria; kingdom Bacillati; phylum Actinomycetota; class Actinomycetes; order Micrococcales; family Micrococcaceae; genus Arthrobacter; species Arthrobacter sp. MMS24-S77. Next base: position 1,701,383 of record NZ_JBTZRN010000001.1, read on the forward strand.
GGGAGCTTGAGGGTCAGGGAGGTAGCCCCGCCCTGCCTGCCCTGATGGCCAAGAGGCCTCGCTGTGGCCCGCAGCGCTGTCGGGGTCAGGGCAAAGACTTCGTTGATGGTGTCGTTGAACTGGCGGACGCTATTGAACCCGGAAGCGAACGCGACGTCTGCGAGCTTCATCGAGGTTGACACCAGGAGTGTCCTGGCCGTCTGCGCCCGGCTGGCCCGTGCGAGGGAAAGCGGCCCGGCACCGAGCTCATGGCTGAGGATCCGGTTCAACTGGCGGGAAGAGTAGCCCAGCCTCGTGGCGAGCCCTTCGACGCCCACCCGGGAGATCGCGCCATCGTTGATGAGACGCATGGCCCGGCCGGCGACGTCCGAACGCAGGTTCCACGCCGGTGTGCCCGGAACCGCCTCCGGGAGGCACCGCTTGCACGCCCTGTACCCGGCCTCGTGGGCCGCTGCCGAGGTTTCGTAGAACGTCACGTTCTCGGCCTTCGGCGTCCGGGCCGGGCACGACGGCCGGCAGTAGATGCCCGTCGAGCGGACTGCGGTGAAGAACTGGCCGTCGAACCGGGGATCCCGCGCATCGATGGCACGGTAGCGTTGCCAAAAGTCCATGACTTCATCCTTACAGCATCGGCAGGCGCTTCCTAGCGGAAATCGGACATTGCCGACGACGGGTCCAGCTGCCGGATCTTTGCTAGGGTCTGGGCATGACAACGCAGGGTGCATCCCCGGACGCCATCCGGGCCATCCTTACCGGGGATCCCCGGGACGTTGCCCCCTTGCTCCTCGGCGCCGTGCTGAGCCACCGGACTCCGGAAGGAACAGTGTCCGTCCGGATCAGCGAGGTTGAGGCCTATCTGGGGCCGCGGGGCTCCGCCCAACCCGATCCCGGGTCACATACGTTTGGCGGACCCACAGCACGCAACGCTCCCATGTTTGGTCCGGCTGGCCACCTCTACGTCTACTTCACGTATGGCATGCACTATTGCGCCAATATTGTTTGCGGTCCCGACGGTGTTGCCTCCGCGCTGTTGTTGCGCGCAGGGGAGGTGGTGGCGGGGCAAGCCCTGGCACAGTCCCGCCGTCCGGCGTCGAGATCGCTGACCGACCTCGCCAGTGGGCCCGCCCGGCTTGCGTCCGCCTTGGGGCTGACCACGGCGGACAGCGGCCGCGATGCCTTGGCTGAGCCGTTCGGCCTCGAACTTCCGGCTACCCCGGCAGCGCAATCAGCAGTCGCGAGCGGACTGCGGGTGGGCGTATCAGGCGACGGCGGTTCCGCTGACTACCCGTGGCGGTTTTGGCTCTCCGGGGACCCCACTGTATCCCGTTACAAGCCGGGCCGAAGCCGCGCCGTCTAGAAGCCCCGGGGGCATCCCTCAAGCAGCGTGTTCGCTCCGGGTCGGTTCGGCGACATACGCGCAGTGGTTGTCGGGCAGCTCGAAAGGCGCCAGACGGCCAAGCAATGATTCGCGCACCTGGGGCCATTCCTCCCGCAGGATCGAGAACACGGCCGTGTCGCAGCGGCTGCCGTCGGGGGCAAAGCGGTGCCCGCGCAGCGTGCCCTCGTAGCTGGCGCCAATCCGCTGAATGGCTGAGGCGCTGCGTGTATTGCGCGCATCGCAACGGAAGCCAATCCGGTGGACGTCCAGCACATCGAAGGAATATGCCAGCAGCAGTTGCTTCGCCGCCGGATTGACGTGGCTTCCCCAAAACGGGCGCCCGTAGAAGGTCCCGCCGATTTCGAGGCGCTGCTGCCGGGGACTGTACTCGCACAGGGACGTCGTCCCCAGCAGCGCACCCGTCCGCTGCTCGACGACGGCGAACGGGATGGTTGCCGGATCTTCGAGGCGGGCCGCGAAGAGTTCGGCCAGTTCCGCGGCGCTCAAAGGCTGTTCGGCGGCCATGCCGGACCACATCCCGGAGTCCACGAAATCAAACAGTGGGCCGGCATGGGCGGGGGAGAGCGGGACCAGGCTGATGCCGTGGCGGGTCAGGGCAACGTCGTGCTGCATTGCAGCATTGAAGCACCACCGGGTACGGACTGAAAAGCTCAGCAGGTTAGCTCTGAGTGAACATTGCGTGACGTACCGGCGTGCGGGCAGTTTCACACGCGTCAAGCAAAACCGCTGTAGAATGGACGGTCCGTCTTTTTCGATAGGGGAACGTTTCGATGCACGACGCTGATTTGCTCCACGAACGGGAGTACGTGGCCGGTCTTTACTCGCGCCTGGATGAGTTGCGGGAGGAAAAGCGCCAGCAGCTGGCGCAGGTCCGGCGCGCCGGAGCGGTGGGCACCATGCAGAACGTTTCTGAACGTGACGCCTTCGCGGCGCTGTACGAGGACCGCCTCGCCCAGCTCGACGCCGTCGACGACCGTCTCGTGTTCGGGCGCCTTGACCTGGACACCGGAGAGGCGCAGTACATCGGCCGCATCGGCCTCTCCACGGCGGATCTCCAGCGACTCATGGTCGACTGGCGCGCCCCCGAAGCCGGCCACTTCTACCAGGCGACGGCCTTCGACCGGCAAGGCGTCCGCCGTCGTCGTCACCTGATCTTGCAAGGCCGCGAGGTCAAGGCAATCGAAGACGATGTCCTTGATGCGAGCATGCTGGCGGACAACGACTCCCTCCAGGGCGAGGGTGCTCTCCTCGCGGCCTTGAACTCCAAGCGCACAGGCCGCATGTCGGACATCGTGGGCACCATCCAGTCCGAGCAGGACCGCATCATCCGTTCGACCATTTCGGGAGCCCTCGTTGTCCAGGGCGGCCCTGGTACCGGTAAGACCGCCGTCGCGCTTCACCGTGCGGCCTACCTGCTCTACACCCACCGTGACCGCCTGAAGTCCGCGGGAGTGCTGCTCGTTGGCCCGTCGTCGTCGTTCATGCACTACATCGAGCGGGTCCTGCCTTCCCTCGGCGAGACCGGCGTGGTCATGGCCAGCCTTGGACGCCTCATGCCGGGTATCCATGCCGTCCCGGAAGCGGATCCCGATGTCGCAGCGCTCAAGGGCAAGCTGGACATGGCGGGTGTCATTGCCAATGCCGTGGCCAACCGGCAGCGGACGCCCGCCGAGGACCGCATCCTCGAGGTTGACTCCCGCAAGCTCACTTTGTCTGTCCGGCAGGTACGTCGCGCCCGGGACAGGGCACGTGCCACGGGCAAGCCGCACAACGAAGCACGCGTGACGTTCGTGAAAATCCTGCTGCGCGAGCTCACGGAGCAGCTGACGGAGATCGTTGAGGAATCGAACATCGGCAACAATGCCGACCGTTCCTACCTCGCCGAGGACGTCCGCTCGGCACGCGACGTCAGGATCGTCCTGAACCTGTGCTGGATGCCCATGACGCCCGAGAAGCTCGTCTCCGAGCTCTTCAGCAAGCCTGCCATCCTGGAAGCCTGCACCCCGCACCTCACGCCCGCGCAGCGTGCCCTCCTGCTTCGCCCCGCGGATGCCCCGTGGACGGAAGCCGACGTTCCGCTGCTCGACGAGGCCGCTGAGCTCCTGGGCGAGCTGGATCCTGCGGCCGGCAGGGGACTGGCGCAGCAAGAGCACGACCGTGCCCGTGATATCGCCAACGCCAAGCAGACCCTGGTCAACATGGAGGCCATGGGCGTCGACGTATTGATGACGGCCGAGGAACTGGCGGACCAGAACCAGGAACGCGAAACGCGACTGACCGCGGCGGAACGAGCCACGAGCGACCGTTCGTGGGCGTTCGGACACATCGTGGTGGACGAAGCCCAGGAACTCTCGCCCATGCAGTGGCGGCTTTTAGTCCGCCGCTGCCCGTTGAAGTCCTTCACGATCGTCGGCGATATCGCCCAGACGAGTTCCTCTGCCGGTGCGAATTCCTGGCAAAGTGCCCTCGCGCCGTCGTTCGGGGATCGCTGGCAGCTCGAAGAACTCACCGTCAACTACCGCACCCCCTCGCAGATCGCCGAAGCAGCCGTCCGCATGGCGAACCGCGCAGGCCTGGTTGTCTCGGCTCCCAAGGCCGTCCGTGAAGGCAAATGGTCGCCCATCGTGGACCGCGTGGACGAAGCGGGCATGGTGGACCGGCTCGTTGAAATCCTCCCGGAAGAACTGGAAGCGATCGACGGCGGCCTCCTCGCGGTGATTGCCGACGGCGCCCTCCTGCCGCGCGCTGCAGCCGCCCTCCGTGGCGTCTACGGCCACCGTGTGGGCACCGGAGCGGGCAGCTATTCCCAAGACATCGTGGTCATCAGCCCGAAGGAAGCCAAGGGCCTCGAGTTCGATGGCGTCGTTGTTCTGGAACCCGCCGCCATGCTCAATCACGAGCACGGCAAGGTGGGCGATCTGTACGTCGCCATGACCCGTCCGACGCAGCGACTCCGGCTTATCACCGCCGCGCCGCTGCCGGCGGGTATCGAGCGCTGAGGGAAACAAGCAAGCTGAATGGCAATCCTGCTAACTTAGAACTCGTGTCACACGTAAACAACCTCGAGTCCCAGCACAACGACCCGGGCTTTGCCAATATCTGGCAAGAGCTCAAATGGCGCGGCCTGATCCACGTTTCCACTGATGAAACGGAATTGGAAAAGCTGCTCGCCGGGGACCCGATCACGTATTACTGTGGCTTCGACCCCACGGCTCCGTCACTGCACCTTGGCAACCTCGTCCAGCTGCTGCTCATGCGCCGCCTGCAGTTGGCCGGCCACAAGCCGCTAGGCCTCGTGGGCGGCTCCACCGGCCTGATCGGCGACCCGCGCCCGACGGCGGAACGCACCTTGAACACCAAGGACACGGTTTCGGAGTGGGTCGGCTACCTTCAGGCGCAAGTCCGCCGCTTCCTCAGCTTCGAGGGCGACAATGCCGCACGCATGGTGAACAACCTTGACTGGACCGCACCGCTGAGCGCCATCGACTTCCTGCGTGAAATCGGGAAGCACTTCCGCGTGGGTACCATGCTCCGCAAGGATGCCGTTGCCTCCCGTCTCAGCTCCGATGAAGGCATCAGCTACACCGAGTTCAGCTACCAGATCCTGCAGGGCATGGACTACCTCCAGCTCAACCGCGATTACGGCTGCGTGCTGCAAACCGGTGGCTCGGACCAGTGGGGCAACCTGACGAGTGGCACGGAGCTGATCCGTAAGGTCGACGCCAAAGTTGTCCACGCCTTGGGCACGCCCCTCATTACCAATTCGGACGGCACCAAGTTCGGTAAGAGCGAGGGCAACGCCATTTGGTTGGACGCCCACATGTGCAGCCCGTACGCCTTCTACCAGTTCTGGCTCAACACCGCAGACGCCGACGTCGTTGACCGCCTCAAGGTCTTCACTTTCCTTAGCCGCGCCGAGATTGAGGAACTTGGAGCCGCTGTTGCCGAGCGCCCGTTCGCACGCGAGGGCCAGCGCCGGCTCGCCTACGAAGTCACTTCGCTGGTGCACGGAGTCGATGCGACGGAGAAAGTGATCGCTGCTTCGGCTGCACTGTTCGGCAACGGCGATCTCTCGGTTCTGGACGAAGTGACCCTGGCGTCCGCAACGGCCGAGCTGCCGTCTGCCTCGATCGGCGCGGATGGCTTGGGCATCGTCGACCTCCTGGTTGCTTCCGGACTGTCCGAGAGCAAGTCTGCCGCCCGACGCACGGTGGGGGAGGGTGGCGCCTACGTGAACAACAGCAAGGTGACCGACCCCGACGCCGTCATCGACCAGGCGGAACTGCTTCACGGCCGGTACCTGTTGTTGCGCCGCGGGAAGAAGAATCTGGCCACCGTCGAAGTGACCATCTGACGGTTCCTTGACGCGCCAGCCCTGACTATTGCACGCTCCTCCGAGGCCGACTTGCGCCGCCCCGGGGGAGCGTGTATCGTTTTCTGAGTTGCTGCCGCTGATGCGGACAAATTGCGACAAAATCCCATCGAATTGCGAATGATCCGATTTTGGACGAAAGTCTGGAAATCGGATAATTTATCGACTCTGTGGGGAAATTCGATTCGATTGGGTGAATTTCCGGAGAAATCCTGGATTTGCAAAGTTGAAATGAATGAAATAAAGTAGAAACATCGCAGCGAGGAAATGCGGAACGTCGAATTCAATTGAATTTGTTCCGGGGAGTATTCGGATTGTGTCTGTTGTTTGAGAACTCAATAGTGTGCCAAGTTTGTTGATACCGGTTTATTTTATATGAATTGGTTGAATTTTGCCGGGCCTTGTCCGCCCCTGTGGGTGGGGTCTGGTATTTTTAGCTGGTTTCAAATTTTGTGCAGCTGCTTCGACCGTTGTTTCCGGTGGTTGTGGTTGTGTCTGTTTTTGTTTTACTTCAACGGAGAGTTTGATCCTGGCTCAGGATGAACGCTGGCGGCGTGCTTAACACATGCAAGTCGAACGATGATCTCCAGCTTGCTGGGGGGATTAGTGGCGAACGGGTGAGTAACACGTGAGTAACCTGCCCTTGACTCTGGGATAAGCCTGGGAAACTGGGTCTAATACCGGATATGACCGTCTGACGCATGTCATGGTGGTGGAAAGCTTTTGCGGTTTTGGATGGACTCGCGGCCTATCAGCTTGTCGGTGGGGTAATGGCCTACCAAGGCGACGACGGGTAGCCGGCCTGAGAGGGTGACCGGCCACACTGGGACTGAGACACGGCCCAGACTCCTACGGGAGGCAGCAGTGGGGAATATTGCACAATGGGCGAAAGCCTGATGCAGCGACGCCGCGTGAGGGATGACGGCCTTCGGGTTGTAAACCTCTTTCAGTAGGGAAGAAGCGAAAGTGACGGTACCTGCAGAAGAAGCGCCGGCTAACTACGTGCCAGCAGCCGCGGTAATACGTAGGGCGCAAGCGTTATCCGGAATTATTGGGCGTAAAGAGCTCGTAGGCGGTTTGTCGCGTCTGCTGTGAAAGACCGGGGCTCAACTCCGGTTCTGCAGTGGGTACGGGCAGACTAGAGTGATGTAGGGGAGACTGGAATTCCTGGTGTAGCGGTGAAATGCGCAGATATCAGGAGGAACACCGATGGCGAAGGCAGGTCTCTGGGCATTAACTGACGCTGAGGAGCGAAAGCATGGGGAGCGAACAGGATTAGATACCCTGGTAGTCCATGCCGTAAACGTTGGGCACTAGGTGTGGGGGACATTCCACGTTTTCCGCGCCGTAGCTAACGCATTAAGTGCCCCGCCTGGGGAGTACGGCCGCAAGGCTAAAACTCAAAGGAATTGACGGGGGCCCGCACAAGCGGCGGAGCATGCGGATTAATTCGATGCAACGCGAAGAACCTTACCAAGGCTTGACATGAACCGGTAACGCCTGGAAACAGGTGCCCCGCTTGCGGTCGGTTTACAGGTGGTGCATGGTTGTCGTCAGCTCGTGTCGTGAGATGTTGGGTTAAGTCCCGCAACGAGCGCAACCCTCGTTCCATGTTGCCAGCACGTAGTGGTGGGGACTCATGGGAGACTGCCGGGGTCAACTCGGAGGAAGGTGGGGACGACGTCAAATCATCATGCCCCTTATGTCTTGGGCTTCACGCATGCTACAATGGCCGGTACAAAGGGTTGCGATACTGTGAGGTGGAGCTAATCCCAAAAAGCCGGTCTCAGTTCGGATTGGGGTCTGCAACTCGACCCCATGAAGTCGGAGTCGCTAGTAATCGCAGATCAGCAACGCTGCGGTGAATACGTTCCCGGGCCTTGTACACACCGCCCGTCAAGTCACGAAAGTTGGTAACACCCGAAGCCGGTGGCCTAACCCTTGTGGGGGGAGCCGTCGAAGGTGGGACCGGCGATTGGGACTAAGTCGTAACAAGGTAGCCGTACCGGAAGGTGCGGCTGGATCACCTCCTTTCTAAGGAGCGCCATTATCATTTCCGTGGTTGCCGCATGGTGGCCGTGGGGGTGTGTGGAAGCAAAGCCCATTGCGCAGGCGTCTGTTCTGCGGTGGGTGCTCATGGGTGGAATATCAGCAGATAGCGGCCGGTTGTTTCTTTCCTGTCCTTAGTACGGATGCTCTTTGAGTGTCCTGGAACGGTGCGGGTGGGGGGTGTCCGGTTTTCGTGTTTGGCACACTGTTGGGTCCTGAGGCAACAGGGCCATGGCCTGCGGGTGTCCTTCTTCTTTTTGGGGGGCGGTGCGGGGTGTGGGTTTGGTGTTTCCGGTTGTCCTGGCTGCATGTCCTCGTGCGTGGTGGCTGCCCCTTTTTGGTGGGGTGGCTGGTGCGGGGGTGTGGTACGGGGTTGTTGTTTGAGAACTACATAGTGGACGCGAGCATCTGACACGGGCAGGCCCTTGGGGTTTGTCTTGTGTCTACAGCAATTTCTTTTTTTTGAACCCGGCCCTTCTTTTGGGGGGTCTGGTTCTCTCGAGAAGTCTTTGATTTTTGTGTGGTCAAGTTTTAAGGGCACACGGTGGATGCCTTGGCATTAGGAGCCGAAGAAGGACGTAGGAATCTGCGATAAGCCTGGGGGAGTTGATAACCGAACTTTGATCCCAGGATGTCCGAATGGGGAAACCCCGCCAGGCGCGTTTGCGTGATCTGGTGACCCGCATCTGAACACATAGGGTGCGTGGGGGGAACGCGGGGAAGTGAAACATCTCAGTACCCGCAGGAAGAGAAAACAAGAGTGATTCCGTTAGTAGTGGCGAGCGAACGCGGATGAGGCTAAACCGTTCCATGTGTGATAGCCGGCGGGCGTTGCATGGGCGGGGTTGTGGGACTTTCCGTACTGGTTCTGCCGGACCGGTGGGGTGAGAGCATGAGCATAGGTGAACGGTCTTGAAAGGCCGGCCGTAGAGGGTGTGAGCCCCGTAACCGTAATGTTGTGTGCCGCCTGGAGAGGATCCCAAGTAGCACGGGGCCCGAGAAATCCCGTGCGAATCTGTCAGGACCACCTGATAAGCCTAAATACTTCCTAATGACCGATAGCGGACCAGTACCGTGAGGGAAAGGTGAAAAGTACCCCGGGAGGGGAGTGAAACAGTACCTGAAACCGTGTGCTTACAATCCGTCGGAGCAGCCTTGTAGCTGTGACGGCGTGCCTTTTGAAGAATGAGCCTGCGAGTTAGTGTTACGTCGCGAGGTTAACCCGTGTGGGGTAGCCGTAGCGAAAGCGAGTCTGAACAGGGCGAGTGTAGTGGCGTGATCTAGACCCGAAGCGGAGTGATCTACCCATGGCCAGGTTGAAGCGACGGTAAGACGTCGTGGAGGACCGAACCCACTTCAGTTGAAAATGGAGGGGATGAGCTGTGGGTAGGGGTGAAAGGCCAATCAAACTCCGTGATAGCTGGTTCTCCCCGAAATGCATTTAGGTGCAGCGTTGCGTGTTTCTTGCCGGAGGTAGAGCTACTGGATGGCCGATGGGCCCTACAAGGTTACTGACGTCAGCCAAACTCCGAATGCCGGTAAGTGAGAGCGCAGCAGTGAGACTGTGGGGGATAAGCTTCATAGTCGAGAGGGAAACAGCCCAGACCACCAACTAAGGCCCCTAAGCGTGTGCTAAGTGGGAAAGGATGTGGAGTTGCGAAGACAACCAGGAGGTTGGCTTAGAAGCAGCCATCCTTGAAAGAGTGCGTAATAGCTCACTGGTCAAGTGATTCCGCGCCGACAATGTAGCGGGGCTCAAGTACACCGCCGAAGTTGTGGATTTCAGACAGGGACAAGCCTTCGTGGTTCAGTCGTCTGGAGTGGTAGGGGAGCGTCGTGTGGGCGGTGAAGTCGCGGTGTAAACCAGCGGTGGAGCCTACACGAGTGAGAATGCAGGCATGAGTAGCGAAAGACGGGTGAGAAACCCGTCCGCCGAATGATCAAGGGTTCCAGGGTCAAGCTAATCTGCCCTGGGTAAGTCGGGACCTAAGGCGAGGCCGACAGGCGTAGTCGATGGACAACGGGTTGATATTCCCGTACCGGCGAAGGACCGCCCATGCCAAGCGGGGGATACTAACCGCCCGGAGCCTGCCCAAGCACCCTTGTGGTGTGCGGGTTTTGGCCGAGCGCGGGACCTGATCCCGGGAGGTAAGCGTATTAACAGGTGTGACGCAGGAAGGTAGCCGGGCCGGGCGATGGTTGCCCCGGTCTAAGGATGTAGGGTCAGCGATAGGCAAATCCGTCGCTGTGTCTTGGATGACGTTCCTGAGATCTGATGGGACCCCCGTCATGGGGGGATCCGGTGATCCTATGCTGCCTAGAAAAGCATCGGCGCGAGGTCTTAGCCGCCCGTACCCCAAACCGACACAGGTGATCAGGTAGAGAATACCAAGGCGATCGAGAGAATTATGGTTAAGGAACTCGGCAAAATGCCCCCGTAACTTCGGGAGAAGGGGGGCCCCAACCTTGAACACCGCTTGCCGGTGGGAGGGGATCGGGGCCGCAGAGACCAGGGGGAAGCGACTGTTTACTAAAAACACAGGTCCGTGCGAAGTCGCAAGACGATGTATACGGACTGACTCCTGCCCGGTGCTGGAAGGTTAAGAGGACCGGTTAGCCGCAAGGCGAAGCTGAGAATTTAAGCCCCAGTAAACGGCGGTGGTAACTATAACCATCCTAAGGTAGCGAAATTCCTTGTCGGGTAAGTTCCGACCTGCACGAATGGAGTAACGACTTCCCCGCTGTCTCAACCATAAACTCGGCGAAATTGCAGTACGAGTAAAGATGCTCGTTACGCGCAGCAGGACGGAAAGACCCCGAGACCTTTACTATAGTTTGGTATTGGTGTTCGGAGTGGCTTGTGTAGGATAGGTGGGAGACGTTGAAGCCCTCACGCCAGTGGGGGTGGAGTCATCGTTGAAATACCACTCTGGTCACTTTGGACATCTAACTTCGGCCCGTGATCCGGGTCAGGGACAGTGCCTGATGGGTAGTTTAACTGGGGCGGTTGCCTCCTAAAAAGTAACGGAGGCGCCCAAAGGTTCCCTCAGCCTGGTTGGCAATCAGGTGTCGAGTGTAAGTGCACAAGGGAGCTTGACTGTGAGAGAGACATCTCAAGCAGGGACGAAAGTCGGGACTAGTGATCCGGCGGTACATTGTGGAATGGCCGTCGCTCAACGGATAAAAGGTACCTCGGGGATAACAGGCTGATCTTGCCCAAGAGTCCATATCGACGGCATGGTTTGGCACCTCGATGTCGGCTCGTCGCATCCTGGGGCTGGAGTAGGTCCCAAGGGTTGGGCTGTTCGCCCATTAAAGCGGTACGCGAGCTGGGTTTAGAACGTCGTGAGACAGTTCGGTCCCTATCCGCTGCGCGCGCAGGAAATTTGAGAAGGGCTGTCCTTAGTACGAGAGGACCGGGACGGACGAACCTCTGGTGTGTCAGTTGTACTGCCAAGTGCACCGCTGATTAGCTACGTTCGGATGGGATAACCGCTGAAAGCATCTAAGCGGGAAGCTCGCTTCAAGATGAGATTTCCAAACACCTCGTGTGTGAGAGGCCCCCAGCCAGACCACTGGGTTGATAGGCCGGATGTGGAAGACAGGACCAACGACTGTTGAAGCTGACCGGTACTAATAGGCCGACAACTTACACCACACAAACAAAACTGCTTGCGTCCACTATGTGGTTCCCGAACAACAACCCGTTGTTGTCACAGGAACAAACCACAACTGAATAACAACACCACAATGTTGTAACCAGTCTTCCCACCCCCGCACCCAGCGTGCCGGCGGGACGGGTAACAAGGTTACGGCGGTCATAGCGTGGGGGAAACGCCCGGTCCCATTCCGAACCCGGAAGCTAAGACCCACAGCGCCGATGGTACTGCACCCGGGAGGGTGTGGGAGAGTAGGACACCGCCGGACAACCATTACAGTTCAGGCCCCGACATCGAATGTCGGGGCCTGAACCATTTAACACCCAAACACCCGCCCTCACAGCCAGACCCCCGCTCACCTATGACCCGGTTTCCACCAACCCCGCTCACTTATGACCGGTTGTGGGCGGACCCTCGCTCACCTATAAGGGTGTCGGGGTCAAACTCCCGCTCACTATCAACGGGCCGGCCCCAGCCCCCACCCGCCGTCGGGGACACAGGTGAGCGGGCGTCCCGCCGGGACCCGCCATATGTGAGCGGGCGTCCGCCCGGAAGGCACGATAAGTGAGCGAGCGTCGTTTGAGGCTTCCGACCATTTGGCAGCCCAAATGCCGATACTCCGTCCTTGGACTCGGATCTGCCAGCCGGCCGAAGGGGCTCAGCCATGCCTGGGGTTGTGATGATTCCCACGGGAAGCTGAATAGGCGGTCCTCGAATGCGTTCGAGGATGGCTGTTCACCTAGAATTACATAAGAGATACGAGCCGGATCCCGGCGGCGTGAGAACAAAATACGGATAAGAGCGGCTGCGCATGCGCCAGTGGTCAGCTCACAACAGGAGGAATCCATCATGGCTGAGCACAACGGCGGCAACCGCGGCAACTTCGGCGGTGGCCGTGGCGATCGCGGTCCGTTCCGCGCCAACAACAATTCCGGGGGCGACCCGCGAGGATTCCGTTCCAGGGACAATCGTGAAGGCAGTACTGGCGGTGACCGTAAGCCTTTTGGTGATCGTCCGAGCCGTGAGGGTGACCGGGACCCTAAGCCCTTTGGCGATCGTGACCGTAAGCCCTTTGGTGATCGTGACCGGAAGCCGTTTGGTGATCGTCCGCGTCGTGATGGGGATGCGCGCCCGAGTTTTGGCGATCGTGACCGTAAGCCCTTTGGTGATCGTGACCGGAAGCCGTTTGGTGATCGTCCGCGTCGTGATGGGGATGCGCGCCCGAACTTTGGCGACCGTGACCGGAAGCCGTTTGGTGATCGTCCGAGCCGTGAGGGTGACCGGGATCGCAAGCCGTTCGGCGACCGTCCGCGTCGTGATGGGGATGCGCGCCCGAACTTTGGCGATCGTGACCGCAAGCCGTTCGGCGACCGCAAGCCGTTCGGCGACCGTAAGCCAGCTGGTGACGGTGAGCGCCGTGGCTTCGGTGACCGCGACCGTAAGCCGTTTGGTGATCGTCCGAGCCGTGAGGGTGAGCGTGATCGTAAGCCTTTTGGTGATCGTCCGAGCCGTGAGGGTGACCGGGATCGCAAGCCGTTCGGTGATCGTCCGCGTCGTGATGGGGATGCGCGCCCGAGTTTTGGTGATCGTGACCGCAAGCCGTTCGGTGATCGTGACCGGAAGCCGTTCGGCGACCGTCCGCGCCGTGAAGGCGAGGGAGAACGCCGTAGTTTCGGCGATCGTCCCGAGCGCGGTCCCCGCAAGTTCGACGGCCCACGTACCGAGGGACGCAGCTTCGGCGGCGGATCCTGGGAAGAGCGTCCCGCGCGGGTTCCGAACGCAGCGGACCTGCGCAGCGCCAACCGCCCGGACCGCGAGCGTTCCCCAGAGATCGACGACGACGTTACGGGCCAGGAGCTCGACAGGGTCACCAAGCATCAGATCAAGACCCTTGAAGGCACTAATGCCGAATGGGTTTCCAAGCACCTTGTGATGGCCGGCCGGCTCATCGATATCGACCCTGAGCTGTCCTTCCAGCACGCGTTGGCAGCCAGTCGCCGTGGTGGACGCTTGGCAGCTGTCCGTGAAGCTGTGGGCCTCACCGCCTACGCTGCCGGCCACTATGGCGAGGCGCTTCGCGAGTTCCGCACCTACCGTCGGATCAGCGGCTCCAACGTCCATTTGCCGCTCATGGCTGACTGCGAACGCGGTCTGGGGCGACCTGACCGCGCGCTGGATGTCGTCCGTTCTCCCGAAGCCCAGGATCTCGACGCCCCTGGCAAGGTTGAACTCGCAATTGTGGCCTCCGGAGCCAGGACCGATCTTGGCCAGTTGGATGCCGCCGTGGCTGAGCTCGAGATCATCCAGCTCGACATCAACCGCGCCTTCTCCTACAGTCCGCGCCTGTTCCGCGCTTACGCAGACGCCCTGACGGCAGTGGGCCGCGCAGAGGAGGCCGGCAAGTGGCAGCGCCAGGCAGTCGTTGCGGAAAATGCCCTTGGCGTAGGAGACTTCGAGGACCCGGACATCATCGACCTCGGCGAGGACGATGAAAACGAAGCTCGCAAGCCTCGTTTCCGGAACATCGAAGAGAACAAGGAGCGAACCGAAGAGAGCAAGTCCGAGGCTGCCCCGGTACGCGCGGAAACGGTCCTCGGCTCTGAAGCCACCGAACAGGACGACGTGGAACTCGACGACGTCGAGTCTGACTACTTTGAGTCCGACGACGCCGAGTCCGACCGCGATTCCGTCGAGGACGCCGAAGAGGACGAAGAAGACGAGGAAGACGAGGAAGACGGGGAAAAGGCTCCCGAGGACGGCGAAGAGACCAAGAATGACTGAGGCCCCACTGGTTTCACGTTTCGACGCAGTTCTGTCCGATTTGGACGGAGTTGTTTATGCGGGCCCCCACGCCATTCCCGGCGCCGTGGAGTCCCTGCAGCGGCTTGAATCGGTGGGGGTGCGGCTTGGATATGTCACCAACAACGCCTCGCGAACCCCCGCCCAGGTTGCGGCGCATCTTCGTGAGCTTGGTGCACCGGCTGAGGACAATCAGGTGGTCAGCTCTTCGCAGGCCGCCGGCGATCTTCTGGCCGGTCTCCTGGCTCCCGGTTCGCGCGTGATGATCACCGGTAGCGCGGCGTTGGCCCATGAGATAGAACTCGTTGGCCTCACCCCCGTCCATAGCGCCGAAGAGAAGCCCGTGGCAGTAGTCCAGGGCTTCAATCCGGAAATCGCCTGGAAGGACTTGGCCGAGGCATCCTACGTTGTTGCTGCGGGTGCCCTCTGGGTCGCCACAAATACGGACATGTCCATTCCCCAAGCCCGCGGTATTGCACCCGGTAACGGGACCCTGGTGGCCGCCGTCGCGTCTGCCACGGGGAAGCAACCGAGAGTCGCAGGCAAGCCGGAAGCCCCGCTCTTCCACTCGGCGGCACGGAGGCTCAAGTCAGAGCGCCCGATCGTGGTGGGCGACCGCCTCGACACCGACATCCTCGGCGGCAACCGTGCGGGCTTCGCGACGGCGGCGGTCCTCACCGGGGTCGACACGCCCGAGTCCATCCTTGCCGCACGCAGTTCGGAACGCCCCGGCTACCTGCTGGCCGATCTCACGGAACTATACGAGCCGTACCCCGAGATCGTCGAGGAGGACAGCACGTTCCGCTGCGGAAAGGCAACTGCTGAAGTCCAAGATGGCCTGATCACCGTCTCCGGGTCCGAGAAGGACCTGGACGCCTGGCGGGCCGCGTGCGCAGCCTGGTGGGCCGCCAACCCGGACGCGGCAGAGGCTACATCGCCGCGGCTCGAATGGCTCGAAAACTAGACTGGTCCAATGAGCGAGTTGAACGATCACCCGGAGAGCGCCGTCGAACCGGACGCGACCGACCTGGACGGCCTGGGGCCGCGCAGCGTCGAACCGCACGATGCGCCATGGCCGGACGACACTGCCGCCAGCGGTGATGCAGCCGTGGATTCGACCCTGGAACGGCTTGCGGACATCCCCTCAGTGCCGGTGGCCGAGCACAGCGGCATGTACGCCGAGATCCACGACTCCTTGATGGCGGCCCTCGACGCCGAAGAACGCTGAGCATGGCCAGACTTGACCAGGAGCTCGTCACCCGTGGATTGGCGAGGTCGCGGACCCATGCCGCGAAACTCATTGCGGACGGGAAGGTCAGTTCCGGAGGCAGCGTTCTCGCCAAGGCGGCGCAACAGGTCTTCGAAACTACCGAACTCGATGTCCAAGCCCACGCCGAGGACATTTACGTCAGCCGCGCCGGCCACAAACTGGCCGGGGCGCTGGCAGCGTTCCCTTCCGTCGTTGTGGAGGGAAAGCGGTGTCTCGACGCCGGAGCCTCCACCGGCGGCTTTACGGACGTGCTGCTCCGGCAAGGTGCCGCACACGTAGTGGCGGTCGACGTCGGGCATGACCAGTTGGTGCCGTCCTTGCGGAACGATCCGCGCGTCGCTGTCCATGAGGGCCTCAACGTCCGCTATATGACTCCGGAACAAATCGGCGGCCCGGCCGCGCTCACCGTGGCAGACCTGTCCTTCATTTCCCTTACCCTGGTTCTGCACCCGCTCGCGGCATGCACTGAACCCGGGGGAGACCTTGTGCTCATGGTGAAGCCCCAATTCGAGGTGGGCAAGGAACGCCTGAGCCGCACAGGCGTGGTCACGTCCGACCATGAACGGCGGCGCGCGGTAGCCCAAGTTGCGAAGGCGGCAGTGGACGCCGGCCTTGAACTCTGCGGCCTGGCACCGAGCCCTTTGCCGGGCCAGGACGGAAATGTGGAGTACTTCCTGTGGATAAAACGCAGGATTCAGGCGGACTTGCCTAAGATCGAAGAGCGTGACGAGGAAGTTACTGCACTGATGGAACGAATCTGGACCACCCACTAGAAAGCAGAACACCATGAGCAGGCGCGTTTTGGTCCTTGCCCACACCGGGCGTGAGGACTCCCTTCGCGCGGCCTGGGATGCCTGCGGGCAGCTCCACTACTCAGGTCTGATTCCCGTAATGCAGAAATCGGAACTGGACGACATCGAACGGTTCTACGGTGTGGTGGATAAGCCGATCGAAATCCTTCATGAGGATGTCCGGTTGGAGGACGTCGAACTCGTCATGGTTCTTGGCGGCGACGGCACCATCCTGCGCGCGGCCGAGCTGGTCCGCAACGTCGATGTTCCCCTCTTGGGCGTCAACCTCGGGCATGTTGGCTTCCTCGCCGAGAGCGAACGGGCTGATCTTGCCCAGACCGTTGAATGGATTGCCAGCCGCGAATACACCGTGGAAGAACGCATGACCATCGACGTCCAAGTGTGGGTCCGTGGCCAGAAGATCTGGCACACGTGGGCTCTCAACGAGGCGGCCATTGAAAAGGCTGACCGGGAGCGCATGATCGAGGTAGTGACCGAAGTGGATGAACGTCCCCTGACGTCCTTTGGCTGCGACGGAGTGGTGCTCGCAACCCCCACGGGCTCCACGGCTTACGCGTTCTCCTCCGGCGGTCCAGTGGTGTGGCCTGAGGTGGAGGCCTTGGTGATCGTCCCCATCAGCGCCCATGCCCTCTTCGCCAAACCCCTCGTTGTGTCGCCGCGGTCCAAGCTGGCTGTTGAGATCCTCACCCGGACTGACGCCCAAGGCGTGCTGTGGTGCGATGGCCGACGTTCCGTCGACCTGCCGCCCGGCGCCCGGATTGAGGTAACACGATCCACCAGGCCCGTACGGCTTGCCCGCACCCACCAGACCCCGTTTTCCGCGCGGCTCGTCCGGAAGTTTGAGCTCCCCATCCACGGTTGGCGAGGCCCGGCACCCCGTTCGGCGGACATCCACACCGGTCCTACCCCCGTGGTCAGGACTTTCAAGCCCAGCCCTTTGCCAACGCCCCAGGACGT
This sequence comes from Arthrobacter sp. MMS24-S77, assembly GCF_054888235.1. Classification (NCBI taxonomy): domain Bacteria; kingdom Bacillati; phylum Actinomycetota; class Actinomycetes; order Micrococcales; family Micrococcaceae; genus Arthrobacter; species Arthrobacter sp. MMS24-S77. The sequence continues at coordinate 1,718,700 of NZ_JBTZRN010000001.1, forward strand.
GCGGACAGGCAGAGCGGCCGACCCCACCAAGGAGATGTAAACCATGATCGAGGAACTCCGGATCCGTGATCTCGGCGTCATCACCGACGCCACATTGCCGTTGGGGCCCGGACTGAGCGTCGTCACGGGCGAAACCGGCGCCGGCAAGACCATGGTGGTCACCGCCGTCGGCCTCCTTCTGGGAGCACGGTCCGACGCCGGTGCGGTGCGCTCCGGCGCCAAGTCAGCCTCCGCGGAGGCCCGGCTGTTGCTCGATCCCGCGCACGCCGCCGTGGAACGGGCCGTGGAGGCCGGCGGCGACGCTGAAGAGTACGACGGCGGCACTCAGCTCTTGCTCGCCCGCACCGTGGGTGCGGACGGCCGCAGCCGTGCTTTCGTGGGCGGCCGGTCGGCGCCTGTGGGCGTGTTGGCAGAACTTGGCGAGAGCCTGGTGGTGGTGCATGGCCAGTCGGACCAGATACGGCTGAAGGGTGCCGTGGCGCAGCGGCATGCATTGGACCGTTTCGCCGGGGCCGACCTCGCCGCGATGCTCACGGAATACCAGGATCTTTACAGTCATTGGAAGTCCAGCCAGGCGGAGCTCGATACCCTCCGAGGCGAGGCCCGGGAAAGGCTACGGGAGGCGGAATCGCTCGCTGCCGCGCTCCAGGAAATCGACGGCGTCGATCCCCAGCCGGGCGAGGACGAGTCCCTCAAGGCAGAGGCAGTGAAACTGGCCAACGTCGAAGAGCTTCGCATTGCCGCCGCAGCTGCACATGAAGCCCTGATCGCGGAGGAATTCGGCGAAACGGCCGACGCCACGACGCTGATCGACTCGGCCAAACGGACCTTGGAACAGGTTTCCGAACATGACGAAGCGTTGGCGGGGGCTGCCACGCGGCTCGCCGAGATCGGCTTCCTCATCAACGACATCGCGGGGGAGCTGTCCAGCTACCAGGCCTCCTTGGACTCCGAAGGACCCGAACGCCTTTCGGAGATTGAGGACCGGCGTGCGGCCCTGGCCAAACTCATTCGGAAGTACGCTCCGAGCATCGACGAGGTCTTGGAATGGGCAGCCGCTTCGAGGACCCGGCTGGACGAACTGCAGGACGACTCCAGCAGGATCGAAGCCCTCGACGCTGAGGTGACTGCCGCGGAATCCACGCTTCGGAAGCAGGCCACCCGGATTTCCAAGTCGCGGTCGAAGGCCGCCAAAGAGCTCTCCGCGCGCGTGAGTGCGGAGCTCACCGCCCTTGCAATGGCCGATGCAACCCTGGTGATCGAGGTGGACAGCCAAGGGCAGCTGGGGCCGCACGGCGTCGACGACATCTCCTTCCTCCTGCAACCGCACTCAGGCGCCCCTGCCCGCCCCCTCGGCAAGGGGGCTTCCGGTGGTGAGTTGTCCCGTGTCATGCTCGCCATCGAGGTGGTCCTTGCCGCAGTGGACCCCGTGCCGACGTTCGTCTTTGACGAAGTAGATGCCGGAGTCGGTGGGCGTGCCGCCGTCGAGATCGGACGCCGGCTCGCCATGCTGGCGCGCCACGTCCAGGTGCTGGTGGTGACCCACTTGCCACAGGTTGCCGCCTTCGCGGACCAACACATCCGGGTCACCAAGACCTCGGTCAGGGGAAGCGACGGCAAGACCGCCACGGGCTTCACGTCCAGCGATGTCCAGCTCCTCGATGATGAAGAACGCGTGAAGGAGCTTGCCAGGATGCTGGCGGGGCAGGAAGACTCGGAGTCTGCGCGTGCGCATGCCCAGGAGTTGCTGGACGACGCCAAGCTGCTACCCCAGCAGGCGTAGCCGAACAGCTCCAGCCGTAGGACATCAGTCACATCCAGGCCTTGAGGGACCGGGAGCCGGCTCATGCGGGGGGCGCTGCCAAGCCGCGGATTCCCGAGCGGCTGACCTGTTACTGGCGGGTCGGGTGGGCTTTACTCTTGATCCTTGCCCCACGGCAAGGGACTATTGAGCATTTGGGAAAACGGCTAGCGGACCCTTTGGAGGCGCAATTGATGATAGGCTCGAATTCCGTGGTGCAGCGATCAAATTCCCGTGTAAATTCCCGGTTCCCGGGCTCGTCCAAGACGACCAAACACATCTTTGTCACTGGCGGTGTGGCGTCCTCGCTCGGTAAGGGACTGACGGCTTCGAGCCTCGGCCACCTGCTGCGGGCACGCGGTTTGTCTGTAACTATGCAGAAGCTCGATCCCTATCTGAACGTGGATCCGGGCACGATGAACCCCTTCCAGCACGGCGAAGTCTTCGTCACGGACGACGGCGCCGAAACCGATCTCGACATCGGACACTACGAGCGCTTCCTCGATGAAAACCTCGAGGGCTCGGCCAACGTTACGACCGGCCAGATCTACTCGACCGTCATCGCCAAGGAACGGCGCGGCGAGTACCTCGGCGACACCGTCCAGGTCATCCCGCACATCACGGATGAGATCAAGCGCCGCATGCGCCTGCCCGCCGAAGGCAAGAACGCTCCGGACGTCATCATCACCGAAATCGGTGGCACTGTTGGCGACATCGAGTCCCAGCCTTTCCTGGAGTCCGCCCGCCAGGTCCGCCAGGACATCGGCCGCAACAACGTCTTTTTCCTCCACGTCTCCTTGGTGCCGTACATCGGCCCGTCGCAGGAACTGAAGACCAAACCAACGCAGCACTCCGTTGCCGCCTTGCGCTCCCTCGGCATCCAGCCGGAAGCGATCGTGATCCGTTCGGACCGCGAAGTGCCCGACGCCATGCGCGAAAAGATCGGCCGCATGTGCGACGTCGATATTGACGCCGTGGTCAACGCCGCCGATGCTCCCAGCATCTACGACATCCCCAAGACGCTGCACTCCCAGGGCCTTGACTCCTACGTCGTCCGAGCCCTGGATCTCCCGTTCAAGGACGTCGACTGGACCAGCTGGGACAAGCTCCTCGAAGCAGTCCATAACCCCAAGCACCAGGTTGAAGTCGCCTTGGTGGGCAAGTACATCGACCTCCCGGACGCCTACCTGTCCGTGACTGAGGCCTTGCGCGCCGGCGGTTTTGCCAACGAAACCAAGGTCAAGATCCGCTGGGTCCCGTCCGATGAATGTGAAACCCTCGAGGGCGCTACCAAGTCCCTGGCCGGCGTTGACGCGATTTGCGTTCCCGGCGGTTTCGGCATCCGCGGCTTGGAAGGCAAGCTGGGCGCGCTCAAGTTTGCCCGCGAAACCAAGCTTCCGGTTCTGGGCCTGTGCCTGGGCCTGCAGTGCATGGTGATCGAATACGCCCGCAACGTGGTCGGCCTTGAAGGCGCATCCTCCAGCGAGTTCGAGCCCGACTCCAAATACCCTGTCATCGCCACCATGGAAGAGCAGCTGGACATCGTGGACGGCAAGGGCGACCTGGGCGGCACCATGCGCCTTGGCCTCTACGAAGCCAAGCTGGACGAAGGCTCCGTGGTTGCAGAGACCTATGGCGCAACCACGGTCAGCGAACGTCACCGCCACCGTTACGAGGTCAACAACAAGTACCGCGAACAGATCGCGGCCGAGGGCCTGGTGTTCTCCGGAACGTCTCCCGATGGCAAGCTGGTTGAGTACGTGGAGCTGCCGCGCGAAGTACACCCTTACTACGTGGCAACGCAGGCCCATCCGGAGCTCAGCTCCCGCCCCACGCGCCCGCACCCGCTGTTTGCTGGCCTGGTGAAGGCCGCGCTGGAGCGCCAGGCAGGCGTTGATTCTGCGGCAAAGTCGGCCCGCAAGGTAGCTGCGAAGTAATCGCTCACACAAACGAAGGACGGCGCGATGCCCGGTATCTCTGAAACCCCCAGTACTTTTCGGAAGGTTTCGGACATGCCGAGCCCGCGCCGTCTTTTGTCGTCCAACAAGGTTTACGAAGGCCGCGTTTGGGACGTCGTCAGCGACGCCTTTGAGCTGGGCGAAGATACCGGTACTTTGGTTCGCGACTACATCGACCATCCCGGCGCTGTTGCGGTGTTGCCGATGAATGTCGACGGCGAAATCCTTTTGCTCAAGCAATATCGCCACCCGGTCGGTATGGATCTTTGGGAGATTCCCGCCGGGCTTCTTGACGTGGCCGGCGAAGACTTTGTGGTGGGTGCAGCCCGGGAGTTGGCGGAGGAGGCCGATCTTGCGGCCGTCACGTGGAACGTCCTGGTGGACTTCTTCAATTCGCCCGGATCTTCGAGCGAGGCGATCCGAATCTATCTGGCGCGGGGACTGGGAGACGTGCCTGAGGCCGAACGCCACGTCCGCACGGAAGAGGAATCCGAAATAGAACTGGTGTGGGTACCTCTCGACGAAGCTGTTTTGGCAGTGCTCGAAGGCCGCCTGCACAACCCGTCCGCCGTCGTCGGGATCCTCGCCGCCGCGGCTGCGCGCGCCGACGGTTTCAGGGGCCTGCGCCCGGCAGATGCCCCCTGGCCGGCCCACCCAAGCCAGCGCTGACCATGCCCCAGCTCGCGGAAACCCGGATTCAAACAGCCATTGACCTGGCCGTCACGGACTACCTGCAGCACCTTGGCGTGGAACGCGGCCTCGCAAGCAACACGTTGTCCGCCTACCGGCGGGATCTGTCCCGCTATTCGAACTTCCTGGCTGCCTCCGGCGTCGACAAACCAGGCAACATCTCCCGCCATGACGTCACCGCCTTTGTGCAGGCACTCGCCGACGGCTCGGATGGCGCGGCAGCACTCGGCGTCCGCTCTGCGGCGCGCACCGTGGTTGCGGTCCGGGGGCTCCACAAGTTTTGGGCCTTGGAGGGGACGACGACGGCGGACCCCGCCAGCGATGTCCACCCGCCAATGCCCGGCAAGCGCCTGCCGAAGGCCATTAGTGTTGGCGAAGTGACCCGGATCCTCGAAGCGGCCGGTGCCGACACCGCCACCGGCCTGAGGGACCGAGCGCTCCTGGAGTTCCTCTACTCCACAGGTGCCCGAATCAGCGAAGCTGTGGGGCTCGACGTTGACGATGTCTCCCTCGAAGCGGAAGCCGATGGGCCCGCGATCGTACGGCTCTTCGGAAAGGGTTCAAAGGAGCGCCTGGTGCCGCTGGGGTCCTATGGTGCTCGCGCCGTCGGTTCCTATGTGGTCCGCGGAAGGCCTGCGCTGGCAGCCAAAGGAAAAGGCACCCCGGCACTGTTCCTGAATGCCCGCGGAGGACGGATCAGTCGGCAAAGTGCCTGGACAATTCTGAAGACTGCAGCGGAGAAGGCCAACATCACCAAGGATGTCTCCCCGCACACCCTCCGGCATTCGTTTGCCACGCATCTGCTTGAGGGCGGTGCGGATGTCCGTGTTGTGCAGGAGCTCCTCGGCCATGCCTCGGTGACCACCACGCAGGTGTACACCTTGGTCACCGCAGATACCTTGCGAGAGGTGTACGCATCCGCGCATCCTCGGGCGCTCGGCTGATCCCGGTCACTTAAGGCACGCTTCCGGAGACCCGCAGGGAGCTAGGCTTGGTCAATGACTGCAGACCACGTCACCCTGTGCTTCCTTCTTCGTGACGGCGACGCCGGCAAGGAAGTTCTCCTGGGTCGGAAGAAGACCGGCTTCGGCACCGGGAAGATTGTCGGTGTGGGCGGGCACGTGGAATCCGGCGAGACAGCGGCCGAAGCCGTATGCCGGGAAGTGCAGGAAGAAATCTTCGTCCACGTCGAAGAAGAGCATCTCATTCCCGCAGGCACAGTGGATTTCGTCTTCCCCGCCAAGCCCGGGTGGAACATGTTCACCACGGTGTATCTGACCGAGCATTGGACCGGCGAACCCGCCGAAAGCGATGAGATAGCTCCACAGTGGTACCGGGTGGCAGGGCTCCCGGTCGAACAGATGTGGGCCGACGCCGAACACTGGTTGCCTGCCATGATTTCCGGCCAGCGCATCGCAGTGGAGGTCGTGCTTGCCGATGACAACGAGAGCGTCGCGGAAGTGCACACGGCCGATTGGTTGGATTCGGGAGCAGCGCGCTAGCTGCCGGACAAATACACCAACAACGACGTCGGCCGACACCTCCCCACGCGGTAGCCGGCCCGACGTCGTACATGGAGGAATTACGGCAGGTGCCGTTCGTCCACGCCGTTGTATTCGCTGAGCGGACGGATCAGGGAGTTCGATGCGGCCTGTTCCATGATGTGCGCGGTCCAGCCGGTGATGCGGCTGGCGACGAACAGCGGGGTGAAGGTGGGGGTGTCGAAGCCCATGAGGTGGTAGGTGGGTCCGGCGGGGTAGTCGAGGTTGGGCTTGATCGCCTTGGCCTCGTCCATGGCTTGTTCAAGGCCGTTGTACAGGCCCAGGATTTCCGGCCGGCCGTAGTGGGCGATCATCTTATCCAGGGCGGCCTTCATGGTGGGCACGCGGGAATCGCCGTGCTTGTAGACGCGGTGACCGAAGCCCATGACCTTCTTCTTTTGCGCCAGGGCCTGCTCCATCCAGGTCTTCGCCCGGCCCGCGGCGTCCTCCAGCGATTCCTCGGTGCGGATGCCGATTTCCTCGAACGTCTCCATCACGGCTTCGTTGGCGCCGCCGTGCAGCGGACCCTTGAGGGCTCCGATCGCCGCGGTGACCGCGGAGTGCAGGTCCGAGAGGGTGGAGGTGACAACGCGGGCCGTGAAGGTGGATGCGTTGAAGGAGTGCTCGGCGTAGAGGATCATCGAGACGTTGAACGCCTTCACGACTTCTTCCACCGGGTCCTCGCCGAAGGTCATCCACAGGAAGTTCGCGGAGTAGCCGAGGTCGTCCCTCGGTGCCACGGGTTCGATGGGTTGTCCGTCCCCGCGGCGGCGGCGCTGGTCGTAGGCGACCACGGCCGGCATGGCGGCGAACAGGTCAATTGCCTTCGCCATGTTGGCTTCCGGCGTGGAAACCTCCGCCAACGGGTGCCGTGCCCCCAGCACAGAAGCGGCCGTACGGCACACATCCATCGGGTGGGCTGTGGTGGGCAGCGTATCGACGACCTGCTTCACCACCGGGTCAAGGGCGCGGCCTGCGCGCTCGCGGGCTGTGAACTCTGCAAGTTCTTCCGGCGTGGGCAGCTCACCGTTCCACAGCAGGAAGGCAACTTCCTCGAAGCTGCACTTGGCGGCGAGTTCCTGCACGGGATAGCCGCGGTACAGCAGCGAGTTGGTGTCCGGGTTGACCTTGGAGATCGCGGTGTAGTCAACCACGACCCCGGCCAGGCCCTTCTTGATCTCAACAGCTACCATGCTGTCCTCCTTCGTTCGTCGGCAAGCACTCCGGAATAGCCGGAGCGCCTGCATCCCCTTGGTTGATCCAGTTACCGGCTGAGGCCAGGAATCTGGAAGTTGAAAACGCTCGTATCGAAGTGGTTGTAGGCCTCGTAGTCCACGAGGTCATAGAGGCGCGCACGGGTGAGCATGTTCTCCACCTGGGCCTCCTGCGTTCCAGTGGCCTTGATCGTTTCCAGCGTACGCTCTGCAGCGCCCATGGCAATGCGGAGCAGGGTGACGGGGTAGATCACGATGTTCACGCCGACGCCCTGGAGCTGTTCCACCGTGAATAAATCACTCTTGCCGAACTCGGTCATGTTGGCCAGGATCGGCACATCCACTGCATCACGGATGGCTTGGAACTCGCTGAGATCCTTCATGGCTTCCGGGAAGATCGCGTCAGCGCCGGCTTCGACGAGGGCCCGGGCACGCTCCTGGGCGGCCTCGATGCCCTCGACGGCACGGATGTCGGTCCGGGCCATGATGAGGAAGTTCGGGTCGCGCCGGGCGTCGGCCGCGGCGCGGATGCGCTTTGCAGCGGTGTCGACGTCGACCACGTTCTTGCCGTCCAGGTGCCCGCAGCGTTTCGGGTTGAACTGGTCCTCGATGTGGCACCCGGCGAGTCCGGCGTTTTCAAGCTCCTGGATGGTGCGTGCCACGTTCATCGGTTCGCCGAATCCAGTGTCCGCGTCCACGAGGCACGGCAGTTCGGTCATGCGGGCGATCTGCCCGGCCCGGGTGGCGACCTCAGTGAGGGTGGTGAGCCCGATGTCCGGTAGGCCGAGGTCGTTGGCGAGGACGGCACCGGAGATGTAGACGCCGGGGAAGCCCTTTTCCTCGATCAGGCGTGCCGAGAGCGGGTTGAAGGCGCCGGGGAACTGCTGGATGGTCCCGGAAGCGAGCATCTCGCGCAGGGCGAGGCGTTTCTGTTCCGGCGTGGTCTTGGAGTAGAGCATCTAGAACAGCCCTTTCGGTGCGGCGGCGAGGTCGATGACGCCGGGCGCGGCGGTGATGTTCAGCTGGTCCAGTTCGCCCGGTCCGAGATCCGGGAGGGCTTCGGCGGCGGCGAGGAAGCGTTCGATCTCGGACGCCTCGACCAAACCGGTAGCAAGCGTGCGGAACTTGTCGATGTACTGTTGGCGGGCGAAGGGCCGGGCACCGAGCGGGTGGGCGTCGGCGACGGCGATCTCATCCGTGATCACTGTCCCATCCGTGAGTGTGATGACAACAGTGCCGCCGAAGGCCTTTTCCGCGATGTCCAGGGAGTGGTAGCGGCGGGTCCATTCGGGATCTTCCACGGTGGTGACCTTGTGCCACAGTTCCACGGTGTCCGGGCGTCCGGCACGCTCCGGGCTGTAGGAGTCAACGTGGTGCCAGGCACCGTCCTGCAGTGCGACGGTGAAGATGTACGGGATGGAGTGGTCCAGCGTCTCGCGCGAAGCGGTGGGGCTGTACTTCTGCGGATCGTTGGCGCCGGAGCCGATCACGTAGTGGGTGTGGTGGCTGGTCTTGATGAGGACGGAGGCCACGTTGGCGGGGTCCGTGGCTTCGGGGTGCTCTTTGTGGAGTTTGCGGGCGAGGTCGATCCAGGCCTGGGCTTGGTATTCGGCGGAGTGTTCCTTGGTGTAGGTGTCCAGGATGGCTCGCTTGGGCTCCCCGGCTTCGGGCAGCGGGACTTCATAGGAGGCGTCCGGGCCGTCCAGCATCCAGGCGATGACGCCGTCTTCGCCTTCGTAGATGGGCACGGGGGAGGTCTGGCCGCGCATGGCCCGGTCCACGGCTTCGACGGCCATCTTGCCGGCGAACGCGGGGGCGTGGGCCTTCCAGGTGGAGATTTCACCCTTGCGGGACTGCCGCGTGGCCGTGGTGGTGTGCAGGGCCTGGCCGACGGACTGGAAGATCGTCTCGACGTCCAGGCCCAGGAGGGTGCCGATGCCCGCGGCGGCGGAGGGGCCGAGGTGGGCCACGTGGTCGATCTTGTGCTTGTGCAGGCAGATGGCCTTGACCAGGTTTACCTGGATCTCGTATCCGGTGGCGATGCCGCGGACCAGGTCCTTGCCGCTCGCGCCCACGTGCTGGGCCACGGCGAGGATCGGCGGGATGTTGTCGCCGGGGTGGGAGTAGTCGGCAGCCAGGAAGGTGTCGTGGTAATCGAGTTCGCGGACGGCGACGCCGTTGGCCCAGGCAGCCCACTCGGGGGAGACCTTGTCGCTGATGCCGAAGACGGACGAGCCCTTGCCGTTGGTGGTCGGCGCGTGGGTCAGGGCTTGCGCCCGGGCGGCGATGATCGGAGCACGGTTCAATGAAGCGACAGCGACGGAGGCATTGTCGATGATCCGGTTGATGATCATTTCCGCCACCAGGGGGGCCACCTCGACGGGGTCGGCGGCGACCGTGGCGATCTTGTGCGCCAACTGGTCCTCACGGGCAAGGTTCTCTTCGCTCTTGTAGACGCGGACGTGGTTGTTCTTCACCATGGTGCTCCTTTTAGTGAGGTGTGTGGGTGGCTTTGACGTGGGAAAGACTGCGGTGCAGATGGACGGTGGTGGCTGCTTCGGCGAGCCGGGGGTTGCCTGCCGCGATGGCTTCGGCGATCGCGGCGTGCTCGGCCGCGGCGGCTTGGAGGCGTTCGGCGTCGTCGGCCGCGAGGCGGCGGACCCGCACCAGGTGAACGCGCAGGCTGCGCATGGCCTGGGCGAGGTAGGAATTGGAGATGGCCTCGTCGATCGCCTCATCCAGCCTTCCCACCAGGGCGTAGTAGTCGTGCCGTGCGGGATCGCTGTCGTTGAGCATTTCCGGGGCCCGGAGGAGTTCGGCGTGGAGTTGCTTGAATACCGCACGTTCACCGCGTTCAGCGGCGAGGGCGGCAGCTTTGCCTTCCAAGGTTTCGCGCAGCTCGAACAGTTCGTCGATGTCCTCCAGCGAAATATCGGTGACGACGACGCCGCGGCCGCCCGCCGCCGTCGTCAGCCCTTCCGCGCTGAGCCGACCCAGCGCCTCCCGGACGGGCGTGCGGGACACACCCAGGCGTTCGGATTGTTCCACTTCGGCCAGGACGGTGCCGGGGGCCAGCCGCCATTCAATGATGTCCTCGCGCAGGGCGGCATAGGCCTTGTCGCTGGCGCGCATGGATCCTCCCTCTGCTGTGCGGATGCCATCAGTGTATACACAAACCTCAGTTCAGCCTAGCTTTGTTCAAAAAAACCAGCTGAGATTCGATCTGTGTATACATAGCTTCGGTGTGCACGTGCGGGTGGGGCGCTAACTCCGGTTCCAGCGATACTCATTTTCGGGTCGTCCTGGAGTGCCGTAACGCGGATTCCTGGTAACCAATCCGGCGTCGGCCAAGTACTCGAGGTAGCGTCGAACGGTGACCCGGGACATGCCAAGGGCCTCGGTTGCCTCACTGGCGGAGACGGCCCGGCCGAGGCTTGCGAGAAGGTCCTTAACGGAGTCCAGGCTGTGGGCGGAAAGGCCCTTGGGCAGCGGGAGCTCGGTGGGCGCGCGGAGGCTCGCGAAGGCCTGGTCCACATCACTTTGCGAGGCTCCACTGGCACGTCCGCCCGACGCCGGTGCGGCAAGTTGCTCGCGGAACATACGGTAGCTCGCGAGCTTGTCCGCGAACGTTGCGAAGGTGAACGGCTTGATCAGGTATTGCACCACACCGATTGACACGGCGCTGCGGACAATGTTCACTTCCCGGACCGCAGTGATGGCGATGATGTCGGCCAGCAGGCCGGACGCGCGCATCCGTCGGGCGACGTCCAGTCCGTGAAGGTCCGGCAGGTTCATATCCAGCAGCACGAGGTCCACCGGTTGCCCCGCGGCGGCGAAATCGTTGAGTAGACGCAGGGCCGATTGTCCGTCCGGGGCTGTTCCAGCAACAGTGAAACCGTCGATTCGGCCGACGTAGACGCCATGGGCATCGGCTGCGATGGGTTCGTCCTCGACGACGAGGACGCGGATATCGGTCATTCGGCTTCTTTCCTGGAGTCCGGCGCGGGGAGCGCCACACGGAACAACGCACCGCCCAAGGCGCTGGTGGATTCGCTGATGGACAGCGTACCGCCCAGCCTCTGCACGGCTTGGCGTACCAGCGCCAGGCCAACGCCGCGGGAGGGAGCTCCAGGGCCCGCACTCTGTCCGATGCCGGCTGCTTTGGTGCTGAATCCGTACTGCCAGACGTCGTCCACGATGCCGGGATCGATGCCATGGCCGGAATCGACAACCGTGAACGTGGTTCCGTCCGGTCCGGACTCGATTCCCAGTTCCACTTTCCGCGGAGGGGGAGCGGCGGCCGCGGCATCGAGCGCGTTGTCCAGCAGGTTGCCCAAGATCGTCACCAGGTCCTGGACGGCCAAGCCTTGAAGGCCGTCCCCGCCGGACACCGTGACCGTGAGCTCGGCTCCGCGTTCGTGTGCCTCGGCCGATTTCCCCATGATGAGTGCACTCAGGACGGGTTCGTCCACTGAAGCCACCAGATGGTCGGTCAACTGTTGGCTTAGCTCAAGGTCCTTGGTGGCAAAATCCAAGGCGTCGGCAGTACGCCCGAGCTCCATCAGGGAAACAATGGTGTGCAACCTGTTCGCGTGCTCATGGGTCTGGGCCCGCAAAGCGTCGGACAGCGTCTTCATCGTCTCCAGTTCGCTGCCCAAGGACTCGATTTCCGTGCGATCCCTGAGCGTGGCTACGGTACCGAATACGGCGGGGCGTTGCCGGCCACTCATTCCCGGCGGCCCCACCGCCGGCGCTTGGTTTACCACCAGGATCCGGGAGCCTGTGAGGTGGATTTCGTCATGTGCAGTGCGGCCGGATTCGAAGAGGCTGTGGAGGCTGGCATCCAGGGGCAGATCCGAAAGGCGCGGGGCGGCACCTGCTGCAGGGTCGACGTCGGACGGTTCCAGACCCAGCAGTTCGGCGGCCTGGTCGTTGTACATGACCACGCTGCCACCGGTGTCGATGAGCACCACGCCTTCGCGGACTGAATGCAGGACGGACTCGTAGTACGCGAACAGCTGTGCCAATTGCTCCGGTCCCCAGCCCCGGGTCACGGAGCGTAGGTATCGGCCCAACAGCCACGAGGCCAGGGAGCCGCCTACGAGCATGGCCAAGGAGATGGCGATGATTGCTGTGAGCCGCGCCGACACCGCGACGTCAACGGTTCGCACAGTGACGCCCGCAGCCACCAGGGCCCGAACGGTTCCGGAAGAGTCCTCTACCGGAACGATGGTGCGCACCGACGGGCCGAGGGTGCCGGCCGTGACTTCGGTGAAGGTTTGTCCGTGCAATGCCGGGTCAATGGTGCCGATATAGGGTTTGCCGATTTCGTCGGGGTTCGCGTGGGTCCAGCGAGTCCGGTCCGGCGCCATGATGGTGATGAAGTCGGCGTGGGCGTTGGCCATCACCACCTGCGCGTACGGCTGCAGTGTGGCTGAGGGATTTGGCGTGCCAGCGGCCTGAAGCACCAGGGGGTTGGCTGCGATCGCGGCGGCAACGGCCTGCATGCGCTGGCCAGCGTCGTTGTAGGCGCGGTCCCTGGCATCCACGAAGGCCGCCGTCCCCACGATCGCGGTGAGCGCCAGGATGAACAGCAGGTTCGCCACGAAAAGTCTCCGGGCAATGCTCCAGCGTCGGATCACGCGCTCCTCCTTTTGACCAATGCTGCGACCAATATGAACGCAACAGTGATTCACGTCACCCTGCCCCCAATGATGGATATCACAGCAGAGCGACGCAGGGACATTTTGCAGGAACCACGGCGCTTTCCAGAGTATCTAAAAGGAGCAAAGCCATGACCTCTCAAAGAGGAGAGATTGCACCCGCGAAGGCCGGGCGCAAGGGGCTGGACAAGTCGCATTACCTCTACATCGCCGTGATCGCCGCAGTTGTGCTGGGCGCCGTCGTCGGCCTGATGTTCCCTGACGTCGGAAAATCCCTCAAGCCGCTCGGCGACGGCTTCATCAAACTCATCAAGATGATGATCGCCCCGGTCATTTTCTGCACGATCGTCCTGGGCATTGGCTCCATCGCCAAGGCAGCCACCGTGGGCAAGGTCGGCGGGCTTGCATTGGTGTACTTCCTGGTGATGTCCACCTTCGCGCTCGCCATTGGGTTGGTTGTGGGCAACCTCATCCACCCCGGTGAGGGACTGAAGCTGACCCCCTACGACCCCAATGCGAAAGCTGCTACGAACAGCACCGCCGACTTCCTCCTGGGGATTATCCCCGGCGACATCCCCGTCTTGCCGACGCTCCTGGCCGCCATTTTGGTGGGCTTCGCGTTGCAGCGCATGGGCTCGCAGGGACAGCCGGTGCTCAAGGCCATCCAGCACGGACAGGCCCTCGTGTTCCGTATCCTCATCATGATCATGTGGCTGGCGCCGGTCGGTGCCTTCGGTGCGATTGCCGCCGTGGTCGGGGCGACCGGAGCCAAGGCAATCCTGAGCATGTTCACCTTGATGGTCGCCTTCTACATCACGTGCGCGCTGTTCATCGTCGTAGTACTCGGTACCTTGCTCCGGGTCGTGGCCGGCGTCAGCATCTTCCAGCTGATGAAGTACCTTGCCCGTGAGTACCTCCTCATCTTCTCCACTTCCTCCTCCGAGGCAGCGTTGCCGCGACTCATCGCCAAGATGGAGCACTTGGGCATCTCCAAGCCGGTTGTCGGTGTGACGGTGCCTACCGGTTACTCCTTCAACCTCGATGGAACCGCGATTTACCTGACCATGGCGTCGCTGTTCGTGGCCAACGCCATGGGCATCCCGCTGGACCTCGGCGCCCAGGTATCGCTCTTGGTCTTCATGATCATCGCGTCCAAGGGTGCGGCCGGTGTGACCGGCGCCGGTTTGGCCACCCTCGCAGCGGGTTTGCAAGCCCACCGGCCCGAATTGCTGGGCGGCGTAGGCATGATCGTGGGCATCGACCGCTTCATGTCCGAGGCCCGGGCCCTCACCAACTTCACGGGCAACGCGGTTGCCACCGTGTTGATCGGCACCTGGGTCAAAGAAATCGACCGCAGCCAGGTCAGCAGCGTCCTGTCCGGCGCCAGGCCGTTCGACGAGCTGACCATGATCAGCCACCACACTGAAGTCGAGGCAAAAGAGGCCGTGGCCGCATAGCGAGGCGCAGTCCAGAAGCTATGAAATGCGAGCAAGGCAGGACCCCTGGCGGGGCCTGCCTTGCTCGCGTGTCGGCGGCACAGGAACCCAACCTTCTACCTCAGCTAGAAGGTAAAGGCTCAAATTGCGGGCAAAGTCAAGTTCCGCGGAATGCCGTGTCGGGCGCTGTAGCCTAAGACGGGAGCAGTGCATGGCTGGAGACAGCCGCAGGAAATGACCGTCGTGGAGAGAGTGGATAGATACGTGAGCAGCGAACGGGGAGCAACTACGCTGGAGGGCACGGATTTCGATCTGGAAGACGCCGTCATGGGGCCAACGGGCCGCCCGCACCGCGACTTCCCCGAACCCGCGCCGCTGGCCTCCCACGGCCCGGCCAGGGTCATCGCCATGGTCAACCAGAAGGGCGGCGTGGGCAAGACCACGTCAACCATCAACCTTGCCGCTGCGCTCGCAGAGTTCGGCCGGCGCGTACTGCTCGTCGACTTCGATCCGCAGGGTGCCCTTTCAGCTGGCCTGGGTGCGAACCCGCATGAACTTGACCTCACTGTCTACAACGTCCTTATGGACCGCAAAGTGGACATCCGCGACGCTATCCAGCAGACCGGTGTCGAAGGCATCGACCTCCTGCCGGCAAACATCGACCTCTCCGCGGCGGAAGTCCAACTGGTCAACGAGGTCGCCCGCGAGCAGGTACTGGACCGCGCACTCAAGAGCGTCGAGGACGACTACGACGTTGTCCTCATCGACTGCCAGCCTTCCCTGGGCCTCCTGACGGTCAATGCCCTGACGGCCGCGCACGGAGTCATCATTCCGCTGATCTGCGAATTCTTCGCCCTTCGCGCGGTGGCCCTGCTCGTCGAAACGATCGAAAAGGTCCAGGACCGATTGAACCCGCGCCTGCAGGTGGACGGCGTGCTCGCCACGATGTATGACGCCCGCACCCTGCACAGCCGGGAAGTCATCTCGCGTCTCGTGGAGGCTTTCGGAGACAAAGTCTTCGAAACCGTCATCAAGCGATCCATCAAGTTCGCCGACGCCACGGTTGCCGCAGAGCCCATCACCAGCTACGCCGGAAACCATATCGGCGCCGACGCCTACCGACGCCTGGCCAAGGAACTGATTTCGCGCGGCGGCGCACCCTAGCCAGCGTGGCAGAGCCACTCACCCCAGCGGCCCCGCCCGCCCAGATTGGCCAGCTCGCACAGTCTGGTGACGCCCCGCCGTCGTCCCCTTCTGTAAACGGCGCGGACGACGCCGGTGCCTCGCCCACCACACGGAAGGCCGGCTTTGAGGTCCGGCTGGCGAACTTCACAGGCCCCTTCGATCTCCTGCTCGGCCTGATCTCCAAGCACAAGTTGGACATCACCGAAGTTGCGCTGGCCACGGTCACCGACGAGTTCATCAAGTACATCCGGCGACTGCAGGAACTGGGGGAGGACTGGGCCCTGGACGAAGCCAGCGAATTCCTGGTCATCGCCGCGACACTGCTGGACCTCAAAGCCGCGAGGCTCCTGCCAGCGGGCGAAGTCGAGGATGCCGAGGACATCGCCTTGCTGGAAGCCCGGGATCTCCTCTTCGCCAGGCTCCTGCAGTACAAGGCTTTCAAGCAGGTGGCCGCGATCATGTCCGGAACCTTGGAATCGGAAGCCCGGCGTTTCCCCGGCAAGTCGCCCTGGAAGGGCACTTCGCGGCACTGTTGCCCGAACTGATCTGGCGTCATACGCCCGAGCAGTTCGCGGCCTTGGCGGCCAGGACCTTGGCGCCGAAGGACAAGACGCCCGAGGAAGTCGGGCTCGACCACCTCCACGGAACGCCTGTCAGCGTCAAGGAGCAGGCCGAGATCATCGGGTACCGCCTGCAACGCGGCCTGCCGCAGTCCTTCAGGGCGCTGATTGCCGACGCGGAGTCCACCCTGGTTGTCGTGGCCCGGTTCCTGGCCCTTCTCGAACTGTTCCGCGACCGCGTAGTGGCCTTTGAACAGCCGGGGCCTCTGGCCGAACTGACGGTGCGATGGACCGGGCGTCCCGAAGGCTGGAGCAGCGACAATTTGAGCGACGAATACGAGTCCGGGCCCGTTGTAGCTGAGACGGACACTGTCGTTGAAACCGGTACCGACCAGACCGACAAAAAGAGGAGCCGCTGTGAGCGAGCAGGAAACAGGCGGGGACGGCCTTGCCGAGCTTGAAGCCCTACCCGGTGGCGCCCGCGCGGCTATCGAAGCCGTCCTGATGGTGATCGACGAACCGGCCACCGCGGAAGAGCTCGCTGCCGGGCTCAACGTGACGGTCGCCGTCGTCGAGGACTTGCTGGCGGGACTGCAGCAGGAGTATAGCGGCTATACTGTTAAAGCCCCGGGCAGGGACGCTGATGACTTGCACACCCATGCAAGTGTCTGCGCTACACCCCGGGGTTTTGAGTTGCGGAACGTTGCCGGAGGGTGGCGGATCTATTCGCGTGCGGAATTTGCCGACGTCGTGGGCAGGTTCGTTCTCGAAGGCCAGACCGCGCGGCTGACGCAGGCAGCCCTCGAAACCATGGCGGTCATTGCGTACCGGCAGCCGGTTTCCAGGGCCAGGGTGTCGGCTATCCGCGGCGTCAATGTCGATTCGGTCGTCCGGACCCTTGTCCAACGCGGGCTGATCGAGGACTCAGGAACCGATCCTGAGTCGGGGGCCATCCTTTACCGGACTACCTCGTACTTCCTCGAGCGCATGGGCATTGGCTCGGTGGCGGAACTGCCTCAATTGTCCCCCACCTTCCGGGGCTGGAGGGCATCGAGGAGTTCTTCGACGCCGAACGTATGTAGTCGTGGGACACAGGTGCGGCCGTAGGCAAGGCAAAACAACTCAATATTGCAAGGATCTACAAATGCCCGGCTAGTAGCGGGCAGAGTTCACACAGGGCAGATATCCTCTGTCCGGCTGGCTAATGTTGAGAAAGAACAAGCCGGCCACCATAACAAAAGGACGGGTCATGACACAGGCGGGACGCCAGGGTTCACCACGTAATAGTTCGGGACGAAACGGTTCCGGACGCAACGAGTCGCAGGACTCAGGCCGCAGCAGCGCAGGCCGCAGTGGCGCCGGCCGTACAGGAGGCAGCGGCTTCGGTGCCGGCCGGGGTGGCGCAAGCCGTGCCGGTGGCGCCTCCGGAGGCAGCAAGCGCAGCTTCTCCCCGGGCGGAGAACGCCCCTTCAAGCCAACTCGTCCGCGTGAAGAGCGCCCCTTCGACCCGGACAACCCCACCACGGCTGGCGGCTACGAACGCCGTGAAGACGCCGGCCGCCAAGATTCCAGGCCGGCCAAGGCACCGCGCAAGCCTGGTTCGAACAAGCCCGGCTTCGGCAAGGCCCCGGGCACGCCCGGTGCGTTGAAGCCCAAGGCCAGCAACAAGAAGCAGTACGCTTCCCGCGCCTTCGGGAGTGAGCGCTTCGGCCAGAACCTTGGACCGATCCGCAAGCCGCGCGGACGCCGCGGAGAGGTGGCGCAGTCCGAGCAGCACGACGCCGATGGCGTGCGCCTGCAGAAGGTCATGGCCCAGGCCGGCGTGGCTTCCCGCCGCGTGTGCGAGGAAATGATCCAGGAAGGCCGCGTCGAGGTCAACGGCCAGCTCACCACCGAGCTTGGCATGCGCGTGGACCCGACGTCTGCCGTGATCCACGTCGACGGCATCCGCATCCAGCTCGATGACACCATGCTCTACATGGTCTTCAACAAGCCCAAGGGCGTCGTCTCCACCATGGAAGATCCCGAGGGCCGTCCCTGCATCAGCGACTTCCTGAAGTCCTCCAAGAACAGGGGCGAGCGTCTCTTCCACGTCGGCCGCCTTGACGTCGCCACCGAGGGCCTGCTTCTGCTGACCAACGACGGCGAACTCGCCAACCGCTTGACGCACCCCTCCTACGAGGTGCCCAAGACGTACCTGGTACAGGTACGCGGCCCGTTCCCGCAGGGCGTCGGTGCGCAGCTGAAGGCCGGCATCGAGCTCGAAGACGGCATCGCTTCCGTCGACTCCTTCAAGCTCGTCGACTCCACTCCGGGCCACGTGCTGATCGAGGTTGTGCTGCACTCCGGCAAGAACCGCATTGTCCGCCGTTTGTTCGAAGCCGTCGGGTTCCCCGTGCTGCGGCTCGTGCGCGTCAAGATCGGTCCCATCGGCCTGGGAGACCAGCGCCAGGGCAGCATCCGCAACCTCGGCAAGCAGGAAGTCGGACACCTCCTGGCCTCCGTAGGACTGTAAGGCATGTCGGCATTCCACTCGCACGGCCGGGGCCATCTTGACGGCCCGGTGGTCGTCTTCGGCACCGGACTGCTCGGAGCCAGCATCGGTCTCGGCCTGCGTGGCCGGGGTGTCTCCGTGTTCCTTTCGGACCCCTCGCCAACCAACCAGGCCGTAGCCGTGGACATCGGTGCGGGCAGGCCATTGTCGGAGCTCGAGGGCTCTCCCCAGCTGGTTGTCGTCGCGGCGCCGCCGGACGTGACAGCCGACGTCGTCGAGCGTGCCCTGGGCGAATACCCGGAGGCCGTTGTTGTGGACATTGCCAGCGTCAAACTGGCAATCCAGGCCGACCTTCGGGGTCGCGGAGTGGACATGTCCCGCTACGTCGGGACGCACCCGATGGCGGGGCGCGAGAAATCGGGGCCCGTCGCTGCCCGCGGCGAGCTCTTCACCTCCATGCCCTGGGTTCTTTGCCCGTCCGACGAGACCAGCGCCGATGCGCTTCAGACCGCGCGTTCCCTGGCCGGTGACCTGGGGGCAATAGTTTCCCAGTTCACGGCGGAGGAACACGACGAAGCCGTTGCTTTGGTATCTCATTTGCCCCAGGTGATGTCTTCGCTTCTCGCCAGCCGCTTGCAGGGAACACCGCTTCACGCGCTGTCCCTCGCCGGCAACGGGCTGCGGGACACCACAAGGATCGCCGCCAGCGATCCCACCCTCTGGGTGCAGATCCTTGGCAACAACGCGGCCAAGATGGTGGATATCCTTCATGGTGTCCGTGAAGACCTCAACCGTCTGATCGGTACCTTGGAGGATCCCACCGCCCCCGGCGCCCGGCTGGACCTTGCCCAGCTCATCAGCGAGGGCAACGCGGGGCAGGCCCGGATCCCGGGAAAGCACGGCGGACCCCCGCAGGCATATTCATGGCTTACAGTTCTGGTAGACGACAGGCCCGGGCAGATTGCCAGGCTGCTGACGGAGATCGGTGAGATCGGCGTCAACGTCGAAGACCTCCGCCTGGACCACTCTTCCGGGCAGAACGTGGGCATGGTGGAGCTATCCGTCATGCCCAATAAGCATGACCTCCTTGTTGAAGCCTTGACCGACCGTGGATGGCGGGTACTCCAGTAATGACACGTGAACTTTTCGGCCCGGAGACCGTGGTACGCCCGGGCAAGCCTCTCGTGGTCGCCATCGACGGCCCGTCCGGCTCCGGTAAGTCCAGCGTCAGCAAGGAAGTTGCCCGACGCCTGAAGCTCGCCTACCTGGACACCGGTGCGATGTACCGTGCGTTGACCTGGTACTGCCTCAAGACCGGCATCGACCTCACGGACGGTGCCGCCGTC
Organism: Arthrobacter sp. MMS24-S77; assembly: GCF_054888235.1. Lineage (NCBI taxonomy): Bacteria > Bacillati > Actinomycetota > Actinomycetes > Micrococcales > Micrococcaceae > Arthrobacter > Arthrobacter sp. MMS24-S77. The sequence goes on from NZ_JBTZRN010000001.1 coordinate 1,738,588, forward strand.
GAGCAGGCCTCAAAGGATCTGCCGCTGGAACTCAGCACCAGCTCCAACATCGAATACGTCAGCGTTGCCGGAGTGGACATCACGGAGGAAATCCGCGAGCCCAGGATTTCGTCGTCCGTCAGTGCAGTGGCAACCACCTTGGGTGCCCGCAATGAGCTGATTCGTCGCCAGCGCCAACTGATCGAACAGCACCACCGCCGCATGGTGGTGGAAGGGCGGGACATCACTACCGTCGTCGCACCCAACGCGGAGGTCCGCATGCTGCTGACCGCAAGCGAGGAAGCCCGGCTGCGGCGCCGCGGCCTCCAGCTCGGCGGAACGCAGAGCAAAGAGCAACTCGCCGCCCAGGTGATCCACCGCGACGCCAAAGACTCAACTGTGGTGAACTTCACCCAGGCGGCCGACGGCGTCGTCACCCTTGATTCCTCGGACCTTGACTTCGAGGAAACTGTCGAAACGGCGCTGAGCATTGTGGGCAAGGTCATTTACGGTGACTGAAACCCGCCTCCCGGCACGCTGGACCATGCTCTGGAGCCGGCCTGTGGGCTGGCTGTTGGATCATGTCCTGTACCGGACCGCAATCACCGGGCGCTCCAATGTTCCCAAATCCGGTCCGGTCATTTTCGCGGGCAACCACATCAGCTTCCTGGATGGGCCGGTGATGTTCGGCGCTGCTCCGCGGCCCATGCACATCCTGGTCAAGAAGGAGATGTTCAAAGGATTCCTGGGACGGGTGCTGCGTGCCTCGGGGCAGATTTCCGTCGACCGTTCAGGGGACCGCGCGGCGCTCCAGCTCGGAAAGCAAGTGCTCGACGCCGGCCGTTGCGTCGGGATTCTCCCCGAAGGAACGCGGGGGAGCGGCACGGCCGGCAGCATCAGCAATGGAGTTGCGTGGCTCGCCCTGATGTCCGGAGCCACAGTCATTCCCGTGGCGATCCTCGGAACGCGGATCGGCGACGAACACCGTGACTACATTCCCAAGCCGCGCCGCCGCCTGCAGGTCAGTTTCGGAGCTCCCTTCAATGTGACCCGCAGAAATGGCGAGTCGGGGCGTGTTTCAATGGACAGGGCGGCTGCGGAGATCCGCGCTGCGCTGGCTGGACACGTCCAGGATGCCGTCAAAACCACCGGTCAGTCCCTTCCTGGGGACTAAATGAACCGGCCCACAGCCAATGCAGCACCGCCAAGAAGAAGTAGCCGGGACGCCGGCAGATCACCACTAAGGAAAGTGCAATGAGCGATACGACTCAAAAGTCCGGCAACATCGGAGCCGGCGACGACGAATACACGCCCACCGGCACCGACCAGGTGGCTGAGAACCTTGCCGCCCTGGACGACGATGAAGCCGAACTCCGCGCAGCCTCCCTCCGGGCAGGCCTGGAAGACTATGACCTCGACGAGGACGACGCCGCCCTTCTGAGCGGGCTCTACGATGACGAAGGCGAAGACGGTCCACTCAAGCTTGACCCGGTACTGGCCATCATCGGACGCCCGAACGTCGGCAAGTCCACCCTGGTGAACCGAATCCTCGGCCGCCGCGAGGCTGTCGTCGAGGACACCCCGGGAGTGACCCGTGACCGCGTCATGTACTCGGCGCACTGGAACGGCCGCAACTTCACGCTGGTGGACACCGGTGGCTGGGAGCACGACGCCAGGGGCATCCACGCCCGCGTCGCTGAGCAGGCCGAGATGGCCGTGGAACTCGCTGACGCCGTGCTCTTCGTAGTGGACTCCGCCGTCGGCGCCACCGCGACGGACGAGGGCGTCATGAAGATGCTGCGCAAGTCCAAGAAGCCGGTCATCATGGTGGCCAACAAGGTCGATGACTTTGCACAGGAAGCCGACTCGGCCGCACTCTGGGGCCTTGGCTTCGGCGAGCCGTACCCCGTGTCCGCCCTCCACGGACGCGGCGTTGCCGACCTCCTGGACCACGTCATGGACACGCTGCCCGAGTTCTCCACGGTGGAAGGCGTTGAGCGCTCCGGCGGTCCCCGCCGTATTGCCCTCATTGGCCGTCCGAACGTCGGCAAGTCCTCGCTGCTGAATAAGCTGGCCGGCTCCGAGCGCGTTGTGGTTGACACCCTCGCCGGGACTACCCGTGACCCGGTAGACGAGTTCATCGAACTTGGCGGCCGCACGTGGCGCTTCGTGGATACCGCAGGAATCCGTCGCCGCCAGCACATGGCCCAGGGTGCAGACTTCTACGCTTCCCTGCGTACGCAGGCTGCGCTCGAAAAGGCGGAGGTTGCCGTCGTGCTCCTCGCCGTTGACGAAGTCCTCAGCGAACAGGACGTCCGCATCCTCCAGCTCGCCATCGAGTCGGGCCGCGCGTTGGTGCTCGCGTTCAACAAGTGGGACCTGCTCGACGACGAACGTCGCCGGTACCTTGAGCGTGAAATCGAGCAGGACCTGGCGCACGTGGAGTGGGCGCCGCGCGTCAACATTTCCGCCAAGACGGGCTGGCACAAGGACCGCCTGGTGCCCGCCCTGGACCTCGCCTTGGAGAGCTGGGACAAGCGCATCCCCACGGGACGCCTCAACGCGTTCCTGGGCGAGCTCGTGGCTGCCCACCCGCACCCGGTCCGTGGTGGCAAGCAGCCCCGTATCCTGTTCGGCACCCAGGCATCCAGCCGTCCGCCGAAGTTCGTGCTGTTCACCACAGGCTTCCTGGACCCCGGATACCGCCGGTTCATCACTCGCCGCCTGCGCGAGACCTTTGGCTTCGATGGCACGCCGATCGAGGTCAACATGCGCGTCCGCGAAAAGCGTGGCAAGAAGCGTTAATTGAGACGCGCATCACACCCGACACCGGCGAAGGTGTCATTGTGAACCTCGAACATCGTGTAAGCTTTTTGAGGTGGTTCGGCCGGACTGCTTAGGTGAAAATCTAGGCGGAGAACGGCAGAACTGACGGGCTGTAGCGCAGCTTGGTAGCGCACTTGACTGGGGGTCAAGGGGTCGCAGGTTCAAATCCTGTCAGCCCGACCAAAAAGCCGTGGGAACTCTAGGGTTCCCACGGCTTTTGCGTTTAAGCGTTGGTGTGGCAGCGAGTGCGCGTTGGATTCTGCTTTTCGGATGGGATCGTCGGTGCTCGGATGTCGGATTCTGCTCAATCACTCGAATGGATAGAATCCGGATCCGCGGGATCACGGGACCGGCAACTTCGGCGAAGAGAGTGATCCAGCAGAATCGACGCAGCCCCCACGTCTTCTTTTCGAAACCGGTGGGTCCCGCGATATCGGCGCATCAGCTTGGCCGAGTCATTCGCCGGATACCTACGAAAAGGATCAGCGTCAGGTAGATCCAGACAGAAGAGAAGACGCTCAACCCGGTCTGTTGACTTGCGGTCAGATGCAAGGGTTCGGCGAAGAGTGTCGGCATTGCACGCGCTGCCAGCCCAGGTAGAGCGCAGACTGTCATCAGTGCGATAAGCCTGGGCGAGCGAAGATACATGCTGACGAGCAGCCATCCCAGAGCGAGCCCCCATAGCGGCAATTGCACGGTTCACGCACCACCTTTCGATTTCTTGGGCATCGGCAATCTAAGGCCGACATCTGCCATCTAGGTGCTCAAACCCATGAAATAGGTGGTCCAAGCGGTCGATCTAGGTGTGCAATATCCAGTGATCTAGCGGTTCCTGTGAAGCGTCTAGGTGTGCCTGGGTCTCCGGCTAGGTGCAGGACCACCCCCGTCTATCATTGAACGGTGAGCGAAACCCTTCCCCTTGCCCTGAATGCGCCAGTGAATACACCTACGAGATGGGCGCCCTGCTGGTTTGCCCCGAGTGTGCCCACGAATGGTCGCCGGCCGTATCCGATGAAGCGGAAGCCGAGTCAGCGCAGATCAAGGACGCCGTCGGCAACGTGCTCGCAGACGGTGATACCGTCACCGTGATCAAGGACCTCAAGGTCAAGGGGAGCGCTACCGCCATCAAGGTCGGCACCAAGGTCCGCAACATCCGCCTCGTGAACGGCGTCGGAGACCACGACATCGACTGCAAAGTGGACGGCTTCGGACCCATGCAGCTCAAATCCAGCGTCGTCAAGAAAGTCTGACGCCGCCGAAGGCAGCCACCTGTCCCAGTAGCAACAAAACCCCGCCGCTCCATGGAAGGAGTGGCGGGGTTCGTCGTTTCAGCACGCGCCTCACGCGCCAAGCCGTACCTAGACCCCCTGCAGGGCCCCCAGTGCCTTGACCAGCGGCTCAAGCTCCGGCACCAACTCCGCGGCAGCCAACGATTCCGCCAGGGTTTCGTCGTGCACAGGCCTGGCCGCGAGCAGCAGTTTCTGGCCTGCCTCGGTGAGTTCGGTGTATATGCCGCGCCGGTCGTCGGCGCAAAGGATCCTGGTCAGCAGCGCACGGTCCTCGAGCCGGTTCACCAAGCGTGTCGTCGCGCTGCTGGAAAGAGCCGTAGCCCTGGCCAGCTGCTGCATGCGCATGTGCCAGCCGTCCTGGCGGCTCAGCGCGTCCAGCACGGTGTACTCGACCACTGAAAGATCCGCGGCCGACTGCAACGCCTTCTCCAGTGCTGCCTCGATGTTGCCGTGCAGGGCAGCGAGAGTGCGCCACCCCTGTGCACGCACCTCAACGGCGTCGTCCTTGATGCCCATGTCTGCCGTAACTCCTGCCGATTGATGAAGAAACCAGACGCGCAAAGTAGTTGCTTGCGCAATTACATGGCGTGTGCAACTATATATACAGCGTCTGCAACTAATATTCTACGGTTCTCGGCGACGCACTTCCAGTCTCACGGGAATCCATCCCCACAAAGGAGCACAACATGCCTGCAGGGTTGATTGCCCTTGCCCTGGGCGGATTCGGCATTGGCTTGACCGAATTCGTCATCATGGGCCTCTTGCCCGAGATTGCCACCGACTTCGGAGTCAGTGAAGCAGCCGCCGGCTGGTTCATCACCGGCTACGCACTGAGCGTCGTTGTCGGCGCCCTCCTGGTTACAGCGGCCGTAACGCGCTTGCCCCGTAAGCCCGTGCTGATCGGACTTCTCGTTCTGTTCATCGCCGGCAACTTCCTCTCCGCCATCGCTGACAGCTACCCGGCCATGTTGATTGGGCGTGTTGTTGCCGCCCTCTGTCACGGAGCCTTCTTCGGCATCGGCTCGGTCGTCGCAGCCAGCCTGGTCCCGGCACACAAGAAGGCCGGTGCGATCGCCATCATGTTCACGGGCCTCACTGCCGCCAACGTGCTCGGAGTGCCCTTCGGAACCTTTCTCGGCCAGAACCTCGGCTGGCGTTCCACCTTCTGGGCCATCACTGTCATCGGCGTTGTGGCACTCGTCGGCATCGCCCTCATGGTCCCGCGCACCAAGGACGGCGACGCTAACAGCAGCCTCCGCAGCGAGCTTGGTGCTTTCAAATCCGGACAAGTGTGGCTCTCCATCATCGTCACCATCCTGGGCTTTGGCGGCATGTTCGGCGCCTTCACCTACATCGCCTTCACCCTGACCGAGGTCTCCGGCTTTGATCCCCATTCCGTCCCGTGGCTCCTGGTCCTGTTTGGTGCCGGGCTGTTTGTCGGCAATATCGCCGGTGGCAAAGCGGCCGACAAATCCATCGACAAAACCCTCGTGGTCATCCTCGTGGGCCTGGTGCTGGTGCTCGTGTTCTTCGCACTCACCGCCGCGAGCCCGGTGGCCACCCTGTTCTCGCTTGCGCTCATGGGCGGATTCGGATTCGCCACAGTGCCGGGCCTGCAAATGCGCGTCATGCACTTTGCCACCACCGCGCCCACCCTCGCCTCTGGCGCGAATATCGGCGCCTTTAACCTAGGCAACGCCCTGGGTGCCTGGTTGGGCGGCGTCACCATCAGCCTTGGCCTGGGTTACACATCGCCCATCTGGGCTGGGGCTGTCATCACCGTCGCCGCCCTTCTCGTGATGATCGCCGCTGCTGTGGCCGCCAGGCGCGGGGGACCAGCGCAGGCTGCTTCCGCGCCGCAAGCAGCGCCCGACGTCGTACGCGAACCGGAGGAGGCACCGGTCGCCTAAGCGCAACACAAGAGGGCCCGCCACAGGATTGTGGCGGGCTTTCTCCGAATCAGGCGTCGTCGCTCGAGCCGCGCTTGGCCAGGATCTCGCCGATGGTCTGGCATGTGGGGCAGTACTGCATCGAGGTACCCACGAACGTAACCTCCCGCACGGTGTCCCCGCAGACCGGGCAAGCCTCTCCAGTCCGGCCATGCACGCGCATGGAGGCTTTCTTGGCCGGCTTCAGCTCGTCGGGCTTCTTGTCCGAGAACTCCCGGACCGCGCCACTGAGAATATCCTTCATCGTCGTGAAGAGACGCCCCACAGCGTCCGGATCCAACGAAGAAGCGATGGCGACGGGAGACAGCTTCGCCGCATGGAGGATTTCGTCGCTGTAGGCATTCCCGATACCCGCGATGAGCTTCTGGTTTTTCAGGATCCCTTTGATCTGCTGCCTGTTCGAGAAAAGCCTGCTGAACTCTTCCAAGCCAAAACCCGGGTCGAGGGGGTCAGGGCCCAATTCTGCGATGCCATGGACCTCAACAGGCCCGCGAACGATGAACATGGCCAATCCTTTCCACGTTCCGGTGTCGGTAAGGGTGACACTGTAGTCGTGGCCGTCATTCGAAAAACCCAGTTGTGCGGCGAAGTAGCCTCCCGCGTTGGTGGCTTCGGCGCCGGGTGGTTTGTCTGAGAACTGCAGCCAGCCGCTTTTCGCGAAATTGACGATCAAGTACAGAGGACCTGCTCCGCCCCGGGACGCTTCAACGGAAGGGGCGATCTTGAAAGCAAGGAATTTTCCCTGCCGACCCACGGAATCAATCCTCCGCCCGATCAGCAATTCATAGGGAGCATCCGCAACCTTCAGGGCGAACGCCGATGGCAGCAGTAACTGAGTGAGCTGTGCGCCGGATAGCCGCTCGTCCAAGAAATCGGTCAGGGCAGTGAGTTCGGGCAGTTCCGGCATGATCGCGCTCCTTCGACGGCGTTGCAGGACTGTGCGGCTCGGGCCTGGTTCCAATCATCCCAGACACCTGTGGGGAGGAGGGCTGGATGTGCTTATACTTTCAGCGGTGGCCGGATGACCGGGCCGCCGTCGTGGTCCGAAATGTCCCGATGAAAGGCGACTCATGAGCAACATTCCTGCCGATCTTTCCTACACCGCCGAACATGAATGGGTGAGTGCCCCGAATGCAGACGGCGTCGTGCGCGTCGGCATCACGGACTTCGCCCAGGATGCACTCGGCGATGTCGTCTACGCCCAGCTGCCCGAGCCCGGCACCACCGTGAAGGGCAACGATGTCGTGGGTGAAGTCGAGTCCACGAAGAGCGTGAGCGACATCTACGCCCCGGTCAGCGGCGAAATTGTCTCCCGCAACGACGCTCTCGACACCGACTCTGCCCTGATTAACTCGGATCCCTACGGTGACGGCTGGCTGTTCGAAGTAAAGCTTTCTGAAGCTGACGCCATCGAGACCCTTCTCAGTGCATCAGAGTACGAACAACAGGTAGGCTAAAAGGTATCTGGCCCGCCAAGCCGGTTCTCCCCGGAACAGGGGAGCGGCGGCGGCGGGCCAGCGACCTGTTTGGCCCGGGGGAACCGGGCAGTTGCGTAACCGGCAGTTGGTAACAATTGCTGGCGGATGAGGAGGATTTCCATGGTTGGCGGCAAGCGGAACCACGCCCGGGACGAGCACGGTGCTGTAGAACAGCCAACCTCGGAGACCACCTCAATCCAGCTCACGCCCGTGCGCCACCACGAGCAGGATGTCCGCCCGCCTTTGGCAGCCGAGGAGCGCGCGGCAGTCCAAGCCTTGCCCCCAGGTTCGGCATTGCTGATTGCCCACAGCGGCCCCAATGCCGGTGCGCGGTTCCTCCTGGACTCGGACACCACCACGGCTGGCCGCCACCCGGATGCGGACATCTTCCTTGATGACGTGACGGTTTCGCGCAAGCATGTTGAATTCGTGCGCACTCCCGAGGGTTTCGAAGTGGTGGACACGGGGAGCCTCAACGGCACCTATGTCAACCAAGACCGGGTAGACAACGTCCTGCTTAAGAACGGCAGCGAGGTCCAGATCGGGAAGTTCCGCCTCACCTACTACTTGAGCCCTGCCCGCGCAGCAGGCCAAGACTGATTCCGGGTACGCCTGTGGCAATGGCCCAGCCGGAACGGCGCGGACCGCAGGTCCTCAACATCGGAGAGGTCCTCGCTCAACTCAGCGACGACTTTCCCACCATGACGGCGTCCAAGATCCGTTTCCTTGAGGAAAAGGGACTGATCAACCCGAAGCGCACTCCTGCCGGATACCGGCAGTATGCCGAGAGCGACGTCGAGCGTTTGCGCTTCGTGCTGGCGCTCCAGCGCGACCAGTACCTGCCGCTCAAAGTCATCAAGGACTATCTGGACGCAATAGACCGAGGCGAGCGTCCCGAAAACCTTCCGCCCGGCGTGTCGGTTTCCCCCCGGATAGTCTCGGACGAACTGGCCGCCGAACTGCAGGGCCACGCACGCGCCTTGAGCGAGGAACAGCTCCGGACCGAATCCGGAGCCAGCGTCCCGCTTTTGCAGTCCCTCCTCAGCTTCGGGTTGATCAGCCACGTCAATGGAAAATTCGACGAACACGCCCTCCAAGTGGCGCGGGCATGCGTCCAACTTGAGAGCCATGGACTTGAGCCCCGGCACCTCAGGCCCTTCCAAGCCGCAGCCGAACGTGAATTCGGCCTGGTGGAACGGGTCGTTGCTCCGCTGACCTCCCGCAAGGATGCGGCATCGCAGTCCCGGGCTGCTGAAGCCGCCCGCGAAATCAGCGAACTCTGCCTCACCCTGCACCGTGCCTTGGTGCAGGACCGTATCTCCCGTATGGACGCATGATGATCGAGGTCGAGATTGTTGGCGTGCGGATTGAACTGCCTTCAAACCAGCCTCTGGTTCTCCTGCGGGAGATGCACGGGGAACGCCATGTTCCCATCTGGATCGGCACACCCGAAGCCAGCGCCATCGCCTTGGCCCAGCAAGGTGTAGTACCGCCTCGGCCCATGACCCACGATCTCCTGATCGACGTCGTTGAGGCCCTCGGCCACACGATCATCAGTGTGAATATTGTGGCGGTTGAGGACAATATCTTCTACGGTCAGCTCCAGTTCGACGACGGCACGGTGGTCAGCTCCCGTGCGTCCGACGCCTTGGCGCTTGCCTTGCGGGCGAAATGCCGCATCTGGTGTGCCGATGCTGTGATGGATGAAGCCGGTGTCCGGATCACCGAACACGATGAAGGCGAAGATACCGAGCCCGGCCCCGAGGTTGACGAAGAACGCGAATTGCGCCGTTTCCGGGAGTTTTTGGACGACGTCGAGCCCGAGGATTTCGAAGGCTGAGGGCTACCTAAGGTTAAAGTTGAGGGTGAAAGTTTCGACACGACCTGAAAATGGTTCGAACGTCTTTGACCTGAGGCCTCGGCACGCCTAACGTCGAAGGTATCAAGTTCTCGTTGCATCCGGGACCCGCGCAAGTCACACTGAAAGGTGCGGACGCGTTGAAATTACACGACTGCATTTCCCTTTCGTGTTGGCCGCCGTATGCACCATCCCCAAGGGAACTTCTGACAAGGAGGGTCACGTGAGTCCCAAAGGCGAAGCAGGCGAGCTAAAGCAGGCCTCGGCAGGCGTTGCTGTCCCCGCAAGCGGTGCCCAGGGTCTGCTTTTCACCGAGGACCTTCCGGTCCTGGATGAAGACGCCGGCTACCGCGGTCCCACCGCGTGCAAGGCAGCAGGGATCACCTACCGTCAGCTGGACTACTGGGCGCGTACAGGACTCGTCGAGCCCGCGGTGCGGGGCGCAGCTGGCTCCGGATCGCAGCGGCTCTATGGTTTCCGGGACATCCTGGTCCTCAAAGTCGTCAAGCGACTCCTGGACACAGGCGTGTCCCTCCAACAGATCCGCACAGCCGTCGAGCATTTGCGCGAACGCGGAGTGGAAGACCTGGCCCAAATCACGCTCATGAGCGATGGCGCGAGTGTTTACGAATGTACTTCAGCGGACGAAGTCATTGACCTGGTCCAGGGAGGCCAAGGCGTATTCGGCATCGCAGTTGGCCGCGTGTGGCGTGAAGTCGAGGGCAGCCTCGCTGCCCTCCCGAGCGAACACGCCGCAGAACAGTCCTTTCCGGACGACGAACTGAGCAAGCGCCGATCAGCGCGCCGCACGGGCTAAAACGGTGCGCCATACGGGCCGACCCACCGTCGGGATCCCCGCGTAGGCCACTGAAGACCGATGAAGCCGCCTTCCAACAGGAAGGGCGGCTTCATTGCGTTTCACGCCAGGGACGCAACCGTTCTCCCCAATGACGCAGCTTTGTGGAGCCGGCGCAGAACCTTTAGCGCTGGCGGCGTTCCCGCGTGCCATTGCCTGAGGACATCATGTTCTCCAAGAGGGTGTCAAACAGCTTGGCCGTGTTCTTGGCTGAATCCCCGGGCCAATGATGCACAGCGTGCGCCGCACCCTGGATTTGCTGCCAGTTCGCCTGCTCCGGAATATGTGGCGCCAACAAAAGGTCACCGAACATCGATTCCATCTCAGCGAGCCGGAACGTGTGCTCGGACGAGGCAGGGCGGACCCGGTTGGCCACAATGCCCGCAGGGGCCAGCTGGGGAGCGAATTCCTGGCGGAACAGTTGGATTGCACGCATGGTGCGTTCGGTGCCGGCTACTGAGAAAAGCCCGGGTTCGGCAACAAGCACAACGCGGTCACTGGCGCTCCAGGCCATGCGGGTCAATCCGTTGAGCGAAGGCGGGCAATCCACAAGCACCAGCTCATACTTTTCGGCCGGGGCAAGGACGGCAGAGAGCCGGCGGAGATCGCGGCGTCCGAGGTCCGGCCGATCGTAGATTCCGGTGTAGGCGGATCCGACGGCGACATCAAGGGCCGTCCCTCCGCCATTGCGGCGTGCCTGTTCAACCCAGCCGCTGCTGACCACGTTGTCCAGGAGCCTGGCCTTGCGGGGATTCTTCAGCATGCGGCCAATGTCGAGCTGGTCGCTGGCCTGGACGCCGAGGGCTGTGGTGGCGTCGGCGTGGGGATCCAGGTCCACAACAAGGGTCGGGATGCCTGCGGCCAGTGCGGCCGAGGCCAACCCAGTGGTTACGGATGTCTTTCCCACGCCGCCTTTAAGGCTGCTGATGCTGACTACTTGCACTTGAAAACCCAAAACCTAACGCCGGTTGCCGTGTCGCGGTGCTTGCGTTCCGGTTGTGCCGGAACCGGGGCTCTGCCGCCGCCCTTCAACATCATATGTTGAGTGGCCGCCGAATCCTGCCTTATCAGCCCTGAACGGCTTGGATGGCTTGTTACTTCTCCGGTCTTTAGCACGTGAATCCGTAACGTGCGCGAAGGTACACTGCTCGTGACGAATCCCCATGTGACTGTCACCACAAAGATTTGTGTTTGGGTATGGAGGTCTTACACACTGTGACCACCGACCGTTACACCCGCAATGATGCAGGAGAAGCATGTTTTCCAAGATTCTGGTGGCTAATCGCGGCGAAATCGCGATCAGGGCCTTCCGCGCTGGCTACGAACTCGGCGCCAAGACCGTAGCGGTCTTCCCGTATGAGGATCGCAACTCGATCCACCGGCAGAAGGCTGATGAGGCCTATCTGATTGGCCAGGAGGGTCATCCGGTCCGCGCCTACCTTGACGTGGCCGAAATCGTCCGCGTCGCCAAGGAATCCGGGGCTGACGCAATCTACCCGGGCTATGGATTCCTGTCCGAGAACCCTGATCTCGCCCGGGCAGCCAAGGATGCAGGCATTACCTTTGTTGGCCCGCCGGCCGAAGTGCTGGAGCTGGCCGGCAACAAGGTGGCCGCCCTGGAAGCCGCCCGCAAGGCCGGTGTGCCGGTTTTGAAGTCCAGTGCGCCGTCCCGCGACATCGACGAGCTCATCGCCGCAGCGGACCAGATTGGATTCCCGATCTTCGCCAAGGCCGTCGCCGGTGGCGGTGGCCGCGGCATGCGCCGTGTGGAGACCCGCGAGGACCTTCCGGAAGCCCTGCAGTCGGCGATGCGCGAAGCCGACGCCGCCTTCGGCGATCCCACCATGTTCCTGGAGCAGGCCGTGCTGCGTCCTCGTCACATTGAGGTCCAGATCCTGGCCGATGCCGAGGGCAACGTCATGCACTTGTTCGAGCGCGACTGCTCCTTGCAGCGCCGCCACCAGAAGGTCGTGGAAATCGCTCCGGCCCCCAACCTGGATGAGTCCATCCGCCAGGCCCTGTACCGGGACGCTGTCGCCTTCGCCAAGGCATTGAACTACGTCAACGCGGGAACGGTCGAATTCCTGGTCGACACCGAGGGCGAACGTGCCGGCCAGCACGTCTTCATCGAGATGAACCCCCGCATCCAGGTAGAACACACGGTCACCGAGGAAATCACGGACGTAGACCTCGTCCAGGCCCAGATGCGCATCGCGTCGGGCGAGACCCTTGCCGACCTCGGCCTGAGCCAGGCTTCGGTATCCATCAAGGGTGCCGCCCTGCAGTGCCGCATCACCACGGAAGATCCCGCCAACGGCTTCCGCCCCGACGTCGGAAAGATCACCGGCTACCGTTCCGCCGGCGGCGCCGGTGTGCGTCTCGACGGCGGCACGGTCTACTCGGGTGCCGAGATCAGTCCGCACTTCGACTCCATGCTGGTCAAGCTGACCTGCCGCGGCCGCGACTACCCGGCCGCCGTGGCCCGCGCGCGGCGCGGCCTCGCCGAGTTCCGAATCCGTGGCGTATCCACCAACATCCCTTTCCTCCAGGCTGTTCTTGCTGATCCGGACTTCATTGCTGGAAACGTTGCCACCGACTTCATCGACAAGCGCCCCGAGTTGCTGAAGTCCCACGTTTCCGCAGACCGCGGAACCAAACTCCTGACCTGGCTGGCCGACGTCACCGTCAACAAGCCCAACGGGGAGCTCAAGGTCCACTCCGACCCCGCAGCAAAGCTACCTTCGGTTTCCGGAGTCGTTGCACCTGCCGGATCCCGCCAGCGGCTTCAGGAACTGGGTCCGGAAGGATTCGCCAAGGCACTGCGCGAGCAGACCGCCGTTGCGGTCACGGACACGACCTTCCGCGACGCACACCAGTCACTCCTTGCCACGCGTGTCCGGACCCGCGATCTCGTTGCGGCCGGCCCTGCCGTTTCAGCCCTGATGCCCGAACTGCTGTCGGTCGAAGCCTGGGGCGGTGCCACGTACGACGTCGCACTGCGCTTCCTCGGCGAAGATCCTTGGGACCGCCTCGCCGCTTTGCGCAAGGCCCTGCCCAACGTCTGTCTTCAGATGCTGCTCCGCGGCCGCAACACTGTTGGGTACACGCCCTACCCGGAAGAAGTCACCGAGGCGTTCGTCAACGAGGCCGCGGCGACTGGCATCGACATCTTCCGCATCTTCGACGCCCTCAACGACGTCAACCAGATGGCTCCGGCAATCCGTGCGGTGCGTGCCACCGGCACCGCCGTAGCCGAAGTCGCGCTGTGCTACACGGGCGATCTCCTCGACCCGGACGAGAAGCTGTACACCCTCGACTACTACCTGGATCTCGCCCAGAAGATCGTCGACGCCGGTGCGCACGTCCTCGCCATCAAGGACATGGCTGGCCTGCTTCGGCCTGCGGCCGCTGCCAAGCTTGTCAGCGCCTTGCGTGAGCGTTTCGACCTCCCGGTCCATTTGCACACCCACGACACCGCAGGCGGCCAGCTAGCTACCCTGTTGGCAGCCGTGGACGCCGGCGTGGACGCCGTCGACGTCGCGTCTGCGTCCCTGGCCGGCACGACGAGCCAGCCTTCGGCGTCGGCCCTTGTGGCCGCCCTGGCACATACCCCGCGGGATACCGGCCTCAGCCTGGCGAACGTCAGCGCGCTGGAGCCCTACTGGGAAGCAGTCCGTCGCGTCTACGCACCGTTCGAATCCGGGCTTCCGGGTCCCACAGGCCGGGTTTACCAGCACGAAATCCCTGGTGGCCAGCTGTCCAACCTGCGCCAGCAGGCCATGGCGCTGGGGCTCGGGGAGCGTTTTGAGGCCATCGAGGACATGTACACCGCAGCGGACCGCATTCTGGGCCGCCTGGTCAAGGTGACCCCGTCTTCCAAGGTGGTGGGCGACCTCGCGCTCCATCTTGTGGGAATCAACGCAGATCCGGCGGACTTCAACGAGAACCCGCAGAACTATGACATCCCGGACTCCGTCATCGGATTCCTGTCGGGTGAACTGGGAGATCCTCCCGGAGGATGGCCGGAGCCGTTCCGCACCAAGGCGCTCCAGGGCCGCAGCATCAAGGTCCGCGACGTCGAGCTGAGCGCCGAGGACAGCGCGGCCCTCAAGGGCGATTCCAAGTCCCGCCAGGGGACCTTGAACCGGCTGCTGTTCGACGGTCCCACGAAGGACTACCTCAAGAGCGTCGACACCTACGGCAACCTGTCAGTCCTTGACACCCGCGACTACCTCTATGGTCTCCAGCTCGGCGCCGAACACGTCATGGAGCTCGAGAAGGGCGTGCGCCTTATCGCTTCCTTGGAAGCAGTCTCGGAGCCGGACGAAAAGGGCATGCGCACCGTCATGTGCAAGCTCAACGGCCAGTCCCGCCCCGTGGTGGTTCGTGACAAGTCCGTCGTCAGCAACGTGAAGGCTGCGGAGAAGGCTGACGCGTCCCAGCCCGGTCAGGTCGCAGCGCCGTTCGCCGGTGCCGTGACGCTGACAGTCAAAGCCGGCGACGCGGTCAAGGCCGGCGACACCGTGGCCACCATTGAGGCCATGAAGATGGAGGCATCCATCACGACGCCGGTAGCCGGCACGGTCTCGCGCCTCGCCATCAACAACGTGGAGCAGGTCCAGGGCGGAGATTTGTTGATCGTCGTCGTATAGCGGCCCGCTCCTCCACGGAGCACGCATAAAGGAAGGTCCCGGGCTCATGAACTGCTCCCCGAAAGTTGGACTGAGAAATCAGTTCTGACTTTCGGGGAGCAGTTTTATGGATGGAAGAAGTTCGTTGTCCGAGGAGCAGCGCGAGGCCGCGGTAGCGTTGTTTGAAACGGGTTGGGGTGCTTGGGCGGTAGCGACCCGACTCGGAGTAGGTAGAGGTGCCATCAAGCGTTTGTATGGACGATGGCGGACACGCGGAGGTACGACCCTGGTGGCGAAGCCAACACGACCGGTGTTCTCGTTTGAGTTCAAACTTGATGCTGTGCAGCGATACCGCTCGGGTGAGCCCAAAGTCGCCCTGGCGAAAGAGCTTGGGCTGTCCTCTCCGCTGTTGCTCGAGAAGTGGGCGCGTCAGTACCGGACCGAAGGCGAGGATGGGCTGCGCCCCAAGCCGAAAGGCCGTCCGAAGACGAATCCCGGGACAGCAAGGAAACCTGAGTCTGAGGTAGAGCGGCTGCGCCGTGAGAACGAACGACTGCGCGCAGAAGTGGCCTTCCTGGGAAAAGTAAACGCCTTGAGGGACGAGGAACAGCGCTAAAGGTCCGCGCTGTCATCGCTCTCAAGGCTGAGCACCGGTTGGAAGTTCTCCTGGACGTAGCCGGGTTAGCCCGGTCAACCTTCTTCTACCACCAGGCCCGTCTCCAAGGACCTGATCCACGGGCGTCCCTGAAGGCCGCTATTACGGAGATTTTCAAGAAGAACCACGGCCGGTATGGCCACCGCCGGATCCATATCGAACTGCTCAAGCAAGGGTGGACGGTCGCCAAGAAGACCGTCCTGAAGCTGATGCGTTCCCTGCGGCTGGTCTGCAAGGTCCGAAGCAGGAAGCGGTACAACTCCTATCAGGGCGAGCAGGGCATCGTGGCCCCGAACCTGCTGAAACGCCAGTTCGAAGCGGACGCCCCGGACCAGAAGTGGGTTACCGATGTGACCGAGTTCAGCGTCGGTGACCGGAAGCTCTACCTCTCACCGATCATGGATCTTTTCGACCGGCAGATCATCTCCTACGCGATTGGCACCTCGCCCAATTTAGAGCTGGCCAACGCCTCGCTGCGCGGCGCCTTGGCCACGCTGGAGAACGGGCAGAAACCACTCGTGCACTCCGACCAGGGATTCCAGTATCAGCACAACTCCTGGCGCACACTCTTGGCGAACGCCGGCGCGGTCCAATCGATGTCACGCAAAGCCAACTGCTACGACAACGCCGTCATGGAGAACTTCTTCGGACACCTGAAGGAAGAGCTCTTCCACCGTGTCCGGTTCCTCAACACCGACGCACTTGCATCAGCGCTGCACGAGTACATCCGCTGGTACAACACCGAACGAATTTCCACCAGGCTCAAGGGTTTGAGTCCGGTACAGTACCGTGCTCAAACGCTTGCGGCATAGGTCCCTCTTAGCCAACCCTGGGCAGGACACCTGGCTCCACTTCTTAACGATGTCGGTCAGCGCCGCCTGATCTAGTCACTTGACTCCCGGGCAATAAGGGATGACAGCGCAGCGGCGGGTTCTACGTCGTAGCCTGTTGCGCGGTTCCCCGACCAATTGAGTCCCAAGTTCAGCCCGTCGTTGTCAAGACCCTGTATCCACTTTGTTCGCCACTCACTAAGAGGGATGGCTACCTTTTCAAAGCCTTCGTATGCCTCGACTGTCGAGATGATTTTTTCTGCCCGAGAGGCTAAGGACCAAAAGGGCATTGAACGTACTCCGTTGCTTCCCATTGGGGCTGGGATGCCGTCAGAATCCCTAATCGTCCACACCCGCCCTTCTCGGACTACTTCGTCGAAGAACGCAGATGCGTGTGCGCCGCTGATGCTCATAGCGCTATGGTCTCAGAATCTGGGGATAGGACTAACGCCATAGACCAATCTCCGACCGTACTTCCGATTGGACGAACCTCAAACGAACACTCACTTTAGCGGCCATAGAACTGTTAGCAACGACAGAAGTCCCCGTCCCAAATGGGACGGGGACTTCTTCGAAGAGCCGATCGCTGGCCGCTAAAGTAGACCTCGCACAATAACGAGTCCAACTTTCGGGGACCAGTTCATCACGAGCCCGGGACCTTCCTTTATGCGTCGACGGATGCGTCAGGTGCAGCGTGTCAGGACGCCTTGGGGGCCGAATACATCTCCTCGATCACGGCGTCGAAGTCTTTCATGACCTGGGCGCGCTTGACCTTCAAGGACGGCGTGAGGTGGCCGGAGGCCTCGGTGAAGTCGGATGGCACGATCCGGAACGACTTGATGGCCTCCGCGTGGGAGACGGACTGGTTCGCGTGGCTGATCAGTTCCTGGACGGCCGCCCGGACCAGGGGGTTGTCCGCAGCGTCAGCCGGAGTGGTAGACGTTGGAAGGCCATGGCGTTCCAGCCAGCCGGGCAGTGCTTCCTCGTCGAGGGTGACCAGCGCGCCGATGAAGGGCCGGTTGTCGCCGATCACCAGGACCTGGGAAACCAGTGCGTCCGCCCGGATTTGGTCCTCGAGGAGGGCCGGCACCACGTTCTTGCCGCTGGCGGTGACGATGATTTCCTTCTTGCGGCCGGTGATCTTCAGGAAACCCTGTTCATCCAGTTCGCCGATGTCACCTGTGCGGAACCAGCCGTCCACGAAGGTGTCTGCGGCGAGGTCATCGCGCTTGTAATAGCCCTTCATGACGCAGACGCCCTTGGCGAGGATTTCGCCGTCGTCGGCGATCTTGACCGCATTGCCCGGGAGCGGTGCGCCTACTGTGCCGATCTTGATCAGGGACGGGGTGTTGACTGAGATGGGCGCCGTGGTCTCAGTCAGCCCGTATCCCTCCAGGATCTGCAAGCCGATGCCGTGGAAGAAATGGCCCAGCCGTTCGCCGAGGGGACCACCACCGGAGACGGCATGGCTGACGTGGCCGCCCATGGCTGCGCGGAGTTTCCCGTACACCAAACGGTCGAAGACGGCGTGCTTGAGCCTCAGCACCAGCCCGACGGAGCCAAACTGCTGCGCCTTGGAGTAGGCGATTGCCGTATCCACGGCCTTGTGGAAAATCGCACCCTTGCCACTGTCCTCCGCCTTGGTGAGGGCCGAGTTGAAAACCTTTTCGAAGACGCGGGGAACGGCGAGGATGAAGGACGGCTGAAAACTCTGCAGGTCCCCGAGAAGGTTCTTGATATCCGGGGTGTGGGCCACTTGGGAGCCGGCTGCGACGGCCAGGACCGAGATGAAGCGGGCAAAGACGTGGGCCAGCGGGAGGAACATGATGGTTTTGGCGTCCTCGTTGACGACGTCACCGAGGGAAGCCAGGGCGTTCTCCGAAAGTTCCACGAAGTTGCCGTGCGTGAGTTCGCAACCCTTGGGGCGGCCCGTGGTGCCGGAGGTATAGATGATAGTGGCGACATCGGCAAGTACCGCGCTGTTGCGACGCGACTCAAGCTCCTCGTCGCTGATCCCGCTACCCGCGCTGCGGAGGGTATCAAGGCCGCCGCGTTCAAGTTGCCATATATGGGCAACTGAGCCGAGTCCTTCGGCGGTGACCGCTTGGCGGATGACGTCCTCGTGGTGTGCAGACTCGGCGAATGCCGCGACTGCGCCGGAGTCGCCGAGGTTCCACGCCACTTGTGACGGCGATGACGTTTCATAGATCGGCACGGAAATGCCGCCTGCAAACCAGACGGCGAAGTCCACGAGGGACCATTCGTAGCGGGTCCTGGACATGATGCCCACTCGGTCACCCACGCCGACACCGTTGGCGATCAGGCCTTTTGCCAGCGCCGAGACGTCTTTGAGGAACTCCGTTGCACGGATGTCCTGCCATTGGCCCGCACCGTTGAGTTTGGCAAACAGGGCGGGGTTGGATGGCTTGGCAGCCTGACGAACCACGAGGTCCGTGATGTTGGTTTCGGGGGCAACATTCACCAGGGGCGGAACACTGAATTCACGCACGATAGCTCCTTCGATATCAACAGACCATTGCGGGGCTGCTCTAACTCTATACGGCCACGTAATGGGTGTGTCGCAATTCACCAATTTCAAGTTACTGATGAGTAACATTACTTGAAGCGTGTGATTCATCCAATGCGGCCGGTCATGGTGCTTGTTCATACAGGTGCCATGTCCGTACATATGCGGCACTCGGAATAGGATGGCGGCATGCCTCTGAATTCATCCAACGACCAGACCACGGCACGCGTTCGGAAGATTTCCTGGTCCGGTTCAACCGCAACTGGCCGGCGCCCCGGCTCCACACACGGTGGCATTCGCTGGGAGTCGGTTCCCTGGGCCGCCCGCCGCTCCCATCTTGGTCGTAGGGGACTGGCTATCGGGATCGACATCGGCGGCACGAAGGTTGCTGCGGGGGTTGTGGATCCCTCTGGCCATGTGGTTGACGAAGCGCGGCGCTCAACTCCTGGCAATGATGCCCGGGCCGTGGAACAGGTGATCGTCGAGTTGGTCCAGGAGCTGGGCAAAAGCCATCGCATCGCCTCCGTGGGGATCGGCGCGGCGGGCTGGATGGATCTCGACGGCGGCACGGTGCTGTTCAGCCCGCATCTCGCCTGGCGCAACGAACCGCTGCGTGCAAACCTGCAGAGCCTGCTGAGGCGCCCGGTTCTGGTCACCAACGACGCCGACGCCGCCGCCTGGGCTGAATGGCGCTTCGGCGCGGGGCAAGGGGAGAGCAGACTCGTCTGCATCACCCTGGGCACCGGCATTGGTGGTGCCATGGTCATGGACGGACGCGTGGAACGTGGGCGGTTCGGAGTAGCGGGGGAGTTCGGCCACCAAATCGTGGTGCCCGGCGGGCATCGCTGCGAATGCGGCAACCGCGGCTGCTGGGAGCAGTATGCGTCAGGGAACGCTCTCGGCAGGGAGGCCCGGGAACTGGCCCTCCGCAATTCCCCGGTCGCCTACGAATTGCTGAAAGCCGCCGGTGGCGCCGCGGAGAACATTACGGGCGTGACCGTGACGGAACGGGCAAAAGCCGGGGACTCGGCCTCAAGGGAGCTCCTGGAAGAGGTGGGGCACTGGCTTGGGCTCGGCCTCGCGAACCTCGCGGCCGCGCTGGATCCGGGAACGTTTGTTATCGGCGGAGGCCTGTGCGATGCCGGTGAACTACTGGTTGGCCCCGCGCGGACTGCATTCACCCGGAACCTGACGGGCCGCGGCTTCCGCCCTGCAGCCGCCATCAAGCTTGCCGCGCTGGGACCACGGGCAGGGATGATCGGCGCCGCCGATTTGTCCCGGGTCAGTGGCAGGGCGCGCGGCTAGGACGAGCTCCGCCGCGCGGTGTTGCGCGGTGCGCCAGCCTCCTTAGACGCGGGCGCCGTCGTCGTTCTCGTCTTTTTCCTGGGGCAGCTTCATGATGAGGTACACCACCGAAGCTAGAAATGCAGCCAAGATGCCCATGACCGCCAAGAGGGGCGCCGAGCGCCAGAACATCGCGGTAAACAGCAGTGCAAGCGGGCCACCCACTGCGCCGATCCAGGCGAGCATGGTCAGCGGTTCCGTACCGGCCAGGCTTGGTGGGTCCTCCGGAACGAACCCGTCCTCGTCCTCGACACCATAGTCACGCGGACCGGTCGCCCCGGTCTCTTCGCCTGCGTGTGCGCCGGGTCCTTCGGGGGCGCCTCTCCTTGCCAATCCCAGGGGATCGAAGTCCTGGAAGGAGCGGGTCGTGGAGGTGCCAGGAACCGCGTCCGGCCCTGGACCCTGCCCTTTCCCAGGATCCTTGGGGAGGTCTTCGGCGGGCAGCGGTTCGTCCAGCGCCGAGGAAGGCATCGACTCAAGCCGGGCCACCAGATCCAGCCAGACGGCGTCGTCGTCCTTGTTGGCGCTCTGGTCCGGCGAGTCCGGTCCCGGCCTATTCATGGGGTAAGTCCCGGAGTTCGGCGCCGGACTGGCGGGAAGGGGCGGAACTGTTCGTCAGTGCAGCCATCGTTTTCCGGATGAAATCGGCCGAGCCGCGGAAGATCTCCAGGGCATCGTTGTCCAAGGTGGCCACGTGGTAGCTGTTCTCCAGGGTGCTGAATTCCATCGAAGCCGGGACGCGTTCTTTCAACTGCTTGATGCTTCGGTCTGAAACCACGTGGTCCACGGAAGAGCGGAAGACGCGCACGGGGGCGGAAATCCGGGGGAGGAGAGCGACGGTATCCTTGTACATCTTCTTCAGCTCATGCGCGGCGGCGACCGGAGTCCTGGGGTAGGCGCCCTCGTCCATCCCTGGTTTGAGGATGTCGTTGGCAATGGCCGGGGTCGATTTCATGACGTGCTTGAGGACGCCAACCACTGCCGCGCGGGGGTCGTCGATCACCAGGCCAGGATTCACGACGACGGTCCCTGCCACGGGGCGGGTGGCCGCGATCCGGAGAGCCAGCGTCCCGCCCATCGACAAGCCCGCAGCGAAAACGAAATCGCACTCCGCCTGGAGTTCGAGATACGCCGCATCCACAGCGTGGTGCCACTCCTGCCAATGCCGTGTAGCCATGTCCTGCCACGTGGTCCCATGGCCCGGAAGCAAAGGCAGGCGCACGGCGTAGCCTTCCGCTGCAAGATACTCCGCCCATGGGCGCATGCTGTGCGGACTACCCGTAAAACCGTGGCTCATCACCACGCCGATGCTCGGTCCACTACCGGTGAAGGTGCTGGCGTACGGGGAGGGATCAGGGAGAGTGTTCATGATGACTCCGAGGCTACTCTGTTGGCGGCACTGCTTTCCGTCATGAGTCCATCGTGTCACTGTTCGGGACATTTCTCACTGGAGTAGGGTGGCTTCTGAGTGCCGGCCGGGACCGTCCGGACGCCTCGCAGACGCCGTCCCGGAGAGGAACCAAAGTGTTCTATTGGGTCATGAAACGGATCTTTTTGGGTCCGGTTCTCAAATTGCTGTTCCGCCCTTGGGTCAAGGGCCTCGACAATGTTCCCCACGATGGTCCCGCGATTCTCGCTTCCAATCATTTGTCCTTTTCGGACTCGATCTTCATGCCGGTGATGGTGCCCCGGCGCGTCAGTTTCCTGGCCAAGTCCGAGTACTTTACGGGCACGGGGCTCAAGGGCAGGCTCACGGCCATGTTCTTCCGCCTCACCAACCAGTTGCCCATGGACCGTTCGGGCGGGGCCGCCTCCGAGCTGTCCTTGCAGGCGGGTAAGGATGTCCTGGCCGGTGGCGGCCTGCTGGGCATCTACCCGGAAGGCACCCGCAGTCCGGATGCCAAGCTGTACCGAGGCAAGGTGGGAGTCGCCAAACTTGCCCTCCAAACCCGGGTCCGCGTTATTCCCGTGGCCATGATCGGTACCGAAAAGGTCCAGCCCATCGGCAAGCGTTTGCCCAACATTCGCCGCATCGGGATCATTTTCGGCCAGCCGCTCGACTTCAGCCGGTACTACGGCCAAGAGGAAGACCGCACCGTCCAACGCGCCGTGACCGATGAAATCATGTACGAGCTCATGCGGCTCTCCGGGCAGGAATACGTGGACGAATACGCCGCCGTCGTCAAGGCGCGACTGGCCGGGCAGCTTCCCGGCCCGGAGAGCGGTAGCGAACCAATTCCTGCCGAGGCCGGACCTGAAGACGGGCCCGACTCCGCCGGCGGATCAGAGCCGGACGATGGCGACGACGCCGTGCCTGGAAAAGTATGACGGCCCAGCGAATAACGGTTACGGCAGCCGTGCGCCGAACAGCGGGCAAGGCAACTAGTCTTGGAGAGTGACTGAGCTATCCGCGAACCCCGCACCGTCCGTGACCAGCCCGCTGGGCAGCCCCATGACCAGCACCGCGCAAAGTGGCGCGGCAAACTATCCCGGCTTGGACGACTGGCGGCAGCTGCCTATCTCGCAGCAACCCACCTGGTCCGATAGGGGCGTCTTCGATGCCTCTGTCAAAGAACTCTCCGTGCTCCCGCCGCTGGTCTTCGCCGGCGAAGTGGATGTGCTGCGCGAGCGCTTGGCCGCGGCAGCCCAGGGCAAGGCCTTCCTGCTTCAAGGTGGCGACTGCGCCGAGACTTTCGAGGACGCCACGGCCGACAAGATCAGCGCCCGCGTCCGCACCATCCTGCAGATGGCCGTTGTCCTCACCTATGGTGCGGCCATGCCCGTCATCAAGATGGGTCGCATGGCCGGCCAGTTCGCCAAGCCGCGATCCTCGAACGAAGAGACCCGCGACGGCGTGACGTTGCCTGCCTATCGTGGCGACATCGTCAACGGTTACGACTTCACTCCGGAGTCCCGGGCCCACGACGCCGGCCGCATGCTGAAGGCGTACCACACCTCGGCTTCCACCCTGAACCTCATCCGCGCCTTCACGCAGGGGGGCTTTGCCGATCTTCGCCTGGTGCACCTCTGGAACAAGGGCTTCACAGAGAACCCTGCCCACGCCCGCTACGAGTCCTTGGCCAGGGACATCGACCGTGCCATCAAATTCATGGATTCCTGTGGTGCCGACTTTGAAGCCCTCAAGCGCGTGGAGTTCTTCGCGAGCCACGAGGCATTGCTGCTGGACTACGAACGCGCCCTGACGCGCATCGACTCCCGCACGGGACTTCCTTACGACACCTCCGGCCACTTCCTCTGGATTGGCGAGCGTACGCGTGAACTCGATCATGCGCACGTGGACTTCCTCTCCCGTGTCCGCAATCCCATCGGCGTCAAGCTCGGTCCCGGAACCACCGGCGACGACGCGTTGCGGCTTATTGACAAGCTGGACCCGAACCGCGAGCCAGGCCGCCTCACCTTCATCACCCGGATGGGTTCCAAGAACATCCGGGAGAAGCTGCCCGCCGTCGTCGAGAAGGTCACCGCCTCCGGTGCCCAGGTTCTTTGGGTCACGGATCCGATGCATGGGAACACGGTCACCTCGCCCAACGGCTACAAGACCCGCAACTTTGACGACGTCGTGGACGAAGTCCGCGGATTCTTCGAGGTTCACCATGCACTGGGCACGGTACCGGGTGGCCTGCACATGGAGATGACCGGCGACGACGTCGCGGAATGCCTCGGCGGAGCCGATCCGATTGACCAGGACGCCTTCCTGGACCGCTATGAGTCCGTGTGCGATCCCCGCCTGAACCACATGCAGTCCCTTGAGATGGCATTCCTCGTGGCCGGGGCACTCACAAAGCGATAGGTCAGTCGGCCGGCGAACGGGCGGCGAGTAAGACACAAACAGAGAGGCGATCCGGAACATTCCGGATCGCCTCTCTGTTTGTAAGGTCTACACCACGGTCAAGGTGATGACGGCGCCCTCCGGGGCATCGCTGTCCACCGGGTTCTGGTCACGGACGGTGCCGAAGAAGCCGCCTAGGACGTTGTTGATCTTGACGTCGAACCCCAGCGACTCCAAAGCTTTGCGAGCGGCGTCCGCCTGCTTGCCGATGAAGCTGGGAACATGCACCAGCTTCGGTCCCTTGGACAGGGTCAAGGTGACCGGCTCGCCACGGGTCAAAGTGCCGTTCGCCGGGGTCTGGCTGACCACGGCCCCCGCCGGAACCTTCTTGTCATTGACGGGTTCCGGCGCAATTTTGGCGGTCAAGCCGGCGTCGCTGATCGCTTTGACCGCAGCTTGCTGGGTCATGCCGCGGACATCGGGTACAGGAAGGGGCTGTGGTCCCTTGGAAACCACCAATGCCACCGGCGTACCGTGGCGGACTGCCGTGTCCTGAGCGGGGGCCTGGGAGATGACCGAGCCTGAAGGCACCTTGTCGTCATACTGCTCGGTCACCTTCCCGAGCGTCATCCCGGCCGTGCCAAGCGCATTCTTGGCCTGGTCCAGTGTCAGGCCCGTCATCGCGGTGAGCGGAAACAACTGGGGACCCTTCGAAACGAAGAGCGACACGGGTTGGAACTTCCGGATTACTTGGCCGGACGCGGGCTCCGTTCCAATCGCCAACCCGGCCGTGACTTCGTCGTCGAACACGTCCTTCGGCTCAGATTGGAAGCCGGCGGTTCTCAGCAGTTGCTGGGCTTCCGCCACCGTCTTGTTTTTCGTGTCCGGAATGGTTCCGGGCGAGCCTGGCCCCATGCCGAAGAACCAGCCCGCGGCTGTGGCAAGGATTGCCAGGACAATCACCACAACTGTCCAGATCACCGCCCGGCGGCGCGGATTGCCTTCCCGCAAAGAGCGCGACGGCGTGGCCGCGGCGCGGGCGCGGTCCTTTTCTTCCTGACGCGCCATTTTCTTGATGTCGCGTTTACTCGCCGGAGCAGGCCGCTCCGAGGGCAATACGGTTTGACCCGTCGTCGCACCGGGGGAGAAGCCCGACGGCGGCAGCACCGTGGTCGGATTGCGCTGGCTCGAGATAATCTCCGTTGGGCGGCCGATCGTTTCCAGTGTCTCCGTGCGCTCGGCATGGAAAGATGCGACAACCACGGTTGCCCCCGCGTCTTGTCCACCTTCCGCCTCCGCGGCAAGCGCCTTGGCGGCCGGCGGGGTGATGTCCAGTTGTGCGTCGCTCAGGGTAGTCCGGATATGCCGCAGTTCCGACAAGAGCGAAGACCCGTCCACAGGACGCTCTTCGGGCTCCTTTGCGGTGCACCATTGAACGAGTTCGTCCACGTCGGCAGCGAGTCCAGGAACAGCGAGCGACGGCGGCACGACGCTCGAGTTGACGTGCTGGTAAGCCACCTGGATGGGAACGTCGCCGGAGTATGGTTGCTCGCCGGTAAGCATCTCGTAGAGCATGATGCCGGCAGAGTAGATGTCGCTCCGGGCGTCGGCGGGCTTGCCTAGGACCAGTTCGGGAGCCAAGTAGGCAACCGTGCCGATCAGGGAACCGGTGCTCGTGGTCGCCGTCACCGCCCGGGCCAAGCCGAAATCGCCCACCTTGATGCGGCCGTCGTCGGCGATCAGGACATTCTCCGGCTTCACGTCGCGGTGTATCAGCCCCGCTGCGTGGGCGGCAGCGAGTCCTTCGATGACGGGGTCTATCAGCGCAAAGGCCAGCCGGGGCGGAAGGGCGCTCTTTTCGTTGAGGACATCGCGGAGGGTATGCCCCTTGATGTACTCCATGACGATGTATGCAACATGGCCGTCCTGACCCTGGTCGAGGACGCCTACGACATGCGGGTGGGACAGGCTGGCGGCGGCCCGAGCCTCGCGCTGGAGGCGGTCAAGGAAGTTTTGGTCGTTGGCCAGATGCGGATGCAGCACTTTAAGCGCCACGTCGCGGTCGAGTCGCTCGTCAGTGGCAAGGTAGACGGTGGACATTCCGCCGCCCGCGAGGCGCGATCGGACGAGGTAGCGCCCGTCCACGAGGGAGCCGAGGAGATGGTCCGAAACTTGTTCCTGCACCCTACGATCCTAGTTGAGCAAAAACACGGGCCCGAATCGGCATGCGATCCGGGCCCGTGTTTGCGGCGTGGTTCAGCTGAAGTTCTTCTTGTGGGCAAGGATTGCGGCGACGTAGGCCTTGGTGTCGTCATACATGCCGTACTTGCTCACTGAGTACTGGCCCTGGTAGTAGCCTGCGATGGCCGTGTTGACGTCCTTGCTCGTGTTCACCAGCGCCCGAATGATCGCGACGCCGGCGGTGACGTTGTCGTACGGGTCAAGAAGGTTGAGCTTGCGTCCTACCAGTTGGGAGGCCCATTCGCCGGAGGAAGGAATAACCTGCATGGTGCCGATGGCGTTGGCAGGCGATACCGCACGCTGATTGAAGCCGGATTCCTGGTAGGCGAATGCCAATGCCAGGGAGGGGTCTACGCCCATCCGGCGCGCAGTGTCTGCCACAATCCCCTTCATCTGGGTGGTGCTCGGAACCGGAGAAGCATTGAGCAGCGCCTTGTTCGCGTTGGCTGAGCTGACGACGGCCGCCGGGTACGTGTAGCCCAGGAAAGTGCT
This sequence comes from Arthrobacter sp. MMS24-S77, assembly GCF_054888235.1. NCBI lineage: Bacteria > Bacillati > Actinomycetota > Actinomycetes > Micrococcales > Micrococcaceae > Arthrobacter > Arthrobacter sp. MMS24-S77. Next base: position 1,765,333 of record NZ_JBTZRN010000001.1, read on the forward strand.
CGGAACCAAGGGGGTAGCGACGGGAGCCGGAGCGGCAGGAGCGCCGGGGATGGCGAGCTTCTGGCCAGGGTAAATGATGGTGCTCATGGACAGCTTGTTGGCCGAGAGCAGCGACGAAAGGGAGACGCCAAGGCGGGACGCAATGCCGCCCAAAGTGTCACCGGACTTAATCGTGTAAGAGCCGGTGTTGGCAACTGCCGGTACTGCCGGCGTGGCCGGTGCCGGGGCAGGTGCCGGCGCCGCAGGAGCTGGTGCGTTTGTTCCCGGACCGACCTTGATCTTCTGTCCCGGGTAGATGATGGACCGGCCGTTGAGGCCGTTCCAGTTGAAGACGTCGGAGAGAGCCACGCCGTTGCGGGCGGCAATGCCGCCCAGCGTATCGCCGGACTTGACGGTGTAAGTCGCGGCCGACGATGACGACGCCAGCTTGGGGGCAGGGCTTGGCGCGGCCGGTGCCGGAGCCGACGCAGCAGTCCCGGAACCGGACAGCTTGATCTGCTTTCCCGGGTAGATGATGGTGTTGGCCGAGAGCCCGTTAAGCTGCAGCACAGTGTTGGTGTTCAACCCATAGCGGGACGCGATGCCGCTGATGGTATCGCCCCGGACGATCGTGTACATGGCCGGAACGGCAGGAGCCATTGCCTGCATTGAAGCCGGGATTGCCGAAGCAACCGCAGACGCCGGAATGACGTTGGCAGCCGCGGCCGAAGCCTGGGCCTTCATCGCCGCGGCCAGGGTGGACGGGATCCTCTGAGGCTGTACCGCCGGTAGCGCAGTTGCCGGTTGGGCAAGCGCCAGTGAAGAGAGCATGACGGCGGGCAGGGCCGCTGTGGTGGCCGCAATTATGGGCATGCTCGTTGTCTTCTTGGGCGAGCGGGGCGTCGTCATGGGAGCAATCCTCATCTCAGCAGCGGATATTTTGGGAATGCCGCTGTTGCCAGTGATACCAGTGTTTCTAAAGTGAGTAGTGATGCAAATGTGATCAATGTGAATCTCTCACATTTTTCGATTCCGCACAAGAAATCCCGGGGTATTCGATTCTTGGGCAATTCACGGCCACAAATCCTGCCTGGCCGCCGGGCTGGCTAGGCGCAAAGCCCACGGGCGTGGCAATCTTGATCCGTGAGTAATGTAGAAAGCCTCGTTTCCGATTGGCTGCCGCTGCCCGATGTCGCAGAGCTGCTGAACGTTTCAATCACCAAAGTCCACGGTCTTCTGGATGAGCGTGCAGTTGTGGCTGTGAGAGTGGGCGAACGGAACATCCGCTCGATTCCCGCCCTCTTCATCCAGGACGGTCATTTGGTGGACAGCCTGAAGGGCACCATTGCAGTGCTGGGCGATGCCGGGTATACGGATGAGGAGCTCATTGCATGGCTCTTCACTCCGGACGAGTCGCTGCGTGGCCGCCCTGTCGATGCGCTGCGTGAAGGGCGCAAGACGGAAATCCGACGCCGGGCCCAATCGCTGGCCTGGTAAGGACCCGCCTTAATACAGTGGTGGCGGCAGGAAACTGCCGCCACCACTGTATTAAGCCGTATCCTCAGCCTGCTTTTCGCCCGGATTAAGCAAGAGTTCATGCGGCCCGGCTGACAGCGGCTTCGGCCAGCTGCCGGAGTGCAGTGAGTGGGAGTTCAGCCAGGGGGAGGCGTTCCAAGGCTTCGAAAGCTTCGTTGCTGAGCTCTTCGATCATTGATTCCGTGGCTTCGAGCGCTCCGCAATCCACGATGATCCGCCTGATCTCGGCAACCTCGGCCTCACCGAGGTCCTGCCTGCCGAGCGTGGTGTCGATGTAGGCGGAATCGGCAGCTCCGGCTTGGTTGATGGCGAAGCCGACCAACACGGTCCGCTTGCCTTCGCGCAGGTCATCTCCCGCTGGCTTTCCAGTAGTCCCGGGGTCTCCGAACACACCCAAGACGTCGTCGCGCAGCTGGAATGCCTCACCAAGCGGTAGCGCAAAGGCGGAATAGCCTTGCAGGAGCTCTTTGCTGGCGCCGGCCAAGGCGCCCCCAAGTGCCAGGGGGTGTTCTGTCGAATACTTTGCCGACTTGAAACGGATGATGGACTGGGCGCGCTTGACTGCACCCCCGCGGTCCCGAACCGGACCTGCTACTTCCTCCAGGATGTCCAGGTACTGCCCGGCCATGACCTCGGCGCGCATCAGGTTGAAGATCCGCCGCGCAGAGGTCCCGGACGCAGCCCTGGCGCCGATCTGCGTGAACGCTTCCTCACTGAAGGACAGGCACAGGTCCCCAGTGAGAATAGCGGCCGCATGCCCGAACCGTTCGCTGTCGAGTGCCCAGCCCTGGCTCTCATGGAGCTGGCTGAACCGCTTGTGCACGCTGGGACCTCCGCGCCGGGTATCAGAGCGGTCGATGATGTCGTCGTGAATCAGGGCTGCGGCTTGGAAGAGTTCCAAGGCGCAGCCGGCCGTGATGATGTCGGGATGCGCAGACTCACCTCCGGCACCCCGCCACCCCCAGTAGCACATCAAGGCCCGGAGGCGCTTCCCACCTGTGACAAGGTTCGTGATGGAGCCCATGAGGGGAGTGACATCGGAGGATATGGTCGCCATGGTCTCCTGTTGCGCACCAAGGAAGCCGTTAAGTTTGGCGGCGACGTCGGCAACAAAACGGCCCTGTTCCGCACCGAGGCTTTCCGTAGTCACTTGACGGACCCGGCGGCCACGTTGGCGCCGATGGTGAACGTGGATTTGCCCGCGATTTCCACCACCGAGATGTTTACCGTTTCATTGTCCCCACGCAGGAAGTCTTTCGATTTGATGCTTCCCACAGTGTTCCCGGGAACTTCCTTGAAACCCTGTGCCGTGAGAGCAGACGTATAAAAGGCCACCACGGTGTCGGCCGGCGATGCAATAGTGCCGACCAAGGCCACCGAAGCCGGCGAGGTGTTCTTGTCGAAGCTGCTGGACTCCACGGCTGCCTGCGGCATCAGTGGAATCAGTTGTTTCGGGAACCCCGGTACGAGGGCTCCGACGGTCGCGGATGCTCCCGGGGTAGCCGTTGAAGAAGTAGTAGGCGCGGGGCTTGCCGAAGCAGCCGCGGGCCCGGACGATGTTGGCGCCGGCCCTTGGGATGCCGTGCTTGCAGGGGACGACCCGCAAGCCGAAATGGTCAACGCGACACCCGTGGCCAACAGGGCCAGGCTGACGGGTTGAGGCTTTCCAAAGAGCTTCACAGGGATTTCCTCCTGGGGACGACGCCGGATGCTGCTTCCAGCTTAGGGTGCCGGAAGCTGCCTCCAGTTTAACCAGTACAGCGGCATAGGATTTCCTTGTGAGACCACAAGCAGAGGACCCCGGGCAAGGATTCACCCCGGATCCTGCTGCTTTGCGGGAGTTGAGGCGTACCAGCATCCTCCACGTGGACATGGATGCCTTCTTCGTCTCGGTTGAATTGCGGACCCGTCCTGAACTCCGCGGAAAACCTGTCATTGTGGGCTTCCCCGTGGATCGCTCGGTTGTGCTGTCGGCCTCCTACGAAGCGCGTGCCTTGGGCGTAAGGTCGGCCATGCCCATGGCCAACGCCATGCGGATGTGCCCCAAAGCGGTCATCATCGAACCACGCCACGGCCTCTACTACGAGGTCTCCCGGCAGTTGATGGGAATCTTTGAATCAATAACCGATCTCGTAGAGCCCCTGAGCGTCGACGAAGCCTTCCTGGACGTCGGTGGGGCGATCAGGAGATTGGGTCCGCCACTTCAGATCGGCCATCTGATCCGGCGCCGCGTCGCTTCGGAGCTGGGAATCACGGCGTCCGTGGGGATCGCCGCCAACAAGTTCGTTGCCAAAATTGCTTCCACGCGCTGCAAGCCTGACGGCCTGCTGCTCATTGAGGCGGACCAGACCGTAGCGTACCTGCATGGTCTTCCCGTAAGCGCCTTGTGGGGAGTCGGGGCCAAGACTGCCGATGTCCTTGCCAGGCTGGGGATCCGCACTGTGGCCGATGTTGCTGCAACGCCGCTTTCTTCCTTGAAAAGGGTCCTCGGAGCTTCGGGAGAGCACGTCCACCGATTGTCCATGGGTTTGGATCCTCGGCCGGTCACGCCCACACGCCTGGAAAAGAGCATTGGCTCCGAAGAAACCTTCGCGGTCGATACCCCGGACGATGCACTGCTGCACCGCGAGTTGCTCAGGCTCTCACACCGCACCGCTTCACGGCTACGGACTGCCGGCATGGTGGCCCGGACCATCGCGCTGAAGCTGCGCTATGCCGATTTTTCGACAATCAGCCGCAGCAAGACGATGCATACGCCGGTGGACAGTGCCCAGCTGATCTATCAAGTGGCGAGCCAGCTCTTGGCATCCTTGGGGGACAGGCCCATGAGCGTGCGCCTTGTGGGGGTGCGGGCCGAGCAGCTCGAACCGGCCGAACACGCCTCGCTGCAGTTGAGCCTGGATCGCAGGGACGACAACTGGCGGGCGGCTGAGCAGGCGCTCGACCGCGTCACCGAGCGATTCGGCAGCAAAACCGTCCTTCCGGCGAGGCTTCTGGAACCGCGCGCAGAGCCCGAAGAGCCCGGATCTCCTTAGGCGTCGAAGAGCTCCTTGTGTGCCTCCGGCGTGTCTTTCAGAACAGCGGCCAACAAACTATCCTAGAGATACACAGATTTAGACCGTCTGGATAAATTGCTCCGTTGCGTCCGTTCCGTGAGACCGTGTTCACAAGACCCGGTCTTCGGGAACCCTTTTTTGGATTCGTCCGTTCAAAGGAACAGAGGCAACGGCAGCGGCGTATCGAGACGCTGGCCGACTAAAGGAGGTCGCGATGCCCCTCTCGGAGCACGAACAGAAGCTCCTCGAGCAACTCGAGAAGCAACTGCATGAGGACGATCCAAAGTTTGCCAATTCAATGGGCTCTGACCCCATTCGTTCATGGTCGACCAGGCACATCGTTATTGGCGTTCTAGGCACTATCGCCGGGATCCTCTTGTTGTTGGTAGGTGTGTCGTTGCAGAACATCTTCCTTGGTGTGCTGGGCTTCATTGTCATGGGCGCCGGCGTTTACTTTGCGACCCTGCGAAGGGCTATCGGCGGCAAGGGGAAGAGTGCCAAGCCCGGCAAGGCCAGGAATTCATTCATGAGCAATCTTGAGGAGCGCTGGGACGAGCGTCGCCGCGGCGAAGAGTAGTTAGGCGCCCTTTTAGGACTTGTCTTCCGCAGGAAGCCGAGTCCTCCACATTGCACCACCAGGCGTCGGCCTGATTGCGAAAAGACCCGAATTTCGGGTCTTTTCGCATTTAACGGCAGGTTCGCCGCATCACAGGAGGGCGAGGGCGCGGCTTTGGCCCCGGCGTCGGGCGCCTCCCGGGAGTGCACCGCAGAATCCGCTCCACTTTCCACCCCGTACGAAATCCATGCGTTTTCAGGCGCCTTCATTCGAAAGTGGGGCAGAAACACGCCGGATTGCGTTGACTGTGGGGGCTTGTGGAGTAAAGTGGAGCAAGTAAGAGGGTAGTGGCGGCGTGGGGCAGGTACGGGCACCTTTACGGATGGGGGCGGTGGGCCAGTGTTTCTTGGCACGCATTCTCCTCGTCTGGACGAAAAGGGCCGGATCATCCTTCCCGCCAAGTTCCGCGAGGAACTTGCTGACGGCTTGGTGCTCACAAGAGGCCAGGAACGTTGCATCTACGTCTTCAGCCAGCGGGAATTCGAACGTATTCACGAGTCCATGCGGGAGGCCCCCATCTCCTCCAAGCAGTCACGTGACTACATCCGGGTTTTCCTGTCCGGAGCCTCTGACGAGGTACCTGACAAGCAGGGGCGCGTGACGATTCCGCAGGCGCTCCGGAGCTACGCAGGTCTCGATCGGGAATTGGCCGTCATCGGCGCCGGAACCCGTGCGGAGATCTGGGATGCCCAAGCTTGGGATGAGTACCTGGCCGAGAAGGAAGCCGCCTTCTCGGAGACCGACGACGACAACCTTCCCGGGTTCATTTAGAAACCGGGCCAGGAAGCAGCAAGGCTTCTTGGATGGGATCTCCAGCCGCCCATCACATTGTTTTCCTGGCTCACCTTCCCCGGAGCCAGGCGGACACTGCGATAGGCGCGGATGGGGATCCGACCCAAGAAGCAACCAACTGACCGGCAGATGCACCGAATAATTCAGCACTGAGGAGGCCACATGGAGGAGCAAGACGCGCCAAAGCCAACCTCGGAGCGCCATGTACCGGTCCTGAAGGACCGGTGCATCAATTTGTTGGCCCCCGGTTTTGAGGCGGCCCGCAGCCGTGGAGAAACGCCCGTGGCCATCGACGCCACCTTGGGAATGGGTGGCCACTCCGAAGCTATGCTGCAACGTTTCCCCGATCTGCACCTCGTGGGCATAGACCGGGACGAAGAGGCGCTCGCCCTGGCCGGGGCGCGCTTGAAGCCGTTCGAGGCTCGGACCGATCTGGTGCATGCCGTCTATGACGAGATTGAAGATGTCCTTGCGGACCTTGGCATCCCCGAGGTCCACGGCATCCTCATGGACCTTGGTGTGTCGTCCCTCCAGCTGGACGAGCGGGAGCGCGGCTTCGCCTACTCCTACGACGCACCACTGGACATGCGCATGGACACGAGCCGCGGCCAGACTGCCGCTGACGTTGTCAACAACTATTCCGAAGAAGACCTGGTGCGGATCATCCGCAAATGGGGCGAAGAGAAGTTTGCCGGCAGGATCGCCAATCGGATCGTCGCGGCGAGGGCCAGCAAACCGTTTGCCACCACGGGAGAACTGGTAGAGCAGATTCGCGGCGTGGTTCCTGCATCGGCCGCAAAGTCCGGGGGACATCCTGCAAAGCGGACCTTCCAGGCACTGCGGATTGAAGTCAACGAAGAACTCGACGTCCTGGAACGGGCGGTACCTGCTGCGCTCTCGGCATCGGCCATGGGCGGACGTGTGGTGGTGATGTCCTACCACTCGCTCGAAGACAAGATCGTCAAGTCAGTATTCCAGTCACGGTCCAAGTCATCAGCTCCGCTAGGTTTCCCGGTGGAGCTCGAAGAACACAAGCCGGAATTCAAGACCTTGACTAAAGGCACGGAAGTGCCGACCCCCGAAGAAATCGCCGAAAACCCGCGTGCGGCATCTGCCCGACTGCGGGCCGTGGAACGCATCAAAGCGAGGAGAACAGCATGAGCACCGCCGCCGCGAAGATCCTGCCGACCACAGTGGGCAACACCGCGCGCGCCCTGCCCGTCCGAGGCCCGGAGCGCGAAGCCCCCCGCAAGGCGCGGACGCCGCTCTCGCTCGTCCAGAGCGTGCCCGGAAGACGACGCACTCCGTTCGTCGTCTTTTGCTTTGGCGTACTCGCGGCGGCCTTGCTGACAGTCCTCGTGCTCAACATCTCTGTTTCCACTGCCCAGTACGATCTTGTGAAACTCAGGAACGATGCTGCGACCCTGAACAAGCAGAACCAGGATCTGACACAGCAGGTCCAGAACTTCGAAGCTCCGCAGAATCTGGCCGCCAAGGCTGCAGAATTGGGAATGGTAGCCTCCACTGCCACGGGCCAGATCAATCTGGACAACCTGACGGTCACAGGTAAGGCGACGCCGGCAGTCAAGGGACAAAATCCCGGTGCCGTCATCGCTGCTCCTGCGGTTGCAGGCCAGCTCAGCGTCGTACCTCCTGCAACTACCAAAGATCCGTTGGAAAACCGCAAACCAACAGGAACTGCTGACTCCCCACCGGCCAAGCCGGCGGCGCCCGCGGCTCCTGTGGCACCCAAGCCGCCGGTTGTGGATCTTCACGGTGGTTCGGTCCCGGCTCCACAGCAGAAGGTGCCCGGGCAATAGCGTCCAGCCGACCTGATTTCAGGGTAAACAGCAAGGCAAGCAGCAAGGAATCGACGTGGTGCAGAAAACCGGCAAATCGAAGAACAAGAGAACGCCGGCGGCGAAGAAGCGCCTGCGCATCGGCCTGGGAATCATGCTGACGTTGCTGCTGGTGGTTGGGGGCAAGTTGTTCCTCGTCCAGGGACTGGACGTCGGCGGTATGGCCGAGGCGGCCTATAACAACCGGCTGAAATCCACGATCCTGCCTGCCGAACGTGGCAGGATCCTTGACGCCAACGGCACTGTGCTGGCCAGCAGCGTCATCCGCTACAACATCGTGGTGGACCAAACTGTCAACACCGCCACCACCGAGTTTTCGCGCTACAACTCCCAGACCCAAGGCATCGACAAGATCTCCAGGGCCCAAGGCATAGCCGAGCTCGCCAGCGCCCTGGGGCTGGATGTCAGCCAGCTTACGCAAGCAGTGACCGGCGAGAAAAAATACAACATCGTGGCCAAGGAAGTGAAGCCCGAGGTTGAAGACCAGATCTCCCAGCTGCATATCCCGGGTGTCGGATCGGAAGGCATCAGCAAACGTGTCTACCCCAATGGGAGCGTTGCCGGTGGCGTCATCGGATTCCTCAAGGACGGGACCACGGGCCAGGCAGGCCTTGAACAGACCCAAGACGAGCTCCTCCGCGGGAAAGACGGAAAGCGGGTCTTCGAGATCGGTGCGGACGGTCTTCGCATCCCCGTGGCAACCGACCTGCTGACCCCCGCCGTGAATGGCAAAGACGTCAAGCTGACTCTGAACACGGATATCCAGTACTTTGCGCAGCAGGCCATCCAAACGCAGGTCAACCAGCTCAGTGCCGAGTGGGGATCGGTCGTTGTCGAGGACATCAAGACCGGGAACATCATCGCGATGGCGGACACCAATGCCCCGGACCCCAATGACCCCGGCAAAGTTGCGGCAGCGGACCGCGGCGTGCGGTCCGTGACGGCCGCCTACGAACCTGGTTCGGTCGAGAAAATGATCACGGCATCGGCCGCGATCAATGAAGGAAAGTCCAGTCCGCTGGACACCTTCACCATTCCGCCGGCTGTAACCATTGACGGCCAGACGTTCACCGACGCTTTCACGCACGGCACCGAACAAAGGACCCTCGCCGGCATCCTCGGCTATTCGATGAACACCGGTACCGTAATGGTCGGCAGCCGCCTGACCAAGCAACAGCGGTACGACTACCTCAAGCGCTTCGGCATCGGCGAAGCTCCGGACATCGGTCTTCCCGCTGAAGCCACCGGCATCCTCGCGAAGCCGGAGCAATGGGACGACCGGCAGCAGTACACAGTGCTGTTCGGCCAGGGGGTTTCCCAATCAACACTCCAGACGGTCCGGGCGTACCAAAGCGTCGCCAACGACGGCGTGATGCTGCAACCGCGGCTCATCGACGGCTACGTCGGCGCCGATGGAGTCGAGGCGAAAGTTCCTGCCAAGGATCCCAGACAAGTCGTTTCCAAGGAGACGGCGCAGCAGGTCCGCGACATCCTTGAGAGCAACGTCACCATGGGCGAAGTGAAGGATGCCGGCATCGACGGATACCGGGTGGGTGCGAAGACGGGAACCTCCGAAGCACCCCGTGAAGATGGACTGCCGGGCTTCGATGGGTTCACCGCTTCCATCATTGGAATGGCGCCCATGGAAAATCCACGGTTCATCGTCGAGGTAGTTGTCCAGCGTCCTAAAGGCAACATCTACGGCATCACCCAAGGGCCGATTTTCCGCTCGGTCATGGGCCAGGTCCTGCGCACCTACAACGTCCCTCCGTCCACCGGAACTCCGGCGCGGTTCCCCCAGTACGCCAAATAAGGCCAGTACGCCAAGTAAATCAGTTTCGCCAAGTAAGCTTGTTGGGCATCTGTCCGGCCATATTACGATCCACCCATGCCGATTCCGGGAGCCCTGCGGTTCCCGCGCGGCCAGTTTTACGAGTACCAACGGAGACCCCTTTGTCAGAGCAGAATGACGCCGTATCGATCCCCACAGGGAACACGCCGGCTACGGACAAACCCGGCTTCCGTCCCGCGTTCGTGGCGGCGGTCCCCCTTGAGGTCATCGCCGCATCCCTGGGAATCGTCCTTCCCCCGGACTCCGGCGGCACCTCAGTGACTGGGGTGTCCCTCAACTCGCGCACCGTCGAGCCGGGGGATTTGTACTTGGCCCTGCCCGGAGCCACGCGCCACGGGGCCGACTTTGTCCCCCAAGCTGTGGCCGCTGGCGCTGTGGCCGTCTTGAGCGATGAAGACGGCGCCCGCCGGCTGGCGCTTGGCGAGGACCTCGCTGTTCCTGTCCTGATCGTCAGCAGTCCCCGCGCCGCCGTCGGGCCTCTCTCTGCACTCATTTATCGCAGCCAACCGCGCGATGAGGCTTCGCCGACGCTTTTCGGCGTCACGGGTACAAACGGCAAAACCACCACAACCTACTTCATCAATTCGCTTCTCCGCGCCCTGGGCAAGAACCCCGGCCTGATTGGGACGATCGAAATCGTCGCGGGAGGCGAAGCCATCCCGAGCCTGCTGACGACGCCGGAGTCAACGGATGTCCATGCCTTGCTCGCCCTCATGCGGGAACGCGGGTTGGACGCGGCTTCCATGGAAGTCTCCTCCCACGCCCTGTCCTTCCACCGGGTCGACTCGGTGACGTTCGATGTAGCCGGATTCACCAACTTGACCCAGGACCACCTGGACCTTCACGGAAGCATGGATGAGTACTTCCGGACCAAAGCGGAACTCTTCACCACCGACCGCGCACGCCGGGGCGTGGTGACCGTGGACGATCAGTGGGGGCGGTTGCTGGCCGAAGAGGCCGGAATTCCCGTGACTACGGTGTCCGCCGTACCCGGCACGGACGCCGACTGGACTGTGGTCGCCACCATGCAACGAGGGCTCGGAACCGACTTCGTGCTGCGCCACCGTGACGGAACGGTCCTGCGGGTCCACACAGGATTGCCGGGGGACTTCAACGTCGCCAACGCAGCCCTGGCCACCGTCATGGTGCTGGCTTCCGGCATCGACCCGAAGGCATTGCAGGCGGCGCTGGACAGTGACGATCCCTTTACCGTTTCCGTACCCGGCCGGATGCAGCTGATCTCGGACGCCCCGGCCTCCGTGGTTGATTTCGCGCACAACCCGGACGCGCTGGCGAGGGCCCTGACGGCTGTACGCTCCCAGGAACCCGGATCCCGGGTGATTGTCGTTTTCGGCGCCACAGGCCAACGGGACCAGGGCAAGAGGCCGACCATGGGCGCCATAGCCGCCCGGCTCGCCGACGTCGTCATTGTCAGCGACGACGACCCCCACGACGAAGACGCCGCAACCATCCGTTCGGAAGTCATCGCCGGAGCCCGCGCCGCCCGGGAGTCCGAGGGGCTCGACTGCGAGATCGTGGAAGCGTATCCCCGGGATGTTGCCATTCGCCAGGCCGTGGAATTGGCCACTGAACGGGACACCATCCTGATCGCCGGCCGCGGCCACGAGGTCTGGCAGGAAGTGAAGGGTGTCAACCTTGCACTCGATGACCGCGTAGAACTGCGGGCTGCCTTGACAGCCAGGGGATTCAGAGTTTCCACGGATGAGCGGATAGAGTCCTAGACCGAGATGATTGCACTTACTGCGGCGGAAATCGCCGATATCACCAACGGCCGCTTGGCAGCGGACCCGGGCATTGTTCCCGGGTCCATCGTCACCGATTCCCGTGAGGTGGCTGCCGGATCGATGTATGTGGCCAAGCCGGGAGAGAACGCGGACGGCCATGCCTTTGTGGGGGCGGCATTTGAGCGCGGTGCCGTTCTGGCGTTGACTGAGCGCGACGTTTCCGACGCCGACGGCCGGACGTACCCGGCCGTCGTCGTCGATGACGCCGTGCTCGCCATGGGTGCGCTGGCCGCCGAGTCCGTGCGCCGCATCCGCGCTGCCCGCGCGGCACAGGGGGAGCCTTTTACCGTCATTGGCATCACGGGCTCGGCGGGCAAGACCACTACGAAAGACCTGCTGGCCGGCATCCTGTCCCGGGCCGGTGCCACGGTGGCACCCCAGGGTTCGTACAACGGTGAAGTCGGTGTACCGCTCACCGTATTCGGAGCCGACGCCGGCACCCGCTATCTCGTGATCGAAATGGGCGCCACCGGAGTTGGCCACATCAAGTACCTCGCCGAGATGGTCCAACCGGACATCGGCGTCGTTCTTGGCGTCGGCACCGCGCACGCTGGCGAGTTCGGTGGCGTGGAGAACATCGCCAAGGCCAAGGGCGAACTCGTCGAAGCCCTGGGGCAGGACGGAACGGCGGTCATCAACCTCGACGACGCCCGGGTCGCGGCGATGGTTTCCCGCACCCAGGCCAAGGTGCTCGGAACCACGGCGACCGGCGCTTCCGGCGCGGCTGTCGAAGCCAGGAACGCCGATATCGACGAAGACGGCCACCCGGAATTCGAACTCGTCCTGCCCGACGACGGAGCCTCCCATGCGGTCCACAGCAAGCTCATCGGTGCGCACCACATCACCAACCTGCTCGCCGCCGCGGCCGCGGCATATGCGGCAGGCGTCCCCGCGACCGACATCGCCGCCTCGCTGAGCGAGCAGTCGCCTGCCAGCCGGTGGCGGATGGAACGCACGGAGCGGGCAGATGGCGTCACCATCATCAACGACGCCTACAACGCGAATCCTGAATCCATGCGCGCCGCCTTGCGCACCCTTGCCGACCTCGGCCAAGGGCGTCGCACCTGGGCCGTCCTGGGCGCGATGCTGGAACTTGGCGAAGATTCCATCCGCGAACACACGGCCGTGGGGACCCAAGTGGTTCGCTTGAACATTTCCCGTCTGGTGGTGGTTGGCCGCGAAGCCCGGGCGCTGTACATTTCCGCGATCCAGGAAGGCTCCTGGGGCAACGAGTGCAGTTTCGCCGAGACGGCTGACGAGGCTTACGAACTCCTGCGGGCTGAGCTTGAGCCGGGCGATCTGGTCCTGTTCAAGTCCTCGAACGGGGTAGGCCTCCGCCATTTGGGGGATCGGATAGCATTACCCCCACAGGCCGGAACGAGTGCGAACACCGCGGCTGTAACCGCCGCCAATGAAGGGAACGAGCTCCTGTGATTGCACTGCTGATCGGCGCTGGCGTCGCACTCCTGGTGGCTTTGATCGGGACACCACTCTTCATCCGGTTCCTCGTGACCAAGGGCTACGGCCAGTTCATCCGGGATGACGGACCCACTTCCCACCACACCAAGCGCGGTACTCCCACCATGGGCGGCACTGTGGTGGTGGCCGCCGTGCTCATCAGCTATGGGTTGACCCATCTGATCATGTGGATGATGAACCCTCGTTCGCCGGGCCCGTCCGCTTCGGGCCTGCTTTTGTTGTTCCTCATGGTCGGTATGGGATTCGTTGGATTCCTTGACGATTTCATCAAGATTTCCAAGCAGCGCAGCCTCGGACTCAACGCCAAAGCCAAGCTGATCCTCCAGGCGTTTGTCGGCATCGTCTTCGCGGTGCTGGTCCTGAACTTCCCTGACGCGGACGGCATCACTCCGGCATCCACGCATATTTCCCTCGTCCGGGACATTCCCTGGCTGAACCTGGCCTTCGGGGGCACAGTCCTCGGGGCCATCCTGTTCGTGATCTGGTCAAACCTGATCGTCACGGCGGCAACCAACGGTGTCAACCTGACGGACGGCCTGGACGGCTTGGCCGCGGGTGCCTCCATCATGGTCTTCGGGGCATATACCCTCATGGGAATCTGGCAGAACAACCAGGCCTGCGGTTCGCCGCGTGAGGCCGGCAGTGGCTGCTATTCGGTCCGTGACCCGCTCGATCTCGCGCTTTTGGCCGCCATCTGCAGTGCCGCGCTTGTGGGCTTCCTCTGGTGGAACACGTCCCCGGCGAAGATCTTCATGGGGGACACCGGTTCGTTGGCAATCGGTGGGGCAGTGGCCGGCTTTGCCATCCTGTCCCGGACCGAGCTTTTGTTGGGCATCATCGGCGGGCTCTTCGTTCTCATCACGCTGTCGGTCATCATCCAGGTGGGCTACTTCAAAGTCACCAAGGGCAAAAGGGTCTTCAAGATGGCCCCCTTGCAGCATCACTTCGAACTCAAGGGCTGGGCCGAGATCACGGTGGTTGTCCGATTCTGGATTCTCTGTGGCCTTTTCGTGGCCGCGGGCCTTGGTATTTTCTATGCTGAATGGGTGGTGCTGCTGTGAGTGCGAGTCTTCAATCCAAGCCTTCGGCCAATGACCGGCTCCGGAACCTCATCAGTTGGGATTCCGACTGGAAGGGCCTTCGCGTCGTCGTGACGGGCATCGGCGTCTCCGGTTTCGCCGCCGCCGACACCTTGATCGAACTCGGGGCGCGGGTGGTGGTGGTTGACGCCGCCACGAGCGCCAGGGCCCTCGCCCAGGCGGACACCTTGAAGATCGTCGGCGCGGCCGACGTCCTGCTTGGCCAGGATGCCGTCAAGGCACTGCCTTTGGTGGATGGCGAGAAGGCCGAACTCGTGGTGACCTCACCGGGCTGGCGGCCGGACCAATCCCTCCTGGCAGCTGCCAAACGCGCCCATGTACCGGTGTGGGGCGACGTCGAACTCGCTTGGCGGGTGCGCGAACGCGAGGGCCGCAAGACGGCGGACTGGCTCACGATCACGGGTACCAACGGCAAGACCACCACTGTGGGCATGACCGAGGCCATGCTGCAGGCGGCGGGCCTCAAGGCGATTGCTGTCGGAAACGTCGGGACTCCGATCCTCGACGCCCTCCGGGATCCTGTGGAATACGACGCCCTCGCCGTTGAACTCTCCAGCTTCCAGCTCCACTGGAGTGAATCGCTCTCTCCCGTGGCTAGTGTCTGCCTCAATGTGGCCGAAGACCACGTTGACTGGCACGGCTCTTACGAGTCTTACCTTGCGGACAAGGCAAAGATCTTCGAGCACACGCAAAAGGCGTGCATTTACAACGCTGAACAGATCGAGACCGAACGCATGGTGGAAAACGCCGACGTCGTGGAGGGTTGCAGGGCGATCGGATTCACCACCTTGACGCCGGCAGTCAGCATGCTTGGCGTTGTCGAGGGGTTGCTCGTGGACCGCGCGTTCATTGAAGAACGCAGGAGCTCTGCCGAGGAACTTGCATCCTTGGCGGACCTGGGACCGGGTGCCCCTCGACACATGGTCGCCAACGCCCTGGCCGCGGCTGCCCTGGTGCGTGCCTACGGCGTCGATTCAGCAGCCGTGCGCGAAGGACTCAGGAACTACCTCCCTGGAGACCACCGCATCCAGCCCGTGGCGAAGCAGAACGGCGTGCTGTGGGTCAACGACTCCAAGGCCACCAATCCGCACGCCGCCTCGGCAGCCCTCTCGGCGTTCGATAGCGTCGTCTGGATCGCCGGCGGCTTGTCCAAGGGCGTCAACTATGACGAGCTGGTAAAAAGCAACGCGCGCAGGCTCAAGGCCGTGGTCCTGATCGGAACAGACACCGCGGACCTGGAAGCCTCCCTCCAACGACACGCAGCGGATGTGCCCGTAATCGGGCAGCCAAAGGGCGACACTGAAATGGTGCAGTCCGCCGATTCAGCTGGTGCCGCCGCGGAACCGTCTCCGATCTTCGGCGACACCGTCATGGCCCATGCTGTCGAGTCGGCAGCAAGCGTCGCCGAGCCCGGCGATACTGTGCTGATGGCCCCGGCGGCTGCCTCCATGGACCAGTTCTCTTCCTACGCTCACCGTGGCGACGCTTTCATCCGGGCAGTTCGCGAGCTAGTGGAAGGCAAGGCACAGACCACCGAGGAGTAACAATGGTCAGCACGCCCACGCGCACCGGTCCCGGGCGGACCCGGGCCGGCAAGGCAGCCCCCGCTGGACGCGCGGCCGGCGATGCTCGACCCTCGCTGCCATCGCGCATTCGTTCCGGGATTGCCGGTTTCTGGTCAACGCTTGAGGGAAGCGGTAAATCAAGAAACGGCTCCACGTACTACCTGATTCTTGGTGCATCGCTTGCGCTCACGGCTATCGGGATCATCATGGTCCTCTCGGCATCCAGCGTTGAAGCGATTGCGGCCGGAGAATCCCCGTATTCGATCGCCACCAAGCAAGGAATTTTCGCCGGTATCGGCATCGTCTTGATGTTGGTGCTTTCACGGGTCAATGTCCTTTGGCTCAAGAGATTCGCGTGGCCGGCGATCGTACTTGCGGTTGCCTTGTTGGTTCTCGTTCTGGTGATCGGCAAACGGGTCCTGGGCAACCAGAACTGGATCGAGATCGGCGGCTTCACCTTCCAGCCTTCGGAATATGCCAAGTTCGCGCTGGTGCTCTGGATGGCCACGGTCCTTTCCGTGAAGGCAAAGCTCCTTGATAAGTGGACGCACGCACTGGTCCCCATCGTTCCGGTCTCCGGCGCCATCATTACCTTGATTGTCCTGGGCCACGACCTCGGAACCTCGCTGGTGGTCATGCTCATCATGGCTGCCGGGTTGTTCTTCGGTGGCGTCAACTTGAAGCTCTTCGCTGCAGCGGGTGGTGTTGCCGCCGCTGCAGCGCTGATACTCGCCGTTACCAGCGGAAACCGGATGTGCCGGATCACCTCGTGGATGGGGCAGAGCTGTGCGGGAGGAAGCGACATAGGTTTCCAGAGCGAACAGGGGCTGAATGCCCTTGCTTCCGGGGGCTGGCTTGGCGTGGGGCTTGGCCAGAGCCGGCAGAAGTACCAGTGGATTCCTGAAGCCCACAATGACTTCATCTTCGCCGTGATCGGGGAGGAACTCGGCCTGGTGGGTACCCTGGTGGTCCTGGTGCTTTTTGCGCTGCTCGCTGTAGCCATCTATCGCGTGGTCAGCCACCAGGAAGACCTGTTCGCCCGTGTGTTGGGCGGTTCGATCATGGCGTGGATGCTTGGGCAAGCTGCAATCAACATGGCCATGGTGGCCGGTCTGCTGCCCGTGATCGGCGTTCCGCTGCCTTTCATCTCGTATGGCGGTTCAGCATTGGTGATGTCCCTATGCGGCGTGGGCGTAGTGTTGTCCTTGGCCCGCGCCCAAATGGCCTCTGCCAGCCCTTCCAAACCGCGTGGGCGGCCTGCGAAAACTGCACGAAAGCGTACATAGCACTCCATGAATTCCCAGCCCAAGCCTCTGTCCGTGGTCCTCGCCGGTGGCGGGACCGCCGGACACATCAGCCCGCTGCTCGCCATCGCCGACGCCCTCAAGTCCCTGCGGCCGGACGCCAGCATCCTTGCCGTCGGCACGCCCAATGGCATGGAAACCCGGCTCGTTCCTGCCGCCGGCTACGAGCTGGCCACCATTGATCGGGTTCCGTTTCCCCGGAAGCCTTCCGCGGATCTGCTCAAACTGCCCGGCAAGCTCGCTGCCGCCGTCAAACAGGCTGGCCGCATTCTCGACGACGCGCAGGCCGACGTCCTGCTGGGCGTGGGCGGCTACGTTTGCACGCCGATGTACCTGGCGGCGTGGCGGCGGAAGATTCCAATCGTCATTCACGAGGCCAATACGCGCCCCGGGCTTGCCAACCGGGTAGGGGCTATGTTCACCAAACATGTTGCCGTGGCTTTTCCGGAGACCCGGTTGCGGCATGCCCGCCACGTTGGCATGCCCATGCGCAAGGCCATCGCCGGCCTGGACCGGGCGGCGGGGCGGGCGGATGCCAGGCAATCCCTGGGCTTGGACGCCGGACAACCCGCGCTCATCGTGACCGGCGGTTCTTCCGGAGCCCAGAGCATCAACCGCACCATTGCCGGCGCAGTAGCCGCTTTGGCGGAAGCAGGCATCCAAACACTGCACATCACCGGCCGTGGCAAGGCAGTCAAGAACGACGACGGCGCCCCCCTGGCGGCCGATGGGTACCATCAGGTGGAGTACGTGGACGGCATGGAAGACGTCTACGCAGCGGCAGATGTCCTCCTTGCGCGCTCCGGAGCGGCAACGGTCAGTGAGGTAGCCGCCGTCGGACTCCCCGCGGTATTCGTTCCGCTCCCCGTCGGAAACGGCGAGCAGGCCATGAACGCCTCCGCGTTGGTCAAGGCCGGTGCCGCCCTTTTGGTCGATGACGCGGCCCTCACCGCTGACTGGCTCAAAGCCGAGTTGATTCCTTTGCTCACGGATCAGTCCCGCCTTGATGACATGGCCAGCAAGGCAAAAGAACTTGGCATCAGAAATGCTGATCAGCGGATGGCTGATCTTGTACTGGAAGCGGTATCCGAATGACCCAGCCCCTTGCAGACCTCGATTCCCTCGGCCGGGTCCACTTCATCGGCATCGGCGGTGTAGGCATGTCCGCCGTCGCCCGCATCATGGTGGCCCGGGGCGTTGCGGTGAGTGGTTCGGACGCCAAGGACCTGCCCGTCATGCAGGACCTTCAGACCGCCGGCGCCCGGATTGCCGTCGGCTACGCTGCAGGAAATCTTGGCGACGCGCAAACTGTTGTCGCAGGTTCGGCGATCAAGGCCGATAACCCGGAACTCGAGGCGGCCCGCACGGCAGGGCTACCGGTGCTGCACCGCTCCGAGGCCCTCGCGGCAACGATGGGCACGGATCGTGTCGTGACCGTGGCAGGCACCCATGGCAAGTCCACCACCACCTCCATGGTGGCTGTGCTGCTCAAGGAAGCGGGCCTGGATCCATCCTTCGCCATCGGCGCCAATGTGCCGGCCCTCGGCGTCAACGCGGCGCACGGCACGTCGGACATCTTCGTTGCCGAGGCCGATGAATCGGACGGTTCCTTCCTCAATTACCGGCCGCTCATTGCCGTTGTCACCAACGTCGAGGCAGACCATCTCGACTACTACGGCACGCCTGAGGCCGTCTATGCCTCCTTCGACAGCTTCGCAGCCCTGTTGCCTGCCGCTGGAGTCCTGTTCGCTTGCGCGGACGACGACGGCGCCCGGGCCCTTGCGGAGCGGACCCGCTCAGCGGGCAACACCCGCGTGGTGAGCTATGGGACCGCAGAGGACGCCGACATCCGCCTTCACAATGGCGGTCCGGGCGATGTCTGGGTCTCCGCCGATGGGCAGCGGCACCGCCTCGATCTTCAAGTTCCCGGCCGGCACAACGCCCTGAACGCGGCTGCCGCGTTCGGCGTCGCCGTCGAGCTCGGCGTGGCGCCTGAGGCCGCCGCGGCCGCGCTGGGCCACTTCACGGGAGCGTCGCGGCGATTTGAGTTCAAGGGGCAGGGGAGGGGCGTCCGGGTGTATGACGACTACGCCCACCACCCCACGGAGGTCCGGGCCGCTTTGTCCGCTGCCCGCTCGGTGGCGGGCGGCAACAAGGTGCATGTGCTCTTCCAGCCGCACCTGTTTTCGCGCACGCGCGAATTCGCAGAGCAGTTTGCGGAGGCTCTTGGAGAAGCCGATACCGCCCTCGTGCTGGAGATCTACCCGGCACGCGAGGACCCTATTCCAGGGGTCACGAGCACCTTGATCACCGAGCGCCTCAAGAGCGGCAGACTGGTGGCGGACGGCCAGGAAGCCTTGGATGCGGTTCTCTCCGAGGCCAGGGAAGGCGACATCATCCTGACTGTCGGAGCCGGTGACGTGACGGCTTATGGGCCCCGGATCGTGGAGTTGTTGGGTGGCTGATACCCGGAAGCCCACTTTCAAGCCGCGGGCGGGAACCCGGCCAGGGGTCGTCAGTGCTGAACGCAGCCTCGACGATCCCGTCGAGGTCCCTTCAGCGGCCGCGAGCGGCAAGGACAGCAATGTGCTCGCCTTTCCAGAACCGAAAGGGCGCAAGCGCCGCCGGACGGTTCTTACGGTGCTGGCCATCGTTATCGCGCTGGTTGCCGGCATCATCGTTGCGGCCATCTATTCACCGGTATTCGCGGTGCGCACTGTGACGGTCGACGGAGCCAAGTTGCTCCAGCCGGCCGCAGTCCAGAAAGCACTGGAGCCGGTGAAGGGAAAACCGCTTCCGCAAATCAACGACGCCGAGATTGCCGCGCTGCTCAAACCTCTGGTCCAGGTACGCTCCGTCAGCACGGAGGCCCGTCCGCCGTCGGAATTGTTGGTGCACATCACCGAACGGGTGCCTGTGGCGCTGGTCAAGAACGGTGACAGCTACCTGCTGGTCGACGTCGACGGCGTCAAGCTTGGTTCATCACCTGATGCTGCATCGGTACCCTTGCCCCTCATCGACGGGCAAGGAGCCAACCAGGACCTCTTCAAGGCGATCACCGCCGTTCTGGCCACGTTGCCGGCCGATGTCCTGGCAAAGATGGCCAGCGCCTCGGCGAAGTCGCCCGACGCCGTCGAACTCAAGCTCACGGACGGCAAGATCGTCGTCTGGGGAAATGCGGACGAGAAGGAGCTGAAGGCACGCGTCCTGGAAGCGTTGCTGAAGGCGCCGGCCAATCCGAAAGTTCCGGTGAATGTCTACGATGTGAGCGCACCGCGGCATCCATTTACCAAGTAGGCCATTTCAGGAAGTAACTTCGCGGCGTTCAGGGCTATTTTTGGGACTTTCAGACGACACGCGGAGGCGGTCATTGAATGTCGGATTCATAGCCCATACCGTCACTTAAGAGTTACTTGACATAACTATAACCTTCAACTAGAGGGTTAAGGTCCAAGAATTCAAGTTGGACTCGATCTGTTTCGCTATAGGACACAAGCAAGGGGCACGAAACGTGGCAGCACCGCAGAATTACTTGGCCGTCATCAAGGTCGTCGGCATCGGCGGCGGTGGCGTGAATGCAGTTAACCGAATGATCGAAGTCGGCCTTCGGGGCGTCGAGTTCATCGCCATCAACACCGATGCCCAGGCTCTGCTCATGAGTGACGCCGACGTCAAGCTCGACGTCGGACGCGAACTCACCCGCGGTCTGGGAGCCGGCGCCAACCCCGACGTCGGACGCCAGGCCGCCGAGGACCACGCCGATGAGATCGAAGAAGTTATCCGCGGAGCCGACATGGTCTTCGTCACCGCAGGCGAAGGCGGCGGCACGGGAACCGGCGGCGCCCCCGTCGTGGCCCGGATCGCACGCTCGCTCGGCGCCCTGACCATCGGTGTCGTCACCCGGCCCTTCACCTTTGAAGGCCGCCGGCGTGCCGGTTCGGCCGAAGCTGGAATTGACGCCCTGCGCGACGAAGTCGACACCCTCATCGTCATCCCCAACGACCGTCTCCTCTCCATCAGCGACCGTAACGTCTCCGTCCTGGACGCTTTCCGTTCCGCTGACCAAGTACTGCTGTCCGGTGTCCAGGGCATCACGGACCTCATCACCACCCCTGGCCTGATCAACCTCGACTTCGCCGACGTCAAGTCCGTCATGCAGGGTGCAGGCTCGGCCCTCATGGGTATCGGCTCTGCACGCGGTGAAGACCGCGCTGTCAAGGCTGCCGAGCTCGCCATCGCTTCGCCACTCCTGGAAGCATCGATCGACGGCGCCCACGGCGTGCTGCTCTCCATTCAGGGCGGCTCGGACCTCGGCCTGTTCGAAATCAACGAAGCCGCACGGCTCGTGCAGGAAGTCGCCCACCCCGAGGCCAACATCATCTTCGGTGCCGTCATTGACGATGCCCTCGGCGACGAGGCACGCGTCACGGTCATCGCCGCTGGTTTTGACGACGTCAAAGCCACGTCACCGTCGATGAACCAGTCGGCTTCCCAGCAGCCGGGCCAGCACCAGGCTCCTTCAACTCCGGAGCGTCCCGCCGTGCCTGCGGCCGCCCCCGCGTACTCGGCCCCGCAGCACGTTGCAGCGGGCGTCGGTGCCTCCGGCTTGAGCAACTGGGGTCAGCAGCGCCCCTCCGCCTTGCCGGCTGACTCCGGTTTCGACGTGGACCTCCCGGCAGTCGTCGAACCGGACCTTTCGGGCAGCCGGACCGACGACCTCGACGTTCCGGACTTCTTGAAGTAGTCCGTCCATATCAAGCTGTTCAGGAGAGTTAGTCAGCAGTGTTTTGGTGGCGAAAAGAAGTGCGACCTGGAGTTTCGGTCGCCTTCTCCGATATCGACGCGGGCAACCTCGCACTGCACGTGGCGGACAATCCTGACGATGTGATGGCGCGCCGGGCCCGGCTGGAAGCAGCGGCGGGGCTCGGCGAGCGGCATTTCCAATACATGAACCAGGTACACGGAAAAACCGTCGAATTCATCACTGCGCACGGTGACGGACCAACGGCTGACGCCATGGTGTCGATGGGGCAGCCGCTCGCGGTCATGGTGGCAGATTGTGTCCCCATTGTGTTTTTGGGCGAGGGGCAGGGCAACATGGAGCCTGTCCTGGCGGTAGCCCACGCCGGCCGCCCCGGCGTTGCGGCGGACGTCGTTTCGTCGACGGTTGCCGAAATGCGAAGCCACGGCGCAAGGACCATCAGCGCCTGGCTGGGTCCTTCGATCTGCGGCGAATGTTACGAAGTTCCCGATCAATTGCGTGCAGACGTCGCGGCCGTTGTGCCGGAAACCTGGTCCACTACCTCGTGGGGTACGCCCGCGTTGGACCTGCCGGCCGGCGTGCGGGCCCAACTGAAGGCGCTCGACGTCGTGGTCGAATACTCGGGGGAGTGCACGCGGGAGACCGCCCGGCTTTACTCGTACCGACGCAGTCAGCAAACCGGTCGCTTCGCGGGTTTGGTGTGGACGCATGAGTGAAACTGTCCCGGCAGCGGGCACCGCCGACACTGATCCGCGGACCGCCGAACTGCGGGAACGTCTCGCGGCCGTCCGGCAAAGGATTACTGCGGCAACCCGCGCGGCGGGGCGCGGCGAGGAACCGCAGCTGATAGTCGTCAGCAAGTTCCATCCAGCAGCGGACGTCGCCCGGCTTGCGGCCCTCGGAGTGACCGACGTCGGTGAGAACCGGGATCAAGAGGCGGCCGGGAAGTCCGCGGAGCTTGCCGGACTTGCCGTGCGTTGGCACTTCATCGGTCAATTGCAAAGCAACAAAGCCAAGTCCGTGGCGAAGTACGCGTTTTCCGTCCAGTCGATTGACCGTCCGCAGCTCGCCGAAGCCCTGGCCAAGGCTATTGCGCGGCAGCAGGAAGAGTCCGGCAGGCCGGATCTTGATTGCTACATTCAGGTCAGTCTTGAGGACGACGCCGGCACTCACCGCGGCGGCGCCGCGCCGGCCGACGTCGAGAGACTCGCAGAAGCCATCGCCACCGCTTCCGGACTGCGACTGGCCGGTGTGATGGCCGTTGCTCCCCTCGGAGCGCCTCCCGAGGAAGCATTTGAGAAGCTCGCCGCCATTTCCACGGATCTGCGGGGCCTGCATCCGGAAGCTGTGGGGATTTCAGCCGGGATGAGCCAGGACCTCGAATCTGCTGTCCAATTCGGTGCGACACACCTCCGAATTGGTTCGGATATTCTCGGTTCGCGTCCACGGGTGGGGTAGCGTCAAAGTATTGGAAGCGACGGGCCGGGATTTCAGCTATGTCAAGTCATGGGCGGCCCGCCTACTGCAGACACGATAGGAGTCCAGCATGGCTGGCGCACTGCGCAAGACAATGGTTTATCTTGGGCTCGCCGATGGCGATGAACACTACGAGTCTGAGCAGCACGTGCAGCACACGGACGAGGAGCGGTCTGTTGACCACCATCGCGAAGAGCGCCGCGCCCCTGCACCTGTACGTGAAGTAGTTCGTGAAGCCCCCCTGTCGCCGAAGAGGAATACCGCGCACCCGTGACACCTATCAAGCGTGCGGCATCGAGCCGCGAAGACGCCTCCGGACTGAGGCAGATCACCACCGTCCATCCCCGCTCCTACAACGACGCCAAGATCATCGGAGAGAGCTTCCGGGACGGCATCCCCGTGATCATGAACGTCACCGACATGGGTGAGGCAGATGCCAAGCGCCTCGTCGATTTCTCTGCTGGCCTGGTCTTCGGGCTCCACGGCAGCATCGAGCGCGTCACCAGCAAGGTCTTCCTGTTGTCGCCGTCGTACGTCGAGGTCCTTGGCGACGACAAGAAGGTCAGCGAAGCACAGGCAACCTTCTTCAACCAGAGCTAGCACCAACAGCAACGATGCCAGGCGGAGCGATCTGCCTGGCATCTGTGTTGCAATAGAGGGACTGACCGAGAAGTGGCGAACTAGGAGATTTGAGCTAACCCGTGGGCATTGTTTTCGGCCTTATCTACATCGCACTGCTGCTGTTCCTGGTCACCCTCATCATCAGGCTCGTCTTTGATCTGGTGCAGATGTTTGCGCGCCAGTGGCGCCCTCGTGGCGCTGCCTTGGTGGCGGCGCATGCAGTCTATTCCGTCACTGATCCGCCCCTGAAACGGATCCGCCGGCTTATTCCACCCCTGCAGCTTGGTGGGGTATCCCTTGACCTGGCGTTTTTGATCATGTTTATTGTCGTCAGCATCGCGATGGGTTTCGTCTACACGCTGGCGTAGCTTTTCCGCAGTCCACGGGCCGACGCTCAGTTTTTTCTTCGGCACGGGGACTGCAATCTTTCGGTCCAACACGATGGTGTTGAATTGGGGGAATCAGATGATATTTAGGTACCGTAGTTTTGAACGGCCGGAAGGCCTACTGACTAACTAGACCAACGAGGTGACCAGATGGCTTTGACGCCAGAAGACGTTGTCAACAAGCGCTTTCAGCCGACCAAGTTCCGCGAAGGCTACGACCAGGACGAGGTCGATGACTTCCTCGACGAAATCGTCGTCGAGCTGAGGCGTTTGAACCAAGAGAACGACGAGCTGCGCAAGAAGCTCGCCGAAGGCGGAAACCCGGTTCCTGCCAGCGCAGCAACCGCCCCCGTGGTCGAGAAGGTGCCCGCACCGGTCAAGGCCGACAAGGACGCACAGGCCAAGGCAGAAGCCGAAGCGAAGGCGGCCGAGGCTGACAAGAAGAAGGAACCGGCCGTTGCCGCCGCTCCGGCCCCGGCCGCGCCTTCGGCCGGGTCTCCCTCCGCAGAGTCCGCAGCCGGTCTGCTGGCCATGGCTCAGCAGATGCATGACAAGCACGTGGCTGACGGCGAGCAGCAGAAGGAAAAGATCATCGCGGAGGCACAGATCGAAGCCTCCAGCCTTGTCAATGACGCTCAGGACAAGTCCCGCAAGATCCTTGGTGCTCTCGAGCAGCAGCGCTCCGTCCTCGAACGCAAGGTGGAGCAGCTCCGCGGCTTCGAGCGCGACTACCGCTCCCGCCTGAAGGCCTACATCGAAGGCCAGCTGCGTGACCTGGATGCCCGCGGCTCCGTCGCGGCCCCTGAGGTCGGCGAAGCCGCCGCAGAGGTCTAGCAAGTA
This sequence comes from Arthrobacter sp. MMS24-S77, assembly GCF_054888235.1. NCBI lineage: Bacteria > Bacillati > Actinomycetota > Actinomycetes > Micrococcales > Micrococcaceae > Arthrobacter > Arthrobacter sp. MMS24-S77. The sequence continues at coordinate 1,790,361 of NZ_JBTZRN010000001.1, forward strand.
TTCTGAAAGCCGGTGGCTGGGGATTCCCGGCCACCGGCTTTCGCCTGTTAAGGCGCCAGAAGCCTACGGTTACCGAATGAAAGTACTATGAGCGACGAACAAACTGACGGCACCACGGAGCCGCTCCGCACCAAAGTCCACACGTGGCGCCCCGCATTGCTCTGGGTTTTCGCAGGCTTCGCCGTCTTCGCGTACACCTTCGACCAGCTGACCAAACTCTGGGTCACCAGCACCATGGTGGAGGGCGAACGGATCCCCGTCTTGCCTCCGCTGCTGCACTGGTACTACATCCGCAACTCCGGGGCGGCCTTCTCCATCGGCGAAAACGTCACGTGGGTCTTCACGATCATCATGGCTGCTGTGTCCGTGGCGATCCTGTTCCAGCTGCGTCGACTGGGATCAGCCTGGTGGGCGCTTGCCCTCGGATTGCTCCTGGGCGGAGCACTTGGAAACCTCACGGACCGGCTCTTCCGCGAACCCTCCTTCGCCATGGGCCACGTGGTGGACTTCATCCAGCTGCCCAACTTCGCTATTTTTAACATCGCCGACTCCGCGGTGGTTTCCGGCGTCGTGATCATCTGCCTCCTGAGCCTGCGGGGGATTGGCTTGGACGGCTCCCGCCCGCACTCTGCCCGATCCCGTGCTGCGACGCCCGAAGGCGAGGACTCCGGCGATGTCTGAGCAATTCGTTGTTCCCGAAGAACTGGGTGGGGCCAGGGCGGACGCTGGACTCGCGAAACTCATGGATATCTCCCGTTCCGCGGCTGCCTTGCTGATCGCCGAGGGCAACGTGACCGTCGCTGCAAGTACGGCGGGCACATCGGCTGCTGTGGGCAAGTCGGCGAAGCTCCTTGCCGGTTCCGTGCTGGAAGTCACCGTTCCCGAACGCCGGGATCCCTTGGAAGTCGTGGAGGAAGTCGTGGAAGGCCTGAAGATCCTGTTGGACGATGAGGACTTTGTCGTCATCGACAAGCCTGTTGGCGTGGCGGCGCATCCGTCGCCGGGATGGGTCGGTCCTACCGTGGTCGGTGGCCTCGCCGGGGCCGGATACCGCATCTCAACCTCCGGTGCGCCTGAACGGGCCGGCATCGTCCACCGCCTCGACGTAGGAACGTCAGGCGTCATGGTGGTGGCGAAGACAGAGCATGCTTACACGGTGCTCAAGAGGGCCTTCAAGGAGCGCACGGTGGATAAGGTGTACCACGCCGTCGTCCAAGGCCTGCCGGATCCCCTGGAAGGCACCATCGACGCCCCCATCGGACGCCACCCGGGGCATGACTGGCGGTTTGCGGTGATCGAGGATGGCCGTCCCTCGGTGACGCATTACGAAGTCCTCGAAGCGTACGGCAAGGCGACCCTCGTGGAAATCCACCTTGAGACCGGCAGGACACACCAGATCCGGGTCCATTTCTCGGCCCTGCGGCATCCCTGCGCAGGCGATCTGACATACGGAGCAGACCCTCGCCTGGCTGCAAACCTGGGACTTACCCGGCAGTGGCTGCACGCGCGCCGGCTTGGCTTCAACCACCCCCGCACCGGCGACTGGGTGGAAGTCACCAGCCAGTACCCGGAAGACCTGCAGTACGCGCTGGAGCTTCTCGAGAGCGGCAACGCGTAGGGCGGATTTACGCCCCAAGCGCGGCACTCCATCCGGGCGACCCCTGCCGGTAGACTGTCGTGGTGACTTCCAGCAATGACTCGTTCGTCCATCTGCACACCCACACCGAATACTCCATGCTGGATGGTGCGGCACGGCTCACCGAATTGTTCGATGAGACCGAGCGGCTGGGGATGCCTGCGCTTGCCACCACGGACCACGGATACCTGTTCGGTGCCTTCGATTTCTGGAAGAAGGCCACCGACAAGGGCATCAAGCCGATTATCGGCGTCGAAGCCTATGTCACGCCGGGAACGGCGCGCGGCGACAAGGAGCGCGTCCGCTGGGGCGACGAGAGCCAGCGCAAGGATGACGTTTCCGGTGGTGGTTCCTACACCCACATGACACTGCTGAGCTACAACAACGTCGGCATGCGCAATCTGTTCCGGGCGTCCTCGATCGCTTCCCTCGACTCGGTGTTCGGCAAGTGGCCGCGCTTGGACCGGGAGTTGCTGAACACCTATTCCGAGGGCCTGATCGCGACCACCGGGTGCCCTTCCGGTGAAGTCCAAACCCGGCTTCGATTGGGGCAATACCGTGAGGCCCTCGCGGCGGCGTCGGAGTTCCGCGACATCTTTGGTGCGGAAAACTACTTCTGTGAACTGATGGACCATGGCCTCGACATCGAGCGGCGGGTCACGGGCGACCTGCTGCGCTTGGCCAAGGAGCTGAAGCTTCCGCTCGTGGCCACCAACGACCTCCACTACACGCATGAGCATGACGCCAAGGCCCATGAGGCCTTGTTGGCCATCCAGTCGGGCTCCACGCTGCTGGAGCCCACCTATGACAATGGCGGCTCGCGTTTCGCCTTCTCCGGTAGTGGCTACTACTTGAAGTCGCCGCAAGAGATGCGTGAGTTGTTCCGCGATCATCCCGAGGCCTGTGACAACACCCTCCTGATCGCGGAGCGTTGTGAGGTGTCCTTCAACACGGGTGCGAACTACATGCCGCGGTTCCCTTGCCCGCCGGGCGAGGATGAGACGTCCTGGCTGGTCAAGGAAGTCGCCACGGGTCTTGACTACCGCTACCCCAAGGGCGTCCCGGACAAGGTGCGCAAGCAAGCCGACTATGAGCTTGACGTCATCACATCCATGGGTTTCCCGGGCTACTTCCTGGTGGTTGCTGACTTCATCAACTGGGCCAAGAACAACGGGATCAGGGTGGGCCCGGGCCGTGGTTCCGGTGCTGGCTCCATGGTGGCGTACGCCATGCGTATCACCGACCTCGATCCCCTCGAACACGGCCTGATTTTCGAGCGCTTCCTCAACCCGGACCGTGTGTCCATGCCTGACTTCGACGTCGACTTCGATGATCGTCGCCGCTCCGAGGTCATCGACTATGTCACCCGGAAGTACGGCGACGAGCGCGTGGCCATGATTGTCACCTACGGCACCATCAAGACCAAGCAGGCGCTCAAGGACTCCTCCCGCGTGCTCGGATACCCGTTCAGCATGGGTGAACAGCTCACCAAGGCCCTGCCGCCCGCCGTGATGGCCAAGGATATCCCGCTTGCGGACATCCAGAACCCGGAGGCCAAGCGCTATGGCGAGGCCGGAGACTTCCGCCAGCTCATCAGCACGGACCCCGAGGCTGCCAAGGTCTTCGAGACCGCACTGGGCATTGAAGGACTGAAGCGCCAGTGGGGCGTGCACGCCGCAGGCGTCATCATGTCTTCGGATCCCATCATCGACGTCATTCCTGTCATGCGCCGTATCCAGGACGGCCAGGTCATAACGCAGTTCGATTACCCGACGTCCGAGGGCCTTGGCCTGATCAAGATGGACTTCCTCGGACTGAGGAACCTGACGATCATTTCCGATGCCCTGGAAAACATCAAGATGAACCGCGGCGTTGACCTTGATCTGGAGAACCTGGCGCTGGACGACGCCGCGTCGTATGACCTCCTGGCGCGCGGTGACACCTTGGGCGTGTTCCAGCTCGACGGCGGACCCATGCGGTCCCTGCTCAAGCTCATGAAGCCCGACAACTTCGAAGACATCTCCGCCGTGCTGGCGCTCTACCGGCCGGGCCCCATGGGCGCCAACGCGCACACTGACTACGCCCTCCGCAAGAACAAGATCCAGGAGGTCATTCCCATCCACCCGGAGCTTGAGGAGCCCCTGCAGGACATCCTGGGCGGGACCTTCGGCCTGATCGTGTACCAGGAACAAGTCATGGCCGTGGCCCAGAAGCTGGCCGGCTATTCACTTGGCCAGGCCGACATCCTGCGCCGTGCCATGGGCAAGAAGAAGAAGTCTGAACTGGACAAGCAGTTCGCTGGATTCTCCCAAGGCATGCAGGACAACGGCTACTCCATGGAAGCCGTGAAGACCCTCTGGGACATCCTGCTCCCGTTCTCCGACTACGCCTTCAACAAAGCGCACTCGGCCGCTTACGGGGTCATTTCCTACTGGACTGCGTACCTGAAGGCCCACTACGCTCCCGAATACATGGCCGCCCTGCTCACCTCCGTGGGCGATGACAAGGACAAATCGGCCATTTACCTCAATGAATGCCGACGCATGGGGATCACCGTCCTGCCGCCGGATGTCAACGAGTCAAGCCTCAACTTCACGCCTGTGGGTACTGACGTCCGTTTCGGAATGGGGGCGATCCGCAACGTCGGCGTCAATGTCGTGGAAGCCATGGTGGCGGCCCGTGAGAGCGAGGGCTCCTACACCTCCTTCAAGGACTTCCTCATGAAGGTTCCAGCGGTAGTCTGCAACAAGCGCACGATCGAATCCCTCATCAAAGCCGGTGCATTCGACTCCTTGGGCCACCACCGCCGTGCGCTGGCCATGGTCCACGAAGAAGCGATCGACTCCGTCATCACGCTGAAGCGAAATGAAGCAATCGGCCAGTTCGATCTCTTCGCCGGATTCGAGGACCAAGAGCCCCAGGCCTCTTTGAGCACGGAGATCCCGGACCTGCCGGAATGGGAGAAAAAGGACAAGCTCGCTTTTGAGCGGGACATGCTCGGACTCTATGTCTCGGACCATCCTCTGCAAGGGCTCGAGGGCGTCTTGAGCCAGCATGCCGAGCAGTCGATCACTTCGATCCTGGGAGAAGACGGGCCGCACGACGGCGCCATCGTCACCATTGCGGGCATGATCACCTCGCTCAGCCGAAGGATCGCCAAGGCAAGCGGCAACGCCTACGCGCGGGCGGAGATCGAAGACCTCGGCGCTTCCATCGAGGTCATGTTCTTCGGCCAGGTCTACGGGCCCATCGCTTCGGTCCTCGCGGAGGACCTGATTGTCGTGGTCAAGGGCCGCCTGCAGCGGCGTGACGACGGTGCGGTCACCCTGAACTGCATGGAACTCTCAGTCCCGGACCTGAGCGAAAGCACCAACGGGCCACTGGTCATTACGATGCCCACCTACAAGGCAACCGAGGCTGTGGTCACGGATCTTCGCGATGTCCTGAACACCCACCGGGGCAACTCCGAGGTCAGGCTCCACTTGCAGGGTGATTCCAAGGTCGAAGTGATGGGCCTGCCCGTGCACCTGCGGGTCAACCCCACGCCATCCCTTTTCGGTGACCTTAAGGTACTTCTCGGCCCGACCTGCCTGGACAGTTGATCGGGCGCGGCCACCCGAGCTAGCCAGCCGGCGACGCTCCGCTACTCAGATTTCGCTCCGTTACTCAGATTTCATAGTCGAGCGGAACCGGTTGGCTGTAGGAACCGGAGTGGTAGAGGAGGGGAGCGTCGTCCTCGCCAACAAGCCCGTCAACAACTTCCACCACCACGATCGCGTTGTTTTCGAAGGACAGGCGCATCTGGATCTTGCCGATCAGCCAGCCGGCCACGTTTTTCAATATGGGGACATCGAAAGGTCCGGGTTCCCAATGATCGCCTTCAAACCGTTCCTGGGTACGCGCGAAACGGTCGGCAAGTGCCTGGTTCTCAAGGCCCAGCATGTGCAGGCCGATATACGTGGAATTCGCCACCGCGGGCCAGGAACTGGAACTGCGCGACATGTTGAAGGTAAAACGCGGGGGCTCTGCCGACAGTGACGCCACCGACGTCGCGGTGAAGCCGAAAGGCGTGCCGTTGAGGTCCGCAGTGATGATGGCAACCCCGGCGGCATGCCGGCGGAACATTTGCTTGAACGTTCCTTCAAAAGCCGATTTATCCGAACCCACTGTGCTCGATCTCCTGCATGACCTATTGGTATTAACGCTGGTGGGTTCAGCGTATTCCGCCACCTGCCGGTGCGCTCGCTTGTTGAGCGTCCAGAAACGTTTGTTAATGTTTGTGTCATGACCAAGCCAACATCGAACCTCCTCGAGTCCGTCCCCGCGACGGACACGGACCCGCGAGACCGCAGATGGTGGTTATGGCTCGCCGTACCAGCCGCTTCGGGCATCGGACTGGGCCTGGCATGGTGGCTCTTGGCTCCAGGCGGCCTCAATCTGATTTCCGGAAATTCCGCCCTCGCCGATCCCTCCGCATCTGCGGGGCGATTTCCGCGGGACCTGGTCTTGGCCGGACTGCTGCTTCTGGCCGGCTGCTTCACGGCTGTCCTGCTCGACAGCAAGGTACGGAGTCCGGGTCAGGGCATGAGAACTCTTTTCGCTGTTCTCGGGGGCTTGGCGGGTGCCCTGGTGGCCTGGCAGGTGGGCCTTTTGGCGGCGCAGTGGTGGGGTTCCGCTTCCAGGGCCGTGGCGAGTGGAAGTGAAGGGTTCTCTTTGCGGGCAATGGCGGCTCTTTTGCTGTGGCCGGGAGCGACGGCCCTCGTGACATTTCTCCTGACTCTTTTCGGCCTGATGGGAAAGCAGCCGGAGGAATCGCCGCACGCCCCGTAAAATGATCTGGTGACCATTTCTCCGGAGAATCCTGCCGACACCGCCGCCCAGTCCCTGGAGTTCCGATGCATTGACTTGCGCGGACGCTCCCTGACCTTGGCGGAACTGCGCGCCGCGGTGCCCCGGGCGGAGCATCAGACCACGGCGGACGCGGAGCAAAAGGTCCTGGATATCATCAGCGCCGTCCGCTCCCGCGGTTTTGAAGCGCTTGGTGAGTTGGCCCTGGCGTTCGACGGCGTGGAACAGTCCCACCCCCGCGTGCCCGCTGCCGCCCTCGCCGGGGCCCTCGAAAACCTCGATCCGGCTGTCCGGGCCGCCCTGGAGGAATCGATCAGCCGTGCCCGCCGCTTCGCCGACGGCCAGCGGCCGGCTAACGTGGACGTGGAACTGGGGGACGGCGCCGTCGTCAGCCAGAATTGGCTACCGGTGGGCCGCGTGGGACTGTATGTTCCCGGCGGGCTGGCCGTGTACCCGTCCTCGGTCATCATGAACGTCGTTCCCGCGCTGGCTGCGGGAGTCGCGTCGATCGCGTTGGCCTCCCCGCCGCAGAAGGACTTTGGCGGCTTGCCCCACCCGACTATCCTGGCCGCTGCCGCATTGCTGGGAATTGACGAGGTCTATGCCATCGGAGGTGCCCAGGCGATTGTTTCGTTTGCCTACGGGATCCCGGGAGCTGGCCATGAGGAGTCCATCGAGCCCGTGGATGTTGTGACGGGCCCCGGCAACATCTTCGTGGCTACCGCCAAGCGCCTCGTCAAAGGCGTCGTGGGGATCGACTCAGAGGCGGGCACCACGGAGATCGCCATCCTGGCCGACGAGTCGGCCCGCCCGTCGCTCGTGGCGGCGGACCTCATCAGCCAGGCCGAGCACGACCCCAAAGCGGCCTCGGTGCTGATCACCGATTCCGAGGAACTCGCCTCGGCCGTGCAGCGGGAACTCGCATTCCAGGCAGGGACCACCAAGCACGGCGAACGGGTCCGCACCGCGTTGTCCGGACCGCAATCGGGCGTGGTGCTGGTTGACGATCTTGAGCAGGGCATTGCGGTCTGCGACGCATACGCAGCCGAACACTTGGAAATCATGACGGCGGATGCAGCCGCCGTCGCGGCAAGAATCCGCAACGCAGGGGCGATTTTTGTGGGGGACTACAGCCCGGTCAGCCTCGGCGACTACTGTGCGGGCTCCAACCATGTGTTGCCCACCAGTGGTACCGCAGCCTTCTCTTCGGGCCTGAACGTGACAACATTCCTCCGCGCCGTCCAAGTCATCAACTACAACAAAGCTGCCTTGGAGGAGGTCAGCAAGCACATTGTGAGCCTTGCTGACGCCGAGGACCTTCCCGGCCACGGCGACGCGGTCAAGATTCGCTTTGCGGGTGCCTAACCACTACATGTATGGGTAACAACCACTACATATAGTAATTACAGTATTGTCATTAGCCCGTATGTAGCCGTAAACTGGTGCCGGAAGTCAAACTTCCGGCACCTTTTGCGTCCCTGGCCGATACTGCCGCCAGGACGCCCGGGCCGGAACCGAGCAGGGGAGGCCCAGCGTGTATTGTCCGTTCTGCCGGAACCCTGACTCGCGCGTCGTGGACAGTCGAATGGCCGACGACGGTTCCGCCATCCGCCGTCGGCGGCAGTGCCCTGAATGTGGACGCCGTTTCACCACCGTGGAGACCACCAGCTTGTCTGTCATCAAGCGCTCCGGGGTGGGGGAACCGTTCAGCCGGATAAAGATCATCAACGGCGTGCGCAAGGCCTGCCAAGGCCGGCCCGTAACCGAGGACGACCTCGCCATGCTGGCGCAGGAGGTCGAAGAGAACATCCGCTCATCCGGTGCGGCCGAAATTGACGCCCATGAGGTTGGATTGGCCATCCTCGGACCGCTCCAGAAACTGGATGAGGTGGCTTACCTGCGTTTTGCCAGTGTTTATCAAGCCTTCGAATCCCTGGAGGACTTCGAATCCGCCATTTCGCTTCTTCGCCACGAGGCTGAAACTGCAGCCGCGCAGAACTCGGCGAAGGGCGCCAAAGGCAAGAGCTCGGAAAAGAGCTCCCTCTAGCTCCGGTGGTGGCAGCGGAGGGGAAGCCGCAGCCACCACCGGCATCACCTCTACTTGGCCAGCTTGTGGTGGAGGGCGACGTCCAGGGCCGCTCCCACGATTCCAGCGTCGTTCTTCAGTTCCGCCGTGACGATGCGGGTACGCAGGTCCAAGTGCGGGAAGTACTCGTCCGAGCGCTTCGAAATGCCGCCCCCGATGATGAAGAGTTCAGGGGAGAACAGGAATTCGACGTGGGAGAGATAGCGCTGCAGCAGCACGCTGTACTCTTCCCAGCTCAAACCGTCGCGTTCACGCGCGACGGCGGAGGCCTTCGTTTCGGCGTCGTGGCCGTCCACCTCAAGGTGGCCGAGCTCGGCGTTGGGCACCAGGTGCCCGTTGAAGATGAAGGCTGAACCGATGCCAGTGCCGAGGGTGATGACGAGGACGGTGCCGTCGACGCCTTCGCCCGCACCGTAGCGGGCTTCCGCGAGGCCGGCCGCGTCGGCGTCGTTGATGACCTCGACGGGGCGATCCAGTCGCTTGGTGAGAAGCGAATCAATGTCGGTGTCGAGCCACGACTTGTCCACGTTGGCGGCAGAGCGGACCACGCCATGCTGGATGATTCCCGGGAAGGTCACTCCAACAGGCGAACCCTTGGCCGGGGCGTCCTCGCGGGCGGACAATTCGTCGACGATTTGCGCGATCACTTCGGCGACGGCTTCGGGAGTGGCGGGCTGCGGCGTAGGGATACGTAGGCGGTCCCCGAGCAGCTTGCCCTTTTTGAGATCGACGATGCCGCCCTTGATACCTGTGCCACCGACATCGATGCCGATCAGGGGGCCGTTCTTGTGGATCTTCTCATCCTTCTTGGTCAATGCGTTTCCGTTCGTGGCAGGAGGGGTGGGCATGTCGCAGCGCGAAGGGCTGCGGGTGACCTTCCGGAGAAGCTTAAGGAAGAGTCAGGATTTCGGCGCCGGTCTCGGTGACCAACAGGGTGTGCTCAAATTGCGCGGTCCGCTTGTGGTCGCGGGTGACTACGGTCCAATCATCGGGCCACATGTCCCATTCGATCGTTCCGAGGGTGAGCATGGGTTCAATCGTGAAAACCATGCCCGCCTCGATCACGGTGTTGTAGGCGGGCGCTGCGTCATAGTGGGGGATGATCAGTCCGGTGTGGAAGGCCTCACCAACGCCGTGGCCGGTGAAGTCGCGGACCACGCCATAGCCGAAGCGCTTCGCGTAGGACTGGATGGCCCGGCCGATCACGTTGATTTCGCGGCCGGGAGCCACGGCTTTGATGGCGCGGTTGAGCGACTCCTGGGTGCGTTCAACCAGCAGGCGGGATTCTTCGTCCACGTCTCCCACCAAAAACGTGTAGTTGGTGTCACCGTGGACGCCGTTGATATAGGCCGTGATGTCAATGTTCAGGATGTCGCCGTCTTGCACCACGGTGCTGTCCGGAATGCCGTGGCAAATGACCTCATTGAGGGATGAGCACAGGGATTTAGGAAAGCCTCTGTAGCCGAGAGTTGACGGGTAAGCGTGGTGGTCCAGAACGAACTCGTGGCCAATCCGGTCAAGCTGGTCAGTGGTGACACCGGGCACGATGTGCTTTCCGACCTCGACGATCGCCTGGGCCGCAATTTTGCTGGCGACGCGGATTTTCTCAATGGTTTCCGCCGATTTGACCTCTGAACCGGTGAACTTTGCCGGTGCCGGCTTGCCGACATACTCCGGGCGCGGGATGGACGCCGGTACAGGCAGCTGTGGGCTGACAGTTCCTCGGGTGAGCGTGCCGATGGGTGCGGTCAGGGCGGGAGAAGGCATAGATTGATCATATAAGGGACGCACGAGACGCAAGTAACTAAGTAGCTACATAACAGCCCGGTCGAAGGGCTACAGCACCCGCCAATGCTTCGGCGGGATTCGCAGAGGAGAAACCGTGGCGGAGTACTGGTACAACGTTCAGACACACCAGATCGAAGAGGACGCGTTGTCGGACTGGACCCAGCTGATCGGTCCTTATAAGACCCGCGAGGAAGCGGAGCACGCCTTGGAAAAGGTCAAGGCGCGCAACGAAGCCTGGGACAAGGACGACGAGGACTGACCGTCAGAAGGAATGCTCCGGGCCAGGGAACTGGCCGGACCTGACGTCGTCGGCGTACGCCTTGGCCGCATTGCTGAGTGTGGTGCGCAGATCCGCGTATTGCTTGACGAACTTGGCCATTTTTCCGCCGCGCAGACCGGCCATGTCCTGCCACACCAGCACCTGGCCGGTGGTCGCGTTGCCGGCGCCGATCCCGATAGTGGGCACTTCAATTGCGGCGTCGACGGCGGCTGCCGTTTCCGCGGGAACCATCTCCATGAGCACACAGAACGCTCCGGCATTAGCGAGCGCAACTGCGTCTTCGATCAGGCGCGTGGCGTCATCACCCCGGCCTTGGACACGGTAGCCGCCCAGTGAGTGTTCGCTCTGGGGCGTGAATCCGATGTGCGCCATGACGGGAATGCCTGCCTGGACCATGGCCCGGACTGTTCCGGCGTAGAACGCACCCCCTTCGATCTTGACGCCGTGTGCCAGCCCTTCCTTGAGAAAACGAACGCCGGTCGCCACGGCCTGCTCCGGCGAGACTTCGTAGCTGCCAAAGGGAAGGTCGGCCACTACCAAAGCACGCTTGGCGGATCGGGCCACGGCCCGGCACAGCGGGAGGAGTTCATCGACAGTTACGGGGAGGCTTGTTTCGTTTCCGAAGACATTGTTGGAAGCCGAATCGCCAATCAGGAGGACCTCGATGCCGGCCTGATCGAAGATTTCAGCCGTGTATTGCTCGTAGGCGGTCAGCATGGCAAAGCGCTCACCCTTGGCCTTGGCTTGTTGAAGGTGGTGCGTCCGGATCCTGGCAGGAGCCTTCGGGGCGGAAACGTCCGTTGACGCTGCTGAACCTGCGGCGGAAGGCCCGGTTCCGTAAGGGGCGGGAACTTCGGCGGGCATGCTGGAATCAGAACTGTTGCTTGGGGCCATGACTAGAGCGTATGCGGTACCGGCCGTCCTAGCCACCGGCGCATGAGGAGCCTCACATTTGTAAACGCTGTGTTACGCGAACTGGGGGTGCAGCCATTCCGGGCCAATGCTTAGTAGAGTGAATGCTGAGTTGTCGTCGGCTTCGAACCCTCGAATCCACGGCATGGACGTTGACCCGGAAATGAGGCCCCATGGACCGCCAGCAAGAGTTCGTTCTGCGAACTATCGAAGAGCGTGATGTGCGCTTCGTACGCTTGTGGTTTACCGACGTCGTCGGTTCCCTGAAATCGGTGGCACTGGCCCCGGCAGAAGTAGAAGGCGCCTTCGAAGAGGGCCTGGGTTTTGATGGCTCGGCCATCGAAGGCCTCGCCCGGGTGTTCGAGTCCGACATGCTGGCCCAGCCGGACCCCTCCACATTCCAGATCTTGCCGTGGCGCGGTGAGACAGAGCAGACCTCCAGGATGTTCTGCGACATCCTGACCCCCGACGGCGAGCCGTCCGCTGCCGATCCCCGGAACGTACTCAAGCGCACCCTCGCCAAAGCGGCGGATATGGGGTTCACCTGCTACACGCATCCCGAGATCGAGTTCTACCTCCTGAAGTCCCAGGACCTTGACCCCAACGGCGTCCCTGTTCCCGTTGACGAGGGCGGCTACTTCGACCACGTACCCGGTGGCGTGGCACAGGACTTCCGCCGCACGGCCGTGACCATGCTTGAATCCGTGGGTATTTCCGTTGAATTCAGCCACCACGAGGGTGGTCCCGGCCAGAACGAGATCGATCTCCGCTACGCGGACGCCCTCCAGACTGCGGATAACATCATGACCTTCCGTACGGTCATCAAGGAAGTGGCCCTGCAGCAGGGCACCTACGCCACGTTCATGCCCAAGCCGTTCACGGACCACCCGGGCTCCGGCATGCACACACATTTCTCCCTGTTCGAGGGTGACACCAACGCCTTCTACGAAGCCGGCGCCGAATTCCAGTTGTCCAAGACCGCACGCCAGTTCATTGCGGGCATTCTCCGTCACGCTCCGGAATTCACGGCCGTCACCAACCAGTTCGTGAATTCCTACAAGCGCCTCTGGGGTGGCGGCGAAGCGCCGAGCTACCTCAGCTGGGGACACAACAACCGCTCCGCCTTGGTCCGGGTGCCCCTTTACAAGCCGGGCAAGGGCCAGTCCGCGCGGATCGAATACCGCGGGATTGACTCTGCTACGAACCCCTACCTCGCGTACGCCGTGCTGCTGGGTGCCGGTCTCAAGGGCATCGAGGAAGGCTATGAGCTTCCGGCTGCAGCAGAGGACGACGTCTGGTCGCTGACCTCGGCCGAACGCAAAGCGATGGGCCACACGCCGCTGCCCGCAAGCCTCCATGACGCCATCCGGGCCATGGAAGACTCAGAGTTGGTGGCGGACATCCTCGGCGAACAAGTCTTTGACCACTTCCTGCGCAACAAGCGTGCGGAATGGCAGGACTACCGGCTCCAGGTCACGCCCTACGAGCTCAAGCGCAACCTCGGCATTCTCTAGGCTGTGAGTGTGAGCCTGGCCCGCCGGCTCATCTCAGCCGGCTTCAGCGACCTTGAGAAGGGTGAACGGTTTCTTGCCGCCCGTGAACTCGACGGCATCGACCAAGACACGATCTTTGCGGGGCTGCACCTGAGCGCCAACCCGGACACTGCGCTCCAGTCACTCGTCCGCCTGATTGAGAAGCACCCCTCACTCAAACAGCTCGCGGGGGAGCACCCGGATCGCAGCGAGCCGCTATACCGCCTGCTGGGGGCATCCGAGGCCTTGGGGGAGTTCCTCATCAGGCATCCGGAGCATCTGGACGTCTTCGATGTCCGCGTCAGCCCCGAGCCGTTGTCTGCCGATGCCGGTGAACTGCGGATGAAACTCCTCCGTTCGGTCAAAGCGGACCCCAACTCTCCCAGGCCCGTTGCAGGAGTGTCGGGACCAAGCGCATACACTGCTCTTCGGACGGCTTACCGGCGTGGATTGACCGAACTGGCCATCAAGGATCTCTGCGCCGCCAGCCCCCAGGACTTCATGCCCGCCGTCGGCGCCGAACTGGCCGACCTCGCCGGCGCGGCGATTGAGGCCGCCCTCGCGGTGGCCCGGGCGGAAGCGGCGGCGACTTTCGACGCTGCCGATATTGCCGGCGTCGGGCTGGCTGTCATCGGTATGGGCAAATGCGGTGCCCGCGAGCTCAACTATATTTCCGACGTCGACGTGATCTACGTGATCGAGGCGCCCGATCTGGAGGACGCCGAGGCCGCGACCATCGGCACGGCCCTCGCCGCCGGCATCTCCCGCGCGATTTCTTCCACAGCGCCCGAACCGGGACTGTGGGAGGTCGACGCGAACCTGCGGCCTGAAGGTAAGTCCGGGCCGCTCGTCAGGACACTGCCCTCGCACTTGAGCTATTACGCGAAGTGGGCGGAAAGCTGGGAATTCCAGGCACTGCTCAAGGCCCGTACCATCGCCGGGGACAAGGACCTCGGGGCACGGTACGAGCAAGCCGTCCAGCCACTCGTGTGGGCTTCGGCCGGCAGGGAAGGCTTCGTGGAATCCGTGCAGGCGATGCGCCGCAGGGTTACCAACAACATTGCTCCGGCGGAGGAACAGCGCCAGATCAAGCTCGGTCCCGGTGGCCTCCGGGACGTCGAGTTCACCGTACAGCTCCTGCAGCTCGTTCACGGAAAGTCCGATGAAACGCTCCGTTGCCGGGATACGACGTCGGCAATCTCCGCCCTGTCCGCAGGCGGCTACATTGGCCGGGTCGATGCCGCAGCCTTCGACGCGGCCTACCGCTATTTGCGGGTGCTTGAGCACCGAATCCAGCTGTTCCAGATGCGTCGTACGCACCTCATGCCCACCAGCCAGGAGTCTCTTCGTTTCCTCGCCAAAGCCGTCCTGGGTCCCTTTTCCACGGGCCGGCCCCATCCTGATGCCCTGATCGAAACGTGGCAGAAGACCAAACGGTCCGTTCGGGAACTGCACGACCGGATCTTCTACAGGCCCCTGCTAAACACTGCGGCAAAGCTGAGCAGCGAGGACGCCCGGCTCACCCCGGAAGCCGCGCAGGGCCGTCTCGCGGCCCTCGGCTACCGCGACCCGCAGGGTGCTATGCGACACATAGAAGCCCTCACGGCCGGGGTCAGCCGGCGTGCCGCCCTGCAGCGGCAACTCCTTCCCATCCTTCTCGGCTGGCTCGCCGAGGGAGTCGATCCCGACGCCGGCCTGCTCGCCTTCCGCCGTGTCAGCGAAGCCCTCGGAACCACCCATTGGTATCTCGGTATGCTCCGGGACTCGCAGGCGGCAGCTGAGCGGCTTTGCCACGTACTTTCGAACTCACGACTGATCGCGGACCTCCTGGAAGTATCTCCGGAGTCCGTTGCCTGGCTGGGTGCCGACAAGGAACTCATGCCGCTTAGCTTCGAAGCTCAGTGGCAGGAAATCCAATCCAAGATGTCGCGCCATGCCGATCCCGAGAATGCGATGCGGCTCATCAGGCTTATCCGTCGCCGGGAGATCCTCCGTATCGCTATCGCGGACAGTTCCGGCCTCCTGGAGCAGGATGCAGTGGGCGCGGCATTGGCCGACGCCGACCGGGCAGCGGTTCTAGGCGCCCTGCACGTCGCCGAGGCCATCGTGGCTTCCGACGGGTCCCTCAAAACGCAAGTCCTGGTAGTTGCCATGGGCAGGCAGGGCGGACGCGAGATCGGCTACGGCTCGGACGCGGACGTCATGTACGTCCATCGCGCCCTTCCTGGAGAGAGTGAATCCGAAGCCCAGCAACAGGCCCTTGCCATTGTGGGCCACATTTCCACCCTGCTGACCCAGCCCCTCAAGCCGGCCATCCTGGCGGAGCGCGTCCTGAGCGTTGACGCCGACCTTCGCCCCGAGGGCAAGAACGGTGCCATGGTCCGTTCCCTGGAGTCCTACGCCGAGTATTACCGCCGGTGGTCCCTTATCTGGGAAGCCCAGGCGCTGCTGCGGGCTCAACCCATGGCCGGCAACGACGAATTGGCGGCGGAATTCCTCTGGCTCATCAACCCCATCCGCTACCCAAAGGCCCTCGCGGAAACTGATGTGCGGGAGATCCGACGGGTCAAGGCCCGGGTCGAATCCGAACGGCTCCCCAGAGGGGCCGATCCGGCGAGGCATGTGAAGCTCGGCAGGGGCGGACTCAGCGACGTCGAATGGCTTGTGCAGCTGCTGCAGCTCCAGCACGCAGGCGAGCACCCGCAGCTCCGGACCACGTCCACGCTGCAGGCTCTTGGTGCGATTGAGTCGTTGGGACTGATCGACAAGAGCGACGTCGTGTTGCTGCGCGAAGCCTGGCGGCTTGCGAGCCGTATCCGCTCGGCGAATGTGATCTGCACCGGGCGTGCCTCGGATCTCTTGCCTGCCTCCCGGCGGGACCTGGAGGCCGTTGCCAGGTGGTGCGGTTACGCTCCCGGGCAAGCCGCGGTGTTCGAAGAAGACTATCTGCGCTTGAGCCGGCGGACCCGGGCCGTGTTTGAAAAGGACTTCTACGGCCAGTGAGCTCCCGCCCGAGCCGCCCCGCGGAGCGCGGGGACGGCTAAGCTCGAAAGATGCTGGAAACCGTGTGGCTCATTCCCTTGAAGGATCTCGACGACGATGCCCGCGCCATTACGCTCGGCGACGTCGCCGTCATGGAATTGGCCGCGGGGCAGGACGACTTCGTCGGGGACCCGTTCAAGATGATGCTTATGGGCCTCGAAGACGAAAGCCGTCTGCCGTACGTGATCGAAGCGGCCGGTGCCGCCGTCGGAGTATTTACCTTGCAGGCCGGTGCCGCAACCTTGGCAGGATGGCCCGACGACGATTCCGCCTGGCTCTTGCGAGGGTTCCTGATCGACCAGAAGTGCCAGGGGAGAGGCCTGGGCTCCCTGTCTGCCGCGGCGGCTGCCCGGGAGGCGCAGAAGCTCACGGCGAGGCTGGGTGGCGGGCAGGCCGGCGTCGTGCTCTCCGTCAACGAACGCAATCCCGCCGCCAAGGCTGCGTACGCAAACGCGGGCTTTGTGGAGACAGGCAGGTACTTGGGTGGTTCCGCCGGTCCGCAATGGACCATGTACCGGGGTTTCGGCGACTAGGAAATATCTAGGATTCGACGAGCGTCAGGATTGTCTCCGGCCGCACGCCGTCGAATTTCATTGCCTCGGCCGCAGCTTCGGACTCCATCATCCGCTGGAACGTTTCCATGTCCGGGACTTCGACAATCAGGCCAACACGGTTGGTTTTTCCCGGGTCGACGAACGTTCGAACTGTGAAGCCAAGGGGTCCGAAGAGTTCTTCCCGTTTCGGTGAGCTGAGCCAGTGCTCAACATCGTCGACCTCATGGAAGATCATCAAGGTTGTCATCGTTTGCCTCCGCTTTCAGAAGTTGCGTCAGGAGCCGGATGAGAGGGGGCTCACCTGAGGCATCCTGATCACGCTGAACGTACCACGGCGTCCACTCCGGCGACAGGGTCGTCGGACTGGCAGAACCGAGCGTCAACGCCCGGTCCGGTCGGCGATACGGAAATGCGCCATTGTTTCTGCGCCGCGGCGCAAGACACGGACGCTCGCTCACCTACGCCGGTGTTTGGCCGGACGCCCGCTCACTTGTGCCGTCCATCTGGTCAACGCTCCTGCAGATATGACCTCAAGGTGGACATGTTCCCCAATTTGGTGAGCGAGGGTTTGGGGGAAGGGCGTTGTTTGTGAGAGAGGGTCGGGCGGGGGCTGGTGGGTCTTGGTGGATTAGAATAATAAGCATGCTTACAGTAAGGTTGCTGAGGTTTGCACAGCGATAAAGGTAATCATCAGAATGTTTACGACTGAAACGGACGGTACATCATGAATGTCATCCTCGGAATCGTCGCGGTCATCGCGATCGTTTTCTTTATCATTGGCGGCACGGTGAAGGCCCTGGGGTTCCTTCTTTGGATCGCCCCGATACTGATCGTCTTGGCGATCATCGTCTTCCTCTTCCGGTTGATGAGCGGGCGCCGGCGGGTGTAGGAAAAATTGGGGGTCCGGCCCGGGCGAATCCGGGGTCTCTACAAAAGGATGGCTGTGTCTTAACAGGCACAGCCGTTCTTGTTTCTTACGGGGATTACCCTGCGAACTTTAACGCAGAAGGGGCCACGGGCGCTTGCCCATGACCCCTTCTTATGCTTATTGCGGTGTTGCTTAGACGCCGTAGTAGAGCTCGAACTCGTACGGGTTCGGGCGCAGCGACAGCGGACGGATCTCGTTCTCGTACTTGTACTCGATCCAGGTGTCGATCAGGTCCTGGGTGAAGACGCCGCCGGCCTGCAGGAACTCGTTGTCCTCGCGCAGGGCCTCGAGGGCTTCCTCGAGGGAACCCGGAGCCTTGGGGATGTCCTTGGCTTCCTCGGCGGGCAGCTCGTACAGGTCCTTGTCGATCGGAGCCGGGGGCTCGATGCGGTTGCGGATGCCGTCGATACCGGCCATGAGCTGGGCGGCGAACGCCAGGTACGGGTTGGAAGCGGCGTCCGGAGCGCGGAACTCGATGCGCTTGGCCTTCGGGTTGGAGCCCGTGATCGGGATGCGGATGCCGGCGGAGCGGTTGCCCTGCGAGTAGACCATGTTGACCGGAGCTTCGAAGCCCTTGACCAGCCGGCGGTAGGAGTTGACCGTCGGGTTGGTGAAGGCGAGCACAGCAGAGGAGTGCTTCAGCAGGCCGCCGATGTACCAGCGTGCGGTGTCGGACAGGCCAGCGTAGCCCTTCTCGTCGTAGAACAGCGGGTCACCGTTGCTCCAGAGGGACTGGTGGCAGTGCATGCCCGAGCCGTTGTCACCGAAAATCGGCTTCGGCATGAAGGTTACCGACTTGCCGTACTCCCACGCGGTGTTCTTGATGACGTACTTGAACTTCTGCAGGTCGTCGGCAGCGTGTACCAGCGTGGTGAACTTGTAGTTGATCTCAGCCTGGCCTGCGGCGCCGACTTCGTGGTGCGAGCGCTCGACTTCGAGGCCTGCTTCGTCCAGGGCGAGGCACATGGCGTTGCGGAGGTCAGCCTGGTGGTCAACCGGGGATACCGGGAAGTATCCGCCCTTGAAGGGGGTCTTGTAACCGAGGTTTCCGCCTTCTTCTTCGCGGCTCGTGTTCCAAGGAGCTTCAATCGAGTCGACCTTGTAGAAGGAACCCTGGGGGGAGGACTCGAACTGAACATTGTCAAAGACGTAGAACTCAGCTTCGGGAGCAAAGAATGCCGTGTCCGCAATGCCGGTGGAGGCCAGGTAGGCTTCTGCCTTTTCGGCCACGCCGCGCGGGTCGCGGTGGTACGGGTCGCCAGTGCGCGGGTTCACGATGGAGAAGTTCAAAGCGAGGGTCTTCTCGACGCGGAAGGCGTCGAGGAATGCCGTGGTAACGTCCGGGATGAGCTGCATGTCGGACTCGGCGATGCCCTGGAAACCGCGGATGGAAGATCCGTCAAAGAGCTGTCCGTTGACAAAGAAGTCAGCGTCGACGCTCTTGGCCGGCACATTGAAGTGCTGCTGGACGCCCGGAAGATCGGTGAAGCGGATATCGACGAACTTTACGTCTTCGTCTTTGATGAACTTGAGGACTTCGTCCGCAGTCTTGAACATCTATGCTCCTATCGCATAACAGGTAACAGGCCTTCAGGCCGTCTGATCCAGCGCAAACCGAAGGCAGGGAAACAAAAAAGTGTCCCTGCATCGGCGGCTAGCAACTTCTCCAACCATAGGGAAAAGGGATTTCCCCGCGGTGTCAGTATTGTTTCGTGCAGGTTACAGAACTGCCTGCCGTGTAAACGCTACTGGTCTACTGCAGTGCCAGTCTATGTCTTTCCTCCGTGTGTCTGTTTCCTTGTGAACACAGTGAACATCCCGCCGGGCGCCACCCCCCGCCGTCGGGCATCCGGTGGTGAAGCCGTAAGCTTGAACAGTGGTTGATCGAAAAGACATTGGTTCATGGCTCACAGGGCCGGATACGTCCGGAATCTCCAAGTACCCGGGAGAGCGGCTCGGACTGCCCGAGTCCGGTCCCGGCTCCATCGCCCGCGCCGGCCGTCGCATCCTGGCAATCTGCATCGACTGGGTCATTGCCTTGGCAATCAGCAACTTTGCCTTCGGTGGCAACCAGTGGGCAACGCTTGCAGTCTTTGCGGTGGAACAGATCCTCCTCATCGGCACGCTTGGCTACAGCATCGGGCACCGGGTCGCGGGCATCCACGTGGTGCGGCTCGGTGGCGCGCCGGCAGGGCCACTCGCCGCCTTGGTAAGGACGCTTCTCCTGTGCCTCGTGATTCCTGCGGTGGTCTTTGATCCTGACCAGCGTGGCCTCCATGACAAAGCCATGAACACGATCCTCATCCGGATGTAACTTTCCGCGGACAAAAGAACCGCAGACAAAAGAACCGCCCGGTTCCTGGATGATCTTCCCAGGAGCCGGGCGGTTCTTCTTATGTCGTCTTAGCGTCCGCGGGCTGCCTTGCGGTCCGGGCGTGCCTTGTAGGGGTCAATGCCCTTCGGGATCGGCAGGCGGTTGCCGAGGGAGGAGATCCGCTTGCTGACAGCGTTGACCTCAACCTTGGTGAGCTCGTTCTTGTATTTGTTCATGGTCTTGGCAATCTGGCTGATAGGCACCTGGCCCTCGCCACGACCGCTTTCGATCACGTGGATGGTCACGTTCGGGAGAATGCGGGAGAGCTTCTTGCGCTCGGCGTCGGCCAGCGGCTTGACGCGGTGCGAAGGTCCTTCGGTCACCAGCACGACGCCGGGGCGGCCGATGGCGCGGAAGACCGCGTCCTGGGTGCGCGGGTTGACGGCCACCGGCTGGTCTTCCGTGATCCAGCCGCGGCGCAGGGTTCCCAGAGCCGCGCCCGAGGCTCCAGGCTGGTTCTCGATCTGCGCGAAGGCTGCCCGTTCCGCGCGGCGCGAGAGGATGAAGACCGCTGCCAGCAGGCCAAGGGGAATGCCAATGATCAGGCCCGTGACCCAGTTGTTCAGGAGGAGACCGACGATGAGGCTGACAGCAACGACACCCAGGAACGCCAGCAGCATGAGCCACACAACGATGGGGTCATTGCGGCGGGTCATCTTGAAGACCTCGCCGATCTGCTTCAGCTGGCTCGGCTTCTTGGCCTTGGCTTCCTTGGGCTTGCGGGAAAACAAGCCGCGCTTGGGAGCGTCGGCAGCCGATGTTGTCGAGTTGCTGGAATCAGGGGATTTCGCCATAGTGCCTTAATTCTACGTGATTTATGCCAAAGGACCGGACGCCGGATTTGTCCGGGGCCCGGTCCTTTGACCGTGCTTTTGCTGGAGTGCTATGCGTGGTGTGCGAGGAGGGTGCTGGCTTCCTGGCGGGTGGTGCCGGAGTCCTGGATGCCCTCGGCGATGTGGGCCAGGTGGGCGGGGATGTCGCGGCCTTTCCTGCGCATCGCGGTGGCCCAGAGGCGTCCGGCGCGGTAGGAGGAGCGGACCAGGGGCCCGGACATGACGCCGAGGAAGCCGATCTCCTCGGCCTCGTGCTGCAGGTCCACGAATTCCTGGGGCTTGACCCAGCGGTCCACGGGCAGGTGCCGTTCGGAGGGTCGCAGGTACTGGGTGATGGTGATCAGGTCACAGCCCGCGGCGTGCAGGTCGGCCAGGGCTTCGGAGATCTCGGCCCGGGTTTCGCCCATGCCCAGGATCAGGTTGGACTTGGTGACCATGCCCAGGTTGCGGCCCTGGGTGATGACGTCCAGGGAGCGGTCGTAGCGGAACGCGGGGCGGATGCGCTTGAAGATCCGGGGCACGGTCTCGACGTTGTGCGCGAAGACCTCGGGGGCGGAGTCGCAGATCGCTTTGATGTGTTCGGGTTTGCCGGAGAAGTCCGGGATGAGCAGTTCCACGCCGGTCCCGGGGTTCAGTTCGTGGATCTTGCGGACGGTTTCGGCGTAGAGCCAGACGCCTTCGTCTTCGAGGTCGTCCCGGGCCACGCCGGTCACGGTGGCGTAGCGCAGGGCCATGGCCTGGACGGAGCGGGCGACCTTGGTGGGTTCGAAGCGGTCCACGGGGGAGGGCTTGCCGGTGTCGATCTGGCAGAAGTCGCAGCGGCGGGTGCATTCGGAGCCGCCGATCAGGAAGGTCGCTTCCTTGTCTTCCCAGCATTCGAAGATGTTCGGGCAGCCGGCTTCCTCGCAGACGGTGTGCAGGCCTTCCTTTTTCACGAGGTTCTTCAGGCCCACGAATTCCGGGCCCATCTGGACCTTGGCCTTGATCCACTCGGGCTTGCGTTCGACCGGGACGGCTTTGTTGCGCTGTTCAACGCGCAGCAGCTTACGGCCTTCAGGTGCCAGGGTCACTGGATTGCTCCTTCGGGGCTGGATACGAGTGCTTCTTCGTGCTTGCGGAACTCTTCCTTGAAGCGCTCCGCAATGTCGGCGGGGTTGATGGTCCGGCCGGTCTCGATGGACATGGTGGTGACACTGGCATCAGTGATGCCGCATGCGATGATCTGCGCGTAGGGTGCGAGGTCGTTGCTGCAGTTGATGGCCACGCCGTGCATGGTGACGCCGTCCAGGACGCGGATGCCGATCGCGGCGATCTTGCGGTCCGGACCCTTGTGGTCGGCGAGGACCCAGACGCCTGCCCGGCCCTTGACCCGGGTGGCTTTGATCCCGTAGTCCTCCATGATCGCGATCATGACGTCTTCGAGGCGCTCGACGTAGTCACGGATGCCTGCGCGGTTCTTTAGCTTGAGGATGGGATAGGCAATCAGCTGACCCGGCCCGTGCCAAGTCAGCTTGCCGCCCCGATCGACAGGGACAACGGGAGTCCCGTCAAAGGGGCGCTCGTGGTCCTCGGTGAGCTTGCCTGCCGTGTAGACCGCCGCGTGCTCGAGGAGCAGGACGGTGCTGGGTTTCTCGCCGGCAACAACTTTGTTGTGGAGTTCGCGCTGGATATCCCAGCCCTGCATATAGTCAACGAAATCCGGGGCGAGACCCAGCTGTGAAAACTCAAGAGTCATGGGGACAAGCTTAGACCCCGCCGGACGCAGGCCATGATTTTGTGGCCAAGCTCTCAGTCGTACTCGGCCAGGCTGTGCGGGCGCCTGCCACCCGAGCCTGTGGATAACTTCTGCGGCAATCCGGGAAATCCGGTATCTGTTGAGGCATGGAGACTTTTGCACCCGGCACGGGCGGACAGGACGACGCTGAAGCGATGAGCTCCCAGGAGACGGACCCTTCCCAACCTGTGATTCCCGGCTTTGTGCCCGTCCGTGAGCTTGGCCGCGGCGGAAGTGCCGCGGTATGGCTCGCCACGGAGAAGCGCTCGGGGAGCAGTTTTGCCGTGAAATGCCTTCGCCGGAGACCAGAGGCGGAGGACCTGGACGAGGCCAGGTCCTCCATGCTTCGTGAGGTGCACCGTCTGTCCCGGCTGGACCACGAGCACCTCGTCAAGGTCCGTGGCGTCGTTCAGTTGGCGGGGGCCTTCGACGGCGGCCTGGGCCTTGTCATGGAATATGCGCCCGGGGGCTCGCTGGGGCAGCTGCTCTCCAGCAGGGGACGCCTCAGCGTGGGGGAGACAGCGACCATCCTGACTCCCCTTGCGCAGGCTTTGGCCTATCTCCATCACCAAGGCATGACGCACTCCGACGTTTCGCCCGGGAATGTCCTTTTCACCGCCCAGGGGAAGCCGCTCTTGTCGGATTTGGGCGTTTCACGCATGGTGGGGGATGCTTTCGGCGTCACGGACTTCGGCACTCCCGGATTCGCGGACCCGGGACCGATCGTCCCCGGGGCCAACCCGCTCTTGCCGGAGCGCGATACCTATGCCCTTGCCGCCCTCGGCTGGTATTGCCTCACCGGATCCCCTCCGGACAGCGCGGCCCGGAGGCCACCCCTGACGCTCCTGGTGCCCGCTGTCCCCGCGGCCCTGGCCGCCGCCATCGAGGCCGGGCTTCATCCAGAGCGGCGGCAACGGCCAACAGCCGCGGAACTGGGTATCGCCGTCTATCGGAGCGCGGCGCCGGCAGCCGTGGACCTTTCCGATGCCGTGCACGCGACGGTTGTTCCGGAACTGCTGACCCGGCGTCGGGCTTCTCATACTCATGCGAGGCGCGCCCGCATCAAGGCATTTTTCGGCCGGTTCCGCCCGCGATGGGGAGGACGAACAGGCCGGCCGGCAGTTGCGCTCGTTTCCGTACGACGGCGGGTAGCGTCCATCGTGCTCGCCGTCGGGACACTGGTGGTGGCCGGCTCAGCAACGGCGGTGTGGTGGGCCGGTGATCGAGGACCGGGAGTTGCGCAGCAACCGCAGAGGCCGGCACAGGCGCCGGGGCCGGAAGAGCCCAGACAAGCAGGTACCGCCTTCGACGGGGTTCCGGCCGCGATACAAGGCCAGATCCGCTCCCAAAACCCCGAGGAAGCCATCAGGGGACTAGCGGGCCTCCGGGACAGGGCGTTCAGTACCGGCACGTTTGAACTACTGGAGTACGTCAATGTGGAGGGCTCTGCGGCGGCCGCTGCCGACGGCAAAGTCAGGGACGGATTGGAGAGTGCCGGCTTGGTTCTTGCCGGCTTCTCCACCACCTTGATCAACACGAGCGTGGAAGGCACTGCCGACGGGGACCGCGCGACGGTTAGCGTCACCGTGGAGACATCAGCTTATGAAGAGCGGGATGCCTCTGGACAAGTGGTCCAGGTGCGTGCCGCCGGCAAACACCAGGAACTCAGGGTGCTACTCTTTCGTGGCGGTGGCGAAGGCGCGTGGAAGATCGCCGAGATCCTCGCGAAGCAGTCGTGAAAAGGGGCGATCACTTGCCCTCTGCCACCCATCGGGCCGCGTCAGCCAAGGCAGGGTGCTGCCAGATAAAGCCCGCGTCCATAAGTTTTGCCGGTTCCATGCGCTGGCTGGCAAGGACGAGTTCCTCGGCCAAGTGGCCGCCCAAGACGAGGCGCAGCGCCGGAGCAGGCACGCGAAGGAATGCCGGCCGGTGCAGCGCTGCCGCCAGCTGGGCGACGATCGCGTTGACATCCGCGCTTTCGGGGGCGCAGACATTGACGGGCCCCTCGAGCGGCGAAGCGAGCAGGAATTCGATAGCCGAGACTTCATCGGCCAAGGAAATCCATGGCCAGTATTGCCGGCCATTCCCTAGCGGGCCACCCACACCCAACTTCAACAACGGCAGTAGCCGGCCCAGCGCCCCTCCGTCCGGGCTGAGCACTATGCCCGTGCGCGGGGTCACCACACGGACGCCCGGGGGAGCAGTGTGGGCCGCTGCCTCCCAGTCGACGCAGAGCCGCGCCAGCACGCTTTGGCCGGGACCCGAATCCTCGCGGAGCAGGCCGGGCCGGGACGAGCCGTAGTAGTGCGATCCCGACTGGCTCAGGAACGCTCCGGGCGGAGTTCCCAGCCGTCCCATGGCCGCCGTGAGAGTTTTGGTTGCCTGCCGGCGTGAGTCGAAGATTTCCCTCACCCGGGCCTTGGTCCAGCGGCGATCTCCGATGCCTGCCCCGGAGAGATTGACCACCGCGTCTGCACCGTCCAGGACCGCCTCGTCCAATTGCCCGGAGGCAGGATCCCACTGTGCCTCGCCGGTTCCGGTCGGTGGGCGGCGAACCAACCTGACGACGTCGTGCCCTTTGCGAAGAAGACGCTCGGTGAGCGCGGTACCGATAAATCCCGATGCACCCGAAATCACGATTCGCATGCCCCATCACATCATGGCGAGCGTCACTTCGGCACTCCGGCAGGCCTCGAAGAGCTTGCTTCTCCTTTGACTATGATCGAACAATG
This sequence comes from Arthrobacter sp. MMS24-S77, assembly GCF_054888235.1. Classification (NCBI taxonomy): domain Bacteria; kingdom Bacillati; phylum Actinomycetota; class Actinomycetes; order Micrococcales; family Micrococcaceae; genus Arthrobacter; species Arthrobacter sp. MMS24-S77. The sequence goes on from NZ_JBTZRN010000001.1 coordinate 1,815,680, forward strand.
ACCTCCTCCAGCTACTTCCGTTTCCCGCATTTGCACGGTGATCTGCTCACCTTCGTGGCCGAAGACGACGTTTGGATTGCGCCCGTGGCCGGAGGCCGCGCGTGGCGGATTTCAGCCCAGCAGTTGCCCGCACGCAATCCCCGGTTCAGCCCGGACGGCAAGCGGCTTGTCTGGACGACGATCACCGGCGCAGCTCCCGAGGTAGTGACCGCAGAGGTCGACGGCGGCGGGTACCGGCAGCTGAGCTACTTCGGCCACAGCACCACCCGGGTCAAGGGCTTCACCTCCCGGGGCGACGTCGTGGTCACCTCCGCTTTCGAGCAGGCCGAAGGGCGGCACACCCATGCTTACGCCTTGCCGCTCGACGGCGGCCCCGCCGTCGAACTTCCCTTCGGTCCGGTGGAATCGTTGGCGTTCGGCCCGGAAGTGGGCGATGAGCGTCCCGTTGTCCTCGCCAGTGTGCTCTCCCGTGAGCCCGCTTGGTGGAAACGGTATCGCGGCGGCACAGCTGGAAAGCTATGGATCGACGCCGACGGGAACGGCGAGTTCGCCCGCCTGGTCCCCGAACTCGACGGGAATCTCGCGGACCCGCTGTGGGTGGGCAACCGTATTGCCTTCCTTTCGGACCACGAGGGCTACGGAAATCTCTACTCCGTGCAGCCCGACGGAACCGATCTGCGCCGGCACACCGATCATGAAGATTTCTATGTCCGGCACGCCGCGAGCGACGGCAAGCGGGTCATCTTCGAATCGGCGGGCGAGCTGTGGATCCTGCCGACCCTCGAGGCCGATGCCGAGGCGGTGCGGCTCGACATTACGCTCGGCTCGGCATCGCAGTCGCGCCGGCCGGCTCCCCTCAAAGTTGCGGCCCACTTGGGCGAAGTGGTCCCGAATGCCGCAGGTTCGGCCAGCGCGGTGGAATCCCACGGAACCATCCACTGGCTGCGCCACCAGGACGGACCGTCCCGGGTGGTCGAAGCGACTCCCGGCGTGCGGGCAAGGCTTCCGCGGCCCCTCATCGACGGTCGTATCGCCTATGTGGCGGACCACGACGGCGTCGACTCCGTTTACATCGGGAGGATCGCCCCGCGCGTCCCGGGACCGACCCTCGCAGCCCCGGTCCGGGACGGGGCCGCAGTGGCGCCGGAAACCGACGTGCCGCGCGCATCCGACGAGGCTGTTTCCGGACAATTGCCCCGTCCCGTCTCCGCTTCAGCGATCGCGGGACAGCCCGTGACGCCCGCGGTTCGGGATGCGCAGCCCCACACGGAGGCCGTTCCGGCTTCCGTGGACAGTGCGACAGTGCCGGGCGGCGCTACAGGGAGCCGCGCGGACAAATCGGAGAACGACTTCCAGCGGATCGACTTCCCGAGGGCAACCCGCCCGAGCACGCTTGAAGCAAGCCCTGATGGCCGATGGCTTGCCGTAGGTACAGCATTCGGTGACGTCTACTTGGCCGACACGGCCAGCGGCGCGTTGGCGCTGGTTGTGAGCGTAGGGGATGGCAGCATTGACGGACTCGCATGGTCGCCGGACTCACAATGGCTGGCCTGGTCCGAACCCGTGACGTCGTTTGGTTCACGCAGCAAGCTGCGGATGGTCAACACGGCCAGCCCGGAAGGCATTGTGGATGTCACCGATGGCCGTTTCTGCGACGAATCACCGGCATTTACCCCGGATGGCAAGTTCCTGGCGTTCCTGTCGAATCGCAGCTTTGATCCGGTTTACGACGGACACGCCTTCGATTTGTCCTTCCCCAGCCCCATCAAGCCGTACCTGGTGGCACTCGCAGCGGACACCCCGTCCCCCTTCGGGCCGGTGGTGGACTTGTTTGACGAGGGGGAAGCCGAGGCCGCTCCAAGGGCGACGGGCGGGAAGGACGGTGCCGGAGCGGCCGTCGTGGTCCGGGTGGACCTTGACGGCCTGTCACTGCGCGTCATCGGCGTCCCGGTGCCGCAAGGCAACTACTCGGAGCTCTCTGCCTCCAGCGATGCGCTGTTGTGGCTCGACACTCCGCTTTCAGGTGTTACCGGAGATGGCCGGGGAAAGGTGCAGGACAAGGCACCTGCTCCCGCTTTGGTCCGCTACGAGCTTTCGAAGCAAAAGCAGGTCACCTTGGCTTCGGCGGTTGAGCGCTACCGGGTCTCCGGCGACGGCAAGAAACTGGTCTTCGTCAACGACAAGCAGGTTGTCGCCGTGCCCTCGGACGCCAAGGTTGATGAAGACTCAGGTGAGCGCGTCAAAGTTGAGCTCAACCGGATCCGGGTCATCATGGATCCGTTGGCTGTGTGGGGGCAAGCGTTCGACGAAGCGTGGCGGTTGCAGCGGGACTTCTTCTGGACCGAGGACATGGCGGGCCAGGACTGGGAATCGGTGCACCGCCTGTACCGTCCCGTTGTCGAACGCCTGGGATCGCATGACGACCTGGTTGACCTCCTGTGGGAACTCCATGGCGAGCTCGGTACTTCCCACGCCTATGTACGTCCGGCGGCAGCGGGTGAACCCGGCAGCAACGGACAGGGCCGGCTCGGGGCCGACCTTAAGTTCACGGAGGCTGGCTGGGAGATCACGCGCATCCTCGCGGGAGACTCCTCAGACCCCCTGGCGAACTCACCATTAACGCGGCCCGGAGCCGACGCGAAGGTGGGCGACGTCGTCTTGGCGATTGACGGCGTCGGGCTCTCCGCGGACCGTACACCGGCCGAACAACTGGTGGGTGCGGCAGGCCGCACCGTGGAACTCACTCTCCTCAATGGCGAAGGCCACGGTGATGCGGCCGGTCAGCAGCGGCGCATTGCCGTAGTTCCGGTGAAGGACGAGGAACGCCTGCGTTACCAGGAATGGGTACATGCCAACCGGCGTACCGTGCGCGAGGCCTCGGATGGCAAGTTCGGCTACCTGCACGTGCCGGACATGATGGCCAACGGCTGGGCACAGCTTCACAGGGATCTCGATACCGAGACGGCTCTGGATGGGTTGATTGTTGATGTCCGGCGCAACCGCGGCGGACACACTTCCCAGCTGGTGGCCGAGCTGATCGGCCGCAAGGTCACGGGCTGGAGCATGCCCCGCGGCGAAAAGCCACGGACGTACCCCCATCACGCTCCGCGGGGGCCGGTCATTATCCTCGCCGACGAATTCGCCGGCTCCGACGGCGACATCATCACGCAGGTGTCCAAACTCCGCGGCATCGGCCCGGTCATCGGCACGCGGACCTGGGGAGGCGTTGTGGGCATTGACAACCGCTTCTCCCTGGCTGACGGCACGGGTGTGACCCAGCCGCGCTATGCCACGTGGTTCTCTGGCGGCATCGGCTGGAGCGTGGAGAACTTCGGGGTTGAGCCCGACATCGAAGTGGTGTTCCCGCCCCACGCTTACGCAGCGGGCACGGATCCCCAGTTGGAGTACGGCATCGGCGCGCTGAAGGAAATGGTGCAGGAATTGCCCACTGACCGGCCACCGCTGCGCGAAGGTTACCGCAAGGTCCGTCCGGCTGCGCTGCCCGCCAGGCCGCAACAGGGCTGAACCAACCCGCCCGGCAAGAGGCCCCGCCAACCCCCCGAAACGGGGAGTCGGCGGGGCCTTTCGCGTTGAGTGCTAGGAAGCCAGGGATGCTTCCAGCGTTATCGGGGTGGCCCGGAGTGCCTGCGAGACCGGGCAGTTCACTTTGGCGTCTTCGGCCAGCCGCTGGAATTCTTCCTCGGAGACGCCCGGGATGCGGGCGCTCACGGTCAGGTGGATGCCGGTGATGCCAACACCTGGCTGGAACGTGACGTCGGCTTTGGTGTTGACCTCTTCGGGGGAGAAGCCTGCGCCTGCCACGCCGTTGCTGAAGGCCATCGAGAAGCATGCCGAGTGTGCGGCGGCAATCAGCTCTTCCGGGCTGGTCTTGCCCTCTGCGGACTCCGCGCGGGCCTTCCAGGTGACATCGAAGTTTCCGAGTCCGGAGCTGTCCAGCGTGGTGTTGCCGGCGCCTTCGATCAGGTTGCCGTTCCATACGGTGTGTGCGGTGCGTGTTGTAGCCATGTCCACTCCTCAGCGTCGTTGCGAATTGGCATCCGGATGCCGGATACCGCCGGGTTCAATCCTATGGATTCGACGACGGCGACGCACCGCGTGTCCGCTCTCAGAGGATTGTGACCGCCACGGTCTAAACAGCAACGGCCGCCCGGACGGTGAGTCCAGGCGGCCGCTTATCGATCAGGGAATCACTGCCAGATCGTGGCGATGGCGATGTTGATCAACGCCAGTCCGCCGACGCCGTGTGCCAGACCGGTGGAGACCGGTTCGCCCTTCTTGACCTTGCGCGAGCCAATGACGGCGAGCACGGCCACGGCGAGACCGATGGCGAACTTGATGCCGAGCTTGAAGTAGTTGGGGTCGGCATTGGGCAGCATGGGCAGGATTCCCATCATGGCAATACCGGTGATCAGCTGCACGAAGGCGCCATCCCGCTGACGTGGGTGGACGGTCGGCTGCTTCATGGTGGCGATCCAGAAGCCCACAATCATGGCTGCGCCGACGATGTGCAAGAACAGCAGGACGTTGAAGAGAATACTCATGGCTCCAGCTTAGCCAGAATCTTCTACGTGCCGTAGCAAAGCCACGGAGCAAAATACGAGCACAAAAACGGGGCAGGTTCCGGCGGTTTCCCACCGGAGCCTGCCCCGTCGTCGTGATCCGCACCGTCAGGCGGTGCGAAGCGCTACGCGATGACTGGAATCAGAGACCCAGGTCAGCTTCGAAGGCACCTTCCTCAAGGCGGGCCTTGAGGGTCTGCAGGAAGCGGCCCGCGTCGGCGCCGTCGACCAGGCGGTGGTCGTACGTCAGCGACAGGTACATCATGGAGCGGATGGCGATCGAGTCGTCACCGTTCTCGTCGGCAACCACTACCGGGCGCTTGACGATGGCACCGGTGCCCAGGATTCCCACCTGCGGCTGGTTGATGATCGGCGTGTCGAACAGGGCCCCGACAGAACCGATGTTGGTGATGCTGAAAGTACCGCCGGACAGCTCGTCTGGACCGATCTTCCCCTGGCGGGTACGGCCGGCGACATCGGCGATCTTGCTGGCGAGGCCTGCAAGGTTCAGGTTGCCGGCGTCGGAAATGACCGGGACCAGCAGGCCCTTGTCGGTGTCTACCGCGATCGCGAGGTGTTCTGCGTTGTGGTAGGTGATTTCCTGCTTGTCTTCGTCGTAGGCGGCGTTCAGCTTGGGGTGCTGCTTCAGTGCTTCAGCGACGGCCTTGGCGATGAACGGCAGGAAGGTGAGCTTGACGCCGTTCTGGGCCTCGAAGGAACCCTTGGCCTTGAGCCGGAGCTTGGCGATCTTGGTCATGTCGACCTCGTGCACCTGGGTCAGCTGCGTGGAGGTCTCGAGCGATTCGCGCATGCGGCGGGCGATGACCTGGCGAATGCGCGGAGCCTTTTCCACGGTCCCGCGCAGCGAGGAGGCGACCACGGGAGCGGCGGCAGGCTTGCTGGGGGCCGCAGGAGCTGCGGACACCGGCGCCGGAGCGACGGCTGCTGCCCGCTTGGCGTCGGCCGCGGCGAGTACGTCCTGCTTGCGGATCCGGCCGCCGACGCCGGTGCCCGTCACGGTGGTGATGTCGACACCGTTCTGGTTGGCAAGCTTGCGGACGAGGGGGGTGACGTAGCCGGATTCCGTCGAAGCCGGAGCTGCTGCGGGCGCGGATTCGGCAACCGGAGCCGGAGCTGCCGGGGCGGCGGGTGCTGCTGCCGGCACTGCCTCAACAACGGGCGCAGGGGCTGCCGAAGCGGGGGCAGCAACAGGAGCGGCTGCTGCTACAGGTGCGGGAGCAGCTTCGGGTGCCGGTGCAGCAGCGGCGGGGGCGCCGAAGCCGATGACGGCAAGGACAGAGCCGACCTCAGCGGTGTCGTCTTCGTTGACGCGGATTTCCAGCAGCGTGCCAGCCACGGGGGAGGGGATTTCGGTGTCGACCTTGTCGGTGGATACCTCGAGGAGCGGCTCGTCGACCTCTACGGTGTCGCCGACGGCCTTCAGCCAACGGGTGACGGTGCCTTCGGTGACGCTTTCGCCCAGGGCCGGGAGGGTCACATCGTGGCCCGACGCCGCGGCAGGAGCTGCTGCGGGGGCCTCAGCCGGCTCCGCTGCGGGGGCCGGTGCTGCTTCAGGAGCCGGTGCTTCGGCCGGGGCGGGAGCCGCCGGCGCTTCTGCCACAGGTGCGGCTGCGGGAGCTGCAGCGCCATTGCTGCCGCTACCGATCCGGACCAGGGGAGCGCCGACTTCGGCGGTCTCGTCTTCAGCTACGAGGATCTCTTCGATGATGCCGGCAATAGGAGACGGGATTTCAGTGTCTACTTTGTCGGTGGAAACTTCGAGCAGGGGCTCGTCGACTTCCACTCGGTCACCAACCTGCTTGAGCCAGCGGGTGACGGTGCCTTCGGTGACGCTTTCACCAAGGGCGGGCAAGTTAACGGATTCAGACATGTCGTCCCCGTTCTCCTTATTGATCTTTAGTGCGGATGAGTGGTGCCTGCTGGGGTCCTGCGCCCGCAGTTCATGCGGGCGCAGGACCGGGTGTCTTGCGTAAAGACTCAGCCGTGGAGCGGCTTGCCTGCGAGGGCGAGGTGGACTTCGCCCAGGGTCTCGTTCTGAGTCGGGTGTGCGTGGATGAACTGAGCCACGTCCTCCGGGTGTGCTTCCCAGTTGACGATCAGCTGTGCTTCGCCGATCTGTTCACCCATGCGGGAGCCGATCATGTGGATACCGACGACCGGGCCGTCCTTCTGGCGGACGACCTTCACGATGCCGCCGGTGCCCAGGATGGAGCTCTTGCCGTTGCCAGCCAGGTTGTATTCCTGGGTCTGGACCTGGTCCTCGCCGAACTTCTCCTTGGCGCCCTTTTCGGTGTAGCCAACCGTGGCGATTTCAGGTTCGCAGAAAGTGACCTTCGGGATGTTCACGTCTTCGACGACCACCGGGTTGAGGCCGGCGATCTCTTCGGCGACGAAAATGCCCTGCTGGTACCCGCGGTGGGCCAGCTGAACGCCGGGGACGATGTCGCCGACCGCGTAGACGTTGCCGACGCCGGTGTGCAGGCGTTCGTTGGTGATGACGAAGCCGCGGTCGATGGTGACGCCGGCTTCTTCGTATCCGAGGTTCGCGGTGACCGGGCCACGGCCCACGGCAACCAGGAGGAGATCGGCTTCGAAGCTCTGGCCGTCAACCAGCGTGACCTTCACGCCGTTGTCATCCTGCTCGACGCCCTGGAAGAAGACGCCGGTGCTGAACTTGATGCCGCGCTTCTTGAAGGCGCGCTCAAGGTTCTTGACGATGGCGGCGTCTTCGTTGGGAACGAGGGAGGGGAGGCCTTCAACGATGGTGACGTCGACGCCGAAGGACTTCCACACGGAAGCGAATTCGACGCCGATGACGCCGCCGCCGAGGACGATGACGCTCTTGGGGATGTAGTCCATGGTCAGCGCTTCATCGGACGTGATGACGCGGCCGCCGATTTCCAGGCCGGGCAGGGAACGGGAGTAGGAACCCGTGGCCAGGACGATGTTCTTGCCCTTGTAGGCTGTGCCGTTCACGACGACGGTGTCGGTGCCCTGCAGCTTGCCTTCGCCTTCGATGACCGTGATGCCCTTGGACTTGATGAGTCCCTGCAGGCCCTTGTACTTACCGGCGACGATTCCGTCCTTGTAGGCGTTCACGGCCGTGATGTCGATGCTGTCCAGCGTGACGTTGACGCCGTACTTGGCGGAATCGCGTGCGTGGTCGGCCAGTTCCGCCGAGTGCAGCAGGGCCTTGGTGGGGATACACCCGTTGTGCAGGCAGGTGCCGCCGAGCTTTCCCTTCTCGACGAGACCAACGGTGAAACCAAGCTGAACGGCACGCAGAGCCGTGGCGTAGCCGCCGCTGCCGCCACCGAGTACCAGGATGTCGAATTCTTGCGCAGTTGCCTGATCGGCCACTAGGACGCTCCCTCGCGTGAGCGATGACACGCGACTACGCGTCATCTGGTCTTGGAACTTGTACTGCCGCGATTATGCCAGCACCGAAGTTCTCTTGCATTTGTGACTACCGTGGTTCACCTTAGCGAACCACTTATCCATGCTCCACCCTGCCGAGGCTTTTGTGGGGCGCTTGTGGCCAGACTCACGTCGGGCCGTGGGGCCGGTCATAAACCGGCCCCACGTGGGGACCGGCTCAGGCCGTGGCCAGCACGTCTTCGACGTAGGCGAGCAGCGTCCTGACGGTGCAGCCGGTGCCTTGCTTGGGCGTGTAGCCGTAGGGGCTGCCGTTGTTGAAGGACGGGCCGGCTATGTCGACGTGTGCCCAGGGGATCTGCTTGCCCTCGGCGTCCTTGCCCACGAACTCGCGCAGGAACACTGCCGCGGTCATCATTCCGCCATGGCGTTCGCCGATGTTGGCGATATCAGCCACCTGCGAGTCGAGGCTGGCGCGCAGTTCTTCCGGCAGCGGCATCGGCCAGACGAGTTCGCCCGCGCGGTCTGCCGCGGACTTGAGGGCGCCCGTGACGGCGTCGGAACCCATGACACCGGCAGTACGGTCACCGAGGGCGATCAGCTGGGCGCCCGTCAGTGTCGCGACGTCGATGATGGCGTCCGGCTGCTCGAGGCTCGCCGCGACCAGTCCGTCCGCCATGACCAGGCGACCCTCGGCGTCGGTGTTGAGTACCTCAACCGTCTTGCCGCCGTAGACGGTGAGGACATCCGCCGGGCGCTGTGCCGCGCCGGAGGGCATGTTCTCGGCGATGCAGAGCCACGCGGTCACCTTGACTGGCAAGCCGAGTCCCGCGACGGCCAGGACAGTATTAAGTACGACGGCGGCGCCCGCCATGTCGCTCTTCATGTCACCCATGCCGAGGGCCGGCTTGATCGAAATCCCGCCAGTGTCGAAGGTAATGCCCTTGCCCACAAGCGCGATCTTCTTAGTGGCCTTGGCGGGTGCGTACTCCACCTTGACCAGGCGTGGTTGGCGGGTTGAACCCTTTCCGACGCCGAGGATTCCGCCGAAACCGTCTTTCTCAAGGCGCTTCTCGTCCCACACGGTCACCTTGACGGGGAGGCCCTTGGAGAGCTCTTTGGCGGCTTCGGCAAAGGACTCGGGGTAAAGGTGGCTCGGCGGCTGGTTGACCAGGGTACGGGTGGCGTTGACCGCGCGTCCCACGAGCAACGCACGGTCAAGTGATGGCTGGACTTCCTTGCCGTCAAGGGCCGTGTGGATGAGGACCTTGCCGACCGGATCCTTGAGTCCGTCCTTGCTCGAGCGGTGCTCGGTGTAGGAATAGGAGCCGAGCACGGCGCCTTCGGCGACGGCTGCGACGTCGGCGAGGGACGCCGTCGGGAGGGCGAGCGTCACGGAGGACAGGCCAGCCAGTTGGCGGACGGCGGATCCTGCAGCGCGGCGCAGGGCCTCCTCGGCGAGGGGAGCGTCGTCGGCCACCTTGCCAATACCTGCCAGGACAAGTACGCCCGAGCCGGTCTCCGGAAGACCCGGCAGACGGTGAACCTGATCGGCTGCTCCCGTGATGCCCAGGAGCCCCAGCGAGGCCCCGAGGGATTCAGCGGCCTTCGCGCTCAGCGGGTTCCCGAGCAGGACAGGTCCCTCAGGACCCTGTCCGATGCCTATCACGAGTGCGTCGCTGGGCGACTTTTTCAGGTCCTTGGCAATGGTGCCAAGGATGATGTCTGTAGTCTTCACCACGAGGATCCGTCCTCATTTCTCTCTGCATGGATTGGCCGGGCTGCATGTTAGGCGCCCGGCCCTGATACCCGTCGGTTGTCCGCTTGTGACAACGTCCGTGGTTGCTTCGGTCCGCATACGGCGGCACGTCTCGATCGTAGTCTGTCTGCTGCGCCGGAAAGCAATTAAATGAGAGTTGCAGCACATCGGCTGACAGGAATGCGCAGCCGGTCCGGGGCGTTGTACCAATACATGGAGCGTGGCCGGCCGCCGAAGGCTCTTGCCGCGGTGTGCAGCCGCCTGCTCCTCCTAGAACTTGCAACTGCGAAAGGAACACGCCGTGTTTGAACGGATTTCCGGCTCACTCCTTGACCCTGAGTCGCTCTACGCGAGCAACATCGAGCTCTTCCACAGCCCGGAAATCAGGGGGCTCAACATGCTGATGGGCTTCACGGGATTTGCCGATGCCGGCCACGTGGTCCACCAGATCAACCGGGAACTGCTGGACACCCTTGAAGTCGAAACCGTGGCCGTCTTCGATGCCGACCAGCTCATTGACTACCGCACGCGCCGTCCCCACATCAGCTTCGTCGAAGACCATCTGGAGGACTACAAGGCCCCCCAACTTGCCCTTTACAGGCTGAAGGACGGCCTGGGTGAGCCGTTCCTGTTGCTTGCCGGTTTTGAACCCGACCTCCAGTGGGAGCGGTTCTCGCGCGCCGTCGTCGGGATCGTGGAAAAACTCGACGTCAACCTGGTTACCTGGATCCACTCGATCCCCATGCCGGTTCCGCACACCAGGCCGGTGGGCGTCACGGTGCACGGCAACCGCCCGGAACTCATCGAAGGGATCTCAACGTGGAAGCCGACTGTCGACGTTCCTTCGGCTATTGGCCACATTCTTGAGCTGCGGCTGAGTGAAGCCGGGCGCAAGGTGGCCGGTTACGTCATCCACGTTCCGCACTACCTCGCCGATGCGGAGTACCCGCCGGCAGCGGTCGCGGGACTTGAATACCTGGGCGCGGCGACGTCCCTGATGCTGCCCACGGACCGCCTCCGCGAGGCCGGCAGGGAAGTGGGCCGGCAGATCGCCGAACAGGTGGAGGCATCCGAGGACGTCCAGCAGGTGGTTTCAACGCTGGAATCCCGCTATGACGACAAGGCCGAGGGGACCGTCCGTCGATCCCTGCTCGCTGACGAGAACGACGAACTGCCCAACGCAGAGGACCTGGGTGCTGCGGTTGAGGCGTACCTCGCACGTAAAGATGCGCGCCCATAAAGCAGCTTTAATGCGGCCCCGGGCATAATGGAAGGGTGAACGCACCCCGCGCCTGGCTCATATGGACGATCGGGGTGCTCGCCTATCTCGTGGCAGTGGCCCAGCGCACATCTTTTGGTGTGTCAGGACTCGAAGCGACTGAGCGGTTCCATGCCAGCGCGGCCGCCATTTCCTTCTTCACCGTCCTGCAATTGCTCGTCTACGCCGGCCTCCAGATACCCGTCGGGCTGCTTGTTGACCGCTTCGGTTCCCGCGCCATGATTGCCAGCGGGGCCGTGCTGATGGGGCTCGGCCAACTCCAACTGGCCTATGCCGAGACTGTTCCGGGCGGCGTGCTCGGCCGGGTGCTCGTCGGCGCAGGCGACGCCATGACCTTCGTCTCCGTGATCCGCCTCGTGCCGATCTGGTTCGCGCCGGCCCGGGTTCCCCTCGTCACCCAGCTGACTGGGATGTCGGGCCAGCTAGGCCAGCTCATCAGTGTGGTGCCGTTCGCGCTGGTCCTTCATTCCGCGGGCTGGAATACGGCCTTCTTGGCCCTGAGCTCCCTATCGGCACTCGCCGTCGTCCTCGTCCTGGCCTTGCTTAGGGACGTTCCGCCCGGTCATCCGCCCCGGGAGAGCGCCCAAGGGCTGCGCGCCACGGGCGTGACACTGGCCCGTGCCTGGAAGCAGCCCGGGACGCGCTTGGGGCTCTGGTGCCACTTCACTGTCCAGTTCAGCGGTAACGTCTTCGCCATGTCCTGGGGCTACCCGTTCCTGGTATCGGCGCAGGGCCTGAACCCGGCCACCGTGTCCGCCTTGATGGGACTCTTCGTAGTCACGAGCATTCTCGTAGGGCCTTTGTTTGGGACCTTCGTGGCCCGGCACCCGATGCGGCGCTCCGCCATGGTCCTCCTGATTACGGCGGCTACCGCACTTGCCTGGGCTGCGGTCCTGCTGTTGCCGAGCAGGGCGCCCCTATGGTTGCTTGCCCTGTTGGTGGTCGCCCTGGCCATCGGCGGCCCCGGGTCCATGATCGGCTTCGATTTTGCCCGGACGTTCAATCCTTCCCACAGGATCGGTACCGCCACGGGCATCGTCAACGTGGGAGGCTTCGTTGCGGCGCTCCTGACGATCTACTTGGTGGGGCTCATCCTCGACATTCTCCACACCAGTGGTTTCTCGGGCGGAGAGCTATACGGCCTGGCGTCCTTCCGCATCGCGTTAAGCGTGCAGTTCCTGTTCCTTCTTGTGGGTACCGTCTTGATCGTCATGACCCGCCGCAAAGTGCGCCGCCAGATGGCGTCCCAGGGCGTACACGTCCCGCCGCTCCTCGTGTCGCTGGCAAACCAACGCCGGCGCCGCGTGGAATTGCGGCGTGAACGGCTTGCGAAACAGCGAAGTTCAGCGAGTTAGCCTGTTTCGCCGCGGCTTCCTTTTGCCGGGAGGCCTCGTAGCTGGTGCTGCGGCGGTGATCCTCCACGGGCCGTCCTTGGAAACTTTGTCCACATAGGGCAATTGAGGCCTGCCGTCGACGCTTATTGCCGCCGATGCTGAAATCATGACATCAGACAACCGTGTAACCGTCTCCCGGCCCGAGGACATCTTGGGCTTCATTCCCCACGCCTTGGGTCATTGGCCGAAGGAGAGCCTTGTGGCCATCACTTTGCGCGGCCAGACGCTCGGCGCCACCCTTCGGGTGGACCTTCCGCCCGGGAGATCCCAAGAGGTGCTCGCGGTGTACTCGCGGAAGATCGGAGAATATTTGGAAGCTGACCACGAAGCCGACGGAGTGCTCCTGGCAATTTTCAGCGACGATGGCTGGGACGATGGCGGTGTTGTACGGGGCAATGTGTCGCTGCTGGAGGACCTGGATCTAGTGCTGGCCCGCCGTGGCCTGGCGCTCCGTGATGCCTGGTTTATTGGTTCTGAGTACTGGCGCAGCGCGTTTTGCACCGACATCGCGTGCTGTCCTATCCCAGGGCGTCCTGTGGACCAGATCCTCGACAGCCGGCTCAACGCCGAAATGGTTTTCAGGGGGAGCAGCGTCAGGGAATCGCCCCGGTTGCTGGGGCCAGAGGACGAACCGGCCGTTGATCCGGAATTCTTGCGCGCGGAAGCAACCGCCCTTGAGGAGATGCTTCGGAGGTGGCAAAGCAAGAAGGCATTCGAAGAAATGCTGGATGTGTGGATGCGGATCCTCGATTCCGGTCTTCCCGAAGAACTCGACCTTGAGGCGGCGGCGTTCCTCCGGGCGAGCCTGCGGGTCCCGGCGTGGCGCGACGCCGTGGTGGTCTTGGCTGCTGCGGGGAAAGGGGTCGCCCGCGGCGGTGCGGAAGCCTTCCGCTTCTTTTCTCCTGAGCGCGATGACGAAGAAGCCTTGCTCATTCCCCCCGGACTTCGTCCCCTCTCGCCAGCAGCAGGGAAGGGCAAGGGGGCATCCGGAGGGGAGCCTCCGCGGACGGCGGCTGCTGATATCAACGCTTTGCGGTACGGGGACGTGTTGCTGGGACTCTACCCGGATACCCCGGATTGGGACCGGCTGACTGCCTTGGACCAGGTTTTGGCGAGGCTCTCGCGGCGTGGCGGTGGCGAGGGACGCGCTGCCGCGCTCACGATCCGGGGGTGGATTCAATGGTGCCAGGGGAGCGGTTCGTTCGCCGACGAGCTTTTTTCGCAAGCGGACGCCGAACAACAGGGCTATCGACTTGCGGAACTACTTGCCGAGGTGGTGCGGCGCGGCACCGTGTGCGGCTGGGCGAAAAGCCAGACCTCCGCGTGGCGGAAGTTCGGTCGGACGGCGGCCTGACAAGAAGCCATGAGCAAAGGCTCGACGTGAAAGACAGGGACGCGGCGTCAAGGCAGACCCGACCTGAAGACAGACCCGACCTGAAGGCTCCGAGGCGCGTCACTGATGGAAATCCGCCGACGCGTAATTGTCCGCAAGGAAGTCCATATCGACCCTCGAAAACCAAAACCGTGAGACAATGGTTGCCGAGACCCGGTTGGGTCCGTGTTTCAAGTGCCTCAAGTGTCCCTGAACCCAGGGAACATTTAGGCGTCGTCGGGAGTTTTACCTAAAGACTCTGCGGTCGGCGATGGCACTTGATGTTCATCGCGGACTTGACAGGGTCATAGTGGTGTTGCCCCCATGGTGATTCCACAGACCGCCGCTAGAAAGGTTTTCTGTGACCCCGTCTTCCGCCGAGAAGGAACCCGCCGCCCAGGCCGAACTGTCCGCCGAAGAAAAGAAGGCGGCTACAGTTGCGAAGCGTGCGGCAACGCGTGCTGCCAATGCTTCAACTGCAGGTGCAGAGAAGCCGGCACCCAAGAAGCGCGGGCCCAAGCCCGGCGCCAAGGCCGCTGCCGAAGCAGCCAACAAGTCCGCCGGCGCCGACGAGGACTCCGAGGAAGAAGCCGAGGATTTTGACGCCGTCGTTCCCGATGAAGCAGAGCTCACCGAGGAAGTCGAAGAAGGCGAAGAGGGGAAGAAACCTGCCACAACAGGTTCGGGTTTTGTCTACTCGGATGCCGATGACGACGACGCTCCTGTCCAGCAGGTTATGTCTGCCGGAGCAACCGCCGACCCCGTCAAGGATTACCTGAAGCAGATCGGTAAGGTCGCACTCCTGAACGCGGAGCAGGAAGTCGACCTTGCGCTCCGCATTGAAGCCGGCCTCTTCGCAGAGGAGAAGATCAACGCCGACGACGGTTCCATGGACCCGAAGCTCAAGCGCGAGCTCGAGTTCATCATCCACGACGGTAAGCGCGCCAAGAACCACCTCCTCGAAGCCAACCTGCGCCTCGTGGTCTCCCTGGCCAAGCGCTACACCGGCCGCGGGATGCTGTTCCTGGACCTCATCCAGGAAGGAAACTTGGGCTTGATCCGTGCGGTGGAGAAGTTCGACTACACCAAGGGCTTCAAGTTCTCCACCTACGCCACCTGGTGGATCCGCCAGGCCATCACCCGCGCCATGGCAGACCAGGCCCGCACCATCCGTATCCCGGTGCACATGGTGGAAGTCATCAACAAGCTGGCACGCGTTCAGCGCCAAATGCTGCAGGATCTCGGACGCGAACCCACGCCTGAGGAACTGGCCCTCGAACTGGACATGACGCCCGAGAAGGTCGTCGAAGTCCAGAAGTACGGTCGCGAGCCCATTTCGCTGCACACTCCGCTTGGCGAAGACGGCGACTCCGAGTTCGGCGACCTCATCGAGGACTCCGAAGCCGTTGTTCCGGCGGATGCTGTGAGCTTCACCCTGCTCCAGGAGCAGCTGCACTCGGTACTCGATACCCTGTCCGAGCGTGAAGCGGGCGTCGTAGCCATGCGCTTCGGCCTCACCGACGGCCAGCCGAAGACTTTAGACGAAATCGGCAAGGTCTATGGAGTCACCCGCGAACGCATCCGTCAGATCGAATCCAAGACGATGTCCAAGCTGCGCCACCCCTCGCGGTCGCAGGTTCTGCGCGACTACCTCGACTAAAGCAACGGACGCCTTGCCCACAGCGGCGCAAGGCTTTCGCGAAAATGGACCCTCGGATCTTCCGGGGGTCCATTTTCGGTCCTAGCGCCTGTTTCGTTCGAGTGCTTGGCCGAGGATCCTTGCGCCTTCCGGGAAGGCGGAGGGGTTGGGGCCGGCATAGTTGAGTCGGATGAACGGACCTGCCGGTTCGGCCGGGAACCACTCGTTGCCGACGGCGATCATCACTCCTGCACTCTCGCAGTCCAGGGTCACCTTTTCGAGGTCGGTTCCGTCCGGCAAGCGTGCCCAGAGGTTCAGCCCTCCCTTGGGGATCTGGCTGATGTGGGCCTGCGGGGCGTGTTCGCGCAGGCTCGTGACCAGAAGGTCGCGGCGGGATTGAAGCTGATGGCGGAGGCTGCGCAGATGCGTCTGCCAGGCCGGCTGTGTGACGACATCGAGTGCTGCGGCCTGGAGTAAGCCGCTGACATACATCGACTCTGCCGCGCGGTCGGCAAGGATGCGTTCACGGGCCGGGCCTCGTGCGATGACGGCCGCAACGCGGATGGCGGGGGAGACGCTTTTCGTGAGGGAGCGCAGATAGACGACATGCCCGGAGTCGTCACGTGCGGCGATGGGCATGGGAGTCGAAGTGATGCCGAAATCGTGGGCCCAGTCGTCCTCAACCAGGAAAGCACCGTTCGCGCGGACCACGTCCAGGACTTCTTCGCCCCGCCGGATGGGCCATTGTGCCCCAGTGGGGTTCGCGTAGTTCGGTTGAGCATAGAACAGCCGTGCGCCGGTCTCCTCAAAGGCCCTGGCCAATTCTTCCGGGTCCGGCCCATCGGGTCCGCTCGGCACCGGGACGATGCGGACTCCGGCTTGCGTCGCAGCGAGGATGGCTCCCCAGTAGCTCGGGGATTCCATGAGCAACGGCTGCCCGTGTCCTACCAACGCACTAAATATCGAGCTGAGACCCCCTTGGCTTCCTGGCAGCACGATGACGTCGCTCGGTGTTGGCGGGGTGAGTCCTGCCGGGGTCGCTGAGCCGAGTTCGTGCGCGAACCAGGACTGCAACTCGGGAAGCCCCGCAGCGGGTGGTCGAGACAAGGCGGCGTCTCCCCGGGCGGCCCGGGCGAGCGCGGCACGCACAAGGCGCTCCGGCAGGAGTTCCCGGTCCGGGTAGCCGGAGTGGAATGCAATGACGTCGTTCGAGGTGTTGCGCATTGTGGTGGAGGCCGAGCGGGGAGGTGCCTGCGGTGCGCGCAGCGCCGCAGTCTGCCAGCCGTAATCCGACGGCCGCGCCGTCCGGACGGCCCGCACGAAGGTTCCGACCCCCGGCCTGCTCTCGATCAGGCCCTGGGAGGTGAGCGCCTGCAGGGCCTTCTGCACCGTCACCGGGCTGGCCTGGTACTCGGCAACCAGCGACCGGGTGGACGGCAACCGGGATCCCGGTGCGACCCCAGCGATCCATTCGCGCAGTCGCGTCGCAATCCGGGAACTGCTATCGTTGTTCATGAGAGTCAATAGTAGCGCTACTACGCTTATTCGCCCAGCGATATCGTCCAGCCCGGCCACGGGCCTTTGGTGGGGTCTTCTTGGAGTAGCGGCGTTCTCGTTCACTGTTCCCTTCACCCGACTAGCGGTTGGTGGCCTGTCGCCACTGTTCATCGGCTCGGGTCGCGCTGTGGTCGCGGGGATACTCGCGACATGTGCCCTCTCGCTCACCAGGCAGCGCCTTCCCCAAGGTAAGCAATGGACGCGGCTCGTGGTGGTCGCCGCCGGGATTGTTGTCGGCTTCCCGTTACTCACTTCATTCGCCCTCATGACGACGCCGGCCAGTCACGGTGCCGTCGTCATCGCTCTGTTGCCGGCAGCGACGGCAACCGCGGCTGTGCTGCGCGGACGTGAGCATCCGCCGATCGCCTTCTGGCTGGTCACGGCCGTGGGAGCCATTGCGGCCATTGCATTCGCCCTATCGCAGGCAGGTCACCCAACGCAGTCCGGCGGGCTCGGGCAGCTGGACTGGGCGGACTTGCTGCTCCTCGGTGCCGTCATTGCCGCGGCCATCGGTTACGCGGAAGGCGGACTGCTCGCACGCGAACTCGGTGCGTGGCAGACCGTATCCTGGGCGCTCGTCCTCGCATTGCCGTTGATGGCCGGCCTGACTGCGCTCTCCATGTCCTGGCAGCCACCGTCAGCTTCACCGATTCAATGGGCTGCTTTTGCATACCTCGGAGTCGTCAGCATGTTCTTCGGCTTCTTCGCCTGGTACCGGGGCCTCGCCATGGGACCCATGGCCAAAGTCAGCCAGATACAACTCATCCAGCCCGTGCTGAGCATCTGCTGGGCAGGAGTGCTGCTTGGCGAAACCCTGGGCTGGACCACAATCGTCGGCGGAATCGCAGTCATCCTTTGCGCCGGCATCGCAGTCCGGGTCCGGCTCAATCCGCGACCCAAGAATCAGACACCCTAGCGGCCACCGGACATCAAGATCCCTCCCTCCCAAAGAAGAAGAACACCATGTACATTCCAGCGCACTTCCAAGCCGGCCCCGAAGCCATCCACGACCTCCTTATGCGGCCGGGCGCAGCCAACCTGGTCACTATGACCCAGCGCGGCCTGCTCGCCAGTTTCGTGCCCTTCGTCTTCGATCCTTCGACCGGCGAACACGGCGCGTTGCACGGACACCTCGCCCGAACCAACGCGCAATGGTCCGAGCCGGCGATCGGAGAATCACTTGTCATCATCCAGGGTGCGGACGCGTATATCTCGCCTTCGTGGTACGCCTCGAAAGCCGAACACGGACGTGTCGTCCCGACGTGGAACTACTCCACGGCCCACGTCTACGGAACGCTCGCTATCCACGACGATGTGGCCTGGCTTGGTGACCAGGTCCGGCGGCTGACCGAGCTCAACGAAGCCCACTTTGAGCGGCCGTGGGCCGTGGACGATGCGCCGGAGCGCTTCGTCGCCGGTCAGTTGCGAGCCATCGTTGGCGTCGAATTGTTGATCACGAGGATCGAAGCGAAAGCCAAACTGAGCCAGAACCGGCCTGACAAGGACATCGACGGGGTCGTGGCCGGGCTTGGTGCCCAAGGGCACAAGGAGATGGCTGCCGACGTCGCCCGGGCAAGGCAGGAAAGTTAACGCAGCGAGGCCCCCTCCATTCGGAGGGGGCCTCGCTATCTCTGTGAAATTTTGTCAACCGCCGCGGCCGGTGTGCCCGGCCACGGATGGCTAGTCGGCGAGGACGGGTTCCTTCTCCTGAAGGCGGCCCGTTTCGTCATGCCAGTCCGAGGTCATCGGCCGGAGCGTGGCCTCTACTGCACGTGCGTGGTGGCCGCAGAAAAGCAGCTCACCGCCGGAGGACTCGAGTACAACGCGGACATATGCCTGGGCCCCGCAACGGTCGCACCGGTCGAGTGCATTGAGTGTGCGGTCTGCAACTGCTGTTGTCATGTTCGGCCTCCTTAGTAGTTCTGTGTATCCATATAACCAGCATTCGAAGCAAAACCATGGCAAGGATGGGTCACGTTCGCTGTCCGCGTATCACATGTGCGTAACACTGGGAAGTGGCGTCCGGCACGATTGGGAGTGGCAGCACGCGCCAAGGCTTCGGGGCGGCTAGCCTAGGGGGAGTGTTATTTTGCGTCTGTTACACCCCGAAGGAGCGCCCCGCCCGTGGCACCGAGTTCTGAATACAACGCCCGGCACCTTTCAGTTCTGGAAGGACTGGAGGCCGTCCGCAAGCGTCCGGGCATGTATATCGGTTCCACCGACTCCCGCGGCCTCATGCACTGCCTGTGGGAGATCATCGACAACTCAGTCGACGAAGCGCTGGCGGGCTTCGGCCACGACATCCAAATCATCCTGCACGCGGACAATTCGGTGGAAATCCACGACGACGGCCGCGGCATCCCCGTGGACCTGGAACCCAAGACCGGGCTGACCGGCGTCGAGGTCGTCTTCACCAAACTGCACGCGGGTGGAAAATTCGGTGGCGGCTCCTACACGGCTTCCGGCGGTTTGCACGGCGTTGGTGCTTCCGTTGTGAACGCGCTCTCTGCGCGTCTTGACGTGCAGGTGGACCGCGGGGGCAAAACGTACCAGATGTCTTTCCGTCGGGGCGAGCCCGGACGATTCAAGGACACTGGCTCCAAGCCAAGCCCGACGTCTGTCTTTGAACCGTTCGTCGAAGATTCGGTGCTCGATGTCGTCGGTAAAGCCAAGCGGGGTGTCACCGGCACCCGCATCCGATACTGGGCAGACCGTCAGATCTTCACGCCGGACGCGAAGTTCTCGCACGAGGACCTCGCTGCCCGTGCGCGCCAAACTTCCTTCCTGGTTCCGGGCCTCAAGCTCACCGTGCGCGATGAGCGCCGCCTTCCAGGCACGCCCGGCGAGAACGGCCCGCACGAAGAGGTCTTCCATCACGACGGCGGTATTTCCGAGTTTGTCGACTTCCTCGCCGCGGATTCGGGCGTCACTGACATTTGGCGTCTCCACGGTGCGGGCAAGTTCAAGGAGACCGTTCCGGTCCTTGACGAGAATGGGCACAGCAAGATCGCCGAAGTGGAGCGCGACTGTGAAGTTGACGTCGCGCTGCGGTGGGGAATCGGCTACGAGACCACGATGCGCAGCTTCGTCAACATCATCGCCACGCCCAAGGGCGGGACGCACCAGGCCGGCTTCGAACAGGCACTCCTGAAGACCTTCCGCAAGGCCGTGGAAACGAACGCACGCAAACTCAAAGCAGGCAACGACAAGATCGAGAAGGATGACGTCCTTGCCGGCCTCACGGCAGTGCTGACTGTCCGCCTGGCAGAGCCGCAGTTCGAAGGCCAGACGAAGGAAATCCTGGGCACATCGGCGGTCAGGGCGATCGTCGCCAAGGTGGTCGAAGAGGAGATCACGGCGCGCCTGAACTCGGCGAACCGCAATGACAAAGCCCAGTCCGCCTTGCTGCTTGAGAAGATCGTCAGTGAGATGAAGTCCCGCATCTCCGCCCGCGTGCACAAGGAAACGCAGCGCCGGAAGAATGCACTGGAAACGTCGTCGATGCCCACCAAGCTGGCGGATTGCCGCACGGACGACGTCGAACGCTCGGAATTGTTCATCGTGGAGGGTGACTCCGCCCTTGGCACCGCCAAGCTCGCGCGGTCCTCGGACTTCCAAGCGCTGTTGCCTATCCGCGGGAAAATCCTGAACGTACAGAAGGCCTCCGTAGGGGACATGCTCTCCAACGCAGAGTGCGCCGCCCTCATCCAGGTAGTCGGTGCGGGATCGGGCCGGAGCTTCGACATCGACGCCGCCCGGTACGGCAAGGTGATCCTGATGACCGATGCAGACGTCGACGGCGCCCACATCCGCACGCTCCTGCTCACCTTGTTCTTCCGGTACATGCGCCCGATGATCGACGAAGGCCGGGTATACGCGGCAGTACCGCCGCTGCACCGGGTCGAAGTCATCAACGCTGGCCAGAAGGCCAACGAGATGATCTACACCTACTCGGAGGCCGAACTGCACGTCCTGCTGGCAAGGCTCGCCAAGGAAGGCAAGCGCTACAAGGAGCCGATCCAGCGCTACAAGGGCCTGGGCGAAATGGACGCCGAGCAGCTCGCCGAGACCACCATGGATCCGCGCCACCGCACGCTCCGCAAGGTGGGGATCGAGAACGCCAAGATGGCGGAGGACACTTTTGACCTGTTGATGGGTTCCGACGTCGCCCCCCGCAAGGACTTCATCATTGCGGGGGCCGCAGACCTGGACCGGGAACGCATCGACGCCTGACCCGGCGGGCCCGCGTTCAGCGCACTATCCGGCCCGCGGGCCTATCGAGCCGTTCAGCCCAGCAAACCCTTCAGCCCAGCAGGCCGGGCACTATCAGCAGGCCCGTGGGCACGGCAAGCAACATGGCCGACGCCGCGAGGACCAGGGCGCGCAGCCCTGCCGGAAGCGGAGGCTTGGGTGAGAGCAGCCGGCTGACGCGCGACGCCGTCGTACGCGGTGAATCGGCGCCGCCGGTTCCGCTCAACGTGCCGTCTTCGGCGGAAGAGTCTCCGCTGCGTGTTCCGGGCAGGGAGACCCGCTCCACGGGACGGGCGGAACCGCTGGCCACGATCGCGATCGCCTTGATGAGCGTTCCCTTGCTCTCCGTGCGCAGGGCCACGTCATCGGCGAGCATCTCGATCAAGGAGTTGACCGCAACCTGGGCGAGCCGGGTGGTGGGGAACCAGGGCAGGGCCTGGCGCCACGCGGCGAAGGCCCACAAAAGAAGGTCGTGGCGTTGCGAGAGATGCGCGTTCTCGTGGATCAGGACGGCCCTGAGCTCAGCAGGTTCCAGTGCGGCCATGAGTCCATCGGACAGCACGGTCACGGACCTCGCGCCGCCGGGCAGGCAGTAGGCAACGGGGGAGTCGTGGTTGATGACCACGGTGCCCGGGCCGTCGTCGGAGGGTGAGGCCAGAAGCGCAAGGAGTTCGCGGTGGCGCCGGCGCTGCCGTTCGATCTTGACGTAGGTCAGCAGCAAGGTAAACACCAGATGGGCGCTCAGCAGCGCCGCTGCGGACAACGCGAACAAATGCCAGAAGCCCAGCGCTGTGGTGGGCTCGTTGTGCAATACCATGCCGGTCAAGGAACGCAGCCCCGCAATGAGGTTGTCGCCGATGGGCTCAAGTCCGTAGACGAGCATGGCTCCGATCATGGAGAGGCCACCGGCAAGTGCGATGGCCTGCCAGAGGACCATGGCCATGAAGGGTGCGCGCGCCGGCCATTCGGCGCGCGACAAGAGGACGGGAACTGGCCATGCCAGCACCAAAGCAAGGACCGCCAGAAAGTATGAGGTCCAGAACATGGGTGGTTAGTTTTTGCCGAGCAGTTTGCGCAGCGTGGCAGCTTCACTTTCGCTCACGGAACCAATGAACCGGGCCAGCACCGCCTCGCGGTCCGGGGCCGACCCCAGCGCCTCGTGCATGAGGTCTGCCGTGTGGTCGGCGCGGCTCGACACAGCCTGGTAGCGGTGCGGACGGGTGCCCCGTTCGCGCTCCACGAGCCCCTTCTTCTCAAGGCGCGACAAGACAGTCAGCACCGTGGTGACGGCGAGGTCCTTGCCTTGGTGCCCTGCGATGCCATCGGCGGCTGCGGAATCCTGCGCCAGCAGATCACGAAGTTTGTTGGCTGTCGCAGCCTCCTGGCCTGCCCAGAGCAGATCCATGACCGCCCGTTCCAGTTCGCCAAGACTTGCCATCAATGCATCCCTACTTTCCGCACTTCCCCGACCATGATATGGGTTCAAGGGCGTGCGATGATCCAACATTCCACCATCAATCTACCGCTTTTTGGAGTGCGATTCTACGTGAGGTAGAACATGCGGCGCGGCGTGTCCTTGCGGCACTGTTACGCCACTGGAAGAGTGGTGACCACATCGCAGAGGTTTGTTCTACACTGTGTAGAAGAAGCAGCTTCTACACAACGTAGAAAATGGACGCCGCAAGCGGGCGGCGGGACAATAAGGACAGCCATGGACGCCTTGGAAATCGCACGCTGGCAATTTGGAATCACCACGGTCTACCACTTCATGATGGTGCCGCTGACCATTGGGCTGGGGCTCGTTGTGGCCGTCATCCAGACTCTTTGGTACCGCACCGGAAAAGTCGAATACCTGCGGATGACCAAGTTCTGGGGCAAGCTCTTCCTCATCAACTTCATCATGGGCGTGGCCACAGGCATCGTGCAGGAATTCCAGTTCGGCATGGCGTGGAGTGAGTACAGCCGCTTCGTTGGAGACATCTTCGGCGCGCCCCTGGCCCTGGAAGCGCTTCTGGCGTTCTTCGTGGAATCGACCTTCCTCGGGCTATGGATCTTCGGCTGGAAGCAGCTCAAGCGCGGCGTCCACCTCGCGTGCCTTTGGATCGCCGTGATCGGCTCGCTCTTCTCGGCCTACTTCATCATCGTGGCCAATTCCTGGATGCAGCACCCGGTCGGCGTCGAGATGGTCAACGGGCGTCCGGTCATGACCGATGCTTGGGCGGTCTTCACCAACAACACCGCCTTGGTGGCCGTGCCGCACACGCTCTTCGGTGCCCTGGGCGTCGCCGGTGCGTTCCTTCTGGGCATCGCTTGGTACCACCTCTGGCGCCGCCGCCACGACGGCATTGACAGCGTCGATGCGGACGGACGCGCCATTCCCGGGGAAGCCAACATCCCTGGGCGCGACAAGGCCGACTACAAGGTGTGGATGACTTCCTTGCGGATCGGCGCCGTCGTTGCCATGATCTCCTTCGCGGGGACGGCCTTCACGGGCGATCTGCAGGGCAAGCTGATGTTCGAACAGCAGCCCATGAAGATGGCCGCGGCAGAGGCCGCATGCCACGACGGCACCGGATTCTCCGTGCTGAGTGTCGGCAACGTCGGTTCCAAGAACTGCAACGACATTGTGGCCGTGATCGAGGTCCCCGGCATTCTGTCCTTCCTGGCCAAGGGCGACTTCAGCACGGAGGTGAAGGGCGTCAACAGCCTCCTGGACGAGTACAAGGCCAAGTACGGCACGCACTTGCCCAACGATCCTTTGTACGGCGATCGCGCAGGGCAGGAAATCCAGTACGTGCCGGTCATGGAAGTGACCTATTGGGGATTCCGCATGATGATTGGCTTCGGTGGGATTGCCGCCTTGGCCGCGCTGCTTGCCTTGTGGGTGACCCGCAGGGGCGTGGTGCCGCAATCCCGGTGGATCATGCGCCTAGCAGTCTTCGGCATCCTCGCTCCTTTCGGGGCCAACGCCGCCGGCTGGATCTTCACCGAAATGGGCCGGCAGCCGTTCGTCGTCGCTCCCAATCCGGACGCGAGCGGCATCGACCAGGTGTTCATGTTCACGGCCGCGGCCGTCTCACCCGGCGTGTCCGCCGCCGAGCTCATCACCTCATTGGTGGTGTTGGCCTCCATCTACGCGGTGCTCTTGGTGGTGGAAGTCCGGCTGCTGGTCAAATACGCCCGCGGTGGTGTGGCATCCGCCATGCCGGAGCTCGCTGAGGCGCACCACAGGAAGGACGACGACGCCGGAATCCCCGGCGCTCCGGGCCAGCCCGGCGACAGCGACGACGTCCTGGCATTCGCCTACTAGGAAGCAGAGGGATCTTTCGCATGGAACTGTTGCCAACCGTCTGGTTCATAGCCATCGCCGTGTTGTGGACCGGCTACCTCTTCCTGGAGGGCTTCGATCTCGGCGTCGGAATGCTCATGAAGCTCTTCGCCCGGAACAACACCGACCGCCGGGTGCTCCTGAACACGATCGGCCCGGTATGGGACGGAAACGAAGTGTGGCTGCTGACCGCGGCCGGTGCCACCTTCGCGGCCTTTCCGCTCTGGTACGCCTCGCTGTTCTCCGCCCTCTACCTGCCCCTGTTGCTTGTCCTGGTGGCCTTGATCTTCCGTGCCGTCGCTTTCGAGTACCGGGGCAAGGTGGACACCGCGCGCTGGCGGACCGTCTGGGACTGGTCCATTGCGGTGGGCTCGTTCACGGCTGCGTTCGGTATCGGCGCTGCCTTGGCCTTGACCACTACCGGGCTGCCACTCAACGCCAACGGCGACCGGCAGGGCGGACCCTTTGCCTGGTTCAGCGGTTACGCCGTGCTGGGCGGTTTCGCCGTCGTCGCGTTCGCCCTGGTGCACGCTTTGGCGTTCCTGGCCCTCAAGACCGACGGCGAGATACGCCACCGCGCACGCCGCTGGTTTGTGCGGCTCTCGCCCGTCGCGTTGCTGCCGCTTCTGGGATGGATGGTGGCCGTGCAGCTGCTCAGTGGCAAGCCCTGGACGTGGATACTCGTGATCCTGGGAGCGCTGGCTGCTGCGACGGCATGGGTTCTCGCCCGCAAGGGAGCCGAGGGCAAGGCCTTTGGAGCCCTGGGTGCGTTCCTGGTGTGCGCCACGGCATCCATTTTCGGTGCGGCCTTCCCCGTGGTCATTCCTTCGACTGTGGATCCGGCCTTCAACCTCACCATTTCCAACGCCTCTTCCTCCGCCTACACCCTCGGGTTGATGAGCATCGTTGCGGCAGTCGGCTTGCCCCTGGTCATCGCCTACCAGGCGTGGACCTACTGGGTGTTCCGTCGCCGCGTGAGCGCGGCACACATTCCGGCGGCGCATGGATTCCTGCCGGCCATCGCCGCCAAGGTGCTCGTTGGCCATGCGGCGCCGGACGGTCCGGCTGCAAAACACGCACGCCACAACGCCGGCGAGTAACGGATGAAGCCCCAGTTCCCCGCCGGACCCGCTACCCGTTCCGCCCTCTACGCCCTAGGTTTGTTGTCCTCACTCAAGGCCTTGTCACTGGTCCTGATTGCACAGGCCGTTGCGGGGATGCTATCCGGACTTGCCTCCGGCGGCATGGGGTGGCGGGAAGGACTCCTCTGGGGTGCCATTGGCGCGGTACTGCGATCGCTGACGGTCTGGGGCCAAGGAGTCGCTGCGCGCCGGGCGGCCCTGGGGGTCAAGGAAGAGCTGAGGTCCAGGCTTCTGGGCCGTGCCCTCGGCGCCGGTGCCGCGGGACAGGTCGGGGAAGTGAACGACGGCGGGCTGGCGGTGCTCGCGACGCGCGGTCTTGACGCATTGGACAACTATTACACCCAGTTCCTGCCCGCCTTGGTCAATTGCGCCGCGTTGCCTCTGATCCTCGGCGCGAGGATTCTCTTCGCCGACTGGGTCAGTGCAATAGTTGTGGTTTTGACCCTGCCGCTGGTACCGCTCTTCATGGTGCTGATCGGCCGCCACACCGAGGACAGGGTCCACGAAGCACAATCCGCCCTGAGGAGGCTTTCGGGGCACATCCTGGAGCTGGCCAAAGGGCTTCCCGTGCTCGTGGGACTGGGCCGCGCCCGCGAACAACGAGCAGCGCTAGAAGACCTCTCCGAGGAATACCGTACCCGCACGATGGGAACCCTCCGCACGGCCTTCCTGTCCGCCCTCGCCTTGGAGCTCATCGCCACCATTTCGGTGGCCGTGGTTGCCGTCTTCATCGGCGTACGGCTCGTGGCCGGTGACATGGGCCTTGAGGCAGGCCTGCTGGCCCTCATCCTCGCACCCGATTGCTACCTTCCCCTGCGTGAGCTCGGCACGGCCCACCACGCCAGCGACGACGGTCGTGAAGCACTGGCCGCGGCCAACGCCGTGCTGGAGTCGCCGGCGGGCCGCCCCCTGAGCGATGTTTCCAGCACCGATGTTTCAAGCACAGATGTTTCAAGCACAGAGGCGTACGACGTCGGCGCGCCCGCCACCAATAGGCCGCTCGCCGACGTCGTGGTCACCGGACTAGCGGTGAGCTATGCGGGACGGGCGGCGGCCGCCGTCGGGCCCCTCGACTTCCGTGCCCCCGCAGGTCAGGTCACGGCCCTTGACGGCCGCAGCGGTTCGGGCAAGAGCACCATCCTGGGCGTTTTGGCCGGCACGATCGGCGACGGTCCGCGGGCGTCCGTTAGCGGTGCCGTTGCCGGATTGGACGCCGGTGCCGTGGCCTGGGTGCCGCAACATCCCGTCATGGTGGCTGGAACGGTGCTGGACGAGATCATTTTCTACCTCGACGGCGACGGCCAAGGCCCAAAGGCAAGCGACTCCGAATCCATGCCGGGCGCCCACAACACGACCGCAATGGAGTGCCTGGAGCAGGCTGCCGCGGAACACCTCGCACTCAAACATCCCGCGGAGCTCAGCCCCGGCGAAATGCGACGGGTTGCCGTTGCCCGAGGCTTGGCGCGCCTCAAAGCCGGAGCCACGGTCCTCTTGCTCGACGAGCCGACCGCCCATCTCGACGCCGCCTCGGCCGATGCCATCCGTACGGCAATCGGGGGCCTACGAGGGTCCGCGACCGTCATCCTGGTCGCCCACGACGCCGCAACCCGGCGACTTGCCGACCACGTGGTGGAGCTCGACGGCGGGACGGCGATCCAGCGGGCCGCCCCCGCAAACCCCGAGCCAGCGGCCGCCGGAAGTCGAACAGCGATCCAGCGGGACGGCCACCTCCGGGCCACCCCGACCGGGGGAACTGAACCCCCCACCGCCATCTCCACCCTCAAGGCCCTGGCACGTATCCTTGCGCCCGTCCGCTACAAGTTCGCCGGAGCTGTGCTGATCGGCGCGCTCGCCGCCTTGTTTGCCGTGGCCTTGTCCGGATCGTCGGGCTGGCTCATCATCCGCGCCAGTGAGCAACCGCCCATCCTGTACTTGCTCGGAGCCATCGTGGGTGTGCGGTTCTTCGGCATTGGCCGGGCAGTGCTTCGTTACGCTGAACGGCTCCTCGTCCACGACGCCGTCTTCGCCGCCATGACAAGGCTTCGGGGTGCGCTGTGGGCGGCGCTCAGTGCGCGGGCACTGTCCCTCCGACGGCTCCTGCAAGGCGGCAATGTGCTCGGGGCAGTGATCGACGACGTCGATACGCTGCGGGACTTGCTGCCGCGCGTCGTACTGCCGCCGCTCTCGGCGCTTGCCGTCGCGGCGTCGGCGGTGGTCGCCTCGGCACTGCTTGTCCCCGCTGCCGTGCCTGCCGTTGTCGCGGCTGCCGCGACCGGGGTTGTTCTGGCCCCCCTGCTCGCCCTGTTGGCGGACCGCAACGCTGCCCGCGCGGAGCAGCAACTCCGTTCGCTGGTTCTGCGTGACGTTGCATCCGCCCTCGACGCGCGTGCCGAGCTCAGCGCCAACGGGGTGGCCCCTGCGGTCCTGTCCTCCTTGGCCCGGCGGGACAACGCAGCCACAGCGTCGGCACAGCGTTCTGCATGGGCCGAGGGCGTCGGCCAAGGATTGACCGTGCTCGCCTGCACGCTGGGAGCGTTGGTGTCGGGAATTCTCGCAGGACCCTCGGTGCAAGGCGAAAATACAGCCGGGACCGTTGCGCCTGCCTTGCTTGCCGTCGTTGTGCTCATGCAACTAGCGCTCGCAGAACCCTACGCTGCGGTAGTGTCTGCCGTGCGGCAGGCACCCGCCTTGGCCGCGGTGTTGCGGCGAATCGCCGAGTCGGGAGCGTTTGACACGTCAGCAGAGTCCGACGGCGGTGTGCTGGCCCTGCCGGAGCGGCCCGGCGGTTCCCCGGGGCTGCTGCTGGACGGACTCGAAGCGTCTTGGCCCGGTGGCACCCCGGTATTCCGTGGACTGGGCGGCGAGGCGGCCCCCGGGCACTGGCTCTCCGTCACGGGTCCGTCCGGTTCCGGCAAATCCACACTGCTCTCGGTACTGCTCGGCTTCCTGCCGGCATCGTCCGGCGCTGCCTACGTCACCGGGAATGCGGCATGGTGTCCGCAGGAGGCCCACCTCTTCGACTCCACTATCCGCGGCAACCTGCTGCTGGCCCGCCCCGCCAGCCACAAGCCTTCCGAAGCGGAGATGCGCCAGGCTTTGGGCGCCGTCGGCCTCTCCGCACTGGTATCCGGGCTTCCTGCCGGCCTCGATAGCCGGATAGGCCCCTCGGGTTCGTTCCTGAGCGGCGGCGAACGCCAGCGTCTCGCGATGGCGCGAACGCTCCTGACCGGGGCAACGGTCCTCCTCCTGGACGAGCCGACCGCCCATCTCGACGCCGAAGCGGCCCGCCTGATGATGGCCGAACTTCGTGGCGGACTGGGAGGCGTTACGGTGGTCCTCGTGACCCACAACCCGGCCGACATCAGCGAAGGAGACTCCCGGCTTGACCTTGGATCGCCATCGGGCCTCCCGGCGCTGGTACGCGGAGGCTAACGGAGGGGGCTAGGCCTAGCCGTCGACGTCGTGCAGGTGATGGACGACGTCGTGCAGGAAGTACTGGGCGAACGTCAGCACGGTGAAGGTGGAGCCGTTGCTGCGGACACCGGTGCGCGGCCACTCATCTTCGTCGACGGAGGCGAAGGAATTCGCGATTTGTTCGCCCTCGGCGGCCAACTGTGCGGACACTTCGGCAGGATCCGAATTGGCGTAGTCGCCGTCGATTGCGGCCTTGTCCTGGTCCCAGTTGGCGAAATGGGCGTCGTCTTCGCGCAGCATCAGGTTCAGGCGCTGGTCGAAGAGGCCAAAGACATCCCTGACGTGGCAGGCGTACTCCAAGGGCGACCACGTGTGGTCGTCCGGGCGGACCGAGGCGTCCTCGCGGCGCAACACGGCGCGCCAGCGCGGCAACATGTTCAAGACCGTTCCCGGCACGGTGGAGGGGGTCACGGCGGCGGCGTCGAAACCGCATTCGGGGCACGGCGTGGACAGGACCCAGGTCCAGTCCTTGTCATCGGGAATGATCGGCATGGCAGTAGTCTAGGGCCCTCGTTCGCGATCCGGCTGCACCACCGAATGCGGGTGCGAGTCCACATCTCCACATGGCCTATCAGGAGTACAGTTAGGTGCTGTGGGGAAGCCTGGAAAGTGAAATTGCCATGCTTAAGGATCTAAACGTCGCCGGCGTGCTCCCCGCCAGCGATCTCGCCCGCGCCCGCGACTTCTACCGCGACAAGCTGGGCCTCGAACCGGACAATCCGGAAGCTACAGACAACCTGATGTACAAATGCGCCAACGGCACAGCGTTCCTGCTCTACGAGACACCCAACGCAGGGACCGCCAAGAATACCCAGCTTGGATGGCAGAGCACGGACCTGGACCAGGACATGGCCGATCTCAGGGCCCGCGGAGTCGTCTTCGAAGAGTACGACTTCCCGGGCTTGAAGACCGAAAACGGCGTAGCCACCATGCCGAGCGGAGAACGGGGAGCCTGGTTCCTCGACACGGAAGGAAACATCCTCAGCATCTCGACGATGTAGTCAGGGCATTCGAGACACAGCCGTCAACGGCGGTTTCCGGTCAGTCTTCCTCGCCGCTCCCGTCTTGCCACGTCATGCTCGCACCAATCGCGTCCACTGGCTGGGACAGGGGAACCCCGGAGCCGTCGCGGCGGCCGTGCTCCTGCGGTAGGGCACGCGCGACGCCGGCGCTGGACGCCGCCTTCGCGGGGCCGTGGCCTGCCCACCCGAGCAGCAGCGTGTCTTCACCCTTGAGGAAGCGGTGGGCCCGCACGCCCCCCGTGGCGCGGCCCTTGGCCGGGTACTCCTCGAACGGCGTGATCTTCGCGGTGCCCGGAGCAGTCCCCGGCAGCGCGCCGTTGCTGCCCGCGATGGTCACGACGACGGCGGAAGGGTCGTCGGCGCGCACCGTGCCGAAATGGATGACGTCGTCTCCTGCCGCAAGCTTGATGCCTGCCATACCGCCTGCCGTGCGGCCCTGCGGCCGAACGGAAGAGGCACTGAACCGCAAAAGCTGCGCAAGTCGGGTCACGAAGACTAGTTCGACGTCGTCCTCCTGGGCAGGTTCGACGCCCACCACCGTGTCCTTGTCCTTGAGCGCAATGATCTCCCAGTCCTCACGGTTCAGCGGGTAATCCGGCTGGACGCGCTTGACGACGCCTTGGAGCGTTCCGATGGCCAACACGGCATCCAACGGTACGAACGCCACAAGGGTCTCGCCCTTGAGCAGGGTGATGAAGTCCTTTGCTGCCACGCCACCCGCAAGATTGGGCAGGCCGGACACCGGTGGTAGCGCCGGCATGTCCATGACTTGGACCCGGAGCATACGGCCCTGAGAAGTGACCGCGCCGATTTCGCCGCGCGCGGTTGTCTTGACCACGGACCGGTAGACATCATGCTTGCCCCGGGGGCCGGATTCGGCCAGCGGTTCCTGGTTGGACGTCCGTGCGATCTGGCCGGAGGTGCTCAGGAGTGCCCAGCAGGGATCGTCGGGGATTTCGAGTGGGAGCGCCGCGGCCTTGCCCTTGCCGGCCGGCACGGCGGCTGCCAGCGCCGCGGCCACGGTGGGAGAGACAGCCTCGGACTCGAGGAGAACGGTGCGTCGCGGCGTGCCGTACTTCTCGGACACTTCGGCCAATTCCCCCGACACAAGCTCGCGCAGCAGAACATCGGACGCCAGGATCGCCTCAAGCTCGGCGATTTCGCGGCGCAGCTCTTCCTGCTCTTTTTCGAGTTCGATGCGTGAGTACTTGGTCAGTTGGCGCAGGCGAAGTTCCAGGATGTAGTTGGCCTGGATCTCGGACAAGTCGTAGATCGACATGAGCCGTTCGCGGGCCGCCGCGGCCTCGTCCGAGGAACGGATGATCTGGATGACCTCGTCGATGTCCACGATCGCGATCAGGAGGCCCTCCACCAAGTGGAGGCGGTCCTTCTTCTTGCCCAGCCGGAAGGCAGTGCGACGGCGCACCACGGACAAGCGGTGGCCGACGTACACCTGGAGCAGTTGGAGCAAGCCCAAAGTCTGCGGCTGCCCGTCCACCAGGGTCACGTTGTTGATGCCGAAGGAGTCTTCCATCGGCGTGAACCGGTAGAGCTGTTGCAGTACGGCGTTGGGGTTGAAGCCGTTCTTGATCTCAATCACGAGCCGCAGCCCGTGCTTGCGGTCAGTGAGGTCCATGACGTCGCTGATGCCGGTCAGCTTCTTGGCGTTGACGGCATCCTTGATCTTCTCGATGACCTTTTCCGGACCCACCATATAGGGGAGTTCCGTCACCACCAGGCCGGTGCGGCGTGCCGTGAGCTGTTCGATCTCCACCTTGGCGCGGGTCTTGAACGAGCCGCGTCCCGTGGCGTAGGCGTCGCGGATTCCATCCAGGCCCACGATCCTGCCGCCGGTGGGCAAGTCCGGGCCGGGCACGAAGCGCATGACGTCTTCCAGTGTGGCGTCCGGATTCGCGATGAGGTGCCGGACCGCGGCGATGACTTCCACGAGGTTATGGGGGGCCATGTTGGTGGCCATGCCGACGGCGATGCCCGTGGTGCCGTTGACCAGCAAGTTGGGGAAAGCGGCGGGAAGGACGTCCGGCTGCGTGAGCTGGTTGTCGTAGTTGGGGACGAAGTCCACCACGTCTTCGTCGAGGTGCTCGGTCATCGTCATCGCAGCTGCGGCGAGCCGGGCTTCCGTGTAACGCGGTGCTGCCGGGCCGTCGTCGAGCGAACCGAAGTTGCCGTGACCGTCAATCAAAGGCAAGCGCAGCGAGAAGTCCTGGGCCATGCGCACCATGGCGTCATAGATGGCGGCGTCACCGTGGGGGTGCAGCTTGCCCATGACCTCGCCCACCACGCGGGCACTCTTCACATGTCCGCGGTCCGGGCGCAGGCCCATGTCGCTCATCATGTACAGAATGCGCCGCTGAACCGGCTTGAGGCCGTCGCGCGCATCGGGGAGCGCGCGTGAATAGATCACCGAATATGCGTACTCCAGGAAGGAGCCTTCCATCTCGGAAGTGACGTCGATATCGATGATGTTCTCGGTGAAGTCCCCGTCGACGGCGGCCGTGGCTGCGTTCGCGCGGGAGGGACTTTGGCTGCGTGCCATGGAGTCGGTGGATCCTTAAACGTGTACTGCGGAAGACTTAGCTAGGCTAAGCCTATGGTGGATCAGCCCGGCGCCGGCGTATATCCGGAATATTGGGAGGCCGATGTCGTGCTTCGCGACGGCGGAACGGCGCATTTGAGACCCATCTCACCTGAGGATGCGGACGCGCTCCAGGCTTTCCACGCCGCCCAGTCGGAGACCTCCATCTACATGCGGTTCTTCTCGTTCAAGCCGAGGCTCTCCAGCAAGGAACTGCACCGCTTCACCGAAGTGGACCACAAGGATAGGGTGGCGTTCGTCATCACCATCGGTGGAGAGATCGTTGGCGTCGGCCGTTACGACCGGCTCGATGACCCCACCGAGGCCGAAGTGGCGTTCAATATCTCCGATGTCCAGCAAGGCCGCGGCATCGGTTCGATCCTGCTTGAACACCTGGCGGCGGCGGCCCGTGAAAACGGCATCCGCCGCTTCACCGCCGAGGTCCTGCCGGAGAACCGCAAAATGCTCCGGGTCTTCGCCGACGCGGGCTATGAGCTTGCGCGCAAATTCGACGACGGCGTCGTGAGCGTCGAGTTCAACATCGACCCCACCGAAAAATCCTTGGCTGTCATGGAGTCGCGGGAACACCGCGCCGAGGCGCGCAGCGTGCGGGACTTGCTGGCGCCGTCGTCGATCGCGGTGGTGGGCGCAAGCCGTCGGTGGGGGACGGTCGGGCACCAGTTGCTAGAGCACATCCTGGAGGGTGGCTTCACCGGCGCGGTCTATGCGGTCAACCCCGAGGCCTTCGAGCTAGCCGGGATGAAGTCCTTCGCCCGGATCGCCGATGTCCCCGGGCAAGTGCAGCTCGCCATTATCGCGGTGCCCTACGAAGAAGTGCCGAAAGTCGTGGACGAGTGCGGTGCGGCCGGCGTCAAAGGGTTGGTGGTCGCCACTGCGGGCTACGCCGACGACGGCGAGCAGGGCCTGCGGAGGCAACGGGACCTGGTGCGCCGGGCAAGGTCCTACGGGATGCGCGTGATCGGCCCCGAGTCTTTGGGGATCCTGAACACGAATCCGGACGTCTCCCTCAATGCCTCGATGGCCCCGAGCCTGCCCCGGCGTGGGGGACTGGGACTGTTTTCGCAATCTGCCGCCATCGGAGTTTCCGTCTACGCCGCCGCGAGCCGCCGCGGCCTGGGATTATCCTCGTTCCTGTCCGCCGGCAACCGTGCCGATGTCTCCGGCAACGACGTCATGCAGTTCTGGGAAGACGACCCTGATACGACCGCCGTCGGGCTTTACTTGGAGTCGATCGGCAACCCGCGCAAGTTCTCCCGCCTGGCCCGCCGCTTGTCGCGCACCAAGCCGGTCATCGTTGCCAAATCCGATGTCACCGGTTTGCGCCTTCCGCCGGGACACGTGGTCAGGACCACACTGGCGCCGGCGGCGGCCTTGGACGCGATGATGCGCCAAGCCGGGGTCATCGCCGTCGAAACCATTGAGCAACTCATGGACGTGGCGCAGATCGTTTCCAGCCAGCCCTTGCCCAAGGGGCCGGCGCTCGCGGTCTACAGCAATTCCGCGGCCTTCGGGAAGGTCGTGGCGGACAACGCGGCGCCCCAGGGACTCGTCGTTGACAGGATCGTCACCGATGTCGACCTGGATTCGGGGATGTCCGTGGCCCTGGAGGGGCTGCGGCGCAGCCTCCGGCAGAATCTCGCAGACGACGCCGTGCACGCGGTGGTGGCAGCAATGGTGCCTTCCCGCAGCCTCACGATGGAGGCGATCGCCGGCGTCCTCGCCGAATGCGCGGCAGAGGCGGGTAAGCCCGTGGTGGCGGCTTTCACGGGGATCCTTGACAGTTCCGTGCAGCTGGATGGCTTGCTTGCTCCAGGCGGAGAATCCGGGGCCTCCCTTCCCTGCTACTCAAGCCCCGGGAGCGCAGTGGCAGCCTTGGCAGCCGTGGTTCGTTACGCGAAATGGCTGGACCGGGACCAAGGCATGTTCGTGGAGCCCGGGGGTTGCGACCGCGAGGGAACACGGGAACACATCGAGCGGCTCCTGTCTTCAGTCCCGGGGAGCAATTGGTCCGGCTCGACGACAGCGAAGGGGCGGCTTTGCTGTCCCGTTACGGCATCCCCGTGGTTCCATCGGCTGTGTTCGAAAGCGACGACGAGGCTGTGGCCGCTGCCGAACTGCTCGGTTGGCCGGTGGTTCTCAAGACCACGGATCCTGCACTCCGGCATCGCCTGGACTTGGGGGGTGTGCGGCTGGACATCGAGGACGCCGACTCGCTGCGACGCAATATCGCGCAGATGCGCCGGGCCCTTGAGCCTTACGGTTCGCCTGCCATCGAGGTACAGGCCATGGCGCCAGTGGGACAGGCCTGCACCTTCCGGGCAATCGAGGATCCTCTCCTGGGGCCGGTGGTGTCGTTCGGTTTGGCAGGCGATGCCGTGAACCTCTTGGACGATTGGGCGCACCGCGTGCCTCCCTTGTCCGCCGCCGATCTCCACGACTTCATCAGGGCGCCCCGGGCTTCGCTGAAACTGTTTGGCTACCAGGGACTGCCGGCGGTCGACGTGGCGGCCCTTGAGGACCTCGGCGCACGGCTGGTCCGCCTTAAGGATGAACACCCCGGGATTGCCCTCGTGGAGTTCAATCCCGTCCTGGCCGGACCGCGGGGCGCGAAGATCCTTGCCGCCGAGGTATGGATCGGGAACGCGGCACGGCGTACGGACAGCGCCCGGCGTGCGATGCTCAGCTGACGGGTGGGAAGCCGGGCAGTTATGAAGTCCCCAGCCGATCTGTGAAAATGGGGGAATGAGCTCGAAGTCCCCGACGCCTCCGTCCGGTCCGGCTACCACCGGGCACCATGCAGCACACAGCCACAGCTCGCAGGGGCAGAGCCTGGACCAGGCACTTCAGCGGGCAGGGTTCTATCCTGTCCTCGTTGCCGATGTGGTGGCCGACGCCTTGGACGGGCGAGACTGCCTTGCGCACCTGGTTCACTTGGAAACACATTTCGACCGTGCCGAGGTCCGGCGCCACATCACAGTCCTGGTCCTCACTGAGGACATGCTGGTGATCACCCACGTCGACGACCAACAGCTTGACGAGGCCGGCGAGCAGATTGTCGCCCAGATTTCCACGGAGTCCGTGCCCGTGGCGCAAATCCGCTCGGTGGTACTCAGTTACATGTACGCGCAGCCGCAGAACTACACTCCGAGCGACCCCGTCAGGGAGCTGACCCTGTCCATTGCCTGGTCTGGCGGCCAACGACTGGACGTGGGACCCGCCAGTTGCGGGGACCCTCAATGCGAAGCCGATCATGGGTACACAGGCACTATTTCCCAGGAAGACATTGTCCTTCGGATCAGCTCGGAGGCAGACGGCCCGAGGGCGGTACAGGACGCGAAGATCTTCGCCCGTGCGTTGCGGGCCGTGAACACAGGGGCTCCCGGGCCTTTAGCGCATTCGGCTTCCATCCCCGCACCGCGACTTCGCTCGGGCGTCTTCGGAAACCGGCTGAGCCGCGGGCACCAGCGCTGATGGTGACCTCGGAACCCCTCGCCCAGGAAACCGCTCCCGCTGCCAGCGCTGTCCCCGAACTGCCTAGCGCGCCGTTGTATGGCAGCAAGTCGATCGCCGAGGTCTTCACCAGCGCGGCCGCGAGCATGGGCCTGCCCGGCTTTGAGAACAAGCTGCACTTGCCTGCCTCGCAACGCGTGTGCGTGGTCCTCGCTGATGGCCTGGGCCGCAATTTGCTCAAGCAGAAAGCCGCCCACACGCCGTTCCTGAGATCCATTGCGAATGCGGGGCAGGGAACCGTTCCTGCCTGGCTTGATTCAGCCTTCCCTTCCACCACGGCATCGTCCTTGGCAAGCCTGGGGACCGGCCGCACGCCGGGCGAACACGGCATGGTGGGCTATGACGTCCTGGATCCTGCCCAGGACAAAGTGGTCAACCTGCTCGGCAACTGGGACGCCGGAGTCGATCCCTTGAGCTGGCAACCGTTCCCGACGGTCTTCGAACGGGTTGCTGCTGAGGCTGACGTGGTGACGGTGAGCCTGCCCCAGTTCGGTGCGTCACCCATGACCCGGGCCGCCCTCCGGGGAAGCCGCTTCGTGGGAGGTAGCTCGCTGCATGCCCGAACGGCAGCTGCGGGGGAGGCGATGGCCACCGGGACCAGTTCGCTCATGTACTTCTACGTCAACGAGCTCGACAAGGCCGGCCACCGCTACGGCTGCCAGTCTGATCGCTGGGAGCACCAGCTTGAAGAAATAGATTCAACCGTCAAGAGGCTCTCCGCCTCATTTCCGGCAGGTACCACGATCCTGCTCACCGGCGACCATGGAATGCTTGACGTTCCGGAGTCACAACGCATCGACTACTCCGCAGATGCTGCCCTCATTGCCGGTGTCCGGCATACAGCAGGCGAACCTCGTATGGTCCACCTGTACCTCGAGCCCGATTCAGGAGAGCGGCATCGCGAAGCCTTGCTGGACTCCTGGCGTGCCCGCTTCGGCGACCGGATTTGGGCGTTCACCCGGGAGCAGGCACTAGCGGCCGGTCTCTTCGGTGGGTTGCGCCCGGAGGTTTCCCCGCGGATCGGAGACGTGATGATCGCTGCGCGGGACACCTTGGCGCTCTACGATGTCCGCCGGGTCCGGCCTACTGCCATGGAAGTCGTCGGGCAGCATGGTTCGCTGACCAAGTCGGAGCGCGAAGTTCCGCTGCTCTGCTTCCAGGCCGGAGGTCCCAAAGGCCGCCGTGGCTGAGCCCATGCGCGAACTGACGCCTTCCGCGAACCGAAAGCGGCCGTGAACGTGAGGGGCTAGTCTCCGCGCGTTCCGAAGACGATTTCATCCCAACTGGGGATGCTGGAGCGCTTGGGCCGCGACGGCTGGCGTTCGGCAGGCGCGGCGTCGGAAGATTCTTCATCCTTCAGTCCGGCACGGGTGGCCTTCGGCTCCTCGTGTTCCCGCCGGGGAGCTCCGCCGAGCAATTCGTCCAGGCCGGCCCGCGGGGATGGCGCATCCTGGGATCGCGCCTCGTCCTGGGGGGCCTGTGCATCGCTGTCAGTCCTGCCGCGCAGAAGGGTCACGGGACGCAGGGGGCTCGGGATCACGGTGATTTCCCGTGTATCCGTGCTGACGCCGTCGTGCAGCCGGAGGGAATCGTCTTCCTTGTCGTCATGCTGCGGAGCCAGGCTCAACCGCGACAGCATGGAAGCACGTGCATCGCGACGGGTTGCGATGGGGTCGGCTTCTGCCGGCTCGTCCGTGTCCTCGTCGGGTGATTCTTTGTCCGAAAGCCCGTCTTCGACGTCGCCCGGCCGCGGATGTGCCGCAGGAACTCCGCTGCTCAGAAGCAGCGCCAACGCGTCGTCGCCGTCTTCGTCGAGGCCCAGCCGTTGTCCGCGGCGTGAACGCAACATATCCAGGAGTCCATCGGCTTCCTTGGTGGCTGCGGCGGCGGCCGCACGGGCCGCGGCGCCGGCGTCAGCCTCGAAATCAAAAGGCCGGTCGGAAACGGCGGCGAGCCGTCGTGCCGGTACGGGACCATCAAGCGGCTCCAGTTCGCTGAGCTGCTGGGCCCAGCGGTTGGCGTTCTGTAGGGATTTCCGGGCGGGATTGAAGGTCCACATCGCGGGCGGCTCTTCGCCGATGCTTTCCAAGCTGCCTGGCTTGGTTTCGAAGCGCGCGACGACGGTCCACGCCCCATCGCTGCGGCGCCAGGAGTCCCACTCCACCGCTGAGGAGTCGATGCCGTGTGCCGTGAGCCGGTGGGCGACCATCTCGCCAAGGCTTGCAGGTTCGTCGCCGAACGCGGCGCGGTACGTGTCGTGGCCAGGTGCCGGGGCAGCGACTTCCACTTTGCGGGCCTGCTGCGCGATGTATTCCCGCTCGGCCAGCACAGGCCCCTCATAGCGCTGCACGTTGGCGAGCGGCAATCCTGACAGCTCTGCCACGTCCGTTGCTGTCGCACCGCTACGGATACGCGACTGAATGTCACGCGGGGACATGGCGACGGGCGTGATGGAAGCACGGGCGGCCACCTGGGCAGGTGTCCGGCTCGCTGCAACACGCAACGCCTCGTCAATCGGAAGCTGGAACATCTCGCCGCCGGTACCGCTCAACAGGAGATGTCCGCCGTCGTCGTGGACGCCAACCAGCCGTAGATCCCGCATAAAATCCTCCACCATGGCCTATCTGACATTCGAAACTCTGCCACCCGGTGGGGCCTTTTCCTACTAGGACAAAGGGCGCGCCGCGATATTCCGCGATTTTCCGGCGCTTCTCCGCGGAACGGTCCCGCGGGGCTATGGACATTTGGTGCGTCTGGGAGGACAATCTGCCCGATATCGGGCACAAAAACAGGGCCTGCTGCGTTACATCCTTAGACCGGAGCAGGTTCCGGTGGACAGGACCGCGAGCCCTGCGTGAAGCACAAGGGAGAACGAAGAAGGGACCATGGCAACGGACTACGACGCCCCTCGGAAGACGGAAGAAGACACCGAGGACTCGATCGAGGAACTCAAGTCGCATCGCACCGAGAAGCAGTCATCGGCGGTTGACATCGACGAGACTGACTTGGCCGACGCCTACGAGCTTCCCGGGCGGACTTGTCTGGCGAAGAGCTGCTGGTCCGCGTCCTGCCTCCGCAGGCGGACGAATTTACCTGTTTCAATTGTTTCCTGGTCAAGCACCGCTCCCAGATTGCGCGGGAGAAAGACGGGCATCTCTACTGCAAGGAGTGCGAGAGCTGAGCTGCGGGAACGGAGCAGCCTACTTGGAAAGGGCCGCGAGCAGCTCTTCAGGATGGCGCGTGGACGTCAGCCAGTAGGGAGTACGGTCCGCAGGGTCGGTGATTTCGATACGCACCACGGGGTCGATCCAGCCACGGAGGCACAGGAACGCCAGGCCGTTGAGGCGGACGCCACGCTCTGCGGTGGCTTCGTCCTTGCGGTATGTCGTGACTGCGCCGACAAACTCGCGCTGGATGCTGGCACGGCCTACCTGGACGGTATCCCGGTCCACCACTATGGCCGGGGTGGACAGCAGCAGCATGGTGGTCATGATCGCGAAGAGAACCAGCGCGGCTATGATGCCGGCGGTGATGCTGATCGGCGCAAACATCAGGATGCCCGCGGCGGACAAGCCGACCACAACAATCCAGATCCAGGGGGACGGCCAGAGCTTTTCCGCAAACAGGACGCCCGTTCCACTGGAGGAGTGGTTCGGCATGGGTACGGATGCAGTGGATTCAGGCATGGAACCAGCTTATCGGGACAGGGACCCGGGAATTGACGCCCGGCACTAACGTGGCAGCCGCTTGCGCCAGCAACCGCGGCAGTATCCGGCGGACGATAGAATATCTGACTGTGAGCCATGAGACAGCAGTAGCCAACCCCGCAGACACTTCCGCCGAATATGGCGCGCCGACCCTTCAGATCCAGCTGAAAATGCTCGACGACGGCCTGGAAGCGCCGTCGTACGCCCACCCTGGTGACGCCGGAGCCGACTTGCGCGCACGCACGGACGTATTT
Source organism: Arthrobacter sp. MMS24-S77 (assembly GCF_054888235.1). NCBI lineage: Bacteria > Bacillati > Actinomycetota > Actinomycetes > Micrococcales > Micrococcaceae > Arthrobacter > Arthrobacter sp. MMS24-S77. The sequence continues at coordinate 1,855,961 of NZ_JBTZRN010000001.1, forward strand.
CTCGCCCCAGGGGAACGGAAGCTCGTTCCTACAGGGGTCTCCATCGCGCTGCCAAACGGCTTTGTGGCACTGATCCACCCGCGATCGGGGCTGGCCACCAAGCACGGACTCACCGTGGTCAACGCTCCGGGCACGGTCGACGCCGGCTACCGGGGTGAAATTTCCGTGACGCTTTTGAATACGGACCAAAACCAGGCAATCGAACTCAAGCGCGGCGATAGAATTGCCCAAATGGTGATCCAGCGCGTCGAGTATGCGCAGTTCGTGGCGGTGGAGGAATTGTCCGACACCGCACGCGGCACCGGCGGCTTTGGATCCACCGGAGGCTTCGCGCCGGCCGTGAGCTAGCAACAACCCTCGGGCAATCGACGCCATAAGGAGCTGATTGCCATGCTGCCCGCGAGTTGACGGGCAGTCTGCGGTTTACTGGGGGATAGACCACTACTAAGGAGACAACCCGATGCTTTTTGGGCGCGGAAAGAAGTCCAAGGCTGAACAGCCGGAAGACAAAGGTACCGAGCAAGCCGATGCCGCGACGTCGCGGCAGGATGCCGGCACGGTAGCCAGCGGAACCGCCAAGGGCGACTTCCGTCTGTCCAAGGGGCCATTCGATGCCAGCGAAATTGATAGCCAAGAGGGCTACGTGGACCTCGGCGCACTGCTTATCGAGCCTTCCGAGGGCCTCCAACTACGTCTCGAGGTGGAAGAGGCGACGCAGCGGGTAGTGGCCGTCACCATGGACCTGAACGGCTCGAGCCTTCAGCTCCAAGCCTTTGCTGCTCCCCGTTCCGAAGGACTCTGGGACGAGATCCGCGAGCAGATCGGCCAGTCCGTGTCCAGCCAAGGAGGCGAAGTCGAGGAGATCCCCGGCACCTTCGGTACGGAACTCATCGCCAAGCTTCCTACCGAATCTGCTGACGGCGGACGTGGCTTCCGAGCGGCCAGGTTCATGGGCGTGGATGGACCCCGCTGGTTCCTCCGCGGCGTCATCGGTGGCAATGCCGCCTTGGACAGGGACGCTGCCGAAGGCTTGGAGAATCTCTTCCGCAAGGTCGTGGTCATTCGCGGAGACAACCCGATGCCGCCGCGTGAGCTGCTCCAGCTGAGGCTGCCGAAGGACGCTGCAGCCCCCGGACACCACGGCGCTCCGCAGGAAGCACCGGAGCTTCAGCGGCCCGAACGTGGCCCGGAGATCACCCAGATTGGCTGACAAAACGGCTCGCGCCGCTGCCGCCCAGGGCAGCCCGGCATCCTTGCCCCTCACTGAGCTCCCCGTGCGTGGCAGAGTCAACTGCACGGGTTTTATCGAGTCGGTAACCTACCAACCCGCCAACGAGCAAGCGCACTTCTCGGCAATCGTCGTCGACCGTATCGCGCACAGGGGTGAAACCGGTCCATTGGCCCGCTTGCGCGTCATCTGGCTGGGCCGCCGTAAGGTCCCCGGCATCGAACCCGGGACTGGCCTGCGCCTCGAAGGAATGGTCACACTGCGGGACGGGATGCCCACCATGTTCAATCCGCGCTATGAAATCCTCTCCCGGCAGGAGCACCAATGACCGTCGCCAATGGACCCGGTCCCCACGAAAAGCCAGCGCAGGAAAAGCCCGGCCAGGCAGCAGGGCCCCGTCAGGAGACCCAGGGGCCGAGTATTGCGGACCTCGCCGCGGGCTACGCAGAAAAGGCCGGGCTCCAGCGCAACAGCCACGGGCACGTGGATATCCTCAAGTCGGCCGGGGGTGTCCAAGGGATAGCCGAGAGCATCGTCCCGGGCCTCGTCTTCCTGATCGCCTTCATGGTCACCCGCGACCTTCCGGCGTCCCTGATTGCATCCCTCGCGGCGGCCGCGGTCTTTACCGTGGTCCGGCTTGTCCAGCGGCGTCCGGTGACCCAGGCGCTTGCCGGGATCGCCGGCGTCGCAATTTCCGCTTGGCTCGCCAACACCACGGGCAAGGCCGAGGACTTCTACGTCCTGGGCTTCTACACGAACATCGCCTACATCGTGGGAATGGTGGTGTCCATTGTGCTCAAGTGGCCCATCGCCGGCTTGCTCTTCGGCTTTGTCCGCAACGAAGGCTTCGATTGGCGGAAGAACCCGGAACGCTTGCGGGCTTATACGATCGGCACCTGGGTGGTCATCGCTGTCCTGGCGCTGCGGCTTGTGGTTCAGGTTCCCCTGTACTTCATGGGCGAACCCGGCCTGGCCGCGCTCGCTACCATGAGGCTGATCATGGGCGCTCCGCTATACATCCTCGGCCTCTGGATTGCCTGGCTGCTGACCCGGCCGACGCCAGGCCAGAAGCCAGGCCAGGATCCTCAGCCGTCGAAACCGTCGTCGTCGGACTGATCCGAAAACTCTTCCTCGACCTCAACTGAGCCGTGGTCGGCCGCGGACGGGGACAACAAGGTCCTGAGCCCGTCTTCGGCCGCAATGGTGGTGACGAAGAACAGCTCGTCGCCGCCGTCGATCACGTCGTCACGGCTGGGCGTGATGGGCGCGTGGTCGCGGAGGATCGCCACCAGGGTGGAGTCTTCGGGCCACTCGATACCGCCCACGGTGCTGCCGATGATGTGCGAATCGTGGGGAACAGTGAACTCCACCAGCGAGGACACACCCGTCTGCAAGGTCAGCAGACGGACCAGGTCACCGATTTCCACGGCTTCTTCCACGAGCGCGGTCATGAGCTGCGGGGTGTTGACCGCGACGTCGACTCCCCAGGAATCGTTGAACATCCAGTCATTCTTGGGGTTGTTCACGCGGCCCACCGTGCGGCCCACGCCGAACTCGGTCTTGGCCAGCAAGGACACCACAAGGTTGACCTTGTCGTCACCGGTCGCGGACACGACGACGTCGGCCCCTTCCAGTTTCGCTTCCTGCAGCGTGCTCAATTCGCACGCATCGCCCACTAGCCAACGCGCTCCCCGGAGGCCGCTGCGCCCAATGACCTCCGGCTTGAGGTCGATCAGCATGATCTCGTGGTTGTGGGCGAGCAATTCCCGCGCGATCGACGAACCGACGCTGCCGGCGCCGACAATAACGACTTTCACTCAGACTCCTTGGCGGGTGCGCTGGCGAGGACGCGTGCCACCTCGGCGCTGCGGTCCAGATTCAACATGGCGTGCACAGTGTCACCTTCCTGGTACGCAGTTCCGGCCTGGGGCAGGACGCCCTCTCCGAAACGGGTGAGGAAAGCGATGCGGATCCCGGAAGCTGCTTCGATGGCAGTCAGCGGGTGCCCGATCCAGCCTTCATTCAGGTCGACTTCAGACAAGACCAGCCGGCCGGAAGGCTCTCGGTAATCGCCGGCCAGGTGCTGCTCGGGCAGGATGCGGCGCAAGACCTGGTCCGCGCTCCAGCGCACGGCGGCCACCGTGGGGATGCCCAGGCGCTGGTAGATTTCGGCGCGCCCGGGATCGTAGATGCGGGCAACAACATGCGAAACATGGAAAGTCTCGCGGGCCACCCGGGTGGCGAGGATGTTGGAGTTATCACCGCTGGAGACGGCGGCGAAGGCGTATGCTTCTTCGCAACCTGCCTGCTTCAGTGTGTCCCGGTCAAATCCGACGCCGGTGACTTTCCGGCCGGTGAATCCGCTGCGCAGGCGACGGAAAGCACGGTCGTCCTGGTCGATGATTGCCACTGAATGGCCGGCGTCTTCCAAGGTGTGCGCCAATGTTGCGCCCACTCGTCCGCAACCCATGATCACAAAGTGAGCCACGGTCTCTCCTTCACTCTTATGCATGCCGCTCGGTAAGACTCTACCGGGGTAAGTCGCGGAAGCCAGTCCGCCGTCATGACATCGCGTTCGATTCAGAGTAGCTTTGCGGAGTGCTGACAATTCTCAACGCCGCGAAGCGGGTGTTGGTGGGGCGGCCTTTCCGGAACGACCGTTTGGCCCACACCCTGCTTCCCAAGCGCATTGCGCTGCCGATTTTCGCTTCGGATGCCCTGTCCTCGGTGGCGTACGCCCCCGACGAAATCCTGCTGACGCTGGCCCTCGCCGGCGTGAGTGCCGTGGCCATTTCACCGTTGGTAGGCCTCGCCGTCATGGTGGTCTTGCTCACGGTGGTTGCCTCGTACCGGCAAAACGTCCACGCCTATCCTTCCGGTGGCGGCGACTATGAAATCGCCAACGTCAACCTGGGGAAGTTCGCCGGCCTGACCGTCGCGGCCGCCTTGTTGGTGGACTACGTCCTCACGGTCGCCGTGTCGATGTCCTCCGCGGCCGCGTACCTGACCACCGCGATCCCCTCATTGCATGGGCAGCAAGCACTCATCGCCACAATCGGCGTCGTCATCCTGGCCTTGGTCAACCTTCGCGGCATCAAGGAAGCCGGGAGCGTCTTTGCGGTTCCCACGTACATCTTCATGTTCTCCATCCTGGGCATGACGGCTGTGGGCATCTTCCAGGCGGTCACAGGCCAACTGGGCGAAGCGCCGTCGGCGGCGTTTACGATCGTCCCGCAAGAGGGATTCGACCAAGGACTGGTCGGCTTGGCCGGGGCATTCCTGCTCCTTCGGGCCTTCTCCTCCGGGGCAGCCGCCCTGACCGGTGTGGAGGCGATCAGCAACGGTGTGCCGAACTTCAAGAAGCCCAAGAGCAAGAACGCTGCCACGACCCTTCTTTTGCTGGGGGTTATCGCCTCGGCGATGCTTGCGGGCATCATCTACCTCGCCAACGCCACGAAGGTCCACATTGTCCTGGACCCGGCCAAGGAGTTCCTCCTCAACGGCCAACCGCTGGCGGGCGACTACATCCAGAACCCGGCCATCAGCCAGATTGCGGAAACTATTTTCGGCTCGGGATCCATCCCGTTCTATATCGTCGTCGCGGCCACGGGCGTCATCCTCGTCTTCGCTTCCAACACGGCCTTCAACGGATTCCCTGTCCTGGGCTCCATCCTCGCCCAGGATGGATACCTACCCCGTCAGCTACGCACACGCGGAGACCGGCTGGCCTTCAGCAACGGAGTCCTCGCGCTTGCGGCCGGGGCCCTCGTCCTCATCATTTCCTTCAACGCCGATGTCACCAAGCTGATCCAGCTGTACATCGTGGGTGTCTTCATTTCCTTCACCATGAGCCAGCTGGGCATGGTGCGGCACTGGGGCAGGGAGCTCAAGCTTGCCCGGGACAAGGCTGTCCGTCGCAGAATGCTGAAGTCCCGCACCATCAACATGGTCGGCTTCTGCATGACGGCGCTGGTGCTGACCATCGTGCTCATCACCAAATTCGAACAAGGTGCCTGGATCGCGCTCCTGGCCATGTTCGTGCTGTTCCTCATAATGTGGAGCATCCGGGCCCACTACGACAACGTGGCCAAGGAACTGGCCGTTGACGAGGACTCCTCCCCGCGTGCGCTGCCCACGAGGGTCCACGCCGTGCTGCTCGTGTCCCATGTCCGCAAACCGGTGCTGCGCGCACTCGCCTACGCGCGGGCATCGCGGCCATCCAGGCTGGACGCCATCATTGTCGACATCGACCACGACGAAACCACCCACACCGTGGAGGCCTGGGACAAGTTGGACATCCCGGTCCCGTTGACGGTGCTGGCGAGCCCCTACCGCGAAACCGTCACGCCCATCCTGGACTACGTCAAGAACATGCGCCGGGACTCCCCGCGAGACCTGATCGTCGTGTACATCCCGGAATACGTCGTCGGCAAGTGGTGGGAACAGCTCGTCCACAACCAGACCGCGCTGCGCATCAAGGCCCGGTTGCACTTTGAACCCGGCGTCATGGTGGCTAGCGTTCCATGGCAATTGAAGTCCTCCGAAGAAGCAAAGGCACTGCAGGATACCTAATGACCCACCCCAGCAACACCGAATCCAGCACGCCCACGGCCCAGGACGGCGCTGCCAAGGAACTGGTGGTGGACGTCGGCCCCATTGCCCACGGTGGCCATTTTGTCGCCCGGCACGAAGGCCGGGTCATCTTTGTCCGGCACGGCATCCCGGGGAGAAGGTCCGGGTCCGGTTGACGGACTCCGGAGAGTCGTCCCGTTTCTGGCGCGCCGACGTCGTCGACGTCCTGGAAGCGTCGGACGACAGGACACGCCATTTCTGGGCACTCGCCGATTCCCTTGCCGCCTGGCGGAAGGGCGGACCGCCCGTGGGCGGTGCCGAACTCGGCCACGTGACACTGGAACGGCAGCGCCGGCTCAAATCCGAAGTCCTCGCCGAGCAGCTGAAGCGGCTCGCCGGCGTCGAGCTGAACGTCGAGGTGGAGTCCGCCTCCACACATAATCCAGCGTCCGACGGCGGTACAGGGTCCGACGGCGGCACAGGCCTCGGCTGGCGAACGCGTGCCAGTTTTGCTGTCACCCCGGGCGGCCGCCTGGGAATGCACGCCCATCGCTCCGACATCGTGATTCCGGTTCACGAGATGCCGCTCGCGCTTCCGGGCATTAATGACTTGCGGCTATGGGACATCGATTTGCATGGCATTTCACGGGTGGAGGTTGCGGCACCTGCCAACGGATCACGTCCGCTGGTCCTGCTCGCCCCGGAGGAGGGTACCGACGCCCGGCGCCTCAACCGGATCCTGGGGCAGCTCCCGCACGATGTTTCCGTGGCCAGCTTCGACCCGGTCCGCGGCGAAGTGCTGCAACTGCGCGGTAGGACCTGGGTCCAGGAGTCGGCGGCCGGTCATGAATACCGGGTCACAGGGGAAGGCTTCTGGCAGATCCACAAAGACGCTCCGGACACCTTGGTGGGGGCGGTGACAGGATTCCTGCACGACGGCGGCTACCTCCTTCCGGGATCGGCCGTGGCCGATCTCTACGCGGGAGCCGGATTGTTTACGGCGCCGTTGGCGGACGCGGTGGGGATCACCGGTTCGGTGCTGTCCGTGGAAGGATCGCCCGGAACCAGCCGCGACGCCCGAAAGAACCTGCATGGAGAGCCCCACGTGGAGATCGTCCAGGGCAGGGTGGAACGCGTCCTGCGGCACCGCCCCCGCAACTTCGATTCCTTGGTGATCGATCCGCCACGGGCCGGCGCGGGCAAAGCCGTTGTCAGCCAGCTCATCGAGTCCAGGCCGCGGGCAATCGCCTATGTGTCGTGTGATCCAGCTTCTTTCGCGCGTGATCTGGGGTACTTCCGGAACGGCGGCTGGCGGCTTGAATCGCTCCGTGCCTTTGACCTTTATCCGCACACGCACCATCTGGAGACCGTTGCGTTGCTGGTGCCCGCGGCGTAGCCGCCACTACGATGGTGAAGAAGTTCCACGTCGCGCTTCCCTTCTCCACCGACCGACGGCAGTCGCTCAGATTAGGCTTGCCTAACTAGCTAGCGGTCAACCGCGCGACAAAGATGAAAGCTGTTGCGAGAGGAGTCCTGCCATGAGCATTGTGGACAGCTTCGGTTCCAAAGGCGTACTGAATGTAGCCGGCACCGATTATGAAATTTTCCGGTTGAACTCCGTTGAAGGCGCAGACAGCCTTCCGTTCAGCCTTAAAGTATTGCTTGAAAACCTCCTGCGGACGGAAGACGGCGCCAATATCACGGCCGACCACGTCCGCGCCCTGGCCGGTTGGGACCCGAACGCCCAGCCTGACACCGAGATCCAGTTCACCCCGGCTCGAGTCATCATGCAGGACTTCACCGGTGTTCCCTGTGTCGTTGACCTGGCCACCATGCGTGAAGCCGTCAAGGACCTCGGCGGCGACCCCAAGCGCGTCAACCCGCTGGCTCCGGCTGAGATGGTCATCGACCACTCCGTGCAGATCGACGCCTTCGGTAACTCCGGCGCCCTTGAGCGCAACATGGAGATCGAATACCAGCGCAACGGCGAGCGTTACCAATTCCTGCGCTGGGGCCAGACTGCATTTGACGACTTCAAGGTTGTCCCCCGGGAACCGGCATCGTCCACCAGGTCAACATCGAATACCTGGCACGCACCGTCATGACCCGCGAAGTTGACGGCGTCCTCCGCGCCTACCCGGACACCTGCGTCGGCACCGACTCCCACACCACCATGGTCAACGGCCTGGGTGTGCTGGGCTGGGGTGTAGGCGGCATTGAAGCCGAGGCCGCCATGCTCGGCCAGCCCGTCTCCATGCTGATCCCGCGCGTTGTGGGCTTCAAGCTCACCGGTTCCATTCCTGCGGGCGCCACCGCCACCGACGTCGTCCTCACCATCACCGAGCAGTTGCGCAAGCACGGCGTTGTCGGCAAGTTCGTCGAGTTCTACGGCGAAGGCGTTGCGGCTGTGCCGCTGGCAAACCGCGCCACCATCGGTAACATGAGCCCGGAGTTCGGTTCCACGGCGGCCATGTTCCCGATCGACGATGTCACGCTCGAGTACCTGCGCCTCACCGGCCGCTCCGAGCAGAATGTTGCCCTGGTCGAGGCGTACGCAAAGGAACAGGGCCTCTGGCACGATCCCTCGCACGAGATCAAGTTCTCCGAATACCTTGAGCTGGACCTGTCCACGGTTGTTCCTTCCATCTCCGGTCCGAAGCGTCCCCAGGACCGCATCATCCTCACGGAGTCCAAGGCCCAGTTCCGCGAGGACCTGCGCAACTACGTGAAGGAAGACCTGGCCGACGGAAGCCTGGACGAAGCGATTGACGAGAGCTTCCCGGCGTCGGATTCGCCGTCGTTCACAGCCTCCGCGACCCACCTCGCCGACGTGGCGCCGCACGCACACGGTCCGAAGTCCAACGGCCGCCCGTCGAACAAGGTCAGTGTCGTCACGGCTGACGGCCGCGAATTCGAACTGGACCACGGTGCTGTGTCGATCGCTTCGATCACGTCCTGCACCAACACGTCCAACCCCTCGGTGATGCTGGCAGCCGCTCTGCTGGCCCGCAACGCCGTGGACAAGGGCCTCACCTCCAAGCCGTGGGTCAAGACTTCGGTCGCTCCCGGCTCCAAGGTGGTCACCGACTACTACGAGAAGTCCGGATTGACTCCCTACCTGGAGAAGCTCGGCTTCTACATCGTCGGCTACGGCTGCGCCACCTGCATCGGCAACTCCGGACCGCTCGACGCGGAAATCTCCGAGGCCATCCAGGCCAACGACCTTTCCGTCACAGCTGTTCTCTCCGGCAACCGCAACTTCGAAGGCCGCATCAACCCGGACGTCAAGATGAACTACCTGGCCTCGCCACCGCTGGTCATCGCCTACGCCTTGGCCGGAACCATGGACTTCGACTTCGAGGCTGACGCGCTGGGCCAGGACCAGGACGGCAACGATGTCTTCTTGAAGGACATCTGGCCGAACCCCGTCGAGGTCCAGAAGGTCATCGATTCCTCGATCGACAAGGAAATGTTCGCCCGCGGCTACGAGGGCGTCTTCGACGGCGACGACCGCTGGAAGGCACTCGACACCCCGGCAGGCGACACCTTCGCCTGGGACGCCAAGTCCACTTACGTGCGGAAGCCCCCGTACTTCGAAGGCATGAAGGCGCAGCCGGATCCGGTAACGGACATCACCGAGGCCCGGGTCCTCCTGAAGCTCGGCGACTCCGTCACTACCGACCACATCTCCCCGGCCGGTTCCTTCAAGTCGGACACCCCGGCCGGCCAGTACCTTCTGGCCAACGGTGTGGAGCGCAAGGACTTCAACTCCTACGGCTCCCGCCGTGGCAACCACGAGGTCATGATCCGCGGTACCTTCGCGAACATCCGCATCAAGAACCAGCTGCTCGCTGACTTCAACGACGGTGCGGGCGTCGAGGGTGGCTTCACCCGCGACTTCACCCAGGCAGACGGTCCGCAGGCCTACGTCTACGACGCCGCCCAGAACTACCAGGCTGCCGGCACCCCGCTGGTTGTCCTGGCCGGCAAGGAATACGGCTCCGGTTCGTCCCGTGACTGGGCTGCCAAGGGCACGGCGCTGCTGGGCGTGAAGGCTGTCATCGCCGAGAGCTACGAGCGTATCCACCGCTCCAACCTCATCGGCATGGGCGTCCTCCCGCTGCAGTACCCGGCCGGCGAGTCCGCTGCGTCCCTGGGCCTGGTCGGCACGGAAACGTTCTCCGTCGAGGGTGTCACCGAGCTGAACAACGGCACGACGCCGCGGACGCTCAAGGTCACGGCAACGGCCGAGGACGGCAGCACCAAGTCCTTCGATGCCGTGCTGCGCATCGATACCCCGGGCGAAGCGGACTACTACCGCAACGGCGGCATCCTGCAGTACGTCCTGCGCCAAATCTCAGCACACTAGCGGTAATGAGCGCAGACTCCGCCTGAGCCAAAAGGCAACGGCTACAGCCCCGGTTGGTCATTGGACCAACCGGGGCTGTAGCCTTTCCGGCGGCTTCGCAGCGGCCAAGGCGTTAGAGTTGTATAGCACGTCAATCACCCTAAGGAGGGGCCGTTGGGACTTTTGGAGACAATCCGGAACCCGCAGGACCTGAGCAAGCTCACCAGCCAGCAGTTGGAGCAGCTTGCCGGCGAGATCAGGACTTTCCTCATCACCAACGTCGCTCAAACGGGTGGACACCTCGGACCGAACCTTGGCGTGGTGGAACTCACCATGGCAATCCACAAGGTCTTCGATTCGCCGCGCGACAGCATCGTCTTTGACACCGGCCATCAGTCATACGTCCACAAGTTGCTGACGGGACGGCAGGACTTCAGCACCCTTCGGCAGCAAGGCGGCATGTCCGGGTACCCCGATCGTGGCGAGTCCGAACACGACATCGTGGAGAGCTCCCATGCTTCGTCCTCCCTGTCCTGGGCCGACGGCATCTCCCGCGCCCGGCAGTTGACCGGAGAAGCCGATCGCTGCGTCGTCGCCGTCGTCGGTGACGGTGCCTTGACGGGCGGCATGGCCTGGGAAGCGATCAACAACATTGCCGCGGACAAACGCCGCCGTGTGGTGATCGTCGTCAACGACAACGGCCGCTCCTATGCCCCCACCGTCGGCGGCCTGGCAGACTACCTCGCTTCACTGCGCCCCACGATCGACTCCTTCCGCGCTGCCCCCACCTACGAGGTGGTGTTGGACTGGTGGAAGAAGAAGCTGCAAAATGGCGGCCCTATCGGCCAGTTCACCTACAAGAGCCTGCATGCCATGAAGAAGGGCATCAAGGATTGGTGGGCCCCGCAAGGCATGTTCGAAGACCTCGGCATGAAGTACATCGGCCCCGTGGACGGCCACAACATGCGCGCCCTCGAACACGCACTCACCACGGCGCGCAATTACGGCGGCCCCGTGATCGTCCACGCCATGACCGAGAAGGGCCACGGTTACGCGCCCGCCCTTGCCAACGAGGCGGACCAATTCCACGCCGTCGGAATCATCGATCCCGAGACCGGCGAATCCACTCAGGCCGGTGGAGCCCGCTCCTGGACATCGGTCTTCGCCGAGGAAATCGCGGATATTGCCGACGAACGCAAAGACATCGTGGGTATCACCGGGGCCATGCTGATCCCCGTCGGTCTGCACAAGTTCGCGGAACGGCACCCGGAAAGGGTGATCGACGTCGGCATCGCCGAACAGCATGCCCTCACCTCGGCTGCAGGCATGGCTTTCGGGGGGCTGCACCCGGTAGTAGCCGTCTACGCCACCTTCCTCAACCGCGCTTTCGATCAGCTCCTCATGGACGTTGCCCTTCACAAGGCTGGGGTCACGGTTGTCCTGGACCGCGCCGGTGTGACCGGCCCGGACGGCGCCAGCCATCACGGCATGTGGGATATGGCCATGGTCCAGATCGTTCCTGGGCTTCATCTCGCGGCTCCGCGCGATGCCAGCCGCTTGCGGGAAGAGCTCCGCGAGGCCGTCGCGATCGCGGACGCGCCTAGCGTGGTGCGCTTCTCCAAAGGCAGTGTGGGAAGTGAGATCGAAGCCATCGAACGGCTTTCCGATGGCGTCGACGTACTGGCTCGCAGGCCTGAAGGCTCCACCGAAAACGATGTCCTGATTGTCAGCGTCGGCGCAATGTCCGAGCTCGCCCTCGACGTCGCGTCCCGGCTCGGTTCCCAAGGCATCAGTTCCACCGTGGTGGATCCGCGGTGGGTCCTGCCCGTACGCAAGTCCATCATTGCCCTCGCTGCCCGGCACCGGTTGGTGATCTGCATCGAAGACGGTGTCCGCGCGGGCGGCGTCGGATCGCGGATCCGCCAGGAGATGCGCGCGGCCGGCGTGGACACGGCCCTCAACGAGGTGGGGCTCCCGGTCGAATTCCTCGACCATGGAACCAGGAGCCAAGTGCTTGAACGCGTCGGGCTGACCGCCCAACAGATAACACACGACGTCGTCGCGCAGGTTCTGGGAACCAAAGTGCCTTTCGCGCGTCCCTTGCCGGGACAGGAACACCCCAGCACCGGCAGCCTTCCCAAGCTGTGAGCGGGGACGCATCGCGGCAGCCCGGCGGGCTACAACCGGGAGACCTGGTGGTTGCCCGGAACCGAAAATGGAACGGCACGGCCCACTGGGTCGTGCCGGGACGCTATCTCGGCGAGGACATCCACGGCTGGTGGATCTTCCAAGGCCAGGGCGAATTCTGTTCCAGACCCGGAGCTGCCTTCTACGCGGCTTCGGATGCGGTGCTCCTGGTGCCGCGCTCAGGGGAGTACGTCGCCACGTTCTACGACGACAGCTACCCCGGGGATTTCCGGATCTACGTCGATCTGGCCATGGCCCACGAGTGGAAGGCCATCAAACCCGGCGTGTCCGAGTTCCACATGATTGACATGGATCTCGACGTCATTCGTTCCGTGCACAGGGACGTGTTCATTGACGACGAGGACGAATTCGATGAGCACCGCGCCATCATGGCCTATCCCGACGATGTCGTCGAGTCCATGCGGCAAGAATGCGGTGTGCTTTATCAGGCAGTATTCAACAAACAGGCACCCTTCGACGGCACAGGACCCAGCAGTACTTGTGCCGAATGGTTCAGAAAAGGACGGGCATGAGCGGCATAATTCGCACCTACAAGCGCGACGACGAAGCAGTCCTGCATTTCCGGGAGGCCTGGTACGACGACGAATTCAAGCAGTTCGTCATCAACCACGGAGTCGTAGGCCACCAGAGCAGCACTGACGAAACCGACGTCGAGGACGAGGCCGCCGTCGAAGGACTCATGACGGCCTTTGCCGCGCAATGCGAAGAGGATGGCTACGCAGAGATCCCCGAGACCGAGCAGTTCTGGGTGGTCGCCCAGATCGCGCTGAAGACTAAAGACGGTACTGAGCGCGACCGCTACCTTGAACGAAAGGCGAAGGCCGCCTTGACCAGCGAGCTGGCCTGGCGGGGGCTCGGGACCGTGGCCCGTTCCGAAATCGGCGACGCGAAGCTCAACATTTACTGCCTGTGCCCGGATGTCAACAAGGCCGTCAACGCGATCAAGGTGTGTATCCGCGGCGAAGACCTCGACTTCACCAAGCTGAGCATCGCGGCGGCCCCCCATGCCGAACCTGCCGCCTTCAAAGTAAAACACTCGCCGAAAACCGGCGCGGGCTTTACTCTCTAAGGACCACACCACCGCTTGGAAGGGACAACCATGGCGCCCAAGAGCAACTGGCCCGGGCACACGCCGTTGCCGAAGGGCTTGTCCGCTCCGGCACGCAGGGCACTTGCCCACGAAGGGCTGGAAACCTTGGAGCAGCTCGCCGAGTTCGGTGAGCTGCGGGTGGCAGCCTTGCACGGCATGGGTCCGAAGGTTATGGCCCAGTTGCACGACGCGATGGAAGAGGCAGGCATCGCGTTCGGGTCCTGAGTGGCCACCTGTCCACCGCGGGCATTGTAGGGTGAAATCATGACTGAATATCGCCGTCTTGGACATTCCGGATTGACCGTCTCAGTAGTCGGTTTGGGGTGTAACAACCTCGGCCGGGCCAATACGGCCACAGAATCGCAGGAGGGTACCAACGCGGTGGTGCATGCCGCTTTGGACGCAGGCGTGACCCTTTTCGACGTTGCCGACGTCTATGGCCGGGAGCCTGGCCTCAGCGAGACCATGCTCGGCGTCGCGCTGAAGGGGCGCCGGGATGACGCCATCGTGGCCACGAAATTCGGCATGGACATGCACGGCGCCAACGGCAACGACTTCGGTGCCCGGGGATCGCGACGGTACATCGTCCAGGCCGCAGAGGCCTCACTCCGCCGCCTTGGCACCGACTGGATTGACCTGTACCAGTACCACACCCCGGATCCGCTCACCCCGGTGGAAGAAACCCTCGCGGCCCTCGATGACCTCGTGACGAGCGGTAAAGTCCGGTACATCGGCCACTCCAACCGTGCTGGCTGGCAAATCGCCGAGGCCGAATACGTTGCCCGGATCCAGGGCGGTGCCCGGTTCATTTCGACGCAAAACCACTACAACCTGCTGGACCGCCGTGCGGAACTCGAAGTGCTGCCGGCCGCCCAGGCCTTCGGGCTCGGTGTCCTGCCGTATTTCCCTCTGGCAAACGGCCTCCTCACCGGCAAGTATGCGCCAGGAACCGCCCCGGAGGGTTCGCGCCTCAGCCACACCAGGACCAACTTGGTCAACGACGCCGATTGGGTCCAGTTGGGCCGCTTCAGCCAATTCGCCAAAGAACGGGACCTGAGCGAACTGCAGCTGGCGTTCTCCTGGCTGGCCGCCCAGCCTGCCGTCAGCAGCGTGATTGCCGGAGCCACACGCCCCGGGCAAATCGTAGAAAATGCCAAAGCGGTGCGTTGGGTGCCGACGGCGGATGAGCGCGCCGAATTGGATGACATCTTCCCGCGTTCACCCAAGGTTGCCCTTTTCTGAGGAATTCGCCGTGAGGGAGGATCCGACGCCGGTGGCCGGCTTCAGGGAGACCGTGAGCCTGCTGGTGGACTGCGATACGGGAATCGACGACGCCCTGGCGCTGGCCTACTTGTGCAGCCAGCCCCAGGTCGAGCTGGTCGCCGTGAGCAGCACCCCTGGCAACGTCTCGGCGGAGCAGGTGGCGCACAACAACCTGTCCCTGCTCGAGCTGTGTGGCCGCCCTGGGGTGCCCGTCGCCGTCGGTGCCCGGGCGCCGCTGCAGATCCCACTGGTCACCACATCGGAAACCCACGGGCCGCAAGGCGTTGGCTACGCTGAGCTGCCGGAACCGCAGGGGAGCGTGCACGGTCGCGACGCCGTCGAACTCTGGGTGGAAGCGGCCCGGGCACGGCCGGGGGAGCTGACCGCCCTGCTGACGGCGCCGCTCACCAATTTCGCGCTTGCCCTGCGGGCCGAACCGCGGCTGCCGGAGCTGCTGCGCGGCGTCGTGATCATGGGCGGCAGCTACTACTACCAAGGCAATACGACTCCCACCGCGGAGTGGAACACGCACGTCGATCCGCACGCCGCCGCCGAAGTGTTCGCGGCCTTCTCCGGACTTCCTGAGGAGCGGCTGCCGGTGGTGTGCGCCCTGGAAACCACTGAGCGGATCGAGATGAAGCCCGAACACGTGGCGGCCCTTGCGGCGGAGGCAGGCTGCGCGGAACCTGAACTTGTCCTGCCGGATCAGCCGGAGGGGCGGCGCAGCACCGCTTCCAACGAACTCGTCCGGCATGTCAGTGACATGCTGCGTTTCTACTTCGAGTTCCACCGCCGCTACGACCAGGGCTACGTGGCGCACATCCACGACTACTTCGCCGCGTCCGTCGCCGCCGGGACCGCCAGTTTCCGCACCCGCACCGCCACAGTGCACGTCGAGACGGCGGCCCCCAGGCTCATCGGAACCACCGTGGCGGATTTTCGCGGGCTCTGGCGCGAGCCGCCCAACGCGCGCATCGTCTCGGAAAACCATCCAGAGGAGGCTTTTGCCGAATTGGTGCGCTCATTGGGCGGCCTCGGCCGTCGGCTGGGAACTGCTACGACAGGAACGCCCTGAGGCCAGTTAGCTAGCTGGCGGCCGGCTTCGACGCGATTCCGGGTGCCAGGAAGCGTTTGCCGTTGACACGCTCGGAAGCACCCACCCGGTCAAGATAGGGCGTGATCCCGCCCAGGAACATCGGCCAGCCAGCGCCGAGGATGACACAGAGGTCGATATCCTCCGGCCCGGCCACCACGCCTTCAGCGAGCATGAGTCCAATTTCCTCGGCGAGGGCGTCCTGGGTGCGGCGCAGTACTTCCTCGGCACTGGAAGGCGTGGTGCCGAAGGACATGAGCGCCAGCGTCTCAGCCGGGATGACAGGTGTTCCATCAGGACCAGGTGCCCAGAGGGTCTTCACACCGTTGTCAATCAGCTTCTGCAGGTTTTGGGACACCGCAAACCGCTCGCCAAAGGCTGCGTGGAGCGATTCCTGGACGTGCTGGGCCACTGGAAGGCCCACCATCGCACTGAGGGTGAACGGACTCATCGGCAGGCCCATGGGACGCAGCGCCGAATCGGCAACGTCCGCCGGGGTTCCTTCGTCGAACGCGGCAATCACTTCGCCCATCAGCCGCAGGAGGATCCTGTTGACGACGAACGCGGCGGCGTCCTTGACCAAAACGGCTGTCTTTTTCAAGCCCTTGGCGAGTTCGAAAGCAGTGGCCAGGACGGCGTCGTCGGTCTTTGGCGCGCGTACGATCTCCAGGAGCGGCATCACCGCAACCGGGTTGAAGAAGTGGAATCCGACCAAGCGCTCCGGGTGCTGCAGGTCTTCAGCCATCGCGGTCACGGACAGCGAGGAGGTGTTGGTCGCGAGGATGCACTCGGGGGAGACGATCGCCTCCACTTCGGCGAAGACCTGTTTCTTGACGTTGAGCTCCTCGAAGACTGCCTCAATAACGAAGTCGGCGTCGGCGAAAGCCTCCTTGGAGACGGAGCCGCTCACGAGGGCCTTGGTCCGGTTGGCGGCGTCGGAGCTGATCCGCTTCTTGCCAAGCAGCTTGTCCACCTCGGCGTGGACGTAGGCGACACCCTTGTCCACGCGCTCCTGGTCGATGTCCGTCAGGACTACGGGCACCTTGAGCTGGCGCGCGAAGAGCAGGGCGAGCTGGCTTGCCATCAGCCCGGCACCCACGACGCCGATCTTCGTCACTGGGCGTGCGAGCTTGCGGTCCGGCGCACCTGCAGGCCGCTTGGACCGTTTCTGCACGAGGTCCAGGAAAGCGTAGACAGTGGAGCGGAACTCGTCCGTCTGCATCAAGTCGGCGAGCGTCTCGCATTCCAAGGCTGCGGATTCGGCTTTGCCCAGGGTGCGGTTGGCCTCAAGGATGTCCAGCACCTTCGCGGGTGCCGGCGAAGCGTTCGAGGTCTTGGCTTCCACGAACGCACGACCTGCCGCCACTGCGCCAGCCCAACGTTCGGCAACGGCGGGATCCGCGGGATTCACGGAATTGCTCCGCTCCGGAACGGCCTCGCCTGCGATCACTTTCGCAGCCCAGGCAATGGACTGCTCCACGAAATCCGCGGGTTCGAAGATGGCGTCGGCAATACCGAGCTGGAAAGCCTGGGGGCCAGTGAGCGTGCGGTTGTTGCTCAGCGGGTTCTCGATCATCACCTTGACGGCGTTTTCCGGGCCGATGAGGCGGGGAAGGATGTATACGCCGCCCCAACCCGGGACAAGCCCGATGAACGCCTCAGGCAAAGCGAGAGCGCCGGCGCCAGTCGAGACGGTGCGGTAGGTGGACTGGAGGGCGATCTCGAGGCCACCACCGAGCGCGAGGCCGTTGATGAAGGCAAAGCTGGGGACACCCAGATCGGCGAGCGTCGCGTACACGTCATGGCCCAGCTGGGCCATCCACAGGCCGTGGTCCCGCTCTTCGAGCCGCTTGACCGCGGAGAGATCCGCTCCGGCCGCCAGGAAGTACGGTTTGCCCGTGACGCCTACGCCGACGATCTCGCCTCGCGCGGCGCGCTCCTTGAGGCCCTCGAGCACCGTGCCGAGCTCGACGAGGGTATTGGGTCCAAGGGTGGTGGGCTTGGTGTGGTCCAGTCCGTTGTCCAGGGTGATCAAGGCGAACGTTCCGGCATTGCCGGGGAGCTCAATGTCCTGGACGTAGGAGTGGGTCACGGTCTCGTCCGGGAAAAGCCCGGCCAGTTTCTGGAATTCGGCGGCGCTCATGCTGCGGCTCCCTCGGTTTTGGTGTCGGCGGTAGTCTCTGTCGCGCCGACGTGGTCTCTGTAGTTGGGGTGATGCGGATTCTCCCAGATGACCGTGGCGCCCATGCCCAAGCCAATGCACATTGTGGTCATGCCGTAACGAACAGACGGGTCTTCTTCGAACTGGCGCGCCAACTGGTTCATGAGCCGGACGCCGGAGGATGCCAAGGGGTGCCCGACGGCGATCGCCCCACCATAACGGTTGACGCGGGGGTCATCGTCGGCGATTCCGAAGTGGTCCAAAAAGCTCAGGACCTGGACGGCGAAGGCTTCGTTGATCTCGAACAGGCCGATGTCCTCGATGCCGAGGCCGGCGTTCTTGAGGGCTTTCTCGGTGGCCGGGACCGGTCCGATACCCATGACTTCGGGTTCGACGCCGGCGAACGCATAGGAGACCAGCCGCATCTTCACGGACAGGCCGAGTTCTTCGGCGGCCTCGGCGGAGGCCAGGAGTGCCGCCGTCGCGCCGTCGTTCAAGCCGGCGGCATTGCCCGCGGTGACGCGTCCGTGGGCCCGGAACGGTGTGCGCAATTCCGCGAGATCGTCCACGGTGGTCCCCGGGCGCGGCGGCTCGTCGGTGGTGTTCACCGTCCAGCCTTGTCCGGGCTTTATGGTGGCGACAGGGACCAGGTCCGGCTGGATCTGGTCCTTGCCGTAGGCGGCCGCAAGTTTCGCCTGGGATGCCGCCGCATAGGTGTCCGTGCGCTCTTTGGTGATCGCCGGGAAGCGGTCGTGAAGGTTCTCGGCCGTGTTGCCCATGTTCAGCGCGGCTGGATCCACGATGCGCTCGGACATGAACCGCGGGTTCGGATCCGCGCCGGCCCCCATCGGGTGGTTGCCCATGTGCTCAACGCCGCCGGCAATCACGACGTCGTATGCGCCGAAGCCGATGCCGCTCGCCGTCGTCGTGACAGCGGTCATTGCCCCGGCACACATGCGGTCGATGGCAAAGCCGGGCACGCTACGGGGGAGACCGGCCAGAAGAGCGGCGGTGCGTCCGATGGTCAAGCCCTGGTCGCCGGTCTGCGTGGTGGCGGCGATGGCGACTTCGTCAACCCGCTCGGCAGGCAGGGCCGGATTGCGCCGCATGAGTTCGCGGATGCATTTGACCACGAGGTCGTCGGCACGGGTGCCTGCATAGATGCCCTTTTCGCCCGCTTTGCCGAAGGGCGTCCGGACGCCGTCCACGAAGACGACGTCGCGGACAATCCGCGGCTTGGCGCTGTTACCGGTGTGGCTCATGTGTGGCTCCTCGTTGAGACATGGATGCCGGACGCCCGCATGGGGAGGCCGGTGTCAATGATGGCTATGTTACTAGCGGGTAACTTAGCGCGCAAGGCGATCTGCTTTGCGACCCTCGCTCACATATGACGCCTCCCGGGCGGATCCTCGCTCACATATAACGCCTCCCGGGCGGATCCTCGCTCACATCAATCAGGGAACGTCCTTGGCAAGAGCACATATGTGAGCGAGCGTCTTGCCTGAGGGCCCGATATGTGAGCGAGCGTCACACGGGACCGGCAAAGGCCTGCCTCCGGACCATGCGGTCTGGCGGCAGCCCTTCCGAGCTCCTCGGTGGGCAAGGTGATCAGGAACCGGCACTGTCCTGCTGGTCCCGGTTGTTGTCCTGGCCTTGGTCCTGGGACTTCGGAGCCGGGTTCCGCGGCTCTTTGGGCTCTTTAGGCGGCAGCGGTTGCGGATTCAGTGAGGCCTCGGTGATGATCGGTGCTGTGAGGGCGATTTGCCATTCCCGGGCGCCGAGGGTGCGCAGCTCTTCGGCTATGGACTCGACGGTGATGTCCGACGGCGGCCGCCACAGCACGCGCCGCATGTAGTCCGGAGTGAGCAGGTTCTCCACGGGAAGTTTGAGCTCGTCTGCGGCTGCCTGAAGTCGTGGCCGGGCGGTCCCCAGGCGCGCTGCAGCTTCGGGGTCACGGTCCGCCCAGACACGCGGTGGCGGGGGAGCATTGGTTGGAAGATGAAGCGGGGGAAGATCTTCGGTGTTCCTTACAGCGGCAATGCAGCGCAGCCAACGCGGTGCTTCCCGCTGTGCGGCCCGTCCGTGGAAGCCTTTGGTGGCCAGGAGCTGGGGAACGGTGGTCGGCATGGCCTTTGCCGCGGCGACCAAGGCTGAATCGGGAATCAGGCGGCTCGGAGCAACATCCCGTTTGCGCGCCAGCTGGTCCCGCTCATGCCACAGCTCGCGTACGGCTGCCAGTTGGCGACGATCACGGATCTGGTGCAGGCCGGAGGTCTTGCGCCACGGATCGACCCGAGGGGCCGGGAGCCCGGCCGCGAGGATCCCGGCGAATTCCTGCTCGGCGAATTCGAGCTTGCCATCCGCTTCCAGGAGTTCAATGAGTTCTTCGCGTAGCTCAGCAAGGACCTCGACGTCGAGGGCCGCGTACCGCAGCCACGGTTCGGGGAGGGGGCGCGTGGACCAGTCGGCCGCTGAATGTTCCTTGGCGAGGCCAAAGCCCAGGAGCTGCTCGATGACGGCTGCGAGGCCGACCCGGGGCAGCCCGGCGAGCCGTGCGGCGAGCTCGGTGTCGAAAAGCTTGTCCGGCCACATGCCGAGTTCGGCCAGGCATGGAAGGTCCTGCGTCGCGGCATGCAGGATCCACTCGACGCCTCTCAGCGCTTCGTTGATGATTTTCAGGTCGTTGAAGGGTTCGGGGTCGATCAGCCAGGTACCCGCGCCGTCACGCCGGATCTGTACCAGGAAGGCTCGTTGTCCGTAGCGGAACCCGGAGGCTCGCTCTGCGTCGACCCCGGCGGGGCCGGTTCCCGCGGCAATGGCGGCGGCGCACCGCTCCAGGCCGGACATGGTGTCGATGACAAGGGGTACGCCCTCGCGTGGGGCATCAAGATCGATGATTTCAGGTATCCGGCCCTCAAAGCCGTCTACCGTGATGTGCGGGGTGGGATCAGCAGCCGGGACGCCGGCTGTGGTGGGTTCCAGATTTTCGGGGGTCATGGTGCCTTCAGTTTACCGACTCTGTTCGGGGCCGGTCCGGCCGGGATTCCAGCGAGCTCCCATGGTTTTCATGTGAGGCGCCGATTTGGCAGCGGCGTGACGCCGGGAGGCAGGGGAGGGAGTCCTGCAAACGTACAGACCATGTCGCACCACGCCTCCAGGTGTGCCTGGGCATCGGAAGACGCCGGTGTCCACGAGGCGCGGAGTTCGATGTCGATGGTTTCCGGCCTTTCGGCCAAGGTACCGAAGCTCTCTGACAGGATGCGTGTTGCCGTTCCACCCGCCGCCCGGTACTGGGCGGAATGGCTTTCGAGAGCGTCCACGAGCCACGTCCAGGCTACGGAACCGAGCATGGCATCGTTGCCCATTTCGGCTTCCAGCTGGGCCCTTATGTAGGTGACGATCCGGAATTCCCCGTCCCATACTGCCGAGCCGTCCGGATCGTGGAGGAGGATGAACCTGCCTGTCGCGAGTTCATCGTCTTCGTCATCGGCAGCATCGGGGAAACGGGGGAACCGGGGGCACCGGGAGTGTTTTCTTTGGTGAGTGCCATTGCCGCGGGTCCATGGACGGGGGTTCGGCCGGGACGCGTCGAGCGGCTGAAGACTTCTGCCCCCAGGGCCACGGCATAGGGGGCCAAGCGGGAGGGCGCCGGAATCTCCGCGAGCCGCAGCTCGCTCCGGCACTGTGCTTTTCGTAGCGTTCCCAACGCATGCAAGAAATCCGCGGGAACCTGTGCGAGTGCGTTCACCTTCGCAGATTATGTGTCCGGGGCGGCGAAAGCTTGAAGCCACGCCGCCCCGCCCAGTGGCCTATGCCGAGGCCAGCTCGCGCTTGATTGCGGCAACGAAGGAATCGATGTCCTCTTCCGTTGTGTCGAAAGAACACATCCAGCGTACTTCGCGGTTCGCTTCGTTCCAGTCGTAGAACTTGAAGGAGGAGCGGAGCCGGTCGGCGACGCCGGCGGGCAGCACTGCGAAGACCCCGTTGGACTCGGTGGCCTGGGTGGGCTCCACGCCGTCGATGGAATCTACTGCGGCGCGCAGCCGAGAAGCCATGGCGTTAGCGTGTTCCGCCGAGCGAAGCCACAGCCCGGACTCCAGGAGCGCGATGAACTGGACCGAAATGAAGCGCATCTTCGAGGCCAGCTGCATGTTCATCTTGCGGAGGAACTTTAGCCCGTGAGCGGCCTCCGGGTTCAGCGCAACCACTACCTCGCCAAACAGCAGCCCGTTCTTGGTCCCTCCGAAGGACAAAATGTCCACGCCGGCGTCGCGGGTAAACGTCCGTAGCGGCACGCCTAGGTGGGCGGCGGCATTGGCGAGACGGGCACCATCCATGTGCAGCTTCATGCCCTTGGCGTGGATGTGGTCGGCGATCGCCCGGATTTCTTCGGGCGTGTAGCACGTGCCGAGTTCAGTGGTCTGGGTGATGGAAACCGCGAGCGGCTGCGCACGATGTTCGTCGCCCCAGCCCCAGGCTTCCCGATCGATCAGCTCGGGAGTCAGCTTGCCGTCCGGGGTGTGGACCTGCAGGAGCTTGATACCGCCGATGCGCTCGGGGGCGCCGTTTTCGTCCATGTTGATGTGGGCGGTCGAGGCGCAGATGACGGCACCCCAGCGCGGCAGCAGTGACTGCAGGGACAGGACATTTGCTCCGGTGCCGTTGAACACGGGGAAACACTCGATGCCTGGGCCGAAATGTTGCTCCATGACTTGCTGGAGCCGTTCCGTGTATTGGTCCTCACCGTAGGAGACCTGGTGGCCGCCGTTGGCTGCTGCGAGGGCCGCCAGGATTTCGGGGTGGACGCCGGAGTAATTGTCCGAGGCGAAACCGCGGACGGAGGGATCGTGGAGGCGTCCTGCGGCTTCGGTGTCCAGGGCAGCCGGGAATTCTTCTGTAGTGCTCGTCACTTGTTCTTTCACGCTTTCAGTCTATTTGGCCAAGAGGAGGCGCTGTCCGTTCAGTTCCGCTGCCGGTTTGTTGAAGAGCCCGACGGCGGCCGCCGCCAGCTCCTCGACGTCCGTGTATCCGGGGAATTTCCGCTCGGGATGTTCCCTCCGCATCGCAGCGTCCAGCAATGCCTTGACCACAAAGACGACGGCGGCGCTGTGTTGTTCCGTCGGTTCGTCCTTGTTGCCTGACTGCGCGCGGTGGAATCCGTCGGCCACGGCCAGGGTCCAGGTCTCTGCAGCAGCCTTGGCCGCAGCGTAGGTTGCGGCTCCGGCGGTGGGTGCGGCGACCGTCGTCGAACTCACCATGGCGAAGCGTCCCCTGGGGGAGGCCTCAAGATCTTTGTAGAAGATCCGCGAGACGTTCCTCAGCGTGGTGATGGCGCTTTGCTCAAGGGCATCCCAGTCATCGTCGGGCTGGTCTTCGATCCCCTTGGCCCCGCGCCACCCGCCCACGAGGTGGATGACGCCGTCGATCCGTTCCGTGCTCCCGTGGATTGTCAAGGCGAGCTCCCGCACGGACTCCAGCTGGGAAAGATCGCAGACGAGGGGGACGACACCGTTGCCCGCTTCGGCTGCAGCGGCCTTGATGCGGGTTTCATCCGAACCGACGGTGAAGACCTGGTGCCCCGCGGCCGCGACGGCGCGGGCCACGGCGATGCCGGAAGAGTTGCTGCCACCTGTGACGATGACGGTCAGCGGTTCGCCGGCCATCAGGCTGCGGTCATTCCGGTGATACCAGTGGTCGATTCGATGATCGGACGCATTTTCTTCTCCAGCGCTTCATAGAACATGGACAGGGGGAATTCGTCGTCGAGGACCTGGTCGGTGAGGCCGCGGGGCGGCCCGTCGAGTGGCAGTGCCTCTGGGCCCTTCGCCCAGACCGAAGCCGGGTGGGGAGTGACCGTACCGGAAATGAGCTTATACGCCGCGAGCCAGTGGGCAGCCTTGGGGCGGTCGATGGAGCGCCAGTACAGTTCTTCGATCCGGGCGCCGAGCTCGATGACGACGGCGGCGGCCTCGTCCCAGTCGATGCTGAGCTTGCTGTCTGTCCAGTGCAGGACGTGGTGCTGGTGCATCCAGGCGAAGAGGAGCTGGCCACCCAGGCCATCGTAGTTGCGGACCCGGTTTCCCGTGATGGCGAAGCGGAAAATACGGTCGAAGATGACGGCGTACTGGACGAGCTTGGCGTGGCGCCGGGCGTCGGGGGAAGCTTTCTCATCCTTCTCGATCCGGACGGATTCGCGGAAGGCTGTCAGGTCGCAGCGGAGCTCTTCGAGCGAATAGAGGAAGAACGGCATCCGCTGCTTGATCATGAACGGGTCGAACGGGAGGTCGCCGCGCATGTGGGTGCGGTCGTGGATCAGGTCCCACATGACGAACGTCCGCTGCGTGAGTTCCTGGTCATCCAACAGCTCGGCTGCGTCGGCTGGCAGTTCGAGGGATGTTGTTGCCGCGGCCGCCTTGAGGACGCGGCGGAAGCGCGCGGCCTCGCGGTCGGCGAAGATGGCGCCCCACGTGAAGGCAGGCGTCTGCCTCACCGCAACGGTCTCGGGAAAGAGTACTGCCGAATTGGTGTCGTAGCCGGGGGTGAAGTCCAGGAACCGAATGGGCACGAACAGCTTGTTGGAGTAGTCGCCGGCTTCCAAGGAGCCGATGAACTCAGGCCAGATCACCTCGATCAGGACGGCTTCCACGAGGCGGTTGGTGCTGCCGTTCTGGGTATACATGGGGAAGACGACGAGGTGCTGGAGCCCGTCCTCGCGGTGTTCCTGGGGCTGGAAAGCCAGGAGGGAATCGAGGAAGTCCGGGACTCCGAACCCGGCATCGGTCCAACGCCCGAAATCCGTGACCAGGAGTTCAAGGTAGGCGGAGTCGTGGGGGAATGCGGGAGCCAGGCTCTTGATGGCTTCCATGATGGTGGCTGTGTACTCCCGGGCGGCACCGTGGTGTGCGGAATCCTGGATGGACCCGTCCTGGCTCTGGAACGCCTGGAGGGCAGTCGCCGCGGTCTTCAGGGAGATCCAGTCCCTGTTATCAGACGTGATGCGTGGACGGGCGGTGGTAGCGGTGGTGGTCATCGTCGACGGTGCCTTCCTCAAGAAATGTTGTTCTGAGGTGAGCGTAGCAAGCGGTCAGAGTCACTAATTCAAAAGTTGCCCGAGCATAAGAAACTCTTGTGCAAGTGGTTCCGGTGGCCCCGAAAGATCCAGCCCGGGGAGGGCTGGCCGGTGGGGGACCGCCGGTGCCCACCTGCGCTGTGCCCTTTCGTTACTGCGGTGTGGTGGACTTGACGAGCTTGAGCGAGACGGAATTAATGCAGTACCGCTGGTCAGTCGGCGTACCGTAGCCCTCGCCCTCGAAAACGTGGCCCAAGTGTGAATCGCAATTGGCGCAGCGGACCTCTACGCGATCCATGCCCAACGTGCGGTCATGGATATACCTGACCGTGCCCTCCGCGAGAGGGGCCCAGAAAGATGGCCAACCGCAATGCGAATCGAATTTCTCGTTGCTGGTGAAAAGCTCCGCGCCGCAGGCCCGGCATTGGTACACGCCAGCGGTGTGGGTGTCCCAATATTCACCCGTATACGGGCGCTCCGTTCCGGCCTGGCGCAGGACCCTGAACTCTTCGGGAGTAAGCTCTTCCCGCCATTCCGCCTCGGTTTTCTCCACGCATAGTCCGTCCTTCGGAACCTCCTGGAGGGGAACGCCGGCCAAGGGGTCCGCGGCTTGGAAGTACTTCCTGTTATCTGCAGTGCTCATGCTCTCTCAACGTTCACGAGTCACCGATAAATCCCGAGCCTGCGTAAAGATGCAGCACGGGCAGGCCCAACTGGTCCTGGGCCTTG
Organism: Arthrobacter sp. MMS24-S77; assembly: GCF_054888235.1. Classification (NCBI taxonomy): domain Bacteria; kingdom Bacillati; phylum Actinomycetota; class Actinomycetes; order Micrococcales; family Micrococcaceae; genus Arthrobacter; species Arthrobacter sp. MMS24-S77. The sequence continues at coordinate 1,881,722 of NZ_JBTZRN010000001.1, forward strand.
TTCGCCCAATCTGTGTGGAAGGTATCGGCAATAGCGTGTGGACGGGTGACCACCACGGCTTGGGCAGCATTCAGCGCCTTGACCTTGGACACCAGGCCGGCAACTGCGCCGCCGTCGACGATTTCGCCGGTGACCCCGCCACCGAGCCCTTCCAAAGTAGCGAGGGAGGCCGACAAGGCCTCCGCGGCCTGCGCCCGCTCCGACTGAGGATCCGGTGCCTCTGCGACAAGGTCCCGGAAGGCCTTGGCTACTTCAAGCATCGAAAGGTTTTCGAGGAAGTCGACCAGCAAGTGCCGTTCGGTGTTCGCCGGCACGAGCACCACCAGGGGCGAGTCGCCGCCATCGAGCAGTTTGGCGATATTGACGCGGTCGTCCGGGCCGAGAGGCTCTTCAGTAAGGATGACGATTGGATCACTCATGGCTACAGCGTAGACCTGAGGCGCGCAGGGTGGCACGGTTTCGCACCGGCAATTCTGTTCTCGCCGTGGCGGCGCAGCGGCCTTTCCAGCTCGGAGGCAACCCTGGCAGACGGAGCTGTTCAAAGGACAGCCCCGCAACGGGGACAATGGTCACATGGCAACCATGACCCCACCTGCCCCGGCCGTTGTGAACGGCGCGAAAATGTCTGTCCGCGCCAAATGGGCTGTCGCGGGGATCATTGCCGGAAGCGGCATTGCCGGCCTGTTGGGCGCGGGATCTTCGGCGCTCGCCGCCTATTTCGCCCGGCGCGTCATCACCCCCTCAGTACGCGAGGCGGATCAGGAAGTGCTGGCGCTGGTGCGCGGCGACAATGGACTTCAAGTCATCCTTGCGGCCACCCCGGACACCACCATCGACGGAGTGTTCAGCCTATTTTTTGCCGGGGAACAGGGTTCGCGCGAATTGGCCGGATCGTGTCATATTCCCCGGCAGAGCGCACCGTGCAGCGCGAAGTCGAAGAAGTCTACAGCGGGGATCTGGCGACGGCCCGTCGTGGCTGGTGGAGCGGTGCCGTCTATAACTCCCCGGCGGCACTTGGCTTGGACTTCGAAGATGTACAGATCGAAGTCGAGGGTGGCCAGGCCCCGGCGTGGCTGATCCCTTCGAAGGCGGGGGAGACCGCGAAGGTGTGGGCCATCATGGTCCATGGCCGCGGTGCTACGCGCCTCGAAGGCCTGCGCGCAGTGCGCACCGCGCGCGAACTCGGACTCGACAGCCTGCTGGTGTCCTACCGGAACGACGGCCTGGCACCGTCTGCCCCCGACGGGCGTTACGGCCTGGGGTCTACCGAATGGCGCGACGTCGATGCCGCCATTGAGTACGCACTCGCCCATGGCGCGCACGAGGTGGTCCTGTTCGGGTGGTCGATGGGCGGAGCAATCTGCCTGCAGACCGCCGACCTTTCCCACCACCGCCATGTCATCAGGGCCATGGTTCTGGACGCTCCGGTGATCAATTGGGTCAACGTCCTGGCGCACCATGCGCAAATCAACAGGATTCCCTACGCGGTGGGTCGCTACGGGCAGCTGATGTTGGCGCACCCCCTCGGCCGGCGCCTCACCGGCCTGTCCGCTCCCGTTGACTTGAAGGCAATGGACTGGGATTCACGTGCCGTCGAACTTCGGACGCCCACGCTGGTGATCCACAGCGTGGACGATGAGTACGTTCCGTACGGACCTTCGGCCAGTCTCGCCGAAAAGAATCCAGACATGGTCACGTTTGAAGCCTTCGAAGGAGCGCGACACACCAAAGAGTGGAATGTGGATCCGCAAAAGTGGGAGGGGCTGGTGCGCTCGTGGTTGGCGCCGAGGCTCGCGCCACGGAGCGGCCCGGCGTCCGTTTGACCTTGCAGCCCGGGAGCTCAGTCGCCTGCTGGGCTCCGAGCGTTTGCTATTGGCTCCTGATGGGGGCAGTCCTGGCGTTGGTGAGCCGGACCAGGTCCGCAGGGTTCAGTTCGATGTCGAGCCCGCGCCGTCCACCGGAAACAAGCACTGTCCCGAAAGCCAACGCCGATTCGTCCAGCACGGTGGGCGATGGCTGGCGTTGGCCGAGCGGCGAAATCCCGCCCAGCACGTAGCCGGTGCGTCGCTCGGCCGCTTTGGGATCGGCCATGGTGGCCTTCTTCGATCCGAGCGCGGCGGCGATCGCCTTGAGATCAAGGGTTCCACTGACTGGAACGATGCCCACTGCAAGCTTGCCTTCGACGTCCACCATCAAGGTCTTGAACACCCGGCCGGGATCGATTCCCAGGACCTCGGCCGCCTCGAGTCCGTAGCTGGCCGCCGACGGATCGTGCGTATAGGGGTGCAGGGTGAAAGGAACGCCGGCCGCAGCCAGTACGGCTGTGGCCGGCGTCCCCTGTGAAGCCTGTTTCCTTGCCATTCCTGGAGGTATCCCGGATCAGGACAGCAAGCGGTCCGCCGCGGCCACCTTGCGCTTGATACGCCCCAACATGGCGGTCATGCCCCGCATGCGAAGTGGGGTGATGGCCCGGGTGAGGCCCAGCAGTTCGGGCATGTCATCCGGAACGGCCAGGATCTCCGCGGCCGTCGATCCGTCCAGGCCCTCATGCAGGACACCCGCGAAACCACGCGTCGTTGGCGCTTCCGGCGGTGCCTTGAAGAACAAACGGTAGGCGACGCCGTCGGGGTTCTTTTCCTGTTCAATGGTCAGGAAAAGTGGGGACTGGCACTCCACCACTTGCTCCAGGAGCTCAGGGTGATCCAGCAGCCGTTCCGGCAGGGCCGGGAGTCCACGGGAGAACTCAAGCAACAGCTGCAGACGGTCCGGCTCGGTCAGCGCCTGGAAGTCATCGACAATTTCCGCTAATGCGGCGGGCAAGGTATTGGTACTCATCAGTTCCAGCTTACGCACGTCCGGCCCGGTCCGGCGCCGGTTACTTCAATATGGCGCCGAACCGGAGACATCGGACTACTTTCCGGCAAGGACAGGGACGGTGCCCCGTTCGGCGCCCTTGGCGATCGGGACGCGGACGGCATTGCCCCATTCGGTCCAGGAACCGTCGTAGTTGCGGACCGTTTCGAAACCGAGCAGGTACTTCAGTGCGAACCAGGTGTGGCTGGAACGCTCGCCGATGCGGCAGTACGCCACGACGTCGTCGCCCTCGGTGAGGCCGGCTTCGCCGAGGTAGAGAGCCTCGAGTTCCGTGCGGTTGCGGTACGTGCCGTCCTCGGCCGCGGCGCGTGCCCACGGGATGGAAGCCGCGGTGGGAATGTGGCCGCCGCGCAGGGCGCCCTCTTCGGGGTAGGCCGGCATGTGCGTGCGCTGCCCCGTGTATTCCTCGGGGAGCGGACGTCGATCAGCGGCTTTCCAAAGTGAGCCAGGACGTCATCCTTGAATGCACGGATCGGGGCGTCGTTCCGTTCGATGACGGGGTACTCGCCTGGTGTGGGCTGCGGGACATCGGTGGTGATATCGCGGCCTTCGGCGATCCACTTGTCCCGGCCACCGTCCAGGAGCCGGACGTCTTCGTGGCCGAAGAGCGTGAAGACCCAGAGGGCGTACGCGGCCCACCAGTTGGATTTGTCACCGTAGATCACCACGGTGGTGTCGCGGGAGATGCCTTTGGCGGCCGCCAGGGCCGCGAAGGCTGCCCCGTCGACGTAATCCCGGGTGACTTCATCGTTCAGGTCCGTGTGCCAGTCGATCTTGACTGCGCCCGGAATGTGGCCGGTCTCGTACAGGAGGACGTCTTCGTCGGATTCGACAACCACCAGCTTGCCGTCGCCGACGGCGCCGCCTTCGAGGGCTGCGGCAAGCCACTCGGTGGACACCAGCCGCTCGGGATGGGCGTACGCGGCGAACTTCTCGTTCTGTTCAACGGGGTAGGACATTGGTATGGCCTTTCACTGACACTTTCACTGACACCGGGCGGCGCCGGGCGATAGGACGTGCCCGGTATTGATCCCACATTATCGAGGGCGAGGGACTAAAGCTCTTCCCCGTTCATATGGTGAAATATGGCCTTGATCACGTGTCCGTCGGGGCCCCTGATATTGCCGGTATTCTTGCTGGGGACTTACGACACAAAGAACGGACCACCTTGGTACAGATCGAACAGCTCGCCGCGCGCACGCCGGCGGTCTCAGCGGATGAGATTCTCAAGGGTTTCTACCCTTCGCCACGGTTCGGCGAGGTGTCCTTCAACAGCTACCGGCCGGATCCGAACCAGCCGAGCCAGGCTGCGGCAGTCAAGGCCCTGGAGGCCTTCGGGGCGACGATCGGCGCGGGCGACGGAGACGGCCTGTTCAAGCGTCTTTTCAGCAAAAAAGTCAACAGCAGGGCCGGCATCTACCTTGACGGCGGGTTCGGCGTCGGAAAGACCCACCTGCTGGCGTCCCTCTGGCACTCGGCTCCGGGGCCGAAGGCCTTCGGAACGTTCGTCGAATACACCAACCTGGTGGGCGCCCTGTCCTTCCGCAAAACCGTGGAGGCACTGAGCAGCTACAAGCTGGTCTGCATTGACGAGTTTGAGCTCGACGATCCGGGTGACACGGTGCTGATGTCGCGCCTCATGCGCGAGCTCGCCGACGCCGGTGTAAAGCTTGCGGCCACGTCCAACACATTGCCGGGTTCGCTCGGCGAGGGGCGCTTCGCCGCCGTCGACTTCCAACGCGAGATCCAGGTCCTCGCCGACCAGTTCGATGTTGTCAGGATCGATGGCGAAGACTTCCGGCACCGCGGCTTGCCCGCCGCCCCGGCACCCCTGAAGACCGAGGACCTCAAGCGGCAGATGCACGCCGAATTCGATGGCCAGACCGTGGCCGTAGACGACTTCCGCGGCCTAATCGACCATCTTGCCGGTGTCCACCCCAGCCGCTATCGCAAGCTGATCGCAGGAATCGACGCCGTTGTCTGGCGCGACGTGGAAACCATCACGGAGCAGGCTGTCGCCCTGCGCTTCGTGGTGCTGGCAGACCGTTTGTACGACAAGGACGTCCCGATCCTTGCCAGCGGTGTGCCCTTCGACAAGCTCTTCACCGAGGACATGATGACCGGCGGGTACATGAAGAAGTACTTCCGTGCCGTGTCCCGTTTGACCGCCTTGGCACGTGAGGGCCAGAACCACGAACCCTCGTAGGGACCCTGCTGCCCCACAGATTGGGGCAGGCCCTTTCGTGTCGACTCCAAGCCACGTGGGTCCAGACTGACCCTGCTGCCCCACAGATTGGGGCAGGCCCTTTCGTGTCGACTCCAAGCCACGTGGGTCCAGACTGACCCTGCTGCCCCACAGATTGGGGCAGGCCCTTTCGTGTCGACTCCGTCGCCACGCAGGGACCCTGCTGCCCCACTCTACTTTTGGGGTTTCCGGTCCCTGACGACCCAACGGACCAGGATTCCCGCGGCCAGTGCCCAGAACGCAGCGCCGATCCCCGCGAAACTGAGGCCCGAGGCAGCGATCAGGAACGTCACGGAGGCTCCGAGGCGCTCTTCGGCAATAGCCAGCGCCGAGGCGATGGCGGAGGCCATAGTGCCCAGCAGAGCCAAGCCCGCGACGGCTTCCAAGAGCCCAGGCGGTGCCGCCGCCACGATGGTCACCAGCGCGGCGGAAGAGGCCGCCAGCACGAGGTAGGCCAGGCCTGACGTGAAGGCCGCGATCCAGCGACGGCCCCGGTCCTCGCCCGCTTCCTCTCCAGCCGCCAGCGCTGCGCTCAGCGCGGCCAGATTGATCGCATGCCCGCCAAAAGGTGCCCCGAGGGCGGTTCCTGCCCCGGTCACCAGCATCGACTGGCGCCAGGGGACCGTGTAGCCGAAGGACTTCAGCACGGCCACCCCCGGAATGTTCTGGGACGCCATGGTGACAATGAACAATGGCAGGGCGATGCCGGCTGCGGCGCTAAGCGTGAAAGCGGGGGCTGTCCAGTGCAACTCGGGCAAGAGGCGGTTCGCAGGAATACTCACGCCGTTCAGCACGATGTAGAAACCAATGACGGCGAGGGCAACCAGTAGCGCCGCAGGGACAGACCAGCGGGGTGCCAGCTTCATCATGATCAGCCAGCAAAGGATCACGGGAGCCACCAACAGGGGAGCGGTGCCCAAGGCTTTGAAAGGGGCAAGGCAGAGGGACAGGAGAACCCCGGCGAGCATTGCTTGGGCGAGGGCCGTGGGAATCTTCGCGATCAGCCTGCCGAGGGGCGGTATCAGCCCGGTGAGGGCGATCAGAACACCAGCGATAAGGAAGGCGCCGACGGCGGCAGGCCACCCGCCGTCGGGCGTTCCGGCTCCCGCGAGCAATGCGGCACCCGGCGTCGACCATGCCAGCGTGACAGGCAAACGCGACCGCCAGGAGAGCCAGAGCACGCCGATGCCGAAGGTCAGGGTGAGGGCAAGAAGCCCGCTTGCGGCTTGCTCCTGGGTGGCACCAACGGCCCTCAGGCCTGCGAGCACCACGGCGAAGGAGGAAGTGAAGCCGACCAACGCGGTGACGATTCCGGCCACAAGAGGACGGGAGAGCCGCGCGGAGGCGGAAATCTGACGTGGCTGTCCGGTCTTGAGAGGTGACGCTGGCATAGTCACCTACGTTACCGGAGCCGGCATTTGGCTGCGATGGCAGTGAGGAGTCGGGCAAGAGGATGGTTAAACGCCAAGGGCACCGGCGGCGCCTCGCGGCGGGACCGGTGCCCCGTTGACGTAACTGTAATCGGGAGCTCTGGCCGGATAAACCGGCTGCGGAGCCTCATCCGTGGAGGGAGCTACCTAGGCCGGAGCCTTGTCAGCATCGCCGTCGAGGTTGCCCACGAAATCGGAAGCGGCATTCTGAACTGCATCTACTTGATCGGTGAAGCTTCCACCGGTCTTGTCGTCGATGAAATCACCGGCTTTTTCGATGCCGTCCTTGATGGCTTCTTCATTGCCACCAATGAGATCCTGAGCCTTGCCCTTCAGATCGTCAAGTAATCCCACGGGCACCTCCCTTCAATCACGGAGCCAGATCGCTCCTCCGTTCTCGATCCTAACCTGAGACCTTGGAGGTGCCAAGGTCTCATGTGACGTGGATGTCAAATGATTCGTCGTGGCGGTCAAAGCTGCTGATGGCGTGGACTGTTCGGATTCATGAGCGAATGCTTCCGGCCATAGCCGAAATAGATCACCAAGCCGATGAGCAGCCAGACCACAAAGCGCAGCCAGGTTTCCCAATGCAACTGGATCATGAGGAAGGCCGATGCGAGGACGCCGAAGGCCGGAACCAATGGCATGAACGGCAACCTGAAGGTGCGGGGAGCGTCAGGCTTTTTGTAGCGGAAGACGATCACGGCCAAGCACACCACCACAAACGCGGCGAGGATGCCGATATTGGTCAGGTCGGCTACAGCCTTGATTGGGAAGACGCCCGCGAGCAAGGCCGAGGCGATGCCTGCGATCCACGTGACGCGCTGTGGGGTTCCGTGCTTGTCCGTTCCCGCAAACCAGCCCGGGAGCAAGCCGTCGCGGCTCATCGAGAACCAGACGCGTGTGACGCCCAAGAGGAAGGTCAGCATGACGGTCAGGATGGACAGGACCGCGAAGACCGAGATGATCGTTGCGATGACGGGCAGTCCCACGCCAGTGAAGGCGGAGGCGAAACCGGCGGTGGGGTTGATGTCCTTGTAGTTCTGCATTCCGGTGAGCACCAGGGTCGCGGCAACGTAGAGGAGCATGGCGATGACAAGCGACAGCACAATGGCCTTCGGCATGTGCTTCTTGCCATCCGTGGCTTCTTCTGCCGCGGTACTCATGGCGTCGTACCCGAAGACAGCGAAGAACACGGTGGCGGAGCCAGCCAGTACCGGACCGAAGCCGCTGGGCATGAAGGGGTTGTAGTTGTTGGTGTTGATGTAGAAGATGCCCAGGCCGATGATGAAGAGGATCAGGACCACCTTGATAGCCACGGCCACAAGTTCGAAGCGGCCAAACGCCTTGGTTCCGCGGCTCAGGATCCAGGTGACCAGCAGGCAGACCAGGATGGCGGGCAGGTTGATGACACCGCCCTTGCCTTCGTCCACCGTTGAGGTCATCCAGGTGGGCATGTGGATGCCCACCCCGGAAAGGAACGCATCAAAGTAGCCGGAAATTCCGATCGCGACGACGGCGACAATCGCGATGTACTCAAGCAGCAGGTCCCAACCGATGAACCAGCCGATGACCTCGCCCAGGGCAACGTAGCCATAGGTATAGGCCGAGCCGGCCCGGGGAATCATGCCGGCGAATTCTGCGTAGGAAAGTGCCGCAGCCGCGGAGGCAAGGCCTGCCACCAGGAACGAGATCAGCACCGCGGGGCCAACGCCCGGGGTGTCTTTGCTTCCGTGGGCCACCAGGCCGGCCAAGGAGAAGATCCCGACGCCGATGATGCCGCCGACGCCGATGGCTGTCAGCTGCCACAGGCCCAGGCTTTTGAAGAGCCCGCTGTGCTTGCTTTCCTCCTCGATGTCGTCAATAGGTTTCTTCCTCATGATCGAACGGACGAGTGTTTGTTGATTCACCGTGTACTCCTGCCAGTTGGCGTGGACGAATTGGGCCTGAAGAACAGTATGCGACCCGAATCACATTGGATAAAGTGATTTTTGTTGAGTGATATTGATCAGTTCTGCCGATCTTTCCGTTGGGCGATTGCTATGGACTGCGGCTGCGGGCACAAAAAGCAGCTCCGCAGAGCTGCTTGGACGATGGTGCTGTTGACGCCGAAATCACCGGATATCGATCGATTGGAGCGGACGACGAGATTCGAACTCGCGACATCCACCTTGGCAAGGTGGTGCTCTACCAGCTGAGCTACGTCCGCACATGGTGACCGTTCAAGCCTGGGCTGGACGGTCACCAACAAGCAAGTTGCCTTGCCTTGGTGGGCGATACTGGGATCGAACCAGTGACCTCTTCCGTGTCAGGGAAGCGCGCTACCGCTGCGCCAATCGCCCGGATCCGGCATGTGCCGGCCGGCCCGTTGCCGGGACCTTAAAGTCCGAGAGCGGACGACGAGATTCGAACTCGCGACATCCACCTTGGCAAGGTGGTGCTCTACCAGCTGAGCTACGTCCGCACATGGTGACCATTCCAGCCTGGGCTGGACGGTCACCAACAAGCAAGTTACCTTGCCTTGGTGGGCGATACTGGGATCGAACCAGTGACCTCTTCCGTGTCAGGGAAGCGCGCTACCGCTGCGCCAATCGCCCAAATGCTATCCGGTCTGGACCGGAAACCAAGGTTTTCACCGAGGTGGGTACGGGATTCGAACCCGTGTATACGGCTTTGCAGGCCGCTGCCTCGCCTCTCGGCCAACCCACCGTGTAAGCACGATTCCCTGGGGCTCCAAGAAGTCAATGCCGTGACAGTGTCCTGCGAGCGGACGACGAGATTCGAACTCGCGACATCCACCTTGGCAAGGTGGTGCTCTACCAGCTGAGCTACGTCCGCATAGTCATATTCGGCGGGCTGCCCGCAGGGGGCATTCCGTCGCTTTCCGACGAGTAAAAACTCTATAGGAGGTTCCGGGAAACTCCAAATCGTTTGGGCCGGATCGTCAGCAATGGACCCAAGTTCCTTGAATTGGCGCGGATTTTTTGAGTTACACGGCTGTGATTCGCTTGTCGATTCGCGCCAGTCGTGGGGCTGGTTGGGCCGTGGTGGAGCCGACTTGCCTCTTCCAACGCGTGTTGGCGACCGGTGAGTTTTCGAGCGGCTTTTCCCGCCGTTTTCCCGATTTTTGAATTCCGGCCGGGGTCGGTTAGTCTTCTTGTGCACGGGCGATTGGCGCAGTGGTAGCGCGCTTCGTTCACACCGAAGAGGTCACTGGTTCGAACCCAGTATCGCCCACTAAGAGAGGCCCTGCCCGAACCATGGTTCATGTTTCGAGCAGGGCCTCTTGTCGTTGCTCGTGAACCCTCGCCGCTTATGGCTGAGGGGCTGCCCTGACCACCCGGTTCCTGCCGAGCGACTTGGCTTGATAGAGGGCTGCATCCGCGGCAGCAATCATCGCGGACAGGTCGACGCCGTCGAGCGGGCTTGCGGTAACGCCGTAGCTCGCCGTCGGTATATGTATGCCGGCGAGGCTTTTGGTTTCCGCCAAGGCGCGGTTGATGTCGGCCGCGATGCTCTCAGCCCGTTCCTGGTCCGCTCCAGGCAGGAGAAGGATGAACTCTTCTCCACCGTATCGTCCGACCAGGTCGGTGGACCGCACCGATTCCGTGCAGGCAGCCCCGAAGGCTTGGAGCGCGGCATCGCCGGCGGCGTGGCCATACTCATCATTGATCGTTTTGAAGTGGTCCAAGTCAGCCAAGATCAGGGAAGCAACTGAACTTGTGGTGTGTAGGCGCTTCAGTTCCTTGGTGGCCAAGTCAAGGAAGGTGCCACGGTTAAGGAGCCCGGTCAGGTTGTCACGGGCAGCACGTTCGCTGAGCCGGTTGATCAACTGATCGTTGCTGAGGGCGGTCATGCTGAAGGACACGGCAACAAGGAGTATCAGCGTGACCAGGCTGGCCATGGCCGGGCCGAAATACAGGCGGAAATTTGGGCCGGTCGGACCTTCGGCGAGGTACACGGACAGCCTGCAGAAATAGTAAGCGGCGAGGAATCCGGCGGCCAGGGCCATCGACTTGTGAACATGGGAATAGCTGGAATCCAGCAGCCACAGATCGCGGGACGCCAACGCGATGCCCAGTGTCATGAATCCCAGGTACACCAAGCCTCCGGACCAGGTGTTGTGACCAGGGCCTTCCAAGGCAGAGGCGAGGGCCGTGACGCCACACGCCGCGACAAATTGCCATTTTGGCGGTGACAACTTCCTCAAGGAACGGGCACCGGTCCACACACTGAACGCTCCGCCCACCAAGAGGACGTTGCCCGACGGATTTGCCCAGACTTGATGCGGTGTCCCGTTGAGAAGGAAGGCCAGGTTCCCTGAAAGAAAGAAAAGGAGGGCGACGCACCACCACCCGTTGTAGGACGACCGGGTGCGCCGAAACGATGCGTAGAACAGAAGGAGCAGGGTAAGAGCGACCACGCCAAGAGCCACCCGCAGTGTTGTTATATCGAGGACCATTGTTCGCTCCCGTATCCGAGGACGTGACCAATTATGGCACCGCGGATCAAAGAACCCGGTTCGCCATGCATGAGTGGGCTATTCGTTACGCGGTGGTGCGATATGGCCCCGCATCTTCTTGTCAGCGGTGTGTGAAAGAGTTTTCCTATGACAGATCCACTGCTTGCCCATGCCACCGAATACGGCCGGATGTATGCCCGGTCCACGTCCGAGTCCTTCTCGGTTCCTTCCATCACCACGGTGATCGGCCAGCAGGCCCACTCCCTGGACGGCTGGTTCGGCTACATGGGTGCCAGCAGCCTGGCCAAAGACCCGGAACTCCCGCAGCATCTCTCCAGTCCCGCCAAGATGCGGCAAGCTGTCAACAAGGCAGCCAAAGCGGCCGAGGTTTACCGGGACGACGCTGCACGCCGTGGCGACCGCGTGCATAACTACTGTGAGCAAGTGGCCCTCCGCGCACTCGGACGCCCGGACCGAGTGAAGGAGACGCGCGAAGAGCTCGCTTCAAACGGCGAGGAAGCCTTCGCGGCCCGCTTCGATGAATGGTGGGAGTTGTACCGCGTGGAGCCCATTGCGCCCGAGATCACTGTGTGGAACTCAAGCGTCGGTTACGCCGGGACCCTGGACCTCGTGGCCAAAATCAACGGCCGGATCTGCCTGATCGACTACAAGACCAAGGGCACCACCCGCGATGGAACCGTTAAAGCCCTCGATGACAAAGTAGTGATGCAATTGGTGGCCGGGATGAAGGCCGAGGAAAGCCTTGTGGATCCGGTGGCAGGTGAGTGGGAGCCGTGGAAATTCGGAGAGAACCCTGTTCTGCTTGCCGTGGCCATCGGCGAGACCGAAGTGCGTCCCCAGCGGGCCAATCCGGACGTTCTCAAGCACCATTGGTGGAAGTTCTGCGCCTTGAAGCGGGTGTGGGAGATGTCTGCCGATGTTGCCGCTGCCGGAACGGCGCTGCTGCCTGTGGCTCCGCCGTCGTACCCTGCCACCGCGGCGCCCTCAGGCTCAACTAAACTGGCTTAGGCCCCTTTTGCGGGGACCGAAGCTTTGCCGATCGTGAGGAAAGACAGCACATGGCCATTTTGAGTATCCGTATCATCGGCGATCCCGTGCTCCGCACGGTTGCTGATCCCGTCACGGAATTCGGGCCTGAGCTCGCCAAACTCGTGTCGGACATGACCGAAACCATGGAAGACGTGGACGGTGCCGGCCTCGCCGCCCCGCAGATCGGCGTCAGCCAACGGGTCTTTACCTACCGGATCGGCGGCGTGGAAGGCCACATCATCAACCCCGTGCTCGAGAACAGCGATGACTTCCAGCCCGACGAAGTAGAGGGCTGCCTCTCCATTCCCGGGCTCGCGTTCCCGGTTCGCCGCCGCAGGACCACCCGCGCCACCGGCGTGGACATGAATGGCAACCCTGTGTCCGTGGAGGCAGAGGGCATGCTCGCCCGCTGTTTCCAGCACGAAACCGACCACCTGGACGGGATCCTTTTCACGGACCGCCTCGAAGGGGAGGACCGAAAAACCGCCCTCCGGGCCATCCGCGCGGCGAACTACCACTCCGTCACTGAACAAACCACCGCCAAGCGGGCCAACACGGTGGGCTCCAGCTTCGGCAGTTTCGGGGCTGCCGAATGAGGGTGCTCTTCGCCGGCACCCCGGCCGTAGCGGTCCCTTCCCTTGACGCGCTGATCGAGGCCGGATTCGAGATCGTGGCTGTGCTGACCAGGCCGGATGCGCCTACCGGCCGTAAACGTGTCCTGACGCCGTCCCCCGTGGCAGCACGTGCGGCCGAACTTGGTATCGACATCATCCACGCATCGAAGGTGGACGCCGCCACCACGGAGCGGATCGCGTCATATGAGCCGGACGTCGCCGCGATTGTGGCCTACGGGGGCCTTGTCCCGAAGGCCGCCCTTGGCGTGCCGCGCCTTGGCTGGATCAACCTCCACTTCTCCCTCCTCCCTGCGTGGCGGGGCGCCGCCCCGGTGCAGCGTTCAGTCATCGCAGGTGACGACATCACCGGAGCGGCCACCTTTCTCCTTGAGGAGGGACTCGACACCGGACCCGTCTTCGGGACCTTGACGGAAACCGTGCGGCCCGATGACACCGCGGGCGACTTGCTGGAGCGGCTCTCGCTCAGCGGCGCGGTCTTGCTGAGCCAGACGCTCTCGGCCGTCGAAGCCGGAAAAGCGGCGCCCCAGCCCCAACAGGGCGATGTCTCGCTGGCGCCCAAACTGACGCTCGACGACGGCCGGCTCGACTGGACGCAACCAGCCCTCGCCATCCACCGCAGGTCCCGCGGAGTCACGCCGGAACCCGGAGCCTGGACCATGCTCGACGGGCAACGGGTCAAGCTCGAACCGGTGGGCATGCGCCCGGACACCCGCGATCTTGCGCCGGGTCGGATCCGGGTCGACGGCAAGAACGTCCTTGTCGGGACCGGATCCCATGCAGTGCAGCTCGGGCGGGTCCAGCCAGCAGGCAAGAAGATGATGCCGTCGGCCGATTGGGCCCGTGGTTTGGCAACACCAGAAAGCGTGGAATTCGAATGAGTGAGTCCGGCCGGCGCGGCCCCAACAACAGCGGGAACAGGGACGGCGGGGGCCACGGCAACCGCGGTCCCCGCGGCGAGAGCATCCGCAACGCCCAAGGCCGTGAACGCAACCGGGGTCCGCAGCGCGGTTTTTCCGCTAATGCACCGTCCCAGCGGACCCGGCGAGCGGATCCGGCACGACTGGTGGCGTTCGAAGTTCTCCGCGCAGTCGCCTCGGAAGACGCATACGCCAACCTCGTGCTGCCGTCCCGGATCCGCCACCATCACCTCGACAAGCGCGACGCCGGATTCGCCACCGAGCTGAGCTACGGGGCACTGCGCGGCCAGGGGATGTACGACGCCGTCCTGGCCGAGTGCGTCGACCGGCCGCTCGCCCAACTCGATCCGGCAGTCCTTGATGCGTTGAGACTTGGTGCCCACCAATTGCTCGCGATGCGCGTTCCTGCCCACGCCGCACTCGACCAGACTGTCGGGCTGGCCCGCGCGGTCATCGGAGCGGGCCCGTCGTCGCTCATCAACGCGGTGCTCCGAAAAGTCACCGCCAGGACCCTGCCGGAGTGGCTCGACCACCTGCTGGAAAACGAGACCGACGAGACCCGGATCGCTTCCGTACGCCATGCGCACCCGGAATGGATTGTCAGGGCGCTGCGCCAGTCGCTCGTCATGCATGGCCGTCCCGCGAGCGAAATCACCGAACTGCTCGAGGCCGACAACGCTGCCCCTGTGGTGAACCTCGTGGCGCTTCCCGGCATCGGCAATCTTGATGAAGCCCTGGAGAACGGGGCCATTTCCGGCGGACTCGTCATCGACTCGGCGCTGTCCAGCGGTGGAGACCTCGGGCGCATGTCCTCCATCCGCGAAGGCACCACGCGCGTCCAGGACGTCGGATCCCAGTTGGTAGCCCGCGCCGTCGCGGCCGTGGACCTCGGACGGGGCGCCAAGGACGGCGAGAAGTGGCTGGACCTTTGCGCCGGGCCCGGTGGCAAGGCCGCGCTCCTGGCCGCCCTCGCCCGCCAGGAAGGTGCGAGCCTCTTGGCCAATGAACCGGCAGAACACCGGGCGAAGCTGGTCAGCCAAGCCCTCTCGGCGGTTCCGGCGGACGCCTGGACCGTGCGGGTAGGCGACGGTCGCGACGTTGGCAAGGAACAACCGGAAGCCTTCGACCGGGTGTTGGTCGACGTTCCCTGCAGCGGCCTGGGCGCGCTACGCCGCCGCCCCGAATCACGCTGGCGCCGGACCCCCAAGGACCTTGCCGATCTCGGTCCTTTGCAGCGTGAATTGCTCAACTCGGCCATCGACGCCGTCAAACCGGGCGGAGTAGTGGCCTACGTGACGTGCTCCCCGCACCCGGCCGAAACCACCGCCGTCGTCAGCGATGTCCTGCGCAAGCGGGACGACCTGGAGCAGATCGACGCAGGCGCGGCCCTGGACGCTGTCAGCCTGAGCGGCAACCTGGGCGCCGGGCACGAGTTGACCGCCCAATTGTGGCCGCACGTGCATCAAACCGATGCGATGTTCCTGGCACTGATCCGGAAGAAGCCGTAACCTTCGGCGCCTTTCCGCGGCTGAAAGTCCCGCGTGCTTAAGCTGGAGAATTGCCAAAACCATCAGACCGCCACCAACACTGAGGGAACTGCCTTGACTGAGTGCTGTATCAACCCGAGCATCCTGTCCGCGGACTTCGTGAACCTGGAAGCCGAGCTGAAGAGAATCAGCAACGCCGACGCCGTCCACGTCGATGTGATGGACAACCATTTTGTCCCGAACCTGACGCTCGGCCTGCCGGTTGTGGAGCGGATCCAGGCTGTGAGCCCGGTCCCGCTCGACGCCCACTTGATGATCGCCGACGCCGACCGCTGGGCGCCGGCCTACGCTGACGCCGGCGTGGCCTCCGTGACCTTCCATGCGGAAGCGGCGATGGCTCCCATCAAGCTCGCCCGTGAGCTCCGTGCCCGCGGTGCGAAGGCAGGTATGGCCCTTCGCCCGGCAACGCCAGTGGAACCATACCTGGACATGCTCAGCGAACTGGACATGCTCCTCATCATGACCGTGGAACCGGGCTTCGGCGGACAATCCTTCCTGGACGTCACGCTTCCCAAGATCCGGCGCGCGCGTGCGGCGATCGACGGCTCCGGTATCGGCGTCGCAATCCAGGTTGATGGCGGCGTCACGGAGGAGACGATTGTCCGGGCAGCCGAAGCCGGCGCAAATGTGTTCGTCGCCGGATCCGCCGTCTACGGCCATGCGGACCCCGCTGCCGCTATTGAGCGGCTCCGCGCCGCCGGCCTCGCGGCAATGTGACCGGCACCGCGGCAATGTGACAACAATGACGCAATTGCCTGCATATTGGTCGGGGAATACATCAGCCATTCCTCCAGTTGTGTCAGAATAGCAATACACATACGTGCTCCGGGGTCGGTGTAATTCCGAACCGGCGGTTATAGTCCGCGACCCGCGAGCCATCGCGTTTCCTTCACGGGAATCACGGCGGCGGACGGTTGAACTGGTGGAATTCCGGTACCGACAGTTAAAGTCTGGATGGGAGAAGCACGTACAGTCATGCTTTGGGCGCTCCGTGCGCCCGGCATCGCGCTGTCGTACACCCCCGGAGCCATCGCGGCATTCGAGGGAAGGAACGACATGGACTTTCTGCGATGGCTCTTCGAAGCACAGATTCCCGTAGGCGGATCTGTGCTTGTTCTTCGCGAAGTGCTAGGCAATATTTTCGGGCTCGCCAGCGCCCTGGGCGGCATGCGCCGCAAAGTCTGGGCATGGCCCATCGGGATCGCAGGCAACGTGCTCCTGCTGACCGTCTTTCTTGGCAACGTCTTCGGTGCCGCCTCACCGGCAACCCTCTGGGGCCAGGCCGGACGACAGATCATGTTCATCAGCGTCGCCGCCTACGGCTGGTACCGCTGGCGCCAAGGCCTCCAAGCAGGCACCCACGGCCACGCCATTGTGCCCGGCTGGGCAAGCCCCAAAGTGCGGATCGGAATGCTGGCCGCCATGATTGCCGGAACAGCCGCACTCACCCCCGTCTTTGATTCCATGGGCTCCTACCCGCCCGTGTGGGCTGATGCCTGGACCTTTATGGGTTCACTCTTGGCAACGTATGGGATGGCGCGCGGCTGGACCGAATTCTGGTTGATCTGGGTTGCCGTGGACATTGTCGGAGTTCCGCTGCTTTTCAGCGCGGGCTACTTTGCCAGTGCGTTTATGTATCTCTTTTACGGGTTCTTCACACTCGCCGGATTCTTCGTCTGGTGGCGTGCGGACCGACGGGAAAGCCAGCCGCTCAGGGCAACAGCCGAGCCGGAAACCGCAGGAGCCCTCTCATGAGCGATGCCATTAACCCGAAATTTTCGGAAGCTGAGTCGGCGGCCATGGAGACCGCACTCCACGTGGCCCTCCGGGGACACCGTGGCGCCAATCCCTTGGTGGGAGCAGTAGTGCTCGGGCCCAAGGGAGAGCAACTCATCACGGGCTACCACCGGGGCGCCGGCACCCCCCACGCCGAGGCGGACGCGATCACCAAAGCGGAGGCAAGAGGCCTCGACCTCGCCGGAACCACCATGGTGGTCACCTTGGAGCCCTGCAACCACGTGGGCCGCACGGGACCGTGCACCCAGGCGATCATCGACGCCGGCGTATCGCGAGTGGTTTACGCCGTGGACGACCCCCACGATCCGGCAGCGGGAGGGGCCGCGAGGCTGCGCGCTGCCGGTGTGGACGTGCGGTCCGGGCTGGCCGCCGCCGAGGCCTTGAAGCTGAACCGGGAGTGGTTCAATGCGGTGGAGGCGAGGCGTCCGTTCGTCACTCTTCACATTGCCCAGACCCTGGACAGCAGGATCGCGGCCGCGGACGGGACCAGCCAATGGATCTCCAGTCCGGAATCGTTGGCCGACAACCACGGACTGCGCCGCTTGATCGACGCCATTCTGGTGGGTACCGAAACCGTCCTGGTGGACAACCCGCGGCTGACGGCACGGGAAGAGAACGGCGATGAATCGCCAAGCCAGCCACTCCGGGCCGTGATGGGTCTACGGGAGGTCCCGGCGGACGCCGCCGTGCGGGGGACTGACGGGAAGTTCGTCCATTTGCCGACCCGCGACCCTTCCGAAGCTTTGGAGTTGCTCTTCGCCGAAGGCGTCCGGCACGTCATGGTGGAAGGCGGCTCCCGCATCCTGAGCGCCTTCCTTGCCGCTGGCCTTGTGGATGAATTGATCGTCTATCTTGCGCCGACCTTGTTGGGCTCCGGTACGCCGGCCCTGACGGATCTCGGCATCTCCACCCTCGCAGACGCCCAGCACTGGAACTGGGACGACGCCGGTGGCGGTGCGGTCCATGCACTGGGCCGCGACCTCCGGCTGCATCTGAGGTCCGGCCCGTCGGATGGAAACAAACCGGCGTGGACGAAGTCGCACACCGAACACCACGAACCATTTCCGGGCAAGGACGCCTCGGACACCACCACAGGAGGACACTGATGTTTACCGGAATCGTTGCTGAACAAGGCACGGTCCTGTCCGTCGAGCACGACGGCGAGGCCAGCGCTACGCTGCGCCTCATGGCCCCCAGCACCACCGAAGGGCTTGGCTTGGGCGGCTCCATCGCGGTCAACGGCGTGTGCCTTACCGCCACGGACATCGACGGCCGGGAGTTCAGCGTTGACGTCATGGGCGAAACCCTCGTCCGCACCACCATCGGCGAACTGGCCGCGGGTGACACCGTGAACCTCGAACGATGTGTCCAAGCCGGCGGCCGCTTGGACGGCCACGTCGTACAGGGCCACGTCGACGGCGTCGGGCATCTTCTGGAGCGCGAGTCGCTGGGCAACTGGGACCGCCTCCGCTTCGCCGTGCCGGCCCCGCTGGCACGGTACATCGCCGAAAAGGGGTCGATCGCCGTCGACGGCGTTTCACTCACCGTCACCGCCGTCAGCCCGGCCGAAGAAGAGAACCCCTGGTTTGAAGTGGGACTCATTCCCACCACGCTGGACGAAACCGGGCTCGGGGCCAAGGCCACAGGCGGCCGCGTCAACCTTGAGGTGGACGTCCTCGCGAAATACACCGAGCGCCTGCTGTCCTTCCGTTCGCCGGCAACTGCCGGCGGAGCTGCCCAGTGAGCGCCGCACACAACGGCAGCACCACCGTGGTGCGCCAGGGGCTGGACCCCGTTGAAAAGGCCGTTCAGGCCATGGCTGCCGGCCGTCCGGTCATTGTTGTGGACAATGAAGACCGCGAAAACGAAGGCGACATCATCTTCGCCGCCGAACACGCGACGCCTGCCCTCATGGGCTGGACCATCCGCTACAGCTCAGGAGTCATTTGCGTTCCCCTTGAGGGTTCGCGGGCTGATGCCCTGGCGCTGCCGCCCATGGTCCTGGTCAATGAAGACGCCAAGGGCACGGCCTACACGGTGTCCTGTGATGCCGCTTTGGGAGTGAGCACCGGTATCTCCGCCACGGACAGGGCCCTGACGGCCCGGATCCTGGCCGATTCCAGCAGCACTCCGTCCTCGATCACGCGTCCCGGGCATATTTTTCCACTCCGTGCCGTTAAGGGGGAGTGCGTGAACGTCCGGGACATACCGAGGCGGCAGTTGATCTTTGCCGGCTTGCGGGGCTTGCCCCGGTGGGCGTGATCGCCGAGTTAGTTCATGACGATGGTGAAATGATGCGCCTGGATAGCCTCCGGGAGTTCGCTGCCGAGCATGGGTGCCCTTTGATTTCGATCGAAGACCTCGTGGCTTATGTTGTAGCGTCGGAGGCCGAGCACCAGGTTGCAATTCCGGCAGGAAACGAGGAGCAGCGATGACCACAGCGACAACGCACGACGGCGGCACGCACGCGCGCGCACCGCATCCCGTGAGCGGCGGCCCGATTGTCCAGCTACCCACCGCCTTCGGTGAGTTCGTGGCACAAGCGTGGACCGACCTTGCCACCGGTGCGGAGCACCTGGCCGTGAGTTCCCCGAAAGCGCCGCGTGCGGGCAAAGCCCCGCTCGTGCGCCTTCACTCGGAGTGCCTCACGGGCGACGTTTTCGGCTCGTACCGCTGCGATTGCGGCGAACAGCTGGCCTACGCCCTCGAGCTGATCCGCGAAGAGGGGGGCACCCTGCTCTACCTGCGCGGACAGGAAGGCCGCGGCATCGGCCTGGCCAACAAAATCAAGGCCTACGCACTGCAAGAGGCCGGATTCGACACGGTCGAGGCCAACGAGCAGCTCGGGCTGCCGGTGGACGCCCGCTGCTACAAAGCTGCTGCCCAGATCCTTGCCGAAATGGGCCTTCACGAAATCCGCCTCCTGAGCAACAACCCGGACAAGCAGAACAGGCTTGCCGCGGCCGGCGTGAAGGTTGTCGAGATGGTGCCCACCGAGGTTCCGTCCCGTGAAGAAAACCTTCGCTACCTTCAGACCAAGAAGGACCGCATGGACCACCGCCTGACCCTCGGTGACACTGAACCGGCCGGTACCCATGCAGCTGCCGGCACTTTTGACCTCGAGCAAGACTGAACTGCACTAGCAAGACTGAACTGCACTACCAAGACTGAACGGAATACCACACACCCATGAGCGGACACGGCGCCCCCACCATCGACCTCGCTACCCTCGACCGCGAGGAAACCCAACAGCTGAAGCTTGCCATCGTCGCTGCCAGCTGGCATACCCAGATCATGGACGGACTTCTCGACGGGGCACTGCGCGCTGCGAAGGAAGCCGGCATCGCCGAGCCCACCGTGCTGCGCGTCCCGGGATCCTTTGAGCTGCCAGTCGCGGCGGCACGGCTCGCGCCGCACTTTGACGCCGTCGTTGCCCTCGGCGTCGTCATCCGCGGCGGGACGCCGCACTTTGACTACGCGTGCCAGGCGGCGACGTCGGGACTCACCGAAGTCAGCGTCCGCACAGGCGTGCCGGTGGGCTTCGGTGTGCTCACGTGTGACACCGAGCAGCAAGGACTGGACCGCGCCGGTCTGGAAGGCTCGTCCGAGGACAAAGGGCACGAAGCCGTGACCGCGGCGCTGGCGACGGCTTTGACACTCAAGCAGTACGCGTAGCAAATAGACGAAAGGGATGTGGGCGTGCCGACGTATATTGTGCGTTCGCTCACATCCCTTTCGTCATGCAATGCCCGGACAGGCGGTCTCCGGCCCCAAGCAAGTAGGCTGTAGGGCGTGAAGAATTTCGAGACGCTGTTCGCAGAACTGAGCGAAAAGGCAGCGACCCGTCCGGCAGGCTCCCGCACCGTCGCCGAATTGGACTCCGGAATCCACGGCATCGGCAAGAAAGTCGTGGAGGAAGCAGCCGAAGTCTGGATGGCTGCAGAGTATGAATCCGATGAAGCCGCGGCCGAGGAAATCTCCCAGTTGCTCTACCACCTGCAGGTCTTGATGCTCGCCAAGGGTCTGGGCCTGGAAGACGTTTACAAGCATCTCTAGCCACGTCCGCTCCGCAGGACCTAACGAGGTCCCACCGGAGCCCCAGCGTGGCCCCCGCGCCCACCATACGGTGTCCTTCTGAGATCAGTGCCGTGGGCACAATGCCTGAAACATCCCCTTCCACTCCCCAAGAAAGTCCCCTCATGCTGCGAGTAGCCGTTCCCAACAAGGGATCCCTGTCCGAAGCCGCCTCCGCGATGCTGTCCGAGGCGGGATACCGCCAGCGCCGCGATACCCGCGAATTGGTCATGGTCGATCCCGACAACGACATTGAATTCTTCTTCCTCCGCCCCCGCGACATCGCCGTGTATGTCGGCCAGGGAACCCTCGACGTCGGGATCACCGGCCGTGACCTCCTGCTCGACGCGCAGGTGGAAGCCGAAGAACTGCTTCCCCTCGGTTTTGCCGCTTCCACGTTCCGCTTCGCCGGCCCAGTCGGTGACTTTTCCCGCGTCGAGCAGCTCGAAGGCAAGCGCCTCGCCACCAGCTACGACGGCCTCCTACGCGACTACCTCGCCGAGCGCGGCGTCAAAGCCAAGGTCGTCCGCCTCGACGGCGCCGTTGAGTCTTCCGTGCGTCTCGGCGTCGCTGACGCGATCGCCGACGTCGTCGAAACCGGCAACACGCTCAAAGCCGCCGGCATGGAAATCTTCGGCGAGCCCATCCTCAAGTCTGAAGCCGTCTTGATCCGCCGCACCGGCGAGGGTGGCGCCGCGAACGGCACCGCGAAGGAGATCGAGGTCCTCATCCGGCGCCTGCAGGGTGTGCTCGTCGCCCGCCAATACGTGCTCATGGACTACGACATCCGCAAGGACCTCGTAGAGGAAGCAGCCACGCTGACGCCGGGCCTCGAATCACCCACTGTGTCTCCGCTGCGCGACTCCGAGTGGGTTGCCGTCCGTTCCATGGTTCCGAAAAAGGAAACCAACCGGATCATGGACGAGCTGTACGACCTCGGCGCCCGCGCCATCCTGGTCAGCAGCATCCACGCCTGCCGCATCTGACACGAGACAATCCAGGAGTAGCAATGGCTGTAGCAATACGGGTCATCCCTTGCCTAGATGTCGATGCCGGCCGTGTCGTCAAGGGCATCAATTTCGAGGGCCTTCGCGACGCGGGAGACCCCGTCGAACTGGCGCACCGCTATGACAACGCCGGGGCGGACGAACTCACGTTCCTTGATGTCACGGCGTCTTCGGGCAACCGCGAAACCACGTTCGACGTCGTTCGCCGCACCGCCGAGGAAGTCTTCATCCCGCTGACCGTCGGCGGTGGCGTCCGCGGCGTGGCCGAAGTGGACAAGCTCCTGCGCTTCGGCGCGGACAAGGCCTCCATCAACACGGCCGCCGTCGCGCGCCCGGACGTCATTGACGAGATCACCCGCCACTTCGGATCGCAAGTGCTTGTCTTGTCGGTGGACGCCCGGCGGACAAGGCCTGGCTCCGAGCCCACGGCTTCCGGCTTCGAGGTGACCACCCACGGTGGACGCCAGGGCACCGGGATCGACGCCATTGCCTGGGCCAAGGAAGCCGCGGACCGCGGAGTGGGGGAGATCCTCCTGAACTCCATTGACGCTGACGGCACCAAAGACGGCTTCGACCTCGAACTCATCCGCCTGGTCCGCGCAGCCGTGCACATCCCGATCATCGCATCCGGGGGCGCGGGAGAACCGGCGCATTTCCCGCCCGCAGTAGAAGCGGGTGCCGACGCCGTACTGGCAGCCTCGGTGTTCCACTTCGGTCCGGACGACATGATCGCCCAGGTCAAGGCAGCGATTCGCGAAGCAGGCTTCCTGGTCCGCTAGAGGGTTCCAGCCCCAACTAACTCGCAGTTAACGTCGTTTTGAGCCGGCAAAGTCATATGGTCGTAGCAACGCTCTGATTGATGGAGCGTTTTATGGTCAGGTCATTTCCTCAGAGTGCCCGCAACGAGTTTGTGGACTTGGTGTGTGGTGGGATGTCGATTCTCGCGGCTTCCCGGCGCGTCGGGACCACACATCGGACCGGGGGAACCTGGTGGTCCCAGTCTGGCCTCATGATGACTGTGAACATGGGCCGCGTCGGGGGTCTTGCTGATCCGGCGCCGACGGCGGACGGTCCGGGTGGCCGGGCATTGACTTTGGACGATCGGGGGATGATCCAGATGGGCCGCCGGTGCGGGCTGAGCTACGCGGATATTGGGGAGGCGATTGGCCGGGACAAGTCGGTGGTCTGGCGGGAGGTGAAGCGGCACACCGGGGAGGACGGGGTTTATCATGCGTCGACCGCCCACGCTAAGGCGCATCAGAACCGGCGCCGGCCCAAGCCGCTGAAGCTTGTCGAGAACGAGGATCTGTGCCGGCTGATAGCGGTCTGGATGGACGACGGGTGGAGCCCGAAACTGATTTCATCGATGTTGGTGTTTTACTTCACCGATGATCAGACTATGCAGGTGAGCCACG
The DNA here is from genome assembly GCF_054888235.1 of Arthrobacter sp. MMS24-S77. Lineage (NCBI taxonomy): Bacteria > Bacillati > Actinomycetota > Actinomycetes > Micrococcales > Micrococcaceae > Arthrobacter > Arthrobacter sp. MMS24-S77. The sequence continues at coordinate 1,905,175 of NZ_JBTZRN010000001.1, forward strand.
AGACGATCTACCAGGCGCTGTACGTCCAATCCCGCGGGATCCTGCGGGCAGATCTGGCCGAAAAGCTCAGCCTGAAACGGAAGCAGCGGGTTCCCCACGCCGCGGACAGGACCAAGAACAGCCCCTACAAGGAGGCGTTCAAGATCAGTGAACGCCCGGCGGAGGCCCAGGACCGGGCCGTCCCAGGGCATTGGGAAGGCGACCTCATCATCGGCTCCAACGGGACCGCGATCGGCACCCTTGTGGAACGCTCGACCCGGTTCACGATCCTGCTCCACCTCCCCGGGAACCACAGCGCCGAGACCGTCGCTACCGCGATGATCCGGGAGATGGGCAACCTCCCGGACCACCTGCGACGGTCGATCACCTGGGACCGCGGCACGGAACTCGCCGACTACGCGAGGATCCAAACCGCGCTCGACACCACGCTCTACTTCTGCGACCCGCACTCGCCCTGGCAGCGCGGGACCAACGAAAACACCAACCGGCTCCTGAGATTCTGGTTCGAGAAAGGCTCGGACCTCTCCGCTCACACCCCGGAGGATCTCCGCCGGGTCGCCGCGAAACTCAACCGCCGGCCACGGCCCACCCTCAACCTGCAAACCCCAGCCAACCGGCTCAACCAGCTGCTGCAGGCAGCCTAAACCCCAGCGTTGCTCTGACCAGTTGACTTTGCCGCCCTCATAACGTCAACAACTGCGAGCTAGTTGGGTTTAGCGGCGGCTTAGAGGCCGACTTCGGCTGACTGGAGAAGCGCGACGGCGTCCGGCTGGCCTTCAAACGTGACCAGGGCGTGATGCGTGCGGCCGTGGGCGTGCATCAGGAGTTCACCGGGTTCGCCTACGATGGCGACGGATACGGGAGCACGCTTGGCAACATGGCGGGGACCGGAGGGGCGGACCAACACGATCCCGAGATCCACGCCGCGGTAGAGAATGGCAGCACGCTTGATCAATTCGTCCCACAAAGCGTCCGAGTATTCCTCATCAAGGGCCCGCGGCGCCCAACGGTCTCCGGCCCGGCGAATGTCTTCCGTGTGCACGAAATATTCAATGAGGTTCGAGGACTCGTCGAGGGCCTTGATCTTGAGGGGAGACAAGGCAGGCGGCCCTGAGCGGAAAGTGTTCACCAGCTCGGCGTAATCTTCGGTGGTCTTGAGCTTGGAGGCCAGTTTGGCCGTGGCCTTGTCCGAAGCCCTGGCAAGGCTCTTGACGAGCAGGCCGATACCGACGGCCGCTTTGCGCTCCCGCAGGTAAAGGTGTGCCGCGAGGTCCCTCGTCAGCCACCCTTCGCAGAGCGTGGGGGAGTCAGGTCCGGCCGCCAGGAGTGTTTCGGCCAGTACTTCGCGGGAGGGATCGACGAAATGCATCACTTGTGAAACTAGCACGAGACGCCCTCTGTTGCGCAGTGGAACCGCCACTGAATTTCGGGTCTACATGAGGCACTAGACTTGATCTGATGTCTGAGCAGTCAACACCCCAAGCCACGCCCGCTGCCGCTTCCGCCGCGGAGCCCGTCGTCGAGCCCGGAAGTCCGCTCCCTCATGAGTTGGCCGCCGCGCTCAAGCGCGATTCCGCCGGCCTCGTGGCAGCGATCATCCAGCAGTTCGACACTGACGAGGTGCTGATGCTCGGCTGGATGGACGACGAAGCGTTGCATCGAACCCTGACCACCGGCCGCGTCACGTTCTTCTCCCGCTCCCGCCAGGAGTACTGGCGCAAGGGAGACACCTCCGGGCACGTTCAGTTCGTCAAGTCGGTGGCCTTGGACTGCGACGGCGACGCCCTCCTGGTCCGCGTCGATCAGGTAGGAGCCGCTTGCCACACCGGTACGCGCACATGCTTCGATGACCGGAGCCTCGCCGCCGTAACAGGCGAGCGGGACTAGACCACTACCTACCATCCACTTTAGGCAGCACACAAGAAGAGGCGGAGAACACTAACCATGCAGGACCTTGGAATCATCAGCCCGGGCCTGGAGGAGTTCCGCGAACTCGCCGCACACAGCCGGGTCATCCCGGTCCGGCTCAGGGTACTGGCCGACGCCGAGACTCCCATCGGGCTCTACCGCAAGCTGGCCCAGGGCCAGCCGGGCACCTTCCTCCTGGAATCGGCGGCCGTCGGCGGAGCATGGTCCCGCTATTCGTTCATCGGTGCCCGTTCCCGTGCCACGTTGACCAGCAAGGACGGCCAGGCGCACTGGATCGGCGAGCCTCCCGTTGGTGTGCCGGTAGACGGCAGTCCCGTCGACGCAGTCCGAGACACCGTAGCGGCCCTGCGGACCGATCGCTTTCCGGATCTTCCTCCGTTCACCTCGGGCCTTGTCGGTTTCCTCGGATGGGAAACAGTCCGGCACTGGGAGAAGTTGACCAGCCCGCCGGAGGACGACCTCCATTTGCCGGAAATGGCCCTGAACCTCGTCACCGACATGGCCGTCCACGACAACATGGATGGCACCGTCCTGTTGATTGCCAACGCGATCAACTTCGACAACAGCTCCGAGCGCGTGGACGAAGCCTGGCATGACGCCGTGGCCCGGGTTAAGGGACTGCTGGACAAGATCAGCACGCCCGTGAAGCAGCCTGTGTCCGTGTTGCAATCCGAAGCCCTGGACTTCGCGTCCAGCGTGCAGGAACGCTGGGACGAGCAGGAGTACCTCAACGCGATCGATCGCGGCAAGGAAGCGATCGTCGACGGCGAAGTCTTCCAGGTGGTCATCTCGCGCCGCTTCGAAATGGAGTGCGCCGCGGACCCGCTGGATGTGTACCGCGTGCTGCGCAACACCAACCCGAGCCCGTACATGTACCTCTTCAGCCTTGAAGACGCCGATGGCCGTGAATACACGATTGTCGGCTCTTCTCCGGAGGCGCTTGTGACAGTGACCGGCAACGAAGTCATCACGCACCCGATTGCCGGATCCCGGCCCCGCGGCAAGACCGTTGAGGCCGACAAGGCGCTGGCCACCGAACTGCTCGCGGACCAGAAGGAACGTGCGGAGCACTTGATGCTTGTGGACCTGTCCCGCAACGACCTCTCCAAGGTCTGCGTTGCCGGAACCGTGGATGTCACGCAGTTCATGGAGGTAGAACGCTTCAGCCACATCATGCACTTGGTGTCCACGGTGGTCGGTGAATTGGCTCCCGGCGCCAAGGCGTACGACGTGCTGAAGGCGACCTTCCCCGCCGGCACGCTTTCCGGTGCACCCAAGCCGCGCGCACTACGCCTCCTGGACGAACTCGAACCGCACCGCCGTGGCATCTACGGCGGAGTGGTGGGTTACCTGGACTTCGCAGGCGACATGGACATGGCTATCGCCATCCGTTCGGCCCTGTTGCGCGAGGGGCGGGCCTACGTCCAGGCCGGCGGTGGCATTGTGGCCGATTCCCACAAGCCGTCCGAGGCACTCGAGACCGTCAATAAGGCGGCGGCCCCCTTGCGTGCCGTGCACACCGCCGGATCGCTCCACAACATTTTACCGGACGCGGTGTCCGCCGACGTGGGTTCCACTGACACTGCCGACGGGAACCCCACCCCGTGAGCGCTGCAGCCACTCAGACGCCGGCCGCAAAGCCTCCCGTGTGGGCCCGCAAGGCCAACGTGGTGCTCGGCATGGCAATCCTCGCCCTTGCGGTTTTCGGGACCACGACGCAGAGCTGGATCGACGTCCGGCTTGACCCCGCGGCTGCGGCGAATGCCGATCTCCACGTTCAGGGGAGCAAAGCCGCAACTGCGGTGACCGCGCTGGCGCTCGTGGCCCTCGCCGGAGGCCTGGCATCATCCATTGCCGGCAAGGTTTCGCGCTGGATCATCGCAACGATCATTGTGCTTGCCTCCGCAGGCATCATCGTTGCCGCAGCCACGGTCTTGGCCGACCCCCTCGGTGCGGCGCAAGGAACTATTGCGGCAACTACCGGCATCTCGGGTGGCCGGGCGGCCGCGTCGTCCACAGTGTTCCCGATTCTCGCCGTCGTGGCTGCCGGTTTGCTGGCTTTGTGTGGCGGCCTACTGCCGCTCGCCGGCCGGCGCTGGAAGGCGCGCACCAAGTACGACGTCGCCAGCCGGGCAGCGCGCGCGGGTTCCGGTCCCGTCGACGAGATCGACAGCTGGGACAGCCTCTCGCGCGGAGAAGACCCCACGTAAGACTCGACTGTCCGGACGTCGGACGATGTCCCGGGTGCGGTCAATAAATGGCAGAATGTAAGCAGTATTCATCCTGAGGAGATTTTCACATGAGCAAAACCACAGTGTCCGCTAGCAAGGCCCCTGTGACCGCTGCGAGCCACAGCGACGCCATCGGCCACGGCAACAGCCCGGCCGCGTGGACCTGCGTGATTGTCATGCTGGTAGGGGCACTGGTGTCCTCCGTCGCCTTTGTTATAGCCAGCACCCCCATTTTCATCGCCGGCATCGTTGTCATGTTCGCCGGCCTGATTGCCGGCTGGGCCATGCGCAAGGCGGGCTACGGCGTCGACGGCAGCAAGCTGAAGAACGCCGGCCACTGACTGTGACCGTTCTTGATGACATCATCGTCGGTGTCAGGGAGGACATGGAGGCACGCCGCCGCCTTGTTGGCCTCGACGAGCTGAAAGATCATGCCGCTTCTACGGCACCGGCGTTGGATGCATGGGCTGCCTTGGGCGGCCCGTCAACCAGCCGAGACGATCTGAAGGTCATCGCTGAAATCAAGCGCCGCAGCCCCTCCAAGGGCGATCTCGCGACCATAGTTGATCCGGCTGCACTTGCAGTGCAGTACGCCGACGGCGGCGCCTCTGTGATCAGCGTCCTCACCGAACAACGGCGCTTCAACGGCTCCTTGGCGGACCTGGACGCCGTCAGGGCCGCCGTCGACATTCCGCTGTTGCGCAAGGACTTCACGGTCGACGAATACCAGATCTGGGAAGCCCGCGCCCACGGCGCGGATCTCATCCTGCTGATCGTCGCGGCGCTTTCCGATGCACAGTTGCAGGAGTTCAGCGCATTGAGCCACGAGCTAGGCATGAATGTCCTGGTGGAAACGCACACACTCGACGAAATCGAGCGTGCTGCCGCGGCCCAGGCGCGGATCATCGGGGTGAACGTCCGCAATCTCAAGACGCTCGACGTCGACCGTTCTTTGTTTGCCTCCCTCGCCGGAAACATTCCTGCGGGAGCGGTGGTCGTGGCCGAGTCCGGCGTGCGGAACGCCGATGACGTCGCGCACTACGCAGGGAATGGCGCCCACGCGATTCTGGTGGGCGAGGCGCTTGTGAGCGACTCCACCCCTCGGGAGCGAATCAGCGAATTCAAGGCGGCCGGAGCTGCCGCCATGGCCGTCAGGACCTGAGACAGTCCTGACTCGCAGCGTGGACAAAGTCAGCGGCGGACAACGCGGCTGGTTGCTGTCCTGCGGCTCCCGGAAAAACTCAACTACCAACTGAACAGGACGGTGAGACTGATGGTGGACGCACCGACAGCCAACTCGGAAGAGAATGCGGCCGACGCATTCCTACAAGGCGGAGCCTCGCTGCGCAACGCTGCAGGGCCGTACTTCGGCTCATATGGCGGACGCTGGATGCCTGAGTCCCTCATTGCCGCCCTGGATGAAGTCCAGGACACGTTCGAGAAAGCCAAGGCCGATCCTGCGTTCCTTGCCCAGCTGAAGGACCTCAACAAGAACTACTCCGGCCGGCCGTCACTGCTCACCGAGGCGAAGCGCTTTTCCGAACACGCCGGCGGGGCGCGCATTTTCCTCAAGCGCGAAGACCTGAACCACACCGGATCCCACAAGATCAACAACGTCCTCGGCCAGGCTTTGCTCGCCAAGCGCATGGGCAAGACGCGCGTCATCGCCGAGACCGGCGCCGGCCAGCACGGCGTTGCCAGTGCCACCGCTGCTGCGCTCCTCGGCTTGGAATGCGTGGTTTACATGGGCGCTGAGGACTGCCGTCGGCAGGCCCTCAACGTGGCCCGCATGCAACTCCTGGGCGCCACCGTGGTTCCCGTGACCAACGGTTCACAGACGCTCAAGGACGCCATCAACGACGCCCTGCGCGACTGGGTCTCCAACGTGGACAACACGCATTACCTGCTGGGCACCGCGGCTGGAGCCCACCCGTTCCCGGCGATGGTGCGCTTCTTTCACGAAGTCATCGGTGAGGAAGCCCGCGCGCAGATCCTGGAGCAGACGGGCAGGCTGCCCGACGCCGTCTGTGCCTGCATCGGGGGCGGTTCCAATGCCATCGGAATCTTCCACAGTTTCCTGGACGACGCTTCCGTGAAGATCTACGGGTTCGAGGCAGGCGGCGAAGGTGTCGAAACCGGCCGCCACGCCGCCGCCATTACTCTCGGACGCCCCGGTGTGCTGCACGGTGCACGGTCCTACCTCATGCAGGACGAAGACGGTCAGACCATCGAATCGCACTCGATTTCCGCCGGACTGGACTACCCGAGCGTCGGTCCGGAGCACTCCTACCTCGCGGACATTGGCCGCGTGACGTACGAGCCCATCACGGACACCGAGGCCATGGACGCGTTCCGCTTGCTTTGCCGGACCGAGGGCATTATCCCGGCCATCGAGTCCTCGCACGCCCTCGCCGGTGCCATCAAGGTGGGCAAACGGCTCAACGAGGGCAAGGAGAGCCCCGCGGACACGATCATCATCGTGAACCTGTCCGGGCGTGGCGACAAGGACGTGGAGACGGCGGCGGCGTGGTTCGACATGCTGGATGAAGACGGCAACGTCAAGGGCACTACGCTTTCCACCCGCAAGCCCAAGGGTCCGGGGGATCGCAGCAATCTTGAGATCAGCCCTGACGAAGCAAGCGAGGACCAGAACTGATGACTGAGCAGATGACCAGCAAGTCCGCGGCCGCGATCGACCGCGCCAAGGAACAGGGCCGGGCCGCGTTGATCGGATACCTGCCCGCAGGCTACCCGGACGTGCAGTCCAGCATCGATGCCGGAATTGCCATGGCGCGCAACGGTGCAGACCTCATTGAAATCGGCATCCCGTACTCGGACCCGGTCATGGACGGCGCGGTCATCCAGGCCGCCACCACAGAGGCAATCGCCAACGGCTTCCGCGTGGCCAGCGTCTTCGACGTAGTGGCAGGCATCACCGCCGCCACGGACGCCGCAGTGCTCGTCATGACCTATTGGAACCCCGTGATGCGCATGGGCGTCGACGAGTTCTCGCGCAGGCTGGCCGAAGCCGGGGGAGCAGGGCTCATCACGCCGGACCTCATTCCGGACGAAGCTGCAGAATGGTTTGCGGCATCGGACAAGTATGGATTGGACCGGGTGTTCCTCGTGGCACCGTCGTCCACGCCGGAACGCCTGGCCATGACGGTGAAGGCAAGCCGCGGCTTTGTTTATGCCGTGTCCATCATGGGTGTCACCGGGGCCCGGCAGTCCGTCAGCAGCGCCGCGGAGAAGGTTGTGGCAGACACACATGCGGCCGGCGCCGAACGGGTTTGTGTCGGGCTCGGAGTCTCCACCGCGGACCATGTCCGCGAGATCGCCGCTTACGCGGACGGCGTGATCGTCGGTACCGCGCTGGTTGCGGCCATTCGCGACGGCGGCGTTGACGCCGTCGCGCAACTCACCAAGAACCTCAGCGCCGGCCTTGGCCGGGCAACAGCGCAGGCCTAGAAAAAGGAAAAGCGTAGACAATGCAGAGTCTCCTCCACGCCGCGGCAATGGCTCCCATGAGCCTTCCGAGCCCCTCATGGTCCGGATTCGATATTCCGCTTCCGTGGGGGTCTCTCCGCATCCACGCGTATGCCCTGTGCATTCTCCTGGGTATCATCCTGGGACTTTGGCTCACAGCCGTGCGCTGGAAGCGTCGCGGGACGCCCGAAGGCAGCCTCTGGGACATCGCGATCTGGGCGATCCCGTTCGGCATTGTGGGCGGCCGTCTTTACCATGTCTTCTCCTCGCCCGACGCGTATTTCGGCCCTGGCTTCAACGGCACCGGCGACCTCTCCCTAATACCGCAGATCTGGCGGGGTGGCCTGGGCATCTGGGGCGCCGTGGTTCTCGGCGTTTTCGGTGCCTGGCTGGGCTGCCGCCGCTCCGGCGTCAAGCTCACTGCATTCCTGGACGCCGCGGCCCCCGGCCTGCTGCTGGCCCAGGCGATCGGGCGCTGGGGGAACTGGTTCAACCAGGAACTCTTCGGCGGCCCCACCACCCTGCCTTGGGGACTGCAGATCGATCCCAATAGCCCGAACTTCCCTGCCGGGATGCCCAGCAGCACTCTGTTCCACCCGACGTTCCTTTACGAATCCCTCTGGAACCTCATCGGCGTCGCGATCCTCCTTGTCCTGGACCGCCGGTTCCACTTCCGCCGGGGCAGGCTCTTCTGGCTGTACGCCATTTACTACACGCTTGGCCGCGTGTGGATCGAAGCCCTGCGGATTGACGACGCAGAACAGATCAGCCTCTTCGGCATCACCACACGGCTCAACGTGTGGACGAGCATCTTCGTGTTCGTCGCAGCGATCATCGTCTTCATCGTCCTGAGCCTGCGCGGCAGGCCAGTGCCGGACACCGCGTACCTTCCCGGCCGCGAACCTGCAGTGGCTGGCGGCGGAGATGAGTCCGCCGGCGTTGACACAAATGCTGCGGACGATGAGACGAACAGCACAATTGTGACCGGTCCGGCGGACCATGATGCGGACGGATCTGTCTCAGATACCGGTGCGCATGGTAATCTCCGGAATAACCAAAGCGATCCGGGCCATACTGCTGAGCCAACGGAAACGGCCGAGGAGTCACACGCCGGCGTAGCGTCGGATTCCGGCTCCGAGTCCACCCAAACTACCGCCAGCAGCGCCCCCGGATCCGGGCCGGAAGCTGGCAGCACCAAGTAGCCAGCGCTACGGCACAGGGGCACCGGGCTACCGCCCAGAGGCCCCCGGCCACAGCGTCGTGGCACCCTTGGCAGTCGCCCGGCAGCACACAGATGCTCCGCGGTCAAGCTTGGGCCTGGGTCAGGCGTAACTGTTCGTTGCGACTTGGCCGCTGGCCTACAATTTCAAGTAATTAGCGCTTTGTTATGCCCGTCACACGGCAGGCAAGGTGGGGCCAGCGTTGTCCCTTCCATTCGCACGATCTCGAGGAAGGACGTCTTCAATGACCCATCTTCATAACCCAAGTTGGTCCGAAGCAGTCGAACCGCAGGGTGCCATGTCGCCCTTCAAGCGTTTTGCTGCGCTCCCGGAAGCCCAGGGTCTCTACAACCCCGAGCAGGAGAAGGACGCTTGCGGCTTGGCCATTATCGCCACCCTGCGTGGTGAACCCGGCTATGACATCGTGGAAGCGGCCCTGACTGCCCTGCGCAACCTCGAACACCGCGGCGCCGTCGGCGCCGACGAAGGTACCGGCGACGGCGCCGGCCTCCTGATGCAGGTTCCGGACGAGTTCTTCCGAGCCGTCGCCGAGTTCGAGCTGCCCGCACCGGGTCAATACGTCGTCGGCACCGCTTTCCTGCCTGCTGAAACCCGCGAAGCCGAAACCGCGAAGGCCGGCATCGAGGCGCTTGCCGTGGACGAGGGCCTCACGGTTCTTGGCTGGCGCGAAGTACCCGTGGTTGGCGATCTGGTGGGTGCCATGGCCCGTGCCTGCATGCCTTACTTCTCCCAGCCTTTCTTTGCCTCCGCCACGGGCGAGGTGCTGGACCGCAATGAACTGGACTCCCGCGCATGGCGTATCCGCAAGCGGGCACAGAACAAGTTCGGCGTCTACTTCCCGTCGCTGTCCTCGCGCACCATCGTGTACAAGGGCATGCTGACCACCGCGCAGCTGGAGCCGTTCTACCCGGACCTTTCGGACAAGCGCTTCAAGACCAAACTGGCCATCGTGCACTCGCGCTTCTCCACGAACACCTTCCCCTCGTGGCCCCTGGCCCAGCCCTTCCGCACCATCGCCCACAACGGTGAAATCAACACCGTCAAGGGCAACCGAAACTGGATGCGGGCCCGCCAGTCCCAGCTGGCGAACCCGCTGCTGGGCGATTCCCCGGAAGAGTTGTACCCCATCTGCACTCCCGGTGCTTCGGACTCCGCGTCCTTCGATGAAGTTGCCGAGCTGCTCTGGCTCTCCGGCCGGCCCATCACGCACTCAATCATGATGATGATCCCGGAAGCCTGGGAAAACCACGCCACCATGGATCCGGCACGCCGCGCCTTCTACGAGTACCACTCGCTGCTCATGGAGCCGTGGGACGGTCCCGCAGCAGTGTCATTCACGGACGGCAATCTTGTTGGGGCCACCCTTGACCGCAACGGCCTGCGCCCCGGCCGCTACTGGATCACCGAAGACGGACTGATCGTCTTCGCCTCCGAAGTCGGCGTGATCGACGTCGAAGCCGCCAAGGTGGTCAAGAAGGGCCGTGTTTCGCCGGGCAAGATGTTCCTGGTGGATACCGAAGCAGGCCGCATCATCGACGACGCCGAGGTCAAGGCCGAGGTCGCCGCAGCGAATCCTTGGGCCGAATGGGTCAAGGACAACCTGATCGACCTCAACGATCTCCCCGAGCGCGAGCACGTGCTGCACACGGCCGCGTCCGTCAACATCCGCCAGCGGACTTTCGGTTACACCACCGAAGAACTGAAGATCCTCCTCGGGCCGATGGCCCGCACGGGGGCCGAACCGCTTGGCGCCATGGGCTCTGACACCCCGGTTGCCGTGCTGTCCAAGCGCCCGCGCCTGCTGTTCGACTACTTCGTGCAGTCCTTCGCCCAGGTCACCAACCCGCCGCTGGATGCCATCCGTGAAGAGCTTGTCACCTCGCTGAAGTGCGCCATCGGTCCCAACGGCAACCTTCTCGACGTCGGACAGGTGCGCCAGCCGCAGATCTCCCTGCCGTTCCCGGTGATCAACAACGACCAGCTCGCCAAGATCGCCAATATCGAAAACGCCGATGGCGACAAGGTCGCCATGAAGGTCCGGGGCCTCTACCGTCCGGAAGGCGGCGAAGCGGCCCTGCGCAGCCGCCTGACCGAAATCTGTGAGCAGGTCTCCGGCGCGATCAACCGAGGCGTGCAGTACATCGTGCTGTCCGACCGCGACTCCAACGCGCAGTGGGCACCCATTCCTTCCCTTCTGCTTGTCAGCGCCGTGCACCACCATTTGCTCCGCAGCGCCAACCGAACCAAGACCGCCCTGGTGGTCGAAGCGGGCGACGTTCGCGAAACGCACCACGTGGCAGTGCTCGTCGGCTTCGGCGCTTCCGCCGTGAACCCGTACCTGGCCATGGAGTCCGTGGAGCAGCTGATCAGCACCGGCGAGGTAGTGGGTGTGACGCCGGAGGACGGTGTCTACAACCTCATCAAGGGGCTCGGCAAGGGCGTGCTGAAGATCATGTCCAAGATGGGCATTTCGACGGTGGCCTCGTACACCGGCGCCCAGACGTTCGAAGCGCTGGGCCTGTCCCAGGAACTCGTGGACGAATTCTTCTCCGGCACGCACTCCCAGTTGGGTGGCGTGGGCCTGGACGTTATTGCTGCCGAGGTTTCCGCGCGCCACCAGATGGCCTACCCGGAAGGCGGCATCGAGCAGCCGCACCGCCCGCTGCTCGGCGGGGGCGAATACCAGTGGCGCCGCGACGGCGAACCGCACCTGTTCAACCCGGAGACCGTCTTCCGGTTGCAGCACGCAACTCGCGAACGCCGCTACGACATCTTCAAGTCCTACACCAAGGGAATTGACGATCAGTCCGAGAACTTGATGACCCTGCGTGGGCTCCTGAAGTTCAAGGACAGCTTGCGACCTGCCGTGCCGCTTGAGGAAGTCGAGCCCGTTTCCAGCATCGTGAAGCGCTTCTCCACGGGAGCGATGAGCTACGGCTCCATCTCCAAGGAAGCCCACGAAACGCTTGCAATCGCCATGAACCGGCTGGGCGCCAAGTCCAACACAGGTGAAGGCGGCGAGGACGTGGACCGCCTGCTGGATCCTGAGCGCCGCTCCGCCATCAAGCAGATCGCCTCGGGCCGTTTCGGCGTGACCAGCCTGTACCTGACCAACGCCGAAGACATCCAGATCAAGATGGCCCAGGGCGCCAAGCCCGGTGAAGGTGGCCAGCTGATGGCGCAGAAGGTCTACCCCTGGGTGGCCCGGACCCGCCACTCAACCCCCGGCGTCGGGCTCATTTCCCCGCCACCGCACCACGACATCTACTCAATCGAAGACCTCGCGCAGCTCATCTACGATGCCAAGCGGGCCAACCCGTCGGCACGTGTGCACGTGAAGCTTGTGTCCGAAGTCGGGATCGGCACTGTGGCGTCCGGCGTCACCAAGGCGAAGGCCGACGTCGTGCTCGTCTCAGGGCACGACGGCGGAACCGGCGCCTCGCCGCTGAACTCGCTCAAGCATGCGGGTGTTCCGTGGGAGCTCGGCCTCGCCGAGACCCAACAGACGCTCATGCTCAATGGGCTTCGCGACCGCGTGGTGGTTCAGGTGGACGGCCAGCTCAAGACCGGCCGCGACGTCGTCATCGCCGCTTTGCTGGGTGCTGAGGAGTACGGCTTCGCGACCGCGCCCCTGGTGGTGTCCGGCTGCATCATGATGCGAGTCTGCCACCTGGACACTTGCCCGGTCGGTGTGGCAACCCAGAACCCTGAGCTTCGTTCGCGCTTCAACGGCAAGCCGGAATTCGTGGTCAACTTCTTCGAGTTCCTTGCCGAGGAAGTCCGTGAACTGCTCGCAGAGCTCGGTTTCCGCAGCCTCGAAGAGGCCATCGGCCACGCCGAAGTCCTGGACTCCCGAGAAGCGATCGACCACTGGAAGGCCGAGGGGCTCGACCTGGACCCGATCCTGCACGGGCTTGAGTTCGACGACGATGTTCCGCTGCGGAACCTCACCGGCCAGAACCACGAGCTCGACAAGCACTTCGACCAGCGCCTCATCGGCATGGCCGCCGAGGCTTTGAGCGACCGCACGCCGGTGAAGATCGCCGTCGACGTCATCAACACGGACCGTTCCGTGGGCACCATGCTGGGGCACGTCGTGACCAAGACGTTTGGCATCGACGTGCTCGCCACCGACACGATCGACATCACGTTGAAGGGGACCGCCGGGCAGTCGCTGGGCGCTTTCCTTCCGGCAGGCATCACCCTTCGCATGTTCGGTGACTCCAACGACTACGTCGGCAAGGGCCTCTCCGGCGGACGCATCATCGTCCGTCCGGACCGCACCAACGTTTTCCAGGCGGAACGCAACGTCATCGCAGGCAACGTGATCGGCTATGGTGCCACGAGCGGCGAGCTGTTCCTGCGCGGCCAGGTGGGCGAACGCTTCCTGGTGCGCAACTCGGGTGCCACAGCCGTCGTCGAAGGCATCGGCGACCACGGCTGCGAATACATGACCGGCGGCCAGACGCTGATCATCGGCCGCACCGGCCGCAACTTCGGTGCGGGCATGTCCGGTGGCACGGCCTACGTGCTGGACCTCCAGCCCGCCCGGGTCAACAAGCAAGCCCTGGATTCCGGGGAACTGCAGTTGCTCGAGCTCGACGACGAGGACCGCACCATCGTCCACAGCCTCCTGGTCAAGCACGTGGAGGAAACCGAATCCGTCCTTGCAGGCCGCTTGCTCGAAAACTTCGACGACACCGCTGCCCGCATCACCAAAGTTCTGCCGCGTGATTACGCCGCAGTCCTGCAAACCCGTCTCGACGCCATCGAAGAGGGCCTTGACCCTGACGGCGAAGAAGTATGGTCTCGAATCCTGGAGGTAACCGGTGGCTGATCCACGCGGATTTCTGAAAGTCCGGCAGCGCGAGACGCAGCCACGCCGTCCCGTTCCAGTCCGCATCATGGACTGGAAGGAAGTCTATGAGGCCCAGGACAAGGGCGTGCTCAAGAGCCAGGCCGGCCGCTGTATGGACTGCGGCGTTCCGTTCTGCCACCAGGGCTGCCCGTTGGGTAACCTCATTCCCGAATGGAACGACCTCACGTGGCGTGGCAAAGGCGAGGAGGCTATCGAGCGCCTGCACGCGACGAACAACTTCCCGGAGTTCACCGGGCGGTTGTGCCCTGCGCCGTGTGAAGCATCCTGCGTCCTGGGCATCAACCAACCTGCTGTAACCATCAAGCAGGTTGAAGTTTCCATCATTGACGACGCCTTCGAAAACGGCTGGGTGCAGCCGCTTCCGCCGACGCGTCTCTCCGGTAAGACGGTCGCCGTCGTCGGCTCCGGCCCCGCAGGGCTTGCAGTTGCACAACAACTGACGCGCGTCGGACACACTGTGGCCGTCTACGAGCGGGACGACAAGATCGGGGGACTGCTGCGCTACGGCATCCCCGACTTCAAGATGGAGAAGGAACAAGTTGACCGCCGCATCGAGCAGATGAAGGCCGAGGGCACCCGGTTCCGTACCGGTGTAGCTGTCGGAAGTGACGTGACGTGGGAGCAACTTCGCCGCCGCTACGACTCCGTGGTGATCGCCACGGGCGCTACAGTGCCGCGCGACCTTCCCATCCCCGGCCGCGAGCTCGAAGGCATCCACTTCGCCATGGATTACCTGGTACCTGCCAACCGCGTCGTGGCGGGTGAAACCGTGGAAGCCCAGATCGATGCCAAGGGCAAACATGTGGTAATCCTCGGTGGCGGCGACACAGGCGCCGACTGCCTCGGCACCGCACACCGACACGGCGCCGCGTCCGTCACCACCCTCGCGATCGGCAAGCAGCCGCCGCTCGAGCGTGCCTCGCACCAGCCGTGGCCAACGTTCCCGACGCTCTTCGAGGTTGCAAGCGCCCACGAAGAGGGCGGCGAACGCACCTACCTTGCCTCCACCGTTGAATTTGTCGGCGAAAACGGCAAGCTCACAGGAGTCAAGGTCGCCGAGACTGAGTTCGTGGATGGCAAGCGACTGCCGAAGGCTGGCACGGAACGCGTCATTCCGGCCGATCTGGTCTTCCTGTCGCTCGGCTTTACGGGCGCGGAACCTGCCGGTATCACGGAACAGGTCAGCGCAGAATTCGACGGGCGCGGCAACGTTGCCCGAGACGGCTACTACATGACCAACACCGAGGGTATTTTCGTGGCCGGCGATGCCGGCCGCGGACAGTCCTTGATTGTCTGGGCTATCGCCGAAGGCCGCGCCTGCGCTGCCGCCGTCGACAAGTACCTCATGGGCAGCACCATTCTTCCCGCGCCGGTGGCCCCCACCGACCGGGCTATATCGGTCCTCTAAGGGCCGGCGCACGACGCTTTCCCAACTCCAACTGCAGCACACTACTAGGGTAGGTATATGAGACGCGCAAAAATCGTGGCAACGTTCGGACCGGCAATTTCCAGCTTTGACAACACCCTCGCGGTGCTGGAAGCCGGCGTCGACGTCGCCCGCATGAACATGAGCCACGGCGACTACTCGGTACACGACAACACGTACGAGAACGTCCGCAAAGCCGCCGCCCAGCTTCACAAGCCGGTTGCCATCATGGCCGACCTGCAGGGCCCGAAGATCCGCCTCGGCCGCTTTGTCGATGGCCCCCATGAACTCGCTGTCGGTGACACGTTCACCATCACCACCGAGGACGTTCCGGGGACCAAAGACATCTGCTCCACCACGCTCAAGAGCCTCACCGAAGACGTCAACGTAGGCGACGCACTGCTGATCGACGACGGCAAAGTCGCACTTCGTGCCATCGAGGTTGACGATGTCAAGGTGGTCGCCACGGTGACGGTCGGTGGCTGGGTTTCCAACAACAAGGGCATTAACCTGCCTGGCGTTGCCGTCAACGTCCCCGCGCTGAGTGAAAAGGACGAGGACGATCTCCGCTGGGCCTTGAAGCGCGGCGTGGACATGGTTGCGCTGTCCTTCGTTCGCGATGCCTCGGACATCACTCGCGTCCACGAAATCATGGACGAAGCAGGCCGCCGCGTACCGGTGATCGCCAAGATCGAGAAGCCGCAGGCAGTGGCTCAGCTCCACGAAATCATCGACGCCTTCGACGCCATCATGGTTGCCCGTGGCGACTTGGGCGTGGAACTTCCGCTTGAGGAAGTGCCGATCGTCCAGAAGCGCGCCATCGAGCTGGCACGCCGTTGGGCGAAGCCGGTCATCGTGGCCACCCAGGTCCTCGAGTCCATGATCGACAACCCGCGTCCGACGCGCGCCGAGGCTTCGGACTGCGCAAACGCAGTGCTCGACGGCGCCGATGCGGTCATGCTCTCCGGTGAGACCAGCGTGGGCAAGTTCCCGATCGAGACCGTCAAGACGATGGCCCGGATCATCGAGTCCACTGAAGAGCACGGTCTCGAGCGCGTTCCGCCGCTGGGTACCAAGCCCAAGACGCGCGGTGGCGCTATTACGCGTGCCGCCGTCGAAATCGCCGATCAGCTGGACGCCAAGTTCATCTGTACGTTCACCCAGTCCGGTGACTCAGCCCGCCGCCTGTCCCGTCTGCGCCCGGTCAAGCCGGTCTTCGCCTTCACCCCGGTGGAGCAGGTCTGGAATCAGCTGGCGCTGACCTGGGGCATCCGGCCGGTCCTGGTTCCCATGGTGGGGCACACCGACGCCATGACTGCCCAGGTTGACCGCAGCCTGCTGGAAATGAAGATCGTGGAGAACGGTGACCTCGTGGTCATTGCTGCCGGTTCGCCTCCCGGACAGGCCGGCTCCACGAACTCTCTGAAGGTCCACAGGGTGGGCGACCTCGCTGACACGTCCCGCGTGGAAGAGTCTGCGCGCAAGGAAAAGGTCGGTCCCTGGCCTGAAAAGAAGAAGAGGTCGGGCAAGGCCTGATCTCTCGGCATGGCAGCATGAGGGGAGGTCCCGCCGTTTGGCGGGGCCTCCCTTTTTGGTGTCGTGCGGCTTTCGGGGCTCTCGCCGGAAGCTACGAAGGGCGCCGCTTTCTTGTGAAAGCGGCGCCCTTCGTGGCGGAGTGCTAGTTGACCTGGTTGATGATGGTCTCTGCGACCTCACGCATGCTGAGGCGGCGGTCCATGGACGTCTTCTGGATCCACCGGAATGCTTCCGGCTCCGTCAGGCCCATCTTGGTGGTCAGGAGGCTCTTGGCGCGCTCTACGAGCTTGCGGGTGGCGAACTGCTCCTGGAGGTCGGACACTTCGTTTTCAAGGGCCTTGATCTCTTCATGGCGGGACAATGCGATCTCGATGGCGGGGATCAGGTCGGCCGGCGTGAAGGGCTTGACGACATAGGCCATCGCTCCGGCGTCGCGGGCGCGCTCCACGAGTTCCTTCTGGCTGAAAGCCGTCAGGAGGACGACGGGAGCGATCCTGGCCTTGACGATCTTCTCAGCGGCCGAGATACCGTCCATAACGGGCATCTTGACGTCCATGAGGACCAGGTCCGGCTTCAACTCCTCGGCCAGCTGAACTGCCTTCTCACCATTGTCGGCCTCGCCGACGACGTCGTAGCCTTCGCCCTTCAGGATCTCGATGATGTCCAGGCGGATGAGGGTCTCATCCTCTGCGACAACTACACGGCGTGCCGGCTGGGATGCGGGCTTGGACTCCGTCTGTTCTGACACGGGATCTCCTTCAAGACGTACGGCGGGTTCACAACCATCTTAGTTGCACCCGGTCCTTGCGTATGATTTATTGCTCGGCCGAGCCGGTTCTGAAAAATAGCCTATCTGCATGTAGAGTAGTTTCGCGCACTGCAACAGGGAGCGTTGAGATCTGCGAAGGCTTCAACGTCGGTTAGTTTTGTTCCAGTGTTCCGCGCCCGAGTGGCGGAATTGGCAGACGCGCCGCACTCAAAATGCGGTATCGAAAGGTGTGTGGGTTCGAGTCCCACCTCGGGCACCGTGTTTCCGCAGGTCAGACGCCTGTTTCATCTTTGGGTGTTGACAAAGCTTGACTTTTTGGAATTCTCTCTGGTGTATCGCGTTTTTCGCAACAGGCGTTGGATCGCGGAGTTCTCCGCACTGCCGGATCGGGTGTTTCCTTTGCAGTCGCCCGAATCACTTTGTGCGAGCTGGAGCATGCTGCGGGCTTCGAGGTCCGCAGCCGGTGGCACGCATTTGGCTCAATAAGGCTGCCGCTCCTTGCCGAGGCGCGTAGTTTCGGACCCCAGGTATGCGCCGTCAGCGTCGATCCCTCGTCCGCTGACGGCGGAGAACGAGCGGTTCACAGGCCACGTCGGTCCCGAGCACGTCTGCCTGGCAATCAGGACCGACGGCGTATAGCTGATGCAGGATCTGACGGACGAATACTTGGCGGGTCACAGCGTGTTGATGAACGGTTCTCGGGATGCTCGCCGTCATTGTTGACCTGTGACGACTGGACAAGACTTCTCGGACGAGATGGGGGCTGGGTTAGCGCCGCTGACGAGTGCGGAACGGGACCCATCTGACGAGTACATCGCAGAGCTGGCACAGTTACTGGGGCCATCACGCCTCTTCACCCGCGAAGAAGTGCTCCAGCGATCCTCACCTGTACCCAGGGTGTCCGGCGTGTACGCGTGGTACTTCGATGAGGTGCCGCCGGGTGTTGACGTCCGCGACTGCCACGCAATCCCTGAAGGAGTGATGCTCTATGTCGGGATCGCGCCCAAAGAGCCGCCGCGCAATGGCGCGTCGCCGAGCACCCAGACGCTTTGGAACCGGATCCGATACCACTACCGCGGCAACGCCTACGGTTCCACACTACGGCTGACACTGGGCTGCCATCTGGCAGACAAGCTAGGCATCGCGCTCCGCAGAGTCGGCAGCGGAAACCGGCTGACCTTCACGCACCATGGCGAACATCAGATCAACGAGTGGATGAGCCGGCACGCCCGCGTGACCTGGGTCCAGACGGATACGCCCTGGCTGCCCGAAACGTACGCGATCGAGCAGCTGAATTTGCCGCTCAACCTCCAGGGCAACAGTCACCATCCCTACTACCCGACACTTAAGGCCCTCCGTGCTAAGCACAAGGCAATAGCGCGTGCGCTTCCTATCGCGTGAGGTCGGGCGGCTAATCATTGGTAGGACAGGAAACAGCACCGAGTCTGGACGCCCCAGCCTCAGGAGTTTTGCCATCAGTAGTATGTGCTTCGCGCAGCAGTGATGCGAAGTTCCCGCCAAAACCATCCGAAGCTGGCTTTCGAACCGCGCATCCATCGGGATACCGAACGGAGCTTACCCTGAGGGTTACGGGTTGAGATGATGTGGTGCAGGGCCGCGAGGTGACCTTCCGCGAGGTCGACGGCGTGGGTGTAGTCCAGCTGGCACGTCCCGTTCCGGGGTGTCGTAGTCGCCGCCGAAGACCACCAGGTTTTCACGGCGCCCGACGGCGACCTGGGCGATGAACGGGACGAGGTTGTTCGGGATGCCCTGGGGTCCTCGCCGATGCGGCCGGAGGGGTGCGTGCCCACCGGGTTCAAGCCCTCCGCGCCCGCGGGAGTGGGTGCGATGCCGACGTCGATGCCCGTATAAGGCTTACGTTGGTTACCATCCACGAGCTGCGGTCTTCGAGGCTGCTATGGCATCCCCCTATGTCGCTTGGCATGACTCGGCAGGTCGAGGCCCACCTTTGTCAAAGAGCCGAGGTGAACCGCCGGGTTGCGAGGAAGGTGAAAGCTTCGTCCATGCTTGTATCTGTACTGCCCCCGGCGGCGGGGGATTTGATCGTTTCTCCAGCATTTGTCTGTGCCTCCACATAATGTGAGGGCATGGAAGACCTTTGTGTGGGACCGACTTACGTGCCCTCGGAGCAGTGCGGACGGCCCGTGAAGGTTGTCGAGCCACAGCCAATGTGTCAGGCGCATTTTTCGCAGTGGGAGAACCGCGGCGAGATGCGGCCCATCCGGATTCCGATCGGGAATCGGCCGTGTAGCGCACCCGCGGACGAAGGCGGCGGTGTTTGTGCACGCAAGCCGGGACATAACAGTCCTGGGGGGCCGCTCTGCGATTCGCACTACCGTTATTGGCGGAAACACCGAACGCTCAAACCACTTCACCAACAGATCCGCGGCGTGCAGGATCACACCTGTGAAGCGCCGGGCATGACTGAAACCTACTGCGGCAGGGAAGCCAAAAGCCTCACCCCCATACCACTTTGTGGTACTCATTACGATCAGGTGCGGCGTGGGGTTGAGTTGTACGCCGTTAAGAGGTCGTACCCTTCCAGGGCGCGCGATGAGAACGGCAATAAGCGCTGCTGCATGTGTGAGCAGTGGCTGCCAGAGGACAGCTTTCCACCCAATTCCAATGCTCGGGACGGTCTCCGCAGTCAGTGTAAGCCGTGCGTTGCCGACGAACGCCGGGCACGAATATACGGGATCACCGGCCAGGCCTACAGGGCCCTTCTCGACTTGCAGAACGGCGTGTGTTACCTCTGCCGGGAAGTTCCAGAGGGCCGGCAGGGACTCATGGTTGATCATGACCATTCGTGCCGCTCCGATAGTCAAAAGACATGTGGGTTCTGTATACGGGGGCTGCTGTGTTGGAGTTGCAATGCGGCCATTGGGCATGCCAAGGACAGGGCAGAATTGCTGGAAAGAATGTCAATGTATTTGCGTGTGGGGGCCGATCACGTGGCGGCCTACTTAGCAGAGAAGAGAATCGCGGCAACTTAGCGGCATGTTGAATCGATCTGCCGAAAGTGGTTCGGCATACGCAAGCGACTATCTTTCGGTCGAGGCCACTTGCGGCGTTAATTGGATGCGACATGCCCCGGCTGCACCAAGAATGTCAGTGGTGCCGAAGATACTGGCCTCATGTACAAGCTGTATGACTCAGAGTCGTTCGCCGCGGGAGCTTTCTTGCCCGCTCGGTGCCTGCCGTGGTTTTTTTCGGAGGTTCCGACCGGCAAGGCCAGTTGTCAGGAAGATCGCCTAACAAAGGGCGATCAACAATGCGAAGCACTTGGGCGGTGGTGGTGAGCCTGGCGACTGGCATCGAGGGTGACGTCGCCCGCATCGAGGCTGCTCTTAATACACCGACCCTGAAACTGCTGGACCGCAAGTCCGCGGTAGTCGCCATGCCTCTCTTCGCTGCCGTGTTCCCCGACGATGCGCAACCGATTCCGGTCGAGCAGTTCCACACCCGCATCGACGCCCTCCTCGATGAGCTGCGAGCAGTCGGGTACACGGTGCCCTCCGCGGGCGGCAAGGCCCTCGCCATGCAGTGGGTGCGTGAGCGGTGGCTGTACCGGGACCCGGGGCGCGGGCAGGAAACCTATCAGCTCACCGGCGACGCCAGGCAGGCCCTGGACTACGTGATCCGTGCGAGCCGATCCCAGCTCAACGTCTCCGTGTCGCGCATCGAAACCATGCGGCGGGTCATCTCGGATGCCGCACAGGCGGCCAATCCGGACCGCGAGGAGCGTAAGCGCAGGCTCGCCGAAGAGATTGCGATCCTGCAGGAAGAGTACGACCACCTGGCCGCCGGCGGAGAGCTGCGGGAATCCTCGGAAGCGGAGTTGTCCGAGCAGTTCTCCAACGTGCTCCGCGAGCTCGATGGCCTGCCGTCCGACTTCCGCCGGGTCGAGGAGGCCGTGCGGAAGATGCACCGGGGCATCACCAAGAGGTTCCGTGAGGAAGAACGACCCGTCGGGGAAGTGGTCGACGATTACCTTGCGCAGGCAAGCAGCCTGCTGACCGGTACTGCGGAGGGCAGGGCCTTTGCCGGCGCTCTGGAGCTCCTACGCAAACCTGACTGGCTGACAAGGCTGCGCTCCGATCTGGAAGCCATCCTGGCCCACCCTGGGGCAAGCCGTCTGCTTGCCGATGAACAGCGCCAGATGCGCACGGCGGTGGACATCATCCGCCGCGGCATCGCCGACGTCCTGGATCAGCGCCAGCGCCTCACCGCCACCCTCCGGGAACACATCGAGAACTACGACCACATCCGCAACCGCGAGCTCGACACGGTCCTGCGCGGAATCGACCGGGAAATGCGGACCTGGATGCAGTCGGCACGCGCCCGGGACCACGTCGGCGTCCAGTTGATCCCGCCGGGCCTGGACATAGCGGCGTTGCGGTTCAAGACCTACGATCCGGAGAGCCAGCGTCCGCCCGAACCGCTCGCGGACGTCTCTGACGAGGCGCCCGCGGCGCTGTCCCTGGAGGACATCCGTAGGCAGGGCGGCCCGTCACTGGACCAGCTGCGCCGCCGGATAGAGGAAAAATCCGCCAATGGTGAGCTTGAGTCCGCCGCGGCGCTGTTCAACTCGCTGCCGGGAGACCTTCGCCGCCCCGTCGAGATCCTCGGGCTCCTGCACCTTTTCACCGGACTCGGGGCCGTTGCCGATCCCAACCAGCGCGAGGCCGTGTACGCAGTGCGGCCCGACGGAAGCACGCGCACATTCCTGATGCCTGCCGCCACGATCCGGCCCGCCGGGGACACGCAGGACACCGATACCGAAGGAGCACGCCAATGACAGACGTCGCCGCGATCGACGAGGACTCCGTGGACCCTCTGGACTTCCTGTCGGATGAGCCCCCGGCCGGGGACGAGGACGGCACGGAGAGCTCGCTGTCCATGTTCGAGAGCGATGCCTCGATCCTGTTTCCTGACCAGCGCCGATGCCTGCATGCGCTCCTGAAGCATCGGTACCTCTCGGCGGAGCGTCACCCCGACCACTGGCAGGTTCTCCTGGCCAACGACGACGTGATCCGTGGCCGGCTCAACGAGCTGTTCTTCGAGCTCTTCATAGACCGGGACCACCAAATCGCGTTCAAACGGCAGGCAGTTTCGGAGACGGGCGATCCTCTTCCTTCACTGCTGCGGGACGTGTCCCACACGAAAGAGGAGACCATCATGATGGTCTACCTGCGGCAAAGGCTCTTCTCCCAGCGCCAGGAGGGTGAGGACGTCGTCTTTGTGGACCGTCAGACGCTGCTCGATGAGGTGGCCGACCAGCGCCCCGAGCATACGACCCACCGCGCCATGGACCAGAAACGCGCGCTGAAGGCGGTTGACGGGCTGGCCACGCCCGGCCTGCTCCTGAAGACCGCCGATCCCGACAGGTTCCGGATCTCTCCCATCATCGAGATCCTCATGCCGGTCGAGAAGCTGCGCACTCTGTGGACGTGGCTCATGGAGCAGAACGGCACCGCGCAGGACGGTGACGGCGCCGGCGACGGCTCCGATACCGACGACGAAGAAGACGATGAACCAGACCTGCTGACCGTCCTGGGGAAAGACAACGCATGACCCTCGAACTGGAGATACCGGACCTGCCGGCAGCTGTGCCTGATCATGCCCAGTGGCGGGTGGAGACCCTGCAGCTGGTGAACTGGGGCGGCTTCCACGGCCGCACCGAGGTGCGGTTTTCGCCCGGATCCACGCTCTTGTCCGGGGCGAGCGGCACCGGGAAGTCAACGGTCCTGGATGCCTACATTGCCCTCATGATGCCCTCCAACACGCCGTTCAACGGCGCCTCCAACGACGCTGGCGGCCGGGCACGGTCTGCGGAGCAGCGGAACCTGCTCACCTACCTCCGCGGCAAGATGGACGCCAACCGCGTCGACGGCTCCGACGAGATGCTCGACCTGGTGCTCCGCGGTGCGGGCATGACGCCGGTCTGGGGCGCCCTGGCTGCAACCTTCGTCAACGACCGGGGCCGTCGCTACACGGCGCTGCGCATCTTTTTCGTCAAGGCCGGCGGGTCCGCCGCCGCCGACGTTACCACGACGTTCGCCGCTTACGAGGGCTACTTCGACACGTCCAAGCTCGCGCCCCTGGCCGCCAGCCGCTTCGACAAGCGCACCCTGAAAGCGGCCGTTCCCGGGCTGGCCACGTTTAACACCTTCTGGGAGTTCGAGGGGACCCTCCACACCCGACTCGGCATCGGCGGCGCGGACGGCGGCCGCAAGGCCATGCGCCTTCTGGCCCGGCTCCAGGCCGGGATGGAGGTCAAACGCGTTGACGGGCTGTACAAGACCATGGTGCTGGAGGAACCCGTCACGTACCAGGCTGCCGACCAGGCGCTTCTGCACTTCGCCAACCTGGAGGCGTCGTACTCGAAGATGCTGGACGAGGCGAACAAGGTCAAGGTCCTGCAGCGCCTGCCCACGCTCCAGACGGAGCTCGCAGACGCCGAAGCCAGGGAACTGATGATCCGCCACTTCGGGGCTGATGAGGAGGGACCCTCGTCGTTCCGCCTCTGGAAACTTCGCACCGAGCACGGTCTTCTGGACGATGCTGTGGACGAAAACCGCCGCGACCATGCCGCCGCCGGCCGTACCTTCGCCCAGGCCAAGGCGGACGAAGCAGAGTACGGGGCACGCCTTGAGAGGATTGCCCGGGACAAGGCCGCCAACGGCGGTAATGCGATCGAGGAACGCCGCCAGAAGATCGCGGCCCTTGAGAGCAGCCGTGACGGGGTCTACCAGGCAAATCTCAAGTTCCAGCTGAAGACCGAGGCAATCAACCTCGTCGTGCCCGAGACCGCCGGGCAGTTCGCCGAGGCGCAGTCCGCGGCCGCCGACTTCCTGTCCGTTTACGAGGTCCGCGAACGTGATTTGGACGAGCAGGAAGGGCGTGCCCGCGAGGACCTTGCCCCGCTCACGGCACGGAGGAAGGACCTCACGGAGGAGGCCGCGTCCCTCAAGGACAGGGCCGGAATGGTCCCGATGAGGTTGCACAACGCCCGGCTGCAGATGGCGGCGGCCGCTGGCCTCGATCCGATGCGTGATCTTCCGTTTGTCGCGGAGCTCATTGATGTCCTTCCGGGTGAGGAAACCTGGCGTAAGGCCATCGAAACGACCCTCGGCGGCTTGGCCCGCACTGTGCTGGTCGACCGCAACACCCGTGACCGGCTCTCTGCATCCATTGACGGCGTCACGATCAGGCCGCGCATCAACTACCGGGCAGTGACCCTGGCCGAACACGAGGACTGGCGCGGAGACCCCGCCCTGGTCTCGGGCAAGCTTGCATTCCTGGACTCGCCGTTCTCGCGCTGGGTTCAGGACCGGGTAGCCGGCAGCGGCGTCGACCATCTGTGTGTGGCCGACGCTGCCGGGCTCGCAGGCCCCGGGTCCCGGGTGACCAGGTCCGGACAGACCCGCTCGGGTGACCGGGGCGCCCACGGAGAATCAGGTGAGGGCAACGTCATCGGGTTCTCCAACGAACGCCGACTCAGGGACATCGCGGAGTTGCTGGACGCGATGGAACCGGAGATCGCCGGGGCCAACGCCGCCCTCCGGGAGATCCAGGAACGCCGCAACGACCTGCGGCGGCAGCGCGAAGCGCACCTGTTCGTCCAGGACAGCGCCTGGGCCGCGATCGACCACCTCGGGATCGACCGGCAGATCGCAGAGCTTCAAGACGCCATCCGCAGGCTGCGGACCACCAACGCGGTCCTCGACGAGCTTGAAGCCGAGGATGAGCGCATCAGACCCCTTCACGGGCAGGCGAACCGGGACAGGGTCCTGGCAGAAAGCGACCTGGGCAAGCTGAAGTCGCGTTGGGGCGACCTCGTGACTAGGCAGGACACCGTGCAGGCCGCGGTGGACGAGATTGTCGACCAGCAGACGGCAACGGTTACCGACGCCCAGCAGGAGTATCTGGACGGACTGTTCACCGGCAACTGGGAAGCCACCAGCCTGGAATCATTCGAGCCGAACATCACCGCCCTGCGCAAGCGGCTCAGGGAGGAATCCGAGGCTGCCCGGCGCAACGCCAAGAGTGCCACCAATGCGATGGTGACCATGTTCGAGGCGTATAAGAACAACTGGACCGAGAACAATCTGGGCACCACCGCCGACTCGGCGGACGGTTACCGCGAGATCCTCGACCGGATCCAGTCCGAGGGGCTTTACGAACGCCGCAACAAGTGGCGGCGTGAACTGGCTGCGTGGTCCAGCGATGACCTGCTGCGGCTCAACGACGCCTTCGACACCGCCCTGGCCGACATCGAAGACCGTCTCCTGCCCATCAACAGGATTCTGGAAACGCTGCCGTTCGGGAACAAGGGTGGCGTGCTTCAAATCAGCCTCCGCCGGCTTCAGAGCGAAGACCTGGGCAGATTCCGCCGCGGTCTGCGTGAGCTGTCCTCGGGACTGGCCCTGGAGCTCACCGAGGACCAGATCGAGGCGAGGTTCAAGAAGCTGAGTGAGTTCATGGCGCGCATCCGCATCCCGGAGGGCCACACCAAATCCTCGACGTCCCAGCGCGACCGCTACCTTGATGTGCGACAGCACGTCGTCATTACTGCAGCGTGCCTGGACAAGGACACCCGCCGCGAGATCGCAACCTACGACTGGCTGGTCGACAAGTCCGGCGGCGAAACGCAGGAACTGGTGGCCTTCGTCGTCGGGTCGGCACTGCGCTATCAGCTGGGGGATGAGACCCGCTCCCGGCCCACGTTCGCTCCGGTGTTCCTCGACGAAGGGTTCGTGAAAGCGGACAGTGAGTTCGCGGGCCGGTCCGTGCGGGCCTGGCAGAACCTGGGGTTCCAGCTCATCATCGGCGCCCCGCTGGACAAGGTCACGGCGCTTGAGCCGCACATGGACCTGCTCCTGACCGTCACCAAAAACGCGCGGGGCTACTCCTACATCAGCGACCTCCCCGACGACCCTGGTGCCGGGAGCGGAGCATGAAGACACCGCAGGCCGTCACCGAAGACATCCGCCGTCGACTGAGCGGGAAGTGGCATACCCACCTGACCGGGGACGAGGTCGCGTTTCCGCACGCTTTCGCCCTAGGCCGGCCGGCAACATCGGAGCTTCGTGCCGACTACTCCGCTGTGCACGCGCAGACCGTGCATTGGCAGGACTGGGCGAGGGCGCACGACGTGGTCCTCGACTACGAGAACCGCATAGCAAAGGGCGGGACAACGCAGTCACTACCCACCCATGCGCGGGTCGCGTCCATCGACCATGCCGCAACCATTGCCAGCGGGGACTGGCCCGAGAGGCTCGCCCGGGCACGCCTGCGGCTCGGGGTCCTGCGCGATAGGTATCCGCACCTGGCTGACGTCGGGAAGACCCTGCGGGTCCTCGACGCGTACGGGGACGTCGATTTCGGACTGCTCGTGTCCGTTGCGGACTGGTATCTGGCGGATCCTGCCCGCGCCCGCCTCGGTGTGACCCCGCGTCAGGTGCCCATCCCGGGCGTTCACGCGAAGTGGCTGCAATCCCATCGCCGCGGAGTCCAGGCGCTCACCGGGATCGACGATCTCGGCCTGCTGCCGGGCCACCCGCCCCGGATCCACTTCACTTATCTCGACCCCGCGCACCTCGCCGCCGGCCGCCGCGTCCATGACTCGGCGACAGCCGGCGACAGCTTCACGCCGGCCTATCTCCCGGAGGTCGTGGTCATCTCGGAGAACAAGGACACCGCAATCCACTTCCCGGCCCTGGCGGGCGGCATCTGCGTCGAGGGGGTCGGCAAGGGCGGGAAGACGCCGGCATCGTTCCCGTGGATCCGGGATGCCGCCGTGCTGGTCTACTGGGGTGACATGGACCGCGACGGCTATGAGATCCTCGATGGCTACCGTGCCGATTTCGGCCGCGACATCGACTCGATCCTCATGGGCCCGGATGCCTATGCGGTGTACGAGCCGTTCGGCACCGAACTGGACCAGACGGGCAGGATTCTCCAGCCAGGCACTCCGAGGCCCGCGGACAGGCTCCGCGAGGAGGAACGGGCCGTCTATCTGCGTCTTCTCGATCCGCAGCACACTGGCCACCGGCGCGTCGAGCAGGAACGGATCCCTCTCACCAAGGCACTTGAAGAAGTCGAGTTGGTCTGCCGGAGGATGGCCAGCCGCGACGATCAGTGACCCGCATGGGAATACTTGGGCCGTAGCAGCGAAGAGGAAGAGTGAACCATGAGCAAACCGAAATGCCCGTCGCGGTCAGAGCCACAGCGACCAGGAAGCAACGTCGCTGGTTGAAGACCCGGTACCGCAGCGTACGCCATGACGTTAGATCCGCTGACGGGCGCGAGGAGTACGGAATCCACTTTGACGCCGTCCTCCAGGGCGCCTGGTAGCCGGCTGTAGCTCAGCACATGGTGCTGACCGGGCTTGCCCGGAAGAAGGTGCCGGACCATGGGTGGACTATCCCTTCGGCCGGCCACCGGAGCCAGCTGAACTCCGGGATACGTGAAGCCCGAGTTCAGCGGACACCGGGTGTCGGTGCACGATCTGCGGGATAGCATGGGCCACGCGGATCCGCAGCCCACGCGGCGGTACGACCGGGCGAGGGATATCCTGCAGAAGTCCGCCGGCTACGACGTCGCCCTGGCCCTGGGATAGGGACCGCCCACGCCTCCGGCACCAAGTAGCTTGGAGTCGTGAACGATATGACCTCGGAGGAAACGACTCCGCCGGCGGCCGAGACCGTGACCGCGATCTACCAACTCCCCGTTCCGATTTGGATCTCTTCCAAGACTTTGACCGGACCTATCCCTCCGGTGTGGGCCGGGTGCGGTTCGACGGCGTGATACCGCGGGGCAACGGCGCCGCGGGTGGCCTCCCTGTCGACGACGGCGTTGTCGTGCCGGCCTCCGTGGAGGGCAAGCCGGTCGAGTGGACAACAGGAACGCAGCCACGATCGCCAAGGAGTTCCAGTCGGCGACCACCCTACGCCGAAGTGTCGTCACCGCGGTGGGGGCCCCGAGGATGCTACCAGGTCGTGGCGGGGCGCCGACCAGCGGCCTGGAGAGTACATCCAAATCTGGTTCGATCAGGTGCGCAATTGGGTAGAGATCCAGAAGGGGCAGGACCCCGATCTGAAATCCTTCGCAATCTGCGCCAGCGGCGCTTCCCCTTGCGGGCCACATCAATAACATCCTGGCGGAACTCCGCCCGATACGGCGTGGGCATGGTCAACATCCTTCCGCGAGCACAAGCTCGCTAGGTCAAGGAGTCAACAAAACCGGGGGCAGTCCCCACATCGGTTGATCTGCAGAAGTGGACCCTAAGGGTTCTAAGCTGGGCTGGTGCAGACCGAAGCTGGCTCCCTTGATCCTGTTCTAACCAAAGACCTTCTAGCCCTCCGCGGGCTTCTGGACATGGCCGTCCGAACCGCTCGCAACCAAGATGACGTCAGCCGATCGATAGCCGTGGTGCTCTTGGACGCAGCGTGTGAGCGAGCTGTCCACATGGTCGCGGTATCGCGGGCAGTGGCACAGAAAAGGGACGATTTCCCTCAGCTTGTTGGGAACGTGCGGGCATCACTCGGTGAGGCCTGGTCTCCCGGGCACCTGCCAGCAATCCGCAAGCTCCATTTGGCCCGGAACAAACAACAGCATGAGGGTTTGGGGTCAGACCGATCCGATGTGGAGTCGTGGAGCGTTGCGGCCCCCGGATTCATCGAGAGCATCGTCTTCGCCGCCTATGGCGTCAGCCTTGGCCAGGTCTCACTGGGACTGGCGATCCGTCGTCCGGATCTACGGGAAGCGTTCGAAGAAGCTGCTTCTCTGATTGAGCGAGAAGAGCCGGAAAAGGCCTTCTCAAAGCTCGTGCAGCTTTTTCAGAAGGCCGCTGCTGAGTGGAGCTCCTTCGCCGGGCCCATCAACGGCTTCTACTCCGAGTCGTTGTCATTTAAGGCGCTCGATAAGGAAGGCCACGACCGTCTTCAGCGGCAGATTGACCGAATGTGGGGAATGGCGCTCTACTCGCCCTTGGCCATTGACCCCGGCGAACTAGCGTGGTTCCTTCAAGCCCGCAGAGAACGTGATTTCGTAGACAGACCTGATGCAGATCGGGCATTGAACTTCGTATTTTGGTGGCTTATAGCGTTCGAAGCGGCCCCGGCCCAGGAGACCGTCGACCGCCGCGCCCGCTGGCATCTCGCCCATCGTCGTGTGCGAGTGGAGACCGGACCCGCGGTCATAGAGAAAGCTGAGTGGGTTTCGACCAGCCAGCGCACCGGGCAGCTAACGTTGACAATTGCCAATGTCCCCGGACCTAAAACCTTCGAAATCTGGCGGAAGGCGCTCCAGGATCGTGTCAGAGTCGAACGGGGGAGGGGCGGTTTCCAGATCGATGAAAGCGGACACGCAAGTATCACCGTGTCAGATCCAGAGAAACTTCCGCAAGAACTTGAGTCCTTGAGCGGTGCTCTAATAAGCGTCGAAGATGTTCTTACCGCCGAGGTTGAGAAACTGGCGAGTGCTAAGGCTGAGGCCGCACGCGTCGAACGCGAACGAGAACAGGAGCGCCAGGCTTTCTCAAAAGCCTTGGTCGAGCACTCCTTGCCGGAATGGGTGGGGTCGATAAGAGCAGAAGCAGATCCACGACACTCAGGCAGCCGCATCGTTCTGGAGCTGGCTACCGATGGACTGGTCGGAACTGTGAGATCCATTCTGCGTGATGGCAACATCGACGCACACCGAGAGAACTACTCCGCCGAAGAACTGATACTTCCGTTCCGCACTGATCCTGGCGAGGTCATGGCGGAACTAGCCCCTTACGGTGAAGCCATACGGCAGTTGATCGCCGCCTCGCAAACGTGGGGCGAGGTACCGCTTTCAATGCTGGTCACGAAAACTCTTCATGAGGCCGGGATACCCGTAACAATGGCCGCGCAACTGCCGTAATACCCCGACCTGGCTTCGCACACCGCGGGCACTGAGGTTGCAGACTACTGGATGTGCCCGGCGGGTCGAAGGCTACGAGCCGGCACTCGGGGCAGCAACGATTAGGCCAGGGATGGGTGGGGCGAGACGGGCCACCGGCGGTCCTTCCGGGGGAACGTGGCGCACCCGCATAGGATGACCACATGTCTGAACCCTCCGAACAGGTCACCATCCGCAACAGCGTGCCGAACATCCTCGCCAATGAAGCATACGGGCCCGACTGGAAAAGCACCCAGGACGTCATGGTGGTCAACACAGCCGGTGGCACCTCGACCCACCTGTCCTTGAACTCCGGCAGCGGAACAACCATGTGCGGCCAGCAGTCAGCCCGAGTGGCCCGCGCCTGGTTCCACCTGAGCGGCTGCAAGAAGTGCTCAGAGGCGGCTCTCAAACAGGGCATCGCCACGATCACCGATACGGACGGCACACTCATCGACCTCGCTACCAACACCGTGACCAAACCGACCTCAGACCGACAATGACTACGGGAAGTAACGACGCGGAACCCACATTCTCCGACCGCATCGAAGCGGAGATCCACAGGGGCGGGATCGACTCACCAGCAGCGGAAGAAGCCACCCAGCTTGAACGCTGGATGACGCATAGTGCACTAACACGAGGAACACCAGCGCATCGGTTCAACCACAAGGCAGAAGAATGACTTTCACGACAACCGACACCAACCTACAGCGGCACGTTGAACTGCTGATCGAGGACTGGTTCACTCAGCCAGGCCTCAGAGCCAAGAAGGACGACGGCGACGACGTCAACTCCTTCCTCAACTGTGTGGGGTTCACTAACGCCGCCGCAGAGTGCATGCGCACCTACCTGAACACCATCCCAGCTGACCGCATCGCGCGCGGCATCCTCGCCCGTTCCATCTTCGAACTCGGCGTTACATGCGTATGGCTATCTCTCACAGATCTGGACGGCTTCGAAGCCCTGCGTTGGGACGAACAGAGGCAGAAGAAGGCACTCGCTAACGAAATGAAGGGGTTCGACTCAAACGAAGAATTGAACCAGACGATTGCGAAGGTCAGCGAGCAGGAACCGCACCCGAAAAACAACCGAGCAGAGCAGGCGAGGTACTTCTCGCAGATGGTTAAGTCTCTGGACACCGGCGCAACACCCCTCTACGTCATCTACAGGATGTACAGCGAATACAGCCACGCTTCCCTGGGCGTTTCCAACAGTTACATAGACGAAGATGACGCTGGCGAAGTCGGCGTATATTTCCCTGCGCGACACCAGGCGCTGAATGACCACATGGGTACCGCGGTCGCGCCCTTTGTGTGGGCTGTCAACGCAGTCAACAAGATGCTCATTGACGAACCCTTTAGCGGTCGGCTGACCACCATGAAGGCGCTCCTGGAAACTGGCATCGACTTCACTCTAAAAGACCCCGCTCTTCAGTCATGGGCGGCAGTTCCACCGGGGTCGGGTTCAGCGGCGGGGGAGTAGGGTCGGCTCTGCCGGGCTCCTTCTCCTGCCGAAGATCTGCTTCAGGTTCATCACCGGTCCTTCCCCGACCTTGGGGGCAGTGAAGGAACCCCTGCTGATCTGCTGACCACGGGCTGCACCTGACGGAGTGAGGCCTGCCCCTACAAGCGCAGTGGCAGGCCTCCCTTCGAGAGTGTTTCCAGTCGGCCATCAACGGAGTGGGGGAGAAGAGAGCCTACTTGGCCTGTGGGGGTGGATCTGGCGCCACGGACGGTTGCGCACAATCTCCTGCACCGCGTCCGGTTGGGTCAGCAGGGCTGCCAGGCCAATGAACTTCTCCAACCACGCTCTGTCCTGCTCGTATGAGTCTTCGGGCCGTGGGCTTTTCAGTGACCGAAGTAGAGCATCCCTGGCGACGGGGGAAAGGTCTTTGAAGTACAGATCGGCAGCGAACTGCTCAATCTTGCGGATGTCGTCGTAGGCCTCGGGCGGGGCCAAGGGCTTCGCCGACTGATATGCCAGATGCATGTGCTTTTGCCTGAGTTTATCGAGGGGTGTGAGGGCATCCTCCGAGTGTTTTGCGACAGTGGCCCGGACCTCGTCTCTGAGTGACCGAAGCTGGATCAGCGTTTGCTTGTCGTGTGGGCTGACCAGTTCTGAGACAGGAAGAGCAACGCACTGTGTCGACTCGATCGCCTCGCGGACAACCGCCAGCGAGAGGCTGCCGATAGCCTCGTAGGCATTCAGGTAGCGGATGCCGTCAACGCCGTCGTTTGCCAGGTCGAAGTTGGTGATCTTGGCAGCCGCAGCGCTGTTTTCGTCACGCCAGCCCTGTTCAATCACCAGGTCAGGACGCAAACGGACCCGGTGCAAGTAGAAGGCCGAATCCTGATCTCCCTCGTTGCGCATCCGTCGCAGCAGCGAATCGATGGCGGCCTCATAAGTACCGAGGTGGATGGCCTGGTTCTCGCGAGGGATGCGGTATCTTTCTATCCGTTCTTCCGACCATCGTGCCCGTTCGCGAAGATGTTGGAGCACATCATCCGCCAACGGCTTCCTCGTACGGGGCCATTCAGGATCCGTGGTCGTGTGGTACCAAGCGAGCTCGGGAAGGGCAGCGTCATCTAGCGCCGGATCCTCGCTGTCCGTTAGCGCGATGACCGCGGGACCGAAGTTGAAGTTGTCCCCGCACCTGTTGCAGACCGTCATCGATTCAGGACTCGTCACGTAGTCTTCGGCGCTGAGCCAATTGATGGAGCTGCAATTGACGCAACGCATCCTGAAACCTCTACCGAAGTTGACCGGACGATCAATCAGCATGCGCTCGCGCTCGAAAGGCTCCGTTGTGGACTCCGTGCCTGGCATCACTTCGCCTCGAGCTTCGCGAGGCGTTCGGCGATGCTGCTGCCTGCCCGGTGGGCCTTCGGGCTGCGGGCCAGCCACCTCTTCAGCACCGCAAGCTCCTCGTTCTTCTGGCCGAGCTTCCGGTGGACGATGGCGGCCTGCTCCGTGTACCAGGGTGCAGGTTCCCGGCCTCCGGCATTTCCTTCGGCGGCCTCGATGGCCTTGTAGCAAAGGACGAGGGCTTCTTCGAACCGGCCTTCGCGCTTCAGCTGTTTGATCGGCTCAACGAGCTCAAGGTAGTGGACACCGTCGACCATGCCACGTTTGAACTGCTGCGCTCGTTCACCGCCGCCCTGCAGTGCTTCGCGGACCATCGCTGTCTTTTCCGCGTGGGAGCTGTTGATCCGTTCCCTGGAGGTAAGCGCAGGCGGGTTTTGCGCTGTGAACTGCCATGCTGGCTCGCCGTCGCCCAGCCAGACGTCGCCCGGCGGTAGCTGGCGCGCGTGTCCGGGGCAGGATCGGGGATGGTGAGAACCCCGTCGCCGACCTGGAGCTCGGCGACGAGATCGACCGTTGAGAGTTCGACTACGGCGCGGCGTTTCTTTTGCTGCTCCGCAGCCGCGGGGCGTGAGTCCTGATCATCAGGATCCTGCGGGTACCGACGATGCTCGAGGTAGTTGCGGCCGTCTTCGGTCACCTGCGCCGACCACGAGTTTCGTCGACGGTCCACTACGACCAGGCCCCGATCGGCCAGTGCGTAGGTCGTGCGCTTGTAGGAGTAGTCCTCCCACCTCCCGTCCGGGCACCCGTCGACCACCCACTTCAGGACCTCCATCTGGCGTTCCGACAATGATTGGCGGCGGTTGACCATGTGGACCATTGTCTCGGGGGAGGTGTGTAAGAGCTAGGCCCGTTACGGGGACAACGCGACAGGGAGGAACAGCTGATCCCCTCGGCTCGGGTACCCCTGCTGCGTGTTGCGTAATCGGTCCGGGCTCACTCCTAGAGTGTCCTCATGACCGATCACATGTATGCCTGGCTTCCTGAGCGCCATCTCGGGGTCGCCGCGACACTTTCGCACGCCGACGAGCTAATCGGACAAGTCGCAGATCTGCTTTTCGACTACCAGACCCAACCTAATGGTGTATTCCAGCTGGCGGAGGTGCCCGTGGACCGGGTCAGCCAAACTATTGTGGAAAGGGTGGCTCCGATCCCGCGCAAGGTGCCGCTAATCGTGGCCGACGCATTGGTGGCGTTACGTGCGGCGCTTGAGCACACATTGTTCGCTGAGGCAGAGTTCCTCGACGGTGCGCCGCTCGATGAGAAGGCTGCCAAACTGGTCGAGATGCCGGCTTCGGACACGTATGAGAAGTTTTCTGAGTGGACGAAGAAGCGCGTTCGGAATGGCCCGCCATCGCTACGCGCCGGTGGCGAGCTGGCTCGTCGGATTGAAGCCTTGCAGCCCTTCCATCGGCAGGTACAAGCGGACCATCACCCGTTGGCGCGGCTTGTTCT
Organism: Arthrobacter sp. MMS24-S77; assembly: GCF_054888235.1. Taxonomy (NCBI): domain Bacteria; kingdom Bacillati; phylum Actinomycetota; class Actinomycetes; order Micrococcales; family Micrococcaceae; genus Arthrobacter; species Arthrobacter sp. MMS24-S77. The sequence continues at coordinate 1,939,943 of NZ_JBTZRN010000001.1, forward strand.
TCACACGAACCATGCGAAGCACAGGACACCGGCGATCACGGCTGTCAGGCTGGCGGCCGTGCTCAGGGATGACCAGAAGCCTCGCTCGCTGCGCGACTATTCCCCTTTGCCGGAGGAACCGATGCGCGTGGGGGACGTCATCGCAGAGACTCCACTGGGTACCAGAGTTCCGGTCACGTTGTTTCCGACCGTGGGGATCAACAGGCCGGGCACGGATCGATGGCCGGTCCTGATTAAGGAACTTGCGGAAATCTCGTCTTGGGTCCGCACACAGGCGGTGCCACGCCTAATTACGGGTGCGGAACCGCCCGAGCCCGCGCTTCCGACTCGGTACGAAATCGCCGTCGGTCACGAAGATGAGCGCAGCGCAATCTCGGTGGGCTCAGCGACAAGCGCCGTGGACCGCTATCAACTGCGTCTCGGCGCAGCCTCAGCCAGGGAAGAGCTGGCTGACATGATCAGCACGATGGCTGGAGCCCCGAATAAGCAAGAGATCGCGGGTTGGCTGGGCCACCTGACCGACATCGAGGTGATGGAAAGGATGAGGCGGCTGGAAGCCACTTTCACCTACGAGCCCGAGATCATTCTCCGCAACGCCCTGGTCTTGAACGGCCTGCGCGATGAGGCACTGGCCTTCGCCCGTGAGGCTCAGTCTGTCGTTGACAGCTGAGGCAGCCCATGACGGAAGAAGTATGGCCAATTCAAATGGGTTGTCCCCGGACGGGTTGGTGACGATTCCAGATCCCAGCCTCGACGGGTATCTTTCTGGACGCTGCGTACTGCGTCTACGAATGGCATCGTCGTTGCCTTCCTCAATGAAAACTCCGGTAACGATCACCTTTCAAAAGGCAGTCGGCCACGATGACGTCCGGACACTAATGCGAGGGCGGGACAAAGCAGTTTGGAGCCGTGAACGAGATGAACGCGGTAGAAATGACTCCACATGCTTCCGAGACCGTGACGGCGATCTACGAGCTGCCTGTTCCCATTTGGGTGAGCTGTGCAGCTTTGGGAGGGATCTCTAGTTCCGGGTACGGCAGAGTCCAGTTTGATGTTGCAATGCCGGAGGTCCGTCCTCCCGTTGGCGGGCCTCCGGCGTTCGAGGGCATTGAGGTCCCCGAATGCCTCAACGGGGAGGTGGTCGCGTGGACCACAGAGTACGCGGCGCACGTTCCTGAGGAGTTTCAACCTGCGACCGCGTTACGCCGATTAGTGATCACATCGGTCGAGGCTCCAACCGATACAGGCCGAGCATGGAGGAGGCCTGAGCAGCAGCTCGGAGAGATCATCAAATTCTGGTTCGACCGAGTACGCTCTTGGGCAGAGATTTTCACGGGGCAGGATCTCGACCCCGGCCATCGGGTCTACGATGCGGAAACGCTCGGGGCCGGGCTGACGTTCATTGTTCCACCTCACGAAGGCGATCTGGGTGTTCAACTCACCACGCGTCGCATACGGCCGGTCACCGCTGCAGAGTGGCGATTTATTCTGGCCGCTGTCCGTGACGGTAAGGAGCCTCCGCTGGAGCGTCTCCTTATTCGTGACGCGAATGCGGCATATGCGCGAGGGCTTTACCGGCGTGCGATCATCGACGCCGCGGCGGCGCTTGAACTTACGCTTGTCCGGGTTCTGGAGGAGCGAATTGAGGAGCTTCCACAGCGACAACGTGACCGCCTGGAGGGCGCAACGCTGGGCGTCTGCATCAACATCGCGAGAGTCTCCGGGTTCGAGTTCGATGTGACTTTCGAGGACCTGAAACGCCTGAGTGAGGCACGCAACAACGCCGTCCATCGGGCTCAGGCACCTGACCACTTCGTTACCGTCAGTTTGCTTCAAGTGACTGGAGACTTCATTCAGTCCTCCGTCCGCATCAGGGGGCGCATCGACTGATACGGATTGAGACGGCTTTCCGCCCCTCAATCCACTCCCTGGCACACGCGAACGTAACTACGCTCGGTACCCGTGATCAGGATGCCGAGCGACGCCAAGGTGCGTCCGGATCTGCCAGGGTCTCCAGCATGAGCTGGCACCAGACCTGCGCCGCTCCGACGACCAGACGCGCATGTCGAGGGCGCACCCAGCGGGGCACCTCCTCGGCTCCGTGGTCGATGCCGACGTTGTTCCTGAGCTCGGTCACGCTCTGGGTGAGCGTGACGAGGGACTGCAGGGCCTGGCGGAGCGCTTTGTCTTCGTCGCTGACGGACTTGGCTGCCAGGCCGAGTGATTCCTGTGCGGCGTTGACCAGGGCCGGCACCTTGGCTGCGCGGGTGTAGGTTTTCCCACGGGCGGTGAGCACGCATTTGGCGGTCGATTCGATCAGCGCTTTGGCAGTGCTCACCGCCAGCCGAGGATCCGTGTCGACGCTGTCACCGAGCCGGCGGAGATGATCATGGATGGACTGCGGATCGGGCAGAGCGTTGAGCGCGTGCTCTGTCAGCTGCGCCCCGGTACGGCCGAGTCGTACGATGCCTGTGGTCCCGTCGACGTCAAAGCCGTCTTCACGAAGAATCCGGCACCACTTGTCCCTCAACCCGTCGTCGGTGCCCCAGCCGTTCGAATGATCCTGGGTGATCTTCTGCAAAACGTCGCTGAAGACCGCGGTCAGTCGCTGCGCATCAGCGGAGCTGTTCAGGTCCAGTGTCACGAGGTAACGGCGCATTCGCTCCCGCCGTGCGCTCTCGTCGTTCTCCCGTGGCTGCGGTGGACCAAGCGCGATCCCCCGGTCGTCGAACAGGGCATCGATCTGGCGCAACGGAATCTCGGTCAGCTGATCTGCGAGCAACCGCATCACGCGTGGGGTGAATGATCCCATGGGCTTCTACTTCGCCTCACTTGAGTCGTGCTTCTTCAGCACGTGTAATGATCCCGTCGTCGGCCGTCTGAACGACTTGGACGGGCGTCGGGGACGCTCGACCGCGGTCTTATCGTCCTCATCGATCCACTCGACCGGCTGCGAGCCCAGTCCTGCGGCACTTGCTGTGGCCGTCTCGCGCCAGCTGGTGAGCGTAGCGATCGCCAGGTGAGGTTGTTGCGTAGCGAAGGAAGCCCGCGCAGCGTCGATGACCTCCCGAGCGCAATCATCCCGATCTTCGGCCTTGAGCGCGTACATCCAAGGGAACCGGCTGGCGATGCGCTCAGCCAGGATGCCACCCTCAAGCGCAGCAGCAAGGAGCGTGTCCGCGAGGTCCAGGAGCTCGGCCCGGGCATCGGCCTCACGCTGGGACATCAGCACTAGGGCCTCGCCGTCGCGCCGGGTCACCGTGACCGGGTGATCCTCCGCCTCCGCGAAGACCTCTGCAGAGTGCTTGCTCAGGTCCGAGGACCGCCGAGTAGCCGAGGGTCGGACGACGGTGATTGCCATGGTTCGATCGTATTCGGAACGTGTTCGGAAGTCACGAGTCGGGAGGCTCCACCATGCGCCTCCCGCTCTTGGACTCCACGATGGGGGAGACCTAGCAAATCGCAGCCGGTGGAAGACAACCCACTTCATGCCTCCAAGGGGTCAGTGCTGGTCCTCGGTCGCACGCTCGAGATACTCAGTGGTCCAGTGATTGAGGTATCGTCCTTGTTCATTTTTGGGGTGCCACAGCTTGTGGATCGTCGGCCGGTCTATGATCGAGCGACGCACCGGCTCCAATGCATCGACGACAATCTGTCCAAGATGCGCGAGGATCTGGATCTGGCCGGTCGAATGCCCCAGAAGCATTGGCGACATGCTGCTCAGCGTGGGCTCGCCAGGCTCTTTCGGTTTGCCGAAGTGCACTCCGCCCTCGACATGAGCGTAGTAGCGGATCACGCTCTTTACCGTGAGGTCGTCGGTTTCGGCTACGCCGATGACGGTCCTGAGGAACTCATCAAGTGGAATGCCTGGCCAATCGGCCTCGCCGACGATCTGTTCGCCGCCAATCCCAAAGTAGCGGCTGAGTCCTTCATTCGCCAACCGGTCCTCGAACGCGCTCCATGACCGAATACGGAACTCCACAGGAACTTCTGCACGCACGGCAAATACGGTGTCGAGCAGCGAGGTTCCGTCAATCAGGAGCTTGCGCAGCAAAGGTGCGATGCCCAGCAGCTCGTACCGTGTGCGCGACGTGGGTTCCTGGCTTCTGCGGCGAATATCGTCGAGGGTTTCGGCGAACAGCCACTCGGCGAGGATCATCTGCTCACCGATGTCCCGCGCCATTAGGCGATACCCCAATCGTCAGAGGCAATAGTTGTGTGCGCTGAGCTGATGGCCGAGGCGAGTCCTCGTACGGCTCGCTTTTCACCCGCACCGTTGCCATGTACAGCTCCTCTCACCAGCCTTCAGTATCGCACCGCCTGCCACGCGTAGTTCAGCGGCGATGTTCCATCTGTCAGGGTGCGAAGGCTTGTTTACGTTCATCAATGTGGGAACCTCACCAGCAGGTTTCTGCTCATAGACCACTACACACTTAACTATCTGGTCGACGAAGACCCTCCACTGGAGGCGGCAGCGCGGCCGTGATGCTCCGTCACGCCTGGACTTCCCATCGAGAGAGGTCACCTCCAAACGAGGTCGACTCGTTTGGTGTCGACTCCGCGCCGTCCTCGGTTACTGGCTGTCACGGGCTGGACGAAGGGGAGCACCAGCGCGCCGATGACTTGCCGTTGGGGGCTGCCCCCGGTTTTGTTGACTCCTTGACCTAGCGAGCTGGGGGCGGAGTTCCGCCAGGATGTTATTGATGTGGCCCGCAGGGGCGCATGACCAACAACGTTGACCGCGTGAACATCCAGACCAATGAAAGTAGGCTCAAACATAGCCGGGACCTCCCAAACCTCACATGTGGCACTACCATTGCACCCCCCCAAGGACCCTCGCAGGCCACAGGAGCCGCGAATGGCAACCCACGGACCTGTGAAACAGAAGGCCCCGGCCCCTCATTCTCCCGGCTGAACCTGCCGTCCGGGATAAGGGCCATCACCGCCGGGAATAGGTCCTGAAGCGCCTGTCCCCGGATCAGGGCGAGCCGAATCACCTCAAGTCGGCGCTGCAGGACCGCCCGGCGAAAATGGACCGCCCCGGACGGGCAGGTAACCCGTTCCACTTCATATCGTCTAAGGAAATGAGCCAAGTCAGGTGGCGGTGACCTGCACGGTGTTGAAGTTCAGCAAGCAAGGCTACTACCGGTGGAAAGCCAGCCCGGTGACGGCCCGGGACTGGGAGGATGGGCACCTGGTTAACGCCGCTCGGGACATCCACGTCGATGATCCGGCCTTCGGATACCGTTTCATCGCCGACGAACTCCCCGGAGAAAGGCTTCACGGCGGGCGAGAACAGGGTCCAGCGCTTGTGCCGGGACCATGGCATCTGGTCCGTGTTTCCATGAAGCGTGGCCTGTACCGGAAACCGGGACCACCGGTTCGCGATGACCTGGTGGAGCGGGACTTTACCGCCGCGGCGCCGAACGAACTGTGGCTGACCGACATCACTGAGCACCCCACTGCCGAGGGGAAGCCCTACCTCTGCGCAGTCAAGGACGTCTATTCCGGGAGGATCGTCGGGTACTCGATGGACTCGCGGATGAAATCCTCGTTGGCCGTCGCCGCACTGGAGAACGCCGTGCGCGCACGCCGCCCGGCCGGAACGGTGGTGCATTCGGATCGTGGATCCCTGTTCCGGTCCCGCCGCTTCGTCGAATCGCTCCGGCACCACGGGCTCGCAGGGTCGATGGGCCGGGTGGGCGCGTGCGCGGACGACGCCGCGATGGAATCCTTCTTCTCGCTGCTGCAGAAAAACGTCCTGGACCGCCAAAGCTGGCTCACACACCAGGAGCTCCGGTCTGCGATCACCACCTGGATCGAAAGGACCTACCACCGCCGGCGACGGCAAAGACGCCTCGGAAAACTCACGCCAATCGAATATGAAACAATCAACCGGACCGCGCTCTCAGCGGTTTAAGACCCCGAGTCAACAAAAGCCGAGGCAGTCCCGTCCGACCAGTTTACGTTCATTATTGCCGCAAACGGTTTGCTGGTTGGTAGGGTGATATTCACAGGATTCATAAGATTCATCGACATTCACAGGAGCAGGTGTGGAGAACCCTTTTCGGCCGACGGCTGGGGCGACGCCGCCGGATCTTATCGGGCGCGGCGGAGTGCTCGACGAGTTCGCCTATGGTCTGCGGATCGGGTCGGGGGCGCCGGGGCTTCTGACTATCTTCACCGGGGCGAGGGGGATCGGCAAGACCGTCATGCTCGGTGCCGCCGAGGACCTGGCCGTGGCCGGTGGCTGGGCGGTGGTGTCCGAGACCGCGACCGGCGGATTCCTGGGCCGTATCGGGGAGGCGATGCGCAGGCTGACGAACGAACTCGGGGACGGGCCGACGGGCCGGCGGGTGACGGGGGTGTCGGTGGCGGGGTTCTCGGTCACGACCCAGTTGGCCCCGGAGGAGCAGGTCGATTGGCGGGCGCGCGGAGCGGTGCTTTTGCGTTTGCTGGCGGAGCGGGGGACGGGGTTGGTCATCACGGTTGATGAGATTCATGCGGCGGACCGGGCCGAGTTGTCCCAGCTTGCCGCGGATGTCCAGCATTTCATTCGCGAGGGCCTCCCGATCGGACTGATTTTCGCGGGTTTGCCTGCCGCTGTTTCCGATTTGCTGAACGAGGGAGTGGCCACGTTCCTGCGGCGCGCTGACCGGATCGATCTGCATGCGGCCTCGATCGCGGAGGTGGAGCGCTCGTTCGGGGAAACCTTCGCCGCGGCGGGCGTCGCCCTGGACGGTGAGCTGGCCAGGGTCGCGGCGGAGGGCACGGGCGGTTATCCGTTTCTGATCCAGTTGATCGGCTATTACCTTTGGCAGGAAGCCGAAAAGGCCCCGGGCGGTCTGGATGCCGCCGCCGTCGGCCGGGCGGTGACGGCGGGCCGGCGTCGGAACGAGCGGGTGGTCATTGAAGCCGCGCTGTCCACGACGTCCGGGCGGGACCGTGATTTCCTGCAGGCCATGGCCGAAGATCCCGGGCCGTCGTCGACCGCTGATATTGGCAGGCGTACCGGGATGCGGCCGAATGCTGTTGGTAACTACCGGACGCGGTTGATGGATGCGGGTCTGATCGAAGCGGCAGGTTACGGGCTCGTGGACTTCGCTATCCCTGGACTGCGCGAATACATGACCGCCGGCCCGGCCAGCAAATAAGCCCCGCGGCCGGCAGAAGTTCAGATCTCCCTAGGCCATAAGTTGGCATTCACGAGGTGTTGACAGTGTCAACACTTTTTCCGTCGGACTGGGTCGTACATCGGCCGGTTTGGCTCGGATTGCCTATGTTTTCTGGACTTCCCTTTGTTTGCAAGGCCTGGAATGCGGTTCGAGTCCCACCTTGGGCACAGCATGACCCCTCGTCAGAGGGGTTTTTGCTTTAATGTGTGGACATTGACCCTTCGCGGGTTCCTCTGACGCTGTTCGCGGTCTGTGCCAGGCGCCGCGGTCGCCTGTTCGGTTGTGTGGGTGGCGGTATCAGGGTCCTGGCTTGGGGGTCTTCCGTCTGCTGGAATCTAGGGGTATGGGTCGTCCTTTCTGGCTGTAGCGGTGGCCAGTTGTTGGCCTTTACTCGTTCATGGTCAGGAGTTGTGGTGACGACATGACCAAATCGAAATAATCTACGAGGATCTTCCTCGAATAACAGTCTTCGGCGAGCGAGGTAGAGGGCGCCAGTGCGTGTTTGTCCGGCCAAAGGGGGTGTTCACATTGTGCACACCTTTGTGCACTGCGGCTTTTTGACCTGCATCTAAATCCCCCTCCGGGCTCTGCCTTCGCCAGTTCATGCAGGTCTCTGTTCCGGTCGACATGACTTTGCGGCCCGGATCATAGGTTCTTGTCGGACGTTCCTGTCATCGGGCACCTCTCATGGCATATCTGTTGCCGGCGTACGATCCGTCGACAGAGTTAAGGTGTGTGGGATCCGGACTCTTCTTCCCTCAACGAGTCATCACGGTCAATGGCGGTAAGGGCGGCTTCGACATGACTATCTCAAGGCGCTCTCCGACCGTGCCAGTTCCGCGGGCGCTCCCTCAGGCGCTCATGTTCATTTCCCGCTCCAGGAGTGTCAGTCCGTTTGGGCACCGCTAGATCGCCCATTCCACCTGAGGTGTCCAGTGACAGTCATCCCTATCGTGAGGCAGCTTGCCGCGGCCATGGCCAGGACTAGATGCACATGCTGTAGTGCCGCTCCCGTCAAGGCTCCGGCGAGGATGGCAGTTACTGCGGCGAGCCTTCGATTCCACACTCGACCCTTCGGCCGGCCGACCAATGACTCCCCCGCGAAAGAGACCAGGGTCGAAGTGACCACGACCGTCGTCATGTCACGCACGGCGAGCCTCCGCGCAACGCAGGCCTGGAGTCCCATCTCGAAGGCCATGGCCGTCGCGAATACGTTCTTCTGCATGGGACTGAGTTGCCCGTCGAACAGCCAGGCGGCCGCACTTACTGTCATGAGTATGAGGCTGGAAGCCCCCAGAATGGCTGACACCCGCCAAGTCCATCGGAGTTCGGGACCGCGCAGAACCCACCCGGCACCCGCAGCCCCTGCGCTGAAGCCTGCCAAAGCGATCAGCGGGCCGAATAGAGGTAGGCCCGAGCTCCCGGCCAAAGCCATGCCGATGATGACGATGTTTCCGGTCATATTGCCGACGAAGACCTTGTCGAAGCCAAGGTAGCCGACAGCGTCTCCGACGCCCGTCGCAAATGTCAGGACGATCATCAGCCAAATTTTGAGAGCCTCACGATCGGCGTTATTGGAGGAGTTTTTCGAAGTCTGAAGAACAGACAATATGTTCAGCCTTTCGGGACGGCGATTAATCTACCTCCGCCAAGTGGAAGAGGCCGCTGGGGTCAGGGACTCGCCCTCAACAGGTAGCGGGTGGGGTTCTGATAGAGGATGATGGCGGCGTAGCGGGTGGCGAAGGTCGCAGATTCGCTCCTTGAGTCGGACGAAATCCGGGAGCCCGTTCAGTGGCGGTTTGGCTGGCAGCATCCACGCGCGCGACCAACGGCGGGACATGCTGCCCACGATCAATTCGGGTCAGGTTTTAGATTTATCGCGGTGAGATCTTCGGCTTGCTTAGCCCGACCCGGGCTCAGACATGTCGTTGTCCATGAAGCGGGTCGGCGACCACTTTGCCGATTGGGGCGAGTCCGACGAAGATCGCGGCCTTGTCCGGTTCCTCAAAGTCAACCGTTCGCCCCGATGTGACAAGGTCTTCGAAGCCTTTCTTCATGGACCCCATGTCGTTTGCCATTATTGTCACCGCATACAGTCGCTCAGTCTCTGAAGTGTTGCGGATGTGATGTACGGATCCGCTTGGAAGTATTAGTACGTCTCCCGACTTGATGGAGACCGTGTGCTCGTCGCTTACGGCTTCGCCTTCACCGTTGAGGATGATGAAGATTTCAACGGAATCCGAATGGGAATTGGCCGGCTGCACGCCCCGTGGTTCCCAGATTTCAAAGAAGGCGCTTGTCGGAGAGCCGTCGGACGGCCCGGTTAGCGGTACGAGCTTGACGGTGTCGCCTGGAGAAATCGCGTGTGCGATCAGGTCGTTTAGGTGCTTGAGGATTGGCGCATCGGCCATGGGGTCCTCCTTCAGGTCATCGAGTGCGTTCTGCAAGCACCGCGTCGGGTTCGGTAGTGAAGCCAGAGCACTGCCGCATGCGCAGATCGTGGCATTAAAGGCAGCAGGGGTTGATGTGGTAGCTGCTTCATCGACGAGCGATGCTCACTTCACGGCGCAGTTGGTCCGCTGGCCGACGGCCGGAAGGTCACGGAAGAAGTGATCATGCGTCATCCCCGGCCAGCCGGAAACGAGAGATTTCATCCAGCGCCGCGGCGGCTTGGGCGACCGCTGCCTCGAAGAGGGCAGCGCCGTCGGCTGCGTTGGCCCACCTCGGATCCCCCACCACCCCAATGGGACCGAAGTCGTTCGAGAGCCAGCCAAAGCTGACGGGTTTGGAATGGAATCCAATGTAATCCGCTTCGGCTATGTGGGCGGGTACATTCCGCTCCGCGAGTGACGTGTCCACCAGGTCGGGGCGGATGTGCATGATGAGCGAGGTTTCGGAGTGGCCGCCGTGGATGCCGAGCCCGCACTCTTCCTCTGGCGGCTCCACGCCGTCGGCCGATGCCCGGACTCCCATTAGAAAGGTGTTGAGGCCGAAGCGGCGGCGGATCTCCCGCAAGGCCACCTGCAGGAGCGCCACATTGCCACCGTGCCCGTTCAGGAACACCAGCGTCCTGGCCGGGGTGGAGGCCACGGACCGGCCGATGTCGATCATGGTCTTCATCATCGCGTCCCAGCTGAGCCACACGGTTCCGGGGGCCCAGGCGTGTTCGTCCGATTTGGTGTAGGCCAGGGTCGGCAATATCCAGGCGTCGACGCCGGCGGCAGCCGCGTGCTCTACGGCAGCGTTGCCCACCGAGTCGGCCAGGAGGTAATCGGTTATCAGGGGCAGGTGCGGGCCGTGGTGTTCGATCGCGCCCGTGGGCACCACGATCACTGACGATGGTGAGAGGATCGAAGCGGCGGCGGGGCCGGAAAGTTCTGCGAGTTTGCGGCTCATAGCTGGGCCTCCACCGTCATGAGGCCGTGCGGCTGTTCTTCGTCGTTGATGAGCTTCCCGGGGTTGAGGAGCCGGAAGGGGTCGGTCACCGCGGCGAGGTCCTTGGTTCTCTGGACCTCGAAATCGACGAACCATTGATGCGGGTTGTGGACGCGCACTCCAAGGTTCTTGAGCCGCTCCAGGCCGGCCTCCACTTCGGCCTTGCTTTCGTAGCGCCCGGCGAGTTGGCCGATCGGGTAGTCGCGTTGTGCCTCGATGTGGAGCATTCCGCCGGGGTACACGGCGTGGACCTCGTCGATGCGTTCAATCAGGGCATCGCCTGCCACTTCGACGTGGAAATAGGTGTCAGGGTGCGCCTTCTGCAGCCACTCGATCGGATGATTGTAGGAGATCATGCTGAGTTTGATGACCGCCTGAGGGCCTCCCCGGACGACTTCCACGTGCCCGCCCGCCCGTTCGACGAGGGCGGTGGCAGCGGGCAGGGCGGCCACGTCCAGGATGGCGCGCAGGCTGGCCCGGCCAGCCGGGATGGCCGGGTCGACGGGCAGCGCGGCGGCGAGCATCGGCAGGTCAGCCGAGACGAGGCGCGGCGTCGGCGAAAGTTGCCCGAGTTCGCGGATGATGGAGAGCGCCCCCTCGAAGGCCGGGAAGCTCGCGTAGAAGGCGCGCCATTCGCGCAGCGGTTCGAGTTTGACGGTGGCGCGGACGATGATGCCGGCGGTGCCGTAGTTGTGAAGGTAACTTTGGGCGTCGGGGCCCTCGACGTGGATTAGCTCGGGATCGGCGACGCCGTGGACGACGTCCAGCGCGATCACGAAGTCCCCACCGGCGATGACACCATGCTCGATGGAGCCGGTGCCTCCGGACCCGCCGGAGAGGAAGCCGCCGATGGTGCTTTGGGCCGTGGACGGGTACATGAGCAATTCCTGGCCGGCGGCGCGGGCTGCTGTTTCCAGCTGGATCATGGTGGCCCCGGCTTCCGCCGTGATGTAGCCGTCCCCGACGTCGAGAATGCCCTTCGCCCGCGATACGTCGAGGACGAGCCCGCCGGGCATCGGAATTGCCTGGCCGTAGTTTCCCGTGCCCTTGCCCCGCGGGGTGATGGAGACGCCGTGGCGCACCGCCGCCCCCACTGCCTGGACGATCTCATCGGCCGTAGCCGGGAAGGCGACAAGGTCGGCGAGGCCCAGCGGAAGCTGTTCCATGATGACGGGTGAGAGCTTGGCTCCGTCGATCGAGGCCTTCTCGCGCATCGCAAGGTCGGTGGTGACCCCGCGTTCGCCCAGAATGCCGCGCAGCTCCCCGGCCAGCGCGTCGATCGTTGTTTGAGGGTAGGTGTAGTTCATGATTGCCACTTTCGTTATGGAAAGACCGCAGCAGGCGCCGGCCGCGCTGTCGAAGGCACGGCCGGCTGCTGGTCCCGCGTTGCTGTTTTCGGGGCTATTTCAGGCCGATTGAGGTGTCGATGTACTTGTTGGTGTAGATGTCTTCGGCCGTGAGGCCAGGTTTGGGGGTGCTTCCCGGCTTGGTGAAGAGCGGGACGGATTGGTCGAGGATCGTCTTCACCCGATCGGCGTCGAAATCGCCTAGCGTGGTGTTGTTGCCGTTGCCCACGATCTTCTGTTCGATCATGGTCTTCACGGAGAAGTCGGCGACGCCCGGGGAATAAACCCAGCCCGTGTTGAATTTCGTAACCAGGTCAAGGATGAGGCTCTCAACGGGCTTGGGATCCTTGAAGAAGTCCACCTCTGCCTGCTGGAGCACGGGCACAAGCTTGGTGAGGCATCCGCCCAGCTTGGATTCGTCGGCGGACCGGACGGAGACGGCGGCTTGGTAGATCTTCCATCCCGTGTCGTGGATGAGCTGGTAGGCTACAGGCTTCTTCCACGCCGACACTTCGTTTTGGTAGATGTATGGTTCGGCGCTGGCGAAGCCCTGCTGGGCGTCTTTGCCGCCGCCGGCGACGAAGTTGGCCGGTGTTCCGTCATAGCTTCCGTCAAGTACCTTCTCGGAGAGGATGCCCTTCGCCGTCATGTATTTCATCCAGCTGGCGCTGCCGAAATAGCGCACGACGCCGTCGTTTGCAGCAAGTTCGGGGCCGAGTTCAGCAATTGTCTTGGCCTTGTATGTATTGGGGTCCCACATGATCATTTGGGGGTTGATATCCATTGGAGCGAACACCGCCTTTGTGGGCATCGTCGCGGAGAGCTGGACTGCTGCGTCGGTGTTGATGTAGCCGAGGGTGATGGCCGGGTCCTGGTACATCTGGGACGCCACGCTTTGGAAGCCGATGGCGGGACCGCCGGAACGGATCTCCACATTGACGCCGGTGGACTTGCCGCCGGCGTAGAGGGGGCCGGAGACGGACTTGTTGCCAGCGTCGATCGTGGGGTTGGGACCAAGCAGCTGGTAGAGGTGGCCGTGTTCGCTCTCCGGGTTCCAGTCGGTCTGGATCACGACGTTGGCCGGGCAGCCGGCGGCCTTCAGGTCAACCGAGCCGATGGTCTGGTCTGCCGCGCTTGCAGCAGGTGCGGTGGCGTTCGAGGTGCCGCAGGCGCTGAGCGTGAGCGCTGTGAGCGCCGCGACGCCGGACAGGAAAATGGCGCGGGTTGAGGTGCGGGATGTTGGGCGTTGCATGTGTCTCCTCAAGTGGGAAAAGTTCCTGAATGGATAAGGATGGGACGTGCACGGTGAAACATTTGTGGGGTGGGCGGGCGCGGTCTTTAGCGGGCGTCGACGTCGTACCAGGCGCCGACCACGAACTTGGTGATCAAGCCGAAGAGCCAGAAAATCACGACGCCGAACAGTGAGGCGGCGATGATCGCGGCGAACAGTTCGGCGGATTCGACGCGTGATTGGTAGTTGCTGATGAGGGAGCCGATGCCGGGGGTGCCGCGGCGGAAGAAGAAGTCTCCGACGATGGCGCCGACGACGGCGAGGCCTGCGGAAATGCGCATGCCGGCGAAGACCGCCGGCAGGGCAGCTGGCAGTTGGAGCTTGGTCAGGACCGTCCAGCGGCTGGCTTTCTGCAGCCGGAAGAGTTCAAGCTGGGAGCGGTCAGCCGATTGGAGCCCGAACAGGGTGTTCGAGACGACGGGGAAGAGCGCGATCATGACACACACCACGGTCCGGGAGAAGAAATCGAAGCCGAACCAGAACCCGATCAGGGGCACCAAGGCGAGGATGGGGATGCACTGCAGGATCACGGCGTAGGGAAACAGCGAGCGTTCGATCCATTTGGCCTGTGACATTGCGATGCCCCATGCCATACCGATGACGATCGCCGCAGCGAGACCGGCGAGGGCGACGGCAGCGGTCTGCCCCAGGCTTGCCAGGATCTCGCCAAGGACTTCCGGGGCCAGTAAGCCTTTTCTGACCACCTGGTCCGGAGGCGGCATGAGGAACCGTCGCTTCTCGTCCAGCACCAGGTAGCTGACTGCGTACCAGAGCCCCAGGAGCATGAGGGAGACGAGCACGGGCGGAACCCATGTGGCCGTCTTGGGCCTGCGAACCCGAACATCGGGCGTCGTTCGCTTGATGGGGGAAGGCCCGGAGGCCGTGGCTTTGGGGGACTTCTCGGGGTTGATCGTGGCTGACATCAGTGGTGCCCCTCTCGGAGTGCGTGGGAGACGTCGCCGACCAGGGCGGCGAACTCGGGGGTGAAACGGATGTCAGGGTCACGAGGCACAGGGAACGGCACCTCAAACGTGCGCACAATCGCTCCGGGCCGTCCCGACATGACCACCACCTTTGTGGAAAGGTACACGGCCTCGGAGACGGAGTGAGTGATGAACAAGCCCGCAAAGCGGCGCTCGGCGAAGAGCCGAAGAAGTTCATCGTTGAGTCGCTCGCGCGTAATCTCATCAAGGGCTCCGAACGGTTCGTCGAAGAGGAACAGTTCCGGGTCCAGGGTGAGTGAACGGGCCAGGGAGGCCCGCATCTTCATGCCGCCGGAGAGCTGCCGCGGAAGGTGCTCTTCGAAGCCTTTGAGCCCGACCAGTTCGATGGCCTCCCGGGCCTTCTGCGAGCGGATAGCCCGGGGCTCCTTCCTTAACTCGGCCAGCAGTTCGACGTTGGATTGGACGTCGCGCCACGGTAGCAGGGTGGCATCCTGGAAGACGTAACCGATCCGGGACGTGGCAATGTTGACGGTTCCGTGGGAGGAGCTTTCCAGCCCGGAGGCGATGCGCAGCAGCGTGCTCTTGCCGCAGCCGGAAGGTCCGACAACGGTTACGAACTCACCCTGGCGGACCGTGAGGTCCACGCCCGAGAGGGCGACGGTCCCGTTGGGGAAGGTCATTTCGACATCCTGGAAATCGAGGAGCCTCGTCCCCTCGTTCCGGGTTTCCGACAGCGCAGCTGCCTGTGTTTCGGTCATGCGGAGTACCTCGGTTCCATGGGGGCTGAAAGTTGACGCAGACTTGCGGGGGTGGCGAT
This sequence comes from Arthrobacter sp. MMS24-S77, assembly GCF_054888235.1. Lineage (NCBI taxonomy): Bacteria > Bacillati > Actinomycetota > Actinomycetes > Micrococcales > Micrococcaceae > Arthrobacter > Arthrobacter sp. MMS24-S77. The sequence goes on from NZ_JBTZRN010000001.1 coordinate 1,954,951, forward strand.
GCGGCGCGATATTTCGCTGTGTGCCACGAGGCGCCCCGCGTGGATGACATATCGGTCAGGTGAGGCATTTGCGACCACATCGCCGATACTGGTGCCGCGGATGGCCACTAGCTCGGCGTCCGCGCCCTCCACCGGGCCGGCCGCGAGCATCCCCATGACGGAGCGGGCGCCGACGGAAACTGCCTGATAGGCCTCGGCAGGCGTCAGATGCGCGGCGACAACGAGCAGCCCTGCCGTTTCGAAGGCGTCGCTTCGCCCCACAGGGTTGAAGGGGTCGCGGACGTTGTCGGCCCCGGCACCCAGCCGGGCCCCCCGGTCAAGGAGCGTTCGGACTGCAGTGAGGCCGCGCGGCGTCGATGCCGGGTGGTCCCAGCCTTGAAGGTAGAGGTTGGTGATCGGGAGGGTGACTATGCCGAGGTCGCTCGCGAGAATCTCGTCAATCACACCGTGGAGGCCCTCCGGTTCGAGGGTTCCCAGTCTGACGCAATGCCCGGCCGTCCTCATCCGCCCCGCTGGCCATTCGCGGACAAGTCGGGCGAACTCGACGATCGTGAGCTCGCCATCCAGGCTCTCGTCCGTGTGAAGGTCGACGCCGACGCCGCGGCGTTCGGCGAGTGTGATCAGTCGGCGCAGATCTGCAAAGGGGTCTGCGCTGAGATGTGGTGATCCGCCCACGAGGTCGACTCCAAGATCGAGGGCTGCTTCGATGTCGGCGTCCGGGACCTCGGAACCTGCAAGGGCCACAAGTTCGAGGTCCATGAGCCCTTCGAGCTCCTGGCGGACAGCAACAAGGGCTTCGACGCCGCGGAGGGGTTTGTCTCCGAGCAGGACGTCGACGTGGCACCGCACCGACGTGGTGCCGTTGGCGAGCAGCGTGAGCGCCGCTTCAAGGGCCCGGCCGCGGATGTCGTCGACGGTCATTGTGGAGGCGTGGCGGCGCCACGCCTCGATCGCGTCTCGCAGATCTCCCAGGGGAGGCCGGATGGCCTCCGCGGACAATGCCTTGTCAAAGTGAGCGTGCGGTTCGGCGGGGGCCGGGAGGAGCATGAAGCCGCTGAGGTCTATCTCCGCTCCGGAGCCGGACCGCCGGCCTTGCCCAGCGGCCACGACGCGGCCAACCCGGTTTCCGTTGATCTCTACGTCCCGGACGGTTCCGTCGGGAAGCGTAGCTGAACGAAGGAGCGAGATATGGAAAGGCAGCTGGTGCATCCGGTCCTCCGATTTCATTGCTCTCGATGTGTGGCAAAATGTTGATACACTCAACATGTTGATAGCTTCAACATACGGTGGTTGTGTTTCGCCCACGTAACAAGTCGGTTTCCCGACGGTGAATCAGCCGGGGTCCTGCACCACGGCTGGTGAAATTACAGTTCCATAGTCCTGAAGGACCGAAAGGAGTCACGGTGAAAAACCCGGTAGACGTGGCGCGATCCGGCGGCGAAGGCACCGGCCGGGCCCCCGCCATTGACAGGCAGATCGCACTGATGGGACGGCGCGTCCGTGTGCTGCGCAAGGACAAGGGACTCACGCTGGTCCAGCTCGCCGGAGCAACAGATCTTTCGCATTCCTTCCTGAGTCAACTGGAAAGGGGTCTTGCCCGTCCGAGCATGTCGTCGCTGGATCGGATCTCCCACGCATTGGGCATCAGCCAGATCGAGCTGATGCTCGCGGCGGAGTCCCGCGGCGCGTCCTCGGACGACCACGGCAACGTCCACGTGGTCCGGGCCGACGAAGGCGTCCGCGGGCCGACGCGCAAGGGCGAGGCCCGTACCCTGGCCCGAGGGAACCGGGGAGTCATGACCTTGGAATGGCGCGACTCCAGTGTCGAACCGGGCAGGTTCTTTGTGCATGACGAGGACGAGTTCCTGTTCATCATTTCCGGCAGCGTGCTGGTGGACCTGGACAACCGCGGGTGCGAGCTGCTGCATGCGGGGGACTCGATCCACTACCCGGGCGGCACCCGGCACCGCTGGAGCTCACCGGATGGCAGCGTCTACCGTGCCATCGTCGTCAAGGAAGACCGGTCGTTGACCGGCGGGACCGGCGACGTCCACTTCGAGCGCGCGGACGCCGATCTGGACGGGAAATCATGAGCGCCGAAAACGTCGAGGTGTTCGAGGTCAGCGTCGCGGCGCGCCGAGAGCTTGCGGCGGGGGTCGTGGCCTTCGAGCTGGCAAGAGCAGACGGCTCAGCCCTTGCCCCGTGGACGCCCGGTTCACATCTCGATGTCCTGTTACCTGGCGGGATAGAACGGCAGTACTCCCTGTGCGGCGGCACGAGTACCGGATCGCCCTGGCGGATCGGAGTATTGCGCGAGCCCGCCGGCCGGGGCGGCTCCATCCAGTTGCACGACTCCGCCACAGTTGGGACCAAACTGCGCGTTCGGGGCCCCCGCAACCACTTCCCGTTCGCACCCGAAGCGGGGGCCCGAATCATCTTTGTCGCTGGCGGAATCGGCATCACGCCCATCCTTCCCATGGTCCGCGAGGCAGCTGCACGGGGCCTCGACTGGACCCTGCTCTATGCCGGGCGCTCCCGGCAGACCATGGCGTTCGTGGACGAACTGCTCGCCTACCATCCGGAACGGGTCCGGATCCACGCCGCAGATGAAGGTCAGCGGCTGGAACTAAGCGTTCTTGCGGCCGACAGCCGTCCAGGACCCGGTGCCCGGCTTGCCGTGTACGGCTGCGGACCCGCCCGGCTGCTCGACGGCGTCGAGGACGCCTTCGCCGGCTATCACGGAGTAAGCGTGCATCTGGAGCGTTTCACCCCGAAGGAGAACGGCGCTCCGGTCTATAACGGACCGTTCGAGGTGGAACTCCAGCAGACAGGTGTGACCGTCACAGTGACCGAGGGCCGCACGATCCTGGAGGCCGTGGAAGAAGCCGGGGCTTTTGTTCTTTCCTCCTGCCGCGAAGGTACCTGCGGCACTTGTGAGACCCCCATCGTCTCCGGAACGGCTGATCATCGAGACTCCGTTCTGACAGCGGCGGAACAAGCCGAGAACCGCGTGATGATGGTCTGCGTCTCGCGCGCGGCGTGCAGCCGCCTCGTGCTCGATCTCTGACCCCAGCCGCCACCTTCACCCAAACGACCACTATCCAGGGAGTCCCCATGCTCACTATCACCAACGCCGAACGGATCTTCATCGACGGCAACGAGGAACGCACCGGCCCGCTGCATATCAGTGAAGGTACCGTGGTGGGCGCCGACCCCGCCCAAGACGACGGGGAGGTCCTTGACGCCACCGGCTGTGTAGTCACCCCCGGCCTGGTGAATGCGCATCACCACCTCCTCCAATCCGCCTTCCGTACCCTCCCGGGCACCCGAGGCGTAGCGATGAGCGAATGGCTGCCCACCATGGCAACCGCCTATGATGCGGCCAGTGTCGACCCCGAACTCGCGAGTTTTGCGGCCTCAGTGGGTGCCGCGGAGGGCTTGCTGTGCGGGGTGACCACCGTGGCCGACCACCACCTGAGTTGGCCCCGGGGCGCCGACACCGTGTCAATCGCCCGGGCAAGCGCCGAGGCCGTCCGCCGAGTTGGCGCGCGTCTTGCCTTCGTACGGGGAACCGCAGGCGACGATCCCCAGGCCGCTGCTGCCTCCGCGGAGGATATCGTTTCGGCCTTGCTGCCCGGCACCACCAGCGGGGTGAGCGGCGATGGCATGCTCCAGCTCGCCGTCGGGCCCGCCGGAGTCCACAGCGACGGCCCTGAAACATACAAACTGCTCGGCGAGGTGGCCCGCCGGCACGGGCTACGTCGCAGGACCCAATCGAACGAGCAGGTGGACGTCGGAATTGCCCAGGAGCACTACGGCCGCCGCCCTCTGGAGCTTCTGGAGGACTGGGGCTGGCTTGAGGACGATGTAACCCTGGCTCACCTGTGCGGCGTCACGCCCTGGGAGATCTCCCGGATTGCCACATCTGGCGCAACCGCGACCCATGCCCCTGGCTGCGACCTCCCCATGGGCTGGGGAATCTCACCGGTCGCCGCACTGCTCGACGCCGGCGTGAAAGTGGGCCTCGGCACGAGCGGCGGCGGCTCGAACGACGCCGGCCACCTCCTCGCAGATGCACGGCTGGCCATGCAGATTGCGCCCCTTGTGGGCCGGGCCGTGTCCGCCCGCGAGGCACTCAGCATCGCCACGGAAGGCTCGGCACAAGGCCTTGGCCGCCCCGAACTCGGCCATTTGCGGTCCGGGGCCGCAGGCGACTTATGCGCGTGGGATGTCGCAGGCATCGCCGACGCCGGCGTCGCGGATCCCGTTGCAGGGATCTTGTGGGCATCGCCCGGGCGCCGGCCACGCCATGTGGTGGTCGCGGGCAGAGTGGTCGTCCGCGACTTTCAGCTGGTCAACACGGACGAACACGAACTCGTCACGGCCCTGCGCCGACGCGTGGGCCGATAATCCTGGCCCTAGTAGCCAGGGTCGGCCGCTCGGCGATGAGGAGCTCTCACGGGTTTCTTTCGCGCCGGCGGGACTGGATCCGCCAAGGCCTGCCGGACGGTGTCCCTGCCGACCTGATACCGCTTTGCCAACCCGCCGATCGACATGCCCTCCACACGGGCGTCTCGGCGGATCTTGGCAAGTGGTCGTCGCATCGAGGAGTGGACCTCGTGCACGATCTTTGAAGATGCATCCAGCAGCGAATGATGTTCTTGGCTACTCGAACCTCACCGACTTGCCGACAAATGCGGCGTGCGCGGCGCAAGGGGTTCTAAGCGTGGAGCCCAGGCAAGGCAATGTGAAGCCCGGAGGTAGTACCTGGCTATCAGCAGGACTGATCCCGTCCAGATGGGTTCTTGCGGCGCTTCCAGCCATGCGGTTTGGACATGACCGAAACGGTCCCAGTCGATGGTGATCCACGAACCGGTAGGTTCTCGGGCGTCAACGCTGAGGACGGTGATTTCCGCCGTCGTGCCGTGCGTTCGTCTGATGTCCCGGCGGCATTCCAGCAGGCGCGCCATCGCGTGCTGTCCACAGGCAGGACTAACGCTTCAACTGCTGTGTGACGGGGTCAGCGAGGGATGGTCGCCTGCATTGCGCCCGGTCCACGAGACGAACGAGAACTGGATTTCGTTCACCTCGCCCCAAGCAGTGTCGTCAGGATTCCTTGACAACCGATCTGGCTGCACGACAAGGTCGTGTCAGGAAAGCTTGACAACGGATCGGAGTCGCTATGTGGGATCTTGACGGCGAAGGACATGCGGGCTGGGCCGCGCCAGTTCTTGACGTCGTCATCGGGGGTGGAGTGTGGACCGCCATCTCGGTCATCGAAGGTCGCGGGGTAGCCCGTGCCGACGCTGCTGCCGTCGACGACGGCGTGGCCGCGGCGGCGGCGGTCGACGCACGGGATCCTGATGCGTTAGAGGCGCCGGAAGGAATAGCCGGAGGTAGCTCTTTCGTGCCCGTCTGAGTCGGAGGGGCGCTTGCGGTGACCCCGGAGGTTCCAGGTGCGGTCACTCCAGGCGGCAGGGTGCCGGTGAGCCACAGCCGGGTCGTTCGGTGCCGGAGCAGGGGCCGGAGGCGGCTGGTAACCGGGTGCCGACCAGGCCGGCGGAGTTGCGGCCGTCGTCGGGCGTCCGTCCGGGCCACTCGCGCCGGGGGTGCCGTTGTTGATGCCAACGCTTGTGTAGGAGCCGGGCTGGCCTGCGGCCGGAATCCACTGGCACCGCAGACCTGGTTGCCTTTGTTATCGAGCATGCAAGTGTCGGCTTGCGCGGGAACAGGCAGGAGCGTCATGGCGACAGCAGCAAGTGGAACGGTCAGTGCGGCGCGGCGGAACCGGAACGTGATCACAGTAGCCTCCTCGGCATCTGGCTTATTCACCGGGGACCATGCGAAGACCGGCCACAACCTCGTCTTCACGGAATCTGGCTCAGGGCAAGTTACCGGGTCGGCGCCGGGACATGCTCGCGCAGCAGGGCCGCGAACCTGGCCGGGGACGCGAGGCCTCTCAAAGGCTTTATGCGGCCGCGGTCGGCCAATTGAATTAGCTGGTGTAGCACCCTGGCCGCGTCCTGCCGCTGCCCCATGGCAGCCAGACGTGCGTCCCCGAATCCCCAGCTCGCCAGGGAATCCCTGTGCATCTGGACGATTTCCATCAGGGAAGAGATGTCAGCGAGGTCCTTATCTGAGGTGCGAGATTTCCACGCAAGAGCCTTGAGGATCAGGGCTGCCTCGACGTCTGGCACTGGGATCGTGAAGGCAAGGTCTTCCTTACCTCCAAGGAGCTGTACTTTCACGTCGATCAGCAACGGCGTGGCATTCAAGGCGAACCCGAGGCCTGGAATTGCATCGAATCCGCGGCCGTTGACTTCGGTTGGGCGTGTCATCGGTCTGCCGACGCCGGTGTGCGGAATCAGCAAATCTACCTCGATCTTGGCGCCTTTTTCGTCGGTGCGGATGTAATGGTTGCCCTTCACGGCCTCATACCCGCGTGCCAGGAGCTGGTGGTGCAGGTTTTGCCCAGCTGCCACGGCCTCTCTGATTCCAGCATCCGCATCGGCCGTGCTTCGTTCCGTTGCCGCGGGGGTGGGGTAAACGTGCATGAGCATCTGGACCATGTGGCCGCCGACGATCCGGTAGTCAGCGAGCGGGATACCTTCAGACGCCGCGGCGACATCGGCCAGTGCGCGGTACCCCAGGTCTGCGGCGTTGGACATTGAGATGACGTTAATGGCTGTCATCTGGCGGTCCCGGCGAGGATGGCTTCACGTAGGTGCTCAGCGGCCTCGTCGCTGTCGACGGCGTCGTCTGCCAAGACATCTTGGAGGGTCACGAGCGGGTCAGCAAGGGGGATGCTGGCGGACACGTGGACCAGCAGTGCGGTTGCCCACAGGGTCGGGTCCTCAGGGACCGTGGTGATCAGAGTGGCCTCTTCTTTGCTGGCCGGGCTGAAGCCTGCGTCGGTGAAGTCAACAGTTTCGCGCAGGTACACGAGGACGCTGTCTGGAAGCCGCCAGGGTGCATAGATGTCCGCTGCGGCGTCACCGGAGATCAGCGGCGAGGCGCCTATCTCCTTGGCGAATGCCGCTGCCTTCTCCGCCTGTTCCGTAGGGGACTTCAGGCTGTACCAGTATGAAGACACTCCGCGCGGACCTGGGTAGTTCTGGGTCAGCCAGGACACGATCGCGGAAACGTCGTGGGCCTTCCAGCCCGACTGATCATGCTCGACAAATGGGGTGAGGAGCTTCAGGTGCTTGTTCACGGCCGGCTGGCTGATGCCGACGGCGCCCGCAAGCTCCTGCTGTGTCCAGGGGCCGTCGGCGAGGGCGAGCGCGCGCAGGATGGCCCAACGACCCCACGGGGCGCGCCCGCGGGTCTTCTCAATGGGATAGTCAGTTTCCTTGCTCGATTGCAGGCGCTGCACGCCTCCGATCGTGACCGACGCCGGGTCCACGGTGATGAGGTCGACTTTGTCCTGGGAGGCGGCCTGGGAGAGAGCAGGGGTCGGGTGAGATGTCACGATGAGGGTTCGGACTTTGCGTTTGAGGATGGCATCGAGCTTGCTGGGCGTCGGAGGAGCGTCGGCGACCTGCACTTTCACTTCCCGGGTGCTGCGGTCCGGCAGCGTCAAAGAGAGCGCTTCGAGGTTGCCTCCGGAAATGCGAACCTCCGCCTGTTGCAGCAGTAGCATGGCCTGCGACAAGATAGTTTGCTGTTCCATTGTCGGAAACCTTTCTACTAGACCTAACGGGGATTATATGTCAAATAACCTTATCCGGAAAATGCCGCTTTAGGTTATAGGCGTTTGAAATAAGCGCTTGATCGGCCATTTCCCAGTCGCCCGTGCTGGCTGGGGTTCCGCGGGGCGGCCCGGCATGAAAGCCTCGGCGATTCTGGTCGAGGAGGCAAGGTGCGCGTCGCAGCAAGCATGGTTCTCCGGATCTGCTCATGTCCTTGATAGTGACCAGGACATCGACTACAACATCCGCGACGGCAAGCCCCGCCCGGTTCGCGGCGAATCGCTTGTACCGGACGGCGCGGTCGTCGACAGTCGGAACGGCGCTCCGGGAACGAGGAGGGCGGGGACGCTGTCGTTGTGTTCGGTGGCTGCGAATTCTCCGCTGGCCGGGACGCCGGCCTGCGCTCGGTTCTGGTTGGTCATACCTGTCTGTGTGCGGCAGCACCCCGGATCTGGCGCCAATCACGGGCAAAACGTAGGACCGACCCTAACCGACCCGAAACCGACCACTGGGTCGGTCAGCAAAAATCGTGCCAGCACTGGGAAGCAGGGCCCCTATATAAAACCGACTTAACCGACCTTTTAACTCTCTCTATAGGGGACCCCCATATATATAACCAATACATACCTCTTCCCTATATAAGCCCGCCCATCCCCAAAAAGGTCGGTTTGGTCGGTAGAAACCGCAAAAACCCCTGCCAACACTGCGATCCAAGACCAAAAAACAAGCCGACCCGAGGGTGGTTTCGGTCGGCAGGCGGCAGCTCAGGCCGACTCGAACCGCCCGAAGCGATGAACAGGGTCATCGCAGGAGGTCATTTCGAGAGTCTCTTGGCATGAAACGGCCGCCCTGGGAATGCTTTCCGCAGCGGCCGCCGTCGATCGCCGGATCAGTCCTTTGCGGGTGCCGGCGGACGAACAGGCCGTCACCTCAGCGAACGTGCTCATGCCCTGATGTGTGCGGCTGTAGGCTCAGGCGCATGACGGAGACTCTTATCATGGGCGGCCTGGATGTCAGCGTCCAGCACGCCAAAGAGCTCGCCTGGGAGTACATGAACCAGCCCGGCCAGTGGTCTTACCCTGCATACGACAGCTACCCGGGCAATGGCGACCGGAATTCCGTCGGTTCTCAGGATGCCTTGGCCGCCGGGCTCTTGAACGCCGGACAGAACCCGCTCAAGACCCAGTACACATTCCTGAAGATCCTGGAGCACATCGACCCGCTCCTGCGTAACAAACACTTGACCGGCACTTTGGATCAGGCCGGTCCGGAGACCCTGTCGGCCATCGCGGAGCTCTACGGTGTCCTGGACGGCCGGAAGACCCAGCAACTGCGCCTGGTGAAGCTTGCCAAGATCTTGCATCTGAAACGGCTGGGCCTGCTGCCGCTCTACGATGACAACATCTGGCGCTGCTACGGCAGGCTCGGGAAAAAGAGGATGGACAGCGTAAAGGGCCGGTCAAACACGGATTACATGACCGCTTGGCTGCCCCACATCCAGAAAGACCTCAAAGACGGTCTGCGGCGCTGGACGGACATCGCCGCACTCGCACCGGCCGGCGGTCCGGAAGTAACGCCTTTGCGGGCCCTGGACATGGTTGCCTGGCGGCTCGTCGAGGAGAAAGAACCCAGGAAACGTAAGCTGCTCCGCAGGAGACTGGCATAACTAAAGGGCACAGCAGCTCCGCTAGAAGCTGTCCGTCATTTCCAGCCGATGAGTTTGGCTTTGTCAGGTACCGCGCTGGCTGGAACCTTCTTCGGTGTTCCGCCTCCTGCGGACTCGACGGTGTACACCTCGACGTTGCTTGAGTCGGGGGCCGTCGCGAGGAATGCAACCTTGGCACCGTCAGGGCTCACGACCGTGTAGGAGGGGGTCCGGTCCGTCCGCGGGAGCAGGGCTATGCCCTCCGTGGGCGAGTCCATTAGGTCGGACTTGCTGCGAGGCTTCGCCTTGACCCGGTAGATCCCGCTTTGGCTGAAATCGACCGCTACATACTCAGTGGAGCTGATCCAGTCCTGGACAACGTAGCCTCCGACGCCCGCACCGTTTTCCTGAAACGTACCGCCCCCGTATTGGACCCCTACGAGAGTCCCGTCCGGGTTGACGAAGTAGTTCACCCCCTCATCGGGTGTGAGGGTTTTCATAGCAGTTGCCGGTCCGGTGAATCCGTTTGGGACTTTCATGATTGTGGGCTGTTTCTTTGGCCCGCCGCCGGCCTCGCGGCGGGCGAAGTAGAACGTCCCGTCGGTGCCGAACATCGGGGTGTCATCAGCGGTGACAGTGGCGGAACCGGGGGCTCCGTTCGTTGCTGCACTGACGTCGGTGAACGTTCCCGTGGTGTCGAGCCAACCAACGTGCACGGCGGCATCGGAGGTCTTCTTCACAGCGACCACGCGGTGGAAGTCGGGGGAGAACATGGCTCGTTCCATCGGAGAGGATCCGTAGGTCAGCTCCACGATCTCCGGATCGATGGAGATGGACGTGTCGGGCGAGACGAACGTCGCGACGGTGCGGGCGGCTCCAGTGGTTGGGTCGATGGCGTCCACCTCTGCGTTTCCGCTCGAGTCAGTCCGGGCGAGTATGAGGCCCGAGGCCGGCTGGGCAGCCGCCGGCGACACTCTGTCGCTGCGGGCTTGCGACACAGCGCCTCCACTGCCGGCGGTGGCCGATGGCTCTGGGCCGGAGCATCCTGCCACTGACAGACACACCCCCACGCCTAAGGTGAGAAGCACGGCAGCCGACCTGCCAGAGAAGCCGCTGAAGCCCATTGACCGTCCCCCATGATCGAGCCCGGTCGTTGACACCGGCCAGTTGCGGCTAAAGCATACCGTCAGAACCCACCGCAAGGGGCGCCACCGCCGACCAACCGTGTGGTTACGAAGCAGAGTTGTCGGGGCCGTTCCAGAGCCAGTTTCGCATCATCTCCAACGAGATCGCCGTCGTGGTGGAAGACATGGACTGGCTCATGCTGTTCTGCAGCCAAGCCATGTTCAGTTCGGTGACCAGGCCATCCCTGTTGGCGTGGCCGCGAACGGCAAGCCTCGACAGGAGCCGTAGGCCATGTATTCAAGATGATGCTTCGCGGTCTGGGCACGTGTCGGCGGTGGTGACAACGGGGGAGCAACCGGTCGCTGCGAACAGCAGGCCCGCGCATGGGACGATCCCGTAACGGCTGGGACGGTGCTTCGGTTCGGGATTCCTGATTTTGCGGTCGGTGGGGGAGTTCGACGGCCAAAATCCCGGTGTGCACAATGTGCACACCTTTGCCTTCGGACTGGGTCGTACATCGGCCGGACCGGCCCGTACTGCCTATGTTTTCTGGACTTCCCTGTGTTTCCGCGGCCTGGAATGCGGTTCGAGTCCCACCTCGGGCATAGCATTTCCCCTCGTCAGAGGGGTTTTTGCTTAACGTGTTGACAAAGCTTGCGCTGGCGCGCCTATGACGCTGGTGGTGCGGGCTTCTGCCTGGTCGCCGCGGGGCCTATTCAGGTGTGTGGGTGGCGGGTTCAACGCCGTGGCTGGTGGCCTTCCGCCTGCTGAAGTGGGGTTATGCGGTTCCTCGTTCCGGTTTGGTCGGGTGGGCCTGGGGTGTCCTTCACCTATTCATGGGCCGGGGGTGCCAGTACGACATGATGAAACCGAGTTTGTTGGAGAACGGTTCTCCGAAGGTGGGCACCCGGGGGAACTGTGTGGGTGAGTTGGTCCTGTCAAAGCGGGTGTGGACACTGTCAACACTTACGTCTGCTTTATCGACGCTGGCGGTGCGGTGAAAGCCACCGGCACAACCCACCTCACCACAGTCACTGGAGCGACCACAAGAGCTCCGTTGCACCAAAGTTGATATAGGAGGTGGGTACCATAATCCCCGGAATCACACGGGTTCTGACCTATTCTTGTACCATCTTTGTGCCACTGCAACGACCCACCTCATTAGTAACGTTGGTGGGTCGAGTTTCCCGCATTCGCAGGTGTGAGGGAAGGGCCCAGAGACGTCTTTGCTGCATGTGATTGAGGACCTCGCCAGGTGTTTCTCGTCTGAGTCAGCCTGTCGACCGCACCGACGTAGGAGGCCTTATACGAGGCGATGGGCCGCAAGGGCTAAATCGCAGCGTTCGCTCCGCGCAACGAGGGCCCACCCCTGCAACGGGACCGGTGCACCGAGTCCTCGGACTGGCCGCGAGGGACCGTTCGGAAAAAGGACGGCGCGGATTGCCGGGAGTGTCTTCCTCTCAATCTTCGATCCTCTGGTTGTGCCCTCCGAATCGGACAGAGGGGCGCCACCGGCCTCCCCAGGCGGCAATGGCGCGTTCGACATAGGTTGTCACGCTGGCGTGTATGTCGGTTTCGGGGTCGAGGAGCCATTGCAGGCCCATGCCGTCCATCACGGCAGTGAATAACCGCACTTCAATCTCAATCTGCGCGGGGGAGAGGTGAACAATGTCGCCAGCTTCGACCGCTTCCTGCAAATGCCCGGCGAGGGTTGCCAGGTTCGAGGTGTAGCGCTGGGTGATGAACGCGTGGCCCGGGTGGGCCGGACTGGAGGCTTCGGCCGCGATAGTGGTGAACAGTTCGAGCAGGCCGCGGTTGTCCCGGTGGGCGGCCATGACCTCTGGCAACCGCCGGAAGTAGTCCAATCCACTGACATCGATGAGGCCGTTCTCCACGGTCCGTCGGTCCCATTCCTCCAGCACGGCCGTGAGCAGGCCTTCCTTGCTGCCGAAATGCTGGATCAGGGTGGCGTGGTTGACGCCGGCCTGCTCGGCAATCGTGCGGAGGGATCCGCCGGCGAAGCCGTGTTCGCCGAAGACGTCCATCGCGATGCCGATGAGCTGCTCGCGTCGGCGGACGCCTGTGCGGTAGGGGCCCCGTGTTCTGGTCTCTGCGGCTTCTGGCATGTCACTACTTTCTCATGACCATTGCCGAAATATAACCAGTCGGTTATGGTTTAAGTTCGACACGGCTCGTAGCCGCACGGGACCTCCTGACGGAACGCCGCACGCGCCAGCCCAGTCCCGAGACTCGCAGATGGGAATCCTTTAGATGAAGTACTCCGTTCTCGGACCGACCGGCGTGCGTGTGTCCCGCATCTGCGTGGGCACGGCGACTTTCGGTGTGGCACCGAGCGCACACGAAGCCGATAGCGTCGTGGGAGCGGCTCTGGATCTGGGCATCAACTTCTTTGACACCGCTGATGTCTACGGCTCGACCTCGACGTTCGACCGGCCCGGCGCTCCGCCGGCGGCAGAGCGGGCGTCCGCCGAGGAGATCCTCGGCCGCTCCCTGGCCGGCCGGCGGGATGAGGTGGTGCTGGCGACCAAGTCGGGGGAGCGGAGGTTCGATCCGGATGGCGGTCTCTCGCGCCGGTACATCATCCAGCAGGTCGAGCAAAGCCTGCGCCGGCTGCGCACTGACCGCATCGACCTCTATTACGCGCATTTCCCTGATCCAAACACGCCCCTGGAGCAGACCCTTGCCGTCTACGACGATCTGATCCGGCAGGGGAAGCTGCGGTATGTCGCTTTGTCCAACCACCCCGCCTGGCAGATGACCGAGGCCCTGTGGATCGCCGATGACCGCCGGCTGGTCTCCGCCCCCGTGGCTGCGCAGGTGATGTACAGCCTCCTGGACCGCAGCGCCGAAAAGGAGCTCGCCGCCGCGTGCGTGAGGTTCGGTCTGTCGATCATTCCCTATGCGCCGCTGCACGGCGGTCTCCTTGCCGACCTGTCGGTCCTGGACCGGCCGATCGCCGGAGGCAAGCGCTACGGCGGGCCCGGATACCCCGACGCCGAGATCGCCATCGCCCGCCAACTCGACCAAATGGCCCGCGCGTGGGGGCTGGGGATGCAGCAGGTCTCGCTGGCCTGGCTGTTGTCCCGCCCGGCCGTGGCATCGGTGATCGTTGGAGCCGAGACCGCCGACGAGCTCCGCGCCAACGCCGCCGCAGCAGATGTCGAGCTCACCCAGGAACAGCTCAATGCGGTCTCGGCGCTAACTGCCGAGACCCGGTCCTGACCGGAAGATACGAGGAACTTCGATGAAGTACTCACGCCTCGGCCACACGAGTGTCAGGGTCTATCAATGACCGAGTTGTGCCGACTATTCGATGATGCCGGAATCAAAGGGGCTTCTTGAAGAAGGTCGCGGCGTCCTCATAAGCCAGCGCACGGTAGAACCCGCCTGCCCGCCGGCTCGCTAGAGAGACATAGGCAGCGCCTTGCTCCCGCCCCCACAACTCGGCCTCAGTCATCAAGGCCGGCCCTACCCCCTGTCGTCGCACCTGCCCGGCCACCATAACTTCTTCGACCCAGGCAGTAATACCTTCAAGCAATGGCAGGGCTTGGCCACTCGCTACGACAAACTCGCACTCACGTATCGCGGAGGAGCGGTTCTCCGAGCAGTCAGCATCTGGCTAGCCGCTTTAGGAGACACGCCCTAGGCCACTTTCGGGGGCGCCGGCACAGTTCGGCTTCAGGATTTGGAACTGGGTCGTCCAGGAATATGGCTGAGGATAGATTTGGAGAAGCCACCGTCGACACAAATGTCTTGGCCGGTGACATAACCAGATAGCGGACTCACAAGAAATTCGATCACGTTCGCAATGTCCATGGGATCGCCAATTCTTCCCAGCGGGATAATATCTTCCCTTGCCTTCTTGATTTGGGGATCTTCATACATTTTTTCCGTCATCCGAGTGTGAGTCATGCCGGGGGAGACCACATTCACACGGATTCCGTCAGGGGCCCATTCCAACGCGAGTGTCTGCGCCAACATCGTCAACGCAGCCTTGCTGGGGCTGTAAGCACCTGATCCAGCATGGGGTTGTTGGCCAGACATGGAGGAGGTGAAACAGGCGGCGCCATTGCTGTCCTTCAAGTGCGGGTAACTCGCTTTGGCAAGAAGCCACGCGCCGCGGAGGTTGACGGAGAACATTCCGTCCCAGTCCTCAATGGACAGGTCGCATATGGCTCCGGGGTTAGCGATTCCGGCGTTTGCTACCAATGCGTCCAGGCCACCGAATTCTGCTACAGCAGCTCCGACCAGCTGGCTTGGCACATCGGGATCCCCGAGATCACCTGCCAGTGCGATGGCGGTACCACCCATGGACTGGATTGAACGAACAACCTGCTCTTGGCTGCTGTTCGATTCGTGTCCACATACGGCAATCATCGGGTGCACACCCCGGGCCAGAGCGGCCTCCGCGATTCTCACGCAGGTAGACGCGCCTATGCCGGTGCTTCCGCCACTTACCAAAGCTCTCATTGCACACATTTCCTTTTACTTGGGTTTCATATGAAGTCATTCTTAACTGAAGAGGGCCCACGGGCTGTAGAGCCATCCGTCTACACCATAAAAGTGGCAGTGGAAACTGATTTCATTATCTTTAGACACACATCGACTAGCCCGTCGCAACCTCGACCCAGGGGCTAAGACCCCAGATCCCAGCCTTGATTCTTAAGATCCTGCATTGCCTTATCGAATTCCTGCACGGGGTTCTCTTCGCGAATGATTTCAAGGACTACGTTATTGACGCCGCAGGTTTCCCTTACGGCTGTGCCCAATCCATTCCAGTCGATCACTCCGGTGCCGATTGGATCATGGCCCCAGGTTTCGGTGCCCGTATCAGAAATATGCACAAGTCCAATTGCTTCGTGGTAGGAGAGCAAGCCGTTTACGGGGTCTTCTCCTATGTAGGCAGCGTTGGCGACGTCGTACACAATCTTCACTGCATCGTCGTTGATAGTGCTTACAACGCCTGCCAGATCCTGGATGGTAGGCGTGAAGCAGTAGGGAGTGTTTTCAAAGAGCAGTCGTGTGCCGGCCTGCTTGGCCAGCGGAATCAGATTCTCCAGACTCTCGTACATCCACCCGTAGGTCTTTTCGAGTGAAGGTGAAATCATGGGGCGTCTTGTGCCCGGGGATATCACGACTTCGGGGACATCCCAGACCGCAGCCAGGTCAATCACCGATTTGATGTGCTCGATGCTTTTGCGACGCATGTTGGCGCCCGGGCTGGCCAAGTTGATGTCATATCCACCGGCGTTCAGTGACCTGATGGTTGCGCCGTACTCAACGAGCCTCGCGCGAGTTGCCGAACGCTCAGGGGCGGTTATTTCATCCGGCCAGCAATGTGGCGAGCTGATCGGAACTTCAAAAGTTCTGTACCCACTGTCGACCAATTCAGCTATGGCATCAATCGCCGTAGATGACCATAGATAGGAAAATGTGTTAATGATCATTTGGTTCACGTGAAGGCATCCTCTCTTCTGTTCTTCGCCTATTTGTAAACGCGCTACGAATTTTGGTCCCTGCCGAGGGATCGCAAGCGCGAGCCAGGCGGCTCGACGAGACCCGGGGGACACGCCCCCTTTTGCTTGGTCGAGCCGCTACGGCGGCTTGGTACCAGCGTGCCTACTAGGAACGCCTAGCCTCGTCGGTGGCATGCGAAGGAGCCACCAGCAGGTGCTCGCCTTCAAGTACCTCAGCGTCAGCAAGCGCCACTGTGGCACGGCCGGTACGGCTGCCGGTCTCGGGCAGGGTGAAGTAAACGACGAGGCACAGGGCGACGACGACAATCATGTAGACCGCGACAAGCATGGGCTGTCCGGCGCCAACGAACGCAGCGGCGATCAGTGGCGCTGTGCCGCCGAAGACGGCGATGACGATCTGGTGTGCAAATCCGATCCCGGATACACGTACCGACGCCGGAAACAGCTCGGCCTGAATGGTCGGGTAGACGGCCTGCCAGATACCGAGAACTACCCATCCCGAGGCTGATACCAGAACGTAGACGCCAAAGCCGGGCTGGTTGAGCAGGAGCAGGAGAGGGTAGAAGAGAACGATCATGCCGATGGCACCGACGATGGGGAAGATTTTGCGCCGGCCGAGCCGATCGGACAGCGCACCGCAGATCGGCACGATGACAACGAGCAAGGCCAACCCGATAACATTCCCGGTCAGCGTGGATGCCAGGTCCCGGCCGGTGGTCAGTTTGGCGTAGGTGGGAAGGAAGGTGGCCCAGGTGTAGTAGGCCACGGCCGGGGCAGAGAGTGCAGCCGCCTGCAGCAGCGCCTTGGGATGTTCGCGAAGCAGGTCCATCAGGCGGGCCGCTGCGGACTTTTGATCGACAAGGGCCGTTGCCTCAAACTCGGGGGTCTCTTCTGCCCGTGCCCTCAAGATCAGGCCAACGACGCCGAGGATGCCGCCCGCGATGAACGGGACGCGCCAACCCCAGGCGGCCAGGTCCGCTGGGGCAAAGGCTGATGTCACCATTGCTGCGGCGCCGGTAGCTGCGAGAGTCGCCAGGCCGCTCGCCGTATTGGAAAATGAACCGAACAGGCCCCTGCGGTTCGCGGGGGCGTGTTCGACCATGAATGCGATGGCGCTCTGCGCCTCACTGCCGGCCGAGATTCCCTGGAGGATGCGTGCCACCAGGAAAAGAATCGGTGCGGCATAGCCGATGGTCGCAAACGAGGGTGTGAGGCCGATGATCAGGGCGCCGACCGCCATTCCGGAGATGGACAGCGTCAGGATGCGCCGCCGGCCGAAACGGTCGGCCAGTGGGGAGACGATGACTCCGCTGAGCGGGCGCACAACAAAACCTACTGCGTAGGTGAGCAGTGCTGCGACTAGGGATGCGAACGGGGAATCGCCTGGAAAAATCTGTCCCGAGAACACAGCCGCGAGCAGGCCGTAAATGTACCAGTCGTACCACTCCACGAAGTGGCCAATCGTTCCTGCCACCATATTCACGTTGCGGCGAGGACGCTTGGACACTTCGGGATACTCCGAAGGGTCCGGCCTGCCGACGGCTTCTTTTGAGGTCTTCATTGAACTCTCCATATTTTCACATTTGCTGCGGAGGGGTAATGGGGTGAGGGCGCTTAATGCTTGCCCGAAATTTGCTTTACTGCGGCTCTCTAACTCATCAGCACGACCAATGAGATCGGTTGCTGAGATCGGTTGCAATAACCTTACGAGTGATGAAAGTCGGTTGTCAACGTCTTGTTGAAGGGGTCGTTCCGAATCTGGGCCGCGCCGGCGTCTAGCAGGCGGCGACGCTATCTATGCTCTGGAAGCAGGCCTCCCGAACAGAAAGTAGGGCATCAGACCTGAGAAGGGCTGCTCTTGGACCTCGGGTGAAAGTGAAAGATGGCCAGGTTCGGCAGTCACGCATCTGCCGGGAGCGGTGTTTCGTTGTTGAAGTCCAGGTACTCCACCCCGGACCACGCGCATTCGAGGCTTCCGTAGGTGCGCCAGTATTCGTCCCAGTGCGAGAGTTTCCATTGGTCTCGTTCCAGGCCGCGGCGGGTAAGCCGTTCCCGCAGAAGTTCCTGGGGAACCCTTACCCGCACGACTGTGGTCTGGGAAGGTGGCCAATGAAATTTCTCTGCTGCGCGGGTCAGGAAGTCGGGTACCTGAAAGTAGGCGCCGAATGGGGCATCGATTACTACCGACCGGCCGAGGCGCAGGTTCGCTCCAGTCACGTCCATGAGAGTGTCGTATTCGAGGGGCAGGAGGTTGTCGCGGTAGTAGTCGTTGGATTCCCGGTCGGTGGGGTCGTGTCCTGTTGCTTTCAGGGCGAACTCGACAAATCGTCCGCATACCCTGTCCTTGTCCAGGTAAGCGGCACCGTTCTCTCTTGCCGTTTTCTGGGCAACTGTCGTTTTACCTGAGCCGGCCGGGCCAATGACGATGAAGACGCTGGGGGCCGTCATCGGCGGGCCTCTGCCACCGCTGACAGGAACTCCTTGGCGGCTTTGGTGACGCGGTTGAAGTCGCCATCCGGCTGCCATGCTTTAGTCACGTAGCTGCCGACGCCGACACCTGCGACGCCGGCGGCAAACCATTCGCCTACGTTCTCAAGGGTCACGCCGCCTGCCGGCATGATCGGCAGATGGGCGAGTGGGGCGAGGACGGATTTGACGTAGGGGATGCCTCCGGCTTCCGTGGGGAAAAGCTTGAGGATGTCGGCACCCGCCTCGGCGGAGTTGACCAGCTCAGTTGGCGTGTAGGCGCCGCTGACGGTGGGTATCTGGTAACGGTTCGCTGTCCGGATCATTGCCGGGTTCAGTTGAGGGCTGACCAGGAAGTCAGCGCCGGCGCGGATGCACTCGTAGGCCGAGTGCTCGTCCAGTACCGTTCCGGCGCCGATGGCTACTCCGTTGGGCCCGTGCTTGGCGGCGAGCCTGCGGATCACATCGACCGCCCCTGGGATCGAGAGGGTGATTTCAAGGGCTCGGAAGCCTCCGGTGATGGCGGCTTCTGCCACGCGTTCTGCCACCTCAGCGTTCTGGAGGCGGACGATCAGGACGGCGCCGGATTCGTCGATGGTCTGCAGGGTGCGAAGTTTCTTGTACATGCTTGCCTTTCTTGCGCCCCGGCGTGTTGATGTTTCCTATTGCCCGGGCAATGTTGAAGTGTCGTTGACAAACTTTCCCACTATCCATAGTGTTATTGCAACCGATCTCAGCAACCGATCTCATACAAGGGGGTATTGCGGTTGACTCACGTACGCACAATCATTCTGGGTGCTTCCCATTGGCATGTTCCGCTTTGCGCGCCGGCCATTGCCGAAGAGCACGAGGTGATCGGAGTCGGTGACGACGACGTATCCCGCGTCCAGGTGCAGGACCTGGCGGAAGGATGGGGGGCGCCGGTTGAAGCCGACTGGCGGAAGCTGGTTGATCTCCCCGACGTCGGCCTCGCATATGTCTTCGGCCCCCATGACGGTATGGCCGAAAAGTGTCTTGCGTTGATCGAGCGCGGTATTCCGTTCGTTGTCGAGAAGCCGTTGGGCACTTCCCTTGACGAGCTTTCCGCCGTGCGTCAAGCCGCCGAGGCAGCCGGCGTGCCTGCCACCGTCCCCCTGGTCCAGCGCGGTGGACCCACAGAGCAATGGCTTGCCAAGGCAGGCCGGCCCACGTACCAGCGAACCTCGTTCATTGCCGGCCCGCCAGCCCGGTATCTCGACAATGCCAATCCCTGGATGCTCGATCCTGTCAAGGCTGGCGGGGGTTGCCTGGCCAATCTGGGCCCACATTTTCTCGATCTGTTCCTTAGGGGCACGGGTGAGACCGTGGCGCGTGTGGACTCCCGGCTCTCATCGGCTCTTCACAACCAGGCTGTGGAGGATCATGCCAGCCTGATCATCACGACGCCGGAGGGACGCGAAGCCATCGTTGAGGTTGGCTACGCATTCCCTGGTTCGCCGCTTAAGCGCTACTGCAGCTTTACCTCGGTCGGTGAGGCAGGATTCGCATCCGTTGATTCGGACGGCACAGCTACGTTCACGGCACTGGACGGCACCACGGAGGTCGACAAGATCAATGTGGACAGCGACCCGCTTTATGCTCCGTTCGTGCGGAGCGTCGCCCGGACGCTGGATGATGGATTCCTGGGCCTGACTACGTTGGCCCAGCTCGAAGACGTCATGCGCCCCATTTGGGAGGCCTATGACAACCAGCACGGAGGAAGAGAACATGTCTGACTTGAGTATCGACGTCGTTGCAAAAGCTGCTGGTGTCCATAGGTCAACGGTCTCCCGGGCTTTCTCACGCCCCGAGGCGGTGAAGAGCGAAACACGCGAGCACATCCTTCGGGTCGCCGAGGGACTCGGCTACACGATGAGTCCACTCGCCCAGGCGCTTCGCCGGAAAACCAGCACGTTCATCCCGCTGATCGTCCCTGACATCACCAACCCGTTCTTCGCTGAACTTGCCAAGACGATGACGCAGGCGGCGGACGAGCGCGGCTACCAGCTGCTGCTCTGCGTCACCAATGGTGACCCTGCCAAGACCGATGGATACTTCACCGCGATGCAGGCCATGTACGCCCCCTTCGGAATTGTGGCTCCATCGACAAAGGTCGATACCGAGGCCATGAAACGCTTCGACTTCGGCCATAAAGTCGTGGTGATCGACCGCGTGGAAGGTGACGACTCCGTTCCCACAGTCACCGTCGACAGTCGCCAGGGAATCAGGCTCGCACTGGACCACCTGCACGCGTTAGGGCACACCTCGATTGGCTACGTATCCGGCATTGCCGGGACGCACACCGCCCAGGACCGGATGGACGCCTATTTGGAGCTGTCCGCCGAGAGCGGCAACGCACCTGTCGTGCTGGACAGCGGGTCGGATCTGGATGCGGGCACGCGCGGGGCAGAACATTACCTGGAGATGGACAATCCTCCAACGGCAATCATCGCCGCCAATGACATGGTGGCCTTTGCGGTCATTTCGGCGCTCGGCCAACGTGGAGTACGGGTACCGGAAGACGTGTCGGTTATCGGGTTCGACGGTCTCGCTCTCGGCGCCCGGTTCAACCCTCCTTTGACGACGGTTCGCCAGCCGATCGCCGACATGGGACACATCGCCATTGAACTGGCTGAGAAGCAGAACGCGGATGGCTCCGTGGACCACATCGTCCTCGAACCTGAGCTTCTGGTCCGCCGCTCCACCTCTGGACCACGCAAATGACCAGGGCGCAGGAGTCAACGCTCCGGCGCCTGCCGGGCCTTCAGCACACAGACCACGTCGGCCTGACGGTTCCAAACCTTGACGAAGGCATCCGGTTCTTCGTCGAAGTCCTCGGAGCCGAAGAGCTCTACCGCTCCGAACGCGGGCCCGATGAAGAATTCATGCCCACAAACTTCGACGTCCCTGCAGATGCCAAGCTCACGCTCGCCATGCTGCGCCTGCCACCAAACCTCAACATCGAGCTTTTCGAATGGAGCAGCACTCAGCGGCGTGATACCCCGCCGCGGCACTGCGACGCCGGCGGCCACCACCTGTGTTTCGTCGTGGACGACGTCGACGAAGCGATCGCAGTGCTGCAGGCAACACCTGGAGTACGGGTGCTCGGAGAACGCAAAGAAGTTGCCGGCGACAGCCCGCGAGTAGCCGGCAACCGCTGGACCTACTTCATCACCCCATGGGGATTGCTGATGGAAATCGTGGACCGATCCCGCGTCGCAGCCCCGCCCCCGCTGGTCGGTCCCACGGACTGGGCAACACCTCCAAACACTTCCAGAAAGGACATAAACAAATGCGGCTAGCCGGTCACACACTAGGCACCCCGGACCACACGGTTCCCCAAGCACTTGATCTCTTCCGAGCCGCAGGGCTCGATGCAGCCGAAGTCATCTACCAGGATGACTACAAATCAGGGTTGCCATTAGGTGACCGGCGTGCTGCGGTGGAGGCAATGAAAGCGGCCGATACCGCAGGAATATCCATCGTGGGTCTGACGCCTTACACGACCGCCATCAACTCACTGGACGACGCGGAATGGCGCACAGCAGTTAATGAATTTCGTGGCGCAATAGAAACCGCACACCTGCTCGGCGCTGACCGGGTCCGTGTCTATGCTGGTTCCTGGCACCCTGGGGACAACGACCACGCGGCGCGTTGGGCAAAACTGCGCCAGGCATTGGAGACCCTGGCGCCCGAAGCTGGCCAGGCGGGCGTTCGCCTCTGCGTGGAAAACCACTTCGGCACCATGACCCAGACCGCGGCGGCCACCGCTGCCTTGGTCCGGGAAATTGACCATCCGGCGGTCCGCGTTCTCTATGACCAGGCGAACCTGACCTTCACCCACGACGAAACGTTCGAACAGGCCTTTGCTGTTCAAGGGGACCTGATCGGTCACGTGCATGTGAAGGACCTCGTCTTCACGAACCCCAACGCGGCTTTCCGCGCCACGGAAACGGCCCGGGTCAACGCGTCCGAACGGGCCGTCAGGTCGCGCGTCGTCGGAGGCGGCGTCGTTCCATGGTCCGACATCCTCGCCGCGTTGCTGCAGCACGGCTACGACGACGTGCTGAGCATCGAGCTCGAGTACCGCTGGCATCCTCAAGACCTCCCCGCGCCCGAGGACGGATTCCGGGAATCCGCCGCCGTCCTTCGCGCCATGCTCTCTGACCTGACTGAAGTAAGGAACGCCTGATGAACACCAACCGTCTACGCGTCGGAGTTGTCGGCGCGGGCAATATCGCCACCATTGCCCAATTGCCCACCCTCGTCCAACGTGCCGACGTCGAATTGGCCGCCTTGGTGTCACGGCGTGAGGACCCAAGCAGCCTGGTCCGACGCTGGGGCTTCAACGCAGCCTACAAAACGGTGGAGGACATGCTGGATTCCCAGGAGCTGGATGCAGTCTTCGTGCTGACGCCACGTTCCGAGCACGCCCACGCCGTCCAGCTATGCCTGAGCCGTGATGTCGACGTGTTCTGCGAAAAACCCTTGGCTCCGGCAACCGATGAGGCAGAACGTCTGGCAGACCTCGCCGACGAGCGCGGCCGCATCCTGATGGTCGACTTCAACCGCCGCTACGCTCCGGTCTACACTGCCGGCCGGGAAGTTTTCGGTACCAAAGGCGCCACCTTCTGCGTCGCCCAGAAAAACCGCCCCGGCTCCGAATACCGTGCAACATTCGAAAATGCCATCCATATGGTCGATCTCCTCCGCTGGTACTGCGGCGGCGAACCCGAGCACGTCGCCGCCCACGCCGCTGGTGACGACCCCTGGGAAGAAGACGGCGTCGCAGCAACCATCCGCTTCAGCACCGGGAACACGGGCGTCCTGATGGCCGCCCGCACAGCAGGAGCGTGGAACGAGAAGTTGGATGCCTATGGTGACGGAAAGACAGTAGAGGTCAGGGCGCCCGAAACAGTCTCGACCACAGTCAAGGGCGTCACCACATCCCGGGAACTCAGCGCAGAGGCGTATGGCTGGGCTACTGCGACGGACACTCTCGGATTTTCCGCCGCCGTTCACCATTTCCTGGACCGCGTCGCTGACAGGCAACAGCCACTGACCTCAGGCCGTGAAGCCGTTCACACCCAACGATTGCTCGACCGGATCCTCGCCGCATCCGGGCTCCCGACGGAGGAACAAGCCGGTCGGGAATGGGCCAGCCACGCAGTGAACGGAAGCTGAACAACCAAGCTCGCCCATCCTTCGGGTTGGGGCTTGCACCGAGAACTGTTGAAACCACGGCCTCCACAAGCCGCTGAGCATAGGGAGGCACAAAATAGCTCCAAACCGCCTCCACCAGAGCAACCCGAAAATCGGGGGAGCGGGACGACAACCGCTGCGCGGCCGGCTCACCCCTCTCGTTGGCATCCTGCTGGTCGCGTTCAGCGCCAGACAGGCGGTTTCGGCGGTATCCCCACTCCTTGGTCCAATAAGCGGTGACCTACCCCTCGACGCCGTGACGACCGGGATCCTTGGTATGCTGCCGACCGCCGGCTTCGCAGCGATGGGCTTCCTGGCTGTCCCTCTGATCCGCCGTACCCAGCCCGAACACCTGCTGCTGGTGTCAATCCTGCTGACAACACTCGGCCAGATCGGACGCGCACTGGGGTCGACTACCCTCGCCTTTTTGGTGTTCACCTGTGTCGCCATGCTGGGGATCGGGGTGGTAAATGTGGTGATTCCGCCGCTGCTGATGAAGTATTTCCCCGATAAAATCGGGATCCTCCCTGCCCTCCACGTGACGCTCCTCGCCGTCAGCACTGCCGTGGCCGCCCAAGCCGCCATACCCTTGGCGGGTATGTGTGGCTGGCGGTTCTCTATCGGTATCTGGGCGGTAATCAGCGCCGCCGCGACGGTACCCTGGTTGATGGTCCTTGCGGGCAGGCGTACGGCTGCCCGCGTCAGGAAACCGCCAACCAGCGAAGTACCGCCGCCCCGCACCAGCGTGATCAAGCCCTGGAGATCATCGATTGGCTGGGGTACGGCACTAATCTTCGCGGGTTGCTCGAGCAACACGTTTGCTGCCCTTACATGGCTTCCGGTTGTTCTTATAGACAGAGGGATGAGTCCGGGAACCGCCGGGTTCATGTTGGCGCTCTATTCCATCCTCGGCCTGCCGGTCGGCCTTGTTGTGCCTTTTGCTGTGGTAAGGATGCCTCGCCCGCTACCTATCGCAATCCTGTTCGTCGTCACGTTCTCGGTCGGCTATGGAGGCATCATCTTTGCTCCGATAACTTCTGCCGCAGTGTGGGTAGCCATCGCCGGGCTTGGTCAGGGCGCATACTCCTTCGCGTTTACCATGATCAATAAGCGGGCACGAACCCAAACCGGGTCGGGGGTACTGTCCGGGTTCGCCCAGGGAGTCGGCTACACCCTCGCAAGCCTCGGCCCATTCCTTTTTGGTCTCCTGCATCAGCCAGGGGACCACTGGCTACCCTCGTTCGGCATGCTCGGAGCCTGGCTCCTCGTGCTTACCGTGGGAGCCCTGATGATCAACAAACCGCGCGTGCTTGAAGATGCACTCCCGGCTGAAACAGCTCGTCGTTGAAAGCAACAAGGACTTCGGTGATCCTTGATGCCGGCAACTCAAAACGATAGACCCCTCGCCAGCGACCGGAACCAAGGGCTCCAAAAACCTGAGCTAAATAATCCTTGACAGACCCTGCTCCCGACCCTATGTTTAGTGCAACCGATCTCAGCAACCGATCTCATTTCTACTGATGAAAATGCAACCGATCTCAAAGGAGAGACGCAATGATCAAAGCTGCAAGTACTTTGACCGCTGTTGCCCTTGCCGCGGCACTGCTCACCGGCTGCTCCGGCAGTTCGGGCGACTCCGGCAACAACAACGACGACGGTCCCGTCACGTTGACGTACTGGGACTTCATGGACCCCAGCCAGAACAACCCGAGGGCTGCGGCGCTGAAGCAAAACCTCGAGAACTTCCACAAGGAAAATCCCAACATCACAGTCCAGCTGTCGACCGTGTCCTTCGGGGACATGATCAGCAGGCTCCCGCAGGCAGCAGCAGCGGGACAGACGCCGGATGTCGTGAAGATGTTCGCCCCGGTTGTCCCCCAAATTGCTGCCGCGCAGGTTTATCAGCCGCTTCCTGAGGAGGCCAAGCAGATCACTGACTGGTTGCGCCCGGTGGACAAGCTGGCGGACAAGGACGGAAAGCAAGTAGCCGTCCCGTACGATTACCGCACATGCACGCTCTATTACAACGACAAGATCCTCAAGCAGATCGGAGCTGCCGTACCCACCACCTGGGACCAGGTCGCCGAGGTTGCTGGGAAGGCAGCGAAGGCGGGATTTACCGGGTTCGGGACGGGGTTCTCCGGGGTCGACAACTCGGCGATCATCTCGACCTTCTTCGATTGCTTCATGAGCGAGGTGGGGCAGGCCATCTCCAATCAGGACGGCAAAGCCAGCTTTAACACTGAAAAGGGTAGAGAATTCGCGGATTTCCTCGTGAAGCTCAAAAAGGCCGGAGGCATGCCACCGAGCGTTGTGGGGGACCAGTACTCGACGGTTGCTGACGGCCTCCAAAACGGCACTGTTGCCATGTCTGCCCTCGGAACGGAACGCCTCTTGACCCTGCAGAAGGCCAACCCGGACATCAAGTCGGCCGCCCTGCCCAAAACTTCAAACGGCTCGGATACGGGATCGACGTTCGGCTGGACCCTTGGCATCGGTGCCGGAAGCAAGCATGCCAAGGCGGCCTGGAAGTTCATCCAATACATGACCAGCCCGAAAGCCGGGGCGCTCATGGCAACCGGGGGTGACGTACCCACCCGCTCGTCGACGTTCCAGGAGCCTTACTTCACCACTCCTGCGGCCAAGACCGTGCTGGACGTCAGTAACTTCGTCAAAGATCACAGCGAGCCACACATCTACCCCGACAACTGGATCGCGATTGCCGGTGGCCTCGCCAACGCCGGACAGCAGCTGTACCTGAACAACTCGTCGGCCGACGATTTCATGAAGTCTGCCCAGGACGCGGCCAACAAATGAGCCCCCGCCCGGACAGGACTAATCACGTAAACCTGGTCCCAGGAAAGCGAATCCCATGTCAGTGACACAAGAACGACGCGCAGCACGGAGTACCGATCCCCGTGTACGGCCTGCGCGGAAGGACCGCGCGGTCTGGCTCTACGTCATCCCGGTCGTTGCAGTTTTCCTTTTCGTCTTCGTCGGGCCCCTGCTCTTCACAGCCTGGACGGCGCTCCACGAAACCACGTACTACCAAATCAAGGACTTCTCGGGACTAAAGTCGTTCACCAAACTTTTCACCGACAAGGACCTTCCCAAACAGATCGGCACCACCCTTGTCTTCTCACTCGGCGCACTGGCTATTGCATTGCCACTCGGCTTTGTCTCAGCGGTGGTCCTGAATAAAATCATCCGCTTCAAGCGGACGGTGCGGAGTCTGTTCCTGCTTCCGTGGCTGATGTCACAAGCCACAGTTGGCACCCTCTGGCTGTGGTTTCTCAACCCCACCTACGGCCCCGGGACAGCCATCACAAAAGCCCTTGGCTTCGGCCCCGCCGATGCGTTCTCCACGCCGGGTTCTGCACTGCTGGCGCTAACGCTTATCACTGCGTGGTGGTCCTATCCCCAGGCGATGGTCCTCTTCCTCGGGGCGCTTCAGACTGTGCCAACCGAACTTTACGAGAGCCTGCGGGTGGATGGCGGAAACGTTTGGCAGGGATTCGTGAACATCACACTTCCCTTTCTTCGGAACACCATCGTTTCCGTCGTCGTCGTCCTCCTGATGCTGTATGTGCAGATGGTGACCATCATCCTGGTCACCACCCGCGGCGGCCCGCTGGGCGGAACGGAAACGCTCTCCATGCGGGTATTCAACAAGACGTTCCAGGACTTCGACCTCTCCGGCGCCTCCGCCGCAGCTATTTTGCTCTTCGCTATCAACATCGCCTTGACCCTGGTAGCGATCCGCTTCCGACGGAAGGAAACCCTGTGACTGCCACCATTCCGGCACGCCGCCGACCCGGGCATATTCTGCGGCGGCTACCCATCTGGGCAGTCGTCGCAGTCACCGCCGCCCTGGTGCTGCCACCCATCCTGTGGATTTTATCGACGTCCCTGAAAACCGATGCGAACACGGTCGCTTTCCCACCTGTGTGGATACCGAATCCGTTCTCGTTCGACAGCTACGGCGGACTGTTCACCTCCACCAACATACGCTTTTTCCTGAACTCGCTGATCTACGCCATCGGTTCGATCATCCTTGCCCTGGCCGTCTGCGTCCCCGCAGCGTACGTCGCGACCCGCTACCGGGGCCGACGCATGGAAAGCCTCATGACCTCAATCCTCGTGCTGTCCATGGTCCCAGGCGTCGTCGTTTTCATTGCGCTCTACTCCATGTTCGTAAAAACCGCGCTCATCAACACCTACCCTCTGCTGATCGTGGTCTACACGGGCATCATCTGCGGACAAACGATCCTGTTCCTGCGCAACTTCATCGAAAACATCCCCGTTGAGATCGAAGAAGCAGCAGCGATCGATGGCTGCAACCGACGCCAAATCCTCCTGAGGATCGTGCTGCCCCTGATCCGTCCCGGCATAGCAGCCGTTGCGATCTTCATCTTCGTATTCGTCTGGAACGACTTCCTCGTCGGGACCGTCCTGGCAACAACCGAGGACATGAAGACCGTGCAAAACGGCATCGTCCGCTACATCTCCACCGGCTACGGCAACTTCTGGGCCGCCTTCGGCGCCTTCGTCATCGTCGCCTTCGTACCCGTCCTGGGCATCTTCGCCGCCTTCCAACGCTGGTTCATCGCCGGCCTGACCTCGGGAGGCGTCAAATCATGACCGTAACGGAACATGCTCCCCGCGTCGCCGTCGTAGGAGCAGCCGGCTGGGCCGGATCACGACACACACGAGCATTCGCCGCAGCCGGTGCCAACGTCGTCTTCCTTGTTGACAAGGACCACCGCGCCTACCCACTCGCCCAGGAACTGGGCGCAGTGCTGCTACCCAGCACAGAGACACTCCGCCCCGAGCACCTGGACCTAGTCGTCGTTGCCCTCCCAACCACCATGCAACCGGACGTTTGCGCAGACCTTCTCAACAGGGGATTCCGTGTCCTGACCGAAAAACCGGTAGCCGCAGATACCGAAGGCGCCGCCGTCCTGGCCGCTTCATCCGGCGTCAACGAGCGCCTCATGGTCGGGTACACGCTCCACCAGCATCCCGCCGCACCCCTTGTCTCTCAATGGGTAAGGGGCCACGACGTGGTCGCCGTGTCCGTCCGCTCCGTGGCCCATAAACAGAAGGTCGACTCGTGGCGCGCCGACCCGAAAGAGGGCGGCGTCGCAGTCATCAACGGCATTCACGCCATCGAACTAGTCTCCTCCTGGTTCGACGGCGACCCGAAAGTACTGGCCACCAGCGCCAGCAGCAGCCTGTACGGCTCGCCGGTGCCCGAGCACGTCGTCGCCACCCTCGAATTTCCTGAGGGCACGGTGTTTAACCTTCAGAGCTACTGGTCTCCCTGGCAGGAGTCTCAAGGTCTCAACCAAGGGGACTGGAGCCTCACCATCGATGTCCTGGCAAGCACCGGCCGGATGCTGTGGTCCAACGATTCCCTCCACGCGTGGGAACGGGACGGCAGCCAGTACGAGAAGACCTTCGATCCCTCGGACCTCTTCCTTCGCCAGGCCGAGTCGGCTCTGAGGTTCTGCTCGGGTGAAACCCCTGCAGTCACATTCGCCCAGGCACTCCGCGCCACCGAAATCGCCGATGCCCTCCTGGCAGCGGTAGCCTCCCGAGCTAAGGACGAGCTCGCCCCGTAGCATCATCAAACCTGACCACATGGCGACCGGCCGAACCGAGCAATCTCAACTAAGGAAATGAACATGAAACGATCACCTCACACTCCAGCCGCGGGGGGACCGCGGTGCACCCACATTCATGGAAGCGAAATCAAATGAGCCTCAAAGACCAGGTGGTTCTGGTAACCGGATCCAGCGGCGGAATCGGCGACGCCGCTGTCAGCGCACTCAAAGCTGCAGGCGCCATCGTCATTGGCGCTGACCGTTCCCCCAAAGAGGACCAGCCCTTGGAGGCGTTCTACCCCCTCGACATCACCTCGGAACAGCAATGCGCAGCCGCAATCCAGGACATCGCATCCAAACACGGCCGCATTGATGTCCTGATCCACGCAGCGGGAGTGCTCGGCCCCACCCCCGGCATTATGGAGACAACAACCGAAGAGTTCGACTCCATTCTGAGGATCAACGCCTCCGCGACCTTCACGATGGTGCGGGAAACAGCCAAATCGATGCTCAAGTCCGGCACCGCCGGCGCCATCGTGGTCCTGTCCTCCGTTGCGGCCAAGGAATCACGCCTCAACTACCTGCCGTACAACGCGAGCAAGCTAGCGGTACTTCACATCATGTGGTCATTCGCCGAGCTGCTCGGGCCCAACGGCATCTCCGTTAACGCCATCGCACCAGGCCCGGTGAACACACCCATGTGGGCACAATTCGCGAAAGACTCCGGACCGGACGCGGCTGCCAACCGGGCGAAGCGGGCCGCACAACTGCCGATGCGCCGGTTCGCCGAACCCGACGAAGTCGCCCGCGCCATCCTCTTCCTCGCCGATCCCGACAACCGCTACATCACAGGAGTGTCCCTCGACGTGGCAGGCGGAGCACACCTGGGAATCGGAACCTAAAACCAACCGGCACGGGGCTTCTCACATGCCGTCGCCCAGCGCTGCTATGCACATGCCCCCAACCCATCCAATATCAACGCTTCAAGGCTGGTCTCATCTCCTGTAAAGCAATTCAACAATCGGAGACGAGTAGGAAGTCCTTGACCCACCAAGGAGACACTTAATGCGACATCATCACACTGCCCTGCACGTAACGGATATGGAGCGCAGCGCGCGATTCTACGTGGATGGCCTTGGACTGACCCGCTTGGATGCGTGGACGTCGGGACCATACATCGGCGAACTTTACGGCCGTCGCAACGTAAAGGTCAAAGCCATGCTTCTCGCTACCAGTGACGGAGCCTTCCGGCTGGAACTTGCCCATGCCGAGCCTCTACTGCCCGCAGTCGACCCATCAGAGGCGCAGCCGGGCACGGCACACCTTGCCTTCACAGACATCGACGTACGGCAGGTTTACACCAAGATGACAGCTCTTGGTTACGAGGCGGTATCCGAACCCGTTGCCCCGGCCTCAGGCCCCATTGCAGGCGGGTGGCTGGTCTACCTCCTCGATCCAGACGGAAATCGGGTGGAGCTCATTCAGGCGCCCGACTGGCAGGGAAGCGACAAGTCTTGAGCCATCGGGACCCAGAAGAACATGCCCGGAATCCTCGGACGCCAGGTGAGCATATCGGGCCGTAGACGACACGCAAGAAAACAGGGGCTACTTGACGGTTCAGACGAAAAGCCGCCGTCACGCATCAAACCTCTAGGCGCCCGCTCATGGTGCCGGTCGACACCTTTGAAGGGAACCTCGTGAGTCCAGCAGCCCGATCCATGATTCCCGAGCAGAGGCACCAAGAAATCCTCCGCCTCCTGCGGCAGGAGGGCATTCTGAGTGTCCGCGGCCTCACGGCCTATATGAATGTCTCTCACATGACGGTCCGTCGTGACATCACTGCCCTAGAGTCCACTGGCCAAGTGAGCTCAGTCCGCGGTGGTGTTCGGCTCACAAAGCAGCACGGCCAAGAACCTGCAGGGGAACCCAAACTTCGGGCCCAACCCGGAGCCCCGCGCGAAAAGGCGATTGCCAAGCTCGCAGCCCAATCAATAAAGGATGACATGGTTGTCTTCCTCGACGCCGGCACCGCGTGTTGATCACTCGTGCCCTTCCTCGCCGCGCGCCGGCACCTTACCGTAGTAACCAACGACTTCTACATCGTCACAAGCTTGTTCGCCTACCCGAACATAGAAACCATCCACACTGGCGGAGTAGTGGACCCAGCGAGCGCTTCCGGTCAGGGGCCCCTCGCGACCGAAATGCTCAAATTCGTCAACATTGATTTGTCCTTCCTCAGCAGCCGGACGTGGAACATTTCCAGGGGCCTCATGGCACCTTCCATGGACGAAATCGAGGTAAAACGGGCAGCCCTCAAAGCGTCGTCCTCGAGGTTCCTACTCGCGGACAGCACCACGTTCGGCACCGTCTCCCTTTTCAACGTTGCACCTTTGCAAATGCTCGACGCTGTCGTAACTGACGATCGACTACCACTAGACGTGCAAAACAATATCCGACAACTCGGGGTTACCGTCCGCTTGGCTACTTTCGGCGAAGGAGGCCCAAGTCCACTCGCGTACGCAACCGAAAAGGGGGCCCGGTGGTAACGCGCGATCCTGAGCGGCAGGCGTCACAGGGCAACGGCGGTGCCGGTATCAGTCATGTTGTCCGAGCGCCCGGTTGGCGGGGGAAGATAAGCAGCGTGCTCGTGGCGGTGGCGAGGAGTTCACCGCTGGCGGTGCTGAGGCGCCCTTCGGTGAATATCACCCGCGGGCCGGATTTTACGACTGACCCCTCCGCACGAAGTTCACCCTTGTTGAGCGTGATTGGTCGCAGGTACTTGACCGCCAGATCGATAGAGGTGTAGCCGATCCCGACTTCCAAGGTACTGTGTGCTGCGCAGCCGAGCACCGTGTCGAGGAGCGTGCAGGCCAGGCCGCCGTGCACCATTCCGAGGGGGTTGTAGTGCGCTTCTCCCGGCCAGCACTGGAACTCGACGTGTCCGTACCTCGCATCGACGAGATCGAAATTCATGAGGGAAGCGATCGGCGGCGGCGCAATGCCGCCGTCGCGGAGGCCGGAAAAGTAGTCCAGACCCGACAGCCGTGGCAGCTGTTCGAGCGCGATTGCCGGATCAATCCAGGTGAAGGTTTCCGACCGTTCCGCTGGGTTGTTGGTTGACATGAGGTTTCCTCCTAATTTTTGGTGAGCCCGTAATCGCCTCGCTCGAGCCCATGGAACAACCACCGCGCGACTTCCCAGGGGAGGCCTTGGGGCATCTCAGCCCTTAGCCCAGAACCCGACGGCGGCCGAACGGGTACGTGCGTGTACACCGGCGAGGCTCGTGAGGGCGCAAAGGCCCGCTCACCGCCTACGGATGCGTTAGATCCGCTTCTGGGATTTCCGGGTTCGGCTGTGACTCGGCAGACCTGGTGCGGTTTACGCGGGCCACCGAGCGGAGCAACACCAGGCCGAAGCCCGCTGCCGCCCAAAGCGCGAGGACGCCAAGCGATGACCATGCGGCCGTTCCGTTGAAGTAGCCGTAGTCATTGACGGCTCGGACCGCTGCGCCGGGGAAGAATCGCTGAGACCGCTTGCCCCCACGAGGGCAGGATGTCGTAGCCGATGGTCGCTCCGCTGACGGCGTTGCCGACGATGGTTAGCGTGATGACTGCTAGGGCGATCCCCGCAGCTCCCAGCCAGGCGCCGAGCGCCTTGGTCGTGAACGCGACCGACGCGGAGAGCAGCGCGAGAGTTGCCGCGAGCAGCGGCCACGGGGCCGTCAGGGCTCCGAGGATGGGGCCGGCGATTGTTGCCCCGACGACGCCGATCAGTACGGCGAATCCGCCCATGGCATACAGGCGGTGGCGCAGCCTGATCTTGTCAGCGGCCCCGGTGAGACCTTGCGCCAGAACAAATGACGAGAGTGTGACGCCGAATACGACGTAGAAGGCAGATAGCCCTCGGCTGTCGTACTGCGCCAGCGGCACGAGGTCTTTCTCCTGCAGGGTAAGCCCGGCATGGTCCGCTACGCCATGGACCAGAGCGCGGGCCGCTCCGCTCTCGCTGAGGCCCTTTGCGCCGGCGTAGTCGAACTGCAACGTGGTTGGCGCGGTCAGGGCCACCGCCGCAACCGCGTCGCCATTTTGAACCATCTGGGTGCCTTCGCTGAGCGAGGTGACCTCGGTCACCGTGACGGCGTCGCCCAGTCCCTTTTGAGTTGCCGTGGCGAGCGGTTCGCCCACTACAGCCAGCGGCAAGTGCAACGGTGCGGGGCTGCGCTGAATGCCGACGTAGATGGCGATGAAGGCCGTACCAATGATGAGCCCGGTAAGAACCAGGGCTATCAACGCGCTGTGCTGAGTTCCGGGAGCGGCATTCCCGGCCCGGGCTGGATGGGGAAATGACATCTTCAGGGCTTCCTCGACTAGAATGGTTTGAATATCAAACCGAGGCAATCGTACAGGAGGCGGTTTGAAAAACAAACCATCGAAAGACTCACTCGCCGTTGCTCTTGGCGCGATCGATGACCGGTGGTCGCTCCACATCGTTCGCGCGCTGGCGTTCGGCGCGTCGCGGTACACCGAAATATTGCGTGCCGTGGGAGCGCCAAGGGACATCCTTGCATCGCGTTTGAAAAAGCTCACGGAGTCCGGGATCGTCCAACAGCGGTTGTCGGAAAGCAGCGGGGGCTCCGGGTATGAACTCACCCAAAAAGGAAGGGATTTGGGCCAGGTCATCTTGGTTCTGAAGCGCTGGGGTGACGCATACCGGGACGCGGACGTTCCGGTAGTCGAGTTTGTGCATGATGCGTGCGGCGAAATGTTTGTGGCTGAGGTGCGCTGCGAAGCTTGCGGAAGGCCTGTCAAGTCAGGAGAGCTCTCTGTCCGCCACCCGGAGGAGGCCTGCTAGCCGGCCAGCGATCGGACGCGGGGTGCCCGCCCGATCGCCGCCGAACACACCACGCCACGCAGCCGGAATTCACGGCTTGTGAGCGCCGAAACAAGCGGCTGGTGAGGCGAGCTCGAAGGCCTTGATCTCACCCTCCAATTTCATCGAGAAAAACGGGACGTCGTGCAAAAATCCGTCCAGTGGGGACCTGCCGGTCTGGGGATCCCGACGATTCGCGCTCGAATGGAATGACAGCGTACGGCTGAATTGTTGACGGCTTCCTTCGCAGCGTTCGGCCTCTTATGGCCTTTGGGGCACTCTTTCCCGCAGGACCCGGTGGGCACTGCAGCGCGGTGCCGTCCTTAGGATAAGGACGTGACGGCCAGTTTCCGCACCGTGGCTGTGCCGCCTTCGACGTACACGTCGGTGCCCAGGTTCCCGGACCGGGGGAACACCAGATCGCTCAGCACAACCCTGCCGTCTTGGGCGAAGACCTCCACCGAGCACTGGTCGATGATTACTTTTAGCCTAAGCGCGCCGCCGTCGAGCTTCACTGGTGCGGACTCAGCCGACGAGAACTTATCGTGGAAGGCGGTGTTTCCGGAGTTGCGCCGGTCCAGTGTGAGCCGGCTCGTCAGGGCATCGAAGCTGAGGACCGTTGCGGTGCTCCCGTCCGGTGCGCTGAGGAGCCTTAACGCGATGGTCCGTGCCGTGCCGGGCAGGATCTCGGCGTCGATCAGCTGGGCTGATCCGGGCATCGCGTGGGGCAGTTGCAGCAGGGAGTTGTGAAGTTCCATGTTCTGGATGGTGCGGGCCGGCTCCCCGGAGTCCAATGGCAGCACGGGGCGCTGCATCAGGCGCGGGAAACCGTCCACCGTCGCGAGCTCGATCTCGCGGGCAAGCGACATACTGGAGCGCCACGGAGACGTGGGCAAGGAGTTGGCGTAGTCCCAGTTGTTCATCCAGCCGATCATGATGCGGCGGTTCTCCGGGGCGTTGCTGAAGGAGACGGCGGCGTAGTAGTCACGTCCCCAGTCGAGCCACAGACAGTGTCTGAGATCTACGTTCCCGTCGGCATCGGTTGGAACGAGCGAATCAGGGTCGGCGGTGAACTGCACGCCGTCGAAGTCGCCGACGAAGTATTGCCCTCCGGAGCCGCCGGCCACGGCGCCCGGGTTGATATTGACCACCAGGACCCATTTGACGTTGTCCGGGTCTCCGTCGACGGGGAGCGGGAAGAGGTCGGGGCATTCCCATTCGCCGTCGCTGGCGTTGGCTGGGCCGAAGGTGCTCAGGTATTCCCAGTCCTTGAGGTCGGCCGAGCGGTACAGCACAACCTGCTGGTGTTGGGCCTCCACCGCCACCATGATCCAGCAGGAACCGGCCGGTCCCTCGTAGCGGAACACCTTGGGATCCCGGAAATGGGCCGAGCCGCGGCCAAGCACGGGGTTGCCTGCGTATTTGCTCCAGGTCATGCCGGCGTCCGTTGAGAACGCGAGAGACTGGGCTTGTGTCCCTTGGTGCGCCGAGCCTTCCTTGAAGGCGCTCGTGTAGATGGCCACCAAGGCCGGATCTTCTGCTGTGCCGAATCCCGACGTATTGCCGTGGTCCACAACGATGCTGCCGGAAAAGACGTCTTCTTCCTCATCGCAGGCGATGGCCACCGGGTGTTCGGTCCAGTGCAGAAGGTCGGTTGAGGTGGCGTGTCCCCAGGACATGTTGCCCCAGACGTTGTCGAAGGGGTTGTTTTGGTAGAACAGGTGGTAGACGCCCTGGTGCCACACGAGTCCGTTGGGGTCGTTCAGCCATGTGTTCTTGGCTGTGTAGTGAAGTATCGGGCGCATGGTGGGGGCGGTTTCTTCGGCGCGGCCCCCGGAAGGGTGTGTCGTTGTTTCAGTCATCGGAGTTCTTTCGGGAAGTCTGGGCTAGTTCCAGGGATCGGATCAGTTCCGCCCGCGTTGGCGGGTTCGCTCCGTGCCTTCCGACCGTTATGGCCGCAGCGAGCGAGGCTGCGGTTCCCAGTCGGGTGAGTTTGCCGTAGCCGAAATCGTCCGCGGGGTCCTCGATGAGGCCGGCGATAAGCGATGACATGTAGGAGTCGCCTGCGCCGACAGTATCTTTGACGAGTACTGGTGGCGCCGGCACGTCGATCTCGGCGGCATTCGAGCGCAGATATGATCCGGATGCGCCATCGGTGATGATTGCAAGTTCTGTCCCGAGATCAAGCAGCCGCCGCGCGACGTCGTGAGGAGACGTGCGCGGGTAAAGCCACCGGGCATCGTCCGAACTGAGCTTCACAACGGTAGCCAGCGCGACTGTGTGTTCGAAGGTCCTGAGCGCTTCAGTGTGGCTGTGGAGCAGAGTCGGGCGGATGTTGGGGTCGTACGTGATCAAGCAGCGGCGGGAGAATAGTTCCAGCAAGGACCGGACTTGGGTTGCTCCGGGCTCCGTGAAGGAGGCCAGTGACCCCGTATGCAGCACCTTCGGGAGGAAAGCGGGGCTGATTTGGGGGAGGTTCCATTCGAAGTCGAATTCGTACTCTGCGGAACCGCTGCTGTCCAGAAGCGCCCTGGCAGTGGACGTGCGGTTGAGGTGCTCGGCTCCCGGGAACAGGCGTACTCCCGCGGTGTCCAGGTGTTGTTGGATGCTCCTGCTGCGTTCATCCCTGCCCAGTGCGGTGAGAAATGCGGTGCTGACGCCTAGCCGGCCAAGTCCGAACGCGACGTTCATCCTTGATCCGCCGGGAAACTCGACGGGCCCTGCCGCGGTGTCAATGATGTCGATTATGGCCTCGCCGACGACGACGACATCCGTTTCAGGGCATGAGGGAACTGGGGTGCTGTGCATTCAAAGTCCTTGGAGGGTTGGGCGCGTCCTCTACTGGACGCGCTCGAGGTCAGGTGTTGGGGCGTGTAGCTGAGTCCGGTGCTGCTCTGCTCGAAGCGTCCTGATGTTTTGGGGAGGCGACGGAATCGCGAAGGACCAGGGGACAGGGGAGAAGGGTCGGGTGAGCGGCGAACAACTGCAGGTCGGTTTTTCCCTCGATGGCGTCGATCAGGTTTTCGGTGGCCCAGGCGCCCATTTCGTAGTGCGGAAGGGCGACGGTTGTCAGTGCGGGGTAGATGTTTTCGGCAATCAGTTGTTGGTTGTCGAAACCGACGATGGAAATGTCATCCGGAATCCTGAGGCCAAGTTCCCCGGCGGCCCGGTACGCGCCCATGGCCATGCGGTCGTTGTAGCAGAACACGGCTGTGGGCCGGTTTGGGGTTTTCAGCAGGCGCAGCGCGGCCTGGTGGCCGCCGGGCACCTCCGAAGGCTCGGACTGGACCAGTTCTTCGTGATAGGGCAGCCCGGCATCTGCGAGTGTGTCCTTGAAGGCCTTGAGCCGGGAGTGGGTGGCCGGGACGTCGTCGGTGTTGTTGAGCATGCCGATGCGGGTGTGTCCGGCGTCGATCAGGGTTTGTACGGCTGACCTCGCACCGGCGATTTCGTCGGGGATTACGGAGGAAACGGTGTGGCTGATGTCTTCGGAGTCCACCAGGACAGCGGGGAGTCCGACGAGGTTCTTGGGGACGGCCAGTTTGCGGTGATACATCGTGGCGTACAGGATGCCGTCTACCTGCCGGTCCAGCAGATCCGCCACATCACTTTCCTTGGAATCCTGCGAGCTGGTGCTGGTGGAGTTGATGATCATGATGCGGTACCCGCGGGCACGTGCCGTCTCCTCGGCCCCCAAAATGATCCGGCCAGCGTGGGGGGTGGTGGCGATTTCCTCGCTGATGAACCCGATCATGCCCGAACGTTGGGTGCGCAGGGCTTGCGCCAGCCGGTTCGGGCCGTATCCGAGACGCCGCGCCGCTTCGTGGACCCGTTCCCTCGTCTCCGCCCCCACCCGGGCGTAGACAACGTCATTGAGGACGTGGGAGACCGTTGTGACCGAGACGCCGGCTGCGGCTGCCACGTCCTTGATTCCAACCGACTTGTTCATTGGTCTCCCACGTCCTTATGTTGATGCTGATTCTATGTCCGGGTACTTGCTGGGTACGTTTTTTGCATCCCAGAGGCCCGATGCCGATCCCCGGGGGTCTCGCCGGGCCTGAGCGGGTTACTGGGCCACAAGTGGTGCGTGCGCCGGCTGGACACCGACCGTGGGTGTGGCCCTGAGGGCGTTAACAGCCCTGTCTGCGATGACTTGGGCGTCACTTCCGGAATCAAGGATGGTATTCCGGGCTGATGCGGAATCGACCATGACTGCCGTAACGGCGAGGGCGTCCGAGGCTTCGGTCGTCAACAGCGCGTCCACCTGAGCTTCGAAAGCGGATCCGCTGGACGTGGCGTGAACGTCCATCGCCACCACGTGGTTGTTGGAAACGAAGTTGCCGACCCCCGCCATCAGCCGGATGATGACAGGCGTCGCACCTGTCGGCCGGATGCTCTGTGAGTCGATGATCTCGGAGAAGTGGTTGCCGATGACAGAGTTGTTGCTGCCGCTGACACAGAGAAGTCCGTTGAGATCGTCCAGTCCGTTGTCGACTCCCAGGAACGGCGTCCAGGGCTCATGGTCGCGCAGGAAGTGATTCGTGGCCACGAGGTTTTCCGAACTATTCGCTGCGAGAATCACCATGCCAGGGTAGAACGAATGCAAACGGTTGTTGGTGACACTCGAACGCGTGACGCCGTCCAGATGGACGCTGCTCGCGCCACGGGGGAAGACGTTGTTCGCGGTTATCAGGAGCCCGCCATGGTGCTCGGCGTAGATCGAGTGGCCCTTGGGCCCTGCTCCGACGAGGTTGTCGGTGATCTTCGATGCCTGTCCCCACCCGCGCAGCTCGATGCAGCTTCCGCATTCGGCGAGGAAGTTGTCGTGAACGGAAAGCGCGTCCGCGTTGTAGATGGTGAGAGCGTTCTCAAGGTAGACGAACCCCATGCCGTTTACGCGGAATGAGTCATTGGCGTTTGCGACATAGATGCCGGTCTTGCCGTTGACGTAGGTGTTCTCCGGACTCATCCCGGAGCCATCCGGGGTGAAGTGCAACCCATCGATGCAGAAGTTGGAGAACTCGACCGAGCTGATCCGCGGGCTTCCGCTTCGCTCAACGTAGAACGCGGCACCTTTGGATTCCTCCCCGTCTCCGCCGGGGGGAAGGTCGACGAGAATGCGGCTCCCCCCGGGCCACAGCTCATGCAAGTCGGGCCATTCGTCTTCGGGAACGTTGAACCGGATGCTCGATGACGTAAAGCCGTGTCCCGAGCCGTGGATCCTGAGGAAGCTGACGTCGATCACGACCTGCGTACGGAGGTGGTAGTCTCCGGGCGGAATGTAGATCACCGCGCCTGGCTTTCCGCCATTGTTCGCGTCGGTGGCCGTCTGCCGGTCCTTGATATCGGCGATGATGCTGTTGATTACTTCACCGACGTCCTCGGACGGATTGCCGACGGGCCACGTCGTCACATCGTAGTAGTTGTTGCTTGACATAGGTTCTTCCCTTTGTGCTGTGGTTTCTCAGCCCTTGACGGCGCCGAGGGTCATGCCTGCGACGATCTTGCGCTGCAAGAGAAGAGTGAGAAGGATGACGGGGATCGAGTAGACGGCCGCGAGGGCTGTCATGGATCCCCAGTCCAGTCCGAACTGGGTCTGGAAGTTTGCGATGACCACGGGGGTGGTCTGAGACCGGACGGCGGTCATGAGCAGCGCGAACAGGAACTCGTTCCAGGACGCGAGGAAGGCGAAGATCGCCGTCACTGCGATGCCTCCGGAGACCACCGGGATCACCACCCGCCACAGGGCTCCGAGCCGGCTGCAGCCATCCACTGTCGCGGCTTCTTCCAGGTCCTGTGGGACGGCCTCGAAGAAGCTGGACATGAGCCAGATGGAGAGCGGGAGCGAGATGGTCGTGTGCGCGATGGACAGCGCTATCGGGGTGTCGGCCAGACCGACCGAGGCCATCATGGATGCCAGCGGGATGCCGATGGCAACGGGCGGCACCATGCGGGTGACGAGTGCGGCCATGATGAACACGCGGCCACTGGCTGTTTTGTATCGTGTGATGCCGTAGGCCGCCGGGACGGCCAGGACGAGCGACAGCAGGGTGCTGATGACGGCGGTCTGGATGCTGTTGATGAACGACGCCGGCACTCCATTGCGGCCCAGGGCGTTGATGTAGTTATCCAGCGTCCATTCCTTGGGGAGGATGGTCGGCGGGACGGCAATGGTGTCGATCGGCGTCTTGAAGGACGTGAACAGCAGGTACAGGAACGGGAAGCCGTAGAGGACAAGAGCCGCGGCGAGGAGGATCCACAGGATGGTCCTGGTGCTGCGCTTGCCGGCTTCGAGTCCTTCGCGGTTGACGCCGCGGCGCCTGCGTCCTCCGCCGGCCGACGCCGGTTCCGTGGTGGTCTGAGGCGCAGTCGCTGTTCGGCTTGGCATGGTGCTCTCCGTTTGGTGCGGTGCCGGCGCATTGCGGTATGCGATGCCGGCGTGGCGTGGCCGGTCGGGGACGGCGGCGGCCAGCATGCCGCTGTCGTCGGGGGTCTGGGCCGGGCTCATCAGGTGTCCTTTCCTGGCCGCCAGATTGTGGTTACGGCGACGAAGGCGATGGCGAGCATGGCCAGCAGGTAGATGGTGCCCATGGCGCTTGCGAGGCCTGGGTCGCCGAAGCGGATCATCGTCCGGTAGATGAGCAGGCTCATGGTTTCGGAGGCGGATTGTGGTCCGCCGTTGGTCTGGATGAGGATGGTGTCAAAGGCCCGTGCTGCGTCGATGCCGCGGACCACCAGCGCCACGGCGATGACGGGCCGGAGCAGCGGGAGGATGATCCGGAAAAGCAGCGACGGTGCGCGGGCGCCGTCGAGCCTGGCCGCCTCGATGAGGTCTCCCGGGATGTTTTGCAGGCCCGCGAACAGTACCAGGCACATGAACGATGTCGTGAGCCAGATGTCCGGGACGGCGACGGAGAACAGCACGATGTCCGGGTTCGACAGCCAGCCGATCTGGTTTGGGTTCTGCAGGATGCCGGCCTGGCTGAGCAGGGTGCCGAGCAAGCCGAAGTTGTCGATCATGAGGAACTTCCACAGCAGGCCTGCCACGATCGGGGCAATCATCAGTGGATACAGGAACATGGTCCGCCAGACCTGGGATTTCCGGCCCAGGGTGGTGA
Source organism: Arthrobacter sp. MMS24-S77 (assembly GCF_054888235.1). Taxonomy (NCBI): domain Bacteria; kingdom Bacillati; phylum Actinomycetota; class Actinomycetes; order Micrococcales; family Micrococcaceae; genus Arthrobacter; species Arthrobacter sp. MMS24-S77. The sequence goes on from NZ_JBTZRN010000001.1 coordinate 1,996,189, forward strand.
ACAGGAGGGCCATGCCGAGGCCCAGGGTGAACTCGAGGGTCACCACCATCAGGGTGTAAGCGAGGGTCCGCCATCCTGCACCGATGAAGGCCTCTGAGGTGAAGGCCCGGACGTAGTTGTCCAGGCCCACGAAGTCACGGGGGCCCCCGACGATCGGGGAAATTTTGAAGAAGCTGTCCATGACCAACCGGAACAGCGGGTAGGCAACAAAGACTGCGAGGAACAACGCCGCCGGGGTCATCAGGTAGAGGGCGAAGCGGCGATCAGGGATGCGCACGGGATTCTCTTCCGCTGGTTGGGGCCGCGGCCGGCAACGCCATGGGCTGGTGCCGGCCGCGGAGTCTTACTTAAGGAGGGCCTGGATCTTCGACTTGGCGTCGGCCAGCAAGGTCGTGCTGTCTCCGCCGGCGACGGCCTTCTGGAGCATCGGAACCAGTACGGTGTCGACGATCTGCTGCCATTTTGCTGTTGCCGGACGGGTCGCCGTCGCGGGGGCGTTAAGGGTTTCGATCAGGGGTTTGAAGCTCTCGTAGCCGGGCTGGTCCTGGTACTTCTGGAAGGCGGAGACTCGTGATGCCAGGCCAAGGCTTGACTGGATGGCCAGGTCATTGTGGTCGAAAGCGCACTTGACGAACTTCTTCGCGGCGTCCGTGTTCTTGGTTGCCTTGGGTACCGAGAGGTACCAGGGGCCGGGAACACCGGCAACACCGGCGGACCCGCCGATCATCGGGGCCGTTCCGACCTTGCCGTAGACCGGGGAGTCCTTGGGGATCTGCCGGTACGCGTGGGCCCAGAACTGGGTCATGGCTGTCTTGCCCTGGTTGAAGAGGTTCTGGGCGGCGGCCCAGTCGACCTGGGCCGCGCCGGCCGGGGCGTCCTTGACGAGGCTGGTGTAGAAATCCAGCGCTTGTTTATGGGCCGCATTGTCGATCACGACGTTGTTGTTGCTGTCCAGGACCATGGGCGATCCGGCCTGGAGCACGTGGGCGAGGTACTCGGTTTCAACGCCGCCCTTGACGTCCGTGCCATACATGCCGTCTTTGGTGAAGAAGGCGGAGATGTCCTGGTACTGCTGCCAGGTCTTCGGCGCGGCGAGGTCGTAACCGTACTTGGCCTTGAAGTCTGCCTTGTTCTTGGCGTCCTCAAAGAGGTCCTTGCGGTAGAGGACTATCTCGGCGTTGGTCCACGCCGGCATTCCAATGAAATGGCCATCGACGTTGGCTTCCTTGACAAGTGAAGGGAAGATGTCCTTCTTTGCCTCGTCAGTGAAGAGCTCATCGATGGGCTGCAGGGCGTCCTTGAAACTGGGCAGCCACACGGAGTCAAGAGCCGCAACATCGAAGGAGACAGTGCCGGAGGAGAATTCGCTGGAGAGACGGTTGAAGAGGCCGTCGTATGGGAGTTCGACGAAGTTAACGTTGACCCCGGTGTCCTTCTTGCACTGGTCGGCGATGGGCTGCAGTTCTGCATGTCCGCCTGCCTCCACCAGGACGTTGATGGAACTGCCGGCGGCGCCTCCGGACGTCGCCGGGCCTCCTGCGCCGCATGCGGTCGCGGCCAGGATTACCGCGGTTGAAAGGCTGCCGAGGGCGGCAAGCCTGGAGATTGTTTTTCGAGAGGACATCGCTGTCGACTCCCTTTCTCGGGAACGGAATACGAAGACGGGATAGGATGAAAAACCGTTTTGCCAAAACGACTTGGCAATAGATTACGCGCAGGGCGCGGCGGGTGTCAAGGGTCACAAATCACTGGTAGACGCCGTCGGATGTGCCAAAAACTTCTGTCCGAATTTTGGCGTTGACAGCCGTCATGCCGTGCTCCTAGTGTCATCTCTCGTTAGCCCAAACGGTTTGGCACATGAGTTGTGACATTAGTCCACGTGGGACATTAGCCGTTTCCGGGAACAAAAGCGTGATGCCGCCGAGGCACGTGACAAGGACAGTCAAGCCTTCGGCGGCCGACCCGGCAACGCCCGATTCTGAGCAGCAGTCTTATCTCATACAGAGGAGAAACCCGTGGTAACTGGAAAGAATCTAGAAAATGCGAATCCAAGCCGCCGCCGGCTGATCGGTGCCGGAGCAGCTGGAACGCTGGCGGCCGCATTGACTTTCGGAACAACGCAGAATGCTAATGCGGCCGACGGCCAGCAAGGCGAACCCCTCAATTCGCCCAACACGTACGACGTCGCCGCATGGAGGATCAAGGCGCACCCGGACGTCACCGCGCAATCCGACATCGGGGCGGTCATCAACGACATTATCGCCGACATCAAGCAGCGTCAGTCCTCCCCGGACGCGCGTCCCGGAGCCGCGATCATCATCCCTCCGGGCGACTACGACCTGCACACCCAGGTCGTCGTCGATGTGAGCTACCTGACCATCGCCGGCTTCGGGCATGGCTTCTTCTCCCGAAGCATCCTCGACAACTCGAACCCGACCGGATGGCAGAACCTCCAGCCCGGAGCCAGCCACATCCGCGTCCTGACCTCTCCGAGCGCGCCCCAGGCATTCCTCGTCAAGCGGGCGGGGGATCCGCGTCTCTCAGGAATCGTGTTCCGGGACTTCTGCCTCGACGGAGTCGGTTTCACCCCCGAGAAGAACAGCTACCACAACGGCAAGACCGGAATCGAAGTCGCCTCCGATAACGACTCCTTCCACATCACCGGCATGGGATTCGTCTACCTCGAACATGCCCTGATCGTGCGCGGCGCGGACGCGCTCCGCGTCAACGACAACATGATCGCCGAATGCGGCAACTGCGTCGAGCTCACCGGGGCAGGGCAGGCGACAATTGTCAGCGGCAATCACATGGGCGCCGGTCCTGACGGGGTCACGCTCCTGGCGGAGAACCACGAGGGCCTCCTCGTCACGGGCAACAACCTCTTCCCCCGGGGCCGCAGCCTCATCGAATTCACCGGCTGCAACCGGTGCTCGGTCACTTCGAACAGGCTCCAGGGCTTCTACCCGGGTATGCTCCGCCTGCTGAACGGCTGCAAGGAGAACCTCATCACGGCCAACCACATCCGCCGGACCAACGAGGGGTACCCGCCGTTCATCGGCCGCGGCAACGGCCTCGACGACCTATACGGAGTCGTCCACGTCGCGGGAGACAACAACCTCATCTCGGACAACCTCTTCGCCTACAACGTCCCGCCCGCCAACATCGCCCCCGCCGGCGCCCAACCGACCCAGATCCTGATCGCCGGAGGGGACGCCAACGTGGTCGCGCTCAACCACGTGGTCAGCGACGTCGCTTCGCAGCACGTCGTTCTCGACGCATCGACCACCCACTCGAAAGTGCTCGACAGCGGGACAACCTCCCAGATCACCTCCTACAGCCCGGACACGGCAATCCGTCCGACCCCCTGACAGACCAAGCGCCAGAAGCGCGTCCCGAGGCGTGGCCTCTATTCTCGGGGCGCGCTCCCACGCATTGATCTGCGACAGGCACTCCGGTGTTGGCCGATCCATCCGCCCCGTGAAGTGAACAATGGCGTGCTCGGGGCAACGAACCTGTCGAAGACCCGGATTAGGGATGCCGGAGAAACACTCCAGCGTGTCCCGACTTCCGGAAAGGAGCATCATGAATCACGGAAACCACGCCGCCATCGCACCAAGTGGCACGCGCGTCGTTATTACCGGCGCGGGCGGGAACATCGGCCGTGGCCTCGCCCCACGTCTCCAAGCTGCTGGCTACGACCTGACCCTCTCCGACCTTAAACCCGTCGACGAGCTGGTTGCCGAAGCACGTTTCGCTGCGGCGGACGTCCGGACCGGAGAGGGTCTCCAGGCCGCGATGGTCGACGCCGACATTCTCGTGCACCTGCCGGCCCTGCACGGCATCCACGTCGTCGATCACACTGAAACGGAATTCTGGGACCTCAATGTAAATGGCACATTCCGCACCCTGCAAGCAGCCGTCGACGCCGGTGTCCGGAAAGTGGTCTGGCTTTCCTCGCAGGCGTGGCATGAGCCGAGCGACGTCTACGGATTCACGAAAGTCATCGGCGAGCAGCTTCTGGAGTACCACCGGATGCGCCACGGCATCTCATATGTTGCCGTCCGTCCTGCTTCGCTGGTCCCCTGGACAGACTGGGCCCGTGACTATGGTCGCGGCCTGCTCTACGAGCGGGTAGATCGCAATGACGTGCTCGATGCCATCGTGTTGTCGGTGGACTATGTGGCAGCAAACGACGGCGGGCTGGTGTTGGATGCCCTCCATCCGGACGCAGTCCCGGCCGGAGACCTGGCCGAGTGGAAACTTGACCCAATCGGCACCGCAGACCGCCTTTTCCCCGGGGCACGGGCCGTCGTCGAGCGGTTCGGCCTGGACATCTCAGCACCCCCCGTAAAGCCAAGCAAGCTCGGCTGGACCGAGATAGGATACGCGCCGAGCCGTGACTTCGGAGCGTGGATCAATCAGGTCATCGGACTCAGCGACGATCAGGTGAAAGCGCGAGCCAGCGACTACTGAACGTCATCAAGTTGAGGTGGCAACAAGGCTCATAGGAGTGGATCTCACGCCAGGGACTGACCGGTGAGGGTGTCTGGGCCGGCGTGAATCCGGCGGCGGACATAGGGACGGTGGCCCATAGCCTGGGACTGGACCCGTTCAGGATATGGGTTCGGGAGAACAACTTGACGGAAATATGTGAGCTGTATTACGCTCGATCACCAGGCGGTTAGTTATACGAATGACTAACGCAACACACAGCGAAGGAGGTGTCAGGTTGCGCAGGCCGAATTTGAACTCAGGACCGACGATGCACGACGTGGCGGCTCTGGCCGGGGTATCCCAGGCCACCGTGTCGCTCGTCCTCAACGACGTCAGCGGGTCCCGGTTTTCACAGAAGACCAAGGACAAAGTGGAAGCGGCCGTCGAGCAGCTCGGATACCGGACGAATGCGCATGCCAAGGTCCTGCGTGACGGCGTCTCTGGCATGGTCGGCTTTGTCGGCGACGTCGTGGCCAGCGCCCCCTTCGCAGGCAAGATCATCGAAGGCGCACAGGAGCGTGCCTGGGAATCGGGACTTCTGGTCCTGGCTGTAAACACCAACGGAGACAGGGAACTTGAGCGCGCTTCCTTGGAAGCGATGCTTTCGTACAAGGTCGCCGGGGTGGTCTACGCGTCCATGTACCACCGGAAAGTGGACGTGCCGGCTGCCTTGCTCGGCCTTCCGTCCGTGGTGCTGAATTCCGAAGACCGCGACCGCCGGCTCCCCAGCATCGTCCCGGACGAGGAACTCGGCGGGTACGCCGCGACGAAACGACTCCTCGATGCAGGGCACCACCGTGTGGCCATGCTCAATATCGAGACCCTGGAAAGCGGACTGCCCGCCGCCCTCGGGCGTTACGCCGGCTACACGCGGGCGCTCAACGAGGCCGGATTGGCCGTCGATCCGGCTATTGTCCGGTTCGGGGACGGCAACCCCGGCGACGGCCTCCGGTACACCCACGAGGTCATGGCCGCAGGTGACCCTCCGACGGCCATCTTCTGCGCGAATGACCGAACCGCCTGGGGCGCATATCAGGCGCTGGCCGAAATGGGGCGCCGGATACCTGAAGACGTTGCCATCGTTGGTTTTGACAATCAAGAGACCCTGGCGCCATATCTTCAGCCGGGGCTGACCACTATGGACCTGCCGTTTGTCGCTATGGGCAGGCGCGCAGTCGAAATGCTCATCGAGGGCGGCGAACCGGACGGCCGGATCGAAGCCCTCGAATGCGCCCTAATTGAACGGAGTTCAGTGACGAATTCAGGTGAAGCGGCATGAGCCGCGCAACGTCGACTAGGACGCGGCCCGCCGGCCCGCATCCGGTCAAAAGACCATTGGCCTTCCGGCTGAAGCGGGTGGCGACTGCCTGGCAGTTATACGTATTACTAGCGCCTGCGCTGATTTACATTGCCGTGTTCAAGTACTGGCCGATGTACGGAGTTCAGATCGCGTTCCGGAACTACAACCCGGTGGACGGTTTCCTCGGCAGCCCATGGGTCGGCCTGGCCAACTTCCAGCGGTTCGTCTCCTCGTTCCAGTTTGAGCGAGTCCTGGAAAACACCGTCTGGCTCGCGGTCCTTGGCCTTCTCATCGCGTTCCCGGTGCCTATTGTCCTGGCCCTGCTGGTCAACCAGCTGCAGGCCCGACGGTTCAAGCAGCTGACCCAGACGGTGTTGTATTCGCCCGCCTTCATTTCCACGGTGGTGGTTGTAGGAATGATGTTCGTCCTGCTCTCTCCGCGGTCGGGTCTGATCAACAATGCTCTCCAGCTCTTTGGTGGCCAGCCTGTGTTCTTCATGGGATCGGCCGATTGGTTCCGCCCCGTTTACGTGGTGTCGGACGTCTGGCAGCAGGCCGGATTCTCCATGGTCGTCTACCTGGCCGCTCTGACCGGCATCGACCCTGCCCTGCATGATGCGGCCAAGGTCGACGGGGCGAATAAGTTCCAGCGGATCCGGCACATCGACATCCCTGGAATCATGCCTGTCATTACAGTGCTGTTCATCCTGGCAATCGGCAACCTGCTCAACGTCGGCTTCGAAAAAGCCCTGTTGATGCAGACGAACCTGAACATGCAGACGTCTGAAATCGTCCAGACATACGTTTACCACGCGGGACTGCAGCAGGCGCAGTTCAGCTACTCCGCCGCTATCGGCCTGTTCAATTCCTTGCTCAACCTTGCACTCCTGGTGACCTTCAACTGGGTGGCCCGCCGCGCAACCAAGACAAGTCTGTGGTAACCAAATGACAACCAGGACCATCCCCCCTCTTGAGCTCTTCCGCGAACGCCGGCCAGCAGGCCCGTACAAGGTTCCGCTTCGCGCCCGGCTGGCCGATCCGGCATTCAACACCCTGGCAATCACGATCCTGCTTGTTGCGATTGCCGCCGTGGCGTACCCGCTGTATTTCATCGTCATCGCCTCGGTCAGCGATCCGAACCAGATCTACGAAGGCAAGGTGTGGTTCCTGCCGGCGGGCTTCACCCTTGAGGGGTACCAGCGGATTTTCGCTGATCCGGCCATCTGGCGCGGTCTGGGCAACTCCGTGCTGTACACGGTGACGGGCAGCATCATCAGCGTCGGCTCCATCCTGGGTGCCGGATATGCCCTGTCCCGGAAGGACCTGCCCGGTCGAAAGTTCATCATGCTGCTGTTCATCATCACCATGTTCTTCGACGGCGGCCTGATCTCCCGGTACCTGGTGGTCCGTGACCTGGGATTGCTGAACACCATGTGGGCGGTAATCCTGCCCGGGGCCATCGGAGTCTGGAACCTCATCATTGCCAGGTCGTTTTTTGAACACAGCATCCCCCACGAACTGCGCGAAGCAGCGCAGCTCGATGGCGCCTCGGACTTCCAGTTCTTCTTCCGGATGGTCCTCCCGCTGTCCAAGCCGCTGATCATGCTCATGCTCATGATCCATGTCGTCGGCAACTGGAACTCCTTTTTCGACGCCCTGATTTACCTCAACGATGACACCAAATACCCGCTTCAACTGGTGCTGCGGAACATCCTCATCCAGTCCGACGTCGCCGCGTCAGGAAACCTATCGGGCGACGTCGAGTCCTATGCAGCTGCGCAACGGGTCGCCGAACTGACCAAGTACGCCATGATCGTCATCTCCAGCCTGCCCCTGATGATTGCCTTGCCATTCATGCAGAAGCACTTCACCAAGGGCGCCCTCATCGGCGCCGTCAAAAGCTAGAACGATCCCCCACCAATACGTGAAATTTTGGAACCCCTGAAAGGGAAACCCATGATAGACAACCGGGCTCGGGCCACAGTTGTGGCGATCGACCAAGCCGGCTGCGACCGGTTCGACACGAAATGAAGGCACAACCGGGTCCGGCCGGACCGACCGCACACAACAGCCCTGGAGGGCCCGTCACACGTCCGTTCCTTGACCTCACCTTCCACGGAAACCCTGTTCAACCTGCCGACGCAGTCGGATCCAACGCGCGCATCATTTGCTCTGAACCGCCGGAGCAACGCGCGGTATTGCTCGCGCCGCGGCAGGGACCGACCACTGACAGTTCCGCTATATACCTGGACGGCTGGTCGACGTGGGCGGAGATCCATTTCACCCCCTCCAATGAGCCTGCGCTCACGGTGACGGCCTGGTTCGCCCCGCGCGCTTTTGCACGCGGCGGAGCACATGGTTTCACAGCAATAATCGATGCGCTCGAGCTGAACACCGGGTTCGCGCTGGGCCACGACAGGTCAGGCCATATAGCGGCACTGGTCGGCGGCCGATCGTTTGTTGGCACTGGCCGTCTCAAACTCGATTCCTGGAATCACCTGGCACTGTCCATAGCCGATGGCCGTGCCGAACTCCACGTCGATGGCAAACCAGCGGGTACCTTCGATGTGCCACCCGGCGGCATCCGGCTTCCCGCCAGAATGACCCTGGGACGGTCAGCGGACAGCGACCTCGTCGAGGGCCTGTTTCCCGCCGCTGCGGCGAGCGGCCTGCTCGGACCCGTGAGGGTGCTGCCCGCGGCGCACCCGCCGGCGGTACAAGAAGCGGTATACGCCGCCGACACGGCGCCGGACCGTGCCCGGTTCGCGGCAGACCATCATCGCCCGATCGCGCATTTTTCAGCACCGCAAGGCTGGATGAACGAGCCCCACGCCGCGCTACAAGTCGACGGCATGCATCACCTCTTCTATCAGCACAACCCGGCTGGCCCGTACTGGGGGAACATCGCCTGGGGTCACGCGATCAGCGAGGACCTCGTGCACTGGCAAGACAAGACCATCGCGGTGGCGCCGTCATCGAGCACCGTCGCGCCCGACGGTGCTTGGAGCGGAAGCTCGGTCACCGCCCCCAACGGTGAACACCTGCTATATCTCACTGCCGGAGACTTCGGCCGGCGCCCTGACCAAACGGTGGCGGTGGCCCGCCCGACCGGTAGCGGCTGGGCCGTTGATGAACACCCCGTGCTCGAGATGCCGACCACCGTGCCCGGCTCCGCCGAACCCCTCGTGACAGGCCAGTTCCGTGACCCCTTTGTCTGGCGCGACGGGGATGATTGGTTCCTCCTCGTGGGCGCAGGCCTTGAAGGACGCGGCGGCGCGGCCCTCCTGTTCCACTCGCGGGACGGCGATCGATGGGAGCAACAGGAACCGCTGCTTGTCGGCGACGTCGCCCGATACCCGGCGACGGGTGTGATGTGGGAACTCCCGGTGCTTCTGCCGATCGGCAAAGGCAGCGACGGACGGCGCCGGCACGCTCTTTTCATCGCGCCCTGGTGGGCAGGCGAGAGCGAGCACCACCTTCAGCACGTCTGGCACTGGATCGGCGTCTGGGACGCCGCGTCGCGACAATTCACGCCCGATGATCCGGCGCCGAGGGAGTTTGACGGCGGCGGCCATCTCACCGGGCCGAGCGGCACCGTTCTCGAGGATGGACGCACCATCCTGTGGAGCATCGCGCAAGACAAGCGAAGCCTGGACGAGTATGCCGGGAGCGGATGGGCGCACAACGCGGGCTTTCCGCTGGAACTCGGACTCCACGCAGACGATGCACTTTGCGTGAGGCCTGCCGCGGAGCTCCGGTTGCTCCACGAACGCCCCGTCGGACCCGATTGCACGATCACGGATGCCGAGAGCACAGGGACTGACGTTTCCGTACCTCTTCGCGGCAGACATCTCGACCTCGAATTCCGGGTCGAGGGAGCCGGGTTCGAGATAGAAGTGCTTCGCAGTTCCGACGGAGTCGAGACGACCGTGCTCGGGGTGACCGGCACAGAGGTTTGGATCGACCGATCGAGGAGTAGCCGTCGATCGGAGCACACCGAGGGGCGTCGCGGCATTCGCCGCCCCGAATCGCCAAACGTACATGCCCGGCTGCTCGTGGACGGCTCGATGGTCGAGCTCTACGTCGATGATCGGGTCTCGCTAACGTCACGCGCCTACCCGGTGAATAAGGATGCCGACCAGGTGCTTCTCCGGGTCGCGGACGGTGCCCGAATTCTCTCGTTCTCCGCCCATCACCTCCACTCCGCATACCGACGAAGAAAGGCCGATTGAATCATGTTCATCCAGTCCGACGTCGCCGCCTCCGGAAGTCCTTGGACGTGGAGTCCTAAGCCGCCGCGCAACGGATCCCCGGACTGACCAAATACTCCATGATCGTCGCTCCAGGCTGTCATCGCCGATCACATTGTCGTTCATGTATCAGCTCTTCACCCAAGGCACCCTCATCGGCGCCGTCAAAAGCTAGAACAACCCCACCGAAACCCAAATTTGGAACCCCTGAAAGGGAAACCCATGAAGAAGAACCGCGCCCTGGCCACGGTCGGCGTCTTTGTCGCCGGAACACTGATGTTCACTGCCTGCTCCGGGCAAAACTCGACCGGTATCAAAGATTCCTCGTCGGACTTCGGGCTGAAGCCGACCGGACTACCTATCGTCGATAAAACCCTGACCTTGCGATTCTCCGGGACGAAAGCCCCGCTGGCCCCCGCCTACGAGAGCATGCCGCTGGTCCAGCAATGGACCAAAGACACCAACATCGACGTCAAGTGGGAAAACCTGCCCGAAAACGTCTACAAGGATAAAAAGAACTTGATCCTGGCCAGCGGGGACCTGCCGGACGCCTTTTTCAACACCGGTTTCTCGGATTCAGACATCTCCACTTACGGAACCAACGGCACTCTAATCCCGCTGGAAGACCTGATCGACAAGTACGCCCCGAACCTCTCAAAGATCCTCAAGGATCGGCCGGACATCAAAGCGGCCATCACCTCCTCGGACGGGCACATCTATTCCCTGCCCAACGTCGAGGAACTCGGCCTGGTTGCCTACCCGAACTTCATGTCGATCAACAAAGCATGGCTGGACAAACTCGGACTGCCGGTTCCGCAGACCATCCAGCAGTACCACGATGACCTCGTCGCCTTTAAGACGAAGGACCCCAACGGCAACGGCAAGAATGATGAAATTCCTTTGAGTTTCATCAACAACTGGTGGTGCGCGGACATCAGCGACCTGTTCGCCGCCCTGGGCGGCCTGCCGGACAACACCGACCACCGCATCGTCCAAAACGGCAAGGTCATCTTCACGGCCGCGCAAGACCAATACAAGACGGCGGTTTCCGAACTCCACAAGTGGTACCAGGAAGGCCTGATCGACCCCGAGTCCTTCTCACAGGACGACAAGGCATACCTGGCCAAGGGCAAGACCACTACTGAAAGCCTCGGCTCCTACGTCTGGTGGGAGACCGAAGAAGCCGTCGGCACGGACCGGGCCAAGGACTACGTGGTGATGCCGGTGCTCAAAGGCAAGGACGGCAAGCAGATCGCCAGTGTCGGCAACTTGCCGGACATCAGCCGCGGCGCGTTCGCGATTACCCGTGCCGACAAGTACCCGGCCGCGACCATGCGATGGGTCGACCGGCTGTATGACCCCACCATGTCCGCGGAAACCACGTGGGGTCCGATAGGCACCGCCTTGCAGAAGGATGACAAAGGCGTCCTCCAGCAGATTCCCGTACCCGCAGGCACGACGGCAGGGGAACAACGTCAGAAGGTAGCCCCGGGAGGGCCACACATCGTCACCGCACAGGACTTCCAAAGCGTCGTGGCCCCGGAGCCACGGGCCGCCGCACGCCAGCAAACCATCAAGGACGTTTTCAAACCCCACGCCGGGAACGACCCCTACCCCAACGTGCTCCTCTCCAACGATGAGCTGCAGCAGCTAAGCACCATCGAAACCGACGTCCAGACGCTCGTTAAGGAAAAGCGCGCCAAATGGATCGTTTCCGGCGGCGTCGACCAGGAATGGGATAGCTACATCGCCCAGCTGAAGTCCATAGGCCTGGACAAAATGGTCAAGATCTACCAGGACGCCTACGACCGCTACAAGAAGAACTCCTAAACACCAGACAGCGGGGTAGGCCGGCGCAAACAGGGACCGGCCTGCCCCGCCGTAGGGGAACCTGCAACCGGATGTCACCACACCCACGATCACAGAAGCGAGATCCGACCTTTATGACTGCCGTGACCGCCACGACGGCCGATGCTTTCCGACCCGCACTGCACTACGCAGCCCGGAACACCTGGCTCAACGACCCCAACGGCCTCATCCACCATGAGGGCATCTACCACCTCTATTACCAAAACAACCCCCTGGACAATGTCTGGGGAAACATGTCATGGGGACACGCCACCTCCACGGACCTGCTGAACTGGACCGAGCACCCCGTCGCCATCGCCTACGACGAGACAGAAGACATCTTCTCCGGCAGCGTCGTCTTCGACCGCCACAACACCAGCGGATTCGGCACCGATTCCCACCCGCCGCTGGTCGCCATCTACACCAGCGCGTTCAAGAAGGCCTCCACACGCGAGGGCATCCAGGCCCAGTCACTGGCCTACAGCCTGGACGGTGGCTATAGCTGGACCAAGCACACCGGAAACCCCGTGCTGGACCGCGGATCAGCCAACTTCCGCGACCCCAAGGTGTTCCGCTACGACGGCGACGCCGGTAGCTACTGGGTCATGGTTGCCGTGGAAGCCCAGGACTTCAAGGTGGTCCTCTATAAGTCGGAGGATCTCAAGAGCTGGGAGTTGCTGAGCAGCTTCGGTCCGGCGAACGCGACCGGGGGAGAGTGGGAATGCCCGGATCTCTTCCCGCTGCCAGTCGACGGCGACCCGGACAACCTCAAATGGGTCCTCATCGTGAACCTCAACCCCGGAGGCCCCAACAACGGCTCGGCCGGTCAGTACTTCGTGGGAGATTTCGACGGCGTCACGTTCACCTCCGCTTCCACAGTCACCGACGGCCTCCAGGATCCGGCACGGTTGGCCGAGTACCAGTGGCTCGATTGGGGCCGGGACTACTACGCCGCCGTTTCGTTCAGCGACGCCCCGGACAACCGTCGGCTCATGATCGGCTGGATGAACAACTGGGAGTACGCCAGCCAGATTCCGACTTCGCCTTGGCGGAGCCCCATGTCGCTGGTCCGCGAAGTGTCCCTGCGCACCCTTGACGGAAACTTGCGCATGGTGCAGCAGGTTGCTGCGGATCTGACATCGCTGAGAGAGCAAGGTCCTTTGTTCAGCCTCGCGGCAGTCGAAATCTCCGACGGCCGTCATGTTCTCAACGGCGCGGCCGGCAGCGTCCAACGCATCGGCCTCAGCTTCGCTCCCGGAACCGCCGAGGAATTCGGGATCGTCGTCCGCGGCAACGGAGCGCAGGGAACCCGCATCGGCATCCGACCCACCGAAGGCCTCATCGTCGTCGACCGCCGAGAATCCGGGCAAACAGACTTCCACGAGTCCTTCGCTTCCGTCGACACCGCCGCCATCCGGACAACGGACGGCTCCTACGAGCTCGCGGTGTATGTGGACCGTTGCTCCGTTGAAGTCTTCGCCCAAGGGGGCCAGGTCACCCTGACAGAACTGATCTTCCCACCCGCCACCAGCAACGACGTCTCCCTCTACGCCGTCGCGGGCACGGCAACCATAAATAGCCTCAGTGTCACTCAATACGCATGAGGGCAGCATTGTCGTCGAATCCGGCGCCCCATCACGGTGCAGTGTCCGGGCGCAATCCGTCGTCCGTAAAGGAACTCCGGCCCCGTTTGGAATAAAACCGGAGCCTCAACCCGGGCAGCAAGGACCCGATCCCACGGCGTTCCAGATCTGCTGGTCACCCCTTGCCCAAGGGGTTCTCACCGGCAAATACATCCCAGGCCAGGACTCGCCGCCGGCCTCCCGCTTCGCGACGGAGGAAGGCGGGCTGAAGACCGAGCACAAGTTCATGCGCCCCGAAGTACTCGAACGGGCCCAGGCGCTGAAACCGGTCGCGGAGGAAGCAGGTCTGTCCATGGCCGCCCTCGCCCTGGCCTGGGTCCTGCAGAACAGCAACGTCTCAGCCGCCATCGTGGGAGCATCACGACCCGATCAGCTCGTGGACAACGCCACCGCCGTCGGAATCAAACTGGATCCGGAGCTGCTGGCCCGGATCGACACGATCCTCGACCCTGTCATTGAACGCGACCCCGCCAAGGTCGAATCCTTCACGACGCGCCCCTAGTCCAAGGCCGACCAGCCCGCTTGCGTGGGGACCAAAGGTGCATCTGATTTATTGGCCGAAAGAACAATTAATGAAAGATCAACAAGAGGACAACCCTCATCCTGACAGCGAACATGAGCAGGCGAGTGATCATCCGCTGCTGATCTGGACAAGCCTCTCGCCCGGCGACGTCGTGTCTTTTCGAGGGCCGGACGGCAAAAAATGGGGCGGAACAGTCGAGTCCCGGACAAGCGACGGGCTCATCATTTGGATGAGGGATGATCTCAACGATAGGAGAGCCTTCGATTTTCGCGAATGCCAGTCCGTACGCGTGACCCGGCAGTCTCATGATTGGATAACTGGCCCGATGGCACCTGCTGCGCTGTTGCGATGACTACCATCGAGACCCATGGGGCACAGCGGTAGGCGACCTGCGGCTCAGAGGCATCGACCGCCAGCAGGGTCACTTTCAGAAGTTGAGTGCGCAACCTTCGCCGGCCCTGCAGGAAGGGAACCTGTGTTGTCGGGCGCACATCCAGATTCGGTACCGGTTCCCGGACCCCGGCGCCCAGCTGCGCGCCGAACTCGATGCCCAGCTGATTCATGGTCTTGACGTTTGAGTAGCGACCGCACATGCAGATCCAGCAAACCTTGTCTCGTTGACGGTGAATCACTGTCTTTGGGCTGCCGGGTGCCGTGCTCATGTAAGCGAGGAGCGGATCAGAGCCGTGGCCCCGATGGCGATATATGCGACCGGGGCGAGTCTTGCAGGTATTCGCCGCGCTGTCCCCGGACCCGGAGCAGCACGGGTGAGGACGCAGGCGGCTGTGCACCACAGGAGAGTCATTGCCAGGAAGCAGCCCGCTGTCACGCCTCCCTCTGCTTGATTGATGCCGTGGAACAGGGGATGTACAGGGCCATGTTGTCTCCTCCGTTGGCGACCGTGATCCCAACGACTGCGAGTGTGGTCCCGGCCTTTGTTGTCGGGCGCTCCCCGCGGGGCTGTCTGTTCCGGCGCCGGAGTGACTTGAGCCCGATGAAGATCGGGATCAGGGACAAGTACCGGATCCAGGATGTCGGCACGTTGTTCAGGGCGTTGGCCGCGAGGAAGGCTGCGGCAGTGAGCAGTCCGATGCCGATGAACTGGCCCGCCCAGATCCGCGCCGTGTTCCTGGCGCCCGTTGCCCGGTCCAGTGCGAAGAGCGCTGTCAGTACCACGAAGTCGTCGAGATTGGTTGCGGCGTAGGTTCCTGCGGCGGTGAAGACGATACTGGCGTCCATAGCCGCCTCTCAGCGCGGGGCGAAGACTGCGCTGGCGCTGCTTGAAGGGCATCCAGCACCAGCCGGTCCGTTGGGAAAGCCCGGGTCCGGGCAGAGGCCATGACCTCGACGACCTGGTCCTCGGGCGTGGTTCTTGTGGCTCGCTGGCCGCGGCCGCGCGGCACGGTCGGTTTGCAGCCGGGAACCTTCAGGGCGGTGCCCCCGGGCCGGTGGCCGCGCCCGGGTCTCAACATGTTCAGCGGCCATTGATTAAACGGGCGGGTGCCCGACCGCTCGATGCCTGTGCGGGTCCGGGGCTGTGTTCTGCGAGGCGAGCAGGCATTGCCGGCTCGTCTGAGCGTACGATCTGCAGGTCCATGAGCATGGGGGGCTCGGCGCCGGCCCGGGAGACCGTGACGGCGGCTGCCTGAGCCGCCAGGGTCCCCGCGGCCGCCAGTTCGGAAATGTTGAAGGGCGGTCGTCCCAGGCTGAGGAGTGCCGTGAGGAGGGCAGACATATAACTGTCCCCAGCGCCGACCGTGTCCTGAACTGTTGTTGAGACTGGCTCGATCCCGATGATGTCGCCGCCGGATACGAGGAAGGAACCTCCGGCTCCTGCCGTCACGGCGACGACAGGACCGTTGCCGGCTATTGTTCTGGCCGCCTCTTGCGAGGTGAGGCTCGGATAGAGGTAGGCGGCATCCTCGTCGCTGAGCTTGACGATATCGGACAGGGCCACGAGGCGTTCGAAGCGGGCCAATGCGCTGGCCGGATCTCCGTTGAGGGCCGGACGAATATTGGGGTCGAAGCTGACAGTTGTGTGCTGCCCGAGCTCGCGGACGATCTCCTCTACCCGGTCTGCGCCTGGGGCGAGGAAGGCCGCCACCGAGCCGACGTGAACGTGGTCAACTTCTGGGAGTAGAGCTTCGACCGGCAGACGCCAGTCCAAATCGAACGTGTAGCGGGCAGAACCATCGCTCTGGATGTCCGCCAGTGCCGTGGACGTCACCGGGAGGGACCAAGACTCGGGCAGGATTTCGACGTCGGAGGCGCGAAGGCGGGCCGCGATCGCCTCGCCGCGTGCGTCTCGGCCCAGAGCGGTGAGGAACGATGTTGCGACGCCAAGCCGTGCGAGTCCGAGGGCCACGTTCGACGGGGAGCCTCCAGGGTGCTCGCTGATCCCTTCGGCGGTGTTGATGATGTCTGTGAGCGCCTCGCCCACAACCAACACATGCTTTCCTGGCCAAGCCCCGGACGTCATCTTTTGACGGTTCCCGGGGCTGGTTTCGGTAACTTCCAGGCTCCCGCTATCGGGCGTCCGCTGATCAGCTACGGTCGGGTTTTGCATCTGAACTCCTTATGTTGAATCTGGTTCGAAAGTTGCCGCGGGCTCATGACGCCGTGAAGGGGTCTGGCGCCGGTTTCCTGCCATGTGGCGCCCACCAGAGAAGACGCCGGGGCAGGGTCTCGTCGCGTGATCTCCTATCACACGAGACGCTGGCTCTCTCTGCACCTACTTGGGAACAGGAAGTGGCCACTGGCAGCGGTCCCGGTCCGGTTCCGGCAGAGAGCCGATCCGGCTGAGGTACCGGAGCTCGGAGGACGATGTTGCCGCGCTGCTCAGAGTCAAGTCGGAGTCGCCCGCTTTTCCGCGAGAACGACGGGCAGGTCTTCCCCAGAGGCGGTGCGTCCTCAGGTCGCGTTCCACGATTGTTCTGTATGGAGCCTCTTCGCTCAGCTCTACCGTCAGCGTCTGACGGTCCTGGCGTGAAACAAGGATTCCCAGGCCAGGATGCCCGCTGCTGCATCGATTGCCGCGTCAATGGCCTGGTCAAGTTTCACCTCAAGGTCCCTCCGCTGTGCCAAATAAATGGAAACCGAATAGATTGCACCATTTCCTTGGCCTGCCATTGCACTCTTGCATCCATGTGCCCCGCGTTAGGGCGTATTGCTCTTGTATGGCGTCTACGGGGCGCTGCTTTTCGGCATTGGGGAAGGGCGTGCGAGCTGTCAGATCGCTGGCCGGTCCCACGCCCACGGTGACTTGTTGGACATGACTTCCTTGGCACGACCCTCATGGGTCGTCCTCCGGTCCCCGCACCCGGCCGGCCCAACGGCGGCGGGAACGTTCCATTCAATAGCGGCAGCCGCCGGAGTCTAGCCTTTGACCGCGCCGACGGTCATTCCGGCAATGACCTGTTTCTGGAAGAGCGCATAGATGACGAGCTGGGGCAACAGCACGAGAGTTGCGGCCGCCATCATGCCCCCGTAATCGACCGTGTACTGTCCTTGGAATCGCGATACCGCCAGCGAAACAGTCACCATATCCGGGTTGTTGATCAGGATGGACGCGAAAGGGAATTCATTGAAGACATAGACCACATTGAAGATGAGGATCGTCGCGATTACCGGTCGCATCAGCGGCAGCACGACGGTCCAGCAGAGCCTTCCGAGTCCTGCACCATCGATGATTGCCGCTTCCTCGAGTTCGGACGGAAACTCCCTCAGGAAACCGGTCAGCAGCAGCGTATTGAACGGAATGGACACCGCAATGTAGGGCAGGATCAGCGCAGCGTACGTTCCGAATACCCCGAACGCCAGGTCGAGGCGGTAGACCGGGAAAAGCAGGATGTAAACAGGCACCGCAAGGCCGGCGAGGATGTAGAAACGCAGGCTCGACTGGACTTTCCTGTGCCGGAATATCATCCGCGTCAATGCAAACGCGGCCGTGAATGAGATCGCCGTTCCGACGGACACAGCGACCACCGCGATCAGGATGGTATTCCCGTACATTTTCAGCAGCGGCAGCGATCCGATGACCGTCAGGTAATTGTCAAGAGTCAGATTAGTGAGTGAGAACGGGTTTCCGAGGATGTTTCCGCTTGGCTGGAATGAGAGCAGGACGATCCAGAGGAGCGGGAGGACGACGAGGAACGTGATCAAGTAGGCGACGGCGCCCGAGGCGATCGCCGCGGCCCTCCGCCGGGTCCGTTTCGGCTTCTGATGGTCCGGGGTTGTCCCGGCCAAATCGGTGCTCATGGATTCATCGATGATGTCGGTCGGGGTGGTTCTCATGCTGTCTTCCGCTCGCGCGAGAGGGCCAGGTATGCAACGGAAACGACTGCGCCCAGCACCGTGATGATGACGGCCAGGGCCATGCCCAGGCCATATTTCTGGTTGGTGAAGGTGGTGAAGTACATGTAGCTGACGAGGGTTTCGGACCGGTGGACAGGACCGCCGCCGGTGAGCATGTAGACGAGTTCGAAGATTTTGAAGACGCTTGTGATCATCAGGATTGTGACGATCGCAAATGTCTCGCGCATCATCGGAATGGTTACGTAGCGCAGCTGCTGAAACCCGGTGGCGCCGTCGAGTTCGCTGGCTTCCATGACATCCTCGGGTAGCACCTGCCGGCCCGCGTAGAAGATGGTCATGGCGAAGCCGATGCTGCCCCAGATGAAGACCAGCGCAACCGCGTACGGTGTCAGGGTGTCCCCGCCGATCCATTGGACCGGGGCCACCCCCATGAAACCCAGCAGCCGATTGAGAAGGCCGATCTTCGGGTCGAGGATGAAGACCCAGATCAGCCCGACGAGGATCGGAGCGATGATGGCCGGACCGAAGACGAGGGCGCGCAGAGCCCCGCCACCGGGGACCTTGCGGCGGAGGAGAAGCGCGAGAGCGAAGGATCCGGGGACCAGCAAGACGATACTGACGATGAGAATGATGACGGTGTTCTGCAGCGCCCGCCAGAAGAAGGGGTCCTGCCCCAGCGAAATGTAATTCTGGAGGCCGATGAACTCAGGGTTTCCGAATCCTTGGAACTTCGTGAAGCTGAAGCCAAGGGAGTAGATGACGGGGTAGACGAGGAACAGGGTGAAGAGGATCAGCGCTGGTGCGATCATCACGAGGATCTTCCAGCGGGAACTTATCCATGTCACGGGTTGAGACTTTCTGCTGGTGAAGGACTGCCGGTGGCTCTGGAGTCGAGAGCCAGAGCCACCGATCAGCTACTTGGACTGGATCGCGGCCTGGACCAGGTCGACGGCCTGCTGAGGTGTGAGTTGGTTCTGAATCACGCCGTAGATGCTGTCATACATTGCGTTGGCGACAGGGGTCGATACCAGAAGGTCCGGCTGGGACTCCGGGCTCGAAACGCCGGGGGCGTTGGCCGCGTCTAGGGCGGCCTTCAACGCACTCTGAGACGACGGGTCCACCTTCGGCTTGTAGGTCGTGACCGGGGGCTGTCCGTTGTCAACAAGCATCTGCTGGGCTTCGTCGCCGTAGTAGAAGGCGATGAACTTCTTGACGGCGGCGAGCTTGGCGTTGTCCTTTGAGACCTTCGCACTGACAACAAGGGGCGCGGACGCGACGTTCATGATGATGTTCTGGTTGCCGACGCCGTCTTTGAACTGGGGACCGGCCCAGAAACCCACGTTCCCGGCAACGGAAGACTTCTGAATGGCGCTCGAGCCCCAAACGCCCGCGTCGAGCAGGGCCGCCTTGCCGCTGGTGAACTGGTCCACTGCCTGCTGGTAGGTCTGGGTCGAGACGTTGGATGCGAATGCTCCTGCGTCCCGTAGCTCGGCAACGTGCTGGTAGAGGCGAAGGAAGTCCGGATTGTTGAAGCTTCCAGTGCCATTAAGGATGCTGTCGATCTTGTCGGCGTAGCCGAAGCGGTCGAGATCCGTGAGGAAGCTCCACACGCTGAAGGCAGACTGATTGGCACCGTTGGAGATGGTGGTGATCCCTTTCTCCTTCAGCTTCTTGGCAACAGCCAAGAGATCGTCGAACGTGACGGGAACTTGGAGCCCGTTGTCCTGAAGGATCTTCTTGTTGTACCAGAGACCGGTGAGGAGTCCCTGGTAAGGGACCCCGTACATCGCGTCGCCGGACGTGAAGTTGGACACCGTGCTCTTGGGGAACTTGTCGCCCAGGCCAAGCTCGCCAAGCACCGGGGAGAGATTCATCAGCTTCCCGCCCTTGAGCATGTCTTCGGCGTTGGACTTGTACACCCAGAAAACATCAGGGAGGGTATCGCTCTGCGCGGCAATGGAGAGCTTCTGCAGATGCTCGGCAACCGCCTCGCCTGTGACCTCCACCTTGATGTTGGGATTTGATTTCTC
The DNA here is from genome assembly GCF_054888235.1 of Arthrobacter sp. MMS24-S77. NCBI lineage: Bacteria > Bacillati > Actinomycetota > Actinomycetes > Micrococcales > Micrococcaceae > Arthrobacter > Arthrobacter sp. MMS24-S77. The sequence goes on from NZ_JBTZRN010000001.1 coordinate 2,016,591, forward strand.
AAAGGCCTGGACAATCGCCCAGGTGGCAGGGTCGGCCGTTTTGACATCGGGGTTCTGCATCGACAGCGAGATCGTCGTCGGGCCGTCCGACGACGACGAGCTCGACGAACAGCCCACAAGGCTGCCCAAAGCGGCTGCAGTCACAAGGGCTGCTGCCGCAAGGCGTTGGGCCCGTCCGGCCGTGGTGAATGAGAAGGACACTTCATCTCCTTTGACGAACGAGAAGGCCGCTGGTGCCCTCTCGGAATCGAGTGCCTGGTACCCGCCGAAGGGGAAGCGGGCGAGTCATCCAGGTCTTTTAGCGAAACGTTTGCGCGAAACGTTTGTCTGACGTTAGAACGCGATGATTCGATTGTCAAGCATCCGGCTAGTCGCCGGCCGATTGCCGGCGATAGTCTTCAGTGGACTCGCGCCATTCGATGCGCTGCTGCAGCCTGACGGTGCGCGGGCTCGCCTCGGGCGAACGAAGCCGCTCAACCAGCAAATGCACTGCCGCTGCCCCCATATCGAAGGCGGGCTGCCTGACCGTGGTGACTCGCGGCTGGAACAGATCCGAATTGTCAAAGCCATCGAAGGTTGCGAAAGCGACGTCGCGGGGAGTGGATATTCCCACACGGGCCAAGGTCCGCAGGCTAAGGGCGGCCAGGGGTGTACTGCAGGCTATGACCGCGGTGATTTGGCCGGTGCGGAGTGAATTTTCGAGCTCCTCCGCCAGCGCTTCCCGGTCCATGCCGGTGATGATGGCCTGTTCCTGATGGATGAGCCGCCCCTCAAGCGAGGCGTCCGTAAAGCCGCCCATGCGCTCCTGGAGCGTGGGCACGCGGACGTCCCCGGCCACGAGGGCGAAGCGTCTATGGCCTGATTCGATCATGTGCGTCACCAGCTGGCGCATGGTTTCCCTATTGTCAGCGCCGACCTGGTCGAAGGGTAGTTGGGAGAAGATGCGGTCCAAAAGGATCGTCGGAGGCTTCTCCTGTTCCAGGGCCTGAAGCAGGGCAGGATCCGACTCTGCTGCCCTGGCAAGAATCAGCCCGTCCACGCGTCGGTTCAAGAGGGTCTGGACGGCTTTCTTTTCCCGGTCGGCGTTCTCGGCGGAATTGGCCAGAACCAGGGTGAGGCCGTTCTCGACGGCGGCATGCTCCACGCCGTGGACCATTTCGGCGAAGGCCGGTTCGCCGGCGTCCGAGACCACAAGGCCGATGCTATCGGTCTGGGAACGCCGGAGTGCTCTTGCCAGTGCATCCTGCCGATAGCCGGTCGACGCAATCGCCGCGAGGACGCGTTTTCGCGTCTCCGGCTCCACATTGCGGGTCCCATTCAGCACGTGCGAGACCGTCGATGTGGACACCTTGGCCTTGCGTGCAACTTCAACGATAGTCGCCATTGCTCACCTCATCATGTAGCAGCGCATCGTTTGCGCAAGTTTGGAACTACCTTACTTCAGCTCTGGAACCTCCATCTCGTCGGGGAAACGGTGGCCCAGTTGCGCTTGTTGCTGGAATGAGCCTATCATCCAGTCACGCAAACGTTTCGATGCTTCCGACCCTTTGCAGCAGGCAGAGACAGACCCGGGAGCACAAGGAAGGACAACGGTGACCGAAAACCACACGCCAGCGGGCATCCTCGGGGACTTGACCCGGGCCCATCGCGCACGAACAGCACGGGCGTCAAGCTTTGACCAGACTGGCCGGAACCGGGATAACTGGATCGTGATGCCCGGTGAGGAAAGGACGCTGGCTGATATTGAAGGCCCGGGGTACATCACCCACATCTGGATGACCCAGTCATGCCGGAACCAGCCGGGGCCCGGACAGATCGATCCGAACGTCGTCGGGGTACCAATGCTGGAGATCCATAACGCCCTGGGCGTGAGCTGGGAAGTCGTTGACCCTGACTACTACCGGAAGATTGTTCTGAAGATGTACTGGGACGACCAGGAAACGCCGAGTGTGGTCGCGCCGCTTGGTGATTTCTTCGGCCTGATGAACTCCCTTTCCGGCTCGTACGACTCACTGCCGCTTTCCGTCTCCGCCAAGGAACCGGAGCTCCACACCTTCGGCGGCTCCGCAGCCTTCAACAGCTACTTCCGGATGCCCTTCGGGAAGCGCGCGAGGATCGTCGTCGAGAACCAGAACGACATCCCGTATCTTCAGTATTTCTACATCGACTACGAGCTCGTCAAGGAGCCGCTTCCCGAGGACACTCTCTACTTCCATGCACACTGGCGCCGCGCCCTACCCAGCGGCTGGGCACCTGACCTGCAGGCCAACAGCATCGAAACCACGGTGGCGAATCTCGACGGGAAGGACAACTACGTCGCGCTAGAGACTGAAGGCCGCGGGCACTACGTCGGGTGCACACTGGCTGTCCGCCACTTCCAGGGCTCCTGGTGGGGCGAGGGAGACGACATGATCTTCATCGACGACGACACCTGGCCCCCGAGCCTCCACGGAACGGGCATGGAGGACTACTTCGGGCACGCCTGGGGCATGCAGCACAACGCCTACCAATTCAACGGAACCATTGTCCACGAGGAAAACGTTCCCGGATTCCACCACAGCTACCGCTTCCACATGGTCGACCCCATCCGGTTCGAAAAGCGGATCAAGGTCACTTTCGAGCATGGTCACGGCAACCATCTCTCGGACGACTGGTCGTCAACCGCGTATTGGTATCAGACCCTTCCCTCGCCGATCCTCGGCATTCCCGGGGTGGAGGAGCGGCTGCCTCTGCGCCCGATCGACCGAGTGATCCAAGCGCCTCTTCCAGAACTAAATGAGGAACAACGGCTGGCCCGTGCCGCCGCCGCGAAGCGAATGGACGATTTCACGGCCAAGCGCGATGCCCTTCGTGAAGAGCGCAGGCTGCAGATCGATGAATGGGAGCAGGGAAACGTTGAGATCGCCCGCGCCATCCGGGCCCGTTTCGATGGGCAGGAAGGCTGATGCGGCCGGCGTTCCACTTCGTCGCCGATAGCGGCTGGATCAATGACCCGCACGGCATCACCGTCAAAGACGGCGAATACCATCTCTTCTACCAGTACGTTCCCGACAGCACCATTTGGGCCCCTAACTGCCACTGGGGGCACGCCCGGGGAGCGGACCTGTTCTCGCTTGAACAGCTGGCGGTCGCGATTGAACCAGGCGACGGTGACGAGGGTATCTGGACGGGCTCTCTCGTCACCGACGACAACGGAGACACCCGCATCTTCTACACCTCGACGGCACAACCGAACATCGGCATTGGCCGCATTCGAGTCGCTTCCCCCATGGACAAGTCTTGGATCGAATGGCAGAAGGGAGACTTTGTCGCCGATGCGCCCTCTGGGCTCGATATCATCGCGTATCGAGACCCCTTCCTCGTCAAAGAGGCAACAGGCTGGCGCATGTTCGTTGGAGCGGGGTCATCTGATGGCACCGCCATGGCGCTCAGCTACCGCTCGGCCGACCTTGATACCTGGGAATACGAGGGCGTTGCCCTGCAACGTTCGACCGATGATCGAGAGCCGGTATGGCTGGGGGCACTGTGGGAATGCCCGCAGATCTTCGACATCGACGGCCGCCATCTGATGGTCTCATCGGTCTGGGATGATGACGTACTGCATTACGCAGGCTATGCAGTGGGCAGTTACGCCGACGGGCGCTTCGAGGCGAGCTCCTGGGGGCGCCTTACCTACGGCCCCAGCTACTACGCGCCGTCATTCTTCCGTGATGCACAAGGCCAGCCGTGTCTGACGTTCTGGATGCGTGGCATCGCCGATCTGGATTCGGGATGGGCAAGTGCCCATAGCGTCCCTCATGTTCTCACCCTCGAGGAGAACCGGCTGGTCGCGACTCCGCATCCGGACCTCGAGAAGTACAGAACCTCAGCCGTCGTTGGTGGCGATCTTCCCGGACTTTCCGGGGACATCGTATGGTCTCCCTCGACCGGGGAATCGCTGCGAGTTACTTCAGCCGGGAAAACCGTCTTCGTTCTCGACGCCAATTCCCGGACTCTCGTCGCCAAGACCGAAGCGGAAACCTTCGAAGTCCCCTACCTTGGCGGTGCTGTCCGGATCATCCTCGACGCCCAAGCAATCGAGATCTCGTCGACGTCGGGAATTCTCGCGTTCGCAGCTGCGCCAGAGGGCCTAACGTACAACGTGGACGCGCTCCACGCGACCATCTACCCTCTAGACCGTCGGGGATGAGCGACGGCCACGGCAGGTCGTCATCATTGTCTGGAGCACCCCCGGCGTCCGACGACAGGCACGGACCAGCCGACAAGAGGGCGCCTTCTCCTGGCCAGATAGTCCGCAAAAGCCGCCGGTAGCACAGGCCCGAAGAGAGGACACACGACTGACCCACGGGATGGGTGGGTTGTGATGGTCGTTGCAACACCCAGAATTTTTGGGTCTTGCAACGACCATGGCTCGTTAAAGGTTTCGGAAGGGGGATGCCCCGATCTCCCGCTCACGGTTTCATTCCATTAGACAACGCCACAGGGACTAATGTCGGGGCGCCTGTCGGAGGATCCTATATCCAAGGTTGTCTCGGGTCCGGCGGTTCCGGCACGGAACCGACCTCGTTTGTAGGTGGGTCAACGTGGTTCTCCTTTGAATTGGGCAGCCGGCTAAGCGGCCGGTTGATGAGCGGTCTGGCCCAGCCAGGTTAGGGCATGGTTTCAGCCCATGCCCGGCGAAGCTTGCTTAGCCGGGGCGCCAGTTGACATGGTCCAGTGAAGGAAGCCGTCCCACTTCATCTCATACACCGAGCCGCCGGACAGCGCATTCTCGTGCGGGATCGACTCCACGGCCTTCGCCAAGGCGAGAGCCACAGGAGGACGCAGCGCAGCCGGCACACCCTCAAACATTGTGGGCACAGCGTAGTCCCAGCACGGCAGCCGCCGGCAGCGGCGTTCCGCCGCAGGAAAAGCATGGCCGTGGACGACGTGAATCGAAGGACAACGGGGTGGGGGCAAAACGTCACCGAAGGCGCGTACCGGCATTTACCGAAAGCTCTATTCCGAGGACCAGGCATGTTGCGGCTATTCGCCGGGTGTTACTTTCAGAAGCTGACTGCGCAAACCGGCCCGTGGTTTCAGGGGTAGTGCAGATGATTTGTGAACACTGACCGGTCGGTACTCCTCTGCACTAAGGTCGCTTCTGTTCGGTACTCCTGTTCCCAAAGGAGGCAGGCATGGACGCCGACCCGGTTCGCATTGTTGCGCGGGGAGAGCTGACGATGTCGGATGCCGCATGGGAACACGCCCGAAGCCGGGCTTCTGTGATCGGGGCGTTGGCGTCGCGGGGCTCAAGCCTGTTGAGGAGATCATTCGGGACTTGATCCGCAAGCGGTTCCTCACACGCCAGAGGTGGAGCGTGGCGGCGCTCCACCGCGAGATCGCCCGTGCTTGTGCGGCGCGGGGATTGAAGGCCCGACCAGGAACACGGTGTCCCGGCGCATCGCGATGGTGAACCCGGTTGAGGTCGGCCGGCGCAGGGAGGGCGCGGACGCTGTGAGGCCGCTGCAGTCCGCCGGAGGTGAGGTGCCGGTGATCGGTTCGATCCTGGACCAAGTGCAGATCGATCACACGGTCATTGACGTGGTCATCGTGGATGAGCGCGAGCGTCGATCGATTGGCCGCCCGTATTTGACCGTTGCGATCGATGTTTACAGCCGGACGCTGGTAGGGATGGTCGTCACGTTGGAACCACCGTCGGCGGTGTCCGTGGGGTTGTGGCTTGCCCACGCCGCTGGTGACAAACGGCCCTGGCTCGAACGGCTGGGCGTGGAGGCGGCCTGGCCCATGAGCGGCAAGCCGAAATCGCTGTTCCTTGATAACGCGGCAGAGTTCAAGAGCGAGGCGTTGCGGCGCGGCTGCGAGCGGCACGACATTCGTCTGGCCTACCGACCGCAGGGACGCCCGCACTATGGCGGCATTGTTGAACGCGTGATCGGCACAACGATGCGCAAGATCCATGAACTGCCCGGAACCACTTTCGCCAATCCGGCAGAGCGTGGCCGGTATGACTCGGAGAAGATGGCCGCGCTGACCTTGGCTGAGCTGGAAAGATGGCTAGTCCTAGCGGTCGCCGGCTACCACGGCAGCGTGCACACCACATTAGGGCAGACACCCGCAGGGCAGTGGGCTGCCGGTGTTGCCGCCAGTGGCGCCCCTTCCGTCACAGCGAACCAGACGTCGTTTCTGGTCGACTTTCTTCCGATCATCCGCCGCACGCTGACCCGCACCGGTTTCGTCATCGACCACGTCCATCACTTCGCAAACGCGTTGAAGCCCTGGATCGATGAGGCGGCGTTGTTCCGGATGATCGAGCAAATGCGCCAAGTTGCCGAGAGTGCCGCCAAAACGACCAAACGCGTCCGGAGGGAAACGGAACGCCGCAAAGTAAACTCGGCTGGATCGAGATAGGCTACACGCCGAGCCGCGACTTCGGAACGTGGATCAATCAGGTCACCGGACTCAGCGACGATCAGGTGAAAGCGCGAACCAGCTACTACTGAACGTCATCAAGTCGAGGGTGGTACACCGACACGCTGGCCTTGCAGGGTCAGGCAGCCATTCATCGGCATGCTGCGTGACTTCCCCTTAACAACTGCTGAGGCGGGGTGCTATGGCCAAAGGCCAGTGGTTGTCTCGTCGACCGCAAACGTAACGAGTGGCTGCCGTCCAGATCGAGTTTGCCGGCCGCGTCAGCGGGGTATGAGCAGGCTGATTTGTGTCCTGATGTCCTGCTCCAGTGCTTCAGTTTCCAATCCAGCGTTTACGCTAGCGGCCATGCTGACAAACATGATCGCGGAGACAATGCGCGCCGCCGTCGCCGCGTCGCCCGCACCGGCCAGTTTGTCCCTGTCGAGTATGGCGGCAATGGCCTCCTCGGTTTGCGCAACGATGGATAGAGCAGCGCTGTGCTGTGGCTCCGTGGGGTCGCCGAAGACCATTTCCCGCAGGTAGAAGCGTCCGTTGTCGATCTGGGTTCGGTTGCACTCCACGATCGGCCGCACGACGGCCATCACCGCACCCAGGGCATCCTGGATGGTTTCAGCATCCGCCCGGCCCCGCTCGAGCGCTTCGGCGTAGTGGGCGTTCTGAACGAGGAGGAGGAGTTCTCCCTTGGTTTTGGCGTAGAGGAAAAGGGTTCCGGTGCCGATGTCGGCTTTGTCGGCGATCTGCTGGGTGGTGACGTCCTCGACCCCGTATTCGGCGAACAACTCACTGGCTGCAGCGGTAATGCGGTCCAGCTTCTCCTGCTTGTTCCGCTCGCGCCGTCCGAGCGGCTGGGACGTGACAGGCATGGGTTCCTCCGGAAATAAACTGACTCGACTCAATAATGAGTATATCGACGCTGCGGAAACCGGCCCTCCGGTCGGCGCCCCTACTGTTCGTGGTGGGGGAGGATCCGGCCACGCTTGACATACGTCCGTGCTGCTTCGACGTCATAGGCATGGATGGCCGAGGCCACTGGCTTCAGCTGATCGGAGAGGTTGTGGACAGCAGTGCTGCTGAAGTAGGCGGCGCGGGCTGCCGGGTCGGCGAATCCCAGGATGATTGAGGCGTGGAAGCGTTGATCCGCCGGGTTGTCGTGGGCGACGTCGGGGGTGTCCCACATCTTCTGAATCCATGGCATGAATGACTGAGTGCGCAATTCCTTCAGCATCCCGGTGTCAGCCAGGGCAGGAATGAGCCCCTTCTTCACGAGCCGCCTGAATTCGCCCGGATGGACGCCGGGGCGGCGGCGGAGGTAAATGATCGCGCGAGCACCGACAGTCTCTGCCGGGGAGGCGACGTCATACCAGTGTGAAGTGTTCGGCGGGCCGGCGTAGAGAAGGGTGCGGCGGAATACGTTGACCTCGTCCTTGTGGGCCAAGGCGGTTTGCTTGCGCCCCTTGAGTGTCGAAAGCGCGGATTGGAAGGTGACTTCCGCTATGCCGTCGATCTTCCGGTCCGCGGGGATGGCGGTCTCCACCCCTGTGGTTGCGGGCCATAGGCCGGGGTTGTGTTCGGCGAGGTGGATTTGCCGGTACTCCTCCAGCCCTGGTGTGGCGGCGATGATGCCCGAGTGCGGGCCTTTCCAGTAGTCCATACCCGTTTGGCGGGACTGGCCGTTGCGTACCCATAGCAGGACCGAGGAAGTGAAGTGCTTTTCCAGGTGCGGTCCGGTGGTTGGTGGTGAGGTGCCCATTGATGCCTTCTTGTCGCGAGCGTGGTGGTCAGGGGGCGAGGAATTCGACGACGGCGGGTGCGAACCGGGTGTGGTGCTGGAAGATGCCGCCGTGGCCGGAGTCGGGGTAGATGATCAGTTCGGATCCCTTGATGCGCCGGTGCAGGTCTTCGGAGAGTACGGAGGGCACCATGCGGTCGTTGTCGCCATTGGCGATAAGAGTGGGGTGCGTGAGCGTGGACAGGTCCGACGGGGCGGAGCGGCCGAACGCCTGGATTGCCTTCAGCTGCGTCTGGAATGCACGGGTGCTGATTGGTTTGTCGCGGTCGATGGTTCGCTCCTGCAGGCGTTTGATGAACGCTTTCGCAGCGGGTTTGCCGGTGGCGTTGCGGTTGAAGAACAGGAATTCCTTGGGGTCGGACCGGGTCAAGATTGCCCGGAGGATGTCCCGATAGGTGGTGCCGACGACCTTGTCGATGTCTTTGCCGCCGCGCGGACCGGTTCCGGTCAGGACGAGTTTGCGGACACGGTCGGGATGTTTAAGGGCAAGGTCCTGGGCGATCATGCCGCCCAGTGAGAAGGAGAACACATCGATCTTGTCGAATCCGAGGGCCTTGATGAAGGTGTAGGCGTCGTCGGCCATTGCCTCGATGTTGTCCGGAACCCGTCCGGTGGAGGCGCCGACGCCGGGCTGGTCGAAGGTAATGACGTGGCGGTTCTTAGCAATGGGGTCGATGATACGGGGGTCCCAGTTATCAAGGGTGGCTGCCAGGTGCACGAAGAACACGACGGGGATGCCGCCCTTGGGCCCCAGCTCGCGGTAGGCGTAGCTGACGCCTCCGGCGGTGACAGTGCGGGCAGGTGCCTTCGCGTACGAGGTGATGACTGGTTCGTTCGGGGCGTCGGTGTTGTCCATGACGGGTGTTCTCCTGGATTCTTTGCGTGAAGAGTCGCTGGCGGCGGGTCAGTTGGTGAGGGTGAGCACTGCTTTGCCCCGGAAGCCCCCTGCGGCCAGGGATTGCAGTGCCTCCGGAGCCTGGCCGAAGGTGAAGACCTTCCCTACGATGGGGCGCAGCACGCCGGCGTCAACGAGGGCGCTGATCTGGCGTAGTTGGTCGCCGCTGGCTCGCATGAAGAGGAACTCATAGCTGACGCCGAGCTTCCTGGCTTGCCTCCGGATCTTGCTGCTGAGCCCGGTGATCGCCAGGCGCAGTATGGGGTTCAGGCCTGCTTTGCGGGCGAATGCCGGATCGGGCGGGCCGGCGATCCCTATCGCCTTCCCGCCGGGCTTGAGGATGCGCAGTGATTTCTGCAGGTTCTCGCCTCCGAGGCTGTCCAGCACCAGGTCGTATCCGCTCAGGAGCTGCTCGAAGTCCTGGGTGCGGTAGTCGATGACGATGTCAGCGCCGAGGTCCCGCAGGAACCCGGCGTTGGAGCTGCTGGCTGTGGTTGCGACGGTCGCGCCGAGATGCTTGGCCAGCTGGATGGCGATGGAACCGACTCCGCCGGCGCCGGCATGAATGAGTACTTTCTGACCTGGCTGCACCTGGCCCTGCTCGACGAGGGCCTGCCACGCGGTAAGAGCCACAAGAGGCAGCGAACCGGCCTCCTCCATGGTGGCCGAGACGGGCTTGAGTGCAAGGTCTTCCTCCGCGACGGCAATACGTTCGGCAAATGTGCCGATGCGGTCCTGGTTGGGGCGGGCGTAGACCTCATCGCCGGGCTTGAACCCCGTCACTCTTTCCCCGACGCGCAGCACGGTGCCGGCGAGGTCGTTGCCGAGGATCAGCTGGAGCTTGTAGGGAAGGATCTGTTTGAACTCACCCAGGCGGATCTTCTCGTCCAGCTGGTTCAGGCCGGCAGCCTGCACCTGCACGAGCACGTCCCGTTCGCCGACGGCGGGTTCAGCAACCTCGGCTTCGCGCAGCGGTTCCTTGTACTTGTTGATCACGAATGCCCGCATGCCGCGATGCTCCTTCTGGGTGGATGTTCTTGTAGTCGGCGCCGGTGGCGACAGTACCTTCGTCGTGGGGCGACGTCCGGTTAAAGTGACTACAATCAATTATGACTGCACTCAGTTAATTGTCAAGCGGTAATGGAAAGCGCCGTGGCGACGTGTTGGATTCATCACCACGGCGCTGCTGCTGTTTCTAGGACTTGCTGCGCGCAAGTTGGGGGTAGAGCGCCTCGATGGGGGCGCTGAGTCCGGCCTTGAGCTGGATGGATGTCTCGTCGGCGAGGACCTCGTACTCGCCGGCTTCGAGGGCATCCAATACCGTGGTGACCAGATCGGCCGGGTCCATTTTCGGGTCGGTGGCATGCGCAGCCATTGCCGTGTCGACGTAGCCGACGTGGACGCCCACCACGTGTACCCCTTCGGGGGCGAGCTCCAGGCGCAGTGAGTTGGTGGCCGACCAGAGGGCGGCCTTGGTGGCACTGTAGATGCCGCCGACGGCGTACCAGCTCATGGCGGAGTGGATGTCGATGATTGCGGATTCGGCCTTCGCTGACAGGATCGGTGCGAAGGCGCGGGCGAGGAATAGCGGGCCAAGGAAGTTCGTCTCCACGTTGGTCCGGATTTCCGCGTCGGCGTGGGTAAGGATGCCCGGGGTTGCAACGCCGGCCCCGGCGTTGTTGATCAGCACTGTGACATCGCCCGCAGCCTCGACTGCGGCCCGTATTGATTCCGGGTCTGTGACGTCGAGGGTAAGGGGGACGATGCGCTCGTCCTCCCAGGTGCGCGGGGTGCGGGCGGTGGCGTAAACCTTGCTGGCGCCGCGTGCGAGGGCGCCGTGGACGAAGTGGGTTCCAATGCCGCCGTTTGCGCCGGTGACGAGGACGACTGCTCCATTGAGTGAGTGCATTTCACGAACTTTCTTGTGTTGATTTTCCGTCCGCGCCGGGCGGCGTGGATGGTGCGGGATTAGGCGTGGGCAAGGGCCGGGTAGTCGGTGTATCCGGCTGCCCCGCCGCCGTAGAGAGTGCTGGGATCCATCTCGTTCAGGGGGGCGTTTGAGCGCAGACGCTCAACGATGTCGGGATTGGCCAGTGCGAAACGGCCCAGTGGGGCAACGTCCGCAAGGCCGGCCGCGACGTCGTCGGCTATCTGCTCACGGTTGCGTCCGTAGCGGACCACGAGCACCGCCGTCGGCCATACATCCCTGAGGGAGCGGAGCAGTTCGTCGTCGCCTGCATGGTGAAGGTGCAGGTACGCCAGGTTCAGGGTCGCGAGCTCGCCGACCAGGTGCCGGTACTGGGCGCGCACGCTCCCGGTGTCGCCCTCGTTGATTCCACCCAACGGCATGGCCGGGGAGAGGCGGATACCAACCCTGTCCGCCCCGATTTCATCGGCGACGGCCTGGGCGATCTCGATCACGAACCGCGACCGGTTTTCTACTGACCCGCCGTATGCGTCGGTGCGGTGGTTGGCATTGGGGGAGAGGAACTGGTGCAGCAGATACCCGTTCGCGCCGTGGATTTCAACTCCGTCGGCGCCGGCGGCGATGGCCGAAGCTGCCGCGAGGCGGAAGTCAGCCACGGTGGCCTGGATATCCTCCGCGCTCAGCTCTCGCGGTGACGGCGTCTTCTGGGGTCCGGTCGGCGTGATTATTTCCTGGTCGGCGGAGATCGCCGACGGTGCCACCGGCAGCCGGCCGTGCTGGGTATTGTCCGGGTGGGACATGCGGCCCGCATGCATCAACTGGATGAACACCGCCCCGCCCCGGGCGTGAACTGCTTCGGTGACGCTTCGCCAACCCTCGACATGCTCGGCGGTGTAGATCCCCGGCGTGTTCATGTAACCCTGACCGTCCTCAGACGGCTGCGTGCCCTCGGTAATGATCAATCCCAATGAGGAGCGCTGCCCGTAATATTCGGCGGCCAGGTCGCCCGGCGTACCATCCGGGTTGGAGCGGCTTCGGGTCATGGGTGCCAGCGCCAGCCGATGGGATAGCTCAAGGCGGCCAAGAGTCAGTGGTTGCCACAGTGAAGAAAGGGTCATGGGTTAGTCCTTTTGCGTTCGATGTTTCAGAGCATCACCGCTGTCCAGCCGATGTTCGGCCGCCGTGGACGCTGAGACCTGCTGCTGCGACCGCGGGTAGTGATTGCACTCATAATTGAGTATGCTCAGAGAATATTCCCATGAGAATCAGGAGGACAAGAAACGAACGGTCAGAAGGCTCTGCTCTGTCCGCCTTGAATGCCGAGGGTCCAAAGCCGCTTAGGCCCCAAGTGGGCACCGCCTACCGCGGGCGGAGTCCGTCATAGCCGGCCCACGGAGGCGGACCTGGCTTCGGGCTGGGGCTCTAAGGGGGCGCGAAGTAACTGCGGGCAAGCTACCTGGACTCCAAGGTCGGCAGTCGCAAGACTTGCGAACTATGATTTCGGCGGTGAGGAGCTCGATCCCGCCGCCCGGCTCTTCCGGTGACAGGGTTGGCGCAAGAAACCCTCTCTGCGGAAAGGTACAACCGGGACAAGCCTTGTACTGCCTCACAGCGTGCTCGGGAGGCCACCTTGTGTCGTTCGGGGAGGCGGACCGATTGAACTCCCCGGAGGCAACTTGCTGGGCGATATCCGGCGGCAGGACCGTACAAGATGAAATCGCTCTCGCTGTCGCCTTGAATCGATGGCGAGGACGTGCTGTTCCCCTTCATACACCGGCTTAGTAGGTCCGGGCACGGTAAACAGGAAGGACGGGTTTCAGATGCGCGAGGTCGGCCTGCTCGCCTCGGCCTTGGCGCGTCCCGCGACGGCGGTCATGGGCACCGAAGCCTATCCCCAGCTGGCCATGAAGGCGGCGGCGCTGCTCAAGTCCCTGGCTAGGTTTCATCCGCTCATCGACGGCAATAGGCCAACCGCCTGGACGCTGATGGTCCTGCTGCTCTGGATCAACGGTTACCGCCACGACTTCTACACTGAAGAGGGCTCCGACCTGGTTGTCGGAGTGGCCGCCGGCCACATCGATTTGCAGCGCAGCGCCGTCCTGATCGAGAAACACCTGATTCGACGGGAGGCCCGTTGAGACGTATCCCAAGCTGAAGGCCATGACTCTTGATCTGAGATCGGCGGGGTGTTCGAAGGCCCAAAAGAACGTGTGCACAATGTGCACACTCTTGCCGTCGGACTGAGCCGTACCGGGGCCGGATTGGGCCGTACTCAGCATGTTTTCGGGAGTTCCCTGTCTTTTCAAGGCCCGGAATGCGGTTCGAGTCCCACCTTGGGCACAGCGTAGTCGCGGTCAGGGCCTATTTGGCCCCTGACTGTGCACAAATCAGCTTTTTATTGGCGGCCCCTTCGGGGGCGTTTTGTTGTCCTCTGCCTCATTCTCCTTGTTTGGGGGAGTGGTCTGTGGTCTTGCTTCCTCATGGGCGGGGGCAGGACCATTCGTCATGACTTCTGCCCGACCTGGTGGGAGCGTTCGCTGCCCGGCCCGGGTTTGCGCATTTCAACCGAAGACAGGCGTTCACGCAGCTGCCTTGGGCCTAGGCGGGTTCTGGTCGTGGCCCGACGTGGTGGTTTAGTTGAAATGCGGTGCCGGGTTTGGGTAGCTGCCTCACGGCGCGGCGGGGGCAATGTTGTGGTTGAGGCGGAAGACGTTCTCGGGGTCGTAGTGGGCTTTCACGATCGTCAGCCGGTCGTAGTTCACCCCGTAGGCGGCCCGTACGCGCTCTTGCTCCATGCCACCAAGGTTGTTCACGTACACTGCTTCCTTGAGATGAGGGCTCATCGCCTCGAAACAGCGGCGAGTCCAGGCGATATTCCTGTCGGCGTCGGCCGGATCCTCCCACTGGGACAGGATCAGGAAGTCGTACTGACGATCTCGGTGGGCAAATGCGGTGGCCCGCGGGTCCACCCGGCTGGCCACTCCGGTCATCTGCTGTAATCCGATGCCCGTATAGGGTGACGGGCTGGTTGCTGCGAACTCCAGCATCACCTCGATGGCACTGTCGGTGACGTCCTTGAGATAGCTTGATTTCCAGTAGTGCTGGCGCCCGCCGGGAGCGCCGCCGTCGCGCGAGCACTGGAACGCCAGATAGGGCAGTGAACTAATTTCTCCGTTGATGGGGTTGCCGAAGTCCCGTAGCGGTTGGAGAGTGTGCTCTCCCTCGCCGAGTTGGCCGCAGTAGCACGCTGTTATGGAAACGAGGGGCCGGCCCTCTGGGTCCCGGCCTACGGAAGCGCTGGTGGACAGTTCATCGGGCGCGCGGCTGGAAAATTCGTAGTAGAAGCGCAGCGCTGCCTTGGCCTGCTCGGGCGGGAAGACCAGCGTGCCGGCGAGCACAGTGCTGACCGGGTGGAGTTGGTATGTCAGTGAGGTGACGACGCCGAAGTTTCCGCCGCCTCCGCGCAGGGCCCAGTAGAGGTCTTCGTGTTTGACAGGGCTTGCCGTGAGAAAGTCCCCGTCTGCGGTTACGACATCGGCTGCGAGCACGTTGTCGCAGGCGAGACCGTATTTGCCGTTCAGCCAGCCCAGACCCCCACCGAGGGTAAGGCCGGCGATGCCGGTGACCGAGACGACGCCCAAAGTGGTGGCCAACCCAAATGCCTGGGTCTCGTGGTCGAATTCACGGAGCAGCAGCCCAGTTTGTGCTTGGGCTACGCGGCGGGCAGGGTCCACCCGTATGCCTTTCAGGGGGGAGAGGTCGAGCATCAGCCCGCCTTCGCACACGGACGCCCCGGAGACGCTGTGTCCGCCGCTGTGGATCGAGAGCGGTAATTGTTGTGCGCGGGCGAAGCGCACGCCTTGCATGACGTCGGCTGCCCCGGCGCAGCGGAGGACGGCTGCCGGACGGCGGTCGATCATGGCGTTGAATACGCGGCGGCTGCGGTCGTAGTCCGGGTGCCGGGGCGTCAGCAATTTGCCCCGTATGCGATCCGCTAGGGCGCCCAGCGGACTCGGGTCTTGGGCGGCTCCGCTCTCGCCCAGTGATCCTTGTGGCATCCGCACCCCCCATCTTTGGAGCCGATATTGGACCCCGGGGCCGCAGTTGTCAATGACTCAACTCCGGACCGGACGTGGCCCTCATGATCAATCCGGTGCCGCCGTGAAATGGGGAAGTTGTCGCCGGGATTGCTTACGTACGTCGCACACTGGCTTCTGCCCCCAACCGGTGATCTGGCCGCTTTCCATGCAGGCGAAGTTGTCTGCATGGAAAAGACCGCACCCCGCGATGCGAGATGCGGCCAGTGGCTGTAGATGCTTTGAACTGGCTATTTCGGGGTGTGCACAATGTGCACAGCTAAGGCCTCGGACCGAGGCGTATTGCCACCGGATCGGGCCGGATTCCGTATGTTTCCGGGGAGCCCAGTGTTTACAGGGGCTGGAGTCCGGTTCGAGTCCCACCTCGGGCACAATGTTGTCGCAGGTCAGGGGCCTATTTGGCCCCTGAGTGTGCACAGGTTTCGTTGTGAAGGGCCCCTTCGGGGCCCTTCACAGGTGGCCGGTGGTGTGGCCGGTTGCCTCCTTGCGTGCTTCGCTGATCGACAGGTTGGCGTTCGGTACCTGTTCATGGATGCTTATGGCCCCAGCAACATGAATTCGGGAAAATTCGGTGGAAGTTTCCCTAGTGCATCGTTGGGTGCTCATCAGGTTCATAGTGCTGTTCGGCTCTTGGTTGGCTGTTCTGCTTGATGATGGTTGGACCGGGAACAGGCCGTGACTTGTGCCCAACCGGTGGAAACTTGTGCCGCCGATCGTCCGCAGACTGTCCACCGTGCAGCCCACGGTGCCCAGTGCCATTCCCGTCCGGACCTAGGGATCGTTCTGTATGCAGCTGTCCATGGTTGCTGTCAGCGTCGACTGCGTAGTGCTGTAGATTTTCACGCACTGTCCTGCGCTGGGACGCCTGCTGCTTGGTCGTTTTTCACGCTTGTTCATTGGGCGGCTGGCTGCCGAGTCTGTCGCCTGACCGGCAGGCGATTCGAAGTGGCAATCCGGCTTCGGGCGGTGACCGGGGTCAGCCTTTCAGCGTTGTGTCGAATAGAGCCTGCAGCTCTTGGAAGTGCCGCTCGGTGGCCGCCGGGTTGAAGGCGGAGGTGTCCGCCATGGTGTAGCCATGCGGCGCCCCTGCATAGATTTCGTTGGACGCCTCAAGCCCTGCGGCCTGTAAGGCTTCGCCGAGCCGAGCGACGGCGTCCGGTGCCATGCTGCGGTCATTGTCGGCGTGGCCGAATACGAACCGGGCCCGTGCATTGCCAAGCTTCAGATGCGGGCTGTCTGGCCCGTCGGTGGCGAGGCCGCCACCGTGGAAGCCGCCGCACGCTGCCACCACGTCCGCGTGGGACGTGGCGGTGCGGACGGCCAGCCGGGCGCCCAAGCAGTAACCGGTGGTCCCGATGGGGCCGGGAGCTACGCCGTTGAGCCCGGCAAGTGCGGACACCCACGCATTGATGTCCTGCAGTGCCTTTTCCGGTGTCAGGCGGCCAACCCGGGGAAGGCAGCCTTGCCTGCCGCTTCCCTGCCTTCCTGGGCGGACATGTCCACGGCCGGGCCGAGCTCGGCCATTGATCCTTCACGGTAGAAAACGTTCGGCGCCAGCACCACGTAGCCCCAGTCGGCGATGCGCTGGGCCATCTCCTGGATTCGGGGACGCAGGCCGAAGGCGTCCATGTAGAGGATGACGCCGGGAAGAGTGCCGATTGCAGTGGAAGGGCGGCCGACGAGGGCCTCAGCGGTGCCTTCAGCGGCAGGGATTTCGATTGGCATGGGCCCACAATATCGGAGCTCAGGAGTAAAGCCGGGTCGCGGTCCCGCAGCGAGGTCGAGGGAGTCTGCGTCGAGACCGTTTCGAGTCAGAGCTTCACAGGGCCCTCCCAAGGCACTGATTGGTGCTCGCGGTCAGGGTCACTTCAATGGGTTCAAGGCTATTTCCAGAGGTTGTCCACCATGATCGCCTCGCGAACCATTCCCGCACCTTCTGCACCAGCCACCCCCTTGCTACCTGTCCTTTGAGCCGCGGAAATTGGTCCCCGGCTGTGGACAGGGAAACAGGCCATCCGAGGAGGCAGAAGCGACAGTCCGCTGGCGGCGCTAGTGCTTCCACAGTCCGTTGTGCACGCGCGCTATCCACAGCGTTGCTCCGGGTGAAATTGCGACGCCGGTGACGGGCAACAGCGACAAGGACCCCACATCCATTGAGCGTCCGGGGTGCCGTTGGGTCGGTCGGGGGTGCCGGCGAGGTCGCAGCGGTGATTGCCTTCCCGGCTTTACCGGCGTCGTCGACGGAGGGATGCTTCAGATGCGCCCTCACGCCGGATCGTGCATCGTTGGCAAAGAGTGGCGGGAGGGGTATTGGCCTTGGCTTAGCTCTGACCGGATGCGTGCTCTATGCAATACGGAGTCCAAGGCCTTGCCTCCAGGCGACCCTCCGCAATGGGCTTGCCGCACACGGCGCACAGTCCGTAACTCCCGTTGGCAATCCGCAGCAAAGCGGCCTCGATCTGTTCCAGGCCCACCCGGCTCTGCTCCATGAGTGCGGAAGCCTGGGAAAGTTCGAAGGCGATCGTGCTCCCTTCCGGATCGTGTTCGTCGTCGACGTTCGCGTCCTGCCTGGCGACGTTTACGGAAGTGATGTCCCCAATGAGGGCTTTCAAGAGCGCAACCTTGCGGTCACGTTCCTCCTCAAGGAGTACGCGGAACCGCTTCGCATCGACCATGGGACGAAAGGCTACCGCACAGTTGAGCTCCTAGGCTGGTCGTCGTAGTTCGGGTCCGTAGTGCTTAAAACCCGCCGCGGGGTGTCGGTGTTTGGGATCCGGTGTCGGGCAGGGGTGGTTTCATATCCACCCTGTCGTGGGTCCCTGCGCGTCGTCTTCGTCCTTGGGCAGTGGGAGATGGCGATTTTTCTTGAGCGGAGCGACCGTTGTGGCGGTCATTTTCGCTGGCATCCTTTCTGGAAGTGTCGCTTGTCGGCCAAGGAATCCACAGCTCCGAGAAGAATCTGAGTGGGAGCTAGGCCGCGAGCTCGTGGGACCGCTCTGACAACTGGGAGCACCGCGACTCGGCAGCGCACAGCCACCCAGGAATGCCCAACGTGTGGTCGATTGTAGGCCGTGACGCCTACCGCGGGTCGCGCCGGACTTCAGCTGGAGTCCATCCCAGGGCTGGACCGAGTTTGCTGGCGATGTCGGTGAGGATCTGGATGTAATCCTCGTGGTCGAAGCTGAAGGGCAACGCAAACGCCACCTCGTCGACTTCCTGAAATCCTGCGTGTGCGTATAGCTGTTCGGCGATCTCGTCGCTGGTGCCGATCAGATCCGCGGCGAACAGCATGCCCCTTGCCCCCTGCGGCGCCCGTGTGCGGGGAGTGCGTTCATCAACATACCGCTGGTATTTCTCCCGCTGACCCGGCGAAGCCGAATCAGTTGGGATCACCACCAGGCCCTGCGACACACGGGCCTGTCCGTGCGCCTGGGCTGACGTTTCAGCGGCTTCACGGAAGGCACGAATCTGCGACTGCTGGATTCGGGCAAAGTCCGGTTCCTGATCCACTTCCGGAAAGATGACGCTGCTGGAGAGCAGATTGAAGCCGTTTGCCCCGGCCCAGACGGCCGACTTCCTGCTGGCCGCCCCATACCAAAGGCGATCCCGGAGCCCGGCAGAGTGCGGCTCGACGCGGTTGGAGAATTCCTCGACTACACCCTGCCTGCCCGAAAAGTCCCGCACCTTTTCCCCCGCGATCAGACGGGCAAATCGGTTCAGGCGCCCGTAGCTGAAATCCTCTAACTCGGAGGAATCCGGGTACAGCTCGTGCTTCACTGTGTCGTAGTGCATCGGTTCACCCACGCTCAGCCCCGGATTGATGCGTCCCCCGGCGAGCAGATCCACGGTGGCCAAGTCTTCGGCAAGGCGCAAGGGGTTTTCCCAGCCCAGCGGGGTTACAGCGGTTCCAAGCTCGATCCGTGAGGTGCGCTGGCTGGCGGCGGCCATCATCGCGATGGGGGAGGAGATTCCGAACTGCAGATGACGGTGCCGCAGCCACGCGCTGTCGAATCCGAGGCCTTCGCCAAGTTCGATGATCTGCAAAGTGGATTCGTGGCCCGAGGCGGGATCCGCCGGATCGAACAGGCCGATAGTGAGGAATCCAAGTTTGCGTAAGGGACGTGAGGTGTCGGGCATGGCTTCCTTCAGGATCGGATACGGCTGATCTCAGAATATGCGCCGGGACCTGCAGGTTCTTCTGACAATGGCGGGAGGTTACCCTTCGTGTCGGCTGAAGTGAGCGAGCGGTGCCACGTCGCCGGCATCGAACGCCTGGCGGAGATGGAGCTCCCGCCACAGGGGTGCCCGAGAAGCGTCTCCGAACGAAACCGGCCGGTCATGATTCGTGAATGCAGGATGCAACAACTCGTGGAACTCGCTGATGGGTGACGGGTGTCCGGGAACGGAACTCGCCAACCTGAATTCGCAGGCTTGTTGTGTGCTCGTCTACGAGCACACAATCCGGGAGTCGGGAAGATCATGCTGGCAGAGAAGGTCTCAGTACAGCCCCTCTGTACGGGTTGTGTCAGGGGTGTCTTCTTGGCAGAAAGGGTGTTTCCGCCCGCGAAGCGGGCTCGGGCGACTGCTCGTCTCGATGTCTGTGAAGGTGATCCAAAAGCGGCTGGGTTGAGCCGCTTTCTGGAGGGCTGGTCTGAGAGATTATTCGCTGGGTTCGAGGGTGGCGGCTGCGTCAAGGGCGTCGTCGACGACGATGAGGTAGTTGTCCCGCCCCGCGGCCAGGGGGATGGAGCGGTCGCCGTATTTGTTGTAGGTGAGGTCGACGGCGTCGTCGGCGTTGGTGAAGTTGAGCCGGCGGAGGAGCCGGGCGATGTCGAGGGTGTCCTTGCCGCGCTCGGCGGCGATTTTCATGGCCAGGAACGTTTCCATGTCCGCGGCCTGGATCGTGAGTCCGTCGGTTTGTTCCAGGGTCACCCAGGTGGCGTTGTCGGGGATGAAGGCTGCTGCGCTGGAGTTCAGCCAGCCGGGGGAGAGATCGTAGTCTGCGGCCATTTCCGTGACGACGGTGTTGACCGTGGTGGGTCGGCGTAGCTGGCGTCGATGTCGGCGGTGGGGCGGTTGCCGATTCCTTGAAGGATGAGTGCGGCGCCGCCGACGAGTTTGATGTCACCGCGGACACCTTGGGCTTGCAGGCGCCGGCCGAGTTCGTGGAGGAGGGCGCGGATTTGATCGGCAGTGAGTTCTCCGCCCCTCATGCGGTGGCCAGGCTGCGTTCGCGGATGAAGACGTTCAGGGCGGCGAGTTCGGCCGGTGTTTCGGACATGGTGAGTTTCTTCATGGGTTCCCTGACGGTCCGGTAGGACTCGGCCGGCATCCATGCCTTGTCGAGGGCTTTGACACGTCTGGTCCAGGACGGTGCGGGTTGCCCTAGCCGGTGTGCGGTGTAGTTGGTGATCCCTGCCAGGGCGGCGGACCAGTGCGGATCCTTGAGCCGGGGGCTGCGTTGGAGCAGCGGCCTCCCGGCTTTGAGGGAGGCTGTGGCGTAGTCGGCGAGCATCTTGATGGCGAATTCGAAGTCCCGCGAGCCGATCAGCTGTGTGAAAGTTTCGGCGTAGTCCCGCCGTGCCGGGTCGTAGTCGCTGCCGCGGGGCATAGGGTCGGAAGCGGTTAGCGAGAGCCCGAGGGTGTGGAGGACAGCCATGGTCTTGCCGAGTTCGGCGCGTTCGTGACCGGCTTCGAGGTCAACAAGGAACTTCCGTGAAACCCCGGCTGCCTCCGCGAGTGACTGTTGCGAAAGACCGCGTTCCTGGCGCCGGGCGCGGATGATCGCACCGGCGGCCGCCGGCGTATCGATGCTGCTTTCACCTGTCATGGGTCCTCCCTGCCGTTTCCCAGTATGTCACCGAATGGTGACAGGTGCACGCAGTCTGGCGCGGCTCGATTCTGGAGGGCGCCCGGGCGGGAGGTGTGGCAGAGGGCGAGATATCTGGATTAGGGGGCAAAGAAGACGTGTTGACAGTGTCAACACTTTTGCCGTCGGACTGGGTCGGACATCAGACGGACTGGCTCGTACTGCCTATCTGGACTTCCCTGGGTTTTCAAGGCCCGGAATGCGGTTCGAGTTCCACCTCGGGCACAGCATTCCCCCTCGTCAGAGGGGTTTTTGCTTTAACGTGTGTACATTGACCCTCCGCGGGTTCCTCTGACGTTGGCCTCGGTTTGTGCTTGGCGCCGCGGTGGCCTGTTCGGTTGCGTGTGTGGGTGGCGGGTTCAGGGTGCTTGCTGGTGGCCCCCTCCAGGTTGCCGGGACGCGTCCAATCGAAGTCACGCGGACGAAGGTCCTTGGTGTCGGGACCGAAGAGAAGGATCCTGAAGGTCTCCGCCTCGCAAGTTTGCCCAGCTAGGACACTGCTATCAGAACCGCGGGTGAGCGGTCTCGGGCCTATCATCCGCCTGAAGGGCAGGGTAATCTGGACGGACTTCAAATGCAGGAGATGCCTGGCAGGAAGGCGGTGTTTACGAGCGTGAGCCTCAAGGATGAGTGGGATCTGCTCGATTCCGAGACCCGAACATGGCTTCTGGAAAATCCGGAATGCTTGGTCCTACCCTCTGCCATCTCGGCTAAGTTCAGCAGGTGCGCGCCCGGGGACACCGAGCGCGACCCGCGCGGGCAGGTTGTCCTCTCCCGGGAAGACCACGATTTTGTCCGGGAGAAAGCAGAGGCCGCAGGAAAGCCAATCCGGTTCCCCACGAGGGAATATCAATTCTTCGATACGGCACCGTTGCCTGTCATCCGGAAGGTATCGCCTCAAAAGTGATCTAGTTTCGATGAAGCCATCTGATTGACGCCGCGACCATGGCAGCAAATACCCTAGGACCCGACATTGCGACGACGACCGATGCCTCTATCACGTACTTGACCCTGGCTCGTATTGGCGAACAGCTTGTCGCTGCCGCTGGGGTCACCTTCAACGAAGGACGGAGTGTGATCGTCGACGGCATGGTGCGTGCAGGCGATCGCACAGTCGCCATCTACCGGGGAACGGGTCGGGCCCAAGTCCCAGCGTCCGGTATGCCGTGTCGTTGTCCATGTTCCAGCCAGTGAGCATTCCATAGCTGAGGAGTTGAGCGCCGAGTTTGGCCAGGCGATAGCTGGGGTCTGCCTCGGGGCGAGTTGCATCGTCGTCGTACGGCGAGACGGCCTGGTCGCCGACGAGGAGGCCGTCGCGGACGGTGATGTGTCGCTCGGCGAGTGCTCCCGTGAGGGCGGCTATGACTGCAGCATACGGTTTGTCCTGACCGGCTGTCGGAGCGGCCGAGGTCTAGACGGCAAACAGGGCGCTGGTGGCATTCGTGTCGTTCGCCAGGTAGCCGGCGACTGTTCGCGCATAGGCGCGTTCCCCGCCGTCGTGCTTGGGAAGGTCCACGCGACGGGTCACGCCAACATGGTTGGTGTCCAGAGTGATGCACACAAGGCTTTCCTGCGGCCAGAAGCCCAGGGCGTGGCCAATGAAACTGAGGACATTGGCAGGGGTTTTGATGGTGAGCGCTTCCATGATGCTTCTCCTTCAGAGGCGGCGTCAGCCGTGGCCGTTAGGTATCGGCGTCGTTCTGATACGGGGGGCGCTGCTGGGCATGAGGGGCCGGAGTGCAACTTGGGGAACCGGCAACAATCCAAAATGGCGAGTGCCAGAGCGCCTTTCGAGAGCGAGTTCAGCGCGCTCGACGAGGGCCTGGTCGTTAGCGTCGAGATGCGGGTCTGTCACCGTGGTCGCCATTTCGCAGTCGCGTAGTTCGACGACGCCGGAACCCACCGACGGTCGAGATCTCCTCGACCGTTTCCCGCAATCGCGGGCCGCAGTCGCAGAGTCATCGGCCGAGGATGAGGGTAGTGAGTATTGCGGTGGAGGCGTCGCTGAGCCAGTGGACGGCCGTAGTGGCCAGAAGACGGCGGCGCAGCAGCACGAAAGACAACGTCAGGCCTGCGGTAATGAGCAGCGCGCCGAGAAACCGTGAGATGAGATAGGTCCTGTCCGGGATGAAGGGGATCACCAGGTGCTGGGCACTCCAGAAAAATATGATGATGGCCGCCGCCTTCCAGGTTCTGCCGGTGCGGGTTTGAAGGCGTGGCAGTAGGAATCCGAGGTAGGTGATCTCTTCGGTGAAAGCCCACAGGAGCGGCCAGACCGTGAAGCTATAGACGGCTGCCCAGCCCGGCAGGTGGATCGCGGTGACCTGGGGCGGGAGCGCTGCGGGCCCGTAGAAGGGGAGAGTGACCAGGCTGGCGGCCGCGACGGCGGGCAGCAGGGCCAGTAGATACAGCGGGATGGAACGCAGTTGCGGGCCCAGACTCGTGCGCGTGAAGCCGAAAGTGTCCCGGAGGCGCAGTCCTTCCCGCCTGAGCAGGAGGATCAGCAATCCTAGGCACCCTGCATCGGTGAGGGTACCGTAGACGGTCCACCAGCCCTGAGAGGATTCCCAGGGTGTCGGGTTGCCGGTGGACCACAGCACCGCAGCGGTGAATGACTGAGCGAGGAAGGACAGGACACCCCTTGCAGGCAGGAACAACAGAACGGGCCACCACGACAAGTCCCTGTCCGAATACAGCACGCGGATGGCGTCGGGCGTGTTTGGGTCCGACGGTCTTCTGCTTGTCGTGACTGCTTGTGCCGATCGCGGCTGGCCGCCGCCGGAATCCACGGCCCGCGGCTCGGTTGGAGAGGTTGTCATGAACGGATCTCCGGTCTGCGGTTCCGGGGCTCGCCGCCGGGTCGTTTCGTTTCCATGGCCCCGGCGTGCGTGCATTCATCACGGCGCGGCGTTCGGGTCAGGTACACCAGTTTCCACTCTCGTCGTCTGTCAGGGAGGTGACTCTGCTAAGGGGCGAAGGCGGCGGGTGCAGTATGCGAAACCACCTGACCCGTCGCAGCGAAGAATCACACCATTTCCGGTCGGTTGCAGCGTCCGCCGGTGCGCGGTTGACCGATCGTAACTGTTAGGTGATCGAGTACGTGCAAACAGCGCATGAACGCTCCAGCAACGCTTGAAGCGGCTTCACTCACGATCGCCGCGACGTTGGGGGTATCTGACGCGCAAACCCGTCTTCGAGGTGCATTTCGACGTCGACGGCGATGACTTCGGCCTCGATCCGGCGGGGTTTTCAGGGGATTGGGGAGTGACGGTGGAGAATGGTGCTGCTTCCCGAATCTCGCGGCGGCGCCGTGAGAACACCCGCAGGGACCAAGACGCGCCGTGACGTGTGGGTCACCTTCGGCTGGGTCGAGCACCAGGGTGGGCTCCGCCCCCGGTGAAGCGGGCCAGATGCCCATGGCGGGGAAGCCATGCACTCGCGAGCTCCCCAGACAGCCCCTATGTGGCTGCAGGTAGCTTTCAGAGAGGCTGTCCCGGCATCACTGTCGACTCGCGTACGACAAGTTCTGGAGTGAAACTGATTCGTCTGTTCGGAGCGTCGGGACTTTCGGATTTTGCAAAGAGCAACCTGGCGGCGGCCTCGCCAATTTCGTAGGCTGGTTGCTTGACTGTGGTGAGGGGAACTACGGCCAGTTGGGCGTCGCTGATGTCGTCGTATCCGACGACGGCGATGTCCGCGGGTATGGACCAGCCTTCGCGAGTGAGCCTATTGACGATTGCGATGGCGATCATGTCGTTCCCGCAGAGGACTCCCGTCGGCCGCGGATCCATCGCCGTGATGATATCGGCCAATGCGCTTCGTTCCCGGATGGTGCGGCCGGTGGCGTCGACACGGGTTAGAAGCGAGGGATCCGCACCAGATTCCCGCAGGGCGAGCATGGCCCCTTCATAGCGTGCCTGCAAGGCACGACTGCCCCCGGGTCCTCCTGCGAAAAGCACTCGCCTGTGGCCGAGGTCCAGGAGGTGCCTCATCGCCAGGTATCCGCCGTGTTGTTGATTGATCACAACCGACGATGTACTGAGGGTCATTCCTTCCTGGCCGACTACTACAACGGGTGTTTCCACATGTTCGAGTTCGCCGACATTTGGAGGATTCAGGGCGCCCGACGAGATGATGAGCCCGCCGACCCGCATCTCGGCAAGATCCCTCACATAGTGGCGCTGGCGTTCCTCATCTCCCGCGGTATCGCAGTAGATGAGGAGATACCCCCGCGTGCGCGCGATATCTTCTACGCCCCGTGCAAGCTCGGCAAAGAACGGGTTGGCAGCGTCAGGAACCAACAGCGCGAGGGTGTGCGTGCGGTTACCATGCAACGACCGGACGGAGCGGTTTGGGACGAATTTCGTTTGCTTGATGGCAAGTTCTATCCGGGCCCGGGTGGTAGGCGAGACAACTTTCGTACCGTTGAGGTAGTTCGACATCGTCCCCAGCGACACACCCGCAAGGGTGGCCACGTCCTTGATGGTGACGCTCTTCCCCATGATCCTGACTCCTCTGGTTTTTGAAGCTGAAACCTCACGATAGCGCGGAACCGATTTCTTCCTTCTCCGGCTTGTAGTCGCTGCTGCCGAATACGTCCTTGATTGCTTCAAGGAAGCCGTGGCGGTGGAATGTGTCGGGAAGGAGCGCAGAGCCCTCCGTCCATTCATTCCAAGCGTTGATAGTTACGAACGGGTGGGGGCTGCCGTGTCGATCAAGGAAAGCCTTGGCCTGCAGAAGACCTTCTTTGAACTCCTCGGGCGTCGGGTCCCAGACGGGTGTCCACGGGTATCGGCCCCGTTGGAAATCTTCTGTCTGCTGAGTTCTGGGCGACGGATCCCACCCGACAGTGACGTTCGGGTAGAACGGTATATCCAACTGGGTGGCGTACTTCTCGTACTCGGCAAAGGCAGAGTCTCTTAGCGGTGCGATTTCCGCGGCCGGGAAAGAGAAATGGGAAAGGTCCGCGTGGTGGACCCAGACATAGGATGTCGCCGAACGGAATCCGAGCTGGCGTACGAGGTCAATAGGGGCATGCGGGGCGGCACTTGTTGGCAGGACCTCGCCCTTCCACAGGACGGCATTGAGGTGAATTCCCGGGAACCCTGCCTGCTTCACCTGATCATCGAACCAAGTCAAAGCCTCGACTGCCTGCGTCGTGCCTCCCATTCCGACGACGAAGTTGGCAAGGTCGTAAATCGTGAACCATGGCCTTCCCTCGACAGTGAGGTAGTTTGGCCTGCTCAGATAGGCAGGGATGATGTGCCGGACCATCTCTTCGAACGACTCCCTATCAATAGCCCCATTCTTGAGACGGGTTGCCTGGGCGTTGCCAGGGTGGTCGTGCGGGAAGATATCGACAAGTTCGTGATTCGCCCACATCAGGGCGAGCTCGATGTCTCGGCTGTTGCCAGCTGCCAGAAGCCCTTCATCCAGCGCCCGCTGAAGGTAAGGCCCGTCGTCGTACCAGTAGTAGTCGACCAGGAAACCATCCACGCCATAGTTCCGCGCAAGCTCAATCTGCGCTGACGCGGCGGCCGGAGTTGCTTCATCGAACGGACCATGCAGGGGCATCCTGGGCTGGCGGTGTCCTTGGAATCGTGAGCCGGCAGATTCGAGGAGCGACCATTCGTCCCATCCTTGACCGAACCACTCGGCGTTTCGCGGATCATGGTGCCAATCGGGGAAGTAGTAAGCCAGGATCGTGGGGCGTGGCACGGATTGTTCTCCTTTAAGGACGGTGGCTATTTGACGGCTCCGGCGGAAACGCCGGCTCGGAAGTTCTTTTGCAAAACAATGAAAACGATGACTATCGGTATCGAAATGAGAATGTTGGCCGCGAAGAGCCTGGGCGTATCAACGAGTCGCTCGCCTTGGAAATATGTTGGGACTTGAGTCAGGACCTGCAGGTCCGTGGACTGGATGAATATGAGGGGAAACAAGTACTCGTTCCAGGCTGCGAGAAAAGTGAATATCGCGATAACCGACAGGATCGGGCGGCACACAGGGACAAGTATTCTCCAGAAGAACTGCCATGAATTGGCACCATCGAGTCGGCCGGCTTCATAAAGTTCGGCTGGTAAACCACGAATATAGTTGGTTCCGACAAGCACCCCGAACGGAATCGAGACCACTGTGAGTGGTACTATGACCGACCAGTAGGTGTTCAGTAGGCCCGCCGCCTGGACCGCGTAGTAAAGGGGAACTACCAGAGCGATGCCGGGGAGCGCCAGCCCAGCCAAGATGATGGTGAAACCAGTCCGGGTACCCCTGGGACGGAGTATGGCAAAGGAGTAGGAAGCGGTAAGCGCAAAGTACATCACCAGCACCACCGTGGACACGGACACAATGAGGCTATTGAGGAAGAAACGCAGGAATGGAGTCGTCGAGAAGACGATCCAGTAGTTGCCGAGGCCTCGCCCGGTCAGGGACTGTTGAACGATCAGCCAGATCGGTATGGCAAGAATGACGATGGCGAGGACGATGAGCATCTGGCTCAGTATCCGGCCTGCGAGCTTCTGGTAACGAAACACGCCTACCTCGATTCCCTAGTTGAGAGCCTGACCTGCAGTACCGCAAAAAGCAGCGCGATGAGGACGAGAACAATCGATACGGCTGCTCCAATCCCTGCGTGGAACTGCGAGATGACCTGTTGATAGATGTATCCGGTGAGTACCTGGGTTGTGGTGCCGGGCCCACCGCCGGTGGTCAGGAACACCAGGTCAAACATCTTCAGTGAACTGATGAATCCTAGGACGACGAGTACTACATGTGAGCCGCTCAGCATCGGGAGCACGACCAATCGCACAAGTTGCCCGGTGGAAGCACCATCGATGCGTGCGGCCTCGAAGATAGCGTTGTCGATTTGGCCGATGGCAGCGTCATAGATGAGGAAGCTGTAACCGGTGTACTGCCAGATATTGATCGCCATTATGGTCATCAACGCGGTTTTCGGGTCCGCCAGCCAAGGCTGCTCGAAACCAGAAAAGCCGACGGAGTCCAGGAACTGATTGAACGCTCCGTCAGGCGTGAGAAGAAAGCGGAACGACGTCGCAACTACCGCCGGGGCCAGGACGACGGGGACGAACACCAATGTGCGCAGGACGCTTCGAAGCCGGGTTTGGGTTCGGACCAGCACCGCAAGCCCTAGGCCCAGCAGCATCTGGACGGTGACGGTTACAACGGCAAAGACGAAGGTATTCCCGAGAGATTGCCAGAACTCGGGGTCGTTGGTAACTGTCGTGTAGTTGTCGATGCCGACGAAGGTGGTGGGGTCTCCGACACCTGACCAATCGAACAGTGAATAGTAGCCATTTGCTGCGATTCCAAAATGAACGACGCCGATAACCAGGATGAGGGCCGGCAGAGCCCACAGGTAGACGGTGATCTGACCACGGCGACGCCGATGAGGTGTGAACGGCCCGCGAGTCGCGGCCTTCTGGAAGGTTGCTGCTGCGGGGGCAGTCTTGCCCTCAAGTTGCTTGCTCATCATTCATTCTTTCCTGCGGTGGGGAAGGCTGAACCAGCAGCCCTCCCCATTTACCGTCTGATGAGGGCTACCGCTTGGTCTTGTCGGAAGCCGTTTGGATCTGCGTCAGCGCATCTGCCGGACTTGTGGTCCCTGCAGCGACCCCTGAAAGGGCCCGGCCTATCACAGCGGACAGATCGCTGTAGGGAATTTGCCGCAGGCCGACGAGCTGCGAGACTCCGGCCTGCTGGCCTTCGATGTCGGCGACCTGGCTGGGATCGATGACGTCAGAAGTCGACACCTTGATGGACTTGATGGCGGGGATGTTGCCTGCGGCGGCCTGAATGTTCTGGCCATCGCCGACTGTGAGGAACTCAAGCAATTTGAATGCTGCGTCCTGTTTTTGGGATTTGGCAGAGACTGAATAGCCGTTGTCTGGCCCACCAAACAGTTGCGTCGGTGTGCCACCAGCGATCGGTGCCGGGAACGGTGCGCTCCGGAACAGCCCGTCGATCTTAGCGGTGACGGTGTCCTGGATCTGGGCCTGCCCCGTCTTGGTCATCGTCGCCGGCGTGTTCCATGTTCCCAAGGCGATGAAGGCGGCTTTGTTCCCCAGAAATGTTGTCTGGGCATCCGGGTACTCACTCGCGGCAGTGGCGCCTGGTGCGATGATGCCGCTGGTGAACAGTTCGGACCAGGCATCCATGGCCTGCTTGAAAGACACACCGGTCCAAGAAGTCTTTCCGCTAATCGCTTCATACACTTTTCCTGGAGCAATGCTGTTGATCAGGGAGAGGAATACGTCCGTGTTCACCCAGGCGTCCTTTGCCCCTTGGGCGAGACAGCCGACGTTGTTCGCCCGCAGGACCTGACAGACCTTCTTCCACTCTGAGAAGTCTTTCGGAACGCTCAGACCATACTTATCCAAAATCGTCTTGTTGTAATAGACGAGGCCGGCCGCCGACATATAGGAAGGGAGGGCAACCTGCTTGCCATTGAGCTTGAGCTGGTCAAGTCCGGCCTGGTTGAACTTGGATGCCCAGTCCGAACCTGCGTCCTTGGCTATGTGAGTGTCGACCGGTACAGCCAAAGGTCCGAATGTTCCCACCAGGTCACCGGGCTGCAGTTGGAACACGTCCGGGCCATCGGAAGAGGAGAGGCCGGGTCGCAGTGCTGTCAGGTAGTTGGTGTAGTCGAAATTCTTGTAAGTGACCTTGATTCCCGGGTTCTGAGTCTCGAACTCGTGGATTACTTGATCCTTGCCGACGCTGTTCCAGCCCCACCAGGTGAGCGAAACAGTCTCGCTCGGCTGGGATGGTGAGGCAGAACATCCCGCGAGTGCAGTCAGAACGAGGGCCGCGGCGGCAAGAAGTGCCGCTGGAGTCTTTGAGGTACGACGCATGTCAAGCTCCTTTGCATGACTAAGAGGATGCGAAATTGAATCCTTTCAATACGGAAACCATAGCCCTCCTCAGAACATGCGTCAATGCTCAGTTGCGACTAGTGAAATATTTCAATACGTCATCTCGAACGAGACAATCGAAAAGTCCTTATCGCCACCGTCCGGGGCTCCAACTTGCAAAAGGAGGGCGTCATTCCGCCGATTCGACGACTCCCCGCTCCTGGGCTCTTGACAGTTAGAGCTCGGATACATACGTTGATACGCATCTATGAATCGATTCATAGTCTTCCCAAGCTACATTCGGCCGGTCCCCGCCGTGTACGGCCGCATCCCGCCCGATTCCCTGCGTTTCGACGCCCAGTCTGAGGACGCCTCCATGTTTGATGATGACGTGAACCGCACCCGAAGTGTCCTCACACCCAAAAGGAGGCGTTCGACCCGCATTGGCCTTGTTGCTGGCGGCCTGGCTGCGTATTGGCCCCAGTTCCCAGACCTGCTTCCTCAGCTCAAGGAGTCAGCAGCCTATGTTGTGGAGCGCTTCCAGGAGATGGATGTCGAGGTCCTGGATGCGGGGTTCGTTTCCGATGCGCAGGAAGCGGCTGCCGCTGCTGAACAGCTCCGCCGCGCAGACCTCGACCTCATCGTAATTTTCCTGACCACCTATCTGACGTCCTCCATGGTCCTGCCGATCGCCCAGCGCACTCAGGCTCCCGTGCTACTCATCGATCTGCAGCCGACAGAAGCCATGGGGCATGCAAACTTCGACACTGGCAAGTGGCTTGCCTACTGCGGGCAATGCCCCGTCCCCGAGGTTGGGAACGTGTTCCGCCGTGCCGGCATCCCGTTCCGTTCTGTCAGCGGTCACCTGAAGGACGAGAAGGCTTGGAGGCGTATCGCCTCGTGGATCAATGCTGCCCACGTCCGCGCATCCCTCCGCCATGCACGCCACGGTTTGATGGGTCACCTGTACCCGGGCATGCTCGACGTATCCACCGATCTCACCACGGTATCGACGACGTTCGGGTCGCACGTTGAGGTTCTTGAATTCGATGACTTACGTGTGCGCGTAGACCAGGTCACTGAGGCTGAAGTCGTGGCGCGCAAGGAACTCGCCCGGTTGATCTTCAAACTTGATGATTCCGTGAATGACGAGGATTTCTCCTGGGGCGCGAAGGTGTCCGTGGGACTGGACCGTCTCGTCGAGGATTTTGAGCTGGACACCCTCGCCTACTATCACCGCGGGCTTGACGGTGAACAACACGAACGTCTCGGCGCAGGGATAATCCTTGGCGCTTCCCTTCTGACCGCGCGGGGCATTCCGGCAGCCGGGGAGTATGAGCTGCGCACCTCTATTGCCCAGTTGGCCTCCGAAGCCTTAGGAGCCGGCGGCTCCTTCACCGAGATCCAGGCCCTGAACTTCAGGGACGATGTTGTCGAGATGGGCCACGACGGCCCTGCTCACCTGGCCGTGAGCTCCGCCAATCCGCTACTGCGAGGTTTGGGCATTTATCACGGCAAGCGCGGCTGGGGAGTTAGCGTCGAATTTGACGTCATGCACGGACCCGTGACGACGTTTGGCATCGGCCAAGAGCGGGACGGCTCCTACGTCTTCGTGGCCTCCGAGGGCGAAGTGAAGTCTGGTCCCTTGCTGGCCATCGGCAACACGACATCCCGTGTGGATTTCGGCATCGACCCGGGCGAGTGGGTGGACAACTGGTCGCAGACCGGTATTGGCCATCATTGGGCTCTCTCCGTCGGACACCGGGCCCAGGACTTCAAAGCCGCGGCCGACCTGTTGGGGCTGCCATTCCGCCAAGTCTAGAGCCCGCGACTCACTCCGAAAGGGCCGCCGGATACTGCTCGGTCACACAGCAGGCCGCCCTATCTCTGCAGCTTCGTTGGCGCACCGTTGGAGTATCTCCAGCGCCATATTCATCCTGAAAGGACACCGACAATGACTTCGCCTGCCCTCCGACAGCTTTTTGCCGACCCACCCCGAACCTATGGCCCTACACCACTATGGTGGTGGTCCGGTGGTGAAGTAACCCGCGAACGGCTTGAGTGGCAGATGCGCCGGTTTGCCGAGGGCGGCATCCACAACCTCGTCGTGATCAATCTCGCCCCGGCCGGACCCATCGTGGACGCCCAGACAGATGATCCGGCTTGGTTCAGCGAAGAGTGGTGGGACCGCTTCATCCTCACTTGCGAACTCGCCCTCGAACTTGACGTGAAGATCTGGTTCTACGACCAGATTGGATTCTCCGGGGCCAACGTGCAGGGCAGCATCACCCACCGACATCCAGAGGACGCTGGGCGCACGCTCCGATCGCGGCAGACTGATGTGAGGGAGGGACACGTCGACGTCGCCGCGGTGGAAGAACTCGTCGCCGTATACGGCAGAAGCGGGGAACGGCTGGATGTCGGCGCGGAGGGTCAAGTTACGGCCAAGGACGGTACGTCCGTGCGGATTGTGGTTGCGGTTCCGACGGCCTTCGACTACCTGAATCAGACCGCCGTCGGCCATCTGATCGACCTCATCCATGGAGAGTTCGAGCGACGAGTGCCGCAGTTCCTGGGCAATGTCATCGCCGGCAGCTTTCAGGACGAACTTCCCGCCACCAACGCCTGGACACCCTCTTTTCCGGAGGAGTTCCGCAGGCGCAAGGGGTATGACCTGCTGGACTATCTGCCCGCCCTGTTCGAATCCGGTGGCGATCAGAACGCCAAGGTGCGTGGAGACTACTACGCCGTGCGCGGTCAACTGACCGAGGAAGCACTGTTCAAGCCGCTGGGTACTTGGCACTCTGAGCGCGGGATGATGCTGGGCGCTGATCAAAGCAACCCGGCCCGAGCCGGGAACCCAACACAGGCCACGCAGCTGTACACCGACTATTTCCGCACGCACCGCTGGTACTCCGCCGTCGGAAGCGACCACGAGGGTGATGCAAAAGTCCACAGCTCCATGGCGCACTTGTACGGCCACGAACGCGTCTGGATGGAGTCCTTCCATTCAAGCGGTTGGGGCGCAACTTTGGAGGATACCTATGATTGGTTGCTGCCGATGTTGCGCAGCGGGGCAAACCTCTACAACCCTCACGCGTCCTACTTCGGAACCGCGGCCGGTTGGTTCGAGTGGGCTCCGCCATCCACCGATTGGCGCCAGCCTTACTGGAAGCAGTATCCGGCCTTTTCCCGGGCGGTCGCGCGCATCGCCTCGATCATGTCATGGGGCACTTACTGCGCCGAAGTGGCAGTGCTCCACCCCACCGCGACAGCCCAAGCTGCACTGACCTTGAATGCCCGCATTGATCATTACGGCAACGGGCAGCTTAGTGAGGAGTTCACGGATGCCAACCGGGCCCAAGAGGATTACCTTGCACTGTGCGGGGCCAATAACTGGTTCACCACCCGGCTGGGTGCCTTGGACAGCGCCGGTATCTCTTTCGACGTTATCGACGACGACTCCCTCCAGCGTGGCTCCGCCGAGAACGGTGGCCTGTCTGTAGCATCCCAGCACTATCAGGCTGTGATTGTTCCTTCGGCTGTGGTCCTTGAAGAGGAGACGGCGCGGCGGTTGAATGACCTGCTGAATGCTGGCGGCCGTGTTTTGCTAACGGGGTCCGAGCCCCGCCTCGCTGCCGGGCTGAACGGCGACGACGATGCCGTGACCGCCCTGTGCAGGAATCCCCGGATTGAACGCCATGTAGATCCCGCATCCGCTGTCGGCGCTTTGACGAGGTTGAAGGGTTACGCCAGCAGCGACGTCCCGTTGCTGGTCCGCCGCGACGGGGCGGACGGGGTTGCCCTGGTCACCGCCGCATTCCCGAACGCCAGCGCCCACCCGTTGCGCACTTATGACGACCCCTGGATGTGGGAGGACTACGACTTCGACCCCTCACGCTACGCGCGCACCCGCACCGTGACCGTCAACGGCACCGTGACCACAGCCGAAATGTGGAACCCGGCCACCGGCGAATCCTCCGCAGTGCCGGTCAAAGTCCTGGACAGCACTTCTCAAATCGAGCTCCCCTTGGGTGGGGCGCCGGCCGTCATCCTCACCTGGTCTGAGGGAGAAGAGCCCTCTACGACCCTCTTAGAGAGCCCGCCTGAAAGCCGCACCCTTGATGTGGGTGAGGGGTGGACCGGGACGCTGGTGCCCACCATGGCCAATGATTGGGGTGACTTTGCC
Organism: Arthrobacter sp. MMS24-S77; assembly: GCF_054888235.1. Taxonomy (NCBI): domain Bacteria; kingdom Bacillati; phylum Actinomycetota; class Actinomycetes; order Micrococcales; family Micrococcaceae; genus Arthrobacter; species Arthrobacter sp. MMS24-S77. The sequence continues at coordinate 2,050,659 of NZ_JBTZRN010000001.1, forward strand.
GGACCGGCAGGCAGCTCCGTGGATGATCTGCAGCTCTGGAAGATGCAGTGGTCACAGGACGGGGGCACCACCTGGTCTCCCGCCAAGGTGACTTACGGGAACCGGGTTGCCACATTCGGCTCGGTTTCCACTTCCAATGCCCCAGAGCCATTGGATGAGTCAGCGGTGGAGGCCATTCTGGCGGGCGGAGTGGATCTGGCCGGGACGGGCTGGGACATCCATGAGTATTCGGCCAGCCGAGGGCTGGAAAACGCCGGCCCCGGCACCTTGGGCAACAAGGGCCTCGTTACTGAGGAATTCATCCGTGTTCCCTCTCCCGGGACGGGCGAAATCGCCCGCATCCGTACCGTCGTGAGAGTCCCGCGGTTAGGACAGGCCGAACTGATCCTTGGCGCGGGCGCGGCCAAACGTGCCTGGTGGAACGGCAGGGAGGTAGGAACGGACAGCGGCAGCTACCTCTTCAAGGCAGCGGTTGAAGTGGCCAGAGAGCTGAATGTGCTTGAGTATGAACTCGGTCAAGACGAGAACATCCACGGACCGGCCCTGCTCGGCGGGCCGCCTCCCCTCGGCAGCTTCTTCACACTCACCGCCCCTGGCACCTTTGGATCGCGGCCGGAATTCATGTCTGTTCCGCTGGCCCTTAAACCGAATGGCCGCGTATCCTACCGGGGACGGATATTGCTTCCCACGCAGGCTCGGCATGCCACCTTGGTGGTCGGCGCCGCCACCGGAGCCAGCGTGCTGATCGATGGCAGGACCGTCGCTCGGCAGGAAAAAGTGGAGTATTACGAGTCGGACCGGGGCGCCAACCCGATGTTCTTCTCACACGACGTCACCGAACTCCTGACTGCCGGGGAGCACAGCATCGAGATCATCGCCGACGGTGCCGACGCCCGCGACGTGATCTACGTGGACCTGGTTGCCCGCCACGGCGAGAAGGAAGTCTCCACTCTTGTCAGCGGCTCCGGCTGGACAGCGTTATCCGGTGGCGCCGTGGGCGCCACCGTGGAACATCGAGGGCATTGGTCGGAGCTTCTGTCGGCGCATGCCGGTCGCCGGCCCCATCCGCTGCCCTTCGCCGACTGGCTCAACGGCACACCCGAAGACGGCGAACCCGTGATCCCCAGCCAGGCCACCACAGACATGACGCCTCGGCCGCAGATGTTCCGTATCCCGATGCCGGCGGGCACCGCGTCAGCGTTCCTACCACTGGCGCTGCCGGCGGTGGCAGAAGTCAATGGCGAGGACGTAATGATCACCAGCGGCCGAGTCTCTTTCGACCCTCCGCTGCAGAGAGGCGCCGATTTTCTCATTACGACCAGCCCGACCGCCATGCTGCGGGGAGGCTCTGCATGGACCGGTCCCGTCCGGGTGGACGTCACCCCAACATCCTTGGCCTTCGGAGACCTGCGTAATCTCGGACTCGGCGCTTGGAGCGGCGGACTGTCCTATCGCCGGACCATCGACGTCGGAACCCAAGTACGCGCAGTCCTTGACCTGGGGCGGGTGCGGGGCTCGGTTGAGGTCACGGTCGATGGCAGCGTCGTAGGGGAAGCGTTCTGCGCGCCGTTCCGCTTCGACCTGGGGGTCTTGGACGGCCCAGCCGAAGTGACGGTGACTGTCTACAATACCCTCGCGCACTTCCTTGAGGAGTCGACTCCCACGTCCTGGGTCTTCCCGTCACAGCGGGCCTCGGGGATCTTCGGACCGGTGACACTGACCTTGACTGAGTAAGCCCTTCCCCGGGATGACCGCACCGGGAAGGGACTAATCACCCACACCTCACACGAGAACCGGCCATGGATCAACGACGCCCTCCGGCGCCCCCTGCCCGGTGGGCAGTACTGGGGGTGGCCCGGCGTGCCGTGCAGCGGCGGGAACCTTCTTCACTGACGTCGCCCGCGCGGAGGACGAGAGCGTGAACGGCGGAAGCCGGCTTTTCGTGGTTGGTGGACTGCGCCCGACGGCGGTCGCCGGGTCATCATCGAATCGGACCAGCTCCCGGGCTGCCCGGGTTGTGGGGGTCATTGCATCCCAGCGGAAGGAACGCCGCTTCCAGCGGATCCCGGACATTCCTGTCGCCGGCCCCGTGGAGGTCCTCTGGTCCAAGTACCGCTGGTACTGCGAAGAACCGCGTGAGAGAGGCTCTCGTTCTTTGAGTCCACCGTTCAGGTCCCGCGGCGTGCCCGCTCGAGCGGCCAGCTCCGGGGCCAGCTCGTGGAGGCTGTCATCCGCTCGGGCCGGGCCGTCTCGGAGACTGCTGCCGCGTTCGCGGTGTCCTGGTGGATGGTCCGGACCGCGCTCAACGAGGCCTTCCTCACCCTTGCGGATGTGGATCAGCTGAGTCCGAGAATGCTGGGTATCGACTCCGAATCGAAGCTCTGGATGCGGTTCGAGCCGTGGATGACCACGATCGTGGATGTGGACACCGGCCAGGTGCTGGGCGTCGTGGACGGCCGGGACCACACGGGCGTGGGGGAGTGGCTCTTCGCCCGGCTTCTGGAATGGTGGCGGGCCGTGCTGGTCGTGGCGAACGACCCGTCGTCGGCGTTCCGCAGGCGCCGCGGATGGGGCTTCCCCGGACCGCCGTCGCTGTCGATCATTTCCACCTGATCTCTCTGGCCAACCAGGCCGTGACCGCGAGACGACAGAACCTCTCCCAACAGGTCGAGGGCCGCCGGGAAAGGTCAAGGAACAGGTCCGGGCGTTGCTGCGCACCGGCTCCCTGGAGGACGCCGCGACGGCGAAGAGCGAACTCGAGGAACTGGTCAAGGCAGCCGCACAATCCCGAGACGAACCGGCTCTACCGGACCGCCTGCCAGTGGTGGAAAGAGATCGAGGTCCTGATCATTACCGGCGCCACGACGGTTATTCTCTTGAGAAGCGCCGTCCGGACGGCGGCATGACACGCATCCCGGGAATCCTTTTCCCCACGAACCACCAAGAGACCAAGCGGCCTAGTGGTGTTGGGCAACATCGGGCACGATGCAGCCAAAGAAGCCCGGTGCGTCGATTCCTTCCAAGAGCAGCGGGTTCTGGGGGTCTGCTGATCGGCAAAATATAGATCTCGACAACCACTGTTTTCCCAGTTCAGAGCACCCTTACCCCTGCTAAACACACCCTCAGCGATGCGTCATGAAACCCCGGGCTAGTGCGTCGAGAAGGGTACACCGGCCCAGGCCCGTTTTGCGGTCCAATCCGCTTCGCCTTGCCAGAAGGGGTGTTCTGGCGGCAGGCCGAGAGGCAGAAATACCGAAGCGCATAGGTACAAACTTCCTGTCGAGATGTATGCCTCGCCGATACCCGGCTGATCACCGCAAAACCCGATCCGCAGCCAGCCGTCCGGGTCATAGGTTCCCGGGGCTTCTATCATGCGGCGGATCACCGCCGTCAGCGCGCATCTAACCTGGTTGGGTGCGATCTCCTCTGGAAGAAAGCCTTGCAGAACAGCCTGGGACAATAGTTGAAATGCGCCGAACCGGTAAGCTAGCGATCGCCCCATCGGAGGGAAGGTGCCTTCCGGAGAAATCAGTCGCTCCTGCTGGGCCGAATGCCGGGCCGCACGGTGAAGTACGTCGGCCGTCATCTGCTCCCAATCCGGCGAATGCGTTCCCATTGTTTGCAAAATATCAACCATCATGGGCTGAATGACAAAGCTGTTATAGTAATCCCAGTGAAATTCCGGCCCATCCCCATAGACTCCATCCCCTAAATACCATTCCTGATGCTTACGCAGGGCATAATCGATGCGCATCGGATCCCACTCTTCACCGAGCAGGGACAGGGCCGTCTCTGTCATGGCTGCGAACAGCAGCCAGTTGTTATAGGCAGGTTTTCTCGACCTGGTAGCTCTCAAGCAATCGGCTACATTTTGTTTAACGCGTCCTTCAAGCTTACCAAGCAGTTCCTTTGGCGCCCGGACCATGGCGTGAGACAGGAAGGCGGCGTCGACGACAGGCTGATTACCGTGCGCAAAGTTCATAAAGTCCGGCGACGACGGGTCAGTGGCAGAATCAATGGCTTCTCTCGCCAAACGTGCCATCTCGCTGCGGCGCTCCTCTTCTTCGCCGGATAATCCCGTCTGTTCCAGCCAAGGCGCCATCCCGGCCAGTAACCGTCCGAGCGCTTGCAAGTAGGTGTACTCGCCTCGATCGTCCGCTGTGCCTTGGACGGGCATCCGCTCCTTCAACTTGCGTTCAGCCAATGCACTCAGCACCGGTTTGCCGATTTGCAGCATCCACTCCAGCCATTGATCACGGTTCGTTGTTGCATGAGCCATCTTCGTGTTCTCCTACTTTCCGGAATACATCCCGTAACACTTCCAGTAGCGGCGTTTGGCCGGTGGATACGGGAAATAATTTCAGGCATCTTTACTATTTCCGTAGCTCCCTCAGGGAATGCGAGGGCGATATGGTGGCCGTGAACCAAAGCAAAATCAGCACATCGTCTCCGTCGTCGGAGTCTTCTCGCCCGGTCGTGGGAACCTGACATCTGAAGCAGCCGCATGAGACCCACGCTGGCACCCGGCTGCTTGACGTTTGTATTGGCCCGTACGCCGCAAGTCCCACATTATTGGCGGATTACCGCTTATGGAATGAGTGAGGTTGTGCCAAAGTGGGACAAAGTTGACCTCCCGTAGATCAGAGCCCGCGGGGTTCGCTCCGTAACGGAAATCCGCAGATGTGTTCCGCAAGCTACGAGAAACGTGGCCATAGGGACGCCTCGGAACCGGACTCGGACAGGTCGGTTGCGCGCAAGTCGAGGACAGTTGGTCATACGGCTTTTGCCGGCATCAGTTTTTCGTGGTGGGGAGTTTGAAGGAGGCTTTCGCGCATTCGACGATTAGACGGTCGCTGGTTTAGCCGGACAACCGCCTCGTGGACCTCCCGGATGGACCGGTAAGCCGACGGCGATTAATAAACCCCGGTGAACTACCTCCTCGACCAGCATGGGCTCGAATCCTGGTCAAGGCCCGCGACGCCATGCGCCTGCTGCGCCGGCTGAAGATCGACTTGCCGCAGCGGAGCTGGCAAATCGCGGGGTTGAGCATTCGGACCAAGTTCACGGAGTCGTCGAGTCGCTCACGGCCCGCTTTGTTGACCATCACGTCCTGCGGCCCAGATACTGGCCAGGATCGATGAACATGCCGATGTGTAGTTGGCCGCTTTCGCGCTGGCGGCAGCACGCCTGGATGCGATTCCGGGTATCGGCTGCTGTCCGCCACCTGTGCCATTGACAAACCTATTCCCTCATCCTACGGTTCATCATGAATCGATTCATGCAATTGCTGTGAGCAGATAGGGACCCCAATGTCCGAAGCCCAAAACTGTCTTGCCTCGAAAGTGGGAGACGCCACTGATCACTTCGTGAATGGCCACGAAGGACCTGTACGGGTGCGTGTCTACCCCGGAGTAGCGACCCGCCTCGATCGCGTTCGCGCGCCGGAAGGCGCGGGGCTCGTCTGGGTACACGGCGGTAGTTTCACCCATGGAACCTTGGAGTGGCCGGAAGCCGATTACACCGCAAGAGCGTTCGCTGCCCGCGGCGTGACGGTAGTCAGCGTGGACTACAGACTGTGCGGGAACGGTATCCATTGGCCCGCGCCCTCCGACGATGTCCTTGACGCTTGGGCTTGGACGCTGGATAACGCGCCAGAACTGGCCATCGATCCCACAAGACTGGTGCTCGGCGGGGCAAGTGCCGGCGGAAACCTCGCCGCTGGGGTAATACTGCGGCTGATTGAGGCTGCGGGCCCTCACAGTGCGATCCCGGTTGGCGCGTTCCTCGCCTATCCAACGCTTCACGCCGTGCAGCCTCCCACTCCCACGGCTATCACATCCCTGTTGGCCGGATTGGCGGACCCCGATGTTTTTTCTCCCCGGAATGTGCTCAGAATGTATGAGAACTTCCTGGGAGGGCCTGCGTCCGCCGCCCCCGCAGCAGCCATTCCAGGCACCGCGGCAATCGAACAGCTCCGGGGATTCCCTCGGACCATCATGATCAACAACGAAGCTGACGAACTCCGAGTATCCGGTGAGGCCTTCGCCTCAAACCTTGCCGAATCAGGGACGTCGATAGAAGTATTCACAGAACCTGGAACCGAACACGGTCATCTGAACCGTCCCGAGGACGGCATAGCCGAGCGCAGCATCGACCGTGTGGTTGAGTGGCTTAGCCAGCAGTAGGCAATGCCGAGGTTGTGCCTTCTGCTCTCGCTGTAGCTAGGGATGGCGGGCCTCAGGGTGCCCCGGCGGGGTTAACTGCCGTTGCGGATAATTCCACTGGTCAGTAGATAGAAGGGTCGACAACGCGAGGTGCTCGGTTCTGTCGTGGGCATGCCACTGGTTCGGGTGTGGCAGGGTCACACGGAAAACTGCCTGGAGTGAACACGGATTCTTCCTGATCGAGATGCCCTGCTCTACGCCCGCCAATTTTGACCTATTTTCACCCAACAGAGGCCGCTGTAGGACCTGTTCCAATCGCATAGCATCGCTTTGTGAGTGAAATGAGCCATCGGTCCCGAAAGCCCGGACGTTAGATCAGCAGGGAATCGATGGTGCACAGGTTCGAGTCAGCATGAGCGCCATGTTCCTGCCTCCTAATTTCCGAACTACCACGTCGGCCCAAGGAACGAGAAGTCGCATGGCGAGGTTGGACCGAATGGGAGTTCATGAATTCGCCAGGCCGCGGTTCGAGGGCATCGGCAGGCGCGCATTCCGCTCCACGGCTACGACGACGAGGCTGACCCGACCGTGATGGAGAACAAGATCGCACTTGCCAGTTCCCGTGGGGTCGAGGCGCTCATCTTCGACCGGTACCGGTGCAGCGGCCACCCCTACCCGCACCGTCCACTCGAGGTGGCGCTCATGCCCGGCGCGGACGCTCACGGGACGTTTGTCGATAAGACCAAAACCCCTTTGGTGACTATCAACGCCTGGAATGAATGGACCGAGGGTAGCTACTTCGAGCCCGACACCCTGCACGGCACTGGACACCTCCAGCAGGTCCGTGACCTCTTCGGTTCGGCATCCTCAACGGAACTTTTCGGCGCTTCCGCGCAGCCCCAGGTTGCGGTGAGTTTCTGATGGGCCCGTCTCCACCGGAACGGCCATCGGTGTCCAAACATTCGGAGATTCGGCCTGGTCTGTGCTCGGTGACGTTTCGTTCGCACGCTCCGGCGGACGTTATCCGCTTTGCGGCCGACGCCCGCTTGAAAGCGATTGAGTGGGGCGGTGACGTCCACGTGCCAGCCGGCGACTTTGTCTGCGCCAAGGAGGTCAAGGATCGTACCGTCGATGCTGGACTGGCGGTGGCCTCTTATGGCTCCTACCTCCGTCTTGGCTCTAGCCCGCGGTCGGAACAGGAGGCAGTGGTAGAAACGGCCGTGGCCTTGGGAGCACCGCGGATACGGGTCTGGGCGGGCACACGAGGCTCGGAGGATGCCGGGGCTCATCACTGGGCGGCGGTTGTCCGCGATGCCAGGGAGTTCGCCGACACAGCAGCTTCTGCGGACGTGTTGGTGGGACTTGAGTTCCACGGTGGAACCCTGACTGACCGGGCCGAGTCCACTGCGGCACTCCTGTCGGAGATAGAACGTGACAGCCGGCTGGGAACCTACTGGCAGCCACCCCAGGGAATGCCTGATTCGGAGGCACTCAGGGGCCTGGACCTGCTGGCCGGGAACGTGCTCGCCGTGCACGCTTTTTCCTGGTGGCCCACGGACGAGCGCCGACCGCTCGCGGACAGATCTGACTTGTGGCGCGCGGTTCTGGAGCGGATGCGCGGGCAGGACAGCCTCAACGATGTCCTGTTCGAATTCGTTCTCGGCGACTCAGCGACCCAGCTTGCTCGCGACGCCGGGACTCTACGGCGCCTGATCGAGGAAGCCTCGCGCGAGGCACACCCTGAACCGCCAGACATTGCGGCAGCGCGCCAGCCCGCGTCATACTGAACAGCCGCGAGCACCGCTGCCCGGAATTCCAGGGGAAAGAACAATGAACGAAATTCCACCGGAGAAACCAATGACCCACGAACCGTGGTCGGAGGAAGTCGGGGACCGTCCTGACGGCGGGCAAAGGGTTCTCCCGAACCCCGAGACGACTTCGGCACAGCTCAACTGCCGCCGACTTGGCCGGGACGGTCGATTCCGGCGCTGGCCGGCACGGTAGGTTTCGACGGCGGCCAGCATGCGTTCGTCGAAAGCCTCCCCGTGTGCGCTGGTCCAGCCAGTGTGCGGCGACTGAGGAAATGGGGCTCGGGTTCAGGCTTGTAGGGCCAGTGTTTCCCTGGTGATCGGGCTGAGTGGGGGCAGGCCCGTGGCGTACCGTTCAAGTTCGGTGAGCACGGCCTTTGTCATCCTCCGGGTCTGCGGCGTTCAGAGACACCAAAGTGAAGTGGGTACTGGTGACGGAGGAGGAACGAGTGCCTCGTTCGACAGGGTCCGGGCTGCAAGTTTCACAGCCCGGACCCTTCCCGTAGCAAAACAACGGATCCCTGTACTTAGGTTTAATGGGCGGTGCACCAAACGGAGTTCAGAGCTTGTGGCCCCCGAAGACGCGAAATATCTCTTCTAGATGGCCGTGGAGATGGACCGTGTCGGGTTCAAGATACGTGCCCTCGGTCCACTCGTTCCAGGCGTTAATCGTGACCAGAGGCGAATCGGATTGCTGGGCGAAGGCGCGGGCTCGCTCTAGAGCTTTCCCGAACTCCGCGGGTGTTGCCTCGGCGATGGTGTTGGTGTGGGGATAGCCTTGGGCCGGGTCGAAGAGATCGGACTGCACCGTGCGGGGCGACGAATCCCAGCCGACCGTGACGTTGGGATAGTAGGGAACGCTGTAGCGAGATGAGAGAACTTCCCAACCGTCGGCAGCCTCGTCTGCGACCGCGGAATACGGCGTCTCGAGTTCAGGCAGCTCGACATGGTGAACCCACACATAAGAGGTCACGCTGTCGAAGCCAAGCGCAGCGACCAAGCCTGGCCCGTCGAACCCGGCGCTTTCTTGTGGCAGGACGGTGACATCCTTCACGATGGCGTTCAAATGAAGGTCGCCTAACCCCGCATTAGCGACGCGCTGGCGAAAGTCGTCAAGGGAGGCGCGAGCGGCCTCAATGCTGCCCAATCCGTATACCAAGGTAGGAAGGTCGTAAATTTGCAGCACCGGGCGGCCATCGATGTGCAGATAACTCGGATGTATGAAGTACTGCTCGATCATGTAGTCAGTCGCAATACGGAACTGGTCGGCATCAAGGCCACCGTGCTCCTGGATTGTTTGCGGCGTCCCCCGCTTCATGGGGTGAATGTTGGCCCAGTCGTGGTTTGCCCACATCAATGCGAACTGGATGCCGCCCGCCTCGGCTTGAGGCATGAACCCTTCCTCAAGAGCGCGCTGCAGGTAAGGCCGGCCACTGTACCAGTACCAGTCGAACAGAAAAGCGTTCACACCGTGTATGGTTGCCATCGCGATCTTGTCGGCCATGACGGCAGGATCCGCCTCGTCCTCATAGCCGCGCAACGGGATGCGCGGTTGCTGATGACCGTCCCAGCGCGGCTCGGCGCGCTTTACCAGTTCCCACTCGGTCCACCCCGTTCCATGCCAATCCTCATTTCGGGGGTCGACGTGATAATTGGGAAAGTAATAGGCTCCGACAATCGGGCTAGTTGATGAGGTCTTCTTGTTATGCGAAGTGGAGTTATCGGTCATAGGTACGAGGCTATAGAGCGTGTAGCTTGCGCCGTTAGGCAGTGGAGTGGGTGAAAGTAGGACAAAGTTGTAGTCAGCCGCCACGCCCAGGGAACAAAGTCGCAGGAGGGCCCCGTCAGGAAACCCGGGAGCTCACTTCGTCTTACTTTGGCACAACATGACTCACTCTAAGGGCGCAAATCCGCCAATAAGACCCGGTGCTCCAGAAGGTGACTTAGGGGAAAATTTAGATGCGGCTAAGTTCTGGTATGGGCCTTGAGTTGACGAGCGAACTTCTTGATTCGTGGACCGCTGGACGCGGGCAGTTACGCCTGATTCACCGCGACGCGGGCTCAAGAAACTGTTTTGGTTAACGGAAGACTTGAGGCGAACCATCTTATGGTGTGGACAGTGTCCAGACTTTGGGTCTCGGGTTGGGTCGAACAGCGGTCGGATCGGGCCGGATTCCGCAAATACACCGCGAGCAAGTGTCGCGTACACAACTCACTGGGCCGAGCACGCGATCGCCAGAGCGGTGTGACAGCGGTGCACCAGCACCTCGGCGCCGGCGAACCCGCTGACGCCGTCGCCGCCCCGGACGTAGTTCGTCACTGCGACGTGTAGGTGGCGTCCGGATCGAGTGGCTGCCAGCCCACGGTGACGTCGCTGACGCGCGAGCGTGGGCAATGGCACTGGCACCGGTGCGGGTTGGCTTGCCCACACGGAAACCGCCTGGAAGGAACCCGATCTTACTCGTCGAGATGCCTAGCTCTATGGCCCGCCAATTTTGACCTATTTTCACCCAACAGAGGCCCGTGTACGACCTGTTCCATTCACCTAGCATCGAATTGTGACTGAAAAGAGCCATCGGTCTCGAATGCCCGGACTCTACATAAGCAGGGAAAAGATGTTGCATCCGTTTGAGTCAGCGCGGGCTACAAGTTGCTGCCTACTACTTTCCGAACAACTACGCCGACCCCCGGGTCGAGAAGTGGCACGGCGAAGGATGGGCCGAATGGGAACTCAGGGTTCGAGGGGCATCAGCAGCCCCAGGTTGCGGTGAGTTTCTGATGGGCCCGTCTCCACCGGAACGGCCATCGGTGTCCAAACATTCGGAGATTCGGCCTGGTCTGTGCTCGGTGACGTTTCGTTCGCACGCTCCGGCGGACGTTATCCGCTTTGCGGCCGACGCCCGCTTGAAAGCGATTGAGTGGGGCGGTGACGTCCACGTGCCAGCCGGCGACTTTGTCTGCGCCAAGGAGGTCAAGGATCGTACCGTCGATGCTGGACTGGCGGTGGCCTCTTATGGCTCCTACCTCCGTCTTGGCTCTAGCCCGCGGTCGGAACAGGAGGCAGTGGTAGAAACGGCCGTGGCCTTGGGAGCACCGCGGATACGGGTCTGGGCGGGCACACGAGGCTCGGAGGATGCCGGGGCTCATCACTGGGCGGCGGTTGTCCGCGATGCCAGGGAGTTCGCCGACACAGCAGCTTCTGCGGACGTGTTGGTGGGACTTGAGTTCCACGGTGGAACCCTGACTGACCGGGCCGAGTCCACTGCGGCACTCCTGTCGGAGATAGAACGTGACAGCCGGCTGGGAACCTACTGGCAGCCACCCCAGGGAATGCCTGATTCGGAGGCACTCAGGGGCCTGGACCTGCTGGCCGGGAACGTGCTCGCCGTGCACGCTTTTTCCTGGTGGCCCACGGACGAGCGCCGACCGCTCGCGGACAGATCTGACTTGTGGCGCGCGGTTCTGGAGCGGATGCGCGGGCAGGACAGCCTCAACGATGTCCTGTTCGAATTCGTTCTCGGCGACTCAGCGACCCAGCTTGCTCGCGACGCCGGGACTCTACGGCGCCTGATCGAGGAAGCCTCGCGCGAGGCACACCCTGAACCGCCAGACATTGCGGCAGCACGATAGGCCACCCACTAATCAACGGCAGCGAGCAATCGCTGTGGCCAGAATTCCAAAGGAAATAGGGAAATAACAATGAACGAAACTTCACTGGATAAACCAATGAACGCACTGAAGTCGGCGGAAGTCCGAGCCCGTCTTGCCGAGGTTAAGGTGCTCATCATCTCTTGGCAATGCCCGCAGCTCGAAAGTCTGGCGGTTCAGGCATGAACCTTGAGCTTGACTTTGCCCGGTCACCGTACACCGGCTGGACCCGGGCCCACTGGGAAGCGTTCGTGGAGCGCATGGTGGGCGCTGTGGAACCGTACCGTTCGCCGTCTGGCGCTCGTATCGACTTGCCTGGCCCAGCCAGCGGCAACGGCTCCGTGTCCGACGGGATCGAGGGTTTCGCCCGGCCCTTTCTTGCTGCAGCCTCATTGGTAGCAGGACGGAACGGGAAAGACCCCGGGAACCTGATGGAGCGCTACGCCCGGGGTCTGGACGCCGCCATGGACCCGGCGTCCCCCGAAGCTTGGCCTCGCCCGGAAGAACTCCTGCAGACGAAGGTGGAGGCCGCCTCGCTGGTGCTGGGCCTTCAAATGACGCGGCCTTGGCTGTGGGACCGGCTCGATGACCGCGTCCGAGAGAACACGGTGAACTGGCTCTCCGGTATTATGGGCACTTGGTATCCGCCGTCCAACTGGGTGTGGTTCCGAATCATCGTTGAGTCTTTCCTCCGTGAGAATGGCGGTCCCTGGTCGGCCACCGATATCGAAGAAGACCTGGCCATCCACGCCTGGATGCGGAGACGGAACGGCTGGCTCAGCGACGGTCCGGGGCGACACTACGACCATTATGTGGGCTGGATGCTGCATACCTACCCTCTGCTCTGGACGCACCTGTTCGATGTTCCGGATTCACTGTGCTCGACGTCGCTCCGTGAGCAGTGGAACATCGACCTAGGCCGCTACACGGACGACGTGCTGCGGCTGACCGGTGCGGACGGTTCCCCGCTGGTGCATGGCAGAAGCCTGGTGTACCGCTTCGCCACTGCCGCCCCGCTATGGATGGCCGCGCTGACCGGTGCCGGGAACCATGATCCCGGCCTCCTCCGGAGGGCCGCCAGCGGAATCGTGACCCATTTCGAGAACCGTGGCGCGTTCGAAGGTAACGGTGTGCTCAGTCTCGGTTGGCACGGCGCGTGGCCCGCAATGCGTCAGACCTACTCCGGGCCCGGCTCGCCGTACTGGGCGTCCAAGGCTGCTTTGGGGTTGCTCTTGCCGCAGGACCACGCGGTTTGGACCTCCGTGGAGCAGCCGCTTCCGGTCGAGGCCGGGAACGTGTCATGCGTGATCGAAGCCCCTGGGTGGTTGGTCTCCGGGCGGAAGAAAGACGGACTTGTGACTGTCGTAAACCACGGCAGCGATCACTCGGAACCCGGGGCTGAGATCGCCGACGCGCCCGTGTATGCGCGGTACGGCTACTCAACCGCCACTGTCCCACCATTGGCCGGTCCTGCCGCCCATAACCCGCTGGACAATGCAGTGGTCCTCCTGGACAGGGATGGCCTTGCAAGCCACAGAACAGGGTTTGACACCCTGTTCACGCGGGAACTGGAAGACGGAGTGCTCGTGGGCGCGTCACAGGGCCGGGTGCGCTGGATCGAATCTGACGGAGACGCCGCGGCCAACTTCGGGACCTATCAGTCCGGGATCATGACCCCCGGGCCAGTCGTTACTGTGGCCTCGGCGGTGCGCGATGGCGTCGAAGTACGTCTCGCACGTGTGGACGGGCCTACGGACGCTGTGGCGCTGCGCTTCGGTGGCTGGCCAGTGGCGTCCTCGGAGCCGCCGCTGACCGGAACGGGCGGCGAGGATTTGCACCCATTTGCGGAGGCATCAAGCCAGGATCTGGTCTCGGCCGTCAGGAATGTTGCCGGGCTCACCGAGGCGGGCATACTCGTCGAAAAGGACGCAAGCCCGCTGGGGGAGTTCGTGGCGATTCCCTGGCTCGCCACCGGCACCGTCACGCCAGGTCAGGTCGTTGTGGCGACGGTAACATTGTCCCGCGGGAAGGTTGACGAGCCGGCTCCACGTGTGACGGCCGAGCCCCTTACCGAGGGTGGCCATCGGATCACGGTTGCCTGGCACCAAGGCAAACCGACCGAATTCACCCTTCCAACCTGGCCGGCCCCGTAGGCACAGAACGAGCCGACGCTTGGAGGGGCGGCGACGACCTGGCCGATCTTGCCTTGCCGGGCTCGTCGTGAGCACCATCACGCAGCTCATCGCCGGAATCCGCCGCTTCGGCCGTGACGTCGCCGGCGGCCAGGACCTGCTGGCCACCCAGGCCACAGGCTATGACTACACGCGCACCGGCAAACCGGACATCGCCTGGGGCGACCAGGATGCCCGGGAAGGGCTGGTCTCGGCGCTGGTCACCGATGCGCTGGCGCTGCTGGCCGCGGTCGATCCCGAGACCTTGGACGGCAGGGCGGCTGACGCGTATGCGCTGCTTGCACTGGTCGCCGGGCAGGACGTGGAACCGGCCGAGGACTCGGATCGGACCGACGGGCGGTGGCGTATCGCCCGGAAGGTCGCCCCGGACCGGATGATCTCCACCGTGGACCCGGACACCCGGCACGCGCATAAGACCCAGTCCCGCCAGCAGGACGGATTCAAGGCCCATTTGGTCATCGAGCCCGATACCGGGCTGATCACCGCCGCTGAGCTGACCAAGGCCTCCGGACCGGAGAACAGTGACGGGGCCGTCGGTGCCCGGCTGCTCGGCCTGGATCCCACGATCGCCGGCGCCAGCGTAGACGTCCTGGCCGACTCGGCCTACGGTTCCGGGGAAATGCTCGCCGCTCTTGCCGGCAGCGGCCATACCCCGGTGATCAAACCCTGGCCGCTGCGCCCGGCCGTCGAAGGCGGGTTCACCCTCGATGATTTCACCGTCGATGAAGCCGTCGGCACCGCGACCTGTCCGAACGGTATCACCAGGAACATCACGGCCAAACGGCGGGTCACGTTCGGCGCCGCCTGCACCGGCTGCCCACTCCGGCACCGGTGTACCGCCTCACCGCGGGGACGCAAGCTCGTTCTCCACGAACACGACGCGCTGCAGCGCGAGCACCGTCAACGCGCCGCGGACCCGGCCTTCAGGGACGTCTACCGCAGGCACCGGCTAATGGTCGAGCGGTCCATCGCCTGGCTCACCCGCGGCAACCAACGCGTTCCCCACTTCGGCATCAGCCGGAACAATTTCTGGCTGTAGCTGCGGATAGCCGGACTTAACCTGCGCCGCCTGCTCGCCCTGGGACTGAGAGCGAACCAGGGATCATGGGCGCTGGGATGAGCCGCCGGCCGGACCGGGTCCATCGACAAAAATCGCTGGATGACACCCCAGATCTGAGGCAGAATGTACGCAAGCGGGCGGAACGACCCCGTTGTCGCACCCAAGGGTGCTGACCAGAACACGCCGCTAGACGGCCATTGGTGGCGTTCCGCCCGCCCGAACATCCCGCTTAATCAGCAGTCTCCTAGGGCGCGTCTCCTAAATCAGCTGCGTGGCTGAAATGCTTGAACGTTGTCGAGAACATCTGTCTTGAGTGACGATCAGTGGTCACGGATCGAGCCACTGCGGCCAAGTTCAGAGGGGCGGCGCGGCCGCCCGTTCCGTGGCCATCGCCAAGTCGTAGAAGGAATCATTACCGGTATCGCTGCGGCATTGCCTGGCCCGACTTGCCTGCTGAGTTCGGTCCGTGGCAGACGGTCTGGAAGCGTCACCGCCGTTTTGCCTCCGATGGGACGTGGGACCGTATCCACGGAAAGCTCCTGGCGGAAGCAGACGCCGCCGGGCAGATCGACTGGACGGTTTCGGTGGACTCGACCATCAACCGGGCCCACCAGCACGGGACGAACCTTCCCCGCACCACAGGGGGAACTTCCGAATTACAATAAACTGTTTGCTGAACCGTCCGACCACGCCATCGGCCGCTCCCGGGGCGGGCTAAGCACCAGAATCCATCACGCCTGCGACGGTAAAGGCCGGCCGCTGGCAATGATTCTCGGCTCCGGCAGGCCGGCGACTCGCCCATGTTCCCGGTCGTCATGGAAACAGTACGCGTGCCCCGGCTCGGCGGCGGCCGCGCCGGAACCCGGCCGGATACCGTGATGGGCGACACAGCGTCCTCATCCCGCGCGAACCGGTCGCTGCTGCGTGGCCGCGGCATCGAACCGTCATCCCCGAGCCCTCTGACCAGATCGGGCACCGCAAACGCCGTGGTTCACGCGGCGGGCGCCCCGTGAAGTTCGACTCCAAAACCTACAAAGGCCGCAACACTGTCGAAAGGTCCTTCAACCTTTCAAACAATGGCGCGCCATCGCGACCCGCTATGACAAGCTCGCACGGACCTACCGCGCCGGCGTCGTCCTTTATGCCGTCGTCATCTGGCTACGCCAATAGGGAGACACGCCCTAACCCTCCTCACCGGCAATGGCGTGTGGGATGCCGTCGGCATCGGGATGATCGGCATCCTGCTGGTGCTGATCGCCGTCGTTCTGGCCCTCGAAACCAAATCGGTGCTGTTGGGTGAATCCGCCTCCAAGGACGACCGCGACAAGATCCACCACGCCATCGAGGATGGCGGCACGCGCGTCATGCACCTGAAGACCCTCCACCTGGGGCCGGAAGAACTGCCGGTGGCAGCGAAGTTTTCGGTGGGTGCAGCTGATGCCGGCCGTGACATCGCGGCGGCCATCGACGGCGCTGAGGAACGGATCCGGGCGGCGGTTCCGATCGCCCGCGTCATCTACCTGGAACCGGACCTCCGCCGGACGGACGCAACGGACGTGGCGCCGTCGGAAGCAGCGGCCGGCAATACTGCGGAGCGCAACGCCAAAGCCCGACACCGGACACCTGCTGCACGAACCTTCATGCTGTGCCAACCATCAGGCCGCTGACCATGGCCACGCCCAGGCTAAGGATGGCCAGGAAGGCTCCACCAGGGCAGGGGCAACGTAACCCCGGCCAGGCGATCACCACGCCGCCCAGGAAGGAGCCCAGCGCGTTGGCCACGTTCAGCGCGGCATGGTTGAGGAGGAGGGGATGCTGGCCACCGAGGTCATGGTGTGGGCGATATAGGCGTAGGTCGCGAAAAAGCCGCCGTAGCCAAGAATTCCGATCAAGATGGCAAGCCAGACCTGCAGCCGCTTCAGCACCCCGAGCTCGCGCCGGATGCTGGCATCGGGGTGTGCTGCCTGGAACGGCACAAACCTCCACAGCAGCGCCAACGTCAGAAGGCCAATGGCTCCCACCAGGACAAACAGCAGGCGCCAGCCGAATGCCTGGCCTACCCAGGTGGCCAGCGGCACACCCCCCACGTTGGAGACAGGCAATCCCGGTGCGGGGCAGCCACGCCGAGATCCTCGAGAATCCCGACCGTGGCGGCTTTCGAGGCTGGTTCCACGAGCCGGGCGAGCACCATCGCGGCGAACGCCTCGTCCCCGAGGACGTCGAATCTCAACCGGGAGTAGGCTTCCGCCAGGACCTCCCAGAGGACCTCGCACTGTGAGCCGGCAACCACCGCAGAGTGCGCCGCAGGCACGGATTCTGTGCCGGCCCGGGAGAGGTCGAACTCAAAGGCCTGCTGGTCGGCGTTCAGGCGCTCCTGTCCGGCGCGCACCAAGGCTGCCACCCCAGCGTCGTCGTGGGCCGAGCCGAGATGCTCAAGGATCCGGCGGACCCGGAACGCTTCTTTCGGGAGACGACCTCTGCCTGAACTGCGCAAACACTCCAGTACCCCAATCGCCTGTGCAATCGGGGGTCTGGCTGGCGGATATTTCCGACGGCGATCCGCGGCCGCTCGAAGACCATGACCAGCTGAGACGGATCAGCACTACTACGAAAAGAAGCGGGCACAGGAAATAAACCCGGGCGAATCTCGCCACGAAGAAGTTGCAACGATTTGCTCGGAGCGGAATCGCGTGTGCGCGTCAGGCACGCTCGATCCGAACCAGACCGGAGGGGGGACGTTGATCGGCCATACGTCGGGGCGGACCATAGTATCGTGTCGGATCTCGGTCCCGGTGCAGTCGTACAGCACGAGGTTGACCGGGTCAGGACCGGCACCCTCGATGAGAACACGTGATTGTCCGCTTCCGTTGACCACGATGACCGGCCGATCGACCCCCTGCAAGTGCACTACAGGATCGGTGTACACCGCCACTACTTTCTCGTATTCATTCTCGGCGCGGACCTGAGTGTAGCGGGCGTCCGGCCTCGACGGCGTGAGCCTGCCGCCTAATAGCACGTCAGCATGATCACGAAAAAATTTCAGCCAAAAACCTACGGCGCGCTTTTGTTCGGCCGATGCTGTGTCGAAGTCAATCGATACCTGCGGTGCGGCAAACAATGTATTAATGAAGTGGCTCGCTACAACCTCAGCTGGCGCATCTCGATGCCACATCATCATGTCCGAGTGCACTGCACGGTCGCCGGCCAGCAGGCGGGCATCGATCGTCCGGACTCGATTCTCGATAGCATCCATTGGGCAGTCGTTGGCTCTGACGAAAGTGCCGAATTGCCACAGCCGGGGGTGCACATAGTCCTGCCGAAATTCGATAAGCACTTCATCTCGGAGTTGGCGCATCAGGTCGGTAATCGCTTGAAGTACCTTTTCCACGCCCTCGTCAACCGTCTCACAGTCAGTACCTAAACCGGCCGGATCAGCCGAACGAGCCCATTGGTCAATGAAGTCAATCTTCAGCCCGTCGACGTTCCAATCGCGCACTGGCCGTATGCAGGCTTCGACGATGTGTTCGCGAACTTCGGGATAGCGCGGATCCAGAACGGCAAAACGATCACCTTCAGAACGACCTAGAGTCTTGTTCTTGAAACGACCCCACACACTTGATCGATCCCCGACGAACGGAGGTGCGACCCACAGCACGTATTGGAGCCCCAGATCGTGGACGCGCTGCACATGCCCGGTCATGTCCGGAAACCGGTCTGTGTCAGGTTCCCAGTCGCCACACGACGCATAATAGCCGTCTACGAGATTGTCGTACTCTCCGTTGAGGTCGCTATTCTGCCACCCTCCGTCAACGATAATTGCGCGGCACCCATATGGCACACTGGTCAGGGCATGATGCTCCACAGTTTCGGCCGAAACCTGCTGATGGTCGCTGTACCAGGTGGAGTACATCGCCTGCCGAGCCAGCCCCGGAACGGGCAGGATCTTGTCACCGAGCTCGTCTGCCCAGTCAGCCGTCGCAGCGCGTAACGCCTCGGCAAAGTGGAGCTCCCTGAGGTCTATTCGCAACGTGAAACATGGAACTTCGGTCGAGGACTCGACGTCGCTAACCGCTATGCGTATGTGGTACTCGCCGTTCTCCTCGTCGACGCCCAGGGCAAAGTCACAGCCTCGCACGTTCGACGACAGCCCAACCACCAGTGGACTGCGATCACGGGCGTCGACGAGCGCGGCGACGGGTGCGGACTTTGCCGATCGAACAGTCCGGCGGGAACGTGATCCCCAGTCGGGCGGCAGATCGCGGGCGGAAGTGTGCACAGGCTGCCATACTGTGACGGCCTCAGACGCCGGCCACCAAAACTCGATAACGACAGGACCTGCCGCTTCGACGTCGTACCGGACAAGACCCGGCTCCTCACCTTCGGCCGGCCGAATCGTGTGAAGGCCACTGACTGTTCCGACTCGTCGAGTCTGGGCGGGCGCGACGATCTCGAACGACGACACCTGATTAGTGGAGTTGAGCACGGTGATCTTCTCCTTTGTTTGTGTTGGTTACGCATGCACAGGCATGTTCCTTGCACGCACGGTTTAGCCAGAGGAAAGTCTCGAAAGAGGCTGGTTCCACCGGCCCGGGTCACCGGCGGTCTTTGAAACCGGGGGGATAACTAGCGTGCTGGTCCCAGTGTCTTCCTAATGCGGGAGTACGCCCCTCTATCGGTTGTGAATCAAGGGACACGGAGATCACATCGTGTCCATTATCGAAAACCTCTGGGCGGTACAGGCGAGCCTAGCTGCACACTCCTACATTAGTTGGCAATCTGAGCCAATAGAATGTGTCAAATTGCGCGAAAGTGAGACAAAATTGACCGGGTTGACCTTTTCACAGTGAACCATCCCGGGATGCTCCTATTGGTGCCAATTCGCGTTTTGTTTGGTCGATCAGCCATTGCCGGTAGGTCGCGGCAAGGGAGTCGTTGCGGATGAGTCCTCGTTCGAGGCGGGAAATGACGGAGGGCCATTGGCTGAGTTGGCTGGCGGCGGCATTGATGGTGAATCAGAGTTTGGTGCGTTGCTGGCGCAGGTCGGCGTTGCTCGGCGCCGGTTGGGGGTTGGTGATCTGGCGGTAGATTTCCCGGGCCACGTAGCGTTTGAGGCAGCGCATGATCTCCCGCTCGCTCTTGCCTTCGGCGGTGCGTTTGTTCACGTAGTCCCTGGTCCGGCGGCACGAAGACCTACGGACCAGGACCACGTGATGCAGGGCGCGGTTGGCGTTGCGGTCACCGCCCCGGCTGAGCCGGTGACGGGTCGTTTTCCCCGATGATGCGGGAATGGGCGCGACCCCGACGAGGGCCGCGAACTGGGGTTCGCTGCCGATCCGATCCGGGTTGTCTCCCACGGTGACCAGTAGCTGGCTGGCCACTTCCGTCCCGACCCCAGTCAGGTCACAGAGCATCGGCGCGTAGGTGTCGAGGATTTCCTGCAGGGGAGAACTGCTGGACGGGAATCAGTGTTCGCTAGTGATCGGCCTCCGCGGGATGAGCCGTTTGCTTTCAGGCAACGTTGGCAGCCAAGCCTGATTCAGCGCGACGCGGTCTCAAGACATTGTTTTGGTTAAGCCGAGACACGTTCATCCCGGCACAGCCTCGTGCTCTTCCGCAATCGACGAGAAAGAATCTGGTCCCATGAGGCACGACGAATCGGCCTGATTACGAAAGTCCAATCCCGCCCTCGCTGCAGTATTTTGGTGTGCGGCGAGGGCGGGATCGGATCAGAGGAGTCGCACGATGGAGTCCTGGGACCATTCTCTCGCTCTGACTGGATTCTTTTAGGTCACTTTGTCCCGGCGGTTTGGAGTTGCTCTTCGTATTCGCCGCGCATGGCGTCGCCGGCGTCGGTCCGCCATTTCTTGATGAGTTCGTCCAGGGAGGACATTGGCTTGCGGCCCTGGATGACTTCTTTGACTCCGTCGACCATGGTCTTGTCGGCCCCGGCGTTCTTAGTGGCGGCCGTGTTGGAGTACAGGCCCACTGTGGGGTTGGAGATGGTCTTCGCCATAATCTTTTTCTGGTAGGTGTACTGGATGTCCGCGTCGTCGGGCCGTCCGGGCTGATAGACGGTGATCGGGGCGTCTGCCAGATAGCGGATCGGAAGGGCTGTGTTGGTGATGCCCTGCTTGGTCAGCGACAGAGAGCCGTTGGCGCTGATCGTGTGATCGACGCCTTCCTGCCCGAATTTGGCGTAGGTGTACTCCTCGGTGCCGAAAGGCGCCGCGAGCCAGTTGAGGACCCGTAGGATGGTTTTGATCTTGTTCGGGTCGTCCTGCTTTTTCAGTCCGGTGAATGAATACAGGCCGCTACCGAGCTGCCACGGCGCAAGCGAGCGGCCATCACGTGTGTAGATTGGCATAACACCGAGTTTGAAGTCCGGGTTTGACGAGTTGTCGGTAATGTATTGACTCCATGCAGTCATGCCGTCGACGGCGTTGATGGCGATCGTCCCTGCATTGAACAGCGCCTTCGGTTGAAGTGTGGCCGAGAAGGAATCGGGGTGAATGACACCGGCCTTCCAGAACTCAGCAATATCGTTAATCGTCTGCTTGTACTGCTCGGTCTCGTAAACGTGCGTAAGCTTGCCGCCCTCTTCGTCCCAGCCGTTCGGCGCCTCGTTTTGGGTCAGCAGATAGAGACGGAGATGTTCCCAGCTGCCGAACGCCCAGCGCCGCTCCTTGGCGTTCGTGAGTGCCTTCGCCGACTCGAGCAGCTCCTCGCGACCCTTGGGCTCGGACGATACGCCCGCTTTCTCGAATAGATCCTGGCGGATGAAGGAGTAAAAGAGAACGCGGCTGCGCGGGATCGGAATTCCATAGATCCCGCCGTTGAAAACGGTCTGCTTCCACTGGGCAGACTGGATATTGGCCAGGTTTGGATAGTCCTTGATCGCGTCGCCGGAGAGATGATCATCCAGACGTGCGAATCGTTTCGCCAGCAGATCGGGCATGTTGGGCGCTTGTGGCATCTGAATCATGTCGGGCAGGTCGTTGCCGGCGATCGTAGTTGCGAACTTCTGCGCGTAGTCCGCAGCCGGAACCATCTGCATGGACAAATTGGCGCCGAGGCGCTTGTTGAGCCCTGCCCACCAGCTGTTGCCGTCGGGCGTTGGCGGTGCTGGAAGGTAGATGTTGGACAGTCCGACCAAGGATTCGCCCTTTGCCGGGATCTCGGTGACCGAGCGGGAAAGCTGCTTGGGATAGTTCCGGAACGCGGGATCGATTCCGGCCTCCGTGGCCGGGAAATCCGGAGTGAGCCCGGTGTAGGGAATGTAGGTGGGCAAAACGATCTTGGAGTTCGTCTGAACCGAGTTGACGTTGTTTCCGCCCCCAGAGCCGCACCCAGCCAGTGCTCCACTGCCTAGCAGAATTGCTGCTCCACCCGCACCACGGAGGAGCGTCCTTCGGTTAAATGCTATTTCTGACATATTCAGCCTCTTTCGTTAATTCGAGAATTATCCTTTGACAGCGCCGATCATGACGCCCTTTGCGAAGTGCCGCTGCAGGAAGGGGTATACGACCAAGATTGGAATCAGGGACACGACTAGGATGGCCATTTGCAGCTGAAGCTGGGGTGGCAGAGCTTCAGCGGAAGCGCCGACTTGGTCACCGGCGATTGTGGTCTGGTTCACAACGAAAGTTCGTAGCACGAGGGCCATCGGCCATTTGTCGGTACTCTGGATATAGAGCAGCGCGTTGAAGAACGCGTTCCAATAGGCGACCGCGTAGAACAATCCCATTACTGCAAAGACTGCCTTGGACAGCGGCAGCACGATTCTGGTTAAGATAGTGAAGTTGGATGCGCCGTCAATGTAGGCTGAATCAAACAGCTCCTGGGGTAGCTCCTGGAAGAACGCCCGCATCACGATCACATTAAAGGCATTGACCAACACCGGCAGGATCAACGACCACCACGAGTCCAGCAGGTTGAGCTCCTTCACCAGGAGGTAGCTGGGGATCAGCCCCGGGCTGAAGAGCAGTGCTCCAAGCACTAGTAGGAGCATGGGCCGGGCACCGAAAGCACCCCGCCGGGAGAGCCAGTATCCAAGCCCGGCAGTCGCGGCCAGGGAAAGTGCTGTACCAGCCACAGTGACTCCCACGGATATCATCAACGCACGAGTGACGACCCCACCGGACAAAATGGACTCGTAAGCGGAGAACGACGCCCGTCCCGGCCACAGCACCATGCCACCAGCAGCCTGATCAAGCGTTTGCCGGTCGGCGAGTGATGTCGCGATGATCGACCAGAACGGGATGATGACAAGGAGTACCGAAACGCCGAGCGCGACGGATTTTAGAACCTGAACCAGGGGTTTGGGCTTCTCCATCCACACTGGCCTCTTGTTCTCTTTGGTTGAGGGCCTTAACGCCTTCGAGGCACGAGCAGAGATCTCTCTGAGTGTGGTCATTTCTGGTAAACCCCCTGTTCGCCGAACTTATGGGCAAGTTTGTTAGCGCCGACCACCATCAGGATTCCGATAATGCTCTTCACTAAGCCGACGGCGGTTGACATGCCCCAGTCCCCGCCGACTATGCCGTTGTTGTAGACCCAGGTGTCCAATACCTCACTAGCCTCCAGACCGACTAGCCCCTGCTGCAGAATGATCTGCTCAAATCCAACCGACAGACTGGTCCCCAAACGCAGGATCAGCAACAGGATGAAAATCCCCTTCAACGAAGGCAAAGTGATGTTCCATAACCGCTGCCATGCGTTAGCGCCGTCCACTGCGGAGGCCTCATACTGCTCCTGGTCAATCTGGGATATCGCAGCAAGGAAGATGATCGTCCCCCAGCCAGCGTCCTTCCAGATCGCTTGTGAGGTGAGAAGCGTCATGAATACCTCGGGCACGCCGATGATGTGGAAGCTGGGCAGATTGTTTTGCACCAGAAAAGTGTTCAGCATGCCGGCATTACCGAGCATTTGCTGGAAGATTGCTACTACGATCACCCAAGAAAGAAAATGTGGCAAATACAGGATCGACTGCAGCAGCCGTTTCAGCCGCTCTCCGGCCAAACTGCTGAGCAGCAAGGCAAGCGCCAGCGGAACGGGGAACACAAAAACCGTTTGGATTACTGTCAGAATAAGTGTGTTCGTCAAGGCACTCAAAAATGAAGCGTTACCATCCCACAGAAACTTGAAGTTATCCAAACCGATGAACGGCGACTCCGCGATTCCCGTGTAAGGCTGGAAGTCCTGAAATGCGATGATATTGCCTAGCAGCGGTACATATTGGAACAGGATCAGCGCTGCCGCCCCCGGTAGTCCCAAAACGACAAGCAACTTGTCTCGACCGAAACGCTGCCCAATCCGTCGCTTCCTCCGTGTCGTGCTGTGGCCGGCAACGGCCGGCCTGGCTTCGACATCAATGGCCATCTATAGGCCTCCTTGCCTCTATAACCCAGACTGTGCCGGGCTTAACTAACTAACCTGATGCTGCTCCGTGGCGAGCTCGGCGAGCCTGCCGGGAACAGCCATCAAAATCCCTAGCCAGATCGAGCTTCTAAACGCGTGTGAAGCCGCCCCGAGCTCATGATTGGTCTAAGCCAGTCACTTTTGGTCCCCTCGATCTTGGGCTTGATACTCCACGGCACTAATGTCCTGGAGTTCGCGTTCACCGGGGAGGCCTGCTGCGACCTCCCGATATCGCCCGGTTGTGGTGGCATTTGCTCCTGATTAGGAGCCTAGTTGCAGATGGGTGACCCGACCACGGGCGGGGTTGACGAGAACTAGGAGAGAATTGACACTGGCTGAAGCACGTCAACGGAGCATTCGCCGGTGTACTCATGGTTGAACCGGCGCAGATTGCGAGAGGCCTGTACCTTCTCTTGGTGGAGCAGGATGATGCGGTCCCGGGACGTGTTGCTGAACTTCCGGTGGGCACACGGGCGAAGCTGGCTTTCGTGCGCAGTGATGTGATCTCAGATAAAGCATGGGCGATGATCGGCACGTTATTCCCAGGGTTGAAGGGGACCGGGCCGTCCGCCGGTGGACAGGCGCGGTGGTGGATGCCACAGCGTGGCGTTTCCGCACCGGGGCCGCCGTGGCGCTACGTTCCCGAGCGATTCGCGAACTGGAACACGAGAACTTCAACCGCGACGCCTGGCCACACGGCCGATACCAGCATGATGGAGGCCACGCTCGAACAGATCCGGGTAGCGGTCGGGCGAGGCCGCCCGCGGACCAGGCCCGACCGATCGATTTCGGCGACGAGCAGCGTGCTCACCGCCGCGGCCGCAACATCGTCGAGCGATGCTTCAACAAGCTCAAGCAGTGGCGCGGGTCCGGACGCCGTCAGTGACGCGTCGGGAGCGGCTGAGGTTGATCATCAGGATCGCGGAAAGGAGCATGAAGCCACCCACCACGAACATGGGTACCGTGTCGCTGCCGGTCCAGTCCTTGAGCCAGCCGGTGACGTGGCCGGCAATGAAGCCCGCGAGGTTGCCGAGCGTGTTGATCAGGGCGATGCCGGCCGCCGCTGCTGCACCGGTCAGGAACTGGGTGGGGACTGTCCAGAAGTTCGGCAGGGCCGCGAAGATGGACATGGCGGTGATGGTGATGACGGCAATGGTGGCCGCCGGGGAACCGGCGAACAGTGCTAGTGGGATGCTCAGGCCGCCCACCAGGGCCGGGGCGACGATGTGCCAGGTCTTCACGCTGCGCTTGGTGGCGTCCCTGGACCAGAAGTACAGGGCAAAGGCCGCGGGCAGGTGCGGGATAGCCGTGATGAGGCCCCTCTGGAACACATCGAACTTTGTGCCATACAGGCCTTCGAAGCCCGCGATGATGGTCGGCAGGAAGAAGCCGAGTGCGTACAGGCCGTAGATAAAGCCGAAGTAGATCAGGGAGAGCATCCATACGCGGCCGTTGCCGAACACGGTGCGGCTCTGACGTGCTTGTTGCTTGAGGCAGTGGCTGCCTTTTCCTTTTCAAGCGCACCGGTCAGCCAGGTCTTTTCGTCCGAGGTGAGCCACTTGGCCTTGGCCGGCGAATCGGCCAGGAAGAACCAGGCGATGACGCCGATGACGATCGCCGGGATGGCGACGCCGAAGAACATGAAGCGCCAGCCCTCAAGGCCGAAGAACACGCCGTGTTGCTGGATCAATGCACCGGCCAGCGGAGCGCAGATAACCGTCAGCGAATCCTTGCACTGGCATCCTCAGGCCAGACTGGCCCTTCTCGACGGCTTCCCGCTGAGCGGCGCCTTGCAGAGCAATTCGGAGTCGGAAGGGCGGCGATTCGCGAGGCGCTGGCAGGGCTGGAGACACTCGGTGTCCTCGAGACACGCGTCGGCGCCGGCAGCTATTTCAAGGAAGGCGCGCAGGAGCTCCTGCCGCAGACCATCGAATGGGGACTGCTACTTGGGCGCCCCGAAACTGCTGACCTGGTCGAGGCGCGAACAGTCATGGAGCTCGCTTCCGCAGGGCTTGCCGCCGAGCGGGCGACCGACGAAGAGATCGATCGCCTGCGCGCCATCTTGATGGAGATGGAAGAGCACGCGGGAGACCCCGAGGCGTTCATCGATGCCGACGTCCGGTTCCATATCGAAATCGCCCGCATGGCCCGAAACTCCGTCATCGAGCGAATGCTCACGAGCATCCGCTCTCTGCTCGAGGTCTGGATTCGTCGCGCCTCAGGCGGCGAAGAAGCAGTCCGCGCGACGCTCGTAGAACATCGGCGCATCGTCGATGCAATCTCTTCGCGCACCAGTGACTTCGCTACAGGCGCCATGCGGCTCCACATGACCTCTGCTGGTAATCGGCTCCGAGCCACCCTCGAGGAATCACGAGAACGACTGCCCTAGCGGGCTCTGGCTACTTGGTTCGGCACCACTCCGGCGCGGCGAGTGCATGACCACAACACTGCCGTCGGAGTTCATCGGCCCACTGGGCGTGCCCGGCGGTGGGAACCAGGAACCGTCGTTGTTAGCCGATATTCCGCATTAACTGGCCGCCACCAGCCGATTAGTGAGCGAACAATCAAACTGACTTCGCTGGGGCTTTCACTGCCCAAATCAACGACGGCTGTCTAGACGGACCTGATCCAGGATTCTGTCTAGCTCCACGCTGCGTCGCAAGTGAAGAAACGCGGCGATAAGCCGCCCCGGTCCGGAAACGCCACGCTATGGCATCCACCACCGTGCGCCTGTCCACCAGCGGACGGCCCGGTCCCCTTCAACCCTGGGGACAACGGTCCGATCATCGCCCACGCCTTATCTGAGATCACATCACGGCCCACGAAAACCAGCCTCGCCCGCGAGCCCCACCAGGAGTTCAGCAACACGCCCTCGGACGACACTAGGAAGGGTCGGCCGGGCGGACGACTCGCTCGTGGCGGGTGTCGATGGTGCCCGATTCGTTGAAGTGGCTGGGCGCTTTCGATAGTGTCGGGGTCGTTGGCGGTCGCGACGTCGAAATTCACCGCAAGCCTGCCGCGGGATGTGCGTCCTTAAAGACAGGGCCTTCGGATGGCTTCCATGACGACGGGATCATTGGCGAACAGCCACATTGTCCCGGGCCTAGAATCATCGCCAGCGGCCGGCCTTCCCGTCCGGCGTGAAGAGTCTTGGTGCCGGGCCCGCTCTCTGGACCGGCCAATGGCGTGTAGTGTGACGGAGGCCTCGAATCATGTCCTGCAGTCTGACTGTGACCCGTAAGTCTTCATCAGCGTCCGCACTCCGATCCGTCGGGCCAAGCCTGCTTGCGCGTGGGACAAACCAGTCTGGGCCCAATTCCTGATGTCAGGAGCGTCGGGATCGCGGCTTCAGTCCTTGGATGCTAAGTCAAAACGTGCTCCGCTTATGGGCAGGTTTGGTTCAGGGGAGTGATAGCGGTTTTCACCTGTGACCGCACGCTTCCTGTACGCAGAAGGGCTGAGTCCATACGCGCTCTTGAATCGCTGAGCGAAGTAGCTGGCATCGTCCCATCCAAGCCGTGCCCCCAGCTGTGCGATTGGCTCGTCGGTTTGAACTAGCAGCCGGGCTGCAGCCTGTGCCCGCAGCCGGTTCAAATAGGCGATTGGCGGTGCCCCGAGGTCGCGTTGGAACAAGCGCAC
This sequence comes from Arthrobacter sp. MMS24-S77, assembly GCF_054888235.1. Taxonomy (NCBI): domain Bacteria; kingdom Bacillati; phylum Actinomycetota; class Actinomycetes; order Micrococcales; family Micrococcaceae; genus Arthrobacter; species Arthrobacter sp. MMS24-S77. The sequence goes on from NZ_JBTZRN010000001.1 coordinate 2,078,587, forward strand.
GAGATGCGTGCGTTCCGTGCAACTCGCGTTGGCTAATTCGGCTAGCGTCCAGCTGCGGCCAGGGTCGTCCTCCATCATCTTTACAGCTCCGGAGACGGCAGGATGGAGGGGGATACGACGGTCTGTCCCGCGGTCTGCAGACCAGGCGCGGTTGAGGATATCCAGGTAAATCAAAAGGTGCCCAATAACCTGAATGCGTGAGCGCCGCCCGGAACTGACATCGCTCATGCTGTACAACTGAGCAATTACCAGGCTGAGGTCGTGGGGGTTCAGCTGGATGCGTTGCGGCAACGTCAGGCTCGAGGAGCTAATCGAGCGCATCAGTGGCAGCTCGGCGTCGAGGAACGACAGGGTGCTGTCGACAAGATCCGGTGCGACAAAACAGTCGAAGACCACCAGATCCTCGCATTGGCCGTAGGCATGCCACTGGTTGGGCGGAACGATCACGGCACTCCCCGGCTGAATAGGATAGTCGCCGTCCGCTGCAATGTGAAGGCCACTGCCTTGAGTGACCAGTGCTATCTCGAAAAAGTCGTGATCGTGCGCAGCGACGCCACCATCAAGTCGGTGGCGGTCCGCCCAGACGGGTAGTCCATCCGGATTGAACACGAGCGCCGCCTCGTAACGCGGCTTTCGTCGAATGGATGCCAATTTTCTCCTACTTTCCCTCAATTCGTACCCGTGCGGGCTGGGTTTAAATTCAATAGCATCACAATAATGACCCAAAGACGAGGGTTTGTCTGACCATCATCAAAGCGGCAACGAGAGGCTACCCATGAACAGGAATGATGTGACCATTGCCGCATATTACTTCCCCAACTACCACGTCGACCCGCGAAATGAGAAGTGGCATGGCAGAGGTTGGACGGAGTGGGAGTTGCTGAAACGGGCGACTCCACGCTTCGCTGGACACGAGCAGCCTCGCGTTCCCCTCCATGGCTATGAGGATGAGGCTGATCCTGCAGTCATGGAGGGCAAGATCGCCCTCGCAACTGCGCACGGCGTCGATGCATTCATTTTCGACTGGTATTGGTATGCCGATCGCACTTTCCTCGAACGCCCCTTGGAGGAAGCGTTCATGCCCAATGCCACCACCCACAATATGAAGTTCGCGATCATGTGGGCGAATCACGATTTGGATAATGTTCATCCTTGGAAGACGGCTACACCGGCCACGAAACTGGAGTCAGGCCGCGTTGACGCGGATCAGTTCGAAGCTGCGACGGACTATCTCGTGGAGCGGTACTTGAGCCATCCAGCGTATTTGCGTCTCGATGGCCGGCCGTATCTTTCGATCTACTCGCTGACCACGCTTCTGGAAGGTCTTGGCGGTGTTGGTCCCACGAAGGAAGCGCTGCAGGGCCTTCGGCGCCGGGCAGCCAGGGCCGGACATCCTGAGATCCATCTCAACGCGATTGCAGGAGAAGGTCCCACTTTCGGGCGGGGCCTGGCCGCTTGGGATGAGGCGCGGCTCGTCAACGATCTTGGATTCGATAGTGTGACGTCCTATGTCTGGGTGCACCACTACCCGATGCAGAAGCTGAAAACCCCCTACATTGTGATGCTCGAACAAGCTGAGAAGGGCTGGGAGACGAACTCAGTGCGGTACGACGTACCGTACTTCCCCAATGTCACCGTCGGGTGGGACCCGTCGCCTCGAACTGTCCAGTCCGACGTATATGACCCAAGCCTCGGGTACCCGCACACCAATATCATCTCGGATACAACTCCCGAGCTGTTTAGGTTATCTCTTGAGAAAGTCCGCCACTTCGTGGAGAACAACAAGGTTCAATTGGTGACCATCAACGCTTGGAACGAATGGACTGAGGGTAGCTACCTTGAACCGGATACGCTTCACGGCACTGGATATCTGGAGCAGATCCGCAGCGTGTTCGGGAACGCACCTGGCTCAGCGCTCCATACCATTTCGGCACAATTTCCTTCCCGTCTGGAGTGAGTTTCCTGTGCTGGGCGTCCTGGCGAGCCCGGACGTTGAATCTCCCTTTCGCAGTCTTGAAGATGACGCACATGTACAAGGCCGCCAACCCACCGGCTCCCATGGATCGTGGCAGTGGCAGTGGCTCGTGCGACCTCAACCTTTGATTAATGCCGCTGGCTTCGCCCCGCGGCTACCCACCCGGAGGTACAAATGAATTTTCCTGAGTCAAGCGGATCCAATGTGCACCTACGGGCGCACAAGCCTGAGACGTTGTTGGTGATGGGCAACGATGTGATGGGGTGGCAGTTTGGTGAGACGGAGCTTGCCCGGCTGCGTGAAATCGCGAGTGTTGGGACGCCTCTGGTGACCGATGAGCTGGTGTCGGCAGGTGTCCGTGCCCGTCTTGCCGAGGTTGAGGTACTGATTACCTCGTGGGGATGCCCGCCGCTTGATGAAGCGGTTCTGGATGCTGCGCCGCGTCTTCGGGCGGTCCTGCATGCGGCCGGGAGCGTGCGGGGGCACGTGGGAGAGGCGGTGTTTGAGCGTGGTCTTCTGGTCACGACCGCCGCGGGTGTCAACGCCGAGCCGGTGGCGCAGTACACGGTCGCAGCTGTGCTGTGGGCGTTGAAGAAGGTCCCGTTCCTGGCCCAGGACGCCCGCCGGTTCCGCCAGGACGTGTCCTATCGTGACCGCCACGGCGAGCTGAGCGGTTACGGACGCACGGTGGCCGTAGTGGGCTTCTCCCGGATTGGCCGGCGGGTCGTTGATCTGCTGGGCAGGCTGGAGACCGGCAACACGATTTTGGTGGCGGACCCGTACGCGGACCCTGCCGAAGTCATCGCGGCGGGCGCCGAGCCGGTGGTCCTGGCCGATGCCCTCTCGCGTGCGGATGTCCTGTCCTTGCATGCGCCTGCCCTGCCGGAGACTCGGCACATGATCGGGGCGGCAGAGCTTGCGCTGCTTCGGCCGGGAGCGACGCTGATCAACACCGCCCGCGGATCGCTGGTGGACACCGCGGCACTGGAACGGGCGTGTGCCACGGGCCGGCTGGACGCCATTCTGGACGTCACCGACCCCGAACCCCTGCCCGCGGGCTCGCCGCTCTATGACCTTCCGAACGTCCTCCTGACCCCGCATGTGGCCGGCTCGATGGGCTCGGAGACCCGGAGGATGACAGCGGCAGTACTCACCGAACTTGAACGGTACGCCACTGGCCTGCCCCCACTCAGCCCGATCACCCGGGAAACGCTGGCCCTACAAGCCTGAGGGCCCCTCGGATTTCCCGACCATCGAACACTGCTGCCCTTCGACGGCAGTCAACATATTCAAACGACCCTTCAAACGTAATGGAGCACGAAGATGACTTCCTGGCATGCCCGACTGGTTTCTTCTGATATTGATTTCGGGGGTGCCCCGCTGTTGCGCGGGGAGTTTCGCCTTGATTCGGGCCACGGGGAGGTTGTCTCGGCGACGCTGTTCCTCTCTGCGCTTGGCGTAGTGGAGGCCTGGGCGAACGGGAAGAAGGCTTCGGAGGATTTGCTGACGCCGGGGTGGTCGGCTTACGAGTGGCGGGTCCGGTATGCCGAAGTGGACGTCACCTCTTTGGTCGGTCCGACGACGGTGCTTGGCCTCGCGCTGGGTAATGGCTGGTACCGGGGGCGGTTGACATGGACCGGGGCCTCGGGACTGTACGGGGACGAGCTCGCCGGGTTCGCGGAGCTGCGCGTCCGGTTCGCGGACGGGCACGAGCAGGTGTTTGGGACGGACCCCTCGTGGACGGCCGGGGCGTCGGCCACGACTTCGAACGACCTGTACGACGGGCAGGACATCGACGCGCGTAAGTACGACGACGCGTGGCTTGCTCCCGGGTTCGCCTCACCCGAGTGGGTGGGGGTGCACGTGCTCGACGACGGCCTGTCCCGCCTTGAGCCGTATGTCGCTCCGCCGGTGCGGAAACAGATGGAACTGGCGCCTGTGAAGGTCTGGGAGTCCCCGTCAGGGAAGGTGCTTGTGGACTTCGGCCAGAATCTGGTCGGTTGGGTGCGGACCGAGGTGGCCGGGCCGGAAGGCACTGTGGTGACGTTGCGGCACGCTGAGGTCCTTGAGCATGGGGAACTGGGCACGCGGCCGTTGCGCACGGCGGAGGCGACGGACCGGTTCACGCTCTCGGGCGGGGCGGACGTGTTCGAGCCGACGTTCACGTTCCACGGCTTCCAATATCTCGAGGTGGCGGGTTGGCCCGGCGGCGCGGGGGCCCTGCGGGACCTGGGCGGGCTTACCGCCGTCGTGATCTCTTCGGACCTGTTGCGGACGGGGACGTTTGAAACGTCGAACCCGCTCCTGAACAAGCTGCACGAGAATACGGTGTGGGGTATGCGTGGGAACTTCGTTGATGTGCCCACGGATTGCCCGCAGCGCGACGAGCGGCTCGGGTGGACCGGGGACATCGCGGCATTCGCCCCCAGCGCGTGTTTCCTCTTCGACTCCCGGGACTTCCTGCGTGACTGGTTGCGTGATCTGGCGCTTGAGCAGCAGCATCAGGACGGCATCGTGCCCTATGTGGTCCCGGATGTGCTCAAGTACGTCGAGCACTCGGCGGAGCTGCCCGATTTGGACACCACGGCGTTGTGGAGCGACGCGGCCGTGTGGGTGCCATGGGCGCTCTGGCAGGCCTACGGAGACCGGATGGTACTCGAAGAGGCGTTCCCTTCGATGCTCGCCCATGCCCGGCGTTTACGGCAGTTGCTCTCGGCGAACGGGCTCTGGGACACCGGGTTCCAATTCGGCGACTGGCTGGATCCGGACGCCGCCCCTGAGCAGCCCGCGGAGGCCAAAGCCGACCGGCATGTTGTTGCCACGCTCTGCGCATACCGCACAGCGGACCTTCTCGCGCGCACCGCCCAGATCCTGGGCGACGCCGCAGCCGCCGCGGAATTCCGCGGCATGGCCGACGGATTGCGCACCGCGTTCAACCAGCACTATGTCCAGGGCGGGGTGATTACGAGCGACTGCACCACGGTGTATGCCCTCGCGATCGTTTTCGGAGTCCTGGGCGAGGCCGACGTCGAGTTTGCAGGCGACCGGCTGGCCCGACTCGTCAAGGCCGCCGGGCATCGGATCTCGACCGGGTTCGCCGGAACCCCGTTTGTCACCGACGCCCTCACCGCAACCGGGCATCTGGATACGGCGTACGGGCTGCTGCTGCAAACAGAATGCCCGTCTTGGCTGTACCCGGTAACCAAGGGCGCTACGACCATTTGGGAGCGCTGGGACTCCATGCTCCCGGACGGGACCATCAACCCCGGCGGCATGACAAGCTTCAACCATTACGCCCTCGGCGCGGTGGTCGACTGGCTCCACCGCTGCGTTGGTGGTCTTGCGCCGTTGGAGCCTGGCTACGGTCGCATCCTTGTCGCCCCCCAACCAGGCGGCGGGCTCACCTGGGCCAAGACCACTCTCGAGACTCCGCACGGATTCGTGTCAGTCCGGTGGCAGCTTCAGGAGGATGAGATGCACATCGCGGTCACGATCCCCGCCGGCGCAGAGGCCATTCTTCGCCTCCCGGGTGCGGAGGATGAGGTCATCCCCGCCGGTGCCCATGAACGGCGCCTGCCGTGGAAGTCCAAGGCTTCGGCCATTGCACTGGGGGTATGACATGGCTTCATACGAAGCGTCTGTTACAGCAGACGGGGCCGGCACTGTGGAACTGGGCGGCGCGACAGCTACCGACTCGCGTCCGGTCATCGAGTCCTGTGAAGGGCTAGAACCTGGCGACAGGATCGAGGCCCGTCGAGGAGGCGCGCTCCACTTCTCAGGGCGCGTCACTGAGCTTCTCCCGCAATTTGACCTGTTTTGGGCGACCGACGACCACGGCGAGCGGCGCATCGTCGAATTCCAGGAGTACAGCGTCAGCCGGATCCACTGCAACGATGTAGCTGCCGGAGTGCTGCAGCGGCAAACTGACCGGAGTCGGAAAATCTGACTGACCGTTCGCGGCAAGGTTTTGACCAGCAGCGGCAAGCATTTTTGAACAGCATTTGGCCACCGGTGTGTGGCTTGGCGTGCCGGGGATTCCCTTGTCCATCCCTCGTGTCGTTACGGGGAGAGCCCCTTCCTTCCGCGGTGAAATGGCGATGTCGATCGTCTGTATTTCACCCGTTACCGGAAGGAAGGGGCTTGTTGTGAAGTCTCCAGGAGAGTTCATGGAAATTTTAGCTGCTTATGATTTGACCCGGTCCTACCGGGATGCCGCAAAGATCTGCGGTGTTTCGCACAATACGGCGCTCTTATGTGAAAGCCCGTCAGGAGGGCGCGCAGGCGCCGGTGGCCCGGCAACGCGGCCGGATGACCGACCCGTTCCTGCCGCAGATGATCTCCTGGGTCGAGCAGTCCCGCGGGAAGATCCGCGGCGACATCGTGCATGAGAAACTCCTTGCCCTGGGGTTCACCGGGTGTGAGCGGACAACCATGACAACGCTGGCTGAACTGAAGGCGAAATACCGGGCCCGGAACGTGCGCGTGCACCGCCCCTGGACCCCGGAGCCAGGGCTCTGGCTACAGTTCGACTACGCGGATGGCCCCGTCGTTGACGGTGTGAAGACCGTGTTGTTCGTGGCCTGGCTGGCTTTCTCGCGGTTCCGGATCGTGATCGCCTTGCGGGACAAGACGATGCCGAGCGTCTTCGCGGCCTTGGACAGGTCGTTCCGCCTGGTCGGCGGGGTCCCGACCTACATTTTGACCGATAACGAGAAGACCGTCACGATCGAGCACATCGCCGGGATCCCGGTCCGCAATCACCAGATTGTCGCGTTTTCCAGGCACTATTCGACGTCCATGCAGACGTGCATCCCGGCAGACCCTGCCTCCAAGGGCGGGGTCGAGAACGCGGTCAAGATCGCCAAAGCCGACCTCGTCCCCAAAGAGACCAACCTGCTCCCGGAATACGGGTCCTTCGCCGAGCTGGAAACCGCCTGTGAAGCGTTCATGGAGGAGGTGAATTGCGGGTGCACCGGGCCACGCTGGAGGTCCCCAAGGACATGCTCCGGGTTATCGAACGCCCCCGCCTGCACCCGGTCCCGGAAACTCCGGTGACAGCGAGTTTCGGCCACACCCGCCAGGTCCCGCCAAACATGCCCATGATCACGTTCGAACAGTCCCGCTACTCCGTCCCGCACGCCCTGATGGGTGAGATGGTCTGGGTGCGCGGGACAGATACCGAGGTCGTCATCGTCCATGTCGGCGACGCCGGCCCGGTCGAGGTCGCCCGCCACAAGGTCACCCTTCCCGGCACCCCGGCGATCATCGACGCCCACTTCCCGCCGGCCCCGGCCGGGGCCCTGGAACGGGTCATCCGCCCGACGAACAAGGCAGAGGAAGATTTCCTGGCCCTCGGCGCCGGCGCCGCGCTCTGGCTCAAGGAAGCCGCCGCGGCCGGGACCGGAAAGATCCGGCACAAAATGGAACGCGCGGTCACCCTCGCCAAGGTCCTGGGCACCGACGAGGTCGACAAGGGCCTCGGTTCCGCCGCGGTTCATCATCGCTTCACCCACGAGGACCTGCTCTCCATCATCAAAACCGCCGGCGGGAAAAACCACACAACCAGCACCCACACTGCCACCGACCAAAGGCCAATGGCTCAGCCAGGGCACCAGCGGCTGGGCCAACTTCGGCACCACCCCGGCCGCCACCACCACTGATGAAGACTTTGAAGGAGCCACCGAATGAGCGCGACAGCCCTTGCCCCCAGCCCGCTATCGGACCCTGCAGTGGAGAACGTGATCGCTCTGATGCGCACCACCCGGATGCCGCACGCCCGCGCCGTCGTCGCAGACGTCCTGGCCACCGCGAAAGCCCAGCGCTGGGACCCCACCGAAGTCATCCGTGTCCTCCTCGAAGCCGAAGCCACCGGCAGGAACGCCTCGATGCTGGCCACCCGCCGCAAACGCGCAGGCTTTCCCTCCGGGAAAACCTTCGATGTCTGGGACGAGGCACTGTCCACCCTCCCGGCCGCAACGACGTCGTTCCTGCGGACCCTGGAGTGGGTGCGGCGGCGGGAGAACCTGATCGCCTGCGGACCCTCCGGCACGGGCAAGACTCTGCTGCTGGAGTCCTTGGGCCAGCAGGCCATCGATCAAGGCATGTCCGTGTCCTGGCTCAGCGTGGAAGACCTCGGCGCTCTCGTGCGCCGGCACAGGATCGATGACAGCGTCAACAAAGCCATCGTCCGGGCCACCAGCGTGGATTTGATTTGCGTTGATGACATCGGGCTTTTGCCGGTATCCGCCGACGCCGCGGAGGGCTTCTACCGGGTTGTCGAGGCCTCCTACGAGAAGCGCTCCCTGGCGATCAGCTCGAATATCCACCCGTCCGGGTTCGATGAACTCATGCCCAAAACCAGCGCGACCGCGACCGTGGACCGGCTCCTCCACCACGCCCACCTCTGCCAGACCAGCGGCGAGTCCGTCCGGCTCATGCAAGCCCGGCGCCCCCAATACCTCCGAAGTAAAACCTGTGACATGCGGTCCTCCGCGGTAACGAGATCCCGGCAGGTGTCGGGCCTCGCTAAAGCTCTAGCCCGGCATTGTCGGTGTGGTGTAGAAGGCAACGCGACAGTCTGCCAGTCTGTCATCGCGGGTTTGACTCCCGTCGCCGACACGGAATACCAATGCGCGAGTAGCTCAGTGGAGAGCATCGGCCTTCCAAGTCGAATGCCGCGAGTTCAAATTTCGTCTCCCGCCCGAGGTGCCCTGTGCACCTTTTCGCCTCCGTAACTCAGCGGGACAGCGTGCCGGCCTTCCGATCCGCAAGCCGCTGATCGAATCCAATCGACGCACCCTCAGCAGCTAGAGATTTTCTTGCATCCGCCGGGTCGCCCGAGCGGCGATGACGTCGTTGGGCTCCAGCCGGCTGCCTTTGAAACGATCCATTAGGTCATCCAGATAGATGAACGGGACCCGATTAAAGCAATTCGGGGCCGGGTTCCGCTGTTTCCGGCTCGTTGGGGTTGGCTGCGTCTGTGTGGGTTGTGGCGGTGTTTTGTATTGTTTGGGCGAAGTCCAGGAGGGTGGTGCTGAGGGCGGGGAGTTCGCCGGGGTGGAGGCCGTATTTGGTGAATTCGGTGGTGGGGAGGGTTCGGTGTCTAGCGATGGCGGTGGCGAAGGTTGGCAGGTCCAGGGTGGGGTCGCGGCGTTGGCAGACGGTGATCAGTTGTTGGTGGGTGAAGTGGCGGCTGGTGATGATGGAGTAGGCGTCGAGGTAGTCGCGGGCGTATCCGCGTGAGTAGACGGCGAGCAGTTTGGATGCGACGGAGTCTTTGAGGGAGAGGATGGGTCCGATGTCGATGATGGCGGGGGAGTTCTCCCACCAGTCCAGTCCGAGGTCGATGACGACGGCTTGTTCGTCGTGTCCTACGGTGATGCTGGCGAACTCTTCGTATTGTCGGGTGATCTCGACGGTGTATCCGGCGGCTTCGAGGGCGGCCGTCATTTTCTGTACCGACGCGGCGAAGGTTGCCGGGGTATGGCGTCGGTGGAGGGCGAAGAGGTCGATGTCGTCCGAGGGGCGTTCGGTGATGCCGTGTTCGATGAGGGCTTGGCCGCCGGCGAGGAGGAAACCGTCGGAGGCGAGGACTTCGAGGGCGATTTTGGCTGCGACGCGCTGAGAGTGGTCCATGACGGGTGCTCCTTCGCTTCGCGGATGGCGGGGAGCCGGGGGAAGGTGGTTTCCCAGAGCTGCCTGCACCGTGCGGGCAGGATCATGGTCGGCCACAGGGCGGTCAGCCGTGCTGCGTTGACGATACTGCGGATTTCTTCGATGGATCCGGAATTCTGAAGGGTGAGTTGGTACAGCACTGAGCAGCTGCCGTCATCGTCCACGGTGTAGCTTCTTTCCGGTCCCCAGTCCAGGTGCACGGGGAGGTCCAGGGATCCGGCGGCGGGGCCGTGCAGATCGTCCAACGAGTCCGGGACCAGGTATACGAGGGAGTCTGCGATGGTGTGCCGGTGCTCGACCGGGGCCGCGACGTAGTCGCGGAGCCGGGTGCGGATGAGTTCGGACACGGAGGTTCCTTCCCGCAAGGCTTTGCGGTGGGCTTCGTTCCACAGCTCGTCACTGACGCGGATCGTGTGCCGTGGTGTCCCTGCCGACATGACGCGCTCCTTTCAGGTGGCTTGACCTTCACGTCCAAGTTTACGCGGTGTCATGACACCACGAAATAGGGCGTCATGACAAGGCAGGATGGGGACTGCTCGGTGTCGCGAGGATGGCCCAAGCCGTGATGGCGCACCGGCTACGAGGCGTCGAATCGCGAACGCTGTGGAAAGGGGGTCGTAAGTTCGAGACTCTACCCTGAAGGTTGTAGATCTTATTGTTGGACGGCCGGTGACGGAAGCTTGCGGCTTCGGATCTGCGGGTGTTGACAGTGTCAACACACTTGCCGTCGGACTGAGTCGTACATCGGCCGGTTTGGCTCGGATTGCCCATGTTTTCTGGACTTCCCAGTGTTTGTAAGGCTTGGAAAGCGGTTCGAGTCCCACCCCTGGCACAGTGTTGTCGCAGGTCAGGGGGCCTTTGTCCCTCTAAGCGTGCACAAATCAGCTTTTTTATGGGCCCTTCGGGGCCGTTTTTGTTGGTGGCCGTGGCTGTGGCCGGGTGCCTCCTTTCCTTTTGTTGGGCGGTAGGTCTGTGTTCTGTCTTCTTCATGCTGGGTTTGGGGCCGGACTGCATGACTTGGGTACGTCAGTCTGATAGTGCCCTGCGTCCGGTCTTTCGACCGGGCGCAGGACCCCGGCCAGTGCAAGGCGTGGAAACAAGTGGCTCACCTCGGCACTGGTCGAGGCGGCAGCGTCGGCGGCTCGCAGCAAGAACACCTACCTCTCGGCGCAACAGGGCCGCATCGCTTCCCGCCGCGGCGCCAAGCGTGCCCAGATCGCGGCCGCGCACTCAATCCTGGGCAGTGCCTATTACATGCTTGAACGCAACGAGCCCTACCTCGACCTCGGACCGGAATGGCTGCAGCGCCGGCACAGCAGGCCCGGACCCGACAGCTGGTCGCCCAACTCGAACGGCTCGGACACACCGTCCTCATCGACCCGGCCGCCTGATTTCCAGGCCCACCTACTGCCCGGAGCGACACCTCCGGTGGGTAACCTACGCCCTGATCGGGTTATTCACGGGTCTGTAGCTGATGCGGAAGTATCTTCCGCGTGCCGAGGAATGAGAATTGGGGTGCAGCCTGGCGACTATCGAGTACGCTCGAAATTTAACAAACCGAAGGTCAGATTAGGAATCGCCTGTTCGCTGCCCGGTGGCCTCCGCACTTGCCAGCTAGGACCAAAACCTCGTACGAGATTCCCATTTCGGTCCCTCCCAGGGTGGCTACCGGAGCGAAGATTCAGTCGCCGGTGGCAACCCCTGCGGTGTTGTTCATGGGCCGGACGGAAATTGTGACGACGCTGATGCCGGACCCGGTGGTTGAAGCGAGGTCAGTGAGGTCCTCGCCGATCCGTACCAAGGAGGCACGTCGCGCGTTTCGCGGGGCGGCTTCACGTCAGGAAGCGGGGGAGCTCAAGGGTGTGGGAGGTGTGATCGCGCTTGGCGGCGAGGTAGCGGAGGTTTGCCGGGCTCAGATGTACCCCCGTGGGCACCTGCTCGGTGATGTGGACGCCGAGGGCTGTGAGTTGGGCGGCTTTGTCGGGGTTATTGGTGAGCAGCCGGACATTGTTGGCGCCGATGGCAAAAAGCATCTGTGCGGCAGCAGCGTAGTCGCGCTCATCCTCTCCGTGACCCAAGGCCAAGTTGGCTTCGTAGGTGTCCAGTCCGTTGTCCTGCAGGGCGTAGGCATCCAGTTTGGAGTACAGGCCGATGCCGCGCCCTTCTTGGCGGAGGTAGAGCAGGAACCCGCCGTCGGCCGAGATCTCCTCGACCGCTTCCCGCAATTGCGGTCCGCAGTCGCAGCGTTGGCTGCCGAAAGCGTCCCCAGTTAGGCATTCGCTGTGCAGCCTAACTAGTGGCCCCCGGCCCTCTGACGCCGAGCGCAGGAGCGCTTGCTCCCACCCTCCCAGGGCGAGCAACAGGTGTTCTTTGCCGTCCGCTAAGCCGTGGAACGTCAAGACTTCAGCGGTGGTTGCGAAGCCATCTGGAAAGCGCAACGGCACAGTCACCCGGCTACGAATCGTAGCCTCGGAAATGTCGGTGATTGGCGGGATGGTCTCGAATGCAACGGTCATTTCAGGTCCTCAGGCTTTCGCTAATTGGCGGCGGTGGACAGGCGGACAACGGTTGGACGATCAGAAGGAAAAGGGACCAAACCGGCCCCACGCAACGACCGCCGCCAGGATCAACAGGACGGCGTTGACGCCGATCATCGACGCTTCCTTGCGGCGGGCATGGATGATCGCTGCGCCGGCCATGAGTGCAGCGAGGCCAGTCGCGGCCAACGGCACGAGGACGGGAAGAATCCCCAAGATCGCGGGCAGGATCAGGCCGATCGCTGCAAGGACTTCCAGAAGGCCAATGGTCTTGACGGTGCCGGGTGCGAAGTCTCCAGTCCAGCCCATCCCAGAAGCGGCGAGCTTCTCCTTCGGCTGGGAGACCTTCATGGCCCCGGCGGCAAGGAAAGCAACGGCGAGCACGCCTGCGATGATCCAAAGAGTGATGTTCATGTTCAATCAATTCCAATCGGTGAGTTACTTCAATATTGAAGTTAAAAGTACAGTCAATTACTTCACGATGCAAGCAACACTCCATCGGACAAAAGTTAAGATGTGAACTTCTCTGGGCTATGCTTGCTCTATGGAAAGTTCAGTGGAACCGCGATGGCTAAGCAGCGATGAGCGTCAGGCGTGGCTCGCGTTCGTGGGCATCATGATGCGGCTGCCTCCCGCCTTGGATGCGCAACTGCAGCGCGACGCAGGGCTAAGCCACTTTGAATACCTGGTCCTTGCCGGCCTCTCCGAGGCTGCTGGCCACACGCGCCGGATGAGTGACCTGGCTGGTTTCGCTGAATCAGGACTCCCGCGGTTGTCCCAGGTTGTTGCCCGTCTGGAAAAGCGAGGTTTGGTGCGCCGTTCCCCGATCCCTCCGACGGCCGTATCACCCTTGCGGCCCTCACGGATGCCGGCTGGGAAAAGGTGGTTCAAACCGCCCCCGGGCATGTCGAAGCCGTCCGCACACTCGTCTTTGATCCCCTCACGAAGGCGCAATCGCGCCAACTGGCCGAGATTGGGCAACGCATCATGCGTGCCATTGATCCTGACGACCGTTGCCTACGAAGCGCCGAATAGCGCGTGCCCGTCTCAAACGTTTCTTCGAGTCGCCGCTAAGTCATGCAGAGGGTGCGCTTGCGGTCGTGATGAGCGTGACTTGCCGATCGATTTGTTCTCCGATGGGTATCCCGAAAGTCCTTGCTGGCGTCAGGGGTGCCGACGAAAATTCCGTGGTCCTGGCTTTGTTCATCGGCCGCTTAAACATCGACCGGGCCCCTCTCGGCACGCGAACAATCTTGCCAAGAGTCTGGGGGCATCCTGAGCAGCTGGCAAAGGGAGCAGATTCTTGGCAATCGTGCAGGGGCAAGTTCGCCAAGCCTGGATCCTTCACCCGCCAGTAGCCTTCAAGGGTCACCCTGGGTCCAGGCCAATTCCTTGCACCAATAGAGTCAGCCTTATCCGTGCCCTGATAGGGTCTCGACCCTGTGCCGGAGGAATGAGCGGTCGAGTTCGCTTATCGATCTGGCGCCCGTCAGGGCGAGGGTCGTGTCGATTTCGTGGCGGACGATGTCGAGTACCGCGGTGACGCCCTTCTCGCCGCGGGCCGATAGTCCGTAGAGCGGTGCGCGGCCGAGGAGTACAGCGGAGGCGCCCAGGGCGATCGCCTTCACGACGTCCGAGCCGCGACGGAACCCGCTGTCGACGAGCACTGGGGCATTGATGCGGTCGACGATGTCCTCGAGGACCTCGAGCGGAGACGGGACGTGGTCGAGCTGGCGCCCCCCGTGGTTCGAGACGACAATTCCGTCGGCTCCGGCGTCGACTGCACGCGCAGCATCGTCGGCCCTCAGGATGCCTTTGACGAGGAGCATGTGTGGCCACATGTCACGAAGGGCTGCGAGATCCGACCACCCGAAGCTGGCGTCCATCTGGCGGTGCATGACGGCGTACTGGGATTCGGTCGTCCCGGCATCATCGGCGAAATTCGCGAGCTTCGGCATTCCTGCCCGCAGGAAGCGAAAGGACCAGGCAGGGTGCATGGCGCCGTCGAGCGCGACTCGAGGCCTCATGGAGAAGGGCACGCTGAAGCCGTTACGCACGTCACGCTCCCGAATCCCGTTCACGGCCACGTCCGTGGTGAGCACGAGCGTCCGGTAACCGGCCGAGAGCGCGCGCTGCACGAGCCGCTCGGCGAGCCCGCGCTCAACGACGTAGAGCTGGAACCACAGGTCGCCGTCCGAAGTCGCAGCGACCTCCTCGAGAGAGCTTTGCGCGGGTGTGGACAGGACGAAGGGGAGGCCGGCTGCGGCGGCGGCCCGTGCCAGCGCGATGTCCCCGGCGGGGCGGAACGCGCCGTTCAGCCCGGTCGGGCCGACGATGAGCGGCGATTCCAGACGGCGACCGAAAAGCTCGATCGACTGGTCTCGGGCGCTCACGTCGGTGAGCCGCTTGGGCGCGAACTGGATGCGCCCGAACGCGGCACGGTTCTCCTGGAGCGAGAGCTCGGCCTCGGCACCTCCCTCGAGGTAGTCGAAAACCATGTGCGGCAGCGTCCGACGGGCCGCCGACCGATAGTCGTCGACGGTGAAGAGCTTGGTCATCTGGTCCCTGCTTTCTCTTACTTCGCGGTGCGGACGCGCACCAGGCGGCACAGTGTCTGGAGAACCGGGGTCGGCACTCCCGACTTTCTTCCGATCTCGGCGACGGCACCGCCGATGAAGTCCACTTCGGTGACCTGTCCCGCTTCCAAGTCCACCAGCATGGAGGTCTTGTGCGTCGGGTGGTTGGCGAAAGCGTTCTCGATTGCTGCACAGACTCCTTCGATGGAGAAACCGATGCCCTGTGATGCGGCGACGCGCTGGGTCTCCGACAGCACGTCCGACACGATCTCTCGCGCGTCGGGAGACTTGCCGAGGTCGCCGATCACCTTCCCGGTGACGGCGGACAGCGTGTTTACCGCCGAGTTGAAGGCGACCTTCTCCCAGATGGGGACTCGGACGTCGTGATCCACATTCACGTTGAGCCTCGCCCGGTCCAAGATCTGCGCCACATTCTCGGCATGCCCGTTCGAACCGATTGAGCCAATCCGGACAGATCCGTGCCGACTGGTCTTGATGTGACCGACCTCTACCAGATCCGATGGGAAGTCTGTCACCCCGGCCAGGGTCAGTTCCGGTCCGAAGAATTCTGACAGGACCTCGGCATGGCCAAGGCCGTTTTGGAGGGTGAGGCCGACGGATGCCGGGCCCACGAGGTGACGTATGGATTCGACCGCCGCGCGGGTATGGAAGCCCTTGGTGAAGAACACGAACAGGTCGAAGGGGCCGTTTCCGTCTTCCGCTCGGTGGACGGTGACGGGAGTGTGCTCTGTGCCCTCCTCGGTCTCCACGAAGACACCTGAGCTGTTGAGGGTGTCGATTGTCTCCTGCCGGGTGTCGAACAGCGTGACATCTTCTCCTGCCAACTGGAGTCGAGCTCCGAAGAGCTGCCCCATGGCACCGGCTCCCACGATCGCCGTCTTCACCGCATGACCTCTTTCTTCTTCACATAGCATCGCTGCTGAGCATTGGGTTGACGTCTCCCTGCAAGTCCCAGCGCATCTCGGTCGGCGAAACGGCGCCTCTGGACGGTCAGTCCGACGGGCAAGTCATTGGGGCCGATGATGAGGGAAGAACGCAGTGCGCTTATTGGGAACTCCATGATGTGGTAGGCCGTTGCCGGCAGGCGGGGCCGGCCTGGATGGGAGGCTGAGGACTTCGAGCACGTTGATGCGTCGCCGGACATGCCGGAGTGGTCCCCGCCCTTGTGCGGGCGGATAGTGCGGGTTTCAGTCGGTCACGACTCTTGCATCGATAAGGACCGGGCCGCTTCGTTCCAGCGCCTTCTTGTAGACCAGCTCGAATTCCTCGCGGGTCTCCGTCCTCTGTGCCGGCACGCCGTAGCCTTCGGCAATGGCAACGAAATCGATGTTGCCGAGCCGGAGCCCTGGTACGTCCGGCACTTCCATGCGCCGGGCGAACGCTGCGAGAGCCCCGTAGCCGGAATTGTTGACGATGACGAACACCGTCCGCGTCTGCCGCTGGGCGGCGGTGTACAGGGCGGTGATTCCGTAGTTCGCGGAGCCGTCGCCCACTGTCGCGACGATTGTCTTCGTGGGATCACCAAGCGACATCCCGACCGCCACGGGCAAGCCGAATCCAAGGCCGCCCGAGGCCGGGAAGTGGTACATGCCCGGGCGGTCGATGGCGACCCGCTCAAGATATTCCAGGTCCAAGGTGGTCGTCTCGTTGACGTATGCCACGCTGCTGTTGGCGTGGGCGTTCAGTACTTCGAGGATCTCGGTGCCGGTCATGCCGTCCGCAGCGGTCCGGGCGCCAGACAGGGCGCGGGTGCCAGGCGCGCCGCGTCGCTTGCCGCGGTCCTTCACCCCCACCGACAGGGTCTTGGCCGCGCTGGCGATGTCGGCGACGACGGACCGGCCGAAAGGCGCCCGTGTCGCCTCCCGGGGGTCTGCAGTGAGCTGCAGCACACGGGTGCCGGCCTCAAGATAAGTGCCCGGCTCCCACCGGTGGTACCGGAACACGGCAGCCCCCAGGACGAGGACGACGTCGTGGCCGGCCAGGCGGTCGCGTACCGAGGTGATGCCCGGCACGAGAACGCCCTCGAAGTTCGGGTGGGTGGTCGGGAAGGGGCAGCGCGAAGGGGACGGTGCAATGTACACCGACGCGTCAGCCTTCTCCGCCAGAGAGACGACGGCTTCGAAGACCTTGGGGTCCTTGACGGCTGCCGCATCCACCTGAGGACCCACCACGAGGGCAAGGCTTTTCGCGTTGTTGACGACGGCGATGAGCTCCCGGGCCAGGGCTTCGGACAGCTCGCCCGCGGCGACCACTGATCGATCGTTGAGCAGGGAGTCGTCTTCGAGGGCAGGCTCGGCCCAGTCGTCAAGCGGGACCGAGACATAGACCGGCCCGCAAGGCTGTGTGGACGTCTCGAACACGGCTTGGGCCAAGGTCCGGGGCACGTCGGCTGCGGCCAGGGGCTCGTGCGAATACTTCACGAGCGGGGCCGGCAACGTCGCCGCATCCGTGCTTGCGAGCATCGTCTCCTGGCCGACCGTGCGCCGGACCTGCTGTCCGGCCAGGATGACCATCGGGATGTGGCCGTAGTGGGCGTTCGTCAGGGCGCCCATGGCATTCCCCGTGCCGGATGCGGCATGGAGGTTCACCAGGGCCGGACGTCCGGTCGCGCGGGCGTAGCCCTCGGCCATGCCCACGACCACCTGCTCATGCAGGCCGAGGACGAAGTCGAAGTCGTCGTCGAGGCCAGCGAGAAACGGAAGCTCATTGGATCCTGGGTTGCCGAAGATGGTCGTCATGCCGTGGGCACGGAACATGTCCAGGCTTGTCTGCAGGACTTTCTTCTTGGTCGCCACTCGTGTGCCTCTTTCAGATACTTTCATTCATCGCGTGTGTGGTCGGTCGGGGCGGGCATGATGGCATCTCTTGCATTTCTTGTGCCGTCAGACCTGTGCCTCACATCCCAGGCTGATCGGCGATGGCCGATCACGGTGCCCGGCGTTGTCAGAACGGGACCGGCCCCATGGCGGAGCGCACCCCGACCCAGTGCAGGGTCGTGAAGTCCTCGATCGCCTGATCGCCGTTGAAGCGGCCGAGGCCGGAGTTCTTCTCGCCTCCGAACATGACGTGCGGCTCGTCGTTGACTGTCGAGTCGTTGACGTGGGTCATGCCGGCCTTCACGCCACGTGCGAAGCGCACGCCGCGTTCGATGTCTCGAGTGAAGACGGCCGAGGACAGGCCGAACTCGGTGTTGTTGGCGATGCGCAGGGCGTCCTCTTCGCCGTGGGCCTTGATGATCCCGACGGCGGGGCCGAAGATCTCGTTCCTGGCGATGTCCATGTCCTCGGTGACGTCGGCGAAGACGTGCGGCCCCACCAGACGTCCTTCGAGTTGGCCGCCGACCACCTCGCGGGCGCCCTGCTTGCGGGCTGCTTGGATGAGGCCGGTCACGGCTTCGGCCTGGTCATCGTTGATGATCGGGCCGATGATGACGTTGTCGTCGGTGGTGTCGCCAGCCACGAGCTTCCTGGCGCGGGCGGCGAAGCGGTCTACGAATTCGTCGTAGACGGACTCGTCCACGATGATACGGTTGGCGGCCATGCAGATCTGCCCCTGGTGCAGGAACTTCGCCATCAGAGCGCCGTTGACGGCCCCGTCGATGTCGGCATCGTCCAGGACAACCAGGGGGGCGTTGCCCCCGAGCTCGAGCGCAACCTTCTTCAGGCGGCCTTGGGCGGCGAGGGCGCCCACGCGCTGCCCCACGGGGGTGGACCCGGTGAAGGAGATCATCGAGGGGATCGGGTGCTGGACGAAATAGTCTCCGATCTCGGAGCCGGAGCCGGCGACCACTGACAGCAGGCCCTTGGGCAGGCCGGCTTCCTCGAAGATCTCGGCGACGACCAGGCCCCCGGAGACCGGGGTGTCAGATGCGGGCTTGAGGACGACGGCATTGCCCAGAGCAAGGGCAGGGGCGGCGGATCGGATGGACAGGTGCAGCGGGAAGTTCCACGGTGAGATCACACCGATCACGCCGCGGGCCTCGCGGTAGACACGATTCTCCTTTCCGGAGAAGGCAGAGGGGTGAAGGGTGCCGTGGGCCCGGTTCGGGAAGGTAGCGGATTCGCGGGTGATGCCGACGGCAGCGCTGACCTCGATGTTGGCCTTCAGAGCCGACGATCCGGACTCGACGCGCAGCAGCGCGGTGATCTCGGGGCGGCGGCGTTCGAGGATGTCCGCGGCTCGGCTGATCACGGCGGCGCGCTCGGGGGCTGGGACGTTGGCCCACTCCTTCTGGGCGGCCGCTGCAGCCCCATACGCCTCGTCCACGTCCCGCGTGGATGCGCTGGCGAATGTACGCAGAACGGTGCCGTCGGCAGCCGTGGTGACCCTTGTTTGACGGTCGGACGATCCATCCCGCCAGATGCCGGCAATGAAGCCGCCGGCCTTGAGGCCGTCAATCAGTGAGGTCGCGGCGTCGCGGACTTCGGAGGATGTGGTGGTAGCCGTAGCGGTCATGAGAGCCTCTTTCGGTGATCGGAAATGGTCTCCAGCACACCGCAGTGTTATTGAGACACATATCGAGGCTAGGTGACAGGAATCACCCAGGTCTAATAAAGATTCATGGCTTCTCTCATAGGCCAGACTTATAATTCGGTTCTCTGGCACGCCGAAATCTGCCTCAGGCGCCCGGCCTCGCCCGGTGGGCGGGTCGATGCAGGCCGCCGTGCTGGCCGTTTCCTCGAATGCCCGGGCGGTCGCCTCTTGGCGAGTCGATCACGCCACGGAGAATAGTGGCTCGGCGTTGTGATGCTGTGGCCCAAGGCGGCCTTGCCGGGTGGCTCTCAACGCTTCCCGCTCCGCAGGCTGTGGGTGGGCAACTGGCCCAATGTCCGCGACCGGCATGCGACCGAGTTCAAGTACGAAGCCTTTGGGAGCAAGAATCAAGCGGTATAAGGAGAGCAGCACGCCGGACCCCGTGTTCTGCGCGCTAATACGGTGCGCGCATCCTTGCAATCGCCCACTCGACAAACCAAGCAGTGGCCGCCGACGGGGAATCAAGGGCCGCATGCGCGCGCACCACGCTGGCGAACTCTTCACGCGGCAAAGATGTGACCTCAAAATCCCACTTCGCAGCCCAGTCCGCAGTAACCGCCTCCGGGACGAAGGCGATCAGATCCGAAACCCCCAATATCCCAGGGATCGCCGAGAAACCGGAGAGATGGATGGAACCGTCCGCCGGAGGCGGTAGCAGGGACTCCACGAGCGTGTGCCCAGTCGAATCTCGGACGACCACCCTCGGAAGTGAAGTCATCTCCTCGAGAGTCGGTGTGCTGTCACCGAACCGACCTCGGTTCGACACGCAACAGTAGTGGTCTGAGCGGATTATCGAGGGACGCAAGGGGCCGTGTAGGGGGGTGGATGAGACCGCGAGGTCCAACCATCCGGAAACAAGGTCATCCACGGCTGTCTCGGTGTTCAGGTTCACCACATCGAGACTGCAATGTGGGGCGGTCTCAGCCAGACCGGACACCAGTGCCGGAAGGAAGACTGTCTGCCCTAGATCCGTGAGTGCCATCCGGAAGGTAGTTCTCGCCGTCGCCGGGTTGAATCGAAACAAGCCGTTGATGGCCGCGTCCGCCATCGCGGGAAGACGACCTATCTCCTCGTACAGCTGCAGTGCTGCGCGGGTCGGAGCAATTCCGCGTCCTTCACGGCGGAAGAGATCATTCCCCGTGGCCCGGCGCAGTCTGTTCAACGCCTGGGTGACGGAAGGCTGAGACATCTTCAGGCGGTCGGCCGCCGCCGTCACCGAGCCCTCCTCGACGACGGCAGAGAACACGCGGATGAGATTCAAGTCCACCATCGCGGGCCTCCTACATTGGTCGTCTTCCTGCGGCGAGAGATTATCGAAAGAAGAGCGATCTACAGCAAGAAGACATCCTTCGCGGTGATGGGACGGACGGTCGCGTCCCCGTTGCCACTCATGAAGAAGACCGCGGCCGAGGTCCGGATTTCGGCTGACACACTCTCCAAGAATCCAATCACACCCCCGGCCGCGACGAGGCCACCGCTTATGCGTGGCAGCTGCGCCTCGTCGCGGATAGCTGGACTGCATGCAGAGGTGCGGTGCGGTGCCGGCCCTCAGGTGCCGGGAGGGGCGAGGACGATGTCGAAACGGACGCGGGCCCAGGCCCGGTGCGGGGCGCGGCCGTCCGGGGCGGGGGCGCTTGCGGGATGCTGGGCGAAGTCCTTGACGAGGGAGTCTTTGACGCCGAAGACGGTGTCGGTCTTCAGGAGCTCGTCCCCGCGGACGAAGATGTGCGTCACGAGGGTGCGCAGCCCGGGGGCGGTGACCATGAAGTGCAGGTGCGAGGCGCGCATCGGGGAGCGGCCCGTGGCTTCGAGCATCTTCCCGACCGGTCCGTCATGGGGGATCGGGTACGGGGTGGGGGTCAGGCCCCAGAACGAGTACCGCCCGGCATCGTCGGCGAAGAGGTGCGCACGCCCGGCGACCCGCCCGTCGGTGTGCTGGACGTCGTAGAAGCCGTCCTCGTCAGCCTCCCACACCTCGATCCGGGCCCCGGGGACGGGGTTGCCCTCGGTGTCGGTCACGGTGCCCTCGACCCAGCACGGCTGCCCTGGGGCGCCGCAGGCGATGTCGCCGCCGAGCGGGATTTCGGGGGCGTCCTCGACGAAGAACGGTCCGAACACGGTCGCCTCCGTCGCGTTGCCGTAGGCAGCGTTGTTGACGTTGATGGTCTGCATCGAGACGCCGAGGACGTCGGAGAGGAGGATGAACTCCTGGCGCCTGTCGTCGGTGATGTGCCCGGCGGAGGTGAGGAACTCGATCCCCTTGTTCCATTCCTCCTCCGTGAGCCGGACGTCCCGGACGAAGGCGTGCAGGTGCGTCACGAGCGACTGCATCACCTGCTTGAGCCGCGGGTCCGGGCAGTTCTCGAAGCTGCCCTTCACGTTGCGCGTGAGCCGCTCCTCGACGGCGGACTGTTCGGCGGAGACGGCGTTGCGGGCGGCGGTCTTGGTCATGGCTGTTGTCCTCTAGTCGGGCTCGTCGATGAGCGTCTTGGGGTCCTCGCCGGTCAGAGCCGCACGCAGCAGCGCGGTGAGGGATGCCTCCGTGACGGGGCGGGGGTTGCTGGCGGGGATGGCAGGAAGTGCCACGTCCACTGCCTCGGCAATGTTGCGGGCCGTGAAGCCGTAGTCTGCCAGACGGGTCGGGGCGTGGAGCCGCTCGCGCAGGTTCTGGAGGCCGGCCAGGGCGTCGTCGGTTCCGAAGGCGGCGGCGGTCCTGTTTGCCGCCTCGGGTGCGGCGGCCTGGTTGAAGGCCAGCACATAGGGCAGGACGGTTGCGTGGGTTTGGGCGTGGGGGAGGTTGAAGGTCCCTCCGAGGACGTGGCAGATCTTGTGGTGCATGCCGGAGCCCGCGGAGGCGAATGAGACGGCGGCGAGGTAGGCGCCGTAGAGCGCCTGTTCGCGGCCCGGCAGGCCCTGTGGGTCGGCGGCGATTGCGGGGAGGCCGGCGGCGAGGGCGCGGATGCCTTCGAGGGCGATGGCTTGGTTGATCGGATCTGTTCGCGGGGCCCAGAGCGAATCGATGCAGTGCGCCATGCCGTTCAGCCCGGACGCGACGGACATTCCGACCGGGAGCGAGACTGTCAGGTCCGCGTCGTACACGACCGTCGCTGGAAGGACCCTGTCTTCCACGCCCGTGATCTTCCGCGCCCCCTCCGTCAGGCCCCATACGTTGGTCGCTTCGGATCCGGCGTAGGTGGTGGGTACGGAGATGATCGGGATTCCAGTGGTGAGCGCAACGGCCTTGGCGAGCCCGGTCGTCGAGCCTCCTCCGACGCTCACGATGAGGTCGATGGCGTGTTCGGCCGCGGCGGCCCGGGCCCTGTCTGCCGTCTCGACGGGGACGTGCATGACGACCTCGTCGTACTCGAGGGCCACGTCGATCCCGGCAGCCACGTCGCGGGCGATGCCTGCCGCGGTCCTGGCCGCGATGAGCATCACCCGTCGGGCGCCGGTACGGCTGACCTCGGCTGCCACGTTTCCGGCAGCCTTGCCGGAACCGAACAGCACCCGCTGTCCCAGGGTTGTGTGGTCGAATTCCAGCCCCATGTGCTTCTCGCTCTCCTAGTCTTCGGCGTTACGGTTAGCTTCCGACATCGGGGCCGTGACGTACAGGCCCGCGAGCGGTGGCGTCAATGTGCAGACGGAATCCTTCAGACCGACGCCAAACGCCGCATTTGGCTGTGGTGGAACACAAGCGGCTGGCGTGACCGATCGGATCGGATCGCCTCTATCTGGAGGAGCACAATGATGTGGTCCCCCGCCTCGATCTCCTGATATATGGAACAGTCGAACCAGGCGGTCGCTCCATCCACGAATACCGCGCCTTCCAGGGTCCGATTCCAGTCAATGCCCTGGAATCTGTCGCCTGGTCCGGCGAGGAGTCGGCAGACCGGGCCCTGGTCCTCTGCCATGACGCTGATCCCGAGCCGAGGGAGTCCGCGCAGCTGCAACCAGGTCTTGGAATTCTTCTGCACGTAGACGGAGACCAGGGGCGGTTCGAGTGAGACGCTCGTGAACGAGCTCACGGCCATCCCTGTGGGTTTGCCATCGACGCAGCCACACAAGGCGGTGACCCCGCTCGGGAAAGAGGCGTAGGCCTGTCGGAGTTCGGCCGGATCTGCCGGCATGGGGCGCATGTTCATGTGAGTATCCTTCATCGTGGGTTTGTCGCTTCGGAGGCGCGCAGGCCGCCCGGAGCGTATGGACATCAACTCGACTCGGCGAGTTGATGTTTGGGGAGCCGGGTGTCGTTCTCGACGTTTGCGTCAAGCCACGCGGTAACGGCGTCGAGCACCTGCTCGTTGTTGCGTTCGACCATCATGAGATGGCCATTGCCGTGGATGCCGAGCTCACCTAACCGCAAGTGATCCACTCGCTCGCATCCGGCCTGTCGAAGGAACGCGGCAGTGCCGGCGTCCATCGCACCGGCGAACGACTGTTCACCCGTGACAATCGCGATCGGAACGGTAGCGAGGCGAGGTAGACGACGCGCGGGGCCGGACTGGAGCCGCATGGGTGGCTGTGCGTCCGTCGCGGGTACGTCGATCAGGTCGAGAGAACCGGGCTCAGCGGCGGGCGGCTCGTACGTAATCGGGCTGGCGGCGATGCCCCAGGGCATGTTGAACGGGCCGCTCGGGCCGAGGGGTTCGAGCGCCACCACGGCCCGCACAAGACTGGGCCGTTCGTCCGCCATCAGCCAGGCCGCGGGGCCGCCCGCCGAGTTGGCGACGATGATCGAGGGGCCGATCCGGTCCAGGAGTTCCGCACCTCGGCGCCGCATCAGGTCGTGATCCACGCCAAGGTCGGGCAGGCCCCCTTGCGAGGCAAGTAACTGCCCGAGAGCGGGATCGTCGGCTTGGCCGGTTCCGGGCCACTGGGTGTGGTCCGGGTTGTTCGCGCCAGCGAACAACCTCCCCAGTGTCTCGGCTGACGGCGCCACCGCGGCTGCCCCTGCCCCGTCTGGGCGGGCTGGCGAGCGGCCATGGCCGGGTCGGTCGATCGTGTAGACGGCATACCCTCGCTGCAGCAGCAGAGTTCGCCAGCCGGGGCGCCCGTCGGGGGTTGCCATCCAGTCCAGGCCCTGGCCGCCTCCGCCGTGGATGAGCACGACGGGATAGGGCTGGGTCTGCTCTTCCGGGCGCTGGAAGTCGACGAAGAGTTGCGTTCCGTCGACGATCCTCTGTCCCTCGTTCTCCGCAAAAGTGACGCCTACCCAGAAGTAGCCCTGATCCGCGAGTCGGACGGCTCTTGGAGTGGCATACGCGTCAGTGTGCGTTGGCATTGCGTTCCCGCAGAATGGGCATGACCTCGCGAGCGAACAAGCGGGACTGCTCCGGAGTGAACGTCTCGACAAGGAGGCGACGGGCTCCGGTCGTATCAATCACTTGCTGCAGCTCATCGATGATCTGCTCGGGAGTGCCCACGACGGTGAGGGCCGGCCGCTCTTTCTTCTTGTCAAGAGCGAACTCGCCGTCGGTCTTGGGGATCGAGCGTCCGTTGGACGCGTAGTGGGACATGAACAGTCCGAAGGTGCGCGCGAAGTGATCGACGTTGCGCTCGGCCTCCACCTCGGTCTCGCCGATCGCGATGAAACGCTCGACCATGAAGTTCGCCCCGGAGCGGTCGTGGCCGTTTTCGTCGGCAACCTTGAGGTAATGGTTCAGCGCTTCGCGGTGGGACTCGTCAGTGCCGAAGTTCCGCATTAGGTTCCACCCATACGCCCCGGCGACCGCCGCGCTCTCCAAGCTGCCGCTCGCAAGCCAAATCGGGAAGTCCTCCTGAATCGGACGGGTAGCGATCGACGTCGGACGGGTTACCTGGAAGTACTTGCCATCGAAAGTGACGTCACGCTCGGTGAGGGCTAGCCGTACAAGCTCGAGGGACTCGAGCCAGGCCTCCTTCAGATCCTCGTCGTTCAAGTCGCGGCCGAGGGCGATACGGGCCTCGCCCGGGGCGCCGCGACCTACGCCGAGCTCGAACCGGCCACCGCTCAGAAGGTCCAGGGTGCCAGCTTCCTCCGCGACCCGGATCGGGTTGTACAGCGGAAGGATAGTAACGGCAGTACCAAGCCGGATCGTGCTCGTCCTGACCGCAGCAGCCGCCAGGAGCAGGTGAGGGGAAGGACAGGTCATCAGTGGTGCATGGTGCTCGGTGACTGTCAGCCCGTCATAGCCGAGTTCCTCGGCGAGCACCGCGAACTCGACGAACTCCTCGATCTGGCGCTTCTGCCAAGTGGGGTTATGGACATCCGGAACGAAATCGGTCGTATGCAGACCTACGGCGTACTGGTGGACGAAACTAAGGTTGCCCCTGTCCTCGCTGATTGCGCTCATGGGCGCCAACCTCCGTGTTGTTGTTGGTGGGGGGATAATGACACTCTTCACGCTACGGAGGGTGCGGGGCCTTTCCTATCCGGCAGGCGACCCATCAATCCGCCAAGCGACCCGAGATCTCTCAGCCCATTGCGCAGTCGCGGCGGGAGTGGAGGAAATTGCTACACGATCTGCGTGGCATGCGTGGAAGCCCGCAGCGTCGCAGACGGCAGCACCCCGTACCGCTGCTGGTAAGCACCCGCAAAGCGTGGCATGTGGGTGAAGCCCCAACGAAAGGCAATTTCGGAGACGCTCTTGACGCCGCCCGCCAGAAGCTCGTCGTGGGCCCGCTCAAGACGCACCCATTGGATGTACTCGCGTGGCGATGTCCCCACGTACTCGCGAAAGTACCGCTGCAATGCCCGCGGGCCAACGCCGGCCACCGAAGAGAGCCGTGTCAATGAGAGCTCACCCGCTGGCTCCCGCTCGATCAACTCAACCGCTCGCTTCAGGGATTGCGGTCGGAAGCCGTTCGACTGCCCTTGGGTAAGCCACTCAGAGTAATTGTGTGATTGTGCGAGCAACAGACCGGTCATCAGGAAGTCAGACCACGGGTTGACACCCGCCCTGGCCGCACTCAGACCCGAAGGCTCGTCAAGGTCATCCAGGAGGACCTTGAATCCCCGCATCCATGAGGCCAGAGCGGGACGGGTGAGGTCCATCTCCATTTGGAACCGGATCGGCTTGGCAACCGCCCTGTCGAGCATCCGCTCGAGGTGCCGTTCCAGTGCGGCACGTTCGATACAGAGATGCAATTGCGCATACCCGTCGCTGAGACGCATGCCCGCGACCATCTGGGGCGAGAGAATCGTCGCTCGCTGGGCGGAGCACAGTGCTTGCTCATTCTTGACGGAGACTTGATTGGTTCCCGCAAGCGCAAAGCTGACGTCGTAGTTCGATTCCTGGCGGGTGAACTCCACGGCCAGGTCGCTGCCCGTCGTTTGCGCATAGACGAGCTTGACGGGTCCAAGGGTGGTCACAGAAACAGTCCCGCGAGCCTTACCCTCGGCGTCGCGGCTCAGGGTTCTGATTCTGCACGGAGTGAGGCAGTCACGTGCACTGGACTCAAGATCTTCAAGCCCGACAGCTTCCATGAGGCCGAATCGCCGCAACGGCGTCCTCGACAACACGCCTCCATCTACTGCCATTTGTTCACGCTCACTTCTTCCCGTTGTTGACCGTCCCCACGGTTCTCAACTCTTGTATTACTTCTATGAAAAATCGCCGACGATCCCGCGGGCTGTCATCGTCTCGCGCCGTCAGACCTGGCCCCTCGGCAGGGCAACCGGCGGGCGCGTTTGTGTTCCCTGGCTAGGTCAGAGTGACGATTGTCGTTATGCGGGCGTCGTTGGGCAAGATTTCGGAAAGGGCCGGAGAGTCTTGTGCATCGATGCAGTCTGGCCAGAGCTGGGGTCCGCACCATCGATCCCACAGGCCCCGGGGCCGGCCGCCCGTGTCAGGGGAGATGGAAAGCACGACCGTGGTGCTGCTCCCGGTCGCCGATCCGCCGGCTCCCTGTGGGCGAAGGCAGTTTCTCGGTGCCCCTCTGCGTTTCATGGTGATGACCTCGAATTCATCGTTGAATCCTTTTTCTGCTTCCAGCTTGTTCTCGTCGGCCCATGCAGACACGGGTCAGATGACCCCATTGAGTACCTGTATCGTGTTGTCCATCACAGGAGGGTCATGAGCACAGCGGTACTGGGCGGGCACATGCCCGGAGGTCATGGCCTGACGAGTTTTGTCGGTCGACGGCGGGAGCTCGGTGAAGTGCGCGAGCTTATGTCACGCTCTCGCCTCCTGACGTTGGTGGGTCCAGGCGGCGTCGGGAAGACGCGCCTGGCCGTAGAGCTCTCGGGGCGGTCGCGGAAGGCGTTCCGCGACGGCGTGTGGATTGTGGAGCTAGCCGCTCTCGAGGACGGTTCCCAGGTCGGTTCCCAGATCGCGGCCGCCTTGCGCCTCCCGGACCAGTCGAACCGGTCATCGCTCCAACGGCTTGCGGGTTACCTTCAAGAGCGCCAGCTCCTCCTGGTCCTTGACAACTGCGAACACCTTCTGGGTGAGGTCGCTACCCTCGTGGCTCGCCTTCTCGATGCCGTGCCCGGGCTGCGGGTCCTCGCCACGAGCCGCGAACCACTGGGCATTTTCGGTGAGCAGCTCTACGGCGTGCCGCCCCTTGCGGCGCCCACCGATTCGGCCGCAGCGACGGGATCCCTTGAAGCCTTCGAATCCGTGCGCCTGTTCGTGGATCGAGCGCGGAACGTGGACCCCGAATTCGGGATCACGGACGGCAATCGTCTCGCAGTGGCCCAGCTGTGCCGGAGACTCGATGGGATTCCGCTCGCGATCGAGCTCGCAGCCTCTCGCCTGCGCTCCGTGTCCGTCCTCCAGCTTCTCGAACGGCTTGACCGTCGTTTCGACGTCCTGACCGGTGGCAGCCGGGTCGCGGTCCCGCGGCAGCAAACCCTCAGAGGGCTCATCGACTGGAGCTATGAGCTCTGCACCAGAGCCGAGCAGCTCCTCTGGGCGCGTCTTTCGGTGTTCCCTGGAGGATTCGACGTCGAGGCCGCCGAGGAAGTGTGCGGCTTCGGCGAGATCGAACGCGCAGAAGTCTTCGATCTGGTGGACCGGCTCGTAGCGAAGTCCCTTGTTGTCGCCGAGCGAGCTGCGGACGCTCATGTTTCGGGTGGCGGTCGAGTGCGTTATCGCCAGCTGATGACGTTCCGAGAGTACGGCGCCGAACTTCTCGAGGCGGCCGGCGAGTCAGTCGAACTGCGCCGCCGGCAGCGCGACCATAGCCTGGCACGGGCGGCGGAAACGGTCGCGTCGTGGTGTGGGCCCGATCAGTCTCTACGCCTTGCTGCGGCCCGGCGGGACCACGCGAACTTTCTTTCCGCGCTCGAATGGTCCGCATCGACGGCCGGAGAGGAAATCGGGGGAATGCGCCTGGCCGCGCTGCTTCGGTACCACTGGATCGCGGGCGGAAACCTGAGCGACGGTCGACGGTGGCTCGATCGGATGCTGGCGTTGTCGACCGAGCCCGGCCCCGAGCGCGGCGAAGCGCTGTGGGCGGCAGCGTGGATATGTCTTATCCAAGGCGATCGAGACGTAGCGGAGCGGTATCTGTCGGAGTGCCGCCGCATCGCTGTGCTTTTGGACGATCCCGTGCTCGCGGCACACGCGGACCACTGGGACGGGCTCCGCGAAGTCCTCGGCGGACGCGCACAGCATGCGATCCAGCTCTACCGTGCGGCCATCACAGTTTACCGACGAGTCGGGGATACGGCGTCGAAGCTGACCGCGCTGTTCCTGCTCGGGATGGCGCAGATCTATGCCGCTCAGCCTGAGAAAGCCCTCGCCACGTGCCGGGAGGTGCTGAGCGAGAGCGACGAGCATGGAGAACGGTGGACCCACGCCTACGCCCACACTGTCGCGGGCCTATGCCAGTGGCACCTCGGCGAGTTCGAGGCCGCCCTCCAATCAGAAATCGCCGCTCTTGAGATCCAGCGGGACTTCCTGGACGGCCTCTGTACAGCGATCACGATTGAGCATATGTCGTGGACGGCCGCGTCCACCAAGCACTACGAGAAGGCCGCGATTCTTCTTCACGCCGCGCAAGCAGTATGGAAGGGATTCGGGACGGCGGTCTCCGCTTTCGGACCGGTGCAGACCGACTCGGAACAGATGGTGGCTCTCGTGCGGCGCGAGCTCGGCGAGAGCCGGTTCGAGTCCATCCTCGCCGAGGCCCCTGTCCCGTCCACGAAGCAGGCGATCGAGCTCGCCCTGGCTATGGCCCGTACCGCTCAGGTCATGCCTAAGGCTGCCCGACCTTCACACACCACGCCGAACGTGCCCATCGGTGGCGCCGGCTCGCCGTTGTCCGATGACTACACGCTGCCGGCAGGCCAGGAGCTTACGAAGCGGGAAGCGGAAGTCGCCGCCCTCGTCGCCGAGGGTCACAGCAACAAGGAGATCGCAGCGGTGCTCGTCGTATCGCCCCGGACCGTGGGCGGCCATGTCGAGCGCATCCTTGCCAAGCTCGGGTTCACGTCGCGCACGCAGATTGCGACGTGGGTTGCCGGTCACCGCGGATCACGACGCTAGCCGCTTTTCTCGAAGTACCACCCCACCCAGGGGGCGGAGACCAGGCGAAGGGTTGGAGTGTAGAGGTGGGAGTCGACGGCGGTATTGGCCGTCATTGCGTGTTTCCACCGACTGAATATACGCCCGGTGAGAGTGGCAGCGGAGCGAGGGATGTTGGTCATGGTGACTCCTCGTTGAGGATGATATTGATGATGGCTAGGGTGCGGTGCGCCTTGGATTCGAGGGCCGCCGCGTCTTTCGCAGGGTTCTCTCGCCGCCCTGAAGGACCGCACTACGGACTCGCCGATCACCGACAGATCGGCAGCGGTCTCGCAGACGTTGAGGCCGAGCTTGTGGTGCAGGAGGCATCAGGCCGCGTTCCGCTGGCGGACCAGTGGGAGTCGGTCGACCAATCGCCGAACACCTGCCAGAGCCGGGCGCCCGCCTCCCAGCTTGGCTAGCGCGACGGCCAGTAGCAGCGCCAGCCCGTTGAAGAGGTCGGGAATCCAGACCGGTGCCCCGGCGAGTTGAAGGCCGGTGACGCCCACAGCGAGCACGTAGACCGCGACTACCGTGCCCCACACGTTGAACCGGCCGGCCTTGAACTGCGTTGAGCCGAGGAAGACTGCAGAGAAGGCGGGCAGCAGGTAGGAGGGGCCGATGGTCGGATCACCGGTGCCGAGCCGCGAAGCGAGGAGCAAGCCGACGCTCGCCGCGACGACGCCGCAAGCTACGAGCGCGAGAATTCGCACCGCTGTGGTGTTGACACCGGCGAGTCGCGCGGACGGCTCGTTGCCACCGGTTGCGTAGACTTGGCGGCCGATCGGGGTGTTCTCGAGAACGTACCAGGCGGCGACCGCAACGATGAGCATCGCGTAGACGGGGTAGGTGATGCCGAGGAAGCGATTAGTCGCGAAGGCGACGAAGTCTGCCGGCAGATCAAGGATCTGCGAGCCGCCCGAGAGCCAAACGGTGCATGCACCGACCACGGAGCTCATGCCGAGTGTCGCGATGAAGGAGTCGAGTTTGACGACCGCGAGGAGTATGCCGCTCACGAGGCCGACCAGCGCACCGATCGCGAGCGTCAGAGGCACGGCTAGGGTCGGTGAGACGCCATGGTTGACGAGCATCCAGGACGCGAAGATGGATGTGAGGCCGACGGTGGCCCCTATCGCGAGGTCGAATGTACCCGCGGCTACGGGGATCATCAGGCCGATCGCCGCCATCGCAACGGGTGCCTGGCTGTCCAGAAGAGAGCGCCAGGTGCCCACGTTGAGGAAAGTCTCTGACTCCGTGAACGCGAAGATTACAAAAAGCACGATGAAGATGTAGACGGCGCTAAGACGCCGGAACGAGAGCAGTACGGTGAGTTCACGCATGAGTTTCCTCCCAAGTGGTCGTGGAATCCTGCATCGCCTGCAGGAGGTCGGCGTCGCTCGTGCCCAGACACTCGCGGGTGAGTCGGTGCTCGTTGATGTCGGAGCCGTGCAGTTCGGCGGAGGCGACGCCGTCACGGAGCACTAGCACACGGTCGCACATGCGGATCAAATCGGCGTTGTCAGAAGAGGTCACGAGTACGGCGACCCCTTGGGCTGCGGCGTCGATAACCAGCTGGCGGATCGCCTCGCTGGCGCCGACGTCTACGCCCTGCGTCGGTTCCTCGACAAGAAGAACGCTGGGCTCGATGCGCAGCCACCGTGCGATGACGACCTTCTGCTGATTGCCGCCGCTGAACAGACCTAGGGCACGTTCAGGGTCGGGAGGCTGTAGGCCGACGCGCTTCGCCCAGGTCCGGAACTCGGCCTCCTGTCGACGGCGACTGAGTTGGAAACACCGGGCAAACGCCCACAGGTCAGGTAGCACAAGATTCTCGATGGCGCTGAGGGTCATGACGCCGCCGTGGGCCCGCCGGTCGGCGGGCACGAGGGCGAGGCCGGCGCGCCGAGAGGATCGGGGTCCCGGCCGTACGTTTCGGCCGTTGACGGCGACGTCTCCTGCTTGGCGGCGGTGCGCCCCGTAAATGAGAGCCGCGAGCTGTTCTCGTCCCGAACCGATGCTGCCGGCGACGCCGACGATCTCCCCGGGGGCGAGGTCGAGATCGAACCCCTCCACTCGAACGCCCGCAAGACCACGGACGGTGAGGATGGGGGGCCCACTGCTGGCCGAAGCAATAGCGGTCACGGTGCCGGCGGTCGCCTCTCGGCCGGTGATAAGCACTGCGAGACTGTCCGCGTCGAGCCCGACGGCGGACTGGTCCGCGACCAGCTTGCCGTCCCGAAGCACGACGACGCGGTCGGCCAACTCAGTGACCTCCTCAAGTCGGTGGGAAATGAAGACAACACCAGCTCCGGCGTCGGCGACCTGTCGGATTGCTGCGAAGAGGATGCCAACCTCCTCGCCGTTGAGTGAGGCGGTCGGCTCGTCGAGCACGAGAACGTTGTTGGAACCCGTCCAGCCGCTCATCGCCCGTGCTATCGCGACGAGCGTGCGCTGGGCCGGGGACAGCTCGCCAACCGGACGCCGCACATCAAGGTGCGAGCCGAAACGGCTGATTAGTTCCTCGGCCGCGCCCCGCTCGCTCCTACGCCCGAGCGGGGCGAGGCCGCGCGAGCCGAAGTGCCGTCCGAGCGCTAGGTTCTCGACGGCGGACAAAGTGTCGATGAGGCCGAGGTCTTGGTGGATGAAATGGAGGCTGTCATACGGCTCGCGCCGCACGCCGTCGGCACCAGTGACGACGACCGAGCCTGACTCCGCCATGTACACGCCGGCCAGGATCTTCACCAGAGTTGACTTGCCGGAGCCGTTCTGGCCCAGCAGCGCAACGATTTCGCCGGAGCGCACCTGCAGAGAAACCTCATCGAGTGCGCGAACTCCGGGGAAGGACTTCGAGATGCGGTCGACAGTGAGGATCACTGGTGGTCCGCTGGACGGAGTCGGGGTCATTGTCATCAACTCACTGTCCGTTCCAGAGCTGACCGAACCGCTGTACTGCGTCGGGATAGGCCGCGAAGCCCTTTGAAACGTCGACGCCCGCCAAGTCGTTCTTGGTCACCATCTGCATCGAAGTCAGGCCGGCGGTCTCAGTTGCCGTGAGCTTCTGGCCTGTCACCAGGCGGGCAGCCACGTCGGCGTTCAGGAAGCCTGCGACAAGGGTGTCGACCGCGAGGCCCGCCGTGACGTCACCGCTTTGGATGTAACCGAGAATCGTTGGGCTCGGCGCATACCCGTTGATCGCCACATCCAGGCCCGCCACCTTCAGTGCGGCGGGCAGGCCGGTCGCCGCCTCTTCGGAGGCGAATATCGCCGTCCTGGTCTCAGGGTTGGCCTTGAGGTCGCTGACGACCGTGGCTGGCGCCGTGTTACCGATAGAGGCCAGTGGAATCTTGACCACCCGCACCTGGCACCCGGGGCACACGGCCTTCATCTCGTCTTGGTACGCCGCGGCCATGGGCGCGCTAAAACCGAGCTCTGGAATGGAGTAGAAAACGCTTGGCGCGGTCCCGTTCGTGGTCACGGCCCAATCGGCGAAGAGCTTGCCGGCCAAGGCTGCAAGAGATTCCCCAAGATGGCCGCCTTGATGGCGGGGAAACCCTTGGTGTTGGTGACGGCGAGGGTCACCACCGGAATGCCTGCGCTGTCCAGCTGCTCCATCTGGGCCCGCATCGTTACTGGGTCGATGGCCGGGAGAATGACCGCAGAGGGCTTCTTGGCGATGATGCTTTCCATTGCCTGCTGCGCATCCTGCGCCGACCGGCCGGCCTTGACAACAATGAGGTCGTTTCCCAGCAGTGCATGGGTAGCCGTGCCGACGACCTGCGCCTGCAGCGCGCAGATAGGAGTTGCACATTCGAGGTAGGCGAATGTCGTGCCGGCCGGCGGCTTGGTGGTCAGCGGCTCCTCGACCGGGAACGCGCTGGCGTGTCCGGTGTAAGGTGCAAGGTTCTTCTTTGCCGTGTCGAGCGCGTTCGCCTCGAGGCTGGCCTTGGACGAGGCCGCGTCGCCGCTTGCGGGCAAGGAATTTCCACAGCCAACCAGCGCGAGAGCCAGGCTCGCCAAGATGGACCAAGCCAGTGCCTTTGTCGTGAGTCGCGTCATTGCATTTCCTTTTCACAGTGCATGGTGTCGGGCGGCGACGGTGCCGCCCGGGACAGGGATGACGTCGGCGTCCTCGGGAGGACCGACGATGGGAAGGCGCAACCACCACCTCGAATGACACTCAGGCGCAGGTACCTTGAATGGACGAGCGTTGGCCATCTCCGTTGAGCTCCTGCCCCAAGTGGTCAGTTAGTTGCGCTTAAGAGAGGGCGAGTAGTTTCGATCGGTCACGGTTGGTCGCGTGACCGGCGCCACCAACCAAGCCGCTTGGCCGCCCCCACGAAGCTCTCTCCGATGCTTGAAGAAGCGCGAGAAGACGGTTGCTGATCGCACCCATGACCGCGGCCTCCTTCGTATCGGAAAATGTGCTGATAATCACGTTACGGGGGGTCGGGCGGCTTCCAGATCCAGAGAGCGACATGCCGATCCACAAAGCGACCACAGTCTTTCACCGAGGCGTTTCACCAGCACCAAGAACGCGGACGCTCCCTAGTAGTAGGACCTCCCCGCCATCGAGCGGCAGGGAAGATTCGCCCACGGTTTACCCACCGGAAACAACGGCGAGTAACGAAAAATGATGGGCACGCGCGGCATCCATTTGGGCCATTCTGCCCCAGAATCTAGGCATTTTTGGCATCCACCGAATACCGTTGAAAAACGGCAAATCATATTCCTAACTTCCAAGTCCCGTTCGGTATGCGGTCTCCTTGTCCAGGTTCCAGCCGGCGAGCATTCCTTAGCCGAGGAGTTGGTCGCTGAGTTTGGCCAGGCGGTAGGCGGGGTCTGCTTCAAGTGCGAGTTGCATGTATTGGTGGGCTTTGCTTCCCCGGCCTTCCCACCAGTTGATGTAGCCGAAGGCCGTGAGGAGAGGCACCGAGTGTTGGGTGCTGCTGTCCGTGTAGGCGCGCAGGAGGATTTGCTGTGCCCATTCGACGCGGGCCCACTGCGGCTTGCCGGGAGTTTGGGCCAGAAGGATTTTTTCCATGGGACCGTCGACGCCCGGGATGTCCGCCATGAGCTGGTCGCGGATGGCTGCGAACTGGAAGTTCGCGATCAGAGCGATGGTCTGATCTTCGGTCGGGTAGGTTTTGGCCTCGAGGATGCCCGCCCAGAGCGTTCGCGCCTTTTCGATCGCGCTGTGGTTATGGCACTGCCCGATTGAGTTGACGCGCTCCTCGACGGCATCAAACGTCGCCTTCTTGTTTGCCGGCGGCAAGGTGTTACGGCCGGTTCGGGCGACCGCGCTCCCGCGGTACACGAGCTCGGCGTTGATTTCACTGGAGTCGATCATCGACAGGGGCAGCGCGCAGTTGAGGTTGGCGTCGTCGTCGTAGGGCGAAACGCTCTGGTCTCCAACGAGGAGGCCGTCCCGGATGGTGATGTGTCGCTCGGCTAGTGCTCCCGTGAGGGCGGCGACCACTGCCGCGTATGGCTTGACCTCACCGGCTGCTTGGGCGGCGGCGGTGTAGACGGCGAACAGGGCACTGGTGGCGTTGGTGTCGTTGGCGAGGTAGCCGGCGACAGTTCGCGCATGGGAAATTTCGCCGCCGTCGTGCTTGGGGAGATCCCATCACCGCTTCATCATCACGGTTTTCGGTCTCTATGGCCGTAGCAGCGGGGGAGTGATACCCGTGGCCCAGCTGGTGCGTCTGCTCCAGGATCTGGGGTGCGAGCCGGCCAGTATCCGGTCCTCGATTTCCCGGTTGAAAAAGAAAGGGGTGCTGACCAGCGAGAAAGTCGATGGTCAGAACGGGGTACTCCCTGTCCCCGGAACTGGAGCAACACTTCAGCACCCGAGATGAGCGCATCTTCGTGCCCCGACCTGCGTCCGCCAACGACCCGTGGCTCCTCGCGTCTTTCTCCGTGCCTGAGGCGGAAAGGGCGCAGCGGAACAAGATCCGGTCCGGCCTGGCCCGGATGGGATTCGGCAAACGTGGCGCCGGGGCTGTGCATCGCCCCGAATAAGTTCTTCGCCGAGGCATCGGATTTCGTGATGCGCAATGACCTGCAGGACTATGTTGAGTTTTTTGTTTCCAGTCCGGCGGGGCCGGGGAACTCAAAGACAAGGTCGCCCAATGGTGGGACCTGGAGTCCCTTGAGCAGTATTATGCCGAGTTTATCGATGCCCACGCGGCCGAACTCACGGAGTGGAAAAGGCGCAGGGACCGGAACGAGGGCACGTACCGGGACGCGTTCACGGCCTACATCCCCATGCTGACGGAGTGGCGGCGGTTGCCTTTCCTGGATCCGGAACTTCCCCTCGAATTCCTGCCCGAGCAGTGGAAGGGCACGGAGGCCCGGGAGTTGTTCAGTGACCTGCACGGGATCCTCGGGCCTCTGGCCGCACGTCATGCCAACCGTGTAATCCACGGTCAGCGGGAAGCAGCCTGAGAAGCTCCCGGGCCGCGGCGTGCTTTCGGTCATGAAGGCTGAGAGGTCGGATGCGCAGAACAGGGCGACGGAGGGCGATCTCAATCAGCTTGCCGCAGGCCCCGTCCGTGGGGATCTGGTACAGGGCGGGCTACACCAACGCCCAGCCCGGTGCCCAGCCCGAGAATCTGCTGGGCTTCTGTGAATCCGCCGCGCGCCGTCTTGATACTGATGGCGTTGCAGCCGCCGGAGAGCAGTTCACGCCACCACCGGTCGATCTCCTGCCGCCAGTGAGCAGCCAACATGCCGAACCCGTGCGTTTCCAAGTTGCCGTTGACATGCGGAGTCTCAGTCCGGAGTCCACGCGCTGAGCAGAGACCGAGATCACGAGATGCGTCGTCAATTCGGCCGTCTGCTGCCTCATGGCACCATGGGCTCCAGTTCGGCGACCTATACCCATCTTGCGGTTCCAGCGGATGCGATGCCGGCCTCGATGCACATTTCATGCTCGTTGAGTGCTGGCGTTTTTGGCGTGCCGGCCGGTCCGTATATACGGATCCTGGACAGGGAGCCTGCTGATGCCCCTAATCGACCCTAGAGGCCAGTATCGCGCGGAATCCCCGCCTCAACGAAGCGATGATGTCGAACTCGGGGTCGAGGAGCCACTGCAGCTGCAGTCCGTCCCAGAGCCCTACGATCTCTGCCGCCACCGCGCGCGGATCGATGCCGTTGGGCACGCGTCCAGCAGTGATGTCTTCCGTGATGGCCTGCATAATGACGCCCCTGATTCTCTCGTAGCGATCGATGAACCATTGGTGGGCAGGGTGATCGGGCGATGTCGCTTCCGCCCCGAGTACTGCGAGCAGACGCACGGACCAGCGGTGGTTGAGATTGCGCTCGGCCAGCGATAGAGCGGAATCGATGAAGCCGACGTTGATCTCGTCGGACTGCACTTGAGCGAGTTCGAGTTCGTCGTTCGCCTCTAGCACCGCGATAAGCAGGTTTTCCTTGGTCGGGAAATGATGTTTCACGCTGGTGAAGCTCAGGTCCAGATGGCGGGCGATTTGTCGAAGGGACCCTCCGTGGTACCCGGACTCGGAGAAAATTTCCGCGGCTGCGGCAACGATTTCCGTCTTCCGGCGAGGCGTGTTGGCATAGGGTCCTCGGGGGGACACGGTCGGTGACGCATTCATTCTCCCAGCCTAATTCAGTAACCCGCTCCTGCTCCGCGCAGAACCCTCGGGAGGGTACTTTCGCTGGAAATGCGGCGGGTAACAGCCCGCGCGGTCCTTACGCTTAGCGTCATTGCGGTTAGCGTCGAGTTGCAGGTCAGCGCGGTGGGCACAGCACCGTTTCCAGCCACGAAGAGATTGTCGAAGCCCCAGACCAGTCCGTCCGGGCTGGCAACGCTCTTTCCGTCATTGGTGGATCCCAGACGCACCGTTCCCGTGTAGTGCAGCGATGATCCCGGTGCGAGTGTCTCGGAGTCGCCAGGCAGGAACTCCCCGATGGCGGTGGCTGCGCGGCGCTGCACATCGCGGAGGACTTCGATCCTCTTCCGGTCCGCGTCCGTGTACGCGAAATGAGCCTTCATGAGTGGCATTCCCAATTCATCCGTTTCCGTGTCGGAGAATTCGATTCGGTTTTCGGCGCGGAGGTCCGTGTTCGTGTACCAGCTCATGCCGATACGGTGCCCACGGTCATCGAAGGTTTCCATCATCTGGCCGTGTGTGGGCCGCGCAGTACCAATGGAGGGACTCCAGTAGGCTCCGACGAACGGTTCATTCAGCTCCGGCTTGGGTAGCTCGGTTCCGGATACGCCGAGCTTGGGTCCATCGACAATTACGCTTCCGTCGATGGAAACGTGTTCGTTCAGGTAGCGCCCTAATGCGTGGGGCCGGATTTCGGACGCCCACAGGATCTGGGGGCTGCGCAAGGTGTCTGCGGCGACTACCACTGACCTCGCGGGGACTTCGCGCTCGGTACCAGTGGCCAGGTCACGTGCCACCACCGCGCTGACCTTTCCGTTGCTGTGCAGGATCCGGGTCGCAAGACTACCTGAGAGCAGTGCGATGTGCGGAGAGGATTCGTCGAAGAGTTCGGGCGCGATGTCACGGGGACCGGTTCTGGCGAATGAGCCCACCGGTCCGCCGCAGACCTGCCAGCGGCATGTCCTGGGCATCTCGGCCTTGGACATCCGAATGGACCGCGGCTCGGAGTGCGGTGAGGATTGGTTCTCGATATGGATTGCCGGTGAACGCCTGTGGGTGTACGCGGAGCAACCGTTTCGCAGTTTGAAGGTCGTCAACGAAGTCCCTGCCTGCGAAACCCGGGATCTCATCGGCGTATGGCGAGGGCGACGCTGCCGCCCAGTGAATCCCCATCCCCCCGACATTCCATGAAAAGGAGGCCCCGGAGAACTCAGCGAAATCGTGGCCGAGATAGGAGACAGGGAAAATGCCGGTTCCTTCCGGGGTCCAGCCATCGTCACTGCCGAGTAGGGCTCCGGCGTTCTTGACGTACTCGATCTGCCGGGCGCGACGCATCAGCGTCTCGAACGCTTCCCGCAGGGCCCCCTCGTCGGACTCTACAAGATGCTCGCCTTGGTTGGCGCTCATTCCTCGGCCGCTCTCGAGGAC
This sequence comes from Arthrobacter sp. MMS24-S77, assembly GCF_054888235.1. Taxonomy (NCBI): domain Bacteria; kingdom Bacillati; phylum Actinomycetota; class Actinomycetes; order Micrococcales; family Micrococcaceae; genus Arthrobacter; species Arthrobacter sp. MMS24-S77. Next base: position 2,117,458 of record NZ_JBTZRN010000001.1, read on the forward strand.
CAGGATAGACGTCTCCGGCGAGGCCCGGTGAACTTCATGGACAATCGCAGCGCCGTTCGGACCGCTGCCGATGATCACGAGATCCCAAGGGCGGATTGATGCCGTTTCAATGTCCATGTGTATTTCCTTTGTTCGTTGTTTGTTTGTCCTCGTCGAGCGTTGGCGCAATCATCAGCGCCGCCGGAGTTTCACTTCTCGGGTTGCAACGAGGCGGTGTCCAGGCGTTCCCGGATGTCGTGATTCTGGGCGTCCGACAATTTGTAGAAGAAGAACGGGATGATCGCCGCGAACGCGAAGAAGGCCGGCACGAGATTAGACACCAGGTTCATTCCGTTAATCGCCTCCGGCGATTGATGTGCATTTGCGACATACCCCAAGGCGCCGATTGCGGCGACACCTGCCGCTCCACCGATCGCGTTGCCTACCTTCTGGGCGAAGCTGATCACGGCGTATGACGTTCCGTCCGCGCGAACGCCGGAGCGCTCCTCCGCGTAGTCGATGGCATCGGGCACCATGGACCAAATGATGGGACCGTTGAACGAAACAAGTCCGTAGATCACCAAAGCGACGATCGTGCCGGTGACATTCGTCGGGCCGATTACATATACAGCAATGAGCGACAAACCTTGAGCAACAAGTGACATGCAGGCTATGAGGCGCTTACTGTAGCGGCGCGTTAGCGGGGTAAATAGGGCGATTCCGACGGCGCCTGCGATGGCGGGGGCGGCCATGAAGACTGAGACGAGGTCGATCCGGCCCACGGCGTAGATGTAGTAGTAGACCACGATTCCAAGGCGACCGAAGAAGCCCGTCATCGACAAAAGCATCATCAGGAAGATGAGCATGAGCGGACGATTGCCGACCACCACATGAATAGTCTTCCGAATCGGAACTCGGGTGGAGGCGACCGGCCTAACGAGTTCCTTGCTTTTGAATGCAACGGCCAGGAACATCGGGAGGGCGATCACGGACATGACGACTGCTGTCCAGGTGTAGCCCTGCACAGTTCCAGTTTCGTTGTGGCCTGTCCCGCTGAAAGTGAGGATCAGGGGAAGGGTCAGCGCGCTGAGTAGAACTACCCCGATGTTCGTCCCAATCATGCGGACCGAGTTCAGCGTGACCCGTTCCTGCTGGTCGGCGGTCATCACCCCAACGAGTGCGCCGTACGGTACGTTAACTGCCGAGTAAGCAATTCCGAGAAGCCCATAGCTTACGACGGCGTAAATGAACTTGGCGACGTCGCTGCCGGGAATGGTGGTGAACGAGAGCACCATGAGCACCGCCAATACAGGGGAACCGTAGATCAACCACGATCGGAAGCGCCCGAACCGGCTTCTGGTGCGCTCGGCGGCGGCGCCAATCGCCGGGTCAATCACTGCGTCCAGTACACGGGCGACGAGCATAAGGACGCTCACTGCAGCGGCCGACAGTCCAACGGCGTCCGTGTAGAAGAGCGCCAGATAGGAACCCGTGGTAGTCCAGATGAGTTGGCTGGCGAGGTCACCAAAGCCGTATGTGAATTTTGTGCCCCATGTTAGTTTGGGACGGACAATCGGCGCTGTCGTTTTCGCTGGAACTGCATGATCGATCACCATTGGTCTCCTTTGACCCTCAGTTATTTGGCTGATGCCGTTGCGCCAGCCAGGGATTGGGGCTCCGAGTGGCAGCTCGAAGCCCCAAGCACGGACTTAGATGCGCGTGCCGGCTGCCTTTTCCAAGCTGCGGCCCAATAGTCTCTGGTGGGCCTGCACCTGGTCGAAAGCGCTGACGTTGGAGGAGGCGAAGTAGTGCCCCTCCCATTCGGTGGAGATATAGCCCTTGTAGTTAATATCGACCAGCAGGCGAGCGACAGCGTCATAGTCGATGCTGGGCTCGTCACCGACGGCATCAAACTCGTAGCACTTGCCGTGGACATGGATGATCTGGCCGGCGATGTCATACCAGCTCTCCATTGGCTCTGTGCCGTGCATTGTCAGCGCACCTACCGTCGGAGCGATTGCTTCTTCCGAGGCGCCGCGCGCGAGTGCCAGCCTGCGGAATGCCTGAAAACGGTCTTTGATTGTGCCGGGCGCGGTTCGCCAGTTCTCAACGAAAATGTCCACGAGATCCTGGGGCAGGCCGGCTTCGACCCATTGGTGCTGCTCCGTCAGGGGAATGTCACGCATTGTGGCGCTGAAGTCGGGGATGAATCCCAGTGCCGGCGAATCAAGTTCGGCGTAGAGGTCGCGCACACGCATGATGCTCTCGGTGCGTGGTCCCTCCGGTGCGTGGAGTTCCATACCCATGCGCAGGCCCAGGTCCTCAGCAAGCGGAGTGACCCGCCGGATTACTTCTGCCGACGCCCCGATTTGGATACGTACGATGTTGAACCCGAGCTTATTCGCTGTGCGAAGTTGCCGTTCGAGCAGCTCTGTCATCTCATCGGCGTTCAGGAACCGATCTGAGCGAAGCGCAATGTCGACATTTGAGCTCAGGCAGGTGGGAACCAAGCCAAGCTCGTCGATGAGGCCATGCCACTTGTCTGTCGTCGCGTCGTCGATGTCGGGGAAGCTTCGCAGTGACTGATACCCGACGACCTCCACCCCCGGGCCCAGTCCCCGTGCGGCAACTTCGCGCAGAATTTGCTCCAGGTCGAATTGCCCGCTGAGCCACTCATTCGTCAGGGAATATAGGGTCAGGCCGGACCCAATTGTTGGCAAGGAGTAGTTGTTCGATGCGGTCATGGCTGCTCCTCACGGACGACAGAAAGCTTGCGGGTCTCACTGGTGCTCCGCTTCAGCGCAGAATCAGGGCCGGTTAGGATGTATGGGATCCGGAGCGTGATGGATAGCGTCGTATTGACGGCACCATTGAGATCTCCTGGGGCCGGGAAGCGAACGATGGCCCGGTCCTGCACGAACCAGGTCTCCTGCCACCGATCCGCGATGGCGTCGAGCTCGCTTTCGATCCCGTTGATCTCTACAGTCAGTTCATTTCGAGGTATGGTGTGGCCGTCAATCGAGACGGCGATGTCTTCAACAGTTGACGGAGCGAGGCTCCGGTACCAAGGCAGGCGCAAGTCAACTTGCGCATTCCCCGCCTGGTTGACCCGGACTTCGTCCCCACCAATCACTCTTTCAGTGGCACTCACAGGCTTTTCCTCAGGTTGATTCCAGTAGTGGCGCCTTGGCCGAGCCACCTGCCGCAGATCTGCGACAGTGCGTCGTAGCAGTGTCGCGTTGGGGGTGGTTCCGCGTGATGCCCGAGATCATTGCAATGCTGAGCATCTTCGGTCCAGTTGCTGATCGGTCTCAGCCCCTGACTTCCAAGATGTCGGACCACGGATCCCTCGCTACGCTGCGCGCCGGGCGTCCAAGTATTCTTCCAAATTAGTGCAAAATTGTCGCAGATGCAACAAATTCGCAAGAATCTTACTGACGCGATGACTTCCGGTTTTCGAGTTCGATAGTGAAGTTGGCTGCATGCCGCTCGCATCTCACGCATGCAAAGGCCACTGCGGAGCGAGTGTTGACGGTTTGAGCCGTCGACTCATGCCGTCTCACGAGTTAGCTCAGTGCTGCCAGTGACCAGCACCAGCCCGCGTGGTCACGGGCGATCGCGGCCCGCTGCAACGTTTGGCTCCGGTCCGCCGGGTGCGCGGGCTTAGTGCCTATGTGGGTTGATTGGGGGGCGGGGGTGGCCAGTCGAAGATGCCCCGGTGCTTCCTGGTCGATGGCCGGAGCTGCGGTGGTGGTCTGACCCCGATTCGGGCGGTGACCCTGCCGCTCTCATCGGCCTCGGCGTGGACGCGATCCGGCTGATCGTGACGCCGGTGGCCTCGCGCCGACGGTTGCGGGCGGGGCCGTTTCGCGTCTCGGGAGAGGTAGATGACGTTGCTCTTGAGTCCGGCGAGCTGGTGGGCGCGGTCCATGATGGGCTGATCCAGAGCCTTCCGGGCGCCGGTGAACGTCAGGTTGTTAGGCCATCCGGGTTGAAAAAACACCGATGCCGGTTCGGCGCTGAAAGAAGAGCGCTCGGAGCAGAGGAATTACTGAGAGCGCTCTCCACGCTGATGAGCGGTCCTGCATCACTTGGTCATGCGCTGCCTTCGCCTGCCTTGGGGGCCTCGGCTCGGGTTTGACGGATAGATGGTGAGCTCCAGCCTATTCTCTGGGCCGATGACTCGGCGTCTATCCGACTTGGGCGCCCCATTTTTCTATTGTTGTTCCCGGCGGCAGTTCCGGGTTAAGCCGAGCCTCGCAGCGGCCTGGGGCGAGCCTCGTGATCATTGTGCCGACCTGTGCGGATATAGGTGCCCGCTTTTACCTGATATGTAGCCCAACGCCAGTCTGTTCTCGGGTAAGTCGAAGCAGGCTGTAAATGGGCAAAGACATCAGCGTAATCGTCGTCTGGGCGGGCGGGGGAAGGATCCACGGCCATGAGGCCTGTTATCACCAACGCCCGAAGTTCGCGCAGAATCTAAGCGGCAGCAAGATCAGGAGGGGCGCTCCCAACGGGTTGATGTGTCGGCAGCCAATCACGGCTGTAACGGCGTCATGAGTGTGAGGGCGAGGAGGAACGCTGAGTCATTGGATTTATCTCTTTTTCATTCTTGCTTTCGTCAATCTAATGCCAATTTCCCTTTTAGGTTATGCGCGTCGCCGTTCACGTCATTGACGCCTCGATCGGTTGCACTTAAAGAGATTTGAAAGGTGTCCGCAAGGGTCCAACCCTAGGGTTTGGAGCTGAAGGCGGCGTCGAAGCTGGTTTGCGAGGGCGGGTAGTCGAACTTCTTGAGGGCGGCGAGGGCTTCGGGGGCGCCGTGGAGGCGGTCCATGCCGGCGTCTTCCCATTCCACGGAGATGGGGCCGTTGTAGCCGATGGCGGTGAGGGCGCGGAAGCTTGATTCCCAGGGGACGTCGCCGCGTCCGGCGGAGACGAAGTCCCAGCCGCGGCGGGGGTCGCCCCAGGGCAGGTGGGAGCCCAGGACGGTGTTGCGGCCGGTGGGGCGGAGCTTGGTGTCCTTGCAGTCCACGTGGTAGATCCGGTCCTTGAAGTCCCAGATGAAGGAGACGGGGTCGATGCCTTGCCACATGAAGGGGGAGGGGTCCCAGTTCAGCCCGAACGCTTCGCGGTGCCCGATGGCTTCGAGGGTCCGGACGGTGGTCCAGTAGTCGTAGGCGATTTCGCTCGGGTGGACTTCGTGGGCGAAGCGGACACCGCATTCGTCGAAGACGTCCAGGATGGGGTTCCAGCGGTCGGCGAAGTCCTGGTAGCCGGCCTCGATGATTTTTTCGGGGACGGGTGGGAACATGGCGACGTATTGCCAGATGGAGGAGCCGGTGAATCCGACGACGGTGTCCACCCCGAGCGCGCGGGCGAGGCGGGCGGTGTGTTTCATTTCCTCGGCGGCGCGTTGGCGGACGCCTTCGGGGTCCCCGTCGCCCCAGACCTTGGCGCCGACGATTCCCTGGTGGCGGAAGTCGATGGGGTCATCGCAGACGGCCTGGCCTTTGAGGTGGTTGGAGATGGCCCAGACCTTGAGGTTGTATTTGTCCAGGATGGCGAGCTTGTTCTCGACGTATCCGGGTTCGTCCCAGCGCCAGGCGTCCAGGTGGTCCCCGGAGACAGCGATTTCCAGGCCGTCGTAGCCCCAGCCGGAGGCGAGGCGGGCGACTTCCTCGAAGGGCAGGTCGGCCCACTGGCCGGTGAACAGGGTGTATGGGCGGGGCATGTCAGGCTCCTTCAACGACCAAAGCCACGCTGTCGACGACGGTGAGCGTGCTCTTGTTCTTGGCTGACTCTTCGACTGCGGCCAGGACGCGCTGGACCTGAAGGCCGTCCTCGAACGATGGCGTCGGCGGCTCGCCGTTGCTGATGGCGGCCAGGAAGTCCCGGATCTGGTGCGTGAAAGTGTGCTCCCAGCCAATGATGTGACCCTGTGGCCACCACGCTTCAAGATACGGGTGCTCGGGTTCGTTGACCAGGATCCGCCGGAATCCTTGCTCCCGGACAGGCACCGTGGCGTCGAGGAAGTTCAGTTCGTTAAGGTTTTCCAAATCAAAGGTCAGTGCGCCGTCAGTGCCGTAAACCTCTATCCGGAGGCTGTTCTTCTTGCCGGTCGCCACGCGGGATGCTTCAACGGAGGCCCCCATCTCGCCTGTGAGCCAGAAGGTCGCCCATGCCGCGTCATCGACGGTGACGTCTTCCAGCCCGTCCGGGCCAGGGCGCCGAGCGACGAAGGTCCTCAACACGCCAGAGGCCTCCAAAACGGTTTGCCCGGTCAAATATTGAATCTGGTCGACGGCGTGCGAGGCGATGTCACCCAGGGCGCCCGAGCCGGCAGTTTCCTTGCGCAGTCGCCACGTCATGGGGGACTCGGCGTCGGCGAGCCAGTCCTGCAGGTACGCGGCACGGATGTGCCGGAGCGTGCCTAGGCGGCCCTCGGAGATGAGCTCGCGCGCCAAGGCCAGCGCCGGGACGCGGCGGTAGTTGAAGCCGATCATGGATCGGATGCCGCGCGCGCGGGCTGCCGCCGCGGCGGCCGTCATCAACTCTGCCTCGGCCAGGGTGTTGGCGAGCGGTTTCTCGACGAGCACGTGCTTGCCTGCTTCCAAGGCGGCGATGGCGATCTCGGCGTGCATCCAGCCCGGGGCGCAGATGTCCACGATGTCGATGTCATCCCGCGCGATCACGGATCGCCAGTCGGTGGCGGACTCGGCCCAGCCGTATTTGGCAGCGGCTTCGGCAACCTGGGCGGCGTCCCGTCCGACGAGCACTTTCTGCTCGAAGGCTGGCACGTCGAAGTAGCTTCCAACATTGCGCCATGCATTCGAGTGGGCTTTGCCCATGAAGGCGTACCCAATCATGGCCACCCCTAAGGGCTGTGGTGCTGCCGTTGTGCGCAACATTGTCATCCTCCTATGATTTGCGGCCCCGAATGGGGCTTGTAGCCTCTGGCCGTCCGACGGCGTGTTGTCTTGTTGCTGTTTGGGGTGCGCGGGAATGCCAAGGCGCTCAGTCGCTTCGAACGGTGCCCCGCGCCCGATGAAGGCTGTCATCGCGGCCTGTCGCGATTTGGCGGTCAGGGTTCTCCGCCGCAAAGGCGGCGATCTTGTGATAGAAGTCTTCAAACATGAGCCGGTTGTCGACGTGCGTGTATTGCCGCATCGGACGTCCGTCAGGGTTCGCCCCGTACGACCCGTCCGGGTTGATCCTGGGCGTGGGCACCGTCGAGTGGAAGCTGGACGATGAATCCGGCTCGAACGACGACTGCAGGGCGGTGAGCAGGACCAGTGGGCTGTCTCCGAGCGCATAGGTCTCTCCCATTAGTAGGCCGACCTTTTCCGCGCCGTCAAACACCTGATCGATCGCCTCGATCAGGTGGGCGCCGATACGCCCCATGGGCTTAACACGCGAGTGAAGTTCTGCGCGGGACACCAGGCACTGGCGATAGACATTGCGGGGCACCTGCCAGATCGGGATCTGAGAGTTATTGAAAATCACTTGCCCAGCCGTAACATCGATGTTCAGGTTGTACTCGATTCCCCTGGGGCCCTTCGGCCCGACGGCGACGCCCTCAGGCTCAGCGCCCCCAATCCAAACTGCTGTAAGCCGTTCGGCGATCCGGGGTTCGATAAGATGTGCGCTCGCGAGCTCAGTAAGCCCTGCTCCGAGAGCGACGTACAAGGGAAGATCGGTGTCTTCCCGCATGGCCTCGGCAACGATTGCCTCAGCGGCCTCAGTGCGGATCGGCTCGATGGGTGAGCTGAGACCGACATTGGATCCCAGCAGGACTGGAGGCTGCCTCTCGAGCCCGAGCAGTGAAAGTATTTCCTTCGCTACCTTGACTGCATTGTCAGCCTGTCGAGAGGAGGAATCGAATGGATCGTCCGGAGAGAGGTGTGAGCCAATCGCGAACGGGATCTCCACGGAAGGCGACAGCAAATGATGGACGAGTTGGAAGAGGCCGTCAGGATCGCCGGAAAAGTCGTTGTCGATGATTACTCGTGCGCGAGGAGTTGCCATGCCGTTATCGTTTTCCGCGCGGGAATTTGATGTCAATAATCGTTCTCATTAGCCTTTGAGGCCTCCTGCGAAACCCTGGATGAATCTCCGTTGGGCGAACAGGTAAAACGCGAGAATTGGGACCATCGACACGATCACGATGGCAAAAATCTTGTTCCATGATGAGACCATGGAGCCGATGTAGAAGTACATCGCTACTGGGAGGGTTTGGTTGTTTGAACCTCCGAGGAAGATGAGTGACGTGAAAAAGTCATTCCACACAATCAGGCCAGCCAGAATTGCGACGGTTCCCGTTGCTGGAGAGATCAGCGGCAGAATAATTCCCGTAAAGATGCGGGTCCGACCCGCTCCATCGATCGTCGCAGCCTCCTCGTACTCGACTGGTAGCTCACGGATAAATCCGGCATATATGAATATCGATAGCGGTAACAACATTCCGGAGAACAGCACAATCATTCCGAAGGGCGAGCCCGTAAGGCCCAAGCCGCGCGCACCAATGTATAGGGGAACGGTTCCCAGCTGCGTCGGGAGGACGATCGCGATGAGGAATAGATAATACGCGATCCGGCCCAACCGCCGAGTGCTGCGGGCGATGACATAGCCGGCCGTGGAGCCAAGGACAACGAGGCCGAGGATGCTTCCAGCTGTGATAATCAGACTATTGACCAGGCCGAGCACGACGTTTGAATTGCCGCGGGCCGACAACACGGAACCAAAATTGGCAATCGTCGGTTCCTGAGGTAGCGCCAGCGCCGATGCTGAGAATACTTCCGCGTCTGGTTTGAGCGCGGTGGAGATGAGGAAATAGAAGGGCAGCAGAAATAGGGCAGCGATGAGCCAGAGACCTATCTCCCGTGCCAGCGTGAATTTCGTGTAGCGAAACATGTCAGCTCTCCGATCTACGGGCGGTTACCCGCTGCTGAACGACGGCAAAAAAGAAGATAATGACGGTCAGTACGACCGCCAGGGCCGCCCCGTAGCCGAAGTTGCCGAGTGAAAAGGCCTGCTTGTAGACGAGGGTCGCAAGGGTTTCAGTCGCTCCTGCCGGACCTCCGTTGGTAAGAGCCAGAATCTGGTCGAAAATCCGCAGGCCGTTGACAATTCCTAAGGTGGTGGAGATTGCGACGGCCGGTCGGATGGCAGGAAGCACGACATACCAAAGGCGTTGCAATAGGCCAGCCCCATCGATTGCCGCAGCTTCTTCTATATCCGTCGGCACCGACGCTAGCCCAGCCATATAAATGACCATGGAGAACCCCACCTGCTGCCAGCACGCAACGATGACAATCGCCCAGATCGCGAACTGCGGATCGCCAAGCCAGGACCGAGTGTATTCTCCAAGGCCCAGAGCTTTCAGTGCCGCATTTAGAGGGCCATTGAAGTCGAAAATGAACTTCCAGATGTAGGACACAGCAAGCGGGCTGAGCACTACGGGCATAAAGAACAAAACCCGGAGTATATATCGTGTCCGGATTACGCGATTGAGCCCCAGCGCTATAGCCAATCCCGCAATGTTGACGATGATGACCGATCCGAATGCCAGGAACAGGGTGTTTCCTAGAGCAAGGAGCTTGGATGGTTCAGACAAGATCGCTACGAAATTGTCAAGGCCGATCCAGTTAAAAGAACCCAACCCCGTCCAGTCCGTGAATGCAAAGAATCCGCCGATCGCCGTTGAGGCATAGTGAATGGTGATGACGAACAGCACCCCGGGAAGAGCCCACCACCAGTGACCGTAGGAAAGACCGGTGTGGGTTCTAGGAGTGCTGGCAGGGCTGGGTATCGATCGGCCGGGCGGCGGCGGAGGTGCGAGATCTGGCTTTGTAATAGTCATGAGGTGATCCTCGATTAGTCAGGAGGCGGGGCCCGGTGGGAATTCCGGGCCCCGCACCCGGTTGGCGTGGCTACTTCTTATCCCAGGCACTATCCATTGCTCGCAGGACTTGGTCAGGTGTCTGCTGGCCAGTGAGGAGACCTTGAACTCCGGACGCGAGCGCATCGGTCACGGCGGCATTGGGCCAGTTTGAGTTGGGCATCGCGATGTAGTCGCCTTTGGCGAGTTGCGAAGAGACATTCGCATATGGAGTTCCCGCTAGATCGGCTTCCTTCGTCTGGCCTACGGGGAGGGTACCTTGTACCTTTGCGAAGAGTGCAGTTTGCTCCGGCTCAGCCGCCCAGTTGAGGAACTTCTTCGCCGCATCCGTGTGCGGAGCCGACTTGGTAAGCGACAGGGAGAAATTGGCGTTCGCGTACCCAAAGTGCTTGTCGCCTGAGGACACGGGAGGGAAGTCTGACACACTGAAGGACTGGTCGGGTGCGGCTCCACTAAGCTCTCCGGTCACGCTACTGGGGGCCGTGACTGCAAGCCATGGTTTGGCGCCCAGATTTTGAGTAAGGCTTTCAGGTCCGGCGCCGGCGGCACCGTCCTGGAAGCAGCCGGCGTCCTTCATTTTCACAATGGCCTCGAGAGTGTCCTGCCACCCCTGCGTCCCCGCGAAAGTGACTTTCTTGTCCGCCCGCTGCTTGTTCCAGTCCGGGTTCTTCGCGTACACCCGTGTGGCGGCGATGATCTGCGCAGTCGAGCTCGTGGATGGCGGAAGCTGCCCCGCAATGACGAATAGGGACTTGCCCTTGGACTTTGCCGTCGAGCACGCTTCCAGCAGCGAGTTCCAATCGGAGGGGTAAGAGATCCCCGTTTCCTTGATGAAGCTTTCGTTCACAACGGTGCCGATGTATGTCAGCCCCAGCGCTTGACCGTACGTTTTCCCGTCGGTCTGCAAGAGCTCCTCGTTCCCCTTCGGAATCGTCTTGGTGGCCGAGTCGTCGAGCGGCTGAAGGAGTCCCGCTTTGGCCAGCGTGATCACGCTGGAGGCCTGACCGCTGCCCGGGGTGGTCGCTATGATGTCAGACGCGTTCCCGGACTGGAGTTGGGTGCGGATTGTCTGGTCATAGGAATCGAGGGGAATCGCGTTGAGGGTGAGCTTAACGTCCGGGTGCTGCTTCTGGTACTCGGCGGCAAGCTCCTGATAGGCGTTTGTCTGGCCCGTGGTGACGCCGAACGCGATTGCGATCTCGTTTCCGCCCCCGGCTGGGTTTGCGTTGCTGGAACAGCCTGCGAGGGCGAGTGATCCAAGGATAGGGACGGCCAGCAAGGTTGCCACCCGTCGGGTTCGATGATAGTGCGCCATGTTAGGCCTCTCTGACTTCGTTGTCTGCCGTGCAGTCTGAATCTCCTACGCCTGTTCTGCGGGCATTCGATTAGATACGTAGCGTATTCAATGTAGTTGCCAGCAAGTCCGCGAGAGAAGGGCTGGTACTAAATTGTTACACATGCGCTATTTTTGCAAAAGGTCCAGCACGAAGTGGAGTTGCGGGCGTTTGTAAACAGGACGCAAGCGTGCTGTTTGATCTCGCATCGAGGTTGGCGCTGAGGATACTTCGGTTTCCAGACCTCAGGCCTACCGGCAATTCGCCGAGCTTCAGGGCATGACGGAGCGTGACTGCGGGTACTGTCCGTTGGCTGTCCATTGGGAGAGTCCTCTCCGGCGAAGACCGGGCTCTCTTTGACGAACTCCACCTTCACTCATTTGAGTCGTAAGCCTTGGACGAGGGACTTAGGTCATCGAGGTTGCTCTGCCGGCGCCTCCTGAAGAGCGGACTTCCAGCAACACGCGGGAGAGGATCATCGGAAAGCTTGGTCGTTGGCGCCTACGCGGAGTGGGTTGTGGGTGACTGTCAGGCGACGATAGCGCTATTCCACGCCTGCAGAAGCTCAGGGCAATTTTGGATTTCCACGGGCCGACGATGACGTCGAGGCGGGTCCGGGCCCAGGCTTGGTTGTCGAGGTCGCGGCCGTCAGTGCGGGGGCGCCGGCGGTTGCGCTTCCGAAGGAGATTTCGGGTGTGTCTTCGAGGAAGAACGGTCCGAAAGCGGTGTTTTCGGTGGCGGCGGCCGAGCTGGCGAGGGCGGGGTTGTTGATGGCGATCGTTTGCGTGGACAAGCCAAGGACGTCCGAGGTGAGTCGGGCGTAGTGGACGAAGTTGTGCCGGTTGACCGGCCTGTGGCCAATGTTCTGCCCTTGAGTTCGACGGCGGAACTCGCAACCGAGCAGGGAACATGGGCCTCGACTGCGTATTGGACTGCAGCCGAGGCCCTGGCCGTCGCCAGGAACTACATCACCGCGTGGGCCCCGCCGTCCACGACAAGGTGAGAGCCGGTGACCCATTTTGCTTCATCGGAGGCGAAATAGAGGCCGGCGTAGGCGACAGCGAGCGGATCGCCCGGCTTGCCGTCGATCGTGCGCTCAAGTATTGGTGCGACAGGGGCGTTCTCGCCGAACTCTGCGAACATCGCCAGCACCGGCGGGGTTGCCATGACGCCGGGGCTCACGCGATTAACGCGAATGCCGACGGCGACGCCCTCCGCGGCGAGTTGCCGGGTCAGGCCAATGACAGCACCTTTCGCCGCGGCGTGGGCCGCCTGCGGCAGGGCACGTGCACCTAGGATTCCCGCGACCGAACCGATATTCACGATGGCTCCGCCGACCTTGGCCAGGTGCGGCCAGACCGACTGGCAGGTATGCCAGACCAGATCCAACTCGTTCTGGATAGTGAACCGGTAATCTTCACCGCTCATCTGGGCGAACGGCGCGAACTTTGGCTTGCTGGCATTGTTGTAGAGCACATCGATCCGGCCGTGGCGTTCGATAGCGGCGCCAACCCAGCGATCGATCTCCTCTCGGCTGCCCAGATCCACGGGTGCGCTCGAATCGATGGAACCACCCTCGTGCTCGATGAGCCTCACCGTCTCGGCGGCCGCGTTGGCATCGACGTCGCAGCCGACCACCGTGGCGCCTTCGCGTGCGAACAACCCGGCAGTCACCCGGCCCATTCCGCCTCCGATGCCCGTCAATAGGACGACTTTTCCTTCCAATCGGCCAGAAGCCATGGTTCCTTCTCCGTTCACCTCGTCACCTGTATTGGCGCCCATGCAACCACAACGAGCGGGAGACCGCAGGTTGGAAGGGCGTGATGGTGCAGTCCGTGCACAGTTCTGTGCACGGACTGCACCATCACGCCGCAGCCGGACCGTTCGGGCGCGGGATCGCGCAGGATGAAGATCGCGTGTTACACACGTCACACCGCATCAAAGGAGATGATGAAAATGAGCAACACTTCCGCGACATCGACCCGGCCGGTCCCTCCGGGCGTCACCCAGGACGACCTCGAGGCCGCGCTCGTCGCCTTCGCCGAGGCCATTGGATCCGAGAATGTCGCAACCGATGCCGAATCCCTGCAGGACTTCCAGGATCCTTTTCAGGTCCCGGGAACAGCAACCAACCTTCCCTCCGCTGTGGTCAGCCCCACCAGCACCGAAGACGTTCAGGCCCTCGTGCGGATCGCCAACAAGTACCGCGTTCCGCTGTGGCCCATCGGCCGCGGCAAGAACAACGGCTATGGCGGGGCCGCTCCGCAGGTTCGCGGAAGCGTGATGCTCTCCTTCCGGGAGATGAACCGGGTGCTGGAGATCAACGAGGAACTCGGCTACGCGATTGTGGAGCCCGGCGTGAGCTGGTACGACCTGCATGACTCCATCAAGAGCGGTGGGCACAACCTCGTTGCCTCCATCGTTGACATCGGATGGGGCGGCGTCGTCTCGAACACGCTCGAGCATGGGCTTACCTACATGCCCTACTCGATCGATCAGGCCTCGCACTGCGGTTTCGAGGTGGTACTCCCCAATGGTGATCTCATGCGCACGGGCTCGGGCGCCATGGATAACAACCCGACCTGGCCGCTGTACAAGCGAGGACTGGGACCGACCTCAACCGAGATGTTCATGCAGTCCAACTACGGGATTGTCACCAAGATGGGCTATTGGCTGATGCCCAAGCCCGATGTGTACATGCCGCTGTGGTTGCGTGTCTGGGATGAAGAGCGGATGCCCGCGGTGGTCGACGCCTTGCGCGAGTTGATGCTGGCCGGCACCATTGACATGCGCCCGCAACTGTCCAACACGCTGTGCATGGCCTCGATGCTCACCACCCGCGCCGAGTGGTACACCGGTGAGGGCCCGATGCCGGAGGAGGTCATCGACAAGATCGCCAAGGAAATGGGCCTGGGCCGCTGGATGATGCGCTTCGCCCTATATGGCGACGAGGCCGTGGTTGACCACAACTTCGCCAAGCTCCAGGAGCGCTTCCTGCAGATCCCGAGCGTGGATTTGGCCGGCCAGAAGCACGGGGCTGACGCGTGGGAGACCCTGCCCAACCCGCACGAGCGGGTACAGATCGGCGTGCCGAGCCAGGACCTGTACAAGATGGCGGGCTGGTCCGGCGGCGAGGAGGGCGGCCACGTCGACTTCTCGCCCGTTATCCCGCTCACAGGTCAACAGGCGATAGGCGCCCAGAAACTCATGAAGGAGATGTGCGCCGAGGAGGGGCTCGACTTCCTGGGCGGCATGCTTCCGATCAATGCCCGCGCCACTACGTTCATCAACGTGATCGCCTTCGATACCAAGAACCCGGAACAAGTGGCCAAGGCGTACGCCCTGGCCAAGCGCATGGTCGCGGAAGCGGGTAAGCGTGGCTACGGCGAATACCGGGCACACCTCTCCTTCATGGACCTAGCGGCCGATCAGTTCGGCTTCAACGACCACGCGCTGCGGCGCTTCAACGAGACGATCAAGGACACCCTTGACCCGAACGGGATTATTGCTCCCGGTAAGTCAGGGATTTGGGGCACCCGCCTGCGGGAGGCCGGCTTCCCCCAGTCCTGATCATGAACCTTCGGGGAAGTCCCTGCCCAGACGAGCAGGTGGGGGCTTCCCCGCGGGATCAGGCAGGCGCCTGGCTTCCCGTGGGGGTCGGCCGTAGACCTCCCGGAACGCTCTGCTGAAGCTCGCGGGATGGCGGTATCCCCACCTCGCTGCCGCCGTCGCGATTGTCGTTTCAGGGGACCGCCGCAACTCGCCAACGGCACCCTCGAACCGGCGTTCGCGGATCCAGGACGCCACCCCGGCTCCGGTGGAGGCGAAGATCTTGTGTACGTAGCGCGTGGACACGTAGTGGGCCCGCGCGATCTGGTCGGGGCCGAGTTCGGGGTCGTGCAGGTGCTCCATCACGTATCGCTGCATCCGCGCCAGCAGTGCCTCGGGACCGGAACGCCGATCGGAAGTCTCTTGTGAGCCGTACAAACCGTGAAGCATGGGAAGCAGCATCCCTGCAACGCTATCCCCGTCGCTGCCCGCGAGGCCTCCGCCACCCACCACCGTTCGGGCGAGCTGCGCGAGGAACGGCGTTGCCAGCGGGGTGAGCCGCCCCTGGCCCGAATCCACTCGCGTCGCGGAGCGCCGGGCGATGCCCTCGTAGGGTGCACCGATGAACCACCGGGGAATGCTGAAGACGAGCAACTCGAATCCATCGCGGCCCTCGAACGTGGAAGGGTACGAGGTATCTTGGCAGGCCATGTCACCGGGGCGAAGGGTGCAGCTGCGGGCGTCTTGTTCGATATGGATCAGGCCCCTGGCGACCACATACAGCAAGAGGCACTCCGGATCGTCGGTGGCGATCATCCGCTGGGTGCGTCTCACCCGGTGCGCAAGTCCTTGGATTATTTGAACCCCGACGGGGCCGATTCGGCCACTGGCCAAGCGGGCCTCAAATGACGGCGCAGCGACCGACTCGACGTTCATCGTGAAGAAGTGCTCGGCAATGCCCGCCGACCAGTATTCCACGCGTTCGGCCGGAGGAACCGATCGGGTATCCAGTACGGAAGTCATCGGTCCGCGTCGGATTCGGTTCCGTAGGAGGTCTGCGGCGCAGGCAGGTCGGTGCTGCGCACGGTGGCAAAAGTTGCGGTCACTACCCCTCCTTAGGGTTCGATACGGTTCGTACGTAGTGTACGGCGCGCCACTCTGCTGCGCAAAGGTCCGCGGATTTTTCGCGATGCGCCAAGCGTTCAATTAACGCTCATGATTGTGTACGTTCCGTATTGGATGGGTTGGCACGTATTGTTGACGCATGGCAATCAGAAGCGAAGAAAGTCGTCGGGCAGTTTTGGAAGCAACCATGAAGTTGCTCGAAGATTGGGGGCCCACCGGACTTACGGTGCAAAAGCTCTCCATTGAGCGCATTGCCCGCGAGGCTGGTGTCAGTAAGACCACCATCTATAGGTGGTGGTCCAGCAAGGTTGCCGTGGTAATTGACACATTCCTGGATAATCACGTTGCGCGGACGCCGGTGCGCCAAGATGTGCCGGCGATCGACGCGCTTCGTGAGCACATGGCCTCACTCGCGGAGGTCTACTCGGGAAGTGAGGGGCGGCTTGTGGCGCAACTGATCGGTGAATGCCAGCAGGATGAGGCAACAATGGCTGAGTTCAAGCAGCATTTCTGGAGCCCCCGCGCGCAGGTCGTTACGTCGCTGGTTGAGCGAGCGATAAGCGAGGGGGCGATGCGGAAAGATCTCGATGCCCAGGTCGTCACGGAACTTCTATATGCCCCTCTGTACTTCCGCCTGCTGTTCCAATCGGGCCCCCTTGACGCCAAGGCTACCGACTCCATCCTGCAGACGGCCCTTGAGGGGCTCGCCGTAGGTTAGTGGCCTCAAGATAGTCCACGTTGATCGGTGATTGCCGCATGCGTCAGCAGGCCCGGATGGGGCTTGTGGCTTGTAGGATACGATACGGATCGTATATATTGGGTGGGCGTTGGGTGCATGAATTTGATCGATGCCCGTCGCGAACGTGGAGTCTACGCCCGCCCCAGCCCGTCCCTTCCGGCCCTTAGGGCCAGCCGGTAGCGCAGGTCGGCCACAATGAAAGGAGGCCTCATCGTGAACACTGCCACTGCGCCGAATGACGCGGTCATCGTCGCCTACCGGAGGACACCGATCGGCCGGGCCCGCAAGGGCTCGCTGGCCACCGAGCGCCCCGAAGACCTCGCGCTGGCCGCCATCCGGGGCGTGCTTGCGGCGGTTCCGCAGCTGGACCATTCCGAGTTTGCCGATACTTACGTCGGATGTGCAGTGCCGCAGGGCGCGCAGGGCGACAACATCGGACGCCGTGTCATGGTGCTTGGTGGGATGGACAGCGTCCCGGCGGTCACAGTGAACCGCTTCTGTGCGTCATCGTTGCAAGCCACCGCGATGGCGGCGCAGGCAGTACGGGCCGGCGACGGGGAGGTGTTCTTGGTCGCGGGCGTCGAATCGACTAGTTCGACACCGCCTATCGTCGAAAACCCCCATCCCGTCTTCGCGGAGGCGGCGCGGTGGGCCAATGACATTTTCGAGTCGGCCCAGCCATGGGTCGACCCCAGGAATGACGGGCAGCTGCCCGATGTGTACGTATCCATGGGCAAGACAGCAGAGTTCGTGGCACGCCTAACCGGCACCACGCGCCGGGACCAGGACGAATGGGCCCTTGAGTCTCAGCTCCGGGCGGAACGGGCCATCCGATCTGGTTATTTCGCGCGCGAGATCGTACCGGTAACCACGTCTGCTGGCGCGGTGGTTCGCGCCGATGACGGCCCGCGCCCGGGCACCACCTTGGAAACCCTCTCCGACCTCAAACCGGTATTCCACGAAGCCGGAACCGTCACTGCGGGCAACGCCAGCCCGCTCAACGACGGCGCATCGGCCTTGGTGGTCATGAGCGCCAGGCGTGCGGGTGAACTCGGTTTCAAGCCGCTGGCCCGCGTCCTGGGCAGTGCCGCCAGCGCACTCTCGCCGGAAATCATGGGACTGGGTCCGGTGGACGCATCCAACCGTCTGCTGGATCGTTTGGGCTTGTCAATCGCTGACATTGACATCGTTGAGCTTAACGAGGCCTTCGCTGCCCAAGTGGTTCCCGTTGTGCGCAAGCTGGGTGCGGATCCTGAGCGGGTAAATCCGTTCGGTGGTGCCATTTCACTGGGCCACCCATTCGGAGCGACCGGTGCGCGGCTGGTCGGAACGCTGATCAACGGTTTGCAAACCACGGACGGTTCTCTCGGCCTGGCCACGCTGTGCGTGGGCGGCGGCCAGGGCATGGCGATGGTAGTGGAAAGGCTCTCGTGAAAGAAGCAATGCTTATTGCAGACCCGGCCCGAACAATGCTGGCTGAAGACCGGGCCTTGGAAGGGCTTGGCATTCAGGTGCTGAGCGCCAGCGAAGGACGCGCCACGGCAGTCCTTACGGTCACCTCCGACATGGCCAACGGGCACGGTATTGCCCACGGTGGTTTGGTCTTCGCGCTGGCGGACACTGCGTTCGCCATGGCCGCAAACACTTTCGGCGCCGGCATCGCAACCGCAGAGGCTTCGATCTCCTATATTTCCCCGGCCCACATCGCCGACGAACTGGTGGCCTCCGCGGAAGTGAGCTTCCATGAGGGCCGCCGGATGATTGTGGATGTCATGGTGCGGGCGGGGGAGCGGACCGTGGCCATCTACAGAGGAACCGGCAGGGCCTTGCGCCAGGCCGGCTGAGGCTTCCGAGGCAGCGCGTTCTACATATGCGTGCGCCCGGACTCCACGATCTGGAGGCCGGGCGCACGTCTCTGTGCCAAGCGAGCCGCGCCGGATCCCCGTCATGGACGGAAGTCCGGCACGGTGCTGGTGTCAGTCTTTTGGTGGCCTCGCCCCGGCGCTTGCCAGCTTGTCGGCAATTCCCATGAGGAACGGTGAGCCTGTGGCGGCGATCAGTAGGTTCTGGGCCGGGCGCTGAAGCTTGACCGAGACCGGTTCCTTGGTCCCCGCCAGCACCGCTTCGCGTCCCATGGTCTCGTTCTTGCGGCAACGGACGGGCACGTTGAGGATCAAGCGGCGCAGGCAGGAATTGTCGTGATCGCACCAGGTGATCTCATTTTGCCGGCCCTGGAGGACCTTGTTGGGGAAATCAGGGTCGGCCAGCAGTTGCCGGGCGAGCATGATTCCGTCGGCAAACCCGGAGGTGATGGCGTCTGCGCTTTGACTCGGGTCGTAGGTGCTGCTCAGAAGCAGCGGGACCTTGGGCATGGCGGCACGGAACGCCTGCGGCTCTCCGTGCTCGATGATGGCACCGGATTCGGAGGTGAGGTTGTTGTCCATCGACTCGTAGTTTCCATCGCTCAGGGCTATGTATCCAAGACCTTCCTTTGCGACGATTGCCGCGACCTCAGCGAACCCCTCGGGTCCCTGGCCATCAGGAAGGTGATCGTTGGTGCTCATCCTCAGTCCCACCGGATAGTCGGTGCCGACCTCGGCGCGAATGGCACGGATCGCATCGACGAGGATGCGGGCGCGGTTTTCAGGACTTCCACCGTACTCGTCAGTCCTCCAGTTGGTGCGTGGTGAGAGGAAGGAGGAGTAGAGGTAGCGCATGTGGGCGCCGAGCTCGACTCCGTCGAAGCCTGCGGCCCTGGCCCTGCGTACGGCGGCCACTGTCTGCTCTTGGACCTCAAGGATTTCATCCTTGGTGATCTCTTCCGGCGTTGGGTTCGTTCTGCCGCCGGGAATGTACAGGCCGTGCGGGAGGCGGGGTGCGGCCATGCGCACGGGCTTCGGGCTCGCAGCCCGGGTGGGCCGGTCCTCTCCCGGCACCCCCATGGCGCCGAAGCTCGGGAAGATCTGGGCAAAGATCGGGACGTCGTGTACATGGACGGCATCCACCATGCGCCTGAGTCCAGGAATGAAATCATCGTGGTCAAAGCGCATCAGTGGCTGGAAAGGTGCTTCCTGGTTCCCGCGCTCGGTGGCAACGGTGCCGCCGACGATCAGGAGCCCCGCGCCTCCGCGTGCCCGCGTGGTGAGGAACGCGATGGTTTGATCGCTGGGGTGACCGTCCTTCGTGGGCCGCAGCACGGCCATGGGGCTGAGGACGTAGCGGTTTTTGATGGTAAGTCCGTCGATTTTCCAGGGGCTCGAGAGGACCTCGGCAACGGTGGCGGTCTCGGGGGACATTTGTTCTCCTTGGATTTCAGTGCAACCGCGATGAAATGATTCATCCGGGATTACGTTCGGGTCGTTTGGATCGGGGGGCGGCTTGGAACTCAGAACCTGTCGCGCACGTGACGTTCCCTGCCGTAGAGCGAAACCACGGCAAGGATGATGATCCCGAAGATGATGCGGCTTTGCGCCTCGGAGAGTCCGTTGCTCACGATGATCGTGGACAAGAGGGTGAGGGTGAGTGCGCCGAGCAGTGTCCGGGTGTAGCTGCCGCGGATCGAGCCAAAGATGGTGCCTCCAACCAGGACGGCGGCCAGGCCAGAGAACAGATACGGCTCCCCGATGGTTTGCGACCATCCCGAGCCGTAGGAGGCAATGAAGATGCCGGCGGTCCCGGACAGGGCGCCGGAGGCGGCAAAGACCAGGGTCCACACAGCGGAGGTGCGAATCCTCGTCAGCCTCGCGGCGCGGAAATTGACTCCCGTAGCATGGAAGCGGCGTCCGGCCGCGGTGCGGTTGAGGAAAATCCACATGCCCACCCCGCAGAGGAGCACGATCAGGATGATCGGCGGGAACGGCATGCCGAAGGCGGTTCCCCGCAAACTCGCCAAAGAACGCAGCGCCTGTGGCGGGGCTGAGGAATAGTCGCCGTCGGCGAGGAATAGCGTCGCTCCCGTCAGTGCCGCGCCGGTACCCAGCGTGACCACCAATGGCTGGACCGCGAAGCGGTGGCAGATCCAGCCGATCAGGGTACCGATGCCGCCGCAGACCAGAACCGTGATCAGCACAGTGACAACCGCCGGGACCGCGAGTTTGCCCGCGATGTTCGCCGCCACGAAGGCGCCGAAGAGGATGTAGCCGGGCGCCGCCAGGTCCAGTCCGCCCAAGATCACCACGAGCGTCTGGCCTAGGGACGCCAGGGCCAACAGGGAAGTGATGACCAGGATCGAGGTGACGGACCTGGGGTTGGCGATGGCAGGGATGGTGATGACCAGCCAGGCCGCCAAGGCCAGTACGACAAGGACCTGTAACGCAGGCACCTCGAAGACCCATGCCTTGAACCTGGTCCAGGGCCTGGAAATCCGGACCTGGGTTGTTTCTGCGGGGGGCACTGTGTCAGTGGTCATGATGCGTTCCTCTTCAAACGGGGTGCCAGCAGGGTCGCGCCAAGCACGACGCCGACGACGAGTACGGCGCCGTAGGCGAATTGGATGAGGCTGGGAGCCACGCCCGAGGCGGTGAGTAATTGCTGCAGGAGATAGATGGAGGCCGCTCCGAAGAATGCGCCCAACAGGCCACCGCGGCCGCCGGCGAGGCTGGTTCCGCCCAGGACGGCGGCAGCGAGGCCCAGCAGGGCATACGTGGAGGCGAGCGAGGACTGCGATGACTGCACAATGGCGGTCAACGCAATGCCGGCGATCCCGGCAAACAGCCCGCCGAGGGTGTAAGCGAGGATCCGGATAGCTTTGATGTTGACTCCGGAACCGTAGGCGGAGACATCGCTCTCGCCGGTGGCCAGGAGATTGCTGACAAAGGCCGTGCGGCGCAGGACGAACCAGATGAGCCCGGCGACACCAATCGTCAGGAGAGCGCCCGGGAGAATGCCGACGCCTCCGGCGAACACTTCGGTCCAGTTGTTTGGTGCGGCGACCGGGTTCTGGGCGATGCTCAGCGACAGGCCCACGAGCAGGAAAAGCATGCCGGTGGTTGCGACCACCGGGTGCAGACGCAGGACGGCGACCAGGATTCCGTTTAACGCTCCGGCCCCGGCGGCAACAACTAGGAGGATAGGAGCTGCCAACTGCCAGTTGCCTAGCCCCGCGGGGATAAGGATGGCGACGAAGAAGCAGTTGATGAACGTGGCCAGAGGACCCACCGAAACGTCGATGCCACCCGCAAGGATGGACGGTGTGGAGGCGAATCCCACCAGCACGAATGGCGCCAGCGTGGCCAGCGTACCGGGCAGGCGGGCGGGAGAGAGGAAGGACGGTGAGACGAAAAGGTTCAGCACCAGCAGCACCAGTGCCAGCAGCAAGGCAAATGCGAAGGGCCAGCGCTGGAACAGGGTCAGGACGCGGTTCATGTGAGGACCTCTGATTTCTGGCCGAAGTATGCGGCGACGATGGATTCGGTGGACAGCTGTGTGTAAGGGATCTGGGCAAATACCGCTTGGTCGCGGAAAACTAGGACGCGGTCCGCGAGTTCCACGAGTTCGTCGACTTCGCTCGACAGGACCACGATGCTCATGCCTTGGGCGCTGAGCCGGTGCAGGGTTGCGTAAATTTCCCGCTTGGTCCCGATGTCGACCCCTCGGGTGGGGTCATTGAGCAGCAGGACCTTGGGGTCCGTGGCAAGCCAGCGGGCCAGCAGTACCTTCTGCTGGTTGCCGCCGGACAGGGTGGAGATGGCATCGTGGGCGGCGCCGAAGCGCAGGGAGAGTGACTGGGCGAAGGCCTCGAACCGGCGGGCAGTGTTGCGGATGTCCAGCAGCCCGCCGCGGCGGTCCTTGGCAAGGGTCGGGAGCGCGAAGTTTTCGCTGATCGACATGGACTCGAACAGCGATTCCCCGCGACGTTCCCGGGGCAGGTAGGCCACACCCAGAGCATCCCCGATTCGATCCGTAACCTCTGTGGCGCCCTCGGGGAGGACGCGCATGACACGGCCTGCCCCGCCAGCCACACCGGCCAGGCGCTTGATGAACTGGTCCTGTCCGTGGCCCTCGAGCCCGGCGAGGCCCACGATCTCTCCAGCGCGCAGCTCGAAGTCGATGGGTTTAGAATCCGGTGCCAGGCGGACCGCGGCTCCCTGGAGGACGGTGTCTCCGGGAACATGCGGTTGCCGCCGGGTGTGGTCGGGGCCGGAGTTTCCGGTCATGTCCGCGATCAAGCGATTGATGGATAGATCAGAGCGTTCCACGGTGGAAACGCTGCGTCCGGACCGCAGGACGGTGACCCGGTCCGAGATTTCCGCGACTTCGTCCATGCGGTGCGAGATGAATAGGATGGCGGTCCCCTCGGACGCGAGCCGGCGCATCTCGACGAAGAGCCGATCACGGGAGCTGACGTCCAAGGCAGCCGTCGACTCGTCGAGGATGAGCACCTTGGGTTTGCGCACGAGTGCGCGGGCAATGCAGAGTGACTGCCGTTCGGAGAGCGAGAGTTCCCCGCGGGAAGATCCAGCGGAATCTCACCAGCGATTCGTGCTAAGACGTCTTGGGCCATTGATCGCTGCTCCGCGCGGCCCCGCCGGCGACGAAACACTCCTTGGGACCCCAACCACACGTTCTCGAGGACCGATTGGCTCCCCGCGGTGAGGACTTCCTGGAACACCGTCGCAATCCCCAGGTTCATGGCATCTCGGGGCGAACGGCTGGTTATGGGGACGCCGTCCAATGTGACGGTGCCGGAATCCGGATGGTGGACGCCTCCCATGATCTTGACAAGAGTGCTCTTCCCGGAGCCGTTTTCGCCCAGGAGCGTGTGGATTTCACCCGGTCGGAGGTGGAGGTCGCCGTCGATGAGGGCGCGGGTGGCGCCAAAGCGCTTGCTCACCCCGGTGAGCACCAGGCCGGATGGTTGGATGGTCACGGCGGATCTCCTTCGCGATAAATGTGGCGCGGGTCATATTCGAAACTAGACGAATCGTACAGCATGTGATTACTCTGATGCGATACGCAACGAAGCGTTTCACTCGGCAAGGAAGAACACATGAAGAAGATGACCTCTTTCCCCCGTTTCGCAACAGTCGGCGCCGCGATCCTTGGGGCCAGTGCCCTCGTTCTGACGGGCTGTTCGGCATCGGCGCCGGCGGCCCCTAGCTCCGGAGGGAGTACGCCCGGGCCGGCGACGTCGGCGGCCGCCGGGACCTGCGGGTCGCTGCCGACAGGTACGGTGAACGATCCGAACGGTCTGCTGGCCGGTTTCCCCAAGGAGATCGCGGCGGGCTACAACCTCTACCCCTACGAGATCCGGAAATCGGCATGGGCCGGCTACAAGTCAAAGAAGACTGACGGTTTCACGGCCGCGATCGTGGGCATGCCACCGGCCAGCCCCTTCATTGCCTCCATGTCGGCGGCGATCCGCACCAGCTTGAAGGCCGGTGGTGTCAAGATCGTCGGCGAATTCGCCCCGGATGACCCGTCGAATGTTCCCCTTCAGCTCCAGCAGTTCAATGAGGCACTCTCGCTCAAGCCGGACGTGATCATTTACACGCCCATCGCACCGGAGCCTTCCGTGGGCCTGGCCAAGGCCGCATTTGACGCCGGCATCCCGCTGGTTGCGGCTCAGGTGCCGATCGATTCCGAGTATGCCGTCAGCGTGACGCGGAATACCCCCTCGCAATAGCCCAGGTCACCGCCGGCACGCTGAGGGCAATCGGGGGCAAGGGCAACGTCCTGCGCGTCGATGGCATCCCGGGCATCCCCGTCTCGACCTTCGCCAGCCTGGGCATCGATGCCGTCCTGAAAAACTGCCCGGAAATCAAGGTGACCGGGTCTGTCACCGGCTTCTTCCAACCGGCAACGGCCCAGGCGGAAGTCCAAAAATTCCTTGCCACCAACCCCGCCGGGGTTGACGCCGTGCTTCAGGCCGGAACGATGGGCGTAGGGATTCGCAACGCCTTTGAGGAATCGGGCATGGACGTGCCACCGATCGCCGACGACGGATCGAGCCGCGGATTCTCCTCCTGGGCGCTAGCAAAGCCTGACTACCCGTTCTTCGGCACCACCACCCCGTCCGTGCGCACCGGGGAGGCAGTGGCCGACGTGGCACTGCGCATCCTGAAAGGCCAGGGTCCGAAGATCAATCAGATCGTTGAACCCTCGGTGATCGTCTCCCGGGAAAACCTCGCCAAGCTCGCGGATCCGTCCTGGGACCACAATGACCTGACCGACCTGGCCGGCAACCCTGAGGACTACCTGCCCGCCGATCGCCTCAATAAGTTCTTCTCAAGCCCCGGCGCCTAACTCCTACCCGGGCCCACGCCCATCACCGGACCTGACCCGGGATTGAGGGCCTCTTCCAGGGTTGGATGTCGATTCGACATCCAACCCTGGAAGGGGCCCTTTGCCTGCTGTCTATCCGGCCCGGGGATGCGGTTACCGGTATGGTATCCGGCCACGGAAGGTCAACGACCAATTCGTAGAGACGATCAACGTGCTGGCCGGCACTCACAGGACCCGGGCAAGCCTTTCGGAAACTTCCGGCCTGCGCTCGCCGGCTTATGGAACCAAATGCCCCGGCAGCGCCATGGATCGGTCGGCAAAAGGGCATCCGTGCTCGTGACGCAAGGTTCCGAACGTCTGATTCTCAGCCACTTGTGCGAGTAGCTATCGTTGTAGTGACCGCAGTTTTGGGGCGCTGCAACTTGTTAATCACGACGGGTTCACACGCAAAATAAGCCCCTTGGAACACCGAACCAGCACGTCGGTTTGGCATCCAAGGGGCTTTCCCTTGCCGGCACGAGGCCGGGCAAGGCTTAGGCGCCGACGCGTCCGCGCATGAACTCCTCATCCGGGGTCTCGGTCACGGGCAGACCTGAAGCCACCAGGCTTGCGCGCAGCTGCTTCATGAAACGGTCCGGAAGCCTGGCTGCCGGCGGACGGAGGGCGCCGCCGTTGAAGCCGGAGAGCCATTCCTGGTACTTCCACTGGGTGCGGTTGATGACGCTCGTGCCCGGGGTGGAGGTTGACGAAACGGCGATATTGGCGGCCCGGGCCGGCTGGACAGCCCAGTAGCGCTTCATGGCTTCTTCCCATTTGCCGGTGCGCGCCAGCTCGAAGGCCTTGGGGTAGTAGTCACCCATCCAGTTGGTGTTCGCGGTGCCGGAGAACTGGACGTCCAGGACCGACATGAGCGGGATCAATTCGGCCTCAATGGGGCAGGAGATCACTACTTCGTCGCGGAAGTGGTGGTACATCTCCATGACTCCGGGGATGCCCGGGTAGCCCTGTTCGGCCTTGATGGCGACGATACTCGGCATCGCGTCGAGGACGCGGCGCACGAAGTCAACGCTCATGCCCGCGGGGTGAATGCGTTCGAATCCCCAAGCCGGCAGCGGGAACAGCATGGTCGCCAGGTCGGTTTCGTCGGTGAAGCGCTTGGTGTAGTCGAACACCTCCTCGTAGGAGGTCGGCCAGAACGATGAAGGGTAGGCCAGCAGGGCGCGGTCGGCGCCTGCCTTGGTGGCCAGGTTCGCGGCATGGATGTTTTCTTCCAAGGTGCCGAAAATGGCGTGGAAAAAGAGTCCGAAGTCTTCCCCGGCCGCCTCGCGAGCCACCTCCGTGATCCGGGCATTCTCCTCCGGGGTGATGTTCGCTTCGGCGATCAGCAGGGAACCCTTGTAACCGCGTTCCTTGAGCAGAAGGATGTCGTGCCGGATCGCATTTTCGTTGATGCCGGAGAAATCCGGGGTGAAGGATGGGTGCGTGACGGCGACTGTGCCGACAAAGTTTTCCCGGGCCCAGGAACGTGCCTCGGATTTTGTGTATTCCACCATGGTGTACTCCTTGTTTGTTGTCGGTGGGGTCTTGTCTTTCGGCCTATTTGCGGCTGGTGACGATGCCGACGGGCAGGACGGTGCCAATGCCTTCGGCGCGGGCGCGGTCCACGAGCATCTCGGCGACAACGATGTCCTGCAGTCCGGAACCGGTTGACTTATAGATCCGGATCCCATGCTCCACGTCGATCCCGGCTTCACCGGTCAGGACCGCATTGAGTGTGACGACGAGCGAATCTACCTCGACGCCGTATGCCCGGGCCGCGATCATGTCCCCGCTGCCGTGCACCACCTCGTCACGGGTATCAACCACGACCGTCGCGGCCCTGGCGATCAGCTCCGCCGGCAGTTCCCGCTGGGCGGGGGTCGTGGAACCGATCGAGACCACCGCGGAGTCCGGGCCGACCCATTCGGCCTGCAGGGTCGGGGACTCGTCCCGGGAGCGTGCCGCGCACAAGATCAGATCCGCACCTTCCACAGCCTCGCGGGCCGAACCGACAGCGCGTGCGGGAGCGCCAAAGGCGCCGTTGAACTCCGCGGCAAAGCTCTCGCGGTTCGCCCGGGTCGGGCTGAACACGCGGATGTCGGCGAACTCAAGGACGTGCGAAAAAGCCGTCAGATGCGAACGGGCCTCAAAGCCCGAGCCGATCACCCCGACGCTCAGCGGCCGTCCCGGGACGATTGTAGAGGTGCCCACCGCAGTGGTCGCGGCAGTGCGCAGGCCGGTCACGCGGTTTCCGTCCACCAGCGCCACCAGGTCCGCAGTGTCCTTGTTAAAGAGCGAAATCAAGTAGCTGACGCGAAGCCCGTCCGCAAAGGATCCTGCGATCGATTTCGCCCCGAACAGATGCCCGCTGGGCGGCACCGAGGGCATGATCCGCAGCCACTCACCTGTGGTTTGGGCGAAGATCCGCCCAGGAGTACCGGCCTCGTCGCCGGGTGCCTTATAGGCGGTGCGGATCGCCTGTATCGCCCCCGGCCAGTCCGAAAGACTGGCCACGTCGGCGTCGGTGAGAAAGAGCGGAAGATTCTTCGGTAGCTCGCCGTCGGTGCTCACGGGCACTCCTTTGTGTCAGGCAGCCGGTCAGTGGGCTGCAGCGTGGGTGGATCGATTCCGAGAAGGCTGAAAATAGTATCCGATACGAATCGTATCCTATATAGTCGTGACGGAGAACACGTCTCAAGGAAAAGGACCCACTATGGCAATCGCAACAGTCAACCCCACCACCGGTTCGACCGAAATGATCATTGACCCGCACACGGCGGAGGAAGTCGAAAAACGCATTGCGGAAGCCGCCGAAGCGGCGCGGGTGCTGCGCGGCACAACCTTCGTCGAGCGCGCGCAGTGGATGCTCGCTGCGGCGGAAATCCTCGAAGATCAGGCAGAGGGCCTGGGCGAGTTGATCACCGTCGAGATGGGTAAGCCAATTGCACAATCCATCGCCGAGGTGCACAAGTGCGTCAAGGCCATGCGCTTTTATGCCGCGCGTGCCGAGGAATTCCTGGCCGATTCCCCATTGGATAACCCGTCATCGGTGGGCGCGAGCCGGGCGTGGACCCGCTACGAGCCGCTGGGGACGGTCTTGGCGGTTATGCCGTGGAACTATCCGCTGTGGCAAGTCATTCGGTTTGCGGCCCCGGCGCTCATGGCCGGCAACTCCGGCCTGCTCAAGCATGCATCAAACGTGCCACAGGCTGCGCTCTTTCTTGACACGCTCTTTGAGCGGGCGGGGTTCCCACTGGGCTCCTTCCGCACCCTGCTGATTGGCGGCTCCGGGGTCGCGACCATACTGGCCGATGAGCGGGTCAAGGCCGTCACCCTGACCGGTTCCGAGCCGGCCGGGCGTTCGGTGGCTTCTATCGCCGCCGACAACGTGAAGAAATCCGTGCTGGAGCTCGGCGGCTCGGACCCCTTCATTGTCATGCCTTCGGCAAATGTCGCCGAGGCGGCAGCGACCGCCGTGCGTGCGCGGATCAGCAACAATGGCCAGTCCTGCATCGCCGGCAAGCGCTTCATCGTGCATACCGAGGTCTATGACGCATTCGCTGCCGAGTTCGTGAAGTTGATGTCGGAGCTTGCCGTCGGGGACCCGCTGGATCCCGCTACTCAGGTGGGGCCGTTGGCCACCCTGTCCGGACGTGACGAACTGGCCGAGCTCGTGGAGGACGCCCGCGCCCGGGGTGCTCAGGTGCTGACCGGCGGGACAGTTCCGGAGGGCCCGGGCTTCTTTTATGCCCCCACCGTGCTCGCCGGGCTCAGCGAAGAGATGCGGATCATCCAGGAAGAGGCCTTCGGGCCCGTCGCCTCGCTTTACCGTGCCCGGGACCGCGAGGATGCCCTGCGGATTGCCAACCAGACCACATTCGGGCTTTCCAGTGCAGTCTGGACCGCCGACGCCCAGGAGGAGGAGTGGTTCCTAACAAATCTCGACGCAGGGGCGGTGTTTATTAACGGCATGACGGTTTCGTACCAGGAACTTCCGTTCGGCGGGATCAAGCGCTCCGGATTCGGTCGTGAACTGGCTGCGGACGGCATCAGGGAATTCTGCAATCTCAAGACCGTCTGGAAGGCCTAAGCAAGCCAGGCTCATTTGCGAGCCGTCGTGCACGCTTGTGCCACCAAGTGATGCATGTTACTTTTTATTCGAAACGATACGTACTGAACTTGAAGGAGCAAGATGGCTAACGTCAACGTCGACGTGGTAGTGATCGGGGGAGGGCCCGTGGGAGTCACGGCGCTGGCCTTGCTGGGGCGCGCAGGTCTGAGCGCCGTCGGGGTGGAGCGCGACATCCAGGTTTGGCCGACTGCCCGCGCCGTGCACTTTGACGGTGAAACCTTCCGTACCCTCCAATCGCTGGGAGTTGCCGAGCGCTTTGCCCAGGCCACTTTGCCGATGTCCTCCTTTCACATCGAGAACGAGGAACGGGAAGTCCTGGTGTCCGTACCCACCGGTCAATTTGGCACCCAGGGTTGGCACGACGACCTCACTTTTCACCAACCGGACATCGAAGTCCTGCTTCAGGAGGTCGTCCAGGAGCTGCCCGGCGTCGAGCTCCGCCGAGGCGCCACAGTGCTCTCGGTGCGCAATGCCGGACCAGGCGTCGAGGTGGCGGTGCGGGACGCTGACGGCGGGGATTCCCTCATCCGCGCCCGCTGGGCCATCGCAGCGGACGGGGCCCGTTCACAAAGCCGCCAGGCACTGGGCATTGAGTGCGAAAAACTGGGCGAGGATGCGCAGTGGCTGGTCGCGGACGGCATCCTGGAAGAAGGCCCCGGCCTGTCATCCGACATGATCTTCCTGGGCCATCACACCCGGCCCGCCCTGTGGATCCGCCTTCCTGGCAAACGTGTGCGGATGGAGTTCATGCTGATGCCGGGGGATGACCCCGAGGAACTTGCGACCCCCGCGGGTGTTGAAAAGATCAGCCACGGCGTGCTGCCGGCAGACAAGTTCACTGCAGACCGGCTCGCGACATATACCTTCCGTGGCCGCATCGCGCGGCAGTGGCGCGCCGGGAACATCTTCCTGGCCGGGGACGCCGCCCACCAGGCCCCACCGCTTTTTGGGCAAGGCCTATGCGCAGGAATACGCGATGTTGCCAACCTGGTCTGGAAACTCGCTGCGGTCAAACGCCAAACGGCCGACGATAGCCTGCTTGACACCTACGAGAGCGAGCGGATGCCGCATGCACGGTTCTGGGTCGAGCAGGCAACCCGAGCCGCGGGCTTCATGCAGACCACCGACGCCGACATTGCCAAGCAGCGCGACGCCTTCATCCGCGCAAACCCCGCCGCGTCGGCACCCGTCTCACCCGCACTGGGACCGGGCCTGCACGAAGGTGGCACCGATGAACGGGCCGGCAGGCTCGCCATGCAACCGATCCTCAGCGACGGCGTGCGCCTGGATGACATGGTGGGAAGCCGTTTCCTAGTAGCAACAACCCGCGAAATCTATTCCGCCATCCCGTCACAACTGCGGGAACAACTTGAGGACACCCCCGACGTCGTAGTCCTGTTCGATCCGGCCAAGGTGGGCCAGATCCTTGCAGCCGCCGGCGCCCAGGCAGTTATCGTCCGCCCCGACCGCTACATCCTGGGCCTCGGCGACACCCCCGAGGCACTCGAACACCTCATCTGCAGCATCCCGAGCCTGGACCGCGACGTGCCAGCACCCCTCTAAACCCAAAATCGACAGATCCACATCCGCACCAGACGGACGTAAAGACAGGAGCCCAACATGGCATTCAGCCCAATCACACACCTGAGGCACTTCGACATCGCCGTGCCCGACTACCAAAAGCAGGTCGAGTTCTACAAAAACCACTGGGGACTCACCGAAATGGAGAACGACGGCGGCGTCACCTACTTCGCCGCCGAAGGCTCACCGGAACAATATTCGGTCCGCGTGCGCAAGGCCGATGAAAAGCGCCTTGACATGGTCGCGTTCGGCGCGGCGGACAAGGCCTCTGTAGACCAGCTCGCCTCGGACCTCATCGCCAAGGGCGTGAAGCTCATTGGCGAACCCGATGACGTCCAGACCCTCGGTGGGGGATACGGCTTCCGCTTCTTCGACCTGGAGGGACGCACCATCGAGGTCTCGTCAGACGTTGAGGTGCGCAAGCACCGCAAGATCGAGGAACGCGAGGCCATCCCGGTGCGGCTCTCCCACGTGGTCCTCAACTCCCCGGAACCGGAAAAGATGCGCGCCTGGTACGAACAGCACCTGGGCTTCCGCCTCTCGGACACCCTGAACCACCCCCACATGGGCGACCTCTTCTACTTCATGCGCTGCAACGCACAACACCACTCGATAGCAATCTCCCGCGGCCCGCATGCCTCGCTGCAGCACGCGTCCTTCGAACTGCGCGGCATCGACGAGTACATGCGCGGCAGCGGCAAGCTGCTGCGTTCGGGGTTCAAGAAGATCTGGGGCCCTGGCCGCCACAAGGCCGGGGACAACACCTTCACCTACTTCCACGATCCCAACGGCAACACCATGGAGTACACCACCGAACTGGACTCGATCGACGAGGATACCTGGCACCCCAGCATCTACGACACGAGTGACCCCGAGACCTCCGACCAATGGGGAACCGGCGGCGACATGGACGAATTCATCGCCCGCGAAATGTTCAACGACCGCGACAAGGGCCTGTTCGTCCCGCCACCGGTATAGCGGCAACAGACGATGACTAATGGAGGATTCTTGGAAGAGGCACGCGTGACCGGATTCATGCTGGGCACTTTCGAGGACGGCGGGGAGCAATTTCCCGGGGCCGTCTTCGGGGACGCCGTCGTTGACCTGCGCACGGTGGTGCCGGGAGTCAAACGGATCGGGGACCTGTTCGCCGCCTGGGATGCGCACCTGGACACCCTCGAGGCGATCGATCCGGCTGCGGCGGGCGCACGCCCGCTCGAGGGGCTGCGGGTGCTGCCTCCTGTGCAACCGGTGGGCACCATCATCGCCGCGGGGGCGAACTACCGTGAGCACGTCCTGCAGATGAGCGTGGCCCACAAGCTCGGTAAGGAAGGCGCCGACGCGGCGCAACTGGCCGCCGACGCCGCAGCTGACATCGATGAACGCGGCCGCTCTGGCGACCCCTACGTCTGGACCGGGATCCCCTCGGCGGTCTGTGGCGCCTACGACGACGTGCAGTTACCGGATGTCGGCGGCAACGTCGACTGGGAACTGGAACTCGGCGTCGTCATCGGCCGCAAGGCGCACCGGGTCTCGGCCGAAGACGCTTTCGACTACGTGGCCGGGTATACGATCGTCAACGACATCACCGCCCGCACGCTCGTACCGCGCAATGACATCGCGATGATGGGCACCGACTGGTTTCGTGCGAAGAACCAGCCGACGTTCTTTCCCACCGGCCCCTATTTGGTGCCAAAGCGGTTCATCCCGGACCCGGCAAAGCTGCGGATCCGCCTGAGCCTCAACGGCGCACCGATGCAGGATGCCCTGGCCGATGACCTGCTCTTCGATATTCCGAGCCTGATCGCCTACGCCTCCTCAATGGCCGTGCTGCTGCCCGGGGATGTCCTCATCACCGGTTCACCGGCGGGCAACGGATCGCATTGGGGCCGTTTCCTGCGCGATGGGGACGTGATGGAGGCGCAAATCAGCGGGCTCGGCACCCAGCGTTCAACGGTCCGCGGGCCCAGCGGACAGTTGCCTCCCTGGTATCTGGATCGCCCGGCCGCCGTCGCCGCGGCTGGCGGGGCCGCCTCGTGAGACTTCGCCAAAGCCACTTCGTTCCGCCGGTATCCTATCTGTTGGCCGCCGAGCTGGGATTCCTGCGAGACGTCGAGGTAGCTACCACCCGGACCACCTCGAGCGCCGAGCAGCTGCGCGCCCTGCTCGCCGGGGAGCAGGACATCGCAGTCACGGCAATTGACAACCTGTTCGAATGGACCCGGGCGGGGGCCGACCTGCGCCTGGTCGCCCAGGTCGAGGCGACCACGCCGCTGGGCATCCATGCAGCCGGTGACGCGGAATCCCTGGCGGATCTGGCCGGGTGCCGGTTCGCGGTGGACGCCCCAGGCAACGGCTTCGCGCTCATCGCCCAGCGACTGTTTCGAGACGCCGGCGTCGAGGTCGACTACCTGGTGGTCGGTGGCGTGCGTGAACGGCTGGATGCGCTGCTCGATGGCCAAGCGGACGCCACCCTGCTCGGGCCGCCGTTCGACAAACTGGCCGAACAGGCAGGATTGTCCTGCGTGCAGGACGTCAACACCGTGCTGCCGGAACTTCCGGGCCAAGGCCTGGTAGTCCGAGCCGAGCTTCTGGATTCCCCGGAGCTGGAACGCCACCTGGGCGCCCTGGTCGCCGGGGTGGAAGCCGGAGAATCCATGAACGACACGCAGGGCATCGAGTTGCTTGAACGCTGCGGTTACCAAGCCGCGGCCGCAAGTGCCTGGGACACGCGAGCCCGCACGCTTGCGGTGGATCACCGCGGGCTTGGGCTACTGACCGAGATCCGTCGAAGCCTGGGCATGCTTCCGGCGGGTATGGCCCTGGAAGAGCTCTACGACGCCGAACCGCTGCTGAGGGCCACAGGGTCCGCCTCGATCGGTAGCTGAGCATCACCCCCACGCAGTTGCCCAACGAAACTCCATCAACTCGATACGATACTGTGCGTATCGTATGAATAGAACCAAGGAGCAATCATGAAACTGGGACGGATAGCAGTGCCCACACCCGACGGCGAACAGATTCGGCTCGTCGCTGCCCAGCCTGAACTGGGAAGGGTCATTGACCTTGCCCGCGCATATTCCCTGACGCTTCAGCGCAA
The DNA here is from genome assembly GCF_054888235.1 of Arthrobacter sp. MMS24-S77. NCBI lineage: Bacteria > Bacillati > Actinomycetota > Actinomycetes > Micrococcales > Micrococcaceae > Arthrobacter > Arthrobacter sp. MMS24-S77. Next base: position 2,151,160 of record NZ_JBTZRN010000001.1, read on the forward strand.
AGCCGCCGAACCCGAGCGTGCCCGTGCGCTCGCGTTGGCGGTCCTTCCCGGAAGCCTGGCAGCGGGAATCGGCGGAGGCTCCATCTTCCTGGACGCCGCGCACGAAGCGCTCGCGGCGGCAGACGACGCTTCGTACGCCATCGACGACGTCTCGTGGCGCGCTGCTGTCGACTCGCCAGTCATCCGCGACGGACTGACCTTCGAGCAGCACATCCAGAACTTCCACCGGATTGTTGCCAAGGCGCAGCCGGCACGCTCGATCTACGAACGCCCGGGATACTTCAAGGGCACCACAGCCATGTCTTACGGTCACAATCAGGAACTGCCCTACCCCGACTTCACCGAGGCCCTCGACTGGGAGCTCGAGATCGGCTACGTCGTGGGCAAGTCCGGCAGCGACCTGACCCCGGATACCGCCCTGGACCACCTCTTTGGCATTACTGTCTTCAACGACTTCAGCGCACGCGACATCCAAGGTGCGGAAATGGCGATCGGCATGGGCCCGCAGAAGTGCAAGGACTTCGGCTACGGCATCGGGCCCTGGGTCACCACGATGGACGAAATTGACTCCATTGAAGGTTTGCGCGGACAGGTCCGCGTCAACGGGGAGGTCCTCTCCGATACCAAGGTGGAAGACTTCGTGTACACACCCGCCGAGCTGCTCGCCTACGTCTCGATCTCTGACCGCTTGCAGCCGGGCGACATCATCGGTTCCGGCACCATGGGCTTCGGCGCCGGCGTCGAGATCGGCAAATTCCTGAAGCCCGGCGATGTTATTGAATTGGATCTCGAGGGCGTCGGCACCCTGCGCACTCCGATCTCCAGCGAACGCCAAAAGGCCCCGTGGTGGCCCGAGCCCCGTACCTACCCGCACGAAGAATGGGTGCTCTGATGACCAGGCCTCCAGTTCGCCGCATCGTCACCGGGCACGACGACCAGGGACGCGCCATCATCCTCTCCGACGGCGCCGCGCCCAACCACTGGTCATCGGAGGTAATTCCGGGATTCGGTGCCACAGTGCCATGGCTGACCCCAGCCGGACCCATCGACCACGTCAGCGACTTTGACCCGGCCTCGGCGGACGCAGAGATCCCCAGCTTTCCCGCCGCCGGCGAGACGATTCTCCGCATCGCCGACTTCCCGCCGGACTCCGTCTATCCGGACGAGGCGGGTTCGGTAATCTTCAGCGAGATCGATGGGCACGAGGAAGCCGAAGCGGGTGCCGAGCGCAGCGGCTCAAAGCACTTTTGGTTCCACCGCACCGACTCGCTGGACTACGCGGTGGTTCTCGAGGGCGAAATCACGCTGCTCGTCGACGAGGGCGAAGCGACCATGCGCGCCGGCGATGTAGCCGTGCAACGGGCCACCAGCCACGCGTGGTCGAACCGTACCGACCGCACAGCCAGGGTCCTTTTTGTGCTGATCGGAACCGAGCCGCTTACGGCATCTCAGATCGCCGAGCGGCGCCGGGAGACTACCCGGGCCCTGGAGAGCGCATGATAGTCAACGCCCAGGCCGCGGACGGCGAAGTGATCTGGGAACCCGCCCAGGACCTCAGCGCTGAGACCGGCGTCGGACGCTTTTCTACCTACCTGGGCCGGCAGGGCATCGACGTCGATTCGGGTTACGACGGGCTTTGGCAATGGTCGGTAGATGAGCCCGAGCAGTTCTGGGAACACTTTGCCCGGTTTGCAGGGGTAGAGCTCGGTGGGGCGGCAGGGCCTGTTTGCACGAGCGATCCCATGCCAAACACGCGCTGGTTCCCGGGGCGCACCGTCAACTTCGCCAGGCACATGCTGCAGGGCCGCGAGGGAATCGCATTGGTGGGCGTCGCCGAGGACGGGACGCGCGAGGAGATCACTTGGGATGCTCTGCGGCGCCAGGTGGCGTCCCTGGCCGCGCACCTTCGTGCCCGGGGCGTGGGCCACGGGGACAGGGTCGTGGCGATCCTCCCCAACGTTGTTGAGGCCGTCGTCGGGCTGCTCGCCGCTGCCTCGATCGGTGCAGTCTGGTCAGTCTGCGCCCCGGAGTTCGGCCCTGGCGCAATCGTCTCTCGGTTCGCCCAGCTCGCTCCTAAGGTCGTCATCGCCGCCCCTGGTTACATGCTCGGCGGGAAGGACCGTGACCGACGTGCGGAGTTGGAGGAAATCTTCACCCAGCTACCCACCCTTGAGCACGTGATCTGGGTGGGGCGGCATACCTCAATTCCGAGTATCCCGACCCGGGCCCCGGCCGTGGACTGGGTCCAGGCTGCTGCAGAGCCAGCGGAGCTGGTCTTCGACGACGTTGAGTTCAGTCACCCCCTATGGGTCCTCTTCTCCTCCGGGACTACGGGCATCCCGAAGGGCATCGTGCACGGGCATGGTGGGGCGCTGCTGGAGGAGATGAAAATGCTCCTCATCCACTCCGACCTGCGCCCTAGTGACCGTTACCTCAACATCGCCTCGACGAGCTGGGTGCTGTGGAACGCACTCGTCTCCGCACTTGGCGTTGGGGCGACGGCGGTGCTCGTTGACGGAAACCCGACCTTCCCGTCGATCGACCGGGTGTGGCAGATCGCCGCCGCTGAGCAGGTCGCGGTCCTCGGCGTGGGTGCGGGATTTGTCCATTCCTGCGCGAAGACTGGCCTCGTGCCGATGCGCGACCACGACCTGGGTGCCTTGAAATCCCTTCAGGTCACCGGTTCGCCGCTCTCCGCCGACGGCTATCGCTGGGTCTACGGCAATGTGGGTGACATCTGGTTGAGCTCGATGAGTGGTGGCACTGACATCGCCTCCATCTTCGTGGGAGGATCCCCGACGCTCCCGGTGCATGTCGGCTACATCCAGGCTCCGGCCCTCGGAGTGCGCGTGGAGTCCTGGGATGAAGCCGGCAACCCCACCCGGGGCAAAGGCGAACTGGTGGTGTCCAAGCCAATGCCCTCGATGCCGCTGAGCTTCTGGGGCGACGACGGCAGCCGCTACCACGAGAGCTACTTCGCGACGTATCCGGGGGTGTGGCGGCACGGGGACTACATCGAGCTCACGCACCGAGGCATCCTCATCCACGGCCGTTCCGACTCGACTCTCAACCGCAACGGGCTGCGGCTCGGTTCGGCAGATATCTACGCGGTGGTTGAATCGCTGGCGGAAGTTGCCGAGGCCTTGGTTGTCGGTGCGGAACTGGGTACTGACTATTACATGCCGCTGTTCGTTCACCTGGCTGAGGGCACCAATCCGGACGTGGCCAAAGATGCGATTACCAGATCCATCCGTGAGAACCTCTCCGTCCGATACTTGCCGGACGAGATTATCTTCATGCCCGGAATTCCGCATACCCGCACTGGAAAGAAGCTGGAAGTTCCCATCAAGCGGCTTCTGCAGGGGGCGCGCTTGGAGACGGTCGCGGACCTCGGATCGGTGGACGATCCGGAACTCTTGGAAGAATATGCACGGTTTGCCCTGAAGCGGGAGACGGCATCACTCTAAGCGGTACGCTACTGCTACCGGCTTACGACATCCACGGATGTCGTAAGCCGGTAGCGTCGGCCATGTCCAGCCCGTCATGGGGTCTGAGGATACGGCTCCGTGGGTTCCCCGACACTAGCCCAAATATTGATATTGGGTCCCTTCGGAACCTCTGACGCAATGCGTTTCCGCGTGTGGGGATTCAGAAATTTTCGGCTGGGCCGCTAAGTGCGGTTCCCGCCGTCCATGGACCTCAGGACGGAGAGCGCGACGGGGACGGCAACATCAACTGTGAAGTAACAGGTTTCGTGCTTTCAGGAGAGCGGCTACCCACGATCTATGTCAGCGGCGACAATGCCTCGCTAGACGCAGTGGCGCAATTTTCACGCAAGTTCGATGGCATCGACGTCGCAGTGCTCTTTGCTGGTGCTGCACGGGTCTCCACTAAATTCAGCGGTCGCCCGTTATCCCTCGACAGCAGAGGTGCAGCAGCTGCAGCCGCCATTCTCGGGGCAAGAATTGTGGTGCCCGCTCACTATGATGGCTGGGCTCACTTCTCCGAAGGTCGCGCCGACATTGAGCACGCCTTCTTCGAAGCAGGGCTTTCCCAACGACTGCACATAGCTGAGCACGGGAACTGGATACCGCTAGCGGACCGATGATTGCGTCCGAGTGTAAGTGAGCACCGGGCGATTGGCCCATGGCACCAGTCGTTGTTATGGCCGGCCCTTCGATACCAAGGTTCGTCAACACCGAGGGGCCAAAAGGGGAATCTCCAGCGCTGACCTATTCGCCTTCGGGAAGCCTGATAGACCCGGATTTGGATCACGTCACGAAACGGCGCCGGTCCGGATGGCTCCCCTGGGCGTTCCTGTCTAGCGTCGCTGGCCGTGGCCGTGGCTGTGGCGGTGGAGGAAGGAGTTCACTCGCCAGGCGAATTCCTGTGGGTCGGAGGCAGGGCCTTGTGGTGCGTGCCGGGCGGGGTGCGCGAGCGGGCTGAGCCCGAGGTCCACTGCGGCTTTGGATGCCCGCAATGATGCGGCCGAAAGGCCTTCCCAGCGGGTGAGGAGTTCTCTTAGTGCCGCGTCGACGTCGTCGTCGGCTATCACTGTGGTGATGAGGCCGATTTCGTTGGCTTGCTGGGCGGTGAGCAGCCGTCCTCCGTAGAGCAGGTCTTTGGTCCTCGACGGGCCGATCCGCAGAGACATCCTGTTGGCGAAGGTCGCCGGCACCAGGAGGCCGAGTCGGGCTATGGGCATGCCGATTTTGGCGGAGTGGTTCATGAGTTGAAGGTCGCAGGCCAGGGCGAGTTGGCATCCTGCCCCAGTCGCGAAGCCTTCAATGGCGGCCACAGTCGGGACGGGAAGGTCCTCGATGGCCTGAAGAGCCGCTTCCATGCCGGCGAAGCTGGCGCTGACGGCGTCGGGGGAGGCCCCTTCCCATTCCCTGAGGTCTGAGCCGGAACAGAACACGCCTCCTCGGCCGCGGATGACGACGGCTCTGAGCGCCTCGTGTTCAGCCAATGAGATGGCTGCGTGTTCCAGGGTCTCCCATTCCTGCTGTCCGAGGGCGTTGAAGCGTTGGCCTGTTCCGATGGTCAGGGTCGCGACGGATCCGGAGTCGTCGAGGGTCATGGTGTCCAGGCCGGCCGGGCTCGGTGAGGTCATTGGACTTCACCGGCTTCGCGCAGGGAGGCTATGCGGTTTGTACTGAAGCCAAGTCCGGACAGGATGTCATCAGTGTGCTGGCCCAGCAGGGGCGGGGCGGTCCTGATGGAGGCGGGGGTGCGGGTGAGCCGGACCGGACAGCCGACCATTTTCAGCGCCCCGACGGTGGGGTGCTGCAGTTCTGCCACCATGCCCCTGGCGATGACCTGGGGGTCTTTGAGGGCCTGGTCGACGGTCTGGATGGGGCCGACGGGTACGCCGGCCAGGTCCAGGGCACGTACCCATTCGTCGGTGGTCCTGGTGAGCATGATCTCCTCGAGAAGGGGGATGAGGGTGGTGCGGTGCGCGACCCTGGACGGGTTGCTCACGAACCGCTCGTCGGCCGCCAGATCTGCGCGGTTCAGGGCGGAAGTGAGGCTCCTCCACATTCTGTCGTTTCCCACGGCGACCATGACGAACCCGTCGGCGGTGGCAAATGCCTGGTATGGGGCGATGGTGGGGTGCGCCGAGCCGTAGCGTTTCGGTGTTTCGCCGCTGGCAAAGTACCCGCTGGAAACGTACGTCAGCCAGGAAACGGAGCCGTCGAGCAGGCTGATGTCAACCCATTGGCCCCGCCCGGTGCGCTTTTTCTCGTGCAGCGCGGCCAGGACGCCGATGGTGGCCCACATGCCGGCGACCAGATCGGCGCTGCTGACGCCGACCCTGACCGGCGGACCGTCCGCTTCGCCGGTCACGCTCATGATGCCGCTCCGGGCCTGGGCAATCGCGTCGTATCCGGCACGCAGGGCATCCGGGCCGGTCTGTCCGTAGCCGCTGATGGACGCGTAAACAAGGCCGGGATTCTCCTTGGATAGGTCCTCGTAACCCAGGCCAAGGCGGGCCGCGGTTCCGGGCCGGAAATTCTCTACGAGCACGTCCGCCTTCAGCGCCAGTTGGCGCACGGCGGCCAGGCCTTCGGCTGACTTCAGGTCAACGGCCAGGCTGCGCTTGTTGCGGTTGACGGAAAGGAAGTAGGCAGCTTCTTCGCCTTGGAAGGGCGGGCCCCACTGGCGGGTGTCATCGCCTTGGCCGGGCTGCTCGATTTTGATCACGTCGGCGCCCAGGTCCGCCAGGGTCATGGTGGCGAAGGGGCCCGAGAGTATCCGGGTCAGGTCCAGCACCAACAGGTCCTGCAAGGCTCCGCCGGACACCTCCTCGGAGGGAGCAACAAGGGGGCTCAGGTCCGGTGCTGGTTCCTGAAGACCGCCACTGCGGGCACTCGTGTCCTGGACGCTTTCTTCTTGGATGCTCATACGGGGTTTCCTACGGCTTTCGGGGTCGTGGCGGCCAGGGCGTGTGCGGCCTTGGGCAGCAGGATCAGGGCGGCCATGCTGACGATGGTGCAGATGATGATGTAGATCGAGATGGCCGTGGAATCCCCGTAGTGCTCCAGAAGGGCGGCGGCAATCAGTGGCGCCGGGCCGCCGGCGACCACGCTGGCGAGCTGGTAGCCCATGCCGGCACCCGTGTAGCGGATATCCGGATCGAAGCTTTCGGCAATCAATGCTGCCTGCGGTCCGTACTGCATATCGTGGAGAACCAGGCTCACGACGACGGCAATTCCAACCAGAAGGGCATTGCCGGTGTTGAGCAGGCCGAAGTAGGGGAAGGCGAACAACGCGGTCAGGATGATGCCGGTCCCGTACACCCGGCGGCGGCCGAAGCGGTCCGAGAGCCGCCCGAACAGGGGGATGCTGATCAGTCCCAGTGCGGCCGCGATGAGGGTGTCATCCAAAATGGAGTTGCTGTTGAGCTTCAGCTGCTTGACGGCATACGTGAGCACGAAGGTGATGAACAGGTAGAACGGCGCCTGTTCGGAAGTCCGCAGCAGGGCCGAAAGCAGGATCTGCTTCGGCTGGCGTCTGATGGCCTCCAGGATCGGGCTCTTGACCACCTTGTTCGATGCGCGGACGGCCTCAAATTCCGGGCTCTCGACGACGCGCAGCCTCACGAACATGCCGACGCCGATCAGCACAATGCTGAGGATGAAGGGAATCCTCCAACCGAAAGCGGCGAATCCTTCCGCGCCCGTGACGCCGGAGGTGAGGCGCACAACTCCCGTGGACAGAACAAGGCCAAGCGGCACGCCCATCTGCGGCCAACTGGCGGACAAGCCCCGTCTCTTCTGGTTTCCCCATTCCATGCTGAGCAGAACGGATCCTCCCCATTCCCCGCCGACGCCGATGCCCTGGATAATCCGCAGCAGCACCAGCACGATGGGAGCGGCGACGCCGATGCTCTGATACGTGGGAAGGAGTCCGATCAGTACCGTGCCGAAGGCCATCAGGAACAGGGTTGCCATCAGCGTGGTCTTACGGCCTATGCGGTCACCGTAGTGGCCGAAGATCGCAGCTCCCACCGGACGTGCCACGAAGCCGACAAACTGGGTGCCGAAGGCCGCCAGAATGCCGGCAAAGGCAGATTGGCCTGGAAAGAACAGCTGCGGAAAAACAAGGGCCGCCGCAGTTCCGTAGAGGAAAAAGTCGTACCACTCAATAGTTGTTCCAACCACGCTGGCCACGGTGGCACGCCGTACGGCCTGCTCCCGGGTCACTTGCTGAACAGTCATCGTCGCTCCATTGGTCTGATGTTCCGGGCGTGGTGCCCGGTGGGGGTATTGGGGTTGTGGCTTTGCGTCTTAGGGAATTTATCGAGTTCACCGTTGGAGGGCCGCTGGGGCCGCCCGGGGCGGGAAATCCGATGTGATGTTGATTACCCTAGCACTGGACTAGCCTCTAGTACAGTGAGTCACCTTGTCAATGCTCCTCCGTGTATTCTTATTACTCAGAGGACTATGTGAGGAGGTATGAGTGCGCGAGACTGCACAATCTGATCCGTTGGCGCGTGTTTCCCGGCCCCGCCTGTACGAACAGCTCGTGACGCAGCTCCTTGGCTATATTGAGTCTGCCCAGCTTGGTCCGGGTGATTTGCTGCCCGCCGAGCGGGATCTGGCGGAGCGGCTCGGAGTGTCGAGGGCCACGCTGGTCCAGGCACTGGTGGCACTGGAGGTTCTGGGCGTCATCGATGTGCAGCACGGCACCGGCGCCGTCCTCGTCTACCGGCCCAGCATCGCCACCGTGATCAGAAGCCTGAGGGAACACAGAAGCAGGCTTCCCGAGATCGTCGAAGCCCGAAGCACCCTCGAAGTGAAACTCGCCGGACTCGCCGCGGTCAGGCGCACCGATGCAGAGATGGAGGCAATCGACTCGGCGCTGCAGGTGATGGCTGATGAGATCGCCAAGGGAGGCAAAGGCCTGCACGGCGACGAACTATTCCACCAGGCTGTCACGGCTGCGGCCCATTCATCGGTGATGGCCCAGCTGATGACTTTCATCGCCGAGATGATCCTCGAAACACGTCTAGAGTCCCTGGGACAGCCGGGGCGGCCCGAGCAATCACTCGCTTCCCACCGCAAGATAGCGGATGCGATCCGTGCCCAGGACCCCGAAGCCGCAGCGGAAGCGATGCTTACGCACATCGAGCTTGTCTCCGACGTCGATCTACTCAGGTAGCGATCATCCGCGGGCACTCCAGGTTCGGACGTTTTGGCGCGTTGGCAGGTAACGGCTGAACAGTCCTCTGGCGGTGCCGGGCTACGTCGGAATGTGGGCCTTATTGTGAAGGCTGATCAACTTCCAGGGAAGGCGGCTGGGATGGCCGGCGGTGACGTCAAGTGATGCCTCGACTCGTCCCAGGTCCTCCGCCAGGAGGAGGGTGCCGGTGGCGATACGGGCGTTGTTGGAGGCGATGACCCTGCCGTTGGGTCCAAGCAGGACGACCGCAGGTTCGCGAAGTTGAAGCGTCCGGAGAAAGACTCTCTCAAGCTTCGCGAGGGTCAGATCACATCCGAGGACGTGGACGCCCTGTGGGGTCGGAGCTAGAACACAGAGGGTGATGATGTTGACGTTGATGCCGCCGAGGTCAACGTAGGGGCCGACTGCCACAGACCGTCCCGTGGAGACGGGGAGAGTAAACCATTCGCGGGTTGTGTAGTCGTAGTAGTTCAGCGAGTCCGGGTTGAGGTCGTGGGTGACGAAGCGGGGGTCGCCCTTGGGTTGGCCCCTCCACCATTCCAGCCAATGCGGAGCCTCGGGGAGGCTGCCAGGGGCAAAGGCGATCCCGGCGCCGTTGATGAGGTCCGAGTTCTTTTTGATGAAGTCCGCCAGCTCTTCTTTGAGGAAGAGGAACTCGCTGCGGCGCAGTTCTCCGGGCGCGGCTTTAGCTGCGGCCGTAACAGAGTCTGCGATGTTTTCCAGATCGGTGAACAGGCCGTTGATGCTGGAGGAGAGCGTGCCGGCGGTCCCCTCGAGGGCTTCCATCACTGGCTCCATGTCACGCACCTTCCTCTGCCCGCATCGTCAGCCCGAGGTGTTGTTCTATCAAATATTCCATCTCGCTTCTGCTGTGGTGCTCAGCTGCGTGGGCCGCGGCGTCGGCGTCCCTGCCCCTGATCGCATCGACGATTGCCATGTGCTGTTTCACCAGTGAGTTCTGGCTCCCGGAGTGAACCGGGATGCCCCACCAAAGCGTCATGAGCTCGGCTTCGAGTTGAAGCGCGGCCGAGGTCAGTCTGCTTGACTGTGCGGCGATGCTGACGGCCACGTGGAAGCGGCTGTCCATTCGGCGACGGGCACGTTCATCGACGGTATCCCGGTGGCGCTTTGCCAGGCTTTCCAGATCCTCAATGTTTTGCGGATCTGCGCGGCTGGCCGCAAGCCGGGCAGACATTGACGCGATAGCGGCCCCCAAATCTCCCAGATCCCTGAGGGCTTCGGTGCTCGTCTCCTTGAGCTTATGCTGCAGTTGCGTGTCGGTAAGGTCGATCTGTTCGGAACTGAGGGCCAAAAGTTCGGCTACCTCTACGACGTAGAGCTACACACCACGCTGTATAACACGTACCTTCCCGGCACGGTGGTGCGCTGGGAGACGCTGAAGACACGCGGCGACGCAACCTGCGGCTTCCGGATCGAGGTTTCCGACGAGGCAATCGCGGCAGCGGCAGCCGCCGGAACGCCGAGCCTTCCATGAGGACCATCCGATCCCGGGAACGGATTCTGTGATTTTCGCTGGATCGGGACGGGCATACTCAAGCCAACTGAAGACGGCCCAAAGCCCGTTCTGACTCCAGAAGCGATGGCCAAACAGAACGCTGACTCATTCGTAACCCGGAATGACCGTGCGAGGTCCTTTGGGTGATGGAAGGTTCAATTTCCAGCCCACACGACCACGGAAGCCAATGTTGCCGGTCCTACTAGGTCCGCAGGTCAGCAGCGCCCCGCTCCAGGCTCGATTCTTCCGTATATCTTTTTCCCAACTCAACGAGGAGTGAACAGCATGCAGCAACTCGCGCACCGGCTCGCGCGTCTGGGCACCGAGACCGCCTTCAGCGTCGCCCAGGCCGCGGCCGCCTGGAAGGCAGAGGGGAACCGTGTGTTCCCCTTCCATCTTGGTGACATCAACATCCCGACGGCCGGGAACATCGTGGAAGCAATGAACAGGGCGATCGCGGACGGCTACACGGGCTACTGCCCGGGCCCGGGTATCCCGCAGCTGCGTGAAGCACTGGCCGAGGACATCGGCTCGCGCCGTGGCATCGAGTTCTCGCCCGACAACGTGGTGGTGATGACCGGCGGGAAGCCGGTCATCACGAAGTTCCTGCAGGCGGTCATGAACCCTGGCCAGGACGTGCTCTACCCGAACCCCGGCTTCCCGATCTACGAATCGCAGATCGAGTACCTTGGCGGCACGGCCGTGCCGTACCGCTACCTGCCCACGAGCACGGGCTTCTCGATCGACCTCGACCAGGTGCGCTCATCGATCACTCCGAACACCGTCGCCATCATCTACAACGACCTCCAGAATCCGATCTCGGCGGAGTCGACGGCGGCCGAGCGGGAGGCCATCGCACAGTTCGCGATAGAAAACGACCTGTGGGTGCTCTCCGACGAGGCCTACTTCGAGACCCGCTACGAGGGGGTCTCCAGCTCGATCGCATGTCTTCCGGGCATGGCCGAGCGCACCGTCATCCTGTACACATTCAGCAAGAAGTTCGCGATGACCGGCTCACGCCTCGGCTGCGCAGTCGCACCGCTCGAGATCGCCAAGGTGCTCAGCACGCTGAACACCAACGACGAGTCGTGCACGACGCACTACGTGCAGTGGGCCGGCGTCGAAGCGCTCCGCGGCCCCCAGGAATCCGTGCAGCAGATGCTTGACGTCCTGCAGAAGCGTCGGGACACTGCATGCGAGCTCGTGAACTCCGTCCCGGGCATGCATGTCGCCGTGCCGCAGTCGACGTTCTGCCTATTCCCTGATGTCACCGACGCAATGGAACGCATGGGATACACAGCAGTCGGAGACTTCGCCACCGATGCCCTGTACAAGACCGGCGTCTCCTTCTGCACGCGTGAGCACTTCGGCCGTCGCCTCCCCGGTGAAGAGCGGCAGTACATCCGGCTCGCCTACTCGGGCATCGAGGTAGCGGACATCAACGACGGTCTCGGTCGCCTGCGCGAGTGGATCGAGACGGCATGAGCCGGGTAGTCGTCACGGGACGCATACCCGAAACCGCAATCGAGAAGCTTCGCGCCGAGCACGACGTCGATGCATGGACGGGTTCGGAGTCGATCGGCCGCGAGGAGCTCCTGCACCGGGTGGCCGGGGCAGACGCCGTGGTGAGCCTGCTCACCGAACGCATCGACGCCGAGCTGCTCGACGCCGCCGGCCCGCAGCTCAAGGTCGTCGCGAACGTGGCCGTGGGGTATGACAACATCGACGTCCCCGCCTGTACGGAACGGGGCATCGTGGCCACCAACACGCCGGGGGTGCTCACGGAGGCAACCGCCGACATTGCCATGGGCCTCGTCCTCATGGCGACCCGCCGGCTCGGCGAGGGGGAGAGGCTCATTCGCTCCGGCCAGGCCTGGAAGTGGGGGATGTTCTTCCTGCTCGGGTCCAGCCTGCAAGGCAAGACCCTCGGCGTCGTCGGTATGGGCGGCATCGGCCAGGCGACCGCGCGCCGGGCCAAGGCCTTCGGCATGGACGTCGTCTACCAGTCGCGCAGTGAGCTCGATCCGGCGATCGCAGCGGAACTGGGCGCCCGGCGGGTCGATCTCGACGAGTTGCTGACCGTGTCCGATGTCGTTTCGCTGCACTGCCCCTACGGACCTGCCACGCATCGTCTGATCGGCGCGGAACAACTCGCGGCGATGAAGAACTCGGCGTACCTCGTCAACACCGCGCGCGGACCGATCATCGACGAAGCGGCGCTTGCTGCCGCGCTCCGCGACGGCGTCATCGCCGGCGCCGGGCTGGACGTCTTCGAGCGCGAGCCCCAGGTCCATCCCGAATTGCTGGACCTGGAGAACGTGGTGCTAGTGCCGCATCTGGGCTCCGCCACGGTGGAGACGCGCACCGCGATGGCGATGCTCGCCGCCGACAACGCCCTCGCCGTGCTCAGCGGCGAACAACCGCCCGCACCGATCAACTAGCGGCAATGAAAGCCCAGCCTGCCAAAGTTTTTCAGATCGATGAATGATGAGGTTCACATGTCCCAGGACGCCAATGGATCGACGACCACCGCTGCACCCGCACCTGACGGGACAAGCAACGGCGATGCCCTCGAAAACCTTCTCCACGAGAACCGGAAATTCGCGCCCACCGCGGAATTTGCCGCCAACGCAATAGTCGGCGCCGAAGCCTACGCGGAAGCAAATGCGGACCTCCCCGCGTTCTGGGCCAAGCAAGCCCGCGAGCTCCTGGACTGGGACACGGACTTCGGCCAGGCCCTGGACTGGTCCAACCCGCCGTTCGCCAAGTGGTTCGTCGGCGGCAAGGTCAACGCGGCCTACAACGCCTTGGACCGGCACGTCGCGAACGGGCTCGGGGACCGTGTGGCGATCCATTTCGAGGGCGAACCCGGCGATACGCGCTCCTACACCTACGCGCAGCTGACCGAGGAGGTCAAGAAGGCAGCGAACGCCTTCGAGTCCCTCGGCGTGGCCAAGGGCGACCGCGTTGCCGTGTACCTGCCCATGATCCCCGAGGCCGTGATCACGATGCTGGCCTGCGCCCGGATCGGCGCCGTGCACTCCGTGGTATTCGGCGGCTTCTCGGCCGACGCCCTGCGCTCCCGGATCGATGACGCCGAGGCCAAGCTTGTGGTCACCGCGGACGGCACCTACCGGCGCGGCAAGCCCAGCCCGCTCAAGCCCGCCGTGGACCAGGCCCTGTCCAAAGAGGGACATTCGGTCCGGAACGTCGTGGTGGTCAAGCGCAACGGCCAGCCGGTGGACTGGCACGAGGGCAGGGACCAGTGGTGGGAGGACACCGTCGGCGCCGCCTCGGGCGAGCACACCGCCGTCGGGCATGACTCCGAGCACCCTTTGTTCATCCTGTACACCTCCGGGACCACGGGCAAGCCCAAGGGCATCCTGCACACCACCGGCGGGTACCTGACCCAGACCGCGTACACGCACAAGGCGGTCTTCGACCTGCACCCGGAGACGGATGTGTTCTGGTGCACCGCCGACGTCGGATGGGTCACCGGCCACTCGTACGTCGCCTACGCCCCGCTGGTCAACGGCGCCACCCAGGTCATGTACGAAGGCACCCCGGATTCCCCGCACCAGGGCCGCTGGTGGGAAATCGTGGAGAAGTACAAGGTCTCCATCCTCTACACGGCACCCACGGCGATCCGGACGTTCATGAAGTGGGGCCGGGAGATCCCGGCCAAGTACGATCTGTCCTCGATCCGGGTCCTCGGTTCGGTGGGTGAGCCCATTAACCCCGAGGCCTGGATGTGGTACCGGGACGTCATCGGCTCCAACGCCGGGAAGAACGGCGAGAAGAAGGAGAACCCTGCCCCGATCGTGGACACGTGGTGGCAGACCGAAACCGGCGCCCAGATGATCGCCCCGCTGCCCGGCGTCACGGCCACCAAGCCGGGCTCGGCGCAGGTCCCGCTGCCGGGCATCGCGATCGACGTCGTGGACGAGGCCGGCGAGTCCGTCCCGGACGGGCACGGCGGCTACCTCGTGGTCCGCGAACCCTGGCCCGCGATGCTCCGCGGCATCTGGGGAGACCCCGAACGGTTCAAGGACACCTATTGGTCCCGCTTCGAAGGCATGTACTTCACCGGCGACGGCGCCAAAAAGGACGAAGACGGCGATATCTGGCTGCTGGGCCGGGTGGATGACGTCATGAACGTCTCCGGGCACCGGCTCTCGACCACCGAAATCGAATCCGCCCTCGTCTCCCACCCCGCCGTCGCCGAGGCCGCCGTCGTCGGGGCCGCCGACGAGACCACCGGCCAGTCCGTGGTCGCGTTCGTGATCCTGCGCGAGTCCGCCCCGTCGGGACAGGACAGCGGCGACGCCACCGTCGCCGAACTCCGCAACCACGTCGGCAAGGAAATCGGCCCCATCGCCAAACCAAAGCACATCCTGGTGGTCCCCGAACAGCCCAAGACCCGCTCCGGGAAAATCATGCGCCGCCTCCTCAAGGACGTCGCGGAAGGCCGCGAAGTAGGCGACGCCACCACCCTCTCCGACCCCACCATCATGCAGCGGATCATTACGGAGCTTCCGAAACAAGCCAGCTCTATCTACGAACCTCAAACCCCATCTAGCTTGAGCGGAAGGAATCCTCATATGCAGCTAACAAGCGGCGCGTAACCGGTAGGCCGCCCCTGCTGAATCGCACATATGTAACATGAATACTGCCATTAGGCCGCAGCGGGAGAGTTCAGCACACCCAGGCGCCGGCGGCCAGGAGGATCCGCAGTGCTTCCCTGAGGCCCTCGGACCTGGGGCTGACAAGTTCGGTCGTGGCCATTCCCCAGGACGGTCCGGGCGGCGGCGACGGCGTCGATCGCGCCGGATTTGCCGTGGGCGCGGCCGGATCGCTCCGGGGCGCCCCGGCTTCCGAGCTACGTGCCGAAGCCTGCTTCGCTACCTACTACAACGCTTGCGTGGACCACAGTTGCGGGGCGATCTTCACTCATGGCCGCGCAGGTCGTAGCCCGTCCAGCTTGGACTAGCGTCGGTGCGGGGAGCCGAGTTCGACGGGTTCTTCGTCGCTGAGGTAGGCGGCTTCCGAGTGGGCCGCGATGTCGATGCCGCGTAGTTCATCTGCCTCGTGGATACGCAGGCCCATCGTGATGTTGAGGACCTTGGCAATGACCCAGGTGACGATGAAGGAGTAGCCCAGCACGGCCAGGGTTGCGATTGTCTGGATGCCGAGCAGGCCGAAACCTCCGCCATAGAGCAACCCGTTGACCTTGTTCGGGGCGGCGTCCGTGGCGAAGAACCCGATGAGCAACGTTCCGAGGATGCCGCCGACCAGGTGGACGCCGACGACGTCGAGTGAATCGTCGAAGCCCAGTCGGAACTTCAGTTCAATCGCCAGGGAGCAGACGGCACCTGCGATCAAACCGATGGCGAGGGCACCGAGCGGGCTGACGGCGCCGCACGCGGGAGTGATGGCGACAAGGGCCGAGATCAAGCCGGAAGCGGCGCCCATGCTGCTGGCGCTGCCGAGCCGAATGCGTTCCACCAGCGCCCACGCCAGGAGACCCGCACAAGCGGCGACGGCGGTATTCAGGAACACCACGGAGGCTGACTGCCCGGCCGTGAGCGCCGAGCCTGCGTTGAAGCCGAACCATCCGGCCCACAGGAGTCCGGCGCCGACCAGTACCAGCGGCCTGCTGTGGGGTTTGGTGTGTTCGCTCTTGGGCCAGCCGGCGCTGCGTCCGAGGACAAGTGCGAGTGCGAGGGCGGCGATTCCGGCGTTCATGTGAACGGCCGTTCCGCCTGCGAAGTCGATGGCTTTGAGGTTGTTCACGATCCAGCCGCCGGTCACTGAGCCATCCGCCGAGGTGAAGGCGAATACCCAGTGCGCGACAGGGAAGTAGACAAGGGTTGCCCACAGGGCGGCGAAGGTCATCCACGCACCGAATTTCATTCGTCCGGCCGCCGCTCCGGCGATGATCGCCGTCGTGATTCCGGCGAAGAACAGTTGGAAGGCGGCGAACAGGGCGGCAGGTATGGCGGCGTTCGGGTCCTCGGCCAGCAATTGCTCCATGCCGAAGTATTCCGTGATGTTGCCGATGAGGCCGGCACCGCCGACGGAGTTGCCGAAGACCATCGAGTAGCCGAATACGGCCCAAAGCACTGCGACGATGCTCATTCCGCCGAAGCACATCATCATCATGTTCAGGATCCTTCGCGATCCGACCATGCCGCCGTAGAACAGGGCAAGGCCCGGAATCATGATGCACAACAATGCGCTTGCGGCGAGGATCCAGGCGGTATCTCCAGAATTCATGGAACTCCAATCAGAAAGGGGTTGGGGTCTGACGGCGATAGGCGCAAGGCTGCGCACGAAGTAACCGTGAGATGAAACCATGATTCATGACAGTGAACGATTGCGGGTTTCGCTTGCGTTACATTTCCGTTGCAATCGACGGCGGATCGCGACATGAGGATTTAACGTTCCGAGCGCACGGCTGTAACATCACTTTGACTACTGTAGTTCAACAGCGTTTCCCCTTAGGTAACACCAATTGAACAGGACAGTTCCGATGACAAGTGTCGCAACCCCTGAAGTATCAACTGAAAGCCCAGTGCCGACCGAGACCCCGGCCCAGGCCGGACAGATTTCCCTCGCGGACATCGCGAAGGCCCATGACGTGCGCTTCCTGCTGGCCACCTTCGTGGACATGACCGGCAAGCCCTGCGCCAAGCTGGTCCCGGTCGAAGCCGCGGACGAGCTCGAGGCTGGTGCGATGGGATTTGCCGGGTACGCGGCCGGTCTGATCGGCCAGAAGCCGCAGGATTCGGACCTCATCGCCGTTCCGGACCTCGCATCCTTCACGCCCGTCCCATTCATCAAGGAGGGCCTGGCGATCATCCACTGCGATCCGCATGTTGACGAGAAGCCGTGGCCCTACGCCCCGAGGGTCATCCTGAAGAACACCTTGGCCCGCCTGGCCGGGAAGGGCATGCAGGCCAAGGTTGGCGCCGAAGTGGAGTACTTCCTGGTCAACAAGAACCCCGATGGCTCCCTCAGCACTGCCGACGTCCGCGATGATTCGCCGCGTCCCTGCTATGACGCCCGCGGCGTCACCCGCATGTACGAGCACCTGACGTCCATCTCCGAAGCGATGAACGGCTTAGGGTGGGGCAATTACGCGAACGATCACGAGGACGCCGCCGGGCAGTTTGAACAGAACTTCAATTATGCGGACGCCCTCACCACGGCCGACCGCGTGGTCACCCTGCGCTACATCCTGAACATCCTTGCCGAACAGCGCGGCATGACCGCCACGTTCATGCCCAAGCCGTTCACCGACCGGACCGGCACCGGCCTGCACTTCCACCTGTCGCTGTGGTCCGGCGGTCACGCGCTGTTCCCCGGTGAGGACGATGGTTCGGACGACGGCGGCAGGGGACTTGGGCTTTCCGACCTCGCCTATTCGTTCATCGGGGGGATCCTGGATCATGCGCCTGCCCTTCAGGCGTTCCTTGCCCCGACGGTCAACTCCTACAAGCGATCGGGCGCCACCACCAGTTCCTCCGGAGCAACCTGGTCACCGCGCAAGGCCTCGTTCGGGGGCAATGACCGCACCCACATGATCCGGGTCCCTGACGAAAAACGGATCGAGCTCCGTTCCGGCGACGGCTCCGCCAACCCGTACCTGGCCATCGCCACGGCCATCGAAGCAGGGCTCGACGGCGTCACGAACCGTACCGACCCCGGCGCACCGTCCGGACCCGGCGAAGCGCGCAAGGGTGCCCACCTTTTGCCTGCAACGCTCCTGCACGCCGTCGAGGCACTGCGCCGGGACCCGGTGATGCTCTCGAGCCTGAGCGGCGATGTGGCGATCGGCGAGTACTACGCCGACGCCAAGGAAGAAGAGTTCCTGAGCTGGCATAACCAGGTCAGTGACTGGGAAATCCGCACGTACCTGACCTCGATCTGATATCCCTCCACCTAGCAAAGGACACACCAATGTGCGGAATTGCCGCGCTGCAGCTGCGCAACCCCTCGCTGCATCCCGAAATGGGCAGTCTCCTGTCCTCCATGATGTGCCAGATCGTGGACCGCGGACCGGACTCCGCCGGCCTGGCCGTCTACGACACCCCTGGCCTCGTTTCCAAAGGCACCTCCACCCTCAGCCTCCTCGGCAAAGACCAAGGCCTGCCGCTCGACGACATCACCGCGTCACTGGAGAACCTGCTGTCGGCGTCCGCGGCCCCGGACGTCAGGGTGGTCGGCGACACCACCCTGGTGAGCGCCGCCGTCGGCACCGATTTGCTGGTGAAGGCCGTGCGCGAAACCCTCCCAAGTTCCACCATCATCGGCCGCGGCGAGCACGTGGCCGTCATGAAGAGCGTTGGCCACCCGATGCACATCGCCGCCGAGCACGGACTGGAGGCCATGGCCGGTAGCCAGGGTCTGTCCCACACCCGCATGGCCACCGAGTCCGCCGTCACGGCCGGCGGGTCCCACCCCTTCTCAGTGGCAGACGACCTGTGCCTGGTCCACAACGGGTCCTTCTCCAACCACGCCACCATCCGCCGGGAGCTCAAACGCGAAGGGGTCGTGTTCGACTCCGACAACGATACCGAAGTCGGCGCCCGCTACATTGCCTCACGCCTGCAGCAGGGCGACGATCTGGAAACGGCACTCACCAACCTCGGAAAAGTCTTCGACGGCTTCTACACCCTGGTGGTCACTACCGCGGACAGCATGGCCGTGGTCCGGGACCCGATCGCCTGCAAGCCCGCCATCATCGCCGAAACCGGCGACTACGTGGCCATGGCGTCCGAATACCGTGCCCTGGCAGCCCTGCCCGGCATCGAAACAGCCCGCATCTTTGAACCGGAACCCGGAAAGGTCTACACATGGTCACTCTGACAGCCCCCGAAACAACAACCCCAACAACCACAATTGACCTGGCCGACAGCCCGGTCCGGGACCTCAACCGAGCCCTGCATGAGGCCGCCGACGGCCAGTCCTGGACCGTCGCCAACCCCGGCGGCAAGCACAGCCTCGCCGTCGGAATCGACGCCGACATCAGCGTCACCATCAAGGGCCACGCCGGCTACTACGCCGCCGGGATGCACAAAACGGGCACCGTGACCATCAGCGGCAATGCCGGCGTCGGACTTGCGGAGAACATCATGTCCGGAACGGTGCACGTGCGAGGAGACGCCTCCCAATCGGCGGCGGCCACCGGACATGGCGGGCTCGTGGTCATTGACGGCAACGCCGGGGCCCGCTGCGGGATCTCGATGAAGGGCGTGGACATCGTCGTCGGCGGGAACATCGGCCACATGTCCGCGTTCATGGCCCAGGCCGGTCGGCTGGTGGTCTGCGGAGACGCCGGCGAAGCGCTCGGTGACTCCATCTACGAAGCCCGGATCTACGTCAAGGGAACCGTCACTTCCCTGGGCGCGGACTGCATCGAAAAGCCGATGAACATCGAACACCTTGAGGAACTCGAAGGGCTGCTCGCCGCCGCCGGGCGCACCGACAACCCCGAGGACTTCAAACGCTACGGCTCGGCACGCAACCTCTACCACTTCAGCGTCCACAACTCGACGTCGTACTAAAGGACACCCCCATGACCATCACCTCACCGCCCCAGGACACAGTCCCCGCCCCAAGCATCCCCGCCCAGCGCACGGAGGAGCTTGGCCTGCGCGAATCCGCCACCTTCGACCGCGCAACCATCGCCGACATCCAGCGGGCCGCCGCAACCGGTGTCTACGACATCCGCGGTTGGGGCGCCAAGCGCAAGGTCCCGCACTTCGATGACCTGCTCTTCCTCGGCGCCTCGATGTCCCGCTACCCGCTGGAGGGCTACCGCGAAAGGTGCGACACCGACGTCGTCCTTGGCGACCGGCACGCCTCCCGGCCGCTGCACCTGCAGACCCCGGTCACCATCGCCGGGATGAGCTTCGGCGCGCTGTCCGCCAACGCCAAGGAGGCCCTGGGACGCGGCGCCAGCGAGGTGGGAACCTCCACAACCACGGGCGACGGCGGCATGACGCCCGAGGAGCGCGGCCAGTCCAAGCACCTCGTTTACCAGTACCTGCCCTCCCGGTACGGCATGAACCCGGACGACCTTCGCAAAGCCGACGCGATCGAGATCGTGCTCGGCCAGGGCGCGAAGCCCGGCGGGGGAGGCATGCTGCTGGGCCAGAAGATCACCGAGCGGGTCGCCGGTATGCGTACCCTGCCGGTGGGTATCGACCAGCGCTCCGCCAGCCGTCACCCGGACTGGACCGGGCCGGACGACCTGGAAATCAAGATCGGCGAACTCCGCGAGATCACCGACTGGAAGACGCCGATCTACGTCAAGATCGGTGCTTCCCGCCCGTACTATGACACCGCCCTGGCGGTTAAGGCCGGAGCCGACGTCGTCGTCGTCGACGGAATGCAGGGCGGCACCGCCGCCACGCAGCAGGTCTTCATCGAAAACGTCGGGATCCCGACCCTGGCCGCCATCCCGCAGGCGGTCCAGGCGCTGCAGGAACTGGGCCTGCACCGCAAGGTCCAGTTGATTGTTTCCGGCGGCATCCGCACCGGAGCCGACGTCGCCAAGGCCATGGCCCTGGGCGCGGACGCCGTCGCGATCGGCACCGCCGCGCTGATTGCGCTGGGGGACAACGACCCCCGCTACGCCGCCGAATACGCCGCCCTGGGATCCGCTGCAGGGTTCTACGACGACTTCCAGGACGGACGCGACCCCGCCGGCATCACCACGCAGGATCCCGAACTCTCCTCGCGGCTGGACCCGGTGGCCGGTGGGCGGCGCCTGGCCAACTACCTGCGTGTCCTGACCATGGAAGCGCAGACCATCGCCCGGGCCTGCGGCAAATCCCACCTGCACAACCTCGAACCCGAAGACCTCGTGGCACTCACCATCGAAGCCTCCGCCATGGCACGCGTGCCCCTGGCCGGAACCAACTGGATTCCCGGAGCGAAATAATGCCGGAGTCCTCTGAATACGTCGTGGTCGGCGCCGGCCTGGCCGGCGCCGCCACGGCCTGGCAGTTGGCCTTGCGCGGCCACGACGTGACGATCCTGGAACGCACGCAGCCGGCCAGCCACGACGGCAGTTCCCATGGGTCCGCCCGGATCTTCCGCTACGCCTACCCGGATGAGTTCTACACCCGGGCGGTTCTGGAGTCCAAGGCCTTGTGGGACGAACTGGACCGGGCCAGCGGGCTGGAACTCATCACCCCTTGCGGGGCGGTCGACTACGGCCCCGAGCGGCAACCGGAGCACCTGGCCCGGATCCTCGCGGAGGCCGGCGTCGAGCACGAACTCCTCAGCGCCGCCAAAGCGCGGGAGCGCTGGCCACACATCGCCTTCGACACCGCCGTGCTCTGGCACCCCGGTGCAGGCGTGATCGACGCCGAGAGTGCAGTCAACGCCATGATCGGACAGGCCGTGAAGCACGGCGCCAGGCTGCTGACCGGATGGAACGTCTCGCGCGTGGAGAAGCGGGGATCCGGCTACCGTGTGGTTTCCGACGGGTGGGAGACGCTCGACGCCGGCAACGTCGTCATCAGCGCCGGCGGCTGGCTGCCGTCACTGCTGGGACAATTGTCCCTTCCCACCGGGTTCCTGGCCAGGCTGCCGGAGTTCACCGTCCGGCAGGAACAGGCCTACCATTTCCGCTACCGCTCCGACGGCGGTCCATGGCCCACGTTCATCCATAAGAGTGCGGACATCCAGACATACGGGCTGCCCGGAGGACGGGACGCCGGCTTCGCCGGACAGAAAGTCGCCGAATACAACGGCGGCAAATTCATCCCCTCGGCGGCTGCCCAAACCGGCCTCGTGGACCCGGCGAACCGGAGGCGGGTCGTGGATTACGTCCGGAAGTACTTGCCTGGCCTGGATCCCGAGCCGTACGCCGAAACGACCTGCCTGTTCACCAATACCCCGAACGAGGACTTCGTCATCGACCGGACCGGCGGCCTCACCATCGTGTCTCCTTGCTCAGGGCACGGCGCGAAATTCGCGCCACTGATCGGGCGGTGGGCTGCCGACGTGGCTACCGCGGGGGATGTCCCCGCCCGATTCCGTCAGGCGACCGCCAAATCGGCGCCGACTGAACTGTTCAGTAACTAACCTTCTACAGGAACGGGACGAGCCCAGTGACCTCTTCGCCGATCAAAGCGGCAACCAGCACCGTATCCGGCCTCATGCGGGACATCTCCGGAGTCGGCAAAGACCAGTACCGCGGCGGATACTCCCGGCCGGTCTTCTCCCATGCCGAAACCGAGCTGCGGAGCTGGTTCATCGAGCAGGCGGCCCGGCGCGGACTGGACGTCGCTACCGACGGGAACGGGATCGTGTGGGCCTGGTGGGACACCGCCACCGGCACCCGCGCGGACGCCGTCGTCACCGGCAGCCACCTCGACTCCGTTCCCGGCGGCGGTGAGTACGACGGCCCGCTGGGTGTCGCCTCGGCGCTGGTCGCCGTCGACATCCTCAAGGCGCGCGGCATCCGCCCGCGCCGGCCGCTGGCGATCGCAGTGTTCCCCGAAGAGGAGGGCTCCCGCTTCGGCGTCGCCTGCCTGGGTTCCCGGCTTCTCACCGGTGCTCTCGATCCGGACAAGGCCCGCAACCTCAAAGACGCCGACGGGAACACCTACGCCGACGTGGCCGCAGCCAACGGGCAAGACCCCCGATTCATCGGCGCGGACCCCACGACCCTCCAGCAGCTGGGCATGTTCGTTGAACTGCACGTCGAACAGGGACGGGGACTGGTCGACCTGGGCCGGCCGGTGGCCATCGGATCGTCCATCCTGGGCCACGGCCGGTGGAAGCTCTCCGTACATGGCGAGGGCAACCACGCCGGGAGCACGCTTATGAAGGACCGGAAAGACCCGATGATCGCCGCCGCCAAAATCATGATCGGCATCCGCGACACGGCCAGGAACTACAGGGACGCCCGCGCGACCGTCGGGCGCCTCCAGCCGGTCCCGGGAGGCACCAACGTCATCGCCTCCCGCGTCGACCTGTGGATCGACGTCCGCCACCCCAGGGACGAAGTCACCGCCGCCCTGGTCGAATCCATCCACCTCAACGCACAGGTCATCGCCGCCGAAGAAAACTGCACTGTCACCTTCGGCACTGAATCGCTCAGCCCCACAGTCCACTTCGACACCGGCCTGCGGGACCAGCTCCAGGCCCTGCTGCCCGGTGCGCCGGTCCTGGATACCGGGGCCGGCCACGACGCTGGAGTGCTCGCAACCCACATCCCAACCGCCATGCTGTTCGTCAGGAACCCCAGCGGCATCTCGCATTCCCCGAAGAGCTTGTGGAGGACGCGGACGCGGACGCCGGGGCACATGCGCTCGTGGACGTCCTCCAGGGCCTGTTGGGCGAAGCCCGCTCGATCGGATAGAAGCCATGGCTGCCGCCTATGATGGCTGGGTGAGCAATCAGACTGGCGGGGAGACGGATGTGACGGCAAAGGTCGAATCAGACGGTGTGGCCGGCAAACTTGAACGCATCATTGCCGCCCAACTCCGCCACTACCGGACAGGCCAGGGACTCTCGGCCGCGGAACTTGCCACCCGGACCGGCATGTCCAAGGCGATGATCTCCAAGATCGAGTCAGCCAGCACCTCGTGTTCGCTGACGACCCTGCAGCGGCTGGCAGACGGACTCAAAATACCCGTCACCGCGCTGTTCCGGGGCGCAGACACCGACCGGGACGCAACGTTCACCAAGCACGGCGAAGGCAGCCTGACTGTGCGCAGCGGAACCCAGCACGGTCACGAATACCGCGTGCTGGGAACCCTCAAAGGACGCACCGACGCTCTCGAACCCACGCTGGTCACGCTGACCGACGCCTCGGATGTCTTCCCGCTTTTCCAGCACCCCGGCACGGAATTCATCTATATGCTCTCCGGAAAGATGGTCTACGGCCACGGCGCCTACGAATACACCATGGAAGCAGGGGACTCTCTCCTCCTCGATGGCGAAGGACCCCACGGCCCGCTGGAACTGCTGGAACTGCCCATCAGGTTCCTGGCCATATCCGCAAAGTAACAGCCTAGGCCGTGTATTGACGCGTAATTCCGAAATGTTCTAGACAGCCCGGTCGGCGCCCGCCGGATCCACCATCGTTGCTATCGCCCCGGATGCGGGGACCAACTACCTCAGCAAAGCGTTCAACGACCTCTGGCTGGCAAAGAACGGTATTTCTCTGGGCGCGCGAGAATTTTCGATAGCTCCTTGAGGGCGATCACACCGTAAAGGCGTCTCACCAAAGTCCATGAGGCCTTACATGTCCGGGATGTTGCCCCAGAGGACGCCAGGTTTCAACGCTCTGGGCGCTCTTCCTCCCATTGGGTAACGTGGCCGGAAGGCCGGCATAGCGCCGGTGTTTGCAGAACGATGACCAGCATTAGGGGGCACCATGGCCGTTTTCGAATCAGTTTTGGACGCTATCGGGAACACGCCGCTTCTTCGGCTAAATCATTTGGCCGATGGGTTGCGCCCGCGGATTTATGTGAAACTCGAGTTCCAGAACATTGGAGGCAGCGTCAAGGACAGGGCTGCGCTCTCAATGATCCGGGCTGCCGAGAGCGAAGGGCTTTTGAAACCCGGGGGAACCGTCGTTGAAGGCACCAGCGGGAATACCGGTGTGGGCCTCGCCTTGGTAGCTGCACAGCTGGGGTATCGTGCCGTTGTGTTTGCGCCCAGTGCAACATCCGTGGAGAAAGTCCGGCTGCTTCGCGCGTACGGGGCTGAGGTCCATTTGGTCAGCGATTTCGTGCCCCGTGAGCATTCCGACCACCTTTCCAGCCGGGCCGCCAGCTTCGCTGCGGAGACGCCTGGAGCCTGGCTTGCCATGCAATACGACAACCCCGCGAATCCCGACGCGCACTTCCACAGCACGGGACCGGAGATATGGACGGATACAGAGGGGAGCGTGACGCATGTTGTGGCCACTGTAGGCACCGGTGGGACGCTCAGCGGCGTCGGCCGGTACTTGAAGGAGGTCGGCGGCGAGAGGGTGACAATCGTTGCTGCAGATCCCGAACATTCCGCGTATGGCGGCGGCGACGGGGCTCTTAAATACGTTGAAGGCGCTGGCCACGCTGTCCATCCTGATACGGTCGACGACATTTGGCCGCAATCCTTTGACACCCGTGTTGTGGATAGATACATACGCGTCAGCGATCGGGACTCCATTACAGCGGCACGCCGGGCTGCCCGGGAGGAAGGCCTGCTGCTTGGCGGTACCGCTGGTACGGCTCTTGCTGCTGCCCTGCGCCTTGCCGAAGAGCTCGATGAGCACCACACAGTGGTGGCCATAGTTCCTGATTCTGGCCGGAACTACCTCTCCACTTACTTCAACGATGATTGGGCCCGAACCACCGGATTCCTGGAATCGCCAGAGGCCGGAGGTACTATCCGCTCGCTCGTGCCGGATCTGCCGGGCGGTGTTTCGCTGCTTCCTGCCGATGTGAGTGTGGCTGAGGCGATCCGGACTCTCGAAGCACGGGGAACGAAGCATGCCGACCCCGTCTTCCTCGTGTTGGACAGAGGAGGGGACTTCGATGCGGTCCACCCCCGGGAAGTTGCGGCCGTCGTGACCCTGGACTCGCTCAACGGGTTGCTTCACGACGACGCCGGTGCCCGGCCAGGACCGGCAGCCCGGGCAGGCGTAACTTGGCGCACCGTCGGGATCGGGCAGCCCATCGCCGAGTTCGCAGACTCCGGTCCGCAGCAACGGTATGGAGTCAATGCGGTCCTGGTCGACGGCCGGATTGCTGCGGCGCTCCTCTCAATTCCTGAGTTATCAAGGTAGCGCCGGCCAACAGAAGACTAGGGCATTGCGTCCAGACGTCTGCACGAAATCCAGACGCTCACACCAGTGGCTGGCCCCAATTCAGTGCCGTTGCGTGCTTTGGCTGCCACCCGAGCGCCGGCGCAATGTTCATGGCGAAGTCCATGATGATCTGTAGGTAGTCCTCAATGGAGAATTCGTACGGGGCGGTTCGGCCAATGGACGGGTCATGATGCGACGCCCTTCTGGTGGTGTTGGACTCGGTGGGCGACGCTCTGCGGCGGCAGGCCCAGCGGGGAGACGGACGACTTCACGTTGACGGAGCTTACGCCCAAAGTCTCTGGATTTCTGCCTGTGAAGGGTCATGACCGTCCAAGACTTGGTGCCAGCAATCGAGGCGAGGTTCTCGCTACGCTGTGGTCCTATTCCGGCTAGCAACTACAGCGCATTACATAAGTTCGCGATTGCGGAGTGAGCGCCAAATAACAACGAAAGGCCTTCGGGCGCAGAAGCGCGCGAAGGCTTCCCCATCAGAAAGGAAGGAAAACATGACTAGGTTCGGGGCGAGGGCACGGCGCAAGTATCGCGTGGTGGACGTTCAGTATTCGACGCAGGACTGGTCGGCTATCAGGGTGGGGGAGAGTGTGGAAGTCCAACTTGCGACCCGTTTCTCCTACCACGGAAGTGTGGAAGCCAAGACGGCTGACTCCAAGATCGTTTGGGTGGTTAGCTCGTCCGGGCAGGGCCGTGCCATGTACACACATGCTGACGGCGTCCGGATAGCCACGGTGGAGGCGTGATGGACGGGGTAGTCGCGGCCGCACTTTTGCTCGTTGCTTTCAGCCTGCCTCTGCTCCTTGCCGTCGTGTGGGCGGCCTGGCCTTTTCTCGCGGAACTTATGGGCGTTCAGGAGGTCCCGGAGGAATCAACGGACACTGCTCGGCCCTCCGAAGACGGAGAAACCGTGGATGAGCACTTTTCCTTCTACTGGTACTACCCCTGAACCGGAAGACCCAGATGGGACTTCAACGTGTTTCCGGAATACTCTGTCCGGGCGAGCCCTCTCTCCTGAAGGAGCGGAATCACCTTGGACGTGAACAGCTCGAGGTCCTGGGGCAAGAGGGAGAACATCAGGTTGAAGCCGTCTGCGGCTCCGGAAGAGTGCCAGCGAGCCAGTGAATCCGCGACCTTTTCCGGTGTTCCGACGAAATCGTTGTTGCGTTTGTCACCCGTGAGGATCGAGTAGAGCTCCTTGAGGCTCACCTCGTTCTCCCTGCCCCGGATCTGCTCACCGGATGCCCTGAAGTCACTGCGGAGATCTGAGATGCCTAGGATGCCGGACTGCGCAACGCTGGTGTCCTCGCTGAGGGCAGAAAAATCGACGAGCCCACCGAAGTACTTCTGCAGAAAATCCAGAACCTGTTCCTCGGTGATGAGTGCATCCAGCTCGCGCACTCGCTCCAAGGCTTCCTCTTCGCTGTCGGCAACAACAGGGGAGATGGCCTGGTAGATGAAGAGTTCATCCGGGTTGCGGCCGAAGGCGGCGGCCTGGCTCCGGATCGCCGTGCGGAAAGTTGCAGCTTCGGGGATGTCACGATGGCTGGCGAAGATGGCGTTGGCGAAGCGAGCGCCCAAGCGCTGTCCGGGAATCGAGGAGCCTGCCTGGGCCAGCAGGGGTGAATGTTGGGGCGACGGTGCAATGTTCAGTGGCCCGGCAACACGGAAGAACTCGCCGGTGTGGGCCAGTTTCCGCAGTTTGTTCCGGTCAAAGAAGAGTCCGGAGGCCTTGTCATAAGGGAATGAACCGGGCGCCCATGAATCCCACAGGCCGCGCACCACTTGTACGAATTCTTCGGCGCGCCTGTACCGCAGCCCGTGGTCCAAATGGTCGGTTCCGCCGAAGTTTGCAGCCGTACTGTTGCTCAAGTCCCTCGTGGTGACGATGTTCCAGCCGACGCGTCCTCCGCTGATATGGTCCGCGGTCAAGGCAGCGCGGGCGAAGTTGAACGGTTCGTCGTATGACGTCGACGATGTCGCGATGAGTCCGATCTGGCTGGTTACAGCGCCCAACGCTGTCACCAGGCCAACCGGGTCGAAACGGTTGAGGATGCCCGGATTGGACGTTTCATCGATGGCCAAGGAATCCCCGAGGAAGACGGCATCGAATTTGGCAGCCTCAGCGATTCTCGTGAGTTCGAGCTGGTGTGCGAAATCGATGCTTGCTGGCGGATAGGCGGTGGGGTGCCGCCAAGACGCCAGATGGATCCCTGTCCCGACGAGGTAGGCGAAGAAGTGGATCTGGCGGTGTTCCCGACGTAGTGCTTCGGTCAAGAGTAACTCCTGGAATGTGGTGCGGATGAGCTCAGGGCACGGCAATCGCCGCGCCCTGAGATGTATCGGTACTACTTGCGCTCTGTGCTTCTATTTCTTGATACGGCTCTCTTCCGTTGTCAGAACGTCCTGAAGCCTCTGGGGGGTCCAGTCGGCCTTGAACTTGAGGTTGCCGCCATTCAGCTTGGTCACTGATGCTTCGACCTCAGGCGTGTGGTAGGCGTCAAGGATCGTCTTCCATCGGGGATCGTCCTTCTTGTCGGCCTTCACCACGAAGGCGTTGATGTAGGGAGCCAATGCCTCCGAGTCGAGGTTCTCCTTGAAGATGATCTTGTTGTCCCCAAGACCGCCCTTCTGCGCCTGCGTATTGTTGACAACAGCAGCGGCAACCGAGCCCTTGAGCGCGTTCACCGTTTGGTTGCTGTCTACGGGCACAACCTTGATCTTGCTGGAAGTGATTTCAGCCGGGGTTGAGAGAGTATTGCCACCGTCCTTGAGTTTCAGCAGACCCGCCGTCTGCAAGTTCAGAAGGGCCCGTGCCTGGTTGGTCGGGTTGTTGGGGATGGCAACCTCGGCATCGGCCGGCAGCTCAGAAACCGCTTTGTACTTCTCGGAGTACAAAGCCAACGGGTACACCGCTGTGGCGCCCACCGGCACCAGAGTGCCGCCGCTCTTGACGTTGAACTGGGAAAGGTAGATCAGGTGCTGGAACAGATTGATGTCGACCTGGCCCTGCTGGGTTGCGGTGTTGATTTGGGCGCCGTCGGTGAAGGTCTTCACCTCAAGGTCGATCCCCTTCTCCTTGAGTTTGGACTTGAGGATCCCCCAGTGTTCTTCTGCGCCGTCGTCGACGCCGATGACCACTTTGCTGTTCGCCGACGGTGACGCTCCACCCGCGGCGCCACCGCACGCACTCAGAGCCAGGGAAGTGACGAGGCCGACGGCGGCTATTAACAAGCGCTTTTTCATTGATGCTCTCCGAGATAAATGGTGCGAGTTCGGGCATATCGTGGCCCAAGCCCACGCTATGCACGGCTGCGGTGCACGGGCCAGCTCGCTGAAACAAGCAGTCGCCTACGTTCACCTTCCGCAACCCGAAGTCATTCACGGACATCCCGTTGGAAGTCCGTGCGCACGCGCTGTTGGATGGGCAGTCGAACCCTTGCTGCGCCCACTCAGCGCGGCCACCGAATCACTACAAGGAGGCTTCCATGAGCGCGATTGTGTCACTGCGCAATGTTTCCAAGCACTTCCCGGGTCAGGGGAGCGGGGCGCCAGTGGTGCGGGCAGTAGATGATGTGAGCCTCGACGTCGAAAAGGGAACCGTCGTCGGCGTCGTGGGCTATTCAGGGGCCGGCAAGTCCACCCTCGTCCGGCTCATCAACGGACTGGAACGGCAGAGCTCGGGCCGGATCTTTGTCCAAGGACGGGACATCTCGGAGCTGCCGGAGCGAGAATTGCGTTCCGTACGATCCGGAATCGGCATGATCTTTCAGCAGTTCAACTTGCTGAAGTCGCGCACCGTGTTCGGCAACGTCGCATACCCGCTCAAAGTGGCTGGATGGCCGAAGGACAAGATCAAGGCACGCGTAGAGGAACTCCTTGATTTCGTCGGCATCGCCGACAAAGCCACCCGGTATCCCCGCAGGCTCTCCGGCGGACAGCAGCAGCGCGTTGGGATCGCACGGGCCCTTGCCAACCACCCGGACATACTGCTGGCTGACGAATCGACAAGCGCCCTGGACCCGGAGACAACCCAGGAGGTACTGCTGCTCCTGCGCAGGATCAACCAGGAACTGGGTACAACCATCATTGTCATCACCCACGAAATGCACGTGGTTCGTGAGATCTGCGACACCGTTGTGATGATGGAATCAGGCCGCGTGGTGGAGTCCGGCCCCACTTACTCGGTTTTCGCCGATCCCCGGAGCGAATCCACCCGGAGGTTCGTCTCGACTGCAGTCCATGGGACCCCTGGACCGGAAACACTGCGCCGACTTGCCACAGTGCATCCCGGGAGACTTGTTTCGGTAGGGATCTCGGAGGCAAGCCCCACCCACTCGGTGGCGTCCACCCTTGCCCAACACAGGGTGTCCGCCAGCGTCGTGTTCGGGGGCGTCACCGAAATCCAGAACCGCGTTCTGGGAACCCTCACCTACGAGCTCACGGGCAATGAAGAGGACATCGACCGCGCGCTCGCGGACCTGGCGCGAACGACGTCGATTGACGAGCCAACCATCGGAGCGGCACCGTCCGCAAGAACATCCCTTCCAGAAGAGACCTACGAAAGGGCAGGAGAGAAGCCGTGACCGATTGGACTACATTGCTGCCCGTTCTGGGGGAGTCGTTCCAACAGACCATTTTCATGGTGGCCATCACGGTGGTACTCAGCGGAGTCGCCGGCCTGGTGCTCGGCGTCACCCTTTATGCCACCCGGCCTGGAAACCTGTTTGCCAACAGACCGCTCTTCGCGGTCCTCAACTTCCTCGTAAATATCATCCGTCCTATTCCGTTCATTATTTTCATCACGGCGATCGCGCCATTGACCTTGCTGGTCATGGGAACCACCATCGGCACCACGGCGGCTGTCCTGCCGATGGCACTCATGGCAGGGGTGGTGATTGCCCGCGTTGTTGAGCAGAACCTCGTGGCGTCAGACCCCGGCGTCGTGGAGGCAGCCCGGGCCGTCGGCGACAGCAGGGTGCACATCCTGTGGGCAGTGGTGATTCCAGAATCCCTTGCCCCGCTGATTCTGGGCTACACCTTCATGTTCATTGCCATCGTTGACATGTCAGCCATGGCCGGCTACATCGGCGGCGGTGGCCTTGGAAACTTCGCCATCACGTACGGGTATCAGCAATTCAACTGGGAAGTCACCTTAGTCACCGTAATCATCATCATCGCCATGGTCCAGGCCGCCCAATTGCTCGGGAACTGGCTTGCCCAAAGGATCCTCCGCCGCTGATCGCAGCCCGGAGCACAGGATTTCAACGGAAACTCAAGGAGTATAAGATGCCCATCGAATTCCTCGGCATGGGTGCCGGAAACGATTCCACCGAGACGTCTGCGGCCACTACGTCCTTTTTTGACCCGGCGTACGCTGTTCGGATTGCAAAGGTCCACGAAGACAACAACTGGGACCATGTTTTATTCGCGTACAACTCGGCCACTCAGGATCCGTCCGTCCACGCGGTCTTGGTTGCCGTGAACACTGAGCGAATCCAGCTGCGGCTGGCCCACCGGCCCAACGTCTCGTATCCCACCTTTGCCGCGAAGTCGTTCCTGACGCTGGACCACATCTCTCAAGGCCGGCTTACGGTGCATTTCATCACGGGCGGGAGCCAGGCGGATCAAGCGCGCGAAGGGGACTTCCTGAGCAAGGATGCGCGGTATCGCCGAACGCGGGAGTACATCCGCATCGTCCGCCGCTCTTGGGAAGGCGGCCAAGCTTTCGATTGGGACAGTGAGAACTACCGCTTCGAGAACTTCGCGAGCGGTATCCTGCCCTTCGCCGGCCGGCGCCCCGGCATCTCTTTCGGGGGTTCATCTGAGGCCGCGTGGGAAGTGGGCGCCGCAGAAGCAGACATCTATGCCCTTTTCGGCGAACCGCTTGCCGATGCCGCAGACCAACAACAGCGGATCCTTGAACGGGCCGCGGCGGCTGGGCGGACCACTCCGCTACGTTGGCAGATTGCGTTCCGGCCAATCACGGCTCCCACCGATGAGCTTGCGTGGGAGAAGGCACACCGGATCCTTGCCCGGTTCGAGGCCCGGCGGGCCAATGGCGAGGTGATTGACCCCGTCAGGCACTATGCTGCGAAAGCAGAAGCCGCAGGAACACAACGGTTGCTCGCTGCCGCCGAGCGGGGCGACCACCACGACCGCGCCCTCTGGACAGCATTGGCCAAAGCTGCCGGCGGCGGGGGAGGCAGCGCGACGGCGTTGGTGGGCAGCTATGACACGGTGACGAAAGCGCTGCTGGACTACCACGAACTGGGGTTCGAAATCTTCGGGCTGCGCGGCTACGACTTTGTGTCCGATGCCGTGGAATTCGGGCAACACGTGATCCCGCAGCTCAAAGCGGAAGTCACGCGCAGGGAGGCAGGGAAAACGGCCGGCGAAATCAGGGCGGGTCACGCTGCAGCGCGGGAAAGAGTCCTGAAAGCGAAAGGTGAATAGCGGCTCCACAGCGCCCGTTTCTTTACGCCGTAATGCGGGATATGAAGCCGTATTGCCGTCAGTGTCCGTTGGTTTCGGCTGTGTTGAGAACCAAATATCCGAGTGGTTGATTGAAAGAACAATCCCGGAAAGGACTCCTCATGACCGCAGACTCCGATTTGACGCCGCAAAGACTTCGGCATGTTTTGGGACATTTCGCCACGGGCCTAACCGTGATTACGGCTGCGACGGAAAGTGGCCCGGCAGGCTTCACCTGTCAGTCATTCGCATCGCTTTCCCTGGACCCGGCGTTGGTGTCGTTCAGTCCGTCACGCACTTCCAGTACTTGGCCGCTCCTCCGCGAAACAGGCCGATTCACCGTCAATGTCCTACCCGCCGGGCACCAACATCTGGCGTCCCAGTTTGCAAAGTCCGGCACCGATAAATTTGCTGGGGTGGAGCACTCGCCGTCGCCATTCGGGAACCCCATCCTCGCGCAGGCGCTGGCTTGGATTGATTGCGAACTTCATCAGGAGTACGACGGCGGCGATCACACCATTGTTGTGGCGTCCGTGCGCGCTTTGAGTGCCCGCACGGATGCTGAGCCGCTGCTGTTCTTCAAGGGAGAGTATTTAGAGGTGCGGCCTCAGACCGGGATCCTGGAGACGGTGGCGTGATTCTCCTGACAACCACCTCGTGCGGAGAATTGTGTCCCGCTGGCCGTACCCGCATTGGCGGCTGCTCCTGAGATGACAACAGGCATGATCAGCATACTGTCCCAGAGAATTCGAACGATTTGCGACGAGGATCTGAAGTGGTTTCGGGAGCAGGTGTTTGCACTTGCCGATCAAGATGCATTCGCGGAAGGGGTTGAAGGCGTTGGCGTCGCAACGGCAATGCAACAGAAGCCGTCAATGATCACAAGGGGGCTGTCTGTAGAAGTTGTGGGCTTTACGCAGCGAAACGTTCAGGAGGCAAACAAATTCATGGTCTCCGTATCGCTATACCGACACTCCAACGGCTCCCCAGCAAACGTCTACTGGGAGGAGGCTCATGCCTGGGCCGATGCTATAGCTCATGTTCTATGGACGACGGCAGAATTTAACGGCAGCCAAGAAACACCGAGCGGCAAGTCTTTCCATTATGTGTTGGAGGACTTCGAGGCGCCGCCCTCTCTACGGGCAACTGCAGTCGTGTTGTGAGGTTCTCACATGACGGATTATGGAGCGCATTGACGCCGTATTGCGCGAATTTACCGTCCACGACGAGCGGTTTGTCTATCCAAGGGATGACTTCTACATTCAACTCGTAGGTCAAGAGTTAGCACGCCAAGGACCGGCTCGTGCTGCGGCAACCCTCAGGCATCAAATGGCGGGGTGCTCCGGAAACAGACCTGGCCGCAACCGCGGCAAGCGAATGTCATGCCGGCCGCCTTGAGGCCTCGAACGTTCTTGAAAGAGGAAAAATGCCTGCCATACCCCTACGCGGAAAACGCCGCAGACCGGCCGCTCTTGGCCTTCTAGTTGGAAGCGTTGCGCTATTGGCCACCGCATGCGGGGGAGCGGCCGACGCCGGGTCCCCCGCCAGTTCATCAGCCACACCGGTGCCGGGGGAAACCTGACGTTCGCCCTATCAGTTGACCGTGGCTGCATTGATCCACAACAGGTGGGCAACAACGACGCCATTGCGATTGCCCGACAGACAGTAGCTTCGCTGACCTCGCAGGATCCGAAAACAGGAGAGATCGTTCCCTGGCTCGCCGAAAAGTTCGAGGCAAACACCAACGCCACCAGCTTCACCTTTACTTTGCGCGGCGGAGCTACCTTTGCCGACGGCTCGGCTGTTGACGCGGCATCCGTGAAGACCAACTTCGAAGCAATCAAAGCCCTGGGCGCCAAAGCCACGCTGGGCTCAACCTACTTGAGCGACGTCAAGGCCATCACGGTGAAGGATCCCAAGACCGTGGTGGTGGACTTCACCAAGCCCAACGCCCAGTTCCTGCAGGCAACCTCTACGTTCACGCTCGGGCTGCTGTCGCCGTCATCGGCAAAACTTTCCGTGGAGGACCGGTGCGCTGGCAAGTTCTCCGGCTCTGGTCCATTCACTGTGAAGAGCTACACGGTGGACAAGGAGGCAGTCCTGTCGCGACGAGCCGGTTATTCCTGGCCATCATCCACCAACAGCAACAAGGGCGAGGCCTATCTGGAAACGGTGACGTTCAAGATCATTCCGGAGGCTGGCAACAGGACGGGCAGTCTGCAGTCCGGCCAGATTGACGCCACGGCGGCGATTTCAGCGGCCGATATCAAGCTCTTTGATGGCAACGGCTTCTGGAACCAGACGAGGGCCAACCCCGGCGTGGTTTACAACCTGTATTCAAACGAAAGCAGTCCGAAGCTCAAGGACCCCGCGGTTCGCCAGGCCATCTCCAAGGCCATCAATCGGGAGGAAATCACCAAAACTTTGCTCACGGAGGCGGACCAGCCAGCCAAGGGTGTCCTTTCCCACACCACGCCGTTCTTCAAGGACTTCAACTCCCTGCTGAAATACGATCCCGACGGTGCCAAGAAGCTGCTGGATGACGCAGGCTGGAAGACCGGCGCCGATGGTGTGCGTGCCAAGGACGGCGTGAAGCTTTCCTTCAAGGTCACCTATTGGCAGTCTCCCAAGGAAGTCCTCGAACTTGTACAGCAGCAATTGAAGGCCATCGGGGTGGATCTTCAGCTCAAGTTCACCACCATCGCTGATGTCACGGCTGCCCAGGCTGACAAGAACTATGACTTCTCCTACGGCAACTTGACCCGAAGCGACCCGGACGTCCTCCGGACGGTCTTTGCTTCCAACACCGCCCGCGGGGGAAGCAACCTGCGGGACCCCCTTCCCGTGGATACGACCTTGGGGGACCAAGCGGCGGCCCTGGACAAGGACGCGCGGCAAAAGCTGGTGGATCAGGCGCAGGAAACCCTGATCAAGGAAGCACACTCCATCCCCTTGTATGAACTTTCCACCACGATCTCCGCCAGCGAAAAGGTGCACGACCTGAAGTTTGAGGCCTCCAGCCGACTGGACTTCTATGACGCCTGGCTGAGCAAGTAAGCCGCCAGCGGTCGGCCAATACGAGCGGTGTTGGCCGACCGCTACCCTGACTACCTAAGGACGCAGATGATCCGCTACATCGGACAACGTCTACTCCAAGGCGCCTTTGTTCTCTGGGCGGCCTATACCGTTTCCTTCTTCATCCTCTACCTGCTCCCGGGGGATGCCGTGAGCATCATGGCCGGAGGCGAAGAACAGAACACGGTGGACCCGGCCCTCGTCGCGAAGCTCCGCAGCGAGTACGGCCTCGATAAGCCTATTTATGAGCAGTATTTCGCGGCTTTGTTCAGGGCGATCCGGCTGGACTTTGGCGTGTCCATCAAGAACGGTGTCGCGGCAACACAGGCTGTGTCGGAAGTACTTCCGGAAACCGTCAAGTTGGCGCTTGTCGGGTTTTCGTTGGCAGTAGTGCTGGGGAGCGCTCTCGCAATTGCCTCAGCCTTCAGCCGGAGCCGGTGGGTGCGCCAGGCGTTAGGTTCCCTGCCGCCGTTGGGTATTGCAGTACCCACCTTCTGGATCGGACTGCTCTTGCTCCAGCTTTTCTCTTTTCGACTCAGGCTTTTTCCTGCGCTTGGCAACGATGGTCCGGCGAGTATCGTGTTGCCGGCACTCACTCTTGCCATCCCCACCGGCGCAATCATCGCCCAATTGCTCTCCCGCAGCCTGCACCGGACGCTCGGCGAACCCTACATCGAGCAGATCCGGGCCAAAGGGGCCAGTGAAGCCTTGGTTCAGTTCGGACATGCGTTACGCAACGCTGCCATCCCCACGCTGACCATGCTCGGCATCCTGATCGGAAACCTCCTTGCCGGCGCGGTTGTGAGTGAAACGGTGTTCTCCCGGGCAGGTATCGGGCGTCTCACGGTCACGGCAGTCAACAGCCGCGACATTCCGGTGGTCCAGACTGTCGTCGTCTTGGCCGCTGCCATCTTCGTTGTCACCAGTTTGTTGGTTGACCTGATTTATCCGCTCGTGGATCCGCGCCTCAGCGTGGGCCGCAAGCCCAAGACCTAGGAGCAAACAGTGGCACAGCAAGTGCTGGCGGACGCCGATGGGACGGCGCAGGCGGTTCCACGTCCCCCGGAGGAGTTCGGGTCGGGTCCGGCTTCGAGCCATACGGCAAGAGGACATTGGAACCTTAAGGCGGTCCTGAAAAAAGCGTCATATGGCGCCATCAAACACCCGGGGCTGGTTTTCGCCGTCCTGCTCATGGTTCTGGTGCTGCTCTGGGCGGTGATTCCAGGTGCCTTCACGCAGTGGCCACCGGACACCGGTATCCCATCAGACCGGCTAAGACCACCTTCAGCGCTCCATTGGTTTGGAACCGACAGCTTGGGCCGGGACCTTTACTCCCGGGTGGTGCATGGCTCGGCCACGTCCCTGGCGGCCACGGCAGTTGCTGTGGCCGTCGGCCTTGTTGCCGGCTCGGCATTGGGCCTGCTGGCCGGATCCACGCGGGGCTGGATCGACGATGCCATCATGCGCCTTATGGATGTCTTGCTGGCCATACCAAGCTTGCTCCTCTCGCTCGCACTGATCACCGTCCTGGGATTCGGCACCGTCAACATTGCCATCGCCGTCGGAGTTGCCAGCGTCGCCAACTTTGCCCGCATCATGCGTGCCGAATCCCTCCGCGTAAATACCGCCGTGTACGTTGAGGCAGCCCGCTCTTCCGGAGTTCGCTGGCACACCATCCTGCTTCGCCACGTGCTGCCCAATGCTGCGGGGCCGGTCCTGGCGTTGTCAGCCCTGGAATTTGGCATGGCAGTGCTGTCCATTTCATCGCTGAGCTTCCTGGGCTTTGGCGCCCCGCCGCCCGCCGCAGAGTGGGGATCCCTCGTGGCGGGGGGCCGCGACTACCTCGTCGCGGCATGGTGGCTGGTGACCCTACCTGGCATTGTGATCGCCGCCGTCGTCCTGTCTACCAACCGTATTTCCCACGCGTTCCAAAGCAGCGAGAGGACCCACTCATGACAGTCCGCAACGGCATGGAAACAGCCGCCCCCTTGCTGAAGGTCACCGGACTGAATGTGTCCTACCAGCTTGACGGACGGACCCATCACGCCGTTCGGGGTGTCAGCTTCGAGGTCCATCCCGGCGAGGTGGTTGCTCTGGTAGGGGAATCTGGTTCGGGCAAGACCACCACAGCGCATTCCGTCATTAACCTCCTGCCGGCAAACGCCCGCCGCGCATCGGGAAGCGTGATCTTCGACGGCGCCGATCTCATCCGCCTGACCGCAAAGGAATGGCAGGGCGTGCGCGGAAAGGAGATCGGTCTTATCCCCCAGGACCCCACTGCATCACTGGACCCACTTCAGCGCGTAGGGGATCAGGTCGCCGAAGCGCTGACCATCCACCGTATCCAAGCGAAGAAGACCGCACGCGAAAGCGCCGTACGGTTGCTGCAGGAGAGCGGAATACGCGAAGCCGCATCCCGGGCTCGTCAATACCCCCATCAATTTTCCGGAGGAATGCGTCAGCGGGTGCTTATTGCCACGGCACTAGCTACGCGGCCGAAGCTGGTCATCGCAGACGAACCAACCAGCGCGCTTGACGTGACGGTCCAACGCCAAATCCTGGACAACATCGCTGCGCTAACAGCGGAACAAGGAACTGCGGTGCTGCTGATTACCCACGATCTCGCTGTAGCGGCAGATCGCGCGGACAGAATCATTGTCATGAAAAGCGGTCGCATCGTCGAGGAGGGTTCTGCCGAGCAAGTGTTCAACAACCCCAAGAATGCGTACACCAAGGAACTGCTTGCCGCGGCACCGGGCCTCAACCCTGTCCGCCTGCGGACCGCTCCGGTCCTGCCTCTCCGCGTCGGGACGGACGATGCCGCCCGGCCGCTGGTAGAGGCATCAGGACTTGAAAAGTCGTTTAGGCTTCCGCGGACCGGTGCCGGCCCGAACACGCTCAAAGCGGTCGACGGCGTTTCCTTCAGCATCGGCCGACGCGAGACCCTGGCGCTGGTGGGTGAGTCCGGTTCTGGAAAGAGCACCGTAGCGCGGCTGCTGCTGCGACTCGAGAAACCGTCCAAAGGAAGGGTCCTCTTTGACGGTGACGATCTTGCCGCTGCCAAAGGTGAACAGCTCAGGCAGCTGAGGCGACGGTTCCAAGTGGTGTTCCAGAGCCCCTTCGCTTCACTTGACCCACGGTTCAATGTGGGGGACATCATCGGGGAACCTCTCCGGGCGTTCGCCGAAGGGACCAAGGAGGAACGTCGGCAACGCGTCGCTGAACTGCTTGAGGCAGTGCAACTACCCGCTTTCTACACGGACCGCCGCCCGGTTGAGCTGTCCGGCGGCCAACGCCAAAGGATCGCGATCGCCCGCGCACTCGCGCTGAAGCCGGATCTTGTTGTCCTTGACGAGGCTGTGTCTGCATTGGATGTGTCCGTGCAGGCCCAGATTCTCAAGCTTCTTGTCGAACTTCAGGAACGTGAGGGACTCAGTTACTTGTTCATTTCCCACGACCTTGCCGTCGTACAGCAGATCTCGGACCGGGTGGCCGTGATGCGCGCGGGGAAACTGATCGAAACCGGAGACACCGAACAGGTATTGAGGAGTCCCTCGGAGGGCTATACCCGCCAACTCATCGAGGCCATACCCGGACAGCGGACGACGACCGTCGCCTGACCATCCGTTTAAAGCTGGGAAAGGCCGCGTAGGCGGGGAACTGGAGAAACCGGTCCCCGCCTTCGTCATTCTCCATGGGTCGCTGGCGCTTTCAAAGCTTCAAGGACAGCCGGCAGGAGCCGGTCATTCCTTCCCCACACCGGGTCGAAGATCTCGACGTACCAGGAATCGGCAAGCGCCAAGGCCAGGGTCTCATTGGCTTCGTCCGACCAGTCCTGAAATTGAACCGCTTCCACGGGACTCTCGCTAGAGCCGAGGACTGTGACTACTTCGCGGCCCTGGATTGTCACGGGGATGGAGGACCTGCTCAACTCGCCGGGGGAGTGGCCTACCGTGACAAGTTCCCCTTGCGTTGATAGTTCCAACAAGCGGGACGCCGTTGTTGCGCTGCAATAGCCGGTGACGTACTCGCGCTGCGCAGTTCCGCTGCCGGTACGCAGGCCAGGCTGGGATTCCTTCGTGAAAAGCCCGTTCCGGTTGATCTCGGCGAGATCGGCAGCAATGGCAAGAGTTTCCTCATCAAAGCTCGCGGAGAAAGTTCCGGGCTGGTACTGGCTCATTCCCTCAAGCCACCGGGCGGTAAGCTCCCCGGCAGCCTCGATGGTGGTGGCCTGCCGCCAGACTCCGCGATCCGCCAGGAGCCGGCCATAGCTATCCCGGGCGATTCTGCTCTCATTCATCCACGGATGCTACAGCCCCGTGGAACGCGCGTCCCAGCCGGACTGAAACACAAGTCAATCTCCGGCAGCCAGGCCGAGAACCGTGCGCAGGGCCGGTGCCGATCGGTCGGAGTGCATGACTTTTGATTAACCCCGAGGGGCTTTTGATGACCTTGAGGGGCGCCGCATGACCGTTTGTGCAGCAGTTTGACCCGTCGCGTCGGCGCATGAAATCCCGACTTCGGGACTACGCCGGGCCTGCCTAGGCTGGGGCCACAGACGCAGAGAACGCCTTTGCGAAGCAAGGAGAAAACACCAATGAACGGATTGACACCGCCTGGCAGGGCCTCTGCCATGCAAAAGAGGCCGCGGGTCCTGGCCGGTGCCGCGACAGCACTTGCGCTCACTGTCTTGCTTTCGGCTTGCGGTGGAAGCACCCAAAGCGGAGCCCACCCCAGCGAAGCCGCGCCGGTTGACGGAGGCACCCTGACGGTGGGCCTTGCCACCGATACCTCGATTATCGATCCGTCGATTACGGGCAGCTCCATCACCGCAGTGATCGCGCGCAACGTCGTCGACTCTCTTGTCGGCCAGGCCGAGGACAATTCGTTCACACCATGGTTGGCTGAAAAGTGGGAGGTCAACAGCGACAACACCGAGTACACCTTCCACCTACGCAGCGGTGTCACCTTCAGCGACGGCACGTCGCTGGACGCGGCCGCCGTGAAGACAAACTTCGACCGCATCCTGGACCCGAAGACCAGCTCCAGCTACGCCAGGTCGCTCCTCGGACCGGTCAAGGAAGTTTCAGCCCCAGATGCGAAAACCGTGACCATCACCTACGGGAAGCCTTTCGCGCCGCTCCTCCAGGGCCTGAGCCTTCCTTACCTGGGCATCCAGTCACCGCAGTACCTCAAGGGCGCCGCCGATACGAAGAACACCGTAGTCGGTTCCGGTCCGTTCATCCTGAAATCCTTCGTCAAAGGAAGCGGCAGCGAGCTGACGAAGCGCTCCGACTACAACTGGGGCCCGGGTTATGCCAAGCACACCGGTGCCGCCCGGCTGGATAGTATCTCGTTCAAACTGCTTCCCGAGGCATCGGTTCGCCTCGGCGCCCTGACCAGCGGCCAAGTCCAGGCCATTGATGAAGTTCCGCCCGCGAACTTCCAATCAGTGAAGGCCAACGACAAGCTGCAGGTCATCACCAAGGAGAACCCAGGCGTGAACCGGTCGTTCTTCCTGAACACGAGCAGCGGACCATTCACGGACGTCAAGGTGCGCCAGGCATTCCAGAGTGCGGCCGACGTGAAGTCCGCTGTAAACGCAGCCTACCTGGGCAGCTTGAAAGCAGCCGACAACATCCTGGGCCCGTCGACGCTGTATTACGACTCCAGCGTTGCCGGCAGCTGGGGCTTCGACAAGAAAAAGGCGGCACAACTCCTCGACGACGCGGGTTGGAGCACCAAAGACTCTGACGGAATCCGCACGAAGGCCGGCCAAAGGCTCACCTTGCGCTATGTATACGACACAGCCAGCACCTCGGCCCCGGACCTCACCCTCGCACAGGCCATCCAGGCCCAGGTCAAAGAGGTCGGCTTTGACCTGAAACTGGATCCGGTGGACGCCGGCGGCTACACCGAACGGACCAAAGCCAACAGCTACGAAATCGCCGCCTTCTACTATGTCCGGGCCGAACCGGACATCCTCCGCACGGTCTTCCACTCCGCCTACATCCCGCCGAACGGTGCCGATGTGTCCAGGGTGAACAGCCTCGACGAGAAGCTCAACACGGCCCTTGGAGCCACAGGGGGAGATCGCCAGAAGCTGTATTCGGACGTCCAGAAGGAAATCATTTCGCAGGCCTACGCTTTGCCCCAATACGTTGCCGCCTACCAGCTTGGCGCCTCGAAGAAGCTGCAGGGAATCAGCTGGGCAACCAACGCCAAACCGCTCTTCTACGATGCCTGGCTCAGCAAGTAGGCTGCTCGGCTTCGCGCTGCGGCGCGTGGGGGTGATGGTGGCCGTCCTGTGGGGGGCGGCCACCATCGCCTTCATCGCGGTGAAGCTGGTACCGGGTGACCCGGTGGCGGTGATCAGCGGAGGCGAGAACGTTGTTGACGAAGCCCAGCGAGCCGTGATTCGTGAGCAGTTCGGACTCGACCAGCCCGTGCTGCTCCAGTACTTCCGGTACCTCGCCTCTGCCCTGAGCGGCAACTTCGGCAGCAGCTACCAGTATCGCCAGCCGGTTGTGGATGTAGTTGGCGAGGCCGCCGGCCCAACCCTCCAACTCGCCGGAACCGCCGTCGTTCTGGCCGTAGTCCTTGCGCTGGTGGGCGCCCTGAGCACTGCGGGACGACGACGGAGCCTCCGACTGGTGGTGGCCGGCACCGAGTTGGTCCTGCTGAGCACTCCCGTGTACTGGATCGGGATCCTGCTGCTTTCAGTCTTCAGCTTTCAGTTGGGCTGGTTCCCCGTGACGGGCAACGACGGCATCGGGTCATTGGTGTTGCCCGCGATCGCGCTCAGCCTCCCGCTCGCTGCCGTGCTCGGCCAAGTCCTTCGCGACGGACTCGAGGAAGCACTCTCTCAACCTTTCTCCCTCACCGTCCGCACCCGCGGCGTGGCAGAGGGTGCCCTGCGCTTCAGGCATGGCCTCCGCCACGCCGCGCTCGCAGCCTCAACGCTGACCGGAACGCTGTTGGCCTCCGTGCTCGGCGGATCCGTCCTGACGGAAACCGTCTTCGGGCGATCCGGGATCGGCCAGATCACCCTGCTGGCCATCAAGAGCCGCGACATGCCGCTCATTCTCGGGCTCGTCGTGCTCTCTGCCCTGGTCTTCGTTGTCGTCAACCTTGTCATCGACGCCCTCTACCTTGCGATCGATCCCCGCCTCAGGAAGGCCAGAGCATGAGCGCCACCCAAGTCATCGGAGCAAGGCTCCTGGCCGGTCCATCGTCCGGACGGGTCAACCCCTGGTTGTCCCCGGCCACCCTTGTTCCGGGGTTCGTTGTCCTCCTGCTGGTCCTCGCCGCCACCGCACCCCATCTGTTTGCCAGCTATCCGCCGGACCAGGTGGATACATCCGCCGTACTCCAGCCGCCCGGCACGGCTCACTGGTTCGGCACGGACCAGCTTGGCCGGGACCTGTTTTCCCGTGTGGTCCACGGCACGGCACAATCGCTGGTGATCGGCTTGGGGGCCACGTTGCTGGCATTTCTGGGCGGGATTGCCGTCGGCACCGCGGCGGGCCTCGCCCCGCGCGGCCTGGACAGGCTCCTGCTGCGCCTGGTCGACATCCTCCTGGCCTTTCCGGAGCTACTGCTGGCGCTCCTGGTGATCGCGGTCCTGGGCCGTGGCCCCGTCAACACGCTGATCGCCGTCGGCCTTGCCGGAATTGCCAGCTATGCCCGGCTCATCCGCTCGCAGGTGCTCCATGTCCGGCTTTCCGGGTACGTGGAGCACGCCGTGGCCCTGGGAGAGAGTAACTGGCGAATCATATCCACCCACATCGTGCCCAACACTCTTCGGCCGCTTTTAGTCCTGGCCACGATCGGGGTTGGAAGTTCGGTCCTTTCTGCCTCCGCCCTCAGCTTCCTAGGGCTTGGTGTGGTCCCCCCGGAAGCCGAGTGGGGGGCGTTGCTGGCAGACGGGCGCAACTACCTCGACGTCGCCCCCTGGACCAGCCTTTGGCCCGCAACCGTGGTGGCCGTTTCCGTGGTCAGCATCACTGTGTGCGGGCGCCGCGTCCAAGCCATCTTCGCGAAAGGAGACCAGGCATGAGCACTGTTCTATCTGAAAAGGCTGAAACATTTACAGAGGAAACGGAGGCATTGCTACGGGTCCGCAACCTTCGCGTGTCGTTCCCCAGTTCCGATGGGGAGATTCAGGCCGTCCGTGGTGTCTCCTTTGACGTACGCCCAGGGCAGATTCTCGCAGTAGTGGGGGAGTCAGGATCCGGTAAATCCGTCACGGCGCGCAGCCTGGTGGGGTTGGCAGGCGGCAAGGCACGGGTGGAAGCGGACGAGCTCCGCGTCGCCGGGAGGGACGGACACCTCATCGATGCCCGCCCGCTCAGCCAGCATCAATGGCGCAGCCTGCGAGGCCGGACCGTCGGCTTCGTGCTCCAGGATGCGTTGGTTTCCCTCGACCCATTGAGGACGGTTGGCCGAGAGGTTGCCGAGCCAATCCTGGCGCACGGGCTCCTGCCCAAGGCACAGATTCCGCCGCGCGTCAGGGAACTGCTGGCGTCCGTCGGAATCCCGGACCCGGAGATCAGGGCCGCCCAGTACCCGCACGAGCT
Organism: Arthrobacter sp. MMS24-S77; assembly: GCF_054888235.1. NCBI lineage: Bacteria > Bacillati > Actinomycetota > Actinomycetes > Micrococcales > Micrococcaceae > Arthrobacter > Arthrobacter sp. MMS24-S77. Next base: position 2,195,324 of record NZ_JBTZRN010000001.1, read on the forward strand.
TTCGGGCGGCCTGCGCCAGCGGGCGCTGATTGCATCCGCCTTGGCGGCCGAGCCGCGCTTGTTGATTGCGGATGAGCCGACGACGGCCCTTGACGTCACCGTTCAGAAGCAGGTTCTGGGACTTCTGACACAGATTGCCGACGAAGGCCATGGGGTGTTGCTTATCACCCACGATCTCGCCGTCGTGGCTGAGGTTGCGCACCACATTGTGGTGATGAAGGACGGTGAAGTTGTCGAATCGGGGCCTACAAGACAGTTGCTCAGTGCACCGGGGCACCCCTACACCCGCCGGCTCCTGGCGGCGGTGCCCTCCGCTGCCACCCGGGGAAGCCGGCTTTCGGTGCCGGAGGACGGTGAAGACGCGCGTTCCACCGGACCGGTCCATAGTGCCCGCTCGGGAGAAGTCAGCGAAAAGCCGCACGATGCAGCAGAGCGGGGAGGGAGCAGAAACCCCGACGGCGGACCGGTACTGGATGTGCGGAGCGTTTCGGTCTCCTTTCCCCGACCAGGGGGCGGCAGGCATCAAGCCGTGGATGGGGTTTCCTTGAGCCTGGCCGCAGGAGAAACGCTGGGGATCGTGGGCGAATCCGGCTCCGGCAAGAGCACCCTGGGCAGGGTGATCTTGGCGCTCCAACGGCCGGAAAAGGGTGACGTCCTCCTTCACGGTGAAACGTGGAGCGCTGGAGGAGAACGTGCCCGCAGGGCCAGGAGAGCACGGATCCAGACCATCACCCAGGATCCGCTGAGCTCTTTCGACCCCCAATTCGCGGTGGAGCGGATCCTGGCCCAGCCCTTGCGCCTGCACACGGGTCTGGACCCTGCTGGCCGGCGAGCCGAGTCCGTCCGTCTGCTGGAGCTCGTGGGCCTCGGGGCGGAGCATTTGTCCCGGAGGCCCTCCGCACTGTCGGGTGGGCAACGCCAGCGCGTGTCCATAGCGCAGGCGCTCGCCTCCCGGCCGCAAGTGCTGGTCTGCGATGAACCCGTCTCGGCCCTGGACGTGACCACTCAGGCCCAAGTACTGGACCTGCTGTCCGAGCTGCAAGAACGATTGCGGCTCGCGATGCTCTTCATTTCCCACGATCTAGGGGTAGTCCAGCACCTCAGCCACAGAATCGCAGTGCTGAAAGACGGCCGGATTGTGGAGACAGGCCCCGCGGAGCAGGTTTTTGCTGCCCCGGAGCACCCCTACACGCGTAAGCTGCTCGCTGCTGTCCCAGCCCTGCCGGCTACTCCGGGCTTGGCCTATGCCGAAAGGATCTCCGAGCCATGAGCCACACAACCCACTCCGCCGCACCCGGCTTGGCCTCGGCCGAAACGCTGCACAGCCAGGCCACTGAGCTCTTGCAGGAGCTCATCCGCTGTGCCTGCGTCAACGATGGGACTCCCGACTCGGGCCAGGAAATCAGGGCAGTGCGGGTGCTCCAGGACTTCCTCGCTGGAGTCCCCGCCGAATATGAAATCGTGGAGCCCCATCCTGGACGCGCTTCCCTCGTGGCCCGGATCAAAGGCTGGGATGCGGCTGCGGAGTCGCTGGCACTCGTTGGTCACCTGGACGTAGTCCCAGTCAACGACGCCGAATGGACCGTGGATCCCTTCGGAGCGGAGATTCTTGACGGTCGCGTCTGGGGAAGGGGTGCCGTGGACATGCTGTTCCTGACCGCTTCCTATGCCGTGGTTTTCCGCGCCCTCCTGGCCTCGGGAGTGCGTCCCGCCGGCGATATCGTGTTCGCGGCCGTAGCAGACGAGGAAAGCGGTAGTCGCTTCGGGGCCGGGTGGTTGACTGAGCACCGCTGGGACCTGATCGGGGCAGACAACGTACTCTCTGAATGGGGAGGGGCCGGACTCGGTTCGCTTCCCGGCGGTGGAGAAGCGCTGAGCGTCGGCGTCGGCGAGAAGGAGGGGCAGGCCGGAAACTGCTTGTCCGTGGACGTTCCGGCCACGGCTCCGTGCCTTGGGGTTCGCAAAACGCCGCCGCCCTCGCCGCGGGCGTCGTGCAGCGCATTGCCGACCAACCGCCGTCGCCCGTTCTGGGCAGCCATTGGCTCCAAACGCTCGACGCGCTGAAACTCCCGGCGCCGTTGACCGAGAGGCTTTCCGATCCGGCAACCCTGGCTGACGCCCTGCCGGATGCCGGAGAGCTCGCACCGTTTTTCCATGCCTGGACCCACACAACCATCTCACCCAACATCCTCACCGCGGGAACCAAGGCAAACGTCATTCCCGGAGCCGCCGAGATTGTCTTGGACATCCGGGTGCTACCCGGTACCACGGAGGCAGATGTGGACTCATATCTGCGCGGTGTGCTGGCGGGTCTTCCGGGCAACGTGGGAGTGGCTGAGGGCCGGTTTTCGGCTGCCAACGTCTCGTCCTCAAGTACGCGCCTGTACGGCATCTTGGAGCAAGCCATGGCCGCCGTGCGTCCCGACGCCGTTCCAGTTCCGGTACTGGGGTTGGGCGGATCGGATTCGCGCTTCTTCCGACAGCGCGGCGCGTCAGCCTACGGATTCGGTGTCTTCTCCGCAGGGACCTCCTTTCCGGAGGTCAGGGATCGTTTCCACGGCGCCGATGAACACATCGATCTGGGGTCGCTGGGGCTCACGGTGACCGCACTGGAGCAGGTAGTCCGGCGGTTCTCGCTGTAGCCACCCGTCCCGTGCCCGCCGTCGTCCGCCTGCCGCCGTGGCGGGCGCGCGACGACGGCCGCTTCTTGCTCAGAGGGGCGTGCCCTGCGGAATGTTGGCTTGACGAAAGAGCAGATCGCCAGAAAGACCCCCGGTCAAGGCCAGATTGATGCCATGGCGAATGAAGGCTGAATGGGTGCTCGGCGTCGATTCCGCGATTTGTTCCAGACTTGCCAGGAAGTTGACGCGATTCTCATCCGTGAGCCTTCCCGAGCCTAGAGCGTGAACCGCGGCCCGAATCACGGTGTGCCGGGCCACCACGGCGTGCCGGCCGGCGTTGCCAGCTGCGTGGAACAACGTGTGCAGAACTTCATTTGAAAGGGGGACTTCGGGGTCCTCGATGTGCTGGCTGGCCATCCGATTCAGCCGGCTTGGTTCCATGGCCTCTTGCGCCACGAGGGTTACTGCGGCGGCAGCCGCGGCATCCTCGTCATGGAGCGGCCCCAAGCGAGACTCACGTGCGGGAGTAGCATGCCGAATGGACTGGGCCGAGAGAACTCCCGAGACATTCTTGGGCAGGTCGAGGACATCCGAAGAAAGCAACCCAGCCGCTGTCCGGAGCGCGAGGCGTTGGATGCTTCCGGCAACCGGCTCAATGCCGGAAACCTTGGGGGAGTCAGACGCCGTACCGTACCTATAGCGACCTCCCCCGAGGAGCCGCAGCACGGCCGAGGCTTGGAAACGGTGGAAGAAATAGACCCGGTTGAGCCGGTTCGCCAGTTCTCCAAGCTGCGCGTCCGGGGGTATGGCCCCAGGACCGAAACCTTCCAAGGCTATCTGCCGGACCCGGAGGGCGTGCTCCAAGGCCGCGAAAAGTCCGTTGTCCCGCCCGGCGACCTTGCCGCCCGCCGGCGTCGTGATGCCTTGGCTCGCGGCCACGTCGGTGTGGACTGTCCACGGAATCGCTTCCGGGGAGGCCGCCCACTGAGATGATCCGTCTTCATCGCTCAGATATGCCAGCGGCTCGGATTCCTCGCGAAGCTTGCCGAGGAATGACGCTTCGGATTCACCGGGGGCAGGATTCCCATAGGCGTGCTTGACGAGAAAATGGTCCCATGGCCCCAGGCCGTCGCTGTAAGCATGGCTGAGCGAAAGCTGCCCCTCCTTGCGGATGGACACCGCCGGATGGGGGTAGTCCATCACGGACGGCGCAGGATGGTTGGTGGACGCAAAGTTGTGCATGAACCCCAAGGCGTGGCCGATTTCGTGGGCGGCCAGGTGCCGGATCCGCTGCAGAACGGCCGCTTCGATTTCGGCCAGCAGCTGTTCCTCGTTCGCCTTGCCGTACGGGCTGAGCAGGGCTTCAAAGAGGGAACGGAGCTGCGGAATGCGCTGTGAGCCAAGACGGACGTTGCCCCGGAGTATTTCTCCTGTGAAAGGATCGGTCTGGGCGTTTCCAAGCGACCAGCCCGGCCCGCTGCGGTGAACCCACCAGACCATGTTGGTGGGCACTGTCCACGGATCGTTTCCCGGTGGAAGCAGCTCGGCAAGGTAAGCATCGCGGAATCCTGCGGCCGTGAATCCTGCGCTCCACCAGTTGGCGCCTTCCAGGACTGCGGTTCGGTAAGGCTCGGGAATGGCACGGTCCACATGGAAGACGATCGGCCGCTGCACACCGGATAGCCCATCCGTATCCGGTTCCTCATCGGTCTCCAGACGGAACCGGGGCTGCAGCCAACGTGCGGTTCGGCCGGTTCCGACCGCCGCAAAGTCGTGGAACGCCTTGCCGTAGGCGCCGGAAGCAGGGTGGTACTCACGGGGCGTGAAGCCTGTGGGAAGCTCAAGAAGGGAAATCCTCTGGACAATCGTGACCCTTCGCGGGTCGGCAGCAACCACAGCGGAGGGCGACGCCGACGCGTTCTCGGTTGAAAACGTCAGCGACGCGCTCAGTTCTGTACTGCGCTGGTTGGCAGCGCATCCCTCATAGAGCGTGAATCCGACTCCAGGAACAAGCTTGAAGGGCGAGCCGCCGACGGCGAGGGCTGATGCGTGGTTGTTGATATCCGACAGTACCCACGGCGTCATGTCCGCAAAGACTACGCCGGCATGGGCTTCCGCAAAGCCTGGCACGACACCCGGGATTTCATCCGCCTGCAGCACAGAGGCTGAGAAGACGGTTGAAGCAGCGAAGGAGTCCTCAATCGCCTGATCGTGTCCGTCTTCCTGCGGCAGACCGACGCCGAAATCACGGCTCAGGAACTGCAGGAACAGCCGGGTGTTTCGCAACAGAAAACGGGCCAACTGGACGGTGGCTGGCTTCCCCGGTCCAACGGAAGCTCGCTCGCTCCGACGCCCGCCGTCAGTCCTCCCGCAACCAGGAAGAGGCGCCCGGGGTGGGGAACTCCTAGATACACGGCGCCGCTTTTCGGGTCCGCACTCAGGGGAAACAGCGACGCGGGAGAACTGGGTGCCGTTTTCCGACCACTCCTGAAGGAGACTGGGCCGGACGGCTGCGCTGCCTGGATTCCGGTTTTCAAACCTCGCCTCGTGGCCACAGCGGTTCCTCAGCGGCGTCTTCAGCTGCTTGCAATACACGCAGGACATTGCCCCCTGCCAAGGAGGCAAGCTCTCCAGTTGACCAACCGCGCTGGGCAAGCTCGGCAAACAGCCCTGGATAGCCCGAAACGTCTTCCAGGCCCTCGGGGAGCTTTTCCACACCGTCGTAGTCGCCACCGATCCCCACATGCGCCGCGCCTGCGGCCTCCCGGACATGGTCGATGTGATCGGCCACGTCGTGGATGGTGACTCTTGGCCGCGGATTCTCCTCCAGCCAGTGGCTAAAAGCGGCCTGCCCGGGGCGCAGGTTTTCGCCGTCGGACTTCAATAGCTCTTCATTGCCCGACGCCGGGCTTCCGAAGCGCGGACCGTCGGGCCAAGTCCACGTCAGTCCGGCATCGGCCCTGGCTTGTGCGGCGCGCCCGTCCCAATCGGCGTACGCCGTGGAGATGAAAGCGGGGACAAAAGTCACTTGTGCAACTCCGCCGTTGGCAGCCAGGCGTTGCAGCACGTCGTCGGAAATGTTTCGTGGGTGATCCGTCAAGGCCTTCGCGGAGGAATGGCTGAAGATGACCGGTGCCGTGCTGTGCGCGAGGGCATTGAACTGCACGGATTCGGCAGTGTGTGAGAGATCCACCAGGATTCCATGCCGGTTCAGGGCAGCGACGACCGACCGTCCTTCGCCGGTCAAGCCGTGCGAGGAGGGCGGGGCGGTGGCTGAGTCGGCCCATGCTGTGTTGTGGTTGTGCGTGAGCGTGAGGTATCGCAGGCCAAGCCTTGCGAAACTACGAAGGACTCCGGGCGATCCCGCGATGCTGTGGCCGCCCTCGGCTCCCAAAAGGGAAGCAATGCGGCCGGATGCAAAGATCTTGCGGACCTGCGCCGCGGTGTAGGCGAGGCCAAGGCGCCCGGGATAGGCGGCAACCAGCCGGTGTACGGCGTCGATTTGTTCCAGGGTGGCAACCGCTGCCTCGGGTTCGGGCAGAGAAGAAGGAACGTAGACGGACCAGAATTGGGCGCCGACCCCTCCCTTCCGCAAACGCACCAGGTCCGTATGGAATTCCGGCCTTACCCGGTCGAGTCCGGCAAGCTGATACCCGGTGCGCCGCAGCCGTGTGGGCAGGTCGTTGTGACCGTCGACAAGGGGATTGATCCTCAGGAATTCGAGCGCGCCAGCTTCATCACGGATTTCCGTGCCGGCACCCTTCTCTCCGGCTGGAGATGTGACTTGAACTGCGGTCGCTTCGGCTCGCTGTGAGAGGTCAAGGCTGAAAACGGCCAGGGAGACTTTGGGCGGTTCTCGATGAACGTCCCGTTCGGGCCGGTGCTCAAAGCCAAAACGGAGGTAGAGGCGCTGCGAGCGCAGGTTGTGCAATGCCGTATCCAGAACCAGACGTTCCGCACCCCATCCTTTCGCAATGTTGGCACCCTCCTCAAGGAGCGCCCAACCAAGACCACGCTTGCGAGCCTCGGGAAGCACGGCGAGCAGTCGCAGTTCCGCTTCGCCTACGCGTGCTTGGCGGGCGTAGGCCACACCATGAGGGAAGACGCTGGCCGTGCCAAGGAGCTTTCCGTCTGTTCCTTCCGCAACCAGCAACACCCCCTGTTCGTTGCGGCCTTGGGCATCAATAAGCAAGGAGAGGCGTTCCTTTTCCGGGAGCTTGGCGCCAGATTGCAAATGATCGAATCCTGCCAATGTCAATTGTCCGATGTGTTGGTATTCGTCGGTACGTGCCCGGCGCACAGTGAAAGTCATTGCCCTACGATAAGACCGCACAATTCCGGAGGCGGAAAGCGATTGAGTGGTATTTCACCGGGTTGCGTTCTGTGTTCTTTTGGGTCGAATTCCTACGTACCCAGCTGCGCAGAACGTCACGGGTGGAAAAGGTTCTTAGCTCGTTTCAGGCGAGGGCTCGGCCCGGCATAGGGTCCGAACATGGGGCAGACCACCGATGAATCACGAAGAGTCGAGTTAACGCAGACAATCAGCACGCAAACTTCAAAGCGATCCAAAGCTGTGTTATTGCTTTGTCTCGCCGCAGGATTCATCACGCTGCTTGACCAGTCTGTCTTTACTTTGGCCATACCCGCGATGACCGCGGCCCTTCATGCGAAACCCGCCGAGGTCCAGTGGATTCTGGCCAGCTACTCGCTGGCGTTCGGTCTGGCCTTGGTGCCGGCCGGCAGGCTTGGCGATCTGATGGGCCGCCGCAGACTCTTCTTGGCCGGGCTTGCCGTCTTCGGAGCGTGTAGTCTGCTCGCGGGCCTGGCTACCGACCCCGTCGTCGTGATCGTCGCGCGACTCCTACAGGGTTTTGGGGCCGGTACCCTGAACCCCCAGGTATTGGGATTTCTGCAGGACATGCCAGCGGCGTTCCGGGCCAAAGCAATCGGTGCTTACGCCTCGATCGGTGGCTTCGCTGCGGTCTGCGGGCCCTTGCTCGGCGGACTTATCCTGTCCGGTGGCAGCCAGGACGTCAGCTGGAGGCTGCTGTTTCTGTTCAATCTCCCTTTTGTGGTGGTCGCGCTGCCGCTGGCTGCTAAATATCTGGGGAAGGCTGAGCGCCGCGAGAGCGCGCCGCTGGACCTTCGTTCCGCATCGCTTGACGTGGTCGGTGTTGTCTTGCTGTGTGCGGTGGTTCTCACGGCACTCCTGCCGACTATCTACGGTTATGGGGAATCCCCCTGGCTGTGGATGTCGGGTGCGGCCACCGCTTGGCTGGCTTTCGCGGCCTGGGAGTTCGGCTATGGCCGCTCCGGGAAGACCCCATTGCTCAGTCCGCTGCTCGTGAAGTCCGGTGGCTTTATTCTGGGTACCGTGGTTGCGCTGAACCACTTTGGAGTCGGCGCGGCGATGGCGGTGTTGACGTCGTTCTACTTCATGGCCGGCGAGGGCCTTGCGCCGTTGTCAGTGGCGGGGATTCTGGCGCCACAGGCGGTGGGGATGTTGTTGTCATCGGCGCTGAGCTGGAGGTTCGTGTCACGGTTTGGGCGAGGCGGCGTGGTGCTTGCGGTGTTGGCGGGGCTGATGACTCTGCTGGCGAAGGATCAGGCCGTGCAGCAGCTGGAAGGATTTCCGGCGGCACTGGCGGTCGCCGGGATTGGCCTGCTGCAGGGCCTTGTCACCGGCTTGGTGGTGGCCCCGAATCAAAGCCTCACGCTAGGCCATGCTCCGGTTCGGATTGCCGGCGTCGCGGCGGGCTTCTATCAGCTAAGCCAGCGGTTCGCGGCGGCGCTGTGCTCCGCGGCGGTCGGAGGGCTGATATTTGGCCTCGTCGGGACACGGACCGGATATAGGGGTGCGTTCCACGACGGCGTCGTGCTGTGCTGCTCGCTCCTCGCCGTGGCTGCCGTGGCTGGCAGCTTGGATCTTGCCCGGGCGAAATGGTGGGCCGGCCCGGCGCTCGAGTCGAACGGGAACGTTCCGGCCCACCAAGGGGATACGAGAGTCAGCGCCCCGCGGGGCTAGCCGCCTCGGTATTGGCTTCTTCGGCGGCAGGTTCGAGGGTGGGAACTCCTGCCGCTTTCAGCGCGAGGAATCCACCGTCTACATGAACAACGTTCGGGTAGCCCAGGATTCGCAGTTTCTCAGCAACGGGCTGCGAACCCTTGACCGATCCGCAGAACACCACGATCTGCCGATCAGTCGAGGCTGCCTCCGGGTGCCGTTCCCTGGATTCCGGGGCGAACCCCTCGTCGACCTGCTCACGGTCCACGATGACGGCGCCGGGGATGCTCCCGGTGCTGGCCCGGCCGCCGTCGCTGCGGACATCGATGAGCAGGGCGCCTTCTTGTATGAGTCCAGCTGCCCGTTCCGCGTCGACAAGCTGGCTATCTTCGGTGGTACTGGTCTCGCTCATTCCTGCTCCTTATGGTTTTTTGTTCGGGGTGTGGAAATCACATTGCATGGGCCGGTTCCCAGGCTTCCGCCAGAAGCGCATAGGAACGGACACGCTGTGCATGGCTGTGCGTGATGGTGGTGATGAGAAGCTCATCCGCTCCGGTAACCCGCTGCAGGGTGCGCAGGGAGCCAGCCACTTGCCTCGGGTTCCCCACGAAGCGGGTTTCCAGCCGGTCGGAGACCAATTCCAGATCATCCGCTCCCAGTCGGAGATCCAGAGCTTCTTCGGGCGTCGGGTAAGTGATCGCTCCGGCACCGCTGCGGATGCTGTGCACCCACGCCGCGTAGCCTTGCGCCAGCGATGACGCTTCGGATTCACCGGTGGCCACCACGACGTCGGCAGAGACGATCACATAAGGCTCCTCCAGGGTTTCGGACGCCTTGAAATGGGAACGGTATTCGCTGATAGCCTCAAGGACTCCCGAAGGGGACACGTGGTAGTTGGCACCGAAGGGGAGCCCGAGTTTGCCGGCCAACCGCGCGCTGGGTCCGGCTGTGGAGCCGTGGATCCAGAATTCGGGTGATTCGCCGGCGGCCGGGCTGACGGTTATCGGCTCGGCATCCCGGGTCCGATAGCTGCCGGTGAAGAAGCCGATAACATCCTGCACGTCTTGTTCAAAGGTCTCCGCGTCTCCGTCCTTTCGTCCGAGCAGTTCGGTTTGTACTTTGAAGCGATCGGCGAGTCTGCCGTGGAACAGAGGACGGGCCGTGGGGATGAGCAGACCATCCACACGCCGGCTTAACCCGGACCCTGAGCTAGGCTGGGCGGTCTGTTGCCCCGGATTCGGCGTCCCGGATCGTCCGAAGCCCAGATCGATCCTCCCGGGATAGAGACCAGCGAGAGTGCCGACGTTTTCGGCTACTTGGATAGGCCGATAGTTTCCGAGGATGGTGGCTGCGGTGCCCACCCGGATGCGGGAGGTGGCGGCGGCAACTAGTCCGGAGAGCACGTGCGGTGCGGCTCCGGCGACGCCCGGGTTCAGATGGTGCTCGGCTAACCAGAAGCGCCGGTAGCCAAGCCGCTCTGTTTCGATTGCCAGGTCGATGGTGTTGCGCAAGGCGTCGGCGCTTGTCTGGCCGGAAGGCACCGGGCTGAGATCGAGAACGGATAGCGGAACGATGGACTGGCGGGGCGTCATGCCCTGACCTTATGAGCGGGAAATCATTGTGCCAAATGCCCGGACACAGGGATCAACGCACCGTCATGAGCTGTCATGTCTCTTCGGTCCTGATGACGTTTTGCTGAGTTCCTTGACCTTCGATGGCGTTCCTTGACCGGGCAAGACGGGTGGTTTGAAATGGGCGGTTGACCGTTTTTAGAGTCGGGGTGTAGGTCAAGAGTCAGCACGCCAAGGACCGGCTGGTGCTGCGGCAACCCTCAGACATTGTGTGGCGGGGTGCTCCGGAAACAGACCTGGCCGCAAGCGCGGCAAGAGAAATGTCATGGGCTGCGACCCGGAAAGAGGACAGAATGCCTTCAACATCCATATCCGAAAACAGCCGGAAGGTGCTAGCCATAGAGCTCGATGGCGACGGCGCACACCCGTCCGCGTGGCGCCGTGCGGCGCATACTCCTACGGCGCTCCTCTCCGGTCGAAGGATCTCAGAGATTGCCCAGGCAGCGGACATTTCCGGATTCCACTTTGCGAGCCTCAAGGACTCACGGACCATCGCTCCTGCGTCTGCTGGAATCGCAGGCAGGATCGATGCCGTCCAGCGAGCAGCCTTTGCTGCTCCGCTGACCCGTTCCCTTGGCTTGGTGCCGGAAGCCGGGACGCTCTATACGGAGCCGTTCCACATCGCCACACAGCTGGCGAGCCTCGACTATTCCTCGCAAGGCCGGGCAGGCTGGCTCGTCAATGCAGAAAACAGCAGCCAGGAAGCCCGTTCCGTCGGACGCGAACAGCTGCGTGACTCCGAGGTGCAGGCCGAAGCGGCGGATGTTGTGGAGGCCGTGCGCAGTCTCTGGGACTCGTGGGAAGACGATGCCGTGATCCGCGACGTCTCCACGGGCCGGTATCTGGACCGCGACAAGCTTCACTATGCGGACTTTGAGGGCAAGCGGTTCTCGGTCAAGGGCCCCTCGATCATCCCGCGCCCCTTGCAGGGGCAGCTGGTGGTTATCGCGCCGGCGGAGCTGGCGCCTGCTATTGGGGCGGATGTTGCCTTGGTGCACGCGCCAAGCGTCGAGGGCCTAGCCGCTGCGGCCGATGCCGCCCATGGTGCCGGGGGCGCCCGAGCGGTGGTGGAGCTCGACGTCGTACTGGACTCGCGCGGCCAGCGCGCCGAAGATCGTCTGGCCGAACTTGATGCCTTTGGGCGTTGGGAAGGGGGCGCCCGGTACGTTGGCAGCGCCGCGGGGCTCGTGGAACTCCTGGCGAGTGTCCTGGCCACAGCGGACGGCGTGCGGTTCAATCCTGCGGTGCTCGACGTCGACCTCCCTGAGCTCTCGTTCCAGGTGCTTCCGGAGCTGCGCCGACACGGGCTTGTCGGCGCGCCCGAACCCGGAACCACCCTTCGGCAAAGCTTCGGCTTGCCACGCCCTGCCAACCGCTACGCCACCTCGGCACGATAAGGAGTCCAGACCATGAGCAACCACAGAGTCGCCGGGAACGGCAAGATCCAATTCGGGGTCTTCTTCCAAGGCGTCAACCACACCACCGTTTGGCGGGCGCCGCAAAGCGGTTCTCAAACGGACTTCGAATCGTTCCGCCGCGTAGCTCAGACTGCCGAACGGGGACTTTTCAGTGCGTTCTTCCTCGGCGAAGGGCTTCGGCTGCGTGAGCATCTGGGGAAGATCCATGATCTGGACGTAGCCGGACGGCCGGACGCCCAAACTGCTTTGGCGTCTTTGGCGGCGATTACAAACCACATCGGACTCGTGGCCACGCAGAACACCACCTACAACGATCCCGCAGACCTCGCCCACAGGCTCGCGAGCCTGGACGTACTCTCGGGCGGAAGGGCGGCATGGAACATTGTGACCACGGACAACGCCTGGACCGGGGCGAATTTCAGGCGCGGCGGGTTCCTGGCGCATGAGGACCGCTATGTCCGGGCAGAGGCGTTTGTCCAGACCGCCAAGGCGATATGGGACTCCTGGGACGATGAAGCAATCGCCTCCGGACCAGAAGCGAAACGCTGGCTGGCAGAAGGAGCGATTTCGAAGGTGCGACGCAGTGACGCGAGTTTCGACATCGAGGTGATCCCAAGGCTCCCACGCTCAGCACAGGAGCACCCGGTCCTTTTCCAGGCCGGAGACTCCCCGGCAGGCCGCGACTTCGCAGTGCGCAACGCCGACGTGATCTTCTCCGCCCACCCGGAGCTGGAAGACGCAAAGAAGTTCCGCGACGATATTGTTGCCCGGACCCTGAAAGCGGGTCGACCTGCTGACGACGTCAAGATTTTCCCCGGCCAGGAATTCATCTTGGGCGCCACAGCCAAGGAAGCCGAAGAAAAGCACCGCTGGGTGCGCGAACATCAAGTGGGGCCAGAGACAGCTATCGCCTACTTGGAGCAATTCTGGGGACGAACCCTGAGCGAGTACGACCCCGACGGCCCTTTGCCGGACATCGATCCGGTGGTTGACGTGACCAATCCCACCCGAGGCAACGCTTTCCACGGCAAGAGTGCCAAGGAGCTCGCGGCCCAGTGGCGGGCGGAAACCAAGGAACGCGGCCAGTCCATCCGCCAATTCGTGTCCGAACGATCCCGGTTGAACGGCCGCGGACTGGTGGGTTCGTACGATGACGTAGCCGAGTTGCTCGCTGAATACGCCCACACCGGCGCAGTCGACGGCTTCAACATCACGCCGTGGATCGTTCCCAGCGGACTCGACGACATCGTCAACGAACTTGTTCCCCGGCTTCAGGAGCGGGGCGTTTACCGGACGGAATACGAAGGCGTCACCCTCCGCGAGAACCTCGGGCTGCGTCGTCCTGTAACACGGCGAGGGACCGCAGTGCTGAGCGAAACCGGGAACGTGGCCTGAGCCGCCTGAACCGCCTCAGTTTTCATGGAACCGGCCAGGGGTCCGCGACGATCAACGTCCCGGACCCCTGGCCGGTTTTGCGCGCAGTGGCGGAGTCCCGGGGGCGGCCGATTAGCACCGTGAAAGCAGATGGAGAGTGTTGCTTTGAGTGAAGGGCCGTGACGCGGGCTGAAGTTGTATTGCTGCAGGTGAACCCGGGTTTCCGTGGATTTCAAACCGGCTTCAGTCCGCGCCGCAAGCACCTCTACGGTGGTCCCAGTGCTCGTCAATCGAGCCGAATCAACGTCGACTCGCGATCGTTGATCTTCCCCGTGATCATCTGGTCCGAGGAATTCGGAAGGAAACACTGTGGCTCTGCCCAAACACTTGAGATTTGTTGCAAGCAGCATCGCTGCCATCTCCTTGGCGGCTGTTCTTGCGGCCTGCGGAGGTGGGCCCTCGGCCGAACCGCAAAGCGCGGAGGCTTCCCCGGTAACAGGGGGCACCTTGGTTTACCTGGAGCAGCAGGCACACACGAACCTCTATCCGCCGGCCGGCGGGTTCTACCCGAATGGCGGCATCCTGAACCAAGTCACGGACAAGCTGACATACCAGAACCCCAAGACTCTCAAGATCGAGCCGTGGCTGGCCGAGTCCTGGACGAGCAACCCGCAACTCACCGAATACACGTTCAAACTCCGGAAGGGTGTCACGTTCTCGGACGGCACTCCGCTGGATGCCGCTGCGGTGGCCCGTAACTTCGACACCTATGGCCTGGGCAACAGGGCCCTCAAACAGCCGGTGTCCGAGGTGATCAACAACTACGATCACAGCGAAGTCATCGACCCGCTCACCGTGAAGTTCCATTTCAAGAAACCCTCACCCGGCTTCCTGCAGGGCACCGCGACCATCGGCTCCGGAATCGTTTCCGTGTCCACCCTTGACCGGAGCTTTGATGACCTGGGCAACGCAAAGAACATCATCGGTACCGGGCCGTTCACCGTGGCTAGTGAGGAACTGGGCAAGGAAGTTGTCCTCAAGGCCCGCACTGACTACAACTGGGGACCGGCCGCATCAGGACACCAAGGCCGCGCCTACCTGGACTCCGTCAGAATTGTGGTCACGCCCGAAGACAGTGTCCGTACCGGCTCCCTCCTGGCCGGACAGGGCGATCTCATCCGCCAGGTCCAGGCCTACGACGAGAAGCAGGTCACGGCCCAGAATTTCAAGATCTCAGCTCCGGGCACCAGGGGAGTGAATGACAGCATCGTCTTCCGTCCGGACAACCCGCTCGTGGCCGATGTCCGTGTCCGGCAGGCACTCCTCAAGGCGACGGACACCAGGGAAGTGGTGGACACCATCTTCTCGGCGAACTATCCGGTGGCTACCTCGGTGCTGGCGAAGGAAGCGATCGGCTACACGGACCTGTCCGCAAAGCTCGGATTCGATCCCGAGAAGGCCAAAAAGCTTCTCGATGAAGCCGGCTGGAAGCCGGGTGCGGCTGGAATCCGCGCCAAGGACGGCGCCCAACTCTCCTTGTCCATTTACGAATCCCTGCCACAGCCCCAGAACAAGGCCGTCCTCCAGTTGGTCGCCCAGCAGTGGGCCAAGGTGGGAGTCAAGCTCAATGTCTTGGCAGGGGATTCAGGCAGCAAGACCGTGGACAACCTGGACCCGGAGAAGACACCCGTTGCGGTTGCCATGGTGGGCCGCGCTGATCCCGATGTCATCAAGAGCCAGTTCTACCCGGCCAACCGCGACGCCCTCTTGCAGAAGGGCGGCAGCAGCCAGAAGGTCAAGAGCTTCGTTGACAGCAAGCTCAACGCCCTGCTGGAAGCCGAGACTGCCCAGACCGATCCGGCCCACCGCCTCAAGGATGTCGCCGATGTCCAGAACCACCTCATTGACCAGGCGCTCATCATCCCGATCTTCGAGGAACCACAGGTATTCGCCTACGCTCCGTACCTCCACGGACTGAACTTCGAGGCCGTGGGCCGTCCCAGCCTGTACGGTGTCTGGCTGGACAAGCACTGACCATGTCCGGCTACATACTGGGCCGGCTCGGCCAAGCAATCCTCGTTCTGTGGGCGGCGTTCACCGTGGCGTTCGTCCTGCTGCAGGCCCTTCCGGGTGATGCCCTGATGATCAAGTACCAGAACCCGGACATGGGGCTGAGCCCGGCAGAAATAGCAGAAATCCGCGCTTCGTATGGAGCGGACACGCCCCTGTTCCTGCAGTACCTGAACAGCATCGGCGGCTTCCTGAGCGGGGATCTTGGCTATTCCCTCGCCGCCGGGGTTCCGGTCACCGAGCAGCTCGCGGCAAACGTTCCCGCGACCTTGGCCCTTGCCTCGCTCGGCTTCCTCTCCGCGGTTGTTTTGGCGGTGGCCATCGCGTTCCTGTCGAACCTGAGCCGGTTTGCCTGGCTCCGCCACGGAATCCAGGCCCTGCCGTCCCTGTTCATTTCAGTGCCGGTCTTCTGGCTTGGAATCATCCTGATCCAGGTCTTTTCCTTCCAACTCAAGCTCATCCCGGTGATCAATCCTCCGGAACCGCTGGGCCTGGTCCTTCCGGTCCTTACCCTCGCGGTGCCTATTTCCGCACCGCTGGCGCAGGTCCTGCTGCGGAGCATCGACGACGTCAGCACCCAGCCTTTCGTGATGGTGGCGAGATCCAAGGGAGGTAGCAACGCATGGGTGTTGTGGCGGCACGTGGGGCGCAATGCCGCCCTTCCTGCCCTGACCATCGCCGGGATTCTGTTCGGGGAGCTCATTGGCGGGGCAGTCGTCACCGAAACGGTCTTCGGACGCAACGGCGTCGGCCAGCTAACCCACCAGGCAGTCAACAGCCAGGATGCGGCCGTGCTGCAGGCCGTCGTCGTGCTCGCAGCAGGCGTCTTCGTCGTCGTGAACCTCGCGGTGGACCTGCTATATCCGGTGCTGGACCCCCGGCTCAAGAGAAGGGCTGGTGCTACCGCATGAGTCAACTTTCCACCACTGAAAAGCGCCCGACGGCGGCGGGCGGTCCCGGCGCCGACGCAGCGGCTCCAAGCGCGGCCCCGTTGTCCGATTCCCCGGTCGTCCGGCTGGCGCGGGCACTGCGGCGCGCACAACCAGGTCTTCTGGCGTCTTGGCTGGTCATCGGCACGATCGCGCTGTGGGCCGTCGCCCCCGGGATCTTCACCGGCTACAGCGGCACCTCAGGCACAGCCAGGGAGAAGCTTCTGCCGCCAGGAGGTGCGCACGTGCTGGGCACTGACGAGATTGGCCGGGACCTGCTGGCCAGGATCATCCATGGTTCGGTGAATTCGATCTCCGGGGCTCTCGTGGCCGTCTCCGTCGGCCTCGTTGTGGGAACGTTGCTCGGCCTTCTCGCGGGTTCGCTCGGCGGCTGGGTCGATTCCGTGGTGATGCGCGTCGTCGATGTCCTGTTGTCCATCCCAAGCCTGTTGCTCTCGCTGAGCATCATCATCATCCTTGGCTTCGGCACGGTCAACGCGGCTATTGCCGTCGGCGTCGGATCCGTGGCCGGTTTCGCCCGACTGTCCCGCTCGGAAGTGCTGAAGGTGCGCCGGAGCGACTATGTTGAAGCCGCCTTCGGAAGCGGAGGGAAATTCCACGCCGTGCTGTGGCGCCATGTGCTGCCCAACTCGGTAGGGCCGGTCGTCGCGCTCGTGGCCCTTCAATTCGGCTCCGCGATCCTGGCCATTTCCACCCTCGGTTTCCTCGGCTACGGCGCACCGCCGCCCACACCTGAATGGGGACTGCTCATCGCAGAAGGCCGCAAATACGTGGCCACTTCCTGGTGGCTGACTACATACCCCGGGCTGGTGGTAGTGGCGGTGGTTCTGGCCGCCAACCGCATCAGCCGATCCGTCGTGAAGGGACAGCCATGAGCACGCCGAGTCCAGTCCTTGAGGTGGACCAGCTTTCCATTTCCTACGCCGACACCACCCTTGGCCGCCGAAGGGTGGTCCATGAGCTCTCACTGAGCATCGCGCCCGGCGAGGTAGTGGCCCTGGTGGGCGAGTCTGGCTCAGGCAAGTCCACCACCGCCCATGCCGTGATCGGTCTCCTGCCGGAGGGCGGGCGAATTGACGCCGGAAGAATCCGGCTCAACGGGACCGACATCTCCGGATGGTCACAGAAGCGACTAGAGACCATCCGCGGAACCAAGATCAGCCTCATTCCGCAGGATCCCACGAGCTCCCTGAACCCGGTCAAGACCATCGGCGCCCAGGTGGAAGAGGTCCTGAAGCTGCACGGGGCTTTGGACCGTGCCGCGCGCAAGCAGCGTGTTGTCGACCTTCTGGACCGGGTGGGGATCCCACAGCCGGAACTCCGCGCAAAGCAATATCCGCACGAACTCTCCGGGGGGATGAAGCAGAGGGTGCTGGTCGCGACAGCCATCGCCCTGCAACCCCAGCTGATCATCGCGGATGAGGCCACAAGCGCCCTGGACGTCACCGTGCAGCGGCGCATCCTGGACCTGATCGACGACCTTCGATCGGAATTCGGCACCGCGGTCCTCTTCGTGACGCATGACCTAGGCGTCGCAGCCGACCGTGCCGACAAGGTGGTTGTTTTGCGCGGCGGACGTGTCCGGGAGAAAGGCCCCACAGGAGAGGTGCTCTCCAATCCGGAGAGTGAATACACCCGCCAGCTCCTGGCAGATGCACCATCATCGGCTCTGGACAGCTTCCGGGCCGCACCAGCTGGTCCCGCCGAGGACGTGATCCGGGTCCATGACCTTGTCCAGGAATTTACCCTCAGCCGGAAGCAGCCACCATTCCGTGCCGTGGACGGTGTGGGGTTCACCGTGAGGCGGGGCACCACCCATGCGATCGTCGGGGAATCCGGTTCCGGGAAAACCACCACCGCCCGGATACTCTCCGGGTTCCAGAAACCGAAGTCCGGGAAGGTCTTGATCGACGGCACCGATGTTGCCGCGCTCACAGGGGAGGAACTACGCCTCTTCCGGAAGAAGGTACAACTGGTCTACCAGAATCCGTTCACCTCCCTCGATCCGCGCCAGACCATTCGCCGGATCGTTGAAGAACCGCTCCGGAACTTCGGTCCCGTTGCGAAGGCCGCTAGGGAGGCCCGTGTCCGCGAACTCGTGGCACTTGTCAGCCTGCCGGAAAACCTCCTGCAACGTCACCCGCGCGAACTTTCAGGCGGGCAACGCCAAAGGGTCGCCATCGCGCGTGCCCTTGTCCTTGACCCGCAGGTCATCGTCCTGGACGAAGCCGTTTCCGCCCTCGATGTCACCGTGCAGGCCCAGATCCTTTCGCTCCTTGACGAGCTTCAGCGGGAACTGGGGCTGAGCTATGTCTTCATCACCCACGACCTCGCAGTCGTTCGGCAAATCGCGGATACCGTCTCCGTGATGAGCAACGGTAGGCACGTGGAGAGCGGGAAGGTGGCCGACGTGTTCGGCCGGCCGCAGCACGAATACACGAGGGAACTGATCGCCGCGATTCCCGGCAAACGAAAGGCACTTCCATGACCCGTGTGGGTACCGAAAAACGTATCGGGTTCTTCACCAGACTTCTCGACAAGGCGACCCCTTCTGAACGGTACCGCTTGGCAACCGAACAGATCCTGAAGGCCGAGGAGCACGGTTTCGACACCGCATGGGTGGCGCAGCACCATTTCCACGAGGCGGAAGGGGGCTTGCCCTCACCTTTGGTCTTCCTCGCAGCGGTTGCGGCACGAACGTCACGCATCCGGCTCGGCACCGGGATCATCACCCTCCCTTTGGAGGACCCGCTGCGGGTCGCCGAAGACGCGGCAGTACTGGACCTCATCTCCGGTGGACGCTTGGAGGTCGGCATCGGCACCGGAGGCACGCCGTCGTCGTTCACTGCCTTCGGGCGGGAATCCGAGGAGCGGCGGGAGCTGTACGCGCGCCACCTCCAGGTGCTGACGGAGGCCTGGGGCGGCAAGGAGCTTGGCTCGGTGGTGAACCGGCTGTACCCTCCGGCATCGCAACTGTTGGAGCGGCTGTGGCAGGCGACCTTTTCGGTGGCAGGAGGGGAGCGGGCAGGACAGGCCGGAGACGGCCTCATGCTCTCGCGCACCCAGCCGCGGCCCGTGGATGCGCCGGAGGCGACGCTTTCCGAGCTGCAGGACCCGATCATCGACGCCTATTTGTCCGCATTGCCCGACGGCGCCACCCCCCGGATTCTGGCGTCGCGGACCGTGTTTGTGTCTGACCACCGGGACGAAGCCCTCGCCCTGGCAGAGGAAGGCCTGCGCGGCATCGTCCCGCATTTCGAACGCCAGGGGCATGTGTTCCCCGGTACCGATGTCGAGTCCCTCATCGCGGCCATGGATGCGCACGTTGGCACGGTAGAAGACGTCATCGAGTCGTTGAACCGGGATACCGTCTTGGAGCGAGCCACGGAGGTGTCCTTCCAGGTGCATTCCATCGACCCTCCGCACGAGTACATCTTGAGGTCCATCGAGTTGGCAGCCACCGAGGTTGCGCCGCGGCTCGGCTGGAAGCCGGCGGGCCTTTCATCAACCCAGAATGTCAAGGAGTGACATGACCAATACACCACTAATAGATGCTGTCGACGCGATCCTCGGCAGCCAGCCGGGATCATTCCTGGATGAACTGCGCAGGAGAAGGCCTGTCACCCGCGAGAACACGCAGGCGAGTTTCCTTGCGCTGTTCCACCCTGTGGACGACCGCGAGGTGAGCCTCCAGGAGCGCTTTGCAGTGGCGTTCTTTGTCGCGGAGTTGCACGGCCAAGGCCCGGCTGCGGACTTCTACAGTGAAGGACTGGGGCATGCGTTGCGGGCAACGGACGACGGCGGTGCCGCGGCTGCCGTGACCGGCGGACTTGAGACGCTCCTTGGGCGTGCTGCCTCCGCGGGTGCCGGAACCGGTCCGTACGGCGAGTACCGGGAGCCCGGGCTCCGGGGCGAAAGCCTCAGTGGTCCGCGCTTCGAGCTCCCGCCCGGTTTGCGTTCTGAACTCGGCGCCAGGCTTGCCGCGGCGCTGGAACACGCCCACTCACTGGTGTTCAGGCCCCGGGAGTCTTCCCCGGAGGCACTCCAGAAACTGCTCGACGCAGGATGGTCAACGGCAGGGATTGTCACACTCTCACAGCTCGTCGCGTTCCTGGCCTATCAGTTGCGTGTCATTTCCGGTCTTCAGGTGCTGGCCGCTGCATCCGAATCAACGGAATCCCTCGTGGCAGCTGTTGCTGCACACACCACCGCTAGGAGCGACGCATGAGCCAGGAAGTCATCACCTATCCCGGTCTCGACCGACCCGAGGCCTTCACCCAAGAGGAACTGGGTTGGCGGCCGTGGCTGCAGGGCCCTGAGGAACAGACCCTCACCGAGCGACAGTACGACGGTCTAGTCGACCGATCGAGGGCGAAGAATGACTACTTCCGGCTCCTCGCACTGGATCCGGACATCCTTGGCGCCCGCACCAGGACTGACAAGGACATCTTCTACAATGCCACCGAGGGCCTGCCGCGGGCCGAACGGGAGTTGGCGGCAGCAGCGGCGTCGCGCCTTAATGGCTGCGTGTTCTGCGCTTCCGTGCACTCGCGTTTCGCCTCGCATTATTCGGACCGCCACGACGACATTCAGCGCTTGCTCGACGGCGGGGTGGAAACCGATCTCGGCACCCGGTGGAACGCGATCGTCGCCGCCGCCGTCGCGCTTTCGAAAACGCCGTCACAGCTCGGTCCGGGGCACATCGCGGACTTGGAACGCGCTGGGCTGGATACGCTGTCCATCTCCGACGTCATCCATGGAAGTTCGTTCTTCAACTGGGCAAACCGACTCATGCTGTCGCTCGGTGAGCCCGAGGCCCCGAAGCGTAGCTAGGCGAGAATGAACCTTCAAATCTTCTACGATCCGCTCGCGGACACGACCTCACCCTGGCGTCCGAGCGAAAGTAACGCGTTGCCCGAGGAACGGCCAAGCAAATTGGGCCAAGAGCGGGCGCCGGAGGCAAGAAGCAGCGCCTTGGAACAGGTCCTCAGGGACCTTGAGTTCTTACGAAAGAAGTCCCAGCGGTTTTCGGGGTAACGCAGGTCGGCGGCCCGCATCGGATTCCTTTATTCGTAACAGTGATTATTCGGTTCCGAACTAATTCACTCGGGATCCGAGAGAGACGAGCTAGGCCAGCATGTCTCGATGTGCAGACGGGTTTTTGCTTTAACGTGTGCACAAAGTTTGTGGGCAGGTCCTCTGACGCTGGTTCTCGGCTGGTGCCTGGCTGCCGCGGTGGCCTGTTCAGGTGTGTGGGGTGGCGGTCAGGGTCCGGGCTAGTTGGGTCTCCGCCAGCTCTGGGGTGGGTTTATTCGGTTCCTCGTTCCGGTCCTGTCTGGTTGGTCGTGGACGGCCAACACCAGTTCATGGTTCAGGCTCCCGGGCACAACATGATGAAACCGACTTTGGCGAGGAAGTTGCTTGGAAAGCTACTCCCGGTCGTAAGGGGCAGCTGCGCCAGTGCCCGGCCCAAGGTGACACCGGGCATTGGCGCGTTACCTTGGCCCCTGGTCCACCCATCCGCGGGCCGCTTGCCCGGAAGCAGCAGCGCACAGATCTTTTTGCAAACCTGGAGCGGCGTTGGCGCCGGACACCAGGCGGAAACAGGGTCCGGCTCGTCATGGCGTCCGGCCGGACCTTGACCTCCTGCTCCAACCGGGGTCCGCCGGGGTTTGGGCGCTGCTGTTGAGGATGTAGTCCACGGCGGCTGGTCCTCTCATGCGCAGGCCTTGGAAGACTCTCTTTCTGCCCTTCCCGTCCTTTTCCTTAACAAGGCCCGCAAGGCGCAGGGCGGTGCGGAAGGCATGGTCGGGGAGGGGGACTTTACGGTTGAGGGAGCACCAGCTGACGTAGAGCCCGTAGAAGACGTCGCCGTCGAGTCCTGAATCGCTCGTGTCGTCTTTGACGATGCAGTCCTGCAGGAACTGGCTGATCTGTGGAGGGGTCATGGTGTACTCCGGGGGATGGTTTTCAGGGTTGGGTTCCGTAAATGAATTCCTTGGCGTGGGCGACGGCTTTTCGGAAGGCGTCGTTGCGCAGGCTGGCTTGCTCGGTATTCCTGGTGTCGGTTTCGAGGTAGTTCGTGTAGCCGGGCCGCAGGACCCAGATGTCGCCGGCCGGGGGTAGGTAGAACACCCCGAAGGAGCGGTGCTGGGGGTCTTCGGCCCAGATGGGGACGACCGCGACCGCGGCTCCGGTGTCCGGGTTGATCCATTGGGCCCGGGGCATGGGTTGTTCGTGGGTCTCGGGGTCCAGGAACGGCGCTGTTCCTTTGCCCCACCGCTTTTCGAAACGTTCGTAGAACGCGGGCATCAATTGGTTGTCGTACGGGCGCCAGGCACTCATTGGGGCTCCTTGCGATTGCGTGGTTTTCCGGCTCAGCGTCTGATCCACCGGATCAGCGTGTAGCCGGTTGGTGGATATGGGCCTTGCCGGACCGGCATTCCGGGGGACCGTCCGGCGGGCGGTTCCCAGATGACCGGTCCGATCAGCAGCGACGCGGCGGGAAGCAACTGCCCTGGTGTCCTCAACGAGCCGCCAGGCGGCTGCGGTTTGGCGTTCGCGGCTGGACGCGGGTGCTCCCGGTCGTAGGCCGCCCGCTTTTCCGGGTTGCCGAGGATGGCATACGCCGCCATGATGTCCCGGAGTTCCTGGAGTTCTTCCTGCGGCTCCGGCGTCTTGGGGCCCGAGCCGGTGGGATGTTCGCGGGCCGCCCGGGTGTCCGGGTGCCGTCCGCGCATGAGCGTCCGGTAGGCCCGCGCCACCTCACGCGCTGTGGCGGTCGGGGTGATATGCAGGATGTCGTATGGGCCAGGGCCGTTGTTCCTCATCGTTGGCGGTGCTGTGTTCTCGTAGGCGGGGAGGAGGATGGTCCCCGGCCTGTTCGGCCGGGGACCATCGTTGCGGGAGTCTTCCCCGGGGCCTCATCCATCCGTGCGCTGGCTGCGCTGTGGCGTGGTCTGTGAACTCGACCGCCCTCTTTACATGGTGGGCCGCTGTGGCGCTCCCGGTCCGGCAGGCTGCGCCTCCTGTCAGGCGCTGATCTCCTGGCGCTGTTTTCCGGTGGTTTCGATTTCGATCCGGCGCGGCTTTGCTTTCTCCGCTACCGGGATGCGCAGGGTCAGGACACCGGCGTCGTAGTTTGCTTTGACGCCTTCGGTGTCCAGCGCGTCGCCGAGGATGAGCTGGCGGCTGAAGACGCCGCGGGGCCGTTCGGAGGCGATCAGTTCCGTGCCCTCGCCGACGGGGTCCGGGCGTTCGGCTCTGACGGTCAGCACGTTGCGTTCGACGTCGATGTCCACCGAGTCCACGTTGACTCCGGGGAGATCGAAGGCGACCACGAAGTCCTCGGCTTCCCGCCAGGCATCCATCGGCATGGCCGCCGGCCGGGCTGTGGTGCCGAGTACCTGTTCGGCGAGCCTGTCGAATTCACGGAAGGGGTCGGTTCGCATCAGCATGGTGTGTCACTCCTTGCAGATCGCAGTTTTTTGTTGTCAACCCAGCCGATCTATAGTGGCTGGTATATATTTCTTATAGCACTGCATATGGATCAGGGCAAGCCTGATTTTCGAAGGATTTTGGAGGCACCCGATGGGCCAGGCCGAGGACCGGGGGAAGGGCGTGTACGCGATTTCCGTTGCGGCCGAACTGGTGGGAACGGGGCAGCAGAACCTGCGCCTGTACGAACGCAAGGGTTTGCTGGAGCCGGGCAGGACCCTGGGCGGGACCCGCCAGTACAGTGAGAACGATCTCGTGGTATTGCGGCGGATCGGCGAGCTTCTGGAATTGGGCTTGAACCTGGCCGGCATCCGGATGGTCCTCGTCCTGGAGGCCGACAACCGGCGCCTCGAGGCGGAACTCCGGTCCGCGGACGCTCCACGGGATACCGCCCCGTCCAGTCCGGGAGGCGGAACCGATCAGCGCTGAACCTTTCAGAGTCCTGGCCGGGGCTTCAAACGAGCGGGGCCGGCTGCGCCTTTCAACCGCGCCGTCGCCGTTGCCTCCCGCCGGGCCCCGTAACTTCGCTCTTGAATTCCGGGCTCCGATCCGGGGGTCGAGCCGGGGTGCTAGGTATGGGAGAGGACGCCTGATTCGAAGAGGGCACGGATCTGGCATGCCGTGATTTTGCGGCCGGGCGCGATGCGCACCCAGCACCGCAGAACATCGCGGCTGAAAGCACGGGCAGCGAGGTGGACCCTGGACGCTGAAACAAGCAAACCTGGCAGACCGGAACATGACGGCGTGCCAAACAATACAGATCCGATCACCAAGGAACCGGCTGGCTCCGCGGCCGCCGGGAATGAACTCCTGGGCCGAAGCCGTGGTCGACGGCGCCGGCCTCTTTGGCGCTGGATGACCCGGACGCGCCGGAGCAGCGAGTCGTCCTGATCCCGTCAGGACCACGCGCGTCCTCAACGTTTTTCCAGCGGTGGCGCATCGCTGGAATCCCTGTTCTGTGCGGAGTAGATTGGGGCCAGCCGCCGACCGGGGCCGTTCGAGAACGCAATTTGGGAGGTAATGGTAATGAGCGCGCTGCTGTGGATCCTGGCTGTTATCGCGATCGTTTTGTTCATCATCGGCGGCACGGTGAAGGCTGTCGGTTTCCTGCTGTGGATCGCTCCGATCGTCCTGGTGGTCGCAGTGATCATGTTCTTCGTCAACCGAGGCCGCAGGGTGTAAGTCCCGGTCACGCCCGAATCGTGGCATAGCGCTCGGCGCCGGAACGGGAGGGATCACCGCGCCCATTTTCGGCATCCAGTGGCTGCCGGTCGTGGGGCTGGTCTTCGTTGCAGCATTGACTGCCCGCCTATACACCGCGAGTGTCTGTCGTATTCGGGCGGCGTTCTGATAGCGGGGGCACGGCTGGGCCGAGAGGCCGGAGTTCAACTTGGGGAACCGGGAGCAGTCCAAAAGTTCGAGCCCATGGCGACTCTCTTCTCGGCCGCGCAGCACCCTGGCTACAGCTTGTTGTGGGTTCTTCGTATTTTGCGGGCGTTGGATCGCAGTTGGATGATCCTTGCCGCGCCAGCCGCGGCCACGAGGATGCCTCCGGCCACGGCGGCGATAAACAGCGCCATGCCCAGGGAGACCGAGCCTCCCAGCCCGAGGAATAGAACCTGGACTGGTTGCTGGTTCTGCAGGATGAAGATGATCAGCAGTATCAGCGCGAGCAGGGCAACGATGACGGCGGCCCAAATGACGCCGGCCCGGGTTGTCTGGGGCTTTGGTGCAGCGGCAGCCCGGGGCACCGGCTCGACTGGCTGCGGGGTGCCGGCCGTCCCAGGCGTGGTGTTGGTCCGCGCGGGCCCTCGAGGCTGTTCTCCGGGCACTTGAGGCGTCGCTGGGTTCGACGTCATGATGGTTTGTCCTCTTTATCTGTTTGTTGTTCGGATTCTGCTCATCGGGGCCGGTTGCTCTGCACGACAGGGCATTCGAACGGGCCGCCGGCAAACAGGCCGACGGTGTTGAGGTACCGGATGACCACCGCGTAGGAGGTGACGAGGCTGGTTTCGGTGTATGGGATTCCCTGTTCCCGACAGCACGAGCGGACCAGCGTGGCCGCGCGGTGCAGGTAAGGCCGCGGCATGTCCGGGAACAGGTGGTGCTCGATCTGGCGGTTCAGCCCACCCATCAACGCATCCATGAGCCTGCCGCCGCTGATGTTGCGTCCGGTGAGCACCTGCCGGTGAAGGAAATCGGCCCGGCTGGAGGCGGCCAGGATCGGCATGCCCTTGTGGTTCGGTGCGAAGGAGGCGCCCATGTAGAAGCCGAACACACCCAGTTGGACGCCCAGGAACGCGAACGCCATGCCCAACGGCAGTAGCCAGAACACCAGGGCCGGGGCGACGAGCAGGCGCAGCACCACGATTGGTATTTCCACCCAGCGATGGTCCACTTTTCCGCGGCGGAACAGGTACTTCAACGAATCAATGTGAAGGCTCAGGCCCAGGAAGAACAAAAGCGGCAACAGCAGCCATCCCTGCTTGCGCGTGACCGCGACCATGAGCCCGCGCCGGGATGCCGCGGCTTGCGGATGGAAGGCGATCGCCCCGGTGTGGATATCGGGATCCTTATCGATCACATTCGGGTAGTTGTGATGACGGGTATGCTTCTGCGCCCACATGGCGTAACTGATCCCCACCAAGCCGGTGCCGATCAAACGGGCGGACCACTCATTAATCCGTCGGGAGGCAAAGATCTGCCGGTGCGCAGCCTCGTGGGCCAGGAACCCGAACTGGGTCAGCACAACACCCATGCCGGCGGCGATCAGCAACTGGAACCAGGTGTCCTGAAGGAGGATGAACCCCGTCCACGTGCCTGCCCACGCCACCATCAGGATGGCGAAGAGTGCGATGTAGAAACCGCGACGCCGGCGCAGGAGACCTGCTTCCCGTACCTGTTTCAAGAGGATCACGTAGCTGTTGACCACTTGGTTCGGGGACCGCCGCTGCAGCGGACCTTCAGCGGGAGACGGTGTTGTGTCCATGATGCCTCGAACCATTCACGGGCGAGTGCGACACTCTACATTCGGCACTTCCAAACCCTAGCTTTCAGCATACGCCTGCACGACTGCGGCGACTCGTCGCGAGGATGGCCGCTTTGGGTGGCGCATCCGTCGTCGGTCCGCCGTAACTAGGCTCATCTGGGGAGCGTCTCATACCAATAAACCGGAAGGAGCCCTAGCCTCCTGGAATACCCGTGGCGCCACCATTGGTTTGCGGAAGAGACTATTCCTGCCGCTGGTTCTGTAGTCTCCTTCGGCGTACCGGCCACTCAGCACCGCTTCTCCGAGAGCTTTCTCGCTCGCACCTCCTCGGCGGTCGGTGAGCCGGGGTGCATTGCCGGGGCTGTCGTAGTCGCCGCCGCGCCTTTTGCAAAAGTGATCAGGAAATGACGACACCTGCCGGTCTGCGGAGGGTGGATACTCGGTGTTGGGCATCAATCGTCGACCGCCTGGCGGCCATGTTGTCCGGTCCAGAGCAATGGGCCGTCGCAGCGAGCCCGCGGCGGCGAGCAACGTCATATTGTGCTGGAATGTTGGTGAGTGAAGTGAAGCGCTTCGTCTGGGCCGTATTGGCCGCAGTTCTCTGGTTGTGCGGGTGCGGCGGTCAACCCGAGCCGGTCACCGGGCATCCCGGGATTGTCACCGGCTCCGTCCTGAGCGCTCCAGTCTGTCCCGTCGAACGCATTGGTCAGGAGTGTCCGCCGCGTCCCGTATCAGGGGCCGCGGTTGTCGCCTTGGACGGGGAAGCTGTCCGGGGCTCAACACTGACCGACAGCACCGGTGCGTTCAACCTCACGCTGCCTGCCGGTCGTTACGTGATCAGGGCGAGCAATGTGGGCGGTTACGCTTCGACGGCTACAGAGCAGGTGGTCATCTCCGAAACCCCTGTTCACATCACTCTGGTTGTTGACAGCGGGATTCGCTAAGCCGGCAGCGGACAGGACAGTCCCGAGAGTCCATGCCTTCTGGAGTTCCAGTGTTTTCAAGGGTCCGAATGCAGTTCGAGGCGCCCCCGGTACAGAGGTGCTCATCCCGTGGGCGGGTCTCGGAGTCCGCGGGGGACCATCGGAAAGTCTTCAATGTTTTCGGCAAGACTCTCTTCAGATTGTTTCGCCGGCGTCGGCGAGCAGGGTGCTTCCGGTCATGAAGGCTGAGAGGTCGGATGCGCAGAACAGGGCGACGCGGGCGATGTCGTCGGGCACGCCGACGCGTCCTAGCCGGCTGGTGAGCATCATGGCAGGAACCGCGTCCGGGGGCATCGGTTGGGCGGAAGCGGCGATCTGGTTTCCTTCGGTGGGGACGTAGGTGGGTGCCACCCCGAGGACGCGGATTCCGAGCGGTGCGAGTTCGAGTGCGAGCTGGCGTGTCATGCCACGTGCCGCATGCTTCGAGCTCACATAGGCCGCGAGGCCCGGTGCCGTGCCGCGGAAGCCTGCGGTGGAGATGACGTTGACGATCACGCCGCCGTTACCGGCGGCGGTCATGTGGCGGGCGGCTTCGCGTGCGCCAACGAAGACACCGCGCGAGTTCACCGCGAAGACCTCATCCCAGAGGGAGTCGCTCATCTCGAGCAGCGGCACGCTCGGGAAGATGCCGGCGTTGTTGACCCAGATGTCGATCCCGCCCAGGCGCGCGGCCGCTACCTGTGCGACTGCGGCGACCGATCGAGTGTCCGTGACGTCCATCCGCATTCCACACGTCGCCACCGCGTAACGGTCGCCTAGCTCCGCTGCGGTCTGCCGTGCGGATTCCTCGTCGAGGTCTCCGATGAGGAGATCGGCGCCGGCTTCGGCAAGCCGGGCAGCGATTGCTTTGCCGAGGCCGCGGCCGCCTCCGGTGACGACGGCGCGGCGGCCTTTCAGGGACAGCAGCTCGTGAAGGGTCCTGTCGGAGACTTCTGGGACGGCGATTGCCATGTGGATCCTCTCAGTTTTTTTGTTTTCCCGCGTCAACGGGGGAAGGTTTCGTAACCGGACAGCTCGCAGTCACGTCGTGCGCGCCACGTGCCTGTGGTCTGCAACGACCGGAGCGGGGCAGGATGCGAAGTGCGTTCCGGAAGCGTAGGCGGTGCTTCTGCCATCTGGCAGGGTGAGGCGGGCAGTGGTTCCCTCGGGCACGGTGAAATCGACGCGGAACTCCTCGTTTGCGATCTCCCACGCGACGTGGATGCGGCCTTTGGGGGACATGAAATGGAAGCTGGCCGAGGTGACGTCCCCGCCGGGGTGGGGCTCAATATCGAAGCGTTCCCATCCTGCTGAATCGGGGGCTTGTCGGAGGCCTACGAGGTATTCGTGGAGGAAGCGGATGACGGCTCCCTTGCTGTAGTGGTTGAGCGATTCGTGCGCCGCACCATGCTCGTCGACGCCTTCCCAGTCCTCCCAGACGGTGGTGGCTCCCCGTTCCAGCATGCCGAGCCAGGAGGGTGTCCCGCGGCGGAGCAGGAGACGGTAGGCGAGGTCGGCGTGGCCGTTCGCTGCGAGGACGGGGAGCAGTAGTCCGCTGGAAAGGAAGCCGGTGCCGAGCCTGTCATCGGCGTCGTGGATGAGCCGGACCAGGCGTGCGGTGGCCGATTCCCTGAGCGGTTCGGGGAGGAGGCCGAAGGCCAGGGCCCGGACGTAGGCTGCCTGAGTGTCCTCGCGGGTGTGCCCCTCGGGTGTGAGGAACTCGGTTTGCCATGCCTCCCTTACGGCGGCCGCTATCCTGCCATAGTGATCTGCTGCTTCATCGCGGCCGAGGATTCCGGCGATGCGGCTCAATGTATCCGTGGTGCGGTACAGGAAGGCCGTTCCCACTTCGCCTCTGTCGGCGCTCATGTAGGCGTAGGGGTTCTCTGCCATGGGGTCGATGAGGGACCCGTCTGCCCGGCGGCGTTTTGGTTCGAGCCATTCGCCGTAGTGGAAGGGGGCATCCCAGATGTATTGCTCGTGGGGGAGCGGTGTCTCCGAGCGGGCGATACGGGACGGGTGGCGGGCCGTCTTGGCGAGGTGGAGCGCGTAGTCGGCCCAGCGGGTCATTGAGTCCCAGCTTTCCGCCAGAAGCTCCGTATCTCCGTACGCTTCGTAGATGGCCCAGGGGACGAGCACTGTGGCATCGCCCCAGCCTGCGGATCCGCCCATGACCCGCGACGGGTTGCCGGGATGGTGCCTGATCCGTGCCGAGTCGGGCGAGAAGGCTGCGGGGAGGCCGTCGTCGCACTGGTCGTCGCGCACGGATTGGAGCCATTTGCGGGAGAAACCGTGGACGTCGTAGAGCATGGCGGCGGTAGGGGCGAAGACCTGGTAGTCGCCGGTCCATCCGGAGCGTTCGCGGGTGGGGCAGTCGGTCGGGACGTCCACGATGTTGCCGCGGAAGCTCCAAAGGGCCGCCTCGTGGAGTCGTTCCAGGTCCGGGTCGCTGCACGTGAACCACCCGCGGCGTTTGAGGTCCGAATGGACGACGACCACCGTGAAGTCATTGATGGAGAGCTCGCGTCCAGGGTGCGACACGCGGACATAGCGGAAGCCGTGCACTGTGTGCCGAGGTTCGAAGATACTGGGGCTGTTCCCGGCGATGACGCGGTCGGTCTGACGGAATTCGAGTATCCCGCCTTGGGGTGCTTTCATGTCCAGATGGGCCGTTGTCAGGTCACCGTCGGCGTCGAGGTGCTCGCCGAATTCGAGCACCGTCTCCGTCCCCGCGGGTCCCACGCTGGACAGCCGGACCCAGCCGGAAAGGTTTTGGCCGGCGTCGAGGATCGAGACCCCGTCGCGAAGCCGGGTGAGGGCCGCCGGCTTGCGTTCCTCAATGCGACGAACGGGCGGGGCGGGCGACCGGGAAGGAGTGGGTGGCGTGACGACGCCGACCCGGACCGGGCTTGGATCCGCGAGGTCCGGATCGACGCGGAAGTCCGTAGTCTGCCCGGTCATGAGGTCCGCCCGTACGATGGGGCTCGGCAAGGTGATCCAGTCCCTGTCTGTCCCCAAGGTCATTCTTGTGCCTGATCCGAGGTCGATTTCGAGTTGGGCGAGGGCAGCGGTGGTGTTGCCCCAGACGTTCCGGCGCTGTGCCCCGCTGTTCCTGCCGCGGAACCAGCCGTCGGAGAGGACGACGTCGATCCGGTTGCCACCGGGAACGAGAAGGTCCGCGACGTCATACTGCTGGGCGTAAAGGGTTTCGTCGTAGCTCGTGGAACCGGGTGCCAGGTCGATGTCTCCCACCCGGATTCCGTTGAGGAAGACTTCATAGACGCCAAGGGCGGTTGCGTAGAGCGTGGCTGTGGCGGGACGGGCGGGAAGGTCAAATGACCTGCGGAGGATGTAGGCCGCGCGCTCGTCCTGGGCGGCGGCTTCTTCGGACTCGGTCGGCGAAATCCAGGCGGCCGTCCATTTGACGGGTGCTGTTTCAGCGGGGGCCGGTACCACGTCTGGCGGAGTTCTGAGCGTGTTGCCCATGGGTGTTTCAGCTCTCTTTTTGCTTGGCGTGTTGGGGTGGCGGGTCGTCCGTCAGCGTACGGATTTGATCTTCAGGAGGATGATGAGGCTGCCGATGAGGGCCAGGGCGGCGCCGGTGAGGTAGAGGGCGGTGTAGTTCTTCTCGGCCCCGGCGGCCCCCAGGACGATGATGAAGGGTGCCAGAAGGGGGGCTATTGCGCTGGGGATCCGTTGTGCGAATCCGACGACGGCGAGGTATCGTCCGGCCTGTGCCCGGTCGGGCAGTACCGCGAAGATGATGGCTTGGTCCACCGCGCTGAAGAGGGCGATCGCGCACTGCATGATGAGTGCGCCGACGAGCAGGGTGATGAAGGAATGGGCGTACGCTTCGGTGATGCCGCCGGCGAGGAAGAGCAGGCCGCCGAGGAACGTGAACAGCTTGCGCCGGCGGAGCTTGTCGGAGAGGAAGCCGCCGGTGAGGGCGCCTGCGGTGGCGGCGACGATGCCGAGCATGCCGATCAGGGCGACGGTTCCCGCGACTTCCTTGATGGGAAGGCCCAGGCGCTGGGCGTAGAAGAAGCTGCCGAAGGTGGTGTTGAAGTACAGGCCCATGAAGAAGATGAAGCGGCCCAGCCAGTTCCAGCCGAAGTCCGGGTGCTTGCGGGGGCTGAAGGTGTAGCTGGCCAGGAGGGCCTTGACGGTGACGGTGCTGTTGTGGACGAGGCCTACTGAGCTGCCTTCGCGCTTGACGAGCGAGAAGAGAGCCACCAGTGCAAGACCCACGAGGCCGGGGACAAGGAAAACGAGCAGGGTGCTGGAGGAGACGGCGTACGCGATGCCGATTCCGAGGACGGGGGCGATTTGGGCCGACAACCCGCTGAACGCCGAAATCTTGCCGCGCTGTTCCTCGGGAATCCGGTCGGCCTGGAGGTTAAGGATGGCCTGGCCCGCGGCCGCCCAACCGAAGAGTCCGAAGACCCAGCCAAGGCCGATGAGGAGCACGCTGGGTGCCAGGGAGATGCCGAGGAGTCCGAGGATGCCGAGGAGGGCTCCGCCGATCATGAACGGGGTGCGGCGGCCGAGGCGGGAACGAAAACGGTCGCTCCAGACGCCGACGAGAGGACTGGCGGCGATGGAGATGAACTGCGCCGTTCCGGTGACGTAGCCGAGCAGTTCTTCGTGGCCCGGCGCGAGCTGGGAGATGCGGACGGCAAGTGAGTAGGACATCGGGACGATGAACGCCATCGCGACGCCGAAATTCGCCAACGATATCAGCGTGAGGTAGCTGGCGCTGGCCTTCTTCAGGGGCGGCGCCTCGATTTCCGGGATACCGGCGGGAGGCGCTCCCTGGGGACCTTCGTCCGGCCCGGCGGTGACGGGCCGGGCAGTCGCGTCCGTGAGGACCGCGGATTCTGCCTCTTTCGGTGGTAGGTCCCCGTGGGTGGGCTTGACCATGATGACTCCTTTGTCTGGGTACGATGTGCGCGACGTACGATGTGCGCGACTTATTTTTGCTGCGGCGGGGATTGGTGACTGGTGGGGCGGGGGCGGCAGCGATGCCGCCCCCACCGGTGGGGTTGCGGCCGCTAGGAGCGCTGGGCGCCTGCGGGCCTCGACAGTGCCGGTTCCTGGGTGAAATCAGCTGCCGTGGCTTCCTGCTGCCCGTTCTGTGCGGTGATTGTCCCGGGCTTGCGGCCGTGGAGTCCCTTCCATCGCTCGCGGAGCGCGAACGCGGCGGTCTTGGGCTTGCGGTCCCGGGTAAAGACGCCCTTCTTGTTGCCGTCCACGCGGTGGATCGCGGGGCCGGTGCCGAAGTCGGCGAAGTTCCAGACGTGCTCTCCGACGAATGACGGGATCCGGTCAAAGACACGGTGGTTCATGGCGAGGAAGCCTGCCTGGAATTCCTCCGTCCACGGGGTGTCCAGGACGGAGTGGAGGCCGGCGATGGTGTCGGCGCCGTATTCGCTCATCATGATGGGCTTGCCGTGCTTCGCGGCCCAGCCGCGCAGATCGGCCTCGAGGAGCTTCTCGGCGGTCTCGAGGTCGCCGGTGGCGACGTACCAGCCGTAGTAGCGGTTGAGGGAGATGACGTCGACGAGGTCCGCGAGGCGGTCGTTCTCGCTCGTGGCGAAGATGACCGCCGTCGTGGTCACCGGGCGCGTCGGGTCCAGGTCCCGGGTGAGTTTGATGAGCGGTTCGAAGTATTCCCTTGCCCCGTCCTCGTTGGAGGAGGGTTCGTTGGCGACGCACCACATGACGACGCTGGGGTGGTTCTTGTCCCGGTCGATGAGCTCACGTAGATGCTGGGCGTGTGCTGCCTGGGTCTGGTCGTTGATCGTCTCCGGGGAGAACGTGGGCCGGGGCGGCTGTCCCGTCAGCCCGGCCTCCACGGCGAGGTTGAGTCCGACGGCGGCGGTCTCGTCGATGACCACGATTCCGTGCCGGTCGGCGTACTCGATGACTTCCTCGGCGTAGGGGTAGTGGGAGGTGCGGAACGAGTTCGCGCCCGTCCAGTCAAGGAGGCGGAAGTCGTGGACGAGGTAGGCGTTGTCGTGGCCTTTGCCGCGGATGGCGGTGTCCTCGTGTTTGCCGAAGCCGGTGAAGTAGAACGGCTCGCCGTTGATGAGGAACTGTTCGCCCCGGACGGCGACTGTGCGGATTCCGACCGGGAGTTCGTAGGCGTCGACGACGTGCCACCCGTCGTGGATCTCGACCTCCAGGCGGTAGAGGTAGGCCGCGCCGGGCCTCCACAGCACGGCGTCCTCGACGCGGAGGGTGCCGGAGTGTCCTTCGCCTGAGGCGACCGCGTTCCCTGTCTCGTCGATGAGCCGCACGCTCGCGGGAGCTGCCTCGCTGGTAGCCAGGCGGTAGCTCACCAGGCCGGTGCCGCCGTCGACGACGTCCGTGGTCACCGTTATATCGGTGAGGTGGGACCGGGGGGTGCTGTAGAGCCAGACGGAGCGGGCGAGGCCGGCGTAATTGTAGAAGTCGTGGAAGTATGTCTGCCGTTCCTGACCGTCGGCGCCGACGGTCAGCTTCCCGGGCGGAATGGTGATGTTGGTGAGCCGGTTGTCGACGGCAACGGTGAGACGGAACTCCTCCCCGGGGGCAACGAGCCGGGTCAGGTCCGCTTCGAAGGGCGTGTACCCTCCGACGTGCTCCGCAACCAGGGTGTCATCGACGTAGACCGCGGCCGCGTGGGTCGCGGCGTCGAAACGGAGCATCATGCGCTGGTCCGACCAGCCGCGCGGGACCCGGACCGTGCGTTGGTACCAGACCAGGCCGACATGGTCGCGGATCTTCTGCTCGGCGAACAGGTCGTTGTAGCTGGCCGGGACGGCCGCTTCCAAACGGGTTTCGAGCCGTGACTTCCACGGCTCCGGGCCGAGTGTGCCGTCGAGGGCGAACAGCCAGAGGCCGTCCAGGTTGACGAGTTCACGGGTGGCGGTTGCCAGGGGCTTCAACATTGAAGAACTCCTTGCAGATCAGTGGGCGAGGGCGCTGAGCGCGCCGGCCCGGGCGACGGATCCGAGCCAGGCGAGGCTCGGCTTGGGGGTGCGGACGAATGTCTCGCGGTCGACGCTCACGAGCCCGAAGGTGGGCTCCCAGTGGCCCCACTCGTAGTTGTCCAAAAGCGTCCAGTGCAGGTAGCCGCGGACATCGACTCCGTCCGCCATGGCCTCGGACACGTGCTGGAGCGCTTCGCCGGTGTACGCGATGCGGCGGGCATCGTCAGCCGTGGCGATGCCGTTTTCGGTGATCAGGATCGGGATCCCGCCGGTGACTTGGGCGGTGTGGCGGATCGCGATGCCGATCGCGTCGGGACGGTAGGCCGTACCGACCAGCGTGTTCTCAGGGCTCGGCGGGTGGGGCTCGATGCCTTGTTCGTTGACCCATTGGCTTGAGTACGACTGGACGCCCACGAAGTCGTCGCCGGCTGATCCGTGGAGGTAGAGGTCCTCCCAGATGTGTTCAAGTTCGCGCTTCTTCTCTTCGGCTCCGGGGCGTGCGACGAATGCCCGGTTCGCGATTGTCCAGCCGACCTTGGCGTTCGTGCGGGCGCGGACGATGTCGCGGGCGGCGCGGTGCGCCTCGACCAGGCGGGCGCCGATCTGCGGGTCCGGCGGGGAAAGCTGGGGCCGGGGGTCTTGATCCACGGTGGGGCTCTGCCAGTCCTGCTGGGCTGCAGGGGCGGCCGTCATCATCCGGCGCATGGTGGCCATCATGGCGAGCATGTTCGGTTCGTTCATCGTCACGATCCAGGGGACGCCGTCCAGGATCGTGGTTGCCTCGGTGACGTAGGAGCTGAACCGTTCGATCGCCCTCTCGCCCAGCCATCCTCCCTCGTCGGCGAACCACTGCGGCGTGGTGAAGTGGTTCAGGGTCACGACGGGTGTGAGCCCGAGTCCGAGGGCTGTGTCGATCATGCGGCGGTAGTGGGCGAGCTCGGCGCGGGAGAACCGGCCAGGGAGGGGCTCGATCCTGGCCCATTCGATACCGAAGCGGTAGGCGTTGAGGCCTGCGTCGGCAAGCAGCGTCATGTCCTCGGCGTACCGGTGGTAGCTGTCGATGGCGTCGCCGCTGGGTTCCATGCCGGGGACAGTCTGCTCCTGGAGCCACCAGTCGCTGTTGATGTTGTTGCCCTCGATCTGGTGAGGTGCGGTGGAGGCGCCCCAGAGGAAGCCGGGCGGGAAGTTGTTCATAGCCGTCTCTTTCTCCGCGGCGCGGCCGCGGATTCGTGGTTCTGGATTCGTGGATTAGTAGTCTCGACTGACTTGGATCGTTTCAAATTGAGTCCGGACTGATTGCCGCTCAAGCGGCTGACCAGCCGCCGTCGCTGGGCAGGATAGCTCCATTGGTGTTGAGTGCGACACGGGGAACAGATGTTGCGGCGCGTTGTTCAGATCGTCGCGATGAGATCTTCGATTTTCTTCTTCGTGTCCATGACGGCTTCGCCGGTGAGGACGCGGAAGGCTTGTGCGACTTCGTTGGCGAAATCGAACGACGGGTCCACGAGCCACTGCGCCCGCAGGCCGCTCCAGAGCGCCATCATCTGCCTTCCCGTACCCATCGGGTCGAGCCCGGGACGTGCACGCCCTTCGCTCTGGCGTCGCTTGACGGCCGCAGCGAAGGCGAGGATGGCGTTCTCGTTGTGCTTCTTCATGTAGTGGTGCGCCGGGTGCTCTGGATTCGGGGCGTCCGCCTCTAGGGCGAGGAGGAGGCGGACGGTACTCTCCTCCGTGAGCGCCAGGCGCGCCGTTCCGGCCGGATCCCAGTCACCGGAGAGAAGCTCACTCGCCACGGACTCGGCCGTCATGCGTGAGCCGATCTCCTCGTCGGCGAACTCCATGGCCGCGACCAGCACGTGGTCGCGGGTCGGGAAGTGGTACATGAGCGCGGTCTCGCTCATGCCCGCCGCCGACGCGACTTCTGCTGTAGTCAGGGCTTTGTGCCCCTTCTCGCGGATGATGTCCAGCGCGGCCCGGGCGACGGCCGTGCGCCGCTCTGCGGTCTTGGCGTAGCGCCCTCGTGTCTTGGTGGCCTGTTCCATGTGATCCACGTTACGTAAATTCTGAAGAGACCACAAGATCTTTCGCCAAAAAAGTCCGAAGTTGTCGGCAATGGCATCTGACCGGGCCTTGAAAAGCTGTAGTCCTTCCATTTTCGCGGACAATATCCGTGGTGCGGCAAGATTTCGGGGAGAAGGTCATCGGCTTGCCCACGGCCTTCGGCATGCCCTCGACCACGGAATTCGAACGCGAGCTCAGGACGTGGACACGTCGATCAGGATCTTTCCGACGGAGCCTTGCTCCACGGCATCGTGCGCCGCCGCGGTTTCATCGAGTTGAAAGCGGATGAGAGGGAGCCCGTGTTCACTGCCGACTCGCAAGGCCCCTGCTTTTAGTGCATCGGTGACCGCGGCAACGGCCTCCATCTTCTGCTGATCGGTAACGGTGTACGTGAGGACGAACTGGTATTGAACGTTTTTGGCCATACTCTCCCGAATGGGAATGGCCAAGGATTCACCGGGTGCAGCAGCATAAATGGAAATGGTCCCCCCAGGTTTCAGCACCTCGAGGTCAGTGACGATGTTCGCCGGAGCGTTGACATCGACGATCGTATCAACGCCTCCGGGGGCTGCTTGATAAACGGTCTGCGGGACGTCGGCAGTGCGATAGTTGATCACACAGTGCGCGCCCGCCGCGCGAGCAAGTTCACCTTTCCGATCCCCGCTCACGGTTGCGATGACGGTTGCCCCCGCCCAGCGGGCGAGCTGAATGGCAGCATGCCCGACCGCCCCCGCGCCTCCGGTGACAAGCACCACCTGCCCTTCCAAAGATCCGGGGAGAGCCTGGCCGGTCCGTTTTGCTTGGAGGTCAGCGCGCGATGCGCGGTCAACGCCGGGATCCCCAGGGATGCGCCCGTGTCGAAGGATTCCGTGTCCGGAAGTGCAACGGCCTGCGCGGCCGGCACCACCACATACTCCTGGGCTGTGCCCTCGGTGCCGCCCCAGGCAACGTCCCAAAGCCAAACGCGATCTCCGATGGACAGTCCCATCACGCCGGGTCCGAGCTCGTCGATAACGCCTGCGCCATCTTGGTTGGGCACCTTTGGTGCCTCCAGCCTGCTTCCGGTCCCGCTGCCGGCCCGGGACTTCCAGTCGGTGGGATTGACTCCCGACACCACCACCCGGACTCTGACTTGGCCCGGTCCCGGTGATGTTAGCGGCCTGTCTTGCAGAACCAGCACCGACGACGGACCTGTCCTTTCATACACGATGGCTTTCACTGTGACTCCTAGTCTTCGGACTCTATGTCGGGAGAGAGCACCTATGGGAAGGGCGCGCGTCGCGAGCGCCAGAGGCTCTCCTTCCGCCATTATGGCCGAGACGTTCTCCATGATGACAAGTACATCCACGTGGGTGCACTCCTGGACGTGGATGGAGCGGTCTTGTCGGGAACTGTCGAACATCCGACGGATAGGGCCCCCCCGCGTGGCCTCTCCGTGGGGTGTCAGGTCATGAGACTTGAGCGGTGATTTCGTGTTCCTTGAACTCCTTGGCTGTTTGGATAAGGCAGTTGGCAAGGCGTTTCGCGTCTTCCCGGGTGAACCGGGCACTTGGCAGGGCAACGCTGAAGGCGGCATGTTCGCCGTCGATCACTCCCAGGGAGACGGCGAGGGCGGCGACTCCGTCTTCGCTTTCCTCGTAGTTCGCCCCCACGCCTACCCGGCGGGTTTTTTCCAGATCCGCATGGATTCGCGCCAGGTCGATTTTCCTGTCGCGCCTCCCGGAGCTTGCCGTTGCGATCTTGTACCGGGCATCAACCTCTTGCGGAGTTAGGTCAGCGAGCATTGCCTTGCCTGCTGAAGTGACATGGGCCGGGAGTACGACGCCGGTCCTCAGGCCGAAGCGCAGTGCGTGTGTCGTTGCTTCGATGCCATCGAGGTGGTGAATTTCGGTGCCGACGAGTGTTGCAAGGTGGACCGTCTCGCCAACGCGTTCGGAGAGGCGCTCCAGGTAAGGCCGGGCGCGGAGGCGAAGCGGTGGCACCGGTTGCATCATCCCTGGACGGAGGAACTCCGGCCCGGGGGAGTAGCGTTTTTGTTCTCCCTGCCGTGCAAAGCCGTCTCCGACGAGAGTAGCGAGCAGGCGTTGCGCTGTTGACGGGTTAACGTCAAGTTCCTTCGCTGCCTCCGTGACGCTGAGGGAGCCGTTTTCGGCCATCAGCTTCAACAGCACCAAAGCGCGATGGACGGCTTCAACCCGGGAAGACTCTTCATTGCGTATCACGCAATTACTCTAACATCTATTGCGCCACGCACAATCGCGGGGCTACGGTTACATCACTTCCAGGTGGACAAGGCGCAGAACCGGACCAAGAGTCCGGACCGACCGCTACACCTGGCACCCCCAACAATCCGCTCACCCGACAAAGGAGTCTTGATGAGTCAGCCCGCCCCCACCCCTTACGTGAAACGTCCGCTGCGGACCCGCACGCCAGCATCGCCCCAGGCCAAGCGCGCAGTCGTCAGCGGAACCTTCGGTTCGGCCCTCGAATGGTTCGACTTCGCCGTCTACGGCGCGATGTCGGCAACCGTCTTTCCGGTGGTGTTCTTCAACAAGCTGGACCCCGCCATCGGGTTGCTGGCCTCGTTCGCCGCCTTCGGTGTCGGCTTTTTCGCCCGCCCGCTCGGAGGCGTTGTCTTCGGCTATCTGGGAGACCGGTTCGGACGCCGAAAGATCCTGCTCACCACTTTCATCCTGATGGGTGTGGCGTCAATGATCATCGGCTTGCTGCCGCCGTACTCCGCCATCGGATTCATCGCCCCGTTAGCGCTGGTTTTCATGCGCTTCATCCAGGGAGTCGCATTGGGTGGTGAGGCGACTGGCGCTCAACTCATGACGATGGAGCATGCCCCTGCAGACCGGCGCTCCTTCTATGGCGCACTCATGGCGATGGGGTCGCCCATCAGCCAGGTGCTGGCCAACCTCTTGCTTGCGGTGCTCTCCGGCGTGCTGAGCGCGGAGGCTTTCCTCGCTTGGGGCTGGCGGGTGCCGTTCCTGCTCAGTATCTTCCTCGTGGCCGTGGGCATCTATATCCGTCTCAAGGTCGAGGAGACTCCGGTATTCGAGGAGGGTGCCAAGGAGATTGCGGCAGAACAGGCCAACCCCCTGAAGGTAATGAAGACCCAGGGCGTGACAATCCTTCGGCTGATCCTCGCTTTCGCCCCGATCGTCATCACGTTCTACATCGTTTCGGTCTTCGGCATCAGCTACCTGACCAGCCACGGATTCACCCAAAGCCAGACGTTCACCATCATCATGATCTCCAATTTCCTGTCCGTGATCGCGATCTGGTGGGGTGGCCGGCTGTCCGACGTCTACGGTCGCCGGAAGATCCTCATGATCGGCTCTGCCGGCACCTTGCTGGCAGCGTTCATCTTCTTCCCCGTCGTAAATCTGGGCAGCTTCCCGCTGGCGCTCGCGGTGGTGGCCTTTGCCCTCGTCTCTGCCCAGTTCGGCAATGCCGGGCAGGGAGCGCTTTTCGCCGAAGCCTTCCCGACCCACATGCGCTACACGGGATCCGCATTGGCCTTGACTGGATCGAACCTGATCTTCGCGGCACCTGCCCCTTTCCTTGCCTCGTGGCTGATGACCATCAGTGCCGGCAACACTGTCTCGATCACGATCTTCTGGGTGGTCACCATCGTTGCCGCGCTGATCAATATGCTCCTGATGGGCGACGGCAGGACACTCGAAGGGAAATCGCATCGATTCGGTCGCTATGCACCGGCAGCCGAAACTGGTGATCGGGACGTCCAGCCATCCACCAACGCGATGGTGAGGTGACCGATGATCGTCGAACAGCGCATCGAATCCATTCACCGGAAACTCCCGGAACGCCACACTCTCACCAAGACGGCAGTCGTCACAGGAGGCGCAGGCGGCATCGGACGGACGATCAGCCGTCGCCTCGCGACGGAGGGCTACGCCGTCGTCGTTGCCGATATAGATCAGGACGCTGCCGATCACGCGGCGGCCGGCCTTCCCGAGATCGACGGCGCGAATCACCGCGGTTTCGGCGGCGATCTCACCGATAGCGCCGTCAACCGCGAGCTGGCACAGTTCGCTGCCGGTACTGCGCCTATCGGAGTCCTGGTCAACGCCGTCGGCATTTCCCCGAAACGCAACGGCCGGAAGATCCCGTTCTTCGAGCTCGGCGATGAGGAGTGGAACCACGTGATGGCGGTCAACGTCAGCGCGCCGTTCTTTCTTATCCGAGAGGCATTCCGATACATGCCTGCAGACGGCAGCGCAAGCATCCTGAACCTGCTCTCTATTACGGCCAAACTGGGCACCGGCGGCCCCGCCGATGCCGGCTTCGGTCCATTCCTGCCCAGCAGCGCGGCCTACGGGGCGTCAAAGGCGGCACTGCAAAATCTGACCGCCAGCCTCTCGCATGAACTGGCGGATCGGCGGATCCGCGTCAACGGAATCGCTCCGGGCTTCGTTCAAACGCCGATGATGGGCGAGGTTCCCATGGATGAGAGGCTCCTCGGCCAGGTGCCGATGAAGCGCTTCGCGAGACCTGAAGAGATCGCCGACGCCGTCGCGTTCCTTATCAGCGACCAAGCCAGCTACATCACCGGAATCAGTCTCGACATCAACGGCGGTTGGCTCACCTGCTGATTGCTGCACGGAGACGCCGCCCCGGACACTGCGGTCACCGTTCAACTCTTCCGACATACATCTGAAAGAGAGCGTGCATTACTACCATGCCCGAACAACATACATACGATCTGATTGTCGTCGGCTCCGGCATCGCCGGGCAGACGGCCGCAACGTCAGCTGCTGAGGCGGGACTGAAAGTGGTCCTCCTGGAAAAGACCGGAAGCCTCGGCGGGTCTTCGGCGATGAGTGGCGGCTGGTTCGCGTTCACCGGCACCGAAGAGCAGGAAGCGGAGGGTATCGAGGACTCTCCCGAACTGTTCCTGCAGGACATGCTCGAGGTTGGCCAGTACCTCAACGACCCGTCCCTGCTGCAGGCCTACCTCACCCACCAGCAAGAGACGTACCAGTGGCTTAAGCACCACGGAGTGGAGTTCCGCGAAGTGGAGATCAGCTCCGGACAGTCGGCACGTCGCAGCCACAACTCGGTCATCAAAGAAGTCCTCGCCTCACTCCACCGCGACTTCACCGCCGCGGGAGGACAAACCCTCCTCAACCACCGGGCCGTACGACTCGTGCAGGACGAGTCTGGGCGCGTCACGGGAGTCGTCACCCAGTCAGAACAGTCAGGCGAACTGTTCATCGCAACCGGCGGTGTCATCCTGGCCACTGGCGGATTCAGCCGAGGAACGGAGCTGCTGAAGACATTTGCCCCCGAGCAGCTGGCCGCCATCCCCTACGGGGGAAAGGGCAATACAGGGGACGGGCTGCGGATGGCATGGAAGCTCGGGGCCGGCATGGCCGACATGTCATTCGTCAGCGGCACCTACGGCTCCCACCCGGACACCGGGGAGGACTTCCATGAGCTCCTGACGGCCTATTACATGGGGGCTGTCATCGTCAACAAGCACGGCCGGCGCTTCGTCGACGAATCGCAGGATTACAAGACCCTCGGTCGAGTGGTCCTGGACCAGCCCGAAGGACTCGGTTTCGAGATCTTCGACGCCAAAGTGCGGGCGAAGTCCCACCGGGGCATTCCATTGAAGGACATCGACACCCTCGAGGACATCGGACACGTGCACAAGGCGGACACCCTCGAGGAACTGGCCGAAATTGCCGGCATCGACGCCGGTGCCCTCGCCGACACCATCCGCAAATACAACGCCGCCGCTGCCGGTGGGCAACCGGACGAGGTAGGGCGGAGCAACCTGTGCAACGGCGTCGGTGAGCTGCTGCCCATCGACCAAGCGCCCTTCTACGCCTACCCCGCCAAGTCTTTGATGACCACCACCTACTGCGGCCTCACCATCACGGACCGGGGCCAGGTCCTCGACGTCGACGGCGGGGTGATCGACGGTCTCTATGCCATCGGAGAAGTGACCGGCGGATTCCACGGCGCGGCGTACATGACGGGCACATCCCTAGGCAAG
Organism: Arthrobacter sp. MMS24-S77; assembly: GCF_054888235.1. Taxonomy (NCBI): domain Bacteria; kingdom Bacillati; phylum Actinomycetota; class Actinomycetes; order Micrococcales; family Micrococcaceae; genus Arthrobacter; species Arthrobacter sp. MMS24-S77. The sequence continues at coordinate 2,237,906 of NZ_JBTZRN010000001.1, forward strand.
GGCGCCGTCTTTGGCCGCATCGCGGCCGAGCACGCTGCCGCAAGGCTTGCCAGTGGCGTCGGCGTCGGCGTCGCATGAAACACGAAACGGAGGAGTATTTCCTTGGCACATCACGAAAGCGCTGACGAGACGCGCAAGGTGGACGTCGTCGTCGTCGGGTCCGGGATCAGCGGATCATCCGCGGCCATGACCGCGGCCCGGACCGGGGCGAAGGTGGCGATGCTGGAGAAATCGGAGAGCTTCGGCGGATCTGCCGCCCTGTCCGCCGGCATGTTCTGGACGGCGCCCACCGTCGAGGCCTACGAAGCCCGCATTCCCCTGGGAAACCCGGAGCTCGGGACCCGCGTGGTCGGGGACTACCAGGAGGCGCTCGCCGAGCTGCGCGCCTCGGGGGTGAGAGTGGCCGATGAGCCCAAGCACGGCATCATGACCTTCGGCATCGGCTACTCGACTGATATTCACGCAATCCTTGCTTGGTGTCGGGAGGAAGTGGTTGCGGCCGGAGGCCAGGTCCGCACCAATTCGCCGATCATCGACCTGCTATACGACGGCGGCAGGGTCACCGGGGTGGTCGCGCGTGGGGACGGGGATCGCTTGGTGCGCTACGAAGCCAAAGCGGTCATTCTGGCTACCGGCGGATTCCAAGGCGCCCGCGATGAGTTGACCCGCCACATTGGTCCCAACGCGGATCGGTTGATGCTGCGGTCCAATCCTGGCAGCGTTGGCGACGGGCTGCGCCTGGCCCGCTCTGCCGGAGCCGGGGGCACGACGGCGATGAGCACCTTCTACGGACACCTCCTTCCGTACCCCGTTGACCGGTTCCAACCGGAGGACTACCTGCCGTACTCGCAGTACTATTCCGGGTCCACCGTGCTGGTCAATCTGCTTGGAGAGCGATTCACAGACGAGACGGAAGGCGACGAACTGCTCAACCAGGCCGTCACCTTCCAACCACAGGCCCGTGGCGTGCTGATTTTCGACGAGCATGTGCGCAGCACCGAGGCGACCGAAGAACCGTTCCCGGGGCTTGGAGCCACCGACCGGTTCGCCACCGCCGTCGACGCCGGTGGCACGTACGCGGTAGCCGATACGCTGCCCGCGCTGCTGGACCAGGTCGCCGCGTGGGGAATCGACCGCCATACCCTCGGCCTTACCTTGGACGCCTATGCGGATGCGGTAGCCTCCGGCGGAGGAATCGCCCGTGGCATCAAGGTCTCCGGGACGGCCCGCGCCCCGCAACAAGGACCGTTCTACGCCCTGGTGGTCCAGCCATCCATCACCTTCACCTTCGGGGGAGTGCGCACCAACTCCGATGGCGAGGCCCTTGACCACGACGGTCGGCCCATCCCCGGCCTCTACGCCGCCGGAGCCGACATCGGAGGTCTGTCCAACTACGGTTACGCCGGAGGCCTGGCACCGGGATACATCACAGGACGATGGGCCGGGAGATCAGCATCACAACTGGTGGCTTCAGCCTTCCAGCTGAACCGCGCACCGTCGCTGAGCAAACAAGCCCACCCAACAACACCCGGAGCAACAGCATGAACACCACCGCAGATGTCCTTGTCATCGGCGGCGGAGGCTCAGGAATGAGCGCCGCCATCTCCGCAGCGACGAGCGGAGCTACTGTCATCCTGCTCGAAAAATGCCCCAAGGTCGGCGGCAGCACCGCAATGTCAGTCGGATCATTCACCGCGGCCAACACCTCCTACCAGTACCGCGCCGGCGTCAACGACAGCATCGAGCTGTTCGTCGAGGACATGAAGGTCGCCAACGGCCAATTCGAGGACCGCGAAAACAAGGAGCTTCGCCGCATCCTGGCCGAGAACGCAGGAACCACCGTGGAATGGCTCTCCAGTATCGGGGTGCAGTTCCTCGGCCCGACTCCGGAGCCGCCCTACGAGAAGCCTCGGATGCACAACGTCCTGCCGAACTCCTCAGCCTACGCATCGGCACTACTGCGGGAATGCAGGAAGCGCGGCGTTGAGGTGCGCACATCCATGCGCGTGGACAAGCTCCTGCGCAACGGGGCGGGCGAGATCATCGGAGCCCGGGCGAACGGTACCGACTTCTTCGGCCGCCGCGGCGTGATCCTGGCCACCGGAGACTACTCCGCGTCCACTGAGATGAAAGCCGAGTTCGTTGGAGAAGCCGCCGCCAAGATTCCCCCTGTGAATCCAAACAACACGGGAGACGGGTTCAAACTGGGCACCGACGCAGGCGGAGTCATGATCCAGATGGACCGGCTCTACGAGGGGCTGCGGTTCGCGCCCGCAAACCGGCCCGATCCCATCAAGATCCTGCCCTCGCACCCGCTGTTGTCCAAGGCCATGCGGCTCGTTGTCGAGCGACTGCCAAAGAAGCTGCTCGCATACGTTATCCGTGGCGCCCTGACTAGTTGGGTGGGCCCGAACAACACGATGTATCAGGCGGGTGCCATCTTGGTAGGACGTTCCGGGAAACGGATAGCCAACGAGGACTCCGACAAACTCATGGCGCGCGCCGCAGCTGCCGATGAGAAGAACACGGCCTTCATGGTCTTCGACGAACGGGTGGCCAGAAGGTTCTCCGCGTGGCCGCACCCGGTGTCGACTTTCCCGGGAGTGGCCTATGCCTATGTCGACGACTACAAGAGATACCGTCCCGACGTCTACCACCGGGCTGAAACCATCGAGGACCTCGCCTTGGGCCTTGGGGTGACGGCCGCAGTCCTGAAATCCACCGTCGAGGAATGGAACGCCGATGTCGCGAACGGAAAGGACAGCCGGTTCGGCCGGCAGCACCTTGGCGACGGCGTCAGCGAGGGACCGTTCTATGCTCTAGGCCCGATGAACGCCTACATCACCCTTGCCGACGGCGGCCTTGCCGTCGACACCCAGCTGCGCGTGACACAGGCCGATGGCGAGGCAATACCAGGGCTGTGGGCCGCCGGGTCCACGGGTCAAGGAGGCCTGCAGCTCCTCAACCACGGCCTGCATATCGGCTGGGCGATCGTCTCCGGCCGACTCGCCGGACGAAGCGTAGCCCAGGCCCCGAACCGCCTCGATCTCGAAGCCGTTGGGAACGCCGTCGTCCTCACCGTTTGCGAACCGTGAGTCCAGCGTGGGTGGCCCACCTGGTGCGTCTCCACAGGATTTCCCAAGGATTTCCCCGAGAACGCTACAACCTGCCTTCCTCCGTGTGAGCATTGGCTGGGGACGACGATTCAGGCCGCTTCCAGCGGGAGGGGCCACCGACACAGGAGAAGTTGAGGAAGATGTCCGACGCCGGACCAGCAAGGCATGACAGGCGGTCATGACGATGCTCCAGCTGGCCAGCCCGGACGGGATCCTGCGCCCCGTCGACCCCGTCGGAGAGTACTTCAAACCGGCCATGTCGAGTGTCTCTCACCCGTCGCGATGACTTTGATCGAAGAGTCAGACGAGGCCTCGATGACCCGAACAGCGTGGGATCATCAGCGGCAGCCTGAACTGCAGGAGGCGTACGGACTAACGGGCGGGACCGGAAGGAGCCTCGCGGATTCCAGCGTCAAGGGCGCCAAAGGCGCCAAAGGCGCGGTGGAACTGCGGGCCGATGGCGTTGTCCACGTGATCTGGACACCGAAGGGCACCATCGAAGCCGCCGATGCCCTCGCGGCAATGGTGGCCGTCGACGAAGTCTGCCGGGGGTCCGAACACCCGTTGCTGGTCGACATGGCAATGACGGAGGCTCTCAGCCGGGATGCCCGATCCATCTTCTCCACTTGCGCCGCCTCGCGGATCGCATTGCTCGGGTCCAGCCCAGTGGATCGGGTCATCGCCAGCTTCTTCCTCGGCGTCCACAAGCCACCATGTCCCAGCCGCTTTTTCACGTCCAGGAACGAGGCCATGGCGTGGCTGGCCCAGCCGGCGGGGCCTTCGTGTTGACGGATAAGGGAACCTCATGACATTTGGCTCTGCATCACAGGATTTTCCGCCACGACCCGATGGCATCCTAAAAGGCGACGGGCTGGGCGACCGGATCCCGGGACAGGCGGTCATCGAGAAGCTGCTGGTCGACAGGGACAGTGCGCCCTCGCGGTCCCTTTTGGGGCGTATTTTCGGTGTTGACCCGCTGAGCCCGGAAAACCTCCCCTGGTACAAGGGCGCCCTCGGAGAGGTAGCAGTGGGGAGGATCCTTGAACATCTAGGGCCTGAATGGACGGTCCTGCACGCCGTCCCGGTCGGCGCCGGCACATCGGATATCGATCACGTCCTGATAGGTCCGGCAGGGGTCTTCACCCTCAATACCAAGAACCATGCGGGTCAATCCGTTTGGGTGGCCGGGCAAACCCTGATGGTCGCGGGCAAGAAGCAGCGCCACCTCCACAACGCCAGCTATGAATCAGCCCGCGCGGCGAAGCTCCTTACAAGCGCGGCGAACCACGCCGTGGAAGTCTCCGGCGTCGTCGTCATCGTTGCCCCCAAGAGCATGACGGTCAGGGAAAGCCCCTCCGGCGTCGCCGTGGTCACGGACCGGCAGCTCCTGCGTTGGCTCAACGGCCGCCCGACTGTGCTGACGCCAAGGCAGGTAGACCTTGCTGCAGCGGCGGCCGTCCGGCCCGGGACCTGGCACCGGAACCCGCTGGCCGGTGCGGACGTCGCAGCTCTTCAGCATGAATTCGCCGCGCTCCGCACCCTCGTGGACCGGGCGCGGCGCCGTCGCGCAGGATGGATTCTCGCCCTGTTGATCCTGGCCCCGGTAGTCCTGACCAATCTCACGCGATTTTTCTGACTGCCAACGGCAACTTAGAACTGACCGGTGGCGGCAGGTATTTTTGGACAGGGTCGGGCGTGGTCGCCGCGATAGGCAGCCTCGTGGCGCGGGCTGCTCTCGGCTGCCTGCCTGTCGCGAGGACTGGAAGGATGTGCGTGCTTTGGACTCTCGTGTGTCTTAAGCCCTGGTCCTATGAGACCTGTGGCGACTCTAGTGACTGGTGTGGCATCCGACCCGGTCCGGGCCGACTCAGCGGATGCACGTTTTCTCAGGATGTCCGCACGCTATTGCAACCCGCCAGTAAGTTACCGCAAAGTAGCTAGGGATGCCGCGGACATAGGGGTTCGCGGCCAGGAGAAAGGCAGGCCATGCGCCGATTCCGACTCACCGCCGTGCTCGCCACCGCGCTGCTCACGATTGGACTCTTCGCCTCACCCTCGGCTCAGGCCGACTCGATCTCGCCAGACCCGCCCGGGGCCAATGACTGGACGTGCAAGCCGTCGAGCGTGCATCCGTACCCCGTGGTCCTTGTCCCCGGAACGTTCGAGACGATGTACAAGAACTGGGCACTGCTTTCACCCGTGCTCAAGGACCAGGGGTACTGCGTCTTCGCGCTCAACTACGGGGTGGTCAATGGTGTCCCCGCCAGCGGGGCGATTCGGGACTCCGCAGCTGAGCTTGCGACGTTCGTGAAATCAGTCCTCGGCGCGACGGGTGCAAAGAAGGTCGATCTCGTCGGGCACAGCCAAGGCGGGATGATGCCGCGGTACTACATCGGCTTCCTCGGCGGCGCCAAGTACGTCAACCACCTCGTCGGCATTGCGCCGTCGAACCACGGCACACAAGGCCTCATCGCGCCGTCGCCTGCTGGGATGATTCTCGACACGACCGCAACGAGCACCCTGTGCCAGGCCTGCACTGACCAGCATGCAGGGTCGGCGTTCATGGCTGAGCTCAACTCGATAGGCGACGCCGTACCCGGCCCGTCCTACACCGTGATCTCGACCCGATACGACGAGGTCGTTACCCCTCACTCGAGCCAGGCTCTTGTTGGGTCGGTGAAGCAGGTGTCCAACCTTGTGCTCCAGGACTACTGCCCTCTGGACACATTCGAACACGATCAATCTCCCAACGATCCGAACGTGTGGTCCCTTGTCTCCAATGCGCTTCTCCAGAGCGGCCCCGCAGATCCGACGTATCGCCCGGAGTGCGTCTAGCGGTCAGCGTCCCGTCTGGTCCCCCACCAGGCGGGACTTTCGTCCTGCTGTGGCTCGCACCTTGAGGGTGAGCACGGCCAGCGCGAGCATTTCGAGTCCGGTCCATGCGAGCGTCCCGCCCCAAATTTCAGGGGAGAAGCTAAGTGCGCCGTCGTGGAGCGCCACACCAGCGAAGTACGGGGCCCAGAACACGACGGGGGAGAGGCCTGTAACGGTCATGAGCCTCGCGTTACGGTCCGGGGTGGGGCGCACCACCGCCCACACCACTCCAACGAGGACGGAACCGACGAGGGCCACCGGCACGAGCCAGGCGTCCCGAAGTGCGACCATGACCTGCAGGGCTACAGAGGGGAGCAGTGCCATGGCCGCGGGCACCGCTGGGTGCAGGCGCCAACGCAGCGACAGCAAGAGGGCGGGCACGAAGAGCACGGCCGTTGAGACGAAGAACGATGCCAAAGAGACCATGACGGACGACGACGTCGGAATCGTCACCGCGGGCTGCGCCCCGGCAGCGCCGGTGTATGTCTGGATGAGCCCATGGCGTGCGAAGACCGCGAACTCCTGCAGGATGAACGCGGCAACCATGCCAGAGAGCATAGCGCTCACGACGGCGGGGATCAGCCGTGGCCAGGACCGCTGGGGCGAGTGCCATGCTGCGGAGAACGGCGCGCCGAGGATGAGGAAGCCGCCGGTGGCGAGCCCCAGATGGGACGGGCTGAATAGGGCCTTGAGGCCCTGCTCGACGCCGAACACCGAATGCCAGGCGAAGTCGGCCGCCCCGGAGATGAGGAAGAGGAGGACCCCGGCTGCCGCGGCCCCGTATCCGGCGGGGATCGCTTCGGTCCACCGCGAGCCGGGGGCGTGCCGGCGCCAGGTCAGGGCGGCGATCCAGAGGGCGCAGGCCGCGAAGCCCGAGTAGAGAATCGCGTGCCACGGAGTGAAGAACGTCTCGAGGTCGCGGAGGTTGTTGTGCGCCCAGCCGTCAACATAGGTTCCAATGAGGAGCCAGACGCCTGCCGCGAGGGTGATGACGTCTTCAACGGCAGTGGTGGGGCGGTGAATTGCCGGCGGAATCGCAAAGGTGTGTGCTGCTGCGGCGTCCATAGCTCCACAGTAGGTCCCGCCGCTTTTCGAGGCGAGAGGCAGCCTTGACGCGCTACGGGTGCGCTTCGACAACCGCCTCGGCCGGATCGCCGCCGCTCCTGGCCTTGTCCGAAAACGCACAAGGTCCACCCAATCAGGGCGTGCGGATGTAAGGATCGGTTATGCCCCACCGCCTGATGCTCCTCGATACCGCGTCGCTGTACTTTCGTGCCTTCTTCGGCGTACCCGATTCGATCCGCCGCGCCAATGGCACTCCGGTGAACGCCGTTCGCGGCCTGCTGGACATGATCGCGCGGCTCACCACCGACTATGGAGCGACGCATCTGGTGGCGTGCTGGGACGACGACTGGCGTCCGCAATGGCGGGTGGACCTCATCCCGACGTACAAGTCGCATCGGGTTGCGGAGGCGGTGGCGGGCGCTCCCGACGTGGAAGTGGTGCCGGACGCGCTGCAGGTGCAGGTTCCCATGATCCGCCGGGTGCTCGACCTCGCGGGCATCGCCGTCGTCGGAGCTGCCGGACATGAGGCCGACGATGTCATCGGCACCTATGCCAGCCACGCGGAGCTTCCTGTCGACGTCGTGACGGGCGACCGGGATCTGTTCCAGGTGGTCGACGACGCACGCCAGGTGCGGGTCATCTATACGGCGAGAGGCATGAGGAACCTTGAGGAAGTGACCGATGCTGTCGTTGTCGGCAAGTATCGCGTGTTGCCCGAACAGTACGCCGACTTCGCGACGCTGCGCGGCGACGCCTCCGACGGGCTGCCGGGCGTCGCCGGGATCGGCGAAAAGACCGCGGCGTCGTTGCTCGCGGCGTACGGCACGCTCGACGAGTTGCTCGCGGCCGCGGTGGATCCAGACAGCGGGCTGTCCGCGCCCGTGAGGTCGAAACTCGCCGCCTCCGCCGACTACCTGACGGTTGCTCCAGTTGTTGTGAAAGTCGTGCGCGACCTCGCACTGCCCACACTCGAAGAGGCGGGAGCGCTGCTACATCCCGTCGTCGGAGACGCGCGCATTGAACTCGAGCGTCTTGCTACCGACTGGAACCTCGGTGGCTCGGTGAAACGATTGCTTGACGCCCTCGAATTCCGTCAGTGACGTCGAATCCGACCAATTGCACGTTGAATTCGCGACACGGCCATAGGCCGGGCTGGTCGTCGTCCTCCGGGTTTCAGTAACTAGCGAACCTTGAATAGGTGGCGGCCAATGACAGGTAGTGGCCACTCGGGCGGTTTCAACGCGGAGTGAGTAAGGTCATCCACGTGTCAGACCGCTCAGGCGCATCGTCGTGGGCGGGCTGCCACGAGCTGAATTCACTCCATAGGAGGTCATCACCATGTCCGTCATCATCACAACCAAGGTTTCCGGTGACACGAGCGTGTTCGCCACGTCTCTGGTGGACCGCGCTGACGAGTACCGCCAGTGGGGCGAGCGGGGTCGGGCGGCAGGCGCTATCCACCACCAGTTCGCGATCGGGGACGGGTTTGTCCTCGTGGTCGACGAATGGGAATCGGCTGAGGCATTCCAGAAATTCTTCGGTGATCCCGAGATCCAGGCGTTCATCGGCTCAGTCGGCGGCGACCCGAACGCGGCACCCGAAATCGCCATGGGAGAGTCGATCGACTCTCCGGACAAGTACTAGCCGTCGACTCGAGCCGATCCGCTTCCGGATGCCTGCCGCTTGGAGAACCGTTTAGAACACCGGCCGCCAGGTCTCGACGGCGTCATTGCTGACCGCGACTACCTCGCGCCAGCGGTCGAACACCGAGCAGGGGTGGGAGATGCCCAGGTCCACGATGTCGCCGACCTGCAGGCCCTCGGCGTCGTCCACGATGGCGTGGTGGTCGAAGAGTCGGGTCAGCGTGGCGTCTGCACCGGCAGGCAGGAGGGCCCCGTTACGGTACCGGGAAACGATCACCGGCAGGCCGGCGTCGTACGCCAACTCGCGCTTGCCCGCGTTCAGGACAACGCGCCCGGCTTCCGGGGCGGAGATGACCAGCGTCCGCACCACTGCCGCGGCGGCGAGGCCGGGGACCGGGGAGACGCCCTGGTAGGTGCCGTGGTCGTGCACCACGTAGCAGCCCGAACGCAGCACGTTGACTGAGGCGCTGTGCGGCAGGAACGCGGCTGCACGGTCCTGGAACGCCGAACCGCCGTTGCTGAAGACCGGCAGCTCCACCTCGAAAGTGGGGTGCAATGCATCGAAAATGTCGCGGGCCAAGCGGCAGTGCGAGTCGATCCCGGCCAGGTTTTCATCCGTCCGGGTGTTCGGTGCCACGCCCTCGTAGGCGCTGACGCCGGCTAGCAGCAGGCTGCTGGCGGCACGGATCTCCGCGGCCAGGGGCCCGGCCTCGGCCTCGCTGCGGATCCCGGTGCGGCCGCCGGGGGTTCCGACGTCGATCAGTACGTTCAGCGGCCGGGGGGAGTCCTCGAACACCTCGGTCATGGCCCGGACGCCCGCCGCGGAATCGGCCAGGCAGTAGATCTCCAGCTCCGGCGAGGCGGCCAGCCAGGCACGCAACTGCTCGAGGTGGCCCCGGAACAGGACTTCGTTCGCAATGAGGATCCGGGTGGCACCCCACTCTATGGCCTGCGCGGCCTGCGCGGTGGTCGCTACGGTCACGCCCCAGGAGCCGGGCAACTGCCGGCGGACAATCTCGCCCGTCATGGTGGTCTTGATGTGCGGGGCCAGCACCATGCCGTGCTCCCGGGTCCACGCCTCTTTGATACCGATATTGCGCTCGACGGCGGAAACGTCCAGGAGCATCTGCGGCAGGGTGTGGAGCGGGAGGGTGGCGTCAAGATGCGGCATGTGGTGAAGTTCTTTCGGGATCGTCCGGGAAGCTTGGTTCCCAGAGATCCTATCGCTGCGGCGCCCCTCTTCCTCTGCCGGGCGTTGGTCGTGAAGTCTAGTTTTGGGATGTTCTCGGGCTACGAACAAGCCGCACGAGCTCTGCTTCCGGACCTGATAGTTGGCGGGGTCCGTCCCACACCGCGCGCAACGCCCGATGGAGGACAAGATCCTGGACTGGGATGATCTTCATTTCTCCGGCTTTTACCTGGTCTGCCACTGCAAGGGTGCTCATCACTGAAGGACCCATGCCGGCTAAAACGCTTGTACGGATAGCGGCCGCGCTGCCAAGTTCGAGCAAGGGAGCCGCACGCGGGTACTCGGCCAGTGCAAGGTCAAGCGTGATGCGGGTGCCCGACCCCGGTTCACGGACAAGCAAGGATGTTGATGCTAGTTCGGCAATGGAGATCGGCTCCCGTCGCCGGGTCCATGGGTGTTTGGGATGAACTACGACGACCAGTTCGTCGCGGGCCACGGTGAGGCTGTGCAAGGTCCGGGGGATGGTTGGAGATTCAACGAAGCCTATATCGCAGGCTCCGCTGCTCACATCCTCGAAAACCTGCGCGGAATTATGGACAAGCAGGTGTATCCGTACTTCAGGGTGCAGCCTTCCGAATGTGCCAAGCCAACTGGGCACCAGGTGTTCGGCGACGGTCATGCTGGCAGCTACCGTCAGTTCGGTCCGTCTCTCCGCGCGCAGGGAATCGGTAGCCTCCAGCATCTGCCGTGCTTCGGCGAGGATTCTTCGCGCCCAATGGGCCACGACCGTGCCTTGGGGGGTGAGCGTGGAACCCGTTGGACTGCGCTGCAGCAGGGTCATGCCCAGCTGGCGCTCCATCACTCTGATGGATCGGCTCGCGTTGGGTTGAGCCAGGCCCACCCGCCGGCTGGCAGCGCTGAGGCTTCCGTAATCGTCCACTCCAACCACGAGTTCCAGTACGGTCAGATCCGGCCACTTTGCCATGCGCCAAGCATATAACAATGAGAAATGTGTTGCGATTTTGATATACCCACATGTAAAGAAGACGGCTATCTCGAGACCATATTCCGGCCGACAATTAGGAGATGAGCAGCCAGGAGATCCAGCGAGGGCCTGGCGCATGCCGGCTCCGGGAGGATCGCAGACAAGCATGAGACAAGACGTTGCCACACCGGCAAAAGACGGACGGCAGGATGCGCTGCCTCCCCGAGGCTTGCGGAACAAGCGGTTGCCCGGACTGATGGCGGCGGCGGCCGCCGTCGCCGTCGCCTGGCTGATCCATTCGACCGTCCCGGTGATGCCCTTTTTGACAGCGTCAGTAATGCTGGGAATTCTTTCTGCAAATCTCCCCGGGATCAGCACCGCCGTAGAGGGAGTCCTGCAGCCCGGGCTGGTGCTTTCCGCCAGGAGGTTCATGCGGCTGGGAATCATTCTGTTGGGTCTCAAACTCAGCCTGGTCGATGTAGGTGCGCTGGGCTGGAAGACGCTGGCGATCGTGGTTGGTATTGTCCTGCTGACCTTTTTGGGAACGCTGGTCCTGGGCAAGGCACTCAAACTTCCGGGCGATCAGCCCCTGCTTCTCGCAACGGGATTCTCCATCTGCGGCGCCTCCGCCATCGGGGCCATGAGTGGAGTCACCAAAACGGATCACCGCGATACCGTTGTTCCAATCGCCCTTGTGACCCTGTGCGGAACGCTGGCGATCGCGGCCCTTCCCGCGCTCAAGGGACCCCTTGGCCTGGACACTGTCCAGTTCGGCTACTGGGTAGGAGCCAGCGTCCACGATGTGGGGCAGGTTGTGGCAACGGCGCAGACGGCGGGTGCTGCTTCCCTTGCCGTCGCGCTCATCATCAAGCTCACCCGCGTGCTGATGCTTGCGCCGATGGTCACCGGAGCCGCGCTGGTGGCACGCTTCCGCCGCCGTCGGACGGCAAACGGCGCTGAGGATACCGCCATCAAGCTCCCTCCGGTGATCCCGCTCTTCGTGGCCGGGTTCATGGCGATGATCGTTTTGCGGACGCTGGGGATCCTGCCGCCGGTTGTCCTCGAAGTTGCTGGCACGGTCCAGGACCTCCTGCTTGCCGCAGCCCTGTACGGGCTTGGAACCTCAGTTCAGGTCCGGTCCCTGCTCCAGACCAGTGGCAGGGCCATCATCGCAGCGATGCTCTCTTGGGGTCTCATCGCAGCGCTGGCATTTGTCGGCGTGCACTTCATCTAGGTGCTCTACGAGCCCACTGAGTAGCACGGATTCCCCATTCGGCCATTGCCGAGCGCCCCAACGTCACCCGACGCCGTCACCAACCGCCACGCGTGGGCGTATGTCCCGTCCGTGCATCGTCCGGCATAGCCATTTCGGCCCGCAGCCCCAGGAGCCGTATCGGACGGCCCGCTTCAATTCCCGCTGCGAGGTCCAAGGCCCGCGCGAGGATTTCGCTCCGGTCGAAAGTCTCGGGAATCTTTCTCGCATGGGTGGTGGTGAAGAACGGCGCGTACCGAACCTTGAGGGTCAGCCCAACCACGGGCCGTCCTTCGGCCACAACATCCTCAAGGACACGCGCTGTCAGCTCCTTCACGGCGTCGTGTATTTGGGCGGGGACGATCAGGTCCTGCTGGAAGGTGGTTTCCCGGCTATGCCCGCGGGAAACCCACGGGGTGTCGTCCACAACGCTGGCGCCGTCCCCGCGTCCGAGCTGCGCGTACCAAGGGCCCATCCTAGGGCCGAACTCGGGCACCAGGTCCTGGGGGTCGGACGCGGCCAGCTCGGCGACTGTATTGATGCCGAGTTTGGCCAGCCGGCCCGATACTTTGGCCCCGACGCCCCACAGGTCCTTGGTGGGCCGACTGCCCATGACGTCGAGCCAGTTCCCGGCAGTGAGACGGAAGACGCCGGCCGGCTTGCCGAAACCGGTGGCCACCTTGGCCCGGACCAAGGTGTCGCCGATGCCCACGCTGCAATGCAGCTGTGTTCGCTCCAGGACAGCGGCCTGTATCTGCCGGGCGTAGGCTTCCGGATTCTCTGTCTCGGTGCCTATAAAGGCTTCATCCCAACCCAGCACTTGAACGGTGGCGCCGGGCTGCTCGCGCAGGGTAGCCATCACCGTTTCAGACGCCGCGAGGTAGGCCTCCTGATCGACGGGGAGGATCACGGCGTCGGGCACTTTCCGGGCCGCAATCCGCAAAGGCATGCCGGAACCGACGCCGAACGCCCTGGCTTCGTAGGATGCGGTCGATACCACGGCCCGTTCCGTGGGGTCGCCCCGGCCGCCGACAATGATCGGCTTGCCCGCAAGCTCCGGCCGCCGGAGCACTTCGACCGCCGCGATGAACTGGTCGAGATCGACGTGTAGCACCCACCGGATTCCGCTCACGCCACCAGTCTGCCTTAAACATCCCTGCCAAGCATCGGTTCTCCGCCGAGCTTGGCAGGCTCAGCCAACCTCCTGTCCGTGGCCGCAGCTGTCATGTCTCCGCGCGTTCCGCCTCCATGTCAATACCCGTCACCACGTCGCCCGCCCGCTCATAGACGAGCCAGATCGCGCCCTTCGGGAAGGCCCGCGGCGGCTGGGCGACCGTGAAAGCGGCGGGAACCGTCCCGTCGCGGAAGATCCGCTTGCCCCTGCCGAACGTCACCGGGTACAGCCAGAGATTCAGCCGGTCGACGAGGTCCTCGGTGAGGAGGGTCTGGAGGAGGCCACCGCTGCCGATGACGTGGGTTTCGTCGTAGCGTTCGCGGATCTCGCGGACCTCCGATCCGACGTCCGCCAGCACCGTCGTCCCCGCCCAAGCGGGGTCGGTCAGCGTGTGGGATGCGACATACTTCGGCACAGTGTTGAACCGGGCGGCGATTGGGTCGTCGGCCGGGGCAGTGGGCCAGAAACCGGCGAAGATGTCGTAGGTCTTCCGGCCGAGGAGAAGCGCGTCGAGGCGTTCGATGCCCGCTCCGATCGCTTCGCCCGACTCCTTGTCGAAGTATGGCCCCTGCCAGCCGCCGAACTCGAAGCCGCCCTCGCGATCTTCGTCCGGCCCGCCGGGTGCCTGGTATACCCCGTCAAGGGTACTGAACAAGTCGACGACGATGATTCCCATGATGTGCTCCCTTGCATGAACGACAAGCGGATACCGTTTTTTGGCTAGCCTTCGCGGTCGATCTGCAGATAGCTGAGTCCGCTCACGTCGAGCCAGTATTGGGTGGGAGTCTCTACGAGGCGCAGCAGCACGCCCTCGCAGGAAGCGCAGCGGACAACGATTCCCGGTGCGTCAACGTACACCATCGTCTCCCCGAAGACGCGGACCGCGCCGCAGTGCTTGCATCGACCGATCGCTGCGACGATATCGAAGCGGAACAGTTCCCATAGCGGTCCTGCCACCGCGTTTCCGTCCAGATGGGGTACCGCGTTGCCTGCGATTCCAGCGATGTCCTGGTCCTCGAAGCCTGGATCTCCAGCACCTGGAGAACCGGAGCCGTTGTTGCCACTCACCGGGTTCCTCCTGTTCCGCCGAAGCGCTCGGTCTTGATCGAGGCGGTGGGATATCCCGCCTGTACGAGCCATTCCGCGACCGTTTCCACAAAGACCGTCTGGCCGCAGATGAAAATGTCCGGGGCGGGATCAGTCGGCAAGATGTTGGCCAGCAGGGTTTCGGCCGTGAGCCGTTGCGGAGCAGCCGGCCAGCCATCTGGCGTCTTGCGTGTGTAGACGTAGTCGATGATCAGCTTGCGGGATTCCTGCCCCAAGGCTTGGAGTTCTTCCCGATAGAACCCGGCTTCGGGTGACTTGAGTGAATAGAGCAGCCGGAACTGCGCCGGATTTTCCGATGCATGATGGGCGCGGATCATGGACATGAGCGGCACGATGCCTGATCCTCCGGCAATCAGCTGGACGGGGTTTGTATCCATCGGATTCCAGACGAACCAGCCACCCACGGGACCACGGATCTCCAGCTGGTCACCGACCGCCAGCTCCCTGACCAGATAGGGGGAGACCTCTCCGTTGGCCAATTCGTCAACGGTGATTTCCAGGGTTTCGTCCATGCCTGCCTTGGCCACCGAGTATGAGCGCACAGCCGTGTACCCGTCGTCGGCAGTGAGGCGGACATCGATGTGCTGGCCGGGGAGGTTGCCGTTCAGGCCGTCCACCCGGAGCCCTATGGTTCTGGCCGTTTCGGTTTCGGGGATGCCGCTGACGACGTCGGCAACGCGCCACTGCGTGCTCATCTGGCGCGCCTCATGAGTAGCGCTCCTCCCGCCACGGGTCGCCGTGGATGTGGTAGCCGTTGGTCTCCCAGAAACCAGGATCATCATCCTGCATCAACTCGATGCCGTTGATCCACTTTGCACTTTTCCAAAAGTAGAGGTGCGGCACGAGGAGGCGGGCAGGTCCGCCGTGTGCGCGTTCAAGCGGCTCACCGTCGAATTCCCAGGCTACCCATGCGCGGCCGCCAAGGAGGTCCTGGAGGGGGAGGTTGGTCGTGTATCCGCCGTAGGAGCGGGCCATCGTGAACTCGCAGCCGGTTTCCACATTTTCAAACAGAGTATCCAGGGACACACCCCGCCACGTGGTGCCGAGCTTGGACCAGCTGGTCACGCAATGGATATCCGTATGGATGTCCATCTGGGGCAATGCCATGAAGGTATCCCAGGACCATGCATGGCGCTGTCCGGCCTCGGTGGTGATGAAGAATTCCCAGTCCTCGGTGTGGATTC
This sequence comes from Arthrobacter sp. MMS24-S77, assembly GCF_054888235.1. NCBI lineage: Bacteria > Bacillati > Actinomycetota > Actinomycetes > Micrococcales > Micrococcaceae > Arthrobacter > Arthrobacter sp. MMS24-S77. Next base: position 2,253,495 of record NZ_JBTZRN010000001.1, read on the forward strand.
GAGGCGCAGGGCCGGCGGTGAGGACTGGAAAGCCTTCGGTTTCATATTGGCCAGGTGGCAATGCCGGATTGCCGGTCTGTCGTCTTCCGTGAAATCCAGACGAGATGATGCCCATCATGTACCTCCGATGCGGAGCGTCGGGCCGAAAGTGCTCGGTTCCCCAACGATAGGGCAATCGCCGGTGCGGGGTCTAGATGAACCCCGGCCCCTATCCCGGCGGCGGCGAGCGATGGGAGGCGCTACTCGGCGGACGGCCGCCTTCGTTGCAGTTTCGTCGCCGCCCGCTGTTCCTTCGCAACCCGGTGCCGGCGTTTCGAGCTCCGGGTGGGTTTGGTGGCCCGGCGGCGAGCAGCATCGGGAGCAAGCCCCTCCGTCACGAGGTCGGCGAGCTTGGCCAGGGCAATCTCGCGATTGCGCAGCTGGGAGCGCCGCGCGGAGGCGGTCACGGTGATCACCCCGGCAATGAGACGTGGTCCGAGACGTGTGACCAGCATCAGCCGTTGGTCATCCGAGAGCACAGCGGAGTCGGCGACATTCCATGTGAGTTCGACCCGGCTGTCCGAGGTGTTGACGTGTTGCCCACCCGGCCCGGACGAACGCGAGAACCGCCAGCCGAGTTCCGACGCAGGAATCGTGAGCACGGGCGATACTTCAAGGTCCATGCACTTAGCGTTGCACGATATGGGCGGCATCGAAGCCGCTATCCCCGCGCGATCAAATGTGGTCCCATCAACCGAACCCATCATGGGCTACTTCATTTCGAGGCGACTCCGGAGTTGCTGCGGGTAATCCTCGATCTCGAAGGTGTTGTCCATGAATGCAGGGTACGCCCGGACGACCGCCACTTCGAGGTCGGGGTCGCCAGCGCCGCAAGAGGAGGAGACTATGACGGTGAGCTGCTGTGCTCCTCAGGAGCAGGGTTTGCCTTCGCTGATGAAAGGGTCGAGATGAGCTACAAATATCGAACTGTACGGGTTCGCGGCACCGACTTGATTGGGACCATTGCGCGCAAACACGGGAGCGCGCCCGAGATCTACGAGACCTCAAAGGATGCGAACACTTCAGTAGTTCCAGTGTTCTTCCAGGCAACGGGCGAGATCCGCTTCTTTGACAGGTCCATGCTGGAGGACGTAGTGACGCCAACTGGTTAGCAGTGGCGGCGCATCCTCGGAACGGGTGTCTGGCTTTCCTAGGACTGGCAGGGCCACGCGCCAGAGCCGGACCCGGCTCTACTGTGGATTCGACAAAGCCGACCCCCATCAGGGCCGGCCCCCATCAGGCTTGCCAAGATGCGTGGCCGGGCTGGCCTTTGCGGGGAGTCCGGTCGGAATCGCCGAGCCATACCGAGGGAGAAACGATGAGAATTGCAGTGACCGGTGGAAGCGGAAAGCTGGGCAGGCACGTGGTGCGCCGACTCACGGAGGACGGGCACCAGGTGTTGAACCTGGACCGTGCGGGTACGAGAAACCCTGGCCTGGCGATCGTGGACTTGCGTGACTACGGTCAGGTGTTGGACGTGTTTTTGGGGCTGGATGACCGGCACAGTGGTTTCGACGCCGTTGTGCATCTGGGCGCCATTCCGGCGCCCGGCATCGTCCCCGATGCCGCGACGTTTGAGAACAATATGCTCTCTACGTACAACGTGTTCCAGGCGGCCCGCCGGGCCGGCATTAAGAAGGTTGTCTACGCCTCCAGTGAGACGGTACTGGGCCTGCCGTTCGACGTCGACCCTCCCTATATCCCGGTGGATGAGGAATACCCGGCCCGGCCGGAGAGCACGTACTCGCTGGTGAAGCATCTGGAGGAACAGATGGCCATCGAGTTGACGCGCTGGGACCCTGAGCTCAGCATCGTGGGGCTGCGGTTCTCGAATGTCATGGACGTGGAAGATTACGAACGATTTCCGTCGTTCGACTCCAACGCCATGCTTCGCAAGTGGAACCTGTGGGGGTACATCGACGGGCGGGACGGTGCGCAGGCCGTGGCTCGTGCCCTTGAATACGGCAAGCCGGGGTTCGAAGCGTTCATCATTGCCAACGCGGACACGGTCATGGGCCGGTCCAGTGCCAGCCTGGCCGCGGAGGTGTTCCCCGACGTGAAGGTGGTCAAGGAACTGGGCGAGCACGAGACCATGCTCTCCATCGATAAAGCCAGGCGGCTGCTGGGCTTCGAGCCCGAACACACATGGCGCACCTACCATCCGAACCGCACAACCCCAACCGAGGATTGAGGAACATCATGGAATATCGCACTTTGGGCAACAGCGGCGCCGTGGTTTCGAACTACGCCCTGGGAACCATGACGTTCGGGGCCGAGGCCACCGAGGAAACGTCACACGCCATCCTGGACAGCTACGTTGCGGCGGGCGGCAACTTCATCGATACCGCCGATGTTTACAGCTCCGGGGTATCAGAGGAAATCATCGGCCGCTGGCTGGCCGAACGGCCAGATGCGCGGGACCGCGTGGTGCTGGCCACCAAGGGCCGCTTTCCCATGGGTGCGGCCCCAAACGACGTCGGGACCTCCCGCCGCCACCTCACCCGCGCGTTGGATGATTCGTTGCGGCGCCTGGGCGTGGAACAGATTGACCTCTACCAAATGCACGCCTGGGACCCCATCACACCCCTGGAGGAGACGCTGCGCTTCCTGCACGACTCCGTCAGTTCCGGCAAGATCGCCTACTACGGTTTTTCCAACTTCCTGGGGTGGCAGTTGACCAAAGCCGTCCACCTGGCCAAGGCCTTTGGCTGGAGCGCACCGGTGACCCTGCAACCGCAGTACAGCCTGCTGGTCCGTGAGATCGAATCGGAGATTGTTGCGGCTTCGCTGGATGCGGGCATTGGGCTGCTGCCGTGGTCGCCCTTGGGTGGCGGCTGGCTCTCCGGTAAGTACAAGCGTGACGAGCCGCCCGTCGGTGCCACCCGCCTGGGTGAAAACCCGGAACGCGGCATGGAGGCATGGCAAGCCCGCAACGACGACCCCCGCACCTGGGATGTCATCGGGACGGTGGAAAAGATCGCCGCGGATCATGGCGTGAGTGCTTCCCAGGTTGCGCTGGCCTGGTTGGCGGACCGGCCTGCCGTGACGTCCGTGATCCTCGGCGCCCGCACCACGGAGCAGTTGGCCGACAATCTGGCCGCGGCAGACCTGGAACTCAGCCCCGAGGAAACCGGGCGGCTCACCGAGGCCAGCCAGCCCCGTGTGGGCGTCTATCCATACGGCCCGATGGCCCAGAATCAGCGCAGCCGGAAGATCGAGGGCGGCCGGTAACGCCGGGCGCCAGGTCTTGGCCGCCGAATATGCCGAAGTCGATTGCTGACGAGGCAGGACAGGCGTTGAATGTGGCTTATGGTCGACTGGGTTCTACTCTCCAACCTCGGCACCGCCCTCGGCACGACGGTGCTCGCCATCGCAACGTTCATTTCCACGAGGTCGGCCAACCGCTCGGCGCGGCTGGCCGAGCGCGCCCTGCTGAATGGTCTGCGGCCGATCCTGCTGCCCTCCAACTGGTCGGACGCCCCGCAAAAGGTGCGGTTCATGGAAGGCAAGTGGATGGTGGTGCACGGCGCCCATGCCGCCCTGGAAATCGCCGCCGACGCCGTGTACCTGTTGATGTCCGTTCGCAACGCCGGTGCAGGGGTGGCAGTTTTGCACGGCTGGCACCTGCCTCCGGACGCCAGGGCTCCGCTATCACGGGTCGAGGAGTTCCACCGGCTGACCCGCGACATCTACGTGCCGGCCAACGACGCCGGATTCTGCCAGGTCGCGATCCGGGACCCGGAGTCGGCCGACTACCGCAACGCAACCGCGGGAGCGGCCGGCGACGGCTTCACTGTCGACGTGCTCTACGGAGACGCCGAAGGCTCGCAGCGCGTTGTCTCCCGCTTTTTCATTACGCCGGGACCTGCCGGCCTTGGCCACGAAGATGAGGCCGAATGGCTGCTGATGGTCTCGCGCCACTGGAACCTCGACCTGCCGGCGCCGCGCGGCTGAGTCCGTTGACTCTGCTCAGCGCCACGAGGAGACTTTCCTTTGGGGGTTGCCTCGTCGAAAGGAGCCCCAAATGCCGTGGCATGTCGAGGGTACGTATTTTGAGAATTGCAACTGCGACATGGTGTGCCCGTGCACGACCTCCGGGCAGACCGCACCTGCCGACAACGAACGCTGCAACGTGGCATTGGCCTTCCACGTGGATTCCGGTGACGTAAACGGCGTCGACGTCGGAGGCCTGACGGTCTGCGTTGTAGCGGATACACCCGCCCTGATGAGTGGCGGGGGTGGAAGCTCGGAGTTCTCATGGATGCCGCGGCCTCAGCTGAGCAGGCCGAAGCGCTCGGTGCAGTCTTCGGTGGCCAGCTCGGCGGACCAATGGAGGGCCTCGTCCCCTTGATCGGTGAAATGGCGGGAATAGAGTCGATGGAAATGTCCTACTCCGACGATGGGCGTAGGCACCAGGTCCGGATTGGCAGCGCCGTCGACATGGCGGTCGAGGACTTTGTGTCTCCTTTCGATCCGACAGGACTAGGGGTGAAAGTCAGCGGGGTCGGATTCCCGGCTGACACTCTGGCGGCCGGCACTTCCAGCACCGCCCGCGTCGACGTGTTCGGGATGACTTGGGATAACGCTGGGAAGAACTCTTTCTCGGCCCCCTTTGCCTGGTCGGCCTAGGCGGCTACGGATGCGGACAAAGGTGCCCTGGCCTTACGGCCCGGGCACCTTTGTCTTGTCTGTCCTTGCGGTTCAATCCAGTCAGTTCAGTCCTGGCCGAGGCCGGCTGCTGAGACCTTTTGTCCGCTGAGGCTGTTGAGGGTGCGGAGGTCGAAGATGCCGTTGATGTCGGCCGGTTTGGTGATGCCGGCGTCGACGCCGTCCTGGAGGAGTTTCTTGTAGGTTCCGGCGAGCGGGTCCACGGTGAAGGTGATGTTCTTCAGTGAGCGGTCGATCACGTCGGCCGGGAGGGTGCTGCCTGCGGCCGCCTTCAGTGCGGTGTTGATGGCGGTGGCCTTGTCGGCGGCCGAGGCGGAGTTGAGCCAATCCACGGAGGCCTTGTTGCCCTTGAGCAACGCGGTGACGGTCTCGGGGTGCTCGGCGGCGAACTTCTTGCTCACGATCAGGATCGTGGTGGGGAACTGGCCTTTCTCCCAGAGGTCCTTTTCGTCGACCAGGACCTTGGCGCCGGCCTGGAGGACCAGGCGAGAGGCCCAGGGCTCGGGCAGCCACGCGCCGTCGAGCTTTCCGTCCTGGAAGAGCTTGAGGGTCTGGGCGTTCTCGGTGGGGTTGATGGCGACGTCGCCGCCGCCGTTCGGGTTGGTCTTCAGGCCCTGCTTGCCCAGCCAGGCGCGCAGTGCCACGTCCTGGGTGCCGCCGAGCTGCGGTGAGGCCAGGGTCTTGCCCTTGAGGTCCGCCGCGGTGTTGATGCCGGGCTTGACCACCAGCTGGGCACCGCCGGAGGCTGCGCCGGCGATGATGTTGATGGATGCGCCCTTGCTCTGGACGAAGGAGTTGATGGCCGGGTTCGGGCCAAGGTAAGCGGCGTCGATCGCGCCGGCGTTCAGGGCCTCGATGGCGGCCGGTCCGGCGTTGAAGATCTGGGTGCTCAGCTTCGTGCTGCCCAGCTCATTCGCGATGAGGCCCTTGCTGACGCCCACCAGGGCCGGGGCGTGGGTGACGTTGCCGAAGTAGCCCAGCCGCAGCTCCGTAGCGGGCGTCGTCGTTGCCGCCGCCACGGCAGGCTGGCTTTCGTTGTTCTTCGTGACGACCGATGCGACGGCGGCGCCGGCGCCGATCAGCAGGACGAGTCCGACGGCGATGCCGATCTTCAGCGTGCGGCGGCTCTTGGGCTTGCTGCTCTCGCCGGCGACGATGCGCGTGGTCGAGTTGTCATGGGGTGATGACACGGAGGTATTCCTTTGGGGGAGGGTGCAGGCCTGGGCAGTGCTCCAGTCCTGGGAACGGAGAATTGTTGGGGGTGATGAGGATGCGCCGGGTTCCGGTCAATGTCGGCGGACAGGCCTGGATTCCGGGACGGTGATGCCTCATGCGGGGACTGCTGCCCGGGCGTTGGAGCCCGTGCATGGAATGAGATTACGGACGCCGGAGGGTGGCGACAACGGCCCGTGACACCCGCGGTAATTGGGCGACGCGCGGGTTAATTTAGCGACGTCCGTGTTCATACGAAGACAAAAACCTTCATCTGATGATTCGCCGCCGGGGCGGGGGCCATTGACGCATGGTACATGACATGTAACATTGTACTGAGATGGTGATGTGGGTCACGAATTTGAAGTGCCAATTACCTGGGGACATCGCTGATATGAAGGAGCAGTGATGGTGGCCCTGAAGTGGTTGCGCACGGTTATCCGGCACGCGTGCGGGTTGCGATCCAGGGCAGGCGTCAGTCGCATTTCCACTTCGACCCCGGATGGGCAGCTTCTGGCCCGACGACTCGACGCTGATGACTCATACTGGTGGATCCTCGGGGGCGGCATCCATGTGCCGGGCTACGGCCCCGAAGGGGAGGGGTAGCAAAGAACGGAAGGGCTTCCCGCGCGGCCGGGAAGTCCCCTTCGGCGCGCCACTGAAGCCGCGCCCAGGCGTGCGCGCGTTGATCTCGCAACCTCACCCTAAATGCGTTTGGCATGCCAAAGCTAGGAATATTGCCGAAAAGTGATGACAAAGATCACATTTGATGGGATTCTGTATACCAAATCGCCTTGAGCGATGCCTCCCTCAAACAGAAAGGCATAGTGATGACACCCACGCGATCACTCCTGGAACGCATGGACGGCATGCGGGTCGGCAGGCCGCATCTGCAGCTTGCTCTCATCGGGGGCCTCGGACTGCTCTTCGACGGCATGGACGGCTCGCTCGTTTCGTACGTGCTGCCGATCATCAAGCCGCTCTGGCATCTGGATGGCGCCCAGGCCGGACTCATTGGCAGCTCACTTCTCATTGGCATCTTCATCGGTTCGATCGGCGCCGGAGTCCTCGGCGACCGGATCGGCCGCCGGCGCATCATGATGTACGCCCTTGCTCTCTACGCGGTGGCCACAATCGTGGCCGCATTCTCCCCGAGTTGGGAGTTCTTCTTCATTTTGCGAATCATCGCCGGCATCGGTATTGGCGCCGAATCGGCCATCATCCCGACCTTCATCGCGGAGTTTATCCCCAAGCACCGCCGCGGCTTCTTCGTCGGCGCCGTCGCCGGGTTCTTTGCGCTTGGCTACGTGAGCGCCGCCCTCATCGGCACCACGGTTGTTGCGGGACTTCCTGAGGGCTGGCGAATCGGCCAGCTGATCACGGCTGCGCCCGTCGTGATGCTGCTCTGGTGGCGGCGTGTGCTGCCCGAGTCACCAAGGTGGCTGCTGACCCGTGGCCGCCACACCGAAGCGGAAGATGTGATTCGTGGCCTGGAGGAAGGACGACTGGTCAGGGCATGGCACGGGCCCCAGGCCGCTGCGGGAACCACGGCGCCGAAAGCCCCGCCCCTGTTCCAGCACGCTGATCTGTGGCGGCACGGGAATGCTCGCCGCACCGCGGTGATCTGGCTCCTCTGGCTAGCGGTCACGTTCTCCTTCTATGGCTTCTTCGTCTGGATTCCCTCGCTCCTTGTGACCAAGGGAATGACGATCACCGGCAGCTTTACCTACTCCCTCATCATCACGGTCGCGCAGATTCCGGGCTACTACAGCGCGGCGTTCCTCAACGAGAGACTCAGCCGGCGCGTCACGATCGCGCTCTATCTCGTAGGGGGCGCGGGCGCGGCGTTCCTCCTCTCCCAGGCGTCGAACGAAGGCGCCGTCCTCCTCACGGGCTCGCTCCTTTCGTTCTTCATGAATGGCTGCTATGCGGGCCTCTACGCCTACACGCCGGAGGTCTACGGGACCAAGCTGCGGGCAACCGGCATGGGCAGTGCCTCTGCCTTCGGGCGCATCGGCGGCATCACCGCGCCGATCCTCATCGGTGCCGCCTTCCCGGCGCTGGGCTTCGGGGGCGTGTTCACGATGATCATGGCCGTCCTGGGCAGCGCCGCGCTCGTCGTCCTTGTCTTCGGAGTCTCGACGAGCGGGCGCTCCCTCGAGGAGATCGACGGCGGATCGGCAGGCGCCCCGGGAGGAGAAACGGGGCCCGACGGCGGCATCCAGCCCACCGCGGCAGGCATGCGTGCCGCTGTGCGTGGCAGTGAGGAAGGCAGCCATGGCAGTTCGCACTGACCCCGGACACTCCCGGACCGCCGTCGTCGTCCTTCGTCGGGCGCACATCCTCGACGTCGCGAGCGGGGAACTCAGCGCCCCGCGAACCATTGTTTCCCGGGACGGCATCATCACCGAGATCTCAGCCTCGACCCGCACGGTGGCGGATGCCGTCGAAATAGACGTGGAAGGCCAGACTGTCCTCCCGGGACTCATCGACGCCCACGCCCACGTCACGCAGGCGTCGGGGGACTTCAACGAGATTCTGTCCTGGTCGCCGCAATATCATGCGGCCCGCACCTCCCGCGTCCTGCACGAGATGCTCCTGCGCGGCTTCACCCTTGTCCGGGACATGGGCGGGGCGGACGCCGGGCTGGCCCGCGCCGTCGACGAGCGGCTCGTGACCGGCCCCCGCCTCAAGGCTGGTGGCCCGATCTTCGCCCCGACCGGAGGGCACGTCCTCACGAAGGTCTGCGACGGCGAAGTCGAGCTTCGCCGGGCACTCCGGGCCGAGTTTCGTGACGGTGTCGACCACGCTAAGCTCACCCTCTCTGGCGGCGTCGTGTCGAAGATGCGCCTCGAGGCACTCGGCTTCTCTGACGCGGAGGTCCTCGCTGCCGTCGATGAGGCCCGCCTCGCCCACCGGTACATCGCCGCGCACGTCTATACGGCCGAGGCCGTGGCACGAGCGCTGCGTCTCGGCGTCCGCACGATCGAACACGGCAACCTGCTCGACGACGAGTGCATCGGGCTCTTCTTCGAGCGGGACGCCTTCTACGTTCCGACGCTCGCCACATACTGGGCAATCCTTACCGAGGTGACGGGCCACGGGCTCGACGCCACCAAGAGGGCTGTCGTGGAGGACATATTCGAGCGAGGCCTCGAATCGCTCGCCAAGGCTTCGGCAGCGGGCGTCCGGATCGGCTACGGAACGGATCTTCACGGTGAGGGCCTACAGTTCCAACTCGAAGAGTTCCGGCTACGCGCGCGGGTCCAGGAGCCGCTCGACGTTCTCCGCTCGGCTACCGTCGTGGGCGCCGAGATCGTCGGGGAAGTAGGCCGCGCCGGCGTCGTGGCTGAGGGAGCGTTCGCCGACCTGATCGTCGTCGAGGGAGATCCACTGGCCGACATCGGCGTGATGGCCGATGGGCGCTCGCTTCGGCTCGTGCTTGCCGACGGCGATCCCGTGCGCCCCGGGTCTACAAGTCAACTCGGCCCCTTGAACGTCTGATCGCCCCGGGGTTAGCATTGCCGACGGGAACCGCCTGTCCCTGGGGCCCAGCGGGCACAGACGTCGATCAATCGAGGAGACGGCCATGGGTGAGACAACTGCGGAAGCGTCATCATCGCAGCTGATGGTCGACCTGATCATATCCCTGGACGGGTATGCCTCGGCTGAGGGATGGCCCGGCTGGTGGGGCCTGCAGGGGCCGGAATACCTGGCGTGGCTCGGGCAGGAGGGGGAGAAGGGCTATACCTTCCTTCTCGGGGCGAACACGTACCGGCTGATGTCCGGGATGTCAGAGGAGGCCGCGGCCGAGGACTCTGGATTCTCCGGTGATGAGGGGGCTACCCTGACCGGCCTTGCTGCCGTGCCGAAGGTCGTTTTCTCCTCCACCTTGCAGGCGCCCCTGACATGGCCGAACTCAGAGCTGGTTACGGGGGACGCGGTCGAGGCCGTGACGGAGATGAAACGGGCCGGGAACCGGCCCTTGAGCACCCTCGGGAGCCTGAGCCTCTGCCGGTCGCTGCTGAGCGCCGGCCTCGTGGACAGGTTCCGGGTGGTCGTCTTCCCGGTGATCACAGGCAGCACCGGGCGGGAGCGGATCTACGACGGTTATCCGGACGTCTCACTCGAGATGGTGGACAGCAGGACCTTCGACGGTCGGATCCAGCTGCTCGAGTACGTCCCCACGGTGCTCAGCGGTCCGCCGGGCGGCGGCCCGGCGTGAGTCAATCCGTGGGGAGCCCGCCGTGATCCCGGGCCTATCTGCGCCCAGACGCCTTCGCGGCTTTGATGGCAGCCTTGGCAGCCTGCTTGCTCGCGCGCACTTTTCTCAGCGACTCCGGGTCCACGATGTCGGCGACAGAAAGAAATGCGCTCTCCTGGCCATAAGGGGCGGCAGCCTCGCGCCAGCCTTCTGCCCGGAGTCCGCACTGCTTGCCGAGCAGCGCCAGGAAGATCTTTGCTTTTTGCTCTCCGAAGCCGGGCAATCCCTTCAGCCTGCGGAGCACTTCCTGCCCGTCCGGGTCGTCCCGGGTCCAGATGGCAGTTGCGTCCCCGTTCCAATCGCGTAGGACGGTCGCGGCGAGGTCCTGGACTCGGCCGGCCATCGAGCCGGGGAAGCGGTGGACGGACGGATGCTCCTTGAACATCTCGACGAAGCCTGCCGGGTCATATTCAGCGATGGCGGCAGGGGCCACGGTCCCGATGCGCGTCCTGATCTTTTGGGGTCCGGAAAACGCAGACTCCATGGTCACTTGTTGGTCAAGCAGCATGCCGATGAGAAGTGCGAACCCGTCATCGCTGAGTAGTTGGTCGGCTGCGGCGTCGCCGGTGATGTGCAGTTCCATGCGCCCATCCTCCCACCTGCTCCGTTCCAGGTCATGACGGGCACTACGTCCGATTCGATTCCGACGCGCTCGGGCGCGTTCTGGCGCGTTCTGTCATTCGTAATCACTGGGTCAGTCCTGCCCGTCGAACAGGCGCTTCAGGCAGTCGGCGTAGTTGGTCATCGTGTCTGCGAAATTGAGGAGCTGGAAGCGGCCGTAGGCGGTGGTCCCTGTCCTTTCGGTGTCTGCTTCGTCGGCGCGGCAGAGGAGTGGCTCGCAACTGGTTCCCTGCACGGTGAGCGTTGCGATTCCCCAAGGGTGGCTGGGTTCGGTGACCGCGATGCCCGCAGCGTCGAAGGTGTCTCGGAGGACGTATCTGGTGACGGTCCTCCATGACTGGAGAAACGGTGGCCGCAGCTGTTCAATGAGCTCGTCGTCCTTGCTGTCGTAAGCACGCCGCAGATTGGTAGATAGCTCGTCCCACTCTTGGGCGTCGCGGACCATGAGATGTCCGGCGCGTAGACGGGCAATAGTTTCGTTCAACGTCATGGTCAGTCCCCAAACTTCCGCTACTTGTCCCCGCCGACGAGGCAGGTCATCATGCGATGAGAACGGACAGGACCCCGGGATGATTCCCGCGTGTGGGCGGCTGGCGGGGCATGCCTGCGAACCAACCGCGCAGCCGTGCCTTTCTTACGAATGATTTCCTCCAGAGCTTCAAAGACGACTTGCATTGTGAGTTGGCTCCTCGAGGTTTCCGGCGGGTTGCCCGGTCTCTTGCGGCAGCCTTTCGAGATCCCGGCCAAGGCCCGCGAAAATCTCCGGTTTGTTTTTACGAAGGTGCCGGGCCAGGAGCAGACCCCCGGCGATGGCAGCGACCAGCAGCAAGGGCAGCATGGTGATGGCAGGGGCATCCGAGCCGGCCAGAACCGAAAAGTTGGCGATGGCCAGGACCACGATGACACCCAGGCCCAAGAGACCAATGCCTGGCGCCACCAGTGTTGCCCACAGTCGCCGGTCCCGGGTTTTCCTGAAATGCACGACTATTGCGAGGGTGGCAAGGAGTTGAAGTGTGAGGATCCCCAGCGTGCCGAAACCAGTCATGCTTGGAATGAGTGAGGTGAGGGGTTCCAGGCCAAAGAGTGCGAACAGTCCGGCCACCACGATCCCCAGGGCGAACTGGGCTATCGAAGCGCGCTGGGGAACCCCGTTGGGACGGGTCCGGCTCAGCCGGGGAGTGAGGATTCGTGCGCGGCCGAGGGAGTAGATGTATCTGGTGGCGGAATTATGCAGGGCCATCAGTGCGGCGAAAAGGCTTAGGAGCAGCAGGACCATCATGAGCGTGGTGAGGCCCTCGCCGAGATAGTCGTTTGACAGGAAGAACACCAGATCGCCGGCGGCAAGGTGCTCGGTAGCGACAGCCTGGGTTTGGGCTGTTCCCAGCGCGCTCACGATCGCCCACGTTGTCACCGCTGCGAGCGCTCCGATGAAGCCTATGGCAGTGTACGTGGCCCTAGGAATGGTCCGGCGGGGGTTCTTGGCCTCCTCACTGAACAGGCCGGTGGCTTCTACTCCAACGAAGGCATTGGCGGCGAACAGGAAACCGATGCCTGCTCCGCCGGAGAACACGATGCCGGGGTTGAAGACATCAAGGGTGTAGCCGTTCCTGAGCAGTACGGCAATGTCGAAGATCACCAGAATGGAGACTTCCAGGATCAGGCCTACCCCAAGAACTTTGGCGCTGAAATCGATGCCCTGGCGGCTCAGCAGGAACGCGGCGGCGACGGCCACGAGGCTCCATATGAACCAGTGAACGTTGAGTCCGGTGAGCTGTGCGATCACGGTCTGCATGAAGAAGCCTATTGTTCCTATCGCCCCGGCTACAAAGCAGTTATAGCCCAGCATTGCTACCAGTGCTGCCACCAGCGCCGCTGGTTTGCCGAGACCCTTGAGGACGACGGCGTAGAATCCGCCCGCGCTGACAAGCAGCTTGGACATCTGGGCGTAGCCAACGCCGAAGAGCAGGAGTATTGCGGTAACGATGATGAATGAACCCACCATCCCGGCTCCATTGCCGAGTGCCAGGCCAAGGGCAGTGATGACGATGATCCCTGTCAGCGGGGCGACCGCCGCAAGGACGAGGAAGACGACGCCGAAAACGCCCAGGGAGTCTTTGGACAGTTTGTCCGGACCGGCAGGTAGGTGTTCCTGAAGTTGATTAGCCATGGGTAACTCTCTTCTTTGAGCTGGCCTTCTTCGCCTCGGCGCAGGGGCCAGGTATTACGGCTGGGGTAATGATCAGGCAGGAAAGGAGGACCTGGCGGAATAGCCGAAGTCCGAAAGGATATTGGTCCCGTTGAGGGCACGGGCGCCTTCGCTGGAAAGGAACATGACCGTCTTGGCGATGTCGCTGGGGGTGTTGACAGGGAATTCCGCATCCTCGAAGCTGTCTACGCCCAAGCCTCGCCTGGCCATCGGCGTATCTACGATGGACGGGCAGACGCTGTTGACCCGGATTCCATGGGATTCGAAGAGCTCGAAGGACAGCGCCCTGGTGAGCTGTACCAGCGCCCCCTTCGAGGCGTTGTAGGCCAGCATCCCGGGAGCGGCGACGAAGCCTGAGTCGGATCCAATGATGGTGATGGAGGCATGCTGCTCTTTTGCGAGGAAGGGCAGGGTGTGCTTCACCGCGTGGAACACTCCCAACACGTTGACTTCCAGGACCCGGAGGAAGTCCCGGGATGTCACGTCCTGCACCGCGCTGCCCATTTCGCCCTCTATTCCGGCGCTTGCAACGACTGTGTCTATGCCCTGAAGCCGGGTGTCGAATTCCTTGAAGGCGTTGGCCATGGCAGCTTCGTCAGCGACGTCAGCCACGATTCCGTGGCACCGGCCGTCGCGGTACTTGGAGAGAGGTCCTTGGAAGGCCTGGTCCAGGCTTTGCCTGGAGCGGCTGATGATGCCCACTGTTGCGCCCTCCTCGAGGAAGGCTTGTGCTGTGGCAAGTCCGATCCCCGATGCGCCGCCGGTAATAACGACCCGTCGGGGGTTGCCTTGTGAGAGATTCATGTGTTTGTCCGATCAGAAGTGGTTCCCTAGATGCTGCGGAGCGAGGCTTCCAGCCCTTCCAGCAGTTGTTCCGCGTGGGATTTGTTGAATACGAGTGGTGGCCGCACCTTCAGGACGGTTTCATGTCGGCCCACCTTGCTAATCAGGATGTTGTTCTCCTTCATGCTTTCCACGAGCCTTTTTGTGACGGCCGGGGCAGACAGGCCCGATTTCGGGTCAGGGAGCAGCTCAATGCCGAAGAACAGCCCCCGACCCTTGACCGCGCTGACGAAGTCGAAGGCGGCGGCCAGTTTTTCCATCCCGTCCTTCAGGGCGTTGCCGGTACTCCGGGCGTTCGCCATCAGGTCCTCGTCCTTCATGACTTGCAAGACGGCACGGCCCGCGGCCGCGGAGACAGGATTCCCTGCGAAGGTATTGAAGTACAGATTGGCGGCACCAAACTCATCCAGCAACTCGGCGCTCGTGACGACACCACCCATCGGGTGTCCGTTGCCCATGGGCTTCCCCATGGTGACGAGGTCCGGGGACAGCCCGAACAGCTCAAAGCCCCACATCGCCTCACCCGTGCGCCCAAACCCGGACTGCACCTCATCCGAGATCACCAGGCCTCCGGCTGCGTAGATGCGCTGCTGAACGGCCTGCAGGTAGCCATCCGGCAGCCTGCAGAGGCCTTCCGTGGAAAACAGCGGATCGAACAGGAAGGCGGAGACGCCGTACCCCCCACTCTTCAGCGACTCAATGGCAGCGTCCAGTTCGCGAAGGCCTTTCTCCAGAAGCTGCTCTGGAGCGAGGTCGTTCCCGGCTGCATCAAGGTCGGGGATGCGGATGGCCCGGACATTGGCAGACAGTCCGTTCCTGGTGGGCAAAGCCGTGGTCACGTCCGCGAGGAGGGCGGTATTTCCGTGGTAGCTGAAGTCGGACACGATGATGCCCGTATTCCCGGTGCGCTGGTTGGCGATCCTGAACGCAAGATCGTTCGCCTCCGATCCGCTGTTGGTGAGGGAGACTTTGTCCAGGCCTTCGCCGAAGGTTGCCACGAGTTCCTCGGCGTAATCGATCACCTGGCTGTTCAGGTACCGGGTGTGGATGTTCAGCTGGGAGGCCTGGGCGCGGATGGCTTCGACAACGACCGGGTTGCAATGACCGACGTGTGGAACGTTGTTGTACGCATCAAGGTAGGTCCTGCCGTTGATGTCCGTCACCCACACGCCTTCGGCGGATACCAAAGCGATGGGTTCGTCGTAGAACAAAGGGGAATGGGCGCCGAGCGTCTTCAGCCTGCGCGCCAGTAGCCCGGATGCGGAGCTTTCATCCTGCTTGGGGCGGGAACGTGGATTGTGTGTGTCAGGCATTTGTCTCTCCGTTTTCGGGCATCACACGGAAGCCCGGCGATAGCGGGTGGATCATGAGGCGCGGATGCGCCGGTTCTTGGGCTGATGACGACGATGTACTGGACGACGCCGATGACGTTGCGGAGGGCGGGTTTACTGTCCCGTTGAGACCCGGGAGTAATTCCTCGCCATGTCCAGGACCATGGGGACAACGTGGCTGACGACGAATTCTGCGGCGTCGTCCCCTCGTCGTGTTGATGCCCAGCCCATGTAGGTCAGGCCTCGCGCTAGCAGCATGGCATCCCACCACTTCAGGTGTTCCTCCGGCAGTGCCCGGGCGGAGCGATATCCGTCGAAGACGCTTCGCTGGTAGTCGGGGTAGTTCGGATGGGGTAGGTAGAAGAAGAGCAGCGTGGCCAGGTCGAATAGATGCCAGCCCTCGCCGAAGTCGTCAAAGTCGATGAGGATGCACTCTTCGCCGCGGACCAGGATGTTCTCGGGCGTGAAATCCGCATGGATGACGCCGTACCGATCTGTGCCGACGCCGAAGGAATCCAGCTCATCCTTGAGTTCGCGCTTGACGCCCTTAAGCAGGGCGACGTCCTGCCTTGAAAGCTCAGCAATACTGCACGGATCGTCCCATAGGGCCCCATCTCCCACCAGGCCTTCGCCGTCCCAGGCCTGACGGTCGAAACTCACGATGCGACCGATGGCCGTTGCCTCATTGTGGAAGGTCGCGGCTAGGACACCGAGCCGGCGAAAGGTCTCAGGGCTGAGGCGTGCTGTTCCTTCAAAGGCTTCCACTATGTCGCCCAAGGGAGCCGCACCTTCCGCCCAAACCAGCACGTCAATCTGGGAAGTGGCGCCATCACTTCCTTCGATGAGGCAGAGCAGTTCACCATCCGCCGTCGGAAGCACCCCAGGGACGTCCACACCGCGGGCTCGTAGCGCCCGGAGGAAGTCAAGTTCGCACTTGACCTCGGAATCTGAGCGATAACCCGCGCGGTGCAGCCTCACGGCGTAGGACGTTTGCCCCTCGGGGCGAATGCGGAAGACGTAGTTCTCGCGGTATTTAACGAACTCAATGGGTGTGTTGTCTTGAAGTCCGTATTGCCCAAGTGCTCGCCGAACCGTCTCTACTGCAAGTGCTTGGTCCACAGTGGATCTCCCTCATTGATTTCCAGGTCCGTGAGGATGAATGATCCACCACCGGCTGGGTTGGCATGCGAGGTTCCTTCGCCCTCTCTTCTTCAAAAAGTGAACCACACCACAAGGCCAAAATCTAGACTCTGAGTCTAGATTTTGTGGTCGGAGGATAAGTTGGGGGAGTGTGGGTGGGGTTTCACGGAAGCAAGAGGTGGACTCTCCGTCTAGAAACGATGCTTAAGAGACAATTCTTGTGATGGAAGGATATATCCTGTCTCTTTCGACCATGGAGGCTGTATGACTGCGGCGACCGAAAAGCCTGTTGGGACGAACCTTCGGGAGCGTCGGCGGGAGCAAACAAGGAATGACCTGACCAGCGCCGGTTTGGAAATCATTTCTGCCGAAGGTGTCGATGCGGCCACCATCGATAGATTGGCAGCCCAGGCGGGGATGTCCCGTGGAACGGTCTACGCACATTTCGAGGGTGGCCGTGACGAGGTGCTCCAGGAGGCGTACAGGCGTGTTGGTCGCGATCTCGTCAATGCTGCCCAGCGGATGGCGGATTCCGCCGCCACGTGGCGGGACCGCGTCATGGCCTATGCGCGAGCGATGGTTGCGCTGACTGAGGACCGTCACCGCGGCTATTTCTATAACGTGGCGGGCCCTGCGTTGTTTGGCGGCCGCGTGGAGCGTGGGGAGGGCTCCTCCGCCAGCCTTGCTGCGATACGCAAGGAATTGCTCCATGCCCAGCAACGGGGCGAGATCGACAGTGAGGTGGACGCCGACGAGATGGCGGTGCTGCTTGTCGGATGCCTTCGTGAAGCGGGGATCGAAATTGCCCGTGAGGCGATGCAACCAGCGAAGTTCCTGTCGGCATTTCAGCGCTTGCTTGACGGCCTGAACGCTTAACGGACTCGGGTGGGACGGTGCCGGTCAGGCCCCAACTGGCTGGCAGTTGTTGTCGTTCTGAGGGCTCAAAGCGACAACAACTGCCAGCTACTTGGGGGCCCTTAGGCGATCTTGCGCCGGTAGGCGGCCATGGCGAGGACGTACGCGAGGACGAGGATGCCGACGCACCAGGCGAGAGCGATCCAGATGTTGCTGCCGACTGGGCGTTGCGCGAACAGGTCCTGGATTGCGTTGACGATCGACGTGACCGGTTGGTTCTCGGCGAAGACGCGCACGGGACCCGGCATGGTGGCCGTGGGTACGAAAGCCGAGCTGATGAACGGCAGGAAGATGAGCGGGTAGGAGAACCCGCCGGCACCGTCCACGGACTTCGCAGTCAGGCCCGCGATGATTGCGAGCCAAGTGAGTGCCAGCGTAAATAGCGCCAGGATTCCGGCGACCGCGAGCCATTCCAGAGGGCCTGCCGAGGTGCGGAATCCCATGGCCAGGGCTACCAGCACGATGATCAGGAGTGAGAGCCCGTTGGCGACCAGCGAGGTCAGGACGTGGGCCCACAGCACAGATGATCGTGCGATCGGCATCGAATGGAATCGTTCGAAAATGCCGCTCTTCATATCGGTGAACAACCGAACGGCGGTGTACGCTATGCCCGAAGCGATTGCGATCAGCATGATCCCCGGCAGCAGGTAGTTGATGTAGTTCTCGGCGTCTGTCCTGATTGCGCCGCCGAACACGTACACAAACAGCAGCATGAGGGCGATTGGCGTGATCGCGGTGGTGATGATCGTGTCCACGCTGCGAAAGATGTGACGCATTGAACGGCCCAGCAAGACGGCCGTGTCTCCGAAGAAGTGTTTGCTCATGACCTTTCCTTACTTGACTCGACCTTGCCGTCGTTTCCCACAAGTGTGAGGAAGATATCCTCCAGGGTCGGCTGCTTTTCGACGTACTCGACCTTCGCTGGCGGGAGTAGTTGTTTCAGCTCGGCGAGGGTGCCGTTCGCGATGATGCGCCCCTCGTGAAGGATGGCGATCCGATCGGCGAGTTGCTCGGCTTCGTCGAGATACTGCGTGGTAAGCAGAACGGTGGTCCCCTGCGTCGCGAGCTCCTTGATGACCTGCCATACGTCGATGCGTGCTTCGGGGTCGAGTCCCGTTGTCGGTTCATCGAGGAAGATCACTTTCGGCTGCCCGATGAGGCTCATGGCGATGTCAAGGCGGCGGCGCATGCCTCCTGAATACGTGGACACCTTTCGCGCTGCCGCATCGGAGAGGTTGAAGCGGACGAGGAGGTCATCCGCCACGTGGCCCGGGTCACTCAGATGCCGCAACTTGGCAACCAGCACCAGGTTCTCGCGACCGGAGAGGATCTCGTCGACCGCCGCGAATTGTCCGGTCAGGCTGATCGACTCCCGAACGTGGAGCGGGTTGGCCGCGACGTCGAATCCGTTCACGGTGGCCGTGCCGGCGTCCGGGCTCAGCAGCGTGGACAGGATCTTCACCATGGTGGTCTTGCCCGCTCCGTTCGAGCCGAGAAGGGCGAAGATGCTGCCCGGTGCCACATCGAAGTCAACGCCGCGCAGTACGTGCAACTCCTTGTAGGACTTTTCCATGCCTTGCACGCGGATCGCAGGTTCGTAGGTGTTGGGTGCGATGGTCACGAGCCCTGCCCCTTCCCGCCGTCGCCGGCAGCGGCGTCGATCGCCTTGGTCAGGCGCTCACGCTCCTTGTTGATCCATTGACCACCCGTGTAGTTGCGCATGAACGTCTCTGCGAATTCCACGGGGTCGTCACTGACGATCTCGCGGATCGGCGTTCCGTCCGCGGCACTCTGCTCGAAGAGATCGGCGAGGTCGCCGAGCATCGACACCAGCACGTCGCCCTTCGTGATGGACCCGTAGTACATCAGGTACCGCTCCAGCGCAGTCGCTGCCGCGCGGTAGTCGGCGGGAAGCTGCTCCACGCGTGTTTTGTACTGCCGGTATTGCTTCTTTTGTTCGAGCGACCCCGTGAGTTGCTCGATCCACCCTGCGGCCATGTCAATTTCCTCCATTTCGGAGCTGGTCCAGTCGCTCGGACAGGAAGCTCCACGTGTTCCAGAATTCGTCCAGTTCTTTCTTGCCCTGCTCGTTGAGCGAATACACCTTGCGGGGTGGTCCTTTCTCGGACGGACGCTTCTCGACGTCGACGAGGCCCTTCTGCTCGATCCTGACGAGCAGCGCGTACACCGTGCCCTCAGCGATATCGGAGAAGCCCTTCGCCCGGAGCAGCGTGGTGATTTCGTACCCGTACGCCGGGTTCCCGGTCAGGAGAGCAAGAACAATGCCCTCCAGCGTCCCCTTGAGCATCTCCGTCATTTGCTTGCCCATCGGACACCTCCTCAGCTACTCAGTGTTACTAGCTACTGATACATAGTATCGCTAAGTACCGGAGTTGCAAGCCCTCGGTCGATATAGTTGCGGCATGCCCGGGATGAGGTGCGTTTAGGTGGGCCGAGCAAGCAGTTCACTGGCGTGAATGGAGGGAACGTCCATGGTCAAGGTCCGTATGATCGTGCCCGCAAACGTGCGCCATCGTTCCGGCGGAAACATCTACAACGCGAGGCTCGTTGAATCCCTCCGCGCCCAGGGCGCGGAAGTCGCGGTCCGGAGCCTGGACGGCGGCTGGCCTTCCGGAACTGCCGGAGACAGGAAACTCCTTGCCGATGCCCTCGCCAGGGACAAGGTGTCCATCTGCATTGTCGATGGCCTGATCGCCACGGACTCGCCCACGGAAATCGAGAACGCAACCGCTGCCGGGCATCAGGTCTGGGTGTTGCTCCACCAGCCCCTTTCCGGAGAACAGCCACCGCAACAGCGTGCACTCCGTGCCGCGACAGGTCTTCTCTGCACCGGCTCCGGCACCGCAGAAGCCGCCAAACGGTGGGGTCTGCCAAACGTGCACGTGGCGACCGCCGGCGCAGATCGCCCCAGGAAGCAAGCAATTCCGTGGGGACCGGGTGGAAAGCCACGTCCGTCCGGGGTTCCGGAGGCACCGCACTTCATCATGGTTGGCGCCCTACTTCCCAATAAGGACCAGGTCTTCTTTGTCGAGGCGTTGGCACGGATCAAGGACCTGGCGTGGACGGCGGCGATCGTGGGTTCGGTAACAGCAGACCCGTCCTACGCAACGGCCGTGCGGGAGCGCATCTTCCGGCATGGCCTCGAGAGGCGCGTGGAATTAAGAGGTGAACTTTCCGGTCCGGCTTTGGAAGAACAGTGGCAGCGCGCGGATCTCAGTTTGCTGATCTCGCACTCGGAGTCCTTCGGCATGGTCGTCCAGGAATCCCTGGCCCGTGGTGTACCGGTAGTGGTCCGCAAAGGAACCGGAGCCGTCGAAGCGCTCGGAGTCCACGGGGCCGGCGAAGCGATCGATCTTGCCTCGGGAACCGGATCTTTGGAGGAGCTCCTCCAGAGATGGCTGGGGGATCCTGCCCTGCGGCAGAAGTGGCGGGATGCGGCTACGGCGGCTAGCCGGGTGTTGCCGCGATGGGAAGAAACGGCCCGGGAGATCCTGCGCATCATCACAGATGGAGAACCCCAGTGAGACGGGGGCCGCCGGAACAGGCACGCGTCATGTTCCCCGTGCGCGCAGCTCCCGCCGAAGGATCTTCCCCGACGCCGACTTGGGAATCGCATCGACGAACTCGACGAACCGCACGCGCTTGAACGGCGCGGAGCGGTTGGCAACGAACTCCATGACGTCCTCGTCCCCGACGTCGGCCCCAGCCTGCCGGACGACGAACGCCTTCGGCACCTCCTCGCCGTCGTCCGCCGGGACGCCGATGACCGCGGCGTCAGCAATCAGGGGGTGGGTGAGCAGGAGCGCTTCGAGCTCGGCGGGCGCGATCTGGTAGCCCTTGTACTTGATGAGCTCCTTGAGCCGGTCCACGATCCTCACCACGCCGTCGGCCGTCACCGTAGCGATGTCGCCGGTGCGGAGGAACCCGTCCGGGTCGATCATCGCGGCGGTCGCGTCAGGCTGGTTGAGGTAGCCGAGCATGACCTGCGGACCCCTGACCAGGAGCTGGCCGCGCCCGGTCTCTCCCTCGGAGGGCAGCGGGATCTCTTCGTCGGTGGCAATATCGAGGAGCTTGCACTCCGTGTTCGGGATGGAGTAGCCGACGGAATCAAGGGGAACAGTGTTGGCGTCCCGAAGGGGAATTGAATGGGAGACCGGGCTGAGTTCGGTCATGCCGTATCCCTGGAGCATGACGCACCCGAGACGACGTACGACGGCGGCGCCCAATTTGCCGTCGAGCGGCGCCGCGCCGGACACCACGACGCGGACGGACGAGAGGTCGTACTGGTCGACGAGCGGGTGCTTCGCGAGCGGAACCGCGATAGGCGGGGCGATGAACAGATAGGTGCAGTGGTAGTCCTGGGTGATGCGCAAGAACTCCTGGAAATCGAACTTCGGCATGGTCACGAGCCGCGCGCGCTCGGCGAAGGCGAGGTTGAGGAGGACGGTCAGGCCGTAGATATGGAAGAACGGCAGGACGGCAAGCAGCACGTCGTCGGGAGTCAGCCCGAAGCCGCTGTTCTGGGCAACGTTCGCTACGAGGTTGTACTGGCTGAGCATGACGCCTTTCGGGGTGCCGCTTGTGCCCGAGGAATAGGGGATGACGGCCGGGGCGTGCGGGTCGATGCGCACGTCGGGAGCAGGGAGGCCCGCGCCGAGCGCTTCGGCGAGCGAAGGATGCCCCGCAGCGGCAGCTGCATCACCGCCGTCGAGCACCACAAGCCGCTCGGCCGGTATGCCGGCCGCCCGCGCGGCGGCTTGGGCCCGCTCAAGGAACGGCGAGATGGTGAAGAGCCATGAGGCACCCGCATCGGTGAGCTGGCGGCCGACTTCATCGGCGGTGTACAGCGCGTTGACGGTGGTGACAGCGGCGCCCGCGCGGAGGATCCCGTGGAAGACGACGGCGAAGGCCGGGATGTTGGGGCAGAACAGGCCCGCAGTGGTCCCTGGCCCGGCCTCCTGGCCCGCCAGCCAGCCGGCGAGGGCGTCGATGCGCGCGACAAGCTCGCGGTACGTCGTTTCGCCGCCGGCCGTGCCGTCCACAAGCGCCACCCGGTCCAGGTCCTCAACGCTTAACCCGCCGAACAGGTAGTCGTACAGGGTGGCCTCGGGGATCTCGACGTCGGGGTACGGGCTGGCGAACATGGCGCTCCTTCGACGCACGACGGCGGGAGTCGCCGTCGTGCGTCCATTACACCCGGTGCCGGGGGCAGGGACAAGGGGCGCCTCGCCTAGGGATGCACCTTTTCCGGGATGGTGGGAGGCGTGGCCACCGCCGCCCGACTGCAACCCAGAGCCATGGCCTCTTGCCCGTCGGCGTGCCAGTATGTTGGGAATCAGGGTCAATTCAATGCGGCCCGGCTACGGGCAGAATGGACGCGCGGTTGTGACATACATCAACAACTTACGCGAGGTGGGAACCGGCGATGTGGCCGTGGCTGGTGGCAAGGGTGTTGGCCTGGGCGGCCTCGTCCAGGCCGGGGTGCCTGTCCCTCCGGGGTTTGTCTTGAACACCTCAGCCTATGCGGCTTTTGTGGATGCCAATCACCTTCAGGCGGGCATCCAGGAGCTGGCCGCCCTGTCGCCCCAAGCCACGCCGCAGGACTACGAGGACGCCTCAGAGCGGATCCGGGCCTTGTTCATCGGCGGCACCATGCCGGCCGGGATAGCTGACGAGCTTGGCGCTGCGTATCGAAGCCTCGGGAGCGGGGACGAAGCCGTGGCTGTTCGCTCCTCTGCCACGGCCGAGGATCTCGCCTCGGCCAGCTTCGCCGGACAGCAGGAAACCTACCTCAACGTCCGTGGCGCGGAAGCCGTGGCCGTAGCGGTGACGGATTGCTGGGCTTCGCTGTGGACGGCGCGTGCCATGGCTTACCGGGTCCGTGAAGGCATCGGACCGGAAACCGTACGCTTGGCTGTCGTGGTCCAACGGATGGTCGAGGCCGAGGCGGCCGGGGTCATGTTCACGGCCAATCCAGCCAACGGGCGCCGCGACCAGATCGTGATCGGTGCCGCGTGGGGCCTCGGAGAATCCGTGGTCAGCGGAACCGTCACCACGGATGACGTCGTCGTCGATGCCGGGACTGCGAGGGTGCTGTCGCGGCGGACGGCGAACAAAGAAACGATGACCGTCTACGCGGGCGGCGGCACCGCCGGCCAAGGAACTGCCAGCCAAGGGACTGCCGGCCAAGGAACCGTGGAGCAGCCGGTGCCGGCGGCTCGCCGCAACCAGCCAGTGCTCGACGACGGGGCGGCGGCCGCGCTGGCCCGCTACGGAACACGGATTGCCGATCACTTCGGGGCCCCGCAGGACATCGAGTGGGCACGGGCCGGCGGCGAATTTTTCATCCTGCAATCCAGGCCCATCACGGCACTGCCTGAACCTGCGGCTGACATCCCGGACACCTGGCCCGTGCCTTATCCCAAGGGGCTCTACTTCCGGGCCAGCATCGTGGAACAGTTGCCCGATCCGCTCTCGCCGTTGTTCGCCGACTTCATAGACGGCTCGGTGACCCGGTCGCTCAAAGCCCTGCTGTCCGAGGCTGTCGGCAGTGACGTCATTCGGGACGGTGATGTCGGACTGCCTACCGTCAACGGCTACGCCTACTACTACTACCGCACCTCAGGAATGTGGCGGGTAATGGGCAAGGTGGTGACCGCGGTGCGCGCGCTGGCCACAGGCAAGGCCCACATGGGCATAGCCGGCTGGCGGGAATTCTCCCACCCCCGCTACCGGCAGGTGATCAAGGACTGGTCGGCCAGGCCCGTGGGGGAGTTTTCGGGAGAAGAACTGCTTGAGGGTGTCCAGACGTTGCTGGACGCCGGGACCGTGTACTACACAGCCGTGGAGTCGGTCATTCCGATCGCTGCCACAAGCGAGATCACCTTCCGCGCGTATTACGACAAACTCGTCAGGCGCGATGGGGATCCCCCGGCCGAGTCATTCCTCCTCGGCTACGACAGCGAACCCATCCGGGCGGAGAAGTCGCTGTACGACCTCGCAACCCGGGCCCGCGAGGATCAAGGGCTGGCCTCGGCGATCCTCAATGAATCGACGGCGGCGTTGGCCGAATCGCAGCGCACCGGGCTCCCGCCTGCCGGCATGGACCAGGCACTCTGGCAGCAATGGCATCCACGTTTCCAGGCCCACCTCGACCGGTTCGGCCATGCGGTCTACAACCTTGACTTCCTCAGCCCGGTGCCGGCCGACGATCCCTCGCCGCTGCTGGATACGGTGAAGTTCTACCTGCGGGGACAGGGCAATGACCCGCACGAGCGCCAGCGACTCTCGGCCGCCCGCAGGGAAGACCAAACCGAGCGAGTGCTCGCCCGGCTGGGGCAGAACCGGCTCGGGCGGAGCCGCCGGGCCCCGTTCCTCCGTCTGCTTCGGTGGGCGCAGCGCGCCGCTCCGATCCGCGAGGATGCACTGGCCGACGTCGGGCTGGCCTGGCCGCTGATGCGGCAGATGCTGCTTGAGCTCGGACAACGGTTGGCCACCTCCGGCGTCATCGCCCGGGCCGCCGACGTGTTCTGGCTGCGCGAGCAGGAGCTGCGAACCGCCGTCGGGTTCGGCCTTGCCGGGGAAGGGACGATTACCGGAGCGGAAAGGCCCGTCCGGGCCGAAGCCATCGAGGAACGCAAGATGCTCTGGCGTGGCCAGGCGAAAGCCGCAGCACCGCAACTGTTACCGGAGAGCCGTTGGATGGAACGGACATTCGGGGGGATGATGCCTGCGCGCTCGCAGCACCAGCAAGGCGACGTCATCAAGGGAGTCGGCGCCAGCTCGGGCCGGGTCAGCGCTCCTGCCCGGGTCCTCAGCGGGCCACAGGACTTCGCACAGATGATGCCTGGAGACGTCCTGGTCGCCCGCATCACTACGCCTGCATGGACCTCGCTGTTCGCGATGGCCTCGGCCGTGGTCACAGACGTTGGCGGCCCGTTGAGCCACAGCTCGATCGTGGCACGGGAGTACGGTATCCCGGCGGTGCTTGGCACGGGAGTGGCCACCCAGCGGCTTGCCAGCGGCCAGCTGATCCGCGTCGACGGTGACGCCGGCACCGTCACGATTGAGGGGCAGCCTACAGAGAAGTGACTGGGGTCAGCTCCGGACTGCAGCCATGATGCGTTCGCCGTTGAAGTATTCGAGCTGCCAGCCGTCAACGGGGTGGTGGTGGGCGAGGTTGAGCACGGCGTTGTCAATGCTTTGCAGGGTGCGGCCGATGGCGCGGTTGAGGCTCACCCGGAGGAGCGTGCCGTGGGCGACCACCAGGATGCGTCCGCCGCGGAACTCTTCGGCCAGTGCTTCCAGCGCGGCCAAGCCGCGGGAGGCCGCCTCGTCCTCGCTTTCTGCGCCCCGGAAACCGCCGGGGATGCGTAGTGCGTCCAGTTCCGGGCCGGCCTGCAGGCCCTCGGCTGGTCCGAATCGACGCTCGGTGAGATCCGGCACGCGCCGGTCCACCCTGCGCCCCAACCCGGCGGCGATCAGATCTGCGGTTTCCGCGGCCCGGCTCAGCGGCGAGGACACGATGGCGTCCCACTCGCAACCCGAGAGGACAGCGACCGCGTCGCGCGCCTGGCCGCGGCCGACGTCGTTCAGCGGAATGTCCGTGGATCCTTGGAGCCTGCGCTGCGCGTTCCAGTCTGTCTGGCCATGGCGGATGAGGGCGAACGTCGTGAGAGGCATGTTTTCCATTCTGCCCTGCGCTTATCCTGACTTCCGCATCCGAGCAGTGGGGTAAGTGAACGTAGCGTGAAAGTTGGGTCAATAGGCGCCCCAACACGCCACACCGGACCGGACCCGGCGTCGAGCCTTTGTACGGTGGACGCATGAAATCCACACTTAAGTCCCGCAGCGCCCTGACCGGCGGCCTGGTACTCGCCGTCTTTTCAGCGATCCTGAGCCCTGTGGGGCCCACCCATGCGGATGTCGGCCAGAGCAGCGAAGACGGTACGGACCGGAGCGCCCACCTCAACCTTGGCGCCGCCGACCTTCCCGAGAACCGGACCGTGACAACCCTCGCCCCAGGCGTCACGCTGACCAAGATCACCCGCGGCGGTGTGGACCCTTCGCTCTTCTGGACGGCCGAGGTTGCCATTCCCTCGGACTCGCCGGATCCTGACGCACCCGCCTCAGCACTCTCAAGCCAGGCCACGGCACAGAGCACTGCCGACAAGCTCACAGCCGCCGGTGTCGATGCCCGGGTCGAGCAGGTCCAGTCGCCCCAGTTGGCTGATGCCGGGGGCAACCTTGGATACCGTGTCCGTGCAGGCCATCTCGCCGCGCAGGCCGACGGGGCCCCGATCGTCGCGAAGATCAAAGCCGCCGGTTTTGCCTCGTCAGTGATCTACTCGGGCTGGGACGGCGACGCCGGGACCAGCCCGGAGACCCGCGGACCGTGGAACCTTGATGTGATCACGATCGACCCAGGGAAGTACCAGGGCCAGCTTGCCGCCTCGTTCGGCCCGGATCTGGAGAAGCGGGAGACCACCAGCCAACTGGCTTCCGAGGCGCACGCCATCGCCTCGGTCAACGCTGGCTTCTTCGTCTTCGATCCGAAGGCCGGTGCCGAAGGAGACCCCGCCGGTGTTGGTGTGTATGCGGGCAAGACCCTCAGCGAACCCGTCGCAGACCGTCCGGCCCTGGTCATTGATGGCAAGAAGAACGCCACCAGCATCCAGCGACTGACCTGGTCGGGGAAGGTCTCCTCGGGTTCCGGGAGGCGCCTTTGGACGGTATCGACCGGGTCCCCGGCCTGATCCGAAACTGCGGCGGCGCCAACGACGTCCCCAGCCCGCGTGCACTCCAGGACGTCACCTGCACAAACCCGAACGAGCTCGTGACCTTCACCCCGGAGTTCGGACCGTCCACTCCTGCCGGTGCGGGCCTTGAAGTGACGGTGGACAGCCACGACACCGTTACATTCGTCGCTGAAACCCGCGGCGCGGCCGTTCCAGCAGGCGGTCACACCATCCAGGCGACCGGAACCGACGTCGCACGGCTCCGCGCGCTGGCTCCGGTGGGCGCCAAGCTGAAGATCGATGCCGGCCTGCTCGGCCAGGATGGCAAACCCCTCCACACGAACAAAGCCACGAGCGTGGTGAACGGCGGCCCACTGCTGGTCAAGGACGGCATTGAAGACGTCACCGTCAAACATGACGGCATGGTCCACCCCAACGACGGAAACAGCTTCTACTACGGCTGGGTCCACAAACGGAACCCCCGGACCTTCGCCGGGACCGATGCCCAGGGCCGAACCGTGCTCGTCACAGCAGACGGACGCTCGACCGCTTCGCTGGGACTGAGCTTGAAGGAAGAGGCCGACGTCGCCATGTCACTCGGCATGGTTCAGGCCATGAACCTGGACGGCGGCGGCTCAACAACAGCCGTTGCCGGAGGAACAGTCCTGAACAGCCCATCGGGCGGATCCGAACGTGCCGTGGGGGACGCCCTCCTCGTGCTTCCTGCACGCAAGGACGAGCAGTAGAACTGGCCGTTGACCGGCCGCTCCGCGGCGGCGTGCCCCGCATCCGGTCCGTCCTCCGCAGACGCACTGGACGGCGCCGATGCACCCGGCCATCATGGAAGGAATCGCGAGGGCTGGATTGTCATCCGCAGTTGGCGGTGGCACCCCGCGGCGGAGGTGCGGTGGCATGTCACACAAACCGGTGCCGGAGGAGCACGCCAGGTCATCCGTTCCGCGCGAGCCGGACGAGCCTTTCCTGAGCGACTATTTCGCACAAGTGTCTGCGGAAGACCTGCGGAGCTACAGCGCCCAGACACTCCGTGCGAGGGTGGCACACCATCTGAACGTGGCGTCGACGCGAGCCCCGGGCCAGGCCGCCGTCGGGATCCTGAACGAAATGGACGCCAGCGTGGTTGCGGTGGTGACCGATGACATCCCGTATCTGGTCCATTCCATCACGGCGGAACTCACACGCGATGATGCCACCATCCGGCTGTTTGTGCATCCGAGCTTCCAGGTGCTGCGGGATCCCGCTACCCACGAGCTGGTGGACGTCTGGACCGGTTCTTCCGCGGAAGGCGCCCTGACAGGGCGTTCCCGGGAAGGCGGCGCAGCCGAGGTCTGGATTGCGGCCGAGATCGGCCGGCTGGCAGACGACGCCGCAGCAAGGGAACTCACAGTGAACCTGTACAGGGTGCTTGAGGACGTTCGAATCGCTGCCGAGGACGCCGCTGCCATCCACGGCAAGCTGCAAGATGCCGTTTCCTCCGCGACCAGGTTCCCGGAAACCGTTGTTCCGTCACCGGAAGAGATCCGCGAGCTGCTCCTCTGGCTCGACGATGGCAACTTCCTTTTCCTGGGGTATGACGAATGTGGGCTCACGACGGCGGGCGGCCGCGAGCTGCTCTCCGAACAGCCGGGGTCCGCGCTGGGCCTGCTGAGGCGACCGCAAGGGGACGCCGCCGCCGGAAGGCCCGGGCCGGGGCTGCTCTCGACAGGCGAATCCCAAACGCTCACACTTACCACGTCAGAGGTAAGGTCCACTGTCTTGAGGCGGTCCTACTTGGACGAATTGCGCCTGCAGCTTGTCGACGAGGCCGGCACGACGACGGGGGAGCGGCGGTTCATTGGATTATTTACCGCTGGCGCCGCCCATCAGTCCGTCCGGCGGATCCCGGTGATCCGTGAAAAGGTCCAGGCTGTCGGCGAGCGCTTGGGATTGACGCCCCGGTCCCATCATGGCAAGGACTTGCTGGCGATTCTGGAGACCTTCCCGCGCGATGAACTCTTCCACATCGACGTGGACGATCTTACAAGCCTGGCCGGTGAAATCCTCCGGACCGAGGTACACCGGCGGACGCGTGTGTTCCTCCGGCCGGACAGTTTGGGGCGATTCATGTCCGCGCTGGTCCTCTTCCCGCGGCGGCGCTACAGCACGGCGGTCCGGTTGCTGATGGAACAGGAGCTCCGGCAGGTCTTCAAAGCGAAATCCATTGAATTCGATGTCAGCCTGACAGAGTCTCCCATAGTCCGCGTGTTCTTCCGGATCCACATGGCCGGCGCCGCATCGGACGCGCCTGATTCCATCGCCGTCGACGTCGATCCCTCCGAACTGGAGCGGCGGCTGGTCTCAGCCACCCGGCCGTGGGCCGAGGGCCTTGAAGAAGTGATCCGGGAGCGTTTCACATCGGCCGAGGCCGCGCGGCTCTCCGAACTGTGGTCGGACGCGTTTCCCCCGAGTTATCGCGCGGATTACTCGGCGGAAACCGCTGTCGGGGACATCGTGAATTTCGAGACGTTCGACCTCGATGGCACAGGAGGCCGCCATCGCGGCGATCCGCTGCTGACGGTCTACACCAGGCCGGGCATATCGCCTACCCTTGCCGAGGATGCCCGGATTCGCCTCTACCTGACCAAGCCCAGGAGCCTGACACAGATCCTGCCGTTCCTGCACAACCTCGGGCTTGAGGTGCTGGACCAGCGGCCTTTCGAACTCCGGCGGGGGAGTGGACAGGATTTGTTCCTTTACGACCTTGGCGTGAAGTATCCCGCCGGCGTCGACCCGGAGGCTACCAGGGAGCTGATCGCTGATGCCTTCGCCGCCGCCATGCGCGGCGATATCGAGTCCGACCGCATCGACGCACTGGTCATCCGGGAGCGGGTGGGTTGGCGTCAGGCGGCCATACTGCGAAGCTATGCGAAGTATCTCCAGCAGTTGGGGACAACCAACTCGTACGGTTTCATCGCGGAGACGCTGTTGGGCAACGCCCGGGCCACCCATGCACTCCTGGATCTGTTCCAAGCGAAATTTGATCCTGGGCTGGACGGTCCCGGCCGGCTCGGGGACACCCGAGCGGCGAAGGAGGAGTTGTTGGCCGCCATTGACGAGATTCCCGTCCTTGACGCAGACCGTTTGCTCCGGACGTTCATGGACCTCGTGGAAGCGACGTTGCGAACCAACTATTTCCAGGGCAAGTCACACCTGAGTTTCAAGCTGAATCCGGCCGCGATCGCCAACGCACCGTTTCCGCGGCCGAAATACGAGATCTGGGTCTACTCCCCGCGGGTTGAAGGCGTCCACCTCCGTTTCGGTGCCTTGGCCCGGGGTGGGCTGCGCTGGTCTGATCGAAGCGAGGATTTCCGGACCGAGGTCCTGGGGTTGGTCAAGGCGCAAAACGTGAAGAACTCGGTCATTGTGCCGACCGGGGCCAAGGGAGGGTTCTATCCGAAGAGGTTGCCCGACCCGGCCGCCGACAGGGAAGCCTGGCTTGCTGAAGGCCTGGAATGCTACCGGATGTTTATCAGCGGGCTGCTGGATCTGACCGACAATCTGGTGATCACGCCGCGCGGTGAGGCGGTGGTGCCGCCCGAGCACGTCGTACGCCACGACGGCGACGACTACTACCTCGTGGTAGCCGCTGACAAGGGAACAGCATCTTTTTCCGACACAGCCAACGCCCTGGCCCGGGACTATGGCTTCTGGCTCGGCGACGCCTTCGCATCCGGCAGATCCGTGGGCTACGACCACAAGCAGATGGGTATCACGGCGCGCGGCGCGTGGGAATCCGTGAAGCAGCATTTCGGCGAGCTGGGCATTGACTCGCAGGAAGAAGACTTTACCGTGGCCGGCATCGGAGACATGAGCGGTGATGTTTTTGGAAACGCGATGCTGCTCTCGCCGCACATCCGGCTGGTGGCGGCGTTCGACCACCGGGACATCTTTCTTGATCCGAACCCCGATCCGGCAGCGTCTTTCGAAGAACGCAAGCGTCTGTTTGCCCTTCCCCGTTCGTCCTGGGCGGATTATGGTTCCGCACTGATCAGCGCGGGCGGGGGCGTCCACTCCCGACGGGCCAAGAGCATCGACGTCACGGAACAGGTCCGGGGGTGCCTCGGCCTGGAGCCGGGAACTGTCTCTCTGCCTCCCCACGCACTCTTGCAGGCTATCCTCCGCGCGCCCGTGGACTTGCTCTATAACGGTGGCATCGGAACGTACGTTAAATCCTCTACGGAAAGCCAAACCGACGTTGGCGACAAGGCCAACGATGCCCTCAGGGTCAACGGCAACGAGCTGAGGGCCCGGATAATGGTCGAGGGCGGAAACCTGGGCGTCACGCAGCGCGGACGGGTGGAGGCGGCCCTTGCCGGCGTCCTCCTCAACACTGATGCGATAGACAATTCGGCTGGCGTGGACTGCTCGGACCATGAGGTCAACATCAAGATCTTCGTTGACCGGATGATTGCGGCAGGAAAGATGCGGGCCGAGGAACGGACAGGGTTTCTTCAGTCCCTGACCGATGAAGTCACCAGGCTCGTCCTGGCAAACAATGTGGACCAGAACGTCCTTCTTTTCAACGACCGGCATTTGGCCCTGGACCTGAGCCCTGGTTTTGAGCGGATCATGGATTGGTTGGAAAAGACCGCGGACTTGGACCGCGGCCTGGAGGGGTTGCCGAGCACGGAAGAACTCCAGGACAGGCTGCAGTCAGGCAACGGACTGACCGGACCGGAACTTTCGGTGCTTGCCGCCTACGCGAAGATCGAACTGGCCACGGAGCTCACCGCGAGCGACCTCGCCGATGATCCATGGTTCAAGCGGATACTCCGGGACTATTTTCCGTACCAGTTGTCCGAGCGTTTCGATGCTGAGCTGGACGAACACCCCCTGCGCCGGCAGATCATCTGCACAGCGGTGGCCAATGACATGATCAACCTCGGAGGTATCACCTTTGCGTTCCGCGCCATCGAGGAAACGACCGCCGCCGCCGCGGCCGTGGCCAGGGCCTTCGTGGTGGTCCGCGAGGCGTATGGGTTGCAGTGGTTCGTGGACAGGATTGCCGGCCTGCCGCCAGGGTTTCCCAGCGAACACTCTGCCGCAGCGATCATGCCACTGCGCAGGATTCTCGACCGGGCAACCCGGTGGTACGTGACACACGACCATCGGGACCAGGCAATCGCCGAGGCCTTGAGCAGGATTGCGCCGACCTTGGACTTGCTCCGGACTCGCACCTCCGAGTTTCTGCGCGGCTCGGATCTGGACCGCGCCAAGGAACGGTTGGCGCACTGGAACGACGTCGGAATGCCGCCCGAGCTGGGACGGCGCGCCTCTGATTTGTTGGAAAGCTTCTCGCTGTTGGACATCTCGCTCGTCTCGGAGCAGGTGGATGAGCCCCTCACGACGATCGCCGACATGTACCACACGGTCATTCATTGGATCGGTGTGGGAACGTTGCTCCTCCGTATCACCGACCTGCCGCGGCAGAGCCGGTGGGAAGCGCTGGCCCGTGCAGCCCTGCGCGACGACGCCTACTCCGCCGTCGTCGACATCACAATTTCCGTCATGCGGACTACCCAAAGGAGCGAGGCCTCCGGCGCATCTGCGGTGGAGCGCATCGTGGAGTGGGAGCGAGGACGCCAAGAGCAGCTCAGACGGATCAAGGACACCTTCGCGGAGGTGACCAAGCCTGGGCAGGTGGACCTCGCCTCGATATCCGTGGCTTTGAAACTCCTGCGCACCCTGGCCAAGCGGTAGCTCTCCACTTCCAGCCGCCTCTGACCGGGACAGCGCTGATGAATGGCGCGAGTCGGCACTGCCATTGTGGGGGTCCAGGGTGGGGCATACCCTGAAAGAGGTACAAGCGCTTTGCACTCCACGGCTTTGAGGGGCGAAGGATGGGCGCCAATTCCATCACCGACACCTTCCACCGGCCCTTGAGGGACCTGCGGATTTCCGTCACGGACCGGTGTAACTTTCGTTGCGTCTACTGCATGCCCAAGGAGATCTTCGGCAGGGACTTCGTTTTCATGCCGCGGGACCAATTGCTGACGTTCGAGGAAATCACCCGCCTGGCCTCGATCGCCGTCGGGCACGGGGTCCGGAAGATCCGCCTGACCGGCGGGGAACCCCTGCTGCGCAAGGACATCGAGGAACTGGTCCGGATGCTGGCCTCGTTGCGCACTCCCGACGGACTCGCGCCGGATCTGGCCATGACCACGAACGGCTCGGTCCTGGCCCAGAAGGCCCACACCCTCAAGGACGCGGGGCTGAACCGGGTAACGGTGTCCCTTGACTCTGTCCGGGAGGAAACCTTCCAGGCCATGAACGACGTCGGCTATCCGGTTGCCAAGGTCCTGCACGCCGCGGACGTCGCCCAGGCGGCTGGGCTGGGGCCGGTGAAGATCAACATGGTGGTCAAGCGCGGGACGAACGACCGGGACATCCTTCCCATGGCAAGACACTTCAAGGGGTCGGGGTTCATCCTGCGGTTCATCGAGTACATGGACGTGGGTGCCTCCAACGGTTGGAAGATGGATGAGGTGGTGCCCTCTGCCGAGATCCTTGCCCGCATCGGCGCGGTGTTCCCGCTGGAGCCCGTGGCGCCCAACTACCCCGGCGAGACCTCGGACCGATGGCGCTACGCCGACGGCAGCGGCGAAATCGGCGTCATCTCCAGCGTGACCCAGGCCTTCTGCCGCGGCTGCACGCGGGCCCGGCTCTCCGCCGACGGCAAGCTGTTCACTTGTCTGTTTGCCACGGCCGGCACCGACCTGAGGGCACTCCTGAGAGGCGGCGCGTCCGACGTCGAGCTTTCCACGGCGTTGTCAGCCCTATGGGGCGCCCGCACAGACCGTTACTCGGAACTGCGCGGCGCCCGCACGCCGCGGGACGGCCACCACACGCCCAAGGACCCGGCCGCGCCACACAAGATCGAGATGTCGTACATCGGCGGATAGACGACCTTCGTTCGTGGTGCTTTTCCGGCTGGGTGGCAGACCTACTAGGATTGACGCTCGATGGTAGCTTTTGACGAAACGTCCGATCAACCGGGGTCAGCGTCGCAGCGCGGGCCGGTCTTCGTCGACGCGTCAGGTCGGCGACTGCGTCGGGTCAAGCTGATCGGCCTCGGCGCCCTCGCGCTCGCGGCGGGGTACGTGGTCCTCCTGCTCGTCGCGCTGGTCGGAGGCCCCAACATCGCTGCGCCCTACCTCCCTCTGCCAGCGGCCTCGGCGGCCCGTGATCTTCCGTCAACCCCATCAGCACCGGCTTTCAACGCGGCCGGACCTCCGGTTGCCGATGCTCGGCCCGCTGCGCCCGCAGCGCCGGCCGCCTTCCAGGCCCCTGCGGCTCCGGCTTCGCCCGTTCCTGCGGCACCACCGATCAATAGCGCGGCCACAAAGCTTGGCGCCGCTTCTGCACCGACCGCCACTCCGGCGCCGGGCGCGGGCCGGACGAGCCCGGGCAAGAGCGGGACCGCTCCTGGCCAGGCAACGCGACCGTCCACGCCCGCGCACCCGTGAGTGCGCGCCGCCTGAGTAAGCGCACTGCTCCGGTCAGTGTCAAGGCACACTGGTTCATTCTTCTTGCCGTCCTGGTCGCGCTCGGTGTTGCCCTCATGGTGCAGGGGTACATGCACCACCTCGCGGGGATCGGCGATGACTCCCTGCCCGCGAACGGGTCCGCCGGTTCCGTACCGAAAGCGGTCTCCCAGGGCGGCCCCGTCATCGACTCGCGCGGCGGAACGATCCGCACGGTGACCCCGCCGGATCGCACTCTAGCCCTGACGTTCGACGACGGCCCGGACCCCGTCTGGACCCCTCAGATCCTCGACGTCCTGAGGAAGCACCACGTTCACGCCACGTTTTTCGTGGTCGGCTCGGCGGCGATCGACAACCCCGATCTCGTGCGCCGCATCATCGCCGACGGCAACGAAATCGGCGTGCACACGCTGACCCACGCGGATCTCGGAAGCGTCCCGGCCTGGCGCGAGCAGCTTGAGGTGCAGGGAGGCCAGCAGGCGATCACCGGCATCACCGGCCACGCCGCGACGCTCCTGCGGCCGCCGTACAGTTCGGAGAACGACGCCGTGCGGGACGGCACATGGACTGCGATGAGGTCCGCCGCGAACCAGGGCTATCTCACTGTGCTCACCACCAAGGACAGTGAAGACTGGCAGCGGCCCGGTATCGCAGCAATCGAGCGAAACCTTGCCCCATCCGGCCCGCAGGGCCAGATCCTCCTGATGCACGACGGCGGTGGAGAGCGGGCGCAGACAGTCGCCGCGCTCGACTCCGTCCTCACGAAATTCTCGGACCAAGGCTTCCGCGTCACGACGGTGGGGGACGCCGTCGGGATTACGACCATGCGGGACGCGTCAGCCGCGGAGCAGATCAGCGGAAACGCGTTCGTGTGGGGGATCCGGCTCAGTGATTTCATTGTCACGGCCATCTCGTGGGCGCTCGTCGCGGCCGGTATCGTGACGCTCATCCGGGCCGTCCTGGTGGTCGGCTTCGCGGCGAGCCATCGGAGAGCGGGCCGCCGCCTTCGAGCGGCCAGCAGTGGCCGACGCCGGATGGACGTTCCGTTGCGTCCTGAGATCACCGAGCCAGTCAGCGTCATCGTCCCCGCGTACAACGAGTCGGCCGGCATCGAAGCGGCGGTCCGATCCATCGTCGCTTCGTCCCATCCGGTGGAGATCATTGTGGTCGACGACGGGTCGACCGACGGGACCGCAGACATCGTGGAGGCACTTGGCCTGCCGGGCGTCACGGTGATCCGAAAAGAGAACGGCGGTAAGCCGTCGGCCTTGAATGCCGGGATTGGCGCCGCCAGCAACGACCTTGTGGTGATGGTCGACGGCGACACAGTCTTCGAACCGGACACGGTCCGTGCCCTCATTCAGCCCTTCGTCGACCCACGCGTGGGTGCAATTTCAGGGAACACCAAGGTCGCCAACCGTGGAGGGATCCTCGGCGCCTGGCAGCATATCGAGTACGTCGTCGGCTTCAATCTGGACCGCCGGCTGTTCGACGTCGCGGAGTGCATGCCGACCGTCCCCGGGGCCATCGGTGCCTTTCGCCGCGATGCCCTCCGCCGGGTGCGCGGCGTCAGCGACGACACCCTCGCCGAGGACACCGACTTGACCATGTCATTGTGCCGCGACGGCTGGCGCGTCGTATACCAGGACGACGCGAGGGCCTGGACCGAGGCACCCGCGAGCCTGGGCGCGCTCTGGAAGCAACGGTACCGCTGGTGCTACGGCACGCTCCAAGCGATGTGGAAGCATCGCGGCGCGGTGGTGCAGGGTGGGCCAGCCGGAAAACTCGGCCGACGCGGGCTCGGCTATCTGCTCGTGCTTCAAGTGTTGCTTCCCTTGTTCGCGCCGATCGTCGATATCTTTGCCGTCTACGGCCTGGTATTCCTTGATCCGGTCAGGATAGCGGCGCTCTGGTTTGTCTTTCTCCTCGTTCAATTCCTCATGGCCGCCTACGCGTTCCGGCTCGACAATGAAAGGCTTGGCCCGCTGTGGACGCTTCCACTTCAGCAGTTCGTGTATCGGCAGCTGATGTATCTTGTCGTCATCCAGTCGGTGGTCACCGCCATTGCCGGCGTGCATTTGAGGTGGCACCGAATGGAGAGGTACGGCAGCCTGCGTGTCCCGCACGCCGGGTAGGTCCGAGGGTGGTCTGGCCCAAGGCTCGTGTCCGCAGTAAGTGTGCTCCGCGGGCCTACGCCTCGACTAAACCGGCGCAGGACGCGTCGACCAAGGCAGGGGTGTGCCAGGGGCGGCCGGTTCTTTCTCTTTGGGGGAGCGGATTGTGGTGCCGGGACGGAACTGGAAGTGGCGGCATTGCGGCAGGACTGGTTTGCTTCACAACGGGAACCGGCGGAGCGGGTGCTGGCACGCGGTGGGGGACTTCCGGGCAGAGATCGGTGATCAGGCCCATTCCGGCATATTCGCGTACGTCGCTGATGCCGCACACCGCGGCGGCCTTGTCGGGAAACGACCTGGAGACAGCTACCACCGTTCCGTCCGGCGCTTTGAGCCTGAATCTGAAGCTCGTGTCCTCGTCGATGAAGAGTTCAAACATCCCGGTCATGCGTATCCTCCTGAACAGCGGGCGGCACGTGACGCCCGGTAGGTCTCGCCGGGACTGGGGCGCGGCGTTGCGCCCCAGCGGTTTTTGTCCGGCAAATGGATCATCTGACTCACAGCGTGTGTGATGCCCCCCACACGGTGTAGTTAACTAAAATACGGGGAAGAACCGTGGCTGGCTAGTGCATCAGGACGGCGCTATGGTTACCGCTGCTCGAGGATTCGGTGTGCGGCGTCCTGGGCGGCCAATGCCCTGTCGTCTACGATCTGGCCGGGCAAGTGTCCGGCGGCAGCGATGGCCCGCCGCAATTCCGCCACGGTGCGAGGGGTCCCCACGCTCCGGTGTGCCATGGCGTGGCAGTTGGCGCACAGCGGCACGAGGTCCGCTATGGGATCCAGCTTGTAGTCGCTGCCGAGCTGTGAAACGGGGACGACGTGGTGGACGTGGATGAAGTCTTTGCCGATTTCCCCGTAGCTTACTTCGAAAGAGAAGGCGCACGCGGCACAAGATGTTCCATGGAAAGCCAAGCAGATCCGACGGGCTTCAGGGTCCCGCTCGTAGCGGTTCGTTTCAATTCGGCTGACGGCTCCTTCCGGGTAGGTTCCGGGGACGGTTTGGCACGGCTCGGGGGCCGCTGGCCCGTGCTCCCGCCACACGCGCTGAAGGCCTGGTTCTGATGCTGACGGAATGAGCCGTCCGGAACCGCGGAAGGTGTTCCAGGCCACGTCCGGCACTTCGCTGGAGAGGACGCTCGACGGTATCTGGCCGCCGAGGGGGAGCAAGGCATCGAAGGCAACGCTTACGTACCGCGCGGTACTCTCCGATCCGAAGCGTTGTGGTGCCTCATACGTTTCGGACATGACGACGCCGTGTCCGATCAGCCCGCGTCCGTGTGGGCCCGCGCCGTACAGGAGAAGCCACGCTTGGATGCCTGGCTGGATCTTGCGGTGTTGTCCGACGTTCCACCGCTCCACGAATTGACCTGTTTGGGCGACCTGTTCGATCACAGCCTCGTAGTTCCAGTCGTTCCAAAGCCCTGGATTCCATCCCAGGATGATGGCTGCCATGGCTGCTCCTCCCTGCCGGCCGGTGAATCTATGCGAGTCGGGTCCGGACGATGTCGCTGACGGCCTTGCCGTCGAAGCGGCCAGCGACCTTGGCCGTGACGGGCTTCATCACCGCACCCATCTGCCTCACGGTGAGTTCCTGGCCGTCAGCTTTTAGCGCAGCAATGGCTTCGTCGACGATTGCCTCGACTTCGGCGGTGGTCAACATCCTGGGCAGGTACGCCTCGATGACTTCTGCTTCGGCGATTTCCGCGGCGGCGCGCCCGGCCTCACCGGCTTCGGTGTAGATGCGGGCTGTGTCCCGGCGCTTGGCGGCTTCCTTTTGCAGCAGGGTTGTCACCTGGGTGTCGTCGAGCTCGATGGGAGTCTTGCCGGACTTCTCGCGCGTTTCGATTTCGCCCAGCACGTTGCGCACCGTGGTGAGCGCGGTCTTGTTGTGGTCCTTCATGTGGACGACGACGTCAGCATGCAAGCGGTCCTTCAGGGTGCTCATGGCGATCCCCTTTCCTAGGTGGTTGGTTCCATTCTTCACGAAACCGGCCCTCTAATATTCTGCCTCTGCAAATGCCCCAAGAAGGCCTGTAGCGACGTAGCATCAAGGTAGGCGGCAGCCAGGAGTGTGGCGAAATGTTTGAGAGATTTACGGACCGTGCCCGTCGCGTTGTTGTGCTTGCCCAAGAAGAGGCACGCATGCTCAACCACAACTACATCGGTACCGAGCACATTCTTTTGGGTTTGATCCAGGAGGGTGAAGGGGTCGCCGCCAAGGCGCTGGAGTCGATGAGCATTTCGCTCGAGGGCGTCCGCGAGCAGGTGCAGGAGATCATCGGCCAGGGGCGGCAGGCCCCGTCCGGCCACATCCCGTTCACCCCGCGCGCCAAGAAGGTACTCGAGCTCGCACTCCGGGAAGCCCTGCAGCTCGGCCACAACTACATCGGTACCGAGCACATCCTGCTTGGCCTCATCCGCGAGGGTGAAGGTGTTGCCGCGCAGGTGCTCGTCAAGCTTGGCGCGGACCTCAACCGGGTCCGCCAGCAGGTCATCCAGCTGCTTTCCGGCTACCAGGGCATGGAACCAACCGGGTCCAGCGCAGGTGCGGGACCGGGCCAAGCCGAGGTCCTCCCTGCTGGTTCGGTGGTATTGGACCAGTTCGGCCGTAACCTTACCCAGGCTGCCCGGGAAAACAAGCTTGATCCTGTGATCGGCCGCGAGCTGGAGATGGAACGCGTCATGCAGGTCCTCTCCCGCCGTACCAAGAACAACCCCGTGCTGATCGGCGAGCCCGGCGTCGGCAAGACCGCCGTCGTCGAAGGTCTCGCCCAGGCGATCGTTCGCGGGGACGTTCCGGGAACTCTCAAGGACAAGCAGCTTTACACGCTGGATTTGGGCTCCGTCGTGGCGGGTTCCCGCTACCGTGGTGACTTCGAAGAGCGGCTGAAGAAGGTCCTCAAGGAAATCCGCACCCGCGGCGACATCCTTCTGTTCATCGACGAGATCCACACCTTGGTGGGCGCCGGTGCGGCCGAAGGTGCCATCGATGCCGCGTCGATCCTCAAGCCGTTGCTGGCAAGGGGTGAGCTCCAAACCATTGGTGCCACTACCTTGGATGAGTACCGCAAGCACATTGAGAAGGATGCCGCGTTGGAGCGCCGCTTCCAGCCGATCCAGGTCCAGGAACCCTCAGTTGCCCTCACTGTTGAGATCCTCAAGGGCCTGCGTGACCGCTATGAAGCGCACCACCGCGTGACTATCACCGACGGCGCGTTGGTCGCTGCAGCGAACCTCTCGGAGCGTTATGTCTCCGATCGTTTCCTGCCGGACAAAGCGATCGACCTGATCGACGAAGCCGGTGCGCGCCTGCGCATCCGCCGCATGACCCCTCCGCCGGAACTCAAGGCGATGGATGCCCGTATCGCCGAAGTGAAGATGGAGAAGGAATCGGCCATCGACGCCCAGGACTTCGAAGGTGCCGCCTCGCTGCGCGCGAAGGAGCAGAATCTGGTCACCGAGCGTAAAGAGAAGGAACGCAAGTGGAAGTCCGGCGGCATGGACGGCATTTCCGAGGTCAACGAGGAACTGATTGCCGAGGTACTGGCGAATTCGACCGGCATCCCGGTCTTCAAGCTCACCGAGGAAGAGTCTTCGCGTCTGCTCAAGATGGAGGAAGAACTGCACAAGCGGGTTATTGGCCAGAATGAGGCCATCAGCTCGGTGTCGAGGGCCATCCGCCGCACCCGTGCAGGCCTCAAGGATCCCAAGCGTCCGGGCGGTTCGTTCATCTTCGCCGGCCCCACCGGCGTCGGCAAGACCGAACTCGCCAAGGCCCTCGCCGAATTCCTCTTCGCCGACGAAGACGCGCTCATCACGCTGGACATGTCCGAATACTCGGAAAAGCACTCGGTCTCGAGGTTGTTCGGTGCCCCTCCGGGCTATGTTGGCTACGACGAGGGCGGGCAGCTGACCGAGAAGGTCCGCCGTCGTCCGTTCTCGGTGGTGCTGTTCGACGAAGTGGAGAAGGCCCACTCCGATCTGTTCAACTCGTTGCTGCAGATCCTTGAGGACGGCCGCCTGACGGATAGCCATGGCCGGGTGGTGGACTTCAAGAACACCGTGATCATCATGACCACCAACCTGGGAACCCGCGATATCTCCAAGAGCGTCGCGACCGGCTTCCAGTCCGGCACGGACACCACCACGGGGTACAACCGGATGCGGGCACGTGTCACCGAAGAGCTCAAGCAGCAATTCCGCCCCGAGTTCCTTAACCGCGTTGACGACGTCATCGTCTTCCCCCAGCTAAGCCAGGAGGAGATCATCGAAATCGTGGACTTGATGATAGGCCGCTTGGAGCAGCACTTGGCGGACAAGAACATGGGCATCGAGCTCACCGCCGCAGCCAAAGTGCTTCTGGCCACCCGCGGCTACAACCCGGCCATGGGTGCCCGGCCGCTGCGCCGCACCATCCAGCGCGAGATCGAGGACCAGCTCTCCGAGAAGATCCTGTTCGGTGAACTGCACACGGGCGACATCGTGGTGGTTGACGTGGAAGGCGAAGGCGACGACGCCAAGTTCACGTTCGCCGGCAACGCGAAACCGCGCATCCCTGACGCGCTGCCCGCCGTGGGCTAAGGCGAGTCGACAGACTACCCCGGCGGGCCGCCGTCGGGCGTGTCTTTCTCAAGCTTGTGCCCGAGGCTGGTGAGCAGGCGTGCGACGGC
This sequence comes from Arthrobacter sp. MMS24-S77, assembly GCF_054888235.1. Classification (NCBI taxonomy): domain Bacteria; kingdom Bacillati; phylum Actinomycetota; class Actinomycetes; order Micrococcales; family Micrococcaceae; genus Arthrobacter; species Arthrobacter sp. MMS24-S77. Next base: position 2,294,877 of record NZ_JBTZRN010000001.1, read on the forward strand.
GTCCTCGGCGGTTGGCGGTGGGCCGAAGACCTCGCGTTGTCGTGAGGTGTCTGCGACGTAGCGGCCGGTCCGGAACCATTCCATCATCGCCCCACGGTCCGCCCCCATCTGGTTGATCGGGTTGAGGACGAGCTGAACCTCCCGGCGGAGCAGTTGGGCGGCGATGTCGGCGATGTCCTGCATGCTTACCGGCCGGTCCCAGCCGATGTCGATACGCTGCCCCTCTACATCGTTCGCGTCGACTGCTGCCGCAAGGTACCCGGCGAGGTCACTGGCAAGCACGTACGTCAGGGGAACGCCCGGAGACCCGAACGACGTGAGCCGCCCCTCGCGGAAAGGGTCGCCGAAGCGGGTGATCTGCTCAAGGAAGGCGCCCGGGCGCAGCGCCACGAACGGGACGCCGAGTTCTTCCAGGCGATCCTCGGTCAGTTTCTTGTGCCAGAAGTGCGGAACATCCGGTGTTTGATCGCAAGTGAGGATGCTGGTGAGGACGAATCTGCGAACACCGGCGCGGCTGGCTGCATCGACGAGGTTGGTGTTGCCCACCGTGTCGATGACGGGGGTGTCGCCCTCCCGATGGTGGGTGTATCCCGCCGCTGAAGTGATCACAGCGTCGACGCCGTCCATGGCGCTCACAAGCGACTCCGGATCCATCATGTCGCCACGGGCGATCGTGGCCCCTAGCTCCTCGAGGCGACTAGCGTCCGAGCCGGGGCGCACCAAGGCCCGGACTTGCTTTCCTGCCGCTAACAGCCTTGAAGCCACCTGGCTGCCCAACATCCCGGTTCCGCCGACTACAAGCACCGGTCCAGACTCAGTCATCGTCGCCTCCAGCTCGCGGCGCCACCCTCAGGTTTCGTTTCCACGCGACTCTATGAACTCCTTGAATTTCTTCAGGTCCGCCTTCACCTGCATCGCGTCAACTTGAAGCGCGGCTCCGGCCTTCTCGATGACGGTTTCGGGCGCCCATTCGAAATGGACCTTCACGTGCGTGTGGTCGGCGTCCAGCGGCGAAAACCTGATGATGCCGGCGTGCGACTTGCCGTCAATACTGCGCCAAGCAATCCGATCATCGGGTTCCTGGTCGACTATTTCCGTATCGAATTCCCGTTCCACACCCCCTACGTTGGTGACCCAATGGTTGGTCGTGTCGCTCAACTGGGTTACGGATTCCACACCGGGCATGAATCGGGGAAACGACTCAAACTGCGTCCACTGGTTGTATGCCGTATGGACGGGGACTGCCACGTCGATGGCTTCTTCAACCTTTTGCATCTTTCCTCCTCGCTCGGACTTGCGTGAGCCGGCCGCGGGGATGGCCCATGGGCCGTCCCTTCGGAAAGCCGGCCACTCTTGAACATTAAGCTTGCTGATTATCCACGTCCAGTCCTGCCGCGACTGCAGGACCGGTTGCCGGTTAGGTGCGGGATCGACCGCGGCGGGCGACCGCGTCGATTGTCACGGCCGCGACCAGAACTAGTGCGGTGACTACGTATTTAGCCGGCGCACTGTAGCCCTGCAGTCCCATGCCGTTGTCGATCGTCGCGATCACCAGGCCACCGAGGACTCCGTGCAGCACCTTGCCTCGCCCGCCGAACAGGCTGGTCCCACCGATTACCGCGGCCGCTACAGCGTAAAGCACCAGCGTGCCGCCGTCGTACGACGTCGAGACCGAACGGAGCCGCGAGGCGTAGACGATTCCGCCGATTCCTGCGGTGAAGGAGGCGAGCATGAACGCGAGGGTGCGGATGCGCGCAAGGTTTACGCCTCCCCGCCGTGCGGCCTCGGCGTTGCCGCCAATGGCGTAGACGTAACGGCCGAAGCGGGTACGCCCGAGCAGCAACGTCCAGACGGCGAGGACTCCGAGCACCACGAGAAGCACCCACGGCACCCCGCTGATTTCGACCAAGGTACCGCGGTCTGTATTACAGAGCCAGACGATGGCCACGCCCGCGGCGAGCACCGCTGCGATCTTCAGTGCGCTCACGCTGGCGGGTGGCGCGACGAGTCCCGTGTTGCGCCGGCGGGCATCCCGCAGCCATGTCCACGTGCTGAACGCTCCGACGACGACGAGCATGAGGATCCAGCTGGTGACCGGGCTGAGGTTGCCGCTGGCGATGTTGTTGATGACGTTGTCGTTGATGGGAACCACGCCGCCGGTGCCGAGGATGATGAGCATGACGCCGAGCCAGCCGAGCTGGCCACCGAGCGTCACGACGAATGAAGGCAGCCCGAGGCGCGTGATGATGGTTCCGTGCAGTATCCCGATCCCGGCGCAGGTCATCAACCCGACCACCATTGCTGCCCACCACGGCCAGCCGGTCGACTCCTGGACGAGTTCGGCCATGATGACGCCTCCCACGCCACCGACGTACCCGATGGACAGGTCGATTTCGCCGAGCAGGAGCACGAAGACCTGGCCCATCGCCAGCAGCATGAACACTGAACCCTGAATGAGCAGGTTCACCATGTTGCCGGGAGTCAGGAAGTTCGGGTTCAGCGACTGGAACAGGACGGAGATCAGCAACAGGCCCGCGAGCACCGGCAGTACTCCGCTCTCGCCGCCCCGCACCCGCGCCAGCGCCGCGCGGAAGTATTCGGGCAGCGACGTCGCGGTGATGTCCGGGTTCAACGCCAGTGCGGCCTTCCGCTTGGCGGCTGCCGTGGTCGGCTCGTCCTGGAGTACGGCTGCCACGGAGGGGAGCGGACCCTTGGCGGCGGTGAGCTGGCGGTTCGACGGCGGTGGCGGCGCGAGTTCGGGCCGTGTCCGCTCGGATACCCCTGTGGTCATGAGGTCGACCACGATCTGCCGGTCCATTTCAGTGATGGGCCGGACGTCGACGAGACGCCCGAGCCTGAGCACGGCGATGCGGTCTGCAACCTCGAACACGTCGTTCATGTTGTGCGAGATGACGATAACGGCGACGCCACGGTCTGCGAGCTGGCGAATAAGGTGAAGGACAACCTCGGTCTGTGCGACGCCGAGAGCTGCGGTCGGTTCGTCCATAATGACGAGCTTCGAGTTCCACAGCACCGACTTCGCGATCGACACGGACTGGCGTTGCCCACCGGACAGCGACGCGACGGGCTGCCGGATGGAACGCACGGTGGTCACGGCCAGGCTCGCGAGCGTCTCCCGGGCGGTGACCTCCATGCTCTCTTCATCGAGGAGAAAATGGCGCAGCCGTTCGCGGCCGAGGAACAGGTTCTGCACGATGTCGAGGTTGTCGCACAAGGCCAGGTCTTGATACACGGTCTCGATGCCGAGCGCCGCTGCTTCGTGCGGCGAGTTCAATCGCACGGGCTTGCTTTCCCAAAACAGCTGGCCGTCGTCGGGGGCGTGAATACCGGCGACGCATTTGATCAATACCGATTTGCCCGCGCCGTTGTCGCCGGCAAGCGCAGTGACCTTGCCGATCGGCACCTCAAGGGTGATGTCGACCAGTGCCTGCACCGGCCCGAAGTTCTTGTCGATGCCTTCCAGCCGAAGCAGGGGCCCGACGTCGGCGGGGTCCGGGGTTGCCAACTCACTCATCGTTCGGACTACTGGATACCTGCCGCGGTGCACGCGTCCTTCACCTGCGAGATGCATAGCGAGGAGACCGTCACAGCGCCGTCCTTGACGACGGTGTCGGCCATGTTCTTCGTGGTCACCCACAGCGGGGTCAGCAGGACCGAAGCGACGTCGGTCTTCGCGGTGTCGTCCGTGGTCTTGCCATTCACCAGGGTTGAGGGAATGCTCATGCCCGCCCGCAGGTAGAGCGCTGCTGCCGCCGCTGCCTGGGCCTCAAAATAGATCGGCTTGTACACCGTTCCGCATTGGTAGCCCTTCAGGATGTTCTGCAATCCGGAAAGGGACGCGTCCTGCCCCGTAGTGGGGAACGTCTTGGCAGGGATTTGTTTGCTCTGCAGGTACGAAATCACCGCGTTGGCGTTGTCGTCGTTAGGCGTGACCACCGCGTTGATGTTCGAGTGGGCAGTGTACTGTTGGGCGAACGTCGTCTGTGCCACTGACGGTGTCCATGTGCCGGCAGGTTCGCCGACGTTCACGTACTCGCCACTGTCGAAGTGCGGCTTCAGTACGCCGTTGTAGCCTTCGGCGAACAGCTTGGCGTTGTTATCGGTCGGGTCCCCGTCCATGATCAGGACGTTCGGCTTGGTGACTTTCCAGTCCGCGATGCAGCTGATTTCGCCTTGGCCTATCAGTTGGCCAACCTTGACGTTGTCGAAACTGACATAGGTGCGATCCTTCGCGCCGCCTTTGACGAGCCGGTCATAGTCGATCACCTTGACGCCCCGAGAGGAAGCTGCCGCCTCGATGGCCGCTCCGGAACCAGAGTCCAGGGCATCGACCAGGAGCACGGATGCCCCTGCCGTGATGTCGGCCTCGGCCTGCGTCTGCATGGTGCTTGCGCTACCCTGCGCGTTGTCGATCTTGAACTTGCTGGAGTCGAGCCCCGCGGCTTCGAAGGCCTTCTTCAGGTACGGAGCGTCGAAGGTGACGTATCGCGCGGACGTAGTGGTGTCCGGCAGCAGTACGCCAACCATGCCCTTGCCTTGTGAAGCGAGCGACGCGAGTTGTTTCATCGCCGAGAAGTCGGCCGTGAACGCATCCGCCGAGATCTGCGGTACGGCTCCTCCGGAACTCGTGGCGCTTGGCGACGGCGATGGGCTCGGGCCCGAGCAAGCGGCGAGTGCCGTGATAGCGAGGGTTGCAATGAAGGCGGTTCCGGCGCCTCGTGCCGGGACCTTCATGTTGAGCATTTCTTTCCTTCCATTGGTTGCAACTGCGAGCGACCTGGCGGGTCGGGCCGGAACCCGGGCGTTGGCGGCGGACGCAGGTCCACGCCGGAGGCCACGGCGGTTCGCACCAACGGACGTCGATAAGTCAGCGCTGAACTGACTGGCGACTTTACGACCAGCGACTCGATATCACGGGGTCCTCTCTGGACGAACATGCCGGCGACGCCGGACAAATTCGTCGATGTTGCTCTATGACTACGTTGTAGACCGGAAGTCTGTTCTTAGCAAGGCTTCGTGCGGCAGGATTCGACGACGGCGGACGCATCCACAGGCGTTCGCAGGGAAGCAGCGGCGCGCGGATTTTGTTACACCAGTACCGGAGTACATGCTCAATGCCCCGGGGTGCAGCCCACATCACAGAGGTGGTTTCAATGAAGAAATGGACGCGATGGCAGGATTGGGTCACGGTTATTGCCGGTCTCTACGCTGCCCTATCGGTCATCTGGACCACGGCGGCCGGCGGGTCGGCTGCCTTGATGGTCGTATTCGGCGCTTTGCTGGTCATCAGCGGCGTCATCAATCTGGCCATGCCCGGAACGCCGGTCATGGAGTGGGTGCAGGCGGCCTTCGGTGCCTTGCTGTTCCTTTCTCCGTGGCTAGGCTCGTACTCCATGCAAGCCGGAGTCGCCTGGACATCGTGGATCGCTGGCCTGGTGGCACTCGTCGTCACCGCGATGGCGATCAAGCCCAGCACCGAGGAACATCGGCATCACATGGTCAGCCCTTCGCACTGAAGTGTTGAACGCGAAGTGTTGAAACGCTGAACAGCGGAATACCGACCGGCGGGCCGTTATCGGACCCGCCGATCGCCGTTTTTTTGCTCCGGCCTGCCCGTCTGTGATGGGGGACATGCGCAGTTCAGACCTTCAGGACGGCAGCTCCGGTAACACGGCTACCGGCCAAATCCCGGAGCGCCCGATCGGCCTGAGCCAACGGATACACCGTCGTGGTGGGAGCCAGCGGAATTTCCGCGGCCAGGGACCAGAACTCTTCGCCGTCTGCCCGGGTGTTGGCGGTGACACTGCGGAGCTGCCGCGCATAGAAGAGATCGGCAGAATAGTTCAAGGGCGGTATGTCACTCAGGTGGATGCCGGCAATCGCGAGGGTACCGCCCCGGTCCAATGCCTTGAGGGCGACAGGGACGAGGTCCCCGACCGGGGCAAAAAGTATCGCCGAGTCGAGGGGGCTGGGCGGGGAATCGTACGCGTCTCCCGCAAAGACGGCGCCCAGTTCACGCGCCAGTTCGCGGGCTGATTCCGAGCGGGTCATCACGTAGACCTGCGCTCCTTGGTGGCGCGCCATCTGCGCCGTGAGATGGGCGGATCCTCCGAAACCATAGATGCCCAGCCGGCCACCCTCCGGAACAGCGGCCCGTTTGAGCGCCCGGTACCCGATGATGCCGGAGCACAACAGTGGGGCCGCCTTCTCGTCTGAAAATTGCTCCGGAATCGTGTAGGCGAAGTCCTCGGAAACCGTGAGTTGTTCGGCATAGCCGCCGTCCCTGTCCCATCCGGTGAACGTGGGGGAGAGGCAGAGATTCTCGTCGCCACGGCGGCAATACGCGCAGCTCCCGCACGTTCCTCCAAGCCAAGCCACTCCGACCCTGTCGCCCGGATGGAACCTCGCGCACCCTTCGCCCGTGTCTCTGACTATTCCCACCACTTCATGGCCGGGCACTACGTCAGGCATCCGCGGCGCAAGATCGCCCTCGGCCAAGTGGAGATCTGTCCGGCAGACTCCGCAGGTTCGGACACTGACGAGCAGTTCCCGGGGCCCCGGCTGCGGATCGGGCCTTTCGCCCCAAACAAGTGGCCCTGTCGCAATCGGACCGGGTTCATGCACCCACCATGCGCGCATTAGTGCCTTGCCTCGCCTTGAAATTAGCTCTGATTCTCCGCGGTGGAGCCGGCGCTGGCGGCCCGCCGCTCCGCTTTCAGCAAGCGAAGGCCGCAGTGATCATTTGCTCACGCCTTTGGGTTCATTCGGCCTTGTATATGGATTCTCCCGCTGTTCCCGTGCGCACGCCACAGCCCCACCGCTCCGCAGGAATTTGCCGGTTCAACCCTACCGGTCAGGGGGTCAGAAGAACCTTGATTGCGCGCCGTTCGTCCATGGCTCGGTAAGCCTCGGGTGCTTCCTCGAGCGGCATCACCGTGTCGAAGACCCTGCCCGGATTGATGGTGCCGTCGAGTACGTCCGTAAGCAGTTCCGGGATATACGTACGGGCCGGGGCCATTCCGCCCGCAATCGAAATGTTCGTGTCGAACAGGTAGCGCAGCGGGGCTTCGGCGCCGCCCGTCGGGACACCGACAAAGCCGAGGGCGCCGCCCGGGCGGACGCTGTGCAGTGCCTGTTCCATGGATTCCTTGGTCCCGACGCACTCCAGCACGGAGTCCGCCAGGACCCCTCCCAGCAATTCGCGGACCATGGCGACCCCGTCTTCGCCACGTTCGGCGACGATGTCCGTAGCCCCGAACTCGCGGGCGATGGCCTGGCGGTCGGCGTGCCGGGACATGGCGACGATTCGCTCGGCGCCGAGCCGCTTCGCTGCGAGCACGCCGCAAAGCCCTACCGCGCCGTCGCCGACAACGACGACGGTCCTGCCGGGGCCGACCTTCGCTGCGAGGGCGGCGTGGTGGCCGGTGGCCATGACATCGGACAGCGTCAGCAGGCTGGCACGGAGCGCGTCGTCCGGCGCCGTGACGCCGGGAACCTTGACGAGGGTGGAGTCCGCGAGTGGTACCCTGACCGCCTGGCCCTGGCCGCCGTCGATCGCGTGGCCGCTATCATCCTTGCCGCCCCAGCCAGCCAAATGGTCGCAGGCCACCGTGACGCCATCCAAGCACTGCGGGCACTTGCCGCAGCTGACCACGAACGGGGCGATCACGAAGTCGCCGACCGCCAGAGTGGTGACATCCTCGCCAATGCTCTCCACATTCCCGATGAATTCATGCCCGATCGCTGACGGTTTGTGAGTGGGCTTGACGCCGCGGTACGGCCACAGGTCCGATCCGCAGACGCAGGAAGCGGTGACTTTGACGATGACGTCGGTGGGCAGCTGGACCGTCGGGTAGTTACGGTCTTCTACACGGATGTCGCCGGGGCCGTGGATGATGGTGGCGCGCATGGGGCTCCTCAAATGGTGGTTGTTGGGCTTGGATCGAGTCTATCCCCGGGACACCCGTGCCCCTCTGGCAGTTGAATCCGGCGTCGCCTGCGCCGCGTTCGTCGCTTCGCCTCTGCGTCGCGCAGAATAGCCCCATGACAAATAGCAGCGGGCGCTTGCCACGGCTTGAGGACGTGGCAGAGCGGGCGGGGGTCTCGCACCAGACCGTGTCCCGGGTGATCAACAACCACCCCAACGTCAGCAAGGGCACCCGGGAGCGGGTGGAGACGGCCATCGCCGAGTTGGGGTACCGGCGCAATACCGCTGCGCGGAGCCTCGTTACGCGGCGCTCCCAGACCATCGGCGTCTTGGCGAGCGAGCTCTCCCAATACGGTCCGGCCAACACGCTTCTTGGAGTTGAACAAGCGGCCAAGGATGCCGGCTACTTTGTCAGCATCGCGGCCCTGAGAACGGTCAGCCGGGAGGCCATTCTGGATGCGGTCCGGCATTTCCTGGACCAGTCCGTGGACGGGATCGTGGTGATTGTGCCTCATTCCGAAACCCTGCTGGCGTTGGCGGAAGTGAAGGCCGGGGTTCCTGTGGTGGCCGTTGGTTCGCTGGGCAACGCGGGTGTCGGCGGGGCCATGGTGGACCAGAGACGTGGCGCGGAACTGGCCGTCAGGCATTTGGTTGAGCAGGGGCATCGCCGGATCGGGCACGTGGCCGGCCCGCAGGACTGGATCGACGGGGTGGCCAGGGCCGAAGGGTGGAGCGAAGCCTTGCGGGCCGCGGGCCTTGAGGATGACTTGCTGGTGGAGGGGGACTGGAGCGCGGGCAGCGGCTATGACATCGGGAGGAAGCTCGCAGGCGAAAAGACTGCCACCGCGCTCTTCGTGGGCAATGACCAGATGGCATTGGGCTTGCTGCGTGCCTTCAACGAAGCAGGTGTCCGCGTGCCCGAGGACGTTTCGGTGGTGGGTTTCGATGACCAGCCAGAATCGGGCTATTTCACGCCGCCGCTGACCACTGTGCGCCAGGACTTCGAAGAACTCGGGCGACGCTGCATGGACCTCATGCTTGCCGCCATCGAGGATGGGGAAAGCGCTGGCGCCACCGTGGTTGAGCCTGAGTTGGTAATTCGCCGGAGTACGGCCGCCCCCGCCTGACGCATCCTTCTTGGCCGGTGGCCGGCTTGACGGCGCTGCCTTGACGTCCACATTGTTAGCGCTCACAATAGGTTCAGTCCGCAAAGCAGCGGCGTGGTTATTGGAGGACTTCATGGACGTCACAGCGGACGGCAACGAACAATATGTCATCGGCGTGGACTACGGCACGCTTTCGGGCCGGGCCGTGGTGGTGCGGGTCAGGGACGGCAAGGAGCTGGGAAGCGGCGTGTTCGACTACCCGCACGCGGTCATCACCGAGGCTTTGCCCAGCGATCTGGCGGGCGCGCCTGCTGGACCGGCTGTCCGCCTTCCCGGCGAATGGGCACTGCAGGTGCCGCAGGACTACCGGGACGTGTTGCGCCACGCGGTTCCGGCCGCGGTACGCGACGCCGGGGTCGATCCGGCCGCCGTCGTCGGGATCGCCACTGACTTCACGGCGTGCACAATGGTGCCGGTCAAGGCTGACGGTACGCCGCTGAGCGAACTCCCCGGTTTTGAGAACCGGCCGCACGCCTATGTGAAGCTGTGGCGCCACCACGCGGCCCAGGGGCAGGCTGACCGCATCAACGCACTCGCCGCCGATCTCGGCGAGATCTGGTTGCCGCGCTACGGGGGACTCATTTCCTCGGAGTGGGAGTTCGCCAAGGGACTCCAGCTCCTGGAGGAGGACCCGGAAGCCTATGCCGCCATGGACCACTGGGTGGAAGCCGCCGACTGGATCGTCTGGCAACTGTGCGGGAACTACGTCCGGAATGCCTGCACCGCAGGGTACAAGGGCATCTACCAGGACGGCGCCTACCCGTCCGTGGAATTCCTGGCCTCCCTGAACCCGGGCTTCAAGGACTTCGTCGACACCAAACTGGCCCACACCATTGGCCGCCTGGGTGACGCCGCGGGTTACCTGACTGCCGAAGCCGCCGGCTGGACCGGCCTCCCGGCCGGGATCGCCGTCGCGGTCGGGAATGTTGACGCCCACGTCACCGCGCCCGCCGCCCGGGCCGTGGAACCGGGACAGCTCGTCGCGATCATGGGCACCTCCACGTGCCACGTCATGAACGGCTCCGAGCTTCGTGAGGTGCCGGGCATGTGCGGAGTGGTCGACGGCGGGATCGTGGACGGGCTCTGGGGTTACGAGGCCGGCCAGTCCGGGGTGGGCGACATCTTCGGCTGGTTCACCAAGTACGGCGTGCCGCCCGAATATCATGCAGCTGCCGAAGCCGCGGGCCTGGGCATCCACGAATACCTCACCGAACTCGCCTCCACCCAGGAGATCGGTGAACACGGACTCATTGCCCTGGACTGGCACTCGGGGAACCGGTCCGTCCTGGTGGACCACGAACTCTCCGGAGTGATCGTGGGCCAGACCTTGGCAACCCGCCCGGAAGACATCTACCGGGCGCTGCTGGAGGCCACGGCCTTCGGCACCCGCACCATTGTGGATGCCTTCCGGGACGCGGGGGTGCCGGTGAAGGAATTCATCGTGGCCGGAGGGCTGCTGAAAAACACGCTATTGATGCAGATCTACGCCGATATCACGGGGCTGCCCCTCTCCACGATCGGCTCCACCCAGGGTCCCGCGCTGGGTTCGGCGATCCACGCCGCCGTCGCTGCGGGGGAGTATGCGGACATCCGGGAGGCCGCGGCCGCCATGGGATCCCGGCCCGGCGCCGTCTACACGCCGATCCCGGAAAACGTCGCAGCCTACGAAGGGCTGTTCCACGAATACCGGACCCTGCACGACTATTTCGGCAGGGGAGCGAACGAGGTCATGCACCGGCTCAAGAAGATTCAGCGAAATGCCACGCGAGCGCTTCTCACGGCAGGAGCCTCCGCATGAGCGCCCTGCTGGAGACGATTGCCCGGATCCGGGCCGAGGTGTGCGCGCTGCATGCCGAACTGACGCGTTACGAGCTGGTGGTCTGGACCGCGGGCAATGTCTCGGCCCGCGTTCCTGGCTACGAGTTGATGGTTATCAAACCGTCAGGGGTGTCCTACGATGCGCTGACCCCGGAGCTCATGGTGGTCACGGACCTGCACGGCACACCAGTTTGCGGTATCAACACCGGGAGCGGCGGCACTGTCGCGTGGGGCAACCCGGACCTCTCGCCGTCGTCGGACACCGCCGCGCACGCGTACGTTTACCGGAACATGCCCGACGTCGGCGGTGTCGTTCACACGCACTCCACCTACGCGACGGCGTGGGCCGCGCGCGGGGAGCCGATCCCGTGCGTGCTGACCATGATGGGCGACGAATTCGGTGGCACCATCCCGGTGGGGCCGTTCGCGCTGATCGGGGACGATTCGATTGGCCGCGGCATTGTGGAAACGCTCCGGGCCTCCCATTCACCGGCGGTCCTGATGCAGAACCACGGCCCGTTCACCATCGGCAAGGATGCCAGGTCCGCCGTCAAGGCCGCCGTGATGTGCGAGGAAGTGGCCCGCACGGTCCACATTTCCCGGCAGCTCGGTGAGCCGCTGCCCATCGACGCGGGCCAGATCGAGTCCCTCTACGACCGCTACCAGAACGTCTACGGCCGCTGACGCGCCCTGCACCAAGCCGCCAGACCTTCAACCCCCGAACCTTTCAAGGAGAACCCCCGTGTCCCACGCCCAGAACACCTCCAACGCCAACAACACCTCCCTCAAGCAGTACGAAGTCTGGTTCCTCACCGGAAGCCAGCACCTGTACGGCGAGGACGTCCTGAAGCAGGTCGCCGCGCAGTCCCAGGAGATCGCCGCCGCGCTGAACGCTTCCTCCGTTGTTCCGGTCAAGCTGGTCTGGAAGCCGGTGCTGACGGATTCGGACGCCATCCGGCGCACCGCGCTGGAAGCGAACGCCGACGACACCGTGATCGGCGTGACTGCCTGGATGCACACCTTCAGCCCCGCCAAAATGTGGATCCAGGGCCTGGACCTGCTCCGCAAGCCGCTCCTGCACCTGCACACCCAGGCGAACGTGGCCTTGCCGTGGGCGGACATCGACTTCGATTTCATGAACCTGAACCAAGCGGCCCACGGCGACCGTGAATTCGGCTACATCCAGTCCCGCCTCGGTGTGCCGCGGAAGACCGTCGTCGGGCATGTCTCCAACCCGGACGTCACGCGTCAGGTGGGCGCCTGGCAGCGGGCCGCGGCCGGCTGGGCCGCAGTACGCACCCTGAAGCTGACCCGCTTCGGTGACAACATGCGCAACGTGGCCGTCACCGAAGGGGACAAGACCGAAGCCGAGCTGCGCTTTGGCGTCTCGGTCAACACCTGGTCCGTGAACGAGCTCGCCGACGCCGTGCACGGCGCCCCGGAGTCCGACGTCGACGCCCTCGTCGCCGAGTACGAGCGCCTCTACGAGGTGGCACCTGAACTGCGCGCCGGAGGCGCCCGGCACGACTCGCTGCGCTACAGCGCACGAATCGAGCTCGGCCTCCGCAGCTTCCTGGAGGCCAACGGCTCGGCCGCGTTCACGACGTCGTTCGAGGACCTCGGCGCGCTGCGCCAGCTTCCGGGCATGGCCGTGCAGCGGCTCATGGCCGACGGCTATGGCTTCGGCGCCGAGGGCGACTGGAAGACCGCGATCCTGGTCCGGGCGGCCAAGGTCATGGGCGCTGGGCTGCCCGGCGGGGCCTCGCTCATGGAGGATTACACCTACCACCTGACCCCGGGTCAGGAGAAGATCCTCGGCGCGCACATGCTCGAGGTCTGCCCCTCCCTGACCGCCTGCAAGCCGCGCGTGGAGATCCACCCGCTGGGCATCGGCGGCAAAGAAGACCCCGTGCGTATGGTCTTCGATACCGACGCCGGCCCCGGCACCGTCGTCGCGCTCTCGGACATGCGCGACCGCTTCCGCCTCGTCGCGAACGCCGTCGACGTCGTCGACCTCGACGAACCCCTGCCGAACCTGCCCGTCGCCCGGGCTCTCTGGGAACCCAAGCCCGACTTCGCCACCTCCGCCGCCGCGTGGCTCACCGCAGGGGCCGCGCACCACACTGTCCTCTCCACGCAGGTCGGCATGGACGTGTTCGAGGACTTCGCCGAAATCGCCCAGACCGAGCTGCTTACCATCGACCACGGCACCACCATCAAGCAGTTCAAGAAGGAACTCGCCTGGAACGCCGCCTACTACAAACTCGCCGGCGGGCTATGAACGGCAACGAATTCCGACTGGACCCCTCCGGAAGGGGAGTTGGCATGTCCGGGGACCGGTCTTACATGAGCCACTGCACCGTGACGTTCATGGCTAGCAGGGCATTTGTCAGGGGCGCGAGTATCGAGTTGTCGGCCTCCATGCGGCGCAGCGTCTCCAGGAATTCATCCAGCTGAAGGGACGTGAACCCCCCGTCCCGGAGTTGCTGGAGAGCAAGCTCGGTATTTTCTTCCCGGGTGTTGCTGAACCGCGGATTGACCTCTGGCTGTACCGGTTCCGAATCCATGAGTTTTAGTCGTCCCCAACGTTCTCCCCGCGCGAAGGATGCTCCTCGCATCAAAAGTATTCCTGTATTGCAAATGCTACTATCTCGGCGCGGTCTTTTTCGTATCCTCGTGACATCACAGGGTGAACCGAAAGCAGACAGAGTCAGGCCCCGCAGCAATAGCATGGGTCAATGATGGATAAGTCGCCGGATTCTGGCGCGCTAACCCACCACGTGGCCCGGGACCCCGGCCGCGTGCACTGGATGGAGCTGTTCTTCGACCTCGTCTTCGTGGCCTTCGTCGGGCAGCTTGCCCATGGGATTCACGGCAATCCCGGGTGGGCCGAGTTCGGTACCTACGTCCTGCTCTTCTTCCCGGCTTGGTGGGCATGGGTGAACATCGTTTCCGTCGTCAACCTTCTGCCTGGGTTGTCCTCCCGGGCGCTGGGTGTCGCGATGCTCGCAGCCATGGCCGCGGCGAGTGTTATGGCGGCAGCCGCGCCGGGTGCTTTTGGCGAGCGGGCGTGGGCCTTTTCGCTGGCCAATGCTGCCATCCGCGTTGTCCTGTTGGTCTTGTGGTTGTATCAACACCGCGAAAACTCAGCTGAGACACCGTGGCGTATTTGGATCTACAACGGCGGCACGGCCGTCCTTTGGTTCATCGCGGCCTTCTTGCCACTCCATGTCGCCGTCGTCCTGTGGGCGACGGCCATCGTCGTGGAGGTTGGCATGATGGTGGTGAGCGCGCGCCTTTGGCCTGACCGCGGCATCGGCGGTATCAATATCGAACACGCTTCAGAGCGGCTTGGATTGTTCGTCATCATTGTCCTCGGCGAATCCGTCTTCACGATCGTCACTGAGGTCTCTGATGATTGGGGTCCGGGCGCCGGGATGGTTGGCGCGCTCGGATTCCTCATTGTTGCGTTCCTTGGCTGGGCGTTCTTCCAATACGGCACCGGGACGCTCACCTCGGGGCTTGAGCGCCTGCACGCTCGCTCGGACTTCGCAGGGATACTCCAGACCACGTTGTTCCTGCCGTTTCTCCTGGTGCTGGGAGTGACAGCGATCGCCGGCGCGATCGCGACTGCCATTCCAGCGCCATACGAGCACCTGCCTCTCGGTTCGGGGATCTCGCTCGGCGGAGGTCTAGCTCTCTTCTACGCGTGCAATGCAACCGTGTCGCTGCGCTACGGTCGGCCACCGCGCGCGGTGCTGCCATGGGCAGTGCCCGCCGTGGTGATCGCCGTACTGCTCATCCCGGCAAGCGCTGTGGTTTCCGGCGCCGTCGTCTTGGCGTTTGCCGTGATCGTCTTGCTTCTTGTCACGGCCTACGTGGAGATACGGAGGCGACGGCGGAGGAGTCCCCTACCTGCAGCCGCGCCTCCGTCACCGCCTAACCGTTGATGATCTGGGGTACTCCGAGCGCTTTGAGGCCTTCGACGCCGAATTCGAGGCCGTAGCCGGACTGCTTGGCCCCGCCGAAGGGAATGCGGGGGTCCACGGCGCCGTGCTTGTTGATCCAGACGGTTCCGGCCTGGATGCGTGCGGCTACTTCCCGGGCCTCGTCGAGGTTCGATGACCAGACCGAGGCGCCGAGTCCGACGTCGAGCGCGTTCGCCATGGCGACCGCCTCGTCGACGGTGCCGTAGCGGATGATCGGCAGCGCAGGGCCGAACTGTTCCTCGGCGACGAGCGGGTTGCTGTTGTCGATGTCGGACACGAGGGTGGTGGGGTAGAAGTTGCCGGGTTGATCAGGCTCGGGGTTGCCGCCGAGCAGGATCCGGGCGCCGGAGTCGCGTGCTGCGTCCACGAGCCGGGCGACGATGTCGTACTGCTGCCTGTTCTGCAGCGGACCGAGGACGTTGTTCTCGTCGAGGCCGACGCCCATGGGCATCGCTGCGGCGACCTTGGTGAGTTCGGAGCATACTGCCTCATACAGTGAGTCGTGGACGTAGAGGCGCTTCAGCGCCGCGCAAGTCTGGCCGGTGTTGATGAAGGCGCCCCAGAAGAGGCCTTCGGCGATCGCTGCAGGGTCGGCGTCGGGCAGGACGATGCCGGCGTCGTTGCCACCGAGCTCCAGGGTGAGGCGCTTGACGGTGTCCGCGGAGGATTTGATGATCGCCTTGCCGGTGGCGGTAGAGCCGGTGAACATGACCTTGCCGATCGCAGGGTGTTCGGCCAGCCGCGCGCCGACGTCGCGGCCGCCGGAGACCACAGTCAGGAGGCCTTCGGGAAGCTCCTCGTTGAGGACCTTGGCAAGGGCCAGCACGGACAGCGGGGTGTATTCGGAAGGCTTGACCACCACGGCGTTGCCCATGCGCAGGGCGGGGGCGATCTGCCAGATGGTGATCATCATGGGCCAGTTCCACGGGCCGATCGCGCCGACGACGCCGATGGGCCGGTAGTGCAGTTCGGCGCGGGTTTCGCCGTCGTCCACCACGGTTTCCGCCTCCAGCGCGGTGCCGGCGGCGGCGCGGAGCCACGCGGTGCAGGCGCCGACTTCGAAGCGGGCGTTGGGGCCGTTGAGTGGTTTGCCTTGCTCGCGGGAGAGCAGGTGGGCGAGTTCTTCGGCGGAGCGTTCGACGGCGTCGGCGGCCTTGAGGAGAGCGGCTGAGCGGGCGTCGTGGCCGGCCGCGGCCCATGCGGGTTGGGCGGCCTGGGCGGCGGCGATGGCGGACTCGAGGTCCTCGACGGTGTGTACGGGCGCCTGCCCGACGGCGGCGCCGGTGGCGGGATCGAAGATCGTCCGGGTCTCCCCGGAGGACGGGGTGATTGAGGCCAGGAGGGCGTCGTAGGTTTCCAAGGGTTTACTCCACTCTGAGTTGGTACTGCTCACCGGCCGGCGTGGCCGTGAGGTTGGTGTTGACTCTGCCTGCCCGACGGGAAGGCGTCTTGTGTATCCGGGAACGGCCGTTGACGTTGGGTGAACGGCTCCGGTGAAGTAGCGGTTTTCGCATGGGCGGCAAGGTCATCACAGGGCCATCAGGATCATCGCGCCCAACGCACCTGCCGAAGAAAGGGCTTCGACAGGTTCAAACGCGTGACTTCGGTGTCCGCGCCGGAGCGATCGGGCCGCCAAGATGACCGAGTAGGCGATGACTGCTACCGCGAGGGCTACCGCCAGGGCCGGGTTGGCTCCTCCAAGTCCCGAGTGTGCGTGGGCCTGGTGGAGCGAACCCGATGATGCCTGGGGAAGGGTTGTGACGAGGATGGCGAACATGGCCAGGATTGACATGGAGCGGTGTATTTCCATGCCGCCGCGGCGATCCTTGGGCAGGAGCACCAGCGGGAGCGGTGAAGTAAGGAGCAAAAACAGGCCCCAAACAACGCCCGGGAAGATGCCCGGCCCAACGGTTGTGTCCGCCATCGCCACGAGCATGAGTGCCATTGGGCCCCACTGGCTGAGGTTTTTGACCATGCCTTCGCGCAGCGGGCTCCAGATTCCGAGGGCGCAGCAGCCCAGCATGGCTATCGAAAGGATGGTGTGCATGAGGTTTGCCGATCATCAGTTCCGGTGCTGGTCAGTCTTCTTCGTCACCGAGGTGAACGGCCGCCGGCCCCTCTTCGCCGTGTCCGATCCGCCGATAAACGGCGGGGTTGCTCCGGCGGAGGCGGAATGCCCAGGCGACCCCCACCAATCCGGGCACTATGATCGTGGCCGGCAGGATGAACGTCAGGGCATTGGTCTCGTTCTGCCCCAGAAGTACGTTGAAGTTGATCACGATCAGAACGAAAATCACGGCCAGGAGCACGAACCCCAGGGCTGGGGCGATCATGCGGGTCCAGATTCCGGCGCCATGCCTGTTCTTGCGGAAGAATCCAATGACGGCCAGCGAAACAACGGTCATCAAGAGGACAAGTCCCATCGCGCCGTCGTTCGTCAGCCACGTGAACATGGTCAGGACCGGGTAGAGATCGCCCAGCGATGATCCGGTCCCCGCGATGGCGAACGCCACCGTGACCACGACGGCGATGACCGTCTGGGCGAGCGATCCGGCATACGGGGCGCCGCTATGCCGACGCACGGCCCCAAGCTTTCGGGAAAGGACCTGTTCGCGGCCGAGGGAGAAGAAGTAACGGGCGGCGGCGTTGTGGAAGCTGACCAGGGCCGCAAAGAGGCTCGTGACGAAGAGCAGGCGGGCCAGGTCGGCGAGAAGGACGCCGGTGTGGTCACTGAGGAAGCCGAACATCAGGTCCGGTCCTTGTTTTGCGGAAGCGTCCACCACCGCGGACGGGCCTGTTCCGACCGCCATCGCCCAGGAGGAAACAGCGTAGAACAGGGCGATGATGGCGACGGCGGTGTAGGTCGCCCGCGCGACAGTGTGTTTGGGGTCCTTGCTTTCCTCGCCGTAGATCGCAGCCGACTCGAATCCCATGAACGCCGCGATGCCGAAGGAGAGGACCGCGCCGACGCCCGGCACAAAGAGACTTTCCGGGCTAAGGGGTGCTCCGCTCACTCCTTCCGGGGCCACCGCAAAGGAGACGACGTCGTAAACGATCACCACGAGGAACTCCAGGCCGACAAGCACCCCGAGGACCTTGGCCGAGAGGTCAACCCGGTTCACTCCCAGCACCGCGACGACGGCGATGCAGACCAGGACCGGAATCCACCAAGGGACAGTGGCACCGAAGCGTTCGTTGATCAGGCTCGAGACGGTGAAACCGAACAGGCCGTAAATGCCGACCTGCATCAGGTTGTAGGCCATGAGCGCCACCATGGAGACACCGACGCCAACAGGCCGCGAGATGCCCTGCGCTACGTAGGAATAGAAGGCGCCGGCGTTGACCACATACCGGCTCATCGCCGCGTAACCGACGGCGAACACAGCGAGCGTTGCCCCGAGCAGCAGGAAGGAGAGCGGTACGCCGGTGACCCCGGTGACTGCGAACGTTGTGGTCACCCCACCGGCGAGGACGGTGAGCGGTGCTGACGCGGCGATGATCATGAAGGTCACCGCCGGGACGCCGAGGCGGCGCCGATGATGATGCGGGTGGGCCACCTCGGTGGACTCTTTGCCGGTTGTCATGCTCATTTTTGTGCCTCCATATGGCAGTGGCCGCCTTCAGCGGGCTTCGACGCGGGGACATCGAGGACGGGGCTACGGTCGAAGAAGCCTTCAGGGCGGAGCTTGAAGCCCACCGTGTCCACGGGCATGATCGGCCAGTCCTCCGGACGGGGGAAGTGGGTCAGCCCGAAGGTGTGCCACACCACGATGTCCTGTCCGTCGATGTCCCTGTCACGGGCAACGTAGGACGGCAGGCCGGCTCCTCCGGAGTGTTGGTTGACGAAGTCGCCGCTGGGGTAGCGCTCGGCCTCGTCGTGGCGGGTCACCCACAGGTCCTTGGTAGCGAATGCGGCACGCCGGGCGATGGATGATTCAGGGTCGGCCAAGAGCATCGGGTGCCCCTGGCCATGGAGCTTGTACCCCACAGGTTCGCCCAGGCGGTTGAGGGATTCGGGATTCGAGATGATCCACGCCCGCCCGGCCGCCATGTTGGACTCCCGCACGGCCTCCGATTCGTGCTTTAGGACAGTACGACGGCGGGTGAAGGCATTGCCGCGTTCGTTCCCTTCGCCCATCGGCACCCGGATCGCGTCCTCTTCTTCGACGCGGTTCGTGAGTCCGTCGATGGCAAAGTCCAGACGGGCGCTGAAGAGGTGCTGGTGGAAGGGAGCCCCAAGCCCTGGGGCGAGCTCCGAGGCGTAGGGGTAGCCCTTCCCGGGGTGGGCGCTGGTGAAGACGACGCCGGTGGCCTTGGCTTCGAACTCGATGGTGCCGTCGAGGTAGAGGTACCAGTAGAAGCCGTAGTCGTAGTTGCCAATGGTGGTGAAGAAGCTGATGACCAGGCGGCGGTTCCGGCGCGTATAGTTCACGCCGCTCCAGAGGTCGCTGTGCTTGGCGAGGATGCTCCAGTCCTCTTCGTGCATGCAGATGCCGTTGCGGATTTCCCGCGGGCGGCCGAAGGCGTCGCTGACTACGGGGCTAAGGTAGGTGATTTCGCCGAGGCAATCGCAGCCGAGTTCCAGTGAGTTGGCGTATTGGCCCACCAGGTATTCGCCCGTATCGAAGTAGTTCTGCCAGGAGCGCACGGGGGAGGGATCCCCGTAAGGAACCACCATTTCGGCGATGGAAGCGCGCTTGAGGATGCTGCGGCGGCGATCGACGTCGTCGAACGCCACATTGTGCAGGACGACGCCCTCCCGGACATCGAAACCGATGTCGAGGCTCCACTTTTCCCACTCGACGTGGTTTCCGCCCTGGACCGTGAAGCTCGAACCGTCCGGCTGGGTGATGTGGATCGGGTTCTGGGTGGTGCGCATCGGTCCGGTCAGCTCAGGGTCCGTAAAGTTGCCGTGCTCCTCCGGGACCGGAACAGGCCCGAAGT
Organism: Arthrobacter sp. MMS24-S77; assembly: GCF_054888235.1. Taxonomy (NCBI): domain Bacteria; kingdom Bacillati; phylum Actinomycetota; class Actinomycetes; order Micrococcales; family Micrococcaceae; genus Arthrobacter; species Arthrobacter sp. MMS24-S77. The sequence continues at coordinate 2,314,742 of NZ_JBTZRN010000001.1, forward strand.
CCAAGACCTTGTCAACGGTCTTGCTCACGACGTCGACGTAGGCAACCAGCCCGTCCACCGGATGCGCCCAGGCGCTGTCTTCCGGGAAATCCTGAACGAAAGCCAGGCCGCGCAGGATCCGGCGGCCCTTCTCTTCCGGGTATTCGAAGACCCCGGCGGACAGGGGAGCGACCCTGACCTTGGTGACATCGAGGTTCCGGTCGGACAGGGCCTTGAGCCACCGTTCGTCCTGGCCGAGGACTTCTTCAACCACTTCGAACTCCTCTTCGATGACTGGAAGCTCGCCCGTCACGGACGTGTCCAGTTCCACCTTCGAGACGACTTCCCGATGCGTCACAGAGACCACAACGTCCTGTGCCGCTCCCGATGAGACGTCGTGCAGGAACGCCCTGAACCTGCGATCCGGGTTTTCCGGATCGCGCGTCTCCGAATCGCGCGGGGGATCAAGCAGTCCAAGATAAGCGACCCTGATGGATTCACCGAAGAGTCCGGCATCGGCCAGGATGCTTCTGATCGCAGTGATGTCTTCGGCGCTGGTCATTGCATAAGGAGACAGTCCGGCGAACGCGGCCTTTTCGGCGATTTCTGGAGAGGAAGTTGTGCTCATGGAAGGCCTTCGTAGTTGACGGGTTTATTTTCTATGTGTGTAGAGAATAGCATCGTGTAATCTGAGTCACAACGGTTGTAGAAAAAAGATTTGGGGAACGCGTGCCGAAGATCGTAGACCACGACAAGCGCCGGGTGGAGCTCGTCGAAGCCACCTGGCGGATCATCGCGAAGAGGGGGATCGAGGGGGCGACAATGCGCGAAATTGCCCTGGAAGCAGGCTTTGCCAACGGCGCGCTCAAGCCCTATTTTCCGACGAAGGACGATCTGCTGACGTTTGCGTTCGCCCACGTTTTCAACCAGACGAACGCCCGAATGGGCACCTCCACTGCCAGCCAGCGCGGACTATCTGCGTTACGTAGCTATTGCCACGAAATCCTGCCCCTGGATGCCGAGAGGCTCAACGAGGCGCGAATCGCCATCGCGTTCTGGCAGCGCGCGCTCACGGACCCGGCGAAGGCGGCCTTGCATGATTCTTCGATGGAGCAATGGCGTGAGTCGCTTTTCGCCAGGCTCGGTGAAGCCAGGGACCTCGGCGAGCTGAAGGAAGGGCTGAACGACGACGACATCGTTGGCGGGATCATGACGTTCGCGCTGGGTGCGCAGATCACGGCTACCCTCACCCCCGAACATCACTCGCCTGATCAGTTGCGGTCCCAACTGGAGACCTACATCTCGCTCATTTCATCCGAAAGGAGCGCACTCGTTCCGGCTGTCGGATCGAACAAGCTCTGATGAGGACGGGCGGCTTCCTGAGCGGCTGTTGGGTGGGCACCGGGCGTTACGCGACCGCCACTGTGCGGAATCCGCAGTTGCCGGACGAGGATTCGGGAGTGTTGGAGGTCCTGGCCGCAACGCGATAGCGGTTGCAGTACGAGTCGTGGCAGAGGTACGACCCGCCACGCATGACGCGGCCTGCGCCGATGGTGGGGCCTTGGGGATTGTGGCCGGGGGAGTTGCGGTAGTACTTGGGCAAGAACCAGTCCGCGCACCATTCCCACACGTTCCCGGCTACTTCGTAGAGTCCGTAGCCGTTGGGCGGGAACGTTTTCACGGGGGCGCTGCCCAGGTGGCCGTCCTCTTCCGTGTTCAGGACCGGGAAGGTTCCTTGCCAGATGTTGCAGTGGTGTTCGCCTTCGGGCGTGAGCTCGTCACCCCAGGCGTAGCGTTTCCCGGCGAGCCCGCCGCGGGCTGCATACTCCCATTCGGCTTCGGTGGGTAGGCGGCGCCCGGCCCAGGCGCAGTACGCCAAAGCGTCGTGGTGGGAGACGTGCACCACCGGGTGCTCCGGCGTCGTGCTCCAGTGTGAATCCGGTCCGGCCGGGTGGGCCCAGTCGGCGCCGCGTACATTCAACCACCACGGCGCCCCGGCGGACGCCCCGAGGATCTCGCTCTCGGGTGCCTTCACGAGCAGATGGAACACCGCCGAGGTCCCGTACTGCTCCGCTTCGGTGCGGTAAGCGGTGTCCTGGACGAAGGCGGCGAACATCCGGTTGGTGACGGCCGTCGCGTCGATCCGGAACGCGTCCAGGCGCACCTCATGCACGGGGTCCTCGCCATCGGCCGGATAGCCCTCGCCGAAAGCGTCGCCCATGGCAAACACGCCTCCGGGAATCAGCACGTCCTCGTGCAGGGCGGGCGAAGCTCCCGTGGAGGCGCCGCCGTTGACGGCGACGGCGGCTACCGGAAGCGAGCGCCCGACGTCGGCCCGTGCCGCGGCGTTGACCGGGTCAGGCGCGCGCGGCGTGGCACAACAGCTGCTGCCTGTCGCGCCGTGTGTTCCGTTGTCCTCGATCATGCTGGTCTTTCTTGTTCGAGCGGCGCCATGTCTACGGAGCCATCATAGAGCCAGGCCGGCTTCACGCCCTCAAGCCGCGTCCGCCGTGGCTGCCGATGCTGGAGTCGCTATGCTTGGCGGGACTTGGCGCGAACGTGCATCCGTTCGCCCTGCCCGCCGAACAGACTGAGGACCTCTGCCGGCTGATTGCCGGCGCTGCCAAACCAGTGGGGTACACGGGTGTCGAACTCCGCCACTTCACCGGGACCGAGGACCATGTCGTGGTCGCCGAGGACAAGGCGCATACGGCCCGCGAGCACATACAGCCATTCGTACCCTTCGTGGGTCCTTGGCTCCGGGTCGACTTTCGCGGCGGGGATGACGATCTTCCAGGCCTGGAGGCCGCCCGGTTGCCTGGTCAGGGGGACGACGGTCCGTCCATTCGCCCGCCGAGGCTTCAGGCGGATTCGGGGGTCTCCGACTTCGGGAGCGCCGACCAGATCGTCGAGGGGCACGTGATACGCCTGCGCAAGTGGGAGGAGCAGCTCAAGGCTTGGTCGCCGCTGTCCTGTTTCCAGACGGGACAAGGTACTTTTCGAGATCCCGGTTGTTTCCGCGAGGCTCGTGAGGGTCACACCTCGTTGCATTCGTAGCCGTTTCAACCTGGCTCCGACCTGGCCAAGCGTAGCCGCGATCACGGTTGTTGTATCTTCCACCTCTCCATCCAACGCCGGTTTCCCAGAAACAGCAACGTTTGTTGGCAAAACCGGGACAACCAGAAAGCCTTGAGGACATGAGCAACTATGACTATGACGTAGTGGTAATCGGCGGCGGGGCGGCCGGGCTGTCCGCGGCCCTGGTCTTGTCCCGCGCCCGGCGCAAGGTCCTCGTGGTGGACTCCGGGGCACCACGAAACGGCCCAGCCCAACACATCCAGGGGTTCTTGTCCAGGGACGGATTGCCGCCCGGGGAGTTGTTGGCGCTCGGGCGTGCCGAAGTGAAGGGCTACGGTGGCGAGATCCATGAAGGGACTGTCACGGAACTCGTGAAGGGCGGGACTTCCGGCTTTTGGGTTCAGATGGCAGACAATCAGCGGGTCTTTGCCCGTCGACTGCTCGTCGCCACAGGCCTGCGCGATGAATTGCCCGATGTTCCAGGTTTGGCTGACAGGTGGGCGCGCGACGTCCTGCATTGCCCGTACTGCCATGGCTATGAGGTGCGCAACAAGCAGCTTGGCGTTCTGGGCCTTTCCCCTGACGCTGTCCGCTATGCGCAGATCGTCCGGCAGTGGTCCGACGACGTCGTGTTTTTCGCACCTCACGGAACCTTGACTGCCGCTCAGCGCTCGGAGATGGTCGCGCGAGCGATCGGAATCGTCGAAGGAACGGTCAAGCAGATCCTTGTTGAGGAGGACCACCTGAGTGGTGTCGAGATGGAGGACGGCCGCACCATCCCACGGGGCGCTCTCTTCGTACCGCCGCGCTTCATCCCCAACAACGATCTCCTTGTCCGGCTCGGCTGTGAAATGGACGAAACCGGCTGGCCGGTGAAGGACGGCAACGGACAGACCAGTGTCTCCGGGGTGTGGGTAGCGGGCAATCTGGGCAACCCGCGCGCCCAACTCATTACCGCCGCCGGCGAAGGATCCGCGGCAGCCATAGCCATGAATGCCGATCTGGTAGGCCAGGACGTCCAGGAAGCAGTCCGCTCCTTCAACCTGGGCTACTGACGCAAGTACGGAATCATGGGTTGGCGGGCCCGTTACTTCGGCCGGGCGTCGGCTCTTTCGGCCTGGGTCCGGATGAAGCTCAGGTCCTCGGGGGAGAGGCTGGCTTGGCTATGCTGGTCGGCGTCAGGGGTGACGCCCGTTTCTTGGTGAATTATTTCCGTGATGGTGCGGGGTAGAACAACGCACCCCGGGTTGTCGGTGAGCCACCGTCGCGTTTCGGGACTGAGCCTGTCCCAGTGGTTCCTGATGTTCATCTCCATGGATGACGCCTAACTGAGTAGGTACGGAACAATATGCCGGCTGAAGCCGGTGCCGGAAGCGTAATTAGAATACTCCGGGGCTTGGGGGAATGACAGGGCCGCCCGATAGCAGATCAGTACCCGTTGATCCGTTCCGGTAGACCTCGGAGGCTTGCCGGATCTCGTCGTTGCGTCCCGCCAAGGATGCGCCTAGCGTGATCAGACAGGGGAGCCGCACGATGGGTCATGAGATGACAACTCCAACCGAAGGCATCGGCTTCCGTTCCCAACGTGGACCGGTGCTGATAGCCCTGATGCTGTCGAGCGGGCTCGTCGCGATCGACTCCACGATCGTGGCGACCGCCGTGCCTTCGATTGTGCGTGAAATCGGAGGTTTCTCTTCGTTCCCTTGGCTCTTTTCCGCTTATTTGCTTGCGCAGGCCGTCTCGGTTCCCGTTTACGCGAAACTCTCGGATATGGCAGGCCGCAAACCGATCATCCTCACAGGCATTGGCCTCTTCCTGCTCGGCTCGATCCTCTGCGGGTTGGCGTGGAGCATGCCGACGCTCATCGCGTTCCGCGTCGTGCAAGGGCTGGGTGCCGGCGCGGTGTTGCCCGTTGCCATTACGATCGCCGGAGATATCTACTCCCTGGCTGAGCGCGCGAAGGTACAGGGCTACCTCGCCAGTGTGTGGGCGGTCTCGTCTGTCGTGGGCCCCACCCTGGGAGGGGTGTTCTCCACGCTGGGACTTTGGCGCGGAATTTTTCTTGTCAACATTCCACTGTGCCTCGTGGCTGCGTGGATGCTGGTTCGAAGGTTCCACGAGAACATCGATCGCATAAAGCACCGGGTCGACTACCTCGGAGCCGCTCTTCTCACGACGTCTTTGACCCTGATTATCCTCGGAGCCCTGGAGGGCGGCCAGGCGTGGGCCTGGGCCTCTCCGATCAGCGTCGCCGTGTTCATCATTGGTTCAGTCTTGTTCGTTGCCTTCGTCCTTGTCGAGCGGCGAGCGGCCGAGCCCGTCCTTCCACCCTGGGTCGTCTCGAGGCGCCTTCTCGTTACTACGACGTTGATTTCCTTCGGCGCCGGAGCAATAGTGCTCGGACTTACCTCCTACGTTCCGACCTTCCTCCAAGGAGCGCTTTCGGTCTCCCCGGTTCTGGCGGGCCTTTCCTTGGCCGCCCTGACACTCGGTTGGCCGATCAGTGCCTCGCAATCGGGGCGTTTCTACCTTCGAATTGGATTCCGGGCAACAGCTTTGATCGGGATCACGGTCACACTCATTGGTGCGCTGGCCCTCGCCGTCACGGCCTATACGCCGAACCTTGTCCTCGTCGCTGCCAGCTGCTTTGTCTCCGGGCTCGGACTCGGGCTCCTCGCAACCCCGAGCCTGATAGCTGCCCAGTCCAGTGTCGATTGGAACGAACGCGGAGTAGTGACAGGCACTAATCTCTTTGCGCGTTCCATTGGCAGCTCCCTAGGCGTTGCCGTCTTCGGGGCCGTGGCAAATGCAATCTACGCTGGCAGCCCCGGCGGCGAGAAGAATCCGCAGACGATCGTGTCCGCCTCCGCTGCGGTATTTCTTGCGGTGCTTGTCTGCGCCGCGCTCACCGTCGTCGCGGTCCTCGTCATGCCGTCCACAGTCCTTGAGGATTTTCATCCTCAGGTGACCAAGTTTTTCGGCTCCTCTGGCGACTGATTGGCTTCGCGGCCACCCGGACGGACAACGCGGATTTTCGTGGTGGGGGACTCCGACTGTTCGGGTAGCTGGATGCGGATTTCGAGGACACCGTCCTCGTAGGTGGCCACGATGCCGTCCTGGCTCACACCCCTGCGAAGCGGGACGCTGCGCGAGCGTTCGCCGTAGCGAAGCTCGCTGCGGTAACCCTTCTTGGCTACGTGGTCCGCGTTCTCCTCCCTCCGCGCCTGGATGTGGAGAGAGTCGTCGGAGACGCTGATGTCGACGTCAGTCTCTGGATCGATTCCCGGCAGATCCACCCTGATGACGAGGATGTCCCCTTCTTGGTATTGCTCGATGCGAAGCGAAGGGTCGGATTCGCCTTGAAGGAAACGTCGGACGGGCTCCGGGACTTCGAGTCCGCCGCGTCGGAGAAAGTTGTCCATGCTGACCTCCTGATAGGTGCCGACTGGCAACCAATGCGGGTCTCTCTGATGAGAAAAAAGCTACGCCGAGCATGCCCGCGTGGCTAGTCCTTGGGCGTGTCTTGACGTCCGGTCTGGACGGCCGGAAACTGGGCATAGGAGGCGCGCCGTGGGCAATTTACCGTGGTTATTCGTGCTGCTCATCCCGTCGCTGGGTTTCATCCTCTTCCTGGTCTACGTAAACATTCGTCTGTCGCGCAGGCGGAAAGCTCTTGGGCTACCCCCTTTGGGCCTGACTCCACGTCGTGCCAAGACTCGCCACCGGAAGCATCACAAGTACGTGATAATTCATCGCCTCAAACACTGACGGGGAGCAGGTAGGACGCTCGGCCGCTAGTCGTAGCGAGCTTGTCAGCTTTGATGGAAGTCGGGGGCCTTTGGAGCATCGAGTATGCCGGCGACTTTCTCTTCCAAAGCTGCGATGGTTGCTTCGGGCAGGACAATCAGCCCATCCAATTCGCGCCGGGCTCGCCTGTACGCCGTCTGACGCTCTGCCGGCGTCGCTGCACTGTCCGAAGCGATCCTGAGCAGCTTCCTGGCGGTCGCCAGCCGCTGGCGCTCGGGCTCGGAAAAATTGCTGTCTTTGACACGTTTGGCTTCCCGCTCGGCTACATCGAACGCCAGTTCAAAGCTGCGCACGGCCGCGCGGTATTCCGCCAACTGTGCCGCCGTCGTAATGTCGCCGGGTGCCGCAGGGCGTAAACCGTCCGCTTCCCGTTTGGCCCGGAGAAAGGCCACCGTGAGCGGTTCGCGCACATCGGACATGACCGGAAAATCAATGAGTTTTCCCACGTCAAGTTCGTATTCCAGCCATCGCCGGTTCACCGTGTCGTGAGCCCCCTGCAGCCGGAGGACCTCAGCCTGGCTGGCCTGCTCCGCCTGCGCCGTTTGGTTCTGGAGCCGGTAGAGCTCCACCCGACGGCGATGCCGCCGTTCGCTGGCCCTTGACCAGGACCGCGCCCATCCGCCGGCCAAACCGCTCAGGGGAAAGACCAGCCACCAGTAGTGGCTGAGAAAATCGAAGAAGGGATTCACCGCTTCATCGTCCCACCGGCCCGGACCCGTCTCAAGGGGACAACGCCGGTAAGGACACACGCGAGGCCGCGGCTCTGGAGACTAACCGATCTTCCGAAGCCAGTCGCTGAGGATGGGCAGGACCACCGAGCTGCGCATCGCGCTGATGTGGTCGAGGCCGGGAAGTACCAGGACATCCCAACCGGCCTCAATGAGGCCTTGCTCGTGCACTGCAAGGGGCTCACCGATCTCTACCCGGACATTGCCCCATGCGGGTCCGTAATCGATCCGGTCGTCCGCGCCGGCGAACACGAGCCTCGGCAAATCCCGCGGGACCGCGGCGGAGGAATCGTCGAAGTCCTGGAGGGCCTCGTAGAGGGTGACGAACTGACGGGTTTGTGCCTCATTCGTTTGGACCGGCACCGCATCCCAGTCTCCGGGTTCCGCCGCAGTGGCGGGCGAAGGAACCTGGTTGCCGGATTGTGTGGCCATCGAGTGCGCTGCCCGGGTGACCGCCAGCATGCTCTCGTAGGGTCCATCGCGCGGCGGGTATCCGCCCATGGCCAGTGCCCAAAGGCGGTCCGTGCGGATAGCGAGTTGCAAGCCGCAGAGCGCCAGCCATGAATAACCGTAGTAGGCGAAGGTGCGGGCCTCAGCGGCGTCGGCGATGGCCAAGAAATCTGCGGAGACATTCCCAGGCGTGAGGCTGTCCGGTGCAGGGTGTGCCATGCGATGTGCTTCGTAATCGGCAACGACGACCCGGTTTGATTGCGCAAGACCGTTGACCAAGTTGGGTCCCAGATCTGGATCAGCGCCCCACCGCCGCATTGTGTCGGCTTCCTCGGGCAGATAGGGAGCAAAGCGTGCCGGGACTATCAGCGCACGCCCGTTTCCGTGGATGGTTATGGGGATCGTCGAGCCGTCGTGAAGAACGGCCTCAGCAGTGTCAATCACAGCTTGCCCTCCATACGAGTTCGTTGTGATTAAGCTTGCCACTGAACCACCGCTTGCAGCCCTCGGACGGAGTGCCCGGGCTTGCCGAATCCCATCGACAGGCACCCGGGCCAGGAATAGCCTTAAGCCGTCCCATTGACCGACGAGGATGACGGAGAGGTATTCTGACATGGGAGCTACAGAAAACGCTGAATTGGTCCGGCGGGGGTACGAGGCCTTTAACGCAGGTGATCTGGCGGCACTCAGCGAGTTGTTCGCGGAGGACGCAGTCTGGTACGCAGCTGGAAGTGGCGTGCTGTCCGGGACGAAACAAGGACGCGACGCCATCCTGGCCTACTTCGGCGAGCTGGGAGCGCGTTCGCAAGGTTCCTTCCAAGCGATGGTCCAGGACATCGTCGGCGGAGAAAACCATACGGTGGGGCTCCAGCAAAGCCACGCTGAAAGCGACGGAAAAACCCTGGATGTTGCAACTGCCATCTCCTTCGTACTCCGCGACGGAAAGGTTGTCGAGGGACGGGAGTTCTTCGAGGACACGGCCAAGGCAGACGAATTCTGGACCTGAGTCCAGGACTTTGATCCCGACGGCGAAAACGCCTTGACATCCCGGATGGCGAGGTCTATTGCTTGGCATGTCCACCCGTCTAGACCATTCAAGGAGCAGATATGGACGCCGCACCATACGGAGTTGTGCACTTCTTCCCAGGAGGTACCAAGGATCAATACGAGGCCTCAATTGCCGCTGTTCACCCGGGCGAGGGGCTCCTGCCCGACGGTCAGACTTTCCACGCCGCAGGCCCGTCGGCAGGCGGTTGGACGATCATGGCAGTCCACGAGTCGAAAGAGAGCTGGGAGAAATTCCGCGATGGCATTCTCATGCCCCGAATGCAGGCGGGCATCGAGGGCGGTTTCACCTCGCCCCCGGAAGAGACCGTCGTCGATCTCTACAAGGTCATGCCCTAGATATTCGGGAGGCCGCCCAAAGGTCTGGAGGGCGGCCTCCCACCTACTCATGGCGGAAGGGGAGAGGAAACAGCGATGGCGGGCATTGTGAACTATTTCGAAGTCGGATCGCCCGATCCGGATAGCGCGCGAACCTTCTACGGCTCACTCTTCGACTGGACATTTGGTGAGTCCTCGCCCGCTGGTTACCAGATGGTGAATGGCGACAAGGGCGGTCTATGGAAGACCACCTCGCTGGGGGAATCGTCATGGGCGATCTTCTACGTGCAAGTCGACGATGTGAAGGCCGCTATCGCCAAGGCCGAGTCGCTCGGTGCGAGTGTGGCACTCCCGTTCGTTGACAACGGCGCTATCGAGTTCGCGCACCTCCTGGACCCGCACGGCAACCGTTTTGGCGTGTGGCGTCCCAAGATGCCGGCTTGAGGCGACGTCGCCCGCCACATTCGATGAAAAGGACGAAGTGCATTGACACTCGATACATTGCCGGTACTCGATCTTTCACTGTTGAATGCCGGACCAGACGAGGCGGCCCGGTTCCGTGACCAACTGCGCAATGCCATGCACGAGGTTGGCTTTCTCTACCTGGCCGGGCACGGCATCCCGCAGGAGTTAACGGACGCTATTCTCGATGTGTCGCGCCGCTTCTTCGAGCTGCCGGAAGAAGAAAAACTCGCGATCGAGAATGTCCACAGCCCACAGTTCCGCGGCTACACCCGCGTAGGCGGCGAGCTCACCGACGGTGGAGTCGATTGGCGCGAGCAGATCGACATCGGCGTCGAGCGCGACATTGTGGAGCCGGGTCCGGACGTTGCGGACTATTGGCGTCTGGAGGGGCCCAATCTGTGGCCAACTGCGCTCCCGGAAATGCGGGGGATTGTCTCAGAATGGACTGAACGGCTGAGTGCCATTTCCCTCACCCTACTGCGGGCCCTGGCGGTTTCCCTGGGGGCGCCCGGGGACACCTTTGATGCCGCGTTCGCCGCACATGCTTTCCCGGTGCTCAAGATTGTGCGATATCCGGGGGAATCCAACCCCGAACCCAAACAGGGGGTCGGGTCCCACCGCGACGGGGGCGTGCTGACGCTCCTCCTCGTGGAGCCCGGAAAGGGCGGCCTCCAGGTCGAGTATCAAGGGAAGTGGATCGACGCGCCCCAAGTCCCCGGAACATTCGTGGTCAATATCGGCGAAATGCTGGAACTGGCCACGAACGGCTACCTCAAAGCGACCCTGCACCGCGTGATCTCACCTCTTCGAGGCACTGACCGGATTTCCCTGCCGTTTTTCTACAATCCGGCGCTGGACGCGAGAATGCCGCAGCTCGCGGTGAGCCCGGAGTTTCAAGCGAAGGCGCGCGGCCTTTCGGTGGATCCGACGAACAGCCCGATTCTTGAAACCTACGGTGACAACGCCCTCCGCTACCGGCTTCGGGCACACCCGAACGTCGTCGCGGCCCAGCACGCTGACCTGCTGACAGGCTGATGGCGTGTCTGGATCCTCTTCGGCAGGCTATCCACGCCCGTTTAGGGGCGCGTGGTGAAGGATTCGACCTTAGCCGGGTCGCGTTCAGTGACAGGGTCGAGGATCGTGTCGATCCGGGCCAGCAGCTCCGGATCCAGTTTGATTCCGACGGCGGTGGCGTTGTCCACGAGCTGATCGGGTCGGGATGCTCCCACGATGGCAGCTGAGACGTTGCTGTTCTGCAAGACCCAGGCCACGGCGAGGGCGGCCATGGACAAACCTGCTTCCTCCGCGACCGGTTTCAGCGCCTGAACCCGTTCGAGTACTTCGGGGCGCATGAACTTGTGCTCGGTCTTCAGCCCGCCTTCCTCCGTCGCGAACCGGGAGGCCGACGGCGCGTCCTGGCCTGGGATGTATTTGCCGGTGAGAACCCCTTGGGCAAGGGGAGACCAGCAGATCTGGCCCAGGCCCAGTTCCTGGCTGGCTGGGACCACTTCTTCCTCGATGACGCGCCACAGCATGGAGTATTGCGGCTGGTTGGAGATGAGGTGTACTCCCAGCTCTTTGGCGAGTTTGGCACCAGCCCGAATTTCATCAACCGTCCATTCGGAGACGCCGATGTAAAGCGCCTTGCCTGCCCGGACGATGTCCGCGAAAGCCTGCATTGTCTCTTCGAGCGGGGTTTCGTAGTCGTAGCGGTGGGCCTGGTAAAGGTCGACGTAGTCCGTGCCGAGGCGCCGCAGGGAACCATTGATGGACTCCATGACGTGTTTGCGGGACAGGCCGCGGTCGTTCTTGCCTTCGCCGGTGGGGAAGTAGACCTTGGTGAAGATCTCCAAGCCTTCGCGGCGCACGCCTTCGAGTGCTTGGCCGAGAGCTGTCTCGGCGCGGGTGCCTGCATAGGCATCGGCGGTGTCGAAGGTGGTGATGCCCAGGTCGAGGGCCTGGCGGACGCATGCGTTGGCGGCGTCCTGGTCGATCTGCTCTCCGTGGGTGACCCAGTTCCCGTAGGCCAGTTCACTGATGTACATGCCGGATGAGCCGAGTTTGCGGTATTCCATGGCGTGCCTTTCCTTTGTCAGGTGGTTTCTGTCAGGTGGTTATGCGTTTTCCTGGGGGACTGCGGTCCTGTTTCGAAGCGGCCGTGGGGGCGCAGTGCTTCCCCTGACTACCAAGGTTGCCGGGACGGTGACTGTGGTGGTGGCCGCGCCAGATGCCTGGAGCGCAGAGACCAGAAGGCGTGCTGCTTCGGCCCCTTGCCGGGTCACGGAGTGGTCCATGGTTGTCAGGTCGAGGAGACCGGAGAGCTCGTGGTTGTCGAAGCCGAGCACTGACATGTCGCCGGGGACGCTGATCCCCGCACCGCGGAGCGTCACGAGTACGCCGAATGCCATTTCGTCGGAAGCGACGAAAACAGCCGTCGGCGGGACCTCGGCGCACAGCAAGCGCGCCATGGCAGTGGATCCGCCTGTGGTCGTGTTCTCTTCGAAAACCTCGTACTCGGGGCGCTGATCGAGGCCCGCTTCGCTGAGGGCGTCGCGGTAGCCAAGCAACCGCTGCGCCGGGGGAACGCCGCCCAGCGTGCTGCCGGCTGGCTGTTGGATGCCGATGAAAGCGATCCGATCGTGTCCCAGGTTCAGCAGATGGCGGACGGCGGAGCGGCCTGCGCCCCTGTCCTCCACACGTACACACGGTATACCCGGTTGCTCGGAGCCTAGGACGGCCAAGGGAAGCCCCTGCGCCGTGAGGGCCGCTAGCTCTGCCGGCGTTGGCTGCAGGGCCAAGATGAGGACGCCGTCGGCGCGGCCCGGCAATGCGGGTTCGTCGAAGAATCTGCCGCGCGTGCCCGCATCGGCCAGTTCATACAGCAGGACATCGTAGCCGGCCTCGCGCAGGACGCCGCCGGCGGCCGCGAGGACCTGGCCGAAAAACCACTTGGACAGGCTGGGAGTGACGATCGCAACCGTGCGCGTCTTGCCCGTGGCAAGCCGGGATCCGGCCAGTGAGGGTACGTAACCGAGTTCTTGAGCTACACTTTGCACGCGCTTGCGGGTCTTTTCGGAGATGCCGGGCACGTTTCGAAGGGCTCGGGATACCGTTGAAACTGATACACCCGCCAGCTCGGCCACAGCATCTACGGAGGAAGTCATGGGCATCAAGATATCCCGGGGCGATCTCAATCGCAAGCGCTTGCGAAAAGTTGTGACCTACAAAAGGTCACGCCCCTGGAGGGGTCATTTGATCCCCTCCAGGGGCGGCAAACCAAAGCCACACGCTACGCAACGTGCCCCGCAACCACCTCGTGGTCCCGCCCGAGGTTCCCCAGCGCCGATCCCCCTTGCGGGGATCCGAGTTCCTCGAAGAACTCGACGTTGGCCCGGACGTAGTCGGCCCACTCATCCGGAACGTCGTCCGAGTAGTAGATCGCCTCGACCGGGCACACGGGATCGCAGGCGCCGCAGTCCACGCACTCGGATGGATGGATGTAGAGCGAGCGTTCGCCTTCGTAGATGCAGTCCACCGGGCACTCGTCGATGCAGGCCTTGTCCTTGACGTCCACGCAGGGCTGCGCGATCACGTACGTCATGGTGTGCTACACACCCGTGTAGACGGTCTTGCCCCAGGTGAAGAAGTCCAGTGCGGACTTGCCCTGTTCGCGGAAGGTGTTGGTGGAGGAGTCCTTCACGCCACCGAACGGCACGTTCAAGTCCAGGCCGGCGGTGGGACGGTTTACCTTGATCACTCCGGCCTGCGCCCGCGCGGCGAAGTCCGTAGCCAGAGCCAGGGAATCGGTACAGATTCCTGCGGTGAGGCCGTAGCGGGAATGGTTGATCGCGGCCAAGCCTGCCTCGTAATCCGGAACCTCAAGGACTGCAACCACCGGCCCGAAGATTTCCTCCGTCACGGCAGCGTCGTCAAACGGGAGGTCGGTGAGCACAGCCGCCGGGAATAACAGCGCACCGGAGGAATCGCCGTCGTACTCTCCGTGCAGGAGGGTGGCGCCGCGTTCGACGGCGGTGCGCACCGCTGCCTGGTCCTGCTCGAACTGCTGGCTGCTCACCACAGCGCCCATCTTGGCGCTGCCGAGCCCGTCACCGGCGGTGTACTTGGCCGCCTCAGCAACAAGGGCTTCGAGGAAGGCGTCGCGGACGCCTGGGGTGACGTAGGCGCGGGACGTTGCCGTGCACGCCTGGCCCGTGAGTCCGAACGCGCCGGCTGCGACTACGGCGGCGGCCTTCTGCGGATCGGCGTCATCGAGGACCAGGACGCCGTTCTTGCCACCCATTTCCAGCTGGACGCGGGCGCGGCGGGCATTCAGGATTTCCTGGAGTCCGAGCCCCACTTTGGTGGATCCGGTGAAGGACAGCCCGGCGATGCGGGGATCGCGAGCCAAGGCGTCGCCCACCACGCGGCCTTTGCCGTGCACCACGTTGAAGACTCCTGCCGGAAGCCCGGCGTCCTGCAAGGCGTGGGCAAGGTGCGTCGCGGAGAGCGGGGTGAGTTCGGCAGGCTTGACGACCACCGCGTTCCCGCTGATGAGTGCGGGAGCGGCCTTCCATGCCGGGATAGCGATGGGGAAGTTCCAAGGAGTGATAAGCCCGACGACGCCGAGCGGCTCGCGCCGGGTGGTGATGGTGGTGTCCGGGAGGCCGCTGGGAAGTACTTCGCCGGTGGCGGCCCAGCCGAGGGAGCCGAAGAAGCGCAGCACGTCCGAGGCGCGCTTGACCTCTCCCTTGGCTTCGGCGAGGGTTTTGCCTTCCTCGCGGACGAGGTCCTCGGCGATCGCGCTTTGGCGATCTTCCAGCAGCTTGCCTGCGTTCATGAGGATGGCGCCGCGGGCCGGGGCGGGGAGGGCCGCCCACGCCGGTTGGGCGGCGGCAGCGGCAGTGATGGCCGCGTCGACGTCGGCGGCGGTGCCCCGAGGGGAGAGGGCAGCGAGCTCATCCGGGCGGGCCGGGTTGATTCGCTGGATTTCGGGCTCTCCGGTCCATTCGCCGTTGATCAGGTGCTGCGCTGCGGCAACATCCTGGCGGGTGGAGGTTGCGGATTCGGTGGCGGTGGAAGTCATGGTAATCCTTTGGCTTTTGCAGTAGGGATGGGCAATGGGGCTGTTCGGGAGGCGATCAGGGCCTAGAGGCTCCGGATCAGGCCACCGTCGCAGCGAAGCGCGACGCCGGTGATGTACGAAGCGGGGGCGCTGCAGAGGAAGGCGCCGGCGGCGCCGAACTCCTCCGGTTCGCCGTAGCGTCGGGCAGGGATGGTCTTGCGCGACTCGAGTTGGATTTCCTCCGGTGTGGTGCCGCGGCGTTTAGCCGCCGCCCGGTCCAGTTCGGCGACGCGGTCGGTTGCGATGCGTCCTGGCAAGAGCATGTTGACTGTGACGGCGTCGAGGGCCACTTCCGCTGCAAGCGTCTTGAGGTAACCGGCCAACGCTGCACGGCCTGTGTTGGAGACGGCGAGGTTGGGCAAGGGTGCCACAACGCCGCTGGATCCGATGGCCAGGATCCGTCCCCAGCGCCGTTCCCGCATCCCCGGCAGGATCTTGGAGACAAGCGCATGGTGCGGCTTCACCAGCAGCTCGAACGCCGCCGCGATGTCGTCGGCGCCAAGGCTGGCGGCCGCCCCGGGCTTGGGGCCGGGGCCGTTGAGCACGAGGATGTCGATGGGGCCGAGCAGATCCACGGCGCGTTCGACGGCGGCGGTCACTCCGTCCGCGGTGCTCAGGTCGGCCTCGACAGCCACGGCGCTGTGGCCGTCAGCCTGCAGCTCCGCCGCGATCTTCTCGGCCAGTTCGCCACGCCGGCCCGTGATGGCCACACGGACGCCTTCGGCCGCGAGTCCGCGGGCGACGGCTAGTCCCAGTCCTCCTGTGGAGGCGGCGACGAATGCGGTCTTGCCGCTGATTCCGAAGTCCATCAGAGCCTTCCTGCTGTGTGGGCGGTTGGGGTAAGGGAGAGATCCAAGGCCCGGGCCGCTTCAGCCAGGTGCGTCAGCATTCCGTTCCTGAGGACCTCCGGGAAAGGAGCCGCGGGCGGGCGGACACCGGAGTCCTTGATGAAGCCCCGCTCACGGAAGCATTCTTTCCGGACCGCCAAGGCAATCCGGGCCTGCTGCTCGAAGTTGATGAGCGGCAAATACGGAAGCAGTGCGTCCCGGGCAGCGTCGTAACCGCCCGATTGCCAGGCACCGACGCAAGCCATGAGGGCTTCCGGGTAGGAGAACCCCGTCATGGCGCCGGCTGCGCCGGCCACCAATTCGTCCAGCAGCCCTTGACCTCCCAGCCCGCCGAACACTGAAACGTCGACGGCGGCCGCCAGGTGGGCGATGGCCACACTGGTGGGCGGGGCCTCGGCCTTGACCGCGATAACGAACTTGCAGGCCTGGACCACGTAAATGAGTGCTTCCGTGCTGATGCTGACTCCGCTGGCCACCGGGTAGTCCTGCAGGACCACCTTGGCGCCGGTGGACTGGTGGATGGCGTTGAGGTGTGCGATGACAACCTCCGGCCGGGCCGAATTTGCCTGCACCATGACGGCGGCGAGCCGGTCTCCGGCCACGGCCTGGGCAGCGCGGATTTCTTCGACTGCCGTGCCCGTGAAGAGCGAGGTCACACCCACCACGAGAGGCAATTGGGTTTCTTCGACCACCACTTCCAGCACCAGGCTGCGCTCCGATGCTGTTAGGGCGGCGGCCTCGCCGAAAACACCCAGGACAGTCAGGCCCGTTGCGCCGATGGATTCATAGTGCTCCACCAACTGGGCCAGGCTGTCGGTGTCCAGATCGAGGGTGCTGCCCTGGAATGGCGTGGCAACGACGCCCCACACGCCGGGTGTCAGTGATTCCCGCATTGGATTGTCCTTCCGTTCATGCTGAAGTTCGGTGTCTTGCATTTGTTCGTGCCGCATCTAGCGGCCCGGCCACACCGGCGGGCGCTTTTCCTGGAAGGCGCGCACGCCTTCGGCGGAGTCTTCGCTGTCGAGTGCGGCCATGAGCGCTGGCAGCCTGAGGCCGCGGGCTTCCACCGCGCTCAGGTGGCCGGTCCTGCTGACCATTTGCTTGACGGCGCGGACGGAGCTGGGCGCACAGGCGAGGATCTGGTTCACCCAGCGCCGCACCGCGGCGTCGAGCTCCTCCGCGGGAACCACTTCGTTGACCAGGCCCATCGATTGCATTTCCGCAGCCTCGGCCTTGCGGCCTGTGAGGAGCATGCCCATCGCTTGCGTGTAGGGGACGCGGCGCACCAGCTGGTGGATGCCGCCGTCGAGCGCCAAGCGCCCGACCCGCGGTTCGGTGAGGCCGAAGCTGGCCGTGTCCGCGGCGACGACGATGTCGGCGCCGAGGACGATCTCCATGCCGCCGCCCAGCGCGTACCCGTTCACGCGGGCAATGACCGGAATGTCCAGGCTCGTGCGCAGGCTCAGTCCGCCGAAACCGTTGGGGTCAAGCTCCGCCCAGTACTGCAGGCCGGTCTTGTCGACGGCAGAGGCGGACATGTCCGCCCCGACGCAGAACGCCCGCGTTCCGGCGCCCGTGATAACGACGGCGCGAACGTCAGGATCGGCTTCGATCTGGTTCCAGATGTCATTGAGCCGGGCCTGGGCGCTCCCGTCGACGGCGTTGAGCACGTGCTGACGGTCGATCACCACCGTGGCCACGTGGTTCTCGATGGTCAGGGTGACCTGGTCAACGATCTTCTTCTCATCCATCGAAACAGTCACCGGAGGACCCCCAACTTCTGCAGGCGCTCGATGGCTTCGGCGTCGAATCCGTTTTCCAACAGGACCTCGACGTTGTGCTCGCCGAGCCGCGGCGCCACGCGGCGGACTGAAGGCGGCGTCGCAGACAGGCGAATCGGGGCATTGAGCATCTTCACGGTGCCGACGCCCGGGTGCTCGGCTTCCACGATCATGCCGTTGGCCTCGGTCTGGGCATCGGCGAGGGCCTGTTCCAGGGTGTGGACGGGTGCGTTGAGCAGGCCTTGGCTCTCCAGCTGGTTGGTCCAGTACTCGGTGGTGTTCGTGGCGATGCGTTCCCGGAAGATCGCTTGCAGGGCCGGCTTGTGCTTGAACTGCTGCTCCAGGTTGGCGAACTCCGGCCGCTGCGTGAGGTCCTCGTCCAGGCCCAGCGCTTCGGAAATCCGTGCGAGCGGGTCGGGCGTGAAGCCGCCCACCATGCAGACGGCGCCGTCGGTGGTTTCAAAGACGCCGCTCAGCGGCATGGCGCCCCAATTGACTTCGTAGCCGCGGTTGAGCTGCATGCACGCCTCCTGCATCTGCAGGTGAAGCATGGAGTCGTACATCGTCACCTCGACCTTTTGCCCGACGCCGGACGCCTCCCGGGTGCGCAAGGCCAGCAGGATGCCCTGCATGAGGTGCATGCCCGTGATGTAGTCGCACAGCGTAGTGGGGTAGATGGCCGGCTTCACGTCGTCCGACTCGCGCCGCCACATCACGCCGGAGTAGGCCTGGGCGATCGCGTCCTGGCCGCCCTTGTGGGAGTACGGCCCAACCGGGCCGAAGCCAGTGCCGGAGGCCCAGATGATGCCCGGGTTCCCGGCCTTGAGTTCCTGGTAGCCGAAGCCCATCCGCTCCATCACGCCGGAACGGAAATTGCTGACGACGACGTCGGCGTCGGCCATGACCCGGCGGAGGACGGCCTTGCCCTCGTCGGTGCGGGTATCCACGGAAACGCTGCGCTTGTTCCGGTTGATGGACAGGAAGATGGGATTGTCCTGGCCGTCCTTGTCCGGGAACGAGTTGCGCGAGATATCGCCGGCGCCCGGGCGTTCCACCTTGATGATGTCCGCGCCGTAGTCGCCCAGGAGCTGGGTGCAGGACGGTCCCATGAACACCTGGGTGAAGTCCACGATCTTGATGCCGTCGAGGGGGAGCGGGACTCCGTTGGGCTTGGCAGCGGCGGCGGGCGCCGCCGTCGTGGTTTCGCTCAGAACGTTCTCATCGAGAAGGGTGTCGGTGCTCATGCCCCCACCACCGCTTCGCTGTCGACGGTAGCGTTCGACGACGGGACGTCGCCCGGGTCTGCGCCGTGCCGGCGCATGCCCTGCTGGATGTCCAGCGCGGAAACGTCGCGGACGAGGGTGCCGTTTTCGACCGCCAGCGCCGCGGCAACGCCGACTGCCTGGCCCATGGCCATGCAGGGCGGGATCTCGCGGGACATCTTCTGCGCTTCCGGGGTGGCCGAGTAGTGGCGGCCGGCGACGAGCAGTTGGTCCACTTCCTTGGGAAGCAGCGAGCGGTACGGGTAGTAGTAATCGCGGCCGCGGGCCACGGTGTCCGCGAAGTGGCGGCGGGAGGTGACGTCGTCCTTCGTCATGACGTATTCGCCCTCGAGCAGGCGGGTCTGCCGTACGCCCATCTGGGACGCGACGTCGAGCATATAGCAGTTCGCAAAGCCGGGCAGGTGGGCGCGCACATACTCCACGGCCTCACTGATCCGGTCACGTGCGGCAAACTCGGCGGCTGTCATGTCCGCGGGGTCCACGCCGTCGTACCCGGTCATGTGGGGAGCGTTGCACCAGACGACGCCGTCGATGGGGGTCTTGAGCCACCACAGTTCCCAGGCACCGCCAAGGAGCCGCTTGATGGTGCGGTTGATGGCGCGGGCTTCCTTCGGGTTGGCCTGCTCGAAAGCCACCGCGGCGGCTGTGTTTACGTTGCCGAGGCGGAAGACGAGGGTGGTGAGGTAGCTGTCCTTGATGTGGCTGGCGCCGGCACGGGAGGCGACGTCGATGTCTCCCGTCGTGTCGATGACGATGTCCGCCATGAACGCCTGCGGGCCGGACTTGGTCTCGCAAATGACGCCCTTGATGACGCCGTTGTCCACGATCGGACGGGAGAACCACGAATGCAGGCGGAGGTTGACTCCGGCTTCGCGGACGAGGTCGTTGGAGACCCGCTTCCAGCCGTCGGGATCGAAGGCCGCTGCATAACAGATCGGCTTGGGGTTGGTGTGGGAGTGGAAGTCGAAGGTGCCGTAGCGGCCCCACTTGTTCCAGAGTTCCTCGGAGGTCTTGCGGTCATCGGCAGGCGGGACAATCGCCAGGCCGAGCTTCTGCAGCCGTTCCACGTACTCCGAAACGATGCCGGTGACCGTGATTTCCTGGCCGTTGATCATGTCGTCGAGCACCAGGACCATCCCTCCGGAGGCAAGTCCACCGAGCGAGGAGTAGCGCTCCAGGAGTGTGACGGATGCGCCGGACCGTGCTGCGGTGACCGCGGCGGCCACGCCAGCGGGACCACCGCCGACCACGAGGACGTCGGAGCGGGAGATGACGGGTGCGGTGAGGTCCGCCGTCGTCGTACTGAGTTCCAGTGACGATGTGGTGGCAAAGGAGTTCATGGAGGATCCTTACTTCCCGGCGGGCATGCCGTTGGAACGGTTGCCGGGGTATAGACGGGGTGCTCAGGAGGAGCCCGCTGCGATGCACGGAGCGGACCAGGCCTGGCGGAGGGCATGACGAGTAGAGGTCCCGGGGACCTGGACACGGAAAGTTGAGATGTTTGCGAACGGACGTCCAAGGGTCCGTACGTGTATGGGAGCGAGCGGCGGCTAGCGCCGGCTGGTCACCATACGTGCGGGGCGTTGACCCAAATAGCTACGCATACCTCTTCGTAGCTGTTTTTGTACCAGTGAGGCGTATCCGAGGAGAAGGTGATCGAATCGCCCGCCTCTAGCGTGTAGCACTCACCGTCGAGGAAGATGTCCTTCTTTCCCGACAAGATGATGCCGAACTCCTCGCCGCTGTGGCGGAAAGGGGTGGCGCTGGTGTCGTGGCCTGGCGGACTCACGATCCATTGGGCCTCCAAGGCGCCATTGAGGTCCGGGGTCAGGAGCTCATAGACTGCCTCTCCCACGGACTTCTTGGTGACGCCTTTGAGGTTTCGCCGCTCGGACTTACGGACAACCGGCGACCTGGTTTCTTCCTGGCCGAGGAAGAACTTCCCCACGGGAATGTCCAGGCCATGAGCCAACTGCGCCAAGGTGGTGAATGATGGGTTGGCCAGCCCACGTTCGATCTGGCTGACGATCGCCGGGCTGAGACCGGTGATTTCCGAGAGTTTGGACAGGGTCATCCCCTTGTCCTTGCGCATCGTGCGGACCTTGTTGCCGACAGTTGCAAGAAGTGCGCTCGTGCCGGCCGGTGAGGATGCCGTGATGATCTCGTTGGTCATGATCCAACTTTCTCTCGGTGAGCTGACTCACATAACTATAGTGAAAAATTTTAGCGAATCAATGGTTCGGTGAAGATTTCTTCGGGAGAGGTATTTCTCAAAAAGCATTGACCTGGTGAAAATCTTCAATATAGTTATGTGAGTCGCATCACCTGGGGAAGTTCGCTGCACGATCAGAAACGTGGGCACTTTCATCCTTCTGGCGGAAGGTCCAGCCCGCCTACGTCCATCTTCGTGTTCTCCATACTGATGCTGAGACATCCAAGCAAACCGTCCAAGCTCCTTGTTGCCGGGCTGGATGTCGTCGTTTGCATTCGAGCGCTACGAAGAGGCACGCGTAGCTATCTGGGCTAACTCGCCTCCCATGAGGTGAGCTGGTGCGGCCCTGCCGAACCAAGCCAAAATGATAGTTTCGATCACTTGCCACCCTCTGGGCAGCAATGGTGATCCGTACCCTCACGCACCGCGAAGGTGCGGAGGAAGGAAAGAATCATGACTGACACTATTGTCAAGAATGGCTCGGAGAGCGCCCGGAAGTCCCGGCTCTCTCCTGAAATCCGCCGTGGGCTGCTGGGCCTCGGACTCGGGAACACCCTTGAGTGGTATGACTGGATGGTCTTCGGACTGCTGTCGGCCTTCATCGGACCAAAGTTCTTCCCTTCCCAGGACCCCACCGCCGCAACCCTTAACGCCCTGGCGGTCTTCGCCGTCGGCTTCGCGTTCCGTCCGCTGGGAGGCGTCCTGCTCGGTACCTTCGCCGACAGGATCGGCCGTCGAAAAGTGATGCTCTGGTCCATCATGATGATGGCCATCACCACGCTGATCATCGCTTTGTGTCCGACGTACCAGCAGATCGGCGGCGCTGCCGGTGTCATCCTCTTGGTCTGCCGCGTTGTGCAGGGTATCTCCACGGGCGTTGAAGCTCCCCTTTCCACCGCCCACGCCGTCGAGCTGGTACCGGTGGGACGCGAGGGGTTCGTCGCGGGGATCATCTCCTTCTTCGTCAACTCGGGCATTCTCCTCGCCTCGCTGGTCAGCTACCTGTGCAGCCTGATGCTGAGTGGGGCCGTCATGGCTGACTGGGGTTGGCGTGTTCCCTTCATCGTGGGGGCCATCTTCGGTTTCGTCGTGGTCTACCTTCGCCGGACCCTTCCGGAAACCATGCGGCCGGAGGAGCTGGCCGAAAACTCCTCGTCGAAAACGGTCTGGGGCGGGGTAGGCAAGCATTGGCTGAGCGTGCTGGCCATTACGTTCGTCGTCGGAGCGGCCCAGGCCTACAACTACGCCTGGAACACGGGACTCCCCACCGCGGCCCGTAGCAGCTTCAAGGAAGACGCCACCGCTGTCTTCGCCCTCACCACCGTACTTGGCGCGGTCCTGGTAGTCGGCAGCCTGGTAGTGGGCAAACTTGCCGATGGCAGGTCGATTTCCAAATGGTTCCTGATCACTCGCGCGTTGTCCATTCCTTCCGTCTTCCTGATGCTTATGTACGTGCGCCCAGGCATCGGTGGATTTGCTGCGGTCCTCCTGGGCGGCTCGGTGGTCCTGGTCCTGAACATGACCCTCTACAACGTGGTCACCAGTTCTCTGATGCCGAAGTCCTGCCGTGGCGCCGGAACCGCCCTCGGATACGGAATTGGCGTCGCCCTCTTCGGCGGCACGGCCTCATACCTCCTGGTTTGGCTCCAGTCCCTGAATGCCGCCTGGATCTTCCCGGTTTACGTGGCCGCCCTGTCGCTGCTGAGCATTGTGTTCTACGTGCTGGCGCGTCGGAAGAACGGCATCTTCATTGGAAGGTAGGACGCTCGTGATCACCTGCCAGCAAGGCTGCGATGGCTCCGGAGGTGTACGTGATCTCCTTTGAACTCAGCGAGTCCGATCTGGAGCTTTACCACGCAGCCCGTCAGCTGCTCCTGCAGGCACATCACAGCGAGAACCACCGAGTTGCCGCTGCTATGCGAGGAGCGTCAGGTGCCATCTACCTCGGCCTCCACCTAGGCTCCAAGCGGATCAACGTGTGTGCCGAATCCAGCGCCCTCGCCAACGCCCGTATTGCGCAGGAAGCATCGATCCACACGGTCGTTGCCGTCAGCATGGATGAACGCGGAGAACCCCAAGTCACCAACCCTTGCGGCGTTTGCCGGGAACTGATGCGCAACTACGGGACCGAGACGTCTGTCCTGGTTGATTCCGGGGGAGAGGTCGGAACTGTCAGTCTTGAGGACCTCCTGCCCTATCCCTGGATGCGGGCCACCGAAACAGAATGGACCACCCTTCCGCCGGGCACCGGGACACACGACCTGGGGTCAGTCGAGCTGAAGGCTCGCTAGAGTGCGATGCGAAGGGGCCGGGACTCTTTGAGTCCCGCCTCTTTGCAAGCGATTCGTGCCCGCCCGGTAGGGCCTGGGTATGACTAGGGACAGGGTATGACTAGGAACCCTCCTGTCGGAGGGTTTTGATGCGTTCCGTGGCATGTTCAATGGCTGCTGCGAGCTCCTCGGGTGGCACCGGCCGCGCAAACAGGTAGCCCTGGAGGGAATGGCAGCCGAGGCGCAGCAAGTGCCGGGCCTGTTCCGGGGTTTCCACACCCTCTGCGGTGATGCGGTGTCCGAGGTGGTGGGCCATGGCGCTCATCGATGTCAGGATCGGAAGATCCTCCACTCCGCTGTGTATGACAGAAACGAAGGTCCGGTCGATTTTAAGGATGTCCACGGGCAGGTCTTGAAGGCGTCCAAGGGAGGAATAGCCGGTGCCGAAGTCGTCCAGGGCCACTCGGATTCCCTGGCGGCGCAGCGTTGCCAGCTGCTCGGTGATATCGGGTGCGGGGTCAAGGAAGACGCTTTCGGTCACCTCCAGGATCAGCTGGCCACCTTTGACTCCTGCGGCGGCCAGCGTACTGAGGACGGTGTCGGCGTATCCCTGTTCGCGCAGCTGGACGGCTGAGACATTCACGGCGACGGCGCGGTTGCTGTTCCCAATGAGCCAGCTCCTGAGCTGGGCGCAGGCCTGGGACAGGACTTCTTGGCCGACCACACTGATCAGCCCGGAACGCTCTGCTGCGGGGATGAATTCCGACGGCGGGGTGAGCCCTTCGGACCGCTCCCAGCGAGCCAGGGCCTCCACCTGCGTGACCGTGGCCGACTCGGCGTCAACGACGGGTTGGTAGTGGACTGTAATTTCTCCGTTGTCGACGGCCGAGCGAAGGCCGGTTTCCATGTCATTGCGAACGAGCAGCGCCGTCATCATGTCGGGATGGAAACGGAGGCATCGGTTCTTTCCAGCTGCTTTCGCCGCATACATGGCAATGTCTGCACGCCGCATCAGGTCCGGGCCATGAAGCTCGGGGTCCGCGCCGGTCAGACCGAGGCTGACCCGGGGGCGTAGCTCACGGCCATGCATCGTAAAGGGGGAGTTCAATGCGGCCATTACATGGGAAGCAATGCGGTCGGGGTCGGGCGTGCGGGTCAGGAGGATGACAAATTCGTCCCCGCCGAGCCGGGCGACGGTGTCGTCCTCGCCTACGCAGCGTCGTAGCCGGCGGCCGATCTCGATGAGCATTTCGTCGCCTGCCTGATGGCCCAGGACGTCGTTGACTTCCTTGAAATCATCCAGGTCCAGGAGCAGTACGTGAATGCCGGAGCGTTCCGTCGAGGCCAGGGCTACTTCAAGCCGGTCACGGAACAAGGCACGGTTGGCCAGCCCCGTAAGGTGGTCGCGGAAGGCAAGGAGCCTCAGTTCTTCGGCCTTCCTGGCGAGTTCCGCCAACGCCGCCCGCGCCTGGTCTTGCGCCTGTATGCGGGCTGTGGTGTCGCGGAAGCTCCAGACGCGTCCAACGATGGTTTCGGCGACCCTCTGGGGCCTTGAATAACGTTCAAAGGTCCGCCCGTCGTGAAAATGCAGCAAGTCCAGGCTCTCCGCTCCCGGATCCGAGTAGAGCTGCTGGACTTTCGCCACGAATGCCTCCGGGTCGGTGAGCTGGTCCAGGACGAAGCCCATGACTTTTCCGTCATCGTGGGAGTCCAGAAGATCCTTGGGGATGCCCCACATGGTCGCGAACCGTTCATTGGAACCGGCGATTCTTCCATCAGCGGTAACAACGAGGATACCGTCGGCCGTTGACTCGAGAGTTGCGCTGACCAGGGACAGCGCCTCGCGCAGCGCTGCATCGCTGCGCTTGCGCTCGCTTACATCCCGGATCGATGCCACAACGTTGGCCGCGTCCGCGGTCACTGGTGCGAGATTGACCTCCATGGGGAACTCCGTGCCGTCGCGCCGCAGGCCGAAAAGTTCCAGGTCTGTCCCCATGTGCCGGGCTTGCACGTCAATGGCGAAAGGCTCTCCCAGGCCCTCATTGTGTCCTTGGAGCCTGCCCGGGAGCAGCGCCCGATAGTGCCGGCCCAGCAACCACTCGCGGCGATATCCGAAAAGACGTTCTGCCGCTGCATTGAAAAAGCGGATGGCACCGCCGGAATCGATCATGAGCAGGGCATCCGGCGACCCCTCCAGCAACTCGCGATAGGACAGGACCGCGGTGCCGACCGACGGCTCACTCATCACGCGGACGATTCGGTTGCGTGGCCCCGTTGTCTGGAAAAGAAGGTTCTTCGAGGCCGGGTCCGGAACGTTGCGGGGCGGCCTCCGGAGGGGCGGGCGAGCCGTCTTCGGTGGTAGGCCCGGAGGTGGACGATTGGCTTGGGCAGAGGTCCGAGATCAGTCCCATTCCCGCCCAGGCGCGCACATCGCGAATCCCTGCAACTGCGGCGGGCTTGTCATCAAACCCTTTCGACACCGCCATCACGGTCCCGTCCGGCGCCTTTAGACGGAACCTGTACCGTGCTTTGGTATCCACATACAGTTCGAACATGCCTGCCATCGTTGACCTCCCCCAGTCAAGGACGATAGTCCTCTACGGACCGTACCGGGCAATGGCCGGAAAAGTAAAGCACCCTTAGTGTCGGCGCCCGCCCCCAAGAGGTTGCCCGATGGGTTGCCGGCGTGTAGTTTGGGCAATGCTAAGTAGGCTTAGCATTACCCGCCGCCGCCGGGCTCGCGGTTCAGCAGGAGGTACAGCAGTGAGAATTGGATCATCCATCTTCCTTATCGCACTAGGTGCCATTCTGGCCTTCGCCGTTGCAGGAGATGTTGTGCCGTACTTCGACCTCCATATGGTCGGTTACATCCTCATGGTGGTCGGCGTCATTGGCTTGATCGTTTCCCTTCTCGTGTTCGGCCCGCGCAGGACCCGCCGCGTCAGCGAAAGCCGCGCTTCCGTTGACCCGGTGACGGGGGAGCGCATCGTTACCAGAGACAGCCGCGACACGGGAATCTAGCTCCACAACCGTTGCTGTCCGGCCCGCCCGCGGGGCACCATCGAGACATGACCAAATACCTCATCTCCTTCCCGAGCGAAGCCATGGTGCTCACCGAAGAGGAGTTCCCGATCGTGTTCGCCGAATCCCACGCTGTGATCGAGGAGGCGAAGGCTGCCGGTGTCTACGTCTTCGCCGGTGGTATCGACGAGGAAGTTAACCCCATACTGGTCTCCGCCGACGGCTCGGTGAGCACCGAGATCTATCCAGGCTCCGAAATCAAGGGTGGGTTCACCGTGCTGGAGCTGCCGACGCGCGGGGACGCGGTCGATTGGGCGAGGAAGATCGCGGTGGCCTGCCGTTGCGCGCAAGAGCTCCGCGAGTTCATGTACGACCCGGAGAGCTAGCCGTCAATCCCGCTGCGTGTGCCTAGCCGTTTCCTTTGCCTTTGCCCTTGTGGTTCCCAGGGGCCGGTGCCACAGGCGGTGGCGACTCGACGCTCACGGAGGGCGAAGGCGCAGGGTCGCTGGGCGTCGTTGTGGGCGTCACGGCAGGGGTGGTGGGCGGTGGTACCGGGGCGGCCGGAGCCGGCGGCTGGAGCGCACTCACGCCAAAGATCACCAGTGCGGCCACGAGCAACCCGGCACCGGCAGTCCACATTGATCTGCGTGAGCGGATGAGCGGCTTCCCTTGCCCCGGTCGGCGGTTTTCCGCGGCCGGCACGACGGCGGCCCCATCCCCATCGTTGAGCCTCACCGCAGGCTGGACGCGTGCACGGATGGTGGGTTTTGGTGTCCGGGGCGGACGGTCAGGCAATCGGGGAAGTGCCTGGGTTGCCCCGCCGGCCCGCCCGGGAATTGCCGAGGGGACGCTGGAGCTGACGGCACCTCGGAGTGCTTCCTCAACGTCGCGGGCTGTTGGGCGGCTGGAAGGCTCTGCCAATGTCATGGCGGTCAGGAGGTCAACCCAACGCGCACCGAGGGCCGCTGGGACGCGAGGTGGGCGATGTAGCCTCGCAACCGCTGATTCCACACTGGTTCCCGGGTATTCGAGCGTTCCGGTCAGGCATTCGAGGAGGAGGAGTCCCAGCGAGTAAATATCGCTTGCCGGTCCAAGGGCAGAACCTGTGGCCTGTTCCGGGCTGAGGTACGCGGCGGTTCCGACCGTCGTTCCCGTGGCGGTCAGGCGGGTGCCCTCGATGATGCGCGCGATTCCGAAGTCCGTGAGCTTCGGCCGGAGGGGGGATCCTGCGGGGGCGTCGGCCAGGAGGACATTCGCTGGCTTGATGTCGCGGTGGATGATCCCACGCCCGTGGATATACTCCAGGGCCGAAGCCAAGCCTGCCCCGATCTGGGCGACGTCCGCCATCGCCAGAGGGCGGCCACGCAATCTGGCATACAGGTCCGGTCCGTGGATCAACTCCATGGTGAGGAATGCCCTGGGGTGCTCCGGGTCCCGGCGGTCGGTTCCGGCGTCGAAAAGAGTCACGAGCGACGGATGGTTGAACGTCGCCAGGAGGCGCATTTCGGTTTCATGCCGGGCAAGCCCCTCCGGACCTCCGGGGAGCGGAGCGAAGAGTTTCAGCGCAACGTCACGGCCCAATCTCTCATCGTGTGCCCGGTACACGGACGCCGTGGCGCCGCGGCCGATCAGGGTGCCCAGCCGGTATCGGCCGGCGATGAGGCTTCCAGGTTGCCCCGTGCTTGGGCCATCCAACACTGTGCCACACCTTGCTTTCTTCGAACCGACCGAGCCCGTACAGTCTAGGCGTACGTGCTGGCCGTAGACACACGCCCCAGTGATGTAATCGCCAGGCCGAGTGGGAAGGTTACGTTCGGGCAGGCTCGGCGCGGCCGCCTAGGCACCGACGAAAAACCCGGTCATCGGCTGACCGGTTCATGGTTGCCCAGAAGCTGCAATTCTTCGCGGCGCGGGAGCCCTTCCCAGTCGCCCGGTACCAGGCAAACAAATGCGCCGGTGCTTACGGCAGTTTGAAGACGCTGCCTGGGCTCGCGTCCCTCGACGAATTCGGCCAAGTAGCCGGCCACGAACGCGTCTCCCGCGCCCACGGTGTCTAGGGCGTCGATTGCCATGGCTTCCTGTCTGAAGAGTTGGCCGTCGATGTATGCCAGTGCGCCATTGGCGCCCAACTTGATAACCACTTGGCTTGGGCCCATCGCGGCAATGAGCCTGGCTGCTTCTTCGGCGTCGCCGGCTGGTCCGACGGCGAGCTGCGCCTCCTCGAGGCCGGCGAACACGATGTCCACCTGCGGGATGACCTCGCGGTAGGCCCTTCCGGCGGTGTCGGCGTCCCATAGCTTGCTGCGGTAGTTCAGGTCGAAGGAGACCGGAACGCCGGATGCTCCGGCTGCGGCGATGGCGTAGCGAAGGGTGGAAGCTGCCTGCGGGGAGAGTGCCGGGGTGATCCCGCTGACGTGGAGCAATGCGGCCCCGGCAATCAGCCGTTCGTCGACGTCGTCGGGCGCAATCCGCGAGCCTGCACTGTCGGAACGGTAGTAGGCAACCTTCTGGGCTGTGGGGGTCCGGCGTTCCTTGATCATCAGGCCCGTCGGCGCCTCGTCGTCCACCGTGGCGCGGACATCCACGCCCTCGGCGCGGATCTCCCGTTGCACGAGCTGGCCGAGGGAATCCGCTCCCACACGGCCACACCAGACAGCTTGGACACCCAAGCGTTGCAGGCCGATGGCGACATTGGACTCGGACCCTCCGATGCCGAGGCTCATGGTGGACGCATGGGCCAGCGGGCCGGCCTTGTCCGAGGCCATGAGCGCCATGGTTTCGCCGAGGGTGAGCACATATGTTCCGTGACTCATAGGGATCCACGTGCCTCATCAACGAGGTTTCGGACCCGTCGCGCCCGAGCGGTCAACTCAGGCAAGCTCCCGCCCTTGAAAGCATCGCCCAACAGTGGACCTCCGAGGCTGACTGCCAATGCGCCCGCGCGGATCCATGCCGGGACGTCATCGATGTCGACGCCGCCGGAAGGGACCACTTGGATCTCCCGGAAGGGGCCGCGCAGTTGGGACACGTAGCCGGGTCCTACGGTGGAAGCGGGAAAGACTTTGACGGCGGTGGCGCCCAGGTTCCAAGCGGTGTGGAGCTCGGTAGGGGTCAGTCCGCCGGGGAAGACCGGTACGCCGCGCTGTGTGCACGCTTCGATGACGCCCGGTTCGGTGATGGGCGTGACGATGTACATGGCGCCCAGGTCGAGTGCCGTTTCGGCCTCGTCAGCAGTCGTCACAGTGCCGACGCCGATTTCAACCGAGTCGCCGAACCGCTCGTGCAGTAGCGGAAGCTCCTCGAATACTCCCGGCGTGCTCAGCGTCAGTTCGATACTGAGCACATCGCCGTCCCGGAGGGCTTCGATCACGGGGGTGTAGTCCTTGGCGTGCCGGGCCCTCAGCACTGCCACGACCCTGGTGTCGCGGAGGATGGCGGACGGTGCCGGACGGGAGTTGGTGTCCGGGGTTTCGAGACGGAACATTGATGTCCTTCGTGCGGTGGTTGGTTGGCGGGGTCTTCCGACGGCGGCACTCGCCGCCGTCGGAAGACCGTCGGGTATTACTGGACGTGCTGCGCTTCGGAGGTCACGGGGACAACACCGCTTTTGCTGTGCGCGGCGTCCTCAGGGTCCGTCAAGTCGCGGTTGAGGGTTTCCGGCGACATGCGGGTGGCGATGAAGCTGATGATCATGGTCACGGACATGTAGATCGCCACAGGAATCCAGGAGTTGCTGAACATGCCCAGTAGAGCGGCGCAGATCATCGGAGCGATACCCCCGCCGATGATCGAGGAGAACTCGCGGCCCAAAGTGACGCCTGCGTAGCGGTAACGGCTGCCGAAGATCTCCGGGAAGTAGCTCATGTGCACGCCCACCACGCCTTGGCACGCCAGCATGAAACCGATGATCATCACCAACACGATGGCAACCGGGGAGCCGGTGGTCAGCAGCAGGAATGCGGGGGCGGGGAAGAGGATGAGCGCCCCGGTAATGAGGGAGACGACGCGCCGGCGCCCGATCTTGTCGGACAGGATTCCGAAGGACACAGCCGCCACGCCGCCACAGAGCGATCCGATGAGGAGCACGGGAGGGATGAACTTCGGGTCTGTCCCGATCACGCTGATCAAGTAGGAGGCCATGAACACCTGGATGGTGTAGGACTGGGTGCTGACGCCGAGGTTCATCAGGATGACGCGGAGTACGTTGGCTTTGCCGTACTTGGCGACTTCCCTGAGGGGTGCCGGCGGCTCCGTGCGGGCCTGCTTGATCTCCTCGAAGACCGGTGATTCGTCCAGCTTGCGCCGGATGACCAGAGCGGCGATGGTGACGAAGATGCTGGAGAGGAAGACGAGCCTCCAGCCCCACGTGAGCATGTCGTTAGGCGCAAGGGACTGGGCCGCGATCCACACGAGTGCGCCGAGCGCAGTTCCGGCGGCTGCACCAACCATGATGAGGGAGGCCAGCTTGCCTCGGGTGCCGGGCGCTGCGGACTCAGTGAGCAGGGTTGCACCGCCTGATTGTTCGGCACCGGCGCCGAAGCCCTGGGCTGCGCGGCAGAGGCACAGCAGGACGGGGGCGAGGAGCCCGATCTGCTCAAAGGTCGGAAGGAGCCCGATCGCCAGGGTGGCTCCGCCCATGAGGAGGAGGGTGACCACGAGGATCCATTTGCGGCCGAGGCGATCACCGAAGTGGGAGAAGAAGATCCCGCCGAGGGGGCGGAACAGGAATCCGACGGCGAAGGTGCTGAAGCTGGCCAACAGTGCCGCGGCGGGGGAAATGTTGGGGAAGAAGAGCTTGCTGAAGACCAGCGCCGACGCCGTTCCATAAATGACGAAGTCGTAGAGTTCCAGGGTGGTGCCGATGAGTCCGGCGACGGCGGCCTTCCGGACCTTGCTTTGGTCCACCGACGTGGGCGGAAGGTTTGCTGCTGTGGTCATTTCCATACTCCTTTGAATGGATGTCCGCTGGCCCGTACGTGGGCCGAGTCAGTAGGTGATGAGGACTTTGAGGTTGGTGGGGTCTGTCACTGGGGCCGTGAGTGCGGCCTCGACGTTGGCGAGGGGAAACGTGGAAGTGATGATGGACCGGAGGTCCACAACCCCCGATGCGGCGAGCTGGATCGCCGTCGGGAAGGCGTTGGAGTACCGGAACGCGGTCACGAGGTCGATCTCGTAGCGTTGGAGGAAGCCGAGCGGGATCCCGTCAACGGTGGGACGAGCCTGGCCCACCACTGTGGCGCGCGCGGCAGGCGCCAAGGTCTGGATGCCATCGGCCAGGGCATGGGTGTTGCCGGAGCATTCGATCAGGCGATCCATGTCTTTCAACTCCAAGACCGTAGCCGAGGTGTTGATGGTGCGGGTTGCGCCGAATGCCGCCGCGACGGCCAAGCGGTCGTCGTTGACGTCCGTCACGATCACCTCCGACGCTCCCCGGGACGCCGCCACTTGCGCGACGAGGAGCCCTATCGGGCCAGCACCCGTGATCAGCACACGGTGCCCGGCCTGGACCTGCGCCCGTTCAACCGCCCAGACCGCGACGGCGAGCGGTTCGATCGCTGCCCCGATCTCGGCCGGGATGCTGTCCGGCAGTTCGTGAAGGGCGGCTTCGGGAACCACCACGTGGCGGGCGAACAGCCCGTCGGTGGGCGGGGAGCCGAAGCACGTCCCCGTGGGGCAGAGGTTGTAGCGTCCGGAGAGACACGTGGGGCACTTCCGGCAGGGCAGTGCGGGTTCAATCACGACGGCGGTGCCCGCGGCAACGCTGACCGCCTCACCGGCCGCAACGACGACGCCGGCTCCCTCATGGCCGAGGACGGTGGGCTGGCGGAGGATGTTGGTACCGTTGCGGCCGTCAGCGAAGTAGTGCATGTCCGAGCCGCAGATTCCGCCCGAGCGCATTTCGACGAGTACATCGTTGGGTCCCAGGGGCTTCAGGGCTTTCCGCTCGATGCGGATGTCGCCCGCACCGTGAAGGACGGCTGCCTCCGTGGCGAGCGGCAGCGAAGGTCCGTCGGTGCGGCGGATTACTTGTGTGGTCATTGGATGCTCCGGGTCTGTGCGGGAAGGAGGGAGGTCGCCTGGGCTGACGCGTTGGCGGCGGCAAGCGGACCCTGCCGGTGGATGATGTCAATCAGCTCGCCGGTGCGGCGGATGAAGTCTTCACGCATCGCGAGTTCGTCACCCAAGAGGTGGTGTTCGCCGAGTACTTTGGCGGCGAGGTCCCGTCCCGAGCTGGATCGTGCTGCGAGCCCTTGGAGTGTTTCCCGGGCGGGGTCTTGCATTTCGTTGGCGTGCTTGCCGGGGTCGAACCCCTGCAGGGGCGCGATGCATGACAAATACGCCGCTGCAGTGAGGGCGAGGTAGTGGGGCATGGCGCCGGCGTCGAGCATTTCCAAGGCCGGGATCGGGATCCGTTGGCGGAGCTTGACGGAACCATCGCTGCCCACCTGGCTGGTCCGGTGCCCCAATGCAGAGTTGCGCCACCGTGAGAAGAGTTGCTCCTCGTAGGCGTCGACGTCGACGGCTGCGGGCACAGTAACGCTCGGCAGATACTCATCGCGGAGTACGCGGCGGGCCGCTGCCTCGATGTAGTCCGTGGCAGTGGCGTCAGGAATGGTGGCTGCACCGGACAACGCCCCGAGGTAGGCGATCAGCGAATGGGTCCCGTTCAGCAGCCTGACCTTGAGCTGCTCGTAGGCCGCGACGTCGTCGGTAAAGATAGCGCCTCCGGCCTCCCAGGCAGGGCGGCCGGCTATGAACTTGTCCTCTAAGATCCACATTGTGAACGGCTCGGCGGGCACGGGGATCCGGTCCGCGTAGCCGAGTTGCTCGGCGACGAGACTGCGGTAGTGATCCGTCGTGGCTGGCACGATCCGGTCCACCATGGAAGACGGAAACGTTACATTCGCGTCGATCCACGGCAGCGTTTCGGCGGCCTCGGGGGCTGGCAGCAGTGAAGCGAATTCGCGGACAAGCCGCTGAGTGTGGTGTCCGTTGTCCGCGAGGTTGTCGCAGCTGAGGACTGTCAGCGGCTTGCCGTGTGTCCGTGCCCGGTACTGGAGCCCGCGGACGATCTGCCCGATCGGAGTGCGGGGGACTGAGGCGTTTGAGAGGTCGTGCCGGACATCAAGATCGGCGACGTTGAGCGATCCCGTTGCCGGGCTGTAGGTGTAGCCGTTTTCGGTGACCGTTAGGGACACGATGCGCGTGGTCTCGGCGCCAATGGCGGCTACGACCCGTTGGGGTTCCCGTGCCGCGACGAAGGCGTCCGTATGCACGCGTGGCGTCGAGAATTTCGATCCCTCGGGCGAGATCTCGACGACGGTGTAGAGCATGTCTTGGGCATGCATGGCATCGGTGATGGCTGAGGAACGGCTGGAAATTCCGATGATTCCCCAGTCACCGCCCTGGGCGGCCATGGCGGCTTCCGTGTAGACCGCTTGGTGGGCGCGGTGGAAGTTGCCCAGGCCGAGGTGCACGATGCCCGGGGCGGGAGCTTCCATTCGGTGCAGGATTCCAGGCGTTTCGGCGTTCAGCGGCAGGAGGCTTGACGTGGCCATGGATCACCAGTCCTTCATGGAGCCGTCGAGCTCCCGGGCGATGGGCAGGTAGGCCTGCGCGTACGGGAAGCGGGCTGCGGCTTCTTCGTCCACGTGGACGCCCAGCCCAGGCTCGTCGCCAGGGTGTAGGTAGCCGTCTTCGAAGCGGAAGCTGGATTGGAAGACCTCGGACACCTTGGGGTCGTAGCCCATGTATTCCTGGATGGCGAAGTTGCTCGTCGCCAGGCCGAGGTGCAGCGATGCCGAGAGGTTGATGGGGGAGACATCGGAAGGCCCGTGCGGGGCGCCCTTGATCTGGTAGACCTCGGCGAGTGCCAGGATCTTGCGGACGTGGGAGATCCCTCCGGCGTGCACGACGGCGGTGCGGATGTAGTCGATGAGCCGTTCAGTGATGAGCAACTCGGCATCCCAGACGGTGTTGAAGACTTCGCCGATGGCCAGCGGGATGGTGGTCTGCTGACGCAGCGTACGGAGCAGGCGTTGGTTCTCGGCGGGGGTGACGTCCTCCAGCCAGAACAGGTCCACGTCTTCCAAGGAGCGCGCCAACCGGGCCGCCTCGGTGGGGTTGAGGCGGTGGTGGACATCGTGGAGCAACTTGAGCTCGGGGCCGACGTGTTCACGGACTGCGGACAGGATCTTTGGTGCGTGGCGCAGGTAGGTCGAGGTGTCCCAGTCTTCTTCGACAGGTCCGGCGCCGCGACCGGCGGGTTCGTAACTCGCTGCACCCTTGGTGACGCCGTAGACCTTTGACAGGCCAGGGACGCCCGACTGTGCACGGACGGCGCGGAAGCCTTGCTCGCGGCGTTGGTCTATCGAGTCCAGCAGTTCCGGCAGGTCCCAGCCGGTGGCGTGCGTGTAGGTGAGGATCTTGTCGCGGGCCGCGCCGCCGAGGAGCTGGTAGACCGGAACGCCGAGGGCCTTGCCCTTGATGTCCCAGAGAGCGAGGTCGATGGCGCCGATTGCGGCCATGGTCACCGGACCGCGGCGCCAGTAGGCCCCTTTGTAGAAGTATTGCCAGGTGTCTTCGATGCGGTCTGCGTCCCTGCCCAAGAGGGCTGGGCCGAGGTGATCGCGGAGGTAGCTCGCGACGGAGAGTTCGCGGCCGTTCAGGGTGGCGTCACCCCAACCGACCAGGCCGTCGTCGGTGGTGATCTTGAGCGTGACGAAGTTGCGGCTGGGGCTGGTTACCAGGACGTCGACGTCGACGATTTTTCGGGTCATCGGGAAATCACTACATTCTTCAGCGGTTCGTTTTTGGAAAGGCGGGTGATGTTTTCGGCGATCTCGAGCGCGCGGCTGCGGAAGGTCTCCGCGGTGACGCCGGAGGAATGCGGGGTCATGATGATGTTGTCCAATCGTCCGAACGGAAGGGTGGATGGTTCGCCCCGGCCGTCGGTGCCCGGGTATTGGTACCAGACGTCGATCGCGGCCCCCGCGATCCGACGGTCTTTCAGGGCTTCGTAGAGCGCGGTTTCATCAACGACGGGTCCGCGGGCAATGTTGACCAGTAATCCGTCCGGGCCAAGGTCGTCGAGTTCAGCTGCGCTGATGATGCCGGTGGTCTGCTCCGAGAGCGGGATGCTGACCACCAGGATGTCCGATTCACTGAGTGCCTCGCCAAGCCTTTCGGTAGCGCCGGCCCAGCGCAGGGAGTTGGCCTGGGCGTTCACACTGCCGCTTCGGGTAATGGCGATGCCTTCAGCGCCGAAGGCTTTGAGGAGCGCCCATGCCGCGCCACCGATGTGCCCGAACCCGAGGAATGTCACGACGGCCCCGCGAAGCGTCTCCGGCTGGCGGATCTCGGGGGAGTAAACGGAGGAAGCCCAGACGCCGCTCCGGAGAGCCGCGTCCTGGACGATCAGGTTGCGGCGCAGGGCCACCAGGACCGCGGCGATGTGTTCGGCAATGGAGCTTTCGTGGTGGAAGGTGTTGGCGCAGACCGCCCCGGCGGGCAAAGCATCGGCGTCGATGCCGTCGTAACCGGCACCTCCCACGTGGACCAACCGCAGCTGGCTGGCGGCTGCGCCCATGTCCTCGGTGAAGCGTGGACCCACATAGACGTCTGCGTCCTTGAGGTCGGTCAGGACGGCGTGCTCATTCCAGCTATCGTGCCAGGAGGTGAGGGATCCCCCAGGAAGGGCGGCCTCGAAGGTGGACCGCTGGGGCATCAGATTGGGGTCTGCGATGACTATTCTCATGGTTACTTTCCCTGGAGGGCTTGCTCGGCGGTGCGCGCGGCAAATGTGGAGCCACGCACGATGAGTTGGGAGCTGAGGTGGACGGCTTCCGTGGCTATCGGCTTTCCGGCCATCTGCTCAAGGAGGAGTTCGAGGCTGAGGGCACCGCTTCGGTCAATGGGTACTCGGACAGAGGTAAGTCCCGGTTCGGCCGCGGCGGCGATGTCAAGGTCGTCGATGCCGACAACGCTGATGTCTTCCGGGCAGTGGTAGCCGAGAGTCCGGGCCCCCGCGAGCATGCCGATAGCGACGAGGTCGTTGTACGCGATGACTGCGGTGGCACCGCTGGCGACTACTGACGCCGCTGCCGCCAGTCCGCCGTCGACCGTTGCGTTTTGGTTCCCGACGGTGACGAGTTCAATCCCCCAAACAGTGCAGAAGCGGGTGATGGCGGCGCTGCGCTGGCCGTTTGCCCATGACGACGCCGGTCCGGGGATGTAGGCGAGTTTGCGGTGGCCGAGGGCGTAGAGGTGTTCTATGGCTTGGCGGATTCCTTCGCCGGCTTCCATGAGTACACGTGCCGCGTGCTCGGCTTCGCCGTTGATGACCACGAGCGGGGCGCTGCCGGCGAGTTCGTGGATCTGCTCCGACGGCAAGCGGGGCGAACAGAGGATGATGCCGTCCACCCCCGTCGAGAAGGACTCAAGATGGGCGCGTTCGCGCGAGGAGGATTCGGCGGTGTCGGCCAAGACCATCCGGTGCCGGCCATGCCATGCCTGGTCCTGTATGGCCTTGATCAGGGCCGCGAAGACTGCGTTGGAGACATCAGGGACGATGACGCCGAATGTCCGGCTGCCGGTCACTCCGGGCACGTCGTAGCCGAGTTGCTCCGCTGCGGCCATGACCTTCTGCCGCGTCTCCGCGGCCAGTCGTCCGGGATCTCCGAATGCCCGCGAAGCTGTTGCCAGGGACACTCCCGCCAGCTTTGCGACATCCGTGAGTTTTGCCGACATCTGTCCTCCAGTTGCTTCGTTGAAACCTTGTTCTGCAAGTATTGAAAATCTTGTACAAGTTTGTCAATGGTTTGCAGAGATTGCTGGCATCCAAGAGATTGCCTGCACCCGTTGAGCCTCGCACCACCGCGGAGTAGGGTGGCCACACCGCCAACCCGCACAACCTTGATGGGGGAGCCACCATGCCACATGCAAGACTTCGACTGGCCACCATGACGGCAGTCCTCGCGCTGAGCGTGACGAGCGGTGCCGTTGCCAGTCCCGCCTTTGCCGATCCGCGCCAGACTGAAAAGACCGCCACCGCCACGGGATATGGCGGCGCGGTAAGCACAGTAGACCCCGAGGCATCCGCTGCGGCGATCGAGGTCCTGCGCAAGGGCGGCAACGCAGCCGACGCCGCCGTCGCCGCGGCCGCAACCCTTGGGGTGACCGAACCGTACAGCGCCGGGATCGGCGGTGGCGGATACTTCGTGTTCTACAACGCGAAGACCGGAAAGATCGGCACCATCGACGGCCGCGAGACCGCACCGGCTGCGATGCCGCACGACGCGTTCATCGATCCGAAGACCGGAAAGCCCTACAACTTCACGCCCGAGCTCGTCACCAGTGGCGTCTCCGTAGGCGTCCCCGGCACAGCGGCGACCTGGGAGCGCGCTCTGGACCGTTGGGGTACGTTGAGCCTCGGCGATGCGCTCCAGCCGGCCATCAAGGTCGCGACACGGGGCTTCGTCGTTGACCAAACCTTCCGCCAACAGACTCTCGACAACAAGCTCCGCTTCGGGGCGTTCAGCTCCACGAGCAAGCTGTTCCTCCCAGGAGGCGACGCACCCGCCGTTGGAAGCGTCTTCCAGAACCACGACCTCGCCGCGACGTACCGGCTCCTCGCGAAGCAGGGCATCAGCGCCTTCTACGGCGGCCCGCTGGCAGCCGAGATCGCCGCAACAGTCCAGGCACCGCCGAAAACAGCCACCACCACGCTACCGATCCCCGTGGGGCACATGACTACGGGCGACCTCGCCGCGTACAAACCCCTGGACCAGGCGCCCACCCACGTCGACTACCGCGGCCTCGATGTCTACGGCATGGCGCCGTCGAGCAGCGGGGGCACCACAGTGGGCGAGGCGCTCAACATCCTGGACACCGTCAACCTCTCCGAGATGTCCAAGCCCGCCGCCCTGCACCACTACCTTGAAGCGAGCGCGCTCGCGTTCGCCGACCGTGGAAAGTACGTTGGGGACCCTGCCTTCGTCGATGTTCCTACGAACGCGCTCACCGACCCGGTCTTCGGCAAGGAACGCGCCTGCCAGATCGACCCTCTGCACGCGGCCACGAAGCCCGTCGCACCGGGGGACGTGTCCGGGTACGACGGCGTGTGCCCGGCGTCCGCTGCCGCGCTCGCCGCTGAGAAGGACACCGAAAACATCTCGACAACCAACATGACGGTCGCGGACAAATGGGGAAACGTGGTTGAGTACACGCTTACCATCGAGCAGACCGGAGGATCGGGCATCGTGGTGCCCGGGCGTGGGTTCCTGCTCAACAACGAGCTGACCGATTTCTCGACCGTCTACAACGCGGCTGATCCAAACCGGATCGAGCCGGGGAAGCGCCCGCGCTCATCGATGTCCCCGACTATTATCCTCAAGGACGGCAAGCCGTTCCTCGCCCTCGGTTCACCCGGTGGATCGACCATCATCACCACCGTGCTGCAGACGATCCTGAACAGGGTGGACTTGGGCATGAGCATCTCCGACGCGATCGCTGCCCCGCGTGCTTCGCAACGGAACACCGCCAAAGTGACGGCCGAGCCGGACTTCATCACAGCGTATGGGAGTCAACTGACACCGTTTGGCCATCAGTTCACGCCATCAGGTGATGCTTTCACCTCGGCCGCGGAGATCGGTGCGGCAACAGCGATCGAGTTCAGGCCCGGCGGGCTCATGATCGCTTCCGCAGAGCCAGTGCGGCGCGGAGGAGGCTCGGCGATGGTTCTCAAACCGTCGCGATGACCGATGAATGCGGATTTCCTTCAAGCTGCTGACACTGGAGTAGCGCCGGGGTAGCTTGTCCCCATGGCTACCGAAGCAACCATCCTCACCGTTGACGGTCCGAACGGTCCTCACGAAATACGGATCTCCAGTCCTAGCCGGGTCCTTTGGCCGGAGCTCGGCCTGACCAAGCTGGATCTCGCGCGCTATATCGTTGATGTCGGGGAGCCATTCATCTCTGCAAACGGCGACCGGCCGGTCTCGCTGCAGCGCTTTTCGGACAATATCGACGGCGAGCAGTTCTTCTCCAAGAATCCGCCCAAAGGGACACCGGACTTTATCCGATCCGTGAAGGTGGTGTATCCGAGTGCGCGCTCGCATCCGCAATTGGTGCTCGATGAGCCAGCCGCTGCCGTGTGGGCCGTCCAAATGAACACGGTGGTCTTTCACCCTTGGCCTTCGCGGGTCGAAAACACGGACAACCCTGACCAGCTGCGGATCGACCTGGATCCGCAGCCCGGAACAGATTTCGACGACGCGATTCCCGCGGCCCTTGCGCTGAAAGGCGTGCTCGCGGAGGCTGGATTGACCACCTTCATCAAGACCTCCGGAAACCGTGGGCTCCACGTCTATGCCCCGATCGAGCCTTCGCATGAGTTCCTGGACGTACGGCATGCCGTCATTGCCGCCGCCCGGGAACTCGAGCGCCGAATGCCGGACAAGGTCACGACGGCCTGGTGGAAGGAAGAACGAGGTGAACGGGTGTTCGTCGATTTTAATCAAGCCAACCGTGACCGGACCATAGCCGGCGCGTACAGTCCGAGGGCGCTCGCTCATGCTCCAGTCTCCTGTCCAATCACGTGGGACGAACTTGAATCTGCGGACCCGAAGAACTTCACCATCCTCACCGTGCCCGGCAGGTTGAAAGCCGTTGGCGATCCGTGGAGTGACATGAACTCCAAAGCGGGGAGGATCGACCTCCTGCTTCAATGGTGGGAACGCGACCTGGGCGCGGGGTTCGGGGAATTGCCGTTCCCGCCTGACTACCCAAAGATGCCCGGCGAACCGCCGCGTGTGCAGCCGAGTCGAGCACGCAGGAACGACTGACTGCCACTGCGGGCCAAGATGGCCATGGCGGTAAAACGGTGGAAGAATTGTGGGTGGACCAAAACGGCCGGCGGCGCATCTCGCCTGCTGAGACCCAGGTGAGTCCCCCAGTGCGCCGTCGGTCCTGACCTTGTCGAATTCTTATGCTGCGCCGGTCCATCTGGGCGCGGTTGCCGCCCGCCGGAGTTCCTTGGCGCGGCTGCGGAATCCATCGCTCGCCTTGCGCCGCTCGTCACACGCTTGGGGATTCGCGTTTTGGGGAACCGTGCTCTGCGGAACCGTGCTCTGCGGAACCGTGCTTGGACGGGACATCGGAGCCGGTTCCAGCGCGCCCCCAACCGGGCAAAGATCGGTGACCAGCCCCATTCCTGCACACTCGCGCGCCGCGGCGATGCCGGCGACCACCCCGGACTTATCCTCGAACGGCGTCGAAACAGCAATGACCATTCCGTCCGGTGATGTGAGGCGGAACCTGAAAAGGGACTCCCCGTCAACGAATACTTCAAACATGCCGGCCACAACTACCTCCCGGTCTGCGGATCCCGCTCCGTAGCAGCTTCACTACGGAGCGGGACGGAGCATCGCTGCATTCCTTAGCCGCTGCTTTGGTTGAACGATCGCCATGGATCGCCTTTCACGTCATATTCAGTCTGTGCCAGCTCCGTTTCGGCTCACAAGACCGGGTGGGTAAACCCTGTGTAAAACGTGTGCAACCCCCCGGTCCTCCGCAAACCGGTCTCCGTAAGACCCGGGCGTTACGGGTGAGCGCCCTGCAGCCAGTCGGGTGTCAATGGTTCCGATTCATCAAATGCTCGAGCAGGGCGAGTTCCGGGAAGCCAGGATGTCGGGCAATGCTGGCCTTCAGTTTGGCTCGTATGTGCTCACCGTCCGGCTCGGTACCGCTGAGGACTTCGTCGATGATGCCTTGTGCCTGCTTACGGAGGGCCGCAAGGTTGTCACTTCCGACCGCCGCAAAGTTCATCACCGCTTCCGGCCCTCCGAATGGGTCAAAAGACTCTAAAGGTTCCGACACTGCCAGCTCCCCAATGGTCATCCCGGCCGGTCCCGGCTGAGCCCGGGATTGCCCGCATCCACTCTAAATAGTAATGAGGGCAACCGGATTGTTCACGGCGTTGGAGCCAGAACAATGAATATGGCCTCGTATTGACGGTTTGTGACGGGAACTAGGAGAATCTTCCCGGCCGGAATGTTGAGAGCATGGGGTGCTTCCTTCCGGTGAAGATTTCGCCCGCGAGCAGTTCGCCGACGATGAGTCCCAGCGTGGCCCCGGAGTGGGTGAATGCTACGAAGCAGCCCGGCAATTGGGCGAGTTCGCCCAGAACTGGTTCGCCGTCGCCGGGAATGGGCTTGTAACCGATCTTCCAGGAAGCCGGCTTCAGCGCGGGGTTGCCGGTGAGGAGCTTTGACGCCTCATCGGCTAGTTCCTGGACGACGTCATCCGGGATGCTGAAGGAGCCGTCTGGGTGTTCGGTGATGTGCTTTTCATACCAGTCGTGGTCCAGCGCAAAGGTGTTCCCGGGGTTGGGCCGGATAGCGACGCGGGGGGTGTTCATGACGGCCTTCACTTCGTGGTCCACCGGCTTGGTGAGCACCAGCATGGAGACGGGGGAGCCGTTGGGGATTTCGACGCCGAGAGGCGCGACGACGGCGGGGGTTGCGGCACCGCAGGCCACCAGGACGGCATCAGCTTCGTAGGTTTCGCCGGCTGCTGTTTCGACGCCGGTGGCCCGGCCGCCGTCGACCGTGACCGAAGCTTTGCCGGCATTGAGTACCAGCCGGCCACCTCGTTCGTGGAACTCCTCCATGAGGAATTCCACCAGGTCCGGCAGGCTGACCCAGCCCTCGCCGGGGTTGAAAATTGCGCTTTCCGGTACAGCGCTTGCGTTAATGCCGGGGGTGGCGGATTCAATTTCTTCGGGCTTCAGCAGCTTGGAGTCATACCCGACGGACTTCTCGTAAGCGTGGCGTGCTTCCGTGACTTCATGCTGTCCGGCGGCGTTCCACATGAGACCGCCGCCGAATTGCAGCCACTCGCGGTGGGGATCCGCGGCAAAGAGTGTGCGGTAGCGGTCGACCCCGGCGAGCCGCAACTGGTGGTAAGGGGTGGAGCGTTCTCCGGCGGAGTTGAGCCACGATAGCGAACGTCCGCTGGCCTCGCTGGCGAGGCCCCGCTCGGTCAGTAGCACAACTGACGCGCCTTCGCGGAGCAGGTGGACCGCTGTTGAGACTCCCAGGATGCCGCCGCCAAGGACGACGACATTTTTCGTAGGGGGCGTGGAGGACATGGGTCTCCCTTTCTTTGGAACGTGGGTTGTTTGGTGGCGCAGGGTGGGCCCCGGCATGGTTTGGAAAATTTGGCTACGCGAAGGCGTGGATTCTTTCAATGATTCCGAGGGTTTCGAGCGACTCCATCGGGTTGACCGGTAACGGTCCGTCCCCGCGCAGGGCAATCGCGAGCTCGGCATAGAACCGGGGGTAGGAACCCCTCTGGGCCGGAACGCTCTCGTTCACTCCGTCAGCCCCCAGGACGCCCCATGAATTCTTCGGCTCAACGCCGTAGCCGGAATCGGAGGGGAGCATGCCGGCTGCAAGGGCCGGCTCTTGGCTGTCCAAGCCCCATTTCGTGTATCCGGCCTTGGAACCCAGGACGTGGAAGCGCGGACCGGCTTGGGCTGCCATGCCGTTCATCCACAACCTGGTCCGCACCCCTGAACCGTGCAGCAGCGATACGAACGCCTCTGTGTCTGCGCCGTCCCTGTAAGGTCCATGGTTTGCCGTCTCGCCATAGCAGTCATCAATGGGACCGAATAGTTGGATGGCCTGGTCAATCAAGTGGGCGCCGAGGTCATGGAGGATGCCGCCCCCTTCGGCTACAGAAACTGTGTCCCGCCAATTGCCGAAGCCTTCGGGCCGCCACCACTCGAACCGAGATTCGAAGCTTCGGACCTCGCCCAGGCCACCTTCCCGGACGATCTTCCGGAGTGTCAGGAAGTCGGCGTCCCACCGGCGGTTCTGGAAAACGGTCAGCCGCACCCCGCCGTCGGACGCTCTGGCGATGAGCTCTTCACCGTGAGCCGAGGTCGTCACGAAAGGCTTATCCACCACCACATGGAGGCCGTGGGCTATCGCGGTCGCGGCGAGGTCGAAATGGGTAAGCGGAGGAGTGCCAAGGATCACGAGGTCAAGGCCAGGAGCCAGCTCGAACAAAGCTTCCGGCGTCGGGATGACGCGGGCGCCGGGGTAGAGCCTCGCCGCTTCCGCAGCGCGTTTTGGATCAGCTGTCACGATGACGTCCAACGAGTAGCCGGGATCAGCTGCCACAAGCGGTGCGTGAAAGACCTTTCCGGACACCCCGAAGCCGACGACGGCGGTTCGGATGGGTGCCGCTGCGGTGTTCCGCATCAGAGGACTTCCGAGAGGAACCGCTGGAGCCGCTCACTGCGGGGGTTGTCGAAGAGTTCTGCGGGCGAACCGCTCTCCACAACTTCTCCTTCGTCCATGAAGACCACCTGGTCGGCGACTTTTCGGGCGAATCCCATTTCGTGGGTGACCACGAGCATGGTCATGCCGCGGCGTCCAAGGCCCGCCATCAGGTTCAGTACACCCTTGACGAGCTCGGGGTCCAGGGCGCTGGTGGCCTCGTCGAAGAGCATCACTTCGGGCTCCATGGCCAAAGCACGGGCAATGGCTACGCGTTGCTGCTGGCCCCCCGAGAGGTCCCGGGGGCGGTGGTCGGCGCGTTCGGCGAGGCCTACTTCGGCGAGGCTGCGGTGTGCACGCTCCCTGGCCGCGGCCTTGGACATTCCCTTGACGCTCCACAGGGCCAGGGCCACGTTCTCAAGAGCGGTGTGGTCGGGGAAGAGATTGAAGTGCTGGAACACCATGCCGATACGGCTGCGAAGGATGTCCGGTTTGACCTTGAGTGCGCTTTCACCGGCCAGCAGGACGTCGCCGCTCTTGGGTTCGTGGAGTCGGTTGACGCCACGGAGCAGGGTCGACTTGCCGGATCCCGAGGGGCCGATGATGCACGTGGT
This sequence comes from Arthrobacter sp. MMS24-S77, assembly GCF_054888235.1. Classification (NCBI taxonomy): domain Bacteria; kingdom Bacillati; phylum Actinomycetota; class Actinomycetes; order Micrococcales; family Micrococcaceae; genus Arthrobacter; species Arthrobacter sp. MMS24-S77. Next base: position 2,359,068 of record NZ_JBTZRN010000001.1, read on the forward strand.
GGTGCCGGGTGCCACGTTCAGGCTGACGTTGCGCAGCACTTCGATGTCCCCGTACGCCATGGTCAGGCCTTTTAGCTCAAGGCTGGAGCCGTGGAACGTCTTGACGCTGGCGGTGGTGTTGTTGGTGCTGGTGCTGGCGCTCATGTGTTGCTCCCGGTGATCAGCGGCGATGCCGCATCGAGTTCTGTAACTTCCTTCAGTCCGCTGCTAGGCGCGCTTGGCCGACGGCGGCCGGTGCGGAAGCGGCTGTCAAAGTAGTTCACGAGGTGAGTGAGCGGCACGGTGATGACGAGGTAGAACACCCCGGCCATGACCAGTGGCGAGAGGTTTCCGGACAGCACGGCTGCATCCTGGCCCACACGGAAGAGCTCGCGTTCGCTGACCAGCAGCCCGAGGAAATACACCAGCGAGGAATCCTTGACGATCGCGATGAACTGGTTCACCAGGGCCGGCAGCACCCGGCGAATGCCTTGGGGCACCACCACGAGTCGCATGGATTTGGCATAGCTCATGCCCAAGGCGCGGCATGCCTCGCCTTGGCCCCTGTCCACGCTTTGGATGCCCGCGCGGAAGATCTCACCGATATACGCGCTGGCGATCAGGCTCAGCGCGATAATGCCGAGGGGGTAGGGGGAGGGGCCGAAGATTGATTGGCTCAGCCGGGCGAAGCCTTGGCCGATCAGCAGGATGGTGAGGATTGCCGGGAGGCCGCGGAACAAATCGGTGTAAATACGGGCCGGGACGCGGAGCCACTTGGAGGATGAGATCCCCATGACGGCAACAACCATGCCCAGCGCGACGCCGATGATGGTTGCGGCCACCGAGATGATCAGCGTGTTCAGCAAGCCCACGCCGAGCAGTTGCGGGAGGACTTCGGCCATCGCGCCGAAATCGAAGAATGTACGTGTGATGGTGCTTAACCAGTCCATGGTTTGCTCTCAGACTTAGGTGGCTGTTGGGCGGGCGGACCGGGTGTGGTCCGCCCGCCTACTTGGTAGGTGGCTTACTTGCTGGGCGCCGGGCTGGCGGTTTGCTCGGCCGTGGGCAGGTACTGGGTAGGCATCGGAGATCCCGGGAACCACTTCTGGTAGAGCTTCTTCCACGTGCCGTCTTCCATCGCAGCGGCCAGTCCCTTGTTCAGGGCATCCTTGAGGGCAGTCTTGTCCTTGGCCAGGGCGAAGCCGGCCGGTGCGTCAAAGGAGGGAATGTCGGCAGCGCTGACCAGGCCAAACTGCTGCTCGTAGGATTTCGCGGCCTCGTAGTCGAGGAAGTGGGCGTCTGCCGAACCACTGTTCACGGCCGAGATCGCGGAGTTGTTATCCGGGAAACGAACCAAGCTGGCGGAGGGGAAATTCTTCACCGCATATGCTTCCTGCAGAGTGCCCTGCACCACCCCGAGCCGCTTGCCGGAAAGGCCGTTGACATCCTTGATCCCTGAGGTCTTGGTCGTCAGGACGGTCAGGTATCCGGCGAGGTAGCCGTTGGAGAAGTCCACGGTCTGCTTGCGCTTGTCCGTGATGCCGATCGCCGCGACCCCGACGTCGAACTGGCCGTTGGCGACGGCCGGCAGGATCGCCGAGAAGTCCTGTCCGGTGAAGACGACCTTGTCCACACCGGCGCGGTGCGCGACATCCTTGAACAGCTCGACGTCGAAGCCCGTGAAGTTTCCGGTGGCATCAGTGAACGTGTAGGGCTTGGCATCGCCCAGGCTGGCTACGCGGATGGTGCCAGGTTCGATGAGGCCGTAAGGGTTCCCGGCCGTCGACGACGAGGCAGGGGTCGATCCGCCACACCCGCTCAGTGCCAGGAGCGCTGGGCAACTACGGTGCCGTCAGTGACGAGGTAAGGGGCCGGGTACTTGCCGCGGCGGAGGAGCTTTCCTATCGGCCCAATGAACTGGCGCGCAGCATGAACACGGGGAAATCGAACACGATCGGGGTAGTCGTGGGCGACATCGAAAACCCGCATTTCGGCCTGGCCACCAGGGGCATCACTGACACTGCGAAGAAGAGCGGTTACAACGTCATCCTGATCAACACCGACGAGGAACTCGCTGCGGAAATCGAGGCCGTTCAAGTCTTGCTCGATAAGCGAGTCGACGGACTCATCGTGGCCCCGGCGTCGTCAGTTGAAACAGAACATTTACGGCATGTTCACGAATCCGGCCGGCCCTTGGTGCTCCTGGACCGCAAGGCCGAGAAGCTCGGGGTCGAGGCCATCGCCGTCGACATGGCCGAAATCTCGTATGAGTCCACCCGGTACCTTCTCCAGGCCGGACACCGCCGGATCGCCTTTATCTCCACCCTCAAGACGGAATCCCCATACAGGGCCGGAATGGTGCTGGATTCCTCGCAGATCTCCGAGCGACTGGAGGGCATGCAGAGGGCATTCCGCGAAAGCGGACTGACCTTTCCCGAGGACCGGGTGCGGCTCAACGCCGGCGACGCCGATTCCATCCGGAACATCACGCGCGAGCTTCTTGCCATGCCCGATCCCGCCACGGCCATCGTCGCGTCCGACGGGCTCATTGCACTCAGCGTTGTCGAAGCCATCCAGGAGCTAGGCCTCTCAATCCCCGAGGACGTGTCGTTCCTGATGTATGACGACTTCTCCTGGACGCGCCTGACCAGCCCACCACTGACAGTCATCGCCCAGCCTGTCTACGAGATGGGCGTTGCAGCCGCCGCCGCCCTGATCAGGCAAATCGAGGGCCGGAAACCCGCCGCCAGCGGGCCTGGATTCTCAGCCCGGCTGGTCCGGCGGGGTTCGGTTGCGGCGCCCCGTACCGTAAGGGTTTAGCTTCGCACGGAACCCTCCGACGGCGGCCGCGCGGGAGTGCGGTGCCGGCCGTCGCGCCGTTGCTTGTCAGTCCATGACCAGGTCGCGCGCAGCGGCAGCGATGTGGCGTGCGGAAATACCTGCGGCCTCAAGCAAGTCCTTGGGTTCGCCGGAACCCGGCAGGTCCCTGACGGCGAGCAGTGCCAGATGGAGTTTGGGAGTGTTGGCGCTCGCAAGGGCTTCGAGGACGGCCGAGCCTATGCCGCCTTGGGGGTAATGGTCTTCTACGACGACGATCCGCCCACCAGTTTCAAGGCATGTCTGGCGCAAAGTATCCACGTCGATGGGCTTGACGGAGTAGAGGTCGATGACGCGGGCCCTGATTCCCCCCGGGCAAGCTGTTCGGCCGCGGAGAGGCATTCGTGGAGTGTGACGCCGGCGCCGATGAGTGCAACCTGATCGTCAGCGCCCGACCGGTGAACTTTGCTCCCGCCAACCGGGAACTGTTCGTTCGGCCCATAAATCACGGGATACGCGCCACGGGTAGCCCGCAGGTAGGAAATTCCGGGGGTGTCCGCCATCGTGCTCACCAGTTGCGCCGTTGAGGGGGCGTCGGCCGGATATAGCACGGTGGAACTGTGCACCGCCCGCATGGCGGCAATGTCTTCCAGGGCCATTTGCGAAGGGCCATCCTGGCCGATTTCAACGCCGGCATGCGTGCCGACGAGTCGGATGTTCACCTCCGAAACTCCGGCCATGCGGATAAAGTCGAATGGACGCGAAACCAGGAAAGCCGCGAAACTTGAGGCGAAGGCCACATAGCCGCGGACCGAGAGTCCGATGGCGGCGGCAACGAGTTGCTGCTCGGCAATGAAGATTTCGAAATACCGCTCAGGGGCCACCTCCTCGAAGTCCCCGGCGTGGGTCGAATTCCCCACCTCGCCATCCAGGACGACCACTTCAGGGCGGCCGGCAAGTGCGGACACGGCCGCACCGAAGGCGGCCCGCGTTGCGACTTTGTCGCCGACCGTCCAGTGTGGAAGGGTGATCGCATTCCGGGTGCCCGGCGTGATTGCTGGTGTGCCGGGCTCCGGGGGACGTGTGGTGACGTGGACGCTGCTCGGGCCGCCGAGCGCTGCTATGGCTCGCTCGGCCATGTCTGCCGGCAGCGCTTTGCCGTGCCAGCCGTTTTGGTCTTCGATCTCGGGTACCCCTTTGCCTTTGATCGTCTTGGCCAGAATGACCGCCGGCTTATCAGGATGGCTCCGCGCTCGGTGCATCGCGTCGTCGATCTGGGAAAGATCGTGGCCGTCGATGATGAGGGCATGGGCGCCGAAGGCCTCCACACGTCTGGCGTAGCTGTCCATGTCCCATTGCAATTCGGTGGGCCCGTCCTGTCCGAGACGGTTGACGTCCACGACGGCGGTGAGGTTGCCGAGCTTGTAATAGGCCGCCTTGTCGACGGCCTCCCAGATGGACCCTTCGGCGAGTTCGCTGTCTCCGCATAACACCCATGTATGGAAGGGCAGCCTGTCGAGGTACCGTCCTGCGATGCCTACCCCGACGGCGACCGGCAGCCCTTGCCCCAGCGAGCCGGTCGCCACATCAACCCAAGGCAACACCGGGGTGGGGTGGCCCTGAGGCCGGGCACCGAATCGCCGATAGGTGTTTATCAGCTCATCTTCCTCGACCACGCCCACGGCGCGATACATGGAATAGAGCAGCGGAGAAGCATGTCCCTTGGAGAAAATGAGGTGGTCGTTGTTCGGCAACGACGGACGGTCCCAGTCGTAGCGTAGGTGCCGCGTGAGCAGGACAGCCATGAGATCCGCGGCCGACAACGACGACGTGGGGTGGCCCGAGCCCGCACGCGTGCTGCACCTTATGGAGTCAACCCGCAGTTGAGTGGCCAGGGAGCGGATGAAACTGGCTTCTCCAGCCTCCAAGGGGGCGCGCTGTGTTTGTGGGTCTTTTGTCATCTCAGTTGCCTTTATGAATGCCGAGGGGCCGGTCTGGTTTGTGCGTCAGCCGGCCTACCTCCGGCTCCTCCTGCCTGTGATTACGCCGTAGATCAGCAGTACTATGAGCGATCCGACGATGGCGAGCAGCCAAGTCCGCAGGGAGAAGAACTCCTGAAGGCCGCCGCCGAAAATCAGTCCGCCGATCCACCCGCCTAAGATGGCACCGATTACACCCAGGAGCATAGTGATCAGCAATCCGCCGCCCTGCCTGCCGGGAATCAACAATTTGGCGATGGCACCTGCGATGAGGCCTAGCAAAAGAAACCCAAAAAATCCCATCACTATCTCGCTTTCTTAAATGGAAATCCAGGAATTGCTTGGTCCGGGGGACCGGAGTCGCCCCAGGGGTCTACACGAACGTGAGGGGTGGCTCTCCCCAAGGTCGTGAGGGCGGGAAGGGCAGGTCCGGCTCCGGGTTGGGAACAGGGGAAGGGCCTGGCTCTGGCAGCGGAACCGGTTCGGGGGTTCCTGGTCGCGGCCCCGGTTGGGGTTCAGGTCCAGGGGTCGGCACGGGGGTCGGGCCTGGCTCTGGCAATGGCACGGGCTCCGGGGTTGGCGTCGGGCCAGGTTCCTTCGTGGGGTCCGGGTCTCGCGTTGGGTCGGGAGGGAACTCGCTCATCGTAATCTCCTCGAATCGTGAATGGATTCTGCGGGGCTTCCGTCAGGGCCGGCCCGTTCGCTGGCCGGCCCTGACGGGGTTCAGTGCTCGGTCGAGCGTGGTCCTGGTTCTGTGCCCGTCCGAGGACCGGAACGAGGCGCCGCCGAAGGACCATTGAGGGTTTCTTCGGCGGCATAGTCGCCTTGGATTCCCTCGACGGGGACATCACCCACCCGTTCTGTTCCGTAGTCGCCCTCGGTGTACTGGCCAACGCGCTCGTCTTGGTCCGCGGCCGAGTTCGTGGCTGCGGGCGCCGTCAGATCAGGATCGACCGCTGGTAGTTCCGAGGTTATTTCGACGCCGGACGCCTCCCCGCGGTCATCGACGTCGCCACTCGTCACAGAGCCTCGCCAGCCGCCCGTTGCGTAGCCACGGGCCTCGATGAATTTCTTGAACTTGTCCAGGTCGGCTGAAACCCGCAAATCGTCGATGCCAACGAGCGATCCGGCCTTCTCGACGAAACTCTCCGGTTCCCACTCGATCTCCACGCTAACGCGGGTGCGATCCGTGCCGAGGGGCTCAAAGCGCACAGAGCCTGCGTTCCGGGGACCGTCGATACTTGCCCAACTGACCAACGAATCCGGGACTTGCTCCAGGATTTGGGCGTTGAAGTCACGCTTGACGCCACCGACGGTGGTGGAAAAGTGAAGCGCAGTTTCGTCAATCTGTTGGACCGCCTCCACGCCCTTCATGAATTCCGGGAACGATTCGAACTGAGTCCACTGGTTGTATGCCACGGATACGGGGACTTCCACGTCAATCGTTTGGTTAACGGTAGCCATGTTCATGCTCCTTTGGTTGGGTCTTGCCAAGGTTGGCGGCCATGTTGGGGGTTCAGCCGAGGTCGAATCGTTCCCGGTCGTCGTCCTTTCGACGCTCGCGTGAGCCTGCTACCACATCGAAACTAGTAGGCCGGGTGGACGCTTGTCCATGGATTCAGCAAAATTGCTCAGCAAACTTACTATATTCAGTGACAAGGCCTGGACTGGACCGATTTTGGGTCCGGAGTCAGGGTTGCCGGCCATCGGACTCTTTGCCTGAATCGCGTTCCGGATCCAGTCGGCCGTGCCTGGGAGACCAGGAAAGGAGTGGGTACAGCAGCACCAGCGCCGCGAGGGCCACGAGGATGCTGACGCCGGCCGCGGCGCCAGCCTCCTGCCCGAGAACAACGCTGAAGATCAATCCGGCGCACCCCGCAATCAGCAGGGCTACGCAGGCAAGGACGCTTTTGACGATTTTGTCCCCCGCCGCAACCAGGCGGGACTTGACGTGGTGCTGGAAGAGCCGGCGGTGCAGGCTCACGGGAACCAGCATGAGGCCCGTAGTGATGGCCGCCAAGACCACCAGAGCCAGGAACAACCACTTTTCCGGCTCGGTCAAGGTCCCGAATCGTTGCTGGAACGGGAGGGTCAGCAGGAAGCCTCCGATGATCTGGACACCGGTCTGCAGGACGCGCAATTCTTGGAGGAGCTCATTCCAATTGCGGTCCATCCGCTGGTCCTTGGACTCGTGCCTGGTATCGGCCTGCGGGCCAGGCGGCAGTGGATCCGGCCGGTTCACGACGGTCGCGGCAGCTCGCAGCCGGCCGCAGGGTTCAATCCCATGTAGTTCAGTGGACCGGCAACGATATTCAAAGTAATCGTCGCGAACTGGGAACACTGGGCGGGAACTGCGTTGAAGTAACCGCGCTGGCCGGCAGCTACTGCCCCCACGACGAGCCAGATCACGACGATCAGCCCCAGAATCGATCCCAACCGCATATCCTTCGACCAACCTCTCCTCAATCCCGGATATCATAAGCTTACTTATTAACTGGCGTGGACCATAGGCCGGCCGGATGGGAACTCACGTTGGGACGTCCCAGGCTCTCAGCGTTTTCCTCGGCAACCGCCAGGCCTGGCTCCCTCGGTTGTTAGGTACGGTAGGTTCCATGGGTCAAAGCAAGAGCGTCAAGATGCCATCTTCATCGCTCACGACCGTGATTCTGGCTTTCGCGGCAAATCTTCTTGTTGCCGCGGCAAAAACAGTCGCTGCCGCGATTACCGGATCCGCTTCAATGATCGCTGAGTCCGCCCACTCTTGGGCCGACACGGGAAACCAGGTTTTCCTCCTTGTGGCTGAGAGGAGATCCTCGAAACAGCGGGACGTAGCCCATCCGATGGGCTATGGCAGGGAAGCATACGTGTGGTCGATGTTTGCCGCGTTTGGCTTGTTCACCGCAGGTGCGGTGGTATCCGTGATGCACGGCATCCAACAGCTTTTCGCGCCGGAGCCAGCCGGTGATTTCGCGGTCGCCTATGTTGTCTTGGCGATATCATTCGTGCTCGAAGGCACCTCCTTCATCCAGGCGTTCCGGCAGGCTCGCAAGTCCGCCAGGCAGCTTGAACGCCGCACTTTGGAACAAGTGCTCAAGAGTTCGGATCCCACCATGCGTGCTGTCTTCGCGGAGGACAGTGCTGCGTTGATAGGCCTGATCATCGCCTTCTTCGGCATCTTCTTGCACCAGGCCACGGGTTCGCCTGTTCCAGACGCTCTGGGCTCCATTCTTGTCGGCATCCTTCTCGGGGTTATCGCGGTGGTGCTGATAGATCGGAATCGTCGCTTCCTCGTAGGTCAAGGCGTTACGCCTGAACTTGAGAAATCGATGGCGATCCGGGTCCTGGAACATACGGAAATCGAGCGTCTGACCTATCTGCACTTGGAATTTGTGGGACCACGCAAGCTGTACTTGGTGGCGGCTGTAGACATCAAGGGTGACCTTCGGGAACACGACGTAGCCGTGGCTCTGCGCCGCGTCGAGCGCGAACTTGAGGACGAGGAGACCGTCGAGGAGGCCGTGCTGACACTCTCCACCCCCGATGAACCTTCACTGGCCTTCGGCGTTCGTCCACCCTCACCGGCGGTCGAGTAGCAGCCCCAGCGGCAACTCTCCGGCAAACCCCGCCGGAGGAAAACAAGTACACGCTACTCGTGCCATGCTTCACGCAAAGTTGTTGACTCGAGAGACCAGAGTCCGCGCGCAGCCCGGGGGTAGGACGGAACCGCCGCCGCGGCGGCAGAGGCACAGTCAATCTCGAGGAGGGCCTAAATGGACGGGCAACAATGGATCTGGATCGTCGTCGTGGTTGTGATAATCGCCCTGATCCTCGCCGTCGTCGTTTTTGGGCGCCGTGCGAAGACCGCCGTTGACCGCAAGCGCGCGGCTGAGCTCCGCGAGCGAGCACGCACCGATGCCCTCGGAGCTCATGAGCGCAGCGCCGAGGCGGCGCGGGCGGAGGCCGACGCCGCCCGCGCCGAGAGCGAAGCGGAACGGCTGCACAAGGAGGCCATGGACAAGCAGAAGGCTTCAGAGCGGGCCAACGAAGTCTCGCAGGACCGGCTGCGGCGGGCAGAAGCATTGGACCCTGATGCGGGAAGCCGTTCGGAGAGGGACGACGACGGCGAGCAAGAGGGGCGGCGGCCGTAGCCCTGAATCAGCCGGGAGGCCACTCTTAGGCCGCGGTTACGCTCCACCTGCCTGCCAGTACCTCCATCGCCACCGGCCCCGGCCTAGAAAATGTGGAAGTCGCCGGCGTCGGCGTTCGCCGACGGGTACACCACAGGTTCCCACCCCAACTCAAGCAGGACGTCGTTGATGCTCATCTGTCCGTCCAGTTGCACGGCCGGGGCGAAGGCGGTTTCGGGTTCGGCTTCAGCGGTCATGGATCGATCTTATGTGCGTCGGGGTGCATGGACCCGCTGAACACGCGGCCTTCAGAGCAAGAGGCCGAGGGGCTGCCTTGCGAGGCTCAGGGCTTTTGCGATGCAGCCGCAGACGGGGAAAGATCGGACAGTGTCAGCGGATGTGCCGGCGCCTCGGGGAAGGGGTAGCTGGTAGTCACTTCCAGCTCCGGACCGACGTGGACCAGCGCGCCGCCAGCCAACGGACTCCACTCCTGGTTGTCATCCATAGGTTCGGTGGCGACGAGGACGTGCCCGGAACGGGAGAGCTCCTTGCTGTGGGCGCGGATACGGGAGCTCCTCGCGTCCAACGGGGCTGCCTCGCCAGGACCGGAGGGCGTCCGTTTCAGAAGGTGCAGTTCGTGTGTGTCCGGGTACCTCACTGCCCAGAGGTCGGTCGCCGTCGTCAGAATGAGATTCAAGCTGAACACGGGAAGCTCATGGGCGATCCAGCTGATCGCTTGGGTGATACCTTCGCCGACGTCGCCACCTGCTCGCCTGCTCTCTGCAGTAATCAGGGCGAAGAGTCGCTCACTGTCGGTCTGGCCATGCACCAGATCCGCGACTCCGAACTCAGCCAGTCGCTGATCGAGTCGTTCAAGATCGCCAAAGGCGCCGTTGTGGGCGAACAACCTCCCATCCTGCTCGAACGGGTGCGTGTTGACCATGGTGTGCGCGCCGGTACTGGCATACCGAACATGGGCCAGGAACGTCGTGCTCTTCAGGACCCGCGCCTCGCGCGCAAAGGCGTGGTCCTCCCATGCGGCGAGCGGCCGCTTGGCGACATGCGCCTTGCCGTCACCGTCAAAGGTTCCTATGCCCGCGCCGTCGGGCTCGCGCCGGCTTTGGTCAGCGAGGCTGTCCGGCGCGTCCAAGAGCCAGAAAGTGGCACGGACCGGCTCCGAACCGGCATGCAAGCCGAACAAGCGGCACATGGGCATTCCTCCTTGCGAGTCGCTGCTGACTAGTGGTGGAACGCCTGGGCTTGCCCACCTGCGGGCATCGGTGCAGCAAGGCCGTCCAAGTAGGCAACTTCCTTTTTGAGGTCGTTCAGGAAGCTGGATGCGAGGTCCCGCGTGAAGCCATTGCGGACAACGATCCTTTGCACCGTCATTTCGCTCAGGCCCTCTGGCATTGGATAGGCAGGGACGAGCCATCCATTCATCCGCAACCGTTCGGACAAGTGGTGGAGGTTCCACTTATCCGTATAGCCGTCCGTGAGTTGCCAGGCAAAGACCGGAATATCGGATCCGTCGCTCCACAAAGTGAATGACCCCATCGCCCCTATTTCACTGGAGAGATAGAGCGCTACGTCCCGGGATGTTGCTTGGACGGATTTATATCCCTCGTATCCGAGTCGGAGGAACAAGTAGTACTGCAGGAGCACCTGAGCGCCGGGGCGTGAGAAGTTCAGGGCGAAACTCGCCATGTTCCCACCGAGGTAACTGACGTGGAAGATCAGGTCCTCGGGAAGTGCTTGCTCGTCCCGCCAGATGACCCATCCAAGGCCTGGATAGACCAAGCCGTACTTGTGACCTGAGGTGTTGATCGAGGCAACCCTTGGCAAACGGAAGTCCCAGACAGTCTCCGGTTGAAGGAAGGGCGCGACCATTGCACCGGATGCGCCGTCAACATGAATCGGAATGTCGAAGCCGTGCCGCGCCTGAATCTCATCCAATGCCGCGGAGATTCTTTCCACAGGCTCATAGGATCCCGTGTAGGTCACGCCCATGATGGCAACGACGCCAATGGTGTTCTCGTCCACATGCCTATCCAGTTCGTAGCCGTCGAGCACCGGGTGTTCCTTGGACACCGGAACGAACCGGGCTTCCACGTCCCAGTAGTTGCAGAATTTCTCCCAACACACCTGCACGGCCGAGCTGAGGACAAGGTTGGGTTTGTCCGTCGAAAGACCGGCCGCCCGCCTCGAATGTTGCCAGCGGCGCTTCAACGCCAGGCCGCCGAGCATGCATGCCTCCGACGAACCGATGGTTGACGTCCCCACGGACTTGGCGGGATCAGGCGCGTTCCACAGGTCTGCCAGCATGCGCCAGCAGCGGGTCTCGATCATGGCGGTCTGGGGGTATTCGTCCTTGTCGATCATGTTCTTGTCGAACGTCTCGGCGTAGAGTTTCGACGCTTCGGGTTCCATCCACGTTCCAACAAACGTCGCGAGGTTCAGCCGGGAGTTCCCGTCGAGCATGGCCTCGTCGTGGACAATCTGGTACGCCGTCGAAGGAAGGGACTCTCCGTCCGGAAGGGTGAAACGCGGAAAGATGCTGGATTCTCCCGGCCGGCTGAATACCGGATTCAACTCAACAGCTGTGTCGGGTTCATGGGCTGATGTTCGGTGTGACCTGTTGATGGTTCGCTCCTTTTGACTCGCCACAGCGCTCGCCGTGGCGCTCGCCGTAGCGGTGCCAAGGCCTGCCGGGGCCTACGCTACCGCGGGAGGCCGCCGCACCCAAGCCCCAAGGGCATGGTGCCAAAGTGGCTCCGGGTACATAATCGCAGGGGACGGAGCTCTGTCTCCGCGGTCGTAGGAGGCACCAATGTCGATGCAGGACATCCCTGAAAGGCGCCGGTCGGCTGAGAGCCGCAGCGTCCCGCTACCGGGATCGGAAAGGGCCCCCGCCCCGGGAGTCCGGGACATTCTCGGACCGGTTGACCCCTCCCGTCGGATTGAGGTGACGGTCATCCTTCGGCGCCAGGAAGAATTGACCGAAATGCCGTCCGTCCTTCTTTCCCGGGACGAGCTGGCTTCGAGTTACGGCGCATCCGCCGAGGACCTTGATCTGGCCGTGCGCACTTTCGCCGGTTCAGGCCTCGAGGTTGTTGAATCGGACGCGGCCAGCCGCAGGATTCGGCTGGCCGGCACGGTGGAGCAGCTAAGCAGCATTTTCGGAACGTCCCTGGATCAGCTGACCAGCCGTAGCCCGGACGGCACCGCGGTCACGCACCGCCACCGCACGGGAGGCCTGCAGGTACCCGCGGCCCTCGATGGCGTCGTTGTTGCCGTGCTAGGCCTTGACGACCGGCCCCAGGCCCGGGCTCAGTTTCGCGTCATACCGCTGGCCGCGACAGGTACCAGCTACACCCCGCCCCAGTTGGGAAAGATCTACAACTTCCCTGAGGGAACGGACGGGGCAGGCCAAACCGTGGCCATCCTCGAACTTGGCGGAGGCTACGGCCAACAGGACCTGGACGCCTACTTCCAAGGCCTCGGTATTCCCACGCCGACCATCACTGCGGTGGGAGTCGACGGCGGGGCAAACCAACCGGGGCAGGATCCGGCCGGTGCCGACGGGGAGGTTTTGCTCGACGTCGAAGTAGTCGGTGCGTTGGCACCGAAAGCGGACATTGTGGTCTACTTTGCCCCCAACACCGACGCCGGGTTTCTGGACGCGATTATTGCCGCCTCGCATGCGAATCCCGCGCCGGCCGCCATCAGCATCAGTTGGGGCCAGAGCGAGGACGCCTGGACCGCCCAAGCCCGTACGGCGTTCGACCAGGCCATGGCTGACGCCGCGGCCCTCGGAGTGACGGTGACAGCGGCGGCCGGGGACAACGGAAGCGCAGACGGCGCGGCGGACAATAGGGACCATGCCGACTTCCCGGCGTCGAGCCCGCACGTACTGGCCTGCGGCGGTACCCGCCTTCAAGCAGATGCCGCGACGGGTGTCATTAGCGAAGAAACTGTCTGGAATGATGGCCCGAACTCCGCCACCGGCGGAGGCTACAGTGATGTCTTCCCTGTTCCGTCCTGGCAGTCGGGCGTCATCGGACATGCCAAGCACAAACCTTCTCCCGGGAAAGCAGGACGAGGCGTGCCGGATGTCAGCGGCGTCGCGGACCCGCAGACTGGCTACCAAGTTCGGGTGGACGGGAAAGACATGGTGATCGGCGGAACCAGCGCGGTCGCACCACTCTGGGCGGCGCTGATCGCCCGCCTCGCCCAGGCAACCAACAGGCGCTTCGGGCTGATCCAGCCGCTGCTCTACCAAAACGGTACGCAACCGGCGTCAGGCTTCCATGACATCACTACGGGCTCCAACGGAAACTACAGGGCCGCGGCCGGCTGGGACCCCTGCACGGGCTTGGGCAGCCCGGACGGTAAGGCTCTCCTTGCATTGCTGCAGGCCAGGCCCTGATCGACGTCAGGCCGGCGCCTGCGTTCTTGGGCAAAAATGCTACAGCCCAAGCGGGCGTGGCTCGGTAGACTGGGTGGTGTCCTTGTTAACCGCAGGATTCAAAGGAGGCTACACAATGGCTGGATACTTTGAGTTGGTCGACGCACCCGATGACGGGTACAGGATTGCATTGCGCGACGGCAACGGCGAGATTCTGGCGATGTCCACAACGTTTGCCACCAAGCAGATAGCTGTCCGAGCGATATCCACACTGAGGGAGATCGCCGGAACGGCCCTCATCAAGGACCGGAGCCACGGAAAGTGGACCCCTTCGCTTGAGCGGCAGGTTCACCGGCTGCATCTGCTCCATCAGCCAGCATGGCGGACCCACGAGTTGAGGAAAGCCGCAAGCCGCTGATCGCCTGGGGCCCTCATGAGCCAGGGCCGCACGAGCACCCTTCGTCGCGCTCAGCCACCACATGAGTAGCGCTGGATCCCAAGCTGCGCCCTGAGCGGTCCTCGTGGTGACCCATGGGCAATATCCGTTTGGCCCTATTCTTATGCCTCGAAACGGCACGCCCGTGCCTGCTTTGGTGGCCTCCGCCGGAGCGGATACGATGGACGATGGCTGGCTGTGGTCCCCGTACGCCACAAGCTATGAAGCCTTATCAATGAATAGGAGACACCCGTGTCAGATGCCCAGCAGATCACCCTCATCGTCGATGGCGAAGAGACCAAGGTGACGGAAGGGACCACCGGCGCGGAACTCTTCTTCGAGCGCCGCGACGTCGTAGTGGCCCGAGTCGACGGCGAACTCAAGGACCTTGACCAGGTGCTGCCCGAAGGCGCCCAGGTTGAAGGAATCACCATTGATTCGCCGGACGGCCTGAACGTACTGCGCCACTCCACCGCGCACGTCATGGCCCAGGCCGTGCAGCAGTTGCGCCCCGACGCCAAACTCGGAATCGGTCCGTACATTACCGACGGCTTCTACTTCGACTTCGACGTTGCCGAACCCTTCACCCCCGAAGACCTGCGCCAGCTCGAAAAGATGATGCAGAAGATCATCAACCAGAACCAGAAGTTCGTGCGCCGGGTCGTCACCGAGGATGAAGCCCGCGAGGCCATGAAGAACGAGCCCTACAAGCTCGAACTGCTTGGCAAGAAGAACGACGCAGCTGACGCCGGCGAAGGCGTCAACGTCGAGGTGGGCGCCGGGGACATCACCATCTACGACAACGTCGACCGCAAGAGCGGTGACAGTGTCTGGTGCGATCTTTGCCGCGGCCCGCACTTGCCCAACACCAAGCTGATCTCGAACGCCTTCGCCCTGACCCGCTCGTCTGCGGCCTACTGGCTGGGCAACCAGAACAACCAGCAGCTGCAGCGTATCTACGGCACTGCTTGGCCTACCAAGGACGCCCTGAAGGCCTACCAGGAGCGCATCGCCGAGGCCGAACGCCGCGACCACCGCAAACTCGGCGCGGAGCTTGACCTCTTCTCCTTCCCGGACGAACTGGGCTCAGGCCTGCCGGTGTTCCACCCCAAGGGCGGCATCATCCGTAAGGCCATGGAGGACTACTCCCGCCAGCGCCACGTCGACGCCGGCTACGAGTTCGTCTACACCCCGCACATCACCAAGGGACACCTCTACGAGGTCTCCGGCCACCTTGACTGGTACAAGGAAGGCATGTTCCCGGCGATGCACATCGACGCGGAATTGAACGAGGACGGCACCGTGCGCAAGCCCGGCCAGGATTACTACCTGAAGCCGATGAACTGCCCCATGCATAACCTCATCTTCCGTTCGCGCGGCCGCTCCTACCGGGAGCTGCCTTTGCGGCTCTTCGAATTCGGCTCTGTGTACCGCTACGAGAAGTCCGGCGTTGTCCACGGTCTTACCCGTGTTCGCGGCATGACACAGGACGACGCCCACATCTACTGCACCCGCGAGCAGATGAAGGACGAACTCACCACAACCCTGAACTTTGTCCTCGGCCTGCTCAAGGACTACGGGCTGGACGACTTCTACCTCGAACTGTCCACCAAGAACGAAGACAAGTTCGTTGGTGAAGACGCCGCCTGGGAGGAAGCCACCCGCACCCTGGCCGAAGTAGCAGAGGCCTCGGGGCTGGAGCTGGTCCCGGACCCGGGTGGAGCTGCGTTCTACGGTCCCAAGATCTCCGTGCAGGCCAAAGATGCGCTGGGGCGCACCTGGCAGATGTCCACCATCCAACTGGACTTCAACCTGCCTGAGCGTTTCGAGCTCGAGTTCCAGGCCGCGGACGGCACCCGCCAGCGTCCCGTCATGATCCACCGTGCTCTGTTCGGTTCGGTAGAACGCTTCATGGGTGTACTCACCGAACACTATGCAGGAGCCTTCCCCGCGTGGCTTGCGCCCGTGCAGGTGGTTGGCATTCCGGTGGCGGAGGCGTTCAACGACTACATGTTCGACGTCGTGGACCAACTCAAGGCCGCAGGCATCCGTGCCGAGGTGGACATTTCCTCGGACCGCTTCCCGAAGAAAATCCGCACTGCGAGCAAGGACAAGATTCCCTTTGTCCTCATCGCCGGTGGAGAGGACGCGGAAGCCGGTGCGGTGTCGTTCCGCTTCCGGGATGGCAGCCAGGATAACGGTGTGCCCGTTGCCGAGGCCGTCCGGAGAATCGTGGACGCCGTCAAGAACCGCGAGAGCTGACGAGGCGGCAACGCCGAGGCGCAAAACAGTGCAGGAGAACACAGGCGTGACAGCTGACTATCCGGGCGATGCCGAAGTAACCGACGACTTCGGCCTGGCGGGCGTTCCCGACGCCTTCCAGCGCCTGTGGACTCCCCACCGCATGGCATACATCAAAGGCGGGCCGAACCAGTTCAAGAACCAGGACGACTGCCCGTTCTGCGTAGCTCCAAGTCGCACGGACGAGGAATCCCTCATCGTGCACCGCGGCAGGACCTGTTACGTGGTGCTCAACCTGTTCCCGTACAACCCGGGTCACTTGCTCGTGTGCCCGTACCGGCATGTGCCGGACTACACCGACATCACCGTGGAGGAAACGGCGGAGATGGCGGAGCTCACGCAGACCGCAATGCGGGTGCTGCGCAAGGTGGCCAACCCTGGTGGCTTCAACCTGGGCATAAACCAGGGCGTGGCCGGAGGTGCGGGAATCGCAGCCCACCTGCACCAGCATGTGGTTCCGCGCTGGGGCGGGGACGGAAATTTCTTCCCGATCATCGCTCAGACGAAGGCCATCACCCAGACCCTTGACGAGGTCCGCCAGCAAGTGGCCGACGCTTGGCCAGGAGAGTCGGACGCGCCCGGGGAGACGGATGCTTAATCGGCATGCGCGCGGGTTTTTCACCGGGCTGTTCTCACCCCTTGCCCGATTCCTACTCAAGGTGGGGGTCTCGCCCGACGCCGTTACCGTCGTCGGGACCGCCGGCGTAGTGCTCGGCGCCCTGATTCTCTACCCCTTGGGCCAGCTCTGGTGGGGTTCCCTGCTGATCGCCGTTTTCGCGCTGTCCGACGTCGTTGACGGCATCATGGCGAGGGAACAGGGACGCAGCGGCCCCTGGGGAAACTTTCTCGACTCCACGCTGGACCGGCTGGCGGACGGCGCCATTTTCGCCGGCGTCGCAATCTGGTTCTTCACGGGGGGCGGGAACAGCGCGATTGCCATAGCGTCTCTGGCCTGCCTAGTGCTCGGGATGGTGGTTTCGTACGCCCGCGCCAAGGCTGAATCACTAGGCTTCTACGCCAATGTGGGCATCGCCGAGCGCGCGGAGCGGCTTATCTCGGTGCTGCTCGTCACGGGCCTGACCGGCTTGGGTCTACCTCCGGTCGTGTTGCTCGTGACCCTCGTCGTGCTCGCGGCGGCGACAGGCGTCACGGTGGTCCAGAGGATGGCAGCTGTCCGCGAACAGGCCATGGCAGACGTCGACGGCGGGACGCCCGCCTAGGCGGTGGGATCGTCCTGTCGTGTACAAGCGTTTCGTGTCCTGGGCGGGTTTATGTCCTGGTGGGTCTGAAGTGGTGGTTGCGTCTGGGTGTTTGGCGGGGATCGACGTGGGGTGGGGGTTTGAACCATGCGGTGCCGGTTTCCATGGTGATGGTCCAGTGTTCTTTGTGGATGACGTGGTGGTGGTGGCTGCACAATAAGGTGCCGTTGTCGGTTCCGGTGGTGCCGCCGTGGGACCAGTAGGTGATGTGGTGGGCTTCGCACCAGGGTGCGGGGATGGTGCAGTCGGGGAAGGCGCAGCCTTGGTCGCGGGCGATGATGGCTTTGCGGATGTGGGGCGGGAACACCCTGGTTGTGCGGCCGATGTCCAGGACGCGGCTGTCGCTGCCGAGCAGGACGGGAATGATGTCCGCGTCGCAGGCGATCTTGCGGATGACCGAGGGGTGGATCGGGCCCTGGAACGTGGAGGCACCGGTGCTCGGACGAGGATTCGCGGTAGTGGGGGCGTGGTGTTCGACGCGGTCCAGCAGGTCTCGGTAGTCGATGGTCACCATCACCTGCGGCCGGAGGCCACCGGTGGAGGGCAGCTCACCGGTGGACAGGGCCACTCCGCAGGCGCCGACGAGCCCGTCGAGCAGCTTCTGCGCCCGCGAGCGGCGATCCAGCGGCGGACGAGCGACGACGTCGTGCTCCAAAGACCCTCCGGTGCCGCCGCCGGTGTTCCCGCCTGAATCAGCGTCCCCTGGATCGGTATCCGGCGGTCCGTCAGGGTCGTGCTGGAGACGCGGGTTGGTGGCGGTGTTCATGACGGTGGCGAGGGTTTCGAATTGTTCCGCGGTGGCGAAGATTTCCAGGTGGTGCAGGCCGCGGCGGGCTTTGCGGATGAATGCACCCTGGCGGTGGCGGAGTTCTTCCTCGCCGGGTTCGGCTCCGTCCTGGTCGATGGCATCGACCCAGCGCTTGGCCATCCGGGACACGAAATCGGGATCGCTCTCAATTGCGGTTCGGGTGAGGGAGTGTTCCATCCGCCGGGCGGTGTCCGTATCGGCGAGGTGCCGTACCTGATCCAGGGCCATGCTGATGATCGTGGCCGAACGGGACGGCACTCCTGCAGAGGAAAGGGCCGCGGCGAGGACTTCGTGGCGTGCAGGTAGGTCTTGTCCGGCGATTCCGGTCTGCGGGAGTACTCCGGCGGCCAGGGTCAGCCGGCGCCGGGCTTCGCCGATGCCGATCCGCAGCCTGGCGCGCAGGAATTCGGCCGCGTTCCGGTAACCGTCGTCGATCGCGTCAGCTACTTCCGTAGCGCTGGCGGCAGGAGCCGAGGCCGGGACGTCAGTGGCCTCCGGAACGTCCGGGTCGGATGCCGTTGCCGCGGGCTCGGCTGTCGTGGGCTCGGTCCAGCCCGTCCTCCACCCCAGCGTCGGGGATGACTGCCGAGCGGCCTGGGCTTCGCGCCGCGTCCGCTCCACGGCCTCGGCCGCAACGATCTGCAAAAACTCCACCGTCCGGGAGATCTCCTCGACCTTGCCAGCGAACTCCGCCGCATCAGAGAAACCAAACAACCGGGCGTCAGAGACAGCAGCTGAACGAAGCGCATGGACCGCCGCTGCTGCCTGGTCAAGGTCATGTGCGGGCGACGGCACGGCAGCAGCCGGGTTCTGAAGCCTGGCATGCCGGGCAGGAACGGGCTTCAGGCGGCGGGAAAGACGTCCCAGCGCCGCAATCCCGCCAGCGGGCGGGGCTGCCCAAGGTGCCACGAGTTGACCGATGCCTTCCATGAATAAACCCTGTCACGAGGGTCTGACAATTTAGCCCAGCTAGCTTGCGATCTGCTCCCGGAGGTTACCGGCGCGACCCGGTGCGCGGTGCCTCTCTGCTCTTCGGAACTGCGTGGTCCGTGACGGGTAATCAAGTACGACGGGCCCAGCGCAGGGGACTAGTATTGAACTTACTTGGTCAATGTGACCTGGAAATCCGGTGTGCGCTGTGTATGGCCCCCTGTCCGCCTGCGCCCCGGCCAAGGTCTTCTATCTACCCATAGGGGTTTTTGTGTCTACACCTGATGTAAGCAACGAAGCCGGTTCGTCCGCAGCCAGCGTTACGGGCAGCAGCCGCGTCAAGCGCGGCATGGCCGAGATGCTCAAGGGCGGCGTCATCATGGACGTCGTCAACGTCGAGCAGGCCCGCATCGCCGAAGATGCCGGTGCCGTGGCCGTGATGGCGCTTGAACGCGTTCCCGCGGACATCCGCGCCCAGGGCGGCGTGTCCCGCATGTCGGACCCGGACATGATCGACCAGATCATTGCCGCCGTGTCCATCCCCGTCATGGCCAAGGCCCGCATCGGCCACTTCGTCGAAGCCCAGGTCCTGCAGTCCCTGGGCGTCGACTACATCGACGAGTCCGAGGTCCTGACCCCGGCCGATTACACCCACCACATCGACAAGTGGAACTTCACGGTTCCCTTCGTCTGCGGTGCCACCAACCTGGGCGAGGCCCTGCGCCGCATCAACGAGGGCGCGGCCATGATCCGTTCCAAGGGCGAGGCCGGCACCGGCGACGTCTCCAACGCCACCACCCACATGCGCCAGATCCGCGCCGAGATCCTCCGCCTCTCCACGCTGCCGGAGGACGAACTGTACGTCGCGGCCAAGGAGCTGCAGGCACCGTACGAACTGGTCAAGGAAGTCGCCGCCACCGGCAAGCTCCCCGTGGTGCTGTTCACCGCCGGCGGCATCGCCACCCCGGCCGACGCTGCCATGATGATGCAGCTCGGCGCGGACGGCGTGTTCGTCGGTTCGGGCATCTTCAAGTCCGGCAACCCGGCCCAGCGTGCCGCCGCCGTCGTGAAGGCCACCACCTTCTTCGATGACCCCGACGTCATCGCCAAGGTCTCCCGCGGCCTGGGCGAAGCCATGGTGGGCATCAACGTCGAGGAAATCCCCGAACCCCACCGCCTCGCCGAGCGCGGCTGGTAGGTCTTAGTTAAGCCGGCGCGCTCTGTTGGCGCGCCGGACGGCGCTGATCCTCTGCGCGCTATTCCCCGCGCCCGCTGCCGCGGCTTTGCGGCGACCTGGGGCGGGGGCCCTTTTACGCGCGCTGCCGGATTACACCGTCCATCGCCTTGCGCTGCCGCTAAGTACGACGCCGGTCGGTCACCTTTCGTGGTGACCGACCGGCGTCGCGCGTTAACCCAACTGACTCGCAGTTAATGTCGTTTTGCGGCTCCATAACGACAACAACTGCGAGCTAGTTGGGCCGGGGTTAGTCCAGCCCGCGGCGCTTGAGGAGGGGTTCCAGGGAGGCATCGTGTCCCCGGAGCGTGCGGAAGGACTCCAGCGGATCCCGGCTGTTGCCCCGGGAGAGCAGTTCCACGCGGAATCGCTCGCCGTTCTTGCGCAGGAGTCCGCCGTTTTCGGTGAACCAGTCCACCGTTTCCGCGTCCAGCACCTCACTCCAGATGTAGGAGTAGTACCCGGCTGCGTAGAAGTCACCGGCGAAGATGTGCTGGAAGTACCCCGTGCGGTACCGGGGCGGTATGAGGGAGTGGGCCACACCGGCCGCGGCCAGTGCCTTGGCCTCGAAGTCCTGCGCATCCTGTGGAACGCCTTCGACTTCAAGCACGTGCCAGGCCAGGTCCAGCAGTGCGGCGCCGAGATACTCGGTGGTGGCGAAACCTTCGCCCCAGAGCCGGGACTCGTTGAGGCGATCGATGATGTCTTGGGGGAGCGGTTCGCCGGTGGCGTAGTGCCGGGCATAGTTGCCGATAATCTCGGGCCACATGATCCACATCTCGTTGACCTGGGACGGGTACTCGACAAAATCCCGGGGGACCGAGGTTCCGGAGAACCGCGGGTACGTGACGTTGGAGAAGAGTCCGTGCAGGGCATGCCCGAACTCGTGGAAAGTGGTACGGACTTCGTCCAAGGTGAGCAGGGTCGGTTCTCCGGCAGGCGGTTTGGAGATGTTCAGGTTGTTGATCGCCACTGGCTTGGTACCCAGTAATGCTGACTGTTCGACGAGCGAGTTCATCCAGGCCCCGCCGCGCTTGGAGTTCCGGGAGTAGTAGTCGCCCAGGAAAAGGCCGAGCTCAGAGCCGTCCTCGTTTCGCACCTCCCAGACGCGGACGTCGGGGTGGTATCCCTTGAGGTCTTTGCGCTCATGGAAAGTAATGCCGAAGAGACTCGTGGCTGCGAAGAACACTCCATCCACCAGTACGCGGTCCAATTCGAAATATGGCCTGAGAAGCTGCTCGTCCACTGCATAGCGCTCCCGCCTGACCTTGGCGGAGTAGTACGCCCAGTCCCAGGCTTCCAGCGGGTGCCCTGCGCTCTGCGCCAGTGCGGCGGCTTCGGCGTCGGCGTTGCGGATTGCGGCAGGGGCGAGCCGGTTGAGCATCGCCTGTACGGCCTCAAAATCAGGTGCAGTCTGCCGGTCGATGACTAGTTCGGCGTAGTTCCCGAAGCCGAGAAGGGCCGCCTTCTCAGCCCTCAAGCGAACCATCGACTTCGCCAGTTCCAAGACGTCCAGGCTGCCGCCGTCGCTGCCCCTCGCGATGGATGCCTCATACAAACGGCGGCGCAGTGCGCGGTTCTCCAAGGAAGCCAATGCAGGCTGGTTGCTCGGTTGTATGAGGGTCAGGAGGTATTTTCCCTCATGTCCGGCAGTGCGTGCTGCTTCGGCAGCGCTGGCGATTTCGCTCGCCGGCAAGCCGGCCAGGTCCGCGGCATCATCCAGCAAGAGAGCGGCGGCCTTCATGGCTTCCTTGACGCGCTGGCCGTACTCCGTGCCCAAACGGGACAGCTCCGCATTGAGGTCCTTGAGCTTCTCCTGATCGTCGGGATCAAGCTGAATTCCGGACTGGCGGAATTCCCTGAGGTACTCCTGCACGAGTCGGACGGACTCGTCATCGAGCCCTGACGTGTCAATGGCTGCGAACCGCTCGTACAGGTCCCTGTTCAGGTAGACGGCATCCTGATGGGCCGCGAAACGCGGAGACAGCTCCGTCTCGAGCTCTTGGATGGCCTCGGAAGCATGGGCGGACACCAAAGTGAAAAAGGCTGCTGCTGCCCGTTCCAGCAGACGGCCGGACCGTTCCATGGCCACGGCAGTGTTGTCGAAGGACGCCGGCTCCGGGTTGTCCACGATCGATCGGATCTCGGCCACGTGCTCGGCAAGGCCCGCGTCCACCGCCTCCGCGTAGTGGCTGTCCTGGATCTTTGCGAAGGGTGGCAATCCGAAGGGAAGGTTACTCGGCTCCAAGAGAGGGTTCGTCATCAAGCAACCCTTTCATGCAGGGCCCCGGTTCACAACGATGTCCTGCGCGATTCCGGCCGCCCGCCGTCGTAGCATAGGGGCCATGGCCGCATCCACCCGCAAGCGTTTGGCAGCATTAGCTGCGGCCTCGGCCGCCTTGCTCACCGTGGCCGTGGGGTGCGGCGTCATTGCCGAGGTCGACGCCAGGAAATCCAGCGCCGCTCAGACGCCGATGAGCTCCGCGACTCCCGCTTCCACCCCGACACCGACCCCGACGCCGACACCCGGCAAGGGGCCCGAGTGCGTCGCGCTCCGCTGCACTTCCGTTCTGGTCACCGGGGACATGCTGGTGCACGCCCAGCTCTGGCAGCAAGCGAAGCAGGATGCCATCGCCGCAGGCGGGACAGGCTATGATTTTGGCCCGCTTCTCGAGGGCCAACGGAGATACATCAAACAAAGCGATTTGGCCATCTGCCACTTGGAAACTCCCGTTGCCGTCCCGCAGGGCCCATTCTCGGCCTACCCGTCTTTCAACGTCCCGCCGCAGATCACCACAGCTTCCAAAGCGGTGGGATACCAGGCGTGCACCTCGGCCAGTAACCACACGATCGACCGAGGAACAGCAGGGGTCGTCCGGACCCTCGACGCACTGGACGCGGCAGGCCTGAAGCACACCGGCTCGTACCGTACGCAGGCGGACTCCCAAGGCATCCTGCTCCTGAAGACTGATGCTGCCACTGTCGCGGTGATTGCCGGGGCGTACGGGCTCAACGGCCAGGTTCCAGCATATGACTGGCAAGTGGACATGCTCGACCCCGCTGTCATGATCGAAAAGGCCAAGAAGGCTCGTTCCATAGGTGCAGACATCGTCCTTGGCGTCATGCATGCCGGTGATGAGTATGCGAGCCAAGCCAACGCCCAGCAGCAGGACGTGGCGCACGCCTTGGTAGACAGCGGGCAGTTCACTATGATCTACGGGCACCACACGCATTCGGTGCTGCCTATCGAAAAGTACAAGGGAACGTGGATCGTGTACGGCCTCGGCAATGGGGTGACGGAGTTGTCGCCTTGGTATGTCGTCAACAATGAGGGCTTGCTGGTGAGGGCGCAGTTCAGTCAGGATCAGGGCGGCAAATGGACTGCCTCGGACCTCGCGTGGGCGCCTTCGGTCATCGTGCGAAATCCGTACCGATGGTGCTCGGTGGCCAGCGACGCACCACAGGGCGGTTGTGCCACTCCCGCCGCCGACGCGGAAACACGGGCGCGCACAAAGACGGTGGTCGAGTCCATGGGCGCGGCAGCAGCCGGAGCGCACGAACTCCTCATCACCAAAGAGAAATAGCTACGCTGCCCGGCCCATTCGCCGGGTGTGCGGCTAGCGCGGGCGCCGTGCCGCGTGTTCGCGCGCCAGGCGGGCAAAGTCGTCGTCGGGCGTCCCCGGAACAAAGCTTCCGTATTTGCGTTCGACGGCGGTGCGGATCAGGAAATCGGCGATGGCAGGATTCTTTGGCAACAGGGATCCGTGCAGGTAACTGGCAACGACGTTGCGGTGCCGGGCACCTTCATGGCCGTCTTTGCTGTTGTTGCCGGCGCCCTTTGACACGGTGCCGAGGGGCTCGACGCCGGGGCCCAGAGAGGTCTGTCCGCTGTGGTTTTCGTAGCCTAGGATTTCGCCGAACTCAGGTGAGGTGAGCGTGACGTTGCCGATGAGCCGCTCATCGCTGCCGACGGTTTCGACATCCAGGATGCCTATCCCCGGGATGACCGGGCCGGCCTTCGTCTTGAAGAACTTGCCGAAAAGCTGGTAGAGCCCGCAAATGACCAGCATGGGCGTTCCGTCCTCCGCCATCCCGCGGAGCTGGTCGCCGCGTGCCTGGAGGTCGTCCTTGATGACGATCTGGCCGCTGTCCTGTCCACCGCCGCCGACAATGATGTCAACATCCTCTGGGAAGTCGTCGCCCACGTTGTACTCGAGGAGCTCGGGCGTGTAGCCGTGCCAGAGCAGCCGCTGGCGCAGGACGAGGGAGTTGCCCCAGTCCCCGTAGATGTTCATTGCACGGGGATACAACTGCAGTACCCGTATGGTGCCCTTGTTTGCGTGTTGTGCGGTGTCTTCGGCCGGGGTCATGAGACCACCTCCACTGTGGTGATTTTGGAGAGTTCACGCCGGATGGCCAGCATCGCAGTATAAGTGCAGAAAACCCGCTTCGGCTTGCCTGCCGACCCCCGGATGAATTCACCCAAGGCCGCGGGGATGTCTGTGTTCACGGAGCCAAAACGGACTTCGTCGTACTGAAGCCGCAAGGCCATGTCGTACGCTCGGACGCCGGTGAGGACGTCCACGCCGTCCTCGCGGAGGGACTCGAATTCAACGTCCCACAGCCAGGACATGTCGCGGCCGTCGGCATAGTTGTCGTTGATGGCGATCATGGACGCGTAGCCCTTCGCCGGGAAGGACTTCAGGCCGAGCCGGAAGCCGCTGGGATTCTTCACCAGCACCAACTCGAGGGGCTGGCCGTCCACCACCAGGCTTTCTCCGCGGCCGAACGCCGGAGCGACCTCAGAGAGGGCCCTGACCAGCTTCGCGGCGTCGCCTGGCTTGCCGCTTGCCCCGGTGATGCTCCGTGCGAGCACCAGCGCGGCGGCGGCATTGAAGATGTTGTAGACGCCGCGGAGCTTCATGTGGGTGGTGACCCGTTCGCCGTCGAACTCGAAGTCCGCGTCGTCGGCACCGACCCGTCGGAGCACGACGTCGGCTGTTTCGACGGCGGGAACGTCACTTTTGGTGCCGGTTCCCGGCGTCGCGGTGCGCATGTCGTCGTCGTTCGGGAAGGTGCTGCGGAGCGATTCGTCCAAACCGAAGTAGAGCACTTCGGGACCAGCAATGGTCGCCGCGATCCGGGCGACGCGCGGATCCTCGCGGTTCAGAACGACGGTTCCCGTGGTTCTTTCGGCGATCCTCTGAAGAAGCAACGCGGTCGTGTCGATTTCGCCGAAGCGGTCCAGCTGGTCGCGAAGAACGTTCAGGAGGAGGCAATAGCGCGGCGGTACCTTGTTCACGAAGTGCACGGCATGTGCCTCGTCAAGTTCCAATACCGCGACGTCGGCGTCCAGCTTGCCGCGCCAGTCCACCTCACCCAGGAGGGCGGCTGCCACGCCGCGGGTGAAGTTGCTGCCCGTACGGTTGGTGAAGACCTTCAGGCCTTGGCTTTCAAGCAGTTCCACCACCATTTTGGTGGTGGTCGTCTTGCCATTGGTCCCGCTCACCACAGCCACGCCATGGGGGAGCGAGGATAGCGTCCGTTGCATGAAACCCGGGTCGATCTTCTCGACCACGAGGCCAGGCAAAGCCGAACCCCCGCCGCGAAGCCTGGACACAGCGCGGACCAGCTTGCCGAGTGGAACGGTGAACGAAAACATGCTCTGTAATATATCCCAGTTGGGGCATGGACCACGTGCCGCCCGCCTGGGATGGGGCCTCCGGGGCAAGCCTGGCATCAGCGGCGCACTATGATGGTCGAATGACCAACCCCCCTTCCGAGGCGTCATCAAGCGTGGGCTCCGGCCTGCGCATCGGCGTCCTCGCCTTACAAGGCGATTTCCGTGAGCACCTCCACGCTGTCGAAGCGGCCGGTGCCACCGGCGTCGGCATCCGGCGTCCGGCAGAGCTCGACGACATTGACGGCCTCATTATTCCCGGCGGCGAATCCACCACCATCGACAAATTGGCGCGCATCTTTGAACTTGCCGATCCCATCCGCAAGCAGATCGCATCCGGTTTGCCGGTTTACGGTTCCTGCGCCGGCATGATCCTGCTCGCGGACGACATCGCGGACCCGGCTACCGACCTCGCCGGGAACCCCCAGCAAACCTTCGGCGGACTGGACATCACGGTCCGCCGCAACGCCTTCGGCCGGCAGCGCGAGTCCTTTGAGACTGACCTTGACTTCAAGGGTCTTGAGTTCAGTGCCGGGGAGTCTGGAGTTGATCCGGTCCACGCAGTGTTCATCCGCGGACCGTGGGTGGAACGCGTTGGTCCCGGCGTCGAAATCCTTGCCCAGGTGGAACCGGGCAAAGCCACCCACACGGACACTTTGCACGGGTTGGCTAGAATTGTTGCAGTGCGCTCAGGTCGGTTGCTGGCCACCTCCTTCCACCCGGAAGTGACTGGGGAGAAGCGCGTGCATGAACTGTTTATTCGAATGATCAGAGGGGAAGTTTAAAGCATGTCAGGCCACTCCAAATGGGCGACGACCAAGCACAAGAAGGCCATCCTCGATAGCCGCAGAGCCAAGTCGTTCGCCAAGCTGATCAAGAACATCGAAGTCGCTGCCCGCATGGGCGGCCCGGACCTTGCGGGCAACCCCAGCCTGGAACTGGCTGTCACCAAGGCCAAGAAGACGTCGGTCCCCGCTGACAACATCGACCGCGCCATCAAGCGCGGAGCCGGCCTGACCGGCGAAGTCGTCGATTACACGGAGATCATGTATGAAGCTCGCGGTCCGCAGGGTTCCGCCCTCCTGATCGAGTGCCTCACGGACAACAAGAACCGTGCCGCCTCCGAGGTCCGGCTCGCCATTTCCCGCAACGGCGGCACCATTGCCGACCCCGGCTCCGTGAGCTACCTCTTCACCCGCAAGGGCGTCGTCAACCTGCCCAAGAACGGTCTCAGCGAAGACGACATCCTCATGGCCGTGCTCGACGCCGGTGCCGAGGAAGTCAAGGACAACGGCGACACCTGGGAAATCCACTCGGAGCCCACCGATCTCCCCGCAATCCGCGAAGCCCTCAAGGAAGCCGGCATCGAATACGAGACGGACGAAGCTGAATTCGTCCCGTCCATGCAGGTGCCGCTGGACCTCGACGGCGCCAAGAAGTTCATGAAGCTCGTCGACGCCCTCGAGGATCTCGACGACGTCCAGAACGTGTACACCAACGCGGACATGAGCGAGGAAGTCCAGGCTGCGCTCGAAGCCGAGTAGTGCCTTTTGCGACATAGCCTGACAACAAACAGGGAGGCCCGGACTTGACTCTTCGCGTATTGGGAGTCGATCCGGGCCTCACCCGTTGCGGCATCGGAGTAGTCGACGTCGAACGGAACCGCCGCGCCACCATGGTGGCCGTCTGCGTCGTGGGAACCTCCCCGGAGCAATCATTGGACCAGCGCCTGCTGGTCATCGCCAAGGCCATCGATGAATGGCTGGACCTGTACAAACCCGACGTGCTTGCGGTCGAACGGGTTTTCTCCCAGTTGAACGTCAGCACGGTCATGGGCGTCGCCCAGGCGTCCGGCGTGGTCATCGCGGCCGCTGCGCGGCGCGGCATCCCGGTGGCGCTCCACACGCCGTCGGAGGTCAAAGCTGCCGTCACCGGAAGCGGCACCTCCAACAAGGAAGCCGTGACGAAACTCATCACCAAAATCCTTCGTCTTGACGCCCCGCCCCGCCCGGCCGACGCCGCGGACGCGTTGGCCCTCGCTGTCACCCACGCGTGGCGGGCCGGCAGCGGTGCCGCAGTTGCTACCACCGGGCCAGGTAGCAGCGCATTGACGCCCGCCCAGCGGGCGTGGGCTGAAGCCGAGGCGAAAGCGCGCCGCGCCCGCTAATTGTCGCCGGCCCTTGCTAGGGTATTCGTAGATATGTTCGGATAGCCCGCCGCGCACCAACGCACGGGCAGTACTTCAGGAGCCGGGTCTTGATCAGTTTTCTCCGCGGAACCGTGGCACACGTCAGTCTCTCCACGGCCGTCATCGATCTCAACGGTGCCGGAATGAGTGTTTACGCCACGCCCCAAACGCTCAGCCACCTGCATGTCGGCGAGGAAGCGAAGCTGTTCACTTCGTTGATCGTCCGGGAGGACTCACTGACGCTCTTTGGTTTCTCGAACGATGACGAACGGGAAGTCTTCGATGTCCTGCTCAGTGTGAGCGGGGTGGGGCCGCGGCTGGCCCTCGCGGTCCTGGCCGTCCATGAGCCCGAAGCGATCCGGGTGGCCGCGCATTCAGGTGACGCCAAGTCATTCACCAAGGTCCCCGGTATCGGGCCGAAGGTGGCAGGCAGGATCGTCCTGGAGCTTGCGGGGAAACTCGTACCTCACGGCACCGCGCCCGGGGCAGCCCCCTCCGTCGCGGCCGAGTCCGTGTGGAAGCCGCAGGTGGTCGCGGCCATGACGAGCCTCGGCTGGTCGGAGAAGGACGCCGCCGGCAGCATCGACAAAGCAATGGCCGATTCCCCGGAACTTGCCGACGCCGGCAACGTCGCCCAGATCCTGCGCGCAACCCTGCGCTGGCTTGGGCAGGACGGGGCCCGCGCCGGAAACCGGGTAGGCAGCCGTGGCTGAACAGTCCTTCGTTACCGGGGGAGAGGAACCCGAAGAGCGCGTCATCGAGGCCGCGCTGCGCCCGAAGAACCTGCACGACTTCGTAGGCCAGCACCGCGTCCGCAAGCAACTCTCGCTCGTGCTGGAAGCCTCCAGGATGCGTGGTCGGAGCGCGGACCACGTCCTGCTTTCGGGCCCTCCAGGGCTGGGCAAGACCACGCTCTCCATGATCATCGCGGCCGAGATGAACGCTCCCTTGCGTATCAGCAGCGGCCCGGCCATCCAGCACGCCGGAGACCTCGCGGCCATCCTCTCCTCGCTTTCTGAAGGCGAAGTGCTCTTCCTTGATGAAATCCACCGGATGTCCCGGCCCGCAGAGGAAATGCTGTACATGGCCATGGAAGATTTCCGGGTGGACATCGTGGTAGGCAAGGGTGCGGGCGCAACTGCCATTCCGCTTGAGTTGCCGCCCTTCACCCTCGTCGGGGCAACCACGAGAGCCGGACTGCTGCCCGGACCGCTGCGTGACCGCTTTGGTTTTACCGGGCACCTGGAGTTCTATTCCGTAGCGGAGCTCGAACTGGTTCTGCGCCGCTCGGCCGGACTGCTTGATCTCAAGGTCAACTCGGCCGGGTTCAGCGAGATCGCGGGCCGTTCCCGCGGAACTCCGCGTATCGCCAACCGGCTTCTGCGCCGTGTCCGGGACTGGGCTTTGGTCCACGGCATCGAACAGATCGATGCCCGTGCCGCCTCCGCCGCGCTCGACATGTATGAGGTGGACCAGCGTGGATTGGACCGCTTGGACCGCGCAGTGCTGGAGGCGCTGATCCTCAAGTTCAACGGTGGTCCCGTGGGGCTGTCCACCCTTGCGATCGCCGTCGGGGAAGAGCCGGAAACCGTCGAGACGGTCGCTGAGCCGTACCTGGTGCGCGAAGGCCTTTTGGGGCGGACGCCGCGCGGCAGGATCGCCATGGCGTCAGCATGGACGCACCTTGGATATGCGGTGCCGGCGGGAGTGTTCGGGCAGGACCCGCTGGCGCTGTTCGAGGACAGCGAAAATGAGGCAGAAAGCATCGAGACCGGCCGCTAGCAC
This sequence comes from Arthrobacter sp. MMS24-S77, assembly GCF_054888235.1. Taxonomy (NCBI): domain Bacteria; kingdom Bacillati; phylum Actinomycetota; class Actinomycetes; order Micrococcales; family Micrococcaceae; genus Arthrobacter; species Arthrobacter sp. MMS24-S77. The sequence goes on from NZ_JBTZRN010000001.1 coordinate 2,388,996, forward strand.
GATCCATTCAGCTTAAGCCTCTAGACTGGTATGACACTCGGCACGTTCGAGTCCTTGGTTCTGTGCCCGCCCGTCGGAGCATTGTGCGGCCAAGTGGGGGAAAGCTCCACGGCCGTCGGATCCACCGGGCAGACATAGCCGTGAAACCAAAAACGTAAGTAAAGAACGGAACTTCCCTGTGGATCCAATGACAATCCTGCTGTTTGCCATGCTTGGCGTCTTCATCTTCATGATGTTCCGCCGCAACAAGAAGACGCAGCAACAGCAGGCCAAGCTGCAGTCCCAGTTCGCCCCCGGCGTTGACGTCATGACCAGTTTCGGACTGTTCGGCCGGATCGTCTCGATGGACGACGCTGAGAACAAAGTTGTCCTTGAACTGTCTCCGGGCAACCTCGCCACGGTGCACCGCCAGGCCGTCACCAAGATTGTTGAGCCCGTCGAGGAGGCCTCGGTTGACGTACCGGACGACGCGTCGTCGCTGACGGCCGCAGATGCCGATGCATCGGCGTCCACGGAGACCCCGGAGGAAACCCTCAAGCGCCTCAACGACGAGGGCAAGAAGGACAGCTAGCCCGTACCCGCTTCACCAGCGGGAATAGTCCTACGGCAATGAATCGCCGCCGGCCTGCGCTCACCAGTGCACGTCGGCGGCTGTTCCGTCATCAACAGGAAGATCGAACATGGCACGAACCGGCCACAAAAATGCAGCCCGCAGGGTGCTGATCTGGCTTGTCGCAATATTCGCTGTACTGACAGCAGTCCTCGGTGGCGGCGTTATCACCGGTCATGCAAGCTGGGCACCAAAGCTCGCGCTCGACCTTGAGGGCGGCACTCAAATGATCCTCGCGCCAAAGGTCGAGGGTTCCTCGGGAATCAACGAAGAACAGTTGAACCAGGCTGTGGCGATCATTCGCCAGCGCGTTGACAGCTCAGGCGTTGCCGAAGCGGAAATCACCACGCAGTCCGGCCGAAACGTGGTTGTCAGCCTCCCCGGCACGCCCAGTTCGGAAACCCGCGCCCTGATCCAGGCCTCGGCGGACATGAACTTCCGTCCCGTCATCACCGCGGGCGACCCTGCGGCTGTTCCCGTGGCATCGCGGACGCCGGATGCAAGCCTGCCCAAGCCCACCGCTGCGCCGACCAACGCGAGTGACACCAACTGGGTGACTGCGGATGTCTACAAGGCGTTCGAAGCCTTGGACTGCGCCAATCCGGCCCAGGACAAGCAGCCCCGGTCCGATCCCGCCAAGCCGTTGGTGACGTGCGAGCCCGCAACAGCCACGACCCCTGCCATCAAGTACATCCTTGGTCCGGTTGAAGTGAAGGGCCAGGACATCGTCTCGTCCTCGTTCGATCCCGTTCAGGGCGCCCAGGGCTCCGTCACTAACGCCTGGGGCGTGACCATCACGTTCGACGCCAACGCCACCAAGACCTTCAAAGACGTCACGCAAAGGCTTAACCAGTTCTACGTGGCATCCCAGGCGCAGGGTGGCAATGACCCCAAGGCCCAGTTCGCCATCGTCCTGGATGACCAGGTCATCTCCGCGCCCCGTGCCCTTGCCGTTATCACTGACGGCAAGCCGCAAATCACCGGTAACTTCACCGAAGCATCCGCAAAGGCACTGGCGGACCAGTTGCGGTACGGTGCCCTTCCCATCAGCTTCGACATCCAGTCAGAAGAGCAGATCTCCGCTACCCTCGGTGGCGATCAATTGCGACTGGGACTCATGGCCGGTGTGATCGGCCTCTTGCTCGTGGTGGTCTACTCGCTCTTCCAGTACCGGGCCCTGGGCTTCGTCACTATCGCTTCCCTCGTGGTGGCGGGCGGACTTACCTACCTTGCCATCGCGATTCTTGGCTGGACGGAAAACTACCGCCTCTCGCTTGCCGGTGTGGCGGGCCTGATCGTGGCGATCGGCCAGACCGCCGACTCGTTCATTGTGTATTTCGAACGCATTCGTGACGAACTGCGTGAAGGCAAGGGCCTCGTGTCGGCCGTCGAGAATGGTTGGAAGCGCGCCAAGCGAACCGTACTGGCCTCCAAGGCAGTCAACCTGCTCGCAGCCTTGGTTCTGTACTTCGTTGCTGTTGGAAACGTTCGCGGCTTTGCCTTCACCCTCGGCCTCACTGCGTTGGCAGACCTCCTGGTCGTGTTCATGTTCACGCACCCGACCCTTCAGGTGCTGGCCCGGACCAAGTTCTTCGGCGAAGGCCACCGCTTCTCCGGCCTGGACCCTGAGCGCCTTGGCGCCGTGCCGCTGTACCGCGGCGCGGGCAGGCTCCGGACACCGACGGAAAAGCCCGCCGTCGTGCGCGCCCGCAACACGGGTGCCGCGGCAGAAGCCGAGCGCCGCATGACCATCGCCGAACGCCGGCTTGCCGAAAAGCAGGCGCAGCTGGCTGGTTCTTCCAACGGCACCAAGGAGGAGAAGTAATGACCACGAGCTTCGCTAAATTTGGCAATGAGCTCTACACGGGCAAGCGCTCCTACAACTTCGTCTCGAGCAAGAAGATCTGGTTCATCATCGCCGCAGTAGCAGTGGCGATTTCCATCCTCCTGCCCGTGGTCAAGGGCGGTTACAACCTGGGGATCGATTTCCGGGGCGGCTCCGAGTTCACGGTTTCCAACGTCAAGACGACGGATCCCGGAGTCGGTGAAAAGACTGTTCACAGTGTTGTTTCGAGCGCGATCCCGCGCGTCGCGAACGTCGCTGGCAACACCATGCGGATCCAGACGGACAAACTCAGCGATAACGAGACCATCAAGATCAAGGCTGGCCTGGCGACAGCCTACGGCGTCACCGACAACGAGGTTACCTCAACCTTCATTGGCCCCACCTGGGGCCAGGACGTTACCAAGCAAGCCTTGATTGGCCTCGGGGTGTTCGTGGGCTTGGCAGCTCTTTTGATGGCTTTGTACTTCCGTACCTGGAAGATGTCCGTTTCCGCTCTTGCCGGCATGCTGGTCACGATGTTCACCACGGCAGGCGTCTACTCCTTGAGCGATTTCGAGGTGACGCCGTCGGCGATCATCGGCTTCCTGACGGTTCTCAGCTACTCCCTCTATGACACCGTGGTGGTTTTCGACAAGATCCGTGAAAACACCTCGGACATCGCCACCTCCAGCCGGCGCACTTTTGCCGAGGAGGTCAACCTTGCCGTCAACCAGACCTTGGTGCGCTCCATCAACACCATGATGGTGGCGGTACTCCCTGTCGCCGCGATTCTCTTCATTGGTGCCGGGCTGCTGGGAGCGGGAACACTGCGTGACCTCTCCCTGGCGCTGTTCGTCGGCATCCTGATCGGTACTGCTGCCACGATCTTCATCGCGGCACCGCTCTACGCGTGGCTGCGGCAGAGCGAACCGGAGCTCCAGAAGCAGGCCAAGAAGGTCGCGAACCGACGCGCGGCGGCCGCCAGCTCAAGCTCGGAAACGGCTCCCGTCTAGGCTTGGTTCCTTGGAAAGGGCCGGTCACCGCTGAATTGCGGTGCCGGCCCTTTGCGTTGCTGCCTCCGTCATGTGGGTACCGGTTCTTGGACAGGTCACCAGCGGGAATAGACTGGGAGAATTAAGTCAGTCGTGAGAGGTGCTTTTGTGGAGGAACGTACGACGTCGGCGCCACCGGCGGGCGGGGAGGACGGCCTGAGCCGCGTGACCGGTACCGCTTCTGCAGCTACGGGCAGCACCTCGGGCGGTGTCCCCGTGGACAGTCCAGGCGTGCGCCCGACGTTTCCCGGACGGCGCGAACGGACGCGCTCCAGGCTGGCGAAGCTGACAGGACGCGGCGCGAGCACCTATTCGCCCATCCTGGAACCGCTTCTGCGGACAGTCAGGGCGAACAACCCCAAGGAAGACCTCGACCTCATCCAACGGGCCTTCACCGTAGCCGAGCGCAGCCATCAAGGGCAGAAGCGCAAGAGCGGTGATCCGTACATCACCCACCCCGTGGCAGTGGCCACGATCCTGGCCGAACTCGGGCTCACCGGCACCACTCTGGCCGCTGCACTCTTGCACGACACTGTGGAGGACACTCCTTACACCCTCGCTGACTTGACACGTGACTTCGGCCCCGAGGTCGCGATGCTCGTGGACGGCGTCACCAAGCTGGACAAGGTTCAATTCGGTGAGGCCGCGCAGTCCGAGACTGTCCGCAAGATGGTCGTGGCCATGGCCAAGGATATCCGCGTGCTGATGATCAAGCTCGCGGACCGCCTGCACAACGCACGCACGTGGCGATTCGTTTCCGCTGAATCGTCTGCCCGCAAAGCGCGTGAAACGCTCGAGATCTTTGCGCCCCTGGCCCACCGCCTCGGCATGAACACCATCAAGTGGGAACTCGAGGACCTTTCGTTCGCCGCCTTGTACCCGAAGGTGTACGAGGAGATTGTACGGATGGTGGGGGACCGCACTCCGGAGCGCGAGAAGAGCTTGAGCGTCATCCGCAACCAGATTGCCGAAGACCTTCGCGTTGCCCGGATCAAGGCAACCATCACCGGCCGGCCCAAGCACTATTACTCGATCTACCAAAAGATGATTGTCCGGGACAAGGACTTCGACGACATCAACGACCTCATGGGCGTGCGTGTCCTGGTGGACTCCGTCCGTGATTGTTACGCAGCTCTTGGCACCTTGCATTCGCGCTGGAACCCCCTGCCTGGGCGGTTCAAGGACTACATTGCCATGCCGAAGTTCAATATGTACCAGTCCTTGCACACCACTGTCATCGGGCCCGGCGGCAAGCCCGTCGAGATACAGATTCGTACGCACGAGATGCATCGTCGTGCCGAGTATGGCGTGGCGGCTCACTGGAAGTACAAGGACCAGCCCAACCGGACAGCTGTAGGCCCGGGAAGCCCCAAAGACGGCGACATGGGCTGGTTGCGTTCCCTGGTCGACTGGCAGCAGGAAACGTCGGATCCAGGCGAGTTCCTGGATTCCCTGCGTTTTGAGATCAATGCCCGTGAGGTGTTCGTTTTCACCCCCAAGGGCGAGGTCATGGCCCTTCCCGCAGGCTCCACGCCGGTGGACTTCGCTTACGCAGTCCATACCGAGGTGGGGCACAGGACCATCGGCGCGCGTGTCAACGGAAAGCTCGTGCCGCTCAACAGCGAACTCAATCATGGCGACTGGGTGGAGATTTTCACTTCCAAGGCCGAGGGCGCAGGTCCGAGCCAGGACTGGCAGCATTTCGTCAAGAGCGCGCGGGCCCGCAATAAGATCCGGCAATGGTTCAGCAAGGAACGCCGCGAAGAGGCCATCGATCGCGGCAAGGACCAGCTCACGCGGGCCATGCGCAAGCAGAACCTGCCCCTGCAGCGCCTCATGACGCATGACGCCCTGTCCACAGTGGCAGAGGAATTCCACTACGTTGATATTTCGGGCCTCTACGCCGGCGTAGGTGATGGGCACACCTCGGCCCAGTCCGTCATGGAAAAGCTCATGGAGCACCTTGGTGGCCATGAAACGCCCGATGAGGACTTGGACGAAGTCAGCATTCCCTCGCAACTTCAGAAGACGAAGTACTCGGACTCCGGCGTCATTGTCCGGGGAGTCGGGGATGTCTGGGTCAAGCTGGCCCGCTGTTGTACGCCTGTCCCGCCTGATCCGATCCTGGGCTTCGTGACCCGCGGCTCGGGCGTGTCGGTGCACCGCACGGACTGTACGAACGTCTCGGATCTCCGCGACCAGCCGGACCGCATCGTCGAAGTCGAATGGGCTCCCACCCAGTCCAGCGTCTTCCTGGTTGAAATCCAGGTGGAAGCACTGGACCGGAAGTCGTTGCTCTCGGATGTCACCCGCGTGCTCTCGGAGAACCATGTCAACATTCTGGCGGCTTCCGTGCATACCTCCAGCGATCGTGTGGCCATCTCCCGCTTCGCCTTCGAAATGGGAGATCCGAAGTACTTGCACCATGTACTCAGTGCCGTGCGCAGAATCGATGGCGTCTTCGATGTTTACAGGACCACGGGCAACCGCCGGAGAAGCTGAACCGTAGAACTTAGGCCGCCGGCTCGGGTGGGAGCGTCCCAGGCTCAAGCGATAGCGCAGCGAGCTTGCGCAGCGCGGACTTCTTGTGGGGGACCCTCGGGGACGCCTCCACGGCGAGGGTCAGGAGCCGCAGGCGGACGCCGAGTTCATCCTGGGACAGCAGCATTCGTAGGGCTGGCAGGGCCCTGTCCGCTTCGACATGCAAGGCCACGTCCACGGCCGTCCGCAGCGGACTGGTCACCAGCAGCCCTCCGATGCTGACCACATCCAGTTGGCCCAAGCGGACTTCGTGCAGAATGCAGCCACGAGCCGAGCGCACGCTCGATACACGGTGTTTCGCATCCACCAGGAGCGAGAGCCTCTCGGGGGCATCGGCGCAACCGTAGATCCAGGCCGCCGTCATCCGGCCCGCAATGACTTTCCGGCGGATGCGATCCGGAACCACCAAGGCGGCTGCGCGGGCGCGCAGCCGAGGCGTGACAGCCAGCCCAGGCGAGGTAAAGCTTTTCTCGAAGAGCGGCGTGAGCACGCCGTCGGCGGCCATTGATTGAAGCTCGGCCCACGTGAACAGCGGGCTCGGCGCGTACAGCTCCTGGGCGGGGAAGTCCTGCAGCTGTTGCGGGGGAGGGAATCCGGAGGCCATTCAGCAATCATCGCGTGGCTGCCGCAACGAAAACAGGCCCCGTTCCGGTTATGTGGATAACCGGAACAGGGCCTGTTGGTTCAAGCTGTGCTACTAGGCGAGGTCGCTGGCCGAGCGCTGGATCTGGTCGAGCCAAGCCTCGCGGGCCTCAAGGGCTTCGCGGGCAACCTTGATGCGGCGCTGATCCCCGGCCTTTTCCGCCTTTTCGAGGTCTTCCTTCAGTCCGGCGATGGCGGCTTCCAGCTGTGACAGGGCGCTGTTGGTGCGGGCCTTGGTCTCCGGGTTGCTTCGGCGCCACTTGTCGTCTTCCGCTTCCCTGACGGCGTCCTCGACCTTGCGCAGGCCGGCTTCAATCCTGCCCATGTCGGCGCGGGGCACCTTTCCGGCTTCTTCCCAGCGGTCACGGACGGACTGAAGGGCCTTCTTGGCGGCGTTCAGATCCGTGATCGGCAGCAAGGCTTGGGCCTCCGCGATCAGCTCTTCCTTGACGGCAAGGTTGGCCGTGTACTGCTGGTCAATCTCATCATTGGCGGCCTGGCGGTTGCTGAAGAAGACGTCCTGGGCGGCGCGGAAGCGTAGCCAGAGGGCGTCGTCGTCCTTGCGGCTCGCGCGAGGCGTAGCCTTCCACTGGTCCATGAGGCGGCGGTATTCGCCGGCCGCGAAACCCCAGTCCGTGGAGCTGGAGAGGGCTTCGGCCTCGACAATCAGCTGTTCCTTGGCAACCTTTGCAGCCGAGTTGGTGCTGTCCAACTGGGAGAAGTAGGCGCGGCGGTGGCGGTCAAACACCGTGCGGGCCGAGCGGAACCGCTTCCAAAGGGCGTCCTCGTTGCTGCGCCCAAGCCGGATGCCGTTCTTCTGGGCCGTCTTCCAGCTTTCGAAGAGTTCGTTCATCCGGGCGCTGGACGTCTTCCACTGGACCTGGGACGGATCCTGGGACGCAATGGATTCGGCTTCTGCAACGATCGCTTCGCGTGCGGCGAGTTCGGCTGCGCGAGCGGCGTCATGCGCGGCTTTCTCGGACTTCTCCAGTTCAGAAATCTGTCCGGCCAAGGCGTCGAGTCGGGTTTCCGCCGTGCGGATGTCGCCCACCATGTTGCGCTCAGCCAGCTGCTCGCGCAGGTGGTCCACCGTCTTCTGCATGTCCGTGGCCGGCGCCTTGGACTCCACACGGTGTTCCATCAGGACGATCTGCGCGACGACGTCCTCGTACTTCCGGGCGAAGTAGGCCAACGCCTCGTCAGTGCTCACGCCTGGGTACTGTCCCACCGGCTGCTCTTCGCCGTCGATAGTCAGGAAGACGTGCCCGTCACCCTCGGCGCGCCCCCACTTGGCGGCCTCAGCGAGCGACACTGCGGTGGGTTGGGCAGCCGGGGCAGCCGGAATCACGCTCGCTGCGGCCTTCGGACGAGCAGCAAAAGCTGCCGGAGACGGCGCGTGCGAGGGGGCTGGACGTGGCGCCGGAGAAGGAGGCTTCGGTGCGGACACAGCGGCTTCCTCTGCCGGAGCAGCGGGTTCCACGCTGGTTTCGGCGGACACGGCGGCTTCGTCTGCCGGAGCAGCGGGTTCCACGGCGGTTTCGGCGGACACGGCGGCTTCGTCTGCCGGAGCAGCGGGTTCCACGCCGGTTTCGGCGGACACGGCGGCTTCGTCTGCCGGAGCAGCTGATTCGACGCCGGTTTCGGCGGCTTCCGGTGCCTGAATTTCTTCTTCGTTGGCCACTACTGCAGTTTCGTCGGATTTCTGACTGTCTGTCACCGCTAAAAGTCTTTCGCTTGGAGGGATTACTAAGGTAAGGCGCCGTGGACCGTTGTCCGGGCTGTTTACTTCAGAGAAAACGAGTCTATCGTGACAGGTGCCACAGGGGCGCCGTCCGTGGCGCTGGTGCCCGGATTTATGCCCGCCTGGGCAATCTTCGTCACAACATCCATGCCGCTCGTCACCTTGCCTACGATCGTGTACCCGCCGGCAGAATCCGGCGGAATGACGGTGTCCTTGTACACGATGAAGAACTGATGCCCGTTGCCGTAGGCGTTGTTGCCCGTTCGTGCGACGGCGATGGTTCCGGCCGGGTATTTGTTGTCGGCGGGCGTGTTCTCCAGTGGTCCCCAATGGAAGTTGGGGTCATCGGTGGTGTTGGCGCCCTTGGTACCGCATTGCAGAACCGCGAAGTTGTCACTAGTGGTCAGTCGAGGACACTTGAGCCCGCTGTAGTAAGCCGCGTCCGTGAGGGATTTGTACACGGCGGCGGCCTGGGGAGCCGTGGTGCCGTCCAGTTCGACTCCGACAGTTCCGCCGTTGAGGCTCAGTTGGCCAGTGAAAGTCTTGCCTGCCGCGGTGTCCGCTTTGGGAATGTCCGCACTGTTCGTGGCCGCGGCCGAAGGTGACGCCGACGGCGAGCTCAGCCCGGCCTGCGCCGCTGCGAACTCCGATTCGCTCGGGTTCGAGTTGAACACGGTGAGTTGAAGTACGACGGCGGCGATCAGTGCGGCGGCACCCACACCGGCGGCGATCACATTGTCCCGGCGGCGCCGCTTGCCCTGCGCACGCCGAAGCTCGCGCTTGGCTTCCATCTGCCTGATGCGCCGTTTGGCTTCACGGTTGTCCCGCGGCCTTGTAGCCAAGAGTCCTCCTGGTTGTCTGGACAAGCTTCCATCGCAGGCAACCAAGCTAAGCGCCTGCATTAGATGTGCAGGCGCCGAAAGCATAAACTGGCTGCCGCACATAGTTTATGCATGACTGGCTGGACGTCCGCCCATCCTGAGCCGAATCGGCCCATGGTTCTTTGAGGCAGCTCCGGCCCGCGCAATCATTGAGGAGAAAATTCCACCATGGCTCGTACCGCCTCCCTGTCCGGATTCCCCGAGTGGCTTCCCCAGGAGCGGTTGGTGGAACTGCATGTGCTGGATACCTTGCGCAAGACCTTCGAACTTCACGGTTTCTCATCCATCGAAACCCGTGCTGTTGAAACGGTCGGCCAGCTCTTGCGCAAGGGCGAGATCGACAAAGAGGTCTACGGCCTGAGTCGCCTGCAGGAAGATGAGGATGCCGGCGAGGGCGGAAAGTCGGACAAGGCGGATCCCAACGCGTTGGCCCTCCACTTCGACCTCACAGTGCCGTTCGCTCGTTATGTCGTGGAGAACGCGGGTTACCTCGCTTTCCCGTTCCGCCGCTACCAGATCCAGAAGGTGTGGAGGGGGGAGCGTCCGCAGGAAGGCCGCGCCCGCGAGTTCACGCAAGCCGATATCGACGTCGTGGGCGACGGCGAACTGCCGTTCCGCTACGACGTCGAGATTGCGCTCGTGATCGCCGAAGCACTGAGTGCGCTTCCCATTCCGGACTTCCGCCTGCGCATCAACAACCGCAAGTTGGCTGAAGGCTTCTACCGCGGCATCGGCCTCACCGATACCGCCGGGGTGCTTCGCAGCATCGACAAGCTTGAGAAGATCGGCGACGCGAAAGTCGCCGAACTGCTCAAGAACGAGCTTGGCGCCACGGATGAGCAGGCGGCACTTGCCTTGAAGCTCGCGAGCATTCGCACGGAGGACACCTCCTTTGTAGCCCAGGTCCGCGCCCTCGGTGTTACGGACGAACTGCTGGAAGAAGGACTCAGCGAGCTCGAACAAGTCATTGAGGCTGCGGTGCAGCGCGCCCCCGGCAAGGTTGTTGCCGACCTCAGCATCGCCCGCGGCCTGGACTACTACACCGGGACCGTCGTCGAAACCGTCCTGGTGGGACACGAGCAACTCGGTTCCATCTGTTCCGGCGGCCGCTACGACGCCCTCGCCAGCAAGGGCAACCGTAAGTTCCCCGGCGTTGGCCTCTCGATCGGCGTGACCCGCCTCGTCTCCCGCATCCTGAGCCAGGAATTCGCGACGGCGACTCGCTCGGTGCCCACCGCAGTGCTTGTGGCCCTGAACAACGACGACAGTTGGTCCGCGGCCCAGGACGTCGCGGCCCAGCTGCGCGGGCGGGGGATCGCAACCGAGGTTGCGGCCAAGGCCGAGAAGTTCGGCAAGCAGATCAAGTTCGCTGATCGCCGCGGCATTCCTTTCGTCTGGTTCACGGACGACGACGGCAAGCACCAAGTGAAGGACATCCGCACCGGCGAACAGGTGGACGCGGATCCCGCCAGCTGGGAGCCGTCCGCCGAGGACCTCCACGTCCGCATTACCACCCGCTAGGCGCGAACCGGCGCCCGCGGGCGGGTAACCGGCCGGCGCAACGGGTTGGGGCTGCGTCCGGTGGGACGACGCTCCATCCGTACGGGTAAACTCGAACGGGATCGTTTTGTCATGATCCGCTGAAAATCATGTTGAAAGGAATGCTGTGCTGCGCACACATGACCTCGGATCCTTGCGTTCCGAGCACATTGGACAGACCGTTACCCTGGCAGGCTGGGTAGGCCGCCGCCGCGATCACGGTGGCGTGGCCTTCGTTGATCTGCGTGACGCGTCCGGTGTCGCCCAGGTGGTTGTCCGCGAGGAAGAGGTCTTCCACGGCCTGCGCAACGAATACGTGCTGCAGATCGTGGGCACCGTCAGCAAGCGTCCCGAGGGCAACGAGAACCCGCACCTCGCCACAGGTGAGATCGAGGTCATCGCTGAGAAAGTGGTGATCCTCAACACCTCGGACCCGCTGCCGTTCCAGATCGACGAGCACGTGGAGGTCGGAGAGGAAGCGCGCCTCAAGCACCGCTATCTTGACCTGCGCCGCCCGGGCCCCGCCCACAATCTGCGCCTGCGTTCCGAGGCTAACCGCGTGGCCCGTGAACTGCTCCACCAGCAGGGCTACGTGGAGATCGAAACCCCCACGCTGACCCGCTCGACGCCGGAAGGCGCCCGTGACTTCGTGGTTCCGGCGCGTTTGGCGCCGGGTTCCTGGTACGCGCTTCCGCAGTCGCCGCAGCTTTTCAAGCAGCTGCTCCAGGTTGGCGGTTTCGAAAAGTACTACCAGATCGCCCGTTGCTACCGCGACGAAGACTTCCGCGCGGACCGCCAGCCGGAATTCACCCAGCTCGACATCGAAGCCAGCTTCGTCGAACAGGACGACATCATTGAGCTCGGCGAAAGCATCGTCAAGGCACTGTGGAAGCTGATCGACGTCGAGATCCCGACGCCGATCCGTCGTATGACCTACCACGAGGCAATGGCCAAGTACGGCTCCGACAAGCCGGACCTGCGCTTCGGCCTGGAACTCACCGAATTGACGGAGTTCTTCAAGGACACGAACTTCGGTGTGTTCAAGGCGCCCTACGTTGGCGCGGTCGTCATGCCCGGCGGAGCCTCGCAGGCCCGCCGCGCGCTGGATGCCTGGCAGGAGTGGGCCAAGCAGCGTGGCGCCAAGGGTCTTGCCTATGTGTTGTTCAAGGAAGACGGCGAGCTCACGGGTCCGGTTGCCAAGAACCTCACGGACACCGAGCGTGCCGGACTGGCCGACGCCGTGGGCGCCAAGCCCGGCGACTGCATCTTCTTCGCCGCCGGCGAGAAGTCCCCGTCCCGCGCCCTGCTGGGCGCTGCCCGCGTCGAGATCGGCCACCGCACCGGCCTGATCGATCCCAAGGATTGGGCTTTCGTCTGGATCGTGGACGCTCCGATGTTCGAACCCGCAGCCGCAGCTGTCGCCTCGGGTGACGTCGCAGTGGGTGGCGGACAGTGGACGGCCCTGCACCACGCCTTCACTTCTCCGAAGCCCGAGTTCCTGGACTCGTTTGACAAGGACCCTGAATCGGCGCTGTCCTACGCGTACGACATCGTGTGCAACGGCAACGAAATTGGCGGCGGATCCATCCGTATCCACGAGAGCGATGTCCAAGAGCGTGTTTTCGAGCTCATGGGCTTGGACAAGGAAGACGCGCAGACCAAGTTCGGCTTCCTCCTTGAAGGATTCAAGTACGGTGCACCTCCCCACGGTGGCATGGCCTTCGGTTGGGACCGTGTGGTGGCCCTGCTGGCTGGCGTGGACTCGATCCGCGACGTCATCGCCTTCCCGAAGTCCGGGGGCGGCTACGACCCCCGACCGCCGCTCCTGCGCCCATCACCGCGCAGCAGCGCAAGGAGGCCGGCGTTGACTTCAAGCCTGAGGCAAAGACGCAGGCAGCTCAGGCAGCCAAGTCGGAGTAGCTGGAAACCCAGTAGCTGGAAACCCTAGTAGCAAGCAGAGGGCCCCCGCAATTGCGGGGGCCCTCTGCGTAGCATGACGGCGACTGATTGAGGAGGACGCGTGGCCCAGGAGATGAGCCTCGGATTGATTGAGGGGCTGATGGACCAGGCATGGCCGGCCCATGACCGCGAAGAAACCGGGGGGTGGGTCATGCGCGCGGCGGGAGGCGTCACGCAACGGGCAAACTCGGTCTGGCCCAAGGAACAGGCCTCTGACCACGAATCAGCAATCCGGGCCGCGACCCAGTGGTATCGCTCGCGACGCCTCCCGTTGATCTTCCAGATTTTCGAGGACGAACGCAGTGCGGGGCTCAACGCTGTGCTTGATACGCAACGGTTCACCCGGCAGTCTGAAACGCTGATCATGGTTCGGCCGGCCGGCGAGCTTTCCGGGACATCGCACGGCGACCTGGCTGCCGCCGTCGAGATCTCCGACCAGCCGTCCGAAGAGTGGCTCCGCCTGTGGTGGTCGGTGGACGGGCGCGGGGGAGGCTCCGAGCTGGAAATTGCGCAGAGCATCCTTGTGTCTTGCCCCTCCCTCTACGCTCTCGTGAGGGACGACGACGGCGCCCCGGCCGCCGTCGGACGCCTCGCCTTGGTGGAGGGCCGGGGTGGTGTCTATTGCATGGCCACGACGGCCCAGCACCGCCGCCGTGGCTACGGGCGACAAGTGCTCGACGCACTTCTTACGGCCGGCAAACGCCGAGGCGTATCGGAGTTCTGGCTACTGGTGATGGCCTCGAATACCGGCGCCCAGGCTCTATACGACGGCGCCGGCTTCGCAGAGCACGGCAGGTACGTCTACCGGCAGGCACGGCCGCAGCGGGCGTTGTCGGGCTGCTAGGAGGCGCGGGCAAGCTGCGCCGTCACTGGAGCATCCGGAGTCGGGAGCCTGCGTCCCCTGTATGAAGAGTTGGGTGTTCAGACGTTTTGGAACACCAAGCCTTCCGCGGCCGGGCCGTTCGGGGGCGCGGGCCGGCCCGGATCGTCGGTGTCGGTGCCGGGCCATGGGTGTGCGGCTGTGAAGGAGTGCCAGTCCGGGAAGGGATCCGGGGGCAGTTCCGGTTCGGGTTCCTGGCCGGGCTGCCTGGGCGGGTTTTGGTCCGGGGGCGTGTCGGTGACCTGGAGGTGGTGTGGCCAGTGGGGTGGTTCCCAGTCCTGGTGTTCGCTGGGGTAGTGCCGTTGTGAGGGTGATGTCCAGCCCGGTGGGTGGTCTTTGCTGGCCTGGGTGGGGGTCCATCCGGAGTGGTGTTTGAGGCGGTGGTGTTTGGGGCAGGGTTGGCCGAGGTTGGAGATGCCGGTGGTGCCGCCGTCGGCCCAGGCCAGGAGGTGGTCTGCTTGGTTGTCCAGGGAGTGGTTGTTGCAGCCGGGGAAGGGGCATTTGCCGTCGCGGAGCCGGAGCCATTGGCGCTGGGCTGTGGTGAGGCGGTAGCTGGTGCGTCCGATTTCCAGCGGGGCGCCGTCGCGGGGGTCGGTCAGGACGCGGTGGAAGGAGTCGGCGCCGTCGGCGATGAGCCGGCGGGCCATGGAGGCCGGGATCGGCCCGTGCCCGTCCAGCATGGCCGGTTCCTCGGTGGCGCCCAGCAGGGACAGGACGGGGACGGTGACCAGGACCTGCGCCCTCGGGGACGGAACGCGCCCCGCCCGCCCCAGTCCCGTGCCGTCGTCGGGCATTCCGTCGGTGTTGTTGGTGCCGGTGTGGTTGGTGAGGAGCCAGGTGGCGGTGATGTCGGCGCGGAGCTGGGCGAGGGTCCGGGTTTCGTGGGGGCCTTGGAGGGCGCGGGCGGCGGCGGTGGTGCGTTCCCAGATCCCGGCGGCGGTGTCTGCGGGGAGGTGGGCGGAGATCCATGCCATGCCGTCGCGGTCGGGGTGGTATTCGACGCGCCGGTCCCGGGCTTTGGTGGTGTGGCGTTCTTCGATGCTGACGGGGTGGTGGCGTTCGCGCCAGGTGCGTGCCTTGGTGCGGAACCGGGAGGGGACGAGGTCCCCGGCCGGGCACCCGCGGGCGGGGTTGGGTGCGTCGGGGTCCAGGAAGTGCGCTTCCAGGCCGGCTGCTCCGGCGGGATCCAGGCCGCCGGTTTCGTCGACGATGATCCGGGCGTGCTGCCAGGAGATCGTCCCGGACTGAAGGGCGGCCAGTGTCAGCGGCAGCCAGGTTGTCAGGGCCTGGCTTTCGGAGAGGAAGGCTGCGGCGGTCCGTTCGCTGACGGTCAGGACACAGGCCACCTCGGCGAGCAGGGCAAGCTCCTGGGCGGTGGACTCCTGCGGTGAGGCGGCCGGTGCCGCCAGGGCCGTGGCTGCCTGGACATATTCCGCGGCGAGCTTCGCCTTCAGCGCGGCGGTCCGGGCTTCCAGCCGGGCGACTTCGGCGAGGCCGTCCAGGCAATCATCGGCCAGATCCCGGAGCGGGTCGGTGCTTTCGGAGGAACCGGCGTCCCCGGTGAAGGCGGCCAGCGCGGCAGCGGACACGGCAACGGCCTCCACGGCCGCCCTGCTGTCCGCACTCCACGCTGTCCTTCCATCCATACCCACAGCATCGCAGGAGGCACCGACAATATAGTTTCTCCACCACGTTGCTGTCGCAAATTTGTCACCCTGTAGCCCAAGGATTGGGCGCCGTGAATAGGGTGCCATGGCTAGGCTGTGAATCGTGGTTTCCAAACGAAAAACCAAGCTGGCTGCGGGTAGTTCACTGCTGGTCGTGCTGGCTGTTTGGGTTAGTGCCGGGTGCGATGACGGCAATCCGGACACCGGGTCCTCAAGCCGCGCAATTGAGACGGGTCCTGCCGGTGCCGGCAGGACGGGAGCATCGGCGGCTGTCTCCCCGTCGGGAACCGCCATCGTCACCTGTAGTTCTGCCAGGGCAGTGCCGCCAAGGGAAGGTTCTTCCACGGATCTTGTCGTCGGACCCCTTCTTTACCCCGGCTTTGATCATGGATACAACCTCACGATGAACCCGCCGGATCAGGACGGAATCCGCTTTTTCAAAGTGGGCACCCACCTGGTCAATGGTTCGGTTGTGACCGTATCCGTTGCACCCGAGGCGGAAGCTTACGCGGGGATCAAAACGGAAACCGGCTCTCCGTCCGGGTTCACGGCGGTGACTTACGAAAGCTGCCCGGCCAGTCAGCAGGGGTCGATCTGGTGGGTCGGAGGATTCGCTCTCATCGGCCGTGAAACTGCCTGCCTTCCACTCGATATTCAAGTCAAGGGCGAGTCCATGTCCAGGAGGATCACGATCCCACTGGGTATGGGAGGTTGTCAGTAGATTGCCGGAGGTCGGGCTCACTACGCCGGCGCGGTGCTCATCGGAAAGCCTGTAAGCCGGGCCCCAAGGCCACGGCTCACCTTGTTGAAGTCGAGCAAGTACTCATCGAGAAGAAGCAAGAATTTCTCATGCCGGCCAATGCCGTCGCTCGGGTCAGTGCACGACCCCGGCAGGCACCGGACCGGCGCCCGGAGAGGGATTGGGCAGCCCGGGGCCCCTCCGGGCGGTGCCGACCTGGGTCTCGCAGGACGGCTTAGGGGAGTCGGATGGGTTTCAGTTCTTCGAAACGGTCGCCGGGGCCGGGGTTGTCCACGGGGGTCTTCCCGCCCAGCTGGTTCATGACTCCCCACACGGCGTTGAGGCCCGTGGTAACGGCTCCGTCGGCCCAGCCGCCGGTCCAGGAAACGTCGTCGCCTGCAAGGAAGATGCCGCGGTGTTCGGGCAGGTGGCCTTCCTGCATGAAGTGGGTGTAGAGCCGTTCTTGGTAGCGGTAGTGGCCGGGGAGGTTGTCGCTGAAGGCGCCCATGAAGTTGGGATCGTCCTCCCATGAGACCGTGATGGGATCACCGACGATGTGCGAGGCGATGTCCACCGTGGGGTAAATCTGTTTGAGGGAGTGCAGCATGAGCCGGACCCGTTCGTCGGCATCCAAGGGTAGCCACTTCAGGGCGTCGTCGTTCCAGGTGTAGGACAGGCAGATCAGGGCAGGCTGATCCGGGCCGTTGTCCAAGAGGTAGGTTCCGCGGGTGAGCCTGTCTGTCAGGGTAGTGCTCATGACCTGGCGTCCGGTTTCGGGGTCGATGTCTTTCCAGAACGGCCGGTCGACGACTACGAAGGTCTTGGAAGACTGCATGTAGTGGCTGCGTTCGATCGCAGTCCAGAGCTTGTGGCTGAAGAGTGATTCGTCGACGTCGATGCGCGCCGATAGCAACCAGCTCTGGCACGTGGCGATGACCGCCGGGTATTCGGTCGTTCGTCCCCAGCGGTCCGTGACGGCGATGTCGCCGGGGGCGCCGCCGTCGTTCTTCACGCGCGCGACGGCGGCGACGGCCGCGCGGGGGTGGCCCCCGTGCAGCGACGCCAGGCTGGTGCCGGCCTGCCAATGGGCCAGGTTTTCGGGAGTGTGGTTCCAGAGCCGCTCCGGGAGAAGCTGGGCGCCGCCGATGATCCGGTGCTGCTCGGCGTCGGCGTCCACGTAGACCACGCGGAGGATTTCGAGGAACGAGTCCGGGAAGTTGGTGTCCCAGCCGCCGGTGCCGAAGCCGACCTGGCCGAAGGCCTCCCGATATTCGAACGGCAGCGCGGAGAAGGCCTTGGAGGTGGCGAGGTAGCCGGAGAAGGAGACGTCGTCGAACTTCGGGACCAGCTCGTTCCAGAGCGTCTTGATGGTGGCCAGATCGCGGTTCCGGATGGCTTTCTGCATCGCCGTGAAGTGGGCGCGCTCCTCGACGCAGTCGTCCCAGGCGGCAGCGACATCGCCAAAGAACTGCGGAAGATCCGCGGCGGTTTCGGCGTAGTGCGCTTGGCCGCCAAGTTCGATCACGGTGCTGCCCGCTGCTGGGGTGAGCGGATTGGGGAACGGCTGGGTTTCGATCCCGACCTTGTCGGCGTAGTGGAAGAAGGACCGCCCCGAGCGGGGAAGCGCATGCCGCCGAGGTCCGCCACGGGGCCGGACTGCCCAGGCTGGGTCCCGCCGCGGAGGCGTCCACCGATCCTCGAGGATTCGTAGATGACTGGTTTGAGGCCCATTTTCATGAGTTCGTAGGCGGCAACCAGTCCGGAAAGACCGGCGCCGATGATGGCCACTTCGGTGCCGTGCATGGCTTCCGGGACGCCGCCGATCCCCGCCGGGTGGGCGAGGAAGTCATCGTACGGAAACGGGAAATCCGGGTTGAGCATGGTGATCGGAGCGGTTGCGGTTGCGGGCGCGGATGCAGTCGGAGTGCTTGTGGCTGCGATGGTCACTGGTGTCCTTAGTGGTTTGTTGCGGTGGGTTCGTTGGTCATGAAGCGGGCCAGGTAGTCAGTGTCCCGGCGAGCCTGGGCAAGGATCGCGAGGTCCACATCGGCGAGGATCAGCTCACCTTCGCCGGACGCCGCCGCCAGGCGCCGGCCATACGGGTCGGCGATGGTGCTCAGCCCGGCGAAGTTCGGGCCGGCATGGTTGGCGTAGGCGATATAGAGCTGGCTTTCGAGCGCGCGGGTGGGGACCACCATGGCGGGGATCAGCCGCGTGTCGAAAGGTTGCTCGCCGGAGTCGTCCGCGGCTCGCAGCGGGACCGCCGTCGGCACGCACAACAATTCGGCGCCCGCTAGGGCGGTGGACCGCACGAACTCCGGGAACTCGACGTCGAAGCAAATGCCGAGGGCGATCTTGACGCCGTTGAAGTCGACGACGGCGGGCGCCTCGCTTCCGGGCGTGAACACTGAGTTCTCGTCGGTGCCGAACAGGTTCTGCTTGCGGTAGCGGGTCAGTTCCCTGCCGTCGGGGTCGAACAGGGAGGCGCTGATGTAGTGCCCGCCGTCGTCGTGTTCCACGGTGGACGCCACCACTGCGATGCCATGTTCGACGGCGATGGCGGCGAGCTGCTCCCGCTGCGCGGCACCGTCGGTGCCGTGGACCAGGGTAGGGGCGTAGCCGCTCGTGAACAGCTCCGGGGTGACCAGCAGCTTCGCTCCGCGCTGCTTCGCCCCATGCGCCCCAACGGCGATCCGCCGGAGGTTTTCCGCTACCGAGTTAACAAGGCCGGTGGCTTGAAGGACGGCAACACGCAGTTCAGGGTGGAGCCCAATGGTCATTTCGCCCCGTCCAGGTCTCCACGGCAGAGGCGGGCCACGACTTCGGTGAGCATGTCCACTCCGGCGCAGGCGTCGTCGTCGTGCGTGAACTCGCGCTCATTATGGGAAATGCCGTCCACACTCGGCACGAACAGCATGACCGTGGGAACGATGTCCTTCATGTTGATCGAGTCATGGCCGGCCAGTGTGAACACCGGCGTCTTGCTCAGTTCGAGCTTGTCGGCGCATTGGCGGGCCAGTTCGACGCCGGCGGGCTGGTACGGGTTGATGCCCCAAGCATGGGATTCCTCGACGTCGATCGATACGTTGCTTTCGGCCTCGATGCGGGAGATGCCGGCACGGAGCAGCGTTTTCGCTGCTGCCAACACGTCCTCGTCGGCGGTCCGCATGTCCATGACCAGCTCCACCCTGGACGGAACCACCACGGGGGAGTTCGGGTAGACGGTCAGTTGCCCCACCGACGTGTGCAGCACGGCACCCGGGAAGTGGTCTGCGATCTCGCGCAGCAGGACGACAAGCCGGGACGCGCCCAGGAGGGCGTCCTTGCGGTCGGCGATGACAGCCGAACCGGTGTGGGCTTGCTCGCCATGGACGGTGACGCTGTACTTGGCTGCGGCCCAGCAGGAGTGGACCAGCCCTATCGTGGTTGCGGAGTCCTCAAGGGACCGGCCCTGCTCGATGTGGATCTCGGCGTAGGCTGCCGCCTGGGGGCCGTTGCCGGTGCCGAGCTGGCCGATGGCGGACAGCGCCTGGCGTACAGTGACGCCATCGACGTCGGTAATGGCGAGAGCGGTTTCAGCCGGCAGTTTTCCGGTGTAGACGGAGCTTCCCATCATGGAAGGCGCGAAGCGGCAGCCCTCTTCGTTGAACCAGTCCACCACGGCCAGGTTGTACTTGGGCTTCTCCCCGGGCACGGTGGATTCGGCCAGGCGCCGGCCGGCGTGCAGGGCGGCAGCCACCCCGTAGGCGCCGTCGTACTTTCCGGCTGTCGGCTGGCTGTCCAGATGGGATCCAACAAGAACGTAGGGCGCGCCGGGCGTCCATTCCAGGAGCGCGTAGAGGTTGCCCACCTGGTCCGTTTCGGTGCGGAAACCGTACTGGGCAGCCAAGGAGGTGAACCAGGTGCGGGCCTGTGCGTCGGCGGTGGTCGCTGCCTGCCGGTCTACGCCATGGCCTGGGGTCTCGCCAATGGCGGAAAGGCTGCGGAAGTCGCGGAGGAACGCCTCGGCGGCGGTGACGCCGGCGTTCATGCCGATGGTGGGGGTGCTCATGATGCGGGGCCTTCCGTTTCGTTTTTGGGGGTTGATGTGATGACCGGAAGGACATGGCTTCCGGGATTGATGATCGCCAACTCGTGCACGCGTTTGCGGACGGCGAACCACCCGGCGATGAGTGCAGGAATGATGATGGCTAGCGAAGCTACCGTGTACGTTCCCACCGGGAAATCGAAGACCATGAGGATCAGGACCGCCACGAGGAAGGCCAGAGTGAGGTACGACGTCCAGGGAGCGCCAAGCATCCGGAATGCTGGCCGGAGCATGAGCCCCTTCGTGGACAGTTTGTAGAGCTTGAGCTGGCATAGCACGATGGTTCCCCAGGTGCACAGGATGGCCAAGGCCGTCGCGTTGAGGGCGATCTCGAAGGCCATGGCCGGAACCACGGCATTCAGTCCCACGCCCAACAAAGTGATGGCAGCGGTGAAGAGAATTCCGCCGTAGGGAACCCCGCCGCGGCTCATCCGTTCCATGAACCTGGGCGCTGTGCCGGTCTGGGCCATGGATCGGTAGATGCGCCCGTTCGAATACAGGCCCGCGTTCAGGCTGGACAACGCCGCGGTCAGGACCACGAAGTTCATGACGTCGCCTGCACCAGGGACTCCAATGGCGGCAAAGAAGGTCACGAACGGCGATTCGCCGGCCTTGTACGCGTTGAAGGGAAGGAGCAGCGCAAGCAGCGCTGAAGACCCGACGTAGAAGATGGCGATCCGGAAAATCACCGCGTTGACAGCCTTGGGCATGACCTTCGCTGGGTTCTTTGTTTCACCTGCCGCCACGCCGATCAGGTCGATCCCGGCGTAGGCGAACACGATGCCCTGGACAATGATGACAGCCGGCAGGAGCCCGTTCGGCAGCAGGCCGCCGTTTTCGGCGATCAGGGAGAAACCAGGGCTGTGGCCAGCGACGGGGAAGTTGCCGGCGAAGAAGATCCCGCCCACGATCAGGAAGGCCACCAAGGCACCCACCTTGATGATGGCGAACCAGAACTCGAGTTCACCGAAGAGCTTGACTGAAATCAGGTTGACGCCGGTCACGACCGCCAGCGCGGCCAGGGCCAGGACCCACTGGGGAACGGAACTGAAGGCCGTCCAGTAGTGGAAGTACACGGCGATTGCCGTGATGTCGACGATTGCCGTGAGCGCCCAGGAGATCGCGTACACCCAGCCCGACACATAGGCAGCTTTCTCGCCAAAGAACTCCCTCGCGTACGAAACGAAGGAGCCCGACGACGGGCGGTGCAGGACGAGCTCGCCGAGGGCCCGCAGGACGAAGAAGGCGAAGACGCCGCAGATCGCGTACACAACAGGAAGGATGGGGCCGGCCGAGGCAAGCCGGCCGCCAGCGCCAAGGAACAGGCCGGTGCCGATCGCACCGCCCATCCCGATCATCTGGACCTGCCTGTTGGACAGGCCCTTCTTGTATCCGGACTGTTCGTCGGAGCGGACAGCCGTTGGCCGCTCCTCGACAGGGATGTTGGTGGTCATCGAAAACTCCTGGCCTAAGAATGTGACTGCCGCCATGAAAACGGCTGACATCGATCGTCCCAAGCAACGGTGGCGCGGCCAATGACAACATCACCTCGAATCGGGACCAATTAATGTACGAAAGTACAAGCGGCTTTTCCTCTTCGGGAGGCATGATGAAAGCGGACACTGGAGGAGCCATGACGGACGATGAGAAGTGGCGGGACGTGGTTGCGGCATTGTCGGAACTGCTCCCTGGAATGGTGGATACATTCATCGCGAGAATCCTCCACGATCCGGTGTACAGGGAATCCGGGCTGACCATCGAGGACCTTCGCCGCAGCAGCCACGATTCCTTGGTGGCCATTCTCGGCGTGCTGCGGGACGGGGGAGCCACCATGGATGCCCTCGAGTCCATCGCCGCAGAGTTGGGCAAGCGTCGCGCAAGGCAAGGCCTCCCCTTGGACAGCCTGGTGCGCGCCATCAGGTTGGACTTTTCCGTGGTGTGGGATGCATTGTCCGCATCCGCCCTGGCGGTGGATCCGGCGCTTCTTGTCAGCAGGACCGAACTCGTCTGGCGCACAGTGGACACCTTTGCCTCACGCGTCCAGGCGCGGTACGTCGCTGAACTGGAGGATATCGAGCGCGCCAATGCCGATCTGCAGCACCAGTACCTCTCGCAACTCCTGGCCCCCGGGGAACCGTCGGAATCGGACCTTGCCCGGATCGCCGGAGCCTTGCGCGTCGACCTCGGCGCGCGGTTCGTTGTAGCGGCGGTCAGCAGGGAAGACAGCCTGACCGTACAACGCCGCCTGCGTCACCGGGCCAAGAGGACGGAAGCCCTCTTCACCTTCGACCAGGAGCACCACACCCTGGTCATCCACAAGCGGGGCGGGCAGGGCCACGCGGAGCTTAGCGATACGCTCACTTATGACGAGTCAGTCCTCTTCGATGGCATGGCAGTAGCAGTGGCGCCCCCGGCTGAAGGGCTTGGCAGTGTGAGAACTTCGGCTGCGGCCGCCCGCGAAGTCATGCGAGATTTGCCCATGGGAAGCGTTGGCGTCTTCACCCTCAGGGACAGGTGGCTATCCATCACCAGGCACAGGTTGTCCCAGCTCGGTTGCGATCCGGGACAGCTCGTGTTTCCCAAGCTGCAGGGCTGCGCCCCGCAGGAACGGGCACGCATCCTCGAAGCGGTCACTACGTTCCTCGGGACAGGCAGCCTGGTGGAGACGGCACGCACGCTCTTTTGTCATCGGAACACGGTGGTGAACCGGTTGGCGGCGTTCGAACGGTACACCGGGCTGGACCTTCAGAACCCTACCGATCTTGCGTTGGCGGTGTTGGCGCTCCGCGCCACTACAGCGGATCCGTGACCTCGATCCGCACGGCGCACGCATCTGCTGCAGCCCTGCGAAGCACGGTCGCGTTGGGGTCGGCAACTGCCAGGAACGCGAGCCTTGTCCGCGACGCGTACTCCTTCAACGCCTTTTCTTCCAGGACCGCTGCGGACAGCGCGGCGTCTCCGCCCAGGACGAGATATTCAATGCTGTGTCCGGCGAACACACCCGCGGCATAACCGGCCACGGCTTCCGTCAGCGCGTTGGCCTGGTTCTCGCGACGACGGGCAAAGCGCTGCTGCGAGGATCCGCCTGCCGCCGAACGTGACTGCACGTAACGGGAACCCGATGTGGACGCGGCCAGCTTGCCGCCGCTCACCACACCTACCGCGTAACCGCCCCGGCGCACCAGGATGATTCCGAGCCGCCTTTCCTGTGAAGCGAGGGATGCCAAACGCTCAATCGTGTTTGCGCCCTTGCCGGGCCTTCCATCAACGGGCCACGGGGCTTTCAGCAGCGCCCTGGCGCCGTCTGCCGCTATTAGAAGCGTGCCGTCCGCCGCCCGCAAGAGCGTGCCGCCGTCGTCGGGCGCTTCCTGAAGCGCGCCATGGCTCGCGGCGAAGCGCTCCACCCAACCGGGCAACCGGGGACCAGGGATGAAGGCCGTGCGCCCCGCCCGAGGCGTCTGCTTTTCGTTGGGGCCGGATGGCCGGGTCTCCACGTCGATGTCTCCTTCGCTGGAATCATGAGTAGCCTATCCATGTGGAAGATCTCTTTGGTGCCGGCGCGGACAGCGACGACGACGACGCCGGAAGCCAGGCGGCCGATTCGGACCGTTCCAGTGATGGTCGTGCGGGCACAGGGCGTCCCGCGTCGCCGCGGAGTCCCCTGGCAGTCCGCATGCGGCCCCGGACGCTGGACGACGTCGTGGGACAGCAGCACTTGCTGGGCCAGGGGTCTCCGTTGCGCCAGCTTGCCGCGGGGGCCGATGCCGCCGGTCCCGCAGGTCCAAGCTCCGTCATTTTGTGGGGACCGCCGGGCACGGGCAAGACGACGCTCGCGCACGTCATCGCCCGCGGGCCCGGCAGGAAGTTCGTTGAATTGTCGGCGATCACGGCCGGCGTCAAGGATGTCCGGCTGGTCATGGAAAATGCCCTGACTGCCCGGGATCTCTACCGGACAACAACCGTGCTGTTTCTCGATGAGATCCACCGCTTCAACAAAGCCCAACAAGATGCCCTGCTTCCCGGCGTCGAGAACCGCTGGGTGGTCTTGGTCGCCGCGACCACGGAGAACCCGTCCTTCTCGGTAGTTTCGCCGCTCCTGTCCCGGTCACTGTTGCTGACCCTGAAACCTCTCACGGACGCCGATATCGAGGCGCTCCTGCAACGGGCCGTGGCCGATGCCCGCGGTCTGGCAGGGAAAGTGGAGCTCAGCCCGGAAGCCCTCGAGCACTTGGTCCGGTTGTCCGGGGGAGATGCCCGCCGTGCGCTGACGGCTCTGGAGGCCGCCGCCGGCGTCGCCTACGGGGATCGCAACAACGACGGCGACGCCTCCGAAGAGGAGGGGCTCGCGGGTGACGGCGCCCCGGATGCTCCGGTCGTCGTCGAACTCCGCCATACGGAGCGGGCCCTGGATGTGGCCGCCGTCCGATACGACCGCGCGGGCGACCAGCACTACGACGTCGCCAGTGCGTTCATCAAGTCGATCCGGGGTTCCGACGTCGACGCGGCCCTGCACTACCTGGCCCGTATGCTCGAAGCCGGCGAAGACCCGCGCTTCGTGGCCCGCCGGATCGTCATTTCGGCTGCCGAGGACATCGGCATGGCGGATCCAACGGCGCTTCAGACCGCCGTCGCCGCTGCCCAGGCAGTGCAGTTGATCGGCATGCCCGAGGGCCGCATCATCCTCGCCGAAGCCGTGGTGCATTTGGCGACGGCGCCCAAGTCCAACGCCGCCTACATGGGCATCAACAAGGCCATCGCCGATGTGCGCGCGGGGATGGGAGTCGGGATTCCGGCGCACTTGCGGGACGCCCATTACCAAGGAGCGAAGGGCCTTGGGCACGGCCAGGGCTACAAATACGCCCACGATGCCCCGCACGGCGTGGCCACCCAGCAATACGCGCCGGATGACCTGGTAGGCAAGGACTACTACGAACCCACCGGCAACGGTGCCGAACGGGACATAGCTCCCCGACTCGAGCGGCTACGCAGGATCATCCGAGGCAAGTAAGCGTCATGTTAGGATAGATGCTTGTCTGGCAAGGCACGGACGCACAATCCATCAAAATTCACGTTTTGATGCTGTGCCCTGCGCCCCGTAGCAAAAGGCAGCGGTTGGCCGATGCTCTCCCTCATGGAGGCCAGTAACACTGACACACCGCAGATATTGGAAGGACACAAGTGGCTAACAACACTCGTGCTCGCCGTACCGCACGCCTCTCGCGTGCACTCGGCATCGCTCTGACCCCCAAGGCCGCCAAGTACATGGAGCGCCGCCCGTACGGCCCCGGTGAGCATGGCCGTGCCCGCAAGAAGCAGGACTCCGACTACGCCGTACGTCTGCGCGAAAAGCAGCGTCTGCGCGCCCAGTACGGCATCCGCGAAGCCCAGATGACCCGTGCCTTCGAAGAAGCACGTCGCACCAAGGGCCTGACCGGTGAAAACCTGATCGAACTGCTCGAGATGCGTCTTGACGCCCTGGTCCTGCGCGCAGGCTTCGCCCGCACCATCGCCCAGGCCCGCCAGCTGGTTGTGCACCGCCACATCCTGGTTGACGGCATTCGCGTGGACCGTCCGTCGTTCCGCGTTGCGGAAGGCCAGCTCATCCACGTTCACAGCCGCAGCGAAGTCATGGCTCCGTTCCAGGTTGCAGCTGCCGGCGCACACGTCCTGAACGTCGTTCCGGCCTACCTGGACGTCAAGATTGACGCCCTCCAGGCACGCCTGGTTCGCCGCCCGAAGCGCTCCGAGGTCCCCGTGACCTGCGAAGAGCAGCTGGTCGTCGAATTCTACGCACGCTAAATTCCAGCGCGCATACAAAGAAGCCCGTGGCACGCGCCGCGGGCTTTTTTGTATGTAAGGTACTTGGGGAAGCCACGCCGGGGGCAGTCCGTGCGGAAGCGCACGGCGCGCCCACCGCAACGCAACAAATGCTAGGAGATGAGTGTCCATGACTGGTGGCGATATTGCAGGCCTGATCGCGGCCGGAGTCTTTGCGCTCCTTGTGCTGCTGCTGGCTGTGCCGATCCTCAAACTTGGACGCGTCTTTGACGAAGTCCGCACCTCCATCCGCTCCTTGAGCGACGGAGCGACGCCCCTGATGGACGAAGTCACGGCGACGGTCTCCACCACCAACCAGCAGCTGAAAAAGGTGGATGGCATCACCTCCAATGTCTCCGATGCCTCCGCCAACATCTCCGCGCTGTCCTCGCTGGTCGCCGCAACAGTCGGTTCTCCGCTCATCAAGGTGGCCGCATTCAGCTACGGGGTTCGTTCGGCTTTTTCCAACCGCCGTAAATCGAGCAGTGGCCGCCGCAGCCGTTGAACCCGTTCGTAAGTCTCGACCTTCGTATGTCAGGAAAACAGTGAAAAGAATCGTCTGGATGGGGATCGGCGTGGCAATCGGAGTCATTGCCTTCCGCAAGATCACCGAAGCGAAGGCCAATATCGGTCCCGAAGGCCTGAACCGTGCGGTAGCCCGGCTGGCCGATGGCGTGTATGACTTCGCCGACGCGGTGCGTGCCGGAATGAATGAACGCGAAGCCGATCTCCGGGCCGCGCTCGGCATCAACGAGCCCGACGCCGGCAGTCGTTAGCCACCGCGGTTCGCCCAAGCGGCCGTCAACAAGGCAGAATTAGAAGCTGCGGCAATGGCAACTGCCAGGGCCGCGCACAAACTCATGTGCAGTGAATTGAGAAGGGTAAGTAATCAGCTAATGAAGTCGCAGGAGATCACCAAACGCTGGGTGGACTTTTTTGTCAGCAAGGGCCATACAGCCGTCCCCTCAGCGTCGCTCGTATCCAGCGACCCTTCCCTCCTCTTCACCGTGGCCGGCATGGTTCCCTTCATTCCTTACCTGACCGCCCGTGAGGAGCCGCCCTTCAACCGCGCCACGAGCGTCCAGAAGTGCATCCGCACCGGCGACATCGAGGAAGTGGGCAAGACCGCCCGCCACGGCACGTTCTTCCAGATGTGCGGAAACTTCTCCTTCGGGGACTACTTCAAGGAAGACGCCATCAAGTTTGCCTTCGAACTGCTCACCAAGAGCGTCGACGACCGCGGCTACGGACTGGACGTTGAACGTCTCTGGGTGACCGTCTACGAGGAAGACGACGAAGCCCAGGATCTGTGGCTCAAGAACACCGGCATCCCCGCCTCACGCATCCAGCGGATGGGGAAGGCGGACAACTACTGGTCCACCGGACAGCCTGGCCCCGCTGGTCCGTGCTCGGAAATCTACTACGACCGCGGCCCGGCCTACGGTGCCGAGGGCGGTCCCATCGCGGACGAAAACCGCTACGTCGAAATCTGGAACCTCGTGTTCATGCAGTACCAGATCGAGAACGTCCGCTCGAAGGTGGACTTCGACATCGCCGGCGAGCTGCCTAAGAAGAACATCGACACCGGCCTCGGCATGGAACGCCTCGCGATGATCCTGCAGGGCGTCGAGAACATGTACGAGACGGACCAGGTCCGTCCCGTCATCGACAAGGCTGCAGCACTGTCCGGCAAGGAGTACACCTCCGCCGAGTCCGCCGACGACCCGCACCACACGGATGATGTCCGGATGCGCGTTGTAGCCGACCACATCCGTTCTGCCCTCATGCTGATCTCCGACGGCGTGTCCCCGTCCAACGAGGGCCGCGGCTACGTCCTGCGCCGGCTCATCCGCCGTGCCGTCCGTGCCATGCGCCTCCTCGGGGTCGAAGACGCTTGCCTTCCGCAATTGCTTCCGGCATCCCGCGACGCCATGAAGGGCGTCTACCCGGTGGTGGAGACTGATTTCGACCGCATCAGCCGCATCGCCTACGCCGAAGAAAGGGCCTTCCTGCGCACCATCGCCTCCGGCACTGCGCGCCTCGAAGAAGCCGTGGTGCTCTCCAAGGCTGCGGGCAAGCCGCTGTCCGGCGAGGACGCCTTCGCCCTGCACGACACCTACGGGTTCCCGATCGACCTCACCCTCGAAATGGCCGAGGAAGCCGGCTTGAAGGTTGACGAAGCCGAATTCCGTAGCCTCATGCTGGAACAGCGTCAGCGCGCCCAGGCAGATGCCAAGGCCAAGAAGGGTGGACACGCCGATGTCTCAGCCTTCCAGGAGCTCCTGGCCGAAGGCGAGACCGTCTTCACCGGCTACACCGAGTTGGAAGGCGAAGCCCGTGTCCGGGGCATCGTCAGCTCCGGCAGGCGCGTAGCCCATGCTTCGACGGGCGACGAGATCGAGCTCGTGCTCAACGAAACGCCGTTCTACGCCGAAGCCGGCGGCCAGTCCGCCGACAAGGGCCTCATCACCGGTGACGGCTTCGTCGTCGAGGTCCTCGACGTCCAGCGCCCCGTGAAGGGCCTCAGCGTCCACAAGGCGATCGTCCGCGAAGGCGAGATCGCCTCGGACGCCTTGGTGCGCGCCGCCGTCGACCGCGAACGCCGCCACGCGGCTGAGCAGGCGCACACGGGCACGCACATCGTGCACGCCGCCCTGCATCAAATCCTCGGCCCGGAAGCCACCCAGCGCGGCTCCTTCAACAAGGCCGGATACCTGCGCTTCGACTTCGCCTGGGGCGAGGGATTGAGCGCGGCCACGAGATCCGAGATCGAGGAGGTCTCGAACATCGCCATCCGCAACAACTTCCAGGTGGACACCAAAGTCATGGGCCTGGCTGAGGCGAAGGCCCTCGGCGCCATGGCGCTCTTCGGCGAGAACTACGGCAGCGAAGTCCGCGTTGTGGAGATCGACGGCGCATGGTCCCGTGAGCTTTGCGGTGGCACCCATGTGGCCAACACCTCCCTCATCGGCAGCCTGTCGCTGCTCGGCGAACAGTCCGTCGGTTCGGGAAACCGCCGCGTTGAAGCCTTCGTCGGCCTCGACGCCTTCCGGCACCTCGCGGCCGAGCGTGCCTTGGTCACCGAGCTCACCGAGATGCTCAAGGTCCCTTCGGGCCAGCTGGCAGACCGGATCTCCAGCACCTTGGCCAAGCTCAAGTCGACCGAGAAGGAACTGGACCGCCTCCGCAAGGAACAGCTGACCGCTGCCGCGGCCAACCTCGTTTCCACAGCACGGGACGCCGCAGGCGTCCGGGTAGTGGCGCACGACGCCGGCCAGGTCGGCGGAGCGGACGACCTCCGCAGCCTTGCGATGGACCTGCGCAACCGGCTCGGCTCCGACGCTTCCACGGTGGCCGTGGCGGGTGTCAGCAACGACCGTCCTGTCATCATCGTGGCCACCAACGAGGCCGCCCGTGACGCGGGCGTCAAAGCAGGCGCGTTGGTCCGGGTGGCAGCAGGAATCCTCGGCGGCGGCGGTGGCGGCAAGGACGACGTCGCCCAGGGCGGCGGAACCGACGCCGCGAAGATCGCACCGGCCCTCGCGGCCGTTGTGGACGCGATCGCCAAGCGCTGATCTTGGAGGCCATTGCGAGCAACGACGACTACCCCCGGGGCATCAAACTGGGGGTAGACGTCGGCACCGTCCGCGTGGGAGTTGCCATCTGCGATCCGGACGGGATCCTGGCGACGCCGTTCAAGACGGTGAGCCGGGACGCCAAGAGGAATTCCGACGTCGGGGTGATAGTCCGGCATGTCGAGGAGCTCGGAGTAGTCCAGATTTTCGTTGGCCTACCGCGCACGATGAAGGGCGAAGAACACGCGTCTGCGGTCATGGCAACCGACTACGCGGAGTTGCTTGCGGCCCACTTGCAGGGACGCGGACTCGATGTTCCCGTCAACATGGTGGACGAGCGGCTCAGCACCGTGACGGCCCACCGCAATCTCCACGAAGCTGGCATGAGCAGCAAGGACCATCGTAAAGTGGTGGATCAGGTTGCCGCTGCCGGAATTCTGCAGCACGCGATCGACATGCAAAAAGCCAGAGGAGCAGATGTGGGCAGGCGCGTGCACACGCCGATGCCACCCCAACACATTGACGGCGCCAGCGCGCCGCTGCCAGCCTCCGACATTGATCCACACTCTCCAACGAGGGGAAGACAATTGTGAGCCCGGTCAACAACGACCCCTCCAACGACGCATCAGAAGACCGCACCCGGCCCCTGACTCGTCGTGAAATCCGTGCCAGGGAACGCTTCCTGGAGACGCAGAACCAGGAGGTGTTGCCACCGCCTGTGCCTGTGCACTTTGAACCTGTCCCCGTGCCGAAGCCGCAGCCAGCGTATGTGCCGCACTACGAGCCAGCGGCACCTGTTGCGCCGGCCCGTGCCGCGGAACTCCACGATGACGGCGTTCGCAGCGAAACCCCGCCGTCCATGGACTTTCTTCCGCAGGCCGATGTGGTTCAGCCCGAAGAAGACTTGCAGCATCACGGGGCGTCGCATGACGGCGCCGTGATTCCTGACGCGGCGGAGCACCACGTCGCAGGGCACAATCACGGCACTGAGCACCCTGACACTGTGCACGCTGACGCGGGGCACCCTGACGCCGGGCACCCTGACGCCGTGCACCCTGACGTCCCTCACTATGACGCCGGGCATTACGAAGCTGTTCCGGCCTACGACGCCGCACACGGCGACGAATTCCATGAACTGCATGCTCATGACGAAGGTTATGAGCACCACGATCCCCACTTCGACTACGAAGTCCATGAAGAGCACGATGCGCATGACCTCATCCCGGCTGCGGCTCCGGTGGCAAAGGTTCCGTCGAAGAAAGTCCGCCGTCGTCGTCGCCTTCTCGCGCTCCTGCTCACCCTCACGGTGTTTGTGGCAGCAGTTGCCGTCGGGGCTCAATTCCTGAAGCCGTTGCTCGGCATGGACAAGGTCAGTGACTATCCCGGCCCGGGCACAGGTTCCGTCACGGTCACCGTGGCCCCCGGATCCGGCCCCAAACTGGTCGCGACCAACCTCCAGAACCAGCACGTCATCGCCAATGCTGACACGTTCCTGGCCGCATTCACGGCGGCCGGGGGTGAACTCTCACCGGGTGACTTCACGTTCCGCACGGAAATGAAGAACGCCGATGCCGTGAATGTCCTCCTCAACAAGGACGCTTCCAAGGTCATGTACTTCGCGCTCAGTGCAGGGCTTCGAATAGGGGAGTCCCTCGATGCGATCTCCAAGGGTTCGGGTGTCCCCGTGTCCGAGCTGAAGGCCCTGAGCGACTCGCCGGCCCAGTTTGGCGTCCCGGCCCCCGCAAAGAACCTTGAAGGCTTCCTGGCGCCGGGGGAGTACCGTTTCCCGCTGGGGACTTCCGCCAAGGACATCCTCCAGAAGCTGGTCACTGCCACCACCGATGAGCTCAAGGCGCAGGGCGTCACGGATCCCGCCAAGCAGTACCAGACCATCACCGTCGCCAGCATTGTGCAGGCTGAAGGCGGCCAGGCCGACTACGGCAACGTAGCCGGTGCCATCTACAACAGGCTCAAGCCGGGCAACACGGAGACGAACGGCCTCATCCAGTCGGACGCCACCGTCACCTACGGCCTCGGTACCAAGACCTTCCACTTGACCGACGCCCAGAAGGCCGACAAGAGCAACCCTTACAACACCTACGCCAACGTGGGTCTGCCGGTTGGCCCGATTGGCTCGCCCGGCAAAACGGCCATCGACGCGGCCGCGAAACCGACGGCCAACAACTACCTTTACTGGGTGACCATCAACCTCGACACCAAGGAGACGAAGTTCTCCAGCACGTTGGCGGAGCACAGCAAGTACGTTGAGCAATACAACGCATGGTGTGCCGCCAACGCGGGACGGTGCGTGTGAGTCGACGTGCTGCCGTCCTGGGGCACCCCATCAGCCACTCGAAGTCACCGGCACTCCACCGTGCGGCCTACGCGAAGCTTGGACTCGACATCGACTACTCAGCCATCGACGTGACCGTTGAGCGGCTTCCGGCCTTCATGGCGAGCCTGCAGCCGCAGGACAACTGGTGCGGCCTGTCCGTGACCATGCCGCTCAAGACCGCCATGGTCGACGAGGTCGACGAAGTCCGCGGGGCCGGCGCCCACTTGGGCGTCATCAACACCGTCGCGTTCGAAGCCACTGAGCACGGTGTGCTGCGGGTCGGCCACAACACCGATGTGGCCGGCATCGTCGAAGCCGTCAGGAACGCCGGGGCCAGGGAACGGCCGAGTTCCGCGATTCTTGGCGGCGGCGGAACGTCCGCGGCCGCCATTGCCGCACTCCACGAACTGGGTTCGGACCACGTTGACGTCTACGTGCGCGACGCCGGACGGGCGGCCGAGGCGAAAGCCGCAGCTGCCGCCGTCGGACTCCCGGTCCAACTCCGGCCGATCGCCGAGGCGGCTGAAGGCATCGCGGGGGCCGATCTGGTGATCTCCACGCTTCCGCCGCGGGCGGCGGACGGCATTGCCTCGCAGCTTGACCAACTTCCCGACGGCAGGCTTCCCAACGGCGCCTGGGGTGTGCTGCTCGACGTCGCCTACGATCCATGGCCCAGCCGCATTGCCGAAGTGTGGCAGTCGCGGGGTGGAGTGGTGGTTCCCGGGTTGGAAATGCTGCTCTACCAAGCCGTGGAGCAAATCCGTTTGTTTTCCGGCGCTGACGTCACCGCCGATGTCATAGATGTGATGTGCGACTCAGTCGGGCTTCCCCGGCGGGTGTACTAGGGGCCTTACATGGCAGGATTGGATATATGTTGCGTTGGTTGACCGCCGGTGAATCCCATGGCCCGGCATTGCTCGGAATTGTTGAAGGCGTTCCCGCCGGTGTGGAACTCACCAGCGGGGAAATCCGCGACGCCTTGGCGCGCCGCCGTCTCGGCTATGGCCGAGGCGCCCGGATGAAGTTCGAGCAGGACGAAGTGAGCATCCTTGGCGGTGTCAGGCACGGCGTCACGCAGGGCGGTCCCATCGCCATCCAGATCGGCAACACCGAGTGGCCCAAATGGGAACAGATCATGTCTGCCGACCCGGTGGATCCCGAACTCCTCGCCGACCAGGCCCGCAACGCACCCCTGACCCGCCCGCGGCCCGGCCACGCAGACTTCACGGGCATGCAGAAGTACGGCTTCCCTGAGGCGCGTCCGGTTCTCGAACGCGCCAGCGCCCGGGAAACCGCCACCCGCGTCGCCCTTGGCACAGTCGCTTCCCAATTCCTGAAGCAACTCGGCATCGAACTCGTCAGCCACACGGTTTCCATCGCGAGCGTCACCGTTCCGGAAGGTCGGCCGCTGCCCGTGCCGTCCGATGTCTTGGCCCTCGACGCTGACCCCTTGCGTTGCTTCGACCGCGAGACCTCGGACGCCATGGTGGCCGAGGTTGACGCAGCGCACAAGGAAGGCGAGACCCTCGGCGGTGTTGTCGAGGTCCTGGCCTACGGCCTTCCGCCGGGGCTGGGCAGCTACGTGCACTGGGACCGTCGCCTCGACTCCCGCTTGGCTGCTGCCCTGATGGGCATCCAAGCCATCAAGGGCGTTGAGGTGGGCGACGGCTTCCTCACCGCTGCCCGCCGGGGTTCCGCTGCGCATGACGAAATTGTCAGGGACGAGGCCGGCCGCATTGTGCGGAAGACCAACCGTGCAGGTGGCATTGAAGGCGGCATGAGCATCGGCGAAGTCCTGCGGGTCCGCGCCGCCATGAAGCCCATCGCTACCGTCCCCCGTGCGCTGAAGACCATTGACGTCAGCACCGGTGAAGCCGCCAAGGCCCACCACCAGCGCTCCGATGTCTGTGCCGTCCCGGCTGCTGGTGTCGTCGCCGAGGCCATGGTCGCCTTGGTTCTGGCCGAAGCTGTCGCTGAGAAATTCGGCGGTGACTCCGTCGCTGAAACCGCACGAAACCTTCGGGGTTACCTGGACAGCATCCCGGCAAACCTGGACTCGGTCGGCCACTAGTGGTCCGCGGTACCTCGGGCGCCGGTCACGGGCCTGCGATTGCTTTGGTGGGGCCGATGGCTGTCGGCAAGTCAGTCATTGGCCACCAGCTCGCCCAGCAATTGGGCGTGCCGTTTGTGGATACGGACGTCGTCATTGTTGAGCACCACGGGACCATCGCGGATATTTTTGCCGGTCGCGGAGAGCATGCCTTCCGGGAGATCGAGGCAAGGACGGTGGCGCGTGCTGTCGAAGCAGCGAGCACCGACGGCGGGGTTGTTTCACTTGGCGGCGGCGCGGTGCTGGATTCCGGCACGCAACAGCTCCTGGGCGATTGCACTGTGGTCTATCTCGAATGCGATGCCGAGACGGTCGCCGAACGTATCGCCCGCAACACTGGCCGGCCGCTCCTCGCGGGCGACGCCATGGCGCGTTGGGAAGCCCTGTTTGCTGCCAGGCGTCCCGTCTATGAACGTTTGGCAGATGTCACCGTCGATGTCCGGTCTGGAACCGTGGCGGAAATCGCCCTCCACGTGGAGGAAAGACTGCGTGAATACGCGGCCTTGAAAGAGGAAGTGCAAAAGTGAGCAACGAAGCAACTGTCATCAAGGTTACCGGCCAGTCCGCGAACGAAAACTACGACGTCGTCGTCGGACGCGGTCTCTTGGAGACCCTTCCCGCGAAGCTGGGGGAGCGCGTCAAGCGTGTTCTCGTGGTCCACCCGCGTGCCCTGCGGCTGACCGGCGACACGGTGCGCGCGGAGCTCGAGGCGGCGGGATTCACGGCCGTCACGGCTGAGATTCCCGACGCCGAAGAGGGCAAGCACATCCAGGTTGCGGCCTTCTGCTGGCAGGTGCTTGGCCAGAATGACTTCACCCGCTCCGATGCGATCGTTGCGGTGGGCGGCGGCGCCGTCACCGACCTCGCCGGATTTGTCGCCGCAACTTGGTTGCGCGGCGTCAAAGTCATCCACATGCCCACGAGCCTCCTTGGCATGGTGGACGCGTCTGTGGGTGGCAAGACCGGCATCAACACGGCGGAGGGCAAGAACCTGGTGGGTTCCTTCCACCCGCCGGCTGCCGTCCTCGCGGACCTGGACACGCTCCAGACACTGCCCAGGAACGAGCTGATTTCCGGAATGGCCGAGGTCATCAAGTGCGGTTTCATCGCAGATCCCGCCATCCTGGACCTCGTCGAAAACAAGCCGGAGGAAGTCACCGACCCCGGCTCGGCGGTGCTTCGCGAGCTCATCGAACGTGCCATCGCCGTCAAGGCGAAAGTGGTTTCGGAAGACCTCAAGGAATCCGGGCTGCGTGAAATCCTCAATTACGGCCACACCCTGGGCCACGCGATCGAACTCGTGGAACGCTACTCGTGGCGTCATGGCGCGGCAGTTTCGGTCGGCATGATGTTCGCCGCCGAGCTTGCCCGCAGCGTCGGGCGGCTTTCCGACGTCGACGCCGACCGGCACCGCACCATCCTTGAGGGGCTCGGGCTGCCGGTCACCTACCGCCGGGACCGCTGGCAGGGGCTGCTTGACGGCATGCGGCGCGACAAGAAGTCCCGTGGCGACCTCTTGCGCTTTGTGGTGCTCGACGGCGTGGCGAAGCCCGGAATCCTCGACGTTCCTGACACCTCGCTGCTTTTCGCTGCCTACCAGGAGATCGCATCATGACGACTGAAACCTTCAGCAGCATCAGTGATTGGCCTACGGGCGGGTTCCCCGGAGTACGTACCAACCCGGACACGCTCCTGCCGCATATCGTCAACGAGGAAGCCATGCAGTCCGCGTTGGCCGAATCCAGCGATCCCGCTGACCGCATCATGGCGCTCATGCTCGAAGGCCACCCCGGCGAAGCCGCCGAGTTGCTGGCCGAGGCCCGCTACAACGATCCCGAGTCCTTCAAACTCCGGATCTTCGAGGCCGAACTGCACCGTGCCACCAACCGCTTCGACCGCGCTGTGGAGCTCTTCCGCCAATTGCTCGGGGAAGTCCAGGGAACTGCCAAGGAACCGATCGTCCATCAGTATTTGGGTCGAGCCCATTTTGTGGCCGGGAATCCCGTGGCCGCAGCGGAATCGTTCACCAAGGCCCTGGACCTGCGCGTTGCCTTGGCGGCTGATGCTTCCCTGATCTACTCCTCTGCCGTTGCCTTGCAGCGTGCCCGGAACGCCCTCGAACTCGCCTCCTGAACGGGGCGCCTCCCGAACGGGCCCACCGCCGAACCATGGGCGCGAGCAGGCGCGCCACATTTTGCCGGTAGAATGGTCTTTGGATTTTTGATAAATACGCGCTGGCGGCCGTCAAGGCATGCCTGCTTGGCATAGTCGGCTGGAAGCCAGAAGGCGCAGCTAGAACCAGTGAAAGAAACCAGAGGACACTAGTGGCAACCACAAATGACATCAAGAACGGTACCGTGCTGAAGCTCGAGGGCCAGCTCTGGAACATCATTGAATTCCAGCACGTCAAGCCGGGCAAGGGCGGCGCGTTCGTACGCACCAAGATGCGCAACGTCATGTCTGGCAAGGTGGTGGACAAGACCTTCAACGCCGGCCTCAAGATCGAAACCGCCACCGTTGACCGCCGCGACTACCAGTACCTGTACCAGGACGGCGCGGACTTCGTGTTCATGGACACCCAGGACTTCGACCAGATCACTGTTTCCGGTGCCACGGTAGGCGACGCCACCAACTTCATGCTGGAAAACCAGATGGTCAACATCGCCATCCACGAGGGAACGCCGCTGTACATCGAGCTGCCGCCGAGCGTCGTGCTCGAAATCACCTACACTGAGCCGGGCCTGCAGGGCGACCGCTCCTCCGCTGGAACCAAGCCAGCTACTCTTGAAACCGGCTACGAGATCCAGGTGCCCCTGTTCGTTGAGAACAACACCAAGGTCAAGGTTGACACCCGCGACGGCAGCTACCTGGGCCGGGTCAACGACTAGTGAGTGCCCGTGGTAAGGCCCGTAACAGGGCCCTCGAAGTTCTGTTCGAGGCGGAGCAGCGTTCCGCCTCCGCTTTCGAGGTCTTGAAGGCCCGCCGGGAAAAGACCGACCTTGTGGTCAACCCGTACACGACCGACATCGTGGAGGGCGTGGTTGCCATGCAGCCGACCATCGACGAATTCCTCCAGACCTACGCGCAGGGCTGGACCCTTGAGCGGATGCCGGCAGTGGAC
Organism: Arthrobacter sp. MMS24-S77; assembly: GCF_054888235.1. Classification (NCBI taxonomy): domain Bacteria; kingdom Bacillati; phylum Actinomycetota; class Actinomycetes; order Micrococcales; family Micrococcaceae; genus Arthrobacter; species Arthrobacter sp. MMS24-S77. The sequence continues at coordinate 2,426,117 of NZ_JBTZRN010000001.1, forward strand.
CGCATTATCCTGCGTATCGGCGCCTGGGAACTCCTCTACAACGACGACGTCCCGGACGGCGTAGCGGTCAGCGAAGCGGTAGCCCTGGCAAAGGTCATGTCCACCGACGAATCTCCTGCGTTCATCAACGGCCTCCTAGGACGTTTGCAGAAGCTGAAGCCCTCGCTTCTCGCCTAGGCGGCACGGAGAGCACCCAAAGGGCCGGTCTCCACAGGAAAACTGTGGGCACCGGCCCTTGGCAATACCGGCGTGTGAGCTAAAACGCATTCCGAGGGCCCGGGGCGCGTCGGACGCCCCCCACCCCTGTGGTAATTTTGTAGGGCAAATGTTCCTTTTTAATTCCGTCCCGTGAGGCGGGGAAAGGGGAGACGAGCGATGACTGAAGTCACTGCGCCGGTGCCGTCCCGGGTTGTCCTCAACCACGCGGATATCGACCGTGCGCTCACTCGTATCGCCCACGAAATCCTCGAGGCCAACAAGGGCTCCCAGGATCTGGTTCTATTGGGCATCCCGCGCCGCGGCTATCCGCTGGCTGTACGGCTGGCAGACAAGATCGCCGCCGCAGATCCGTCCGTCAACGCCTCGGCAATAGTCGGTCAGCTGGACGTGACCATGTTCAGGGACGATCTTTCCCACCAGCCCGCCAGGCCCCCTTATCCCACCAAGCTGCCGCTGTCCGGCATCGACAACAAGGTTGTTGTCCTCATCGACGACGTCCTGTACTCGGGTCGCACCATCCGGGCAGCCCTGGACGCCATCATCGACCTTGGCCGGCCCCGCATCGTCCGCCTCGCCGTCCTCGTGGATCGCGGCCACCGCGAATTGCCTATCCGCGCGGACCACGTGGGCAAGAACCTGCCCACGTCTTCCTCGGAAAAAGTCCGGGTCCACCTTGAAGAACTCGATTCGGTGGACGGCCAACCGATCAATGAAGTAGTGATCGAGGCCGGCGCGTGAAACACCTGCTCTCCACAGAGAACCTCAGCGCCGAGAACGCCATCCGGATCCTGGATACCGCCGAAGAGATGGCCGCAGTGGGGGACCGGGAGGTCAAGAAGCTTCCCGCCCTGCGCGGCCGCACGGTAGTCAATCTCTTCTTCGAGGACTCCACCCGCACCCGAATTTCCTTCGAGGCGGCAGCCAAGCGGCTTTCCGCCGACGTCATCAACTTCGCGGCAAAAGGTTCCTCGGTATCAAAGGGCGAGTCCCTCAAGGACACCGCGCAGACCCTCGCGGCGATCGGCGCCGATGCGGTGGTCATCCGTCACTGGGCTTCCGGCGCGCCGCACCGCTTGGCTGCCACCGACTGGATCGACGCTGCCGTCATCAACGCCGGCGACGGCACGCATGAACACCCCACCCAGGCTCTCCTGGACGCGTTCACGATGCGCCGCCACTGGTCCAAGTTGCACGGCTCGGCATCCGCGGGCGCTGATCTCTCAGGCATGCGCGTCGCAATCGCCGGCGACGTCCTGCACTCCCGCGTCGCCCGTTCCAATGTGTGGCTGCTGCGCACCCTTGGTGCGGAAGTAACCCTGGTGGCGCCGCCCACCTTGCTGCCGATCGGCGTCGAACACTGGCCTTGCAAGGTCAGTTACAACCTCGATGAGACACTCGAGGCCGGCGTGGATGCGATGATGATGCTGCGGGTCCAAGGTGAACGCATGAACGCCTCATTCTTTCCCTCGACGCGGGAGTATTCCCGCCGGTGGGGCTTCGATGATGCCCGCCTCCGGGCCCTCGATGAACTCGGGCTCAAAGACACCATCATCATGCACCCGGGCCCCATGAACCGCGGACTGGAAATTTCCTCCGCCGCCGCCGATTCGCCCCGCTCCACCGTGCTGGCCCAGGTCCGCAACGGTGTTTCGGTCCGGATGGCCGCCCTGTACCTGCTGCTCTCGGGAGATACCCGTGAAGCCGCCACCACGCCGGGCACCGCCCGTTCCGACAAGGAGAACAACTGATGACCGAGACCGCAACGGGTACAAGAACCGGTACCTACCTGATCCGCGGCGCGGCCATTCTGGGCGGCGACGCCGAGGACCTGTTGATCCGCGACGGCGTCATCGCTGAGCGGGGCACCGGCCTGTCCGCCGAAGGCGCCACGGTGATCGAGGCCGCCGGCCTCGTGGCACTTCCCGGCATGGTCGACATCCACACCCACCTGCGCGAGCCCGGTCGCGAGGACGCCGAAACCGTAGAAACGGGAACCCGCGCCGCGGCCCTCGGAGGCTACACGGCGGTGCACGCCATGGCCAACAGCAACCCGGTGGCCGACACCGCCGGCGTCGTCGAGCAAGTCCACAGCCTGGGCCGCGCGTCCGGCTGGGTGGACGTCCGGCCGGTGGGCGCCGTCACGGTGGGACTCGCAGGCGAACAGCTCGCCGAACTCGGCGCCATGGCCGACTCCCGCGCCCAGGTCCGCGTCTTCTCCGACGATGGCATCTGCGTGCATGATCCCGTGCTGATGCGTCGTGCCCTGGAATACGTCAAGGCGTTCGACGGCGTCGTTGCCCAGCACGCGCAGGAACCGCGCCTTACCGCTGGTGCCCAGATGAACGAGGGCACCGTCTCCGCCGTTCTCGGCCTTGCCGGTTGGCCGGCGGTCGCCGAGGAGAGCATCATCGCCCGGGACGTCCTGCTGGCCCAACACGTCGGCTCCCGCCTGCACGTCTGCCATGTGTCCACCGCCGGATCGGTAGAGATCGTCCGCTGGGCCAAGGAACGGGGGATCAACGTCACCGCCGAGGTCACGCCCCACCACTTGTTGCTCACCGACGAGCTGGTCCGCAGCTACGACCCCGTGTACAAGGTCAACCCGCCCCTGCGCACCGACGCGGATGTCCAGGCGCTCCGTGCCGGACTCGCAGACGGCACCATCGACGTCGTCGGCACGGACCATGCCCCGCATCCGAGCGAGCACAAGGAATGTGAGTGGGCCCAGGCGGCCATGGGCATGACGGGCCTGGAAACAGCCTTGTCTGTAGTCCAGGAGACCATGATCGAGACCGGGCTGATGACGTGGGCCGACTTCGCCCGCGTCACGTCCACAGTGCCGGCGGCCATTGGCCGGGTGGCAGACCAGGGACGCCCGCTTGAGGCCGGAGAGCCCGCCAATGTGATCCTCGTGGACCCGGCTGCCCGCTGGATTGTGGATCCGCATAAGATGGCGACCATGGGCCGGAACTCACCCTTTGCGGGCAAGGAGTTGCCGGGCGCCGTCGTCGCCACTTTCTTCAAGGGCCACCCGACCGTGTTGGACGGCAAACTCAACACCCCGTACCGTTATGCAGCGGACATTGCCGCCGCAGGCAGCAGCAACTGATGGACAAAGTCGCTTCCTTGCTCCTGGTCTTGTGTCTTGCCGCGGTTGTCGCCGGACTCATCGCGATGGGTTGGCGCAGCAGGCTCAAGCGGCAGGCCGGCTTCGGGCCGCTTCCGGAAGTGCCTGAACAGCTCAGCCCGGCGGGCATTGTGGCTGAAGGCCAGTATGTCGCCACCACGACGTCGGGAGACTGGCTTGACCGGATCGCGGTCCATGGCCTGGGCTTCCGCGGGAACGCGGAAATGAGCGTCCATTCGGAAGGCGTCCTCTTCGACCGCGCGGGAACCGGACCACTGTTCATTCCATCGCGGGCCGTGACCGATTGCCGCAGCGCCAGCGGCATGGCCGGAAAGTTCGTGGAAAAGGACGGACTGGTGGTCTTGAGCTGGATGCTCGGAGAACGTGAGCTCGATACCGGATTCAGGACCAGGCACGCCGCCGACAAGCAACCCCTCCTCGAAGCACTTCAAGAATTGATCTCTGCAGCCCCCCAGGCAGATGCCGATAGTGGAAAGTAACAACGTGACGGACACCAACGCAGTGACAGCAAACTCAGTGACCCCTAACAACCCGGCAGAGTCCTCCGCGGCAGTGCTGGTCCTCGAAGACGGCCGCACGTTCCGTGGCCGCAGCTACGGCGCTACCGGGATCGCCTTGGGCGAGGCCGTTTTCGCCACCGGCATGACCGGTTACCAGGAAACCATCACGGATCCCTCGTACGCCCGCCAGCTCGTGGTCCAGACGGCGCCGCACATCGGCAACACCGGCGTGAACAAGGAAGACGCCGAGTCCCGCCGCATCTGGGTGGCCGGCTATGTGGTCCGCGACGCCGCACGCCGCCCCTCGAACTGGCGCTCGGAGCGCAGTCTTGATGAAGAGCTCATTGAGCAGGGCATCGTCGGCATTCAGTCCGTGGACACCCGGGCCATCACCCGGCACCTGCGCGAGCACAAAACCATGCGTGCAGGAATCTTCTCCGGCGAAGCAGCCAAGGCCACTGACAAGGAGCTGCTGGACACCGTCCTGGCCAGCGCCCCCATGGAAGGCGCCCGACTCGCCGAAGAAGTGAGCATCGACGAAGCGTACGTTGTTGAACCGGCCGACCACGGCTGGGAGGGCGAAGCGAAATTCAGCATCGCCGCGATTGACCTTGGCATCAAGGCCATGACCCCGGCGCGTTTCGCCGAACGTGGCGTCCGCGTCCACGTCCTGCCCGCGACGGCCACGCTGGAGGACGTCAAGGCAGTCAACCCGGATGGTTTCTTCATGTCCAACGGCCCTGGCGACCCCGCCACCGCTGACGTCCAGGTGAAGCTGCTCCGCGCGGTGCTCGACGAGAAGCTGCCGTACTTCGGTATCTGCTTCGGCAACCAGATCCTGGGCCGCGCGCTCGGATTCGGTACCTACAAGCTCAAGTATGGCCACCGCGGCATCAACCAGCCGGTGATGGACCGGCGTACGGGCAAGGTGGAGATCACTTCGCAGAACCACGGCTTCGCCGTCGACGCTCCCATGGACGGCGCCACGCTGGCTCCGGAAGAGCGCTTTGGCCGCGTGGAGGTTAGCCACGTCAGCCTCAACGACGACGTCGTGGAAGGACTCGCCTGCCTCGACATCCCGGCCTTCTCGGTCCAGTACCACCCCGAAGCCGCAGCCGGACCGCACGACGCCGCCTACCTCTTCGACCGCTTCATCGACCTGATGGAGAGCACGAAGAACGGCCGGAACGCCGCGCAGGCCGCCGACACTCAGACATCGAACTCCGCGAAGAACGAGGACACCAAGTAATGCCAAAGCGTACAGATCTCAAGAGCGTCCTTGTTATCGGTTCCGGCCCGATCGTCATCGGCCAGGCGGCCGAATTCGACTACTCCGGCACCCAGGCACTGCGAGTGCTGAAGGAGGAGGGCCTGCGCGTCATCCTCGTGAACTCCAACCCGGCCACCATCATGACGGACCCCGAGTTCGCCGATGCCACCTATGTCGAGCCCATCACCCCCGAGGTGGTCGAAAAGATCATCGCCAAGGAGCGCCCGGACGCCCTCCTGCCGACGCTGGGCGGACAGACTGCCCTCAACACGGCCATCGCCCTGGACAAGAACGGCGTGCTCGAGAAGTACAACGTCGAACTCATCGGTGCCAACATTGCTGCGATCGAACTCGGCGAGGACCGGGAAAAGTTCAAGGGCGTCGTGGAGCGCTGCGGCGCCGAGTCGGCCCGCAGCCACATCATCCACACCATGGATGAAGCACTGGGCGCCGCGGAAGACCTCGGTTACCCGATGGTCGTCCGCCCGTCGTTCACAATGGGTGGCCTGGGCTCGGGCCTGGCATACAACGAGGACGACCTGCGCCGCATCGTCGGCCAGGGCCTGCAGTACAGCCCCACCTCCGAGGTCCTGCTCGAAGAGAGCATCCTCGGCTGGAAGGAATACGAGCTGGAGATGATGCGCGACAAGAACGACAATGTCGTTGTTGTCTGCTCCATCGAAAACTTCGATCCGGTGGGTGTCCACACGGGCGACTCCATCACCGTTGCCCCGGCCCTGACCCTGACCGACCGCGAGTACCAGCGGCTGCGCGATATCTCCATCGCGGTCATCCGCGAAGTCGGCGTCGACACGGGTGGCTGCAACATCCAGTTCGCCATCGAGCCGGACACGGGACGCGTCGTCGTTATCGAAATGAACCCGCGCGTTTCGCGTTCCTCGGCGCTGGCCTCCAAGGCCACCGGCTTCGCGATCGCCAAGATCGCCACCAAGCTCTCCTTGGGCTACACCCTGGACGAGATCCCGAACGACATCACGCAAAAGACGCCGGCATCGTTCGAGCCGACGCTCGACTACGTCGTCGTCAAGGTTCCGCGCTTCGCCTTCGAGAAGTTCCCGGCCGCGGACAACACGCTGACCACCACCATGAAGTCCGTGGGTGAAGCGATGGCCATGGGCCGCAACTTCACGGAAGCCCTGCAGAAGGCGCTTCGCTCCCTTGAGCAAAAAGGCTCGCAGCTGGACTTCAGCCACGTGCCCGAGTGGGAAGTTCCGGAACTCATCGAGAAGTCCAAGCGCCCGACGACGGACCGCCTCTACCAGGTCCAGCGCGCTTTGCTCGGAGGTGCTTCGGTCGAAGAGCTCTACGCCGCCACCAAGATCGATCCGTGGTTCCTGGACCAGCTGCAACTCCTCAACGAGACCTCGCAGGAGATCCGCAAGGCCGGTGCCCTGACCGAAGAGATGCTGCGCAACGCCAAGCGCCACGGCTTCTCGGACGAGCAGATTGGCGCCCTGACGCACACCCCGGAAGCTGTTGTGCGCGGCGTCCGCCAGGCGCTGGGCATCCGTCCGGTCTACAAGACCGTGGACACTTGTGCCGCCGAATTTGCCGCCTACACCCCGTACCACTACTCCTCGTACGACGAAGAGGACGAGGTGGGCCTGCACGCCAAGCCTTCCGTCATCATCCTGGGCTCCGGCCCGAACCGCATCGGCCAGGGCATCGAGTTCGACTACTCGTGCGTGCACGCCTCCATGGCGCTGCGCAAGGCCGGCTACGAGACTGTCATGGTCAACTGCAACCCGGAAACCGTGTCCACGGACTACGACGTCTCCACGCGCCTGTACTTCGAACCGCTGACCCTTGAGGACGTCCTCGAAGTCATCGCGGCGGAGGAACGCACTGGTGGCGTCATGGGCGTGTTTGTGCAGCTCGGCGGGCAGACTCCGCTCAAGCTCGCACAGCAGCTGGCCGACGCGGGTGTACCGATCCTGGGCACCTCGCCCGAGGCCATTGACCTCGCCGAGCACCGTGGCATGTTCTCCCGCGTGCTCGACCAGGCCGGCCTGATCGCCCCGAAGAACGGCACCGCGGTGTCCTTCGAGGACGCCAAGAAGATCGCCGACGAAATCGGCTACCCGGTCCTCGTTCGCCCGTCGTACGTGCTCGGCGGCCGAGGCATGGAAATCGTCTATGACGAAGCCAACCTCTCCCGCTATATCGCCAACGCCACCGAGATCACCCCGGACCACCCGGTACTGATCGACCGCTTCCTCGAGGACGCCGTCGAAATCGACGTCGACGCGCTCTTCGACGGGACGGACATGTACCTCGGCGGCATCATGGAACACATCGAGGAAGCCGGCATCCACTCCGGTGACTCCGCATGCGTCCTGCCGCCGATCACCCTTGGCAACAACGTGATCGAACGCGTCCGCACGGCCACCCGGGCCATCGCGGAAGGCGTCGGCGTCCGCGGCCTCATCAATATCCAGTTCGCGCTGGCTTCCGACGTGCTCTACGTCCTGGAAGCCAACCCCCGCGCTTCCCGCACCGTGCCGTTCGTTTCCAAAGCGACTGGCGTGCAGATGGCCAAGGCTGCCGCCCTGATCGGTACCGGCGTCACCATCAACCAGCTGCGCAGCGCTTACAAGATGCTGCCGGAAACGGGCGACGGCTCAACCCTGCCGCTCGACGCGCCGGTTGCCGTAAAGGAAGCCGTGCTGCCGTTCAGCCGCTTCCGGACGCCTGAGGGCAAGGTGGTGGACTCGCTGCTCGGCCCGGAAATGCGCTCCACAGGCGAGGTCATGGGTATCGACAAGCATTTCGACACCGCTTTCGCCAAGAGCCAGGCCGCGGCCAACAATGCGCTGCCCACCGAAGGCAAGATCTTCGTCTCGGTCGCCAACCGGGACAAGCGCTCGGTGATCATGGGCGTCAAGCGCCTGTCCGATCTCGGCTTCGAGATTGTCTCCACTGGCGGTACGGCGGATGTGCTGCGCCGAAACGGCATCCAGGCAACCCCGGTCCGCAAGGTCGCGGAAGGCAGCAGCGCCGAGGGCGAAGGCACCATCGCGGACCTCATCATCGCCGGCGAGATCGACATGGTCTTCAACACGCCTTCCGGGGGCGAAGCCCGCAGCGACGGCTACGAGCTCCGTGCGGCCGCTACGTCCATCGGCATCCCGTGCATCACCACCGTGGCCGAGTTCAACGCCGCGGTGCAGGCAATCGAGGCGCTGCGCACCTATGAGTGGTCGGTGACCAGCTTGCAGGAGCACGCCGCCAACCTGAAGGCATCCACCGAGGCCGTCAATGCCTGAGTCTGCTGTAGTCGGGCAGCCTGTTGTCAGGTCGGGGCCCCGACAGCCGTTCGGTTCCCGCCTGGCTGCCGCCATGGCCGCGCGCGGGCCCTTGTGCGTCGGGATCGACCCGCACCGCGGGCTGCTGGCGGACTGGGGATTGAACGACGACGTCGCCGGGCTGGAGCGTTTTTCGCTCACCGTTGTGGAGGCGGTGGCGACGCTCGCTGCCGCGGTGAAGCCGCAAGTGGCACTCTATGAGCGCCACGGCTCCGCGGGCATGGCCGTACTGGAACGGACCCTTGCGGCCGCGTCCGAGGCCGGCGTGTTGAGCATTGCCGACGCCAAGCGGGGAGACATCGGCTCCACGATGGCTGCATACGCTGACGCTTGGCTGCGCGACGGTTCGTCCTTGGCTGCGGATTCGGTCACGCTCAGCCCATATCTCGGATTCGAGTCACTGCGTCCGGCATTGGACCTCGCGGCCGAGTACGGCCGGGGTGTTTTCGTCCTTGCGCTGACTTCCAACCCCGAGGGAAAGTCCGTTCAGCACGTTGGCGGCTCCGAGTCGGTTGCTCGAAGGATCGTTGAGGCGGCCGCGGACGAGAACCGTCGCTATGCCGGCGCCCTGGGCTCGGTGGGCATGGGGTCTGTCGGTCTTGTGGTGGGTGCCACTATCGGCACGGCCTTAGTGGACCTTGGCTTGGACCTGAATGCGGTTCGGGGCCCCATCTTGGCTCCCGGGCTGGGAGCCCAGGGCGCCACGCCCGCGGATCTGCGTGACACTTTCGGCGAGGCATATCCGGCCGTACTTGCGACGTCGAGCCGCGGAATCCTTGCTGCCGGTCCCGCCGTTGCCGGATTGCGTTCTGCTACTGAGGCCACGCGTGACGGCTTGCTGAAAGGTTGATCGACATGTTGCAGGGTCCGGTGCATTGCGCTTCGCACTGACCACGCGGTAGCTTCGGGAGCAGTCCAAACCGCTACGCACTTGATGCCGGCCAAAGGGGGATGTGTCAGTGACGTTGAAAGCTTTGTCTGCAGAAGAACGTTCCGATGCCTTGGAAAAGGCCGCCAGGGCCCGGGCAAGACGGGCCCTGGCCAAGGAACAACTCAGGACCGGTGAACTCAGCATCGCCCGGCTGGTCAAGTCGGCGCAGACTGATGAGGCCATCGCCCGCATGCGTGTTTCCGAGCTTCTGGAGGCTGTTCCGGGTGTTGGCCCTGTCCGGGCCGCGGCCATCATGGCCGAGATCGGAATCGCACCATCACGCAGGCTCAGGGGTCTGGGAATTCACCAGTCCCGGTCGCTGATAGATTTTATGGAAGACAAATACAGCGTTTGAACAAATACAGGGTTAAACAAATACAGCGTTTAAGAAGAAATGCAGCCTCTCCACGAAGGACGATGTGAGCAAGAATCCGGGACTGACCGTCCTCGCAGGCCCCACTGCCGTTGGCAAGGGAACCGTATCCACGTATATCCGCGACAACTACCCCGAGGTTTGGCTTTCAGTTTCGGCCACCACCCGGGCGCCGCGTCCGGGGGAGACAGACGGTGTCCACTACTTCTTCAAATCCGCCGAAGAATTCGACGCTCTTGTTGAAGATGGCCAATTGCTCGAGTGGGCAGTGGTGCACGGCAAGAACCGCTACGGCACGCTCCGCAGCACGGTCGACGCCGCAATTGCCGAAGGCAAGTCCGTGCTGCTGGAGATCGATCTGCAGGGCGCGCGCCAGGTCAAGGCTGCCGTCCCCGACGCGAACTTCGTCTTCCTCGCGCCACCCAGCTGGGACGAAATGGTCCGCCGCTTGGTAGGGCGCGGCACCGAAACCCCCGAGGAACAGCGGCGGCGGCTGGAAACCGCTAAACTGGAACTTGCCGCTGAACCGGAGTTTGACCACACCGTCATCAATGACGACGTACGCCGGGCAGCGGACGAGCTTGTTTCACTCATGGGGCTTACCCCGCACCAGCGCTAAGCGCTAGCACTTGTCAGCCCGTTAGAATTTGGAGATTTCGTGTCCACGAACCTTGAAGGCATCATCAACCCGCCGATCGATTCGCTGCTTGCTGCTGCCGATTCGAAGTACGGCCTGGTGATTTTCGGCGCCAAGCGCGCGCGCCAGATCAACGCCTACTACGCCCAGCTGCACGAGGGCCTCTTCGAGTACGTTGGCCCGCTGGTCGACACGAAGCTGAACGAGAAGTCGCTTTCCATCGCCCTGCGCGAGATCAACGAAGGCCTTCTGGTCTCCACCCCGATCGAGCCCGCAGAGTAAAACAGACTGCCTGTTGACGGAGGTCACGTGCGCATAGTCCTCGGAGTCGGGGGAGGGATCGCAGCCTACAAGGTTGCATCGCTCCTCCGGCTTTTTACTGAGGCCGGACACAACGTCACGGTCATTCCCACGGAGGCCGCCAGCCGATTCGTCGGCGTAGCTACCTGGGAGGCTCTCTCGGGCAATCCGGTGAGCAACAGTGTCTTTGACGACGTGGAGAAGGTCAACCACGTCCGGCTTGGTCATGAGGCCGATCTCATCGTGGTCGCACCGGCAACCGCCGACCTGTTGGCCAAGGCCGCTACCGGCCAAGCCGGAGACCTACTCACCAACACGCTCCTCATGGCTCATGGCCCGGTGCTTTTTGCTCCCGCGATGCACACCGAAATGTGGCAGAACCAAGCAACCCAGGCGAACGTGGAAACACTGCGCAGCCGCGGCATCACCGTCCTTGAACCCGCAGTGGGTAGGTTGACTGGCGCGGATTCCGGGCCGGGCAGGCTCCCCGAACCGGAGGCCATTTTCGCGGCGGCCCTCGCTTTGGTTGGCGCCACGATACCTTCCAGCGCCGCGCCTTCCACCCAGCCTGTTGGCCCCAAACCTCTCTCCGGGCGAACGGTGACAATTTCCGCGGGCGGCACGAGGGAAGCCCTGGATCCGGTCCGTTTCCTCGGGAACAGGTCTTCCGGTAAGCAGGGTGTTGCCCTTGCCGCAGCAGCCCTCGACGCCGGCGCCACTGTGAGATTCCTCGCTGCCCATATGGACGTCCAGCCTCCCGCCGGCGTCGAACTGGTCCAGGTTGAATCTGCTTTGGAACTCCGCGACGCCGCGCTGGAAGCCGCCGTTGGCTCCGACGTCGTGATCATGGCGGCTGCAGTGGCTGATTTCCGTCCCGCTGAAGTTTCAGATACGAAGATCAAGAAGAGCGAAGGCGACGACGCTCCCGTGGTGCGCCTTGTGCGGAACCCTGACATCCTGCATGAGCTGGTAGGGCGCCGCGACGCCGAATCAACCACGCAATTGATCGTTGGGTTCGCGGCCGAAACCGGAGACGAAGACGGCAACGTCCTCGAACACGCCACCGCCAAGCTCAAACGCAAGGGCTGTGATCTTTTGGTGGTCAACCAGGTCGGCGTCGGGCGGGTGTTCGGCCAAGACCAGAATTCTGTGATCATTCTCTCCGGCCATGGTGCGGCGCCGCAGTCCGCGGCCGGTTCGAAATCCGACGTCGCCGCCGCCGTCATTGACCGCATCAGCACTGAGTTGAGCCGCGTGCACCCGGCCACCTAGGCCTGGACGCAGATCATTCCTTAGCTGGTCCATCCTTAGCATAGGGACATACGGCGGAAGCCGACCGCCCTCAACCGAGTAAGGTAGTCGAGTGACTTTACCGCTGCATCATGAATCCCACGGAACCCCGTCCAAGCTCCGGCTCTTCACTTCGGAGTCGGTAACGGAAGGGCACCCGGACAAGATCTGCGACCAGATCAGCGACGCCATCCTTGATGCGCTTCTGGCAGCAGACCCCGAGTCCCGCGTGGCTGTTGAGACCATGGCCACCACCGGCTTGGTGCACGTGGCTGGCGAAGTCACCACGGATGCATACGTCGAAATTCCGCAGATCGTCCGCGAGACCATCCTCGGAATCGGCTATGACTCTTCCGCCAACGGCTTCGACGGCGCCCGTTGCGGCGTGTCAGTCTCGATCGGCCAGCAGTCCAACGACATCGCGGGCGGCGTCTTCAACTCCCTCGAAGCCCGCGAAGGCCGCCAGGAGGATGACTACGACCTCCAAGGCGCCGGTGACCAGGGCATCATGTTCGGCTACGCGAGCGACGAAACCCCGTCCTACATGCCAACGCCCATTTGGCTGGCCCACCGCCTCTCCGAGCGGCTCACTGAAGTTCGCAAGAGCGGCGAACTGGCCTACCTCCGCCCTGACGGCAAGACGCAGGTGACGGTCGGATACGACCGGGACCGCCCCGTTTCCGTTGAAACGGTGGTTATCTCCAGCCAGCACGCCGAAGGAACCCACCTTGACCGCTTGCGCGCTGACCTCGCCGCGCACGTGATCGATCCGGTCCTGGCAGTGTCCAACCTGGATATCTCCCACGTCGCGAACATCCTGAACCCCGCCGGCGCCTTCGTCATCGGCGGACCTGTCGGTGATGCCGGACTGACCGGCCGCAAGATCATTGTTGACACTTATGGCGGCATGGCCCGCCACGGCGGCGGTGCTTTCTCCGGCAAGGATCCGTCGAAGGTTGACCGTTCGGCCGCCTACGCGATGCGCTGGGTAGCCAAGAACGTCGTGGCCGCAGGCCTGGCGAAGCGCGCCGAAATCCAGATCGCTTACGCGATCGGCCAGGCGCGTCCTGTCGGCACGTACGTCGAGACCTTCGGTACCGAGACTGTTGACCCGGCCAAGATCAGCGAAGCAATTGCGGAGATCTTCGACCTCCGCCCGCGCGCCATCATTGACGCCCTTGACCTCAAGCGCCCCATCTACGCCAAGACGGCAGCGCACGGACACTTCGGCCGCGACGAGCCCGATTTCACGTGGGAGCGCCTGGACCGGGTGGACGAGTTGAAGGAATTCTTCAACGCCTGATCTGGACCCCCCTCATGACGGTCCGGGCCGGCCAGGTACTGGTCCGCTAAGGGCAAAATTGTCGGTGGTGTCTGCTTGGCTTGACCCAAGATTGAGCCCGTCGCTGGCATTCGGCACTTGAGGGAGGTGACAAGGATGAGCGATGATTCGCTCCTTCCCTTTGCCATGGCGTTGCCCTCGCCGGCCCGTCAGCCGTCCTTGCTGCAGGGATTCCCGGCCCGCGGGAGCGACGCCGGCGGGCCAGCCCTCGCAGCAGGCAATCCGGTGGCACGGGTCCTGGTTGAATCGCCCCTGCCGCATTTGGACCGGCCTTTTGACTACAGTGTCCCGGCTGAGTTCGCAGACACCGCGTTGGCGGGCGTGCGGGTCAAAGTGCGTTTCAGCGGACAGGAACTTAACGGTTATGTGCTGGAGCGTGCGGAGTCGTCGGAGGCCGGGCACGCACTGAGTCCGCTGCTCAAGGTGATTTCATCAGTCCAAGTGCTGACACCGCCCTTGCTGGAACTTGCCTCCAGCGTCGCGGCCCGCTACGCCGGGACGTTGAGCGACGTCCTCCGGACAGCCATCCCGCCGCGGGTCGCGGGCCTGGAGAAGCTGCTCCTTTCCGGTGTGTCGCTCCTGGAGGAGCAAACCGAGGCCGCCGCCCCTGCTGCCGGCGCGGTGTCCCCGCCTCAAGCAATGTGGGCTTCCTACACCAACGGAGTACCGTACCTGCAGCACCTGGCCGGAGGCGGCTCGCCCAGGGCTGTCCTCACCGCCGTGCAGGGCTTTGGAGCCGCCGGCTGGCCCGAACTTGTGGCGTCTGCGGTGGCGGCAGTCCGATCCTCAGGGCGGGGCGCCGTCGTCGTTGTGCCCGACTACCGTGATCTTGACCGCATGGAAGCCGCGCTTGACGCCGTCTTGCCGGCAGGGGAAATCGCACGGCTGACGGCCGACGACGGTCAGTCCCCGCGGTACCGGAGCTACCTTCGGCTACTGAGCGGAGCAGCCAAAGTGGCGATCGGTACGCGGTCCGCCGCGTACGCTCCAGTCCAGGACCTTGGACTTGTGGTCTGTTGGGACGACGGCAACGACCTCCACATCGACCAGCGCGCTCCTTACGCCCACACCCGCGAAATCCTGCTTTTGCGCTCCGAACAGGAATCTGCGGCATGCCTCATGGCCGCGCACAGCCGCAGCACCGAGCTTCAGCGACTGGTCGAAGGCGGCTGGGCTGTGCCAGTGGAACCCCCTCGGACGGTGGTGCGCGCCCGCGCGCCGCGCGTGCTCAACACGGCGGACAGTTTCGAGCAGGAGCGCGACCCCCTGGCCCGGATTGCACGCTTGCCCGGGGCCGCGTGGCGTGCGGCGAAGGACGGGCTGGAACGTGGACCTGTCCTGGTACAGGTGGCCCGGGCCGGTTACGCGCCGTCGTTGGTCTGCGAGGATTGCCGCGAGCCCGCCAGGTGCAACACGTGCCAAGGGCCCCTCGCAATCGCCGGTCAATCGGCCCTGCCGCAATGCCGCTGGTGCTCCACCCCGGCTCCCGACTGGCGTTGTCGCCATTGCGGCGGGGGCCGTCTTCGCAGAGGGGCCGCCGGGGTGCTCCGGACCGCTGAAGAGCTAGGCAGGGCTTTTCCGGGCAAGGCCGTGGTGACTTCCTCAGGAGACCAGGTCAAAACCACTGTTTCAGATGCCCACGCGCTGGTAGTGGCCACCGTGGGCGCTGAACCCGTCGCACCCGGCGGCTATGCGGCAGCGCTGCTCCTGGATGGCAATTCGCTCCTCCGCCGGGAGAATCTTCGTGCCGGCGAGGACACCGTGCGGCGATGGTTCAACGCGGCCGCGCTCGTGCGCCCTGCGGGCGAAGGCGGGCTCGTAGTCATTACTGCCGACGACACCACCGCGACAGGCGCCCTCCTGCGCTGGGACCCGGCAGGGTATGCCTCCCGGGAGCTGGTGCTGCGGCAGGAACTTCAGTTGCCGCCAGCGGTGCGGATCGCGTCCGCCACCGGCAAACGGGCCGACGTCGTCCACTTCACCGAGGGCCTTGCCAGGAACATCCAGCTGCGCACCGCTGGCCCCGCAGCCGTTTCGCTCGCACTGTCAGCACAGCGTGCATCAGCGCAAGACGGCGATCCGGACGTCCGGACCCTGTTCTTCATTCCCTATGCCCAAGCGGCCGAAGCCACCAAGGCCATGCGCGCAGTCAAAGCAGCCAGTGCGGCGAAGCGCACCTCGGGGCCGGTGCAACTGCGGCTCGACGGCGTTGACGTCCTCTAGCGCTTGCGGCTGCGCATCGCCACCACTTCTTCGGCCACCGCCAGCAGTTGACGGGCAGACTCGTCCCAGTTGAAGTCGGCGGCGCGTTCCACTGAACGGCGTGAGCGCGCTTGCCAGAGTTCCTCATCTTCAAGGGCCCTGACGGCCGCAGCGAATTCGGCGGGTGATTCCGGGTGCACATAGCTCACGGCATCCGCACCGACTTCCCGGAAGATGGGAATGTCGCTGGCGATGACGGGAGTGCCAAGTGCCATGGCCTCAACCAGGGGCAGCCCGTAGCCTTCCGCCTTGGACAGGCTGATGAGGGCGGTGGCCCGGATCAACAGGGAATCGTACTCGGCGTCGGTGACGCCGTTGTGGAATTCCACCCGCGCACCCGGCGGCACCAAGGGCTCCAGCTCGGCACGGCGCATGGGGGTGATCCTGCTCAGCAGATGCAGTGTGAATCCAGGCAATTCGGACATGCCCTGGATCATGGTCTCCACGTTCTTGTACGGCATGAACGAGCCCATGTAGAGCAGGGACTTCTCGGCGCCGCCCTCTGGATCACGCGGCGTTTGGCCCGGCTGTGGCGCGTTGCCCACGATCCGGACGGGGCGGCGGGTCAAATTGAACTTCGCCATGAGCGACTCGGTAGTGTGGCTGATGGTCGCAACGATGTCGGCCCGATTGAGAAGCAAGCGCTGCGGCCAGTAGGCCTTGTGGTAGAGCCGCCACAGCAACCGCACTGGTGCGGGCAGGAAGCCCGGAGGGGCCGGGTGCTCATAGTAGATGAGGTCGTGCAGGGTCAGGACCAAGCCATACTTCCGGCCCAGGGTTCCCATGGTCTGCATCGGGCAAACCACCACGTCGGCGCCGAGCTTGTTGACTTCCCGCGCCACGAATAGTTCGCGCGGCGACAGCGGGCTGCTGATGAGCACGTAGGGGACGTCCGGGAGAAGCGCCAACTGGCGTTTGTCGCTGATGAGCATGCTGACATCCGCGATTTTGGACGCCGCCGCTATCAGGCTCGAACCGTAGCGGCTGATGCCGTCATGATGGTCCGTACGGGTGAAGCGGGCGTCGATGACGATTTTCACGCGGGGTGTTCCTCCAGGAAGCTTCGGATGGCGGCGGCGGCCGACGCCGGTGTCTCGTAGTGGATCAAATGCCCGACGTCGGGAATCACTACCAGCTCGCCGTCGGGCAATAGCTCCAGCAGTTTGTGCTGGTCCCGGAGCAGCGCGATCTCATCCTTTTCGCCTGCCACCAGCAGCACCGGGAGGTCCAGTTGGCTGGCAACCTCGGCCACATGGCTGGACACGGAGGCCCTGAAGGACTCCAGAAGGCTGGCACGGTCGGCGAAGGCGGAGAAGTACGCATCGTGCTGCCCATGGACGAAAGCACGGAGTTCCTTGTCGCGGGTCTTGGCCATAGTGGCGCTCATGACCCGAACAATCAGGCGGCTGCGCAACACAGCGAGACCCAGCCTGCGCGGGAGCTTGGCAGAGACCTGGTAGTACATGACGGCCAGCTTGGTCATGATGCCCTTGGGCCCCTCAAGCGCAGGTGCCGCGATGGGATTGACCAGGATCAGGGGGCGGATTGCACCCGGGTTCGAGGCGGCGAAATGGCTGGCGACGATGGATCCGAACGAATGACCGAGCAAAACCGTGTCCGGCCCGAGACCCAGGGCCGCCATGAAGCCGGTGATGAACTTTCCATAGCGTTCCACCGTGTGGGGGTCTCCGGCAAAAGGTTCCGAACTGCCGAAGCCCGGAAGGTCCGGCATGATGATCCGCATTTCGGGCAAATGGTCTGCTACCCGGAGCAGGCCGTGGTGGTCGCCGCGGAAACCGTGGATGACCAGGATGGTTCGTGTATCCGCCGTCGTGGCGACCGGTTCGTAGCACCAATACGCCACGTTGCTGCCGTCGAGGTCAAGGTCGGAGGCACTGGTCCGGGAGGCCAGGGCCTTGCTGAAGAACTCCCGTGGGGAGGCTGGGGTGGGTTCGGGGGAGTGGGTGTCCACTTGTTCCATTCGTCGGGTCCTAGTTGACGTTGTCCGGGTGTGAGCCGGTGCGATGGTGGCGTTCGAGGGTGGCAATGCCGTCCATGTCCTCCGCATCAAGCTCGAAGCTGAAGACATTGAAGTTCTCCTGGATGCGAGCCGCGGTGCTCGCTTTGGGAATCACGATGTTCCCCAGCTGGAGGTGCCAGCGGATGATGATTTGTGCAGGCGTCTTGCCATACTTGTCCGCCAGCGCGCGCACGGCCGGATCCTGGAGGACTTGTCCGCGCCCCAACGGACTCCAGGCCTCGGTGCGGATACGCAACTGCTCGTGCAGGGTCCGGAGTCGGGGCTGCTGCAGCCATGGGTGCAGTTCAATCTGGTTCACGGCTGGAACCACTTCGGCCTTCTGCATCAGCGATTCAAGGTGGGCCGGCTGGAAATTGGAGACACCGATCGCGCGCACGCGGCCTTCACGGTACAAGGTCTCCATGGCCCGGTAGCTCTCCTGGAACAGGCCGCGCCCGGCGCAAGGCCAGTGGATCAGGTACAGATCGACGTAGTCCAGGCCGAGATTGGCCATGGAGTTATCGAAAGCCCGGAGAGTGGAGTCATAGCCGTGATCGTCATTCCAGAGCTTCGTGGTGACAAAGACGTCTTCGCGGGAGAGCGAGTGCGTGCCCTCCCCGGAGCCTCCTGTGTTGCCATCCACACCGGCCGGGGGTATCACGGCGCTTCCTATGCCGCGGCCAACGCCGGTCTCGTTGCCATACATGGCGGCGGTATCGAAGTGCCTGTAGCCGGCGCCTAGCGCAGTGGCGACCAAAGAAGTGGCGTCGGCCGGTGGCACCTTGTAGAGCCCGAACCCCAACTGGTCAATCAGGACGCCGTTGTTGAGACTGAGCCTAGGCGAGGGTTTCATAGCCAAGACTCTACCTACCTCGATGCCGGGAATGATTCAGGACCAGTGAAATATTCAGGACGGGCTCCCGAAACTCACGAGGCGTTTTGCGGTGGCCTCGTCCAGGATCAGATCCGTGGCCAGCCTAGCCGCCAAGGCGCCACGCAGGCCGTTGATCTTGGATGCGCCCGAAACGACGCAGATGCGGCGCCGCACCTGCCTTAGTTGCTCGTGGCTTGGACCGGTGGAACGTTCGTTAAGGGTGATCCCGTCGGAAGAGCCGTCGGCACGGAAGAAGACGGTGGCGACGTCCCCTACGACGTCGGAGCTGGCCAGCAGATTGAGGTCGGTTTCATCGAGGTAGCCGCCCGCGTAGACGTGGCTGGGGTAGTCCGAATGGACCGAACCAACACCGAAGATCGCGATGCTCATCCTGGCTTGGAGGTCGAGCACTCGTTGGACGCTGCGCTCATTCCACATGGCGGTCTTGGTGGAAGCGTGGTCGAAGAAAGCAGGAACCGGGAACTGTTCCACCCGTGCGCCATAGGCAATACCGAAACGGCGCATGATGTCGCTCGCGTAGGTGATGCCGGTAGTCTGCATGTTCCCGGCACCGTTGAGCTGCACGATAGTGCTGTCGTGCGTGATCTTGCGGGTCAGGTGCCGGCTGACGGCGCTGATGGTCGCACCCCAGGCCACGCCGATAATGGCGTTGGAATCGACAAGCGGACCGATGGTCCGAGCTGCCTGCATCGCCACCCGGTCGAGGGTTTCCGCCTCGTTCAAGGTGTCCAAGACAGGCACCACGTGTACATCGACGCCATAGCGGCTGCGGATCATCCGCTCCAGTTCCGGGGCGGAGTCCAGTGGACTGCGGATCTGGATCTGCACCAGTCCCGACTCCCGGGCCGAGGCCAGCAACCGGGAAACTGTTGAACGCGAAGTCCTCAGTTCGCGGGCGATGGCGTCCATCGTCAGGTCTTGGAGGTAGTACATCTGCGCTGCCCGGAGGGCCTCTGAATGTCGTACTCGTGGCATCTCAGTTCCGTTCTGCACGTTTGTGCAAATAGCTTGATTTCATTTTCCACTCTTTCGAAGAATAGTTGTGCAAGGTGCGCCGTCAAGTGATGCAGCGCTCATACCAAAGCCCAAGGGAGCAGTTTTGGGACACAACAGCATTTCCGGTTCCGCAGCGGGATCATCACGTCGAACCGCCACTTCGGCACTTCGCGAACGGCCGAAAGCCCAGGTGCTCATCATCGGAGGCGGCATCAACGGTGTGGGCACATTCCGTGATCTGGCACTGCAAGGCGTGGACGTCGCACTCGTGGAGCGCGGTGACTACTGCCAGGGCGCCAGCGGAGCTTCGTCCCATATGATCCACGGCGGTATCCGCTACCTCGAGAATGGCGAATTCCGCCTCGTGCAGGAATCCGTGGTCGAGCGCAACCGCCTCCTGAAGATCGCCCCCCACTACGTGAAGCCGTTGCAGACAACAATCCCCATCTTCAGCACCTTTTCCGGGATACTGTCCGCCCCCACACGGTTCCTCACGCACAAGCAAGGCAAGCCCAAGGAACGCGGCGCATTCCTCATCAAGCTCGGACTGAGCATGTACGACTTCTTCTCCCGCGACGGCGGCAGCGTGCCGCGCCACCAGTTCCGGGGCAGGGAGAGGGCGCTGGCCGAGTTGCCGCAGCTGCACCCCGGCATCAAATACGCAGCCACCTATTTTGACGCCTCCGTGCACAATCCAGAGCGCCTGACGCTCGATGTGCTCCAGGACGGCGAGAAGGCGGGCAGCGGAAGTAGCCTGCCAGGTGGCAGCGCCCGCGCCAGCAACTACGTCTCGCTTGTATCGATGGACTCAGCCGCCGGCGCGGCCGGCGCTGTTTTGCTGCGTGATGAACTCACCGGTGAAGAATTCAGCTTCCAGGCTGACGTCATCGTGAACACGACCGGTGCATGGGTTGACCTCACCAACGACGCCATGGGAGCCGCGAGCCATTTCATGGGCGGAACCAAGGGCTCCCACATCGTGCTGGATCACCCGGAACTGCTTGCAGCCTGCGGCGGCCGGGAGATCTTCTTCGAGCATACGGACGGACGGATCGTCCTGATCTATCCAATGGGTGACCGTGTCCTTGTGGGCACCACCGACGTCGACGCCGACATGGGCCAGGACGCCGTGTGCACCGAAGCGGAGGTTGACTACTTCTTCGACCTCGTGGGGCACGTCTTCCCATCCATCACGGTGGACCGTAGCCACATCGTCTACAGCTTCGCCGGGGTTCGCCCGCTACCGCGCCACGATGATACCCAGCCGGGCTTCGTGTCACGCGATTACCGCATCGAGCGAAGGGAGCGCCAGGCCTCCGGCACTGCGGCCGCCCAAGGCGGCAAGGCCGCCGTCGTCCTCTCATTGATCGGCGGAAAATGGACCACTTTCCGCGCCCTCGCCGAACACCTGAGTAACGACGTCCTCCATGAACTGGGCATGGAACGCAAGGTTTCGACGGCGAAACTAGCCATCGGCGGCGGCTCCGGCTTCCCGAACAGCGAAGACGGCATCCAGGACTGGGTCAAGAAGCACATGGCTCCCGGACTCGACGCCGAACGCGTCAGCGGCTTGCTGACCCGCTACGGTACCCGCGCCGAGGAGGTCATCGCTTTCCTCAAGGCAGGAGAGGACCGGAAACTGCGTTCCACGAATGAACTCAGCGTCCGGGAGCTGGAATTCATGGCCGCCAACGAACAGATCGGGCACCTCGTGGACGTCCTTATTCGCCGCACGTCGCTGGCCTTCCGGGGCCTTGTGACGGGTGAGCTGCTCAACGAAATCGCCGAGGTCCTCTCCGGGCAGCTTGCCTGGGATCCAGCAAAGCGTGACGCGGAAATCCACCACGCACAGGAGGTGCTTCTACGTTTTCATGGCGTGACTGTTCACAGCCTCGTCGCCTGAACGTAATGTACGTCACATCAGCTTGATTGTCCCGGCCATGAAGCCGGGACACAAGGGTTGCGATGCTCCGCTCCGCTAGGGCGCAGCGCAGCCGGGACGGCGCGAACAGACGCCGGACCAACGGCCCCCAACAAATCCGCGGGGCTGACAACAGAAGAAAATGAGGAGTCAAAGATGTCTCTCGGAATTGTTTTCCTTTCCGAAGTGTTCGGAACCGGAATGCTTACCCTGCTCGGTTGCGGCGTTGTGGCAAACGTCGCGCTGAAAGGCACAAAGGGTAACAATGGCGGGTTCCTGATGGTGAATTTTGGCTGGGGCATCGCTGTATTTGCCGGCGTATACGTGGCGGCTATGTCCGGCGCGCACCTGAACCCGGCCGTCACGCTTGGCCTCTTGGTTGACGGCAAAGCCGAGTTCGCTCCAGGGGTAGCCGTGAGCGCGGCGTCCACGTTCACCTACTTCGGTGGAGAACTGACCGGCGCCTTCCTCGGCGCCATCTTCGCGTGGCTAGCCCACAAGCAGCACTTCGACGCCGAGCCGCTGGCAGCAAGCAAACTCGCGGTGTTCTCCACGGGTCCGGCTATCCGGTCATACCCCTGGAACCTCGTCACCGAAATCATCGGCACTTTTGTGCTTGTCTTCGTGATCCTGACCTTCGGCGGCACTCCGTCCGGCCTCGGGCCGCTCGCAGTGGCATTGCTCGTCGTGGGTATCGGCGCATCCCTCGGCGGACCCACGGGCTATGCCATCAACCCTGCCCGTGACCTCGGTCCGCGCATCGCCCACGCCATTCTGCCGATCAAGGGCAAGGGCTCCAGCGACTGGGCATACTCGTGGGTTCCGGTGGTCGGACCGCTCCTGGGCGGGACCATCGCGGGCCTCGTTGCCCACTCAGTGCCGATCATGGCAACCATCGCCAAGTAGTACTCCGCTCAGACACCTATCCCGCATCCACACCCAAGCAATCAGACAAGGACGTCAAAATGTCGCAATACGTCATCGCCATTGACCAGGGAACCACCAGCTCGCGTGCCATCGTTTTCGACCACTCGGGAAACATTGTTTCCTCCGGCCAGATGGAACACGAGCAGATCTTCCCCCAGGCCGGATGGGTGGAGCACAACCCGGTCGAAATCTGGGACAACACCCGTGAGGTCATTGGCTCGGCGCTCTCCAAAGCGAACCTGACCCGGCACGACATCGCCGCTGTCGGCATCACGAACCAGCGCGAAACCGCCGTTGTGTGGGACAAGAACACGGGCGAACCCGTCTACAACGCGATCGTCTGGCAGGACACCCGCACACAGTCAATCGTGGACGAACTGGCCCAGGACGGTGGACCTGAACGCTTTAAGCAGAAGGTCGGCCTGCCCTTGGCAACCTACTTCTCCGGGACCAAGATCAAGTGGATCCTGGATAACGTTGAAGGTGCGCGAGCCAAGGCTGAAGCCGGGGACCTTATCTTCGGCAACACCGACTGCTGGGTTCTGTGGAACCTGACAGGCGGCGTCGACGGCGGCGTGCACGCCACGGACGTCACCAACGCCTCGCGCACCATGTTCATGGACCTCGACACCTTGCAATGGGACCAGGACATCCTGGACACGTTCGGGGTGCCGGCGTCGATGATGCCTGCCATCAAGTCCTCTTCCGAGGTCTACGGCACGGTGCACACGTCCCAATTGCTGCGGGAAGTACCCGTCGCGGGCATCCTCGGTGACCAGCAAGCGGCAACGTTTGGCCAGGCGGCGTTCCAGGCCGGCGAAGCCAAGAACACCTACGGCACCGGCTGCTTCCTGATCTTCAACACGGGCGAGGAGATCGTCCACTCGAAGAACGGCCTCCTGACCACGCTGGGCTACAAGCTGGGCGATGCCAAACCGCACTATGCACTGGAAGGTTCCATCGCCGTCACGGGTTCGTTGATCCAGTGGCTGCGCGACAACCTTGGCTTGATAAGCACCGCTCCCGAGGTGGAGACGCTGGCAGCCGGAGTCGAGGACAACGGCGGCGTCTATATCGTGCCCGCGTTCTCCGGCCTGTTCGCCCCGTACTGGCGTGCTGACGCCCGCGGAGCCATCGTGGGACTGACCCGTTTCGCCAACAAGGGCCACATTGCCCGCGCAGCGCTGGAGGCCACAGCGTTCCAGACCCGCGAAGTGCTCGACGCCGTCAACGCGGACTCGGGCGTTCCGCTGACCGAGTTGAAGGTCGACGGCGGCATGGTCGCCAATGAGGCGCTCATGCAGTTCCAGGCGGACATCCTGGGCGTCCCCGTGGTCCGTCCGAAGGTCGTGGAGACCACGGCCTTGGGTGCTGCCTACGCGGCTGGGCTTGCCGTTGGTTTCTGGAAGGACCTCGGCGAACTCAGTGCCAACTGGGGCGAGGACAAGCGCTGGGAGCCGCAGCTCCCGGCCGAAGAGCAGGAGCGGCAGATGCGCTTGTGGAAGAAGGCTGTTACCAAGTCCATGGATTGGGTTGACGAGGACGTTAAGTAGGTCTCACGCTTACTGTTCGCGCCGCACCTAAGTTAGGGGCCGCCCCGCCTGTTTCGAGGGGGCGGCCCCTGCCCCGCCCGCTTCGCGGTGCCCACCACACCCGGGCGAGGGGCCGCCCCCTCGAAACGCAGTTCACCTACCTCCGTCGAAAGGCGGCTTCCCTCGAACTTTCGGCTACTTGTTGCGTGTTTCCATAAACACGTAACAGGCGGGTAAGGTGGCTGTATGCGTGCGATCCTTCTGCTTAGCTAGCCGCCCGGTGAACGTCGATTTTTAGACATCGCGAACCGAGCGGCCGCCCCTCCTTGCCGAGGGGCTTTTGTGTGTCCGGGACCTTCCGGGGCCCCGGAGCAGGAGGCAAAACCGTCATGGAAGAACAGAAGAGGGCAGCAGTGAGCGTTCAGCCGGAGACAGAAACCGGAGCACAGTCAACAGTGGCAGGCGAGACGCCCGAGGAGGGCGTCTACAGCTTCGCCTCGATGGAAGCCAAGTGGCCGCAGGTCTGGGAAGACCTCAAAGTCTTCACTCCTGCTGATGACGGATCCCGTGAGCGGCGCTATGTCCTCGACATGTTCCCCTACCCTTCAGGCGACCTCCACATGGGCCACGCCGAGGCTTTCGCCATGGGCGATGTGGTGGCACGCTACCTTCGGCAGAAGGGCTTCGACGTCCTGCACCCGATCGGCTGGGACTCCTTTGGCCTGCCGGCAGAGAACGCCGCCATCAAGCGCAACGCCCACCCCAGCGAGTGGACCTACGCCAATATTGACACCCAGGCCGCATCCTTCAAGCGCTACGCCATCTCCGCCGATTGGTCCCGCCGTCTGCATACTTCTGACCCGGAGTACTACCGCTGGACGCAATGGCTGTTCAAGCGTTTCTACGAGCGCGGTCTGGCTTACCGCAAGGATTCCCCGGTCAACTGGTGCCCGAAGGACCTGACCGTACTGGCGAACGAACAAGTGGTCAACGGCGCTTGTGAACGCTGCGGCACGCCCGTAACCAAGAAGTCCCTGAACCAGTGGTATTTCAAGATCACCGATTATGCCGACCGTTTGCTGGACGACATGTCCGAGCTCCAGGGACACTGGCCCGAGCGAGTGCTGGCAATGCAGCGCAACTGGATCGGCCGCTCCGAGGGCGCACACGTCCGGTTCGCGATCGAAGCCACGGACGGCCGCGCCGAACGCGAAGTGACTGTCTTCACCACCCGCCCGGACACCCTGTATGGGGCCACGTTCTTCGTCGTCGCCGCGGACGCGCACCTGGCCTTGGACCTGGTCACGCCCGAACACCACGACTCCCTCATGGCCTACCGCGAAAAGGTCAAGGCCCTGTCGGACATCGAGCGCCAGTCCACTGAGCGCGAGAAGACCGGCGTGTTCACCGGCCGCTACGCCATCAACCCGCTCAACGGCGAAAAGCTGCCTGTCTGGGCCGCCGACTATGTGCTTGCCGACTACGGCACTGGCGCCATCATGGCAGTGCCCGCTCACGACCAGCGCGACCTCGATTTCGCCCGGGCCTTTGGCCTGCCGGTGCGCCCGGTGCTGAACACCGGTGGGGAAGACCCTGCGGAAACCGGCATTGCGACCGCCGGCGAAGGCACCCTGATGAACTCCGGCGAGCTGGACGGATTGTCCAAGGCCGAGGCCATCCCTGCAGCCATCGACATCCTGGAGAAGCTGGGCACGGGGAGAAGTTCGTCAACTTCCGCCTGCGCGACTGGCTCCTGAGCCGCCAGCGTTTCTGGGGTACCCCGATCCCCATCATCCACTGCGCCGAATGCGGCGAGGTGCCGGTACCGGACGACCAGCTTCCTGTCACGCTGCCCGAAAACCTGCGCGGCGAGGCGCTGTCTCCGAGGGGCACGTCCCCCCTCGCCGCGGCACTGGAATGGGTCAACGTAGAGTGCCCGAACTGCGGAAGGGCCGCCCAGCGCGACACGGACACCATGGACACGTTCGTGGACTCGTCCTGGTACTTCCTGCGCTTCGTTTCCCCGCACTACACCGAGGGGCCGTTCGATCCCGCCAAGATCAACGACTGGATGCCGGTCGGCCAGTATGTGGGCGGCGTGGAGCACGCCATCCTGCACTTGCTCTACGCCCGCTTCTTCACCAAGGTCATCCACGACATGGGCCTGCTTGACGCGGACGAACCCTTCAGCGCCTTGCTCAACCAGGGGCAGGTCCTCAACGGCGGCAAGGCCATGAGCAAGTCCCTCGGCAACGGGGTGGATCTTGGCGAGCAACTGGACAAGTTCGGTGTCGACGCCGTCCGCTTGACGATGGTCTTTGCTTCCCCGCCGGAGGACGACGTCGACTGGGCGGACGTCTCGCCGTCGGGCTCGGCAAAGTTCCTTGCCCGTGCCTGGCGCCTTGGCCAGGACGTGGCAAGCGAGCCCGGCGTCGATGTCTCCACTGGTGACCGCGCGCTGCGCACCGTCACCCACAGGACCATCGCCGACGCCGCCGAGCTGTTGGACAACAACAAGTTCAACGTCGTGGTGGCCAAACTGATGGAGCTCGTCAACGCGACCCGCAAGACCATCGACTCCGGTGCCGGTGGCGCAGACCCCGCCGTCCGTGAAGCCGTGGAAGCAGTCGCAGTCATACTCAGCCTCTTCGCGCCATACACGGCCGAGGACCTGTGGAACCAGTTGGGCCACCCGGCCTCCGTGGCGAACGCTGGCTGGCCCTCCCACGATGCCTCTCTTCTTGTCCAGGACACCGTGACTGCTGTCGTGCAAGTCCAGGGGAAGGTCCGCGACCGCCTCGAGGTTTCTCCGGACATCAGCGAAGACGCCCTGCGCGAACTCGCCCTGGCGAGCGAAAACGTGCAGCGGGCACTCGATGGCCGTGGCATCCGCACGGTGATCGTGCGCGCGCCTAAACTGGTCAACATCGTCCCGGCCTAGCCGGGAATGCGGCCGCCGGTGTTTGCCGGCGGCCGGCCAGCAGCCCAGGAGGCACCGTTGACGGACCGCGAACCACCCGCATGGTTGTGGCTCAAGGAACGTTTGGCCCGTCTGCGTCAGTCCACGACGCCGGGTCGCGCCGGAGCTGAATCGCCGCCGGTCGCCGTGCGCACCGCCGTCGTCACTGACTCGGCAGCCGCACTCCCGGCCGAATGGGTCAAGGCGTTCGTTGCGGACGGGCGTCTCGCCGTCGTACCGATGCCGGTCATGGTGGGCGAAGAAATCTACGGCGAGGGTGAAGACGACATCACCGAGACGCTGGCGCTGGCCCTGGCGGCGGGATCGTCCGTGAAGACCTCCAGGCCGTCACCCGGCCAGTTCGAACAGGCCTATCTCGCCGCGCAGTCTCGCGGCTTCGAGGCTGTGGTCTCCATCCATATTTCCGCCGGGCTGTCCGGCACTGCCGATGCCGCCCGGTTGGCTGCGCAGCGTGTTGCAATCCCGGTCGAGGTCATAGACTCCCGAACCGTGGGAATGGCGCAGGGCATGGGTGTCCAAAGTGCGCTCGTTGCCGCAGCAGACGGCCGTTCGGCGACGGAGGTCCGTCGCTTCGCCGAGGAACGATTGAGTCGCACCAAGGTCTACTTCTACGTCCCGAGCCTTGAGCAGCTCCGACGCGGCGGCCGAATCGGCACTGCAGCGTCCTTGCTCGGAACAATGCTGTCCATCAAACCGATACTGGCGGTCGAAGACGGCAAGATCGTGCCGCTCGAAAAGGTGCGCTCGGCGGCCAAGGCCGTCGCTCGGCTTGAAGAAATCGTTGCCACCGACGTCAATTCCCGGCCTGTAGGACAATCGCGGCTCGCCGTGCATCACTTTGGAAACCTGGCAGAGGCCGAACGGCTCGCGGCCCGCCTTGGAGAGAAATGCCTCGGTTGCCCGCCTGCACAGATCAGCGCCCTGCCGGCCGTGCTGGCGGCCCACGCAGGTCTCGGCGTTTTGGCCGTCGTTGTCGGGGAAAGCAGTACACCTGGCGCCACGACGCTCTCTGCGTGACAGTTCGGAAGCCACAACGGATCAGGCGAACACTAGGCGGGGCCACCCGTAGCGGCGGGCGCACGCAGACCCTGAGCGACGGACCTATTTTGTCGTACCCCTCTGGCAGAGTGTTTCCATGGAAGCGATCGGATACTTCGACACCCGGCACGGCCTTGCCTCCCGCGGGTATTTCGGAGTGTCCCGTCATGCCCGTGGTCCGCGCCTGACCGCCGTTCCAGGTCAGCCTCCTGGCCCCGTGGTCTCTGTAGATGTTGGAGATCGGGGCGGCCGGCTGGCCGCTTTGGACGGGGCCGTGGCGGCAGTGAGGTCTTTGGCGGACAAAGCCGCGGACGACGTCGGAGTCCTGGGTTTCGAGGAGGCTGTTGCGTTCGCGTCCGGGGTCGAGGAACTCTCCCGGACCCTGGATTATCTTCAGGTGGTCGCCGCCTCGGCGCTCGACGCGGTACGGAACGATGAACCCGCCGCCAGGCAGGGCTGGACAACGGGCTGGGCTGCCGAGGCGGATAGCGGCTCCGGCACGGGCTGGACCTCCAGGGCCACGGCAGGCGACCCGGACGCGCGGGGTGGTGCCGCCGGCCTGGGCGCCCGGGGCGGGGAGTTCAGGTCCACGGCCGAGCACCTGCGTTCGTTGCTGCGCATCAGTGCCGCCGAGGCCAGGCACCGGCTCGCCCTGGCGGGCGAGCTGCTACCGGGCCGGAGCCTCACCGGGCAAACGGTCCCCGCCCGGCACGGGGAAACGGCCGCGGCGCTGGCGTCCGGGGCGATCGGGTCCCGCTCGGCCGGGATCATCACGATGGCCGTGGAGAAGGTACGTCCGCTGTGCGCCCCGGAGAAGGCCGCGGAAATGGAACACGCCCTGGCCCGCACCGCGGAGGAAAACGATCAGGATTTCCTGGCCAGGGTTGCCCGGCGCTGGGTCGAGGCGATCGACCAGGACGGCCCGGAACCGTCCGAAGAATCCCTCCGCCACCATCAAGGGGCGTTCCTGCGCCGTCCCAAGCACGGACTGGCGCATGTGGAGATCTTCGCCACCACCGAGCAATACGAACACCTGCTCACGGTCATGAACACCGCCGCCAACCCCCGCACCCGCACACCCCAGAGCACGGTTCCTGGCTGCGTGGAACCCTCCGGCGACCCGTCCGGCGATTCCTCCGGCGAGGCATCAGACATTGCAGCGCCGCTGGACAATGCCGGGCCGCCGGACCGGCGTTCGAGGGCGCAGAAGCTCCTGGACGGTTTGATCGGCGCCTGCCGACTCGCCCTGGCCACGGGGTCCCTGCCCGCTGCGGGCGGCCACCGCCCGCAGATCCTGGCCACCATCGACCACCGCGAACTCTTCACCCAATACGGCCGGGATCCGCAGCCCGGGCAACCTTTGCGGTCCGGGCAACCTTCACCGTCCGGGCATTTTTCGCAGTCCTGTCAGCCCGCCCTGTTCAACCACCCCCGGCAGGGCGGGGGCACCGGGTCCTTCACGTTCACCGGTCCCGTCCCGGCAGCCACGTTGCGCAAACTCGCCTGCGACGCGGACATCATCCCCGTGGTCCTGGGCGGCGAGGGCCAGGTGCTGGACATCGGACGGGCCTCAAGGATCTTCCCGCCGCACCTCCGCAAGGCCATCACAGCGCGGGACAAGGGCTGTGCTTTCCCCCGGTGCACCATGCCGGCACCGTGGTGCGAGGCCCACCACATCGAGTATTGGTCCCGCGGCGGACCCACCAGCGCCGCCAACGGGACGTTGCTCTGCAGCCACCACCATCACCTGATCCACAAGGAAGACTGGCGCATCCAGGTCCGCAACCAGATCCCTTGGTTCATCCCGCCACCCCACACCGACCCGGACCGGAAACCCCGAAGAAACCACTACTTCCAGACATGACCCCGAAACGGGCGGTGACCTGCGCCCACTGATCCTCCACAGGCACTCTGTGGCGGCCCTGTCCACATAGCGCCGGTCCGGGCTGCTGCTGCGAGCTCGGACGTTCTAGGCTCCTGGATATGCCACGTAGGAACCGAGCCTCACCCGCAGACGATGCTGCGTGTGCCGCCCGGCTCCGATTCGCTGTTCGTCTTGCACCACCGTCGGACCAGGAGGCCGTCGCCCAACCGAGCCACGACGACAGGCCGAGCCACGACAACGAAACGGAACCTTTGCTTCCATTGCACACCTTGATGTCGACCGGCTCGGGCATGGCCGGTACGGGGGAGCAGTCGGGCACAGAAGACTTGTCAGAAGCGGCGGGTTCTCCATCGCGGCTTCGGTGGCGCACTCCATGGCGCGTAGCCGTGTTGTTGGCTTTGCCCTGCTTATTGCTGGTGGCGTGGTTCTTCTGGCAGTCCTGGTCCGGGCAGCCGACGATTGAGCCTCTCGTCCGAAGTTCACATGCGGGAGGAACTCCGGAAGCGGGTACGGGAAGTAAAAAAGGCGGTGTCAACGAGGCCCCGGAACCACAGGATGGAGCCCAGCTACTCACAGTCCACGTTGCGGGTGCGGTGAAGAATCCCGGGATCGTCAGAGTGCCATCCGGTGCGCGGGTGTTTGACGCAATCGCTGCGGCTGGCGGAGCGGATCCGGCAGCCGATCTGAACAGCCTCAATCTCGCGGCGGTGGTGCAGGACGCCGCGAAGATCCATGTTCCGCGGGCAGGGGAGGCGGCTCCGTCACAGCTTCCGGGGGCGGTTGGCGGGGCTCCAACAGCCGGTAACACAGGAGCCGGGACTTCTGCCGGTGGCAAAGTCGATCTCAACACCGCAACCGCCGAAGAACTCGATGCCCTGCCGAAGGTCGGCCCCGTCCTTGCCAAACGCATCGTCGAATGGCGGCAGCAACACGGCCCGTTCGCTTCCGTGGAGGACCTCGATGCGGTGGACGGTGTTGGTCCCAAGATGATGGAATCCCTTCTGCCATTGGTGACGGTTTAGGGTGCGTGGAGTCAAGGTGAGCCCGGACCGCGTAGACCTTCGGCTGGTCCCGTCTGCCGTTCTCGCGTGGGCTATTTCCGTTGGGACCGCTTTTCTACCTTCGCTGTGGACGGTAGTTGTGTGCGTGGCATTGCTCGTCGCAGTGTGTCTTCTTCTCAGCACCCTGTCCGGAGCCCCTCGAAGCTTGAGGACGTTTCCTGCCACATTGGCCATTGCGTGCTTGTTCGGAGCGGCCGTGGCCGCCCACGCCGCAATGGAGGCCGGACCACGCCAAGACGGCCCGGTTGCTGGGGCCGCGGCGTCGCGGGACTCAGTTGTCATCCACCTGGTGATTGTGGGAGAGCCGCGCGAACTGGGCACCGACTCACGTGGATCGGGACGGTGGGCCGTGCCGGCCGAAGTGATGGACATTGCAACTGACGGTCAGTTGATCCATTCCCGTACAAGAATTCTGCTTACCGGGGGACAGGGCTGGGACCAAGTGGTCACGGGACAGGAGGTCAGGACCGCTGGAAAGCTGAAGCCGGCAAAAGCAGGGCAGTCGGAGGCCGGCGTTCTCGCGGCGGCTACACCCCCTCTGGAGCCTGACGCGCGGCAGGACCCCAAAGGACGGCAAAACCCGGAAGCCCATGGCAACATTCCCCACGGTCCGGCCCAGTTGAAGAAACAATTCAGCTCCGCCGCCGAGTGGTTGCACGGCGACGCTGCCGGTCTTTTGCCCGGAATGGTCACGGGCGACACCACCGGCCTGGACGAAAGCCTGGAAGCCGCGATGAAAGCCACCGGCACCACCCACCTCACGGCCGTGAGCGGCGCAAATTGCAGCCTCATCCTCGGCGGCTTGGTGCTTTTGGCCAGAAGCTTGCGGCTTCCCAGGAGCGCCTCGGCAATCGTGGCGCTTGCGGGCTTGGCGGCCTTTGTCATGATGGTCGGCCCGGATGCGAGCGTCCTCAGGGCAGCCGTCATGGGTGCTATTGGCCTTACAGCCCTTAGCGGGGGGCGGCGGGGCCGGAGCCTGGGGTTCCTCTGCCTCGCGATCACTGGTCTGCTCATTCTGGATCCTTCACTTGGCATGAGCGTGGGTTTCCTCTTGTCGGTCCTCGCCACGCTGGGAATCGTCCTCTTGGCAAAGCCCATCGCATCCTGGGCTCCAGCTTGGGTGCCTTCCTGGATCGCTTCGGCCATTGCCGTTCCCCTGTCAGCGCAGCTCCTGTGCAGCCCGGTGATTGTTGCCCTGCAGCCACAATTCTCCAGCTACTCATTGCTGACGAATATCGCAGTTGCTCCGTTTGTCGCACCCGTGACGATCCTGGGGACCATTGCCGTCCCCCTCGTTCCGTTGGTCCCCTGGCTTGCAGCCATTCCTATGGCCATTGCCGGAGCGAGCGCGGGAATGGTAGCGGTCATCGCCAGGCTTTTCGCAGGACTTCCTGGAGCGGCCCTGCCCTGGCCGGAAGGTCCCATGGGAATTACCACCATGCTCCTGTGGTCTGTCGTGACCATCCTGCTGGTGTGGCTGGTCCTGCACCCAGCGTGGGCAAGCAACGCAGTGTTGGCTTTGCACCGCTGGTTGGTGTTCCTCATGGCCACCGGTGAGTCGGCTGTCCGTCGCCGATGGGCCAAGGGCCATTCCGGGGGCTCGCCGACGCCCGGGAGGCGGGCCGCGGGCTTGAGGATCACCACCGAGGACGCTGAACGTGGGAGACTGGGACTCTGCAAAAACCCTTCTGGAAGGAAGCAACATTGGCTGCTGCCCAGGTCTCCAAGGCTAAGACTTCCCCGGCGAACACCGCCAGCTGGCGGGACGTTACCCCGTCCGCCGTAGTGCTCATTACCGGCCCTGAGGAGTACCTCGGAATCCGTGCCATGGATCGGATCCGTTCCCAAGTGCGGACCATCGCGCCCGATGTGGAAATCAGCAAGCTCAACGCGGGAAGCTACGAGTCCGGTTCCCTGGCCATGACTGTCACGCCGTCGTTGTTCGATGAGGCCAAACTCATCGAGATCGAGGGCCTCGAGTCCATGAACGATGCCTTTCTTACCGATGCCCTGACTTACCTTGCACATCCTGAGAATGACGTCGTGCTGGTCCTTCGCCACGGCGGCGGAGTACGTGGCAAGAAGCTCCTGGACGCCATCAAGTCCTCCGGATGGCCGGTTGTGGATTGCCAGCCCTTGAAGAAGGATGCCGAGAAAACAGCGTTCGTCGTCTCGGAATTCAAGGCGGGCGGCCGCCGCATCGAAGCGGAAGCTGTCCAGGCGCTCGTCAATGCAGTCGGTTCCAGCCTCTCTGAACTCGCGGCAGCATGCAACCAGCTCATCGCGGATGCCACCACCGCGGTGGACGCAGCCACGGTGGAGCGCTACTACGGTGGCCGCGTGGAAGCCACTGCCTTCAGGGTTGCGGACGCCGCCATGGCCGGCAACGGCCCGCAGGCCCTGTCCAGCCTCCGGCATGCACTCGCCACCGGGGTTGACCCCGTGCCGCTGGTTGCCGCCCTTGCCGCGAAACTCCGCACCCTTGCCAAGGTCGCCGGAGCCCAGGGCTCTTCGGCACAGATCGCCAAGCAGCTTGGCATGCAGCCCTGGCTGGTGGAACAGGCGCAGCGGGACGTCCGGCGCTGGACCCCTGAAGGCCTCATCCGCTCTATCCAAGTTACGGCTGAAGCGGATGCCCAGGTGAAAGGCCTCTCGCGGGATCCGGTATACGCGGTGGAGCACGCTGTAACGGTCATTGCCACCTCGGCCCGGGGACGCTAGCCCACCCACGACGCCCAAGTTGTCCGGCGCTACGCGAAATTCTTGGGGACGCCCGAATACCGGCGTCACTGGTCCATTTCCGCGTCGTGAGTTGAGTTCGGGCGAGATGGGCCCACGAATCTTAAATACCTGAGGCCGGCACCCATGGGTGCCGGCCTCAGGTTCAGCTCAGTCGAACTGGAAAAACCTTAGAGTGCGTTGACCTTTTTGGAGATCGCCGACTTGCGGTTTGCAGCGTTGTTCTTGTGAATAACGCCCTTGCTGACAGCCTTGTCCAGCTTACGGCTGGCAGCAACAAGAGCCTTTGCAGCGGCATCCTTGTCCGTGGACTCAACGGCGGTGGCAACGGCGCGGATGGCCGTCTTCAGCTCAGACTTGACAGCGTTGTTGCGCAGGCGAGCCTTCTCGTTGGTGAGGATGCGCTTCTTCTGGGACTTGATATTAGCCACGTGTGTGAACTCTTCTTTAATGCGGAAATGGTCTAGAGGGTTTTCAGGTTGGCCATCGACTGAGCGGCGTGGGGATGCCTATGGCAGCCAACCATGAGTGGCCGTCGACCTGCACGGACACACAGCCATAAATATTATCAGACTCGGCGCTTTTCCGGGGATTTGGCGTCTACGCCGAGTCGTGTTGCCCGCGCAGCCGACGCGCCACTAGTTGGAAATTGCGTTTGTCCAGGATGGCGCCCTCACGCCGGATGTCGGCAGGGTGGACGCGAACCACCCGGTCCACTTTGACTTCGCTGGGCCGCCCGCGGGGGTCCCAGGCGCCGGTACCGATGTCGACGTAGTCACCTGACCGACGGTCGCTATCGTGGTCTTTGCTGGTGAGCATCAGCCCCAGCAGCCACCCGCCGTCGTGCCCTATCAAAAGAACCGGCCGATCCTTGCCCTGGGAATAGTCCTCTTCGTAGGGGACCCAGGACCACACGATCTCTCCGGGGTCGGGCTTGCCGTCGGGATTGGGGGAGTAGCGCGGAGACACCGCGCCCCGGAAGTCGCCCGGATAGGGGCGGGAAAGCTGCCCGACGCCGGTGCTAGCGTTCCGGGGGCGGTTTGCCCCCGCCGACGCCCGGGTTTTCGGTGACTGGCGGGGTCCTGTACCGGCGGGCGCTCCGATGATCCGTCGAAGGTAACCCAAAGAGCCGTTGATGAGTCTGCCAAGCAAATGTGTGTCCGATGCCATGGCACCACCGTACTTTCCATTGCCATCCTGCGTCGCCCACAATGCAACGGCGCCTGATCACAGTGCACAACCGGCGTCGTGTTCATGGGAGACTATAAGTTCAGATATGCGGCATCGGCCGGATTGGTCCAGACCAGTCCGGGGTTCGGCCGTGTGAGTGTCGACAGTAAGGACCCTGCGTGTCTCCCATGGCCCGCACCGCACCGGTGCCCGCCGCGACAGATCCGGCCATCATCCGGAACTTCTGCATCATCGCCCATATCGACCACGGTAAGTCCACCTTGGCCGACCGCATGTTGCAGTACACCGGCGTCGTTAAGTCCCGCGACATGAAGGCCCAGTATCTGGACCGCATGGATATCGAACGTGAACGTGGCATCACCATCAAGTCCCAGGCCGTCCGCATGCCTTGGGAACTCGACGGCACCAGCTACGCCTTGAACATGATCGACACCCCTGGCCACGTTGACTTCACCTATGAGGTCTCCCGATCACTCGCGGCCTGTGAAGGTGCAATCCTCCTCGTGGATGCGGCACAGGGCATCGAAGCACAGACCCTGGCCAACCTCTACCTGGCGATGGAAAACAACCTCACCATCATCCCGGTGCTCAACAAGATCGACCTTCCGGCAGCCCAGCCCGAAAAGTACGCGGCGGAGCTCGCCAACCTGATCGGCGGGGACCCCGAGGACGTGCTGCGAGTGTCCGGCAAGACCGGTGCTGGTGTCGAGGCACTGCTGGACAAGATCGTCCGTGATTTGCCGGCACCTGTCGGTGACCCCAACGCTCCGGCGCGCGCCATGATTTTCGACTCCGTGTATGACACGTACCGCGGCGTGGTCACCTACGTCCGCGTGGTGGACGGCATGCTGCACCCGCGCGAGCGGATCCAGATGATGTCCACCCGGGCCACCCACGAGCTCCTGGAAATCGGCGTGAGCTCTCCGGAACCCACTCCTTCCAAGGGACTGGGCGTCGGCGAGGTCGGCTACCTGATCACTGGCGTGAAGGACGTCCGCCAGTCCAAGGTCGGCGACACCGTGACCAACCTGGCCAAGCCCGCCGCGGAATCCCTGGCTGGGTATGCCGACGCAAAGCCCATGGTCTTCTCCGGCCTGTATCCCCTGGACGGCACAGACTATCCGGTGCTTCGTGACGCGCTGGAGAAGCTGATGCTCAACGACGCCGCGCTCGTCTACGAGCCGGAGACATCGGCCGCGCTCGGCTTTGGCTTCCGCGTGGGCTTCCTGGGCCTGCTGCACCTTGAAATCACCCGTGAACGTCTGGAGCGCGAGTACAACCTGGACCTGATCTCCACCGCTCCCAACGTGGAGTACGAGGTCACGCTGGAGGACAAGCGGGTCATCCACGTCACCAACCCCAGCGAATACCCCACGGGCAAGATCTCCGAGGTCCGCGAGCCGATGGTGTCCGCCACCATTCTGGCTCCCAATGAGTTTGTCGGCGCCATCATGGAACTGTGCCAGACCCGCCGTGGCGTCATGGGCGGCATGGACTACCTCTCCGAGGATCGTGTGGAAATCCGGTACCGCCTGCCGCTTGCCGAGATCGTCTTCGACTTCTTCGACATCCTCAAGTCCAAGACCCGTGGCTACGGCTCGCTGGATTGGAAGGCCGACGGCGAGCAGGTCGCCGACCTGGTCAAGGTGGACATCATGCTCCAAGGCGAGCAGGTTGATGCCTTCAGCGCCATCACCCACCGTGACAAGGCTTACGCTTACGGCGTCATGATGACCGGCAAGTTGCGCGAGCTCATTCCGCGCCAACAGTTCGAGGTGCCCATCCAGGCTGCCATCGGCTCGCGCATCATCGCGCGCGAAAGCATCCGCGCCATCCGTAAGGACGTCCTTGCCAAGTGCTACGGCGGTGACATCACCCGTAAGCGCAAACTTCTGGAAAAGCAGAAGGAAGGCAAGAAGCGCATGAAGATGGTGGGCCGCGTAGAGGTTCCACAGGAAGCGTTCATTGCAGCCCTGACCACCGACGAATCCAAGGACAAGGCCAAGAAGTAATGGGGCTGTTCGCCCAGAACGCGGCGGGACGGGCGCGCGGGGGACGGGTACTTGGGGGATCCTGTGCCTAGTGTCCTTCCCCTCGGAGATCCGGCACCTGCGGATGGCGTCCTGCCGCCGCAGGTGCTTGACGGTGTCGAGTCGCGCAAGTTTGGACTGTACGTCCACATACCGTTCTGCGCCGTGCGCTGCGGATACTGCGACTTCAACACCTATACCGCCACCGAGCTTGGGGGCGGCGCGTCCCAGGACGCCTACGCGTCCACGGCAATTTCGGAAGTGGAATTCGCCGTCAAGGCCATGGGCGCCTCCGGGCTCCCGCATCGGCCCCTGAGCACGGTGTTCTTCGGCGGCGGCACACCGACTCTGCTGCCTGCTGAAGATCTGGCACGCATCCTGACGGCCGCCGTCGGGCACTGGGGTCTGGAAACCGGAGCCGAAGTCACCACTGAAGCCAACCCGGACTCGGTGACCCCCGAGTCGCTCCAGTTGCTGGCCGACGCCGGCTTCACGCGGGTCTCCTTCGGCATGCAGTCAGCGGTCCCGCACGTCCTCAAGGTTCTGGACCGCACCCACACGCCGAGCCGGGTCCCGTTGGTAGTCCAATGGGCGCGCGACGCCGGCCTTGCCGTGAGCCTCGACCTGATCTACGGCACTCCAGGCGAGTCGATGGCCGATTGGCAGACTTCCTTGGAGACAGCCCTGTCCTACGAGCCGGACCACATCAGCGCCTACGCGCTGATCGTGGAAGAAGGCACCAAGCTGGCTGCCCAGATCCGGCGCGGAGAAGTCCCGGGAATCGACGACGACGATCACGCCACCAAATACGAACTCGCCGATCAACTGATCAGCGCGGCCGGTCTGGACTGGTACGAGGTCAGCAACTGGTCCCGCACGCCTGGCCAGGCGTGCAAACACAACCTTGCCTACTGGCGGGGAGACGACTGGTGGGGCATCGGACCCGGTGCGCATTCCCACATGGGCGGCGTCCGCTGGTGGAACGTCAAACACCCCACCGCCTATGCCAGCAGGCTCGGTAGCGGGGTGTCGCCGGCCGCTGGGCGAGAAACCCTCGACGCCGGAACCCGGGAAGTGGAACGCATCATGCTGGAGGCGCGCCTCGGCACCGGGCTGCAGGTCGATGCCCTCGACAAGGTGGGCCGCCACGCCGTCGCGGGCCTCATCGCGGACGGCCTGGTTGAGCCTGCGGCGGCGTTCCAAGGACGGCTGGTATTGACGCTCAAGGGGCGGCTACTGGCTGACGCCGTGGTGCGCCGCATCCTCCCGGAGTAGCCTGCTGGCGCAAGCACTAGCTGGCCCGAACACCAGCGCGCCGGGGAGCAGCGGCTACTTGATCCAGCGCAGGTTGAAGCGGTAGCGGTGCGGCTGCCCGTGGTTGACACGGATGCCGGCCGAGACCGAGAAGCAGGTCACAGCGACCCAAATTGCCGTGGCCAGAACCGCGAACAGGTTTCCAACCACCGGGAGCAAGACCAGGATGTTGGCGAGCACTGCGGCAATCGTTGGAGGCAACGTGAAGTTCAGCGCCTCTTTGGATTCCTGTGCCGTGAACGGGCCACGTTCGCGGAAAATCAGGTAGATCAGGAGCGAGGGCACACACCCAAGGATGCCGCCAAAATGCGCCAGGGTGGCCCACTGCCTGTCTTCGGAGGCCGTCAAGGGCAGCGCATTGGCAGGAACGCCGTGGTACTGGGACTGGCCCGGGGCGCCGTCCCGTTCGTCAGGAGCGTTGTCTGCCACAGTTTCTTCCTTCGAGTGTCTATCGGTGCAGTGTTGCTGTCCCAGAATACTTGCTCGGCCGGCATCAGGGGACCAACCACCGGACCAGGAGTCAGGGTACGGTCAGGAAGTCGATCACTTCCTCCACCCGTCCCAGCAAGGAGGCCTCCAAATCCGCGTAGCTGCGGACGGCGCCGAGAAGCTTCTGCCAGCCCAGCCCTACGTCCTCTGCTGTCTCGTGCGGCCAGCCGAAGGACTTCAGGATGCCGGTCTTCCAATCAGTCCCGCGGGCGATAGTGGGCCATTGCTCGATCCCCAGGACCTTGGGGCGGATGGCCTGCCAGACGTCCACATAGGGGTGGCCCACGATCAGGACGTTTCCTGCCGCGCCGGGCAGTGTCATGGCGTCGGCAGCAATCCGCGACTCTTTCGAATCCGGCACCAGGTGATCTACCAGGACTCCGAGCCTGCGGCCCGGGCCGGGAGAGAACTCGGCAATCGCCGCCTTGAGATCGTCAACGCCATGCAGGGGTTCGACGACGATTCCCTCCACCCGGAGGTCATCTCCCCAGACCTTCTCCACGAGTTCGGCGTCGTGTTTGCCTTCCACCCAGATCCGACTTGCCTTGGCGACTTGCGCGCGCTGGCCGGCAACCCGGACGGATCCCGAAGCGGTCCTGCCTGTTTGCCCGGCAACCGCTCCGGCCGCCACACGTGGCGCCGGCGGAAGAAGTTTCACCGGTTGTCCGTCGAGAAGGAATCCAAAGCCGAGCCGGAACGACTTGTTCTTTCCCCGGCGGTCTTCCAGCACCACAATGTGCATGCCGCCAGACTTTTCCACCCTGGTCACGGCCCCGACCCAACCGGACTGCACGTCTTCGATAACCATCCCGCGCTCAACGGGGACCTCGGGCAGCTGCCGCTTGGCAGGCGAGGAAAGGTCTTGCGGGCCCCAATTGTCGTAAGACACGGTCTTCACACCACTTTGCGCTAAGGGATCAATGACAGTCACGGACATTCCGCCGGACCGCGCGGGAATCATGTTCGCCGCGAGCGGTACCAATGCTAACAACGTGGTGGCTCATACTAGACTTGTTAGCACTTGGGCATGTTGAGTGCTAATTGTTGAAAATCAGGTCGCTGAGTAGTAACTGTTCAGCACTGGCTGTTGAATGGAGGTGGGCAGTGAGCGAACCACGCAAGCTTGAAGTGTTGCGCGCCATCGTGGAGGACTACGTTCACTCCCGCGAGCCCGTCGGATCCAAGGCCTTGGTAGAACGGCACCATTTGGGAGTGTCGAGCGCCACCATCCGCAACGACATGGCCCTCCTGGAAGAAGAAGGACTCATTGCCGCACCGCACACCAGTGCCGGCCGCATCCCCACGGACAAGGGCTACCGCCTGTTCGTCGATCGTATTTCCCAGGTCAAACCGCTTTCGGCCGCCGAGCGCCGGGCCATCCACTCGTTGCTTGAGGGACCCGACGACGTCGAGGACATCCTTGAGCGCACCGTTCGGCTCCTGTCCCAACTGACCAATCAGGTCGCCGTCGTGCAGTACCCGCACCTGAGCCGCGCCCGCGTACGGCACATTGAGTTCGTGCTTCTGGCTCCGCGCCAGGTCTTGGTGGTACTTATCGCCGATACGGGCAAAGTGGAGCAGGGCGTGGTACACGCAGCGGCGGATGCCACGGACGACGAGCTTATGGCCTTGCGTACGCGTTTCCTTGGAAGCATTGCCGGCTCGCAGCTTGACCTCATGCCGCAGGTCCTGCCGTCAGTAGTTGCCCTGTGCCCGCCGGCGCTCCGAGGCCTTGCCAGTGTCCTCGCCCACGGTTTGGAAAGGCTGGCTGACCGAAGCCGGGACGAACGCATAGTCATGGCAGGCACAGCCAACCTGGCCCGGTCCAACGTGGATTTCCCGCTCAGCATCGGACCGGTCCTCGAAGCCCTCGAAGAACAGGTGGTCATGTTGCGCCTGCTCTCGGACATGGCCGAAGACCCCCGCGGAGTCACCGTGAGCATTGGCCGCGAGAACCCCTACGACGGTCTCTCCGAAGCATCGGTGGTCGCCACCGGCTATGGTCCGGGAAGCAGCGCCAAGATCGGCATTCTTGGTCCTACCCGGATGGACTATCCCAACACCATGGCGGCCGTCCGCGCCGTCGCACGCTACCT
Organism: Arthrobacter sp. MMS24-S77; assembly: GCF_054888235.1. Classification (NCBI taxonomy): domain Bacteria; kingdom Bacillati; phylum Actinomycetota; class Actinomycetes; order Micrococcales; family Micrococcaceae; genus Arthrobacter; species Arthrobacter sp. MMS24-S77. The sequence goes on from NZ_JBTZRN010000001.1 coordinate 2,466,829, forward strand.
TTCCCGCATTCTGGGCGGCTGACAGCCGCGGCCGGAAACCGTCTCGCAAGAAACGCAGTACAACAAGGAAGAGATACCGACTTTGAGCAGCCACTATGACGTTCTGGGCGTCTCACCGGAAGCAACCGGCGAGGAGATCAAGAAGGCCTACCGAAAGCTCGCCCGTAAGCTGCACCCCGATGTGAATCCCGGGGAAGGCGCCGCCGAGGAATTCAAAGCCGTGACCCACGCCTACGAGGTCCTCTCCGACCCCCAGAAGCGCCGCGTGTATGACGCCACGGGCAACGAGAACGGCACCGACAACGGCTTCGGTGGAGGCTACGCGGGCCAGGGGTTCGCGTTCCAGGACATCTTCGACACCTTCTTCGGCGGAGGTGGCGGCGGCATGCAGGGACCGGCATCACGTATGCGCCGAGGCCAGGACGCCCTGATCAGTGTCCGCATCGATTTGCGCGAGGCCGTCTTCGGCGTCAACAAGAAGCTTGAAGTGGATACCGCGGTCGTCTGTCCCACATGCGAAGGCTCATGCTGCCGGGCAGGCACCCACCCGGAGCGCTGCGACATTTGCGGCGGCTCGGGTCAGGTTCAGCGCGCAGTCCGCTCGATCCTCGGCCAAGTCATGACTTCCGCACCGTGTGGTTCATGTGAAGGTTTCGGATCGATCATCAAAGATCCCTGCAATGAGTGCAGCGGCCAGGGCCGCATCCGCAGCCGCCGTTCGCTCACCGTCAAAGTGCCGGGTGGAGTGGCTACCGGAACGCGGATCCAGCTGTCGTCCCAAGGCGAAGCAGGTCCCGCGGGCGGCCCTTCCGGTGATCTCTACGTGGAGATCCGCGTCAACACTGATTCCACCTACATACGTGAGGGCGATGATCTTCACGCAACCCTGAGCGTCCCCATGACCGCCGCGGCATTGGGTACCGAGCTGCAGCTGGATACCTTCGATGGTCCCCAGGAGATTGATGTCAAGGCCGGCACGCAATCCGGCGAAGTCATCACTTTGCGTGGACTCGGCGTCACCCATCTCCGCGGTTACGGCCGGGGAGACCTCAAGGTACACCTGCACGTCGAGACGCCCGGGAAGATCGACGCGGCGCAGGAAGAGTTGCTGCGCCAGCTTGCCAAATTGCGCGGCGAACAGTTCACCGAGGGCAAGCTCGTAGCGAGCGGCGGTATGTTCGCGAAGCTGCGGGACAAGCTCGGTAACCTGTAGCGGTGAGCAACCCCGTATTTTTCACGCCCGCCGGGACGCTTGACGGGCTCGGGCCGGGTGACACGTTCGTGCTCGACGGCGCCGAGGCAAGGCATGCTGTCACCGTCAAGCGCCTGGAAATCGGCGAAGCGGTCGACATTGCCGACGGCGCCGGAAAGCGGCTTACGGGTACAGTGACCGAGTCCGGGAAGGGAACCCTGACAGTCCTTGCCTCCGCTGTCGAGGAGGAGCACCAGCCTATTGTGCGGCTCGTTCTAGTCCAGGCCCTCGCCAAGGGGGACCGCGATGAGCTCGCCGTCGAGACGGCAACGGAACTCGGGATCGACGCCGTGGTGCCCTGGCAGGCGGAACGTTCCATTGTCCGTTGGAAGGGGGAGCGGGCAGCCAAAGCCCACGCGAAGTGGCAATCCGTGGCCACTGCAGCGGCCAAACAGGCGCGGCGCGCGTGGATTCCGGAGGTGCGTGCCGCCGTCGACGGCTCGGGCTTGGCGGCGGCTGTTGCCGCGGCTGATCTGGCGATCATCCTGCACGAGGATGCAAAGCGCCCGCTGCGGGATGTTCTGGAGAAGTGGCACGATCAGCTTTCTGGCCATGACTCCGGAGCGGGGCGCGAGGTCCTGCTCATCGTGGGTCCGGAGGGCGGCATTTCGCCGCGCGAAGTGACCAAACTGAGCGACGTCGGCGCTGTCACCGCTCTCTTGGGGCACCACGTACTACGCTCATCGACCGCGGGCCCGGCCGCCGTCGTGCTGGCCAGCGACATTCTGGGGCGCTGGTAGGAAATCGCCGGGGCGCTGCCCACGTCGCCTAGCCCGTCGCAGGGCTAGCGGTCCACGTACCTGGTCAGCGGACGTTGAAAGAACGGGTGTCCGTGGAGACGTCGGCGTCGCCGGGACCCACCATGGAAACGCGCAGCTCGTAGCGGCCGTCTCCGAGGCCCACAGTGAAGTTGAAGGCGCCACCTTGCCCCGGTACGGCCGAAGCGGTGGCCTGGCCGGCCAGGTACGATGTCTTCTCGCCGCTTGAGTTCTCGCGGAGGATCTGCCAATGCAGTTTCTTCGAGGGGTCCGTGCTACGCCCATTGAACTTGACCGGACCAGCAGGGAGGGTCAGATCCTCCTGCGGGTCAATGATCCAAACGGGTGCCACCATAGTTGCGTCCCGGACCATCGGATCACCTAGCTTGACCTGGCCGAACGCCATGTAATCCGTGTGCCCGTCGACCAGGATGGTCACCTTGATCAGCTGTCCGGAGTCGATCAACCCTGAGCTAGCCGCAGCAGCGGTAGCGGTGTAGACGAGTTGCTGGACCGCCCGCTGCGCCATTCCGGCGTCGAGGTTGGAATTGAACGCGTCGCGGGAAACGTCGACCGTGACTACGTTCTTCCCGGAAATCGAGGTCGCAAGGTCGCTCGGATTTTGCCATGGCGTGAAGAAATCGTGATCCAACGGCTTCTGGGACATCATGATCCGCAGGGCAGTGGTGATGGGGTTCTCGTTGCCCGGGTTGTCACGAAATTCGCGGTACAGGAAGATATCCGTGTCGCTACGACCGATCCAGTACACCGGAATCTTGTTTGACGCCTGGGTTGTCTCAAGCGGCGCATTGGTGGCGGGTGCCGCCTGCAGGGCGGCGGACGGAGTGGGGACCGGCGTCGTTGATCCCTGTTCCGAACGGTCAGCAACGCAACCTGAAAGAATAAAGGCAGCCGACAGCGCGGACACAAGCATGGCGGAACGTCTCCGGATGCGTGTGTCCTCTGGAATGCCGGCTGGCCTGGTAATAGTGGATTCCTGCTCGTATCGGCCGCTGTCGTGCGGGGAGTCATACGCCCGAAGACCGGGTGCAGGGCATTTTGCCCATGAATCAGCTTGTCATAGTCCCTGCGGCGCTTGCTGGCGTTTCCACCCTCCGACGGCAACTGCAATGCGATTGATACGAGGTCGATACGGAGTTGATACCAAAGCGGCGGAAATCGGGCGCGTGCGGCTCTCCCGCGCATGGTCTGGAACCACCCTCCAGACTGGCTGGCGTAGGATTGGAAGCAATCCGAGGCCCGCGATCCTGCGCCCATCCAGCGAACGGAAATCGGAGCAAATCGATGGACATAACCAAGCCGGAGGAGCACAGGCCGCAAGGCCAGCACTATGACAGAATCATTGAACGGGCGGCCCAGGGCCGGCAGCGTTGACACAGGTCCGGCCGAGTTCGCACACTCTGTCCCGGGCGCCCGGACGGAAGTTGTTGTTTTCGACAACTCTGATCAGATGGTTCAGACCCTCGGCAGTCATGACGAGGCACTGCGCTACATTGAAGCCCAGTTCCCCGGCATCGACTTCCATGTGCGCGGCAACGAACTCTCCTTCAGCGGACCATCCGACGATGTTCCCCGGATCATGCGCCTCCTGGAGGAGGTCCGAGGTTTGGTGGGCAAGGGAACGGTTATCACCCCGGACGTACTCCAACAGCTCGTTTCCCTGTTGCGCAGCCAGTCCCTCCAAAATCCCGTGGAAGTGCTGACCCACAACATCCTTTCCAGCCGCGGACGCACCATTCGCCCCAAGACGCTGAACCAGAAGAGCTACGTCGACGCCATTGACGACAACACCGTGATCTTCGGGATCGGTCCCGCGGGCACCGGCAAGACGTACTTGGCCGTAGCCAAGGCCGTGCAGGCGTTGCAGCTCAAGGAAGTCAGCCGCATCATCCTCACTCGGCCAGCCGTCGAGGCAGGGGAGCGCCTCGGCTTCCTGCCGGGAACGCTGAGCGACAAGATCGACCCATATCTGCGACCTTTGTACGACGCTTTGCACGACATGATGGACCCGGAATCGATCCCGCGCCTCATGGCTGCCGGGACCATTGAAGTAGCGCCACTTGCGTATATGCGCGGCCGCACGCTCAACGACGCCTTCATCATCCTTGATGAGGCACAGAACACAACCGCCCAACAGATGAAGATGTTCCTGACGCGCCTTGGTTTCGGTTCCAAGATGGTAGTCACGGGGGATGTCACCCAGGTGGATCTGCCCTTTGGAGCCACTTCCGGCCTGCGCATCGTCCAGGAAATCCTCAGTGGGATCGACGGCGTGAACTTCACGATGTTGGACGCTTCCGACGTCGTCAGGCACCGGCTGGTCGCCGATATTGTGTCCGCCTACAGCATTTGGGACGAAAAGCACCGGGTCCGTGCACAGCACGCGGCCGCGCATGACAAACGGGGAGAACACAGATGAGCATCGAGGTCAACAACGAGTCCGGCGTCCAGGTGGACGAAGCACAACTGGTGACGCTTTCGCGTTTCATCTTTGAGAAGCTCTACATCCACCCCCAAGCTGAACTTTCCATCCTGCTGGTGGACGAACCCGCCATGGAAAAGCTCCACATCGAGCTCATGGACGAACCCGGCGCAACCGATGTCCTGTCTGTTCCCATGGATGAGCTGACGCCGGGAACACCAGGGAAGCCGACGCCACAGGGCATGTTGGGCGACATCGCGATCTGCCCGCAAGTGGCCGAGGTACAAGCGCGCAACGCCGGTCATTCAACGCAGGATGAAATGCTCCTGCTCTGCACGCACGGAATCCTTCACCTGCTCGGTTTCGACCACGCTGAGCCGGAGGAGAAGGAAGAAATGTTCGGCCTGCAGCGAGAGCTGCTGTCCGCGTTCCTCGGCAAGGACGCCCCCATGGAGACCATGCAGTGACCTCACTCATCCTGGTCGGCATGGCGTTGGTGTTCCTCAGCTTCGTCGCCCTGTTGACTGCGGCGGAGGCTGCCTTCACCTTCCTGCCGCGCCACGAGGCAGAGCAGGCTGTCGTCAAAAGCCGAGGGGATTCGCTCCGAAGTATCCTCGCCCAACCCGTTGCCCACATACGGGCACTGCGATTCTGGCGGGTCTGGTTCGAGATGGCGGCAGCGGTGGCCGTCGCCGTGGTCATGCACAGTCTCCTCGACAACGTTTGGCTTGCCGGACTGGCGGCGACGGGCATCATGGCCGTCATCGGTTTCGTCTTGGTGGGAGTCTCGCCTCGTCAACTCGGGCGCGCCAACTCAGGCGGCGTGGTCCGCTTCTCGGCGCCCCTCATCAGGTTCCTGTGCTGGATACTGGGGCCCATTCCCGGCTGGCTCGTAGCGATCGGCAGCGCGGTGGCGCCCGGGGCTCCCAGCGGTGATGAAGCCTTCTTCAGCGAAGAAGAGTTCCGTGAACTCGTCGACAGGGCAACGGAATCGGACATGATCGAGGACAGCGAGGCCGAACTCATCCAGTCGGTCTTCGACTTCGGCGACACGTTGGTCCGCTCGGTGATGGTCCCTCGAACGGACATTGTGAGCATCGAGTCGGGTTCCAGCCTGGAGCAGGCGATGGCCTTGTTCCTGCGTTCCGGCTACTCGAGGATTCCCGTTATCGGCGAGAACGCAGATCAGATCCGCGGCATTCTTTATCTGAAGGACGTCGCCGCCGCATTGCATCGTCCGGAGCAGCCTTCGGTCCTCCCGGACGTGGACGCCATAGCCCGCGAGGCCCGTTTCGTTCCGGAATCCAAGCCCGTCAGCGACCTCCTCAGCGAGCTTCAGCAAGAGTCCACCCACGTGGCCGTGGTTATTGACGAATACGGCGGCACGGCGGGACTGGTGACCCTGGAGGACCTCATCGAAGAAATCGTCGGGGAGATCGTGGACGAATACGACTCCACCGACGTTGAGGTCACTGATCTGGGTGATGGCACGTACCGTGTCAGTTCACGGATGAGCATCGACGATCTCGGCGAGCTTTTCGATCTTGACCTCGACGACGACGAGGTGGACACCGTGGGAGGCCTGCTCGCCAAGACCCTGGGCAAGGTGCCGATTGTAGGCAGTGCGGTAGAGGTGGATGGAATCTCCTTGAAAGCCGATAGGCTGGAAGGCCGGCGAAACCGGGTCAGCCATATCATTGCGGCAGCCATTCCAAAAGAAGACACTGACCTTGAAGACCTTCTCGACGAGGCCGACACAACGCAACAGGGAGTTCCACGTGAGCAAGCACAATAAGAAGTTCGAAGCCGATCAGGACTTCGGCGGCTTCCACGCAGGCTTCTCGGTTCTAGTGGGCCGTCCGAACGCCGGCAAGTCGACCCTCACCAACGCTTTGGTTGGCCAGAAAGTGGCAATCACCTCGGCAAAGCCGCAGACCACCCGGCACACGATCCGCGGCATTGTCCATCGCGAAGACGCCCAGCTGATCCTCGTGGACACTCCGGGTTTGCACCGCCCCCGGACCCTTCTGGGCAAGCGCCTCAACGATCTCGTAGCGGACACCCTCTCGGAAGTGGATGCCATTGGGTTTTGTCTGCCGGCCAACGAGAAGATCGGTCCGGGTGACAAGTACATTGCCGCGCAGCTCGCTGCCGTTGGACGCAAGCCCATCATCGCCATTGTCACCAAGACGGACCTCGTGGACCGTCAGGCCCTGACCGAGCAGCTCCTGGCGGTCGCGGCGCTGGGCCGGGAAGTGCTCGGCGGGCAAGGGTGGGCGGACATCGTTCCGGTCTCCGCGACAGACGGCTTCCAGGTCAATACCGTTGCCGATGTCCTCATTGGGCACATGCCCGCTTCTCCACCTCTTTACCCGGACGGTGAACTCACGGATGAACCTGAGGCCGTCATGGTCGCCGAGCTCATTCGCGAAGCCGCATTGGAAGGTGTCCGGGACGAACTCCCGCACTCCCTGGCAGTGGTGGTGGAGGAAATCCTGCCCCGCGAAGGCCGCTCCGAAGACAACCCGCTCCTTGACGTACGGGTCAATCTCTACGTTGAGCGCCCGTCCCAAAAGGCCATCATCATAGGCAAGGCGGGAAGCCGCTTGCGGGAGGTCGGAACGAACGCCCGCAAGGGGATCGAGGCCCTCCTCGGAACCAAGATCTACCTCGACCTGCACGTCAAAGTGGCCAAGGATTGGCAGCGCGATCCGAAGCAACTCGTGAAGCTGGGATTCTAGCCGCTGGGGATTTTCCCAGTTCGGGCCCGTAAAATGGCCCGAATCCCATTTTCCGAGGAAAGGTTGAGCGCGTAGTGCGACGTCGCGATGCACGCGTACAGGAGCCCGGCACCATTGGTGCGCGCGGCGCTGCACGCCACGGGGAAGCCCGCAGCACCCCCCGCCACATGAATGCGCCCAAGGGGCTCCCGCTCTGGCTCAGGATCACCGCAGTGTCGGTGTCTGTGCTGCTCGTTGCCGGCATTGCTTTCGCCGCGTACTGGGTTATCCGGTTGCAGGCGAACATCAGCAAGGCACCATTGACGGCGGGCGCCACGAGAACCGAAGCCGCGGCCAACGATGCCACGGACCGCTTGCAGATCCTCATCCTCGGTTCCGACACCCGGGATGGGAAGAACTCCCAATACGGTTCCTCACAGGACTCCACAGGCTACGGCCAGTCGGATGTCATGATGCTTCTGGACATTTCCGCGGACAACAAGAGGGTGAGCCTCACAAGTTTTCCCCGCGATCTCCTGGTGAATGTCCCGAAGTGCACCGACCCCAAAACCAACACGGTCTATGAAGCCCACCCCAACGTCATGATCAACTCAGCGATGGCTGAGGCCGGCATCGGTTGCGCAGTCGACACCGTGAACAAGCTCACCGGGCTCGAAATCGACCACTTCATGATGGCTGACTTCAACGCCGTCAAGGAACTGTCCAAAGCTGTCGGCGGAGTCGACGTGTGCGTGAGCGATGCCGTCTTCGACCCAGACTCCGGGCTCCGGCTCCCCAAGGGGACCTCGAAAGTCGAAGGCGAACAGGCATTGGCCTTCCTGAGGACCCGCCATGGTTTTGGTGATGGAAGCGACCTCGGACGCATCCAGGCGCAGCAAGGATTTCTTTCTTCGCTAACCCGCAAAGTCAAGGCTGACGGCACGCTCAGCAATCCGCAGAGCCTGCTTTCGATCGCCGATGTGGTGACCAAGAACCTCACCGTGGATAACGGCCTGGCATCCGTCCAGTCGCTCCTGACGATCGGGAGCCGCCTCAAAGACATTGACCTGTCCAAGGTGGCCTTCGTTTCGGTCCCCACCCAGCCTGCCGCCGTCGATCCCAACAGGCTCGAACTGGTCCAGCCGCAGGCCACGCAGTTGTTTTCGGCGATGCGGGCGAACCTGGACCTGACCAACCCCGGCGCCACGGCAGCTCCGTCTCCCAGTGCCTCGCCTGACCCGACGGCCGCCCCCTCATCGGGGGCACCTGAATCCAGCTCTCCCGCCGCCCCTGCCTACAACAAGGCTCTCCAAGCAGTGACTGTAGCCGACGGTTCGGGCGTTGCGTCGCGAGGCCGGGAACTCGCGGCCGCACTCATTGGCGGCGGGTTCACCAAGGCCGGCCATTTCCTGGCTGCGTCTGCTTCCAAGACGGTCGTGTACTACGGGACCGGCTATGCCGACGTTGCGCCGGACGTTGCCAGCGTGTTGGGCATTCCCGCCGCTCAAATCGAGCCGTCTCCGGGCATCGTCGGAGTCCAGGTGTATGTGGGCACCGACTTCACCACGGGAACAAAGTTCGGAATGGTTTCCGTTCCGGCCGACGTCGTCAAGCAGACTGCAGGCGACGTAAAGTGTCAGGCCGTCAACCCCGCCCTCATCACCCGGTAGTCGAGCGACAAAGCGAAGGGAGCGCTGACCACAGCTCGTGGTCAACGCTCCCTTCCTTTTGTATTGCCGTTTACCAGATACTGACGCGGTCCTCAGGCGACAGCCACATTCCATCCCCGGCTTCCACCGCGAACGCCTCATGGAATGAGTCGAGGTTCTTGGCGATGGCGTTCGTGCGGAACTCATTGGGGGAGTGCGGGTCCGTTGCGACGCGCCGGATGGCTTCCTCGGGCCTGATGACTTGGCGCCAGCCGGCAGCCCAGGACATGAAGAAGCGCTGCTGGCCGGTAAGGCCCTCCAGGACGGGCGGTTCCGAACCGTCGAGGCTCAGCAGGTAAGCCTTGTAGCCGATGGTCAGGCCTCCCAGGTCGCCGATGTTTTCGCCCAGTGTGAGCTTCCCGTTGACCTTGTGCTCAGGAGCTGCATACGGTGCAAGGGCGTCAAATTGGGCCACGAGCTTAGCCGTCAGTCCTTCGAAGGCCTTGCGGTCTTCCTCGCTCCACCAATTCCGCAGCGCTCCGCTTCCATCGAACTGGGAGCCCTGGTCGTCGAAGCCGTGGCCGATCTCATGTCCGATGATGGCACCGATGCCGCCGTAGTTGACGGCGTCGTCAGCCTCCGCCGTGAAGAAGGGCGGCTGCAGGATCGCCGCAGGGAAAACAATCTCGTTCAGCATCGGGTGGTAATAGGCGTTGACGGTCTGCGGGGTCATGAGCCACTTGTTCAGATCAACCGGCTTGCCGATCTCATCAAGGTGGCGGTCGACGTCGGCGTTGTGGGCCCGCTCGACGTTCCCCAGCAGATCAGTCGGGTCAATGTCGACAGCGGAGTAGTCGATCCACTTGTCCGGGAATCCGATCTTGGGCCGGAAGGCGTCGAGCTTCTTCAGAGCTTCCGCCTTGGTGTCCTCGCCCATCCAGTCGAGGTCCGTGATGCTCTGGCGGTACGCCTCGATCAGCTTGGCGACCAGTGTCTGCATCCTGGCCTTGTAACCCTCGGGGAAGTGGCGCTCCACATAGATCTGTCCCACTGCCTCGCCGAGGGCGGCTTCGACGACGGCGACGCCACGCTTCCAGCGGTCCTTGTTCTGCGGGGTGCCGCTCAGGGTGGTGCCATAGAAATCGAAGTTTGCATCGACGAAGACTGACGACAGATAGGGGGCAGCGGCGTTGAGCACACGCAAAGCCAACCATTCCTGCCAGGTTGCGAGGGACTCGGACTCGACAAGCGCAGCCGCGCCGGTGAAGAAATCCGGCGTGCTCACCACCATCTCGGTGAATTTGTCGCCCTCAATCCGGGCGGCGTCGAACCATGCGTCCAGGTAGGGGAACAGCTCACGTCCCTCGTCCGCGGTCTTGAGGTTGTAGGTCTTTTGCGGATCGCGAAGAGTGACGTTGTCCCAGTGGTGCGAGGCAAGGGCCTTTTCAAAGGCGACGACGCGCTCGGCCGCTCCGTCAGCGTCGGGAATACCGGCCAGGCCGAAGAGTTTGGCGACGTACTTGCCGTAAGCACTGACGATCGGCTCGAACTTCTCGTCCCGGTAATAGGACTCGTCTGGAAGGCCCAGCCCGCCCTGGCCGATGTACAGCAGGACCCGGTCCGGGTTCCCGGCGTCGGGCGCAGGGTAGATGGAGAAGAGGCCGGAAACGTCCGAGCGGAACAACCGCCCGGTCAGGGCAACGACCTCTGCGGGCGAAGCAGTGGCGAAGACCTCATCGATCCGGGCGCGGATGGGTTCCATGCCCTTGGCCTCTGTGGCATCTTCGTCCATGAAGCTCTCGTAGAGCCCGCCGACTTTCCGCTCAATTCCGCTGGCGTCCTCGCCCTTCGCGGCCGCCTCTTCGATGATCGCTTTGACTGCCAATTCGGCGCCATCACGAAGCGCGGTGAAGGTTCCCTCCAGCGCACGGTCGTCCGGAATAACGGTTGACTTCAGCCACGCGCCATTGACGTGCTGGTAGAGGTCGTCCTGCGGCCGAACGCTTTCATCGATGTTGGACAGTGTGATCCCCGACTGTGGCACAAGAACTCCTTCGGACGACGAGCGGATCCGGCTCACCACCGTAACCGCGTCTGCATAGTGGACGTTGCTTCAGGTATTGCATTGTCATCATACGCACCCGTGTTACTGTGAAATGGTGCGTGCAGGAATGCTTCTCCTTAGCTGCCGCGGCGGGGCCTTGAAAGCGAATATTCGCTAGGCCAACCCTCGCTGCGGAGTTAGCTATGCCCGGCCAATCTTCCTTCAAGATTAAGGAAAAGGCCCTAAGTCATGCGCAACGCACAAAAGCCCTCCGGAATGCCGATCCACCGGTACCTGCCCTTCCAAGACCAGATCAAGGTCGAGCTGGCAGACCGCACCTGGCCGGACAAAGTCATCACGAAAGCCCCGCGCTGGTGCGCCGTGGACCTGCGCGACGGCAACCAGGCCCTGATCGACCCCATGAGCCCGGCCCGCAAGCTGAAGATGTTCCAGCTGCTGGTCAAGATGGGGTACAAGGAAATCGAGGTCGGCTTCCCGTCCGCGTCGCAGACCGACTTCGACTTCGTGCGGCAGCTCATCGAAGGCGGCCACATTCCGGATGACGTTTCCATCCAGGTCCTGACCCAGGCGCGCGAGCACCTCATCGAGCGTACCTACGAGTCCCTCGTGGGCGCCAAACAGGCCATCGTCCACCTGTACAACTCCACCTCGGTCCTCCAGCGCCGGGTCGTGTTCAACCAGGACGAAGACGGGATCCTGGACATTGCCCTGCAGGGCGCGCGCCTGTGCAAGAAGTACGAAGAAACCCTCACAGACACCCACATCACCTACGAGTACTCGCCGGAGTCCTTCACCGGAACCGAGCTCGAGTACGCAGCGCGGGTTTGCAACGCAATTGCCGACGTTTTCGAAGCGTCCGCGGACAAGCAGGTCATCATCAACCTGCCTGCCACAGTGGAAATGGCCACGCCCAACGTCTACGCCGACTCCATTGAATGGATGCACCGGAACCTGCATCCCCGTGACGGCATCATCATCTCCCTGCACCCACACAACGATCGCGGCACGGGCGTCGCGGCGGCAGAGCTGGGGTACCTGGCAGGCGCCGATCGGATCGAAGGCTGCTTGTTCGGCAACGGGGAGCGTACCGGCAACGTGGACCTTGTCACACTGGGCCTGAACATGTTCGTGCAAGGCGTCGATCCGATGATCGACTTCTCGGACATCGACGAAGTCCGCAGGACCGTAGAGTACTGCAACCAGCTGCCCGTGCCCGAGCGCTCCCCGTATGGCGGCGATCTCGTGTTCACGGCATTTTCCGGTTCGCACCAAGACGCCATCAAGAAGGGTTTCGAAGCCCTCGAGAAGGACGCCGCCGCCGCCGGCAAGGCCGTTGACGACTTCATTTGGCAAGTCCCGTACCTGCCGATCGATCCCAAGGATTTGGGTCGCAGCTACGAGGCCGTCATCCGCGTCAACTCCCAGTCCGGCAAGGGCGGCGTGGCATACCTGCTCAAGAACGAGCACAGCCTGGATCTGCCGCGCCGGGCGCAGATCGAATTCTCCGGCGTCATCCAGCACCGTACCGATACTGTGGGCGGCGAAGTCAGCGGAGCCCAGCTGTGGGCCATGTTCCAGGACGAGTACCTGCCGGCCAGCACTGCCGATGGTCAATGGGGACGCTACTCCCTGGGCGCTATCCGCACCGAAACAGATGAGTCCGGCGAGCTGACGCTGCACGCAGCCCTGCGGGTGGACGGCACAGTAGTTCAGCGAACCGGCACGGGCAACGGACCCATCGCGGCGCTGCTGGATATCCTGCGTGAAGACGGCGTGGACGTGCGTGTCCTGGACTACTCGGAACATGCATTGTCCGAGGGCGGCAGCGCTAGTGCGGCAGCGTATGTCGAGTGCGCCGTCGGTGAGCGGGTCCTGTGGGGCGTCGGCATCGATCCCAACACGAGCACCGCTGCGCTCAAGGCAGTCATCTCTGCTGTCAATCGCGCCATTAGGGCTGTCCGGGCATAGCCATGTGCCGTGCGGCACCGTCAACACGGTGCCGCACGGCGCCGCCGGACCCGAGAAGGCCCGGCGTGGTGCGAAGATTTAACTGTGGCCAATCCTTCTTCGTTCGCAGCGCGGTCCTATCGGGACGATGCCGTTGTGCTGCGCACCCACAAACTGGGCGAAGCGGACCGCATCATCACTCTGCTGACAAAGCACCACGGCCAGGTTCGTGCGGTAGCAAAGGGTGTGCGGCGGACCAGTAGCCGCTTCGGGGCCCGGCTGGAGCCCTTCATGGTGGCAGACCTTCAACTCGTCTCCGGCCGCACCCTGGACATCGTCACACAGGCAGTCGCCAAAGGAGCCTATGGGAGCTCTATTGCCGCCGATTACTCCCGGTACACCGTCGCTGCTGCCATGACGGAAACAGCAGAGAAGCTGACAGACGCCGACGCCGACTCGGGGACCGCGCAATACAACCTCCTCGTGGGGGCTCTTGCCTCCCTGAGCCGTTCCGACCACCCGCCGGAACTCATTCTTGACTCCTACCTCCTCCGCGCTTTGGCCACTGGCGGCTGGGCGCCCAGCTTCACGGACTGCGCCCGCTGCGGGGCGGCCGGTCCGCACACCGCCTTCTCCGCTCCCTTAGGCGGAATGATCTGCAGTAACTGCCGCCCTCCTGGTTCGCCGGCGCCCGCACCCGAGACCGTGGTCCTGTTGGGCGCACTGCTGACGGGGGACTGGGCCACCGCGGATGTGTCCGAGAGCATGCATCGCCGCGAGGCAGCCGGTTTGGTGGCGAGCTACCTGCAATGGCATCTTGAACGAGCATTGAAGTCCCTCAAACATGTGGAGCGAAGCTGACAGTGGCACTGGGAAAAAAGAAGACGGCGATTGCGCGGAAGACCCCGGTGAAGGCCCCGTACCAACATCCCTCGGGGGCCAGGCCGCCCGCCATACCCGCCGAACTGGTGCCTCAGCACGTGGCCATCGTCATGGATGGCAATGGCCGCTGGGCAAACCAACGCGGCCTGCCACGCATCGAAGGGCACAAGGCCGGGGAGCCGGCGCTGCTGGATGTGATGGCCGGCGCGATCGAACTCGGCATCAAGTACGTCAGTGTCTACGCTTTCTCCACCGAAAACTGGCGCCGCTCTCCTGAAGAAGTGCGTTTTCTCATGGGATTTAACAAGGACGTGCTACGTCGACAGCGAAACCAGCTCGACGAGTGGGGGGTGCGGATTCGTTGGGCTGGCCGACGTCCCAGGCTATGGGGTTCCGTGATCAAGGAACTCGAGGAAGCCGAGGAATACACCCGCGGCAACGACACGTGCACGTTGACCATGTGTGTTAATTACGGCGGACGCGCCGAAATCGCCGACGCCGTCGCGGCGATTGCCCAGGACGTAGCCGATGGCCGCCTGAAACCCGGCTCGGTCACGGAGAAGACCATCCAGAAGTACTTGGATGAACCGGATCTTCCGGATGTCGACTTGTTCCTGCGCAGTTCCGGGGAGCAGCGGCTGTCCAACTTCCTCTTGTGGCAATCGGCCTACGCGGAGTTCGTGTTCATGGACACGCTGTGGCCCGACGTCGACCGCCGGACCTTGTGGGACGCCGTCGAGATCTATGCCAAACGGGACCGCCGCTACGGCGGTGCGGTGGACGCTGCAGCGCCTCGCTGACAATTAACACAAGTGCGCTGGCAAAGCCCGTCAGTCCGGATAGGAAGCCAACCAGATAGCGACGTCCCTGTAGGCCTGCTGCCGGATCGTGCGCCGTGACAAGAACACGTCGTGGAGGGCGCCCGGATAGCGGAATACTGCTGTCCTGCGGCCAAGGCCCAGCGCCCGGCGGGCCGTCTGCTCGACGTCGATCACGGCGTCGACGCGCATGAGCTCCGCGGTCCATTCGGCCTGGATCCGGGTCCGTCCGGAAAGCAGCACGAGCACCGGAGCGTCGATATTGAGTTTGCGTTCGACGGCGGCGTGCCCCGCAAGGACAGCCCTAGTCCACCCCGCGCGAATCGGGAAGGAAGCCCGCGGCCGCCATTCCGAATCAAGGGTCCATTCCCCGTGGGCCAGATTGCTGACGCTCTCCCAATAGGCCGGCATCTCAGGGAAACGGAAGGGTCGCTTGGGGTCGGTACGCGCAAACGGTTCCACCAGACGCATCGCCATGCTGCGGATCAGGCTGCTGCCCTGAAGCTCGAGCCACGGCGAATTCAGCGTCAGGGTGGCAATACGGCCGGGATTTCGATCAGCCCACAGCGCCGCAATCAGGCCTCCCAGGGAATGGGCCAGCAAGTGGACCGTAGGTACCTCCGTGCTACCGGTCATCTCGGCAATGTCCCGATGTATCGCAAGCAGCGCGGCATCGATATCTTCGTCATACACCGACAGATCGGTGGTGTAGCCGGGAGTTTGCCCCGGCCGTAGGCTCCGTCCGAACTTGCGTAGGTCAAGCGCATAGAAATGAAATCCGGAGGCACCCAGGAACTCCGCCAATTCTGTCTGCATGAAGTAGTCGGCCCAGCCGTGGAGGTACAGCACCACCCTCGGCGGGCCCTCCGTGACGGGAACTTCCCTCCGGCGTCGGCGTCTGGTGAAAGCCGTCAAGGCATCCAGGAGTCCGTGTGGCGCTGACTGTGCCGGCACGCTACGGACGTGTCGGACAAGGGTGGCGCAAACAGGACCCTCTTCGTCGGGTGGAAGTGCCAGTTCCAATGCCTCGAAACCACCTCCCAAGAAGTCCTGTTGCCATACCGGCAACCCCAGCTCGGTGGTCATGGAGCTCCCCCGTTTGTCCAGGCTCGTCGCCTGCCGCGTGCTCCGGACCTGGCCCGCTGGAAATGTAACCGTGAATCCAACGCGCAAGCCGGGCATAGGCGTCGGCACGCACCGGGCCTGCCGAAAGGAACACATCGTGGAGGCCGCCATCCACCCGTTCCAAGGTGACGGTACGGCCAAGAGTCATGGCACGGACAGCCATGGTGTTGACGTCCAGGACTGCGTCTGAACGCCTCATGGACTCCTGCCAGATCATGCCGTTCGCGCTCGCTCCGGAGATCAGCACAAGGATGGGGATGTCAATTCTCAGCCCGCGAGCCACCCTCGTGTGTCCGCTGAGGACCGCACTGAGCCATCCTGCCCTCATGGGGAAGGCCAAGGGTGGGCGGTATTTGGGATCGACGAGCCATTCGCCCTCGGCGGAGCTGCTGATGCTGCGGTAGTAGAACCCGCGTTCGGGCAGGCGCAGGATCGTCTTGGGCCGGAACCGCGCGAGCGGTTTCACCATGGTCTGGGCTGCGCGGCGGACCAAGGAACTTCCATGCATTTCAAGCCACGGGCTGTTGAGCACCAAGTATTGGACCGCGCCCGGGTGACGGCTGACCCACAATGCGGCCACGAGGCCTCCGGTCGAATGTCCCATGAGGGTCAACGAACCGGGCGACTCCTCGAGCGGGTTCCCGGATCGGATCATGTCGATGGCTTTGCCGATCTCGGCGTCGTAATCGTCCAGATGCTCCACGTAGCCACCCGGGGTGTCCGTCTGCAGGCTCCGGCCGTGGTTGTGCATGTCGAGTGCGTAGAAATGGAAACCTTGTCCGGTCCAAAACTCTGCCAGGGCCACGTTGAAAAAGTAGTCGCTCCAGCCGTGCAGGAAAAGGATGGAACCGTTGGTGGCCGGTGGGAGATCACCAAGACTATCCGCACCCTCGTGAGGGACGTGGCGAACCAGTGTTGCACGGCGGACCACCCCGTTGGGTCCTGCCGCATCGAATGCGCAACTTTCGAAGTCCGCGCCGAGGATATCGGTCTGCCACTCCATGGGAACAGCTTAGACACTCGCCGCGGCATCGCGCCCGGCTGCGCGTCCGGAGAACAGGCAGCCGCCAAGGAAGGTTCCTTCCAACGCCCGGTAGCCGTGGATTCCACCGCCGCCGAAACCCGCAGCCTCTCCTGCAGCGTACAAGCCCGGGACCGGCGTTCCGGAACTGTCAAGGACGCGTGATTGAAGGTCCGTTTGTAGTCCGCCAAGGCTCTTGCGTGTCAGCACGGAGAGCCGAACCGCCAGAAGAGGGCCGTGCTTCGGATCGGTGAGCCGGTGCGGAGGAGCCACACGCATGATCTTGTCGGTGGCGAACCGCCGCGCCGCCCGGACAGCGGCGAGCTGCGGATCCTTGCCCAGCCCGCTCGCCACTTGCTGGTCCCGGTCGCGGATCAGGGAATCGAGCTGCATGGCATCTATCAAGGGCGAGCCCGTCAGCGAGTTCATTCTCGCAGCCAGTTCTGCGGCTGTTGCGGCCTGGAGGAAATCCACACCATGGTCCAGGAAGTTGCCCAACGGGGAATCACTGCCGGGATTTAGCCGGGAGGCGAGGAGCCGGATGTCCCTGCCCGTGAGATCCGGATTCTGTTCTGAACCTGACAAGGCGAATTCCTTCAGCGCGATAGTCCGGTTGCACACGAACCACGAATGTTCGTGTCCGCTCGCCAGGATATGCCGGAGTGCGCCCAAGGAGTCGAAGCCTGGAAAGAGCGGGGCGGGCAGCTGCCGTCCTTTCGCGTCAATCCACAGCGACGACGGGCCAGGCAGGATGCGGATGCCATGCAAGGGCCACACGGGGGAGTGGTTGTGGATTCCTTCGGGGTAGTGCCACATGCGGTCGCCATTGATGAGCCATCCACCGGCGGCTGCAGCGGCGGCGAGGAACTCGCCGTCGACGGATGCCGGTACACCGCTCAGCATGTGTTCCGGCGAGCGGCCGTCCGGCCACTGCCTCCGCACCATGGTGTGGTTCCCGCCGATTCCGCCGGTGGTCACGATGGTCGCTCCTGCGGTCGCTTCAAAGCACCCGACGACGGTCCTTGGCGATGCTTCGCCGCGTCCGGCTCCGGACGCCTCGAGGATCTCGCCGACGACCCCGGTGACGCGGCCCGCCGTCGTCGTAATTTCCGTGGCGCGATGCCGGAAATGGAGGGATATCCTTCCGAGCGCGACGCCCTCGTTCACTTTTGCCAGGAATGGTTGCACGACGCCGGGTCCCGTGCCCCACGTGACGTGGAACCGCGGGACCGTGTTGCCGTGGCCTTGGGGACCATAGCCGCCGCGCTCGGCCCACTGCACCAACGGGAATAGCCGCACGCCGAGCGATCTCAGCCACCGGCGCTTCTCCCCGGCGGCAAAATCCACATAGGCTTCCGCCCACCGCCGGGCCCAGGAATCCTCCGGCCGGTCAAAGGCCGCGGACGCCATCCAGTCGTTCAAGGCAAGTTCGGCGCTGTCCCTCACGCCTAATCTTCGCTGTTCGGGAGAGTTGACCAGGAACAGTCCCCCGAAAGACCAATGTGCCTGGCCACCCACAGAGGCTTCGGGTTCCTGGTCCACTACAGCAACCCGTTTGCCGAGTGCGTAGGCTTGGGCCGCGGCGACCAGTCCCGACAGTCCCGCCCCAATGACGACGACATCGGCTTCAATAGTTGCCTTGGAGTGAACTCCATCACGTGGATTGCTCGGCATTGGTACATGCTACCGTCCGGTAACCGCCCTGGTTTGGTGCGCGACCCGTAAACCGGAAAACTAGGACCATGCGCGTTTACCCCACATTCTTCAAGTTGGCCTTCTCCTGGATGGATGCCGAAAAGGCCCACAAGATCGGCTTCCAGGCGATCCGCTTTGCACACCGCTCAGGAGCAGGACGCGTTCTGGCCAAAATGACGGCTCCGCACCCCTCCCTGCGAACGGAGGCTTTCGGGCTGACGTTCCCCTCGCCGTTCGGTCTTGCGGCCGGTTTCGACAAAGAGGGCCACGGAATCGAAGCCCTCGCTGAGCTGGGCTTCGGCCACGTGGAGGTAGGTACTATCACCGGCCAGGCACAGCCCGGAAATGAGAAGCCACGGCTTTTCCGCCTGATCGAGGACAAGGCGGTGATCAACCGCATGGGCTTCAACAACGACGGCGCGGCGGCCGTGGCCCCGCGGCTCAAGGCCGCCCGGGCGGCATTGCAGCGGACGCACTCAGGCGTTCGTCCCGTGATCGGAGTCAACATCGGCAAGACCAAGGTTGTTGAGCTCGACGACGCAGTTGAGGACTACTTGGTCAGCGCCCGCAGCCTGGCACCCGCCGCCGACTACCTGGTGGTCAACGTCAGCTCGCCCAACACTCCTGGATTGCGACTGCTCCAGAACGTCGAGACGCTTCGCCCGCTCCTGCGCGCCGTCGGAGATGCCGCAGACGAATCCGCTGGCCGCCACGTGCCGCTGCTCGTCAAGATCGCGCCGGACCTGAGCGACGAAGACATCGACGACGTCGCCCGCCTCGCCCTTGACCTCAAGCTCGACGGGATTATTGCCACAAACACCACCATCGGCCGGGAAGGCCTGGTTTCCGATCCGGGCAAAGTGGACGCGTGCGGCGCCGGCGGACTCTCCGGTGCGCCCCTCAAGGAGCGTTCGCTCGAGGTATTGCGCCGCCTGAAGGCCGCTGTGGGGGAGGGTCTGGTGCTCATCGCCGTCGGCGGTGTGCAGTCCGCGGCCGACGTCCAGGAAAGGCTGGACGCCGGCGCCACCCTGGTGCAGGGATACACGGCGTTCCTCTATGAAGGTCCTTTCTGGGCCGCCGGCATCAACAGAGCCCTCGCGAAGCGTCGCCGCTAAACAGGGAGCCGACGGCCGGGCACCTCGATCACCACGTGCGGACAAGCAGAAAGACCCTGGAACAGCTGTTCCAGGGTCTTTTCGCTTAGTCGGACTGTCCTTGGTGGCTTGCCGACCTAAGAGGGGTACTGGCCACGCTGGACCTGCGGCTTCGGAAGACGCAGGCGGCGGAATTGGAGGGAACGCATGCTGCCGTACCAAACAGTGCCTCGCTCGACGTCGCCGAACTTCTGCGTCAGGCCCTTGCGAAGCTTGCGGGAAAGGATGAACACGTCCGCGAAGACCGCCAGGAACATGACCCAGAACCCGATCAAGATGTAGCTGAGGGCGTCACTTCCTGAGGGAATGATGAAGGAGATCACTACGAACAGCAGTGCTCCGAACATCAGGTATTCACCGAGGCTGAAACGGGCATCGACGTAGTCGCGGGCAAAGCGCTTTTGGGGTCCCTTGTCGCGCAGCGGCAGGTATTTTTCATCACCGGTGTCCAGTGCCTGGCGCATTTTCTGGCGCTGGTCCTGCACGGCGATGCGCTCGGCCTCCTTGGAGGCCTTACGGTCTGTTGGCACCAGGGGGCGCTTGCGCGCCGCTTCCTGTTCCTTGCGCTTGGGTGTGGGTGCGCCCTTACCAGCACCTGCACCTTTCGCGGCGGCATCGTCGGCAAGCTGGTCTACTGAGTCTTGAGCGCTCGGCTCATCCTTTTTACGTCCAAACACCCCTACAGAATACCCCGCAGGAACCGCCCTGAAGTCAACGCAACGTGCGGCCACGTGAATGAGCCCGCCACGCGGTCCATACCGGTTCCCCAGCACCACTCCCGGCGGTAGTGTTTTCGCCATGACTTCAATGAATGCGGAGATCCCGCAGACCTTTTCCGGCGGCTCCGGCACGATCAATGTCGATGCGCTCAAGTCCGCCGTCGAATCTTCCTTTGACGAGACCATGGCGCGATTGAAAGCGCTCGTCGCCATCCCGGGGATTGCCTGGCCAAGTTTCGACCCGGCCGAACTTGAGCGGAGCGCGGAGGCCGTTGCGGCACTGGTCCGCGAGTCAGGCTTCGCCGACGTGCAGATCCTGCGCTGCGATAAGGCCGACGGCACCCCGGGCGGACCGGCCATTGTTGCGCGCCGAATTGCCGCGCCGGGCAAGCCGACCATCCTCCTGTACGCGCACCACGATGTGCAGCCGCCGGGCGACGTGAGCCTGTGGGACACGGAGCCGTTCGTGGCCCAGGAACGTGAGGGCCGCCTTTATGGCCGTGGCGCAGCCGACGACAAAGCGGGAATCATGGCCCACTTGGGAGCATACGCCGCCGTAACCCAGGTGCTGGGAGACGATTTCGGTCTCGGCGTCACCCTGTTCTTCGAGGGCGAGGAAGAGGCGGGCTCGCCAACCTTCCGTCCTTTCCTCGAGACACACCGCGATCTTCTCGAAGCGAACGTCATCGTCGTGGCCGACTCCAGCAACTGGAAGGTCGGTGTTCCAGCCCTGACAACCAGTCTCCGCGGCCTGGTCGACGGCACCTTCGAGGTGCGGGTCCTGGACCACGCGGTGCACTCCGGCATGTTCGGTGGTCCTGTATTGGATGCGCCGACCCTCTTGTCCCGCCTCATCGCGACCTTGCACGACGACGACGGCAACGTGGCCATCGAGGGCCTGGTTGCGAGGGACGACGTAGTAGAGGACGTTGACGAGGAACAGTACCGTGCGGACGCCTCTGTGCTCGACGGGGTGCAGCTTGCCGGCAGCGGCAGCATAGCCTCACGGCTATGGACCAAACCTGCCTTGTCCATCATCGGGATCGACGCACCCGCAGTTGACGTCGCATCCAACACCTTGCTCCCGTCCGCGCGGGCGAAGTTCAGCCTGCGTTTGGCTCCCGGTCAAGATCCGGATGCCGCCATGGACGCGATGGGCAGGCACTTGGCGGCCCACGCGCCATTCGGAGCGAAGGTGACGTTCGTGCCGGGGGAGCGGGGCAACGCCTTCTCTACCGATACTGGCTCGGCTGCGGCCCGGATCGCGATGTGGGCACTGGGTGAAGCATGGGGTGTGCAGGCCGTCGAAATGGGAATCGGTGGATCCATACCGTTCATCGCGGACCTGACCGAAATGTACCCCGATGTCCACATCCTCGTGACCGGTGTAGAGGACCCGGATTCCCGGGCCCACAGCGCCAACGAATCCCTTCACATCGGTGACTTCCGTAACGCAGTCCTGGCCGAGGCACTGATGCTGGCCCGCCTGAACTCGGAAGGCCTCTGATCCTCCACATCCCGAAGGTGCTTGTATGCACCACCGGAGAGACGAGATCCACTGTGGGGAACAAGGTAACGGTCCCGGCGGTTACGTCAGGAGTTATAGCTATGCGCCGGCTCGACGTAGCATGTAGCTATAACCCGCACGTATTTGGGTAAGGGCAGGTAGCGCGAAGGCGCAGCCGCCAAGAGCGTCATGAGAAGGTAGGCCAATGAGCACTGCAACCAACGAAAACAGCACCGGAGCGCAGCTCGCAGGCGGCGAGCTTCCCGAGCACGAGGTCAAGTTGACCGACGTCGCCGCAGGCAAGGTCCGGAGCCTTCTTGAACAAGAAGGGCGCACTGACCTGCGGCTCCGCGTCGCTGTTCAGCCGGGCGGCTGCTCGGGCCTGATCTACCAGCTCTACTTCGACGAACGCCTGCTCGACGGCGATGCCGTCCGCGACTACGACGGCGTTGAAGTGGTTGTCGACAAGATGAGCGTGCCGTACCTGAGCGGTGCCAGCATCGACTTCGAGGACACGATCTCGAAGCAGGGCTTCACCATCGACAACCCCAACGCCGGCGGGTCTTGCGCCTGCGGCGATTCGTTCCACTAACCCGGGCATTCGCAGGCTGTTGGCCCAGTTCAGGAACGGGTTTCAACCCGACCCGACGCACTGGGCCAGCATGTCGGCGAAAACCGCTCGGTAGCGGTAAGCTCTACATCGGGTAGTAAAACTTTAGTGTGCCCGGTGGGCCTTTGGCCTGCCGGGCTGCAGCAACAAGAGGAAGGGCCGTCTGTGAGTTCGCAGAACCGAACCGGCAGCCGACGCATAAAGATCACCTCGATCACTGGCTTGGCACTAGCCGGCGCGTTGGTTTTGACCGGATGTTCACCAGAGGTAGAGAAGGGCTGGTTGCCCACCGAGCGTGGCACCACCAACCACACCGATCGGATCATGGACCTCTGGGTCAACTCATGGATCGCCGCCCTGGTCGTCGGCATTATTACTTGGGGCCTGCTGGTCTGGTGCATCATCGCCTACCGCCGCCGCAAGGGCACCACGGGTTTCCCGAAGCAGCTTAGCTACAACCTCCCTCTGGAGGTCTTTTATTTGACCATTCCGCTCTTCATGGTCTTGGTGTTCTTCTACTTCACCGACCAGGATCAGCGTGCGATTGATGACCGCTCGCAGCCGGCCGACGTCGTCGTTGACGTCCGCGGCAAGCAGTGGGCCTGGGACTTCAACTACGTGAAGGGCTCGGTCGTCACCGAGGACCTCCACGAGGCAGGCGTCCAGGCGCACCTCACGGGCAACGACGTGGACAAGGAGAAACTCCCCACGTTGTACCTTCCGGTCAACAAGTCGGTTGACCTGCAGCTGAACTCCCGCGACGTCATTCACTCTTTCTGGGTCCCCGCCTTCCTGCAGAAGCGCGACATGATTCCCGGCAAGACCAACTACATCAGGTTGACCCCCACCAAGGAGGGAACCTATGACGGCAAGTGCGCCGAACTTTGCGGTGAATACCACTCAGAGATGCTGTTCCGCGTGAAGGTTGTTTCGGAGGCTGAGTTCCAGGCTCACATGGACCAGCTTCGCCAGAGCGGCAACACCGGTCTTCTCGATTCGAAGTACGACCGCAACCCGAACCTGAACGAGAAGAATTAAGGGAAGCGACGTGGCTACTTACACTCAATCCGCCGGAGTCCTTGAGTCTCCGGTAGTACCGAAATCCAAGGGACGCATCGTCGTCAACTGGATCACCTCGACCGACCACAAGACCATCGGGTACATGTACCTGATCGCGTCCTTTGTGTTCTTCTGCCTGGGCGGCGTCATGGCGCTGCTCATCCGTGCAGAGCTGTTCGAACCCGGCATGCAGATCCTGCAGACCAAGGAACAGTACAACCAGCTCTTCACGATGCACGGCACCGTCATGCTCCTGATGTTTGCGACACCGCTCTTCGCCGGCTTCGCCAACGTCATCATGCCGCTGCAGATCGGCGCCCCTGACGTCGCCTTCCCGCGGCTGAACGCGCTGGCCTTCTGGTTCTTCCTCTTCGGCTCCACCATCGCCGTATCCGGCTTCATCACCCCGCAGGGTGCGGCGTCCTTCGGCTGGTTCGCCTATGCGCCGTTGTCGAACACAACATTTACTCCGGGCGTCGGCGGCGATCTCTGGGTCTTCGGCTTGGCACTGTCCGGCTTCGGAACCATCCTGGGTGCCGTCAACTTCATCACCACCATCATCTGCATGCGCGCTCCGGGCATGACGATGTGGCGCATGCCGATCTTCACCTGGAACACCCTGGTTACGGCCATTCTGGTTCTCATGGCGTTCCCGCCCCTCGCCGCTGCGCTCTTCGCGCTCGGCGCGGACCGCCGCTTCGGCGCCCACATCTTCGATCCGGAGAACGGCGGAGCCGTCCTCTGGCAGCACTTGTTCTGGTTCTTCGGGCATCCTGAGGTCTACATCATTGCCTTGCCGTTCTTCGGCATCGTTTCCGAGATCTTCCCGGTATTCAGCCGCAAACCGATCTTCGGCTACAAGGGCCTTGTCTACGCGACCATCGCCATTGCTGCACTGTCGGTGACCGTCTGGGCGCACCACATGTATGTCACGGGATCGGTCCTCCTTCCGTTCTTCTCCTTCATGACGATGCTGATCGCGGTACCCACCGGCGTGAAGTTCTTCAACTGGATCGGAACACTGTGGCAAGGCTCGATCACCTTTGAAACGCCCATGCTCTGGAGCATCGGCTTCCTGGTCACCTTCCTCTTCGGTGGTCTGACCGGCATCATCCTGGCCTCTCCGCCGCTTGACTTCCACGTTTCGGACTCGTACTTCGTGGTGGCACACTTCCACTACGTGGTCTTCGGTACGGTGGTGTTCGCCATGTTCGCGGGCTTCTACTTCTGGTGGCCCAAGTGGACCGGCAAGATGCTCAACGAACGCCTGGGCAAGATCCACTTCTGGCTTCTGTTCCTGGGTTTCCACGGCACCTTCCTCATCCAGCACTGGCTCGGCGTCGAGGGCATGCCCCGTCGCTACGCGGACTACATGCCGCAGGACAACTTCACCTGGATGAACCAGTTCTCCACAATTTCATCCTTCGTCCTTGGTGCGTCGCTCCTGCCCTTCTTCTGGAACGTCTACATCACGTGGCGCAGCAACAAGAAGGTTGAAGTCGACGATCCTTGGGGCTTCGGAGCCTCGCTCGAGTGGGCTACGTCCTGCCCGCCGCCGCGGCACAACTTCACTTCGCTTCCCCGTATCCGTTCCGAGCGTCCGGCCCTGGACCTGCACCACCCGGAGCTCGCACAGCACCACACAGCACAGACGCCTGAGCCGGCAGCAACACTGCTCGGCAATGCTGATCAGAAGGATGCCAAGTGAAGATCGAATCATGGATTTTTGGAGCCGGGGCCTTCTTCTTCGTCCCCGTCGCATTGGCCTACGGTTTCCTGACCCACTGGTCTGAGTGGGTTGGCACCCTGGGTATCCTCCTGGTCGGTGGACTGGCCGGCATGATCGGTGCTTACCTCGGTTTCACAGGCAGGCGCGTCGGCATGCGTCCGGAAGACCGTCCGGACGCCGAGATTCACGAAGGCGCCGGCGAGCAGGGACACTTCAGCCCCTGGAGCTGGTGGCCACTGGTCCTCGGCTTGGCTTGTGCCGGTGGCTTCCTTGGTCTCGCCGTAGGTTTCTGGATTACGTTCGTCGCCGCTGGCTTGGCTCTCGTAGCCCTGGTCGGTTGGGTCTTCGAATACAGCCGCGGAGATCACGCGCACTAGAAGTACCTTGAACAACGACGTCGGGCCCCACCAATTGGTGGGGCCCGACGTCGTTGTCGTGTAATACCCGCCGGCAGGCCCCTGGGGCCGGGCCTCTGCCTTTGCCTTTGCCTGCTCAGCGCCCTTCTACGGCCTCCAGGACGGCCGAAAGGGCGGCCAGGGCATCAGTGACCTCTGCAAGCGTCCGACCAGCCGGTAGCGGTTCTCCAGGGACGGATAGAACCACTTCGCAGCCATGGCCGAAGTCCTCGGTCATCACCTCAAGCAGGGACCTGGCATCGACCGCTTGCTGGCCGGGTTTCCGAATGGTCACCGGAAGGCCCGTGGCCGTCACCGCACGAACAAACACGGCGGCTGCCCGTGCATGGAGGCCGATCTCTGCGGCGACGATGGCTTTGTGCTCGGGCAAACCGGCTCCTTTTGACTCGGACGGCCAGATGCCGACTGCGATTTTGATCCTTACAAGCGTAGCGCCGCCACACGCGGGCACGGCTCACAGCGACCAGCTGGTCTAGACCTGTGGGTGGATTGGCCTACGCTTGTTTCATGGAAGATTTCGTGGCCGGAGACCGTCATGCCTGCTGAAGCAGCACGTATCTCGGGGGAGATCGACCGCAAGAGCGGCACTCCCATATACGTTCAACTGCGCGAGATCCTGCGCAGCTACATCTCCGAGTCCTGCAAGCCTGGTGCTGCGTTGCCATCCGAGCGGGACCTCTCCGAACGTTTCGGGCTTGCCAGGATGACGGTGCGGCAGGCCATTGATGCCCTCGTCGGCGAAGAGGTCATTGAACGAGTGGTTGGCCTAGGGACTTTCGTGCGCAAACCGAAGCTGGATCTCCAAGTAAAGCTCACGTCGTACAGCGAGGAAATGCAACGTCGCGGCATGGTTCCAGCGGCGAAGGTCTTGAGCTTCGAGCAGATTGCCGCGAGTGCATTCCTGGCGCGCGAACTCCAGCTGGAAGAGGGGACACCGTTGGTTCGCTTCAGACGGCTGCTGCTCGCCGACAATGAGCCTATGAGCGTGGACGAGAACTTCATTCCTGCCCACCGCGTGCCGGGCCTGTTGGACGAGGCGCCCCCCACTTCCCTGTACAACGTATTGAGCGAAAAGTACGGACTCGTCATGGAATGGGGCGAGGACATGATCGAAGCAACGGCAGCTTCGCCATCGACCGCGCGGCTCTTGAACGTGGACGTCGGTACCCCGCTGCTCAAGATTCAGCGTCACGCTTTCGTCGCACGCGCCATGGTGGACTACTCCGTGTCCTACTACAGGGCTGACCGGTACAAGTTGTGGGTCCCGCTGCAGCGCCCGGGAGTTCGGTCCACCCGGAGCCAGTCCACGGGGTACCGCAACCACTAACCTCAAGCGTCAGGGCGTACCCCGGCCGGTACACACAAACAACGAGAGAGGGCCCCGTCCGCGTTGGACGGGGCCCTCTCTCAATTGCTATTGCCGAAAGCTAGTGGCTCAGGCTCTTGTGCTCTTCGACGGATTCGATGGCCTCATGGTGGCCATGCCCGTGTGCGGCTTCAAGCTCGGCGGGCGTTGCCGGAGCAACACGGTCCTCGAAGAACCACTTGGAAAGAGCCGCGCGGCGCTTTTCCTTCGGGGTGACCACACCGTGCTCGTTCGGTTCAGCCGGCAATGGGACCGGTGACTCGAAGCCTACGAGCTTGTAGTGCTTGTAGTCGTCCAGCGGTGCATGTACCTCGATGAACTCACCATGCGGCAAGCGTACGATGCGACCGGTTTCGCGGCCGTGCAAGGCGATCTCGCGGTCCTTGCGCTGCAGCGCAAGGGCCACGCGCTTGGTCACCATGAATGCAATGATCGGGCCAAGGAAGAAGAGCGTGCGCAGCCAGTACGTGACGTCGTTCAGGGCAACGTGGAAGTGCGTTGCGATGAGGTCCGAACCTGCAGCGGCCCACATGACGCAGTACCAGGTGAACCCTGCGACACCAATGGCGGTGCGGGTCGGAGCATTGCGAGGACGGTCGAGGACGTGGTGCTCCCGGTTGTCCTTGGTGATCCACCGCTCAATCCACGGGTACATGAAGAGCACCGTGAAGATGATGCCGGCAGGAACCAGGGCTGGGAGGAGGACATTCAGAGTCAGCACGTGGCCGAAGATGACGTACTCGAAGTGGAAGTCATTGACGACACCTGGCATAAGACGCAGTGCACCATCGACGAATCCGATGTACCAGTCAGGCTGTGTACCGGCAGATACGGGGGAGGGGTCGTACGGCCCGTAGTTCCAGATCGGGTTGATGGTGAACATCGCAGCCATAAGCGCGACGACACCGAACACGATGAAGAAGAAGCCACCGGCCTTTGCGGCGTAAACCGGGCCCAGGGGGTAGCCAACGACGTTGCCGTCGTTGCGGCCCGGACCAGGGTACTGGGTGTGCTTGTGGACAACCACCATGAAGAGGTGGATGACGATCATCAGAAGAATCATGGCCGGCACCAGCAGAATGTGAAGCACGTACAGGCGGCCGATGATGGCTGTTCCCGGGAACTCGCCTCCGAAGAGGAAGAACGAGATGTACGTTCCAATCACCGGGATTGACTTGATGACGCCGTCGATAATGCGCAGGCCGTTACCGGAGAGCAAGTCGTCGGGGAGGGAGTATCCAGTGAAGCCTTCAGCCATTGCCAGGATCAATAGGACACCACCCACAACCCAGTTCATTTCACGCGGCTTGCGGAAGGCACCCGTGAAGAACACGCGCAGCATGTGCACACCAAGCGAAGCCACGAACAGCAGAGCCGCCCAGTGGTGCACCTGGCGGAAGAACAGGCCACCGCGAATGTCGAAGGAAATGTTCAGCGAGGAGCTGTACGCCACTGACATCTCGACATTGGTCAACGGAGTATATGAACCCGAGTAATGGGTCTCAGCCATGGACGGGTCAAAAAAGAACGTCAGGAAGGTACCCGACATGAGGAGGATGACGAAGGAATACAGCGCCACCTCGCCGAACATGAAGGACCAATGGTCAGGGAAGACCTTCCGGCCAAACTCACGCAGGATTCCGGATCCGCCGACGCGCTCGTCAACGAAGTCCGTGATCCGGCCAACTTTGGTCTTCGGTGCGAAGGGGACTTCAGCTGTTGATGAGGCGCTCATGCTCGTCACGCTCCCAGTAACTCGGTCCTACAGGTTCTTTGAAGTCGCTCGTGGCTACGAGGTAGCCCTCAGCGTCGACCGCGATGGGCAGCTGGGGGAGCGGACGGCTGGCGGGTCCGAAGACAACCTTGCATTCCTTGGTGAGGTCGAAGGTTGACTGGTGGCACGGGCACAGCAGGTGGTGCGTCTGCTGCTCGTACAAAGCAACCGGGCAACCAACGTGGGTGCAGATCTTGGAGTAGGCAACAATTCCGTTGTAGCTCCAGTTTTCACGGCCCTTGGAGATCGTCAAGTCGCCCGGGTTGAGGCGCATGAGCAGAACGACGGCCTTGGCCTTCGCGTTCAGCTTGCCTTCTTGGAGCTCGTTAAGGCCTTCGGGGATCACGTGGAACGCGGAACCGATGGTTACATCCGATGCCTTGATCGGAGTTCCGTCGGGGTCGCGGGTGAGGCGCTTGAGCTTGCCGTCCTGGGGTGCCCACATGGTGTGTGCGAGCTTGTCATCCGGGCGGGGTCCAAGGTCACCGAAAACGGCCAGGGCCGGGAGGGGTGCCAGTGCCACAGCACCCAAAAGGGTGTTGCGGATCAGGGGGCGACGCTTGATGCCGGTTTCCTCGACGATGTCCTCGACGATGCGCACGGCGGCCTGGCGGTCTTCCTCGGTACGGATGGCGTGGCGCTCTTCCGATACCTCGTGGTCCGGCATGAGGGCCTTGGCCCAGTGCACGATGCCGGTGCCGATGCCGAGCATCGCGAATGCGGTGCCAAGGCCAAGCAATAGGTTCTGGGTGCGGATCGTTGCGATCGTGGAGTCTTGCCCAAGATCGATGGCAAAGTACGACACCAGGAAGATCACCGTGCCGATGACGGAGATGCCAAACAGAATGGCTACCTGTCGCTCGGCTCGCTTAGCGGCTCTCGGGTCCGTGTCAGCCAGGCGCAAACGGTGCGGAGGAAGTCCAGGATCCTGGAACTTCTCCACAACATTCTGACCAGCCGTAGCTACGGTGCCCGAGTGGTTCGGACTGCCGTCACTATGGTTGCCCATAATTCGCCTCATCCTTCTCTCGTTGTCCCGGCCGGAACCGGGTTAATGTTCAATTCAAAACTGCTGTGGGGACAGCAGAAGCTTTTAGTGCGTCTGGACTAAGACGTACGCGACGTCAGCCAGATGGTGAAGGCGATGATGACGCCGAGGCCTGCGACCCAGACGAACAGGCCTTCGGAAACCGGACCCAGCGAACCGAGGTCGGCGCCACCCGGCGAACCGTTGGCTTCGATCTTCTTCAGGAAGGTGATGATGTCGCGCTTGCCCTCAGGAGAAATGTTCGCGTCGTTGAAGACGGGCATGTTCTGCGGACCGGTTGCCATGGCTTCATAGATGTGCTGGCCAGAGACACCGGCCAGTGCCGGAGCAAACTTTCCGCGGGTCAGTGCACCGCCGGCAGCTGCCGCGTTGTGGCACATAGCGCAGTTCACGCGGAAAAGCTCGCCACCCTTGGCGGCATCTCCCTTTTCGTCCAGCAGTGCCGCATCGGGAATGGCCGGGCCGGCGCCGAGCGAAGCGACGTAAGCCGCCAGCTGCTGTGTCTGCTGGTCATTGAACTGCCTCGGCTTTTCTTGTGCCTGGGGTCCGTTCATCTGCATGGGCATACGGCCGGTGCCAACCTGGAAGTCAACCGCAGCCGCACCCACGCCGACCAGCGAGGGGCCGTCCTTGGTTCCGCTGGCGCCCATGCCGTGGCAGGTGGCGCAGTTGGCGGCAAAGAGCTTGCCACCCTCCTGGGCGTCGCTTGCGCTGAAGGTAGTGGTGTCTGCCTTCGCCTGGTTGACCGTTGTGGCAACGGCGTAAAGCCCACCAGTGACGAGGAGTCCCATCAGCAGCAGCGCAATGGCTGCCAGTGGATGACGTCGCTTCTGCGAGAGTGCCTTCACGTGGTGGTTCCTTTATTCGATCCTGCGTCGGCTCCGTGAGCCGCTTCTTGAAAATTCATCCTCTTGCGGAACAAGAGTCAGTGCCGGGCTACTTCAGGACGTAGATGACCAGGAAGAGGCCGATCCACACAACATCCACGAAGTGCCAGTAGTACGAGGTGACGATTGCCGAGGTCGCTTCAAAGTGTCCGAACTTCTTGGCCGCGTAAGCACGGCCGATGATGAACAGGAAGGCGATGAGGCCGCCGATGACGTGGAGACCATGGAAGCCGGTGGTGATGTAGAACGAGGAACCGTAGGCGTTGGCCGAAAGTGTGACGTGCTCGGAGACGAGCATGGCGTATTCGGTGGTTTGCCCGGCAACGAAGAAGGAGCCCATGAGGAACGTCAGGATGAACCACTCGTTCATACCCCAGCGGGTGAGCTGCAGCACGCCGCCTCGACGGCGTGGCTCAAGTCGCTCGGCAGCGAAGACGCCCATCTGGCAAGTAAAGGAACTGGCCACAAGGACGATCGTGTTGACAAGCGCAAACGGGAAGTTGAGCTTGCCGGTTTCTTCAGCCCACAACGCACCTGACGTGGAACGCAGGGTGAAGTACATGGCAAAGAGACCGGCGAAGAACATCAACTCACTGGAAAGCCACACAACGGTTCCAACGGAAACCAGATTGGGGCGATTCAGCGTCGGGTGCGCCGGGGTACTGGGGGCATGGGTCGCAGATGTCACAAGGACATTATGTCTGTAAAAGTCCGGACTTCCCAATGCGAACCGCCTTTTGGGGGGACTTTTTCTACAAACACGCGAATTCGCGCGGAAAAGTTCCCGGAGTGGTTCGCATTGGTCATGGAGCCGGGTGGATCGCTAGCATCAAGTGGTGACTTCACAGGCATCTGCACAGCAGGCAAGCAACTCGTGGCCCGGACTCATCTCCGCCTTGATCAAGGGGCAAGACCTCTCGGTCGAGAACACCGCATGGGCCATGAACACGATCATGTCCGGGGAAGCTGCTCCTTCCCAGATTGCCGGCTTCCTCGTTGCGCTGCGCGCCAAGGGGGAGACCGTGGAGGAGGTCACCGGACTGGTCGAGGCGATGCTCTCCAACGCCAATCCCGTGAGTATCCCGGGCGAAAAGCTGGACATCGTTGGCACCGGCGGCGATCAGCTCAACACCGTCAACATCTCCACCATGGCTGCACTTGTGGCCGCGGGCGCCGGCGCGCGCGTCGTCAAACACGGAAACCGGGCGGCGTCGTCGTCGTCAGGCTCCGCGGACGTTCTGGAAGCCCTTGGCGTGAGGCTCGACTTGCCGATCGACCGCGTTGCCCGCAACGCCGAAGAGGCTGGAATCACTTTCTGTTTCGCGCAGGTATTCCACCCGTCATTCCGGCATACCGGAGTTGTCCGGGCCGAACTCGGTATCCCCACGGCTTTCAACTTCCTGGGACCCATGACCAACCCGGCCCATGTGCAGGCCTCGGCCGTTGGAGTGGCCAACGCCACCATGGCGCCGCTGATCGCGGGAGTCCTGGCACGCCGGGGGAGTCGCGGACTGGTATTCCGCGGAGGAGACGGCCTCGATGAACTGACCACCACGGGTCCATCCACGGTGTGGGAGATCAGGAACGGGAAAGTCACCGAACTGCTGTTCTCGCCGGCGGACCTGGGAATCGCCTCGTCGACCGTCGCAGATCTCCGCGGCGGCAACGCCGAGGCGAATGCCGCCGTCGTGCGCGAAGTACTGGGCGGGAAGCCGGGCCCGGTCCGCGACGCTGTGTTGCTCAACGCCGCTGCTGGCTTGGTTGCCTTCGACACTTCTGCCGACGGACCGTTCCTGGACCGCATGAAGTCGGCCTGGCTGCGGGCCGCCGAATCCATTGACTCCGGAGCAGCGGCCAGGGTGCTCGGCACTTGGGTCGGACTCACTCAAAGCTGAGCCGGCCAGGCGGCGGGGTATTGGCGTTTACTGCTCGAAGCCCAAGGAAAAAGCGGCGTCCAGATCGTGCTGGGAGTATGCCCGGAAAGCGATGTGCGTGGTGGTGTGAACCACGGCAGGAACCTTGGAGAGCTTGTCTGCGATGACGTCCGCCAGCTCTTCATGCTTGGCGACGCGTGCCACGGCAATAAGGTCCCATTCTCCTGTAACGGAGTAGACCTCGCTGATGCCCTGGATGGCGGAAATCTCCTCTGCCGTCTCCGGGATACGTGAAGCGTCGGTCTTGATCAGGACAAAAGCGGTGATCACTGGGGGGCCTTTCCGAAGTGCAGCAGTGGACGATGCAAGCCTAGTGCATGGGCTGGCGCTCAGGGCTGACGGCTCCGTCGACGAACACGGGTCACGAGGGCGATCACTGCGCGGTAGCCAAGCAGCAGGATCGCCAAGCTGATCAAAGCAACGATGATGAAAGCGAGCACCACGGTCTGGCCGGTAACGGCCCGCAACAGCATGCCCCCGGCCACGGTTCCGATCCACACAGCGACGCCGGACGGCCAGATCGCGAAGGGCGCCCGCCAGATCCTCGCGGCGAGCCACCCTATCGCGGCACCCGCAAGAAACGGCCAGGCCGTCGAGAAGACCCCCGTCAGGACATCGGCGCGCTGGTGCGCGTCCCGGCCGATGGCCGCGAAAACCAGAATGAGAACGGCGTCAACGAATGCCGCGACGAGGGCAGTCCGGACCAGGGCGGGTTTTGAATCAGGCATGGAAACGACCATATCCCGCACGGAAGCTGAACTCGAACCGAAGGTTCCGGTCCTGGAACCAACGCCTGGAACCAAGTCCTTGAACCCCAACCCTGCGGCGCGGAAGATGTGGCTACCAAACATAAGAAGAACCAGTCCCTGGAGGTAAGCAATGAGGTTGATCCAGGTCGCCCAGCGGGCGGTTGACCTCGACCGGGCAGCAGCTTTCTACTCGCGGCTCCTGGGCAGCGGGCCGACAGCGAAGTTCGATCCACCCGGCCTCCTGTTCTTTGATCTGGACGGGGTTCGGCTCCTCCTGGATAAGGGCGCTCCGACGTCGCTGATTTATCTGGACGTGGCCAATGTCAGGTCCGCGATTGAAGGGATCCGTGCCTCAGGGGCCAAGGTCATTCAGGAACCACAGCTCATCTACAGTCACGTTGACGGGAGCCTTGGACCTGCTGGAACCGACGAATGGATGGCGTTCATCGAGGACAGTGAAGGCAACACGGTGGGACTTGTCGGTCGGGAGCCGAGAGGAAACTAAGCGACGGGTCACGTCCGGTCTGTGGCGATTTTGGCCGCTAACCCGATGAGTACGACGCCGGCGATGCGGTCCGTGACTTTGCTCACAACAGGCGATTGGAGCCATCTGCGGGCAAAATGGGTTGCCGCGATGATGCCCGCGAACCACAGGATGCCTTCGATACTGTGGACAGTCGGCAGAAGTACCCCCATCAACAGCGGCGGGGCGTCGGGCGGCAAAAACTGGGGGATCATCGCCATGTAGAACACTCCTACTTTGGGATTCAGCAGACTGCACGTGATGCAGGTGAGCCATGAAGATCGTCCGCTTGCCTGCCGGGATTGCTCCAGGGCTTCGGCCATGGCTGGGGCAACGTCCGGAGCTGATGCTTGGGGGACCCGCCGGAAACTCTTGATCAGCATGGATACACCCAGCCACGCCATATAGGCGGCGCCGGCCAGCTTGAGGACCAGGAATGCGGCTTCCGAAGCAGCGAGCAAAGCAGACGCTCCGACGGCGGCGGCAACACCCCAGACCATCGTGCCTGTGCAGATTCCCCCGGCTGCGGCGAAGGCTGGAACCCGGCCGTGGCTGATGGCAGTGCGCAGCACGAGGACCGTATCCATTCCTGGGATGATCGTGAGCAGCGCGGCAACGAGGGCGAAGGAAGCCAAAGCGGCGGGGATGGTCATGCTCCATGGTAGCCAGCCGCCGTCGGGCATTGTTTTCCGGACCGGGCGACGGCTGCCAGAGCGCCTAGGACGGCGCCTGAGGGTGGCGTCCGGCACGGAGCAAATTCCTGTGGATGCTACAGGCCGGCGCTGTTAGCATGACGCAAAGGTAGCAGAATCCGCTGCCACAAAAACTGAGGAGCCATGTAATGACCACCAACCTCAATCCTTACATCAGCTTTCGGGACAACGCCAAGGAGGCCATGGCCTTCTACAAGTCGGTCTTCGGCGGAGAGCTGACCCAGAGCACCTTCGCGGAGTTCCACGCCAGCGAAGACCCGGCTGAAAGCGATAAGATCATGCACTCGGCGCTCAAGACCGACAACGGACTGCTGTTGATGGCTGCGGACACTCCCAACAGCATGGATTACAGCCCTGGCAACAACATTTCGGTGTCCCTCAGCGGAGACGATGAAGCCGAGCTTCGCGGCTATTGGGACGGCCTTGCCGACGGCGGGACGGTCACCGTACCGATGGAGAAGGCGCCGTGGGGCGACATTTTCGGAATGTTGACCGACAAGTTCGGAATTGCGTGGCTGGTCAACGTCACAGGGGAGCAGCCCCAGTAACGGGATGTTCAGGTAACAACCGCTTTGTGGCGGCACCGCCGTCCCGAACCCCGGCGGTAAAGACAGGTCCAGCCTCTGGTCGCTTTGCCACCAAAGGCTGGACCGGCGCCCTGTGGGTGATGCGGCGCAGGACCCATGGCGCCAGGTACTCCCTTGCCCAGAGGATGTCGTCTGTTCGGGCCTCCCTCCAGCTGCTCGCGGGAAATGTCTTAGGTTCGAAAGGCCTGAGGGAGTTCTCGACATTGAGGGACTTCAGAACCATCATCGCCACCGTGTGGTGTCCCAGCGGCGAGAAATGCAAGCGGTCCGGGTCCCACATCGTCGGATTTGCCAACTGCTGGAGAGCCCACAGATCCGCAACTATGCCGTCGTGGCGGCTTGCAATTGTCCGAAGATTTTCATTGAAGATGGCAACTTTGCGGCGGTTGTGCCTGAAAACCGGGGTTGATCCCCAGTCCGGACCGGCGAAAAGCACGATGGTGGCACCTGTGGACACCAACTCTCCGACTGCGGGATCCAGTTCATTCGCCAAGCGGTCGGGATCGCTTCCACGGAAGACCAAGTCATTTCCGCCTGCCGAAAGTGTGACCAAGTCTGGCCGTAGTGCCATCGCCGCTCCCAGTTGCCGGTCCAGGATCTGGTGTAGCAGGAGCCCACGAACTGCAAGATTGGCATATGTGAAGCCGGGATGGCCTACGCTGAGTTCTTCCGCAACGCGGTCGGCCCAGCCTCGGAGGCCGCCCGGGTTGCGAGGCTCCGGATCGCCCACTCCTTCCGTGAAGGAGTCTCCGATCGCCACGTATCGATTCCATGGATGCAGGCCCTGGCGCACAGTCACGGGGCGGCCGGGCTCGGCGTGCTCCTGACTGGAATCGCTCATGTCTCATACTGACCCTCATTCAGCCACCGCACCAGACAAGCACGGGACCACCGCTAAGATTCCGTCAAGATCGTCCGGGATTGCGCTCCCCGCCATGGACGCGGTGCTAGGGTCTGCCTTAATCGGGCAGCGCTTCGCATCTGGCGAAAGGGCACAAATGACCAGCATGAGTAGACCGCCTGCAGATCCTTCCGCGCTCCCTCCAGGGACCAAGGAAGCACTCAGGACATGGCTGCTGCTTGGCCTTCAGGATTCCAAGGGCTCCCATCAGGGCCCTGGCGGGGTACTTGCCTCGCAGGAAAAGCCGCACTCCTGGTGGCGGGTGATGTGCCTGACCGGGGTCGACTACTTCTCAACTCTGGGCTATCAGCCCGCCATCGCGGCACTTGCGGCCGGGGTGATTTCGCCCTTGGCCACCTTGGTGCTGGTGGCAGTCACACTGCTGGGGGCGCTCCCGGTCTACCGCCGCGTGGCGGGTGAGAGCCATCGGGGCGAAGGTTCCATCGCCATGCTTGAGCGTTTGCTTCCCCGGTGGGGCGGCAAACTTTTTGTCCTGGTCCTGTTGGGTTTCGCGGCAACGGACTTCTTGATCACCATGACACTTTCCGCGGCAGACGCCTCGGCGCACCTCGTGCAGAATCCTTTTGTCCCAGGCTGGATGCAGGGCCAGAACCTCATCATCACTTTGATACTCCTGGCGCTTCTGGGAGCCGTCTTCCTCAGGGGATTCAAAGAGGCCATCGGGGTGGCCGTAGTGTTGGTGGCCATATACCTGGGCCTGAACGTCGTCGTGGTTGTGTCAAGCATCCTTGAGGTGCTCGCTCGACCGGGTGCTGTTGGCGACTGGTGGGTGGCCCTCTCCACGTCCCATGGAAATCCACTCATGGCGGTCGGCATAGCGCTTCTTGTCTTCCCCAAACTCGCGCTCGGCCTATCAGGCTTCGAAACCGGAGTGGCGGTGATGCCGCAGATCCGGGGTTACGGATCCGACACTGAAGATCACCCGACGGGGCGCATTCAAGGCGCCCGCAGGTTGTTGACCACGGCCGCCGTGATTATGAGCTGCTTCCTCATCACCAGCAGTTTCACCACCGTGGTCCTCATTCCTGAGCAGGAATTCCAGCCAGGCGGGCAAGCGAACGGCCGCGCCCTGGCTTTCCTCGCCCATGAATACCTCGGGCCCGGGTTCGGTACGGTGTACGACGCAAGCACCATCGCGATCCTCTGGTTCGCGGGGGCCTCAGCCATGGCGGGGCTCTTGAATCTCGTTCCGAGGTACCTGCCGCGCTATGGCATGGCCCCGGAGTGGAGCAGGGCAGTTCGGCCACTCGTGCTCGTCTTCACCCTCATCGGTTTCCTCGTCACCTACCTTTTCAACGCCGACGTCGACGCCCAAGGAGGCGCGTACGCGACAGGCGTACTGGTGTTGATGACTTCGGCGGCGGTCGCAGTCACGTTGTCGGCCCGCCGCCGCCAACAACACAAGCGAACCGTGGGATTTGGGCTCATCGCAGTCGTATTTATCTACACCACCGTTGCCAATATCTTCGAACGCCCTGAGGGGATACGCATCGCCGCATTCTTCATTGCCGGCATTGTGCTGATTTCCCTGCTCTCCCGGATCATGCGATCGTTCGAGCTGCACGCAACCCATGTCCGGCTCGATGCGAAAGCACTTGAGTTCATTACGGCCAACGACACTGGGCCGATCGGCATCATCGCCCACGAGCCGCTCCGGATGACCGCCGCCGACTACCGGGACAAACTCGATTCGGCCATGGCAGTGAGCCACCTTCCCGATGACTATCCGGCGGTGTTCCTTGAGGTCACGGTAGATGATTCTTCGGACTTTGAAACCGCGTTGGAAGTACATGGCCTCTACCGGCACGGCTATTCGGTGTTGGAGGTTCACGGGCCAGTGGTCCCGAACACCATTGCTTCGGTTTTGCTGCATATCCGTGACGTCACCGGACTGATGCCGCACATTTACTTCCGCTGGACGGAAGGAAACCCCGTGATCAACCTGTTGAAGTTCCTCTTCCTCGGGGAAGGCGAGATAGCCCCGGTCACACGGGAAGTACTGCGCCAGGCCGAACCTGAAGTCACCCGCCGTCCGTGGGTCCACGTCGGCTAGCGAAGACTTCCGTACGAATCAGGCGACCAGGAAGAAGGCACCCCGCCGCGCAACCCTGGACAGGGGCGCCCTGTGTACCAGCTACCCCGTGGGGTTGGTTGCCTGACACGTCTGGTCTTGGGCGGTCTGGGCAACCACATCATTCGGCTTGGGTGCCGGGAGCGTCGGCTTGCTTCCTGTCGCGAAGTCTTGCCCAGCGTAAAGCTGGACTCCCTGGACGCTGGCAACCTGCTGCACGCTCGTCGCCGGCAACCCGAACATGGCAGCAACGTCCGCTGCCACGTCGGCAAACCCGGCACCGTAGTAGACCATGGTTTGGGGCCGCGCGTCGGCTTGAATCCGGGCCACCTTCGTGAAGCCACCGGAAGAGAGTAGCGCTGCGATGTCCTGGCTCCTGCCAGTCACGCCTGTTCCATTGGCGACGGCGATCGGCTGAAGCGCCTTGTTGTAGGCCGCCTTCGGAGCCTCAGTGGACGGGGCAGGTGAGGGAGCAGCGCTGGCGGCGGGCTGGCTGAGGTCGGCGCTTTGTTTCAGGGCGGCAAAGAAGTTGCTGGCAGCCGGTTGATCGAGGTCGAGTCTGTTTGGATCTGATGCCGCTGGCACATTCGGGACGGTGATGAAGTTGACCTTTGCCGGGTCTATGTTCTTCAGCCGGTCGGCGATGGTCAGCAAAGCAGGAACGGAAGCAAGGCCGTCGTCGACGGTCAGGTTTTTGGTGACCGTGTCGGCGATGCTCAGCATCTTCTGTGGGTTGCCGAGTGTTCCGTCGGCTTTGAGTTTGCGGGTCAGCGAGCCAAGAAACGCCTGCTGGGCCTTGATGCGGCCGAGGTCGCCGCCATCCGCAAATGCGTGGCGAGTGCGTAGGAAGGCCAGCGCCTGATCCCCTTGGACCTGCGATGTGCCTTTGGGCAGGTGAAGTCCGGAGTCGGGGTCGTTCACGGCCGAACTCACGCAGACGTCCACGCCACCGACCGCATTGGACAGTTCCTTGACTGCGTTGAAGTCGGCCATCATGAAGTGGTCAATCTCCAGGCCCGTCAGATTGTTTACGGTGTCTACGGCGCAGCCAATGCCGGCCTCGGCCATCGCGCTGTTTATCATGGCGTTCTGCCGCTCTGCGTAGTGCTGGCCGGTCTTGTTATCAGTACACGCAGGGACGTCGACCAGCAGGTCCCGAGGAAGGCTGACGACGTTGACGTGATTGTTGTCCGCGGAAATATCCAGCAGCATCATCACATCGGACTGTCCATAGCCAGAGGACTGGTCTGTGGTGCCGAATTGTCCGTTTTTCCCGCTTCTGGTGTCTGTACCGAGAACGAGGATCTGCAGGCGGTCCTTCCGGTCATCTACCGGGCCTTCCGATCTGTGGCCACCGGCGCCTAGAGCAGACGTCGAAATGTTGGATTGAAGCCTCCACACCCAATATCCGCCGAAGGCAATGACGCCGATCAGCAGGACAGCCACCACGGCGCTCGTGATTTTGAACCAACGCGGCGCCCGACGATAGCTGAAACGCCGGCTGCGGGTAGCCAATTTGCCCTGCCCCGGATAGGCGACAGGTGCGGACTGACCCGATTCCGGGTTGGGTGCATCGTGGCGAGTTACCAAAAGGGGGACTACCTCTCCGGGGGAATGACGGACGGCCCCCATTGTAGCGGGGACCTCTGGGAAGGTTCCGTGCGCCCCGCGACGCCTAGCACCAACCTCCGGCAATGGTTGAATGGGACGATGACTCTGAG
This sequence comes from Arthrobacter sp. MMS24-S77, assembly GCF_054888235.1. Lineage (NCBI taxonomy): Bacteria > Bacillati > Actinomycetota > Actinomycetes > Micrococcales > Micrococcaceae > Arthrobacter > Arthrobacter sp. MMS24-S77. The sequence goes on from NZ_JBTZRN010000001.1 coordinate 2,506,693, forward strand.
TTCACTGGCGGCGTTCGTCGGGTTGTGCGCTGTTTTGGCCCTTACGCCCGGCCCAGACTCCTTCCTCGTGCTCAGGTACAGCCTGTCAAACGTCAAAGCCGGCCTCTCAGCCGCGTTCGGATCCTCGCTTGGCAGCATCTTCTGGGCAGGTCTCGTGGGCATCGGATTGGCGGCCCTTCTGGAGCAGTCGGCCGAGGCCTACAGGGTGGTGAAGATCATCGGTGGTCTGTACCTGATTTACCTGGGAGTCAGCGCCTTTGTCCACAGCCGTCGTCCCCAAGCAGCACCGCAACCAGACGACGGCCCCGGGGTGCGCGGCCAACTGCGCTCAAGCTTCGCCGCCGGACTTGTATCGTGCCTGCTCAATCCGAAGGTCGGACTGTTTTTCCTCGCCGTTGTACCCCAGTTCCTGCCTTCCGGTGAAGCATCATTTGGCTTGACGATGATGCTCGGCGTGATCGACTTTGCAGTCTCGTTGATCTATCTCGGAATCCTGTCCTTCGTAGCCACCAAGGCCGTTCTCTGGTTGAAACGACCACCCGTGACCAAGGCGTTGGAGCGGACCTCCGCTGCGATACTCACGGCGCTGGGCGTGGGGACTGCGGTTTCGGCAAGTAGTTGAGGGGGCCGCGCCCACACCGTTCAGCTCAGGTCAAATGGTCAAAGTCTCCGCGTGCCCATGCAGCATGCCGTTGCGCTGAATCATGCAGCACGGCTTTGGCCTCTGAGGCGATCACGTTGTTGAAGTTGCCGTAAATCCGATCGAATTCGAGCATCCCGAGTTGCCTGGCGATTCGCAGCGCCACCGCGCCGGATAGCGGAAGGCGATTCGGGTAACTACGCATGAAGGCGATAGAGCGACGGTCGGGATTCGGAAACACGCTGTCTCCGGTCAGCAGGGCTCCCTTTCCGCCTGCCCCGGCAGCCCAGTGAGCTACCGAGCTGCCAGGGAAATGCCCCCCGGTCTGGTGCAGCGTGAGCCCTTCAGCGAGCGGTCGGCTGCCGGACCAGAATTCGACGGCGGGTCCCGTTCGCCCCAGCCAGTCGCGGTCGGCGTCGGCCACAAGTACCGGCACCCCGCCCAAACGGTGGGACCATTCGAGCTGCACGCCGAACATGTGCGGGTGGCTCGCAGCGATCGCGAGGACCGGGCCCCGTCCGAGTACGACGTCCACAGCGTTGTCATCAACGTAACCTGTGGGATCCCACAGGAGCGAACCCGCTGGCGTGACCACTAGCTGTGCGGTCTGGCCAATCCCGACGGCGGGCTCCGTGGCGATCCCGGTCAGCCCCGGCTCGTTCTCCTTCAACACGGTGCGCTGGCCGCCCTGTTCGAGCTCGTCCAGTCTGAGCCAGCGCTGTCCGCTGGCGGGTACATACTGGCGCTCATCATCACAGATCGGGCAGACCGCCGGGGCGGGCTCCTCGTATTCGACGGCGCACGTTGCACAGATCAGCACTGTGGGTCCCTTCTTCGCGTCAGCTTTCCCTTCTCGCCGATGCTCCCACTCGGCGATGAGTTCGGGAAGGCTGGTGGCGGTGATTCTGCGCGTCAGCTGAGTGAGGCGGCAGCTTTCCTGATCACGTCAGCGACCACGTTGGGACGTGACACATAGACTGCGTGACTTCCAGGAGTCTCACTGACCGTAGCTCCGATACGCTCTGCCATGCTGGCCTGAGCGATCGGCGGGATCATTTTGTCCTCGGTCACGTGGAGATACCAACTGGGCTTAACGCGCCATGCGGCGGAAGAAACCACTCCGCCAAGCGCTTCGAGCCCCCACGGGACCTGGGAGTCTGCAAGGAAAGCCGCTTCTGCGGGCGTGACGTCGCCGGCGAAGGACTCATGGAACCTATCGCGGTCGAGGAAGAGGTACCCGTCGACGGGAGGCAGGATGGGTGGCTGGGGGCCGTCGCTTGGGAACGTTTCGAGCAGGGAGTTCACGGATTCACCCTGATCCGGGGCGAATGCCGTGATATACACGAGCGCCGATACCTTTTCGTGATTGCCTGCTTCGGTGATGACGGCTCCGCCGTACGAATGACCCACAAGTACGACCGGCCCGTTTGCTTCGTCAAGGACCTTCCGGGTGACTGACGCGTCATCGGCCAGCGATTTCGTGGGGTTTTGCACAACTCGAACATCGAAGCCATCTTCGGTGAGGTCGTCGTAGACCCTCCGCCAGCCGGATCCGTCAACAAATCCGCCGTGGACAGGGACGATCGTTGGTTTCATGATTTGCTCCTAACAGTTGTTGGACAGGAGCAACAGTAGGGTTTCGCCTCCGCGAGGTAATCCGTCAAATGACGTACATTCACAGGCGCAATTGATCGCCCTCAGCTGAGAGGGCGTCACGCAAACCCGCTCGAGTCGAGATACCGAGTTTTGAAAACGTACGCGAAAGATGGGTGGAAACGGTTCGCGGCGACAAGAAGAGCGACTCGGCTATTTGCTTGTTTGACAGCCCCTTCGCGGCGAGGTCGGCGACGACCGATTCCTGAGGGGTTAGTCCGCTCGAACGCACCCCGGAGGCTCGCATTGCCCGCAGTTCCCGATCGGCGCGCAGGGCCCATGCATGCGCACCCAGCTGTATGAAGACCTTCTTTGCCTCGGCGAGCTGGACTTTGGCGGCAGCGTGGTCCCTCCGGCGACGAAGCTCCTCACCGAAAAGTAAGCGGATCCGCGCGCGGTCGAACTGCCAGCGCTCACTGTCAGGGGTGGCAAGAGCGGTCTCGAACTTTTCTTTCCACTCCGGGCCCTCGGCCAGCAATCCTTGGGCCGTCAGGACGAGGGCACGCAACCGCGGAGAGTGGCTAGCGATTTCCGTGCTTTCAAAGGCCCGCAAGTGCATCTTGGCCTGTTCCCGACGGCTGGATCGTGTAGCCGCTTCGATGAGGTCGAAAGCCGACCAAATAGCGTGGGGGATATAAGGCGGGAGCGTGCCAGGTGGACTGATCGTCGCTGCATGGATGAAAGCTTCCTCGAATTGGCCGGCCGGCAACGCTGTCATGCATCGAATGTGTGATGAGTAATTGGCAAGCGCGATAAGTCGACGCGGCGCGGCCCAAATAAGTAGGTCTTCGGCAGTGCCGTGCGCGAGTGTTTCCTGGCCACGTGCCGCCTGAACCAGCGCCAGCAGGAACCTGGCCGGGGCAGAAGTAAGGGCATAGCCGTGTTCGAGTGAAAGATCGAGGCCTTCTTCTACTACAACCTCGAGCTCTTCCCAGCGGCCAGTGAAGTAGTCGTCATTCGCGAGCAGGAAGAGGGCCTGAATGGCAGGAGTGATGGCTTCCCCTCTTCGCCCGTCTTCAACAACCCGCCACAGGGCGTCGCGCATACCGCCAAGGGAATCGATGTAGGCCCCAGCGGTAGCGAATCGCGCGATATACAGGGGATCTGTGACGAATCGAAGATGATCCATTCCTTGGCGAAAGTGCTCGATCATTGTACCTTGAGCGCGAGCAACATCAACGAATAGTTCGATTTGAAACCGGAGCACATCGGGCAGCCTGGCTTCAGTCGACGAGTGCGCCAACAGCGTCTGCCAAAAGTCGCCGCTGCCTCCGAAGAACCCCACCAGGACGAGCGTGTACAGGGCCTCAACATAGTCATTGCGGTCCACATTTGGTCCGGAAACTCCAGCCGATAATGCGGCAAGCAAGAGCCGGCGAGCGGTCGCAACATCACCTTCACTGTTAAGTCAGGTTGTAAGTCACCGCAATGACGGTCGCGAGTTGTGGTGACTCAGAGGGGTTTCGAAAAGCTTCAGTGAGGAGGGCCGGGCTTTGATCGATGGCTCCCGCAATCAATGAGCCAAGATATGCCGAGCGCGCCACCCTGCGTTCACGATCGCTGACGGAAGGGGTGAGCTCAGCCGCCCTGAGCATTGCAGCAGTTGCTCGAGTGCCGTCACCAATCTCAATGAGCCGCTGGGACACGCTTTCGAGAAGCGCCGCGACTTCCTCGTCGGGACGGGTCGCCGCTTGACCGAGGTGCCAGGCTCGCCGTTCGGGCTCCTCCGCGAAGGCGTCGGCGAGGATTGCGTGCACGCGCCTGCGTTCGTCCTCCGTCGACTGCTCGAACACGGCCGTGCGGATCAGCGGGTGCCGAAATTGCCATCGCCCCGAACGCGGGTCGAAACGGACGATTCCTGCGCGCTCCGCTGGACGGAAGCCTTCGCGCCCAGAGCTCGTCGGGATACATTTTTCGACGGCCTGGCTATTTTCGGCGCCAGCGAGAACCACGAAAAGCAACATTTCGCGCGTCCGCTGCGGCAGCGCCAACAACCGGTCGCCGTAGAGCGATTTCAGGCGGTTCGTGAGTGGCAGCATGCCGGGCAACCGCTGCGTACTGGGGTACGAAAGGGCGGCGGGTAGCTCCAGCAGTCCGAGTGGATTGCCGAGCGCCTCACTTTGGATCCGCCGTCGAACGCTTTCGGACAGTGCCGGGAAGCGTTCGGCGAGCAGGGCGTCCGCGGCGTCGTCCGGCAGGGGAGGAAGAAGAAGCGACGGAAAGCCGCTGCGGACGAAGACTGTTTCCTCGTCCGTTCGGGCAGCCACCAGGATTTTCGCCGATCGGTCGCCTAGGCGTCGGCCGAGGTAGGTCAAAGTCATGGCGGAAAGCAAGTCCATCCAAGGAGAGTCATCCACCATCAAGAGCACAGAGTTCGATTCCTCTTCGGTCTGTTGGAGCAGCGCAAGCGCCGCGGCGCCAGCAACAAGCAGGCCGGGCATAGCACCGGCTTGAAGCCCGCAAATGATACTGAGCGCTTCCTGGTGGTCCGGAGCGAGCCGCGCGAGGGAGTCAGACAACGGGAGCAGCAGCTGATTGACTGTGCTGTACGGAAGGTCAGCCTCAAACTCGAGGGCCCTCGCACGCAGCACTCGGGCACCGTGGAGCGCGGCTCGATCTCCGATCAACTCAAGCAGGGCGGATTTTCCGACGCCGGGATCTCCGCCGATAACGAGGAGTGAATCTCCTCCGGGTTCGCTAAGGAACGCCTCGATAGCCTTGAGCTGGACATCCCGACCGTGCAACGTTGCTTCCATCAACCTGAATCTCCGACACGAGGTCTTCACTTATGAGGAAAGGCTAAGAGCCGCGGTGAAGCGTGACAAGGAGAGCGCCATTATTCATCAGATCGATCAATAAACGGCCTGGTGCTTGAACGTTGTGCGGCGGATCCTGGTGACCGGGGAGGTCCATGCACCGTCGGGTTCTGCTGGATCATTCTCTTCGTCGAAGTTGCCCGTCCCGTGATTCCGCGGGCCCGGAGTTTGTCCATTCGAATGATTGAGCAGAATCCGACATTCGAGCGAAGACGAGCCCGGGACGGACATGACGCGCCCGGGATTTGCACAGGCTTTGTCCTATAACCCGACGATCCAGGGGAGTGTGACCACGACCTGGGTACGAGTGTCCTGGCGGGCGACGTCGCTGCAGCCGACCCGAACACAGACGCGGCTTTGGGGGAGAGCTAGGGCCAGACTGCCCGGGAGGTCGGAGCGCCGTCACGGACGGCACCGCCGCAGCCTGCCAGCCCGGGCCGGCGTCGTCCCCTAGAGGGCGGCACGCGCCTCGTCGGCGCTCAAGAGCTTTCCACCGAGCCCGCCATTCTGGTGAAGGTCTCCGCGCATCAGCTCCAGTCTGCCGGCCGCCTCGATTCCTCCGGCTTTGACCGGATCAAAACCAGCGGCACTGATGAGCCTCTCCACCGTTTCTGCCGCGGTGTCGTCGTCGCTTGCGTAGAACAGAACGGCCCGCCCGGACGGCCGGTTGGCAGCCGAGCCCAGCGCGTCGGCCCCCAGCGTGCCGAAAGCCTTCACGAAGTGCGCCCCGGCGGGAAGCAGATTTGCCAGGATCGAGGCTGCCGATTCGCCCTCCGGCAGTGTCGTGGTGAAACCGCCGCGGCCATCAGGCCCGATCGGGTTGGACGGGTCGATGACCACCTTGCCGACCAGCGCCTGTCCCAACTGGGAAATGAGTTCCTTCCCAATGTCCAGCCACACGGCCAACAGAACAGCGTCAGCCTGCGCCACGGCATCAGTAACGCTTGCAGAACTCGCGAGCTCACCGAGCTCGGCCGCCAACGCGTCAGCGCCGGATTGATTGCGCGCGGCCAAAACGACCGGCTCGCCGCCCTGAACAAGATTGCGGGCGACCCGGGAGCCGACATTACCGATACCGATGATTGCAGTTGTCACGTCAACCTCCAGAGTATGGTGACAAAAGCCTATGACCGCGGGGGAGTGCGCGTAAACGGGGCGGGCAGACGAGAAAGGGCCTCAACTCAATCCAGTTACTGGTAACCATGCATATTCGTTTTGGTACTAATCGCAGCTGACGAGACTCACCGGGAGCCTCAGTATCGTGGTTCAACGGGGCTATGCGACATACTCGGGGCATGGTTGCCCAACGAAGATCCGCTCAGTCTGCTGCCAAATGGCGCTCGGAGCATGACGTCTGGATCGACCACGCATCACTCGACCTCTCGGATGTCGAGTGGCTCTCGGGTGTCCGGCGCCTAACGCTCTGGGCAGTAAAAATCCCCGAGGGCTTCTTGTCGTCTCTGCCGCAGCTGCAGTGGTTGGACATCCGAGGGGGCTCCGGAACATCAATTGACGTGGTCAATGGCTGCTCGAACCTGACTTACCTCGCCGTCAACCAGATCCGCGGCCTGCATGACCTGTCTGCTCTGGGCGCTCAGGCAAGCCTGCGGCTGCTTAGCCTCTATGGTTTACCGCAGGTACGGTCACTGCCTTCACTCGCTGGCCTTGTCCACCTCAAGCGCTTGGAGATCGGTTCGATGAAGGGTCTCTCCGGGTTGGGCCCACTCCTTGAAGCGCCGTGCCTGGAGGAATTGTTGCTTATCAGGGCAGTTGCTCTGTCGAGTACGGACCCGGCGGCAATCGCGGCCCACCCGACGATTCGGGCCTTTGAATGGTTCGCAGAAGACGTGCCCGACAAGACTTGGGTCCCTGTCGTTGATCAAGTGGGACGGCCGAAAGCGAAACCCATGGAGGCCTCGGACTGGTTCGCCCGGAATCCGTGATTGAGTCCCGTCCTGGTTCCCGGTTACGGGGTGAGGCCGTGCCACTGCAGTGTCGAGGGCGCGCGGGAGTATCGGGACCAGGGTTCCGCTGTTGCGGCCGCATGTTTCTGCGTGACCTGATAGCTGTAGCCGAGCATTTCGGCGACGAGCGGGGCGGGAACTTCCTTCACGAGCCCGCGGAGGGATGCGTTCCGTGCGCCCAGGAGGTCGATGCCCAGTTCCCGGAGACGCTCCATGAGAGTGTTGGGGTGGATGTGTTGCCCGGGCCGGTATCCGGGAAACAGCCATTCGCTGCCTGAGCTGCTGCCGGTGCGCATGTTGGGGCGTGCCGCCAAGTGTTCGGTGAGCAGTGACGCGAACGGCTCCGGTACTGGTGCAGGGTCGCCTTCGCCGAGAGACAGACGCAATCCGTCGGGCGTGATGATCACGTCGGTGCTTTTCATCGCGGCGATCTTCACGACTGGCTGGGCGTAGAGCAGCAGGAGAGTGGCGGCGACCCGGTAGTGCAGGGTGTCGATGTTGTCGGTGAGGCAGGCTTTGAGCATGGCGAGCCGCTGGCCCTGGGTGAGCAGTGGCACGGTCTTGGCCTGCCGGAATCCGATGACGATGTTGGTGCAGGTCCGGTTCTTGACAGCCCAGACGAAGAATGTTCGGATGGCGTGCCTGGTGGTGGGGCCGGCGGCAAGCCAGGCGTCGACGTCGGCTTGGACGCAGGAAGCAACCGCCCGCCCGTGGGTGGTTTTGAGCCAGGTCAGGAATTTGATGTTTTCGGTGATTTCCTGCTTGGCATTGTGCACGGGACCGCGGGTGGGTTTCCCGTCCCCGTAGAGGCTGCGGATGCGGCGCAGGTGGTGCCAGCGGGCGAAGGATTCGACGGGCCGGCGGATCTCGGGGTCGTCGATGTCCTCGAGCTTGCTGGCGAGCCACCGTTCGAAGAGCGAGAGGTAGTGGTCGCGGTTCGGGAGCAGTTTGTGGTGGGTGAGCAGGCTGCGTAGGTGTTCCACGCGCTTGCTGTTCGGTTCTCCATCCAGCGCCTCGTGGCTAAGAGGAATGTTGCCGGTGGAAATCCGTTCGAGGAGGTCTCTGACGCCGGCGTCGCGAAGCCAGCTCAGGATGCTTTCGGGGCGTTGGGCTCCGCAGAGGGCCGTGAGCAATTTCGCCGTAGCAGTCTCGGCCTCCGCACTTCTCTGTTCAATGCGGAGTAGCACTGTGAGGTCGTCCCGCAGCGAGCAGCGGGCGCAAGTGCCTTGGCGGTAGTGCTCGGTTTCCGTGCCGCAGCGCGAGCATTGGTAGTCCTGGGTGATGCCCGCGCAATCGACGCAGATGGGCTTGTTGCCATGGGCAAGGGCTCGGCCGGGGAGCATGCGGTCCGTGCCGCATCCAGGGCACGACCCGTGAGTGCGCATGGCAATCGTGAAGCAGGTCCCGCAGATCCTGCCTTCGGGCCAGCTTGCGCGGTGTTTGCCGGCCGTCCTTGAGCACCGGTCACACGTGAAGGTCCCTGCGTTGCGAGGGCGGCCCCGCACGATAGGGCGCGGCGTGATGTCAGCCGTCATCGCGGATCACGCGGGCGCGTTTGGGCCGGATGGTCTTGTTTAGGTCCACGACGTTGGCGTCGGAGGCGACCTTACGGACCTTGGCATCTGTTGCCGTGACGGTGACCAGGTCCTCGGGTCCGCAGGAGAAGATGTCGCAGAGGGCGGCGACCATCATGAGTGAAACGCGTTCCGGGCGCTGGGTGACGAGCCGGTATACCTGGGAGGCAGAGAGTTCGATGCCGCGTTCTTTTAGCAGTGGGCTCAGGTCGGTGCTGTTGTGCATTCCGCGGGCTGCCATGAGTTCGGCGAGCCGCCACCGGTAGTCGATCTCTCGTTTCATAGGGATTAGTCTTCCATTCCGCCCAGTGCGGCCCTGACGGTCGAGTCCAGGGCGCGGCGCAGGGTTTTGACCCGGAAGTCACTCGACACGGACGTGTAGAGGGCCGTGGTCGAGGCATGTTCATGCCCTGCCTGGTGCTGGACGAACAAGGCGTCCATGCCGGACTCGATCAGGTGGGTGATGTAGGAACGGCGCAGCGAGTGGATGTCCAGCCCGGGGGAGAGGCCCAGGTCTTCGCAGTACCGGTTGAAGCGGCGGTTCAACGCGGTTTCGGAAACCAGCGTGCCGCGTTCGGAAGGGAACAGGTCCAGTCCGTCCGTCATGTGGGGGCGCCCGCGTTCGAGCCAGTCGGCGATGATCTCCGTCGACCAGTCGAATACCGTCAGGACGCTGCGGCGTTTTGGTGGTGATCCCTTCATGGCTTTTCCGTAGCGGACCTGAAGCACGCCGTATTTGCCGAACTCACGGGCGTGCGGATTCCTGCCGAAGTCCACCGTCTGCAGGTGGCGGACCTCATTGCGGCGCAGACCCCAGCAATAGGCCACTTTGAACAGGACCGCGTCACGGTAAGCCGGCAGCCAGCCCTTGCGGCCCAGCGAGGCGATCCGGTCGACCTCATCATCGGCCCGGTCGAAGAAGTCCTGGAGTTCCCGCTGCGTGAACGGCCGGCGCTTGGGGGAGGACTCGCCGGCTTGGGCGTGGACGGCTGTGTTCCAGTCAAAGCAGACCTGGACCGGATGAGTCCCGAAATGCTGTTCGCAGACACGGTCCCAGCCGTACTCCGGGGAAGCCACGTAGGCGCAGAACGCTCTCAGTGCGGCCTGATAGGACCGGATCGTCGATTGGGCTGCGTGCTTCAGACTGCGAAGATCCCCGAAAAATTCGTCAACATGGGCCGGCGTCCAGTGCCAGGGATACTCGTTCGTCGATTCCTGGAAGCGCGTCACGAGCCGTTCCCTCGACTCGATGGTGCCGAAGGCCAGGTTCCTGCTCAACTGCTGGTTGCGCCAGCCCGTGAGCATCTGCGTGAACACATGGTCCTCGGGATGAAGGAACCGCACAGGGCCGAAATCAAGCACACGACCCGCTGCATCAACTGCCACGACAAACCCCTTCTGACATTGCATTGGATGAATGAATCATGCAATTAATGCAGAATCGGCGCAAATCCGCAGGTCAGGGCCCGTCTCGGACAATGCCTTTAGGTCGCGTCGGGTACACGCCAAACACCCGAGGCGTGGCTGAGATCGGCAGCAGAAGCGGCATTACCGCAGGTCAGGGGGCAGTTCCGGCATCCAGGCGATCCACGCAGGAAGAGATGGGCGAAAGAAAGGTGATCATGCATCAGATGCAATAATCACGGTTCTACTTTACATAATGTAGATTATCGGCGTTAAAAGTACGGGAGTTGAAGTAGCTGCGAGAGCTCCCGTTGTCCGCAGCCTGCGGCGGCGTAATCCGCTCGACGTCCGTCTGTTCATCGGCAGGCAATTCAACCGTGACTGGCTTTATCGCGTGGCGGCTACGAGAGTGAAAGACCGAGCTTGCTGCATCATTGTCACCAACGGTGCTGGCTGGGATACTCAGAGCACAGTCGCCGTCCACGGGCCCCTTCCGGTGCCCCTGCAACGTGAAATGGATCCGCCATGGCAGAGCTCACCGAACGCGAACTGCTCGAGATCGACAAAGCCAATGACTCCGGACGGCGTCCGGTGATGTTCGTCCACGGGCTTTGGCTGCTCTCCAGCAGCTGGGACCGCTGGAGAGCGATCTTCGAGGAGGATGGTTATGCCACCCTCGCTCCCGGCTGGCCGGACGACCCCGAATCGATCGAGGCAGCTCAGCGGGATCCGGACGTATTCGCCAAGAAGATGATCAAACAGGTCACGGAGCACTACTTGACAGCGGCCGGCGCTCTCACCACCAAGCCCGCGGTCATCGGACACTCTTTCGGCGGTCTGATCGCCCAGAAAATGGCCGGGACCGGGGCGTCGGCCGTAACGGTGGCCATTGACCCGGCCCCGTTCCGGGGCGTGTTGCCCCTGCCGGTCTCCTCACTGAAGTCCGCGTCACCGGTACTGGGGAACCCGGCCAATGCCTCGCGCGCGGTGTCGTTGACGTTCGAGCAATTCAGCTACGGCTGGGCAAATGCCCTTCCGGAAGAGGAAGCCCGCGAACTGTATGAGGCGTTCCACGTGCCCGCCTCCGGAGTGACGCTGTTCCAGGCGGCAACGGCGAACCTGAACCCTTTCACCGAGGCCAAGGTTGACTCCAAGAACCCGGAGCGGGGGCCCTTGCTGATCATTTCCGGCGAAAAAGACCACACCGTGCCCTGGTCCATTGCCCACGCATCCTTCAAGCGGCAGGACCGGAACCCGGGACTCACCGAGTTCAAGGAAATACCCGGGCGCGGCCATTCACTCACCATCGACCACGGCTGGCGCGACGTCGCGGACACGACCCTGGAGTTCATCAAACGCAACAGCTGAAGAAGTGTTGCGGGCTCTGCCATTGTCAACGGCATCTTCGTCGCCAACAATGAAGCATGCCGGTCTACGTGAGGTCTCTGGAAACTGCCGTACCGCCCACAGTGCTTGTGCAACCACAAGCACGCGACGTTTTTGCATCCCAACCCGGACTGACGCGCCTCGGATCCCGACTTGTGCGAACCTGCTTCGATTCGGCTGCCATTGACACCCGGTTCACCGCCGTCGCTGAACTAACCCTTGATAACCACGCAGAGAACCCGTCATTCTTCGACCCCGAGTCAGGCCGGGTTCTGAGCCCCAGCACCAAAGTCCGCAACGAGATCTTTGCTGTCGAGGCCACCAAGCTGTTCATAGAGGCCGCCAAAGCCGCCGTCGGGAAATGTCCTGATATTGATTTACTTGACATAACTCATGTCATCACGGTCTCCTGTACCGGATTCTTCAACCCCGGGCCCGACTATAAGGTAGTTCGGGCCCTCGGTCTCAGCCCGGCCGTGCAGCGCTACCACCTTGGCTTCATGGGTTGCTACGCCGCGTTCCCGGCCCTCCGGGCAGCCCGGCAGTTCTGCCAGGCCGATCCCTCCGCCGTCGTCCTGGTCATTTGCGTAGAGCTGTGCTCCCTCCACGTCCGGACCTCGAATGACCCGGACACCATCATGGGATCGGCGATCTTTGCGGACGGTGCGGCCGCCGCCGTCGTGACTTCCCGGGAACCTGAAGGGCCGGACCCTGTGATCAGGCTGGACCATTTCGAGACTGTCCTGACGCCGGTGGGCGAAGAAGCGATGGCCTGGAACATCGGCGACGAAGGTTTCGAAATGGTTCTCGGAACGTACGTGCCGCACATCATCGAAGAGCACATCACCGGGGCGCTCGAACCGCTCCTTGCCCGCGACCCCTCCTTGGCCGGACTCCCCTACCGGGACATCACGCATTGGGCCATCCATCCCGGCGGCCGCAGCATTCTCGATAAAGTCGAGTCAAAGCTCGAGCTCACCGAAGAACAGATGATTCCCGCACGCGAAGTCCTTCGCAACTACGGCAACATGAGCAGCGCCACCGTGCTCTTCGTTTTGAAACACATCCTGGGACAAACGCCAGCACAGAGGGAGGAACGTATCTGTTCCATGGCCTTCGGGCCCGGCCTCACGGTGGAGACGGGGCTGTTCACCCGGGTATCTCCAGCATTGTGATGCCTGCCCTCCCCCGCCCAGGTGGTTTTCTCGGCGAACGGGATACGACCGCCATTGAGGACATGGACCGCCCCGATTGCGAGCTCGACCGGCTCAACCGCAGTTACGCGCGGTTTCCGCTCGTCAACGCTGTGGTCTCCGGCTGGCGGAATACGTACGAGTCCCTGATCAGGCCATTGCTCACGACGGCGGCGCCCACCACCGTCCTCGATATCGGCTGCGGCGGTGGTGACGTTGCCCGAGGCCTCGCGCGCCGGGCCGCCGCGGAGGGATACCCGCTCGAGGTGACTGGAATCGATCCGGACGAGCGTGCCTTCCGCTTCGCGAACTCCGTGCCGGCAGTCGCGGGCGTGAGATATCGGAAGGCCTTCAGCTCGGAGCTCGTGTCAGAGGGGCTCCAATTCGACGTCGTCATCTCCAACCACGTCCTGCACCACTTGACGTCCGCCGAACTTGCCTCGTTCCTTCGCGACTCCGAACACCTGTGCCGCCGGATTGCCCTCCACAACGACCTCAGGCGAAGCCGCCTGGCCTACTCCCTCTTCTGGGCCGGCGCCTGGCCACTCGGTCTCGGCTCCTATATCCACGGCGATGGACTCACGTCCATCAGGCGCAGCTACACCATGGCGGAACTACGTGCCGCCACTCCCCTAGCCTGGACGGTGGAAGAGAGCGGACTGTGGCACAACCTCCTGGTTTACCGCCCCCGTGAGGCTCCACATGTTTGACGTCGTGGTGGTCGGTGCAGGGCCAGTCGGGCTGTACATGGCCGCGCTGCTATTGCAACACGGGCACCGCGTTGCCATCCTGGAACGACGGGCGACGCCGAGCCACCAAACCCGGGCCATCGGAATCCACCCTCCGGCGCTAGCGGCACTCGACGCCGTGGGGGCTGCCCATTCCCTGGTTTCTTCGGGCGTCCGGATCACCCACGGGGCGGCGTACAGCGGCGGCCGCAAAGTTGCCGACATGGACTTTGCCCGCCCTTCGGCTGAATACCCCTTCATCCTTTCAGTCCCGCAATATTTCACCACCCAAACCCTCGAGTCCAGGGTTATCGAACTCGATCCGGCCGCCCTTCTCCGCGGCGTGCACATCGAGGAAGTGGTCGACGACGGCGGGTACTTGCGTTTGCGAGGACAGGAAGGCGGGGCGGCGGTGGAGTTCCTGGGCCGCTTCGTGGTGGCGGCCGATGGCGTCCATTCCGCCGTCCGTGAGGGCCTTGGCCTGGAGCCGCGATTGCGTACTTACCCCGACTACTACGTCATGGGCGATTTCCGGGATGAGTCGCCGTACGGCAACAATGCAGTCCTCTTTCTCGAGCCGGGAGGAATCGTCGAGTCTTTTCCACTTCCCGGTGGTATCCGAAGGTGGGTGGTCCGGCTTGGCGCCCCCTGCCAAGAGCCAACTCCCCGTGTGCTCGCTGCCCTGATCCGAAAACGGACCGGAACGGCGGTGGACTCGGCAAGCAATACGATGATGAGTGCGTTCGGCGTGACATCGCGCCTTGTCTCCCGGATGGTTCATGGACGCGTTGCCTTGCTCGGCGATGCCGCACACGAGATCAGCCCGATCGGCGGTCAAGGGATGAACCTGGGCTGGCTGGATGCCGTTGCCCTGGCGCCGATTATCAGCGAAGTGTTGCGAACATCGGGACGAAGGCCTGCCGCCAAGGAACTCGCGGAATTCGAGCGCAACCGACAGCGAGCAGCGAAGAAAGCCATTTGGCAGGCCAGCGTGAATATGGCGCTGGGCCGCCCATTGCCTCCGAAAGTCCTGGGCGCACGGAACGCCTTGATCGGCCGGGCGATTACCTTGCCGATGTTCTCCGAGCTCGTGGCCCGCCGATTCACGATGCACTAGACGCCAATTTCCACACGGCCGGCGGAGACTGCGTCTTGCGAACTGGTGGTCCTGCACCACGTGATTGCGTCCTAGACTGCATCCATGACCGCCAGGGGCGAAAAGTGAGGAGCCGACGACGGCGGGCAGCCGCCGTCGTACTCATCGCTCTGTTGGGCATCGCCGCAGCTTCTACTGCGGGATGTTCGGCGACGCCTGGACCACAGCCCACGACGCCGGCCGGTCCACTCACCGCCCAACTGAACCAGTTCCGGGACAACTACAGCACGCACATCATCGAGATCCAGTTCAGCAACCCCGGCCCCGACACCATCACAGTTGTACGCGCGGCCTTGCGGACAGGGAGCTTTGACGGGACGATCGGATGGCTTTCGAGCCCCGGTGGCACCGCCATTCCGCCGGGGCAGACCAAGAGCCTGCCCGTGCAGCTTCCGTCCGCGACCTGTCCCCCGGCTCCTCGGAGTCCACGGTTGACTATGTGCTGGCGGGCACGGATCGCGTGTACAGCGAAACTGTGACGGACCCCTTCGGCGTGCTGGCCCGGAACAACAGCGAACTATGCCTTGAACGCGGTGCCTCGGAAATAGCGAGCCTAGAGCTCCTGGCGACGTTGGACACAGGCCCCCGGAAAGGCTTGGCAACACTGACCATCGCTGTCAAACCCCGCGGCGGAACAGGATCCATGACCATCGACTCAATCGACGAAACCACCCTCCTTGCAGCGGACCCGGGTAACCCGTGGCCCCACGGCGTCGTGATTCATGGCACCGACAAGGACTCGACCCTGGGCCTGCGCATCCGCCCCGCGCGATGCGACCCGCACGCCGTCGCGGAGGACAAAGTGGGCACGCTCATGCCACTGCACGTGACGGTCAATGGAGTTGCCGGGACCATCAAAGTGGCTGCCGGCACTGCGCTGCGTGGAAGCATCTACGATTTCGTGACAAAGAGTTGCGGGGACGGTTGACGGGCCATCCCACTAAGCTCAATCCATGGACTTTGAGACCCGACCCCTGCCTGCCGGCCCGGACACGACGTTCACAGCTTCCCAGATCCGCGCCGCGGTTCAGGATCTACTCGGCCTCGACGGCCTCCCGCCCATCGTCCAAGTCGGCCACCCGGTGCTGCGGCAACTCGCAGCACCTTATGATGGCCAGCTCGAGGACACCGAACTGGCGCAACTGATCGAGCGGATGCGGGATGTCATGCACGCCGCCCCTGGAGTCGGCCTCGCAGCACCCCAGCTCGGCATTCCATTGCAGCTGGCCGTGCTTGAAGACCATTTCGATGTTGACCCCATCGCTTCGGAAATCCGCGAGAGGACTCCGCTGCGTTTTTTCGCGATCCTGAATCCCAGGTACGAGCCCGAAGGGACTTCCACGGCGTCATTCTATGAAGGCTGTCTCTCGATGCGTGGATTCCAGGCCGTGGTGACGCGACACCGGGACGTTCGCCTGCACTACCAACGTCCTGATGGAAGTACAGCCTCGGAAGGATTCTCCGGCTGGCAGGCACGGATAGTCCAACACGAGACCGACCACCTGCACGGCGGACTCTACTTGGACAGGGCCGAGCTACGGTCCCTTGCCGACGATCAGCAATATGGCGCCCATTGGGCGTACCCCGGAATCGACGAGGCACGCCGCGGGCTGGGCTTCCTTAACTCTTAGCTGGACCGGATTCGCGCGGTGGGTTTTCCGTGGTGGGCAGGTACTTTGCCCACCACGCGAGGATCTGTTCGAACCGCTGACGGCGGTGATATGGCGTTCCCGACCGCGAAAGTTCGT
The DNA here is from genome assembly GCF_054888235.1 of Arthrobacter sp. MMS24-S77. Taxonomy (NCBI): domain Bacteria; kingdom Bacillati; phylum Actinomycetota; class Actinomycetes; order Micrococcales; family Micrococcaceae; genus Arthrobacter; species Arthrobacter sp. MMS24-S77. The sequence goes on from NZ_JBTZRN010000001.1 coordinate 2,522,955, forward strand.
GGTCCTCGCCCGGGAAAAGAAGCAACGCGGTCTCCACGCCCTGGGCCTTCAGGGCAGCGAAGTAGCGCTGTCCCTGCTCAACCGGGCAGCGGAGATCGTTTTCGCTGTGGATCACGAGCGTAGGTGTCCGGACATCGGTCACTACGGCCATGGGGCTTTGGGCGGCCATCTGCTCCGGCGATCCACCCGTGTATTGGCCACCGAAGAACCACCCGATATCCGAGGAACCGGCAAAACTGACATGGTCAAGGAAACCCCGCTCAACAATGGCCGCCTTGAAGCGGTGTTTATGCCCGATAACCCAGGCCGTCAGATATCCACCATAGGACCCGCCCATGATGCCGACCGATTCCTTGTCCATCGTCGGGAAGGCTTGCAGCGCGCCATCCAGGAAGGCAAGGACATCCGCCATGTCCACGGTGCCCATTTTCTCCTTGATGGCGCCACCATGTGCCTGGCCGTACCCGGCAGAACCACGGGGATTGCACATCAGCACGGCGTATCCCGCTTCTGCATACACCTGGGCCTCATCGAAGAACGCGGCCGTGTATTGGGCGAACGGGCCGCCGTGGATGGTCAGCAGCACCGGATGGGGACCCTGGCCATCCGGCAGGACGGCCCAGCCATGGACCGGGTATCCATCATTGCCAGTGGCAGTAAATTCCTGCGGTTCAAGGATGCTGGCTTCGGATCGGAGCGCACCCGAGAAGTCAGTGAGCAAGCGCAACTCCCCCTGCTCCAGAACGCCGAGTTCACCATTGCTGGAAGCGTCGCTGACACTGACCGCCACCACGTCACCCACCGCAGAAGCACCCCCTGCCACGCGGGGCCCGTCGAGGAGGACCGAACTCCCGCCGTCGGCCGCCCATCTGATCAGCTCCACGCTCCCACGGCTTGTGTTGAGACCAAGCATGCCAGCCACCCCGAAAGGTTCGAGCGGGCCGGAAATATCCTGGTCTTCGACATCGCTCAGCATTGTGGCCCTGCCCCCGCGAACGGGCATCACATACAGGGCCGTGTTCCTGGCGACGAAGTCCAGGCCGTCGTCGCCGAGGTCCTGCGCAGTGAAGAACAGCCATTCGCCGTCGGTGGATTCGCGGACCTCCTGGACAGCCTGCGGCGCAGCGTCGGGCCGCACGGCTTCCGGCTCGCCACCCGCGGCCGGGACACGATAAATCCCGGAGGCGATGTCGGCGTCGTGCCCTTGATGGAGCGGGGCGACAAAGTAGACGCTTTCGCCGTCGCGGCTGAAGGACGGTGAGGTGTGATCGGCGTCGCCGAACGTCAACTGCGCCGCGGTCGGCAGGAAGCTCGGCGCATCAGCTCCGCTTTCTTTCGCGGCCCGCCCCACCGGAACCACGGGCGGTTCCGCTCCGGGCTCCGGAACCTCGACGACGAACAGTTGGGCTGGCTTGTCCGCCGTGTAGCCCAGTCCGTTGAGCCGGTACTGGTTGTCCGTGATCAGCCGGGGGTCTTCGCTTCCCGGCCCCACACCGTCAACCGTCCCGTAGCGGCCTTGTTCGGGAACGCGCGTCGAGAACACAATCTTGCGGGAATCGGGCGCCCAGGAAAACTCCGAGACTCCCAATTTTTGTTCCGTGACGGCTTGCGGCTCCCCACCGTCGGCTTCCACGATGTGCAGCTGCGGTTTGCCGTCGGGCGTAGCGCGGAGAAACGCCAGCACCTTGCCATCGGGGGAAAAGGCAGGTGCGGTGTCCCGGAAGCCTCGGGTAATCCGTCGCGGCGCCACTGCGGTGTCAAAGGCAGCGCTCCAGAGTTGCCCTACGTACGCATCGGCGTCGAAGTCGGGCCGGGTGACGGACACGACGGCGCGTGTGCCATCGGGGTGGACGGCAGGGGAAGAGACGGACTTCAGCAGTGGGAGTTGTTCGGCTTTCACGCTGGTGAGCCTAGCGGCCGTCCCGCCGCGACGGTATGTGCCACTCCGGCCACCGTAGGATTGTCCATATGCTTTCCGACGCCGTCCCTTCCCTGCGCTGCCCGGTCTGCCAGGGTCCTTTCGGTCTCAGCGGCGCGGCTCCCATTTCGTTGAAATGCGTCGCCGGCCACAGTTTCGATGCCGCCAAACAGGGCTATTTCAACCTGCTCACCGGCAAGGGTACGGTCTTCGAGGCGGACACGGCAGAGATGGTCGCAGCCCGCAATGACTTCCTGGGCGGCGGCCATTACGCCCCCCTGGCTGATGCCATCGCCGAGCTGGCATCCCCGGTCCTGTCGGCGCCGGGATCCCTCGTCCTGGATTCCGGCACGGGCACCGGCCACTATCTACATACGGTCCTGGACCGCTCCCCTGCGGCAGCTATTGGCATCGACATCTCCAAGTTCGCCCTCCGCCGCGCAGCGCGGCTGAATCCCGGCGCCATCAATCTGGTGTGGGACATCTGGCGTCCCTTGCCGCTCGCCGACCAGACCGTTGACGCCATCATCGTGGTCTTTGCGCCGCGGAATCCTCCGGAGTTTGCCCGCGTACTGCGGCCAGGCGGCCGGGTGATCGTGGTGACTCCCCGGAACGGACATCTCGCCGAGATTGCGGAACGCACCGGGATGCTCAGCATTGAACCGGGCAAAGACGAGCGCCTGGCAGAGTCCATGCAGGAATTCTTCATTCCCGGGGATGCTGTCCAACTCGACGTGAAACTGACACTCACTGGGCGCGATATTGCCGATGCCGCCTTCATGGGCCCGGCAGGGCACCACCTTGAGCGCCCGGCTTTGTTGGCGTCGATCGCCGGAGAATCGTCAATCGGTGCCACCGCGAAGTTCACCCTCAGTGTATTCACTGCGCCCGAGCGACGCTCCTAACGCGAAGCTTCGCACCGGGCTAGGATGGAAAAACAGCGACTGTGATCTTGCTGACGCTGCAGTCCGGATCAGGCCGGCTGCCGCCGCAAGTCCGGAAACAGGGGGAACGATGTTTGAATGGCTTGGCAGCAACTGGTGGGCTCTCTGGCTCACGGTTTTCCTCGCGTTTGCCGTAGTGGAGATGCTGACGCTCAGTTTCTTCTTCATCATGCTCGGCGCCGGGGCACTGGCTGCCCTCGTCGCTGACCTTGCCGGAGCTGATCTCTGGCTTCAAACCGTCGTCCTCTGCGTCGTGTCCTTGCTGATGATCGCCTTTGTCCGTCCTATCGCCCTGAAGCATCTGCACAAGGGTCCCGCCGAACAACGCACCAACGTGGACCGCCTGATCGGCCAATCGGCGCTCGTAATGGAGCCCGTCAGTGCGACGGCAGGATTGGTGAAGATCGGTGGCGACGTCTGGACCGCCCGCAGCGCCGCGGGAATCATCGACGCCGGCCAGACAGTGCAAGTCACCAGGATCGACGGCGCGACGGCGGTAGTCGCCTCAACTGCGGAAAACAGCCCGCGCTGAGCGGTTCCGCGGAGCGCACGGCCGCGGACTTCGCTGAATAACGATCGGCGCATTACCGCACACAGGACCACATCAAATACGTAACTGGGGAATGAAGGAGATGTATGGATAGCTTGGGAGGAACCGCAGCCGCGATCGTGCTGCTAGTTCTCGTCATATTTGTGATCATCGTGTTGGTCCGCTCGATCAGGATCATCCCGCAAGCGCGCGCTGGCGTCGTCGAGCGCCTGGGCAAGTACCAGCGCACGCTTAACCCCGGACTCACCATCCTGATCCCCTTCGTCGACCGCCTGCTGCCGTTGTTGGATCTTCGCGAACAAGTGGTTTCCTTCCCGCCGCAGCCGGTGATTACCGAGGACAACCTGGTTGTCTCCATCGACACCGTGGTCTACTTCCAGGTCACGGACCCTCGCGCCGCGACCTACGAGATCGCCAATTACATCCAGGCTGTTGAGCAGCTGACCACCACGACGCTCCGCAACGTGGTGGGCGGCCTGAATCTCGAAGAAGCGCTCACCTCTCGCGATCAGATCAATGGCCAGCTCCGGGGCGTCTTGGACGAAGCCACGGGGCGCTGGGGAATCCGCGTTTCACGCGTGGAGCTCAAAGCAATCGACCCGCCCCACTCCATCCAGGATTCGATGGAAAAGCAGATGCGGGCCGAGCGCGACCGGCGTGCTGCAATCCTGACCGCCGAAGGTACCAAGCAGTCGCAGATCCTCACGGCCGAAGGGCAGCGGCAGGCTGCAATTCTTGCCGCCGAGGGTGACGCTAAGGCGGCGATCCTGCGCGCCGACGGTGAAGCCCAAGCCATCCAGAAGGTCTTCGATGCCATCCATAAGGGCAACCCGGATCAAAAGCTGCTGGCCTACCAGTACCTTCAGATCTTGCCGAAAATCGCGGAAGGATCATCCAACAAACTGTGGATCATCCCCAGCGAGGTCGGTGAGGCGCTCAAGGGCATCGGCGGTGCACTGGGAGGCGCCAACGGAGGATCCGGCGTCGCAGACTTGTTCAGCGATTCCGGGAAGCCCGCAGCCGAGGTTTCCGCACCGGCGGCCACGGCAGCGAGTTCCGGCCGGCCCGAATCGACTCCAGCTACACAAGAACCGTCGGCGTAACTGCGGACAGTTTGCAGGGGACCGGCCAATTTCTCTGGCTGGTCCCCTTCGCTTTGTGGTGCGTGCATCGATCCGCGTATAATGGTGTATTTGTCCGGCCGGTTCAGTCCGAACGGAACATTAACGCTTGGTCAGGCGTTTCATCTAGTGATGCAACGTGTGCATACAGTAGCCCGGGCGGCGTCGATTCGGCGTCCGGCTAGCGCGGAGCCTGGTTCCGTGAACAGACAGAGGGAGTAATCATGAGCGATCGCAGCCTGCGGGGCATGCGTCTTGGCGCCCAGAGCATGGAAACCGAGTCCGGTGTTGAGCCGGCACCGCGCCAGAGGGTTGAATACCGTTGCGCGGACGGGGAGCAGGTCTTCGTGACCTTCTCGTCCGAAGCGGAGATCCCCCCTGTTTGGGTTTCCAAGACGGGCAAGGAAGCGCTCCTGGTTGATGGCGAACGCCCCGTTGACACCAACGAGAAGGCCGTCCGTACCCACTGGGACATGCTGCTGGAACGCCGCAGCCTTCCCGAACTCGAGCAGATCCTCGAAGACCGGCTGAACATCCTGCGTGAACGCCGCGGGGAACGCCGCTCGGCATAAGGCACAGCCATAAGACGCAGTCCTAAGGCGCAGTCCTAAGACAAAGGCCGGGTCCGCACTCTGAACTGAGTGCGGACCCGGCCTTTGTCTTTCTGGTCTACTTTGAGGCCGGAGCCTTCTTCCGGGTCAACGCGGCCCAGCGGGAGGCCAACCCCCACTTGGTCACATTGATCATGGCCTCAACAACGATGTTGCCGCTCATCTTGGAAGCCCCTAGCTCGCGCTCCACAAAGGTGATGGGGCGTTCTACGATCTTCAGTCCCAACTTGGCGACCCGCCATGCAAGGTCTACTTGGAAGCCGTAGCCGACCGATTCGACCTGGTCGAGCTTGAGTGCCTCGAGGGTGCTGCGGCGGAACGCGCGGTACCCTCCCGTGATGTCCTTGATCTTCAGGCCAAGCATGATGCGGGCGTAAGTACTGCCCGTGCGTGAGATCGCTTGGCGGTACAACGGCCAGTTCACAGTGCCTCCGCCGGGAACCCAGCGTGAGCCCATGGCGAGGTCGGCGCCGTCGTTGATGGCATCGAGCAACAATGGCAGCTGCTCGGGCTGGTGGGAACCATCGGCGTCCATCTCTACGAGGACGTCGTAGCCGGCCGCCATACCCCACTTGAACCCGGCAATATAGGCGGCCCCGAGGCCTTCCTTGCCTTTACGGTGGAGGACGTGGACCTGGCTGTCCTCGGCTGCGATGCTGTCGGCGAGCTGTCCCGTGCCGTCAGGGCTGTTGTCGTCGACAACCAAGACGTCAGAGGCGGGGACAGCGGCGCGCAGCCGTCCGAGGGTCTTGGGCAGCGATTCCAGCTCGTTATAGGTGGGGATGATCGTCAGGACACGCAAGAAGAGGCCTTTCCTTGATGGAGCGGTCAGTGGGCCGGAGCAGCAGCGAGGCTGGGATTCTGGCGCAACTCTCCATTATAGGGCGACAACTCGGCGTGCTCGGGCCCACCTGTGGCCCTTGACACACCAAGGGTGCTTTGGCCGCGGGCAGGTCCACTAGCCCAGGTCCAGTGCCGGCCCGTGTTTTCAACTCGTGGCCGAACCGTTTTCTGCTGCTCAGTGGACCTGCCCACTACGAGTGCCACGGTCTGAAAAACGGGCCATTGACTGTTTTGAGCCGGACCCCACCGCGGCCAGGCAACCAGGTATTCCCTGTGGCAGCCTGTTGACCCTAAATGCTACGGGCTTCACAAATCCTGTCAAGCGCCTCCTGACCTGCGGCTTCATTCGTAGCCGCAGGTCAGGAGGCCTTCGGGATCGGCAAGATATTTACAACTATGACCGCAATGATTCACTCGAGAAGAGCTCGCGGCCCTCCCGTACGGTCTGCAGGCAGGCGGGGTCGCTTCCGCTGTCCAGCGCCGGCAGAAGGGGCGTGCGGGCGCGCGGATCCGTGGACCAGGACTGAACGCGGTCATCCGCCACCTGAACCATCAGCTCTTCAACCTCCCACACCGCAAAGCTCGCAGGCGCCCCTGGGACCAATTGCCCCATGAGCGGATTGCGCTGCTTGCTGGCCCGCCAACCGGCGCGGGTGTGTCCGATGAACGCAGCCCGCGCCGAAATGCGCTGGCCGGGATTGCTGTGCTCCAAGCACGCCCTGACACTGGACCACGGGCGCAAGGGCGTGACCGGGCTGTCGCTTCCAAAGCACACCGGCACACCCGCGGAGTAGAAGGAGGCGAAGGGGTTCATGGCCTCGCTCCGTACGCCCAGGCGCCGCTCATAGAGTTTTCCTGCTCCACCCCAGGCAGCATCGAACGCAGGCTGCGCGCTAACCGTGATCGAATACTTGGCGAGACGGGCGAGATCCGCCGCATCTGCCATTTCCACGTGCTCGAGGCGATGAGCAGCTGCACGGACCCGCTGCTCCCCCACTTCTGCCGCGGCAAGGTCCAAGGCATCCAGCGCGGTCTTCAGTCCGGCGTCGCCGATGACGTGGAAGCCTGCCTGGATGCCCAGCGCTGAACAAGCAGCCAGATGGCGGGCGGCCTCGTCCACAGAGAGATAGAGGCTTCCACGATGCCCCGGCGCATCAGTGTAGTCGGAGCCGAGGGCCGCCGTTCGGGACCCGATGGAACCGTCGATGTTCAAATCACCGGCCAGGCCAAGAACAGGCACGTCCAGGCCTTCCAGGATGGAGGCGGCATGCTCGGCAGATGCGGCAAGTTCACCCCAATAAGGCAGGATCTCGGGGACGCCCTCTCGGCTTTCGTTCCACGACGATGACATCTGCAGGTCCTCAACGCTGCACAGGTGTGGCGCCGCCATCTCTGCCAGCGCCACGTAGCCGTTGGCCGCAGCCTCGCGGAGGGCCAATTCCTGGTACCGGCGGCGCTCGGCTTCGGGGAACTGCCTGGCGATCAAGCGCGAGGCAGTGTGGGCGGCCCTCAGGACGTGCGCGGTCCCGTCGTAGCCGTCAAGGCCACCGATGCCGGCGGCGGAGGCCAAGGAGGATGACGCAAGGGCGGAATGTGCGTCCACACGCGCCAGATACACCCTGCGGCCCCCGGCGGCGCGTTCGAGTTCCTCCGCTGTGGGCAGTGTCCTGTCCTGCCACATCGATTCGTCCCAGCCATGGCCCAGCACAGTGCCCCTGGCGTCGAGCGCCTCCGCGGCGTGGGCGACGACGTCGAGCAGTTCCCGGGCCGAACGGACTCCGGCCAGGTGGAGGGCATCGGATGCAATTCCGGTCTCGGTGAGATGCATGTGGGAATCCACAAAGCCGGGAGCCAACAAGGCCCCCCGCAAATCAATGACTTCCATTGAGGAATCGGTAATCGACGTCGCCGCTTGCTCTGAACCAACCCAGGCGACGGTGTCCCCGTCAACCAACATTGCCGTCGCAAAAGGGTCCGCGGCCGTATAGACGGAACCGTTCCGGTACATCGTGACCTTGCGCGGCGTGGTTTCGGCGGGCATGCCTGAGTGGGTCATGGAAATGCTCCTTGCTGGGAATCTGTGGTGGGTCAGGAGACGTTGGAGTAGGCCACTACGCCGCGGCGGACCAGGTCGATCGCTTCGCGGCACGTCTTGGCCTGGCGCCGCTCGAGTCCGGGGATCTTCGCCATCTGGTCCAGCAGATCGATCACCTGCTTCGCCCAGCGCACGAAATCCCCTGCGGCGAGGTCGGTGCCGCTGAGTACTTCCTGAAGGTGGCGTCCCTTGGCCCACTTGAAAATGGGCCAGACAAGTCCAAGTTCCGGCTCGGCCGTCAGCGGGAGCCTGTTCTTGTCCTCGACGTCCTCCAGCGCGGACCATTCATGCACCACGATGTCCACGGATGTTTCAAGGGAGATGGACGGCATCTTCGGCCGGAGACCGCGATCGTCGCGCTTGGCCTGGTAAACCATGGTGCTGGCCAGCGCAGCCAGTTCCGCGGCGTCGAGGTCCTTGATGGCGCCTTGGCGAATGGACTGGGAAATGAGCAGGTCCTTTTCGCCGTAGATACGGCGAAGGCGCTGGCCGTCCGCGCTGATGGTGACATGACCGGCGTCGGACGTCTGAAGGTAACCGTAAGCGGCGAGGACATCGCACACACGGTCAAAAGTCTTCGCGATCGTGTTGGTACGGCCCTGGATCTGCCGTACGAGCCCATCGGTTTCATGGCGCAGTTTCCACCAACGCTCGGCCCAGCGGGCATGGTCTTCACGTTCGCTGCAGCCGTGGCAAGGATGTGCGCGGAGTGCCCGGCGCAGGTCCGCGATCTTCTTTTCCTGGTCCGGCAAGTAACGGGCGCGGCCGAAGTCCTCGTTCCGGCTGGTCCCCCGGGCCGGCGGCCGCCCCTCCCGCACGGCGTTGCGCATCGCCGATGCCAGGTCACGGCGGGATTTGGGCAGCTTCGCGTTGAACGACTTCGGAATGCGGATCCAGGACACGGGCGCGACCGGCCCCTCGACCTCGTGGGCGCCGATCCTATGCAACTGGCTGTCTTCCGTCAGGACTGCGGGCCGCGGTTCACGCGCATTGGGATCGGCATCGAGCACGACGGCGTAACCGGGCGAGCGTCCGCCGGGAACCTTGACGATGTCACCAGGCATGAGGCGGGTGAGGGAGTCTACCGTGAGGGATTTGCGGGCCCTGGAGGTGCTCCGCGACGCATACTCCTCGGCATCGCTGAGGTCCCGCCGGAGCTTGGCGTACTCGGTAAAGTCACCAAGGTGACACTTCATCGACTCCGCATAGCCAGCGAGTGACTCTTCACGGCTCCGAACCTGCCGCGCGAGCCCCACGACGGAACGATCGGCCTGGAACTGGGCGAACGATGATTCGAGGATTTGCCGCGCCCGGGGGCGTCCGAACTGGGCGATCAGGTTGATGCTCATGTTGTAGGTGGGCCGGAAACTGGAGTTAAGAGGATAGGTGCGGCGCGAAGCAAGGCCGGCGACAGCCCCAGGATCGGTTCCCGGCTGCCAAAGGACCACGGCGTGACCTTCGACGTCGATTCCACGCCTTCCCGCACGGCCGGTCAGCTGGGTGTACTCCCCCGCGGTGATGTTGACGTGGGCTTCGCCGTTGAACTTGTCGAGCTTCTCCAGGACGACGCAGCGGGCCGGCATGTTGACGCCCAGCGCCAAGGTCTCCGTGGCGAACACGGCCTTCACCAGGCCATCGGCGAACAGGGTCTCGACGACTTCCTTGAACGTCGGCAGCAAGCCGGCGTGGTGCGCAGCGAGCCCCCTGAGCAGTCCATCCCGCCAGCTCCAAAAACCCAGCACATCGAGGTCGTCTGCGGGAATCTCGCGGCTCGCCTCATCTACCCGGGCCGCGATGATCTGCTGTTCCCGCTCCGTAGTCAGCCACAACCCGGCTGCGGCACACTGCGCCACAGCCCCGTCGCAGCCGGCACGGGAGAAAATGAAGGTAATGGCCGGAAGGAGTCCTTGGCGGTCCAGGCTCGCAATGATCTGAGGCCGGCTGGCTTTGCGCACCGGGCTTCGCTGCTCCGAGGCACTGTTGTCACGTTGGCGGTCCTGCCTGCGGCGGCTGCGTCCACCATGACCGAATCGGCCACGGAAGTTCATCTGGCTCTCTGCCCTGGCCATGGAGAGGAGCTCGGGATTGACCTCGAATTCCTTCTGCCTGGGATTCCGGTCCGGCTCCTGGACTGCCACGGGCGGGGGGCCTCGTTGTCGCTTGCCCCCGGAGCGATCTGGTCAAAGCTCGTGTCCCCCGCGAAGAGATCGACGATCTCGCGGCCCACCATGACGTGCTGCCACAAGGGGACGGGGCGGTGCTCGGAGACAATCACATCCGTGTGTCCGCGCACGGTGTCCAGCCACGCACCGAACTCTTCAGCATTGGAGACCGTGGCACTGAGGGAAACCACCTGCACCTCGCTGGGCAGATGGATGATGACTTCCTCCCAAACTGCGCCACGGAAGCGGTCCGCAAGGTAGTGCACCTCATCCATCACCACGTAGCCAAGGTCACCCAGGGTGTCGGAGTCCGCGTACAGCATGTTCCGCAGGACTTCCGTGGTCATGACGACGATGGGAGCCTCGCCGTTGATGGTGGTGTCACCGGTCAGCAGTCCCACGTTTGATGCGCCGTACTTCGCCGAAAGCTCTGAGAACTTCTGGTTGCTCAGCGCCTTGATGGGCGTCGTATAAAAGGCTTTGAGTCCGCGTTCAAGGGCAAGGTAGATCGCGAATTCTCCGACGATTGTCTTTCCGGCCCCCGTGGGCGCCGCAACCAGCACTCCTTTGCCTTCCTGCAGCGAACGGCAGGCGTCACGCTGGAAATCGTCAAGTTCGAACTCCAGTGACTTGGCAAAGGTGCCGAGGTAGGTTTTCGACTCAACACTCCGTTGCGCTGCAGCTTGAAAAGCTTCTGAGGGCGAAAGGGCCCCTGAATTGGAGGACATGCTTCAAGCCTAGTGGCCGGAAGACTACAGATTCTCCAGATCGGAGGCAGGTGTGGCGACGTCGGCAGTGGCCTCCGTCTCAGCGGCGACCTTCGCCTGATGGCGCGCGCGCCGTTTGTCGTTCAGGATGCACAGCCCGATTGCGGCGAAGAACAGCGCGAGCAGGGGGCCGGCGAGCATGAACATCGAGAGCGCGTCCGCACCGGGAGCTGCCACCGCGGCCAGGACGAACACAAGGAAGACGGTGATCCGCCACGCCTTGAGGATGGTCCTGCCGCTCAAAACGCCTGCCATGTTGACGCCCACCAACACCACAGGGACCAGGAAGGCGATACCGAGGAAAAGAAGCATGTGCGTGGCGAACGTCAGATACTGCGATGCGTCGATGTTGTTGGCACCGTTTTGCGGCGTGAACTGCAGCAAGGCGCGCACAACGTTCGGAATCACTAGCCATGCGACATACACGCCAACCAGGAACAATGGCACCGCCGCGGCCATATACCCGAGCGTGTACCGGCGCTCCTTCTTGGTCAGACCGGGAGTGATGAAGGCCCAGACCTGGTAGATCCAGATCGGGCTGGAGATGACCAGGCCGATCTGGATGGCGATACGGAGCTTGAAGTCGAACGGATCCGCCACGCTCGCGAAATTGAGGACGGCCGTCCGCTTGGTCTCCTGGGCGATCTTGACCAACGGATCCGACAAGCTGTTGACCACAGGCTCATAGAGGAACCATCCTGCCACTGCGCCCAGGAACACGCCGATGGCAGACTTGATCAGCCGGTTCTTGAGCTCCCTCAGGTGGTCTAGGAGCGCCATCCGCCCTTCGGGGTTGGCTTTGCGGCCCGTCTTCGTTGCCACTACTGCTTAGCTACGGGTTGCTGGCGGAACGTCAGTGTCGTTGCCGCTCTTGGAGTTGGCTTCAGGGTGGTTGACCACTTTGCCTTCAACGGGGTCCGTCTCGTCCTTGGCCGCCGGCTTCCCGTCGTTCTTCATTTCCTTGACTTCGGATTTGATGATGCGCATCGACTGACCGAGGCTCCGGGCCATGGCCGGAAGCTTGGGTGCCGCAAACAGCAGCAGGGCCACGATGATGATAATGACAATTGGCCAAGGGCCATCAAATAGTCGTCCCACGGGAAGTCCTTTCGTTGGAATACATCCTACGTCTAACTGAATTCGATGTCGTGCAGAGACTGGGGTTGGCCCCGTTCTGCTTTGCGCTTAACGCGCTTTTGGCGACGCACTTCCTGGCGGGAGGCCTTGGCCGTCACGTAATCATGACGCATCTCTTCCGGTGAGGCAAAAACGGCCGCGCCGAACAGTTTCGGCGACGCTCCGCCGTCGTCGTCAGGGTGTTCGGAAAGGTGCGTTCGATGCCCCAGCCGCTCCCCCGCCGCACTCAACTCATGCACCGTCGCCATGAACTTACGGAAAAGCCTGATGCCCAAAAGGACGTAGCAAAGCAAGGACACCGAAATCAGAGCGACCCACAGAAGGATCCAGGACCACCAAGGCATTTGAGTAGTCTATCCAGCCTTCATCGTTTGTCTTGGGTCCGGTTGTTCGTACTGCCCGAGGGCCGCGGCAAGCCATTCTGCCGAGGCATCCGCCAGTTCGGCAGGCTGCAGGATCCGGGCCGCGCCGCCGTGCTGGGCAACGAACATCGGCAACCAATCCGCATTCCCGAATCGGATCTCGGCAAGCAGGCCGCCGTCGGGCAGTACTGCTGTCCGCTCCGCGTAGTAGTCATCCGCCAGCCCGGCGCCTTGCCGGGTCAACTGCAGGACAACCACGACGTCGTCGTCGTTGGGCGTGTAGAGCTTCACCGGAACGCCGTCCTCGGCGCTGGCAGCCCCGGAAACAACCCTCCCGTTCGGTGCGATCTCCTCAACCCGGTCCAAACGGAAATTCCGCAGTCCGGCTTTGCTGTGACAGTACGCCTCGAAGTACCAGGTATTGTCCAGCGAGTAGAGCCGGAGGGGGTCGACGTCCCGTTCGGAGACTGAATCGCGCTGCTGTGACAGGTAGCGAAGACGCAATTGGTTGCCCGCTTGGATCGCCCGGGTGATGGTCTCGAAAGCTCCGGCATCGGCGGGGGTCACGGGTGGGCCGGCGACGGCAGCCGCCAGACGGCCAGCCTCCCCGGCCGCGCCAGTGAGCTTCAGGGTCACGGACTCCAGGGCTCCGCTCTGTTCATCTTCCGACATTCCTGCTTGGGCGGGGAGTCCGCCCAGCGTGGCCAGGCCCGTCAACAGCGCGCAGGCTTCGTCGACGCTGAAGCGGATGGGTCGGTTGAGTTCGAGGTGCTCCCTGATGTAGACGTGGTCGTTTTCCCAATCGATATCGAACAAGTCATCCGGATAGCCTTCGGGACGGCCGGAGCAGATCAGTATCTTCAAGTCCTCGAGCAATTCCTTGCGGGTGATGCCGAAGCGGTCCGCCACCTCCTGGATGGGCAAGCCCTGGTTGTGGACAAGGAAAGGCACCAACTGCAGCATGCGGTTGAGTTGGTCCTCCGACGTCCGCTTGCGCACCCGCGGCGCGGGACCGGCCTCGGGAAAGCGGATCTCGACGGCAGGGCGCGAGGCGAACGCGGCGGCGGCTTCAAGCCGCCGGATCACGGCGTCACGCAGCTCTGGCGGCCCTGCCACACTTACGTGCGGACCGTAGGAGGCCAGTTCTTCGGCCAGCAGTTCGCTGTCCCGGAACGGCACGGAGAGACGGTCCCTGCCGTTCCGTAGGCCAGCGCCGGCAGCCGTGCCCGCGCTGCTCACCGCCCGTTTGCGGAGCCCCAGCAAGCGGCCTTCCGCTACGTCGAGATGGGCCTCCTGCAAAGGGAGTTCGCTGAGGCCGTCCAGTTCAGCGCGGGTATCAAAGCCCGGCGGAATCTCGCAGTGGTCCTTTGTCTCGACGTGGACCTCGCTGGTCATCCGGGACAGGCGGAAGAAGCGTTTCGCTCCTCGACCCCGGTCGAAGCCCACCAGGTACCACTGGCCAAAGCGGCTCCCCAAGCCCCAAGGCTCTACAAGGCGGCGCTCTTCCTTGCCGGTGCTGGCGGCTCGGTAATGGAATCCAACGGGGTGCTGGCCGTTCATCGCGGCGATGATGTCGTCAAAGGCCTGGCCCGCGGGCTTGATGCGCGGCTGGACTCCCGCCGGAAGTTCGACGTCGGCAAGGTCGCCAGAAGCCTGCAGCTTCCGCAGGGCGCTGGCTGCTGCTGAGCCCAGCGCCGCGCGTTCCCACAACTGCGCTGCCAGAAGCAGCACCGTTCCCTCCGCGGGGGTCAGATGCACATCCGGCAGGCGGTTGGACTCCCTGCCGATGCGATAGCGTGTGGAAGCGGGATCGTCTGAGCCGAAACCATGGTCAAGCAGCGTTTCGATCTCGAATCCAAACTGCTTCAGGTCCGCTTTGTCCCGTTCGAACATGCGGCCAAACGCGACATCGCCATCGCCGGCGTCGCGGTAGACCTTGGCCCTGAGAACGGCCCGGGACAGCCCGTATTTCGTGTTCAGAAGGGCGATCAGCAGGTTCAGGAGTCGTTCGGTACGTGATGCGGACACGTTTGCAACGTTACTAAACTCCTGCGGCAAAGTCGGAAGGCGCGTCTGCGGCCGGATTTCTCCCGCTGCAGACGCGCCTTCCTATGCTGTGGAACCTACCGCTGTGGAACCTAGCGAACCGCCACGAGGTCCACGACGAAGATCAGGGCCTCGTTGGGTTTGATGGCCCCGCCCGCGCCACGGGAGCCGTAGGCGAGCTCGGAGGGGATTTCCAGGCGACGACGGCCGCCGACCTTCATACCAAGCAGACCCTGGTCCCAGCCCTGGATGACCTGGCCGACGCCGACGCGGAAGTCCAGCGGCGCTCCGCGGCCCCACGATGCGTCGAATTCCTCGCCCGTGGACCAAGCAACGCCAACGTAATGAGTGGAGACGGTGTCGCCGGCCTGGGCCTCGGCGCCGTCACCGACGATGATGTCCTTGATGACGAGTTCCGTGGGGACGTCGCCCTCCGGGAAGTCGATTTCCGGCTTAGTGCGGTCGTAATCACGCTGACCAAATGACATGGGTACTCCTCAATTTGATAGTGGCAATGCGGTGTGAATTTTGCTGAAGGCTAATTGGCGCCGAGGATGTCCACGACGAAGACGAGGTCGCCCTTCGCGTCGCCTTGACCGGCGTCGCCATAAGCGAGGTCCTTGGGGATAACCAGAAGAACCCGGGAGCCGACTGTCTTGCCGGCAAGGCCTTGCGTCCAGCCCTTGATGACGCCGTTGAGCGCAAAGCTTGCAGTCTGTCCGCGGTCGTAGCTGGAGTCGAACTTCTTGCCGCCAACAAGGTTGACGCCGACGTAGTTGACCGTCAGGGTGTCCGTTTCCTTGACGACGGCGCCCTTGCCCTTGATGAGGTCCTGGGCAACAAGACTCTGCGGAGCCTTGGCGCCGTCAACGGAAATCTGCGGAATTCCCTTGTCATCGACTTTGACCGTGGGGAGGCCTGCGGGAGGCGTGACGGTATCGCCTTCGGGCTTGTCCAGGGCCTTGGTGGCGTCCTTGACGGAAGTGATCTTGAAGACCACCAGCTGCGACGATGTGGCGGCTGTTGTTCCGCTCGCCGCGGTTCCGGGGACGGCGAAAGCGATGTCGGCGCCCACTTTCGCGCCGACCAGCGCGTTGTAGAGGACCGCGCTGCCAGTCTTGAGTTGGTCGTTCAGTTCGACCGGCATGGGTCCCGTGGTGAAGGTGTCTTCAAGGGTCTTGCCATCTTTGCCGTCGACGGCGATGTAGGCGATCTCAGCAATCTGACCGGCTTTCACTTTGTCGCCGGTGCCGTCGCTGACCAGTTTGATGGTTGGCTGCGTTACGTCAAGCGGCTTGGTGAATTCGAGGCCGGGCGCCTTCTTGTCTCCGTTGTCGGAGACCTTGAGGGAATCCAGCTTGGCGACTTCGCCGGCGGACTGACTGGTGGGCTCCGGTGCTGCTGCCGGACTTCCGCCACAGGCGGTGAGCAGCAAGAGGCCAGGGATAAGAATTGCTAGTAGACGTCGCACAAATTGAACTTTCGTCGGGGCAAAAGGAGAGCATGGCCGGGCCAGGCTCGGCCATGCACGTAGAGGCCCAATAAAGGCCAACCTCCAGAATAACCCGTGAAGCTGGGAGTCAGCCCATTGAGTCCAGCAGTGCATCTACCCGCTCGTCGACGCTACGGAAGGGGTCCTTGCACAAAATCGTCTGGTGGGCGCGGTCGTTCAACTTCAAATGGACCCAGTCCACGGTGTAATCACGGCCAAGCTCCTGGGCCCGCCGGACGAAGTCGCCGCGGAGCTTTGCCCGCGTAGTCTGCGGCGGCGCATCCACGGCGTCCTTGATGTCGGTGTCCGCCACCAAGCGCCGGGCAGCACCGCGGGACTGGATGAGGAAGAAGAGACCGCGCCTGCGGGAGATGTCGTGATAGGTGAGATCCAGCTGCGCGATCCGCGGGGAATCCAGGCCGATTCCATGGCGACGCATGTAGCCATCCATGAGCTTCTTTTTGATGGCCCAGTCAACTTCGGTGTCGATCCCACTAGTGTCGCCGCTTTCAATGGCGTTCAGCGTGCGCTCCCACAGGTCCAGGATGAGCGGCACATGGGGGTTGTGGGCTCCGTTCGATGCCACGAAGGCGCTCACTTTCGCAAGGTATTCGCGCTGGATATCCAAGGCCGTCAGTTGCCGCCCGTTGGCCAGGCGCACCAACGCCTTACCGCTCAGATCGTGGGAGATTTCGCGGATGCTGCGGATGGGATTCTCCATCCGCATGTCCCGCATGATGACTCCGGCCTCGATCATGCGCAGGAGCAGGTCCACTGTTCCCACCTTCAACAGCGCGGTGGTCTCGGACATGTTGGAGTCGCCGACTATCACGTGCAGGCGACGGAAGAACTCGGCATCGGCGTGCGGCTCATCGCGGGTGTTGATGATGGGACGGGACCTTGTGGTAGCCGAAGATACGCCTTCCCAAATGTGGTCTGCCCGTTGGGAGAACGCGAAAGTGGCACCATGGGGCGTCTTCAGGACCTTGCCCGCACCAGCGATCAGCTGGCGTGTGACGAGGAAGGGAATGAGGATCTCGGCGAGCCGCGAGAACTCCCCCCGCCGGGGAATCAGATAGTTCTCGTGGCTGCCGTAGGAGTTTCCCGCGGAATCGGTGTTGTTCTTGAACAAGTAGACCGTGCCGTTGAATCCCTCCGCCGCGAGGCGCGCCTGCGCTTCGTCTACGAGGTCATCGAGAATGAGTTCGCCCGCCCGGTCGTGGGCGATCAGCTGCGCGAGGTCGTCACATTCCGCGGTGGCGTATTCCGGGTGTGAGCCGACGTCCAGATAAAGGCGCGAACCATTGGTGAGGAAGACGTTGGAGGAGCGTCCCCAACTCACCACTTTGCGAAAAAGGTACCTGGCGACTTCCTCGGGGGCCAAGGGCCTTGAGTCCGGGCTCGAATACGAAATACCGAACTCTGTTTCTATCCCGAATATTCTCTTGTCCATCTCAGGCCTCCCCTGCCAGCAGCTGCGTGATTTCTTCTGCCCGGAGCCGCCGGAACGCCCGACGGGACCCGCGCCCGCTTTCCGGACTCCGGTCCAGCACTGCGGCCTCGACGGCGGTCCCGGGCAGGGCGTCCACGTCCTTGTCCGTGGCCAGCGCCTTGACCGCCAGGCGCAGGGCACCGGCCAAGCTCAGATCGGCCTTCCAACCGCCAGCCACGACCTCCGCTACTTGCTCGGCCAGGCCGCCCATGACCACAAACCCGTTCTCGTCGGCAATCGAACCATCAAACGTCAGCCGGTACAGATGATCCTCGTCCTGCTTGTGCCCGACCTCTGCCACCGCAAGCTCCACTTCGAACGGCTTCTGTTCCGCGGTGAAGACGGCGCCGAGACTCTGCGCATAGACACTGGCCAGTCCGCGGGCGGTGACGTCCTCGCGATCGTACGAATAGCCGCGGACGTCGGCGTAGCGGACACCGGCCTGCCGGAGGCTCTCAAACTCGTTGTACTTGCCCACCGCGGCGAAGGCGATCTTGTCGTAGATCTCACCGATCTTATGCAGGGATGGCGAAGGGTTTTCCGCCACCAAGGCGATGCCGTCCGCGCAACTGATCACGACGACGGAACGGCCCCGGGCAATGCCCTTCCGCGCGAAATCCGCACGGTCCTTCATCAGCTGCTCGGGCGAAACATAGAACTGCTGGGTCATATCAGGCCTCCCGTCCGGCAACTGCGCGCGATTCAACGATGGATCCGGCGATCGCCGCCAACTCCCGTTCGGACACCCGCCGCGCGCCGGCGCGGTTGACCGTATAAACCACCGGCCAGAGTTGGCGGACAGGATCCGGACCACCTGTGGCGGAGTCGTCGTCGGCCGCGTCATAGAGGGATTCGACGGCGACGGCGACTGCCTCGTCTTCGGTGAGGTTCGGCCGCCACAGCTTCTTCAGGGCACCACGGGCGAACACGGAACCGGAGCCGACAGAGTGGTGCTCGAATTCCTCGTATCGTCCGCCGGTGACATCGTAGGAAAAAAGCCGACCGACGCCGGCTGCTTGGTCGAAGCCCGCGAAGAGCGGGATCACGGCCAGGCCTTGCATGGCCATCGGCAGGTTTCCCCTGATCATGGCCCCGAGCCGGTTTGCCTTGCCGTCGAGGCTCAGTAGCGTGCCTTCGATCTTTTCGTAATGTTCAAGTTCCACCTGGAACAAGCGTGTGATGTCGATGGCCAGTCCCGCCGTGCCGGCAATGCCCAGGACGGAGTAGTCGTCGGCCGGGAAGACCTTCTCGATGTGCCTGCTGGCGATGAGGTTGCCCATGGTGGCGCGCCGGTCGCCCGCCATCAGGACGCCACCGGGATAGCTGAGTGCAACGATTGTCGTGGCATGGGGCGCCGGCGGAACCTGTCCCGCGGGCAGCACTTGATTGAAGGGAAGGAGTTCAGGCCTGGAGCGTTGCAGATGCTCTGTGAACGAAGACGTTGCTTGGGTGGCCAGGTGGCCGGCTGCTGGATCCTGCATTGCTGCGCTCCTTCGACTCTGACATCCGATGCCCGGCGGCCTCACGCCGGCCGGGCCCTGAGATTAGCTGGCGGCTGCTTACTGGCCGCCCTTTTGCACAAATGCCCGCACGAACTCTTCGGCGTTCGATTCGAGTACGCCGTCGATTTCGTCGAGGAGATCGTCCACGCCCTGCGTGGCGACCGAAGCCTGTGCATCCGGTGCTGCGGGCGGGGCCTCCGGGACGTCAGCCTCTGTCTCGACGTCGCGGGACTGCGGTTGCTGCTGCTCCTGAGCTGCCATTTCCTTCTCCATTCTGTCCATCCCCGGCAACGGGGACTTCCTGTAATGCCATACTGCCACGGGGCGGGCCGCTCCGCTGCGGTTTAAGGGCCTGGTTGGCGGCCTTTCATGCGCTGCCTGTTCAGGCGGGCGGGGCCGGGTCCAGTCCGAGCAATTCACGGAGGAACGCGCCCGCTGTAGCGTGCTTCTGAAAGAGCTTGCCCGTGAGTGCTTCCGTGCCGCGGAGGGGTTCCCGCGTGGGCACCCGCTGGAGTTTGCCGATACCGGGAACGTCGAAAATGACCGAATCCCAACTGGCGCCGACCACGTCCTTGCCGAAGCTGGAAACGCACTTGCCGCGGAAAAATGCCCGTGTGTCGGAGGGCGGTTCGACGACGGCGCGGTTGATGGCGGCGTCGTCGACGATTCTCTGCATGCGGTCACGGGAAAGCATTCGGTAGTAGAGGCCTTTCTCAGGCCTCACGTCAGACCATTGCAAATCGATCAGCCCCAAGCGGGCGTCGTTCCATTCCAGTCCGTCACGGTTCCGGTAGCCATCCAGCAGGGACATCTTGGCGAGCCATTCGACGGACGACGCAGCACCAGCGGGGTTGCTCCCCAGAAGCCCCAACGTCGACTCCCACCGGTCCAGGACATCCCGGGTATGGCCGTCTCCAGTGAAGGAATCGGAGACACCGCTTTCCTGGGCAAGTTTGGCGGCGGCCTCGTAATACATCCATTGGATATCCAGCGCAGTGACTCGGCGGCCGTCAAGAAGCCTGACCGTGGCAGTCAGGGAAGTGTCGTGGCTGATGGCCTGCAGTCCCGCCACGGGCTCATGCACTTCGATCTTCGGGGCTTGGCCGGCTTCGATGAGGCTCAGGACCAAGGCCGTGGTGCCAAACTTCAGGTAGTTGGACACTTGGCTCAGGTTGGCGTCGCCGATGATGACGTGCAGGCGCCGGTACTTGTCCGCCGTGGCGTGCGGCTCATCGCGGGTGTTGATGATCGGACGCCTGATGGTAGTTTCCAGTCCTACCTCGGCTTCGAAGAAGTCCGCGCGTTGACTGATCTGGAATCCGGCAGTCGAACCATCCTGGCCCTTGCCAAGACGTCCGGCTCCGCAGATGACTTGGCGAGTGACGAAGAACGGCGTCAGGCCACGAACGATCTCTCCGAAAGGCACCGAGCGCGGCATGAGGTAGTTCTCGTGGGAACCGTAGGACACCGATTTGTTGTCGGTGTTGTTCTTGTACAGGTTGATCGCTGGCAGATCGGGATCGGATGCGACCTTCCGGACGGTGGCCAAGGCGACGAGATCGCCGGCTGCGTCCCAAGCAACAATGTCGCGGGGATTCGTAACCTCGGGACTGGAGTATTCCGGATGGGCATGGTCCACGTACAGGCGCGCCCCGTTCCCGAGGACCATGTTCATCAGCAGCGAACCTGACTCGTCGCCGCCATCGGCTTCGAGTTCCTGCCGCCCGTAGGCCAGCGCAACGGCCTCTGCGTCGAGCACGGGAGGCCTGTCAGTCAGCTGGCTGGGATCTGCGGCACTGCGCTCAAGCGTCCAGCCACGTGCATCATGCAGGGGTTCTTCGTCCGTATAGTCCCACCGCGTTTCAGCGCCCCCGGCCGCCCGCTGCCTCGTCAGGTTCGCGTAGGCCTGGATGATGCGCGCGGACATCATCGTAGCGTTCGCCCCCGGTGCGGAGGGCGCGTGGATACCGTATTCAGTTTCCGAACCCATGACCCGCATGGCCCCGCCCACGGGAAGTTTCTCCGAAGGCAGGCCTTCCGGCCGGGCCGTCACAGGTACTGGCCGGTGTTGGGAGTCGTCTCGATCGACTTCCCGGGCTCCTGGCCGGCCTTGCCCTGGACGATGGTGCGGATGTACGTGATGCGTTCGCCCTTCTTGCCTGAGATACGTGCCCAGTCATCCGGATTGGTGGTGTTGGGCATGTCCTCGTGCTCGCGGAATTCGTCGACGACGGCTCGCAGAAGGTGGTCGATCCGAAGGCCCTTCTGCTGGGTCAGCAAGAGATCCTTGATGGCGTATTTCTTGGCCCGGTCCACCACGTTTTGGACCACTGCACCCGAGTTGAAATCCTTGAAGTAGAGCATCTCGGTGTCTCCATTTGCGTAGGTGACTTCGAGGTATTCATTGGATTTCTCGGTGGAGTACATGGCTTCAACAGTGCGCTGGATCATGGCGTCAACGGTGGCCTGCACGTCGCCGCCGTGTTCAGCCAGATCCGTCGGATGGAAGGGAAGGTCCGTGGTGATGTACTTTGCGAAAATATCCGCGGCCGCCTCGGCGTCGGGCCGGTTGATCTTCACCTTCACGTCCAAGCGGCCAGGACGAAGAATCGCTGGGTCGATCATGTCTTCGCGGTTCGAGGCGCCAATGACGATGACGTTGTCCAGCCGTTCGACGCCGTCGATCTCGCTGAGGAGCTGCGGGACGATGGTTGTCTCGACGTCGGAGGAGACACCCGTGCCGCGGGTGCGGAACAGTGAGTCCATTTCGTCGAAGAACACCACCACGGGGCTGCCGTCCGAGGCCTTTTCACGGGCACGCGCAAAGATCAGGCGGATGTGGCGCTCTGTTTCGCCAACGTATTTGTCAAGGAGTTCAGGACCCTTGATGTTCAGGAAGTAGCTCTTCAGGTCCACGTTGCCGGCCCGTTCGGACGCGCGGGCGGCGAGGGAGTTGGCAACGGCCTTCGCGATCAGCGTCTTGCCGCAACCCGGAGGGCCGTAAAGCAGGATGCCCTTGGGCGCCTTGAGCCCGTGTTCCCGGTACAGGTCCGGGTGCAGGAAAGGCAGTTCGACGGCGTCGCGGATCTGTTCGATCTGCGGTCCCAGGCCGCCGATATCCTCGTAGGTGATATCGGGGACCTCCTCGAGGACCAGGTTCTCGACTTCCGCCCGGGGCACCTTCTCGAGGGCGTAGCCGGTGCGGGAATCGAGCGACAGGGCATCACCGACCCGCAGGTGTACCTTCTGCAGGGCGCCTGAAAGCCTGATAACCCGTTCTTCGTCGGCCCGGCCCACCACCAGGGCCCGGTCCGTGCCAAGCATTTCCTTGAGCGTGACGAGTTCGCCCGCCCTCTCATAGCCAAGGCCAGCCACCACAAGCAGGGCCTCGTTGAGGAGGACCTCCTGTCCAACCGCCAGCTGGTTGAGGTTCACGAGCGGGCTGACGCCCACGCGCATCTTGCGGCCGGCATTGAAGATGTCAACCGATTCCTCAGTGGCCGCCTGGCCCGTGCTGCCCGCCGTCGGCTGGCGCCTGGGGTTGATTTGCAGGACGGTCCCGAAGCTGTAAGGCGGTTGGCCGTCTTGTTCGAGGGCGCCTTTGAGCCGCAGGATTTCAGCCTTGGCTGTTTCCAGCATGGTCACGAGCTTGGTGTTGTTCTGCGTGGCCGCGGCCAGCTGACGGTCGATGTGGCGCAGCTTGTCGCGAAGGATGTTTATCTGGCGTTCCGCGACAGTGAGCTCACCGGCGTCATCCACCGGTTGAATTGCCCCACCACCATGTCCCGTTTTTCCCTCAGCCACAGCCTTGTTCGATGGCTCCTCGGGTGTTGTCCGCCCGAAGTCATTGTTCGACGTATCCACGAAGCATCAGCTCCTTCCCGCTTTCTATAAATAGACCTTAGCCCTCAAAAGCGTCGGGAAACCTGTGACATCCGGAATGCGGACCAGTTTGTGATGTTTGGCTAGTGCGAGGGTGCGGGGTCGTCCTTGACATTGGTCCCGGCAATCGCATCACGTGCCGCACGGCGCAGTTTTTTGTCGGAAACAGCCCGCTCCCCCACGGCTCCCGGCGTCCAGGCGTTCAAGTCCTCTTCGCTGAACTCGGTCTTGGAAGGACGGCGCTTGACGGAGATTCCGGTGACGCCGTCCGCGAGGCGACGCGTCACCAACAGGAAGCCGGTGTGGGCAACCATGCGGTGATCGGGACGGACAGCAAGGCCCTCAAGGTGCCAACCCCGGACCATGGACTCCCAGGCGTCTGGTTCCGTAAACCGGCCGTCGGCGCGGATGGCTTCGGCAGTACGGGAGAGCTGGGTGACGGTGGCCACATAGTTGATCCACACGCCGCCGGGGGCCAGGACCGTCGCTACGGCGTCCAGGCATTCCCAGGGAGCCAGCATGTCGAGCACCACGCGGTCCACGGATCCGGGTTCCTCGCTGCGGACGACTTCCTCCTGGAAGTCGCCCAGTGAGATCTTCCACGCCGGGTGCGGTCCGCCGAAAATGGTTTCAACGTTGCCGCGGGCAATGTCCGCGAATTCTTCGCGGCGCTCGAACGAGTGGAGGTAACCGGCGTCGCCCACTGCGCGAAGCAAGGAGATCGAAAGCGCACCGGAGCCCACACCGGCTTCCACCACGCGCGCGCCCGGGAAGATGTCCGCCATGGTCACGATCTGGCCAGCGTCTTTGGGGTATACCACGGCGGCACCGCGGGGCATGGACAACACGAAGTCGGAGAGCAAGGGCCGGAGCGTCTGGTACTGCTGGCCAATGTTGTTTGCCACCACCGAGCCGTCAACCTTGCCGATGATTTCATCGTGGTTGAGGAAGCCGCGGTGCGTGTGGAAGGCGCCGCCTTCCTCCAGGGTGATGGTGTTCATCCGGCCGCGTTCGTCCGTGAGCTGGACCCGCTCCCCCACACGGAACGGCCCGCGGCGCCGTGCCGCACCAGTGGGCTGGGTGGCAGGGTTGGCGGCGGTGGCCGTGTAGTCGGCGGCGGTTTCGCTGCTCATGGGTGTTTCCTCGCTCCTGTACGGCTGGGCCGTCAATTGTTGCCACAGTTACTGCTCAGTGATGCGCACTGCCGGCCGGGTTATTTCGCGGCCGGCAGGTAACTCTACCGGGAAAGGTCCTACGGGCGCCCGCTCCGGCGGGCTACTTTACCTGTAATGGCTGTCACTACGGCCTGCTGCCGCAGCAGGCCGGTGACGGTGCCGACGTCGTCCACCACGGCATATTCGCCGCCATTAAGCTGGGCCAAATACTGGATCAGCTCCTGGCCGCTGGATGTCCGGGGCACGTAGGCGCCCTCGGCGAGCGGGGTGGAAACTGCCGTCACCAGTGTCGTGGAAACTTCCGAGGCCGGCACGGCCGCAGTTGCCACCGGATCGACGAGTCCTTGTGGCCGTCCGTCCGGTCCGCAGATCACGACGGCGGGGGTACCGTAGGGTGCCACGCGCAGGACATCCGCGACGGTAGCCGAGTTCGGGATCCCGACGGCGGGTTCGGCCAGCGCGGCGGCACTCACCAAGTGGAGGCGGCCCCGGAGCGTGGCGTTCTTGATGGCACCCGATGCGCCCATCCAGAGGAAGCTGCAGACCAAGACGGTGATGAGCATCAGGCTGAGATCGGGCGTGCTGCCGCTCAGCAAGGGCAACGCGATAAACCAAACAACCAGGACGATCACGATGACACGTCCGGCCCAACCGGCCGCTACCGTTCCCTTTTCCTGGCTGCCGGTCGCTTTCCACACCGCGGACTCCACCAAGCGACCCCCGTCAAGGGGCAAGCCCGGGAGCACATTGAAAATACCGATCAGCAGGTTGGCCCACATGAAGATGTTCGTCAGGGTGTCGCCTACCCCGGTGAACACACCGGTCTCCAGCATCAGCCAGGCTGCGCCGGCGAGGACAAAATTCGCAGCCGGTCCCGCCAAGGCAACAACCACCGAGCGGCCCGGGGAGGCGATGAAGCTCTCAAATTGCGTGTGCCCGCCCCAGAGATTCAACACGATTTTCTCGGTGGGCCATTTGAAAGCCTTGGCGCTCAACGCATGGGCCAATTCGTGCACGAGCACGGAGAGCGCAAGGAGGAGCGCGTAGGCAAAGGCAACAAGGTAGGCGCCAATTCCCAAGGAGTGGTTCCGCACGAGCAAAGCGGGTCCATAGACGATGACCGTGAACGCGGCAATGATGAACCAGGAATACGCGAGGTAGACCGGAATTCCGGCAATGCGGCCGAGTGGAATCCCGTCCTTCCTGCCGCCACGGGTGCTGTGGCCGCCATTCCGGGGAGTGCTCACCTAGTTTGCCTGTCCGAGGAGGGCGCCATCCAGCGCGCTGGCGGCCGCCCTGGCCACAACGAGTGCTTCGAGATCCGCGACCTTCCGGCCCTCAAGGGTGTCCCAGGTTGCCCTGCGGGGGTCCTCGGGAAGTGCCATTTGGTGCGGAATTCCGACTGTGACCACGCCGGACTCGATCGCTGCCGCAACTCCGGGGACGGAATCCTCGAGCGCGATGCAATGATCAGCGGTCAACCCAGGGTCTGCGTCCTGGAGTCGCTGGACGGCGGTGAGGTAAGCCTCCGGGTGGGGTTTTCCTTGGCTGACAGTGTCCCCGGTAATGAGGAATTCAAAGTACGGCTTGGGGAGGTTCGCCACGACTTCCCGGGCCATGGGGCCTTCGGACATGGTCACGAGGGCACAGCGGACGCCCGCCTGGTACAGCTCGTCAAGCAATTCCTTGGCGCCGGGCCGCCATGGCACCTCGACGCGGAGGCGGTCGATGACCTGGCCGCTCAAGATGTCAACGATCTCCCGCTTTGCCAGATTCACACCGGCCGCCTGAAGAATGCCGGCCGAATGCATCAGCGACTGTCCTACGAGCTGCATGGCTTGTTCATGGCTCCAGACGCCACCGTGGGACTCTACGAGGGCGCGTTCTGCGGCAATCCAGTACGGCTCGGTGTCCACCAGGGTGCCATCCATGTCCCATAGCGCGGCTTTGAGGAGGGGCTGGGTGGCTGAGGCATGCATGCCTAAAGTCTACGTGGAATGAAGGGAGGCAATTGTCGTTGTACGCCCGGGGCGAAGTGTGGCCACGCCGACCCCCTTAAGGCCATGCATGGGTGGCGGTCTTGGACGTAGGGTGAGTGGATGAACAGTTTGGACGGAGCCCCTGACGGACAGGCCACTCCACCGGAGCCTGAGCGCCTTCTCCAGCCTGTACCCGAGGGCCAGCGCATCACTGTGATGCTGGCGGCTTTCGAAGGCTGGAACGACGCCGGCGAGGCGGCCAGTGATTCCCTGCACTACTTGAACAAGTTGTGGCAAGGAAAGAAAGTGGCATCCGTTGATGCCGACGATTACTACGACTTCCAGTTCACCAGGCCGACGGTACGACGTACCGCGGCCGGAACCCGCAAAGTGAAATGGCCTTCCACCCGCCTCTACAAGGCCAGCGTCCCGGACAGCAATGTGGACGTGGTGTTCGTGCTCGGCACCGAGCCTTCCTACCGCTGGCGTGCCTACACTGCCGAGCTTCTGGTCCATGCCGAAACGCTCAAGGTTGACTACGTCGTGCTGATTGGTGCCCTCTTGGCTGATGTCCCGCACAGCCGGCCGATCCCCGTCAGCACCACGTCGGATGACAGTGGGCTGAGGCAGCGCTTGAACCTGGAGGCCTCACAGTATGAGGGGCCGGTGGGCATTGTCGGGGTCCTGGCCGAGTTCGCCCTGCTTGCGGGTCTGCCCACGGTATCGCTGTGGGCAGCCGTACCGCACTATGTCGCGCAGGCGCCCTCGCCGAAGGCACAACTGGCCATTTTGAACAGGATCGAGGATCTTCTCCAGGTGCCGCTGGAAACGCATGCATTGAGCGAGGAAGCGGAGGCGTGGGAGCGCGGCGTGGACGAGCTGGCCACCGAGGATCCGGAAATCGCCGCCTACGTCCGGCAGCTCGAAGAAGCCAAGGACACGGCCGACCTTCCCGAAGCAAGCGGTGAATCCATCGCCCGCGAATTCGAGCGCTACCTCAAGCGCCGGGGCAAGGATAAGCCCTGACGGCTTCCCGCCAGGGCTTATCGACCACTTGCCCGGCAGAAGCCCGGTTCGGCTTTCGGTCCAAGAGCTTACTTAGAGTTCGACGCCAAGCAATCCGTTGACGGCGTCGCTCACCAGCGCGGTGTCCAGTGCGCAAGGCTTCGCGTTGGAATGTTCGCTGAGGGCTGCTGCCGCCCAGGCATCGACGGCGGCGATCGCGCCGGGAGCGTTGAGATCGTTGGAAAGCTCGGCGCGCATCCGTGCCAGCAGCTCAGCGGCTGTTCCCTCCGGTGCGATGTCGCGGGCGGCGCGCCACGTGTTGAGCCGCGCCTTGGCCTGCGCGAATCCTTCATCGGTCCAGGACCAATCCGAGCGGTAGTGGTTGGCCAGGATCGCCAAGCGGATTGCCGCGGGTTCCTCCCCCGCGGCGCGAAGCTTGGACACAAGCACCAGGTTGCCCTTGGACTTGCTCATCTTTTCGCCGTCCAGGCCCACCATTCCAGCGTGGGCATAATGGTGCGCCAGGGGTACGCCGCTGAGCGAATACGCGTGTCCGGCACCCATTTCGTGGTGCGGGAAGACCAGGTCCGAGCCGCCGCCCTGCACAGTGAAGGGAGCGGGCAAGTACTTCTGGGCGATGACCGTGCACTCAATATGCCAACCGGGCCGTCCGTCGCCCAGGCTCGCACCGGGCCAACTCGGCTCGCCGTCGCGGGCAACGCGCCACAGCAAAGGATCGAGGGCGTTGCGCTTGCCGGAACGGCCGGGGTCTCCACCGCGTTCGGCGAAGAGTTCCAGCATTTCCACTTCACCGAGACCTGAAATATCGCCTAACGTCCAGGCATCCGGACTGTCCGAGCGCTTGCCTGCGGCCTCGACGTCGTAATAGACATCACCGTCAGGCTCACCGTCGGTGCCGTGCACCCGATAGGCGAGCTCGTCCGCGATCAGTTGTTCAATCGCCGGGACAATCATCGGGATCGCCTCGACGGCCCCGATGTAGTAGTTGGGAGCCAGGACGTTCAGGGCGTCCATGTCAGTCTGGAAAAGTTCAATCTGGCTGGCAGCCAGCTCGCGCCAGTCCACGCCCGTGGCGGTGGCGCGCTCCAGGAGGGGATCGTCGACGTCGGTGACATTCTGGACGTACGCGACCCGCTGGCCGCTGTCCCGCCACGCCCGGTTGAGAAGGTCGAAGGCGACGTAGCTGGCCGCGTGTCCCATGTGTGTGGCGTCGTAGGGCGTGATGCCGCAGACGTACATGGATTGCTCGGCGCGCGGCTCGACGTCCACCAAGGCCTTCAGGGCGGTATCAAACAGCCTCAGTTGGGGCATGCTGCCGGGCAGTTCAGGCACAGGGCGGGAGGTCCACGATTTCACAGCCTCAACCATAGTGCTAGGCGCTGATGACATTGAAACCGAGCAATACATAGAGGGCGAGGCCAAGGAGGATCCGGTACCAGACAAAGACACGGTAGCTGTGGGTGGAAACGAACTTGAGGAACCATCCGATGATGATGAAGCCCACAACGAAGGCGATGACCGTGGCCAAGGCTGTTTCGGGCAGGCCGAAGGGTCCGGTGATTCCTTCCTTCGACAGAACCTTGTACAACTGGTACAGGCCGCTGCCGAAGACCGCCGGGATCGCCAGCAGGAACGAATACCGCGCCGCGGCTTCACGGGTATAGCCCATCAGCAGGCCGGCAGTAATAGTTCCGCCCGAGCGGGAAACACCCGGGATGAGCGCCATGGCCTGGGCCAGCCCGTAGAGGATGCCGTGCTTGTACGTCAGTTGGCTCAGCTCCCGCTCCTGCCGGCCAACGGCGTCGGCTACCGCGAGGATCATGCCGAAGACGATCAGCATGGTGGCGACGATCCACAGGCTGCGGAGGACGGACTCGATCTGGTCCTGGAAGAGCAGGCCAAGCACGATGATGGGCAGGCTGCCGAGGATGACCAGCCAACCCATCCGGGCATCGGGGTGGTCCCTTGCCACCTTGCCGCGCAGCGATCCGAACCAAGCCCGCACAATCCTGACGATGTCCCGCCAAAAGAAGACAATGACGGCCGTCTCGGTGCCCAACTGCGTAATGGCTGTGAAAGCAGCACCAGGATCCGCCGCATTGGGCAGGAACGAACCGACAATACGCAGGTGTGCGCTTGAAGAAATCGGAAGGAATTCTGTAAGGCCTTGCACGAGGCCGAGGAAGGCCGCTTCTATCCAGTTCACGTGAATAGACCCTACGTCATGAACTACCCGAACTCCCCGTAAGCTATCAGCTATGCAGCAGCGTTACGTCGGCAACAGCGGGTTTCGGGTGTCCACCCTTTCCCTGGGCACCATGTCCTGGGCGGAAGAAACGGACGAACAGGATGCGCGGGAGCTGCTCCACACCTTCGTTGCGGCAGGCGGCACCATGATCGATACCGCGGCTTCCTACGCAGGCGGACAGGCCGAGGCTCTCCTGGGCTCCATGCTGGGCGACGTGGTGGCGCGATCGGAGGTTGTCCTTTCGACGAAAGCAGGGGTCTCGACGTCGGACGGCCGCCGCAGCATCGATGCCTCCCGGGGCTCCATGTTGTCCGCGCTAGACGCCAGCCTTGCCCGATTGGGAACCGACTACGTCGACATCTGGTTCGCCCACGCATGGGACGGCAATGTTCCGCTCGACGAAACGCTGTCCGCCCTCGACCTTGCGCTGAGGTCGGGACGCGCGCGGTACGTCGGCATCTCCAACTACAACGGGTGGCAGACCGCGAAAGCTGCCGCGATCGCCGGCTTCACTATCGTGGCCAGCCAATCCGAATACTCTCTGCTGCAACGCAAGCCGGAAGAGGAGCTGGTGCCGGCCGTCGAGGACGCCGGTCTGGGCCTCATGGCCTGGGGGCCGCTCGGCCGCGGCGTGCTCAGTGGCAAATACAGGGGACAGATCCCTTCAGACTCGCGCGCGGCTCAGGGCCGCTTGAGCAGCTACGTCGAAAAGTACCTCGACGCGCGGGGCGCACGGATCGTCGAAGCAGTGGCCATGGCGGGGCGTGGATTGGGACGCTCCGCCGTAGACGTATCCCTGAGTTGGCTGCTTTCCCGCGCGGGCGTTTCAACGGCTGTTGTGGGCTCGCGCAACGCCGTCCAGCTCAAGGAACTGCTCGATGCGCAGCTATCGCCGCTTCCGACCGAAATCTCGCGGGCATTGGAGGACGTTTCAGCGATCTAAGGATGGCTGAAGCTGTTGCGTTACCGGGGGCCTTACTGGTCCGGCATTACTGATCGGCATCACTGGTCGAGGATCTCCAGCTCGTCTTCATCGAGGAGCTCGTTATTGTCCTCGTCGTCATCTTCTTCATCGTCGTCAAACACCTGGAGGGGTGTGACTTCCGAGTAGGCCTCGTATAGTGAGTCCTCATATACCTCAAAGGCATCTGCGACGGCGAAAAACGCTGCCTCCACAGTGGGGTCTCCTTCGCCCCGGCGGGCGGAAGCGGCAATCAGGTGCTCTTCCAAGGCGGCTGTCAATGACTGAAGCGCGACACGCGGATCGATGCTCATGACTTCACGTTAGCCCGAAAAAGACGAAAATGGAGAGGGATGAGAGAACAATTTCTGAGCAGTTCGGTGGAGCGTCAGCGGGACTACGCAAGGCAGTACGAGTATCTGGTACTGACCGTCAGCCCTGATGATTCCTTGCCCGAGGCGCGGCGTCGGCTTGTGGAGCACTCCGAGTATGGCAAGTGGGAACTGGAGCGCAGCATTCTCTACATGGGCGGCGGACGCCGTTTCTGGTTGCGCCGTAGAGTGCTCAACGTACAGCGCACCGTCTAGCTGCGAGGCCTCGTTTCGGGGTCCCCGACTCAACTTTCGAGCGGTTCAGCTTTCGAGCGGGCCGAGCCACGCGTTGGCCACGGTGGTGTGCGCTGACTCATCATTGGAGGGATGGAAAATCCCGGCCAGCACATCGCGATACAGCCGTTCAAGCTCGGAGCCATGGAAATAGCTGGAGCCTCCGGAAACCCGGATTGCGACGTCCACCATGCTCCGGGCGTTTTCGGTTGCCCGCACCTTGAGTCCGACGAACTTCGGAAACCACTGGGCGCCGTGGTCAGCCAAGGCGTCCACGTCACGGGCAACTGACGCCAGCTGCGGCTGGATGGAATCCATGGCCATGGCGGCGTCGGCAATCCTCCACCGGATGTCCGGATCTTGCGAAAAGCTCCGGCCACCGTATTTTGCCGAGGTCCGGCGCTTAACCGCCTCAACGGCCAAGGTGAATGCCCGTTCCGCGATGCCCGTGTACACCGCGGCGAGCAGTGTTTCGAAGCATGCGAAAATCGCGAAGATCAGCGGATCCTGGTTGGGCCCCACGGGCAGTTTCCGGAAGATGCGCTCCGGCGGAACCACGGCACCCTGCAAGAGCGTGGTGTTCGATTGGCTGGCGCGCATGCCCAGGGTGTCCCAGTCGGCCAGGGTCTCGTGACCCGGGGCATCACGCTGGATGAAGCCGAAAACCAGCTCTCCATCCCCGTCGCGCGCGCCACCGTCCTTGCCGAAGATCCCGAGGCGCGTCCAGGCCGGTGACAGGCTCGTGAAGATCTTGCGGCCCGTGAAGCTGTACCCGCCGTCGTCCTGCGGTTCGGCCGTGGTCCCTGAGTCAAAGAGCATGGAGTCGTTGCCCGCCTCGGAAATCCCGAAGGCAAAGAGCTCGCCTTGGCCGGCCTCCCTGAGGACAAAGTCGAGGGAGTTGTCTCCGCGGGCCGCGAGGACATGCGCGACGCCGGTCCAGACAAGGTGCATGTTGACGGCCAACGCGGTGGCCGGGGCAGCCGTCGCGAGCCGGCGCTGAAGCGCCGCCGCAGCTTCGAGCCCGAGCCCGAGTCCGCCGTCGGACTCCGGGACGAAGATCCCCAGGTAGCCCGCCGCAGCGAGCTCCCCAAGGTCTTCGTGGAAAAACGAGTTGCCTTGGTCATACCCTGCGGCACGGCTCCGAATTCGGTCCAGCAGCGCGTCCGGCAGGATCTCCTCGGGAGTCACGGCATTCTCCCTTAGTAGTTGCTCAGCAGGGTGTTGAGCACCCTGGACCCGAACTTGAGCGAATCGGCGGGGACACGTTCGTCAACCCCGTGGAACATTCCAGTGAAGTCAAGTTCCTCCGGCAGCATCAGGGGCGCAAAGCCATAGCCGGTGATGCCGATCTTGCTGAGCGACTTGTTGTCGGTGCCACCGGACAGGGTGTACGGCAAGACCTTGGCTCCGGGGTCCTCGGAGTGCAGTGCATCGATCATGGCGTCCACCAGGTTGCCGGCAAACGGCACCTCGAGGGAGACGTCCTTGTTGACGTAACTGACCTCCACGCCATCGCCGGCAAGCTGCCTGATGGTTTCGAACACGAGCTCCTGCTGGCCGGGCAACGTGCGGCAATCCACCAGCGCCTCCGCGGATTCCGGGATGACATTATGTTTGTATCCCGAGCTCAGGAGCGTGGGGTTCGAGGTGTTCTGCAAGGTGGCTCCGACGAAACGCGCCACGGTGCCGAGTTCCTTCAGCAGGATCTCGGGGTTGTCCGGATCGAACTCGACGCCGGTCAGTTCGGTGACGCCGTCCAGGAACTGCCGGGTGGTGGGGGTCAGCTCGACGGGCCACCGGTATTCTCCGATGCGGGTGACCGCGCCCGCCAGACGGGTAATGGCGTTGTCTGTGTTGATTTGCGATCCGTGCCCGGCCCGGCCGTGGGCAACAAGCCGCAGCCAGGAAAGGCCCTTCTCCGCTGTTTGGAGCAAATAAGTGCGCTGGCCGCCGATCGTCGCGGAGAAGCCGCCTACTTCGGAGATCGCTTCGGTCGCGCCGTCGAACAGTTCGCGCCGGTGCTCGACGGCGTAGCGCGCACCGTGGTTGCCGCCCGCTTCCTCGTCAGCGAAGAAAGCAAAGATGATGTCGCGTTTCGGCTTACGTCCCGTCCGGGCGAAGTCGCGCATGACGGAAAGAATCATGGCATCCATGTCCTTCATGTCCACGGCACCCCGACCCCAGATGAGGCCGTCCTTGAGTTCGCCGCTGAAGGGATCCACGGACCACTGGTCCTTGAGCGCAGGAACGACGTCAAGATGGCCATGCACCACAAGGGCATCAGCTGAGGGGTCCTCCCCCGCCATGCGCGTGACGACGTTGGCGCGCCCGGGAGCCGATTCAAAGATTTCAGCGTCCAATCCCACTTCGCTAATCAGCGCCGCAGTGTATTCGGCGGCAGCACGTTCCCCGGGACCGGAATCGTCACCGAAGTTCGAGGTGTCTATCCGGATGAGTTCCTGGCAGATCCGGACTACTTCGTCTTCGGGTCGGATATCAGTCATGGAACTCTCCTCGCTGGCTGGGATTCGTGTACTCCGGCGGGCAGGCGTCAAGGTGCGGACGCTCCCGCGCGCTTCCCTCAGCCTACCCACCGCCCGCCCGTTTGACCGCGTGTTTTCTTGTGTTTTGACGGGGACTGACAGGAACTAATTGCCGGCCCCGGCACCTCGGCCACCTCCGATTTTTTTATTTCCCAGAAACCGTGTTAGAGTTTTTCTCGCTGCTTCGGAGGAAAGAGAAGCGCCGAGAGGCGCAGAACGAACGCTCCGAACACCACCTGCGCGGGTGGCGGAATGGCAGACGCGCTAGCTTGAGGTGCTAGTCCTCGAAAGGGGGTGGGGGTTCAAGTCCCCCTCCGCGCACAATTGCAAGGCCCGGAATCGTAAAGATTCCGGGCCTTGTTTGTTTAATATGAATTTGCATTTTCAGCGCTTGATGCGACGTTCATCACATTCATTAAATTGCATTACCGCCAATTCGCGCGCGGCGGCGAACCGGACCCCAACAGACGCCGACGGCGGGCACCCGAGTGGGGTGTCCGCCGTCGTCGTGGCCGTCCTTGAACCCGGTTCCTGGCCCTTGTTCCTGAACCACGCCCCGACGCCCTAAAGCGCCGTCAC
The DNA here is from genome assembly GCF_054888235.1 of Arthrobacter sp. MMS24-S77. Lineage (NCBI taxonomy): Bacteria > Bacillati > Actinomycetota > Actinomycetes > Micrococcales > Micrococcaceae > Arthrobacter > Arthrobacter sp. MMS24-S77. The sequence continues at coordinate 2,556,995 of NZ_JBTZRN010000001.1, forward strand.
GGACCCGCTGAAGTGCTTCCTGCCGCTCCGGGGGTTCCAGGCGATATAGTCGGAAGCCTCCCAAGCCCCCGACGCGGAGTGGAGCGTGCTGATTTCCAAAGCCACCCTCGCCGGGAGGAACACGGGTGCCTCGAAGTTCACGGCCCAACGGAATGCCTCCGACTTCACCGAGCCAACGTCTGCCAAGGCTCGGGATGCAAGGTACATCCCGTGTGCGATGGATCGCCGGAGGCCCAGTGCCTTGGCAGAGAGGACGCTCAGGTGGATCGGATTGAAGTCCCCGGACACTGAAGCATAGAGGCGACCGGTATCCACGCCGAGCTGCCAGACGGCGGTTGGCGCAGGAGGAGTGAACTCCCCCGGCGCGGCGGCCGTATTCGCTTTGTCGACCCCCGGCAAGAACACTCCCTTGGCCAGGTACGTCGAGACACCCCGCCAGAGCAAGGCCCCGTCGCTGCTGGAACGGGCCTCGGCGACGACGTCGAGCTGGGTTCCTGCCCTATGGCCGCGCATGTCCTCGGCCCAGGACCGGATGTCTAGCAGTTCGCTGAATTGGACCGCCCGCAACTGCTCCACATGGTTCCGTAAGTGGATCATTCCGAGCAGCGGAAGCGGGAAGTCGTCGCGGTTGAGCACACTCATGGCGACGGGGAACGCGAGGGCGTGGATGAAACCGGCAGGCAACACGTCGCTGGCGCTCTCGCCAACGAGGTGCTGGTATGCGGTGAGGTTTCCCACGTCGGCCTGCACCCCACGGACCTCATGACTGCCTTGAGGCAGCACATTGGCAGTCTGGAAGCCCAGCATCCTCCTTCGCGCCGCCGTCGCCGCCGCATTCACATACAGCTTCGAGAGGGAAGGCAGGTCCCCCAGGATGAGCGGTTGTTCGGTTCTCATGCACCCACCAGGTTCTGCCCGCATACCCTGAGCACTTCGCCCGAGATCCCGGCGGCCGCATCCGATGCCAGGAACGCTATGGCCTCCGCGACGTCTCCGGGCCGGCCGCCCTGCTGGAGGGAATTAAGCCGTCGCGCCACTTCCCGGGTAGCAAAGGGGATCCGGGCAGTCATGTCTGTCTCGATGAAGCCCGGGGCGACCGCGTTGATCGATCCACCGCTTTCCGCCAGAAGGGGTGCCGTGGCGCGGACCATTCCGATCACTCCGCCCTTGGAAGCCGCGTAGTTGGTCTGCCCCCGATTCCCTGCAATCCCACTGGTGGAAGCCACCGAGACGATTCTGGGGGCCTTGCTGAACCGCGCGGAGTCCAGAAGCGCCTCGTTGATTCGCAACTGCGAGGCGATGTTGACGCCGATGACCGAGTTCCAGCGGCTTTCGTCCATGTTGGCCAGGAGCCTGTCCCTGGTGATGCCGGCGTTGTGGATGACGATATCCAGGCCGCCATGGCGATCCATGGCGTGGTCTATGATCCGATTCCCCGCATTCTCCGCCGTGATGTCCAACTGCAGGGCGGTGCCATGGACTTCGTTGGCGACTGCGGCAAGGTGGTCGCCCGCGGCGGGGATGTCAACCACCACCAGCCGGGCCCCGTCGCGGTACAGGGTGCGCGCGATCGCCGCACCAATTCCACGGGCGGCCCCTGTGACCACGGCGACTTTGCCGTCCAAGGGCTTGTCGGCATCGGCGGGTAGCTGGCCGGCACCCGTGGTGACCGTCAGGAACTGCCCATCCACGAATGCGGACCGGCCCGACAGGAAAAAGCGCAATGCACCCAGGGTGCTTGGGCTGGTTGTGCCGGCGCTGTCTCCAAGGAGAATGCCATTGGCCGTGGCGCCCGCCCTAAGCTCCTTGGCCAGCGAACGCAGTAGCCCGTCGACGCCTTGGCGGCCGGCAGCGACAGGCGGGCTTGCCGCGGATGCGGAGGTGCGGGAGATCGTGACGACTCTTGCGGAGGGGAGCAAATCCCGGAGCGATTGCGCGGCCGTGAGGACGGGCCCCGCAAGGTCTTGAGGGTGCTCAAGGTCGTCGAGCACCAGGATGATCGCACCGAGCTTTTCCTTGGGCAGGGCATTTCTCCGAACATCCAGCCCCCACCCGAGGAGCGCCGCCGCCAGTTCATCGGCGCCTACGGCGTTCCCGTTCCCGCTCCCCAGCAAAAGTACCGGCCCCGGAACCAGTGGTTCTCCCGCTTTGTACCTCCGAAGCACCGCAGGTTGGGGCAGGCCGAGCTTTTTGGCCAGGTCCTTGCCGATCCCGTGGCTGACAAACTGCGTGTATTTGTCGGTCATGCCGGCTACCGCCCTTCCGGAGCGGAGTAAGCCTCGAGGATAGCGACGACGCCCTGTCCCCCGGCGGCACAGATGGAAATGAGTCCGCGGGCGGGACGGCCGTCCACCGGGCCGTTCTCGTGGAGCATTTTCGCCAGCGAGGCGACAATCCGTCCACCAGTTGCAGCAAAGGGATGGCCGGCCGCCAAGGACGAGCCGTTGACGTTGAGCTTGGCGCGATCGATCTTGCCGAGGGCACCGTCCAAGCCCAGGCGGTTGCGGCCGAATTCTTCGTCTTCCCACGCAGCGAGCGTACTTAGAACGGTTCCCGCGAAGGCTTCGTGGATTTCGAAGAAATCGATGTCTTCGAAGGACAAGCCGTTGCGGGCGAGAAGCCGTGGCACAGCAAAGGCAGGAGCCATGAGGAGCCCGTCCTTGCCGTGGACGAAATCAACGGCGGCCGCTTCGCCATCGACGACGACGGCCAGTTTGGGCAGGCCCCGGGTGTCGGCCCAGCCTTCCGTGCCCAGGAGCACAGTGGAGGCGCCGTCCGTGAGGGGGGTGGAGTTTCCGGCCGTCATGGTGGCTTCCGCTCCGAGGCTCTTGCCGAAGACGGGCTTCAGGGTGGCCAACTTCTCCCTGGACGTATCCGGACGAAGGTTCGAATCACGGTTCAGGCCACGGTAAGGAGTCACGAGGTCGTCGAAGAAGCCGCGCTCGTAGGCGGCGGCGAGATTGTGGTGGCTGTTGAACGCGAGCTCGTCTTGGGCCTCACGGCTGATCTTCCACTGGGCCGTGGTCAACGCCTGGTGCTCACCCATGGACAGGCCGGTCCGCGGCTCCCCGGTGTTCGGGGCGTCCGGAGCCAGATCCTTGGGACGAAGCCGGGACAGGACCTTGAGCCGTTCGGGCAGTGATTTGGCCCGATTGAGGTCCAGCAGGATTTCGCGGAGGCCCTCGCTGACGGCAATAGGGGCATCGGACGCGGAGTCCACGCCGCCCGCGATGGCCGAGTCGATCTGGCCGAGCTTGATCTTGTTGGCCAGGCCCAGGACTGTCTCAAGGCCGGTGGCGCACGCCTGCTGGAGATCGTAGGCCGGCGTCTCTGGCGCCAGGGCTGAGCCAAGCACCGCTTCGCGGGTCAGGTTGAAGTCGCGGGAGTGTTTCAGGACCGCTCCAGCAGCAACTTCACCGATCCGCTCCTCCTGGAGCCCGAAACGGGCGATCAACCCGTCCAGGGCGGCCGTCAGCATGTCCTGATTGGACGACTTGGTGTAGGCGCCGCCGGTCCGCGCAAAGGGGATCCTGTTGCCGCCAATCACCACGGCCTTGCGAAGTGCGCCCGGGCCGACGGCGATTTCCTGTGGTGCACTCGCGGGCACTGCTGCTTCAGGCATGCGTTTCTCCTTATGATCACATCGGGTTACTGATACCCAGCGTACCTGATACGCTGAGTATCGTGAACATCCCCAGCCCAGCACTTTCTGCCGACCACCCTGCCGGGATCCCCGCCTTGGCAGAGGGCGGGAGCCCCGCCGTCGACGGCCGCGCCGCGCGCTGGCAGAGCCACCGCGAGGAACGTCGCCGCGAACTCATCAAGGCCGCGCGCAAGGCTGTCCACGCGCTGGGCCGCGACGCGTCAATGGAGGACATAGCTGCCGCCGCCAACACCTCCAAGTCGGTGTACTACCGGTACTTCGGGGACAAAGCAGGCTTGCAACAAGCCATGGGCGAAGTGGTGCTGGGACAAATGCAGCGGCGGATGAAGGAAGCGGCGGAAAGCGCGCAGACTCCGCGCGAAGGCTTGTTCGCCATGGTTTCGGCCTACCTGCAAATGGCAGAGTCGAGCCCCAACGTCTATGCCTTCGTCACGCGACTCACGAACGGCGAGCCGTCGGCTCAGGACGCCATCGCCGCTTCCGGAGCCCTTGGCCACTTCTTCGAGTCGATCAGTGCCATGATCGCCCAGCCCATGCGGGAGCACCTGGGGGCGGAAAAGGAAGCACTCATTGACTACTGGCCCACCGCCGCAATCGGACTTGTCCGCAATGCCGGCGAAATGTGGCTAGGCAGCCCGGCATCCCCGGCGAAGCCCAACCAGGAAACCATGGCATCCCGGATCACCGATTGGCTATGCGTGGGAATCGCCCCCGAGCTCAAGACCAACTCTGCAGAAAATCAGCAATGACATATCAGTTGTTCGGAACCAAAGAAGGAATCAACATGACTGAAGTAGTGGATCGCACCCCCTCCAGCACCCGGGAGCCTGACGGAACCGCTGCAACCCGACAGCCCGCGGCGCCGGTAGTTGATGTGGCGGCGCTCGGCGAACTGCTGCTGGGCAAGTGGGCCCACATCCGGCGCACGGCGCGCGACCTCGCCGGCCGCCCGGAGGTACACAAGATCGAAGGCCTGACGCATACCGAGCACCGCAAGCGTGTGTCCGCGCAGCTGAAGTACCTCGTGGACAACAACGCCGTGCACCGGGCCTTCCCCGCCAGCTTGGGCGGTTCGGACGACCACGGCGGCAATATCGCAGGGTTCGAGGAACTCGTCACCGCCGATCCTTCACTGCAGATCAAGGCCGGCGTGCAGTGGGGGCTGTTTGGTTCCGCCGTCATGCACCTCGGTACGGAGGAACACCACAACAGCTGGCTGCCGGGCATCATGAGCCTGGAGATCCCCGGCTGCTTCGCCATGACCGAAACCGGCCACGGTTCCGATGTTGCCAGTATCGCCACCACTGCCACGTACGACGAGGCCACACATGAGTTCGTGATCAACACGCCGTTCCGTGCGGCGTGGAAGGACTACATCGGCAACGCCGCCGTAGACGGCCTGGCCGCCGTCGTGTTCGCCCAAGTGGTGACCCGCAAGGTGAACCATGGCGTCCACGCGTTCTACGTTCCGCTCAGGGACCCGGACACCAAAGAGTTCCTTCCGGGAATCGGCGGCGAGGACGACGGCGTCAAAGGCGGCCTCAACGGCATCGACAACGGCCGGCTTCACTTCAGCGATGTCCGCATCCCCCGCACCAACCTGCTCAACCGTTACGGCAACGTCTCCCCCGAAGGGGAGTACACCTCCCCGATCGCCAGCCCGGGCCGCCGCTTCTTCACGATGCTCGGCACGCTGGTACAGGGCCGCGTCTCCCTTGACGGCGCCGCTGTGGCCGCGAGCAAGGTGGCCTTGACGGCCGCCATCCGATACGCCGCCGAACGGCGCCAGTTCAACGCTTCCTCTCCCACCGACGAGGAAGTCCTGCTGGACTACCAGCGGCACCAGCGGCGACTGTTCACCCGGCTGGCCACCACCTTCGCGGCGAGCTTCGCGCACGAGCAGCTGCTCGAAAAATTCGACGACGTCTTCTCCGGCCGGCACGACACCGACGCCGACCGCCAGGACCTCGAGACCCTCGCCGCGGCGCTCAAGCCCTTGAGCACCTGGCACGCTCTCGACACCCTGCAGGAATGCCGTGAGGCCTGCGGGGGCGCCGGATTCCTCATCGAAAACCGCTTCGCCTCGCTCCGCGCAGACCTGGATGTCTACGCCACCTTCGAGGGCGACAACACCGTCCTGCTCCAGCTCGTCGCAAAGCGCCTGCTCTCCGACTACGCCAAGGAGTTCCGCAATGTGGACTTCGGCGTACTGGCCCGCTTCGTCGCGGCCCAGGCAGCGGACGTCGCCATCAACCGCACCGGGCTGCGGCAGGTGGCGCAGTTCGTGGCCGACACGGGATCCGTCCAGAAGGCTGCCCTGGCCCTGCGGGACGAAGAAGGCCAGCGCACGCTGCTGACTGACCGGGTGCAATCGATGGTGGCTGAGGTGGGTTCGGCTCTCAAGGGTGCGAACAAGCTTCCACAGCACCAGGCCGCCGCCCTGTTCAACCAACATCAGGACGATCTGATCGACGCCGCCCAGGCCCATGCCGAACTCCTGCAATGGGAGGCTTTCACGGAGGCCCTTGGCAAGATCGGCGATCCCGGCACACTTCAGGTGCTGACTTGGCTTCGCGACCTCTTCGGCCTCTCGCTCATCGAAAAACACTTGTCCTGGTACCTCATGAACGGCCGCCTTTCCATGCAGCGCGGGCGCACAGTGGGCGCCTACATCAACCGCCTCCTCGTCAAGATCCGTCCCCACGCCCTGGATCTGGTCGATTCCTTCGGCTATGGCCCCGAGCACCTGCGGGCGGCCATCGCGTCCGGAGCCGAGAAGGAGCGCCAAGACGAAGCCCGCGGCTACTTCCGGGCACAACGAGCCAGCGGCAACGCTCCAGCCGAGGAGAAAACCCTGCTTGCATTGAAAGGGAGGAAGTCCGGCTAGCATCCTGCCGTGACCGGCCGGTGAACAATTGCCGAATCCTTAACGACGACGGCGCCGCACCCCTCAGCGGGAGTGCGGCGCCGTCGTCGTTCTTCCCAACTCACTCGCAGTTGTTGTCGTTATGAGCCCCCAAAACGACACTTTTGCGGGGGCCCACGCCGCCAGGGTTCCCTGGCCGAGCTTGCGAGGCGAGGGGGGCGGTGGGGACTAGTTGGGCTGGTGGGCTAGGGGTCAGGGGGCGAGGACTGAACGGTAGACCTCAAGGGTTGTCTCGGTGATCGATTCCCAGGAGAAGTGCTTCTCCGCCCGGACGCGACCGGCCGCGCCCATGACCTTGGCACGCGCAGGATCAGACACGACCTCGTTGAGGGCCACGGCAAAATCGGCAACAAACTTCTCAGGATCCAGCGGGGTCCCGGTACCGTCCGTCACCTGCTCCAGCTCCACGAGGAGTCCCGTTTCACCGTGCTGAACCACTTCGGGGATACCGCCCGTGGCACTCGCCACCACGGCCGCGCCGCAAGCCATGGCTTCGAGGTTGACGATGCCGAGCGGCTCGTAGATCGACGGGCATGCGAAGGCCGTGGCATGGCTGAGAACCTGGATGAGCTCGTGGCGCGGAAGCATGCGCTCGATCAGCACCACACCCTCGCGCTTGCTCTGCAGTTCCTCGATGAGGCGGGCCGTTTCCGCGGCGAGCTCCGGCGTATCCGCGGCTCCCAAGCACAACACCAACTGAACGCCTTCCGGCAAGCTGGCGGCGGCCCTCAGGAGGTACGGAACACCCTTCTGGCGCGTATTGCGCCCAACGAAGACCACGCTCGGCTTATCGGGGTCGATGCCAAGGGCACGAATTGCGTCCTCGCCTTCGTCCGGCTGCCACATGTCGACGTCAATGCCGTTGTGGACCACGCGGACCTTGGCGGGGTCCACATTCGGATAGCTGCGCAGGATGTCCTGCCGCATGCCGTCCGAGACCGCGATGATGGCCGCAGCAGCCTCGTAGGCTGTCTTTTCAACCCACGAGGACAAGGCGTAGCCGCCGCCCAGCTGCTCCGCTTTCCATGGCCGCAGCGGTTCCAGGCTGTGGGCACTGAGCACATGGGGTATTCCATGCAACAGCGAAGCCAGGTGACCGGCCATGTTGGCGTACCAGGTATGGGAATGGACCAGGTCCGCTCCGGCGATGTCCGGCACTATGCGCAAATCCACCCCAAGGGTCTGCAGTGCGGCGTTGGCCGTCCCCAGATCCTCCGGTGTGGAATACGACGTCACCGTTGCACCGTGGAAGTCCGCATCACGGGGCGCGCCGAAGGCACGCACCTGCAGGTCCACATGTTTTGCCAGGACGCGGCTGAGCTCGGCAACATGCACGCCGGCCCCGCCATAGATTTCGGGTGGAAACTCTTTAGTCACAATGTCTACGCGCACGTTACCTAACGTAGTCCTTCCGAGGTATGTGTTCTAGTGTGAAAGGGTCCGGCAACCCGGGCTTTTTTCGGGGGCTACAAAGACGTACAGGGAGAGCAAACACCATGGCGTTGAAGAAAGTATTGTCAATTGTTTTGGCTGGCGGCGAAGGAAACCGCCTTATGCCATTGACGGCAGACAGGGCCAAACCTGCGGTGCCGTTTGCAGGGGGCTATCGTTTGATCGATTTCGCTCTCTCGAATCTGGTCAATTCCGGGTACCTGCAGATCGTGGTGTTGACCCAATACAAGTCGCACAGCCTTGACCGCCACATTTCCGAGACCTGGAGGATGTCCACGCAGCTGGGCAGATACGTGGCCTCGGTTCCCGCCCAGCAGCGCGTGGGCAAGAGCTGGTTCCTCGGCAGCGCGAACGCCATCTACCAGTCCCTGAACCTGATTCACGACGCGGATCCCGATATCGTGGTGGTGGTCGGCGCGGACCACGTCTACCGCATGGACTTCCAGCAGATGGTTCAACAGCACGTGGCCAGCGGAGCCAAAGCCACAGTCGCCGCCGTCCGCCAGCCGCTGAACATGGCCAACCAGTTCGGTGTGATCGAGGTCGACAAAAACGATCCGCAGAAGATCTCGGCGTTCGTGGAAAAGCCTGCAGAAACAGAAGGCCTCGCGGCCGACCCCACACAGTTCCTTGCTTCCATGGGCAACTACGTCTTTGATGCCGACGCACTGGTGGAGGCCCTTCGCGTTGATGCGGAGCGACTGGACACCAAACACGACATGGGTGGAGACATCATTCCGTACTTCGTTGGCCAGGGCGAAGCAGGTGTCTACGACTTCACCCTCAACGACATTCCGGGATCCACCGACCGTGACCGCACCTACTGGCGCGACGTAGGCACCATCGATTCCTTCTATGACGCCCACATGGACCTGATTTCGCCCGTGCCGATCTTCAACCTGTACAACTCGGAATGGCCCATCTACACGCGCCAGAGCATTTCGCCGCCTGCCAAGTTCGTCCGAGGGGACAACAACACGGTTGGCACGGCGCTGGACTCCATCGTGGCCAGTGGCTCGGTGATCTCCGGCGGAATCGTGGAAGGATCCGTCCTCTCCAACGATGTCTACGTGGGACCGGCCACCAGGATCCAGGACTCGGTACTGATGGACAAAGTGCGGATCGGTGAAGGCGCGGTGGTCAAGCGCGCCATCATCGACAAGAACGTGAAGATCCCTGCCGGAGCTGCGATCGGCCTGGACGCAGATCTCGACCGTGCCCGCGGCTTCAAAGTCACCGAATCGGGAATCACAGTGCTAGCCAAGGGTCAGGTGGTACCGGAGCCGGACGCGTCCGAGCTCGCCTTGGCTGCCGAATATCGGCGCTCGGTGCCCGAGGCGATCAAGGCTGCCACGGAGAAATTCCCCGACCTTCGGGATTCCGCGGAACAGGTCACCAAAATCCAGGCTTCCTCGGTAGAAGTCTGACCCGAACCGCAGGAACCAGAGCAGCCCCCGGCCTTCCCGGCGACAGCAGGCGTCCAGCCTCTGTCGCCGGGGAGGCTTTGCTGTGCCCGACCCTGTAAAATTGAGCCAATGAGCCCCGCCGATTTAACGCCTGAAGAGATCCAGGCCGCCCTCAAGGTCCTGAACACTATCCACGTTTACGACGAGGAGCACCCGGACTACGTCGCCGTCCGTCGTGCCACGGGGAAGATGTTCAAGGCCGTCAAGCGCCACCGCCGGGTCACCAAACGGGACGAGATCGCGGAAGCCGACCGCGCGGTCCTCGCGCTTACTGCCACAGCGGCTCCGGACAGGATCGACGATGAGACCCGCGGCAACAAGCTGGCCACCTCTGCCACCGGTGAAATCGCGGGCCATCTCATCCGTTCGAGGCCCTGTTACATCTGTAAACAGCACTACACGCAGGTTGACGCGTTCTACCACCAGCTGTGCCCGGAATGTGCGGCCTTCAGCCACAGTAAGCGGGATGCCCGCACCGACTTGAGTGGACGCCGCGCCCTGCTCACGGGCGGGCGCGCCAAGATCGGCATGTACATCGCCCTCCGCTTGCTCCGTGACGGCGCGCACACCACCATCACCACCCGTTTTCCCAAGGACGCGGCACGCCGTTTCGCGGCTATGGAGGACAGCGCGGACTGGCTGCACCGGCTCAGGATTGTGGGCATCGATCTCCGTGACCCTTCACAGGTCATGGCCCTCACCGACTCGCTCAACGAAGCCGGTCCGCTCGACATCATCATCAACAACGCGGCCCAGACGGTCCGGCGTTCCGGGAACGCGTACAAACCCTTGGTGGATGCCGAGGACGAGCCGCTGCCAGAGGCCCTGCAAGTGGCCAATGGCGGCCCGGAGCTGGTTACGTTCGGCCACGCCCACGACAAACATCCCTTGGCCATCACCCACAGCGTCACCGAGCATCCGGTACTTGCGGGAGATGCGATTACCTCGCTAGCGCTGTCCACGGGCTCCGCTTCTTTGGAGCGAATAGCCACGGGTACCGCGATCGACGCCGGCGGACTGGTCCCCGACCTTGCGGCGATCAACAGCTGGACCCAAGTGGTGGACGAAGTCGATCCCCTGGAGATGCTCGAGGTTCAGCTTTGCAACGTCACGGCGCCGTTCCTGCTGGTCAGCCGGCTCCGCGGGGCCATGAAGCGCTCCACGGCACGCCGCAAGTACATCGTGAACGTCTCGGCCATGGAGGGGCAGTTCTCCCGCGCGTACAAAGGCCCAGGGCATCCGCATACCAACATGGCAAAGGCTGCGTTGAACATGATGACGCGGACCAGCGCACAAGAGATGCTGGACAGTGACGGGATCCTGATGACCGCCGTCGACACCGGTTGGATCACAGACGAACGTCCGCATTACACCAAAGTCCGGCTCATGGAGGAAGGCTTCCACGCACCGCTCGACCTCGTGGATGGAGCTGCGCGGGTCTACGATCCCATCGTCATGGGCGAAAACGGCGAAGACCAGTTCGGCGTCTTCCTGAAGGACTACAAGCCCTCCCCCTGGTAATCCAGGAGGAGGGCCGCCGGCCCGCTACGTCAGTCGCGTGATCTCGACCGTCACGGTCAGGCCCGAGCCGCCGCCTCCGGACAAGATGCCCTTCAAGGGAGGAACGTCCCGGTAGTCCCGGCCTCGTGCCACTGTGACGTGATAGTCACCGGCCGGCTTGTGGTTGGTGGGGTCCCAGCTGCGCCATTCGCCGTCCCACCATTCCAACCAAGCATGGGATTGGCCAGCCACCGTTTCGCCGATCTCGGCCGTGGGCCGCGGATGGATGTAGCCGGACACGTACCTCGCTGGAATGCCGCAGCTGCGAAGCGAGCCGATGGCCAGGTGTGCCAGGTCCTGGCAGACTCCTTGACGCTGGTTCCAAGCCTCTTCGGCGTTCGTAGTGACGCCGGTGGTGCCTTTCACGTAGCTCATTTCGCCGCGCATCCATTCGAAGATGGCCATGGCAGTCTCGTGGGGGTTCTTGCGGGCGACGACGGTGGGGATGATGCCCAGGACTTCCGCACCGGGTCCGCTGAGCTGCGATTGCGGAAGCCAGTCGCTGAATTGGTCGCGGATCTCGTCCGAACCCATCACATCCCAGCCAACAATCTCTTCGTCCAGGGCCACGCGTTCCACCCGATGGACTTCCACGGTGGCGGTGGCCACGACTTCGAGGCGCTCGTGCGGCATCTGCATGTCGAAGGCCGTCACGCGAGTGCCCCAGTAATCACGGTAGGTGCTCACGGCAGCCTGCGACGGCGTGATCTTCAGCGATGATTCAAGGACCACCTGTTGGGGATCGGTCAACGGCGTCATGCGTGCCTCGTTGTACGACAGAGTCACACGGCGGTTGTATTTGTAGGCCGTCCTGTGGACGATGCTCAGCCGGGTCATGAAACTTCTCCCACCCAGGCCAGTTCATCCGCCTGATTGAAGTACTTACGGGAAATCGCGTCGGAGGCCTGCGTTACAGCCTTCTGCACCCGGTCCATATGCTCGGGCAGCTCGGACATGAGGTCGTCCGTGCGGTGGAACTCAAGGAAGGTGCGGGCCTGGCCAACGATCCGACGGGCGTCATTGATGAAACCCACCCGCTGGGCGGATGGATCCAACTTGGCAAGGCACTCGTCAGCGTCGCGCAGGGCGAAGACGATGGAGCGTGGGAACAAACGGTCCAGCAGGAGGAACTCGGCGGCGTGCTGGTCCCCGAAGGCCGCACGGCGAGTACGCAGGAACGACTCGTAGGCCCCGGCGCAGCGCAGCATGTTCACCCAGGACATTCCTGCGGACAGGACATCGCGGGTGGACAGCATGCGTGCGGTCATGTCGGCACGCTCGAGCGAGCGGCCCAGGACGAGGAAGAGCCAGCTTTCGTCGTGGCTCACAGTCGTGTCCGCGAGACCCCTGACCATGGCAGTTCGTTCCAGCACCCAGTTGCAGAATCGGTACGTTCCGACCACGTCTTTACGGTGCTGGTTCAACCCGTAGTACGTCGTGTTGAGGCTCTCCCACAACGAAGAAGAGACGGTCTCGCGTGCCCGGCGCGCATTCTCACGCGCAGCCCCCAGTGAACCCGCAATGGAGGTAGCACTGGCCTTGTCGTAGGCGAGGGCGTGGAGCAGCTCCGGCAAGCCGAAGTCCTCGCTCTGGGGACGTGCTCCCATGACGGCAAGCAGTTCCCTCGCTACGCTGCGCTGCTCCTCGAGCGGAAGGTGGTTCAAGCGTTCCAAGTGGACGTCCAGGATTCTGGCCGTCCCGTCGGCGCGTTCCACATAGCGGCCGATCCAGAAAAGGGATTCAGCAATACGGCTCAGCATGGGCTGTGCCTCCTTCGGGTCCTGCGTTGTGGTGATGAATGTCATCCGGTCCGTGCATCATGACGTGACGGATCACTGCTGCTGGTCCGATTGGCGATCCCGCCAGTTGCTTTCGACGGGCCAGACCGAGACCTGTTCACGGACCGTGACCGAGGACCGGGGCAGCTCGACGGCGGGCAGCTGCGGGGAGTCCGAGAGCACCCAGGTGTCCTTGGACCCGCCGCCCTGGGACGAGTTCACGATCAGCGAGCCTTCCTTCAACGCCACCCGGGTCAGGCCCCCGGGCAGCACCCACACGTCCTCGCCGTCGTTGACCGCGAACGGACGCAGGTCCACGTGCCGGGGCCCGAACTTCTCCCCCGAAAGGGTCGGCACCGTGGACAGCTGCAGCACCGGCTGCGCGATCCAGCCCCGCGGATCCGCCAGCACCCGCTTCCGCAAAGCCTCCAGCTCCTCGGCCGAGGCATCCGGACCGATCACCAGGCCCTTGCCCCCGGACCCGTCCACCGGCTTGACCACCAGTTCCCCGAGCCGGTCCAGGACCTGCTCCCGGGCCTCCTTCTCCTCCAGCCGGAACGTCTCCACGTTCGCGATCACCGGCTCCTCATGCAGGTAATACCGGATCAGGTCAGGCACGTACGAATACACCAGCTTGTCATCGGCCACCCCGTTGCCCACCGCGTTCGCGATCGTCACCCCGCCGGCCCGGGCCGCGTTCACCAGCCCCGGACACCCCAGCATCGAATCCGAACGGAACTGCAACGGATCCAGGAACTCATCATCGATCCGCTTGTAAATCACATCCACCCGCTGCTCCCCCGCGGTGGTGCGCATGTACACCCGGTTCCCCCGGCAGATCAGGTCCCTGCCCTCCACCAGCTCCACACCCATCAACCCGGCCAGCAGGGTGTGTTCGAAGTAGGCGCTGTTGAAGACCCCGGGGGTCAACACCACCACCGTCGGGTCATCCACCCCCGAGGGCGCCGTCTTCCGCAACGCCGACAACAAGCGGCGCGGATACTCCTCGACCGGACGGACGTGCTGCTGGCCGAACGCCTCCGGCAAACCCTTCGCCATCGCCCGCCGGTTCTCCAACACGTAGGACACCCCCGACGGGACCCGCACGTTGTCCTCCAGCACCCGGAACGTGCCCGCCGCATCGCGGACCACGTCGATCCCGGACACGTGCACCCGCACCCCGCCGGCCGGCTCGAAACCATGCACCGCACGGTGGAAATGCGCACTCGTGGTCACCAATGCCCGAGGCACCACACCGTCGGCGACCACCGCCATCCGCCCGTACACATCATCCAGGAACGCCTCCAACGCCCGCACCCGCTGCGCCACCCCGCGCTCCAGCACATCCCACTCGTCCGCCGGAATCACCCTCGGCACGATATCCAACGGGAAGGGTCGCTCCTCCCCCGCATAATCGAAGGTCACCCCCCGGTCCAGGAACGTCCGCGCCATCGACTCAGCACGCGCACTCACATCGGCAAGCGAAAGCTCGCGGAGCGCACCGTCCACCTGGCCGTAGGATTTTCGGGCGACTGTGCCTGGGGCGAACATCTCGTCGTAGGCGCCGGAACGGGCGGCGGCTTCGGAGTAATCCCGGAATAGCTCTGACATGGGACTCAGACAATCACCTTTTCGATTACGAACGCATTTCGCGTTCTGCATGTTGCGCAGTGACAGCAGCCGTAGCGCTGGGTTTGCTAGCTGCAAATATACCGGGCACGGCGGCATGGGCTGCCGGACGCGCCCGCCCGGGCCTGGACTTCGCCGGCAGGCATCACATGCGGGGCGGGGCATCGCGTCGCCGGGCATAGGCGCCGTCCGGCTCGTGATTAGATAGCTGAGTGTCGAGTCCCTTTCTGGCGCGCGCTGAGGCCGCCACCCGTTCAGCCCTGATCAGCACACAAAGCTACGATGTCTCCGTCGACGTCCGAGAGGCCGCAGACCCTGCCGTGCCGGGGTACACGAGCCGCAGCGTCATCAACTTTTCCGCCGAGCCGGGATCCTCCACGTTCTTGGATTTCATCCACGGCGGGGTGCACAGCGTCTTCCTCAACGGAAAAGGCCTCGACGTTGCCCGGGTGGTGGACGGCGACAGGATCCGCCTGGACAATCTCCAGGCGGAGAATCAAGTCACGGTCACCGGAACCGCGCTCTACAGCCGCTCCGGAGAGGGCATGCACCGCTTCGTCGATCCCGCCGACGGACAGTGCTACCTCTACACGCAATACGAACCGGCGGACGCCCGCCGCGTGTTCGCGAATTTCGAGCAGCCGGACCTGAAGGCCGAATTCACGTTCCATGTCATGGCCCCTTCCGGCTGGCAGGTGGCCTCGAACGGCACCGAGATCGCCCGGACGCAACTGACCACCGATCCCGCCACAAGCCGCTGGGATTTCTCCACCACCAAGCGGATGTCCACCTACATCACCACCGTGCTGGCCGGTCCCTACTTCCGTGCCACGGATCACTGGAGCAAGACGCTCGACGACGGGACCAGCCTTGAGGTTCCGCTCGCGCTGTATTGCCGGGCGTCCATGCAGGAGTCCTTCGATGCCGGGGAGATTTTCCGGCTGACGAAGAACGGCTTGGACGTCTTCAACGAACTCTTCGACTATCCATATCCCTGGGGCAAGTACGATCAGGCGTTCGTGCCCGAGTACAACCTTGGTGCCATGGAAAATCCCGGCCTGGTCACTTTCACGGAGAAGTACGTCTTCACCTCGCGGGCTACCGATGCCCAGTACCAGGCCCGTGCCAACACCCTCATGCACGAGATGGCCCACATGTGGTTCGGCGACCTCGTGACGATGACCTGGTGGGACGATCTGTGGCTCAAGGAATCCTTCGCGGACTACATGGGCACCCTGGGCGTGGACAAGGCCACCGACTGGGACAGCGCCTGGGTAAATTTCGCGAACAAGCGCAAATCCTGGGCATACCTCCAGGACCAATTGCCCACGACGCACCCTATCGTTGCCGATATCCCCGACCTGGAAGCCGCCAAGCAGAACTTCGACGGCATCACTTATGCCAAGGGGGCATCCGTCCTCAAGCAATTGGTGGCCTACGTCGGCTTCGAAGCGTTCATTGACGGCTCGCGACGCTACTTCAGGGATCACGAGTTCGGCAACACAACCCTGACCGACCTCCTCCAAGCCCTGGACACAGCGTCGGGCCGGGACCTTGGAACATGGGCCCGCCAATGGTTGCAGACTTCAGGGATCTCCACCATGACGGCGGAGATCTCCGGGGGCAGCGATGTCATGGAGGCAGTCACCCTGCGCCAAGACTCAGTAGACCCCATCACGGGCATGCAGGAACACCGTCCCCACAGGATCCGGATCGGTCTCTACAACGTCGACGACGCCGGTCAGTTGCGCCGTACCGAAAGCGTCGAGATCGACGTCGACGGCGCCGAGACTTCCGTGGAGGCGCTGGTGGGCAAGCCGCGACCGGCCCTTCTCCTCGTCAACGACGACGATCTCAGCTATGCCAAGGTACGCCTGGATGCGGTCTCTGAGGCAACCGTGCGCTCAGCCTTGGACCGACTCAGCGATCCGATGGCCCGGGCCTTGTGCTGGACAGCCCTGTGGGATTCAGCGCGCGACGCCGTCACGCCAGCGGCGCTGTACGTCGCCGCCGTCGAGCGCTTCGCCCCTGCCGAGTCAGGAATCGGCGTGTTGCTGAACGTACTGGGCAACGCAGTGACCGCCGTCGAACGCTATGTCCCGGCACCGCAACGCAACGAGGTTCGCGGGAGCCTGCTCGAGACCAGCGCGCGGCAGCTGCGCTCAAGCGAGCCGGGTTCGGACCAGCAGCTTGCCTGGGCGAGGACCCTTGCCGAGGTGTCGCGCCGTGATGACGCCTACGCGGAGTTCCTCCGCGGCATCCTCTCCGGAAGCATAGTTGTGGACGGCCTGGCGGTGGACGCGGAGCTCCGATGGAGCTTGTGGCAGGCACTTGCAGCGAACGGAGCGGCTGAGCTGTCGGAATTGGATGCAGAACTTGCCAAGGACCACACGGCATCGGGGCGCGAAGGCCATGCATTGGCTGCTGCTGCCCGTCCGGACGCCGCAGTGAAAGCGGCCGTATGGGATGCCGCAGTCAACGACACCGAGCTCTCCAACGAGATTCTGGGCGCAACGATCGCAGGTTTCTCACTTGCCCCGTCGGGTCTGCTGGACGGGTTCGCCGAACCGTACTTCGACTGCTTGGAAAGCGTCTGGGAGTCCAGGAGCATCGAGATCGCAAGCCGGATTGTGCGGGGCCTGTTCCCCTCAGCCCAGGACCTGGCCCCGGGCATGGCTCCGACGGATCACCCGGTCCTTCGGCGTACCGACGATTGGCTTGCGGATCACGCGGCAGCCCCGCGTGCCCTTCGGCGCATTGTCATAGAGCAGCGGAGCCATTTGTTCCGTGCGTTGGAGGCTCAAGCCGCCGGCTAAGTACTAAGGAACCCGGTGCAGCCATTCCTCGGTACCGAACTTTGACTGCACCCGCTCCCGGGCTGTTGCCAATTCGGCGTCGGTGATGCTGGACTCCGTGGCGCCGTAGCGCTCGATGAAGACCTCCTGCATGGCCTTGATGATTTCCGTCCGTGCAAGGCCGGTCTGCCGTCGCAATGGATCCACGCGCTTCTTGGCGCTGCGGGTGCCCTTGTCGGAGAGTTTTTCCTTGCCGATGCGCAACACCTCGACCATCTTGTCGGCGTCGATGTCGTAGCTCATGGTGACGTGGTGCAGCATGCCGCCGTTGGCAAGGCGCTTTTGCGCGGCTCCGCCGATCTTGCCCTGCTCGGTGGCGATGTCGTTGAGTGGGACGTAGAACGCGGTAATGCCCAGTTTTTCCAGGGCAGCCATGACCCACGCGTCCAGGAACGCATAGGAGTCGGCGAAGCTGATGCCGTCCACCAGGCTCTGGGGCACATAGAGCGAATAGGTGATGCAGTTTCCTGCCTCCATGAACATCGCTCCCCCGCCACTGATGCGCCGGACAACCGTGATGCCGTGGCGCGCGACGCCGTTGGGATCCACTTCGTTGCGGTAAGACTGGAAGCTGCCGATCACTACTGACGGCTCTTCCCAGTCCCAGAAGCGCAAGGTGGGGTTGCGGAGCCCCGCTCCGACCTGCTCGGTGAGGACCTCGTCCAGGGCAACGTTGAGGCGGGTGGGAAGGACCGACGGCGGGATGACCTCCCACTGGTGGTCTGCCCAGCCGCTGGCCTTGGCCAGTGCCCGTCGGACAGCGACAGCGACGGCGTCGGCGGAAAAGCCGAACAGGACCGAGTCGGCAGGCAGCGCGGCGGAGACGGCAGCGGAAATCTCGGCCGGCGTCGAACTTTCCGGAAGGCCCGTGAGCGCCCGGTTGATGTCCAGCAGGGCCTCATCGGGTTCCAGGAAGAAATCTCCGCTGAGCGAGACGTGCGCGAACTGCCCGTCCACGACGTCGAGGTCGACCACCACGAGCTTTCCGCCGGGGACCTTGTATTCGCCGTGGAGCCGGGGTTCGTCTTGCTCGAAAGGCATGCTGGAAGTCATGGTTCCCATCCTGCCGGAAAACGCAAAAGCCCGCAGCCACCGAAGATACGGCGGGTGCGGGCTTTCACAGAAGCTTGGAGGTGAAGTTGATTACTTCTTGCCGCCGAAGCCCTTGAAGCGAGCGTTGAAGCGCTCGACGCGGCCTGCAGAGTCCATGATGCGCTGCTTGCCCGTGTAGAACGGGTGGGACTCCGAGGAGATTTCGACGTCGATGACCGGGTAGGTGTTGCCGTCTTCCCACTCGATGGTCTTGGAAGAAGACACGGTGGACTTGGTCAGGAACTTGACGCCGGAAGCCAGGTCGTTGAATACAACAGCTTCGTACTTCGGGTGGATATCAGACTTCATAATGGGACCTTTGTTCACGCAGCTGGATTTTGCCAGCTGCCAGGTATGAATGGATTCGGTCCGCGCACCGCCTGCCGTTACTAACGGATTTCCAGTGCCGGGCCAACAATCAATCATAGCGGAAACCGCACCTTGCGACGAACCGAGGTCAAGGCAAGTCAGCCGCAGTCCATGCATACTCAGTTAAGGTCAAGCGTGCTTCACTTCTTAAGGTACATATCGAGCAATCAGCCGGCGCGCATCCCAACGCGACCGCCACTGTGAGACGAGGAACCATTGCCATGGAGCTGAAGGTCAACATCCAGGTGTCCGTCGACGGCGTTTACCAGTCCAACGGCGGGCGTCATCCCGACTTCGACCCGGGCATGGAGAGAGGCGGCTGGGCCAGGCCGCTGTTCGACGACGAGTCGCTGGCCTACGTCGGCGACTACTACCAGCGCGCCGATGCGTTCCTGTTCGGCCGACGCACGTACGAGATGTTCGCCTGGTCCTGGGGAACCGGCACCTGGGGCACCGACCAGGGCGACAACCCGATCTCCGCGGCCTTGAACACCAGGCCGAAGTACGTTGCATCCACCACCCTCACGGACCCGGCCTGGGCGAACACGACCGTGCTCTCCGAGGACATCGCCAGCGCGATCCGCGAGCTCAAGGCCACGCCCGGCGGCGAACTGCAGGTGCACGGCAGCGGCGCACTCGCCCGCTGGCTGCTGGCAAGCGATCTGGTCGACGAGCTCACTCTGCTCGTTTGCCCCGTGATCGTCGGCCAGGGCGCCCGGCTGTTCCCCGAACACGGCCCCGATCTGGCGCTCGAGCTGGTAGCGACGCGGGCCTTCCCGAAGGGAATCATCCTGCAGACGTACCGGCCCGCCGGACTCCCCAGGTACGCGTCCGACCCCACCAAGTGAGAGTCACGAGACCATCATGACTGCGTCGACCGGCTCCAGGTGACGGTCTTCCCGGTGATCAGCGGCCAGACCGGAGACGCACCGATCTTCGCCGGTGCCGCCGACTTCGACCTGGAGCTGATCGAGAGTCATACGCTCGACTGCCGCACCCAAGAGCTCTTCCAACTTCCCACTCGGCATCGATGACAGAACACTGCGAGGAGAATCACCATGGGCAAGGCCATCCTGTACATGTCGATGTCTCTCGACGGCTACATCGCAGGTCCCGACGATGGCCCGGACAACGGGCTCGGAACCGGTGGTTCCCGACTTCACGAGTGGCTGGGCGAGCCCATCTCCGACTATCCCCACTTCGACCCGCCGGGGGTCAGCGGGCAGGTCTTCGCCGAGTGAATGGCGACCGGAGCGGTCGTCGTCGGCCGCAAGACCTTTGACTATGCCAGCCACTGCATCGATGTTTTCGGCTCACGGAATCACCGCACCATCAACATATTAGAGACGGCCTCGGGCGCAGCCTGGAGCCAGGTGATCCTGTCCTCGGACAAAGGGGGCCGCGTGTCGGTCACGGACCCGTCGGCACGGAATCCAAGGCAACGGCGGTCTCCTCAGGCCTTACCGGTTGATTCCAAGGTTCGGTGTCTTGCGACCACGGTCAGGCAGTCAGGGCCATTGCTGCAAACCCGATTCCGAATGCCCAGGGCACGCCGAACCGGTCGATGACGATGCCGGCCACCGCGGCCGATGCGGCGAACGATCCCAGGGCAACCGAGGTAACCGCCGTAAAAGCCTCGGTGAGAGTGCCTCGCGGAGCGAGGTCCTCCAGTAGGCCGAAGTAACAGACCGCAACCGGCCCTATCGATGTTCCGACAAGGAAGACCGAGACTGCGAGCAGCGGGAGGGAAGGCATCACAGCGCAGAGGGCCAAGGCGGCCGCTGCGGACGCGAGGAGCAGTGCCAGCCTTGCCCATGGGCGCCCGGCCCAGCGCCGCAAACCGTACGCGAACGTGCCGACCAGGCTCCCCACTGAGAGCGCCCCGTAGAGCAGCGGTGCGCCCTCAGCAGCGCCGACGTTCGCAGCGAAGGCGGCCGACGGAACCTGAGTCAGGGCCGTAAGAATACCTTGGCCGAAGCCGACCAGCACGATGGTCCTGACCCCCTTCGACCCGAAAGCACCCAGAAGGCGACTCCGTTCCCTTAATACGGGCTTCCAGGCCCGTGACGCCTTGCTGGCGGAAAGCAGATATGCCCCGGCTGTGAAGCACACTCCAGCAAGAAGCACGCCGAATGACGGGTTGGCGATCACCAGGACCGCGGTCAAAAGCAGGGGCGCGACAATGATCGGTGCTTCGAACAAAATCGAAGACAGAGCCGTCGCCACGTGCCGCTGCTCTGGTCCGACGAGTGCCGCCCAGAGCGATCGCAGACTAGCCCCGACCTGCGGTTCGCCAGCCCCGGCACCGAACGCCACCAAGCAAATGGCCCATACGGGCCAGCCGGAACCCACCCCGACGACGAGAAGCACGAGGAGAACAAGCTGAATCGATGCCACCGGAATGAGCACTCTCGGTTGCCCGAATAGGTCGATCAGCCGGCCTTGGAATGCCATCCCGAGCCCCGTCCCTAGACCGAGTGCCCCGACGACCAGCCCTGCACCTGAGAAGCCAGCGCTGGACTGCTGGACCATGAGCAGGACGGACAGGCCGAGCATTCCGATGGGGAACGTGGCCAGCATGGTTCCGACCACGGGCAACGCAGCGCCTGGCGCGCGCACAACGTCTGCATAACGCGACACCGCCGCTCCAACCCCACCAAGCATCATCGTGGTTACCTCCGAACTCGTCATTAACCCGGTGCTGCGTTCAGGCTATCGATTCACGGCAGCGAGAACGTGTCCGTGTCCCTGGGCAGCAGCGGTTCTTCGAAGACGCTGTCCACCCTGTCTTCTGAGAAGAAACCAATGGCAGTGACAGGAGATTCCCCAGCGTTCGCTATGTCGTGGATGACACCAGGCGAGATGACGACAATCGAACCGGCGACAAGCAGTGCCCGCTCGTCGCCGACCCGCGCCTCGGCTAACACGCGGAAGACACACCTCACAGCTCGCCACGAAATCTGCACCGTGCCCGTATTGGCAGAGCTATGGTTTCGTGCCGGTCGCCGGAGACTACCTGGCGTTCGGCGATTTTCATCATTCAGGAACCGGCCACCACCCCGCTGGCTGTCTGATCGCCGCGAGGTCCGCGGTCCTCTGGAAACCGTTTGAACGGCGCGCTCCGCTCGCTTCGAACAGGCAGAGAACCGATCTGTTCGGGCCTTCGAGTGCGCACGAGCCAACCCGCGCTGAACGTCCGTGTAATGAGGGAGGACGTCGAGGCCGCCCACAAGATTGAAACCGCTGGGTCGGTGACACCGACATCGTTCCTGTCGGCGGCAAACACGATG
Organism: Arthrobacter sp. MMS24-S77; assembly: GCF_054888235.1. NCBI lineage: Bacteria > Bacillati > Actinomycetota > Actinomycetes > Micrococcales > Micrococcaceae > Arthrobacter > Arthrobacter sp. MMS24-S77. The sequence continues at coordinate 2,579,076 of NZ_JBTZRN010000001.1, forward strand.
GCGATGTCAGCAAAATGAAGCCACCAACGTTACTAACGAGATGGGTCGTTGACGTGCCACAAAGATGTCCACACATAGGTCAGAACCCGCGTCATTCCAGGGATTTTGGTACCCACCTCCTATAACAACTTTGGTGCCACGAAGCTCTCGTTGTCACGCCAGTGACCGCTGTCAGCATGATTCCAATCGCCGGTCAGCGACTGGCAGCCGACCCGCCAGGGATCACGCCAGAGAAGGCCCCCTGACTAGAATCGAATCATGCGACTTCGCGCGAAGCCGCTATCTCGTGGCGTAGAACGCCACAGCCGACGAAGCCGCAACATTCAGCGAATCCACGCCGTTCATCATTGGAATCGTCACGCGCGCGTCAAGCAATCGGTCGGTCTCAGGCTTCAGCCCGTCGCCTTCGGTTCCGAAGACTAGCACAAGGTTTTGATGATCCTGGGCCACCAGCTCATCAAGAGTGATGGCTCCCTCCCCCAGGGACATGCCCGCTACGAAGTAGCCCGCCTCTTTCAGCTGTTCAATACCAGCCGGCCACGGATCGACCCGCGTCCACGGCACCTGGAAAACGGTGCCCATACTGACCCTGATCGAGCGACGGTACAACGGATCAGCGCACTGAGGCGTCACCAGCACGGCGTCAACACCGATCGCCGCGGCTGACCTAAACACAGCACCTACATTCGTATGATCAGTAAGGTCCTCAAGTACTGCGATCCTTGATCGCCCTCGTGCGCGAACTCGATCGGACTCCTGTACTTTGCGACCACCCACGTTCGTGTGGTCAACCACCTCTTCAAGGACAGCCACCCGGTGCGCGCCCGCGAGGAGCTCTTCAAGGGGGACCGGTGCCGGGCGATGCATGGCGGCCATGGCGCCGCGGTGCAAGTGGAATCCCGTGATTTCCTCAAGCAGGGAAGCCGTGCCGATGTAGACCGGGACCTCGGGGAACTGTTGGAAGACATCGTCGAGGTCTTCCAACCATTTCTCCGCCAGGAAGAAGGAACGGGGTTGATGCCCCGCCGCGAGGGCACGCCGAAGCACTCGGGACGACTCAGCAATGTACATGCCCTCCGCGGGCTCGCGGAGCTTGCGGAGGTGCACATCCGTGAGTTGCGTGTAGTCAGCAACGCGCGGATCGTCGGCGGTTTCGAGGTAGTGGAAGGTCACTGGGTTCCTATTTCAGCAAGTTGGCGATCATGAAACCGAGCGCCACGAGCCCCAGCGCGAAGATCACGATGCGCAGGGCGAGGGGTTTCAGGCGCCGCCCCACCTTTGAACCCACCAGGCCGCCGATCAACGAGCTGACCGCGATGATTGCCACGACCGGCCACTCGATCCGGCCAGCGGCGAACAAGAGGTAGGAGCACGCGGCCACCACGTTGACCGCCAAGACCAGGATGTTCTTCATGGCGTTGGCGTTCTGAATGGTGCCGGTCATGAAAACACCCAGGATGCCGACCAACAAGATGCCCTGGGCAGCCACGAAGTAGCCACCGTAGATTCCGGCGAGGAACACCAGCACCACGAGGATGACCGTGTGCCGCTTATCCTGGATGGCGTGCTCCGGGTTGCCTGCCCGGTCCTGGACCCACTGCTGGAGTTTGGGTTGGAAGAGCACCATGAGCAGCGCAACGACGATCAGGACGGGAGCGGCGTAGTAGAAGACCTTCTCCGGGAGGTGCAGGAGCAGCCAGGCACCCGTGATGCCGCCAAGCAGCGACGCCGGCAGCAGCCGCAGCAGTTGCCGGCCCCGGCCCCTGAGTTCGTGCCGGTAACCCCAGGCCCCGGTGACGTTGCCTGCCACGAGGCCCATGGCGTTGCTGATGGACGCCGTGACCGGCGCGTAGCCCAGGGCGATGAGAACCGGGAACGTGACCAGCGTGCCCGAGCCGACCACGCTGTTGATGGTTCCGGCCCACAAGCCCGCGAAAAAGATCAGGATGCCGCTAAGGATCTCCACTGCTTCGAGGTGCCCGTGCCTAGCGGCGGGCGGTGGCCGTGTAGCGGCCGGAGTTCTCGGTCACATCCAGGGGAAGGCCGAAGGTGTTGCTGAGGTGCTCGGCGGTCAGGACCTCCTCGATGGGTCCTGCGGCCACCACCCCGCCGTCGCGGAGAAGCATGGCATGCGTGAATCCGGGCGGGACTTCCTCCAGGTGGTGCGTCACGAGAACCATGGCGGGAGCGTCCTCGTCGCGGGCGAGTTCGCCGAGTTTGTGGACCAGCTCTTCGCGGCCGCCAAGGTCCAGGCCAGCGGCCGGCTCGTCGAGCAGGAGTAGCTCAGGATCAGTCATAAGGGCGCGGGCGATCTGCACACGCTTGCGCTCGCCCTCGGAAAGCGAGGAGAAGGACCGGTTCAGCAGCGGACCCATGCCCCATTCGTTGAGCAGGCCGAAGGCGCGGCGCTCGTCGTCGCGCTCGTATCCTTCACGCCAGCGGCCGGTGACGCCGTAGGCGGCGGTGACCACCACGTTGAGTACCTTTTCGTGTTCCGGGATCTGGGTGGCCAAGGCCGCGGAGGAAAGCCCGATGCGCGGACGGAGGTCGAAGACGTCAACCCGGCCAAGCGTCTCGTCAAGGATTCCGGCTTTTCCACTGGTGGGATGCATCCGGGCAGCGGCTATCTGGAGCAGAGTGGTCTTACCGGCACCGTTGGGGCCAAGGATGACCCAGCGTTCGCCTTCATTGACCTGCCAGTCAACCTTGTCCAGCAGGGTCTTGGTACCTCGGACAACGCTGACGGAAGCCAATTCAAGAACATCACTCATAGGAGTAGACACTAGGACAAAAACGGGGGCGATAGATAACCGAAACGTCGGTCACACTGTTCGTACGCCGCATTGAATGAAACAGGAATTCGGGCGGCGGTTCCGGGCTAGCTAAGATTGCAGCCATGAGTTCGAACTTGACCGCGGTCAGCTATGGCGTGAATTTGTCCCCCTCGGAGCTTGAACACCTGCGCAAGGTGCTGTCCGGCTCAGGGGCTTCCTTCACGTCTGAGTCGCGCTCCGGGGACAGTCGCTTCGGCGTCTACACCATGGGCTTGGCCGTTGACGGGGCTACGGCCGCCGACTTGTCCGGCATCCGGCGCCGGGTGGCAGATGCCGCGGCTCCAGGCATGGACACGGCAATCGTGGCCGACGCCTTGCGTGATGCTTCCCGCAAGCTGCTGATCATGGATGTCGACTCCACCCTGATCCAGCAGGAAGTGATCGAATTACTTGCCGCACACGCCGGCAAGCGCGAGGAAGTAGCGGCCGTCACTGAGGCCGCGATGCGTGGCGAGCTGGATTTCGCGCAGAGCCTGCATGCCCGGGTGGCGGTGCTCGCGGGCCTGCCGGCCGCCGTCGTCGACGCCGTCCGTGCCGAGGTGCGCTTGAGCGAGGGCGCGGCGGAACTCGTCGCTGCGTTCAAAGCCGCGGGCCATGCAGTGGCGGTGGTGTCCGGCGGCTTCAACCAGATCCTGAAGCCCATCGCGGAAGAACTCGGGCTGGACTATTGGATCGCAAATGAACTTGAGATCGTCGACGGCCTCCTGACGGGCAAGGTCCTCGGCGACGTCATCGACCGCGCAGCCAAGGAGAAGTACCTTCGCGAATGGGCAGCTGCCGAGGGGATCGACCTGGAGCACACCATCGCCGTGGGCGACGGCGCGAACGACCTCGACATGCTGGGCGCTGCGGGCATCGGTGTCGCGTTCAACGCCAAGCCTGCCGTCCGGGCTGTAGCCGATGCCGCCATCAACATGCCATATCTGGACGCCGTCCGGCATATCGCCGGCGTCTGAGCCGAGTTAAGGGGCCACGAAGAAGCGGCCGGGACTGGGTAATTCAGACAGTCCCGGGCCGCTTCTTCATGCACTAAAAAATATCAGGCGCTCTTGCCGAAGTAGTCGGCGCCGCCAACGTACTCGGTGTGGCCGCTCTCGACGTCGGCAGTCACCATCTTGGCGACCTCCGCGGCGAATTCCTCCACGGAGTACAGCTTGCCGGCCTCTGCGCGGCGGGCCTCGATGGCGCCCGGGTTGGAGCGGTCGAGCAAGGTGGCCGTGACGGTGCCCTCGATCATGTCTCCGGAAACCACGACGAGGGAGATGCCCTTCTCGGCCAAGTCCGGGAGCAGTTCTCGCAGTGCGTCTTCACCAGCACGCTTGCTGCGGGCAACCGGCTCGTATTCGGGCATCGTGGGCACGGTCTCGACGAAATGCGCCTGGTGGCTCGTGACGAAGACCACGCGGGAACCTTCGGGCATCAGCGGAACCGCGGCGTTGAGCATGTTGATCTGGGCATCACGGTTCAGCTTGAGGGCGTAGTCCTCTTCCATGCCGGATTCCATGCCACCGGAAGCGTTGAGCACCAGGACGTTCAGCGAACCGAATTCCTCCATGGCGGCGCTGGCCAGGGACTGGACTCCTTCCTGGGTGGTCAGGTCCGCGCCGACGGCGACAGCACGGCCACCGGCCGCTTGGATCTCGCCCACCACCTTGTTGGCCCGGGGGGCCTTCTGGCGGTAGTTGACAACGACGGCAGCGCCCTCGCCAGCCAGGATCTTGGCTACTTCAGCGCCGATGCCGCGTGAAGAACCGGTGACAATCGCCGTCTTGTTGTCCAGCAGTCCCATTCGTGCTCCCTTATTCAAAGCGTCCAACTTGTTCAAAACATCCCAAGTTCTATTAGTCCCGAGTCAATCATGCCAGCGGGCTTCCTCATTCCACCTGTGGATTCCCCACAAGAACCGGTGGACGTGCTTTTGCGCTTCCGCCTACACACCCTGCCGCTGGAGGGACGGACCTAGTGGCCCATCCCCAAGCCGCCATCCACCGGGATAACAGCTCCGGAAATGTAAGCGGCCTCGTCGCTGGCAAGCCAACGGACCACGTTGGCGACCTCGGACGCCTCGGCGAAGCGGCCGGCTGGAACGCTGGCCAGGTAGGCCTTCTGGGTGTCTTCGGGAAGCTCGGCGGTCATGTCGGTGTTGATGAAGCCCGGTGCCACCACGTTTGCCGTGATGCCGCGGCTTCCAAGTTCGCGGGTCAGGGAACGGGCGATCCCCACCATTCCGGCCTTCGAGGCCGAGTAGTTGATCTGGCCCGGGGCTCCGTAGAGGCCCGAGACGGAGGAGATCAGCACAACGCGTCCCTTGCGGAGACGGATCATGCCTTTGGAGGCGCGCTTGATGACGCGGAAGGCGCCGGTCAGGTTGGTGTCGATGACCGAAGTGAAGTCGTCCTCGCTCATGCGAAGGAGGAGGGTGTCCTTGGTGATCCCGGCGTTGGCCACGAGGACTTCAACGGGACCGTGCGCAGCCTCGACTTCCTTGAACGCCGCGTCAAGGGAAGCCTCGTCCGTGACATCGGCCTTAACGCCGAGGATGCCCTCGGGAAGCGGCGTTTCGCTGCGGTACGTCACTGCGACCTTGTCGCCGTTGGCCAGGAACGACTCTGCGATCGCCAGGCCGATGCCTCGGTTTCCACCCGTGATGAGGACACTGCGGGCGGTTGATGCTGCTTCAGACATGCTGTTCTCCGTAAGTTCCGCGGCAGCACGGTGCCGCTTGAAAAGGGTGATTTCCTGGATCGATCTTAGCCGCCGGGAGCCCACGGCCGCGGGTAGCCGCCTTCGGCGCGGTTTGGGCGGCCGGTTCCATGGTGAGAGAATTGAAGGAAGCCGTTGGAGCGTGATGAATCAGCCGTGACAAGAGATAGCAGTCCCCTGCAGCAGGCGCCCGGGGACCCGGACGCCGTTTCAGGTGACCCCGTAGTGCACAGCATTACCGATGCCGCCGCCGCCCATTCGGACGACATGCGCGAAAGATTGATCAAGTACGCAGTGGCCATGGGCATCCGCATGGTGTGCATCATCCTCATTTTCGTGGTTGATGGCTGGTTCAAGATCATCGCCATAGCCGGCGCCGTGTTCTTGCCTTGGATTGCCGTGGTGATCGCCAATGGCAGCGACAAGGCCGAAATCCACAGCGACGCTTTGTTGGATTACGTGCCGGCGATCGAGCTCGAAGCGTCGCCGGTGGCAGAACCGGAGTCGCCCGCGGCGACCGTGACAGTGCTGGAAGGTGAGCTCATCGAGGACGACGCCACGCACCAGGACGATTCCCTCCCGGAAGCAGAAGGCATCGCCGGCAGCGGCAAGCTCAGATATCCGCACAGCGGGGAAGAACAGGCGGCTTCATGAACATCTTCACAATGGGCGGCTCTGGCCTGGACAATGAGCAGCAAGCTGGTCATCGCGAGTCACTCGCCGCAGTGTGCTCGCGTAAGGCCTGCCGCGCAGAGGCCACATGGCAGCTCTTGTGGAACAACCCGCGCATCCACACTCCCGATCGCCGCAAGGTGTGGCTGTCCTGCCAGGAGCACCGGGAATGGCTGGAGGACTACCTGCAGACCCGCGGCCTGTGGAAAGAGACAATACCTTTCGAGAAGTCCACAGACCCAGGCGAGGCCCGCTGAATGTACCGCTTTCTTTTTTCCAGCAAGTGGCTGGGCTATTTCGTCCTGGCCGTGATCTTCGCTGCCGGCTGCGTTTTCCTGGGTCGCTGGCAAATGGATCGCCGGGCCGAAACGTTGGCGGAAATCAACCGTGTTGTCAGTAACTATTCGGCCACTCCCCTTCCGTTCTCCGCTGCCAAGGCGGAGTTCCAGTCCTTGGACCCTGAGCGGGAATGGACGCAGGTGGAGCTGCGTGGCAGCTATGACGTGTCCGGCCAACGCGTCGTCCGTAACCGGCCCCTCAACGGCCAGCCCGGATACGAGGTAGTGGTCCCGTTCCGTTTGACGAGCGGCGAAGCCGTGGTGGTTGATCGCGGGTGGCTGCCCATCGGAAACAAGACTCCCGGCCACCCTGACAGCATCCCGGCCCCGCCGGCCGGCGAGGTCACCGTCGTCGCGCGCTTGAAGGCCTCGGAACCGAAGCTGGACCGCGGCGCCGTCGACGGCCAACTGGCATCCATCGATCTGCCTTCCTACGCCACGGAGCTTGGCTACCCCATCATGACGGGCGCCTATGGGCAGCTGGCCACGGAATCGCCCGCTGTCCAGCCGATGCCCGCACCGTTCCCCAAGCCGGCCACGGACGAAGGCACCCACCTGTCCTATTCCCTGCAGTGGTTTGCCTTCGGCGTGCTGATGTTCGTCGGGTTCGGCTATGCGGCCAGGCAACAAGCCCGCAATGCCCGGATTGATGCCGAAGACGAGGAAGAAGAAATCAGTGCGATGCCTCGTCGCAAGGCCCCCGCGCCACGGAAGTCAAAGCGGCCAACGGCCGAAGAAGAGGAAGACGCAATCCTGGATGCACAAGGCTATTGAGAAGATCCCCTCGCCCGTTCTGAACGTGAAGGCGGCATTGACGGCCGCAGGCGCCCAAGACACCGTGCGCACTTTCGACGACGACGTCCCGACGGCGGCTGCCGCGGCTTCTCTGTTGGGCTGCGATGTTGCGGCGATCGCCAACAGTTTGGTCTTCGAGCTCGACGGCGCGCCCCTGCTGATTCTCGCGAGCGGAGCCGCGAAGGTGGACACAGCCTTGGTGGCGGCAACCTTGGGTACCGCCAGGATCCGCCGGGCAAGCCCGGACTTCGTCATGGAACACACGGGCCAAGCCGTGGGTGGCGTAGCTCCTGTCGGCCACCCACAGCCCATACGCACCATCCTCGACATATCCCTCCAGGACCATCCGCTCCTTTGGGCAGGCGCGGGCGACCATAACTCGATGTTTTCCATCAGCTACAGCGAACTCCAGCGGATTACGGCCGCGCAACCCTTGCAGGTCCGCTGAGCTGCAAGTCCGCTGGGCCGCTGACCCCGTGAGCCATTGATCCGATGCCGCCTGCGGCTAGGCTGGTGAGCATGGCTGAATACACGTACGTCACGTACATCGAAGGAACCCCGGACCGGATTTGGACGGCGCTGACGGATGCCGCTCAGACCGCCGAGTACTGGGGCCACGCCAATGTCTCGGACTGGAAAGCAGGTTCACGCTGGGAGCACCAGCGCACGGATGGTTCCGGTACCGCGGACGTCGTGGGCACAGTCCTGGAGGCAACGCCGCCGATGCGACTTGTCAACACCTGGGAGGATCCCACGGTTCCTGAGGTCGGGAAGCCAGACGTGGTGACCTTCACCATCGAGTCGCATGACGGCATTGCCAGGCTTACCGTCCACCACAGGAACATCGCCGACGACGAGCAACTAGCCATTGCGAGCCGGGGTTGGTCGGCCGTCCTGTCCAATCTGAAAAGCTACATTGAACTCGGCCGCCCCCTTGCTTCCGTGCCGTGGGAAATGCCCTGAGGCGGTCCCCCTAAGCGCGGGTGATCCTAAGCGAGGGTGATGAGGTCCAAGTAGTCTTCGTTCCAGTGGTCCTCGACACCGTCCGGGAGCAGAACCACGCGTTCCGGGTTCAGCGCCTCCACGGCACCCTCGTCGTGACTGACAAGCACGACGGCGCCCGAATAGTTTCGCAATGCGCCCAAGATCTCCGCGCGGCTGGCGGGGTCGAGGTTGTTGGTGGGCTCGTCCAGAAGGAGCACGTTGGCGCTAGAGGCCACAATCGTGGCGAGGGCCAGTCGCGTCTTCTCACCACCGGAAAGCACGCCTGCCGGCTTGTCGACGTCGTCGCCTGAGAACAGGAACGAGCCGAGGATCCCGCGGACCTCGGCGTCCTTCATGTCCGGAGCGGATGAACGCATGTTCTCCAGGACAGTGCGGTCGTGGTCAAGGGTTTCGTGCTCCTGGGCGTAGTAGCCCACCTTGAGGCCGTGGCCGGGAACGATTTCGCCGGTGTCCGGTTTGTCCACTCCAGCAAGCATGCGCAAAAGAGTGGTCTTGCCCGCACCGTTGAGGCCCAGGATGACTACCTTGGAACCGCGGTCGATTGCCAGGTCCACATCCGTGAAGATTTCCAGGGAGCCGTAGGACTTGCTCAAGCCCTCCGCGGTGAGCGGAGTCTTGCCACAGGGAGCGGGATCCGGGAAGCGCAGGGCTGCCACGCGGTCATGCTCACGCACTGCTTCGAGGCCGCCAAGCAGCCGCTCGGCACGCTTTGCCATGTTCTGCGCGGCCACGGCCTTGGTGGCCTTGGCGCGCATCTTGTTGGCCTGGTCCATGAGGACCTGGGCCTTCTTCTCGGCGTTGGCGCGCTCGCGCTTGCGGGCGCGCTCGTCAGTTTCGCGCTGTTGCAGGTAGCGCTTCCAACCCATGTTGTAGAAGTCGATCTGCGCCCGGTTGGCGTCCAGGTGATAGACCTTGTTGACGGTGGCCTCGAGGAGCTCCACATCGTGGCTGATCACAATCAGCCCGCCCTGGTGGCCCTTGAGGAAGTCACGGAGCCAGGTGATGGAATCGGCATCGAGGTGGTTGGTGGGTTCGTCAAGGAGGAGGGTTTCGGCGTCGGAGTAGAGGATCCGGGCCAGTTCCACGCGGCGGCGCTGGCCACCGGAGAGTGTCTTGAGCGGCTGGTTCAGGAGTCGCTCGGGAAGAGCCAGGTTGGAGGAAATCGCCGCGGCTTCGGCCTCGGCCGCGTAGCCGCCCCCGGCGAGGAACTCGGCTTCCAGGCGGTCATAGCGGTTCATGGCCTTGCGCTGGACTGTGGCGTCTTCGCTGGACATGTCCGCTTGCGCCTGCTTTAGCTTGCCAACCACCACGTCGAGGCCGCGGGCGGATAGGATGCGGTCGCGCGCCAGCTGTTCCATATCCGGGGTCCGCGGATCCTGCGGCAAGTAGCCAATCTCGCCGCTGCGGGCAACCTTGCCTGCCGCGGGCAATCCCTCACCGGCAAGGACGCGGGTGAGGGTCGTCTTGCCCGCACCGTTCCGGCCCACGAGACCGATCTTGTCCCCCTTGTCCACGCGGAAGCTGACCTGGTCCATGAGCAGGCGGGCGCCGGCGCGCAGTTCGAGTTCCTGGACGGTAATCAATTCGGGGGATGCCTTTCAATGGGGAACACCCGCAGCACCGGAGGTCACGGCGCGGCTTAAGTGGAGGGGGCCGAACAAACGGCCTTTACGATTCTACCGCCCGCCGGGTCTTACGCTCGCCAACGCAGAGGGACCCGAGAGCAGTTCGCCGCCGGTAGACAGCGCCATCCTTTGTACCCTGGCCCCAAGGCCTTGGCGTGCGGCTCGTGGACACCCTACAAAATGGGTCGCCCGGCCGCTCTGTAGTGTCGGTTTCAGGGGATTCATTCCGCCCCCGGCACCAGACAGGACACACCATGAGCAGCACCGAAACCGCAGCCACGCGACGAACCTCCCCCCGCACCCGCTGGACGTCCACTGACATCGGCCTCATCGCGGTATTCGCGGCCTTGGTGGCCGCTTCCACCATGATTCCAGGCATTCCGGTCGGCGCCCTAGGCGTCCCGATCACGCTGCAGACCCTTGCCGTCTTGCTGACCGGCCTCGTGCTCGGCAGCGGCCGGGCCTTTGCCGCCGTCGGGCTCTATACCCTGCTCGGTTTCGCCGGACTACCGATCTTCAGCGGGGGTCGCAGCGGACTTGGCATCCTGGCAACGCCATCAGCCGGCTACATCATCGCCTTCCCGCTGGCTGCCGCTGCCGCCGGCTGGCTCGCGGCCCGCGTGATTCGCAGGACCGTCAAGTACCGTGCAGTGTTCCTGTTCGCAGCAGCCATGGTCAGCACCATCGTCCTCATCCACGGCCTCGGCGTGCTTGGCTTCATGGTCAATGGCAAATTCGACTTCGCCAAGGCCTTCCTGGCCGACCTGCCCTACTACCCCGGCGATACCATCAAGAACGTCCTGGCCGCGATCATCGCCGTCGCCCTCCACAGGGCATTCCCGGACATCCTGGTCCGCCGCGTCAAATAGAGCGGGAACAATCAATACATGAACACCATCATTCTCAGCGAAGTCTCGGTGCGTGTGGCCGTCGATGGCAGCCCCACGCCCAAGACCTTGCTGCAGGACGTCTCATTGGAACTTGCCGAACAGAGGATCGCCGTCATTGGCGCCAATGGCTCGGGAAAGTCCACCTTGCTGCGCTTGCTCAACGGTTTGGTGGCCCCGAGCGAGGGTGCCGTCACCGTCAACGGTGCGGACAGCATGGGAAACGTTCGTCAGGTCCGCAGCCAAGTGGGTTTCGTCTTCACCGATCCGTTGTCCCAGCTGGTCATGCCGACGGGCCGGGAAGATGTTGAACTGTCATTGCGGCGTTCCGTTAAGAACTCCAAGGAGCGTGCTACCCGGGCCGAGGCCGTCCTGGAGCGGTTCGGCCTCCTGGAGCTCGCCGATCAGAGTATCTACGAACTCTCCGGCGGAGAACGGCAACTGCTCGCCCTCGCCGCGGTCCTCGCGGTGAATCCTGCCGTGCTGGTTCTCGATGAGCCGTCAACGCTGCTGGACCTCCGCAACCGGGAGCTGCTCCGGCGCACGCTTGCGGGCCTCGAGCAGCAAATCATCATGTCAACCCACGATCTCGACCTCGCGCTGGAAGCGGAGCGCGCCCTGGTGGTGGACGGCGGACGTGTAGTGTTCGACGGCGGAGCAGCCGACGCCGTCGAACACTACCGCTCGCTTTGCGCCGAGGCGGTGGCGCCCCGCGAAGCTGCCCCTCGGGGCAAAGTGCGGGCGACGTGAGGGGCCGTGGGGTCCTGATCCCCAACTATGTGCGGGGCGAGTCGATCGTCCACCGCACGCCCTTGTGGCTGAAATTCCTGCTGGTGGCGGGCTGCGGGCTGGCATCGTTCCTGGTTGTCGACTGGCTCATTTCGGCATTGGTCCTGGCCGTCATGTGCGGGCTCTTCCTGCTGAGCGGTGCAGGGTTCAAACGGCTCGTGCATTCCGTGTGGCTCGTGACGCCCATCCTCGCCGTGATCGGCGCCTTCCAATGGTGGCAGTTGGGCGGCCCCGTCGCCGCACGGATCGTCCTCAACGTGCTGGTCTGCGTCGTCGCCGCGTCCGTACTCACGGCCACGACTCCAGTGCAGGCGCTGCTGGACGGGGTGGTGTCTCTGTCCAAGCCCTTCAAGCGATTCGGGGCGGATCCTGAGCGCTTCGCGCTGACCATCGCCATCATGCTGCGCAGCCTTCCGTTCATCGCAGGAGCATTTTCGGATGTCCGCGACTCGGCCCGCGCGCGGGGGCTGGAACGCAATCCCCGTGCCCTGGTCCTTCCGGTGTTCATCACCACAGTGGCTTATGCGCGGCAGACCGGCGACGCCTTGGCGGCACGCGGCCTGGGCGACGCCGAGGACTAGTCACCCTGCAGGAGGGCGTACCGGAACATCGCGGCCGTACCCATTCCCCCGGCGATACTGATCATCGCCAGCGCCAAGCTCTCCCGGTCTGGCTGCTCTTCGGCAATTCTGCGGGCTTGTGCCAGAAGTCGCGTGACCAAAACAGCTCCGGACGCACCATAGCCGTGCCCCAAAGCCAGGGCACCGCCGTCGAGGTTCGCGCGCTCCGGGTCCACTCCGAGAGCATCGAGGCAGGCCAGGGTCTGGGAGGCAAATGCCTCGTTGAATTCCACCAGGTCCAGTTGCTCCGGCTCCACGCCAAGCCCTCCCAGCAAGCGTTTTGCCGCCACCGAGGCCCCGATTCCGAGCAATTCCGGGTCCACCCCTGCCGTGTCGCACCCCAGCACGAGCAGGCCGTCGGCGGCGCCAAGTTGCCGGGCCCGCTGTAGCGACGTGATCACGACGGCGGACGCCGCGTCAGCGTCGAAGCAGGAGTTCCCGGCCGTTACAGTGCCGCCCGGCACGAAGGCGGCCGGAAAGCGCGCCATGAGTCCGGCCTTCAGCGATGCCCGGGGACCGTCATCGGCCTGAACCACGGCACCCCCCGCTTCCAAAGGAACAATTTCCGGGACGAAGGCTCCGGCCACGCTCGCCGCGACGGCGCGCTGATGGCTGCGCAAGGCGAAATCATCCTGGCGCTCGCGGCTGATGCCACACTCCCGCGCCACGTTTTCGGCAGCAACGCCCATATCCGGGTCCCCGAACTCGGGTGGCACAAAAGTAGCGCGCGTGTAGAAGTCCGGTTCGCCGTCGGGGTCTGGATTTCGCCTGGCCCGCAGGGGTGCCGTGCTGATGCTCTCCACTCCCCCGGCCAAATAGACTCCGTTGCCGCCGGCGGCCACCAGCCGCGAGGCCAGGGCGATAGCATCGAGCCCGGAACCACACTGCCGGTCCACGGTCAGCCCGGGAACCTCCACCGGGAGTCCTGCTTGCAGGGCGGCGAAGCGGGCCAGGTTGCCGCCACCGCCCACGGCGTTGCCGATCACGACGTCGCTGACATCCGAAGCGGAAACACCGGTGGATGCCAGCAACGAGCGCAGGACCGGAGCCAGGAGATCCTCGGCCCGGAGCGACTTCAGTTGTCCGTTGGAGCGGCACACCGGCGTCCGCAGGGCGGCAATGATCACGGGCTGGCGGGAGGGATCCAGGCCCTTGCCCTGCGTTCCGCGAGTTCGGCTAGGCAAGGGGTTTTGCCCGGGGATCGTTGTTCTTGATCCAGTCCAGCAGGATCTGGCGGCTGACTTTTCCGCGGTCCGTCACAGGCAATTCGGACAGGGTGAAGTACTGCAGGGGCCGCTTGTCCCGGGCGAGTAATCCGTCCAGTCCGGTCCTCACCTGGGTTGCCGTCACCGAACCGTAGGCGGGGAGGATTCCTGCAACGACCCTCTGTCCACGGATATCGTCGACCATTCCCGCAGCGACGGCAGCCGAAACTCCGGGGACACACGCCAAGGCGAGTTCCACCTCGTGGGGATAGACGTTCTTCCCGGACGTGATGACCATGTCCGATCGACGGCCCAGGATATGCAGGACGCCAGCGTCCACGTAGCCTTGGTCCCCCACCGTGTACCAGCCATCGAAGCAGCGCAGCGCCTGCCCGTCGTCGCCCCACAGGTATCCGTTGCTGACCATGCCGCTGCGAACGCAGATGTTCCCATGCGCTCCGTCCGGCTTCTCTGCGCCGCGGTCGTCCATGATCCTGACTTCGACGCCGGGAAACGGCCCGCCGATGCCAGTGCCCCCGGCGTCGAGAGGCTCCCCGGCAGCAAGGCGCGTTCCGGAAACGAAACTGAGTTCTGAAGCACCGTAATACTCGAAGATGGACGCGTTGGGCGCCCAACGCCTGGCCGCCTCCAACGTGCGGGCATCCAGCTTCGAACCTGCGCAAATGATGCTGCGCACCCCGGACGCGTCGACTCCTCCAGCGAGTCCGCGCTCGCTCAAGAGGCGCAGCATGGTGGGCGCCAAGACCAGGCGGGTAACGCCGTCGTGGCTGATGGCCGCGTGGGCATCGCCGACGTCGAAGGCCTCCAAAGTGTGGAAGGCCGCCCCGGCGTATAGGCATTCGGACAGGGCGTAGAGGTTCAAGCTCGCGGCCAGCGGCCCGGGGGCCAGTGTCTTGTCCTCAGGGGTCAGTCCGAAGAATTCGATGGAGGCGTCAAACGAGACCTGCCACGAGCGCCGGGAACGGGTGAAGGCTTTAGGGACGGACGTGGTTCCGGACGTCAGGCCGATCAGGAACGTGGTATCGGGACGGCCGTCTGCCAGCTCGTCGCCGTCGGCAAGCTCCCGGGCGGTGGCGGGCGCGTCGGCGGGGGCGTGCCCGGCTTGTCCGATCCTCTGGGTAACCTCATCGATCATGGCCTGGGGCCAGAGAGGATCCAACACGGCACAGCGCCGCTCGCCCGCCACGGCGGCCGCGTAAGCCACCACGAAGTCCAGGGAGTTGGGCTCGGCGAGTATCGTCGTCTCGGCGGTCCCTCCCAGACGCAGGGTCGCGGCGTCCCGAAGGTCGGCCCAGTTGAGCCGTTTGCCGCCCACGACGACGGCGGCGTCGTCGGGGCGTTCCTCGGCCCAGCGCTGAAGTTTGTCCAGAAAAGGCATCATCGAATTTTAGCCTCTATCGCACGCCCGGGCCTTTCTGTGACGCCTATTGTTGGGACTATGAGTTTCAATGACGGGGCGGAACTGGACCCCAGCCAAGTACAAGACCGGCGCGGCGGCGGCATGGGGCGGGGAACGAAGATCGGCGGCGGCATCGGAGGCGGGATCGTTGTCCTCCTCGCGGTCTTGTTCGGCATCAACCCGAGCTTGCTCGAGGGCCTCACAGGCCAGCAGCAGCCGCCCGCCGTGAGCCAGTCTTCGGGTGGCACGCAGGAATGCCGGACGGGCGCGGACGCCGACAAACGGCTCGACTGCCGGATTACAGGTACCGTCAACAGCCTCAATGCCTTTTGGCCCGCCTATCTGGCCGACTACAAGGTGAAGTACCCGCAGCCAAAAACCGTGATCTTCAGCGGTGCCACGAGCACCGGTTGCGGTCCGGCCTCCACCGAGGTTGGTCCGTTCTACTGCCCCGCAGACACCACGGCCTACTTCGATCCCGGATTCTTCCAGGAGCTTGTGGACCGCTTTGGCTCCTCCGGCGGTCCGCTCGCGCAGGAGTATGTGGTTGCCCATGAGTTCGGCCATCACATCCAGAACATCCTGGGGAATCTGGACAAGGCCCAAGAGGATCCTCAAGGTCCGAAATCCGGTGGCGTGCGCGTGGAGCTCCAGGCCGACTGCTACGCGGGCCTGTGGGTCAAATACGCCAGCACCACCAAGGACCCCAAAACCGGGCGGCCCTTCCTCGATCCGCTCACGAAGCAGGATATCCAGGATGCCCTGTCCGCTGCCTCGTCCGTGGGCGATGACCGCATCCAGAAGGCGGCCACCGGGAGGGTTTCCCCGGAGTCCTGGACCCACGGTTCAAGCGCCCAGCGGCAAAAGTGGTTCTCGCAGGGTTACAACACCGGCGACATCAACAAGTGCGATACTTTCGGCGTGGCCCAGCCTTAAGCGCACTGGACAGGAGTACGACGGCGGCCGGCCACCTTCGCGGGAAGGTGACCGGCCGCCGTCGTACTCTAGGGAAGCGGTGGGGACTAGATGTTGAAGCCGAGGGCCCGCATCTGGTCCTTGCCGTCGTCGGTGATCCGCTCGGGACCCCATGGCGGCATCCATACCCAGTTGAGGCGCCAGTCGTCCACGATGCCGTCGAGGGATTGGCCGACTTGCTCTTCAAGGACATCCGTCAGCGGACAAGCTGCCGTCGTCAACGTCATGTCGATGAGCAGCGCGCCGTCCTCCTCCGAGTACTTCAGACCGTAGAGCAGCCCAAGGTCCACCACGTTGACACCGAGTTCCGGGTCAATGACATCCTTGAGCGCCTCCTCGACGTCCTCGAGGCTGGTGCGAGCCGCGTTGATTTCGGTCATGGCGGGAGTCCTAACTAGGCCTGTGCTGCTGCGGCAGCAGCAATGGTGGCTGCGCCGGCGCCCGTGGCGTAACGGTCGTAGCCTTCTTCTTCGAGACGGTCGGCCAATTCGGGGCCGCCCTCTTCAACAACCTGGCCATCAACAAACACGTGGACGAAGTCCGGCTTGATGTAGCGCAGGATGCGGGTGTAGTGGGTGATGAGCAAGGTACCCATGTTGCCCGTGGCGTGGGCGCGGTTGACGCCCTCGGACACGACCTTGAGCGCGTCGACGTCCAGGCCGGAGTCGGTCTCGTCAAGCACGGCGAACTTCGGCTTGAAGAGTTCGAGCTGGAGGATCTCCACGCGCTTCTTTTCGCCTCCGGAGAAGCCTTCGTTGACGTTGCGCTGCGCGAAGTCGGCATCGATGCGCAGCTGCTGCATGGCCGCCTTGACGTCCTTGGTCCAGGTACGGAGGGCCGGTGCTTCGCCGTCGATTGCCGTCTTGGCGGTGCGCAGGAAGTTGGTCATGGTGACGCCCGGAACCTCTACGGGGTACTGCATGGCCAGGAAGACGCCTGCACGGGCACGCTGGTCGACGCTCATGGCCAGGACGTCTTCGCCGTCGAGCGTGATGCTGCCGCTCGTGACGTTGTAGCGCGGGTGGCCGGCAATGGTGGACGCCAGGGTGGACTTGCCCGAACCGTTGGGGCCCATGATTGCGTGGGTCTCGCCGGTCTTGATGGTCAGGCTGACGCCCTTCAGGATCTCCTTGGTGCCCTGCTCCGTCTCGATGCTGACGTGCAGGTCCTTGATCTCAAGAGTAGACATGCTCTTCTTTCTTTCGTAAGTCTTTAGGCTCTTGGCGCTCAGTAGTTCTGTACTGAAGCGCCGTTCACAACGTTGGTCACGTCCACGTAGACGTCGTCACCGTCGAGGGTGACGGCGAAGACCGGGACGGGGTCATAGGCAGGGAGCTGCAAGGGCTGTCCGGTGCGGAGATCGAACTGGGAACCGTGGCCCCAGCATTCGATTGCGCAGCCTTCGATTTCACCCTCGGCGAGCGAAATGTCGGCATGCGAGCAGGTGTCGCCGATGGCGTGGATCTCGCCCATCGAGTCCTTGACGATGGCTACGGGGTAGTCATCGATCAGGATGCGCAGCGCTTGCTTGACCTGGATCTCGTTGGCGTTGCATACCAGTTCGCCTTGTGGCTGATCGCTCATAGTCTGTTTTCCCTGCTTGGCTTCTGTTAGTTGTCGCTCGCGGCGAGCTCACGCTCAACAGCTTCGGTGAGGCGCTCTTCGAGGGCCGGTACCTTGATCTGCTGGATGATCTCGTTGAGGAAGCCGCGCACCACCAAACGGCGGGCGACGTCTTCCGGGATGCCGCGTGCCATGAGGTAGAACAAGTGTTCGTCATCGAAGCGTCCGGTGGCGCTGGCGTGGCCGGCCCCCTCGATCAGCCCGGTTTCAATTTCGAGGTTCGGCACGGAGTCCGCGCGTGCACCGTCTGTGAGGACCAGGTTGCGGTTTGCCTCATAGGTGTCGGTGCCTTCAGCTTCCTTGCGGATCAGGACGTCGCCAACCCACACAGTGTGTGCGTTGCGGCCCTGGAGCGCGCCCTTGTACAGGACATTGGACTTGCAGTTGGCCACGGCGTGGTCAACAAACAAGCGCTGCTCGAGGTGCTGGCCGGCGTCGGCGAAGTACAGGCCGAACATCTCGGCTTCCGCGCCCGGCCCAGTGAAGCGGGTGGACGGAGTCAAGCGCACGAGGTCGCCACCGAGGCTGACCACGATGTGCTTGAACTTGGCATCACGGCCCAGCTTGGCCTGCTGCGAAGAAGCGTGGACGGCGTCGTCGTTCCATTCCTGGAGCGAGATAACGGTCAGGTCGGCACCGTCTTCCACCAGGATTTCGACGTTTTCCGAAACGATCGCGCTGCCCTGGTGGTCCAGGACGATCCGGGCCTTGGAGAAGCGCTCTGCCACGATCACAATGTGCTGGGCGGAAGCTTCAGTGGAGGTGCCGGTCAGCAGGACGGACACTTCGCCGTCGAGCTGGAGCTCGGCGGGTACCGTGATGACGGTGGCCTCGGTGAAGTTCTCCCAGGCGTTGGCGGACACGCGGTCCTCCGGGATGGCCGCCAAGCCGATGCGGCGGTCTTCCCGGCCTACGGTTTCGACGACGACGCCGTCCGG
This sequence comes from Arthrobacter sp. MMS24-S77, assembly GCF_054888235.1. NCBI lineage: Bacteria > Bacillati > Actinomycetota > Actinomycetes > Micrococcales > Micrococcaceae > Arthrobacter > Arthrobacter sp. MMS24-S77. The sequence continues at coordinate 2,597,505 of NZ_JBTZRN010000001.1, forward strand.
TGCCGTAACAGCCACAGACGGTGCCGAACCCGAGAGGACCTCGGTGTGAAGGCCGCGAAGCCGCTTGAGCGGGGTGAAGCGCCAGTCTTCTTCCAGGCCGGTGAGGGGCTTGAAGTCAGCCAGCTTGTACGAGGTCAGCCGACCTGCACGCGAGCTGTCCGGGACACCGACGCCGCCACCGTGGGAGTGGCTCTTGGCGGAGGCTCCGGCAAGCGGACCGGCCGACGGCGCCTGTTCCGATGTGGTGGAGGTATTGGTTCCCGTGTTGACGGGCGAGAGGTTCTCGCCTTCTTCGGTGAAGCCGTCGATAAATGGCTGTGCCGACGGCGCGCCGATGCGCGCCTTTTCAGTAGTGATTTCAGTCATTGCTAACCGACGGATCCTTCCATCTGCAGTTCAATCAGGCGGTTGAGTTCAAGGGCGTATTCCATAGGCAACTCACGGGCAATCGGCTCAATGAAGCCGCGCACGATCATGGCCATGGCCTCGTCCTCGGGCATACCGCGGGACATCAGATAGAAGAGTTGCTCCTCACTGACTCGGGAAACGGTGGCCTCGTGACCCATCACCACGTCATCCTCGCGGATGTCGATGTAGGGATAGGTATCGGAACGGGAAATCGTGTCAACCAACAAGGCGTCGCAACGCACGGTGTTGGCGGAGTGCTTGGCGCCTTCGCGGACCTGGACCAGGCCGCGGTATGCTGCACGACCGCCGCCTCGGGCCACGGACTTGGAGATGATGGAGCTCTTAGTGTTCGGCGCGATGTGGACCATCTTGGAGCCGGTGTCCTGGTGCTGGCCCTCGCCCGCGAAGGCGATGGACAGGGTCTCACCCTTGGCGTGCTCGCCGACCAGGTAGACAGCCGGGTACTTCATGGTCACCTTGGAGCCGATGTTGCCATCGATCCACTCCATGGTGGCGCCTTCTTCGCAGATAGCGCGCTTGGTGACCAGGTTGTACACGTTGGTGGACCAGTTCTGGATGGTCGTGTAACGGACGCGGGCGCCCTTCTTCACGATGATTTCCACCACGGCGGAATGCAAGGAGTCCGAAGTGTAGATCGGAGCGGTGCAGCCTTCGATGTAGTGGACGTAGGAGTCCTCGTCCGCAATGATCAGGGTGCGCTCGAACTGGCCCATGTTCTCCGTGTTGATGCGGAAGTAGGCCTGCAGCGGGATGTCCACGTGGACGCCCTTGGGGACGTACACGAAGGAACCGCCGGACCACACAGCCGTGTTCAGCGAAGCGAACTTGTTGTCGCCCACGGGAATGATGGTGCCGAAGTACTCCTGGAAGATCTCCGGGTGCTCGCGAAGCGCAGTATCGGTGTCCAGGAAGATGACACCCTGCTTCTCCAGGTCCTCACGGATCTGGTGGTACACCACCTCGGACTCGTACTGCGCGGCCACGCCGGACACGAGGCGGCTGCGCTCAGCTTCCGGGATGCCCAGCTTCTCGTAGGTGTTGCGGATGTCCTCGGGGAGGTCTTCCCACGTGGCAGCCTGCTTCTCCGTGGAGCGCACGAAGTACTTGATGTTGTCGAAGTCGATGCCCGAAAGGTCTGCACCCCACGTGGGCATGGGCTTGCGGTCGAAGTACTTCAAGCCCTTCAAGCGGAGGTCCAGCATCCACTGCGGCTCACTCTTCTTGGCCGAAATGTCGCGAACTACCTCTTCGTTGAGACCACGGCGGGCGTTTGCGCCGACGTCGTTCTTGTCAGCCCATCCGTACTCGTAGTTGCCAATACCGTGCAGCTCGGGATTCTTCTCCAGAATCTCCGAGATCACAGCACCGTCAGCTAGCGCTTTCTCTGCTGTTCCTTCAGCTAATTGACCCGTCATCACGGCCTTTCTTACTGATTGTTGGATTCGACATGGGGCGTGGCCCGCAGCTTGGGAAACCCGAGGGCCTCCCTAGCGGCTGGCCTGCCGGTAGGAATGTGGGTTGTGCAGACGTGTCCGCCCTGCGCGAGGGTGGAGAGCCTGCGGACATCGACGCCGACCAAACGGGAAAACAGTTCGGTCTCCGTGTCGCAAAAAACGGGAAATTCTGCTGCGAGTTGCTGGATAGGGCAGTGTCCCTGGCACAACTGGACGCTGGAGAGGGAAGCCGGCAAGGGTACCTTGGTCTCAACCGAGGCAGCCGATGCAACGTAGCCGTCCCGGCTCAGTGCCTCGGACAATGCCACCGCACGAGCAGCGATATCGGAGCCTGCCCGGTCGACTTCGGGTGCGTAGCGCTCCTCCATCTCGGCAAATCGCTCTACTGCATAGTCCCTGACGGCTTGTTCGCCCGCAAGGTCCCGCAGGCGACGCAGCGCGGAACTGGCGATATTGAGGTAGTCATCTCCGAGCTTCGACTGGCCCTGGGAGCTGAGGACATAGCGACGGGCGGGACGGCCCGCCCCGGCCCCTGCCTTCGCGACGCGTTTCACCTCGATGACCCCGGAGCGCTGAAGGTGGTCCAGGTGCCGGCGGACCGCCGCAGGGGTGAAACCCAGCATGTCGCCGAGTTCGGCCGCACTGACAGGGCCATGCTCCAACACGGCGTTGAGAACACGGTCCCGGGTGCGGTCTTCCGCATCAGCCACGCCAACGGCGGTGCCGCCGGGCATGGGCATGGCTGCGCTGTGTCGCGTTGCGGGCACAGAAACAGAACTCCTCATGGAATACACAACACAATCATGTCGTAATTTAGTCCGTGCATCCAGTAAGGCAAGGCTGGCCTGCGGTACCCCGCCCGCGGCACCCCTACTACTTCACGTAGAATACTTTGGTGCGATCCCCCGAATCCCCTGTCCTCACCATCGATGGACTCATCAAGGACGTCGGCCCGCTGGCTTCCCTTGACGGCAAGATGCTCCGGGTAGTCAGCGGCCTGTCTATGTTCGCAGAACGCGGCCAGATCACCGCCTTGTTGGGCGCCAATGGCGCAGGAAAAACAACCACCCTCGAATGCGCCCAAGGACTCCAAAAGCGTACCGGCGGCCGCATCGAACTGCTTGGCGAGGACCCGGACACAGCCGGAGCGAACCTTCGTTCGCGTGTCGGCGTGATGCTGCAGGACGGGGGCTTGCCGCCGTCGGCCCGCCCCATTCCCTTGCTCCGGCACATTGCCGGCATGTATCAAAGCCCCCTTCCCTTGGACGGCCTGATAGAACGGCTGGGAATCGACACTTTCAGCCGCACAGGCGTCCGCCGCTTGTCCGGAGGGCAGAAGCAACGGCTTTCACTTGCAGCCGCCCTGATCGGCAATCCCGAAGTCCTGTTCCTCGACGAGCCCAGCGCAGGCCTGGATCCCCAGTCCCGCCAAATCGTCTTTGAACTCATCGCCGAACTGCGGGATGCGGGCATGGGCATCATCCTCACCACACACCTCATGGACGACGCCCAGAGGCTTGCGGACTACGTGTACATCATCGACGCCGGACGCAATGTTGCAGAGGGCACCGTTGCCGACTTGCTGAGCCACGGTCACGAAGCCATGGACGGGGTGACCGAACGCACCCTTTTCTTTGATGCTCCAGCGGGCCTCGACATTGCCGCGGCTATCGGTGACGAGCTGACCATCACGGAAAGCCGGGCAGGCAGTTACGCGATCGCCGGAACCCTGACGCCGCAACACCTGGCGAAACTTACGGCCTGGTGGGCAGAGAAGGGCATCATGCCGGCTTCCCTTCGCTTGGAGGCACGCAGTTTGGAAGACGTTTTCCTGGACATTTCCGGAAGGGACATCCGATGACCAGCGCATCGCCTGTGCTCGGCACGCCGCACGCCGGACCCGCCCCCTTGCTCCGCAGGATCCTGCTCCAAGGCCGCTACGAAACCTTGACCATGATCCGGAACGGCGAACAGCTGATCCTCGCGGTGATCATGCCTTTGTTGGCCTTGGTGGGACTAACGGTTACACCCCTGCTCGATGGCTTGGGTGCCAACCGCGTGGACATCGCGACCCCGGGCGTCCTCGCTCTGTGCGCCATGTCCACGGCGTTCACCGGCCAAGGCATCGCCACCGGCTTCGACCGTCGCTACGGTGTGCTCCGCTTCCTCTCGACCACTCCCCTGGGCCGGACCGGCCTCATTGCGGGCAAGATCATCGCCGTCTTGGCCGTCCTGGTCCTCCAGGTCCTGGTGATCGGCGCCGTGGCCGCGTTGCTGGGCTGGCATCCGCGTCCCGAAGGCTGGCTTCCGGGCCTGGGCCTTTTGGTTCTCGGCGCTGCAGCCTTCACTGCGCTCGGGCTCCTGGTTGCCGGCACGGTGCGGCCGGAGGCAACGCTTGCCATTACGAACTTGCTCTGGATCCTACTTGGCGCACTCGGGGGAATCGTGGTTCCCGCCGAACGCCTGCCGGTCCTCGCACAGAACATCGTGCATTTCCTGCCGTCCGGCGCCTTGGGACAATCGCTCCGGGACGCTTTCCTGCATGGCAATATTTCCTGGCCTTACGTGCTTGTGCTGCTGTTGTGGACGGTTGTCCCCGGGGCGGCCGCGGTCCGCTGGTTCAAGTGGAACTAGGCGTTCCGGAACCGAACCCTCAGCCTGAAATGAGATCCGAGAATTGAGAAATCTGTGAGCACGGCTTCCCGCCTCCCGAAGTCCATCCAGCAATTGGCAGCAAGACTGCCCACCGAAGTCAACAGGACCATCCGCAGGCTGGCAATGCTGTCACTGATCGGCCAGACGGTCCTCGTGGTTACCGGCGGCGCTGTCCGGCTGACTTCATCGGGTCTAGGCTGCCCGACATGGCCGCGCTGCACCAGCAGTTCCCTCGTCAATACTCCGGAAATGGGCATCCACGGCTTTATCGAATTCGGTAACCGGATGCTGACGTTCGCCTTGGCCGCCGTCGCCGTCCTGATGCTGGTGTACTTGTGGAATCTCCGCAAGGAGCGTCGGGACCTTTTCCTCCTGGCTCTTGGCCTGCTCGCGAGCATTCCTGCACAGGCCATCATTGGTGGCATCACTGTGCTGTCCAATCTGAACCCCTGGGTTGTCGGACTGCACTTCCTCGTTTCGATGGCCCTCGTCGTCTTCTCCACGCTCCTGGTCAACCGCGCCTACGGCCGGACCGGCGGCTTCATGACCCGCCCGCTGGCCGCTATTCCCGGCGCAGTGAGCCCCGTCATGACCGCCGTCGCATTCTTCTCCGCTGTCGCCGTGTGCCTGGGCGTCGTGGTGACTGGCGCCGGCCCCCACGCCGGCGACGCCAACGCCCCCCGCAACGATCTCGACTGGGACCTCTTCTCGCACATCCACGCCGTCCCTGCGTACCTGATCACGGCGGGAGCCCTGTTCGCGGTCTACTTCGTGTTGCGCAAGGGACTCATCGGCCCGTTCCGCACGGCGACGTTCCTGCTGCTCGGCGTGACCATTCTTCAGGCAATCATCGGCTTCACGCAGTACTACAACGGCATTCCCGCCCTTCTCGTCGGAGCGCACATGTTGGGCGCCGCCCTCCTCATGAGTGCCGCCACCAACGCGGCGGATGTGGCGCGGTTCAGCCCCAAGCTCTGACCGCCGAGCGGTTGCTCGCCTCGCGCCTTAGCCAAAGCGAAAGACCCTCCTTCACATCTTGTGACGTGAAGGAGGGTCTTCTGTTTTACCGCAATAGGTGAGCGAGCGTTTGGGAAAAGGGCGCCATACGTGAGCGGGCATCCTTCGACGACGGCCGGCGGCTTCGGCGACGGCGCTGCTAGCCGCCGATGATCGGGGAACCGATGAACGGGTCCACGGCGAGGGCGATGAAGAGCAGGGTCAGGTAGCTGATGGAGCCGTGGAAGACCTTCATGGCTCCCTTGTTCGACACGTCGCCGCCCTGGGCCCGGTTGTAAAGGGCGTGGGATTCATACAGGAACCAGGCGCCTGCGAGGACGGCGGCAATCGTGTAAACCCAGCCCGCCCCACCCACCGGCACCATGAGCAGCGAGCAGGCAACCATGGCCCACGCGTAGAGAACCACCTGCACGGAAACCACCTTGGCACCGGCGATGGCGCCCAGCATGGGGACGTTGGCGTTCCGGTAGTCCTCGCCGTAGCGCATCGAGAGCGGCCAGTAGTGCGGCGGAGTCCAGAGGAAGATCACCATGAAGAGCACGACGGCGGGCCATTGGACCGTGTTTGTCACCGCGGCCCACGCGATAAGCACCGGGAAGCACCCTGCAGCGCCGCCCCACACGATGTTCTGGGCCGTGCGGCGCTTGAGGATCATCGTGTAGATGACAACGTAGAAAACAATCGCACCGAGGCCAAGCCATGCCGAAAGCGGGTTGGCCCCGAACCACAGGATGGCGATCGAGGCGGCGCCAAGGATCCAAGCGAAGACAAGCGCTTCGCGAGGAGTGACTTCGCCCGTCACAAGGGGCCGCTTTTCCGTGCGGTGCATCAACTTGTCGATGTCACGGTCGATGTAACAGTTGAACACCCCCGCGCTGCCGGCCGCGAAGGCGCCACCGACCAACGTGGCCAGGATCAACCCGATGGAGGGAAAGCCGCGCTCGGCGAAGATCATGGTGGGCAGGGTGCTGACCAGCAGCAACTCGATCACACGGGGTTTGGTCAGTGCCAGATACGCCTTGAACTTACGGGACATTCCGCGCTTCCCCGCAGCCGGGGAAGCATTGAGGGGCGTATCTGTTGTGCTCACGTTGGCAGTCACTCTGTTCTTTGCTGGTGTTGTCAAGGCAGGTTTCTCGCGGCGGCGGCACCTCGCTTCGGCCTCCAGATATCATACCGTGGCCTGTCCGACGCCACGGCACCGGCGAACTTTCCCATGTTTCCGAAAGTTCACCGGCACTTTGACGTCGCGGTGATTCATAAAACGGAATTTGCGTCCATTTTTTGAGATTCCCACCATTTGGGGCCCGGAACCGGGCTAAGCTGTCTGCAGATCAGCTCACGCAGGTTTCCGAGAAAGCGTATTCTCAGATTTGCATGTCTGGATGATAGATCAACGTTTCAATGGTGAACGGCTGGTAGACACTTCGCAGCGGGCGCCATCCTGTGCCCGAGGCTTGCCATGTCCCAACACCCGCCGTCAGCACAGAGAGGGGCTCGGTTTACGTGCCACATTTGGAAGAGCAAGAACTGACTTGGACCAGCCTGGACCAGCGCGCCGTGGACACCGTCCGCGTTTTGGCCGCTGACGCCGTCGAGAAGGTCGGCAACGGTCACCCCGGCACGGCCATGAGCCTTGCACCCGCCGCATACCTTCTCTTCCAGAAGCTGATGCGCCACGACCCGAAGAACCCTGACTGGATCGGCCGCGACCGCTTCATCCTGTCCCCCGGCCACACGTCCCTGACCCTGTACATCCAGCTGTTCCTTTCCGGCTACGGCCTGGAGCTGAAGGACCTCGAGGCCCTCCGCACCTGGGGATCGCTGACCCCCGGCCACCCGGAATACAAGCACACCGCCGGCGTCGAGATCACCACCGGCCCGCTCGGCCAGGGCCTGGCCTCCTCGGTGGGCTTCGCATACTCGCAGCGCCGCCAGCGCGGCCTGTTCGACGCCGACGCAGCTGCGGGCACCAGCCCGTTCGACCACACCATCTGGGTCATCGCCTCCGACGGCGACCTCCAGGAAGGCGTGACCTCGGAGGCTTCCTCCCTGGCCGGCCACCAGGAACTGGGCAACCTCGTGGTCATCTACGACGAAAACCACATCTCCATCGAAGACGACACCGACATCGCCTTCACCGAAGACGTGCTCAAGCGCTACGAAGCCTACGGCTGGCACACCCAGCGCGTGGACTGGACCAAGACCGGCGAATACGTCGAAGACGTCCAGGAGCTCTACGGCGCCCTGCTCGCCGCCAAGGCCGAAACCACCAAGCCGTCCATCATCTCGCTGCGCACCATCATCGGCTACCCGGCCCCCAAGAAGCAGAACACCGGCAAGATCCACGGTTCCGCCCTCGGCGCCGAGGAAGTCGCAGCACTGAAGGAAGTCCTGGGCTTCGACCCCGAGCGTTCCTTCCAGGTTGACGAGGACGTCCTGGCACACGCCCGCGCCGTCGTCGAACGCGGCGCAGCCGCCCGCAGCGAATGGCAGGCATCCTTCGAGGCATGGCAGGCCGCCAACCCCGACAACGCGGCACTGCTGGAGCGCATCGAAGCCAAGAAGCTTCCTGTCGAGCTCGACGCCGCACTGCCGGTGTTCGAAGCAGGCAAGGACGTCTCCACCCGCGCCGCTTCCGGCAAGGTCCTGAACGCGATCGGTCCGGTCCTTCCGGAACTGTGGGGCGGCTCGGCCGACCTCGCCGAGTCCAACAACACCACCATTGAGGGTTCGCCGTCGTTCATCCCGGCCTCGCGCTCCACCGGCGCGTGGAAGGGCAACCCGTACGGCCGGGTGCTGCACTTCGGTATCCGTGAGCACGCCGCGGCATCGATCGTGAACGGCATCTCGCTGCACGGCCGGACCCGGGCGTTCTCCGGTACGTTCCTGATCTTCAGTGACTACCAGCGCCCCGCAATCCGCCTTGGCGCCCTCATGGGTGTTCCGTCGCTGTACGTATGGACCCACGATTCCATCGGCCTGGGCGAAGACGGCCCCACCCACCAGCCGGTGGAACAGCTGTCTACCCTGCGCGCCATCCCCGGCCTGGATGTTGTCCGTCCGGGCGATGCCAACGAGGTGGCCGCAGCATGGAAGACCATGCTCGAGAACCACGAGAACCCTGCCGGCATCGTTCTGACCCGCCAGAACATCCCGACCTACGCACGTGGCGAGGGCGTTGCCGAGGGCGACACCTTCGGCTCCACCGCAGGCGTTGCGAAGGGCGGCTACGTCCTGGCAGAGGCTTCGAAGGACGGCACCACGATCCCGGCCGAAGTCATCCTGATCGGCACCGGTTCCGAGGTCCAGCTCGCCGTGAACGCCCGCGAAGCGCTCCAGGCCGAAGGCATCGCCACCCGCGTTGTCTCCATGCCGTGCGTCGAGTGGTTCAACAAGCAGGACGCCGCGTACCGCGAGTCCGTGCTTCCGGCCGCCGTCAAGGCCCGTGTTTCGGTTGAGGCCGGCCTGGCACTGGGCTGGAAGGAATTCGTCGGCGACGCCGGCCGTTCCATCAGCCTCGAGCACTTCGGCGCATCCGCAGACTACAAGCGCCTCTTCAAGGAGTTCGGCATCACGGCAGAAGCAGTCGCCGCCGCCGCCAAGGACTCCCTTGACGGTCTCGGTAGCTGAAAACGCGCCTGAGACGAATTCGACTGCAACGAATAGATTTCCAAGGAGAAAAAGAAATGACTACGACTCCCACCCAGCAGCTTTCCGACGCCGGCGTGTCCATCTGGCTTGATGACCTTTCCCGTGAACGCCTGTCCAGCGGCAGCCTGCAGAAGCTCATCGAAGAGAAGAACGTGGTTGGCGTGACCACCAACCCGTCCATCTTCCACGCCGCCATCACTTCCGGCAGCGACTACGACGCCGTGATCGCCGAAGAGGCCGCGAAGGGCGCCACTGTCGAAGAGACCGTCTTCGAGATCACCACCCGCGACGTCGCCGACGCTTGCGATCTCTTCGCGCCGATCGCCGCAGCGAGCAAGGGCGTGGACGGCCGCGTCTCCATCGAGGTGGACCCCCGCCTTGCCTGGGACACCGAAGGCACCATCGCAGAGGCCAAGCACCTCTACAAGAAGGTCAACAAGGACAACGTCCACATCAAGATCCCGGCAACCCTTGAAGGCCTCGCCGCCATCACGGCAACCCTGGCCGAGGGCATCAGCGTCAACGTGACCCTGATCTTCTCCCTCGAGCGCTACCGCGCCGTCATCAACGCCTTCCAGTCCGGCCTTGAGCTCGCCAAGGAAAACGGTCACGACCTCTCCACGATCCACTCCGTGGCATCCTTCTTCGTTTCCCGCGTGGACACCGAGATCGACAAGCGCCTCAATGCCCTGGGCACCGAGGAAGCCAAGGCCCTCAAGGGCAAGGCCGGCGTCGCGAACGCCCGCCTCGCCTACCAGGTCTACGAAGAGCTGTTCTCCACCGAGCGCTGGGCAGTCCTGGCCGAGGCCGGCGCGCTTCCCCAGCGTCCGCTGTGGGCTTCGACCGGCGTCAAGGACCCGTCCTACCCCGACACCCTGTACGTGACCGAACTGGTCGCAGCGGGCGTCGTGAACACCATGCCGGAAAAGACCCTCGACGCCACGTTCGACCACGGAGTGGTCACCGGCGACACCGTCTCCGGCACCTACGAGGAAGCAAACAACGTCCTCAACGCACTTGAGGGCCTGGGCATCTCCTACAACGACGTCGTCGCGATCCTCGAATCCGAGGGCCTGGACAAGTTCGTGGCCAGCTGGAAGGAACTTCTGGCCGACGTCGAAGGCGCCCTCGCCTCTGCACGGAAGGCTTCCTAACCCACATGAGCACTCTCAGCTACGACGCCAGCGGTGCTGCGCAGCAGGCCATCGAACAGCACATCCCGGCACTTGTTGAAGACCGGATTGCCACCAGGATTTTCGCGAAGGACCACACCTTGTGGGGCCCCGAGGCAGAGTCCGAATCCGCCATCCGTCTCGGATGGGTGGAGGCGGCAACCGTTTCCCAGCCTTTGGTCGAAGGAATCCTGGAACTCCGGGATGCCCTCAAGGCCGAAGGCGTCTCCCGCATTGTCCTGTGTGGCATGGGCGGCTCCTCGCTCGCCCCCGAGGTCATTGCCGGCACCGCTGGCGTCGAGCTGACCGTGCTGGACAGCACTGACCCTGAACAGGTTGGTGCAGCCCTCGCGGACCGCCTCGCCGAGACCGCCATCGTGGTCTCTTCCAAGTCGGGTTCCACTGTGGAGACCGACTCGCAGCGACGGGTGTTCGAGCAGGCCTTCACCGACGCCGGCATCGATGCCAAGAGCCGCATCATCATCGTGACCGATCCCGGTTCTCCGCTGGACAAAGCCTCCCGCGAAGCGGGCTACCGCGCCGTCTTCAATGCCGACCCGAACGTCGGCGGCCGCTTCTCGGCCCTGACGGCTTTCGGCTTGGTCCCCAGTGGCCTCGCGGGGGTCGATATCCAGGCATTCCTGGACGAGGCCGAGGAAGCGGCGGAAATCCTCAACGAGGACTCCCCCGAAAACATCGGGCTGAGGCTTGGTGTTGCACTCGGCGGAACCACCCCGCTGCGCAACAAGATCGTCATCGTCGAAGATGGTTCCGGCATTGTGGGTTTCGCCGATTGGGCCGAGCAGCTCATCGCGGAGTCCACAGGGAAGCTCGGCACCGGCGTTTTGCCGGTTGTCGCAAGTCCGTCGGCACCCGAGGTCAGCGGCAGCGCTGAAGACGTCCTGGTGATCCGCCTCGTCGGCGCGGACTCTGACGTCGAACTCGGGGAAAACGAAGCCGCGATCGCCGGTGGCCTGGCCACCCAGATGTTCGTCTGGGAGTTTGCCACCGCCGTCGCAGGGCGCCTGTTGGGCATCAACCCCTTTGACCAGCCCGACGTCGAGGCAGCCAAGATTGCCGCGCGCGGCCTTCTGGACGCACGTCCTGAGCCGACGCCCGCGAACTTCGTGGACGGCTCCATCGAGGTCCGTGGAGGTGCGTGGCTCGGCGACGCGGCAACTGCCGCCGACGCCGTCAAGGCCCTCCTCGCTGGACTCGGCACGGATGGTTACTTGAGCGTCCAGGCGTACTTCGACCGGATCGCGTTCGCACAGCTGGAAGGCATCCGTGACGAACTCGCGGGTGCCAGCGGCCGGCCCGTCACTTTTGGCTGGGGACCGCGTTTCCTGCACTCCACCGGACAGTTCCACAAGGGCGGACCGGCCATCGGTTCATTCCTGCAGATTACGGCTTCCGCGACCGGCGACATCGCCATTCCGGAACGCCCGTTCACTTTCGGTCAGCTGATTGCAGCCCAGGCGGCCGGCGATGCCCAGGTTCTGGAGAACCACGGCCGTCCGGTCCTGCGGCTGCACCTCACGGATCGTGGAGCTGGAGTCGCCCAGCTCCAGGAAATCGTCGCCGCACTGGCCGGCCAGGCCAGCGCGCTCGAAAGCTAAGGCACAAACCCAAACATGCCAGAAACTGAAAACGGTTACCGGTCCACCGGAAAGGCAAGCCACCGCAATCCCCTCCGGGATCCTCGGGACCGGCGCCTGAACCGCATCGCAGGGCCTTCGTCGCTGGTGTTCTTCGGAGTCACCGGTGACCTCGCCCGCAAAAAACTCATGCCGGCGGTCTACGACCTCGCCAACCGGGGGCTGTTGCCGCCGAGCTTCGCGCTCGTCGGCTTCGGTCGCCGGGACTGGAGCAACGAGGACTTCGCCAGCGAGGTCAAGGAGAACGTCAAGGCGCACTCCCGCACCCCGTTCGACGACGCCGTCTGGAACCAATTGTCCGAGGGCATCCGCTTCGTCCAGGGTGAGTTCGACGACGACCAGGCGTTCAAGCGCCTCGGCGCCACGCTCGATGAGCTCGATGAGACCCGCGGCACGCGCGGCAATCACGGTTTCTACCTGTCCATTCCGCCCAAGGCCTTCGAGCAGGTCTGCCGCCAGCTGTCCAAGCACGGGCTGGCGCAGGCCGGCGATGGCCAATGGCGGCGCGTGGTCATCGAGAAGCCCTTCGGCCACGACCTCGAGTCCGCACGCAAGCTCAACGACATCGTGGAGTCCGTCTTCCCACAGGACGCGGTCTTCCGCATCGACCACTACCTCGGCAAGGAAACGGTCCAGAACATCCTGGCCCTGCGCTTCGCCAACCAGTTGTTCGAACCCCTCTGGAACGCCAACTACGTTGACCACGTCCAGATCACCATGGCCGAGGACATCGGCACCGGCGGCCGCGCGGGATACTACGACGGCGTCGGAGCGGCTCGCGATGTCATCCAGAACCACCTCCTGCAGTTGCTGGCCCTGACGGCCATGGAGGAGCCCATCTCCTTCAACGCCGACGACCTGCGTGCGGAGAAGGAAAAGGTCCTGGCAGCGGTCAAGCTGCCCGACGATTTGTCCACCCACTCAGCCCGCGGCCAGTTCGCAGGCGGTTGGCAGGGCGGCGAGCTCGTGCAGGGCTACCTCGAAGAAGAAGGCATTCCCGCCGATTCGAAGACGGAGACCTATGCGGCCATCCGTCTGGACATCCACACCCGGCGTTGGAGCGGCGTGCCGTTCTACCTCCGGGCCGGAAAGCGTCTTGGACGCCGCGTCACGGAAATCGCCGTGGTGTTCAAACGGGCGCCCAACCTGCTCTTCCGCGGTCACGGCGAGGACGACTTCGGCCAGAACGCCGTGGTCATCCGGGTGCAGCCTGACGAGGGCGCCACCATCCGCTTCGGATCCAAGGTTCCCGGCACGCAGATGGAAGTCCGCGACGTCACCATGGACTTCGGATATGGGCACTCGTTCACCGAGTCCAGCCCGGAGGCCTACGAACGCCTCATCCTGGACGTCCTGCTGGGCGAACCGCCGCTCTTCCCCAGGCACCAGGAAGTCGAGGAATCCTGGAAGATCCTGGATCCCTTCGAAGAATACTGGGCCGGACTCGACGAACAGCCCGAGCCCTATGCTCCCGGCAGCTGGGGTCCGGCCTCGGCCGACGAGCTGCTTGCCCGCGACGGACGAACCTGGAGAAGGCCATGATCGTAGATCTTCCCGACACCACCACCTCCAAGATCTCCAAGAAGATCACCTCCCTGCGCGAGCAGGGAGGTGTGATCGCCCTCGGACGCGTCCTGACGCTCGTGGTGGTCACCAAGTCGGGTCTCGAAGAAGAAGCCATTGAGGCAGCCAACGAGGCCAGCCGCGAACACCCGTGCCGCATCATCGTGCTCGCCGACGCCGGCAGCGAAGCCCCGAACCGCCTCGACGCCCAGATCCGCGTGGGCGGTGACGCCGGAGCATCCGAGGTGATCGTGCTGCGCGGCTACGGTGAGCTCGCCAAGGAGAACGAATCCTTGGTCGCGGCACTGCTGCTGCCGGACGCACCGATCGTGGCGTGGTGGCCGCACGGAGCGCCGGACAACGCCTGCGAGACCTCCATCGGCCGCATCTCGCACCGCCGCATCACGGACTCCGCCAACGAGCCCGATCCCGCGGCGGCACTGGCCCGGATCCGGAAAACGTACCGGGCAGGCGACACGGACCTCGCCTGGACACGCCTGACCAACTGGCGCCTGCAACTCGCGGCAGCCCTGGACCAGGTAGACGAGTCCCCCGTCACGGCCATCGCCGTCGAGGGCGCTTCGGACTCGCCCAGCACCCTGCTGCTGGCCGCGTGGCTCACCTTGTTCCTCGACGCTCCGGTCCAGATTGTCGCCGACCCGGCAGGAACCGGCATCCGCAGGGTACGGCTGAGCCGCGCCACCGGCGACGTCCAGCTGGTCCGTCCCGGCCTCACCATCGCGGAACTGACCCAGCCGGGCCAGCCCGCCCAGCGGATATCACTGCCGCGCCGCAGCCTGCGGGACTGCCTCGCCGAAGAACTGCGCCGCCTTGATCCGGACGATGTCTTCGGAGAAGTGATTACTATGGGACTGCCCCGAACCAATAGCAAGGAGTGACCGTCCCAGTGAGCGCTGACCCCAGAGTAAGCATCCATCCCAACTCCGCCGTCCTCATGGCCGCGATCGCAGCAAGGCTTATCACCAAGCTGGTGGACGTGCAGGACAAGCACGGCGAAGCCACGGTGGTCCTCACCGGCGGAACCGTGGGCATCGGCACCCTGAAAGCGGTTGCCGACTCACCCGCGGCGCCTGCCGTCGACTGGTCCCGGGTGAACTTCTGGTGGGGTGACGAACGATTCGTTGGCAAAGACAGCACGGACCGCAACACCGTACAAGCCCGTGAGGCGCTGCTCTCCAGCCTTCCGGTGGATCCGGACCGCGTGCACGAGCCGGGCTCATCGGACGAGTTCGCCACGGCTGACGACGCCGCAGCCGACTACGCAGCCCGGCTCAAGGCGGCAGCGGAGGCAGAGCACGCCGCAGATACTTCGGACCACCGACCGGAGCAGGCTGGCGAGCTGCCGCGTTTCGACATCCTGCTGCTGGGCGTGGGCCCGGATGCGCACGTTGCCTCGCTCTTCCCTGAGCAGGCGGGTATCCGCGTCCAGGACCGCACGGTGGTGGGGGTCGAGAACTCCCCCAAGCCGCCGCCGTCGAGGATTTCACTGACCCTGCCCGCCATCAATTCCGCCCAGGAGATCTGGATGGTCGTGGCAGGCGAGGACAAGGCCGGGGCCGTGGGCCTGGCCCTCGCCGGGGCCAACCCGGTCCAGGTTCCCGCCTCCGGCCCGATTGGCCGGTCGAGGACCCTATGGCTCATCGACGAAAATGCAGCCTCACGTGTCCCCCAGCAACTCATCCGGAAGGATCCTGCGGGCGCGTAGCCTCTTGAGCGCTCCAGCCAGGACGATTTCCGCTTCTTGGCTGGAGCGTCTTTCTTTAACGTAATCCAGGTGGCTCTTGAAGATTTCTTCGTCCGCCCGCTCCATCGTCGCCTCGCCTTGTTCGCGGACGGCAACCAGGCCACACTTCGGGCAGTCCCACCGAACCGGAATTTGATCTTCCGGGAGCTTAATGAAAACAAGCCGCGTCTCGTGTCCCTTGGCGCACCAATAGGGAACACGAATACGCGGCAAGCTTTCGCCAACTATGGAGTCGGGTTGGTTTCTCGGGGCCGATCCAGCGGTTACGCCGGCTCGTGTGCCTCGGAATCCTGAAGAACCATGAACCATCGTCGATCCCCTTGAGAGTTCGGCTGCATGGCGGTGAAGGCCATGGAGCCTAGTCTAGTGCGAGGATCGCGACGACGGCAGGGTTGCTTCCGGGCAGTTTGCTCCACCCGGAAGTCAAACCGGGAGACGCTAGGAATCTCCGCCGGAAGTGAAGCGCATGATGAGGCCAAGGCCGATGATCACGACACCCCAAGTGCAGCCCAAGACGATGGTGAAACGGTTGAGGTTTCGTTCTGCGACACCCGAAGAGCTCAATCCCGAACTCATGCCACCGCCAAACATATCGGACAAACCACCGCCACGTCCCTTGTGCAGGAGGATAAGCAGCGTCAGCAGAAGACTGGTGATGCCCAGCAGGATCTGCAGAATGACTTGAAGAACGTCCACGACGGCCTTTCAGAAGAACGGAAAACGGGAGCGGAACCTTGAAACGGACTAGGCCGCGCTGAGGTGGCTCTCGAACCTGACAATGTTAGCAAACTCAGCGGGGTCAAGGCTCGCTCCACCGACCAGCAAGCCGTCGACGTCGGAGCCGGCCATGATCGCTGCTGCATTGCTGGCCTTCACCGAGCCACCGTACAGGAGGCGGGTCTTGGCAGCGACGGAATCATCGAACAAGGAGGCCAGCTCGGCACGGATCGCGGCGCACATCTCCTGCGCGTCTTCCGGACCAGCGACTTCGCCCGTGCCGATGGCCCAGACCGGTTCGTAAGCGACAACCAGCTCACCTGTTTGCTCGGCTGAGAGCCCTTCGACGCCGGCACGCAACTGGGCAAGCGTGTGCTCGACGTGGGTGCCGGCCTGGCGGATCTCAAGGCCTTCGCCGACGCACAGGACCGGCGTTACCTCGTGGCGGAAAGCAGCTTTGACCTTCGCGTTGAGGACCTGGTCACCCTCGTTGTGGATGGTGCGGCGTTCACTGTGGCCCACCAGGACGTATGCGCAACCCAGCTTGTTGAGGAACTGGCCGGAGATATCGCCGGTGTACGCTCCGGAGTCGAATTGCGAGAGGTCCTGGCCGCCATAAACAACGTCCAGTTCATCGCCCTGGACGAGGGTCTGCACACCGCGGAGGTCCGTGAACGGCGGGAAAACGGCAACCTCGACGCGGCTGTAGTCGTGCTTGGCGTCGGACAGGGTCCATGCCAGCTTCTGCAGCAGGGTGATGCCCTGGACGTGGTCCATGTTCATCTTCCAGTTGCCGGCAATGAAAGGCTTGCGGACGAAGTTTCCGTTGGCAGAAGTTGTCACGTGTGCTCCAAAAATGCGTTGAGATAGGGAAGCCGGCGGGGCGCTTGCCTTCTCAGAAGGGCACCCCGCCGGCTGTGTGGCCTTAGCGGTCCAGCACGCTCAGGCCAGGAAGTTCCTTGCCTTCAAGGTATTCCAGGCTGGCGCCGCCGCCGGTGGAAATGTGGCCGAACTGGGAGTCCTCAAAGCCGAGGGTCCGGACAGCTGCGGCGGAGTCGCCGCCGCCGACCACGGTGAATGCGGGCGTCTCAGTCAAAGCCTGGGCGATGGCACGGGTGCCGTCCGAGAAAGCCTCGAATTCGAAGACGCCCATGGGCCCGTTCCAGAACACGGTCTTGGCGGCCTTGATCTGCTCGGCGAAAGCCGCCGCGGATACCGGCCCGATGTCCAGGCCAATGCCAGCGGCACCGAATGCGCTGTCCTCGATTGCGTCGGCAGCGACCACTTCGTGCTCGGCATCCGCGGCGAAGCGGCTCGCGACAACGACGTCGGTGGGGACGACGAACGCGGTACCCGCGTCGGAAGCGCGTTTGAGGTAGTCCTGGACCACGGGGATCTGGTCTGTTTCAAGCAGGCTGCCTGCGACTTTGTGGCCCGCCGCTGCCAGGAAGGTGAAGAGCATCCCGCCACCGACCAGGATGGTGTCCGCCTTGCCCAGGAGGTTGTCGATCACGGCGAGCTTGTCCGAAACCTTGGAGCCACCGAGAACCACAACGTACGGGCGCTGTGTATCCGTGGTGAGCTTGCGCAGTACTTCGACCTCGGTGTGCACGAGGTCCCCCTGGTAGGAAGGAAGCCGGGTGGCGACGTCGTACACGCTTGCGTGCTTGCGGTGAACAGCGCCAAAGGCGTCATCCACGAACGCACCGTTGTCGCCGGTCAGCGCCACGAGATCATCGGCGAAGGCGCCGCGCTCGGCGTCGTCCTTGCTGGTTTCGCGGGCGTCGAAGCGGACGTTCTCGAGAACCAGGACGTCTCCGTCCTCGAGGGACCCGGCCAACTCTTTGGCGGACTCACCAACGGTGTCTTCCGCGAGCTGGACCTTGAATGGCGCGAGCTCCGCAAGCCGCGCTACGGCGGGCTTGAGCGAGTACTTGGCCTCAGGAGCACCCTTGGGGCGTCCTAGGTGGGCCGTTACGAGCACGCGGGCACCGGCGTCCGAGAGCTTTTCGATGACCGGGAGGGAAGCCTTGATGCGGCCGTCGTCGGTCACTGTAGAGCCGTCGAGCGGCACATTCAGGTCACTTCTGACGAGAATGTACCGCCCGCGGACACCTTCAGCGATCAGTTCGTTGAGGGTGTGAGATGTCATGTGTCTACCCTAGCCCAGCTTGGATGCGACAAGCTCCGTGAGGTCAACGAGGCGGTTGGAGTAGCCCCATTCGTTGTCATACCAGGAAACAACCTTGACCTGGTTGCCGATGACCTTGGTGAGGCCGGAGTCGAAGATCGAGGAAGCGGGGTCGCCGACGATGTCCGAAGAGACGATCGGATCCGACGTGTAGCTCAGGATGCCCTTGAACTGCTCAGTCTCGGAAGCCGCCTTGAGGGCTGCGTTGACTTCCTCGACGGTCACTTCGCGGGAAACCGTGACGGTCAGGTCCGTGGCGGAACCCGTGGGGACCGGAACGCGGATGGCGTAGCCGTCCAACTTGCCCTTGAGTTCCGGGAGGACCAGTCCGATCGCCTTGGCAGCACCCGTGGAGGTGGGGACCATGTTGATGGCTGCGGCACGGGCACGGCGAAGGTCGCTGTGCGGGCCGTCCTGCAGGTTCTGGTCTGCCGTGTAGGCGTGCACCGTGGTCATGAGGCCGCGCTCGATGCCGAAGGCGTCGTTGACAACCTTGGCCAGCGGGCCGAGGCAGTTGGTGGTGCAGGACGCGTTGGAGATGATGTGGTGCGCTGCGGGGTCATAGAGCTCATGGTTGACGCCCATCACGATGGTGATGTCTTCGTCCGAAGCAGGAGCGGAGATCAGGACCTTCTTGGCACCCGCGTCGATGTGCTTCTGCGCGGCGGCAGCCTTGGTGAAGAAGCCGGTGGACTCGATGACGATGTCCACGCCCAGCTCGGCCCACGGGAGGTTCGCGGGATCGCGCTCGGCAAGGACCTTGATGATGCTGCCGTCGACAATGAGGTTGCCCTCTTTGACTTCAACGGACTGAGTCAGGCGGCCGCCGACGGAGTCGTACTTCAGCAGGTGGGCAAGAGCCTCGGGACTCGTGAGGTCGTTGACCGCAACAATTTCGAGATCTGCACCCTGGGCGAGTGCTGCGCGGAAGTAGTTGCGGCCGATGCGGCCAAAGCCGTTGATACCAATACGGGTGGTCACTATTTCAGTCTCCTTGGTGCTCTTGCAAGCACACCTAGTGAGTCGGATCTTGATTCCAACTAACAATTCCCGCACATCATTGGGCAGAAGTGATTATCAGATCGGAGGGCGACCAGCCACGTTGCTGAAGGCTAACCGCCTTCCGTGACCCATCTTACGTTTAACTACGTCTGCCCCGCAACTGCGGGGGCAGACAATCCGGTATTTGGGCGAAATTCACCTGAATGTGAAGTTTGTTACATCCCCGTGTATTCCGCGTCACTCACCGATTCGGGATGGAGTTCCCTAGAGAACGATCAGTCCCGTGGCGTTCGCGCGGGCTGCTTCGAAGCGCTTGGCGACGTCGGCCCAGTTGACGATGTTCCAGAATGCCTTGACGTAGTCGGCCTTGACGTTGACGTAGTCCAGGTAGAAGGCGTGCTCCCACATGTCCAGCATCAGCAGGGGCGTGGTGCCGACTGCGACGTTGCCCTGCTGGTCGTAGAGCTGCTCGATGAGGAGGTTGCCGCCGATGGGCTCGTAGGCGAGGAAGCCCCAGCCGGATCCCTGCAGGCCAAGGGCAGCTGCCGAGAACTGGGCACGGAATGCATCGAAGGAGCCGAAGGCGTCGTCGATGGCTGCCGCCAGCTCGCCCTCGGGCTTGTCGCCGCCGTCCGGGGAGATGTTGTTCCAGAACACTGAGTGGTTGATGTGACCGCCGGTGTGGAACGCGAGGTCCTTGGAAAGGCGGTTGATGTTGGCGAAATCACCCTTGTCGCGGGCTTCGGCCAACTGGGCCAGGGCGTTGTTGGCGCCGGCTACATAGGCAGCGTGGTGCTTGCTGTGGTGCAGCTCCATGATCTTCGCCGAAATGTGCGGCTCAAGTGCTGCGTAGTCGTAGCCGAGCTCGGGCAGTACGTACTCTGTCACGAAATCCTCCAATGTAGTGGACCGGGGTCCGGTTGGTAACTCTCGTTTTGTTTATCCGATCGGCGAACCGGCCGGAAATCTTCGGGCAGGAACCCTGGTTCCTCCGCACCATGACGATTCTAGGGCGGGCGCCTTACTCGTCCATCATTTCGGCGGTCACATTTGCCTCGGTGCCCGGGATGCCCAGATCTCCGGCGCGTTTGTCCGCCATGGCCAAGAGCCGGCGGATCCGCCCCGCGATGGCGTCCTTGGTCATGGGCGGATCGGCGAGCCGGCCCAATTCATCCAGGCTGGCCTGCTTGTGCGCCACCCGGAGCTCACCGGCGTACTTGAGGTGGTCTGGAACGTCGTCGCCCAGGATTTCCAAGGCCCGGTCGACACGGGCACCTGCGGCGACCGCCGCCTGGGCCGAGCGGCGGAGGTTGGCGTCGTCGAAGTTCGCAAGGCGGTTGGCGGTGGCCCGTACTTCCTTCCGCATGCGTCGCTCCTCCCACACCATGAGGGCGTCATGGGCGCCCATCCGGGTGAGCAATGCGGCGATGGTGTCGCCGTCACGAATGACCACGCGGTCCACGCCGCGCACTTCCCGCGCCTTGGCCTGGATGCCGAGCCGGCGGGCGGCTCCGACCAAGGCAAGGGCGGACTCCGGTCCGGGGCACGTGACTTCGAGCGAAGAGGACCTGCCCGGTTCGGTCAGCGAACCGTGGGCCAGGAAGGCTCCGCGCCAGACCGCTTCGGCGTCGGACGCCGAACCATTGACGACGGCGGACGGCAAGCCGCGGACAGGCCGTCCACGGCCATCCAGGAGGCCAGTCTGGCGGGCCAGGGCCTCGCCGTCGCGCACTACCCGCACGACATAGCGGCTGCCGCGCCGGAGGCCCCCGCCGGAGACGACGATGATTTCGCTCTGGTGCCCGTAGACTTCGGCGATCGCGGCGCGGAGTCGCCGCGCCGTGGAGGCGAGGTCAACCTCCGCCTCGATCACGATGCGGCCCGAAATGATGTGCAATCCGCCGGCAAAACGCAGCATGGCCGAGACTTCGGCCTTGCGGACGGAAGACTTCTTGATGTCCAGCCGGGAAAGTTCTTCCTTGACCGATGCGGTCAGTGCCATCGCATGTTCCTAACTATTCCCGAAAATATCGTGATACGCCGATGCCAGACGCAGCGGGTCATGGACTGGACGGCGGCTCGACGCCCCCACTTTACCCAAGACCACCTCCGCACCGATCATTCCGGCAGCGCGCTCGAATTCCTTGAGGTCCGATATCGAGGAGGGATCGGCCAGGACTACGTCCACGCTGAACTCCGGCGCGTAGTGCCGCAGGGCATCCAGGTGGTCCGCGGCGGACATCCCGGAGGTTTCCTTCGTGTCCATGGCAAGGTTCATGGTGAGGCATCGTTTAGCCGGGGTATCACACAAGGCTTGGCGCATCTCGGGCAACAGCAAATGCGGCAGGACAGAGGTGTACCAGGAGCCAGGGCCGAGAATGATCCAGTCTGCGAGCTCGATGGCCGTGAGCGCCTCGATGCATGCCCTGGCGTCTTCCGGTCGAAGCCGGACGTTTTCGAGGGATCCGGCAACGGCGCACTTGGCCTGGCCTTTGACGGTCTGGAACTCGTAACCGCCTCCCAGCAAGGGCACCCGGACATCGCCTTCGATGTTCAGTGGCTGCGTGGACATCGGCAGGACCTGGCCGCGGGCACCCAAGAGGGCACCTGCCCATTTCAGTCCCGCCACGGCGTCGCCCAGCAACTCCCAGAGGGTAACAATGAGCAGGTTTCCCATGGCGTGGTTGTCCAAGGAACCTTGCCGGCCGCTCGGAGTCTTGAAGCGATGCTGCATCACGTCCCGCCACGTGCGCCCCCAGTCCGTGTCATCGCAGAGGGCGCTCAGCGCCATCCGAAGATCGCCGGGCGGAAGGACCCCGTACTCTTCCCGCAGCCGCCCGGACGATCCGCCGTCGTCGGCAACGGTCACGATCGCGGTGAGCTCGGAGGTCAGCAGCCGCAACGCAGAGAGTGATGCGGAGAGCCCGTGACCGCCGCCGAGTGCAACAACGGTAGGTCCCTTGGAAGGCTGGCTGCCTGGCGTCCCCTTGGGCGGGACAAGCGGCAGGGGTCCGGTCAGAACCCCCATTATTCGCGACCCAGATCACGGTGGCTCGTGGTCACGGTGACCCGAGGATATTGGGCCAGCCGTTTGGAAAGTTCGACGGCCACCGCGACCGAACGGTGTTTGCCACCCGTGCAGCCGACAGCAATGGTGGCGTAGTGCTTGTTTTCCGTCCGGTAGCCGTCGAGGACGGGCTCCAGGGCAAGGACGTAGCGGTCAACGAAGTCCTTGACGCCGTCGGCCCCCAGCACGTAGTCGCTCACATCGGCGTCGAGTCCAGTGTGCGGGCGCAACTTCGGGACCCAGTGCGGGTTGGGGATGAAGCGCGCGTCCGCCACGAAGTTGGCGTCCACCGGCAGGCCGTATTTGAAACCGAAGCTCATGACGTTCAAGCGCAGCGCGACGGGGCCTGTGTCGGTGAATAGTTCAGTGATAGCGGTCGCCAGGCCGTGGACGTTGTACGTACTCGTGTCCAGGACCACATCTGCCGATTCCTTCAGTTCCTTCAGGACGTCGCGCTCAGCGGCGATACCGTCCAGGATCCGGCCGCCGCCCTGGAGCGGATGCGGTCGGCGGCCTTGTTCAAAGCGCCGGACCAGGACGTTGTCGCTGGCATCGAGGAAGAGCACCCGGAACGTGATTCCGCTGGCGCTGAGTGCGCCGAGGGCTGTCCGAATATCGGTGAACAGGCCCTTGCTGCGGACGTCCACGACGACGGCAAGCTTGGGGATCGACTGGGGTGCGTGCGAGACGATTTCGGCGAGCGTCCCCAACATCTGCGGGGGAGGTTTTCGACAACGTACCAGCCGTGGTCCTCCAAGGCGTCCGAGGCGGTGCTGCGGCCTGCTCCGGACATGCCAGTCACCACCAGCAGTTCCGCTTCGACAGGCTTGACGGGAATAAGGCCGTCCTGCTCCGCGTCGGATCCTGCTGTTGTTTCTGACATCTAGTGTCCCCGTTTCTGAGATGGTCCAAAAGCCGGACCGCCTTGAGGAGCAGTCCGATTATTACCCTAGCTAATATTCAAGGATTTCGCCGGTGGTCATGTTGACTGCCGGGGCGGCCTCTTCCGAGGCACTGGACGCCGCCAGATGGCTGACCACGGCTTCTGCCAGTGCCGGGCCGATTCCCTTCGCGGCGGTGAGCTCAGTTGCCGTGGCAGCCTTGATCTTCTTGAGCGAACCGAAATGTGCCACGAGCGCCTTCCGTTTGGCTTCGCCGAGGCCGGGAACGCCGTCGAGCGCAGACACGGTCATGGCCTTTCCGCGCTTCTGCCGGTGGAAAGTGATGGCGAAGCGGTGGGCTTCGTCGCGGATGCGCTGCAGGAGGTAGAGCCCTTGTGAAGTGCGCGGCAGTATCACGGGGAAATCGCTATCCGGCAACCAGACTTCTTCGAGCCGCTTCGCCAGGCCCACGACGTAGACGTCGTCGATCCCCAGCTCCGCGAGTGCCCGCGCGGCCGCGTTCACTTGGGGCTGCCCGCCGTCGACGACGACGAGGTTGGGCGGATAGGCGAACCTCGCCTTCGTCCCGGTGCCGGCGACGTCATCGGACGACGTCGGCTCCTCCCCGGAACCGGCGGCGGGGATTTCCCCGCTCTTGGGGAGCTGGGCGGATTTGTCCTGCAGATAGTGCCTGAATCGTCGCGTGAGGACGTCGTGCATCGCCGCGGTGTCGTCGGTTGCCGCCGCACCCGTGATGGAGAACTTCCGATAGTCGGCCTTCTTGGGGAGCCCATCTTCCACCACCACCATGGACGCGACCACGTTGGTGCCCTGCACATGGGATATGTCGTAACACTCGATCCGAAGCAACGGCACGGGAAGCTCAAGCGCCTCCTGCAATTCCTGGAGCGCCTGGGAGCGGACGGTGATATCACCTGCCCTCCGGACTTTGTGGAGCTTCAGTGCTTGCTCCGCATTTTCCCGGACAGTGGACATGAGGGCAGCTTTGTCGCCACGCTGCGGCACCCGGATATCCACCTTGGCGCCCCTCAGGCCGCCAAGCCATTCAAGCAACTCATGATGGTTGGACGGAATCTCCGGGACCAGGACTTCGCGGGGAATACGGCCCTGGTTGTCGCTGTCCTCTCCGTAGACCTGCTGCAGGAGGTGCTCGATGAGCTCAGGAGTGGTGGCGTCTTCCACCTTTTCCACTACCCAGCCCCGCTGGCCGCGTACCCGGCCGCCCCTGACGTGGAAGACCTGCACCGAAGCCTCGAGGTCGTCGTCGTGCAGGGCGAAAATATCCGCATCCGTGTCCTCGGAAAGGACCACGGCATTGCGTTCGAAGACTTTGCGCAGGGCCGCGATGTCGTCGCGGATTCGCGCCGCCCTCTCGTAGTCAAGTTCGGCCACGGCAGCCGCCATGTCCTTTTCGAGGCGCCGGATGAACTTGCCGGCTTCTCCGCCCATGAAGGAGCAGAAGTCTTCGGCGATGGCCCGGTGCTCCTCAGGGGTCACCCGTCCCACGCACGGTGCCGAACATTTGTCGATATAACCCAGCAGGCATGGCCGGCCGCTCGCCTGTGCCCTCTTCAAGACACCGGCGCTGCAGCTCCGCACCGGGAAAACCCTGAGCAGGGTGTCCATGGTTTCGCGGATGGCGCCGGCCGTGTACGGGCCGAAGTAACGGGTGCCTTTGCGGCGCTCCCCGCGCATGACCTGGACCCGGGGAGCTTCTCCCCCATGCTCACGGCGAGATACGGGTAGGTCTTGTCATCGCGGAACACGACGTTGAAGCGCGGCTTGAATTCCTTGATCCAGGTGTACTCGAGCTGGAGGGACTCAAGCTCGCTGCCAACCACGGTCCACTCAACGCTGCTGGCCGCGTGCACCATGGCGTACGTCTTTGGCAACAACCCTGCAGGGTTTGCGAAGTAGGAGTTCAGCCGGGACCGCAGGTTCTTCGCCTTGCCCACATAGATGACACGGCCGTGTGGATCCCGGAACCGGTAGACGCCGGGGGTGGTGGGGATTTCTCCCGTCTGGGGTCGATAACTCGCTGGATCTGCCACAGATCCAGTCTAGTAAGGGAAAGACGCCACCCCGTACGCACCGGCTTCGCGGAGAGCTACTCCGCGGACTTGCTCTGGTTGTAGCTGGTGGAGCGTTCCTGGCCGCTCAATGCCGCGATGGCATCCATGATCTTGTCCGTCACTTCGCGGCGGGCCGGCAGGGAATGGTCCGGACCTGTCTTCTCGAAGTACAGCGGTTCGCCCACCTTCATGGTGAAGTGCTGGGGACGGACGGTGTTACGGTCCACTGGCTGCAGTTTGTCCGTGCCAATCAGGCCCACCGGCACCACAGGCGCCCCCGTGGTCAGGGCAAGCCAGCCGACGCCCGTGCGCCCACGGTAGAGCAAGCCGTCACGCGAACGCGTTCCCTCCGGATAGATACCGATGCCCCTCCCGTTCTCCAGGATGTCCAGCAGGGTCTTGAGCGCTTGCACACTGGCAGCTTGTTCTCCGCGTTCCACCGGAATGGATCCGACCGCCTGGAAGAACGCCTTCATGGCGCGGCCCTTGAAGCCCTTGGTGGTGAAGTACTCCGCCTTGGCAAAGAAGCCCACCGGACGGGGCATCAGTGCCTGGACAATCACGCTGTCCAGAAAGGACAAATGGTTCGGGGCCACAATGAATGGCCCTTCCTTGGGCACATTTTCCAGTCCGATGACCGTGGGACGGCAGGTGCTGGAAATCAGTCCGCGGGTGGTCCAGCGGATGACATCAAAGGCTTCCATCGTTCTGCACCTCGCTCAGGGCCGCCGCACGGACGGCGTCAAGTTCTTCGATCTTCTTCAGCAGCTGCGCGGTGGAGTCCACGACGGCGACGGCTCCCGCTTCCTGAAGCTCGCCGTCGGGCGCAAATCCCCAACTCACACCGATGCAGTCAAGTCCATTGGCCATGGCGCCGGCAACATCCTGGTGCCGGTCCCCCACCATCACCGCGGGCTGCGAATGCAGCGTGGCCAGCGCCGCACCGACGATTTCCACCTTGCCGGGGGCCGTGTTCGCGGCCATTGATTCGTCGTCGGAGGCACCGCAGATGGACGCAAAGAAGTCGGCAATGCCGTGGTGCTCCAACACTACGCGCGCCAGTCCCTGGGGTTTCTGCGTGGCCACAGCGACCGGACGCCGCGACTCCGCGAAGAACTCGAGGAGCTCACGGATTCCGGGATAAAGGCGGCCCTGCCCGATGCCGACGGAACGGTAATAGCTGCGGTAGCGCCCGATGACTTCGTCGACTCTTCCCGCGGGAACCCCGGCGATGTGCTCCAGGGAATCGCTGAGCTTGGGTCCAACCATGGAGTCGAGCACGGGCTGATCCGGGATGGGGAGGCCAATTTCGCGCAAGGCCGCGGCGATGCCGCCGGTTATGCCACCTGCAGGATCGACAAGGGTGCCGTCCAGATCGAAGATTACGGGCACCATTGTTTGAGTCACCGGGTTAGTTTCTCACGAGTTGAGGCATGCCTGAAACTCACATGCCGGCCAGGGAATACTCCGGCCGAAGCCGAAATATTCCCCGGCGGGAGCCGCCACACTAACCCAGAATCTCCGCCAGGAAGGCCGCGGTATGGCTTTCCGTGGACTTGGCGACCTGTTCGGGCGTGCCGGTTGCCACGATGCGTCCACCGCCTGAACCACCGTTGGGACCAAGGTCCACAATCCAGTCGGCAGACTTGATGACGTCAAGGTTGTGTTCAATGGTGATGACCGTGTTCCCCTTGTCCACCAAGCCCTGCAGCACCATGAGCAGCTTGCGGATGTCCTCGAAGTGCAGGCCTGTAGTGGGCTCGTCCAAGACGTAGACGCTGCGTCCGTTCGACCGCTTCTGGAGCTCCGAGGCCAGCTTCACGCGCTGCGCCTCGCCACCGGACAGGGTGGTGGCCGGCTGCCCGAGCCGGACGTAGCCGAGACCGACGTCGACGAGGGTGTTCAGGTGCCGGGCGATGGGCGTGAACGCCGCAAAGAACTCCGCGCCTTCTTCGATAGGCATGTTGAGGACGTCTGCAATGGTTTTGCCCTTGTAGTGAACTTCAAGGGTCTCCCGGTTGTAGCGGGCGCCATGGCACACTTCGCACGGGACGTAGACGTCCGGCAGGAAGTTCATCTCGATCTTCAGCGTGCCGTCACCGGAGCAGGCCTCACAGCGGCCGCCCTTGACGTTGAATGAGAAGCGGCCTGGCTGGTAACCGCGCACTTTGGCTTCGTTGGTTTCCGCGAAGAGCTTCCGGATGTTGTCGAACACGCCGGTGTACGTGGCGGGGTTGGAACGCGGTGTCCGGCCGATAGGGCTCTGGTCCACGTGGACCACCTTGTCGAGGTGCTCCAGGCCCGCTACCGAGCGGTGCCGGCCCGCAACCTGCTTGGCGCCGTTGAGCTTATTCGCAAGCACCTTGTAGAGGATCTCGTTCACCAGGGTGGACTTCCCTGAGCCACTGACGCCGGTCACGGCGGTGAAAAGACCCAGCGGGAAGGTGGCGTCAACGTTGTTCAGGTTGTTTTCGCGTGCGCCGATGACCTTGAGTTCGCGCTTCTTGTCGTACTTGCGTCGCTTCGGCGGGATGTCGATCTTGCGCCGCCCGGACAGGTAGTCGCCGGTCAGGGAGTTCGTGTTTTCCAGGAGTTCCTTGTAGGAACCGGAGTGCACCACCTGGCCACCGTGCTCGCCGGCGCCAGGTCCGATGTCCACCACCCAGTCGGCCTCGTGAATGGTGTCTTCGTCGTGTTCGACAACAATCAGCGTATTACCGAGATCGCGCAGCCGCGTCAGCGTTTCGATGAGGCGGCGGTTGTCCTTCTGGTGCAGTCCGATGGACGGCTCGTCCAGGACGTAGAGGACACCCACCAGGCCAGAGCCGATCTGAGTGGCGAGTCGAATGCGCTGGGCCTCGCCGCCGGACAGGGTCCCGGACGGCCGTTCGAGATTCAGGTATTCGAGCCCCACATCAAGCAGGAACGTCAGGCGTGCCTGGATCTCTTTGAGAACCTGGTGCGCGATCTGGGCCTCGCGGTCGGTGAGCGTGAGGCTACCGAGGAAATCGGCGCAATCACGCATCGGAAGGGCCGATACTTCGGCGATGGACTTGCCGTTGATCAGCACCGAGAGCGACGCCGGGTTAAGCCGGGCACCGTTGCATGCGGGGCAAGGAACCTGCCGCATGTACTCTTCGTAGCGGTCGCGTGCCCAGTCGGAGTCCGTTTCACCGTGCTTCCGGTGAACGTATTGGATGGCGCCTTCGAAGCCGGTGCTGTACTTGCGCTCCCGGCCGAACCTGTTGCGGTACTGGACCACCACCTTGTGGTCCTTGCCGTGCAGCACCGTCTGCCGAACTTCCTGCGGCAGCTTCTCCCACGGGGTGTCCATGGAGAAATCGAGCTCCAGGGCGAGGCCCTCCAGAAGCCTGTTCCAGTACTCCGTGGTGGCCGTGCCCAACGACCACGGCGCTATGGCCCCTTGGCCCAACGAAAGCTCGGGGTTCGGAACCACGAGTTCCTCATCGACCTCCAGTTTGGTGCCGATGCCACTGCAGGCAGCGCATGCGCCGAAGGGGTTGTTGAAGGAGAACGAACGGGGCTCGATCTCGTCGATGGCCAGCGGGTGCTCATTAGGGCAAGCGAGGTTCTCCGAAAACGCGCGGATCCGCGCCGGGTCTTCGGCGTCGAGATCGACGAATTCGACCAGCACACGGCCTTCCGCAAGGCCGAGCGCCGTTTCGATCGAGTCGGTCAACCGTTGGCTGATCCCCTCCTTGACCACCAACCGGTCCACGACTACTTCGATGGAGTGCTTGAATTGTTTGCCGAGCTTGGGCGGATCGCTTAGCTGGACGAGTTCGCCGTCCACCCTGGCACGTGAGTAGCCCTTGGCGGTGAGCTCCTTGAAGAGCTCCACGAATTCGCCCTTGCGTCCGCGGACCACGGGGGCAAGAATCTGGAAGCGCGTGCCCGATTCGAGTTCCAGCAGTTGGTCGACGATCTGCTGCGGAGTCTGCCTTGTGATGGGCTCATGGCACACCGGGCAATGCGGCCTGCCGACACGGGCCCAGAGAAGGCGCATGTAGTCGTAGATCTCGGTGATGGTGCCCACGGTGGAACGCGGGTTCTTGCTGGTGGACTTCTGGTCGATGGAGACTGCCGGGGAAAGGCCCTCGATGAAGTCGACGTCCGGCTTGTCCACTTGGCCCAGGAACTGGCGGGCATAGGCCGACAATGATTCCACGTACCGGCGCTGCCCCTCGGCGAAGATGGTATCGAACGCCAAGGACGACTTGCCCGAACCTGACAAGCCGGTAAAGACGATCATGGCATCACGGGGAAGGTCGAGGTCCACGTTGCGGAGGTTGTGTTCACGCGCTCCCTTCACCACGAGGCGGGACAGGTCATGTCTCACGGGCGTGGCAGGCGGCTGCGCGGAAACGCTTGCGAAGGATTCGACGGCGGGGACTTCAGCTACGGCTTTAGGCACCCACTAATGCTAATCGAAAACTTCTTCGAATTTCCATGTGGACTCCCGCGGCCTACTGACGGGTATCAATCCGCGTCGTAGGCGGCCGCCAGAAGCTGTACTGCCTCGGCGAAACTGGCGCCCTGCGCCTTGGCCGCGGCCGAGTAATTCGCCGCGACGGCGGCCAAAGCGCTCCAGCGGTCGTCCCGGGCGCACACCACTGTTCCGTTCCGGCCACGGGTTGCCACCACTCCGGCCGCTTCAAGTTCCTTGTACGCGCGGGCGACGGTGTGGGGGGCAACATCCAGCTCGCCAGCCAGGCTGCGCACCGCCGGAAGTTTGGTCCCGACAGGGAGCGTGCCTGCGTCAGCCAGCTCGATAATGCGGAGCCGAAGCTGCTCATACAAGGCCACGGTGCTCGACTGCTTGGGTCGCCATGAACCGGGAAACTCGATCGAGCCACTCATGAGGCTTCCCTCTCCACTTGCTCGGCGCGGTGTTTGGCGGTCCGTGCCGGCATCGCGGCCAAGCCGCCGTCTCCGACGGCGAACTGGGCGTCGTGCAAGCGGGCATAGTGCCCGCCAAGCTCCAGCAGCGAATGATGGGTGCCGTGTTCAACGATCCGTCCGTGGTCCATGACGAGAATTAGATCAGCGTCGCGGATGGTGGACAAGCGGTGCGCGATGACGAAAGACGTCTTGTTGCTCCGCAATCTGTGCATCGCCTGGCGGATGAGGACTTCCGTGCGGGTATCGACTGAACTCGTGGCTTCGTCCAGGATCAGAAGGGGGCGGCCGGAAAGCCGTGCACGGGCGATGCTCAGCAATTGCCTCTGCCCTTGGCTCAGCGGCTCTCCTCCATTGCTGAGCATGGTGGAGTACCCGTTCGGCAGCGACCGGACAAAGTGGTCCACGTAGCTCGCCTCGGCAGCGGCCACGATGTCCGCGTCGCTGGCACCTGGACGTCCGTATTCGATGTTCTCCCGGATGGTGCCCGTGAAAATCCACGGATCCTGAAGCACCACGCCGAAGTTGCGGCGGAGGGCATCGCGCCCCATGCCCGCAATGTCCGCGCCGTCAATGGTGATCTTCCCGGAGCCAAGTTCATGGAAACGCATGAGGAGGCTGATCAGCGTGGTCTTCCCCGCGCCGGTGTGCCCCACAATGGCCACCGTCTGCCCCGGCTCCACGTGGAATGACAGGTCCTCGATCAATGGCGCATCGGCGCGATAGCTGAAAGCAATGTGCTCAAAAGAGACCCTTCCCGCAGGTGCATCAAAGCTTGAACCGGCGACAGCGCGTGCACCGACGCTGGGTTCCGTCGACAATTCCGGTTCGTCCAACAACTCGAAGACCCTGCTGGCGGATACGGCGCACGATTGCAGGACCTGGGCCATGCCGCCAATCTGGCCCAACGGCTGGCTGAAGAGCCGGTTGAATTGTATGAACGCCTGGATCCCGCCAATACTCATCGCGCCGGCAAGGAACTGGAGTGCGCCCACGATCGCGACCCCCACATAGCTGGCGTTGGAGACGAAAGCCATCAGCGGAAGCAGCAGTCCGGACGCGAACTGCGCTTTGGAACTCGCGGAATACAGCCCGTCGTTGTGGGCTGCGAAGCGGGCCGCCATCGCAGTCTGCGCGCTGAAAAGCTTGATGGTCTCGTGACCGGTTGCGGTCTCCTCCACCAGGGAGTTGACGTCTGCAGTAGCCTCCCACTGCCGGACAAAGTACTTCTGCGAGCGCTGGGTCACCACAACCGAGGCGAGGGCTGATACCGGAACAGCCAACAGGGACACGAGGGCCAGCAAGGGCGAAAGCAGGAGCATCATCCCCAGGGAGCCAATGACCATCAACGCTGAGGTGAGGAGTTGCGCAAGGAGCTGGTTGAGGGTTTGTGCCACGTTGTCGAGGTCGTTGGTGGCGCGGCTCAGGACATCTCCCCGGGAGCGGCCGTCGTAGTAGGCCACGGGAAGACGATGCAATTTCGCTTCCACCGCTTCCCGAAGGTCATGCGCGAGCCGCTGCACAGCGAGGGCGTTGAGCCGGCCTTGGGCCCAGCTAAGCAGCGAGGCAACCGCATACATGGATGCGGCCACAAGCAACAGCAGGACAAAACGTTCGGTGTTGAACTGCGCGCCGAAGACGGCGGCTGCGATGACGTCGGTGGCGTCGCCGAGTATCTTGGGTGCTGCCACGTTGAGTGTGGCAAAACCGCAAATGCAGAGAATCGCGGCGGTCATGACGCCCCTCGCGGGCTTCAGCAAGCCCGCGAGGCGGAGAAGCGATCGCGCCGGCTTCTCAGTGCGGGCCCGGTGCGCGCTATCGCCGCTCACGCGGCTTCTTCCGTTTCGAGCTGGGACGCCACGATCTCCCGGTAGGTCCCGGAGGACACAAGAAGTTCCTCGTGCGTTCCATGTGCCACCAGACGGCCCTGGTCGATGAGGAGTATCTGGTCCGCCGACACCACTGTATTGACCCTTTGGGCGACGATGATGACGATTGCCTCCCGCAGTTCGGGTTCGAGTGCGGCCCGGAGCCTTGCTTCGGTCACTGTGTCCAGGGCCGAGAAGCTGTCGTCAAATAGATAGACCAATGCGGGGCGCAGCATTGCGCGGGCGATGCACAGCCGCTGCCGCTGGCCGCCGGAGAGACCGGCGCCGCTCTGGGACAGGGTGGTTTCCAGCCCTTGGGGCAGTTCAGCCACGAAATCTGCCGCCTGGGCCGTCTCAAGGGCCTGCCACAATTGGGAGTCCGTTGCTGACGGCAGTGAGAGGCGCAGGTTTTCCGCGATGGTTCCACGGAACAACCATGTCTCCTGGGGCACGACGGCGAGCTGGCTGCGCAAGGCACCCAGGGGAACCGTGGCGATGTCCTGGCCATCGAGCGAGATACTTCCGCTTGTCGCCTCAAGGAGCCTTGGCACAAGGCTGACGATCGTTGACTTGCCGCTTCCGGTGGAGCCGATCACCGCCGTCGTGGTTCCCGGGGCCGCCTGGAAGGTTATGCCCTCCAATACGGGCGCCTCGGCTCCCGGATAAGCGAAGGAGACATCGTTGAAGCTCAGGCCCTCAGTCCGCGGATGACTCCCCGCCGTCCCACCGGCAAGGTTTCCTTGCAGGACCAGTTCAGATGCTGTGTTGAGCACTTCGGTGACGCGTTCGGCGCTGACGGACGCACGGGGAGCCGTGCTCAGCACATACATGGCCATCATGATCGCGAGCAGGATCTGCATGATGTAGGCGATGAATGCGGTGAGCGCGCCCAGCTGCATGTCGCCGGCGATGATGCGGTGGCCACCGAGCCACACAACCCCCGTGGAGGAGAGGTTGACGACGATCATGACGAGCGGAAGCATGGCCGCGACAATCCGGGCAGAACGGAGATTGTTGTTTGTCAGGGCGTCATTGGCGGCCTCGAAGCGTTTCATCTCGAATGGCTGGCGGACAAAGGCCCTGATGACTGCGGTCCCCAGGATCTGTTCGCGAAGCACGCTGTTGATCCGGTCCACCAAGCCCTGGCCTTCGCGGTACAGCGGTACGAGCTTACGGACGATCAAGAGCATGATGATCAGGAGCACGGGAATGATCGCAAAAACGATCCACGACAAGGCCACGTCCTGTTCGACTGCCAGAATGACGCCGCCGATGCCCATGACCGGCGCCGCCACCAGCATGCTGAACACGAGCACCGTGATGTTCTGCAATTGCAGGACGTCATTGGTGGTCCTGACCACCAGGCTGGCGGGCCCGAAGGCTGCAACGTCCTGGTCCGGCAGGGAATGGATCTTGTCGAAAAGGTCCTGCCGCAGCCCCCTGCCGATCTTCATGGCGACGATGGCGCCGAGGTAGCCGGCTAGCACTGCGGCAAGCACCTGGACGACGGTGAGCGCCAGCATCCAGCCGCCCAGGCGAAGTATCACTTCGCTGTTCCCGGCGACGAGGCCGTCGTCGACGATCTTGGCGTTGAAGGTGGGCAGGAGGAGCGTGGCTCCGGTCTGGACCAGTTGCAGGAAAACTATGGCCAGTACGTGGGTCTTGTAGGGGGCTAGTCGCTGCAGCAGCAAGGATGCCAGCACTTTGCCTCCAATCGTTGGTCTCCGGAGCGGCGGATTCCACACGATGCCGCCCCGCGATCGCCTTGCCATTGTAGTTCAGATCACACTGTGATTCGGTGCAATTCCAGCACTTCCGGAGCCAAGAATCGTTCCTTCCTAGCCACGTTTTTGGGCCACGGCGAAAATCCTGCGGAAGGGAAACACGGTCCCGTGCCGGTCTGTCGGATAGGCCTCGCGCAGCATGGCTGCGTACTGGCTTTCGAAAACGGCCGCTTCGCCCTCGGGAAGGGCGGCGAGCACAGGACGGAGACCAGTGCCCCGCACCCAGTGCAGTACGGGGTCGGGTCCCGGCAGAAGTTGCTGGTAGGTGGTTTCCCAAGCGTCGGCGTCGCATCCGGCCTCGAGCATGATCCGGAGATAGTCGGCTGGTTCCCCGACGGCGGCGTCGTGACGCAGCACACCGGACAATCGTCCGGACCATTCCGGCGAACCGGCCAGCTCGCGCATGAGTGCGTGGGAAGGAGCCCCGAAGTTTCCCGGAACCTGCAGGGCAAACCACCCACCGGGTTTCAGCGCTTCCAACCACCCGGCGAGCATGGTCAAGTGCCCGGGCACCCATTGCAGGGCTGCGTTGCTGACCACGACGTCGGTATCCGCTTCCGGTGTCCACTCGGCGATGTCGGCGAATTTGAACCGAAGACCCGGTCGGGCGGCAGTGAGGAGTCCGGCTTTCGCCAGCATCTCGGCAGAAGAGTCCAGCCCGACGACGGCGGCACCGGGCCAGCGCGTCGCGAGGTTGACCGTCAGGTGCCCCGGACCGCAACCCAGATCGACGACGTGCCGTGGATCCTCCGCCAGGATTCTCGAGGTCAGGTCAAAGAACGGACGGTCGCGCTGGTTGCCGAACTCGATGTACTTGGCTGGATCCCATTTCACTGCTGTCTCCATCGTCTGTCTCCGTGGCCTGCTCTTCTCCACACTAAGCTGGAAGGCAATGAAACTTCTTGAGCAGCTTCCCGGATCCTCCAACGCCGGATCGAACAACGGACGCGTTGACCCGGACGAAATCTACACACGCTTTGTTGAGTGGACGGAGAGCCGCGGGCTGCAGCTGTACCCTGCCCAGGATGAAGCCATCATGGAACTCGCGTCCGGCTCCAATGTCATCCTGGCCACCCCCACGGGCTCCGGTAAGTCGCTGGTAGCCATCGCGGCGCACTTCGAGGCCATGTCCCGGGGAATGCGCAGCTACTACACCGCCCCCATCAAGGCCTTGGTCTCCGAGAAGTTCTTCGCCCTCTGCGAGATCTTCGGAGCGGAGAACGTCGGCATGATCACGGGCGACTCAGGCGTCAACCAGGACGCGCCCATCATCTGCTGCACCGCCGAAATCCTCGCCAACATCGCCCTGCGCGAAGGCAAGGGAGCCGAACTCGGCACTGTCATCATGGACGAGTTCCACTTCTACTCCGATCCCCAGCGCGGTTGGGCCTGGCAGGTGCCGCTCCTGGAACTCCCCCAGGCCCAGTTCCTCCTGATGTCTGCCACGCTGGGAGACGTCAGCCGCTTCGAAACCGGCCTGACCGAACTCACCGGGCGGTCCACCACCACGGTCAGCTCAGCCGAACGCCCCATCCCCCTGCACTACTACTTCCAGGAAACTCCGGTCCATGAAACCCTTGAGGAACTCCTGAGCACCAAGCAGGTTCCCGTTTATGTAGTGCACTTCAGCCAGGTCGAAGCGATCGAACGAGCCCAAAACCTCATGAGCATCAACATGTGCACTCGTGAGGAGAAGGACAGGATCGCCGAGCTGATCGCCGGCTTCAGGTTCGCGGCCGGCTTCGGCAAGACACTGAACCGGCTGGTCCGCCACGGCATCGGCGTCCATCACGCGGGCATGCTGCCCAAGTACCGCCGCCTCGTGGAGCAATTGGCACAGGCGGGACTCCTGAAGGTCATTTGCGGCACCGACACGCTCGGCGTGGGAATCAACGTGCCCATCCGCACCGTCCTCTTGACGGCCCTGAGCAAGTACGACGGCGTCCGCACCCGTTTGCTGAACTCCCGCGAGTTCCACCAGATCGCAGGCCGCGCAGGCCGGGCAGGCTATGACACTGCCGGAACGGTTGTAGTGCAAGCTCCCGAACACGTAGTGGAGAACGCGAAGGCGATGGCCAAGGCCACCGCGAAATTCGGTGACGACCAGAAGAAGCTGCGGCAAGTGGTGCGAAAGAAGCCGCCGGAGGGCTTCGTCTCCTGGGGGCAACCCACGTTCACGCGTTTGGTGGAGTCCGTGCCGGATCCGTTGACGTCGAGTTTCACCGTGACGCATGCAATGCTGCTCAACTTGATGGAGCGTCCTGGCGACCCGTTTGCCGCGACGCGCCGCCTCCTCACCGAAAACCACGAGGCCCGGCCCGCCCAGCTGCAGCTCATGAAGAAAGCCCTTGGTATCTACCGCGAGCTGTTGGCCGCAGGAGTGGTGGAACGCATTCCCGAATCCGAGCAGGAGAAGGAAGGCCGTTCCGTTCGCCTGACCGTCCACCTGCAA
Source organism: Arthrobacter sp. MMS24-S77 (assembly GCF_054888235.1). Taxonomy (NCBI): domain Bacteria; kingdom Bacillati; phylum Actinomycetota; class Actinomycetes; order Micrococcales; family Micrococcaceae; genus Arthrobacter; species Arthrobacter sp. MMS24-S77. The sequence continues at coordinate 2,633,847 of NZ_JBTZRN010000001.1, forward strand.
GCCAACTTCGCCCTGAACCAACCGCTTTCGCCGTTTGCGCTTGCTGCGCTGGAGCTCCTGGATCCGGAGTCGCCGTCGTACGCTTTGGACGTTGTGTCCGTGATCGAAGCAACCCTTGAGAAGCCCCGCCAGATCCTCTCTGCGCAGCAGAAGAAGGCACGCGGCGAAGCCGTCGCCGCGATGAAGGCCGATGGCATTGACTATGACCAGCGTATGGCGATGCTCGAAGAGGTCAGCTACCCGCAGCCCCTCGCGGAGATCCTGGGCGAAGCCTTCGAGGTCTACCGCAAGGCCGCTCCATGGGTGGGCGACTTTGAACTCGCGCCAAAGTCGGTGGTACGCGATATGTATGAGCGTGCCATGAACTTCGGTGAGTTCGTCCAGTTCTATGGATTGGCCCGTTCGGAGGGCATCGTGTTGCGGTATCTGGCAGACGGCTTCAAGGCGTTGCGCCAAACGGTGCCGCAAGACGCGCTCCGCGAAGACCTCGAGGACCTCATCGCCTGGCTGGGCGAACTGGTCCGCCAAGTCGACTCCAGCCTGCTGGACGAATGGGAGGAACTCACCTCCGGTGCTGCTCCCACGCCGCACGACGCCCCGCCTCCCCCGCCGCCGTCGCTCACGTCCAACATCCGCGCCTTCCGGGTCATGGTCCGCAACGAAATGTTCCGACGCGTTGAGCTGTTCGCGGACGAGGATGCCGCCGCTTTGGGCGAGCTCGACGCCGGCAGCGGCTGGGACGCGGAACACTGGGAAGACGCCCTGGACGATTATTTCGACGAACACGACGACATCGGGACGGGCCCCGATGCCCGCGGGCCGGGGCTCCTCATGATCACTGAGGAACCTGCCATCTGGCGTGTGCGGCAGATTTTCGACGACCCTGCCCGCAACCATGATTGGGGCATTTCCGCCGAAGTGGACCTGGAAGCCTCCGACGAGAGCGGCACCGCCGTGGTCAGGGTGACCGCAGTCAACCGCCTCTAGGCTCCTAGTAAGCTCGGATCATGAGTGTTATCCGCCCTGCCACCGTGTCCGATGTCCCCGCGATCCTGCAGATGATCCACGAGCTTGCGGTCCACGAAAAAGAACCCGACGCCGTGAAGAACACGCCGGAAATGCTGACCGCCGCCTTGTTCGGTGAGAATCCGCGGGTGTATGCGCACATGGCGGAAAACGCGGCAGGGGATGTCCAGGGCTTCGCCTTGTGGTTCCTGAACTACTCCACCTGGGAAGGTGTCCACGGCATCTACCTCGAGGACCTTTACGTCACGCCCGATGCGCGGGGCGAGGGCCACGGCAAGGCGCTCCTGCAGCATCTGGCCGCCACCGCCGTCGAACGCGGTTACGCAAGGGTGGAATGGAGCGTCCTGGACTGGAACGAACCGTCCATTAACTTCTACCGCAGCCTGGGCGCGGTGCCCATGGACGGCTGGTCCACCTTCCGGCTGACCGGAGAAGCCTTGGGTGCCTTTGGCAGCGATCAGAAAGTCTTGACGCGTGGCTGAACGGGTTGCTGAGCAAGCGGCACACACCATCCGGGCACGTCACGAATTCCGGGGTGTCCGGGCCACCGAGCATTTCTTCGCAGTGCCCCTCGACCATTGGGCGTCCCCGGGTGTGGAGGCTACCGGCACCGCGGAGATGCTCACCGTCTTCGGCCGGGAGTTCGTCTCCGCCGAGCACTCGGAGGATGACGCGGCCCGGCTGCCGTGGTTGCTCTACCTCCAGGGCGGACCGGGCGGACGCGGCACGCGGACCACGTCCTTGTCCGGCTGGATGAAGGCTGCCGCAAGAAGCTTCCGCATCCTGATGCTCGACCAACGCGGCACGGGCCTGTCCACGCCAGCGGACCGGAACACGCTGCCGCTTCGGGGCGATGCCGCGGCCCAAGCGGACTACCTCGCGCATTTCCGGGCGGACTCGATCGTGGCCGACGCCGAACTCATCCGGAAAACCTTGAGCTCGGATCCGTGGACCGTTCTTGGCCAGAGCTTCGGCGGTTTCTGCGCACTGACATACCTTTCCTTCGCTCCGGAAGGCCTGCGCGAAGTGCTCATCACGGGAGGGCTTGCGCCGTTGCAAGGCCCGGCCGAGCGCGTCTACCGGGCCACGTTCCAGCGGGTCGCGGAACGGAACGCGGAGTACTTCGCCTGGTATCCGGAGGACCGTGAGGTGGTTACCCGGATCGCGCGGCATCTGGACGCCACAAAGGAGAGGCTGCCCAGTGGAGAACGACTGACGGCGGAGCGCTTCCAAATGGTGGGATCGTTCCTGGGCGGAAACACCCGCGTGGACGCCCTGCACACCCTCCTGGAGGACGCCTTTGTGCCCTCCGCGGATGGAGAGCGGCTTTCCGACGCCTTCCTGGAACAGGTCCATGGCCTCGTATCCCGGGCAGCGAATCCCCTGTACGCGGTGCTGCACGAGGCCATCTACGGCCAAGGGCAGGCCACGGACTGGGCCGCGTGGCGCGTGCTCGCGGAATTCCCGGAGTTCCAGCCCGAGGCCGCGGAGCCGCTCCTGACAGGTGAAATGGTCTACCCCTGGTATTTCGAACAGGATCCGGCCCTGGTACCCCTTCAGGAAGTGGCCGCCCTCTTGGCCGGAAAGCAGGACTGGAAACCCCTCTACGATGTGGCCCGGCTGGCCGCGAACACGGTACCCGTGGCGGCGGCGGTGTATCGCGACGACATCTATGTGGACTTCCAGCTATCCATGGAGACCGCGGCGGCTGTGCACGGACTGCAGGCCTGGACCACCGGGGACTTCCACCACGATGGGATCGGCGAAGACGGGGAAGGAATCTTCAACCGTCTTTTGGGGATGGTGCGCGGCAAGGGCTGAGGTTCAGCCCGCCGGCTGAACCCCGGCCCGCAAGACCGCCGAAGCCGCGACGACGGCCAGTACTACGACGGCCACGGCTCCGGAGGCCATGTTCAGCCCCTGGTAACCCACCCAGCTCAGCACGAGCCCGGAGAACCCTCCGCCGAGGGCACCGGCAGCCCCCATGAAGGTGTCCGAGACTCCCTGGACCATAACGCGTTGCCGCTGCTCGACGCTCTCGGCCAGGAGTGTTGAACCTGAAATCGTCGCGGCCGACCACCCGAGTCCGAGCAGGACGAGTCCTACCGTGACCAACACCGGGTCCTGCTGCCCGAAGCCTGCCACCCCGACAGCCACCGCCAGCAGCAGGAAGCCCAGGACGATCGTCTGGATCCTGCCCACCCTGTCTGTCAGCCACCCCATTACCGGGGACAAGGCGAACATGCCGGCGATGTGCAGGGAAATCGTGAATCCAATGATCACCAGGGCGTCGGTACCCATCGCGTGGCCGCCGTCGTGACCCATATGGCCCCCAACCGGCCCGCCTGAGACGAGCTCCTGCAAGTGCAACGGCGTCATCGACATGACGGCCACCATGATTCCATGCGCCGCAACAACCGCAGTCAAGGCCAGCTTGGCCTGCGGAGACGCCAGCACGGCCTGGAATCCGGCAGTCAGCGAACGACGCCGGGGCCCTCCTGGTACGGCACGGGCGCCAGCGCTTCCGCCGTCGAGCGTCCCCTCGGCCAGGCGCCGTGCCAACAACAACGGGTCGGGGCGCAGTCCAGCCATCAGCAACACCGCGGCCAGCAACAGACCGGCAACCGAGAAAACGAATGGCCCGGCGATCGCAGGCAGGCCAAGAGCCTCGCCCACCGCAGCGCCAGGCTGGATGAGGTTCGGACCGGCCACCGCACCAATGGTGATCGCCCAGACCACGGTGGCAAGCGATCGTCCGCGGTGTTCCGGTGCAGCGAGATCGACGGCGGCAAATCGCGCCTGGAGGTTCGACGCCGTGCCTAGACCCAGCAGGGCTGCACCAAGCAGGAGCACCGCGAAAATCCCCGTAGCTGCGGAGACGATCATGAAAATTGCCCCAAGCATAGCGGCCAGGAGACCGGTGACGAGTCCGGCACGACGCCCCCTGCGCTCGGCAAGACCGGCAAGCGGCAAAGCAGAGACGGCACCGGCGAGCGTGAGGATAGTGGTGACCGATCCCGCCCAGGCGCTCGATCCACTGAGCTGGACAGCAAGCAACGATCCGATGGACAGCGTGGCGCCGTTGCCTACACCGCTCAGCAGCTGTGCGGTGCTGAGCAATCGGACGGTGCGTCGCTGTACTGCTGCCGGATCGAGGGTTGCAGGAGAAATCATCGCCATGTCAAGAGCTTATCCTCGCCGGGCGCGGAACCCCGGCCACGGTGGTGACCGGGGTTCCGTGCTTTTCCGAGGTGCTCCGCCGCGCTCCGCGGCGACGGGGATTAGTGGCCGCTGACCTTGTTCATGCTCTTGCGGGAGTCTTCCTCGAGCCGTGCGTCCAGCTTGGACTTGTTGGCGGCGGGGCTCAGGAGGCTCGCAACAACCGCCACCACGATGGTGCCGATGATGACTGCCAGGGACACATAGGTTGGGATCTCGGGAGCCCATTCAACGTGGTGGCCGCCGTTGATGAAGGGCAGTTCGTTGACGTGCATGGCGTGCAGCACCAGTTTGACGCCGATAAACGCAAGGATGACCGACAGTGCGTGCTTGAGGTAGATCAAGCGGCTCATGAGGCCGCCCAGTAGGAAGTAGAGCTGGCGCAGGCCCATGAGGGCGAAGATGTTGGCAGTGAAGACGATGAACGCGCTCTGGGTCAACCCGAAGATCGCCGGAATGGAGTCCACGGCGAACAGGAGGTCCGTCATGCCGATGGTCACGAAGACGATCAGCATAGGGGTGAAGAGCTTCTTGCCGTCAACCGTGGTCCTCAGCTTGCCGCCGTCGAACTTCTCCGACATCGGGACAACCTTGCGGAGGCGGGCAATGAGGGGATTCTCGGACGTTTCCTCTTCGTCTTCGCCATCGTCCGTGGCCTGCTTCCAGGCAGTCCACAGGAGGAACGCACCGAAGATGTAGAAGACCCAGCTGAACTGCTCAATCACCACCGCGCCAAGGGCAATGAAGATTCCGCGCAGGACCAGGGCAATAATGATGCCTACCATAAGTACCTCTTGCTGGTACTTACGGGGCACCGAGAAGCGCGCCATGATGATGATGAAGACAAAGAGGTTGTCGATACTCAAGCTGTATTCAGTCACCCAGCCGGCGATGAACTGGCTGCCATGCTCGGGGCCTGCAAAGGCGAACATCGCTCCGGCGAACACCAAAGCGAGCGTGACGTAGAAGGCGACCCACAAACCGGCCTCCTTCATGGAGGGTTCGTGCGGGCGCTTGACGACCAAGAGGAGGTCTACAAGGAGGATGATTCCGAGAACGACGAATGAGCCGATCTCAAACCAGGCGGGGAGTTGCATCAATGTGCCTTTCGCAGGTACGCCAAAACGGCGTAAGTCTCTCCGACCTGCCTGCGTTGCGTGCCTGACGGCAACAACGCATAAACGGCGATCCGCTAGGCCCGGCGAGGCGTCTGTGCCTTGCGTGTTGACGGACTTAGCGCTTGGGATACTCCCCTACGTAGGCTCAACTTTACCCTAGGCGTGCCCGGCAGACTGCATCTGGCGGAGTTCGCGCTTGAGTTCACCAACTTCGTCACGGATCCGGGCAGCGATCTCAAATTGCAGTTCGGCGGCGGCCGCGTGCATCTGCTCGGTCAACTGTTCGATCAGTCCCACCAGATCTTCCGCCGGGGCCGCGGCCAGGCCATCCTGCCGGACCTTCGTGGCGCCCTTGCCCTTTCCGGTCCTGCCGCCCTTGCTGGTCGCTGCAAGAAGCTCACGGGTATCGGCGTCTTCGCGGGCAAGTTGGTCAGTGATGTCAGCGATCTTCTTGCGCAGCGGCTGGGGATCCACACCGTTGTCGGCGTTGTACTTGACCTGGATTTCACGGCGGCGGTTGGTTTCCTCGATCGCTTTGGCCATCGAGTCAGTGATCCGGTCGGCGTACATGTGGACCTGTCCCGAGACGTTTCGGGCGGCGCGGCCGATGGTCTGGATCAGGGACGTGGCAGAACGCAGGAAGCCTTCCTTGTCCGCGTCGAGGATGCTGACAAGTGACACCTCAGGGAGATCGAGGCCCTCGCGGAGCAGGTTGATGCCCACCAGGACGTCGAAGCTGCCCATGCGCAGTTCGCGCAGCAGCTCGACGCGCCGAAGGGTGTCGACGTCCGAGTGGAGGTATTGAACCTTGACCCCGTGGCCCAGGAGGTAGTCAGTGAGGTCCTCGGCCATGCGCTTGGTCAGCGTGGTGACCAAGACGCGCTCGTCACGCTCCACGCGGCTCCGGATCTCACCGAGGAGATCGTCGATCTGCCCCTTGGTCGGCTTTACGATGACTTCGGGGTCGATCAGGCCGGTGGGGCGGATGATCTGCTGGACGAAGCCGTCCGCCTTGCCGAGCTCGTACTTGCCGGGGGTGGCGGAGAGATAGACGGTCTGGCCGACGCGCTCCAGGAATTCGTCCCATTTGAGCGGCCTGTTGTCCATGGCGGATGGAAGCCGGAAGCCGTGGTCCACGAGGGTGCGCTTGCGCGACATGTCACCCTCGTACATGGCGCCGATTTGCGGAACCGTGACGTGGGATTCGTCAATGACGAGCAGGAAGTCGTCCGGGAAGTAGTCGATAAGGCAATGCGGAGCAGTGCCGGAACCGCGCCCGTCGATGTGACGGGAGTAGTTCTCGATCCCGTTACAGAAACCCATTTGCTGCATCATCTCGAGGTCGTAGGTGGTGCGCATCCGCAACCGCTGGGCCTCCACCAGTTTGTTCTGGCCTTCGAGGACCTTGAGCCTCTCCGCGAGCTCCTCTTCGATGGCGGTGATGGCGCGGGACATGCGCTCCGGGCCGGTAACATAGTGCGAAGCCGGGAAGATGTACATCTCGGTTTCCTCGCGGATGACGTCGCCGGTCACCGGGTGCAAGGTGTAGATGTTCTCGATCTCGTCACCGAAGAACTCGATGCGCAGGGCCAGCTCCTCGTACATCGGGATGATTTCCACGGTGTCTCCGCGGACACGGAAAGTGCCTCGGTGGAAGTCCATGTCGTTGCGGGTGTACTGCATCGAGACGAATTTGCGCAGGAGATCGTCCCGGTTCATCTCGGCGCCCTTGCTGAGCGTGACCATCCCGGCGATGTACTCCTCCGGGGTGCCCAGGCCGTAGATGCAGGACACGGTAGCCACAACGATCACATCCCTGCGGGTCAGCAGCGCGTTGGTGGCCGAGTGCCGCAGCCGCTCGACTTCCTCATTCACGGAGGAGTCCTTTTCGATGAAGGTATCCGTCTGTGGAACGTAGGCTTCGGGCTGGTAGTAGTCGTAGTACGAAACGAAGTACTCGACCGCGTTGTTGGGCAGCAGCTCCCGGAACTCGTTCGCGAGCTGCGCGGCGAGGGTTTTGTTCTGGACCATTACCAAGGTGGGCCGCTGGACCTGTTCGATCAACCATGCGGTGGTGGCACTCTTGCCCGTACCGGTGGCGCCGAGCAGCACGACGTCTTTTTCGCCATTGTTGATCCGTTCGGTCAGCTCCGCGATGGCGACCGGCTGGTCACCTGCCGGCTTGAATTCGCTGATGACCTCAAAGGGCGCGACAACACGGTTGATCTCCTGGGCAAGGCTCATGAATCCAATGTACCCCCGCCCGCGGACAGGTACTGTCCGCGTTTTCTAGCTTCGCGCTACGGAGTACGACGGCGGCTGCCACCCGCTGCTCTCTGCCCAGGCATCCATGAGCGGCCAGGCGACCTCGGTAAACCATGGCTCCTTGGACTCCGCGTACGCCAGCGTCCGGCGATCGCCGGCGTGCATCTCGGCAAGCTCCTGTTTCATGTCCGCATACAGCTTCATGGCAGCGGGGTTTGCGCGGAGCCAATCCCGGAACAACAATGCATAGCGCCAGCCCGGGCTTCCAAGGACCCGGACATGGACGTTGGCGGGCCTTCCAGGGTCCGCGTTGCAATGGAAGCGTTTTTGCCAATCCGAGGGATCCAGGTGTGGCGGCTTGGGTGCGTCACGCGCGGACGCCTCCCGCAAGGGGAAACCGGCCGCGCCCAGCGCCGGAGCTATCCGATCCGCCACTTCCAGGGAGGCCACGGTGACTTGCAGATCGACGATGTCCTTAGCGGACAGCCCGGGTACGGCGGTTGAACCGATGTGGTCCGCGCCCAGCACTTCCGGGGATGCTTTCCGGATCCTGGCAAGCAACCGTTCTGCCTGCCGCGGCCAGCCGGGGTCAGGGTGGGACAAGACGGGCCCGCCGAATCGTGGTGCCGGGCGACCGGCCGCAAGATTGCGGGCAAACGGGGCCAAACGATCCAGCCACAAGGTGTCCACGAGCGCCGTGACGTCTTCGACCCGTGCCGAGTTGTCCAGCACAATGTCCGCCGCCGCCAGCCGTTCATCCCTGCTGGCTTGGGCAGCCATCCGCGACGCGGCGTCCTCGACTGTCATGCCACGGATCTCCGTCATGCGCCGGATACGCTCATCGTCCGGTGCGTCAACCACCAGCACCAGATGGAAGTTGCTCCCCTGCCCGGTTTCAACCAGCAGCGGAATATCCTGGACCACGACGTCGCCGGGTCTTGCCGCGGCGAGCATCTCGCCTGCCCGTTCCCGGACGAGGGGATGGATGATCGCGTTGAGCGCCTCCCGGCGATCCGGCTGGGCGAAGACAATCGCACCGAGGCGCGGACGGTCCAAGCGGCCTTCGGCGTCGACGATGTCCTCGCCAAATTCGGCCACGACGCGGGCAAGGCCGGGGGTACCCGGCTCAACGACCTCGCGAGCCAACGCGTCGGCGTCGATCAAGACGGCGCCCAACTCGCTGAGCCGGGCAGACACGAGTGATTTGCCGGAAGCGATCCCGCCTGTAAGTCCAATCTTCAACACCCCTCCACACTAGACTGGGTCGGTGGCAAATCAGGACGAAAGCCGGGCGACGGCGTACACAACGTTGGCGCTCGGTGACGATTTCCGCCACGAACTCGAGATCAAGCGTTCGCGCTTCATCACGGTGCTGCGCCGCGCCTCCGACGAAAAGGCCGCGCGCGCCTTGGTGGCAGAGCTGCGGAAGGAATTCCACGATGCCCGGCACCATTGCTCGGCTTTTGTCCTCGGCCCGGATCGCGCCATCCAGCGTTCCAACGACGACGGCGAGCCCGCCGGAACAGCCGGCATCCCGATGCTCGAAGCACTCATCAAACGGGAGACACTGCGCGGGGTGACCGACCTCAGCGACGTGAGTGCCGTCGTCGTACGCTATTTCGGCGGGATCCTCCTGGGCGCCGGCGGGCTGGTCCGGGCCTACTCCGAGTCGGTCTCGGCCGCGCTTGACTCCGCTCCCCTGGTTCAACGGCGGCGCCTGCGGATTTGCGCCGTGGCCGTGCCCCACCATGCTGCGGGGCGGTTGGAGAACGATCTGCGCTCCGCGGGCTACATCATGGCTGAAACGAGCTATGAACCCACGGAGACAATCCTGCGCTTGGCGCTGCCCGACGATGCTTCAGCAATCGCCGACGCCGGCGAACGGCTGGCCGCCATGACCGGCGGCGCATCGAGGCTCCAAATGCAGGGAACGGAATGGGTCGACGTCCAGGGTTAAGAAAGCGGCTCCTGCGATTCGTACTGAATCGCAGGAGCCGCTTTCATTCCGGCCCGGAAATCCGGGCCAGGGGCAATTAGTTGCCGGTCAGCTTCTCGCGCAGAGCGGCGAGGGCCTCGTCGGATGCCAGCGTGCCCGCGGTGGACTCGGTAGCAGCCGGCTCCGAGGAGTAGCTGGTGGTGCCGGAGTCGCTCTCGCCGGAAGCGGCAGCAGCAGCGTCGTCTGCAGCGTGCTGGGAAACCTGCTTCTTGTGAGCTTCCCAACGTGCCTGGGCATCAGCGTACTGCTGCTCCCACGCGGCGCGCTGCGTCTCGTAGCCTTCGAGCCATTCGTTCGACTCGGGGTCGAAGCCCTCGGGGTACTTGTAGTTGCCCTCTTCGTCGTACTCAGCGGCCATGCCGTACAGAGCCGGGTCGAACTCGGTGCTGTCAGCGTCAACGCCCTCGTTAGCCTGCTTGAGGGAGAGGGAGATGCGGCGGCGCTCGAGGTCGATGTCGATGACCTTGACGAAGAGCTCGTCGCCAACGGAGACGACCTGCTCAGCAAGCTCAACGTGGCGGACAGCCAGCTCGGAGATGTGAACCAGACCCTCGATGCCGTCCTCAACGCGGACGAAGGCACCGAACGGAACCAGCTTGGTGACCTTACCCGGAACAACCTGGCCGAGGGCGTGGGTGCGGGCGAAGGTCTGCCACGGGTCTTCCTGCGTGGCCTTGAGGGACAGGGACACGCGCTCGCGGTCCAGATCCACTTCGAGAACCTCGACGGTGACTTCCTGGCCAACCTCGACGACCTCGGACGGGTGGTCGATGTGCTTCCAAGACAGCTCGGAAACGTGAACCAGACCGTCTACGCCGCCAAGGTCCACGAATGCACCGAAGTTGACGATGGAGGAAACGACGCCGGGACGGACCTGGCCCTTTTCCAGCTTGTTGAGGAACGTGGAGCGGACCTCGGACTGGGTCTGCTCGAGCCATGCACGGCGGGAAAGAACAACGTTGTTGCGGTTCTTGTCCAGCTCGATGATCTTGGCTTCGATCTGCTGACCGATGTACGGAGCGAGGTCGCGGACGCGGCGCATCTCGACGAGGGATGCGGGCAGGAAGCCACGCAGGCCGATGTCGAGGATAAGACCACCCTTGACAACCTCGATGACGGTACCGGTGACAACACCGTCTTCTTCCTTGACCTTCTCGATGTCGCCCCAGGCACGCTCGTACTGAGCACGCTTCTTGGAGAGGATCAGACGGCCTTCTTTGTCTTCCTTGGTGAGCACCAGGGCTTCGACCTGATCGCCAACGGAGACGACGTCCCCGGGGTCAACGTCGTGCTTGATGGAAAGCTCGCGGGAAGGGATGACACCTTCGGTCTTGTAACCGATGTCGAGCAGAACTTCGTCGCGGTCGACCTTGACGACGATACCTTCGACGAGGTCTCCGTCGTTGAAGTACTTGATGGTGGCGTCGACAGCTGCGAGGAAGTCCTCAGCGGTACCAATGTCGTTGATCGCGACTACGGGGGTACCGGGCTTCTCGGTGGAGGTGATGGTCATGTAGTAGGGGCTCCGTTGTGGATAGAGTATCGGTCAGGCAAACCGCCCGCTTTCCGTTCCCGGTCTGCAGGACACGGCAAAACGCCGGGTCATCCTGAATTGTGGATTGTAAATTTGCGCGCACGTAGTATGCGCCCGTTCATTCTAGTCGTTCGCCACAAGGAGGGTCAAAGCGGCAGCGTGTCACCTAGCCGCGCAAACGTCATACCGCGGTCCAGCAAGCGAGGCAAAGCACGTTCATAGCCCTCCGCGGTGCCGCCGGCAGGTTGGTTGAAGTGTGAGATGACGATCTGCCCCGCGCCGATCTTGCCCACCTCCGCCGCCACGGTGGGGGCAGGGAAGGTCGCGCCGCCGTCGCCGTTCACCGTGAAGTTCACAGGAACCAGCCCGAGGGCGTGGGTGATCGCCGCGGCGACGTCGTCATAGTAGGCCGTCCCTGCCCGGAAGAAGCGGGGGGCTTTACCGAAAAGCTGCTCCATGACTTCCTGGTTGCCCATGATCTCGTCGTACACCTCGCCCACGTTGGACGTACCCGCAATGCCGTAGGCGGAACGCCCGCTGACGGACAGTGGCTGGTGCCGGAAGCCGTGGTTGCCCAACTCGAACAGGGGGTCGGCCGCGAGTTCGGCGGCCAGTCCGGGGTTGGCCTTGATCCAGCGCCCGTTGACGAACAAGGTGGCGGGAACGTTGAGCCTGCGCAGTGTCTTGAGCAGGCGTTGATCGCATTCTGTTCCCCGGGGTCCGCCGCAGGCATCAAAGGTCAAGACCGCGTGTGCGGACGCCGTCTTCGTGACCACTCCCGTGACGCCGAGCCCCCATTCGATAGGCTTACGCCCTGAGAATTCGGCAACGATCTGTGACTTCGACGGCGGCGCCGGCCGCGTTTCGGGCACCACCGGGTGGTGGCCGGCCGCCTCCACTACCGGCGTTGAAACCTGGGCCGGGCGGGGAGCCGGCGTGGCATCGGACTGTTGGGCGCACGCCGCGAGGCTGGCCGCGGCTAGTCCGGCGGCGGCCAGCAACAATGACCGCCTGCCGGGCAGCATTGATTGGCCGGTGGGGTCGCCACCAGGTTGGAATTCCCCCATGGAATCCTTCTTCTGTTGTAGATCCTGCGGGTGAGGTTTTGCCTAGAAATGCGTCAGGCAGTGGGCGGGGCGTTCGACGGCGAACATCTGCTGGGCAGCCAATATTGCGCCCGGCGCGTGCTCGCGGATCCGGCCTGCCGAAGCCAAGGTTACCGGACTGACAGCACCCAAATAGACAGACCCCAGATCCGTGACGTCCATGCTCAGGTCCGGACTCAAGTCCCGGCTCCCGCCGCTGGCATCGCTGACGGTGACGACGCCGGCGTCGGACGTCAATTCCCACGTGCCGTCCGCAAAACCGAGCGCGTCGCGGATCTCCAACACCAAGCGGCCATCGGCGCCGTAGCGGCGGGCGGACAAGGCAGCAGGTGCATCCAGGACGCGCAACCACAACATGTCCCGATAGTCGGACGCCGTAACGCAGCGTCCGTCCACGAGCGCCCATGCCAGGGGGTCTTCCACCGGTGCATCGGCCCAGGAGACCTGCTCGACGAGGTCGATGCTGCCCAGGAATTGCCATAGTTCCAGGTACCCGGAGTCGGTTGCGGCAACGAGGTCCACGATTTCCACGGTGTACGGCTTCGTCTCCCAGCCGGCGAACTTGTAGGAGACGTAGCCGTCAATGGTGCCGTCCGGGCCGTAGTGGAGGGCGCACTTGATGGCTTTGTCCTCGGTGCCGTCGCGTTTCATGGCTCCGGAGACGTGATGGCGATAGGAGTCCTGCCGCACGATGGACCCCGGCGTCCGGTGGTGGACGCGCTCGAAAACCTCGGGCGCGAGGTCAAGAAGGACCCTGGGATCGGCGATTTCGACTAGGCCAACGGGCTCGTGACGGACGCGGAACTTTGGACCAGTGTCCACCTTGATGCTCCGCTCAAAGGTTGCGACGCCAAACCCGAAGCGGCCGTAAATGGATGCCTCGGAAGCCGTCAGGGCGGCCATGGCGAAGCCATCCTCCTTGGCCGCGGCAAGATCGGCGGTCATCATCCCCCGCAGGATGCCATGGCGCCGATGCGTTCCGCGGACGGTGACAGCGGTGATCTGGCGCGTCCGCAGTTCCTGCCCAAACCCAATATTCAGCTTGTTTTCCAGCGTTCCGAACGTTGCCACCGGAAACCCTGGGTTGAGCGCGTGCGACGGGGGCTCATCGTTGACGTAGACGCCCGTCAGCTCACGATTGTCCGCCTGGTACATCGCGAGGATTCTGTCAATAAGCTCATCGCTTCGTTGCTCGTCATGGAATCCGAAGCCAACGGCCTGGAGCCAATCACGTGCTTGTCCGTAGTCCGGGTTCTCCTTGCCGACGGAACGAAAGCGCTTGATCTTGTATTTTTCGTTTGTTTCCTTGGGATCAGCCACGTCCCGAGCCTAGCCAGAGAGCACGGGGCACGCCACCATAGCGGCGGCGTGCCCCGTGCGGGGCCTGAATAACCCGCGGACCCCCTGCTAGTGCCCGGCGTCGTACCAGCTGGAGCCGACGCCGACCTGAACGTCCAGCGGCACCGTGAGCTGGGCTGCCGTCCCCATTTGTTCAGTCACGAGCTTTTCGACAGCTTCGCGTTCGCCGTGGGCTACCTCGAGCACGAGTTCGTCATGGACCTGCAGCAGCATCCGGGACTTTAGCCCCTGGCTGGTCAATTCGGCCGAAACGCCGAGCATGGCCCGCTTCATGAGGTCCGCCGCCGAACCCTGGATCGGCGAGTTCAATGCAATGCGTTCGGCGATCTCCCGGTGCTGGCGATCAGTGCTGGTCAGGTCCGGAAGATAGCGCCGGCGGCCTTCGATCGTGGAAGTGAAGCCGTCGATCCTGGCTTGCTCCACCACGCCACGCAGGTAGTCGCGCACGGCGCCGAATCGGTCGAAGTAGTCCTTCATGAGGGTCCTGGCTTCGTCCACCGAGATTTCAAGTTGCTTGGACAGGCCGAACGAGGTCAGCCCGTAGGCCAAGCCATAGGACATGGCCTTGACCTTGGAGCGCATGGCACTGGTGACGTCTTCGGGTGCCACGTTGAAGATGTGCGAGCCCACATAGCGGTGCAGGTCCTCACCCTCCTTGTAGGCCTGGATGAGCCCCTCATCTCCGGACAGGTGCGCCATGATACGCATTTCGATCTGTGAATAGTCGGCGGACAACAGGCACTCGTAGCCCTCGCTGACGACGAAGATTCCGCGGACGCGCCTGCCTTCCTCACTGCGCACCGGGATGTTCTGCAGATTGGGGTTGTTCGAGGAGATACGTCCCGTGGCCGCGACGTTTTGCGCGTACGTCGTGTGGATACGGCCGTCTTCCGCCACCGACTTCTTGAGCGTCTCCAGCATCTGGGCCAGCTTGGAGGACTCCCGGTGGGCCATGAGTTGCACCAGGAACTCGTGGCCGGTCTTCTCCAGGAGGGCCTTCAACGAGGCTGCGTCCGTGGTGTAGCCGGACTTGATCTTCTTGGTCTTGGGCAAGCCGAGTTCTTCGAAGAGCACCGTCTGAAGCTGCTTCGGCGAGCCGAGATTGACCTCGTGGCCGATGGCGGCGAACGCCTGCTCCTGTGCGTTGTCGATCACTTTGGCGAGGTCGGCGAGCTGTTCGTTCAGGCGGTCCATCGAGATGGAAATGCCGGATAGTTCCATCTGGGCCAGCACCCGTGCGACCGGGAGCTCAAGCGTGGTCAGGAGCGCTTCAGCCTTGCGCTCGGCCAACTCGCTTTCGAAGTGCTTGCTCAGAGTGTGCACGACGGCGGCCTGCTGGACGAGCGCGGTGGCTGCGGCCCCATCCGGCCCGTCACCGAGTTCGAGTTCCAGCTGGCCTGTTTGTGCCGCGGCCGTGGTGAGCGTGATTTTCAGGTGGTGCTGGGCGAGCTCGGAGAGTTCGTAGCTGCGGCGGTCCGGCTGGATCAGGTAACCCGAAATGGCGGTGTCGTCCACCACGCCCTCAAGGCCCAGTCCGCGGTTGTGCAGGGCCTTCAACGCGTCCTTGAACTCGTGCATGACCTTGGCTTCTTCGGGGTCTCGAAGCCACCTGGCCAGGACCGTCTCGGCCGCGGCATCCAGCGACGGCAGTTCGATGTAGGCGGCACCGTTGGAGCGCACAATGGCGAGGGCATCGGCGTCGTCACCGATGCGTCCGGGGACCAACCGTACGGCGACTGCGGCACGACTACCCGCACCGGCAGCGAAGAACGCCTCCAGGGCGGCGGCGTCTTCCAGGACCTTGTAGTCAGGGGCGTCGATGGTCTCCGGCGCCGCTCCGGCAGTGTCGTCTCCATAGAGCGCGAAGAGCCTGGTGCGGAGCGTCCTGAATTCAAGGGTGTCGAACAGCGTCTCAACCTCTTGGCGATTGGGACGGGGCTCCTCAAGGTCGGCGAGTGTCACCGGGAGCTGGAGATCGCCCAGGAGTTGGTTGAGGCGGCGGTTGCGCTTGACGGCGTCGATGTTTTCCCGGAGGGCTCCGCCCACCTTGCCGCCGATCGAATCCAGGTTCTCGAGGATCCCGTCGAGGCCGCCGTAAAGGTTGATCCACTTGGCAGCCGTCTTGGGGCCGACACCTGGAACGCCCGCGAGGTTGTCTGCGGACTCCCCCACCAGTGCGGCGAGATCGGAGTAGCGGGAAGGGGACACGAAATACTTTTCTTCGATCGCCGCCGCATCCATGCGGGGGATGTTGGAAACTCCCTGTTTCGGGTACAGGACGAACACATTGTCCGTGATGAGCTGGAACGCGTCCCGGTCGCCCGATACGAGGAGGACTTCGAAGCCGGCGGCGTCACCCTGGGCCGCGAGTGTGGCGAGGATGTCGTCGGCCTCGTAGCCGGGCATCTTGATGGTCTTGATGCCCCAGGCCTGCATTACCTGGTCGATGAGATCGATTTGCCCGCGGAATTCCGGCGGCGTTTCGTTGCGGCCGCCTTTGTACTCGCTGTACTCCGCCTTGCGGAACGTGGTGTCGTCCGAGACATCGAAGGCAACTGCCACATGGGTGGGCTTCTGGTCCTTGATGAGGTTGATCAGCATCGAGGTGAAGCCATGCACCGCGTTGGTGTGTTGGCCCGAGGAGGTGGCGAAGTTCTCTGCCGGCAATGCATAGAACGCCCGGAATGCCATGGAGTGACCATCCAGGACCAGAAGCCGGGGCCGGCCACCAGCCACCGTGCCGGTAGGGGTTGCTGAAGGGTCTGGTGCCGTTGCAATGACAGTAGCCATAGGCGCTGACGTTTCGGTTGGAACTGAGTCCGGTTTGGTTGTTTCGCTCACAGGTGCCAGCCTAGTTGCCATGATGGACAATTTCACGCCGGGCCGGTTCACTGACGAACTCAATGCAGCTGGCGTTCCGCAGGAGCTCCATGGTTGGCTTTCCCGTTATGGCGTGGGATCGCTCGTGGCGAAGATGGGCATCACGTTCCTTGAACTGGGCCCAGAACGGACCGTCGCCACCATGCCCGTGGAAGGGAACACCCAAGTTGCCGGCATCCTTCACGGCGGAGCCCACGTGGTTCTCGCCGAGACCTTGGGCTCCTTCTCGGCGGCCTTGCATGCTGGAGCCGGACGCCATGTGGTGGGAATCGAGGTGGGTGCGACCCATCACCGCTCAGTAGCAAGCGGCCTGGTCACCGGCACATGCACGGCCATCCACCTTGGCGGCACACTCGCCACACACGAAATCGTCATGACCGACGACCACGGACGCCGGCTGTCAACGGCCCGGATCACCAACATGATCCGGGACAACAGGCACCCCTGAAAGGCGCGCCCCGTGTCAGCGCGGCGGGAAGCTCCGTGTCAGCGCGCCGGGAACCGGTAACGCAACTCCACTGCCGCTCCACCAAGGGTGCGGGAAGAGACCAGCTCAAGCGGCGCCGTCGCACTCTCCACGGGAAGCAAGCGCTTACCGGAGCCCAAAGCGACCGGGATCAGCGTGACAATCATCTCGTCCAACAATCCCTCCTTGGCGAATTGGGCAACCAGGTTTCCACCGCCGACCAGCCACACGTTCTTGTCGCCGGCGTCGGCAATAAGGTCCGGCGCGAACTCCTGGACCTCGCCACGCACAAACGTGACGTCCGCCCCAGCCGGCGCGGAGTATTCACGGTGGGTGAAGATCCAACACGGTATACCGGCGTAAGGCCACTTGCCCGGTTCGTGTTCCATGAGCCAGCGATACGTCTGGCCGCCCATCACAATGCAGCCGATGCCCGCCATGAAGTCTTCGTAGCTTTCGGTGACGCCTTCGGCCTCTTCGAACTGGAGCAGCCAGCCGAGATCGTCTTCATTGGTGGCGATGTATCCGTCTAGTGAGGACGCCACGTAATACTGGAAATCCGACATGGCCTTACCCTACTCATTCGGCCGATGGGTTCCCATACTCCACGCGCACGCTCGCATCATCGCGCAGCACGACGACGCGGCCTTCCTTCAGCGTCCAGCCGTCGTTGAGCAGGAAGATCCGCCCGCCGCTCACAACAAGCAGTCGGAGCCCCGTGTACCGGTACAACGGCTCGGCCGCCGTTCCGGCGGTTTCCTCGTGGACATTGGGGGCGGTAACGGCGAGCCTTTCCTTGCTGTATACGACGGCGGTCGGCAGGAGCTGGGAGCGTTCCTGGTAGTCGACGGCGGCTCCGCGCCCCAGTGCCTGGGCGTAGTCCGACGTGCCCCAGAACAGGAGGAGCGTGACAAGCACGAAGATGAAAGAACGTTCCAGCGCACGGGGTGTCACGGTGAGGCTGCGCCCCGATCCCGCAGCGGCCCGGCGGCGCAAGCTCATTCCCCAGGCTCCCAGCAGCAGCCCCCCGGCGATCATGTACGGCACATAGAGGAGGATCCGCTCCGGCTGCGAAATGGTCAGGACCCACATGGCGGCGGCAAAAAGGAAGCCCAGCACCAGCAGCGCCGTCGCTGCCCTTCGAATGGCGGGCCGGAAGCGCTGGTCCCCGAGCAGCTTGTCCACTCCCCGGTCTGCCATGAGCCATAGGAACCCGATAAGGGCCAGCCAGGCAAGGGGCCGGAACAGGGACTGGATGCTGCGCAGGATGAAGTCCTGGACAGTGTAGCCAAAGAGGCTCACGTCCAGGCCCATCGATTTTGCCTGCGCATCCGTGCGAGCCCACCCGAAGTAGACAAGTAACGCCGTCGCTACGGTCAACGGCGGGCCGATCACCGAGAGGACGTCGAGGGTTCGCTGCCAGCGGGACTCGACCAGGACCATTTCCTGGTTGTTGGATTCCTTCGTGGCGGATTCTTCGCTCACGGCGAGACCGTGCCGCTTGGCGATGGCCAGGATGGACCGACTGTCGGCGACGGCCCGGCAGTTGCGCCCCCCGGCGATCCGCCGGCGTCGTCGTAGAAGAACTGCACCGCGCCGTCGACGTCCAGCGTGTCAGTGATGGTGACGGTGAAGGAATTCTTGGCAGTGGCCGCAGGAGTCTTGAAATAGACCGGTGAGTAGTCGCCGACGCTGCGGGTCTCGACTCCGGAATCGACGCCGTCGATCTTCAACGAACCCACCCGGACGTAGTAGCCGTCCAAGCGCACCCAGGTTCCGCCCGCGCGAGGTCCGCCCGGTCGTTCCAGGCCGGGAACAGGATTGAGGTTTTCATCAACCACCGTGAGGCCACTCAGATGGCGGGGGCACGATTCCCGGCCCCTGGCTGAAGGGGAACGGCCGTTGTGGGGTTGCTCGCGTGGTACTCCACCACGCCCCGCATGACGGCGACGATGGCCAACTCGAGGCAGCGGTTCGGGGAACCTCCGGCACTGCGGCCGTCGCAGCTGCCGCGCTTTGCCAGGACTGGCCTGTGTTGGCACGCAGGGCGTCACAGACCGCGGCAGCGGCCAACCACACGTCTTTGAAAGTGGTGCCATCGACGCCGGCGCGCAGCTTGTCGCAATCCTTTCCTTGGGCGTAGAGATACATCCGCCCTTCTTGGGGATCGTTGGGACCGATCGGCCCGATCGGAACCCACCGCACCACGGGAGCCGCCGCTGGTGGCGGAACGTCCGGTCCCGCAGGACCCCCAGGAGGCGCAACGGTGGGTTCGACGACGGCGGTCGATGCGGGCGCCGGGCCACCGGATCGGGCGGAGGCAGAGCCTTGTGCGGGTGCCGAATCTTGTGAAGGACCGGCGCAAGCGCCCAGCATGGCGAAAAGAGCAGGAAGGAGCAGGAGTCCGAGGATTCGGTTCCGGGTCCGGTAGTTCATTTCAGCCCCCACCTGCCGAAGGCGGCCTATTGGCCCCTCCCAGGGGACCAATCAGCGTGCGCAGCTACACAGCCGATTATTCTCCCGAATGGACTTGGCTGCCAGAGCTTGCGTTGCGGCGGATGAAGCTATTTGGTGAAATACGGGACGATCAGGTAAATCCCGAAAAGCACGGCGATTCCGCAGGCCGCGAAACACAAATATGCAAGGGACCGGACCATCGCCGGCGACTTCTGCCGGGCGTCGCCCGCGATGGCCGTGAGGCGAACGCCGAGCGAATACAGCACTACCAAGAGCACGGCCGCAACCAAGGTTGCCCCGGCTACCTGAACCAGATCCAACCACTTCATGCCTGGATGTCCTTACTCATGCTCTTGCTCAGACTTTGTTTTCTGGCGTTCTTCTTGCGGAAGCGGACTGCGGTGCCGGCTTCCTCGACTTCGACGGCGTTGTGGTGGCCCACGTGCGACTTCCTCGAGTAAATGAACATGTAGACCACGACGGCGGTGCCCACGACTGCCGCGATAACCACGCCGGCGGTGCCGGTGCCGACGAGCAATGCCGTCAGGGCGCCCACGATGGCAGCGGCCGGGAGGGTGAAGAGCCAGCCGGTGGCGATACGCCCCACGGTTCCCCAACGCACAGTGGTCCCTTTACGTCCGAGCCCCGAGCCGATGACCGAGCCGGAGGCAACCTGGGTGGTGGACAGCGCGAAGCCGAGATGGGAGGAAGCGAGGATCGCAGAAGCTGTACTGGCTTCCGCAGCAAAGCCCTGGGCGGGTTTGACTTCGGTGAGGCCCGAGCCCATGGTCCGGATGATGCGCCAGCCGCCGGCGTAGGTTCCGATGGCGATCGCAAGTGCGCAGGCCCCGATGACCCAGAACTGCGGGCCGCTGCCGGCCGGCTGGGTTCCGGCGGCAATCAGGACCAGGGTGATGATGCCCATGGTCTTCTGGGCGTCGTTGGTGCCGTGGGCCAGCGCGACAAGGCTGGAGGTGAAGATCTGGCCAGTACGGAATCCCCCGCGCTTCTGGGTCAGCTTGTCACCGGTTTCGGGGTCGTGCCGGGATGTCAGGGCGTAGGCGAGCCTGGTGCAGAGATAGGCCACGCCGCCGGCAAGCAGGGGCGAGAAGATGGCCGGAAGAATGACCTTCTGCAGCACGGTATCGAAGTTGACCGCGTGGAATCCGATTCCGACGATCGCCGCCCCGATGAGTCCGCCGAAGAGGGCATGGGAAGAGCTTGACGGCAAACCCTTGAGCCACGTGAACATGTTCCACAGAATGGCCCCCATCAGCCCGGCGAAAATGATCTCCGGCGTGATGTGGATGCCGTCCGTGCCCTCGCGGATGAGGCCCCCGGAAATGGTCTTCGCCACTTCGGTCGAGAGGAACGCGCCCACGAGGTTAAGCACAGCGGCAAGGGCAACCGCCGTCTTGGGCTTGATAGCGCCGGTAGCGATCGGGGTGGCCATTGCGTTCGCGGTGTCGTGGAACCCGTTGGTGAAGTCAAAAAATAAGGCCAGCGCTATGACAAGCGCGACCATGAAGGTGATTTCCACCTGGTGCCCAATCTGCAGAGTCGACGATGCGCAGTTCCACTTCCCCGGGCCTGCCTTGCACAGCACAGTTCAGCAACCGTTCATCTGACTGTACTGGCGGAGTTAACTATGGCGGGCGTGAAACCTTAAGAATCCTACGTGCCATTGCCAGCATGGCCAAACATCGATTCAGCCGAGGAATTGCCGAACAGCCGCGATATCGCTCCGTGACAGGCCACGCCGCGGGTCGGGTGAGATCCAAAGCACACGGTCACCAAGGAATTCCGCCCAAGAGCGGGCCGCTGCCTCATGGGCCAACTGGTCATCCATCCACACGAAGCGGTCGGCTCCGGACTCTTGGACGTCCTTTTGCAAAACGTCCAGCTTCCACCAGTCGGCAGTCTGGTCCCAGCCGTCACTGGTCAAGACGGGCCAATGTTCACCGTGGAGACCGATTGCCGGACACAGGAACTCCGGGGCGAGCCGCTGCCACGTGGTCAGCCAGACAAACCTCGCTGCGGGATGTGCTGCCAGCTCATTGAGCGCCTCGACCAACTCGGCGGCATAAACGACGTCCAATATCCCGGCGTCGGCGATTTTCCACTCAGTACCCCAATCAGTGAAGCCCATGGGGCCAAAGGGGTTCACGACGCCGTCGACGTCCAGATACAGCGTAACGATGCTCACAGGCCCCCTCCCGGACTTGGCAATAAGCCCAGCGTAGGGCACAAGGGCGCTGACTGGGCGGTCCGGAATCGAGGGACCTTTCCGGGAAATTCACTATCTTGACGTCCGTCACAAGAGTGATACTCTCAGTGTATGGAAAACCGCACCGGCCACTCCGAAGACAGCATCAGGGCCCAAAGCATCAGGCACCTTGAGGACTCGGTCCGCACCGACTTCAGCCAGGCCATGTCCTACGGCGGGTACCTGGACCTTGATCGCCTGCTCACAGCCCAGCACCCGTTGAGCACCCCGGAACACCATGACGAAATGTTGTTCATCATCCAGCATCAAACCAGCGAACTGTGGCTCAAGCTCATCCTCCATGAACTCCTTGAAGCGCGCCGGCTCCTCGATGCGGACAACCTTGCCAAGGCCCTCAAATGCATCGCACGCGTCAAGGCCATCCAGCGGACCATGACCGAGCAGTGGTCGGTCCTGGGTACGCTCACTCCGCGTGAGTACTCGGAATTCCGTCGCTTCCTGGGCAGTTCCTCGGGCTTCCAGTCCCACCAGTACCGCGGCGTTGAGTTCCTCCTGGGCAACAAGAACCGCGACATGCTCCGGGTCTTCGAAAGTGATCCGGCAGCTCATAGCCAGCTCAGCGCCCTCCTCGAGCAGCCGACTCTTTACGATGCCTTCCTCTCGGTATTGGCGCGGGCCGGCTACGCCGTTCCCGCCGAAATCCTGGAGCGCGACACCAGCGAACCGTGGACGTTCCACAAGGACCTTGTCCCGGTCTTCCAGGAGATCTACGAATCGGAGGCAACCCCGTGGGGCTTCTACGAAGCGTGCGAAGACCTCGTGGACATCGAAGACAATTTCCATGCGTGGCGATTCCGCCACCTGCGCACAGTGCAACGCACCATCGGGTTCAAGGTGGGTACGGGCGGCTCCTCGGGCGTCGACTTCCTCAAACGGGCACTTGACCTGACATTCTTCCCGGAGCTCTACGCCGTCCGCACCGAAATCGGCAACTGAGCCCCCCGAAACAAGACAAAACCGACCCGTCCAGCAACCCCATCAATCTTCAGGAGAGACATGAACAGCGTGCAGCAAACGCAACGGCCGACGTCGGGCGAACTCGACGCCGCCGATCCCCTCGCCGAGCAGCGTGAGGCTTTCTACGCCCCCGAGGACGGGCAACTCGCCGCCTATCTCGACGGGAACTCGCTCGGGCGCCCGCTCAAAGCCACGTCGGCGAAGCTGGCTTCATTCGTCCAAGACGCGTGGGGCAGCCGCCTGATCCGAGGCTGGGACGAACAGTGGATGGACGAGCCCACGCGGGTCGGCGACCGGATAGGCGCAGTCACGCTGGGCGCGGCAGCGGGCCAGGTCACCGTGGGAGACTCCACGTCCGTCATGCTCTACAAGCTCATCCGCGCCGCGGTGGACGCACAGCCGGGCCGCGATGAGATCGTGGTTGATCGCGACAATTTCCCTACCGACCGTTTCATCATCGAAGGCATCGCGGCGGAAAAGGGCGCCACCATCAAGTGGGTCGCTTCCAACCCGGCCAGCGGCGTCCGGACCACAGACCTTGAGGGACTGCTCGGCGAGCGGACCGCCGTCGTCGTCCTCAGCCACGTGGCGTACCGTTCCGGCTTCCTTGCGGATGCGGAGGCGATCACAGCGCTGGTGAAGGACGCTGGTGCGCTCATGCTCTGGGACCTGTGCCACTCAGTAGGCTCGGTGCCCCTCGAACTGGACGCTTGGGGCGTCGATCTTGCGGTGGGTTGCACGTACAAGTACCTCAACGGCGGCCCGGGCTCCCCCGCGTTCGCGTATGTCAACGCGGCGCAGCAGGACCGCTTGCAGCAGCCCATTTGGGGGTGGATGGGCGCCGACAACCCTTTCGGCATGACAGAGAGCTACAAGCCGGCAAAAGGTATCCGAAGCTTCATCACCGGCACTCCCCCCGTGCTGGCCATGCAGCCGCTCAAGGACATGGTGGAGCTCATTGCGTCCGTCGGGATGGACGCCGTGCGGGAGAAATCCATCAAGCTCACCGAATACGCAGTTGCCTTGGCCGAGGACATGCTGGTCCCCCTGGGCGCCGAGATTGTCAGCCCGCGCAACATCGCAGAGCGCGGCTCCCACATCACGGTGGACCATCCCCTCTTCGGCGAGGTGACCCAGAAACTCTGGGAGCGGGGCGTCATCCCGGACTTCCGTCCGCCGCACGGACTACGCATCGGCCTCTCGCCACTCAGCACCAGCTATGCCGAGGTTGAGCTGGGCGTGACTGCCATCCGGGACGCCCTCGCCGAGCTCTTGTGAGTGGTGTCCTTGACGACATGGACTCCCGGCCCGGGAGCACCACGTCGTTGCTGCGTACGGTCATCGGCCTGTATCTGCGCGATGCCGGCGGATGGATGTCCACCAGGCACATCATCGCCCTCATGGAGGCCCTCGGGGTCTCCGCGGCTGTGACCCGGACGGCCTTGTCACGGTTGAAGAAGAAGGAAATCGTCCTCCCCCGGCAGCGTCAGGGTGTTCCGGGCTTCGCCATCACCGACGGCGCCGCAGCGATGCTTGCCCGCGGCGACCGGCGGATCTTCAACCCACGCCTTATGTCGGCCGGCAACCGTTGGTGCCTCGTGTCCTTTTCCATCCCGGAAACTGAGCGGGAAAAGCGGCACCAACTACGGCGCAGGCTGCACTGGATTGGGTGCGGCACCGTGGCAGCGGGGCTGTGGATCTGCCCGGATTCCCTGCGCGAAGAGGTGGAGGAGATCCTGGAGGACCTCGAGTTGCGCAGCATGGCCACAGTGTTCGTCACGGATGCTCCCCTGGTCGGCGGCAGCCTCCGCGATGCCGCCTCCTCGTGGTGGGATCTGGACGCAGTGGCTGAACTGCATCGGGACTTCATCCGGCATCATGGTTCCGCGGCCGACGGCGGCGGGCCGGGTGGCGGTTCCGACGGCGCCGCGGCGTCGGCCGAAACCTTCGCAAGCTATGTCCGGTGCATCGACCGCTGGCGGATCATTCCGTATCTGGATCCGGGGCTGCCTGCGGAATTCCTGCCCGAGGATTGGCCCGGCATGGCGGGAATCGCCTTGTTCGAGCGGCTCGGGGCCGCTTATTCACGGCCGAGCGCGGACTTCGTGAGGAGGACGCTGGAGGCGTAGAGCCAGGAGTAGTCTGGAAGCATGAACTTCCCCGATGGTGGCTGGTTCGCGAGGTTGCCATGACTAGCCCTTGGTTGCGTTGGTTGCCGGCCGCTATGGTCCCGGTAGCCCTTGCTGCGGCAGCCCTGGCTGGTTCCTACCAGGCCGGAGCTGCGACTAGCCTGCCGCACAAGACGGCCGCGGAAGTCATCGCCATGATCGGGCGCTCCGACGTCCGTGCTTTGTCCGGTACGCTTCAGCAAAATTCCGAACTGGGACTCCCCCAGCTCCCTTCCACCGGACCTGCCGCCACCCAGGGTCCAGCTTCCGTGATCGAACTTTTGAGCGGTTCGCACACGGCCCGGGTCTACGTGGACGGCCCCTCCAAGGCCCGGTTCCAGGTGATGGACATGCTCGCCGAGCGCGATCTGGTCCGCAACGGCAACGATCTCTGGCTCTACAACTCGGCCGACAACAGCGCGGCGCATATGACGCTACCTGCGCACACCACGACCGGCAGCCTTGCCCCGCGTGCGACTCCAACTCCCGGAATGGCCACACCTGACGTCCTCGCGCAGCGCTTCCTCGCCGCCGTCGAGCCCAGCACGGAAGTGACGGTGGGTGACGGAACCACAGTAGCCGGGCGCACGGCCTACCAGTTGGTGATCAAGCCACGCAGCACCGGAACGCTCGTCGATTCCGTGACGATCGCCGTCGATTCCGCGTCCGGCTTGCCGCTCGGCGTCGATGTGCGGGCACGGGGCCAGGCCGCAGCGGCATTTTCGCTCGCGTTCACTGACTTGAGCTTGTCGGCGCCCGACGCCGCCCTGTTCAGTTTCACTCCGCCCCGCGGTGCCGCCGTTGAAGAGAAGGCAACCCCGCAGCTGCGCACCCTCCCCGGTAAGACCGGGCAGGCACCGCAGGCAAAAGCAACAGCAAGCCGGCCAACGATCACGGGCACCGGCTGGGACGCCGTGATGGGCCTGCCCGCGGGCACGGTGCCCGATGATGTCCGGACTGCTCCGATGTTGGCCCAGCTCACCCAGGCAGTGCCGGGCGGCCGCGCGCTGACTACCAGCCTGGTGTCTGTCCTGATGCTCGACGACGGCCGCGTCTTCGCGGGAATGGTGCCACTTGAGCGGCTGCAAGCTGCAGCCGCCCCGCAATGACGGAGGCATCCCCGCCAGCTGAACTGGCGATAGAAACGCGGGGCCTCAGCAAACGCTTCGGCCACCGTGCCGCCGTCGACGGAATCGACCTGGCCGTTCCCCGCGGATCCGTCTTTGGCTTCCTTGGCCCCAATGGTTCCGGCAAGACCACCACCATCCGTTTGCTGCTTGGCCTGGCGGCCGCCACAAGCGGTAACATCCGGGTCCTTGGCGGGGAAATGCCACGCCAGCTGGCAACCGTCCTGCCCCACGTCGGCTCCTTGGTGGAGGGACCTGCTTTCTACCCCTTCCTGTCCGGAACTGCGAACCTTAGACGGCTGGACAGCGCGGACCTGCACGCTTCCCCACGTACCCGTACTGCCCGGGTTGACGAAGCACTCGAGCGCGTCGGGTTGTCACACGCTGCAGGCAAGAAAGTCCGCGCCTACTCCCTCGGGATGAAGCAGCGACTGGGGATTGCACATGCCCTGCTGCGGCCGAGGGAACTCCTTGTCCTCGATGAACCCACCAACGGCCTGGATCCACAAGGCACCAGGGAGGTGCGTAGCCTGGTCCGCTCCCTTGCGGCGGGAGGCACCACCGTGTTCGTTTCCAGCCATCTCCTCGCGGAGGTGGAACAGATGTGCACGCATGTGGGCGTCATGAGCGTGGGCAAGCTCGTGGCCCAAGGAACCCTGCATGAACTCCGGGCCGCAGGAACGGCGACCATCCGGCTCCACACGCCTGATGTTGAGGCGGCGGTGCGTGTCCTGTCCCGGCTGGGCTTGCGGTCGGAACTGTCAGCCGCTTCGGCCGGCTGGTCCGGTCCCGATGGACGGAGCCTTGTCAGTACCGGTACACCGGGGCACGATGTGGCTCCTGAGGCAATCGTCGCGGCCCTCGTCGCGGACGGCGTCCGGGTCCGGGGCTTTGGCGTGGAGAACGCCAGCCTGGAAGAGCGCTTCGTTTCCCTCACCGGAGAGGGCTTCGACATTGCTGGCTGACCACGAAACCGGACCTTTGACTGGCCCGCCCAGCGTCTCACCGGCGAGCGCCCGGCCGTCAAGCTCGTGGTCCCTCATGGCCTCGGAGCTCTCGGTACTGTTCAGGCGGTTGCGGACGTGGGCCATGCTGCTGGCGCTCGCAGCCATCCCCATTCTCATTGCCGCGGCGGTCAAACTGAGCGCACATCCCGTCACTCCGGGCCGCGGTCCACCTTTCCTGGACCGCATCACCCAAAACGGCCTTTTCGTTGGCGTGACAGCGCTGATCGTTTCCGTACCCTTGTTCCTGCCCCTCACCATAGGCGTCGTGGCGGGCGACACGATTGCGGGAGAAGCGAACCTGGGCACGCTCAGGTACTTGCTTGTCGCCCCCGCGGGGCGCGTTCGCCTCTTGCTGGTCAAGTACACGGCCGCCGCCGTGTTCTGCCTGGCAGCGACCCTGACGGTGGCCGCCGCCGGTGCGCTGGCCGGCGTCGTACTGTTCCCGGTGGGCCCCGTCACGCTGCTCTCGGGCGACACGATCGGCGTCGGCGAATCCGTGGTGCGTTCCCTGCTCATTGCTGCGTACATTGCTGTGTCGCTGCTGGGGCTGTCCGCGATCGGGCTGGCCATTTCCACCTTTACGGATATTCCCGTCGGTGCAATGGCGGCCACGATCGTGTTGTCCGTGGTGTCGCAAGTAGCGGACAACCTGCCGCAATTGGAGTGGCTGCACCCGTGGCTGTTCAGTCATTACTGGTTGGGCTTCGCGGATCTCCTGCGCCAACCCATCTCGTGGACGAGCTTCGCCGACAATGCCTTGCTGCAGGCGGGTTACATCGTGGCGGCCGGCGCGCTGGCTTATGGCAAGTTCACGAGCAAGGATGTCCTGTCCTGAAGTAGGGCCTGCCCGTAAGCTCTTGGCATGGCAAGATTCTTCGATGTTCACCCGCAGGACCCTCAACCACGCGCAATTGCCCAGGTGGTGAATATCCTGAAGTCGGGTGGGCTGATCGCCTACCCCACCGATTCCTGCTACGCACTCGGCGCGCAAATCGGCAACAGGGAAGCCCTCGATCGGATCCGCTCGATCCGCCAGTTGGACGGCAAACACCATTTCACCCTGGTCTGCAAGGACTTCGCACAGCTGGGGCAGTTCGTCATGATCGACAACGATGTGTTCCGAAGCATCAAAGCCGTCACGCCGGGAAGCTACACGTTCATCCTGCCTGCCACCAAGGAAGTGCCGCGCCGGCTCCTGCACCCCAAGAAAAAGACCGTCGGGGTGCGTATTCCACACCACAATTTCGTCCAGGCGCTGCTGGCCGAACTGGGCGAACCCCTTCTTTCCAGCACTTTGTTGCTCCCCGACGAGGAAGAACCCATGACCCAGGGTTGGGAAATCAAGGAACGCTTGGACAACCTGGTGGAAGCCGTGATCGATTCCGGGGACACCGGCGCAGAGCCCACCACCGTGGTGGATTTCTCGAGCGGCACAGCGGAAGTGGTCAGGCGAGGCACCGGCGATCCCTCCCGTTTCGAGTGAGCATGCACATCGCCGAATCCCGTATCACGATCGACGTCGATGGCGCACCGATCTCCGGTATCTACGCCCGGCCTGACAAACCGTTCGCGACCCTCGCGCTCGCCCACGGAGCCGGAGCGGGCATGGAGCACCCCTTCCTTGGCGGCCTCGCGCGGGCATTGAACGACGACGGCGTCGCCACCTTGCGCTTCAACTTCCCCTACCGGGAAGCCGGCAAGAAATTCCCCGACCGGCCGCCTGCTGCGATCGCGGCGTGGCGGGCCGTCATGGCGGAAGCGGCGTCCCGTTCTGAGGGCGAACCGCTGTGGGCAGCCGGTAAGTCCTTCGGTGGTCGCATGGCATCGATGGCTGTGGCCGAAGGCATGCCCGCAGCCGGGCTCGTGTACCTCGGCTACCCCCTGCACCCGCCGGGGAAACCGGAGAAGCTCCGTGACGAGCACCTCTACGGGCTCACCCTGCCGATGCTCTTCCTGCAAGGCACCCGGGACACCTTCGCGACGCCCGAGTTGCTCGAAGGCGTCGTGTCCCGGATTGGCCCGACGGCCACCATCGAGTGGTGGGACGGCGGCGACCATTCCTTCGCCCGCGTCGGGGTCAAGAAGAGTGCGGCGGAGGTAGGGGCCTCATTGGCGGGCCCGGTGTCAGCGTTCCTTCGTAAGAACGGCTGAGCCCGACCGGCGGACGCGAGGGGTCAAGCCTTCGCGGCAGCAACGGCAATGCCCGGAGGCAGCGGCTCATGCCGCAGGTACTCCCGACGGAATCGGCCACTGCCCGCGGTCAGTCCCCGCAGCACGATCGCGTACCGCAGCAATTCCTGTTCCGGAACTTCGGCGCTGATTTCAGTACTTTCCCCACCCACGGACGTCGTACCGGTGACACGCCCGCGGCGGGAAGACAGATCACTCATAACGGCGCCCACGTGATCGTCTGCCACGAGGACGGTGACGGCCGAAATCGGCTCCAGGAGCTGAATACTGCTTGCCGCGGCCGCCTCGCGCAAAGCCAACGCGCCAGCGGCCTGGAAAGCCGCGTCCGAGGAATCGACACTGTGCGTCTTGCCCCCCACCAGGGTCACCCTGATGTCGACTACCGGGAAGCCTGCCCGCACCCCTTTATTCATCTGGGCCCGGACACCCTTCTCGACTGAAACAACATAGGTGCCGGGGATGACTCCGCCGACAATCCTGTCTACGAATTCGAAACCTGCCCCGCGTTCAAGGGGTTCCACTTCGATATCGCAGATCGCGTATTGTCCGTGGCCACCCGACTGCTTGACATACCGCCCGTGTCCGGCTGCTTGGGCGGCGAAGGTCTCCCGGAGCGGCGTGATGACGTCGACCGTTTGCAGCTTCACCCCTTGCTCGCGCAACCTGTCCAGGACCGCCTCCGAGTGTGCCTCTCCCATGCACCACAAGACCAGCTGATGGGTTTCGGCGTTGCGCTCCACCCTCAGGGTCGGATCGCCTGCCGCGACTTTGGCCAAGCTCTTGGACAGTGCATCCTCATCGCCGTGGGAGGCCGCTTCGATCGCGACAGGCATCAGTGGCTCGGGCATGTCCCAGGTTTCCACGAGCAACGGCGCCTCGCGGGCGGAAACGGTGTCTCCCGTCTCGGCGCTCGCCACCTTCGCCAGCGCACAAATGTCCCCGGCCACGGCGAAAGGCACCGGCCGAAGGCTGGACCCCAATGGGGAGTAGAGGTGAGTGACCCGCTCGTCGCTGTCGTGGTCGGGATGGCCCCGTTCGGCCAGGCCGTGCCCGCCCACGTGCACGGCAGAGTCCTCGCGAAGCGTCCCCGAGAAAAGCCGCACAAGGCAAACGCGCCCGAGGAACGAGTCAACGGTAGTCCGCACCACTTCGCCAAGGAGCGGACCGTCCGGATCGCACGTGAGCGGGTCGACGGGTGTCCCACCCAAGTCAGTTACCGTGGGCAGGGTCCGCTCAGTCGGCGGCGGAAATGCCCGGGTCAGCACCTCCAGCAGCTCGGCCGTGCCGACGCCGGTCACGGAGGACGTTGCCAGGACCGGGAAGAACGTCCCCCGAACGATTGCAGTCTCCAAGTCCTCCACGAGGGTGTCGACGGGGACGTCTTCGCCGGCAAGGTACCTGTCCATCAACGTCTCATCCTCGCTCTCCGAGATGATGCCCTCGATGAGCTCACCCCGGGAACCGTCTGAGCCGGCCAGTTCCTCCGCAGTCGCAGGACGTACCGCGGGATGCGGATCCCCGGCTGTGTACTCCGACACCGAGCCCGAAAGGAGCCCGAGCAATCCCGTGACAGTGTCACCTTGGCGGACCGGCAAGTGAAGTGGCAGGACCGAATCCCCGAAGGATCTGCGGCATTCGGTGAGGACGGCATCGTAGTTCGCTCGTGGATGGTCAAGCCGGCTGATGACTACGGCCCGGGGCATACCGACGCGCTCGCATTCGCTCCACAGCGCCGTGGTCCCTGCGTCGACGCCGTCAACTGCCGACACGACGAACAACGCCGCGTCCGCCGCACGCAGCCCCGCGCGCAACTCGCCCATGAAATCGGCGTAGCCCGGAGTGTCGAGAAGGTTCACTTTGACGTCGTCGAACACCAGGGGCGCTGCCGACAGTCCAATGGATCGCTGTTGGTGGATGGCCGTCGCTTCCGAGTCACTCACGGTGGTGCCTTCGACGATCGAACCCATGCGGGTTACGACGCCGGCGGCGTAGAGGAGGGACTCGAGCAGCATCGTTTTCCCGGCACCCGAGCGGCCAATCAAGACAACGTTTCGGATATTCTCGGGCCGATCGGCTGACGTTGCCGAAGCGTCCGCGCGCCGAAGATCAGGGTTGGTCCGATTCGACCCCTTCGTCGCACTGCCTGAGCCTTTCACCGACATGAGCACCTCCTGGAGTAGAAGCCGAATCCCCCGCGTCCCTTTGCTAACCGATTCCACACCCTCCACCGGCGCACGGCAAGAGGAAAAGCCCACTCGCGGTGCCGAAACCGAGAGTGCAAAGGCTAGGAGAGCATGTCCCACACCAAGCGAACCGAAAAGGCGGAGCTTGCGGCAATGACTACCGCGAATGCCACGAGCCACAGCAGCGACGGCACCCCGGTGGAACGGGCCAGGATGTAGGCGTCGGATGACGCCAGCCGATCCCGACGCCGGGTGTGGACCGAAGCAACCTTGAACCAATCCCGCACAGCGCCTACTTCCAGGGCTATTCCAAGCCCCAACACCACATGGCTGACCGTCGAGGCACCGGCGAACATGACAAGCAGTTGGGCAATCGCCGCGCTGAGGAGCGCAACGAAGATTCCGGTGAAATTGCGCAGAAAGATGAGCGCGACCAGCAGCACCAACGCCCCAACGGACATGGCCGCTCCCGACCGCCCGGCGAACACCGACCAGATGAGCGCTACGCCCACCACGGCCGGACTCGGATATCCCCAGAACCCGGACCAGGCGGCTCCGAACTTGCCACGCCCGCTGCTGAGGAGTTGTCCTGAGTGGTCGAGCCCGATCTTGAGCCCGTGAACAATCCGGCCTGTCATGAGGGCAGCGAACGCGTGTCCCAGTTCATGTACGAACGTCACATAGAGGCCAAACCAGCGCCACGTGACGCGCGGGATACTCAGCACGACGGCCGCCGCCAGGATGCCCAGGACAACAGGCATCGAAAGGCTGGGGACCTCCGTCGTGGTGAATCCCCGCACCACGGCTTGCCACCAGTCATTGGCCAGGTCAGCGGGGCGCAATTCCATGTTCATCACCGTGGCATCCTAAGGAAGAAGCCTGTGAATGCCTCCCAGCCAGCTCAGCGAGGCCATCTCACCCGAGTCACATCCTGCGCTTGGTCTTGGCCGTGGCGGGCGCCGTCCAGGGGTCCTCGGGCCAGGGGTGCTTCGGATAGCGGCCCCGCATCTCCGCACGGACCTGGGCATAGGGGCCGGACCAAAAGGAAGCCAGGTCATCCGTCACGGCCAGCGGTCGCCTGGCCGGGGAAAGCAGATGGAAAAGCACCGGCACCCGCCCGCCTACCAGGCGGGGCGTCTCAGTCCAGCCGAAGCACTCCTGCAGCTTGACGGCCACCACCGGCCGGCCGCGATCGTCCGCGGCGTCCGGATAGTCGATTCTCACCCGCGAACCGCTAGGCACATCAAGCGATTCCGGTGCCAGGTCACCGAGGCGGGCCGCCTCGGGCCACGGCAACAGCCGCTGCAACGGCTCGGCCAGGTTGATCCCGCTCGTGGCGGTTCCTCCAGCCAACGCTTCGAGCTCCGGCGCCAGCCACGTGTCCAGCCGGGCCAACAACGCCTGCTCGGAAACATCCGGCCAGGGATCACCCAATTCCCGGTGCAGCAAAGCCAGCCGACGGCGTAGCGCATCCGCCGCGGTCGACCATCCGATCGTCCCCAGGCCGTCCTTCGCCAGGGCGCGGGCAACGGCAGCGCGTCCCTCTTCCACGGAAGGCCGCACCGGCGTCGACGAAAGCACGATTGCTCCCAATCGCCGTTCCTGCCGGGCGGTGACGCGGCCCTGCGTGAATTCTGCTTCCACAGTGTCGCTCAGGAGCTGGCTGGCGGCAGCCTCCGCGGAGTCCGCCGCGAGGGGCGCGGCGGAACGGATGACGGCGCCGGTCCCTGCCGCATCCCGGCCCTCCGCGCGGGACACTTCGGCCACCGCCAGCCATTCATGGCCGGCCAGCGGACTGCCTGCCGGCAGCCCGGCGCGTGTCCCGGAAGCCAGCAGGTAGCGCTCGGGTCCGGAGCCTGGAACGCGGCGCGCTACACGGTCCGGGAACGCCAGGGCGACGACGAACCCCAGCCCTCCCGCGGGGCCCGCCGGAGAAGACAGCCTCGCCTGGGAGGGCAGGGAAAGTACGACGCCGGAGCTCTCCTGGCGTGCAATCGCCTCCATGCGCCGGACATCCTCTGCCCAACGCCCGGCCACGGGATCCCTGCCTGACCGGAGCGAGCCCAGGAGACGAGTCAGGTCAGCTCCAGGAGGGCGCTGGTCCCCCGCGACGAGGGCAACGGCCTCAGCCGCCGCGCGGCGCCCGACCACAGCGGCGCCATCGAGCAGTGCGCGGGCCAGTCGCGGATCGGCGGGAATCCTTGCCAGGATTCTTCCCACTTCCGTGGCGAGTCCGTCCGGGGAAATCGCGCCGAGTTCCCGGAGCACTTCCACCGCATCATCCATCGCTGCTTGGGGCGGCGCGTCTGGAAGGGCCAGTCCCCGGCCACGTGGCGATCCCCAACAGGCCAGGACCAAGGCGGCGCCCGTCAGGTCCGCGGCCGAAATTTCCGGTGTGGGGTGGGCTGGTGCCGCGCCAAACGCCTTTTGCTCGTAGCAGCGGACCACTCGTCCGGGCCCTTGACGCGCCGCGCGTCCGGCACGCTGCTCGGCGGACGCGCGGGAGCAAGAGACCGTGACCAAGCCGGACATGCCGCGGTTGGAGTCGCGCCGCAACTCGCGGGAAAGCCCCGCGTCGATGACCAGCCGGACTCCCGGAACCGTCAGGGAGGATTCGGCCAGTGCTGTGGACACGATGATCCGGGGAGGTCCGCCACGTTCCCGCCCGGAAACTGCCCGGTCTTGTTCTGCCGGGCTTGCCTGTCCGTGAAGCTCCAACACCTCTGCGACCGGTATCCCCGCCGCGAGTCGGGCGCGCAACCGGGAGGCGACGTAGGACACCTCCCACGCACCGGGGACGAAGACGAGCGCGTCAATGCCGGGGTCGGCCGCGAGCGTTTCGGAGTACGACGCCGCTGCTGTGTCCGCTACATGGTCCAGGAAAGCCCGGGCCACGCCGCGCACATCCAATCGCGGCACGGCCGCAGGGACCCAGTCCACTTTCAAGGGGTGCAGCGCGGAGGGGCAGTCGACGACGGGAGCCGGCCCGCCGCCGTCGTGCTTTCCGGTCGGGTTTTCCCCGACGGCGGCACCGCCCATCAGCGCGGCGAACCGTGGCGCGTCCAGGGTTGCCGACATCGCCACCAGGGCCAGGTCTTCGCGCAACCCGTGGACCTCGATGAGCATTCCGAACAGCAGGTCTGTCTCCAGGCCGCGTTCGTGAACCTCGTCGAGGATCACGGCATTGACGCTCTCAATCCCTGGATCCGCAAGCAGTCGCCGCAAGAGGATTCCCGGGGTGACGAACTCGATGAGGGTTCCCGGACCCGTCTTGCTTTCTCCCCGGACCGTGTACCCGACGCGATCACCCAGACGGCTACCGTCGAGGGCGGCGAGGCGTCGTGCGGCCGAGCGCGCAGCAACCCGGCGTGGCTGGGTCACCACCACTCGGGGGCGTTCCTCCGCTTTGACGGAGCGGGCCGCGATGTTGGCTAACAGGGGCGGGACGAGCGTCGTCTTGCCGGTTCCCGGAGGCGCTTGCACGACGGCGGTTCCAGCCGCTCCTCCTGCGCTGAGCACTTCGCCGAGTTCCTCCAAAGAGTCCGCGAAAACGAGTCCTGCCCCGATCGCGCCAAGGTCGAAGAGTCTGTAGGCAGGCGCGGCGTTCCGCGGGACGGATGGGGAATTCACTCCTCCATTGTGCCTACATGCGGAACCCGCCCCGAAAGGTGGACTGCTTGCCGAATCGGGAGGACGATTAAAGGGCAGTCGCTAGAAGGAGGTCAGTGATGTGCTACGGGTACTACAAGGATTTCCAGCGGGACACCAGGAAAGATGCCTCACGGGAATCCGAGGAACGTCCTGAACCCAAGGTGGACGCGAAGGACTTCTCGTTCTGGGCCTTCCCACGCCGCCACCGTGAGTTCACGAACGATCCGGAACCGGTAATCGACCGGACCCGCGAAAGGGTCTAGCCCAAGAAGTGAAAGGAATGTCCTGGATAGGGCGTTCCTTTCATTACGGCGGCACTCGGCTCCTGTTTCAGCTGCACTGCGACTCCCCGAAGTCTCACCGCCATCAATACAAAGCTCCTAGGAACGGAGCCTGGGGTGGCCATGACGGCGGACTCCATCACCCTTCTCATTGTGCTCATTGTCGTAGCGGTCATTTGGTTCGCGTTGGCCGTCCACATCGTCACGCAATACGAACGCGGCGTCCTGTTCAGGCTGGGAAGGGTCCAGCGCGTCAGGTCACCTGGCCTGGTCGTCATCATCCCGTTCGTCGACCGGCTGAGGAAGGTCTCCCTGCGGATCGTCACCGTGCCTATCCAGTCCCAGGGCATCATCACACGGGACAACGTCAGCGTGGACATTTCCGCCGTCGCCTACTTCCGGGTAGTAGACGCCATCAAGTCCGTTATCGCAATTGAAAACATCCACGCGGCCATAGACCAAATCGCCCAAACCACCCTTCGAAAGGTGGTGGGGCAACACACCCTGGACGAAACGCTCGCTGAAACGGACGTGATCAACGCCAATATTCGCCAGATCCTGGACGGGCTGACCTTGGAATGGGGCGTAGAGGTGACATTGGTGGAGTTGAAGGACATCCAACTGCCGGACAGCATGAAGCGCGCCATGGCCCGCCAGGCGGAAGCTGAGCGCGAAAAGCGCGCCAAGATCATCGCTGCCGAAGGCGAATCACTCGCCGCAGCCGCACTGGGCAGGGCCTCCGACACCATGATGGCCCACCCGTTGGCGCTGCAGTTGCGCAACCTCCAGACCATGGTGGAACTCGGCGTAGACAAGAACACCACGGTGGTCTTCCCGGCTCCGTTGATGAGCACCATCAACGAACTCGGAGCGTTCCTCGCCCGGGAAGCAGCCTCGGCGAAAGCAGCCGTTCAGCCTCCCCCGGAGGGTGACGTAGTAGCACCGCCACTCAGAACTGACATAGCAGCGCCTGGTCTGGGCCGGTAACCTTACAAGCACAACTTCGGAAGGAGGAAGACCATGACCGACCCCCTACGGGGCCGCGCCACCGCCTTCCTCCGCCATATTGGCCTGCTGGCCGCGCTCCTGTCGATCATCGCCGGAATCCTCGGAATGCACATCATGGGCGCCAGCCACGGCATGCACAACCCCATCGCGACCGGGATCAACGCCGCAGAACACCAGGCCCATGGTGGCCATATCGTGCTGCCGGGCGATCCGTTGCAACCGGCTGGCGCGTCCGTCCTGCCATCGGCTCAGCTGCCGGCATCGCATTGCACAAGCTCGGGCACCTGTACCGCGATGTCGGCCATGAGCGCCGTCTGCGTGCCTGCCCCGAGCCATAACTCGCTCACGGCACCTTTGCCTGGCGTCCCGCCATATGCAGATGAGGGCACCCCGGAGCCGGGCTTACAGATCGCCGGTTATTCGCACCGTCCGGGCAGTCCTTCCCCGGGCGATCTCTGCATCAGCCGCACGTAAAATACGCGGACGCACCGAGCCGTTCGGCCCGCTGCACAAGACTTCACCCTGACGCGTCTCCCCTTGGTGGGTTTGCTGTGCGCGTCCCACGCAGCCGCGCCTCTGCCGGCTGATTGATTGAAGGACCCCAAAAACATGAAGAAAACCTTGACCATGACCTCTTTCGCCCTTGCCACGGCCATCGCGCTGGCCGGCTGCTCAGCCGGAACCGGGGGCAACAACATGCCCGGCATGAACCACGGAGCCATTTCCGCACCCTCATCTGGTGCGGCGGTGGGCAGTGCCGGAGAGCACAACGCTGCCGACGCATCGTTTGCCCGGATGATGATCCCCCACCATGCCCAGGCCGTCCAGATGAGCGACGTGGTGCTCGCCAAGAGGGATATCCCCGCTCCCGTGACCGCACTCGCCGGGAGGATCAAAGAAGCCCAAGGTCCCGAGATCGAGAAAATGAGGGGCTGGCTCAAGGCATGGAACGAGCCCGCCGAGATGTCCGGCGACCACATCATGAACGGAATGATGGGCGACGAGGACATGAAGAAGCTCGCCGCCTCCCAAGGCCTTGAAGCAGCCAGGCTATTCCTCACCCAGATGATCGCCCACCACCAAGGGGCGGTGGCCATGGCGCAGAAGGAAAGTGCTGACGGCAAGAACGCTGACGCACTCAAGCTGGGCAAGGACATCGTGTCGGCACAGGAAGCCGAGATCAAGGAAATGAAGGAGCTGTTGGAAACCCTCTAGCCCAAGAGCACCGGCCCCCCTGGGCTTCCCAGCGTGGGCCGGTGCCTGGGGCCTAAGTAACGGTATCCGCGCTGATCAGGCTGTGACGTTTACAGAAGAGTCGTCCGCTGCGAAGACGGCATCCGCCACATCTTGCCGGAGGTGGTAGTCCCTGGCTTCGACCGGATACAGGGAACCGCTGACCACGTAATAGCCACGGCCTTCCCCTGGCCCACCAGCCGCTGAGTCAATGGCCGCTATCAGCTGAGGTCCCAAGGGCTGTTCGCTGCCGAGCTCCCGCAATCTAGCGAGGTCCTGGGCCTCCAAACGACTGATCAAACCCGGAATGTCGCACATCTAAAACACCGTCCTGTTCGGTCCGTAGGAAAGGTTCGCGCCGTCGCCCCAGCCGTAGGTGCATCCAAGAACAGTAAGCCCCGGCATAGTGCGTGGCAAGGGTCAACCCGATTGAGGTGCCCGACCCGATCTTCCTCGGCGCCGGCTTACGCCGGATAAGCCCCAAACGACGCGCAAGGGGCCCGCAGAAACGGCGGGCCCCTTGCGTCCGGGCGATTTAGTCGGGTGCCGGGACCTCTTAGTCGGGTGCCGGGACCTGGCCGGCGACACGTTCCATCCGGAGCGACTTTGGCGGAGTCGTGGGAAGAGGCGGCATGTTCAGCCCGCCGGATCCCGGTGTGATGGAGCCGAGGATGCTGGCATGCCGTGCCCCGGTACAACTTGCCACCGTTGCCGGGAGGTTGTGAAGGGACAAGTAGCCGAGCACGGCAAAAGCACACGCCTCTTTCATCGCGGACGGCAGACCCAAGTGATCCGAGCTGAGCAACTCGATGGTGCCCAGTTCCTTGTCCAGGGCGCGCATGAGCGTGGGGTTCCGGGTTCCGCCTCCCGACGCTATGACGGACGTTCCTCCTGCGGCACGGACGGCATCGGCGACTGTCCGGGCTGTCAGGCTGACGAGGGTGGCGATCACGTCTTCAGGGGCGAGATTCTGGGTACCACTGTCAGACATGGCCCTCTCGAGGTAAGGCAAGTGGAATAGTTCCTTGCCCGTGGATTTGGGTGCCGGCTGGGAATAATACGGCTCTGAAAGGAGCCGGCTGAACAGCTCGACGTTGACGGTACCACGGGCGCCGAGCTCGCCGTCGTGGTCGTAATGCTTTTCACCATCGGTCATGGAGGTGACCGCGGCATCGATGAGGGCGTTTGCGGGCCCCGTGTCGAAGGCGATCGGCTCACCGGAGGCCACCGTGATGTTGGCGATCCCGCCCAGGTTCAACGCGATGGGCGTGCCGGGCAATCCCCTGAGCCACAGGGCGTCGAACAGGCTTACCAAGGGGGCTCCTTGGCCGCCCGCTGCCACGTCCCGTGAACGGAAGTTGGACACCACCGTGCAGCCGGTTTCCTCGGCGATCCAGGCCGGCTCCCCGATCTGGAGTGTTCCGTGGACCTTGCCGGACTCGACCCAGTGGAAAACGGTCTGGCCGTGTGATGCCACGA
This sequence comes from Arthrobacter sp. MMS24-S77, assembly GCF_054888235.1. Lineage (NCBI taxonomy): Bacteria > Bacillati > Actinomycetota > Actinomycetes > Micrococcales > Micrococcaceae > Arthrobacter > Arthrobacter sp. MMS24-S77. The sequence continues at coordinate 2,672,844 of NZ_JBTZRN010000001.1, forward strand.
GCTCGGCCTGGCCGTCGCACAGTTCCCGGTTGGCCCTGGCCGCGAGCCGGGCGAATGCTTGTCCGATCCCCGTGTCAAGTTTGCAGATCTGCTCCATGGAGGTCGCTGCGGGCGGCATTTGCGCCGCCAATGCCGCCCGCAGCTCCTCCGGGTAGGATTCGCTCAAAGCACCCAAGGGTGTAACAACCAGGGCATCTCCGTCCCTGCTGATGTCGACCGCGACGGCGTCGATCGCATCGTAGGACGTTCCGGACATCATGCCGATGACACGCATGGCAGTACTCCCTATCTCTTCGTTCGGTTAGTCGCGGAGGGCGGTCTTGTGGGCTGAGCCCCGCAGCGTAGCCAACGCGAAGACGCTGATGATGCAGGTGGCCATCACGTAATAGGCGGGGATGTCCTTGTTGCCCGTGGAAGCGATGAGTCCGGTGATAATGAGTCCGGCAGATCCGGAGAACACCGCATTTGAAAGCGAGTACGCGAGGCCCAGCCCGGTGTAGCGGACGGTGGTCGGGAACATTTCCGAGAGCATGGCGGGCCCGGGCCCGGCCATCATGCCAACTACAGCGCCGGCGATGAAGACGCCGGCCCCCATCAGCCACGGCGAGCTCGTGGGGTCCTGGAGGATCTTCAACAGGGGAATTGCCAGGACCGTGATGAGGATGGCGCCCGCCAGCATGATGGGCCGTCGCCCCCAACGGTCACTGAGGATGCCGCTGGGGATGATCGACGCGGCAAAGCCAGCGTTCGCCAGCACTGTGGCGATGAGCGCCGCCTGGAAGGTGGCGTGAAGGCTGGTCTGCAGGTAGGACGGGAGCACCACGAGGAAGGTGTATCCCGCTGCCGACCAGCCCATGAGCCGGCCGATGCCAAGCAGAATGGCCCGGGCAGTCTCAGCCTTGCTGGGGTGCTGAACGACGACGGCGGGAGTCTTGCTTGCTTCGGCGGTCACCGTGCGCTGGAAGTTGGGAGTCTCTTCGAGTTTCAGCCGCAGGTACAGCGCCACCAAACCGAGCGGAAGCGCGAGGAGGAAGGGGATGCGCCAACCCCAGTCATTGAGGTCTTTTGCGGTCAGGATCGAGGACATCAAAGCCCCGACGCCCGCACCAGCCAGAAGGCCCAGCGCAACGGTGAACGATTGCCAGGAACCGTAGCTTCCACGTTTCCCGGTGGGCGCGAATTCAGTCATGATCGAGACGGCACCGCCGAACTCACCCCCGGCCGACAGTCCCTGGAGGATACGAACCAGGGTCAGGAGGATAGGAGCCATCACCCCCAGCGTGGTGTAGTTGGGAAGAACGCCGATGAGCGTTGTTGCTCCGGTCATCAGCAGCAGGACGATGATCAGCGTGGGGCGGCGGCCGATCCGGTCGCCGATTCGTCCGAAGATCGCGGCGCCGACCGGGCGGAAGAAGAAGGCGATCGCGAACGAGGCATACGTCTTGATGAGGGCTTCGAAGTCTGATGCCCCCGCGGTGGTGAAGAAGTTAGCGGAGATGATGGTGGCGAAAGAGCCGTAGATTCCGAATTCGTACCATTCAATGAAGTTGCCGACCGAACCGGCGACAAGCGCTCGCCTTGCCTCCTTGGCTGGTGGTCGGTCGAGAACTGTTGGGGTGCTCATGGTGATTCCTTAGGGCTGTGGTGGCTTGGTGGATGGTGCTTTGCTGCGGTGCAGTTTTGTGCTTCTTAGAGTCCTTGCCAGTGGGGTTTGTGCTGGAAGGAATGACGGTAGTAGTCGGCCAGGGAGAGCTGTGATGCCGCGGCTTCATCGAGGAATACGGTGACGTGCGGGTGAAGCTGGAGCACAGATGCCGGGCAGATGGCTGTCACGGCGCCTTCGGCCAGTTCGCGCACTGCCTGGGCTTTGTTCGCGCCCGTGGCGGCCAGGATGATGTGCCGGGCTTCCATGATGGTGCCCAGTCCCTGGGTGACCACGTGCCGAGGAACGGAGTCCAGCGAGTCGAAGAACCGGGCATTGTCGCGCCGGGTTTGCTCAGTGAGGGTTTTGATCCTGGTGCGCGAAGCCAGGGAAGATCCCGGTTCGTTGAAACCGATATGGCCGTCCGTTCCAATGCCCAGGATCTGCACGTCTACTCCCCCTGCGGCCCGGATCTGGTCCTCGTAGCTGTTGCAGGCCTCGGGAAGATCAACTCCGAAGCCGTCAGGACCATGGACCCTGCCTTCGGCGAAATCCACGTGGCCGGTGAATTCCCTGCGAATGACCTCGCTGTAGAGCTCCGGATGTTTGCCCGGGAGCCCGATGTATTCGTCAAGCGTGAAGGCTTCGGCCTGGGCGAAGCTCAGGCTTCCGGAGCGGTGGCGACGTATCAGCTGCTGATAGATGGGGAGCGGAGAAGAACCGGTTGCGAGCCCCAGGACCGCGTCAGGTTTGCGCTCAAGCAGGGATTCGATGACGTCCGCGGCCATACGGCCGATCTCATGGCTGTCCGGGAGTATGACAATCTCCATCAGGGGGTTCCCTTCTTTTGACTCGTAGCTTCATCCAGCAGTTCGAGGATGTGGCGGTATTCATGGCCGGTGGCCTGGGTCATGCCCAATTCACACGTCCTGTTCGTTGACGCATACGCCGAATGGCGACGCTCATTGACTTCCGCGGCTTGGGCAGCCGTAGCCGATTCGGTCAATTCGGGGTGGAGGAGGCCTCGATCGCCTGCATAGGCGCAGCACCCCCAGCTGGTAGGCACCACGACGTTTTCAGCCAGTGCGGCCGCGATAGCCGTGAAGTCCTCATTGATGCCCAGACGGGTAGATGAGCATGTCGGGTGCAGCGCGAGCGATTCAATGCGGTGCGAGACTGCAAGGTGAGGCATCAGCCGCTCCCGGGCGAATTGCACGGAGTCGACGAATTCGAGCCGCGAATACTCCGGAGGGGAATCCGGGGACGATGCGGTGTCCCGCAGGGTCTCCAGCCCTTCGGTGCAGGAGGAAGCATCACAGATCACGGGGAGGCGCCCGTGATCGCTCGCCTCCCACAGGGCCGGAAGGACCTTTGCCCGCATGACGTCGTATCCGTCGGTGAAACCTTTGGACTTCCACGGTGTACCGCAGCACAGATTCCCGATGCCCGCGGGAACAAGCAGCTCGACGCCGGCTCGGCCGGCGAGGTTCAGGAAGGCCTCCGTGACCCCGGTCCCGATGCGGCCGCGGCCGTCGTCGGCCGGGCCGAACATGGCTCCGATACACGCCGGGAAATACACGGCATCAGCTGTGGTTCCGGCAGGATCTCCCGTTCCGATGGCTTCGGTGGCGATTCGCTTGCGGCCTCCCCGGGGAAGCACATCGCTGTAGAGCGGGACATTCTCGGCACCGAGAAGCAGCCTCGCCGTCGCGGTAGCGGCCTTCACGGCAGGTGCCGGCATCGCTTTGGCCGCACTGAGGCCGAGGGAGCCGACGGCGGTCACCGCACCCCAGTGCTTGGCGGCGGCCATCCAGCCTTTGCCTGCCACGGCGTTGTGGTTCTCCGCGCGGAGACGGCGCACCAGGTCGCCGGTATTGATCAAGACCGGACAAGCGCTCTGGCACATGCCATCCGCCGCACACGTCTGGACGCCGTCGTAGTCGTAGTCCTTGCGCAACCGTTCCGCAAGAAGGTGGTTACCCTCCTCTTCGGCGGCGGCGATTTCCCGGCGGATGACGATCCTTTGCCGGGGCGTCATGGTCAGGTCCTTGCTGGGACACACCGGCTCGCAATAGCCGCACTCGACGCAGCGGTCCACTTCTTCTTCCACGACGGGCGCCGTCTTCAAGTGGCCAAGATATGACCTGGGCTCCTCGGACAGGACAACCCCGGGGTTCAGCATCCCCTTGGGGTCCACGAGCCGTTTGATGGCCTCCATGACGCCGTAAAGCTCCGTCCCGTACTGGCGCACAACAAATGGGGCCATAATCCGCCCGGTGCCGTGTTCGGCCTTGAGGGTCCCCTGATTGCCAAGGACAAGATCCACCATGTCTTCGGTGAATGCCTCATACCGGTTGAGTTGAGATGGGTCGTCAAACCGCTCAGTGAGCATGAAATGGATGTTGCCGTCCTTGGCGTGGCCAAAAATGACACTGTCCTGATACCCGTGGCGATCAAAGAGGCCCAACAGTTGCTCGCAGGTTTCGGCCAATGCGGGCACCGGAACGGCTATGTCTTCCAGGAGGGCGTTTGTTCCAGCAGGCCGGCTCCCAGCAACGGTGGTGTAGAGGCCCTTGCGGATATGCCAGAGGGCCGAGCGTTTCCTGGCATCCGTGGAAAGCTCGAACGGGGCCGCCAAGTCCAGGGACTCGAACAGAACCTGGCTCTGTTGCTGCTTGTGGGCCAACTCTTCCGCAGTTGAGGCCTGGTGCTCCACAAGAAGTGCGGCGTGGCGGCCGATCTCGAGGCTGGCCAGCGATGCCGGTGTTCCTGCTTGGCGCTGGGCAACAGCCAACGCGGCAGCGTCCATCAACTCCACAGTGGCAAGGCCTGACGCCACCAGCTCGGGCAAGGCAGAGGCGGCATCGTTGAGCGAGCTGAAGGTCATCAGCCCGGTGGCAGCGAAAGGCCGGGATTCGATGGTACGGAACGTGGCCTGGGCAATGAAGCCCAGGGTACCTTCGGATCCGATCATGAGGTGTTCCAGGATTTTGACGGGCTCTTCAAAGTCGAGGAAGGAATTGAGCCCGTAACCCATGGTGTTCTTCATGGCAAACATCCGCTCAATGGTTCGCACAGAGTCTGGATTGGAAATGATTCTGCGCCGCAACTGCAGCAATCCTTCGTGCAGCCCAGGCTCCTGTTCGTGGAGCTGATTGTCTGCGCCGGGGCTAGCCGTATCGATGACGGTGCCCGAGGGCAGGACGACCACCAGGGATTCCAAGGTGCGGTAGGTGTTGAATTCGGTGCCGCAGGCCATTCCGGAGGAGTTGTTGGCCACGACTCCCCCTATGGTGCACGCACCCTCGCTGGCAGGATCAGGACCCAGCTTGCGCCCGTATCCGGCCAACCGTGCATTGACGCTCCGCACGGTGGCGCCGGGTCCAACGCGGACCCGGGCACCGCCGTCGAGCACGTCAACAGAGCGGAAGTGCTTCCGCACGTCCACCAGGAGGCCGTCCGTGACGGCCTGTCCGCTCAGCGACGTACCGCCGGAACGGAAAACAACGGGCATGTCCAGGGACGCGGCGGAAGCCAAGATCCGCCCGACCTCGGCGGCATCCGCCGGCGCGACGACGGCCTGCGGGTTCAACAGGTAGTGCGAGGCGTCATGCGCCATGGCGAGGCGGTCCAGCTCCCGGGTGGTGAACCCCGAGAAACTGCGGAGATCGATCATCGGGCGAGGGCAGTTGTCGCATCGCGCACGTTACCGCCCGCCAGTTCGACGGCGTTGCGCGCGTTGGCAGGGGAAGCGCCGGTAAGCATGACGACGAGAGCCACTTTCAGCTCGCCGTCCGCGGACTCCAGTGCGCTCCGACAGCTCTCTTCCGCGGCGCCGGTGCCTTCCATCAGGATCCTGAGCGTGCGTGCCCGCAGCTTTTCGTTGCTGGCAACCATGGAGACCATGAGGTTTGACCAGGTCCGGCCGAGCCGGATCATCAAGGCCGTGGAGAATCCGTTGAGCATGAGCTTTTGGGCGGTGCCGGCCTTGAGCCGGGTTGATCCCGCCAACGCCTCGGGCCCGGTGTCCGCGGCAAGGACGAAGTCCGCAAGTGGTCCGAGTTGCGGCTCGCTGGCGCAGGCAATGAGCGCTGTTGTGGCGCCGCGTTCACGGCCGGCCGTCAGCGCACCGCCCACGTACGGCGTCCGTCCAGAGGCCGCAATACCGACGACGACGTCGCCCGGGCGGACGTCCGCCGCGGCCTCCGCTCCTGCTTCCCAGGAGTCTTCGACGTTTTCCACCGCCTGGGTCAGGGCCGCAGAACCGCCGGCGTGGTGTGCGATGACAACGCCGTCAGGAAGATTAAAAGTGGGCCTCAGTTCAGCGGCGTCAAGGACAGCGAGGCGCCCGGACGTTCCTGCACCAAAGTAATGGACGCGACCCCCGTTCCGCACGGATTCGGCAGCGGTCTCCACCAACTCGGCCATCTGCGGCAAGGTGGCCCGAACTGCGGTCGGCGCCAGCTGGTCTTCATCGTTGAGGGCTTCGAGAATCTCGACCGTGGTGCGCTGGTCCAGATCCAGGGTTCTGGCATTGCGTACTTCCGTGCTGATGTCGAGCCACGCCGAACCGTTCTGCCCGGAGTGTGGTTGCGTTCCCATCGGTGTTCCTGTCTGTCATTGCTGTGACTTGCCTGACATCGAAGATATTGGCCAGACGGGCTCATGTCAATGAGTTACACAAATTCGAGTGAATTGGTAACATATATACATGGCACCGAACCGTGAGGCTTAGCCGGTACCTTGTCTAAGGAAGCCGAGAGAAGGAGGACGCTGTGGATGAGGCAGGAAACGGGGAGTCGTCAAGATCCGTGCTGGTCAGGATCCGTTCCGCCCTTCCGTCACTCCGGCCTTCCGAACGCGCCATCGCCGAAGTCGTCCTGGCAGACCCCGCACGCGTGGCGACCATGCCGATCGGCGACCTCGCTGAACGATGCGGGACGTCAACTACATCCGTAGTCCGCTTCTACAAGAAGGTGGGCTACGGCGGATACTCGGATCTTCGCCTCGACCTGGCCAGGGAGACCACCCGCGAGAGCCTCGTCAACAACGTTCCGGCGGAGTTCTACGAAGACATCGACAAGTCCGACTCCCTCCAGGAAATAGTCTCAAAGATCGCATTCAATGAGACAGCCTCGATCGCCGACACCGCCCAACTGCTCGACATAGAAAAGCTGGACCAAGCTGTTACGGCCATCGCTGCGGCGCGAAAAACGGACATCTTCGGCGTGGGCGCCGGCGCATTGGTTGGCCAGGATATGAACCAAAAGCTTCACCGGATCGGCAAAATGTCGTTCAGCTGGACGGAGGCACATGCTGCGTGGACTTCCGCGGCACTGCTCGATCCCACTTGCGTGGCCGTCGCCATTTCGCACTCGGGAACCACCATGGACACCGTCGAATTCGCGAAGATCGCCAAGGAGTCCGGAGCAACCATCATCGCCGTCACCAACCATGCCGATTCTCCCTTGGGCCGGGTAGCCGACATCGTGCTCAGCACCGCAGCCCGGGAGACGCCATTCCGTCCAGGCGCTTTGGGCAGTCGCATCGCCCAAATGATGCTGATCGATTGCCTCTTCGTGGGCGTCGCACAGCGTTCGTACGATGCCTCGATTTCAGCTTTGCGCAAGACGCATGCCGCCATCCAGGTCCGGAGACTGTCCAGCAGCGACAAGTAGCTTCGCCGAGCCGATCCTGCTGAGGGGCTCTGCTGATACGGGTACCAGCAGGGACTCCCTCACATCGGAAATTTCCTGTTTGATGGGTGGTGTCGCCCTGAAACCCAGAGCTTCCGGGGTCCCGTGGGCCACCGAGACTGACACCGCGAACACCAATCCTCCGTCCACACACAGGAGAAACATGCTTACCGTGAATGCTTACGCCGCCCCGTCCGCGAGCGAGGCCCTTATCCCGACCGCCATTGATCGCCGCGACGTCGGCTCCCATGACGTGCTGATCGAGATCAAGTACGCAGGCATCTGCCATTCAGACATCCACACCGTCCGCGGCGACTGGGGGCCGCAGTCCTACCCCCTTGCTCCCGGTCACGAAATCGCCGGTATTGTCACTGAAATCGGCCCCGAGGTCACCCGCCACAAGGTCGGCGATCGGGTAGGCGTGGGCTGCATGGTCAACTCCTGCCGCGAATGCGACAACTGCCGCAAGGGCGAGGAGCAGTACTGCCTCAAGGGCATGACCGGCACCTATGGCGCCGTCGACCGCGACGGGACGATAACCCAGGGCGGCTACTCCACCCACGTGGTGGTGACCGAGGATTTCGTCGTACGGATCCCTGAAGGAATAGAGCTCGACGTCGCCGCTCCCCTGTTGTGCGCAGGCATCACCACCTATTCGCCGCTTCGGCACTGGGGTGCCGGTCCCGGGAAGAAGGTCGCCGTCGTCGGACTCGGGGGGCTGGGGCACATGGCCGTCAAGCTCGCACACGCCATGGGCGCCGACGTCACGGTGTTGTCCCAGTCATTGAAGAAGATGGAGGACGGCCTGCGCCTGGGCGCAGACCAGTACTTTGCCACGAGCAACCCGGCAACGTTTGAGTCGCTCGCCGGCACTTTTGACCTGATTATCAACACCGTCAGCGCCCCGATCGACATCAGCTCCTATCTGCGGTTGCTGACCCTCGATGGCGCCTTGGTGAACGTGGGCGCACCCGCGGAACCGCTGCCGGTCAATGTGTTCTCGCTCATCACGGGTCGGCGCTCGTTCGCCGGATCGGCGATCGGTGGCATCCGCGAGACCCAGGAAATGCTCGACTTCTGCGCCGAACATGGACTTGGTGCCGAGATCGAGGTCATCCCGGCGGACAAGATCAACGATGCCTACGAGCGCGTGCTCGCCTCCGATGTGCGGTACCGCTTCGTCATTGACGCGTCCACGCTGTCCACACTGGGCTAACGGAAAGCGTTCAATACACGGCCCACGAAGACGCTCGGCCGGAATATCCCGGCCGAGCGTCTTCGTGTTTTAGCTACCCCTAGAATCCACCTCCCACCTCGCGGACCGTCTGGTTTTCGTGGCCGATGTTGTTAGAGGACGGTGGCTCCGAGGACGCAGGTAGTCTGGGTGGCTGTTTTAAGCCAATCAGAACCGCAAGGAACAGCACGGGCACCTGGGGCGAAGCCATCCGCGCTGATAGCGTTCCCGCATGGACGGAATGACGTGGCGACTTTGCTGGGAAGCAGACATTTCCCAGAAGGAACACGCCCGACTGAGTGGCCTCCTCGCTCGAATTTATCCTGACCACCAAGCGACTTTCAGCAACGGGCGCAGCTGGTCCGGTGCCCGCCCGGAAGGACGCCTTATCGGATACGACGGCCGCAAGCCCGTAGCACATCTAGGCTTCCTGAGGCGGATGCTCCGCGTCGAATCCCAGACATCGGCTGTCCATGTGGCGGACGTAGGACTAGTCGGCACAGACCCCGACTACCGGGGAACCGGCGTCGGAATTCGGCTGCTCAACGAAGCCTCTGCCAGCTTCCACCAGTTCCACATGCCCTTTGGCTTCCTCACATGCCGGCCAGCCGTCGTCTCTTTTTATGAGAGGGCAGGCTGGCTGCGCTTACCGGGGCAGATTACCCGGATGATCACCAACGACGGCGAACCCGAAAAATACAACGGACCAGCCCTCGTGCTGCCCCTCCTAGCCGAGCTATCGGACTGGCCCATGGGCCACATTGTCATTCGAGACGGCCTCGAAGTCTGAGCTACTGGCTGAGCCGCGAAGATCATCAGCTTTGGAATTCACTGCTGCTGTCAGAGGGTATGGTTTGGCGACAGCAGTTCGCACCAACGATGATGTCCCCATGAAGGCAACCCGATGAACAAGAACCGGCTCGAGGCATTCAGTGACGGCGTCCTCGCCATCGTCATCACCATCATGGTGCTTGAACTGCGGGTACCCCCGGAACCGACGTGGACCGGCTTGCTGAGTGTTCTCCCGACGTTCCTTAGCTACCTGCTCAGCTTCGTCTACGTGGGGATCTATTGGAACAACCACCACCACCTGATCCACTTGGCCGATCGGGTCAACGGCGCAATACTCTGGGCGAATCTGCACCTGTTGTTCTGGTTGTCGCTCTTCCCGTTCAGCACACGTTGGATGGACGAGTCGGGCTTCGCGGAGGTCCCTGTGCTGGCCTACGGGTTCAACCTACTTTGTGCGGCGGTTGCCTACTTCGTGCTCCAGCAGTCGCTGGTCCGGCAGCAAGGGCGTCAAGGGGCGCTCGCTCAGGCGCTTGGCCGGGACTGGAAAGGTAAGACGTCGCCCCTCATCTACTTGGCCGGCCTTGCCCTCTGCTTCTTGCATCCATTGCTCGCCGTCGCCGCCTACACGGTAGTGGCACTGATCTGGTTGGTTCCAGACCGGCGGGTCGAACACTTCGTCATCCGCGCGCAACAAGAGTGACTGGAGTAGTGTTCGCCCGGCGATACTGGCGAAAATAGTCAATCCGCGCCAATGAGGGCGACCCCAAGGTGCGTGAGCTCCCTCATGGTCGGATCGTTGGCCGGCGCATCGGTGATGATGCCGGCGATGCCGGTAAAGGGCAGTACCGAATAGCGCGAAGCGGCGCCGATCTTCTCGGTACTGGCGAGGACGTAGGTGTCTGCCGCACGGGCGGCCAGAGCGCGTTTCATCGCGGCTTCGTCGGCGTCGCCGGTTGTCAGTCCGTGGACGGGGTGGACTCCGGTGACACCGAGGAAGAACAGCTCGGCGGAAATTGCTTGGGTAGCCTCGACGGCCGCAGCCCCGCAGGTCACGGCAGAGTGTTTGAACAAGCGACCACCGAGGAGGTACACCTCAATGAGGGGGTGGTCGACAAGCGCCGAGGCGATGGTTGGGCTGTGGGTAATCACAGTACAGTCGAGCTCCGCGGGCAGCGCGTGAACCACCGCGAGGGTGCTGGTGCCGCCGTCGAGGATCACGGCGCAGCCCGGCTGGACGAGCGAAGCGGCGCGGGTAGCAATGCGGGCCTTGCTCTCCGGCTCAACGGTAGCGCGGGTGGCATAGTCGGCGATGGCAGGAGAAACCGGCAGGGCACCGCCGTACACACGTTGGCAGAGCCCGGCTGCGGCAAGCTCGCGGAGGTCGCGGCGCACGCTATCTTCGGACAAACCAAGTTCGTGGGCGATGTCTTTGGCGATCACCTTGCCATCCGTGGCAAGGCGCGTGAGGAGGTATTCGAGTCGTTCGGCAGCAAGCATGCACGCTTCTTCCTGATGTTGCACGTTTATGCACTATTCTAGCGGAATGACTCCGAGAGACGATGCCCCTCCCACCACGTTGCGTCCTGGAATTGATGTACCCGACCAGCGCGGCCGCACCGGTCTCGACCAAGCCGGCCGCGGCCTCGACCGCAATCCCGCCGTGGTCGTGCGCGACGTCGAAGTGACCTCCGACGGTTGGCACGTGCTGCGTCGCACCACCTTCGAGTACCGCCGCAGGGATGGCCGATGGGTCACGGAGCAGCGCGAAAGTTACGATCGGGGCAATGGCGCGACGATTCTGTTGTACGACGCCGGCCGGGGCACGGTCCTCCTCACCCGGCAGTTCCGCTTCCCGGCCTATGTCAACGATCATCCGGACGGGATGCTGATCGAGACTGCTGCCGGTTTGCTGGACGACGACGATCCCGAAACGGCTATCCGTCGCGAGGCAAGCGAGGAACTCGGCGTCCAGGTCGGAGCGCTGCGGCATGTGTTCGACGCATACATGAGCCCCGGATCGGTCACCGAACGGCTGCACTTTTACGTCGCGCCCTACACCCCGGCAGACCAGACGGGCCCGGGCGGTGGAGTAGTCGCGGAGGGCGAGGACATCGAAACCATCGAGATTGCGTTCGCCGATGCTCTCGCCATGATCGACGACGGTCGCATCGTGGACGGAAAGTCGATCATGCTCCTCCAATGGGCGGCCCTCAACAGCCTCTTCCACATGGCGTGAGCCGTGCCGCGGCCGGCCCCCGGCTCGCGGAAGGCACCTCAGACACGGCGGGAGCGGCGTTCAAGCAGCAGCGTATCCCGCCACTGGCCGGCCAAGGGCCCCGCATTCATGCGGGCGATGCGTTCCCGCCGGCCAACGATGGTGAAGCCATTCGCTTGGTGAAGGCGGATGCTGGCTTGGTTTTCGGGGAAGATGCTGGATTGGATGGTCCAGATGCCATGCTCTTCGGTCGACGCAGCCAGCGCCTGCAGGAGCAGGCCTCCGACGCCCCGTCCGCGCGCAGACCCGGCGACATAGACGGAGTGTTCGACCACGCCGGCATAAGCCTGGCGCGACGACACCGCGGAAACGGCCGTCCACCCCAACACCTGACCGGATGCTTCGGCAACGAAGCGGTGATCCGGGAGGCGGCTCGCGTTGAACTGCTCCCACCCCGGAGCAGCTGCTTCGAAGGTGGCCTGCCCGGTCTCGATGCCCTCGGTAAAAATCGCACGGACCGCGGGCCAATCTTCAGGACTCATGGGCCGGATCAGGACGGCTCCGGCTTCGCTAGACATTCACCCATTATGCACTTTGATCGACGAGAGCTTGATTGACGTCCCCGTCCTTGTTGCACTTGTCTATGAGCAAAGAACAGTTGATCATCATCGGATCCGGCCCTGCCGGCTACACGGCGGCAATCTACGCAGCCCGGGCGGGCCTGTATCCCCTGGTCCTTGCCGGTTCAGTCACCGCCGGCGGCGCGCTGATGAACACCACGGAAGTGGAGAATTTCCCCGGCTTTCCCTCCGGCATCCAGGGCCCCGACCTCATGGAGGGCCTGCAGGAGCAGGCCGAGCGGTTCGGCGCCAAGATAGTGTTCGACGACGTCACTGAAGTCCAGCTGGCCGGGCACCTGAAGCGGGTGGTCACCGGGTCAGGCGATACCCACAAGACACTGGCCGTGATCCTCGCGACCGGCTCCGCGTACAAGGAGCTCGGCTTGCCGGAGGAGAAGAAGCTCAGCGGGCACGGCGTCTCTTGGTGTGCTACGTGCGATGGCTTCTTCTTCCGCGAGCAGGACATTGTTGTGGTGGGCGGCGGCGACTCGGCCATGGAGGAAGCAACGTTCCTGACCCGGTTTGCGAAGACCGTCACGGTGGTGGTCCGCAGGGAAGAGCTCCGAGCCTCCCGAATCATGGCCCAGCGCGCCAAGGACAATCCGAAAATCCGCTTCGCCTGGAACTCCGCCATCACCGCCATCCATGGCGACGCCAAGGTCACCGGCGTGACCCTGGCTGACACCCGCACCGGCGTCACGCGCGAACATGCGGCTACGGGCATATTCGTCGCCATTGGACATGTCCCTAGGACGGACCTTGTGGACGGCCAGGTGGATCTCGACGCCGAGGGCTACATCAAGGTTGACTCCCCCACCACCGTGACCAGTCTTTCCGGGGTCTTCGCCTGCGGTGACGCGGTGGACCACCGCTACCGCCAAGCCATTACGGCCGCCGGCACAGGCTGTGCCGCCGCGTTGGATGCCGAGCGGTACCTCGCCGCACTTGAGGATGCCGACAGCATCGCCACCGCCCTCGTCGAAGAACCCACCCACGCGTGAACTAGCGCATTTCGCAAGCCTCACCTAAAAACTACTTTTCGGTATGCCTAACTTAACGGTATCCTCATCATGTTCGTATCCCCGATGTTGAGGAAATCATGGCTACCACTCTTGCGGTGCAACCGGTGAGCAAGCCCCGGTGGCGGTCCAGGCTACTCTTGTTGGGGCCAGCTTTCGTGGCCGCGATCGCGTACGTGGATCCGGGAAACGTCGCGGCAAATCTGACTGCCGGTGCGAACTACGGCTATTTGCTCGTGTGGGTCTTGGTTGCAGCAAACATCATGGCGGTCCTGGTGCAGTACCAGTCTGCGAAACTCGGTTTGGCCACGGGCCACAGCCTTCCAGAACTCCTCGGCAAGCGACTGGGCACACACCGTCGCAGGCTGTATTGGGTCCAGGCAGAAGTCGTTGCCGGGGCTACCGACATGGCTGAAGTCATCGGCGGAGCCGTCGCGCTCAACCTCCTCTTCGGACTGCCGCTTCTCATGGGTGGCGTCATCATCGGGCTGGCATCCATGATGCTCCTGGCGCTCCAGTCGTCACGGGGCCAAAAATCCTTCGAATACGCCATCATGATGCTTTTGGCGGTGATCGCCGTCGGTTTCGTTTCGGGGCTCTTCGTCAGTCCGCCGGAGACCGGAGGCGTGTTGGCAGGCTTGGTGCCGCGCTTCGAAGGAACGGACACAGTCCTCCTCGCTGCCAGCATGCTCGGCGCCACGGTCATGCCGCACGCCATCTACCTACATTCGGCCCTGGCCCGCGACAGGCATGGCTTCTCCCACGATCCGGCGGTGCGCACAAAACTCATCAGGGCAACCCGGATGGATGTCGCCGGGGCGTTGATGCTGGCAGGGGTTGTGAACATTGCCATGCTCCTTTTGGCCGCCTCCAGCCTGCGCGGAGTCGAAGGAACTGACACCATCGCGGGAGCCCACGCCGCAGTCACTTCGGCGCTTGGTCCAATCATCGGCGTAGCTTTCGGCGTCGGCTTGTTGGCCTCGGGCTTGGCCTCGACGTCCGTTGGATGCTACGCCGGAGCAACAGTGATGGGTGGCCTCCTCAAGATCCGTGTGCCGCTCCTGATCCGCCGGGTAGTCACGTTAATCCCGGCGTTGATCATTCTCGGAGCGGGAATTGAACCCACCCTCGCACTCGTCCTGAGCCAGGTCCTGCTCAGCTTCGGCATTCCTTTCGCCTTGATTCCGCTGATTCGGCTCACAGGCAAGCGTGAGGTCATGGGCATCCACACTGATTCAACAGCGTTGAAGATCGCCGGGTGGACCAGTGCGGCACTCATTGTCGGCCTCAACTGTGTTCTCATCGTCCTGACAATCACGGGGAAGTCCTAGGCGCTCCTGGCGGCGCCGAATAGACCGCGAACTTCGGGGAGGGCTCCAGGACTTAGGCTGGGTCTGAGCGCCGAAGGAGAACCCCATGAGCAACCCCCAGGCCCTGGCCCGTCGGCTGGGTACCTTTGACGCGGTCGTGATCGGCTTGGGCTCCATGATTGGAGCGGGTGTGTTCGCGGCCTTCACCCCAGCCGCTTCCGCCGCAGGATCAGGACTCCTGATTGGACTCGTCGTCGCCGCCGCGGTGGCATTCTGCAACGCGACGTCTTCCGCCCAACTCGCCGCCGCATACCCGACGTCGGGCGGAACCTACATTTACGGGCGCGAGCGGCTGGGACCGTGGTCCGGGTACGTAGCCGGGTGGGGTTTCGTGATCGGTAAGACCGCCAGCGCCGCTGCCATGGCCATGACTTTCGCTGCCTATGCCGCCCCCGCAGGGTGGGAGCGTCCCGTGGCCATCGCCGCCGTCGTCGTCCTCGCCGCTGTGAACTATCACGGGGTGACGCGCACGGCTGGCCTGACCCGAATTCTGGTGCTCGTCGTACTGGCGGCTCTCGCCATTGCCGTGGCAGCCTGCTGGGGCGGGTCTGCTTCCGCGCCGGCCAACATTCTTGGGGGCGGGCTGCTTGCACATGGCTGGTACGGGATCCTCCAATCCGCGGGGCTGCTGTTCTTCGCCTTCGCCGGCTATGCGAGGATCGCGACCATGGGAGAGGAAGTCCGTGACCCCCGGCGCTCAATCCCGCGCGCCATCGGGATCGCATTGGGCATGACGGTCATCCTCTACGCCATCATTGCAGTGACCCTTCTCGCAGCCCTCGGCCCGGACGGCTTGGCGGGTACAGCAACACCGCTCGCCGCCGCCGTCGGAAGCGGGACCTTGTCATGGGCCGTCCCCGTGGTCCGCGTGGGAGCCGCCGTCGCCGCCCTGGGCGCCTTGCTGGCGCTCATCGCCGGCTTGGGCCGGACCACGCTGGCCATGGCCCGGCACCACGATCTACCGCATTGGCTCGCTGCCGTCCATCCGCGCTATCGAGTCCCGCACAGGGCCGAAGTCGCGCTGGCCGCAGTGATCTGCGTAATCGTCGCCGTCGCCGATGTGCGCGGTGCGATCGGTTTCTCCTCATTCGGCGTACTCATCTACTATCTGGTCGCCAACGTTGCCGCGTTCACCCAGCCGGCCGCAGACCGGCGATACCCCAAAGCACTCCAGGTGTTCGGAGCCGTGGCCTGCGTGTTCCTGGTAGCCACGCTCCCCCGCTATCGGCGGGCCTGGGCCTCCTCATGTTCGCGGTAGGCATCGCCCTGAGAGCCATCAGGCTCCATCGATAGCGTCGAGAACGAGCGCCCCGGGCGCCGTGGCAGCAAGCCGTTCCGTCGGAGGCACACGCCCGGGCCCCTGTATCGGCAAGTCTCCCGGCTGGTCAGGGCCGATTTTGGCAACATGCCCGATCAGATCCGCACGGTGCAACGGCTCCGACAAAACCCGATTCAGGGGTGGACGGCGGGAGGCGCACAGAGCAGGATTGAGCCATGAGCATCCATGAGGCACTTCTGAAGCAGGCCAGCATTACCGCCACGGAAGCCACGCTCGTGGCGAAGTTCGAGATCGAGGGCAACATCCCCGGTTCCGGCGCCTATGTTGTGGGCCTGGTCGCGGCGACTCCGGACTATTCCTCCCAACGAAGACTGGGCATCGAGTTCATGAACGGGGAGGCGATCGCTTTCTTCTCCTTTAACCACGACCAAAGCGCCGAAGAGAACTACGACCTCAAGGGCGTTGAGCATTCCGGGAATACCATCACGGGCCATTTCCCCCTCTCTGCGATCAATGGCCTCGGCAAGGGACACGTCATGACCGCCTTCAGTGAAGCTGACGGGCGCGAGTTCCAGTCCGGCGTCGCCGTCGAAGAATCGCTCTAGGACCGATACCTACGGTCCTATGGAACCGCGCGTCGATTTCATCTCTTTGGGCGTGCGCGACGTCGATGCGTCGCGCCGTTTCTATGTCGACGGCCTTGGCTGGCCGGTCCACGCCGAGTTTCCCGGAGACGTCCTCTTTCTCCAAGTCAACCACGGGCTGATGTTGTCCCTCTGGAACGTAGAACAGATGCAGGGCGAGGCTGCCGTCGATCCGCCGTCGGGCGTCCCATGCATCACGCTGAGCCACAACGTCTCCAGCCCCGAGGATGTGGACCGGACCATGTCCGAAGCGCGAGCCGCGGGCGCCGTCGTCGTCGCTCCCCCGAAGGCCCAACCCTGGGGAGGCTATACGGGGTACTTCGCGGACCCTGACGGGTTCCGCTGGGAAGTTGCCTACAACCCGACGTGGACGGTCGACGACGGCGGCAAGGTCACTGTCTGAGCCGGCGCCCCGGTACCTCGGGTCCGCCCGCCTCCCTCCCTGGCGTGTCATGTGACACATGCGCGCGGAGGAATAGTGCCCGCCGGGTTACCGTTGACGCGAGTAGTTCATAACAAAAACGACAGGAGAAATCCGTGGACTTCACCCCCGAATCCGGCACCATCACTATGTTCTCGACCACTTGGTGCGGCTACTGCAACCGCCTCAAGAAGCAGCTGGACGCCAAGGGCATCGGCTACAACGAGATCAACATCGAAGAGGTTGAGGGCACTGCCGAACTCGTGGAGAAGCTGAACGGCGGTAACCAGACGGTTCCCACGGTCCTCTTTCCAGATGGAACCGCGGCCACCAACCCCTCGGCAGCCGAGGTCGAGGCCAGGCTCGCCGCCTGAGTTGCCACGTCTTCGCGCGAACTGGCACTAGATACCCTAAGAAACGACGGGGACGGTCATCTGCTGCCAGTTCGCGGAGAGCTCACCCTCCGCCTTTCCGAGTTCGCGGCGTAGCGCAGTGCGCAACATGCCGCGCAAAGCGCAACAACCCTAGCCACCGAACCTGACCCTGTGATAGACAGTTTGAGATCAGACCCGGACACGACGTCCGCGGTCCACGAACCTCACAGGGGAGTTTTCCATGGTCCACGCAGTCAAAGGGGCAATTGTCCGCTCGAAGGGCGCGCCCGTAACCCTCGAAACAATCCTCGTCCCGGACCCGGGCCCGGGTGAAGCGTTGGTGGACATCCTGACCAGCGGTGTGTGCCACACAGACCTGCATTACAAGTTGGGCGGCATCAGTGACGATTTCCCCTTCCTCCTCGGCCATGAGGCAACCGGTGTTGTGAGCGCCGTGGGTCCGGACGTCACGGACATCGCTCCCGGCGACCGCGTGATCCTGAACTGGCGCGCAGTCTGCGGCAATTGCCGTGCCTGCAACCGCGGCCAGGCCCAGTACTGCTTCAACACGCACAACGCCACCCAGAAAATGACGCTCGAGGACGGCACCGTCCTCTCCCCGGCGCTCGGCATCGGCGCCTTTGCCGAAAAGACGCTCGTCGCCGCCGGGCAATGTACAAAAGTCGACCCCGACGCCGATGCTGCCGCCGTCGGGCTGCTCGGCTGCGGAGTGATGGCCGGGCTGGGCGCTGCGATCAACACCGGAGGCGTCAAGCGCGGCGATTCGGTGGCCGTTATCGGCTGTGGCGGCGTGGGCGTGGCCGCGATCGCAGGGGCCGCCCTGGCAGGCGCCACCACCATCATCGCCGTGGACATCGATGCCAAGAAGCTCGACCGTGCACGCGAGCTCGGCGCCACGCACGTGGTGGACTCCTCGCAGGGAGATCCCGTTGAACAGATCCGCGAACTCACCGGCGGTTTTGGGGCGGACGTGGTGATCGACGCCGTCGGCCGCCCCGAGACGTATAAGCAAGCTTTCTATGCCCGCGACCTCGCCGGCACCGTGGTGCTGGTGGGTGTCCCGACGCCGGAAATGACGCTGGAACTCCCGCTGCTGGACGTCTTCGGCCGGGGCGGTTCCCTGAAGTCCTCGTGGTACGGCGACTGCTTGCCTTCCCGCGATTTCCCCATGCTCGTCAGCCTCTACCGTCAGGGCAAGCTCGATCTCGATGCCTTCGTCACGGAACGGATCGGCATCGCCGATATCGAGGACGCTTTCGCCAAGATGCATTCAGGATCCGTCCTTCGATCGGTGGTTGAACTGTGACGAATGAATCGCTGACCAACGAAACCACGACTGTCCGCGTTGAGCGCGTCGTCACGTCCGGCACCTTCTCGCTGGACGGCGGCACGTGGGATGTGGACAACAATGTGTGGATCGTCGGAGACGACGCCGAGTGCATCGTGATCGATCCCGCGCACAAGCCGGCCGCCATCACAGAGGCAATCGGTGATCGCACGGTCAAAGCCATCCTCCTCACACATGGCCACGACGACCACATCCGTTCCGCGGGAGCCTTCCGGGACATCGTCCGAGCGCCCATCCACTTGCACCGGGACGACTGGATGCTATGGGAGGCGGTTTACCCTCATGCCAATCCCGACGCCGACATCGCCGACGGCGAGATCTTTGAGGTCGCGGGGACCCGCCTAAGGGCCATCCACACACCGGGTCACTCCCCCGGTTCCGTGTCCTTCCATCTGGAGAGCGAAGGGACCGATCGTCCGGGAACACTGTTCAGCGGCGACACGCTGTTCCAGGGCGGCCCCGGAGCCACCGGGCGCTCCTACAGCGATTTCCCCACGATCATCGACTCCATCCGCTCCCGGATCCTGACGTTGCCGGAAGATACCCTGGTCTTGACCGGCCACGGTGACTCCACCACCGTTGGAGCTGAGGCACCCCAGCTTGAGGAATGGATTGCCCGGGGACACTAGGCGCTCCCTTTTGGGGAACGCTAGTGGACACTGGCGCTGAAGTCCGGTGGTGCGGCTGGTTCCAGGCGCACCACCACAGACTTGGATGCTGGCGTGTTGCTGCCTTCCGCGGTTGAATCCAGCGGGACCAGGACATTCGCCTCCGGGTAGTAGGCCGTCACGCATCCGCGGGCTGTGGGGTATGCGATCAACCGCAACTGGCGCAGGACCCTGTCCACGCCGTCGTCGGCTTCGCTGTGCACGTCCACATAGCCGCCGTCGGCAAGGCCCAGATCGGCCAGGTCGTCGCTGTGCGCAAAAAGCACCAGGCGGCCCTTCTTCACGCCCCGGTAACGGTCGTTCATGCTGTACGTGGTCGTATTGAATTGGTCGTGGGATCGGACGGTCTGGAGCAGCAGGCGCCCCGGCGGTACTTGGATGGTCTCAAGGTCATTGACGGTGAACATCGCTTTCCCGGAGGCGGTGGGGAACTTTCGCTCGTCCCTCGGACCATGCGGCAGGACGAATCCGTCGCGGCTCCGGGCTTTCTGGTTGAAGTTCTCGAAGCCCGGCACCACATGGGAAATGTGCTCCCGAACGGAATCGTAGTTTCCTTCAAAGCCTGACCAATCAACGGGAACTCTGTCGCCGAGTACCTCGCGGGCCATGCGGCACACGATCGCCACTTCGGACAGAACCTTGTCGGAGATCGGCTCCAGCCTGCCTGCCGAACGGTGAACGGCGCAGACTGTGTCTTCCACCGTGACAAACTGCTCGCCGCTGGCCTGGCGGTCTATTTCCGTGCGGCCCATCGTCGGCAGGATCATCGCCTGTTCCCCCACCACGGCATGGGAACGGTTGAGCTTCGTGGAAATCTGGACGGACAACCGGGTCTTGCGGACGGCTGCCTCAGCCGCGGTGGTGTCCGACATTGCATGCACGAGGTTTCCGCCGAGTGCGACCAGCACCTTGATCCGCCCGTCCCGCATGCCTCTGATGCTGTCGACGGAATCAGCGCCGGGCAGCCGCGGTGGGTCGAATCCGAATTCCCGCTGGAGGGCATCAAGGAACGGTTCGGGCATCTTCTCCCAAATGCCCATGGTGCGGTCGCCTTGGACGTTGCTGTGGCCACGGATCGGTGACGGGCCTGCGCCCGGTTTGCCGATGTTTCCCCGGAGCAAGAGGAGATTGACGATCTCCTTGATGGTTGCCACGGCCTTCTTGTGCTGCGTCAAGCCCATGGCCCAGGTAACGATAACCTTTTCGGCACGCAGGTAGCGGGACGCGAGCTCGTCGATTTCCGCGGTCTTCAGGCCCGTTGCGGCGAGGACGTCCTGTTCGTCCAGGTTTTCGATATGGACTTGGAACTCTCCGAGGCCTTGGCAGTGCTCCTCGATGAACGCATGGTCCAGTACTGCCCCCGGGGCCGCCGATTCTGCTTCCAGGACGCGCTTGGACACAGCCTGCAGCAACGCCATGTCCCCGGCGAGGCGGATCTGCAGGAACTGGTCCGCCAGATCCGTTCCTTTGCCTGCCAGGCCGCGGGGACGTTGCGGGTTCTTGAAGTTGATCAGCCCGGCCTCTGGAAGCGGGTTCACGGCGACAATGCTGGCCCCTGCGAGCTTTGCCTCTTCCAAGGCCGTGAGCATCCTGGGATGGCACGTCCCGGGGTTCTGGCCCATGATGATGATCAAATCCGCCTTGGCGAAGTCGGTATAGGTGACGGCGGACTTGCCCACGCCAAGGGTCTCTCCAAGGGCCACCCCGGTGGACTCGTGGCACATGTTGGAGCAATCGGGCAGGTTGTTGGTCCCGAAGGCACGCACGAAGAGCTGGTAGACAAACGCGGCTTCGTTGCTGGTCCGTCCGCTCGTGTAGAACGTGGCTTCGTCCGGCGAATCCAGGGTATTCAGTTCTCGGGCCACAATCCGGAACGCGTTGTCCCAGCTGATGGGACGGTAGTGGCTCGCACCGGCGGGTTTGTAGACAGGTTCCACCAGCCGGCCCTGTTGTCCCAGCCAGTATTCCGAGCGCTGGGCGAGGGATTCGACGTCGTTCTCGTCCCAGAAAGTGGACGGAACTTTGAGCGGATCCGCCTCCCACCCGACTGCCTTCGCACCGTTTTCGCAGAACTCGGCCAGTTTCCGCTCCGGAGGATCCGGCCAGGCGCAGCTCATGCAGTCGAAGCCGTCTTTCTGGTTCAAGGCGCGCAGGGACTTCCACATGCGGGACGGACCCATTTGGCTCAACGAATGCGGTAACGATTCAACCAGGCTGGGCAAGCCCGCGGCCGATCGTTTGGGCGGGCCGACTGCGAGGTCCGCGTCGGAATCGTGGACAACGGGCGGCTTCTTGTCCATTGCTCTACCTCGCTTCAGGAGGGCGGCACATCCCGGGTCCGGGCGGAAGGCACCGCCCGGACCACGTGGTTGTGGCCTCAAGCGTAGTCCTGGCCGTATCCGTCTACAACGGCGTACTGGTGCTCGTCACGGGGAGCAGGCTCTGGAAATCGCCGTCGATGAGTTCGGCGTATTCTGCGTAAGCCGCGACGACGGCGTCTTCCACCGTGGGTACGTCCAGCTGCGGCAAGAGGTCGTTCGCGGCGCCGGCTGTGGCCGGGTCCCATTCCAAGCCGAGGGCTTCATAGCTGGCCGTCAGGACCTCGCGGATGGGAGCCGAGTTCTCGACGACGATCACCGAGCTGAACAGCCATCCCCCGGAGACCACCCTCTGGGCAGTGCCGATCAGCTTGATCTGGTGTGCTGGAAAATCCGGGTCCAAGCCGTGGACGCTGAACTCACCCGGGCAGTACTCTCCGGGAATCTCCCCGACGGCGGCTCGCACGCCTACGCGACGGAGTGCACCCGCGAGAAGCTCGCCAAAGAATGAAAAACGGGCCTTGGCTCCGGCGATGGCGTCGGCGTGCGGCTCGACGTGGTCGATCACCAAGGTGCCCCGATGATAGGCCGCAGCCCTGCCCCCGGCTTTGCGGATCAGTGGTTCGAACCCCAGGTCCCGGCAGGCCTCGGATGCGGCTTGGAATCCCGGCAGCTTGGCATCGCGTTGCCCGAACGCAACCGTAGGACGGGGTCGGTACAACCGCAGCGTTGGCGGCAGCAGTCCCCTGCGGGCCCGGTTCAGGAGCTCAATCCCGAAATCCAGGTCATCAGCGACGCCGAGCGATTCTTCCTGTCGCACCACCGTCAGTGTGCGCTGCGCTCCGCTGGGCTCCTCAGCCATCAGCCCTTCCTCAGCGTGAGGATCTGCTCTGCGCGGCCGAAGGGGCCGCTGATGTCGTGAAGCACCGTGGACGTCAGGCCGATGCCGTCGTTGCCAAAGGAGACCATGTTGTCCAAGCCGAGCCATTCGCCCGCGGGTTCACGGTACATGTGGATTTGCAGGTCAAGGTTGGGGAAGATGTAGCTGTTCTTGCCGGGTGAAACGCGGGCGGCGATGCCGTTGGCAGTGTCCACGAGTCCAACAAGCCGCGCGAGGTCGCGGCTGTCGGCAGCATCAGTCAACGGATGCTCTGTGCGGATCCAGACTTTGCCCGAGCCTGCCCGGTGTCCTTCGGCAATCCGCAATTCCAAGGACCGGATGTATCCGCCGGGCCATACGTTCGAACCGTCCCAGGGCTTGCATTCGTCCGGGGCCGGCATCGCCAGGTCTTCTATCGCGGCCACGGCGCTCGTGTCGCTGGTCGCCATCCGCCAGGCGGTGGCCCGGATAGCCACACGGCCTGCCGCCGAGAGTTCCGCCTGGATCAGTTCAATCGTCCTGCCCGGGCGGAGCGTGCTGGTGGTGATGTCGAACTCGCCGCCCGGGATCAGTCCCAGGATTTCGTAGCTGAGGCGCGCCATGCGGACGTCGTCACGCGGCTCATGGCGGAGCAAAGCATCTGCCAGGATTCCCGAGGCCGGCGCCATGTGCTGCTCATGCGGATTCCACGCGCCCTGGGCATGAATGGTGGAGCGAAACCGCCCGTCGCCGAGCGATTCGTAATAGAAGTCGCCTTCCGCGAGGTCCGGAAGTTCAATACTCAACGCCTGCCCTTTCGCCGTCCGGTAGTGGAACTCAGACCACTGTATCTTCTGGCGCCACGGCCGCCCGACGTCGACGCCAGATGACCATGCAGACACCAAGCCCGGCAAGGGCGAGGACCAAGAGAACCGCCGCCAAAGGGGAAGCTGCCACGACGGCAAGCCAAGCATCTATCGCGGCCAGCCCAATGGTCGCGTAGACGAAGGCCCAGATCGCAGAACCGGCCATTGCCGCAGGGAGATACCGACGGAGCGGCATTCTCGCGGCCCCGGCGGCCAGGTTGACGGCAGTCTGGAGTCCGATCGTCAGGAAAGTCAGTACGACGGCGTAGGGCCCGAAGCGCTGTATCAAAACCTGTGCTTTGGCTGCTTTGGGGCGATGCAAGGCCCCAGCGAAACGCGTGCGTTCCACTCCCGCCGCGGCGCCGCGCCCGACCCAATAGGTGGCGTTGACCCGGACCATCACCACGGCGAAAAGCGAGCCCAGCGCCACTTCAAAGGGCAGCTCAAGGATCTGGTCCACGCGTTGCCCTCCCCCGGTCTTCTCAGCAGGTAAGTCTTACCTTATCCCACCTGCGAAGACGGCCGATCCGGGGTCAGGTCGCCCTTCTTGTGTGGTCGACGGTGAAGTCGCCACCCGGATACAGGATGGTCTCGTGTCCGTCGTCAAAACGCACGAAGTACGGCGGCGCACCATTGGCACCGCGGACTTCGATGATCTCGCCATGCCGGTCGGACGCCCCGACGGTTCTGCCATGAATGATGATCCGATCTCCCTGGGCTGCTTCCACAGGAACCACCTCCCAGGATCAGATTACGAGTGTTGGGCTGCCGTGGGAACAGCTTGCAGGTGGCCCATCCAACTGGCCGAGCGGTGGCACGCCGCAGCTCCTAAATTGTCAGCCCCCTCCCATACGTTCGACGAAATGGTCGCCGGACCGCGTCGCCGTACATAGTCGCCTAAATTGAGGGATCGCCAGTGCAAAGTCAAGAACTAAAACCGGAACAGACCGCGACGGCGGCAGCAGAGGCGTCGTTCACGGCTCCCCCGGCGCGCACCTCCATGCCGGACTGGTACCCCGAGCTGCTCGCCAAGGTCTCCAAGGAAGTCAGCGCAGGACGTTCACGGGCCATTTCCGCAGCGAATAGGGCGCTGCTCGCGTCCTACTGGTCCATCGGCCTGCAGCTGGCACAGCGGGAATCCGAGCAAGGCTGGGGCTCGAAAGTCGTCATCCGCCTATCAGCGGACATACAAACCCGGTTCCCTGGTTCCAAGGGATTCTCCCCAAGGAACCTCCGCTATATGAAGGCTTTCGCGCAAGCTTGGCCGGAGTTCCCAATGTTGCAAGCGCCGCTTGCAACATTGCCCTGGTACCACCAGATCGCACTGCTTGAGAAGCTCGACGACGCCGCGACCCGCCTCTGGTACGCAGCGGCCGCCGTCGAACACGGCTGGTCCCGCAACGTTCTTGCCCATCAGATCGAAACCCGTCTCCATGAGCGCTCCGGGCAAGCGATTACCAACTTCAAAACCACCATGATGCCGGCGGACTCGGACCTTGCCCAACAAGCCACCAGGGACCCCTATGTTTTCGACTTCGTCGCCATGACTGACCGCCGCAATGAGCGGGAACTGGAGCTTCAACTCGTCCAGCATGTGGAGAAGTTCCTCCTGGAACTGGGTCAAGGCTTCGCATTTGTCGGCGAGCAGGTCCGATTGGAGATCAACGGCGATGAGTTCTTCGCCGATCTCCTCTTCTATCATTTGAAGCTCCGCTGCTATGTTGTGATCGAGCTCAAGGCGGTGAAGTTCGAGCCCGGATTTGTCGGCCAGCTGGGCATGTACATGTCAGCTGTGGACGATCTTCTGGCGCATCCGGATGACAAGCCAACCATCGGTCTCCTGCTCTGCAAGGAGAAGAACAACGTGGTGGCCGAGTACGCGCTGCGGGGAATCAACCTGCCCATCGGTGTCTCGGAATGGCAGAGCAAAATCATCGAATCGCTGCCGGAGGAACTCGCGTCAAGCCTGCCAAGCATCGAGCTCCTTGAGGCAGAACTGGCCGACGAACCGGCAAACGTCGCAGCCACGGGACGTACCCCTGCCACGGAACCTGAATGCAAGCTGTGAATTCGGCCCTTGCCCGTCTTTTGTGTTCAACCTGCGGGATTCAGGGCGTACCCTACATTCATACGCGCCTGGGGGCCCTCGTCTCTTGGAGGAGCCATGCGCTGGTTACAACGGCATTTCAAGAAGCAGGGCCGGCCGACTGGCGGGTCCCGCCGCGTACACAACCCAGGCAAGAACAAGCAGTTGACGTCCATCTTGGGCGTCCTGTTGCTCACCGTGGGGGCCCTCGGCGGAATCGCCGTTCCCGCGCGTGCCGCAGCCCTGACTGTCGTAAGCCTGACCTTCGATGACGGCAACGACAATCAACTCGCTGCCGAACAGGTACTCAAGGCCCACGGGCTGGTGGGAACCTTCTTCATCACCACCAGCTGGATAGGCACCCCCAGCTACCTGACCCAGGCAAATCTCCAAACCATAGCTGGCGACGGCAATGAGATCGGTGGCCATACCGTTACCCACCCGGATCTGACCACCCTCGCACCTGCGGCCGCCAGCGCGGAAATCTGCAATGGCAAGTCGACGCTGGAAAGCTGGGGATTCCAGGTGAACAACTTCGCCTATCCGTTTGCCGCGGAAAACGCGGCCGTCCAGACTGAGGTCAAGAACTGCGGGTTTGCGAGCGGACGGGGCCTGGGCGACATCCGTTCACCCGCCAGCTGCCCAAGCTGCCCGTTCGCCGAGACGCTCCCTCCGGCTAACCCACTGGTCACCAAGGCTCCGGACGAAGTAGACAGCACCTGGACCCTGCAGAACCTGGAGGATCTGGTCACCAATGCCGAAAGCACCGGCGGATGGCTTGAGCTGACCTTCCACCACATCGCGGTCGGAACGGATCCCACGCTGACCATCAGCCCGACGCTCTTTGACACTTTCATCACGTGGCTGGCTGCGCGGACCGCAAACGGAACGACTTCGGTCAAGACAGTGGCCCAGGCGCTGGGGCAATCGACGCCGCCACCGCCGCCACCACCGCCACCGGCGTCGAGTCCGTTCATTGACGTCCCTACCAATTACCCGTTCTTCACCGAGATCAATTGGCTGGCTTCCCAGGGCATCTCCACCGGCTGGGACGAAGGAAACGGAACCAAGACGTACCGCCCGCAGCAGGCCGTGAACCGGGACGCCATGGCCGCCTTCATGTACCGCCTCGCCGGCAGTCCCGCCTTCACGCCCCCGGCCGTTTCGCCCTTCAGCGACATGACGCCTCAAACTGCGTTCTACAAAGAGATCTCATGGCTGGCGTCCCAAGGGATCTCCACCGGCTGGGACGAAGGAAACGGGACCAAGACGTACCGCCCGTTGCAGGCCGTGAACCGCGATGCCATGGCTGCCTTCATGTACCGCTTCGCACACAGTCCTGCCTTCACACCTCCGGCCGTTTCCCCCTTCACCGATGTTTCCCCACAAGGTCCGTTCTACAAGGAAATCACCTGGCTCTCCTCCACGGGAATCTCCACGGGGTGGACGGAAACCAACGGCACCAGGACATATCGGCCGGTCACAGCGGTCAACCGGGACGCGATGGCGGCCTTCATGTACCGCTACAACACCAGCTTCCCGAGGAGCTAATGACGGAATAATTCGTGTTCAGGCGACGAGGGGAATTGCAGCTCAGGCCGTCTCTTGGCAACCTCATTCAGCACGGCGTAAACCGCTTCTCTGACCACCTCCGCCTCTCTGCCCATTTCCCGAGCGGCGTCCAGCCCCGCCGTGGCGTGGCGTACAAACGCCTCCCAGTCGCCTCCCCCGGCACGGAGCGCCCTCAGCGGTGACATCAGGGCGGCGCGGCACAGCCACTCGTCACGCTCCAGCACCCACCGATCCATAACGCTTTCAGCCCGCGTCTTGGCCTGCCCTTCCAGTCCGGTAATCAACGGCCCGATCACATCAACCGCTAGCGGGTCGACCAGTTCGCGGAGCCTTCCTTCACGGACAAAGCCCTCAAGGCGCGTTAGATCGGTATTCGTCAGCAGATGGACGTTGGACTGCAGCAGGACGACTGCCGCGAACCGACGCTCGAAAACAGGAGCCTCCCACAATTCCGAGCTCAACGCAGTGACCTCGTCATGCTTGAGTTGCGGGTAGCGGCGGAGGGTGTCGCGGACCGTTCCACGGATAGCCCCGATCGAGGACCCGTAATGGCGGAGCCCGTTTCCCAGTCGCGCCTGTGCGTCCCCTGCACGGATCCAAGAGCTCTCACGGCGTAGTGCCTCATCGATGAACTCGGCGGCGTCACTCATGCGAACATTCTTTCGCAATAGTGTCTGGTCAGACGTACTCACCGAACCACGAAAGCGTGTCCTGCCAGGCGGCAGTGGCCTGCGCTTTGTTGTAGCGCTCGCTCGTGTCGTTGTGGAAGGCGTGGTCGACGCCGGGATAGACAGTGAGCTTGTGGCGGACGTCGGTGGCTGCGAGCGCATCCCGAAGTGCGGGCATTGCGCCGGTGATGCGCTGGTCGAGTTCTGCATAGACGCCATAGACGGCCGGTTTGATGGATGGAACCTTGTCCAGTTCGGGCGCTGGGCCATAGAAGGCCGCTGTGGCTTTCAGTCGGGGTATTTCGGTCGCCGCCTGCCAGGTGATGCCGCCGCCAAAGCAGTAGCCGGTCATCGCGATCCGCTCGTCGTCCACGAAATCCAGTGACCGGAGGTAATCGAAACCGGCGGAGAAGTCGGAAACATGGCGCTCAGCTCCTGCCCGTGCCAGCGCTCCCGGGACGGCATCAGGGTCTACGCTTCGCGTGCCTCCCTCCCGGCTCAAGAGATCCGGTGCCAAGGCGACGTATCCGGCCTTGGCAAAACGACGCGCCACGTCCTGGATATGCGGGGTAAGTCCGCGGTTCTCATGGCAGACGAGCACCGCCGGTCCCGCGTCAGCCCCCGCGGGCCTGGCAAGGTAGGCGCCGATCTCGGTTCCGCCGGAGGGGAACCTGACGGTGGCCGTCACAAGGCCGGACGTGCCCTCAGGTACGGACAGCGGACTCTTCGCCCCCGGTACCGGCCCTGCGCTCGCTGCGCCTAAGGCCGCGCCCCCTGGCGGCTGGGCCGAGGAAGCCGCGGGGCTTGGCATGGGGTCGGTGCTGCGCGGGACTTCATCCGGCGCACAGCCGAGCTGCAGCATCGCTGACGAAGCCCCGGCCATGCTCCCGGTAATGAATGCCACCCGACGAATAAACGCACTGTGGGACATTTCTCCGGCACGGTAGTCGTCAAAGAATTCCTCGACCAGGTACTTCTCGAATTTGCCAAGCTGGGTCACGAAAGGCCTCCTGGGTTTGCCGCATATCTTCCTCCCAAGGCCGTCACCGGGCAAGGGCACTACGGGGCGCCCAAGATGATGGGTGTAGCCGCCAAGTAGTGAGACACTCGGTTCCATGCGTGAATTCGTGGTTCTCGGCACCGCCTCCCAGGTCCCCACCAGGACCCGCAACCACAACGGATACGTGCTCCATTGGGATGGCGAGGGCCTGCTCTTCGATCCCGGAGAAGGCACCCAGCGGCAGATGATCCAAGCCAGTGTCTCGGCCAGCCAGATCACGCGTATCTGTATTACCCATGTCCACGGCGACCACTGTTTCGGGCTGCCGGGCGTGCTTTCGCGCATGGCTCTGGACCGAGTGGAGCATCCAATCCACTTGCACTATCCCGCGTCCGGCGAGGACATGATCCGAGCCCTCGTGGCTGTTGCGTCTCCCGGGATCGACCTTCGGCTTCATCCGCATGCGAGCGCCGGTCCTGTCGCCGCAGGAGTAGAGGTGCGCCCGCTGCTCCATCGAATCGAGACATACGGCTATAGGGTTGTCGAACCCGAGGGCCGCAGCCTCCTGCCGGAGCGGCTTGCGGCGGCCGGGATAACCGGACCGGATGTCAGCGTCCTCCAGAGGGACGGGAGTCTGGGCGGCGTGCGCTTGGAAGACGTGAGCGTGCCGAGGCCCGGACAGAGCTTTGCCTTCGTGATGGACACGGCGCCGTGCGCCGGTGCTGAGGAACTCGCCGAGGGGGTGGACCTTCTCGTGGCTGAGTCCACTTTCAGCGACGACGACGGCGACCTCGCAGCGCAGTACCGCCACCTCACCGCTGGGCAGGCGGGGGCCTTGGCTGCCACCGCCGAAGCGGGCATGCTCATCCTTACCCACTTCTCGTCACGTTACACAGACGTCAGCCTGCTCGAGGAGCAGGCCCGCGCGCGGTCCGGCAGGGCCGCCGTCGTGGCCGCGAACGACCTGGACCGGATCCCGTTCCCGAAGCGGCAACGGTGGTTGTAGACGCCCCGAGCTCCGACGCACGCCGACTCACGACGGCGCCGTAAGTACATGGCAATTTTGTGATGCTTTCGGGCCGGTTCCCGGATAATCTGTCCGTGGGGAAAGCCACACCGGCACACCCAGGCGCCCGCGGATGTGGGCGGGCTTGTCATCTATTCAGCTCTGGGGGCCGAAATGACAAACGAAATGCGGCCGCTGGATCGCGTCGGATCTTATAGGGGCCTCGTTGAGGCCGTGCCGGATGCTTTGCTCTTGATCGACGAGGACGGCCAGATCACGTTCGGCAATGCCTACACAGAGCAACTCTTCGGCTACTCACGCAGCCAGCTGCTGGGCAGGCACTATGAGATGCTGCTTCCGGCGCGGTTCAAGGGCCACGGTGGCGCCATCCGAGACCTCTTTGCAAGTGATCCGGGAATACGCCGTGCGGGATCTGACCTGAAACTGTTCGGCCGTCACCGTGACGGCACCGAGTTTCCCATTGAGGTCAGCTTCGCTCCCCTCGGCGACGGACCCGGCATGCAGCTCGTCGCCTCCATCCGCGAAGTAAGTGACCGCAGCCGCGTTGACGCGGAACTCCGTGATGCCCTCTCCCTGCTCAGTGCCACCCTGGAGTCGACAGCGGACGGCATTCTGGTTGTCGCGGCAGACGGGACAATTGCGGGGGCGAACGAGCGCTTTGCCGAGTTGTGGGGCATCCCGGCGGATCTTCTGGAGTCCCACGACGACGGCCGGCTGCTGGGTTTCGTCCTGGATCAGCTCACGGATCCCGACGGCTTCATAGGCAAGGTCCAGGAACTGTACGCCGATCCGGGGGCGGAGAGCCTGGATATGTTGGAATTCCGTGACGGGCGGACGTTTGAGCGGTATTCCCGGCCCCAACTGGTCGGGGATGAAATCGTGGGACGGGTCTGGAGTTTCCGTGACGTCACTTCCCGGCAGCGCGCACAGGACCAGGCACGGGAGGCGCTCGCCCAAGTGGAGGGCCTGGCCGCCATCGTCGAGTCCTCGGCCGACGCGATTATCGGTATGACGCCCGAGGGCCTCATCACCAGCTGGAACCCCGGGGCCGAGAAACTGTTCGGATACACTGCCGCTGAAGCGATTGGGCACAACGTCCGGCTCCTCATACCGGACCACCTCCAGGCCGAGGACGAGGTGCTGGCCGCTGTCCAGAATGGCGGACAGGCCCGTAGCTTCGAGACAGACCGGGTGCGTAAGGATGGGTCCATCGTGCCCGTGTCCTTGACGGTCTCCCCGATCCGCGGAGAACACGGGGTTATCGGAATTGCGACCATCGGGCAGGACATTACCGCTCGTCGTGCCGCCGAAGCGGAACTGTTGGCAGCCCGGGAAGCAGCCTTGGAATCGAGCAGGTTGAAGTCCGAGTTCCTCGCGACGATGAGCCATGAGATCCGTACACCCATGAACGGAGTCCTCGGCCTGACAACGCTCTTGTTGGACACACCGCTCGATGAAGCACAGCGCAAATACGCCGAAGGGGTTCAGACTGCTGCCGGAGCTTTGTTGACCCTCATAAACGACATCCTGGATTTCTCGAAGCTGGAAGCGGGGAAAATCGACCTGGACATCACATCCTTCGATCCGCAATACCTGATGGAGGAAGTTGCCGCGCTCCTGGCCGAAGCGGCTCAAGGCAAGGGCCTGGAACTCATCGCGTACTGCCACCCCGATGTTCCCGCGCAGCTGGCCGGTGATGCAGGCCGGATCCGGCAGATCCTGTTGAACCTGGCTTCGAACGCCGTAAAGTTCACCGCGTCCGGTGAGGTAGCCATTCGGGTGAACGTCGAGGACCAGGACGCAAGAAGCGCGCTCGTGCGGTTCGAAGTCAGTGATACCGGTATCGGTATCGATCCCGCGGATCATCTGCGCTTGTTCGATTCGTTCTCCCAAGCGGATGCTTCAACCACCCGCCGGTACGGTGGAACCGGGCTGGGGCTGGCCATATGCCGGCGTCTGACGGAAGTGATGGGCGGAGAAATCGGTTTGACCAGTACCCCGGGTGAGGGAAGCACGTTCTGGTTCTCTCTCCGATTGCCGCTGGCTCATGAACCCGGGAGGCTTCCCGACCCTCCGGCCGCGGGCCTGCTGACCGGTCTGCGTGTGCTGGTGGTTGACGATAACGCCACCAACAGGTTCGTGTTGGAATCGCAATTGAACACGTGGGGGCTGCGGCTGGACGCGGTGGCCGACGCGCGCACGGCCCTCGACCGGTCGCGGACGGCAGCCGCCGCTGGGCAACCTTTCGACATTGCCGTGCTCGACATGTGCATGCCGGACATGGACGGCCTCGAGCTTGCCCACGAGCTTTCGAGCGACCCTGCCCTGCGGGGCATCCGGCTCATGATGCTGACGTCCGCGTCCCAGGTATCCAAGACCGATATGACTGATGCGGGAATCAGCGAATGGCTCACGAAACCCGTACGCGGCTCTGAACTCTACGACCGCCTGATGCGGCTGGTGGCTGGCAACCCAGCGACCGAACCAGCGTCCGCAGTTGCACGGCCGCCGAGGCCGGACAGACCTTCCCGTGGCCGGATTCTTGTGGTGGAGGACAATGAGGTGAACCAGCTCGTCGCCTGCGAAATGGTTGCCAAACTGGGCTACGAAGCCGAGGTAGCCGCCGATGGCGCCGAGGCTGTCTCCGCCATCGCCGCCCGCTCTTATGGGGCTGTGCTCATGGATTGCCACATGCCCGTCATGGACGGCTTCGAAGCCACCAGGAGCATTCGGGCACGGGAGAATCGCTCCGTGCGCCTGCCCATCATCGCCATGACCGCCGGAGCCCAGGACGAAGACCGCGAGCGCTGCCTCTCGGCCGGCATGGATGATTACCTCAGCAAACCAGTCGATCTGGCTGCCCTGGATGAAGCCCTGAAGCGGTGGGTTCCCCGCGGAGGCACTCCCGAGGCTGAAACGCCGGCGGTTGATCCGGGACGTCTCGCCGTTCTTCGTGAACTAGGTCCGGCGGACGGGCGTGGGCTCTTGCCCGCAGCTGCGGAAGCCTTCCGGCGGGGTGCCCCCTCCAGCGTAGCTGCCCTTCATCAGGCATTGGATGATGGCGGCGGGGTCGCACTCGAACAGGCAGCCCACACACTCAAGGGCGCAGCGGCCAATATCGGGGCCACCGGTGCTGCATCCCTGTGCCAGGAACTAGAGGATCTGGGGCGCAAGGACGGTGGTCAATCCGGTATCGGGCTGCTGACCCGGCTTCTTGCCGAGCTGGCACGGGTGGACGCGGAATTGGAGAACGCGCTGCTTACGTAGGGCTGTCCGTGTGTTTGGCCGCCTGTGCCAGGAAAACGAGTAGGCGGCACTCGTGCCTCAGGGCCGGGAAAGATGTTGAATTAACACAGGAACACATCCGCGGCTTGAGACAGACCAGCCGGCCCTCCGGGACCGGCATTGGACGGGGCCGACGGCGGGAGGGCCCCTGGAGCCCGGGGCTCGGGGCTCTCTACCCCAGACGCCGCCGGCCCCCCGGCTTGCCTAGGGAACCTCGCTAGCGCTAACCCTTCTGGGCCCTGGGCCCGCGGTAGGCAACGCCCGCCGATTAGACGGTAAGGGCGGTCTGTTCTTTTTCTGCGCCTGCCGGAGCACAATTACCTCATCGCCGGGTCACGTGAAAGGACACCGAGATGTTCCAGCCAAGTAAACGACTAGCAGCGTTGGGTTCCGCACTGGCGCTGTTTCTGGCAATGTCCGCCGTGGCGTCGTGTTCCGGGCCAAACGGTACGCCTTCCACGGCCACGTCAAAGGGGACGCCCACAGGGCCGACGTCGGCGTCAGCTTCGTCAACTGCTATCCCGACCATGACCTCGGACGCCGCAGAGCTCTGCGGAGCGGGGTCCGCCATCCACTTTGACCGCTCCGCCTTCCAATCGACGCCCAAGATAGACAACAAGTGGTTTCCGCTGAAGCCCGGCATGCAGTTCACGACGAAGGGCACGGTCAAGAGTGCCGATGGCACCTCCGAGCGCACGGTCGTCCACTCCGTGACCGGACTGACAAAGGTCATAGACGGCGTGAAGACCCTCGTGATGTGGGACCGGGACTACTTCGACGGGCAGCTGGTGGAGTCGGAGCTAGCCTTCTTTGCCCAGACGGAGAAGGGAGCGGTCTGGCTCTTCGGGGAGTACCCGGAAGAGTACGAAAACGGCACTTTCACCGGCGCGCCCCGCACTTTCATTCACGGCATTTCCAATGCCCAGGCAGGGATCGCCATGCAGGATCAGCCCCTGACCGGTACGCCCGGGTACGTGCAGGCCCATGCACCCGACGTGGGGTTCCTGGATTGTGGAACTGTCTTCAAGCAGCACGAGAGGGTATGCGTCCCCGCCGCGTGCTACGACGATGTGCTGGTCGTTGATGAGTACAACCCGCTGGAACCGTCTGTGGGCCACCAGCAAAAACTCTATTCAGCGGGCACGGGGCTGGTGAAAGTCGCAGCGGTTGGTGGTGTGGACCAGGAATCGTTGGACCTCGTCAAAGCGGAAGCGCTCGCAGACTCCAAGCTGAGTGAGATCAATCAGCAGGCACTGGAATTGGACGGGCACGCTTACCAGATCAGCGCGAGCGTTTATGGAACAACGCCCCGCGCGGAAGTTGCGACGCTGAGCTCCGGCGGCTAGAGAGCGCGCCTACCACTATCACTTATGAAAAGACGGAAAATTCCCTGTCATTATCCTGAGAATCCTTGCATGGAGCGTTGACCCGGGGTTTGCCCGAGGCTCATTATTGACGTACACGTCTGGGGGCGCTTTGGCACTGCTCCAAGGAGCCGCGTGGTGGACAGGTACCGGGGATCTAACGTTTCCAACGGGCACTTACCGGAAATTGATTCTGGAGTGTCTCCTCCCCGACGTGGTTTCTCCATCACTCCGGCGAGGTACCGGCCGTGATGGGCACGATCCTCCGGTGGGTACTCCAGTTCCGGCTGTTGGTCCTGGCATTGGCGGTGGGGATCCTGGGCTTCGGCTTCACGAGCCTGCCGGCCATGGCAGTGGATGCCTTCCCGGAATTCGCCCCTCCACAGGTTGAGATCCAAACTGAGGCCCTGGGGCTCTCCGCCGCGGAAGTCGAACAGCTGGTCACCTCCCCCATGGAAGCGGACCTGTTGAACGGCGTGGCCTGGGTGGAGTCCATTCATTCCAAATCCGTTCCGGGCCTTTCGTCCATCGAGATGGTGTTTAAACCGGGGACCGACCTTTTCCGGGCCCGCCAGCTTGTGTCTGAGCGTCTCACCCAGGCACGCGCGCTGCCAAACGTGTCTGCGGCGCCCGTCCTGATGCAGCCGCTCTCATCGACGAGCCGGGTCATGATGATTCGGCTGACTTCCAAAGGGATGTCGGCCATCGACATGTCTGTCCTGGCCCGCTGGACCATGAAACCCGGCATCCTGGCGGTGCCCGGCGTAGCGAACGTCGCTATTTGGGGCCTCCGCGACCAGCAACTTCAGGTTCTGGTGGATCCTGAGCAACTTGAGGCCAAGGGCGTAACGCTTGACGAGGTCATCGCTACCACGGGCAACGCCGTGTGGGTGTCCCCCTTGAGCTACCTCGAGGCGTCCACCCCCGGCACCGGCGGCTTCCTGGAGACCGCCCACCAGCGCCTCGGAGTTCAGCACGTCCTGCCGATCACCACGCCCCAGGATCTGGGCCAAGTCAGCCTTGAGGGGCCGGCCGGAAAGCTGGTGTTGGGCGATGTCGCCCGCGTCGTGACCGATCACCAGCCGCTGATCGGGGACGCACTTTCCGGCAAGGACGCCGAATTGCTGCTGGTCATCGAGAAGTTCCCGGAGACGAACACGAGTGATGTGACCCGAGGCATCGATGAGGCGCTCCATGCCCTCCAGCCGGGATTGTCCGGCGTCACGGTCGATACCACGGTCTACCGACAGGCTGCGTTCATCCAAGAAGAGGTCGGCACGCTCGGCGTAGCACTGCTTGTCTCCCTGCTGCTGATAGCCACCCTGTTTGGCGCGTTCTTCCGCTCCTGGCGGACCGCGGTCATCAGCCTGATTACCATTCCAGTCTCACTGACGGCGGCGGCATTGGTGCTTTATCTGAGAGGCACCGGGATGAACACCATGGTCCTGGCCGGTATGGTCCTGGCCTTGGCGGTCATCGTTGGCGACGTTGCCGAAGACCTCTACGGTGCAGTCCGCGCTAGAAGGGCTGGCGACGCGTCCGGCGTCGCGGAGTCGAGCGACACCTTGGTGACAGGATCCCTGCGGGCAGTGCGAACACCGATTCTCTACGCTCTCCTGATCATGGCGTTGTCTGTGCTGCCCGTATTCTTCGTCCCGGGCGAGGACGGAGCGCTTTTCGGCCCGCTGCTCCTTTCCTACCTGCTCGCGCTGGCTGTCTCGATGATCGTGGCGCTGACTGTAACCACTGCGCTGGTGTTCGTCCTGCCCGCCGGTCGGGCGACCCGACGGCAAGGACGCGCCCTGAACCGGGTTCAGAGGGGATACGGCCGCGCCCTGAGCCGGGTTCACAGCGGATACCGCCGGGCTCTGAGCCGTGTGGCGGGAAAAGCCCGCTGGGTGTTCGCGGGTGCCGCGGCCATCGCCCTCGCCGGACTCGCCCTCGCCCCCCAGCTGGCCACCGGTCACCCGACAGTGCCCGTTCTGCCGGACAAGACCCTCGTGGTGCAGTGGAGCACTATCGCTGGCACCTCGGATCAGGAAATGAGCAGGATCACTGATGCGGCCGCCCAAGAGCTCCGGGCACTGCCAGGTGTGACCAACGTGGGGGGACATGTCGGGCGCGCCATCACCTCGGACCAGGTGGGTGACATCAGTGCCGGGGAGCTCTGGGTAACAGTTTCTCCGGAGGCCTCCTACCGCGACACAGCAGCGGCCGTCCAGCGCGTAGTGGACGGGTACCCGGGGTTCACCAGCAAAGTCTCCACCTACGCGCAGCAGAAAATCGACCAGATCCGCGACGCCGCCGACGCCGGATTCACGGTGCGGGTTTACGGCCTGGACATGGCCACGCTCCGCCAGAAGGCAGACGAGGTGCGGCAGATCCTGGCCCAGACCAACGGCGTCCTCAACCCTCGTGTCGACGCGCCCGCCCAACAACCGATCGCCGAGGTCCAGGTTGATCTAGCCGCGGCCCAGAAGGCAGGGGTCATCCCGGGCGATGTCAGGCGCGCGGCCGCTGCCCTGTTGCAGGGAATCGAAGTCGGTAACATCTACCAGCAACAAAAAGTCTTCTCGGTGATCGTCAAAGGAACCCCGTCGACCAGGAGCAGCCTTACCAGCGTCCGCGAGCTTCTGATCGATACCCCCAGCGGTGGGCATGTACGCCTCGGCGACGTCGCCCACGTCAACATGGTCGGGAACGAGGCGGTCATCCTGCACGATGACACCTCGCGCCGCATCGATGTGAAGGCCGAAATTCAGGGGCGCCCACTCAACGACGTGCAACAGGACATCGAGAAGGGCCTCCAGCAGCTCCAGTTCCCGCTCTCGTACCATGCGGAAATCCTCACCCAGTACGCAGAGCAGCAGAATAGCGCCCGGTGGCTGTGGCTGCTGGCGGCGGTTTCTGCGGCCGGCATCCTTGTGCTTCTCCAGACGGCGCTGGGAAGCTGGCGGCTGGGCGCAGCGGTCTTCCTGGGCCTGATTCCGGCACTGTCCGGCGGGGTGCTCGCCGCCCAAATGACGGGCGGGATCAACTCCCTGGTCTCGCTGCCTGCTTTCTCCGCCGTCCTGGGCATCGCCGTGCGTGGTTCCATCCTGCTGATACGGCACGCCCGAAGCTTGCGGTCCGGGGACGGCGCGGCCTACGGACCCGCGCCCGTGGTTCGAGCCGCGCGGGACCGGTTGAACCCCGTGCTGATGTCGGCCCTGATGACGGCCCTTGCCTTGCTGCCGCTTGTGCTCTTGGGCGGCGTGGTCGGAACGGAAATCATCCAACCGCTCGCTGTCATCATCTGGGGCGGGCTGCTGACCACGACTCTTTTCCTGCTGTTTGTCTTGCCCGCGCTATTGCTTCGATTCGGCCCGGAACGGGCGCCTTGGCCCCCAACCCGGAACGATTCGCTGCTGCGGGCACAGAGCGAGGATGCACGATGAAAAAGCTAGCTTCCCAGCGGGGCCACGGCACCAAGGTCCTGATCGCTCTGGTGGTCGCCGCGTTCCTGACGCTGTCGCTGCCGGGCTGCTCCCAGCCGCAAGCCGAAGCCGTGCCTGCCGCAGACGCCCCGGCGACCCTGGAAGAAGTCCCGGGGACGGACCTGCACCGCATCACCCTGACGGAACGCGCCGTCGAACGGCTTGGGCTAAAAACCGGGGTGGCGGCGTCGGGTCCGCAGGGGAAGCTGACCGTCCCCTATGGGGCGATCCTGTACGACAGCCAGGGCAGAACCTGGGTCTACACAAACCCCGAGCTCCGTGTCTATGTCCGCCATGCAGTCAACATCGAGCGCATCGCCGGCGAGGCCGCCTTGCTGCGAGAGGGGCCGCCGGTCGGCACCGTGGTGGTAACACTGGGGGCCGAGGAACTGTTCGGCGAGGAATTCGATACGGCCCACTGAGATGCGTTGGATCATAGGCATCAGCCTCAAATTCAGGACGGTGGTTGTTGCGCTGGCCTGCGCGGTGATGCTGTTGGGCTCCGTACAGTTGAGCTCGGCGTCCATCGATGTCTTTCCGGAATTCGCGCCCCCACGCGTGGAAATCCAGACGGCCTGCCTGGGCCTGACCGCGCAGGAAGTGGAAGAGCTGGTCAGCGTCCCGATCGAGGCTTCACTGAGCGGCATGCCCGGCCTGGATGAGCTGCGTTCCAAGTCCGTCCCCCAGCTGTCCTCGATCGTGCTTGTCTTCAAACAGGGTACCGATCTGCTGAACGCACGCCAGCTGGTCTCGGAACGGATGGCGGCAGTGACCTCTGCGCTGCCCACCTGGGCGGCTCCGCCGGTCATGCTGCAGCCCTTGTCCTCGACGAGCCGCGTGATGAAGATCGGCATGACCTCCTCCAACCGGTCCCTGATCGAGATGTCCATGCTCTCCTACTGGACGATCCGCGCCCGGTTGCTCCGGGTGCCGGGGGTGGCCAACGTCGCAATTTGGGGTGAACGGCTCCAGATGCTGCAGGTCCAGGTGCAGCCGGACCGGCTCAAGGCGGAAAACGTATCGCTCAACGAGGTCATGGAAGTCACCGCCGGAGCCGTGGACGCCGGCCTGCTGAAGTACTCCCCCGGCCGGTTCATCGGCACAGGCGGCTTCATCGACAGTCCGAACCAGAGAATGGGCGTCCAGCATGTCCAGGCGGTTTCGAGCCCCGCGGACTTGGCGCAGGTCACTATCAGGGAAAAGGACGGCGTCGCGCTGCACCTTGGCGACGTTGCCAAGGTCGTGGAGGACCACCAGCCGCTCATCGGTGACGCGGTCATCAACAACGGGCACGGGCTCATGCTCATCGTCGAAAAGCTTCCCTGGGGAAACACCCTCGATGTGACCAAGGGAGTTGAGGATGCCCTCCGCCAACTCCAGCCAGGGTTGAGTGGAATCACCTTTGACACCACCATCTTCCGTCCGGCGAGCTTCATCGAGGAGGCGATTTCCAACCTCAGCCTCGCACTGCTCCTGGGCTGCCTGCTGGTCGTCATGATCCTCGGTGCGTTCCTCTTTCAGTGGCGCACAGCGCTGATCAGTCTCGTAGCCATTCCGCTCTCCCTCCTGACGGCGGCGCTCGTGCTGTACTTCACGGCGAGCTCCATCAACACCATGGTCCTGGCGGGGCTGGTCATCGCGGTGGGTGTGGTCGTCGACGACGCGATCATCGACGTCGAAAACATCATGCGCCGGCTCAGGCAACACCGGGCCCTGGGCGGAGAGGAATCAACGGCCTCGGTGGTGCTCAGGGCCTCCTTGGAAATGCGAAGTCCCATTGTCTACGCGACGTTGATCATCGTCGTCGCAGCCCTTCCCATTTTCTTCCTCGACGGACTGACCGGTGTCTTTTTCCGGCCACTGGCTGTGTCCTATACCTTGGCCGTCCTCGCCTCAATGCTGGTCGCACTGACGGTGACACCGGCGCTGGCCCTGATTCTGCTGGGCAATGCGAAACTGGAGCAGCGCGATCCTCCCCTGGTCCGGGTGCTCAAACGCGGATACCACGCCGCCTTGTCCCGGACCATGAATCGGCCCCGCTACGGCTACGCCGGCTTCGGGGCTGTCGCACTGGCGGGCCTTGCGATCGCTCCCCTGCTGGGCCAATCCTTGTTTCCCACCTTCAAGGAACGGGACTTCCTGATGCACTGGGTCTCAGAGCCCGGCACATCGGCAGCAGAGGAATACCGCATCTCACAGAGGGGCTGCGAGGAGCTCCTCAAGGTGCCCGGCGTCCTGAACTGCGGAACACACATCGGGCAGGCCTTCACCGCAGACGAGATCGTCGGTGTCAACGCCGGCGAAAACTGGATCAGCATCGACCGCCACGCCGACTACGAAAAAACAGTGGCAGCTGTCCAGACGGTTGTCGACGGCTACCCGGGCCTGCACCGCGACGTCCAGACCTATCTGAAGGAGAGAATCGAAGAGGTCCTGACCGGCGCCAGCGAACCGATCCTGGTCAGGGTCTACGGGGATGACCTGAACGTGCTGCGGGACCAGGCCCAAAGGGTCAAGACAATTCTTGACCACATCCCGGGTACCGATGAACCCCACGTGTCCCTCGAGGTCGAGGTGCCGCAGATTACAGTCAAGGTGGATCTTGCCGCGGCGCAAAAGTACGGGCTGAAACCCGGCGACGTCAGGCGGGCAGCCGCGACACTCGTGGCCGGGGAAGAGGTCGGCGACGTCTTCCGGGACGGACGTGCCTATGACGTGCAGGTCTGGAGCACACCGGAGACCCGCGCCAGCGTCACCAGCATCGAAGAATTGCCGCTTGACACCCCCAGCGGACAGCGTGTCCGGCTGGCCGACGTCGCCGCTGTCAGTGTGCAGCCGACACCCAACCTCATTGACCGCACCAACGGATCCCGCCGCGTCGAGGTCGGTTCCTTTATCGACAAGGGGGCGGACCTCGGGACCGTTGTCCGCAAGCTACAGGAACGCCTCGAAGATTTGGACCTGCCGCCCGGCTACAGCGTCCAGCTCCTCGGTGAGTACACGGAACGCGAGGCGGCCACCGAACGCCTGACGATCTTCG
Source organism: Arthrobacter sp. MMS24-S77 (assembly GCF_054888235.1). NCBI lineage: Bacteria > Bacillati > Actinomycetota > Actinomycetes > Micrococcales > Micrococcaceae > Arthrobacter > Arthrobacter sp. MMS24-S77. The sequence goes on from NZ_JBTZRN010000001.1 coordinate 2,713,748, forward strand.
CCACCGCGGCGCTTGCCCTGATCTTCCTGTTCCTGCAGGCATCGTTCCGGAGCTGGCGGCTGGCCCTACTCGCGCTGCTGACACTGCCGATAGCCCTGGTCGGCGGGGTGTTCGCCGCCTATATCACTGGCGGGGTCCTCTCCCTCGGCTCACTCGTCGGGTTCCTCACTGTCATGGGCATCGCAGCCCGCAACGGCATCCTGCTCATCAGCCACTGCCAACACTTGGAAAGGAACGAGAACGAAGCCTTCAGCCGCGCCCTCGTTCTGCGCGGAGCAGCGGAACGGCTTTCCCCGATCCTCATGACCACCTTGGCTACCGGACTTGCCCTCGTGCCCTTGGTGGTGATGGGCAATATCCCGGGCCATGAAATCGAACACCCCATGGCCGTGGTCATTCTGGGCGGACTCGTCACGTCCACCCTGCTCAATTTGTTCATTGTTCCCTCGCTCTACCTCCGCTTCGCAAAAGCAGCGTCCCGGGGCGCGGCTTCGGGTCGGGCGCGGAGGGGACTCACGGTCCTTTTCCGGGGATTCAGGCGTATGGTTCCTAACCGGGCGGACGGAACCTAGTCGGCTCGGCGCCTTCTGGTTGAGGCGCGCTGGTTCAGTCGCGCACCAACCCCGGCAGCGGCACTATATTGTCGGTGCCTCCTGCGATGCTGTGGGTATGGATGGAAGGACAGCGTGGAGCGCGGACAGCAGGGCGGCCGCGGAGGCCGTTACCGCGTCCGCTGCCGCGCTGGCCGCCTTCACCGGGGACGCTGTTTCCTCCGAAAGCACCGACCCGCTGCGGGATCTGGCGGATGATTGCCTGGACGGCCTCGCCGAAGTCGCCCGGCTGGAAGCCCGGACCGCCGCGCTGAAGGCGAAGCTCGCCGCGGAATATGTCCAGGCAGCCACGGCCCTGGCGGCACCGGCCACCTCACCGCAGGAGTCCACCGCCCAGGAGCTAGCCCTGATCGCCGAGGTGGCCTGCGTCCTGACCGTCAGCGAACGGACCGCCGCGGCCTTCCTCTCCGAAAGCCAGGCCCTGACAACCTGGCTGCCGCTGACACTGGCCGCCCTTCAGTCCGGGACGATCTCCTGGCAGCACGCCCGGATCATCGTCGACGAAACCGGCGGCCTGGATCCCGCCGGAGCAGCCGGCCTGGAAGCGCACTTCCTGGACCCCGACGCACCCAGCCCCGCCCGGGGCTGCCCGGCCGGGGACCTCGTCCCGTCCCGGTTCCGCACCAAGGCACGCATCTGGCGCGAACGCCACCACCCCGTCAGCATCGAAGAACGCCACACCACCAAAGCCCGGGACCGGCGCGTCGAATACCACCCCGACCGCGACGGCATGGCCTGGCTCTCCGCCCACCTCCCGGCAGACACCGCCGCCGGGATCTGGGAACGGACCACCGCCGCCGCCCGCGCGCTCCAGGGCCCCCACGAGACCCGGACCCTCGCCCAGCTCCGCGCCGACATCACCGCCACCTGGCTCCTCACCAACCACACCGGCACCAACAACACCGACGGAATGCCCGACGGCGGCACGGGAGCCAGCGGGGCGGGGCTGAGCGGTGCGGGAGCCGACGGCGGTGCGGGAACCGGCGGCGTGGAACCGGGGCGCGTTCCGTCCCCGAGGGCGCAGGTCCTGGTCACCGTCCCCGTCCTGTCCCTGCTGGGCGCCACCGAGGAACCGGCCGTGCTGGACGGGCACGGGCCGATCCCGGCCTCCATGGCCCGCCGGCTCATCGCCGACGGCGCCGACTCCTTCCACCGCGTCCTGACCGCCCCCCGCGACGGCGCCCCGCTGGAAATCGGACGCACCAGCTACCGTCTCACGAAAGCCCAGCGTCAATGGCTCCGGCTCCGCGACGGCAAATGCCCCTTCCCCGGCTGCAACAACCACTCCCTGGACAACGAAGCAGACCACCTCCTGGCCTGGGCCGACGGCGGCACCACCGGCATCTCCAACCTCGGCCAACCCTGCCCCAAACACCACCGCCTCAAACACCACTCCGGATGGAGCCCCACCCAGGCCAGCAAAGACCACCCACCGGGCTGGACCTCACCCTCACAACGGCACTACCCCAGCGAACACCAGGACTGGGAACCACCCCACTGGCCACACCACCTACAGGTCACCGACACACAACCGGACCAAAACCCGCCCGGGAATCCCGAACCCGTACTGCCCCCGGACCCCTTCCCCGACTGGCACGCCTTCGCGGCCGCACACCCATGGCCCGGCACCGATCCGGACGATCCAGGCCGGCCCGCGCCCCCGAACGGCCCGGCAACGGAATACGGCGCGTTGCAGGGCGCATGACTCACGGAACAAACATTCAACCAAAGGACACGGGGCCCGCCGCTTCAGTCCGTCTCGTCGGCAGTATTGGGAGAGACGCCTGGCTCGAGGCCGTTGTCTCTCAAATACTTCAGTGCACGCTCGATGGCTTCGATCTTCCGCTTCAACTCCTTGATTGCCGGTGCTGATTCGTCGGAAAACTCGTCGAGCCTCTCATGTTCACGCCGTACCTCGATCTCAGTCTCAACCAGGTTTTTCCATACGGCACGATCCTGCTCGAGGTGTTGCCGTTGCTGCAGAATTGCCACCGTCAGTTGGCGAGTAACGACGGCTTCCAGAGTTTCAGCGCTGGTTCCGGGGCTGGCAAGACTGAAGGCGATGCCCCCGCCACCAGCCGTGATGAGGGTTCCCGCTGTCAGAAGGCCCCCGATCATACCGCCGGGCCCAAAGGCGGCCAGTGCGCTGGTGATCGCTGCGGCTCCGGCAAGACCGGCGCCAGCCGCAAGCGCAAGGCCGCCCGTCGCTACGACAATCGCAGCCGCGCCCACACCCAGTGCACCCCACTTTTTCCAGTTCACTCCGAGGCCGCTACTCAGTGCATCCTGCGCACTCTTGGCGGCCGCGAAAACATCAGCGCCGTACTGACTCCCCAGCCCCATCTCGGCGGTGAGATCCTCCATGGCTCCCTGCAGCTTGTCCTTCGAGACCGAGATTTCGAATGGTCGAATGACGTTCTCGGCCGCGAGAATCGTCAAGGGGACCACAGCCTCATCCTTCGTCATATGACGCGCCGGGAGCGGCTCGGGCACAGTCGCTTGCGGATCGGAGAGATCGAATGCGAGGCGTGCGATCGCCGAGGGCGTCGCTCGACCCTCGTTTGCGTTCCGTCTCCTGATACCTTCGACGGCGGTCGCTTGCACCTGTCGGAGCGCGCCTGCGTAGCGATCCTGTTGGTCACCCTCCAGCCTCAGCTTGGTGAGGTGCGCGTACCGCAGCGCCAGGAGAGTGAGCGTTTCTGCGCTATCCAAGGGGATGTCGAGACCCTCGTCGATAACCGCGATCTCCTGTGATCTGGACCCGAACAGCGCGAAGCCGATGGCCGCTGCCACGGCGTCATTGGCGAGGTAGTCCACCGCGTAATGGGCGTAGAGGCCCACAGCTTTTGTCCGAATCCGAAAGTCGAGTATCCAGGGGAAGACAGATGACACGCCGCGTTGGGCCGCGACGGGGTCAAAGCTATTCCAGACGTTCACCCACCATGCAAGGTTTGTCGGCGGCTCCTTCAAAGTCTCTCGGAGTTTGTCGACGTCGAAGTTGCCGTTCGCCAGAGGGCTCCCGATGGTCACCATGCCGGTGACATCGAGGCCGATCGGCAATCGACGCACGAGGTCGGCGGCGATGACGGAGCCGAGGCTGTGGCCAACAATCACGAGCCGCCCCGACTCGGGAAGCGTCTTGAGGATGCGGGTTAGGACTTGAGCGCGAATCTGAGGTTTGTTCATGTAGTTCCGCGCTTGCGTGAATGCGGGCAGTCCGACGGCAAGATTGATGACGGCGTCACCACCCAGCAGACCATTACCCCGATCATGCCGTCCCAGTCTGAACTCGATGGCTCCGATGCGTCGCTCGAAGTCTCGGCGGTTCTTCTTGGCCGCCTCGCGAGGAGGCTGTTTGATCGTCAAGCCTGGCAGCGGCTCCTTGGCGTCCGAACCCCTTAGCGCGTGCGCATACTTGGGCGCGATCACTCGCACGGTGTCGAGATCGGGATAGCCAAGGCGTACCAGGATCTCTGTGAGCTGGACCCTCCAGTTGTCATCTTGGTCGCCGTCTCCAACGCCATGCAAGAACAACAAGATCGGTTCGTTCGACAAGAAAACTCCATTCGTCGCCACTTGGGCATCGAGGGCTGGACGCCCAAGGCTTCCTGGTAAGGATAGCCATTCAACTCGGAACTGCTTGCGACGGACTCCGTCCGTTACCCGCAACGTCAAGCTGCGGGTACAGGAGGACATCGCTCCCCAGCCGACCTAGCCCGGAATCTGAATCCGTGCCGCTTCCTGCATGAGCGGGTTGGAGATCATCACGGTCGAAGCACCCGGCGCAATATCGAAGGCGATGAATCCGCGAGTCTTGTCACCTGACAGGATGTCTCCGGAGGCCAATTGGTTGTCAGCGAAGAGGTTGAGATCGGCCTTGCGCCCGTTGGCGTCCTTGGCTGAGAAGTAGAACGGATTCGAGCTGGTCTTGCCAGCCTCCGTTTCCCACAGAACATCGAGGAGCAGGTAGCTTCCGCTCTTTGCCGGGGTAGCGAACGCCGTGGTGCTCACACTCTGCGTCCGGACGGCCGAAACAATCGTGATCTTCGCGACGTTGCCGTTGCCCATCTTGACACTGAACGGGACGCCGACGGCGGGCACTGCGGCCGCCGCGGGTGGAGCGATCGGTGAGGCAGCTGCCTGAGCCGGCGCTGCCGAAGACGCCGCTGCGGACGAGGCCGGGCTTGCGTCTCCGGCTTGCTTGGCTGCGCCGGAGCAGGAGCCGAGCGCAATGCCGACTACCAGAACACCTGCGGGGATCAGGAAACGCTTCCTCTTGAAGAACGGGCGGGGCGCGGTGGCCGGGGTCTCGACGACGGGCGCCTGAGGAATCTGGTTCATTTGGGTAATGCCTTTCTAGGGTTAGCGAATGATGTGCAAGGGAGTGCTACTGCTTTTCCCATTTGCCGCATCGGGTTGAGTTGAAGTCTTGACCGGCGGACAGGTTCACCACAGGGCGGCCTCCGCCGGGAATGTCGTTCTCGATGATCTGGCTGCCGTTCGTTCCTGACTGGTAAATGCCCCAATAGCAGGTGGATCCCACGACCGCCGCTGCACGGTAGGTGCCAGGCTCGATGTCCTTGCCTACCGTCCAGGTGCCATCGCCGACCGTGTTGGCCGCCTTGGTCTTCTCAGCGGCCGTCACCGCGTCTTCCCGCTGCTTGACGGCGACTTCGTGTGCCTTGGCCGCCGCTTCGGCCTTGCCGACTTCGGTTTCGCGCGACGTGACTTTGGCCTCACGGGCTGTGATCCCGTTCTGGAGTACGTCGTACTTGGATTTCATCGAGTCGTAACTGGACTTGGCCGAATCACGCTCGCCTTCCATCGTGGACTTTTCCCGTGCGAGCGCACCATAGGCGTCGCTCGTTTTGGGATCCGGCAGTGTGGTTCCGAAGGCGACGCCCCCCGCCAAGAGCGCGACGGTGGCAACCGCGAGCCAAATCCGCTTCTTGCGTGCGGGTCTGGGCTTCTCGGGAGTCTGACCCTCGGGGTTCCCTCCGTCATTGCCTTCAAGGTCAGCGCCTTCGAGCTGCGGCCCTTCGTCCTTGCTGGAGTCGTTGTTCTTCATGTCTTCTTCCTTTGCTGGAGTGAGCAGTGGGGTGGCTGCTGGACGGCGGCGGGATGCCAGTCCCCCAATGCGTGGTTCCCCGCCGCCGTCGCAGCCCCGGAAGATCCCTTCGTAGCTGCAGAACGAAACTATGTCTCCCAGTCACTCGTCGGGCACAAGGACGCTGATAACCCCCGTTATCAGCACTTCACGGGATAAATCGCCCAATCCCGCTAGGCTGAGGGTCGACGTCGTAAGGAGGCGGAAGTGAACGAATCAGCAGCCCTGCTCATGAACCTTTCGGATGTCGCCTCCTTGGCGCAGGTGCAGCGGCCGGTCGTTTCCATGTGGCGCAAGAGGAGCGCTGGATCGGCTCTGCCATTTCCGGACCCTGTAGCGCTTGAAGGCGGCCGTGAGGTGTTCGACGCCGACCAGGTCGCCGCTTGGCTTGCCGCCACCGGACGGGGCAACAACCCTGAGGCCCTCAACGACGTCGCGGCCTTCGCGAAGATGCCCCTAAGCTTCGGCGCCCACGGAAGCACGCTCGACGCTCTCACCGCCCTGCTAACCCTGAAGGCAATGACTGGCACAGCGCTGGGGCAGCTGACCCCTGATGAACTGCTGGACGTGGCGGATGAGTGCGACCCCGATGACATGTTCCTGTACTCGGAGCTGGAGGCCATGGGCCCTTCACTTGCTTCCACGGCGGCGTTTGCGGACCGGTTGGTGGATAGTGCCTACAACGCGCCGGCGGCCTTCGAGCAACTGCTGGAGGCTCGTTTCCGGGCGGGGCTTCGGGAACATTCGGAGACGGCCCTCACCGACCCTGCCCTCGCACTGGTTGCCAATGCTGCGGTCGAACTGGCTGCCACGCTTGATGGGAACACGGTGTTTGCGGACACCACGCGCGGTAGCAGCGACCTCCTAATCGGCGTCGTGCAAGCGTCCGGCGAGGATGCTCCTGTTACCTTTCTGACAGCGGACGACGACGGCGGTGCAGGCCGCCTGGCGCGTCGCCGCCTGCGGGTGCACGGCGTGGACCGGGAGCAGATCCGTGTCGACGCCAGCGGCGAGTTTGCCGTCGATGGAGCTGTGGTCCATGTGGCTCAGTACCCGTCCCCTGGCCAACCGGGCATGGACGACTCGCAGATTCTCTCGGCGGTGGAACACCTTGCCTTGCAGATGGACGATCAGCAGCGGGCGGTCATCATCGCGCCGGCACGGGTTCTCTGTGATGTGCCGCTGTCCGCCGCTGCCGCGGGCGTCCGTTCCGGGATTCTGCGAACCGGCCGTGTGCGCGCCATCGTGCGGCTACCGCAGGGACTGTTGCGATCCAAACCCCGCGAAGCCCAGGCGTTGTGGGTGCTGGGGCCTTCGTTCGCTGAAGTGCCGATTGCCGAGCGCTGGACCATGGTGGCGGACCTCAGCACCCGGGATCTGACAGAAGACGTCGGTCAGGACCTCATCAGCGATATCGTCGCATCGATGGGCGACCGTTCAACCATCCGCGCCCACTCGTTCCGCTTCGCCCGACTGGTACAGACACGTCTCCTGCTGGCCAACAAGAAGTCTTTGGTGGGAGCCCCAACGCGCAGTTCGACGCCGAGCCCAAGCAGCGCGGAGGCTGCTCTTCGTGCGGAGGAACTCGCGCGCCTGCTGTGGTCCAGCAGACCTGAACTATCGGACCACTTGACAGTGCTTCCAGGAAATCCGAACGCGACGGCTCAGCCCGCCTCCGTCCAGGAACTCATCACCGGCGGCAACCTCAAATACATCAAAGGGAGCCGACTGGAGGATGCGGACCTGAGGGCAAGTGGCGGGACGCGAGTCCTGCGCCCCGACGATCTCCTCAACCCGCATACCGCAACACCCCGTTACCTCAACCTCTTGGACTTCGCCGCCAACTACCCTTCAGCCCGGCTCACCGAGCCCGGCGACGTCGTCTTCTGCACCAGCCCCCGGCCCGCGGCGATAGTCGACACCCAAGGCGGCTCCGCCGTCGTATTCCCTGCCCGAGTGCTCCGAATCGACCCGGCTGACCCGGGTGGGCTACTAGCCCACGTCGTCGCCGCGGACATTAACAGACTCCCCGCAGCTGACAAGTCCTGGCGCCAGTGGCGCCTGCGCCGCGTCCCCGACGCCCAGCGCAAGAGGCTGTCCGATTCCCTCGCCGAGCTGCAACACGAACAGCAGCAAGCCCGCGAACGCCTCAAGCGCCTGGAAGAACTCGCTACCCTGATTACGGACGGCGTAGCGGGCGGAAGCCTCACCCTGACAGACCCCAGCACCAAGCTCGCCGGACCACAAACCGAAGGAACCCGATAATGCCCCCGAAATTGAAGGTGGACCTCGCCCCGTCCACCATGAAGGAACTCAAGGACACACTCTGGAAGGCCGCGGACAAACTGCGCGGCTCCATGGATGCCTCCCAGTACAAGGACGTGATCCTCGGCCTGGTGTTCCTCAAGTACGTTTCGGACGCTTTCGAAGAGCGCCGCGGGCAGATCCAAGCCGAACTAGAAGCGGAGGGGCTCAACGAAGAGCAAATCGCCCAGCTCATCGACGACGTGGACGAGTACACAGGCCGCGGCGTGTTCTGGGTTTCGCCGAGGGCACGCTGGAGCTATCTTGCCGAGAACGCCAAGGGCCTCGCTGCCGCTATGGGGGAAGCACCGAAGTCCGTCGGACAACTTATCGATGAAGCCATGGATCTGATCATGGGAAGCAACCCCAGCCTCGCCGCCACTCTCCCCCGCATCTACAACCGGGACAACGTGGACCAGCGCCGCCTCGGCGAGCTGCTGGATCTGTTCAACTCAGCCCGCTTCACCGGCCAGGGCGCCAGCAAGGCCCGCGACCTGCTCGGCGAGGTCTACGAGTACTTCCTGGAGAAGTTCGCCAAGGCCGAGGGCAAGCGTGGCGGCGAGTTCTACACCCCCGCCGGTGTTGTCCGCGTGCTCGTGGAGGTCCTCGAACCGCACCGCGGCCGCGTCTACGATCCCTGCTGCGGTTCGGGCGGCATGTTCGTCCAGGCCGAGAAGTTCCTGGCAGCCCACAACATGGAAGGCTCGGACATTTCCGTCTACGGCCAGGAGCTCAACGAGCGCACCTGGCGGATGGCCAAGATGAACCTCGCCATCCACGGCCTCAACGCCAACCTCGCCTCCCGCTGGGGCGACACCTTCGCCCGAGACCAGCACCCCGAACTCAGCGGCAACAACGGTGCAGATTTCATCATGGCCAACCCTCCCTTCAACATCAAGGATTGGGCCCGCTCCGAATCCGATCCCCGCTGGAAATACGGCGTGCCCCCGGCCGGCAACGCCAACTACGCCTGGATCCAGCACATCATCTCCAAGCTCGCCCCCGGCGGTAGCGCGGGCGTGGTCATGGCCAACGGCTCCTTGTCTTCCAACTCCGGCGGCGAGGGCGAGATCCGCGCCCAGCTCGTCGAGGCCGATCTTGTGTCCTGCATGGTCGCGCTTCCCACCCAGCTGTTCCGCAGCACAGGCATCCCGGTCTGCACCTGGTTCTTCGCCAAAGACAAGACGGCTGGTAAGAACGGCTCAGTGGACCGCACCGGGCAAGTGCTGTTCATCGACGCGAGGAACCTCGGCTACATGGTGGACCGCGCCGAACGCGCCCTGTCCGATGAAGACATCGCCAAGATCGCCAACACCTACCACGCCTGGCGCGGAACGGCTTCGGCTGTTGAGGCTGGCCTGACGTACGACGACGAAGCCGGCTTCTGCTACTCGGCCAGCCTTGAGGAGGTCAAGTCTGCTGACTATGCCCTGACGCCCGGACGGTATGTCGGCGCGGCTGAAATTGAGGACGACGGCGAGCCGATCGAGGAGAAGATTGCGCGGCTGACCAAGGAGCTGTTCGAACAGTTCGAGGAGTCTGAGCGGTTGGCTCAGGTTGTGCGGGAGCAGTTGGGGAGGGTCTCGTGACTAAGACTGAAACTCTTGGACAGATCATCCAGGAACACGGTGGCTCAATAAAGACCGGTCCTTTCGGTACGACGCTAAAGGCTAACGAGTATTCCGAAACGGGCGTTCCGATCATTTCAGTTGGTGAAGTCGGTTACGGTTCGCTGAGCCTGAGAAAGGAAACTCCGTGCGCGCCCGTCGAAGTGACGAAGCGCCTGCCCGAATATCTACTCGAGCCCGGCGATATCGTATTCGGTCGAAAGGGCGCAGTCGACCGAAGCGCTTGGGTAAAGGAATCAGAGAGTGGCTGGTTTTTAGGATCAGATGGTATTCGGCTGCGACTGCCGTCCTCGGTGGACTCCCGCTTTGTCGCCTACCAACTTCAAAGTGAGACGACAAAGACTTGGCTCCTACAGCATGCTTCGGGGTCGACCATGCTTTCCCTTAACCAGAAAATACTGGAAAGAGTCCCACTGACTCTTCCAGAATTTGATGAACAGCGGGCGATTGCGGACGTCCTTGCGGCCCTCGACGCTAAAATCGCAGCCAACGCCAAACTGGCGGATGTCTCGGAGCACTTGGCGGTCACCCTGCTATCGCAGTTGAAGTCCACGGTTGCACTCTCTGGAGTTGTCAGGCACCACAAGAAGTCCAGGAATCCCGAGCTGATCGGAACGGCAAAGGTCGCTCACTTTAGCCTCCCCGCATTCGATGCGGTTCGCCAGCCAGAACTCACGCCCCCCACCGTCATCAAAAGTTCAAAATTTACGATTGACCAACCGTCGGTGCTCGTATCGAAGCTCAACCCCCGGTTCCCAAGGGTTTGGGACGTTCCGAAGGTTCTGAGCATTCCAGCCCTCGCATCCACGGAATTTCTGGTCCTCGAACCGCTCTTCTCATCCACTACTTTCTTGTGGGCAACGCTTTCTCAACCGGCCTTCGGGATGGCATTGGAATCAAAGGTGGCAGGCACCTCAGGGAGCCACCAAAGGGTGAAGCCGACAGACCTCTTGGATACCCCGGTGCTAGATCCGAGGGGCGTACCGGCAAGCCTGCGCGATCAGGTCACAGACCTCGGGGGTCGAGGGGCTCAGGCTCGCACCGAAAGCAGCTTCCTCACGGCAATTCGTGACGCGCTCCTCCCCCAGCTCATGTCCGGCAAACTTCGCGTCAAGCACGCTGAGAAGATGCTGGAGGAAGCGGGAGTATGAGGTCGGACGGGTTGATCTGAACCAACGCTTCCGACGAAGCAGAACTTGCCGAACATTTCAGAATGACATCCGGTCAACCAAGGGGGAATAACCGTGAAAGCAGCACCCGCAGTAGCCTTTTCCGAAGCCGATTGGGAGGGTATGGCCCTTGAGCTCTTGGCCGAGCCACTCGGCTGGCGACCCATGGCCGGGCAGGACATCGCTCCTGGCACCGGCGAGCGGGATTCCTGGGACGAGCTGCTGATCCGGCCCAGGCTGCTCTCGGCCCTGCAACGGTTCAACCCGGCTGTTCCTGCCCAGTACCTGCAGCAGGCCCTCGCCGAGATCGCCGCACCCAAGTCCAACGACGCCATCACCGAGAACCATCGCATCCACAGCTATATGGTTGACGGCTACCGGCTGAGCTACATCGACTCGGATGGTAACGAGGCCAACCCGACCATCCACCTGCTCAGCTCGGACCCGGACCAGAACGACTGGCTCGCCGTCAACCAAGTCACTCTGGTGCAGGGCGACTTCAAACGCCGCTTCGACGTCGTGCTCTATTGCAACGGAATGCCCGTGAGCGTCATCGAGCTGAAAAAGGCCGGAAGCGCCACGGCCGACGTTGCCGCCGCCCACGCCCAGCTGCAGACGTACCTGCGCGAGTTCCCCGTGGCGTTCCGCTTCTGCGTGTTCACGCTCGCCTCGGATGGGATCCAGGCAAAGTACGGGACTCCGTTCACTCCCCTCAATCACTTCTCGCCGTGGAACGTTAACGACGATGGTGTACCCGTCGCGCCGGGGTTCATGGAAGACGGGGAGGCCGTGACCGCTCTGGAAACTGCGCTCCACGGCCTATACAACCAGGAGCGCTTCCTGCAGCTTGTCCGCAACTTCACCGCGTTCGATGAAGGCTCGGACGGGCTGACAAAGCGCATAGCGAAGCCGCACCAGTATTTCGCGGTGACCAAAGCCGTGGGCAGCACCGTGCAAGCGGTGGAGAGCAACGGCAAGGCCGGGGTCGTCTGGCACACCCAGGGCTCCGGCAAGTCCATGGAAATGGAGCTCTACGCCAACCTCGTGGCCCGGCACCCCAAGCTCAAGAACCCGACCGTCGTCGTCATCACCGACCGCAATGAACTCGACGGGCAGCTGTTCGAGGGCTTCGACCGCAGCCTGCTGCTCGCGGAATCCCCCAAGCAGATCAAGAAGCGCTCCGAGCTCCGGGATGAACTGAGCAACCGCACAACTGGCGGCATCTACTTCACCACCCTCCAGAAGTTCGGCCGCAGCAAGTCGGAAAAGGACGCGGGCGCCGATCACCCGTTGCTTTCCGACCGCCGGAACATCATCGTGGTGGTGGACGAGGCGCACCGCTCACACTACGACGATCTGGATGGTTACGCCCGGCACCTGCGCGATGCGCTGCCCCACGCAACTCTGATCGCGTTCACCGGGACGCCAATCTCCTTCGACGACCGGAACACGCGGGACGTTTTCGGCGACTACATCGACATCTATGACCTCTCCCGCGCGGTGGAGGACGGCGCCACGGTGCCCGTGTACTTCGAACCCCGGCTCATCAAAGTGGGGCTGGCCGACGAAGTCACCGAGGAGATCCTCGACCAGGCAGCAGACGAGGTTACCCTGGGCCTGGACGACACCGAGCGGGCGCGCATTGAGGCGAGCGTCGCCGTCGTAAACGCCGTCTACGGCGCGCCGCAGCGCATCGCGGCGCTGGCCGCCGACCTGGTGGCGCACTGGGAGAATCGTAGCGGGCAGATGGTCAAGTTCATTGAGGCGCCGGGCAAGGGCATGATCGTCGGCGGGACACGGGAGATCTGCGCGAAGCTGTACGCGGCGATCATTGAGCTTCGGCCCGATTGGCATTCCGATGACCTCACCAAGGGCAAGATCAAGGTGGTCTATTCAGGCACTGCATCCGATGTTCCGCCGGTTTCCGATCACGTGCGTCGCGACTCCGCGAACGCAGTGGTCAAGGAACGGCTCAAGGACGTGGACGATGAGCTGGAACTGGTGATCGTTAAGGACATGATGCTCACCGGCTACGACTCCCCGCCGCTGCACACGCTGTACCTGGATCGGCCGCTCAAGGGTGCGTTGCTGATGCAGACCCTGGCGCGTGTGAACCGGACCTTCCGCGGCAAGGAGGACGGGCTGCTGGTGGCGTACGCACCGCTGGCGGAAAACCTGGCCAAGGCCCTCGGCGAATACACGAAGGACGACCAGGCGAACAAGCCGGTGGGCAAGAACATTGATGAGGCCGTTGGTCTGGCCGTTTCCCTCGTGGACTCGCTGAGGGAGCTACTGGCGGGATACAACTGGAAAGCCGTGCTGATGAAGGGCGGACCGAAGGCGTTTCTGAATGCCGTCACCGGCGCGGTCAGCTACTTGCGGAGCCCTGGCACTCCCGGCAACCAGCCAGCCGAGGGCGAAGAATCACTTGCCGCCAAATACCGCAGGTTCTCCGGCCAGCTCTCCCGTGCGTGGGCTTTGTGCTCCGGCTCCGAGACGCTTGCTGAGCTGCGGCCTGAGATTCAGGTGTACGAGGAGATTCGCGTTTGGATGGCGAAGTATGACGCCGCCGACCGACAGGCCAGCGGCGAGCCGGTACCGGAAGAGATCCAGCGGCTGCTTGGCAATCTGATCGCCTCCGCGACGTCCTCCGGCGAAGTCCTGGACATCTACGATGCTGCCGGCATGCCCAAGCCGTCGCTGGATGACCTGACCCCGGAGTTCATCGCCAAGACGCAGCAGGCACGGAATCCGCAGCTGGCCATCGAAGCCTTGCGGAAACTCATCGCCGACGAATCGGCCAAGGCGACTCGCAACAACGTCATCCGGCAGCGCGCGTTCTCCGAGCGCATCACAGAGCTGATGAAGAAATACACCAACGAGCAACTGACGTCCGCGGAAGTCATAGCGGAATTGGTGGAACTTGCCCGCGAGGTAGCCGCCGAGGGGAATCGTGGAGCCAAGTTCACTCCCCCGCTGAATTCGGACGAGCTGGCTTTCTACGACGCGGTGGCTCAGAACGAATCTGCTGTGGAGGTCCAGGGCGAAGGAGTGCTGGCGGATATCGCCCGCGAACTGGTCACCGTGATGCGCCGCGACGTGCGCACTGACTGGACTGTCCGCGACGACGTTCGTGCCAAGCTGCGGTCTTCAATCAAGCGGCTGTTGGTCAAGTTTGGTTATCCGCCGGACAAGCAGCCCGAGGCCATCAAGCTGGTCATGGAGCAGATGGAATCCATGGCACCTCGGTTTGCCGAGGCCCGAGGCTAACCGGCACAAGGCTCCGCCATCAGGCGGTTGCAACAACAATATGAAAATGGGGACATGACTAGTTACGAAACATCGAGTGGGAGCACGCCCTTGGAGCTGCCTCCGACGCCCGGCCACGCGCCCAAGTTGAGGGCCAAGCGGCTGAGACTGGCGGAGCTTCGCTCGGCCAACGGCGCCCGGACCATCCTAGGCACCGTGCTGGGGATCCTACTGATCATCACGTGGGTGGCCAACAATCCGGCCTTCCAGAGTGGCAGCAACCCTTCCGACTGGAAGCAACAACTCAGCGCAGCCGGTTTAAAGAACACGATGAACAACAGCGATACGAAGGGTGCACCGCAGCAGGCGGTAGTCAACGGTTGGTACGCAAACGACATTGCCGTCATTCAGGCGTCCCAGAACTCCTACATCGCCGACAGCTCGGAGCGTAACGGTAATTTGCTGGTGCTTATCGGCTTCGGGATTGCCGGTGAGTTGGTCATCCGCGGTCTCGCGGCGGCAGGCTTTGGGGGAACCAAATCCAAGCCAATTCAAGCGCCCGGAGGAATCCGATGATCAAACGCCTCGCGCTCTTCGCGCTTGGCGCGGTAGTGGCGCTAGGCGGAGTCAGTGCAGCGAACACGTTTGGGTTCAGTCCGTTCCAGTCACGCCAGATTGACAGGAGTCAGCCCGCACTGCTGAGGTCGGTCCAGGACATGAGCCAGTACCGCGCGGCACTCGGCAACTTTGAGGTGGTGCTCGACATCGAGGATGAGGTCGCAGGGATGCCCTCCATCATCGCCGGACGGCGAACGCTCTTTGTAGCCGCGGGCACCGTCAACACCTATGTCGACCTGTCCGGCCTCGCCGACAAAGACCTGACGCTGTCCCCGGACGGCAAGTCGGTGACAGTGCGGTTGCCCGAGCCGCAGCTCGAAAAGCCCAATCTGGACCATGATCGGTCCTACATATTCAGTCAGGACCGCGGCCTGGTCGACAGGGTCGCCGACGCGATTGAGGCCCCTCAGCAGGCGAAATTCTTCAAGCTCGCCGAAACGAAGATGGCTACCGCCGCGGAAGGGTCTGAGCTGCAGAAGCGGGCTACAGAGAACACCAAGTCCATGCTGACCGGATTGTTTGGAGCGCTCGGGATCAAAGCCACATTCCGTGACAACGCGGCTGGCTAGGCCTTACCGATCAAGTCGGTCCGAATCCAAACCCTCACCGCGACGTTAGATTGAAGCCGTCGTTCCGGCCAGCATCCGTAGTTTTGGCCAGAGAAACGACCCCGCAAGCGGACGCGTGCGGGGTCGTTTGAGGTTCGACGACCGTTTCAGGTTTCTACAAGGTCAGCGAGGAGCGCGCTTAAAACTCCCAGTCCTCATCCTCAGTATTAACAGCCTTCCCAATCACATAAGACGACCCCGACCCCGAGAAGAAGTCGTGGTTCTCGTCAGCATTGGGTGACAGTGCCGACAGGATGGCCGGGTTCACGTCGGTGACGGAAGCCGGGAACATGGCTTCGTAGCCGAGGTTCATGAGGGCCTTGTTGGCGTTGTAGTGCAGGAACTTCTTGACGTCCTCAGCCAGGCCGACGCCGTCGTAGAGATCGTGCGTGTACTGGACTTCGTTTTCGTACAGCTCGAAGAGCAGCTCGAACGTGTAGTCCTTGATTTCCTGGCGCTTCTCCTCGGAGACCTTTTCCAGGCCCTTCTGGAACTTGTAGCCGATGTAGTAGCCGTGCACGGCCTCATCACGGATGATCAGGCGAATGAGGTCTGCCGTGTTCGTGAGCTTGGCACGGGAAGACCAGTACATCGGAAGGTAGAACCCGGAGTAGAACAGGAACGATTCCAGCAGCGTGGACGCCACCTTGCGCTTGAGGGGATCGTCGCCTTGGTAGTAGTCCATGACGATCTGCGCCTTCTTCTGCAGGTTCTCGTTCTCGAGGGACCAGCGGAAGGCGTCGTCGATCTCCTTGGTGGAGCAAAGGGTGGAGAAAATCGACGAATACGACTTCGCGTGCACCGACTCCATGAAGGCGATGTTCGTGTACACGGCTTCTTCATGCGGGGTGATGGCATCCGGGATCAGGGACACGGCGCCCACGGTTCCCTGGATGGTGTCCAGCAGGGTCAGGCCCGTGAAGACGCGCATGGTGAGCTGCTGCTCGTCCGGGGTCAGGGTGTGCCAGGACTGGACGTCGTTGGACAGCGGCACCTTCTCCGGCAGCCAGAAGTTGTTGACCAGGCGGTTCCAGACCTCCACGTCCTTGTCATCCTGGATGCGGTTCCAGTTGATCGCTTCGACGTGGCTAAGCAGCTTGACCTTCTCGGTCATTTCGTCCCCTTAACGTATGTGTTCTTTAAGGTAAGCGTACGACGCCGGGCGCTCACCCGGCGTCGCACTCTTCAGTTGTGAGGCGCGGCGGCTGCCGCAATAATCAACCGTTATCGGTTACAGCATGCAGCTAACGCAACCCTCTACCTCGGTTCCTTCCAGCGCGAGCTGGCGGAGGCGGATGTAGTAGAGCGTCTTGATGCCCTTGCGCCATGCGTAGATCTGCGCCTTGTTGATGTCACGCGTGGTGGCGGTGTCCTTGAAGAACAGCGTCAGGGACAGGCCCTGGTCCACGTGCTGCGTGGCAGCGGCGTAGGTGTCGATGATCTTCTCGTAACCGATCTCGTACGCATCCTGGTAGTACTCCAGGTTGTCGTTGTCGAGGTACGGAGCCGGGTAGTAGACGCGGCCGATCTTGCCTTCCTTGCGGATTTCGATCTTGGCGGCCACCGGGTGGATCGACGACGTCGAGTTGTTGATGTAGCTGATGGAACCCGTGGGCGGTACGGCCTGCAGGTTCTGGTTGTAGATGCCGTGCTCCATGACCGAGGCCTTCAGCTCGCGCCAGTCGTCCTGGGTGGGGATGTGGATGCCGGCGAAGAGCTCGCGGACGCGCTCAGTCCCAGGAGCCCACTCCTGCTCGGTGTACTTGTTGAAGAACTCGCCGCTGGCGTACGTGGAGTTCTCGAAGCCACCGAAGGGCTGGCCGGTCTCGATGGCCAGCTTGTTCGAGGCACGGAGGGCGTGGAACAGCACCGTGTAGAAGTAGATGTTGGTGAAGTCCAGGCCCTCTTCGGAACCGTAGTGGACGTGCTCACGTGCAAGGTAGCCATGCAGGTTCATCTGGCCAAGGCCGATCGCGTGGCTCTGGGCGTTGCCCTGCGCAATGGACGGCACCGAGTTGATGTAGGACATGTCCGACACCGCACTGAGGGCACGGATGGACGTCTCGATCGACAGGCCGAAGTCCGGGGAATCCATGGTCTTGGCGATGTTCATCGAACCAAGGTTGCAGGAGATGTCCTTGCCGACCGTCTCGTAGCTGAGGTCCTCGGCGTAGATGGACGGCGTGGAAACCTGCAGGATCTCGGAGCACAGGTTGCTCATGGTGATCTTGCCGGCGATCGGGTTGGCCCGGTTCACGGTGTCCTCGAACATGATGTACGGGTAGCCGGACTCGAACTGGATCTCCGCGAGGGTCTGGAAGAACTCGCGGGCGCTGATCTTGGTCTTCTTGATCCGGGAGTCGTCCACCATCTCGTAGTACTTTTCAGTGACCGAGATGTCGGAGAACGGGACGCCGTAGACGCGCTCGACGTCGTACGGGGAGAAGAGGTACATGTCCTCGTTCTTCTTGGCCAGCTCGAACGTGATGTCCGGGACCACGACGCCGAGGGACAGCGTCTTGATGCGGATCTTCTCGTCGGCGTTCTCGCGCTTGGTGTCCAGGAAGCGGTAGATGTCCGGGTGGTGGGCGTGCAGGTACACGGCACCTGCACCCTGGCGGGCACCGAGCTGGTTGGCGTAGGAGAAGCTGTCTTCAAGGAGCTTCATGACCGGGATGACGCCCGAGGACTGGTTCTCGATCTGCTTGATCGGAGCGCCGTGCTCACGGATGTTGGTCAGCGAAAGGGCCACGCCCCCGCCGCGCTTGGACAGCTGCAGCGCCGAGTTGATGCCGCGGGCGATCGACTCCATGTTGTCTTCGATGCGCAACA
Organism: Arthrobacter sp. MMS24-S77; assembly: GCF_054888235.1. Classification (NCBI taxonomy): domain Bacteria; kingdom Bacillati; phylum Actinomycetota; class Actinomycetes; order Micrococcales; family Micrococcaceae; genus Arthrobacter; species Arthrobacter sp. MMS24-S77. The sequence continues at coordinate 2,731,874 of NZ_JBTZRN010000001.1, forward strand.
GGAAGCAGGAGACCAGCTCGCCGCGCTGGGCCTTGCCGGCGTTGAGGAACGTGGGCGTGGCGGGCTGGAAGCGGCCGTCGATGATTTCATCGACGAGGCGGCTGGCCAGTTCTTCGTTGCCGCGGGCAAGGTGCAAGGCAACCATGCAGACACGGTCCTCGTAGCGCTCCAGGAAACGCTTGCCGTCGAAGGTCTTGAGCGTGTAGGAGGTGTAGAACTTGAAGGCGCCCAGGAAGGTCTCGAAGCGGAACTTCTTCTTGTAGGCGCGGTTGAAGAGGTCACGGATGAAGTTCATCGTGTACTGATCGAGCGTCTCGCGTTCGTAGTACTGGTTCTTGACCAGGTAGTCCAGCTTCTCTTCCAGGTCGTGGAAGAAAACGGTGTTGTTGTTCACGTGCTGCAGGAAGTACTGGTGCGCGGCCTCGCGGTCGGCTTCGAATTGGATTTCTCCGTTCGGACCGTAGAGGTTCAACATGGCGTTGAGCTCATGGTAGCCGAGGCCCTTATAGGCCTCCGGCAATGGCTTCTTGACCTTGGCGGTGTCCACAGCGCCCTTGGTTACTTCTGTATCTGCGACAGTCGTGTCCAAAACTTTTCCAGCCCTTCGTTGACCCTTTGGACGTCTTCAGGCGTCCCCATGAGTTCAAATTTGTAGAGATGCGGGACTTTGCATTTGGCGGCGACGATGTCTCCCGCCGCGCAATAGTTGTCCGCGAAGTTGGTGTTTCCTGCTCCGATCACACCGCGGATCAGTTCCCTGTTCTGCGGGTTGTTCAGAAACCTGATGACTTGCTTGGGCACCGATCCTTCGCCATTTGTGCCGCCATACGTGGGCAGCACAAGGACGAAGGGTTCCAGTGCGAGCAGCGGCGCGTCCTTGGCATGGAGCGGGATGCGTGCCGCGTCGACGCCGAGCTTCTGGACGAAGCGCTTGGTGTTCTCAGATGTGGAGGAAAAGTAGATGAGGTGACTCCGCGTACTGACAGCCTCAGTCATTGCTTGAGCAGGTGCTGTTGCCAGCGCTGCCATGGGAGTCACCTCGACTACATCGGAATACTTTGTTGTTGTGGCGGATGTCCTGAAAACTAGGCCACGGAAGCGGCAACCAGTGCCAGCTCTTCGATCTTGTCCGGACGGAATCCTGACCAGTGGTCCTGCTCGGTCACCACGACGGGAGCCTGCATGTATCCAAGGGCCTTCAGGCGCTCAAGGGCCTCGGCATCCTGGGAGATGTCAACGCTCTGGTAGGCGATGCCCTTCTTGTCGAGTGCACGGTAGGTTGCGTTGCACTGAACACAGGCCGGCTTCGTGTAAACCGTTACAGTCATGGTCCCTGTCCCCTTTGTTGAAGTCTTTGCTCTTCGTTATTGGCAGGCCCCGACCGGAACTGGTTCTGACTCCGATGCTGGCCCGCTGGCCGCCAAGGCAGCCAAACGCTCTATTCATGTCTTGTGCTGGTTTCCCGCTCAATCCGTAAATCGATACTACATGTAGTGCAAGCGCCTCAGCGGGACCCCAAGATGATGTATTACAAGTATGTCATTTTACGCACCGGTAGTCCACAGGCAAAGGGGCTAAAAATGTCCGTGAATCCGCCAAATCCGGAGACTTAATCCACACCCTGTGGACTACTTAGCCACATTTAATCGCCAGCGTGTCGCGTGGATCCCGGCGTGTCGCGGCATCCTGCAAACCGTGTTTCGTGAGTCGCCCGCCACATTCCACGGGGTCAGGGAGGCACGGAAACGCCGGGAGCGGAGACGGAATTCACACAGCTATGCTGGCTGGGCACGGATTTAGACCGGCACCGAGCCAAAGGATCACTGATGGTCAACCTTCTCCACCTGCGGACGCTCCTCGAGGTCACGCGACTCGGCTCCTTCGCGGCGGCCGCCATGCGGCTCGGCTATACCGCGTCGGCCGTATCGCAACAGATGGCAGCACTGGAACGGGACACCGGCGTCGAACTCTTCCACCGCTCCGCGCGCAGTGTGGTTCCCACCGAAGCCGCCGTCACCATGGTGCGCCATGCGGCCAAGGTGCTCACCGACGTCGAGACCTTGCTTGCGGCCGCCTCGAGGAGCACCGAGTCCTCCGCCCAGGAACTGCGGCTTGGCATCTTCCCGAGCCTGGCAACCTACGTCCTGCCGGACATCCTGCGGAACCCGCGCTGGAAAAAACTGGGGATTGAACTCCGCGTGTGGGTGGCCGAGCCTTCCCAAACCATCCAAGGACTGCGCAGCGGTGGCGAACTGGATCTGGCGCTGGTGTACCAGGTGGGCCAATCCGGGCTCGCGTGGCCGCACACCTTGGAACGGCAGTGGATCGGCGACGACGACTTCCGCGTGGTGCTCCCCGCGTCCTGGGGTATCCGGGAAGACGCTGAAATGCAGGCCTCGCAGCTCTCCGACATGCCATGGATCATCCACCACCCGGGCACCAGCGACGCCGTCGTCATCGAACGGCTGTTTGCCAGCTGCAATCTGCACCCGCGCGTCGTCGCCTACAGCGACGACTTCCACGCCAGCCTCGAGATGGCTGCCGCGGGGCTCGGCGCCGCGTTGGTACCGGAACTGGCGCTACGCCACCGACCGGCCGGCGTCGTGGTTCTGGACGTCCCGGACATCCGGTTGGCCCGGAACGTGTTCGCCCTGCTCATCAACGAAAAGCGCACCGCGCAAGTGCAGCTCTTCACGGAACTGCTGGCCGACACGCTTCGCGGGAGCACTGCAGCAGTCCGGGCCGGCGGCGCCGCGACCATGCCCAAAGTGACTCAAAAGTCAACGCCCAAACCACGCGCCTGAAATCTTCCAGGATGCTGGAACACGCCGCTTGTTTGGGACTATCTTGAAGACATGAGCAAGGTAGCGAGCAAACATTTTGGGGAAATCGAGCTCAACCACGGGCGGGAACACTGCTACGTGGCTTCTCACGAGCTCGCAGGAAATCCCCTCGAACTGGACCTGAACGTCGCGGCGCAAGACCACTTCGACGAGAAGGCCCTTCACAAGGTGGACTACCGCCTGGGCTACCTCCCCGAGTTAGTGGACCAGGTCCGGGACATGATTGCCGAGGAGCTGGACCAGGACGGCACCAACTCCCAGCAGTTCCTCCACTTCCACTCCACGCAGCTCAAGGATGAGCAGCTGGAGGCAGTGTTCGGCGTCCGTGACAAGGCGCAGCTCACCAAGGACGTCTTCCTCAAGGCCCTCAAGCTTGGCCACGTGGCGATCTACCCGGGCCAGCCGGAGCGCTACTTCGTCCTCGATTTCACCTTGGGCTCACACTTCACCGACGAGCTCCTGGTGGTCGCGGCGGACGAGGACGGCGTGGTTGACGACGAGATCCTCTGGGAGTCCTGACAAGTCACTTCCAACCAACGCTGGGCCCAGTAACCGATTAAAGTACGACGGCGGCCGGTCACCTTTCGAGGTGACCGGCCGCCAGCGTTTGTCCTACTTGGGCTTTACTTGGCTGCAGCTTCCAGCAGTCCTGCGCGGACCGTCTTGGTGGCCTTGACCAGGTTGCGCAAGGACTCTTCGGTCTCGGCGTAGCCACGGGTCTTCAGGCCGCAGTCCGGGTTGACCCAGAGCTGGCGGGACGGAACGTGCTTGACGGCGGTGGACAGCAGCTCGGTGACCTCGGCTTCGCCCGGAACACGGGGCGAGTGGATGTCGTAGACGCCCGGACCGACGCCACGGCCGAAGTGGTGCGCCTCGAGGTCGTGGACAACCTCCATGCGGGAGCGGGCAGCTTCGATGGAGGTGACATCGGCGTCGAGGCCGTCGATCGCGTCGATGATCACGCCGAACTCCGAGTAGCACAGGTGGGTGTGGATCTGGGTTGCGTCGGCGGCACCGGCGGTGGCCAGGCGGAAGGAGTCAACAGACCACTTCAGGTAGGCGGCGTGGTCGGCCTTGCGCAGCGGCAGGAGTTCGCGCAGTGCGGGCTCGTCCACCTGGATGACCTTGATGCCTGCAGCTTCGAGGTCGGCGATCTCGTCACGCAGGGCCAGGCCCACCTGGTTGGCGGTCTCGCCGAGCGGCTGGTCGTCGCGGACGAAGGACCAGGCCAGGATGGTGACCGGACCGGTGAGCATGCCCTTCATCGGCTTGCTGGTCAGGGACTGGGCGTACTCGGCCCAGGCAACCGTGATGGGAGCCGAGCGGGTGACATCGCCCCAAAGGATGGACGGACGGGTGCAGCGGGAGCCGTAGGACTGGACCCAGCCGTGGACCGTGACGTCGAAGCCTTCCAGGTTCTCAGCGAAGTACTGGACCATGTCGTTGCGCTCGGGCTCGCCGTGGACCAGGACGTCGTAGCCGAGCTCTTCCTGCAGGTCGACAACGCGCTTGATCTCGTCCTTCATGAGCTGCTCGTACTGCTCGTTGGTGAGGTCACCCTTGTTGTTGCGGGCGCGGGCCGAGCGGATTTCCGAGGTCTGCGGGAAAGATCCGATGGTGGTGGTGGGCAGCGGCGGCAGGTGCAGGGCTGCTTCCTGTGCGGCTTCGCGGACCGAGTACTCGGAGCGGTTGAAGTCGGCCTCGGTGAGGGCTGCGGTGCGGGCGCGGACGTCGGCACGCTGGACGCCTTCGGCGGTGGCGCGGGAAGCGATCACGGCGGAGGCTTCGTCGATGGCGGCCTTCGCGGAAGCCGGGTCAGCCAAGTAGTCCGCAAGGGTCTTGACCTCGACGGCCTTCTGGTCAGCGAACGCGAGCCAGCTGCGCAGCTGCTCGGAGAGCTGGGTCTCCTCGGCGGTGTCGTGCGGAACGTGCTGGGTGGAGGTGGAGGTGCTCACGGCAAGCTTGCCGGCAGCGGCCTTCAGTTCGTCCAGCTTTGCGGCCGAGACGGCGAGGTCGTTGCGCCAGATGTTGTGGCCATCGACGACGCCGGCAACCAGGGTCTTGTTGCCCAGGCCGGCGAGGGCCGCTGCGGACGGGACCGCGCCCTTGAAGACGTCGACGTGCAGGGCATCGATGTTAGTGGCCGCAAGGGTGCCTAGCTGGCCATCGAGGGAGCCGTACGGGGTGGAAACGAAGAGCTGGGGGCGCGCTGCGGCACCGGAGAGAACCTCGTAGGCACGGGCGACTGCTGCCTGGATTTCCGAGGCCGGGGTGTCCTGGTCGACAACCAGGGCGGGCTCGTCCAGCTGGATCCAGCTGGCGCCGGCGGCGGCCAGCTTGCCGAGCAGTTCAACGTAGACCGGGAGAATGTCCTCGAGGCGGGACAGCGGAGCGAAGCCCGCGGGGGCGTCATCCGAAGCCTTGGACAGGAGCAGGTAGGTCACCGGACCGACGATGTACGGACGGGTCTCGATGCCGTTGGCCAGGGCGAACTCGAATTCCTCGACGATGCGGTTGGAAGCGAGCTTGAAGTCAGTCTCCGGGCCGATTTCCGGAACGAGGTAGTGGTAGTTGGTGTCGAACCACTTGGTCATTTCCAGCGGCTGCTGTTCCTTGTTGCCACGGGCCAGGGTGAAGTAGCCATCGATGTCCAGCTGGCCTTCGGCGTTGAGCAGCTGGCCGAAACGGGCAGGGACTGCACCCAGGTGTGCGGTGGCGTCGAGCACCTGGTCGTAGAAGGAGAAGGTGCCCGGAACGGCGGCGGCTTCGTTCAGGCCGAGTTCCTGGAGTCGCTTGGCGGTGGTCAGCTGGATGTCCTTGGCAGCGGCGTCAAGGGCGGCGGCGTCGATCTTGCCGGCCCAGTAGGCTTCGACGGCCTTCTTGAGTTCGCGACGACGGCCGATGCGCGGGTAGCCGAGGAGGGAGGCTGCGGGGAATGGGGTGTTGTTCTGTTCAGTCATGGGAGTTTCCTTGGGGCAGTAGGTGCAAATCGATGTGTCTAGGGGTTGCGGACCAGCATTGGCTGATCAGCTGACGAGTTCCTGGCGGCGGGCGATGGCGCTGAGCCGGCTCGCGGGGCGGGCCGGCCGGGGCAGGGCAAGCTTGTCCAGCACATCCAGGGCGCAGGTGTGCTCGTTGAACGTGTAGAGGTGGATGCCCGGAGCGCCGGCTTGGAGTGCTGCGTTGGCCAGGTCCACCGTGGCGCGGACGCCGATCTTGCGCCGTTCGGCGTCAGTGTCCGCGGCAGCAAGGCGTTCGATGAGTTCCGGTGCCGGTTCGACGCCGGTGAGCTCGCCGAGGCGCTTGAGCCGGCGAAGGCTCGTCAGCGGCATGACGCCCGGAATGATCGGGATGGTGACGCCTGCGCGCCGGGCCCGGGAGATCAGGTCAGCATATTGCTCGGTGTGGAAGAAGACCTGCGTGATGGCGAAGTCGGCACCTGAGCGCTGCTTCGCGAGCAGTACCTCGACGTCGTGTTCCACGCTCGGGGACTCCGGGTGGCGGGTGGGGTACGCAGCCACGCCCACGGCGATCTTGCCTGCGCACAGCAGGGCCGAACGTCGCTGTTCCACACGGCGGATCAGTTCGATCAGGTCCTGGGCATAGCGCAGCGAACCGTTGACCGGTTGGCCGCTGTCCTTGGGGAGGTCGCCCCGCAGGGCAAGGATGCCGCGCACGCCGTTGTCGAGGAGCTCGCCAATGATCTCGGCCAGCTCCTGCGGGGTGTTTCCAACGCAGGTCAGGTGGGCCAGCGGACGGAGGGTGGTTTCCAGCAGCAGCCGGTTGATGAGCTCGACGGCGGTGTCGCGGTTGGAGCCGCTGGCGCCATAGGTGACGGAGACGAAGTCGGGATCCGTGGCCTCAAGCTCGCCGATGGTGGTCCAGAGCGATTCCGCAGCCGCTGGAGAGCGGGGTGGGAAGAGTTCGTAGGACAACGCGACGGGGGCTGCGCCGGTCAAGTTTGGATGTGTGTCGATGAGGCTTGGTGGTGACATTTGCGTCCTTGGCTGTGTGTCAGCGGGCCTGCGTTCGCGGACTTGAAAACCAGGTCCTTGGACTGCAGAATCGGTGAATTGAGTTTGGGGATACACGCAACGAACTCCAGCAGGGCGCAGCCGCGACTGTTACGCCTGGAATGAAGTTGTCCGTGTGCAAATGTCAGGCCCACATGGGGGCACCCACACCCTCCTGCCTGCCTTCGAGAGGCAGATCCGACGGAGGATCGCTGACACGTTACCGCGGTAACTTGACTACGACTCTAGATCGGGGCGCCGGGCGCCACAAATCGTCCACCGAATTAAGACGCAGTTTTACGCTGCGTTTCGGCTGATTTCTGAAGATTGTTCGTTTGGCTTTTCAGCGAGGCTTAACCGGCAAGGAGTACGCCACGGAGAACCCCGCGATCGGGAACCCTCCCCATGACGGTCCGGCAGGACTATTCTTTTGCCATGATTCAGCTTCCAGCCAGTTATCAGGAGTACCTCGATGGCAAGGATGAGCGGTTCATCCAGACCATCCGCCCCATCTTGATGCAATCCGCCGCGGACAAGCTCCACGGTGTCCGCGTCCTCTATAACCCGGGGCTCACGGGCCACCAGGCCCACCTTGATGATTCCATTCCGTACGGCACCATCGTGGAGGACATCGACTAGGACGCTCCGACGCGGACTATGCGGTCCAGCGCCTGGCCTGGGCCTTTGCTGTGGGCTGTGGGCTGTGGGCTGTTCAGCCCTTCATCGCGCCGGAGAGTGCAAACTCGCTGCCTGAGCCCCTGGCCACCACGGTGTAAAGGACGAGCACCGGGACCGAATACAGGATGGAGAACGCGGCGAGCTCCCCGTAGGCGATGGCTCCATGCTGGCCGAAGAAGCTGAAGACGGACACCGCGGCCGGCTGCTTGGCGGTAGACAGCAACAGGATGAACGGGACGAAGAAGTTCCCCCAGGCCTGGATGAAGACGAAGATGAACACCACGCCCAGCCCTTGCCGCATCAGGGGCAGGACGATCCTCCGCAGAGTGGCCAGTCCCGAGGCACCGTCCGTCCAGGCAGCTTCCTCCAATTCCAGCGGGACGGAGTCCATGAAGTTCTTGGTCATCCAGATGGCCATGGGCAAGGTGGTGGTTGCCATGAAGAAGATAGTCGCCGGCATGGAGTCCAGCAATTGCAACTGCACGAACAGGCCGTAGACCGGCACCATGATTGCCGTGACCGGGAGCGACGTGCCGAGGAGAACCGTATACAGGAACGGCTTGTTGAATCGCGACTGGTAGCGGGACAGCGGATAGGCCGCGAGCACGGCGGCCGCCAGGTTCACGACGGCCGTTCCGGCGGACAGCAGGAAGCTGTTCACGAGCGGCAGGAACAACAGCTCAGGAGTCAGCACAGCGGCAAAGTTGGCGAACGACGGCGATTGCGGCCATCGCGTCTGGTAGCCGGCGTGCGGATCAAGGGAGGCAAGTAGCAGCCACGCAAGGGGCAGCACAAAGCAGACGCCAATCACGGCCAAAGCTGCATTCGCAGCCAACCGGACACGTGGCCGTCCCTGGGCCACCGCCGTCGGGCGCCTTTCGGTAAACCGCGGCTCGCGGCGCAGGGAGGTCACGGGTTCGCCCTGCGGAGGAGCCTGACGTACACCATTCCGAAAACCAAGCCGATCAGGATCAACACCGAAGCGATCGCGGTGCCATAACCGATATCTCCGAGCTTGAAGGCTTCCTGGTACGCGAGTACCGGCAAGGTGGTGCTCTCGTTGGAAGGGCCACCTGCTGTCATCACCCAAATGAGGGTGAAGACCGCGAGCGTCTGGAGGGTGACCAGCATGAGATTGGTGGCAATGCTCCCACGAATGATCGGCAGGGTGATGAAGGCGAGCCGCTGCCACCCCCGGGCGCCGTCCATGAGGGCGGCTTCGGAAATGTCGCGCGGGACCTGGAAGAGCGCCGCCCTGTAGACCAGCATGGAAAACGCGGTACCCCGCCAGACATTGGCCAGGATGATCGCTGCCATGGGGAAGGCATACAGCCAGTTGGCGCCGTGAACACCGAGGATTCCCAGAAGCTGGTTGAGCGTGCCGTCCTGGCTGAAGTACGCATACGCCGCGAAGGCAGCCACGATCTCCGGCAGCACCCATGAGGCGACCACCGCGGTGCCCACTAGCGACGCCGTGGCTCCCCCGGATTTGGTCATCAGCAAGGCGATGACCAGGCCAAGGGCGTTCTGTCCGAGGATCGCAGACACGGCCACGAAGACCACCGTCAGCCAGGCGGAGAGCGGGAAGACGGAATCCGTCAGCATCCGTGCGTAGTTGTCCAGGCCGACCCACTGAGGGTTCAGGGCGGCCTTGCCGGACAACGCGGCGTTGGTGAAGGAGGCATAAAAGGACCACGCCACGGGCGCCAGCATGAAGATTGCCAGCAGCAGGATTGACGGCACTACCGGCAGCAAGCGGAACCTGCGACGCAGGGAACCGCGAGGTGGGGACTCAGGGACCGGCATGCGTCATTTCTGCATGACCTTGGCGTCGCCGACCAGCTTCTTGACCGAAGCGTCGTATTCGGCTGCCGCCTCCGCCGGGCTCTGTTTGCCGGTGATGACGGCCTCGGTGGCCTGCTGGACTGCCAGGGAAATCTTCGGGTAGTCTGCGGTCGCCGGGCGATAGTGTGTCACAGCCACAAGATCGGAAACGTCCTTCACAAACGGGTTGGCCGCTTGGTAGCCGGGATCCGAAGCTACATCGGTGCGGACAGCGATCTGCGAATTATTGACGTCGAAGGCCAGGGCGTTCTTCTTGTTCACGGCAGTGGTCAAGAACTTGAATGCCAGGTCCGGACTCTTGGTCTTCGCACCAACGGCGAGCGTCCATCCGCCGGACATGCTCACGCCACCCGGGTCCTGTCCGAACTGGGTGGGGAACTTGGCTACGGCCATGTCCTGCGCGTAGCCGGCCCACTCGTAGGAACCGCCTTTCTGCCAGAACGACGGCGTGTACGAGCCTTCCACGGTGGCGCCCATTTTTCCCTGCGGCAGCCACTCGCCAAAGACTTTCTTCCACACGTTCGAATCGAGCGCTTCCGCCGGCGTTACGGCGAGCTTCTCGTCGTAGAGGGTCTTCAGGAACTGGAGTGAGTCGGTGAATCCTTTGGATCCCAGCACCCACTTCTTATCGTTTTCCGAATACAGGGAGCTTCCTGTTCCATAGAGCAGCTCGTAGAAGCCCTGCATGACTGTTCCTTCACCGGTGGCTTTCCCGGCGTACATGTTGAAAGGCACCACGCTCGGATCCGCAGCCTTCATCTTGCGGGCCGCAGTCAGGATGTCATCCCAGGTTTTCGGCTGCCACGGCAAGGGGATGCCGGCCTTCTGAAGGACCGTCTTGTTGTACCAGATCGCCCTGGTGTCGGTGCCAAGCGGAACGGCGTAAATACCGCCGTCGTCACCGCGTCCGGCGGCCTTGGCGCCCTCGTTGAAGGTGGACCAGTCGTCCCAGGTGGCCAGCTTTCCGTCGAGTTTCAGCAGGTATCCGGCATCGACGTCCGACCGGACCTTGAAGGTGTCCTCGTAGAAGACGTCCGGCGCTGTGTCCGGAGACCGCTGGGCCAGCGCGAGCTTGGTGCCGTAGTCGTCGTCGTTGGCTTGGATAGGCTGCAGGTCCACGGTGACACCTGCGTTGGCGGCCTCGAATTCCTGTTTGGCGTCCTTGAAGACTTTGTCCAGGGCGGTGAAAGAGTCCGTCTTTTGATAGACGATCTTGATCGTCTGTTTTTCATTGGCCTGCGGTTGGGTGGAACAGGCGGCCGAGGCCAAAAGGCCCACTACGCCGAGCAGTGCTGCTCCGATCCGGGCTGGGCGACGCATGACGCTCCGATCTTTCAAGCGGCTGCAGCCCCCACACTTCAGCTGGCCCAGCCTGTTGCCGATATTAATCGACGCTGCCCTGCGACGCAGGGCGACGTGAAAAGGCCTCAGCCTTCCAACAGGAGCCGTTGGGCGCGCGGCGCGAGGGTGTGTTCCAGTACCAGGCAGGCCGCCCCGATGGCGCCGACGTCTTCGCCCACGCCGGTCCCGACAACTTCAATGCCGTGGATGCTGTTCGCGGCGCTGTTGGCGGCGAGCAGGGCGGGAATGCGATCCAGATATCGCTCGGACATGCGGCCCCAGAAGGGACCTCCAAAGACGACGCGTTCGACGTCGAGGGTGTTGGTCACTACCGCGACCGCCCGGGCAACCAGCACCGCGGACTTGTCGATGATCGCGATGGCGCGCTCGTCGCCTGAGTCGGCGGCATCGCAGAGCCTGGCAAAGCCTTCCTGGACTTCCGGCCCCTCCGTACCCTTGCGGCCACCGTTCAGGACACCTTGCTCTTCGGCCTCGGCAACGAGGACCTGCGGGATGCAGGAGGACTTGACGCACCCACGCAGACCGCAATCGCAAGGAGGGCCGTCCGGGTCGACGATGATGTGGCCGATTTCACCGGCGTTGCCGGACGTTCCGCGGACCACTTCGTCATTGAGCACGATGCCGCAGCCGATGCCGGTACCCATGTACATGAAGATGAAGCTGCCCGTGCCGCTCGGTCCGCCCGCCCAGGTTTCGGCGACGGCCGCACTTGTCACGTCCTTGTCCACCAGGGTCTCCAGCCCGGTGGCTTCGGCGAGGACGTCCCTCAAGTGCACCCGGTCCCAACCCACCATCAGGGGCGGGTCCACCACGGTACCTTCATCCAGGTCTATGGGTCCCGGCGCCGCGACACCAAGTCCCGCGATCTTTCCCGGATCAACACCGGAGTCTTCGATCAGCGCCTTGATTTCCTCCGCGATGGCGGCGATGACGCGCTGCGGATTGCCGCCGGCAGGAGTGGGAATCCGGGAATGCTTCACAACGTCGCCCACCAGGTCCAGGACGACGGACGTAATGACTGCAGGATCGAGGTGGACGCCCAACGCATACATTCCGGCGGGGTTGAGTCTCAAGATGGTGCGAGGCTTGCCCGGACCGCTGCCTTCCTTGCCTGCCTCGACAATGAGCCGTTGATCCAGCAGGCGGCGCGAGATATTCGAGATTGTCTGCGGTGAAAGGCCGACGATCTGGGCTAGTTCCACGCGGCTGAGGCCACCCGACGATCGCCTGATGGCGTCGAGAATGACGGTCAGGTTGAAGTCCCCCATGCGGGGCAGATTGGTTCCGCGCCTCGGAGTCGGCTGGCGGATCTCAGTCACGGATTCCCCTAAAATCATTCGAATAATGCTGTTGCATTTGCATCGTACGGCACGTGTGCTTGTCCCGGTATGCCCACACGCTACTCAGGCGTAACGGACGCCGATATTGCTGATGGGAGGCCTGGAATATGGCATTGATGCCGCAGGCCGAGCTGGATGTCACAGCGGGACTGGTGAGGAGCTTGCTCAAGGAGCAGCTGCCCGCTTTCTCGGACCTTCCCTTGAAGCTGGTGGCCAACGGTTGGGACAACGTCATCTACCGCCTTGGCGAGGATTGGGCCGTTCGCTTGCCCCGACGCGAAGCGGCAGCGCAGTTGGTACTCCATGAACAGCAGTACGTCCAGACGTATGCCCGGCGTTCCCCCGTTCCCCTCCCCAGCCCTGTCCATTCGGGACGCCCATCCGCCGACTATCCGTGGCACTGGAGCGTGACCCCTTGGTTGCCTGGGATCTCCGCGGCGCTTGTGCCCCAGGCAACGCGGAATGCGGCGGCCGAGGACATGGCCGCGTTCCTCACGGCGATACATGTGCCCGCACCGCCTGACGCGCCAGTCAACCCCTTCCGCGGGGTGCCCTTGGAAACAAGGTCAGGCGCGGTACTGGACCGGCTCAACGCGTCCGGCCGCTATCTGGAAGCCCCGCGCTTGCGGGAGCTCTGGTCCGGAGCCTGCTCGGTACCGCCGTGGGACGGGCCCAGGCTGTGGCTGCACGGAGACCTTCACCCTGCGAACGTCCTCCTGCGCCCAGACGGGCGGCTCGCGGCTGTCCTCGACTTCGGCGACCTCGGTGCCGGAGACCCCGCGGTGGATCTCGCCGTCGCCTGGTTGATGTTCGACGCCGATGCGCGGCACCGTTTCATGGCGGCCTTCGGGCCCGCCGTTCACGCCGCTACGTGGAGCCGAGCCCGCGGCTGGGCGGTCTTGTTCGCGACGGCCATGCTCAGTTTTTCGGATGACAACCCGCAGATGTCGGGGATCGGACACTTCGCGGTGGAGCAGTTGCTGACGGAACTGCCCTGACGGGTTAACGCTTGATACTTCGCGTCACAGTGAATTTCGGGTTCCGGCCGATTTCGGTGGTGGGACCGATCAGCCTTTCCAGCGCCGCGCGGTACTGCAAGTGGCTGTTGTAGACAGTCCAGAGTTCACCGCCGGAATCCAGGACCCGTGCTGCGGCCTCAAACATCTTCGTGGCCGCACCGGCATGGACGCTGGCACCAAGGTGAAACGGCGGGTTGAGCAAGATGAGATCTGCACTGCCTGGTTCGAAGGCGGACATGGCGTCGTCCTGAACTACCGCGATTCGGTCTCCCAACCCATTCGCTGCCGCAGTGGCCCGCGCGGATGCGACGGCGGCGGCTGATTGGTCCGTTGCAGTAACGCGGGCATTGGGCCGGTTCCGTGCGTACATCGTGGCGAGGATTCCCGTCCCGCAGCCGAGGTCCACCGCGTGGCGGGCATCGGGAATCTTGTCCAGGAAGCCCAAAAGGAAGCGGGTGCCGATGTCCAGCTTCGTCCCCGAGAAGGCAGCTCCGTGGGCACAGATGGTGATCCCCAGTTCGGTGTTTTGCTCCGAGACCGGGAAGGGCTCCGAAGTGTCCGGCCGCGTGGGACCGGTGGCAAGCAGGACACGTGACTTCCGCTGCGCAAGCTGCGGCTGCAAGGATTCGAAGCTGCGTTCAAGGATGGCGTTCATGCCCAAGGTCATGTGCTTGACGCGTCCTCCGGCCAGCAGGACGGCTCCCGGCGCTGCAAAGCGCGCAACGGCGTCGACCGTTTCTTCCAGTTCCGCGAGGGCCTTGGGCAGCTGCATGATCACCAGTTCGGCGCCGTCGAGCAACCCGGCACCCAACTCGAACTGGTCGAAGCGGCCGGACAACCCTGACGCCTCGGCGTTCCGTTGGAGTGCAAGCCTGCTCACGTAGAGGTCCTGAGTCACCCGGATGTGCCCGACGCCGAGAGCCGCCAAAGCGCCCAGGGTCAAGGCTCCGTAGCGGTCGCCGATCACCGCGACGCGGGTCTCCGGACTACGCACGTACCCTGCCGCGGTCTCGAGAAGGAGCCGGTCGGTGGCGTCGTGCGCCTGCAGGTTCTCGGCTTCCACGTCGGGGAACCGGCGCAGGGTGCCGAACAGTGTCTCAAGGTGTGCATCCAGCTCGGTCAAGGTCACGGTGCACCAATCTATCCCCCACGGGAACCCTCGACAACACGGGGGCTGCAGAGGATGGTAGAGATTGCAAGTAATCGACCGTCTGACCGCTGCCGAAAGGCACGGCACGCGCCGCACGCAGCTCAGACACCAGGGTCCGCTGCGAAGGGCGAGCCACGTTGCGGACCTGGAAGATCAGGCTCCCACTCCCCTTGTGAGCAGACCATGACTGTCAACCTCGTCACGCAGCTTGAAGTGAAGTCGCACAATTCCCCCGATGAAACCCGCCGCCCGGACAAAACCGTAGTGGAAGTCGTCACTGTCGGTGACTACACCATCGGCCGCCTCAGCTTCGAGCCGGGCTGGACCTGGGCGGATTGCATCAAGCCAGTAGTACAAACCGATTCCTGCCAGCTCAACCACGTGGGGTACTGCGTTGCTGGCTCCCTTGAAGTCGAGACAGAGGACGGAAAGAAGATCAGCATTTCCAAAGGAGATTCCTACACCATCCCGCCAGGACACAACGCCTGGGTGGTAGGCGACGAGACGTTCTCGGCCATCGAGTTTGTCAGCGCAGCCGAATATGGGGTCAAGCCCGGGTAGCAGCCAGCCCTCCCTCGCAACAACGCCTGCCGGTGTCCCGAGTCCTTGACCGGGGACACCCGCAGCAGCACACTCGCACCCGGCGGGCCGGACGCAAAAAGGGAATCACCCCTCGGGTGATTCCCTTCCGTGACTGCTGCGGACATACTCGATGGTTCGAATACGTCGAATGTGGTGGAGCTGAGGGGACTCGAACCCCTGACCCCCTGCATGCCATGCAGGTGCGCTACCAGCTGCGCCACAGCCCCAAACTTTGCTTGCCGGGAACTTCCATCCCCGCCGGAGCAACTCGTCAATACTAAACCACAACGATGTGAGATAGGAAATCGAACGCAGTCAGCTTCGGACAGATAAGGTGCGGTCGATGACTCGGCCGCACCTCCCCCATTTCTGCCCTTCGGCTGGTTGCCACACAACACAACGAGCCACTGCCTTGAAGTGTAGAGTGAGGACCGCCATTAAACAAACCGTTCAACCGGTTTACGAGATGCCGGGTACCGGGGAGACTTGGCAGGAAGCAGAAAATTCAGCAAGAGCGCTGCGGAAAGTCTCGGGCTTTTGCCCCGCGCTGCGCCAAAGATGTTCAGAGGAGTACCAGTGATCCGTCGTAACCAGGTCAATCTGGTGGCCGGTGAATCCCGCAGCCCGCAATGCCGCGCCGGTACGTTCGTCATCCCCCAGAAGCCTCGGGTACTCCATACCGATTGCCCGGGCGATGCTTCGCAAGAGGAGGGACACCGGAACGGGTTCCGGATACGCAGCATGGAAGGCCTGTCCGGGTTGTCGAGGTGCCAGCGCAAGCCCGGAAACCAATCTTCCCAGCGCCTCCACACTGATAAGCGAGAGCAGCGCCGAACCATCACCGGGCCACCCGCCGGCCACTTTCACGACTTTGAGCAGGCCCGGAACGAACCACCGATCTCCCGCACCGAACACGAGGTTTGGACGGACAACTTCGCCGTCGTAGCCGAGGACCATTTGCTCTGCGATGGCGCGGCTGGCGCTGGCCACCGAGGCCGGGTGATAGCCGGCTTCGGATTCAAGGAGGCCGCGGTGGGGGCCGGTACCGTAAACGCTGCAGGTACTGACGTAGATCAGCCGGTCAACCCCGGCTTGCCGGCACTGCTCAATGACGTTGCCAGTACCAAGCTCGTTGACCTCATGGGCAAGACGAGGGTCGGAGCCCACATATGATGCGGCGTGGACTACAACATCCGCGCCGGACAGGAATGGGATCAGGCTCCCAGGTACCGAAATATCGGCGGTCGCAATGGTAGCGTTATGGTTTCGTAGCCCGGTGCCGGGTTTCCGCGAGAGGGCCACAACGTGCGCCCCTCCAGTTCCGGCAAGCGAGGCTGCGACCCGACTTCCAATGAAGCCGGATGAACCCAGGACCAGAATCCGGGGCGCATGGTCAACGGACGTTGGCATCGCTCTCACCGGTCCCCGGGGTCACTCGGATTCATGTACTCAAGTATCCCGGATGCAGAAACCGGAGAGGTCTCCAGGCTAATCATGCAACAACGTGCCAAAGCCACCCGAACAGCGGTGATTGAGGGAGCAGCGTCGATCTTTGAAGAGGTCGGTTACGGTAATGCGAGCCTCAGCGACGTCACGGAGCGCGCCTCCGTCACCAAAGGCGCGCTGTACTTCCATTTCAAGTCGAAGGAAGACTTGGCGCTGGCTGTCATCGCCGAACAACACAACATTGTGCGTGTTGCCGGAGATAAGATTGCCGAGGCCGGGTTGCCTGCGCTGGAAACAATGATCGCCATGTGCAGAACATTCGGGCAGCAACTGCTTGATGAGCCAATTGTGCGGGCCGGTATCCGGCTGACCTTTGAGGCCTCGGCATTCAACGGAGATGTCAAAGGCCCCTACCATGACTGGGTCACAACCATGGAGATACTGACCCGCCAGGCTCAGCAGGAAGGTGACGTGCGGCCCGATATTGATGCCGCGGATTTCGCCCGGTACCTGGTTGCGTCCTTCACGGGCGTGCAAATGGTTTCCAACGTGCTGACCGAACGACGCGACGTTCTCAAGCGGATTGACGACATGTGGCGTTTCATGATGCCGGCCATCGCACCGACTCCCCCGCAGGATCTAGGGAATCCCTGAACTATCGCTGGACTTTGACCCGGGCCACCAAGGACATCAGGGTCTCCTCGTTGTGCAGTATCCGAACCCTCACGGGACCGCGGGCATTATTTGCCTCGACCGGGGTCACAGCAACATCCACGGGAAAGCTGAACTCGACCAACTTCACGAACTCCGCCTCAAACAGGGCAAAATCGGCATCCGGCCGGGAACAGGCTGCACGCACAGCCTGCCGTGCAGCCTCCACGAGAAGCATTCCCGGGACGTGGTCGAGGGGATGGTCAAAGAAGATGGGGTGGGTTGGATCAACTCGCAGCGGCCAGACGAACGGCCGTCGGCTTTGGCCGAGCATGACGTTCCGCTGGGTGGCATGCCCGACGTCGGCGCACGCCAGCAAGTCCTCGCCTATTGCGGGCGGCCCTGTGAGGACTTCTCCGCGAAATCGCTCATACGTTGCCGGATTCACAATGCGGGCGCCTGCCGTCCCCTCCCCTATGGGAGCGCCGTCAAGAAGAAACCGCGCAGACACTGTAAGAGCCGACAATTGCCCGGCGCTGAGTTTCATGTCCTTGACGTCAAGTTCGACGGCAACTTGCGCGGGCACCAAAGGATCCAGGGTCGCGGCTTCCACGGAGATACCCATGTGCGGCATGAGGAATTTATGCGTCAAGGGAACTCCGCACAAATGGGACAGGAAGATGACCGCCTGCCTCAATGTCTCAGCCATGAGCGCGGAATCCGGCGAACCGTCCTGCGATCCGTAGAAAACGTGCCATCGCGGCCATTGCGCTCCCGCAACGAACCGTCGGGAACTTGATTGAACAAAGTCAGTCAAGAAGACCTCGGAAACGGAGCGCTTATGAACGAGCTCCCGCTTGACGGAAGCTTCAAAGAGCGCCACGTCGCTCATCCGGTCCCCCATTCCTCCGAGAATCTCCCAGACCAGCCATAGCTGCTGTTTCGCTCACCATTAAACGAACAAATCTTATCGGCAAGAGGGCCCGCGGAGTTATCGAGGAGCGAACTGCGGCGAAAAATTGACATACCTACCAGTCGGTTTGTAGTTTTGTATTTATGGAGATTGGCGACACCGGCAGCACGCCCAAAGGCGCGGCCACACGCAGTG
The DNA here is from genome assembly GCF_054888235.1 of Arthrobacter sp. MMS24-S77. NCBI lineage: Bacteria > Bacillati > Actinomycetota > Actinomycetes > Micrococcales > Micrococcaceae > Arthrobacter > Arthrobacter sp. MMS24-S77. The sequence continues at coordinate 2,749,911 of NZ_JBTZRN010000001.1, forward strand.
AGATCCTACGGGTTGCCGCGGATGTCTTTGCGCATAAGGGTTTCGAGCAGACCCGGATGGACGACATCATCCGCGAAGTCGGGCTCACCAAGGGAGCCATCTACTTTCATTTCTCTTCGAAAGCGCTGTTGGCCCAGGCGGTCATAGACGAGCAAAAGGCACGTTGGCTACGCCGCGTCCAAGAGGAAGTTCTCAGCAAGGACAATCCGCCTGAGGAATTGCGCAATCTCGGGAAGTTCATGGTCAGAACGGTCCTGAGCGACTCTTCCGCGTGGGGCGTGGTGCACCTTGCCAATCAACTCGCCTCGGTAAAGGGGCACCCCGGCAGCACCTCCCCCCTCGCCGCGTGGGTGGACCTCGTGGCGGGCATCCTTCAACGAGGCCGCGCAAGTGGCGTCTTGACGTTTTCAGGAGATCCAAGTGATGCCGCGACGGTCGTTGTAGCAGCGTTCGATGGCCTGAAGTCAGTCACCGACGCCCTCGATCCCCGGGATCTCGACGCCTTCGAACGACGTGCCGAGCTTCTCCTGCAGCTCCTCGAACGGCAGTTCATTTCGGGCTAGCACGGCACCCACCCCAACAGAGCCCCCAATTTTTACCCAAAAAACAAACCGCACAGTCAGTTTATTAGGAGAAGACATGAATATTCCAACCAAAACAGCCCTTATCACGGGAGCATCCACAGGCATCGGTTCAGTCTTTGCCCGAAGACTGGCCGCCGAGGGCGCACGCCTGATACTGGTTGCCCGCAGCCAGGACAAACTTGACGAGCTTGCTCGTGAACTCCGCGAAGACGGCACCGAAGTGACTGTCCTGGCCATGGACCTGAGCCTGCCGGACTCCGCGAAGGAACTCCAGCTCGCCACCGAAGCCCTGGGACTCACAGTGGACATCCTGGTCAACAACGCAGGCTTTGGAACACATGGACAAGTTCTCGATGCCGACGCCGATCGCTTCAGCGAACAGATCCAGCTGAACTGCTCCACCTTGGTTGGAACAACCACCCGATACCTGCCCGGCATGGTCGAGCGCGGCACGGGCGCCGTCATCAATATCGCGAGTACGGCCGCATTCCAGCCGATACCCCACATGGCCGTCTACGGCGCTACAAAGGCCTTCGTGCTCTCGTTCACGCAGGCTCTGTGGGCCGAGACACAAGGCACCGGCGTGAAAGTCCTTGCGGTATGCCCGGGCGCTACGGACACGCCCTTCTTCGAAATCGCCGGAGAGGCCGCAGCCGCTGGATCCATGCGGACTCCCGGGCAAGTGGTGGACACTGCCCTGTCCGCGATCCGCGCCAACAAGCCGAGCGTCGTGGACGGCCGGCTCAACTCCTTTGTTGCCCGGGTGGCCGTCAAGCTACTCCCGGAGAAGCTGGTGATTGCGGCCGCGGGACGGGCCGTGCGCCCGGCCAACTAGTCCCCACCGCCAACTAATCCCCACCGCCACCCTCGCCTCGCAAGTCCCCACCGGCTCCCAGCCTTCGCAAGCTCAGGCAGGGACCCTCGCCGGTGTGGCCCCACGGCCAGGGAACCCGGGCGGCGTGGGCCCAGCAGTAGGTGTCGTTATAGGCCCTCAAAACGGCACCTACTGCCAGTCACTTGGGCTGCCACACGATAATGGGCAGCCGTGCACTCAGGCTCCTTGGATGATTCCTATCTGAACCACCCCTGTGTTGACCAGCGTCTTCGCCAGGTACACAACCTGGCCGGAATATTCCACGGTCTGGGTCAAAATCAGCACAGGGTCCTTGGCATCAAGCTCAAGCAGCTCGCCGCGCGCCACGCCTGGAGTGCCGGCAGCGATGTCCGTCTCGCCGGGACCAAAGACAGGGCCAGCGGCTGAGATCAGGTTGGCGAGCAGCGTCGCTTCTTGCCCGATGTCGTCCGCGATGGCCCGTGCCGCTTGAGGGTCATTGTCAATGAGTGCACCTGTCCTTGCCACATGCTCCTGGACCAGGGCGATGGGTGAGCCGTCGCGCTTGAGGACGCTCTCGAAGAACCAGGAGGGCTCGTCTTCGCGGATGCCGAGCGGTTCTGCGGTGAACACCGACGACGACGGGTGCAGCACATGCTGCGTGCGGCAGACCTGGACCCCGGAACCGGCCTCGGCCAAGATCTGTTCCAAGGGCCTGATCCGCTCGAGGCCAACACGCGGCAGCCTAGTGGCCACAAAACGGCCAATGCCTCGGCGGGAGCGCACATAGCCGTCTTCTTCCAGAAGCATGAGGGCCTCCCGGACCACGGTCCGGCTGACCTTCATTGCAGAACCAAGATCCGTTTCCGAAGGCAACAGCGACGACACGGGGAAGAGCCCCGCGCGGATCGCGCTCATGATTCGCGAATACACCGCAACGCGCAACGGGATGTTGGCCGAGGCATCCAAAGGTTCCGAAAGAACGGCTTCAGCACTGCGGTCCAAGATGGCTCCCTTCGTCGATAGTGAGAGTTTACGCGATGGGTATTCCAAGCTTGTATAACAAGCATGTATGATTCACATATAAGCCATCTTGTGCTCTGCGCCACACCTGCATCGAGCCGCCCCCGAAGCCGTTTTGTTTCAAACAAGGAAGTTTGTCCATGACAACCCAAGCCACCAACACCGCAGGGCTCCCTGTCCGGCGAAAAGTAGCCCGAGTCCCTGTCCTCATCGCCACGCTCATCATTTCGATCCTCAGCTACCAGCTCAACGCCAGCTTGTTCTCCGCGGCCCTGCCTGCCATGGCCGCCCATTTCCAGGAATCCACGGAAAACGTTGCCAAAGTCCAGTCGCTGTTCTTCCTGACCGGAGCGGTCCTGGGCATGGCGTTTTCTCGATGGAGCGACTTCCTGGGACGCAGGCGCACGCTGCTGATCGTCCTCACCCTCATGCTGTGCGGTACGGTCTTATGCCTGTGGGCGCCGAACCTGACCGTCCTTCTCGTGGGCAGGGTTCTGCAAAGCGCAACCAGCGCAACGTTTACCATTTCCTTCCTGCTCCTGTCCGAGCGCTTCAGCAAACGCCTCTTCGGGATTTCCGTCGGCGTCATCTCGGCGGTCAACGGCGGGATCGGTGGACTCGACGGCTTCCTGGGCGGTTTCATCACCGACACCGTCGGCTGGCAGTTCCTCTTCGTCTTGGTCCTCGGCGTGGGCGTGGTCGCACTGGTACTGGTCGCCGTCGTGGTCCCGAAAAGCTCGGCGCGCAAGAGTGAAGGGCGCATGGACTGGTGGGGTGCAGGCACCTTGGGCACTTTCCTGGTTCTCCTGAGCAACCTGATCGGACAGGCTTCCACGTCCGGATGGGGCGATGTCTGGACACTCGGCTACCTCGCCGGCGCACTGATTGCCGGGCTGGCGTTCGTGGCCGTGGAAAAGCGGGTGGCGCGTCCGCTGATCGCCATCGAACAATTGCGGTCCCGCCAGGTATGGCCTGTTTTGGCAAGTACTGTGCTGACGCTTGCCGGAATCTTCTCGGCGCTGAACTTCACCGTGATCCTCCTCAGCCAGGACGCAAAAGCCGGGTACGGGCTGTCAGCCTCAATGTCCGCCCTCCTGTACCTGACGCCCACAGCCTTCGTGGGTGTACTCACCGCCGTGTTCTCCGGCTGGTTCGCACAGCGCATCGGCTGGTTCAAGGCGCTGAGGATCAGCAGTGGTCTGATCGTCGTGGCGGCGGTCGCGGTCGCCATCTTCGCCGCGGACCGTTGGATGGTTTTTGCCCTGCTGATCGTCATGGGAGTCCTGTACCTCGGGCAGTTCCAGAGCACCGTCAGCGGCATCGCCGTCCTCAACTCGCCCAAATCGGCACCGGGCTCCGTGCCCGGCCTGAACGGGGCTTGTTTCGGGATCGGAGCCAGCGTCGGAATCGCCGTCGTCGCGCCGTCCGTCGCCGCCGGAACCATCGCCGGCTACCAAACCGCCCTGTGGATCTCCGCGGGCTTTGCCCTCGCAGCCTTTGCCGCCTCCCTGATCCTGCGCCCCGTCCCTGCGAGCGCCGCCGCGGTTCCCGCCGTCGTCGTCGCCCATGCTTAAGCCCGAACCCAAGTCGCCAAATCTACGAAGGAGCACCATGACCACCACCACACCGCAGCCGTTCTACCTCGATTGCGATACCGGCATCGACGATTCCTTGGCGATCGCCTATCTGTTGGCGAGTCCCGAGGTGGAGCTGGCGGGGATCGGAACCGTCAGCGGAAACGTGAGCGCCGCGGTTGGCGCCACCAACACCCTGAACCTGCTCCATGCTGCAGGTCGGGCCGGGATCCCCGTCGCCGTGGGTGCCCACGATCCCCTCATGGGAACGTTCGACGGCGGTGCGCCCCACGTTCACGGCCATAACGGCATCGGCGGGGTCACCTTGGACGACTCCGGACTGGCGTCCGAATCAGAGACTGCCGCGGAAATGCTAGTGCGGCTCGCCAACGAGTACCCGGGTGAATTGCGCGTCATCGCCGTCGGTCCGCTCACCAATCTGGCCCTCGCGCTGGAATTGGACCCGAAGCTCCCTGCGCTCGTCCGCGATGTCACGATCATGGGCGGAGCCGCGTTTGTGCCGGGTAACATCAGCCCCGTCGCCGAGGCCAACATCTTCAACGACGCCGACGCAGCGGCGGTGGTGATGGAGGCCGATTGGCCGGTCACCTTGGTTCCCTTGGACGTCACCATGAACCACCGCTTCGATGAGACCCATCGCGCGGCGCTTGCGACGGCCGGACATCCAGTGGCCAGCGCATTGTCCGGCATGCTGGTCCAGTACTTCGCCTTCTACAACTCGATTTTCGGCGAGCAGTGCGCTGCCCTCCACGATCCTCTCGCAGCGGCCATCGCCATCGGCGCCCTTGAGCTCGACGACGCCCCGCACGTCGAAATCACGGTGGACACGAGCACAGGTGCGGGTCGTGGCAAGACCCACTGTGAGCGGCTCGACGGCGGAGCCGACGGCGGGCGGGAACTGCCTGAGCGTGCGTCCCGGGTTGTGTTGTCCGTCAAGGGCGACGCCGCTGCGCACCTTTTGGAAAGAATCCTGTCCCTGCCGACGGCCGGCTGAAAGGCTTTTGATGAACACTTCCGAAAACGCTGCTTCTTCCCTTGCTGACGCCAGCCAGGCCGACCTTGCGCTGCTGCGCCGTGCCGTGTCCCTCGCGCGGGCAGCCCGGGACCGCGGCGACCATCCGTTCGGCGCGGTCCTGGTGGCCCCGGACGGAACCATTGTGGAAGCCATGAACACCGTCAACACGGAACACGATCCCACCGGGCATGCTGAGACCAATCTTGTCCGCCTAGGCGCCAGGAAGCTCGATGCCGGGGCATTGGCCGGCAGCACCTTGTACACGAGCACCGAACCGTGTGCCATGTGCACGGGCGCGATCTACTGGGCAGGAATCGGACGCGTGGTCTATGCCTTGTCCGAGAAGGATCTTGCCTCGATCGTCACCGAACAGTCCGGTGTGCCCACCCTTGACCTCCCCTGCCGCGAAGTCTTTGCCCGCGGCGGGAACAAGGTCACGGTTACAGGTCCGGTCCCCCTTCCTGAAGCAACCGAAGTCCATGTGGGCTTCTGGCACTAGACCGGAAACCCCTACCGCCATCCAGCACCACCAGAAGGAAAACTCATGCCCATCCCAACCACGCTCACCGTTGTTGGCAGCCTCAACGTCGATCTCACGTGCCGCGTCCACCGTCTGCCCTCCCCTGGTGAAACCATCGGTGGAGGCACCCTTACCCGTCAGCCCGGCGGAAAAGGCGGCAACCAAGCCGCGGCAGCCGCGAGGCTCGCAGGTGCGGCCCGCATGGTGGGCGCCGTGGGCCAGGACCCGGATGGTCGGCTTCTCACGGAGGCCTTGAACCAGGCAGGGGTTGATACTTCGGCAGTGGAGCAAGTCTCCTCGCCGACGGGTACAGCGTTGATCGTGATCGACAGCGACGGCGAAAACCAGATCGCCGTCGCGCCTGGCGCCAACACGCTGGTCTCGCTGGATCGCGCCAAACTCTCCGACGGCGGTCCGGTGCTTGCGCAGCTGGAGATCGCCGTCGAAACCGTGCTGGAAGCCGCGCGCCGCACCACCGGGTTCTTCGCCCTCAACGCGGCCCCGGCACAGGCACTTCCGGCCGAGCTTCTGGATCGGTGTGACCTGGTGATCGTCAACGAGTCCGAGTATCAGTTGATCCCGGAGCTCAGGAACGCCAAACGGGTGGCCGTGACCTACGGTGCAGCCGGGGCGTCCATGTACTCGCAAGGGATCAAGACCGCCCATGCGCCCGCGACGAAGACGAACGTCGTGAACAGCGTGGGCGCCGGCGACGCATTCTGCGCGGCACTGGTGCTGGCACTGACCTCAGGCCTGGATGAGGAAAGCAGCCTCGCGGCAGCCTGCGCGGTGGGTGCCGCCGCCGTCGCGAGCGAGCTTTCCCAGCCGGAGTTCGAGCGGCTGGAACACTACCTGGGTGGGCGATCCGTCCAGCGCGCCTAACCGGGCCGCGGGGACCCGAAGTCCCCGCGGCGCCGGAGGCTAGCGCGTCGGAATACCGTCCAGGAGCGTCGTGATCACGCGTGTTCGCGCCAAATCCTCCGGTGCCAGGGCAAGGGGGTCGCGCTCGAAGACGGTGAGGTCGGCGCGTTTGCCGACGGAAATCGAACCTGAATCGGTTCCCAGCCCTGCCGCTGCCGCCGCGTGGGTCGTATATCCTTCCAGGGCCATGAGCGGGGTGAGGGCCTGTTCGGGCTGCACGGGCTTCGTTTCCGGGTGTTCAACCGGCCTGCGCAGGATGGAATCGGCCATCATGGCTCGGGGATCGTAGGGGGTGATCGGCCAGTCGGACCCCAGGGCCACCGTCACTCCGGCTTCCCGGAGATCGCGGCAACGCCAGCCTCGGGATGCCCGTTCTTCGCCAAGCCGCACCGACCAGTTATCGCTGCGGTCGGCCCGCGTGTGGTGGGTGCCGTGGACGGGCTGCATGCTCGCTGCCACGCCGAGTTCGGCGAAGCGTTCGACGACGTCGTCCGGGATGGTCTCGATGTGCTCTATCCGGTGCGCCGCACGGTGCCGATCCTCGCCGGCGGCGGCGAGGGCATCGAGGACGTAGCGAACCCCTTGGTCCCCGATAGCGTGCGTGGCGGTGGGAATTCCGCGCTCCACGAAGAACCTCAGGGCCTTCTGGAAGTCCTCCGGATCGGTCCACACCGATTCGTTGTTCTCACCGTAGCTGTCGGGCTGCTCCAGCCAGGCTGAGCCGTTGTCGATGGTTCCGTCGATAAAGAACTTGACCCCTTCCACCCTCCAGCGCCGGCCGCCAGTGCCCTGCAATGCGGCAATCTCATCCAGTTCAGTCCGAGACACACCGGCGTTGACCATGGGTGAGAATCGCAGGCGCACCGGCAGCTCCCCCTGCGATTCAAGGTGGGCGGCCAGTTCGGCCGAACCTTCGACGAAGTCCATGACATGGGTTGAAGCGATCCCGACGTCGGCCATCTCGCGCAGAAGCGTCCCGAGCCGTTCCGCCCGGCGTTCGAAGCTCTCCTGTGGAATGGCCTTGGTCACGAGGTCCAGGGCGCTGAATTCCACAATGTAGCCAGTCGGTTTGCCGTCGTCGTCGACGCCGATCCATGACTCGTCGGCAAACTCCACCGCACCAGTGACGCCGGCCGCCGCGAGCGCAGCGGAGTTGACGATGGCCGAGTGGCCATCGCGCATGCGCAGGAATATCGGCACGTCGCCGGTGACGTCGTCGAACACCTTGCCGTTGAACCCGGTCTCGGTGAAAAGGTTGGGGTCCAGGCCCCAAGCGATGACCCATTGGCCTGCACCTGCCGCGCGGGCGGCGTCACCAATGATCCTCTTGACGTCGCCAAGCGGCCCGAGGTCCGTCAACTGCACGCCGCGGGCGAACTCGAGGCCGTAGACCACGTGGGTGTGGCTGTCGTTCAGGCCGGGGACGATGGTGGCATCCCCGTAGTCCAGTGAGGCGGTTCCCGGGCCCCGGTAAGCTTCGATCTCCCTGCTGCTGCCGATGGCGAGGAAGCGACCTTCCTTGATGGCGATCGCTGTTGCGCCTTCCGTTTGGGGGTCGAGCGTGTGGATGCGGCCAGCGAGGATGATCGTTTCGGCTGCTGTCATGGCGTTCTCCTTGGTATTTCCTGTTGTTGGTGTGCAGCGCCCTAGCGGCTGGCGGTGACGGGTTCGCGCAACAGGCCCGCGAAGAGTGAATCGACGCGTTCCTGTTCGGCCTGTGGCGCAGGCTTGGCCAGGGAAACCGCAAGGTAGACGGCGAGGTTGACGATCAGCCCGGCGACACCGGAGGTCAGTCCGCCCAGCCAGGGAATGGACAACGGGCTGGGGTACATGAGTTCGAGCACAGCGGCCACCACGATGCCGGAGACCATGGCGGCGTTGGCTGCGGCGGCGGTTCCGCGTCGCCAGAAGATGCCCAAGAGGAGGGCGGGCGCGAGCTGGCAGATGGCCTGGTAGGACACGAAGGCGATGACCACCAGCCCGGAGACTTGGTTCGCTGTTGCGAGCGCTATAGCTGCGGAGACAACCGTGACCGCGGCGACCGCGATCTTGGCGCCTTTGGAGGATTCAATGCGTTCCTCACTCCTTGCCCCCACCACGTCGTTGGCGATCTGGGTGCCGAGCGCCTGGAGGTTGGCACCCACGTTTCCCATGGTGGCTGCGACAACGCATATCCCCGCCACCGACACAAGGCCCACGCCGCCGATTCCGGCCATGATGAACCAGACAGTGTCCGGGGCATCGGATACCCCCGGGACACTCGAGGCGAGCAGGGACATGGTGGTGAGCGCTGCGGAGAAGATGAACAGGAGGGGCGCGGCCTGCAAAGCGGACTTCTGGACCGTGCGCGGGGTCCGGACGCTGAACATGCGGACGAACAAGTCCGGCCAGCACCAGGCACCCATCATTCCGGTGAAGATCAGGGAGAACAGATAGAGCGGTCCGGCCGGGCTGTCCGGGCCTGGCAACTGAAGCAATTGGGGTGCGATCGCTCCGAAGCCATGTCCATTGGCGAAGAGCCAGGCCAGCATGCCCAGAATCACCAGGAATCCGATGCCGTAGGCGAAGAGGCCCTGGACCATGTCGCTGATGATGATTCCGCGGGTGCCGAGCCTGACGGTCCAGATCTGGCGGGCGACAATGAAGAGGACGCCGATCATCACGGCCACGTAGGGAGAGACTTGGCCGAAAGAAAGCGTGGAGAAGACAAGGCCCAGCGATTGCATGCCGAGGACCACCCAGGGCACGGAGGCCAGGACGCCGATGACCGCCGCGATGACACGCACGGAACGGGAGTTATACCGCAGCCCCAGGAGGTCCGCCTGCGTACGGAGGTCATGGATGCGACCCCATTTGTTCACTGGTGTGCCGAGGAAGAACATCAACACCACGCTGAGCAGCGAATAGGACAGCGAGTACATACCCAGGACGCCCGCGCTGGCGCTCAGGCCGGCGAAGGCGATGAACACCGTGCCGGCGAGCCATGTGTTGAGGAAGGACATCGTTCCGAACCAGGAGTTGAAGGAGCGCCCGCCGGTGGCATAGTCGCTCATCGAGGAGTCTCCGCGCCGGCCACGGCTCATGACGAACACCACGAGCACGGTGAAGAGGAGGATGGCCCCGTAGCCGATCACCATGTTCATTTCGTTTCCTCTCCTTCGTTGCCGCTGGCCTTCCACAGTGCGAAGAGGGACAGGGTCACCAGCGCATTGGCCACCAGGAAGTACCAGATGGAGGACTGCCCGTTGCTGAACAGCCAGTGCACGGGCGGAGCGAGCAGAAGGAGGAGATCGATCACGAAGATCGTCCTGCGGACTTCACTTCGGCGGTCCGAAATGAGGGCGGGTGTGGACATTGGGCTTCCATTCTTCCGGGACATCATTGGCCGGATACGGAGATTTTCAAGGGCTGGGGATGATTTGCGGGAACGTTCCCGCAAATAGAGTCTGGGACGGGTATCGCCCAATGTCAAGAGGTCGAGCCCGTCGGCCTAGGATGAGGACATGGCGAGAAGCAGAGCAACGATTGTGGACATCGCGCGCGAACTTGGCCTTTCGAAAACCACAGTCTCAAGCGCCCTGGGTGGCACAGGCCGGATCTCCGATCAAAAGCGCGAGCTGATCCGCGAGACGGCCAACCGCCTCGGCTACGTCACCAATCGCGCGGCCCGCAGCCTCCGGGTAAGCCGCATTGGCACCATCGGCTTGTACATCCCACCCGTTGCCCGCAGCCTGGCCTTCTACATGGACTTCTCCTTCGGAGTCACTGAGGGCGCCGCCTCCGCCGACTACGATGTCATGCTCTTTGCGCGCGAGTTCTCTCCGGAACGGGCGTTCCAAGTGGACGGCGTGATCGCCATCGATCCGGCCCCTGGTGAATCACTTGTGGCAGCACTCCTCGAGGAGGGCGTACCCACGGTAACCGTCGGCAAATACTCCGGCCCCGGCGAGGAGCGCGTGCGGGGCACACTCGAGGCCCATCATGCCGAATTGCAGACCGCCATCCTGGACCACCTGCTGTCCCGCGGAAGACGGCGCCCGGCGCTGATCGCCGTCGACGACGCTTTCTCGTCATCATGGGCCGTCGAAACCCGCGTAACCTACCTCACGTGGTGCCATGCCCACGGAATCGAACCCAACGTCCTGGAGGTCGACGCCAATGGAGGTCCGCGCAGTATGGTCGCCGCCGTAACAGCCGCAGTGGACAAAGGAGGGGCCGACGCCTTGGTTTGTGGCGCCCAAGGACATGCCGCGCAATGCCAGATCGTGCTCGAAGGCCGCGGCCTCACGCTCGGCAAGCAGCTCGACCTCGTATCCTTCGCAGGCATTCCCTCCCTCGAAGCCGGGAACCCCCACATCACGTCGATCGACCTCGCGGCACGGAAGTACGGAGCGTCCGCAACAGAGCTCCTCGACGTCGTCATCCGGGAAGCGGGCGGGGAGCCCATCCACCGATGGTTCGACGGCGCCAGCGTGCGTTTCGCCCAATGAGCGGACGGGCTATCCAGCTGGAGGCGGAAGCAGTGAACCGCGGGCCGCGCCCACCATGCCTTCAACAGCGCGGGCGAGGTGCGTACCGCGGTCGCTGACGCCGTCCCAACGCACCAACGCCTGGGCATTCAGGCCGTCCACCATGCCCAGGATCTGCCAGGCAACGGATGGAGCGTCGAAAGTCTCGAACTCACCGGACGCGATCCCCGCTTCGACAACACTCTGCACCACCGCCTGCCAAGCATCCATCTGCTCACGGACGCAGGCCGCAAGCGCTTCGTTCCGGCGCCCCAGGGTCCATGCCTCCACCCAGATGGCAGTGACGTCTAGACGGCTGCCGTCCATGAGCGTCTCAAGGAGCATCCCGAGCCGTTCCAACGGCGTCGGCAGCCGATCCAGAAGGCCCGAGACCTCATCGGTTTCCGCCGCCACAATGGTCGTAAAGATGCCCGCCACCAGCGCGTCCACATTTGGCTGGTAGTGCGCAACGAGGCCTGAGGCCACCCCCACCCGCGCTGCCACATTGCGCAGGGTGATGGCGGAAAGCCCCTGCTCAAGCGCTATTTCCTTGGCAGCCTCGGCTATTTCGGCCGCGCGTTCGGCTGGCGTCTTCCGCCCGGTGCGTTTCTGTATGGTGCTTGACATCACTCAACAGTCTAAAGTAAATTTTCTTCTTATTGATCGAGTGATCAATAAGAATCGTAAATCCACAGCCACAAGCCACGGCAAGGACGCCCTGGCCCGCGCGGCTTCCACCTCAAATACAGAGGAGTCTTCCATGGCCTGGAGAATGCCAGCCGAAACCGCACCGCACGAGCGCACCTGGATGGCGTTCCCCCGCACCGGACTGACATTGGGCGAGGACCCGGCGTCGGCGGAAGAGGCCTACGCCGCCTGGACCGCCGTCGCGCACGCCGTGTCCGAATTCGAACCGGTCACCATGGTGGTCGACCCCAGCGAACGGGACCGGGCCCGCCGCATGCTCGGCTCCGGGATCGAACAGCTTGAGGCACCGCTCGACGAATTCTGGATGCGCGACGTCGGACCCACCTTCGTCGTCGACGACGAACGTCCCGGCGTGCTCGGCGCAGTGGATTGGATCTTCAACGGCTGGGGTGCACCGGCTTGGTCCGAGTGGCAAAAGAGCGCCGGGATGGCACGTTTTGTTGCCGAAAAGGCCGGCGCGGAAGTGGTCGATTCGTTGCTGGTCAACGAAGGTGGAGCCATCCACGTCGACGGCGAGGGCACCGTTCTCGTTACCGAAACCGTTCAACTCGATCCGGCCCGGAACCCCTATGCTGACAAGGCCCGCGTCGAGGCGGAACTGACCCGGACACTGGGCACTACGCACACCGTGTGGGTGCCGCGAGGCCTCACGCGTGACTACGAGGACCTCGGGACGCGCGGCCACATCGACATGGTGGCCACCCTGCCCTCCCCCGGCCGGGTTTTGTTGCACTCACAGACCAACCCCGAACATCCCGATTTCGAGGTCAGCCGCACCCTGCAAGGCTTCTTCGAGACCCAGAGGGATGCCGCGGGAAAGCCGTTCGAGATCATTCCGCTGCCTGCGCCCCAGACCCTGCGCGACGAAGAAGGCTTCGTCGACTGGAGCTACGTCAACCACCTCGTGGTCAACGGCGGCGTGATCGCGTGCGGCTATGGCGAAGAACGAGCCGACGCCTTGGCCGCGGAGATCCTGGCGGAGGCCTACCCGGGCCGTCGCGTCGTGACTCTTGACGCCAGGCCGATCCTTGCCCGGGGTGGAGGCATCCACTGCATCACGCAGCAGCAGCCCAAACTCAACGGGCCGGTGGCACGGTGAGCCGCTTCGACGTCGTCGAGGCCTCCATCGCGCAACTGCGGACCGCCCTGGACACCGGGAAAGTCACCAGCGAGGAACTCACCCAGGCCTACCTGGACCGCATCGACGCCTACGACCGCAACGGCATCAAACTCAACGCCCTCGTCGTCATGAACCCCGACGCACTCACCGATGCCCGCGCCTCCGACGAACGCCGGGCGCGCGGGGAGGGCAGGGGCCCGCTGGACGGCATCCCCTACACCGCCAAGGACAGCTACCTCGCCAAAGGCCTCACCGCAGCCGCCGGCTCCCCCGCCTTCGAACACCTCACCGCCCAGCGGGACGCCTTCACCATCGAACGCCTCCGCGCCGCCGGCGCCGTGCTCATCGGCCTGACCAACATGCCCCCCATGGCCAACGGCGGGATGCAACGCGGAGTCTATGGCCGCGCCGAAAGCCCGTACAACGCCCGCTACCTCACCGCGGCCTTCGGCTCCGGATCTTCCAACGGCTCCGGCACCGCCACCGCGGCAAGCTTCGGAGCCTTCGGGCTGGGCGAGGAAACCTGGTCCAGCGGCCGCGCACCGGCGTCGAACAACGCCCTCTGCGCGTACACCCCCTCCCGCGGGGTCATCTCTGTGCGTGGCAATTGGCCGCTCGTGCCCACCATGGACGTCGTGGTACCCCACACCCGGACCATGGCCGACCTCCTGGAACTACTCGACGTCATCGTCGCCGACGACGCCGAAACCCGCGGCGACTTCTGGCGCACCCAGCCCTGGGTGGAAATCCCCGCCGCGTCCAAAGTCCGCCCGGCCTCCTACCCGGCACTGGCACCAAGCGACGTCGACGGCGCGCGCTCGGCGCTGAGTGGCAAGCGCTTCGGCGTCCCGGCCATGTACATCAACGCGGACGCCGACGCCGGCACCAGCGAAACCCCCGGCATCGGCGGACCCACCGGCCAACGAATCCAGACGCGCGAAACGGTCATCGAACTCTGGGAAGCCGCCAGGCGGGACCTCGAAGCAGCCGGCGCCGAAGTGGTACTCGTGGACTTCCCCGTGGTCTCCAACTACGAAGGCGACCGTCCCGGCGCACCCACCATCGCCAGCCGCGGACTCGTCAGCCCCGAATACCTCAAAAGCGAGATCACCGACCTCTCCGCCTGGGCCTGGGACGACTTCCTCGCAGCCAACGCCGACCCCGCCCTCAACACCCTGGCCGACGTCGACGGCACCGCCATCTTCCCGCACCCCGACGGCGCGCTCCCGGACCGCTACCACGGGTTCGACGACGACATCGCCGACTACCCCGCACACCTCCGCGCGCACCTGGTTGCTTCCGTCACGGACATCCCGCACCTCGAAGAAGGCCTCCACGGACTCGAACAAACCCGCCGGCTCGACCTCGAGGAATGGATGGACCACCACAAGCTGGACGCCGTCCTCTTCCCCGCCGCTGCCGACGTCGGGCCCGCCGACATGGACGTCAACGAAACCTCAGCCGATCTCGGCTGGCGCAACGGCGTCTGGGTCGCCAACGGCAACCTCGTCCCCCGCCACTTGGGCATCCCCACCGTCACCGTCCCCATGGGCACCATGACCGATACCGGCATGCCTGTAGGACTCACCTTCGCCGGCCGCGCCTACGACGACACCACACTGCTCGCCTTGGCCGCGGCCTTCGAAGCAACCGGCGCCCGCCGCACCACACCCCCGCGCACACCGCGCCTCGACTGACAGATCAGGTGGACTCGTCGTCGAAAGGAGCCTTCTGCCCGGCCGCCAACCTTACTGCAGGCCGGGCAGGGGGCGACGCCGGAGGTGACGTTGGCATGGAGGCGGCGGGCTGCGGAAGAGGTTCTTCCTCCAAGAGGGCTTCGCGGATGATCCGGCGGGGATCGTATTGGCGCGGATCCATCTTGCGCCAATCGATGTCCTCGAATTCCGGGCCGAGCTCCTGACGGAGCTTTTCTTGCGCGCCGGACGCCATGCGCCGCAATTCACGGATGAGCCTTCCAAGCTTCCTCGCATACTCGGGAAGTTTCGTTGGTCCAAGAACCAGCACCGCGATGATCAGGAGAAGGGCCACCTTCTCGACCGAAATGTCGATCATGGCTCCATTCTAAAACCGCCGCCGAGCCGTTCTCCCGAGCGCTTGGGCACCTGCGTTGGGCCTGGCCAAAGTCCGGAAACTTGTCCGGGATTTCCAGGGCGCAAGAGGGTCCAACAGGACTACGATGGTGGCGCCGGGTACTCGGCAGCCGTGGTTCCTTGGGGCTATCCCGAATGAGGATGTGGGTTCATGAGCGAAGCAGCCGTCAACAAGACAAATCTCACGCGCGCGGCATTGTGTGTGGGAATCAACAACTTCAAGAATCTGCCGCAAAGCAGTTGGCTCCACGGGTGCGTCAACGATGCAAACGACCTCGCTGCCTTGTTGCGGGAGCAGTACGGTTTCGCACCTGGCGACGTCACAGTCCTGGTGGATGCCGAAGCGTCAAAGACCGCGGTCTTGGGAGCGTTGAACGGGCTGGTGGAACGCGCGGAACGCGGTGACCTCGGCCAGATCGTGTTCACCTTCTCCAGCCATGGCACGCAGATCCCGGACACGAATGGTGACGAGGCCGACGGCTTGGACGAGTGTTTCGCGTGCTATGACATCGACAGCGCCGGCGATTCCTGGAACAAAGACACCGTGATAGTCGACGACGAGTTGCACGAACTGCTGCTTCGCTTGCCCGCGTCGGCGCGCATGGACGTTGTCCTGGACACGTGCCACAGCGGCACAGGCCTACGCGCACTGGACCTGATTCCCGGGCGGCGCCCACGATTCCTGCCGCCGCCCACGCCCGAGGGACTCAGGAGCGTGGAGACCCTCGGGACCACCAAGAAGTCGTCCTTGAAGGAACTGTCCCAAGGCACCAACGGCGCCGACGGCGTGCAGGCAGTGCTCATGGCCGCGTGCCGGGACGACCAGACGGCCACTGATGCGTTCATTGATGGCAGATACAACGGCGCATTCACCTACCATTTCGTCAGGACCCTCAAGTCCGACGGCGCCTTGTCCAGGGCTGAGCTACTGCAGGCCGTCTCGAAAGCGCTCAAAGAGGGCCGGTTCGATCAAGTGGTGCAGTTGGAGGCCACCGCCGCCCAAAAGAAGGCCAGCTGGGGATCCTGACGCCGGCCTAGGAGATGGCGTAGAACGCGACAGCGAGTCCAGCAGCCATCAGGGCCTCGCGGACCCCTGTCAATCGAGGCACGGCGTGCGATTTGCTCTCGGCAGGCATCGCGAACGTGCCCAACAGCCACCCGGTGGCCGCGAACAGCATGAGCAGCGCGCCCATAATGTCCACAAGGATGATGCCTAGTTGGTGTCCTGGATGATCCGACGCGGATCCAGTCCCACTCGAAGCGGAAAACAGCACCCAGCCTGAAAGGGCCGTCACCAGTGCGCCATAAATCGCCGGCCATCGTCCGGTCTCCCCAGGCCCTTTTCCTCGATACACGATCCTTGTGGCGAATGCAATGAAGACAACGCCAATCACTGCCCCTAACGGCACGACGGCGAGCGGCGCCCATCCGAATCCAACTACCACCATGGCCGCAGCCAAGACCCCTGCGGCGGCCGCCTCAATCCTGGCCGCCACGCCTTTGGCCCGGAAGATGGCCCCGAAACCCAATACAGCGGCCACCCCGAAAAGCAGCACCAGGGCGCCCACAACAAACCAGCTTCGGAACATACCCTGTCAATCCTCCTGAGTGCTTCCGGTTCAATCCCATCCGAAGTCATATCACTTCCGAATGGGAGAACCCTGCGTGCCGTGCAGCTTCCGGACTTCCGGGCTGGTGTCACCAACCCAACCATGGCAGCATCGAACGATGGCCACAGAGACCCGTCCGTACGTCGAACCCGACCAGCCGGAGCCTCCAGTTCCACTACTCGGAGGAGAGGTGACGGAGGGGCTCATCCGGGTTGGCGGCACAGTGCGGCGCCCGGCGAGCGATGTTTCGCCGCGAGTCCGACGCCTCTTGGATTTCCTTCAATCGGCCGGATTCCAGGGAGCGCCCCGTTTCCTGGGCATCGACGAAAACGGCCGGGATGCCTTGAGCTTCGTCCCCGGCGACACCGCAAGCCGCCCCTGGCCACGTTGGGTCGCCGACGAATCGAGCGCCATCAGCGTCGCGCGCTTGGTGCGGGCCTACGATGACGCTGTGCAGCCGCTTGGTGTACCCGACTGGGCACGCACTGGCAGCCTTGCCGATCCCGATGGATGCCCGTCCCCGATTGCGGGGCCAGCAACATTCCTCGCTCACATGGACATCACCCCGGAGAACGTCGTTTTCCGGGAAGGTGCCGCCGTCGCCCTGATCGACTTCGACTTGGTGCGCCCCGCAACCCGAGCGGAAGAAGTCGCGAACCTGCTCCTCTGGTGGGGCGCCTGGATGCCCGTCACCGACCGCGATCCGGTGATGCGCAAGGTAGACGCCGCCTCC
Source organism: Arthrobacter sp. MMS24-S77 (assembly GCF_054888235.1). Classification (NCBI taxonomy): domain Bacteria; kingdom Bacillati; phylum Actinomycetota; class Actinomycetes; order Micrococcales; family Micrococcaceae; genus Arthrobacter; species Arthrobacter sp. MMS24-S77. The sequence continues at coordinate 2,767,191 of NZ_JBTZRN010000001.1, forward strand.
CGGGGCGCCGCACTGGTCGACGGCTATGGCTTGGCTCCGGCCGATCGCGCGAAGGTGGTTGACGTAGCCCGGAACGGCGCCGACCGCTCTTGGCATTTGATGCGCCGCAACGCGCTCACCAAGGGTGGAGGCTGGAAGAGGATGTGGGACGAAGGCGTCGGCGAAAAGATTCTTCGCCGCCAAGCGTGGCTGGCGGACAACGCCGCAGCTCTCCACGCCGCGATAACGTGATGGAGGCAGCCCTCCGGCAGCTCTCCTGGACCGCCCGTTAATCTTCGTCGAGGTGGCGCAGGAGGAAAGGAAGGGTCGCGCCCATGGTCCGGAGATCGCCGTCGCTGGCGGCCTGCTCCCCAAGGTAGTCCCCATGGTTTCCCGGCACGATCATCAGACGGCTCCCCGGAATGGCCCGGACCATCCGCACCGCATGCTCGGGCTTGATCACGTCGCGATCCGCGAGCAACACGAGAGTCGAAGCCGTGATGGTGCCCAACTGATCATCGGACCATCCCGGAAAAGTCAGCATTATGCCCGCCAGCGCTGAAGCCGAGCACATCGACCAAGGGAACGTCCAGCTGACGAAGTACAGCCGCAACATCTGCGGCTGAGTTTTCGGCGGTGAGTGGGCGGTCGATCGGCGCCGTGTGACCATGGCCTTCCTCTTCGACGGCGATGACCTGCCTCGTCTCCGTCAGCAGCGGGATGAGCTCCCGGAAGTTCGATTCGATCGTGGACCCGCCGCCGTGGATCAATAGCAGCGGCACGCGGCCCGGCCGAGGTTCGCCATGAACCTCGTAATACATCAGGAGGGAGCCGTTGTCGGCGTAGCCGTGCTCGAAATCCACGTCCCCACCCTAACCGCCGACCGTAGCTACTTGGCAAGAGCACGGGGAATCTCAGTGCGTCTCAAAAATTCTACTAATGAGAATGAGTATTGATAGCATCAATACTCCATCATCGCTCCTACCCGAAAGTTTCCCCATGCAACCTGCCCTCCTGGTTCAAGACTTGAGGGTGTCCCTGCGGGGGCGCGCCCTGGTTGACGGAGTCAGTTTCACCATTGAGCCCGGCGTCAGGACGGCTCTTCTCGGCGCCTCGGGTTCAGGCAAGTCGCTGACCGCAGCTGCCCTGCTGGGGCAGCTTCCAGCCGGAATGAGTGCTTCCGGGCGGATGCAGATCAACGGAGTGGAGGTGCCGTTGTCCACCAGGCGAAGCAATCGCGCGGGGATCACCGCAATCCATCAGGACCCGATGTCAGCACTCAATCCCTTGGTGCGCCTTGGCAAACAGCTTGAGATCCCGCTGCGAAAGGCCGGACTCCCGGCCCCCATGGCACGGCAACGGGCACTTGAGCTGCTCGCGTCGGTGGGAATAGAGGAAGCCGAACGGACTATGGAAAGCTTCAGCGGCGAATTGTCGGGCGGACAACTGCAACGGGTCTGCATCGCGCTCGCCCTGGCCTGCCGTAGCTCCGTCTTGGTGGCGGATGAACCCACCACTGCACTGGACGTGGTCAGCCAGGCAAAGGTCCTCGATGCCCTGGCGCAGAATTCCACATCATCCGGCGCAATCCTGTTCATCACGCACGACTTGGCTGTCGCTGCGGCCTTTTGCCATCAGGCCCTTGTCTTGAAGTCCGGCCGGATCGTCGAGGAGGGGTCGATGGAGTCCCTTGTGGACCGGCCCGCCCACTATTACACGCGGCAACTGGTGGAAGCTGCCCATGTCGGCTTTGATTCCCTCTGCTGGGAAGCTACGGCATGAGCGCAACTTTGAGCGCCGACAATCTAGGTCTCAGCTACCCGGACGGGGGCCTCATCCGACGACGGCCAGCCCGGCACGCGTTGCAGGATGTTTCCCTCAGCGTTGCCTCCGGGGACAGCATCGGACTGGTGGGCGGCTCAGGCGCCGGAAAATCAACGCTCCTGCGGATCTTGCTTGCTTTGGAGAAGCCGAATGCCGGAGCCGTCTCATTCAACGGCACCCCGGTTGTGCCCGGCCCGACCCCGTCCTTGAGGTGGTACCGCCGTGCGGTGCAATACATCCCGCAGAATCCGGCGGCGAGCCTCGACCCACGCATGAACGTGGAACGCCTTCTCCTGGAACCCCTGAGGCAATTGCGCATCGGCGGAGACCACCGCGGGATGATCCTGAATGCCTTGCAACGGGTCGATCTCGATCCGGGCATGCTTACGCGCCGGCCCCGCGAACTTTCCGGTGGGCAAAACCAACGCGTGGCCATTGCACGGGCCCTGGTCCCCGCGCCGAGCATCCTCCTGGCTGATGAGCCGGTCAGCGGGCTCGATCTTCCCCTCAGGAACACGGTCTTGGACCTCATGGAACAACTGATCCATCGTGACGGGCTTGGGCTGCTTTTTGTGTCGCACGATCTGGCCGCCGTCGCCCGGCTGTGTTCGCAAACGCTGGTTCTCTCCGGAGGACGCATCGTGGAACAGGGACCTACCCCGTCCGTGTACACCGACCCGCAGACCCCGGAAACCCTGGAACTCGTAGCTTCCATTCCCCGGCTAAGCAGGTTCAAGGATGACCCGTGAAGGCACCCATCCCGGTGCAGCGACCGCAACAAATTAAACCGGCCTAATCACTCACACCCACGAAAGACAGGCACCAATCCATGGCTATTCCACGTCCAAAAGCAGTTGCCGCGATACTCCTCTCCTCCTCGCTGGCCGCCGCCCTCAGCGGCTGCTTCGCCCAAGGCAACGCTTCACCGTCCAGCAGTGCTGACTCCCGGATCAAAGTGGCCATGTTGCAGCCACCCCGTTCAGGACTCACTCCACTGAGCGATGACGCCTTCAAACTCTCGCGTTGGAAGACCGCGGAGACCCTGGTTGTCCTGGACTCCCTCGGCGACGCCCAGCCATCGCTTTCAACGGCGTGGAAGCAGCTGGACAGTAAGAACTGGCGCTTTGAGCTGCGTGCGGGCGTGAAATTCCATGACGGGACGCTCCTGACGGCGGAGCAGGCGGCCGCATCGTTGACGGCGGCGGCCAACGCAAAGCCCAAGCCGCGGATCCTCGACGGCGTCCAGCTGAGCGTCCGCACGGACGGCGGGAACGCCGTCGTCGTCACTACCCAGACGGATGATCCGTTGGTGCCGCAGCGGCTTTCGAGTCCCCAGCTTTCCATCCTTGCCGCCTCCGCCTACAAGGCCGGCGGCGTCGTCAGCCCTATCAACGCCGGCACCGGCCCCTACGTCCTTACGGCGGCAGACGGTACCAGCTCTGCAACCCTCAACCGTTTCGCCGGGTACTGGGGCGAGAAGGCCGTAAGCAGTGGCGTCGACGTCCAGTATGTCCCCGACGGCACGGCGCGCGCCGCCGCACTTCGGACCGGAACGGCCGACGTCGTAGAGGCCATTCCGGTAGGCCAGGTCGCCCAGATCAAGGCGGACTTGATCCATGAAGTCCCGATGCCCCGCACCAACACTCTCTACCTGAACACCAAGGCCGGGCCCTTCGCCGATCCTGCGGTCCGGGCAGCGGCACGGATGTCAGTCGAACGGGCCACCATTGTCGATCGCGTCTACGAAGGACGGGCGGACACCGCCGAAGGCCTGCTGGGCCCGGCGCTCCCCTGGGCGGCCAAGGAACGGCAAAACGCTTCATACATCGAGGCGTTGAAGAAAAGGGCAGAAGCAGCCCCCGTCAACGGCCGCCGCATCAAACTCGGCACGTTCACGGATCGGGCCGAACTTCCCGAGGTCGCCGTGCAGCTTGAACAGCAGCTCGAGGCCGCCGGTTTCATCGTGGAGCAGGAAGTCCGCGAGTACCAGCACATCGAGGCGGACGCCCTGGCAGGCAAGTTCGATGCCTTCATCCTGTCCCGGGCCACGGTCCTGGACTCCGGCGACCCCGTCGCCTACATGTTCAGCGACTTCTCCTGCAAGGGTTCCTTCAACATCTCCCAGTTCTGCGATCCGGAGGTGGACGCGGCACTGAGCAAGGCCGCAGCCATCCCCGCAGGACCGGAGCGCCGGGCAGCAATCGCCGCAGCCGAGGCACTGATCCTCTCAAGGGACGCGGCCGTGCCGCTGCTGCACGAACGCGTCATCCAAGGCGAATCGGCCAGGATCCGCAATGTGGAACGTGATCCCCGCGAGCGCGCCCTGATCACCGGCAAGACAGGAATCGCTGGCTGATGCGGCGCCCGGCGTTCATCAAAGCCGCGGCGTCCCGAACCGCGGCCCTCCTCTCGATTGTTGTGTTGATCGGACTCCTGCCTTGGCTTTCGGGACAGAGTCCGGAGTACACCATCCTGCGTGCCCGCTACGCCGACAGGGAGGCGACTGATGAAACGCTGGGCATGATCCGCGCGGAGCTCGGGCTCGATCAGGGACCTTTGCGCATCTTCCTCAACTGGGCCGGAGGGCTATTGCGGGGAGATATGGGAAATTCCTGGATCACCAACACGCCTGTTGGTCCCGGCACTCTGGAAACCTTGGGAGTCTCCGTCACCCTGATGCTTTGCGCGGTGGCCGTCGCAACGGCTGTGGCGACCGCGCTGTGCGTCCCGTCCGTAGTGCGGGGGCTGGCCGGGAAGCCAGGGCGGGGCTCCGGCGTCGTGGCTGCGGCCATGACCGCCCTCCCTGAGTTCCTTTTGGCGGCGATGCTCCTTGTGATCGGCGCGGTGTGGCTTGGCTGGTTCCCGCCATACGGCTGGCAGGGACTAAATCACGCGGTGTTGCCGTCGCTCGCCTTGGGCCTGCCCGCTGGTGGCCTGATCGGGCGCCTGCTTTCCGATGCGATCAGCTTGGCGTTTGCCGAAAAATGGGTGGGTACCTGGGCCATGGCCGGAGCAAGCCGCGTCAAGCTCACTGCGGCGGTGCTCCGCCGGGCCTTGCCGTCGGTGATGAGCCAGATCGGGCTTGTCCTCATCGGCCTCACCGGCGGAGCGGTTGCCGTGGAGAAGGTTTTTGCGATTCCCGGATTGGGCCGGGCAGTCCTGGGCGCGGCGAGCGCCCAGGACATACCCGCGCTGCAGGCAGGAGTGTTGGCCCTGCTGCTGCTGGCCGTTGGGGCAGGTTCCCTCAGCGCGGCGGCACGCTACCTCCTGCTGGGAGCAGCGCTGCGATCGGGGACGGTTCCTGTTCCGGACTCGCAGGGAAGATCACGACGGCGGGATGCCGCCGTTCCGCTCGTCGCGGCGGGAGCGTTGCTGCTCATCGTCGTCGCGGGCTTGCTTCGCGATCCATTCACATCGAGCCACGCCCGGCTTGCCAGCCCGGGCTTCGAGCTGCCTTTCGGGGCGGATGCGAGCGGACGGGATCTCCTTGCCCGGGTGGGACATGGAGCCGTGTCCACCTTGGGAACAGCCTTGCTCGTGGTTCTGGCCTGCCTGGTGATCGGGATCGTCGTCGGGCTCTTCCCGCTCGCGGCGACCGGTCCTCTTGAAATAGCCAACGCTGCTCCGCCCATCCTGGCCGGGATGATCGTTGCGGTGATGACCGGGCCCTCGGCCGAAGGAGCGGCGATAGCCGTCACGCTGGTCAGCTGGGCGCCCCTCGCCGCCCACACAGCATCCTTGGCGCAGGAGGCCAGGGCGCAACCCCACGTGAAAATCCTTCCCGTCCTGGGTGTGGGGCGGTTCCGCGTCCTCTGGCGCTACATTCTTCCGGCGATCCTCGGCCCCGTTTTCAGGCATTCGATGCTCCGGGTACCGGGAATCGCGTTGGCCCTGGCCGCCTTGGGGTTCCTCGGTCTCGGCCCCCATCAGCCGTCGCCCGAATGGGGCCTCATCCTGGCTGAGGGCATCAACTACGTGGAGCGGGCACCATGGGCCGTTGCCGCCCCGGCCTCGGCGTTGATCCTCGCCTCGATTCTGGCAGTGTCGATGTCGAGCGTGACGTGGTGGCGGGAACCAGCGAAGGGAAACCCGGCGAGCTGCCCCGATTGACTCATTCGAATATATGTTCGAAAATTGGAGCATGCCTTCTCGCCTGAATTCCGCCTCGCCAGCTTTGCTGCGCGATGACTTACAGGCGAAAATCCACCTCATGCAGGGCAAGCGCGGCAGCGAACGCTCGCTGCCCGTACTCCCCTCACTCAGCCGACTCCTACCGGGCGGGCTTCGCCCGGGTGCGGCGTATTCCGTACAGGGATCCATGTCACTGGCAATGGCCTTGTTGGCTGGCCCCTCACGCAATGGCTCGTGGTGCGGAGTGGCAGGGCTTCCTGACTTCGGGGTCGAGGCGGCGGCAGGTTTCGGCATTGCTCTTGATCGGCTGGTGCTGGTGCCTGACCCTGGGCCCAGTTGGACGCCGGTGATCGCCGCCATGGCGGACGTGCTCTCGGTGGTGCTTGCCTGCGCCCCGGAAAGAGTCGCACCGGCCGAGGCTGCCCGCTTGGGAGCCAGGCTCCGGGAACGGAGTTCCGTCCTGCTTGTCCTGGGACCATGGCCACAGAGTGAAGCCGTCTTGCAGGTGAATGGATATGAGTGGGCCGGGCTCGGGCAGGGTCATGGACATTTCGCCAAGCAGGAGCTCGAGCTCGAAGTCGCCCTGCGGGGCAGTTCCCGCAGGGCATCCGTGGATCTTGCGGACAGCGGCCCGGTAGATCTCTCCAGTCATCGGATTGGAGCATGATGCCGGTACGGGTTGAAACACCGGCACGCGCGCTGGTGACATGGTTCCCGGATTGGCCACTTGTCGCCGCCCGCCTGGCCGATGCCCTGCCCCCGGACGTACCGGCGGCAGTCATCGGCCAAGGTGTCATAGCTGCCTGCTCCGCGGAAGCACGGGCAGAAGGAGTGGTCCGGGGCTTGCGGCTGCGGGAAGCGCAGACCCGCTGTCCCCGCCTGGTGGTATGCGCCGTTGATCCGGTGCGGGATGCGCGGGAATTCGAACCTGTGCTCTCGTCGCTCGAGGAACGGACTCCTGGCGTGGAAGTACTCCGCCCTGGCCTATGCGCTATCCGGGCCCGGGGCGCCGCCAGGTATTACGGCGGTGAGGAAACGGCCGCCGGCGCCGTCCTAGAATCGGCCGACCGCCTCGGCGTGGAGGCCCGGGTGGGGATCGCCGATTCCGTGTTTGCCGCCGAGCAGGCAGCCCGGAGCACCAGCGAACTCTCCCCTTTCTTGTGCTGCCGCCGGGTTCCTCCCGGGATTTCCTGAGTCCATTTCCGGTGGAGGTACTGGGACAGCCGAAACTGGCTTCCTTGCTCAAACGCCTTGGCATTCTTACCTTGGGGAATTTCGCGAACCTTCCCGTTGCAGATGTCCGTGCCCGTTTCGGTGCTGCGGGAATCACTGCGCATGCTTTGGCAAGCGGCCAGGATCCTCGCAGGGTGATCCCCCGGACGCCCCCACGGAAACTGGATCAACGGGCGGAGTTCGAGCCGGGCCTGGACCGGGTTGACCAACTCGCGTTCCAACTCCGTTCCACGGCAGACACCTTCGTGGCTGGACTCCAAACGGAAGGTTTGGTCTGTACGGAGCTCAGGGTCCTGATCACCGACGAGGCGGGGAGCCGCTCCGAACGTACGTGGGGGCACCCCCGCCACTTCACCGCCAGCGACGTCGTGGACAGGGTGCGTTGGCAACTTCAGTCGCAGCCTCCTGTAGCCAACGGTGGAATGCCCGACGGCGGTGTGTCCGGCGCCGGTCTGTCCTCACCGGTCATCCGGGTAGAGTTCGTCCCCGTCCGGGTGGATTCCATCGCCCATCATGGGCGCGCGCTCTTCGGAGATGGAGCCGAGGAACAGATCCACCATGGACTCAGCCGGATCCAAAGCATGCTCGGACATGAAGCCGTGGTGGTGCCGGCGATCTCGGGAGGTCGGTTGTTGGCCGAGCGGCGCAGCTTGGTTCCTTGGGGAGATGCTTTGCCCCCGGGAACGGCTGCCTTGGCCTCCAGGCCGTGGCCCGGCAGGATTCCAGACCCACAGCCCGCCACGGTGTTCGCTTCCCTTATCCCGGTCCTGCTGCTTGATGCGAACAAGGAAAAAGTCCGGACAGACCATCGCGGCGGATTGATTGCCCCACCAACGTGGTTCTGTCCCACCGGGGACCCCGCACGACGACGACTGGTGGCTCAGTGGGCGGGCCCCTGGCCGCTGCGGCAGAGATGGTGGGACGCCGACCACCGCCTTGAAGCGGACCGGTTCCAGCTTGTGGACGGAAATGGAGAGGCCTGGCTCCTTCTCCTGGACGAGCAGAACTGGTGGGCAGAGGCCCGCTACGACTGAACAGCCAGAGTGGAACACTGAACTTTAGGCAGGAAGACAAAGATGGCTTGGAACAACCCGTCAATCCCATGGTCGGAGTTCGAACGCACGCTGTCAGACCGGCGCCGGCCGGAGACCCACAAGACCCCGGACACCCACAAAACCAAGGGGGACGGCGGTGACAGCCCCGCATGGTCAAGGAAACGCGGACCGTACCGCCCGGTCCCCCTCGATCCCGCAAGGACCGCATCGCGGGCGGGTGCCGCCGTCGTGCCTTATGCCGAACTGCACGCGCACTCGCATTACAGCTTCCTGGACGGCGCCTCCTCACCCGAGAAATTGGTTGAGGAAGCAGTCCGGCTAGGCCTCCATGCCCTCGCGCTGACCGATCATGACGGTTTCTACGGGATCGTGCGAATGGCAGAGGCCGCCGAAGCCTACGAGCTGAAGACAGTGTTCGGCGCTGAGCTGTCACTCGGACTCAGCAAACCCCAGCAAGGCGAAGCCGATCCTGAAGGTGACCATTTGCTCGTCCTCGCACGCCAGGAAGAGGGCTACCACCGGCTGGCAGGGGCGATGACCGCCGCTCATCTGGCTGCTGATGCGGAAAAGGGCCACCCCATCTACGATCTCGACACCTTGGCGCACACCCTCAAAGACCATTGCCTGGTGCTGACCGGATGCCGCAAAGGCTCAGTCCGGAGAGCCCTCCTCCGCGATGGCGAGCACGCCGCTGCACGGGAAGTGGATGCGTTGATCGAAAGATTCGGGCGGGGAAATGTGGTTGTGGAGCTCTTCGACCACGGGAATCCCCTCGACAGCAGCCATAACGACGCCCTCGTCCGTATTGCCGAGCGTGCGGGCATACCTTTCATCGCGAGCAACGCCGTGCATTATGCCGCCCCGGAGGGGTACCCGCTGGCCACAGCCATGGCGGCTGTCCGGGCACGCCGCAGCCTGGAGGATCTGGACGGGTGGCTACCGGCAAACAGCGGCGCCCATCTGCGGAGCGGCTCCGAGATGGCAGCGCGGTTCGCCCGATACCCCGGCGCGGTGGAACGGACTGTCGGGATCGCCGACGAGCTTGCGTTCCAGTTACGGGCCGCCCGCCCGAAGCTCCCAAAGCTCGATGTTCCTGCAGGGCACAGTCTTATCACCTGGCTCCGGCAACTCGTCGACGAAGGTATCAGGGAAAAATACCCGGACGCCGGCCAACGGGTCCATAGCCGGATCGAGCAGGAACTCGCAGTGATCGAGGCGAAGGACTTCCCCGGCTATTTCCTGATTGTGCACGACATCGTGCAGTTTGCCCGTTCCCGCGGCATCCTCTGCCAAGGCCGGGGTTCCGCGGCGAACTCGGCCGTCTGTTATGCACTGGGGATCACCGCCGTCGACAGTATCTTCTACAACCTTCCGTTTGAGCGTTTCCTGTCCAGCCTCCGCGAGGAAGAGCCGGACATCGACGTCGATTTCGACTCCGACCGGCGGGAAGAAGTCATCCAATACGTCTATCGCAAGTACGGACGGTTCAACGCGGCCCAGGTAGCGAATGTCATCAGTTACCGCCCTAAGAACGCTGTCCGCGACATAGCCAAGGCGCTCGGCTACAGCCAGGGCCAGCAGGACGCCTGGTCGAAACGGCTCGATCACTGGGGCGATCTCAGCGAGGGCAAGACGAACAACATCCCCGCCCCGGTCCTGGAACTGGCTGACCAGATACTGGGCTTTCCCCGCCACCTGGGCATCCATTCCGGCGGGATGGTCCTCACCGAACGGCCTGTTGGCGAGGTGGTTCCCATCGAGCGTGCCCGGATGGAAAACCGCACGGTCCTGCAATGGGACAAGGACGATTGCGAATGGATGGGCCTGGTCAAGTTCGACCTTCTCGGCTTGGGCATGCTTGCTGCCCTGCAGTACTCCTTTGATTTGATCGACAAACATTTCGGCGAGCGCTGGACCATCGAGAGTATTCCGCGTGAAGAACCGGCTGTCTACGACATGCTCTGCCGGGCCGACTCGATCGGGGTGTTCCAAGTGGAATCACGGGCCCAGATCAGCACGCTGCCACGGCTGAAACCGAGGGAATTCTACGATCTCGTGGTCGAAATCGCGCTGATCCGCCCAGGTCCCGTCCAAGGCGGCGCCGTCCACCCGTACATCCGGCGCCGCGCAGGCACGGAAAAAGTCACGTATCTTCATCCATTGCTGGAGCCCGTGCTTAAGCGGACCTTGGGTGTGCCCTTGTTCCAGGAGCAATTGATGCAGATGGCAGTCGCCGTGGGCGGCTGCACTGCCGAGGACGCGGACCTGCTCCGCCGCGCGATGGGCTCCAAACGTGGCCGGGAGAAGATCGAGTCGCTTGAGGCCAAACTCTATGCGGGGATGGCAGCCAACGGGATCAGCAAGGACGACGCCGATGCCATCTATGCCAAGATCCAGGCCTTTGCGAATTTCGGCTTCGCGGAATCCCACTCCTTGAGCTTCGCGGTGTTGGTCTATGCAAGCTCGTGGCTGAAGCTGCACTATCCTGGCGCATTCCTCGCGGCCTTGCTCCGGGCACAACCCATGGGCTTTTACTCTCCTCAAACCCTGGTGGCGGATGCCCGCAGGCACGGGGTCCAGGTGTTGCGCCCTGATGTACTGCATTCCCTTGCCGAGGCGACCCTCGAAGTGCTCGACGACGCTACAAGGACAGAGGCGGGCCAGGTGGGTGGCATGGATTCCTGCCTGGACTTCCACCAGCCGAAGATCGGCCTCTTCCAGCAGGATCGACCATGCGAGGACCACCTGCACCGGCGGGATGGCTCACATGCAGTGCGGCTGGGACTCGACGGCGTCACGTCCATCGGAACTGAAGTGGCGAAACGGATCGTCGCCGAGCGTGAGGAGCGTGGCCCCTACCGGGACATGGCGGATCTTTCCCGCCGCGCGAATCTCAGCGCGGACCAGCTGGAGGCACTCGCGTCGGCCGGCGCACTCGATTCGCTGGGGATGAACCGCCGCGAAGCGCTGTGGCAGGCCGGCGATGCTGCACTTGAGCGGGAGGGACAGTTGCCAGGGACGCACGTCGCCATCCAACCGCCATTGCTGCCCGAGCTCTCGCCCCAGGAGAATGTTGCCTACGACATGTGGGCGACAGGCATCAGCACCGATGACCACCCGATGCGGCACGCACGCAATGGGCTGGATTCCAGGGGGGTGCTGCGGGTGGACCGGCTCTCCCAGGTCGAGTCCGGCACGCGCGTTGAAGTGGCCGGCGTCGTGACCCACCGCCAACGCCCCCAGACCGCGCAAGGGATCACCTTCGTCAATCTGGAGGACGAGAGCGGCATCCTCAACGTCATCTGCAGCGTTGGCCTCTGGAAGAGGCATCGCCGTGTTGCGCGGGAATCATCCGCACTGATCATCCGGGGTTTCCTCGAACGCTCGCCGGAAGGAGTCACGAACCTCGTGGCGGACAAGCTGGAACCCTTGGTCCTGGTAGCGAAGTCCAGTTCCCGTGACTTCAGGTAGCTTGAAACAAGTGTTTTACGTTAACCAAAATCGTAATCCATTCGTTTCAGTCCTGAAACAGTGTTCCCCTACGTTGGAGGGGTCCCCTGAACTTCGGCCGCGGACTTCCGGTTCCGCATGAGGATTGGCTTCGCCATGAAACTCGACATCAATGCTGCTGCACAGGCAGCCGCCATCAAGAAACCGCTGTACAAGTCCCTGTTCTTTCAGATCTTCGTCGCCGTCGTGGCCGGCATCCTGATCGGGTACCTCTGGCCGACGATCGGGGCAGGACTACGACCCCTCGGTGACGGTTTCATCCAGCTCATCAAGATGATCATCGCGCCGCTGATCTTCCTGGTGATCGTCACCGGCATCGCCGCCGTTGGCGACGTCAACGCTGTAGGCCGCGTGGGCGTCAAAGCCCTCTTGTACTTCACCGGGGCCACGTTGTTTGCCCTTGCCTTCGGTCTCGTGGTCGCCAACATCGTCCAGCCGGGTGCCGGGCTGAACATCGACCCGGCCACACTGAGCCAGGACGCCCTCAAAGCGAAGACCGGCACCGCACCGCCCAGCGACGCCGGACAATTCATCCTGGGCATCATCCCGACAAGCGTGATCGGCGCATTCGCCAGCAACAACCTCCTCCAGGTCCTGTGCTTCTCGGTCTTCTTCGGCGCCGCAATTGTGGTGATCGGCAAGGACCGCTGCGCTCCTGTCATGAACGTCCTGGAGACCATCCTGGACGTCTTCTTCAAGATCATGGGCTGGGTCATGCGGCTGGCCCCGATCGGCGCCTTCGGTGCCATGGCGTTCATCATCGGCCAGTACGGACTAAGCACGCTGGGCACCTATGCCCTGCTCATCGCGGCCTGCTATGGTGCGGCGATCGTGTTCATTGCCCTGCTGTTCCTGATCGCCTGGGGCCTGGTCCGGGTACCGCTCTGGCAGTTCATCAAGTACACACGCGAGGAATTCCTCCTCGCCCTGGGCACCGCCTCCACGGAATCGGTGCTGCCGCGGATCATGACCAAGCTGACCGACGCCGGCTGTTCCCGTTCCACCGCCGGACTCGTCATCCCCACCGGATACTCCTTCAACCTGGACGGCGCGGCCATCTACCTGTCGATCTCGCTGTTGTTCCTGGCCCAGGCCTTCGGCCATCACCTGGACCTCGGGCAGCAACTGGCCGCCCTGGGCATCCTGATGCTCACTTCGAAAGGAATGGCAGGCGTCCCCGGTTCGGCCTTCCTGGCACTCTCCGCGACGGCAGGCGCCCTCGGGATCTTCCCCGTGGCCGGCGTCGCGCTCCTGCTGGGAGCCGACCGCCTCATGGACTCCATGCGCGTCGTCGTGAACCTGCTCGGCAACTGTGTGGCGACCTTTGTCGTCGCCAAATGGGAAGGACAGTTCGACCGCGAAGCCATGCTCCTCGCCTTCAACGGAGAGAAGGCCGCAACCGAAGCCGGTCCGGCTGATGCCGGGAACGTTGAAGTTCTGGCCGCAGGGGCGCGAAGCTAGCGGCAGGTACTGCCCTCAGGGGACGCCAGCGGCCGCGGTTGCCTCGCGGAGGAGTTCGTGGTCGTGTCGATCGGCCGCAGGGACTACGTCGCCCTTCCTCACGACTGTTAAGCCGGAATCGGTGACTGTGTAGCCGCGCCTCCGGTCGTGCTCAGGGTCAAGTCCGATGGTTGCTCCCGGCGGAACGGCGATGTTCTTGTCAAGAATGGCCCTCCGGACTACCGCTCCTTTTCCGATGGTGACATTGTCCAGCAGCACCGAGTCCGTGACCCTGGCACCGGTGGAAACAAACACATCATGCGAGAGCACGGAGTTCTCCACGAAACCTCCGGAGATGATGACCCCGTTGGAAATAATGGAGTCGACGGCCGTTCCATCCGTACCGCCCTCTCCGCGGACCAGCTTGGCCGGCGGAGACACGCTCTGGCGGGTGTAGATTGGCCAATCCGAGTTGTAGAGGTTGAATACCGGCGTTGGCGAGATGAGATCCAAATGGGCCTCGTAGTAGGAGTCGATGGTGCCGACGTCGCGCCAGTAGTCGCGGTCACGCTCCGTGCCTCCGGGGACATCGTTATCCGAAAAGTCATAGACGAACGCTTCGCCACGGGAAACGAAATACGGGATGATGTCGCCGCCCATGTCGTGCTTCGTGTCTTGCCGCGTGGCGTCGTACTCAAGGGCTTCTATCAAGGCCTCCGTATCGAAGACGTAGTTGCCCATGGATGCCAGGAACTGGGAAGGGTCGGCGGCGAGCCCGGAGGTCGACGACGGTTTCTCGACGAAGGCGGCGATCTTTCTTGAGGTGCCGGACGCCAAGCCCTCGGCGGGTTCAGGAGATTCCACTTCGATCACGCCGAACTGGTGGGCCAGGGATAGCGGCTGGCGCACGCCTGCCACCGTGGCTTTGGCGCCCGAGGCGATGTGGCTTCGGACCATCTGTTCGAAGTCCATTCGGTAAACATGGTCCGCGCCGACCACCACTACTATGTCCGGTTGGGCGTCATGGATGAGGTTCATGGACTGGTAGATCGCGTTGGCGCTGCCCAGGAACCAGCTCTTGCTGAGGCGCTGCTGGGCTGGCACCGAGGCGATGTAGTTGCCCAGCTGTGTAGACATCCGCCAAGTTTCGGAAATGTGGCGGTCCAAGCTGTGCGACTTGTATTGGGTCAGCACCACGATCTTGAAATAGCCGGAGTTTGTCAGGTTGGACAATGCAAAATCGATCAGACGGTAGCTGCCCGCGAACGGAACCGCTGGTTTGGCACGGTCCTCCGTCAGGGGCATGAGCCGCTTACCCTCTCCGCCAGCCAGCACTATCGCCAAGACCTTCTTCTCAGCCATTTCTTACTCCCTTGTATCGGCTTTGACACGTTTGTTGCATGACGCATTTCCATCGCCCACCGACCCGGCGCGTGAGGCAAGGTCAGTGGAAGCCACCCCCGCCGGGTTCATCCATCGGCGGGGGTGGCAGACTGTCAGGCGTTGGAGATCAGCCCCAGTTCGGCCTTCGAGGCCAGTGAGGGATGCTTCGGGAACACGCGGACGGTGTAGCCGAAGGATCCGGAGCGGTTGATCAGGATGGAGCCCGTGAACAGGTGGCGCCCGTTGCCGAGGTCCTCTGATTCAGTCAGCTCGACCAAGGCCACGTCTTCGAGCGCGTCTCCGTCCTGGGCCCGGCCATAAGCTACTTCGACTGACACGTCGTCGGGAGTCAGGGCGTGAAGGGCGATGTAGGCGTTGACCTGGAGGGTGTCGCCGATCTGCGGCTCTTCCGAGACGCCCACGGAATCGACGTGTTCCACGATCAGCTGTGGCCAGGCGTTGCGGGTCTTGGTGATCCAGGCCGCCAGTTCCTTCGCTTCCTTGAAGGAGGCCGTTCCGGCCTGCCTGCCGGCGAGAGCCGCCGGGCGGTACAGGTTGTTCACGTAGTCCTGGAGCATGCGTTCGGCCGAGACCGCGGGGCCGAGGTGGGCCAGGGTGTGTTTGATCATGGAGACCCAGTGCGTCGGGATGGTTTCCGGGCCGGACTGGGAGGGACCCGCGGCGCCGGCGTGCTCGGAGACCGTGGAACCGTAGAAGCGCGGGGCCACCTGGGTTTCCAGGAGTTCGTAGAGGGCCGCGGCTTCGATGTCGTCGCGTTCGGAGGGGGACGCGTCGTTGTTGGCCGTCGGGATCGCCCAGCCGTTCTCGCCGTCGTACATTTCGTCCCACCAGCCATCCAGCACGGACAGGTTCAGGGATCCGTTGATGGCCGCCTTCATCCCGGAGGTGCCGCAGGCCTCCAGGGGCCGGAGCGGGTTGTTCAGCCACACGTCGCAGCCCGGGAACAGGGTGCGGGCCATGGCGATGTCGTAGTTGGGCAGGAACACGATCCGGTGCCGGACGGCGGGGTCGTCGGTGAACTTCACCAGGTCCTGGATCATCTTCTTGCCGGCGTCGTCCGCCGGGTGGGACTTGCCGGCGATGACCAGCTGGATGGGGTGTTTCTCGTCCAGCAGAAGCGCCTTCAGCCGTGCGGGGTCCCGGAGCATGAGGGTGAGCCGCTTGTAGGTGGGCACGCGGCGGGCGAAGCCGATCGTCAGCACGTCCGGGTCCAGCACGGTGTCCGTCCAGCCCAGTTCGGCATCGGCCGCGCCGCGCTTCTTCCACGAAGCCCGCAGACGCATCCGCACGTCCTCCACCAAAGCGGAGCGAAGCTCACGCCGGAGAGCCCACAGCTCGGCGTCGCTCACGTCGTAGATCTTGTCCCATCCGGTGGCATCCACGTCAGTGCTGCCAAAGTACTTTGCAGCCAGCCTGCTCATCTTCGGGTCGATCCACGTGGGCACGTGGACGCCGTTGGTGACCGAGGTGATGGGGACTTCGGAGTGGTCGAAGCCTGGCCAGAGCCCGGAGAACATCTCGCGGGAGACCACCCCGTGCAGCTTGGCCACCCCGTTGGCCCGCTGCGCCAGGCGCAGGCCCATGACGGCCATGTTGAACACCGCGGGATTGCCGCCCTCGTAGTTCTCCCGGCCCAGTTCCAGGACCTTGTCCACCGGAACATCCGGGGCCAGGCCGGCCTCGAAGAAATGCCTGATCTGCACGGCCTCGAAGCGGTCGATCCCGGCCGGCACCGGGGTGTGCGTGGTGAACACCGTGGACGCCCGCCCGGCCGCCAGGGCCTCGGACCAGCTCAGCGGCGCCTCCGAGGACATCAGCTCCTGGATCCGTTCGACGCCCAGGAACCCGGCGTGCCCCTCGTTGGTGTGGAACACCTCCGGAGCCGGGGTGCCCGTGAGGCGCTGGTGGACGCGCAGCGCCTTCACCCCGCCCATGCCCAACAGCAGTTCCTGCTGCAGCCGGTGGTCACCGCCGCCGCCGTACAGGCGGTCCGTGATCCCCCGGGCGGCGTCGTCGTTCGCCGGAACGTTCGAATCCAGCAGCAGCAGCGGAACGCGCCCGACGTCGGCACGCCAGATGTGCGCCCGCAGCTTGCGGTCACCTGGCAGCGGAAGTGTGATCAGGGCCGGCGTACCGTCTTCCTCGCGAAGCAGTGTCAGCGGCAGTCCGTCAGGGTCCAGCACCGGGTACGTTTCCTGCTGCCAGGCGTCCCGGGAAAGGGACTGCTTGAAATAGCCGGCCTGGTACAGCAGCCCGACACCGATCAGCGGCACACCCAGGTCCGAAGCGGCCTTCAAGTGGTCCCCGGCCAGGATGCCCAGGCCCCCGGAATACTGCGGAAGCACCTCCGTGATGCCGAACTCAGGCGAGAAATAGGCAATGCACGCCGGAGCGTCCGGACCCAGGCCCTGATACCAGCGCGGCTCACTCAGGTACCGGTCAAGATCCGCCGCGGCATGCTGGACACGCTCAACGACCGCGTGATCGGCCGCGAGCTCGTGCAGTTCCTCGCGGCTGACCAGGCCCAAGAAGGTCATCGGGTCATGTTTGCTCTGCTCCCACGCCTCGCTGTTCAGGGCGGAAAACAGTTCGCGTGTCGGCAAATGCCACGACCAGCGCAGGTTCTTCGCCAGCCGTGCCAGCGGGGCAATTGCTTCCGGCAGAACCGTCCGGACCGTGAACCTTCGAATAGCTTTCACTTCCGGCCACCTTCGAACGCGGCCAGGGCCGATGTGGTCAACTTTTCCATGTTGTGCCTCCATGAGGTCGTTGTAATCGTTGGGGATATGTTGGGACAGGTGCGGGAGCGCCATGTGCCGTCAGGTGGGGAGGCTTCCACGGCTCCACCTGGGTAGGGCAAGCGCTTACATGATTTGGGCGAGCACCTTTGGCCTCGCGGGCAGTCCGGTCTTGAAGCTCAGGCGCAGGTGGCTGTCTCCAGGTGCCGTCCTCGCGCTATTCCAGGGCCTCTTCGGCCCGGGAACAAGGGGACGCGGTTGCTCATGGACCCGCTGCGAGAGCCTGGGAATTCCCGTTCGGGGCTGCCGGCCATCGACTGCATCGTCAACAGCCGGGACTGGTACCGAATGATTCCAAGCACGACTTACTTCCTTCGTCTCTGGGAACACTGATCGGAGACCATCCGCCATGTTGTACCAGGAGGAATCTCATCGCCGTTTCGTCGACGCGTCTTGTCGACGCGGGTCGATGGCTCGACAGTAGTTGGCGGCAAAGCGGTGTGTCAAATATCACAATCACGTGTGATGGGACCGCGTCATGAATGCGTCGAATTGGCGGACTGCACCCGAACGGCGCAGAAATTCTACGGCTGGGTGGCGCGTGCCACGGCGGTGCTTCCGCGCAACGTCAGCACCGGTTCTGCAAGCCACTGCTGGGCATCCGCGCCTTCACTCTTGAGGCGCCGGGAAAGGAATTGTGCCGCCTCACGCCCCATGACCCTCGGTTCGGCGGACGCCGTCGTCAGTGCGGGCATGAAGCGCTCCGCGGAGCCGGCACTGGTGTTGATCGCGACAATGGAGAGAGACTCTGGGACTCGCCAACCATGGTTCGCCGCCGCACCCAGAAGGCCCGCGGTTGCCGCTTCATTGATCATGACGAGTCCCGTTGTTTCCGGAGCCTCTTCCAGAATCTGTTCGAACACATCGCGACCACCTGTAAGTGAGCTCGCGGCCGGGAACAGCCGCGCGTTGATACCGTGCCGCGATGCGGATGCTGCCACGGCATCCCACGAGCGGACCATCGGGCCGTAACCGGTGTCCAGGGACTCCCGCGAATGGGTCACAAGACCGATCTCCGTGTGTCCCAAACCCGCCAGATGCGCTACAGCGAGCTCTCCCATGGCTTCGAAATCCGCATCGACAAATGCCAGGCCGTCGGCATCGGTCGGCCGTCCGATCGAGACGAACGGAACACCGGTTTCGATTAGGACTGGAATCCGCTCGTCGAATGACCTGACTTCCATCAGGAGAATTCCATCCACCAGGCCTTGGGCCACGATCCGCTGCATCTCGCCCAGATCCTCAGGGTCCATGGGCCACAGAAGAAGATGGTATCCGTCCGCACGCGCTTGCTCCGCCGCGCCTTGGACATACTCGAATTCCGTGGTGTTCATGCCTTGCTCCCCAACAGGGAAAATCAAGGAGACAATGCCTGTCCGCTTCCCGGCCAAACCCTGGGCCAGTAAGTTCGGCGTATAGCCAAGTTCGGACATGGCCCGCAAGATGCGCTCACGCGTTTCGGGCGCGATCGGCCGGACACCACTGAGGGCATAGGACACGGTGCTCCTGGAAACGCCAGCAATCCGTGCGACATCGGCCATGGTTACCAAGGACTATCCCCCTGCAGTGTCGGTGGCCGGCTGGCGGCGGGCCCGGGAATGACGCAATCCGCCCGACGGCGACGCCCACCCATAGTAAACCGTAATCGGTTGGCAAAGTGGTACAGCCATGCCGAGTTTACTGTTGCATACACTCAACAGCTAGGCGAGCGTGCGGTCCGCGATGTTTGTCTGGCCCACGACACGAAAAAGGGAACCACCCGCCAGGTGGTTCCCTTTTCCAAAAAATTGAGGCCTTACTCGAAACATGAGTTTCGGGTAAGGCCTCCAGGGTGGAGCTGAGGGGACTCGAACCCCTGACCCCCTGCATGCCATGCAGGTGCGCTACCAGCTGCGCCACAGCCCCATATTCTTGCTGCTTCATGAACCGTCCAAGGGCTTCAAATCCCTTGCCCGGTTTCGGATTCCTCCGAAGCAACTCAAATATCTTAGAACAGCATTTCCGAAAATTCCAAATCGGGCATATTCGGCTGGTTTACCCCTCGGCGCCTAGGATTCCTCGACGGCGGGAGCCTTCGCCGAGGCGTCGTCACCCAGATCCAGATCCACTACCGGGCAGTCTTTCCACAGTCGTTCCAGGGCGTAGAAGACCCGGTCCTCGGTGTGCTGGACGTGCACCACGATGTCAGCGTAGTCCAGAAGGACCCACCGGCCTTCGGAACGGCCTTCACGGCGGACCGGGCGAAGATCCTGCTTGAGCAGCTCTTCCTCGATGCCGTCAACGATGGCGTTGACCTGGCGTTCCGTCGGAGCGGACGCGATCAGGAAGACATCGGTCAGGGCCAGGCGTTCGCTGACGTCCAAGGCGATGATGTCCTCAGCCAGCTTGTCCGCTGCCGCGCGGGCGGCATGGCGGGCTAAGAGGACGGATTGTTCATGTGCAGTCACGGGACTCCTTGTATGCGGCTTTCGAAGATAGATCGAAGCCTGTTTGGTGGCCTAAAGCCTTTGTTGTCAGCGGGAAAGTCCGCTGGTGATCATGATGATGCCCGCAATCAGGGCGACCGCTCCGATACCAACGAGCCCAAGGACCAGGATCCGGGCACGCTGGGCGCGTCCGAGTCCCGCCGTCGCGGCGTCGAGGGGTTCAAGGCCGTAAGCCGAACTTGCCGAAATGGGCGGATGTTCGGCCACTTCGCCAAACGCGTCGCCACCTGATGCGGAGTCCGACGCCGGGCGCCGGCCCGCCGCTTTTGCGGCGGCTTCAGCACGCGCCAAGACGCCGGCCCGGCCGCGCAGGCTGCGTGGTTTGCCCGACGCCGACTGCCCGGGCTTCAATTTCGGTGCGGGGGAAGTCACAAGAGGGACAAAGGTAGTGCTGGGCGGCTTCATGACTGGACGGTCCAGTCCCGGAACCTTGACGAATTCCAAGGGCGTGACCATGGCGAGGTTGCTGGCCGCAGAAGGCTCAACCCGGTCCTGCGCAGGAGGACGGCTGTTCTGCTCTGCAAGCTTCTGCTTGGCCATGGCCCTCTTGTTGAGGATCGCCTCGCGTTCAGCCTGGGCGATTTGTTCCGCCAAAGCCTCAGGATCGGCAGGCTCAACGTCGGTCCCGGAAACCCCGGGTCCGGGGACCGCGACCTTTTGCACCGCCGATTCCATTGCTGCGATGTGTTCGAGCTTGTTGGACTGGTTGTTCGCCTGGGCCGCCAGGAGCTCGCGCGCCATCAAGGCCTGCTCCACGGTCATTTCCGGGGCACCTGGAGGCGGGCCTGCCGTAACCCGGACACCACCGTCAGGCAATGTGCCGATGGGAACGCCGCCGGCTTGCTGCTTGCCGGAAGCCTGGGCCGGGTTGCCGGTTGTCCTGGGTCCGGATCCGGGTGCAGCGACGATCGGGATCGCCGAGGTACCGGGGGCAACTTCCTCCTGCAGCTGCTGCAAGCGCAGCTGACGGCGTGTAGGCGGACCGCCCCGGGAAAGTTGCTGCTCCTTGCCCGCGAGCTCCTTGATGGCGCGGAGGGCAGCGCGGTCGCGCGCACGGGCCTGGGATGAACGTTCCGCTGCTGGCTTCGCGTCCACCGGGGCATCGGCTACGCGGCGCACCCGGTTGACCGAAGCGCCCCCGGGCGCGTGGTTGGCGTCGTCTGAGGCAGCGTTCTCCGCCGCTTCCGGGCTTCCGCCGGCTTGTTCCAGGCGTGCGTCCCGGGCTCGTCGAAGGTCACGCCGGCTACGGATGGGGGGCTGTTCCTGGCTCATTCAAAACTCACTCAGTACGTGCTTGGTGGTCTGATCCGGTCATAGCATGCAGGGGCTCCCCCATGCCGGGCTTGCCCGAGTACAGCTTGTATTTGGCGATGTACTGCACCACGCCATCGGGCACGAGGTACCAGACCGGATTGCCTGCACCCACACGCGCGCGGCAATCCGTCGAGGAAATCGCCATGGCAGGCACTTCCAGGAGGCTGACGTCCTCCCTGCCCATGCCATCAAGAACATGGCCAGGCCTGGTGACACCCACAAAGTGCGCCAAGGACCAGAGCTCGTCGACATCCTTCCACGACAGGATCTGCGCCAAGGCGTCCGCACCCGTGATGAAGAACAGATCGGCGTCCGGCCGCTGGGTCCGGAGGTCGCGCAGGGTATCGATAGTGAACGTGGGACCGGGGCGGTCCACATCCACACGGCTTACCGTGAAATTGGGATTGGAAGCCGTAGCAATGACGGTCATCAAGTAACGGTGCTCAGGTTCGCTGACCTGCTTGTTCGACTTTTGCCAGGGCTGGCCGGTGGGCACGAAGACCACCTCGTCCAGCCGAAACTTGGCTGCAACCTCACTGGCAGCAACCAAGTGGCCGTGGTGAATGGGATCGAATGTCCCACCCATCACGCCCAGGCGAAGTCGGCGCCCCGTTTCCTCGAAGGGTTTTGCGGCGGAAATGTTAGTGACCCAGCCCTGGGTGCTTGGCCGGGTGCTGGCGGTGCGGATCCGAGTGCTCGTCGACGGCGTCGTGACGGTTGCCGAGGTTGGTGTAGGAGACTGCCACAAACATCAGGACCAGCAGGATGCTGAACATGGACACACCGAAAACCCACGGTTCAGCCCACAGCGGCGCAGGTGCCTCGTGTCCGGTTTCGCCCCCTTGAGCGAGAATGGAAATGGCGATCTGCTGAAACTGCATTTTCTCCCCTAGCGGTTCAAAGGATTTCGACGGCGGATCCTCCCACCGTTCAGGACTTCTGTTCTATGTTACAGCGTTGTTAGCCGCGGATCTGGCCTTCACCCTGGACGATCCACTTGGTGGTGGTCAGTTCAGTGAGGCCCATGGGACCGCGGGCATGCAGTTTCTGCGTGGAGATTCCCACCTCGGCGCCCAAGCCGAGCTCGCCGCCGTCGGTGAAACGCGTGGACGCGTTCACAATGACAGCCGCAGAGTCGATATCCGCGATGAACTTCTCGGCGTTGGCCAAGTTGTTCGTCAGGATGGCTTCCGTGTGTCCCGTGGACCACTTGCGGATGTGGGCGACCGCCTCGTCGAGGTTGTCTACCATGGCAACCGCGAGATCAAGGTCCATGTATTCCGTAGCCCAATCGACGTCGTCGGCGGGAACCGTTTCCACGGCGCCGGACAGCGCTGCCTGGATCCGGGAATCGACGTGGAGGGTGACGCCGGCAGAACGCAGTGCAGCAGCGACCGCCGGCAGCACAGTCGATTTCGAGTGCACGAGGAGCGTCTCCACGGTGTTGCAAACGCTGGGGCGCTGGGTCTTGGCGTTGAGCAGGATATCAACGGCCATGTCTTCGCTGGCTGACTCGTCGATGAAGATATGGACGTTGCCTTCGCCGGTCTCGATGACGGGCACGGAGGAGTTGTTCACCACAGTCTGGATCAGCTCGCGTCCGCCGCGGGGAATCAGCACGTCCACCCGGCCCCGGGCACGCATGAGCACATTGGCGCCCTCGCGGCCGAACTGGTCAACGGTCTGCACGGCGTCGGCCGGTAGACCAACGGATTCCAGCGCGTCGCGGAGGATGGTCACCAGGGCCGCGTTGGTGAGGGCCGCAGCCGATCCGCCGCGCAGGATCACGGCGTTGCCGCTCTTCAGGGCAAGTCCGGCGATGTCAACGGTGACGTTGGGACGGGCCTCGTAAATCGCTGCGACGACGCCCATGGGCACGTTGATCTGGCGCAAGCGCAGCCCGTTGGGCAGAGTCTGGCCGCGGACGACGTTGCCGACGGGGTCCGGCAAGCCTGCCAGGTTTTCAAGGGCGGCAACAAGGCCGTCGATGCGAGCGGGAGTGAGGGTCAGACGGTCCAGCAAGGCAGCAGAGGTTCCGTTGCCGCGGCCCGACTCAACGTCTTTGGCGTTGGCAGCGAGGATTGACTCCTGCTGCTCCTTGAGGGCCGCGCCGATCGCGTGCAGCGCACGGTCCTTCCAGGCACGGTTCGCCTGGCCCATGCGCCGTGCGGCCTGCCGTGAGCGGTCCGCGATCGCGTGCACGGCCGCCTCGACGTGCTCGGGGGCGAGCGGCACGGTTCCCGGCTCCGTAGTTTCCGGCACCTGGGCGGCATTGCCGGAACTCAGGGCGTCGGTCATCACGGGAGAATCAGGGGTTAGGGCCTCAGTCATTCTCCAAGTTTAGTGGAGCGGGACGGCTGGACCAGTACGAGGTCGTCAACATGAACAATTACGCGGTCATATCCGCGGCCAAGGTTCTTGGCGAGCTCCTTGGTGGAGCGCCCGAGCATGCGGGGAAGCTCTTCGGCGGAGTAGTTGACCAGCCCCCTGGCAATGACGGTGCCCTCGGCGGAAACCATCTCCACGGGATCGCCCGGC
This sequence comes from Arthrobacter sp. MMS24-S77, assembly GCF_054888235.1. Classification (NCBI taxonomy): domain Bacteria; kingdom Bacillati; phylum Actinomycetota; class Actinomycetes; order Micrococcales; family Micrococcaceae; genus Arthrobacter; species Arthrobacter sp. MMS24-S77. The sequence goes on from NZ_JBTZRN010000001.1 coordinate 2,790,903, forward strand.
TCGAAGTCTCCCTGCACCGACGATATTCCTGCGGGCAGCAGCGAAGTGTGACGGTCGCGCACGGCTTTGACGGCGCCGTCGTCGAGCACCAAACGGCCGCGAACGGATGCGAGGTGGGCCAACCACAAGAGGCGGACGGGCTTGCGGTTGCCGTTGATGGCAAACCACGTACCCACGTCCTCGCCAGCGAGGGCGGCGGCGGCATTGGCCGTGGACGTCACAAGGGCGTGGATGCCGGAGCCGGCCGCGATGGAAGCAGCTTCCACCTTGGTGGTCATGCCACCGGTGCCGACGCCCGCTTTGCCGGCCTTGCCGATAGTCACCCCGACGAGGTCCTGCGGACCGGTGACGAGTGGAATGCGCTTGGCACCCAGCGACGGCGGACCGTCGTAGAGGGCGTCGACGTCGGAAAGCAGGACCAGCGCGTCGGCCCGGACCAGGTGCGCCACCAAAGCGGCGAGCCGGTCGTTGTCACCAAAACGGATTTCATGCGTGGCAACGGTGTCGTTTTCGTTGACAACAGGCACGACGCCGAGGTTCAGCAGGCGGTCCAGAGCCCGGTATGCATTGCTGTGCTGCGTGCGCCGCATCAGGTCATCGGCAGTCAGCAGCACCTGGCTGACAGTGACTCCGTGCGCGGCAAAAGCCTGCGAGTAACGCGCCATCAACAGCCCTTGCCCCACGCTGGCCGCGGCCTGCTGCGTGGCGAGGTCCTTGGGACGCTTGGCGAGGCCAAGCGGCGCGAGACCTGCCGCGATGGCCCCGGAAGAGACCAGGATGATCTCCGTCCCGGAGTTGCGCTTCTCGGCCAATGCGTGGACGAGGGCCGTCAGCGCTTTCTCCGAGATGCCGCCCTTGATGCTGGTCAGCGAGGAGGAACCCACCTTCACCACGATCCGCTTGGCGCCAGCCAAGGCCTGGCGCTCGGCGGCGTCGGCGGCTTCAGTCACGTCGGGGAAGCGGGCCGTACTAGTCGTCATTTTCGGCTTCCAGGCCGCTTTCCTTCAGGGGCTGGGGTGCACGACGGCGGCTGACGGACTCAGTCCAGATGCCCGCCTTGCGCTCGGCTTCGAGCTCAGCGCGCGCAGCAGCCTTTGCTTCGCGGCGCTCGATCTGCTCGTCTCGCTTCTGGGAACGGGTGGGGCGGTCGCCGATGTCGGCAACGCGGATGTCGGTGCCTCGAGGCGTCGCAAGGAGTTCCGCACCGGCCATCATGGTGGGCTCCCAGTCGAAGACAACGCCGTCCTCTTCGCCGATCACCACGGTGTCACCCGGAACGGCACCCATCTTGAACAACTCGTTTTCGATGCCGAGCTTGGCCAGGCGATCGGCAAGATATCCAATGGCTTCTTCGTTGGTGAAGTCGGTCTGCTTGACCCAGCGGACCGGCTTCTCCCCAGCACGCGGAAGAGTGGTTCGAGGTTCTTTTCCTCGCGGCGGATCTTGAAGCCGGTTTCGTTGACGGCCCGGGGGCGGAGCACAGGCGCCGCAACCTTGGGAGGCGCGATGGCAATTGCCTTGCGGGCGGCCATGACGATCTCGCCCATCGCGAAACTCAGTTGGCGCAGGCCCTCATGGCTCGTGGCAGAGACTTCGAAAACGCGGTAGCCGCGCCCCTCCAGCTCCGGACGGACAAACTCGGCCATGTCCCGCCCATCAGGCAAGTCCACTTTGTTCAGCACGACGAGCTTGGGGCGCTCGTTCAGGGGAACCACTTCGCCGTCCACGCCGGCGTAGCTCATGTCCACCGCGTACTTATCCAGCTCCTGCTCGATGATCGCGAGATCCGAGAGGGGGTCCCTGTCCGATTCCAAGGTTCCGCAGTCCAGGACATGCACCAGCGCGGCGCAACGTTCTACGTGGCGAAGGAAGTTGTGGCCCAGGCCCTTGCCCTCGCTCGCGCCTTCAATCAGCCCGGGAACATCGGCAATGGTGAACCGGACGTCACCGGCCTGGACAACGCCAAGGTTGGGGATCAGGGTGGTGAACGGGTAGTCGGCGATCTTGGGACGCGCCGCAGACATCGCCGCGATGAGGCTGGACTTGCCCGCGGAAGGGAAGCCAACCAGCGCGATATCAGCAATGGACTTCAGTTCCAGGACGATGTCGCTGGAGTCGCCTTCAATGCCCAGGAGGGCGAAACCGGGCGCGCGGCGCTTCTGCGAAGAAAGTGAGGCATTGCCAAGGCCGCCTTGGCCGCCAGCCGCTGCGATGAACTCAGTGCCTTCACCTACGAGGTCAGCCAGGACCACGCCGTCCTTGGTCTTGACCACAGTGCCGTCCGGGACGGGAAGCACCAGGGTTTCACCGTTCTTGCCGCCGCGCCAATCACCCATGCCCGGGCCACCGTTGGTCGCGTGGCGGTGGGGTGCGTGGTGGTAATCAAGCAGCGTGGTGGTCTGGGAGTCAACCCGCAGGATGACGTCGCCGCCGTTGCCGCCGTTGCCGCCGTCGGGTCCGCCGAGGGGCTTGAACTTCTCGCGCTTAACAGAGACACAGCCGTGGCCGCCTGTTCCGCCGGATACGTGAAGTACTACCCGGTCTACGAAGGTCGCCACGTGTTTCTCCTCTTTGTGGAATTACTGCTTGCAATACCTGATGCCGGCTGATGTGCCGACGCGCGCCCTAGTAAATTCTAGTGCGGTTAAAAGACAGGTGGAGCGGGCCATACGGCCCGCTCCACCCATTCAGAACGTGTTATTACTCTGCAGCTGCAGCAGCAACGATGTTCACTACGCGACGGCCACGGCGAGTACCGAACTCAACCGCACCTGCCTGCAGGGCGAACAGGGTGTCGTCGCCACCGCGGCCGACACCGGCGCCCGGGTGGAAGTGGGTGCCACGCTGGCGGACGATGATCTCGCCTGCGGAAACGACCTGGCCACCGAAGCGCTTTACGCCGAGGTACTGGGCGTTGGAGTCACGACCGTTGCGAGTGGAGCTCGCGCCTTTTTTATGTGCCATTTGAAATGCCTGCCTTTAAATTCTGGGGAATCTGTTGAAAACCTGAAAAGCAACCAGTGGTTACTTGATACCGGTGATCTTGATCTTGGTCAGTTCTTGACGGTGACCCTGGCGCTTCTTGTAGCCGGTCTTGTTCTTGAACTTCTGGATGACGATCTTCGGACCACGGAGGTCTTCGAGGATCTCAGCCGTAACCTTGACCTTGGCCAGATCCGCAGCGGCGGACGTGACCTTGTCACCGTCCACCAGGAGCAGTGCGGGCAGCTCAAGGGTGCTGCCGGCTCCACCGGGGACGCGGTTCAGGGTTACGTAGTCTCCAACGGAAACCTTTTCTTGGCGGCCGCCTGCGCGGACAATCGCGTACACCACTTGGGCACTCACTTCTCTCGACGTTTATTACTAAATTTGCGTGCGGAACCCCGAACCGAAAACGGGCCTGGTTCACGCTGTGCCTCAACGCCGTGGATTCCGTTACGGAATCCATGAGTTATCCCTCAAACAGTTCCACGCGAAAATTAGTTCCACGTGAAAGGTCTCTAGGGGCATAACCCAAGTGTTGGCGTAAGCACCGAAGATCTAGATTACGCTAGTTTCGCCTTCGGCTGCAAATGAGGCCAAGGTCCGGAGGCTGCCACGTGATGACTGCCACAGACTGGCTATGCCGCCATCCGGTACCGTGCCCGTCCACCTTACCCTGCCGGCCGGGAAAAGTACGGATCGCCGGCCCGACACGCTGCAGCGCCCGCCGAAACGGCCTCAGCCATGCAGCCTTGGAGCATCGAAGAACGCGGTTTCGTAGCGGCAGGATTGGGAAAACGCCTCCATCATTGCCACGCGCTCCGCGGGCGATGCGGCCTGCGCAGCAGCATCTGTGATGTCGATCGCTGTGCGGGTTGCCTCGGCGAACGCCTCGTCCGCATAGGTGCGCAGCCAGTCCGCATAAGGGTGCTCGTCCGACGCGCCCCCCTGTATGTAGCCAAGGTGGAGCTGCTGTCCCACCTCGGCGTACAACCAGTAGCAGGGCAGCACGGCAGCCAGCAGCACGGCATAACTGCCCGAGGCAGATGCCGCCAGCAAGTGGTCCACGTAGGCCTTGGTGACTGGGCCCAGCTCTCCGCTTACCTGGCGTCCGCTGAGCCAATTCCGGTGCAGCTCAGACTCGACTTCGAGGCACATCTGCGAGCCGCGGGCCCAGAACAGCTGTTCGGTTTCGCTTGGGGCGAGGGCGCTTGCCCGCGCCAGGACCCTCGAATAGCCGTTGAGATAGATGGCATCCTGCGATAAGTAATAGCTGAACTGCGATTCGCTGAGCCCACCGGATTGCAAGTCTTGGATGAAGTCCAGACCATAGATCGCTTCGAGTTCCGAGTTCGCGGCGTCCCACATCCGGGCCGCGAAAGCACCCGGCTGGAGGGCGTGCTGGTGCGCGTGGAAGTGATGGATCGGGCCGCTGCCTTTCCCCACTTCCAATACCTCGGACTGGGTCAGCGCCTCCTGGAGCCAAAGCTTGACAACGCGCAGTGCCGACTCCCAGTCGCCAAGCCGCGCCTTGGCCGTCGCCATCGCCGAGGACAGGGAACACCCAGTGCCATGGCTGTTCCGGGTCTCCACTCGCTGGCCGGCGAACTCGACGACGTCCTGGCTCAGGAGTCCCCCGGTGTTGACGAGGGCGTCCGGGCAGTCGGCTCCCTCCAGATGACCGCCCTTCACCAAAACGGTGTTTCCGCAGGCGGCCGCCAAACGCTTGCCCTGCTCCAGCGCCGATGACCAGTCCGTGGCCTCGGGTTCGCCAAGCAGCATTGCCAATTCGGGAAGGTTGGGGGTCACCAGGTCAGCAAGGGGCAGGAGTTCCCGCAGCGCGGTTTCTGCAGACTCTGCCAGGAGCCGGTCGCCGCTGGTGGCGATCATCACCGGATCCAAAACCACGACGGCGGGGCGAACCTCGCCGAGCCAGCGGCGGACCTCGTCGATGACCGCTGCGTCACCGAGCATGCCGATTTTGACGGCGTCCACCGTGATGTCATCGCTGATGGCGTCCAACTGCTGGCGCAGGAACTCTACGGGAGGCACATGAACGCCCTTGACTCCCTGCGTATTCTGCACCGTGAGCGCCGTGATGACCGCCATGCCATAGCCCCCATTGGCTGCGATGCTCTTGAGGTCGGCTTGGATCCCGGCACCACCCGATGGATCGGAACCGGCAATGCTCAGGACCCTGGGAACGGTGCGCCGGGCGGCCTTGAGCGGATAGACGGCTGAATGCGCTGAAACAGTCATGCGAGACATCCCTTCGCCGGTGCTAACCGGACAGGTTCAACGGGTCTGGTCTCAGCCGGCTTGGTGCGCGGCACCCCGTGTCAGTCCCCTAGCTTAACCCGGATCACGCGGCGCCCGCTGAAATCGCCGACAACGCGGAAGCCCCGGCAGCTTCCACAGGAGCGGAAACGGCCGGGGCTTCGGACAGGTACTGCTTTAGAGCTCGGACTTGGGCACGCCGACACCGAGGATGATCGGCTCAGCTGCCGCAGCCGGTTTGGCCGGAGCCGCGGCAGGCGCCTTGGCCTCGTGTGCGGCGCCACCTGAAGCGGACGCAGCGACCTCGTGGTGCTCCACGTTGGTGGCGTTGGCGGCACCCTGCGGCCTGCTGGCACTACGGTTGCGGCGCCCCCGGCGTCCACGGGATCCAGACTCCAGGGATTCCCCGGCTGGACCGGCCGCGGAGGCCCCTGCGGGCGCTTCCTCGGCTACGGCTGCCTTCGCTTCGATGTCAGGAGCCTCACCAAGGCCCGCAAACGCTTGTGCCAACAGATCCAGGCTCATGGCAGGCGCCCCGTTGGCCGGCTCTTCGTGGTGAACGAAGGGCAACGCGACCTCCTCACCGCCAAACCGCAGCACCGGCTTCGAGCGTTCCTCGGCGCTTGACGCAGCGGCAGGAGCCTGGATTGGGGCCGCAGGGGCCTGAACCGGGGTTGCTTCCGCTACGTGCGCACCAGCCAGCGATTCCGCGGCGTGGTGCAACTCGTCGTCGTGCAGGTGGGCGGCGTGGGCCGCAGCAGCGATGGTGGCGAGGGCAGCGCGGGTGGCTGCCTGGCGATTGGGATCCGCCGTTTCGACGTGGACCGGGGCCGGAGGGCTCATCGGGAGCTCAGTGGTCCCCTGCCCTGTGCCCCTGCCGCGGCGGCGCTTGCGCTGCTCCGTGCGGGCGGCGGGCTGCGATTCGGTACGCGGGTGGTGGTGCTCGGCGGCCACTACGTTGGCGCGACGGTGCTCCACCGGCTCGTCGTGGGTGACGATTCCCCGTCCTGCACACGTTTCACACTGCTCGCCGAACACCTCAAGCAGGCCAGTGCCCATGCGCTTGCGGGTCATCTGGACCAGGCCAAGCGAGGTCACTTCGGCAACCTGGTGCTTGGTGCGGTCCCGGCCGAGGCACTCGACCAGGCGGCGCAACACGAGGTCACGGTTGGATTCCAGGACCATGTCGATGAAGTCGATGACGATGATTCCGCCGATATCGCGCAAGCGCAGTTGACGGACCACTTCTTCGGCGGCTTCAAGGTTGTTCTTGGTGACGGTTTCCTCAAGGTTGCCACCGCTGCCGGTGAACTTGCCTGTGTTGACGTCGACAACCGTCATGGCCTCGGTGCGGTCGATGACGAGGGAACCGCCGGAGGGCAGGAAGACCTTGCGCTCCAATGCCTTGTGGATCTGTTCGTCCACGCGCCATGCCGAGAAGATGTCCTGATCTGAGGTCCACTTTTCGAGGCGGCCCACCAGATCCGGAGCCACGTAGGTCACGTAGGCCTCGATAGTGTCCCAAGCTTCATCACCGGAGACGATGAGCTTGGAGAAGTCCTCGTTGAAGACGTCACGGACAACCTTGATGGTGAGGTCCGGTTCGCCGTACAACAATTCGGGCGCGAGAATCTTGGTGGAGGTGGACTGGCTTTCGATGCCTTCCCACTGGGCACGCAGGCGGTTGATATCGTGCGTCAGCTCTTCCTCGGAAGCACCCTCGGCTGCGGTCCGGACGATGACGCCCGCGTTGTCCGGGAGGCGATCCTTCAAGATCCGCTTCAGGCGGTTGCGCTCGACGTCGGGCAGTTTGCGGGAGATACCGGTCATGGAACCACCGGGCACGTACACGAGGTAGCGGCCCGGAAGCGAAATCTGGCTCGTCAGGCGCGCACCCTTGTGGCCCACAGGGTCCTTGGTGACCTGTACCAGCACGGAGTCGCCGGACTTCAGGGCGTTTTCAATGCGACGCGGCTTGCCTTCCAGGGTGACGGCATCCCAGTTGACTTCACCGGCGTACAGCACGGCGTTGCGGCCACGTCCGATATCGACGAATGCGGCTTCCATCGACGGGAGCACGTTCTGGACCTTGCCCAGGTAGACGTTCCCGATCAGGGAATCCTGCTGCGTCTTGGACACGAAGTGCTCGGCGAGCACGCCGTCTTCCAGGACACCGATCTGGATCCTGTCGTCGCGCTGGCGAACGATCATCTGGCGGTCCACGGACTCGCGGCGTGCCAGGAATTCGGCTTCGGTGATGACCTGGCGGCGGCGGCCGGTTTCGCGGGACTCCCGGCGGCGCTGCTTCTTGGCCTCAAGGCGCGTGGAGCCCTTGACGTTCGTGACGCGATCGGAGCTGGTGGTGGACTCCATGTGCGCGCGGGGGGCACGGACACGGGTCACAGTGTTGGGGGGATCGTCGTCTCCGCCGCCTGTGAGTTCCAGGTCCTGGTCTCCGCGACGACGGCGCCGACGACGGCGGGAGGTCACGCCTTCCTCAAGGACTTCTTCAGTGCCGGCCTCGGCCTCGTCTTCGGACTCGGCAGAAGCTTCTTCTCCCGAGGCATCTTCGGTGCCGCGACGCCCCCGGCGCCCGCGGCTACGACGGCGACGACGGCTACCGGCTTCTTCGAGTTCGCCTTCCTCGGCGGTTTCCTCAAGACCGGCAACAGGTTCAGCTTCGACCACGACCGGCCGTGCCACAGTGCTCAGGTCCGGTGCCTGGAAAATCATTGAGGTGATGGAAGCAGGTTCGAGGAACAGCGAGGCGACCGGGCTTGCAGCTGCGGTCTCAGCGGCCGGCTCTTCAGCAACCGTTTCTTCCGTGGCTGGCTCATCAGCGACCGCGGTCCCAGGGCCTTCTTCGGCGGGTGCGGGCTGGGCGGCCGGCGCTTCCGCGACTGTATCCGCGGCAGCAGGCTCGGTGGTCTTCGCCTTCGTAGTACGACGACGGCGGACCGGCTTTTCCGGGGCCGCTTCAGTTTCTGCTGCAATTTCAGGTTCCACGACGGCAGGAGCCTCTGCTACCTCGCCACCGGCGGAAGCTTCTTCAGCGAATCCCGGCAACGGCTCGGGAGTGTCGACCTTCTTGCGTGCCCGGCTGCGCCGGACAGGAGCCTTGGATGCTTCGGCACCTGCGTCTTCGGCAAGCGGCTCCGCAGCGGAGGCGGTAGCTCCGGCGTCGGGGGCTTCTTCCGCGACGACCGCCTTCGGCACTGCCTTGCGGCGGGTGCGAGTGACTTTCTTGGGTGTTTCAGCGGTTTCGGTGGACGCCGCATCTTCGGCGGCGGCTACAACTTGCTCGTTATCCATATGTGGTGACACTCCTGCCCTTGCGCAACCGCCACATCCGGCGCCCAGAGGGGCAAATATTGTCAAAACCCGCAGGCGTCGACAGAAGTCAGTAGTGGTCTTTCCGGTTCGCACCAGCTTGGGGGTGCGGCATTCACGGAAAGCCGGCCTTGCTCCAAACCCGTTGTTCTAGTGCCACAACCAGGTGCCGTCCATAGCCACCGCGGGCCTACCGGGGATCAACGGATCCTGGGCATGCCCTGCACGTGAATGGCGGTCTTGCGAACAAGATACCGGACCGGATTCCGCATGTGGATCGGCTTCCGGCCATGTTCATTCTCTCACACGCCCGCGCCCCCGGCAGGAATCACCTCGCGAAAGCTTCCGTGCCGCGACCCGCTGGACGCCGTATCCAGCCACCGAGACTAGAATCCTCCCAAGAGCACCCCCGGCCCTGAGCCGGGCCTTCCAGAAAAGGACCGCCAACCATGCCGAGCCCCGCCAGCCCGAACCTGGCCAATAACGATGCCCGCCCCCTGCGGAAGGACAACACAGGGAAGGACAACAAGCGAAAAACCCCCGATGGGAAAAACACCGCCGAAGCGGCCGTGCCGCGCTTGCTCCGCGACCGGCCCATTGCGTGGCTGCTGCTCGTCACCGGCGCCATCGCATGGCTGGCATCCGGGGCGCTCGTGCTGGAAAAGCTGCAGGTTCTCATCGACCCGAACCACGCAACGGTCTGCGACGTCAATCCGTGGGTGTCCTGCGGAAGCGTCATGAAGACACCGCAGAGTTCGGTCTTCGGCTTCCCCAACATGTTCATCGGCATCGTGGCGTTTGCCGTGATCATCACCACTGCCATGGCGATCTTTGCGGGGGCCAAGTTCGCCCGCTGGTACTGGATCGGGCTGCAGACCGGCGTGACTCTGGGCTTCATCTTCATCGTGTGGCTGTGGTCGCAGGCTTTGTATGTCATTCACGTCCTGTGCCCGTTCTGCATGGTGGTGTGGGCATGCATGATCCCGCTGTTCGTGTTCGTGACCATCAGGAACGTAGTGCACGGGGTCATTCCGGCGCCCGCCCGCTTGGCCAAGATCCTGGGCGAATCCGGTTGGATCATTTCCGCGCTGCTCTACGTCGCCGTCATCGCGAGCATCTTCTTTGCCTTCATCAACGTCTTCATCGGCACGTCGGGCTACTGAGCGCTTCCCCTTAACTGAGCTATTAACAGCAGAAGGGGCCCTTGTTCACCTGAACAAGGGCCCCTTCTGCTGAATTGGCGGGAAACTACGCGCCGAACCAGATCTTGATCTCACGCTCAGCGGAGTCCACCGAGTCGGAACCGTGCACCAGGTTCTGCTGGACGGCCAGGCCCCAGTCGCGGCCGAAGTCACCGCGGATGGTGCCGGGTGCCGCCGTCGTCGGGTCCGTGGTTCCGGCAAGGGAGCGGAAGCCTTCGATCACGCGGTGGCCCTCGAAGATGGCAGCGACAACCGGGCCGCTGAGCATGAACTCAACCAGCGGCTCGTAAAACGGCTTGCCGAGGTGCTCTTCGTAGTGCTGCTCCAGCAGTTCGCGGGTGGCATTGACCTTCTTCAATTCGGCCAAGGAGTATCCCTTGGACTCAATGCGGGCGAGGATGCTGCCGCTCAGGTTGCGGGCGACGCCGTCGGGCTTGATCAGTACAAGGGTGCGCTCAATGCTCACGGTTGCTCCAATGTGGTGGTGTGTGGGTTTCCCAGCCAGTTTACGGGGTTTGGCTCAAGCGGACTGACCCGCGGCGTCTTCCCCGTGCGAAGCGTTCCACTCGGCCTGCTCGCGATCGCGCTTGGCGTTGTCTCGGTCGATCCTCATGCCGGCGCGGATGCCGTACCACCAGCACGCCGCAAACAGGATCCCCACGACGAACATCGTGGGCTCGGCGAACCCAGTAAGGATCAGGACCAGCTGCAATGCCCAGCCAACGCCGACGCCCCACGGCTTGCCGAGGACAGCACAGGCCAAGATCAGCACCACGCTCAACGTAATGCCGAAAGTAAGGATCAATGCCGGCGACATCTCTCCACGCTTCAGGCCGAAAACAGCCAAGGTGGCGAAGAACGCGACAAAAGCTTCCAGGAGCAGCACGGTCGAGGCGAACATCACCTTGGTGGAACGGCGCTTCTTGGGCATCCCCGGGCGCCATTCGCGCTGGGCCTTCGTGAGTTTGGCCATGCTCAGGCACCGGCCTTTCCAAGGAGCATGCGGGCTTCGGCCACCACAGTGATGGAACCGGTGACAAGTACCCCGCCGGCCAGGTCATCGTTGGCTTCAGCGCGTTCCACGGCCCATTCGATCGCGTCGTCGAGCTTCTCGGCAATGTGGACGTTATCCGCACCGAATCCAAGGTCGACGGCGAGGTCGGCCAGTTGCGCAGCCGGAATGGCCCGCGGTGAATTGGACTGGGTGAAGCAGAACTCCTCTGCCAGTCCCCCAGGGATTCCTTGAGCTGCCTCAGGATTTCCTCCGCGTCCTTCTCTTTCAGGACCCCCAGGACCACCACCAGCTTGCTGAAGCTGAAGGCTTCCTGGATTGCTTCGGCCGAGACGCGGATGCCATCAGGGTTGTGCGCGGCATCCACAATGATCGTGGGAGCGGTGCGCACCACTTCAAGCCGGCCCGGAGAGCTGACGTTACCGAAGGCTTCGCGCAGGACGTCGCCGTCGAGTTCCTTCTCGCCGCCGCCGAGGAACGCTTCCAGTGCCGCGACGGCGACTGCGGCGTTCTCGGCCTGGTGGGCGCCGTGCAAGGGAAGCAGCAGGTCTTCGTAGCGACCGGCGAGGCCCTGGATGGTCAGCACCTGGCCACCAACCGCCACACTCCGGGATTCCACGCCGAATTCGACGCCTTCGAAGCGGAACGGCACGCCCACTTCGCGTGCCTTTTCCAGCAGCACCTGCGCAGCGTCCACGGGCTGGGCTGCGCTGATTAGGAAGCCGCCAGGCTTGATGATTCCGGCCTTCTCGTGAGCGATGTCCTCAGTGGTGTCGCCCAGGAGGTCCGTGTGGTCGAGCGAAATCGGAGTAACCACGGAAACCTGGCCGTCGCCCACGTTGGTGGCGTCGGTGATGCCACCCAGGCCAACCTCAATCACGGCGACATTGACGGGCTGGTCAGCGAAGATCGCGAAACCCAGGATGGTCAGGCACTCGAAGTACGTGAGCCTGGGTTGGCCGTCGGCTTCGAGTTCCTTGTCCACGATCTCGAGGTACGGACGGATCTCGTCCCAGATCCGGACAAAGGCCTCATCCGAGACCGGCTCGCCGTCGATGCTGATTCGCTCGGTGACCTTCGACAGGTGCGGGCTCGTGTAGCGGCCCGTGCTCAAGCCATGGGCGCGAAGCCCCGCCTCGATCATGCGGGCGGTCGAAGTCTTGCCATTCGTACCCGTGATGTGGATGATCGGGAACGCCTTGTTGGGCTCCCCCAGCACGTCCATTGCCCGGTACAGCGGCGCGAGCCGCGGCTCCATCTTGTTTTCCGGGGCGCGGCCCAGGAGTTCGGCGTAGACGCTTTCTACGGAGAATTCATCGCTCATGTACTAGGCCTCGATCTTTGCAACGGTGATCTGCGGCTCGACGGCGTCGCCGGAGACGACGGGGTCGAGCTTGAGGGACAGGGTTTCGGTCTTGACCAGCTCTTCGTTGGCGCGAAGGGCGTCAACAACATCGTGGACAGCCAGCACGGTGGTGTGGATGCGGTCGCTGACGTTGAGTCCGGCGTCCTTGCGGGCCTGCTGGATGGCACGGACCATGTCGCGCGCCAGGCCCTCGGCAGCCAGTTCCGGGGTGACCTCGGTGTTCAGGACCACGAAGCCGCCGCCCGGGAGGACAGCCACAGCCGCGGAGGATCCGTCAGCCGATTCCGCGACGACAGTCTCCAACGTGTACTCCTGTGGTTCCAGTTCGAGGCCGCCTGCCGTGACCACCCCTGCATCGGAAACCGACCAGTCGCCGGACTTGGAGCCCTTGATGGCCTGCTGGACGTTCTTGCCCAGGCGCGGACCTGCCGCGCGGGCATTGACCACGAGTTTCTGCTCGATGCCGAATTCTTCCGGCGACGCGGTGGCGGCGTCCAGGAGCCGGACGGAACGCAGGTTCAGTTCATCCGCGACGACGGCGGCGAAGCCTTCCAGCGCATCAGCACCGGGTGCCACTACCGTGAGCTCCTGCAGCGGCAGGCGAACGCGGAGGTTGGCGGCCTTGCGCAGGCTGGAGCCGGCGGAGCAGATCTGCTGGACCCGGTCCATGGCTTCCACGAGATCCGGGTTTGCCGGGAACAGCGATGCCTCGGGCCAGTCGGCCAGGTGTACCGAGCGGCCACCGGTCAAGCCGCGCCAGATCTCCTCGGAAACCAGGGGAAGCAGCGACGCCGAGACACGGCAGACGGCTTCGAGCGCGGTGTAGAGGGCGTCGAAAGCGTCGGCGCTCTCGTCGAAGAAGCGCTGCCGGCTGCGGCGTACGTACCAGTTGGTGAGCATATCCAAGTAGCTGCGCAATTCATCGCAAGCGCCGGAAATGTCGTATTCGTCCAGGCTGGACGTGATGTTGCGGACCAGGTCCCCAGTGTTTGCCAGCAGGTACTGGTCCAGGGTGTCCGTGTAGCCGTCGTAACGCAGTTTGGCGTCATATCCAGAACCGCCGTTGGAGGCGTTGGTGTACAGAGTGAAGAAGCTGTACACGTTCCACAGCGGCAAGATGACCTGGCGGACGCCGTCGCGGATTCCTTGCTCGGTGACCACCAGGTTGCCGCCGCGCAGGATGGGGCTGGACATCAGGAACCAGCGCATGGCGTCGGAGCCGTCACGGTCCAGGACCTCGGAGACGTCGGGGTAGTTGCGCAGGCTCTTGGACATCTTCTGCCCGTCCGAGCCCAGCACGATGCCGTGGCTGATCACGTTGCGGAAGGCCGGCCGGTCGAAGAGTGCCGTGGACAGGATGTGCAGCATGTAGAACCAGCCGCGGGTCTGCCCGATGTACTCGACAATGAAGTCTGCCGGGTTGTGGGTATCGAACCATTCCTCGTTCTGGAACGGATAGTGCACCTGGCCGTAGGGCATTGAACCGGAGTCGAACCAGACGTCCAGGACGTCCTCAACGCGGCGCATGGTGGACTGGCCCTCTTCCGGGGAGCGGGGGTCGTCCGGGTTCGCCCTGGTCAGTTCGTCGATGAACGGGCGGTGCAGGTCAACCTGTCCGTCGTTGTTCATCGGAAGGCGGCCGAAATCGGCTTCCATCTCAGCGAGGGAGCCGTAGACGTCGGTGCGCGGGTATTCGGGGTCGTCGGACTGCCACACCGGGATGGGCGAACCCCAGTAACGGTTGCGGCTGATGGACCAGTCGCGGGCGTTGGCCAACCATTTGCCGAACTGTCCGTCCTTGACGTTGCCCGGGATCCAGTTGATTTCCTGGTTCAGTTCGGACATGCGGTCCTTGAACTTGGTGACCTCCACGTACCAGGAAGACACGGCACGGTAGATCAAGGGGTTGCGGCAGCGCCAGCAATGCGGGTAGCTGTGCTCATAGCTGGCCTGACGGACCAAGCGTCCACCGGAGCGGAGTGCCTGCGTGATCGGCTTGTTGGCGTCGAAAACCTGCAATCCGGAGATTTCGGCAAGGGGTCCGTGCGCGAACAGGTGGAGGAACTTGGCGCCTTCGTCAACCGAGAGCACCACGGGGATACCGGCGTCCTCACAGACTTTCTGGTCGTCTTCACCGTAGGCCGGGGCCTGGTGGACGATGCCCGTGCCGTCCGTGGTGGTGACGTAGTCTGCCACGAGGAAGCGCCAACCGTTCTGGGTGCCGTACTTTTCGGTGTCCGTGAAGTAGTCCCACAGCGGTTCGTATTCCAGTCCGGCCAACTCGGCGCCGGTGTAACTGGCCGTGACAGCGGCGGTGGCGGCAGCGCCGTCGTCGTACCCAAGATCCTTCGCGTAGGTGCCGAGGAGATCGGCAGCCAGCAGGAAGCTGCCCGTCACTGGAGCCTCCGCAGATGCGGCTTTGATGCCGTTCGGGCCCGCCGGAACCACCGCATAGGAGATGTCAGGCCCGACGGCGAGCGCCAGGTTGGTGGGCAGTGTCCAGGGGGTCGTGGTCCAGGCGAGCGCCTGCACACCCTCGAGGGACTTCGAGAGGTCCGACTCCCCCGCCTTGATGGGGAAGGTCACTGTGACGGTCTGGTCCTGGCGGTTCTTGTAGACATCGTCGTCCATGCGCAGCTCGTGGTTGGACAGCGGGGTCTCGTCCTTCCAGCAGTACGGCAGGACCCGGTAGCCGTTGTAGGTCAGGCCCTTCTCGTGGAGCTGCTTGAAGGCCCAAAGGACAGACTCCATGTACTCGACGTTGAGGGTCTTGTAGTCGTTGTCGAAGTCCACCCAGCGTGCCTGGCGCGTGACGTAGCTCTTCCATTCGTCCGCGTACTTCATGACCGAGGCACGGCACGCGTCGTTGAACTTGTCGATGCCCATCGCTTCGATCTGGGTCTTGTCCGTCATCCCCAGTTGCTTCATGGCCTCGAGTTCAGCAGGCAGGCCGTGGGTATCCCAGCCGAAGCGCCGCTCGACGCGCTTGCCGCGCTGGGTCTGGTAACGGCCTACCAGGTCCTTGGCATAGCCGGTCAGGAGGTGGCCGTAGTGGGGCAGCCCGTTGGCGAAGGGAGGGCCGTCGTAGAAGACGAACTCGTTGCTGCCGTCGTGGCCTGCGTCGCGATTGTCGATGCTGGCCTGGAACGTGCCGTCTTCATCCCAGTACTTGAGGATGCGCTCTTCGATCTCCGGGAACTTCACGGAGGCGGAGACCCCTGAAGCAGCGCCGGACGGAGTGGTGGAGGCCTTGGGGTAATACGTCATCTCTTCATCCTGGGTTGAGCCGGTGAACACAAAGTTTCATTCAGGATGCGAGGACGGCGCCAGCTGCGTTGTTTCCAACAGCGCCGGTACCGCGGTACCACCTCACTTACCGCCGCCGGCACTGCTCCTTGTGAAAGGGAGCTGTTCCGGCGTCGGCCGCTCATTGCTGCTGTGACGGGCTTACCCGTCCGGTTCTACTGACTCCTGTGGTGCCAGGGGCGTTCTTCCGGAAGCTCACCGGTGATGTCCGGGTCAAAGCTTGTGCCACAAGTCTAGCGGCAGCGGCGCCGCGAGCTCCACTTGGGGTGTGGAGTACGCGGCGCCGTCGCGCCCTAGCCCTTGCGGATCAACTTGTGGGTGGCAGCCTGCGCCACCGGGCGGACGATGATCTCGTCGAGGTTGATGTGGTGCGGCACTGAGACCGCGTACTTGACGACGTCGGCGACGTCCTCCGGCGTGAGTGGCTTCTCGACGCCGGCGTACACCTTGGCTGCAGCCGTGGCATCACCGAGGCGGTTGAGCGCGAATTCCTCTGTATGAACGAGTCCGGGCGCCACCTCGATCACGCGGATGTTGTTCTCGGCTTCCTCCAGACGCAGGGCGCCGGTCATGGCGTGCTGGGCAAACTTGGCCGCGTTGTATCCGCCGCCGCCCTCGTAGGCCGTGAATCCGGCGGTGGACGTCAGGTTCAGGACAGTGCCTTCGCCGTTGGCCCGCAGCATCGGGAGGAAGGCCCTTGTCAGCTTCAGGGTGCCGAGCACGTTGACTTGGTACATCCAGTCCCAATCTTCGGTCTGCGCATTGGCCAGGGTGTCCGCGCCTCGCGCACCGCCGGCAATGTTGATGAGCGTGTCCGCTCCCCCTGCCTCGGTGACGGCGGAGAGCAAGGCCGCGACGTCGTCGTCGTTGGTGATGTCCGCTGCGAACGGCACTGCGCCGGTCTCTGCGGCGAGTGCCTTGAGCCGTTCCGCACGGCGGGCGACGGCGAACACCTTCCATCCGTCTGCGGTGAGGGCCCGCACTGTGGCCTCGCCGATTCCCGTGCTGGCACCGGTCACTACTGCAGTCTTGGTCTGTACTTCCTCAGTCATGGCACCACCCTAACGTGGTTCAGCGGGCACCCAGCAAGAACTCCAGCAGCACACGGGCGTGGTTTACTTCAGGATCCCTGGCGCCGTAGAGCAGCGTCACACGCTTCTTCCCGGCGGCCAGTTCAAGCAACTGGCCCACGGCAGGATTCTGTTCCAGCTCCGCCTCATACTGCTCCTTGAAGTCCGCGAAGCGCTCCTGCATGTGGGCAAATTCCGTCCGCAGCGGCGGTGAGGGCGCGATTTCCTTCAGCCAGAGATCCAAACGGGCGCGTTCCTTGGAGACCCCTCGCGGCCAGAGCCGGTCCACCAGGACCCGGTAGCCGTCGTCGTCGGCTGCATCGTCATAGATGCGCTTGATCACCAAAACGTCCCTGAGTTCCGCCATGGAGTGCATGCTAGTGCAAGAACCGGGGCAGGAAGATGAAACAATTGGCCCATGGCTGAATCAACGCAGGGTACAGACACGCCCGCCACCGCCCCCATCAACGTTCCCGACAAGCCGGCCCTTGAAGGCCTTGAGGCTGCCTTGACGCAGCGCTGGCTGGACGAAGGAACCTACAAGTTCAACCCGGACACCACCCGGGAGCAGGTCTACTCGATCGACACTCCCCCGCCCACCGCATCCGGTTCGCTCCACGTGGGCCACATGTTCTCGTTCACGCAGACGGATGTCCAGGCCCGCTACATGCGCATGACCGGCAAGAACGTGTTCTACCCGATGGGTTGGGACGACAACGGCCTGCCCACTGAGCGCCGCGTCCAGAACTACTACGGCGTCCGCTGCGATCCCGCCATTCCTTACAACGCCGACTACCGCCCGCCGGCACAGCCTGCAAAGAACCAGCGGGACTTCGACGTCGTCTCCCGGCAGAACTTCATCGAACTCTGCGAGGAACTCGCCGTGGAGGACGAGAAGGTCTTCGAGAACCTGTTCCAGACCCTCGGCCTCTCCGTTGACTGGGACCTGACGTACCGCACCATCGACGACACCTCCCGTGCGGTGTCCCAACGCGCCTTCCTCGCCAATCTGAACGCCGGGGACGCCTACATGGCCGAAGCCCCCACCCTGTGGGACGTGACGTTCCGTACCGCCGTCGCGCAGGCCGAGCTGGAGGACCGCGAAGTTGCCGGCGCGTACTACCGTTATCCCTTCTTCACCGCCGACGGCGAGAAGATCTACATCGAGACGACGCGTCCGGAACTGCTCGCCGCTTGCGCAGCGCTGGTGGCAAACCCCGACGACGAGCGCTACCAGCCGCTGTTCGGCAAGACCGTGACATCTCCCCTGTTCGACGTCGAGCTGGAAGTCAAGGCGCACCCGCTCGCCAAGGCGGACAAAGGCTCCGGCATCGCCATGGTCTGCACCTTCGGTGACCTGACTGACGTCACCTGGTGGCGCGAGCTGCAGTTGCCCACCCGCGCCATCATGGGCCGCGACGGCCGCATCATCGCCGAGACTCCTGAGTGGATCACCACCGACGCCGGCAAGGAAGCCTACGCGGCGATTGCCGGCAAGACGGCGTTCTCTGCCAAGGAGACCGTGGTTGAGCTTCTCATTGCCGCCGACCTCCTGGATGGCGAGCCCAAGAAGATCACGCACCCCGTGAACTTCTTCGAGAAGGGTGACAAGCCCCTTGAAGTTGTCACGTCGCGCCAGTGGTACATCCGCAATGGCGGAAGGGACGAGGATCGCCGCGAACGATTGATCGCGCGTGGACACGAAATCGAGTTCCACCCGTCCTTCATGCGCTCCCGCTACGAGAACTGGATCTCCGGCCTGAACGGTGACTGGCTCGTTTCACGCCAGCGCTTCTTCGGCGTGCCGATCCCCGTCTGGTACCCACTGGACGCCCAGGGCAACCCGGACTACGCGAACCCGATCCTCCCGTCGGACGAGTCCCTGCCCGTAGACCCTGCGGCAGACGCGGCTCCCGGCTTCAACGAGTCCCAGCGCGAGCAGCCCAACGGCTTCATCGGTGACGCGGATGTCCTGGACACCTGGGCCACGTCTTCGCTGACTCCGCAGATCGTGGGCGGCTGGAGCCGTGACGAGGAACTGTTCGGCAAGGTCTACCCCTTCGACCTCCGCCCGCAGGGACACGACATCATCCGCACCTGGCTCTTCTCCTCGGCTGTGCGGGCAGACGCCCTGCAGGACAGCGCGCCATGGAAGCACGCCGCCATCTCGGGCTGGATCCTGGACCCGGACCGCAAAAAGATGTCCAAGTCCAAGGGCAACGTGGTTGTTCCCACCGACGTCCTGAACGAATTCGGTTCCGACGCCGTCCGTTACTGGGCCGCTTCGGCAAAGCTCGGCGCGGACACCGCCTACGAGATCGCCCAGATGAAGATCGGCCGCCGCCTGGCCATCAAGCTTCTCAACGCCTCCAAGTTCGTGTTGAACCTGGGCGCTACCGAGAACTCGGTTGTCGGCGCGGACCTGTCCGTCCTGAGCAACCCCTTGGATCGGGCGCTGCTCGCCCAGCTGGCCGACGTCGTGGCACAGTCCACCAAGGCGTTCGATAACTACGACTATGCCCGGGCACTGCAGATCACGGAATCGTTCTTCTGGCAGTTCACGGACGACTACGTGGAGCTCATCAAGGACCGCGCTTACGGTGCCGCTGGCCAAACGGAGCAGGCTTCGGTGCTTGCGGCCCTCGCCACCACGCTGGATTCGCTGTTGCGCCTGTTCGCGCCGTTCCTGCCCTTCGCCACCGAAGAGGTCTGGAGCTGGTGGCGGACGGGTTCAGTACACCGCGCGGCATGGCCAGCGGCCCTGGAAATCGTCGACGGCGACACCACCATGCTGGGCACCGTGGGCATTGCGCTGAGCGGCATCCGCAAGGCCAAGTCCGAAGCCAAGGTCAAGCAGCGCACCGAAGTTCTCTCGGCCACCATCACTGCGGGAGAATCCTTTGTTGCGCAGCTGGAAGCCGGGCTGGGCGATTTGAAGGCCGCAGCCAACGCACAGGAGATCTCGCTGGTAGCCGCTGACGGCGAACTGACGGTGAGCGACGTGGTCCTGGCACCTGCCGAGGAGCCCGCGCAGGCCTAGTTTCGAAGAGCCCGGGAGAGTATCCGGGCCTGTCCGGAGTTTCCAGGCCCTGTCCGGAGTTTCCGGGCAAAGGGGAAGCCCCATCAGCGTTTAGCCGTTGGTGGGGCTTCGACTTTTCGGCTGTCTGGTGACGTCTTGACAGTCTGGCGGAATCCTCAGACTTTCAGGTCTTCCTACCTCGTCACTGGTAGCTTGTATCCAACTTTGCCGAAGGCTGCGTCAGATACATATCACTGAATCTTTGGTTTCCGTGTCCCTCTTCTCTCGAAGTGGGTAAGTTCTATTCTTGACCTGCGCACCGGTCAGCACAACCCCTCTTCCGGAACTACTGGCATGTAATTCTTGGCCTTCGTGGCTGGGCTCCGGGGTTCTGGCGGCTGGGTGCTTTGTGGCACAGTGTTGCTATGCCAGAACTTCCCGAAGTGGCCGGATTAGCCGCCTTCCTCGGCAGGAATCTTCTCGGTGCCGAATTGACGAAGATCCAAATCACCTCTTTTGCGGTGCTCAAGACCGCCGATCCACCGTATTCGTCCCTGGAGGGTCGGAAAATCCTCGGGGTGGAGCGTTTCGGCAAGTTCGTCAGTCTCGACGCCCAAGGGATCCATTTCATTTTCCACCTCGCCAAGGCCGGATGGCTGCGCTACACCGAGCAACCGTCGCAGACCCAGCTACGGATGGGCGGCAGCAATATCGCCGCCAGGCTCAGCTTCACCAAGAGCGATGGTTCAACACAAGTCGGCGTGGATCTGACAGAGGCAGGCACGAAGAAGAGCCTGGCCGTGTACGTGGTGCGAAGCCCCCTGGACGTTCCGGGCATCGCAACCCTGGGTCCGGACCCGCTGAGCCCGGAATTCACCGCGGAAACCTTGGCCGGGATCCTCGCCACGAGCCCACACCAAATCAAGGGGCTGCTCCGGAGCCAGAGCGTCATCGCGGGCATCGGGAACGCCTATAGCGACGAGATCCTCCACGCCGCCCGAATTTCACCGTTCGCGATCGCAAAGTCGCTGGACAGGAATACCACCCAGGTCCTTTATGAGGCCATTGAAAGCGTCCTGGGTGCGGCTGTTGCGGCCGCAACCGGTAAAGCCTCCAACGAGCTCAAGGACGCGAAGCGCAGCACCATGAGGGTGCATGGCAGGGCGGGCCAGCCATGCCCGGTGTGCGGGTCCACGATCCGCGAGGTCTCCTTTGCCGACACCGCGTTGCAGTATTGCCCGGGTTGCCAAACAAACGGAAAGATCCTCGCGGACCGCAGAACGTCGCGCTTCCTGAAGTAACTGTGCCAACCATTCGCTCAACAGCCGGTAGGCTCAACCGCGAGCAGGAATCCGGCCTAGTTGAATTCGGGGTTTTCCGTCCGGCTGCGCTTCAGCTCGAAGAAATGCGGGTAGCCGGCCAACGTGACTGTGGCATCCCAGATTCGGCCGGCTTCTTCGCCGCGGGGAATACGGGTCAGGACGGGGCCGAAGAACGCAGTGCCGTTGACTGCGACCACCGGGGTCCCCACGTCCTGGCCCACCAAGGAAATACCGGATTCGTGGCTGGCACACAGCTGGGCATCGTACTCCCCGGAATCGGCGAAGCGGGCCAACTCGGCGGGCAAACCGGTTTCAGCCAGGGCTTTGGAGATGACCTCGGCGAAATCCGTGATGCCTTCGTGGTGGATGAGGGAGCCCATAGCGTCGTACAGCGGCTTGATGTACTCGTTTCCGTGCAGCTCGCAGGCGGCAATGATGACACGGACCGGTCCCCAGCCAAGCTCCATCTTCTCGGCGTACTCGGCCGGAAGTTCGCGGCCCTCATTGAGCACGGAAAGGCTCATGACGTTCCAGGTGGTCTCGATGCCGCGGACGTCTTCCACTTCGCCAATCCAGCGGGATGTCACCCACGCGAAAGGGCACATGGGGTCGAACCAGAAATCAACCTTGTTTGCGGTCTGCTCGGGCACAGGGAACTCCTTGGATGGGACGTACAGGGGTGCAGTCAACCGGAAGAACGTGTCCGGCATCAGCTATGCCAACCTCCGGCTAGGCGGACTTATTCCGCCGCTTCGCCACGACCTCGTGCGCGATCATGGTGGGCTGGCCCTTCTTGTTGACGGCGTCCGCGGTAATGACAACGCTGGCAATGTCGTCACGGCTGGGCAGGTCGAACATGACCGGAAGCAGCACTTCTTCCATGATTGCACGCAAGCCGCGGGCTCCAGTCCCGCGTTCCAGGGCTTGGTCAGCAATCGAGTCCAGTGCGTCGTCGTCGAACAAGAGCTCCACGCCGTCCAGTTGGAACATCTTCTGGTACTGCTTGATCAGGGCGTTCTTGGGCTTGGACAGAATCTGGATGAGCGCGGAACGGTCAAGGTTGGACACAGTGGTGATCACAGGCAAGCGTCCAATGAATTCAGGAATCAGCCCAAACTTGAGCAGATCCTCCGGCATCACCTCGCCGTAGCTGTCCGCGTTGTCCTTGACCTCATTGAGCGGGGACCCGAATCCAATGCCCTTGCGGCCGGACCGCGATCCGATGATGTCCTCGAGCCCGGCAAAGGCGCCAGCCACAATGAACAGCACGTTAGTGGTGTCGATCTGGATGAATTCCTGATGCGGGTGCTTACGACCACCCTGCGGCGGAACCGAAGCCACCGTTCCTTCGAGGATCTTCAGGAGTGCCTGCTGAACCCCTTCGCCGGAGACATCGCGTGTGATGGACGGGTTCTCGCTCTTGCGCGAAATCTTGTCGATCTCGTCGATGTAGATGATGCCTTGCTCAGCCTTCTTGACGTCGTAGTCAGCGGCTTGGATGAGCTTCAGCAAGATGTTTTCGACGTCTTCGCCCACGTATCCGGCTTCAGTCAAGGCGGTGGCGTCAGCGACGGCGAACGGGACATTCAAGCGGCGGGCGAGCGTCTGTGCCAGGTAGGTCTTGCCGCAACCGGTGGGGCCAATCAGCAGGATATTGGACTTGGCGATCTCCACGTCCTCGTGGTGTCCGCCTTCGCCCAAGCCGGTCTTTGGTGCATGGCCTGCCTGGATTCGCTTGTAGTGGTTGTAGACCGCGACGGCGAGGGAGCGTTTCGCAGGTTCCTGGCCAATGACGTATTCCTGGAGGAAATCGAAGATTTCGCGCGGCTTGGGCAACTCGAAGCTGCCCAGATCCGATACTTCAGCGAGTTCTTCTTCGATGATCTCATTGCAGAGTTCGATGCACTCGTCGCAGATGTACACGCCGGGCCCGGCAATCAGCTTCCGAACCTGCTTCTGGCTCTTTCCGCAGAAAGAACACTTCAGCAGATCCGTGCTCTCGCCAATCCGAGCCATGTGGGAATCCCTTCGTTTCATGCGGGTGGTGCAGCCCCGTACCTATCTGCCGGAATCGCAAGATCGCAGCGGGGGCGCCACCATGACAACTTCCACTGTAGGACACAATGGGCTGCTTGGGTTGAAACAGAACGCCGATGCGGTCCATATTTCCTGAACCGCACCGGCGTCGAGTTTTGGCCAGTTACCTGGCGATCGCCTGGGGCTTGATCTTGCGGGAATCGAGCACCTGGTCGATCAATCCGTAGTTCATCGCTTCGGCGGCGGTGAGGATCTTGTCACGCTCAATGTCATTGTTGACCTGCTCCGAGGTGCGGCCCGAGTGGTGGGCCAGCGTGTCCTCAAGCCAGGTACGCATGCGCATGACTTCGGCCGCCTGGATTTCGAGGTCCGAGGCTTGTCCGCCCTGGCCGCCGGACAACGCCGGCTGGTGGATCAGGACGCGGGCGTTCGGCAGTGCGAGTCGCTTGCCGGGGGTACCAGCGGCGAGCAGCACGGCTGCGGCGCTTGCGGCCTGACCCAGGCAAACAGTCTGGATCTCGGGGCGAATGTACTGCATGGTGTCGTAGATGGCCGTCATGGCCGTGAACGAGCCGCCCGGGGAGTTGATGTACAGGGTAATGTCGCGATCCGGGTCCGTGGACTCGAGTACCAGCAGCTGGGCCATGATGTCGTCAGCGGAAGCGTCGTCAACCTGGACACCGAGGAAGATGATGCGGTCCTCGAAGAGCTTCGTGTACGGGTCCTGGCGCTTGAAGCCGTAGGGCGTGCGCTCCTCGAACTGCGGGAGGACATAGCGGCTGGACGGGAGATTACCGGCAGACCATCCAAAGTTGTAATTCATGTTCGTTGCTCCTGATCTGAATGTTTCTTGTGCCGGTTACTTCTCGGAATTCGAGGAGTTCGCCGTTCCGCCGCCGCCAGCGACCGATCCAGCGTGGGCGGAGATCTTGTCGAAGAAGCCGTATGCAAGGGCCTCGGTGGCGGTGAACCACTTGTCGCGGTCGTTGTCCTTGAGGATGGTCTCGACAGTCTGTCCGGTCTGTTCTGCGGTCAGCTCGGCCATGACCTTCTTCATGTGAAGGATCAGCTCGGCCTGGATCTTGATATCCGATGCCGTGCCACCGATGCCACCGGAAGGCTGGTGCATCAGGATGCGGGCGTTCGGCGTGGCGTAGCGCTTGCCCTTGGTGCCCGAGGAAAGGAGGAACTGGCCCATGGAGGCCGCCAGTCCGGTGGCTACCGTCACGACGTCGTTCGGGATGAACTGCATGGTGTCGTAAATGGCCATGCCGGCAGTCACCGAGCCACCAGGCGAGTTGATGTACAGGTAGATGTCCTTCTCCGGGTCTTCAGCCGAGAGGAGGAGGAGCTGGGAGCAGATCGCGTTGGCGTTCTCGTCACGGACTTCGGATCCGAGCCAGATGATGCGCTCTTTCAGCAGGCGGTTGTAGA
The DNA here is from genome assembly GCF_054888235.1 of Arthrobacter sp. MMS24-S77. Taxonomy (NCBI): domain Bacteria; kingdom Bacillati; phylum Actinomycetota; class Actinomycetes; order Micrococcales; family Micrococcaceae; genus Arthrobacter; species Arthrobacter sp. MMS24-S77. Next base: position 2,815,260 of record NZ_JBTZRN010000001.1, read on the forward strand.
TGTAGTTGTCCTGGGCCGCTGGATCGACGGTGGCCATCCTGGGTGCCTCTGCATGCTGTGACATAAGTACTTACCTCTCGCTGGTGACAGGGCCATTGCTGAACTTGCCATCCCTGATCTTCACTACTTGGACACTAACCGTTTTCGATGGCGATTTGTTCTCCCAAATCGCGCTGTTCGCTGACGGCGCACGATTGCGGGCGTGCGGCTTTTCGGCGCCGGCGCGGCTTAAACCAGTCCGCCCCGGATCAGGCGATCCGGGGGCGGCGAGAGGTGAAACTAGAACTTCACTGCGGCTGGGTCATCGCTCGGGACGACAGCTGCTTCTTCGGCTTCTTCGACGTTCGCGGTCTCTTCGCCAGCGGGGCGCACGAAGTCGCTCAGGTCAACCTTGTTGCCTTCGGAGTCGACAACCTCGGCCTGGCCGAGGACAACTGCGAGGGCCTTGCGGCGGCGGACCTCGGAAACCATCATGGGAACCTGGCCGCTCTGATCGATGATCTGGGCGAACTGGTTCGGGTCCATGCCGTACTGGCTTGCCGTGCTCACGATGTAGTCGATCAGCTCGCTCTGGGTGACGCTGACTTCTTCCTTGTCCGCAATGGCGTCAAGGATGATTTCGTTCTGGAAGGCCCGGGCGGTGTTGGCCTTGACCTCGGCGCGGTGCTCCTCGGTGTCGTGGTCGCCTTCGCCGTGGGCGTTCTCCGGGTTGAAGTGGGCCTCGAGCTGCTCTTCAACAACAGAGTCCGGAACCGGAACCTCGATGAGCTCGACGAGCTTGTCGAGGACCTTGTCGCGGGCCTCGACGCCCTGGCCGACCACCTTGGACTCAGCGGCCTGCTTGGCGAGGTCTTCGCGCAGTTCTGCCAGGGTGTCGAACTCGGATGCCAGCTGGGCAAAGTCGTCGTTTGCCTCGGGAAGCTCGCGCTCCTTGACGGTCTTGACAACAACCTTGACTTGGGCAGCCTCGCCGGCGTGCTCGCCACCAACCAGCGTGGTGTCGAAGATTGCTTCTTCATCGGCAGACAGGCCGGTGACAGCCTCGTCCAGGCCTTCGAGCATGGTGCCGGCGCCAACCTGGTAGGACAGCCCGGTGGCGGAGTCGATCTCGGCGCCGTCGATCGTGGCGGTGATGTCGATGGTCAGGAAGTCGCCATCGGCAGCCGGGCGGTCAACCGACTTCAGGGTGCCGAAGCGGCCACGGAGTTCATCCAGGGCCTTGTCGACATCCGCGTCGGACGAGTCTGCAGCAGCAACCTCGATCTTGATGCCGGCGTAGTCCGGCAGTTCAACCTCGGGCCGGACATCGATCTCAACCTGGAACTTCAGCTCACCGTCAGTTGCGGACGGGTCCGGAACCTCGGTGATCTCAACCTCGGGACGGCTCAGCGGGCGGAGGCCGGCTTCCTGGACGGCAGCCTGGTACCAGCCATTGAGGCCATCGTTGATGGCAGTCTCCAGGACGTAGCCACGGCCAACGCGCTGGTCAACCAGCTTGGAGGGAACCTTGCCCTTGCGGAACCCGGGAACCTGGATCTGCGAAGCAACGGTCTTGTAAGCGGCATCGATGCTCGGCTTCAGTTCCTCAAAGGGAACCTCAACGTTGAGCTTGACCCGCGTGGCGGTGAGGTTCTCGACAGCGCTCTTCACAGTCTAAGTACTCCTGGTTTTGTGGGATGGGGTTCTGCCGCATCCCGGATCGGGACAGGCACACAGAGTTGGGGTGACAGGATTTGAACCTGCGACTTCCTGCTCCCAAAGCAGGCGCTCTAGCCAAGCTGAGCTACACCCCGTGAATGCACAGGACAGTCTACGGGCATAGCGCCGGAGAATGCACATTTGACACTTGGCCCCTGAATTAGGTTTAGTTATATCCGGCTTCAACAGCCACCGGAAAGATGCGCGGAACACCTACGAAGGTGCATGCTGTCTTGCCCGGGACGTAGCTTAATGGTAAAGCCTCAGTCTTCCAAACTGATTACGCGGGTTCGATTCCCGTCGTCCCCTCCAAAAGAAATGAAGGGCCCCTCGCCGAGGGGCCCTTCGCGTTTCCGCCTGTTTCGTTTCCGCCTGTTTTCACCCGCTGGCGCCGGACTCTAGTCCTGGCAGCCAGGACACCAATAGAGCTTGCGCGCACCGATTTCAGCCATTCCCACTGCTTCATCGCATCGCCGGCACGGCTGGCCCTGGCGCTTGTAGACAAAGTGGGCGTCGCCGTCGAGCGCTCCTGCGTCCCCGCCGCTCCACAAAGCCGGAGGTGTCGTAACAATCCGCCCGTCGCGGACGCCGTCGTTCATGGCCGCCACAGTGTCATCCCACAGAAGTCCGGCGGTTTCGAGGTCCAAGGCGCCGCCGGCAGTCCACGGATCAACGCCTTGCCGGAACAGCACCTCCGCGCGATAAATGTTCCCGATCCCGGCTACCACGGATTGGTCCATCAGGAGGAGCCCTACGGCCGTCTTGCGACGCCGGATCCGTCGAATGAACTCTTCACGGTCTCCTGGAAGGTTATGAAGCGGATCGGGACCAAGCCGCGCAAGGACAGCAGCCGCCTCCGGCTCGATGATCGCCGCGCACGTGGTGGCGCCGCGCAGGTCTGCCCAGCCGTTCCCTGACACGAGGCGCACCCGCACAGCTCCCACCGGCTCGGGCGGTCCCGTATAGCCACTTTCTACATCTTCTGCGCCCAATCCGGCATCCTGCGGGAAAGTCTCACGCTCGCCGATTCGCCGAGGCGCCCCGATGCTCGAGGCCCCTCGGAAGGATTCGTCGCCGCCGAAGTTCCAGGCACCATAGAGACCCAAATGGACGTGCAGGATCACCCCATGGTCAAAACGGAGGAAGAGCTGCTTACCGTGCGCTCTCGCTTCCTGCAGCTCGTGGCCGTCCAGAAGCGCGGCACCCGCGGTGAAACGGCCCTGCGGGCTCGACACGGCCAACGTTTGCCCCGCAAAGACATCCTGGAACTGCCGCGCCAGGCGATGGATCGAATGCCCTTCAGGCACTATTCGACGATTTCGCCAGTGGTCTCATAGGTGGCGATTTTACCGATGCGTCGGACGTGTCGTTCGTCGTTGCTGAACGGTTCCTGCAAGAAGGCCTCGATCAGTTCGGTGGCTTCCTCGACGGTGTGCTGGCGGCCGCCCACGGCGATCACGTTGGCATCGTTGTGCTCGCGGGCAAGTTTCGCCGTGGAGAGATTCCAAGCCAGCGCGGCCCTGACGCCCTTGACCTTGTTGGCGGCAATTTGTTCACCGTTACCGGATCCGCCCAGGACAATGCCCAACGCGTGGACGCCGGCAGTCTGGTCGGCGACCACAGCGGCGGCCGCGTTGATGCAGAACGAAGGGTAGTCATCAAGGGCGTCGTACACCTTGGGGCCGTGGTCAACCACGTCGTAGCCTTTGGCAGTCAAGTGGCTTACCAGGTGGGCACTGAGCTCCATGCCGGCGTGGTCCGTAGCGATGTGGACGCGGGGTGTGGTCACAGGAAGTCCATTCAGTCTGGCGCGCGAACGCGGCAAGGCCGGGCGCGGCGGTGAGGGATGCGGTTCCTAGGTTACTAGGATCGGGCCGTTGCTCACCTCTTAAGACGAAGCCGGCAGACGCGGCGAACCTCGGGCGCTCAGGGAGCAGGAGGCTGCTCCCCGCGCTGTGCACGGGCCGCGACGCGGTTCAGGATTCCCGCGAGCCGGTCCGCCGTCGCTGAGGTCCCGGCGCTGAAAGCCACCCTTCGGCCACTGACCTGGCGGACGACGACGGCGGGTCCGCTGCTCACGAGGATGGCCGTGGCTCCTCCGTGGTGCCGGAGTCCCCAGCCGCCAAAGTCGGCGGCCCTGACCTCTTGTGCGGCAGCCCCGGCGATGTCCACGGCGGGCACGGTCAAGACTTTCAGGACGCCGGCGACGAAGACTTGCACTCCTCCCCGATCGGCGCGCACCCGGACGAAGAGGAAACACGCTCCGATGACGGCGGTTGCCGCGAGCAATGCGCCAAGCCACGGGAGCGCAATCGCGATCAACATGGCAGGAAACAGGGTGGCCACGCAGATCATCACGAACACTGAGCTTCTCGCGTGAACCCATAGCAGCATTGAATCCTCTGCCAGCCCGGGGTCCTCCTTCAGGGTTACTTCGGCTTCGAGGGCGGCGTCATCCTCCGGCGTCCAGCGCGGGTCAGGCTTGAAAGCCATCATCATGACCACGCCGAGCGGCAAGGCCGCACCGGCGCCGAGCGCGAGGACCGTGGCATCAACATGCGAGTTGCGGGCATCGGCGAGGCCCGTTTGTCCCACGAGTCCAGCGGCCAGCACTGAGGTGATGAAGAGGGTGACCATGAGGCCCAAGCCCATCATGAACCGGCGCATGATCACGGGCCGGGCAAGGGGTACGGCTTGGATGAAGACCAACCATCCGGTCAGGACCATGAGGCCGGTTCCGCCGAACACGTAGGCGGCGAACGGGGCAAAGCTGCTTCCGCCGTTGGCGTTCCACGCAATGGCGACCGGCTCAGGAAGGTTGTTGCGCAACATGAGTGCGCACACAGCGAATGCGGCGGCGAGCAGCAGCGGAAATGCCACCGCAAAGCGGAGTGCCCGGAGGTCCAACGAGTCGCGCATCTTTCCCATGATCCAACGCTACCCCCGGCCGGCGACACTGTGATCCAGCGTCCTTGCCAAGCCGGGATCAAATGAAAGAATGACTTCACAGCGCCGGCGTTGGCTGAAGTCAGCCGGCTTCCTGCAACCCATTCTTGGAGGCACCACCTTGCCAGGCCTGAACCTGACGCGCGAAGAAGCGGCACAGCGCGCAGAATTGCTCACCGTGACCTCGTACGACGTCACCCTCGACTTGACCAAGGGCGCCACGGTCTTCGGCTCCACCACGGTGGTGAGGTTCTCCGCCGTCGAGGGTTCCTCAAGCTTTATCGACGCGATCACGGAAACCGTGCACAGCGTGACGCTGAACGGCACCGAGCTGGATCCCGCAGCCGTGTCCGACGGCGTCCGCATTCACCTGCACGGGCTCGCCGCGGAGAACGAGCTCACAGTAGTTGCCGATGCCCCCTACATGAACACGGGTGAAGGCCTGCATCGATTCGTGGACCCGGTAGACAACGAGGCCTACCTGTACACCCAGTTCGAGGTACCCGATTCCCGCCGCATGTTCGCTGTATTCGAGCAGCCGGACCTGAAGGCGGCATTCACGTTCACTGTCACTGCGCCTTCCCACTGGGACCTCGTCTCCAACTCCCCCACTCCCGTACCGGTGGAAACGACCCCAGGGGACGACGGCGGCGCGCGCTCAGTCTGGCATTTCGCTCCGACCCCCCGGATCTCTTCCTACGTCACTGCGCTGATCGCGGGCCCGTACCAAGCGGTCCGCAGCAAGGTCACCAGCTCCGACGGCCGGGTCATCCCTTTGGGTGTCTTTGCCCGCAAGTCCCTCATGCAGTACTTGGACGCCGACAACATCTTCGAACTGACCCGCCAGGGTTTTGAATTCTTCGAGGCCCAGTTCGGATTCCCGTACCCCTTCGAGAAGTACGACCAGCTGTTCGTCCCGGAGTTCAACGCCGGCGCCATGGAAAACGCAGGCGCGGTAACCATCCTCGAGGGCTACGTGTTCCGGAGCAAGGTCACCGACGCCCAGATCGAACGCCGGGCCATCACCGTGCTGCACGAGCTGGCCCACATGTGGTTCGGTGACCTCGTCACGATGCGCTGGTGGAACGACCTCTGGCTCAACGAGTCCTTTGCCGAGTACATGTCCCACCTCGCCGCTGTCGAAAACACCGAATTTGACCGGGCCTGGACCACCTTCGCCTCCGTGGAGAAGTCGTGGGCCTACCGCCAGGACCAACTGCCCACCACGCACCCGATTTTCGCCGAGATCAATGATCTCCAGGATGTCGAGGTCAACTTCGATGGCATCACGTATGCCAAGGGAGCATCCGTTCTGCGGCAGTTGGTCGCATGGGTGGGACCGGAACAATTCATGGCTGGCGTCCGCGAGTATTTCCAAAAGCATGCTTGGCAGAACACCGAGCTGGTAGACCTCATGAAGGAACTCGAGGCTGCCAGTGGCCGTGACTTGGACCAGTGGGGCAAGCTCTGGCTCGAGACCGCCGGCGTCAACACGCTCGCCCCCGAGCTCGAGGTCGACCCGGACGGCACCATCACGTCATTTTCGATCCTGCAGACAGCCATCGACGAACAGCCCACCCTCCGCCCACACCGGCTCGCGGTGGGCTTCTATAACCTCTCAGCCGCCGGCAAGCTCGAACGCACCCACAGGGAAGAGCTCGACGTCGACGGGGCCCGGACCGACGTCCCCGCCCTTGCCGGCCTGGAACGTCCTGACCTGGTCCTGCTCAACGACGACGACCTCGCTTACGCGAAGGTCCGCCTCGACACAGCATCCTGGGCCACCGCGAAGGCCCACCTCAAGGACTTTTCCGGCAGCCTGCCCCGCACCCTCGTGTGGGGCTCCGCGTGGGATTCAGCCCGCGACGGCGAAACGCCCGCCCGCGGCTACGTCGAACTGATTCTGGCGAACATCGCGTCCGAGACCGATTCCTCCGTGATCCTTACCCAACTCCGCCAGTTGGCCACCACACTGACCTACTACGTCGCGGCGGAGCACAAGGATGCCGCCACGGTGGCCGCCGCGGACAAGCTGTGGGAACTCTCCTCCACCGTGGCTGCCGGATCGGACGCCCAGCTCCAATTCGTCAAGTCCTTCGCGCTGCTTGCCGCCAGCAGCTCCCAGCTGGACACGGCCCAGGCGCTCCTGGACGGCAGCAGCGTCCTGGATGGACTGACCGTTGACCAGGACTTGCGGTGGGAACTCCTCACCTCACTGGTTGTCGGTGGCCGCCAGGGCCAGGACGCGATCGACGCCGAACTCGAGCGTGACAACACGGCCAATGGCCAGAACGCGGCCGCCCTGGCGACGGCAGCCCTTCCCACACCCGAGGCCAAGGCCGCAGCGTGGAAGAGGATCGTTGTAACCGGCGAGCTTTCCAACGCCATCCAAAGCTCCGCCGTCGCGGGTTTCACACGGGTGCTGGACACCTCCCTGCTGGAACCGTACGCCGAGAAGTACTTTGAGGCCGTCCCGGAGATTGTCGCCAACCGCACCCATGCGCTGGCCCAGCAGATCGTCGTCGGGCTCTACCCGGCCCAGCTGACCACGCAGGCCACGGTGGACCGCACTGACAAGTTCCTGGCAGAGCTGCCGGCGGACAGCAACGCCCTGCGGCGCATGATGCTCGAAAACCGCGATGGCGTCGCCCGTGCCCTCAGGGCCCGCGCAGCAGACGCCTAAAGCACCCTCTGGAAAGCACCGTTAGGCCCCGGTTCCGCATCGCGCGGGACCGGGGCTTCCTGTGTGCGGTTCGCGAAAGCATCGCCGTTAGACTTTCCGCATGAGCCTGGACGAACACCGCTACTCCCTCACCGTGCGCTGGACCGGAAACCTGGGGAGCGGGACCTCAACCTACCGCGGCTATTCCCGGGACCACGACGTCGAGATCCCGGGGCTGCCCCTCCTCAAGGGATCCTCGGACCCGACGTTCCATGGCGACCGTAGCCGGTACAACCCCGAACAGTTGCTGCTCACCGCCCTGTCCCAGTGCCACATGCTGTCCTTCCTGCATGTCGCGGTCAAACATGGGGTAGTGGTCACGGACTATGTGGACCACGCCGAGGGGATGATGCGCCTCAACCGCGATGGCAGCGGACAGTTCGAGAACGTCACTTTGAAGCCGCAGGTTACCGTTGCCGATCCCGCACATCTTTCCCTCATGGATGAATTGCACCATGAGGCCAACCAAGTGTGCTTCATCGCCCGGAGCGTCAACTTTCCCGTTCTGCATGAGCCGAGCACGACGGCGGGCGTCAGTTAATTCGTGCCGCCCGACTTCGCGGGGGATTATGTTGGTTCGCTGAGCTCCCGCAGTTCTTCGACGAGCCGCTGTTCCTTCGCTCGAGTCAGGCCGGCCTTGCGCTCCCGGCCCAGGCCGCGGACACGTTCGTCCGCCAAGGTATCCCGCAGGGTTTCCTGCCACGGACGCAGAGCCAGGCCCCGGGCAAGCGCCGCGGCATTGGAACGCGCCGAAAAACCTTCGTAGCCCGGCGGCAGCCAGAGCGGAAGGGACTCGGGGCCGGACCAATACCGGACCTCACGCTCCACCAGCCATTCCTCGTCGGCAATCGCGGTCTCCCCCAGCACACCTGCCGCCCCCACCACACCGGCGCGGCGTGACTCATCGATGTATTCACCAAAAGGGACTACCGTGCCCGTGGCATTGAAAACGCCGGTAAGTTCTTGTTCGGCCGCGGAGAGCATCCATGCGGCGAGATCCCGCACGTCGATGACCTGGGTGCTGTTGTCCGGGATGTCCGGCAAGAGAACAGGTTCCTGGGAGCCAGCAAAGCGGGCCGGCCAGTAGCCGTAGCGGTCGGACGCGTCGCCCGGCCCGCCGATAAGTCCGGCCCGGACAATGAACGCTTTCGGCCCGGCCAGTTCCGCGGTCAATTGCTCGATGGCGGATTTCGACTCACCGTAGTTTTCGGGAGTCGCGGAGGCGCCGTCGGGCAACCGCGGCAGGAGCCCGGCGTCCTCGTCCGCTCCGAGCGTCGAATGGTCGGCGTAGACCGAGCAACTGGAAACAAAGCTCCAGTGGGCTGCGCTCTGAGCCAGCGCGTCCAAGGCATGCCGGGCTTGCTCCGGATCCCGCGCCACGTCCACCACTGCGTCCCAGGCGCCGCCCAATGCGGCATAAGCCGAGACGCCTTCGGACCGGTCGGCACGGATCCAGGTGGCGCCGTCGGGCGGCTGGACGGTAGTGCCGCGCGCAAGGCACGTGACCTCATGCCCGGAGGCAACGGCCTGCCGTGCAATTTCAGATGACAAGAACGCTGTTCCGCCAAGAATCAGGATGCGCATGCCGCCACGCTACGGCGATAGGGTTGGCTGTGGACAGAGTGTTCAGCGCCCGGCGAAAAAGGGGCCCGGCGAACAATTGGATCCAGTGAGGAGCATTCCCGCACATGAACGTCGCCTCGTCGACCGATAACATCGTGGCCGATGCCGCCAAGATCGATTACGCGTCAATCTTTGTGACGCTTGGCATTGGATTGGTGATCTGGGTTGTGGCCCGGTTCGTCATTCTGCGTATTACCCGCCGCGTGGCCGAGGGCACCAGTTTCTTCAAGAAACCGCATTTCAAGTGGGTCCAGCCGGCTTTCCGGGCGCTAGACCATGAACGGCGATCCCAGCGCGCGCACACCATTGGTTCACTGCTGACGAGTGTCCTCAGCGTGGTGGTGGTGGTCATCGTCATCATTTACGTGCTCAAATTCCTCAATGTGGACATCGCGCCGCTGCTGACGAGCGTCGGCATTCTGGGTGTGGCCATTGGCTTTGGCGCCCAACAACTCATCCGCGATTTCTTGTCCGGGATCTTCATCACCATCGAGGACCAGTTCGGGATCGGCGATGTAATCGTGACCACCGAAGTGATTGGTACCGTTGAATCGGTGGGACTCCGAATCACCCGGCTCAAGGCTGAAGACGGCGCCATCTGGTATCTGCGCAACGGAGAGATCCTGAGGGTAGGCAACCGCTCCCAAGGCGATTACGTGCCGGAGGAACCAGCCGCTTCAGACGACGTTCCGCCTGCACCTCCGGGTACTGCGCCTGCCGAATCCCCTGCACCCGGTGCGCCGAAAGCCCCAAAGGACGCCGTCAAGATCCAAGAGCAGAAAGCCAGTGAGTGACATGAGCAGCCAGCAGGAATCCGCAGCACCGCAGCCGGCCCAACGGCGGCAGTTGATGCAAAACGATCCCTTTAGCCAGCCTGCCTACACCGACAGCTTCTATGAGGCCGTCGGGGGCCACGATACGTTCGTGAAACTCATCGACGTCTTTTACGACGGCGTCGCGAGAGATCCATTGCTCCGGCCCATGTACCCGGAGGAAGACCTCGCCCCGGCAAAGCGCCGGTTCCTCATGTTTCTCGAGCAGTACTGGGGCGGTCCCGGCACCTACAGCGAAGAGCGTGGGCACCCTCGGCTGCGGATGCGGCACATGCCATTCCAGGTGACGCCCGAAGCGAAGGATCGGTGGCTCTTCCACATGCGTACAGCAGTGGATTCCCTCGCCTTGTCCCCGCTGCACGAAGGCACGCTATGGGATTACATGGAGCGGGCCGCACTCACCATGGTGAACAGCCCGTCGGTCCAGCAGCCCTGAGCTTGTAGGGGCGGGGTTGTGTTGGCCCGGAGTCGGCCTGCCTAGAGTGGGGCAGCAGGGTCCTACGTGGCGCGGAACGCGACACGAAAGGGCCTGCCTAGAGTGGGGCAGCAGGGTCCCTACGTGGCGCGGAACGCGACACGAAAGGGCCTGCCTAGAGTGGGGCAGCAGGGTCCCTACGTGGCGCGGAACGCGACACGAAAGGGCCTGCCCAAATCTCAGCGAGCCTGGAGGCCCAGGCCCGATCCGGATCGTGCCAGGATGTGGCCGCGGCTTCCGCTGAGCCGGAACCAACGGCCGTTGCGGAAGAGGCGGTGTTCCCCGTCGCCAAGGAAACCGAGCGCCAGGGCCGCGAACGCCGCGCCTGCGGGCACGCCGTCGAGTCCGGGAATCTCCCGTCCCCACACTGTTGCCCTGGCATTGTTGACGATCAATGCGCCAGGCTGATCCGGAACAATCCCGGCCACCTCGGCAATGCCGGCATTCGCTTGCGCCCTGAGTTCGGCGTCGGGCACTGAACCGAGCGGCTGCCAGCCGCTGCGGGGCGCGCCGACTCCCGCCCACGATTCTGAAACGCTCGACGGCGGAATCGGCAACTCGACGTCGTCGGCACCGGACCGCGCAAGGCGGTCCAGGACCGAGGACAGGGTCACTGTGACGTCCACGTGGGCATCATCAGCGAGGGCGATGGTGCGCAGCCCGAGGATGGTGGGGGTCGATTCGCCTAGGAGACGCGGCCTGAGGACGCACACGTATGCGGCCAGGACGCGGCCGGATGCCTGAAGCCGAATCGCGCCGTCGTCGATGCTCTTGGCACGCGTGGCATAGGTGCGGAGATCCGCCAGATCACGGGGATCGACGAAACGGAAGGACTGGGTCAATACATCGGACACATCTTCGACTCTACCGGCATGTCCGCGGTTGAGAGGGGTCGGGGCGGCGTCTAGAGTCGAACCATGACTGACGCGCACGCCGGCCTGGAACATCAGGTTGCCATTGAGGACCCTACCTCCACCCTCATCGAACTGTTGTCCCTTGCCGATTTCGACGGCGCAAGGACCGCCGAGGACATCTTCCTCGGACCGTCCCAGAAACAGCCGCGACATCGGGTGTTCGGCGGGCAAGTGCTGGCGCAATCACTCATGGCCGGCATGCGCACCGTGGATGACGATCGAACTGTCCATTCCATGCACGGCTATTTCCTTCGTCCGGGGGACGCCAACCAACCCATCACTTTCAGCGTCGAAAGGCTCCGTGACGGACGCTCGTTCTCCGCGCGTCGGGTACACGCATACCAGGAAGGGCAACCGATCCTGTCGATGATCGCGTCCTTCCAGACCGAAGCAGATGGCGTGGAGCACCAGTCGTCCATGCCAGCGGGAATTCCGGACCCCGAATCCTTGCCGAGTACCGCGGAACTCCTGCAGAAGTACGACCATCCGTTGGCCCGCCACATGTCCTTCGAGCGGCCTTTCGATGTGCGCCACGTCGATCCCGCACTGTATGTGGAGGCGCCCAAGGACCGGATCGCCAGCAATGCCGTCTGGATGAAGACCTTCGGTCCGATGCCGGACGACCCCAACCTTCACCTGGCAGCCCTGGCCTACGCGAGCGACTACACCATCTTGGAGTCTGTACTGCGCAAGAACGGATTGAGCTGGATGACGCCGGGCATGAGTGTAGCCAGCCTTGACCACGCCATGTGGTGGCACCGCCCCGTCCGCGTGGACGAATGGCTGCTCTACGTCCAGGAGTCCCCCAGTGCCCAGGGCGCCCGCGGACTGGCCACCGGCAAGATCTTTAGCCGTGATGGCCAGCATGTCGCCACCGTGGCGCAGGAGGGCATGCTCCGGATCCCGTCATAGTTGCCTGCGTCGCTGCCACAAGGGCGGCCAAGATCATTGCAGCAAAGAAGGCCGGCGCCCCCGGAAGAAATTATCCAGGAGCACCGGCCTTCTGTGGTTGATCCGCTTAGTCGCGGGTCAACTTACGGTGCGTCACACGGTGCGGCTTGGCGGCGTCCGGGCCGAGGCGCTCCACCTTGTTTTCCTCGTAGGACTCGAAGTTGCCCTCGAACCAGTACCACTTCGAGGGGTTTTCCTCGTCGCCTTCATAAGCCAGGATGTGGGTGGCCACACGGTCGAGGAACCACCGGTCGTGAGAGACCACTACAGCACAGCCGGGGAACTCCAGCAGGGCGTTCTCGAGGCTGCTGAGGGTTTCGACATCGAGGTCGTTGGTGGGCTCGTCAAGCAGCAGCAGGTTTCCGCCCTGCTTGAGGGTCAAGGCCAGGTTCAGCCTGTTACGCTCACCACCGGAGAGCACTCCGGCCTTCTTCTGCTGGTCCGGACCCTTGAAACCAAAGGCCGCGACGTAGGCGCGGGACGGCATTTCAACGTGGCCGACCTGGATGAAGTCGAGACCGTCGGAGACGACCTCCCAGAGCGTCTTGTTGGGGTCGATGCCGCCGCGACTCTGGTCAGCGTAGGAGATCTTTACGGAGTCACCGACCTTGAGGTCGCCGCCGTCGAGCGGTTCCAGCCCGACGATGGTCTTGAACAAGGTGGTCTTGCCGACACCGTTGGGGCCGATGACGCCAACAATGCCGTTGCGGGGAAGCGAGAACGATAGCCCGTCGATCAGGGTCCGGTCTTCGAAGCCCTTCTGCAGGTTCTTCGCTTCCAGGACCAGTCCACCCAGACGGGGTCCCGGCGGAATCTGGATTTCCTCGAAGTCGAGCTTCCTGGTGCGGTCAGCCTCGGCTGCCATTTCCTCGTACCGGGCCAGACGGGCCTTCGACTTGGTCTGGCGGCCCTTGGCGTTGGAGCGGACCCATTCGAGTTCTTCCGTGAGCCGCTTGGCCTGCTTGGCGTCCTTCTTGCCCTGGATTTCAAGACGGGCGCGCTTCTTCTCCAAGTACGTGGAGTAGTTGCCTTCATAGGGGTACAGACGGCCGCGGTCTACTTCACAGATCCACTCGGCGACGTGGTCCAGGAAGTAGCGATCGTGAGTGATCGCGAGGACTGCGCCGGGGTAGGAAGACAGGTGCTGCTCCAACCACAGGACACTTTCGGCGTCCAAGTGGTTGGTGGGCTCGTCAAGGAGCAGGAGGTCAGGCTTCTGGAGCAGGAGTTTGCAGAGTGCCACGCGGCGGCGCTCACCGCCGGACAGGACAGTCACGTCGGCGTCGCCCGGCGGGCAACGGAGTGCGTCCATGGCCTGTTCGAGCTGGGAATCGATGTCCCAGGCATCTGCAGCGTCGATAGCTTCCTGGAGGTGGCCCATCTCCTCCAGCAGGGTGTCGTAGTCGGCATCCGGGTTGGCCATTTCCTCGGAGATCTCGTTAAAGCGCTGGATCTTCGAGTAGATCTCGCCCACACCTTCCTGGACGTTACCCAGGACGGTCTTTTCCTCGTTCAGGGGCGGCTCCTGCAGGAGGATGCCCACGGAGTAGCCGGGGCTCAGGCGGGCTTCGCCGTTCGACGGTGTGTCGATGCCAGCCATGATCTTCAGGATCGTGGATTTACCGGCTCCGTTCGGGCCAACGACGCCGATCTTCGCGCCAGGGAAGAACGACATGCTGACATCGTCCAGGATAAGTTTTTCGCCAACGGCCTTGCGAGCCTTGGTCATCGTATAAATGAATTCCGCCATGCCGTTAAATCTAATGGGTGGCACGGCATAACTCACATTCGGCCCCGCTAGCGGGAATCCCCGACGAAGCATTTGCCGCTGGCCAGCACGGGAAGGACGGACACTGAAACCTGGCCGTCCCTGATCTCGCCCATGACGCAGTCCTTGTCCAGTTTGGCCGCCGCCTCGATGGCATCGACATCCAGTCCTGTGGGGGTCTTGCTCGCGGATACCTCCACAGCGGAGGCTGGGATGCCGGCCGAAACGAGCTGCGATCGCAGTGCATCTTGTGCCGGTTTGGGGGTTGCCGCGGCAATGGTTTTGAGTACGGTCTCCATGGTCTGCTTCAGGATCGCCGTGCTCGGGCTGAGCGAGGCCGAAGCCGATGCGATTCCAGCGCCGGAACTGACGGTAGCTGGGCCCGCCGTGGCTGGACTCGACGGGGAAGGCGATGAAACCGGATTGCTTCCGGACACCACAGGAGCGGGTGCGGAGCAACCTGCCACCAGCCCGGCCACGAGTAGCGGCACCGCAAGCAGCAAACGTCGACTTCCAGCCCCATGGCCATGTCCCGATGGTTTTCGCGGCGTTCCCCTGCTCATCACCCGGCCATTCTGCCATGCGGCGCACTGTCTACTGCGCCGCATGGCAATCGGCGGCCGTCCACGGCATCCTTGTTTCAAACCGCTGCGTCCACAAGTTCCCCGGTATCGGCATCAACAAGAACCGGTTCGTCGCCTTCTCCGGCCGGAAGAATGACTCCCCGCTCGGCTGCCGCATCCGCGTCCTCGTCGTCGTGCGCGCCGCCCTCACCGTCGTCATCCGCCGCGGGCCACTGATTCTCCGGCTCCGCGTCCGCGGCAACGGGCGTGCTCTGGGGGCTCGTGGCGCTTGTGGTCCTAATGAAGTTCGCCGAGCCCCACATGAGGTCGTGCCCCACTGACTCGGCAATGATCTCGGCAACGTGATAAATCTTGCCGTCGCGTTCCCATTGCCTCAACTTGAGTTTGCCGACAACGATGATCCGCTGGCCCTTCTTGACGCTGCACCCGATATTTCCCGCGAGATGCCTGAAGGCTTGGACCGTGAACCAGTTTGTGTTGCCATCGATCCAGACATCGTTGGCGCGGTCGAACCTACGCTCCGTGGAGCCCAACCGGAACGAGGCAGTCCCTGTTCCACCCGGCGTCGTGGAGCTTCTGATTTCCGAGGCCACGAATCCCCGGACGGTGATGATGTCGTTCATGGTCTTGTCCTAACGTGAGTTGAAATGCCTGTGTGGCTCTTTCAGCATCACGCGCCGCCCAGATCGACGGCAGTACCCAATTCCCGTATGTGCATAGCCACACCGAATAGGCGCCTGTGGAGGAAGAGTCACGGCCTTGGCCGATCTGACAACACAGGATGCCGGCGCAATGTAAACTCTTGATGGCGCCTCAGCCACGTGCTGTGCAAGCGCCGCCAGCCTCGGTAGCTCAGAGGATAGAGCAGGAGCCTTCTAATCTCTTGGTCGGGGGTTCGATTCCCTCCCGGGGCACGCATGTGATGAGTCGAGACATCCTTCACGGATGAGTCGGGTCATCGGTTACACCCCGGTCTTCGGACCGGGGTGCTCTTCTTTGTCTGGGCTGGTAGCCGCGGGCTTTCGTGTTGTCCGGGCGGAAGGTTCGACGCGGAAAATCGTCTGCGACGCGCAGATGTACTCTCGACGCCCGAATTCCCTGTGGGTCAGGGATGTCGGGTGTCGGCTGCGGATTTCTGTGTCGCTGACTTTCGTCAACGTGTCCGCTTCCAGTCCCCGGCCCCCCTGCCCCCGCACCAACCCGTGCCGTAGCCCAGGCCACGATCTACGCTGTTCCCATGGTCCCGAACGTCCCCGGCTCCGCCGCCATCACCACGTGCCCCGCAACCTGGCCCGACGTCGAAAAGCTCTTTGGCATCCGCGGCGAGCCCTCGCGCTGTTGGTGCCGGTGGTTCGCCCTCCCCGGTCAGGATTGGAAAGCCACACCCCCTGAGGCGCGGAAGGAACAGCTCAAAGCCAAGTTTGACGACGGCGGCCCGGAACCCGGGGTTCTAGCGTTCCGAGGCGGCGAAACAGTGGGCTGGTGCGCCGTCGAGCCGCGCCAGTGCTATCCGCGCATCGAAAAGTCCAAAGTCCTCAAGGCCGCAGGAGAAGGCGCGCACGAAAGCGCTGGAGTTTGGTCGGTCACTTGTTTTGTGGTTTCTCCGGGCCACCGCCGGAGCGGTGTGGCCGCAGCATTGCTGGCCGCCGCCGTCGGGCACGCTTTCGACCATGGGGCCGAAATAGTCGAAGGCTACCCCGTGGATCCCTCGCTCCGACCGAAGGCCGGTTCGGCCGATCTCTACCAGGGGACCGTCAAGTTGTTCACAGCGGCCGGCTTCACAACAGTTTCCACCGCGGTGCCCGGACGGGCGGTCATGCGCCTACGACGCTGATTTCTTGCAGACCAGCGTCGAAGCAAACCCATTCAGGGCAGTGTCAAGATCACGGGCCCGTCTGCGGTGATCGCGACGGTGTGTTCGCTGTGCGCAGCCCGGCGGCCGTTGGCAGAGCGCAGGGTCCATTGATCGTCGTCGTGGTAATAGTCGTCGCTGCCACCCAGAATCAGCATCGGCTCAATGGCGATCACCAGACCCTCCACGAGCTTCACCCCGCGGCCCGGCCGGCCGATGTTCGGTACGTTCGGCTCCGCGTGCATGGTCCGGCCAATGCCATGTCCCCCATGATCGGCAAGGATCCCATAGCCGCTGCGTTTGGCTTCCCCGCCAATGGCGTACGCAAGATCGCCCATCTTGTTTCCGATCCGGGCGGCCTCGATTCCACGGGCAAGGGCGGCATCTGTGGCATCGATCAACGCCTGGTCCACAGGATCCGGAGTGCCCACAATGAAACTTATGGCGGCATCTCCGCACCATCCCTCCACGAATGCCCCACAGTCGACGCTCAAGAGATCGCCGTCCTGCAGCACGTATCCGTCCGGGATGCCGTGCACCACGGCATCGTTGACACTCGTGCAAATGACACCGGAGAAGGGCGTGGATGCCCACCGCGGCCGGTAATTCAGGAACGCTGGCTTGGCTCCCGCCGATTCAATGAAAGCGGCAGCAACGGCGTCCAGTTCCTTGAGCGACACCCCAACTTCGGCTTGCGAACGAACCGCGGAAAGCGTGTTGGCAACCACCCTTCCGGCTTCGCGCATGAGTGCAATCTCGTCGGGCGTCTTCACCATGGACAAACCGGGCCTCCAAAAGCACTAGGAACAAGGGGGCCCGAACCGGCCACCGGATGAACTCTTCCACCCACTCTAGGGGTGCCCCGGTGACAGTCAACCGCGGCACCGGTCGCGCCCGCCGCAGGAGCGGCCCGCCGCAGGACTGCCCTAGAGTCGCAGTATGGAACACGGAAGAATCGCCATCATCCGGGAACGCCTGCGCGCAGAAGCAGATCCGGATCGCGCGAAGGCGGCACAGGCGTATATGAAATCATCCATGCCATCCCTGGGCGTCCGGGTTCCCGTGGTCCGTCGCATGGTTCTCACCACCGCAAAAGAGCTTCCTTTCGGGTCCCCGGCCGAACTGCGCAACGATGTCAGGCTGCTGTGGCGGGAGGCCACGTGGAGGGAAGAACGCTATGCCGCCATCGATCTGACCTCGCTCAAGTCCGTGGCCAAGGACCTGGAGATGTTGCCGCTCTACGAAGAAATCATCCGGACAGGTGCGTGGTGGGATTTCGTGGACGGCGTCTCCGACCGCATTTGCGCCCTTCTGCAGCACCACCGGAGTACGCTGACCCCGTTGCTGCAGAAGTGGGCAAGCGACGAGGATTTCTGGATCCGGCGCTCCGCCATCACCTCCCAGCTCAAGGCAAAGTCGGCCACCGACAAGGAACTTCTCTCCACCGTGCTCGACGCAAATCTGGCCGACAAAGAGTTCTTCATCAGAAAGGCAATCGGCTGGACGCTGCGGGAGTACGCCAAAACGGATCCCCAATGGGTACGGGACTACGTGGAAACCCGACGGGCAGGCCTGAGCCAGCTGTCGCTGCGCGAGGCGATCAAACACCTCGGCTGAACCCGGTTCAGGACCTGGGCTTGGGCCTGAGCCTCAAGATGCCGCGACGCGGGCGGAACAGCACGTGCGTCTTCTTGTCATAGAACACCAGATAGGCGATGAAGGAGACGGCGATAGCGATCGCCACTCCTCGCACCACCGCAAGCGGAATCCACTGGAAGACACTCAATTGGTCCGTCAGGGCGATAAGGGTGAAGAACGCGGTCAAATAGAAGACCGTCCGAAGCTGGGGACCGTCCGCGATGCCCGTCACGGTATAGAACACCAGCAACCAGACCATGTACCAAGGCTGAATCACCGGCGCCAGGACTACAACGGCGGCGAAGGCCCAGGCCATCCTGCGGAGCACAGTCTTGTTGAAAACAGGTTCAATGTCGATCGGCGCGGGCATACCGATTCCGCGACCCGGCGTGCGCACGGCAAGCCAGACGATAGCGAGCGCCGAGACCGCCGTTCCGATGGTCTGGATGACATCCGTGACAGGGACCCCGGGACCGCCGAAGAGTCCGACGACGAAGCCCACCATGTGTGCCAGCAGGCCCACTGGTGCGTACCAGATCCAGACGGCGCCCGGAGTCTGCAGGGCACCAAGCCAACCGAATCCGAGTCCGTTCACGAACCCCGCGGCGGCCAGTAGCCCTAGCGACAAGCCCAACGTCGCCGTCCAACAAAGCATCCTCCGGCCCCATCCGGCGCGGGACCCGGCCCATAGCAGGCCAGCAAACGGCAGGGCAATCAAAGTAATTGGCTTGATGGCAATCGAAGCGGTAATCAACACGATTCCAAGCACGGGCCGTTTGACAGAGGCGAAGTACACCCCGGCAACAACCAGCCCCAACATCAACGAGTCGTTGTGAGCGCTTGCGATGAAGTTGATCAGGAGAACCGGGTTGAGGACCCCAAGCCAAAGCGCCCTGTCCGGGTTCACTCCGTGCAGTGCGGCCAATCGCGGAACGTAGACACTGAGCAGTAAGACCCCGCCGAGTGCGGCCAACCGGAAGGGAATCAGGGCAAGTTCGGGGATGCCTGTATCGAAGAGGCCGGTGCTTACCCACACCGCACCCTGTTCGATCCACAGCCACAACGGCCCGTAAGGCGTGGGGGCTTCGGTCCACAAAGTGTCGGGTCCGAGGGAAAAGTAGTTGCTCAGGGCGGAGATACCGTTGGTATATGGATTCAGGCCCTGAAGCATAAGCCGCCCCTGGCCGATGTAGGCATATGCATCCCTGCTGAACAGGGGCAGCGCGAACATCAACGGCATTGTCCACATCCACAATGCACGCCGGAGCACAGGACGTGAGGAAGAGTTCCACCCGCCGATCCGCTGGGCAATACGTAGCCATGAGCGCAGGAGCAGCAGTGCACCGAGGCAGAGCATCACAGTGCACAGGATCACCCCTACCGGAGATGTCCGAGCCATGATGAAGAGGGGCATGCGGATCAGGGCGCCGCTGGTTGTTGCAAGCCAGCCGACTCCAATCGAGCCGGCCACCATGAGCAAGGACCCAATGAATCCTTGAAGGATCGCCGTCCTTGCCGCTTTGGCGATAGCAGTTCCGCGTCCCGGGGCGTGGGAGCCGTCAAGCGCCTCTGGATGAGCCAACGAACCCCTCACCTCACGCTCACGAAACTTCGACGTCACCATCAAACAAAATCCTGTCCGGTTCCCTGCTGCATCCAGCCAAAGTGGTAGTGCCGGCTGCCATGGATTATTGCAACTGTAGCATCGCAGCCCGCGGCATCCCGGGGCCCTCCGGACCACGGGTCGGACTGCGAAAGTGGCCTGAGATAGGATGAACAGGGCTCTGGTTTGATGCCGAAGGCCCACAGCCACGCCGGTTCCGGATGAATTTCAACGGAACCGCTGTTCTCTGGAGCGGCTCCCGCCGCGACGGTTCGCGGCACCCTGTGACGATAACTACCTGACAAGGATCCTCCCATTTCCACGGACTCATTCTTCAGCGCGCTCACACGGTTCCGCCATCGTGTTCTTCCGTCTTCGTTGGAAGCAAGGCTCAACTCCTCCAGGGGTCTGCTGGCAGGTTTCTGCGTTGTGCACTTGGTGTTCCTCGTGTTCGCTTTGATCGTCTCCCTGCGTGGCGAAGCCTTCAGCGACACCTTCATCTATCGGGACTGGACCACCGCGGGGTTCCGGGATGAGAACCTCAGTGGCGGGCCCAGTCCGTGGGTTTACCCGGTGCTCGCCCTGATACCGATGGCCATCGCAGGCTTGGCCGGTCCCGGCCCGTTCTTCTTCCTGTGGGTGCTCATGATCACCGTGCTCGACGGCGTAGCTCTCGCCAAACTCACGGGGTGGGGACGTCGTCGGGAGGCCATCCCGGCGGCATGGTGGTGGCTGGTCTTCGTCTTCATCATGGGATGGTTGGGATTCGCCCGTGTGGATGGATTTACCGCGCCCATCGTACTGATCGCCCTGGCATACGGAGTGTCGCACCCTTTCATCGCCTCGGCCCTTCTGAGTGTTGCCACCTGGATGAAAGTCTGGCCAGCCGCCGTCATGCTTTCCTTGTTCACCGTGGTCAAGCAGAGAACCCGCGTGGTGGCTGCCGGGATTCTTACCAGCGCCGTGGTGGTCGCCCTGACGGCTGCCGTGGGCGCGCTGCCCAAGCTCTTCAACTTCCTGACCCAGCAGGGCGATCGTGGCATGCAACTGGAAGCCACCTTCACTACTCCGTGGTTGTGGCTCTCGGTCCTCCATGTGGGTGACTCCAGGATGTACATGAACACGGACATCAACTCGATGCAGGTGGACGGGCCAGGCACCCCCTTCATGTCACAACTGATGCAGCCCCTCCTTGTCCTGGCTGCACTCCTGGTCGCTGCCCTGACTTTCTGGGCTCTTCACAACGGCAAGCGAAGCGGTGGGGCTGACCGCACGGAACTGCTGCTGGCCGGCTCCCTGACCATGGCTACGGCCTTCGTGGTCTTCAACAAGGTCGGATCCCCGCAGTTCATGGTCTGGCTGGCGCCGGCCGTCGCCGTCGGGCTCGCGCATAGCTGGAAGGAATGGCGGGTCCCAGCGGCCATGCTCATTGCAATCGCGGTGGCCACGTACTTCATCTACCCCCTCTTCTACGACGCCCTCAGCCACAACAACCCGTGGATGGCCTTGGTTTTGACCGTCCGCAACGTCCTGCTGGTTGTGCTCTTCTGCTGGTCCGTCCGCCGCCTGTACCTTTTGGGCAAGAAGATCCCGGCCAACGAACCGGCCGCCGCTGCCAAGGAGTCCTGAGATTTCCGTTCGATTCTTTGACGGGCTGGCCCGCGTGCGCAACGCTGCCCTGCCGCCTGCCGCCGTCGCATGGTTCAGCCGTCCTTCCAGCGTGTGGTGGGGGTTTGCCGCCGTCCATGTGTACTTCCTCGGTTGGATGGCGAGCTTTTTCATCTCAGGGAACACCTTCAGCGACACTGAGCAGTACCGCCAGTGGGCAATGAACGGTTACAACCCTGCGGATCTGAACGGCATGATCAGCCCTTGGGTCTACCCGGTGCTCGCACAGATTCCGATCTTCCTGGCCAACATCGCGGGCCCGGGCCCGTACTTGCTGGTCTGGACGCTGATCATCACCGTGCTCAACGCCGCCGGCTTGTTCATCTTGACCCGCGGGCCGCGCCGGACAAGCGGGATTGCCCCCGCTTGGTGGTGGCTGTTCTTCACCGCCTTCATGGGCTACCTGAGCTTTGCCCGGGTGGAGGGCATCACCGCGCCCATCGTGCTGGTTGCCCTGCTGTATGCGGCCACGCGTCCCGTAGCAGCGGGCATCCTCCTCAGCATTGCCACCTGGATCAAGGTCTGGCCGGCCGCCGTCCTGGTGCCTATCGTCATCGCGAGTAGCCGCAGGCTGCAGATCATCGCCTGCGGTGCCGCCGTAACAGCGGTCGTCGCGTTGGGTACCTACCTTTCAGGCGGGCTTCCACACATCCTTGACTTCCTCACCAACCAAGGCGAGCGCGGCATGCAATTGGAAGCCACGTTCTCAACTCCGTGGGTGTGGCTGAGCGTGCTCAACATCGGCGGCTCCAAAATCGCTGACAACGTCGCCATCAATTCCACGGAAGTGTATGGTCCGGGCGCCAGCGTAGCGGCATTCATGATGCAGCCGCTCCTGGTGCTGGCCGCCGTCGCGGGCTCAGCTCTGTTGGTCTGGGCGCTTCGGCGCGGAGCCGAACCGGAAGAGCTGTTTCTTGAGGGGGCCCTCATGATGACCACCGCGTTCATCGTGTTCAACAAGGTGGGTTCGCCGCAATTCATCATCTGGTTGGCCCCGGTGGTTGTAGCCGGCCTGACCCACGACTGGAACCGGTGGCGTGTTCCCGCCGCCCTTCTCATGGGCATCGCCATGACGACTTTTGTGATCTACCCGCTGTTCTACACGCCGCTCATCCACGCCAACCCCGTCATGGCGGCCGTACTGACCACGCGTAATGTGCTTCTGGTTGTCCTGCTGTGGTGGTCCGTACAGCGATCCATCGAGCTAGGGCGCAAGTCCGGCGCAGCAACCGCTATTCGGGGCGCCTGAGCCTTCGCTCGAGCCTGCGGAGCAGTTCCATAGGAGTGGACCGGATCAGCAATCTGCGGGTGTGGACGTCCAGGACCATCAGGTAGATCGTGAATCCCACCGCCACGACGAAGGCCAGGGAAGACACCTTGACGTTCATCTCCACAAAGGACAGCACCGAAATCTGGTCCTGCGCGCCGAACGCCACGAAAAAGGTGATCGCGACATAGAGGGACTTGATCTGCCAGTCGTCCCTGATGCCTGTGACCGCGAGCAGCGGGATGAACCACAGGATGTACCACGGCTGGATGATGGGGGAAAGCATGACGACGGCGGCAAACGCCAGGGCCGCGCGCCGCACCAGCCGCGAATAGTCGCCCCGGAACATCAGTACCACCACCAGGGCCATTCCTACCCATTTCATGAGGGTACGGAGCCCGGTTGCAACGGCCGGCCCGGGCAGGCCCAAAAGGTTCGCGATCACCTCGACCTGCTGGCCCAGGAAACCGGAAGGCGAATATCCGGTGTAGCCGGGGGTGGGATCAAGGATGGCCCAGACCCACCCAAGACCAAGGTTGTAGGGGATTCCACTTACGGCCAACACCCCGAAGCTGATGGCCGCCGTCGCGCCCCAGAACAGGAACTTGCGGGTCCAGCTCGCGGCCGGACCGGCCCACATGAGGCCGATGAAAGGCAGGAGAAGCACCGTGATCGGCTTGATTCCGATCGAAGCCGTGACAAGCAAAAGACCGGCGATATGGCGGCCGGTGGCGGCAAAGTACATTCCTGCCACTGCCAGGCCGACCATCAAGGCATCGTTATGGGCACTGGCCACGAAGCTGATGAGGAAGAGCGGATTAGCCACGGCAATCCAGAGCGCACGGCCCGGATTAATCCCGTGCAGCTCGGCTAGCTTGGGAACGTACACCACGCAGAGCAGCACTCCCGCCATCGCCAAAACGCGAAAGAGCAAGACGGAGAAATCGGGCTGGGCGTCGGTGATGCCCACCACCCACCTCGCAAGCCACAGGAAATATGGACCGTAGGGGGTCTTGGCTTCGGCCCAAGCCGGGTCGGCACCGAGGGAAAACCAGTTGCTGAGCGTGGAAATACCTGCGGTGTAAGGGTTTTGGCCCTCCAAAACCAACCTGCCTTGGCCGGTGTAGGCGTACACGTCCCGCGAATAGATGGGGACGGCGAACATCAGGGGCGCGGCCCAGGCCGCGACCGCCACGACCACCGATCTGAGCGAGCCTGGCCCCCAGTCCCTGAGCCTTTGCCCGAGCCGCAACCAGGACCTGACCAAAAGCATGGCCCCGGCCGTCAGCAAGATAGTGGACGTCGTAACGCCCCAGCCCTCCGTGCGCAGCGCGATCACTATCGGGTGCCTGAACATCGGCGATCCGTTGGCGATCCAGCCGGCGCCGATAGAACCGACGAAGATCATGAGGGATCCAAAAAAACCTTGCCAGATTGCCACATAGGCCTTGACGTGGCTGGAGCTGCCAGCTCCGGTAAGCGCACTATTCGGAGAGTAGGGGCCCGCGGCGATCGCCTCAGACGGCATGGCGGGTTCCTTTGCCTCATCCCGGCTGTTTGAGGTGCCCACGCCCGATCCGCCTGCCGTCATGATATTCCAGTCCCTACGTACATTGGTCCAGCTCATCGAGGCAGGCAACAACCGCTCGACAACGGCCCAGTTTACCAGCCGGAGCATGCCTCAAACGCGGAATCGAGCGCCCCGCCACGCTTCCAATGCGACCGAACGGTAGGCTGGGCGCGTGCCTATTACTAATGAACGCATCGTCTGGATCGACTGTGAGATGACCGGCCTGGACCTTGAAAACGACGCCCTGATCGAGGTAGCGGCCTTGGTCACAGATTCGGACCTCAACATCCTGGGTGATGGCGTGGACGTCGTCATCAAACCCGATGACGCCGCTCTCGAGCAGATGAACGACTTTGTCCGCGACATGCATACCCGTTCGAAGCTCCTGGACGAGCTCCCCCACGGCAAGACGATGGCCGAAGCCGAAGCAATCGTCCTTGAGTACATCGAGAAGTGGGTACCCGACCCCAAGAAGGCACCGCTCGGCGGCAACTCGGTCGGAACAGACCGCATGTTCCTCGCACGCGATATGCCCAACATCGTCGAACACCTTCACTATCGGGTCATCGACGTCAGCACCATTAAGGAACTCTCGCGCCGCTGGTTCCCCCGCGCCTATTTCCAGTCCCCCGCCAAACATGGTGGCCACCGGGCGCTCGGAGATATCAGGGACTCCATCGACGAACTGCGTTACTACCGCGACGCAGTCTTCGTCCCGGCGCCTGGACCTGATACAGCAACGGCACAGCGGATTTCCAAGCAGATCACTGACGGTCCGGAGACTCCGACAAGCACGTGATCTACGGCACCTTTCGGGGAAATTTCACCCAAACGGTCAAAAGTGGCAAAACCATCCCCGAAGACGGGGTATAGTTTTTGTCGTTGCCTTCGCAGCTGACGGGTCATTCCGAAAGTGGTCAAAGGCACATGGTGGGCGTAGCTCAGTTGGCAGAGCGCCTGGTTGTGGTCCAGGAGGTCGCGGGTTCAACCCCCGTCGCTCACCCTCACGAGATCGGTTACAGTTTGCCGATCGCAGCCAAAGGCCGTACTGGTTATCCAGTGCGGCCTTTGCTTTGTCCGGGCCGATTCCGGCCGTCCAGTCTTCCAGACCCGAGAACCAGAGGAACACCTGACATGACCATCCTGCCAGTCACCATCTGGGGCGAGCCCGTGCTTCACCGCCGGGCGAGTGAGGTCGAAGTGTTCGACGACGAACTGCGCACCTTGATTGCCGACATGTTCGAGACGAACGAAGCCGCCAACGGCGTCGGACTGGCCGCACCCCAGGTCGGAGTCGGCAAACGGATCTTCATCTTCAAATACGCCAATGACGACGACGCACCGGACGAAGGCGTCCTGGTGAACCCGGTTCTCACCCTCTCCAAGATCCCCGGTGCCCTTCCTGATCCCGAGGAAGACGTGGAAGGCTGCTTGTCTTTCCCCGGGGAGCACTACCCCCTGCAGAGGGCCGAGTGGGCCCGTGTCCAAGGGTTCGACGGCTACGGCAAACCGGTGGATTTCGTGGCCACAGCTTGGTTTGCCAGGGTCATGCAGCACGAATTCGACCATCTCGACGGCAAGCTCTATGTGAATCGCCTCGTGGACCGCTACGCGAAGAAGGCCATGAAGCAAGCCAAGAAGAACGGCTGGGGAGTCCCCGGCTTGAGCTGGATGCCGGGCGTCGACCCGGATCCCTTCGGGCACTGACCGGTGAGCGGCATCGCGCAGGACGAATTGTTCAGGCTCCTCGACATCCACGGCGAGGACGCCTTGGCGTGCGCCGCGCTGCTGGCGTCGCCGCCCGGAGACGGAACGCGACGGGCCCTTGCCGTCCTGGATGCCCGTCTCGGCACCTTTCCCACCGAGTCTGCCTCCGCGGAGGGGTCCACCGAAACGGACTGGATCGAGGCGCTCCTGCGCTTCGCGCCTGTGGTCGCCAGCCATCATCATTCCCTCGGCATTCCGCAAGAATCTTCCGCCGCGATCCTGGCCGACGTCGGACTGAACCTTCGCATCAACCGACGGGTTCATGGGCGCTTCGGCTTGGACACGTGGGCCTGGCTGACGCTCCATATGGCCGGAAACATCTTCCGGATCGGCCGTTTGCAGTTCCACCTTGTCCGCGGCAACACAGCAGATCACCCCGGTGCAGACGATCAGTGGGTGCTAGGCGTACATATCCCCGAGGACGGAGGGCTCTCCCCTGCCCTCGTGGACACGAGTTTCAGCCAGGCCAGGGCGTTCTTTGACCGCTTCTTCCCGGACAAAGCAGTTGCCGTTGCTAGCTGCGATTCCTGGATGCTGGATCCCTATCTTGCCCGCAAGCTGCCGGACAGCAACATCGCCGCATTTGCCCGCCGGTTCACCCTGGACCGTCTTTCCGACGCTCCGAGCGACGCTGTCTACTTCACCTTCCGGCACCGGGACATGGAAAACCTAGACGGGCTCCCCCGCGAGACGTCGCTTCAGCGGGTGGTCCTGGAAAGGATCGACGACGGCGGGGTCTGGCAACTTGGACACGGCCACTTGGTGCTTCCTCCGTCGCCCGGGAACCATACCGCTACTTCGCCCTGATGGCCTGCTGGCCCGGGCACGAGTCCAGGACGCGCTTCATGGCGTCTTTCTCGGGCTGGGTGACCCAGAGCCGGTAACCAGCCTTGACGGAGATTTGCCGGGCCACGTAATGGCAACGAAAGCCCTTGTTCGCGGGTAGCCAGCTTGCGGCGTCACTGGCACTTTTCTTCACGTTGGCGGGGCCGTCGACGGCGATGAGGTTGAGGGGATCATTGGCGAGGCTTTGACGTTGTTTCGCGGTGAGCTGCTGGGCACCCTTCTGCCAGGCATCGCCAAGAGCAACCACGTGGTCAATCTGCACGGCCCCGCTGCTTTCGGATCCCCTGCGGAAATGGACGTCCTGCCCGGTGTAGGGCTCGCGGAGCTCTCCCGACGCAATCCTGCATTTGGAGCCTGTAGCGAATTCAATGGACGTAAGATCCCGCCTCAGGATGTCGTTCCGGGTATCGCAACCGTTCCGGTCAACGTCAAGCCAGGCCTGGCCGAATTCGTTGCGGTCGTAGTTGTCTTTGGCCGCACGCCCCTTCACGGGCAGCGCCTCCAGGGCATCAACGGCCGAACCGACGGGGACTCGCTGTACGGGCTCCACCGGCTTCATCCAAGCGGGGTCGAAGACGGGTGCTTCCGTGGGTCCGTTGCCGGGGGCTTCAGCGACGGCGAACTGGCCATCAGCGAAGAACCATGCAAGGCCGCCAAGGGCACCCGCGACAAAGAGAATCAGCAGCACCCAGGCCTGGCGGGACTGGCGGCGGGCGCGTTGATATGCAGCCCAAGTGGTGCTCAAGGGATTGGATCCTTTCGAGGAGGAATACGTCCCTTGAGACTAGGTCAGGGCACCGACAACCAGTGCCGATATCCACAGTGTGGAGGACTAGTCACTGTGTCGGACAGCATCACCAAGCAGCCGGTTATTGCTCCCTGGTGACCCGTTTCAAATCTTCGGCTGCGAGCTGAAGGAGTGACTCCAGTTGGACCACGCGGTCCTCGGCGACATCCCCCGCTGCGTGTGCCGCCTTGGCGTCGTCGAGCAGGCGTTGGGCTTCTTTAAGGTTGGCGCGCGCGACGTCCAATGCGTGTTCCAGGGTTGTTTCATGTTCCAGAATCTTTTCGCGTTCCATGCGTCCATTCTGGTCAGGTTTCCCGGCTGATACCAGCGCATCAGCCGGGAATCCCCTGTGAGTCTTTCTGGCCTTGGCCGGAACCGGCTAGACGGCAGCGGGCTCCAACGAAGTGTTGGGCTCCACCTCAACAGCGACGCCGCGTGCCGGGAACGATGGCGGGTTCACACCGGCCATTTCTTCCATGACACGGACTACCTGGCAGCTATAACCGAATTCGTTGTCGTACCAGACGTACACCACGAGGTTCTTGCCGTTGGCGATGGTGGCCAGGCCGTCCACGATGCCGGCACGGCGCGAGCCGACGAAGTCGGTGGAAACAACCTCGGGCGAGTCGATGAAGTCGATCTGCTTCCGCAGCTCCGAGTGCAGCGACATCTCGCGAAGGTAGTTGTTGACCTCGTCCTTCGTGGTTCCCTTTTCGAGGTTGAGGTTCAGGATGGCCATCGACACGTCCGGGGTGGGAACGCGGATCGCGTTGCCGGTCAGCTTGCCCTGCAGTTCCGGAAGGGCCTTTGCCACTGCCTTGGCCGCGCCGGTTTCGGTGATGACCATGTTGAGTGCGGCCGAGCGTCCGCGACGATCGCCCTTGTGGAAGTTGTCGATCAGGTTCTGGTCGTTCGTGAACGAGTGCACGGTTTCCACGTGGCCGTGGATGACGCCGAACTTGTCGTTGAGTGCCTTGAGCACCGGGGTGATGGCGTTGGTGGTGCAGGAGGCTGCGGTGACGATCGTGTCCGTGTCCTCGATGGAGGAGTGGTTGATGCCATGGACGATGTTCTTGAGATCGCCCTTGCCCGGGGCCGTGAGCAGGACGCGAGCGACGCCCTTGCTCTGCAGGTGCTGGGACAGGCCTTCGGCGTCGCGCCAACGGCCCGTGTTGTCAACAACGAGGGCATTGTTGATGCCGTAGGCCGTGTAGTCAACGGTGGAGGGGTTGTCTGAGTAGATGACCTGGATCTGGACGCCGTTGGCCGTGATCGTGTTGCATTCCTCGTCCACGCGGATGGTGCCTTCGAAGGAACCGTGCACGGAGTCGCGCCGCAAGAGGCTGGCGCGCTTGACGAGGTCATTCTCGGCTCCCTTGCGGACGACGATGGCGCGCAGGCGCAGTCCGTGGCCGCCGCCGGCCTTTTCGATCAGGAGGCGGGCCAGGAGCCGGCCAATACGGCCGAATCCGTAGAGGACGACGTCGGTGCTGGTGCGGTCGTCCGCGCCGCGGCGTCCAACGATCTCGGCGAGTTCGGCGCGGAGGAAGTCCTCCAGGGGCGTACCCGCGGCCTCAGCCTTGTACTTCTCGTTGAGGCGGGCGATGTCGATCGCTGCCGCGCCAAGGTCAAGTTCGGCCAGGGTGTTGAGCAATGGCGCGGTTTCTTCGAGCCGGAGTTCGTCCTTGCTCATACGGCGCGCAAAACGGTGGGCTTTCAGGATGTTCATTGACGACTTGTTGATGAGGCTGCGCCCGTGGATGCTCGTCACCACGTTGTTCTCACGGTACAGCCGGCCGATCACCGGAATCATGGCCTCGGCCAGCGCTTCGCGGCCCATCCACGTATCAAGACAAGAATCTGATGACTGGCTCACAGAACTACCTTCCTAGGGTCAGCTACATACGTCCTCGTACGTAGATGGCGGCCGCCCGGAGTAATCCTGCGGCACTGGCATCGGCGGGACTTCGGTCTGCCCGGACACCTCGAACGTTGCAAAGCAAAACCGCCGGCTGCGAACGCAGAACCCGGCGGTGGAACTTCTACGTTCAGTGTCCATTCTAAGGTCTGGCACCGGACCTCCTGGCCGCCGGAATGCGTGAAATCACTCACATAGGGCTGAGGGATGGGTTGACCGATACGCCGGGTTCTGTCCTCCCGCGCCGTTGCCGGCGAGAGAGTGGCGGCCATCCATCTACGAACGCCGTTGCCGACGCCCTCCAGCGGCCTACCCGGACACTCGGGCGAGCAGCCCTCGATCGTGCCCTGTCTGGCCTTGCTCCGGGTGGGGTTTACCTAGCCTCCCTGGTCACCCAAGGAGCTGGTGGTCTCTTACACCACCGTTTCACCCTTACCTGCTAGCTGCTTGTGCAGGCACAAACAGCTACCGGCGGTCTGTTCTCTGTGGCACTGGCCTGCGGGTTACCCCGAGTGGGCGTTACCCACCACCCTGCCCTGTGGAGCCCGGACGTTCCTCGAGCCACTCACGTGGCGCGCGGCCGCCTGGTCAACCCATCCGCCCTACAGTCTACCGGCGTCGGGCCCTCCGCATTTTCCAGACGGCACTGCCGGACTGCACTGCCCCAACAGATGGCATCGGCAATACCGCTACTATCGACAGGTGCTGATTCTGTTGCCGCCTTCCGAAGGCAAGACCCCCGCTGTCAAGGGCCCCGCCGTCGAATGGGAGTCGTTGAGCTTTCCAGAACTCAACAGTTACAGGGCCAAGGTGCTCGACGCCCTGGGCCTGGTCAGCGCGCACGAGGACGCCCTCGCCCTGTTAGGGGTGGGCGCATCGTTGAAGGACGACGTCGAACGCAATACCCGGCTCCACGCAGAACCGGCGGCCCCGGCCCACCAGGTGTATTCCGGGGTTCTCTACGACGCTCTTGGGTACAAGACCCTGACGCCTGCGCAGCGCCGCAAGGCGGCGGAGTCGATCCTCGTGGTGTCCGCCCTGTGGGGTGCCATTGGCTTCGGCGACCGCGTGCCCGCCTACCGGCTGTCCATGGGAACCGCATTGCCCGACGTCGGACGCCTCGCCTCATTCTGGAAGCCGCAGCTCACGCAGGCCCTCGCTTCGAGGGTGGAGGGTGAACTGCTGGTCGACTGCCGCTCCAGCACCTACGCTGCGGCTTGGGCTCCGCCCGCTGCGCAAACCGTCTCCGTCAACGTCTTTTCAGAGTCCAACGGCAAGCGCACCGTTGTCAGCCACTTCGCCAAGCACACACGCGGCGAACTTACCCGTCATCTGCTGACCCGTCGAGGGAAGGCTCCGGCAACCCCCGAACAACTGCTCAAGGCAGCCTCGGAAGTCTGGCCGGCCGAGCTGACCGAGGGCACGGCCCGCAAACCGCATATCCTCAGCATCATCCTGCCCAACTGACTGGCAGTAGGTGTCGTTTTGACGCCTGAAAACGACATTAACTGCGAGTTAGTTGGGTGGGGACCAGTTGGGCGGGAGAAACAGCTAGTTCCACTCGGCGGAGCGCACCAGGATGCAGCCGGAATCGGGGCAGAAGACAATTTCATCCTCGGCGGCGGCCTTGACTTCGGCAAGATCGCCGGGGCTGAGCATCATCCCTGAGCCTTCCGACTTGCCATGGAACAGCCTGGCGGCCCCCACTCCGCGCTTGGCAAGGGTCTTTTCGTAGATAGCCAGCATCCCGGCGTCGAGCCCTTCGGCAAAGCCGGACCGCTGCGCGCGCACGTCCGCCTCTTCGGAGACGATCTCTGCAATCGCGGCGTCCAACTCGGCACGGATCCCGGAGAAGGAACCCTGGATGTCGTCGACGATCTGCTGTTGCGCGGCTTGGCGCTCCCTCAGCCCGTCCAGGCGTTCGAGGATTTCCAGCTCGACGTCCTCAAGGTCGGAGCGGCGCTTGTTGAGTGATGCGATATCGCTCTGCAACGCAACAAGATCCTTGGAGAGGCCGGTGCCGCTGTTCAGCCGGGCTTCGTCCCGCTCAATGCGGCCAACAACTTGCTCGACGTCGGTCTCTGACCTGCGCAGCTCTGCTTCGGCGTCGTGGACGGTGAGCTTCGCGGTCCCGAGTGCTCCGTTGGCCACGCTGAGGGCGTCCTGGAGATCGGTGATGCGGGGGTCGCTCTCCAAAGTGCGGCGGCGGTTGGCCAAGGATTTAAGCTTCGCGTCCAACCCCTGCAGTTCGAGCAATTTCAACTGTTCCGCCGGTGCTGCCTTGGCCACGCTTACCTCCGCTTGATCGTGCCGGGGAAGATATCCGCTCCCGGCCAGGCTCTCGGGCCTGTTTGTCTCGACTCTAGCGCCTAGGGCGCTCCCCTGCCTCGCACGGCAGGCTTAGCCGGGAGTCAGAATGAAGTCCCAAGGATCGCTATTGGTGGAAGCCACCCGGATCTCGACATCGTGCCCTTGGTCCGCGAGCACGTTGCCGAGAGCCTCTGCCGCGGCAGGCAGCCAAAGCCACTCGCTCGCGAAGTGGGATACATCGATAAGGTACGGCCTGCCGTCAACAGCAGCTTCGCGTGCTTCCGACGCCGGGTGGTGGCGCATATCCGCAGTGACGTAAATGTCCGCTTGGCTCGCCCGGACGGCGTCGAACAGGCTGTCGCCGGCGCCGCCACACACGGCTACACGCCGCACGAGTCCGTCTTTGTCCCCCGCTACGCGCACTCCCCCGGCTACCGAAGGCAGAATCTCGAACACGCGCGCCGCGAAATCGCCGAGGGTCATGAGTTCCGGAAGATCCCCGACCCGGCCGATGCCCTCTTCCGGCAGGCCGTGTGCAGCAGGGGCCAGCGGGACAACATTGTCCAGTCCGAACGCGTCGGCGAGAACATCCGAAACACCCCCGACGGCGGAATCTCCGTTGGTGTGCACGGTCAGCAGGCCGGTGCCTGACTCGATGAGCCGGTGGACAGCGAGGCCCTTTGCGCTCGTAGCGGCCACGGAGGTGACGCCCTTGAGCAGCAAAGGATGGTGCGTGACGAGGAGCTCGGCACCCCATTCAATGGCTTCGTCAATGGCCGCGAGCGTGGGATCCACGGCGAACAAGACCTTGGTGACGGTCGCAGTCGGTCGCCCGACCACCAGGCCAACCTCGTCCCAGTCCTCGGCGAGGGACTCAGGCCAAAGCTCCTCGACAGCCAGCAAGACCTGACCGAGCGTGGGAGCACTGGTTCCTGAAGTTCCGGCTGCACCGTCTTCCGGCTCTTCCCCGGATCCTGTATCTGCAACCGCGGTGTTCACAGCTTCCATGCACTACATTCTTGCGCATTCGGTGCCCATGGCGCGCTTGCGGCAACCGAACTATCTGAGATTGCTGCCGGGCGCGGGGCTACGCCGTCACACTCCCGTAAGGTTGTGCGGGAATCATCCAGGACTCCCGGCCATTGAAGAGATCATGAAAACTTTTGTACTTGGCGGAGGTTGCTTCTGGTGCCTTGATGCTGTCTACCAGAAGACCAAGGGCGTCAGCTCCGTAGTTTCCGGATACACGGGAGGGCACATCCGCAACCCTGACTATTACGATGTCTGCTCCGGCATGACGGGCCACGCAGAGGTTGTCGCCGTGACTTTCGATGAGGACGTTATCCCGCCGGAGGTCATCCTGGACATGTTCTTTGCCCTGCACGACCCCACTACGCTCAACCGCCAGGGCTACGACGTCGGGACCCAGTACCGTTCTTCGATGTTCTACACCACCACGGAAGAGAAAATCCTCTTCGAAGAAGCAATCCTTCGGAACCAGGAACTGTGGTCCAAGCCGATTGTGACCGAGGTCAGCAGGCTGCCGGACTTCTATGAGGCCGAGTCCATCCACCAGAACTACTACGCCAAATTCCCGGAGCAGGGCTATTGCCAAGTGATCATCAACCCCAAGCTCGCCAAGGCCCGGAAATATTACTCTTCGTGGCTCCGCGCGTAGCAGCGTGTAGCACTGCTCGTTAGGCTGACCTCAGCAGTAGCTATTTCAGCGAATCCAGAGAATAGGCATGATTACATGGCACGGATCTACGACGACGTTACCCAGCTGATCGGCGGAACCCCCTTGGTCCGCTTGAACCGGCTTACCGAAGGCTTGGACGCCACGGTTGCCGTGAAGCTGGAGTTCTACAACCCCGCCAACAGCGTCAAGGACCGTATCGGCGTCGCCATCATCGACGCTGCCGAGAAATCCGGTGCTCTGAAGCCGGGCGGGACCATCGTCGAGGGAACCTCGGGCAACACGGGCATCGCCCTGGCTTTGGTCGGCGCGGCACGCGGTTACAAGGTCATCCTCACCATGCCGGAAACCATGTCCACTGAGCGCCGCGTCATGCTACGTGCCTATGGTGCCGAGATTGTCCTGACCCCGGGCTCGGAAGGTATGCGCGGCGCCGTCGAAAAGGCCCAGGAGATCGTGGCCAACACGGAGAACTCCATTTGGGCCCAGCAGTTCGCCAACGAGGCAAACCCCGCGATCCACCGCGCCACCACGGCCGAGGAAATCTGGGCAGACACCGAAGGTGGAGTGGACATCTTCGTCGGCGGCGTCGGCACCGGCGGTACCATCACCGGCGTCGGGCAGGTCCTGAAGGAGCGCAAGCCGGAGATCCAGATCGTCGCCGTCGAGCCCAAGGACTCCCCCATCCTTAACGGCGGTGCCCCCGGCCCGCACAAGATCCAGGGACTTGGCGCGAACTTCATTCCGGAAATCCTGGACACCAACGTCTACGACGAGG
Organism: Arthrobacter sp. MMS24-S77; assembly: GCF_054888235.1. Taxonomy (NCBI): domain Bacteria; kingdom Bacillati; phylum Actinomycetota; class Actinomycetes; order Micrococcales; family Micrococcaceae; genus Arthrobacter; species Arthrobacter sp. MMS24-S77. Next base: position 2,849,474 of record NZ_JBTZRN010000001.1, read on the forward strand.
TTCTCGACGCAACCCTGGAGGACTCCGTGGCCACCGCCCGCGCCCTCGGCACCAAGGAAGGCATCCTCGGCGGCATCTCTGCCGGCGCGGCCGTCTGGGGCGCCCTGGAGCTGGCCAAGCGCCCGGAGAACAAGGACAAGCTCATCGTGGCAATCGTCCCCGACTTCGGCGAACGTTACATCTCCACCGTGCTTTTTGACGACATTCGCGGCTGATTGCGGACTTCCGCAACCGCCTTCTTTCATTTCCTGTAGAAAGGTCTTTGTGAGCTTCTTCGCAAGACTTATGGAGGACCTCGAGGCCGCCCGGTCACATGACCCGGCGGCCCGAGGCTCCTTTGAGAACTTTTTTGCGTACTCCGGGCTGCATGCCATCTGGGCACACCGCTTGACGCACAAACTGTGGCAGAACCCTGGGCTGCGCTTTCCGGCACGGCTCATTTCGCAGCTTGCCCGGTTCCTGACCGGGATCGAGATCCACCCCGGCGCGACCATCGGCCGAAGGTTCTTCATTGACCACGGCATGGGCGTGGTCATCGGTGAGACCGCCGAGATCGGCGAAGACGTCATGATCTACCACGGTGTGACGCTGGGCGGCCGGTCACTGGCCAAAGTCAAGCGCCATCCCACCATCGGAGATCGGGTCACCATCGGAGCCGGCGCGAAAGTCCTTGGCCCCATCACCATCGGCGCGGACAGTGCCGTAGGCGCCAACGCCGTCGTGGTCAAAGACGCACCGCCCGAGTCGATCATCACCGGTGTTCCCGCAACCTGGCGGCACCGCGATGCCAAGAGCGAAACCAAACCGGCCGTCGACCCGGCCGAGTACTACATCGAATACCGGATCTAGGCAGCGAAGCGCTTGTAGGCGTTCCAAAAAACCGTGTCGAAGGCCCGGTCCGGAAGAATCCTCCGCAAAGCCAGGATGGTCCAGGCTCCCCTGCCCACCGGGTAGCGGGTCCTGGGCCTTCGCGCGGTGGCAGCATGCGCAATAGCGCCCGCCACGGTGCGCGGGTGCGTCGACAGTGCCGTCCCTGACGTTGACGCCAAGGCAGCCGCGACAACGCGTGCCTGGTCCCGATAGGGTCCATGTCCGGACACTGTCAGCAGGCTCTCTCCGGCGATGGTGCCCCATTCCGTGTCGGTTCCGGCCGGCTCAATGATTGCGACGTCGATGCCATGCGGCTTCAGCTCGAGCCGCAGCGAGTCACTGAGTCCCTCGACGGCGAACTTGGTTGCGTGATACCAGGCGCCCAAGGGTTCGTACATTTTGCCGCCGATCGAGGACACATTGATGATCCTGCCTGAACCCTCGGCCCGCATGGCGGGAATCACCAGCTGGGACATACGGGCGAGACCGAAGACGTTGACCTCGAACTGGCGCCTGCCCTCATCCAGCAGTACCTCTTCCAACGAGCCGTAGGACCCGTATCCTGCGTTGTTCACAAGTACGTCGATCCGTCCCTGCTCGGCCAGGACAAGGTCCACAGCGGCCTTCATCGATTCTTCGACGGTGACATCCAGGGACAACACCTTGATCCCCTGGGCTTTGAGGGGCTCCATCTTCTCGACCCGCCGCGCCCCGGCGTACACCACCATCCCGGCTTTGCTGAGCTTGATGGCGGCTTCGAAGCCGATTCCGGTTGACGCACCTGTGACAAATGCGACGCGCTGCGGCATGGACTGCTCCTCGTTCGGCGGCTTGTATTCGTGCACGCCGTACCTACGGCAAAGGCCGGCACCTCCCACAGTATCGGGGAAGTACCGGCCTTTGTCTTGAACGGAGTGGGGCAGCAGGGTCAGTCTTTACCTACGTGGCTTGGAGTCGACACGAAAGGGCCTGCCCCAATCTGTGGGGCAGTGGGGTTCTCAGTGTGTGTCGACTGCCGAGATCTCGGACTTGTCTTCGCCCCACAGGGTGTGGAACGTACCTTCAGCGTCAACGCGACCGTAGGTGTGTGCACCGAAGAGGTCGCGCTGTCCCTGGATGACCGCTGCGGCGAGGCGCTTGCGGCGCAGCCCGTCGTAGTAGGCCAGCGAGGAGGAGAACACGGGAACCGGGATGCCCAGCTGGACAGCCGTTGCCACCACGCGGCGCCACGCCGGCAGCGCGCCGGCAATCGCCTTGGTGAAGGCCGGGGCGAACAGCAGGTTGGCCGGCTTCTCAACGGCAGCGTAGGCGTTGGTGATTTCCTTCAGCAGCTCGGCCCGGATGATGCAGCCGCCGCGCCACAGCGAAGCGATTTCATCAAGCTTGAGGTCCCAGCCGTACTCCTTGGCAGCGGATGTCAGCATGTCCAGGCCCTGCGCGTACGAAACCAGTTTGGAGGCGTACAGCGCCTGGCGGACGTCCTCGACGAAGTTCTCGGGAACGTCGACGGCGATTTCCTCGCCGGCGAGAAGCTCCTGGCCGAGCTTGCGCTGTTCTGCCTGGGAAGACAGGGCGCGTGCGAAGACGGACTCGGCGATACCCGAAACCGGGGAACCGAGCTCAAGGGCGGAGATGACCGTCCAGCGGCCGGTGCCCTTCTGGCCGGCCGCGTCAACGACGACGTCGACGAACGGCTTGCCCGTCTTGGCGTCAACGTGGCCCAGGACCTCGGCGGAGATTTCGATCAGGAAGGAAGCGAGTTCGCCCTTGTTCCATTCGGCGAAGATCTCGGACTGTTCGGCGGGCTCGATGCCGGCGCCGGAGCGGAGCAGGTCGAAGGCTTCACCGATGACCTGCATGTCGGCGTACTCGATGCCGTTGTGGACCATCTTGACGAAGTGTCCGGCGCCGTCGGTGCCGATCCAGGCGCAGCACGGCTGGCCGTCAACCTTGGCGGAAATCTTTTCGAGCAGCGGGCCCAAGGCGTCGTAGGACTCCTTGGAACCACCGGGCATGATGGAGGGGCCGTTGAGGGCGCCCTCTTCGCCGCCGGAAACACCGACGCCCACGAAGTGGAGGTCCTTCTCGGCAAGGGCTGCTTCCCGGCGGCGGGTGTCCTCGTAGTGGGAGTTGCCGGCGTCGATCACGATGTCGCCGGGCTCCAGCAAGGGAACGAGCTGGTCGATGACGGCGTCAACCGGCTTGCCGGCCTTCACCATGATCAGGACGCGACGGGGCTTCTCGAGGGAGTCCACGAGTTCCTGGAGGGTTTCCGTGCGGATGAAGTCGCCGTCCGTGCCGTGCTTGGCCAGCAGGGCGTCGGTCTTCTCGACGGAGCGGTTGTGGAGGGCAACGGTGAAGCCGTTGCGGGCCAGGTTGCGGGCCAGATTGGCGCCCATCACCGCGAGGCCGGTGACACCGATGTGTGCTGACATCAAAACTCCAATTCGTTCTTGTGCATTGAGTCCTGCTGGAAGCGAGGAAACGCTTTCCAAAGCAGTAGCTGGAATAAACCATACGTATTCGGACCGTGTCTGGGAAAGTTTCGCCCACGTTTCGGAAGCGTCCGCGTCACAAAAGAGTCTATGTTGCGAGCCCGCGCTGTGGGGAGTTGCCCGGCGGCCGGGCTGCCGATCGTGGTGCTCCCAACGCCACTATGCTTACGACTATGTCAACCAGCCTCCACTTCCGCGCTGTCGAGCATCTGGGTACCCGGATCGTCGGCGGCAAGCTCCCCACAGGCCATGTCATGTTGGCCGAGCACCTCGAAGAGGAGCTCAAGGTGTCCCGCTCGGTGGTACGCGAGGCCGTTAGGGTGCTGCAGTCTTTGGGACTGGTGGAAACCATCAAGCGCGTTGGCATCCGGGTACTCCCCGCGCATCGCTGGAATCCTTTCGATCCGCTGGTCATCCGCTGGCGATTGGCCGGAGAAGGCCGCGGCGCACAGCTGCGCTCCCTCGCCGAACTCCGCTCCGCCGTCGAGCCCGTAGCCGCAGAACTGGCTGCGGAGAACGCTCCGGAGTCACTGCGCAGCGAGCTGCTGGAAATCTCGTTGGCCATGCGTGAAGCAGGCCGTGCGGGCGACATGCCCACGTTCCTGGACTTGGACATCCGCTTTCACGCGCTGGTGCTGTCCGGTTCCGGCAATGAAATGTTCGCGAACTTGATCGGTCAGGTCACGGAGACACTCACCGGCCGGACGGTCCACGGACTCATGCCCGAACATCCGAAGGAAGCTGCCTTGCAGTGGCACGTGGACGTAGCACAGGGCATCAGCGACGGGGACGGTGACAAAGCCCGCGAGGCCTCGTCCAACATCATGCGTGAGACCATCGCGGACTTGTCGTCCAGCTGGGAAGGCCAGCCAAGGGTATTTGTTCCAGTCGAGCGGCGCTGACGGCTGACCGCTGGCGCCGCCCGACTGATTGCCTGAAAAGCTAGGCTACGGGCTGGAAGTTCAGGAGAACCTTTCCCGATTCTGCCGAGTTCCTGGCCACTTCGAAGGCCTCCAGGCCACGGTCCAGCGTGAATTCGTGCGTCACCACCGGATCCACATAGAGCGAGCCATCCGCGAGGGCTGCAATGACGTCGTCGATCTCGTCGTTGAAACGGAATGAGCCGAGCAGTTCGAGCTCACGGGTGATGGCGAGCGAAATGAAGACCGGCTGCGGGCCCGACGGCAGCAGCCCGACCATGACTACCTTGCCGCCGCGTACGGCGCCCTTGATGGCCGATGCCAGTCCGTGGTGGCTGCCGGAAGACTCGATGACGACGTCGGCCTCCACCGCTGCGATTGCCTCGGAATCATCGCCCTTCAGGACCTCGTCCGCACCCACTGCGCGGGCGATCTCGAGAGGCTTGTCGTGCATGTCGACAGCAACAATCCGGGATGCCCCGGCTCGCTTGAGGACCGCAACTGCCAGAGCGCCGATCGGGCCGCTTCCGATCACGAGCGCAGTCTTTCCGGCCACGTCCCCTGCGCGGGCAACGGCATGCCACGCAACACTTGCAGGTTCCGCAAGCGCCGCCGTGCGCAAGTCCAGCGCGGCAGGAAGTGCCCGGAGCATGCGGGACGGGAGGGTGGCGTAGCGGCTGAACGCGCCGTCGGTGTGCGGGAACCGTGCGGCACTGCCGAGGTAGGTGCAGCCGGGAGAAAGGTTGGGCCGGTCTTCCGGATATTTAGCCGTGCCCGGGGCTGGGCTTGCCGGGTGGACGGCGACGGCAGTGCCGGCTTCCGGTCCGCTGCCGTCAGCCGCCTGTTGGACTACAGTGCCGACGATTTCGTGGCCGAGTACCAAAGGCGCCTTGAGGATGGATTCACCAGCCGCGCCGTGGAGCCAGTAGTGCAGGTCCGAGCCGCAGATGCCACCATAGGCGATCTCCACGACGGCCTGGTCGGGAGCCGGCGCGGTGAGGGTGATGTCCTCGATGCGAAGGTCGCCAGCCGCGTGTGCGACGACAGCGGGCGAAGTCCGGGGAAGCTGAAAAGGGCTCATTAGACGACCACCGTCATTCCGCCGTCGACGAAGATCGTCTGGCCGTTGACGAAATTGGAAGCCTCCGAGGCGAGCCACACCGCAGGACCGGCAAGATCCTCCACGGTGCCCCACCGGTGGGCCGGCGTCCGGCCGAGGATCCAGGAGTTGAAGTCGGGATCGTCCACAAGGTTTTGGGTCATCTCGGTGTGGATGTAACCCGGGGCGATGCCGTTGATCTGCAGGCCCGAGGCCGCCCATTCAGCGGTCATGGCGCGTGTGAGGTTGCGCAGGCCGCCCTTGGCAGCAACGTAGGGGGCGATCGTGGGACGCGCCAGGTCCGTCTGCACCGAGCAGATGTTGATGATCTTGCCGCGGCCTCGCGGGATCATGTGGCGGGCAGCTTCCCGGCCTACAAGGAAAGCGCTTGTGAGGTCGGTGGTGATGACCCGATCCCAGTCCTTCACATCGAGGTCCAGCATGGGGACGCGGTGCTGGATGCCCGCATTGTTGACCAGGATGTCGAGGGGGCCGACGTTTTCCTCGACCCAGGCAACGCCACGGGCTGCCTCGGTATCGCTGGTGACGTCAAACGCGCAGCTGTGGATTCGGCCGGGTCCGAAGTCCGCCGCCATAGCGGCTTCTGCATCCTTGAGCCGTTCCGCGTTGATGCCGTTGAGAACTACTGTGGCACCGGCATCGGCCAATCCACGGGCCAGCGCGTTGCCGATGCCGCGGCTGGATCCCGTAACGAGCGCAACGCGCCCGGTGAGATCGAATAGTCCACTCATGATTGTTTCCTTACTTAGTTCAGGGGGCTTACGGAAGAGTCACTGAGGTTGGCGATGGCCTGGCGGACGACGGCGAGGTCCTGGTCGCCAAGGCCTTGATCGATCAGTTCGCGGTAAAGTTCAACGCCGGCAGTTGCCATCGGGACGGCGGCACCGGCCGCTTCGGCGCTTTCGAGGACGAACTTGAGATCCTTGTGCATGAATTTCGCGGGACCCGTGGGCGCGTAGTCCTTGGCTGCAAGCCGAGGACCGACGATCTCCAAGACACGGCTTCCAGCAAGTCCGCCTGCCAGGACGTCGAACAGGGCAGAAGCGTCCATGCCCGAGCGCTCGGCGAGCTCGGCAGCTTCCGCAAGTGCCGCCGTCGTGGTCCCGACGATCAGCTGGTTGCAGGCCTTGGCCAGCGAACCGGCACCCAGGGCACCCATGCGGCGGACGGTGGTACCCATGGCCTCAAGCACAGGGAGCGTCCGCTGGAAGTCTTCTTCGTTGGCTCCCACCATGATGGCCAGCGTGCCGTCCTGCGCACCTTTGGTTCCGCCGCTGACAGGGGCATCGACGACGACGGCGTTCCCGCCACTCGCGTCATGGACGGTCCGGCCGAATTCCTGGACGGCTGTCGGCGACACGCTGCTCATCACGACCAACGTGGTTCCCGGGAGCGGCGCGGCCGAACGCCAGGAGTCGAGCAGCGGGGCGGCGGCGTTCTGGATGTAGGACAGATCCGGAAGCATGAAAATGATGACGGGTTGGTCACGCAGTCCGGCTACCGATTCCGAACGTTTTCCGCCGAGCTTCTCCAACTCGGCCAGCGCCTCGTCCGAACGGTTCCACGCCGTCACCTCCCGGCCGCCGGCAAGGAGATTGGCAGCCATGGGGAAGCCCATGAGTCCGAGTCCCACAAAACCTACAGTCTTGGCTGTCATGTCCCGTTTGCACCTCACTTCTTTGTGGTTCATATTTCAAAAACTGTTCAATATCCTAGCCGCAATTCAGTATGATGAACACTATGACGACTGATGAACTTACCATCGCGATCGCAGTCCCGCTCGAAGCTGAGCATGTGGAGCGTATCCGCGCCGTAGATCCGAGCATTACGGTGCTCTACGAACCCGAGCTGCTCCCTCCGGAACGCTTCCCGGCCGACCACTCCGGAGATCCGGACTTCAAGCGGACTCCCGAACAAGAGGAACGCTACTGGTCAATGCTGAACAAGGCTCAGATCCTCTACGGCTTCCCCAACGAGAACCCGGCCGGCCTGGCCCGCATCGCCCAGAGCAACCCGCACCTGCAGTGGATCCACGCCATGGCCGCTGGCGCCGGTGGGGCCGTGAAGGCGTCCGGCCTCGACAGTAAAACCCTGCAGAAGTTCAAGGTCACCACTTCCGCAGGCGTACACGCCCTCCCGCTGGCCGAGTTTGCCGCCCTGGGCATCCTCAACGGCTTCAAGCGCAGCGCGGAACTCGCACAGGACCAGGCTGCCAAGGTCTGGCCCGAGCTGCGTACCCCCACCAAACTTGTGAACGGCTCCAAGCTGGTCATCACGGGCCTCGGCGAGATCGGCCTTGAGACCGCCCGCATCGCCCGCGCTCTGGGCATGAAGGTCAGCGGAACCAAGCGGAACGTCGAAGTGATCGAAGGAATCGACGAAGTCGCGGACAACGATGGCTTGGCGGGACTCCTGGCTACGGCAGACGCCGTCGTCAACACCCTCCCCGGCACGCCGTACACGGAGAAGCTCTTCAACCGCGAGGTCTTCTCGGCAATGAAGCCCGGCGCGGTTTTTGTCAACGTTGGCCGTGGAACCGTGGTTGACGAAGAATCACTCCTCGAAGCCTTGGACAACGGCCAGGTGTCCTACGCCTGCCTGGACGTTTTCGCCGTCGAGCCCCTGCCCCAGGACAGCCCGCTGTGGAACCACCCGAAGGTCATGGTCTCTCCCCACACCTCGGCACTCAGTGCCGCGGAGAACCGCCTCATCGCCGAGCGCTTCGCCAGCAACCTGCGTACATTCCTCGACGGCGGGGAACTCCCCCACCTCGTGGACACGGTGCACTTCTACTAAACCGCCCGCTACCAGCGCATCGCCCTAGCGGCCCCTCCGGTATTCCGGAGGGGCCGCTTTGCTGTGTGGGGCGGCTTTGCTGTGCAGGGTGGCGCGCGTATCAAAGCGGCGGCCCCCTCCTGGTTCGGAGGGGGCCGCCGCTGCTTGCGTACGTCGGGGTACGGGACTCGCCTACTTGGCGTCCTCCAACGACAGGAGGTCACGGCCGGCTGTTTCCGGTGTGAAGAACGTCGTGACGAACGAGATCAGTGCAAGGACCAGCGAGTAGACCGCCAGGACCACCCAGGAGTTGCCCGTCGCGGCAAGGAGCGCGACACCGACGAGCGGTACGAGTCCGCCAGCCAGGACAGCCGACAGTTCGCGGCTCAATGCCACACCCGTGAAACGGTACTGCGAGCCGAAGAGCTCAGGCAGCAGGGGGCACTGGGGGCCAAGCATGGACTGCACGCCAAGGGCGATGCCCACAACCATGACGGCCCACACGAGGGTCACGTTGCCGAGGGTCACCAGGTAGAAGGCGGGAATCGCGAAGATTGCCTGGAAGAGGGCCCCGTAGCGGTACACCTTGACGCGGCCAATACGGTCAGACAGGGCCCCGAAGGTAACCACCATGACAGCAGCGAAGCCCGCGGCGATCAGCAGGCCGACCGGGCCGATGAACTTGTCGCCGGGGAAGACGCCTTCCTTGACGGACATGAAGGAGATGAGCAGTGCCGAGTAGATCGAGGAGTTGCCGTTCTCGCCCATGCGGAGACCGATGCCCACCAGCACATTCTTCTTGGAGTGCTTCCACAGCTCACCAACGGGATTCTTCACCACGTTCTTGTGCTTCTCCAACTCCTGGAACACAGGAGTTTCCTTCAGCCGGAGGCGGATGAAGACTGCCACGATGATCAGGATGAAGCTGGCGAGGAACGGCACGCGCCACAACCAGCCTTCGAGCACGCTCTTGTTGGCCATGCCAATCAGCGCGAAGGTGCCGGCGCCGAGGAGGGTTCCGAGCTGGATACCGACGAACGGCAGCGAAGCGAAGTAACCGCGGCGCTTTGGCGGCGAAACTTCGGAGATCAGCGTTGTTGCGCCTGCCTGTTCCGCTCCAGCTCCGAGCCCCTGGATGATACGAAGTGTCACCAGCAGGACCGCGCCGAGCATGCCCGCCTGTTCGAACGTCGGCAACAAGCCGATGGCGAAACTCGCGAGGCCCATCATTCCGATGGTCAGCAGGAGGACCATCTTGCGGCCGAAGCGGTCTCCGATGAATCCGAAGAAGATACCCCCGAAGGGCCGCGCCGCGAATCCAACGCCATAGGTTGCGAACGACGCGATCAATGCGCCACTTTCACCCAAGGGCTTGAAGAACAGCGGTCCGAAGATCAGGGCCGAAGCCAGACCATAAATGTAGAAGTCGTAGTACTCCAGGGCGGATCCTACGGAGCTGGCAAGAGTTGCCCTTCGCAGCTGTTCCGGCTCAACTACTGCGCCGTCCATATCAGCAAGCTTTGTCTTAGTACGAGTTGTCACAAGCACTCCCTCAAGAACACTCCAGACCCCCGTTGGTCTGGCGAGATAGCGTCAGCCGCCATGGCGTGAATCACTATAGTGAACAGAGTACAACACATTGGACAGGTTTCAAGTGGTGTAATCAGATTTATTCGCCGCCGCCGTTTTGTGACGCACGGCACATAAAATCTATTAACCCATGGGATTGCCCAGCGAGTGGGCGAGCTCCTTGAGCTCCTTCACCATCAGGGCCCCCTGCTCTTCGGAATAGGTGGCCTTCAGGGCAGTCACGGAGAGGCCGAGGCTGGGACCGTGGGCCCCATGGGTCGGAACGGGCACGGCAAGGCAAACCACGCCAAGGGTGGATTCCTCGTCCTCCAGGGCATAGCCCTGCTTGCGGATCGCGGCCACCTGGGCCTTGAGCTCCGCGGCACTGCGGAGGGACTTCGGGGTCATGACAGGGAGCTCAACGTCGTCCGGGAACATCGCCTCGATGTCATGGTCGTGAAGCTGTGCCAAGAGCACCTTTCCGACGGCGCTCAGGGAAAGCGGCATCTTGTCGCCGATGTTTGAGGTAAGCCGGACGGCCGGGTGCCCTTCATACCGCGCCAGGTAGATGATGTGATCGCCGTCGATCATCGCGATCCGCACCGTTTCGCCGGACAATGTTGGCGCCTGCTCGCAGAACTTGTAGAACTCCTGGACTTCATCGAGGCGGCTGAGGTAGGCGGCGCCAAGTTCAACCAGTTTCCGGCCAAGCGAAAAATCGGCACCTTCGCGGGTAATGAGCCGGGCTTCCTCGAGGGCAAGCAGCAGGTTTGACGTGGAGGATTTCGGAATCCCCAGCTCCCTCGCAAGGTCACTGAGTGTCAGCCGACCCGAAGGAGCCTCAGCCAAGGCGTCCAGTACCGCAGCTGCGCGCGTCACGGCCGGCGCTGGCGAGGAGCTGCCCAATCCATCGGCGGAACGGGGGGTGCGGGAATCGGCCATGATTCTCCTTCGCAATAGTGCGTCTAGCGCAGAGCGGGCGCGTGCCGGCCCGAAATGCTGCGTAGGCAGCGGAACTCCGACCACGGCATTCACGCTTGTTCAATCCACTGAACAAATACCATCATAGTGGCTCTGTACTGGAAGGATCCGTCCTGGGCGTCGAACGTGTTTCCTTTCCATATCCAGAAATTCTCTGTATATTCATCTTTGAGCTCTCCACCGCGGCATCCCCCAATAGTCGCGGTGGAGAGCTCTTCCAATTCCCCGCACCGGATCAGGTCCGACGCTAGCCCTGCCGCCACGGAGTAAGCCGCGGCAGCCAGCCCGGGACGTTGGCGCGGTAGTCCTCATACTCGGCGCCGAACCTACGTGCCAGCGTCGGCTCCTCATACAACCTGACAAAGGCCACCACGGGAATTGCGCCCAGTGCCGCCAGGCCGAACAGCTTCGGTTGTCCCAGCAGGAGGCCCTGTCCGGTGATCGCTGCGCCAATGCCCACATATATAGGGTTCCGCACGAACCTATAGAAACCGCTGACAACGAGGTTCTTCGGTGGCGCAAAGGGTGCTGGCGTGCCTATTCCCTCAAGGGCGAACCGCGCAAACGAATTGGTGATCACCGCCGCGCCGGCGCCGATCAGCAGAACACCTGCGCACTGGGCCGCCAGTCCGCCCGGCACTGGCCGCCGCACTTTCCAACGGGTCACCACCCACGGCAGCAGACCAGCAACGGTTGCCGGAGCGGCGGCGAACACCGCCGTGCCGATGGCCGCCACCTTCCTCTCACGCGCTGCGTCTCCGGATGCTGTCATGCAGTCATTCTGGACCGCCGATCGATGGGCGGCAACCACCACCCGAACGCTTCTGGGGGGGACTTTTGGAGCACGGATGGGAGGACGGACAGCGCTCGGTCAAAAGAAAAGAGCCCCCGAGATGCGTTTTTCGCAGCTCAGGGTCTCTTCTGTTTGGTGGGTCCTACCGGGATCGAACCGATGACATCCACGGTGTAAACGTGGCGCTCTACCAGCTGAGCTAAAGACCCAAACACTGATTTCAACGCCTTCGGCGCTTCAACCAACGAACATGTACTCTACCGGATCATTCGCCCGGAACACTAATCGGCGAATCCGGGGACAACAGATCGGGAAGTTCGGCAGCAAGCCACGCTAGAGCGCCGCTGACTCCGGCTTCCACTTTGAGGCTCGCGAACTCGTCGCCGCGGGTCGGTCCCCGGTTGATGATCACTACGGGCTTGCCGAACTTGGCTGCGTGGCGCACGAACCTCAGCCCGCTCATGACCGCCAATGAAGAACCAGCCACCAACAGCGCCCCGGCTTCGTCCACCATGGAATAGGCGCGCTGCACCCGGTCCTTGGGCACATTTTCGCCGAAATACACGAAGTCGGGCTTGAGCGTTCCCCCGCATACGGGACAAACTGCGACGACGAACGATCGGATGAGCTCAGGATCCTCGACCAAGGCATCGGCGTCGGGCGCCATTTCCACGACGCCGGAAGCTCGGGCGGCCTCCAGAAATCCCGGATTGATTTCCTCAAGGATGGACGCCACCAGCCGTCGCGTGAAGACGTGGCCCCCGTCAAGGCAAACCACGCGGTCGTAGCGGCCGTGCAAGTCCACCACGTTGACGCTGCCTGCATCTTCATGCAGACGGTCCACGTTTTGTGTGATGAGTCCGGTGATCAGCCCGCGGCGCTCTAGGAGTGCGACGGCGGCGTGCCCGGCATTGGGGTCCGCATGCCGGAGATGGGACCATCCAAGGTGGTTCCTCGCCCAGTACCTGCGACGGTTGGCGGCGCTTCCGATGAACTCCTGGAAGGTCATGGGATTCCGTGGCGCAGCTCCCGGGCCCCGGTAGTCAGGGATTCCGGAATCCGTACTCAGGCCCGCACCTGTCAGAACAGCAAGCCGCTTGCCGCCCAGAATCCTTGCGGCTTCGCGGAGAGACTCGAGCTCATCCCCGCCCAATGCAACGGCGTCAGCCGGCGCCAGAATGGCAAAGCCAGTCATTCCAACGCCCGGCCGCTGGGTGCTCATCGGGGCTAGGCCTGGCCCAGCGCGGACAACGCCTCGCGATATTCCGCTAGATCCCGTGCCTGGCCGCGCGGATTGACAACGACATAACGGATGATGCCCGCGGCATCAATGATGAATGTACCCCTCAAGGACATACCGGTAGCGGAGTCAAACACCCCATACTTTTCGGCAACTGCCCCGTGCGGCCAGAAGTCGGCTAGGAGATCAAACTCGTAGCTTTCCTTTTCCGCGTAGGCCCGTAAAGCAAACTTGCTGTCAACCGATATGCCAAGGACGGTGGCGTTGGCGTGCTCGAAAATACCGAGATTGTCACGGATCTCACACAGTTCCCCTGTGCAGATTCCGGAGAAGGCGAAGGGATAGAAGACAAGTACCACGTTGCGGCCGCGAAGTCCGGACAAGCGAACTGGCTCCCCAAACTGGTTCACCAGCTCAAAATCCGGGGCTTCCTGCCCGACAACCGGAACGCCGGGGCGCAACCCGGCAGCGCTCAACTTGGCGTGCGTCACTTGTTCTTCTTGCGTGCCACCAGCCGAGTAGCGCTCCAGTCCTTGGAGACGCCTGCGGACGTAGTGCAGTGCAATCCCGCAGTCGGGGCAGCATCCTGAATATCCGAAGGCGAAACGTAGTTGTCGCGGCCCGATTTAGGCGTCAGAACCCAAACCACACCGCCCTCACCCAAGGTGGTCAGTGAATCCACGAGTCCGTCGACAAGGTCTCCGTCGCCGTCACGCCACCAGAAAATGACGGCATCCACTACCTCGTGATCGTCTTCATCGAGCAGTTCGGAACCCGTGAGTTCCTCAATGTCATCACGCAAATCGAAATCGACGTCATCGTCGTAACCGAGTTCCTGAATCAGATCCCCATCTTTGAAACCCAATCTTTCCGCCACATTTACCGATGTGGCGGCGTCGGCCTCGCTCACGTTTCCTCCTCTTGAAGTGATTTCGATTACTACAAGCCAACACCCTTTGGGCGTGGGCTTCAAGCCATTGTCCCGCGTTCCGCCATATTCCGCGCCCTAGCCACGCCTGTCACTGGGGCAACAGCTATGACTACAGCAACGACTGCATACGATGTAACAGCTTGAGTGTGACATACAACGCCTTCGCGGCAGCGCGGCTACGCATCGCGGCTCGTACAAAGCTACAGTGGCCAGTGAAGACTTTGGCTGCAGGGCAACCGCCCGCCGCGAATAGCGCAGCTTGAGCTCAAGAACCTGCCCGGCGCACATGACCGGGCTGTTGTAACCGATATGTCGCACACGCCGCGTTCATGACGGGCAGTTACCCTGCCGGACCTGAGGCGACGATGAATGCGCCAAAAGAGAGGTTGGACGTGGCTGCAGGAGAAGAGACCTCACACATCCTTAGCGGGTTGACTTCCCAGCTGCCTGATCGTGATCCGGAAGAGACTGCCGAGTGGGTTGAGTCTTTGGATGCGTTGATCAGGGAGCAGGGCACGGAGCGGGCGCAGTTCATCATGCGCAGCCTGCTTCAGCGGGCGGGGTCCCAGTCGGTGGGTGTGCCGATGGTGACGACCACCGATTACGTGAACACGATCCCGGCGGACCAGGAAGCGGAGTTCCCGGGCAACGAGGAGTTCGAGCGCCGGTACCGGGCGTACATGCGCTGGAACGCGGCCGTGATGGTGCACCGGGCGCAGCGGTCCGACATCGGGGTGGGCGGGCACATCTCGACCTATGCCGGGGCCGCGACCCTGTACGAGGTCGGCTTCAACCACTTCTTCCGCGGCAAGGACCACCCTTCCGGCGGGGACCAGGTGTTCTTCCAGGGCCACGCGTCCCCGGGCATGTACGCCAGGGCGTTCATGGAAGGCCGGCTCACGGAGGAGGACCTGGACGGGTTCCGGCAGGAAAAGTCCAAGGAAGGCCACGCCCTCTCCTCCTACCCGCACCCGCGCCTGATGCCCGCGTTCTGGGAATTCCCCACCGTGTCCATGGGCATCGGCCCGATGAACGCGATCTACCAGGCCCAGTCCAACCGCTACCTGCACGACCGGGGCCTGAAGGACACCTCCGGCCAGCAGGTCTGGGCGTTTTTGGGCGACGGGGAAATGGACGAGCCCGAGTCCCGCGGCCTGCTCCAGCTCGCCGCGAACGAGAACCTGGACAACCTGAACTTCGTGATCAACTGCAACCTCCAGCGCCTGGACGGGCCGGTGCGGGGCAACGGGAAGATCATGCAGGAACTGGAAGCGTTCTTCCGCGGCGCGGGCTGGAACGTCATCAAGGTCGTCTGGGGCCGGGAATGGGATGATCTCCTGGCCAGGGACACCGACGGGTCCCTGGTGAAGATCATGAACGAAACCGTCGACGGCGACTACCAGACCTACAAGGCCGAGTCCGGCGGGTTCGTCCGCGAACACTTCTTCGGGAAGACCCCGGCCACCAAGGACCTGGTCGCGGACCTGGACGACAACCAGATCTGGAACCTCAAACGCGGCGGCCACGACTACCGCAAGGTCTACGCCGCGTACAAGGCCGCGACCGAGTTCAAGGGCAAACCCACCGTGATCCTGGCCAAGACCGTCAAGGGCTACGGACTCGGACCCCACTTCGAGGGCCGCAACGCGACCCACCAAATGAAGAAACTCACCATGGAAGACCTCAAGGCCTTCCGGGACCACCTGCGCATCCCCATCACCGACGAACAACTCGACACGGACCTGTACCGGCCCCCGTACTACCACCCCGGCATGGACGCCCCGGAAATCCGGTACATGATGGACCGCCGCGCCGCCCTGGGCGGTTCCGTCCCGGAACGCCGCAGCACCCACACCCCCGTGGTGCTGCCGGAAGAGAAGTCCTACGAGGTCGCCAAGCGCGGCTCCGGCAAGCAGCAGGCCGCCACCACCATGGCCTTCGTCAGGCTCCTGAAAGACCTCATGCGGGACAAGAACTTCGGCGCCCGCTTCGTCCCGGTGGTGCCGGACGAGTCCCGGACCTTCGGCATGGACGCGTTCTTCCCCACCGCGAAGATCTACAACCCCAAGGGCCAGAACTACCTCTCCGTGGACCGGGACCTCGTCCTGGCCTACAAGGAATCCCCCCTGGGCCAGCTCATCCACCCCGGCATCAACGAAGCCGGCGCCGTCGCCGCGTTCACCGCCGCCGGCACCGCCTACGCCACCCACGGCGAACCCCTCGTGCCGATCTACGTGTTCTACTCCATGTTCGGCTTCCAACGCACCGGCGACGCCTTCTGGGCCGCCGCGGACCAGATGACCCGCGGCTTCATCATCGGCGCCACCGCAGGACGGACCACCCTCACCGGCGAAGGACTCCAACACGCCGACGGCCACTCCCCCATCCTGGCCTCCACCAACCCCGCCGTCCTCACCTACGACCCCGCCTACGGCTACGAAATCGGCCACATCATCCGCGACGGACTCCAGCGCATGTACGGACCGGACTCCGAAGACCGGAACCTCATGTACTACCTCACCGTGTACAACGAACCCATCACCCAGCCCGCGGAACCGGAAAACCTCGACACCGAAGGCCTCCTGAAAGGCATCTACCTGCTGGCCCCGGCGAAAACCGACGGGCCCCGCGCACAGATCCTCGCCTCCGGCGTCTCCGTCCCCTGGGCCCTGGAAGCCCAGCGCGTCCTCGCCCAGGACTGGGGCGTCTCCGCCGATGTCTGGTCCGTGACCTCCTGGAACGAACTCCGACGCGACGGCCTCGCCGCCGAGGAACACGCCTTCCTCAACCCCGGCCAGGAACCCCGCACCCCCTTCGTCGCCCGGCAACTCGCCGGCGCCACCGGACCCGTCATCGCCGTCACCGACTACATGAAGGCCGTCCCGGACCAGATCCGCCAATTCATCCCCAACGAATTCGCCTCCCTCGGCGCCGACGGCTTCGGCTTCTCCGACACCCGCCAAGCCGCCCGACGCTTCTTCAAGAACGACACCCACTCGATCGTCACCAAAACCCTCCAACTGCTCGCCCGTCGTGGCGAAGTGGATGCCCAGGCTCCGGCCCAGGCAATCGAGAAGTACCGTCTTCTCGATGTCAACGCGGGAACCACCGGCGGTGCAGGCGGCGAAAGCTAAGCCTCAGCGAGGCGAATCAAAGTCACCAAGACCACGACGGCGGTCCACACCGGAAGGTGCGGGCCGCCGTCGGGCTTAACAATCTCTCCTCAGCGCTGCGCGACCCGGACACTCGCGTGACCCACACCAAACGCAGTTGTAGCCTTCGCACAAATGGAGCTTGCGGATGATGCGCCGTATGCTCAAGGAATGGCAGAGCCGATTCAAACCCCCGCGAAACGCAAAGCGGCTGCGCGCGCGCTATCACCCGAAAAGGCGGAGACCCTGAAGCGGCTCCGCGCCAATGTGGGGCAACTGTCCACCACCACCATGCGCAAGCTTGAGAAATCACTGCCTTGGTACAGCCGGTTGAGCTCCGACGAACGTTCGGCGCTGGGCTTGGTTGCCCAAAACGGAATCGCGGCTTTCGTGACGTGGTACGAACGGCCCAGCTCGCCGTCGTGGATCCTGACGGATGTCTTCGGCAATGCTCCCACCGAGCTGACGCGCTCCATCAGCTTGCAAAAGGCCCTCCAGTTGATCCGTATCGTGGTCGAGGTGGTGGAGGACCAGGTGCCTGTGATCGCTCCTGAAGCCGACCAGCCTTCCTTGCGCGAAGCGGTCCTGCGCTACTCGAGGGAAGTGGCGTTCGCCGCCGCTGACGTCTACGCCCGGGCCGCGGAATCGCGCGGTTCTTGGGACACCCGGCTCGAAGCCTTGATTGTCGACGCCATCCTCCGTGGCGAGAACACCGATGCCCTTCGCTCACGCATTGCGGCCCTCGGCTGGAAGGCCCAGGAACGCTTCACCGTGATGGTGGGAAACTCGCCGTCGGAACCGAGCGCAAGCTATGTGAGCGAGTTGCGCCGGACGGCCGGACGCTACGCGGAGGACGCCTTGGTTGGCATCCAGGGCGATCGACTCATCCTTATTCTGGGTGGCGTGCAGGACCGCGATACCGCCTATGTGAAGCTGAGCGAGCTGTTCGCCCCGGGCGCGGTGGTCTATGGACCGGAGGCCGGCTCCCTGCTGGAAGCGAGCAGCTCTGCCCAGGCAGCCTTTGCGGGGCTCACGGCGGCCAAGGCCTGGCCCTCGGCTCCGCGACCGGTAGCCGCCGACGACCTGCTCCCGGAACGCGTGGTCTCCGGCGACGACGCCGCGCGCCGTTCCCTCATCAAGAACATCTACCGGCCGCTGCTTGCTGCCTCCAACGGGCTCGTTGAGACGCTGGGCACCTATTTGGAGCTCGGCCATTCCCTCGAAGCAACCGCCCGCGAGCTGTTCGTCCATGCGAACACAGTGCGGTATCGTCTCAAGCGCGTCTGCGACGTCACAGGGTGGGATCCACTCCTTCCCCGGGAGGCTTTTGTGCTCCAAACTGCCCTGGTTGTGGGCAGGCTTTCGGCTCAGCCGAAGGCGACGTCGGAGCGTCACGGTACCCGATCCGCGGGTTGAACCGTTGTAGACTTCCTACAAACTGACCCAGTGAGCTTGGTGTACGCAAACACCAGTAGTTCACGCGGCAATTTGGAAAGCTGGTTACGTGCTTGCAATCGTCTGCCCTGGACAGGGCTCCCAGACCCCTGGATTTTTGGCCCCTTGGCTGGAGCTCCCTTCCGTAGAGGCCCATTTGGCCTCCCTGAGCGAAATCGCAGGCATCGACCTCAAGGCCCACGGCACCACCTCCGACGAAGAAACCATCAAGGACACCGCGATCGCGCAGCCTTTGATCGTCGCCGCAGGACTCGTGGCAGCGAAGTCGCTGTTCGACGTCGAGCTCAGCACCCTTCCGATCGTTTTGGCCGGTCACTCGGTCGGTGAGATCACTGCCGCAGCACTTGCGGGTGTCCTCAGCGAGGAAGAAGCCATGACGTTCGTCCGCGAGCGTGCCAACAACATGGCAGCCGCTGCCGCCGTCACCCCCACCGGGATGAGCGCCGTGGTCGGCGGTGACCCGGCTGAGGTTCTCTCGGCAATTGCGGCCGCGGGCGCAACACCCGCGAACGTCAACGGCGCCGGGCAGACCGTTGCCGCGGGCACCTTCGAACAACTTCAGGCCCTCGCTGACAACCCGCCGGCCAAGGCCCGGGTGATCCCCCTGAAGGTCGCCGGCGCGTTCCACACCTCCCACATGGCTCCGGCCGTGAACGCACTTGAAGCACTCCGGCCCTCGCTCAAGCCGCAGGCCCCCACGGTTCCCCTGCTCTCGAACTTCGACGGCCAGGAAGTCACTGACGGCGGCGCCGCCGTCGAAAGCCTGATCGCCCAGGTGTCACGCCCGGTGCGCTGGGATCTCTGCATGGAGAACCTGGTCCAGCGCGGGGTCACCGGACTCATCGAGCTG
Organism: Arthrobacter sp. MMS24-S77; assembly: GCF_054888235.1. Taxonomy (NCBI): domain Bacteria; kingdom Bacillati; phylum Actinomycetota; class Actinomycetes; order Micrococcales; family Micrococcaceae; genus Arthrobacter; species Arthrobacter sp. MMS24-S77. Next base: position 2,868,625 of record NZ_JBTZRN010000001.1, read on the forward strand.
GCGCCGGCCGGCACTTTGGCAGGGCTTGCCAAGCGCGGCATGCCCGGCGTCAAGACCGTTGCCGTCAAGACCCCGGATGACTTGTCCGCGGCACTTGCACTCTTCGCAGAACTGGAGGGAGAAGCATGAGCGCCCCCGTACTCAGGCAGGCACCGACCAACGAATATTCACGGATCGTAGGCATCGGGGCATACCGTCCGGACATCATCGTCACCAATGACGACGTTTGCCAGTGGATCGATTCCTCGGACGAATGGATCCGCCAGCGCACCGGAATCGTGACCCGTCACCGTGCAGCCGCCAATGTCAGCGTCATCGACATGGCGGAGGGAGCTGCCCGCGAGGCACTCAAGCAAGCGGGCATCGAGGCGTCGCAGCTGGGCGCCGTGATCGTTTCCACCGTCACGCACCCGTACGCCACACCGTCCGCAGCCGCCGCGCTCACCGACCGCTTGGGCGCAACCCCCGCACCGGCGTTCGACATCTCCGCGGCATGTGCGGGCTACTGCTACGGCATTGCCCAGGGCGATGCCTTGGTCCGATCGGGGGCAGCAGAATACGTTTTGGTGGTAGGCGCCGAGAAGCTCTCGGACGTCATCGACAACCACGAGCGCACCATCTCCTTCCTCCTCGGCGACGGAGCCGGCGCAGTTGTCATCGGCCCCTCCGATACGCCTGGCATCGCCCCCTCGGTCTGGGGATCCGATGGAAGCAAGTGGAACGCGATCGGCATGACGCATTCCCTCGACGAAGTCCGCAACCTTGGCGAGACTGCCCGCCATTCGGATGAGTCCGATGATCAGGCCATTATTTCCGCCGCGCAAGATGTTTGGCCGACGCTCCGCCAGGACGGCCAGACGGTCTTCCGCTGGGCCGTCTGGGAAATGGCGAAGGTTGCCCAGCAAGCCCTCGATGCCGCCGGGATAGAAGCCTCGGATCTTGCGGCTTTTGTCCCCCACCAGGCGAACATGCGGATCATCGATGAGATGGTCAAGAAGCTCAAGCTCCCGGAGACCGTTGTGGTTGCGCGCGATATCGCGGATGCCGGCAACACCTCTGCCGCTTCCATTCCGCTGGCCACGCATCGTCTCCTGCAGGAAAATCCCGGACTCAGCGGCGGCCTCGCCTTGCAGATCGGATTCGGTGCCGGCTTGGTCTTCGGTGCCCAGGTAGTCGTTCTTCCGTAGTTTGGACCGCTTCACCCCCCAATTGAATAGTGCTTTGAAACCCAAGCCGTATCCGCGGTTTGCCCCATTTCCGGCAGCAGCCGGCACAACAAGAAAAGGAGCCAACAATGGCTAGCAACGAAGAAATCCTGGCCGGCCTGGCTGAAATCGTGAACGAAGAGACCGGCCTCGCCACCGACGCCGTCGAGCTGGACAAGTCCTTCACCGAGGACCTGGACATCGACTCGATCTCCATGATGACCATCGTCGTCAACGCTGAAGAGAAGTTCGGCGTCCGCATTCCGGACGAAGAGGTCAAGAACCTGAAGACCGTCGGCGACGCCGTCAACTTCATTTCCAACGCACAGGCCTAGTCTGGCCTCAACTGTGCCGGACTTCGGGTGCGCCCTGTTGCATCCGAAGCCCGGCACAGCTGCTTTATCTCCCAGAGTTTTTTCCTGCCGTCCCAGTGAGAACAGCACATGGGTTGGCTGATCCGACAGAGAGTGATCGCATGGCACGCAAAGTAGTCATAACCGGTCTGGGCGCCACAACGCCCATCGGCGGCGACGTCCCCACGATGTGGAAGAACGCGCTCAAAGGGGTCTCCGGTGCCCACACACTCGAGGACGAGTGGGTTGCCAAGTATGACCTTCCGGTCCACTTTGCCGCCCGGTGCTCGACGCCGGCCCTCGAGGTTCTGAGCCGCGTTGAAGCCAAGCGCATGGACCCGTCCACGCAGTTCGGCGTCATCGCCGCACGCGAAGCCTGGGCAGATTCCGGCATCACCGAAATCGACCACGATCGCCTTGCCGTGGCTTTCGCCACCGGCATCGGCGGTGTCTGGACGCTCCTGGACGCTTGGGACACCCTGAAGGAAAAGGGCCCTCGACGGGTACTGCCCATGACGGTCCCCATGCTCATGCCGAATGGCGTCGCAGCTGCCGTCAGCCTTGACCTTGGTGCCCGCGCCGGTGCGCACACCCCGGTTTCCGCTTGCGCCTCGGGCACCGAAGCCATGCACCTCGGCCTCGACCTCATCCGCTCGGGCAAGGCCGACGTCGTCGTATGCGGCGGCGCCGAAGCCGCCATCCACCCGATGCCCCTCGCCGCCTTCGCCTCGATGCAGGCGCTCTCCCGCCGTAATGACGATCCCGAACACGCTTCGCGGCCATACGACCGCGACCGCGACGGCTTTGTCATGGGTGAAGGTGCAGGCGCCCTGGTCCTGGAAGCCGAAGAGCACGCCATCGCCCGCGGTGCGCGCATCTACGCCGAGCTCGCCGGCACGTCGGTAACGGCCGACGCCTACCACATCACCGCTCCGGACCCGGAAGGCCTGGGCGCCACCCGCGCATTGAAGGCTGCCATGTTCGATGGCCGGATCCAGGCCGAGGACGTCGTACACGTCAACGCCCACGCCACGTCAACGCCGGTCGGCGACAAGCCCGAGTACACGGCGCTCCGTGCCGCCCTGGGCACGCACGTCGACAATGTGGCGGTCTCTGCCACCAAGTCCCAGATGGGCCACCTGTTGGGTGCTTCAGGGGCCGTGGAGGCCGTGCTGACCGTGCTCGCGGTCTATGAACGCCAGGCTCCGTTGACCATCAACCTCGAAAACCAGGATCCGGAGATCCCGCTCGACGTCGTCACTTCGGCACGCTCACTGCCTGCCGGTGACATTGTTGCGTTGAGCAACTCCTTCGGCTTCGGCGGCCACAACGCCGTCATCGCTGTCCGCAGCGTCTGACAGCTCCTGCCAGTTCGGCGCGCAATCGGTGCACAAGAGGAGGGCCCCACCACGGTGGGGCCCTCCTCTTTGCTATGGAAAAGCTGTCTCTACGCCTTCGCGGCGGAGCTTGGGCCGGGCTTAGCCGACCTGGTGGAGCCAGCGGACAGGTGCGCCTTCGGCAGCATGGCGGAAAGGCTCGAGTTCTTCGTCCCAAGCCTCGCCGAGCGCCAGGGAAAGCTCGTGATAGACAGCCGCGGGGTCCCCTGCTGCCGACTCATACGCGTAGCGGATGCGGTCCTCGGTAACCATGATGTTGCCGTGGACGTCCGTCACGGCATGGAAAATACCGAGTTCCGGCGTGTGGGACCAACGCGCACCGTCCACGCCTTGGCTCGGCTCCTCGGTGACTTCGTAGCGAAGATGCGCCCACCCGCGCAAGGCCGACGCCAATTGCGCGCCGGTTCCGGGGACTCCTGCCCAAGACAATTCGGCGCGGAACATTCCGGGCGCAGCCGGTTGAGGGGTCCACTCAAGGTCGGTCCGCTTGTCAACGACCGATCCGATGGCCCACTCAACGTGAGGGCACAACGCGGTAGGGGCCGAATGCACAAACAAGACACCGCGGGTTGTTGCAACAGACATTCCATCCTCCATAGCTGTAGGTACGTCTTCCCCAACGACCTCTGCCTGGATGAAATTTTTGCTGCGCTCATGCCGCGCTGTTCCCGTTTCCCTACCTTTCTATGATTTTTCCGCAACGGAAGAACATTCAAGTTTTGGTTGAAAGTTCCCCCGCAGTGCTTTCATTTTGCCGTACAGACCGGAATTACGCCAGTGCGATTCCCGGGCGCGCCGATTTCGTCCCCGCAGGAGCTCTTCAGCCTGCTGCGAGGTTTCTCCGGACGTCGCTTTCCCTCAAGCACGCGGATGGGCCTGTTGATAGCTCTTACGAAGCCGGTCCACCGACACGTGGGTGTAGATCTGGGTTGTTGCCAGGCTACTGTGTCCCAGAATTTCCTGTACCGCCCGCAGGTCCGCCCCGCCGTCGAGCAAATGGGTGGCAGCTGTGTGGCGCAGGGCGTGTGGCCCTGTTGCCGCGGTGTCACCGAGCGCCGCCAGGAGGTCGTTGACCACGCTGCGTGCCTGGCGTTGGTCGATTCGGTTGCCCCTCAAGCTGAGAAAGAGCGCCGGTCCGCTGCGCTCGGTGACTAGCCGAGGACGACCGCGACGGAGCCAGTCGTCGACGGCGAGCGCAGCCGGGACCCCGTAAGGGACAGTACGTTCCTTGTTGCCTTTGCCAAGCACGCGAAGGGTCCGACGATCCGGGTCGAGATCGTCGATGTCGAGCCCGGCCAGCTCCCCGACACGAATTCCCGTGGCGTAGAGCAATTCGACGACGGCACGATTACGCAGCGGCATCGGGGAACCATCCGAAGCCGCCTCGGTGAGGTTTTCGAAAATCCTGGCGATTTGCTGTTGATGAAGTACTCCGGGGAGAGCGTGATCCCGTTTGGGGGCTTGGAGGCGAAGGGCCGGGTCCGACGCAATCAGTTCCTCCCTCAATGCCCAGGAGGTGAATGCCCGGGCCGTGGCGGCATGCCGGGCCAGAGTCGCTCTCGACCTGCCGGCTTCACTCTGTGCGCCCAACCAGCGACGTAGAGTGCCAAGTTCCAGGGCCGCGAGCTCCCCCACACCCTCCGCGGCGGCAAAGCCCAGTAAGTTCTCGACGTCCGCAATGTACGCCCTCACGGTGTGGGTGGATCTTGCCCGTTCGCCCTCGAGGTAGCGCCGAAAGTTCTCCACGGACTTGGCGAGCGCTTCGGGGAGCGGTTTCTCTTGCACTCCTCCACTGTGCCAGCAGTGGGCCCGGGCGGGTGGGATCGCCACGTTCGCCGCCAAGGGTCAGATTCCGGCCGGCTGGATCCCATTCGGTTGTGCACCCCCACCGCTTGCTCAATCCCGCTTCCCAGATCTCTTCCAGGCGCCGCTCACAGATGCTGCCAGTCCCAACAATCCGAGCCGTCCAAGTCCGGCCCTCACCGACTCCGGGCTGAGTCCCGCCACCACAGCGAGCTTCTCCACTGAGCTCGTTGAACGGACTGGAAGGGCATCCAACAGTATGAGGTCCTCAAGCGTGAGCCCATCGTGATCGGAAGCATCCTTTTCCTTATCCTCCGCGAGCGCTTCACCGCTGGACCCCGCCAGTTCGGCAATCTCGCCGATGTCCGTGACGCAAACGGCCCCGCCGTCCCTGAGAAGCCGGTGGCAGCCCGCCGAGTTGGCACTGTGGACGGATCCCGGAACCGCCGCGACGGCCCTGCCGATGGATTCGGCATGATGGGCGGTATTCAGCGCGCCCGAACGCCAGCGGGCCTCCACCACGACCGTCACTCCAGCCAAAGCCGCGATGATTCTGTTCCTCTGGAGGAACCGGTACCGGGTGGGCGCCGAACCCGGGGGAACCTCAGCGATGACCGAACCTTGATTTGCCACGGCACGCAGCAAGTCCTCGTTCCCCGACGGGTAGTACCTGTCGACTCCCCCGGCCATCACCGCGATGGTCGGCATGTCGTTGGTGCCCCCGGTGAGCGCTCCACGATGGGCATGGGCGTCTATGCCGTACGCGCCTCCCGATACGACGGTATAGCCTCGCTGGCCCAGCCCGTAGGCGAAGTCACCCGTTACGGAGGCTCCGTAACTGGTGCTGTCCCGTGAGCCGACAAGGGCAACGACCCGCCGCAAGGGCGGAAACTCCAATTCGTGTCCACGCCACCACAAACACAGCGGTTCATGGAGGCCTAGATCGGCCAACTGGGCAGGCCACATCGGGTCGCCGGGAATGATCATGCGGCCACCGAGGCGTTGCACGGTGGCAAGATCCCGTTCAGGTGCCAGATCCGGGATCCTTGGCGCCCACCGACGCAGCGCGGGAGCCAATCCGGCCCCTGCTGCGGAAACCCCGTTGTCAAGCAGCAAGGAAGTCACCTCCTGCTCAAGGCCGGGACCAGGCGCGAGCCGACCGGTCGCTATCCTAAGACCGTCGACGGCCCCCGCGGCTTGCACCAGCGCGAGTCCGGCCGCGTCTTGCGGCTCCATCAGCCTCGACAGCGCTGCCCGGGCAAGGCGTTCTTTCGACCGTTCCGGCGTTCCGATTCCAGGCAAGGACGGGGCGGCCTCCGAGGGAGGCGTTTCGCACAGCGGCTGCGGGTGGTTCTCAGTCATGGAGTGTCCTTTCATGCGGCCGCAACCGCCTGCCGGAGGCCAAGGGCCTGCCCAATGTCGTCGCTGTGTGGCCGGTCCCTGTGGCCTAGATCCGCAAGCGTCCATGCCAGCCGCAAGACGCGGTCGTAGCCTCTCGCGGTGAGGATTCCGCGTTCCAGGGAAGTATCCAGAATTTTCGTGGTCGCGGAGGGAAGGCGTAGTTCGCCGCGCAGTACACGCCCGGGAACTTGCGAGTTGGTTTCCATCCCGAGAGTCCCGAGGCGTTCACGTTGCCGTGACCGGGCGGCATGGACTCGCCCTGCGACTGTAGCTGTGTCCTCCTCCGCGCCGGACTGCCCGAAGTCCGCGAGGGATACACGTTCTACTTGAAGCTGGATGTCCACCCTGTCCAACAACGGTCCTGACATACGCCCGAAGTAGCGTCGCCGCATCACCGGAGTGCAGGTGCAATCGACGCCCTTGCCGGTGGCCTTTCCGCACGGGCAAGGATTCGCTGCAAGAACCAGCTGGAAACGAGCCGGGTATGCCGCGGTACCGGCCGAGCGGTGGATGACCAGTTCGCCGCTCTCCAGTGGTTGCCGCAGGGCGTCCAGAACGCGGCGTTCGTACTCGGGCGCCTCGTCCAGGAACAATACGCCACGATGGGCCCGGGAGGCCGCTCCAGGCCGTGGCAGGCCGGAGCCGCCACCGATGATGGCTGCGGCAGTCGCACTATGATGGGGGTTTTCAAAAGGCGGGCGGCGCAACAGCTGTACCGAGTCAACGTGGACAGCCGAAAGCGAGTGGATCGCTGTGACCTCCATGGCTTCCTGGTCGCCGAGATCCGGCAAGAGCCCCGGGAGCCGTTCTGCGAGCATCGTCTTGCCGGCGCCGGGTGGTCCGCACAGCAACACATGGTGTGCCCCGGCCGCCGCAACCTCGAGGGCACGGCGGGCGTCGCCCTGTCCCGAGACATCGCAAAGGTCCGGAACAACCGCGGCACCGCTGTTGCCGTCGCCCGTGGCTTCATCATCCGCGGGATCGTAGTCCAGGGCCAGGTCCTGGGGATCAGCGCCGAAATCAAAGGCCAGACGGGCCAAGGTCTTGTAGCCGCGAACTACCGCTCCAGGAACCAGCTTTGCTTCGGCAACGTTCGCCTGGGCCACCACAATTTCATGGTGTCCCGCCTGGACGGCAGCCATGACTGCCGGCAGGATGCCACGAACCGGCCTCAACCTGCCATCGAGTCCCAGCTCTGAGATGAATACCGTACTTTCGGTAGAACGGATGTCACCAGCAGCGCGCAACACTGCCATGGTGATCGCGAGGTCGAACCCCGAGCCACGTTTCGGTAGCGATGCCGGAATCAGATTTGCAGTGATCTTCCGACGGCTCAAGGGGATGCCGGAATTCTGGGCCGCGGAACGAATACGCTCCTTGGCTTCGTTCAAGGACGCATCGGGCAACCCCAGTATCACGAAGTTCGGGAGGGTCTGGCCAATGTCTGCCTCAACCTCCACGATGTAGCCGTTCAGACCCAGCAACGCCACGGAGTAGCTTCGGCCCACGCCCATCTAGCCCACACCCCTGAGGTGTTCGAGCCTTGGTTCGCCTACGCCGTCGTCGATGACCCCCACGACGTCCACCCGGCGGCGCAAGCAGCGCAGCTCGTGGTCACGGCACCATGACGAGGCCAAGCGGTGCAGCCGCGCAAGCTTGGCGGCACCAACGGCTTCGAAGGGATGCCCATAGGCCAAGTTCTTCCGGGTCTTCACCTCGGCAATCACCAGGATATCGCCGTCGAGCGCCACAATGTCGATCTCGCCCTCAGGGCATCTCCAATTGCGGTCAACAATTCGCATCCCTTGGTTTTCAAGGAACCCGGCGGCCAGCGTTTCACCGTGCTGGCCCAACACGTCTTTGGCTTTCATAACCACCTCCACTACCAGCGTGGAGGCGCGGAAAGTCCAACGACAGGGAGGAGTTTGGCTATGTGGGAAAGTCCGTCAAACGGACGGTGTGGAGGAGAAGTTGCCGAGCTCTCCTGGTTGGCGGGCTTTCCTAGTTGCCCAGGTTGCCGAGATCGCCTAGATCGCCGTCTTTCGGCAAGGAGAGTTCCTCGCTCCGCGGCAGTTCTTCGACGTTGACGTCCTTGAACGTGATCACCCGGACGTTCTTGACGAAACGGGCCGAACGGTAGACGTCCCAAACCCAGGCATCCTGGAGCGTCAGGTCAAAATAGACCTCGCCGTCGGCACTGCGGGCCTGCAGGTCGACGTGGTTTGCCAGATAGAACCGGCGCTCGGTCTCGACAACGTAGCTGAACAACCCGACGACGTCACGGTATTCGCGGTAGAGCTGAAGCTCCATGTCGGTTTCGTAGTTCTCAAGATCCTCGGCACTCATAGTTCCATCTTGCACCATGGAGCGGGCACACGCCGCAACGCCGGCGCGGCCAGCGTCCGCCACAGGGAAAAGCGAAGCTAGAGCAGGTTCCAACTGGTCCGGTGGTACGGCGTTGGGCCAGACGAACGGAGGGCCTCACGGTGGAAAGACGTGGCATAGCCCTTATTCTCATTCCAGCCGAAGGCCGGGTATTCCTCATGGAGCTCAAGCATGATGCGGTCTCTGGCTACCTTGGCCAGCACACTGGCGGCTGCCACGCTGAGACAGCTCATGTCCGCCTTCACCCGGGTGTGCACTGGCGCCTCGCAGGCGGGCCCGGAAGGCTCGTCGTCGAACAACGAACCTTGGCTTTGCGGAGAGAGCCAGTTGTGGCTCCCGTCCAGCAGGACGAGGTCCGGATGCACGCCTGCGGCGAGGATCTCGAACCAAGCGCGTGTTCCCGCAAGGCGCAAGGCGCCCACGATTCCCAGCGCATCGATCTCCGCCGAACTTGCGTGGCCCACCGCCGAGCCCACGGCCCATTCGCGAACCAACGGTTCCAGCCGCTCACGGTCTTCAGGCTTGAGCAACTTGCTATCGCGGACATCAGCGAGCAGGCCGTGGTCCCGGAGATCGACGACGGCGATCCCCACCGAAACCGGTCCGGCGAGGGCCCCACGGCCTACTTCGTCGACGCCGGCCAGGAGCGTGACTCCCGGGGCAAGGAAACCCCGTTCGACATCCAGGGTTGGAAAATCGGCGGGCTGTTTGGGCTTGGTCCCCGCGGCCTTCCCCGCTCTGGCAGCCTGCCGCTTTTTTGTGGGCGCGGCCGGCTTGGTCCCCGCGGGCGCCATCATTTGCTCGCTGGAGCCGTGGGCGAAGCCGTGTTCTGCGGCGACGGCGCGGGAACGTTACGGAAAACCTCGGAGTGGTTGTCGAGGATCTGCCAACGATTGACGGGCCAGGCAATAACGGTGGCTTTACCCTCCACGTCGGAGATGTTGATGAACCCACCATTGACAGCTTGGTGTTCGCGGGAGTCTGCGGAGTTATTGCGGTTATCGCCCATAACCCAAATTTTCCCCTCCGGGACCACCACATCGAAAGACTTGGCCATCGGAACTTGGGCAGGGTTGATATAGCTTTCGTTGAGAACCGTGCCGTTGACGCTGACCCGCGCGGAACTGTCACAGCATGAGACCCTGTCCCCTGGCAGGCCGATTACACGCTTGACGAGGTGCTGATTGGTCTCATCCGGGAGCAGGCCGACAAAGACCAGGCCATCCTGGAACCACTTGAACGGCCCTGGCGACGCCTTCTGCGTGGGCGGCAGCCACCCCTGAGAGTCTTTGAAGACCACGATGTCGCCACGTTCCAGCGCAAACGGCTTCGGGACCAGGAGGTTGACGAAAATCCGATCGTCAACGTCGAGGGTGTTGACCATGGACTCCGAGGGGATAAAGAAGGCACGGAACAGGAATGTCTTGATCAGGAAGGACAACACGACGGCGATGACCACCACGGTGCCGATTTCCTTGAGCCAACTGAGGAACGGACTGCCGTGGGTCTTGGCGTCGGCATCGGACTCATCGGTTTCGGCGGCGCGCCGCGCGGCCCGCCGAGGAGACTCGTGCCCATCCGGAGCCGCCGCTTGAACCGTCGGCACTAAGGAGGCCGGATCGGCGTCGTCCGCGGCGAGATCCCTGGCGGGAGCGGACGGTCCGTCCAGGAGCCGGGCGTCGTCGTCGTGCCGTTCTGGCTTCCCGGGAGTTGTCTCCGGCATCTACTGTCCGTTCTTCGAGGTTGTACCGGCCTGCGCAGGGCGAGGCAGTTCTGCAAATCTATCAAGCGGCCAGATAATCCGGACCGGACGGCCGATGACACGCTCCAGCGGCACCATTCCTCCACCGGGTGCGCCCAAAAGGCTACGCGAATCGGCCGATCGTGAACGGTGGTCCCCCATGAGCCACAATCGGTCATAGGGAACGATGATGTCGAATTTCTGCTCGCTCGGCGTGTCGCCGGGATACAGATAGGGTTCCTCAAGCGGCTGACCGTTGACTGTGAGTTTGCCACCGGTGCCGCAACAAACGACGTGGTCTCCGGGAAGTCCGATGACACGCTTGACGTAGGTGGTGTCACTTCCCGTCAGTCCCAGCCAGTGGCCCGCTGCGGCCAGCATGTCGGCAAACGGGCCTTTGCCGCTGTTGAGCGGGGCAAAAGTGCCCCTGCCGTCGAAGACCACGATGTCTCCACGGCGAATGGGATCCGAGGCGAAATCGGTCCTGGACACAAGGATGCGATCTCCCGTGCCCAGGAGCGGCTCCATGGACTCAGAGGGGATGAAGTAGACGTCGATCCACAAGGATCGGACAAGCCCGCTGATGGCCACGGCCAGGACGAATGCGAGCAAAACAAAACGCCAGCCCTGTTTCCGGGGCTGGCGTTTTGCGTGGTCCATGATTCGTTTCCTGTTGCGTTGCGGATTTCTCCGGCGCAGGCCGGACACGAATCCAGGACCCGCTATTGGTCGAAGACCTACTTGCCGGTGGCGAAGTCGCGCTTTTCCTTGATCTTCGCAGCCTTACCGCGCAGTGCACGCATGTAGTAGAGCTTGGCGCGGCGGACGTCACCCTTGGTGACGACCTCGATCTTGTCGATGATCGGGGAGTGCACCGGGAAGGTACGCTCTACGCCGACACCGAAGGAGACCTTGCGGACGGTGAAGGTCTCGCGAACGCCGTCACCCTGGCGGCCCAGGACAAAACCCTGGAAAACCTGGACACGGGAGTTCTTGCCTTCGATGATGTTCACGTGAACCTTGATGGTGTCACCCGCGCGGAACTCTGGAACATCGTTACGCAGCGAAGCTGCATCTACGCTATCGAGGATATGCATTAATCCACTCCTGGTGAACGCCACAGGTCATCCACTTTGGGTCACGGCGGGCAAGCCCGGGGCGCAAGGCCGTCCGGAAATTACCGCCGAAGATTTTCAAGTCCGGTACCGCCACTGATTGGCGGTTCCGGGTTGTCAGGCTGTTGGTGACGCTCCCCCTGTGGCAGGCGCGAACCCAGTAGACACAAGGGTTAATTCTGCCACACCCCGGGAGTTCCGGCCAATCCCGCGGATGCGGTCCGGCTTTCGCGGTCCAATCGCGGCACGCGCTGCCCGACGGCGGCAGGCTCAGGCCGGGACGTCGCCGTCAGGGCGGTGCCGCAACTGGCCGTTGACGACGTCGTACCCCAGTTCCCCGAAAACCGTACGGTCCGCACGTGTCAGGCCGCCGGCGTCGAACCCTGCCAGCAGATCCGGGCGGCGTTCCGCCGTGCGGCGGAACTGTTCGTGGCGCCGCCACTGGGCGATCTTGCCGTGATTGCCGCTCAAGAGGACGGCAGGCACGTCGCGATCGCGCCATGATGAGGGCTTCGTATAGACCGGGTACTCCAACAAGCCGTCTGAGTGGGATTCCTCCACCAGGGATTCGGGGTTGCCGACGACGCCTGGAAGCAACCGCCCGATCGCTTCGACCATGGCCAGGACTGCCACTTCGCCACCGTTGAGGACGTAGTCGCCCAGGCTGACCGGACGGACAGTGAAGTGCTCGGCCGCCCACTCAATGACTCGTTCGTCAATGCCTTCATAGCGGCCGCAGGCGAAAACGAGCTGTTCTTCTTCGGCGAGTTCGTAGGCGAGGGCTTGGTTGAAGCGCTCCCCCGCCGGCGACGGGACAATCAGGACCGGCTTCTTCCTCGGTCCGTCCGATGAATTCCCAGTTGCCGCACTCCCGGCTTCGGCACTCGCTGCAGAGGCAATGGACTCCAAGGCTTGGGCCCAAGGCTCGGGCTTCATGACCATTCCCGCCCCGCCACCGTACGGAGTGTCGTCCACGGTGCGGTGCTTGTCCGTGGTGAAGGCCCGCAGGTCATGGACATTCAACTCCAGGAGCCCATCCTGACGAGCCTTGCCTATGAGGGAAAGTTCGAGGGGCGCCAGGTACTCCGGAAAGATGCTGACGACGTCGATGCGCATCTAGGCATCGTCCTTGCCGTCGGTGTCCTCGGCATCGGTGTCCTCTTCCGCGTCCTCGGCGGATGAGTCTGTGTTCAGCTCGAAGAGGCCCGGCGGAGGAGTGAGCAGCACGTAGCCGTCCTCGACGTTGACCTCGGGCACGATCTCCTCGACGAAGGGCACCAGGATTTCCTTGCCATCCGCGTCTTCAATGACCAGCAGATCTTGGACGGGCATGGTGTTGAGTGCGGTCACCTTGCCCACGGCCTGCGAGCCAACGCGGACCTCAAGGCCAACGAGCTCGTGCTCGTACCAGCCCTCGTCGTCGTCCTCGTCCAGTTCTTCTGTCTCGATGAAGAGCTTGGCGCCGCGGATTTCCTCGGCTTGGTTGCGCGTGGAGATCTCTTCGAATCCGAGGAGCAGGATGTCTTTGTTCCACCGCGCGCTGTTGATGGTCAAAGGACCAGCCTTTGCCGGCTCCACCACGAATTCGGTCCCGGGGACAAAACGATCGCCGGGCGCGTCAGTGAGCACCTGTACTGTGACTTCGCCGCGGATTCCGTGGGGCTTGCCGATTCGGGCAACCTGAAGCTGCATGGGATTCCTCTGATTTCTTCGCTGGGCCGGATTCGGGACCAATGCTGGGTTTGGTCGTAAAACAATCCGGCCCCTCCACCATAATCTGGTGAAGGGGCCGGATCTAAGACAAGTATTGCTGAGCGCGTTACCGGCGACGGTCGGTGTCGACGACGTCGACCCTGACCTGTTCGCCGCCCGCCAATGCCGCAATCACCGTGCGCAACGCGCGTGCGGTACGGCCTTGGCGTCCGATTACCCGTCCGAGGTCGTCCTGGTGAACGCGTACCTCGAGGGATTCCCCGCGGCGGTTGTTCTTGGCACTGACCTTGACGTCCTCAGGGCTGTCAACGATCCCACGGACCAGGTGCTCGAGCGCTTCTGCCAGCAATTTACTCAGCCTCGGTGGTCTCTGCTTCAGCGTCAGCGGGAGCTTCAGTTGCTTCCGGCTGCTTGGCCTTCTTGGTGATGGCTTCCGGGATGATGACGGAAGCCTTCTCCGGAGCAACGAAAGCAGGCTTGGCGACCTTGGTCTTCAGCGTGCCTTCCTGGCCCGGGAGACCCTTGAACTTCTGCCAGTCACCGGTGATCTTGAGGATCGCAGCAACCTGCTCGGTCGGCTGGGCGCCGACGGACAGCCAGTACTGTGCACGCTCGGAGGCAACCTCGATGTACGAGGGCTCTTCGGTGGGGTGGTACTTGCCGATCTCTTCGATCGCACGGCCATCGCGCTTGGAGCGGGAGTCCATGACGACGATGCGGTAGTACGGTGCGCGCATCTTACCGAAGCGCTTAAGGCGAATCTTTACGGCCACTTTTGTGGTCACTCCTGTTTCTGAAACGGGGTTGAGCCCGTCGTTCTGCACCCGTGGGGCGGGCCATACTTGAGGGTTCGAAGGACAAGATGCACACACGGAGAGAGGGGCCGCGCGGATCGAGTACCTGTCCATTGTGCCAGATGGCAGACGGTATTTCGAACTACGGGCCCGTGTGGCGGGTTTACTGCGGGATTACTGCTCCGCTGACCAGACGTAAAGACCAGCGCGCTCGGCCTTTTCGACGTCGCTCGCGAGGGCCGCCAACTGCTGGACATAGAGGCGGGACTGCTGGGCATCGAAAGGCATATCTTCTTGGGCTGCCCAGCGCTCGGCGACGTCTTCGAGGACGCTGCCTTCACCCTCGGTCTCGTAGCTGAGAAGTTCGGACAGGGCACGCACCATGGCTTCAGGAACGCCCAGCAAGGCGTCGCTGGTGACATCCACCAGGGCCAACTCGTAGTCGGCGCCGGCCGCGTGCACGGCAGTGCCTGCCAGGTCGCCGAGCTGTTCTACTTCGAAATCGCTGATTCCCGGGATCCGTACAGCAGCGCCGGAAACGTCGCTGCCCTTCTCCAGGGCAGCGGCCCTCTTGAGTGCTTCATCGTGGGTGGCAACAAAGATTTCAGCAAAGCCCATGGAAACTACCCTCATTCATTCGTGCCGACGGAGCTGCGGCGTGGCCGAAAATATGCGCCACGCCGTGTACTCCACCCTAGCGGACAGCGACCCGCAACCGGTTCCGCCACGGGTCCTCGAAGCGCAACTCCAGCCCGGTGTGGTGGGACGCAATACCGGCAACCTTGAGGCGGTCGGCGAGCGCGCCGACGTCGTCCCCCGACGGCACTTCAATCACCACTTCACCCAGACCCAGCGTGTCCTTGCGCGGCCCGGCGCCACGGCTATTCCAGACATTCATGGCCATGTGGTGGTGGTACCCGCCCGCGGAGACGAACAATGCCTGCCCATGCCAGCCGGCGGTCTTCTCGAAGCCAAGCGTGTCAACGTAGAAATCGTAGGCGGTCTGCACGTCTCCCACCTGGAGGTGGACGTGCCCGACGCCGGCGCCCGCCTCATGCTGGCCGGTCACCGCTGCGTCGCTCAGGTACTGCTGGAGGTAGCGCTGCGGCGGGAGGGGCAGGCTGTCCATGACAACCGAACTGCCGTTCCATTCCCAGCCTTCGCGGGGCTTGTCATAGTAGAGCTCGATGCCGTTGCCCTCGGGATCCGTGAAGTAGAAGGCCTCGCTGACCAGGTGGTCGGCACTGCCGACGAAGGCGTGGGGCTCGTACTGCGCGGCAGAGGCAACGGTGGCGGCTAGTGCGGGCTGGTCTTCGAAGAGCAACGCTGTGTGGAAGAGTCCAGCTTCTCCGCGGCCCGGGACCTGGAGTCCGGAGGCCGGGGCCAAGTGCACCAGGGGCTTGCCGAGCCGGCCGAAGTAGAGTCCGCCATCCTGTTCGGCGACGACGTCCAGCCCGAGGGCCCGCTGGTAGTAGTCGCTCATGAGCAACATGTCCCCCACTTTGAGCATGACGGTACCCATGGTGAGTTCGGCAGGAAGGAGATCCTGGCTGGATGTGATGGTCATGTGAAACTCCCGGCTTTTGTGGCGCCGCCCTTCGGCAACCTCTATCTATCTAAATTACTTGAAGCTTCAATTTATTCCTAATGCTCGCCGCTTCCCGAAACTTGCCCCTCAGCACGATGGCCTTCGGTTTCAGCACGACGTCCAGGGACACCCGGGGATCCTTCTCGTACAGGACGACGTCGGCGCTGGCACCTTCGTTGATCCCCTCCGCACCAAGCCATTCCCGGGCGGACCAGCAGGCGGCATCGAGGGCGGCGGCCGCAGGCAGTCCCGCGTGGTGCAGCTCCAGGATTTCCTCGCCGATACGGCCATGCTTGATGACGCTGCCGGCGTCGGTCCCGGCATACAGCCGCACCCCGGCGTCGAAGGCCTCGCGGACCCGCTCGTACCGGCGCTCCCAGAGCCTTGTCATGTGGGCGGCGTAGCGCGGGAACTTCGCTTCAGCCTGTTTGGCGATGTCCGGGAAGGTGGCAATGTTGATGAGTGTCGGCACGATCGGCACGCCCTGATCCAGCAGTCTCGGAATGTGGTGCGGCAACAAACCGGTGGCGTGCTCGATGCAGTCGATCCCGGCGTCGAGCATGTCGTCAATGGTTTCCTCGGCGAAGCAATGAGCCGTCACCCGGGCCCCCTCGTCGTGTGCGGCCGCGACGGCGTCTTTGACGATGGCGGCCGGAAAGGACGGACCCAAGTCTCCGGAGGAGCGGTCGATCCAGTCTCCTACGATCTTGACCCAACCGTCTCCGAACCGGGCCTGCTTGCGTACCGCTTCCACCAGACCCTCCGGCTCAACTTCCTCGGCCAGCCCACGGATGTACCGGCGCTGCCTGGCGATGTGCCGGCCCGCGCGGATGATCCTCGGCGTATCCGCCTGGTTCTGAAGCCAGCGGGTATCACTTGCGGAACCGGCGTCGCGGATCAAAAGCGTTCCTGCATTCCGGTCCGCCGTCGCCTGGCGGCGAGCGGTCTCCTCGTCGACCGCCCCGCCCTTCCCCAAACCAACATGACAGTGCGCGTCGACAAGGCCGGGCAACACCCACCCGTCCAGGACGACGTCGGACTTCGCAAGGGGTCGGACAAAGGTCAGCCGGCCGTCGACGGACCAGAGCCCGCGCCGCTCATCTTTCGGCCCTGTGAGGACAGTGCCGCTGAACTCGATGATTTCTGCCATGATTCCACCTTAAACTCCGACACCGTTCCCGGCCCGGTCACATCTGTCCTGGGTCACATCTGTCTTGGGCACCAACGGCTGTGGTAGCTTCGTCTACGACCACACGGGGGCCCTTGCAAGGGCTGAGATCGGGCTGACGCAGCCTGCGACCGTTGAACCTGTCCGGGTAATGCCGGCGAAGGAAGTGAGTAATCCTTTGAGCACCAAAGAAACACAGCTAAGCCCTATCCACAACGGATCAACGCAGGAAGTGACCCAGTCCCTCAAGTCGCATTCCCTCGCGTTCCTGGAGGATACCGAGACGGGAATCCGGGTCCCGGTGACGGAAATCGCCTTGGAACCATCCCCGAACGGGGAGGCCAACGCACCCTTCCAGGTGTACCGCACCGCAGGGCCCGGGAGCGATCCGGTGGTCGGCCTTGAGCCGTTCCGCAGCGAGTGGATCGAGGCCCGCGGCGATACCGAGGCTTACAGCGGCCGTGAGCGGAACCTGCTCGACGACGGCAAGTCGGCCGTGCGCCGCGGCGCCGCCTCCGCGGAGTGGAAGGGCGCACAGCCGGTGCCCCGCCGCGCCGTCGAAGGCAAGACTGTCACCCAGATGCACTATGCCAAGCAGGGCATTGTGACGCCCGAGATGCAGTTCGTCGCGCTTCGCGAGAACTGCGATGTTGAACTGGTCCGCAGCGAAGTCGCCGCCGGCCGGGCGATCATTCCCAACAACATCAACCACCCGGAATCCGAACCGATGATCATCGGCAAGGCCTTCCTCGTGAAGATCAACGCCAACATCGGCAACTCGGCCGTGACCAGTTCCATTGCCGAGGAAGTGGACAAGCTGCAGTGGGCCACGCAGTGGGGCGCAGACACGGTCATGGACCTGTCCACGGGTGACGACATCCACACCACTCGTGAATGGATCATCCGCAACTCCCCCGTCCCGATCGGCACCGTACCGATCTACCAGGCCTTGGAGAAGGTCAACGGCGAAGCCAACAAGCTCACCTGGGAAATCTTCCGCGACACCGTCATTGAACAATGCGAGCAGGGCGTGGACTACATGACCATCCACGCCGGCGTGTTGCTGCGGTACGTGCCGCTGACCGCCAACCGCGTGACCGGCATTGTTTCCCGCGGCGGCTCCATCATGGCGGGCTGGTGCCTGGCCCACCACGAGGAAAACTTCCTCTACACCCACTTCGACGAACTCTGCGAAATCTTCGCCAAGTACGACGTCGCTTTCTCTCTCGGCGATGGACTGCGCCCAGGCGCGACGGCGGACGCGAACGACGCCGCGCAGTTCGCCGAGCTGGACACTTTGGCCGAGCTGACAATGCGGGCGTGGGAGTTTGACGTCCAGGTCATGGTCGAGGGGCCGGGCCACATTCCGTTCCACTTGGTGCGGGAAAACGTCGAACGCCAGCAGGAGCTGTGCAAGGGCGCTCCGTTCTACACCTTGGGCCCTCTGGTCACCGATGTGGCCCCGGGCTACGACCACATCACCTCAGCGATCGGCGCCACGGAGATTGCCCGCTACGGAACCGCCATGCTTTGCTACGTCACGCCCAAGGAGCACCTGGGACTGCCGAACAAGGATGACGTCAAAACCGGTGTGATTACCTACAAGATCGCTGCCCATGCCGCCGACCTCGCCAAGGGACACCCCGGCGCCCACGAACGCGACGATGCCCTGTCCAAGGCCCGCTTTGAGTTCCGCTGGCGTGACCAGTTCGCTCTGTCGTTGGATCCAGTCACGGCGGAAGCGTTCCATGACGAGACGCTCCCGGCCGAACCAGCCAAGACGGCACATTTCTGCTCCATGTGCGGACCGAAATTCTGCTCCATGCGCATCAGCCAGGACATCCGCGATGAGTACGGTTCAGCGGATTCCCAAGCGGCCATCGCAGAAATGTACAGCGGCATGCGCGAAAAGAGCGAGGAGTTCCTGGCATCCGGTGGCAAGGTCTACTTGCCCGAGCTCGAAGTTCCCGCAGGAAGGGGAACGAAGTCAGGAAGCTTGAACTGATCAGGAAGCTTGGACTGATCAGGAAGCTTGGACTGATCCGGCGCGGCTGACGTCCGCGATGAAGGAGCGGATCATCCGGTCTCCTTCGACTGAATCATGAGGCCGGTGTCCTCCTGCCGCAACGCGGTGGAGGGCACCGGTTTCCTGCAGGTAGCCGGCGATCTCTTCGTAAAGCGGTTCCCAGCCACCGGTCAAGACAAGCGTGGGGACTCCCGGCACAATGTGCAGGGGCGCTTCCCACGGTGGCGCCTGCAGCCGCAGGCGCCGAGCGGTACGCCGGGCCTCCGGGGTGCTGAGGACTGCGGCCTCCGAGGAAAACGCCCGGCGGACGAATTCCCGTTGGTAATCGTCATCGCTGAGTTCGTGCCGGATCGCGAACAAGGGCTCCATGAGTGCCCGGTAGGCCGCGGTGGCGGGTAATTCAGCCGTCAAGGAAAGGCACGCCGGTTCAACCAGGACGAGGGAACGGACCAGGTCCGGCCTCTCCACCGCAGCCAGCATGGCGGAGACCGCGCCTTGAGAGTGCGCCACAACATGGCCACCACGGGCCGGGCCGGAAGATGACGCGGTCTCCCGCGCTCCCAGGCACTCCAGCACGATGTCCACGTCGGCGGCGACATCGGATTCCAAAGGCTCGGCCTGCGCATCAAAGCCGTGGCGTTTCAGGAAGAGCGCGTCGTAGTCCAGAGCCATGCCGTGTTGCTTCGGCCAAGCGGCAGCGCCGAACGTGCCTGCTCCATGGACAAACACAACGCGCTGCTTTTGCATTCATCCAGCCTATGGCACGGGGCCGACAACCCAACTAGCTAGCAGTAGTTGTCGTTTTGAGCCTTCAAAACGACACTTACTGCTAGTTAGTTGGGTGGGACACCTGCTAGTTGGTTGGGTGGGACGGCTACTTGCCGAGGAACTTGTCGAAGCCCTTGGGCAGGTTCAGTTGGGAGGGGTCGAAGTCGCCGCCGGGCTGGCCGAACGCCGCACCGGTGGGGACGGCTTTCGCCCGCTTGTTCTCGGCGTCGCGCAGTTCCTGGGCCGCCTTGGCGGGGTTTCCGGAACGGGCCTTCTTCTTGGGCGCGTTCTTGCTAGCCTTGCGGGCACCGCCACCGAGGCCGGGCATGCCAGGCATCCCGGGCATCCCGCCACCCTGGGCCAGCTTCTTCATCATCTTCTGGGCCTGCGCGAAACGCTCCAGGAGGCCGTTGACCTCGGAGACGTGCACGCCGGAGCCTCGGGCGATGCGGGCGCGACGTGAACCGTTGATGATCTTCGGAGCCAGGCGCTCATGCGGAGTCATGGAGCGGACAATGGCTTCCACGCGGTCGATCTCGCGCTCGTCGAACTGCTCCAGCTGCTGGCGGATGTTCTGCGCACCCGGCATCATCATGAGCATCTTCTTCATGGAGCCCATGTTGCGGATCTGCTGCATCTGGGCGAGGAAGTCGTCCAGGGTGAAGTCTTCCTGGTCGGCGAACTTCTTCGCCATCCGGGCCGCTTCGTCCTTGTCCCAGTTCTTCTCGGCCTGCTCGATCAGGGTGAGAACGTCACCCATATCCAGGATGCGGGAGGCCATACGGTCCGGGTGGAACAGTTCGAAGTCGTCCAGGCTTTCGCCGGTGGACGCGAACATGACCGGCTTCCCGGTGACGGACGCGACCGAGAGCGCGGCACCGCCCCGGGCGTCGCCGTCGAGCTTTGACAGCACGACACCAGTGAAGTTGACGCCTTCATCGAACGCGACGGCCGTGTTCACGGCATCCTGGCCGATCATGGAGTCAATGACGAACAGCACTTCGTTCGGGATGATCGCCTGGCGGATGCGGCGCGCCTGGTCCATCATTTCGGCGTCGACGCCGAGGCGGCCCGCGGTGTCCACGATCACGACGTCGTGCAGCTTCTGGCGGGCTTCGTCGACGCCCGCCCGTGCGACGGCGACGGGGTCGCCCGTGGGAACGTCCAGGTCCGAAGTGGTGCCGGGGTGCGGAGCGAAGACATGGACGCCAGCGCGTTCACCGACGATCTGCAACTGCGTCACAGCGTTGGGACGCTGGAGGTCGGCGGCAACAAGCACGGGGCTGTGTCCCTGGGCCTTGAGCCATTTGGCCAGCTTGCCCGCGAGGGTGGTCTTACCCGCACCCTGCAAGCCGGCGAGCATGATGATGGTAGGGCCGGTCTTCGCCAAGCGGATACGTCGGGTCTCGCCGCCGAGGATCTCCTGGAGTTCCTCGTTGACGATCTTCACGATCTGCTGGCTCGGGTTCAGGGCTGCGGAAACCTCGGCACCCAGGGCACGTTCGCGGATGCGGCCGGTGAACTCGCGGACCACGGAGACGGCAACGTCCGCGTCCAAGAGGGCACGGCGGATCTCCCGGACGGTGGCATCGACGTCGGCCTCGGTGAGGCGACCCTTGCCACGGAGATTCTTGAAGGTTGCTGTCAACCGGTCAGAGAGTGAATTGAACACGCGCCGTGCACTTCTTTCAATGGTCTACGAATGGCGGCCGTTCCGGCGCACCAACATCTTGACGATTCCTGCCCCAAACAAATCTGACTCAACTGAGGGACTCGACTATCTAGGGTACCAAGACGCGCCTGCAAGATGGCATGCTGGCACAGTGACCAGCAAAACAACAGTAAAAACGTTGCTCATCCTCGGTGCCTCCGGAGACCTGACAGGCCGATTGCTGTTGCCGGGCCTTGCCAGGCTTGTAGCCGGCGGGCTCGCGGACGGCCTGGAGCTTGTGGGAGCAGGTTCCGACCCCTGGACCCCCCAACAATGGACAAAACGGGTACGGGGCGCCTTTGAGGAGGCTGCAAAGAATGCCGACGCCGCAGGAAAGAAGGCGGTCGCGGCGCTGGCGGACAACACCGCCTATCACCAGCTGGATGTCACGGCCGATGGCCAGCTAGCAACGCTGCTGGCCGGACTCGAAGCGCCGGTGGCCGTCTATTTTGCCTTACCGCCACACATCAGCCAAAAGGCCTGCGAAGTCCTCACCGCCGAAGACCTGCCTGCCGGGACGCGCTTGGTGATGGAGAAGCCGTTCGGCTCCAGTTCGGAATCTGCCCGGGAACTCAACAAGACCCTCGCCACCCTGGTCCCCGAAGACCACATCCACCGGGTGGACCATTTCCTTGGCAAAGCCACCGTCCTGAACATCCTGGGCCTGCGCTTCGCCAACAGGTTCCTCGAGCCCGTGTGGAACCGGGACCACATCGAAAAGGTGGAGGTCATTTTCGACGAAGACCTCGCACTCGAAGGGCGTGCACGCTACTACGACAACGCTGGCGCCCTGAAGGACATGATCCAGAGCCATTTACTGCACATCATGGCACTCTTGGCCATTGATGCCCCCGCCAGCATCGGCGAGCGCGATCTCCGCGAAGCGATCTCCACGGTGCTGCGTGCGAGCAGCATCAGTGCACCGTACCGGAAGACCACTCGCAGGGCCCGGTACAGCGCCGGCCGGAGTGGCGGGCATCCGGTTCCTGACTATGTCGAAGAGGAAGGCGTGGATCCCGCCCGGAACACCGAGACGCTCGCGGAAGTGGAGGTGGGGATCGACAACTGGCGTTGGAAGGGAGTCCCTTTCATCCTGCGCTCAGGCAAGGCCCTGGGACTCATGCGCAAGGAAGCCATCATCACCTTCCGGCCCGTTCCGCACCTGCCGTCCGGGTTCCAAGGCGTGGACTCCCCCAACCAGCTACGCATCGGATTCGGACCGGACACATTGCAGCTCGACGTTGACGTCAACGGCCCCGGGGACATCTTCACGCTTGACCGCGTGACACTCAACTCCGACCTGAATGCTTCCGATCTCCTGCCGTACGGAGAAGTCCTGGAGGGTGTCATCACAGGCGATCCCCTGCTTTCCGTCCGCGGGGACACCGCGGTGGACTGCTGGCGGATCGTTGAGCCTGTGCTCAAGGCTTGGGCCAAGGATTCGGTGCCGCTCGAAGAGTACGACGCCGGCGGCTCCGGTCCCGCGGATTGGCCCACCGCCGTCGGGGGCTAGCCAGGCAGGTTGCGCTCCTTCGGGAACACACACGCAAGAGGGGCCGGGTACCTTTCCAGGTACCCGGCCCCCTCTTTGCGTTGGTGCCTTAGATGGCTGCCGCGCCGCGTTCGCCGGTGCGGACACGGACTGCTTCGTAGACGTCCACGGTCCAGACTTTGCCGTCACCAGCGCGGCCGGTGTTGGAGGAAGCGATCAGGACGTCGAGGATGTCGTCTGCCTGCTCGTCCGTGGCCAGGACCTCCACGCGGATCTTGGGAAGCAGGTCCACGTTGTACTCGGCCCCGCGGTAAACCTCGGTGTACCCACGCTGCCGGCCGTATCCGCTGGCAGCACTGACCGTCAGTCCCTGTACCCCGTAAGCTTCGAGCCCCTCTCGGATGGCGTCGAGCTTCTCCGGGCGGACGATCGCCGTGATGAGTTTCATGCCTGGACACTCTCCTTGCCTGATACGGATGCTTCGTCAGCTGTTTCGGACGATGACTTGCCGGTGATGAGGTCGTGCAGTGGCTGGAAGCTTCCGCCGTGGCCGCCAACGCCGAACTCGTATGCCGTCTCGGCGTGCAGGCTGAGGTCTGCGCCGGCGATCTCCTGGCGTTCGGAGATGCGGAAGCCCATGAGCTTGTGGATCGGGTAGGCGATGATGAACGTCATAACGCCGGTGAAGACGATCGAGCAAAGCGCTGCGAGGGACTGTGCAACCAGTTGGGTGGTACCTCCGCCGTAGAACAGGCCGGCCGCACCCTGGGTTGGCGTGGCAAGGAAGCCGATGGCCACCGTGCCGATGATGCCGGATACCAGGTGGACGCCGACGACGTCCAGGGAGTCGTCGTAGCCGAGCTTGAACTTCAAGCCGACGGCGAGGGCCGAGGCAACGCCGGCTGCGACGCCGAGGGCGATCGCACCAAGCGGGGAAACGTTGGCACAAGCCGGGGTGATGGCAACCAGACCGGCGACGACACCCGACGCAGCCCCGAGGGAGGTGGGGTGGCCGTCACGGATGCGCTCCACGATAAGCCAGCCGAGCATGGCCGCTGCGGGAGCAGCGAGGGTGTTGATCCAGATGAGGCCCGCCTGCTCCACGGTTGCTGCTGCACCGGCGTTGAAGCCGAACCAGCCGAACCAGAGGATGGCGGCACCGAGCATGACCAGGGGCACGTTGTGCGGGCGGTGGTTCGGGTCCTTGCCGAAGCCCTTGCGGTTGCCGATGATCAGGACGAGGATCAGGCCAGCCACACCAGCGTTGATGTGCACCACGGTGCCACCGGCGAAGTCGATGACCGGAGCGAAAGTCTGGCCGAACCAGCCGTCCTTGGAGAAGAGGCCGCCGCCCCAGACCATGTAGGCCATGGGTGCGTAGACAAGGGTTGCCCAGATCGGGGTGAAGAGCGTCCAGGCCGAGAACTTGGCACGGTCCGCGATGGCACCGGAGATCAGGGCCACGGTGATGATCGCGAAGGTGGCGGCGTAGCCAACTTTAAGAAGGTCAGCGGGGTCCGTGAAGTTGTGCAGGCCGAAGTGGCTGAACGGGTTCGCGAAGAGCTGGAAGAAGTTGTCCGTGTTGCTCGTGGACATCGACGCGCCCCACAAGACCCAGACGATGGTCACTGTGCCGATGGCGATGAAGCTCATCATCATCATGTTCAGGGCGGCCTTGGCACGGGTCATGCCGCCATAGAAGAATGCCAGGCCCGGGGTCATGAACAGCACGAAGGCTGACGCGACCAGGAGCCAAACGAGACCGGCGCTGAATTCCATGGTCTACGTCCTCTCTGCTCTTTGTTGCGGACTTTGCCGCCTGTCCCAACGCATTTGCGTTCTATGTAAGAGTTTTGCGGGGCAGTGTTTCACCTGCGAAGGTTTTAGATTGCGGGCCTGTTACAAGAACTTCTCGAACGTAAATGGTGCATATCACCCTTGTTACGGATATGTTTCGTCAGTTCCACCCTCCCCGCACCAACACGACCCGAAGGACCTCAACACGATGACCGCAAGCCCCAAATCCCGCGCAAATCAAGGGGCTCGGGCCACGAAGGCTGCCATGCCCCGGGACATCAAGGTGATGTTGGTGGCAGCGTTCCTGATTGCACTGGGTTTTGGCCTCGTTGCCCCCGTGCTCCCGCAGTTCGCCACCACATTCGACGTCGGAGCAACGGCGGCCGCCGTGATCGTGAGTATCTTCGCCTTCATGCGCCTGGTATTCGCGCCGGCCGGCGGCGCGTTGATGGGCCGCTTTGGCGAGCGCCCCGTGTACATCGCGGGGTTGCTGATTGTGGCGGCCTCGACGGCGGCCTGCGCCTTCGCCCAGAACTATTGGCAGCTGTTGGTATTCCGGGGCCTTGGCGGGGCCGGTTCCGTGATGTTCACGGTTGCGGCGATGGGCCTGTTGATCCGCCTCGCTCCTCCGGAAAGCCGCGGACGGGTGTCCGGAGCGTACGCCTCTGCCTTCCTGATAGGAAGCGTCCTCGGTCCCGTGGTTGGCGGGCTGCTGGCCGGGTTCGGGCTGCGCGTCCCATTCCTGGCCTACGCGGCGGCCCTGGTGCTGGCGGCCCTCGTTGTGCGCACGCAACTGAGGGGAAGCTCCAACGCAGCGAGCAAAGGAGGCACTGCGGGGCCGGCAATGCAGTTGAAAGAAGCCCTGGGCGATTCGGCCTACCGGGCCGCTCTGTTCTCGAGCTTCAGCAACGGCTGGGCGACCTTTGGGGTGCGGATGGCCACCGTGCCATTGTTCGCCGTGGTTGTCCTGGCAGCTGGCGCGGGCTCGGCGGGCTGGGCCCTGGCCGTGTTCGCAGGCGGCAATGCGCTGGCACTGACGTTCTCGGGCCGCCTGGCGGATAGCTTCGGCCGGAAGCCCATGATGCTGCTGGGCTTGATCGTCACAGGCTTGGCCACCGCCACCATCGGTCTGACGAGCAATCTTCCCGCGTTTTTCGCGGCTTCCGCTGTTGCCGGCTTCGGCTCGGGATTGCTGAACCCAGCCCAGCAGGCCGCCGTCGGGGACATCATCGGCCGCGGCCGCTCAGGCGGCAAAGTACTCGCGGCGTTCCAGATGGCCTCCGATGCGGGTGCGATCGTCGGACCGGTCCTGGTCGGCCTCCTTGCCGACGGTTTCGGTTACGGCTGGGCGTTCGGCGCAACCGGCGGCATCCTCCTGCTCTCCGCCGTCGGCTGGTCCGTGGCCCGCGAGCCGATGCAGCGCGGCCCGGAACCCATCGACTCACCCAACTGAGCGCCCACCCAACTAGCTCGCAGTTAATGTCGCTTTGAGGGTCCAAAACGACATTAACTGCTAGTCAGTTGGGCTCGATGCACTTAGTTCAGCAGGGCGTCGACGAAGGCTTCGGCCTCGAACGGCGCGAGGTCGTCCGGGCCCTCGCCAAGGCCAACAAGCTTGACCGGGACGCCGAGAGCCTTTTGGATCGCGACGACGATGCCGCCCTTCGCAGTGCCGTCCAGTTTGGTGAGCACGATTCCCGTGATGTTGACCACCTCGGCGAAGACCTTGGCCTGGTTCAGGCCGTTCTGGCCGGTGGTCGCATCCAGCACCAGCAGGACCTCGTCCACTTCAGCCAGCTTCTCGATGACCCGTTTGACCTTGCTGAGCTCGTCCATGAGGCCGACCTTGTTCTGCAGGCGACCGGCGGTGTCGATCATGACGACGTCGACTTCCTGCTCGATGCCGGATTTGACGGCCTCATACGCGACGGAGGCGGGGTCCGCGCCGTCGACGTGGGATCTGACCGTCGCGACGCCGACGCGCTGCCCCCATGTGGCAAGCTGCTCCGCGGCCGCCGCCCGGAAGGTATCAGCAGCGCCCAGGAGGACGTCCTTGTCCTCGGCGACGAGAACGCGCGCCAGCTTGCCCACGGTGGTGGTCTTGCCGACACCGTTGACGCCGACGACGATCATGATGGCGGGGTGGTCTCCCTTCCGTTCCACGTTCAAGCTGCGGTCCATGGTGGGATCGACGAGCTTGATGAGTTCCTCGCGCAGGAGTGCTTTGACTTCCTCAGGGTTGCGGGTGCCTTGGACCTTCACACGTTCACGCAATGCATCCACCAGCTGCATGGTGGGCTCGGTGCCAAGGTCGGCAAGCAGCAGCGTCTCTTCGACTTCGTCCCAGACATCCTCGTCGATCTTGTCGCTCGCAAGCAGCGCCAGGAGACCCTTGCCGAGGATGTTGTTGGATTTGACCAGTCGCGCCCGAAGCCGGTTGAGGCGGCCCTCCACCGGCGCAGGGGTCTCCACCTGGATGAGTTCCAGTCCCGCGGCGTCGTCAAGAACATCCGTCTCGGGTACGGCGAGATCGGCGGGCTCGACGATGCTGCCGGGCGCCGGCCGTTCCCGCACGATTCCCGGGGCGTCGTCGACGATCGTTCCGCCGCCTGCCGACGCCGAATCAACGGGATCGTTGGCGTCGCGCGTTCCAGCGTAGGTCGAGGAGGACTTCCGCGCCTTGAGCAGGACAGGAATCAGCCCTCCGACCACCACAATGGCAGCGACAATGGACAGAATAATGGGGAGGAGATCGTTCACTCCCCTAGCTTCTCACAAAGCTAGACATCGGCACCGAGCCTCTGGCTGATGACGGTGGACACCCCATCGCCTCGCATTGTCACTCCGTACAGGGCGTCCGCGACTTCCATGGTCCGCTTCTGGTGGGTAATGACAATCAGCTGGCTGGACTCGCGCAGTTCTTCGAAGATCGTGATCAGCCTGCCCAGGTTCGTATCGTCCAGCGCAGCTTCCACCTCGTCCATGACATAGAACGGGGAAGGCCGCGCCTTGAAAATCGCCACGAGCAGGGCGACGGCTGTCAGAGACCGTTCGCCACCGGAAAGCAAGGACAAGCGCTTGATCTTCTTGCCTGCAGGCCGTGCCTCAACCTCGATGCCGGTGGTCAGCATGTCGTCCGGGTCCGTGAGCACCAATTTGCCCTCCCCACCGGGGAAGAGCCGCGCAAAGACGTGGTCGAACTGCTTGGAGGTATCGGCGAAGGCCTCGGCAAAGACCTGCTGGACGCGGTTGTCCACTTCCTTGATGATGTCCAAAAGGTCTTTTCGGCTGGACTTGAGGTCTTCCAGCTGCGTGCTCAGGAATTGGTGCCGTTCCTCGAGTGCCGCAAATTCCTCAAGCGCCAAGGGGTTCACTTTGCCAAGCGCGGCGAGGTCCCGTTCGGCCTTCCGGAGCCGTTTTTCCTGCTCGGAGCGGACAAAAGGAACACCCTCGACGATGGCGTTACCTTCTTCGTCCACCGGGGCGCGGAGTTCGGCCCACTTGTCCACCGTAGCGGCGGGCACGGGAACGGGCTGCTCCGGACCGAAATCGGCCACGAGTTGTTCCGCTGACAAGCCGAGCTCCTCGATGGCGCGCGTTTCCAGGGCTTCGATCCTGAGCCTTTGTTGGGCTCGCGCGAGTTCGTCGCGGTGCACGGAATCCGTCAGTCCTGCCAGTTCTTGGGCCAGGACGTCGTTACTGCTCCGGACCTCGGCAAGTTCCTTCTCACGCTGTTCACGGACCGCCTCCGCGAGGTCGCGGGCGCGCGCGGCCAAGTCCACTGAAACGTCAACGAAGCGCACTGTCTGTTCGACGGCGGAGGCCACTGCCGAGGCCCGCTCGGCTTGGGCTTTACGCCGCAGGGCCCGGCGCGCCGCCTCCTCACGGGCACGCCGTTCACTTGCGGCGGCCCGTTCCAAAGATGCGGCGCGGTTGCTGGTTGCGGCGAGTTGTTCCTCGGCACTGCGCAACCCTAGCCTGACCTCCATCTCATGGGACCGGGCTTCGCTGGCAGCCCTCGACAAGGCATCCCGGTGCTCGGTGGAAGGTTCTTCTTCCTGGGGGGCTTCTTGTGCCGCGGCCAGCCGTTCCGCCGCGAGCTCAAGGGATTCCTCGGCGACGGCGATGTTCATTTCAGCCTTGGCCAAGGACTCTGCCAGGCGATCGCTTTCCGCGACGGCGCTGCGCAATTGGGAATTCAGGTGGCCAAGCCGTTCGGCCACGGCAGCCAGCCGGGCATCCGAGTCGTGGAGTCTGTCCAGCGCCGCGTCAGCGCGCTCTTGGGCGTCGGCCCGGCGCGCTTCTGCTCCAGCAAGGGCGAACTTGCCTCGTTCTAAACGCGCGGTGAGCTCAAGAAGCCGGGCTTCGGCGTCGTCCACTGCGGCTTGCACCTCGAGGAGCGACGGCGCCGTGGCCGATCCGCCATCCACAGTCAGGGCTCGAAAGACGTCCCCCTCGAGGGTTACCGCGGTGAGCCTCGGATTGCTGGCAATGAGGCTTGCCGCCGCGCCCAGTCCGTCGACGACGGCGGTGAGGGCCAGGAGGGCCACGGCGCCACTGGCTTCGGGACCATCGGCCTGAACCAACTCGGTGGCCCACCGCGCGCCGACCGGCAACTTCGGCACTTCCGGCAAGTTAGGCTCCGGGGCAGCGGACGGGACCGCGCCCGCCAGCAAGAGGGAAGCGCGTCCGGCGTCGGCGTCCTTCAGCAACTGCATCGCGGCGACGGCTCCCGCGCCGTCGGCCACCACCACGGCGTCGGAGGCCCTGCCGAGCGCCGCGGCCACTGCCGCCTCATAGCCGGGCTCCACTGTCAGAAGCGAAGCCAGGGAACCCACGACCCCGGGGTGGCCCGAGGACAGGATCCGTGAGGAGCCATCCTTGCGGTTGAGTCCAAGCTGCAAAGCATCACGGCGGGCGACGAGGGCATCACGTTCGCGGACTTCGTCCCGTTCCGCAGCTTTCAACGCCTCGATCTCGGCGTCGATCTCGTCAAGAAGTGCGGTGGCGTCCTCGTATTCGGCGTCGAGGGTTTCCTCGCCGTCTTCAACCCCCGCCACCTGTGATTCGAGGCCCGTGAACTCGCTCTGCGCGTGGCGGCGGCGCTCCTCACCGGCAGAGAGCGACTCCCTGAGCCTGCCTCGTTCTGCCTCGGCCGCCTCCGCCCGGGAACGCGCGGCAGCCAACTGTCCAACGAGTTTCGCGAGTCCTTCACGACGATCGGCCGCTGCGCGCAGCACGGCTGTCAGTCGCTTGTCCTCGGCTGCGGCCAGGTTCTCGGCTTCCTGCTTGGCAGCGGTGGCCTCGAGAAGGGCCGCCTGCTTCGCCAGGATGTCGTGCTCGAGTTCCGACTGTTCCTGCCGAACCCGGGCCGCTTGCCGGTCGAGGTGGTCCGGGTCGCGGCCGGAATCGGGGGCAGCATCTGTGGATCCGAGGAGGCGGCGACGCTCGGTGGCGAGCGATCCCAAGGCTCTAAGCCGGTCCCTGGTTGCGGACAGCTGATACCAATTGTCCCTGGCGGCATTGAGCCTAGGTGTGGCCTCGGCCGCGAGTTGCTCAAGACGGATCTGGCGTTGGCGGCCTGCGCCGAGCTCCCCTTCAACGGTCTCGCGGCGTTCCTTCAACGCAGCTTCGTCGGCGACATCCTTCTCCAAAGCCTTGGTGAGCTGCACCAGTTCGTCAGCCAACAGCCGGGACTTGGCATCACGGACGTCGAACTGCACGGTCTGAGCCCGGCGGGCGACTTCAGCCTGCTTGCCCAGGGGCGTGAGTTGTCGGCGGATCTCTGCCGTAAGGTCGCCAAGGCGTTGCAGGTTTGCCTGCATGGCTTCCAGCTTGCGGACAGTCTTTTCCTTACGACGCCGGTGCTTCAGGATGCCTGCGGCTTCTTCGATGAATCCCCTGCGGTCCTCGGGAGTGGCGTGCAGGACCCGGTCCAGCTGTCCCTGCCCCACGATCACGTGCATTTCCCGGCCCAGGCCTGAATCCGAGAGCAGTTCCTGGATATCCAGGAGACGGCACGGCGAGCCGTTGATGGCGTATTCGGACCCTCCGGTCCGGAAGAGCGTGCGGGAAATGGTGACTTCGCTGTATTCGATAGGCAGGGCGCCGTCGGCGTTGTCAATGGTCAGCGAAACATGCGCCCGGCCCAATGGCGGCCGCCCCGATGTCCCGGCGAAAATGACGTCTTCCATTTTGCCGCCGCGCAGGGTCTTGGCGCCTTGCTCACCCATCACCCAGGCCAGCGCGTCAACCACATTTGACTTGCCCGAACCGTTGGGGCCGACAACGGCAGTGACGCCCGGCTCGAAGTCGAACGTCGTGGCCGACGCGAACGACTTGAATCCCCGGACAGTCAAACTTTTCAGATGCAAGGTGTTTCGGTTCTCCTGAGTGGCTGATTTCCCCTTCTCAATCTACTGCCCGACGGCGGAAATCCCCGGATTTGCGGGCCATACCCGTGATATCCGGCGGGCGCAGCTCCTGCCGCACTAGTTCACGGCTGTCGCCTGCGCCTGATCCCGGAACGCCCGATCAATGCTGTGGCCCTGGCCTCAAGGCCGTCGTCCACGAAGTTGTAGATCAGGGAGGCCAGCCAAATCACCACGGTGGCTGCAACCCAGCCCACTATTCCGTTGATCCGGAAGCCGCTGGAGAAGATGCCGGTGAGGATCAGGATGCCGAGGGTTGCCAATAGGCCGGCGGCGGAACTCAGGAGCTTTCCTGCACGCCCGGAGCGGGAATGGAGTCTTGCACCGCCGAGCGCGATCAGGGCAGTCATGCCGGGCTTGATCAGCAGGGTGGCCACCGTGAAGACCACCACCGCCCAGAGGAAACCCCCACCAAGCCGTACTCCGGGGAGGACGGAAGCCGCCCAGAGAGTGATGGCATTGAAGACAAGTGCAATGCCTATCCGGATGACCCAGGCTCTCATGCCCACAGTCTGCCACCGTAGCCCGGCAATGGAAACGGTGGAGATTGCCGGGCGAAACGTACTACCAGCGGCCGTTGCGCGGCTTCGGCTGGCAGACGGGGCACGTGTAGGAGGAACGGTTCATGAACTGCTCGCGTTTGATGACACCCGGCAGCCCTGCAGCGGCGCAGCGTCTGCACGGTTCGCCCGCCCGCCCGTAGGCATCGAGGGATCGGGCAAAGTAACCGGAATCACCGTTGACGTTGACATAGAGCGAATCGAAGCTCGTACCGCCAGCCGCCAGGGCGTCCCTCATGACGTCCCTCGCAGCATCTACAACCCGCAGTGCGTCGGGCCGCCGAAGGGTGTCCGTCGGCTTGGCATAGTGGAGTTTGGCCCGCCAGAGGGCTTCGTCGGCGTAGATGTTGCCTATTCCGGAAATGACGCCCTGATCCAACAGCACACGTTTGAGCCCGGTCTTGCGGGCTTTGACCTTGCGGTAGAAGTCGTCAAAGGAAAAGTGCGGATCCAGCGGATCACGGGCAATGTGGGAGGCTTCTTCGGCGATTTCCGGAAGGGGCGTCTCGCCCTGGCCGCCGGGACCGCCGTCGGGCGTTGGTACAAGGGAGGTGACAAACAGTCCGCCGAAAATCCGCTGGTCCACAAACCGCAATTGCTCGGGCATCCCGTCGGACTGGCTCAGGCTGATGCGGACTTTGAGGTGCTTCTCATCCGGAACATCGGGATCCTGCATAAGCAACTGGCCGCTCATCCCAAGATGCGCCATGAGTGCGACGCCGGGCAGCTGATCGGCTCCGGAACTGCGGGTATGGTCGGCGCTGTGGGCTTCTCCGGCCTGCAGCGGCATCCAAAGGAACTTGCCGCGACGGACGACGTCCAAAACCGTGGCGTGTTCCAGGTTGCCGATGAAGTCTTCCGTGCCCAAGCCGTGGCGGCGGATGGAGCGCGGGTCCAGGACATCCACAGACGTGATGGTCCGGCCCCGCACCCAGCGCGCCAAACCGCGGCGTACCACTTCGACTTCGGGGAGTTCCGGCATGGGACTCAGGCGCCGTGCGCGGAATCCGCCGGGGCGTCAGCCTTGCTGCCCAGATTGCCCTTGCTGTTCAGGGTGCGCCACGCATCTGCGGCGGCTTCCTGCTCGGCTTCCTTCTTGGAGTGGCCCGAACCCTTACCGTAAGCGGTGCCGCCGATCTGGAGCACCGCCTCAAAAGTGCGCGCGTGGTCCGGACCGGAGCCCTCCACCGCATAGTAGATGGATCCGAGCTGGCGGCTGGCGGCAAGCTCCTGCATGCTGGTCTTCCAGTCGGTACCGGCCCCGAGGGCTGCCGCGTCCTTCAGCAACGGACCAACGAGTCGCATGACCAACTGCCGCGCGGTCTCGATGTCATTGGACAGGTAGGTTGCGCCGATGAGCGCTTCCATGGTGTCCGCAAGAATTGAGGACTTGTTCTTACCCTCGGTGAGCCTTTCGCCCTGCCCGAGGTAGATGTATTCGCCGATCCCAAGGTCCCGGCCAATACCTGCCAAGGCGCGGGTGCTGACCACGGCGGAGCGTCGCTTGGCGAGTTCGCCTTCCGGCAGTGCCGGGTTGTCCCGGTAAAGGGAATCGGTCACGGAAAAGCCCAGAATGGAGTCGCCGAGGAATTCTAGGCGCTCATTGGTGGGAATCCCGCCGTTTTCATACGCGTATGAACGATGTGTGAGAGCAAGACGAAGCGTCTCGGCGTCAATAGAGACACCGAGACGCTTCAGAAGCTCTTCAGTTGAAGACATCCTTTGTCAGCCTATGTGGCGGATTTAGGCGTCTGCGACCTTGCGGCCCTTGTATTCAAGGAACAGCGCAGTGCCGGCAGAGTCGGTAACGACCTTTGCCTGGTGCGGCAGGCTGTAAACAACCTGGCCGTTTTCAATGGTCTTGACCAGGTTGGGGGCAGTTGCCTTCCACTGGGCACGGCGGGCGCGTGTATTCGCGCGAGACATTTTCCGCTTGGGAACAGCCACGGCTATCTCATTTCTCTCTTAGTCAACACTTACTAATCAGTTTGCCGGTCAGACTTAGCCAGTTCAGCTAGGGCAGTCCAGCGAGGATCCAGGACCTCGTGGTGGTGCCCCGGCTCGTCTTCCAGACGCACTCCGCATTCGGAGCAGAGGCCCTGGCAGTCTTCCCGGCACACCGGCTGGAACGGCAGCATAGTTACAACTGCGTCCCGCAACACCGGCTCAAGATCGATTAGATCGTGCTCGACTCGACGTTGCTCTTCATCGTCTTCTTCATCCGAAAGCTCAATGCCCTCATAGAAGAAAAGTTCTTGCACATTGACCTCAAGGTCATACGCAAGGGGATCCAGGCATCGTCCGCATTCGCCCTTTACTTCGGCGAATGCGGTTCCAGATACCAGAATTCCTTCGTGTACGGCCTCAAGCCTCAGGTCGAGCTCGATATCCGAGCCTTCCTGAACGCCAATGAGTGCCACACCAAGGTCACTTGGCGCGGGTACATGTTCAGTGAGCGTCCGCATGCTTCCTGGACTACGTCCGAGGTCCTTGACGTCCAGCGTCAAAGGCGAACTTGCATCTCGCTTAATGAGAACTCCTGTAGAACATATGACCGACGTACCATCTTAGCCTGAACGCGTGAACGGACTCAAACCGGGCCAATTGCAGCGCGTTCCGCCCCGAGGTACCGATCCAGCTTACCCGTTGCGGGGCTGCTATGCGGACGACTCGCCAGCCAGGAGCCTCTTGAGGACGGACTTGGGCACGAAATCGGAGACGTCGCCGCCCAGGACGGCGATCTCCTTGATCAGGGTGGAGGACAAATGCAGGTAATGGGCCTCCGCCGGAAGGAAGACAGTCTCGACGCCGGATAGCTGGCGGTTCATGGTGGCCATGGGGAGTTCGTAGTCAAAATCCGAGGACGAACGCAAGCCCTTCACGATCGCCGAAATCCCCCGATGCCTGCAGTACTCGGCCAGCAGTCCCTCCCCCATGGGCTCCACGATGATCCCTCGGAGGGAAGCCAAGGTCTGCCGCGCCATCTCCATGCGTTCTTCAAGGCTGAAGCGGTACTTCTTCGCGTAGTTGGTGGACACTGCCACGACCACTTCATCGAACAAGCCAGCGGCCCTCGCGATGACTTCCAGGTGTCCGTTGTGGATCGGGTCAAAGGAGCCAGGGCACACTGCGCGTCTCATGGTTCGAACCTACCGTATCCAGGGCCGTAGGCACTATGGCGATAGCATGGCTGACATGCTGGCCCGGACGAGCCGGAAGCCATCACTTCAGGAAGGCAACATACAGTGACGAGCCCGGCCCCTCTCAGCGCGAACACCTCTGGCGCCCCCCGGCAGCATGATGCCGGCGCTGCCCCGTGGCAACGTGCCGCAAGCGGCGCCAACCTGCTTTCCGCTGACGGCGGCCTCGGAGTGACCATCTTCGAAGAGATGACAACCCTGGCAATATCCACCGGAGCCATCAACCTGGGCCAAGGATTCCCGGACGAGGACGGGCCCGCGGAAATCAAGGCAGCGGCACAAGCAGCCATTTCGGCGGGGGCCAACCAGTATGCACCGGGCAAGGGCATCCCTGAACTTCGTGAGGCCATCGCCGCACACCAGGCACGCTTCTACGGACTGACTCCGGACCCGCAGACCGAGGTCATCGTGACCACCGGGGCCACCGAGGCCATCGCCGCGTCATTGCTCGCATTCATCGAGCCCGGCGACGAGGTCCTGACCTTCGAGCCGTTCTATGACTCGTATGGTGCAATCATCGGCCTCGCTGGCGCCAAGCATGTGACAGCTCCCCTGCTGGCGCCTGATTTCCTGCCGGACCTGGACGCCTTGGAAACAGCCTTCAGCGCGCGCACCAAGGTTGTGCTCCTCAACAACCCACACAATCCCACCGGAGCGGTCTTCCCGCGCGAGGTGCTGGAACGCGTCGTCGAGCTTGCCCGGAAATACGACGCCTTGATCTTCAGCGATGAAGTCTACGAGCACCTGACCTTCGGTGTGCAGCACATTCCTGTCGCAAGCATCCCCGGTGCTGCGGAACGAAGCGTGACCATTTCCTCGGCCGGAAAGACGTTCTCCTTCACTGGCTGGAAGATCGGCTGGCTCAGCGGACCTGCCCACCTCGTGGCAGCGATCCGCACCGCCAAACAGTTCCTCAGCTACAGTTCCGGCACTCCTTTCCAGAGCGCGATAGCCGTGGGCCTGGCCTTGCCGGATGAGTTCTACGCCGGCATCGCCTCCACTCTCCAGCACAAGCGGGACATCCTGGCCGAGGGCTTGCTGGCCGCTGGCTTCGGCGTCTACACGCCCCAGGGAACATACTTCATCAACGTTGACACCGCACCGCTGGGTATCGACGACTCCGTGGACTTGGCACGACGACTGCCGTCGCTTGTAGGGGTTGCCGCCATCCCCGTCCCGGTGTTCTGCCATCCCGAAGGCGCGGAACGGACGCGCAGCCTCCTTCGGTTCGCCTTCTGCAAGAAGACCGAAGTACTGGAAGAAGCCGCCGCAAGGCTGGCGACGCTGCGGAACAAGCTCTAACGGTGTCGACTCGCCAAAACCATGAGGGACGCCGCTTCCTCCGGACCACCGGGCAGCATGCGGCGATCGAAGCCGACGCGTTAATTGACGGCGCCTACGTATTGCGAATCGGCGACGCCGAGCAATCCCACGTCAATCTCGCGGAGCCCGCAGAGATCTTCTACGAGTACTTGCGCAGGATCGGCCATGTGGTGGATCTTGCAGCGCCCAAGGGACAGCCGATCACGGCCCTTCACCTCGGTGCGGGAGCACTGACCCTGGCCCGGTACATTCAGGCGACGAGGCCCGGTTCGGAACAGCACGCCGTAGAACTCGAACGCGAGCTACTGGACTTCGTGCTCCAGAAACTGCCCCTGCCGGACGGTACCCGCCTGGCTACGCACATCGGCGACGCACGCGAAATCCTCGCGGAACTGCCCCCGGAACTCGCGTTCGACGTCGTGATCCTGGATATCTTCTCCGGTCCCGAGGCTCCGGCCCACATTGCCTGCCAGGAGTTCTATGAAGAGGCCGCGGCGCGGCTTCGGCCGGACGGCGTGCTGATTGTCAACGTCGGCGATGAGGCAGCGCTGACCTTGGTGCGAAGCCAGGTTGCTGCGATGCGCGAGGTGATGCCCGATGTCGCGGCCTTCGCCGAGAGTGGCATGTTCGACGGGCGGTATCCCGGCAACATCATCCTCGTGGGAACGCGCTGGCCATGGCCAGCCGCATGGACAGCGGAACTCCTGGCCCAGGGACCGCACCCCGCTGGCGTGTTGAGCGGAGTGGACCTGGACCGGCTTTCGGGCTGATTTAGACGGGTTCGGCGAACCAGAGCTTGGTTTCGCCATACTTCTTGTCGGCAAACCGTTCGAGGGTGTCCGGCCAGTCCGGTTCCGGAGAGCGCGAAGAACGTTCGACGACGACGACGGCGCCCTCGTCCAGATGGAAGGCAAGCTTGGCGAGGACAGCCTTGAGGGAAGGCTCGTCCAAGGGATACGGCGGATCCAGGAAGACCAAGTCCCAAAGGGCGTCATCGGCAGCCCGCTCCAGGAAAGACTCCACTTTCGAACGGTGGACGGAGACGATCCTGCGTCCGAGCACCTGGTTGGCCATGTCGGCGTTTCGCTGGCAGACCTCGGACGCTCGGGCATCAAACTCGACGAGTTCGGCCGTGCGGGCACCTCGGCTGGCGCTTTCGATGCCAAGTGAACCCGAGCCGGCGTAGAGGTCAAGGACCCGGGCATCGTCGATAGCGTCGAGCGCCTCGAGCCGCGAGAACAAGGCCTCCTTGACGCGGTCCGTGGTGGGCCGGGTGGCATTTCCCGGGACGCTGACCAGCGGGTTGCCGCCCACCACGCCCGCAATGATCCGGCTCACGGGTGTTCTCCCAAGGGTTTGCACCCAGAGGTACCGTCGGGCGTGGATTCCTTAGCCGCGTTCAAGGAACGCCTCCTTTTCGGGGTTGAGATATTCGTCGATTGCCGCGGCGAGTGCCTGTTGGCCTTGCAGTCCTGGATCGTTGGCCACGAGCTGCTGGGCATCGGTGCGGGCACGGGCGATCACATCTTCATGCTCCAGGACCCGCAACAGCTTGAGGGTGGAACGCCCACCGGATTGCGAGGCACCCAGGATGTCACCTTCGCGACGCAGCTTGAGGTCTTCCTGGGAGAGCTCGAAGCCGTCGGTGGTGGAAGCAACGGCGTCGAGGCGCCTACGGCTTGGATGGCCGGGCTCGAGCGTGGTGACCAGCAGGCACGTGCCGGGCAGACCGCCCCGGCCCACCCGCCCGCGCAACTGGTGAAGTTGCGATATGCCGAAGCGGTCGGCATCCAGGATCACCATGAGGGTGGCGTTATGGACGTCCACTCCCACCTCGATGACTGTGGTGGACACCAGCAGCTGGGTCTGGTTGGCAGTGAACGAGGCCATGGTTTCAGACTTGAGCGCTGGATCCTGTCGTCCGTGCAGGGGTTCCACCCGGACGCCGCGCAAGGCGGGTTCCTGGCTGAGTGTTTCGACGACGGCGGTTACCGAGGCGAGCTCGCGCGCGGGGCCCTCGTCCGAAAGTTCCGCGTCGCTCGGTTCCGCTTCGCCGGGGCTGAAGTCGCCGTCGTCGTCGCCGCCGATCTTGGGACAGACCACATACACCTGGTGGCCGGCATCAATCTCTTCCCGCGAGCGTTTCCAGATCCTCGCCGCCCAACCCGGGTTTTCGGCGAGCCCTACGACGTGGGTGGAGATCGGTGCCCTGCCAGCGGGAAGTTCGTCCAGCACGGACGTCTCGAGGTCGCCGAAGACCGTCATGGCAACGGTGCGCGGAATCGGAGTGGCGGTCATCACCAACAGGTGGGGCGGACGGTTTGCCTTGGCCCGCAGGGCGTCCCGCTGTTCCACTCCGAACCGGTGCTGCTCATCCACGACGATCAGTCCGAGGTCCTGAAAGGACGTCTTGTCGCTCAGCAGCGCGTGGGTGCCGATCACAATGCCGGCGTTACCCGAGGCGGCGTCCAGCATGGCCTGCTTGCGGGCAGCCGTCGGCATGGAGCCTGTCAGCAAGGTGACCTGGACAGATCCCGGGCCGCTCCCGGGGTCGCTGCCCAACAGTCCGGCCCCGCCCAGCATTCCTGCGCCGCCGAACAAACCATCGCGGGCCAGCGGACCAAGGGTCCTCCGGATGGAATCGAAGTGCTGTGCCGCGAGGACCTCGGTGGGGGCAAGCAACGCCGCCTGCCCGCCGGCATCCACCACCTGCAGCATGGCCCGCAAGGCCACAATCGTTTTTCCGGACCCGACTTCACCTTGCAGCAACCGGTTCATGGGCGAGTCCAGTGCCAGTTCCTGGGAAAGCGTCTTCCCGACGGCGGCCTGGCCGGCGGTCAGCGTGAACGGCAACTGCCGGTCGAACGAGGCAAGGATGCCATCGGGTATGGGCCGTCGCGCGGTCGCCTCTTCGGCCGCCAGTTGGGCCCGACGCCGTGCCAGCGCGGTCTGCAACACCAAGGCTTCCTGGTAACGGAAACGGTCCCGGGCACGCTGCCAGTCCGTTGCCGTTTCCGGCGAATGGATGAGCCGATACGCCTGCCCTACCTCCAGGAAATTCTCCCGGGAGGCAATTTCCGAAGGCAGCGGATCTTCGATGCTGTCCACATCTATAGTGTCCAGAAGCGTGGTGACGACCTTGTGGATGGACCAGCTGGTGAGCTTCGCGGTGGCGGGATAGACGGGGATGGGCATGGCCGCGAGCTTCTCCGGATCAACGGAACCGGCCAACTCGGGGTCCTCGTCCAGCAGTATGAAGTCCGGATTGGTCATGCCCAGGGATCCGCCGTAACGGCTGACTTTGCCGGAGAACATGACGCGGCGCCCCGGTTGGAGTTCGCTGCGGGCGCGGAAGCCGTTGAAAAAACTGATCTTCAGGGTTCCGGGGATCTGCTCGCCGCTGGCCTCGTCAGTGACCACCACGTCGGTCAACGATCCACGCCTTGCCCGCATCTGCCGTGTGGAGTTGGATAGCACCCTGGCGATGAGGGTGGCCTCTTCATCCAGCGGCAGTTTGCTGATGGGGGTCAGCTCCCCGCGGC
Organism: Arthrobacter sp. MMS24-S77; assembly: GCF_054888235.1. Taxonomy (NCBI): domain Bacteria; kingdom Bacillati; phylum Actinomycetota; class Actinomycetes; order Micrococcales; family Micrococcaceae; genus Arthrobacter; species Arthrobacter sp. MMS24-S77. Next base: position 2,908,138 of record NZ_JBTZRN010000001.1, read on the forward strand.
TCAGGTAGCGGCGGGGAAAGTAGTTCAGCAGCTCCCCGACGGTGTCCAACCCGAGGTGCTTCTCGATGACGGAGGCGGAGCGTTTGCCGATCCTTCGTTCGAGCGGAAGCTGGAGCTCAGGATTCATGCCCGTGCTGGCCTGCCGGGAGGCCAGGGTCGCGCGGCATCGACAGCTGGCTGACGGAGATGTCGGTGGGGTCGCCGAGTGAGCGGATGATCGCCACGGCCGGTTCCGCTTCCGGTACGTGGACATGCACGCGCCAGCGGTAGTTGGTTTCTACTGCGTCATCGTCGTCGTCATCATCGTCGTCGTCCGGTCCTGCCGGGCTGCCTGCATGGCTCGCGCTGCCCACCTGGCTCATGATGACGGAATCACCGAGTTCGTCCAATCGCTGGCGCAGCGTTGCAGCGGCGAGCGGTGAAAGACTAATGGTGCACATGACTTCGACCCCATCGTCATCAGGCATTCCCGCATGGATGTGCGGATCCTGCAGGTCATAGCCGTGGAGTCCGTCCAGGAGCTCATCCTGGAGTTCTTCGCCGAGGACGGCCGAACGCAGGCAGTCGAGGATCAACAACATACCCACGCCGCCCGCGTCCACCACATGCGCAGCATGGAGTGGGGCGAGCTGGTCCTCGGTGCGCACCACCGCATCCAACGCGGCATTGACGGCGGCATCGAGGGCCAAGCCCAAAGCCTGGTTGCTGTCATCGCCGTTGTGTGCGGTGTCGCATTCACCCGCGGCCCTTGCAGCAGCCTCCAGAACGGAGAGCATAGTGCCCGGCACAGGCTCGCTCAAGGCCGACCATGCCCGGATCTGGGCACGGTTCAGGGCGGTGGCAAGGAGCGGCGCGCTGAGCCGGGTGTGGCCGACGAGCGGCTCAGCCGCGGCACACAGAAAGACGGCAAAGAGTGTTCCGGAGTTCCCGCGCGCCTGCTCCATGGCCGCCCGGCCTGCACTGGCCAGAACGGCACCGACGTCGTTGCTTGGTTCGTCCGGGCCGGAACCATCAACGAATGCCGCGGCAGCGGCGCGGACTGTGAGGTATAGGTTGGTGCCGGTATCGCCATCTGCAACGGGGAAGATGTTGATGGCATTGAGGCGATCGCTGTGATTCCCGAGCGTGGTCTCCGCCTTGCCCAGCCACCGTTTCATGGCGTGCGCATTGGCGGCAATCTTAGTCTGCAAAGTGATCCCATCCCACGGTGTCAGCGGGCATTCCCGCTATCCGGACGCCGCTGTGCTGCCCTTCGGCAACGGCCTGGATCGAGCCTATCGCAGTGAAGCCGGAAGGTAACTGAACATTTGCTGGAAAAGTCGCCAGCAGGCCATGGTCCTCTCCACCGCCGAGAATCCAGTCCATGGGATCGCTGCCAAGGAAAGCCGAGGCAGCTTCCAAGCCAGTGGCGAGGGCCTTGAGCGCTATGGGGTCGAGATCGAGTGCGACACCGCTGGCTTCGGCGAGCCGGACGCCGTCGCGCAAGAGGCCATCGGAGACATCCATCATGGCGGTTGCTCCGGCTTTGGCACCCAGCGGACCTGCAGCAAGCGGCGGCTGCGGCCGGCACTGGCTGTCCATGAGTGCGCGCTGGGCAGGGTTCAGGTTTCCGAAGGGAATGGTGCTTTCCAGGAGAGCCAAACCAGCGGCAGCGCGGCCAACAGTTCCCGCAAGGGCCAGGACATCCCCCGGCCTGGCACCGGAGCGCAACACAGCCGGAAGCCCGTGCATTGTCCCGATGACCGCGACCGTCACGGCAATTTCACTGCCACGGCCCAAGTCTCCCCCGGCAACCGAACAGTCGGTAGCCCCCAGACCGACGATGCCGGCAGTCAAACCATCCGCGAAGTCCTCAACCCACTGCACGGGAGTACCGGGCGGCATGGTCAGGCTCACGACGAGGGACACCGCGGTTCCACCCATCGCGTTGATGTCGCTGAGATTCTGTGCCGCCGATTTCCAACCGACGTCATACCCTGTGGTGCGGTATCCGTTGTTCCATTGCAGGCGGAAGTCCTGGTCCTGGGTCTGGGTGTCAATGGAAATCAAGGTCCGGCCATCCGGAGCGGCGACGACGGCGGCGTCGTCCCCCGGTCCGAGCAGCACACTGCTGCTGCGGTGCAGGCGCGGAAAAATACGCGCAAGGAGCTCCCCTTCGGAGAGCTCAGCGACAGTCTGTTTTTCTATGGACACAGCTCTACGCTATCGCGAACCGCAGACAACAAAGGGCTGTCCCTTGGCGCGAGGGGCTTGCCGCGGCCGCGATAGGCTTGATCAATGCAACAAACGAAAGCCGCTGTGTACGTCCGCGCCCTTTGCTCCCTGACGGCCGCGGCGGTTTCGGTTCTTACCCTCGCGGCCTGCTCCCCCGTGGTCGACGTCAAGCCTGCCGCCGATGCAGCGAACGCGGCTTGCGCACCCATGATGGTGGCACTTCCGGACACCGTCGGCGATGCCGCCCTGCGGAAGACCAACAGCCAGGCGACGGCCGCATGGGGCGATCCTTCTGTCCTGATACTGCGTTGCGGCGTCAACATACCCGGCCCCACCACGGACCGCTGCGTCACCGTGAACGACGTCGACTGGGTAATCAAGGAAGGCGACCCGGTGTGGACACTGACCACCTACGGGCGCGAGCCCGCCACGGAAATCCTGATGGACCCGAACAAGATCAGCTCTGCGACGGTCCTCGCCGATTTGGCTCCTGCTGCAGCGAAGATCAAGGCCGTACGCAAGTGCGTTGGCCAGCCTGAGCTGCTGCAAAACCTGCCGACTAGCACCCCTGGGAAGTAGCTGTCCCGGCGCGAGCCGGCTTTCAGCGCGAGCCGATTTTCAGCGCTAACCTTTCAGCGCAGGCCGGTTTTCCGATTGAGCGCCAAATAGATGAGTTCGTCGATCAACTCGGCATAGCCCAGCCCGGAAGCCGCCCACATCTGCGGATACATGCTCTTGGGCGTGAATCCCGGCATCGTGTTGATCTCGTTGATGATGAGCTCGCCGTCCGGCGTGTAGAAGAAATCAACGCGGCTGAGGCCTTCAGCACCGACGGCATCGAACGCTGCCGCAGCAAGCTCACGCACGCGGACAATGGCCTCGTCCGGAATATCGGCCGGGCAGCTTAAGGCAGCGGCGCCGTCTTCCACATATTTGGCGTTGAAGTCATAGAACTCGTGCTCGCCTGGAGCGACCGCGATCTCTCCCGGCATGGAGGTGCGCGGAGCCGCAGTGCCGCGTCCTTCAAGGACAGCGCACTCGATTTCGCGGCCAACAATGCCGGCCTCGATCACCAGTTTGAGGTCGTGCCGACGTGCTTCCTCGATGGCGGCATCCAACCCGTCCATGGAATCGACCTTGGAAATCCCCATCGAGGAACCGGCGCGGGCGGGCTTGACGAAGACCGGGAAGCCGAGGCGGTCCACGCGCTTGCGCACGGCTTCGGCGTCGTTGATCCATTCACGGTCAGTGACAGCGACGTACGGTCCCACGGTAAGGCCGGCGGCCTCGAAAACGACCTTCATGAAGTGTTTGTCCATGCCGACCGCGGAAGCCAGGACTCCGGCTCCAACATACCGGGTGTCCGAAAGCTCCAAGAGTCCCTGGACCGTGCCGTCTTCGCCCCAAGGTCCGTGCAGGAGCGGGAAAACTACGTCCACGGAGCCCAGTTCCTCCGGCACAGCGTTCGGTGCCGTGACGATCAACTGGTGGGCCCCGCCTATCTCGGCAAGCGTGACGGTCTTCCCGGATGGTGCCACCTCCGGCAGTGCCGCGCCGCTCAATGACCACTTGCTGATGTCAGCGGAAGGGAGCACCCACTGGCCGGACTTCGCGATCCCGATGGGAACGACGTCGTACTTGCTCTTGTCGATGGCGCCCATGACTCCGGCAGCCGTGACACAACTGACGGCGTGTTCGCTCGAGCGGCCTCCAAAGAGTACTGCGACGCGCGGCCGACGACGTTCGGAGGGTTTTGCGGAAGCAGCAGTTCCAGGGGACTCAGCAGCTCCGGCGGACAAGGATTCTTCGGTCACAGTCAGTAATCGCCTTCGGACTTCAGGGAGCGGGCCAAGAGTCTGGGCCCAAGTTCATCAACGGAAAGTTTGCCTTCCAGGACGGCTACGACGGCCGCCGTGATCGGCATGTCGACACCGAGTTTTCCGGCTAGTTCGTAGACAGCGTACCCGGATTTGATACCTTCCGCGGTCTGCGTCATGCGCTCTGTAACCTGTTCGAGGGTCAAGCCTTCGCCGAGCAAACGGCCCGCCGTATGGTTGCGGGACAGCGGCGAGGAACAGGTCGCCACGAGGTCGCCCAGGCCGGCAAGACCGGCCATGGTGCGTGCCTCGCCACCCAGGGCAAGGGCAAGCCGTGACGTTTCCGCGAGGCCGCGGGTGATCACCGAGGCCTTCGTGTTGTCTCCCATTTGCTTGCCTTCGCAGATGCCGACGGCGAGGGCGATGACGTTCTTCACGATTCCGCCGATTTCGACACCGACCACGTCGTTGCTCGTGTAGGGGCGGAAGTAGGGCGCTGTGCAGCAGTGCGCAATTTCGGCAGCGGTTGCCTCGTCGCTGCATGCCACCACGGAAGCCGTCGGTTCTTGCCGCGCGATTTCCATGGCCAGGTTTGGCCCTGAAACCACGGCGACACGCTCCTGCGGGATGTCGAGTTCCTCGGAGATAACCTGGCTCATGCGCGAGTCCGTGCCGAGTTCAAGGCCCTTCATGAGGGAGACGACAATGGCCTCCGGGGCCACGAGTGGCTTCCATTTGCGCAGTTGAAGCCGGAGCGATTGTGCCGGCACGGCGAGAATGACGATCCCGGCACCGCTAAGGACCTCTGACACGTCCGTTGACGCGGTAATGCAATCGGGCAGCGCGATGTCCTTCAAATACTGCGTATTGCGGTGCTCCAAGTTGATCTGGGCAACTACTTCGTCCCGCCGGCCCCAAATGCGGATGCTGCGCTCTGTGCCGCTGGCTATTGCCGCATCCGCCAGGACCTTGGCGAACGTGGTGCCCCAGGATCCGGCGCCAAGAACGGCAACTACCGCCGTGTTAGCCATAGGTACCTCGGGAGCGGTCACTTCTGTCCGTCCGTGCCGTTGGTGCCCGTGGTTTCCTCAGTCGCCTGGAAACGACCGTGCTTGGACTGGTTGTGGGCTGCAGGATCCCAGCGTTCCGCGGGCGGTTCTTCCCCGCGCAAGGTAGCCAGGAGTTCCGTGATGGCGTCCATGATGATGTCCGTCGCCTCCACCAAAGTGGCCCGGTCCAGCGTCCGGCCGTGGAAGGCACTGAGATCCACGGGATCGCCCACCAGGACGCGGGAGGTCTTCCTCGGGAAGACATGGAGGCGCTTGGCGTACCGGGGAAGACCTCGTGGGCACCCCAATGGGCAATGGGAACCACGGGCGCACCGGTCTGGATTGCCAGGCGCGCAGCTCCGGTGTGGCCCTTCATCGGCCACAAATCAGGGTCACGCGTCAAGGTGCCTTCGGGATAGATGATGATGGCGCCGCCGGCATCCACCACTTGCTGGGCGGCTTGCAGCGAGCGGTTCGCACCCGTCGTTCGAGCGTTCCACCGGAATCTGGTTCGTGGCGCGCAACAGGCCCCCCAGGATCGGGGCCTTGAACAGTCCGGACTTCGCAAGGAAATGCGGTGGACGCTTCATGTTGTAAAGCATGTGACCCACTACAACCGGGTCGATTTCGGTGCAATGGTTCGGGGCGGCAATGAAGCCGCCTGCGGGAAGCTTTTCAGTCCCCTCCCACTTCTTCGCCATGAGGATATTCATGAGCGGACGCGCAATTCCCGCGAGAACTGCGAACATGGCACGGCTCCGGGCCGATTCCTTCAAGGTATCCCCCGTTACTTGGAGTCGGTGAGGTCGAAATCGGCACCGAGGCCGGCGAGCTTTTCAGTAAAGCGCTCGTAGCCGCGGTTAATGATGTCGATCCCGGTCACCCTGGACGTGCCGGTCGCGGCAAGCGCCGCAATTAGGTGGCTGAATCCGCCACGGAGATCGGGGATATCGATGTCGGTACCCCTGAGCGGGGTGGGTCCTGAGATGACCGCGGAATGCAGGAAATTGCGCTGGCCGAATCGGCACGGAACGCTTCCGAGGCACTCACGGTGGACCTGGATGGTGGCACCCATGCGGGTCAGCGCATCGGTAAAGCCGAAGCGGTTTTCGTACACGGTTTCATGCACGATCGACACGCCTTCAGCCTGGGTCAGGGCGACCACCAGGGGCTGCTGCCAGTCGGTCATGAATCCCGGGTGCACATCTGTTTCAAGGACGAGCGGGCTAAGCTTGCCGCCAGGGTGGTAGAAGCGGATGCCGTCTTCGCGGATATCCATGCCGCCACCTACCTTGCGGTAGGTGTTCAGGAAAGTCATCATGTCTCGCTGCGAAGCACCCTCGACGAAGATATCTCCACGGGTCACCAAGGCAGCGGAAGCCCATGACGCCGATTCGTTGCGGTCAGGCAGCGCGCGGTGGTCGTAACCGCCCAGGTCCTTGACGCCTTCGATCCTGATGGTGCGGTCAGTCTGGACGCTGATGATGGCGCCCATCTTTTGCAGGACAGCAATGAGGTCGATGATTTCGGGTTCGGTGGCGGCACCGCTCAGTTCAGTGATGCCCTCGGCGCGCGTGGCGCTCAACAGGACCTGTTCCGTGGCTCCCACCGAAGGGTACGGGAGGGAGATCTTGGCGCCGTGGAGTCCCTTGGGGGCAGAAATGTGGATGCCGCCGGGGCGCTTTTCGACAACGGCGCCAAACTGGCGGAGTACGTTGAGGTGGTAATCGATGGGCCTGTCACCGATCTTGCAGCCACCGAGGTCCGGAATGAAGGCTTCGCCAATGGCATGGATCAGCGGCCCGCACAGCAGGATCGGGATGCGGGAGTCCCCTGCGTGGGCGTCGATCGCGGTGCTGGACGCTGTTTTGGCGTTCTTGGGATCCAGCGTGAGATCGCCAGAGACAGGGTCTTTCTGAACAGTCACACCATGGAGCTGCAGCAGGCTGGTGACGACCTCCACGTCCTTGATTTCCGGGACGTTCCGCAGCACCGAGGGTTCGTTGCCGAGAAGCGAAGCCACCATGGCCTTGGGAACAAGGTTCTTGGCCCCTCTGACGGTGACACGGCCGGTCAATGGGACGCCGCCGCGGATTGTCAGGACACTACTCATCTATACCGGTTTCCTCACGAGTTGATGCCCCCATACTTACGAAGGCTCCAGCTAAGCATAAAAGCTGACGTTACCGATTCGAAATGGAGCACGCCCGGAAATGCTTCCACCGACGGAAAAGGACCGGCACGGAGCTTCGTCCCTGCCGGTCCTATCGGTTGAGCTACTGGATCTCCGTTGAGCTACTGGATCCGCGCGGGCAGGGTTTTCGGCTTGAAAGAGGGCCTCGTGGCTTCGTAGGCCGTGATATCTTCCTCGTGCTGGAGTGTCAGGCCGATGTCATCCAGGCCCTCCAGGAGGCGCCAGCGGGTGTAGTCGTCGATCTCGAACGGTGCCACGACGTTGCCGCACTCAATGGTTTTGGACACAAGGTCCACCTTGACTTCGGTGCCCGGGGCGTTTTCAAGCACTTTCCAGATGAGCTCGATATCGTCCTGGGCGAGTTCCGCAGCCAGGAGGCCCTGCTTTCCGGAGTTGCCGCGGAAGATGTCCGCGAAACGGGAAGACAACACGGCCTTGAACCCGTAGTCCTTCAGCGCCCAGACTGCGTGTTCACGGGATGAACCGGTGCCGAAATCGGGGCCCGCTACCAGGACGGATCCCGCGGTGAAGGGCTCCTGGTTAAGGATGAAGGACGGGTCCTTGCGCCACGCTGAGAACAGTGCGTCCTCGAAGCCGGTACGGGTAATCCGCTTCAGGTAGACGGCTGGAATGATCTGGTCCGTGTCCACATTGCTCTGGCGCAGCGGGACACCGATGCCGGTGTGTGTAGTGAACTTTTCCATGGGGATCCTCCTAGGCGGCGTCGGTGGTGGTGGATGCGGAGACGGAGGCGGGCTCCAGGTCCGACGGCGAGCTCAACGTCCCGCGTACAGCCGTGGCCGCAGCGACTACCGGCGAAACCAAGTGAGTGCGGCCGCCCTTGCCCTGGCGTCCTTCGAAGTTGCGGTTCGAGGTGGATGCGCAGCGCTCCCCTGGTTCGAGCTGATCCGGATTCATGCCCAGGCACATGGAGCAGCCGGCGAAGCGCCATTCAGCGCCGAATTCCTTGAACACCTTGTCCAGGCCCTCGGCTTCGGCCTCAAGGCGGACGCGTGCCGAGCCGGGAACCACGAGCATCCGGACCTTCGGGTCCTTTTCCCGGCCGCGGATGACGTCCGCGGCGGCGCGGAGGTCCTCGATGCGGGAGTTCGTGCAGGAACCGAGGAAGACCGTGTCCACCCGGATGTCCTTCATGGGCGTGCCTGCCTCGAGTCCCATGTACTGCAACGCGCGTTCGGCCGCCAGCTTGGCGTTCTCGTCACCGAAGTCCCCGGGGAACGGAACCGCTTCGTTGAGTGAAATACCCTGGCCCGGGTTGGTCCCCCAGGTCACAAACGGCTCCAGGGTATCGGCGTCGAGGTCCACCTCGACATCGAAAGTGGCGTCGTCGTCCGTGTGCAGCGTGTTCCAGTACGCGACGGCGGCATCCCATTCCTCGCCCTGGGGGGCGTGGGGACGGCCGTACATGTAGTCGTAGGTGGTCTGGTCCGGGGCCACCAGGCCAGCGCGGGCACCGGCTTCAATGGACATGTTGCAAATCGTCATGCGGGCATCCATGGACAGCGCACGGATGGCCGATCCGCGGTACTCCAAGACGTAGCCCTGGCCGCCACCCGTGCCGATCTTGGCGATGACCGCCAGGATGATGTCCTTTGCAGACACGCCCGGGCGCAGGGTGCCCTCGACGTTGATGGCCATGGTCTTGAACGGCTTGAGGGACAGCGTCTGGGTGGCCATGACGTGTTCCACCTCGGAGGTGCCGATGCCCATGGCGAGGGCGCCGAATGCACCGTGCGTGGAGGTGTGGGAATCGCCACAGACAACCGTCATGCCGGGCTGGGTGAGCCCCAGCTGCGGACCGACGACGTGGACAATGCCCTGCTCGGCATCGCCGAGCGAGTGCAGGCGGACCCCGAACTCCTGGCAGTTGTTGCGCAAGGTCTGGATCTGCGTGCGGCTGGTGAGATCGGCAATCGGCTTGTCGATGTCCAGCGTGGGCGTGTTGTGGTCCTCGGTCGCGATGGTGAGGTCCGGCCGGCGCAGTTTACGGCCGGCCAACCGGAGACCTTCAAAGGCCTGCGGCGACGTCACTTCATGCACGAGGTGCAGGTCGATGAACAGAAGATCGGGCTGGGCGTTGGCTCCTTCGCCTTCGCCCTTGCGCACCACGTGCGCATCCCAAACTTTCTCGGCCAGTGTCTTTCCCACGGCCTGCTCCCTTCACTGCGGTTGGCTTGACTACTTCCACTGAACATCAGCGATTCAAACTGCGCCAGCGAAACAACTTGCATCTCAGATATTGAGACGGCAATATCATTACATGGACAATTCTAGTGGAGTCGGCGTCATCGATAAAGCGGCCCAGGTGCTCGATGCACTTGAGGCGGGGCCAACCACGCTCGCCCAACTTGTGGCCGCGACCGGACTGGCCCGTCCCACCGTGCACCGGCTGGCACTGGCACTGGTCCACCACCGCCTCGTGAGCCGTGATATCCAAGGGCGATTTGTCCTCGGCAGCCGCCTCGTTGAGCTCGCCTCGGCGGCCGGCGAAGACAGGCTCATCGCCTCAGCCGGTCCCGTCCTCATCCAGCTCCGCGACGCCACCGGAGAAAGCGCCCAGATCTTCCGCCGGCAGGGCGACTGGCGGGTGTGCGTCGCCTCCGCCGAACGCCCGATCGGCCTGCGCGACACCATTCCCGTGGGCACCCAGCTGTCCATGAAGGCCGGCTCCGCCGCGCAAATCCTGCTGGCATGGGAAGACCACGACCGTCTTCTGGACGGACTCCAGAATGCCCGGTTCACGCCGACGGTCCTGGCGGGAGTACGACGCCGGGGCTGGGCCCAGAGCCTGGGCGAACGCGAGCCTGGCGTCGCCTCAGTCTCCGCACCGGTGCGCGGCCCTTCCGGCCGGGTCATTGCTGCGGTGTCCATCTCGGGCCCCATCGAGCGCCTGACGCGCCAACCTGGACGCCTCCATGCCGAAGTCGTCTGCAATGCCGCCCGGGTGCTGACAGAAGCCTTGCGCAAGAACAACGACTGACTTCTTTCGCCGAGCTCAGTCATAGTCGCCGAGATGCCGCAGAACGAGTTCGTCGGAGACGGAACATGCATCCACGACGCCGCTATTCGGACCCAGTGTCGAGTTGACCCCCAGATCGATTTCGTCCATGCGCATGATTCGGTCGTGGAAGAGATGCGTCTGTAACGCATCCCCTGTGGATGGTGACGCGTCGCGGGGCGTGATCAGGTCAAATTCTGGAAGCTGGCGCGTCTCCCGCCAGGTGTCCGTCCCGAGCTGGATCCCGCCGGAGTCCGGTTCCCGGAGCATCCGGCTCACTACGCCAGTCCCGGGCCTGAGTAGACCTCCCAGTCCGGATCCGCGCCCGGGAGGGCTACTACGGCCACAGGAAAAGGATCGCCATCCGCTCCCAGGGAGCAACTCCCAACAGCCTTTCGTGGGAGTAAAGCCGGGCTTCGGCGGCGCACTACCAGGTGACTAGGCTCAGGCCATAGTTATTTGCGATGGTTCGGGTTGAGGTGAAGAGGACGGCTTGCGAGCACAGGTAGCCGGGGTCATGGACTGAACCGCAGTTGTCGTAGCGGGCATTTAGGACGGCCTGGATCATGCCAACGGCCCCTACGGTGCCGTTTGAATAAGGCATGAGGACCGGCCCGCCGCTGTCGCCCTGAATGGCCGCGATCTGAGGCCAGGTCATCTGGAAGGCCTCAATGTTGTAGGCGCTACCGTATCCGTCATCCCACAAGTACCACATGCCCTCGACTTGAATTCCGCAGTGGACCCCGGAGTTGCCGCCGCTTGTGCAGATCCAATCCCCGAGAGACACATCTTGAAATCCGGCTGTTGCCTTCGAGTAGCCCCAGCTGTTGTCCCACGTACCGTCGTACATCCATTTGCTGCCGTACCCGGTCATCAACGATGCTTGGCCACCGGAAGAATCCCAGAATTCGCTTCCTAAGGAAACACCCCAATCATTGCGGTCATACCAAGGCCCGAGGTCACAGTGTCTGGCAGTGATCGTGTACGTCCGATTCGCATCCGCGAGGGCGAATCCTGTGGTGCATTTGGAATAAGAGCCAGTTTGCATGTAGGCGCCCGAGTTAAATGGCGAGGAGTCGTTGGAACGTGTTGCAGGTGTGCTTCGCTTCCCGTCAACCAATCTGACCGCCGTGCCCGCCGCTTGTTTTGCGACGTCGGCTACTCTTGCCGTGTCGACGGCAGCGGCCCCAATCGCATGACCTTCAACTGCGATGGCTCCGTCATCGTCCCGAACTCCGACGATTCCCTCAACTTGGAACCCCAAAGCCGTTATTGCCTTCTTCTGGGCGTCGATCCGTTTGATGGCGGCACGGATTTCAGGCAACGAATACGGGCGCTCTGAGAATGTCACTGATATCCCACGGGCCTTCGATTCGTGGGGACGAATTTGACTCTGGGATGCTGTAGATGGCTACTTCGGTTTGAAGGCCAGCGAGTCGGTTCCGCTGGTCCATGTCAGAATGCCGTTGTTGTATGCCATATCGATGGGCCTCTTGAGGAAGGCCAGGACCCATTGCTGCTGGGAGGCGGTGAGTTCGGCGCAGGCGGCGGCACCCACGGCGATATCTCCCACCGTGAGAACCGTTCCTGTTCTTGTTGCGGGCCCGCCTAATGGTCCACACGTGGTCGTGACGGTCAAATGGAGCGATCCGTCCACGGTTTGCAGTTTCGCGGTAACAGATCCGGAGGATGCCCAGGGAAGGTCCTTGCCGTCTGTCTTGCCCGAAACGCTTGCGTAGGTGCTGCAGGGAGCTGTCGGCAGGAACGACGCGCAGGTAATAGTCGGTGTGGGAGTCGGAGCAGCGGTGCCCGGGCCGGGAGATCCTCCACACGCTGCGAGCGCGAAGGAAGCGATCAGAACGGGTAATGCTTTCTGCCACCAGCGAGTGTTCGCCACCGTTCACCCCTCAACGTAGATTTGACGAGAATTTACATTGAGTGTGTCTGACTGAGAACGGGGATCTTGGCCACCGAGACAGGGCCGATTGTCTCGGCATCGAGTCCTCTTCCAGGACGGTATTTGACCTGAGATCCCTTAGCTAGGAAACACAAACGCCACTGTTCCATGATTCCCCCAATATGCCCTAAATCCATTGGAAACCACGACGATCCTCGTCGGTGAGCAGACTCTCCTCCGCCACCAGGCTCTCTGTCAATACCCAATGCGCATTAAGAACAACGACTGTAAAAAATGATCTCAACACAACGTTCCCCGATTGCTGGGCCAAGTCATGAACTTGCGCCAACCGCAAGGCTCTCCTGTCCAAATGGGCTTGCTTGAAAAGCCGGCATGTTGTCCCCGGGCTTTGGCGTGTGGTTCGCAGATTACAGCTTCACTCAGCCGGGGAATATCTACGGCTCGGAACAACGGTCTCCGCCATGTGTCCGACCGGAGCTGGACGCCGCCGGCGTCAGGCTCCCGGACCATCTGGCCTAATAGGCCAGTCCACGGCCCGGTCCTCGACTGTTGACCGGCCGCGCTGCGGGCTTGCTTGTGGCTAAAGTGCGGAGGGCGGCTCTCGACGGCTGACATGCACCCTGCCTTGCGTACTGCGTGATTGCAAGGTGCCCGCCGATCACTGCGCAGACGCCCGCTTCCGACCGCGCAGTCTCCACCCGTTCTTCCGGCTCTTCGATGTCGACCGGAACGTAGGCAGCTCCGCAAGCCATGACTCCAAGAATGGCAGTGTATCGATCCAAAAATCCTGCGTGCATCCGGACGCCCAAAGGCGCCGGGCGAGTGCGTCCACCCGCGAAGCAAGCGCTTATTACGTCACGCGGACGGTTCCATCGTCAATGGCGGGCGCTTCGAGGCATTTTGCGATCGTTTCATAAATGACGTCCCTCAGCCTGCGGGCCGGGTGAGCCTTACTCCTTGGGACAACCGCGGCCTCCGGTGGATATCGGATGGGCCAGGCCTTTTCGGAGACCGTATGTGCACCAGGAAAGATTTGGGGTGGCTCGTCCTGTCGTGAGCCGCCGGTCGGAAAACGACGCAATATGGCCGCACAGATCAATCCGCCGGCCGCGCTGAGACCCATTACGCTGACCCAGCCGCGGATCTACTCGTCTTCGTCCGCAGCGACCTTTGTGCCGGGACGCCCGCGGCGAGCAGATCGGCATTGGCCCCGCGGGGGACGGCCGCGCAGATGGAGGCTTCGTTGATCACGGACATGGAATTGCTGTTCCAGTCGGTAGTGCAGACCGCGTGACTACAGGAGTCCACTGCAACCGCGTGCGAAGACTACCCATGACATCACGACCTTCGAGATGTTGGCCTCGGAGTGGACCCGGCCGGACAGCCACGTTCCATTGGGCGAATTCATTTTGGCTTGACTCGAAAAAATGTTGCCCCGGCCGGACTTTCGTATTGGTCGGCCCAGACGGAAGCGCGAGTGGCGACTACTTGGCCCATGTCAACTGCACACTCGATTCGGCACGGCGTAAAGAGGCCAATCCATCTGCTCGGCGCCGACGGCCACCAACCGTACAGGGGACTCCGCCAACCATGCCCAACGACTAAGAGCCGTTATAGGGTGGGCGCATGAACAGCTTTGCCGTGTTCCTGCGCGGGATCAACGTGGGCGGAATCAACATCAAGATGGCCGACCTCAAGACAGCCCTCAGCGCGTATCCTTTCACCGGCGTCAAGACTCTGCTGGCCAGCGGCAACGTGGTGCTTCAAAGCGAACTGGACGCGACGGAAGTCAAAGAGCAATGCGAGAAATGCCTGAGGGATGCATTCGGTTATGACGCCTGGGTAGTGGTCCTGACCGCGGAACGGGTTGCCGAACTGGTGGAAGCCTGCCCCTATCCCGCCGACGACAAGACCACGCACAGCTACATCACCTTGGCTTCGGACGCAGCCATGTTGGACGAACTGTTCGACGCCGGCACGGCCCTCGGCATGCCGGGACAGGGCGGCGTCGAGCAAGTCCGCTTGGGCCCCGAGGCTTCGGCCTGGCTCGCCCCGGCAGGAGGCACGTTGGACAGCCCCTTCAGCAAGCTCTCTTCAAAGGCTCGATACAAGGCGGGCACTACCACCCGGAACTTGCGCACGCTCATCAAGGTCAGGGACGCAGCGGGAGCCCTGCAGAGTGACAGAGCCTAGTGTCCTAGGACCTGGATGTGGATGCCCGCGGCTGCCGCCCGTACCGTCCTCCCCTCCTTTGAGGTGGGAAAGCGTTTGCGGCACGGCGAGTCGAGCCATTTGGGGGCTTTCGGGCGGCAAACAAGGGGAAGAAGGAACGGCACAAAAAGAATCCCGGAACTTATCGGTTCCGGGGATTCATGTTGTGACCCCAGCGGGATTCGAACCCGCGTTACCGCCGTGAGAGGGCGGCGTACTAGGCCGCTATACGATGGGGCCTTGTACTTTATTGAACACCGCTTCCGGCATTCAAGCTGAATGAGTATTTCATACATTCAACATTGTTTCAAATCGGCGAACCGCTTCAAAACTTCCGAATTACCGCGCAAACTCGCGGGTTATTCAGAGCTGGGATACCAGGACTCGAACCTAGAATGACGGTACCAGAAACCGTAGTGTTGCCAATTACACCATATCCCATTGGTGCTTTTAGGCCGGATTCGAAGGCCTAAACCTTCGCTCCGTGCCCCTCAGCACGAGTAATTACTTTACCCGAGACTCTCGATGCACACAAATCGAGCGCGCGATCGCGCGTCCGGCGCGACTCCCGCACTCAATGATCCGCCGACGAGAGCAAAAAAACCTTGCAATACCCCGGAACTTAAGTTTACTCTCGGTAAGTTACCACTCGGTAACCCACGCCAAACACTTGTTTTCGTGGCACAGCCGCAGGCCGTCCCGTCTGTTAGCTGCGTCACATGGGGGGTATCCCCGGCAGCAGCGCCGCCGTCGGGAAGTCATCGAGAGGAATTGCCCATGACACGGAACCCTGCCCTTGCCACCAGAACACGAAGCCGGGCCCAGATGATCGCCATCGGTGTGCTCGCTCTCCTGCTGATCGCGCTCTTCGGGTTCTACACCTTGGTCATCGGGAAGATCGCTGCGGGATCCGAACAGCTCAATGACGGCGCCGGACAGGCATCAGCCGGCGCAGGCCAGCTCAAGGACGGTGCGGCAAGGCTTGCGGGAGGAGCCGCGGAAGCCGGGACCGGCGCGGCCAAACTCGCCGACGGCGCGTCAAAGGTCCAAACCGGAATCCAGGGAAAACTGGCCCCGGGAGCCCAGCAGTTGAAGGATGGCGCCGACAAACTGGCGACAGGTGCAGTGAAGATTCAGAACGACGTCAACGCCAAGCTTGCGCCGGGCGTCTACAAAGTGGACGACGGCGCGCAGAAACTCGCGGCCGGGGCTGTGCAGCTCGCCGCAGCGTTGACCCCGACGCCGGCCGGGGACGCCGAAAACAATCTCGCCGACGGCGCCACCCAGCTCAACAATGGTGCGATCCAGCTCAATGACGGCGCAGCTCAACTCGACGCCGGCGCTGCCCGACTCGACGCAGGCGCCGCCAGGCTGGCGGCGGGCACTGATCAGCTCAAGGGATACCCGGGAGCCGGAAACGATCCCACCAAGGGAACCGGAACCGCGGCATTGGCCCAGGGACTGCAGCAACTGGCCGACGCCGCCAACGGAGTCCAGGGCGTGGTGCCCCTCGCAGTGCTGAAGGCTCAGATCAATGCCCTGAACGATGGCGCACATCGCCTTGACGCCGGGGCCGGGCAACTGCAGGCGGGAGCCGGCCAGCTCCAAACCGGCGCGGGGCAACTGCACGATGGCACCGGAAGGCTCGCCGACGGCACCGGAAAACTGGCGGCGGGAACCGGAAAGCTGACGGCTGGTTTCGCGACGCTCGCCCAGAAGCTCAACAGCCAGGACCCGGCATCTCCGGGCGTGGTGCTTGGAACCCAGATGCTTGCTGATGGAACGGCAAAGATCCGTGTGGGCATGGACGGAGTACCGGGCGACCCCGAGCATCCGGGGCTCCTCAAGGCCACGGCCAGCATGACGGACGGAACGTCACGGTTGGCATCAGGCACGGATTCACTGATGGCGGGAATCAAGGGCAGCCCGGCTGATCCTTCCTCCCCGGTCTTCTGGACGGCTCCACGGCACTGGCCGCCGGCGCCTCGAAGTTGTCCGAAGGAAACGCCAAACTGGCTGCGGGCTCGGCCCAACTGTCCACCGGCGCCGACAAACTCGCGGACGGGAACGCGCGGATCGCGGCGGGTACGGCAGAACTCCATCAGGGTGCCGCGGCGGTGTCGCCGTCGAGCATGGCTGAAAAGTCAGATACCGGCACGGCGCTCGGACTTGTGGGCGTCCTGGGTGCCGGTTCCGTGGGCGCGTTTGTCTTCCTGCGGAAGTTCCGGCTCGGCGCGTAGTCGCCGAAGCCGTGCCACCGCTCAGGCGAGCAGCAAGGCTCAGGCGAGCAGTCGCGACAAGGAGTCTATTTCCCGGCCGGAAAAGTCGGAAGTGACCTCGCCTGTGCGGTTCAACCAGACGCCTTGCAATCCGGCTGCGGTGGCGCCGTCTGCGTCAAGCAGGCGATTGTCTCCGACGAAGAGCGTCTCGGCCGGGATGGTGCCCAAGCGGCGGACCCCTTCGAGGTAGATGGCGGGGTCCGGCTTGGGCACGCCAACGGTGTCCGTTCCCACAAGCACCGAGATCCGTGCAAGTCCTGCGCTGTCGAGTTTGACGCGCTGGTAATCGTGGACATTATTGCTCACGGCGCCATAGGGAATGCCCGCGGCGTCCAAGGCGTCAAGCACCGGAACGACGTCGCTGAAGGCCCTCACATAGCTGGGCTGCAGGCGGGAGTAGTCGCTGAGCCATGTGTGGGAGTCCTCGCCGCCAAGCTCGACGCCGAAGTGCCCCAGCGCGGCACGGCCACGCAGGAGTCGCTGCTCGTTAAACGTCAACTCGCCCGCGAGGTAGCGATCATAAAAGTGCGTCGTTTCGTGAGTGAATATCCGACCGAATTTCTCCCACCCGGCCTGGTCCAGGCCGGGCAGGAGATGTTCGCTGACGTCACGCAACGCCGTGGTCATGGCGTATTCGAGATCCACCAGAGTGTCGTCAATATCGAAGAGGACACCCCGGACCGTGCCAAAGGATTCCTGAAGTGCGCTGATCACGGCGGGCCTGGACTAGCCGCGGAACGCGCGCAAGCGGGCGAGCGAGGAATCCTTGCCCAGGATGACCATGGATTCGAAAAGCGGCGGCGAGATGCGTCGGCCGGAGATGGCCGTGCGCACGGGGCCGAACGCGAGGCGCGGCTTGATGCCGAGGTCCTCCACCAGGGCCTGCTTGAGCGCGGTCTGGATGCTTTCCGCGCTCCAGTCCTCGACGGGTTCCAGGGCGGCCAACGCAGCGTCCAACACCTCGGTCAGGTTTTCGGGGAGGCCCTTGCGGGCGTCGTCCGCGACGTCGATCTGTCCGTCCTGCTTGAAAAGGAAGGCGAGCATCTCGGGAGCCTCGCCCAGAAGGGTAATTCGTTCCTGGACCAGTGGCGCGGCCTCCTCAAGGATCACTTCCTGGCGCGGGGTCAGGATTTCCCCCACGAAACCCGCGGCGCGCAGGTAGGGAACGAGCCGCTCACGGAAGTCTTCAGGGGTGAGCATGCGAACATGCGTGCCGTTGATCGCTTCGGCCTTCTTGATATCGAAGCGCGCCGGGTTGCCCAGGACATCGTGGATGTCGAAGTTTGCCACGAGTTGCTCCACGGTGAAGATATCCTCGTCGGCGCTCAGCGACCAGCCCAGGAGAGACAGGTAGTTGAGCAATCCCTCGCGGATGAAACCACGCTCGCGGTGCAGGAACAGGCTCGATTCAGGATCGCGCTTGGAAAGCTTCTTGTTGCCCTGGCCCATGACGTACGGAAGGTGGCCGAACTCCGGCATGTACTCGGCCACGCCGATGGCGTACAGCGCACGGTAGAGGGCGATCTGACGCGGAGTGGAGCTAAGCAGGTCCTCGCCGCGGAGGACGTGGGTGATGCCCATGAGCGCGTCGTCGACCGGGTTCACCAAGGTGTAGAGCGGCGCACCGTTGGCCCGCACCACGGCGAAGTCGGGCACGGAGCCTGCCTTGAACGTGATCTCCCCGCGCACGAGGTCATTGAAGGTCAGGTCTTCGTCCGGCATGCGCAGGCGCAGCACGGCTTGGCGGCCTTCTGCCTTGTACTGGGCGAGCTGCTCCTCCGTCACGTGGCGGTCGAAGCCGTCATAGCCGAGCTTGGGATCCCGGCCGGCCGCCCGGTGCCGGGCTTCGATCTCGTCAGGAGTGGAGTACGACTCATAGATGTGACCGCCGGCTTTGAGCTTGGCGATCACATCCTGGTAGATGTCGCTGCGCTGCGACTGGCGGTACGGTTCATGCGGTCCGCCGACCTCGACACCCTCGTCCCAGTCGATGCCGAGCCACTTCAGCGCATCAAGCAGCTGATGGTAGCTTTCTTCGCTGTCGCGGGCCGAATCGGTGTCCTCGATGCGGAAAATCAGCTTGCCATTGGTGTGCCGAGCGTAAGCCCAATTGAAGAGGGCCGTACGGATCAATCCGACGTGCGGAGTTCCCGTGGGCGAGGGGCAGAACCGGACGCGGACCGGGGTTTCGGCGTTCACGGCAGGAATGGCGGCAGAGTTCGACGCAGCAACAGTAGTCATAATGGTTCCAACTTTACCGCCTGCCGCATGCCTGTTTTCGCCTGCTGCTTGACCGGGCGTCAAGCAGCAGGCGGACCATCAAACCTTTCAGCGGCGGACTACCGGGTTGGACAAGCGCCCGATGCCTTCGATCTCGATCTCGTAGCGATCACCCTCCTGGACCAGGCCGACGCCGGCCGGAGTACCTGTCATGATGACGTCGCCGGGCAGCAATGTGAATGCTTGCGAAACGATCGACACAAGTTCGCGCACGCTGCGGATCATTTGATTGGTGCTGCCATCCTGGCGAAGTTCGCCATTGAGCCAGCCCTTGATTGCCAGGTCCTCGGGGTCCAGCTCGGTCTCGATCCACGGGCCCAGGGGCGCGGAGGTGTCGAAGCCCTTGGCGCGTGCCCACTGTAGATCCGTTTTCTGGACGTCGCGGGCCGTGAGGTCGTTGCCGCAGGTGTAACCGAAAATGACATCGTCCACGCGGTCTTCGGGCACGTCCTTGCAAATGCGGCCAATGACGACGCAGAGTTCCGCTTCGAAGGAAACTTCCTCTGAGAACTCGGGCAACACGATGGGGTCGTTGGGGCCAACGACCGCCGTGTTCGGCTTCAGGAAGAGCAGGGGATGCTGCGGAACTTCATTGCCCAGTTCCCGGGCGTGATCGGCGAAGTTCCGTCCGACGCCGATCACCTTGCTGCGCGGGATGATGGGAGCCAGCAGGCGCACGTCTTCCAGCTTGTGGCGGACCGAGGTCCGCTCGACGCCGTTGAAGAAGGGATCGCCGTGGATGACAGTGATGACTTCACTGCCGGGCTCACCTTCGACGACGCCGTAGACGGGATCAGAATCAACAACAAACCGAGCGATACGCATGGTTTCTAGCGTACCGTCCGCTAACCGCGCAGATAGTCCAATTGCGCGGCAACCGAGGTTTCCGCCGCCCAACGCACGGAAGGATCGACGTCGGGATACACCGCATCGGTGACAGCCTGGACCGCGGCCTCCGCTCCGAGTCGCGCGAGGGCCTCACGGATCTGGTCCAGGCGCATCTCCCGGTGGGCCCGATACTCGCGGCACACGGCGTCCACCGCCGGCAGGACGGGCCCGTGAGCGGGCAACAGAGTTGCCGGACCTAGTCCTTCAAGTGTGTCGAGGCTCGCGAGGTAGTCCCCTAGCCTGCCGTCGGGATAATCCAGGACCGTGGTTCCGCGTCCCAGAATGGTGTCGCCGGTGAGCACGGAGCCGTCAGGCCCGTCGCCGGGAAGATGAAAGCACACCGAATCCGAGGTGTGGCCCGGCGTGGCAAGGACGTGGATCTCCACGCCTGCTGCCTCGATGACCTCGTCCGCGCGGAGCGGATCCCCACCGTGGCAGTGCGCCGGGTCCACCGCACGGACGGGTGCACCGGTGATTTCGTGGAAGCGGGCGGACGCCTCGGTATGGTCCTTGTGGCGGTGGGTGATGAGAACAAGCTCAACCGATCCGCTGGCGGCCAGGGCCGCGAGGTGGGTTTCGTCGAGCGGCCCGGGATCGACGACCACAACTCCGGTAGCGTCCGGGGCGGCAATGACGTACGAGTTGGTCCCGTCGAGGCTCATCGGCCCCGGATTGGGCGCCAACCGTGAGCGGGTGAGGAAACTGCTGTTCTGGAAAGAGGCGTCATTGACCGGATTCACGGTTCCATCTTGGCACATGTCACATGCCCGGGCCTCGGAATTAGAGCAGATGCACAGGAGGTAAAAACGGCACACGACGTAGCATGGTGCCAAGGCGCCAGGACACATCGTGCGATCAAGAGATCGCCGGCAGGGCTGATTTGCAGCGTGGCTTGCCTTTGAACGGATGCAGAGGAGTGATCGAATTGTTGCGGACTCAAATCCCTCGAAGAGGACTCCTTTGGACCACGACGGCGATCGCAACCGTTTGCCTTTCCGTCCTTGCGATCCTTAGTGCTTGTTCGTCCGACGCCGGACCTCGCGCCGCCGCAGCGGAACCTTCGGTGGTGATCATCGGGGATTCCCTCAGCACCGGACACGGCACCTCACCCGCTGACGCGTGGCCAAACCTCGTGGAGAACGATCCCGCTTTTCAACAGTTCCAGGCAACCATCGTCAATGCCGCGCAGGATGGAAGCGGCTACGTCAGCGTCGGCGAGGACGGATCGACCTTCGGTTCCCAAGTGGACGGGGCAGTAACTGACTCCACGCGTTTGGTGGTGTTCTTTGGTTCCGAAAATGACATAGGTGCCGCTCCGGGCGAGACCGAGGTTGCAGCGGCACGGGCTTTCGCCTCAGTCAAGGTCCGGGCTCCGCACGCCGACATCCTGGTGATAGGTCCGCCGTCGTACACGAGCACCCCGGAATCGGAAAGACTTGAGATCCGGGACCAGGACAAAGCCGCTGCCCAGCAAGCAGGCGCCGACTTCGTGGATCCCATAGACCTCGGCTGGATCATGGGCGATGCCGAGAACCTCATTGGGCCCGACGGCGACCACCCCTCGGCTGCCGGCCAACAGTACCTGCAGGCCAAGATGGAAGCGCTCATCGAACCGCTGATCCAAGGGCCCCAGCCCCAGTAGCCCCGATCTTCCAGCCAGCCGACTGTTCCGGGGTGAAACGACGACCCGGTGAAACGCCGACGGCGGCCTGCCCACCGAAGTGGGAGGCCGCCGTCGGGCGCTCTCAAAGACAGGGCCCACGCCGGCGAGGGACCCGAGCCGAGCTTGCGAGGCTTGGGAGCCGGTAGGGCCCACGCCGGCGAGGGACCCGAGCCGAGCTTGCGAGGCTTGGGAGCCGGTAGGGCCCACGCCGGCGAGGGACCCGAGCCGAGCTTGCGAGGCTTGGGAGCCGGTAGGGCCCACGCCGGCGAGGGACCCGAGCCGAGCTTGCGAGGCTTGGGAGCCGGTGGGGACTTAGGCCAGGCGGGTCAGCCAGCCGTGCTTGTCCTCGACCGTTCCGGTCTGGATGCCGAGCAGCTGCTGGCGGATGGCCATGGTGGTTTCGCCTGCCTTGGCGTCCTCGGAGCCGATAAACTCGGTCTTGTCCTTGAGCACGCCAATGGGAGTGATGACGGCCGCGGTTCCGCACGCGAAGACCTCGGCGATTTCACCGGAGGCCACGCCGTCGCGCCACTCGGCAAGGGTGATCTTGCGTTCGGATACTTCGCGGCCCATGTCCTTGGCCACCTGGATGACGGAGGATCGGGTCACGCCTTCAAGGATGGTTCCGGTGAGCGCCGGGGTGACAAGCGAACCGTCCTTCATGACGAAGAAGACGTTCATGCCACCGAGTTCCTCAACGGCGTCGTCATTGAAGTGGTCCAGGAAGAGGACCTGCTTGCAGCCGTTCTCCTCGGCCTCCATCTGCGCGATCAGGGAGGCAGCGTAGTTTCCACCGCACTTGGCAGCACCCGTGCCGCCGCGGCCGGCGCGGGCGTATTCACGGGAGATCCAGATGGACACCGGCTTGAGTTCGCCGCCGAAGTAGTTGCCGGCCGGGGACGCGATGACCCGGAAGGAGACCTCGCGGGCTGCACGGACACCCAGGAAGGCCTCGGTGGCGATCATGAACGGGCGCAGGTACAGGGCTTCGCCGTCGCCGGACGGAACCCATTCCTTGTCCGCCTGCACGAGTTCGCGGATGGCGCCGAGGAAGTACTCCTCAGGCAGTTCCGGGAGTGCCAGGCGGCGGGCCGACTTGTTCAGGCGGGCAGCGTTGGCCTCAGGACGGAACGTCCAGATGGAGCCGTCAGCGTGGCGGTATGCCTTGAGGCCTTCGAAGATCTCCTGGCCATAGTGCAGCACTGCCGCCGAAGGATCCAGGGAAATCGGTCCGTAGGCTTCGACGCGGGCACTGTGCCAGCCGCCCTTGCCCTCGGTGTCAACGCTGTAGTCGACAATGACGGTGTTGTCGGTGAAGTAGTCGCCAAATCCCGGGTTTGCCAGGATAGCTGCACGCTCCTCAGCAGACTTCGGGGTCTCCGAGAGCTGCTGGCTGAATTCGACGCCGTGGGCAGTCTGAGTCATGTTTCCTCCAGTCGGCTACCTGGCAGAGCGAACCATCTCTTGGAGGATATGGTTCAGCGACGGACCACGGCAGCAGGTAAATAATTCAAGTAAAGCTTACGCCCGAGCACAGGCCCTAAAGTGCGGCCGCGATAGCGTCGCCGATGGCCGCGGTGCTACGGCTCTCGCCATTGCGGCTTTCGATGTCGGCCACGACGGCGGCTTCGATCCGGCGGGCGGCCGTGGTGTAGCCGAGGTGGTCCAACAAGAGGGCCGCGGACAGGATGGCGGCGGTTGGATCCGCTTTCTGCTGGCCCGCGATGTCCGGAGCGGAGCCGTGGACGGGTTCGAACATGGAGGGCGCCGTGCGGTCCATGTTGATGTTGCCCGAGGCTGCGAGTCCGATGCCGCCGGTGATGGCCGCGGCAAGGTCCGTGATGATGTCTCCGAAGAGGTTGTCGGTGACGATCACGTCGAAGCGGGAGGGGTCGGTCACCATGAAGATCGTGGCGGCGTCGATGTGCAGGTAGTCGTGGGTGACCTCGGGGAATTCCCTGGCCACAGCCTCGACAGTGCGCTTCCACAAGTGGCCGGCGAAGACCAGGACGTTGTGCTTGTGGACGAGGGTGACGTGCTTGCGGGGCCGCTCGCTGGCGCGGCGGAACGCGTCACGGACAACGCGCTCGACGCCGTGGGCCGTGTTCAGTGACACCTCGGTGGCGACCTCATGGGGGGTGCCTCCGCGCAGCGTGCCGCCGTTGCCGACGTACGGGCCCTCCGTGCCCTCGCGGACCACGATGAAATCGATGTTGCCGGGGTTGGCCAGTGGGCTTCCGACCGTGCCGTAGAGGCGTGAAGGGCGCAAGTTCACAAAGTGGTCCAGGCTGAAGCGGAGCTTGAGCAGCATCTCGCGTTCAATGATGCCGGAGGGAATGCGGGTGTCCCCCGGGGCTGCACCGACGGCGCCGAACAGGATGGCATCGCGAGTGCGCAGATCGGCCAGGACCTCGTCCGGGAGGGTCTCCCCTGTTTCAAGCCAGTGCTGGGCTCCAAGCTTGTACTCGGTCTGCTCCAGGGTGACGCCTTCTTCGGCGACAACCTTTTCCAGGACCTTGAGGGCTTCGGCAATGACTTCGGGGCCAATGCCGTCGCCGGGAATGACGGCCAGATCGATCGTTGCGGCGGGGTGCGTTGCGCTCATGTTTTCAGAGTGCCAAGGCATCCACATGCTGGTCAAAATCGTCTCAGTATTTGAACCCTCCGGATCCTCTCCGACCACGGCATGATGTGGAGGGGCAACACCGCCGATAGAGTTCTTGGGTGGACAGACGGCACGCGATATACAACTGGTTCCGGAGCAACCCCTTCAAGCTGGACCTGGCCGCGATGCTGCTGCTTCTCCTGCTCTTTGGTCCCGTCTACCTCATTGCCGGACACCCGGAGCTGTTTCTGGTTTCCTGCGGACTCATTCTGCCGCTCGCGTGGCGGCGGGTACGCCCGGTGTATGCGGCCGCCGTCGTGGTTTTCGTCTGCCTCATCCAGTGGGCGCTGGCCCTGGAACCGGTCGCCGGACAAATTGCCGTACCCCTGGTCATCTATGCGACTGCCGCCTACGGCCCGTCCTGGGCAAGCCGCGCCGTTCTGGGCTTGGGCCTCCTGGGAGGCGTCATGCTGACCACCCGCCTGTACTCCGGCACACCAGGGATCGGGATCCTCGGCCTGACGATCGGAGCCCTGTACACGGTACTGATCTGGCTTCTGGTCCTGGTCAGCTGGACCATCGGCGATCTCACCAGGGTCCGCCGGCTTCAGCTTCAAGCTCTCGAAGACCGCACCCGGCGCCTCGAGATCGAACAGCAACAAGAGCGCCAACTGGCCGCAGCGGATGAGCGATCGCACATCGCACGGGAAATGCACGACATCGTGGCACATTCGCTTTCGGTCATCATTACCCAGGCCGATGGAGCCCGCTACGCGGCAGCAGCCAATCCGGCCCTCGCCACCGAGGCCCTCGCCACCATCGCCGCCACGGGCCGCAGCTCCCTCGGTGAAATGCGCCGCCTGCTCGGCGTGCTCCGCTCCGACGATGCTTCCCCCACCCGCCCCCAGCCCGGACTTGGCGATCTCGACGAGCTTCTCCTGGGTTTCCGCGCCGCCGGCCTCCAGGTCTCCTTCGAACAGAGCGGTACACCCCGGCGCCATTTGCCTCCCGGCGCCGAACTCACGGCCTACCGGGTGGTCCAGGAAGCACTCACCAACGTCATCAAGCACGCCGGCCCGCGTGCCCGCGCCACAACGTCCCTCGAATGGCAGCCCCGCGGGCTCCAGATTGACGTGCACGACGACGGCCGGGGCGCCGCCGCCGACCCTGCCCAGCGCGACGGGGAAAGGGTTGCTCGGAATGGCCGAGCGCATCTCCCTCTACGATGGTTCCTTGGCCGCCGGCCCGACGACGGGCGGCGGCTTCCACATTTCCGCTTTCATCCCCTATTCGGAGGCTTAAGACATGCCGGCAGAGCACCACCCCATCCGCGTTGCACTTGTTGACGATCAGCAGTTGGTGCGCTCCGGATTCGGAATGCTCATCAACTCGCAGGCGGATCTGCAGGTTGTTGCGGAAGCAGGCAACGGCATCGAAGCCGTCCAGGCCCTGGCAGCCACAAGCGCCGACGTGGTCCTCATGGACGTGCGCATGCCGGGAATGGACGGGATCGAGGCCACCCGCCGCATTCTGGAGAACGCGGCGGCCCAGCCTGCCGGATCCCGGCGCCAGGACATCAAAATCATCGTGCTGACCACCTTCGACCTCGACGAATACGCTTTGGCGGCCATCCAGGCAGGAGCCAGCGGGTTCCTCCTCAAGGACGCGCCGCCCGAAGAACTCCTGGACGCGATCCGCACAGTGCACCGCGGCGACGCCGTCATCGCACCCTCCACCACCCGCCGGCTCCTGGATCACGTTGCGCCGCTGCTGCGCGCCCGGACACCGGAACAGGAAGGTCACGCTGCCGCCGTCGAACGCCTCACCGCCCGTGAGCGCGAAGTCTTCGAACTGATCGCGCAGGGACACTCGAACCCCGAAATTGCCGCAGGCCTGTTCTTGTCCGAGGCCACGGTGAAGACCCATGTAGGTCATATCCTCGCCAAATTGGGCGCCCGTGACCGTGTGCAGGTGGTCGTGATCGCCTACGAGACCGGAGTGGTAACACCCGGCGACTAGGCCGGTCCTCCTACCGACCGGCGTCCTACCGGCGGCGCTCCCGGCTCAGACCACGGTATGAGCGGTGCGCGCGGACAATCGCCCCGCAGCCCGATCCGGAGGCCCTTGCCTGGAAAATAGCGTGGAAGCATGACGACTTTCACTCCGCTCCCCCGCCCCTCCGGCCCCGAGGCTTTCCCCGCAGCCCCCGCCGTCGAAGCCTTCAATCTGACGAAGGGCTACGGCCAGGCCGATACCCGGGTCACGGCCCTGGACGACGTCAGCGTCAGCTTCCAATCAGGCCACTTCACCGCGATCATGGGACCCTCCGGTTCGGGCAAATCCACGCTCATGCACTGCCTTGCGGGACTGGACACCGCGGATTCCGGCAAGATCGTGCTGGGCGGTACCGATATCACTGCTCTCAACGACCGGCAGCTCACCGCGCTGCGCCGCGAACGCATCGGCTTCGTGTTCCAAGCCTTCAACCTGGTTCCGACCCTCACCGCCGAACAGAACATCAAACTGCCGCTCGCACTTGCCGGAACCACCGCTGACTCCGAATGGTTCGACTACGTCGTGGGAACCCTCGGACTCAAGGACCGGCTCACGCACCGCCCGCACGAGTTGTCCGGAGGGCAACAGCAGAGGGTCGCCGTCGCGCGCGCCCTGCTGACCCGTCCCGACGTCGTCTTCGGCGACGAGCCGACAGGCAACCTGGACTCAAGGGCAGGTGGCGAAGTCCTGGGTCTGCTGCGGCGCAGCAGCAAGGAACTGGGCCAGACCATCATCATGGTGACTCACGACCCCGTCGCGGCGAGCTATGCGGACCGGGTTGTGCTGATGAGCGACGGCGGACTGGTGGGCGAGCTCCACGACCCCACCGCAGAGTCCGTGCTTGCAGCCCTCGGCAAGCTGGGGGCCTGAGGATGCTCCGCGTTGCCCTGTCCCAGTTATCCACCCACTTCAGTCGGTTCGTCGCGATCGGACTGGCCGTGATGCTGTCAGTGGTCTTCCTGTCTTCCACCCTGATGGTCGGAGCCAGCACCCAGGCGACTCTTGGTGCGAGCGTCGGCGAGGCGTACCGAAAAGCCGACCTCATCGTGAGTCCAGGGCCTTCCGGTGCCCTGCAGCAAAGCGCTGTTGATGCCGCAGCATCGGCCCCGGCTGTCCAGGACAGCTACGCCGAGCGCCTCGCGCCGGTCATGTTCACTGCGGCCGGTGACGAGCAGTACGGCCAGCTCCGCAGCCTTGCCCCCGCCAGCATGGAGCCCTCCGTCCTGGCCAGCGGCGCATACCCCTCCGCAGCAAACGAAGCCGCTGTGGACGTCAAGACCGCAGATCGATTCGGCCTCAAAGCGGGCAGCGTTCTTGAGCTTCAGTCCCCTGGCTCCGGGCGTTCCGGGGAGAAACCACGGACGTCGATGGTCAAGATCACAGGGCTGGTCCAGTCCAGCAACGATCCTTTCTCGGCGTCGGCTCCCCAGCTCGTGGCGACTGCGGGCACGGTGTCTTCCTTGGGTGATGCGGGCGCGGGATACTCCGCACTTCAACTCGTGCTCAAGCCGGGCCAGGACACGGCGTCAGCCAAGGACTACCTCGCCCGCCGCCTGGATGCTGCGGGAGCCGATGGCGCTACCGTGCAGACCGCACAGGAAAAGGTGACTGCCGCCGTCGCGCAAATGAGCGGCGGCCACGACCAGCTCACCATCATCCTGCTCGCCTTCGCTGGCGTCGCGATCCTTGTTTCCACTTTGGTGGTTGCCAATACTTTCTCCGTCCTTATTGCCCAGCGCACCCGGGAACTGGCGTTGCTGCGTTGCCTGGGGGCTGGGAAGGCCCAGATTCGTTCCTCGGTGCTTCTCGAAGCGCTTGTTGTTGGATTCATCTCCTCAGTGCTGGGCGTCCTCGCAGCCACCGGGCTCATGGCCGCCCTGATCGCCTGGGCGCGGACCACCCCGGACAAGGCCTTCGCCACCCTGGCCGTCCCGCCGTCGGCAATCATCGCCGGGCTGGTCGCCGGAACCGTCTTGACCGTCGTCGCCGCCATGGTCCCCGCCAAAGCGGCGACCGCCGTCGCGCCCTTGGCCGCCCTGCGGCCCGCCGACGACGCAACAGTCAACAACAAGCGTGGCAGGTTCCGCTTGTGGATCGGCTTGGCCGCGCTGGTGATCGGAGCACCTGTCCTCGTCCTGGGAGCGATGGCCAACCTGCTGCCCGTCGCGATGTTGGCCGGAGCGTTGTCCTTCATCGGGGTGCTGTTGTGCGCCAGCCTGTTTGTCCCGCCGCTCGTGGCGGCCGCAGGGCGTCTCGCTGCTCCGGCCGGCGTTCCCGGAAAACTCGCGGCCGTCAACGCAGTCCGCAACCCGGCCAGGACGTCGGCCACCGCCTCCGCCCTGTTGATCGGGGTGACGCTCGTGACCCTCATGATGACCGGGGCTGCCACATCCCGACAAGCCTTCAACACGATGCTCGCCGAGAACTACCCCGTGGATATGGCAGTGAACTTGGGCAACGGCGGCTTGGGCGCGCCGCCCGCGACGGGCAAGACCGATATTGTCGGTGCGGTCGAGAAGGTCAAATCGATCACCGGCGTCGAGGCCGCCGTGCTGTTGCGTCCGGTGGGAACCATCTCCGGGACGGGAAGCCCCGCGGATACCCGTGCGGTTTACGCCATCTCCTCCGATGACGCCGCACGGATCCTTCGGGACAAGGCACTGCGCCCTGCACCGGGTTCCGTGTACCTCCCCGAAGGATCGAAACCGGGTACGACGACGATCTCCGCCCAAGGCGGTTCGCTCACCTTGGACTCGGTGGTGCTGCGGAGCCGGAACATCGAACCCTTGGTGGACAGTGCGGACGCCGCAAAGCTTCCTTCCCGGGAGATCCCGGCGGAGAGCGGGACCGTGTGGCTCAAGCTGAATGACAACCTCGGAGCCGACCAAGTCCAGAGCATCCGAAAGGACGTCGCAGCGGAATTCGGCGTGCCCGACGCAAATGTCAGTGGAGCTGCCATGGAACGCGTCACCTTCAACAGCATCATCGATGTCCTGCTGCTGGTGGTGACCGGGCTGCTGGGTGTCGCGGTCGTGATCGCCCTGATTGGTGTCGCCAACACGTTGTCCCTCTCCGTTCTGGAAAGGACGCGTGAGAACTCCCTCCTGCGGGCACTTGGCCTGAGCAAGGGACAATTGCGCGGAATGCTGGCGATCGAGGCGGTCCTGGTGGCAGGCGTGGCGGCCGTGATGGGCTCGGCGCTGGGCATCCTGTACGGATGGCTGGGCGCAAAGGCCTCGCTCGGCCCCGTGGTGGAAGTAGTGCCGGCCGTGCCTTGGCTGCAACTGCTGGGCGTATTCGCCGTGGCAGTAGTGGCCGGACTCCTCGCGTCCGTTTTGCCTGCCCGACGCGCAGCGCGCCTGTCGCCCGTACAAGGCTTGGCAACGGTGTAGGCCGGGCAGCCCTCCTCCGACGCTCGCTCACTTACAGGGCATTTTCCTTCGATCCTCGCTCACATATGGGCGAGAAAAAACGAACGCTCCTTCAGATCTGCCGGACTGGCCGGACGGATCTGAAGGAGCGTTTGCGTAATGCACCACAAAAGCGAGCGGGCGTCTGCGTCACGCACCACAAAAGTGAGCGGGCGTCTAGGGCTCGGCGGGCTCCTCGTAACGCGGGAAGACCGGGGCCGGGGCCGGGAGCTGCGTGCCGGGGACGATCGGCGTGGCGATGGCAGCGAATTGGCGGGCCTCGCCTTCCGGCTGTCCCAGCACCTCAAGCAGCTTGGCGGCCGACGTCGGCATGATCGGTTGGGCGAGGATCGCCACGATGCGGACAACTTCCAACGTGACGTACAGGACCGTGTTCATGCGCTCGACGTCGGTCTTGCGCAAGACCCACGGGGCCTGCTCGGCGAAGTAGGCGTTGGTGTCACCGAGCACGGCCCAGATTGCCTCGAGGGCGCGGCTGAATTCCTGCTTCTCGAAGGCAGCGCGGGCCACGTCCAGCAGTCCGCCGGCCTGGGCCAGCAGCGCGGTGTCCTCGGCCGAGAATTCGGCGGGAACAGGCACCTTGCCTTCGCAGTTCTTGGCCACCATGGACAGCGAACGCTGTGCGAGGTTGCCGAAGTTATTGGCAAGGTCTGCGTTCATGCGGCCCACGATAGCCTCGTGGTTGTAGCTGCCGTCGGCGCCGAAGGGCACTTCGCGGAGGAAGAAGAAGCGCACCTGGTCCAGACCGTACTGCTCCACGAAATCCTTCGGAGCCACCACGTTGCCGAGGGACTTGGACATCTTGACGCCATTGTTGGTCAGGAAGCCATGGATCATGACCCGCTTGGGCAGTTCCAGGCCGGCACTCATCAGGAAGGCGGGCCAGAAGATGGCGTGGAACCGGGAGATGTCCTTGCCGATGATGTGGACGTCCGCCGGCCAGAACCTGCGGAACGCTTCCGATTCGGCATCCGGGTAGCCGACTCCCGTCAGGTAGTTGGTCAGGGCATCAACCCACACGTACATAACGTGCTTGTCGTTCCCCGGCACCGGGACGCCCCAGTCGAAAGTTGTCCGGCTGATGGACAAGTCCTGCAGGCCCTGCTTGACGAAGCTGATGACCTCGTTGAAGCGGTACTGCGGGGCGCCGAATTCCGGCTGCTCCTCGTACAAAGCCAGCAACTTATCCTGGTAGGCGGACAAGCGGAAGAAGTAGCTCTCCTCCGCGGTCCACGTCACTTCGGTGTCGGTACCGAGCGAGTATCGGACGCCGTCGTCCTTCAGTATGGTCTCGTCCTCGGTGTAATAGGCCTCATCGCGGACCGAATACCAGCCCTCGTACTTGGACAGGTAGATATCCCCCTTGGCTTCCATCTTCTTCCAGATGGCCTGGGAGGCAGCGTAGTGATCTTCATCCGTGGTGCGGATGAAGCGATCGTACGAGATGCCCAAGGCGGCGTGGGCAGCCTTGTAGATTTCGGCATTCCGGTCTACGAGTTCCTTGGGGGTGATGCCTTCCTTTTCCGCCGCCTGGGCAATCTTCATGCCGTGCTCGTCCGTACCGGTCAGGAACATCACGTCGTAGCCGTCGAGGCGCTTGAACCGGGCCATCGCGTCGGTGGCAATGTACTCGTAGGCGTGGCCGATGTGCGGCACGCCGTTCGGGTACGTAATGGCGGTGGTGATGTAGAACGGGGGTTTTTCTGGAGACGTCACTCTACGAAGTTACCTTCTCTTGGAGATGGAAAGACCGGACCGGCCGCATGTGACGGCCGGTCCGGAGGCATCGGCTGCTAGTTCAATTCAGTCAGCGTATCGCTGAGCCGGACCAACTCGTGGTCGTGCGACGCCACCAGTACGGCAATACCGTCGTTGGTGGTGTCCTTCAGGATGCTGATGATGCGGTTGGCCGAGGTACGGTCCAGGCTGGCCGTGGGCTCGTCCACCACCAGGACGCGGGTGCCGAGGATCAGGGCGCGGGCGATGGCGACACGCTGGCGCTCACCGCCGGACAGCTGCGCCGGACGGTGGCGCATTCGCCGGCCCAGTCCGACCAGGTCCAATAGGTCCTTGGCCATTTCGGTGCGCTGCTCCACTTCGCCGTCGGGAACGGCCGGCAACAGCACGTTCTCCAAAGCACTCATGCCATCGATCAAGGCACCGCCCTGGTCCACGTACCCGATCAGCGCGCGGCGGCGGTCGGCGATTTCGTCGTCGCCCATCTTCTCGAGGGAGTCGCCTTCCCAGAGGACCCGGCCCGACGTCGGAAGCGTGAGTCCCGCGCCCACCGTCAGGATACTGGTCTTGCCTGAGCCGCTTCGCCCGGCGATGCAGTGCATCTCGCCGGCGTGGAGGGTGAGGCTGAAGTCCTCGACGACCGTGACCGGCTCGGCACCGCCCTTGTCCCCGCCATAGCGGATGGTGATGTTGGCCAACTGAAGGGGCGTAGCGTGGTCCGCCGCCTTGACGATGGTGTTGGCGCGGGTCTGAAACGACTCGTCGGTGGATTCCGTGGTCGGGGTCAGATCGGGATGAAGATTGTCAGTCATTTGACCACTTTCGTTGCAATGGGAATCCAGCAAAGTACGGCCAGCACTCCGGCCAAGGCGGCCCAGAGCGCAGCATAGGGAGCGAGCAGCAGGCCTAGGCCCAACGCCCCCACGACGCCCAGGATCAGGGCCACAGCTCCGACCAAGGCATTTTCGAAGAACCGGACCTGGCCAAGCATGTCCGGGTTCCAGCCCATGGCCTTGAGCGTGCTGAGTTGCTCGCGCCTGGCCTGGAGTTCGAACCGACCTGTGACCAAGGTCAGGACGAGGCCCACGAGAACCCCGCTGACCGCCAGGATGACGCTCGGCAGAGCGATGGTGGCCGACGCCAGTCCGCTGAGCGCACTGGCTCCTGCTGCTCGTGGAATATCAATCAGCAAGGCGATCAGGGCACCAACGGCCGCTCCGAACACGCCCACGGCCACGGCGAGTGCCACTGAGCTGAATCGGTGGGTGACGAGTTGGCGGTACGCAAACGTCAGCGGCGAATCCACGGCGATGAGGCGTTCATCGTGTTGTGGTTCCTGATCTATGACGTCACGGTGCCGCAATTGCTGGGCCGCGATGTAGGCGGCAGCGGCGTAAAGGACCAACACAGAGGCGGAAACAATGACCGTAGCCAGGTTCCAGCTCAAGAGGCTCAACGCTATGCCTGCCACGGCAACGATCGCCGCACCGATGCCGAATTCCTCAAGGACCCAACTGCGGATCTTCCTTTGGGTCCAGCCCATGGCCCGGAGGATCCCGGCTTCGCTTCGTCGTTGACGGATGTAGCTGACCGTGGAAGCGCCTGTCAGCAAGGTGGCTCCGCACAGTGTCAGGAAGAGGAGGGTGATGTTGGTCCCGGTCAGCGAGCCGGACACGGCGTCTGCCGCATCCTGCCGGACCCACGACTGCTGGACGGTGCCGAGTGCGGACTCCTTGCCGGCGTCGTCCTTGGAGTACCCGGGGACGAAGATGTTGGCGTCTTCGCGTGCAGAACCGGCCACCACGGTGGCTTCGAGTCCCATGTCACGGATCTGGGCTGCGAGCTTGTCGACCTCCGGCTGAGCCTGCTTCCAGTTGCCTGCGGCACTGGCGCGGACCCGCACGGCATCGATCACGTCGGCGTTGGTGTTGTACCCGCGCGCCGCGGCAAGACCGTAGTAGTCGGTGATGGCGCCGGCGGACTGGCTGACAAGACCTGTGGCACTCAGCGAAGGCTTGAGGCCCTTGGCTGCGGTGTCGCTGCCTGCGGCGTCCTTTTGGAGCGTCATCGGAGCGGGGTCATAGCCGCCCAAGGGCAACTTGTTGACGTCACCCGCTGCTTGCTGGATCTGGGCCGGATCAAAGGTCCCGTAAACCATCGGCAAGGGCGTGGCGGGCTTCGATCCCGTGGGAAGGTTCTCGCGGTACGAGCGCTCATCGACGGGCTTGCGTTGGGCCTGGTCCACCATCGCCCCAAAGGCTGACTTCTCGGGCAGCTTGTTGACGGTCACCCAGTCCCCCGGCGTGGCAGACTTGCCGACGGCGCCATTCGCCGAAGTTTCGCCGTCCTTGTACTTGGGTGCGGCCGCGAAGTCCGTGCTCCACTGGGCGGGCTGGTAGAGGCCCCGGCTGAAGTTGCCGGTGTTGCCGAGCAACTGGCTGTGGTCGGTGGATCCAGGCCATTCCAGGGCGAACGGCGACTTGGACACGAAGGGCAGGTAGTCCTTCTCCAAGGAACGCGAGACAGTGCCGACGTCGTTGACGACCTTGCCGGAATCGTCGATTTCTTCGATCTTCACCGAGTACTTCAGATCCAACGACGTTCCCTGCCGGACGATCAGGGGAATGGCCTGCGAGGAATCCGTGATCTGGCCGGACAGCTTGGCCTGCTGGTACTGGGTCATGAGGGGCGCCCAGTACTTGAGCTTGACGCCGAGGAAATCCGGGCCCTGTTCGAGCTCTTGCTGCGTGGGGCTCTTGGCGAAGAGCTGCTCAAAGTAGCGGCCGATGGCGCCCGCGTTGCGGGTGTCGGCAGGCGGTGCCTTTTGCAGCGGCGCCAGGAAGTCACCGGCGGAGCCAAGGAGGGCACGTTCGGCCGTCGGGTCGACGGCGACCACGGATTCAGTGACCTGCGGAGCCATGGGAAGCGCCACCGAGAGGTTGAAGAGGTTGTGCTCAGAGCCACCGGCAGGTGCAGGGAACTTAATCCCGGTCTCCCCTGCTGGGCCGGCAATGCGGATGCTCTTGCCTCCGGCGGTCTGCTGCTCAACAACCTGGCCTTTGCCCAGGGTGCCTTCGGCACTGGTCTGGAACAGGGTTTGCTGGGACACTCCATCGGAGCTCACGGCAGTGGCTGTCAGGCGGTACTTCTTGGGCTGGGCGGAAAGGACGGATTCCGGCGCTGGCCACTTCTTGGAGTCCGTTCCGGTCGGGTCTCCCGCAGTGGCACCACCAGCCAGGCCCGCGTTGTAGCCAAGGTAATCCATCGCATCAAGCCGGGGGTCTCCAGGTTCTGTGTAACCCGGGAGACGAGGCTGATGGGGGCGGCGACGGACGTGCCCCCCAGCCCACGGATCTTCTCGAGTTGCTGGAAGCTGATGCCGCCCTGGCCGTTGGCGATGTCCGGCTGGATGAGTGCCCCGCCGTCTTTGGTACTCCCGGCCTTGGCCTGCACCAGGATGTCGTACAGGCCTCGTGAGTTCTCATCCACCGTCCGGTTCAGCGCGGCCTGCGACTGACTCTGTATGAATACGGACAAGCACATGGCGACGATCAAAATGGCCGCGGTCAACAAAAGCACGCGGCTTCTGATGAACCTCTGGACGGCGTTCATAGGGCTCCCTGAGTCCTGGATTGCGGGTGCGCACACTGCTCTCCCTGGATCCATGCCGAGGCAATAGGAATCCACTGGGTGTGTGCAAAAGGTATTGGCCGGCCTGCCGGCGGATCCGAATTTCGGACCAAGCCATTGTAGGCAGACCGGCCAATGGTTTGTGGCCGATGTGAACTGCGGCACACGATTTTAGCTCAAACGGTGCGGACGCTAGTCCTCCAGATCCACTTCACGAACCATGTCGGCACCGATGCCGGCCTTGATGGCTTCAAGGACCTGCTGCGGTACGGAAGTGTCGATCGTCAGCAGCGCCAGGACCTGACCGCCTTCACTCTGGCGGGCCACCTGCATGCCACCGATGTTGATGTTGTTCATGCCGAGGATGTGCCCGATGGTGCCGATGACGCCCGGACGGTCAGCGTAGGAAACAACGACCAGGTGCTCGCTGATCGGGATTTCGACGTCGTAGCCGTTGACGCCCACCAGCTTCTGGACCTGCTTGGGTCCAGTCAGGGTACCGGCCACGGAGATCTGGGAACCGTCGCTGAGTGCGCCGCGGATGGTCAGGACGTTGCGGTAGTCCTCGGCTTCCGACGTCGTGATCAATCGGGTGTTGATGCCGCGCTGCTCGGCAATGACGGGCGCGTTGACGTAGGAGACCTGCTCGGTTACGACGTCGGCGAACACGCCCTTGAGAGCGGCGAGCTCGAGGACCTTCACGTCCAGGCTGGCGATTTCGCCCGCGACCTCGACGTCGATCTGGGTCAGGGATGCGTGGGTCAGTGCCGTGAAGATCCGGCCGAGCTTTTCGATGAGCGGAATTCCGGGGCGAACGTCGGAAGCGATCACACCGCCCGCAACGTTGACGGCGTCGGGCACGAGTTCGCCGGCGAGGGCGAGCCGTACCGACTTTGCCACGGAGACGCCGGCCTTTTCCTGGGCCTCATCGGTGGAGGCCCCCAGGTGGGGGGTCACGATGACGTTGTCCATGCCGAAGAACGGGAGGTCGGTGCTCGGCTCCTTGACGAACACGTCGACGGCGGCGCCGGCGATCTGGCCGTCTTCCAAGGCCTCGTGAAGGGCTTCCTCGTCGATCAGGCCACCACGGGCAACGTTGACCACGTAGGCCGTTTCCTTCATCTTCTTGAAGGCATCGGCGCCCAGCATGCCCACGGTTTCCGGGGTCTTGGGCATGTGGATGGTGATGAAGTCCGACTTCTCCAGCAGCTCGTCCAAGGTGACCAGCTTGACGCCGAGCTGCGCTGCACGGGCGGAGGTGATGTAGGGGTCGTAAGCCAGGATCTCGGTCTCGAAACCCTGGAGGCGGGCAGCCACGAGGGCTCCGATGCGTCCGAGGCCGATGATGCCGATCTTCTTTTCGAAGAGCTCGATTCCCGTGTACTTGGACCGCTTCCACTCGCCGCCCTTGAGGGCGGAGCTGGCCTGCGGGATGTGGCGGGCAAGGCTGAGGATGTGTCCGACCGTAAGTTCGGCTGCGGACACAATGTTCGACGTCGGGGCGTTGACCACCATGACACCGGCCTGGGTGGCGGCCTTGATGTCCACGTTGTCCAGGCCGACGCCGGCACGCGCGATGATCTTGAGGTTCTTGGCTGCGGCAATTGCCTCGGCGTCCACCTGGGTGGCTGAACGCACCAGGATGGCGTCGACGTCGACGATTGCGGAGAGCAGCTGGGAGCGGTCCGCACCGTCGGTTTGGCGGATCTCGAAGTCCGGACCAAGGGCCTCGATCGTGGCGGGCGAAAGTTCCTCAGCGAGGAGTACTACTGGCTTGGTGCTAGTCACCGGTGACCTCTTTAGCTCTCTTTTTTCAGGTGGGGTTTTGGTGAAACGATTCTTTGACGACGAAGGCCGGACCCGGTATACCGGGTCCGGCCTCCATGCCGGGCGGCTTCATTCCGAGCCTATCCCGAACGGCGTTCTGTGTTGAATTGCTACGGCTCCTGCCGCGGCTTCAACGGGTGCCTTGATTAGCGGGCTGCAGAGCCTTCGACGTAGTCCTCGTCCTGCTGCTGCCAGGAGAACAGGGAACGCAGTTCGCGGCCGACACCTTCGATGGGGTGCTGCTCTGCCTTGGCGCGCAGTTCCTTGAACTCGACTGCGCCGTTGTCCTGGTCGTCAATGAAGCGCTTGGCGAAGGCACCGGACTGGATGTCGGCGAGGACGCCGGCCATGTTTTCCTTGACCCGGGGGTCGATAACGCGCGGTCCCGAGACGTAGTCTCCGTACTCTGCGGTGTCGGAAACGCTCCAGCGCTGCTTGGCAATGCCGCCTTCCCACATGAGGTCAACGATGAGCTTGAGCTCGTGAAGAACCTCGAAGTAGGCGATCTGCGGCTGGTAGCCGGCCTCGGTCAGGGTCTCGAAGCCGTACTGGATCAGCTGGGAGACGCCGCCGCACAGGACAGCCTGCTCGCCGAAGAGGTCGGTTTCGGTCTCTTCGGTGAAGGTGGTCTTGATGACGCCGGCGCGGGTGCCGCCAATGGCCTTGGCGTAGGACTTGGCCAGATCCCAAGCGGAACCAGTGGCGTCCTGCTCCACGGCGATGATGTCCGGAATACCGCGGCCGGCTTCGAACTCGCGGCGCACGGTGTGGCCCGGAGCCTTCGGGGCGATCAGGATGACGTCAACGCCCTCCGGTGCCTCGATGTAGCCGAAGCGGATGTTGAAGCCGTGTGCGAAGGCAAGGGCCTTGCCGGCGGTCAGCTTGTCCTTGATGGAGTCGTTGTAGATCGAGCGCTGGTGCTGGTCAGGAGCCAGGATCATGATGACGTCGGCCCATTCGGCGGCGTCGGCGACGTTCTTGACCGTGAAGCCTGCGTCCTCGGCCTTGGCGATCGACTTCGAGCCTTCCTTGAGCGCGATGACAACCTCGACGCCGGAGTCGCGCAGGTTCAGCGCGTGGGCGTGGCCCTGGGAACCGTAGCCGACAATGGCAACCTTGCGGCCCTGGATGATCGACAGGTCTGCATCGTCGTCGTAGAACATTTCAGTCACTTGCGTAACTCCTTTGAGTGGATTTCTTTGTAGATATTGTCTGTGGTGCGTTGTTGGGCGGCTACGCAGTGCATTACGCGCTGCGAAGTGCCCTGTCACTCATGGAGCGGGATCCCCGTCCAACGGCCAAGGTGCCGGACTGCACGATTTCGCGGATGCCGAAGGGCTCGAGCACAGAAAGCAGCGCTGCGAGCTTTTCCGGAGTACCGGTTGCCTCGATAACCACCGAGTCTGTGGAAACGTCAACCACTGAGGCACGGAACAAGTCTGCAGCTTGGGTGACTTGCAGGCGTGTCGCGGCATCCGCACGTACCTTGACCAGGATGTGGTCACGTTGCACGGAAGATTCTGGGGTCAGCTCGACAATCTTGATCACATTGATCAATTTGTTGAGCTGCTTGGTGACCTGTTCGATCAGGTCGCCATCGGCGTCGACGACGACGGTCATCCGGGAAATCCCGGAGACTTCGGTGGGGCCGACGGCCAGGGAGTTGATGTTGAAGGCGCGCCGGGCGAAGAGGCTGGCCACGCGGGTCAGCACGCCGGGCTTGTCTTCGACCAGAACGGACAGTGTGTGGCGGCTCATGGCTAGTCCTCCTCTTCCCATTCCGGGGTCATGTTGCGGGCAACCTGGATCTGGTCGTTGGAAACTCCTGCGGGGACCATCGGCCACACCATGGAGTTCGGGCTGACCACGAAGTCGATGACCACAGGGCGGTCATTGATTTCCAGGGCCTTCTGGATGGTGGCGTCGATGTCTTCATCCCGCTCGCAGCGGAACGCAGCACAGCCGTACGCGTCCGCCAGCTTGACGAAGTCGGGGATACGGACGGTGTCGTGGCCGGTGTTCAGGTCGGTGTTGGAGTAGCGGCCCTCATAGAAGAGGGTCTGCCACTGGCGCACCATGCCCAGCGAAGAGTTGTTGATGATGGCAACCTTGATGGGAATCTTGTTGATGGCGCAGGTGGCCAACTCTTGGTTGGTCATCTGGAAGCAACCATCGCCGTCGATCGCCCAGACCACACGGTCCGGTTCACCGACTTTGGCACCCATGGCTGCCGGCACGGCATAACCCATGGTTCCGGCACCGCCGGAGTTCAGCCAGGCATGGGGACGCTCGTACTTAATGAACTGGGCGGCCCACATCTGGTGCTGGCCAACGCCTGCAACGTAGATGCCTTCCGGGCCCGTGAGCGCACCAATGCGTTCGATGACCCGCTGGGGGGCACTGAGTCCGTCTTCCGGCTCGGTCCAACCCAGGGGGTAGGTATCGCGGAGGTTGCTGAGGAACGCCCACCAACCGGCGAGGTCCGGGGTGCCGGATTGCTCGAATGCGTTGCGGACAGCCTCGCTCAGTTCCGGAATGATCTCCTTGACGGAGCCCACGATCGGAACGTCGGCCGTGCGGTTCTTGGAGATCTCCGCAGGGTCAATGTCCGCGTGGATGATCTTTGCGTGCGGAGCGAAGGTGCTGAGGACACCCGTCACGCGGTCGTCGAAGCGCGCACCAAGGGTGATCAACAAATCAGACTGCTGCAGTGCGGTAACCGCGGAAACCGTGCCGTGCATGCCGGGCATGCCGACGTGCTGGGGGTGGGAATCCGGGAACGCGCCGCGGGCCATGAGTGTGGTCACCACGGGAGCGCCGGTGAGTTCCGCGAGCTCACGCAGTTCGGCCGAAGCGTGGGCCTTGACCACTCCGCCACCGACATACAGGACGGGCTTGCTTGCCGCAGCGATCAGCCGGGCAGCCTCGCGTACCTGCTTATTGTGGCCGCGGACCACCGGACGATAGCCCGGCAAATCGATCTTGGGCGGCCAGGAGAAGGTCATGGTGCCCTGCTGGGCGTTCTTGGCGATGTCCACCAATACGGGGCCGGGACGCCCGGTGCTCGCAAGGTAGAAAGCCTCCGCCATGACATGCGGAATGTCGTTGGGATCCGTCACCAGGAAGGAATGCTTGGTGATCGGCATGGTGATGCCGACGATGTCTGCTTCCTGGAAGGCATCAGTGCCAATGACGGAAGCCGATACCTGGCCGGTAATCGCAACGAGGGGCACGGAGTCCATGTGGGCATCCATGATGGCGGTAACGAGGTTGGTGGCACCGGGGCCCGAGGTGGCGATGCAGACGCCAACCCGTCCGGTAACCATGGCGTAGCCTTGCGCTGCGTGGCCGGCTCCCTGTTCGTGACGGACCAGGACGTGATTCATCTTGGAGGCCATCAAAGGGTCATAGGTGGGGAGGATCGCGCCACCGGGCAAACCAAAAATATCGTCCACGCCGAGTTCTTCGAGCGAGCGGACAATAGCTTCCGAGCCGGTCATCACCGTTGGGGGTACAACGTTGTTCGGCCCGAGTACAGGAGAGAGAGTTGCAGCATTGTCGACGACGGCGTCAGCCGGACGGTCGACCTTTTCCGGAGCTTTGGGGGCTCCAGCGGACTTTGCAGCCATCAGCGAGGGGCTGATCGGCGATCCTTTGCTCATCGGACTCTTCCTTTGGGGATCTTCAATTAGTGAAAGTTACTGCTTGGGTACTGCGTTCATGCGGGTTCTTGCTAATGCGCCGTCCCCTGAGGGAAATAAAAAAACCCCTCAGCCTTTCGGCTCTTCGAGGGGTTGCGCGTGACGGTTCGTTACCAGTCGGGCTAGGAAGCCACGCGCTTGGTAAGTACGACAGTGCCCACGGTGGCGCCGACAGTAACGAATGCGATCATGCGTTCAGTGTTCCCTCTTTGTGAGATAAGTGTCAAACGGTGAAGGTGTCATCTCACGATGTGGACCTCATTGTCCACGGACTGGTCCTCCCTCGGACGCTCACCCAAGTGACTCGCAGTTGTTGTCGTTATGAGGCGTCAAAACGACAACAACTGCGAGTCAGTTGGGAAGGGCTGGAACCAGGAGCTGCTAGCCGCAGTAGGCGCCCGTGGAGGCGCTGTGCACCAGCTTGGCGTACTTGGCGAGGACACCCTTGGTGAACTTCGCCGGGAGGGGCTCCCAGCCGACCTTGCGGGACTCAAGCTCGGCCTCGTCCACCAGGAGGTCGAACGAGCGTGCAGCGATGTCCACGCGGATCTTGTCTCCATCCTTGACGAAGGCGATAGGGCCGCCGTCGACGGCTTCCGGCGCGACGTGGCCGATGCAGAGACCAGTTGTACCGCCGGAGAAGCGGCCATCGGTCAGAAGGAGCACGTCCTTGCCGAGGCCTGCGCCCTTGATGGCACCGGTGATGGCGAGCATCTCGCGCATGCCCGGGCCGCCCTTGGGTCCTTCGTAGCGGATCACGACGACGTCCCCGGCCTTGATCTCGCCCTTGTCCAAAGCGTCGAGGGCGCCTTGTTCGCGCTCGAACACGCGAGCCGTGCCTTCGAAGACATCGGCGTCAAAGCCTGCGCTCTTGACGACAGCGCCTTCCGGCGCCATGGAACCGTGCAGGATGGTGATGCCGCCGGTCTTGTGGATCGGGTTGTCCAGGGCGCGCAGGATCTTGCCGTCGAGGTCCGGCGGGTTGATGGAGGCCAGGTTCTCGGCAAGGGTCTTGCCGGTGACCGTGAGGCAGTCACCGTGCAGCAGGCCCGCGTCGAGCAGTGCCTTCATGATGACCGGCACGCCGCCGATCTTGTCGACGTCGGTCATCACGTAGCGGCCGAAGGGCTTGAGGTCGCCCAGGTGCGGGATCTTGTCGCCGATGCGGTTGAAGTCGTCCAGGGTCAGTTCGACTTCGGCTTCGCGGGCGATTGCGAGCAGGTGCAGGACAGCGTTGGTGGAACCGCCGAAGGCCATGGTGACGGCGATGGCGTTCTCGAACGCCTTCTTAGTCATGATGTCCCGCGCGGTGATGCCGAGGCGGAGCAGGTTGACCACGGCCTCGCCGGACTTG
Organism: Arthrobacter sp. MMS24-S77; assembly: GCF_054888235.1. Classification (NCBI taxonomy): domain Bacteria; kingdom Bacillati; phylum Actinomycetota; class Actinomycetes; order Micrococcales; family Micrococcaceae; genus Arthrobacter; species Arthrobacter sp. MMS24-S77. Next base: position 2,950,010 of record NZ_JBTZRN010000001.1, read on the forward strand.
CGGGCAAAGTCATCACGACGGCGGTCTGCCGAGGGCGGAGCGGCCGAGCCCGGCAGGGACATGCCGAGGGCTTCGCCGATGCACGCCATGGTGTTGGCCGTGTACATGCCGCCGCAAGCGCCTTCGCCGGGACAGATGGCGCGTTCGATGCGGTCCAGGTCTCCGCGGCTCATCTTGCCGGCAGCGCAGGCCCCAACGGCTTCGAAGGCGTCAATGAGGGTGACTTCCTTCTCCGAGCCATCCTCGAGCTTGACCCAGCCCGGCATGATGGAACCGGCGTACAGGAACACACTGGCGAGGTCCAGGCGGGCGGCGGCCATCAGCATGCCCGGAAGGGATTTGTCGCAGCCGGCCAGCAGGACGGAGCCGTCAATGCGCTCGGCCTGCATCACGGTCTCGACGGAGTCGGCAATGACTTCGCGGGAGACGAGCGAGAAGTGCATGCCCTCATGGCCCATGGAAATTCCGTCCGAAACGGAAATGGTGCCGAACTGCATGGGGAAGCCACCGCCGGCGTGAACGCCTTCCTTGGCGCCCTGGGCGAGTCGGTTCAGCGAGAGGTTGCACGGCGTAATTTCGTTCCACGAGCTCGCGACGCCGATCTGGGGCTTGGCGAAGTCGTCATCGCCCATGCCTACGGCCCGGAACATGCCTCGCGCGGGGGCGGCATGGATGCCGTCCGTTACGACCCGGCTGCGTGGCTTGATGTCCGGCTGGTTGTCTGTCGCAATTGGGGTGTGGTCACTCATGGGCACGAGTCTATGACTCTTGGGCTGTGGCCAACGAACACGATGGGCGGGTTGGGGCAAATTTAGCGCTATTTCCTTCAATATTTCATTCAAATAGTGGACACTCGTCTCAATATGTGAGACAGCCTAAGGCTGCACCACCCTCCGGGTGTCACTCGTCACTCAATCGAAGCTCCTGGGCAATCACTGCGGCCTCCTCCTGAAGCAGGCTGAGAGTCTGCCTGATGGTGGTACGGGCAGCCACTTCCGGACGGGCAAGGGCCACAATGCTGCGGCTCGCGCGGACCCCTGTGAGCGGCCGCAGGACCAACCGCTTACCCTGGTTGGCGCGGGCAGTGTAGCGGGGAAGAAGGCAGATTCCGTGACCCGACCCGACCAGGGCCTCGAGGACCCGGAGGTCGGGGTACCGCTGGCCCCGCACCGCCGTCGTACCCGCTTGGAGCTCAATCTGCCGGAGCACGGTGTCAAACGGAAAGCCGACAGGAACGCCAAGCCACGGGTAGCCCACCACGTCATGGGCCGTCAGCCGCGCCTTGGCCGCGAGCTCGTGGCCCGCCGGCATGGCGACGTCCAAGGCTTCCTCCAGCAGTGGAAGCACCTCGAGGCCGTGCCGGGCGAAGACTTCCGGACCGTCCACGCTGTGGGCGAGGACGATGTCGTAATCCGCTGCCAATCCGGCGAAACCGTCCGTTCCGGGATCCTCGAAATGGGCTTCGAAATGCAGCCCTTCAATAGCCCCGACACGGTGCAATAGTCCAGGCAACAACATCTCGGCGGCGCTCGGGAAGAAGGCTGCCCGGATGTGGGCCTGCCACCCCCGGCGATAGGTGTCCACCGTCGATTCCGCCCGAGCCATCGCCGTGGCGACGTCGGCAGCCGCTCCCGCCATTGCGTGGCCCGCCTCGGTCAGACGGACTCCCCTACCATCCTTCTCCACGAGAACGACGCCGAGCTCCTCCTGGAGCGTCTTGAGCTGCTGTGACACCGCGGAGGCTGTGACGTTCATCGCTTCCGCCGTGGCGCCGACCGTCTGCCGGTCCGCCAGTTCGCGGAGGATGCGCAGCCTCTTGAAGTCCATGAAGACACCCTAGGGGATGCGGCTCCCACCTCAGTTCCTTCCAGCAGGGGCACCGGAGCGATGCGGACACGGCGCGCGCCTCGAATCGATTGACAAACCTAGACAGCCCCGTGACACGGACGTAACGTCAAATCACGACAGCTGTGCCAATCGAATAGAAGGGCTCCTCCCATGGAATGGTTGATCACGGTCATCGTCATTGTGTTGATCGTCGCGATTGTCTGGTGGCTCTTGAGCCGCAACCGCGCGAAAACTCCCTCGGACGGCATAGCACCGTCCTCTCCGTCGCAAACTGCTTCGTCCCCCCAAATCGACACCACCGCGGCCGCCCTGACAGGCTCCGCCCCGTTGGTCGCCGCAGCCGCGACCGCCGAACAACTTCTAGCCGAGTCACGCTCCACCGAACCGGAGCCCGAGCCCGAACCGTCCCCGGAGCCAGGCGGTGTCGACGTCGATGACTGGGAGCGCCCTGGCCCCCCGCTCGAATCCGAAATGGCCGCACAGGCAGAGTCCACAGCTGCTGAAACCGCAGCGGAGGAGCCACTCACTGTCGAGGAGCCACTATTCGAAGAGCCCACACTCCCGGAACCGGTGCTGTCCGAAGAGGTAGCTGAGGGGACCGCTGCCACCGGTGCCGCAGTCTCCGAGACCGCAGTCTCCGGAGAGACCGAGCCGATCGTTCCGGAGCCGATCGTTCCCGAACCGGTCCTTTCCGAGCCGGAACTCGAAGAAGGCGTTACTGCCGATGACGTCGCCACGGCTGACGACGGACCTTCCGCGCCTCACGCAGCCGGCAGTTCGGTGGCATCAGGAACTCAAGCGGACGCCCCCGCACCAGCCACTCCCGAACAACTAGCGGACAGCGCCGAATGGGAAGCCACGTGGAGCGAAGTCGGAGCACCGGCCGCACCGGTTCCGGTCCACCACCGCGAGTACACGGACGCCCACGCACCGACTCTCCCCGGCGCCGAATCCGCCGCAGCGGAGATTGACGACACGGCTCCGGATCATGAGCAAGGAGAGCGGCAGGAGGCTTCCGACGCCGTCGCACCGCCCACCGCGGCAGCCGGCCCGGAAGTGGCGCCGGGCGACGCCACCGCGCTGGGCGGCCATCTCGCCGCCGACCAGCCGTACGGCGAGGGATCGGCGGCCGCGGGCGCTGACGGGAGCGGCCCTGACGGCTATACCGTCAAAGGCAACGCAGACACGATGATCTATCACGATGAAGACAGTCCGTCCTACGACGAGGTCAAGGCCGGGGTCTGGTTTGTCTCGAGTGCCCACGCCGAGGCGGCCGGCTTCCGGCCGCCTCGCAGGAATCGGCGCTGAGGACGGACGCAACCGACGGTCCCAGAGACGACCAGGGCACACCATGAACCAGGCAAAGGCGGGTTCCGGGAGCTTCCTCCGGCCCCGCCTTTTGCCTGCCCGGGCACTCATGGCGGTTGCATGTATCTCGGCTTTGCTCCTGAGCGCTTGCACAGGGAGTCCCCCTGGCCCTGGATTGTCCCCGGGAGGACCGTCAATGGGGTCGTCGGCAGCGTCACCGTCCGCGAGCCAGTCACCCGCCGTCCAGTCCTCCGGGCCGGAAGGCAACGGACCGGAGTTGCTTCGGAAACTGGACCTGAATCTCACTCTCCCGTGGTCGGTCGTGTTCCTCGAGGACGGCACCGCCATCATCTCCGAACGGGACACCAAACTCCTCAAATCCGTCCGGAACGGTCACGCCACAACCATCGGCGAGTTTCCCGGCGTCGTGCCCGGCGGCGAAGGCGGCCTGCTGGGTCTGGCGCTCTCCCCGACGTTCGCCAGGGACCGCCTGCTTTACAGCTATTTCACGGCCGAATCGGACAACAGAATTGCCCGGACCCGGCTGGAACAGTCCGCGGACGGCCGCTTCAGCCTTGGCACGCCCGACGTCATCTTCTCCAGTATCCCCAAAGCCTCAACCCACAACGGCGGCCGTATCCGTTTCGGCCCCGACGGCTTCCTCTACGTTGGTACAGGTGATTCGCAGCGCCCGGAGCAAGCACAGGACCGCAATGCGCTTGGTGGGAAAATCCTGCGGCTTACCCCCGATGGAAAACCCGCACCGGGCAACCCCTTCGGCAACAATCCGGTGTACAGCTACGGACACCGCAATGTGCAGGGCCTGGCATGGGACAGCGCCGGCAGACTGTGGGCGAGCGAATTCGGGCCCGATGTGAACGACGAACTCAACCTCATCAAAGCGGGCGGCAACTACGGCTGGCCAGAAGTAACCGGGGCGCCCGGCCGCGCGGATTACCTTGATGCCAAGGTTGTGTGGCCGTCGACGGCGGATTCCTCCCCGAGCGGCCTGGAAATCGCCAACGGAACGGCGTTCACGTGCGCGTTGCGGGGGCAGCGATTGTGGACGGTGCCGCTCAGCGGTGAAACCGCTGGGACTCCTGTGGCATACTTCACAGCCCAATACGGCCGGCTCCGGGACGTTTCGCTTGCGCCGGACGGCACTCTGTGGGTTCTCAGCAATAACCAAAACCCTGACTTTGCGCTGGTCCTGAAGCCTCCCCGGTAGCGGCGCCGACGGGGCTCGTGCCGATTTCACACTTCGGCAAGTGTCGTGTAGAGTTACATGTCGTTGCGGAGATCAACGAGGGAAGAAAAGCCTTCAGCTGATCGAAATCGACGAATGCACCTCTAGCTCAATTGGCAGAGCAATTGACTCTTAATCAATGGGTTCCGGGTTCAAGTCCCGGGGGGTGCACCAAGGGAAGGGCCCTTGAGCGGCAATAGCCGCTCAAGGGTTATTTCTTTGCGTGTGAGCAACAAACAATTGCACCTCTAGCTCAATTGGCAGAGCAATTGACTCTTAATCAATGGGTTCCGGGTTCAAGTCCCGGGGGGTGCACCAAAAAGAAGGATCCCTGGATGGCCGAAACGCCATCCAGGGATCTTTTTGCTTTTCGACCTGCTCCGCCCGGACCGGCGCCTTGCGGTGCCCCGGACCGGGGCTTTGCTGTGTCCTGGGGCCCTGGCGGTGCCCCGGACCGGGCCCCTGGCGGGGCTAGTCCGGGACGTCGCCCTGCGATGCGCCAGAGTCAGCTGTGGCCACCATGGCATTGACGGCGGGGGAAGAATGGTTGTTCGCCAGTTCGCGCACCAGGGCCTGAAGTTCCCGCCGTAGTTTGGCGGTGTCCACTGGAACCGGTTCAAGCACTTCCCGTTCCAACTGAGTTGCGAGCCCGAGCGTGCGTTCCCCCGCTTCGGTCAGACTGACCACTTGGCTTCGGCGGTCGGAAATGCCGCGCGTGCGGCTGACATGGCCGTGAGTCTCCAGCCTGGCGAGTGTCTTCCCCATGGTCTGCGCCTGAACGCGGACAATCTGTGCGAGCATCGACTGCGTGGTGGGTCCCTTGACGGCAAGTACTTCCATGACAATGACCCCGGCGTGGGTCAGTCCCATACCGCGCAGTTTCTCGTTCCAGGCGTGCTCCACGAGCCGCGCCGCCGTGGAGAGCAGGCGCCCGGTGGGCCACCGTTCCATATCAGGCATAGGGGCCAGTATATCGGGCGTGACGTACAGATCCGGTCCGAGTCCAATTCGTGTAGCGCACAACTCGTCACTAAGCTGAGTGCGCGCGAACCCAAGCAAGCAAGGAGCACACTATGGCGGATCGACTCATTCCGGGCGACACTGCCCCCGATTTCACCCTCAAGGACCATACTGGCCGCGACGTCAGCCTGGCCTCGTACCGTGGCCGCAATACGGTCATCTATTTCTACCCGGCGGCCTCCACCCCGGCATGCGCGAAGCAGGCTTGCGACTTTCGCGATTCCCTCGAAACTCTTCGTGCCGCCGGCTACGAAGTCCTTGGCGTCTCTCCGGACACGGTGAAGGACCTGGAGAAATTCGTGGCCGAGGAGTCCCTGACTTTTCCCCTGCTGTCCGACGAAGGACACCACGTGGCTGACGCCTACGCGGCTTGGGGCGAAAAGAAGAACTACGGACGGACGTACCAAGGGCTGATCCGCTCCACGATCGTGGTCGACCCGGACGGAAAGGTAGCCGTAGCCCAGTACAACGTGCGGGCCACCGGACATGTGGCAAAGCTCCGCAGGGACCTCAAGCTCGACACGTAGCCACCACATGCCCGCGCCAGGCCAGGGGCGGAACGGCTTGCACAAAACCGCAGGTACAATAGAGGGCGGTATATGCCCGGGACCCAAGAGACCTTCGATCCCGGCCAGGTACCGGCACCCGCGCGAGTGGTGAAATTGGCAGACACGCAGGATTTAGGTTCCTGTGCCTTCGGGCGTGGGGGTTCAAGTCCCCCCTTGCGCACATGTCGGAAGTGCCCCGGTCCTTGACCGGGGCACTTCCGCGTTTTCAGCCAGGACTCAGGCCCCTGAACTAGACTGGACCGCGGTCCGGCTGCCACGGGCCTTAGCCCGTCCAACTGCCTTGAGGGGACAAGAGTGGTAAGCAGCAAGCTTCGCCGAGTCACGCTACAAATCGGCGCAGGCCTTCTGGCCGCGGCCTTGACCTCGTGCACGGTAGCCCCTGGTCCGGCTCCGTCGACATCGGCCGCGGGCGACGTACCGGCGGAGCCGAGCAAGACGTTCAACTTCGGCACCCCGTCGATGCCGCTTGGACTCGATCCCGCCCTGACCAACGATTCCGAGTCATACCGCGTCACCCGGCAAGTGATGGAAGGCCTTGTAGGCGTCGATGCTTCCACCGGGCAACCGACGCCTCTCCTGGCCACTGCATGGTCCCAAGGAAATGACGGACTCAGCTACGACTTCACGCTGCGCACAAAAGTCACTTTCCACGACGGAACGGCCTTTGATGCCGCGGCAGTCTGCACCAACTTCAACCGCTGGTTCAACTTTCCGGCAACCGTGCGCCAACAAGTGCCAGGCATTCCCTTCAAGAGCGTCTTCAAGTCCTTCTCGGACGACGCCGCGCTTTCCCTCTTCAAGAACTGCAAGGCGGTTTCTGCCGACCACGTCCAGATCAACTTGGCGAAGCCCTTCACAGGCTTCCTGCAGGCCTTGACGCTGCCTGCTTTCGCAATGTCGTCCCCCAAAGCGATGGCCGACGGCAAGGCGAACGTCCTGGACAAGAAATTGGCCGGACAACCAGCGTCGGCGTACGCCTCCCATCCCGTGGGCACGGGCCCTTACGTCTTCTCCTCCTGGGGCCAGGACCGCATCACCCTCACGAGCTACAAGGGTTACTGGGGCGACCGTGGACAGATAGCCACGGTCAACTTCATTCCATTCGACCATCCGCAGGGTCGCCTTCAGGCCCTGCTCGCAGGCACAATAGACGGCTACGACCTCGTCACCGCCGGAACCTTCGACCAACTGGTCAAGAAGGGCATGCAGATTGTCCAACGGGATCCGTTCTCCGTGATGTACCTGGGAATGAACGAGTCCGTGGCGCCCCTCCAGAATCTTGGGGTCCGCCAGGCAATCGAGATGGCCATCGACAAAGAAACCCTCATCCATAAGTTTTTTATCGACAACACGTCGCCGGCATCCCAGTTCGTTCCGCCCAAGCTGAGCGGATTCAACAACAATGCTCCGGCGCTCGGGTATGACCCGGACAAGGCCAAGCAACTGCTCGCCAAATCCGGCTACAAGGGCGAAGAGCTCAAGTTCTACTACCCGCTCAACGTCACCCGCGCCTACATGCCCACCCCGGAAAAGATCTTCGCGGAAATCAGCGCCGAACTGACCGCCGTCGGGCTCAACATCAAACCGGTGCCTGTGAGCTGGGACGACGGCTACCTCCAGAAGGTCCAATCGCCGGGCGACCACGCGCTCCACCTGCTCGGCTGGAATGGCGGCTACTCGGATCCGGACAACTTCGTGGGCACCCTTTTCGGTGAGAACAACGGCGAGTTCGGCTACAGCGATCCACAGGTTTTCTCGAAAATCGACCGGGCCCGCGGGCTCCCTGACGGCTCTGACCGCAACTCCCAGTACCAGACCATCAATTCCCAGATCGCTGCGACCGTCCCGGCAGTCCCCATTGCCTTCCCCATCTCGGCTTTGGCCCTTTCCGACCGCGTCGAGAAGTACCCTGCATCGCCTGTCTTAAACGAAGTTTTTACAAACGTTCGCCTGAAGTCTTGACGTCCCGCCGCAATTTCAGTTATGTGCCCACGCGGGGATATTCTGTGACAGCCAGTGCCGCCGCTATCGGAGATAGATCGTGACCTTCATTTCCAAGACACACCACGCTGACGTCGTCCTTATTGGGGGCGGAATCATGAGCGCAACCCTGGGCGCGTTCATCAAGCAACTCGAACCCAGCTGGACCATCTCCCTCTTTGAGCGACTCGACGAAGCCGGCCTGGAAAGCTCCGGGCCGTGGAACAACGCGGGAACCGGGCACGCAGCGCTTTGTGAGCTTAATCACTCCCCCGCAGCGAAGGACGGCTCGGTTGACCCGTCCAAGGCCCTGCACATCAACGAGCAATTCCAGCTTTCCCGGCAGTTCTGGTCCCATTTGGTGGACAACAAATTGATCGGCTCCCCCAAGGGCTTCATCAACACCGTTCCGCACATGAGCTTTGTCATCGGCGACAAGCACGCGGACTTCCTCAAGACCCGCTACGAGGCACTCAAGCCGAACACGCTCTTCCGCAGCATGGAATACACGGAAGACCAGGCACAGATCGCCAAGTGGGCTCCCCTGATCGTCAAGGGCCGCGACGCCAAGCAGCGCGTTGCCGCCACCCGCGCAGCGGAAGGCACCGACGTCGACTTCGGCGCCTTGACCCGCGAACTGACCGGCTACCTCGCCAACAACGGCGTTGAAGTCAATTACGGCCACGACGTCACCAACGTTCGCAAAGCCTCCGACGGCGGATGGGACCTTTCGCTCAAGCACCCCGCTTCCGGCGAGCACGGCCAGATCCACGCCAAGTTCGTCTTTGTCGGCGCCGGCGGTGGAGCACTCCACCTGTTGCAGGCATCCGGCATCCCGGAGAGCAAAGGCTACGGCGGTTTCCCGGTCTCGGGCCAGTTCTTCCGCTGCACCGACGAGGCCATCGCCAGCCAGCACAGCGCCAAGGTGTACGGCCAGGCTTCTGTCGGCGCCCCGCCCATGTCCGTGCCGCACCTCGACACCCGCTACGTCAACGGCAAGCGCTCCCTGCTCTTCGGCCCGTACGCCGGTTTCTCCACGAATTTCCTGAAGACCAGCAGCTACCTTGACTTGCCGCTGTCCATCCGTCCGAGCAACATCATCCCGATGCTCGCTGTGGCCAAGGACAACATGGACCTGACCGCTTACCTGATCAAGGAAGTGGCCAAACGCCACGAAGCCAAGGTGGAGTCGCTCCGCGAGTACTACCCCCAGGCTGATGGCGGCAACTGGGAGCTCATCACGGCGGGCCAGCGCGTGCAGATCATCAAAAAGGACTCCCGGAAGGGCGGCGTGCTGCAGTTCGGCACCGAGGTCATCACGGCTCGTGACGGCTCCATCGGAGCACTGCTCGGCGCCTCGCCTGGTGCATCCACCGCGGTCCCGATCATGATCGAGATGCTGCAGCGATCCTTCCCGAAGAACTTCAAGGGCTGGCAGTCGAAGCTCAAGGAAATGATGCCGGGCTACGGCGTCAAGCTGAACGACAACCCCGAGCTCGCCGAGGACCTGGAAGCGAGCACTGCCCGTTCGCTCCAACTCGAGGCCGCCAACGCCGTCCAGCACTAGGAACAGTCCGGGCTGCGGCCAGTTCGAGACACGAGACAGACCGTAGACCCCAGGAGACTGTGCAATGTTCCGTCTGGCAAGGCTTTCACTGGCGAACAGGGCATTGATCGCGCTGATCACCGTTTTCGCTGCGGTGTTCGGCCTGATCACCATGTCCTCACTCAAGCAGGAACTTATCCCCTCGATCGAGTTTCCGCAGATTTCAGTGATCACTGCCATGCCGGGCGCATCTCCGGAAGTCGTGGACAAGCAACTCAGCCGGCCCCTCGAAACAGCGCTGAACAGCGTCGAGGGCCTCGAATCGACCACGTCGACATCGCGGAACGGCGTTTCACAGATCACCATGGTGTTTACCTACGGGTCGAATCTGGACCGCGCGCGCAACCAGATTGATCGCGCCATCTCCAACGCCAAACGGGTGCTGCCGGCCAATGTCGAGCCCCGCTCCTTTGCCGGCAGCATCAGCGACTTCCCCATCGTGTTTTTGGCCGTATCCTCGGACAAGCCGCTGAGTGAGCTGAACACGGACCTTCAGCGACTCAGCGTTCCCCGGCTCCAAAAATTGGACGGGGTCCGCAGCGCCGACGTGACCGGCGGGGCAACCCAGCACATCCTGATCCAACCCAAGGCCCAGGCCATGGCCGCAACCGGCGCCACGGTCCAGTCGCTCGCAAACGCCCTCAAGAACAACGGCACGCTGGTTCCGGCCGGGACCATCGAGGACCAAGGCAAGACGTTGTCCCTCCAGATCGGCAGCCCGGTGGACTCCCTCGACGTCATCAAGGGCTTGCCCCTCGCCGGGGCAAAGGGCGGTACCACCATCGGTACGGTCGCGGATGTGAGCATCAAGGACGACGCCGCGACCTCCATTACCCGCACCAACGGGAAGCCGACGCTGGCCCTGTCCGTGACGAAGAAGCCCGACGGCGATACGGTTGCCATTTCGCACGCCGTCAAGGATTCCCTTGCCCAGATGGAGGCCGAACTCGGCTCCAATGCCCACTTCACCCCGGTGTTCGACCAAGCCCCGTACATCGAAAAATCCATCAAGGACCTCACCACGGAAGGCCTTCTTGGACTTGGCTTTGCTGTAGCCGTCATCCTGGTGTTCCTGATGTCCGTTCGCTCCACCTTGGTGACGGCAGTGTCCATTCCCCTGTCTCTCCTGATCACGTTCATCGGAATATCGGCGACCCACTACTCGCTGAACATCCTCACCCTGGGCGCGTTGACCATTGCGATCGGCCGCGTGGTGGACGACTCGATCGTGGTGGTTGAGAACATCAAGCGCCACCTCAGCTATGGAGAACACAAGCTCGCGGCAATCCTCAATTCCATACGCGAAGTTGCCGGGGCCATCACGGCGTCCACCCTCACCACGGTTGCCGTCTTCCTTCCGATCGCCTTCGTGGGCAATTTGGCGGGCGAGCTGTTCCGCCCCTTCGCCCTGACGGTGACCATCGCCCTGTTGTCGTCGTTGCTCGTGTCCCTCACCATCGTTCCGGTGCTGGCCTACTGGTTCCTTAAGTCGCCATCTCCGGCCGGGGACGCCGGTGCCGCCGAGCGCGCCGTTGCCGCTGCGCACGAGGCAGAACAGCGGAGCCTGCTGCAGCGCGGATACTTGCCCATCCTGGCCAAGACCCAGAAGCACCCGGTCGTGACCATCGTCGCCGCGGTCCTGGTACTGGGTGGAACCGCAGCCATGTCCCCGCTGCTTGCCACAGACCTGCTGGGCAACTCGGGCCAAAACAGCATGACCGTTCGCCAGGTCCTTCCCGCCGGTACGAACCTGGAACAGACCGCCGCTGCCGCCGCCCAAGTGGAATCGGTCCTGCGCGGGATCGACGGCATCAAGGACGTCCAGGTAACCTCGGGCAATGCCCAAACCGGTTTCGCCGCCCTCACGTCAACTGGCGCGTCGAACTCGACATTCACGGTAGTGACCGACGAAAAGGCCGATCAACAGAAACTGCAGGACACGGTCCGGTCCCGGCTCACAAGCGCCCCGGCCGCAGGAAAGGTCACTGTGGGTGCCCAACAGGGTGGCCTGGGCACGTCTTCCAGCGTGGACATCACCATCAACGCCGCCAACGCCGCTGATCTGAAAACCGCAAGCGACGCTGTGGCGAAGGCCATGGACGGCGTGCCCGGGAGTTCCGAGGTAGCCACCAACCTGGACGCCAGCCAGTCCGTGGTGCAGGTACGGGTCGATCGCGCCAAAGCCGTCGCCGCCGGGCTGAACGAAGAACAAGTGGCCGGAGTCCTGGCGTCCACGGTCAGTCCCATACCCGCGGGCACGGTCCGTATCGACACCACGGATTTCCCGGTCCAGATCGGCGAAGGCACGCATTTCAGCAGCATCGCCGCCGTCAGGGCCATCAACCTCCCGACGGCGGCAGGGCCCGTTCCGCTGTCCAGCATCGCTTCGGTGGAGCAAGTGGACACCCCGGTCTCCATCACCAGCAGCAACGGCCAGAGAAGCGCGAAAGTGACCGTCACGCCGTCGGGCTCAAATCTTGGTGCCGTCAGCACCGCCGTCCGCGACAGGCTTGACTCCGTGCAATTGCCTGCCGGCGTCACCGCCGCGATCGGTGGCGCCACAACGCAGCAGGCGGACTCGTTCCGGCAACTCGGGCTCGCCCTCCTGGCCGCCGTCGCCATTGTTTATGTGATCATGGTTGCCGCCTTCAAGTCCCTCATCCAGCCCCTTATTCTGCTCGTGTCCGTGCCTTTCGCTGCGACAGGTGCCATCGCCTTGCTCCTGCTCACGGGCGTCCCGCTCGGCCTGCCTTCCCTCATCGGCATGCTGATGTTGGTGGGAATCGTGGTGACCAATGCGATTGTGCTGATCGACCTCATCAACCAGTACCGCAAGCCACGCGACGGAAGCCCCGGAATGAGTGTGGCCGAAGCGATCACCCATGGCGCCCGGCAGCGGTTGCGGCCCATCCTGATGACCGCCCTCGCCACCGTATTCGCCCTCACTCCCATGGCCCTGGGCTTCACGGGAGGCGGCGGCTTCATTTCCCGGCCGCTTGCCATTGTGGTCATCGGAGGCCTCGTCTCGTCCACGGCGTTGACTCTCGTGCTGGTGCCCGTGCTCTACAAACTGGTCGAAGGCCGGCGCGAAAAGAAGGCGCTGCTCAAGGCACTCACGCAGCGCCGCGCCGTCCGGAAGGATGCGACTGCCGGCCACGGCGAGGCAGACCACCTGGACTGGACCACCGGGATGATCCCCAGGGTCACCGGCCGCCGATCCGCCTCCGGCCCCGCCGAGTAAGGCAACACACCGGGAACAAAATGATGCCGTGCCCTGTTACACCCGGCGATACATGCAAATGCATCTATCTTGGGATAGACTGTTTGACAGAGCCCGGACACCAACCGGGCAGGCAGAAAGGTACATCATGGAGATCGGCGTATTCAGCGTTAGCGATATCACCACTGACCCCACCACGGGCCACACCCCCACGGAGAACGAGCGCATCAAGGCCGCCGTGGCCATCGCCAAGAAGGTCGAAGAGATCGGCATGGACGTCTATGCGATCGGCGAGCACCACAACCGCCCCTTCTTCTCTTCGTCCCCCACCACCACACTGGCCTACATCGCGGCGCAGACGGAACGCATCACGCTGTCCACCTCCACCACGCTGATCACCACGAACGATCCCGTCAAGATCGCCGAGGACTTCGCCATGCTCCAGCACCTGGCGGACGGGCGCGTGGACCTCATCATGGGCCGGGGCAACACGGCTCCTGTGTACCCCTGGTTCGGCAAGAACATCCAGGACGGAATCGAACTCGCGGTGGAGAACTACTCCCTGCTGCGCCGGCTCTGGGATGAGGACACCGTCAATTGGAGCGGCAAGTACCGCACCCCGCTGCAGAACTTCACCTCCACGCCCCGCCCGCTCGACGGCGTCGCGCCCTTCGTCTGGCACGGCTCCATCCGCAGCCCGCAGATCGCGGAACTTGCCGCCTACTACGGCGACGGCTTCTTCGCCAACAACATTTTCTGGCCCAAGGAGCACTACCAGCAGCTGATCGGCCTGTACCGCGAACGCTACGAGCACTACGGCCATGGCAAGGCAGACCAGGCCATTGTGGGCCTCGGCGGGCAGTTCTTCATGCGCAAGAATTCGCAGGATGCCGTGAAGGAATTCCGCCCCTACTTCGACAATGCTCCGGTCTACGGCCATGGGCCTTCCTTGGAGGACTTCACCTCCCAGACACCCCTGACCGTGGGCAGCCCGCAGGAAGTCATCGAGAAGACGCTCACGTTCCGCGAGTACTTCGGCGATTACCAGCGCCAGCTGTTCCTGGTGGACCACGCCGGCTTGCCGCTCAAGACCGTTCTGGAGCAGTTGGATCTGTTCGGCGAAGAAGTCCTGCCGGTCCTGCGCAAGGAGTTCGCGGACCGCAAGCCCGCCCACGTCCCTGACGCGCCTACGCACGCATCACGTGTTGCCGCTTCCTTGGCCGCCTCATCCAGCGATGATGTGACCGATCCCGTCACTGACGCCGTCGGGGAGTCGGCGTGAGCACCAAGGCGCCCACCTCGTCGGCCGTGCGCCTCGCCGCAGAAACCTGGGAGTCGTTGTTCCGCTCCCAGGTGGCGGTGATGCGCCGGCTCCAGGCCGGCAAGGCGTTCAAGAAGCTCCCCATCAAGGAGTATGACGTCCTGTTCACGCTCTCCCGGTGCCCCACGGGCAAATTGCGCTTGAACGAGATCAACGATCACGTCTTGCTCAGCCAATCCAGCCTGAGCCGTTTGGTTGACAGATTGGAGAAGCGCGGACTCCTGGAACGCAGCATCGCCCCCGACGACGGTCGCGGCATCCTTCTTGGGCTTACCGAAGCCGGACAGGAACTGCAGAAGGAGATCGGCCGTGAGCACGTCCGCGACATTGCCGAGCTTGTGGCCCCGGCCCTTACGGCCGAGGAGCAGCGTGAGCTTCTCCGACTGACCGAAAAGCTGCAAGCGTTCGTCGCAGGGAAGTAGGCGGCCGTACGGCGGCTAGCGCAGGACGACGAGCTTTGCCGGATCCTCATCCGGCAGCTCGTCGGCCACTACCGCTGTGACCTTCAAGCTCTTCAACGACAAACTTCCGCCCACCGTGGACAGGAACGCGGTGTCCGAGGAATCGCGGCCGGCCGTGATGCGGAGCATCGACTCCCGAGGGGCCAGTCCGGTGGGGTCGATTACGTACCATGTTCCGTCGATGTGGGCCTCCGCCACGGCATGGAAGTCCATGGGACTCAGCCCTGGGGCGTAAACGGCGGCGAGGCGGGCGGGGATGTCCTTGGAGCGGAGGAGGGCAATGGCAAGGTGTGCGAAGTCCCGGCAAACACCCTTGCGGTGCAGGAGCGTTTCCACGGCGCCGTCTGTCCCCCGGGAGGATCCACTGACGTAACGCAGTTCGTCGTGGACCCAGTTCCGAACGGCCTGCAACAGCTCCTCGCCATGCAAGCCCCCGAACTCGGCGTACGACGTCGGAAGCAAGCGATCCGACTCGGCATAGCGGCTGGGCCGCACATAACGGATGAGCTCCATCCGCGAGGACTCATCGGGTACACCAATGCCCTTCACCGAGGCGCGGTAGTCCACCGTGACCTCGCTGGGTTCGGCGAACTCCATGTAGTGGAAACGTCCACCATGATGGTCCGTCAGCTCAGCGAGTGGTACGGCGTCGCCTTCCACCGTGACTGACAACTCTTCGGTCAACGAGTCGTAGCCAGGATTGCTGGCCACGGCGATTGCCATCGCCACCTTGGTGTTGGCGACGGTCTTGAAAACGAGCTGGGCAGCAACGTTGCGTTCCATGGATCTCCGGATTGTTGCGGCTGGACAACCCCCCGCTGTCGCCGATCTGCGTGTGTCAATCGTCGTTCTACAGATTGATCTTCAGAGACAGTAGCATCCGCTGGACGTTGGCGAATTCCGAACCCTGATCAACGTACTTGGCGGCCTGGTCCAGGGTGTCAAAGGACTTCGCGGGCGCAACTACTTCGTCCGTGGCAAAAGCGTGCACGGCGGGCATGTCGCCAAAGTAGTAGTTGCCTTTTCCTGCAGGCCCCACCACGAGATTCCGGAGTTGGCAGGCTTGGCCATCAGTTCCAGCCACCATGTTGGTGATGCCGTACGAACCGAAGAATTTGTAGCCCTGAATAACCCTGAACACCACATGCGGAGGAATCGTCGAATCGCCATCCGCGTGGGGCAGGTCAATCGGGACGCTGCTGACTACCACATAAGGCCGCTTGGCGGCCGGACTGCAGTCGGCCGGGCTCGTCGTAGGGAGCCCGGTGTGCAGCGTCGCCAGATACCCTCCCTTGGCGTCCTTGACCACGATCTTCAGGGCGCCCGGCAAGGAGCCGGCGTCGGGCGTGACCGATTGCGCAATCCAGTCGCTTGGAAGATCAAAGCTGACCTTCTTGGCCGCATCCGAGTA
Organism: Arthrobacter sp. MMS24-S77; assembly: GCF_054888235.1. Classification (NCBI taxonomy): domain Bacteria; kingdom Bacillati; phylum Actinomycetota; class Actinomycetes; order Micrococcales; family Micrococcaceae; genus Arthrobacter; species Arthrobacter sp. MMS24-S77. Next base: position 2,966,000 of record NZ_JBTZRN010000001.1, read on the forward strand.
CGTCTTCCACGCCGAGGCCGTCGCCCCCGCCGTCGTCGTACTTCCGGCGGAAGGGCTCACAGTGGAAGTGCCCGACGGCGGGGCCGTACTCGCGCCCGACGGTGCCGTGGTGCCCGGCGCCGCACTAGTGGAGCCGGCCGTCCAGACCGTTCCGCCCTTGCCCTCGGAACTGCAGCCAGCCGCGGACACCACAACGAGCGCCGCCACGACGGCGACTGAAAACTTCAACGGGAACCGCTTCGCTCTCATGCGAACCAGCCTAGCGGCGCCGCGCCGATGCCGGCCCGTCCAGGTCGGCGTTTCGCGCACGCAAAGCTGCAGAGAGCGTTCGGCCAGCGGCTGCGCCCGCGCCGTAGGACTGGGCTCAACGGCCGTGGGACTAGGCTGGACGCATGGCTCCAGATCAGTTTGACGAGGACGAAAACAGCGTGGCGGGAATCTCCGCCGTCGACATCGCGGATTGGCGCTTGCGTACGTTTGCCTTGTACGACGACGTCCGGAAGATTGCGGTGAGCGATCCCTTTCAGGCCCATGTCTATTGGCGCCAGGAACGCGACCGGATGTTCGGAACCCACCCGGCCTCGGCCTTGACGCCCGCCAGCAAGCAAGCTTTCTCCGGCCTGCGCACCGCAGACTACAACCCTCATTTCCGCCGCTATGCAGCCTTGTCTCCTGAGGGCGCGGGCCAGGAGATGAACGTCCAGACCGGAACCGACGGCGTGGTGCCATTCGTCCGTCTCGGCACCTTCGATCTCGACGAGCTTGGTTCCCTGGCCGTGTGGCGCCTCCGCAGCTATGGCGGCGGTATCTTCGTCCCCTTCCGCGACGCCACAGCCGGCAAGCCGGGAGGAAGCTATGGGGCCGGCCGATACCTGTTGGACACCATCAAGGGCGCTTTCCACGGCCTTCGCGGATCCGGGCAACAGCAGGAGTTCGTGCTCGACTTCAACTTCGCTTACAACCCGTCCTGCGCGTACAACGAGGCCTGGGCTTGCCCCTTGGCCGGACCGGCGAATCGCCTGGCCGCGGACATCCCGGTCGGGGAACTCTACCTGCCCCTTTAGCTGCGGGAAGGCGCCTGCTGCGGGAGTAAGCCGCACGCCGTCGCGTGCCAAACCCGTACCCGTACGGAGAGGACGTAGGATGTCTTCATGACCTCCTCACGTGCACGCCGGATCGCCCGAGTCCGCCCCCTCTCCCCCGCCACTCCGGATGAACAATTCTTCGTGGCGAACGACGCCGTCGACTTCGCTTCGGAGGCAGGGCGCATCTGGACCGTGGTGGAGAGCCCGTTCCCAGGTTCCCCGGCAAACGGCAGCAGCGCTGAGCAGCCGGGGTGGCACAGGGGCGCGGAGGTCCTGGAGGACACGTTCACTTTCCTGGCCCCGTCTGTTCCCGCCAACGTCTTCGGCATGGCGCACAACACCGGCCAGCCGGGCCGGGACCTGCCCGCACAGGCGTTCCACAAGGCCGCCACAAGTGTCATCGGACCGGGCGACGCCATCGAGCTCGCCTCTGCGGTTGGCTACGTGGACCCGGAAGCGGAACTGACGGTCGTCGTCGGGCGCAAAGTCCGCGGACTCACACTCGAGAATGCACGCGGCGCCATTCTCGGTTTCACAATTGGCAATGACGTCTCTGCGCGGGACCTGCAGAAGACCGACGAACTGTGGATCAGCGCCAAAAGCCAGGACACCTTTACTCCTGCAGGACCCTGGGTTGTCACGGACCTCGACGACCGTGATCTTTCGATCGGCATCGTGCACAACGGCAGGGAATTACGGACGGCCAGCTCCGCCGACCTCGGCTGGAACGTGGACGAAATTCTTGTCTACCTCAGCTCGTTCATGACTTTGCACCCCGGCGATCTGGTGCTCACCGGCTTCCCGGCTGAGTGCGCCCGGATCGCGCCAGGAGACGTTGTGACCTGCCGCGTTGAGGGCATCGGAGAGCTGACGAACCCTGTCAAGGCTGCTTCCTGGGAGAAATCCCCGGCGTGATATGACAGGCTTGAGCCATGGACTCTTCTGCCGCGCCCACGACTGAGACGCGGCAGACGTCCCTTTCGAGAACGCTTACTAGCAAGCGTCGCAAAGGTATCCTGCGCTATCCGGTGGTCCGGCAGCTCATCCGTTTCACCGGCGTCGGAATCATCTGCACTGCGGCGTCGCTGGCCCTTTACGCACTGTTTCGGCCGTGGATGGGACCCCAGCTGGCCAACGCCGCAGCGCTGATCATCACGTCGCTCATGAATACGGCACTGAACCGGCGGCTGACCTTCAAAATCGCAGGCAACCGGAAGAGGACCCGGGACCATCTGAACGGGCTGATCGTGATCGCCGTGGCTCTGGTCATCACGGGAGGGAGCCTGGGCGTGCTCCATGCGTTCCGGCCCGATGCCACCCTGACCGAGGACCTCTGGACCACCACCCTGTCCGGATTCTTCGCCACGGCCGTGCGCTTCACCATGCTGCGGCACTGGATTTTCCGCCGGGCCCGTCACGTCTGAGCTGCCCGGCCCGACCCGTGGGTAGGGGACAGTCAGCGGCGACCGAGTCCCTGCACGCTCCCGACGGCGGCAGCCACGGCTTGCGCGGCCTCTTCCAGTTCCGCTGAGGTCACCGTGGAGTTGAAGCTGAAGCGGACAGCGGTCTGGGCTACCCCGGCCTCAATGCCCAAGGCCAGCAGGACTGGAGACGGAGCATCCGATCCCGCGGCGCATGCTGATCCGCTCGAACAGACCACGCCAAGCCGCTCAAGTTCCAGCAGGACGGATTCTCCGCTGGTGCCCGGGAAACAGAAGGACGCGATGGATGGCAGCCGCCGCGAGGGGTGGCCGGTGAGAACAGCTCCGGGCACTCTTTCAAGGACTGTCCCGATGAATGCATCCCGCAGCTCAGAGACCCGGCCAGCCAGTCCGGATTGTTCAGCCAATCCGGATTGTTCAGCGTGGGCAAGGGTCAATGCCGTGGCCAGCGCAACGGCACCTGCCACGTTTTCGGTTCCGGAGCGCCGCCCCCGCTCCTGGCCACCACCGTGGACTACCGGCTCGATCTTCAGCCGTCCCTTGGCATAGAGAACGCCGCTGCCCTTGGGCGCGCCGAGTTTGTGGCCGGAAATACTGAGGGCGTCGACCCCCAGTTCCTTGACACCGACAGGCAGCCAGCCCGCGGCTTGGACGGCGTCCGTATGGAACGGCGCGCCGTGTTCCGCGGCCACCTCCGCAAGTTGCCGCACGGGCTGCACGGTCCCGATCTCGTTGTTGGCGTACATGATGCTCACGAGGGCGGTTTCCGGACGCAGGGTGGACCGGAGCGCCTCAGGGGTCACGACTCCATACCCATCCACGGGGACCACGTCCACGTCGAATCCATGGACGCGTTGCAAGTAGCGTGCGGATTCCTCGACGGCGGGGTGTTCGATGGCGCTGATGACAACGCGGTTCAGGGAAGGATCCGCGGCCCGCCTTGCGAGGGCGATTCCCTTCACGGCGAAATTGTCGGCTTCGGTGCCGCCGGAAGTGAAGGTGACCTCCCCTGGCCGGCAGCCCAGGACCTTCGCCACCGCCACACGAGCTCCGGACAACGCGTTCGCAGCTGCTTCGCCGAGGCTGTGGTGGCTCGAAGGATTGCCGAACTCGCCCGTCAAGTAAGGCCACATCGCTTCGAGGACTTCCCTGCGGACGGGAGTGGTGGCCGCGGCGTCGAGGAAAATCATGGCGTCAGCCGAGACCCGAGGATGGGTCCGGTGCCACGTCCAGCGTCACGTCGAGGCCCAGATCCAGCGCCGTAACGCTGTGAGTGAGTCCGCCGATGGAAATGACGTCGACTCCCGCGGCGGCAATGTCCGCCACAGTGTTGACGTTGACGTTGCCGCTCGCCTCGACGACGGCGCGCCCGGCCACTTGCTTCACGCCGGCGCGGAGCTCCTCAAGCGAGAAGTTGTCCAGCATGATCGTGTCCACCCCGGCCGCGAGCACGGGTTCGATCTGCTCTGCGCTGTCCACTTCCACCTCGAAGTGCGTGGTGTGGCCGAGCTGCGCCTTGGCGGCCTTGAGCAGTGCGGTGAGCTTGGCGGAATCCCCGCCCGTCATCACGGCCAGGTGGTTGTCCTTGGCCAGGACGGCATCGGACAAGCTGTAGCGGTGGTTGGCTCCCCCGCCGCAACGCACGGCGTAGCGTTCCAATACCCGCAGCCCGGGCGTTGTCTTCCGGGTGTCCGTGATGCGGGCCTTCGTGCCGTCCACCAGCTTGACGAACTCCGCCGTCTTGGTGGCAATGGCACTCATGCGTTGGGTCAGGTTGAGCCCGACGCGTTCGGCAAGCAGCACCGAGCGGGCGCGGCCGCTGACCCGCGCGAGGTGGGTTCCGGCGTCGAACGCTTCGCCGTCGGCGAGCAGCAGCTCCACTTGGGTGTCCGGGTCGACGAGCAGCATGGCGTCGCGGAACACCGTGCCGCCGCTGAAGACCCCCGGAACCCGGGCATTGAGCACGGCGGTGGCACGGGCTTCCGCGGGAATGAGCAACTGCGAAGTGATGTCCCCGCTTGGCGCGTCCTCCGCGAAGGCACGCTCCAGAATGTCCCGGACGGGTGCTGCGGGGAGGGTCAGGCTAGTCATTGACGAGGCTCGCTTTCCGGCGGATGGTGTATCTCTGAACAATTTCTTCGCGTGGGGTTTCGACGGCGTCGCGACGGTAATGCGCCCCCAGCGACCCCCGCCGCGCCCGCGCAGCCCGCACAAACAACTGCGCAGCAAGGAGCAAATTGGCATCCTCGTGCACACACGGATCCACAGAGTCGGGCACATTCTCAGGAACCACGACGTCGGCCCAAGCGTCGAGTGCCTCAGCAGCCTCCCGAAGCAACCCCCCAGTCCGAAGCACCCCGGCCTTGGCAGTCATAAGCCGACGAAGGGCGGTGCGGTTGAAGGGCTCGGGGACAAGCTCGGGCTGCCACGAGAGCGCCCCGGCCGGCTCGGTGGTTCCCGAAAGCGCCGTTGTTGCGTGCAGGTCCACGCCGGCCGCCGAGCTTGCGAGGCGTTCGCCGACGTGAGACCGGAGCGCAGGCGCCGAGGGAACTAGCGAGTCGGTCTCCCCGCTGTTGGACTGCACCTCGCCAAGGAACCCCTCGACAGCCCGCCGCCCAAAGACAAGTCCTTCGAGCAAGGAGTTGCTGGCCAAACGGTTCGCGCCTTGGACCCCGGTGCAGGCAACTTCGCCCGCCGCGAGCAAGCCGGGAACAGAGGTACGGCCGAATAGATCGGTGACTACGCCACCCATCCAGTAGTGGGCGGCCGGGGCAACCGGAACGGGCTCGCGGGTCCAGTCGACGCCGGCTTCGCGAGTCCGGGCGCTGAGCGTGGGGAATCGCTTCTCAAGGAAGCCTTGGCCCTTGGCTGCTTCGACCACCCGGGCGTCAAGGAAGACGTGGCCGTTGGGATCGCCCAGCGAGGCAAGATGGAGGGCAATGCTGCGGGAGACGACGTCGCGCGGAGCAAGTTCGCCGTCCGGGTGGTAGGCCGGCATGAATCGTTCCCCCTTGGCATCCACCAGGATGGCGCCTTCGCCGCGGACAGCTTCGGAGATCAGGAGGGGATCAGCGTCGGGGGGAGAGGAGGCTCCGGCGGCGGACAGCACCATGCTCGTGGGGTGGAACTGGAAGAACTCCAGGTCCGCGAGCTCAGCTCCCGCCCGCCACGCGAGCGCGAGTCCATCCGCTGTCGCAACCGAGGGGTTGGTGGTCTGGGCGAATAGTTGTCCCGCTCCACCGGTGGCAAGCAGCACGGCATCGCCGCGTACAGCCTCAAGGCGGCCGTTGCGCAGGAATTCAACGCCTGCCACGTGTCCCTCGGACTGGATCAGGCCGGTGGCCTGTGCGTGTCCCAGCACGTGGAGTTTCCCGGCGGCCTGCGCGTCAAGGACTGCGAGGATGAGCGCCTTCGCAATTCCGGCCCCGGTGGCGTCTCCGCCGGCGTGCAGGATCCTCGGGGCGGAGTGGGCGGCCTCGAGCCCCAAGGCGGGATCGCCGTCGTCGTCCGCGTCGAAACGAACACCGAAACGCTCCAGCCCCATGATGTCCCGGCGCGCTTCGGTGCACAGCACCCGCACGGCTCCCTCGTTGCAGTGGCCGCCGCCGGCCCTGAGGGTGTCCGCAATGTGCGCGGCGACGGTATCCCCGGGTGCTGGCTGCTCCAGCACTGCCGAAATCCCGCCTTGCGCGAAGAAGGTATTGCTGTCCGCCAGCGCGCCTTTGCTGAGCAGGACCACGTCCGCACCGGCTTCAGCGGCCAGCAGTGCGGAATAAAGTCCGGCGATACCGCTGCCGACGACGACGAGTCGCCGCCGCGCCGTAGCACCGAGAAAGCGTTCTGCAGTCATATCAGGCTCAATTCGACTGGTTGATACGGGGTGTGGCCTAGAGCGGCCGTGCTGCGAGCATGCGTTCGAGGGCGATCTTGGCGTTGTCCTTGACGGAGTCGTCCACCGTGATGCGGTTGACCACGCGGCCTTCCACCAGTTCCTCGAGTACCCAGGCGAGGTAGCCGGGGTGGATGCGGTACATGGTGGAGCAGGGGCAGATCACCGGGTCAAGGCAGAAGATGGTGTGCTGCGGGTTCTCCGCGGCCAAGCGGTTCACCATGTTGATCTCCGTGCCGATCGCGAAGGTGGTGGGCTCGGTTGCGGCGGCGATGGCCTTCTTGATGAAGTCCGTGGAGCCTGCGCCGTCTGCCGCGTCAACAACTTCCATGGGGCACTCGGGGTGCACAATGACGTTCACGCCGGGGAATTCGGCGCGCGCCTTCTCGATCTGGCCCACGTTGAAGCGCTTGTGGACGGAGCAGAAGCCGTGCCAGAGGATGACGCGGGAATCCAGCAGGGTCTGCTCATCGTTTCCGCCGAGTTCCTTGCGCGGGTTCCACATAGGCATCTGCTCGAGCGGTACGCCAAGGGCTTTGGCAGTATTGCGGCCGAGGTGCTGGTCAGGGAAGAAGAGCACCCTCTGGCCGCGTTCGAATGCCCATTCGAGCACCGTCTTGGCATTGGAGGACGTGCAGACGATGCCGCCATTGCGGCCGCAGAAGGCCTTCAATGCGGCTGACGAGTTCATGTAGGTGACCGGGATGACCGGGGCACGGCCTTCGGAATCAGGCGCGGTCCCGAAGATCTCTTCGAGTTGCTCCCAGCAGTCCTCCACCGAGTCCTCGTCCGCCATGTCTGCCATGGAGCAGCCCGCGGCCAGGTTCGGCAGGACCACGGCCTGGCCCTCGCTGGAAAGGATGTCCGCGGTCTCTGCCATGAAGTGCACACCACAGAAGATGATGGCTTCGGCGTCGGGCTTGGTCAGCGCCGCGTTGGCCAGTTGGAAAGAGTCGCCCACGAAATCCGCGTACTGGACTACTTCGTCGCGCTGGTAGAAGTGGCCCAGAATGACGGCGCGGTCCCCCAGCGTTTCCTTGGCGGCGCGGATCCGGACGTCCAGCTCGGCGTCGCTGGCCGACTTGTATTCTTCAGGCAATTGGCCCTGCCGGGGTGTGGCCTTTGGAGCGTCGTCGGAACTGGAAGCGCCGGGACCGTAGGCGGGAACGCCGGCGAGGGCCTCTGCGAGGTCGTACTCCCACGGGCCCTTGGCCAGAGCGGGGCTGCACGTTGAGCCCGCCGCGGAACGGCCACTCTCGGCTTCCTCGCGCGTGATCAGCTGGATAGCTGTGTTGACGCTGCTCATGGTGTACTCCTGTTGTCTGGCCCGAGTCCGGGCGTGCCGGTGAAGCGGTAGAGGCGGGGCGGGCGGTGTTTTCCGCCCTGGAGGTATTCACCGGTCTCCTCGATTTCCGGTGTTCCCTTGATTTGCCGGCGAAAGTTCGCCGGATCCAGCTGGCGGTCCAGGACAGCCTCATAGACTTCGCGGACCTGGGCCAGGGTGAAGAACTCCCCCAGCAAGTGATAGGCGATGGACCCGTAGGCCATCTTGTTGCGCAGCCGCCATAGGGCGTAGTCCACGATCGCGTTGTGGTCGAAGGCCAATTCGGCGAGCCTGTCTGCCCGGAACCAACGGACGTTTTCTGATTCGTCCGCCAATGCGGCCTCCGTGGGCTGTACCAAAGCCCAGTAGACGATCGAAACAACCCGTTGGGCAGGCGAGCGGTGCAGGCCGCCGAAGGCGTAGAGCTGCTCGAGGTATTGAGGCACCAACCCTGTGGTTTCGCGTAGGTTCCGCGAAGCGGCATCCTGGAGGGACTCGTCATGCTGCAAGGGACCGCCGGGAAGCGCCCACATGTCCTTGAATGGTTCGCGGATGCGGCGTACCAAAGGCAACCAGAGCGTGGGGCGGCCAGAGCTCTCACTAGGGCGGAGGGCGAAAATCACCGTGGATATAGCCAACGACGGCGGTGCGAGCCTTCGCTCTGCCACATTGGCGGAGTTGGCGTACACGGTGTTCACCCCGCTTCTTTGCCTCAGGGACCAGAAAGATAGTTAAAGTCAAAATGACTAGAACTAATGGTACGACCGTCGGGGTGCAGTGTCCAAATGTTTCAGCCCGCATTCTCCTTGGCTGCCGCCTCCAGGAGGGGCAAGGTACGGCCCTGGAAATGCGTATTCAGCACGATCACCGACGACGAGCGGAGCACGGTCTTGGTGCCGATGAGCGAATCGAGCACGCGCTGCAGGTCCGAGTTCGACTTGCCCACCACCCGCACCATGAGATCCGAACTGCCGGAAACGGTGTGGATCTCGATAAGTTCGGGAATGGCGGCCAGGGCTTCGACGACGGCGTCGTGCCCCAGGTCCTGGTTGATGGTGAGCGAGCAGAAGGCCACCACGGGATAGCCGAAGCCTGCAGGGTCCGGCTGTGGAACCCAGGGAGCCACCACTCCCCGCTCGGCCATCCTGTCCAGCCGGGACTGGACCGTTGCGCGGGCTACCTTCAAAACCCTGGATGCCTCGAGGACAGAGGCCCGCGGGGAGTCCGTGAAGAATCGGACAATCTTGGCATCCAACTCGTCAACAGCCACCAATTTTCCCTACTTCCACGCGGGCACTGCACAAATCGACAGGAGACGTGCCGATCTCCGGTCACATTGCATCCATCGTCTCACAAGTGTTTTTCGCCACTTTCCCTGTGGAAGCGGTAAATTCGATAAGTCCCATGAGGACCAAGCGACAATCCATCCACAAGAAGGTAAACACGAATGACAACGAAGTCCACCGCTGTTAAGCCCGCCATTCCTTCGCAGGGCCTCGGCCACTCGATGAAGCCGCGCCAACTGACCATGATGGGCCTGGGCAGTGCCATTGGCGCAGGCCTCTTCCTCGGCTCGGGGGCCGGGATCCACGCTGCCGGGCCCGCGGTGCTCATCTCCTACCTCGTGGCCGGCACCCTGATCATCCTGGTGATGTGGGCACTGGGCGAGATGGCCGCAGCCAACCCCAACAGCGGCGCCTTCTCCGTCTATGCGGAAAAGGCCATGGGCAAGACGGCCGGATCCACGGTCGGCTGGCTCTGGTGGTTGCAGCTGGTAGTGGTCATCGCCGCTGAAGCCCTCGGCGCAGCCGGGCTACTGTTCTCTGTCTGGCCGGTCATTCCCGTGTGGGCGCTGGCCCTGGTTTTCATGGTGGCCTTCACCGCGATCAACCTCGCCGGCGTCCGGAACTTTGGTGAGTTCGAGTTCTGGTTCGCCATCCTGAAGGTTGCGGCCATTGTCGCGTTCCTCATCATCGGCGCGGCATTGCTGTTCGGTTGGCTGCCTGGAGTGACCTCCCCGGGCCTTGGACACATCACTGGCAACTTCGCACCGTCCGGTTGGGCCGGAATTGCCGCGGCGCTCTTTGTCGTGATCTTCGCCTTCGGTGGCACCGAAATCGTGAGCGTGGCCGCCGCGGAAACGCAGGACCCGGCACACAGCGTCGGCAAGGCCATCCGCACCGTGGTGTGGCGCATCCTGGTTTTCTACATCGGCTCAGTCTTCGTTATTGCGGCCGTCCTTCCCTCGGACTCAGAAGGGTTGAAGTCGCCGTTCGCTGGTGTCCTGAACCTTGCGGGCATCCCGGGAGCAGGCACCGCAATCACTCTCGTTGCCGTTGTGGCCCTGCTGTCAGCGCTCAACGCCAACCTCTACGGGGCCTCGCGCATGGTCTTCTCGTTGTCTGAGCGCGGCGAAGCGCCGGCTTTCCTGTCGCGACTGCGCGGCGCACAGGTTCCCATGGCCGCCGTCGGGGTCTCCGTCGCTTTCGGCTTCATCGCCACCGTACTGGAACTGCTCTTCCCCGATCACGTCCTGCCGGCCTTGCTCAACCTTGTAGGCTCCACCTGCCTCGTGGTGTGGGGTACGGCCCTCGTGTCGCAGTTCATCCTGCGTCGCCGCGCCGACCGCGAAGGAACAGAGTTGCCGCTTCGCATGAAGGGCTTCCCCTTCCTCACAGTGTTCGGACTGGCACTGCTTGCCCTGATCTTCGTGGTGGGCTTCTCGAACGCCGAGAGCGCGGGCCAGTTGATCGGCACCTTCCTACTGATCGCGTGCATCGCTGTGGCCTGCCGTATCGGAGCCAAGGTCAAGACAGCACGAAGCGCCTAGGTAAACCCAACTGGCTAGCAGTTGTTGTCGTTTTGACGCCTCAAAACGACAACAACTGCGAGCTACTTGGGTGAGCGAAAGGTGCACAAACTGCTATGCATTCCCTCGGAACCACTAGCAGTTCTTGGCAGTTTGCCTAGCCACAAATAGGCGGATTGCCTACGGCCCGCACAGTGACTACGGTCACGTCCATGGACTCATTTCTTCCCGCTGTGGCCGCAGCCGACGCCGCGCCCCTGGCCTCCGAGCAGCTCAGGGAGCTCTATTCCCTGATGGCTGCCGTTCGATATCTGGATACCTCGGCCGTCGCCTGGCAGCGTCAGGGAATCATTCCCGGCTATGCTCCGGAACTCGGCCAGGAAGCGGCTCAGGTCGGCAGCGCCTACGCCCTCGACACTGCGCGCGACTTCGCCTTTCCGACGTACCGCGAGATGGGCGTCGCCCGGACCATGGGCGTGGACATGGTGGCGTACATGTCCACCCACAAGGCAACGTGGCACGGCGGAATGTACGATCCCCTGGCAAGCCGTCTCGCGCCCATTCAGGCCGTGGTGGCAGGCTCGGTGCTCCATGCCGTCGGTTGGGCCCATGGCCAGACCCTGAGCGGTGGGCACGGAGTGGCCCTCAGCTACTTCGGCGACGGCGCTTCCTCCCAAGGCGATGTCCATGAAGCCATGAACTTCGCCGCCGTGATGAAAGCACCGGTTGTCTTCTTCATCCAGAACAACGGCTGGGCGATTTCCGTGCCCACCGAGCGGCAGGTGGCAGGGGGTTCAGTGGCCGCCCGCGCCGCCGGCTACGGCATCCCGGCCCTCCAGGTGGACGGCAACGATGTGGTTGCCGTCTACGAGGCCACCCGCGACGCCTTCGCCCACTGCCGCGCAGGAAACGGTCCGGTGGTGGTCGAGGCGATGACCTACCGCCGCGGCCCGCATTCCACCGCCGACGACCCCGGCCGGTACCGAAGCCTCGACGACGAGCGCATCGACGCCGGCGAGGACCCGCTGGAACGCCTCCGCAAGCGTTTGCTGGCCGAAGGCGTAGCCGACGAGGCATTCTTCGCCGCCGCCAACCAGGCAACCCGGGCAGAGGAGGAAGCGATCCGCACCGGAATCGAAGCCCTCGGCCCCCGGCCCGGCAACGAGATGTTCGATTTCGTCTTCCAGGAAACCACCCCCGCCCTTGAAAACCAGGCCACCCGTTGGCGCGAGGAGTCCGAACATGTCTGAGAGCACCACCGCCATCCTTGAAGCCGGGGCGCCCACCGAGACCCAGCCAACCCGGATGTCCATGCAGCAGGCCCTTAACCGCGCCTTGGACGAGATCCTCACCATCGATCCGAAGGCAGTGGTCTTCGGCGAGGACTGCGGCCAATTGGGTGGCGTCTTCCGTATCACCGACGGATTGCAGGCCAAGCACGGAGAGTCCCGGGTCTTCGACACGCCGCTCGCGGAATCGGGCATCCTAGGCATGTCCGTGGGCCTGGCCATGGCCGGTTTCCACCCCATTCCGGAGGTGCAGTTCGATGGCTTCGCGTATCCCGCCATCAACCAGATCGTGTGCCAGATCGCCCGGATGAACTACCGCAGCCGCGGCACCTTGCCGATGCCCATCACGCTCCGGGTGCCCAGCTTCGGCGGCATCCGCGCCCCCGAACACCACGGCGAAAGCCTCGAGGCCCTCTTCGCGCATGTTCCGGGCCTCAAGGTTGTTTCGCCGTCGGATCCGCATGATGCCTACCACCTGCTCAAGTACGCGGTCTCGCGGCCGGACCCGGTGATCTTCATGGAACCGAAGTCCCGGTACTGGCAGAAGGGCGACGTCGACGCATCCGACGGCGGTAGCCTCACCGGCGCCCGCATTGTCCGGCCGGGCCGCCACCTGACCCTCGTAGCCTGGGGTGCCATGGTTGCCCGGTGCCTGCAGGTTGCCGAACTCGCCGCGGAAGACGGAATCGACGTCGAGGTCCTCGATCTGCGCTGGCTCAAGCCGATCGACGCCGAAGCACTGGCGACTTCCGTCGGAAAGACGCGGCGCGCCGTCGTCGTGCATGAGGCCCCGCTGACCTCCGGGCTGGGGGCCGAAGTGGCCCAACTGATCACGCAAAGCTGCTTCGACACGCTCAAGGCGCCCGTGGAGCGGGTCACGGGCTTCGACGTGCCGTATCCGTCCGGCGACCTGGAGGACGAATACATCCCGAACATTGACCGCATCCTCCTGGGGATCCAACGAGTACTGGAGTATCGACGTGGCTGAAATCAGCTTCCCCCTGCCCGATCTTGGCGAAGGCCTCATCGAAGCAACCGTGCTGGACTGGCTCGTCTCCCCCGGCGACCAGGTGGAGCGCAACCAGCCGCTCGTGGAGCTGGAAACGAGTAAATCCGCCCTCGAGTTGCCGAGCCCGCAGGCAGGTAAAGTGATCCGTATCCACGGTGCGCCGGGCGATACGATCAACGTCGGTGAGCCGCTGGTGGTGTTCGAGGTGCCGGACAATATTGCCGGCATCGTGGGCACGGTTCCGAAGGATGACGCACCCAAGCGCCGGGTCCGCCTGAGCGCCGTACTTGATGAGGACTGACACCATGAGCGGCAGGCACGCAGAAGAGCACATCCATACGGTGGAAGGAACGGATCCCCATATCTTCGTGGAAATCCATGAACCCGCCACAGGGACCGACGCCGGACTGCGACCCATCCTGCTCCTGCATGGCTTCTCCTCCTCGACCAAGCTCAACTGGGGAGACACGGGCTGGATTTCCACCCTCCAGGCAGCCGGCCGCCGCGTTATCACCGTGGACCTTCCGGGGCACGGCCGGAGCGCCTCTCCCGAGGACTTGGATTCGTACTCGCCCAGCAGGATCCGCGCGGACCTGCTCCAAATAGTGGCCGACGCCGGTGCGCGCCCCTTGCGCGACGGTGACCCCACCAGCGGGCTCGACATCATTGGTTATTCTTTGGGCTCCCGGCTGGCCTGGGAATTCGGGGCCACCCAACCCGAACTCGTGCACCGCCTGGTGTTGGGCGGCCCGAACAAGGAAGACCCGCTGGCATCCTTCGACCTCGTGGCTGCCCAGCACTACCTTGCGGACGGCACGCCCATCGAAGACGAGTCCACCGCGGGGTTGCTCAAAATGGCGCAACTCCTGCCGAGCAACGATTTGTTCGCGCTCTTGTCGCTTATCGAGGCCATCAAAGGCGAACCGTACGATCCCGCCGAAGCAGTGCCGCACATGCCAATGCTGCTGGTGGCCGGCGACAAGGACGAACGGGCCGTCACCATGCCGGAACTCGCTTCGATCGCCGCCCACGCCGGTGGCATGGTGGAACAATTGCTCGTCCCCGGGCGGAACCACAGCAACGCCGTGACCAGCCGGGTGTTCAAGGACGCCGCAGTAGCGTTCCTCGGCGTCTAGGCCGGCAATGAAACGGCTGGCCTTACCGGGCCAGCCGTTCCGCGTTAAGGGTCATGCGCTCCAGCACGCTGAGGGCCATGGCGTATTCGTCCATGCCTACCCCCATCGAGATGTCCCGGCGGGAGTCCTCGACGAGCCTTTGGGCTTCCGTATGTTTTACGTGGCCCAGTTCGCTGAGGCTGATGCGGTCGTCCACCATGATGATCATTCCGCGGCCTACGAGCGCGGCCAGTTCACTTTCGCGACGACGCGTCTCGCCGCCCCAAAAGGGGCTGAGGACGCCGTCAAGGTCTTCGGGACTGAGGGGTGCCTCCGCCAGGACGTTGAGGGTCTGCCACTGCCTCCGGCTGAGTTTCAATCTCGCCAAGGTGCTGTCCAGATGCGCTTCCAATGCGGCGTCCAGGCGTTTGATCCAATAACCGATGGGCTTGTTCACATGGCCCATGGTGGCAGCGGGGAGCGTCCGCGGCAAGAAAGGTAGGCTTGATTCAGCGCCGGATTACGTGGAAGTGAGACGAATGGGCATGCGCTTCAAGGACCGTGCGGACGCCGGACGCCGTCTGGCAGCAGGGCTTCCGCAGCTCCGGGAACGGCCGGACACGATCCTGCTTGGGCTGGCTCGCGGCGGGGTCCCCGTGGCGGCAACGGCAGCCGTCGAGCTCTATCAGCCGTACGGTGCCGTCCTAGTGCGCAAACTCGGCATCCCGGGGCGTGAGGAAACAGCCTTCGGCGCCCTTGCGTGGTCCAACGGCAGAATTGTCCGCGTGCTCAACCGCCCCTTGACCGAACGCATGCTGTGGCACGGAATTACCCAGGCTTCGCTTGACGCTGTGGAGGTGCGGGAGCGGGGCGAACTCCTGCGACGGGTGAAAACCTATCCGGGAATCAGCTTCAACCTCGCGGGGAAGACTGTTGTGCTTGTGGACGACGGACTCGCGACGGGAGCAACCATGCGCGCCGCCGTCGAGGCTGTCCGCGCCGGCGGCGCGGCGACTGTAGTGGCCGCCGTCCCCGTGTCATCCCTGGAAGCCCAAGCGTCCATCAGCCGGGTGTGCGACTTCATGATCTGCCTGCACACGCCGGGCAGATTCCACGCGGTGGGCGCGTTCTACGAGCACTTTGAACAGTTGACGGACGACGACGCCGTGCGGCTCCTGGAGCGGGCGGGCTAGGCTCGGCTAAATTTGCGCGAGTTCCGATGCTCGTTCACATCCGACGGCCCGTTCCCCGACGCTCCTGCACGTATGAGGGAAGAATTCGGCACCCGCCTGCACATCATCTGCAGGAGGGTGCCGCTGTTTGGGCTCATAGGTGAGCGAGCGTCGGAGAATTTCGCGTCATAGGTGAGCGAGCGTCGGAGTGCGTCTGATGCCTAGCGCGCGCTGAACCCGAGCGGACGGCCCTTGGTTTCCTTGGCCAGCACCACTCCTACCGCGGAGATGACGCACAGGACCATGATGTAGATGCCCACGGAACCTGACCACTTGGTACCGTCCAGGAGGGCCTGGGCGATCAACGGCGCAAAGGCTCCGCCAAGGATCGAGCCCAGCGCGTACCCGATGGAAATCCCGGAGTAGCGGACTTGGGCAGGGAACATCTCGGCGTACATGGCGGACATGGGGCCATAGGA
The DNA here is from genome assembly GCF_054888235.1 of Arthrobacter sp. MMS24-S77. NCBI lineage: Bacteria > Bacillati > Actinomycetota > Actinomycetes > Micrococcales > Micrococcaceae > Arthrobacter > Arthrobacter sp. MMS24-S77. The sequence goes on from NZ_JBTZRN010000001.1 coordinate 2,981,613, forward strand.
AAGGCCCAGCCCGATCGTCAAGACAAAGAGGGCTGTTCCGTACAGGAGGATGTCCTTGGAATCGATCAGCGCGAACATCGGAATCATCCAGGCGAACACGAGTCCGTAGCCGATCAGGAACGTCTTGACCCGGCCGATCTTGTCCGAAAGCCAGCCACCCACCATGGTGAAGATGAGCCATCCGAAGGAAGCCACCGTCGTCGCCAAAAGGACCTGTGCCGATGGCATCTTGAGGGCCTTGTTGGCGTAGGAGATGAAGAACGCGATCAGCAGGTAACCGGCCGCGTTGTTGGCGATGAAGATCAGGGCAGCGAGGATGACTTCTTTGCTGTTCTTGCGGAAGAGTTCGCGCAGCGGAGCCTTGCTTTCGGCTTTGCGCTGGGAGATTTCCTTGAAGACCGGGCTCTCCCCGACCGCCCGGCGGATCAGGTAGCCCACGACGATCAGGACGACCGACAGCAAGAACGGCACACGCCAACCCCAGGCATTGAAATCCGCCTTGGACATGCCCGAGGTCAAGAAGTAGAGCAGGCCCGTGGCCAGGATCATGCCGATGGGAACACCGATCTGGGGGTAGGCACCAAACAGGCCTCGCTTGGCTTTCGGCGCATGTTCCACGGCCATCAGCGCTGCGCCACCCCATTCACCGCCGGCCGAGAAACCCTGCAGCACGCGCAGCGCAATCAGCAGGACCGGCGCCCACAATCCGATGGTTTCATAAGTGGGAAGCAAACCGATCAGGGCCGTGGCCCCGCCCATCATCACGAGCGTCATGACCAGGACAGCCTTGCGGCCCAGCCGGTCGCCGAGATGTCCGGCAACAAACGCGCCGAGCGGACGGAACAAGAAGCTGATGCCGATCGTGGCGAAGGAGAGGATCTGCGCCAGCCCGGGGCTGGACTTCTCCAGCGGGGTCAGGAACAGCGGCGCGAGCAACGTCGCCGTCAACTGGGCAAAGATGAAGAAGTCGTACCACTCGATGGTGGTGCCCACCAGGGTCCCGGCGAGGACCCTGCGCTCTTCGCGCTTGCTGCTTGGGCCCGATTGGGTGTCGACAGAGGAAGTTGCGGTCATTGAAACTCCAGTGTTGGGTGCGGTGATGACTGTCGCCCTGAATTACCGACAGAACGGTCAGTTGGAATAGCCTACTACGCGAATGTGATGGACGGCACAAGATGACGACGACGGCGGGAGGCCGCCATCGTCGTCGCACGTCGCCGTGGCGCGCCTAGTCTTCCCGTTCGAGGAACTCCCGCACCCTGGCCCGGACCGGTTCGCGATCGTAGCTGTTCACGAGTGCGCCGGCCATGCGGACGGGATCACCGAAGAAGAAGTATTCATACAGAGCCTGGCGACCGGCGAACGAGGAAATGCTCGCATCGAAGGCGAGCTTGAAAAGGCGGACGCGCTCCGGGCCGGTCAGGGTCTTCGCCTGCAGGTACATTTCTATGTCCGGCAGCGCCTCGCTGGCCACGTCCGCTTCGCCCGGCAGCGCCATAAGGCCGGACGCCGAGAACTTGCGGATGATTGCCGGGAATCGCTGGGCAACCTTGGGGTACCAGTTCCGGGCGGCATTCAAGGTAGGCCAATGCGGCAGGAACACGCCATCCGGACTTGGAGCGGCCTGAGCCTCGGCGGCCACCATAAGGGCTTTTTCAATTTCAACAGTTTCGATCAGCTCCGCGAGGTCTTCCTGGATGTGCTGGAAACCGTCGATCCCGATGGAAGCGGCAATCTCCGACGCGAGGCCAAGGAAGAACTCGCTCTTGGCGATGGTCCGCGTGACCACTTGGTGGGTCATGAGGGCGCCGGCACCCGTCTCGGAATAGAAGGCGTTGCAGAGTTCGGGATGACCAAGCATGAAGATGCGCTCGTTGGGGACGAACACATGGTCGAAGACCACCACGGCGTCCATCTCCTCGAAACGGCTGGCAAGGGGCTCGTCGTGGGTGCTTCCGCCGTGATGAAGCGAAGTTCGGCACAGGTAGCGCATGCCCGGTGCGTCATTCGGGAGGGCGAACGCATAAGAGTAGGGAGCATCTTCGGGCGTCGCCCGGAGAAGCGTCGAGGGAAACACCAGGAGTTCATCGGCAATCGGCGCGATCGTGGCCAGCATGCGCGCGCCATGCACCACGATTCCATCCTCCCGCTCCTCTACCACCCTGGCCGAGAGCTGGCCACCGAGCTGTTCGGAACCGGACACCGAGCGGTTGACCTGCGGCGGAATGAGCGTGTGCGTGGCAAGCAGATCGTTCTCGCGGCAATGCTCGTAGTACTTCCGCATGTTCTCACCAAACATCGGATCGGCCTGGGCGAACCACTTTTCCGCAGCCGCGAGCGCCGTGAGGGCTCCGTTCATGTAGTCACCGGTCCGGCCCAGGAATCCATGGGAATACTCGGCCCACGTGCGGATGGCCGCATGCCGGTGCCCAAGGTCCTCTTTGCTCCGCGGCACCAGGAACGAAGTGCTGACGCGATCCCCCGTCGTCGGAGATACGTAGGTGAGGGCGTCCGCATACTTCGGGTCATGCTGCATGTCGAAGAGCTTTGCGTACGTGCGGGCCACGTTCCTGAAGGACGGGTGGTCGGCGATCTTCTCGGTGACCATTTCGCCGTCGATCAGGACGTGGGGGTTCATCGAGTTGAGCTTGTCCAGGTACTGCTGTCCGGTCCGGATTCCCATGGTTGTCTCCAATGATGGTTGAGCTGAAACGGCATTGCGTGTGCGGATGCGGCATTTCCCCGGCGCCGCGGCAATTACAGAAGGTCCTCCATTCCCAATTGGCTTTCCGGGATGGTGGTGAAGGAGCTATTGGCGAAAGCGAGCGCATCGCCGCTGCGGTAGTTGAAGTCGACCACCTCGCCCACATAGAGGGTGTGGTCACCGCCGTCGTAAGCGGCCCATGGTGTGCATTCGAAGTAGGCGAGGACATTGGATAGCCGGGGCGCCGTGCCGCCCTCGACCCAACGGGGCTCAGGACCGGGACGGCCCGCGAAGTGCAGGGCGAGTTCCTGTTGCTCAGCACCCAGGATGTTGACGCTGAACGGCCGGCCGGCGAGCTCGTCGTGGGCTTTGGTGGTGCGGGCGATGCTGACAAGGACCAACGGTGGCTCCATGGACACCGAGGTGAAGGAATTCACGGTGATGCCGTATCGCTTGGTGGCGCCGTCGAACGTTACGATGGCCACGCCTGTGGCAAATCGGCCCAGGCTGCCGCGGAAGTGATGTGCCCGCGGCCGCGAAGTGCGGCTCAGGGGGCCCGGCTCCGCATTCTGGCTGGACTTGGCAATCATCATTGATTCCTGGCTGGAGATTGTTCTATATGTGAACTTGTTCTATATTTGAACAACAAATTCTCATACAGAACCATAGTCTGTTGCGGACCGGGGCACAAGACGGCAGGTCCGCCGCGTTAGACCCCAACATAGGATGGAGCCCATGATGTCGCCCAGTGCCACGAAAAAACCGCAGGAAACGACGGCGGCCGCCTCACCGTCGCAGACTCTGTCCCGCGGAATCCAGGCCCTGGAAATCCTGGCTGCCGCCGAGCGTCCCTTGACTATTGCGGAACTCGCCAGCGCCTTGGGCGTTCACCGCTCGGTGGCGTACCGGATCCTGCGCACGCTGGAGGACCACTCCCTTTTAGTGCGCGATGATGCCGGCCGCGTCCAGCCCGGCCCCGGCTTGGCAGTGCTGGCGCGGGGCGTCTCCCGCGATCTCCAGACGGCAGCCCTCCCCGAACTGACCCAGCTTGCCAACACCCTGAACATGACGGCATTCGTGGCGGTCTGGGACCATCAGGATTGCGTCACGCTGGTCACCGTGGAGCCGCGCCACTCGGCCGCGACCCTGGCGCAACACCCCGGAACCCGCCACCCGGTGAACACCGGAGCGCCGGGAATCGCCATCCAGTCCACCATGAGCGAGGACGAATGGGCCACCCGCGCCCCGGGCCTGCCCTATCGGCCCGAGGCAGCCGAAGCGCGCCGGCTCGGCTACGCGGCAAGCCACGACGAGGTCATCGCAGGTTTGTCATCCCTGGCCGCTCCCATCAAGGTGCCCGGCGGGCGGCCCGCGGCGATCGCCGTCGTCTACATCCGCCGCGAACAGGACCAATCCGCCGTCGGGGAAGCCCTGGCCGCGAGCGCAACTCGGATAGAGTCCCAACTGGCGTAAGGCAACGGCGTCCGGCCGGGGCCGAGCGGAACCCATTCCGCTCACGTCAAGTGCCCTTCCCTCGCAGACAAGACTTCCACCTCCCTTCCACCCAATACTCAAAGCAGTGCCGGCGCTCGCCGGCGCCGCTTCTGAGAACTGGAAGGAACCACATGAGCGTGAATCTTCTCGATACTGCCAACTGGCTGCCCTTGGATGGCCTCGCCCCTGGCTTCGACGCCAACAAGGCACCCCACTCACCGGACCTGGCCGGGCGGACCATCACCCTCAACGCCTCCAACGGATCCGTGATCACGCATACATTCACCGAGGACCGCGTCATCTGGGGTTATGACGCGGCCGACGGCGATCCGCACGGCGACGAGCGCGGGGACGATTCCTACGAGGCATTCCTGGTTGACGAGGACCTTTACTTCGTGCAGTTCCACACCCAAGTGCGTCCGCTCGACGCCGTCAGCCTGGTGCTGGACCTGAAGTCGGGCCGGTCACTGACGGTTGTCACGGTCATCGACGACGAGGATTCGCAGGGCACCCGCGTCAAACAGCTGTTCGACGCCGGCACCATCGTCGAGGTTCCGACGAGTGGCACAGCGCCTGCCCCGAGCCGTGGCCTTATTGGCCGGCGTGTCATGTGGGTCTATAGCCCTGAGCACGCCTACGAGCACATCTACCTGAGCCCCGAGTGGTACACCTGGCAGTGCCTCGCGGGCCCCGAAAAGGGCCTGGCCGACACCGATGAGAACACCGTCTACGAAATCCGTCCCGGCATCTTCGTCTTTGCTTGGCGTGAGAAGGTCATTCCCTGCGCTTCGGTAACCATCGCCGACCACCGAAACGTGCGCAGCATCCGCTCCCATGGCGCACTGTTCGGACTCGACGAGTCGGGCGAGGTGCCCACGCATTTCACGTTCGGGGCATTCGGCCGCTTGATTTCCACCACTGTGCATCCCAAGGAGTTCGACCCGGCAGGCTGATGGACATGCCTTTCGGCGCCGCCCCTCAAGAGGGGCCGCGCCGAAAGGCCGCGGGGGGGTTTGGGGCCGCGGGCGTGTATTCAGTCCTCCAGAATGTACTTCGCGGCCTTTTCCCCGATCATGATGGACGGCGCGTTGGTGTTGCCGGTGGTGATGCGCGGCATGATCGAGGCATCCGCTATGCGCAAGCCCGCCAGTCCGTGCACGCGAAGGCGCGGGTCCACCACGGCGAGGGCGTCGACGCCCATTTTGCAGCTGCCGACCTGGTGGTGATAGGTCACTGCGCGGCGGCGCACATAGTCGCGCAGTCCTTCGTCGTCGACGACGGCGGGACCCGGGTACAGTTCCTGGGCGCCCCAGGCCTCGACGAGGGCAGGGGCTGCGCCGATCGCGCGGCACTGGCGGACGGAGGCGACGAGCGAACGCACGTCTTCCTCCTCGTTCAGGGCCGCAAGGTCGATCAACAATGGATCGCGCGGATCGCTCCCGGACAACCGGATGCTTCCGCGGCTCGACGGGCTGACGATACCGGCCATGAGGGTGAACGCGTTGCTGTCCGGCCCCGTCATGTCGTCCTGGTACATCGGAACGCTGAAATGGATAGGTTGCGTATCCGGCACGTCAAGGTCCGGACGGCTCTTCCAGAACAGGTGGCTTTGGGTGATCGAAACGCCCGGACGCGGCCCATCAATCTCCCGTGTTGTCGTGAAAATGACGGGGGCGAGCAAGTGATCGTGCAAGTTCTTTCCGACGCCCGGGAGATCGTGAACGGGCGCGATGCCAAGATCCGTGAGCTCTTCGGCTGGCCCGATCCCGCTCCGCAGCAGGATTCGCGGTGAGTCGATCGCCCCGGCGCACAGGATGACTTCATCCGCGTACGCCCTCAGCAGCTCCCCGCGCCGCTCATATTCGACCCCGCTCACACGCCCGTCCTCAAGCAGTAGCCGGTGGACGTGGCAGCCGGTTTCAAGGTCCACGTTTGGCGCAGCCAGCACGGGCTTGAGATACGCGATGTAGGTGTTCAGTCTCTTGCCATCACGGATGGTGAGCTGCTGTTGCGACACGCCATCAAGCTGGCCGCTGTTGTAGTTCGGGTTGCGCTCAAGGCCGATCTCGACGGCGGCATCGACCACGGCGCCCTGGATCGGATCCAGCGGATAGTCGTCGCTCACGTCGAGCATGCCGGCTTCGCCGGGGAATGCCTCGATCTGCTGGTAGACCGGCAGTACATCCGCCCAAGACCAACCGTCGTTGCCTTCGGCCGCCCAATGGTCGAAGTCAGCTGGAGCGCACCGGACCCAGATCATGGCGTTCAGTGAGTGGGATCCGCCCAGGACCTTGCCTCGCGGTAAGTGCAGACGGCGGCCGGACGCATGCTCCTGCGGAACTGTGTAGTAGTCCCAATCGTCGGCGCTATGCCACAGCTCACCCATCCGACTGGGATCGTGGATTGCCGGATTACTATCCTCGCCTCCGGCTTCAAGCACGCGAACGTGCACTCCCGCATCGACGAGACGGCGGGCGACGACGCATCCCGCCGATCCTGCTCCAACAACAATGGCGGATTTCGGTGCGGTCATGGGCGCGTTCCCTTCAGTCTGCTTCGAAAGTGACATGTCCGGCCTTGGACTAGGCCTCGCCCAGGTGGACGGCTGTATCGTCTTCCTCGCCGTGGCCGATGGCGCGGTAGATATCGGGGCGGGTCCTGCGGAGGCGCAGGCCCCACAGGATTCCGGCAATACCGGGCACCATGATCAGGGCCGGCAGCACGAAGGAGGCCGCGCTGGATTCGGTCTGGCCCAGCAACACGTTGAAATTCACCAGAATCAGGACGAACACCACACCCAGGAACACAAAACCAAGAGCAGGGGCGATCACACGGGCCCACAGACTGACTTGGTGGCCCTTGCGCCGGAAGAATCCGATGACGGCAAGGGACACCACTGTCATCAACAGGACCAGGCCCATGGCACCGGTGTTGGTGAGCCAGGTGAACATGGTGAGCACGGGATACAGATCGCCCAGCTCCGAGCCGGAACCACCGACAGCGAAGCCTATTGTGACAACCACCGCTATAGCTGTCTGCGCGATCGATCCGGCGAACGGTGCACCGCTTCCCTTGCGCACGGCGGCCAGGAAAGGCGGAATGACCCGTTCCCGTCCGAGGGAGAAGAAATAGCGGGCCACGGCATTGTGGAAACTCACGAGGGACGCAAAGAGGCTGGTGACGAAGAGCAACTGTGCCAGGTCGCTGATCAGGACGCCGCCATGGGCACCCAGGAAGTGGAAGATCAGGTCCGGGCCTTCCTTGGCGGACGTTTCGACGACGGCGGACGGACCGGCGCCCACGGTCATCGCCAAAGAAGACACCGCATAGAAGACGGCAATGATGGCCACAGCCGTGTAGGTTGCCCGGGCGACGGTGCGCCGGGGATCCTTGGATTCTTCACCGTAGATTGCCGCCGATTCGAAGCCCATGAAAGCCGCGATTCCGAAGGCAAAGACGGCTCCGATACCGGGGACAAAGAGACTGGCCGGGCTGAGTGCCTCCATGCTGCCGCCCTCAGGGGCAACCACAAACGAGATCACGTCGTACACAATCACCACGAGGAATTCGAGGCCAACCAACAAGCCCAAGACCTTGGCGGAAAGATCCACTCGGTTCACGCCCAGGGCGGCCACGATGCCAATACACACGAGAACCGGCACCCACCACGGGATGCTGACGCCAAAGCGGGTGCTGACCAGGGAAGACACTGTAAAGCCGAAGATGCCGTAGATACCTACCTGCATCACGTTGTAGGACATCAACGCCACGAGGGAAGCACCCACGCCAACAGGCCTGGAGATGCCCTGGGCAATGTAGGCGTAAAAGGCGCCGGCGTTGGTCACGTACCGGCTCATGGCGGCGTATCCAACCGCGAACAGGGCAAGGATCGCCCCCAGCAGCAAGTACGACAGCGGCACTCCGGTCACCCCGGTGACCGCGAACGTCGTCGTCACCCCGCCGGCGAGCACCGTCAGCGGCGCCGAAGCAGCAATGATCATGAAGGTGACGGCGGGAACTCCCAGGCGCCGCTTCGCATCCGTGGAACTGGCTGCCCGGTCTTTTGCGGGGGCGTCAACGCTCATCCTGCACTCCTGTCTTCAGCTGCCATGGCCAACTGGCCGCAGGCTGTCATGAGCAATCCTGCACCCGGGACGCCGCGCGTGACTTGTCTCACAAAGCAAGGCCCTTGTCGAACCATGCACGCGCCATGCTTCGAATCACAGGAGTGTAGAATTGCGGCCAAGCTCACACCCGGCAGGCCAACGGCCTGCGGCGAGGGGCACTCAAGAAGGAGTTTGATGACCGCCGTGGCCGATGCCGGCTCTGCCACCGTTCACACCGTCGTGTCCGACAGTTTCCAGGACTGGAGCCGTGCCATCTCGGAATCGTTCGTGCCGTTGATGGTTCGGTCCAACGACGCTCCCACCTTTCATGGGAGCATGCGTTCCCGCGTCCTTGGCGACATCTCGGTGGTTGAAGTCAAAGCCGGGCGGCACACTGCTGTGAGGACTCCGGCGCTGATCGCGAAGTCCACAGGGCGCTATTTCAAGCTCAGCATCCAGCTCGCCGGCACCGGCCGGCTCGTCCAGGATGATCGGGAAGCCGTGCTGAGTCCCGGCGACCTCGCCATTTACGACACGTCCAGGCCGTACGAACTCTCCTTTGACGGAGAGTTCCGAACGCTCGTACTGATGTTTCCGCACGGGCTGCTGGACCTCCCTGCGGAGGCCATGGGGCAGGTTACCGCACTGAGAATCCCCGGCGACGAAGGCCTCGGAGAGATCATCAGCCCCTTCCTGGTGCGCCTGGCAGACAATCTGGAAGCATTGTCCGGAGCAAACGGTCTGCGCCTGGCCCATAACGCCCTGGACCTGGTGACCACTTTGTTCAACGGCGAGCTTGACCAGTTGATCGACTCCGGCCGCGACCCTCACTTGTTGTTGCTTGGCAGGATCCACGACTACATCGAAAGCAATCTTGGCGATCCGGACTTGGGGCCGGGCTCGATCGCGGCGGCGCACTACATTTCGACCCGGCACTTGCACGACCTCTTCCAGGAGATCGGCACCACGGTGGCCGCTTCCATCAGGCAACGCAGGCTTGAACGCTGCCGCCGCGACCTACGTGATCCTGTCCTGGCCAAACGACCAGTCACAGCTATCGCCGCCCGCTGGGGTTTCACGGATGCAGCGCACTTCAGCCGCATCTTCCGGGCGGCCTTCGGCAATTCGCCCACCGGTTACCGCAATCAGCCCTGAAGACGCTCCGGAGGTACGCGAATGGCAGCCTTCGCCCATGGTCAAGTGCCATGCCCCCGTACACAAGACCTGCAGTTGCGCCCTGCGACATAGTCAAGGCAAGGAGATGGGCACACGAACGCCCACGACTTTGCACCTGACGAGGGAGTTCTGGCATGGTATCGAAGCTGTTCATTGATGATGATTCGGCCGCGGCGAGTGGCGCTTCATGCCACGCCGACGGCGCAACGCAAGTCACCGCCGTCGGGCATCCACTGGACCCGCTGACCGCACACGAGATCTCCGCCGCGCGCCGGATCCTGGCCGACGCCGGAAAGCTGGTGGAGACCAGCCGCTTCCCCCAGGTCCTACCGGTTGAGCCCGACAAAGCAGCCATGCTGGGCTACAAACCGGGCGACGCCTTTGATCGGCAGGTGATCCTGACGGTACTGGACACTGCAACGGGGGACGCGGCCGAGGGCGTTGTCTCCGTGACGGACTCGAAGCTGCTTTCGTGGACGCCCCTCAACAACCGCGAAAGCCCATACGGCCAGCCGCAGTACCTGTTCGAGGAGTACGACCTCGCCGCAGAAATCGTCAAGGCCGATCCCCAGTGGCAGGCCGCCATGGCCCGCCGCGGTTTGAGCGACCTGGAGAACGCGTTTGCCGCTCCCCTCGCCCCGGGATCCTTCGGCCGCGAGGACGAAGTAGGCCGCCGCGTGATCCGCTCCCTGACGTTCATGCGCAATTTCGCCGGTGACAGCCCCTGGGCGCACCCGGTAGAAGGCTTGATTGTGCACATCGACCTCACCGAACGCCGTGTCATCCGGGTGGACGACGACGGCGACGTGCCTGTACCCGCGGCGGAAGGCAATTACACGCCGGAATTTACCGGACCGGCCCGGACCACGCTCAAGCCGATCGAAATCACGCAGCCGGAAGGCCCCAGCTTCCTGGTGGATGGCACCCACGTGACGTGGGAGAACTGGAAACTGCGAGTGGGATTCAACGCCAAGGAAGGGCTGGTGCTGAACAACATCACCTTCCGCGACGGCGAGGAAGACCGCTCAGTGCTCTACCGGGCGTCGGTGCCGGAAATGGTGGTGCCCTACGGTGACACCTCCAACACGCGCTTCTGGATCAGCTACTTCGACGCCGGAGAGTATCTTCTGGGCAAGAACGCCAATTCACTCAAGCTCGGTTGCGACTGCTTGGGAGTAATCCACTATTTTGACGGTTTCGTAGCGGATGACCACGGTCACCCCGTCAAGATCCCCCAGGCCATCTGCATGCACGAGGAGGATTACGGGATCCTCTGGAAGCACACCGAACCCGGCGAGGAATCCGTAGTCCGCCGATCCCGGCGCCTGGTGATCTCCTACTTCGCCACCATCGGCAACTACGACTACGGCTTCTTCTGGTATTTCTACTTGGATGGCACCATCCAGGTGGAGGCCAAGGCAACCGGCATCGTCTTCGCCGGAGCCACCATCCCGGGCGTACCCAACCGTCACGCCCCGGAAGTAGCCCCGGGAATCATCGCTCCGGTTCACCAGCACTTGTTTTGCGCGCGTCTGGACGTTGCCGTGGACGGCAATGCCAACACTGTGCAGGAAGCCGAAATGGTCGGCATCCCGATGGGACCCGAAAACCCCTACGGCAATGCCTTCACCTACCGGAAAACGGACCTCGTGAAGGAGTCCGAGGCGGCCAGGATGGCGGACAGTAGCGTCGGACGTTCCTGGTACATCACCAACCCGAACCGCCTCAACCACGTTGGCCAGCCAACGTCGTACCACCTCATCCCCCAGCCGGGGCCGTCGCTCATGGCGCAACCGGGTTCCTCTGTGGCCTCACGGGCGGCGTTCGCCACTAAACACTTGTGGGTGACCGCGTTCGATCCCGCGGAACGCTTCCCCGCCGGCGACTACCCCAACCAGCACGCCGGCGACGGCCTGGCCAAGTGGACGCAGGCCGACCGCAACCTGGAGAACACCGACGTCGTGCTCTGGCACGTCTTCGGCCCAACGCACGTGCCGCGCACCGAAGACTGGCCGATCATGCCGGTGGACTACTCGGGCTTCATGCTCAAGCCCAACGGCTTCCTGGACCGCAACCCCGCGCTGGATTTGCCCGACGGCTCGGCGAAGCACCGTCCCGCGTCGGCGGACAAGACGGAGGACGCCGGCGGAGGCTGCTGCCACTAAGGCGGCTATTCCCGCGAAGCGTTGGCCTCGATGCGGCCCAGAATTTCAATGAACACCGCTTGATCCGCCTTGTCCAGCCCTTCGATCAGCGAGCGCTCGGTGGCCAGGTGATCGGGCAGAACGCGCTCCACCAAGGCCTTGCCCTCTGTCGTCAAGGTCACCACGGTGCCGCGTTTGTCATCCGGGTCCTTGGATCGCCTCACCAGGCCGCGTTCGGCCAGCTTGTTCAGCCGCTGGGCAATAGCACTCGAAGTCACCATGGCCGAATCCGCGAGGGCGGCCGGGGAGAGTGCGTGCGGGGCTCCGGACCGCAGCAGGGTTGCCAGCACGTCGAAGGAACCGGAATCAAGGCCATGCCGGGCAAAATTCCGCGCGAGCTGAACTTCCGCGGCATTCATCGCACGCGTCATCCGCCCGATGACCGCCATCGGTGAAACATCAAGGTCCGGCCGCTCGCGCCGCCACTGTTCCAGGATCCGTTCGACCGCATCGTTCATGACCCCACACTAGCATTTTGCTAAGCTCTTAGTTATTATCGCTAAGTGCTTAGCAATCGAATTCTTGTCATCGCATCAACTGCCGTCGCGCCCGTCACGTGGGGATCGACCTACTTCGTCACCAGCCAGTTTTTGCCACCGGACACACCCCTGCTTGATGCGGTGGCACGGGCCCTTCCTGCCGGGCTGGTCCTGCTGGCGATCACCCGCCAGCTCCCGCATGGGGCATGGTGGTGGAAATCGGCGGTGCTGGGGCTCCTCAACATCGGAGCCTTCTTCGCGTTGCTCTTCCTCGCCGCGTACCGCCTGCCGGGCGGCGTAGCGGCAACCGTCGGAGCCGTGCAGCCGCTCATCGTAGCCGTCCTGGCCAGCCGGTTCCTCGGCGAACGCCTCGGCCGCCGCCAGATCCTAGCGGGCACAGCGGGCGTGGCCGGCGTCGGAATCCTGGTCCTCCAGTCCCAAGCCCGCCTTGATGCCATCGGTGTACTTGCCGCGTTGGGAGGTGCTGCGTCAATGGCGGCAGGAGTTGCGTTAAGCAAGAGATGGGGCCGGCCTGCATCGCCCCTCGCGCTGACAGCCTGGCAGCTCGTCAGTGGCGGGATTCTCCTTCTGCCTGTCCTTCTGCTGGTCGAGGGCCTTCCCGCACACCTGCCATCAGCCACCAATCTGGCGGGATTCACGTACCTCGCGCTCGTCGGGACCGCCCTGGCCTACTCACTCTGGTTCCGGGGGATCTCGTTACTACCGGTGGGGGCGACCTCTTTCCTGGGCCTGCTCAGCCCACTGGTGGCGGTGCTGCTCGGATGGGCCTTCCTCGGACAGTCCCTCTCCTGGGGACAGATCCTCGGGGCGGCCATTGTTTTGGCAGCCCTGGTCTCGGTCTTTGTCCCACAGCGCGAAGAGCCGGGACCGAAGGTGAACTGGTCCCCGAAAGTTGGACTCGTTATTGTGCGAGGTCTACTTTAGCGGCCAGCGATCGGCTCTTCGAAGAAGTCCCCGTCCCATTTGGGACGGGGACTTCTGTCGTTGCTAACAGTTCTATGGCCGCTAAAGTGAGTGTTCGTTTGAGGTTCGTCCAATCGGAAGTACGGTCGGAGATTGGTCTATGGCGTTAGTCCTATCCCCAGATTCTGAGACCATAGCGCTATGAGCATCAGCGGCGCACACGCATCTGCGTTCTTCGACGAAGTAGTCCGAGAAGGGCGGGTGTGGACGATTAGGGATTCTGACGGCATCCCAGCCCCAATGGGAAGCAACGGAGTACGTTCAATGCCCTTTTGGTCCTTAGCCTCTCGGGCAGAAAAAATCATCTCGACAGTCGAGGCATACGAAGGCTTTGAAAAGGTAGCCATCCCTCTTAGTGAGTGGCGAACAAAGTGGATACAGGGTCTTGACAACGACGGGCTGAACTTGGGACTCAATTGGTCGGGGAACCGCGCAACAGGCTACGACGTAGAACCCGCCGCTGCGCTGTCATCCCTTATTGCCCGGGAGTCAAGTGACTAGATCAGGCGGCGCTGACCGACATCGTTAAGAAGTGGAGCCAGGTGTCCTGCCCAGGGTTGGCTAAGAGGGACCTATGCCGCAAGCGTTTGAGCACGGTACTGTACCGGACTCAAACCCTTGAGCCTGGTGGAAATTCGTTCGGTGTTGTACCAGCGGATGTACTCGTGCAGCGCTGATGCAAGTGCGTCGGTGTTGAGGAACCGGACACGGTGGAAGAGCTCTTCCTTCAGGTGTCCGAAGAAGTTCTCCATGACGGCGTTGTCGTAGCAGTTGGCTTTGCGTGACATCGATTGGACCGCGCCGGCGTTCGCCAAGAGTGTGCGCCAGGAGTTGTGCTGATACTGGAATCCCTGGTCGGAGTGCACGAGTGGTTTCTGCCCGTTCTCCAGCGTGGCCAAGGCGCCGCGCAGCGAGGCGTTGGCCAGCTCTAAATTGGGCGAGGTGCCAATCGCGTAGGAGATGATCTGCCGGTCGAAAAGATCCATGATCGGTGAGAGGTAGAGCTTCCGGTCACCGACGCTGAACTCGGTCACATCGGTAACCCACTTCTGGTCCGGGGCGTCCGCTTCGAACTGGCGTTTCAGCAGGTTCGGGGCCACGATGCCCTGCTCGCCCTGATAGGAGTTGTACCGCTTCCTGCTTCGGACCTTGCAGACCAGCCGCAGGGAACGCATCAGCTTCAGGACGGTCTTCTTGGCGACCGTCCACCCTTGCTTGAGCAGTTCGATATGGATCCGGCGGTGGCCATACCGGCCGTGGTTCTTCTTGAAAATCTCCGTAATAGCGGCCTTCAGGGACGCCCGTGGATCAGGTCCTTGGAGACGGGCCTGGTGGTAGAAGAAGGTTGACCGGGCTAACCCGGCTACGTCCAGGAGAACTTCCAACCGGTGCTCAGCCTTGAGAGCGATGACAGCGCGGACCTTTAGCGCTGTTCCTCGTCCCTCAAGGCGTTTACTTTTCCCAGGAAGGCCACTTCTGCGCGCAGTCGTTCGTTCTCACGGCGCAGCCGCTCTACCTCAGACTCAGGTTTCCTTGCTGTCCCGGGATTCGTCTTCGGACGGCCTTTCGGCTTGGGGCGCAGCCCATCCTCGCCTTCGGTCCGGTACTGACGCGCCCACTTCTCGAGCAACAGCGGAGAGGACAGCCCAAGCTCTTTCGCCAGGGCGACTTTGGGCTCACCCGAGCGGTATCGCTGCACAGCATCAAGTTTGAACTCAAACGAGAACACCGGTCGTGTTGGCTTCGCCACCAGGGTCGTACCTCCGCGTGTCCGCCATCGTCCATACAAACGCTTGATGGCACCTCTACCTACTCCGAGTCGGGTCGCTACCGCCCAAGCACCCCAACCCGTTTCAAACAACGCTACCGCGGCCTCGCGCTGCTCCTCGGACAACGAACTTCTTCCATCCATAAAACTGCTCCCCGAAAGTCAGAACTGATTTCTCAGTCCAACTTTCGGGGAGCAGTTCAAGGCCCCGGCTCTTCCTGAGCACCCCCGGCCGGCAGCCTCCACAAGGTAGAGGACAGCCTCAGGCAGCTGCCGTGGGCGCCGTTCCCTCATCGGCTACGGCAGCCATTTCATCCAGCATCGCCTGCATGAGCCGCTGCTCCAGCTCGCGGTGTTCCGGAATTCCAGCGAGGTTGTTCAGTTCGTCCGGATCGGAACGATGGTCGTAGAGCTCGGTCATCCCGTTGCCGAAGTAACAGGTCAGCCTGCCATCCGCGGTGATCACAGTGCGCATGCGGACCGGCCCTGGCAACCCGTCCAAGCCGAAGGGCTGTTCCTCCTCCACCAAGAGCCGCTCCCGATGCGTGTCCGTCCGGCCTTCCAGCAACGGCGACAGGGACCTGCCTTGGATTCCCCGGTAGGACGGTGCTCCGGCGAGTTCCAGCAACGTCGGGGCAAGGTCTGTGCTGGACACCAGCGCGCCACTTTGGCGGCCAATGCCACCAGGAACATGGATCAACAGCGGAACGTTCGTCACGGCCCGGTAATGGACGAAATGCTTGAGCATCAACCCGTGGTCGCCGAAGAGGTCACCGTGATCGGCAGTGAAAACGATGATGGTGTCATCGGCCAAGCCCTGGCGTTCCAATTCATCCAGGATCCGCCCGATGTGTTCGTCCATCAGGGTGATCAGACCGTACTGGGCGGCAGCGGCGTGCCGGTATTGCTCCTCGGTGGCTGCCCACGTCATGGTGGGATCGATGTTGGGTTCGCCGCGGTGTTCGATCATACGGCGAACATGCTCGGGCGACTTCGAGTGATCCTGGGTGAACCCGACGGGGAGTTCAATTCCGTCCGGGTCGTAGAGGTCGGCGTATCCGCGCGGCGGCGAGAAGGGGTGGTGGGGATCCGGGAAAGAGACGAACATGAAGAACGGCTGGTCTTGGCCTGCGGCATCTTTGAGCTGCTCGATCGCCTTTTCGCTGACGTAGCTGCTGGGGTGCACTTCGGCCGGGATCGCCGTCTGGTACACCTGCTCCCATCCTTCGTAGGCGCTGGACGAGTTCTCCGGCCCGCCCACCGCCGCCGGATCAATGCCGCGTTCCCGGGCCCAGTGGACATAGTGCCCGCCGGGCCGGTCGCCGTGACCGATGACGAGGTCCACGTGGTTGTAGCCGTAGTAGTCCGTAGGCAGCTCGATGAACCGTTCGTCATGGGCGTCGCGGTTTTCCCATTGGTCCCAGCCCGGCGCAAAGCCGGGCTCCCGGGCATCTGTTGCCCGCGGCTCCACCAGCAACGGGGCTACCGCGGCGATCTCCGCTTGCTGGTGGGGTTCGAACTCCCAGCCCATGTTCTGGTGGTGGAGCTTCCCGACGCCGATGGTCCGATATCCCTCGCCGCGCAGCACCCGCGGCAGTGTTCGCGCCACCGGATCCAGCGTGATGCCGTTACAGCGGGTTCCATGGACCGAGGGCCACCGCCCCGTCATGAGGCTGGCCCGGTTGGGCATGCACGTGGGGTTGGCCACCGTGGCCTCAGTGAACACGGTACTCTTGGCCGCGAGCGCATCCAGGTTCGGCGTCCTGACGGTGTTGTTGCCGCCGAAGCCGAGATGGTCTGCCCGCAACTGGTCTGCGATAAAGAACAAGATGTTGGGCCGGCCGGTGGTTCCCCCATTGCCCCCTGTCACGCCGGCCTCTTGATGAGCGAGAGAACATCGGTGCGCTGCCGGGCAAACCCGGGCAGCGAGCGCGTAGTGATCTGGTCACGCCGCGCCGGAAGGTCGACGTCGACGATCCGCAGGACGCGGGCCGGCTTGGATCCCAGCACCACAACACGATCGGCGAGATAGACGGCCTCATCGATGTCATGGGTGACCACCAGGATGGTCATGTTGAAATCGCGCCGGATCTTGAGGCAGAGATCTTCCAAATCGAAGCGGGTCTGCGCATCAACGGAAGCAAACGGCTCGTCCATGATCAGGATTTCCGGGCGGTATGCGAGGGCCCGGGCGATCGCCACGCGCTGTTGCATGCCTCCCGAGAGCTGCCACGGGTATTGGTGTTCGGCATGCGCGAGTCCGACGGCGGCCAGGGCGCCGTCGCAGCGTTCCTTCAGTTCGGCGGCGCTCAGGTGAAGGTGGCGCAGGGGCAGCATGAGGTTCTTGCGCACCGTGAGCCAAGGCATGAGCGAGCGGTTGTAGTCCTGGAAAACGAGCGCCATTTCGGGCGGAGGTCCGATGATGGTGCGGCCGTCGATGGCGGCCCGCCCGCTGCTGGAGGGGTGCAAGCCTGCAAGGCATTTGAGCAGGGTGGTCTTGCCCACGCCGGAGGGGCCGACGATACAGACAACCTCGCCGGCGTCCACCGTGAATGTCAGGTCCTCGATGACAGTCCGGGCTTTGTCCCCCGTCCCGTAGGTCTTGGCGAGGTGGGAAACGTCGAGGCGGGGCGGCGCCGTCGTGGATTCCGTGACCCCTGCGGGGGCGATCTTTTCGGTCATGGCATTCTTTCCGGGCTGGGCCGCGGTCACGGCGCTGGAAGTTCGGGAAGTCCCCAGGGTGGTTTTCATGATGATCGGGCCAATCGACGGGATCCGATGTACCAGGCGAGCACCCGGCGGCGGATGAGGCTAAAGACAAGGTTCGCGGCGAAGCCGATGACCCCCAGCAGTAGGATCCCGGCCCACATGTCCGAAATCATGAAGCTCTGCTGGGCCAGCAGGGTCATCGCCCCGATGCCCTGCGAGGGGCCGAGCATTTCGCTGGCGATCATCACCACGAAAGCAACCTGGAGGCTGACTTGAAGGCCGGAGAAGATCTGCGGACCCGCCGAGGGCAAATAGACCTGGGTGACTTTCTCCGCCGTCGTGAAGCGGTACACGCGGGCTACATCCTTCAGCCCGGAGTCGACGCTGCGGATGCCGTCCACGGTTGCAATCAGGGTGGGAAAAAGTGCCGCCAGCGCAATGCTGAAGACCCGCATCTCAGTTCCGAAGCCCATGAGCGAGATGAGGATCGGCACGAGGGCAACGGGCGGGATGCTGCGCAGGAAATGGATCAGCGGTTCGAGGACGTTCCGGGCCACGGGCACCAAGGCGATGACAAAACCGAGCGCGACACCTGCCACCGAGGCCACCACGTAGCCCAGCAGCAGATTGCCCAGGCTCACCAGGACATCCGATTGGAAATGGGCGAAAAGCCACAGCTGCTGGAAGCTCTGCAGGATGTCCCTGAGCGGGGGAAAGAACGTGTCCGTGGATTGCAGCGACGTTGCCCACCACAACACCAGGAGCAGCACCGGGGTACCCGCTCCCAAAAGCCAGAGCAGAAGTTTACGGTTCATCAGTGTGCCACCTCTCGGAAGGATTCGTGCCAGTGGAGCATGCGGCGTTCCACCGCGCTGGTAGCGCCCTGGAACAGCATTCCGAGCACGCCGAGAACGATCACCAGGGCATACAGGGTCGGATAGTCGCCCCCGGCCTGGGCTTGGTAGATGCTCTGGCCGAGCCCGGGGCCGCCGCCCAACAGGCCGGCTACCACGGTGATGATCAAGGCTCCGGGCGCCGCCACCCTGATGGCCGTGCCGATGAACGGCATGGCACTGGGCAGCACCACCCGCAGCAGGATCTCAGGCTGCTTGAGTCCGTAGGAACGAGCCGTATCGCGGGCCACCGGGTCGGCGTCATGAACCCCGTCCACGGTCTGCATGATGATCGGCAGGAGGCAGCCCAGGAACACCAGGAACCAGGACATCTGTCCGGTGGGCCCCAGGACCAGGACCACCAACGGAAGAATGACGATCGGCGGAATGGGTTTGAGGAACTCCAGGACCGCCACCGTGGCGTAGCGGAACGGCTCAAAACTTCCCACCAGGATGCCCAGCGCAATGCCAGCGACGGCGGAGGTCACCAGTCCGAGCAGGGCGATCCCCACCGTCGTCGCCAGGGAAGTCCAAAAGGCCTCCGTAGCGACGACGGTGGCGAGGTTTCCCGCGACCGAGGTGATGGTGGGCAGCGGCCCGCCGGCCATAGGCCCGGTGGCGATCAGCTGCCACGCAACCACCGCCACGACAAAGCCTGCAGCGCTGGTAAGCAGCGTCTTCGGCTGGATTCTCATGATTGCATCTCCAGGAGATTGTGGTCCGCGCCGTTCAATTGCCCATGATGAGGTCGGGAGCGAGTTGCACGCTCTGCTTCAGGAAGCCCAGATCCACCAGTTCCTTGTCGACGCGCTCGATGTCCTCAACGCGCACGGTCACCGGCCAGTAGTTCGCAGCTCCGGCCTGGACGACGTCAAGGCTGGTCTTGGTGATTTTGGCACTCAGCGCCTGGGCTTCGGGGAGGTTGGCGTTGGCATAGGCATTTGCTTTGTAGATGGCCTTCTTGAAGCCCTCCAAAGCCGGCTTCTTGGAGGCCACGGTGCCTTTGCCGGCCAGCCAGAGGCCAACTGCGCCCTTCCCGAAGAATTCGATTCCCGGCGAGGCAAGGAGCTTTTCGCCGTCGTTGACGGCTTGCGAGCTGAAGGGCGATATAAGCGATGCCGCTTGGATCCGTCCTGCCTTGAGCGCCTGCATGGCCGAGGACGGGTCGAGGACCATCCAGTTGACCTTGGCGGGATCGCCGCCGTCGTCCTTGATGACCTTGCTGACGGTGACTTCCAGTTGGGCTTTGCGGGCAGGAACGGAAACGGACTTGCCTTCAAGGTCCTTGGGGCGGGTTATGCCGGAACTCTTCCCCGCAACCAGTGCGGTGTCGTCCACCTTGGAGAGGTCTTTCGTGCCGAGGGCGTCGTCTGCGTACCCGTCGGCGGCGGCGACGATCGTCACCGGGACGTTCTGGCTGAGGGCGTTGAGCATGGGGATCGACGGCGAATACGTCAGGTCCAACTGTCCGCTCTGGGCTGCGGCCACACCCGCCGGCGGGTTGGCCACGACCGAGACCTGGACGTCCAGCCCCTGTTCCTTGAAGTAGCCCTTGTCGATCGCCAATTGCAGCGCTGCGTCCGAGCCGATGCCGATGGTACCGACCTTGAGGGTGGTAAGTCCTGCCGGGTTACCCGTGGAGGAGGGGCTGGGGCCCGATCCGCAGGCAGCGAGCGTGAGTGCCACAGTGGCCGCCAGGACGATGGGAATGCTTCGTCGCATTGTGTGTCTCCTTGCTAGTACGGCAAGTTGCCGAAGTTGGGTGCCATCTTTTTTTGTCGGGAATTCGTTGGGGCGAAGTCTTGGTGCATCAGCCATCGGTGGCGTCGTGGACAACCCGGCCGCCGCTGACAGTCATGAGGACATCGTTTTCGGCCAATGCCTCGATATTGCAGTCGTCGGGCCAGCCTTCGGCCAGCAGGCAGATGTCTGCCGCCATTCCGGCCCGGAGGGACCCCTTAAAGTGCTCGGCCTGGTCCTGCCAGGCCGCCTGGCTGGTCATGGCTGCGAGCGCTTGGGTGCCGGAGATCCGTTCAGGATCGTCCTTGCGTCCGGGACGGGTCCGCGTTGAACGCTCGACGGCGGCAATCACCGTGCGGCGCCAGTCGGTGGATGCAACGGGTGAGTCCGATGCCAGGTTGAAATGCACCCCTGCCATGGATGCGGAACGCAACGGTTGATGGCGGTCAAAGCGTTCCTCGCCCAGTATGGAGCGCATCGCGTCCCCGGCCATCGAACGGATGAGGGGGTTGGTACTGTATCCGATGTTCAGGGTCGCCATGGTGTCCAAGGTCCGGTGCGAGCTGAAGGAACCGTGGATGATGTAGTGCCGCCTGGCAACGGTGTCAGTGCGGGCAATCAGAGCCTCCACGGCGGCCTCGGTGGCGGCGTCGCCTGTGGCGTGGATACCTGCCTGCAAGCCGGCGGTATCGATCAGTTCCAGGATGTCGCCGAGTTCGGCTACCCGCTCGGCGTCGCTGCGGCCGCGGACCACCAGGCTGCCGTGTTTGCAGGCATCTCCGTAGGGCTCGGACATCCAGGCCGTTCCGCTGCGGGGGATTCCGTCCGCAAAGACTTTGACGCCGGCGACGCGCAGGAGTTGTTCGTCGATTCCGCGGTCCGTGTAGTGGGTGGCAAGCCCTGAGGCCAGTCCGTCCGCTACCGCGTCGGCGCTGACTCCCCCGGTTCCAGCGAACAAGAGGAGGACATTCATGCGCAGGCTCAACTCCCCCGCGACGGCGAGATCGCCCAGCAGCTTGAGTGCCGCCGTCGAACCCGTTCCGTCCAGCAGCCCGGCGCTGGCCGGCCCCAGTCCCGGTTCCGTGAGCGAGGTTATGCCTTGCTGGTGCAGGAGGGACTGCATTGACAGGGCCGAGCGTCGCAGGGTCTGGACGGGGACGGGCGGCAGGGCTCGAGAGATGAGTTCCATGGCGCCGTCCTTGAAGAGGCCGCGGGGGCTCCCATCGGTGAGCCGGGCGACAACTCCCCCTGGCATATCGGACGTTCCTGCCGTGATGCCTGCGGCTGCCATCGCGGCTCGGTTGGCCAGGAGTTGGTGTCCGGTCTTGTCGAAGGCAACAACCGGTACGTCCGGCCGGGCATCCAGCAATTCACCATGCTCAGGGCCAATCAGGACCTCATCCCAGCCGTGGGCACGGATCCAGCCGTCCGCTCCAGGTTCTGCCGAGTCGATCATGGACCTCACAGCTGCCCACGATTCCGCGGAGCCTACGCCGAGATAGCCGAATCCGACCATGGACGAGGCGATGAAGTGCAGATGGGCATCGTTGATTCCGGGGATGACGGCTCCGCCGGCGGCGTCAACAACTCGAGTGTCCGGGCCGACCTGGGCCAACACGTCGCTGTCACTGCCTACCGCCGTGATCTTGCCGGCACGGACCGCAATCGCGGTGGAATCCGGGATGGAGCCGCCAGCCACAACCGGCAGCACTTGGCAGTTGACCATGACCAGCTCCGCGAATTGCTCCATCGCCGCCTCCGACCTTTCACGCACTCGTAAGTGTGATTTCGATTACTCGTTGCAGCTAAGTATGTCGGTTGACTAGGTCATTTGACTAGGTTTATGTCGAACTTTCTTGTTTAGTTGCTTTCAGGGCCATCGGCGCCGCGCTTCCGAGGAAGCGAGGGAGCCGGACATAAGATGGTCAACGACGTATCTGGGAGGACACCATGGCCAGAGTTCCGGTCGAAGAGCGCCGGTTGCAGTTTGTGCGTGCGGCCGCGAAGGTCATCGCGAGCGATGGACTGGCCGCCGCCACCACGCGGCGCATCGCGGCTGAAGCCGACGCGCCCTTGGCTGCGCTGCACTATTCCTTCCGGAACAAGGATGAGCTGCTCCAAGAGGTGTACAACTTCCTGAGCCGCGACTACGCGCAGGCGCTGCCTCCAGTAGGCGAACCGGAGCTGGGCCTGGAACACGTGATCCAAGCCCACGCCCGGCGTATCTGGACCCGCATGGTGCAGAATCCGCACGAGCAGATAACCACGTTCGAGCTGCTGCTGCGCCGTTTCCGCGTGGGTCCGGATGATGAGCCGCAAGCGCTTTTGATGAACAGGAGCATGTACGAGGGGTGGATCAGTTCAACTCTGGATCTCTTTCGTGGTGCGGCTGAAGCAACCGGCGGGCCTGTTCCCGTGAACCTCGAACAGGTCACGCGCCTGTTCATTTCCGGCATCGACGGCATCAGCATGCAGCACCTGGCGGATCCGGACGAAGAACGGTCCCTAGGGCTCGTCGACTTGCTGGCACGTTCGCTGACAGGCGCGCTGGATTACAACTGACGGCTTGGTTTTGTCCGCGCCGGAAGCCGACGCCTTACTGTCGAGTGGCTGGCTTGCGCCGGAGGACCAGTCCCGCAACGATGCCGAGCACCAGAAGCGCGCCCGAAGCGGCCGTGGACACCACAAAAGCGGCGCCAGGCCCCTGGGTCTGTGCCAACTGGCCGGCAAGGTAGGCGCCCAAGGCCGTACCGGCAACGATCCCGCTCGCCAAGGCGGTCATGACCGTTGCCATGCGGCCGGCCGGAGCCACGACTCCCCCGATGCTGAAGACCGTCACCATGACAGGTCCCACTGGAATTCCCAACACCAACAGAACGATGACCATCGGCCAGATCCCGTCCGGAAGGAACAACAAAAGGGAGAACGCCGTCATCGCCGCGGCGGCGACCACCCAGCGGATTGCCAGCCCGAAGCGCTGCGGCCAGTAGGCAACAGACAGGGCCGCGACAGCGGAGCTCAGGCCCATGACCGAATACATCAGCCCCGCGATTTCCGCTGTGGCGAATTGGGCGGAAAAGGCGCTCAACGCGTTCTGCGTGGCACCGAAAAATGTCCCCATGCAAACCATGGCCAACACCGGAACTGCTACCTTCAACCAGGCAAGGGAACGGACACGTGATCCCTGTCCTTCAGGAACGCTCCCGACGGCGGCCGGTGCCTTGCGCCGTGCCGGCACCACGGCCAATTGCGAAGGATGCACGGCAAAAGCGGGAACGAGTGTGGCAGTGAGGACCGCTGCCAATGCCAGCGGCAGCCAAGGAGCTACGAGGCTGGCCAAAATGCCAACCAGAGCCGGCCCCAAAACGAAAGTGACTTCGTCCGCGGTTCCTTCATAGGACAAGGCAGTATCCAGGTCTGCACGGCTCGCCGCTACGCTGCGGGAAGCGGCGGGATTTCCGCCGGCTCCGGGGCCCAGGTTCCGGGCCGGCAGGTTCCTCGTGGTCAGGGCCATCCAGCGGACCCGGGCCATGGGACCTACCTGCGGGCAACTCGCTCCGGCGAGGAAGGCTGTCACCAGAATGGCGATCGCGTCCGTGGGCGCATTGAAATCCGGCGTCAAGTAGGCGGCCACAAGCAATGCGATGACTGTGACGGCGTTGACGGCCGCAGCTACGAGCAGGACCGGGCGCTGGCCTGCCCGGTCAGCGAGCAAGCCAAGCACCGGCGCGCCCACGGCTGACCCGATGCCGACAGCGCCGGCGGCCAGGCCGCCGATCGCGTAAGAATGGCTGACAGCCGTGACAAGGGTCAGGGTGCCAACGGTCAACATGGCGAGAGGCAGCCTCGCGAAGAGTCCCAACGGCAGGAAGTTTCGGCCAGCCAGTTCGGGTAGCCGCGCGAAGCGACCCGGTAGGCGCGAACGGCGCTGCGAGGCGGAAGGGGAGGCCGAAACCGTGGCCGACGGGTTTGATCTCAGGCCGCGGGTTTCGATGCTGCTTTCCTCATGCTGAGGGGCAGGCTGTGACAGGGCGGGCTCTGAAGAGGCAGGCTCGAGCGCGGTGTTCACCGCAGAGTTTTGTGGAAAGGAGTTCATGATTCCGGGTTCGCTGAATGATGCGCATCGTCCCTCCTCCCGATGCGCGCGACCCGGTGTAACCCTCCAAGTCTACCGGACGGCTCGCGGAGGAGATGCATCAGTTCCGGCGGGCCGTATCCTTGAGGGAAGTCTTGGCTGCCGTGCCTAGGCGGCCGCGGCGTCGACGATTCGCACGGTGGAGCCGTTGCGACTCTTGATCACCTGGAGCTGGCTGCTGATTCTCTGCTTCATTTCGGCAACGTGGCTGACGAGTCCGACTACCCTGCCGCCGTCGCGCAATCCTTCCAGCGCATCCATCACCTGTTCAAGGGACTGCTCGTCGAGGCTCCCGAAGCCCTCATCCACGAACAGGGTCTCGATATCTACGCCGCCGGCCTCTTGCTGGACAACATCCGCGAGCCCCAGGGCCAAGGCGAGCGAGGCCATGAAGGATTCCCCGCCGGAAAGCGTGGCGGTGTCCCGCCGCTGTCCCGTCCATTCATCCACGACTTCCAGACCCAGCCCTGATTTCGCGCCCCGGGCCGCCCTGGCGTCCGTGTGCTGAAGGGTGTAGCGGCCGTCGCTCATGGCAACAAGGCGCTCAGACGCCGCCGCCGCGACTTGTTCGAGCCGGGCAGCCAGGACGTAGCTGTTGAGGCTCATTTTGTAGCCATTGTCGCCCGCCCCCCTGGCGGTTTCGGCGAGTTCGCCGAGTACCCGGGCCCGCTCGCGGGGTTCCCGTCCCGAAGCCGCAGCTTCTTCATACCGCGAGCGGAGCGTTGCAAGGCTGGTTACCGTTCGGGCGGAGAGCCCCGCCGCGAGGGCAAGGCGCCGGGCCGCATCTTCGGCTTCATTGGCCTCCAGTTCGAGGGCGGCCAGCTCGACGGCGGCCAAGGGCATCTCGCCGATGCGGGCTTCCTTGGCAGCAAGCACAAGATCCTCGGACTCAAAAAGCTCCGCGAGACGCGCACTCTCGGTCTCGGAAGCCCTGATGACTTCGTCAAAGCGGGCGGCGTGCTGTTCGTCGAGGATCTCGCGCCGGGCATCCTCCGCTGTTTCGAAGCGGTTTGCCGAAAGGGCACGATCCAATGCCGCGGAAGCATCGTCCAGGGCCTCCCTGGCGCCGTCCAACTGGGCGTTAGCCGTGACGGCGGACTGGACAAGCTCGCGTTGCCCGGTCAATGATTCGATCCTGGCGCGGAGGGTGTCGAAGCCGTCACGAAGCCCCGAAAGCAAGGTATCGAGGGACTCGCGTTGTTCGCTCAACAGGACCAGGGCGGACTCCTCCTGGGCCGCAGCAGTGTCCTCGTGGAGTTGTTCTTCTTCCAAGCCGGAAATCCGCTCCATCACGCGGACGAGATTTTCCTTGCCCCGCTTGACTCCGTCGACCGCGAGCCGTGCCGAGGCGAGCGCGTCCTTGGCAAAGGCATCAGCGGAAGCGGCTTCCTTGGGATCGACGTCTCCGCCTTGGGCAGCGAGCACGGCGACCTCCTGCTCGGCGGACGCGAGCTCGGCCGACGCCTGGAGCAGTTCGTGCTCGCTCTCGTCATAGCGCTCGTGGGCGGATTGCTCTTCCTCGGCAAGGGCCAAGGCCGTCAGTCCGGCTGACGCTGGCGAAGGGTGCTCAGCGCTTCCGCAGACAGGGCATGCTTCACCATCATGCAGCTTGGCTGCGAGCTCGGCGGCGGCGTTGGCCAACCGGGATTCGCGGAGGTCCAACCAGAGTTGGCGGAGGTCCTGGGAAAGCGCACGGGCAAATGCGTGCCGTTTCACCGCCGCGGAGAGGGATTCGAGGGCTGCTGTGTGACGAGCCGCGGTCTTGACAGTGGTCTGTGCTGCCGTGGCTTCACTTTCGCGCAGGGGCAGTTCGAGGGCCGCAGCTTCCAATGGGCCCAGGCGGGCTTCCAAGGCAGTTGCCTCCGCGCGAAACCCTGCCAAAGCAAGGGACCGCGCCGCTTTGGCCGATTCCCGCTGCTGCGCAGCCAGTTTGAGCGAATCAAGCCTGCCAGTAATGTCCTCGAGCTTTTGTTCGTCCGCCGCCCGGGCCTCCAGGACTGCCGTGGTTTCGCGAATCCTGGCCAGGGCGGCGGCCGGGTCGCCTACGTCCAGGGAGGCCGCCAGGAGCTTCGCCGTAGCCGACTCGGCGTTCGAGACCGCAAGGTTCAGTGCATTCGAAGCACGGTCTACGGCGTCGAGCTGGCCGCCGAGGACAGCGGCCTTCCTGTGACGTCCAAGACGCTCGCGGAGTTCCTGGACTTCGGCCGCGCGGGCGGAGAGCGCTTCGTGGCGGCGCGTGGCTGCGTCGAGCTTCGCGTGCCGTTGAACCCGTTCCCGGGCAGAGTTGAGCTGATCTGCCAGCTGAAGCCGGACAGCATCGGCGGAGCTGGCAGCCTGTTGCCGCTCCAGCGATTCGGCCCTCGCCTGTGCTTCCAGGTGCCCAAGCCTGAGTTCGGGCGTAGCCAAGCCGGACACGACCTCGTGGCTATCCGGCTCCACCGATTCTTCAATGCCAAGCTGCGCGAACTCCGATTCGGCCCGCTGGAGGAGCAAGTGAAGACCGTTCTGGTTGTCCTCCACCTCTGCGCGCGCGGCGTTTGCCTGGAATGCGAGCTGCTGCTCGATGGCTTCAAAACGCTGGGTGCCGAAGAGTTTCTGCAGCAGGTCGAGCCGGTCGGAAGCCTTGGAGCGCAGGAAGGCCGCGAAATCTCCCTGCGGGAGCATGACCACCCGGGTGAATTGCTCCCGGTCCATCCCGAGGACATCACCGATTTCCGCGCCGGCTTCGTCGTTGCGGGAAGTCCTTTCTTCCCACGAACCATTGACCCGTTCGCGCAGGAGGGTTTTAGCCTGCTGGGTGGTGAAGCCTTTGCGCCCGCGGGCACTGGGCCTGTCCCACGCCGGGGAGCGGGTCACTTCGAAGCGCCTGCCGCGCGCCGAAAATTCGCAGACAACGCGGGGCTCTGCAGCCGGTTCCGCGTGGTCGCTCCGCAAGCGTTTGCCGTCCTGGCGGGCGCCGGGCACCGAACCGTACAAGGCAAAACAGATGGCGTCGAGCACGCTGGTCTTGCCGGCGCCAGTAGCACCATTCAGGAGGAACAGACCCTGGGCGCCCAGCTGATCGAAGTCGATCGACTGAACCCCGGCAAACGGCCCGAAAGCTTCAATCTCAAGGCGGTGGATTCTCACAGCTCCGCTCCTTCCAACCGGACGGTTTCCAAGGCTTCACGAAGGGCGGAAAGTTCGGTTTCGTCGGCTGGCCTCCCCCGCACGTGATCAAGGAAACCGCAGCAAACGCCGAGATCATCCTCAGCTTCGGCAAGCCTGCTGCTGTAGCTGGCCTTGGTCCTTCCCTCTGCGTCCTCCGGGTCAAAGCCCAACACCAGTGTGTCCGGGAACCGGGTGCGCAGCTGTTCCATGGCCTGAGCCGGCCGCGCGGAGTCTGTGAGGGTGACCTGGCAGTAGGCGGACTCGGCCCAGTTGTGTTCCTCGGACTCCAAAAGCTCCGCGAGCTTACCCCTGAGAATCGCCAGCTCCCGCGGTGCCGTCCACAAAACTTCCCCAACGCTCTTCAATCCGTCCACGCCGACGTCAATCAGCCACGCGCCCTTTCGGTGCCTGGCTTCGGAGAACGAATAGGCCAGCGGCGAACCCGAATAGCGGACGTGCTCCGAAAGTTCCTGGCGCCCGTGGAGATGGCCCAAGGCCGTGTAGCCAAAGCCATCGAAGAGATCAAGTGGCACGGCTCCCAAACCGCCGATGCTCAGATCGCGTTCGCTGTCCGAGGTAATGCCTCCAGTCGCGAACGTGTGTGCCAGCACTACGGAATGTACAGGTCCCGTCTCGCTTCGCCGGGCGATGTCCTCGCGGATGAGCTGCACCGCTGCCTGGGTGACATCGAAATGACTGGCGGTTGGTGTGCCGAGCCGTTCGGCGACGAGCCTGGGTTCAAGATAGGGAATACCGTAGACGGCCAGCACCGGGGCACCAGGATTGGCTGCGCCGGCGACGTTGCCGCTGCCATCCAGTGCGAACAAGACCGGGGAATCTAGGTCCTCCACGCGTGTCCTCAGATGGACTCCCCCGCGTTCCAGCAAGCGTGATGCGAACCCGAGGCGGATCGCGGAATCATGGTTGCCGCTTGTCAGGACCACCTTCGCGCCGGCGTCCGTGATCTGAACCAAGGCGTCGTCGAGAAGCTTCACAACATCCAGGCCGGGAAGGGCACGGTCATAGACGTCGCCGGCAATCAGCACGACATCGACCGACTGCTCGCGGACAACCGTCAGCAATTGCCCAATGAAATCGCGCTGGGCATCCAGCATCCCGACGCCGTGGAACGAGCGGCCCAGGTGCCAATCCGAGGTGTGAAGAAGCTTCATGTTTTCACGCTAACCGGAGGCACAGACATTTTTGGCGCGGCACGGCGGCACCGGCAATATCGGGGCCCTCCGGCAACTAATTCCGGTCTCAGTCCCGCTTGCCGTCGAAGAAATCACGGGCGGGGTCGACGTCGGGCTTGGCTTCGGCGGGTGCGGTAGCCGCAGCGGGCGAGACCTTCGCCGCGCCTTCCGAGGCACCGGCGTCAGCGTCGTCGTCGGACTCTTCGTCCCACTCTTCGGCCAGCGCGGGATCCTCGATCCCAGCAACGGCTACCGGAGCGGACTCGCCAAAACCGCGGAAGATGAGACCCGCGATCGCTGCCCCCACCAGGGGCGCCACCCAGAAGAGCCAGAGCTGCTCCAGGGCCCAGCCTGAGCTGAATACTGCGGACGCGGTGGCACGGGAGGGGTTGAAGGCAAGGTTGCCGGTGGACTGGCCCAACTGCAGCAGTACTGCCACGGTCAGGCCGACGGCGAACGGTGCGGCAACCTTGCTGGGGTTCCGCCGTGCGGTGACCCCCAGGAACACTCCTACCAGGATCGCTGCGCCGAGTACCTCTATGAGCATCACGCCGGTCAGCGGAACCTGGAAGCTGGAATGCGCACCGAACCCCGAGGTCGCGGTGTCAAAGACATTGCGGCTGTCGGTGATCCCGGGAACCGTCCGCACGACGGCGAAGATCGCCAATGCGCCGAGCAAACCACCCACAAGCTGGGCCCCCACGTAGACGGCCCCGTCCACGAGCTTCGTGCGGCCCGCGATCACGTGGCCAACAGTGACTGCCGGGTTGAAGTGCCCACCCGACAAGTAGCCGAAGGCAAGCATTGCAGCGGTGACAGCGAGGCCGCTTGCCAACGACGCCGGCATCGGAACCGCCTGGGGATTGATGAAGATGAGCACACCCAAGCCAATAACCACAAGGAACAACGTCCCCAGAGCTTCAGCGGACGCCCGGGCGATGAGCCCGGTGCCGCGGGAGGAGGGAACGGACACAGTTGTGGTCATGTCGAATGATTCCTTAGTTCGAAGTTCGGGTGGCGTGTGCGGACGCGCACGGGCAACAGCAAGCCACGCCGCAGATCGCGCGCTGTGCCCTGCAGCATCCTGTCAGCCGAGTCTGGACGCTTCCTGAATCCGAGCCTAGTCGCCCAACGCGATCGCAGCGACCGCCGCGCAGCCCAGGGCGATGATGGACAGCGCGCTTGCCAGCATAAGGACAGCCGACGCTTCGTCCGCGCCCTGGTGGAGCTGACGGGATCTAACCCAAACTACGCTGCCAAGGACGATCGTCGCAGCGGCGGCCGTCAAAGCGCAGATTCCCTGGTAGTCGAGCCCCGGTATTCCGGTGGGCACTTGCCCCGCGCCGGACTTAGCTGACAGCCACCTGCGCCAGATAAAGAGATCCACTACCAAGAGCGAAATCAGGGTCCGGCGCCAGGCGAGCGTGGTTCGCTCTGGCTGCAGCCCTGGATCCCTGGCCTCGACGCTCAACGCGCCACCAGGATCAGCACCGCAAACGTGAAGGCTGTCACGGCGACCACGATGGTCATCAGCATCATGACCCGCGAGAACGGGAGGGCTTGGTCGTTGCGCATGGCTGCTTCCATCTGTGCCCAACGTCGGTAAGCGAGCGTCGCGAGGCCTGCGCCGATGATTGAAAGCACGACGCACAGGACGATGCGCACCGGCTGCGGCGCGATGTTGGGAGCCAGCTGGTCGATCGCGACGGCGCCGGCCAGCAGCGCCAACGACGTCCGAATCCAGGCAAGGAAGGTCCGCTCATTCGCGAGGGAGAATCTGTAGTCCGGGGTCGTTCCGGTTTTCCGCCATGCGGGTTCACGCATCGTTGCCTCCTGGTTCAGGAGCCACCGTATCAGTGGGCATGTGAAGTCCGGCGAAGCAGCCGCGGTAAATTACCACTATGAGTGCTGAACCGTCCCCCTTCGCCGTGCCATCCTTCGAGTCCCGCGTCCGCGGCTGCCTGCTGGGCGGCGCGCTAGGCGATTCGCTTGGCTACGCGGTGGAATTCGACGACATGGACACCATCCGCTCCCGCTACGGTGCGGCGGGCCTCACCTCCTTCGGACAGCTCGACGGCGGCAGCCACTTTTCGGACGACACCCAGATGACGCTGTACACCGTGGACGGCCTCGTGGAAGCACTTGAGTGGGCCAACGACGGCGTGGCCGCCGACGAAACGGCATGCCTCTGGCTGGCCTACCTGCGCTGGCTCGCCACCCAGGACGTGGCCTTGCCGGCATCGGCCCCCGTTCCCCAACCCCGTTGGATTGACAGCCAGGACGTGCTCCGGCACCGCAGGCATCCGGGCAGAGCGTGCCTGAGCGGGCTCGCGACAGGCGACATGGGGACTGTCTTCCGTCCCGTCAACCCGGATTCGAAGGGCTGCGGCACCGTGATGCGCTCTGCGCCCTTTGGCCTGGTTCCGCACATTTCCGAGGCCGCGGTCTACAAGTTGAGCACCGATGCCGCATCCTTGACCCACGGGCACCCTTCGGCGCGGCAGAGTGCCGGCGCCTTCAGCGTGTTGGTGCACAAACTAGCCACGGGCGCGGATGTACGGACTTCGGCTGAACATGCTTTGAGCGTAGTAGCAGCATTGCCGGATCCAGCCCCGGAACTGTTGGACCGTCTCCGCCAGGCGCTGGAACTATCCTTCACCGGCCCCGTGCTCGGCCCGGAGGAACTCACGGCGCAACTGGGCGAAGGGTGGGTCGCGGAGGAAGCACTCGCCGTCGGGCTCTATGCCGTGTTGGCGACCGCCGCCGCGGCCGGGGCACCGCTCGATCCGGCCGCCCATTTCCGCCAGGCGGTGGCCGTCGCGCTGAACCACAGCGGTGACAGTGACTCCACCGCGTCCATCGCGGGCAATATCCTGGGGGCATTCCATGGGGAGGCCGCCCTGCCTTCGGACTGGCTAGAAGCCCTTGAGGCGCCGGAGGTCATCCGCGGGATGGCACAGCAATTGATTGCCGTCACAGTCGGCTAAGAAAAGCCGGTTCAGGCCTGGCGAAGTGCGATGTTGTTGCAGGCTTCGCAGACTTCCTCGGGAATGAGGCCGCGCTTCTGCAGGAAGCCGAAAATGGCGCAGCCAAGGCAGAATCCCACAAACGACTCGAGGGACGCCGCGACAATCAAGAGGGCAAGCAGGATCCAGGCTCCCAGCGCGAAATCGGCGAAGAAGAGAACCACTGCCGCTGTACTCAACACGGCGCCGATTCCTTGTGCGAAGCGCTTGGGTGGGCCCGGGACAAGCTTGGCCGGACCGACTCGGGGTGCCAGGACCTTGACGGACAACAAGGCAAACGGCGAGATCCTCGGCCCGAACAGCACACGCAGCCAGAAACCGGCCGCAATCAGCACGAGCCCCCAGCCAAGGCCGGTGAGGATGGTAGCCGCCGAAGCCAAAACCACAAGGCCGGCCGTGATCCTTGCGGCGTACTCGTTGACAGGATTGGGGAAAGCGAAGACGGTGCGCCAGCCGGTGGCCGCCGGAGCCGGCGTCCCTGTGGTGAGCCGTGCAGTATCGGCCTGCTTTCCCTGTGTCATGGCTCAAGGCTAGGAGTGCAGGCACGCAACAGGAAGCTTTGTTGCTCCGTATGAATATTGACGCTGCTAGCTTCCGCCGACCATCTGCAGGAACTCTCCCTCGGAAAGCACCTCGATCTGCTGGCCGCGGCTATGCAGCTCCAGGACCCGCTTGGCTTTGCCCGTCAGGCGACCGTTCCGGAGATCGCCCGCAACGAAGCCGTCGCCCACCACCAGGACCGTGGTCCTTCCCGTGACTCGGCTCTCCGGACGGGCACCCATCTCGGCTGCCCGTTGTTTCGCTTCCGGCCGGGCGATGGCGAGTTCACCGGTGAAAACTACAGTCTGGCCGAACAGCGGGTGGCCCGGTTCCGCCGCAGGGTTGGGCACCGGATTGGCGCCCTCTTCCGGCCAGTTGCTCCAGGCTCGCCCAAGTTGGCCGGCGCCATTCCCGACGCCGGAGCGGCCGGAAAGTTGCGAGCCGGACCCGACGGCCGCGAGCGCAGCCAGGGTTTGCTTGGACAGGCCGTCTCCGGGCTGGAAGGCCTGCTGTTTGGGCAAGGCCAGGCCGAGGGACAAGTAAAGCTCGGCAATACTGTTCGCGTTGTTCCTGCCGGCAATATCGACCAGGATCCCCGCACAGGCCCGGGCGTCCTCGGCGGCATCATGATGGTTGACGAGGGGCACGCCGGCCTCTTCGGCTGCGTAGGGCAAGGAATTGGACACCAAGGAGTAGCAGCGCCTGGACAACATCACAGTGCAAACGTATTCGTAGGCCGGTCCGGGCAGCCCGGACACTTCAAGCCCGGAACGAATGACGCCGAGGTCGAAGGCGGCATTGTGGGCTGCCAAAATATCCCCGCCGATGAAAGCCCCGATTTCGGGGAAGAGTTCGCCAAAGCGTGGAGCGCCGGCGACGTCCTCAGCCCGGATGCCATGGATTCGCGTGTTGTGGTACTCGAAGTAGTCATGGTTTTCCGGTGGGCGCATGAGCCAGGAGGCTTCCTCCACCACCACTCCGCCGCGGACCTTGCTCAGGCCAACCGAGCACGGCGAGCCCCTGAAGCCGTTCGCAGTTTCAAAGTCGATCGCCGTAAAGTCCAATGCCACTGGTCAAGGTTACAGGCCCCGGGGACCGGCAAAGTCCTTCGGTGCTGCCCGTCGAGCACGCGTCCATACCGCCCCCGCCTTTTGCCCTAAGCTGATCTATGACTGGGGATAATCAGCATGCTTAGCATTCAGCATAAGTGAAGAGCAGGAGAACAAAATGAGTTCTGTGGATTCCACTGAACCTGAATCCCGCGAGACCCCGGCGAGCAACACCAAGCCAGAAAACTCCTCCGGCGGCGATCTGGCTCCTTCGGGCGCGAAACGCTCGCCGATCCGGCGGTTCCTCGGCTTGCTCGGCCCGGGCCTGGTCACGGGTTCGGCCGACGACGACCCTTCCGGGATTGCCACCTACGCCCAGGCTGGTGCCACCTTCTCCAACGGCATGCTCTGGACCGCTCCTTTGACCTTGCCGATGATGATGGCGGTCCAGGAAATCTGTGATCGCACCGCCCTGGCCACCGGGGACAGCCTGGGCAGGCTGGCGCGCCGGAAGTTCTCGCGCAAGCCACGTGTGGTGATCGCAATCCTGATCGTGGCCTTGCTCGCGGCGAACACACTGAATGCGGCGGCGGACCTGATGGCAATAGGGCAGGGCATGGAGATGCTCGGGGCCGGTCCGGGCCACCTCTGGAGCGCGGTCGCCGGTATCGGCATAGGGGTTGCCCTGATGGTCGGCGGGTTCGACATCATTTCCAAAACCTTCAAGTGGCTCTGCATGGCCCTGCTGGCGTATGTGGCGGTGCTGTTCGTGGCCAAAGTGGACTGGGGTGACGTCGTGGCCGGCACGCTGGGCCTGCAGTTCCGGTTCAGCTGGGACTATCTGGGCCTGATCGTTGCGATCTTGGGCACCACCATCTCTCCGTACCTGTTTTTCTGGCAAAGTGCGCAACGGGTCGAGGAGTTGAGGGAAGATGACCTCGGCGGGGACAACGCCGTCGGGCTGGACGACAGCTCCGCGTCAGCCGCCCATCGCAAGCTCCGCAACGCCCGCGCCGACGTATTCATCGGCATGTTCTTCTCCGTCTTGGTCATGTTCGCCATCATTGCGGCTACCGCGGCGACCCTTGGCAAGAACGGCACGGACGTCAAGACAGCGGCAGACGCCGCCAAAGCGCTCGAACCTATGTTGGGTCCGGCCGCCAAGTTCCTTTTCGCAGCTGGCTTTATCGCTTCCGGAATCCTCGCCGTCCCTGTCCTGGCCGCGGCGGGCTCCGCCGGTCTGGCAGGCTTGCTCGGAAAGGAGTGGGGCTTCGATCGTCGCCCCAGCAAGGCACGCACCTTTTACGTGCTGTTAGGCGTGGGAACGATCGGCAGCGTCATCATCAGCTTCCTTGTCTCCGATCCCATCGGACTGCTGATCCTGAGTGCCATCATCAACGGGATCGCCGCTGCCCCGTTCCTCATTGTCACCATGCTCATTTCCAGGGACAAAGACCTCATGGGCAAATACCGCAACGGAAAACTTGCCGCCACATTCGGCTGGTCCACCACCGCCATCGTGGTCGTCGCCGGCGCCGTCGGCATCTGGACAACCGTCACGGGCTCAGCCTAGGACCATTCGAAGCCCTGGCGCCTCGGCCTTTTGGAAGGCCGCTCTCCTGGAGGCTGTAGCTCTAGGGGATCCACAGGGTATCCGCCCCGGCGGGCTTGTCAGTCGTGACCTGTTGCGAAGCGGCCTGCATCGACGCATGTTCATGGAGTCCTAAGCGTCCGCGTAAGCGAGGCTGCTGGAAAGTTCGCGGTGGGCGGCAGCCAGGGCAAGCAAGTCCTCGGCCCTCTGTTCGAAGACACCCACAGCGTCGGCGCCGGCGGCGAAGCGCAGCGGTGGTTCCTCCAGCTCGGCCAGTTGGATCAGGGCCTCGGCGAGTTTGGCCGGGTCTCCACCCTGCAAGCCGTTCATGCCCTTCCACGACGTGACGGTCTGTTCGGTGCGCTCGGCGTAGTCCTGAATGGTGGATTCGACGTAGCTGGTGGATTCCGGAGTGAGCAGCTCCGTGCGGAAGAACCCGGGTTCCACGAGCATGGTGCGGATCCCGAACGGTGCGATTTCGGGGGCCAGGGACTCGGCCCAACCCTCGACGCCGAACTTCGACGCGGCGTAGGCGGCCAGGAACTCTCCGCCTGCGATGCCGGCTGTTGAGGAGATCGTGACGACCAGGCCCGAGCGTTGGGCCCGGAGTACCGGCAAGGCCGCGCGGGTGACGTTCACGGGCCCGAACATGGTGGTTTCGATCTGTGCCCGGAAGTCTTCCGGGGTGATTTCCTCGAAGAACCCGGCGTAGAAATTGCCGGCGTTGTTTACGAGCACGTCGATCCGGCCGAACCGTTCGACGGCGGCTTGGACGGCGGCCGTCGCGCCAGCCGGGTCGGTGACGTCGAGTTTCACGGCCAGCAGATCTTCGCTTTCGCCTACGGCCTGGGCGACTTTTTTCGGGTTTCGGCCGGTGGCAACCACGGCGTGACCGGCGGCCAGGGCCGCCTTCGCGATGTCGGACCCCATACCGCGGCCCGCTCCGGTAACGAACCAGACCTTCTTTTCTCTCATGTTCCTGGGCTATGTGTTTCTGGCTGCGAATGGGAATGCAGGCCAGGAACGGTGAATCCACCGGCGGGATCGCCGGCGGCGGGTGGTTCGGGTGGCGGGGCAACCCAGCTGGCGAGGAACGCCAACGCGTTTTCGGACGCAGAGCCAGGCTCCGCGGTGAAGGTGAACAGTGTCTGACCCTCATCACCGGGAAGGTCCAGCGTCTCGAACTGCAGGGACAAATCCCCGGCGACAGGGTGGTGGAAGCGCTTGGTCCCTGTGGTGTGGATCCGCACGTCGTGTCCGGCCCATAACGCGGCGAACAGCTCGCTGCGCGTGGTCAGCTCCCCAACCAGTTCGTTCAACGCCCGGTCGTCGGGATTCCGCCCCGCTTCCGAGCGCAGCATCGCGACCGTGGTCGCCGCGACCCCGCGCCAATCGGGGTAAAAGTCACTCGCGCCCCGATCGAGGAAGAGGTAGCGCGCCTGGTTGGGCGACCGGCCCGAAGCGTCCTGTCCAGGCCGGGCGGCGAAGTTGAACACTGGCCCGTATAGCGCCCGGCCTAAGAGGTTTGCAGCCAGCACGTCGGAACGACCGTTCTGCAACATGGCGACCGCTCCGGTCATCCCGTCCAGCAGGCGCAACACTCCAGGACGGACCCGCTGCTGCTGCGGCCGGCGCGGCGTCCGACGCGACGGAGCGTTGGCCGTCCGCGCCAGATCCATCAGGTGTGCCCGCTCGGCCTCGTCCAGCTGAAGGGCGGAAGCCACAGCCTCGAGAACAGCGTCCGAGACGCCGCGAATGCTGCCACGTTCCAAACGGGTGTAGTAATCCGTGCTCACCCCGGCGAACTGCGCCACTTCCTCACGGCGCAGCCCCGGGACACGGCGCAGATCCCCATACACGGGGATGCCGGCCTGCTCCGGGCTGATCTTCGCTCGACGCGAGATCAGGAACTCACGGATTTCGTCTCTTCTGTCCACATCCACAACGCTACGCACGTCAGGCGACGCGTGGCAGTGTCTGCTGTACACCCCCGGAACGGTGACGTGTCAAGGGCCCGACGGCGGTTGTCCCGTACCCTTGAAGGGTGACCCTTTCTGCGATGAACGACTTTGCCGTATCCACTTTGGGGGGCGCAGGACCGGTGCAGCCGCACATGTCCGCGCTTCTCCCCGACTGGTTGAACCCGGATGTATTCCTCCGCGACTCCCCCTTGGGCTCCTTGGTGGTGCTGCTCGTATGCGGCATCGTCTTCGCAGAGACCGGACTTCTGGTCGGATTCTTCCTGCCAGGCGACTCCATGTTGTTCACGGCCGGCCTGCTCGTGGCCACCGGCGCCATCCAGTTCAACCTTTGGGCCATGTGCGCAATGATCATCGTGTCTGCGATCATCGGGAACCAAATGGGCTACCTGATCGGGGCGAAAGCCGGTCCCGCCATCTTCAACAAGCCAGATTCAAGGCTCTTCAAGCGCGAAAACGTCGAGAGCGCGCACGCCTTCTTCGAGAAGCACGGTGGCAAGGCCTTGGTCCTGGCCCGCTTCGTACCGATCATCCGCACCTTCGTCCCCGTGATCGTAGGCGTCGCCAAGATGGACAAGCGCAAGTTCTTCCTCTTCAACGTTATCGGCGCCGTGCTGTGGGGCGGCGGCGTCACGCTTCTGGGCGCCTGGTTGGGTCAGTATGAATGGGTCGGCAAGAACATCGACATCATCTTCATGGTGATCGTTCTGGTCTCAGTGATCCCCGTCGCCGTCGAGGTGATCCGCGGATTCCTGGCGAAGCGCAAAGCCGCGGAAGGCGGAACAGCACCCGTCGAAGAATTCATCGAAGAGCACGAAGCCGGCAAGCGCGGCGAAAGCTAGCCCACAGGCATAAACATGAGGCACCCCGCAGTTCAGCACAGCGGGGTGCCTTTGTCGTTAGCGCGTGCGCTAGCGCAGGGCGTCCACGATGGCCGGAAGCAGCGCACGGAACGCCTTGCCACGGTGGCTGATGGCGTTCTTCTCCTCGGAACTCAGCTCGGCGCAGCTGCGGTCCAAGCCCTGGGGCTGCAGCACGGGGTCGTAACCGAACCCGCCCGCACCGCGAGGTTCACGCAAGAGGGTGCCTTCCAACTGGCCGTATTCCACCACCTCCCGCCCACCGCCGTCGACGGCGTCCGGTACCGCGAGCGCCGCAGCGCAGACAAACGCCGCTCCGCGGTGTGCATCGGGGACGTCGGACAATTGCGCCAACAAGAGCTGGAGATTGGCGGCATCGTCACCATGCCGGCCGGACCAACGGGCCGAGAAGATGCCGGGGGCTCCACCCAGCACGTCCACCGCGAGCCCGGAATCATCGGCAATAGCCACCAGTCCCGTGGCTTCAGCCACGGCCCGTGCCTTGAGCAGGGAGTTCTCGGCAAAAGTCACCCCGGTCTCAGCAACGTCCGGGGCTCCGGCCGCAGCTGCGTCAATCACTTGGGTATCAACGTCGAGTCCTGGCACCTGCCCCCTGAGGAGTTCCCTGAGTTCGCGCAGTTTGCCTTTGTTGTGGGTGGCGAGAACGAGTCGCGGCGCAGCCCTGGTCATTGCCTCGCTCACGGGGCCTCGGCCAGGGTCTCGCGCTGGATTGCTGCCAACTCCCCCGTGCCGATGAGGGCAAGGTCCAGCAAGGCATTCAGTTCATCGCGGTCGAACGGGGCACCCTCCGCGGTTCCTTGGACCTCCACGAACTTCCCCGAGCCCGTGACCACCACGTTCATGTCGGTTTCGGCGCGCACGTCCTCTACGTAGGGCAAGTCCAGCATGGGGATGCCGTCGATGATCCCTACAGAGACGGCAGCGATGGTGTCGATCAGCGGCTGCGCGTTCTTGGCGATCATCTTGTTCTCCCGGGCGAAGCGGATCGCTTCGGCGAGCGCCACGTAGGCGCCGGTGATCGCTGCGGTGCGGGTGCCGCCGTCGGCCTGCAGGACATCGCAGTCAAGCACGATTGTGTTCTCGCCCAGGGCCTTGGTGTCGATGATGGAACGCAGCGAACGGCCGATCAGGCGCGAAATTTCGTGGGTGCGTCCGCCGATCCTGCCTTTGACGGACTCACGGTCGGAACGGGTGTTCGTGGCCCGCGGCAGCATCGCGTATTCGGCCGTGACCCAGCCGCGGCCTTCGCCTTTGAGCCAGCGCGGAACGCCCTCGGTCAGGGAAGCCGTGCACAGCACCCGAGTGTTGCCGAATTCGATCAGGGCCGAGCCTTCGGCCTGCTTGGACCAGCCGCGTGTGATGCTGATGGGGCGGAGCTGATCAGGCGTGCGGCCGTCGGCACGGATGACAGGGACAGATGTGGCTTCGGAAGTCATACTGCAAGCTTAGCGATCCCCCAGCCTCCGCTGGACTGCTCGATCGGACGGCCCAGCCGGACTGCGGGTTCAGACAGTGTAGTGAACCCCGGCAACCGCGACGGCGACATCGCCGACGAACTCGGGCCGCGCCTCGGCCATGACCTTGGTCTGGGATGTCCACACCGGGATGTGGGTCAAGAGGAGCCGCCGGGCGCCGGCTGCTGTGGCGGCTTGTCCCGCGCGCTTGCCGGTCAGGTGCACATCCTTGATGTCGTCGTCGCGCCCTTCTTCGAAGGCTGCCTCGCACAGGAAGAGATCCGCGTTGCGGGCTGCATCCTCAAGCCCCTGGCACGAGTCGGTGTCTCCCGAGTAGGTCAGGATCCTGGTGACGGGACGTCCTTCTTTGTCCGGCTCTGTGACCTCCACGCGCAAGGCGTAGGCCTCTTCCACCGGGTGGTTCACGGCATACGGCGTCACTGTGAACGGTCCAAGCCGCACAGACCGGCGTTCGCTCCAATTGCTGAAGTCGAATTCCTCGTGCATTCCAGGGTCCAGCTCAAGGCCGTAGGCAGTGGCCATGCGGTCAGCCGTCGCGGCAGGGCCCCAAACGGGGATCCGGTCCCGTCCCCAACCGCCCGGCTTCCAACGGACGGCCACGTGCAATCCGCACAGGTCCATACAGTGGTCCGGGTGCAAATGGGTCAGAAAGATCGCGTCGATGTCTTCGAGGTCCGTATAGCGCTGGATGGCCCCGAGGGCACCGCTGCCGAGGTCCATGACGATCTTCCACTGGCGTTCGCCGTCTTGTGCGGTCAGCAGGTAGCACGACGCCGGAGAGCCCGGCCCGGGAAAGGAACCTGTGCAGCCAACAATGGTCAGTTTCACTGGATGCGGCCCCCGCGGGCCGCGCCGAATTCGTTCACAGTGAAGGCTGCGGGGTCTACGAAGTTGGAGGTTCTCGCATGGTGGCCTCCCGCGCGGGCGGCCTCGAGCATTTCCGGGGTGATGCGCGCGAGGCTTCCTGTAGGGTACTGGGCGGCTACGTGGTCCACGTGGCGCACGGACAGGACCTCCGGGCCGAGGAAGCGGCGCGCCAGGGTTTCGAACTGGGCAGCGTCGCCGGTCGCCATGAAGTCGTGCCGCGGCAGGCCGGCGTCGGTCCGCTGGATCCCGTGGGTGGCCAGGGCGCGATACACGTCCTTGGCCGTCTCCTCGGCGCTGGACACGAGGGTGACGTCCTCCCCCATGACGTACGAGATCACTCCGGTCAGCAAAGGATAGTGCGTGCAACCCAACACCACGGTGTCCACACCGGCATCCCTGAGCGGTTCCAGGTACTCGTGGGCCGCTGCCAGGAGCTCGGGACCGGTGGTGATCCCGGCTTCTACGAAGCTCACGAACTCCGGACATGCCACCGAGGTGATACTCAGGTCCGGGGCGGCCGCAAAGGTGTCCTCGTAGGCGCGGGAACCCACTGTGGCCGACGTCCCGATTACGCCGATCCGGCCGGATCTCGTCGCGGACACCGCCCGGCGGACTGCGGGTTGGATGACCTCAATGACGGGAATACCGTAGCGCGCCGTGTACCGCTCCCGGGCATCGCGCAAAACTGCGGCCGACGCCGAGTTGCAGGCGATGGTCAGGAGCTTGACGCCGGAGTCCACGAGCTCGTCCATGACGCCGAGTGCGTTGGCCCGGACTTCGGCGATGGGAAGGGGGCCGTAAGGTCCGTTGGCAGTGTCCCCCACATAAATGATGGACTCATTGGGCAATTGGTCGATGATTGACCGTGCGACGGTCAGCCCGCCCACCCCGGAATCGAAGACACCTATGGGGCGTGATCCCAGCAAAATGTTGTCTGCGTTGATGTTCAGTATTTCCGGCTTGCGCTGGGATTCCGGCGCCGATGCGGCGCTCTCCCCACCCGATACCGTATCCGATGCTGAGTTCATGATTCTTAGAGAATAAGCCAAGGCATGTGCCGCAGCCATGACTTGTGGCGGGGGCCTCGTGTCTGTTTTGTCACACGGAAGGCCGCGAGCACCCCTGGTACCACCTCAGGATTTCCGGTCCATCGATGCCATCATGGCCTGCACCAGCGATTCCTGGAGCCACGTAGTGAAGTTGTACACGAGCGCCAGATAGCTCTCTACGTCTTCGGCCTGGGACCAGTCCTGCATGGCGTGGACATGGTCGGCATCGGCTTCGTCGCGGATATCGAGGCGCTCGGCCAGCACCAGGCGGACGTCGTTGAGCGCCATGGACCAGAGCTTGGCCTCCTCCGGGGTAAGCACGAGCTCGTTGCGGTCCAGGCCCATCGCCGCGGCCCGAAGCGCACCGATTTTTCCTTCCCGCAGCGAGCGCTCGGTGAGCTGGCGGAACTCGAGGGAAGCGGCGTCGTCGTCCTTCATGACGTTTGGCAGCAACCTCAGCAAAGCGCGATCGGACGGTTCCTTGACGTTCATGTCCAGGCCGATCAAGGCCGTCAAAGGGTCTTCATCCCGGGACAACTGTGGTTCCAGCATGGAAATGACATCGTCCAGAAGGCCGCGCAGGAGTTCCCGCTCGGCGGGCTCAAGGTAGCCGGTGATGCCTTTGAGTCCGTACTTGAAAGCCTTAGCCACGTGCGCCGCCCTTGCGTCCCCGGCCCTCGCCGCTGCTGCTCGCCTTTTCAACCGTTGCCCACAAAC
Source organism: Arthrobacter sp. MMS24-S77 (assembly GCF_054888235.1). Taxonomy (NCBI): domain Bacteria; kingdom Bacillati; phylum Actinomycetota; class Actinomycetes; order Micrococcales; family Micrococcaceae; genus Arthrobacter; species Arthrobacter sp. MMS24-S77. The sequence continues at coordinate 3,023,522 of NZ_JBTZRN010000001.1, forward strand.
CGTAGCCGTGCATGGCGACCGCGTGCTGCTCAACCTGTTCCTTGCCACCGTACGCGACGATGGAACGGCCCTTTCTATGGACCTCGAGCATGAGCTTGTTGGATTTCGCCTCGGAGTAGCCGAAGTAGCTCTGGAACACATAACTCACATAGCTCATGAGATTGACGGGATCGTTCCAGATCACCAGGTTCCAAGGGATGTCAGCAGCGCTGAGGAGGTCGGTGGACGACTGCTCCGCGGTGTCCGTCCGTTCCTCTCCCTTAAGCCTATGTCTGTGGCTGCGCAGGTGCCGGGGGCGACGGTAGTGGTCATCTGTCCATTCTAATGGTGATGGGTGGGCCCACATCGGCGAGACGTGGGAGCCGGTGGGTGGGCCCACACCGGCGAGGGCCCCAGGTCGAGCGGAGCGAGACGTGGGAGCCGGTGGTGGGCCCACACCGGCGAGGGCCCCAGGTCGAGCGGAGCGAGACGTGGGAGCCGGTGGGGACTAGAGTGAATTCGTGAGTAGATCCGTCGCCTGGGACCATCCCCGCACGTCGTTGTACACCGATCACTATGAGCTAACAATGCTGGAAGCTGCCCTCCATTCCGGGGCAGCGAACCGGCGCTCGGTCTTCGAGGCCTTCGCCCGCCGCCTGCCCGATGGCCGCCGCTACGGCATCGTCGCCGGCACCGGCCGGCTGCTCGAGGGAATCAAGGACTTCCGTTTCGGCGACGCCGAGCTCGCGTTCCTGGACCAGCACAAAGTGGTGGACAGGCAAACCTTGGACTTCCTCGCCGACTACAGGTTCTCCGGGGACATTTGGGGCTATCCCGAGGGTGAAGCGTACTTCCCCGGCTCCCCCATCCTGATCGTCGAATCCACGTTCGCGGAAGCGTGCATCCTGGAAACGTACATCCTGTCGGTGCTCAACCACGACACCGCCATCGCTTCGGCCGCCTCCCGCATGACCAGCGCCGCCGGAAACCGGCCCTGCATCGAGATGGGCTCCCGGCGTACTCACGAGGAATCCGCGACGGCGGCCGCACGCGCCGCCGTCATCGCAGGTTTTGGGAGCACGTCCAACCTTGAGGCCGGCCGCCGTTACGGCATCAAGACCGTGGGCACCGCGGCCCACTCGTTCACGCTCCTGCACGATACCGAGCGCGAGGCCTTCGAAGCGCAGATCTCCGCCTTTGGACCGGGAACAACGCTGCTGGTGGACACCTACGACGTCGAGACCGGGGTTCGCACCGCCGTCGAACTCGCAGGTGACAAGCTCGGGGCGGTCCGTCTGGATTCCGGAGACCTGGTTGCCCAGGCACAATGGGTTCGCGAGCTTCTGGACAATCTCGGCAACGTCAACACCAGGATTGTCGTCACCTCGGACCTCGATGAATACGCCATCGCGGCGCTCCAATCGGCCCCGGTGGATGTGTACGGCGTGGGCACCTCCTTGGTCACCGGATCAGGAGCCCCGACGGCCAGCATGGTCTACAAGCTGGTCAGCCGGACCAACGATGCAGGGGAATTCGTCTCCGTCGCCAAGGTTGCCAAGAACAAGGCCAGCGTGGGCGGACGCAAGTACGCCCTCCGCAAACTCGACGAACACGGCATCGCAACACATGAGATCGTAGGCATCGGACACCGGCCGGACGACGACGGCAACGACCGCCCGTTGCTCCAGCAATTCATCAAGAACGGCGAACTACTCCCGGGGTGGACAGGACACGAAGGCGTGGTCCGGGCCCAGGACCGCCATGCAGCCACCATGGCTGAACTCCCACCGGTGGTCCGGAGGCTGCAACGCGGCGAGCCGGCGATCCCCACCATCTACGAGGAGGACTGAATGTCCCGGGCCCTGATCATCGTCGACGTCCAGAACGACTTCTGCGAGGGCGGATCCCTTGCCGTGGAAGGTGGCGCCGCCACAGCTGCCGCCATCAGCGAATATCTTGACGCCAATCACCAGCATTTCGACCACATCGTGGCGACGCAGGATTGGCATGTGGACCCGGGCAGCCATTTTTCGGACACGCCGGACCTGATGGACAGTTGGCCTCCGCATTGCCGCGCGGGGAGCAAGGGCGCCGAGCTCCACCCGGATCTCGACGCCGAATACGTCCAGGCCTACTTCCGCAAGGGACAGTACACCGCCGCCTATTCAGGCTTCGAAGGAGTCCTCGCGCCTGAAGACGAAGTGCCCATGGGAGAGCTCGCACCCGGCGCCGTCCCCTCCGTCGAACTGGATGAAGACGCGCTTGGCCTCGACGACTGGCTGCAGAGCCACGGGGTGGAAGAAGTGGTGGTGGTGGGAATAGCCACGGACTATTGCGTTAAGGCCACTGCTTTGGACGCCGTCCAAGCCGGCTACTCCGTGACAGTGATCAGCGAACTCACCGCCGGAATCGCGGAAGATCTGGCCGAGACCTACGCGGAACTTGAGGAAAACGGCGTCGAACTGGGGCAGGGCTGAGGCCGGGAGCCTAGCCACGCTGCCAAGCGGTTCTATTTTCGCCCGATGAACCAATCCTGAAGCTTGCGCAGCCGCGACTGCAATTGTTCTTCGTTCGCTTGGGCGACGGCCGGCCCGCCGCACACCTCGCGCAACTTGTTGTGAACGACTCCGTGCGGGGTGCCCGTCCGGGCAGACCAGGCCGCTACGTTCTTGGCAAGCTCGTTGCGCAGATCCATCAGCATCCGGTGGTCCGGAACCGCGGGTGAGGCAGCGGCCGCCAAGGGCGATTGGCGCTTCTTTCGCGACTGTTGATCATGCTGCCGTTGACGGAGCAAGGTTCCGACCTGTTCGGCATCAAGAAGCCCGGGAATCCCGAGGAAGTCAAGCTCGTCCTCGGAACCGATGTCTGCTCCCGTACCGAATTCGCCGCCGTCGAACAGCACACGGTCAAAGGACGCCTGGGAATCGAGGGCCTCGAACTTGCCCTTTTCGAGGGAGTCAGAGGCCTTCTCCTCGCGGTTGGCCTCGGCCATCAGGTTCTCTTCGGGGTTGAAGAGACCGTCCGGGTCCTCCTTCTCGGGCCGGTCCAGGGCGTGGTCCCGCTCGGCTTCCATGGAGTTGGCGAGGGCCATGAGGGGCGGCACGGAGGGCAGGAACACCGATGCCGTCTCACCGCGCTTGCGGGCACGGACGAAGCGGCCAACGGCCTGGGCGAAGAACAGCGGTGTGGAGGTGGATGTCGCGTAGACGCCGACCGAAAGCCGAGGGACGTCAACGCCTTCGGACACCATGCGGACGGCTACCATCCAGCGCTTGTCGCTGGCGGTGAACTCCTCGATCTTGTGCGAAGCCTTCGAATCATCGGACAGAATCACTGTGGGCGACTGACCCGTGATCTTCTTGAGCTGGCCGGCGTATGCCCGAGCGTCGTCGTGGTCCGTCGCAATAACGAGGCCTCCGGCGTCGGGCACTGTACGGCGCACCTCACTAAGGCGCTTGTCGGCGGCCGCAAGAACCGCTGGGATCCATTCGCCGCTGGCGTTCAGCGCCGTCCGCCAGGCCTGGGAGGTGATGTCCTTGGTCACGGCGGCCTCGCCGAGGGAAGCAGCCATTTCGTCGCCGGCACTGGTACGCCATCGCATCTGGCCCGAATACGCCATGAACAGCACGGGGCGGACAACATGGTCCCTCAAGGCGTTGCCGTAGCCGTAGGTGTAGTCCGCCTTCGACCGGCGGATGCCGTCGCGGTCTTCGGCATATTCGACGAAGGGAATGGGTGACGTATCGGAACGAAACGGTGTACCTGTAAGGGCCAGGCGTCGCGCAGCGGGATCGAAAGCCTCCCTCAACCCGTCGCCCCAGGACAATGCCTCTCCACCGTGGTGGATTTCGTCCAGAATGACCAACGTGCGGGCGGCCTCGGTCTTGGCACGGTGGAGCATCGGCTTGCTGGCCACCTGCGCATAGGTCACCGCGACGCCGACAAACCCCCTACCGTGCTGGCCGTCGGAATTCTTGAAGTTCGGGTCGATGGCAATGCCCACCCTGGCAGCGGCGTCAGCCCACTGGCGCTTCAGGTGGTCCGTGGGAGCCACGATCGTCACGCGGTTGACGGTTCCGTTGTCAATGAGCGTCGAAGCGATCCGGAGAGCGAAGGTGGTCTTACCCGCGCCCGGCGTTGCCACGGCGAGGAAATCGCGGGGGTTAGTGTTCAGGTACAGATCCAGGGCTTCCTGCTGCCAGGCGCGCAGTTTCGGGGCGGTTCCCCAGGCTGCACGTTCCGGATATGCCGGAGGCAGCGCAGGGCCGCCGAAAAGTGTTTCAGTCACGCGGATTCCACCCGCCTGGCGTCTGCCTGACTCGCGGCAATCGAGCCGCGGGCCGCGCCACCAGGCACAGCTCCATGCAGGCCACTGCGCGAGGCAGCGGCGATTCCAAGGAAGGCCGCTGCAGCCAGCGAAACCCAAATAACCACAAAAACACCAATCTTTTCCGAATACGCCGGATCACGCAGGGCAGCAAACAGGCAGGAGAAAGCACTCCCCCGCCTGCTACTAGGAAATATCCAACTACTAGGGATTGCCCACTGCTGGGACTTGCTGACTACTTGGAGTCGCCCGAGCCGCTGCCCTTGTCTCCGCCGTCGTTGCCCGGGCGAAGTCCGTCATAGATTTCTTTGCACTCGGGACAGACAGGGAACTTCTGCGGATCGCGGCCAGGAGTCCACACTTTGCCGCACAGCGCAATCACGGGTGCGCCTGTCAGGGCGGACTCCATGATCTTTTCCTTGCGGACATAGTGCGAGAAACGCTCCCGGTCACCGGGTTCCACTTCCTGGCGCACTTCCTCGCGCTCAATGGTTGCAGTGGAAGTTCCGGCTCCGGAAAGCTCGCGCATGGGATCGTTTTCGAATGGGTCCGGAGGCAGCGTCGTCATGCCATCCATCTTAGCCGCTGCAGCTAGGCGATCAGATGCTCTGCCACTTCGGCTTGTTGTCATACGTGTGGCGGTAGTAATCGGCGAGCTTGAGCGAGGAGGCGGCAGCTTCATCAATCATGATGGTGGCGTGCTGGTGCATTTGCAGCACCGATGCGGCGCAGATGGCAGCGACGGGCCCCTCCACGAAGTCCCGGACGGCCTGGGCCTTCTGCGCGCCAGTGGCAATCAGGACAACGTGCCGGGCATCCATGATGGTTCCGAGCCCCTGCGTGACCACGTGGTGCGGGACGTCGTCGATGCTCTTGAAGAAACGGGCGTTGTCCTTGCGGGTCTGCTCGATCAGCGTCTTGATCCGGGTCCGTGAGGCGAGCGACGAGCCTGGCTCATTGAATCCGATGTGGCCGTCGGTCCCCACGCCAAGAATCTGCAAGTCAACGCCGCCGAGTGCCCGCATGGAGTCCTCGTACGCCTGGCACGCTGCAGGAAGGTCGGCTGCCGTACCGTCCGGGCTGTGGACGTTGGCGGGATCGATGTTGACCCTGTCCGTGAATTCGCGGCGGATGACTTCACGGTACGATTCCCGGTGCCCAGGCTCGAGCCCTACATATTCGTCCAGGGCAAAAGCGTGTGCCTGGCTGAAGTCGAGGCCCCTTTCCTGGTGGCGGCGGGCAAGCTCGTCGTAGACAGGGAGCGGAGACGACCCCGTGGCCAGGCCCAGGACAGCGTTCGGCTTTCGACGGAGCAGCGCCTCGATGGCGTCTGCGGCAAGTGCCCCGATCTGCTTGCTTCCCGGAAGGATGACAACTTCCACGGTCCACGACCTTTCTCGCTGAGTTTCCGGATCGACTGGTTCGACTTTTAGGTTATCCCATGTCCCATATCTTGTCATAGTTGTTCATGGAATCAACGGTTGACGCTCAGTTGCGCGAAGAGCTCCGGCCCGCGTCGGTCAAGCCAGCGGCCGCCGATCCGGACACCCGCCACGAAAAGAACCACTCCAAGAAGCGCGCCCACTGCCAGGTTGATCCACCCCCACGAGGGATCGCCCGTGACGGACTGGACAATCACAAGAGCAAGTTCCGGAAGGAGCAGGACAAACAGGACCGCTATCCCTCCGAACTGGACGGCCAGCGTCTGGGCAACGTTGCCCGGCGGCTTCTTGAACGGGCTGTCACCCGGCAACGGCACGCTTGACGTGTACCGTGCCGACACGATGGAAGACAAGCCGAGGCCGGTAAACAGAACGCCTAGGGAAAGGCCAAGAACTCCGGGCAGCCAGTCCCAATCTCCCGTCAGGAAAAACGGCCCGACGGCGAAGATCAGCACCACCGGGAGCGCGAATGCCAGGCAAGCCAAGGCCCGGCCAAGCCGGTCGTGGATGCCGCGGACCCCGGTGGCCAGATGCAAGGCAAACGCGGTGTTGTCGTAGGAAACATCGGCGGCGATGGACCAGGAAAGGACAAAAGCAGCCAAGGGTCCGAGGATCATCAACATGGAGTAGCCTCCGGACTGCCCGGACTGGAACAGGAAGATCACAGGCAACAACGGGACCACAATCAGCGCGGCTGCATAACGCGGATCACGGAGCCAGTAGGTGAGGGCGCGTGCGGCCACAGCACCGGTGGGAGTTGCCGGCAGAAGTCCGAACAGGCCAAGCTTTCCGCCGCGTTTTCCTGATCCGCCGGAGTATCGCGGAGTGACCAGCGCCTGCTTGAGCAGGGCATTCCAACACGCAAACAACGCGAGGAGAGTGGCCAAGGAGATGAGCGTCTTGATGCCGGCGCCTGCGACATCTCCCGATGCCAAATCTCCGCCAAGGGCCCAGGAAGCCCCGAGCGGGGTCCAGGACACCGTCCGGGCGAGTCCGGGGAGATAGTCGGTGGAACCGGACACTCCCCCGACGACGCCGGCCACTATCGGTCCCATCAAGACAAGCGGCACAAAGACCACAATGGAGCTCGCATCCTTGAAGCGACGGGAGGCAGCGAGGCTGGCAGTCGCCGTCGTTACCACTTTCGACAGCACCACGCAGCTGAGCACGCCCAACACGGCGCCCAGCACAGCACCGGCCACCGCGGGCACACTTCGCCACCATGTTGCCGCAGTGGACAGCGCCACCAATAGGGTGGACAGGCCTGGCAATCCGATGAAGCCGGCGAGGGCGAGGCCGGCCAGCAGTTGGCGCATGGGAATCGCCGAGGTCGTGAAGCGGGAAGGGTCCAGTGTCATGTCCGCCGCAGAAGCCACAAGCGGCACCACGGCCCAGCCCAGGGTCGCGGCCGCGCCGCCGAGGACGACGGCGGTATGGGCGGTCTCAGTATCGGCCCACCGCAAGGCAACGAGGGCCGCAATCAGGGTTGCCACGACTCCCAATGCGTAGAGCCCGCCGATCGCGATTCCGACGATCTGGCCCGGACTGCGCCGGAAGCCGTTCAGTAGGAGCCGCCATTTCAGGCTCAGAAGGTGCGCAACCATTCCAGCCCTTCCGTCCGGTTTCCGCCGCCCACCAACTGCACAAAGCGGTCCTCGAGCGTAGCGCCGTCGCGGACTTCATCCACGGTTCCGGCCGCCAGCACCCTGCCCGCAGCCACCACGGCAACGTGGTCGCACATGCGCTGGACCAGGTCCATGACGTGGCTTGAGACGATCACGGTCCCTCCCGAGGACACATAATTGTCCAGGATCCCCCTGATATTGGCTGCTGATATCGGATCCACCGATTCAAAGGGCTCGTCCAGCACCAACAGCCTTGGCGCATGGATGAGTGCCGAGGCCAGTGCGATCTTCTTTGTCATGCCGGCGGAGTAGTCCACCACGAGGGTGCCCGCATCGCCGCTGAGATCCAATGCTTCAAGCAGTTCGCCAACCCTCTGGGCGACGACTTCCCTGTCCATGCCGCGTAGCAAGCCTGCATACGTAACCAGCTGTTCGCCGGTCAATCTGTCGAAGAGCCTCACACCGTCCGGCAATATCCCCATCAGCTTCTTCGCTTCCAGGGGCTTCGCCCATATGTCCACGCCATGAATGAAGGCAGTTCCGAAATCCGGGCGTAGGAGCCCCGTTGCCATGGACAATGTGGTCGTCTTGCCCGCACCGTTGGGACCAACTACCCCGTAGAAGGAACCGGCAGGCACGTCCAGGCTGATGCCGTCGACGGCGATCTTGCCGCCGAAGCGTTTGGCCAGTCCGCGAAGCGCCAGTGCAGGCACCAGGAAGGTGGGAGAGGAATCAGGAAGCTGGACACTCATGCAGCCAGCCTAGTCCCGGCGGGGCTCCCGGGGGTCGTCCCTGAGGGGGAACTCCGGACCGCCTTCCGGACCTGCCTCATCCCAAAGGACTAGATCTCCAAGGACTAGATCTCCAAGGACTAGATCTCCAAGGACTAGGCTTGCCCAGGGTCGGCCTCAGAAGCTGTGCCGCGGAACCGCGCGCTGATACTGCGGTGCCCACTCCAACGAGAACCCGAGTTCAAAAGCTGCACGAAGCCACCAGTGCGGATCCCGGAGTGCCGCGCGGGCCATGAAGACGCCGTCGGCTTGGCCGGTGGCAACGGTGTGTTCGGCTTGCCCGGAGGACGTCAGGAATCCGACAGCCCCGGTGGGGACGCCCGCCTCGCGCCGGATCTGCTCGGAGAATCCCGTCTGGTAGCCAGGACCGGCTTTGATCCGCTGATGGGCCACAGCGCCGCCGCTCGAGACATCCACCAAGTCCACACCGTGCTCGGACGCCGACCGGGCCAGACGCACCGAGGCGTCAATGTCCACACCACCATCAGCCCAGTCGCTGGCTGAAATCCGCAACAACAATGGCATCGAGTCGGGGATCACGGCACGAACGGCATCGATGACCGCAAGCGTCAGGCGGTTACGGCCGGCCTCGCTGCCTCCCCAGGAATCATCGCGTTTATTGATCAGTGGGCTTTGGAACTCATGCAGGAGGTAGCCATGGGCGCCGTGGATCTCGACAGTGTCGAAACCCGCGTCCACTGCCCGCACGGCCGCCCCTGCGAAATCGGAGATCACGGCCTGGATGTCCGCCTCGCTCATGGCAACGGGGCTGGCGAGCCCGGCAAAGGCTTCGAACCCGGGACCCCGGGCGACCCAGCCGCCGTCGGACTCGGGAACGGTTCCGTCCTGTTCGGCAAAGGGCCAGTAGGTCGAAGCCTTGCGGCCGGCGTGCGCCAGTTGGGCGCCGATCTTGCCGCATATGGGGCTGTTGCGGTGGACGAAGTCCACGATCCGCTCCCAAGCGGCCGCCTGCTCGTCCGTATACAGCCCTGCGTCCCGCGGGCTGATCCGCCCCTCGGGGTTGACCGCTGCCGCCTCGGTGAGGATGAGTGCGGCGCCGCCCGTGGCAAACGCTCCAAGGTGCACCAGGTGCCAATCGTCGGGCACGCCGCCCCCGCCGTCGGGCGAGCAACTGTACTGGCACATCGGGGAAACCCAGCCCCTGTGCGGCAAAGTCAAGGAGCGTAACTGAAGCGGGCTGAACAAAGCCGGCTGCGTCATCAGAAGAGGACCCGCGCGAGACCTTGCCGGGCCTTGGCAACACGTTCGTCCGAAATGCCGACGACGTCGAACAGTTCCAGCATGCGCACGCGCGCCGTTTCGCGCTCGGGCCCGAAGTTGCGGCCGATGAAGGCAATGATGCGGTTGAACGCGTCCTCGATGTGGCCACCGGAGATGTCCAGATCCGCCACACTAAGCTGCACGTCGATATTGTCCGGTTCCTCTGCCGCCTGGTGGCGCAGGGATTCGGCTTCTGTCGCGGTCAACGACTCAAGCCGGCCCATCAGTTCCACCTGCGCGAGTCCGGCCTTGGCTTCCGCGTCAGCTGGCTTCTCGGCAAGCGCCTGGCGGTAGGCGATCGCGGCAGCGGCATAGTCCCCGGCCTCAATGGCATCGAAGGCTGCTTGATGCAGGGGTGGCAAAGGCGGGGCCTCCGCCCCAGGGGCACCTGCGCCGATGCTGCCCGTCACTCCGTTGGCTTCGGCCACTTTGAGGAGTTCATCGATCAGGTTGCGGATATCCTCGTCCGAGGCGGGCCCCTCAAAGAGCGGCACAGGCTGGCCTTTCAACACCGCGACGGCGGTGGGGATGGCCTGGATCTGGAATGCCTGCGCGAGCTGCGGAAACGCGTCAACGTCCGCCGCGGCGAGCACCACTTTGCCGGCGAAGCCTTCGACAACGGCTTCGAGGCTCTGCAACAGATTCGAAGATTCCAAGGAGCGGTTGGACCACAAGAGGAAAAGGACGGGAATCTGCGAGGACAGCTGGACGAGGTCTTGGAAATTGGCCTCGGTGGCATCTACTCGCAGGGGCTGACTGCTTCCGCTGCTTCCGCCTGAGGCAGCCGGGACACCGCTCGATGCCGACGGCGCGGGGCGCCGCAATGCAGAGAGGTCGACGGCGCCGCGAAGGTTGAGCTGGCTGGCAGCGGCTGGAGAGACGGGACGGGATCCTGGCGAACTCATACCGTCCACTCTAGCCGCTGCGCCAACGGCATTTGCCTACTTGAAGCTCGCCCCCACGAGACCGCGGACCGCGGCAACGAGCTTCATCGGAGCAGTCGAACCGGCCGGCGGAATATACACGGCTACTGACTCCGCGAACGTCTGCACGAGGCCTACCTTCGTGGAATCCCCGCCAGCGAGTACTGCCGCAGCCTTGTCCACGGTCAGGGTGTCGCCATCAGCCTTGGGCTTGCTGGTGAAATCAAAGTCCAGCTTCCCTACAACCACAGCGCCGCCGTCGGACGTCCTGAACACTGCCGTGTCCGCCGGAGTGGGAGTGTGGGTGAAGGTGAAGTTTCCATTGGCGCCGGCCTTCACGGTACTGGCCTGGTAGTCCAGGACGTCAGCAATGTAGGGCGAGTTGGTCCCCTCCACCAGCTTGTCCTTGAACGCGGAGTCCGCTTTGGTCAAGCGATCGCCCAGGGCGGCCAGCGCCTCGGTTCCGCTGTACTGCAACCCGGACTTGTCCCCGGCTGCTACCTGCTGGGTTCCGCCCAAGGGGATCGCAGGGAAGGACGTCCCGGGCTGGAGGGGGGACGTACCCTTGAGCTTGTAGTTCTCGCGCGGCGAAGCCTGCACGAGAGTCAGGACCTGGGGTACAACATTGCCGTCGCCTTGTGTCACGGCGATCACCGTGCGCGGCCAAGTGCGCTGAGTGGTGATGACGCTGCCCAGCAACTTGCTGGACCGGACGGGCATCCGCGCCTCGTGCGTCGCGACCTGGGACCGGATCTTGTAGTTCTGGGTCCGCACCTGTAGCTCAGCGCCGTCAACCCGGGGGGCGAGCTTGGCGGCATCACGCGCGGCATCGCCAGCGGCCACGGCGCTGGCGACTTGGTCCAGGATGCGCTTGAGTTGCGTGTCCACCAGGACCGGGGCAGCGGTGGCCCCGGAAGTGCCCGACGGGCTCGCCGTCGGGGATCCTGAGGGAGAAGGAGTCTCGCTCGCCTGGGCGACTGCCGCAGTGCCACCAACGAGGGCAGCCGCCACAGCAGCTGCCACGACAGAGACACGGAGCGCGGGACCGCTGCCCGTGCTCTTCTCGGTGTCCTCGCCGGCAGTGTCCCCACGGGCGGTGTCCTCGAGAGCAGTGTCCGTGTCGGCTTCCGTGCTCCCGTCAGCGTTCGCGCCGCCGGTGGGACCGATTGGGCGGGGGCCCTTGCCTCGGCCGCTGGTGAACTTGTTGACGAACGGCAGCGCCGCACCCGCGACGATGAGGATCGCGCCAATGACGATGAGCGGCACGGCCCACGGCATGGTGGCATCGTTGGGGAACGTCACGGAGACCGATGAAGGTGCGGGCTTGGTTCCGTCGCTGGCCAAGAGCAGCGACCAGTTGCCGTTCGCAGGTGGAGTAAAGGTGTAGTCCAACTGACCGTTGGCGTTCTCTGTTTCCACCCACAGGTCCGATCCGGCCGGGGAGGGAGCGGTCGCTTCGCCGTCAGTGCGTGCAACCTGGAGGGACTTGCCGTCCTCGGACACGCCGTTGACGCTGTTGTGTGCGGTCTTTCCTACCCACGCATCGACGTCATCCGGGCGGCCGACAGCCAATACGAAGTTGCCATCGCCCTTGACGCTGATCTTTGTGGGACCGCCCTTGTGGGTCAGCACGTTTTGGTTGATCACCGTCAGCGGTGCGGATTTGGCGTCGCCGGGAGCGGACGCGGTCACGGTGTCGGCCGGAGCCCAAAAGGTCAGCTGGCCAATGCCGGCCAACAGTGTCAGCAGGCCAAGCAGCACCAGCGAAACTGCAGTCTTCAATCGCACAGGAATACCAATCATCAGCGGTCGTTGAACTTCAAGGGTAACGGTTTTGTTACCGAAGAGTCAGTTCGGAGTCCTCCCCTTGAGCCCCCCGGCGCACCGCTTGACCCCTAGAATCCGCCAATTCCGGCCTGCTGATAGTGTGGCGAACAACATCATATCGGGCACCGCCGGAGCCTGAACGCGGAACGAAAAGGCAGCTGAAACACGTGAAAGAGCGCAAGGATCCGACTCCCGCCGAACAACAGCCCGGGACCAGCCCGGGTGGTTTGGCTAACGGGTCCGCCCAGGATGGCAGGGATCACGGCGAGGGGCTGATGGCTTCCTTTGTGCGCCGGCTCCGCCAGCCCATTCCGGGCGCACAGCCGCGGGTCCGTTTCGAGATGCCGCCCGAGCTCGAGCACGACGGCACAGCCGAGGCCGATCAGGACGAATCCGGCGGTCCGCGCTTCGGCTCCCCCGGTCCGAGGATGTCTGCGCAGCATCCGCTCTATGTCGGCTTCATGGGCACCGCCGGCGTCGGCGTCGCTCTCTTGTTGTTCTACATCGGCACCAATACCGCCCAGCTCTTGCTATGGATCGTGACCGCCTTGTTCATTGCGCTGGGCTTGGATCCCGTGGTTCGTTGGCTCGAGGGCCGAAGGATTCCGCGCCCTGCGGGCGTCGTCGTCGCGGTCGGAGCGGTTGTTGCCGGCGTGGCAGCGTTTTTTGGCACCCTTATCCCCACCATCGTGGAGCAGGTCTCGCAGATCGTGCGGCAGGCTCCTGATTGGATCAGGGGTTTCGTGGATTCCGATTTCTTCCGGTCCCTGGACAGCCAGTTCGGCGTCCGCGACAGAATCAGCCAGGAGCTGGACAAATTCGTCAAAAACCCTGACGCCATGGGCGGAATCTTCGGCGGCGTGGTCGGTTTCGGTTCGACGGTGGCCAACGGTGTGTTCGGGACGCTGATCGTCCTGGTCCTCAGCCTTTACTTCCTGGGTGCACTGCCTGCCATGAAGAGGTGGGGCTACAGGCTCGCCCCCCGGTCGCGCAGGCCCCGGGTGGAGGCCCTGTCAGAGGAAATCACGCGCTCAGTAGGCAACTACGTGATCGGCCAGGTTTGTGTGGCCTTGCTCAACGCATTGTTCGCCTTCATCGTCATGAGCATCCTGGGCATTCCGTTCAGCGTCCTTCTGGCTTTCGTGGTTGCCCTGCTTGCGTTCATACCGCTGGTGGGCGGAATGATCGCCGCTGTGGTGGTCATTCTTGTGGCCTTGACCGCTGGCTGGCAAACGGCCGTGATCTACGCCATTTGCTACTTCGCCTATCTGCAATTCGAGGCCTACTTCATCTCCCCACGCATCATGCAGAAGGCCGTCGCCGTTCCCGGCGCAGTCGCCGTGATCTCGGTGATTGCAGGCGGCAGCCTGCTGGGCGTCCTCGGTGCCTTGATTGCCATCCCGACGGCGGCAGCCATCATGCTGCTGATCAAGGAAGTCTTCATCGTCCGCCAGGACCGCCACTAGGCGTTAGCAACCGGACCTGTCCATTGGCGCGGCAGGCCGTCAGGTCCCGCGCCGGCTTCTGTTACGTCGTCGACGATCTCGTCCAGAACCCGCGCCGCGTATTTCTCCCCCACCCATAGGTGCTTGGCGCCGTCGATCCCCAGGACACGGGCCTGGGGCACCAGGCTGAACCGCTCAGCGGCCTCCGCGGGCTGAAGATAGTCGTCGTGTTCCGGAACCAGGACCGTCAGGGGCTTTCCCGAGGCAGCCCATTCCTTCAGGTGCACGTCCGTTGCCCGGTGCAGTGGCGGTGACAGCAGGACAGCGCCTTCCACCTGGGAAGCCACAGGTTCAACTGCCCCGTACATCAAAGCCAGTTCCGTGCCAAAGGACCAGCCGACCAACCAGCGGTTCGGAAGCCCACGTTCCACCGCGAAGCGAACGGCGGCTTCGACGTCGTACTTTTCGCCGATTCCCTCATCGAACTGCCCCTGGCTGGTACCCCGTGGCGAATGCGTTCCCCGGGTGTTGAAGCGCAAAACCGCGACGCCGGCCAGCGCCGGAAGCCGATAGGACGCCTTCCGGTAGACGTGCGAATCCATGAATCCGCCATGCGTCGGCAAGGGGTGCAACGTAATAAGCGTCGCCGAGATCTCGCCCGATTCCGGCAGCGCCAACTCTCCCACGAGCCGCTTGCCGTCCTCAGTGGGGAACTCCACGTTCTCGCGGCGCGCCGGCAGAACCGTCGACGCCCGGATATCCGTTGCAGACTCCGGCTGGCTGAAAACGAGGGAGGCAGGATCGAAACTCATGCTTCCAAGCTTAAGTGCTCAGCGGTACCTGTACGTGCGGCCCGTCCAACAGTTGTTGTGCCAGTGCCGGCGTTCCGCCAACCCTGCGGCATCGCCGAAAAGGTGCGTCTCGGACCACACCACCAAGTGGGCGATTCCGGGCACGATGGCCATCGAACAACCGGGACATATATAGGTCTTCTCGGCATTCCGTGCGGTCATGGTCCGGACCATCCAGTCGCCGTCAGGGGCGCTTTCCCTGCGGGCAATGCCCGAACGGGCACGTTCCAGATCCAGTTCCGGTGACTCGCCTGTCCGTTTCCAGCTTGCCTTGGCTGATTCGGTGCGTCGGGGGCGGTTGGAGCGGGGCATGTCTCCATTCTGCCCCAGTCGCTGAATGCAAGCGGCGGAGGAAGTAAAGTGGAGCGGGTGCGACTCGTCATAGCCCGTTGTTCCGTTGATTACGTTGGCCGCCTCAAGGCCCACCTCCCGCTTGCCACCCGGCTTTTGCTCGTCAAGTCCGATGGTTCCGTGCTGGTCCACTCCGACGGCGGCTCCTACAAGCCGCTGAACTGGATGAGCCCGCCCGCTACCCTGCGGGTGACGACGCCGGAGGAGACCGAGGTCGAAGAAGGCGTGGTGGAACAGTGGACGGTGCAGTCAGCCAAGACCGATGACCGGCTCATCATCAACATCTACGAGCAAATCCACGACACGTCCCACGACCTCGGAACGGACCCCGGGCTCATCAAGGACGGAGTCGAGGCCGACCTGCAGCGACTGCTTGCCGAGCAGATCGAAACCCTCGGGGCCGGTTATTCGCTGATCCGTCGCGAGTACTTCACCGCCATCGGGCCGGTGGACATCCTCGCCAGGGACAGCGACGGCGGGACAGTCGCCGTCGAACTCAAGCGGCGCGGCGACATCGACGGCGTCGAGCAGCTCACGCGCTACCTTGAGCTTCTCAACCGCGATCCCCTGCTGGCACCCGTACGGGGCATCTTCGCTGCCCAGCAGATCAAACCGCAGGCCAAGGTCCTCGCAAACGATCGTGGAATAGACTGCGTCACCTTGGACTATGACGCCATGCGCGGCGTAGATGACAGCGAGTCGCGCTTGTTCTAGGTGGTCCCGTTCGCCCGGTCCTCATCCTGCCCCAAACCGGGTCAGAGACAACCACAGGCAACTAGAATCAAAGCATGACTGTCCCAGACCGGCCTGCGTCTTCTTCTGCGCCTGTGCGCCACCTCATAACCGGAACGATCGTCAGTGACGGTGTGGTGATCGAAGATGGCCTGGTGGCGGTGGAGGACGACCGCATCGCCTTTGCCGGGCCCGCCGCTGAATTCCACGAAGCATCCTTTGAAGGCTTCGAGGAAACGCCGCGGAAGGATTTCCCCGCGGAACGCTACATCGTTCCCGGTTTCGTGGATGTGCATTGCCATGGCGGCAACGGTGGCGACTTCCCGGGGGCCGACGAATCTTCGGCTCGCAAGGCCATCGATTTCCTCCACCGGTCCGGAACTACCACCTTGCTCGCCAGCATGGTCACCGCGCCTCGGGAGGACCTTCTGCGCGGCATCGAGCTCTACGTGCGTTTGGCCGATGAAGGACTTGTGGCGGGAATCCACTTGGAGGGGCCTTTCCTCTCCCATGCCCGCTGCGGCGCGCAAAATCCTGAGTATCTGCTTGAGCCGGACCTGGATCTCATGAACGAGCTGGTTGAAGCCGCTGCCGGCAAGCTCGCCACCATGACTTATGCCCCTGAGCTTCCCGGAGCCGCAGCGCTGGTGGACCTGATGACGTTCCACGGAGTGACGCCGTCGCTCGGTCATACGGATTGCGACGACGCGACGGCCGCCGCCTCCCTCACCGCGGCAAGGGAGGGTTTGGAATCCGCTGGATTCGACGGCGTCAGCTCTTTGCCGACTGTCACCCACTTGTTCAATGGCATGCCTCCCATGCACCACCGCTCCCCCGGCCCAGTAGCCGCTTGCCTGCGCACGGCCCAAGAAGGCAAAGCCGTGGTGGAACTGATCGCCGACGGAACCCACCTCGATCCGAGCACCGTGGCAACCGTTTTTCAGCTGGTAGGTGCCGCGAACGTTGTCCTCGTGACCGATTCGATGGCAGCAGCGGGACTCTCCGACGGAAACTACATGCTTGGCCCCTCACCAGTGACCGTGACGGACGGGGTGGCCACCTTGGATGCCACGGGCTCGATTGCCGGCGGGACTGCCACCATGCTCGACGTCGTCCGGCGCACTGTTGCGGCAGGAGTCGGGCTCGCTGACGCCGTTTCGTCGGCGACGACCGTGCCAGCCGCAGTATTGGGGCTCTCCGATGAACTTGGTGGCCTTCGGAGGGGCCTGCGGGCCGATCTGGTGGTCGTGGACAAGGAACTGCAACTTGCGGGTGTATTGCGCAATGGGGATTGGCTTGCCTAGGCCGAATTCGCACACGCCCAATGCGGGCGTCGCTTTCTACCGTTACCTTCTTTTTACTTAAAATTTGTCGGAATTCCTGAGCAGACCGTTGACCTCCAGTATCCGCCATGAAAGTGTTGTAGCAGTCTTTGTGTAGGTGTGATTCATGCTCGCAAGACGTGTTGCGAGCGTGAAGCTCCTGCGAAGCCAACCAAGCCTGGCTTGGACGGAATACCAGGTCTTCTCGCGGAGTAACCAAGGTCGGCACGCGGTGTGCCGGACTTAAAGTTCCACAATGAGGAGAAACAAAAATGGCACTGGGCACCGTCAAGTGGTTCAACGCTGAAAAGGGCTTCGGCTTCATTACCCCGGACGACGCAGAAGGCGACGTCTTTGTCCACTACTCCGAGATCCAGACCGGCGGCTTCCGCACCCTCGATGAGAACCAGCGCGTTCAGTTCGAGATCGGTCAGGGCGCCAAGGGCCCGCAGGCCACCGGCGTCACCGCTGTCTAGTTTGACCGCTTGAATTCTGCTCGGCAGATTCGGCGAAGGGGTTCCGCACAGGATGCGGGACCCCTTTCTTTTCAGGCAACGAGGGTACGGAGAAGCCTGGCAGTTTGCCGAACGGACAACCCTGGTAAATATGCCCGGCTTAGCGCAGCGCCGATCGCGGGAATCTCCAAGCTGTCCTGGTAGTACATATAGAGGGTCCTGTACTCGGGCTGGAACCTCGATTTGAAGCGTGCCAAAGACCGAAATCCGTAAACAGGTTCCAAGGTCCTGCCAACAAGGTCGAGAATGCCCGCCATACCGGCTTCCCCGCTGGAGAATTCCTCGCTCGCTCCAGCCAATGGTGAACCCGACAGCGAAATGACCTCCACTCCGTGACGCAGCTGCTCCACGGCTGAGGCAATCATGAATTCCATGATGCCGGGAAACGCATCACCCCGCCGGCGCATGAAGTCCAATGTCCAGCTCATCACGCGGCCCTCGCGAAACACGGGCAGCCAACTGGTGACCCCGTAGACAAACCCCTTGCTGTCGACGGCTATGCAACACAGCACGTCATCGTCCATCAGCTCGTCGAGGGAACCCAAGGTAAAGCCCATTTCAGGTACCTTTTTCCTGGCGGCCCATTCTTCTGACACCTCGCCAAGTTGGGAACGGATGTGCTGGGAGAACTCTGAATAGCGTCCCCACCGGGCTTCAACGCCGGCTTTAAGCGCCCGGTTCTTGGCTGTGCGGACGTTTTGCCATGCTTTGCCCGTGAACTCGAGGTCGCGGATGGAGAGCCGGGTTTCCTGGGCGACGGCAATTCGGCGAAATCCGGCGGATTGCAACATCGGCCACAATTCCTCGGTACAGGAGTACAGACACGGCACCAATGCGTGGTCCGCGCAGTAGTCGAGGAAACCTTCGGTCGCGGCCAGGGCCAGTTCGGGAACACCGAACGGACCGGCGAGGGTCAGTGCAACGTTTCCGTGCTGCTGGTAGGCGATCCCGGCGTCCATTCCGGGAGTGAACCAAAACTTGTTCGGCTCCCATAGCGCCATCCAGGAAAGGGACTCTCCGCCGCGCTTGACCAAATCCCTTGCCACCAACCGGGCCGGATCGTCTCCGCCAGGACCGTGTTGCCGCTTGAGAAGCAGCGTCCAGACGGCGGCGAGGGCCACAAGCCAGAAAACAATCCCCGACCAGGCGAACAATATTGATTCCGCGGCACTGCGCTCGGCGAACACCCGCCCGTAAGCCGTGGGTATCGGCAGGGGAAGATACTGCCGGGCGAGTTCGGCAACGAGCCCCAAGATGCCGCCGTCGTGCGCCATGCCGCCCGAACCGAGCCAGGCCCCGGTATAGGCACTCGCCAATACCAACCACGTTCCGCCAACAAGCCAGGCCATCTTCCGGCGAAGCGGTGCCCTCGACCCCACCACAAAGTTGCCCCTGAATAGGAAAAGCAGAACTGCCAGGATGAGCGGAACCAGCGCGAGCGTCAGGATATGGAACACCGCGGAGCCCAGGACCACGGTGCGGCCCCGCCCTGGAAAGTGCGGAATGCTGGCAAACAGAACCAGGTAGGCGAAGGACAGTGCGACCACGCCGAGCTGTACCCCGATGGCGATCTTCAGCGCCAAGCGCCTCCCTTGGCGCATGCCCACAGCGCAAATGAGGAGAAGCAATGCGGGCACGACGGCCAGGGCCACCCCGGCGGGCCCGGGATAGCCCTGCCGTCCAAGTTCCAGGCACTTGATGTCCACGGTGCCGCCGCAGTTGGCCTGCAACTGCGTGAGCGTGGGGACGGGGTTCAGGACCATCTCGCGGAGCAATGCCAACGGCCCCGTCGGGCTCCGCACGGCGCCGGCCACGAGGGGCCCGACGCCGAAAATCGCCACCATGAGTGACAACAGGTTTCGCGTCTCACGCCTGGTTGCGCGATGGCTCGGCTGAATGCCTTGGTCGAGTTGGAGCCAGAGTCCGGCCGCCAGTCCTACCAGCGCACCGGTGAGCGCCATGACAGCCGAGGGATCGCCAACGTAGAGGACCAGGAGGAGCGCCAAAGACACCACCGTCGCCCTGAGCCGCCGCCGCCACAGAGTGGGCAGAAGACCGCTGGCTGCCATCGAGACGAAAAGGGTTGCGGGAATCGGCCCGGAAGTTCTGGCATCCATCATCCGTCCCAGCCAACCGTCATCGGCGTAGGCCGCAAGCTGGACCACCAACAGAAAAGCCGTGACCGTGGCAAACTGGCCGCCAAGGAACCCTGCTGCAGTGCGGAACCATCCCAGTTTGCGCTCTGTTGAGCCCAGCAGCACGACCAGCAGCAACGAGCTCGTGAGGTAGTCGAAAGGGTTGACGGCAAAGAACATCGAGGTCCAAATGGACCACCAGTCCCCGGACTTCAATCCGCCACCGCTCACGCTGGTGAGGTGCCGCAAAACATCGGGGCTCGACGCGACGTCGGGGTCGAAGATTGCCGGAGCGAGCAGGTAGAGCGCGAGTACCACAACAGTGAAGGGGATCGCACCAATATGGACTGCCACGTTTCCAAGCAAGGCCCGAACGAGCGCTGCCGCCATCTTCCGCGCGGGCTTGGAGTCCTTGTGGTCAGCCACTTGGTCCTTGGACAATTGAGCTTCCTGGGTGCTCATTTCGTGATCCCCCACCGCGGGGCCAGGAAATCCATTGCGGAAGGAAGCTCCTGAACGGCCACTGCCCACGAGTGGCCGGCGCCGGGAACCGAAGCCTGCCTGATATCGAACCCTGAACCGCGGGCTGCCGTCCCAAGCTCTGCGGCGAAATGGCTGAACTCACTATCAGCGGTACCCACCGCTATGAAACCAGCATGCCCGGCGTAGCTTTGCTTCTTCATTAAGGTCAGCGGTGTCAGGGCATCGAAAGCCGCAGAGTCTCCGCCGAATGCGGTCTGGATGGTCCGCTGGCGGTCAGGACCAAGTGAAGGCTCCCGCTCGCCCGAGAAAGCAATAAACGAAGGATAGATTTCAGGATGCAGGGTAGTCATTTGCATGGCACACGTCGCACCGAAGGAGAACCCGCCGACGGCCCATTTCCTTGGATCGGCGGATACGTCGAGAGTCGAGTTGATCCAGCGCGGAACATCGATCGCGAGGTATGTGTCGGCACGCGCGATCCGGCTATCCATGCACATGGTGTTTGCCGTATCGGAACCGTTTGGATCGACCACCACCACAACGGGCGCCACTCCACCATGTTTTGCCGCGAAGGTATTCATGGTCGGTTCGAGCAGCCCGCCGGTCAGCCAATCGGCGGGGCGTCCGGGCTGGCCGGCAAACAATACCAGCACGGGTAGTTGGGTGCGGTCGGGGGCAAGGTAGGCCGGTGGAAGGTAGATGAAGGCGTCCTGCGCGTTGAAACCGGATTCGGTCCCCGGAATCGATGCCCTGCGGACCATTCCGGCACGGTGCGCTGACACCGGCAGGGTGCCGGAAGCACCCTTCTTAACTCATCCCCAAGCTCCGGGATCCGTCCGACGTTGTGGCCGAAGAGATCAGCCGCCGTGTGGTTGAGTCCAAAATAGCTGTTGATCTGAAGCGCCGAGAGGAGCAAGACGGCGACGAACGACGCAGCGGCGGCGCTCCTGATGCGCCACGAAGAACCAGGGAGCCGGAACAGGAAGAGGGCCAGCGCCGAGAAGGCAACCACGGACCACGCGAGAACGTCGATCGGGAGGTCGTCCGGGAACACGGTGAGAACGTTGACGAGCAACCAATGGATGAATGCCACAACTCCGATTGCAAGCACAGCAGCCAAAACAATGGAGAGTAGCCAGCGCCACCTTCGTCGAAGGAGGAGGAATACGCCCCCGGCGGTTCCCGCGCCAAGGATCGTCCAAAAGAATGGACCATCGACAAGGCTTACTTTGTCAAGAAAGTCCACGGTCCTCAGCGCCAGGTGCCGACGCCCACCACGGGGCCAGCTTCCAGCCAAGAAGACAACCCGGCATAGGCATCAAATCTCATGGCCAGCATGAACCGCTGGCCTTCATGCTGGAGTTCAACGACTACGACGTCGGGCTGTAGCCTCGTCAGTTCTTCCTCCGTTGGCTTCCGGCGGCCCAGGAGCTCCAAGGAGCTGCGGCGGAAGCTGTGCCTTGGACGGAAACTAAGGGAGAGCAAACGGAACCACTCGAGCTCCGAGTCCTGATAACGACAAACCCCCATCCGCCAGCTGTTTCCAGCCATGCAAATGGAGGCGTCAACCGTGCCCAGGGCGCGCCGCAAATTGAAGCGGCGCACCCCGACGAGGCACAGTGTAAAAATCAGCAACGCAAACGCCGTTGCCAAGGCGATGAACGGAAGAGCAGAATCGTCCATCAAGGTCTTGCTATCGGATCCCCGCAGTAGCTGCTTCGCCCAGCTGGGCGTTGTCAGCGACGATCACCACGCGGTTGTTGTCGACGGAGAAGAACCCGCCGTCCACAACAACCGACAGGCGGTCTCCGGAAACCGGCTCGATGGCCAGCTCGCCCTCGGCCAGGATGGCGAGGAGCGGCGAGTGGCCCGGCAGGATCCCGATTTCACCATCGCTGGTGCGGGCCTTGACCATCTTGGCCGCACCGGACCACACAAAGTGGTCCGCTGCGACAATCTCAACCTCGAGCTCAGCCATACTACTTGGTCTGTTCCTGGATCTTGGCCCACTGGCGCTCGACGTCATCCAGGCCGCCGACGTTGAAGAACGCCTGCTCTGCGATGTGGTCCAGCTCGCCGTCGCAGATGGCCGTGAAGCCTTCCACGGTGTCCTTGATGGACACGGTGGAACCTTCGACGCCGGTGAACTGCTTGGCGGTGTAGGTGTTCTGGGACAGGAACTGCTGGATGCGGCGTGCACGGGACACGACGATCTTGTCTTCTTCGGACAGTTCGTCAACGCCGAGGATGGCAATGATGTCCTGGAGTTCCTTGTTCTTCTGCAGGATCTGCTTCACGCGGACGGCCGTGTTGTAGTGGTCCTTGCCGATGTACTGCGGGTCCAGGATGCGGGACGTCGACGTCAGCGGGTCAACGGCCGGGTACAGACCACGGGAGGCGATTTCACGGGAAAGTTCCGTGGTCGCGTCCAGGTGTGCGAAGGTCGTTGCCGGAGCCGGGTCGGTGTAGTCGTCAGCCGGCACGTAGATGGCCTGCATCGAGGTGATCGAGTGGCCCTTCGTCGAGGTGATGCGCTCCTGCAGGAGGCCCATCTCGTCGGCAAGGTTCGGCTGGTAACCAACTGCGGACGGCATGCGGCCGAGCAGGGTGGAGACCTCGGAACCGGCCTGGGTGAAGCGGAAGATGTTGTCGATGAAGAGCAGCACGTCCTGGTTCTGCACATCGCGGAAGTACTCCGCCATGGTCAGGGCGGACAGCGCCACGCGCAGACGCGTTCCCGGCGGCTCATCCATCTGGCCGAACACAAGGGCGGTGTCCTTGAGGACGCCTGCCTCTTCCATTTCAACCCAGAGGTCGTTGCCTTCACGGGTACGCTCACCAACACCGGCGAATACCGAAGTACCACCGAAGTTACGGGCAACACGGGTGATCATTTCCTGGATCAGAACGGTCTTGCCAACACCGGCACCACCGAACAGACCGATCTTTCCACCCTTGATGTACGGGGTGAGAAGGTCGATGACCTTGATACCGGTCTCGAGCATCTCCGTGGAGCCTTCGAGGGACGCGAAGGCAGGAGCCTTGCGGTGGATCGGCCAGTAAGCGTCAGCCTTGATCTCGGACTCGTCGACGTCCAGCGGCTTGCCGAGAACGTTGAAGATGTGGCCCTTGACGCCGTCGCCGACAGGCACGGAGATCGGGGCACCGGTGTCCTGCACGGAGGTGCCGCGGACAAGTCCGTCGGTGGCCTGCAGGGCGATGGCGCGGACGAGGTTGTCACCCAAGTGCTGGGAGGTCTCGAACGTGATGGTCTTGGTCTCACCGTTGAGAGTGATCTCAGTGGTAAGCGCATGGTAGATCGACGGGATTGCGTCAGCCGGGAATTCGACGTCGACAACCGGGCCAATGACACGGGCAATGCGGCCGGTGGCACCGGCCGTTGCAGCTACGTGCTCGGTAGCGGTGGCAGTCATCTCTCTCACTTCACTCAGTAGATGGCGTGGGGTTAAGTTTATCTGTTTGGTGCAGGTGCAGCTTGCGCCGAACCAAGTACCGGCGGCTACGCGCTCAGGGCGTCGGCGCCGGCCACGATTTCGGAAAGCTCCTGCGTGATCTCAGCCTGGCGGGCCGTGTTGCGCAGTCGCGTGTACTTCTTGATCAGTTCGGTCGCGTTGTCGCCTGCCGACTTCATGGCGCGCTGGCGGGCTGCGAGCTCGGAAGCTGCTGCCTGCAGCATTGCTGCGAAGATGCGGGACTCGATGTAACGCGGCAGCAGTGCGTCAAGCACTTGCTCCGATTCCGGTTCAAACTCGTACAGCGGCAGAAGCTCGGACTCACTGACTGTCTGCTCTTCAACTTCGAGCGGCAGCAGACGAACAACTGTGGGCTCCTGCGTCACCATCGACTTGAAGCGGGTGTAAACCACGTGGATCTCATCCACGCCACCCTCAGCGAAGTCGTTGGCGAACTCTTCGAGAAGAGCGGCGCCGACTTCCCTTGCAGTCTTGAATTCCGGTGCGTCCGTTCCGCCGGTCCATACGCGGGAGTAAGAACGGTTGCGGAAGTCGAAGTATGCCTGGGCCTTACGGCCAACCAGGTAGGTCTTGACTTCCTTGCCCTCTGCTCGGAGAAGTTCGTTGAGTCCTTCGGCCTGCTTGAGCACGCTCGCCGAGTAGGAACCGGCCAGGCCACGGTCCGAGGTGATAACCAGGACGGCGGCACGGCGGATCTGCTCCGGCTCGGTGACGAGCGGGTGATCGATTTCGCTCTGGCTTGCGACAGCAGAAACGGCACGGGTGATCGCGTTTGCGTAAGGCAGTGAAGCTGCCAAGCGGGCGCGGGCCTTACCGATGCGCGAGGTAGCGATCAGTTCCATCGCCTTGAAGATCTTGCGCATCGACGTCGTCGAGCTAATCTTCTGGCGGTAGACCCGGATCTGGGCTCCCATACATTTCCTTTCCTAAGATCCCGATGGATCAGCGGCTAAGGCTTTGGCGAAGGCCCCGGGCCTGCGTTCTTACGCAGGCCCGGGAACCAATGCTCTAGCGCTTCTGCTTGACGATCTTTTCCTGGTCGACTTCGCCGCCGGAGATCGCTTCGTGCTCTTCGTGTCCGGCACCAACCAGGCGGTTGTCGCCTTCGCCGAAAAAGCCCTTCTTGAAGGCAACGATGGCGGTCTTCAGTGCTTCAGCGGTGTCGTCGTCCAGGACGTTGGTCTGCGCCAGCGTGGTCAGGATGGAGGACTTGTGCTTGAGGTGCTCCAGGAACTCGGTCTCGAACCGGCTGACATCCTCAACGGGAACATCGTCCAAGTAGCCCTTTGTACCGGCCCAGATGGACACAACCTGGTCCTCGACCGGGAACGGCGAGTACTGGCCCTGCTTGAGCAGTTCCATCAGGCGTGCACCACGGGTCAGCTGCTGGCGGGAGGCCGCGTCAAGGTCCGACGCGAACATCGCGAAAGCCTGCATGTCGCGGTACTGTGCCAGGTCCAGCTTCAAGGTACCGGAGACCTTCTTCATGGACTTGACCTGCGCCGAACCACCAACGCGGGACACGGACACACCGACGTCAACAGCGGGGCGCTGGTTGGCGTTGAAGAGGTCCGACTGCAGGAAGATCTGGCCGTCGGTGATCGAGATGACGTTGGTCGGGATGTAGGCCGAGACGTCGTTTGCCTTGGTTTCAACGATCGGGAGACCGGTCATCGAGCCTGCGCCCAGCTCGTCGGAGAGCTTGGCACAACGCTCCAGCAAACGGGAGTGCAAGTAGAAAACGTCACCCGGGTACGCTTCGCGTCCCGGCGGGCGGCGGAGCAGCAAGGAAACTGCGCGGTAGGCTTCAGCCTGCTTCGACAGGTCATCGAAGATCACCAGTACGTGCTTGCCGCCGTACATCCAGTGCTGGCCGATGGCCGAGCCTGCATACGGAGCCAAGTACTTGAAGCCAGCCGGGTCGGATGCCGGGGAAGCCACGATGGTGGTGTACTCCAGCGCGCCGTGGTCTTCCAAAGTCTGGCGGACAGCAGCGATGGTGGAAGCCTTCTGGCCGACACCGACGTAAACGCAGCGGACCTGCTTGGTCACATCGCCCGAAGCCCAGTTGGCCTTCTGGTTGATGATGGTGTCCACGGCGATGGCGGTCTTGCCTGTCTGGCGGTCACCGATGATCAGCTGACGCTGGCCACGGCCGATCGGAATCATGGCGTCGATGGCCTTGAGACCGGTCTGCATGGGCTCGTGAACCGACTTGCGCTGGGTCACGCCCGGAGCC
Organism: Arthrobacter sp. MMS24-S77; assembly: GCF_054888235.1. Taxonomy (NCBI): domain Bacteria; kingdom Bacillati; phylum Actinomycetota; class Actinomycetes; order Micrococcales; family Micrococcaceae; genus Arthrobacter; species Arthrobacter sp. MMS24-S77. The sequence goes on from NZ_JBTZRN010000001.1 coordinate 3,049,284, forward strand.
TGGAGTTCCAGTGCGCGGGTGGTCTCGGCCTTGATCTCGCCGAGGTCATCGATCGGCTGGCCCAGGGGGTCAACTACGCGGCCCAGGAAGGCGTCGCCTACCGGGACGGACAGGATTTCACCGGTGCGGTGGACTTCCTGTCCTTCTTCGATACCGGTGAAGTCACCGAGGATGATGACGCCGATTTCGCGGACGTCGAGGTTCTGGGCCAAGCCCAGGGTGCCGTCTTCGAAGCGAAGCAGCTCGTTCGCCATGACCGAGGGAAGGCCCTCAACACGGGCGATGCCGTCACTTGCGGCGGTCACGCGGCCGACCTCTACGCGCTCTGCGTTTCCGGGTTCGTAGGACGCCGCGAACTCGTTCAACGCATTACGGACGTCGTCGGCGTTGATGGTCAATTCGGCCATCTGCAGTCCCTGCTCTCCTGTTTTCGTGATCATCGTTGCTCACGATGACCGGTTTTTGTATCAGTTAAGTTGTGCTTGTCTGGCTTAGCCAGCGAGTTGCCGGCGAAGCTCGGACAGACGGGCTACGACCGAAGCGTCAAGCACTTCGTCCCCCACCTGAACCCGGATTCCACCGATCAACGTCGGATCAACGCTGACGTTGACCTTCAGCTCGCGGCCGTAGAGGGCATCAAGCCCGGCCTGCAGACGGCTGGTCTGCGCATCCGTCAACGGACGGGTAACACGGACAGTTGCGATCCAGCGCTGCTGGCGCTTGGCTGCAAGCTTGGCGAAGTTGTCGACGAGCTTGCTCGGCTTGATGCCGCGCGGCTGCGACACGGCCTGGCCGATGAGAACTTTGGCTTCCAGGCTTGCGCCAGGAACCAGCTTCTCGGCCAGGCTGATCTTGGCCGCAGCACTTGCCTGCGACTCTCCCAGAGCACGTTGTACCTCGTGGCTGGAAGCAACGGCCTGGTTGAAAGCAAACAGATCGTTTTCCAGCTCTTCCAGCCCCGTGATTCCGGAGGCAGAAACGGCCGACTTGTTTTCAGCCACGGCAATGACCACCGTGGCGGCAAGAGTCTCGAGTGCATCGCCGATATCGCGTGCCGATGCCCAGCGTGAGCTGGCCAATCCACTCGCGATTTCCGCAGCATCAGCGGAGACTTTCCCGCCAACCAGCTGCTTGACCAGCGCCGACTTTTCTTCTCCGCTGCGGGAGGGGTCAGTCAGGGCGCGGCGCAAGCCAGCCGAGCTGTCCACCGTTCCCAGGATTCCGAAGAGGTCCTTAGCCAACTGCAGCGAGGCCGTCGGAAGCATGGCTTCCAACTGCTCCAGCGCTTTGGTCAGCGATTCGCTCGATACACCTGCCATTACTTAGCTGCACCTGCGCTCTGGGTCTCCAGATCTGCCAGGAAACGGTCCACCACGCGGGCGGCGCGTTCGTCATCGCTCAGCGATTCGCCAACGATGCGCTCTGCCAGGGTCGTGGCCAAAGTGCCCACCTCGGAACGCAGGGAGACAACAGCTGCCTGACGCTCCGATTCGATCTGGGCATGCGCCTGCTCGGTGATGCGTGCCGACTCGGCTGCAGCCTTGGTCTTCAGCTCCGCGAGGATCTGGGCACCTTCGGCACGAGCTTCTTCGCGGATGCGGTTTGCCTCTGCGCGGGCGTCGTGGAGCTGCTGCTTGTACTCTTCAAGAGCTGCAGAAGCTTCAGCCTGGGCCTTTTCAGCCTTGGCAATGCCGCCCTCAATCGCCTCTGCGCGCTCCGCGAAAGTCTTCTCGAACATCGGGACAACAAACTTGACCACGATGTACAAGAGGACCACGAAGCCGGCCAGGACGACGCCCATTTCCCACGGGTTGGGAACGAGCGGATTAGCCGACTCGGCGGCGCCTTGAGCGGCGGCTGAGATGATCTGCTGATTCATTTTTCACCCGTCCTTATCTACTCGGTTCTGAATGTTCGCTTGGTTCTTAGCTGTTTACTTGAGAACGAAAGCGAAGACCAGGCCGAGGATGGCGAGGGCTTCGGTAAGAGCCAGACCAAGGAACGCGATCGGCTGGAGCACGCGCTGGGCTTCCGGCTGACGTGCAACACCGTTGATGTAAGCAGCAAATACGAGACCCACACCGATACCACCGCCGATGGCGGAGAGACCGTAGCCAATGAGGTTAAGGGAGCCGTTGATGTCGCCGTTCATTGTATTCCTTTCAAGATGCCGCAGTCGCGGCAGGTTGTTTGGTTTGCTTCAACCCCCGAGGGGGAAGATTGAGGTTGTGCCTAGTGGCTGTCGGCGTGGAGTGCGCCTTCGATGTAGATCGCAGTCAGCAGGGTGAAGACGTATGCCTGGAGCACCATGATCAGAGCTTCGAGCATGTACATGGCGATGGCGCCTACGAGGACCAGCACGGAAGCACCCTTGAGGAGGACGTTTTCCTGCGAGATAAGGAACTCGATGCCTGAGCCGGCGATCATCACAATGAGGTGCCCGGCCATCATGGTGGCGAAGAGACGGAGGCTGTGCGTCACCGGGCGGACCAGGAAGTTGGAGATGATCTCGATCGGTACGACGATCGGGAGGATGAACCACGGGACGCCGGAGGGAACCGTGGCCAGCTTGAAGTACTTCAGGCCGTTCTTCCTGATGCCGATGCCGATCCAGGTGACGTATACAACCGCGGCCAGGACATAGGCTCCGCCGACGTGGGAGAAGCTCGGAAGCTGGATGAAGGGAATTGCGCCGTAGATGTTGTTCACCAGGATGAAGAAGAACAACGTGAACAGGAGCGGCACGTACTTCATGAAGTCGCGGCCGCCGATAATGTCCTTGGCGATGCTGTTGCGGACGAAGCCGTAGGCCATCTCGCCTGCGAACTGCAGCTTGCCGGGAACCAATTGCTGCTTGCGTGCAGCAGCAATGAAGAATGAAGCGATAAGGACGACCGACAGGATCACCAGCAACATCTGCTTGGAGAAGCCATCGCTCGCACCCCACGGCAGGATAGCCGGCAGGTGCATTTGGTCGATTCCGGGAGGAGTAAAGGTCCCTGAATCCTGGGCCGGGAGCGCAAGCGCGATCAACGCGTTTCCTCTCTGCAGTGTCCATCATTGGGCGTTGTTGAGGATCCGGCCGCGTTTTTTGCAGCCATTTCCCGTGTGAAATTATTTGGCATTACTGTCCCCGTCCTGGGGCGGGCCGCTGTCTGCCTTGCTCTCACCAGATGTAGACCGCTGACTGGTAAGGCCATGCATGTGGGAAAGATAGAACCCCCCTGCGGCTCCGAGCAGAGCGCCAACGAGCACAATCCAGCGAGTCCCCCACAGAATATCCAGACCCCAGCCTATCAAACTCCAGACTATGATTCCGCCAATAATGTAGCTAAAGACGGCAATGCCGGCGTTGTATCCGCCGTCGCTTCCGTCGCTCGCTGGCTCAGTGGAATCGCCGGGTTTTGCGACATGCGGTGTAGCGGAGCGTCGCTTGTTCCTAAGAGTGGACATCGTCGCCTCCCTTGCCTGCTGCGGGGTCGTTGTAGATCTGGAGCCGGGCTTTGCTGAAGCCGTAGATTTCGGCGGCTTGCCACGAGACAACCGCGACGACGGCGCCAATCACGAACCAGCGTCCGTGCAGCCATGAGGGGGCTCCGAAGACGAACAGCACCACCGCGAAACCGACGACCTTGACGAAGTAGCTGGCAACGAAGAGGCCGACAGCGCCGGAGGGGTTGTCCCGGCCAACAAAATGGCCGATCAGAAGGCTGATGGCAAAGAATGCCATCACCAGCGCGCCGCCGAAAGCGGCCGAAAGAACGCCTTGGCCACCATTCATGACCGCCGCAACGACCGACGTTGCCGCGAGAGCCAGCACGGCCGCCGTCGAACTGATGAACAGGAGCCGCAGCCACAATGACGACGTGGAGCGGGAGACAGCAACGCCGTTGGAGTCGGACTGTTGTCCGCCGGCGTTGGAGGTCATGGGGATGCCAATCGTCGTGGCAAAGATGCCAAAGTCTCAAAAAGGGTGGGTGCGCGGGCGAGTGACTGTCCGCCCTAGAATTCTACATGAGATAGAACTGTGATGTTAACGCACTTGTCACACACCATCTACCGGGCGGCGCGTCCCCTGCGGGCGAAGTACGGCCACGCTGTCACGCCAGCCATGATCAATGCGGCCACGATGTCCGCCGTGAGAACCATCTGCCAGGGGAAAATAGCAAAAGCCAGGCCTCCGAACGCCAGGATGCAGGTCCACACGTACATCATGAGCACCGCCGTCCGGTGTGTGTGGCCGAGCTCTATGAGCTTGTGATGCAGGTGTCCGCGGTCAGCGGACCACGGTGATTGCCCGCGTGCTGTCCGCCGCAGCACCGCCAGTCCGAGGTCCAACAACGGCAGCGAGAGAATCGCGAACGGAAGCAGGATGGGGACGATCGTCGGAATACCGTTGGCGCGGTCGTAAAGTCCGGAGCTGATCTGGCCCGTGGAAACCACGCCGGCCGAGGCCATTACGAGGCCCAGCAGCATGGCACCCGAGTCGCCCATGAAGATCTTGGCCGGGAACCAGTTGTGTGGCAGGAATCCGATGCAGCAACCCACGATGATTGCCATCAGCAGCGCGGCCAGGTCCGAGCGGTCCGTGAGCGTTGCATTGCGGTGGACCCAGTAGGCCGTCAGGAAGAACGCGACTCCGCCAATCGCGGCTACACCTGCGGCCAAGCCATCGAGTCCGTCGATGAAATTGACGGCGTTCATGGTGGTCACAATGAGGAGCGCGGTCAGGACGACACGCAGCGGTTCCGACTCAATCCGAATGGGCTCCGGAACAAACGGAATCACCGACATCTGCACGCCCCACACCGCGACGACCGTGGCGGCTGTGCACTGGCCGATCAGCTTGACCCACCATCGGATGTCCATCACGTCGTCGGCAACACCAACCGCGACGATCACGAGAGCGCCGGCCAGTATCCCCCACGGCGCACCGTTCCCGTGGAAGATGTCCTTCACGAAGAAAGAATTGCTCGCCACGACGAGTGCCACGGCAAACCCTGCGAAGAGTCCCAGGCCACCGAGTCGGGAAATGGGCACCGAGTGCATGTCGCGGCTGCGGATCGGGGCAAACAGCCGAAGTTTGTTCCCCATCTGGCGGGCTACCCAGGTAGCGAGATAGGACACGACGGCAGCCGTGAGCATCATGAGTGAGTACATGATCACGTGGCGGCTCCTGTTGGTGGCGGTGGTGGTGGATTTCGTCCCCGGCGAATAGCTGCCGGCACGTCACCCGCAACACCTCTGCGCACCGCCGAATATTGCTGTACTACAGTTGGACTCTGTCAAGATACTAGCGGCAACGGCGGCTTTGCTCCGTTTCACGCGCCCCTAGGGCGAGCCGGGAGGACCCTCTCCGCTACTGCCCGGAAGGAACCCTACATGACTGTCTCCGTTGCCGTTGCGGCCGTGACCTTTGACCGCCCCGGAGAGCTTGCAGTCCTGCTCGACGCCGTCAACAAGCAGTCCATACCAGTGGACACCATCTGTCTCGTGGACAGCGGTACGGCTCCTTCGCGGGAGCTCGCGTCAAGCCACCCTAACGTGGACTACGTTCGCTCGGAGGCCAATCTGGGCGGGGCGGGCGGCTTCGCCCTGGCGATCCTCAAGGCAGTGGCCAGCGGCGCTGAATGGGTCTGGATCATGGACGATGACGCCGAACCAGGCGATCCCGAATGCCTCGAAACCCTGGTTCGCGAAGCGGAAGCCCGGGGATTGGATGCCGTGGTCCCGCTCGTGGTGGCCCCCGGCCACCCGGACAAGCTCTCCTTTTTCTTCCGGATCGACGGCAAGGTGACCCACGACCGTTCCGAAGTCGAGAAGGCCGGGTTCCTGCCCGACGTCGGGCACTTCTTCAACGGGGCCCTGATCCGTTCCAGCGTCTTCTTCAAAGTGGGAGTGCCGGATATCCGGCTGTTCATCCGGGGCGATGAAGTGGACTTCATGATCCGCCTCAGGAAAGCCGGGATACGCTTCGGTACGGTCGCCACTGCGTGGATCACCCACCCGCACGCGTTTTCCGAGACCAAGCACGTCTTTGGGGCGCGCTGGCACGTGATCGTGCCGGATTCGGCGTTCAAGCGCTACTTCTACTACCGCAACCGCGGCTATTTGATCCGCCGGTATCGGCGCGGCAAGTCCATGGTGGCCGACGTCGGAGGCTACCTGGGCTACTTCCTCCCCCGCGGTGACTTCCGCGGGCTCGCCGAGTGGTTCCGGGCGTTCTCCGCCGGTTTGCGGAACAAGGGCTTTGGTCCGCTGGAGGACCAGAAGTTCTAGCGGAGTTCGACGGCCCGGCTTCGGTTCAGCGGGCCCTGCCGGCGCCGTTCCTGCCGGCGCCGTTCTTGCCGGAGAGCCGGCGGCGGACCAGCAGGCTGAGTAGCACCCACGGCTCACCGAAAACCCGGTACGCAACCCGTCCGGGATGCAGGACAAGTCGCCAAGCCCATTCGAGCCCAAGCCGGCCGAGCCAGCGTGGAGCAAGCTTCTGGAGCCCCGCCAACTGCTCGATAGCCCCGCCCACCGTGCAGTAGACGGCCGGCGGAAGCTCGTCCAGCCGCCGGTGCAGGACCGACTCCTGCAGCGGCATTCCAAGGCCAAGAAGCACCAGCTGGGGACGAAACTCCGCCAGCCAGGCAACGGCGGCCTCTTCGCTGGAGTTGTCCCAGTTCTCACCAGGCCGCCCCGAGACCTCGGCACCAGGCACGATCTCGCGGAGCCGTTCGACCGTCTTGGCGTTGGCCTCGGGGCCTGCCCCGACGACGGCGATCCGGCGTAGTCCTTCGACGCCGCCCAGCGCCGGCACCCAGTCTGTGGATCCCAAGCGGTATTCCATCAGCCCTGGGCCGTCACCGTGTGAATCTCCACGGCGGCCAAGTCCCCAAAGCATTGCGACAGGCGCGCCATCCAGGAGGACCACATCGCTGCGTTCGTAGAGATGGCGGAAATCCGGACTCGAATGAAACAGCGTGACACTGTGCAGGTTGTGTCCAAGAACCACCTTGGTGGTGCCATCCGAAACGAACCCGCTCATGGCCTCGATAAGTTCGTCCGTGCACAGGGCAGTGACGTCTACGTCAAGAAGGGGAACACGATCCCGGACCAGGCTCATTCGGCCCTAGTCTCGCCGGGCACGGGGGCGTCGACGGTGGCGACGGCGGTGGCGCCGGAGTCGCTGGTGGCGTCGGGCGCCGCGTCGCTCGCGGCTTCCGCTTCTCCTGCGTCCGACTCCGGCTCAGGCACGGCTTCGCCGAGCGCCAGCACGCCCGGAACCACCTCGCGGAGGCGTTCCAGGGAAATAGCGCCGTCGCGGACCACACGAAGTGGCAGTGTGGTGGCGTCAACAATCGTGGACGCTACGGACTCGGTTCCCTCGATAGGCCGGAACCCGCCTTCGAGGTACACCTCTACCGATTCGGCAAGCTGGGTCCTCGCCTCGGCAGCTGTCTGCGCGGCCGGTTGACCGGTGCGATTGGCTGAGGACACCGCCAGCGGACCGGTGCGGTTGAGTAGTTCGAGCGCAATTTCGTCGTCGGGCATACGCAGGGCCACCGTTCCGCGGGTCTCCCCCAGATCCCAATCCAGGGATGGCTGGGCGTGGAAGATCAGCGTCAGGCCACCGGGCCAGAAGGCGTCTGCCAGTTTGCGGGCTTCTTCCGACACATCGCTCGCCAGCCCGTCCAGGGCATTGAGCCGTGGGATAAGCACCGGGGGCGGCATGTGGCGGCCGCGGCCTTTGGAGACGAGCAGCATGGTCACAGCCTGGGGCGAGAACGCATCAGCGGCGATGCCGTAGACGGTGTCGGTCGGCATGACGATGCATTTCTTCTCGCCGATGGCGCGCTGCGCATGCTCCAGGCCTTCGGCGCGTTGTTCCTCTGACGTGCAGTTGTAGCTTGTGGTCACAGCGCTATTCTTTCATTCCCCGGAGGCAGCGATTGCCAACACCGCACTGGTGGCACGTTCCTTGCCGTTGAGATCGACGTGGGTGGTGACCTGCGTCCAACAACCGGCAGACTTCAAATGTTCGGCAATCCACCCTGCCTGCACCTCTGCGTGCTCCATCACGAAGAAACCACCGGGCTTCAGGAGCCGGGCAGCCGAGGCTGCGGCAGCCGTCGGAAGCTCCATGCCGTCCGCTCCCCCGCCGTACAGCGCTTCGGGCGGATCGTGCAGTGCCACTTCGGGTTCGTTCGGAATTGCTTCAGCCGGGATATAGGGCGGATTGGAAACGACGACGTCGAAAGTTCCGTTGTGTTCGGGCAAGGCATTTCGGAGGTCGCCTTGCACGAGCTTCACCCCGAGTGGCTTCAGGTTCTTGGTGGCCCAGGCATGGGCGAACGCGCTGAATTCGACGGCGTGGACATCGGCCCCGGGCAATTCGTGGGCGATCGAACCAGCAATAGCACCTGAGCCGGTGCCAAGATCCACAACCTTCGGGTGTGGAAGTCCCTGGAGGTGGTCAATGACCAACTGCACCACCGATTCCGTTTCCGGCCTCGGAATGAACACGCCGGGGCCGACGGCAAGCGTGAGGTAACGGAAGTGCGCGACGCCGGTAATGTGCTGGAGCGGAACGCGCTGTGCGCGCTCGGCCACCAAGTCCGCGTAGCCTTCGGGGGCGGCAGAATCGCCGAGCAGCATGGCCCGCAGTCGCCCGAGGCCGACACCCAGGAGATGTTCGGCGAGGAGCTCGGCATCCACGCGCGGGGTGGGAACTCCGGCGTCGGACAGGATAGCGGTCGCCTCGCGGACAGCGTCAGCGAGGCTCTGGCCCGGAAAGAGCGTCATGAAATTCCCTGCAGGCTCTTACTCGCCCAGGGCATCCAGGCGCGATTGTTCGTCCATCTCGATGGCCGACTGGATGACCGGTTCCAGGTCGCCGTTCATGACCGCGTCGAGGTTGTAGGCCTTGTAGCCGGTTCGGTGGTCGGCAATCCGGTTTTCCGGGAAGTTGTACGTGCGGATGCGCTCTGAACGGTCCATGGTGCGGATCTGCGACTTGCGCTGGGCCGAGTTCTCGGCGTCGATCTGCTCCTGCTGGTGGGCCAAGATGCGGGCGCGCAGGACGCGCATGCCGGCTTCCCGGTTCTGCAGCTGGGATTTTTCGTTCTGCATGGCCACCACGATGCCCGTGGGAAGGTGCGTGATGCGGACTGCCGAGTCCGTGGTGTTGACTGACTGGCCGCCAGGACCCGAGGACCGGTACACATCGATCTTGAGGTCGTTCTGGTTGATTTCGAGCTCTTCGGGCTCATCCACTTCCGGGAGCACCAGTACACCGGCCGCCGAAGTGTGGATGCGGCCCTGCGACTCGGTGACTGGAACGCGCTGGACGCGGTGAACGCCACCTTCAAACTTCAACCGGGCGTACACGCCTTCGGCGGGATCGTTCGAATTGCCCTTGACGGCCATCTGTACGTCTTTGTATCCGCCAAGATCCGACTCCGTGGCCGAGATGAGTTCGGTCTTCCACCCTCGCGACTCTGCATAGCGCATGTACATACGCAGCAGGTCACCGGCGAAGAGGGCAGCTTCATCGCCGCCTTCACCACCTTTGACCTCAAGAATGACGTTGCGGGCGTCGTCGGGATCGCGAGGAATCAGCAGCCGGCGCAACTTCTCCTGCGCCGCCGGAAGCTTCGCCTCGATTTCCTCTACCTCAGCAGCAAATTCGGCGTCCTCGGAAGCCATTTCCTTGGCCGCTTCAAGATCGTCCATGAGCCCGCGCCAACGGTTGTAAGCCTCCACGATGCCCTGCAACTGAGCAGAACGCCGCCCCAACTTGCGAGCCAACGACTGGTCGGCGTAAACAGCAGGATCGCTCAACTGCGCCTGGATAGCAGCATGCTCATCAAGCAATCCCTGTACGGACTCAAACATTTCCAAACCTCTTTCGACTTGTAACCAAGTCTAGTTGCGCCTACGAATTGAACCGCGAACGGCGTCTTAACGACGAAGCCGCACGGATTTTCCGCCCCGGGAGTGGCATCGGGCCTGCCGAAGCCGGGTGGCTTGCGATCGTAGATCGGAAGCCACCCGGCGAAGGGGCGGGCGGAAAATCCGTGCGGCGTTAGCGCGGGACCGCCATTATCTAGCGGTAACCCAGCTACTTGTCGTTATCCGACTTGGCTCCAAGAGTCGTCTTCTGAACCTGCATCAGGAATTCGACGTTGCTCCCGGTCTCCCGGATCTTGTTGGTCAGGAGTTCAAGGCTCTGCTGGGTCTCGAGTCCGGACAGGACGCGGCGCAGCTTCCACATGATCTTGACTTCTTCGGCCGAGAGCAGGTTCTCTTCGCGACGGGTACCCGAGGCGTTGACGTCCACAGCCGGGAAGATGCGCTTGTCCGCCAGCTGGCGGGACAGGCGGAGCTCCATGTTGCCCGTGCCCTTGAACTCTTCGAAGATGACCTCGTCCATCTTGGAACCGGTCTCCACGAGGGCGGTTGCCAGGATGGTCAGAGAGCCACCGTTTTCGATGTTCCGCGCAGCACCGAAGAAGCGCTTCGGCGGGTAGAGCGCGGCGGAGTCGACACCACCGGACAGGATACGGCCCGAGGCCGGTGCTGCCAGGTTGTAGGCGCGGCCCAGGCGGGTCATGGAGTCCAGCAGGACCACCACGTCCATGCCCATTTCCACGAGGCGCTTGGCGCGTTCGATGGAGAGCTCGGCAACCGTGGTGTGGTCATCTGCGGGACGGTCGAAGGTGGAGGCAATGACCTCACCCTTGACGGTGCGCTGCATGTCCGTGACTTCTTCGGGACGTTCGTCAACCAGCACCATCATGAGGTGGACCTCAGGGTTGTTGGTGGTGATCGCGTTGGCGATGGACTGCAGGATGAGCGTCTTGCCGGCCTTGGGCGGGGAGACGATCAGGCCGCGCTGGCCCTTGCCGATCGGGGCCACGAGGTCGATGACACGCGGGCCGATCTTCTTGGGGTCCGTTTCCAGGCGCAGGCGCTCGGACGGGTACAGCGGGACGAGCTTGGCGAATTCGACGCGGTCCTTGAGCTCTTCCGGTGTCTTGCCGTTGACCGACGTGACGCGGACGAGCGCGTTGAACTTCTGGCGGGCGGACTGCTGATTGCGGTCCTCACCGTCGCGCGGGGCGCGGATTGCGCCGACCACGGCGTCGCCCTTGCGCAGGTTGTACTTCTTGACCTGGGCGAGGGAGACGTACACGTCGTTGGCGCCCGGAAGGTAACCGGAAGTGCGGATGAACGCGTAGTTCTCCAGCACGTCCAGGATGCCTGCTACAGGCAGTAGGACGTCGTCCTCGGTGACCTCGACGTCGTCGACGTCGGGGCCCTGGCCGCGGCCGCGACGGCGTTCGTTGCGGTCGCGGAAGCGGTCGCTGCGGGTGTTTCCCTCGCGGTTGTCACGGTTGTCCTGCGGAGCTGGACGGTCGTTGCGGTCGCGACGGTTCCGACGGTTGCGGCGGTTGCCGGTGTCATCGCCGTCGTTGGTGTCTTCGCGCCGCGGACGGGTGTTGTCGCGGCGTTCGCGCTGCGCAGGTTCGCCAGCCTCGACCGAGGCCTGCTCGCCCTGGCGCGGCTGGGTTTGACGCTGATCGGCCTGGCGCTGTTCGGGCTGACGCTGTTCCGTCTGACGCTGCTCAGTTTGGCGCTGTTCCGCGCGGGGCTGTTCAGCCTGGGGCTGTTCGGCCGCACGGGTCTCGCTGGGTTCGCCGGTCTCCGCAGGAGCACCGGCGGCCTCGCCACGACGACGATTGCGCGTGCGGGGCTGGCGGCGTTCGCTGACGGCCTCGCTTGCTTCGGCGACGGGGGCAGCGGGAGCCTCCACGGCGGGGGCGGGAGCCTCCACGGTTTCCGTTGCGGCAGGAGCGGCAACAACGCCGTCGCTCGTGGCGCGACGGCTACGGCCACGGCCACGTGCCCGGGTGCCTTCCTGCGCAGGAGCTTCAGTGGATGCTGCGGCAGCTGCGGCAGAGTCCTCAACTGCTGGTGCTGCGGGCGCGGCCTTTGCGGCTACGGCCTTGGCCGCAGTAGGAGCCTTGCTGGTGGTTGCACCGGCACGGTGGGCTGAGATAGCCGAGACCAAGTCCCCCTTGCGCATCCGGGATCCGCCCGAAATGCCCAGCTGACTGGCGAGAGCCTGAAGCTGCGCGAGCTTGAGGCCTGCAAGGCCGCTGCTCTTGGCGGTTGCGGCCGTTGAATCAGCTGCAGAAGATGTTGTGTCCACAGCTGAAGCCAGCTCAGTGGTTTCTGTCACGAAGGATCCTTCCCCCTCGACGGCGTCCAGACCTAGAGCTGGACGCGATGATTTGTTCTGGACTGCAGTTCAGATCTGCAGCCGTGATTTCGGTCTTGCCGGTTTAGTTTCAGCAGGGCCGGATACTGATACGTCTTCGATGCTCCGGCGGGCGGGGCGCGGGCTGACGGTCCGGGTAACAGAAAGGGTTCTGTGGCACCTGCGACAGGCCGATAAGGAGACGGCACCGGCAGACTTCGACACAGTAGGAGACGGGAACGGCGTTAAGCCGGGATCCAATGTCAGGGAACTGCCCGCGGTTCTACCGCCGGTGCAAGTCCACTCTAGCACCTTCGACGTCCACTGCCAGTGTCATCACGCGCCAAGAAACGTCTGGTGTGTTGTCCGCAGTGAAATCGGCAATCAATTCCGTAATCACTTCTGCTTCGTCCGTGCCGTTCGCCAATGCCAGGACTGTGGGGCCCGCGCCGGAAACAACCGCCGCATGGCCTGAAGACCGCAATGCCGCAATCAGCGCCGCGCTAGGCCGCATGGCCTCCGCGCGGTAGCTCTGGTGGAGATAGTCCTCGGTTCCGGGAAGCAGGAAACGGGGCTGCGCAGTCAACGCGTGGATCAAGAGCGCGGCGCGTCCGGAGTTCATGGCTGCGGCATGATGGCCGATGGAAGCCGGAAGCAAGCCGCGGGCTGTCTCGGTGGACAGTTCATAGTCGGGCACGGCGACGATGGGGATGACGGACGGAACCACTTCTGCACGGGTGCTGCTGTACTGCTCGCTGTCCTGCCATGACAAGGCCAGTCCGCCGAAAATCGCCGGTGCGACGTTGTCCGGGTGGCCTTCCATCTCGCTCGTGAGCTGCAGGATCCACTCACGGTCACGTTGCGCCGATTCGGGTACCAGCGCGTTCGCTGCGGTAACGGCCGCAACCACTGCCGAGGCCGAGGAACCGAGCCCGCGGCCATGCGGGTTGACGTTGTCCGCGGTGATCTTCAGGCCGTTGTGCCGGAAGCCGAGGCGTCCCAAGGCCGTGTTGATGGCACGGACCACGAGGTGGCTGGCATCACGGGGAAGGGTGTCGGCCCCCTCACCGGAGAGCTCGAACTCGAGCTCTCCGGTGGTGAGTGTTTCGACGGTCAGGGTGTCGTAGATCGACAATGCCAGGCCGAGGCTGTCGTAGCCGGGGCCCAGGTTGGCGCTGGTGCCCGGGACCCTGACGGTCAGCTGCTGGCCTGCCGCGACAAGCTCGAGTCCGGTCGCGGTGGGCTGCGTGGTTTCCACTCTTAGTTTTCTTCCAGTCCCAGTTCAGCTGCCACAGTCACGACGTCGTTCGGTACCTTGACGGGCTGGACTTCACTGCCGTCTTCGGTGCGGAGGGCCCACTGCGGGTCCTTGAGCCCGTGCCCGGTGACCGTGATAACGATCGTCTTACCGGCGGGAACTTCGCCCGCAGCGTGCTTTTTGATGAGGCCGGCGACGCCCGCTGCGGAGCCGGGTTCGACGAAAACGCCTTCCCTGGCGGAAAGCCAGCGGTGCGCGTCGAGGATTTCTTCGTCGGTCACTGCGTCGATGAAGCCGCCGGATTCATCACGTGCCGCGATGGCGGTGTCCCAGGACGCCGGGTTGCCAATGCGGATGGCGGTGGCGATGGTGTCCGGTTCAGTGATGGGGTGGCCCGCCACGAACGGTGCTGCACCTGCGGCCTGGAAGCCCCACATGGCCGGCGTTTTGGTGGAGACGGCGGGGAGGGTGCCGGCGGTTGCGGACTCGAAGGGCGCGGAGTACTCCTTGTAGCCCTTCCAGTAAGCGCTGATGTTGCCTGCGTTGCCCACCGGCAGGACGTGGATGTCCGGAGCGTCGCCGAGGGCGTCGACGATTTCGAAGGCACCGGTCTTCTGGCCCTGGATACGGGCCGGGTTGACCGAGTTCACGAGGAACACGGGGTAGGACTCGCCGAGCTTGCGGGCGATGTCCAGGCAGTTGTCGAAGTTACCGTCCACTTGGAGGAGCGTAGCGCCATGCGCGATCGCCTGGCTGAGCTTGCCCATGGAGATCTTGCCTTCGGGAACCAGCACGGCGCACTTCAGACCGGCGGCCGTGGCGTATGCGGCGGCCGAAGCCGAGGTGTTGCCCGTGGACGCACAAACAACTGCTTTGGCGCCTGCTTCGACAGCCGCTGTCATGGCCATGGTCATTCCGCGGTCCTTGAAGGACCCGGTGGGGTTCATGCCCTCCACCTTCAGGTACACGGTGGATCCAGTGAGCTCGGAGAGCTTCTGCGCGTGGACGAGCGGCGTCCCGCCCTCACCGAGGGTAATGACCTTCGTGGCTTCCGTTACAGGCAAACGATCAGCGTATTCGCGGATTACTCCGCGCCATTGGTGAGCCACTTAGACCCCTTCTACCCGCAGGACGGATGTCACAGAATTGATGACGTCCAGGCCCTTGATGGCCTCGACGGTTGCCGCGAGTGCGGCTTCGGATGCGCGGTGCGTGACGATCTTCAGCTCGGCCGACTCAACGTTCGAGGCGGCGTCACGGTGGATCGTCTGGCGCATGATTTCAATCGATACGCCGTGCTCCGCAAAGATCTGGGTGATCCGGGCCAGCACCCCGGCCTCGTCGGCAACGTCGAGGCCGATGTAGTAGCTCGTGGTCGAGGCATCGATCGACAGCGCAGGCACGTAGCCGGTGGTGGTCTCGGTACGGCCGGGACCGCCCAGCACCACACGGCGGGCAGCCGAGACGAGGTCACCCAGGACGGCAGACGCCGTCGGGGTTCCGCCGGCGCCCGGGCCGTAGAACATCAGTTCGCCGGCATTTTCGGCTTCGATGAAGACTGCGTTGAACGCCCCGCGAACGGCCGCAAGCGGGTGTTCGCGAGGCAGGAGGGTGGGGTGGACGCGGACCGAGATACCTCCGCCGTTGCCTGGCTCCGGGTTCTCGATCTTCTCGGCGATGGCGAGAAGCTTGATCACAAAGCCGGCCTCCTTCGCTGACGCAATGTCAGCTGCGCTGACCTTGGTGATGCCTTCGCAGTAGACGTCTTCGAGAGCGAAACGCGTGTGGAAAGATAAGGACGCGAGGATGGCAGCCTTGGCGGCCGCGTCGTGGCCTTCGACGTCGGCGGTGGGGTCCGCTTCCGCGTAACCGAGCCGTTGTGCCTCGGCCAGTGCGTCGGCGAACTGTGCACCAGTGCTGTCCATTTGGTCGAGGATGAAGTTGGTGGTGCCGTTGACGATGCCCAGGACCCGGGTGATGCGGTCGCCGGAGAGGCTGTCGCGGATGGGGCGCAAGATCGGAATGGCTCCGGCGACGGCCGCTTCATACGAGAGCTGGACGCCGGCCTTGTCGGCCTCTTCGTAGAGCGTGGGGCCGTCTTGTGCCAGGAGCGCCTTGTTGCCGGTGACGACGCAGGCGCCATTCTGCATGGCGGTCAGGATGAGCGAACGGGCCGGCTCAATGCCGCCCATGAGCTCGATCACCAGGTCCGCGTCCTTGACCAGGGTATCGGCGTCGGTGGTGAAGAGTCCGCGCGGCAGGTCGACGTCGCGCTCTGAGTCGATGTTGCGCACGGCGATGCCGGACAGCTCCAAGCGCGCACCGCTGCGGGCCGCAAGGGCGTCGGCGTCGTCAAGGAGAATCCGCGCAACCTGGGCTCCAACGTTGCCACAGCCCAGCAGGGCCACCTTCAGGGTTCGCACTTCAGACATTCGCCACTCCCATGTCGCGGTTCAAGAGATCTTCTTCGGTTTCCCCGCGGACGATCAGCCGGGCGGATCCATTGCGCACAGCGACAACGCCAGGCCTGGCCAGATAGTTGTAGTTGCTTGAGAGGGCCCAGCAGTAAGCGCCGGTCCCCGGTACAGCGAGCAGATCACCGGCTGCCACGTCTTCGGGCAGATATACATCTCTAACAACTATGTCGCCGCTCTCGCAATGTTTGCCCACTACTCGGGACAGTCGCGGGGCAGCGTCCGAGGCGCGCGAGGCGATAATTGCCGAATAATCCGCGTCGTACAGCACCGGACGGGCGTTGTCGCTCATGCCACCGTCCACCGACACATAGCGGCGCGGGAACGTAACGTTTTCTTTGCCATCGGCATCTACAGGCGCGTCCACGCGAACGGTTTTCAGCGTCCCGACTTCGTACAAAGTGAAGGTGCTGGTACCGACGATCGCGCGGCCGGGCTCAATCGAAATACGCGGCGAGGTGATGCCCAGCTCAGCGCACTTCGAGCGTACGACGGCGGCCATCGCCTGCGCGATTTCGGCCGGCGGGCGCGGGGTGTCCGCTGGCGTATAGGCGATGCCGTAGCCACCGCCGAGGTCCAGTTCCGGCAGGACGATGGAGTACTTGGCCTGCATTGCGGCGAGGAATCCCAAGAGCTTTTCGGCCGCCACGGCGAACCCGTCCGGCTCGAAGATCTGCGAACCGATATGGCAGTGCAGCCCCAGGAGTTCCACGTTGGGGTAGGACGTGGCCGCCGCCACGGCCTCCTCCGCAGCCGAGAGGCCAACTGCGTCCGTGGAATCTTCGGCCATGGAGAGCCCGAATTTTTGGTCCTCGTGGGCCGTGGCAATGAATTCGTGCGTGTGGGCGTGAACACCGGGAGTCAGCCGCAGCATCACCTTCGCCGTTTCGCCGCGGCCGGAGGCTATCTTGGCCACACGTTCAAGCTCGTCGAGGCTGTCCACCACAATGCGTCCGAGCTTCATGTCCAGTGCCCGGTTGATCTCGGCGTCGGACTTGTTGTTGCCGTGCAGGCCCAAATTGGCGCCGCTGATGCCGGCGCGGGCCGCGACGGCGAGTTCCCCGCCGGAACAGGTGTCCAGGCGCAGGCCTTCCTCGGCCACCCAGTTCGCCACGGCAGTGCACAGGAAGGACTTTCCGGCGTAGTAGACGTCCACTCCCCCGCAGATGTCCTCGAAAGCTGCGTCAAAGGCGTCCTTGAAGGAGCGGGCGCGGGCACGGAAATCACCCTCGCTCATGACGAACAGCGGGGTGCCGAACTGCGCCTTGAGTTCGCTGACGGGGACGCCGTCGATGGCGAGTTCACCGGCGTCGTTCCTCTGGACACCAGCGGCCCACATCGGAGCGTGGAGCGC
Organism: Arthrobacter sp. MMS24-S77; assembly: GCF_054888235.1. Lineage (NCBI taxonomy): Bacteria > Bacillati > Actinomycetota > Actinomycetes > Micrococcales > Micrococcaceae > Arthrobacter > Arthrobacter sp. MMS24-S77. The sequence goes on from NZ_JBTZRN010000001.1 coordinate 3,066,620, forward strand.
GTTCAGGTCCTCCGGTACGGCGAGCCATTCAGGAGCAAGGGGTGAAGCTGCGGCGTTGTTGGGGCTGTGCTGCACGGTATTGGGCTCGCTCACGGGGATCACATCCGTTCCGGAGCTGAAACGCCGAGGAGCTCAAGTCCGTTGGCGAGAACTTGGCTCGTTGCGTCGTTGAGCCACAGTCGGGTGCGGTTGACGTCCCGCACCGGCTCGTCGCCCAGCGGCGAAACGCGGCAAGCGTCGTACCAACGGTGGTATGCCCCGGCGATGACCTCAAGATGGCGCGCCACCCGGTGCGGTTCGCGGAGTTCCGCGGCCTTGGCCACGATGGACGGGTAGCTGCCGAGGTAGGACAGCAACTCGTTCTCGGTGGCGTGGTCCAGCAGGGAGGCGTCGAAGGCGCTGTGGTCCACGCCGGCCTCGATCGCGTTGCGGGCCGTTCCGCGGGAACGGGCATGCGCGTACTGCACGTAGAACACCGGGTTTTCGTTGCTGTTCTTCTTCAGCAGTTCCGGATCCAGCGTCAGCGGCGAGTCTGCGGGGAAGCGCGCCAACGAGTAACGCACCGCGTCCTTCCCGAGCCACTCGATCAGGTCCTTGAGCTCGATGATATTGCCGGCACGCTTGGACAACTTGGCGCCGTTGACGGAAACCAGTTGCCCGATCAGGACCTCAATGTTGACCTCGGGGTCATCGCCCGCGCACGCAGCAATGGCCTTGAGCCGGTTGATGTAGCCGTGGTGGTCCGCACCGAGCAGGTAGATCTTCTCCGTGAAGCCGCGGTCCTTCTTCGACAGGTAGTAGGCGGCGTCGGCGGCGAAATAGGTCGGTTCGCCGTTGGCGCGGATCATCACCCGGTCCTTGTCATCGCCAAAGTCCGTGGTGCGCAACCAGACGGCCCCGCCGTCGTCGAACACATGGCCCTGCTCCCGGAGGCGCGCAACAGCCGATTCGATCGCACCGGCGTCGTGCAGTTCCTGCTCGGAGAAGAAGACATCGAAAGCCACGCCGAATTCGGCAAGGGTGTCCTTGATGTCTTTCATCTGGGCTTGGTAGGCGGCGGCGCGGATCACCGGCAGCGCTGCCTCGTCGGTCAGCTCGCGGATTGCCGGATGGGCCTTGAGAACCTCGTCGCCGAGTTCCCGGATGTACTCTCCGGGGTAGCCGCCTTCCGGAACGCCCCGCCCGTGCAGGCGCGACAGCACCGAGTTCGCAAAAACGTTCATCTGCGTGCCGGCGTCGTTGATGTAGTACTCGGCGGTGACATCCGCGCCCGAGGCGCGGAGCACACGGGCAATGGAATCGCCCAGTGCGGCCCAGCGCGTGTGTCCAATGTGCAGCGGTCCCGTGGGATTGGCGGAGACGAACTCCATGTTGACCACATGGCCTGCGAGCGCCTGGTTGGTTCCGTAGGAGCTTCCTGCCTCAACGATGGCCTTGGCCAGCGCGCCGGCGGCGGCTGCGTCCACGGTGATGTTAAGGAAGCCCGGGCCCGCGATGTCCACGGCCGTGACGCCGTCGATCGCTTCGAGTCGCTTGCTGAGGATCGTGGCGAATTCGCGCGGGTTGGTCCCGGCTTGTTTGGCCAGTTGCAAAGCAATGTTGGTAGCCCAGTCGCCGTGCTCCCGGTTCTTGGGTCGCTCCACGCGCACGTCCTCGGGGAGGGCAGATTCGGAAAGCGCAAGCTCGCCAGCGGCGACAGCATCTTTCAGGCAGGCGGATATGGCGGCGGAGAGTTCTTCGGGAGTCACCCGTCTAGCCTACCGGTGGGGCTTGCAAGTGGTGGAATTCTTTGCTTGGTGATCACGTACACGCGTGCACCAGTTGGCGCACAGGCTGCGCACAGTTTCGGCACGTACAGCTCCCAGATTGAACCGCTAGGCTGAATTCAATGTTGAACATGGGAACGGCCGCAGGCCCGGACCATGCGTCCGGTCCATGTGCCAAGACCATTTCTTGTCCAGTTGAAACGAGCAGAATATGACTACGCCACTCCACAAGAGCATCCTCGTCGGCGCCGCCGGCCTCTCCCTCGCCGGCTCGGTGGCCGCCTGCGCGCCGTCCACAGCCCAGAGCAGCACACCACAGAACACGAGCACGCAGGCAGGCTCCAGCAAGCTGGCTACGACAGGCTCGTCGTCGGGCTCGTACAAGGACGGTACCTACAGTGCCGATGGCTCCTACACCTCGCCCAACGGGCAGGAAACCATAGGCGTCCAGCTGACCTTGACCGGTGGCACCATTTCCGGTGTCGACATCACCGTCCACCCCTCGAACCCGAACACCAAGAAGTTCCAGGGCGAATTCAAGGACGGAATCGCGGCGCAGATCGTCGGCAAGAAGCTGGACGACATCAACGTGTCCAAGGTCGCAGGCTCTTCCCTGACCAGCGGCGGGTTCAACCAAGCCGTGGAAACCATCAAATCCGAGGCCAAATAGCCGCCATGCCGCACGCGGGCTGGAGCGGCTTCAGCTTCGACGGAATCGGAACCAGGTGGGAGATTTCGACGCCGGATCCGCTCCCCAGCGCCGTCCGCCGCAGTGTGCTGGACGTCGTGGAGGACTACGACCGAAGCTATTCACGGTTCCGCGCCGACTCGCTGATTGCGCGGCTCGCGCGGGAACCCGGGACTGTCGTGCTCCCGGCAGGTGCGTCGGCGCTGGAAGTTCTGTTCAGGAAGCTGTACCGCCTCAGCAGCGGTGCCATGACGCCACTCATCGGAAGCAGCCTTGAGCGGCTGGGCTACGGGGCAGACTATGCCCTGCGACCCCTCGGCAACCCCGTGCCGGCGCCGCCTTGGGAAGACGTCTTGGAGTGGAACGGCACAAAGATCAGCACTTCCGCTCCCTTGGTACTGGACATAGGCTCTGCCGGAAAAGGCCAGCTGGTGGACCTGGCAGCCGCGGTCCTGCGCTCCGCGGGGATCACTGAGTTCCTTGTCGATGCGAGCGGCGACATGCTCCACTCCGGTGCAGAACCGCTGGGCGTGGCCCTCGAACACCCTTACGACCCCACCCAGGCGATCGGCGTCGTCGAACTCCACGACGGTGCCCTGTGCGCTTCTGCAGCCAACCGACGCGCGTGGGGCGACGGCCTGCACCATGTCCTGGACGGCGCCACCGGGCGCCCGGTGGAGACAGTGGTTGCCACCTGGACCATGGCCGCCACGGCAATGGAAGCCGATGCGCTGGCCACCGCGCTCTTCCTGGTGGACCCGGCGGTCCTTGCCAAGGAATTCGAGTTCGACTGGCTCACGGTCTATTCGGACGGACACGCCGCCTATTCGGCAGGTTTTGAAGGGACACTGTTCACATGATTGCCATCAAAGCGCGTGCCGACGCCTGGCTTGGCCGTTTCACCATGTACCGGCTGATTCTGTGGATCCTCGCCATCCTTGCGGTGTACAGCATGGTGTTGAACGTCCTCGGCTGGCTGACCTTCGGCCTGCCGGAAATGCTCGTCCACCTTGTGCTGTGCGTGGGACTGACCTATGCGTCCAACCGGCTCGTGGCCATGCTGTTCAAGGTCCGGCCGCACTCCGAGTCTTCGCTCATCACGGGGCTTCTCCTGTATTTCCTGTTCTGGCCCACCGAACTCGTCCCCACGGTCCAGGCGCCTGACCTTGCCGGGGTGGTTGTGGCATGCGTGCTGGCGTCGGCATCGAAGTACGTGCTGGCCTTCCGTGGCCGGCACATTTTCAACCCCGCGGCTGCCGGCGCCTTCATCGCCAGCCTCACGGGTTTGAACATCGCGACATGGTGGGCAGCGACTCCGGCCATGTTGTGGCTCCTGGTGCCCGGGGTCCTCCTGGTGCTGTACAGGACGCGGAAGATGCTGATGGCCTGCACGTTCCTCGTGGTCACGGTATCCATCGTGTCCGCCGAACTCCTGCGGGCCGGCATGGCCTGGGGACCCGCCCTCTGGCAGCCGCTTGCGCAACGGCCGCTCCTGTTCTTCGTGGGCTTCATGCTCACGGAGCCGCTCACCTTGCCGCCCCGCCGCTTGCAGCAATTGGCGCTGGCCGTCGTCGTCGGCGTGTTGTTCGCGGTGCCGTACAACCTGGGCATCGTCGCAAATTCTCCGGAGCTTGCGCTGCTCGTGGGCAACTTACTCGCGTTCCTTGCGGGACAACGCGGCGGGGTCATGCTGACCTTCAAGGGTTCGCGTCCGCTGACTCCGTTCACTACCGAATTCCGTTTTGAGCCGAGCCGTCCCGTTCGCTTCCTTCCCGGGCAATTCATGGAACTCAACCTCCCGCACCCGCGTTCCGACGGGAAGGGACGGAGACGGGTCTTCAGCATCACCAGCGCGCCGGGATCGCCGGAGGTGACCTTCGGCGTCGGAACCGCGGAGCCGATCTCGGCCGCCAAGCGAGCGTTGCTCGCCCTTGAGCCCGGAGAATGCGTTCGTGGTACCGCGGTGGGCGGCGACTTTGTCCTACCGCCCGACGCCGGCAGGCCAGTCCTGCTCGTCGCTGCCGGAATAGGGATCACGCCCTTCTTGTCCCAACTGGCGACCGCCGGCTCTGCCCGCAGGGACATCGTGGTGCTGTATCTCGCCCCCAGCGCTGCCGAACTTGCCGGGCGGGATGTCCTGGAGGCCTCCGGCGCGCGGGTCATTGCGCGTGTGGCAGACGGTTCGGCACCGCCGTCGTTCATGCACGACGCCGGGCGGCGCCGGATCGACGGCAACTCGCTGCGGGAGCTCGTTCCCGATGTCGCCAAACGGGATGTGTACGTGTCCGGGTCCCCGGAAAACGTCGATTCCCTTCGCTCCGCCGCACGCCGTGCGGGGGCCCGTCGGATCCATACCGACTCGTTCTCGGGCTATTGACGCGGCGCACCGCCTCCGTTTTCCATTGCGGCGCGGTGACCTGCTAAGCTCGTGGACGTCCCTCCGGCAACGGACGGGAACCCTGGATGCCCTCGTAGCTCAGGGGATAGAGCGTCTGCCTCCGGAGCAGAAGGCCGTAGGTTCGAATCCTATCGAGGGCACAACGGAAAACCCCGCCAGTTCATGGAACTGGCGGGGTTTTCTTTGCCTCCGGCGAGTTGCTGCCCGGGCAATCGAAAAATAAGTGGAAAAACCGCGTCACGTTTTGCTGCCTGCCACCACATGGTTCTTGTGCAGACAACAAAAAGACTTGTGCAAACACCACAAGAGGAGCCCGCGGCTGTGCTCCACGAGCTCGAAGCCCAAGCCCCGGTCCTTGCCAGGAAACTCTCGCGGCTGCCAGCGACACAACTCGCAACCATCCTTCACCCAGAACCCAAGGACACCGATGCCGGACTGTGAAGCCGCCCGTCGCAACAAGCAAGCCCTCTACGAAATCGAGTTGGCATGGGGCAACGGCATCGTGGACCTCGGCAAGCTGCAACGGATCCTCAAGGGTTCCGAAAACGACGTGGAACCGTTCCCTCCATGCCCCCTGGAGGCCTCTCACTTAACGTGATCGCGGACATGCCGCACCGAGCCGGCCAAAATGTCGGCGGCCGCTTCTAAGCTGTTCGTACCCGGTCAAGTCCACCAGGTACGAAAGGGTTCGCCATGATCTGTTCCATCATTCCGCCCTATATGCTGCGTCGGCTGGCAACCCAGAATGAGCCCCGCCTGCGGATGATTGCGCGCGCAGCCAAGGAATCCCTGCTCCACATCAAGTCCCTCCAGGCGGTCCGCTCGCTTCCCGTGCCGGCCCCGGTACCCACGGCGCGCCAGGCCAAGCCCGGTCCGCCCAAACGGACCATCTACGACACCGGATCCACGGAGATCCTGCCCGGCAAGCTCGTCCGCAAAGAGGGCGGTGCGGCTACCGGCGACGCGGCCGCCGATGAAGCATACGACGGACTTGGCGAAACCCACAGGCTCTACGCAGAGGTGTTCAGCAGGAATTCGATCGACGGCGCCGGGCTGAAACTCGATGCCTCCGTCCATTACGGCCAGCTGTACGACAACGCGTTTTGGAATGGCAGCCAGATGGTCTTCGGTGACGGCGACGGCGAGATCTTCCAAAGATTCACGAAGTCACTCAGCGTGATCGGGCACGAACTTGCGCACGGCGTCACCCAGTACACAGCAGCCCTCGCCTATCGGAACCAAGCGGGAGCCCTCAACGAGTCCATGTCCGATGTTTTCGGGGTGCTAGTGGAGCAGCATGCCAAAAATCAATCCGCGGCCGAAGCCAGCTGGCTGATCGGCGAGGGCTTGTTCACCGATGCCGTTCAAGGCGCCGCCCTCCGTTCGATGAAGGCACCAGGCACCGCTTACGACGACGACGTGCTCGGCAAGGATCCGCAACCGGACTCCATGGATACCTATGTCCGCACTACTGCGGACAACGGCGGTGTCCACATCAACTCAGGCATCCCCAACAGGGCTTTCTCCATCGTTGCCCTGGAACTCGGCGGCAATGCGTGGGAAGCGCCGGGCCAGATCTGGTACAACACCCTGACAGGCGGCTCCCTGCCTGCCACGTGCACCTTCCGGCGCTTCGCCAAGGCAACCGCGACGTCTGCTGAGGAACTGTTCGGCGCTGGTTCATCCGAGCATGACGCCGTCTTGAAGGCATGGGAAACTGTGAAGGTAAAGCTCTAGCAACACACTCCAGAGCAGTGGAAGCCGTCGAACATGAAAATTACTGTCCAGCGCAGCGGCGGCGTCGCCGCGATCACACGCGTCTGGACCGTGGATGCCGCCAGCACTGAAGCCAAGCAACGCTGGATGCCCATCGTGGAGGCCTGCCCTTGGGACCAAGTGCCGTCCCGCGCGCAATCGGCCGGGCAAATGGCCGGGCAAGCCGACCGGTTCATGTATTCGATCCGCGCAGGACAACACCGGGCAACGCTTCCGGAAACCGCTGTCACCGGACCATGGCACACCCTCGTGGAGCACGCCAAGGTGGAAGGCCGGGAAACCCTCCGCTAGCCGACTTCCGCCAACTGACCGCGGAAAGCCCTCCGATAGGACTGCGGGCTCGTGTCCAGGACCTTGGCAAAGTGGTGCCTCAGCAGCACCGAATGCCCGAACCCGGCTTCGCGTGCAACTTCGTCGATGTTCAGTTCGGTGGTTTCCAGGAGTTCCTGGGCCCGGAGCACCCGCTGCGAGTTGAGCCAGGCCGCCGGTGTGGCGCCTGTCTCGGCCCGGAAGCGGCGCGCGAAGGTCCGTGCGGACATATGAAGCCGCGTCGCCAGTTCGTTGACGCTGTGGTCCCGGTCAAGGTTCTCCACCATCCAGCGCAGCAAGGCCTCCATGGGCGCTGAGCCGCACGTGGGCATGGGCCGATCAATGAACTGGGCCTGGCCGCCGTCCCGGTGCGGCGGAACCACCATGTCGCGCGCAATGGCCGCTGCGACATTGGCGCCCAACTCCACACGGACCAGATGCAGGCAAGCGTCAATCCCTGCTGCCGTGCCCGCGCTGGTGATGAGTGTTCCGTCCTGGACGTAGAGTACGTTCTCGTCCACGTGGATCTTGGGATACCTGCTGGCAAGGTCCTGTGAGTAGTGCCAATGCGTGGTGCAGCGGCGCCCGTCCAAGAGCCCGGCGCGCGCCAGTGCGTAGGCTCCGGAGCAAATCGACATGACCCAGGCTCCGCGGGCGTGCGCTGCCCTCAGTGCATCAAGCACGGATTCCGGAACGTCCTCGTCCCTGCCGTAGGGCGCCATGATGACGAGGTCTGCATCTGCCGCGGCCTCGAGTCCCAGTTCCACATGCATCGACAGGCCGGACTTCATCTTCACATCGCCCGGAACAGGGGTGCAGACCCTGAAATCAAAGCTGGGAACGCCGCTCCCCCGGTCCTTGCGATCAATGCCAAAGACCTCGTAGGCGGTCCCGAACTCGAAGATCGAGAAGTTGGGGACCACAATGATTGCCACCGATTTCAACATAAATCCAGTGTGGCAGAAAATTGTCTAAATGGGTCATTTCTGCCACTGTTTCTTGGACCGGATCAGGAACACGATGGAGACATGGAAATCGTCGGAATCTTGGTGTTCATCATCCTCGTCATCACTGCCGCTGCTACCGTCTCAGCAGTCCTTCGGGACGGCCGCGGCCACCTTCCCCCGGTCCGTTCCGAACAGCCTTGGACCGCCCGCGAACTGCCCAGCGCCCCTTACTGGACGCTTCGCGTCTTCTAACCACGCACTGCCCCTGACCACGCACCGTCCGAGCCGTGCCGCGCGACGTATCCTGCGCCGGCGGCTCGGACACAGCCTAGAACTCAATGGGGACAGCTATTGTCCGCATTGTGGGCTAGATTCAATGCCATGATCCAGACGTCCGCCAGGCTGCTGCAATTGTTGTCCTTGCTGCAGGTCCGGCGTGAATGGACAGGTCCGGCATTGGCCAACCGGATGGGTGTCACGGAGCGCACCGTCCGGCGCGACATCGACAAGCTCCGCAACCTCGGCTATCCCATCCATGCTTCGCCCGGAATAGCCGGTGGCTACCAATTGGGCGCCGGGGCGCAACTCCCGCCGCTCCTGCTCGATGACAATGAGGCCTTGGCCGTCGCTTTGGGACTGAACTCCGTCGCGGCGGGCCCTGTGGCCGGTATCGGGGAAGCGTCGGTACGCGCACTCGCCAAACTCGAACAAGTGCTGCCCTCGCGCCTCCGCCCCAAATTCGCGATGCTCAAGGCCGCCGTCACCACCCTGCCAAGCAACGCGGCGTCGGTGGACCCCCAGCAACTCACGGTGGTCTCTGCGGCAATCGCGGACAAACGGCAACTCAGTTTTGACTACGTCAAGGCCGACGGCGACGCCGGCCGGCGCCTGGTGGAACCGTACCGCTTGGTGGACACCGGGCGCCGCTGGTACCTGGTCGCGTGGGACGTCGACCGGGAGGACTGGCGCACGTTCCGTGCGGACCGCATCTCCTCCTTGCCGGTGGAACGGAAAAAGTACCTGCCGCGCCCCTTGCCGGCCAAGGACCTCGCAGATTACGTCCAACGATCCGTGACCCGCTCGCCCTACCGCTACGACGTCGTCGTCCGCCTCCACGCCCCCATTGGCGAGGTGGCCGCCGTCGTCGGCCCGCAGCTCGCCAGCTTGAGCGACGACGGCGGGAATGCCACCCTGCTCCGGGCGGGCTGGGACAGCCTGGCGCAACCAGCCGCACACCTCGCAGCGCTGGACATGGACTTTGAGATCATCTCTCCCGAGGAATTCAAGGATTACGCCCGCACCATGGCCGGACGATTGGAAAAAGCTGCCGGGAACCACGCACTGCGAGGCAACGCGCTGCCACAGTAGACTGTCAGCAGCCATGACACTTCATATTTCCTACCCCGCAGAGCTGCCCGTCTCCGAGCGCCGCGAGGACTTGATGGCGGCCATCGCCGCAAACCAGGTGACCATCATCGCCGGCGAAACCGGCTCCGGCAAGACCACCCAGATTCCCAAGATGTGCCTGGAACTTGGCCTTGGGGACAAGGGGCTGATCGGCCACACCCAGCCGCGCCGCCTTGCCGCACGTACTGTTGCCGAACGCATCGCCTTTGAGATGGGCGTGGAGATCGGGCAGGAAGTGGGCTTCCAGGTCCGTTTCACGGGCGAGGTCAGCAAGGCCACCAAAATCAAGTTGATGACCGACGGCATCCTGCTTGCGGAAATCCAGCGCGACAAGCTGCTGCGGAAATACAGCGCCATCATCATCGACGAGGCACACGAGCGCAGCCTCAACATCGACTTCATCCTGGGGTATCTCAAGCGGATCCTGCCGCAGAGGCCGGACCTGAAGGTCATCATTACCTCGGCCACGATCGATCCCCAGCGTTTCGCCAAGCACTTCGGCAGCGAGGAAGAGCCCGCGCCGATCATTGAGGTCTCGGGCCGGACGTACCCGGTGGAGATCCGCTACCGGCCGCTGTCCCAGCCCGCCGGCGGCGGCGATGAAGACGCGTCCGACGACGAACTCGAGGAAGACCGCGATCCCCTCGATGCAGTGTGCGACGCCGTCGACGAACTTGCGCTGGAAGCTCCCGGCGACATCCTGGTGTTCTTCTCCGGCGAGCGCGAGATCCGCGACGCGGCGGAGGCCCTGAACGGCCGGATCCCGTCCAACCGAAGGCTGGCGGGAACCGAAGTCCTGCCACTGTTTGCCCGCTTGAGCCTGCAGGAGCAGCACAGGGTCTTCAACCCCGGCGGTAAGCGGCGGATCATCCTGGCCACGAATGTCGCGGAGACCTCTCTAACGGTTCCCGGCATCAAGTACGTCATCGACACCGGCACGGCCCGTATCTCGCGTTACTCGCACCGGACCAAGGTGCAGCGGCTTCCGATTGAACGTGTTTCACAGGCATCGGCGAGCCAGCGTTCGGGTCGCTGTGGGCGTGTCTCGGAGGGTATCGCCATCCGGCTCTATTCCGAGGAAGACTTCGAGTCCCGCCCCCAGTTCACCGATCCGGAGATCCTGAGGACCAACCTTGCGGCCGTTATCCTGCAGATGACGGCCATGGGAGTAGCCCGAGGCCCCAAGGACGTCGAGAACTTCCCCTTTGTGGAGCCGCCGGACTCCCGCGCGATCAACGACGGCGTCACGCTGTTGCGCGAACTCGGTGCCCTGAGCCCTGCCCGCACGGGCGACGGCGGCACTCCGCCCACGGGCGAGCGAGGCAATGGGCGTACGGCAGGTGGCCTGACCGCCGTCGGGCAGAAGTTGGCCCAGCTTCCGGTCGACCCGCGCCTCGGCAGGATGATTGTGGAGGCCGGGAAGCGCGGCTGCGTCAAGGAAGTCATGATCCTGGCGGCTGCTTTGACGATCCAGGATCCCCGCGAACGCCCGACTGACAAGCAACAACTTGCGGCGGAGAAGCACGCACGCTTCCGGGACGAGAACTCGGACTTCACCGGATTCCTGAATCTCTGGAACTACATCCAGGAAAAGCAACAGGAGCTCTCTTCCACGCAGTTCCGCCGGCTATGCAGGAACGAATTCATCAACTACTTGCGGGTCCGCGAATGGCAGGATCTCTTCCAGCAATTGCGCCAGCTCGCCAAGCCCCTGGGCATCACGATCGACAACAAGCGCGAAGCCGACCCCGTCGGTAACAGCGAGGGCATCCACATCAGCTTGCTCTCGGGGCTGCTGAGCCACATCGGCATGCTGGATGAACGCAAGCGCGAATATGCCGGAGCACGCGGCAGCCGTTTCGCCATCTTCCCCGGCTCGGCACTGTTCAAGAAGTCGCCGACGTTTGTCATGGCAGCGGAATTGGTTGAAACCAGCCGGCTGTGGGCCAGGGTTGCAGCCAAGTTTGATCCCTTGTGGGCTGAACAGGTAGCCCCGGATCTCGTGAAGCGCACGTACAGTGAGCCCCATTGGTCCGCCCGGACGGGCTCGGTCATGGCGCACGAGAAGGTCATGCTCTACGGAGTTCCCATCATCCCGAACCGCCGCATCAATTACGGCCGGATCGACCCGGAACTCTCCCGCGAGCTGTTCATTCGGCATGCCCTCGTGGAGGGCGACTGGAAGACCCACCACAAGTTCTTCCACCGCAACCGCGCCCTCCTCCATGAGGTCGAGGAGCTTGAGACGCGGATGCGCCGCCGGGACATCCTGGTGGATGACCACACGCTCTTCGAGTTTTACGACGCCAGGATCGGCACGGACGTGGTCTCGGAAAGGCACTTCGACAAGTGGTGGAAGGACGCCCGCCAGCAGGATCCCACGCTGTTGGACTTCGACCAATCGCTCCTCATCAGCGAAGACGCCGAGGCATTGGATGATTCCGCTTATCCGAAAACCTGGCTACACAAGGGCTTTGAGCTGCCACTGAGCTACGAGTTCCATCCCGTGGCGCCCGGTTCGCCGCCCAATCCCTCGGATGGCGTCACGGCCGAAGTGCCGGTGCTTTTCCTCAACCAACTCGACGACTCCGCTTTCCGATGGCAGATACCCGGCCAACGGGTGGAACTCCTCACGGCGTTGATCAAGTCCCTGCCTAAGCACATCCGCAAGAACTTCGTCCCGGCCCCGGATGTTGCCCGGCAGGCAGCTGCTGCCTTGGAAAATGACTTCGATCCTGCCTCGGACGAGCTTGAGGCCTCTCTCGAGCTCGTGCTGCGCCGCATCCGCGGACACATCATCCCACCGGGCTCCTGGAACTGGGAGGCCGTGCCGGCACATCTGCGCGTCAGTTTCAAAGTGGTGGACAGCCGCGGGAAGGTGCTGGACGAAGGCAAGGACCTCGCCGCACTCCAGGAGCAACTGGCGCCGGCTACGCGCCGAGCCATCGCCGAATCCCTCGGGGCAACACCCGCGACAACCGCACGCATCAAGGGGCCGAGGGGCGCCGGAATGCCCACTGCCGTCGCGGGTCCCAGCTCCCCTAACGGAAACGGCAGCGGCCTGACCTCACAGACCGGCGGTTTCCTGTCCGAACAATCCGGGCTGACCGAATGGACTTTCGGCGCGATTGAGCGCAAAGTGACCCGCACGGTGAAGGGGCACGACGTCACGGGGTTTCCGGCCCTGGTAGACGAGGGCAAGTCCGTGGCGTTGCGGGTATTCCAGACCCGGGCGGAACAAGAGTCGGCCATGCGTGGCGGTGTTATCCGTTTGCTCGCGCTGCGGGTTCCCGCCCCGGACCGCTACGTCCTGGAACATTTGAACAACACGGAGAAATTGACGTTCAGCCAGAATCCGCATGGTTCTGTGAGCGCCTTGATCGCGGACTGCGTCCTCGCGGCCATCGACAAGCTGACCCCGGCAGAACTCCCTTGGGACAAGGCAGCGTTCGATGCCCTCTACGAACTGGTCCGCGCGGAACTGATCGACACCGTCTTCACTGTGACGGCCGTCGTCGAACGCGTTCTGGCCAGCACCCGGCGGATCGAAAAGCAACTCAAGGGCAGCACGAGCCTTGCCTTGATCAGCGCGCTCAATGATATGAAGAGCCAACTGGAGCAACTCGTGTTCGCTGGTTTTGTGGCACAGACGGGCTACGCACAGCTCAGCCAACTGCCTCGGTATCTGGCCGGAATTGAGAAGCGCCTCGAAAAGCTTCCAAACAATGTCCAGAGGGACGGGCTGAACATGTCCGTGGTGCAAGCCTTGGAAGATGACTACGACGACGCCGTCTCCGCGCTGCTGCCCGGGCGACGGGCGGGCGCTGAGTTAACACGGGTGCGCTGGATGATCGAGGAACTCCGGGTGAGCCTCTTCGCGGTGGAGCTTGGCACCGCCTACTCAGTCTCGGAAAAACGTATCCGGACGGTGCTCAACCAGGCGTTGGCACCCGCGTAGGCGGGGCCTTACCAACGCTCGCTCACCTATAAGGCCAAATCCCCCAACGCTCGCTCACCTATACGGCCAAATCCCAGGACGCTCGCTTACCTATACGGCCAAATCCCCCGACGCTCGCTCACCTATACAGGCCTTTCCCTGCCAAACATGAGCGAGCGTTCGGGAAAACACCACCAAAGATGAGCGAGCGTTTGCGAAAACACCACCGAAAGTGAGCGAGCGTCGCCCCGGAACGCGGTCGCCGGACCGGCAAGGTGCGGCCACCTCGACGGCTTCCCCAGCGTCAGTCCGCCGGAACAGAGTCGCCGTGTCCGGCGGCGACGAGGCCGGCGCGGAGTTTCGCCGCGTTCGCGTCGAGCCGGGCAGGGTCCGGGTTGTGCTCTACGGTTCCGAAGTCGAAATCGGCCAGGGACGTTGCCGGGAAGACGTGCACGTGGAAGTGCTCCACTTCGAAGCCCACCACGGACAGTCCCGCCCGTGGTGCGCCAAACGCCTTCACTTGTGCTTTGCCGATTGTCTGCGCGACAGACATGACCTTGTTGAGGAGCTCAGGGGGGACGTCGGTCCAGCGGTCCACCTCTTTGCGCGGCACCACGAGCGTGTGGCCGTCGGTAAGCGGGGCGATGGTCAGGAAGGCCACCACGTCGTCGTCCTTCCACACAAAACGTCCAGGGATCTCGCCGTTGATGATCTTGGTAAACAGGGTGCTCATGCGTCTGCCTTTTCCGAAGGGGTCTGAAGGGTCTTGGTATCGAGGACGAATCGGTATTTTACGTCGCCGGCGACCATGCGATCGTAGGCCTCATTGAGTTGCCGCGCGGTGACCATTTCGATATCGCTCACTACGCCGTGCTCGGCGCAGAAATCCAGCATCTCCTGGGTCTCGGCAATGCCGCCGATCAACGAGCCCGCGTAGGAGAGCCGGCGTCGGATCAGCGCGCCGGGACTGACAGGAGGCATGTCGGTAGGAGGCAGCCCCAATTGGAAGAGGGCACCGTTCAGCCGCAAGGTGCGGAAGTACGGGTTCAAGTCATGGGGCGCCGCAACGGTGTCGATAATGACGTCGATGGTGCGGTTGACGCCTTCCATTGCCTCGGGATCCTTCGAGAGGATCACGTCGTCGGCGCCAAGTTCTATTGCCGCCTCGAACTTGGCCTCCGACGTCGTGAACACCACCACGTGCGCGCCCATGGCCTTGGCAATCTTGACGGCCATGTGGCCGAGGCCGCCGAGTCCGACGACGCCCACCACGTCCCCTTCCTCGACGTCGAAGTAGCGCAGCGGAGAGTAGGTGGTGATCCCTGCGCAGAGCAAGGGCGCCACCGCGGCAGGGTCCAGGCCCTCGGGAACGCGCAGCACGAAGCGGCGGTCAACCACCACCGAGGTGGAGTAGCCACCTTGGGTGATCGAATCGCCGTTCCGGAAATCCTTCACCCCATAGGTGCCAACGTTTCCGCGTTCGCAATACTGTTCGAGGCCTTCGAGGCAGCTATCGCACTCGCGGCAGGAGTCCACCAAGCAGCCGACGCCCACCAGATCACCCGGTGCGAAATCGTCGACGGCGGAGCCCACCCTGCGGACCCGGCCCACGATTTCGTGGCCCGGGACCAAAGGATAGGTTTGGGCGCCCCATTCGCCTCGCGTCGCGTGGACATCGGAGTGGCACAGGCCGCAGAAATCGATCTCGATCTCGACGTCGTCTTCCTTGGGAACGCGGCGGGCGACCGTCAGCGGGACAAGACCGCTCACCGCAGAAGTGGCGCCGTAGGCGGCCGCGAGTGTTGGCGTGCCGTAGGCGGCCGCGAGTGTTGGCGTGCCGTAGGCGGCCGCGAGTGTTGGCGTGCCGTAGGCGGCCGCTGTCCCGTTACTCGGGAGGAGCGGTTTGCCAAGGGGCGGGGAACAGGGCGTCCGGGAGTCATGCTTCGACGCTACCCCCGCGGGCTGAATTTCTGCCACCCAGCACCGCTCGCCCTGCGGCTCCACTGCAGCCAAGGTTCACTGGCCAGGCGCGCCCAGAGGCTCGGCACCGACCACCACCCGGTTCGAGTCAAGCGAGGACCACTGGGAAAAAGAACCCGGGAACAGTGCCGCCCTGAATCCGGCAATTTCGAGTGCGGCGATTTCATGGGCTGCCGTCACACCGGAGCCGCAGTAGACCGCCACCTTGGCGCCATCGTCGATGCCCAGGGCAGCAAATCTATCGCGGAGCCCAGCTGGATCCAGGAACCTGCCGTCCGAGCCGAGGTTTCCGCTGGTGGGGGCGCTCAACGCGCCGGGAATGTGCCCGGCGCGGGGATCAATGGGTTCGATCTCGCCGCGGTAGCGTTCTCCCGCGCGGGCATCGAGAAGGATTCCGTGGCTGGACCAGTCCGCTGCTTCGTTCATGTTGATGGCGTCCATGTGGCCGTGTCCAAGCACGACGTCGCCGGGTACCGGCGGTTGCTCGTCCTGGGCCAACGGGTAGCCGGCCGCCCGCCAGGCGCCCAATCCGCCGTCGAGCAGGAACACGGAATGGAAACCAGCGTCCCGAAGTAGCCACCACAGCCGTGCCGCCGCGGTGCTGCCGCTGTCGTCGTAGGCCACCACGGTGTCGCCGTCGTTGATTCCCCAGGCACGGGCACTTCGCTGCAGAGCAGCGGTCCGCGGCAATGGGTGCCTGCCCTGTCCCTCGGCCTTGGGATCCGCGAGCTCGTTGTGCAAGTCCACATAGACGGCGCCTGGAATGTGGGCCTGGCGGAAGTGCGAATGGCCGTGCGGATCGCCCAGCACCCAGCGGACATCGAGCAATACGGTCCGTTTGCCCGCGTCCATGCGGTCCTTGAGCGCGGCAACATCAATGAGGGTGGCCATCAAATCTCCTTCGTTTTGCAGTGTCTACCAAAAGACTTCGAAGCTGCTGCCATGCAGCTGCCAACCGGCTACCAGCCTATCCTTGAGCGGCAGGCACCGCCGGTAGGCTGGATCGGTGAGCACTCTACGCAATCAGGACCGGGCATGGGCCAGCGAGGCAATCCGCCGTATCGAAGCCGAGAACAACCGCTCGGCGGACACGCACCTCTATGCGGTGCCGCTCCCCGAGCACTGGGGTGTCCAGCTCTACCTCAAGGACGAATCCACGCACCGTTCCGGCAGCCTCAAGCATCGCTTGGCCCGGTCACTCTTCCTTTACGGCCTGGTCAACGGCTGGATCACCGAAGGGACCACCATCGTGGAGGCCTCGAGCGGCAGCACGGCGGTATCGGAGGCATATTTCGCCAGGCTGATCGGGCTTCCATTCATCGCCGTGATGACTCGAACCACCAGCCCGGAAAAGATCGCGCTCATCGAAGAGTTCGGTGGCGCCTGT
Organism: Arthrobacter sp. MMS24-S77; assembly: GCF_054888235.1. NCBI lineage: Bacteria > Bacillati > Actinomycetota > Actinomycetes > Micrococcales > Micrococcaceae > Arthrobacter > Arthrobacter sp. MMS24-S77. Next base: position 3,083,215 of record NZ_JBTZRN010000001.1, read on the forward strand.
CTGCTGGTGGACCATGCCTCCGAGGTTTATGCGGTGGCCGAGGACGTTGCCCGCACGTCCGGCGGCTACTACATGGACCAATTCACTTTCGCCGAACGCGCCACCGACTGGCGGGGCAACAACAACATCGCCGAGTCGATTTTTGAGCAACTCGCCCTCGAAGAGCACCCCGTGCCCGAATGGATCGTAGTGGGCGCCGGCACGGGCGGTACCAGCGCAACCATCGGCCGCTACCTGAGGTACCACTGCCACTCCACCCGGCTTGCCGTTGTCGATCCAGAGAACTCAGCCTTCTATCCCGGTTGGCGCGACGGCGTTTCGGACTATTCCACGGGGATGCCGTCCCGCATCGAAGGCATTGGGCGGCCCCGCATGGAGCCAAGCTTCATCCCGGCCGTCATCGACACCATGATCCAGGTTCCCGACGCCGCCTCGGTGGCTGCCATGCGGCAACTGCAGCGGCTTGCAGGGCTCCACGCCGGGCCATCCACAGGAACCAACCTTTGGGGCGTCTGCCAATTGATTGCCGGCATGGTGGCCGAGGGAAAACGCGGGAGCATTGTCTCCCTCATGTGCGACGCCGGCGATCGCTATGCCGGAAGCTATTACAACCCTGACTGGATCGCCGAGCGCGGCCTGGATCCCGCTCCTTATGAGGCGATCCTGGCCGATTTCTTCGAGACAGGCACGTGGCCAAGCAACATGTAGACGGCGCCGCCGGCGGAATGCGCTAGACCTCCACCGACTCCCGCGGAGACAGCCTGGCGTAGCTGGTGCCGTACTTCGCGCCGATCCGGGTCACGTGGGCTTCGACCAAACCGCGTCCCAGTTCGTTGAGCAGGGCATCGTGAACCGGGTAGGCCTTGGGCGCCCGGACGGCGATGACGAAGTCAACCACTTCCCCTACCTTTGACCACGGTGCGTGAATGGGTACCAGCAAGGTTTGCACGTCTACGCCATCAGGGACAACAAACGAGTCCCCCGGGTGGAAGACGTTTTCATCCACGAGGTAGCCGATGTTGGCAACCACGGGAATTTGAGGGTGGATGAGGGCATGCTGACCTCCGAAGGAGCGCACCGCGAAGCCTCCGGCTTCAAAGGAGGTTCCGGGTTCGACGGCGTGCACCCGGCCGCCGTCGTCGCCCGCCTTTTCAGCCAGTTGGGAAGCGACACCGGCAGGTGCGTGCACCTGCAATCCGGGGTTTCCCTTGAGGGCATCGACGACGGCGGCGGCGTCCACATGGTCCGCGTGCTCGTGGGTGATCAAGACCGCGTGGGCACCGGCAAGGGCTTCCTCGGACTCGGAGAAGGTGCCGGGATCAATCACGAGGACCTGGTTGTCCTTTTGCAGGCGGACACAGGCATGGGTGAACTTGGTGAGCTTCATGCTGCCAGCCTAGGGGCGGGCCTCCGGCGGTGTCCACGAGGCAGTGCCCGTGCGCCGGTGTCCAGAAGCCGGTGCCCGTGCGTGGCTGGCTGGTAACCTTGGAGTTTGCGAACATCAACATCGAAATGAGTCCACGAATGTCACACGGCGCCAATGCCGCCACGTCCGGGCCCGCAGCCCAGCCGCTTCCGGCTGCGAAGGATCCCGCTGTCAAGGAGCAGCGCGTCACCAAGCAACGCCTGGCCGTCAGCGCCGCCCTGGACGAACTGGACGATTTCGTGAGCACCCAGGAACTGTACCGGCTGCTCCAGAACCAGGGCGTCTCCGTGTCCTTGGCCACGGCCTACCGCATCCTGCAATCCCTTGCCGACGACGGTCTCATCGATGTTCTTCGCAATGCCGACGGCGAAGCCGTCTACCGCCGCTGCGCCGTGACCGGCCACCACCACCATTTGCTGTGCCGCCATTGCGGCAAGGCCGTCGAGGTGGAGGCACCGGCCGTCGAGACGTGGGCGGCCCGGGTGGCAGCTGAGAACGGCTATACCGAGGTGGCGCACACCGTGGAGATTTTCGGACTCTGCCCCGAGTGCACGGCCAAGAAGGCCGCAGGCCTGCTCTAGCCAGCTACCGTCTGGTCCTCCACCGCTTCGCCCATGGCCGCGTGGGGGCGGACTATCCTGCCGTTAATTCCCTTTTTGGCGCGAACGTTGCCGATGATCCGGCACGCCACATAGATCAGGAACGACAATGTGGTGACGTACGGGCTGATGGGAATCCTGCTGCCAAGCGCCAGGAGTATGCCGCCCACGGTGGCAGTGATGGCAAAGAGTACGCTCAACAGGACCACAAGCCGCGGCGAAGTGGTCACCCGCAGAGCAGCTGCGGCGGGGGTGATCAGCAGGGCCAGTACCAACAGTGCGCCAACTATCTGGATGGACAGGGCAACGCTGACGCCCAGCAACACCATGAAGGCAATCGCCAATCCACGGACCGGCACTCCCCTGGCTTCCGCCATCTCCGGATCGACGCTCGCGAAACTCAGCGGCCGCCACATTGCGGCCAGCGCGATCATGACCACCACGGCCGTGCCGGCCAGAACCTGGAGTTGCACCGTGTCCACCGACACGATTTGGCCGGTCAGGAGTCCGAACTTATTGGCAGCCCGGCCCTGGTAAAGAGCCAGGAACAAGATGCCAAGGCCCAGGCCGAACGGCATGATGACGCCGATGATCGAATTCTTGTCCCGAGCCCGGACGCCCATCAGTCCCAGCAGCAGCGCGGCAGCAACGGAACCTGCCAGCGAGCCAAGAATGATGTCGGTTCCTATGAGCAACGCGAAGGACGCACCGGCGAAGGACAACTCCGAAATGCCGTGCACCGCGAAAGCAAGGTCCCGTTTCATGACAAAAGTGCCCACGAGCCCGCCGAGCAGGCCCAGGACGGCACCAGCCCAGATGGAATTCTGTACCAACGCCAGCAGTTCGCCGTAGTTTTCAAAGTTGAAGATGGTGTGCAGGATGCTGCCAAAGTCCATTTAGTGGCCCTCTTCCACGCCGGCATGCGCGTCATCATGGTAGTGGGTGGTGGCGTCCGGAAGTCCGACGACGACGATCCGGCCATTCGCGCGGATCACCTCCACATGGCTGTTGTACAGCTCGGAGAGGACCTCGGTGGTCATGACCTCTTCGGGTGTTCCCACCCTGAACCTGCCGCCTGCGAGGTAGAGGACACGGTCCACATAGTCAATGACCGGGTTGATCTCGTGGGTCACGAACACCACGGCACTGTTCCGTTCGTGGCATTGCCGGTTAACGAGGGCGCTCACGGCCTGTTGGTGGTGCAAATCCAGGGAGAGCAGCGGTTCGTCACAGAGCAGGAGTTCAGGCTCGGTGGCCAACGCCTGCGCAACGCGGAGCCTCTGCTGCTCCCCGCCGGACAATTGACCAAGCGGAACGCGGGCGTAGTCGCTTGCCCCCACCAGTTCGAGGAGACCGTCGACGCGGTCATTGACAGCCTTGGCTTTCAGCCGCAGACCCCAGCGGTGGCCGTCGACGCCGAGGGCAACCAGGTCCCGGGCGCGCAGGGGTGTGTCTGGAGCAAAGGACTTCTGCTGAGGGACATAGCCGATCTTGCGGCTACCTCGTTCTACGGGATGTCCCCCCACGGTCACAGTCCCGGAGTGGAGTTGCTGCAGGCCGAGGAGGACTTTGAGGAAACTCGTCTTGCCACTGCCGTTGGGACCAAGCACAGCGAAGAACTCACCCGCCCTGATATCCACATCGAGGTCCTTCCAGAGGGCCCGCTGGCCAAACTGGAGACCCGCGCCGCGAAGGCTCACTACCGGTGTCAAAAAGAATCCTCGATCCATGGGGTTCGCGAAGCTGTGTTGCTGTTGGCATGCGCCTGGAATGCACCCGGTGTTTTGGAAAGCACCCTTTGTTCGGAACACAAAAGGCTGTTCGGAACGCAAAAGGCCCCGCAGCCGCCCTGTACATCTTAGGACGATTGCGGGGCCCATCAGCTTCCTGTCCAGCCTAAGCCGGCTACTTGTTCAGCGCAGCGGCGATGTTGCCCACGTTGTCCGTCATCCAAGTGACGTAGTCCTTGCCTTCGGGAAGTGTCTCGGTGAAGCCGACAACCGGAACGCCAGCCGTGGTTGCTGCGGCCTTCAGCTTTTCCGTCTCGGCGCCCGCAGTCTGTTCGTTGTACGCCAGGAAGCGGACGGACTTCGAGGTAATCAGATCGGTCGTTTCCTTGACTGCCGCGGGGAACGTCCGAGCCGGCCTCGATAGCGTGGCTGAATTCCTCAGGCGTCTTGTTTTCCAGGCCGGCAGCGTCAAGCAAGTACCCCGGGACGGGCTCGGTGATGGCTACCGGAGCGGAGCGCTTGGCTGACTTGATCTCAGCGATTTTGGCGCTGAGCCCGGTCAAGGACGACTTGAACTTGTCCGCATTGGCGGTGAACGTCTTGGCTTCCGCGGAGTTCAGGCTCCCGAGCTTCGCAGCAACGGCATCGGCCAGTTTACCCATGGCGTCGAAGTTGTACCAAACATGCTCGTTGAACCCTTCCGGCACCTTGGCGGCGGCCCCGGCGGTCGGAGCGGGAAGGAGCCCGGACGCGTTGACGGCGGTGATGACCTTGTCAGCGGGGACTTTACTGTCATCGCTCAGCTTGCTGAAGAAGTCGTCGTAGCCCGCCCCGTTGTCGATCACCAGCTGGGCTTTGGAGATGGCCAGCTTGTCCTGGGTGCTTGCCTCGTAGGAATGCGGATCCTGGCTGGTCTTGGTGATGATGGAGGTCACCGACACTTTGTCGCCACCGACGGTTTTGACGATGTCGCCGTAAACACTGGTGGAGGCGACCACATCGATCACTCCGGAGGACGACGACGGCGCCGTCGCGGCAGGTGCCGCGCATGCGGCAAGCAGGACGGCGAGGCCGGCGGAGGCGGCAAGGGAAAGACGGGCGGCAGTGCGACGCACGGGAAACCTCGGATCTACTCAAATGAGAATCAAGCACAACAGTTGGCTCAATGAGTGTATCCATAAATGGGAATGATTCCTATTTAGGATTCATGAGGCAAGAGGCTAGGTTGACGCGGGTCCGCCCAGGCGCCGGATTCCCGTGGCCTGGGTGGCATCCCGGATCTCGCCAACCAACTGTTCGATAACGTCTTCCAGGAACAACACGCCCAGCGTCGCGCCGCCCGCCCCGACAACGCGGCCAAGGTGCGAGCCGGTTCGCTGCATCACGGACATGGCATCTTCAATCTCGTCCTCGGGTGCGAGGTTCACGAGGGACCGAATCCGGCTTTCCGCAATCGGATAGCGGCGTCCTTCTTCGGGGATCGAGAGGACGTCCTTGACGTGCAGATAACCGGTCAGCTCGCCGTCGTCGTCCAACACCGGAAAACGTGAGAAACCGGTGCGGCTGACCGCCTTCTCCAGTTCGCGCGGCGTGGAACCTGGCTTGAGCATCACGAGTTTGTCGAGCGGCACCATGATGTGCGCCGCGGTGTGCTCGGAAAACTCGAGCGCGCCGCTCAGCAGGCCGGCATCGTCGTCCACCAACCCGTGGCGGGTCGATTCCTGGACGATCGACTGCACCTCTTCCAGGGTGAAAGAGGAAGTCACCTCGTCCTTCGGCTCGATCTTCATCAGGCGCAGGATCCGGTTGGCCAGCCAGTTCAGCGTCCAGATCACGGGCTTCACGAAACGGGCGATGTGGACCAGCGGAGGCGCCAAAAGCAATGCTGCCTTGTCCGCCACGGAAACCGAGATGTTCTTGGGGACCATCTCGCCAAAGGTCACATGCAGGAACGTGACTGCCAGCAGGGCAACCGCAAAAGCGATGACGTCTGCCAATTCGACAGGGACGCCCACGGATTCCAGAGGTGCCCCCAGCAAGTGGTGGATGGCCGGCTCTGCCACAAGGAGGATCAGCAACGAACACACGGTAATGCCAAGTTGGGCACACGCCAGCATCAACGAAACGTGCTCCATCGCGTACAGGGTGGTCTGCGCGCGTTTGGAACCGCTCCGGGCCAACGGCTCGATCTGGCTACGGCGCGCCGACATCACGGCAAACTCGGCGCCGACAAAGAATGCGTTGCCAATCAACAGGACCACGAGCCATAGGATTCCTGCCCAGTCGCTCATGCAGCACGTCCTTTGCGGATATTTTTGCCTGCGGGGTTGCCTACGGCATCGCCCGCCGAGCGGCCTGCGCCTTTGTTTACGTGCTTACTGGCTTGCTTCCTGCTTTGCCAACCAGTCGAATCGCGTTCCGTGGTACCCCTGTCTTCCGCGCCGTCATCATTCGGCTCGGGCGCCGTGGGGTGGAAGCAAATGCGGTCGATCCGTCGGCCGTCCATTCGTGTGACGGCAAGGGTGCCGCCGCCGGCTTCGACGACGTCACCGACAACGGCGATCCTTCCCAGCTGGCTCATGACGTAGCCGCCTACGGTTTCGTAGGCGGGGTCGTCAGGGACCGCCAGGCCCGGGATCTGTTCGCTGACCTCGTCCGGGCGCAGGAGTCCGGGGAAGTACCAGTCCCCCGAGGCACTTTGCAGCAATCCAGGCCGCACTCTGTCGTGCTCATCCGCCACTTCACCGACGATTTCCTCCACTAGGTCCTCGAGCGTCGCGATTCCCGCGGTTCCGCCGTACTCGTCAAGCACGACGGCGAGTTGCAGGTTGCCTTCGCGGAGTTCCAAGAGCAGGGAGTCAAGGTGGATGGTTTCGGGAACGCTCAGGACATCTGACATGATGGCGCCGGCCTCGACCCTGCGCCTGCGTTCGGACGGGACGGACACGGCTTTCTTGATGTGCACCACGCCGCGGATGTCATCGGCGGACTCACCGATGACCGGAAAGCGTGAATATCCGGTGCGCCGCGCCGCCTCGATGATGTCTGACACCGGTTGATCGGCGTCAATGGTTTCCATGCGGATGCGCGGCGTCATGACATCGGCCGCGGTACGGGCGGAAAAGTTCAGGGTGCGTGCAACGAAGTTGGCCGTTCCGGCGTCGAGGGTTCCCAGTTCCGCCGAACGGCGCACCAACGAGGCCAGTTCAGAAGGCGAGCGGGCGCCCGAGATCTCTTCCTTGGCTTCTAGTCCAACGAGGTTGAGCACCTTGTTGGAGAAGCCGTTGAGCACAACGATTGCGGGCTTGAACACGGCAGTGAACATCAGCTGCGGGCGGGCTACGGCCCGGCCCAGCGGAAATGCCAAGGCTATGGCCATGTTCTTGGGGACGAGCTCACCGATCAGCATCGACAAGACGGTGGCGAAGGTCATGGCCAGGACAAGTGACAAGGACTGAGCGGCGGCCTCAGGCAGCCCGGCCCAGAGCAGCGGTCCATGCAACAGGGAGCCAACGGAAGGCTCCATGACGAAGCCGGTCAGCAAGGTAGTGAGGGTGATCCCCAATTGGCAGCTGGAAAGCTGGGTGGAGAGGGATTTCAGGCATTTCAGGAGTGCCACCGCCGCATGGTCGCCGCCGTCGACCGCTCTTTGGACGGTCGTCTGGTCGAGTGCCACGAGTGAGAATTCCACCGCCACAAAAAAGCCCGTGCCCAGAATCAGGAGCACACCGGCAAGAAGGAGAATCCACTCCATCAGAGGCCACCGCCGGCTGGTGCGGACGCCTGAAGCAAAGGCCCGGGAAGACTGAGGGTCGATTGACCCGGCGGGGGTTGGTCGGACGCAGCGGAAGAACGATCCGCTGCCCTGCCGGCCTGGAGCTCCGGGGTGCGATGGGCATTTGTACGGGTGTTGCCGGCTCGACGGGTGCGCTGCGTGGAGATTGCCAAACGGCTTCCCCCGCAGCTCCCAGGCCGGCACCTAGAATTACTGTCCATAAGAATCCCAGTCTACAGTCCGGCCGCGAAGCGAATTCACCGGCCATGACAGGGTCCGCGCCGTGATACGCCGCGGGAAAAGCCCACATGAGAAGGGCCCTGCCGGTGCGCTTGAGCGGACGCACATTGGGATTGGCATGATTTAGGTCACCACTATTGGCAGATAGCCGCCGCTCGTCACTAGACTGGCAAGGGTCTGAGTTCGCGGGACCCGGACCCTGGCTCGCCTTTGCACCCCTGCAGTTCCCCGGGCCAGCTGGAAATCAACACTCATGGAAGAGGCGTATTTCAAGTGCCAGAGCAGCCAAGCCACCGTCTACCCGAGGAATTTGGCGGAAACGAGTGGCTCGTTGACGAACTGTACGAGCGGTACCAGCAGGACAAGAATTCGGTCGACGCCAAGTGGTGGCCGCTTTTCGAATCCTTCGATACCGCTGACGGCACTTCTTCCAACGGAACATCCGCAGCCCCTGCAAACCCTCCCACTCGTGAAATTCCTGTCGTGGCACAGGCGGCAGCAATGGCAATGACGCCGATTGCGCCCGTGGTTGCCACGGCACCCGCGCCTGCCACCCCCACACCTGCCCCGGCTGCTCCCGCCGTAGTGGCACCGGCCAAGAAGGCTCCGGCCACTGTCGCCAAGGACGGCGCGCAGAAGCCGTCCGACGGCCAGGCACAGCCGATCCCTGCACAGCTTCCCAAGAGCACCAAGGCCCCCACTCCTCCGGAAGAGGACGTCGTTTCCGTCCTCCGTGGTCCGGCCAAGGCCATCGCTTCCAACATGGTCTTGAGCCTTGAAGTTCCCACAGCCACGAGCGTCAGGGCAGTTCCGGCCAAGCTGCTGATCGATAACCGCGTCGTCATCAATTCCAACCTTGCCCGTGCCCGCGGCGGCAAGGTCTCCTTCACCCACCTCATTGGCTACGCAGTGGTCCGCGCCCTGTCCCAGTTCCCGTCAATGAACGTGTACTACGACGAGGTTGATGGCAAGCCCGTTGCCGTGCAGCCCGCACACGTCAACTTCGGCATCGCCATTGACATGCCCAAGCCCGACGGCACCCGCCTCCTGATGGTCCCCAACATCAAGAAGGCCGAGACCATGAACTTCGCGGAGTTCTGGCACACCTATGAAGACCTGATCAAGCGCGCCCGCAACGGCAAGCTCACGGCGGACGACCACGCCGGCACCACCGTCTCCCTGACAAACCCGGGCGGCATCGGTACCGTCCACTCCGTACCCCGACTCTCCAAGGGCCAGGCCGCCATCATTGGCGTTGGAGCACTCGACTACCCGGCTGAATGGCAGGGCGCCAGCGAGAAGATCATCGCCCAGAACGCCATCAGCAAGATCCTCACGCTGACGTCCACCTACGATCACCGCGTCATCCAAGGCGCCGGCAGCGGTGAATTCCTCAAGCTTGTCCACCAGTTGCTCCTCGGTGCACAGAACTTCTACGACGAAATCTTCGAGGCCCTGCGCATTCCGTACGAGCCCGTCCGTTGGAGCCCCGACCTGCAGGTCGACCCCGCTGACGAGATCAACAAGGTTGCACGTATCCAGCAGCTGATCCACTCCTACCGGGTCCGCGGCCACCTCATGGCAGATACCAATCCGCTTGAGTATGTCCAGCGCAAGCACCCGGACCTCGACGTCCTGACATATGGCCTCACCTTGTGGGACCTGGATCGAGAGTGGCCCACCGGTGGTTTCGGCGGCAAGCCTATGCTCAAGTTCCGCGACATCCTCGGTGTCCTCCGCGATGCATACTGCCGTACCACGGGCATCGAATACATGCACATCCAGGAGCCTGCGGAACGCAAGTGGTTCCAGGACCAGCTGGAGCACCCGTACTCGAAGCCGAGCCGCGAAGAGCAGCTGCGCATCGTCTCCAAGCTCAATGCGGCCGAGGCCTTCGAAACCTTCCTGCAGACCAAGTTCGTCGGCCAGAAGCGCTTCTCCCTTGAAGGTGGCGAATCCTTGATTCCGCTGCTGGACACGATCATTTCCGACGCTGCCGACGACGGCCTCGACGAGGTTGCGATCGGCATGGCCCACCGTGGCCGCCTCAACGTGCTTACCAACATCGCAGGCAAGACCTACGCGCAGGTGTTCCGGGAATTCGAAGGCACCCAGGACCCCCGTTCGGTGCAGGGCTCAGGCGACGTCAAGTACCACCTTGGCACCGAGGGCACGTTCACCTCGGACAACGGCAATGAGACCAAGGTCTACCTCGCCGCCAACCCATCCCACCTTGAAGCGGTCGACTCCGTGCTTGAAGGCATCGTCCGTGCCAAGCAGGACCGGCTGGACCAGGGCGAGGCATTCCCCGTGCTGCCCATCATGGTTCACGGCGATGCCGCGTTCGCCGGCCAGGGCGTTGTGGCGGAAACACTCAACCTGTCCCAGTTGCGCGGCTACCGTACCGGTGGAACCATCCACATCATCGTGAACAACCAGGTCGGCTTCACCACCGCACCGTCGTCATCGCGTTCCTCGACGTACTCCACCGACGTGGCCAAGATGATCCAGGCCCCGGTTTTCCATGTGAACGGTGACGACCCCGAGGCCGTGGTGCGCATCGCGCAGTTGGCCTACGAGTTCCGGCAGCGTTTCCACAAGGACGTCATTGTGGACATGGTGTGCTACCGCCGCCGTGGACACAACGAGGGCGACGACCCCTCGATGACGCAGCCGCTCATGTACAACCTGATCGAAGCCAAGCGTTCCGTCCGCAAGCTCTACACCGAGTCCCTCATTGGCCGCGGCGACATCACCGAGGACGAAGCCGAGCAGTTGCTGCGCGACTACCAGGAACGCCTGGAACGCGTCTTCGCTGAGACCCACGCTGCACAGACTTCGCCGATCCCGATCATTACGGCTGATTCCGCCGCGGTCTCCGACATCGAGCGTCCGATCGCCCAGCAGGCGGACTTCGGAACCAACGCTCCGGCTACCACCGCCATTTCGGCCGAGATGCTCCAGCGGATCGGCCAGGCGCACTTGGACGTTCCGGAAGACTTCACGGTCCACTCCAAGCTCAAACAGCTCCTGGAGAAGCGCGAGCAGATGTCCCGCGAAGGCGGCATCGACTGGGGCTTCGGTGAGATCGCAGCATTTGGTTCGCTCGTCATGGAGGGCGTCCCCGTCCGCCTGGCCGGCCAGGACTCCCGCCGCGGCACGTTCGTGCAGCGCCACGCCGTCTTCCACGACCGTGCCAACGGCAGCGAATGGATGCCGCTGGGCAACCTCAGCGACAAGCAGGCCAAGCTGTGGATCTACGACTCCCTGCTGTCCGAATACGCAGCCATGGGCTTCGAATACGGCTACTCCGTGGAACGCCCGGATGCCTTGGTCTTGTGGGAAGCCCAGTTCGGTGACTTCGTCAACGGTGCACAGACCATCATCGACGAATTCATCTCCTCAGCCGAGCAGAAGTGGGGCCAGCGTTCCTCGCTCGTGCTCATGCTGCCGCACGGCTACGAAGGCCAGGGACCGGACCACTCGTCCGCCCGCATCGAGCGATTCCTGCAGCTGTGCGCCGAGGACAACATGATCGTGGCCAACCCCACCACGGCTGCCTCGCACTTCCACTTGCTGCGGCGCCAGGCCTACAGCCGGCCACGAAAGCCGCTCATCATCTTCACGCCTAAGCAGCTGTTGCGCCTCAAGGCTGCCGCCTCTGCGGTGGAGGACTTCACTACGGGCGGCTTCAAGCCGGTCATCGGCGAGCACGAGCCCCTCCAAGCACAGAACGTGGACCGCGTGATCCTCGTTTCCGGCCGCCTCTACTACGATCTTCTGTCGAACCGCCAGAAAATCGGCGACACCTCGACCGCGATCATCCGCTTGGAGCAGCTCTACCCGTTGCCCCAGGCCCAGATCGAGGCCGAACTGGCCAAGTACCCGAACGCCGACATCGTCTGGGCGCAGGACGAACCCGCCAACCAGGGCCCGTGGCCGTTTATCGGCTTGAACCTGCCGCAGGCACTGGATCGCAAGGTCCGCCTCGTTTCGCGTCCGGCGTCCGCCTCCACGGCTGCCGGTTCCATGAAGCGCCACAGCGCCGAGCAGGCCACCTTGCTCAAGCAGGCATTCGAACGCAAGTAAGATGGCGACTGCCCGGCTGGAGGTTCAATACCCGCTTCCAGCCGGGCAGTTCTGTTAATGGAACAAGTGCCCGGCAATCCTGCCGCCCGGCCGGGCACAGTGCAAGGACCGCAACGTTTGGTGAAGAGGTAACTGTGGAAGACAGGAAGCTGCGTATCGCAGCTGTTGGTGATGAACTGCTTGCCGGGCTCGGTGACCCCAGGGCTTTGGGTTGGCTTGGAAGGGTCCTTGCACGCACTCCCCAGGACGCCGTATTGGTGGAGAGTTACTCCCTCCCCTGCCCTATGGAGGGCACGGAAGGCCTTGCGGGGCGCTGGCTGGACGAGGCCGGGCGACGTTTCAGCAATGTCCACGAAAACCGCCTCGTCATCGGCTTGTCCGGACGCGACATCGAGTTCGGTCTCTCTACTGCCCGGAGCCGCCTCAATCTGGCCAATATTCTGGATGGCGCCTCCCAAAGCAACATCGAGGTATTCGTCGTCGGTCCGCCTCCCACGCTGGACCCTGCCAAGAATCGCCGGATCGCGGAGCTCAACGCCGCTTTTGCCGACGTCACCACCCGCCGCAACCACCAGTATGTAGACACTTTCTCGCCGTTGCTCAACCACGAACAGTGGCGCACCGACCTCGCCGCGAATGGCGGCACACCGGGTCAGGCGGGCTACGGGCTCATGGCGTGGCTCGTGTTGCACCGCGGCTGGTTCCAGTGGCTCAGGATTGCCCAGCCGGAATAGAAGGGCGCCTCCTCCATCTCAGGGCCCATTGCCAAGCCGCGAGTCGCGATATATCGTAAGTTTATAGACACGATATATCGCAACAAGCGCATCGTAACAATGGAGGGGTCATGACAGAGGAAAACTGGACCGTTACCGGCCCGCAGACCATAGACGTCGACGGCGTCCGCTCACTCAAGCTGGGGATCGTCAAGGGCCGCTTCGACGTCGTCACCCACGATGAGCCGATCGCGAGGATCGAAGTCTCTGAAATCGACGGCGATCCCCTGAGCGTCGCGCTCATTGATGGCCGGCTCGAGGTCCGCCACCAGTTGCACGGCCCGCAGGGCTGGTTCCGCAACCTCATGGGGACTGTCAACAACACCAGTACCAACACCGTCGTCATCGGCATCGCTTTGCCTGCCGGCGTCGACGTCGAGGCAGGAACCGTGAGTGGTGACGGCATGGTGTCGGGCGTCAACGGCCATATCCGCCTTAACACCGTGTCCGGTTCCGTCCTTGCGGACGGAACGCACGGGGATCTGCACGTCAATACCGTCAGCGGCGAGGTCATCGCCCGGAACCACGACGGCGTCATGACCGCCAAGAGCGTGTCCGGCGAGGTCACGGCTTCGGGCCGCTTCAAGAACATCCGTGCCAACACGGTCAGCGGCGACCTCAGCTTCGACCTCCACGGCTACACCCAGGATTTCGGAGCCAATTCCGTTTCAGGCGACCTCACTATCCGCCTGCCCCACGACGTTGGGGTGGACATTGTTGCCAAATCGGCCAGCGGCACCGTGATGATCGATGACCACCACTACTCCCAGCCGGGCAGCAAAGTCGTCCAGACTATTGTGGGCCCGGACCAGCAACTCATGGTGGTGCGCACCAATTCGATCTCGGGCAAGACCTTCATCATCCATGGCAGCGCGCCAACTCCCGGAGCAGCGCACTCGGTCCCAGGGGAAGAGGGATACTGATGCCGCCTGTCTTTGCCCATGGAGCCCTGAGGCTCTATCTACTTGCACTCCTGGAAGCTGGCCCCAAGCACGGCTACGAGCTCATCAAGGCCCTCGGCGAACGCTTCGGCGGGACCTACTCCCCCAGTGCCGGAACCATCTATCCGCGCCTTGGCAAACTTGAGGAGGAAGGACTCGTAGCCACGAGCAGCGATGGGCGTCGTACCAATTACTCCATTACCGCCGCCGGACTGGCGGAACTCAACAGTCGCCGCCAGGAACTGGCCGACGTCGAGGACAATATCTCCGCCTCCGTACGACGACTGGCCGATAGCCTCCGCGAGGACATCCGCAGCAACATGCGCGGCCTGCGGGCCGATCTGGCGGCGACCGCAGAGGCTGCACGCGCGAACGCCAAGAGCGCGGAATTCCAGTCGTGGGCCGGAAACTACTCTCCGGAGGGTCACCGCATCCTCAAGGAAGCCGAACTCCTGGTCCAGTCTTTCCGTGACGACATCCGCATTGAGTTGCGCCAGCATGCCGGCTCCAAGGCCCTGAATCCGATCGCCCTTGAAACTGTGCGCACCGTCCTGGACCAGGCAAGGATCTCCATCCGGAATTCCCTGCAAGGCTGAAGCCCGCGCGGTTCGCGGGGCGGCCCCCGGATGTGGGAGACTGGAGGGCAGCTTTATTGAGTATCAAGAATCTAAGGAGGCCAGCTATGAGCAAGCGTGCACGTAAGCGTCGTGACCGTAAGCGCGGCGGCGCAAACCACGGCAAGCGTCCCAACACCTAAGCCAGCGGCTTAGCGTAAGACTTAATGCGGAGGGCCCCGGAAACCATCAGGTTTCCGGGGCCCTTGCCGTTCCAGCCTCTTAGACGTCCACCGACTTCATCGAGTGGATCCTGTCCAGGATCGAGTTCTTGAGGTTCTCAGGGGCCGCCTCCGTGCAGGAGCGCTTGACCACGGTGCGGATGACGCACTCAAGGTCGTATTGCTCGGTGCACTCAGGGCAGTCCTCCAGATGCACTTTGATCTCTGCGATGTCTTCGCGGGTCAACGCACCGTCGAGGTACTCGTAGATCCGTTGCATCCGAGCATCGTCGCAGTCGCCCAATCCTTGGCAGCTCATTTCCTTTTCTCCTGTTTTTTGCTTGCGGCCGCGCCCACGGCCAGGGCCTTTTCTTCTGCGCCGGCGCTGATTCCCCGTTCTGCGGCGTAGTCCGCCAGCAGATCGCGCAACATTTTCCTGCCGCGATGAAGCCGGGACATGACTGTCCCGATCGGGGTATTCATGATGTCTGATATTTCCTTGTATGCGAAGCCTTCGACGTCAGCGAAGTACACCGCGAGCCGGAATTCCTCCGGAATGGACTGCAAGGCGCTCTTCACGTCCGAGTCCGGCAAATGATCCAACGCCTCCGCTTCCGCGGAGCGCAGCCCGGTGGACGTATGGGATTCCGCCCGCGCCAGCTGCCAGTCTTCGATCGTGTCCGAATTCGACTGCAGCGGTTCGCGCTGCCTCTTCCGGTAAAGGTTGATGTACGTGTTGGTCAGGATGCGGTACAGCCAGGCCTTGAGGTTGGTACCCGGCTTGTACTGGTGGAAGGCCGAGAAGGCCTTGGTATAGGCCTCCTGGACCAGGTCCTCGGCGTCGGACGGATTTCTGGCCATGCGCATGGCAGCTGAATAGAGCTGGTCGACATACTGCATGGCGTCGCGTTCGAAGCGCGCCCTCCGTTGTTCAGGAGTCTCGGACGCAAAGTCCACTGCGATCTCGACGTCGGCCTCGACAGCCGCGTCGTCGTCGGACGTTGCGTCCGCGACTTCCGTGGCTGCTTTGTACATGGCCGCTGCGGCCGGATCCATGGTGCTCATCGCATCCAAGTCTACTGTCACCCTCCGGGAGTCCACTGGCAGCTCCCGCCCGAGCGCCAAGTGCTCCTCGCGGTCCTTCACCAAGGCCAAAAAACCATCTCCGCTCAACGACGTGACACAGGCGCGGCACAACACACGCGCCAAAACCCAAGGTCCAGCCCATACCGCACCTTCTTTTCACAACGGCAGGCTCCGGGCAAATATTCCGCAAAGATGCAAGACTAGATCCGACTGCACCCCGTGAACACCGCACCACTCGAACGCAGCACCACCTGACAATTGTGGCAAGCCATCCAGGAGGCAAAAACATGTCCCTCGTCCGTTTTCTCGCCAGGCCAATGTTGGCTTCCAGCTTTGTTGTCGCAGGGCTGGACAAGCTCAAGAACGCGGATGACACTGCCAAGCAGCTTTCCCCGCTGCTCCGCCGCGCTTCGGAGTCGCTGCCCTTCCCCGCGGACGAGAAAATGCTGGCGCGCGTCATCGGCGGCACGCAGGTGGGCGCGGGCGCCTTGCTCGCCCTCGGCAAGTGTTCCCGGTTCTCGGCTACGCTGCTTGCGGGTATTTCGGTGCTGAACACTTTTGTTGAGTGGCGTTCCGCCGACATCAGTACGAAGGAAGGCCGGCTCGCCCGCCGCGCCCAGTTGCTCAAGAACATTTCCCTGACCGGCGGCGTGCTGCTCGCTGCCGTGGACACGGCCGGCCGGCCAAGCCTCGCATGGCGCGCAGAACACCTCGCCATGGACGCCAAGAAGGCCACGGGCAAGCAGCTCAAGAAGACAGACCGAGCCGTTCGCAAGGCCGTAGACAACGCAGTTGGAGCATAAGGAAGCATGACAGGAACCCCCGCCACGCAGACAGACGAATCAGGCAGCACTACCGCCCCTGCACTCCCCTTGTGGCCGGCGCCTTTCGCCAGCCATCCCGTGGATGCCACGGTCACGGTTCCCGGTTCCAAGTCGCTGACCAACCGCTATCTTGTCCTGGCGGCATTGGCTGACGGCCCGTCCCGGTTGCGGGCTCCCCTGCACTCGCGGGACTCCGCCTTGATGGTCGAAGCCCTGCGCCAGCTTGGTGCCACCGTTACGGAAGTTCCCGGCGACGGACAGTACGGCCCGGACCTTGAAGTCACCCCGATGGACGCCGCTGCAGCTGCTCCTGAATCCGCCATCGACTGCGGCCTTGCCGGCACGGTCATGCGCTTTGTGCCGCCCCTTGCTGCCCTCCGCAACGGCACTTCGGTGTTCGACGGCGATCCGCACGCGCGCCAACGGCCTATGGGCACCATCATCGAAGCCCTCCGGACACTCGGAGTAGACGTCAGCGCCGTGGACGGGCAAGCCGCCGCTTCCTTGCCTTTCAAAGTTTCCGGCACCGGTTCAGTACGCGGTGGCCACCTCGTCATTGATGCGAGCGCCTCTTCGCAGTTCGTCTCCGCCTTGCTGCTGGTCGGTGCGCGCTTCGAAGAAGGCCTGCACCTGGAACATGTGGGCAAGCCCGTCCCGAGCCTCGACCACATCAATATGACAGTTTCGGTCCTGCGCGGCGTGGGAGTCCAGGTGGACGACTCCGTGCCGAACCACTGGCGTGTGGCCCCCGGCACCATCCAGGCCTTCGACGAGCGGATCGAGCAGGATCTCTCCAACGCCGGACCGTTCCTTGCTGCGGCGCTGGCCACCAAGGGAACCGTCCGGATCCCCAACTGGCCTGCAAACACCACGCAGGTCGGGGACCTCTGGCGGGACATTCTTGCCACCATGGGTGCCGCGGTCACGCTGGACAACGGCACACTGACGGTCACGGGCGGCTCCGAAATCCTGGGGGCTGACTTCGACGAGACCAGCGAACTCGCCCCCACCGTGGCGGCATTGTGCGCCTTGGCCTCGGGGCCTTCCCGGTTGAGCGGTATCGCGCATTTGCGCGGTCACGAAACGGACAGGCTTGCCGCGTTGGTCGCCGAAATCAACCGGCTTGGCGGCGACGCCGAGGAAACCAGCGACGGCCTGGTGATCCGCCCCGCAACGCTGCATGCCGGCGTCGTGCATAGCTACGCCGATCACCGCATGGCTACCGCGGGCGCCATCCTTGGGCTCGCCGTCGAGGGCATCCAGGTTGAAGACATCGCCACCACGTCCAAGACCATGCCCGAATTTCCGCAAATCTGGGCCTCAATGCTGCTCAGCGGCGGCCCGGCGGCCGCGGACGCCGGCTCAACGGAGACAAGCAACTGACGATGGCCCGCGACGCAAGCTCCTGGGATGAGTCCGATGTCCGCATCCGCCCCAACAAGAAGGGCACACGCCCCCGCACGAAGGACCGCCCCAGCCACGACGACGCCGTGATCGGGCGCATCATCACAGTCGACCGCGGCCGCTACACCGCGATAGTGGGCGAAGGCTCAGGCAACGAGCGCATCGTCATCGCGGCCCGGGCCCGGGAACTCCGGCGCTCTCCAGTGGTACCCGGAGACTTCGTGGCCCTCGTGGGCGATGTGTCCGGAGCCCCGGACACGCTCGCCCGCCTCGTGCGGGTCGAGGAGCGCAGGACCCTCCTGCGACGAAGTGCCGATGACACGGATCCCATCGAACGTGCCGTCGTGGCCAATGCCGACCAGCTGGTGGTGGTGGTTGCGGCCGCCAACCCGGAGCCGCGGACCGGATTCATTGACCGCGCCTTGGTAGCGGCGTACGACGCCGGAATCGAGCCACTGCTGCTCGTCACCAAAGCGGATGTCAAGGATCCGACGGAGCTCCTCGCCAACTACGTGAGCCTTGGCTTCCCCATCATCATCAGCCGGACGGCCGACGCAGGCGCCTCCGGCATCGACGCCCGCTCTGACGACGGCTTGTCCGCCCGGCTTGATGGCGACGCCGTCGGCCAATTGCGGGACTACCTCGACGGCAAGGTCACCGTTCTCTTGGGCCACTCGGGCGTCGGGAAGTCCACCATGGTGAATGCCCTTACCGGCGCCGAGCGCGCCACCGGTGGGGTCAACGCGGTCACGGGCCGGGGCCGTCATACCTCGTCCTCAGCCCTTGCCTTGAAGCTCAGCGACGCCCCCGGCGGCAGCTGGATCATCGATACGCCCGGCATCCGTTCCTTCGGCCTCGCCCATGTGAACCCGGATCGCATCCTGCACGCCTTCCCGGATCTGGAACCCGGAACGGAAACCTGCGAGCGGGGTTGCAAGCACGATGCCAGTGCGGTCCGTTGCGGCCTGGATTCCTGGGTCGCTGATGGCCACGCCGGCGAGGCCGGACCCGCCCGCCTGGCGTCGTTGCGCCGGCTCCTTGGCGCAGACCCGCGCATGGAAGCCCAAGAGGCCAAGGAATTGGGTACGGTCAATTAGCAGCAGGGTCAATGAGCAACAGGGTCACCTGACCGCGTGCCTCTTGCCGCCTACCTCCCCGGTTCACCGGGGAATAGACGGTAGTTTGGAACCATGACCCAACCCGATTCGAGCTACAACGACGACCTGCGGCTGGCCCACGTCCTGGCCGACTCCGTCGATTCCCTGACAATGGAGCGGTTCAAGGCACTGGACCTCCAGGTGGAAACCAAACCCGACCTGAGCCCAGTGACCGATGCCGACAAGGCTGCCGAGGAAGCAATTCGCGGGCAGCTCTCCCGTTCCCGCCCCCGCGACGCCGTACTCGGGGAAGAATTCGGCAGCACCGGCCACGGCTCAAGGCGTTGGATCATCGATCCCATCGACGGCACCAAGAACTTCGTGCGTGGCGTACCTGTCTGGGCAACGCTCATCGCCCTCGTGGACGAAGGCGAAGTTGTAGTGGGGCTTGTGAGCGCTCCGGCTCTCGGCAAGCGCTGGTGGGCTGCCAAGGGTTCGGGCGCCTACATGGGCCGGTCACTTGCCGCTGCCACCCGGTTGAAGGTCTCCAACGTGTCGCGGCTTGAAGATGCCTCGCTTTCCTACTCCGAGCTTTCCGAGTGGAAGCAGCACGGTTCGCTCGACAGCTTCCTGGGCCTGGAGAACGATGTCTGGCGTAGCCGCGCCTACGGAGATTTCTGGTCCTACTGCCTTGTGGCGGAGGGTGCGGTGGACATCGCCGCCGAGCCGGAACTCCAGCTTTACGACATGGCGGCCCTGGTGCCGATCGTGACCGAGGCCGGAGGGCGCTTCACGTCCTTGGAGGGTGCAGACGGTCCCTTCGGGGGCAATGCCGTGGCTACCAACTCGATCCTGCACTCCGAGGTCCTCAAGCGACTCAACCCGGAGCTCGACGACCTGCTCTGAGCCTTTTTTCACTGAATAATCGACGGCGGCCGCCCCTCTTTCGGGGCGTCCGCCACTTTTTCTTCGGCAGAAGGCACATTTTTCCGGCTGTGTAACAATCCGCTTAACAATCGTGGTCACATTGGAACGAGCCTTGCCGGTGTCCTAGTCTCTTTACAGGTCACGAGTGCCAGCGCGAAACCCCGGTTTGCTGGCCGGCAACCCTCCATCGCGGCGGGGTGCCCCGGGTGACGACCCGGCCGGTCCGGAACGGATACGGCAAGCGCGGACCCCCTGCACGCAGGGGTCCCTCTTGAGTGAGGTCCCATGAGCACAGCTACGTTTACTTCTCCCGCCATCTCCGAGCACAACGAAGACGCCCGGCACCACGGCACAGCAAGGCAGCATGGCGTATCCCCGTCTCCGGCAAGCCGTCCGTTGGCCGCGGTTACTGGCGCGGAGCTCCAAGCGCCGCTGATCCAGGGCGGCCACGTCCGCTACGCCAACCTTGACTACGGCGCGTCAGCCCCCGCTTTGACCGTGGTTTCGGCATATCTCAACGAGATCCTCCCGTACTACGCGAGTGTCCATCGCGGCGCAGGCTATGCCTCCCAGATCAGCACCTCGGTCTATGAAAACGCCCGCAATATCGTCCGCGACTTCGTTGGCGGCCGGGCAGACGATTCCGTCATTTTCACTCGCAACACCACCGATTCGCTCAACCTCCTGGCCGGCTGCCTGCCTGCCGAGGACGGACGCCACGTTGGCGAAGTCCTCTATCTGGACATCGAACACCACGCCAATCTCCTGCCGTGGCAAGGCGTCCCGCACCGCAGCATTGTGGCAGCGGGAACTTTGACCGAGACTGTAGCGAATGTCCGCGCGGCGCTCTCCCACGGTGGCGTCAGCCTCCTGGCAGTCACGGGCGCCTCGAACGTGACGGGCGAGATCCTGCCCATCAAGGAACTCGCCGCTTTGGCCCACGAATTCGGAGCGCGGATTGTGGTGGACGCGGCCCAGCTCGCTCCGCACCGCCGCATCGACATTGCCGCCGCGGATGTTGACTACTTGGTCTTCTCGGGGCACAAGCTCTATGCGCCGTTCGGCGCCGGCGTCCTGGTGGGCCGTCCCGACTGGCTCGACGCCGGCACACCCCACCTTGCAGGCGGCGGGGCTGTCCGCGAGGCACGCCTTGACTCCGTTAGCTGGGCCACGGGACCGGCCAGGCACGAAGGGGGCTCGCCGAACGTGCTCGGAGCTGCCACCCTCGCACGTGCTACCCAGGTCATCGCCAGCCTCGACCACGAGGAATGGCATGCCCACGAAGCAGCCATCCGCACACATTTGGTTGATGGCCTCAACGAGATCGACGGCGTGACCGTCCACCAGATCTTTAGCGACACCGATCCCCAGGACACCATCGGCGTCGTGAATTTCTCGCTCCAGGGCTACGACGCAGGCCTCGTGGCGGCCTATCTCGCGGCCGAGCACGGCATCGGCCTGCGGGATGGGCGCTTTTGCGCCCACCCGCTGCTCAAGCGCTTGGGCCTCCCGTCCGGATCCCTGCGGGCCAGTTTCGGCGTGGGATCGCGGCTGGAGGACGCCACCCGGCTCATCGCGGGCATCCAGGCGCTCAAGAGCAATGGCCTCGGCTGGGACTACGTCGTGGATGCCGGCCGTTGGGTGCCAGCGAACGACCACCGCAGCTACCCGGAGTGGGCTCCCAACACCCCCGGGACCGCGGGCGCAGCTCCCTGCAGCACCGACTGATTGCGGTAGATTCGTAGGGTATTTTTCCTGTCCTACGAAGGAGTTCCTGCGTGGCCCCGCGACCCAAAGGCACGTCAGCCGGCCCCAAGCTCTACGAGGAACGGCGCCTCGAGCTGGGTCAAAGTTTCCAGGACGGCGGGGAGCACTATGACCGTGTCCGGCCCGGCTACCCTGCGGATTCAGCCGATTGGCTCCTGCCGGAAGGGGCGCGGGACGCGGCGGACCTGGGAGCGGGGACCGGAAAGTTCACGGCGCTCCTGGTCGAGCGCGGACTGACCGTCTCCGCGGTGGACCCTTCCGCGGACATGCTCACGCAACTGCGTAAGACGTTCCCGCAGGTGGTTGCCCTGGAGGGAACGGCCGAGGCAACTGGACTGGCGGACTCAGCATTCGACGTCGTCAGCGTTGCCCAAGCCTGGCACTGGTGCGATCCCCTCGCCGCCAGCACCGAGATCGCCCGGATCCTGCGCCCCCAGGGGGTTATCGGTTTGATCTGGAACCAGTTGGACACCTCCGTGCCTTGGGTCCACCGCTTGTCCCGCATCATGCATGCCGGCGATGTCCACAAACCGGACTTCCGGCCTGTGGTGGGACCCGAGTTTACCGGCCTCGAAAGTCACCTGACGCATTGGGAGGATCCCGTGACTCCAGGTGACATCCTCGAACTGGTGAAGTCCCGCAGCTACTATCTGAGGGCGAGTGACGCCACCCGTGCCAAGGTCATGGGGAATCTCCGCTGGTATCTCTTCGAACACCTGGGTCACACGGAGGGTGACGTCGTCCCGTTGCCGTACCTCACGCAGAGCTGGCGGGCGCGGAAGCTCTGAACCACCCGGTTCACGATAGGCTTGTAACCGTGAAGACCAGTGCGCCCTCCTCCTCGATCGAGGACTACGTCAAGGTCATCTACTCCTTCACGGAGTGGCAGGACAAACCCATCACGTCCTCGCAGCTGGCGCAGCGGCTGGGCGTCGCCAATTCCTCCGTCTCGGAAATGGTCCGCAAGCTCAAGGACCAGGGGCTCGTTGACCACCAGCCCTACAGCGCGATTACTTTGACTCCGCAAGGAATGCAGCTTGCCCTGGGCATGGTCCGCCGGCATCGCCTGATCGAGACGTACCTCGTGAGGGAACTGGGCTACAGCTGGGACGAAGTCCATGACGAGGCCGAGATGCTCGAGCACGCCGTCTCGGACACTTTCATCGATCGCATGGCAGCCAAGTTGGGCAATCCCGGACGCGATCCCCACGGTGACCCCATCCCCGCCGCGGACGGTTCGGTGACCCTCCCGCACGCGCACCGGATGATCGAGCTAGACGACGGCCACTCCGGGAAAATCACACGGATCAGTGACGAGAACCCGGAGTTGCTGCGCTACCTGTCTGCCGAGGAAATCGACCTTGATGCCAATATCCAGGTGATTGGCCGCAGGCCATTCGGTGGCGCGCTGGTGGTCCGGATCGGAAGGGGCCCGGGCAGCCGAGACTACGACCTCGCCGACGAAGTCACCTCGGCGCTGTGGGTAGCCACCGACACTGCGCACGAAGGTTGCGTCCTCGCGGAACGCTGACGAAGCTGCGTCTTGGAAAGCACTGCGTCTTGGAAAGCACTGCTCAGGCGCGCTGAGCTGCCGTCCCGCCGTCGTCGGGGGCTGGACCTTCCGGAGATTCCGTCACGGCAGGGGTCAAGACCGGGTTCCGGATCCCGACGGCGGATGCCGCCGCCCCGATGAAGAACAGAACCGCGGTGACCACCACCGCGTTGATGAGACCTTGGCGGCTGAAGACCGGGCCGATGATGAGCCCGGCGAATGCGATGCAGATCAATCCTGCAATACGTGCTACCGCGTTGTTCACGGCGGAGCCGATCCCTGCCTCTTCGGTGGGGACGGCGCCCAGGATGGCCGCAGTGAGGGGCGCCACCAAGGTGCTGAGACCGATCCCGAAGACGATCTGCCCGGGTAGCACTTGCGTCCAGTAGTTCAAGGGCTCCTGGACGGTCATCGTCATGAGAAAACCGATTCCACAGATGAACGGTCCCGCCGTCATGAACCATCGCGGACCGTACTTGCCGGCCAGGCCGCCGAAGAATGAGGCCGTGAGCATCAGGATCACGGTCGCGGGAAGCAGGGCGATGCCCGCCGTCGTGGCTTTCATTCCTCCGACTTGCTGCAAATAGATGCCTACGGCGAAGAAGCCTAGTGACAAGGCGCCATAAATGGCCAGCGTGGCCAGGTTTCCCCAACCGAAGTTGCGGATGCCGAAGAGCCGGAGGGGTAGCATTGGCTCCGGGGTCCTGGATTCGTGGATCAGGAACAGGGTCATGCCAACGCCCCCGACGGCCAGGGGCATCCAGACCAGCATGTTCCCCCAGCCCATCCGCCCCTGTTCGATGAAGGCGTAGACCGGGCCACCCAGTCCCACCATGGCAAGGAAAGCGCCGAGGTAGTCGATCTTCTTGTTCCTGTCCGTGGCGGCATCGGACTTCCGCAGCCCAGCCAGAATCGGCCAGACGGCGACGGCGGGAATCACGTTGATAAAGAAGATGACGCGCCAGGACAACAGATCCACCGAGGCGCCGCCGATGAGCGGAGCCACGATAGCTGCCGCGCTGGTCCAGCCGGACCATTGGCCGATCGCCTTGGATTGCGCCGGACCCGAGAAGGACGTGACAATCATCGCGAGCGAACTCGGGACCAGGAGTGCCCCCGCGATTCCCTGCAGGGCCCGTGACACCACCAGCACCTCCCCGTTCCAGGCGAGGCCGCAGATGACGGAAGTGATGGTGAAACCGGCGAGTCCCCATTCCAGGATCCGCGCACGGCCGAAATGGTCGGACAAAGACCCGGCAACCAGGATCAGGGCGCCCAAGGTCAAAAGGTAGGCATCCACCACCCATTGCTGGATGACAAGTCCACCGCCCAGTTCGCGGCCAATCGCCGGGAGCGCGAGGTTCACTACGAAGCCATCCAAAATGGCGATGAAGGAAGCCACAATAGCCACAACAAGGACCCGCTTTTGCAGCGGAGTGCTTGGCAGCAGGGCCGCTGCGTCGGTCATGAGCACAGCCTACGCCTGCTTGTCCACTGACGCCGGGATTCCTCCGCGCTTGGAGTCCCGTATCGTTGAATGGTGATTAGCAGACGTGACGCCGCACTGGCCCTTGATATTTCGATGGAAATGGCCCAACGCCACGGCATCCCGTCCAGGCTTTCGCAAGCCGAGCTGACCGAGCTGCAGGACAATCCACCGCAGTGGCTCGTCCAATCCCGCGCCAACCGTACCGGCAAGCGTCCCGTCTGGGTTCACCTGAGCTGTGTGGTGTGCGGTTATACCGAGGCGGCCCGTCCCAAGAAGTGGTGGCCCGAGTTCACCTACGTTTTCTGCGGGCACCACCGCAACAGCGAGGTTCCCGGAATCCTGCCCGGCGAGGTCCGCAGCGAGTACGAGGGAATCGGCTCGCGGTTCGTGGGCATTGTGGACGTTCCGGCGTCCGAAGCCTAGCTGTTCGTGCGTTGAGCGGCCGGTTGCTTTCGGCCGAAACAGGCGTAGCTTACAGAGAGAGGGCCTTTTCAGGACCCTCTTTGCAGGATCTTCAGGGAAGATCCGTAGTTAGGGAGCATGAAATGCCTGACAAAGCGCCTCACCAGCACGAGACGAAGAAGAGTATCAAGTCCATCAAGGAGAAACGGGCAGTGAAGCGTGCCAAGCACGAATCCGACGCCGCCGTGGATCCAGTGGCCCATTTGAGGATGAGGAAGAAATAGCAAAAAGCCGGAGCCATCGGGCCCCGGCTTTTTGGCGAGCCGACTTTTTAGCGAGCTGGTTCCATCATGGCCCCGGCTCCTCATGAATCCGCATCAGTCATTTCGCTGGGGACGGCCACAATTGCGTGGACTTTGCCGTCGCGAAGGACCGTCAGCAGGAACGGCTCCCCTATGGCCTGCGAAAACAAGAGCTTCTGAAGGCTTTCCGCACTGGATACGGCCCGCGACTGTGCACTGAGGACAAGATCGCCCGCAAGCAGTCCTGCGCGCTCGGCCGGAGATCCAGCGATCACTTCCACCACCCGGAGAGCTTCTTTCTGGCCTGTCCGGATCACCGCACTCGCTTCCAACGGAATGGGGGTGCTCACCAGGCCAAGGTACGCCCGCCGGACCCGTCCGTCCCTGAGCAGGGCGGCGATGATCCGTTGGGTGGTGGTGTTGATAGGCACCGCAAGCCCGAGGCCCAAACCGGCCACAGCGGTGTTGATTCCAACTATCCGCCCTTTGGTGTCGGCAAGGGCTCCCCCGGAATTGCCCGGGTTCAGCGCTGCGTCGGTCTGGATGACGTCTTCGATGACCCTGCTGTGCCGGCCGGACCTGACGGGGATGGAACGCCCGAGCCCACTGACGACGCCCGCGGTCACTGATCCTGCCAGCCCTAGCGGGTTACCCACAGCAATCACCAACTGACCTACATGCAGCGACTCCGCGTTGCCCAATGTGGCGGGCGGCGGGGTGTGGTGCCCCCGGACAATGGCGAGATCGGACAAGGGATCCGCCCCGACGAGTTCGACGTCGGTATGGGTTCCGTCGGCGAATATTGCCCGCCCGGAGCGAAGACCCGAGACTACATGGGCATTGGTCAGCATGTATCCGTCCCCCGTGAACACCACGGCGGATCCGCTTCCAATCCTGACCTGGCCGTTCCTGCGCGCACTGCTCATCTCCAAGGCGGCAACATGGGGCGTAACGGTTTCCGCCACGCGCATGACAGTCTGCGAGTAGGCGTCCAGAGCCTCGTCGTCCGACGGGGCGTCCGGGATATCCTCTGGAAGAGCTTCTTCCGGCAATGTACTCATCGTGCACCTCCTGTAACCGGTGGTGTCTATATCAACGAATACACTGCTGCGGTTAGTCCGTTCCGGCCTACGCCGTGGGTGAACGCAAGTTAGCGCTCGCCCCCGCAAGGCCTAACCGACAAGGCCTAACCCCACAGCGCCTTGCGCAGCAACGCCTTGAGCTGGGCGGCTTCCTCGTCCGCAAGTGCCGCCAGCACCTCGGACTCCGCGCGGCGGGCGGCAACGGCTGCTTGGGCAAGCAGCTGACTCCCCTTCGCCGTAGCCGTCACCGTCTTGGCCCGACGGTCCTGCTTGCCGGGTGCCCTGGCCACGAGTTTCCGCTTTTCGAGCTCGTCCACCAAGGAAACGATTTGGCTCGGGTCAAGGCTCAGGAAGTCCGCCAGCTCCCGCTGGGTGGGCTCCAGCCCGCTGTTGGCCAGGATCAGCACCGAGTACGAGCGCTCCTTGAGGTCGAACTCAGCAAGGGCCCGGTTGTTCACCACCGACCCGCCTGCATGAAGCTTGGCCAGCAGGAAACCCACATCCTGGCTGATCGGAGCGGCGACCAGCCGGTCCTTCGTGGCAGCCTGCTGCTCGTCCTGGGTCTCGACCGTCATGGCAATCTCCAATAATCTTCAAAATAAATCGTTGACAAGTTCAACTATACGTATTCTCATGGATACAGAACAGCATCCCACGCCGAAGGCTTGGATGCACGGGGATCGAGCAAAGGAGCAGCGATGAGCCTGTCAGGAAAAGTAGCGATTGTCACCGGAAGCGGCCGTGGCCTTGGCCTGGCCTACGCCAGGGAACTCGCCCGCCAGGGTGCCGCAGTGGTCATCAACGACGTCGACGCCGAGGTAGCTGGCGAAGCGGTCCGCACTATCGAGGCCGATGGCGGCCGGGCAGTCGCCGTCGTCGCCCCCGTAGGCAGCACGGAAGCGGCGAAACAGCTGGTGCAAACGGCCGTCAGGGAGTTCGGCCGCCTCGACATCCTGGTCACCAACGCCGGCATCCTGCGCGACAAGAGCTTGCTGAAGATGACGGACGAAGACTTCGACTTGGTCATCAACGTCCACCTCCGCGGCACCTTCACCTGCGCCCGCGAGGCATTCGGCTACTTCAAGGAGAACGGCATCGCTGGCCGCATCATCGCCATCGGTTCGCCGACAGGGCAACGCGGCAACTTCGGCCAGAGCAACTACGCCGCCGCGAAGGCGGGAATCGTGGGCATGGTCCGGACGTGGGCGCTGGAAATGAAGAAGGCCGGCGTCACCGCCAACGCGGTGATCCCGGTGGCCGCCACGGCGATGACCAAGACCATCCCCTACTTCCACAGAGCCGTAGAGGCGGACGAGCGCGGCGAGGCCATGCCCCCTTTCTTCCGCCACGAGCTTGGCTTTGGAACGGCCGACGACGTCTCCGGACTGGTTGCCTTCCTCGCCTCCGATGAGGCGGCCGGCATTACGGGCCAGGCCATCGGCGCCGGCGGCGACCGCCTCCAGCTGTGGACCCACCCCGAAGCCGCAGCGACCGAGTACCGCGAGGGCGGCTGGGGTTACCAGGACCTCGTAGAGAACTTCGGCCCGCTGTTCGGGGACAAGCTACAGAGCGTCGGCGAGGAATTCCTGCCGCTGCCCGAGGACCTGCGGCCCGAAGCGGCCGCTCCAGTGCAGGTCCGCTGACATGGCCGCCTACTCCGCACCACAGCGCTACGAGCTCGGCATCAACGCCGCGAAGCTCGACGCGATCGACATGCACGTCCATCTCGAAGTGGACGGCCACGGCCACGAATCCCTGCCACCGGCCCTGACGGAGGCCTCTGCCAAGTACTTCAAGGCCGAGGACCGCACGCCCTCGCTGGACCGGATCGCCGAGGTCTACCGCGAACTGAACATGGCCGCCGTCGTCTTCACCGTAGACGCACGCACGCAGCTCAAGCATGAACCCAACAGCATTCCGGAACTGATCGCGGGAGCCGCCAGGAACAACGACGTGCTGATCCCGTTCGGCAGCGTCGATCCGCGCACGGGCACAGAGGCCATCCAGGGGGCCAAGCACCAGGCGATCGACCTGGGCGCACGCGGGTTCAAGTTCCACCCCAGCTTGCAGGGTTTCGACCCTTCCAACGAACAGTTCTACCCGCTCTGGGAAACGCTGCAGGAACTTGGCCTGCCGGCCATCTTCCACACCGGCCAAAACGGCATGGGCGCCGGCCTGCCTGGCGGCTACGGCATCAAGCTGGCCTACTCCAACCCGCTCCTTCTCGACGCGGTGGCCGCTGACTTCCCCGAGCTGCAGATCATCATGGCCCACCCCTCGGTGCCCTGGCAGGACGCGGCGAACTCCATCGCCACCCACAAATCCAACGTGTTCATCGATCTGTCCGGCTGGTCCCCCAAATACTTCCCGGAGTCGCTCGTGAGGATGTCCAACTCGGCGCTGCAAGACAAAGTCTTGTTCGGCACGGACTTCCCGCTGATCACCCCGCAGAAATGGCTGCGGGCCTTCGCTGACCTCCCGCTCAAGGACGAGGTCCGGCCCAAGATCCTCAAGCACAACGCCGTACGCCTGCTCGGATTGGACGCCTGACATGGGCGCCGTCACAGCTGAGCAGAGCAGACTCTACAACGTCTGCGACTATTACGACGCCGAATCGCTCCTCACTGAGGACGAGCGGCGGGTCCTGGGCCGGCTGCGGGACTTCCTGGATCATGACGCGAAGCCTCTGTTGGCCGACCATTGGGAGCGCGGCGAGTTCCCCGCCCAGTTGGCCCAGCCGCTCATCGATCTGGACCTGATGGAACCGGCCGAACTGACAGGCACCGGGGCAGAGAGCAGTCCTGCCCGCGGCATCTACCAAGGCTTCAGGATCTTCGAACTCGCACGCACAGACGCTTCGCTGGCCACGTGGTACACGGCCCAGGCCGGCCTCTTCCGCACCGCTATCCGGGTAGGCGCCTCGGCGGAGCAGCAGGCCGGGTGGATGCCGAAAGTCATCGATTTCTCGCTCAAGGGCGTCTTCTCCCTGACCGAGCCGGAATCCGGCTCGGACATTGCCGGCGGGCTCTCCACCACCGCGCGCCGCGATCTCGACGGCGACGGCGACGCCTGGGTGCTCGACGGTGCCAAGCGCTGGATCGGGGGCGCTTCGACGGCGGATGTCCTGGCAGTGTTCGCCCGGGACGTCGCGGACGGACAGGTCAAGGCGTTCCTCGTGGACCGCGAAGCCGCCGGTGTGACCTTGGAGAAGATCCACCGGAAGACCTCCCTGCGGATGATGCAAAACGCCCACATCACGCTCGACGGCGTCCGGGTCCCCGAATCCATGCGCCTCCACAACGTGAACTCCTTCAAAGACATAGCGGCGATGCTCCGGGCCATGCGATCGGACGTCGCCTGGATCGCCACCGGCATCCAGGCCGGCGCCTTCGAAGCAGCCCTCCGCTACGTCCGCGAGCGCCAACAGTTCGGCCGCCCGCTGGGTTCCTTCCAGCTGGTCCAGGAAAAGCTGGCCCGCATGCTTGGCAATCTCACGGCAAGCATGTCCCTCGTGGTCAGGCTGACCGAACAGCAGGCACACGGTGTCTACCGTGACCAGGACTCCGCGCTCGCCAAGATGCAAAGCTGCCTTGCCATGCGGGAAACAGTCGCGCTGGCGCGCGAACTGGCAGGCGGCAACGGAATCACGCTCGAGAGCGATGTTGCCCGGTTCCACGCCGACGCCGAAGCCGTCTACTCCTACGAAGGAACACACGAAATCAATGCCCTGATCGTCGGGCGCGCACTCACGGGCGAGAGCGCCTTCACCCGCTAACCCCATACTCTCTTCACCCACAACAACCACCAGGAGGCAACAATGCCCAATCTCGTCGTCGACTTCGACAAATTACTCACCCTCGCCGGAACGGATCTCGGCGTCACTGAATACCGGGAAATCACCCAGGAACAAATAAACAAGTTCGCGGACGCAACCGGTGACGACCAATGGATCCACGTCGATCCGGAACGGGCGAAGGACGGACCTTTCGGCGCTCCGATCGCCCATGGTTTCCTCACGCTCTCGCTCATCATCCCGTTCTGGGGCGAGTTGTTCGACGTCGAAGGCGTCAGCACCAAAGTGAACTACGGCCTGGACAAAGTCCGCTTCACCTCTCCGGTCAAAGTGGGCGCGCGCATCCGCATGCAAGCCACCATCGCCGAAGTCACCGAGGTCAAGGGCGGCGCCCAGATCAAGGTTGCGAACACCATCGAAATCGAAGGCCAGCAACGCCCCGCGGTCGTGGCGGAATTCCTCGCTCGTTTCTACAACTAGACCACTTCAAACACCCCCACCCCTCTGCTTTAAGGAACAATGATGTCCCAAATATCGCAGCTTCAATCCATGGGCGTAGCCGACCGACGCAAGGAAGCACGCACGGTCATTGCTTCCAGTTACTTGGGAAGCACCATCGAGTACTACGACTTCCTGCTCTATGCCACAGCCGCGGCGGTGGTCTTCCCCAAGGTCTTCTTCTCAGGAATGGACGACTGGGTGGGCGTCGTGGCTGCCTACGGCACTTTCGCCGCAGGATACGTGGCCCGCCCGTTGGGCGGCGTTATTTTCGGGCACTTCGGCGACAAGCTGGGACGCAAGGGAATGCTCATCGTCTCCATGTTGGTCATGGGCCTGGCATCGGCGCTGATCGGCCTGGTCCCGGGCGCCTCGGTGGCCGGCCCGTGGGGCGCCGTGATGCTTGTTGTGCTTCGGGTTTTCCAAGGAATCGCTGTGGGCGGCGAGTGGGGCGGAGCCGCCTTGATGGCGTTGGAGCACTCCGAATCGGGGAAACGCGGCTTTGCGGCCTCGTTCGTCAATGCCGGAGCGCCGTCCGGCGCCGTGCTGGGCACCCTCATTATGGGCATCTTCTCGGCCCTGCCGAACTCCCAGTTCCTTGCCTGGGGTTGGCGCGTACCGTTCCTGCTCTCCTTTGTCCTTCTGGCAGTGGGCATGTTCGTCCGGTTGAAGGTTTCGGAGAGCCCGATCTTCAAAGCGGCGATTGAACAGGAAAGGGCAGCCCGGAACGCTGACAATGGCGCCGCGAAGCCCGCCGTCCCGCTCCTCCAGGTGCTGCGCCGGCCCAAGACGTTGATCTTCACCATGCTCGCCGGGGCCGCCGGCTTTGCCCTCCAGGTGGTCCTGGCCACATTTGCCGTGACGTTCGCTGTCTCCAAGGGTGCCGACCGGCAGGGCGTGCTGTACGCCTTCGCAGGTGCCTCCCTCATCTCCATCGTCTTCGTGATCCTTGGCGGCCGGCTCTCCGACAAGCTAGGACGGCGGCCCGTGATGATCGGTGGACTCGTGCTCTTCATCGCTAATCTAGTCCCGATGTTCCAGCTTTTGTCCTCGAACAACATCCTGCTGATCTTCATCGCTTTCACTGTTGGCCTGATGATCCATTCAACGCTCTTCGGGCCGCTGGCCGCATTCGTGTCCGAGCAGTTCGGCACCACGTCCCGCTACACGGGCGCCTCGCTCGGCTACCAACTCGCGACCCTCCTCGGTGCAGGCTTCACGCCGGGGATCGTGGCGCAGATCTTCAAGGACTCCGGCCAGAACACGGGCTCGGTGGTCTTCTACCTGGCCGCAATGTCGGTCGTCTCCATCATCTTCATCCTGTTGACGCGGGAACCGAAGAACAACGATTTGCAGACCGTCCGGCCTTGAGGCCGGGAAAGGTCTAGCTTGGGAATAAGAAAGGACCGTCATGGAGAATTTTGGGATCGGTTCGTGGCTGCAGCGTCGCCGCCCGAAGTCCGGAAGCAAGATTGCGCTGATCGCCGGAGACCGCCAGCTCAGCTATGAGGAATTTGCGGAACGATCGGACAGGCTCGCCAACGCACTGAAATCCCGGGGTGTTTCCAAGGGCGACAGGGTGGCCTACCTCGGTGAAAACCATCCTGCCTTCCTCGAAACGCTTTTTGCCTGCGGGCAACTCGGGGCGATCTTCGTGCCCCTCAACACGCGATTGGCGCCGCCGGAGATCACGTTCCAGCTTCAGGACTGCGGCGCCGTTGCGCTGATCCACTCCGCGAGCCTCAGCGGCCTCGCGGCCAGCGGCGCGGAAGGAACCCACGTGAGCCGGCGCATCGCCGTCGTCGACTCCTTAGCGGGCGACAGCACCGGTCCTTTCGGTGACGGCGGGCGTGAAAGCCCGACGGCGGCGGAGGACTATGAGGATATCGTCGCCTCGGGAGCGCCCCAGCATCTGGACGAAGAAGTAGGGCTCGATGACGGGGCAATGATCCTTTATACGTCCGGCACGACAGGTCGACCGAAGGGTGCGCTCCTGACCCACGGCAACATCACCTGGAATTGCATCAACGTAATTGTCGACTTCGATTTCTCTTCCAGCGATGTAGCGCTCATGATCTCGCCGATGTTCCACGTGGCCTCGCTCGACATGGGAGTGCTGCCGACTCTGCTCAAGGGCGGGACTGTTGTCCTCGAATCGAGGTTCGATCCCCAGCGCACCCTGGAGCTCATCGAGCGGCACCGTGCCACCACCATCAGCGGGGTGCCCACCACCTACCAGATGCTCTGCGAGCACCCGGCCTGGCCGACGTCGGACCTTAGCTCCCTCAACAAGCTGACCTGCGGCGGATCGGCTGTACCGATGCGCGTCCTGGAAGCGTACGAGGCGCGCGGGCTACGCTTCTCCAATGGCTATGGAATGACGGAGACGGCGCCGGGCGCCACTACGCTGCCCGCAGCCAGATCCCGGGACAAGGCCGGCTCTTCCGGGCTCCCGCACTTCTTCAGTGACGTCCGGATCTCCGACGTCGCGGGAGGGCTTGCCGAGCAGGGCAAGGTCGGGGAAATCCAGATCAAAGGCCCCAACGTCATCCACCAATATTGGGGCCGTCCCGATGCCACCGCCGAGTCATATGAAGACGGCGGCTGGTTCAAGTCCGGAGACATGGGCTACAAGGACGCGGACGGATTCGTCTTCGTCTCGGACAGGCTCAAGGACATGATCATCTCGGGAGGCGAGAACATCTACCCTGCCGAGGTGGAACAGGCGATCAGTGAACTCGACTCGGTGGGCAGCGTCGCAGTCATCGGAGTACCCGATGAGAAGTGGGGAGAGGTGCCACGCGCCGTGGTGGTACTCCGCGATGGAGCCTCCTTGACCGAGGATCAGCTCAAGGAACACCTGGCGGGCAAACTGGCCCGCTACAAGATCCCGAAAACTGTCGTATTCGTGGACGACATGCCGCGAACGGCCAGCGGAAAGATCCGCAAAAGCGAGCTCCGCCGGAGCACAGTATCCTGACCTTCCGCCGTCGTGACCTTCCCTGAACTGAACCGACTTCCCGGCTGTCGGGCCGCACGTCTGGTTAACAACCCCACCCAGGGCATCGAGGCCGTTGTCACGTAGGAAATCCCAAAAACAAGTAGTCACCACTCGCGACAGGGGCAATCTGCGCTCCTATTGTGGCCCCTAGCGTCCATCCCGAGACGGATGGACCTGATTTCCGCGACGGAGCCCCGCCTGCGGATGGGCCCAGAGCGTGAGGCGGCATCCCGCAACGATCAGGAATTGGGGCAAATCATGATGACGTTGAGGCTGATTCGGACCCGGCTTGCTAGCGCCCTCAGC
The DNA here is from genome assembly GCF_054888235.1 of Arthrobacter sp. MMS24-S77. Lineage (NCBI taxonomy): Bacteria > Bacillati > Actinomycetota > Actinomycetes > Micrococcales > Micrococcaceae > Arthrobacter > Arthrobacter sp. MMS24-S77. The sequence continues at coordinate 3,117,093 of NZ_JBTZRN010000001.1, forward strand.
TGCCTACATAGGCCCAAGGGCTGATTCCGTACTGGGTCCGTCTCCCGGACTAGGCCTCCGGAGCATGGGCCCTAAATAACAGTGGCGGACTCAGCCGATGTGCTGGGATTGGGGGCGAACTTGGACGGGCAACAATGGATCTGGGTCGCGCTGGTGCTTGTTGGAGCAGCGGTGGTAGCAGCTGTGATGGTCTTTGGACGCCAGCGACGGACGTTGCTTGATCGCAACCGCGCTGCCCGGCATCGCGAACAGGACACTGGAAATCCGCCGGACAGTGAGGACGGCACCGGCGGCGACGGCACGGGCGGTGAGCCGGGACCTCAGCATCCGGAACCCTGAGACCGCCGGAAACAGCGGCGAGCCCACAATTGATTACCAACCCGGACAAAGAAAAACACCCCGGTCCGAAGACCGGGGTGTAACCGATGACCCGACTCATCCGTCAAGGATGTCTCGACTCATCACAAAAAGTGGAGATGGGGGGAATTGAACCCCCGTCCGATGTCGTGTTGTCAGGGCTTCTCCGGGCGCAGTTCGCGTCGGATTTTCTCGGCCCCAGCTATCCTGCGAACAAGTAGCTGATCCGGGCCCAGCCATCTAAGAGTCCCGCTTGCCTCGATGACGAAGGCAAACAGCAGTGGCTATCTAAATGACGCCAGGATCCGGGGCAATAGCAACCTCGGGCTGACGGACTGTCTTACTGCTTAGGCAGCAAGAGCGAAGTCAGTGCGCTTAGAATTGGCACTTATTGGTTTGCAGACAGCGTTTACGAGATAATTCTGCATCCTCGGCCCGCTTCACCTGTCGCGACTAACATCGTCGAAACCGATCATCCCCGTATTTTGTTATCAATCCCTGCAGGACCGCGGCAGCTCAGGAGCAACCGCGCAATAATCCTGCCCGGGTTAATCATCATAACGCACGGCGGCACCGGAACATTCCGGGACACGCCTTAGCCGTTGCCCACCGGCAGAACCCCCACCGAACTAGCGGCGGTTCCGCTCGCGGAGTTCGCGCAGTGATTCGCGCTTGTCTTGCTGCTCACGCAGGGTCTGGCGCTTGTCGTAATCCTTCTTGCCTCGAGCCAGGGCAATCTCGACCTTGGCGCGTCCGTCGAGGAAGTACAGCTGGAGCGGCACTACCGTCAGGCCGGTCTCGCGGATCTTGCCGGAAATCTTGTTGAGTTCCTCGCGATGAAGCAGCAGCTTACGACGACGGCGGGCGGCATGGTTGGTCCAGCTCCCCTGGTTGTACTCAGGGATGTGGATGCCTTCCATCCACAACTCGTCATTGTAGAAGGTACAGAAGCCATCGACCATGGAGGCATGACCCTCACGCAGGGACTTTACTTCAGTTCCCATGAGGGCAATGCCAGCCTCATAAGTATCCAATATGTGGTAGTCATGCCGGGCCTTGCGATTGGTGGCCACTACCTTACGGCCACTTTCCTTGGGCACGGTAGAACTCCTTGGTTGTCGAAGAATCACACTAGTCTACGCCAGCGGAACCCTGCCGTGTGGGCTATAGAAGGTTCATGGGATCTGTCGCCTGACCGTTCACCCAAGTTTCAAAATGCACGTGGCAACCAGTCGAGTTACCCGTTGTGCCCGAGTAGGCGATGAGCTGGCCTTGGCTCACCTGCTGCCCGGAAGAAACCACCACGCTGGTGTTGTGATAGTAAATGGTGGTCAGGGAGTCGCCGTTGATGACCCCGTGCGAAATCTTGACCCGGTTGCCACCGCCGTCGTTGCCCCAGCCGGCCGAAAACACCGTGCCGGCCGCGGCCGCATAAACCGGGGTGCCGCAAGGCGCACCGAAGTCGATACCAGTGTGCATGTAGCCGCCCTGGCCATAGAAATCAATGGTTCCAGGCGGCGTCGCACGCCATCCGAATCCCGAAGTGATGGGGATGTTCCCGGGCACCGGGTGGATCAGGCCAAAGCCGGAGCGAGGATTGCTCACTGGTGGGACGTACGGCTGCGGGGCCTGGCCTTGAGCCTTGGCGGCAGCAGCCGCGGCGGCTGCGAGCCGCTGTTGCTCGGCCAGCCACGCTTCACGCAGTTTACGGTCCCGCTCGGAAATCTCAGCCGCGACGGCGTCCTGCATCGCTTTCACTTGCTGCAGCTGAGCCTGAATCCCGGGCTTCGCCGCTTGAAGTTGGCTATTTAGGCGGGTGGTGTCGGAAATGAGCTTGTCCACCTCGGCCTTTTTGGCCGCGGCGTCGTCACGGGCTGCCTTTTCACGCTCCAGTGCGGCATCAGCCTTCGCCTTGAGATCCCTGATTTCCTGCTCCACGGCGGCAAGCCGGGCCTGCGAGTTCACGTTGGTTGCACTCTGCTGCGTCAGCTTGGTCATCGCCGCGTTTTGGCTGCGCATCGCTTGGTTGGCGAGGTCCATCGTTTCGGTGAGGTTGCCGCCGTCGTTCGACCCGAACAGCAGAGCCACGTTTGTGGGCACGCCACCGGATTTGTATGCCTGGGCCGCGATCTGGCCGATGAGTTTCTTGGTGTCCGTGATCTTTTGCTTGTCGTTCTCCAGTTGCTCGGTGATCTTGGCCTTGCTCTGCTGCGCCAAATCCACTCGTGCTGCGAGAGCCTCAGCTTCCTTCACTGCAGAGGCAACCCTGCCCTGCGCTTCGAGAAGAGCTTGTTGCGCCCCCGGAGCCTGCCCTGGTAGATCACAAGGTCGCCAGCCGCCTTGGCGATGTTCGCATCAACAAATTCCAGGGATTGTTGTACGCGGGCCGATTCCGCGTCGAGGGCAGCCTGCTGGTCATCGAGGTTATCCGCGTGCGCCAAAGGAGTAGTGCCCAAGCTTGCTGCCATCGCAATGGCCAGCACAGAGCCCACAACCTTCGCGCGGCCGCTCCTCAAGCGTAGCTTCAGGGCAGCTTGGTACTTCCGGGGCATCGGCTGTCCTGTTCGCTGGAGGTCACTGCTTTTCATGGCTACACCTTGAGGTATCGGCGAAGGGTCAGAAGGGAAGATATCCCGGCCAGGCCGCCGCCCAAGGCTATCAGGACCGGCGCTATCACGAGTACCTGGGTCGAGGAAATAAAAGGAGTATTCAGGAACTGTTTCGACAAGTCTCCGTTGAGCCAGAATTGAGCCACCAGCCACAGGGTGCCGGAAGCCAATACGGCCCCGACGACGGCGGCAATGACGCCTTCAAGTATGAACGGCAGTTGGATGACCGTCTTCGATGCGCCGACAAGGCGCATGATGCCTGTCTCCCGCCGCCTGCTGAACGCGGACAACCGAATAGTCGTGGTGATGAGCAGGACCGCGCAGAAGATCATGATTCCTGCGACCACCATTGCCGCCACGGATGCGCCGTTCATCCACTCAAAGATCCGTTCCAAGACCTGACGCTGGTCGCTGACGGTCTCCACACCGGCCTGGGACGAGAATGTTTCGCTGATGATCTGGTACTTCTCAGGGTTCTTCATGTTGATCCGGAACGACGCAGGAAGCTGGTCCTGGGTGACCGAGTCAACAATCGGAGAGTTGGAGAACTGTTCCTTGAAGTGCTTGAACGCCTCAGCCTGGGACTCGAATTGGTAGTCGCTGATGTACTGCTTGACGGCAGGCGAATCGAGCATCTTGGCGAGGTTGTCCTGCTGCTCCTTGGTCACCGCCCCCGAAGCGCAGCCAGTCGCCGTCGAAGAGTCATTGCAGAGGAAGATGGCGACCTGGACTTTGTCGTACCAGTAGCCCTTCATCTGGTTGATCTGCATCTGCAGCATGCCGGCCGCGCCGACGAAGGTGAGGGACACAAAGGTCACCAGGACGACGGATATCACCATGGACAGGTTTCGGCGCAGGCCGCTGCCGATCTCGCCCAGGATAAATGCGAGCCTCACTGCTGAACCCCCTGCGCGCGGTCGATTTCCGCGCCGCTTGCGTCCTTCATTCGCCGGGACTCCCCCACCACGGGGATCATCGAGGTGTAGAGCGCCTTGGCTTCGTCACGAACCACGACGCCGTTCCGGAGCTCCACCACGCGCTTGCGCATCTCATTCACAATATCGTCGTCGTGGGTGGCCATGACCACCGTGGTGCCGTTCTGGTTGATCTTGTCGAGCACGCCCATGATGCCCATCGAGGTGATGGGATCCAGGTTTCCGGTGGGCTCGTCCGCCAGCAGGATGCCGGGCCGATTGACGACCGCGCGGGCAATCGCCACGCGCTGCTGTTCACCACCGGAGAGCTCGTGGGGCATGCGGCGTTCTTTGCCCTCAAGCCCCACAGTCTTCAATACTTCCGGAACCGTCTCCCGGATGATGCTCCGGCTCTTACCGATCACCTGCATGGCGAAGGCCACGTTGGCGAAGACGTTCTTCTGCGGCAACAAACGGAAGTCCTGGAAAACGACGCCGATGCCACGGCGAAGCTTTGGGACGCGCCAGCTTGAAATGTTGGCCACGTTCTGGCCGGCGACGTAGACCGAACCGGATGTTGCCCGGTCTTCCTTCAGAATGAGGCGTAGAAACGTCGACTTGCCGGAGCCCGAAGCCCCGACGAGGAAGGTGAAGTCTCCACGGTCAATCTCAAGGCTGACAGCATCCAGCGCCGGACGGGCATTGGGGTCGTAGACCTTGGTGACATTCTCAAATCGGATCATGACTCTTCAGAACCCCGCCGGACATGCCACGTTCGGCCAGTCCAACCGCCAGCGCACGGGCTTTCGATGGGGGAAGTTGAGCGCCGGCTCTTTGACTATACGCACGCTCGGCTACGGAATTGTGGGCCTGGTGCGGTGTGTCGCCCAATCGGGCGGTCGATGCCTAGTCCGCAGCGTTGCGGTTGCCGGTGCGCCAGCGGATACCGGCGTCGATGAAATCGTCGATGTCGCCGTCGAGCACCGCTGACGTGTTGCCCACTTCGTGTTCAGTGCGCAAGTCCTTGACCATCTGGTACGGATTGAGCACGTAAGAACGCATCTGGTCGCCCCACGAGGCCTTCACATCCCCGGCGAACGCCTTCTTCTCAGCGTCTTCCTGTTCTTTTTTCAACAGGAGGAGTCGCGATTGGAGAACGCGCATGGCAGCCGCGCGGTTCTGCAGTTGGGACTTCTCGTTTTGCATGGAGACCACAATCCCGCTCGGAATGTGGGTCAAACGCACGGCGGAGTCCGTAGTGTTGACCGATTGTCCGCCTGGACCGGAAGATCGGAAGACATCCACGCGGATCTCATTGTCGGGAATGTCAATCGAGTCGGTCTGCTCGATGAGCGGGATAACCTCGACGGCGGCAAAGGAAGTTTGTCGCCGGCCTTGGTTGTCGAAGGGGCTGATGCGTACGAGTCGGTGCGTGCCGGCTTCGACACTGAGCGTACCGAACGCGTATGGCGCCTTGACCTCGAAGGTAGCTGACTTGAGGCCCGCTTCTTCGGCGTACGAAGTGTCCATCACGGTAGTCGGGTAGCCATGGCGCTCTGCCCAGCGTAGGTACATGCGCATCAGCATCTCAGCGAAATCCGCAGCATCAACGCCGCCTGCGCCCGCACGGATAGTGACCACGGCTTCGCGTTCGTCGTACTCTCCCGAGAGCAGGGTGACCACTTCGAGTTCCTTGAGGGCCTTGCGGATTGAATCGAGTTCCGTAGCGGCTTCGACCATGGAGGCGTCATCGTCCTCGTCCTGGCCGAGCTCGACAAGAACTTCGAGGTCGTCGATCCGCCCCGCCAGCTTGTTCAACCGCTCGAGTTCTGACTGCCGGTGTGACAACTTGGACGTAATCACCTGCGCGGAGGAAGGATCGTCCCAGAGGTTCGGCTCACCAGCTTGCTCGCTCAGTTCTGCGATCTCCTCCTTGAGCTTCTCGACGTCGGAAACCTGTTCGATGGAGCGGTAGGTGGAGCGAAGCGCGCGGATTTCTGCGGGAAAGTCAATCTCAGCCATGGTCGTTCAAGACTACGCCATCCATTGCCTGGCGTGGCGCGGGGCCTGGACGTGTGACGGCTCGCCTTAGCGGGTCAGTCGAGACCGCGCGGTAGACCGGGCTTCGATCGGAACGCCTTCGGGGAGCAGGAAACTCACCACCGGCGGATGGGCAACCGCGCTGAGCACCACTTCAGCAGTAGTGCTGTCCGGACTTCCCGTGTCCCGTCCGACGGCAAGTTGATCGAACCGTGAATAGCCGCTGTTTTGGACCAGGTATGACTCGGTAACGCTGCGAACCCTCTCGTTGCTGAGGACGGCCGCGGGCTTTTCAGCACCGCCTACTACGTGGCCGAGCGAATAGCTGTCCGCGGCTGCTACCGAAGCTCCGTCGGCCACCGAGAGGAGCTTCTTATGTTCTATGTACACGGCCGAAACCGCGGCAACGACCGTTGCCAGCAACAGAGCGATCACCACGTAGCCGATGGTCAAGACCATCATTTGGCCGTCCTCCCGGCCCTTTGCGCGAAACCCCGGCGCGTCCGTGGTCGTCGGGACGTCCGTCATCTGAACCGTCCGACGGTTTGCGTGGCAGACGCATTCAGATGCGCGGCGTCCAGGCTCAGAGCGTCGCCGAAAGGCACCATCGGCAACGGCACGGTGAGCTTGACCGTTATGGTGACCGATGTCCCGGCAGCCAGACAGTCATCGCGGTCGCATGCGACGTCTACAGTGGCGCGTTCCGCGGAATGCCCGTAGTCGGCAAGAGTCAACACGGCAGCCTGTTCAGCGGCGACACGGCCTTGGGAGGCGTCTTTCCGCGTCACGTAAACTTTGGCAGCCTGGTCCGCTGCACCGACGACGGCGAATGAACCACCCTGGACCTGCCCGATGGTAACGATGAAATAGACCACAGGAACCATGAGCAGGAGGGACAAAAGAGTGAACTCGACCACTGCGCTTCCGCGCTCAGTGGCACACCGCGCAGAGGCACCCCGCCCAGGGGCACCCCGCTCAGGGGCACCCCGCTCAGGGGCACCCCGTGGGCCGTTGTTGTCTAACCCCTCCGGGAGTGGCCGGCAGAGCGCCTCGCGGAATCGAGCAAGCCCCGCACGGGCAAGATCAGTCAGAAATCGCGGCATGACCCCGCACCTCCAATGCCAGGCCTGGTCCGATAAGCCCGATGACGGGCAAGGGCGCACGGACCGTCACCTCCAAGGTGCGGATTCCTTGGAAGCTAGCCTCCGACGTCGATATGTCTCGGGCAAACTCTGCATTCAAGGCAGTGCCGATCAGTTCCGCGGCGCGCTCCCGCGCATCTGCTGGCGTCCTGTCCGCGAGAGTGCCGTAACGGGCTCCGGACGAAGCCGCATCCACGAGGGTATTGCGCACATGCACCACAAGGGTCAGTTGAATGATGGCGAGGAAGAACACCGTGAGGATCCCACCGACCAAAACAAAATCCACGACGGCGGATCCCTGCTCGTCGCAGCGACAAACACCGGCTTGGCTGCCGTACTCCGCTCCTCCACTGCTGCGGAACGGCATGGACTACTTTCCGACCTTGCTCATGGCTTGGTTGAAGAGCCCCTCAAGAGCCGGGCCGGCGAGAGCAAGCAAGCCCGCCACGAGTGCCGCGGACATCAGTGTGATCATGACCCACCCGGGCACATCGCCTCGCTCGGCATGATCGGCCTCGGGGGCCAAGTCCTTACCCGGGTTGGTCTTGAGTCCTGATCCGAATGGCAGGAGAGTCCACAGCTGCCAAAGCAAAAGTCCTGACGCAGGCAGGCCGTAGCGTCCGAATTTCTTCATTATTCCCCATTTCCGTGTGCAGGAATCCGTTGCGAATTTCCATGCAGTTTCTTGTTTTGGACATTCAGCGAATGCCCATGTGATGGATGCGAAAAGGTCGTTGTGGAACACGCACTAGAAGCCAAGATTCAGCGCGGCCAGGCCCGGATAGACGGCGAAGATTACGGTGAGGGGCAGGATCCCGAAAACGAGCGGCACCATCATCGCGATCTCCTTCCGACCTGCGGCTTCCATCAGCTCACACTTGGCCGAATCGCGGACGTCTGCAGCCTGGGCCCGCAATACATCGGCCAGGGGAGTACCGCGCTCGACGGCAACGACGATTCCGTCCACAAACCGGACCAACGGGCCAAGGTCGGTTCGTCCCGAAAACTCGTGTAGCGCTTCGATCAGGGGCGTGCCGGCCCGCGTGGCGGCCAATACCAAGGCAAACTCCTTCGCCAATTCGCCGCGAGCCGTGCGACACACGCGGTCAAGGGCACCGCTAGCGCTCTCCCCGGCGCCCACCGCGAGGGCCATCAGCTCTGCAAGGCTGGGGAATTCCGCCAGCATCCGGCTCTCCCTGCGCTTGATCTGCACCCCCAGCAAGTAGTCGCGGAAAAGGAACCCACCAAGCGCACAAGCCAGGACTGAGACGACTGCGAGCAGCGGACTGAACCGGCCCGCCGTTGCGGCCATGACCACGGCGACAACCGCCATCGCAAGGCCCGCCGCCGCCCACAGCAGCTGCTCTGCCCGAAAGTCCAATGCAGACTTTCCCGAACCGGCCTTCGCCAGCCTCTTGTTGAGTGCGGTAGTACCGAAGTTGAACCGCGCCAAGTGGTGCAGGGCGTCCCGGAACACGGGCCGCAGAATGCGTTCCAAAGGGCCGAACGGCGCGACGTCGCTGGTTGACGCCAGCAATCGGGACTCAAGGTTTTGGGACTTGAGTTGAGGTTCAATGCGTTCCGAGAAGGGAGTGGACCGCAAAAATGGCATGCGAATGAAGATGAGCCACAGCCCGGCTCCCAGGAGGAGGCCACAAAACACTGTCATGGCGGTCAGTGCAGTCATCGAAGCACTCTTTCGTCTTCGGGAAGCGCGCCGATGCGAAGCATGCTCCAGTAGCAGAGCCCTGAGACCAAGAGTCCGCCTCCCAGCACGCTGACTCCTGCCGCGGAATTGTAAGCAGCAACGGCTTCCGGCCTGCTGGCCAGCAGCATAAGGACTATCCAAGGAGCGGCAACCGCCAGGCGCGCTCCATTGATAGTCCATGACTGTCGCGCCTCAAGCTCGCTTCGGGTCCGCGCGCTCTCACGAAGGAACTCGGCGAGAGTTCCCAGAAGTCGGCCGAGGTCGGATCCGCCCACTTCCCGGGTCAGCCTGAGCGCCTCGATGATCCGGTCGGCAACAGGATCGGCCAGGCGCTCCTTTAGCTTGCTCAGCGCTGAATCGAAATGGCCGCCCGAACGGTAATCCGCGCCGAACTCCCGGAAGAGCTCCCGCAATTCCTCGGGACCTTTGTCACCGAGCTGGACTAGGGCCTCCGGTAGTGAAAGTCCCGCTCGGATTGCCGAGCGCAGGTGGTCGACCACGTCCGGCCACATCTCCCGGAGCATCGCTGTCCGTCTGCGCGCCCGCCAGCTGACAATGGCCAATGGAAGCCAGGCACCGAACAGGCCGAAGCAAGCCGCGATCGAAAGGGAGGCTGTCATGATGAAGATCACCAACACGGTGAAAAGGCCCAATCCCACACAGGACGCGATGAATCCCGTGCCGCTCACTTTTTCGATCCCGGCGGTGAGCAGCAAGGTCTCGAGGCGTCTCGGTTTTGGCTCCTTGACGGCAAGATGCTGTTGTTCCCAGGCGGACCACCAGATGAGAAATACGCCCAGCCCACATAGAAGGCCCAGCAGCGGCGCCATCAGTAGTGCTCCAGGAGAGCAGCAACGTCAAAGCCTGCCCGGGCGAATTTCTCCGCAGCGGGCATGGAATGGGATTTGGGTTGAAGCCGGCCGTCCTGCATCGCGAATACCGTGGACGACTCAATGATGCCGTTCTCCACGCGTCGGCCCAGCGAAAGGACTTCCGTGACTTGCCGGCGTCCATCCGCATGGCGGCTGCAATGGACCACGAGGTCGATGCAGGACGCCACGGTTGGAACAACGAACGCACTCGAAATGTTTTCACCGGCCAGCAGCGGCAATGTGCAAATTTTGGTCACGGCATCGTGGGCGGAGTTGGCGTGGACGGTACACATGCCAGGCAAGCCTGAATTCAAGGCAATGAGCATGTCCAGGCTTTCGGCTTCACGAACTTCGCCCACCACGAGACGGTCCGGCCGCATGCGCAGAGCCTCTTTGACGAGTCGACGCAGAGGAATTTCGCCGTGACCCTCCAGGTTCGGTTGGCGGCACTGGAGCCCGACGACGTCGCGTAGTGGGAGCTGGAGTTCAAAGATCTCTTCGACAGTGATGACCCGTTCCCGGGATCCGATATTGGCAGCCAGGCAATTGAGCATGGTCGTCTTTCCAGCTTGGGTGGCTCCCGAAACGAGGATGTTCAGTCCACTTGCCACCGCAGCTCCCAGGAATCGGGCTGATTGGGGCGTCAATGTGCCCAGCTCCACCAGGTGTTCGAGCCGGCTCGCCTTGACCACGAATTTGCGGATGTTCACAGCCCAATGCCGGCGGGTGACATCCGGAATGACAACGTGGAGCCGCGAACCATCGGGCAACGCGGCATCTACAAACGGTGAGGAGAGGTCCAGGCGGCGCCCCGAACTCTTAAGCATCCGCTCCACGAGGTCCCGCACTTGTTGCGCGCTGAAGCTGACCGAGGTGAGTTCGGATTCGCCATTCCGGGCAACGTAGACCTCGTTGGGCGCGTTGAGCCAGATCTCTTCGATGGTGGGGTCGTCCAGGAGTGGCTGGAGCGGACCGAAGCCCGCAACGGCGTCGAACACGTACTTGCGTGCCGTGTCCAGATGTCCCAGGGGAGGCAGGGGGCCGAGAAGGGCCCGCTCGTCGTAGTCATTCACGGCAGCCTCGACGAGCCGATGTACTTCGACAGCTTGGCTCAGAGGGTCTAGCCCATGCCGTCGAATCAGCTCGCGGACTTCATCCTCGACGATGCGTAAAGCATCCATCCATTTCCCCCAATGCAAGATGCGCCCCTGGCGCTGCGGAACGACCAACAAGATTCAAACTAGGGGAGGTTACAGGACGGAACCAAGTCAATTTGACGCGATTGTGGACAACTGTTCACACACTGGTCACACTGGCAACATGTGGAACTTTGGTCACTCATTTCCCCAAATTCCGGGTGTCACCGTCGCACTCTTTCCTCCATCGGTTCCGGAGATTGCAGTCATGTGAAATGCTGATGATCGCTGGCCTTTTTTGGCTGTTCCGGCGCCGGGCATCCGCTCGACTGCAGCCTCAGCTAACTGGATTTGGAACGTCTTGCAAGTAACGGCGCAAGGAGGATCCCGTGCCGAGAACACCGCGAGATTGCCTGCGTCGCCGCCGGACTAGCGGCCCTCGCCTGTTCAGCGGCCTTGCGGTGCTGATGCTACTGGTCGGCAGTGTCCCGCCTGCGCAAGCCGATGCCGGGTCACCGGATGACCTTCCCAGGACACCGCCGGCACCGGCATCCACCCAGCAGCCCGGGCAGGTTGCCCCGGCCATAGCGACGTTGAGGGGTCACCGGCATTCGAGGGTATGCAGGGACGCACCCCTTGGCTACGCATCGTGCCATGCGGAGATCGATGATGAGGTCGCCGGTCCCCTGGCCGCCGGGCAGCTTCTCCCTGCCGGCTACGGGCCCGCAGACCTGCAGTCCGCTTACAAGCTGCCCGCACTCACCGCCGGGATCGGCCGAACGGTGGCAGTAGTCGATCCCTTCGACGCCCCGACTGTCGAAGCGGATCTAGCGGTCTACCGGGCGAGATACGGGCAGGTCCCGTGTCTCTCGGTCTCAGGCTGCTTCCGGAAAGTGGATCAGGATGGCGGGTCCTCCCGGCCACCCTTCAACGCCGCGTGGGCGCAGGAAACATCCCTCGACGTGCAAATGGTGTCTGCTGCCTGCCCGAACTGCAACATCCTGCTCGTAGAGGCCAATTCCAATTCCCTTATCGACCTGGGCAAGGCAGTGAATACCGCGGTCAAGCTAGGTGCCAGTGCCGTGTCGATGAGCTTCGGCGGACCAGAATTCTCCGGGGTCAGCGGATTCGACGCTGCGTACTTCAATCACCCTGGGACGCCGCTCGTGGCCAGTTCCGGCGACCACGGCTACGCGAACGCGACAACTGCGCCCACCGTGAACTATCCCGCGTCCTCCCCCAACGTCGTCGCAGCCGGCGGCACCACCTTGACCGCCGACACGACCAAAGTCCGGGGCTGGACCGAACGCGCCTGGGGGTCCGCTGGATCCGGCGCACAAGGGCCTGGCAGCGGCTGCTCCGCCTACGAGCCCAAGCCTGTTTGGCAGCACGACACCGGCTGCCCCAACCGCACCGTCGCCGACCTGGCATCGGTTGCCGACCCGGCGACCGGCGTCGCCGTCTATGACAGCACCCCCAGCAACGGGATGAGCGGATGGATGGTCTTCGGCGGAACCAGCGCGGCCGCGCCCGTCATTGCCGCCGCATACGCACTCGCCGGCCCTCCGCCTGCAGGGGTCTCCCCTGCCCGGCTTCCCTACAGTTCACCCTGGGCGCTCAATGACGTTGCCAACGGCGCCAACGGCTTGTGCACCTCGTCCTACCTTTGCACCGCCGGTTATGGATACGACGGGCCCACCGGGCTCGGCAGCGCGCAGGGAGTGACCGCATTCGCCACTTCGACCCCGCCTTCGTTCACCGACATCCCTGCCAGCTACCCCTTCTACACAGAAATCACGTGGCTGGCCTACAACGGAATCACCACGGGCAATCCCGACGGCACATACCGCCCCGTCCAACCCGTCACCCGCGAGGCTATGGCCGCGTTCCTCTACCGTCTGAGGGGAAGCCCCGTCTATATCCCTCCAGTCATCTCTCCGTTCAGGGATATCGGGCTCCTTTCACCGTTCTACAAAGAAATCACCTGGCTGGCCTCCACCGGCATCACCACCGGATACCCCGACGGCACCTACCGCCCCCTGAACCCTGTCAACCGCGACGCCATGGCTGCATTCCTCTATCGGCTTGCGGGTAAACCTGCATACACGCCACCCGCTGTCTCACCGTTCACGGACCTCACTCCGGCCAGCCCGTTCTACCTCGAAATCACTTGGCTGGCGTCCACCGGCATCACCACCGGATACCCCGACGGCACCTTCCGCCCTACGAACTCCGTCAACCGCGACGCAATGGCTGCCTTCATGTACCGGTACAACGCCGAACTCGGACGGTAGCTAGCAAAACCTTGGCGTGCAAGGCCGGCCATATCAGTCGGCGTAGACACCGGCGGATTCTTCCGCCGCGGAATATCCATACGGGTTGCGGCTCTGCCAGCGCCAGTGGTCCTCACACATCTGTGCAAGGCTCCGGCGCGCGGACCAACCCAGATCAGCCAGGGCGGCGGACGGATCGGCGTAGCTGACGGCGGCGTCTCCGGGTCGCCTTGGCGCAATTTCATAGGGAACGTCGTGGCCTGCCGCCTGGCTGAATGCCCTGATGACTTCCAGCACCGATGATCCCCGGCCGGTTCCAAGGTTCCAGCGGAATACGCCAGTCCGATTGCTGAGATGACCCAAGGCAGCGAGGTGACCCGCGGCCAGGTCCATCACATGGATGTAGTCGCGTACGCCGGTACCGTCCGTCGTCGGGTAGTCGTTGCCGAAAACCATCACCTTTTCGCGGCGTCCGACGGCGACCTGCGCAACGAAGGGCAACAGGTTGTTCGGGACGCCGCTCGGATCCTCGCCGATAAGGCCGGACTCATGAGCGCCGACCGGATTGAAGTACCGGAGCAGGGCGATGCTCCAACTCTCGTCAGCGGCACCTAGATCCGAAAGAATGTCCTCGATTTGTTCCTTGGTGCGGCCGTAAGGGTTGGTTGCGTCCAGCGGCGACTTCTCGATAAGGGGAACTTCCTCCGAGGCGCCGTAGACCGTAGCTGAAGAACTGAAGACCAGACGACGGACGCCAGCCGCGTCCATGCTGTGCAGCAAGTTGAGTGTGCCTACCACGTTGTTCTGGTAATACCAGAGTGGTTTCTCGACAGACTCGCCAACTGCCTTCAGGCCCGCGAAATGGATAACGGCCTCGAAGCCTCCCTCGGCGAAGATGGCGTCGACGGCGGCAACATCGAGCAGGTCGGCCTTGCGGAAGTCCACGCTCTTTCCCGTGAGCTGTTCCACCCTGCGCAGGGACTCGGGGTTCGAGTTCATCAAGTTGTCGAGGACCACGACCTCGTGCCCCTCTTCGAGGAGACAAAGCGCAGTGTGCGATCCGATGTATCCGGCACCGCCGGTAACCAATACCTTCATGTGCTCAAGTGTAGGACGGGATGTGGACCCATCCTCATTCCACGACAATTGCTGCCTGAGGACAATGATTGTGCCACACTACCGCCCAACAACTACCATGGAAGGCGACGTTCGTCGTCCACATGCCGGGAACCTGAAGGATTCGGCTCCGAACTACCCCGAAGCAGAAAGTACCTCATGCCGCCCATCACGGCCGAACAAACGCTCGAACGCCCACTGGGTCTAAGTGCGCCGAAGACGTCGCTGCGAAACGACATCCAGGGCCTGCGAGCCATCGCCGTCGTGTCAGTGCTTCTCTATCACATGGGCGTACCCTTCATTCCGGGCGGTTTTGTCGGGGTAGACGTCTTCTTCGTCATCTCTGGTTTCCTCATTTCCGGCCTGATCATTCGCGAGCTGCAACGGACCGGGACCTTTTCCTTTTCCGGCTTCTACGCCCGGCGGCTCAAGCGCCTCGCTCCCGTGTACCTGCTGGTCCTCCTGGCCTCTGGGACCGCCGTCATGACCCTGCTGACACCTCTGCAAGCGGGCCGCTATCTCAAGGATCTGATCGCCGCCGCGCTCTACGCGGCCAACTTCAATTTCGCAAGCCAAACCTCAGGCTATTTTGCCGATCCGGAACCGTCGCCTTTCATCCATTTCTGGTCGTTGGCGGTGGAGGAACAGTTCTACTTTGTCTGGCCGATCATGCTGTTTGTCGTGCTGGTCAAGGCCCGGCGTTCCAAGCACCTGCTTTGGTATCTCTTGGGCGGCGTGTTTGCCGTCTCCCTGGCGCTCAGCATCGTGCTCTCGCACCTGTATCCCACAAGCTCGTACTACCTTCTCCATACGCGGGCCTGGGAGCTCGCAGCAGGGGCGCTGACGTATCTCGTTTCCGCAAAGCTCACGGCACTGAGCGGCAAGCTGCGGATTTTGCTCATGGGAACAGGACTCGCCTTGATTGTCCTGTCCTCACTTCTCATTACGAAGACCCTCGAATTTCCGGGCTGGGTTGCCCTGTTCCCGGTGCTCGGCACTGTGGCAATCATTCTCTCGGGGAGCGGTGGCCTTATGGCGCCCGGCGCCGACCGATTGCTGGGCAACAAGCCCATGTTGTTCCTTGGGAATATCTCCTACTCGCTGTATCTATGGCACTGGCCGCTCCTGGTCGTCCCGCAATTGCTGGCGGCCGAACCGCTTCGCCTGCGCGAAAAAGCAGTCCTGGCCGCGATCGCCGTCGTCCTTGCAGCACTCACCTACCGATTCGTCGAAAAGCCTTTCCAGGCACTAAGTATTGCGTCGCGAAAGAAGCGGACGTACATAGTCGCGCTAGGCACGACGGCGGTTCTCGTCACTGCATTCGGCGGATGGGGACTCGTGCAGCAGCAGTCGCTACAGTCCGCGCAGGCTTCGAGCAAGCTGACCATCGGTGCTGACAGGCCCGGAACCGGATTGTCCGGTTTTGCCGACTCCGTGGTCGACTCCAGCGGCAGTTGGATCGCGCAGACCCAGCTCATCCCGTCCTTGGACACGGTCGACAAGGACCTGACCGATATTTTCACCAATGGTTGCAACAACAACGGAGCAGATTTCAAGGCCTCAGGCTGCGAATTCGGAAAGCTTGACTCATCGCGGACTGTGGTCCTTTTCGGCGACTCCCACGCAGGCCATTGGTTCCCAGCCCTGAAGAAGGCTGCCGAAGTGGAGGGCTTCCGGCTCATTACGATCACAAAATCGGCCTGCCCCTCGGTACAGCTTCCGATCACTGGACATCCCGATATCAACGGCCCATTCAACTGCCAGGAGTTCCAGCGCGCAGGCCTGGAACGTATCCGTGAGCTGAAACCGGACCGCGTAGTGATCTCGAACTCCGAACGCAGCTACCAGGGCTTCCCTGGCGTCGGGCCGGATTACGACAAACAATGGGGGGCTGGACTCGCGTCCCTGCTGAACGGCTTGCCGACTGGCACCAAACCGGTGATTGTGGGTGACAACCCCGGCTGGCCGCAGAATCCCAACTCTTGCGTCTCAAAGCATCTGAACGATCCGGATACTTGCGCAGTGAAGCGCGCCGACTCCTACAACCCGGCGCTGCAGACAATTGAACGGGACGCCGTCACCGCCCATGGCGGGACCTTCGTGGATACCGTGAGCCTGCTCTGCGACAAAGACGTTTGTCCCGCCGTCTACCGCAATGTGCTGATGTCTCGGGACGGCAACCACATCACGACTCCGGTTGCCCGGGCCCTGGCCGCCCAGATCGCGGCAGCGCTGCGCTAATCTGACGCTGCTTGATCTCGCCATCTCCAGTAACATAGGAAACAATGGCAACAGTAGTAACAACCGTCCCCGGTGTCATGTTGTTTCCGCCATGCGGAGGGTGCGGCTGTTCGATCCGGCCCTGATGCGCCCGCCGTTCAACGTGCTGGATGCAGTGGGACGGTAGGCCTACCCTTCTCCAGGAGAACAATATGAGTCGAGTTCGGACCCCGATGTCCACTCAGAACGGCCGCGCCCGCTGGCGCTGGGGAGTGGCGGTCGGCGCTTCTGCCTTCCTGGTGCTTACGTCCTTGGTTCAGGCGTCCGCGGCCGAGATCGCTTCCGTTCCTTCAGCGCCAACGGCAGTGCATTCCGTGGTGAACAGCGACTTTCTTTCGAGAATCGGCCCAAATGGGGCCAGCATGGGTGACGGCGTACGCAAGTACAAGCAAACCGCGAGCCCCGGGGCGGCCTCTTTGGGCTCCGCCGCCGCAATGTCTACATGGATGCCTAGCGGAGTGCAAGGCTTGGACGTCAGCTACTACCAAGCTGGAGTGAACTGGGGCGCGGAAGTCGCGAAAGGCGCAAAGTTCGCCTATGTGAAAGCGAGCGAGGGAAACTATTACCTCAACCCCGCGTTTTCCCAGCAGTTCAACAAATCCTACGACGCCGGCTTGGTCCGAGGTTCCTACCACTTCGCGATCCCCCATCCTGATGCCGGGACCGCAGCCGATCAGGCGCGGTACTTCGTCGCCAACGGAGGGGTGTGGTCCAGCGACGGCAAGACACTCCCTCCCCTGCTGGACATCGAATACAACCCCTACGTGGGTTCATACTTCGGGAACACCTGCTATGACCGCACCCCGGACCAAATCGTCGCCTGGGTCAGGGAATTCTCCGATACCGTGTACTCCCTGACCAAGCGACTTCCCGCGATTTACACGACCACTGACTGGTGGAGTACTTGCGCTGGAAACAACGGAGGATTCTCCGGGAACCCACTGCATATCGCGTCATACTTCCCAGACCCCGCCAGCAGCCCTGGCACACTTCCCAACGGCTGGCTGGGCTACGACATCTGGCAATACAGCAGCACAGGACCCTTCGCCGGTGACTCCGATGTCTGGCGCGGCACGCTTGGCCAGCTGCAGGCCTTCGCAACCGGCGTTACCGTCAACACCAACGGAGGCATCGGCCAGAGCTGGCTAGCTGCTGGTGGAGCCAACGGTTCCTGGGGCTCCCCCACCAGCTTCGAGAGCTGCGATTCCTCGCTGTGTCTCCAGGTTTTCGAACGACGGATGGTGTATTGGACCGCACAGCGCGGCGTACTTTCAGTCGCCACGTCCGGCGGAATAGGATCCCTCTGGCGCAGTTCCGGAGCAGCTGCAGGGCCCTTCGGACTACCAATAGGCAACGAAGCCTGCAATGGCTCCTATTGCGTTCAAAACTTCGAAAACGGCGACCTCTACTGGTCGGCCACCACCGGGGTCCAAACGATCTACTCCGGGCCGGACAACTCTACGATCGGCGCCTACTGGAAGAGCCTGGGCGGCCCGAGCAGCAAATACGGCCTTCCGACTACTGGCGAGTCATGCGCCGCCAGCTACTGCGTTCAGTACTTTGAGCGCGGATCGATCTACTGGACCGCCGCCACCGGCATCCAACCTGTCTACACGGCGGGAGACAACTCGACCGTCGGTGGCGCATGGATCAAGCTGGGTGGCCTGAACAGCAAGTTCGGCTTCCCGACGTCGAGCGAGCGATGCTATTCGAACTATTGCGTGCAGATGTTCCAAAGAGGCCAAATCCTCTGGAGTGCCGTCGGGGGCGTCCAGCCGGTCTTCACCAATGGCGACAATTCCACGATCGGCGGGCTCTGGGTCAAATCCGGTGCGACCACAAGCCGGTATGGATTCCCGATCGGGCCCGAAACCTGTTCCAGTGCCTCGTGCCAGCAGCGTTTCCAATTCGGCACCATAGTCTGGAGCGCCGTCGGCGGAATTCAACCCCTCTATTACAGCAACGACAACTCCACAGTCGCTGCGTACTACACCCTGAATCTCGGCGGAACCGCCGGCAAATACGGCTTCCCTATCAGTGCGGAGACCTGCCAATCCGGTGCGTGCGTGCAGAAGTTCCAGTTCGGCAATGTCTACTGGAGCGCCGCGGGCGGGATACAACCGGTGTGGACCAATGGCTCACCGCAAACGATCGGAGGCTACTACGAATCGTTGGGCGGGCCAACCAGTGCTCTGTCATATCCGGCCGGCGCGGAACAGTGCAAGAGCACTATCTGCTACCAGCGCTTCCTCTCGGGGTTCGTGACGTGGTCGGCTTCAACCGGGCTTCAGATCGTCAATACCACGAAAGAAATCGGCCAGGCCTGGCTCAGCCGGGGTGGCGTCGACGGGGCCTTGGGAATCCCGCGCAGCAGTGAACAGTGTTCCAGCAGCACAAGCTGCTCACAGAGCTTCATGAATGGCACAATCCGTTGGACCGCTGCAGGGGGAATCACCATCGTCATGAACCCCTAGCCGTGTACGGCGGCGGGACCCGGCCTCAGTGAAAGCCTTCGACAAACAAGGGAGGCTGGCCCCGGAACCAGAGATGGTCCAGGGCCAGCCTTTTTTGTTGGCGTTTTGTGCGAAAGCGGAACGCGTCAGGGCATTTCAGTTTTCGTGACGCTGGCTCACTTGCTCGGCTGCGACCTCGGGACGGGGAACCTCGTCGATCGCGATCCGGCGGGCGAGGCGCGTCATGGATGTCTCCATGTGACGGAATCGCTGATACGTCGTGGACATGAAGACCAACACCGAGACGATGGTTCCGTAGAGGACGAGGTCGGTCCCGCGCCCCACGCCGAAGAACGTAGCGACGGTGGAGAGCATGCCTGGGAAGAAAATCGAGAGAACCGCGACCACCGCGAACACGATCAGGAGCATCCGGCGGATAGCGAGGTGACGGGCATTGGATCCCCCGCGCATCAATGCCACAGAGACAAAGATGACGGCAAGGACAAGCGCAATCTGGACGATAATCAACATGTCGGAGGAGACCTTACTATTTGAAGAACAGTTCGAAAACGATGTTGACAGCGTTCAGAAGAGACTGGCCTTTGGCTTTGGAATAGTCGGTATAGATGATCTCAACGGGATGCTCCACATACCGTGGCTGCATCTTCGCCAGCTGATGTACGAGTTCCGAGGCATGGGCCATCCGGTTCTGCGTGAGATGAATCCGCCGAGCCACTGCGGGGCTGATCGCCCGGAGTCCGTTGTGCGCGTCCGTCAGATCCATGCCCGTGGCCAGTCGTGACTGGATAGCGGCGGTCTTCAGCACAACACGCTTAGCGGGTGACAGCTTGGTCCGTTTGTCCAGGAACCTTGAGCCCAGGACGATCTCCGCTTCGCCGCTACGGATCCGCTCAACCATCGCTTTGGCGTCTTCAATCCGGTGCTGCCCGTCGGCGTCGAACGTCACAATGCAATCGAGCTCGGGGTCTTGAAGAGCGTATTCGAATCCAGTCTGCAGGGCTGCGCCCTGGCCCAGATTGATCGGATGCTGAACGACTATCGCGCCAGCCGCGCGCGCAACGTCTTGGGAGCCATCGGAGCTGCCGTCGTCAACACAGACAACATGGGGAAACTCCTTCCGGAGATCCGCCACGACCCCGCCGACGACGGTAGCCTCGTTGTACATCGGGATAACGAACCATGTGCGACTCACAAGAGTCCAGTATTCCATATGCCCGACCGGCGCCCCCGCCCCCGGGCCGCAAGATGCTGCCGGTATAGTGGTCAGACCCGGCGCATCGGGCTGTCGCAAGTGCTGGCGACGGCGGTGTGGGCCCCGAGAGAAAGCTGCCAGTTACTTTGACCGCCCCTGTTCTTCCGGTTCCGGAACCTGCCCACCACATTGCGTTCGTCGTGAACAACTTCCTGCCTAAGATCGGGGGCGTGGAGTTCCACGTAGCCGCGCTCGCCAAGGAACTCGCCAACTTGGGGGTCCGCGTCACTATTTTTAGCCTCGACAACGACACGCCGTCGGACCTGGCCTCCAATCCGAAAATTGTCAGATTCAAATGCTCCCCGGCTGTCGGCGGGGTCCTGGCGTGGCCGTGGCCCGGGACTGCAAGGAAAATCCGGAAAATGCTCGCAGAAGAGTCGGTCACGGCGATCTCCTCGCATACTCGTTTTTTTCCTATGTCCTTGATCGGCGTCCGACTGGCCCGGCAGCTGTCCGTTCCGGGCATCCACACGGAACATGGCTCTGCAGAGGTCAAGGGGGTCTCGCCCCTTGTGGCCCTGGCCAGCAGGCTGATCGACAAAACCATGGGCAGGCTCGTGCTGCGTGGGGCCACCACGGTCCTATGTATTTCGGAGGGAGCACAGGACTTCGTCCGCGAGCTCGCCGGCGTTAACGGCCAGGTCTTTCACAACGCCATCGACACGGCCGCCTTCGCATGTAGGTCCGACGACGGGACTGAAATCGCCGCTCGGAGGACAAAGCTGGTTTATGTGGGGCGGGTCGTCCCCGGCAAGGGCTGGGATCTCGCCCTCGCAACTGCCGAGCATCTTGCAGCTGACTACCCGGAAATGGAACTACATGTGGTCGGCGATGGCACCGAGCGCACAGCATTGGAAGCTCGAGCCGCAGCCTCTCCGATGGCAGACCGCGTCATCGTCCATGGCCAACAGCCGCAGGCCCGGATAGCGGAGTTGCTGCAGGGCGGCGTCTTCCTCAACCCCACAACGCTCTCCGAGGGTTTCCAAACCACCCTGCTCGAAGCCGTTGCGGCCGGCGCCGCCGTCGTCAGCACACCGGTCGGTGCTGCCCAGTACCTCCTTGCGGCCGGAGCGGACGTACGGCTTGCCGAGGCCGGGGATTCCGGTGCTTGGGTCGAGAACGTCCGTGACGCACTCGACTCCCCTGCGTCCCGGCCGGCGCCTGAGCTCGTGGCATCCTTCGACTGGAAACAGCGGGCGGCTGAGTATTTGGCGGTTGTTGACAGCGTGCGGAAGCCTTGAGGATGGCGCGGCTACACTTCCTCAGTTCCTCCCTGCTGGGTGCGGTGGGCAGCGCCATGGTGCCCATCTCGGCACTATTGCTGTTCTCAACAGCGGAGTACGGCGCGTTTTCCGTCCCGTATCTGATCTTTGCCCTGGGCTGGTCGATGACGCTTTCTGCAATCTGCGACACTTGGGCGCGAGGCCGGACGCAGAACCCGATCCACAATGAATGGCTCGGTTACTCGGGCGCTCTCTTCACGGGTGCCGCCCTCGCCGGGGTTCTCACCTTTGCTGTCGCTGCGGTAGTCCTTGGCAACTGGACCAACGCCATTGCCTCCGCGCTCGGCGTGGCAGCCAACATCTACCGCTTGGGCGCCCGGTTCTTCCATTCGGCGAGCCGGGGCCCCCAGGCCGTTCTGATATCCGACGTCGTCGGCGTCGCCGTGTTCATCCTGACAGTGGCGGCTGCCCTGTTCTTCCGCACCGGGGCTCTGGGCGGGGTGCTAGGGGCGTGGGCACTGGCAAGCATTGCTTCCTCCATGCTTTTCCCCCCGTCGCGCTTCCGCCGCGGATCGGGCCTCATCGCCTGGATCCAGCAGCGGCGAAAACGGATTGTTCCCCTGCTGGGCGAGTCCCTGCTGATGGACGCGGGATCGATCGGCGCACCTCTCGCGATGGCGCCCTTCCTTGGCACAAGCAATTTCGGCGCATACCGGAGTATCTCAAGTGTTGCCATGCCCATCCAGCTGACGCTCGATCCCATCCGACCGAACATTTCCCAAATGCCACCACGGCTGCTACTGGGCCGAAAGGTATTTTTTGGAGTCCTCGGCATGGCGGGATTGATGGCGCTCGGCTGTTTCGTGGTTCTCGGCTTCATCCTTCCCCAGCTTCATTTCGTTGCCGGCGCCCTGGCGACCCTCGCCAAGTACGCAGCAGCCTGCACCATCTACGTCGCGGTCGGGTTCTTCGGGCACTTCTACTACGTCGTCTCCCGCGGCATCCTGGCCCATGACAATCTCGTCAAGGGTCGGGCGGTCCAGACCGTCATGCACATCCTGTTCCCGTTCACAGGCCTGTTCCTCAATGGGCTTGATGGGGCTGTTTGGGGCTTCGTCGCAGCGAATGCAGCCGCCGCGCTGGTCTGGCCGGCATTCCTTGTCCGCCAGCACGGCCGGATACTAGTTCAGGCCAGCAAGTCCTAACTGGCAGCTTTGGTAAAGTGGCCAGAGTTTCACTGTGATCACCAAAGGGAGTTTTGATGCGTACGCTCATGCCGATTTACGGCACCCGCCCGGAAGCCATCAAGATGGCTCCGATCGTCTCAGCACTCCACGAGTCCCCGGACTTTGAGTGCGTTGTAACGGTGACCGGGCAGCACAGGCAGATGCTGGACCAGGTTAACGAGTTGTTCGAAATCGTTCCCGACTATGACCTGAACATCATCCAGCCCCGGCAGTCGCTGACCGGCATCATGACCCGGACCATGCAGGGACTCGACAAACTCTTCAATGAGCGGAAGCCTGACGCCGTGATCGTCCAGGGTGACACCACGACGTCGACTGCCGCCGCCATCGCGGCGTTTTACCACGGCATTCCGGTAATCCATGTGGAGGCTGGACTGCGCAGCGGAAACCTCCATTCGCCGTTCCCGGAAGAGGCGAACCGGAAGATCACCTCGCAAATCACTGCCCTCCACTTGGCCCCGACCTCGGAGAGCAAGAGCAACCTCCTGGCGGAAGGCATCCCGGAAAAGGACATCGTCGTAACCGGCAACACGGTCATTGATGCCCTGCTGGCCACCGTCGGCAAACAGGTTCCCTTTTCCGACCCTGTGCTGCAGGCGCTTGCGGACACCGGGCGCCGGATCCTGCTGGTCACCACACACCGCCGTGAGAACCAAGGCGAGGCCATGCGCGCGGTCGGACGCGCCCTTGCCCGGATCGCCGAGGCCGAGCCGGACCTCACAATTGTCCTTCCCGCCCATAAGAATCCGGTGGTGCGGGAAGCTGTCCTTCCATTCATCGAAACGTGCCCAAACGTCATCGTGACTGAGCCACTTGCCTACGGCGAGTTCACTCGCATGCTTTCCCTTGCCGACGTCGTGCTCACGGATTCCGGTGGAGTCCAGGAGGAGGCTCCCAGCCTCGCTAAACCGGTCCTCGTTATGCGCGAGAACACCGAACGACCCGAAGCCGTGGACGCGGGGACAGTGCGGCTGATCGGTACTGACGAGAACCGGATTGTCTCAGAGGTCACCGCGCTCCTGCACGACGAGGCGCACTACACTTCGATGGCGCAGGCCGTAAACCCCTACGGTGACGGCAACGCCAGTGCCCGCACCCTGGCCGCCGTCCGTGCCTTGTTCGGAACCGGGGAACGGTTGCCGGACTTCGATCCGTCGTTCCCGCATCGAGCATCCGAGGCCGGCGCACACGCATGACCATCGCCTTTCTACGTGCAACGCATGTTGCCCCTGACCCAAGGGTCGAAAAGGAAGTCAACAGCGTTCTGACGGAACACCCTGACATCCTGATCCTGGGCTGGGACCGCGACGGCGATCTTGCCCGGGACGAAGTTCTGACCTTTCCCAACGGCCACGCACGGATCATCCGCTCGGGGATCAAGTCGAGCTACGGCGCGAGCCTGGGAACGCTGCTGGGCATGGCATTGTTCCAACTATTTCTACTACGGCAGTTGTGGAAGCACCGCAAGGACCTCACCGCAATCCATGCAAGCGACCTCGGCACCGCATTGAGCGGCCTGATCATGGCCAGGATCCTGCGTGTGCCATTGGTCTACGACATTTACGACTACTTTGTTGATTCATTTTCGGTGCCCCGTGCGGTGGCTCCGCTGATCGAACGAATCGATACGTTTGTCATCAACCGGGCCGACGTTGTGATCATTGTCGGCGAAAACCGCGAGTCGCAACTGGCCAAGGCCCGGCCGAAGCGGCTGGTGGTCATCCACAACTCGCCGCCCAACACGGACGTGCAGGCAATAAGGGACGCGGATTCCCGCAAACGGTTCGTCTATGTCGGAATCCTCAGCGAAGGCCGCCTCATCTCCGAGCTGTTGGAGCTATTCTCCCGGCGACCAGATTGGCACTTGGACATCGGCGGTTTTGGTGCTCTCGAAGGGAAAGCTCGCCAATTCGCCGCCGACCATGACTCCATCACTTTCCACGGCCGGCTGCCGTATGCGGAAACGCTAAAGCTGGAAGCAGCGGCAGACTGTCTGCTCGCCGTTTACGATCCTGCTGTTCCCAACCACAAATTCTCCTCGCCAAATAAGTTCTACGAGGCCCTGATGCTCGGTTTGCCGATTATTGTCGCCAAAGACACAGGTGTGGACGAGTTAGTCAGCAACCATAAAGTGGGCGCGGTCTGTGACTACTCAGCGGCTTCTTTCGAAGCGACCGCGGGCCGCCTGTTCGCCGATGCCGATGAGCTTGCGGAAATTCAATTACGCGCTCGTACGCTTTTCAAGTCCACTTTCAGCTGGGACATCATGGAGGAACGCCTCCTCTCGATCTACCGCTCAATTCTCTAGACTGCGCCGGAAAGTAGTTTGATGTTGCCTTGCAATGGGGTATGCCCATGATTTACGCCAGCCTGGCCCCCTTGGTAGCCGCCGCAATCCTGATTTTGCTGGTCCCAGGTCTCCTCCTTGCATGGGCAACAGGTGTTCGCGGTTGGGCGTTGGCCGGCTCGGCCGGACCTGCAAGTGTGACCGTCATATCCGTTTCCGCGATACTCGCCGGTTTCGCCGGCCTTCCCTGGAACATTCTGGTGGTTCTCGCTGTATCCGTCCTCCTTGCAGCGGCGATCTTCGCGGTGCGCCGGCTGTGGCCCTCGTCGATCCGCAGGCGAGGGACACGTTCCGGGAGGACCTCCCGAAACTGGAATGGCATCTTCATCAGCTGGCTTGCCGTGGCGGCAGTGTTTGCGGTGCTCTTCTGGCGGCTTGGCCAGGTCTTCGGCGGACCCGAGAACATCTCGCAGACCTTTGACAATATCTTCCATCTCAACGCTGTCCGCTACATCGTGGACACAGGGAACGCGTCCTCACTGCGGGTTAGCGGATTTACCGCTTCCAACGGGATCGGCGGCTTTTACCCTGCCGCGTGGCATGATGTCGTATCCCTGACCCAACAGCTGACGGGCAGCACGATTCCGGCGGCAGTCAATGCCACCAACATTGCCATTGGGGCGCTAATCTGGCCCTTGTCGTGCGTTCTCCTCGCGACCTCCCTCTTCGGCCGGCGCCGGGCGGTGGTTGTCAGCAGCTGCGCCCTTGCAGCAGGATTCAGCGCTTTCCCCTTTCTGATGGTCGATTTCGGCGTCCTCTATCCGAACTTGCTTTCAATCGCGCTGCTTCCCGCGTGCATCGCGCTCCTTGCCCTGGCCCTTCGGGTAGCTCGTGGCTTGGCACTTCCGCCCGGCTCTGCCTGGATCCTGCTGCTGGGAGCCCTGCCGGGACTTGCCCTGGCGCACCCAAGCACCCTCTTGGCGCTGTTCGCATGGACGTATCCGGCAATCTTGGCAGCCGCCGTCGCGGCTTTCCGGCTCTGGCGACCTCGCTTCGGGGCCCGGCCCACGGCAGCAACGCTCCTGATCGCATTGATCGTCTACACCGGTGTGCTCGCAATCGGCTGGAAGGTGCTTCGGCCTGATGAGGCCCAGTCCACTTGGCAACCCGTTCAGACTCTCAGCCAGGCCTTCGGACAGGCTCTGACTAGCTCCCCCAAGGCCGACCGATTCCGTGGCTCATCTTCGCGTTGACCCTGCTCGGGATCTGGGCACTGTTACGGCAACGCCGTCACCTCTGGCTGTTGGCAATGTTCGTTGTTTCCGGACTGATGTTCATCATCGTTTCGGGCTACCCCTTCGGGAGCTTCCGGACCTGGTTCGGAGGCGTCTGGTACAACGATCCGTTCCGCCTGGCGGCACTATTGCCTGTAGCAACCCTGCCGGTCGCAGTTTTCGGTGCTGCCTGGCTGGCCGATCTCCTGCGAGGATTCCTCCACGACCGCCTAAGCGCGCGCAAGTCGCCGGTGTTGAGGGAATGGGTCACCGGATCCCGGGCTAAGACAGCGTCCGTCATTCTTTCCGTGCTCGCGTTGTGCGGACTCTTCGTGCTTTCCCAGGGCGGGGCCGTGTCCGCAGCCGTTCGCTCCGCGGCGAGCAACTACGCGGTCACGCCGGATTCACCTTTGATCTCCCTTGACGAGATGACGTTGCTGCGGAGGGCTGGCTCCGAGATTCCTGCAGACAACGTCGTCGTCTCGAGTCCGTGGACGGGTGCTTCCATGGTCTATGCAATCTCGGACCGCAAATCCCTGACGCCTCACGTTTTCGGAGAGTATGACGCCTCGACGATGGAAATCCTGCGTCAGCTCAATCATGCGGGTGAAACGCCGGAAGTTTGCGACGCTGTCCGCAAGCTCAAGGCATACTACGTTTTGGATTTCGGCACCCGCGAAGTCCATGGGGGCCACCACGAATTTCCCGGCGTCCTGAACCTTGAGACAAGTCCTGGCTTCAGGCTCATCGATTCCGAAGGGCCTGCGAAGCTTTACAAGGTCTCGGCCTGCGGCGACTAACGACTCGCAAGCGTTTGTCCAACACCGCCACCTCACGGCGGGTCAGTGGTCAGGCACACTGTGAGTGCCGTGGAATCGCTCTTCCATCCGCATTCGTCGTGTATCTTCGTCTGTGAAGGCTGAGGCTCCTGTGCTTTGTGGTGCAGTATTCATTTCAGTCTGACGACGCGGAATGCAATACGGGGCAAGGCCCCGCAAATCCAATTGGAAGATGCTCATGCCATTTAGCCCCTCCTCGGCTAGGAATGTCTTTGTTGCCGTTGTTTTTTGCTCGTTGACATTCGCGGGTTCGGGCATCGCGGGCGCGACCCCGGTTGAACCGTCTGGGACCGCCGCGGCGCCCTCGGCCACTCCAGCTCCGCCGGCTGCCCCGTCCCCGTCGGCTTCCGCAGCCACTGCTTACCCTTCGGGGCCGGCTAGCCCTACAGCCACCGGCGTTCCTTCCGCAACGGCTGGCAGTGTGGCGCCAGTTGCACCGTCACCAACGCCGCCGACGCCGGATGCCTCCTCTGATGAAAAAGTCCGGTACATCGTCCGGTACACACAGGAAACCGACATCGGCACAAAGGCGAGCAACTTGGAGTCCAAGGGCGTGGCCGTCGACAAGACTTTCACCCATGCACTCAAAGGCGCTGCTGTTACAACCACTCCGGCAGAGGCCGCAAAGCTATCGCTGTCCCCCGACGTCGTTTCACTTCAGGTCGACCAGCGCATCACCATCGCCCAAGACTCTTCGCCGTGGGGGCTCGACCGGACGGATCAGCGTGATCTACCGCTGAATACGTACTACCAACCGTTAGGAAGCGGCGCAGGCGTCACAGCCTATGTCTTGGATACCGGAATACGTTCATCACACAGCGAGTTCATTGGACGGGTTAACACAGGCTGGAGCAATGTCGACGATGGCCTGGGAACCGGAGACTGCAGCGGACATGGAACCCACGTTTCCGGTATTCTTGCGGCCAGCACATACGGCGTCGCAAAGTCCGCCACCATCGTTCCCGTGCGGGTCCTGGACTGCAGCGGTTCAGGATATACCTCAGGGGTGATCGCAGGCATTGACTGGATTACGGCCGACCATCAGGCCGGAACTCCTGCCGTGTTGAACATGAGCATGGCGGGTTTCACAGACATGGCCCTCGATGCCGCGGTTCAAGGCGCCATCGACCACGGGATCACCGTAGTGGCGGCGGCAGGCAACTACGGCGTCGATGCCTGTTCCGGTTCGCCAGCAAGGGTCCCGGATGTCCTGACTGTGGCCGCAACCGATTCCAGCGACACCCAGACGCCTTGGTCGAACTTCGGCAGCTGCGTCGACCTTTATGCCCCTGGCAAAGACATTACTTCGGCCGGGATCGCTTCGGACACAGCCTCGAAGATCATGTCCGGCACCTCCATGGCAAGCCCCCACGTTGCTGGTGCCGCTGCTGTGCTGCTATCCCTGAATCCCCAGATGACACCGGCCCAGGTCAGCGCAGCCATCCTTTCAAACGCGACGAGCGGTGTAGTGAAATCAGTCTCGGCCGGAACACCCAATAAGCTTCTCTACCTCCCTACTCCCCTTGCCCTGAAGGGTTCACAACTCAACGGAGCATTCGGGGCAGCGATGTCTGGCGAAACCTATGGCCTCAAGGACGGAGGCGGCTACCTTAGCTTCGAGCGCGGCGCCGTGCACTGGTCGCCGGCAAGCGGAGCACACTCTACCAACGGCCCCATTCGGACCCTCTGGGCAACACAGAACTTCGAGGACGGGAGCCTCGGCTACCCCACCACGGATGTCCTGAGCTACCCCAACGGCGGGCTCGCCCAGGTTTTCAAGGGTGCTTCCGTCTACTGGACGGCGGGCAGCGGGGCGCACGCAACCTCAGGCCCGCTCCGCGCCGCCTGGGGCACACTCGGATTCGAACGCGGTAAGCTCGGCTACCCCACCACTGACGAGCTCGACTACCCCAACGGTGGCCGTGCCCAGGGCTTCCAAGGCGGCGCCATCTACTGGACAGCTGCCACCGGAGCCCACGCCACCGCGGGTCCTATCCGGTCCGCCTGGGCGTCACTGGGCTTCGAGGGCGGCACACTCGGCTACCCGACTACCGATGAATTGAGCTACCCCAACGGTGGCCGCGCCCAGGGCTTCCAAGGCGGCTCTATCTACTGGACCGTTAACACGGGTGCACACGCCAGCATAGGACCAATCCGCGAAGCCTGGGCCGCTATGGGCTTTGAAAGTGGAAAGCTCGGATACCCCACCACCGACGTCCTCAGCTACTCGAACGGCGGCCTCGCCCAGGGTTACCAGGGCGGCTCTATTTATTGGACAGGGGACACCGGTGCCCACGCCACGGCGGGCCCCATCCGAGGCGCATGGGCCGCGCAAGGTTTCGAAAAGGGAAGGCTTGGCTATCCCACGAGCGACGAAACTCCGGGGATAAACGGTGGTGTCGTCCAGAATTTCCAAGGCGGGTCAATCTACTGGACCGCCGTCACGGGAGCACACGCCAGCGCCAACCCCATCAGAGGCGCTTGGGCTGCTGTGGGCTACGAAAACGGCAAGCTCGGCTACCCGACGACGGACGAGATGAGCTATCCGTACGGCGGCATCGCGCAGGCGTATCAGGGTGGATCCATTTATTGGACCTCGGCGACAGGAGCCCACTCCAGCGCCGGTCCAATCCGATCCGCCTGGGGCAGGGCGGGGTTCGAAAGCGGTCGGCTCGGCTACCCCGTGACGGATGAGATGAGCTACCCCAACGGCGGAGTTGCCCAAGCCTACCAGGGCGGCTCCATCTACTGGACGCCCGACGCTGGCGCCCACGCCACGGCAGGTCCAATCCGCACCGCTTGGGCCTCCCAAGGTTACGAAACCGGCAAGCTCGGCTACCCCACCACTGATGAACACTCGACTCCCGATGGTGGCATCGCCCAAGGATTCCAGGGTGGCACCATCTACTGGAGCAACTCCGGCGGAGCCGTCATCAAGTAGCATGCCCACCGCCGCCACGCAGTAGGGGACCGCGCCAATAGAGAAGCGGGCCGTACGGTACAGAAATTATCGCGACGCCGGGGCGCCCAGCTCTGCGCCGAGGCGTGGGGCAAGCTGTGACGACAGCTGTCGATTCAGGTGATCAAGGTCGTAGTAGACCGAGACCCCACCGACTGCGCCGTAGCAGTATGAGTCGTCGCAGAAGTAGCGGGACATGTCCAGCAGCCGAACTTTGTTGTCATTGGCTGCCTTGACTGCCGCGACGATGGGATCTTCCGGAAGTGCCTGGTTCCGAGGAGCGCGGCATCTGAGCGGGCTGTCGGCGCTGAGGGCAACGCAATTAGCGTCGCGGACCTTGTCGTTGAGAGGGGGATCAGCGATGGCATAGACGACCGCCCCAGTGCGTGTCCACCGGTTCCAGTAGCTGGTGAAACCTGCCTTGTACTGCTCTTGTTGGGACCGGCCGGAGCCATCGTTGATCTGTTCACCTGCTGCAAAGCTTGAGGTGAAGACTTTTGCGGGCTTGTCCCGCTCCACGGCGTCTGCGACGTTTCTGCGCCACAGGCCGCACCTCTCTACAGCGGCTGGGTCCGCAGTGGACCCGCGGTATCCGATGTACCTTACATCAGCCAGCGGGCACCCACCGCTATAGCTAATTTTCAGCCTCCAGTGATTTGTCCGGGCGAGTTCAATGATTGCCGGCTGCCATTGCTGGGCGTGCGAATCCCCCACCAGCCAGACAGACTCACCATCACGGCGCCCGGCCGAATAGTCACAGACTGCAGGGCCTCCCGGGTTGGCCTCACCGAGTGTGTCCTTCGTGGCTGGACAGTCCGCGGGCATGCCCCAGTACTCGTTGGCAGGCCCCATGTTCGCATCCTTAACGGGGCGGGCGAACGGGTCACCACATTCGGGCTTGTCGACCGCCCGGGGTCCAAAACAAGGACCCTCCGCGTCAGTCCGGGCAAGAGTCGCGGCGGCCTGAGCCTTGGGTGCTACCTGCAGGTAAAGCGTCGTCCCGCCCAACGCCAACGCGATCATGCCGGCCGCAACACTGACGAGCACGCGTCGTGACCGCGTGGCGTGTTGGGGCCGCATGGTCCATCGGTCCTCAATCCACAACTTCGTCAGCCAAGCCAGAAGCACTGCCACGAGCGCCAACGACATTTTGGCTGCAGCGCCCAGGGTTGTCCCCAGCAAGAACGGCGCCACGACGATCAGCGGCCAGTGCCACAGATACAGCGAATACGATATGTTGCCTATGAACTGCACCGGTTTTAGAGCCGTGAGCCGGTCGTGCCACAAGTTCGCACCGCTCGCGCCTGCACGAATTACCAACACCGTGCCCGCGGCCGGCACAAGAGCGGTCCAGCCTGGAAACGGGGTCGCGTGATCGTAGATCACAGCGGATAAAAGAATGAAGGCGAACCCGCTCAGCGCCATGATGTTCAGGGTGCGCCGACGGAGCGCCGCACGGGGAACGGACAACGCAAGGAGGGCACCCGCGCCGAACTCCCAAACGCGCACCGGCGTGCTGAAATACGCTTGGCTGTGTGCGACGGCCGTTAGGTAAATGCTGAACCCGAGGGAGGCGACCACAGCCACTCCAAGACCGGTCACCAGGGTACGGCGAGGGTCGCTGCGCCGTCGTACTGAGAAAACGTAGAGGCCGATCAGGGCCAGCGGCCAGGCTAGGTAAAACTGTTCCTCGACAGAGAGCGACCAATAGTGCTGCACCATCGTGGCCGACGCATTCATCGCCGAGTAATCCACCGACTTCGCCGCGAGCACCCAATTCTCGACATAGAAGGCGCTGCCCACAATTTCTTGGGCGTTAGCGGTCCAACGAGTGTAGGGCAGCCACAGCCAAGTCGCCGCGAGAGATACCGCCAACACGATCAGGGCCGCTGGCAAGAGCCTTCGCGCGCGTCTTGCGTAAAACTGGCCCAAGCGCACCCGACCACTCGTCAGGAGTTCCTTGCTCAAGTGCGAGGTGATCAGGAATCCGGAGATGACAAAGAAGACATCAACGCCGACATATCCGCCAGGCAACTGGAGAGGCCAAAGATGGTTGGCCACTACGAGGCTCACGGCAAGTGCGCGCAGTGCCTGGATGTCAGTTCGGAATCGTCGTTTGCCGGACAGACGTTTCGCGGGTGCCTCATTCACACGAAGAGGGGCTTCTTGCGCGAGGCGTCCATCGAGTCCCTTGCCACTGCCTACCGAAATATCGTCTTGTGAAAATGTCATCGGATCAGCGGGAGCTTTCGGCGCGGAGCTGAGCCACAGCATCATCAATGGCTCCGTCAAACACGACATTTCCGTGTTTGAGAACCACGCCCCGATCGCAAATACGGGAAACGAGTTCAAGGTCGTGGCTGACCACAACCAAGGTCTTCCCTGCTGCGGAAAGCTCCTTGATCTTGGCGAGGCACTTACGCTGAAACGGTTCGTCTCCGACTGCCAATATCTCGTCCACGAGGAAAACTTCGGGATCAGTATGAACTGCCACGGAGAACGCGAGGCGAAGGTACATTCCCGATGAATAGAACCGGACCTCGGTGTCGATGAAGTCGCCGATCTCGGAAAACTCGACGATGGAGTCAAATTGTTCGTCGATCTGAGACTCGGTCATCCCCAAAATTGCGCCGTTTAGGTAAACGTTGTCCCGTCCGGACAGATCGTGATGGAAGCCAGCGCCAACCTCGATAAGGCCGGCGACCCTGCCCCTCGTGCGCACAGATCCGCTATCAGGCAACATAACACCGGAGATGTGCTTGAGCAGCGTGGACTTGCCGGAGCCATTCAATCCCAATAAAGCGACGGTCTCACCTTGCTGGATTTCGAGATCGACATTGTGGAGGGCATGGAACTTTTTCGAGATGTCGCCCTTACGGCCGGTGACGAGCCAGACAATTGCTTCCTTGAGGGAACGCGTATGCCTCAGCACAAACTGCTTGTTTAGTCTCTGAACCTCGATTGCAACAGACATCCTTAGAGCTCCTGTGCGAATCGGCCCTCAAGCCGGCGGAATGCCCACTGGCCGAGAACGAGAACTGCAAGGGAAACGCCAAGTCCCACGGGGACCCAGAGGGGCAAAAGATTCGGCGGCATGGGAGCAGTTCCATCGGTGGTAGGAAGCCAAAAGGCGTAGTGAAAGGCTTCAACGCCGATAGTGATGGGATTGACTTGGTAAAGGGAATACCATCCCTCGCCAAGTTTCTCCCGCACCATGGTCCAGGAATACATGATGGGAGATGCCCAGGTCGCAACCATCAGAAGCATGTCGACGATGTTCTCGGAGTCCCGGAAATAGACATTGGCAGAGCCAAAGAGCAGCCCCAGGCCGGTAGCGAGCATAGCTACGACGACGAAACCGGCGACGGCAGCGACCAATTGCAGGAAGCTGGGGTGCCATCCGGCAAAGAAACAGGCAACAACCAGGACGACCAACTGGGGAATGAAATGCACTGCGGAAACCCAGACCGATGCAACCGGAAATAGCTCGCGCGGCAGATAGATCTTCTTGATGAGACCACCATTGCCCACGATGGAGCGGGCCGCGTTGCTGAGCGCCTCGGTGAAAAAGTTGATCAGAACAATTCCGGAGAACAAGTACACAGCGTAATTGCCCAGGCCGTCCGGGTTTCGGGCGCTCTTCTCAAGTCCAAGGAAGACGCCCAAGGCGACATAGAAGACGAGAAACTGGACGCCAGGCTTTACATAGGACCAAAGCAGCCCAAGTACCGATCCCTTGTAACGGATCTGCAGCTCTTTCCGGACAAGCAGCTTGAGCAAGAATCGCTGTCTAAACACATCAGCGAGCCCGCCCCCCACGCCCGGACGGACGAGAGGGGCGGACTCGTTGAAGTCACTCGCAGTTGTCACCCGTTGACCTTTTCCTGCGGGGTCGTGGTCACCGCGTCGAAAGTCTCGCGCCACGCCCGCTGGGACGTGAACTCGGGCAAGCTCCGGGAATATTCTTCGGCAAGCTTTTCCCAGTCCTGGAGAAGCTGTTGGTGGAGTTTGATACTGCGGGCCATCATGTTGCGGAAATGCTCGGGATGGCGCTTGTACCAGGATGCACCCGTTCCGTCCGCGGACGACACAATTGCGGAGTCCAGCTGGGACAGGCGCCACCAGCGGGCATCCATTGCCGGGACGAGTGCCTCGGGGTGCTCGAGCGCTCCAGGCCGCACGCCCTGAACCTGACGGACTCCTGCCGACGCGGCAGTCGCCAGGGCCGCGAAAATCGATTTCGGAGAGGACGGCTTCTTGCCGCGCCGCGGGGGCTTCACGCGCTTCACTTGGGGGAAGGTTGCAACGTCCTTTGTGATGCGGGCATCATCAAAGTCCGCACGTCGCGCTCGTATTTCGGGGAGCTTGGTCTTGATTGTCTCGTGCAAGTGGGACGGCCCCTTGAGGAGGTCCTCAAGGGCATCAAGCCGAAGCTCAACCGCGGAATACTGCATCGACAGCAGGTGCTTGACGTCCACCATGAAACTCTGGCGCGGCAGGAATCCGCCCTTTTTGTAGGGCGAGTAGACCAGGGCGGCAAGCCAGCGGTTTCGCTGGTGGAAGTATGCCTGCCAGTCGATCGTGTCATCTTTTTCAGTCCAAGGCATGTGCCACACGGCAGCCCCCGGAAGAGTGACTGTCGGGTAGCCATGGCGCCGGGCCCGGATGCCGTATTCGGCGTCGTCCCACTTGATGAATACCGGAAGCGAGAGCCCTATCTCGCGCACGACACTGGTCGGAATCAAACACATCCACCAGCCGTTGAAGTCCACATCGATCCGGCGGTGCATCCAAGGCGTCGTGCGAAGGTTGCTCGCGGAGAAATCATGTGCCTCTTTTGTGCTTTCGACGGCGCCCCACTGGAACTTGTACTCGTTGACTTCCTCGCCGAAGCTGTGCATGACGGAGCGTTCATACAGATTGAACATGTGACCGCCGACGATCGACGGCTTCCTCGTAAAGTCAGCGAAATTGATGGCGCGCAACACGCCTTCCGTCTCGATGATCACGTCATCGTCCAGCAACAGGACGTATTTGCTTCGGCCGTCCTCAACCGTCTCGAGCATTCCTCGGGCAAAGCCGCCCGAACCGCCGAGGTTTCCCTGCTCAATGAGTCCGAACTTGTCTCCAAGTCGGGCGGCGGCCTCTTCAAACCCTTCCTGGTCCCGAACCTTCTGCGTTCCCTGGTCGGTGATCAGGAGCCGGTCCATGACGTTCAAGAGCTCTGGAGAGTCTGCAAAAGTGGACAGGTGCTTGACACAGAAATCAGGGCGGTTGAAGGTGGTTACCGCAACCGTGGCGGTGCCCGCCTCGAATCCTTCGGGCTTGCGCACGGACCATTCGGCACCGAGAAGTTTGACCTGTTCAGACGCAGCCACGAGGTCAAACCAGTACCAGCCGCCATCGCCGAAGTTCGCCAGCGGTAGGACGACGTCCACCGGCCGCCCGGCGTCTACGCTGATGCTTTCCACCCTGTTGGAGGTGCCCCTCGCAG
Organism: Arthrobacter sp. MMS24-S77; assembly: GCF_054888235.1. Taxonomy (NCBI): domain Bacteria; kingdom Bacillati; phylum Actinomycetota; class Actinomycetes; order Micrococcales; family Micrococcaceae; genus Arthrobacter; species Arthrobacter sp. MMS24-S77. The sequence goes on from NZ_JBTZRN010000001.1 coordinate 3,152,589, forward strand.
TGGAACGAAGGATGACTACGGTTGCCGGTGCGTCAACCGCGACCGTAAGACGCACACTGGTGACATCCGTGTGTGCCCTCCAATAGCTTGCGGGAAAAGCGTTGAAGTAGGTGCCAAACGAGAGTCGTCGATAGGCCGGCAAGTGCAGCTGGCGGCGGTTCTCAATGAAATCCGAGCGGATCTTTGCCCCGCTGGAAGTGACAGCTGTGACACCTGACCCCGACTTGGATGTCTGCGATTCTTCAGATACAACGCGCTGGGCCGCGTTGAAGTCCAGGTACAGGGGAAGGGTGTCGGAATCTCCGTCAGTCGGAAAGACAACACGATGGACTGTCTGCCACTCTTCGCCCAGCCCGGGCGTAGCGCCCGGATTCATGGGCTCCGTTGAAACGCTCATGCGTCCACTCCTCCGCTTTCAATCTCTGCGCCGCTTTCGAAGTGCGGACGGATCTTGTTGTCAAACATGGACAGGGCAGAGCCGATGGCCATGTGCATATCGAGATACTTGTATGTGCCCAGACGCCCCCCGAACAACACGTCCTTTTCAGCGGCTGCGAGATCGCGGTATTTCAGGAGCTTCTCGCGGTCATCCGGGGTGTTGATCGGGTAGTACGGTTCATCGCCGCTTTCCGCAAACCGGGAAAATTCGCGCATGATGACGGTCTTTTCCGTCTGGTAACCACGCTCCGGGTGGAAATGGCGCGGCTCGATGATCCGGGTGAACGGGACGTCGTCGTCGTTGTAGTTGACAACGGACGTTCCCTGAAAATCGCCCATGTCCAGGACTTCTTCTTCGAAATCGATGGTGCGCCAGGACAGATCTCCGGCGACATAGTCGAAGTAGCGGTCAACGGGGCCGGTGTAGACAACGGGTATCTTCCCGGCAACCTTGTCTTTTGAATACTCGTGGGAGTCATCGAAGAAGTCGGTGTTCAGACGTACTTCGATGTTCGGGTGTTCGGCCATCTTCTCGATCCATGCCGTGTAACCGTTGGTCGGCAGGCCCTCAAATTTGTCGTTGAAGTAGCGATTATCGTAGTTGTACCTGACGGGAAGCCGCGAGATGATTCCCGCTGGCAGGTCCTTGGGGTCCGTTTGCCATTGCTTGCCGGTGTAGTGCTTGATGAACGCCTCGTACAGGGGGCGGCCGATCAGCTGGATGCCCTTGTCATTGAGATTCTGCGGATCGGTTCCCGCGAGTTCGCCAGCCTGTTCCTTGATCAGGTCCTGCGCCTGGCTGGGAGTCAAGTTGGCGCGGAAGAACTGGTTGATCGTTGCCAGGTTGATGGGGAGAGAGTAGACCTCGCCCTTGTGCACGCCGTATACCTTGTGGACGTAGTTGGTGAAGCTTGTAAACCGGTTGACGTACTCCCATACGCGCTCATTTGAGGTGTGGAAGAGGTGTGCGCCATAGCGGTGCACCTCGATTCCGGTCTGCTCTTCCGTTTCGCTGTAGGCGTTGCCACCGATGTGGTGCCGGCGGTCAATGACAACAACCTTCAAGCCCAGCTCAGTGGCGGCCTGTTCTGCGATTGTCAGGCCAAAAAAGCCTGACCCGACGATGACGAGGTCAGCGGTCACAAATACTCCTGGTTCGAATGCGGGCAGCCCAATGATCTGCACTGGCTGCAGGTCAAGCCTACCCGAGATGCCGCATCCAATTGCCGCCGTGCTCGTTCGCCGCTCAGCGGACGGAGCGTTTTCCACATAGGCCAATCGACCAAGAACATCCGGCGCTCATTGCAAATACGTTGGAGGAGTATCAATCGTCCAAGCCGAAGGAGCGGCTACAAAGTGACATTCCATTGCACCTTGGTCCGGGGTCCGCGGGCGCCTCGGCAAGGGGAACCCATTGAGCTGACCATCGCCGTGGGCGACGGCAACTCAGGCGCCCTCGTCCAGGCCGCAGTCGCCGCTGAGTTCGGAACCGGGGAACTGGTGGTCGACGGGCTGCCGCTCAAAAGCCTCACCGTCGGCGCGGCGCCACTTATGCCCGGAGCCGTGTTGGTTGACGGCGCGGATTCGTGTGGACAGGACACCCCCGACAGCGGACGCGCGCCCACGGGGCTGTCGCTGCTGGTCCATACGGGCCCTTCGGCGGGCCTGATTGTTCCGCTTGAACGGGGCAGTTACAGGATCGGGCGGAGCGGCGCTGATATTTCCCTCCCGGATCCTGACGTTTCCCGATTCCACGCTGCCCTTGAGATATCCGAGACAGCAGTCACGATTACTGACAATGGGAGCGCGAACGGGACACTGGTGGATGGACGCAAGATCCGCTCGGCTTTCCTCTCGACCACGTCCAGAATCCGATGTGGTGGCTCTACCATGTCGGTTGTCTTCGACGATGGAGATTTCGGGGCGGAGTCACTGGGGACAGCGGGGCTTAGCATCGCGGAGCCTCTCTTGGTGCAGTCTCGAAGCGACGCCCATGCCCGCATCCAACTGCTCCTCACAGCGGGGTTACCGCTTCTGCTGGGAGTCGGCATCGCCCTGGCCACGGGAATGTGGATGTTCCTCGGATTCACGGCAATTTCTGCGATCGCAGTCCTCGCTCCAGCGATTTCGGGAAGACAGCAGCGCAGGCTTCTGGCCGCGGCGATCGAAGAGGCTGTCGAACAAGACAGAGCCCGGCGACGGCGATGCTCACCCTCCGCCGCAGAGCTAGCCGTTGCCGTCAGGTCATCTGCCTCATCGGCGTCGGACGAACGCGGGCGCAAGCAATTGACACTGCCGAGAACCGGCGCGGCGCAAGGAACGGTGGGCTGCCATGAAATCTGGCTCCGGCTCGGCACGCGTCCGCAGAACGCCTTGGTTGCACTCAATCCTCCCGATCCGGGCTTTGAACCGCCGCAGTTGGGCCCGGTTCCAGTAGTTTTGGATCCCACCACCCAAGCAGTTTCCTTCACGGGACCTGAAGCCAAGGTCGAAGGCATGTTCAGGTTTCTGCTCATGCAACTTGCGGGGTTTCCCAGCGCAGCGAATGTCCCCATCCTCATTCACGGCCCAATTGCCCATGTGCCGTTCAGTGCCCGTTTCCTACCCCGCGTCACGATGACCACGGACGCACGGTCGGCAGCAGCCATTCTCTCCACGGGAACCGGGGAACCGGGGGCACTCCTTTTGGTGGGGCCCGAGCCTGATCCCGACGACGATTCACTCCGGCAGGCGGCGGCCGAATCTGGCTGGAGAATCTTCCAACGGACGGCAGGCGGAGCTGAGGGCAATTGCGTTGTCGAGCTTTGGAACAGACGCGCAGTCCTCCGATCGTGTCTTTCAGAGACGGAATTTGATCCTGACCTGGTCCCGTACTCCGTCTTTGACCGCTACTGCCGCTCGTTGGCGGCCTTGCCGGCACCGGCGACAGCAAAGGCATCGTTTGTCCCCTCTACGTGCATGCTCGCTGAGCTGCTTCCGAACGACCCATCAAGCATCGCTGGCCGGTGGAGCGACTCTTCGTCGCGAAGCGGCCTAGCCGCGGTCATCGGACAAGGGGCCGAAGGGCCTCGGTCCCTTGACCTGGTTTCCGACGGCCCGCATCTCCTTGTGGCCGGAACGACGGGATCGGGAAAGTCCGAACTTCTACGCACTATCGTGATGGCGATCTCGCTGACCCACAGTCCTGACAGGGTCAACTTCCTGTTTGTTGATTTCAAGGGAGGTTCGGGCCTCGGGCCTTTGATTGATCTGCCCCAATGCACCGGAATGCTCACAGATCTCAGCGAACACGAACTGGAGCGTACCCTTGCGTCGCTACGTGCCGAGGTTCGGATGAGGGAGGCATTCCTTGCTGAGGCCAATGTCCCTGATCTGCCGGGATACTGGGCCAGGGTCGCTTGGACGGGAGCCGGGATCCAGGCGGTACGAGGAAAGCAATTGCCCGTCCTCCCCGGGCTAGTACTTGTGATCGACGAATTCAGGATGCTTGTTGAAGACGCGCCGGCCGCCCTGGCCGAACTGATGCGAATCGCCACCCTCGGCCGGTCTTTGGGCATCCATCTGATCATGGCAACACAACGCCCGCAGGGCGCACTGAGTGCTGACATCCGGGCCAACGTCACCACGAGCATCGCTCTTCGAGTCCAATCAGATATGGAGTCGCGGGACATCATCAACTCGTCCGCAGCGGCATCGATTCCGGTGTCCCTCCCTGGCCGGGCCTATTTGGTTCGCGGGGTAGAGGATGCTGCGCTTTTCCAGTCGGCGGTTCTCTCTCGCGGCGAAGGAGTTCGATCACTGACGAGGACCGTTGCCCGGCCGGCAGCAGAATCGCTCCGTGCCAGCGGTTCGTCTGAGATCGCCGAGGCAAAGATTCAAAGTCCAGAAACTACCCCGGCAGAAGCAGCGCGTCCCATTATCAAAAGAATCAATCAGGTTTGGGACACCCACGGAGGTAGACCGCTCCGGAGACCTGTTGCGGATGCGCTTCCTGAATCCATCTCGTTCCACCAATGCCTCAGGGCAGCCGCATCGGCGGGCAAACATGCGGCGCCCGCGAAATCGGAAGGGGGAGCGGCTTACCTTGGCTTGGTCGACTTGCCCACGCAACAGCGACTCACAGGCCTTCTCTGGTCTCCTTGTCTGCACGGGAATCTCGGGCTTGTGGGTCCTCCGGCAAGCGGAGTCGAAGACGCCTGCCGCGCGGTAGCAGCGCAGCTTGTTGCTAGTGCCGAGGAACTTCATCTCTATGTTCTGGATGGTGACGGCACTTTCGCCGGTGTTGCAGCCCACGGGCGCGTCGGTGCCATCGCTTGCCTCAGCCACCCAAAGAGGGGCGTCCGGATTCTGGAGCGGCTGACGGATGAAATGGCAGCGCGGCAGGCCCGGGCTGCTGTCGCCCGGGAAGTTCCCTTGCTGCTTGTCATTTCCGGCTGGGGGTCCTGGATCTCACAATTGCGCGCTGGGCCGCTTGCCTGGGCTGAGGACCTCGTTCACGCCATAGTCCGCGACGGGCCGAAGTCAGGACTGACGGTTCTGGTAACGGGTGACAGAGAACTGGTCGCATCGCGCATGTTCGGGTCAATTCCCAACCGTGCATACTTTCCGCTTGGCACTACGGAAGAGGGGCGGATGGCGTGGCCGCGGTTTGCGGCAATGAGGACTTTGCGGGGCAGGGCCCGCGTGAGTGGCGAATTCCTTGATGTCGACACGGCAGTCGCCCAGTTCGTCGCACCACCGTCAACCACGGCCTGGCCGTACTGCGAACCCCCTGAGCCTGAGCGGCGCCCTTTCCGGGTGGAGCCGTTGCCGCAGTTTGTCCGGGCCTCGGACATCGTGGCGGGCCACGGTATCGAAGCCATTGCTCCTTCTTCGGCTCGCCCGCGCGGGGCTGTGCTGCTCGGGTTGGGAGGCGACGAACATGAACCCGTTTGGATCACGCTCCCGCGATCGGGAGTCCTTCTTGCCCTTGGTTCCCCTGGATCCGGCAAGTCCTCGTTGCTCACCGCGCTGCCGTTGCTCAATCCAGGCCGTCAATGGAGGTCACCACCACAAGGTACAGATCCGGACGCTTTCTGGGCGGACTTCCACAGGAATGAAAGCAGCAAGCTTGTGGGTACCGGCACCATTCTCCTGGTGGACGACGCCGAACACTTGAGCAGCGCAACCGGCATGCTGCTTGCCGAGCTTCCGACTATGGGATTCTCCGTAGTGGCAACTGCGGGGCACAGTGCGGCCCTGCTGCGGCGGACGCCCCTGGTATCCCTTGCCCTGGCCCACGGAAGCGGGATTCTCCTTGGCAAAAGATCGCCTACGGATGGGGATCTCTTCGGTATCCGCGTCGACGTCGAACAGGCACCCACACCAGGCCGCGCTGTCCTGATTGAGAACGGAAGAACGCGCCCGGTACAGATCGCCGCTCCGGAATGACGAGCCGCGCCGGAGCGAAACGGTCAGAGCGCGGCGCGGGATCCGCCGGTTCGGGACGCAAACGCGATGACCCGCTTGTCGAACAGAAGGACAATTCCGGCCAAAGCCGGCACCACCATGGCAAGTCCTGCGAGTGTCAGCCCACCGGTCATCGTGGGAAACCCGATCGTCAACACGAACAACTGAGCGACCAACGCAGCCGCGCGGGTCCAACGATAGCCTCGGAACAAGAAATGGCCCACAGCAAACAACCACGCAGAGAAGGCCAGGAGCAGGCCCAGGGTAAACACCGCTCCCCAGAATGAAGCCACCGGCGCCCCGATCGCCAGCTGGTAGATATACAGGGCCGCTGCAGTCAACAGAGCGAGGCCTTCCAGCACAACCACAACCGAAATAAAAACGATTCCTCGGGGCCGCTTTCCTTCGCCGGATGCTCCGGCAGGGTTGTTGGGGCTGGTCCCTTGGCCGTCGTCGCCGGGCACGGCGGGGTCTTGGGCGGGGTTCAGAGGGGGTCTTGACACACTGGCACACTACCGGACATAGTCGAGTACCTGTGAGTAGACCGGCAGCCAATGTGATGCATCGCTCACGGTTTCAACGGCTTGAACCCCTTGTTTACATGGCGTTAACATGACACGCTTGACTGAGACGACCAAGGGGGCCCAATGGGTCCCCTTTCCTATGAAGCCTCTCGTGAATATTTTCACAAAAGGCTCAACTAGTACTCACGAATGGAGTGACTGATCAGCATGGATTGGCGTAACCGCGCAGCCTGCCTTGACAAGGACCCGGAGCTTTTCTTCCCAGTAGGCAACACCGGCCCTGCGCTTCTCCAGATCGAGGAAGCGAAGAGTGTCTGCCGTCGCTGTCCTGTCGTGGACACATGCCTTCAGTGGGCTCTTGAGTCGGGCCAGGATGCCGGCGTCTGGGGCGGCATGAGCGAAGACGAGCGCCGCGCGCTCAAGCGCCGCGCCGCCCGCGCACGCCGCGCTTCCTAAACGCCTACGGCAAGAGAACACGCCGCCCGAAGCGAACAGAACATACAAGGATGGCCCGGACCAAGGTCCGGGCCATCCTTGTATGTCTCGCCGGCTGCCAACACACCGGGTGACGTGTCCCTGGTGTCAGCTTCGCTCCAGGCTCAGGACGATCTCGACGGCGGTGCCGCCCCCTTCGCGGGGCATCCACTGGATGCTGCCACCCAACTCGCTCGTGACAAGCGTCCGCACAATCTGAAGGCCGAGGCCTTCTGTGTACGACCCCTCGGGCAGTCCAACGCCATCATCGGCGATCGTCACGGTCAGGAGTTCATCGCCGCGCTCCCCTGTCGAACGATCGGCCATCAACCATACAGTTCCGGCCCGGCCTTCGAGGCCGTGTTCCACGGCATTCGTCACGAGCTCGTTGATGACCAGGGCAAGAGGTGTAGCAAAGTCGCTCGGCAATTCACCGAACAGACCTGAGCGCTCGGTCCGGACATGCTGCGATGGGGACGCTACTTCGGCCGAGAGCCGGAACTGGCGTCCGATCAGCTCATCAAAGTCCACGCTCTGAGTGAGCCCCTGCGAAAGCGTCTCGTGCACCAGCGCAATGGTCGCCACCCGCCGCATTGCCTGTTCCAGGCCTTGCTTCGCCTCATCGCTGACCATGCGTCGCGACTGCATGCGCAGCAAGGCGGCCACAGTCTGCAGATTGTTTTTGACGCGGTGGTGGATTTCGCGGATGGTGGCATCCTTGGTAACAAGCTCAAGCTCGCGGCGTCGTAGTTCGGACACGTCGCGGCACAAGACCAAGGCACCGAAGCGATGCTTTTCATCGCGCAACGGAATCGCGCGCAATGACAGGCTCACGCCGCGGGACTCAATCTCGCTCCGCCACGGCATCCGGCCAGTGACTACCAACGGCAAAGTCTCGTCCACCATGCGCCGGTCCTTGAGGAGCCCTGCGGTTACCTCCGCGAGAGACCGCCCTTCCAAGGTCTCCACCTCGCCGAGGCGGCGGAATGCGGAAACACCGTTCGGACTCGCGTACTGCACGATCCCGTCCGCGTCGAGCCTGATCAGGCCGTCCCCCACACGGGGCGCGCCGCGGCGAGAGCCCGTGGGTGAAGCGAAGTCAGGCCACAGTCCCAGGGTTCCCATGCGGAGCAAATCGTAGGCGCATTGCCTGTACGTCAGCTCCAGGCGGGAAGGCATCCGCGAACTGGAGAGGTCCATGTGCGACGTGACGACGGCGAGGGTCCGCCCGTTCCTGACCATGGGCACGGCTTCAACCCGCAGCGCCATCTCGCTGCTCCAGCTCGTTTCACTGGAGCGTTCGATTGAACGGCTGGACCATGCCTTGTCGACTATCGGTTGCAGATCCGATCGGATGCCTTCCCCGACAAAGTCCGCATGAAACACCGTGTGGCTCGTCGAAGGCCTGACGTGTGCCAGCGCGATGTAGCCGAATTCCGGATGCGGAAACCACAAGGCCAAGTCTGCGAACGCAAGGTCGGCGACCATCTGCCAGTCGCCGACCAGGAGGTGCAGCCATTCGGCATCTCCAGGCCCGAAATCAGCGTGCTCCCTGATGGGGTCTGTAAAGATTGCCACTGCACCTCCATATAACGCCGGGGTTGTCCCTAGCGTCGAACGATTGACCTCAAGAGCCTCAATGCTACCGACAGCGAAGCCATGTCGTCGGCCTCCAGCGCGTTGACCTCGTCAAACATGCTCTTCGCACGACCTAGCTGCTCGGCGTTGAGGTCCTCCCAAGCCCGCAAACGGGCTTCGGCGTCGAGACCGGCGTCGGTCGATTCGAGCACCGACAACGTCATGTCCGCCACGGTCGAGTAGAGATCGTCGCGCAGAGCTGCACGGGCAAGCGCCTGCCACCGGTCGTCACGCGGGAGCGCGGTGATCCGCTCGAGCAGCGAATCTACATGGAAACGGTCAAACACCGTGTAGTAGACATTGCTGACCTCTTCCACCCGGGCGTCGCGGCTTTGCGCAATCTTGGCGATGTCCAGGAGCACGAAGCTCTCGAAAAGCTCAGCCCAGCGATGGGCAAGCTCGTCCGGCAAACCCCACGCACGTGCCTTTTCAAGCCAAGCGGTGACGCGCTCCTTGTCGCTGCCGCGCAGGTAGTCGAGCACCCGGGCCCTCATTGGATCCATCATCGGCTTGAACTCCGCAACGACCTCCGAGATCGGCTTTGAAGCGTTGCCCTGGCTCAGCAACCAGCGAACCGCGCGGTCCAGAAGCCTCCGGATGTCGAGGTGGACGGTGCTCCAATGCTCCGTGGGGAACGAAGCCGGCAGGGCATTGAGCTCCTTGACCATCGAGTCGAGTTCGTAGATCTCCCGGAGAGCGACAAACGCCTTTGCCACGGCAACCTCGGTGGCCGAGGTCTCCTCCATCGTGCGGAAGGCGAAGGTAATGCCGCCCAGGTTGATCATGTCATTGGCAACCACGGTCGCGATGATCTCGCGACGCAAAGGATGCGTGTCCAGTTCGGCATCGAACCGTTCCCGGAGCTGTTTCGGGAAGTACGAGCGGATCGTCTTACGGAACCAAGGATCGTCCGCCAGGTCGCTGTCGCGCAATGCCGACCCCAATTCGATCTTGGCATATGCGGCGAGGACGGACAGTTCCGGAGACGTCAGGCCCTGGCCTTGTTCCAACCGTTCGCGCAGTGTGTCGGTGGTCGGCAGGGCTTCAAGGTCCCGCTTGAGATCAGCAGACTTCTCGAGCCAGTCCATCAGGCGCTCGTAGCTCGGGCTCCATTCGGCGACGCGTGTGCGGTCGTTGAGCAACAGGATGTTCTGATCAATGTTGTCTTCGAGCACAAGGCGCCCAACCTCGTCAGTCATGTCGGCAAGGAAGGATGTGCGCTCGGAAGCGTCAAGTTTCCCGGCGGCAACCATCCGGTCGACGAAGATCTTGATGTTGACCTCATGGTCGGAGCAATCCACGCCGGCAGAGTTGTCGATGGCATCAGTGTTGAGGATGACGCCCTGCAGCGCTGCCTCGATGCGTCCGCGCTGCGTCATTCCGAGGTTGCCGCCTTCACCGACAACCTTGACGCGCAGCTCGCGGCCGTTCACTCGGATGCCGTCGTTCGCCTTGTCCCCCACTTCGGCATGGGACTCGGTGCTGGCCTTGATATACGTCCCGATCCCGCCGTTGTACAGGAGATCTGCCGGCGCGAGGAGTATGGCACGCAGAAGTTCCGGAGGGCTCAGCTGGACCGTTCCGTCCGGAAGGCCGAGGGCGCTGCGGATCTCTGGAGAGATCGGGATAACCTTGGCCTGGCGCGGAAAGACACCGCCGCCTGCACTGATGAGCGAGCGGTCATAGTCATCCCAGGAGGAACGCGGCAGATCGAAGAGACGCTGCCGTTCATCGAAGGAGGAAGCGGCGTCCGGCGTCGGGTCCAGGAAGATGTGGCGGTGGTCGAAGGCGGCCAACAGGCGGATGTGCTTGGAGAGAAGCATTCCATTTCCGAACACGTCTCCGGACATGTCGCCTACGCCAACCACGGTGAATTCCTCGGTCTGGGTGTCCAGATCCAGCTCGCTGAAGTGGCGCTTGACCGATTCCCACGCGCCGCGGGCTGTGATGCCCATTGCCTTGTGGTCGTAGCCAACCGAGCCACCGGAAGCGAACGCGTCGCCTAGCCAGAATCCGTACTCGGCGGCAAGGCCGTTGGCAGTGTCCGAGAACGTCGCCGTGCCCTTGTCCGCAGCCACCACCAAGTACGAATCGTCGTCATCCTGACGGACAACGTCCGACGGCGGCACAATCCTTTCGCCGTCGGCTGTAGTCACGAGGTTGTCGGTGAGGTCGAGTAGACCGCGAATGAAAGTCTTGTAGCTTTCGATGCCCTCGGCCATCCAAGCTGCGCGGTCAAGTGCGGGATCCGGGAGCTGCTTCGCAAAGAAACCGCCCTTGGCGCCGGTGGGCACAATGACAGCATTCTTCACCGTCTGTGCCTTGACCAGGCCGAGGATCTCGGTCCGGAAGTCCTCACGGCGGTCCGACCACCGCAGGCCGCCTCGAGCCACCTTGCCGAAGCGCAAGTGCACGCCTTCAACACGGGGCGAGTATACCCAGATCTCGTACTTTGGCCGCGGGAACGGCAGACCATCGATCTTGGTCGGATCCAGCTTGAAGCTGACGTATGACTTGCCTTGGAAGTAGTTCGTGCGCAGCGTCGACTCGATGAGGTTGACGAAAGTCCGCAGGACGCGGTCGGCGTCGAGCGTGGCGACTTGGTCAATCGCTTCGGCGAGCGTGGCGCGGGCGGTGTCCTGGCGGGCCGGACGTGCGGCGTCAGCTGATACAGGATCAAAGCGGGCTCCGAAGAGATCGATCAGGCCACGGGCAACCTCGGGGTTGGCGAGGAGTGTGTCCGCAATAAACTCGAAGGAGTTGGTGTTCCCCATCTGGCGCATATACTTCGCATAAGCGCGGAGCATCACCACTTGGCGCCAGTGGATTCCCTCGCGGAGCACCAGGCGGTCGAAACTGTCGGATTCCACCGTGCCGGTCACGGCTGCACTAAAGGAATCCGCCAAGAGCTGGCCGGTAGCCACCGGGTCGACGCCGGCGGGGTACTTCAGGCCGAGGTCGTAGAGGAAGAAGTCCCGGTGGTCGGCAGTTTCTATTTCGAAAGGCCGCTCGTCCAGAACCTCAAGGCCAAGGTTGTGGAAGTAGGGCAGGATCTGGCTCAGGCTCTTGGGTTCCAAGAGGTAAAGCTTGACGCGGGCATCCTCTTCAAGGAGCTCACCGGCACCATCGGGCAGGTAGACATGCACCCCAGGGGCCGCCTGGACGGCGACGGCGTCGCGATCGACCGTGGCGCCGTACTTCTCAAAGCGCTCAATGTCCTGAAGGGCGTCCTCGACTTCGTAGTCCACACGGTAGCCAGCGGGGAACGCATCGGTCCAGAGGGCGGAAAGCGCCTCGGCGTCCGATGTACTCGTGTTCTCGCGGAGCACCTCCGCAATTCCTTCAGCCCAGGACCGTGAGGCCCGGACGAGGCGCTTTTCGAGCTCTCCGGCGTCGACGTCGCGAAGTTCCGCCTCACGCGGCAGCCGGATGCGGAAGAATACCCTCGCGAGCGCGGACTCTGTGATGCGGGCTTCGTAATCGATGCTCTCGGCTTCGAATGTCTCGCGGAGTTCCTGTTCAATTCGCTGCCGGACATTGGTGGTGTAGCGATCGCGGGGCAGGTAGACCAGGGCGGACATGAATTGTCCGTAGATATCCGGACGCAAGAAGAGCTTCGTACGGCGCCGCTCCTGAAGCCGTTGGATGCCCAAAGCAGTCGTGGCCAGATCGTCGGTCTCAATCTGGAAGAGTTCATCACGCGGGTAAGTCTCGAGAATACCTACGAGGTCCTTGCCGGAATGGGAGTCCTGCGGGAAACCCGCTGAGCGGAGCACGGCGTCGACCTTTTCCCGGACGATGGGGATGTTCCGCACGGAACCGGTGTACGCGCTCGTGGCGAAGAGCCCGATAAAGCGGCGCTCGCCGTTGACGTTGCCTGCGACGTCAAAGCTCTTGACTCCGATGTAGTCAAGGTACGCGGGGCGGTGCACAGTAGAGCGAGAGTTGGCCTTCGTGATGACCAAGGCGCGCTTCTCGCGGGCCTTCCTGCGTCCTGCGTCGGTGAGGTGCTGGATTTGGTGCGGGTGGTCCCCCGCCCTCAAGAGCCCCAAACCGCTTGCTTCGCGCAACTCAAGGACGTCTTCACCGTTCTCGGTGATGAGGTCGTATTCGCGGTAACCGAGAAACGTGAAATTGCCGTTGTCCAGCCAGCGCAGGAGATCCTGTGCTTGCCTGAGCTCAGCAATGTCTTCGGGGTGGGCCACCTTGTCCAGGGATGATGCCAGTTCCAGCGCCTTCGTGCGCATCTTGGGCCAGTCTTCGACGGCGGCGCGGACGTCGTTCAGGACGCGGTGGATTCCGTCTACGAGTTCCTGCTGGAAGTCGTCCGCCACCCTGTCAACCTCGACGGCGATCCAGGACTCCATGTGGGAGACGTTGTCGCCCTGCGCGATCAGGTGGGCAACATTCGGCATCGCTGCGGTATCACCGCTCGAGATACCTATGTTGGAGGGCACCCGGGCGATGCCGGTGAGATCGCCTGACAGGTGATCACGCGAAACCACGAAGAGCGGATGCATGACGAGCCGGATGGCGCAGTTCTGGCGTACGAGCTCGGCATTCACGGAATCCACCAGGAACGGCATGTCATCCGTGACGATGTACAGAATGCTGCGATCTGCCTCGTTGGAAATCTTGACGTTGGCGGTGCCCGGTTTCCGGCTCTTTCCTACTTCCCGGTGCGCGTCCGCCCTGGAGGTCAATTGCTCGGCAGCGTATCCGCGGGCGTCCTCCTCTGCGAGATGCTCGTAGTAGTCCCCGAAGAACCCTTCACGGACTACTGCAGGTTTAGAACGATCCTCCACGCTGGATCCTGACGACATCGACAAACGCCTCCATCACATCTTGATTGCTGCGTCCTTGCAGCCCACATGGCGAGCCTAACGCTTTAGCCGCCGCCTTGCTCTGGAATAAATGACAGAGGATTTGCCATTTTGCTGGACGGGTGCACAGACCATTTTGGCGATTGCGTGCCGCAAGGCAGATTCAGGCGCTGTTTCCAAAAGCACAGAGCCGGATAGAAGGGCAGCGTCGCAGGCCTCCGGGTCGGACGGAAGAAACACTTCGATGCCGGAGCCAGGCCCATATCGTTCCCAGGCTTCGCGAAGCTCACGTTCAGGTGATCGGCCGGCAGCTGCTGCCCGGACCTTGTTCAAAACCACCAGGGGAACGGCTTGCGGGACGGCCCGTTCGAGCTCCGCGAGGCCACGCACGAGTCTCGGAACTCCGATTGCGTCGGCAGCACCCACTGCGTAAATGGTGTCCGCCAGTTCGATACTGCGGAGAGTGGAGGCATTGCGTCGGGGTGCCATGCTGTCGAAACTGAGTTCCTCATCGGCTTCGAGGCAGAATCCTGCATCGACCACAACGGCCTCGGCTACATCCCTGGCACACTCCAATACTGCGGCGAGCGCAGCGGCGCGGAGTTCGGTCCACCGGTCCGCGCGGGTTACGCCTGTCAGAACCCGAAAGCTACCGGCCTTGGTGAAGACAGGCACTGCGATCCGTTTGAGGGATTCAACGTCCAGCAATCCTTGGTCTGCCAACCGGCAAGCCTGCGCCAGTCCGGCGGATTCGTCCAACAGACCCAGCGAGGCCGCGACGCTGGCCCCGTAGCTGTCCGCATCGACAAGGATCACGGACTTGCCCTCGGACGCGAGTTCCGCGGCGATGTTCACCGCCACAAGTGTTCGGCCCGGCGCTCCAGTGGGTCCCCAGACCGCGATGATCCGGCCGGCACCTGCAGGCGACCGTTCTGCTGCTTCCTCAATATCGGAGGGGCGGAGTTCTGCGGCGGTGTCCGCGTAACTGGAACCCCGCTCCTCTGCGTGTTGGCTCCCCTGCCCGGACAATTGGCCTACTGAATCGGAGATCTTGGAAGCCAGCGTCGCCGAATCCACCCCCAGCGAGGCTGTCACGACGCCGATACTGCGCAGGCGCACCACCTCCGCCTGGTCATCGCTCAGGGCAACAATGGACACGCCGACGGCCGCCAGCCGGTCTACCAGCGATGCCGTCAGCTCCTTGGTACCTTCGGCTATGACCGCTGCACGAGCTAGACCGCTTTGGCACGCGGCCAGCAGTTCGGCGAGTTCAGCACATCGGCGCACGACGGTCACCGGCCCATGGAGCCGCTCGAGTCCTCCAACCAAATCTTCCCTGGACTGCCCGACTGTGACAACGGGGATGCTCACTTGCGGGCACCGCCCGGGTTCCAGACCACGGCAACCTTCGCTTTATTCGCCTGGGCGCCAAGAAGTTTCGGCATCTGCTCGTCCGTCACAAGTACCAGCACTACCTTCTCCTTGGACGCTCCGAGCGTGGATGCACCCTCGGTGACCTGGGCGATTTCCGCACTGGGCAACAATAGCTGCGGCGTGCCGAAGCCGTTACGAGCATCAGGGAGCGCAACCCAGACGTCCACCCGGGAACCAGCTACGGCTTGGGTGGGCAAGGACTCCTGAATCGAAATCGCAACAGGTTTGCGGTTCAGGGTATCGGCCGCTCCCAGGCTTTCCTGCGGGACAAGTTGGTTCTTGGCGATTCTTTGGACGGCGACCCTCCCTTCGGGCAGGCCGTCGGCCAAAGTCACGTAGCTGGACTCGACATCGTCGAGCCGCACTTTGACAACCGCAAGATCGTCCTTGCTCACTTTCTGGCCCACGGCAATCGGCTCGCGCGCCGCATACACCTGGATGGTGCGGTCCGCCGTTCCAACGAGGGCGATGACTCCAGCCAACGATGCCAGGACCAAGAGAATCCCCACCAAAAGGCGCGGATCCCTCCATGACGGCTTCTTGAGCCGCGCCGCGGCGGCTGCGCTAATTGCACTCACCTTGCTCCCCCAATCGCGTAGATCGTCGGCCGTAGCCTTCAGTGGCCCTTATTCTGACCGCATACAGGCAGATTCCAAAAGTCAAATTCTGCAAATGACGTCAAACTGTGGATAACCTCAGCAAATGGATTCAACAGTGGCAAAATAGAGGCATGCCCCGATTCCTCACCTTGGCTGACGTCGCCGAACAGCTTCAGATCAACTCGCCGCAGGCATACGCCTTGGTGCGAAGCGGAGAACTCAAAGCAATTCAGGTGGGCGGCAGGGGCCAGTGGCGCGTCGAAGAAAAGATGCTGGAGCAGTACATCGAGGAACGCTATGCCGAGGCGAGCAGGATGATCCAAGAGGCCAAATCCAAGTCCTCCTGATCCCCGGCAAGCATTCGGAAGCTCCCAAGCACTCAAAAGCTCCCAGGCACCAAAGGGATGACGGTGCCGGAGAGTCACCGCCCGAGCTAGAGGTCTTGGCCCCGCAGTGAACGCAGCGCAGCCAGGGACTGAAACGGAACTGTCGCCACGGAAACAACATTGCCGGACCGGCGCACTTCGCCCGGCATCATGACTGCGAGATCAAAATGGTCCTTGCCCACGCGGTCAACGACGCCGCGCATGGCCCTTTCTTCCGGCGTCGACTCAAGCAAATGGACTGCCAGTTCCGACCTGTCCCGGGCCAGCATCCGGAGTGCGCTTGCCAAGCCAAGGCGTTGCGCCGCCTTGGATTGGCTTGCCCACGCTTGGCGGCCAAGTCCCTGATACGTCAGTACCGCCGCTGCCGGCACCAGCCACTGGTGGCGTCCCTCGTCCAGGACCAGCCATTCGCTCCCGACATGACTCACAGCCCCGGAAACAAGTGTCCCCGAGCGAAGCTTCACATCAATCTTCCGGCCGATTGCTCCACGCAGCCTGTCAAAGACTTCGATTCCGGCGATCTCCACCCGGGCCCGTTCTGAAATTTCGGACTCAAGTCCCAGCAGGTGTTCAGAGGCTAGCTGTGCCTCCATGTCGTTAAACAGAGCATCCCAACGCATTGCGTCAGCGTAAGCGGGTACCCTCTGCGGGTCAATTTTCCTTCGTCGAACACGCAACTCTAGACAAGTGACGCTTAATATGATCAAAATGGTTCAAGTTTCATTAAACAGCATCAAATGATATCAACTGGGTAAGGGGAACCCATGGAACAGACCATGAGAACGGTTCGGAACGACGCTGCAATGGCCGCGGCCATTCTGACTCTCGGACTTTCGCTCGCTGCCACCGGACTGATCTTGACTGACAGATGGCACGTTGCAGCGGGGCGTCACCAGACACCGATGTTTGAAGATCTTCTGGGATTTGTGGCAACGGGTGTCGGTCTGGCCATCGTCGCGTGGTGGATTGCGACGCTCCTTCTGGCCATTGCCGCCGAGGTCCTCCGGCAATCGGGCAAAGGCAGCAGGGCCACCATCGCCGCCAAGCTCAGTCCCGCTTTCATGCGCAGACTGGCTGTGGCAATTCTTGGCCTGAACCTCGTGGGAATTCCGCTGGCGAATGCGGCCCCGGCACCAGTTGAACCTGCGTGGAGCCCCGCTGGCGGGACAACTGCATCCAGTGCCGTTTCCGCCGAGTGGGCACCAGCCGCAGTCCCGTCTACGCGCCTTTCCCCCTGCCGTCGATTGAGTCCGATCCTTCGAAGATCGAACCGCGCTGGCAACCACGTGCGCCTGCTACCGAGCCGGGTCTCCTAGGGTCCGCACCGCAGCGAACCTCAGAAATGCCGGATTCGCCCGGTCAGCGCACGGTAGTGGTGAGCCGGGGAGATTCACTGTGGTCAATTGCCGCAAGGCAGCTTGGCCCGATGGCCAGCGACGTCGACATTGCCCTCCACTGGCCAAAGTGGTACGCGGCAAACCGGCATGTCATCGGAAACGACCCTGGGCTCCTCGTCCCGGGTCAAATCCTCCAACCACCGCCCCGTGACTGAACCGTCCGAACCAAACCTTCCGCAGCCAACCCGCCATCCGTTAGCAACCGACCGATTCAACCAAGGAAATCCATGAGCGCAACATCAACTATCCATGCCCTGCCCGAAGCATCCCGGACGGCGACTTCGCCACGAATCACCCCTCCTTCATTCGGGGTCTCGTCTCGCGCCAAAGCCAAGGTGGACGGTTCGTCCCGCCAGGGCCTGCGTTCTCTCCGCAAAGTGGCCGACGTGGTCAGCCTAGATGGGGAAATACGCACGCTGGCCCGCAGCATCGCCCAAGCCGCGGTCGAGGTCCTTGCCGGCACGCGCCCCGCCCAGCAGCTCTCGCGGTCCCTGGATCCCAGATGCCTCACCGCACTCCAACACCGGGCGGCGCTGACCCGTGCCCATGCAGCCCGCGCCCAGGGCGGGCGGTCACGGCTTCACAGCAATCCGGTGGTCCGCTCGGTTCGTGTCTGCCCGGTGAAGCAAGGCGTGTACGAGGCCAGCCTGGTTGTCTCCGAAGAACTCCGCTCCCGCGCCGTAGCCATGAGGCTTGAAGGAGGCAATGGCGCATGGAAGGTCACTGCCCTCGAAATCGGCTGAGGCGAAGTCCACCAAGGACGGCACGGGGAAACGGAGAAGGACCTAAGGGCTTAGGTCCTTCTCCGTTTTCGCAGTACACGTCTGGAGCTGTATGTCTGCGAGCCACGTGTGGCTGCCAGCTCTACGCGTCTTGCAACGACCGGGCTAGCGGCGCTTCTTCTTGCTGGTCCCGCGCTGTTTGTCTTCGGCGGCGGCCTTGGCGGGGTTGCCTGAGCGTCCTGAGGACCGACCTTCTACCCGAGTCTGGCTCGCACCATCCTCACCGGGCGCTGTGTACTGCAGCTGAACAGGCTTCTCCGGAGCTTCGAGGCCGGCCGCATGGATTTGCGGATCGTGATGTTCCACGTGACCGCCCTCGGGGCTGCCGTCCACGACTACCACGTCTTCGGCGGGCGTGACTTCGACTTCGAGGTTGTAGAGGAAGCCAACGCTCTCCTCGCGGATAGCCTCCATCATGCTTTGGAACATCATGAACCCTTCGCGCTGGTACTCGACCAGGGGATCCCTTTGGGCCATTGCACGAAGGCCGATGCCCTCTTTGAGGTAGTCCATCTCATAGAGATGTTCCTGCCACTTGCGTCCGAGGACCGAGAGGACAACCCTGCGCTCCAGCTCGCGCATGTTCTCCGAGCCGATGGCTTCCTCCCGCTCCTTGTAGACGAGCTGTGCGTCCGAAAGGATCTCGTTCTTGAGGAATTCCACGGAAACGCGGGATTTTCCACCGGCTTCGTCAATGATGTCCTGGGACGTGACCGTCACCGGATACAGGGTCTTGAGGCTGGTCCACAGCTGGTGGAAGTCCCAATCGTCCCCGGTTCCCTCCGCCGTTGCAGCGTCGATCAGGGCATTGATGGTGTCTTCGAGGAAGAACTGGACCTTTTCGTGCAGGTCGTCTCCCTCGAGGATCCTCCGACGGTCGCCGTAGATGGCTTCACGCTGGCGGTTCAGGACGTCGTCGTATTTGAGGACGTTCTTGCGCTGCTCGGCGTTTCGGCCTTCAACCTGGCCCTGGGCCGAAGCGATTGCACGCGACACGAGCTTGGATTCGAGCGCGACGTCGTCCGGCACAGAGCTGTTCATGAGGCGCTCGGCGGCGCCGGAGTTGAAAAGCCTCATGAGGTCATCGGTCAGCGAGAGATAGAAACGGGACTCACCCGGGTCACCTTGGCGGCCCGAGCGGCCGCGGAGCTGGTTGTCGATTCGACGGGATTCGTGGCGTTCCGTTCCCAACACATAGAGCCCGCCAAGTTCGAGTACTTCCTCATGCTCGTCCTTGACTGCCTGCTTCGCGGCTTCAAACGCCTCGGGCCATGCGGCCTCGTATTCCTCGGAGTTTTCCTCGGGGTCCAGGCCGCGCTTTGCCAGTTCGGCGATGGCTGTGAACTCGGCGTTGCCGCCCAACATGATGTCAGTACCACGGCCGGCCATGTTCGTAGCGACTGTGACTGCGCCCTTGCGCCCCGCCTGCGCGACGATGGCCGCTTCGCGTGCGTGGTTCTTTGCGTTCAAGACCTCGTGGCGGATGCCTTCCTTGGCCAGCAGCTTGGCAAGGTATTCGCTCTTCTCCACGCTGGTGGTACCAACAAGGACGGGCTGGCCCTTTTCATGGCGTTCCGCGATGTCCTTGACCACGGCCTCGAACTTCACGATTTCGTTCTTGTACACGAGGTCCGACTGGTCGATGCGCTGCATATCCCGGTTGGTGGGAATGGGCACCACGCCAAGCTTGTACGTGCTCATGAACTCGGCGGCTTCGGTCTCAGCCGTTCCGGTCATGCCCGAGAGCTTCGAGTACATGCGGAAGTAGTTCTGCAGGGTCACCGTGGCGAGGGTCTGGTTCTCAGCCTTGATCTCGACGTTTTCCTTGGCTTCGATCGCCTGGTGCATGCCCTCGTTGTAACGCCGACCGGCAAGGATGCGGCCGGTGTGCTCATCGACGATGAGGACTTCGCCGTCCAGGATGACGTAGTCCTTGTCCCGCTTGAAGAGCTCCTTGGCCTTGATGGCGTTGTTCAGGAAGCCAATGAGCGGAGTATTGGCGGATTCGTAGAGGTTCTGAATGCCGAGGTAGTCCTCGACCTTCTCGATGCCGGCTTCCAGGACACCGACGGTACGCTTCTTTTCGTCGACTTCGTAGTCGGTTTCCGGCTGGAGGCGTAGCACGACCTTGGCGAATTCGCTGTACCAGCGATTGGTGTCACCTTGGGCGGGTCCTGAAATAATGAGCGGGGTACGGGCCTCGTCGATGAGGATGGAGTCCACTTCGTCGACAATCGCGAAGTTGTGGCCGCGCTGTACGAGCTCGGATTTGTCCCACGCCATGTTGTCTCGCAGGTAATCGAAACCGAATTCGTTGTTGGTGCCGTAGGTGATGTCCGCCGCGTACATCTGCCGGCGCACTGATGGATCCTGGTTGGACAGGATGCATCCGCTGCTGAGACCCAGGAAGCGGTAGACGCGGCCCATGAGTTCGGACTGGTATTCGGCGAGGTAATCGTTCACTGTGACGACGTGTACGCCGTTACCGGTAAGGGCATTGAGGTAGGCCGGAGCAGTGGCCACGAGGGTCTTGCCTTCACCGGTCTTCATCTCGGCGATATTGCCAAGGTGCAGAGCGGCCCCACCCATGAGCTGGACATCGAAGTGGCGCATCCCAAGCGTGCGGGAGGAAGCTTCACGCACGGCCGCGAAAGCCTCCGGCAACAGCTCGTCCAGCTGCTCACCGTCCTCGTGGCGGGCACGGAGCCTGTCAGTCTCTTCGCGCAATTCGGCGTCGGAAAAGGTTTTAAAGAGTCTTCGAGGGCGTTGATGGAATCGGCATAGGTCCGCAGTTGCCTCAGGGTTTTTTTGTCACCCGTGCGGAGAAGTTTTTCGATAAGTGATGCCACGTAAAGTTGCTCCCAGTCTCAAGCTGCCGAATTCTGGCGGTTTCAGTCTACGGGAGAGACCAAGACCACGCGGCCTCGTTTCCCTGAGAGCGGAGAGCCGGGCATCGTCCGCGCTTGGGGATGTCCGCGGAATTCAGTTTCGGGCCTCTACCGAGGCCAGCGCCGCGGAGAGATCGCCGCTCGGTGACACGACGATGTCGTCGAGTCCGAGCCAATCGGCCATGAGCCGCAGCTCTGCGAAGAGCTCGACGGCGGTGTCCGCCGGAGCGCCCGCTTCACCATGTGCGGCACGTACCAGAAGCTGCTTGGCTGAGCGGTCGGCTTTGAGGTCTACACGGGCGACCAAAGCATCGCGGAGAAGGAACGGCAGGACGTAGTAGCCGAACTTGCGCCTCTCCGCGGGAGTGTAGATTTCTATCCGGTAATGGAAGCCGAACAGTTCCTCAAGCCTTCTGCGCTCAAAAACCAGGGAGTCAAACGGGCTGAGCAGCGCCCTGCCGGTAGCAGCACGGGGAAGTCGGGCTTCCACGTGCCGATACACTACCCGGTCCCAGCCACGCACAGTGACCGGCTCCAGGCGCCCGGCGGCAACGAGCCTGCTGAGCGATGGTGCAGCAGCCTTCACCGGCGTCCTGAAATAGTCGGCGAAGCAACGGATTGTTCCGATTCCGTGGGCCTGGGCTGCGGCGTCGATCAGCCGGTCCATGGCCGCCGCCGACAGATCGGCACCACCGCCCTGGAAACTTGCCAAGCGGCCGTTGACTGCAGGCGATCCCGGCGGCAGAACCCTCGACGTCAGGGTGTACCTGCGCTCGAATTGCTCCGTCCTTGACGCAGCCGTCACGAGTCCCTCTTCAAACAAGTGCTCCAAAACCCGTTTGACCAGGTTCCAATTCCAACCCCAGTTGTCGTGCTGGCGTTCTTCCTCGTGCCCCAAGTGCGCTGTCAATTGGGCGGCCGTCATGGGGCGCCCGGTTGCGAGGGTGTCGAGGATACGGCTAGCCATATCTTCGCGGACTCCGCGCTCCAGGTGGGCCGCGCCGACCCAGCTGCGGTTTTGCCACAACAGCAGGTCCTGAAAGTGCTCCGGGCGGATGAAGCTGGCCTCGTGTGCCCAGTACTCCATCATGCGCCGCGGACTTCGCCCGGCCATTGCGTGGAGGATGCTTCGGTCGTAGTTGCCGAGTCTTGAGAAAAAGGGGAGGTAGTGACTGCGTGAAAGGACATTGACGGAGTCGATCTGCACCACCTGAAGCCGGGCAAAGGTGCGGCCCACCGTCCGTGAAGTCACGGGGCCGGTGGGCCGTTCCTTGTCCAGTCCTTGGGCTGCCAATGCAATCCGCCGTGCCTGCAACAGGCTCAGCGAAGCGGCCATGCCAGTCCTTTCATGGGAGATACGAATGTTGCCTAGGCTGTGGCAGCTTGGTCATTCGAGCGGTAAGCGTGGATCTTTTCCTCCACGGCTTCGTCTCCCGGCTCGCACGTGGAGTCGAGGGTGATCACTCCATATGTCCAGCCACGGCGACGATAGACAACCGACGGGGTGTTGGTTTCCTTGTCCACGAACAGGTAGAAATTGTGGCCCACCAATTCCATGTTGTCCACCGCGTCATCAAGGGTGAGCGAAGCGGCGGGGAAGACCTTGCGACGAATCAGGACCGGGGAATCGCCGGCCGGAATGTCGTTGTCGACGTCGTAGGGCGAGGTCTCCACCGGTGGCGTCGTTGGCTCCTGGTTATTGCTGGCCTCTACGTAGATGGGTTCGCTCGCACTGGCGGGCTCGAGCGCCGCGGTGGCCTCACGGACGGCTTTGGGCGTGTGGCGGCCATGGTGGACCTTCTTGCGGTCCTTGGCCCGGCGGAGTCTTTCCAGAAGCTTGCTATAGGCGAGATCAAAGGCGGCAAACTTGTCAGCGGCGCTCGCTTCGGCCCGGATCACAGGGCCCCGGCCCAGAACTGTCACTTCCACGGTGAGCTGGCCCGGTGTCTGGCGCGGGTTGGTTTCCTTTGAAACCTTCGCGTCAACCCTCTGGACCTTGTCCCCAAGCGATTCAATCTTTGAAATCTTCTCGCCTGCATACTCGCGGAAGCGATCCGAAACGGTCAGATTACGGCCGCTGATCATGAACTCCATGGTGCCCTCCAAACAACTCAGGTGACACGATAAGGGCGCTTCTTGGGGCTGATCTGACGGACAGTCGAGCCCCTTTCCGAGCCGCTATCGACAGGTACATCTGTTCTTGGTACCCATAACCGACGTTAGTTCATCGCCACGGGTAATTCACCCTTTCGTCACTTATTTTTTGTTTGAGTCGACGTGGGCTGCCACTCGCGCGCAATTTGGGGGAGCTCGTTTCCTGCCGGCGGCCGAGTAGCTGCGAGGACAACCGCGCCACACACTGTGCCGCCCGCAGCCGTTACTGCCCGGGACGCTTCAGCGAGGGTGGCACCGGTGGTGAGGACGTCGTCGACGATAATGCATGCCCTGCCCTCCAGGGAAGCTTCGTGGAACAGCCGAACAGTCATGGAGCCGCGGACACGGCGAGCGCGGTCCCCACGGCCCAAGCCCTTTTGTCCGCTTCCCGGTCCCCACGGCCCAAGCCCAGCCCGTTGGGCGGCGCCAGCCTGTTGGGCGGCGCCAGCCCGTTGGGCGGCGCCAGCCCATTGGAAGGCGTCGACACAACGTGAGGCGTTGCCCACAACCCTGTCGGCAATACTTTGAAACCAGGCCGGCAGGGCCCGGGTGAAGGTCTGGACAGCAATTCCGGGCCCCACCTTCTTCAAGGCATCCTTCACCTCCAGGCTTGGCAAGCTGCCCCGGCGCCGCAAATTGCCGAGCAAGAGATGGACCGGACTGAATCCGCGGCGTCGGAAGGCTGCGTTGCTGCTGGGAACAGGGACCACACAGATATCCACCCCGTCCCCAACGGCTGCACGGATGGCCTTCCCCAGGGCAGGAGCGAGTGTTGAAACCAGCTGTCCCTGGCCTAAGTGCTTGAAAGACAGCAGGGCTTGCGCAAGTTCGTCCCGATAGTGGCCGGCCGCGACAACAGGCAGGAGGACGGAGCCATCCACCGTAAGCAAGGCTGGCGCCTGCCCTTCGGCGCGGAAAGGGCGATCGCACAAAAGGCGTATCTCCCGCGCACAGACACCACAGAGAGCTGAGTCCTCGGCACCACAGCACACACATTCAACGGGAGCCAGAACGGCCAGCAACTCAATGACGGCGTCGCCCAGGCCCTGTGTGAGCCACATCAAGCGAGCAGGATGAATTCCCCGATGACGTGCGGCATGGCCCCTGACCACAAGATCGGGATCACGCACGCGGCGCTGCCTGTTGTCATTCCCCATTCCCCAAGCATGGGCCTTCTCACCCGCGGCCAACGGCAACGAACTTGCGCATGTGGAGAACCAGCCTATGTGGACAAGGGGCTACGTGGAGAAGTTGGCGATAGCCGACTGTTAGCCCGGGAAGGCCGGGTCCACCGGACCTTTGAGTTGCAGTTCCCAGCCATTGCCCACCCGCTGGAACACTCCGGCCGCCGACTGTCCGAATATCTGGTCGGGCCCGTTGCCCGCGCTGATGGTTGTCAGGCTCGGCCACGCCGGTAACAGCTGGGGCTGGCTGGATGTCAGGGAGAGCAACTCGGGAACAACGTTTTGACTGGATGAGGCCTTCATCACGGCAACCGTTGTGGAATTGACCCAAACACCTTGATCGGCAGGGGCCGAAGAAATCAAGGTAATCGGGGCGGTCAGATCTTTGGGGGTGCCGTCGGGATTGCGGACAATGCCGGTCACTTGCACGGATGACTTGCCGTTCATTTCGGAGATGACCAGCGCGCGCGTTCCTTCGCGGGATATTCGGAAATCCCTCACGACGCGCCCGGCGAGCCATGCCGGTGTCATCGTCACTGTGGGGACAGGCTGGCCCTGCGCAACGTTGGAGGGTTTGAATGCCACGACCTCGGTGGCACCGCTGGCTCCCGGCCCTGCCGTCCAGACCCAATCCTGCGGACTGAAGGAGGGATGGCTCAGCGTGCTCCTGGTTGTCAACTGACGGGCGGGCTGGCCCGGAATGATCGAATAAAGGACGGTTCCAGCGTCGTTGAGGAAGGCCACCGCCTGGGATGTCGGAGACTCGGCGGGCGCCTTCGGATTCAGCCCAGCCACCGGCTGCATGTCCGGGAGGGGCGAGATTCTGTTGTTCTCGTAGCGCACCAGTTCGTTGTTGCTGACTGCGATCTGACGGGCTGGTGCACTCTTCTCGAGCACCGGCGGCAGGACCGAACCGTTGTCTTCCACCCGGACAAGATCCTGGTCAGCCCGGAGCTGCACGTTCACCACATCCGATTGGCTGCGGAACGTCAGTGCCAGCTGATTCTGCATGCGCTGCCTGTCTTCGGCAGAAGCGTCGACGAGCTCCTTCGCTGACAGGTCAACCTGGGCTGCTCCCGAAACAACGGGCACCGATTCCCTGGCCAGCTTCATGCCCGAAGGAAAAGCGCTGACGACGGCGCCCCGCAGGTATGGTGCCGGACCGGCGAGCAAGGCGCTGGTCATCGCCTTGACGGTGTTCTTCTTGATGAACCAGCGGATATCCGGAACCGCGTACGTAAAAGTGGGGTCGTAGAAATAGATGGGCTGGGCCGCATAGATGACTTTGAATGTCTCTTCCGGGATCGCCGTACCGTCCGGAACCGCCGAGATCCGCCACTCGCCGTCGACCTGTTCCAGAGTCACCGGGATCGTCTCGGTGGTTCCTTCGGGAAACTGTGTGGCAACGCCGTCGGCGTCGACCGCGTAGGCGAGGTCGAGCTGGTACTTGAACTCATTTTCCACGCCGGTTTTGACGACTGTCGCCTTGCGGAAAACGAGGGTTCGCTTGTCCGACTTCCAGCTGACGGACAGCGACTGCGTAAGGTATTGCCGGGCCACTGCATAGTCGCCTTCGTACCCGCTGCCGGCGCCGTAGAAGTCTTCAATGATGGACGCCGGGCTGGCTCCCGGGTGTGGCGGCGGAGGGAAGAAGACGGGAGCGTTCGGGTTGCCCGCGCTTTGGTCTTTGCTCTTTCCCACGGGACCGGACCGTGGAATTTGCGCGCAGGAACTGAGGACCACCATGAGGACCGCAAGAACGGCGATTGTGGCCCTCAGCAGATACCGGCGCCGGGGCAAGTACGAGCGTCGGGAACTCATAGTGCGGTTCCCCCTGCTGTGTCGGCATCGTCCTTGCCGCCCGGAGGCGGGGCCGGAAGTAGCGCCGACGGCATCGCCGAAGGACCATTCGGCGTCGGGTTCGCTGAACCCTGCTCCGGCGGGGCTTCGCCCGCATCCACGACGAGCATTTGGCGCTCGGGGGCGGCGCCGGGCAAGTGGATATCCGCCGGTTCAAGCTGCAACGGGGATTTCACAATGGCGCCTCCCTTCTTGAGAGGCAAGGTCAATCGGAAGTTGGAACCAGATCCTTTGCGGCCCCAAGCCTGAAGCCAACCGTTGTGGAGCTTGGTGTCCTCCGCCGCGATGGAAAGCCCAAGGCCGCTGCCACCGGTTGTCCGGGCACGGGCGGGATCGGCACGCCAGAAGCGATCGAACACCCGCGCGGCCTCGGCCGGACTCATCCCTATGCCGAAGTCGCGCACTGAGACAGCGACCGCTTCATGGTTGGCTGCGACAGAGACATGGACGGGTTTTCCCTCACCATGTTCGACGGCGTTGAGCAGCAAGTTCCGAAGGATGCGATCGATCCTGCGGGAATCCATTTCGACGATGATGCGTTTGTGGCGGGAGGTGAGACGCACTTCGGAGCCGTACTCCGCGGCGACCGGCGAGGCACTGTCGATAACATGGGATACCACCTGGAGTATGTCCGTCGGCTCGGAGTCCAGAACAGCAGCGCCGGCGTCGAAGCGTGAAATCTCCAGCAGGTCCGAGAGCAAGGACTGGAAACGCTCCACCTGGTTGTACAGGAGCTCGGCGGAGCGCTTGTTGATGGGGTCGAAGTCATCCCGCGCGTCGAACAGCACCTCTGCTGCCATCCGGACAGTCGTGAGGGGGGTCCGCAGTTCGTGGGACACATCGGACACGAATCGCTGCTGCATCTGGGACAAAGTGGCCAATTGCGTGATCTGTTCCTGCAGGCTCGCGGCCATGTGGTTGAAGGAGGCGCCCAGCCTGGCCACCTCGTCTTCGCCTTTGACCACCATTCGCTCCTGCAACTGGCCCGCGGCCAGCTTCTCGGAGACGACGGCGGCATGGCTCACCGGACTCACGACGTTCCTGGTCACGTACCAGGCAATGCCACCGATCATCAGGATGAGCGCGGCGCCACCCGCCCACAGCACGTTCTGGATCTCGTCCAGCGTTTGTTGGGCGGTGTCCAGGTCGTAGAGGAGATAGAGCTCGTAGACGGTGCCGTTGAAGGTGACTTTGTTTCCAACAGCGATGCCCGGGTGGTCTTGGTTGCCGACCGGGAACTCCGTGGAAGCCCAGTACTGGTCCTTGCCCGATTCCTGGACCGATTTGCGGAGCGCGGGGGGGATGACGCGTACCGTCAATTGATCCGATGCCCGTGATTCCACCCAGCGGTTGCGCGGCTTGGTCTGTTCGGGCATGGCTTCGAAAACGTATCGCCGCTGGATGACCGAACCGTTGCCCTCGACTGCCTTGAGGGTGTCGTAAACGAGGGTGATGACGCTCGATTGGTCGTTGGCCTGTGAACCGTCAAAGGTGTCTTGGACTTGTTTGACGTAGTAGCGGCTCTCAGATTCGGCTTGCTTCAGGCGCTCCTGGAACAGGTTGTTCGCTATCTGGTTTGAGAGGTACGCCCCGACCACCGCAAATGACACGACCGACAGCACGATCGTCACGGCAACGGTCCTGAATTCAAGCGAGCGGCGCCAACGGCGCAGCAGGGCGCGCCACAAATACCGGATTCCTGGACGAATGTGGCGAAGTCCGGTCACCACGAGGCGGGAGACACGAAGTGCCAGGATCAGGGCGCGGCGGGTCCAGATGCGAGTGCGCTCCAGGATCCAGGGGAGGTTTAGTGCCCGCGCGTCGGTGTGTTCCGGGACAGGATGTCCTGCAACGGTGTGTTTGACCTCGGCCGATGCTGTCTCTTGGTCAGTGCCGGACTCGCCGGTGGAAGACTCAGGAGCCTGCTTTATATCCGACACCACGAACCGTCAATACAACTTCGGGGGCTTCCGGATCACGTTCGATCTTGGACCGCAGCCGCTGGACATGGACGTTGACCAGCCGGGTGTCGGCAGCGTGGCGATAGCCCCACACTTGCTCAAGGAGCAGTTCGCGGGTGAAGACCTGCCAAGGCTTGCGCGCCAGGGCGACCAGGAGATCGAATTCCAAGGGCGTTAGCGAAATCCGCTCTCCGCCGCGCGTCACCAAGTGGCCCGCGACGTCGATGGTGACATCGGCAATCCGCAGGGTCTCAGGCGCTTTCTGGTCTCCCGGGCGCAGGCGGGCGCGGACCCGTGCCACGAGTTCGGCCGGCTTGAAGGGCTTTGGCACGTAGTCATCGGCCCCCGATTCAAGGCCGCGGACAACATCGGAGGTATCCGATTTGGCGGTGAGCATGACGATGGGAACGTCCGACTCCCCGCGGATCTGCCGGCACACTTCGATGCCGTCCGAACCGGGCAGCATCAGGTCAAGCAGTACCAGGTCGGGCTTTGAAGAACGGAAAACTTCAAGCGCTTGCCCTCCGTCCGCGCAAAACACCGGGTCGAAGCCGTCGTTCCGCAGCACGATGCCGATCATTTCAGCCAGCGCTTCGTCGTCGTCTACTACCAGGATGCGTGCCTTCATAGTTATATATTCCCTTATCACCCTGCCTTTGTCCCGTTGAGCCGGATCACGGCATGGCGCGCTGCAGCCCGCAACCAAATGGGCTATGAGGCGCGACGGCGGAACTATAGGCTGGTGCGAACGGCCCCTTTCGGGGTCCGTGCATTGCCGCGGACGCATCTTTTGGGGAGGAAAACGTGTCACAGCCCGATCCGGGTTACCGGCCTGAACAGGGACCGCGGCCACCGTGGGGCGCCCCGCCACAATGGGGGGCTCCGCAAGCGGGCGCACAGCCACAGTGGGGAACGCAGCCACAGTGGGGGCCGCCACAGCATCCTGGGCAGCCGTGGGGCGCCCCGGTTGATCCGCGCTGGCCGGCCGGGGGTCCGCCGCCTTACGGCCAGCCCCGCTACGTCGCTCCCCCGAAACCCGGAATCGTGCCCCTCCGGCCACTGATGTTCGGCGAGATCATGGATGGCGCCTTTCAGACCATCCGCCGGAACGCCAAGACCATGTTCGGTTCGGCACTCGTTGTTCAGGCAATCAAGGGCGCGTCGAGCGGGGTGGCCACACTGGGCATGCTCGGCATAGCCCAAGCTCCAGTGGATGGTTTCACCACCCAGTCCGAAGCGATGCAGTACCTTGGCCCGGTCCTCGGCGTCGCCGCCGGAACCATGGGTGTTTCAATGCTCGCCATGGTGCTTTCCGCCATCCTCCAAGGCGTCATGGCAATCCCCGTCGCGAGATCGGCGTTGAACCGCCGGACCGGGTTCAAGCAAATGTGGACGCTGGCCCGCTCACGTATCTGGTCCCTTGTGGGGCTTGGCTTCCTCATGCTTGCCGGCTCATTGCTGTTCTTCGTGGTCATCATCGTGTTGGCCGCCCTCATCCTGACTGGCCTGGGACCGGTCGGGTTGCTTTTGGTTCTTCCTTTGGGACTCGGCGCGGTCGTCGTCTATGCCTGGGTCTACACAAAGCTGATGGTGGCCCCGGCCGCCGTCACCGTGGAAGAACTCGGCGTCCTCGCCGGTCTTCGGCGCTCCTGGAACCTCACGGCCAGGAATTGGTGGCGGATCTTCGGCATCACGCTGCTTGTCGGCTTCATGGTGGGAGTCATCGCGATGGTCATCCAGATTCCCTTGAGCTTGGCCTCCGGCGGAATGACGGCAGTCTTTTCCCCTCATGCCAGCGCCGAACAAATGACCACCACCTCAGTGGTCCTGCTGGTGGTTTCGCTGGTCATCGCGGCCCTGGTGGGTGCAGTTGGCTTCGCCTTCCAAACCTCGGTCGCGGCCCTGATCTACATGGACCTGCGGATGCGACGAGACGGCCTGGACGTGGAGCTGCTGCGGCTTCTGGAGACGGGAGAAGAACCCGACGGCGTTCCCGGCCGGAGCGGGGTTCGTCAACTTCGCACGCCGACATGGCCGCCAACGACCGGTCAGGGCTCACCAACGGGATGATCCAGGCTTCCGGGTCCTTGGCCTTTCTTTTCGCTGCCTCCGAACCTCCCGTTAACCCGGATCGCGAGGAAGCCCAACGGTGGGCAGTTGAGGAACTCTCCAAGCCGCAATACGCATCGGCCAAACCCAGTTGGATCGATGAAATGTGGAACCAGTTCGTCGAGTGGCTCCGTTCACTGAACGGCGATTCCATCAACGGGCCGAATATCGGCATGCCGGTGATTGGAGCGTTGGTGGTGGTCCTCATCGTGGTTGCCGTGATCGTGATCAGGCCGCGGCTCAACGCCCGCAAGAAGGAATCGGCGGAGGTTTTTGACGAGGCGTCGTCGGTGAATGCCGAGGCATTCCGCGCGTTGGCATCTGCCGCCGCGGGCCGTGGAGACTGGCAGACGGCCGTCGTCGAGCAGTTCCGCGCGGTGGTTCGCTCGGCTGAGGACCTCGCAATCATTGATACCCAAGCCGGCCGGACCGCGGACGAGGCGGCCGCCCAATTGGGGCGCTCGTTCGCGTCCGCCGGTTCGCGGCTTGAGCACGCTGCCAGGCTTTTCGACGGGGTGAGATACGGCAAGGCAGCGGCCACCTCTTCCGATCACGCCGCTGTCCTGGCCCTGGACACGGAGTTGTCGGCCACGAAACCTGATTTCGCCGGTCAGGCAGGCAACAGTCTGGCGGTGCCGCGATGACGTCAACTCCCGGCAAGGCCAAGGAAGGCGACACCCCTGGCCGAGCCCCCGACGCAGCACACAGTCAGGATGGAACCAAGGACGGCCAAAGAGTCCGGTGGACCGCGCGGTTGCTTGGCTGGTCAAGACGCCACATGGCCTGGATCATCATCGGAGCGATCGTGGTGGTGCTTGGGATCCTCACCGTGGCCCAACATCCCGCGAACACGGACAAGGCAACGCTGTCTGCACGTAATCCTGCCCCGGACGGGGCAATGGCAGCGGCCGAAATCCTCCGACAGCACGGCGTGACAGTCACGGAATCCGATTCCTTCGCCTCTACAACCTCGTTCCTTGCAGGGAAACCAGAGGCCACTGTCCTGCTGTATGACCGCAACGGCTATCTTGACTCTGCCCAGTTGCACGCGTTGGTGAAAGCAGCCGGACGCGTGGTGGTGGTGTCCCCCGGCCCCCGGACCCTGACCGGACTGGGCAGCGGGATCCGTCACGCAGGCGTGGTTCCGAGCGGCACGGCAACCTTGGAAGCGGGATGTGGCCAAGCGGATCCCCTCGCCGCGGGCCGTGTCTCCGGCAAGAACGGGTTCCTTTACAAGGGAGCCGACGCGACGTGCTACAGCCCAGGCAGTGGCGACGGCGGGATGTACGCCGCCAGTGCGGACGGCCGGCTCGTGGTTCTCGGCAGCACGGCCCTGCTCAGCAACGATCTGCTGCAGGAGGAGGGCAACGCCGCCTTGGCCTTCCGCACCCTTGGACCTGCCCCGGATCTCGTCTGGTATCTCCCCGGCCTCGGAGACGTACCCACCGCCGGTAGGCCGCCTACGCTCAATGAATTGGCGCCACCGTGGGTGGGGTTCCTGGGCCTGTGGCTCATGGTGGTGGCACTGGTCGCCGTGCTGTGGCGTGGCCGGCGGCTCGGTCCGCTCGTATTCGAACCGTTGCCGGTGGTGGTCAAGGCCGCAGAAACGGCCGAAGGCCGCGCCCGGTTGTACCAGGATTCGCGGGCGGTCGGCCGGGCAGCAGACAACCTACGGGCCGGCGCCCTGACCAGGCTTGCCAGGCACTTCCGGCTCGGCCCCGAGGAGGGCGCAGCTGCCGTCATTGACGCGGTGGCCCGAAAGGTGGACCGCCCGGCACAGGAGCTCCGGATGCTGCTGGACCACCAGCCCGGCACCGATTCCGAATTGGTCCGATGGGCACAAAGCATCGAAAAACTCGAGCAGGAGGCAACAGCCCCATGAGCAGTCAACCAATGAGCAATCATGCAAACAGCTTCACGGACGGGAACTATGGTTACTCGGGAGGGACGGCATCGCAGGGACCACCGGCGGAGCAGCCGGTCCGGCACTCTGTGGAGCCCGATCCCGCCCGCAAAGCCCTGCTGGACGTCCGTCACGAAGTAGGAAAGGCCGTCGTTGGGCAGGATGCAACGGTGACAGGCATGCTCATCGCCTTGCTCTGCGGGGGTCACGTCCTGCTGGAAGGCGTGCCAGGGGTTGCCAAGACGCTGCTGGTGCGTGCTTTGTCCACCGCGCTCAGCCTGGAGACGAAGCGCGTCCAGTTCACGCCAGACCTCATGCCTGGCGATGTCACCGGCTCCCTCGTCTACGATTCGCACACCTCGGAATTCACCTTCCGCGAAGGCCCGGTCTTCACCAACATCATGTTGGCGGACGAAATCAACCGAACGCCTCCCAAGACCCAGGCCTCGCTGCTGGAGGCCATGGAGGAACGCCAGGTATCCGTGGACGGACTTTCCCGCCCCTTGCCATCGCCGTTCATCGTTGCCGCGACGCAGAACCCCGTGGAATACGAGGGCACCTATCCCCTGCCGGAGGCCCAGCTGGACCGCTTCCTCCTCAAGCTCTCCATGCCGTTGCCCGGACGTGCCGAGGAAATCGAGGTGATCAGAAGGCACTCGGAAGGCTTCGATCCGCGCAACTTGTTGGCAGCCGGGGTCAGGCCGGTGGCGGGCGCGGCCGAACTCCAAAATGCCCGCGACGCGGTGGCCCGAGTGACAGTGGCCCCGGAAATCCTGGGATACATCGTGGACGTCGTCCGGGCGACACGCGCGGCGCCGTCGTTCCAGCTGGGGGTCTCCCCACGTGGCGCCACGGCACTGCTCAACACTTCGCGCGCCTGGGCATGGTTGTCCGGACGCAACTTCGTCACCCCCGACGACGTCAAAGCACTGTCCTTGCCATGTCTGCGGCACCGTGTAGGGCTTCGCCCGGAAGCCCAGATGGACGGCGTCCACGTGGATGATGTCCTGGGCAGAATCCTTGCTTCTGTCCCCGTTCCGCGCTGATTGGCCGCGGCTCATGACTTTCCACTTTACGTCTGTCCGCCCTATGACTATCCAGTGGTGCTGAATGGCGATCACAGGCCGCTTTGTGCTGCTGGTATTTGCCGCGTTGGCGCCCTTGGTGCTTTTCCCCGCGTGGGGTACGGTCCTGCTCATCGCGACCGGGCTTTTGGCCCTGATGTTGTCCGACCTCCTGCTGGCAGCATCGCCCGCCAAGATTGCCCTGCAGCGCCAGGATCCGGGCAATGTCACCCTCCACTCGGAGGCGGAGTCCGTGCTGACGCTGGATAACGGCACCCGCCGGACCTTCCGCGGGCTGGTGCGTGACGCTTGGCAACCCTCCGCCGGAAACGTCGCCCCCATCCAGCGCGTCGAGATCCCTGCTGGTGAGCGGCGGCGAATGTCAGTCCGGCTCAGGCCTACACGGCGTGGCGACCTGACGGCACCGCACGTCACGCTGCGTTCCTTCGGCCCTCTCGGCCTGGCAGCCAGGCAACGCACCGTACCCCTCCCCGGCCGCCTGCGCGTCCTGCCGCCGTTCCACTCCAAGCGGCACTTGCCCTCCAAGCTGCGGAAACTGCGGGAACTCGATGGCAAGGCGGCGGTCCAGATCCGGGGAGCCGGCACGGAGTTCGATTCCCTCCGCGACTACGTCCGGGGCGACGACGTGCGCTCCATCGACTGGCGCGCAACCGCGCGGCGCACCGCCGTCGTCGTCCGGACTTGGCGTCCCGAACGGGACAGACGCGTCGTGATCATGCTCGACACCTCGCGCACGGCGGCAGCACGGATCGACGACGAGCCTCGCCTGGACACCGGAATGGAAGCGGCCCTCCTGCTGGCTGTGCTGGCCGAGCGAGGCGGAGACCGGGTGGACTTCTTCGCATTCGATCGACGCGTCCGCGGGCGCGTGGACTCAGCAGCCAAGGGCAACCTCCTCGGCTCCCTTGTCCTGGCCATGGCGCCGCTTGAGGCCGAACTGATAGAGATGGATTGGGCCCAGATCCCGGCCCAAGTGCGGGCCATTTCCGCGCACCGTTCACTGGTAGTGCTGTTGACCTCGCTCGACGCCGGGGCCCCCGAGGAAGGACTCATTCCCTTGGTGGCGCAACTGGTGAGGCAGCACGTCGTGTTGGTTGCATCGGTTCGTGACCCCTTGCTGGGGCGAATGAAAGAGGAACGCACGACGGCGAGCCAGGTCTTCCGTGCCTCGGCTGCCGAGCGGGCCCTCCTTGACCGTGAAGCGGTCAGCGCTCAATTGCGCCAGCTTGGCGCAGAAGTAGTCGACGCCGAGCCGCTTGAATTGCCGCCGCGCCTGGCGGATGCGTACATTCGCCTGAAGGCTGCGGGCCGTTTGTAGCCGGGACGGCCGCCGAGCCCATCAACCAATACCGGGAAACCGAGGAAACCACATGAGCACACCCATCTACGAATTGGCGCTGGGCAGAAAGTTCCGGCAGCTGCAGCCTGAGCTCCAGGACTATTTCTCGCTTGCGCCGGGATCCGGATCATACGGAATCGGCGAGGGCGTGTTCGATGTGGTCGGCTGCAGGCAGAAATGGCTCCGGCCGCTCCTGGCCACTGTTGCCGGGGACCAGGCCTTCTTCCCGGAGTATGGCGAGCACGTTCCGTTCCGCATCGAAAACCATGCACACCTTGATCCATTCGGGCGCTCCAGCCTCACGGCCCGGCGTGAAATATTCTTTCCCGGGCGTACCCGGCTGTTCCACGACACCACCGCCGCGGAAACCGCCAGCGACGGGGCCACCCTGCTGATCGACTACCTGGGCCGCTACCGCAGACTGGCCACGGCATTGGAGCTGGATGTCACCCCGGAAGGGCGGCTTCGCGGCGTCTCGGGCGCGTCACGTTTGTTCCTGGGTCCCCTCAGGCTCACCTTGCCCATTGCCCTCGACGCGAAGGCCTACGCGGAGCAGTGGTGGGATCCGGCAGAAGGCAAGCACCGAATCCAGGTGAAGGTGCTCCAGAAACACATCGGCCTGGTCCTTGTTTACGCGGGCTCATTTGACTACCGCTTGGCGCCCTCGCTGCCCGGGACGGATGGCGCGGCAGCCGCGCGGACCGCCACCGCCGCCGTCGGGCTCCCCCGATACGCCGAGCCGGACCGCTGGGAACGGCGGGTCTAGACGACGTGGGAGACGGCTAGCCGAGGGCGAGCTGGTTCAATCCATCGGCGAGCTGGGTCAAGCGGTTAAGGACCTCCTTGGCTCCGGACGGCGAGTACCCGGCCAGCCCGTCCGACGGCGTGACACGCACGGCCCTCAAACTCGACGCCGGTAGGCCGAGCTGGTGCCAAGGCCGCCAGACGGTGTCCACCACCTCGGCAGTGCGTGGCAAGGTTGCTCGCGGATTGTCAGTGGGCAGAGCGCCAGCCCAGAAGCGCTTGCCGTCCTCTACTGCCGTCGCAATCTGTTCCCATTGGCGCGTGGTGAGCGCTTTAAGCGGAAGGGCGACGCCATCGGCTCCGGCGGCCAGGATCTGCTGGATGGGTGCTTCGATCTCCGGAACGGAGACTACTGTCTCGGCCACTCCGGCTGCCCGCACAGCGTCGATCACCAGCCGCCAGGCGCCCGTAACCTCTTCGCCCGGGATGGACCGCAGGGTGCGGTAGCCGCTCGCGGTGGGAATGGTACCTGCCAACACAGAAGCAATGTCCGGCTCGTCGAGTTGGACCACCACTTCAGCTCCCGGCACTGCGGCCCGGACCCTGGTGACGTGCTCGGCGATACCGGCGGCCAAGGATTCCGCAATATCCCTGCGGGCACCGTAGTCAAGAAGGGCGCGCTCCCCGTTGTGCAAGTAAAGGCCCGCGGCGAGGCTCATAGGACCGCGCAGCTGAATCTTCAGCGCCTCCGCGGAAGATTCTTCGGAGCCGGCAACGTCAGCCAGCACATTGATGTCCGTGGCAAGGGCGGACTTTGCACGCCGCAGGTCCTTCCCGGGGCGGTCAACCAGGCGCCAGCCGTGGGGCTGCACATCGATGGCCAACTCAACCAGCAGGGAAGCCGTCCGGCCAAGGGCATCGGAACCAACGCCGCGGTCCGGAAGCTCAGCCAAGAATGGCAGGTGAGGACTGCCCAGTTCGCCACGGATGATCCGTGCAGCCTCCGCGGGATCGGTCCCGGGCCAAGGACCCAGGGCCGTCGCGGTGACCTGGTTCTGCGTGGTTTCTGCGGGCATGTGTTCAGGCCTGCGCGATGGAAGCCTGGTGGTCTTCGGCGATTGCCTCGTGGTGCCGGATGACCTCGCTGATGATGAAATTCAGGAACTTCTCAGCAAAGGCGGGATCCAGGTGCGCTTCCTCGGCGAGCCGGCGCAACCGTGCGATCTGGGCGGATTCGCGGCCCGGGTCCCCTGCCGGGAGCTTGTGCGTCGCCTTAAGGACTCCTACTTTCTGGGTGGCCTTGAAGCGTTCCGCAAGGAGGAACACAAGGGTGGCATCAATGTTGTCGATGCTGGACCGGATGGAGAGGAGCTCGTCCATGACGGACTTGTCCACACGGCCGGCAAGGGAGCTGGCTGAGGGATCGAAGGAATCGGCGTCGGGAAGGGCATGGTTCTGCTCGGTCATTCCTCCAGTCTAGGTGTGCTGGCCGCGCGTCGAAGGGCAGAATGGGCATGTCCACGCCGATGAAAAGGAGAGCACGCATGAAAATCGCAGTTCTTGGCACCGGAAGGGTGGGGCATGCGCTGGCCGGCAAACTGGTGGCGGTTGGCCATGAGGTCATGATGGGTTCCCGGGAGGCGGGCAATCCCAAAGGGACGGCGTGGGCGGCGCAGGCGGGTCCGCGGGCAAGCTCCGGTTCCTTCGCCCAGGCGGCGGCCATGGCCGAGATCGTGGTCAACGCAACACCCGGCACTGTCTCCCTCGCCGCATTGAGTGAGGCCGGGGCAGCGAACCTGGCAGGCAAGGTCCTGGTGGATGTGTCCAATCCGCTGGATTCGTCCGCCGGATTCCCGCCGTCGCTTTCCGTCTGCAATACCGACAGCATCGCTGAAACTATCCAACGTTCCTTCCCCGAGGCCCGTGTGGTCAAGACCCTCAACACCTTGGAGGCTCCGCTGGGGGTTGATCCGCTCAGGCTCGCCGACGGGGCGCACGACGTTTTCGTGGCCGGGAACGACGACGAAGCCAAGGCCGCCGTCGTCGCGCTCCTGCGGGAATTCGGCTGGCTCCCCGAACACATCCGGGACCTGGGCGCGCTCGACGCCGCCCGAGCCTTGGAAATGTGGCTTCCGCTCTGGCTGCGGATCTTCATGCGCCAGCCGAAAGGCAAGATGTTCAACATCGCCGTAGTCTCCGAGTAGGCAGCCCCCGGAAAGACCGACACAGACGAAAGACCCGCCCTTCACACGAAAGGCGGGTCTTCCCGTCGAGGGACACGGCTAGCTTTCGAGTAGCTCGGTGCCCAGCAGCTCGCGGTGCTCTTCCCGGCGTCGGGCCTGTTCATCAGGATCCGGTACCGGCAGCGAGGCGATGAGCCTGCGGGTATAGTCGTGCCGCGGATTGCCCATGATCTGGCTACCGATCCCCTGCTCCACCAGCTTGCCCTTGAGCAACACGCCAACCCAATGGGAGAGCATGTCCACCACTGCGAGGTCGTGGCTGATGAACAGCGCGGCAAAACCGAACTCTTCCTGGATGTCCTTGAACAGTTCCAGGACCTTTGCCTGAACGGAAACGTCCAGGGCCGAGGTCGGCTCGTCGGCGATCAGGAGGCGCGGGTTGAGCGCGAGCGAGCGCGCTAGCGAAGCGCGCTGGCGCTGCCCGCCCGAGAGCTCGTGAGGGAAGCGTTCAGCGTACGACGCCGGCAGCTGCACCGATTCGAGCAACTGGGCCACCCGCAGACGTGTTTGCGCCGGACTCGGGTGGGTATGGATGAGCAACGGCTCCGCAACGCATTCGCCGATGGTCAAGTGCGGGTTGAACGAGGCTGCCGGATCCTGGAAGACGAAACCGATGTCCCTGCGCAGCGGCTTGAAGGTGTGCTCCTTGAAGTCCAGCATTTCGTAGCCGAGGACCTTGAGGCTGCCACCGGTTGCCCTGGTGAGGCCTGCTATGGCCCGGCCGATGGTGGACTTGCCCGAACCGGACTCGCCCACCAGGCCGAAGACCTCGTTCTCGGAGACGGTGAAGCTGACGTTGTCCACGGCCTTGAACCCGGGCTTGCCGAGGCGTCCCGGATACTCGATGGTGAGGTTCTTGGCCTCGACCAGGACCTTTCCGCCCTGGTGCATCCGTTCGGTGGCCCCTTCGGACGCTGAGTTGCGGCCGAGGTGCGGCACGGCGCCCAGCAACTTCTTGGTGTAGTCCTGCTTGGGCTCGGCGAAGAGAACCTTTGCCGTGGCTTCTTCCACTACGTCGCCCTGATACATGACCACCACGCGGTCCGCCAGGTCAGCCACCACACCCATGTTGTGTGTAATGAGCACGATCGATGTGCCGTACTTGTCCCGAAGATCCCGCAGCAACTGCAGAATCTCCGCCTGGACAGTGACGTCCAAGGCCGTCGTCGGCTCGTCCGCCACAATCAAACCCGGATTCAAGGCAAGCGCGGCCGCGATGACCACACGTTGCTTCTGGCCCCCGGAAAGCTGGTGGGGGTAGTAATTGACCCGGATTTCGGGATCGGGAATGCCGACCTTCCGCAGGGCTTCGGTGGCCCGCTTCTTGGCTTCCTTGGCGGAGATCCGATGTCCGTCCGAGGCATGGGCCCGGATGCCTTCGGCGATCTGCCAGCCGACGGTGAACACCGGGTTCAAGGCAGTGGAGGGTTCCTGAAAGACCATCGCCACGTCACGGCCACGGATCTTGCGCAGCTTGGAGGCACTGACGCTGATGACGTTGTTGCCATTGATCAGCACGGTTCCCGAGCTGATGGCCGTTTCCGGGAGCAGACCGAGGATGGTCTTGGCGGTGACAGTCTTGCCGGAGCCGGACTCCCCTACGATCGCCAGCACTTCGCCGGCCTTGACCTCGAGGCTGACGTCCTTGACGGCGTAGACGTCGCCGCTGTCCGTGGCAAAGGTGACTTTGAGCCGTTCGATGTCCAGGACGGGCTGCCGTGGTTCCCGCGGCTGGTCCGAGATGTTGCCGATGTTGGTGGTCATGCCTTACCTGCTTCTGGTTCAGGAGCAGTGGTGCCCCCTGTGTTCTTGCCGTCGGTTCCTGCCGGCGCCTTGGAGCGGGAAACCTTCCCTCCAGCACGCTTACGTCCGCGTAGTCGGGGATCGTTGAGGTCGTTGATGCTCTCACCGACGAGAGTCAGCCCAAGCACTGTGAGGGCGATGGCAAGACCGGGAAACACACCCGTCCACCAGATGCCGGACGAGGCATCCGCCAGCGCCTTGTTGAGGTCGAAACCCCATTCAGCTGCGGAAGTCGGCTCGATGCCGAATCCCAGGAAACCGAGGCCCGCCAGCGTCTGGATTGCCTCGGAGGCATTGAGCGTGAACATCAGCGGCAGGGTGCGCGTGGCGTTCTTGAAGATGTGGCGGGTGATGATCCGCAGGCTGGAAGCACCCAGCACCATGGCTGATTCGACGAACGGCTCGGCCTTGAGCCTGATGGTTTCGGCGCGGATCACGCGGAAGTATTGCGGCACGAACACCACCGTGATTGCGAACGAGCACGATAGGATGCCGCCCCAGAAGCTCGATTGTCCCTGCTGATCACGATCGAGATGACGATCGCCAGCAGCAGCGTCGGGAAAGCATAGATGGCGTCGGCAACGACCACCAGGATCCTGTCCAGCCAGCCACCAAAGTAGCCGCTGAGCAGGCCCAGTGCGACGCCGAGGAAGATGGACATGGCGACCGACACAATGATGACTGTCACCGCCGTCTGGGACCCCCAAAGAACGCGGGAGAGGACGTCGTAGCCGCCGACCGTGGTACCGAGCAGGTGCTTGCTGCTGGGGGCCTGCTGGGTGGGGAACGTGCCGGAGGCGTCACTCAGTTGGGAGTAGCCGTAAGGCGCTATCCAGGGCGCCAGCACTGTGCAGAGCAGGAAGAACCCGGTCAGCACGAGCCCGGTGATGAGCATGCCGCGCTGCAGGCCAACGCTCTTGTTGAGGTGCGAAATGACAGGGAGTCCGGACAGGAAGGACTTCTTCCGTCCGGAAATTGTTGCAGTGCTCATTTCAGTACCTCACTCGCGGGTCGATCAGCGCGGCGATGATGTCCACGACAAAGTTGGTGATGGCCACGATGACTGCCAACAGCACCACAATGCCCTGGACTGCCACGAAGTCCCTGGCGTTCAGGTACTGGACCAGCTGGTAACCGAGCCCTTTCCATTCAAAGGTTGTCTCAGTCAGCACGGCACCGCCCAGCATGAGGGCAATCTGCAGTCCCATGACCGTGATGATGGGGATCAGCGCCGGCTTGTAGGCGTGCTTCGTGACGAGCCGGAACTCGCTGACTCCGCGCGAGCGCCCGGCCTCAACGTAGTCCTTGCCCAGAGTGCCGATGACATTTGTCCGGACGAGGCGCAGGAACACGCCGGCGGTCAGGAGGCCCAAGGCGACGGCAGGAAGTACTGCGTGCGAGACAATGTCGCCCAGGGCGTTGAAGTTCCCGCTGCGCAATGCGTCTAGCCAGTAGATGCCGCTCGGAGCCGCGAGCTGGCCCATCGTCAGCTCGGTGCGGGTGGAGACACGCCCGGCCACCGGCAGCCAGCCGAGCCAAACGGAGAACGTCAGCTTCAGCAATAGCCCCGAGAAGAAGACCGGGGTGGCATAGCAAAGGATTGCAAAGAAACGGAGGAAGGCGTCTGCGGCCTTGTCGCGACGCTGGGCGGCGATCAGGCCCAACGGGATACCGACCGCGAGTGCCACGATCAGCGCGTTGATCGACAGCTCAAGGGTGGCTGCACCGAAGGTCGACAGCATTTCGACGACGGGGCGCCGATCCGTAATGGTGGTGCCGAAGTTGCCGGTGATCAGTTGGCCCAGGTATTCGAAGTACTGGATGACGATCGGCCGGTCGTAACCGGCGTCGTGGATTCGCTGTGCCAGGACGTCAGGAGGAAGCCGACCACCCTGCGCTGCAGTGATGGGGTCACCAATGACCCGCATGAGGAAGAAAACCAGCGTTACAAGGACGAAGATCGTGGGGATGATCAGGAAAAACCTGACCACGATGTACCTGCCCAGACCTCCGCCCGCTGATTTGCTCTTGGGAGCGACCGCGTCCGGTTCGACGTCGGGCACCTCTATAAGTGTTGTCATTGCTACCTAAAGTTCATTGCCCGCGGATCGCGCGGGGTTTTGCTCATATGTGAGGCAATCAGCAGTAAGGGGAGGCAAAGCGCCTGTTGGCACCCGCCTCCCCCGACCGGCTGCTTACTTTGAAACGGTTCCCAATCGGAACTTGAAGGATGCGTCAAGCGTCTTGTCGACGCCGTTCACGCCCTTCGCCGAGATGGCAACCTGTGCACCCTGGAGCAGCGGCAAAGTGGAAATGTCCTTCGCCAATGCATTCTGGGCGTCCTTGATGGCCGACTCGCGGGCCGACTTGTCGGTGGTGGTCAGCTGCTTGTTGATCAGATCCGTCACGGCCGGGTTGTCGTAGTGGTTCTTCAGGAAGCCCCCCTTCGGGAAGAAGGGGGTGAGGTAGTTGTCGGCGTCGCTGAAGTCCGGGAACCAACCGAACTGGAACAGCGGGTACTCGTCCGCGCGGCTGGCCTTGCTGTAGGTCACCCATTCAGTGGACTGCAGGTTGACCTTGAAGAGACCCGACTTCTCAAGCTGGTCCTTGATCATCGCGTACTCGTCGCCCGAGGACTTGCCGTAGTGATCCGGGTTGTACTGCAGGTTCAGGGTGACAACATCCTTGACGCCGGCGTCGGAGAGGACCTTCTTGGCCTTGTCCAGGCTCGGCTTTCCGTTGTCGCCGTATGCGTCCTTGAACGACTCGTTGGCGCCCAGGAAACCGCTCGGGACGTTGGAGTACAGCGGCAGGTACGTGCCCTTGTAGACCTGGTCGGCGATTGCCTGGCGGTCAACGAGGTTGGCGATCGCTTGGCGGACGGCAAGTGCTTTGGCCGGGTCCGCCCCGGTTGCCTTGGCGCCAAAAGGCATGGTGTTGAAGTTGAACGTGATGTAGCGGATTTCGCCGCCCGGTCCAACGTTTACCTTCACCTTGGAGTCCTTCTTGAGGTCATCGACGTCGGTGGCGCTGAGGCTGCGGTTAGCAACGTCGATGTTGCCCTGCTGGATGTCGAGCTTCATGTTGGTCGGCTCGGCGTAGTACTTGATGGTGGCAGCATCGTTGGCCGGCTTGCCCAAGACGCCCTTGTAGTCCGGGAAGGCCTTGAGGCTGATGAGCTCGTTCTTCTTGTAGCTGTCGATCGTGTACTGGCCGTAGAACGCTTTGGCCTTGATGATGTCGTCATCGGAGAGCAGCTTGTCCGCTGGGAAGACTTCGTCATCGACAATCGGCGCTGCCGGGCTGCTGAGGATCTGCGCAAAGGTTTGGTCGTTTGCGAGCTTGAGCTTGAAAACCACCGTGTTGGCGTCGGGGGTGGAGACGCTGTCCAGGTTTTCGAGGAGGGACGCCGGGCCTGCGGGGTCGTTGATCTTGACCTGGCGGTCGAAGGAGAACTTCACATCCTTGGAGTCCAGGGTGTGGCCGTTGGCCCACTTGAGTCCGGGCTTCAGCTTGACGGTGAACTCGGTAGGAGACGTGAACGACGCCGAATCTGCCAGGTCCGGAACGGGCTCGGCGCTTCCAGGCTTCGAGTTAAGCAGGAAGGAATAGACCTGGTTCATCACCATGAAGGAACCGTTGTCGTAAGAGCCAGCGGGATCGAGCGCGGTCACTTTATCGGTGGTGCCATAGGCGATCGGGCCGCTGGCAGCTGAAGAAGCCGAACCGCCGCCGCCGGACGGGCCCGTGCAGGCCGTCAAAGCGAATGCGGAGATGCCCGCGAACGCGATAACGCTGCGCAGGGCTTTTTTGTTCATTGCCATCAGTGAACTTTCTGTTCGATGGATACGGCGTACCGCCGTCGGTAATTTCCTCGGAGCACACACTCCTGATTCCACGATTCAATCAGAAGCATTCGTGGTGAAACGTTTGATTTTGTGAGTTGAGACACAAAATTTACTTTTCTTCGGTCGCGTGCTCGGCTATATCGATCACCATGCGCAGGATTGCTTGGTGCCGAGAGCGCTATTCTCCCGTCCTGTGGAACTTGTCCTGGACTCCGCTGGAAGCCTCCTCTTCGGCGGCGCGTTGTTCGTCCGAGACGAACAACGCCCCTTGCCGTTCTCGGGACATCACCGGTTTCAGCGCAGCGTAGACGAGGCGTCCACCGGCGTCGAACCTCAAGACTCCGCCCCCGCGGATGTCCACATAGTCACGCTTGGTCTTCAGGCCAAGACGCACATAGGCCTCCTTTCGGCTCATGCGCACCGTCTGGATGAACGATGCCCCGATCTCCGAGACAACGAAGCCATCCGGGGTGACCCGCTCCGAAGTCCGCACCCGGGTGGAACTAAGCGGAGTGCGGCGCTCCAAACGGGCGGCATCGAGCAGGCGGGGATTTTCCCAGACAAAGCGCTGGACCTCCTGGGGATCCGAGCCCAGTGCCGTCAGGCGGATGGGGTATCGCAGCCCCTGGTAGTTGTCCACCCCGGAAATATTGGACAGAGAGACACGATGGATGCCGATTCCGGAAAATTCGGCTTGAAGGGCCTCCCGGTAGCCATGCAGATCCTCTGGAACCATGTCCAGGTCCGATGCCATCACTCCCCGCAACAGGTCGTGCCAGGAGACATCCACGGGAGGCATGTAGGCCAGTCCCCGGATGAGCATGCGTAGGACCCTGGTTCCGACGATGGAACCGGATTCGGCTTTCTGCTGCAGGCTCTGCCCCTCGCCGAAGCGACGGTTCCGTTCGACCCAGAGCCCATGGACCGCCCGCAACACGGCCCCGACGACGACGGCCCCGCGCTTGTGCGGCTCCGTCAGCTCCTGCCAGTGGTCGGGGACCGCGCCGACGAATGGCTCACGCAGGGGGCCACGCGCATAGAGATCCCGGGCAAAGTCGAAGATGGACCGCATCATGACGGCGTCGTCCACTTCGTGTCCGGCCTCGAATCCGCCGGCAGCAGCCTCGAGCTGGCGGTACACCACATCCCGCGAAGAAAACACGGAAAGAATGGCAACAAGGTCCGCCAGCGCTTCATGCAAGGCGATTTGTTCCGTCGTGGCCATCGCATCACCCCATGCCGGCCGGAATCCATCGAGGATTGCATGCGTCACCTCGTGCGCCACGATGTCACGGAACAACGCAGTCGGAACCTTGTATCCCATTCGGTCGATGGAACCGAAACGGATGATGTTGGTATCCCGCTCGTAGCCGGTGTCCGTGGCCGTCACGAGATCGCGCGCTTTCAACACGAGCCGGCCCTCCGGATTCCACGGCATGCGCCGGCCCAGCGTCGATTCGAAGAGGTCAAGGGTTGCCGAAGCCACACCGTAGACGTGCTGGGCCAAGAACCGCGAATCGTCAAGGAGTGCCCGCAAGTCCGCGGGCGG
This sequence comes from Arthrobacter sp. MMS24-S77, assembly GCF_054888235.1. Taxonomy (NCBI): domain Bacteria; kingdom Bacillati; phylum Actinomycetota; class Actinomycetes; order Micrococcales; family Micrococcaceae; genus Arthrobacter; species Arthrobacter sp. MMS24-S77. Next base: position 3,197,202 of record NZ_JBTZRN010000001.1, read on the forward strand.
GTCCTCCGAGACGACGCGCCAAGGATCCCCCGGCGCTGTGAGGGTAATGGGAACCACGTTGGTGCCGCGCCATTTCCTGATGTGCACCGCAAGCCGGGCTCCCGTGGGACCGCGTCGCAAACGCTCCACGGGGATGCGCAGCCGGGCGATCAGCGGACCGGCGCCGCCACTACCGATCGGGCCCTCAGCAAGAACCGCCACTTCGACCATTTGCCCGGCCTTAATGTCCCCCGGGGCCTTCTTTTGAAAAGCCACAGCCATCGCCGTCCTGAATGCGGACCCCAACCACCGCAGCGGAAACGCTGCTTAGCCAAGTATGGAGCGGCCCTTCATGCGAGGCAATGGCGTCGGGCCGGGCGCAAACAAAGCAAACAGCATGAGGACTGCGCGCCGACACGCCTGGAGTCCTGCTGCGGACACCCTCAGAGCACTGCTGCGGACACCCTCAGAGCGCTGCCGCCGGCACCCTCAGAGCGCTGCGCGCTGGAGGGACCGGGCGGTGTCGATGGTGGCCTGGCCCAGGACACGCGTGCCTTGATACAACACGATGGTCTGCCCGGGGGCCACTCCGCGGAGTGGATCGACAAGTGTCACCACGAGGCCTTCGCGCTCGACCCCGGCGTCGTCGACCTTCCGCTCGACCGATGCCTTGGCGGGAACGGGATCGCCATGGGCGCGCACCTGGGCATAGCAGTCGAACTCGGCGCCGGTAGAGACCTCGGCGATAGGCAGTCCGGCCCAGGACACCTTGATTCCGCGGATCTCGTCGATGGCGAGCAGGGCTTCGGGCCCGACGACCACTTTGTTTTCCTTGGGCCGGATTTCCAGTACGAAGCGGGGCTTACCATCAGCGGCAGGAGTGCCCAGCTTGAGCCCGCGGCGCTGGCCAACCGTGAAGGCGTTAGCGCCAGGGTGCTCCCCTACCTTGGTCCCGGCCTCGTCCACGATGTCGCCTGTGGTCATGTCGATCTTCTCGGCAAGCCAGCCCGCGGTGTCGCCATCGGGGATGAAGCAGATGTCATGGCTGTCCGGCTTGTTCGCCACGGACAAGCCGCGGCGTTCGGCCTCCGCCCGGACCTCGGCCTTGGAGGGGGTCTCCGCCAGCGGAAACATGGAGTGCTTGAGTTGCTCATGGGTCAGGACACCGAGAACGTAGCTCTGGTCCTTGGCCCAATCGGCCGCGCGGTGGAGTTCGGGATTGCCGTCTGCATCCTGGACGACCTTGGCGTAGTGACCCGTGCAGACCGCATCGAAGCCCAGCGCGATGGCCTTTTCCAGCAAGGCCGCGAACTTGATCCGTTCGTTGCAGCGCATGCAGGGATTCGGAGTGCGGCCGGCGGCGTATTCGTCAATGAAGTCCTGGACGACGTCTTCCTTGAAGCGCTCCGAGAAGTCCCAGACGTAATACGGGATCCCCAGCACATCACAAGCGCGCCACGCGTCACGCGAGTCTTCGATGGTGCAGCAGCCCCGGCTGCCCGTACGCAGCGTTCCGGGCATGCGGGACAGCGCCAAGTGGACGCCGACGACGTCGTGCCCCGCCTCGACGGCGCGGGCGGCGGCAACGGCGGAGTCGACCCCGCCGCTCATGGCTGCAAGAACTCGCATGCTGGCTTTCTGTTGATGTTGGGGAGAAGAATTGCGGCTGAAGAGAGTAAGCGCGCCCGACTATTCTAGCGCCCCGCCGGAAGGGGCCCCAAAAATGCCTTGACCGCCGTCGCGCACACTTCTAAAGTCAAAATTATCAGTTTTAGATTTCGGCTGCGTGCTCGTTCACCCAGACGCAGGCGCCCACGCGAACCTCCCCACCCCCGCGAATCGAGTCACCATGGACACTGAACACATCCTTATTGCCGGCGGCGGGCTGGCCGGAGCCACCGCCGCCAAAACCCTGCGCGCAGAAGGATTCGAAGGCAGGATCGCGGTGGTTTGCGCCGAGAATGAACAGCCTTATCTGCGCCCTCCCCTCTCCAAGGAGTTCCTCCTGGGCAAAGCTGCCGAAGACACCGTCCCGGTGCTGGCGGCCGGCTGGTACCAGGAGAACGAGGTCGAACTCCTCCTTGGCGAGGCGGTCGCTGCTGCCGATCCTGCCGCCCACACGGTGCGGCTGGGCTCGGGAACCGAGCTTAAGTTCAGCAAGCTCCTTGTCGCCACCGGGGCGCAGCCGCACCGGATTCCGCTCGCCGGTTCAGATCTTGCGGGTGTGATGACGTTCCGGACATTCAATGATTCGCGCAGGCTCAAGGAAGAGCTGGCTGTTGGCGGAAGGAACGTGGTGATGGTCGGCTCTGGTTGGATCGGCATGGAGCTTGCCGCGGCCGCCAGCACCTACGGGAACACGGTGACCCTGCTGGGACTGGAGGACGTGCCGCTGAGCATGGCCATCGGACCCGAGTTGGGCGGCTTCTTCCGCAGCCTGCACGAAAAGCACGGCGTGCAGTTCCGGCTCCCCGCGAGCGCAGCGGAGATCACGGGACGTGAGGGCAAGGCACAAGCCGTTATCACCAACTCCGGTGAGGTGCTTCCCGCCGACCTCGTGGTGGTGGCCGTCGGTGTGGTTCCGGATACGGCCCTGGCCGAAGCCGCCGGGCTGGATATCCGGAACGGAATCGTAGTGGATTCTTCGCTCCGGACCAGCAGTCCGGACGTCTTTGCGGCGGGAGACGTCGCGAACGCCCTCCACCCGTTCACAGGCGAGCACCACCGCAGCGAGCATTGGTTCAACGCCCTCAACGGCGGCAAGGTCGCGGCGAAAGCGATGCTGGGACAGGACGCGATGCTGGACGTGGTTCCGTATTTCTACACAGACCAGTTCGACGTCTCGATGGAGTACTGGGGATATCCCACGCTCGCGGCAGGTTCCGTACCAGCCATCCGCGGCGCATTGGAGGAAAACAGCTTCCTCGCCTTCTGGCTTCGGGACGGCGCCGTGGTGGCGGGCATGAGCGTCAACCAGCAACGGGTTCAGAAGCACATCAAGGCATTGATTGCCGGGCGGGTCCACGTGGACGTCGACCGTTTGGTTGACCCTTCAGTACCGCTGGATCAGTTGTTGCCGGAGGGCTGATCGCCTGCTGGGCCCCTGGCAGAGTCGCGGCCGTCACCACGGGCCACCGTGGCAGCGGTCTGGATACTGGACTCATGTCCGGCCATTCCGGCCAGCTTCGCCCGGGCATACGCGTCCGGCAGCGCGTTGAGCAGCGAGTCGACGTCGGCGTCGTTCGAGGAATGCCCCAGGCTGAATCGCTGCGCCCCCCGCGCGGTGTCCTCATCCAGCCCCATGGCAAGCAAGACGTGCGAGGGCCTGGGGACGCCTGCTGTACAGGCGGATCCCGTGGATGACTCAATGCCCGCGAGGTCCAGCAGGAACAGCAAGGAATCGCCCTCACAGCCCGGGAAGGTGAAATGCGCATTGCCCGGGAGCCGTGCGTCTCCAGGCGCTCCCCGCAACACCGCCTCGGGAATGGCCGCCCGGACCCCGTCAATGATCCGGTCCCGCAAGGCGCTGATTCGCTTGCGCTCCGCGGGCAGGTTCCGGGCAACTGACTCCGCCGCGGCGGCAAACGCCGCGATCGACGCCGTGTCCAGGGTTCCCGAGCGGACGTCGCGTTCCTGCCCTCCCCCGTGCTGGACCGGTATGACCTTGGTGGACCGCCCGAGGAAGAGTGCGCCCACGCCCACGGGTCCGCCGATCTTGTGGCTCGACACCGACATCGCGGCGAGCCCTGAGTCGCGGAAGCTGAGGGGAATCGAACCGAAAGCCTGGACTGCGTCCGAGTGCACGGGAATGGCGTGGTCGGCGGCGAGTTCCACGATCTCCTTGACGGGCTGTATGCTGCCGACCTCATTGTTTGCCCACATGACGGTAACCAGGGCCACCGATCCCGGATCGCGTTCAATCTCCGCCCGGACAGAGTCGAGCCGCACTACGCCTTGGGAATCGACGGGGAGCCAGACTGCTTCGGCTCCTTCATGCCGTTCAAGCCACTCCACGGTGTCCTGCACAGCATGGTGCTCGACGGCGGAGCACAGGATCCGCTTGCGGCGGCTGTCTTCGTCGTGGCGGGCCCAGTACAGGCCCTTGACGGCGAGGTTGTCAGCCTCGGTGCCCCCGGAGGTGAAGATGAGTTCGGAAGGATGGGCCCCTGCCGCGGCCGCAATGGCTTCGCGGGCTTCTTCCACAGTGCGCCGGGCTCGTCGCCCGGAGGCGTGCAACGACGAGGGATTGCCGGTCCGCGCCAGTTCGCGCGTCATTGCACTCAGCGCGACGGCGGCAAGGGGCGTGGTGGCGGCATGGTCCAGATAAACAGGCACCACCCAAGTCTATCGATGGAGCGGGATTCAGGCTTCGGCGACGGAAGGCGCCTGCTCAAACTGCCGCGCGGTAGTCCGCCGGACGGATTCTGGCGCAGCAATGGCCTTCACGGTTGTCATCGGCGATCCGGTCTTCGGCAATTCCGCACGCGGCTGCCGCTCCGCTGAGAAAGGCGCCATTCATGGCACAGACGACGTTCGTGTGACCTTCGGCCAGGCGATGGAACGGGCAATTGGCCAAGGAGTACCCGCCGTCGTCGTCAGCTTCCGGACGGTAACCGTGGCTCGCGAGAACGTCGAGGAATTGCGGCTCCGCGCTTCCGGCCTCGCGCCCCCGCGCATAAGCAGTTTCGAGGAGTACTTCGCGGGGGAACCTCCTTCGGCCATCAGGTTCTGGATGGCCGAAGCCATCACTTCCCCGGCGAGGTCATAGTGGCGCTCCGGAACCGATGCGCCGATCTCTTCGATGACCGGGGCGTAGAGCTTTGCAGGGCGCCCGGAACCCGGCCCTACCTTGCCACCCAGCTTGCGGAATTCAACGCTCAGGAGCCCGTCCCGGACCAGCCGGTCCAGGTGGAACGAGGCCGTGCTGCGGGGAAGTCCGAGAGCCATCGCGGCGTCGTCGCGACTCACCGCGTGGGTGGCACCGCAGACGTGTTCGTACAAGCGGCGGCGGTTGCCGTCGTCGAGGGATGCGAGGGCCGAGAGCCGACGCAACCAGGGAAGTCCGGTCATGGTTACAGCTTAACTCTAAAATCAACATTCATTGCTTAATCCTTCAGGACTTCAGGCCAATACCCGCAGGCCGCCCGGAACGACGTCGATATCCAAGGGAAGGAAGCCGATCCGCTCACCGTCGGCGTAGGCCACCACGTTGTCGGCAGCTAGACGGACCGAGCGCACCCGGCGAATTTCCACGGCCGGATGCGAGGTATGCCGGCCGGAGAAGACCTTCGGGAAGACCGCGAGGAAAGCTAGCCGGGACAAAGGCTTGACGATGAACAGATCCAGCAAGCCGTCGTCGGGCGCGGCATCCGGGACAATGCGCATTCCGCCGCCAATCGACTGACCGTTGGCGACCGAAATGAGCATGGCACCCTCACGCGAGGTCGCGCCGTCAGCCGTCACCGTGTAGTCGATCGCTCGGAACGAACCCAACTCCCGGAGCATCGCCAGCGTGTAGCGAAACGCGCCACGCGGCCACCGCCAGGAGTTGGCCCGTTCGTTGACGGCGGCGTCGAAGCCGGCGGACACAGCCCCGGCAAACCACGTGGTCCGCCCGCCCGCGGTGATGCGGCCGGCGTCGAGCACCCGGCCGCCGCCGTCGAGCGCAGCGATCACGCGGGAGCACGACGCCCCGACATCCTGCAATGGCAGTCCAAGCATTCGGGCTACGTCGTTTCCGGTGCCGACAGGAACGATTCCGAGCGGCAGCCCGGTCCCGCCAAGTGAGTTGACGCCCAAGTGGACCATGCCGTCCCCGCCCACCACCACCAAGGCCTCGGATCCCGTGTGAAGGGCGTCGTCCACCGCTTCCCGCAGCGCGTCCATGCTGTCGCGCCGAAGTACGACGACGTCGAGGCCGGCGGCGCGGAGGCGGCGCGCGGCTTCGTCCCCGGCAAGGGCATGCCGGCCAAATGCCGCAGCGGGATTGACCGCCAGGACAATCCTTCGGCGGGGCGCGCCATCCTGCCGTTCAGGGCCGATGCTAGGTAGGTCAAGGGGATTGTTGCCACCGGCCGGGGAGTTCACAGCGTGAATTATGCCACCGGCACGGCCGGCAACCCGGGAACTAAAGACCGGACCGCCGTCGTTCTCAAGAATGGCTGGCTAGACTTGCCAAGATCGCCGTTCCTTATGGATACGGCGGGAATCTTCAGAATCCCAGAGAAAGGCCCGTGGTTGGCTGAGGGCAGCAGTTCCCACTATCAGGTCCTCCGGGTCTCCGTCACTGCGACGGACAAGGAGATCAAAGTGGCCTACCGGAAGGCTGCCAGGAAGGCCCACCCGGACCACGGCGGGGATCCCGAAGTCTTTCGGCAGGTCACACTCGCGTACGAGACACTCATTGATCCCAAACGGCGCGCGGAGTACGACCGCCGCTATGCCAGCGGTACCGCCGGAAGGGTAAGCCCGCATCCAGCTCAGAGACCGAACTACGGCGGGGCCGGCGCTCCCGGACCGGAAACCCGCACCACCGCCGGGGTCCACCGGCCGAATGTCCCACGCAACACCGCAGGTGACGCGCCCGTCTATGTCCCTTCCTTCGACGATCCCCACGAGGTGCCGCTCCTCTCCAAGGGCGAGGCCGCCCTGCAGATCCACGGGATACCCAGGAAACGGGGAATCTTCGGCGCCGAGGCCCGGATCCAGCGGGAAATGCGGACGGTCCAACTCATCAGCCGTCAGATCCTGCCTGCCATTCCCGCGGCCCGGCTCATCAATGGGCTCCTTTCCCCTTCGGACAACAGCCACATCGATCACGCCCTGCTGTCCGGCTACCGCCTGGCGTTGATCGGTTCCATGCTGCTGCCCAAGGGTGCGTATGCCTGGGACGGGGTGGCGCTCAAGCACGGTGGTCGCTCAGTTCCGCCGCCTCAGCTCGAGCTGATCGTGCGCCACATGCAGGAAATCTTCCCGGAACTGAATGTGACGGGCTGGGTGGTAGTCCACAGCCCGGACGGCAACCCGCACGAGCCCGTCATCGACCACTACAGGCGGACAGACGGAGACTTCGGAACCGTGCAGATTGTCAACGCTTCTGGACTGGCCCGCGGCCTCAAGCAATTCCTGAGTTCCGGCCCCGTGCCCAACACCGTGGTTGTCCCGGTGCTCGCCCGGCTGCTGCGGGGCATGCACTGAGCTGTCGGCCAAATCGGGCACTTCCGCTGGCTAGGATTGGTACGTGTTCCGCATCCTCTTCCATACTCCTGAAATCCCGGGCAACACGGGAAACGCCATCCGGCTCGCCGCCATCACCGGCGCAGAGCTGCACCTCGTGGAGCCGCTGGGCTTCGACTTCTCCGACGCGAAGCTGCGCCGGGCGGGGCTCGACTACCACGACCTCGCGGTGGTCACCGTGCACAAGGACATCGAGGCGGCATGGGCGGCTCTGCGGCCCGAGCGCGTCTTCGCCTTTACGTCCGACGGCGAAGCCTCCTATGCGGACATTGCTTACCAAGAGGGCGATGTCCTGCTATTCGGCCCCGAATCCGTGGGGCTTCCGGACTGGCTGAAGCAGGACCCGCACGTGACAGCCCGCGTCCGGCTCCCGATGCTGCCGTCCCTACGCTCCCTGAACCTCGCCAACGCTGCCTCCATCGCAGTGTACGAGGCTTGGCGCCAACACGGTTTCGCCGGGGCGAAACTCTAGTGCGCCGTTCCTGCGGCGGGTCGAAGAAACCGACCCTCCCCACCGTTGCGGCAGCACCTCTCACGTAGTTCGTCTGGGCAACACTTGACCTTGACGTAGCGTCAACTTCTACGCTGGATATATGAAGCAGGACAAAGCCGCTACATGGACCATTTCCGAAGTGGCCAAAGCCAGCAAGGTTTCCTCACGGACTTTGCGGCACTACGACCAACTCGGGATATTAGAGCCTGCCCATACGGGACACAACGGCTACCGGTACTACGGCCAGCCCGAGCTGCTGCGCCTGCAGCGGATCCTCCTGCTTCGTGAACTTGGCCTTGGGCTCGAGACCATCGGCGAAGTTCTGGATGGCCAGGCCGATCCTGCGGAAGCACTTGCCATCCACAGGAACTGGCTGCTGGCCGAGCGGGACCGTCTGGACCGGATGTCCCGGACGGTCGACGCCACTATCGCAGCACTACGTCAAGGAGAAACCATGACAGCGGAGAATATCTTCAAGGACTTCGACAACAACCCCTACGAAGCCGAGGCGCGGGAGCGCTGGGGCGATCGGGCCGTCGACGACAGCAAGGCCCGCCACTCGGCGATGACACCGGCCCAGAAGCAGGCGTTCATGGACGAGTACGCGGCCCTGAACGAGGGTCTCGCCCGTTGCTTCGACGCCGCCCTTCCGGCGGACCACCCAGAGGTCCAGGCCGCCGTGGACCGGCACTACAAGTGGATCTGCGCCAGTTGGACACCGAACGCCGAATCCTATGTGGGCCTTGGCCAGATGTACGTGGACGATCCGCGGTTCACCGCTAACTACGACAAGGTCCGGACCGGTTTGGCTACCTACCTGCTGGAAGGCATCAAGGTCTACGCAGGTGAAAAGCTCAGTTAGGGCATCCCGCTGAAAGCCCGACGGCGGCCCGCAGCCCCCGTGTGAACCACTGGGGCGGCGGGCCGCGGTCGTACTTGCTGCCAAGGAGCCCGGCTAAATGATCAGCGAGAGCACCATGGTGAAGGCGAAGCCGACCACCGAGATAAGCGTCTCCATCACCGACCACGTCTTGAACGTTTGCCCGACTGTCAGGCCGAAGAGTTCCTTCACGAGCCAGAAACCGGCGTCGTTGACGTGGGACAGGAAGAGCGAACCTGCACCGATGGCCAAGGCAAGTAGTGCCGCATGCGTCGGGCTCAGACTGCTGGCCAGCGGAGCCACAATGCCGGCAGCCGTCACAGTGGCAACTGTCGCCGAGCCCGTCGCCAGGCGGAGCGCCACAGCCACAATGAAGCCCAGGACCAGCACGGACATATTTGCGCCCTCGGCCCATTTCTTGACGGCGTCGCCGACACCGGCGCCGATCAGGGTCTGCTTGAAGCCACCGCCGGCGCCTACGATCAGGAGGATCGCGGCGATCGGTCCGAGGCTGTCGCCGAGCTTGGCGGTGATCTTGCTGCCGGTGAAACCGACGGCGTATCCGAAAGTCACCATGGCAGCGAGCACGGCCAGGGTCATGGCCACGAGCGGCTGGCCCACGAAGTCCAGGACCGTGCGGATCATCGGGGCATGGGCGGCGTCGGGCCAGACGATGTCCGCCACGGCCTTCAGAAGCATGAGCACCACCGGGAAGATGATGGTCAGCAACGTAACGATGAAGCTCGGCTGACGCTTCACTTCGCTGAGATCGACGGCGTGCTTGGTGTCGACGCCGCCAGCCACCGCGGGAGCATCCACGGGAACCCAGCGCGCGGCCAGACGGGAAAACAGTGGACCACAAATAATCACTGTGGGGACGGCGACCAGGAGACCCAGTGCCAGCGTGGTGCCCAGTTCAGCCTTTACCGCGCTGATGGCGATCAGTGGCCCGGGGTGCGGCGGCACCAGGCCGTGCAACACGGACAGGCCGGCCAGCGCCGGAATGGCGATGCGCATGAGCTTCATCTGCGAGCGTTGGGTGACCAGGACGATCACCGGCAGGAGCAGGACGAGGCCGATCTCAAAAAACATCGGGAGGCCGATGATGACCGCGACCAGGGTGATCATCCAGACCACTTTGTTGCCGCTGGCCTTCTCCAACAGGGTATCCACCACGCGGTTCGCGCCACCGGAGTCAGCCAGGAGTTTACCCAACATGGCGCCGAGTGCAATCAGGATCCCGACCTCTTTGAGGACGCCTCCCACGCCGTCTTCGAAGTTGCTGATGACCTTGGCCAGTTCCACTCCGGATGCCAGGCCGACAAAGGCTGAGCCGAGCACCAGGGACAGGAACGGGTGAACCTTGAATTTCGCGATCAGCAGGACGATCAGCGCTATGCCAATGGCCGCGACTACGAGGAGTTGAGTATCGTGCCCGGTCCAGTTCACGCTGTGCCACCGGCCGAGCGGGCGTGCAGTGCCTCAAGGCCGAGCCGTTCGATGATTTCGTCTGCCTCTTCCGATGGAGAAGCAGATACGCACAACGAAATGTGGTTCTCCTCCTCCGTGGGCTCTTCCAGTGCATCGAACTGGGATTCCAGCAAGGAGGGAGGCATGAAGTGTCCGTGACGGGAAGCGAGTCGGTCGGAAATCTTGTCTTTGCTTCCCTGGAGGAAAACAAACACGACGCCCTCGCCGCGAAGGACATCCCGGTAGCGCTTCTTCAAGGCCGAGCACGTGATGATGCCCGGCTTTCCAGCTGCCGTGCGCTCCTTGATCCAATCGGCAATGATGTCCAGCCACGGCCAGCGGTCCTCATCGCTGAGGGCGTGCCCTGCCTGCATCTTTGCCACGTTCGCCTCGGGGTGCAGGTCGTCGCCTTCGGCGAGGTCCCAACCCAGCCGGCCGGCCAAAACGCCGGCCACTGTCGATTTGCCGGAACCGGAGACGCCCATGATCACCAATACCGGTTGTTGTGCAGTCTTCGCCATCAAAGTCTGCCTTCCTCAATTAAATATGATTTAAACGAGACTAAGCATATGACACAGGTTACACATCAGCAATTTCAGAAACCGGCGATGGTTCCGGAGCCGTTCACTTCCACCACGTGGAAAGCCTCGGCGCCGTGCCCGGCCGCCATCCCGCCGCGCGAGGCATTCCGCTCCAGCATGCCCCGGACAGCGCGTTCCATGCCTTCCAAGTCGGGATGTTGGCTCGCATGGATCCGGATCGCGGCGAGCTTGGCGTCAACGTGCCCCGTGACGTCCACGAAATAGTTCTCACGGGCTTCCGGACCGGCAAAGAGCCATAGCCACGGCAGTTTGTAGGCCTCAAGCCCGGCTTCCGCGAGTTCCGGGTAAGCGAAGGGGTTTTCAACCGCGGGGTACACGGCCCGGGTCACGATCTCCCCCACAGCGAGGTGGTCCGGGTGGCTCTTCTGAAGCCGATCCCAGTTGCGTTCCGGGTGCATGGCCAGGACGACGTCGGGACGGATTTCGCGGATCAGCTTCACCACTTGCCTGATGACTTCATGCGTCGGTTCCAGGTAGCCATCACGTTCGTGGAGATAGTGCAGGTCCGTCACGCCGACGATGGCCGCGGCTTGTTTCTGCTCCTCCGCGCGCATGGCGATAATCTCTTCGCGGTGGGCCGGGTCGAAGCCCCCGGCATCGCCGTCGGTCATGATGCAGTAGCTGACCTCGACGCCCGCGGCGGTCCAGGCCGCGATGGTGCCGGCCGCGCCGAAGTCGATGTCGTCCGGGTGGGCAGTAAAACAAAGCACCCGCTCAACGCGCTCCGTAGAGGCGTTGAACGGGCTCTTTGCTGACGTGGCGTCAGGAGACAAGGGGATCAGCCTTTCCGCTTCTTGATCTCTTCGGTGGCCTGCGGGACAACCTTGAAGAGGTCACCGATGATGCCAAAGTCGGCAATCTCGAAGATCGGCGACTCGGCGTCCTTGTTGATCGCGACGATCACCTTGGAGGTCTGCATGCCGGCCTTCTGTTGGATGGCACCGGAGATGCCTGCCGAAATGTAGAGCTGCGGGGAAACAGTCTTGCCAGTTTGACCTACTTGGTAGTCGTGTCCGATCCAGCCTGCATCGGTGGCCGCGCGGGAAGCCCCGACTGCACCCCCCAGCGCGTCGGCCAGTTCCTCCAATGGACCGAAATCGCCATCGACGCCGCGGCCGCCTGCAACAACAATCCGGGCTTCGGTGAGCTCGGGCCGGCCGCTGGCGGGCTTTTCTGCGCGCCCCGTGATCCGTGCGGCGTTCGCCGTGGCATCCGCCGGGACGTCAATGGTGACAGCTTCAGGCGTGCTTGCCGCGGCCGGGGCCTCGATGTCAACACTGTTCGGCTTGACCGTGAGCACGGCGACGGCCGTGCGAGCCTTGGCCGTGGTGGTGTATGAGCCGGCCAGGACCGACTTGTGGGCTGTGCCATCGGCGTCGACACCCACAACATCCGTGATGACACCGGCGTTGAGCTTCACGCCAAGGCGGGCGGCGATTTCCTTGCCATCCGCCGTGTTCTCCAGCAGGACCGTCTCGGCCCCGGAAGCGGCAACTGCTGCGGCAAGGTATGCCGCTTTCGGCGCGACGAGGTAATCGTCAAGGTCCGTAGTGGACGGCCGGTAGAGAACTGAGGCTCCGTGCGCCCCCAGGGCGGCGGCGACGTCGTCGTGCAATTCGCCATTGAAGGCGACGGCCGCTTCCCCGAGGGAATTGGCGATCGTCAGGAGTTCGAGGCTGCTCTTCTTGAGCGCCGACCCCGGGTTGTCAATGAATACAAGTGCTTTTGCCATGTGTCTGGAATCCTCTTAGAGCAGCTTCTGGGCGGCCAGGAACTCAACCAGCTTGATGCCGGCGTCGCCTTCGTCAGTGATGATGGTGCCCGCCGTGCGAGGCGGACGCGCCTCTGCGGTCTCGACGGCGGTCAGCGAACCCGCGGCGCCTACCTGGGAGGCATCGACGCCGATGTCGGCCAGGGTGAGCGCTGCGATCTTCTTCTTCTTGGCAGCAAGGATGCCCTTGAAATTGGGGTACCGGGGTTCGTTGATCTGGTCCGTCACGGATACCAAAGCCGGCAAGGTTGCCTCGACGGTGTCCGCGTGGGCGTCGCCGTCACGGCGGGCGACGACGCGTTCGCCGTTCACCTCCAGGGCGGAAGCAAAGGTGACCTGCGGGAGTCCGAGCCGCTCGGCGAGCTGGGCGGGAACCAAGGACGTTTCGCCGTCGGTCGAGGCCATGCCCGTCAGGACAAGGTCCACGGGTGCGTCTGAGCCGAGATACCGGATTGCCGCAGCGAGGGCCAGCGAGGTGGCGGCCGCATCGGAACCGGCCAAAGCATCATCGCTCAAATGCGCACCCGAGGAGGCTCCGATCTGCAGGGATTTCTTGACGGCGTTCACGGCGCCGGCGGGACCCATGCTCAGGGCGATGACCTCGTTGCCTGCCTTCGCACCTCCGCGGGCCTCGCTGAGCTGCAGGGCGGCTTCAAGCGCATACTCGTCCAGTTCGGAGAGGATGCTCTCGTCGCGGTCCGTCGTGTTGCCTGGGCCGGTGAGGTGTCGGTCGAACTGCGCGTCCGGGACGTGCTTGACCAGAACAACAATCTTCAATGTGTCTCCCACTGTGTTCGAGGCAGCCTTCCATACTCGGGGATGGCCAGCAGCTGGCGGCATGGCCAAGAGTGCCCAGCGTAAGGGCTCGTCCTAGCTAAGCATATTGCGGGACAAGTCGGGCAACGCCGTGTACCCGCGTTAACTCCTGTTTCATCAATCTCCCCCGAGGCATCGCGATAGAGCGCCGACGACGGCGGGCGGCACCGATGTGGTGCCGCCCGCCGCGGTCTGCCGGGTTATTGCCCGGTTTATTTCTGCCGTTGCAGCGTTGCTTCCGTTAAGGGGCAGCGTCCAGGGTCACATCGAGTTCCTGCGACTGACTGCCGCGCTGGATGGTCACCTTGACCGTTGCACCTGCCGGCTGCTCACGAACGGCCGCGGTGAGCTGTTCGGGATCGGTGATATCCATGCCGGCGAACTTGGTCACGACGTCGCCTACCTTGACGCCGGCCTTCGCAGCGGCGGAGCCCTGGGTCACGCTTGCCACTTCGGCGCCCACCGAGAACCCGGAGGTGCTTCCTGTGGCCGACTTGGGCTGCACGCTGACGCCGAACTGGCCATGCGTGGCCTTTCCGGACTTGATGATTTCGTCAGCAACGCGCTTCGCGTTGTTGATGGGGATGCTGAAGCCCACGCCTATGTTGCCGCTGGACGAAGACGAGGAACTGTTGCTACCGGCCGAGGCGATCGCCACGTTGACGCCGATGATCTCACCCTTGGTGTTGACCAGGGCCCCACCGGAGTTGCCCGGGTTGATGGCTGCATCGGTCTGGATCACGTTGAGCGAAACGGTGCCCTGGCTCGCACTGCGCTGGCTCTGGCCACCGCCTGGAGGGGCAAACTGGAATCCGCCTTGGCCGCCGCCTTGCGAGTTGTCCGAGCCGCCATTGGGAACAGCCGACGACGCCACGCTGATGGTGCGGTTGAGCGTGGATACGATGCCGTCGGTGACGGTGCCCGGCAAGCCAAGAGGTGCGCCGATGGCAACAGCGTTGTCCCCGACGTTGATCTTGCTCGAGTCACCGAGCGTAGCCGGCACCAGGCCCGACGCATTGTCCACCTTGATGACAGCGAGGTCCGACAGCGGGTCGGTACCTACGACCGTCGCCTTCATGACGCGTCCATCGCTCAACCGCACCTCAATCGCGGCGTTCGCGCTAGCGCCATCGAGGGTCACCACGTGGGTGTTGGTCAGGATGTGCCCCTGATCATCGAGGATGATGCCTGAACCCGTGCCGCCTTGGCTTCCGCTGGAGGCCATGATGGTCACGACGCTGGGCGAAGCCTTGGCTGCTGCTGCAGTGATCGCGTTGACGTCGTCCTTGTTGTTGACGATCACCGTTCCCGTCTGGCTGCTGCTGGCCGCGACCGGAGTCCGGCTGCCGAACAATTGATCGCTGGCGGCCACTACGCCGCCGCCCACGAGTCCTGCCGCCAGGATGCTGGCCACCAACGTCCCGACGCCGAAGACGGGCTTGCGCTTAGGGCCAGCCGCCGGACCGCCCGGGTGGGCCGCTGCCGGGAACTGCTGCGTGGGATAGTGCTGCGCGGGGTTCGGTCCACCGTAGAACGGCTGGTGCTGCGGATAGGGGTGCCCATGGCCTGCAGGGTAGTCCGGGCGCTGGGGTTCCGCGTGCTGCGGAACTGCGCTGTGCTGGGGGGTTTCGGCCGGGCCTTGGGCCCACGGGGCCGGGGCTACCGAAGTCTGCGCTGTGTGTTCCGGCTTCGCTGTGTATTCGGGCTGCGCTGTGTGTTCCGGCTTCGCTGTGAAATCCTGACCCGGCTGATATGCCGGCAGCGGCGCCGTAGGCTGAGAGTTTGCTTGCTTGTCCCCCTCCGCCTTGCCGTTGCTCTCAGGACCATGGTTCTCGGGGCCATTGTTCTCAGGCACGGCGCCCTGTGCTGGGTTCTCCGTCATGGGACTTCCTTTCTTCCTCGTCCCCTTAACTATCGTCGCTCTTGCTGAATCAAGTGTCGACGTTCGCTGGGAGCTTGCTGAACGCCGGCCTCGGGACGGACGTGTGCCCCGAATAGCCCCGGCTAGCCCCCTCAACGTTGGAGAACACCAGATCTCTCCCCGTTTCGCTGGCGGCATATTTGCCGCTGTGGACGCTCCAAAAGGTGCACCATAGAATCAAGTGGAATTGCCACAGCGACCTGCGGCTTGACAACCATGCGTGGGGGCGCTGATGCATTCTGTTTCGATTGTTCCGGCCTGGACCAATCGCAGACGTGCTGAAGGGTTGCACATGCGGTCAATGTTGAAACGTGTACTCGCCGTCATAGGCCTGGCTGGAATGCTGGCCCTTCCGGCCGCAGCAGCCTGGGCCGCTGACCCGGTGACTATCCCGTCCGGCCAGAACATCACTGACGACGCCGGCGTCTTTCGCGACAAGGGTGCCGTTCAAAACGCCATCAAGTCCCTTTACTCCGAACACCAGTTCAATCTGTATGTCGTGACCGAGAAGACCTTCACCAATCCGAGCACGCCCACCGACTGGGGCAACACGGTGGCAAAGAACAAAGCATTCACTTCCACGGATGTCCTGCTGGCCATCGCCACGGACGAGGGCAAAGTGAACATCACCCGCGGGCCTGGCAGCAAGATCACCGATTCCCAGCGTGACGACATCCTCAAGAACGCTGTCTTGGCGAATCTCGTCCAAGGCAAGAAGAACTACGACCAAGCCGCGATTGATGCCGCCAAGGCCATCGGCGACACCCAGAATTCCGGAGCGGGCACAGCCGTACTCGTCGGCGCTGCCGTCGTTGCGGCCGGCGGTGTTGGCACATACCTGTACTTCCGCAACCGACGTAAGAAGAGCCAGGCATCCAGCGCCAGCTACGGTCCGCAGGGGGAACAGCTCGACCCCTTGGCTTCCTTGAGCATCGCGGAGTTGAGGCGCAAGTCCGGCACCCTGCTCATCGAAGCGGATGACACCATCAAGTCCAGCGAGCAGGAACTCGGGTTCGCCCAGGCGCAATACGGCGATGCCGCCGTCGGGAACTTCACCAAGGCGTTGCTGGAAGCAAAGAATCATATGACCGAATCCTTCAAGCTCCAGCAGCAGCTCGATGACCACATCCCGGACACCGAAGAGCAGCAGCGCAGCTGGCTCGGCGAAATCATCCGACGCTCGGAGGCCGCCCTTGAGTCCTTGCGCGAGCAGAAGGCCGATTTCGATTCCCTGCGTGAGCTTGAGAAGAACGCGCCCCAGGCTTTGGCAACCGTTGCTGCCGGCGCCAACGAGGCTGAGTCGAAGATCAGCAGTGCCGAACAATCCCTCAACGGCCTGCGCGAAAAGTACGCAGACAGTGCACTCGGCCACGTGAGCGACAACATCACGCAGGCCAAGGACCGGCTTGCTTTCGTTCAGAACGCAACAAACACTGCCCAGGAAAAGCTGGCGGCGGGTGAAAGCAGCCTCGCCGCTGTGGCCGTCCGTGCCGCGGAAGAGGGCCTGCACCAGACCAATGTACTGATTGACGCGATCTCCAAGGTCGCCGGCAGCCTCGATGAAGCCCGGAACTCGCTGGAGGGCGCGGTGGTGGAGACCAGCCAGGACCTGGCACAGGCCAAGGCAATGATCCAGTCCGGCCAGCACCCGGAACTAGCCGGTCCAGTGGCCGGAGTCGAAGCCGCGCTGGCTCAGGTCAAGGCCGAAATCCAAGGCGGGAAGATCGACCCCATTGCCACCTTGGACCGGGTGGAAAAGGCTCACCAGGCCTTGGACCAGTCCCTCTCGGGAATCCGCGATCAGCAGGAACAGGCGCGGCGCGCGCAGGCCTCGCTGCAGCAGACCATCATGGCGGCCCAGTCCCAGATCAGCGCAACCTCGGACTACATCGCGGCGCGGCGCGGCGGCGTAGGAACCGAAGCCCGCACCCGCTTGGCTGAAGCCCAACGGAATCTCGACTACGCACTGTCCATTTCCCGCAATGACCCGGTCACCGCACTGACGTACGCCCAGCAGGCCCAGTCGCTCGCGGCACAAGCCGCGCAACTGGCACAGTCCGACGTCGATCAATTCGGCGGCTTCGCCAACCAGGGCTACGGCCGTGGAGGCATGTTCGGCGGTGGGGGCAACGGTGGCGGCCTCGGCGGAGCGATCCTCGGCGGCATCCTCATCAACTCCATACTCCACGGCGGCGGAGGCGGCTGGGGCGGCGGAAACAACGACGGCGGAGGTGGCGGCGGATTCTTCGGCGGCGACTCCGGCGGCGGAGGAGGCTTCTTCGGCGGCGACGGCGGCGGTGGCGGCTGGGGTGGCGACTCCGGCGGAGACGGGAGCTTCTAGCTCCCAAAGACTAGGTGGGGGCCGGTCCCCGCGTAGAGCGGTACAAGAACTGATCACTGGATTCAGTGGGCACCACTGAGCAGGACGAAAGGCAACACCATGGTTAAGCAGTCCATTTTCGGGCGGATCGCGCAGCTCGCCAAGGCGAACATCAATGCCTTGCTCGACCAGGCTGAGGACCCGCAGAAAATGCTGGACCAGATGGTCCGCGACTACTCGAACAACATCGCCGAGGCCGAGTCGGCCGTGGCACAGACCATCGGCAACCTCCGCATGCTCCAGGCCGACTACAACGAGGACGTCAAGAACGCCCAGGACTGGGGCAACAAAGCCCTTGCGGCCTCCCGCAAAGCGGACGAGTACCGGGCTAGCGGAAATGCGGCCGACGCCGTGAAGTTCGACAATCTTGCCAAGGTGGCCATCCAGCGCCAGATGTCGGCCGAGAACGAGGCCAAGTCCGCCGAGCCCAACATCGCCTCCCAGTCGGAGGTCGTGGACAAGCTCAAGAGCGGGCTTGACCAGATGAAGGGCAAGCTCAACGAGCTCACCAGCAAGCGCAATGAACTGGTCGCCCGCTCCAAGACAGTTGCCGCGCAGACGCAGGTTCACGATGCCCTCAAGAGCATTGACATCATGGACCCCACCAGCGAAGTTGGCCGTTTCGAAGAGAAGATCCGCCGCGAAGAGGCCAAGGTCCTCGGCCAGCAGGAGCTTGCAGCCTCCAGCCTGGACGCGCAGTTCAACCAGCTTGAGGACCTCGGCGAGCAGACCGAAATCGAGGCACGCCTGGCGGCGTTGAAGTCCGGCGGCTCGAAAGCTGCGATCGGCGCAGGCGCTACCACTCCGGCGGATGACACTGTGGACGAAGCCGACTTCGACAAGCTCTAATCCCGCCAAACGAATGGCCGGACCTCCAGGGAGGTCCGGCCATTCGTGCTTCCTGCGTTCTTCAGGCTCCCACCGCAAGCCGCCCGACGATCAGCCGCATGATTTCGTTGCTGCCTTCCAGGATCTGGTGGACACGCAGGTCCCTGGCGATCTTCTCCAGCCCATACTCGGACAAGTATCCGTAGCCGCCATGCAGCTGGATGGCCTTGTTTGCCACGTTGAAACCGGCATCCGTGGCGACGCGTTTGGCCATTGCGCACAGTCTCACGGTGTCCGGGGCGCCACGGTCCAGGGCGTCAGCGGCACGGAGTATCAGCGTCCTGGCCGTTTCGAGTTCAGTATCCATGTCGGCGATATCAAACAACAGGGATTGCTGGTTGATGAGTGGTCCGCCAAAAGCCGAGCGTGACTTGAGGTATGCGATGGACTTGTCCAGTGCAGCCTGGCCGCCGCCCACGGAACAGGCACCCATGTTCACCCGGCCGCCGTTGAGGCCCTTCATGGCGATGCCGAATCCACTGCCTTCCTCGCCGAGCCGGTTGGCTATGGGGACCCGTACGTCCTCGAAGATGACCTGACGGGTGGGCTGGGCATTCCATCCCATTTTCTTTTCGTTCGGGCCGAAGGACAGGCCCGGTGCGTCCGCGGGCACCACGATTGCTGTGATTCCCTGGCTTCCCGTGTCCGCCGTCCGGGCCATGACCACATAGACGCTGGAAACTCCGGCGCCCGAAATGAACTGTTTGGTGCCGTTCAGAACGTAACTGTCGCCGTCGAGCACTGCTTTGGTGCTCAGCGCCGCGGCGTCGGAGCCTGCTCCCGGCTCCGTGAGGCAATAGCTGCCCAGCGCTTCCATGGACGCAAGCTGCGGCACCCACTGGGCCCGCTGCGCATCGTTGCCGAAGGCGTCGATCATCCAGACCACCATGTTGTGGATGGAGATGTACGCCGCGATGGTGGGGTCTGCCTTGGACAGTTCCTCAAAGATCAGGGCAGCATCCGTCCGGGTGAGCCCTGAACCGCCGAATTCTTCCCGGACATAGATGCCTCCCATGCCGAGAGTGCCCGCTTCCCGAAGGACGTCCACCGGGAAGTGTTTGGTCTCGTCCCATTCTGCGGCGTGCGGAGCAATGGCGGTTGCGGCGAAGTCGCGCACCATCTCCACCACCGCTTGCTGGTCTTCTGTGAGCTCAAACATTGGCACTCCTTTTCCCGGGTTGTCCGGCTATTGGTAGCGGTTTATTTGCTGACTTTCCCCATCAGCGAAGCGATAGGACGAAGGAACAGCGGCCTGGCGAGGAACCATGCGCCAACAATCACCAGGAGGGACACAGCGAAAATGCCGAAGCCAACCCAGTTGATGTCGTCGCTGCTCCCATACATGTGGTTCAGGTTGCGCAGCGCCCCGGTGGCGAGGACCAAGGTGACATGCACGATGGTGAAGAGCACGAAGTACACCATCACCGGGAAATGCACTGCCCGGGCCAGCTCGATGGGATAGATCTTGTTCACCGTGCCGGCTTTCTTCGGCCATGCCGAGGAGGTGCGCAGGCCGGTGATGATGGCCAACGGGGCGGCGATGAAGACCGTCACGAAGTAGGTCAACAACTGCAGGGCGTTGTAGTTGACCCAGCCGTCCTCGGTAGGCCAGTTCAAGGATGCGTACTGGAGCGCCGCGGAAATGGCGTTCGGGAACACATCCCAGCTGGTGGGGATGATCCGCATCCATTGCCCGGTAGCGAAAATCACGATGATGAAGACAATGCCGTTCAGCACCCACAGCGCATCCAGCGTCAAATGGAACCAGAGGTCCAGGCTGATCTTGGTAGGCGCATTCTTGGTGCGGATCAGGCCTGAGTTGTTGCGGGTCCATTGGGCCGGAGGCCGCTTGGCCGTGCGGACCTGCCAGCCGGAGCGGACGATGAGCACCATGAAGAAGACATTCAGGAAGTGCTGCCACCCGAGCCATGCAGGGAACCCGACGGGGGCACTCTCCGGAAGGCTGGATGCGCCCGGGTAGTCATGCAAGAACGACTGCACACCCGACAGGCCGGTCAACCATTTGGCCAACAAGACAATGAGCAAAAGCACAACCAGCACGCCGGGAACCACCCAGACGGGTTGGGACCATTTGCTTTTGGCTGCTGTCGACTTTTTCGCGGGGGTGGACATCTTCTCAGACACCTCTCGGAAGAACTTTGCAATCACGGACGCATCAAGCTAACAGGCTTTGGGCTGAAGCGGCCAAAGCCTGTTACGCCGTCAGTTGGATCGGGCTTTGACGGCCTCGATGAGTTGTGGAACCACCGTGAAGATATCGCCTACGATTCCGAAGTCGGCCACGTCAAAAATTGGCGCGTCCTGGTCCTTGTTGATGGCGACGATGGTCTTGGCGGTCTGCATGCCGGCACGGTGCTGGATCGCTCCGGAAATACCCAAAGCGACGTAGAGCTGCGGGGAAACACTGACGCCGGTCTGGCCGACTTGGGCCGTCTGCGCGATGTAGCCGGCGTCGACGGCGGCACGTGACGCGCCGATCGCCGCACCCAGAGCGTCGGCGAGCTGTTCAACCAACACAAAGTTCTCGGAAGAGCCCAGGCCCCGTCCGCCGGAGACCACCGTGGCTGCACTGCGAAGCTCGGGGCGGGCGGAGGCAATGGGATCGTCGTTGAACTGGTCAATGACCGCAGCACCCGCGGTTGTGGCTTCGAGGGACACGATACTGACGTCTGCCGTAGCTGCCGGGGCGTGGCCTTCGATCGCACCCTGTCGAACAGTGAGGATGGGCAGCCCGCCATCCACGGTGGATTCAACGGTGTAAGCCCCGCCGAAGACTGAATGCCGGGCAACAACGGTTCCGCTGTCGCTACGCACCTGCACGACGTCGGCGAGCACACTGCCGCCCGTCCGCACGGCAAGCCGGGCGGCGGCTTCGCGCCCATCAGCCGTGTTCGCGGTGAGTACGGCGGCCGGTTCATAAGCCTCTACGGCCCCCCTCAGCGCATCCACCGCGGGGGCCACCAAAACGGTTCCGGCCGCTGGTGTCACAGCCGAGTAGATCCTTGCCGCGCCCAGCTCACCCAGGCGCGCGACGTCGTCGTCCGCCAGAGGCTCCGATGAGACCACGACGGCTACCGGCGAGCCCAGCGTGGCAGCGGCAGCCAACAGCCCGCGGGCGGACGCTGCAATCTCGCCGCGATGGGAAATTTCGATGAGTGCCAAGACGTTCGACATTTCTTTTCCTTCCTCAGACCAGGCGATTCGCAACGAGGAACTCAGCCAGTTCGCTGGCTGCGGACCCGTCATCAATGAGCTTCCGGCCGGCCGCCCTGGGTGGCCGTTCGACGGTGGAGACCACCACGGTGCGGCTCCCGCCTGCCGGGACGTCGAGCTCGGAGACGGACAAGGTGGTGACAGGTTTGCGCTTGGCGGTCAGGATGCCCTTGAAGTTGGGAAACCGCGCCTCCGGGAAGCGTTCAGTCACGGTGAGGATGGCGGGCAGCCCGGCGTGGACGTTGAGGGTTCCGCCCTCGCCCTGGCGAACGCCGCTTACCGCGCCGTCGGCGATTTCGGCGGAGATCAAGGATCCCAAGAGAGGCAGCTGGAGGTGTTCCGCCACCATGGCGGGCACGACGCCGGCGCGGCCATCCGTGGATTCGTTGCCGGCGAGCACCACGTCAAAACCCGTCGACTGCAGGGCCGCCGCCAGTGTCGCGGCGGTGCGGCCCGTGTCGGCCCCCTTCAGGGAATCATCCAGGATGTGAACCGCTGAATCCGCACCCATGGAAAGGGCCTTGCGCAAGGCCTGGGCGGCCTCGTCAGGTCCCATGGTCATTGCCACGACGTCGGTGCCCTTATTGGCGTCCTTGATGCGCAGCGCTGATTCAAGGGCGCGTTCGTTGATTTCATCGATCACATTGTCGGAGGCCTCACGGTCAAGCCGACCCGTGGCGAGGTCGAGCTTCCGCTCTTCCGCCGTATCCGGCACTTGTTTGACGAGCACGACGATCTTCATTCAACAGCTCCCTCGATGCAAATGGCTGACGCTTGGAATCGAGAATACTAGGAACTCCTAGTATTTACCATGGAGCGATGGAAGGAATGCTTGGAACTCCTATTGAATTTTCGGTTAGCCGCGATTCTCCGCGCCGGGCATGGCGATGCGGCCCAGCGCTAGATATCAGAGCTTCGCAGGGATCGATCTAGCCCTGGCGAATGCCGAGGGTGTTCCCGTCGGGATCGCGGAACCACGCGCCGCGTGCGGGGCCGAGCTGGGCGATGTGCCCTGTCGTGGCGAGGGGACCCTCTGTGTAGTCGAGGAACTCGACGCCCTTGCCGGCCAGGTCCTGGACCACGGCCTCGATGTCATCCACTTCGAAGTGGGCAAGGGTGTGCTCGGAAGCAGCAGGCGGACGCTTGAAGACTGAGATCTCGCTGACGGATCCGCACCGGTACCGGACGCCTACTGGCGTTTCCCAGAGGAAGGTCAGCCCTAAGATGCCGCCGTAGAACTCCTTCGCTCGATCCAGATCCGTGACCGGAACCGTCGCCACGACCATCGTTGCATTGATCATCAGTGACCTCCCTCGGGCCGGCCCACTCTGCCAACGTGACGGGCCATTCGGCCCAAGTTTCGTCCTCCGCGCACGTGACTGTCAACGCCTGGAGCGTTCGGAGTGATGTGCGGTCATGTGACCGGGAAGAAGATGGAGCCCCGAGCTGTCCTAGTTCGTGCAGTGTCCCGAGGTCCGGGTGATGCTGCTTCGCACGGCCATCATGACGCTGACAAGCACCGACAACGCTATGACCACGACGATTCCAGCGAAGTTGGGCTGGAATTCCAAGGCCAGCGCCGCGTTTTCGGTTCCGGGGTTCGCCGTGAACAGACCTGGCAGGGTCGTCCGGGAGCCCGTCGAAATGGCGACCACGCTCGTAGCCACGCACAGAATGAACGCCAGAGCCAATCCACCGGCCACACCGTTCAGGGCTGCGCCAACTATTTTCGACGTCTTGTTCATTGAGGTCCCTTCTGTGCCCCTACCCAAGAAACTAGCCGGTGTTTTCGTCTCTAGGTGGCGTAAAGGGCCAATCCCCGTGCAGCTTTGCCCGAAATAGGTGCAGTTTTCAGCAATCTAGGTGTGGTTCTCCACCCGTCTAGGTGTAAGCCGGGGAGGCGGTCTGGGCGGCCGCGGCCAACGGGGCAGATCAGCCTTAGCCAACCGGACAAACAAAAGAGCCCGCCCTGCTGGGCGGACTCTTTGTGTATTTGGTTGCGGGGACAGGATTTGAACCTGTGACCTCTGGGTTATGAGCCCAGCGAGCTACCGAACTGCTCCACCCCGCGTCGCAGAATCAACTCTACCGCACATTCATGGGCGCCCCTGACCACTCGGGTGTGGGCTGCGGCACGTCGGGCGATACCCCGCTTCCGTCCCACGAAGGCATGAAAAACAAAAAGATCCGGCACAGTGTTTCCACTGTGCCGGATCTTTTCTCCAGTTGCGGGGACAGGATTTGAACCTGTGACCTCTGGGTTATGAGCCCAGCGAGCTACCGAACTGCTCCACCCCGCGTCGCAAGAACTACTTTACCTGCCGGTGAATGTCAGGCCAAATCCAAACGACGTGACCTCCGTCTCCCTCACCCGAGGAAGGTCCGCCCTTGACCCAAAACGGCCTGAGCACCGCGATCAGACCACCGGAACCACCGGCCTGGTCAGCGGGAACAAAGGAAAGACCAGGCCAGCCCTCGTTGGGCTGGCCTGGTCTTGTAACGCTCCCCCAGCTAGGCCGATATCAGCCAGCTGGAGGATTGCCTACTTGCTCGGAGACGGCGAGGGCGACGATGTGGACGTCGGCGACGGCGTCGCGCTGGCCGACGGCACCGGCGCCGGCGTGACACCGAGCCGCGACTCGGCGTCGAGCGCCTTCTTTATTGCGGCAGACAGAATGTTCTGCTGAGCGCCGTAGCCGGCGAAGTCGCCCTTGGCCAGAGCGGCTTGGCCGTCCTGGATTGCCTTGTTGGCTTCATCCAACGCAGCCTTCAGTTGGGCCTGGGCGTCCGCCGTGGCGGGTGGAGTGCTAGTCCCTGGCGACGTGGGAGTCTGGCCGTTATTGGCCGAGTCCCCCGCAGAGGCTCCGGAGTCGCCCCCGAACAGGATCTTCAACGCGGCGTCGAGCGTCGGAGCAAAGCCGACCTTGTCACCGAAGGCCACCAGCACCCTCTGAAGCGTCGGATATGAGGTCTCACCTGTTGACTTCAGATACACCGGCTGGACATAGAGCAGGCCTCCGCCCACAGGCAATGTCAAAAGGTTGCCGTTGAGCACATCCGAGGCGCCCTGTCTCAGGAGGTTGAGCTCCCGCGACACTTCAGGATCGGAGTTGAACTTGTTCTGGGCCTGGCCCGGCCCCGGGACCTGGGTGTCCGTGGGCAACTGCAGCAGGCGCAACTGCCCGTACGTGTCCGCCTTCACCCCCTTCTGGCTACCGGCGTCGGAATCCGCTGCCAAGAAGCCGTACAGGATGTTCCGGGCGTTCCCGTTGACTACCTGCGGGATGAACGACGACGTCAGCTGGAAGGCCGGCTTGGTCTGGTCGGGCATCTGCAGGGACATGTAGAACGGAGGCTGCCGGACGGGATCCGTGACCGTCGGATCGTTAGGAACGCTCCACGCATCGTTGTTCTGGTAGAAGCTGTCCGCGTTGGTCACGTGGTAGCGCCCAAGCAGCTCGCGCTGGACTTTGAACAGGTCTTCCGGGTAGCGAACGTGGCTCATCAGCTGTCCCGACATTTCCGAGTACGGCTTGATGGTGCTAGGGAAGATCTTCTCCCAGGCCTTCAGGATGGGGTCCTGGTCATCCCAGGCGTACAGGGTCACCGATCCGTCGTAGGCGTCGACAGTGGCCTTGACCGAGTTCCTGATGTAGTTGACGGTGCTGTTCGGCAAGGCCGCGGTGCGTCCGGAGGTGGTCTGCGAGTCGGCCGTGGCGTTCTGCAACTGCTGCTGCTGGGAGTAAGGGAAGTACTGGCTGGTGGTGTAACCGTCCACGATCCACTTCACACGGCCATCGACCACTGCGGGATAGGCGCTGCCGTCCACGGTCAAGTAGGGAGCAACCTTTTCCACGCGTTCACGCGGGGTGCGGTCATAGAGGATCTGGGACTTCTCGTTGACGCCGTCAGAGAGCAGCAGATCCGAGGACTGGAACTTGATGGAGTACAGAAGGCGGTTGAACCAGTTGCCGACGCTCGGGCCACCGTTACCGGTGAACGTGTATTGCGTTTCGGTCGACGTGTCCTTGCCGGCCGGACGGTCCTGCTCACGGTGCGCGGCGCCGTCCGGAGCGCCGACCACCGAGTAGTCCGGCGAATCTTCGCCGAAGTAGATGCGGGGCTGGTAGCTCGCATCGCTGCCGAGGGTACCCATCGACGGAATGCCGGACAGCAGGAAGTCCGGCTTGCCGTCAACCGTGAACGTGTTTCCCTTGGCGGCCACTACGCCGTAACCGTGCGTGTAGACGATGTGCCGGTTGACCCAGGTTTGCTGGCTGGCGTTCAACCCGTCCTGGTTCAATTCGCGGACAGCAATCACGGTGTCCTGGGTCTTGCCGTTCACCGTGTACCTGTCAACGTTCAGGGCCTTGGGGAACTGGTAATACGGACGGTACTGCTCCAACTGGGAAAACGCGGAGGAAACAAGGTTCGGGTCCAGCAAACGGATATTGGCAGCCGTCTGCGCATCCTTGGCGAGCGCCCCGGTCTTGGCGTCCGTCGTGGCGTTGTAAGGAGAAACCTTGATCTGGTCCAAACCGTAGGCGGCCCGGGTCATCGCGATATTGCGGTCGATGTACTTGTTTTCCAGCGTCTGCTCCGATGGGCGGACTTGGAACTGCTGGATGACCCACGGGTACACGCCACCAGCCAGGATCGACGTGATAATCAGCATCGCAGTTCCGATGACAGGAAGGCGCCAGCGACCGATCACAGCAGCCACGATGAAGAGGACGGCCACCAGGCCGGCGGCAACCGCCAGGATGGTCTTGGTGGGGATCACGGCGTTGACATCGGTGTAAAGGGCGCCCGCCCAGTGTCCGCCGTTGTTTTGGACGGTGCTGTAGACGTCAAGCCAGAAATTGGCCCCCAGAAGGAGCAGGAAAACGGCGCCGGTCACAGCCAGGTGGATCTGTGCCGCGCGGCTCGTGAAGATGCCGCGTTCCATGAGCCTGATGCTGCCGTAGAGATAGTGCGTCAGGATTCCGGCGATTCCGGCAACCACCACAACGCTCATCAGGAAACCCGTGACGAATCCAAGGAACGGCAAAGTCATGAGGTAGAAGCTGATGTCCAGGCCGAACTGCGGGTCAGCCTGACCGAATGGTACCTGGTTGAAGAACAAGAGGACTTTCTGCCATTGGCTCGCAGCGGCGCTTCCGGCAAACAGTCCGAAGAGGACGGGGATGCCGATCATGACCACGCGGCGCACCGGCTCAAGCTGAGCCTGATACCGGTTCATGTTGTCCCTGGCCTCGGAGTCCGGGGCATAGACGGGCCGCGCGTGGTAGGCGACGCGGATCGCGTAGAAGACTGCGACGAACATCAGGACGAAGCCAGCCAGGAAGACGAGGATCCGGGCAAGATTCTCCCGGAAATACACTTCGAAGAAGCCCAACTGCTGGTACCAGAGGACGTCAGTCCACACATTGGCGAAGAAGATGAATCCCACCACGACGAGCGCCACGACGATCAGGGTAGGGGTCAAGGCACCCCGTCTCAGCGGCGGTCTTCCGGGCGGGTTGGTGCTGGCTGGACGGGACAAACTCGGTACCTCATAGCTGGTCGTCAGTTAATTGTCATCAGTGCGTGTGTTCGTCGGCCCCGGTGCCTGGTGCTGATGGCGGAGGCCGTCATATGTGCCACGAGTGGCGGTGGAGCTAAGTTCCATCGTCAGTCTAGTTGTTGGAGCACGTCGGAAGACGGGACATGTCCTGTCCAGAGGCGAGTCGTTCCACGGCCGACTTTGCATCCGCCAGGGTCTCCACTTTGACCACTTGCAGGCCGTCCGGAATATGGCCTACGACTTCGTCGCAATTGGCTGCCGGGGCGAGGAAAAGGGTGGCGCCTCCGTTGCGGGCTCCCCGCATTTTCTGGGCGATTCCGCCAATTGGCCCCACGGTGCCATCGGGCGAAATCGTGCCGGTGCCGGCCACATGCTTGCCACCCGTGAGGTCGCCGGGAGTAATACTGTCGATGATGCCAAGGGCAAACATCATGCCGGCACTCGGTCCGCCCACTTGGTCCAAGGAGATCTTGACGTCGAACGGGAAGGTGAACTTGTACTGCAGCATCACTCCGAGGATGTAGCGGCCGCTTGAGCTCTTGCCCGGCGTGATGTTCACGGTCACCGGTGTGCCCTTGCGATCGACGACGACGGCGGCAGGCGCGCCCGCGCCGTCGGCAAGTGCGGTTTGGATGACGTTGAGCGACGTGACCGCCTTGCCGTTGATCGAGGTGAAAACGTCTCCGGTTTGGAGTTTGCCTTCGGAAGCCGAGCCGTCCGACAACCCTGCGACTTCAAGTTTCTGTTGGTACGGAATGTTCTCTTCCTGGAGCGCCGAGGCAACCGCGTTCTCTTGGGAAGTGGTCATGGCGAGCGCGCTTTCCTGCTCGGATTGCTGCTTCGTGGTGCCTTTGGGATAGAGCAGTTCTTCGGGGTACACGGCTTTGGAACCATCCAACCAGGCCTGGAACGCCTCGAAAATGCTCACGGGTCCGTTGGGGCCGCCGCTGATATAGACGGTGGTCAGGTCGAGATTTCCTTTGGCAGGGAAAGTCTGGTGGCCGGTGATGCTGATGACCGGCTTGTTGTGCTCCGTGCCCAGGGTGTTGAACGTCGGCCCAGGAGATTCCACCACGTAAGGAACAGGGAGGGCAGCGGCGGCGACTCCCAACACAAGGGTCAGGGCACCGGAGACCAGCATCGCAAAGTACCGTCCGTCGCGCCGCCGTGCCGGTTCCGGCGCGGTGGGCTGATCCTGCGCCGGCTCCCGCGCTTCTGTTTCATGCGTCAGGGAAGGGTCGTGCGACGTCGGGAGGTCCTGCGGGTGGGAGGGTCCGAGAGGCTGTCCGGGTTCCCCGGACGCTCCGGGGCTCGGCAAACTAGTCAATGAAAGACCTCTCCGCGCAGGAACTCGTGCCCGACGCTACCGTTTCGGCCCCTCAGGGTGGAGGCCAGTAAACATACCAACGATCCACCCTACGATGCTGTGCCCGCCGGACGTGCTTTGCCTAGAGCGAACGACGCGTCCTTGAGGCAGACAGCCCCCGGGCATCGCGGTACCTTGAAAGTGATCACCAGTCACATCGACGATCGGCGGCACCATGACCTCCAACCCCAACACCCCCTCCAATGGAGACGATTCACCTCAGGATCCCCTGGCAGAAATGCTGAAGAACCTGATGGGCGGGCAAGGCATGGGCAACATCGACCCCGCCGAATTGGCCAAGGCCGCCGGGCTGCCGAACGATCCCAACATGCTGCAGCAAATGTTTGCCCAAGTGCAAGCAATGATGAGCTCCACTTCGGAGGGCCCCGTCAATTGGCAGCTCGCCCACGAGAACGCCCGCCGTGTTGCCGCCGCCGGCACCGATCCGTCGGTGAATGCCCTCCAGACCCGCGAAGTCGACGAGGCCCTGCGGCTAGCCGAACTCTGGTTGGATCCGGTCACCGACCTCCAAGCAACGGGCCTGATCGGCCGTGCATGGTCCCGCGCCGAATGGGTGGAAGCCACCCTGGCCACATGGAAACGGCTCACGGAGCCGGTGGCCAACAGCATCGCCAACGCGCTCTCGGACGCGCTGACCCAGCAAATGCCGGAAGAAATGAAGGCCATGATGGGCGGCACCTCCTCCATGTTGCAGAACATGGGCGGCGCCATCTTCGGTATGCAACTTGGCCAGGCCATCGGCGCCCTGTCCGCCGAGGTGGTCAGTTCCACAGACATCGGTGTTCCACTCGCCGATCTCGAAATGGCCCTGCTACCGGCCAATGTGGCCAAATTCGGCGAAGGCCTAAGTATCCCGGAGAATGACGTCCGGCTGTTCCTCGCCGTCCGCGAAGCCGCGCATGCCCGCCTGTTCGTGCAGGTTCCTTGGCTGAGGGGCCACCTCCTCGGCGCCATCGAGGCCTATGCCCGCGGTATCCACATTGACATGTCACGCGTCGAGGACCTCGCCCGCGATCTCGACCCGGGCAACCCTGAGGGCATCCAAGAAGCCCTGTCCCAAGGCGTGTTCACGCCCGAGCGCACGCCCGAACAAGCGGCGGCCCTGGAGAAACTCGAGACGGCCCTGGCACTTGTTGAGGGCTGGGTGGACGAACTCACCGCCGCTGCGACCGAGAATGTGCTGCCCTCCGCCGTCGCACTCCGGGAAACAGTGCGTCGCCGCCGTGCCACAGGAGGACCCGCGGAACACGCGTTCTCCTCACTGGTGGGACTCGAACTGCGCCCGCGGCGCCTGCGCGAGGCCGCCACGCTGTGGGCTGCACTGAAGGACGAACGTGGTATCGCCGGCCGCGATGCCATCTGGCATCACCCCGATTTGCTCCCGACGGCCCACGATCTGGACGATCCCACAGGCTTCACCGAACGGCGCCGCCTGGCCGAGGCCAGCGATACCGAGGTGGACGTCGCCCTGCAGAAGCTCCTTGAGGGTGGCTACGACACCCCTGACGAGAGCAGCCCGGAGGCGCCGAAGCCTGGAGAGGGCGACACCCCTGACGACAACACCGAACCCGGTGAGCCCAAGGCCTAAGCGGCCTGACGCGCGGCCCCACAAGGAGCCGCGCATGTCACGTGCCTAGTCGGCGTCGGCGTCCCAGCCCTGGGCTGGTGCGCCGGCGTCTTCTTCATCCGGTCCAAGGCCCCGCGACGTCGCAAAGGCGACGCCCTCCAGGAAAGCCTTGGCCCGCTGCGTCTCGGGATATGCCTCCAGCAAGCGCCAAAACGCGGCGTTATGCCCGGCCACCAGCAGATGCGCGAGTTCGTGGAGCAACACGTAGTCGATCACCCACTGCGGCATGGCGCGGAGCTTGTCTGATAGCCGGATGGTCCCGTCCGCAGGAGTTGCCGAACCCCACCGTGACTTCTGGTTGCTGACCCAGCGGACCGACGTCGGAACGGCGCGTCCGCCTAGGTACTTTGATGACAGTTCCGCGGCATGAACGGCAAGGGCGGCATCGCTGGCGGGTCGTCTCCTGCCGGCACCTTGGGTCCGCCTCTCCCCCTGGCGTTTGAGCTTGTCCAGCATCCGCCGGACCCATTCGCTCTCTTGCGCCTTAGTGAAGTGGGCAGGGATCGCAACAATTGCGTTCCCATCCTCCCAGAAGGCCGCCACAGTACGACGACGGCGGGCCGAGCGACGAACGACGACGGGCGCGCCGTCGTCGGTAGTCAGCGGCAAAGCGGGCTGGCCCGCGAGCCGGGGCACTAGGCAGACCCGTTCTCGACCAGGACCGCCAGCACGGCTTCGCCATACTTTTCCAGCTTCGAAGGTCCCACACCAGCGAGTTTCGCCAATTCCTCGAGCGAAGCAGGCCGAGCCTCGGCGATGGCGGTCAACGTCGCGTCGGTGAAGACCACATAGGCGGGAACCTCGTTGCTCAATGCCTCGTCCTTGCGCCATTGCCGCAAAGCCTCGAAAGTCTGTTCCTCATACGTCGGCGGGCACTGGCTGCAGCGACCCACTTTGCGTTCAGCGCCGGTAGCGAGCATGGTTCCGCAGACCCTGCACGACGCCGGTGCTGCCGCTTTGCGCCGAGGGGTGGCGCGGCTGCGGGCGCTGGCTCCGAGTACGGAATCGGGGCGCAGTCCGTCAAGGAAGCGCGAAGGCTTGCGGTTGGCCCGGCCACCAGGCGTGCGGGCCGTGGACCAGGAAAGCGTCAGGTGCTCCCGCGCGCGGGTGATCCCGACGTAGAGCAGGCGGCGTTCCTCATCCACGCTCTCGGGAGTGTCTGCGAAGGAAATCGGCATGAGACCCTCGCTCAAGCCCACCAGGAACACCGCATCCCATTCCAGGCCCTTCGCGGCGTGTAGTGAAGCGAGGGTAACGCCTTGGACCGTTGGGGCGTGCTGGGCCACCGAACGTTCCTGGAGTTCGTTGACGAATTCCATCAGCGTGAATTCCGGCCCACGGCTGATGGCGAGTTCGTCCGCGAGTGCCACCAGGGCTGCCAGCGACTCCCAGCGTTCGCGCAGGGCACCGCCGCTGTGGGGGGCGGCATCCGTGTAGCCGAGGGAGGCCACGATGTCCCGGACCAGTTGGCCAAGGGGTTCTTTAGCGGAGTCCTCGGCCACTGCACGCGTGGCGGCGCGCAACTGGAGGATGGCATCCCGAACTTCCTTGCGCGCGAAGAAGCGCTCACCGCCACGCAATTGGTAACCGATGCCCGCCGAAGCAAGGGCTTGTTCGTAGGCTTCCGACTGTCCGTTGGTGCGGAAGAGCACTGCGATCTCGCTCGCCTTGGTGCCGGCGTCGATCAGTTCCCGGATCCGGCCTGCGACCACCGCCGCCTCGGCCTCGTCGTCGGGGCATTCCATGAACCGCGGCTCCGGTCCGGCCGGGCGCTGGGCCACCAGCTGCAGGGGTTTGGCCCAGGCGGCGTCGGCAACCGTTCCGCCACTGCGGCGGGACCCGAGGAGGTCGTTGGCCAACTTCACCACTTGAGGCGTGGAACGGTAGTCACGAACCAGTTTGACGACCGTCGCGGAAGGGTAGTGGCCCTTGAATCCAAGGAGATGCTTCGGAGAAGCGCCTGTGAAGGAGTAGATGGTCTGGCTGGCGTCGCCCACCACGCAGAGTTCGTCGCGACCGCCAAGCCACAGCTCCAGGAGCCGCTGTTGCAGCGGGGAAACGTCCTGGTACTCGTCCACCACAAAGTGCCGGTACTGTTCGCGGACCGTTGCTGCCACTTTCGGGTCTTCCTGAAGGATGCCGACGGTGATCAGCAGGACGTCCTCGAAGTCGATCACGTTGCGGTCCGTCTTCACGTCCTCGTAGGACTGGAAGACCCGCGCGACGGCGGTGAGGTCGAAGCCGCCCGGGGTTCCGCGACCGTGAGCGTTTTCAAGGTAGTTGGCCGGCGTCAGCATGGAAACCTTGGCCCACTCGATTTCGGCCGCAAGGTCACGGATCGAGGCTCGATCAGTACTGAGCCGGAGACGACGGGCGGCTTCGGCGATCATGTTCGCCTTGTGGTCCAGCAAGTTCGGCAGGACACCACCGATCGCTTGGGGCCAGAAGAACTGCAATTGCCTAAGCGCTGCGGCGTGAAAAGTGCGCGCCTGGACGTTTCCGACGCCGAGATCCCGCAGCCGGCTGCGCATTTCGGCGGCGGCCCGGGAAGTGAACGTGACGGCCAAGAGTCGCTGCGGGCTGTAGACACCGGAATGGACACCGTAAGCGATGCGGTGCGTGATGGCCCGGGTCTTCCCCGTTCCGGCTCCCGCGAGGACGCACATGGGCCCGTTGAGGTTGCTGGCAACTTCCCGCTGCTCGGCATCAAGACCACCGAGTATCCGGTCTTCGAGTGAAACGGTGTCGCTGAGAATACCGTCGGTCACGGCTGGAGGTCCTCGATGACGCCGCCATACCAGTGCTCGATCAGGGAACGCGCAATCGAAAGCCGCGTGGAGATCGTAATCTCACCGCTGAGCACGGCTGCCTGGAGTTCCGCACGGCTGAACCAGCGTGCCCGGGTCACCTCAACGCCGTCGGGCCGGGCTTCGACGTCGTCCGTTGTTGCCGTGAACCCGAGCATGAGCGAGGCCGGAAACGGCCACGACTGGGAACCAAGGTACTGGCAGGCGGTGACGCGCACACCTACCTCTTCCCCGATTTCTCGCACCACGGCCTGTTCAAGCGACTCTCCCGGCTCAACGAAACCAGCCAAGGTGGAGTAGTTCTTCGCGTCTACCGGCCCGCCTCCTCCCAGAAGCAGCCTGCCGTCGGAGCCGACGACCGTGACGATGATGGCCGGATCCGTCCGGGGGTAGTGTTCCGAATTGTCCCGCGGGCACCGACGCACCCATCCCCCGGCCTCGATGACCGTAGGGGTTCCGCATTGCGGGCAATGGGTGTGGGTGGCATGCCAATTGGAAATGGCGCTGGCCTCAACGAACAAAGCGGTTTCCGTGGCATCGAGTCTGGCAGCGATCTCCCGGAACCCCGTCCAGGTGCCATCGGCCGGAAGCCCTGCAGTTCCGGGGGCGGCCGGCTCGCCGGCTACGAAGAGGACGATTGGTGTTTGTTCCGGGACAGACGAAGGGGCAAGTGTCCGGCCAAGATAAATGGCGGTGAGCGGCCCGCTTGCCGCTTGAAGGGTTTCAAAGAGCGGTGCAGCATCGCCCAGCCACAGTTTGTCACGCACCGCGAGAGCCTGGCGCTGCGACAGCACCATGGCCTTGGCGCCGCCTGAGGAGATCACTTCCTCAAGCATGCCTGGCGTCATGCGTTCGGCCGACCCCCGGTCAACCAAAGCAGGGCGCACCGGAAGAACGGTATCGATAAGGTGGTTTGCCGGCGCCGGGAACTCGGTGAAACTCATGTACCTACCGTACTGACTCGCACCGACAATTGACATTTGGATCCATCTTCGAGGCACGCTCCCTGAACGCTGTTTTCACGCGGATCTCAAGACTCGCCGCACTGCATCGCTCCCATAGGCGCTAGTCAATCTACCGTGGAACACGTGAGAAGAACACCGTTCGAATTGGCCGCTGTAGCAACTGCGGCGGTGCCCGGGCTGACGCCGACGGCTGCCGCCACCGCCCCGGATGACGCTGCCGATTTCGATTCGGCGCTGCTGCTGGACTCGGAGGGCAAACGTTGGCGCGTCCGTTCGCCACGGCATCCCGAAGCCAGCGCCCGGCTGGAGACCGAATTCATGATTCTGCGTGCCTTCGCGCCGGCCATCCGGGCCGAGCTGCCCTTTCTGATGCCCACTGTGGCCGGAACGGTGCGCCAAGGCGCGCTGAGCACCTTTGTTTACGCCCACTTGGCCGGGGCCACGCGCGGCATCGAAGAGTTGTCGACCTGCAGTGATGCCTTGGCCAAGGAGATCGGTGCGGCGCTGGCCGCCGTCCACGACCTCCCCCAGTCGCTCGTCAACAACGCCGATCTACCTAGCTACACGGCCAACGAATTCCGCCAGCGCAAGCTGAACGAGCTGGACCAGGCCGCCACCACGGGCAAGATTCCGCCCTCCCTGCTCCGTCGCTGGGAGCACGCATTGGAGGACGTGGCGCTGTGGCGCTTCAATCCGTGCGTGGTCCACGGCGATCTCCATGAAGACAATCTGCTGATCGACGGCGACAGCGTCACCGCCCTGACGGGATGGACCGATCTGCGCATCGGCGATCCCGCCGATGACTTCGCCTGGCTCGTGGCGTCAAACGAACAGAAGTTCGTAGAGTCCGTCCTCCGGCACTACACGGAAGCCCGACGGGACACGCCGGACGGACACCTGCTGCGGCGATCGGCACTTCTCGCCGAATTCGCCCTGGCCCAGTATCTCGTCAAGGCCATGGCAGCGGGTCACAGTGAAATGACGGCCGAAGCCGAGGGCATGCTCACATCCCTCGCCGACGACATAGAGGAACAAAACGCATTGGCCGCCGAGGAGGCCGAAGCCGCAGCTGCGGAGCTTGCCGCTTCCGACGACGGCCCGGCGAAGCCCGCGGTGAGTGTGACAACCATCCCGGAAGCCATTCAGACGAACACTCCGGGAACAGACGCCACCACGCCGCCCGTCACCGTTGAGTCCTTGGTTGAAGCCCCTGTGGATAAGGCCGTTCTGGATAAGGCCGCTGTGGACGAGGCCGCTTCAGAGTTTGTGGCCGTTTCAGGCAGCGGGACCGACGCGACGCCGGAGGCGCCGTCCGAATCAGACGACACCTCGACGACGGCCCTTCCGGTAGTGGAGCCCGCTCCCCTGCAGGACGCCAAGGATCGTTAGTTGGTTTTCGCTGGCGCAACGCGTTCTTAGGTACCCAGGGCGGTCTGGCTAGCCAGGGCCGTCTTGGCCACCTAGTGGGTTTAGCTGCGCAGCGCGGAAGCGATGATGTTCTCCAGCTCATCAGCCGTGCCCAGGTCGTGGGGCCTCACCACAGCGTCATCGGCTACGTAGTAAAACGCCGCGCTGACTTGCTCCAGCGGTACGCCCTTGAGGCGCGCCCACGCCAGCCGGTACACAGCAAGCTGCACGGCGCGGGTCTTAAGCTGTCTGCCGGCCGGCCGCTTGCCCGTCTTCCAGTCCACCAGCTCCCACGTGCCGTCCGCGCCACGGAAAACTGCGTCGATCCGTCCACGCACCACGACGTCCCCGATCCGTGTTTCCACGGGAACTTCGACGAAGGCCGGGGACCGGTGTGCCCATTCTGAATTGCTGAACGTCGCCACCATGTCATCAAGTCCATAGGCTTCGTCGATGTGGGAGTCAGAGCCGGGCGCTTCGTCGAGATCCAGCATGCCGGTGGTTCCGTAGTATTCCTCCACCCAAGAATGGAAGGCGGTGCCTTTGCGTGCCGAGATCCCGGGTTGCCGGGGCACCGGGCGCCGGAGCTGGGCCAGGACCGCGCTGGGATCGTCCCCTAGGTCGACGAACATGGATGCCGAAATGTGCCCCGGCAAATGAACGTCCTGAACCGGCTTCCGCCGCAGCTGCCGTTCCAACAACAGCTCTGCCTCGGCCGCCCAGCCCGCTGCCGCGCCTCGGAGCTGTTGAAGGAATGGGCGGGTCGGAGTACCCGGCAGCGAGGCATCGATGACCAACCGCGAATCCGGCTGGAGCCCCTCAATGGCTTCCCTGACCCGGGTTGCCGCAGCTTCCATGGCAGCCCGCCGGCCCGGTACCAACCGGAGCCGTTCTCCGGTGCGGGGGTCGCTGGGACCTTCGAGCGGATCATAGGGGAAGAGCGCCACCTCCGTGCCGACTGTCAGGGGGCTCTCAGTAGGCAATGCGTCTTCACTTAGCGATTGCGGGTGAATGACAGCGGCGGGTGCTCCGCCGGCATCGCATCCTGCCTCACCAGCAAGGCAGGCCAGCTCAGCAAGGAAAGGGGACGTCTCGGCAATACCTGCCCGGGAACCATTCCACGCGGCGCTCGATGCCCACAGGACGAACTTTGCGCGGGTATAGGCAACGTAGGCGAGCCGCCGCTCTTCAGCCTCCCCGTGATGCTGGACTTCCGATTTGAAGTCCTTTTCGGCGTCCAGCCAGCCCTTTTGGTCCGGCTGGTCCAGGTCCCAATGGGGAAGATCCGCCCGGTCGCCGCGGAGGGGCCATGGCAGAGCCGCGGTACCGCTGCTCCACCGGGAGTCCCGGTTGCTCGGGAAGGCTCCGGCATTGAGACCGGGGACAAAGACAACGTCCCATTCCAAGCCTTTGGAGGCGTGAACAGTCAGCAATTGCACGGCTTCGTGGTTCACCTCCGCATCGGCCATGTCCAGTCCGCCTTCTTCCGTGGCAGCGGCTTCAAGCCAGCCGAGGAAAGCCAGAAGGTCCACGCGCTGTGAAGTCTGTAGGAAGCCCGCCGCAGCGTCATGGAACGCGTCCAGGTTCCGGCGAGCCTGGTGGATACTCGTGCCCGGCTTAGCAGCGACCTCGATGTCCAGCAACATGGCACGTTCCACCTCGCCAATCAGCGTGGTCAGATCGTCTCCGATGAACCCCCGCAGGTTCCGCAGTTCCGCAGAGAGGCGACCGAGACGTTCCATTGCCGGTGCGCTGAGGGAGCGTCCATGGCCGGACGTCCACCCTGGGCGTGGCAGGAAGTCCAGCGCTTCCACAAGGCTGGCCGCATCAGTAATGTCGCTCTCCACGACCGTTTCCATCGGGCTTTCGTCCGCAATTGACCCATCGTCTACGGCGCCGCTATCTCCCGCACCGCCGTTGGATCGCCGTCGGGCCAGAAACCGGGACCAGTCGCGGAATGCCATCAGATCGGCAGTACCGATGCGCCACCGGGCTCCTGCCAGCAAACGCATCAGGGCATCGGAACGGCCGGGATCGGCGAGGACCCGGAGCGCAGCCACGAGATCCACTACTTCAGGGGTGTCGAGGAGCCCGCCGAGTCCGACTATTTCGTACGGGATCCCTTGGACCTCGAATTCACGCCGCAAGCACTCCATCTGTGCCCGACGGCGGCAAAGCACTGCCATGGTGGGGGAAACCGGCGTACCGTCGGCCGCGGTTTCAAAGACTGTGCGCCGGTAGCGGCGGACGTCCCGGGCAATCGCTGCGGCTTCTTCTTCATCGGTGGCAAATCGTCCGAGAACAACGTTGCCGTCCACGGCTGCCGGGCTCGGCCGCAGCGGAGGTACTGCCACAGCACTGTCTTCGGTCCTCGAGCCGGGGGCTCCCTCACTCGCGGCCGCCTTGTTAAGAGGCGCAGAAGTGACATTGGCGGCAGCCAGGATGTTGCGCCCGTTCCGCCAGGCAGTGGTCAGGTACGAGGTGGGTGCCGTTGAAAGGGATGCCGTTCCAAAGCCGTCTTCCACCCGGACGGGAAACTCCTGGACAAAGTGGAACAGTTGTCCGGCCGAAGCACCCCTGAACCCATAGATGGACTGGTTGGGATCACCCACCGCCGTCACGGCGTGCCCTCCCCCGAACAGTCGGGAGAACAGGACAAGTTGCGCGTGCGAGGTGTCCTGGAATTCGTCAAGCAGCACCACCTTGTAGCGGGCCCGCTCGGTGGCGGCCGCCAGGGGTATGTCCTGCGCAATCTTCGCAGCGAGCGCAACGAGGTCGCCGAAGTCGAGGACGCCGCGATTCCTCTTGGCCTCTTGGTAACGCCCCACCATGTCCGCGACGCTGGCCCTGGTCCGCAACATGGCGCCGAGATCGCCGGCAGCTTGGGTTGGGTTCTTTTTCGCCCCGGTCTGATAGGGCAATTGCGCGAATTCGGACACCCGCTCCATCAGCCAGCGCTGGACTTCGGCGGGTTCGCGCAAGTGTTCGGCGCACTCGCCGGCCAACTGCATCACGGCATTGACCAACGTGGACTTGGCAGCTGTGAAGTGCTCGTAATCGCCGTCGTACGCTTCAACCACTTCACTGGCAAGCTGCCAGGCCTGGGCGCCTCCCAGCAGCACCACATCGCGTTCGATGCCCAGGCGGAGGCCGTAATCGGTCACAATCCCGCTGGCGTAGGAGTGGTAGGTGGATACCTTGGGTTCAAGCTCATCTGAGCCTGCAACACCCTCAGGGAAACCGTACTGCCCGTTATCCGAGGACGCTATGCGTTGCAGCGTGGCCAATTTGGCGCGGATACGGCTTGCCAGCTCCCCCGCCGCCTTGCGGGTGAAGGTGACGCCCAGGACCTCTTCGGGACGGACCCATCCGTTGGCCACGAGCCACACCACGCGGTCCGCCATGGTTGCGGTTTTCCCGGATCCCGCGCCGGCGATGACCAGGCGCGGGGTCAACGGCGACGCAATAATGGCAGATTGCTCTTCCGTAGGACGATTCCGTTCGCCCAGGATGTCCGCCAATTCGCCAGGCGAAAATCGAGGCTCGGGCAGCACCCGGGCATCTTCGGCAGTCGCTTCAGTCTCAATAGCGGCGAGTGTTTGGACGGTCATTCGGTGACCTGCTTTCCCCTGGAGCACAACGGGCAAATATCGGGCAGACGGCAACCATGGCCCCCGTGGCTGCCTTTTGAGGGATCGTGACGTGCCTCGAAGCTTGCC
Organism: Arthrobacter sp. MMS24-S77; assembly: GCF_054888235.1. Taxonomy (NCBI): domain Bacteria; kingdom Bacillati; phylum Actinomycetota; class Actinomycetes; order Micrococcales; family Micrococcaceae; genus Arthrobacter; species Arthrobacter sp. MMS24-S77. Next base: position 3,236,350 of record NZ_JBTZRN010000001.1, read on the forward strand.
CCGGCCATGAGCACCCCGGCCTCGCTGACAAGGACCTGCGCCCAGTTATCGCCCGGGTCCAGGGGCTCCTGCGCCTGGATGGCCGGCGTCTTCGTCTTGGTCCCAAGCTGCGCCAGAACGGCGCCACCTGGAACAAGCCCCGGAACGGGCAGACCGTCGAATGCCCCCTGCAGCACCGCCGCTTGATATGCGCCCAACTGCGGGTGCTTCGAAAGTTCGGACTTGCCAGGCTGGCGCTTGCCCGTCTTGAGGTCGACAATCACCAGCCTGCCCTCAGCGTCTATTTCCAAGCGGTCCACTTGTCCCCTAAGCACGGCATTCCTGAGAGCGTCGGAATCCTCAGAAGAGTGACCCAGCCGCACCTCCGGCAGTGGAACCTCGAAGTCCACTTCGACCCCCGCCAAGCTTCGGCCTTCGCTCCGCATGACAAGGACGTATTGGGCGAGCTTCCGGACCATCTGCTCTGCACGTTGGAAGTCCAGCCTGCCCTCCCAGTTGTCCTTCATGCCCAGCGTCGGCCAGCGGCGCACAAGCTCCGCGGCATACTCGGCACCAGAAGCATCGGGCAACTCCTGGGCAATCGCATGGACCAAGGTGCCAAGGCTACGGGCGAAGTCGGTGGCGGCTTCACCACCCGCTGCCTGGACGAACCAATCCAATGGCGATTTGTGTACCGTTTCCACCTTCGACGGAGAAATGAACACTGTGCCCCCCTGCGGGACCACCGGTTCCTCGCTGCTGAGTGATGCCAATCCCCACCAGGAATCCGGATGTGCGCCGGGCACCGCAGGCTCTGCCGTGGCAAGGTGCGCCAGCACGCGCGCAGCTTCCGCGGCATCTTCGGCCACACCCGGGCGGGCAAGCGCGGCGTCGTCCGGCTGAACGCGCTGCCTCAGCTCGGCCACTAGGGCACGCAGGGTCATGGGGCGGTCCACCGGTGTGTAATCACGCCGGTATTGCCCCGGCTCGAGGGGCGCCACGTAGTCGAGAAAGGCCGACTGCTGCTCGTCTTCGGAAGAGACCGCCGTGCAGATGAGGACTTCCCGGGCCCGCGAAACGGCCGTGGAGAAGCTACGCAGTTCGTCGTAGCGGATATCCCGCAGCCTGCTGAGTGGACCCCGCTGCAAGGCGTGTTCAACACCATGCTCCACGGCGTCGGCAAAGAGCGTGCTGCCGAGAAGCTCGCCGCGGAGCCTCGTGTTGGGCCAGACGCCTTCCTGCAGGCCAGCGACAATGACCACGGACCATTCCCGCCCGGCTGCGCTAGCCGGCGTCATGATCTCCACCGCTTCCTCCAACTGGGCCCTGGCGGCCAGGGTGTCCATGGGGAGTTCCTGGCTGAGCAGATACTCCAGGAACTGCTCGGGACCGGAGCCCGGGAGCTGGTCAACATATCGCTCGGCAGTGTGGAACAGGGCCATCATGGCGTCAAGGTCCCTGTCCGCGCGGGCGCCGGCTGCGCCGCCGTCGAGCGCCATTTCCGTCCAGCGCGAAGCCAGCCCGGTAGCTTGCCACAACGCCCACAACACCGTCTCCGCATTGGCTCCAGGTTCGGCTGCCGCCAGGCGTCCTGCCGCGATCATGCGGGCCAAGCGCCGTGCCGAGCTACCCTCGATACCCAAAGAACCCAGTGCCCCGGGCTCCAGCAAGGCCTCAACCAGTAACGCATCGCTAGACCGGCCACCGCCTCCCAGCAACTCCTCCCGGCGCAGGGATTGCCGCAGGCGGCGCAACTCGATGGCTGTAGCGCCGCCGATCCTCGATGTGAGAAGCGAGACGGCAGACTCAGGCGTCAGCTTGGCGGCGTCCAGCACCACGCCGTACATCTCAAGCAGGGGACGAACTGCCACTTCATCCCGGACAGCGGAATCCGCAACAGGGACACGGACAGGAATTCCTTGGCCGCTCAAATAGCGTTGCAGTTGCGCCAGTTGACCACCGTTGCGCACAATCACCGCGATGTCACCGAACTCGTGGTTCTCGCGCAGCTGTGCCTCGAGGATGCGTTGTGCCACGTAGCGCAATTCGTGGACTGTGGAGGGAAGGACATGTGCTTCCACCCGGCCCGAGGCCGGCGTACCCCCGGAACGCGCCTCCTCCGCCGATTCAGGCAGTGGATCCAGCCGGCGGGCCAACTGGCCTCCCGCACGCTGCGAGATACGCGCAGCCACGCCCGTCCAGGCATGCGCCACGTCAGGGAGATGGCGGTGAGTGTGCCATAGCGGAAGCTCCCGCACGGCACCTGCAAGGCCACCGAGAAGGCGGGGCAGTTCGGCGACAAGATCGGGACGGGCACCCCGGAATCCCTGGACCACGGTGTCCGGGGAGGACGCCACCAAGACGTCCTTTCCTTCTGCGATGTCCGCGAGTAGCTCAAATACCGCGGGATTTGCCTCCTGGATATCGTCCACCAAGATTAGTTGCAGCCGATCGCGCTCTGCCGCCAGGAATCCTGGGGAATCCTGGAAGATTTGGCGCGCTGCGGTAATGATTCCTGCAGGATCAAAGGCCTCCGGCATGCGCAGATCCAGGACATCGCGGTATTCCGCATACAAGTCTGCGGCGGCAATCCAGTCCGGCCGGCCGCATTCGTAGGCAAGCGCCGTGAGGTCTTCCGCAGTGCGCCCGGATTCGATGATCCGGTCAAATAGCTGGCGGATCTCCTGCCGGAAGCCCCGCGTCGGCAAAGCCGCAGACAAATCCTGCGGCCACGGAAGTTCAAAGCCCGGCTTGGCGTGCCCCTCCAGCAATTCCTTGATGATCAGGTCCTGTTCAGGCCCCGAAAGCAACTTAGGCGGCCGCTGCAGCGGCAGGACGCCCTCGGCTTTGGCTCGCCGGATCAGATCGAAAGCATACGACGCCCAGGTTCGTGCCGGCGTCGTGCTCAAACTGCGGTCCAGCCGCCCCGTAAAGGTGTCCCGCAATGCCGAAGCGGCGTGCCGGCCGGGCGCCAGGATCAGGATCCGTTCAGGATCCACGTCGTCACGCTGAACGCGCCGGACAGCGGCCTCCACGAGCACGGTCGACTTCCCGGTGCCCGGTGCCCCCGGCACGAGGACCGGCCCGGATCCGTGCGGGAGCCCGACGACGGCGGCCTGGTCGACGGACAACTCCGGGGCTGCGTAGCGGACCTCGCGCGGCGGAAGCAGGCGCAACCTTGCAGGTGCCTGCCGCGACTGGGCCTGCCGCGGCGCTTGCCGCGCTGTTGAATGCTGTGCCGCTGCTTGCTGTGTTGGCGCTTGCGGGGTCGGTGTTGGACTCACACAGTCATTTCATCATCGGGCACCGACAATTTATGGAGCTGACGCTCGAGTTGCTCAGAGATCACATCAATACTGTCGAAATCCTGATCCGTCGGAGCCCATCGGGCCAAGCCCAGGTTCACCCGCCAGCGGCCCTCGCCAGTCCGCAGATATTCTGCGTAGGCGCCGTGCAGGGGCGTTCCCTCGTCCAAGTAGTGGCGCAGCGCCTCCGCCTCGAGGCCCGGCGGAGCCTCGCCACTGGCGCGAAGAACGCGCCACCAGGCCACGGCGCTCCCGTGGTGGCTCATGACGGATCCGATCTGCCGGGGACCACCGGAGCCCAGCAGCTCGGCAACATCCCCATAGGACACAGCAACCCCGGGCGGCATGAGATCCACGACGGCCAGCACCGCCGTCACAAACTCCATCCGCATGCCCCCAGCCTATCGGCACAGGCCACCGGATCGGCGCAGGGGGAGTGTCGGTCCGGTTCTTGTCGTAGGGCGCCGGTAGCGTTGAAGCATGAGCTCTTGGAACACCCTCCCCCGCGCCGCGTTCGATCTTGAGACCACGGGACGGAACTCCCGTTCGGCGAGGATCGTCACCGCTTCCGTCACCGTCGTGGACGACAATGGCGGCGTCATCAAGGAGCTTGAATGGTTGGCGAACCCTGGTGTGGAGATCCCCTTGGAAGCCAGTGAAATCCACGGCATCACCACGGAGAAGGCGAGGGCCGAGGGTCGCCCGGCCGCAGAGGTCACGCGTGAGGTTGCGGCCGCACTCCAGGAACTGTTCGACGGCGGCGTGCCGGTCATTGCGTTCAATGCCAGCTACGACTTCACCGTCCTGGCCGCCGAATCCGCCCGCTACGGTGTGCCGCAACTAACCCGTTTCCCCGTGCTTGACCCCTACGTCATGAACAAGCAGGTTGACCGCTACCGCAAGGGCAAGCGGACCCTGACGGCGTTGTGCGAGGAATACGGCGTGAACCTCGACAACGCCCACACCTCCGCCGCGGACGCCCTGGCCACCCTGCGGGTCCTCGATGCCATGGCCGGCAAATTCCCCAAGCTTCAGATGCCTGCTTCCAAGCTGCACCACCTCCAGGTTGATTGGGCGGCTGCACAGGCCGCCGATTTCCAGAGCTACCTGCGCAAGACCAAACCAACAGCCGTCATCGAAGGCAATTGGCCGGTTCTTCCCCCGGAAGATGCCAGCCGCGGAGACTTCTGAAGGCTCCTGACTTTCAAAGCGCCCGTCCACGGGCTGGACGCTTCTCAGGCGTCCGCATGATGGGACGCACGTCACATTGCCCGTCAGTGCCTGAATGCCAGCTGAACGTCAGTCACGGATTCCTTGTTCACGTCGAACTGCGCGGCACTTCAGTGGCAATGGCGAGTCAATTGTGAATTTAATTCGGAGTTTCCAAAAATCTCACGTCTTATCGCCGTCAATTTATCGTCTAATACGCTGATGACATAATTAAGTTTGGCGGGTCGAGTTCTGATATTGCGGCCCAAACCTGCTTTGGCTGCGTTCCCCGCCCGTCTCGATACGAACGCGTGTTCCCCGATGAAAGTGATTTGCTTGATGAAAATCAAAGCCCTGAAGTGGTTCTCTGCCGTCCCCGTGGCTGCAGTTCTCGCCGTGTCCCTGGCCGCCTGCGGTGGCGGAGCGGGCAGCACCGGCAGCGCCTCACCAACCGACGCCCTCCAAGGCAGCGACCAGAAGACGCTGGACAAGTACACCACCAAGGACGTCACTCCGGTGGACAAGATCGACAAATCCAAGCTGGGCCTGATCACCGACGGCACCATCAAGGTCGGTACGCTCTCGGACGCCCCGCCGAACATCTTCATCGATCCCTCGGGCAAGTTCACCGGCTATGACAACGAACTCCTGCGCGCTGTTGGCGCCAAGCTGGGCCTCAAGGTCGAGTTCGCCTCCACTGACTTCTCCGCGCTGCTCTCCCAGGTCAAGAACAAGCAGTTCGACGTCGGATCCTCCTCGATCTCTACCACGGACAAGCGCCGCGAGACGGTCGGCTTCACCAATGGCTACGACTTCGGTTACATGGCTGTGGTGACCAAGACGGACTCCAAGGTCAAGGGCTTCGCGGACCTCAAGTCCGACGTTCGCATCGGCGTCGTTCAGGGCACCGTCCAGGACGACTATGTCACCAACACGCTCAAGCTTGAGCCCGTCCGCTTCCCGGACTACAACACGGTTTACGCCAACGTGAAGAGCGGCCAGGTTGACGCCTGGGTCGCCCCGTCGCAGCAGGCAACCGGCCAGGTCAAGGACGGCGACAACACCAAGATCGCCGAAAAGGTCGTCAACACCCAGAACTTCACTGCCTGGGCCGTGAACAAGGACAACCAGCCCCTGATCGACGCCCTCAACTCCGGCCTTGACGCCGTGATCGCAGACGGTACCTGGACCAAGCTGACGGCCGAGTGGTACAAGGACCGCCCGACCACCGCGGAGCAGACCCCGCAGGGTTGGAAGCCGGGCAGCAAGGCCGCCCAGATCCCGGCCAAGTAACCCAGGCGTTCCGTGGATATCTTCAAACTGCTCTCTGAGACCTTCCTCGACTGGAAGGCGATAGGCGAAGTCCTTCCCAAGATGTTCGCTGTCGGGCTGCCGAACACCCTCGTCTTGGCCGTTACGTCCGGCGTGATCGGAACGGTGCTTGGCATGCTGCTCGCTCTCATGGGGATATCCCGGAACGCGGCGGCCCGCTGGATCGCCCGCGTGTACACCGATATCCTTCGTGGGCTGCCGCCTGTCCTCACCATCTTGGTGATTGGCCTCGGCTTCGGACCGATCATCAAGCAACTGACAGGTTCCACGAGCCCGTATCCGTTGGCCATCGCGGCGCTGTCCCTCATGTCGGCGGCGTACATCGGCGAGATTTTCCGCTCGGGCATACAGAGCGTCGACAAGGGGCAGCTCGAGGCAACGCGCGCCTTGGGGTTCGGCTACGGCCCTGCCATGCGGCTCGTGGTGGTTCCCCAGGGTGTCCGGCGCGTTCTGCCTGCGCTGGTGAACCAGTTCATTGCCCTGATCAAGGAATCGTCCCTCCTCTTCACCCTGGGACTCGTGGCCACAGAGCGCGAGATCTTCCAGATCGGCAAGGACGCAGCGTCCAACAGCGGAAACCTGTCGCCATACGTGGCGGCGGCAATCTTCTACCTGGCCCTGACCATTCCGTTGACGCACTTCGTGAACTGGATTGACCGCCGCCTGCGCTCGGGCCGGCCGGAGAAGAAAGAACCGGACGAGGTAGCCGCCGTCGTCGGAAAGGGAGCCCACGCATGAGCGAATTCGTTTCAGGAACGCTGACGGCAAAGAATATCCACTTGTCCTTCGGGTCCAACCATGTCCTGCGCGGGATCGACCTGCACGTCGAAAAGGGCACCACGGCTTCCGTGATCGGCCCATCCGGCTCGGGAAAATCCACCCTTCTGCGGGTCATGAACCGGCTGATCGAGCCCGAGCAGGGCGACATCTTGCTCGATGGCCGTTCGGTGCTCAAGGACAATCCGGATGAACTGCGACGGCGGATCGGCATGGTCTTCCAGCAGTTCAACCTGTTCCCCCACAAGACCGTGGCGGAAAATATCACGCTGGCCCTACGGAAGCTCCGTGGCATGTCCAAAGAGCAGGCACGGGAAGATGCCCTGGCCCAACTGGACCTCGTAGGACTCAAGCACAAAGCCGACGCCCGGCCAGCCAACCTCTCCGGCGGGCAACAGCAGCGAGTGGCCATTGCCCGCGCGCTGGCCATGAAGCCCGAGGTGATGTTCTTCGATGAGGCAACATCGGCGCTGGACCCTGAACTGGTCAAGGGCGTTCTCGCGCTCATGGCCGACCTGGCCAAGGGCGGCATGACCATGGTGGTGGTAACCCACGAAATGGGCTTCTCAAGGAACGTGTCGGACACTGTGACGTTCATGGATGCAGGCGTCGTAGTAGAGACCGGATCGCCGGAACAGCTCTTCACGGAGCCGCGAACCGAGCGTTTGAAGGGCTTCCTTTCGGACGTACTCTAGGCTCCGGCAACAAGAAGTCCCCGGTTTCCGGACGAAACACCCATAGCGGTGAGCCGTCCGGAAGCCGGGGATTTTTCGTGTCCGGGCTAACTACTTACCGGGCGTGGTCCGGCACCTTAAGGCGCCGTGTCGGACACTGAGGTTTCGATGGTCGTCAACGTGGTGGCTGTTCCGGCCGGTATGGGCCCTTGAGCTTGGGTTAGGACCTCGCGTTCCCCGATGAGGAGACCAGTTTTGGGATCGATAATGATGTCCTGGCGAGTATGTGAAGCTTCTTCCACGCGCCCGATCGCGATGCCTTTGCGTCCACCCAGGGTGGCTTGGCCATCAGTGACTGTAACGCCTGGAATCAGTGCCGCGGCTTTATACAGGGCGGCCCGGAGATCTGCGGGAACCATGCCCGTGCGGAGCAGATCAGCAATAAAGACCAATGCCTCGCCATCAATGGATTGGCCTTGCCCCACGGTCTTTTTGAAGATGTTGTTCAGGAGCATGCGCGGATCGCGGGGGAACGACGCCAGATAGTCAGTTGAGGGAAATCCGGACTGATCAGGCGATGACCCATGGAAGCCCCCGTTTACTCCCCGCAGAACATATGCCTTTGGTTCGTCCAGTTGGATACTTTTGGCGTGCTCTTTGGATGCTTCGTCAAAGAACGTTGTCGGGATCCGGCCCGAACGTTCCCAGACCCACTCGCCGTTGCGGTCGGCGGGGATGTACATCGTCATGTGTTCGGTATCGAGCCATTGAAACTGCTTGCCGTTTTCATCGGTTGAATAGGCGCCCCACACATTGCTGCTCTGAATTTTCAGGTATTGACCCGGGTTTACTACCGGGTCGGCCGTTTCGATCGTCGTTTGGGCGGCATCGTTGAGCACTTGTGCGGCTTGGGCTGTTGCAGCCCCGCGCCAGCCCGTGGGTCCGAGCACGTCGCCGGCCACAAGGGCGGCCACGATTGCTGCCGTCGCCAAGGAGACGATTCCCACCCTCTTGGCGGTCCGCCGGCGGCGTGTGGGTCGGGCCCGTGGCAGGGATGGGTCGATGCGGCTGAGGAGCTTCCTGCGGCCATCCTCTACTGCGGCGTCGGTGGCGACAGCGGTCTTGTCACGCATTGCCTGCAGGAGCGTTAACTCGTTCATCATCAGTCTCCTTGTCATCGAATTGGTGAAGGGCAGCAGCATCGCGGAGAATGCGCCGGGCCCTGTTGAGTCGTGACCTAACGGTGCCCACCGGCACGCCCGTGGCCAGGGCAATCCCGTCATATGTGAGGTCTGCCCAGGCGTAAAGCAAAAGACACTCCCTGTCGGCGGGAGAAAGCTTCCGCATGGCCGCGGCAATCTGAGCTGTGGCAGCCGCAGCGTCCAGACGTTCGGCTACCCGGTCGGTTCCGTCGCCGTAGCCCTCCCGGCCGGCTGCCTTCGCGAATGCCTTGAGCCGTCTTGCCTCCGTGCGGTGGTGGCGGCGAAGTAGGTTGGTTGCGATGCCAAAGAGCCAGGGCCTGGCGTCTTCCCACCGGTGATCGAAGGATTCCCGGCTTTCAAAGGCAACCAAGAAGGTCTGCGACATGACGTCATCGGCAACAGACTCACCCGCCCTGGTTGCGGCGTACCGGTGCACTGCGCGGCAGTACTTGTCGTACAGCGCAGCGAAGGCCTCGGGGTCATCGCGGGATCTATGGAGTAATTCACTGTCGGTCGTCACAAGCTGTATTGCCCCCTGGGGAAAAAAGAGTTCACGGCAGTCTAGTTGGGGGCCTTACAAGGACTCGCTTCCGGTGTTCGGGCGTCAGATACCCTGCTGCTGGCCTTGAGTCTCGGAGCCGTGAACGTTGCGTTGTTCCGGGGGAAGCAGTTCACGGAAGCTGAACCGTGCTATGCGCCGATGGCGGTGATGGCATAGTTGGCGATGCGGGTGAGGTCTTCCTTTGTGGCGCCGTCGCGGGCTTGCTGGCTCATGCCTTGCAGTGTTGCCCCGACAAAGGCGGCCATGGCTTTGGTGTCGGTGTTTTGCGGGATGAGCCCGGCGTTCAGGTCGCGGGTGAGGGCTTCGGCCATGGCGGTGATGTTGTCGTTGCGCATTTTGGCGAGGCGGTCTGCTACGTGGCGGTTGGCGGCGGTGACGGTCACGGCGGCGCTGATGACCAGGCAGCCGCCCGGGTACGAGGTCGAGGCGTAGTGGTCGGCAGCTTCGAGCAGCAGGCGGCGCATGAGCGCCAAACCGGTGGCTTCTTCCGCGAAGGCGACCGACATGAAATTGCCGTGGGTGGCGTTGTAATGGTCGACGACGGAGAAGAGCAGATCTTCCTTGGACCCGAAGGCCTTGTACAGGCTGGGCGGGTTGATGCCCATGGCGTGGGTCAGTTCCGCAAGGGACGCGCCTTCGTAGCCGTGATCCCAGAAGACCAGCGTGGCCGCTTCCAAGGCGTCCTCGACGTTGAATTTGCGCCCTTGACCTGCTTTGCCTGACATCGCTGTCCTTCCATTTGCCTGTTGTTCCCAGACGCCCCCTTTCGTCCGTTCAATACTTGCAGCCTCCCCCGGCCACCGCCCTGGGCATGTGGCGAGCTTCACAGCTCCAGGGGCGACACAATTCTTGTAGTGATCACTACACGCATGTGAGTATCTCACTCATGAGCGAAACAAACAAAGACCAGATTGCTGTTGTATCGGGTGCCAGCCGTGGAATCGGTGCCGCGATTGCTTCCCGCCTCGGCGCCGACGGATTCACGGTCGGGATCCACTACGGGCGCGACGCCGAAGCCGCGGACGCCACGGTCGCTGCCATCGCGGACGCCGGGGGCAAGGCTTTCGCTTTCCGCGCCGATCTCGCCGCCGGCACCGCGGCGGAGGACTTCTGGACTTCCTTCGACAAGGCCGCGGCACAGGCAGGAATAATCGGCCAGTCCTTGAAGGTCCTGGTCAACAACGCCGGGGTCACCCTCCGCGGAGCGATCGAAGACTTCAGCCGCGAGGATTTCCTCGCCCAGCAGGCCGTGAACGTCAACGCCCCGTACTTCATCGTCAAGGAAGCCCTCCCGCGCCTCGCCGACGGAGGGCGGATCGTCAACATCTCCTCGGGCGTGACCCGCATCGCCTTCCCGGAAATCATCGGCTACGCCCTGACCAAGGGCGCCATCGACGCCTTCACCCTGACCCTGGCCAAACACCTTGGTCCCCGCGGGATCACCGTCAACGCCGTGGCCCCGGGCGTCGTGGACACCGACATCAACGCGTCCTGGCTGCGCGGCAACCAGGACGCCATCGACGGCGTCTCCGCGAGTACGGCACTGGGCCGCGTCGGCCAGCCCGAGGACATCGCGAGCATCGTCGCGTTCCTCGCCTCCGACGACGGCCGCTGGGTCACCGGACAGACCGTCGACGCCACGGGCGGAACCAACCTCTAAGACAACCACCCGCACCATCTAACGGGCGCCCGCCTCACAACGGCGCCAATTGCACGAAAAACATGGTCCGGGGTGAGGAGTTCAAGCTTCTCCGCTACGGCGTTGCCGTGGTCAAGATGCTCCTGCAGGTCGCTCCCATGGACCCGTCCGGCAGTCTTTTTTCGCGTCCGGCCGCGGGCTGCGGGCAGCCCGCGGGCCGCATGCGGCCGGAGCAGCCGGAGCTACTGCCCGCCCTTGACCTGGAGAACAGTCAGGGCCGCGGCATCCACTGCGTTGCGGAATTCAGTATCGGTCTTCGCCCGTTGCAGGACCTGGGCGTACATCACCCGAGCAGCTGCCGTATCCGCGCACAAAACCATGGTGCCGCCAGCGCCGATGAAATTCGTTGCCCTATCCCCCATGCTCCACGGCGACAGCTGCACGGCGTTGCACAGGTCATCGGACACGATGATTCCGGTGAACCCTGCGTCTGCACGCAACATGGTGCGCATGATGACGGGTGAGAACGGCGCTACGTGGTCGGGATCAATCTTGTCGTAATACGCGTTCGAAATCATTACCCATCGGAGGCCGCTATCAATGGCCGCCTTGAATGGCGCCAGGTAGGGATCCGTCCTGGTTGTTTCGGCATCGCGGACGTTGGCGCTAACGTCGGTATTCAGGCTGACGCGTCCCATGCCCGGGAAGTGCTTGACCACCGGTGCCACCCCGGCGTCCCGAAGCCCGGCCGCCATCGCGTTCCCGTGCTCGGACACCGCGGCCGGGGTGAAGCCGTACTCGCGCTGGAACGCACCAATTGGCTTATTCGAGGGAGCAAACTCAGGGCTGGGAACCGTATCCAGTACCGGCGCCAAATCAACATCCACTCCGGCCTGCAGCAGCTCGGACCCCCAGTTCCGGGCGTCAGCGCGTAGTTGTTCCGGGTTCGATTTGCCTTGGTCCAAGGCCGCGGGAATAGGAAGGAAACCGGGTCCCCTGAGGACTTGGACGGAGCCGCCTTCCTGGTCCGTCGCGACGAACAGCGGCAACCCACGGGTTGAAGCCGGCGAAACGGCGGTCTTCAGTCCTGCCACGATCGATGCCGTCACCGCTACGCCTGCTTGGCTGCGTCCGGCCAGGTAGATGTTGCCAACGTGGTTGTTCAGGAGATCGGCCACTGTGCCGGCATCGCTTCCGTCAGCCTTGGCTGCCACCATGAACAACTGTCCTACCCGTTGTTCCAGGGTCAAGTCCGCGAGCCGCTGTTTCGGCGTCGGGTGAGGAGGGGGCGGCGGCTCAGTAGGCCTGGGAGCCGCCGCAGAAGCAGACGGCGATCCCTCGGCCGGAGGGTTGGAAAACACGGGCATCGGGGCGGCCTGTGGAACACCCGGCTTCGTGGGTGAGTCCCCGCCCGCCAACAAACCGCGGTCTGGGCTGTCAGAACGCGCGATCCCGGCAAATGCCCCTGCCATCAGGGCTATGAGGAGAAGCACTGAAACTCTGGACGGCTTGAGCAGATGAATCATCGCCTTGTCGATTCGATCGTTGCCCACAGCTTGCTACCGGCCAATCACTACACGCAAGGAACAGGCTGCAAAACATCGGGAAAGCGCCGTGTGTCAGGCAGTCGCCTCCGCGGCTGCCTTGGCTGCGGCGGGCAGCGCGTCGAAGATGCGGTTCATGGCGGTGTCGTCGTGGGCTGCCGACAAGAACCACGCCTCGAAGACCGACGGCGGCAGGTAGACACCGGAGTCCAGCATGGAGTGGAAGAACGGCGCGTAGCGGAAGACCTCCTGGCCTTGCGCGTCGGCGTAGTCGTGGACGCCGTTGGCCGACGTGCCGAAGGCCACGGAAAAAAGGTTCCCTGCGCGCTGGATGGAGTGGTCCACGCCGGCGGTGTCCAGCTCTGATGAAAGTGCTGCGGAGAGTTCCAGCGAGCGAGCATCCACGAAGCTGTAGACCTCGGGCGTGGCAAGAGTCAGGGTGGCAACACCGGCGGCCATCGCCACAGGGTTCCCGGACAAGGTACCCGCCTGGTACACCGGGCCAAGGGGGGCAAGGTAATCCATGACGTCGGCACGACCTCCGAGGGCCGCCGTCGGCATGCCGCCGCCGATCACCTTGCCGAAGGTCAGCAGGTCCGGCGCCCAGCCTTCCTGGCGGCCGGTGAGGCCCCAGTAGCCCGCGTAGCCGGTGCGGAAGCCGGTGAGGACCTCGTCCAGGATCAAGAGTGCGCCGTGTTCGCGCGTGATGCGGGACAGCCCTGCGTTGAAGCCTTCGTTCGGCGTGACGACGCCCATGTTGGCAGGAGCAGCCTCGGTGATGACGGCAGCGATGTTGTTTCCGTGGGCAGCGAAGGCGGCTTCCACGGCGGCGAGGTCGTTGTATGGCAGGACGAGCGTTTCAGCCGCGGCCGCTTCAGTGACACCTGCGGAACCGGGCAGCGCCATGGTCGCGAGGCCCGAGCCCGCGGCGGCGAGGAGTCCATCGAGGTGTCCGTGGTAGCAGCCGGCGAACTTCACGATCAGGTTGCGGCCGGTGAATCCGCGGGCCAGGCGCACCGCGGTCATGGTGGCTTCCGTACCCGTGGACACCATGCGGATGCGTTCGACGGCGGAGACGCGCTCCTTGACGATCGAGGCGAGGTTTGCCTCATCCGGGGTCGAAGCACCGAAGGACAGACCACGGTCCACGGCGGCGTGGACGGCTTCGAGCACGGCCGGGTGGGCGTGGCCCAGCAGTGCCGGGCCCCAAGAGCAGACGAGGTCCACGTACTCTCGACCATCCGCATCGGTGAGGTACGGACCCTTCGCCGAAACCATGAACTTCGGGGTGCCGCCCACGGAGCCGAAGGCGCGGACCGGGGAGTTGACGCCTCCGGGCATCAGGGATCGGGCGCGGTCGAACAGCTGGTCGGAGACAGGGGTGTTTGAAGTCATGGTGTCCATTCTTTCAGGGATTCGGGACGGTTCAGGCACCGGAAAAAGATGGTTCAGGCGTCGGCGAGCAGCTCGGCGACGCGCGGGGCTACCACAGTGCCGAAGAGTTCGATGCAGCGCATCATGGATTCGTGGGGCAGGGTTCCGTTGCTGTATTTGAGGTCGAAACGGTCCACACCGAGGTTCTGCTTCAACAGCACGATTTTCCGGGCGACGGTTTCCGGGGAACCGACGTAGAGGGCGCCCTCGGGACCGCACATGGCGTTCGAACTCGCCCCTGCTGGCCGGGCCCCAGCCGCGTTCGGCGCCGATCCGGTTGCGCTGTGCCAGCCAGTGCGGGAACAGTTCCTCGCGGGCCTGCTCGTCGCTCGGGGCGACATGGCCGGGCGAGTGCGTGGCAATCTGCTGCATGGGGTGCCCGTATTTACCCATCGCCTCGCGGTAGAGCTCCACGAGCGGGGCAAAGCGGCGCGGTTCCCCGCCGATGATGGCGAAAATGATCGGGTAGCCATATTGGGCGCAGCGCAGCACCGACTCAGGAGTTCCGCCCACACCAATCCACGTTGGCAGCAAGTGATGTTCCAGCGGCGGAAAAACGCTCATTCCGTTGACGCTTGGACGGGTGCGGCCTTCCCAATGCACCGGCTTCTGCGCCCGGACCTTGTCGAAGAGCTCGAGTTTTTCCTCGAACAAGACTTCGTAGTCCGCCAGGTCCAGGCCAAACAGGGGGAACGATTCCACGAAGGAGCCACGGCCCAGCATCACTTCCGCACGGCCGTTGGAGAGCGCGTCAACGGTGGAGAACCGTTGGAAGACCCGGATGGGGTCATCGGAGCTGAGCACAGTCACTGCCGAGCCCAGCCTGATCCGTGATGTCCTCGCTGCGGCGGCCGCAAGGAACACTTCGGGCGCTGAGACGGCGAAGTCGCGGCGGTGATGCTCCCCCACACCAAAGGCATGAAGTCCGACGGCGTCCGCCAGTTCCGCTTCCGCCAGCAGCTCCCGCAAAACCTGGGCATGCGGTTTCGGGTTGCCATCGGCGTTCACCCCGGCGTCACCGAAAGTGTTCAGTCCGAGGAGGATCTCCGTAGCTCCGACAGGGGCCGTGGGAATGGAAGCGGAATCGGTCATCAGGACTCCTTAAGCCAGCCGGCAAGCTCCGAGGCCCAGTAAGTCAGCACCATGTCGGCGCCGGCCCGCTTGATGCCGAGCACGGATTCTGTGATGGCGCCGCGGCGGTCAATCCAGCCGTTCGCGGCAGCCGCTTCGATCATGGCGTATTCACCGGAGATTTGGTAGGCCGCCACGGGAACCGGGCTCATGGCAGCGACGTCGGCAAGGATGTCGAGGTAGCTCATGGCCGGCTTGACCATCACCATGTCCGCGCCCTCTTCGAGGTCGAGTTCCACCTCGATGATGGCTTCCCGGCGGTTGGCGGCATCCATCTGGTAGGTGCGGCGGTCGCCCTTGAGCTGCGAATCCACGGCCTCGCGGAATGGACCGTAGAAGGCGGAAGCGTACTTCGCCGCGTACGCGAGGACCGCGGTGTTCTGGTGTCCGGCCGCTTCCAGGGCGTGGCGGATCACGGCGATCTGGCCATCCATCATCCCGGACGGTCCTAGGACATGGGCGCCGGCGTCGGCCTGCGCCACGGCCATCTGTGCGTAGATCTCCAGGGTGGCGTCGTTGTCCACGTAGCCATTGGCATCGAGGACCCCGCAGTGGCCGTGGTCCGTGAACTCGTCCAGGCATACGTCGCCCATGACCACGAGGTCATCGCCCACTTCGGAGCGGACGTCGCGGATAGCCTTGTTCAGTACGCCGTCGGGATCCAGGGAGGCCGTGCCCCGGGCATCGCGGACCGCGGGAACACCGAAAAGCATGATGCCGCTGACACCCAGTTCTACGGCTTCTGCAGCAGCGCGCTTCAGCGAGTCCGTGGTGTGCTGCACAACCCCGGGCATGGAAGTGATCGGAGCCGGCTCGCTGAGTCCTTCGCGGATAAAGGCCGGCAGGATGAGGTCCGCGGGAGCCAGCCGGTGTTCAGCCGTCATCCGGCGCATGGCGGGGGTGGAGCGGAGCCGGCGGGGCCGGTGGTTTGGAAAGCTCAACTTTCGTTCCCTTCGGTAGCGAATACGGTGCGTAGGGCGGCCACGATGCCGGCGGGTGTGGGTTCCTTGGCCGTTGCAGCGACCGGGAGGCCAAGAGCGGCGGCCTCTGCCGCCGTCGAGCGCCCGATCGCGATGAAGCGGCAGTCCTTCAGCGGTCCAAGTGAGGCGTGGATGCGACGGGCCGCACTGGGCGAGGCTGCGACGACGGCGTGGAGCCGACCGCTGGAGAGCTCGGCTTTGGCTGCTGCCGGAGTGAGCTCCGGCGCCCCGGATCCGCTCCCACCCTGCCAGCCATTCGCCGCTACCAAGGCAGCCGTGAGTCGGCATGTGGGGGCGGCAGGGTAGTCCACGGTGTGGTAGGCCGTGACGGCCTGGACCATGCCTCCCTTGGCTTCGATCCCCGAGGCCAACACGGCATCGGCGATGTCCGCTTGAGGCAACAGCACACTGGCAGGTCCTGTGGGCCAAACAGAGACGAGTCCTGCCGCAGACTGGACATCCTCCGGCGCGAGGTCCACGGGAATGCCCTCCGCTTCGAGGACCCTGCGGCTCGACGGGCCAATCGTCGCGACCCTGACCGAGTCCGGAATCAGTTCCTTCAGCTCCAGGCGACGCTCGGATGCTTTTTCCTTCAGGGCGCGCACCGTGGTGATACTGCTGACCACCAGCCAGCCGTACGCACCTGCGCGGAGCGCGTCCAACGCAACCTCGAGCGAATGCTGGTCCCGGGCGCGTTCGAAGTCGATCAACGGCAGCAGGAGCGGTTCCGCACCGGCCTCCCGCAGGGCAGCCACAAGCGGGGCTGCCCGGTCCGGGCTGCGCGTCACAAGGACCCGGGCGCCTTCAAGGGCCCGGGTCTCGCCTGACTTCACCGCGCTGTGCCGTCCCATGGTCTCCTGTTGGCTCCGGTTATCGGGAAGCGGCAAGATCTGTGATGTCCGCTGCACCCGCGGCAAGCAGGAGCTCTGCGACTTCGATGCCCAGCAACGTGGCGCCCACCTCGGTGAGCCCGTCGGTCGCTTTCTTCTCGCGTACCGTCTTGCTTCCATCGACGGCGCAGACAACAGCCTCCAGGTAGAGCATGCTGCCCTTGCGGTAGGCGTAGGCGCCCACGGGAGCAGCACAACCGGCTTCGAGGCGTGCCAGCACGGCGCGCTCCGCGGTGACGGCCAGGCGGGTGTCCTCGTCGTTCAAAGCGGCAAGGGCCTGGGCGAGGGCACTTTGGGCCCCCTGGGCACCTCCGGCGGAGCCGGCCTGTCCGGGAGCATCCGCCGTGCGGCACTCGATCGCAAGCGAGCCCTGCCCGGGGGCAGGAAGCATGACGTCGGTTTCGAAGAACTCAGTCACGACGTCGAGCCTGCCAATTCGCTCCAGTCCCGCCGCGGCGAGGACGACGGCGTCGAGGTCGCCGGGTGAATCTTCCGCGTTGCCGGCGAGCCCCGGAACACGGCCCAGCCGGGTGTCCACGTTGCCACGGATGTCGATGACGTCGAGATCCGGGCGGGCGGCGCGCAACTGGGCAGCGCGGCGCGGCGATCCGGTACCGACCTTGGCGCCTTCCGGAAGGTCCGCCAACTTCAAGCCATCGCGGGCGCACAAGACGTCCCGGACGTCGACGCGTTTGGGTGTTGCGGCAATGGTTAGTCCGAGTGCCGCACCCGTGGGGAGATCCTTCAGGGAGTGCACTGCGACGTCGCACGCGTTCTCCAGCAGCGCGTCGCGAAGGGCGGCGACGAACACGCCGGTGCCGCCCATCTGGGACAGCGAGCCCGTCCGGACATCGCCTTCGGTCTTGATTCGCACCAATTCCACGGGGAAACCCCCGACGGTGGCCAGCTGGTCCGCCGCCTGCTGGCTCTGGGTGAGCGCGAGTTTGCTCGCGCGGGTACCGATCCGAACGGTCATTTCGCGCTTTCTCCTACGGGGTAGGCATCATGGCCGGTGCCGACTGTGGTGTCCGCACCCGCAATCGTGGGCTTCTCTCCACGGAAGTTGGCGCAACAACCCGGACGGCAGATGTCGTACCACGGCCCCAGCCCGGTCATGGCGGGGCGATCCGCGATGTTGTTGGCTACCGTCCGCTCGCAAATGAGGTCCACCAAGCCGGAAACGAACTTGCGGTGGGTTCCCGGGGTGGGAACCCGGGTGGCGGCGAGCCCGAGGTTCTTGCACGTTTCCAAAGCCTCGGTGTCCAGGTCCCACGCCACTTCCATGTGGTCGGACACGAAGCCGAGGGGAACGATCACGACGCCCTTGATCCCCTGCCCGGCCAGTTCCTCGATGGCATCGTTGATGTCCGGCTCAAGCCACGGAACATTCGGGGCGCCCGAACGGGACTGGTACACCAAGGACCACGGTGCGGTGAGCCCGGATTCGGCTTCGACCCGCCGAACAATCTCGGCGCCTGCGGCCAAGTGCTGGGCCACGTAGGCCGAGTCCTGCTCGAACTCGCGGGGTTCGGCGTCCGAACGCCCGGCCGCTTCGGCGTCACGGGTGGGGATGGAGTGCGTCGCAAACAGGATGTGGACCGGAGCGTCCTGGAGACCGGCCGCGGCCAGCTTCTCCTGTACCTCCACAAGTCCTGCAGCCGTTCCTTCCACGAAGGGCTCGACGAAGCCGGGGTGGTCGAAATACTGGCGTACCTTGTCCACCTCGAGTTTGCCATCGAGGCCGGTCTCTGTCAGCGCGATTCCGATGTCCTCGCGGTACTGGCGGCAGCTGGAGTAGCAGGAGTAGGCGCTCGTGGTGACCATCAGCAACTTGCGGTGGCCGGCGTCGTAGGCTTCCTGGAGCGTCTGCGGAATGTAGGGGTCCCAGTTGCGGTTGCCCCACAGCACGGGCAGGCTGATGCCGCGGGCGGCAAGCTCTGCCTCGAGGGCGGTCTTCAGGTCCCTGTTTTGCTGGTTGATGGGACTGATGCCACCAAAGGCGCGGTAGTGGTGGGATACCTCTTCGAGCCGCTCATCCGGGATGCCCCGGCCACGGGTCACATTGCGCAGGAAGGGAATGACGTCGTCCTGGCCTTCCGGCCCGCCGAAAGAGGCGAGGAGCACGGCGTCGTACTCTTTCGGAGCCATGCGCCCGGCATCGGTGACCTCGTTGACCTCGGTAAGGCTTGCAGGCCCTGTGGAGTGGCGGCCGCTCACGCGAGGACCTCGGCGATCTCCGCGGCAGTGATCCGGCGGCCGGTGTAGAACGGGATTTCCTCGCGGACGTGGTTGCGGGCATCGGTGGCCCGCAAGTGGCGCATGAGGTCGACCAGGTCAACCAGTTCGGGTGCTTCCAGGCCGAGGATCCACTCCCAGTCGCCGAGCGCGAAGGAGGACACGGTGTTGGAGATGACTTGGGGGAACTCGCGGCCCAGCATGCCGTGATCGCGCAGCATCTTTCCGCGCTCTTCGGCCGGCAGGATGTACCACTCGTAGGAGCGCACGAAGGGGTAGACGCACAGCCAGGTGCTGGGCTCGACGCCGCGGGCGTAGGCCGGAACGTGGTTCTTGGCGAATTCGGCTTCGCGGTGGACGCCCATGGCGGACCAGACGATCTCGGTGCCGGCGAACAGCGCGCTGCGGCGGATGTCACGGACGGCCTGTTGCAGGGCCTCGGGCTTGGCTCCGTGGAGCCACACCATGATGTCGGCGTCGGAACGCATGGCGGAGACGTCGTAGCTTCCGCGGAGGACCACGCCGTCCTCGGCGAGTTTGGCAGCCAGCTGCTCGAAATCCTGGACGGCATCGGCGCTGCGCAGGACATCGCCCGACCGCTTGAAGACGGTCCACAGCGTAAAGAACTGCTCTTCGGATTCGGCAGTTTTAGTGACAGATTCGGCAGAAGTGTGGCTCATGGTACAAGTCTGCCCCGTGGATGCCGCTAAGTCGAAATGCAGCACTTCTACAAGACGTAGAAGTGCTGCATTTCACAATATTGCGTCGATTTGTGCAGAGGTGTCGGCAACTACGGCAGCCAGGCCGTTTCCCGCGAGCCAGCCCCCCACAACCGACACGCCCTCGGCTTCGGAACAGATGCGGCGGACCTCGGCAACCCTCTGTTTGTGACCGACGGCGGCGAACGGCAAGGCACCCGCCCAGCGGACAACGTCCCAATCGAGCACGTCTTCGCGGACGATCGGCACCGTCAGCAAGGTCGAGGCATCGCGGAGCGCAGCCTCAAACAGGGCATCGTCATCCAGCGCGGCCGCCGATTCAGGGGCGCCCGCTCCCCCGCCGCGCCCGTAGGACAGCCGCAGGACGTGTGTGCCGGGGCCGGCTTCTTCTGCAAGCCAGTCCCATTTCGCCGTGGCGTGGGTGAGCGCCTTCGCTTCGATCCCAGCGGTTTGCGGAGCAACGAGGATGCCCGTGCCGCGGGGACGGCGGTCCAGTTCAGGCACGTCCACCACCAGGGTCACAAGGCTCACCAAGGGGCCAGCGGCGGGACGCAACCCGGACAGCCCCGGAAGCGCCTCCTCCAGCAGCCCGACGGCGGCCGGACCGTCGAGCGCCACGACGAGCCGTCCGGCGTCGTACGTTGTGCCCGCTGCAGTGGCCTGCCAACCGCTTTCGGTACGGGCGACGGAATCCACCCGGGCACCGGAAATCAGGGTGACGCCCACCGCACGCAGCTCTGCCACGAGGGCAGAGACCAGGGTGTTCATCCCGCCTTTCAAGCCGCCGACGGCGGATCCGGCCTTCGCCGGCCCGCTTCCGTTTTCGCGCGAAGCGGCCTTGCCCGAGGCGGGCTTGCGCTGGCTGGCCACCGCCGCGGCCAACGAACCATGCTCGCGCAATGCTGCTCGTAGGCCGGGGGCCACCATGTCGACGTCGAGCAGGCCGGGATCCGCGGAGTGCACTCCGCCCACCACAGGTGCCACAAGCCGTTCGAGCACCCGTTTGCCCATCCGTGCCCGCACCAAGGCAGAGACGCTCGTGACCTCTGCGGAGGTACCCACAGAGGCAGGCAGGTAGCGGTCAAGGGACGCACGCAAGGAGCCTGCAAGACCCAAGGAACGGCGGACTTCCGGGTCCCAGGGATTCGCGGGAATTCCGAGCACCCCGGTCTTGGGAAGCTCTTGCGGGCCATCGGGCAACTGCACCCACGCACCCCCGGGATGTGGCGAGACGATGTTGTCCCCGAGCCCAAGCTCGCGGGCCAAGTCTGCGACGGCGGTGGATCGGGTAGCGAAGGATTCGGCGCCGCTGTCCAACTCAAGGCCGGCAACAGTGTGGCTTCCGACGCAACCGCCCCACGTGCCAACCGCTTCGAGCACGGTGACAGTGATGCCCGCTTTGGCCAGTCCACGGGCCGCGAGCAGGCCGGAAATACCGCCGCCCACGACGACGGCCGTCAGCCCAGCTGGTGATTCTGCGGGAAGTGCGTGTTCGGGCTTTGGGTGTGCCCCGCGCATGCCGGCTACCCTGCCGGGATCGAGTGGATGAGTTCCACGACCCGGGTCAGGACGGTGGGGTCTGTCTCGGGAGGCACGCCGTGGCCAAGGTTCAGGACGTGGCCCGGGGCCGCGGAGCCAGCGGCGATGACCTCACGGATATGCGCTTCCAGGACGTCCCACGGCGCGGAAAGAAGCGCCGGGTCGATGTTGCCCTGCAGGGGGACGGCGCCGCCCAGGCGTCGGTTTGCCTCGTCCAACGGGAGTCGGTAGTCCACGCCCACCACATCCACTCCGACGTCGCGCATGGCGACAAGCAACTCGGAGGTTCCTGTGCCGAAGTGGACCAGCGGCGCGCCGAGGTGGCGAACATGGTCAAGGGCACGGGTCGAGGCAGGAGCAACGTACTTGGTGTAGTCGGCCAGGCCAAGGGACCCTGCCCAGGAGTCGAACAGCTGCCCGGCAGACGCACCGGCTTCCAGTTGGGCGCGCAGGAACATTCCGGAAGCATCCGCGGCCCAGTTGGCCAGGGCAGTCCAGGTCTCCGGATCGGCGTGCATCATGGCGCGCGGGCCGAGGTGGTCGCGGGAGGGCTTGCCTTCCACCATGTACGCGGCGAGAGTGAACGGTGCACCTGCGAAGCCGATGAGGGGCGTACTCCCGAGCTCCGCCACGGTCAGGCGCACGGCCTCGCGGATCGGCTCAAGGGCTTCCCACGTGAGCTCCGGCAGCGCGGCGACGTCAGCTGCGGTGCGGACGGGCTTGTCCAGTACGGGCCCGACGCCGGGCACGATGTCCACGCCGACTCCCGCCAGCTTGAGGGGAATGACGATGTCGGAGAAGAAGATGGCTGCGTCAACGTCGTGGCGGCGGACGGGCTGCAAGGTGATCTCCGAGGCGAGTTCGGGACGCAGGCAGGAGTCCAGCATCGCAACGCCTTCACGGACCTTGAGGTACTCCGGCAACGATCGGCCGGCCTGGCGCATGAACCACACCGGGCGACGGGAAGGCTTGCCGCCACGGTAAGCCTGGATCAGCGGAGAGTCTGCGGTGCGGCCATCCATGAGCGGGTGGTTTGCATCAAGGCTTGAGGCGACGGTGCCGGAAGCGCCGTTGGCCGATACAGAGTTGGCCGGCACGGATTGAGGCAGTGCAGAACTGGAAGTCATGCCTTCGATTGTGCCGAAGATCGGGCCCAAAAGATAACGACAGCCTGTCCCACGCGATGCGACGTGGCGGGCGTCACTGCAGGCAGTGCGGAGAACCACTGACGCGCGTTGTTCTACATGGCGCCGAAAAAGCTATGATTGCTTTGCTGTGGTTCTTTTCTCACTGGTGGCTACACACGCCGACATCGACCTCGAAACCGTCGCTCAGCTGAGCAACGGTTCATCTGAGGTTGCCTCGTCCGCTTTGGCCGATTCCCAACTTGTCTCCGGCGCCGTGGTCCTGGCCACCTGCAACCGCTACGAAATCTATGGCGAAACGCCGCACGTCGAGAACCTCGAAGCCGCGCGCTCGGCGCTCGTCACGCAGATCAGTGGTTTGAGCGGACTCAACGAGCAACTCGTCTCGCGTGCCTTCAGCACCCGCACCGGCCCGGAAGTCAGCAGGCACCTCTTTGCCGTGAGCGCCGGACTGGACTCCGCCGTCGTCGGCGAACGCGAAATAGCGGGCCAGGTGCGCCGCGCCCTGATCACCGCCCAGCACGAAGGAACCGCAAGTTCCGGTCTTGTCCGGTTGTTTCAGGCCGCTTCCAAGACCGCCAAGGACGTCGGCGCCCAGACGGCGCTCGGTTCGCGGGGCCTGTCCATCGTTTCAGTTGCCCTGGACCTCGCCACGGACCTCTCGGAAGACTCAGACTGGAGCACCAAGAAGGTTGTCGTCTTCGGAACCGGAGCTTACGCCGGAGCCACCATGTCGCTGCTTCGCGAGCGTGGCTGCACCGATGTGTCGGTCTATTCGTCGTCCGGCCGGGCCGAGACTTTTGTGGCGACCCGCGGAGGAACCGCGCTCGACGCCGAAACCCTTCCTGCCGCCGTCGCCGCCGCCGATGTGATGATCGGCTGCAGCGGATCGGACACCCGTGTGGAGGCTGGGGAGCTTGCCAAGGTCCGCGCGCTGTCCACCCAAACGCTCATAGCGATCGACCTCGCGCTCACCCACGACTTCGACCCCGCGGTCGGTGAGCTCGACGGCGTCGAACTCCTGACGCTCGAATCGGTGCGGCTCGCAGCGCCCCAGGAACAGGCGGAGTCCTTGGCACAAGCGAGCACGATTGTGTCCGGCGCGGCAGCGGCTTTCGAACAAGAGCGGGAAGCCCGCTCTGTTGACTCGGCCATTGTGGCGCTCCGCCGCCACACCATGAGCGTGCTCGACGCCGAAATGGAGAAAGTCCGGGCACGGCATGGCTGCACGGCTGCCGCCGAAGAAGTCGAGTTCGCCCTCCGCCGCATGGTCAAGCAGTTGCTCCACATCCCTACGGTCCGTGCGCGTGAACTCGCCGCCAACGGCCAGCAGGACGAGTACGTGGCCGCGCTCGAAGCCCTGTATGGCATCCAGGTGGAGCAGCCTGTTGCTGGGGCTCCGGCAGCTGAATGCCCTGTGGACCACCAGCAGGCACCCCAGCAGGCCGAAAGCGCGTAGCACGCGCGAGGTCCTACCCGAACGCGTTGACGCCTGTCATTTCCGCGGAGACGGCCCACAACCGTTGCGCCGCTTCAGGATCCACGGCGTGCCCGTCAACGCCTTGGTACCGGGCCAGGGGCGAAGCCGGGTCCGTAGGGTTGGCGATGTCGCAGTCTTCGCAATACACCCCGCCCATGCCCTCCAAGGCCGGTGACGTGGCCGCCCACGTGGACGTGGCGGCTCCCTGCTCCGGGGTCTTGAAACCCTCCCTAACGTTTCCTTCGGCGTCCATCCATCCGGCCGCAACCATCTCTTCCCGTGGCAGGTGGCGCTGCAACTCGGTCATGATGCCGCCGGGATGGACCGCGAAGGCCCGCACCCCGGAGGACAAGCCCAAGCGGTCCAGCTCCACGGCGAACAGCGCGTTGGCCGTCTTTGCCTGGCCGTAGGCCTTCCATTTGTCGTAGCCGGTCTCGAAATTAATGTCCTCGAAACGGATCGGCGAGAGTTTGTGCCCTGTGGAGGACAAGGACACGACGCGGGCCGTGCCGGCAGCCGCCAGGGCGGGCCACAACGTGTTGAGAAGCGTGAAGTGGCCCAGGTGGTTGGTGGCGAACTGGGATTCCCACCCGGGACCCACGCGCTGCTCCGGGCTGGCCATGATGGCCGCGTTGTTGATCAGGATGTCCAGCGTTGGGTTCGATTCCAGGAAACGTGCCGCGAAATCCTTCACCCCTTGCTGGTCGGCCAGGTCCAAGGCCTCCACGGTCACGTGCTCCGGCACCAGACCGGCCGAGGCGAGGACTTCTTTCGCGTGCTCGGGCCGCCTTGCTGGAACTGTGACCCGCGCCCCGGCAGCAGACAATGCCCGTACCGTTTCCAGGCCGAGCCCGGAATAGCCACCCGTGACAATGGCCGTTTTACCGCGGAGGTCCACTCCCGCGAGCACATCGGATGCCGTGGAGCCGTGGCCGAATCCCGATCCGATGGGCTGCTGCGGTGTGGTCATGGATTCCTCGCTCATGTCAGGCCTTTCGTTTGCGGGCGTTAGCGGTTCAGTAGACCGGCTTGCCGGGCTCGACGTCGCGCACCCAAGCCAGGATCCCGCCGTCGAGGTGGCTGACGCGCGTGTAACCGGCACGCTGTGCCGCCGCGAGCACCGTAGCCGAACGGGTGCCGGCCTTGCAATGGAACACGATCTCTTTGTCCTGAGGAAGCTCCGTCCAGGCCTCCCCCGCCAGGATGCGTCCTTGCGGGATGAGCACCGAACCGTCGATGCTCACAATCTCGTGTTCACCGATCTCGCGGACGTCCACCAGTTCGAAGTCGCTTTCCCCCGCCGCGCGCGCCGCGAGCATCCCGTAAAGTTCGGTGGCCGTGACGGTCCGAATCAAGTCACCTGGGGGCGCCGGGGTGATGCCGCAGAAAGCCTCGTAGTCGGTCAATTCGGTGATCGGTTCGGCTTCCGGGTCCTTCGAAACCTTGATTTCGCGCCAACTGCCGCCGAGCGCGTCAAAGAGCGCCACGCGCCCCAGCATGGAGCGCCCGACGCCGGTGATGAGCTTGACTGCCTCCGTCACCATGAGTGAGCCGACGGCGGCGCACAACATGCCGAACACCCCGCCTTCGCCGCAGGACGGGACAGAGCCTGCCGGAGGTGCCTCCGGATAGAGATCGCGGTAGCTGGGGCCGTGCTTCTCCCAGAACACGCTGACCTGGCCGTCGAAGCGGAAGATGGACCCCCACACATAGGGTTTGCCGAGAATCGCGGCGGCATCGTTAACCAGGTACCGGGTGGCGAAGTTGTCCGCGCCATCAAGGATGAGGTCGTAGGCGGCGAAGAGCTCCAACGCGTTGGAAGAGTCCAGGCGCACATTGTGCAGTTGGACGTTCACCAGCGGATTGAGTTCCTTGATGGCATCCCGCGCCGATTCAATCTTCGGCCGGCCTACGTCGCCCACCCCGTGGATGATCTGGCGCTGCAAGTTGCTGAGGTCCACGACGTCGTCGTCCACAATGCCGAGAGTCCCCACCCCGGCGGCGGCCAGGTACAGCAGGGCGGGTGAGCCCAATCCCCCGGCGCCGATCACGAGGACTTTAGCGTTCTTGAGGCGCCGCTGACCCGCCGCTCCGATTTCGGGAATAATGAGGTGGCGCGAGTAGCGTTCCACCTCTTCGGTGGTCAGGTCCGCGGCCGGTTCCACGAGCGGCGGCAGCGAGGACGGCAACGTTTGGGCAGCAAAAGTAGTGGCCATACTTCAAAGTATCCCTGCCGCTGCCGCCCGGTCATATTACTGCGCAGTATTGTGGTCATAACTGCAAAGGAAAGGCGGCAGACAAGTGGCTGAGAGCGCACGTATCAAACAGGAGGCACAGGTCAGGCAAGATCGGACCGGCTCGCCACGCTCGGCGAGGCTGCCACGCGATGAACGCCGGGCCCAGCTCCTGAACGCCGCCCTGGAAGTGTTTGTTGCCAACGGCTTCCACGGCGCAGCCATGGACGAAATCGCCGAGACAGCCCACGTCAGCAAGCCGGTGCTGTACCAACACTTTCCGTCGAAGCGGGAGCTGTACATGGCGCTCCTGGACAGCCATTTGGCCATGCTCACGGACCAGATGCTCACGGCACTGAATTCGACCTCGGACAACAAGGAACGCGTCCAGGCCGTCATGCGCGCCTACTATCGCTTCATCGCGAGCGACGACCAGGCGCATCGGCTCGTTTTCGAATCCGACCTCATCAATGACCCGGACGTCAGTTCCCGCCTGGAGACTTTCAACCGCACGTTCGCCGACGCCGTTGCGAAAGTCATTGCCGAGGACACCAAGCTGCCCCCGCTGGAGGCCCAGTTGCTGGGCCGGGGTCTGGCCGGAATGGCGCAGGTCAGTGCGCGCTACTGGCTCGAAACCGCTGGCGATTTGGACCTCGATGTGGCGAGCGATCTGATCTACCGTTTAGCTTGGCGCGGAATCAGTCGCTTCCCCAAAGAGTCCTAGGCTACAAATAGAGGACTGAGTAAATTCTTGATTGGCTGGGAGGCCCTGCTGTGGAAGTAAAGATCGGCATTCAGAACGTTGGCCGTGAGATCGTGCTGGAGTCCGCTCTGGATGCCGAGGCTGTTGCCAAGATCGTGGGCGAGGCCATTGCCAAGGGAACAGACTTGCGTCTCACCGACGAAAAGGGCCGCCAGGTCATCGTCCCCGGCAACGTCCTTGGCTACGTCGAGATCGGGGCCGAGGAAGTACGCAGGGTCGGTTTCGGCGCCCTCTAAGCAACACCCAAGAACACCAGCGAGCCAGGAGTCCGCATGCTCTCACTTGTCATCGTGGCGCTAGCCACCGTCGCTTCAGGCTTCATTGTCTGGGGAAATGACAGACACCGTGGCACATACGGAATCGCCCTCCCCGCCGGTGTATCGGTAGCCGTCGCCATGCTGAGTTGGATGATCTTCATCCAACTCGGTTTTGGCTACCTGCCCGGGGTGACGTGGATCCCGTGGGTCTTGCCCATCATCCTGGGCACTGTGGCGGCCGCGGTCGTCGCGTTCTTCCTGGGCCGCCATCGCCACCGGCACGACACCGCCCAGCTGACGGCAGCCCTGCGTCTCTAGTGGACCCGGGTAACAAAGCAGTAATACTCATTCAAATGTGATGCTAGCCACATCTTTTCTGAGCCTAAGGACGTAAATCTCTTACGAGTCGCCCCTTACGCATTGCAAATTCGAGCCGGCGGCCTACCGTTTCGCCATGATCAAAACTCCTTACGACGTGGTAATTGTTGGCGGAGGCCACAACGGTCTCACTGCAGCGGCCTATCTGGCGCGCGCAGGCAAAAACGTGCTGCTGCTTGAGCGTGAAGACCATCTTGGAGGCGCGGCAGTATCGGCCGCTGCCTTCGAGGGAGTGGATGCCCGCCTGTCGCGGTACTCGTATCTCGTAAGCCTGCTCCCGAAACAGATCATCGACGAGCTGGGGCTGGATATCGAGCTTGCCCGCCGGCGCTACTCCTCCTACACACCGATCCCGGGTGATACCACCGGGGTCTACTCATCGACAATGGCGATGAAGCTGCCACCCGCAGGTCCTTTGTCCGTGTTGGCAGCGGAACCGACACGGATTTCGACTCCATGAGGGGCTTCAATGCGGACACTCAACGTCTGGCCCGAGCGCTTTTCCCGACGGTCACCGAGCCGCTGCCGACCCGCTCAGAGGCCCGAAAAATCGTCGGCGACGGCGCACTGTGGGAAGAGCTCATCGAAAAGCCCCTCGGCCAAGCAATTGTCCGGCGGTTTGAAAACGACGTTGTGCGAGGCGTCGTAGCGACCGACGCACTTATCGGGACGTTCACCTCGCTTGACGATCCATCTTTGGAGGCCAACCGGTGTTTCCTCTACCACGTGATCGGAAATGAAACGGGTGACTGGGACATCCCGATCGGTGGCATGGGAGTAGTTTCCCTCGAACTGGAGCGGGCAGCCAGAGAAGCCGGTGCACACCTTGTCACAGGGGCCGAGGTTACCTCAATCTCCCCGGATGGCGACGTTCACTATCGCTTACAGGATGCGGAACATGCGGTAGAAGGCCAGCGCATCCTGGCCAACGTGGCTCCCTGGGTGCTTCGCGGGCTGCTCGGAGAAGACAGCACCGAGGAAATCGCCCGGCCCGAAGGCGCACAAGTCAAAGTCAACCTGCTGCTCGCCCGGCTCCCCAAGCTCCATGACGAGTCAGTGCCTCCCGCAGCAGCTTTCGGGGGAACGTTCCACATCAACGAAGGCTACGGAAGGCTTGAGAGAGCCTTCCACGAAGCCGTTGAAGGGTCCATTCCAGACCCGCTGCCTTGCGAGATCTACTGCCATTCTTTGACGGACCCGAGCATCCTCTCCCCTGAACTCATCGCAGCCGGTGCCCAGACCCTGACCGTGTTCGGACTGCACACGCCGGACCGCTGGATCAACGAAGAAAACAACGATGCCAGGCGAGACCAGCTCCAGGCCGCCGTGCTCCGCTCCTTGAATTCGGTGCTGGCTGAGCCGATCCAAGACCTCATTCTCAAAGACGCCATGGGCCGGCCGTGTATCGAAACCAAGACCACATTGGACCTTGAGCGTGCCCTCAACATGCCAGGCGGCAACATCTTCCACGGGCCCCTGCAGTGGCCGTTCCTGGAGGACGACGCGCCCCGAAACACTGCGGCCGAACGGTGGGGGGTCAATACCGGCAACCCGCGCATTCTTCTCTGTGGCGCCGGTGCCAGGCGTGGCGGCGGAGTGAGTGGCCTCGGCGGCCACAACGCTGCGATGGCAGTCCTCGAGGACCTCGCCCATCAATAGGGAAATCTGCGGGTCACCACGCAATAAGTTCCCCAGAGTCCGTCAATGCACTTTCTCCCATTTCACCATCGGTCAACCTTCCGATCAGCCATTCAAATCCAAGGAGCCTCGACTATGCCGCTCTCTCACCGACAACCGCTCACATTTGCCGCCCTGGGACTCGTAGCCCTGCTGGCTCTCACTGCCTGCACCAACGCCTCAGAGGCCGGCCCGTCGAGTGCCGCCTCGCCTTCTGGCAGCGCGCATGCGAGCTTTGACCCCGCCACCATCACCAAGGATGACACCCTGGCGGCATTGGTGCCCGCGGCCATCAAGTCCAAGGGCACGCTGACCGTTGGGTCGGACACGACGTACGCGCCTGCGGAGTTCCTCGGAACCGACGGCCAGACAGCCTTGGGGTATGACGTCGACATTGCCAAGGCGATCGGCGCAAAGCTGGGTCTGAAGGTCCAGGTGCAGACAGCCGAGTTCTCAAGCATCCTGCCGTCACTAGGCCCAAAATTTGACCTGGGCATATCCTCGTTTACCGTTGATCAGGAGCGCCTGAAAGCCGTGAACATGGTTACCTATTTCAATGCCGGAGTCCTGTGGGCCGTGCAGAAGGGCAACCCGAAGAACATCAGCCTGGATGACTTGTGCGGCAAGACCGTTGGCGTGCAGACCGGCACTATTGAAGAGAATCCGGACGTCTCCGGACGCTCAAAGGCATGCACCGATGCCGGGAAGCCTGCCATCAACGTTGTCACGTTGAAGAACCAGGCCGACGTCACCACCCGGCTCGTCAACGGCGGGGTGGACGTCATGAGCGCCGATTCCCCGATCATCGGTTATGCCCTTTCTCAGACCGGGGACCAACTGCAGCCCCTCGGAAAGGTCTACGACGCTGCGCCGCAAGGCATCACGGTGGCGAAGAACGACGCTGCGCTGGCCGAGCTCATCACCAAGGTGATGAACAATCTCATCGCCGATGGAAGCTACGCCAGCATCCTCAAATCGTGGAACAACACGGACGGCGCTATCACCAAGTCCGAACTCAACCCGGCTGTGTCCAGTTGAGTCAGCTCGACGAAAAAGTCCGCGCTCCCGAGGGCACGCCCGGCAGGAAATCCAACGCCGCGCCCCTGCTGAACGATGCGGTGCCGGTCAGGCATCCGGGGCGCTGGATCAGCGCCATCGTCATCGTTGGCGTGCTGGCGCTGATGGTGCAGAGCGTGATCACGAACCACAACTTCCGTTGGGACGTGGTGGGCACCTACATCCTGGACGTGAAGGTCGTCCAGGGCGTCGGCTGGACGCTGCTGCTGACCGTGGCGTCGATGGTCATCGCGATCGTCCTGGCCATCCTGCTGGCCGTGATGCGCCAGTCCGACAACCCGGTCCTGCGCTACACCTCCTGGGTGTGGGTCTGGTTCTTCCGCGGCACCCCGGTCTACACCCAGTTGGTCTTCTGGGGCCTGATCGCCGTCCTCTACCCCAAAATCAGTGCAGGGGTGCCCTTCGGCCCGGAACTGTTCAGCGTGGACACGAGCACCGTCATCACGGCCCTGGTCGCGGCCATCCTGGGCCTGGGCCTGAACGAATCGGCCTACCTGGCCGAGATCTTCCGGGCCGGGCTGAAGTCCGTGGACAAGGGCCAGACCGAAGCCGCCGAAGCCCTGGGCATGGGCAAGGGCAAGATCATGTGGCGCATCATCCTGCCCCAGGCCATGCGCATCATCGTCCCTCCCACCGGCAACGAGACCATCGGCATGCTCAAGACCACCTCCCTGGTCCTGGCCGTCCCGTTCACCCTGGACCTGACGTTCGCGACCAACGCCCTGGCCAACCGGATCTACCTGCCGGTGCCGCTGCTGATCGTGGCAGCCATCTGGTACCTGGTCATCACCAGCCTGCTCATGGTCGGCCAGCACTACATCGAGGCCTACTACGGCAAGGGCGTGGACACCAACCTCGCCCCGGCCGTCATCAACCCCGCAGCCGCCAAGGCTGCCGCGGCAGTGGCACCGAGCGCCGAAGCAGAACCGTCCCTGAAGATGGACTTCCCCGAGGAGGAGGCAAAATGACGACCACCACCCAGACACCGCTGGTAAGGATCGAAGGCCTCCACAAATACTTCGGCCCGCACCACGTGCTGCGCGGCATCGACCTGACCGTCAACCAGGGCGAGGTCTCCGTCGTCATCGGCCCCTCCGGCTCCGGCAAGTCCACCATGCTCCGCTGCATCAACCTGCTCGAAACCATCAGCGCCGGACGCATCTCCGTGGGCGAGCAGCTGATCGGCTACCGCGAAGTCAACGGCCGCCTCCACGACCTGAAGGTCAGGGAAATCGCCGCGCAGCGCCGGGAAATCGGCATGGTCTTCCAACGCTTCAACCTCTTCCCGCACAAGACCGCCCTGTACAACGTCATGGAAGCACCCGTGCAGGTCAAGGGCAAGAACAAGGGCGACGTCAAGAAGCAGGCCCTGGAACTGCTGGACCGGGTCGGCCTGGCCGACCGCGCCAACCACTACCCCGCCCAGCTCTCCGGCGGCCAGCAGCAGCGCGTCGCGATCGCCCGGGCCCTGGCCATGGAACCGGAGCTGATGCTCTTCGACGAGCCCACCTCCGCCCTGGACCCCGAACTCGTCGGCGACGTGCTCAACGTCATGAAGGACCTCGCCAAGTCCGGCATGACCATGATCGTGGTCACCCACGAAATCGGCTTCGCCCGCGAAGTCGGCGACACCCTGACCTTCATGGACGGAGGCGTCGTGGTCGAAACCGGCGACCCCCGCGAGATCATCGCCAACCCCCAGCACGCCCGCACCAAGGAGTTCCTCAGCCGCGTCCTGTAGGTCCCCAGCGCTGCTGCGGTTGATTCCCCGCGACGCGCAAATGCCCTGTCGAGGCCGGAAATCCGGCCTCGCCAGGGCATTTCCGCGTCGCCGGCTCGTTCGCTTGTCACGGACACATTTGGGCGTCCTCCAGAGGCCGGGGGCGGAGCTACAGATCCGGCTCGTGACCCGCTTCGGTGCAGAGGCACAGCCTGTTTCCCTGTGAATCCGTGACCACCACCCATTTGGGTGCGTGGTCATGGTCCATTAACGCCCCGGTAGCGGCGGTCTTCTCCAGGGCGGGCCCCGATTCGGCCTGGCTCCGGTGCACGTCCAGGTGGAGCCGGTTCGGGTTGGGCGTTTGGGTTTCCTGGAACCACACGTTAGGCCCACGGCCATAGGGATCCTCGAGGTCTCCAAAGCGGCCCTTGCGGTAGCCAAGCGCTACTCGCCAGACCTCCGAGATCATTTCCGGATCAGGGGTGTCGATTCCAACTTCAACAGTGCGGTAGAGTCCCGGCTCGGCCACGGCACCGGCCTCCCTGGCTTGCTGGCTGACGTTCGTGGCCGCCCTGATGTCGCGCTGCGTTACCTCGCTCCCGGCGTCGTGGGAGGAGTACCGGACGAACACCCGGTTGTACCGCCAGTCCAGGTCCGGGTGGTGGTTCTGCTGCTCGGCGATGCGCCCGACGGCGGCAATCAGCTCGAGTGCCGCGGCCGACGTCGGGCATTTGTAGACGGAGACGAGACCGCCCAGGCGGTACCGCCAGTCCGGCAGCTCCGCCATGGCGTCGTCGATCGCGGGCCTGGTGAGAATGTCATCCTTGCCGGCCATGGGGACTCCTTCACTGCGGTGGAATCTTTTCGCGGTATGCCCCTGTGGCCGGCAGAAGCCCGCTAGAGGAACTCGGCCCGGCCTTCCATGGCCGAGGACGCCAGAGCGTGTTCCCGGCGCGGGATGCGGCCCGCCTGCTTCGCCAGCCTACCGGCGATGACAGCGTGTTTGAAGGCCTCGCCCATTTGTACGGGGTTCTGGGCCCGGGTCACGGCGGTGGCCAGCAATACGGCGTCGCACCCGAGCTCCATGGCCAAGGCGGCGTCGGACGCAGTCCCGATGCCGGCGTCGAGCACTACCGGCACCGAAGCGCGCGACACAATCAGCTCGATGTTGTGGGGATTCAGGATGCCCAAACCGGTGCCGATAGGCGCGCCCAAAGGCATCACCGCGGTAGCCCCGAGGTTTTCGAGCCGAAGCGCCAGCACGGGGTCGTCGTTGGTGTAGGCGAAGACCTTGAAGCCGCGGTCGACGAGTTTTTCGGTGGCATCC
This sequence comes from Arthrobacter sp. MMS24-S77, assembly GCF_054888235.1. Taxonomy (NCBI): domain Bacteria; kingdom Bacillati; phylum Actinomycetota; class Actinomycetes; order Micrococcales; family Micrococcaceae; genus Arthrobacter; species Arthrobacter sp. MMS24-S77. Next base: position 3,269,559 of record NZ_JBTZRN010000001.1, read on the forward strand.
ACGAGTTCCACGGCGTCCGGCAGGAGCGTGTGTTCGTCGGCGATGACCTCGAGCTTCACCCAATCCGTTTCCAGTGCCTCACGGGCAAGCTCGGCTGTCATGACAGCGTCCTTGGCGGTAAAACAGCCGGCGGTGTTGGGCAGGACGCGGATGCCGTGGTCCACGAGCAACTGGAACAGGGAGCCTGTTTCCGTCGGTGAGTACCTCCGCATGGCAACGGTGGTGAGTTCGGTACCGGAGGCCAGCAGCGCCGCCCCCAGTCCGTCCAGGCTCGGCGCCCCGCCGGTTCCCATGATGAGGCGCGAGCTGAACTCAACACCGTCGATCACCAAGTCGTCGGTTTGGGTGCTTGCTGTTTGAATGCTTGCTGCGGTCATGGTTCAGCCTCCCTGTACTGCGGTAACGATTTCGAGTTCGTCGCCTTCTGCGAGCGCGGTGGCAGCCCACTGGCTGCGCGGCACCACTTCGGAATTGCGGGCGACGGCGACCCCGATCTTGCGTCCATCGGCCGCCTGGCCGCTGGCGTCGATAGCGCGTCCGGTGATGTGGCTGACGAGCGTAGTCACGGAGGCGTCGTCGCTCAGCGTGTGGTCGGCGCCGTTCAATGTGATGTTCATGCGTGGTCCTTCGGAAGGGGATGTGAGTGGCAGCCTACGAGCCGTTTGTCGCGACGCCTGCTTTTCAGAGTGGGCGTGCAGTTGTAAGTGGTTTGGAGAAGCGGTCCGGGCGGAACTTGTTCCAGCGCGGATCGGCGGCATTGTTCATGAGTCCGACGCAGATTTTCGCGGCTGCCGGAGTCAGGAGCACTCCGTGCCGGAAAAAGCCGCTGGCCACGATGAGGCCAGGCACATCGACGCCGTCGCTTCCTTCGGGGCCGGAACCGGATGCGATCCTTTCAGGACCTTTCACCCGGCCCAGCAGGGGCGCGTTGTCCGGAGTGCCGGGACGGGCACGGGCAGTGGCTTCCAGCAGCTCCAATTCCGCTACTGCCGGGACCAGTACCTGGGCGTCGCGGAGCAATTGGTATACCCCACCGGCTGACACCGGATTGGCCGATCCACCCGAAGCCGACAAGGCGTCCTCGCGTTGCGTCGCGCCGATCACCACGGTCCCGTCCTCCCTGGGGACGATGTACACCGGTACTCCCCGGACCATCCCCCGGACCGTTGCGGTGACCAGGGGCCGAAGGTGTTCCGGAACGCGCAACCGCAGAATGTCGCCGTACACGGGGCGAAGCGGAAGGGACAAGCCATCCGGCAGCCCCTTCAAATGGGCGGCGTGCAGCCCGTTGGCAACCACTGTCTCCGTGGCGAGCACCCTCATGCCCGATTCGAGTTCAGCCCCGACGACGCGCCCGTCCTCCCATAGAAGGCTCGCCGCCCTATTGCGGACCGCAACACCGTCCTCGGCTCCCGAAACCCAACTGGAGTCACCGGGCTTGTGGTCTCCCAGTGCACCAACAATCGCGGCCGCAAGTTTTCGTGGATCCACTTGGTGGTCGCCGGGGATGTGGAAGGCACAGGAAATCTGCGGGCTCAACAGCGGCTCACGTTCCCGTGCTTCGCGAAGCGGGACGGATTCCACCACCAAACCGTTGGCCAGCTGGACGTCCCGGAGGTCGGCGAGCGCCCGGCGGTCCGCAGCGTCCGCGCCGACGGCGAGGGTCGGCGTCGTGCGGTAACCCGAGGAGCGTCCGGAACTTGAGCCGGTCACATTGTGTTCGAAGTCCGGCCACAGCGCCGACGATTCGAGCATGAGTTCCAGGAGGTCCTGCTCCTGGTAGTGCAGTTCGCTGACGGGGGCCAGCATGCCCGCGGCCGCGAAGGTGGCGCCGCTGGCCGGTGCGGGGTCGATGAGGACCACCGAGCGGCCGGATCTGCGGGCTTCCCACGCGATGCCGAGGCCGATGACACCGCCTCCGATGACGGCAACATCTGCGCGCAGGGGTTCGAGCTGGGTGTCTACTTCGTCCATGGAGTCCTTCCCTACGCCGGTACTAGCCGGATCAGGTCAAGCGGTCGGCGCTGAAGCCCTCTCAGCCGCGCGGCGATTGTGACTGCCGCCGCGGCTCCCGCGGTACCAGCCCAGTTTAGAGGAACTACTCTGTTTCCATGACCCAGCACGATGTCCACACCACCGCCCGCCTGTACCTATGCACCGACGCCCGCAAGCAGCAGGGCGATTTTGAGCAGTTTGTCGATGCCGCGTTCGAGGGCGGCGTGGACATCATCCAGCTGCGGGACAAGACCATTGAAGCGGCCGAGGAACTGGAACTCCTGGAGATTCTGCATTCCGTGGCGCACCGTCGCGGCCGACTCTGGGCCGTCAACGACCGCGCAGATGTCGCATCCCTCTCCGGCGCTCCGGTGTTCCATATCGGCCAGAAGGACATCCCGCTGCGCTCGGCCCGGAAGCTGCTCCACGACCCCACCATCATCGGCCTCTCGACGCATACGCCCGAACAGATTGACGCAGCCATCGCTGCTTCGCCTGGCCGCAGCGGCCTGGACTACTTCTGTGTCGGACCGGTGTGGGCAACGCCCACCAAGCCGGGGCGTTCCGCCGTCGGGCTCGATCTGGTGAAGTACGCTGCCGACGCCGTGAAGAAGGCGGACGAAGAGACGGTGGGCGGCGTTGTGCTCCCTTGGTTTGCGATCGGAGGCGTCGACCTCAGCAACGTTGAGGAAGTGGTGCGAGCCGGCGCCAGCCGCATCGTGGTGGTGCGGGCCATCACTGAGGCAGAGGATCCGACGGCCGCTGCCCAGGCGCTCCTCGCCGCCCTCGATGCCGCGGCGGCTTAGCGAGACTCAGTAAGAACTACGACGGCGGCCGCTGCCGGGTGCTGCGGCACCTGGGCAACGGCCGCCTTCGCTGTGGCAGCTTTCGATCTCCGGCTTCAGGCCAACGGGGCTTACGCGCCGTAGATCGCGCCTTCCGGCTTCGACTCGGTGGCGTAGAAGACGATGAGGATGATCGGACCTGCAAACGGAATGAGACCGAGCAGGATGAACCAGCCGCTCCGCCCGGTGTCGTGGAGGCGGCGAACCGAGAGCGCCAGGCTGGGCACGAGGTTCGCAAGGCTCCAGATGAACCACAAAATGCCGAAGATCAAGGCACCGGCGGGAAAACTCGCGGCGGCAGCCTGCTGGGCTTCCAGTGTGGTGGCCGTACTGACGGAGGCAGCGTAGCTACCCACCCCGATGTAGTACGGAATCGCCAGGATGGCATTCACAATGGCGAGGTACAGCACCACCCACCAGTATTCGCTGCGGTTGGAGCGGCCGGTGAAGCTGGCGTAACGGCGGTAGAACTGCTTGACAGCGTCGACCAAACCGACCTGTGGGCGGGGACTGAATACCTGCGGCGCGGCGTAATAGGACGGCGGCGTGGGGCCTGCGTAAGGCTGGCCCGCCGGGTTCTCGTAACTCATGGAGGAACTCCCTCTGAAGTGGACGTGATGTTGGCGAGGGAGCGTTCTTTTCCCCCACCGGCAACATTAGGCCCACCAGCAACAGAGGGGAATAATCTTTGCTCCCGTTGACGAAAAAACGTTGCGTCGGTTTCCCCGCCTGCCCTCGATCGTCAGGAGCCCGTTGGCGGCTCTCGACGCTGCGGCCCCTTAGCAAGACTCCGCGGGATTTTGGCGTTACCCTGATTTTCGTGTCACATCAGCGGATAGCCCCGAGTCTCAGTGAAACGTCGAACACGCTTGCAGAGGCGCTGGCGGCGCTTCGAACTGAGCTCGAGCTGCCCGCCGGCTATCCCATCGAAGCGCTGCGCGACGCCGAAACTGCGGTTTCCGGCCATACATTGCCGGCGCAGGACCTCACGGACATTCCGTTCATCACGATCGACCCGGCATCTTCCACGGATCTCGATCAAGCCCTTTTCATCGAGCGATCCGGCGATGGTTACAGGGTTCTCTACGCGATCTCCGACGTACCCTCCTTTGTCACTCCGGGCGGAGCGCTCGACGCCGAGACCCGCCACCGCGGGCAAACGTACTATGCCCCTGACGGGCGCATACCGCTGCACCCCGAAATCATCAGCGAACGTGCCGGAAGCCTGTTGGCCGATCAGACATGCGGCGCGTTCGTGTGGGACTTCGGACTCGACGCCGAGGCCGAGTTGCGTACGATCTCGGTTCGTCGGGCCGGGGTGCGCAGCCGCGCCAAGCTCAACTACAAGGGCGTCCAAGCGGAAATTGATTCCGGAACAGCTGATCCGGTCCTGCAACTCCTCAAGGAGGTCGGGCTCAAGAGGGTGGAACTGGAACGCCGCCGGGGCGGAGCCAGCCTGAACATGCCGGAACAGGAAATCGTCCAGCTGCCCGACGGCGAGGGGTACAGGATCGTTGCTGCTCCCCCGCTGCCGGTGGAGGACTGGAATGCCCAGATTTCCCTCATGACCGGGATGGCCGCCGCCCAGCTGATGCTCGACGGAAAGGTGGGCATCCTGCGCACCATGCCCGCCCCCGATGAACGTTCGTTGCTCCATTTCAAACGGCAGGCGGGGGCCCTCGGCAAGCCTTGGCGCGACGGGATCAGCTACGGCGAGTACCTGCGGACCCTCGATGCCAGGGACCCCCGGCAGCTGGCCATCCTCCATTCTGCGGGGATGCTCTTCCGCGGTGCCGGCTACACGCCTTTCGACGGCGAGGTACCAGACAGCGTGATGCAGTCCGCGATCGGAGCCCCTTATGCCCACGCGACCGCTCCGTTGCGGCGGCTGATCGATCGCTTCGTCTTGGTCATCTGCGAAGCCCTGAGTACCGGGACAGCAATTCCCGCATGGGCCCGGGACGCCCTGCCGAGCCTGCCTGCCATCATGGCATCATCCGATCAGCTTGCCGGCAAGCTTGAGCGCCTGGCCTTGGACACCGTGGAGGCGGCGCTCCTGGTGAACCATATCGGACAGGAATTCGACGCCGTCGTCATCTCCGGATCGAAACCCGCCAAGAACAATGGCAACGGGAATGGGAACGGCAACAACGGCAACGGCAACGGAGCCCCGCACGGCCCTTACGGCATCGTCCAGATCGCCGAGCCCGCGGTCACCGCTCGCTGCGACGGTGAAATGGAGTCCGGCACGAAAGTCCGGGTAAAGCTGCTCGACGCGGACATCGCGACCCGCCAAATCACCTTGGAACTGCTCACGTAGGGCTGATCGTCCGCTGACCCGGAGCCGCGATCCGGGGTTTATGGCCCCCAGACGCTAGACTGTGTGAGTAGTAATGGATGCCCGGTCGTTGATTCAGTTCATTTTTGACATCAACAAGTCCGCCCCTACGCGATCTTGAGATACACCGGCTGGTCCCCAGTGCCAGTATTTAGATAGCCCGCGATCGGCTTCCACTGGATTTGCTTGCGCGACCATCCGTGCTCCGGAACGGCCATGCCACCACCGTTGAGCACGCAGCGCGGCCCAAATGAATAAGGAAAACTCCACTGTGAGTGAATTGCACACCCATGAAGTTCTGACAGACGGAACCGAAACGATCGAACCCGAGGAGACCATTTCCTCGGACGAAACACCCCACGAGATCGCAGAAAAGTCCTTCGCCGACTACAACGTCCGCGCCGACATCGTTGAATCCCTCGCCGACGCCGGAATCACCCACCCCTTCCCCATCCAGGCGATGACCCTCCCGGTAGCCCTCGGCGGACACGACATCATCGGCCAGGCCAAGACCGGTACCGGAAAGACCCTGGGTTTCGGCATCCCGGCGCTGCAGCGCGTCGTCGGGCCGGACGACGCCGGCCATGACAAGCTCGCCGTCCCGGGCGCTCCGCAGGCCTTGGTGATCGTCCCTACCCGCGAACTCGCCGTTCAGGTAGCCAACGATCTTCAGACAGCGTCCCGGAAGCGCAACGCGCGCATCGCCACGATCTACGGCGGCCGTGCCTATGAGCCACAGATCGAAGCCCTGCAGAAGGGCGTCGAGGTGGTTGTCGGTACGCCTGGCCGCCTGATCGACCTCTACAAGCAGAAACACCTGAACCTCAAGAACGTGCGCATGGTGATTCTCGACGAAGCGGACGAGATGCTGGACCTCGGCTTCCTTCCGGACGTCGAGACCCTGATTGCCGGCACTCCTGCCGTCCGCCAGACCTTGCTCTTCTCGGCCACCATGCCTGGCCCGGTCATTGCCATGGCCCGCCGCTACATGACGCAGCCCACGCATATCCGTGCCGCGGACCCGAACGACGAAGGCCTGACCAAGCGCGACATCCGCCAATTGATCTACCGCGCCCACAGCATGGACAAGACCGAGGTTGTGGCCCGCATCCTGCAGTCCCGCGGCCGCGGCCGGACCATCATCTTCACCAAGACCAAGCGCACCGCTGCCAAGGTTGCCGAGGAACTGGTGGACCGCGGCTTCGCTGCCGCGGCCATCCACGGCGATCTCGGCCAGGGCGCCCGCGAGCAGGCCCTGCGTGCCTTCCGCAACAACAAGGTTGATGTCCTGGTGGCCACGGATGTCGCCGCCCGCGGCATTGATGTTGACGACGTCACTCACGTCATCAACTACCAGTGCGTAGAGGACGAGAAGATCTACCTGCACCGTGTTGGACGCACCGGCCGAGCCGGCAACAAGGGCACGGCCGTCACGTTCGTCGATTGGGACGACGTCCCCCGCTGGGCCCTCATCAACAAGGCGCTGGGCTTGAATTCCCCCGAGCCCGTTGAGACATACTCCTCTTCCCCGCACCTGTTCTCCGACTTGGACATTCCGGAAGGCACCAAGGGCCGTCTGCCCCGCAACCAGCGCACCCTTGCGGGCGTCGACGCCGAGGTCCTCGAAGACCTGGGCGAGACCGGCAAGAAGAACTCCCGTTCCGGTGGCGATTCGGGGCGTGGACGCTCCAGCCGCGAAGGTAGCCGCGAAGGCGGACGCCGCGGCGCCAAGTCCGGCGATGCTCCCTCTCGGGAGGGCAGTGGCGAGGGTGGCCGCAACCGCACCCGCCGTCGTCGTACTTCAGAGGGCGAAACAGCGCCTGCTGAAGCTGCAGCACAGTCCACCGAGTCCCAGTCCGGCGAGGGCACTGACAAGCCTGCCCGTGCTCGCCGTTCCCGCACCCGCCGCCGCAACGGCGAAGTGGTGTCCGCTTCCGGTGCTTCCGCCGAGAGCACCGAGGCTTAACGGCCTCAATGACTGACACTGTTTGGGCGCCGGACGGCAGCAATTTGGTGGTACACGCGGACAACGCGGATTTCCTCCCGACGCTGCCGGACGGCGCCTTCACACTGATCTACGTGGACCCGCCCTTCAACACGGGGCGTGTCCAGAGCCGCCAGGAAACGCGCATGGTCCGCAACGCCGAAGGCGACGGCGACCGCGTCGGCTTCAAGGGCCGCTCCTATGACACCATCAAGGGCGCCCTGCACAGTTATGACGACGCCTTCAGCGACTACTGGTCCTTCCTGGAACCGCGGCTCGTCGAAGCCTGGCGCCTGCTCGCCGACGACGGCACCTTGTACCTGCATCTGGACTACCGCGAGGTGCACTACGCCAAGGTCATGCTGGACTCGATCTTCGGCCGGGAGTGTTTCTTGAACGAGATCATCTGGGCCTACGACTACGGCGCCCGCGCCAAGAACCGCTGGCCCACGAAGCACGACAACATCCTCGTGTACGTCAAGAACCCCGCCAAGTACCACTTCGACAACGCCGAGGTGGACCGCGAGCCGTACATGGCGCCGGGCCTCGTGACGCCAGCCAAGCGGGAACTGGGGAAGCTGCCCACGGACGTGTGGTGGCACACCATTGTTTCGCCCACCGGCAAGGAAAAGACCGGCTACCCGACGCAAAAGCCGGAAGGCCTGGTCCGGCGGATCGTCACGGCATCCAGCCGGCCAGGAGACTGGTGCCTGGACTTTTTCGCCGGGTCCGGCACGCTCGGATCCGTCGCGGCGAAACTCGAGCGCAGGTTCGTGTGCGTGGACCAGAACGCCCCCGCCATCGACGTGATGCGGAAGCGCTTGGACGGCAAGGCCACTTTCTACCCCAACTGACTCGCATTTGTTGTCGTTTAGACGCCTCATAACGACAACAACTGCTAGTCAGTTGGGCTTGTGGCACCTCGGTCAGCGGACCACGGAACTCCCCGTGCCGAGTTCCTCGATGCGGGCCAAGACCTCCGGGGACGTCAGGTTCTCCCCGAGCACATTGGGCTTGCCGGTTCCGTGGTAATCGGAAGAACCTGTCATGAACAGCCCATGCTCGGCAGCCAGGCGCCGCAGGAACACGCGGCCTTCCTCGGGGTTGTCGCGGTGCTCCACTTCCAGCCCTTGGAGCCCGGCGTCGATCATTTCCTGGTAAGTCCGTTCCCCCACCACCCGGCCGCGGGCCGAGGCCACCGGATGGGCGAAGACGGGCACTCCGCCCGCCGCACGGACGAGCTCGACGGCGAGCGCCGGGTCCGGTGCGTAGTGCTGCACGAAATAGCGCGAGTGGGACGTCAGGATCGCAGTGAAGGCCTCCGAGCGGCTCGCCACCGCACCGGCTGCCACAAGGGCGTCGGCGATGTGGGGACGGCCCACGGTCGCGCCAGGAGCCACATGGTGGATGACGTCGTCCCAGCTTAAGGGATAGTCCTCGGACAGGAGCGTGACCATGCGCTTCGCGCGGGTGAGCCTCGCGTCCTTCGCCTTGGTGATTTCTTCAAGCAAGCCGGGATGTTCCGGATCATGGAGATAGCTCAGCAGATGGACGCTGATCCCCTCCCGGGTACGGCAGGAAATCTCCATTCCCGGCACGAAGGCCACACCGAGTTCCAGGGCGGCAACGGAAGCCTGGTCCCAGCCATCGGTGGAGTCATGGTCGGTCAGGGCCACCACATTCAGACCCGCAGCAGACGCGGAAGCAATCACTCCCGCGGGAGCCTCGGTCCCGTCGGAAACATTGGAGTGCGCGTGCAGGTCGATCTTCACTTTCCAAGCCTATTTGATCCGGGGCGGCTTGGACCGTTGTGGCGTTGGCCTAGTGTCGGCCTTGATGGGACGATGGGACGGTGAACGATGCAGATAACACCCAAAACGGTGAAACCACAGCCTCCCAGCCCCTGGAGGAGCGCGTCAACAACCGCTCCCAGCGGCCCACATCCGATGCCTTCAAGGCGTTCATGGCCAGCAATTGGGCGCCCGCCCCGCAGGTGACCCCCGCGCGCGACGCTGTTGCAGACCACGCCGCCACGCGTCGTCGGGCCATTTCCGACAAGTTCGCCGGTGTGCGCCTCGTCGTACCGGCGGGCCCCCTCAAAGTCCGTTCGAACGATTGCGACTACCGCTTCCGCCCCCACTCCGGCTTTGCGCACCTCACCGGATTGGGCCTCGACCACGAGCCCGATGCCGTGCTGGTCCTGGAACCTGTCGAGGAAGGAACCGGCGACGACGGCGGCAACCACCTCGCGACCCTCTACTTCCGTCCGCTGGCCGGCCGGGACACGGAGCAGTTCTACGCTGACTCCCGCTCCGGTGAGTTCTGGATCGGCGCCCGTCCCACGCTCGCCGAATTCGAAGCGCGGCTCGGACTCAAGACCGCCCACATCGACGAACTCGAGATGGCCATCACCAAGAACGTCGGCGCCGCCGAAATCGGCGGTATCTCCATCCGCCTGGTCCGCAAAGTTGACGAGAACATCGACGCCCTCGTAGACACCGCCCGGTACAACACGGCCAAGGATCCGGAGAACCTGGATCTCAGTGAACTCGATGCCCTGGACGAACTCCTCAGCGAGGCCCTTTCCGAGTTGCGTTTGCTCAAGGACCCCTGGGAAGTCGAGCAGATGAAGGTCGCCGTCGCCGCTACGGTCGAGGGTTTCGCCGACGTCGTCCGCGCCCTCCCCCGCGCCATGACCCACCACCGGGGCGAACGCGTCGTCGAAGGCGCATTCTTCGCCCGTGCACGCGAGGAAGGCAACGAACTTGGCTACGACACCATCGCGGCCGCCGGAAACAACGCCACGGTGCTGCATTGGACCCGGAACACGGGCAAGGTCAACGCCGGGGAGCTCCTGTTGCTGGACGCCGGCGTGGAGGCTGATTCGCTCTACACCGCGGACGTCACCCGCACCATTCCGGCCAACGGAAAGTTCTCGGACGTCCAGCGCAAGGTCTATGAGGCCGTGCTTGACGCCGCCGACGCCGGATTTGCAGCAGCCCAGCCGGGCGTGAAGTTCCGCGACATCCACACCGCCGCCACCACGGTCCTTGCCGAGCGCCTTGCCGAGTGGGGACTGCTGCCGGTTTCGGTGGAGGAAGCCATCAGTCCGGAAGGCCAGCAGCACCGCCGCTGGATGCCCCACGGTACCAGCCACCACCTCGGCTTGGACGTCCACGACTGCGCCCAGGCCAAGCGCGATCTGTACCTGGACGGCGTCCTCACCGAGGGCATGGTGTTCACCATCGAACCCGGGCTCTACTTCAAGAACGAGGACCTCGCCATTCCCGAGGAATACCGTGGAATCGGCGTCCGGATCGAAGACGACATCCTGATGACCGCCGACGGTCCCGTCAACCTCAGTGCCGCCCTCCCCCGCAAGGCGGACGACGTCGAGACATGGATGGCGGGCATCTACCAAGACGCCGAGGCGTAGTTAGTCAAGCGAACGCAAAGAGGAGGGCTACCGGATCCGGTAGCCCTCCTCTTTGCGTTGCGGGGCCTAACTATTGCTTGGCCGCATCCTCGCCGTCAGCGTCCTGGTGTTGGCCGTTTCCGGCGTCGTTCACTCGCACGCCGTACTGTGGCCGGCCGTCCGGAAGGTCCGGGTAGCGCACGCCTGCGGTGGGCCGTGCAGCCTGGACTGGAACATCCGCGGCTGGCTGGGCGGGCTGGGCTGGCTGGGCGGGCTGGGCTGGCTGGGATGGCTCGCCGGTTGTTCCCTGTCCGGCCTCGGGTCCACGCTGGCCGTAGGGATCCTGCCAGGACGCCGGCCGTTCGGGGGCCGGGCCCTGTGGGCCTGGCTGGACCGGCGGGTTCCGGTAGTCCTGCGGCGTGTATGCCTGAGGCGGCCTGCCAAACGCCGCCTCGGAGGGATTCATCGGCAATTGGTGAAGAAGTCGGCGGGCTTCCTGCGAAGCTTCCAGCGCGACAATGACGTCATAGTTTGTCGCCACTACCTGGCTAGTGGACGTGAAATCCCGCTTGCCGCGCTGGGCGGCATAGGTGACGATCCCAAAGAGCATGAAGAATGCGGCGCCCATGAGAACCGACGTCACAATCGAGAACGGGCCCCCGGCCGGGGTGAAGAACGACAACATGACGCCCACGAACAGGCCGAACCACATGCCGCTCAAGGCGCCTGACAGTGCGACCCGCGGGTAGCTGAGCCGTCCGGTCACCCGCTCCACCATTTTGAGGTCGTTTCCCACAATGGAGACATGCTGGACCGGGAACTGCTGGTCGGCCAGATAATCAACCGCCTTCTGGGCATCAAGATAGGAGGTGTAGGAGCCAACAGTGTCTCCCTTGGGGACGCTACGGGATTCCTCCGTGGCCTTTGGGGCACCGAAAATGTTCGCCATAGCCCCATTCTGTCCCATTCACATGTGAAGCGGCTGAAATTCAGCTAAAAGAGAGCAGACTCGGTAGCCTGTAAGTGTGAGCACAAATCCTTCACGCGTCTTTGTTGCGCGCCTGCTCGGCCTCGATGTCTTCGACCCCTTGGGGGATCGTTTGGGCCGGCTGCGCGACGTCGTGGTGCTCTCGCGCGGCTTGCGCGGGGCCCCGCACGCAGTGGGCATCGTCGTTGAAGTTCCGGGCAAGAAACGCGTCTTCGTTCCCATGACCCGGCTGACGTCCATGGACCAAGGCCAGATCATTTGCACCGGCCTGGTCAATCTGCGCCGCTTCCAGCAACGCGGTGCAGAGCAACTCGTGGTCGGCGAGCTCTTTGACCGCAAGGTGACGCTCAAGGACGGCAGCGGCGACGCCATCATCGAAGACATCGCCATGGACCAGCAGCGCAACGGCGACTGGTTGGTCTCCAAACTCTTCATTCGCCGTGGGACATCTACCTCCAGGCTTCGGGGGCTGCGCCGCGGCCACACGCTGCTGGTGGACTGGGCAGACACGCTGCAGGGCTCCGAGAACGATCCCCAGGGTGCCAGCCACTTCGTTGCCACCCACGAGGACCTCAAACCGGCCGATTTTGCCGACGCGCTCCAGGAAATGTCGGACAAGCGCCGGATCGAAGTGGCCAGCGAGCTCCAGGACGAACGCCTCGCCGATGTTCTTCAAGAGTTGCCGGAAGAAGACCAGGTGACCCTACTGTCCGCCTTGGACAACGAACGCGCGGCCGATGTGCTGGAAGAAATGGACCCGGACGACGCCGCAGACCTGCTGGCGGACCTGCCCTCCGCGAAGGCCGAGGAATTGCTGCTCCTGATGGAGCCGGACGAGGCCGACGACGTCCGCCGGCTCCTCCAGTACGACGAGGACACCGCTGGCGGCCTGATGACCCCCGTGCCCGTCATCCTGCCCCCGGAAGCTACCGTCGCTGAAGCGCTTGCCCACGTGCGGAGCGAGGAACTCTCCCCTGCGCTGGCCTCGGCGATCTTTATCTGCCGACCGCCGCTGGAGACCCCCACGGGACGATTCCTGGGTGTCGTGCATATCCAGCAATTGCTCCGCAGCGCCCCGCCGGAACAGCTGGGCAGCATCGTGGACAAGAACCTGGAGCCGGTTTCCGATCATGCCAGCGTCAGCGAGGTCAGCCACACCATGGCCTCCTACAACCTCAACTCCCTCCCGGTCGTCAACAGCGCCGGTCGCTTGGTGGGGGCGGTGACTGTTGATGACCTCCTGGACCATTTGCTCCCGGACGACTGGCGAACCCACGAAGACGGAGCCCCGATCAGGAAACTAGGAGGCCGAATTGGCTGAGAAGCCCACCACCGGCGGTCTGGACACCCCGCTCGAGCTGCGTTCCCGCATGCTGCCGAATTTCGGGAACGATCCCGATGCCTTCGGCCGATTTGCCGAGCGTTTTGCACGCTACATGGGCACGGCGAATTTCCTGTTCTACATGACGATCTTCGTGATCGTCTGGATCCTGTTCAACGTTGTCGGCCTGTTTGGTTTCCAGTGGGATCCGTACCCGTTCATCCTCCTCAATCTTTTCTTCTCCACGCAGGCTTCCTACGCTGCACCGCTGATCCTGTTGGCCCAGAACCGCCAGGACGACAGGGACCGCGTAACGATCGAACAGGATCGGGCCCGCGACGAGCGCAATCTGGCTGACACGGAGTACCTGACCCGTGAAGTCGCGGCTCTTCGCATTGTCCTGCGCGAAGTCGCCACCAGGGACTACGTGCGCGCCGAGCTCCGCTCGCTTCTGTCCGATTTGCTCGAAGCCCAGGAAGAGATGCGTTCCGACGACTCCGCAGGCTCGGACAAGGGCGAGAAGGTCAAGGACAAAATCAAGGAGAAGCGCGACAAACAGCGCAATCCCAGAACGCAGCAGATCCCCAAGATCCACCCGGCGCATTCGAGCGCTACCCCAGTTGACCCCGGACTCTCGGCCGTCGGCACTGCGCCGGCGCCGCACCCAGGTCCCACCACCCAGCCTGAAAGCTGAACATCCACTCCATGAGCACACCATCCGTCGAGGCCCTCAACGCTGCCTTGGCAACCGTCATCGATCCCGAACTCCGCCGACCCATCACTGAGTTGGGGATGCTGGATTCGGTGGAAGCCGGCGCGGACGGAACCGTCCGGGTTGCAGTGCTGCTGACTATAGCCGGCTGTCCCCTGCGTGAGACCATCACGGCCGATGCCACGGCTGCCCTCACGCGGGTTCCGGGAGTTACCGGCGTCGACGTCGAGCTCAAGGTCATGACGCAGGAACAACGCGATGCGCTCAAGGAGCGGCTGCGCGGCGCCGGCGGCCAACGTGGAATCCCCTTCAACGAACCAGGCTCGCTGACGAAGGTCTTTGCGGTGGCCAGCGGCAAAGGGGGCGTAGGAAAGTCCTCGGTGACGGTCAACCTTGCGTGCGCCCTTGCGGACCAGGGGCTGCGCGTAGGAATCGTCGACGCCGATGTCCACGGTTTCTCCGTCCCGGCACTCATGGGAATCACGCAACAGCCCACCCGGGTGGACGACATGATCCTCCCGCCCGTGGCCTACGGCGTGAAGGTCATTTCCATCGGAATGTTTGTTTCGGGGAACAAGGCGGTGGCCTGGCGTGGCCCCATGTTGCACCGGGCGTTGGAGCAATTCCTCACGGATGTCTATTTCGGCGACCTGGATGCCCTGTTCCTGGATCTGCCGCCCGGCACCGGAGACATCGCCATCTCGGTGGCGCAGTTGCTTCCCAACGCTGAAATCCTCGTGGTGACCACCCCGCAGGCAGCCGCAGCGGATGTTGCGGAGAGGGCCGGCACCATCGCAACGCAGACCGGGCAAAAGCTTGCCGGTGTCGTCGAGAACATGTCCTTCCTGGAGATGCCCGACGGCGGCAGGATGGAATTGTTCGGCAGCGGCGGCGGGCTGGTGCTGGCTGAGCGGCTGAGCGCTGCCGTCGGCACCGACGTGCCGCTGCTGGGGCAGATCCCCTTGGACATCCGTTTGCGCGAAGGCGGCGACGCGGGCCGTCCGGTGGTGTTGACGGCTCCGGAGACGCCCGCAGCACAAGCGCTTCAAAGCATCGCGGGCAAGCTCAATGCCAAGCCGCGCGGCCTGGCCGGAATGTCGCTCGGGATCCAGCCAAAATAGCTTTAGGTGGCCTCGGAGTCGAAGGGCGCCTTTTGACCGACGGGAAGCCGTTCAATGACCCGTTCAGGGGCCTTGGGCGCTGCGTCCACCGCAGCGGCAGGTGCACCGGCGCTGACAGGCTTCGTGTCGTCGTCGAGCAGTGCTTCCTTGATGATCCGGCGCGGATCGTACTGACGGGGGTCATACTTCTTCCAGTCGACTTCATCGATGTCGATGCCGACTTCTTCCTTGATCTGCTCACGGGCACCGGACGCCATGCGCCGCAGTTCCTTGACCAGGTTCGCCAACTTCCGGGTGTATTCAGGCAAACGGCTGGGACCGATCACGATTACGCCGATGATCAGCAGGATCAAAAACTCCGGGCCATTGATTCCAAACACGTATCGAAGATTACCTTGTCCGTCAGCCCGCTCAGAAACCCGCGAGGGCTGCAAGGGCACCGAGTCCGCGCTGCAGCCGTTCATTCCATGTGCCTGCGGTGTCCGCGACGGGAATCGCAACCAGTGAATCGCCCGCTTTCACAAGCTCGGGAACGGCTACCGCAGCCTGATCGGCAGGCATATCGGAGGAATAGCGCAGCACGGCCACGGGAGAGGAGTAGACGGCTTGCCAGGGGGCTCCCGGGGTGATGGACAGCTGCGTCCCGGACGTGCCGCTGCCCTCCAGGTGCTCCTCCACGAGGGTCGCGTGATGGTCGCCGTTGCTGAGGTGCAACTCCACCGCAGGGTGCCCGTCCTGCATCATGGCCCGGGCTGAAACCACGTGGTATCCCATGCTTGCCAGCTCGGGGCACGCCCAGCCGTCTTTCCGCAGTTCCGACAACTGCTGCCCGCTCAGGCTGACGGTTCCAGCCACAGTGACGGGCAAGCTCAACTGTGAACCCGTCACGGGGAGTTGCTGTCCAGCGTTTCCGGGCATGGTCGAACTGACAAGGGTCCGGACTTCCTGCTCTCCGCGGTTCGACGCCTGCGGCGGAACGTCGCCGCCGAGCGCGTAGGCTGCGACGGCGAGGATTCCGGCGCTGACGGCGAGTCCGCTCGCGGTCAGGCCAACAACCCGGACGCCGTGCCACACGCTTCGCTGGGGTGCGTGACCGTCAGGGGACTCGGATTGTGCCAAGCGTTGGGTGTGTTCGATCAGTCGGTTCGTGAAATCCTGGCTGGCCTCGGGGACGGCGGCACGGCGGAGCCGTTCCAGGTACTGGCGTTCCCTAAGTACCGCAGCTTGGCACTCAGAGCAATCCCGCAGATGGCCGGGGGCACGGCTGTGCCGGAGGTTTCCCCGGTTCAGGCCACCGCGCCGTCCGTTCAGCAGACCCATCGGCGACTAAAGGAGACCGGCGATGCGCGGCATTTTGAGCCGCGGCTTGCGGGCTTGGACCGGACGAGGATCCCGGTGGGCCAGCTTTTCGCGCAGCATGGTCCGGCCGCGGTGGATCCGGGACCTGACGGTCCCCAGCTTCACGCCGAGGGCTTCGGCAACTTCGTCGTAAGAGAGGCCTTCAAGATCGCAAAGTACGACGGCGGCACGAAAGTCCGGCGGGAGTTCTTCCAGGGCGCGCTGGACGTCGAGGTCCAGGTTGTTCAGCTCGAAGCTCTGCTCAGGTCCGGGTTCATGCCCGGGCAGCCTTGATTCGGCGTCTTCGGCCAGGGCATCGAAGCGGATGCGGCTCTTCCGGCGGGCCTGATCGAGGAAGAGATTGGTGGTAATGCGGTGCAACCAGCCGTCGAGTGTGCCTGGCTTGAAGTTTTCGAGGGAACGGAAGACCCGGACGAAGACTTCCTGGGTGAGGTCCTCGGCGTCGAACTTGTTGCCTGTCAGCCGATAGGCAAGGCGGAAGACCTTGGCGGAGTGGTTCTCCACCACTTCTTCCCAACTGGGCCTGACCCATTCTTCAGCGGGCGGAGCCGTGTCGGTGGAACCCAGGACTGCTGCCGTTGTCTGGACTGGCGCAGCACTTGATGCCCGCATCGTCCGCTCCCCTCAAACTGTTTGCCATCCTGCCGGTCACTCAGGAGTTCGGTGCCGGCCGTCACTTGGATGGCCGGATATACATTATCCCAGTGTTGTCTGAAAGTTTGCTGATCGCAGGCACCCTTTTCCCGCAGAGCGAACATCGTCCGGAGAGCCGTCCGGAGGGCACCGGGAAGACACAGAATTACGGGCCGCAGGCGTCCGGGCTGGACGGCCCATAGACAGTAGTCTGGAAGCAATACCCCTCTGCCTGGAAAGCGAACCCCCATGAGTGCCGACAAGTCAACCAGCTGGTCCTATGCAGAAGATCTGCCTGCCGAGGACGACGTGTTGCTTCGCGCCCGTGAACGCTCCTTCGAGCTAGGCGTCACCCCGGTCAGCCCCGGGGTTGGCGCCGTCCTGACGGTCCTGGCTGCAGCGTCGAAGGCCCAGACCGTTGTGGAGGTCGGTTCCGGAGCGGGCGTCTCCGGGGTATGCCTTCTGCGCGGCCTCAGCACACAGGCTGTCCTGACCACCATCGACGTCGACGTCGAACACCTCAAGGCCGCCCGTGAAGCCTTCTTGGAATCCGGTAGCCCGGCGAACCGCACCCGGACCATCTCCGGCCGTGCAGCCGACGTCTTGCCGCGCCTCACCGATTCCGCTTACGACCTCGTGTTCATTGACGCCGACAAACCCAACTTTCCCGGCTACGTCGAGCAAGCCATCAGGTTGCTGAAATCGGGGGGAACGCTGGTCATCAATGACGCCCTGGACAAGGACAAGGTTTCCAACCCGGCCGCCAGGGACAGCACTACCGTGGTGCTGCGCCAGATCGGCAAGGCCATCCGCGACGACGAGCGACTCTCCTCGGCGATGCTCCCCACAGGCGACGGCTTGCTGGTAGCGGTCAAGAAGTAGCCCGGCTGGGCGATTCGCGAACCCGTTCGCTTTCGGCCTTAAACATGAAAGCAGGGCGCCGGCTCTTCTGCCGGGCCCTGCCCATTGAATCTATTCGGTAACGCCTACGAGGCATTCCTTGAGGTTCGCCGCTTCTGCTGCGTTGAGCTCGACCACAAGCCGTCCTCCGCCTTCGAGCGGCACACGCATGATCAGGCTGCGGCCCTCTTTGGTTACTTCCATAGGGCCGTCGCCAGTACGTGGTTTCATAGCCGCCATTAGGAAAATCCCCTCCAGTTGTCCCAAATCCCGCCAACCCGGCCGGGCTGGCTCGCGTGGAATGTACGGCGTCGACAGTCATGGCTGTTCAGTCGTCGTCGCCGAGCACCCGAGGGTGCTTTTTGTCCTTGCTTGTGTCCATTATCTCGTAATTACCCGCCCGTAGCTAATTGATGGACTTTTCCCGGCGGGCCGTGATCACGCTTGTACAGGCCAGAGGACGCACGGCGTCACGGTGGATAGTCGCCACCGCCCGGCAGCGGTGCCCACGCCCACAGCCAGACAATCCAGACGATCTGGAGCAGCACAAACATGACCACCACAGTGCCGCGGTAAGCCTTGGAGCGAGACAACCACGCCGCACTGAGCGCCAGGGGGAACAGCGGCAGGAGCATCCGGAAGGTACTCGTCTGAGGGTGCAGGAAGACCAGAAGATAACCCATGTAGCACGTGCACCACAGCCGCAGTTCAGTACCCAAAGCCCGGACGGGCTTGCTGAACATGAGCAGGGCAAAAAGTCCCGCGAACACAAACGGCGCCAGAATACCGAGGACTGGCCCGAAGAGCATTTGACCGGTGTCGAACCAGGGCTTGAACGGAACAAGGTCGTCCCCGCGCCACACGGTTTCGGTCTTGGTGTAGGCCAGTGGATCCCCCGTGGCCGCCCAGGCGATGGCAGGCCAGGCCAGAGCCCCTGCCGCGCTGACCACCACAAGTGCGGCCAGCGATGAGAGTTCCCGGACAGTAGGAGCCGAACGCGCAGCAACTACTAACCCGGCCGCGGGAACTGAGGCCTCGGTGGCTGGCCCTGGGCGGCGCCCAAACCGTTTCCAGAGGTGGTGGAGCAGGAGCAGACCCGCCATGGCCGCGAAGGGCACACCGGTGGGCCGCGACAGGCACATGAACAGAACCACGGGCATCGCTGCGAGGTATTTGCGGCGCACCACAAGCAGGAGGGAACCCGCCAGCAGCAGGATATTGAGGGATTCCGCGTACGGGACCTGCAGGATCGGCGAGACGGGGAACGTTGAGAAGAAGACCACCGCCCAGAGCGCTGTACGGCGCCCGGTGTAGTCCTGGAATAGTTTGTAGACGACCATGGCCGCGCCAAGCCCGGCTGCCATGGCAAGGGCCGTCAGGGCCGGCAGGGTCGCCAATCCGGTGAGGGCGCCGAGGGCCCGGCCGAGGTAGGGAAACAGGGCGTAGAACGCCCACGAGTTTTCCGCGACATTCCCGCTCGCATTCAGTGGCAGAACGGATGGATATCCGTTGTTCGCCGCTTCGGCGTACCAGCGCCCATCCCAGATAGTGATGAAGTTCCAGTAATCGGGCGCGGGCGGGAACCACGGATTGACGCCTTGCTGCAATGCGGCAGCCATGAAAATACAGGCGCTCACAAGTCTCGCGGCAATGTAGATGAGGGTGATCTGGACCCACCACGGCCAACTCGCAACGTGGGCCGCGACGCGGCCCAGTCTTCGCAGCGGGGACCGCGTCTCGAGCGACTGGGTCACGCCTTCGGTTCTTCCGGGTTCCCGGCTGCTTCAAGGGCCCGTTTCAGCCGTTCGATTTCCCTCTCCTGGGCGGTCAATTGATCCCTCAGCTCATCGAGCACCTCATCCACCTGGTCCATCCGGTAGCCTCGCAGGCCGAGCGCAAAACGCACGCGGTCGACGTCGGACGCCTTGGCTCCGGCCGGAAGCAGTACCGGCGGCAGGTTGGGCACGGGTTCATCCAAACCGGCGCCGGGGTTGCGGCTGGACCGGGCCATTCCATTGCCGAGGAACAACACCGCGCCAACCAGGGCGATCGCGAGAAAGACCAGAAAGAAGCTCACAACAACCATCGTGCCAGACTCCCCTGGGAGCTGACCGCCGGCAACGTTACTCCGGGCGCTGATCGCCGTTGGTCGAGGGTGGCCGCGGGACACCGTGCAGGACACGGTGGACGGCGTCCGCGGGATCGTCCACGAGTTGGATGAGGTCGAGGTCCTTTGCGGACACCATGCCTTCGGCCACCAGAGTCCCCTTGATCCATTCGATCATGGGGCTCCAGAAATCGACTCCCAGCAGGACGATGGGGAACGATGTCACTTTGCGGGTCTGCACCAAGACCATGGCTTCAAACAGCTCGTCCAGGGTTCCCAGGCCGCCTGGCAAGACGATGAACCCTTGTGCGTACTTGACGAACATGGTCTTGCGGGCGAAGAAGTACCTGAAGTTGATACCAAGGTCCACCCAACGGTTCAGGCCTTGCTCAAAGGGCAGTTCGATGCCCAGTCCAACGGAAACCCCGTTGCCTTCCACAGCGCCCCTGTTGGCGGCTTCCATGGATCCCGGGCCTCCGCCGGTGATGACGGCGACGCCGGCTTCGGCGAGGTGGCGGCCAACCTGCACGCCCATGTCGTAATAGCCGCTGCCCGGCTTGGTGCGGGCGGAGCCGAAGACGCTGACGGCCGGGCCAAGCTCCGCGAGTGCACCGAAGCCTTCAACGAATTCGCTCTGGATGCGCAGTACCCGCCACGGGTCCGTATGGATGAAGTGGTCGGCTCCCCGCGTGTCCAGGAGCCGTTGGTCCGACATCGGCATAGAGGCCTGTTTGCGCCGAAGCTCCAAAGGGCCTTTGTGCTTGGCTGGCGCTTCTGCGGCAACGGCGGCGGCTGACACTGCCGATCCGTTGCTCGTCGCTTTGCCATTGGCGTCTGGACTCGGAACCTGGGGCTGGCTGGTACTCATTGACATAGGCTAGCGCGGATGCGGGCCGCTGCTGTCCCGGTGTGGCCCAGTTGTTTAGGTGTTGCTCAAGGGCTTGCACCATTTGCTGGCCGCCACCTGCGAGTCAGGTATCTGTTGAATCACGATCTGCGGAAGTTAATGTGAGCTGGCTCATCTCGCGGCATTTCTTCGCTAGATTCGTCCTATGACTATTCAAGCCTCCAGCGATGCCCTCGTCTCTCTGAATGGCGTCAACAAGCACTATGGTCAACTGCACGTCCTGAAGGACATCAACCTTCAGGTCAAAAAAGGTGAGGTTGTCGTTGTGATCGGGCCATCGGGCTCAGGCAAGTCGACGCTGTGCCGAGCCATCAACCGGCTGGAGACCATCGACACCGGCGAGATCTCGATCGACGGCAAGAAGCTTCCGGAGGAAGGCAAGGAACTCGCGGTCCTTCGTGCCGACGTCGGGATGGTCTTCCAGTCCTTCAACCTGTTCGCCCACAAGACAATTCTCGAAAACGTCACGCTGGGGCCGATCAAGGTCAAGAAACTGGACAAGGCAACCGCAGACAAGGACGCCATGGCGTTGTTGGAGCGGGTTGGCGTCGGGCAACAAGCACCCAAGATGCCCGCACAGCTCTCCGGAGGCCAACAGCAGCGCGTGGCAATTGCCCGGGCGCTGGCCATGAAGCCGAAGGTCATGCTGTTCGACGAGCCAACATCAGCATTGGACCCCGAAATGATCAACGAGGTCCTTGACGTCATGGTCCAGCTCGCGAAAGAAGGCATGACCATGATCGTGGTCACCCACGAGATGGGCTTTGCCCGCAAGGCCGCGGACCGCGTGGTCTTCATGGCAGACGGCCAGATCGTGGAGGATGCCAAACCCGAGGAGTTCTTCACCAATCCCCAAAGCAACCGTGCCAAGGATTTCCTCTCCAAACTCCTGACCCACTAGCACGCACCGCACCCGGGCCGCAGGGGCGGCCGCCCAATGAAAGGAATCTCATGAAGGCATTTATCACCCGGAGGAAATCTCTCCTGGTCGCTGCAAGCGCGGCGCTCGCTCTGTCGCTCAGCGCATGTGGCGGAGGTGGCGGAGGCGGCACCACGGCACCGAGCAGCGAGTCCGCGCCTTTCACCGTGGCTCAGAATGTGTCCATTTCGGGCAGCCCCACCTTCGACACGATCAAGGCGAACGGAAAGGTCAGGATCGGCGTCAAGCAGGACCAGCCCGGCCTGGGATTCAAGGATGCCGCAACCGGCGAGTACAGCGGTTTTGACATTCAGATTGCCCAATGGATTGCGGCGTCCCTTGGTTTCTCCAAGGACAAGATCGAATACAAGCCAATCCCTTCGGCCAACCGCGAGTCCGCGATTACCAACGGCGACATCGACTACTACGTCGGGACATACTCCATCACCGACAAGCGCAAGCAGCTGATCGACTTCGCAGGACCCTACTTCGTGACCGGCCAGGGCCTGCTCGTCAAGAAGAGCAACACCTCAATCAACAGCGAGAAGGACTTGTCCGGAAAGAACGTCTGTTCGGCGACGGGCTCAACCCCGATCCAGAACATCAAGGCAAACTTCCCGGGGACCAAGACCACCGAGTTCGACACCTACTCACAGTGTGTCGAGGCCCTCAAGAGTGGCCAGGTTGACGCCGTCACTACCGACCAGGCAATCCTGATCGGCTACGCCTCCCAGGACACCGACAACCTCAAGGTGGTCGGCCAGCCCTTCACCGTTGAGAAGTACGGCGTGGGCCTGAAGAAGGGCGACAAAGCTCTCCGCACGTTCGTGAACAAGATGTTCACCGATGGCGGCTCCGTGTGGCAGAAGATCTACGACTCCACCCTGGGACAGTCCGGCACCAAGGTCACCCAGCCCGCAGTGGACAACTACTAAACCCATGTTGAGGGGGCGGCGATCGGCCGCCCCCTCAAATATCGGCTGAAAGCGACCATTCTGTGAATACGCTGCTGAATAACTCGGACCTGTTCATTACAGGGTTCCGGAACACCCTCATACTTTTCTTCATCTCCGGGTTCTTTGCCCTGCTTCTGGGCACCGTGGTGGCAACACTGCGTGTTTCCCCCATCCCGGCCATGCGGGCTGCCGCCACCTTGTATATCAACGTAGTGCGCAACACCCCGTTGACGCTGGTCTTGTTTTTCTTCGCCCTTGGCTACCCGAAGCTCGGCCTCGTGGAAATTGATTTCATGACCGCGGCCACCATCGGCCTGAGCCTGTACACCGCTACCTACGTAGCGGAAGCCGTACGCTCCGGCATCAACACCGTGCCCGTGGGCCAGGCCGAAGCCGCCCGCGCCATTGGGCTACCGTTCACGCAAACCCTGACGCTGGTGATCCTCCCCCAGGCTTTCCGCGCCGTGATCCCGCCCATGTTCAGCGTGTTCATCGCATTGCTCAAGAACACCACCGTCGCGGCAGGTTTCTCGGTCTTCGAGGCAGGAGCCATTCGGTCAAACCTGTCCGAGCGCGGCGAACCTGCCATGGCCGGGCTCCTCTGGGTCGCACTGGTCTTTGTTCTACTCGTTTTCATCCTTTCCTTTGTGCAGCGAAAGCTTGAAAAGAAATGGAAGGTGGCCCGATGAGCTCAGTCCTCTTTGACGCCCCGGGGCCAAAGGCCCGCGCACGCTACCGGATTCTCGGTGTCGTGACTGCTTTGGTCATCATCGCGATCGTCGGATTCGTTGTTCTCCGCTTCGCGCAAAGCGGGCAGTTCGACGCGAAGAAGTGGCAATTGTTCACCTTCCCGCTGGTGCAGCAGACCATCATCCAGTCGGTAGGCGCCACGCTCTCGGCTTTTGCCACAGCTGCCGTCCTCAGCCTTGTACTGGGTGTTTTCCTGGCCTTCGGCAGGCTCTCCGATCGCAAGTGGATCAGTTTGCCCTGCTACGGGTTCACGGAACTCTTCCGTGCCATTCCGCTGCTGATCCTCATGATGATCTTCTACTACGGATTGCCTCCACTAGGCGTCCAGGGGATCACGCCCTTCACGGCGGTTGTTGCCGGCCTGGTGCTCTACAACGGATCAGTACTGGCAGAAGTATTCCGCGCCGGTATCGAATCGCTCCCCCGTGGACAGAGCGAGGCCGGCTACGCAATCGGCTTGCCCAAGAGCGCGGTCATGACGAACATCCTGCTGCCCCAGGCGGTTCGCTCGATGCTCCCGGTGATCATTTCCCAGCTCGTGGTCATTCTCAAGGACACCGCGTTGGGCTTCATCGTGACCTACAACGAGATCCTCTTCCAAGCCAAGTACTTCGGAAGCCAGGCCCAATACGGTTCGCCCATCATTCCGTCCGCGATCATCGCTGGCGTGCTGTACGTCGGCATGTGCCTGATCCTGGCGGGAATCGCCAAATGGCTTGAAGGCCGGATGCGCCGCAACCTCAAAGTGGTGAAGGTCGCAAAGTCGGAAATTGTGGCAGTCGAGGGCTGACAGCAGAGCCATGCCGCAATAATCGGTAGCCACAACGTGGAGGGTCCGCAAGCATCGGCTTGCGGACCCTCCACGTTTCTTGTGGGAGTCAGTCGGCCAGCCACGACCGCAGTGCGCGGAGGCACTCACGGATCGCATCGGCGTCGACGTGTTCATTGTCCTTATGGGCCAGCAAAGGATCGCCCGGGCCGAAGTTGACGGCGGGGACGCCGAGTTCACTGAAGCGCGCGACGTCGGTCCAACCGTATTTGGGCTTGGGTTCCGCGCCCACGGCGGCAACGAAGGACGCGGCGGCCGGGTGGTTGAGGCCAGGCCGCGCCCCGGCGGCTGCATCGGTGCGGACGACGTCGAAGCCCTCCAACAGTTCGCGGACATGGGCTTCTGCCTGGTCCGGGGTCTTGTCCGGCGCGAAGCGGTAGTTGATCTCCACCACGCAGCGGTCCGGGATGACATTGCCCGCGGTACCGCCCTTGATCTTCACGGCGTTGAGGCTTTCCCGGTAGTCCAGACCGTCCACGTTGACGGTGCGTGGTTCATACGCTGCCAAGCGGCTCAGGATGGGTGCGGCAGCGTGGATGGCATTGCTGCCCATCCACGCCCGGGCCGAGTGGGCCGCCTCCCCCACGGTGGTGGCTTCGAAGCGGCTGGTGCCGTTGCAGCCACCTTCCACCGTGCCGTCGGTGGGTTCGAGCAGGATCGCGAAGTCACCCTCCAGAAGATGGCCGTGGTTCCGGACCAATCGGCCCAGGCCGCTCTTGGCCGCTTCCACTTCCTCATGGTCATAGAAGACGAAGGTGACGTCCTTGCCCGGCTCGGCACCGCCGTCAAACATGGTTGCGGCGAGCGCAAGCTGCACTGCGACTCCGCCCTTCATGTCCGTGGCTCCACGTCCATACAGGATTCCGGTACCCGGGACCCCGGACTCCCATGTGGAGGGCACAGTGCCAAGTGAGCCTTCCACGGTGGGCAACGGCACGGTATCGAGGTGGCCGGCCAAGATCACCCGCTCCGGGCGTCCCAGTTCAGTCCGGGCAATGATGGCGTCGCCGTCGCGCACGAGCTGCAGGCCGGGGATCGTACGAAGCGCGGACTCGACGGCGTCTGCCAGCGGGGCTTCGTTGCCGGACACGCTGTTGATGTCCATGAGCGCGGCGGTCAGCAATGCCACGTCCTGCCGGATGTCAAGAAGAATTGGAGTGGTTTCAACGGTCACCTGTCCACTGTATCCCGAGCGAATTGCGACCCCCTCGGTCCACACACGGTTTCAAGGGAACCAGCGGCTCTCGATAGACTTGCGCCATGACTGAAACCGCTGCCTCTGCCGCGCTCGATAGCGCTTCCGCAAACCATCGTTCCGCCTACGGCTTTGGCCTGGCCACCATCGCCAGCTCCGACGCCGGAGAAGCGACAGTGCTGGACGTGTGGTTTCCGGCACCGGCCCTGGGCGTAGCGGCTGAATCCCTGCGTTCCGTGGAGCACGCAGACGAATCGCTGACCGCGCTTGCAGCCGACAGCCACGACGCCGACCGCGGGACCGAACAGAAGGTAGTCTTCGCCCAGATCAACCTCGACGAGGCCCCCGCGGACACCGTTGACGCCTACCTGCGCCTGCACTTGCTTTCGCACCGTTTGGTCAAGCCCAACAGCATCAATTTGGATGGCATCTTCGGCAAGCTCCCCAACGTTGTATGGACAAACTTCGGCCCCGCCGCCGTGAACGGCTTTGAACTGACCCGCGCCCGCCTGCGCAAGCGCGGCGCAGTCACGGTCTACGGAGTGGACAAGTTCCCCCGCATGGTGGACTACGTCATTCCCACCGGTGTCAGGATCGCCGACGCCGACCGCGTCCGCTTGGGTGCCTACCTCTCCGAAGGTACCACGGTCATGCACGAAGGCTTCGTGAACTTCAACGCCGGCACGCTCGGCACCTCCATGGTGGAAGGACGCATCTCTGCAGGCGTTGTTGCCGGCGACGGCACCGATGTCGGCGGCGGCGCATCCATCATGGGCACCCTCTCCGGTGGCGGCAAGGAAAAGATTGCCCTGGGTGAGCGCGTTCTCCTGGGCGCCAACTCCGGTGTGGGCATCAGCATCGGCGATGACTCCGTGGTTGAAGCCGGCCTCTATGTCACGGCCGGAACCCGCGTGCGCATCCCGGGCCCGAAGGACGCCAACGGCGAGGACACCAGCAGCATTATCAAGGCTGTGGAACTCTCCGGTGTGCCGAACCTGTTGTTCCGCCGCAACTCCACCACCGGTGAGGTCGAGGTGCTCCCCCGCAAGGGCCAGACGGTGGAACTCAACGAAGCCCTCCACGCAAACTAGCTGATACCTGGATGCGCCGTGTCCGACGCACCATCATCTTGTTGTTGGCCCTCGCCCTGGTGGCTGGCGCCTTCTACGCCGTGGTGACTGTACTGCAGCGCTCCGAAACCTTGGTTACGGAGCGCTGCATCGCCGTCGTCGGCTCAGATTCATACGAGTTGGCGACCGACCAGGCGGCGAATGCCGCCCTCATCGCCGCCATTTCCGTGCAGCGAGGGCTGCCCCCGCGCGCGGCCACGATCGCACTGGCCACGGCCATGCAGGAGTCCAAGCTGCGGAACATCGGCCATGGCGACGAGGTCGGCCCTGACTCGAGGGGCCTCTTCCAGCAACGTCCGTCCCAGGGCTGGGGAACCGAGGCCCAGGTCATGGACCCTGTGTATGCGACAAACGCTTTCTATGACCACTTGGTGAAGATCTCCGGCTACGAGACCATGGCGATCACCGAGGCAGCTCAGGCGGTCCAGCATTCCGCATTCCCCCAGGCCTATGCGCAGCACGAAGCAATGGGACGAGCCTACGCTTCTGCGCTCACCGGACATTCCGAACGGGCGCTGGACTGCACGCTCCGTCCCGCGGACTCCGCCGGTGATCCCAACTCTGTTGTGGATGCCATGACGACGGCGTTCGGCCCCCTACCGGCCGTGGCCCAGGGCCGCACGGTCCAGCTGAACGTCACCGGTCCGCAGGCGTGGGCCGTGGCTCAGTGGGCAGTGGCCAATGCCAAAGCACTCTCTGTGACGCAGGTGGATGTGGCGGGAGCCACCTGGAACAGGCAGGACCGCAAGGGCTGGCAGGATTCTGCCAGGTCGGGACCTGTGACCATCACGGTTTCTGCTCCGAAAACGTAGTCTTGGGTGGTGCCTGGCGTCGTCGCCCCGCGTCAGACCAGGAGTTCCACCACAGGCTGGACGTAGCTTCGGAAGACGTCCGGCTGGGACAACAGCTGGTGGCTCATGATCATCTTGTCCGGTTCCAAGTACCAGGCCCTTGGCTCGCTGAGAGGTAGCTCGATAATCGTCAGCTCGAAGTCCCTGGAGCTCCGGCCTACTTCCAACAGGCGGTCCTCCACCATGTCCCCCAGGAGCAGCATGGCACCGCTGGCTATGCGTTCCGCTTCGAGCTTTTCGTACTCTTCGACGCGTTCACGCGCCCAGCTCAGGGCCGCGCCGAAGTGGGCCTGCAGCACCCGGCGAAGTGCCGGCGAGTTGCCGAATGCATTGAAGCCAGGTGGTGAGAGCTCCGGGGCTGCGTCCGGATACTCCCTCAGCAACTGCTCCCACCAGGCTTCCCACTCAGTCTTGAGGGCCTGCACACCTCCTACTTCGGCCGTGAGGTGCGTGTGATCCGCGTGTCTGACTTTGGGTGTGGCGTGGGACAGCGTCGGCGTACCGGCTCCGTCCAATCCAGCAACGTCTCTCAGATACAAGGCAATGAGCATCGGTCCGGAGGTGTCCATTGTGATCCGCCACCCCTGACCGCCTGTGTCATGCATCCGATTGCCTCCCTTGGCAGGTGCCCACTCAGGGTTCCAGTCTATTCCCGTTGAGCCGCGACGTTAACGGTTGGACGGGAGGCAACCAAGGTGTCCAGATGCGCGGTCAGGACGTCTCGGCAGACCTCGAAAGTCATCCACTCAGGCTGCAACAGGGCGTGCATGCACAGTCCGTTGAGAGTGGCCAAGAGCCGCTCGGCCTCCGTCACGAGACGTTCCTGGCCGGTCCCGCCGTCGGGCATCAAGCGCATCACCAAACGCCCGACGACGGCGGCCACAGCACGGTGGCTGCGTGCGGCCTCTTCCTCGAGCACGGGCCTGATCCGGGCCGCGTGGCGGAACGCCATCCACACGCAAGCATCCACGGCGAGTTCCTCGTCAAGGGGCAGGAATTGACCCAGCAGGGTTAACACGGCATCGTCGTGTTCCGCTGAGGCTTGGTCCAAGGATTCGACCACCGCGAACGCTTCCTCGAGCCGTGTGGCGATCCGGTCGATGACTACGGCGAAGGAATGGACCAGCAGTTCGTCGCTGCTGGCGAAGTAGTGACGGACTGAACCGACGGCAAGTCCGGCCTCATCAGCGACCTCCCGCAAGGAGGCACGCTCCAGGCCATCAGAGGCGATGATCCGGAAGACAGCTTCGACTACTTCCTGGCGCCGGGCTTCGGCATCAACAATCTTGGGCACAGATCTTTTTAGCACAAATGTGCTTGAACCTTGCCGTCCGGCGCACGGGAATGCAGGACTGTGGCCTACGCAACACTCAGCGGGCACCGACCAATTTCGGCTAGCGTTGCTTGCATGAGAATTCTTGTCACGGGTGGCACCGGCTACATCGGATCACACACCGTCCTTTCCCTGTTGGAAACCGGACACGAAGTGGTCGTGGTGGACAACCTTGTGAACTCAAGCGAAGAATCCCTGCGCCGCGTTGGTGAACTTGCAGGCAAGACGGCAGCGTTCCATCAAGTGGACCTCGTTGACGAGGCCGCGCTTGAGTCGGTGTTCGATCAACACAGCATCGACGCGGTGATCCATTTCGCCGGCCTCAAAGCTGTTGGCGAATCCGTCCAGGAGCCCCTGAACTACTACTACAACAACATCGTTGGCACGCTGAACCTGCTCCGCGCCATGGACAAGCACGGAGTCCGTTCCATCGTCTTCAGCTCCTCGGCAACCGTGTACGGCGAGCACAACCCCATCCCCTACGTTGAAAAGATGGAGATCGGGGCCAACAACCCCTACGGCCGCACCAAGGAACAGATCGAGGACGTCCTCACGGACCTCGGCGCCGCGGACGAGCGCTGGCACATCGCCTTGCTGCGCTACTTCAACCCGGTGGGCGCACACCCTTCAGGCAGGATCGGCGAGGACCCACAGGGCATCCCGAACAACCTGGTCCCCTACATCGCCCAGGTTGCCGTCGGCCGCCGCGAAAAGCTCATGGTCTTCGGCGGAGACTACGACACCCCGGACGGCACTTGCCTGCGGGACTACATCCACGTCGTCGACCTTGCCGATGGCCACGTCGCCGCCCTGGACTACGTTGCGGCCCGTCCGGGCGTGCACCGCTGGAACCTTGGCTCCGGGAAGGGCACCTCCGTACTGGAGATGCTCCACGCCTTCGAACAGGCCGTGGGCCACACGCTCCCGTACGAGATCACGGGACGCCGCGCTGGAGACTTGCCTGCGTTCTGGGCCGACGCTTCCTCGGCTTTGGCGGACCTCGGCTGGTCCACCACGAAGACCGTGGACCAAATGTGCGAAGACCACTGGCGCTGGCAAAAGAACAACCCCCTCGGCTACAGCTCTTAAAGCAACGCGGGGTCACTTACGGCCCATGTTGTCCCTCGGGACGGGCCGTAAGTGACCCCGCGTTGGCAGGGCCCACACCGGCGAGGGACCCGGGCCGAGCTTGCGAGGCCTGGGAGCCGGTGGGGACTAGACCGCCGGGTAGTCGCGTTCCGGTTCCCCTGTGTAGAGCTGCCGCGGACGGCCGATCTTCGTCTGGGGATCGTTGATCATTTCGCGCCACTGGGCGATCCAGCCGGGGAGACGGCCGATCGCGAACAGCACGGTGAACATCTTCTCCGGGAAGCCCATGGCCTTGTAGATGAGTCCCGTGTAGAAGTCCACGTTCGGGTAGAGCTTGCGCTGGATGAAGTAATCGTCGGCAAGGGCCTTCTCTTCGAGGCGCATGGCGATATCCAGGAGTTCGTCGTTGCCGCCGAGCTTGCCCAGAATCTCGTGTGCCGTCGCCTTGATGATCTTCGCGCGGGGATCGTAGTTCTTGTAGACCCGGTGCCCGAAGCCCATGAGCCGGACGCCGTCTTCCTTGTTCTTGACCTTCTCCATGTAGTCCTCGGGCTTGACACCGTCGGCTTGGATCTGGCGCAGCATCTTCAGCACGGCTTCATTGGCGCCACCGTGGGCGGGACCGAAGAGGGCGTTGATGCCTGCGGAAACTGAAGCGAACAGGTTCGCGTTCGAGGAGCCCACCAGGCGGACGGTGGACGTCGAGCAGTTTTGCTCGTGGTCTGCGTGCAGGATGAGCAGGAGGTCCAGCGCCTTGACGACGACGGGATCCAGCTCGTACTGCTCTGCCGGCAGGCCAAAGCTCAAGCGCAGGAAGTTCTCCACGAGGTTCATGGAGTTGTCCGGGTACAGCATGGGCTGGCCGATGGACTTCTTGTGGGCGTAGGCCGCGATAACCGGGAGCTTCGCCATGAGACGGATGGTGGAAACTTCCACGTGCTCCGGGTTGAACGGGTCCAGGGAGTCCTGGTAGAACGTGGACAAGGCGGAGACGGCCGAGGACAAGACGGGCATCGGGTGTGCGTCCCGCGGGAAGCCGCCGAAGAAGCCCTTGAGCTCTTCGTGGAGCAGCGTGTGGTGGCGGATGCGCTGGTCAAAGGCATCCAGTTCAGTGGGCGTGGGCAGGTTGCCGTAGATCAGCAGGTAGGAAACTTCCAGGAAGCTGGAGTGCTGGGCAAGCTGCTCGATCGGGTAGCCGCGGTAGCGCAGGATACCGGCGTCGCCATCGATGTATGTGATTGCCGACGTAGTAGCGGCGGTATTCATGAAGCCGGGGTCATAGGCGACGGCGCCCGTCTGCTTCAGCAGCTTGGAAACGTCGTATCCTTCGTTCCCTTCTACAACCTTGATCCGCGGGAGCTCGAGCTCTCCGCCGGCATGGCGCAGGGTAGCGCTGGTGGTCTCAGTCATGGAGTCCCCTTCATGAGGCTCTTGGCCTCGGTCGAAAGCTTGATCCAACCAACATCTGGTGACTCCAGCCAGGAGTCTGCAGGTGCAGACACCATCGGCCGAACTGCCTTCGTGGAGAAAGCCACCATTGATAGTCAGTTAAAAGCTACCGCCAGTAAGCGGGACAAACTAATCCACAAGCTACGGTTACTGGCGGAATGACGCGCCCTGTGCGGCAAGTCACATCATTGTTACCGTGCGGTGTTCAAGCGTTCCACGGCCGCGTCGATGCGTTCGTCCGTGCCCGTGAGCGCCACCCGGATGAAGCCGTTCCCGGCGTCACCATAGAACACGCCGGGTCCGACGACGATGCCCAGCTCCGCGAAACGCTGCACGGTGTCCCACGTCGCCTCCCCTGCGGTAGACCACAGGTACAGGCCCGCTTTGGACTCGTGGATCTCCAACCCGAAGTTCTGCAGTGCTGGCAGGAGGCGCTCGCGTCGGCCGCGGTAGAGATCTTTTTGGGCCAGCACGTGGCGGGCATCGCCGAGCGCGATGCGCATGGCTTCCTGAACCGGGAAAGGCACGATCATGCCTGCGTGCTTGCGGCTGTTGACCAGATTGGCCACGATCGACGAGTCGCCGGCGACGAATGCCGCGCGGTAGCCGGCGAGGTTCGACTGCTTGCTGAGGGAGTAGACGCACAACAGGCCGTCCGTCGACCCTCCCGTGACACGCGGGTCAAGGATGCTCGGCACTGCCTCGCCACCACGCTGGGCATCCCATTCGCCCCAGCCGAGCTCGGCATAGCATTCATCCGACGCCACGACCGCGCCAATCTCGCGCGCCTGGGCCACGATCTGCCGGAGGGACTCGACGTCACGGACGCTGCCCGTGGGATTGCCTGGGGAATTGATCCAGATGAGCCGGACCCTGGAGCGGGTGGCTGAGTCCAATTCGTCCAGGCTGTCCGCGGCGATAGCAGTGGCCCCGGCGAGCATGGCGCCGATGTCGTAGGTCGGGTAAGCCACCGTGGGGCGGACGACGACGTCCCCTGCGCTGAGTCCCAGCAGGAACGGCAGCCACGCCACCAGTTCCTTGGAGCCGACCGTGGGCAGAACATCCCGGGGGTCGATCCCAGGGACTCCACGTCGGGTGGCGAACCACGTGGACACAGCCTCGCGAAGAGCTTCCGTGCCATGGACAGTCGGGTACCCATGAGCATCCGCGGCCCCGGCGAGAGCCTCGCGAACGAGCTCCGGCGCGGGATCCACGGGGGTGCCGATGGAGAGATTGACTGCCCCGCCCGGGTGTTCTGAAGCCTTGGCCACGTACGGCGCCATCGCTTCCCAAGGGTAGTCGGGCAGGTTGAGGCCGAAAGCGGGGGCCGCAGAAATCAAAGGAAGCAACCGTTCTTAGTGGTCTTGGTTCTGAGGAGGCAGCGCGGCGATGAAGGGGTGGTCCTTGCCGGTGTTGCCAATCTTGGCAGCTCCACCCGGAGACCCGAGATCATCGAAGAACTCGACGTTGGCCTTGTAGTAGTCCGCCCATTCCTCCGGAGTGTCGTCCTCGTAGTAGATCGCTTCCACCGGGCACACGGGTTCGCAAGCGCCACAGTCCACGCACTCATCCGGGTGGATATACAAGGAACGTTCGCCTTCGTAGATGCAGTCAACAGGGCATTCTTCAATACACGCCTTGTCCTTGACGTCCACACACGGCTGCGCGATTACGTAGGTCACGTCCCTTGCCTCTCCACAGTTGTCCCGGACATCTCCGGGTAGTACCACCGGCCCTGTGGCCGGTACATCGAATTCTGACCCTATTATCCACCAGCCTGAACTCACCAACCTAGCCGGGCGTCTTACTATGAACTGGTGAATTCGCCCCGGCCCCAGGACTTCCTGCTCAACACCGCCTCCGGAACACGGGTAGTTGTCCGATACAGGGTGGATGGCGGCTTCACTGATGCCCTGGGCTACTTGCTCTCCGTCACCGATGCTGCGTGCACCATCCGCACCCGCCAGTCCGACGTCGAGATCCCCCTGGCGCTTGTGGTGGCAGCAAAAGAGGTTCCCCCTCCGCCGCCGCGCCGCAACCCCCGCACCGCCCCGCGGTAGGCGCACTCCCCCTCCTCCCCCACCCACCGGACATGCCCTCGCCTCCCCCACCCTCCGGACATGCCCCCTCCCTGCTCGAACCACTGGACATAATGGCAATATGCCCATTCCTAGCTTTCTGCAACGAGCATGTCCCTTGGCGACGCGGGCCGTAGCGAGGGACATGTCCATCTTTGGTCGCTAGCGGGGCGCATGTCCCTTCGGTCGCGGATGAAGGTTAGCGCGCTTCGCCCGCTCACGCCGCCTGCACCGTCGGTTTCAATCCCCAGCCTTCCGTCCACCATCAGGTCCAGATGCCCCATACCGGGAATGTTTACCTGCGATTCAACGTGAAAGCCTGCTTCCCGCAGGAGGTACCTGGCGACGCATTCGATAATCGACTGTGACTGCGGAACTATTCGTGACACCAGTCTTCGCTCCCGTGCGTCATTCCGCCCATTGAGCCTCATCCTGAGAGTCGTGAGTTGAAGCCTGCCAAGAACCACCGCAGCGGAAACACACGCAGGTTCGGACGGAAGGGACCGGATCCCGAGCAACGTGGGATTGGCGCCCGGCATCGCATAGACCCCGCGTGACACGCGGAGAATGCGTCCGCTCGCCAACGCGGATTTCAGCTGGAAATGCGAAACCCCAGCCGCAGCCAAATGCTTAGCCCGGGCCACACCGTCGTACGCTGACATGACTTCATTGATGTTCACCATGCGCCCAATCGTCTCGGGGAAGCCTGAGGCACGGAAGCGCCAACATTGGCTATGTGGAGAACTTCCAGTCCAACCTTGGAATCAAACGTTGGACATGTGCCATCTTCTCCGCTGAGCATGCGCCGTGCTTGTGCCAAGGAATGCGCATGATGCCACTATGTCCATCGCTGGGAGCCAAGGCTGGGCATGTCCCGAGGGGTCAGGGGCCCTGAACCTCGACCGGCAGCCTGCGCATTCCCCGCAGTGTCGAGAACAACACTGGTGCAACACAGAGCATGCTCCCGGCCACGCCGGTCCAGAGCGTCGGGGCCAGTCCAAGCCTTTCAGCAAGCAGGCCTGAAGCAATGGCCGCGATTGGCATGACGCCCCACACGACGAACCGGATGGACGCATTCATGCGCCCCAGGAGGCGAGGCGGGCAGATGCGCTGCCGCATGCTGAGCTGCATGATGTTGTACACCAGGACTCCGAAGGCGAAGCCGAACTCGGAGACGATGAGCATCATCAGGGAGATCCATCGTTCGGGAGCCAGTACCGACAACGGCACCAGGACGAGGAAAAGAGAGCTGATGATCGACGCCGCCGGAATGACCGTCCCCTCTCCGATCCACGCCGCGAGCCTCGGCGCGGTGACTGCCCCGATCAGCCCGCCCATGGCTCCCACCGCCATAATGAGGCCCATGCCTTGCGGACCCAGTCCCAGCTCCCTCAGCACGAGTACGGGCATCAACGTAAAGGCGATCGTGGTGAAAAAGTTCACCCCGCCCGTGCAGGCCGCGATCCTGCTGATCAATGGATGCTTGACCATAAAGACAAGGCCTTCCTTGATCTCCCTTGCCAGCGGTTGGCGGTCCTTGGCCGGCACAGGCCGTTCGGCATCCCGTGTCCTGAACAAGAAAACGGCGGACAGCAGATAGCCGGCGGCCTCCCCAACGAACAGGACCGGGGCAGACACGAGAGCCAGCAGCGCACCACCCGCAGCAGGTCCGCCAATGCGCGCAATCTGGGAGGTGGCTTCCAACTTGGAATTGGCCTGCGGCACTTTCGCGGCATCCACGAGCACAGGTACGTAGCTCTGATAAGAGACATCGAAGAAGACGGTTGCAGCCCCGACGACGGCCGCTACGGCGTACAAGTGCCAGATATGCAGGATGCCTGCCCACCAAAGGAGAGGCACCGTTGCCATCGCCGCGGTCCGGACCAGGTCCGCCACAATCATGGTGCGGCGCTTCAACCAACGGTCCACCCACGCTCCGGCCGGCAAGCCGATCAGCAGGAAGGCCGCCAGGCTGGCAGCGTTGAGCGCGCCGACTTCGAACTCGCTGGCCCCCAGCAAAGACACAGCGAGGACCGGGAAAGCGAGTTGCCCCAGTTGCGCACCTAGCTGGCTGACGGCCTGGCCAGACCAGAACGTGGTGAAATTCCGATCCCGCCAGAGCGAGGCCGCTTGTTGGGCAGCGTCAGTTTGTTGGGCTGTGTCAGCTTGCTGAGCGTTGTCAGTGGTCCCGGCATTCACCCGCCCAGCATCCTGCAGTGATTGAAATATGTCAATCACTGCAGGATGGCTACACTGGCCACCATGACGGAACAAGAGCGGGCCGACAACGATCTGGTGGCCAAGGGACGCGCCCTGAGTTCGCCGCTTCGCCTGCGGATTCTCCGGCTCTGTCTCCACCATGCGCGCACCAACAAAGAGATTGCCGGGCTGCTGGACATCAATCCGGCTTCGAGCCTCCACCATGTCCGGACCCTGGTCCGCACCGGGTTTCTTGTGCCGCTGGAAGGCCGGAGGGGAAAGCGGGGCGCCAAGGAAGTGCCGTACATCGCCACCCGAACGTCGTGGAGCACCCCTGTCGACGATATTTCCCCCGTCCTGATCGAAACTTTCGTCCAGGAAACCCGCGGGCTCGCCCCGGAGGATATCGATGTCTGGCGGCTTGGCGTGAAGTTCAATGCCGCGCGCCAACAGGAAATGATGGGCAAGCTGAGGGCAGTCGTCGAGGAGTATATGCGTCTTCCGGCGGACGACGACGGCGAGGCCACCTCACTCTTGATCGCCCACCACCGGGATCCAAGCGCGGACTAGTCAGCCGCGCGGCGGACGCCTATAGCGCCGGCACCACAAGAGCATCACGAAAGTCACGCCCGCACTGCCATAGACCCACACATTTCCCGGCACGTCTGCGACGATCAGCTGCTTACCCGTTCCGGCAGCCGACAACAGGCCAACCGCCACATAACAGGCAATCCCGGCCACCGCTGTCGGGAGCAAAGACCGCGACCACGCGCCCAGCCAGAGCTGCAACGAACCGAGCAGGAGCAGTGCCGCGGCAGCACCCCAGTAAACGTCGACGCCGGCAACAAGGAGCGTCTGCCGGTGCAGTGCGGTGCCCGCCAGGGCAGCAAAAGAGCCACCGGAACAGCTACGGCAATGCCGCGTGCTGCTCCGGTGGCTCCCTTATTCACTACGTCAATCCGTTCGATGCGTCAGTCCGCAAACTACTTGGGATCAGACCTTGGCGCGGGCCCGCGTGGCCTTGGCGCGCTCGTTGGCATCCAGGATCACCTTGCGGATGCGAATGGATTCCGGGGTGACCTCGACGCACTCGTCTTCGCGGGCGAACTCGAGGGACTCTTCGAGGGTCAGGTCGCGCGGCGGCGTCAGGTTCTCGAAGGTGTCGGAGGAAGCGGCACGCATGTTGGTGAGCTTCTTTTCCTTCGTGATGTTGACGTCCATGTCGTCGGCGCGGGAGTTCTCGCCCACGATCATGCCTTCGTAGACCTCGGACGTGGGCTTCACGAAGAAGGATCCACGTTCCTGCAGGTTAATCATGGCGAACGGGGTGACGACGCCGGCGCGGTCAGCAACCATCGAACCATTGGTGCGGTATTCGATGGGGCCGGCCCACGGCTCGTAGCCCTCCGAGATGGAGGAAGCGATGCCGGCACCACGGGTGTCAGTGAGGAACTTGGTGCGGAAGCCGATGAGGCCACGTGCCGGAACGATGAATTCCATGCGGCACCAGCCCGTGCCGTGGTTGGCCATGTTGGTCATGCGGCCCTTGCGGGCGGCCATGAGCTGCGTGACTGCACCGAGGTATTCTTCGGGCACGTCGATGGTCATGTGTTCCATCGGCTCGTGGATCTTGCCGTCGATGGTCCGGGTGACAACCTGCGGCTTGCCGACCGTCAGTTCGAAGCCTTCGCGTCGCATCTGCTCCACGAGGATGGCCAGCGCGAGTTCGCCACGGCCCTGGACTTCCCAAGCGTCCGGACGCTCGGTGGGCAGAACCTTGATGGAGACGTTACCGATCAGTTCCTTGTCCAGGCGGTCCTTCACCTGGCGGGCCGTGACCTTGGCACCCTTGACCTTGCCGGCCAGCGGAGAGGTGTTGATACCGATGGTCATGGAGATCGCGGGGTCATCCACCGTGATGAGCGGCAGCGGCTGCGGGTTCTCGGCGTCGGTCAGGGTCTCACCGATGGTGATCTCCTCGATACCGGCAACGGCCACAATCTCACCCGGGCCGGCGGACTCTGCCGGAACGCGATCCAGGGCCTTGGTGGCCAGGAGCTCAGTGATCTTGACGTTCTTCAGTTCGCCGTTGGCACGGGCCCAGGCCACGGTCTGGCCCTTGCGGAGGGTGCCGTTGTAGATGCGCAGCAGTGCGAGGCGGCCAAGGAACGGGGAGGCGTCCAGGTTGGTGACGTGCGCCTGCAGGACACCGTTCGGGTTGTAGGTCGGAGCCGGGATGTGCTCGATGATCGTCTTGAACAGGGGTTCGAGATCTTCGTTCTCCGGTGCCGATCCGTCAGCAGGCTGTTCCAGGGAGGCGCGGCCAACCTTGGCTGCGGCGTAAACCACGGGAACTTCCAGGATCTTGTCCAGGTCGAGGTCCGGAACTTCGTCCGCGAGGTCCGAGGCCAGGCCCAGGAGCAGGTCCATGGATTCGTGGACAACTTCTTCGATGCGGGCGTCAGGGCGGTCGGTCTTGTTGACCAGCAGGATGACGGGAAGGTGCGCGGCGAGGGCCTTGCGGAGCACAAAGCGGGTCTGCGGCAGCGGACCCTCGGAAGCGTCAACCAGGAGGACAACGCCGTCAACCATGGACAGGCCGCGCTCCACCTCGCCACCGAAGTCGGCGTGGCCGGGGGTGTCGATCACGTTGATGGTGATGGTCTCGCCATGGGAGGACGGGCCGTTGTAGGCAACCGTGGTGTTCTTGGCAAGGATCGTGATGCCCTTTTCGCGCTCCAGGTCACCGGAGTCCATGACGCGGTCTTCCAGGTGGTTGTGCTCGGCGAAGGAGTTGGTCTGCTTGAGCATGGCGTCGACCAGGGTGGTCTTGCCGTGGTCAACGTGGGCCACAATCGCGACGTTGCGCAGATCACTGCGCGATGCAGTGGCCGCGGCGGTGTTGGTGGTGGTTTCAGACATGCGTAATGGCTCGATTCAGTGGTGAAGTCAGCTGTTGTATCGCGACATTTCCAACCGGAACGCACGACGGATTAGACCCTTTGACACAGGGCACCTTCATAGAGTCTAAACGCTGTGGTATTTATTGGCCTAAAAATCACCCCCATCGCCACCGAATTGTGCCCTTCATCACAGCCGGCAGGGAGTTCCGGACATCCTCGGGAACAGCCGAAGAGCCGGCGCCCTTCCCTCAGGGAAGTGGCACCGGCTCTCTTGATTGCCCTACGGGCGGTGAATGACGGCTGCTACGCGGGGTCAGGCCACCGCGGGCGGCAGCATCAGGCTCGCTCCGGGGATCGCGTTGAGGAGTGCCTCGGTGTACTCCTGCTGCGGCGAATCGAAGACGTTGTCGGTGCTGCCCGTTTCCACGAGCTTGCCCTTCTGCATCACGCAGACATGGTCCGCGATCTGCCGTACGACGGCAAGGTCGTGCGTGATGAACAGGTACGTCAGGCCAAGGTTGGACTGCAGCTCGGCCAACAAGTTCAGCACCTGGGCCTGCACCAGTACGTCCAAGGCGGAGACCGCTTCGTCGCAGATGATCACTTCGGGATCGAGCGCCAGGGCCCGGGCGATCGCGACGCGCTGCCGCTGCCCGCCGGAGAGCTCGTTCGGGTACCGCTGCATCGTGGACTGCGGCAGCGCCACCTGGTCAAGGAGCTCCCGGACCTTCTTCTCGCGGCTGGCTTTGTCACCGATCTTGTGGGTCCGGAGCGGTTCCTCGATGGTCCTGAAGATGTTGTACATCGGGTCGAGGGAACCGTACGGGTCCTGGAAGATCGGCTGGACGCGGCGCCGGAACTTGAAGATCTCGCGGCTGTTCAGCGTGGAGGTGTCCACCCCGTCGAACACGATCCGTCCCGACGTCGGAGGAAGGAGGTTGAGGACCATCTGGGCGACCGTGGACTTGCCGGAGCCCGACTCCCCCACGATCGCCGTCGTCGTGCCGCGCTTGACGTTGAACGAGACGTTGTCCACCGCGGTGAAGTCGGTGGACCTGCCCACTCCTGAGCGCAGCTTGAAGACCTTGCTGAGGCTCTCGACTTTCAGGACGTCCTCTGGGAGTGCCTTTTCCACCACAGCTTCAGTGGGTGCCAGGAGTTCTTCCGTTTGGATGCCTTCAGCCTTGGCTGCCTGGATCCTGCGGGAAGCCAAGGACGGGGCCGATGCCACCAGCCGCTGGGTGTAGGGGTGCTGCGGGTTGCGGAGCAGTTCCAGCGAAGGGCCGGCTTCCACCACGTTGCCGCGGTACATGACCACAACTTTGTCCGCGCGTTCAGCCGCGAGGCCAAGATCGTGGGTGATGAGCAGGACTGCCGTGCCGAGCTCCGCCGTCATGGTCTCGAGGTGGTCGAGGATCTGCCTCTGGACCGTCACGTCGAGGGCCGACGTCGGTTCGTCTGCAATAAGCAGCCGCGGTTGGCAGGACAGGCCAATGGCAATCAGGGCCCGCTGGCGCATGCCGCCGGAGAATTCGTGCGGGTACTGCTTGGCACGCCGCGCCGAATCCGGCAAGCCTGCTTCTGCGAGGACACGAGCCACATCAGCCGGAGCATGGGGCCTGCCGTTGGCGCGCAGCGTCTCGCGGACCTGGTAGCCGATCTTCCACACCGGGTTGAGGTTGGACATCGGATCCTGCGGGACCATGCCGATCGTGTT
This sequence comes from Arthrobacter sp. MMS24-S77, assembly GCF_054888235.1. Classification (NCBI taxonomy): domain Bacteria; kingdom Bacillati; phylum Actinomycetota; class Actinomycetes; order Micrococcales; family Micrococcaceae; genus Arthrobacter; species Arthrobacter sp. MMS24-S77. The sequence continues at coordinate 3,309,582 of NZ_JBTZRN010000001.1, forward strand.
GCCGCGCAGCTCGATCATGCGCCGTTCCGGCGCGTGCGAGATGTCCTCGCCGTCGAGCAGGATCTGCCCGCCGGAAACCCGGCCGTTCTCCGGCAGGAGACCGATCGCGGCAAGCGCCGTCGTCGACTTTCCCGAACCGGACTCCCCCACGATGGCGACCGTCTCGCCGGGCATGATGGTCAGATGCGCGTTCTTGACGGCCTGGAATTCGCCGCTCGCCGTCTGGAAGGAGATGGCGAGGTCCCTGATTTCAAGGAGCGGGCGCTCTTCGGTTCCGGCCTCGTTGATGGTGACGTTGGACGTTGTCATGATTGCCTCCTTCATCGCTTGCGGCTCTTGGGGTCAAGGGCGTCACGCAGTGCGTCGCCAAGCATGATGAAGCTCAGGACCGTGATGGACAGTGCGGTTGCGGGGAACATCAGCACTTCGGGGTTGGTGCGCAGAGTGTCCTTCGCCGCGGAAATGTCGTTACCCCACGACATGATGCTGCCGGGCAGGCCAATGCCAAGGAAGGAGAGCGTTGCTTCAGTGACGATGAAGACACCCAGCTCCATGGTGGCCAGGACGATGATCGGCGCAAGCGCGTTCGGAACGACGTGCCGGACCAGGGTGCCGATCTTCGAGACACCCAGCGAGCGGGCCGCCGTGACGAAATCAGCGTTGCGGACCTCGATCACGGCGCCACGGGTGATACGGGCCATTTGCGGCCAGCCGAGCATCACGATGACCATGACCACCGTGAAGACGCTCTTGTTCTCGCGGAAGAACGGGAGCTGGGTGACTACCAGCGCGCCGAGGACCAAAGGCAGGGCGAAGAAAATGTCGCCAATGCGGGCAATGACGGTGTCAATCCAGCCGCCGAAGAAACCGGCCAGCGCGCCGAGCGTGACGCCGATGACCAGGACGAAGAGGACCGAGACGACGCCGACCGTCAAGGATGCCTGCGTGCCGTGGATGACGCGGGAGTAGATGTCGCAGCCCTGGAAGGTGAATCCGAGAGGATGGCCGGCCGAGGGGCCCGCCAGGGAGTCTGCAAGCTGGCAGTTGTCGTTCGGGGCTGTCTGCGTAAACAGGCCAGGGAAGAAAGCGACAATCAGGAGCAGGAAGATCATGAGCGCGGAGATGATGAAGAGCGGACGACGGCGGAGCTTCCGCCAGGCGTCTGCCCACAGGCTCAGGGGTGCCGCGTCGACCTTGAGGGTATCGGTCGCCAGCAGCGGGGTCTCGTCGATGGGGGCAACGTAGTGCTCGATCTGACGGTTACTTTTCATAGCGGATCTACTTTTCATAGCGAATCCTGGGGTCAAGCCAGGCGTAGAGGAGGTCGACCAACAGGTTGGCGGCAACGAAGACCAGCACCAGGACGCTCACGATCGCAACGACGGTGGGGCCCTCGCTGCGGATCACTGCTTGGTAGAGCTTTTGTCCGACGCCGGGCACGTTGAAGATGCCTTCGGTGACGATCGCGCCGCCCATCAAGCCACCCAGGTTCGCACCCAGGTAGGTGACCACGGGGATCATGGAGTTTCGCAGGATGTGGGCCAGGACCACGCGAGGGCGGGAAAGGCCTTTAGCGGTTGCCGTGCGGACGTAGTCAGCGTTCATGTTTTCGATGACCGAGGCGCGGGTCAGGCGCAGCACGTAGGCAAAGGACACGAGGCCAAGCACCGTGGCCGGGAGGATCAGCGTGCCCCAATCCGCGTTGGATCCGACGGTCGGCTTGGCCCAGCCGAGCTGCACGCCGACGACGAGCTGAAGCACGAAGCCCAGCACGAAGGTGGGGACAGCGATGACGACGAGGGAGGCAACCAGCACGGTGGAGTCAAAGAGCTTTCCCTTGCGCAGGCCGGCAATCAGGCCGAAAGCCACACCGAATACAGCCTGGATGGCAAGGGCCTCGACGGCGAGCATGGCGGTCACGGGAAAGATGCGGCCAAGGGTGGCGGCGATGGGCTGACCGGTGAAGTCAACGCCGAGGTTGAAAGTGAACAGGTTCTTAAGGAACAGCCCATACTGGACCCAGAACGGCTGGTCAAGATTGTATTGCTGGCGCAGGGCGGCAATGACGGACTCGCTGGGAGGCCGGTCGCCGAACAAGGCGCGGATGGGGTCGCCCGGGAGGGCAAAGACCATGAAATACACAAGCAGGGTGGTTCCCAGGAAGACCGGGATGACCTGCAGCAAACGCCGGAGGATGTACTGGATCACAGCAAGGTTTCCTGAGCGCTCTTGAAACTAAGGGGATTCATGTGGGACAGCTTTCGTGCTGGATCAAGCGCACAGGGGGCCCGGTTTTGTGACCGGACCCCCATGCACTAGCGAGCTTGGAACGAGTCCAGAGGACTACTTTGCGGTGATGTTGTAGTAGAGCAGGACGCCGTTCCAGCCGGAGTCAACGTTGGTAACGTTCTGGCTCCATACGGCCTGGCGTGCCTGGTACCACAGAGGGAGGTTCGGAAGGTCCTTGAACAGGACTTCCTGTGCCTGGGTAAACTTCTTGTTCGCATCGTCCGTGGACTTGGAAGCGAGGCCTTCGGTCAGCAGCTTGTCGAATTCCGGGTTGCTGTATCCCTCGTAGTTGGCGCTAGCGCCGGTCTTCAGCAGCGGGCCGAGGAAGTTGAACAGCGAGGGGTAGTCTGCCTGCCAGCCTGCGCGGGTGAAGCCCGGAAGGGTCTTGGCCTTGCGGAGGTTCAGGATTTCGGCAAACTTGGCGAACGGCTGGCCTTCGGCTTTGATGCCGAGGTTGTTCTTCAGGTTGTTGGCAACGGCGTCGATCCATTCCTTGTTGCCACCGTCGGTGTTGTACGCGAGCTGGAGGGTTTTGCCGGCCGGCCACGGGCTCATGGCTTCCGCCTTGGCCCAAAGATCCTTCGCCTTCGCGGCGTCGAACTTCAGGACATCGGAGCCCGCTACGTTGGCGTTGTAGCCGTCAACGGAGGGAGACGTGAAGTCCTTGGCCGGAATACGGGTGCCGTTGAAGACAACCTTGGTGATCTCGTCGCGGTTGATGGCCATGGAGATGGCCTGGCGGCGGAGCTTGCCGGCGTCTCCCTGGAACTCAGGCAGGTAGTTCGGGATGTTGAGCGTCGCGTTGCCTGCGTAAGCCTTGTTGAGGTTGTGGTCCGGGAAGTCCGTGGTGTAGGTCTTCAGGGCGTTCGTCGGCAGGACGTCCGTGACGTCAAGGTTGTTGGCCTGGATGTCCGTGTATGCCGGCGCCGGATCGGTGTAGAACTTGAAGGTCACGCCACCGTTCTTGGCCACGCGGGGACCCTGGTAGTCGGCGTTCTTGACAAGGGCGATCTGGCTGTCGTGCTGCCAAGCACCCTTGGCGGCCATCTTGTACGGGCCGTTGCCGATGGGGTTTTCGCCGAAGGCCTTCGGGTCCTTGAGGGCATCGGACGGAAGCGGCATGAAGGCGGAGTAGCCGAGGCGCAACGGCCAGTCGGCTTCCGGCTGGGCCAGCTTCACCGTGATGGTCGAGTCGTCCTTCAGGACCAAGCCGGACATGGTCTGCGCGGTCGGCGCAGGAACGTCTTTGGACTTGCCGTCCGCGCCCGTTTCCTTCTTGGTTGCACTGACAGCGTCGTAGCCATCGATCGACTCGAAGAAGCTGCTGCTGGCCTGCGCGTTGGTGCTCAGTGCGGCGAAGTTCCAGGCGTTAACGAAGCTCTTGGCGGTGACTTCCTCGCCGTTGGTGAACTTGGTGCCCTTCTTCACCTTGATGGTGTAGTTCTGGCCGTCAGTCGTGTCAATGGATTCCGCGAGGGCGTTCACGGACTTTCCGCTGGCGTCGTAGCTGCGCAGGCCTTCGAACAGGAGTTCAACGACGCGGCCGCCGTACACCTCGTTGGTGTTGGACGGCAGCAGGGGGTGCTGGGGTTCATTGCTGTATGCGGTGATGATCTTGTTCGGATCGCCGGCAGCAGCCTGGCCGCTGCTTCCGGAGCCGGCGCTGCCGCATCCGGTAAGGGCAAGTGCGGCAACTGCCAGCAAGCCTAGAGCTTTGGAAGTGCGCGAAAAACGCATTCCGCCTCCTATGGATTCAGGGGGATGGGTCGGGGCAACTCATGGCTGCCCCGGGGCCAGGCACAGAATTATCCTGTGACGCGGCCTACATGGATGTGTAATCCTAACCACACGTTGTCCGAAATGTGGAATCCCATTGGCACAAACGGCACAAGTATGCTCTTGACAGTTTTAGTAATGAAGCAGTCATTTCAAGTAAATGAAGCAGTCACTTCACGTAATGGGTTACTCCTTGGTACACTCGACATGCCTGACCCCTGCTTTTCGCCGAAAACCCGGGGGTTTTCGAGCACGCCAAAGCGTCTTTCGCGGAACCGCACAAGGACGCTCGAAGCACAAAAAGAGCCCCCGTGGACTGTTGACCACGGGGACTCTTGCGCGATGAGCGGCAGTCCGTCTGTGCCGCGAGCCGTGGCTCGCGCAGTTGCTACTCGATGCCGGCGGCCATGAGTTGGGCTCGCAGTTCCCGTCGCTCCCGTTGCTTCTCCGGGTCCGGAAGCGGCACAGCAGCAAGCAGCCTTTGCGTGTAAGGTTCCTGCGGATTACGAAGAATCTGTTCCCGGGTGCCCTGCTCCACGATCCGGCCACGCTGCATCACGCAAATCCGGTCAGCCAGGACGTCAACCACGGCGAGGTCGTGCGTCACGAACAGGCACGCGAATCCCAGCTCCTTCTGTAGGTTCTGGAAGAGTTCCAAAACCTTCGCTTGCACCGAAACGTCCAGTGCCGACGTCGGCTCATCCGCCACCATGAGCTTTGGCTGCAGGGACAGCGCACGCGCAATACCGACACGCTGCTTCTGCCCGCCCGACAACTCATGCGGGTAACGGTTGCGGTAACCGCGGGGCAGTTCCACCTGGTCCAAAAGGTTCTCGATCCGCTTCTGCAGCTCTACTCCCTTGGCGACCCCGGCAAGGAACATCGGTTCGCCGATGCTCTCACCGATAGGCAGGCGCGGATTCAGCGACGACGACGGATCCTGAAAAACCATGCCGATGTCCCGGCGCACCTCGTGGAGCTGTTTTCCATTCCGTTTCGCGGCGGAGATGTCCTGACCCACCACGCGCATGCTGCCTGCGGCCACAGGCAGGAGTCCGACGGCGGCGCGTCCAATGGTCGTCTTGCCGGATCCCGACTCACCGACCAGGCCCACAACTTGGCCAGGGTAGATGACCAGGTTTGCTCCCTCGACAGCGCGGAACGCCGGAACACGGCCCTGTTTGGGGTATTCGATCGCGACGTCGATCAGCTCAAGCACCGGGTTGCCCTTGGGTCTGGCGGCTTCTTCCGCCGCTGCCTTCAGAGCAGCCTGGTTTTCGCGTTCCCGGCGGAGCAGCTCGTCATGCTCAACGGATTCGAGCTCCGTGTTCGTGGCCGCGGCCAGGGCCGCAGTGACATCGACGTCGGGACTGTCCGCGCCCTGTCCCAAGTGGGGAACAGCTGCCAGCAGCGCCCGCGTGTATTCGTGCTGCGGGTTGCTGAAGATCTGCTGCGCCGTGCCGGTTTCTACTATGACGCCCTTGCGCATTACCGCGATCCGGTCAGCGAGGTCGGCCACCACACCCATGTCGTGCGTGATGAGCACAATGGCGCTATCCAGCTTGTTGCGCAGATGGCGCATCAGGTCCAGGATTTCAGCTTGGACCGTCACATCCAGGGCCGTGGTGGGTTCATCCGCGATCAGGAGTTTCGGGTCGCAGGACAACGACTGGGCGATCATGGCCCGCTGGCGCTGGCCGCCGGAAAGCTGATGGGGGTACGACTTGAACGCCTTTTCCGGGTCAGGAAGCTCCACGAGGTCCAGCATGCGCAGTGCGCGCTCCTTGGCCTCATCCGGGGAGACCACGTTGTGGAGCCGGATCGTCTCAACAATCTGGGCACCCACCGTGTAGACGGGGTTGAGCGCCGTCATCGGTTCCTGGAAGATGACGGCAACGTCCTTGCCGCGGACCTCCCTGATGGTGCCGGATTTGGCGCCAAGCAACTCCTTGCCGGAGAGCTTCACGCTCCCGGTGACCCGGCTGTTGCTGGGCAGCAATCCCAGCAAGGCCATGGAACTGGCACTCTTGCCGGAGCCGGATTCACCGACGATGGCGAGGACTTCGCCTGCCCTGACCTCATAGTTCAGTCCAATGGCGGCCGGGACCCATTTCTTCTCTACACCGAAGTCGACGCTGAGATCGCGCACTTCCAGGACCACGCTCCCAGGCGCACTCTTGTCCGAGGCAGTCTCAAGCGGGGTTGCCTCAGGTTCGGGGCTGGCGTTGTCAGTCATGTTGGGTATTCCCTTCCACCCGGGCCACCCTCCAAGGGGTGATTAGTGAAGTAGCCCGGAATCCTGAATTATTAGGGGCATGAGCCGAGAGCCCCATGCTGGAAATATCGAAATCTTCAAGGCCCGCACCAGCAGGTTGTTCGCTTGGGCTTGCTGGGCAATAGCGGCCTTCGGGGTGATCGTGACGCTTGTGGCGGCCGGTCCGGGAGCCCTTCCGGGTACCGCTCCCCTGCTCCTTGTTGCCTTCATCGGCTGGTTGCTGTTCTGGCGCCCGGCGGTGGTGGTCCTGGACTCCGGCGTGCGGCTGGAGAACCCTTACAGGACCGTTGAAGTCCCATGGGATGCCCTGGTTCAGGTGGACACCCGCTACGCCCTCACGCTCTTGACGCCACGCAAGAAATACTCCGCGTGGGCTGCGCCTGCGCCTGGGATTTGGGGCGGGCGCAATGCCCGCCCCGAGCACCTGAAGGGGCTCCCGGACACCACCTACGGCCCCGGCAGCTCGGTTCGTCCCGGAGATCTCAAGAACACCGATTCGGGTGCAGCGGCCGTCTTGGTCCGCACCCGCTGGCAGGCGCTCGTGGAGTCCGGCCAGGTTGAACCCGGCCGGGCGGAGGACGCCATAGTTGCGGTAACGGTTGGATGGTTCCGCGTGGCGGCCACGGTGGCACTGGCCGCGGCCAGTTACTGGGCGGTCTACCGGTATTAGGGTTCCCCGGGCGGGTCCCACTCAGCTGCCCTTCGGAGTATCGGCGACCGGCGCCGTCGTCGTGCTGGAGTGCTTTGCGGTCTCGACCGCGGACTTGGCCCGGAACTTCTTCTGCCGCGGGTCGAAAGCGTCCCGCAAGCCATCGCCGATGAAGTTGATGCTGAGGCAGATGAGGATGATAAACAAGCCCGGGAACCAGAACAGCCATGGGCGAGTGGCAAAAGCTTCCTGGTTCTGCGCAACCAGCAGGCCTAGCGATGTGTCCGGAGCCTTCACTCCGAGGCCCAAGTAGCTGAGGGCGGTCTCCAAGAGGATGGCGGCGGACATGGTCAGTGTCACGTTGACGATCAGCACACCGACAGCGTTCGGGAGGATGTGTTTGAAGATGATCCTGGCGTTCGAGGCCCCGGAGATCCGCGCGGCGTCGACGAACTCCCGCTCGCGGAGGGTCAGGAACTCACCTCGGACAAGTCGGGCCAGGCCCACCCAGCTGACAAAACCGAGGAAGATACCAAGAATGACGACGCCGTTGTTGGCGGCAAATCCGGTCAACCAACTGCCCTCGTCCCTGCGGTTGGCTATCTGGCCGACCACGGCCGCGAGGAGCAGCAGGGGAATGATGATGATGACGTCGGTCAGGCGCATGAGAATGGCTTCGACCCAGCCTCGGAAATAGCCGGCAAGCCCCCCGACGATGGCGCCGATCGCACCTGCGATGCCACCGATCAGGAGCATCACCGTGATTGACTGCTGCGCTCCTCGCATCGTCATGGCAAACAGATCGCGCCCGATCCGGTCTTGGCCGAACGGATGCTCACCCCACGCAATGGGCCACAGCGATGAGGTTGGAGCACCATCATTGACGAGCGGCGAGACGTCCACGTGATTGTATTTCCACCACCCGGGAATTCCGAACGCGCCCACCGAGGTGAAGGCAAGCAGGAAGATCACCGCGAAAACTGCGAGTCCTATGAGGGCGCCTGTGTGGCCGAAAAATCTCTTGCGGACAATCTGGCCCTGGCTCAGGCCGCTGGTGACTTCGCTGCCTGTTTGGGTGGCCGCAGCTTCGGCAAGCGCCTGTTGCGCGAGGAGTTCTTCCTCTTGGGTTGGCTGGCTCATGCTTTGATCCTTACGCGTGGGTCGAGCGCGGAGTACGCGAGGTCCGCTATCAGGTTGAAGACCATGGCGGTGATGGCCACACAAAGGAACACGCCCATCACCGGGTTCGGGTCCGTGTGCAGCAGTCCGTCAATGAACAAGAAACCCATGCCCCGCACGGAGAAGACCGTTTCGGTGATGACGGCACCACCGATCAATGCACCGATGTCAAAGGCGACGATCGTTGCAATCGGAATCAGGGCGTTCCGAAAGGCGTGGCCCATGATCACGGAACGCTCGCTCAGGCCCTTGGCGCGTGCTGTCCGGATGTAGTCCATGTTCATGATTTCGAGCATCGACGAGCGTGTGAACCGCGTGTAGCTGGCCAACGAGACAAGGATCAGTGCAATGGTCGGCAAGACGAGGTGGGTCAAGGTGTCTGTTGACATGATCCAGAAATCGCCTTGGATGTTCGGTGTTCCCGCCCCGATAGTGGCGATCGGGCGTCCGCGCACCCGGCTGTTGCTGAAATAAGACGGCCAGGCCTGCATGAACCGGTCTACCACCACAAGGGCTCCGACCAAGAAGGCCGTGATTCCGGCAGCGCGCATGGATTGGCCGCGGTCGTAACCGCCCATGAAGTAGCCCACCGCGACGCCAACCAGAATGGTGGCGATTGCAAGGAGGAAGATCATGAGCCCGGTCGCGTCATTAAGCAGGGGCTGCACAGCGAAATAGGCGATCACACCGATGCCCACCACAATCAGGCTCGATTGCAGTGCTTTGCGGTTCTTGAGTCCGGAAACCAAGATGGTGATTCCGACGGCGATTCCCGCCCCCATGATCGCGATGATGACCGGCCCCAGGCCCGGATTGCGGAACCATTGAGTCAGCGAGAAGTAGAAGAGAATAAGCGAAACGGCGGCAAAGACAGAGCCACCGACGATCAGCCGGCGTTTCACCGCACCGCCCACGACGACGGCCCCAATGAGGCCCAAGACCGCTCCAATTCCAAGAGCCACGGTCGGCGGAATTTCCGGATTTCGCAGGAAGTCATTAAATCCAATGGCGCCGAACTCCTTGAGAAGGACGGCTACCCAGAAGATCGGCAATGAGAAGAAGAGGAAGGCCATGAACGTCACGCCATAGTCCAACGCGCTGTACTGGCGGAGTGCGGTGACGATACCGAGCGAAATGCCGATGAGAATCGCGAGAATTGTCGCGCCGGTAACCAGCGTCAGGGTTTGAACCAGTGCGAAGCCGAGGGCCTCCGTGATTGGCTGCCCGGCGATGTTCTTGCCGAGGTTGCAGGCGTTGCCGAAGGGAACGAGACACTGGGCGGCGCCGCCCAGCCACTTGAAATAGCGAAGCGGCGCTGGTGTGTCGAGATCGAGCAGATTGATTCGCGCATCCATCAATGCTTGCCGGTTCGGTGCACTGCTGGTGCGGAGCTCTTCCAAGGGGTCTCCGGACAACGCTGTCAGGAGATACACCAGGAACGATGCTCCAAGAAGAATGAATGCGGCGGTTATGAGCCGCCGGACGATATAGGTCACCATGGTGAAGAACCTCGAAATCCAGGCCCGGGGTCGCCGGCGCCTATCGCAGAATCGTGCCCCTTCCCTGCATGAGGTCGATGGGAAGCAGACAATATGCCGGTTCACCAACCCGAAGGCGCCGGGACCATGATACGTCGGTCCCGGCGCCTCGGCTGGCGATATTGCTCGCTGAGTTGGGCCTTACTTCTGAGCCCACTCCCAGAAGTTCCACCAAACACCAGTCTGGTTCGGCATGAGCTTCACACCGGTGATGCGGTCGCTGTAAGCGTCCACGTTGACGGACTGGAAGAGCGGCACACCGTATGCGGAGTCCCAGATCTTCTTGTCGATCTGCTTCTCGAGGTCATCCTGCTTGCTGCGGTCGGTGGTGACCACGAGCTCTTCCATCAACTTGTCAGCGTCAGCGTTGCTGAACTGGTTGAAGTTGTTGCCGCCGCCGGTCTTGAAGATCTGCGGAACGCCGGAGACACCAACGCCCGGGTTGATCCATCCGAAGATGGTGGCATCGTAGCCGCCCTTGCCCAGTGCCTTGCCCCAGTCGGACTTGCCCAGGCCGCCGTCGACGATCTTGAAGCCGGCCTTGGTAGCCGATTCGCGGATCAGCGAGAAGGCGTCAACACGGTTGGGGTTGTCCTTGTTGTACATGATGCGGATTTCCGGAGTGGCACCGTTGAGGAGCTTCTTGGCGCCGTCAATGTCGACGTCCTGGTAGGCCGAGGAACCGTTGTTCTTGGCCGAATCCGCGTAGGCAGCCTGCTGCGGGACGAAGATCTGCGAGTCGAGCGGCTTGGCGTTCGGGTCAAGCTTGCCAATGATCTTGTTGACGATGTCCTTGCGGGGCACAGTCTTCATGAAGGCCTGGCGCACGTTCTGGTCGGCCAGCGGTCCCGAGTAGTTCAGGTCCAAGTGGTCGAAGGCCAGCTGGTTGCCCTGGTCAACGGTGACTCCCTGGCTGGAGAGTGCCTTCAGCTGGTCGAGAGTGTCAGCGGATGCCTGCGGAGCAATGATGTCCGCCTCGCCGTTCTTGAGTGCCTGGACCTGAGCCGGTGCCGAACCAATGTAGCGGACGGTGATTTCGTCAAGGCTCGGCGTCGGTCCCCAGTTGTAGTCCTTGTTGCGGACCATGGTGAGGGACTGGTCCTGGTTCATGCTCTTGACGATGTAGGGACCGTTTGACAGGAACAGGGTCGGGTCCGCGGGAAGCGTCTTCGTGTCGAAGCCGGTGTTCCACATGTCCGACATTGCCTTCAGCTTCGCGTCCGCGGGCTGGGGTGCCTTGGCATCTCCGCGCGGCTTGCTCTTGAAGAAGTCAATCAAGGCCTGGGTGTCCTTCAGTCCGGCCTTCTGGGCCAGGACGTGGGCAGGAATGTCAATGCCAGGGCCACCCAGCACGATCTCCCAGTCGGAGAAGGGCTTGGAGTACTTGAGCGTCAGGGTCTTGTTGTTATTGCTGATCTCCGGGAAATCCGTCAGGCTGAGGCCCGAGTTGTCACCAGCGTAGGAGAAGTACGACGTGCCGGTCTTGGCCTTGGCGTCGGCATCGTCGTAGTAGCCGGAGAACGCTGCCCATTGCAGAAGGAGGTCTGCGGCCGAAACGGGCGTGCCGTCGGACCACTTCACACCGTCGTTGATGGTGTACTTCACAGTCAGCGGATTGTCCGAGACCTTCTCCATCTTGCCGAATTTGTCGTTATGGACGACATTCAGCTTGTTGTCGATGTAGTAGAAGCCCGAGTGCGTGGCGTAGCTGACCTTGGAGTTGATGTCAGTGTTGCCGTCGGCGGTGTTGGGGTTGAACGTGTTGAAAGCGTTGACTTCCACCACGGTGGCCGTGCCACCTTGCTTGACCGCTCCGGTGGACGGGGTGTTGCCGCCGGTATTGCCGGCGCAGGCGCTCAGTGCGATTGCGGCGATTGCCGCGATACCCACTGCTTTGGAAGTACGTCCGAAACGCATTCCGCCTCCTATTTTTTTGAGTGGAAAAAGCCGGCGCTGTTGACTCCGGCAGACTGCCACAACCCCCTCAGCAGGCTTGTGGCTGGTCTCACATGAGCAGTAGCCTAGCGCCCGGAGCGGGTGTTTGGGTCCAAAGTTTCCCGCCAGTAAAGTTTGTTATCGAGATGCAATCATTGAAGGACGTCCAAGTGGTTCCGTGATCCGGCCGACACGATAGAAGCCCCGGTTCAAGGCGAACCGGGGCTTCTATCAGTTAATTCTCCATCACTGAAAATGGCTGGGCACTACACCTTGAAGCGGAACTACTACAGGCGCCGTTTCAACCCGACGTGGGCAGTCCGATATCCGAGTCGAGTGTAGAAGGCTCGAGCCCGTTCCCGTGCTTCGTCGGTGGTCACCTGTGCCAGTTGTGCCCCGCGCGCACGCCCAAAATTGTGTGCCCACTCAAGCATCGCCGTGCCCAAGCCATGTGAACGTTCCGCGGCCGCAACTCGCAGTCCCTCGATCTGTAGTCGGGAAGAACCACCCCGGGAAAGACCTGGAATGACGGTCAATTGCATCGTGGCAACGATGCGATCGGCATCATTGCGGACAACCCCCAGGTAGTTGGAACTGTCGCGAACAACCAAGTTGTAGGCCGTCTCGTATCGTTCGAGCTCGACGCACTCGCGATCGGGACCGAACTGATCATCGGACAGCAGCGCGGCGATGGCCTCGACATCATCGCTACTCGCCCGTTCCAGCCTGAAGGTCCGCCCCGCCACCCGCAGCAGTCCTCGAACCGAGGATCGCGCATCTGCTTGCAAACGAGCGACCAGCAGATCAAGCCATCCGCCGACGTTGGCTCGAGCCTCAACGGTGTCAGGATAACGGCATCTCAAGTGCAGACCGGACTCGTCCAGGATGAACCAAAGCATGACGCTGTCGGTGTCGATTGTCGCGCTCACATAATGGGCGTCGAGTGCGACCGAGTCGATTCGCACCGGCAGTTTGCGCAGGTCCAGCCAGGAGATCGCGAACATACCAGGAGCTACGGGCATGCCGCCCCATGGAGCCAGCACGTCCGCGAGCGGCCACGAGCCAAGCTGGACAGCCTCTTTTACCGCGGCCGCCGCAGCGCGCGGCTCGGCGACCGCCGACTCAAGTACCGAATTAGTAATGAACCAGCCGACTGAGTCATGCCAGTTCTCGTCGAAGCGGCTGTGCACGGGAAAAACGGCTCGCAGCGGGGTGCCCGCCAACTCGAGGGTCACCGCTGTCATAGCAACAACAGCAAGTGCGAGCGTCGAGACACCGTCGCTGCGGGCCTGCGCAGCAAATGCGGCACCGTCGTCGAGATCGAACACGTCGCGAACTTCTACGCGCTCGCGCTGCGGATCGGGCGCACCCAGGGACAATGGGAATTGCGGCATTACGCCGCCGCTGTCCCCGATGATGTCCGCCCATCGGTGACACACGTGGTCCGGCGCCGCATTCCGATCTAGCAGTGCCTGCGTGTGCTCAACAAATGCCGGCGCCGGCCCGGGAAACGACTCACGGCCCGCCCTCCCAGCATCGAGCGCCGACAGCAGGTCGCGCGCGATCACCAGCATCGACCACATATCGACGTGGGCGTGGTCGGCCGCAATCACGACGGTGAGTCCGGCAGCCGTCTCCAATACGCACAGCCGGTGTGAGGGCTGTTGGTATGGCGAACATGCGGCATCGAGAATGTCCCGCACCGCGTCATTGACGGCCTGGCCAGGAGATACCTGATGCTCCACCCAGGTTCCCGGACCAATATCAATTTCGCGCAGCTCCGGATCACCATCCGCACCGGGCACGAATGCCGTTCGTAATGTGCCATGACGGGCGACGACAGCCAGCCAGGCATCGGCAATTGACTCACGACGGGTCGGCGTAGGCAGCCGAAAAGACAATGCCATCCAGGAGCCGGGGCGGTCGCCTGCCCCCACATGGAGCCGCTGGTCAAAGGACACCGGAAGACGCCGATCGGACGCTGAGACACTGACGTCGTAGCCCCAAAGTCGTCCGAACGGTAGGCGCAGGTGCGTGACGTTGGTCAGCCGCATGGCAGTATCCTATCGCCCCAGATAACCTGAATGCTCAACGCGGCCGCTCAAGGTGACGCGGCCAGTCACGAAGCGAGGAGCCTGATGCCCACTTTCGAGGTTCCCGGAGCCGAGCTTGCGGTTGCTTTGAGTGACGAAGGCGGGCACCCCGTTGTCCAGCTGCATGGCCTTACCTCAAGCCGCGGGCGCGATCGGGTGCTCAACCTCGACCTCGGTCGAGGGCTCAGTGGAACTCGACTGCTGCGGTACGACGCACGCGGCCATGGCCGGTCGACGGGGCGGAAGGTCCCCGAGGAATATCAATGGCAAAGCCTGGCCGACGACCTCCTGCGACTGCTCGATCACTGGTTCCCCGGCGAACGTGTCCACGGAGTCGGTCCCTCCATGGGTACCGGCACACTCTTGCACGCCGCTTCCCGCGAGCCAGGCCGCTTTACTGGGCTCACGCTTATGGTGCCGCCCACGGCGTGGGAAACCCGAGCCGCACAGGCTGCAAACTACCGGGCTGCCGCGGCGCTTATCGAATCTGTTGGTGTCGAGGCGTTCCTCGCCACCACCCGCGGAACGACACCGCCGCCAGCCACGATTGGTGCGCCGGAGACGGTGCCGGATGTTGCCGACGCTCTCCTGCCGTCGTTGTTTCGAGGCGCGGCACTCAGCGATCTGCCTGCTCCTGAGGCCGTCGCGCGAATCGATGTACCGACGACAATCTTGGCGTGGGTCGATGACCCGGGCCACCCGCTGTCAACCGCGGAATCCCTTGCGGCATTGCTCCCGCAAGCAACGCTCACGGTCGCCCGCACCCCAGGAGATGTCGAAACCTGGCCTAGTATCCTGAGCCAAGATGTCGCCCGTCGGGGTTAAGACAGGATGATCGTTACCCGATCAGGTAGACCATGCCGCGCCCCTCGTCGGCGAGATTGGTGGCGAAGACCCGAGCCCGTCGAAGATAGCCAACGGCATACTCGACGTCGAGGTCCCGATCGACACATGGCGAATCCGGCAACTGCAGCCTCACCTCCGCATCAGAGATATCGTCCAAGTCCTGAGCAATCGCCAAAACCTCGGACGGAGTCAAGGCCCTTACCCACGGATCCCAACCTTCGCCATGCATGGTCACGTTGCCTTCAAACATGCGAAAAGCGGGTCGCGCCGCCATGGCCGCCCCCAATGGTGCCGTGAGAACCTGCAGATGCCGCCATGCCTTGTCCAGATAGAGCATGTCGCGCTCAGATATCAATTGTTCGAAGGTGGTACCACTGATCCCGACACCAGGGTCAAGGCCCCAAGCATCAGCAAGCGGATCGACCGACACGAAGGTCATCGGGTCGGAAAGCACCTGTTCAGTGAGGTCACCGTCGAATGCATATGCGTAATATCTGATTCCCATTCACCAAGTATTGCCAAAGCGCAAGCTGCGCAGGACCGCTGAGTTGCGTTATGTGGATAACTCGCGAGATGAACTGTACCGGCATGTCGATGACCAGCCGCACCGATTTGTTCACGCGACCTTGAGAGGCGTGATGGCAGCGATCTGCCCAGCCGCACGATCTTCGGCAACGTCGAGATCGTAATGCGTCTGCAGGTTGAGCCAGAACTGAGCCGACGTTCCAAAATACTTGCCGAGACGTAGTGCCGTGTCGGCTGTGATCGCACGCTTGCCGTGCACTATCTCATTGATTCGGCGCGGCGGCACATGGATCGCCACGGCGAGCTTGTTCTGCGTGATGCCGAAACCCTCAATGAAATCCTCCATGAGAACTTCACCTGGGTGAATCGGCGCAAGATAGTCAATGGTAGTCAACGATCTCCACCTCCTCTGGTCCAGCGTCTGTCCACCTGAAGCAGATCCGCCACTGGTCGTTGATCCTGATGCTGTATTGACCGGCCCGGTCACCTTTCAATGCTTCGAGCCGGTTCCCCGGTGGAACGCGGAGATCCTCGATCGACTCCGCGGACCCCACCTGGCGAAGCTTGCGGAGGGCGGACCGAAGGATCCGTGAATCCATCGAAGCCACATGCTCACGACGCCACAGTCGTTCGGTGTCTTTGCTCCCGAACGACCTGATCATGACATCAGGATATAACGCACAGCGTTAATAACGCTAGACGTTAAATCGGAGCCCCACCACGTTCCGTCACAGGGAAGCGTCTCGGCACGACGTTGGGCTGCGCGCACGATCCGGAGGAGGAAAGCCGTTCGCTGTGGACCGTCCGAGCCCCCCGATTCCCCGCCGGCTGAATGCTGGGGCTCGGCCATCGACGAAGGACGGGGCACCTGACCAGGATGTAAACGCCGTGCTCGCCGTGGGCAGCAGGCGTCCGGCCGGCGAAGTCGCCCTGGTCTACCCCGTGCCGGATAGGACGGCGTAAATATCGGCTCCACCGCAGCGAGCGGGTGGTTAGGCTGGGTGAATGGCGACAGTTATTCTCGTGCGGCACGGCCGCACTACAGCCAATGCCACGGGGCTGCTGGCCGGGCGGGCGGTCGGCGTCAGCCTGGACCAAGTCGGGCGCGACCAGGCGGCTCTGACTGGAGACCGGCTCGCGGCGGTGCCCTTGGTCGCGGTGGTGTCGAGCCCGCTTGAGCGTTGTCAGCAGACCGCCCGTCTCATCCTCGATCGCCAGACTGGCACGCCTTACGCGCCGGTCGATCCCGATCTCACCGAGTGCGATTACGGCCAGTGGCAGGGCCGCACGCTCAGTGATCTCGCGACCGAGGATCTGTGGCCGGTTGTGCAGTCCCAACCGTCCGCCGTCGTCTTCCCCGGAGGTGAATCCATGGCCGCGATGCAGGCTCGCTCGGTGGCGGCGATTCGACGCCACGATGCAGCCTTCGAAGCCGAGCACGGGCCCGAAGCCGTGTGGGTTGCGGTGAGTCACGGTGACATCATCAAGTCAATCCTCGCCGACGCGCTCGGCATGCACCTCGACCTGTTCCAGCGTATTACCGTGGGACCCGGCTCCGTATCAATCGTGCGCTACGGCGGTAGTCGGCCGAGCGTCTACGCGACCAATACTGACGCGGGTGACCTGTCGTGGCTGTCAAACGGCATCCACTCTGGCGATGCGCCGGTGGGCGGCGGTGCAGGGCGGAAGGCGCCATGAACCTCATGTGCCTAGAATACTGACATGCCTACACGTGTTCACGAGTTTGCCTGGCCTGATCGGGTCGTCGTAGGCACCATTGGCCTTCCGGGGGCGCGCACGTTCTACCTGCAGGTGCGCGCAGGGACGCAGATCGTAAGTATTGCCTTGGAGAAGCAGCAGTCGGCTCTGCTCGCGGAGAAGATCGACGAAATTCTCGACCAGCTCATCACCGTGGAGGGCAACCCCTTCAGCGTTCCCACGAGTACTCCCATTGAACTTGTCGACAATGACCAGCTCGAGGCCGTTCAGGAGCAGTTTCGCACCGGCGTCATGAGCTTAGGCTGGGACCCAACCACGGCCCAGGTCGTACTAGAGGCCTACCCCATCGCCGACGTCGATGCTGATGACAACGACCCATCGCTTGATGAGGACGGCGCTAACGAGACCGAAATGCTGCTGGTGCGCATGCCGGTCGGCACCGCCCGCGCATTCGCCAAACGCACCCGTGAGATCGTGGGCGCCGGACGTCCGACGTGCCCGCTCTGCGGTTACCCGATAGACGCCGACGGGCACATCTGTCCCCTTCCCGAGGTCTGATGCCAGCGCCGGACCTAGTGACCTCCGAGCTGACGCTCACCGGTCGCATCACGACGGCTTCAAACGCTACGTTTCTGGGCAGCATCGGCGACGTGGTGGTCGTCTATAAGCCCATAGCAGGCGAAACTCCGCTGTGGGACTTTCCCCACGGCACCCTGGCCCACCGGGAGGTGGCCGCCTACCTGGTCTCGCAGGCCTTCGGCTGGGACATCGTGCCGCACACCTGGCTGCGCGATGGTCCAATGGGCGAAGGAATGGTGCAGCTCTGGCAGGATCAAGACCCCGCCCAAAACGCCGTGAACCTTGTCGCGACGGACCACGTGCCGGAGACGGGCTGGAAACCCGTTCTCGAGGGACGAGACGAGAACGGACGGATGGTCACCCTTGTTCACGAAGACTCACCAGCGCTCAGACGCATGGCGGTGTTCGACGCGGTCGTCAACAACGCCGACCGCAAAGGCGACCACATTCTTGCCATGACGGACGGACACCGGCACGGCGTGGACCATGGGCTCACCTTTCACCGTGACCACAAGCTGCGCACGGTGCTGTGGGGGTGGTTGGGAGACCCGCTGACCGCCGAGGAACTCGACGGCATCGATCGTGTTAGCGAAGGACTGCACGGTGGGCTGGGCCGAAACCTGGCGGACTTGCTCAGCGCCGAAGAAATCGCATCGCTCGCCGCTCGCTGCGCCCGGTTGCGCTTGGCAGGGCGGTTTCCGGCTCCGAGCGGTGAGATGTCGGCTGTGCCCTGGCCGCTGTTCTAGACGTTGAACCTAAACTCCACCACATCGCCGTCGGCCATGACGTATTCCTTGCCTTCAATACGGACCTTGCCACGGGACTTGGCCTCGGCCATGGATCCGGCGGCGATGAGGTCATCGAAGGAGACAACTTCGGCCTTGATGAATCCGCGCTGGAAATCCGTGTGGATGACCCCTGCTGCCTGGGGCGCGGTGTCGCCTCGGTGGATGGTCCAGGCACGGGCTTCCTTGGGACCGGCGGTGAGGTAGGTCTGCAGTCCGAGCGTGTGGAAACCTACGCGTGCCAGCTGGTCGAGGCCGGACTCGTCCTGGCCATTCATCTCGAGCATCTCGCGGGCTTCTTCCTCGTCGAGTTCGACGAGATCCGATTCCAGCTTGGCGTCAAGGAAAATGCTGTCCGCCGGTGCCACCATCGCGCGGAGTTCTTCCTGCTTTTCCGGACTGCCCAGGATTCCTTCGTCGGCGTTGAAGACGTAGATGAAGGGCTTGGCCGTGAGGAGGCTGAGCTCTTTGAGGTGCTCCATCTCGAGCTTGTCGCTCTTGACCGAGGAGAAGATCGTGTCGCCACGTTCCAGCACGGCCTGGGCAGCCAGGATAGCTGCGAGTTCCGCGGCTTCCCGCTTTTTGATCTTGACTTCTTTTTCGATCCGGGGAATGGCCTTTTCGATCGTCTGGAGATCGGCCAGGATCAGTTCGGTGTTGATCGTCTCAATGTCCGAGCGCGGATCAACTTTGCCGTCTACGTGGACAACGTCGGGGTCATCGAAGACGCGGATGACTTGGGCGATGGCTTCTGCTTCGCGGATGTTCGCCAGGAACTTGTTGCCCAGGCCTTCGCCTTCGGAGGCGCCCTTGACGATTCCTGCGATGTCAACGAACGAGACGACGGCTGGCAGGAGGCGCTGCGATCCGAAGACCTCCGCCAACTTCTGCAGGCGCGGGTCCGGGAGGTTGACGACGCCGACGTTTGGCTCGATGGTGGCGAACGGGTAGTTCGCGGCCAGCACCTGGTTGCGGGTCAGTGCGTTGAAAAGGGTTGATTTGCCGACGTTGGGCAGTCCGACGATGCCAATAGTAAGAGCCACGAGCATTGATTCTACCCGTTGAGTGCCCTTCTCCGCTTTGCGGGGCGAACCCTGGACCCCACGCCCGGGTGCCGTGACCCGGCTTCGCTATATTGTCCGACCCCTATGCCAAGGTTGGGGACATGGATGGTTTTGCAGTAATACTCGCTTTGTTCATGCTTCTTCTCGGAGCGGCCGCCGGGGTTGTGGCTGGCTTCCTTCTGTTTAGGCGCCGCGCTGCCGCCCTTGAAGAAGATTTCGACGCTGTCTCGGAGCGGCTTGCCGCGGTGAACGCCCAGTTTGCGGCCGCCGACGCCGAACGGCGCCTTCTGTTGTCGCAGAACCGCGAACTGAACGAGTCCAGGAACCAGGACGGCAGTGTGTTGCGTGCGCTTGCCCCCGTTGCCGAGAAACTGACCGCCGTCCAGCAACAGGTCTCTCTCCTGGAAAGGGACCGTTTGGAGCAGTACGGCCAGCTTGCCCAGCAGCTCCAGGAAGCCCGATTGTCCGATGAGCAGCTGCTGCGCTCCACCCACGCCCTGGCCTCGGCCCTTCGGTCCAACAGTGCGAGGGGCCAGTGGGGTGAAGTCCAGCTGCGCCGGGTGGTGGAAGCCGCGGGCATGCTGCGCCACGTCGATTTTCACGAGCAGGTGCATTCCGCTTCCGTGGACAACGCCGTCCGGCCTGACCTGGTTGTGCAGTTGCCCGGGGGAAGCAGTTGGTGGTCGACGCCAAGGTTCCGCTGGCGTCCTACCTCGCTGCCCAAGAACAGGGCAACGCGGGACACTCGGCAGGCAAGAGGACGCAGACGGACGGCAATGGCATGCAGTGGGGAGGAAATAGCACGGACGCCTTGCTCCTGGCTCATGCGAAGGCCCTCAAGTCCCACGTGGATGCCCTGGGGTCCAAAAAGTACTGGGACATCCCCGGCAACTCGCCTGAGCTCGTGATCTGTTTCCTGCCGGCAGAGTCGATCCTCGCCGCCGCCCTCGAAGCGGACCCGGCGCTTTTGGACCATGCCCTCTCCCGGAACGTGGTCCTGGCATCCCCCGGGACCTTGCTGGCCGTACTCAAATCCGTTGCGTTCACCTGGCGCCAGGACGTTTTGACGGACAACGCCCGGGAACTCTTCGAGCTCGCCCGCCAGCTGTACGAACGCATGGGCACTCTTGGTGACAACGTAGGCAAGCTGGGCTCGTCGCTGAAGACCTCCGTGGATCGCTACAACGCACTCGTCGGAACACTGGAGGCTCGCGTACTGCCTACGGCACGGAAACTCAATGCCATGGACGCCGACGGCTTGGTGTCACCGCCGGCAGTGGAAGCAGTGCCACGGACATTGGCCGCGCCCGAACTGATCGAAGGAGAATCCGCGGCCTAGGACCCGCCTGAGACTGTCCGGGGACCGCCGGGTACCGCCTACGACGTCGGGCGGTTTCCGCGTCCGCCCAAGGCGCGAGTAACGTCTCCGGCCTCTTTGAGGGTGGCGCGCAGTTCTTTCGGCAGGGAGAACAGCAAGTCTTCCTCCGCTGTCACCACTTCTTCAACAGCGCCGTAGCCATAGTCGGCAAGCAAGCGGAGAACGTCCTGGACCAGGACTTCGGGAACGGAAGCGCCGGAGGTCACTCCAACCGTTGCGACGCCCTCGAACCAGCTTTCGTCAACCTCGTTCGCGAAATCGACCCGGTAGGAGGCCTTGGCACCATACTCAAGCGCCACTTCGACAAGCCGCACCGAGTTGGAGGAATTCGCGGATCCCACCACGATCACCAGGTCTGCCTGCGGAGCAATCTTCTTGATGGCCACTTGGCGGTTGGTAGTGGCGTAGCAAATGTCGTCACTGGGCGGATCCTGCAGCGTGGGGAACCGTTCCTTGAGCATCCGGACCGTCTCCATGGTCTCGTCCACGCTCAGGGTGGTCTGTGAAAGCCAGATGGTCTTCTCCGGATTGCGCACGGTCACCTTGTCCACTTCGTGCGGTCCGTTGATGATCTGGATGTGGTCCGGAGCTTCGCCGGCCGTACCTTCCACTTCCTCGTGACCATCATGGCCGATGAGGAGAATGTCGTAGTCTTCCTTGGCGAAGCGGACGGCTTCGCGGTGCACCTTCGTGACAAGGGGGCACGTGGCATCGATGGTGCGCAGCCCGCGGTCTTCGGCCGACTGAACTACGGCCGGGGACACCCCATGGGCCGAGAAAATCACTAGTGCGCCTTCGGGTACCTCATCCGTCTCGTCGACGAAGATGGCGCCCTTCTCCTCCAAGGACGTGACGACGTGCACGTTGTGCACGATCTGCTTGCGCACGTATACAGGCGGGCCATAATGTTCCAGCGCCTTCTCCACTGCGATGACTGCGCGGTCAACTCCTGCGCAGTATCCGCGAGGAGCCGCGAGCAGGACTCGTTTGGGGCCGGATACCGGGGCGGCGGCCAGCACCTCTTCCGGCGTCCGACGCCTACGCGGGACAGTGGGCATCGGAATGGAAACTGCTGAGCTGGTCATCCCTCCATGCTACCGGCAGCGTTCGCCCGCACGCTCGGCCTGGCTTTGCGTGAGAAGATCACACCGAGCAGGCCGAGAAGCGCAAGTACTCCCGCGGCAATCCAAGCGATCGTGATCCAGCCGGTGAAATTGTCGACCGACGCCGCCACCAACTGCCGCGCGAAAAGGCCGCCTGTGGCGGTTCCGCCCAAGCCCGCATCGCCTGCGCCCTTCAGCACGGTCGTAGCCACTTGCCACAGTGCTGCAAGTGCGGCCAAGCCCAGTCCGCCGAACAAGACGACCGCTCCCCTGCGCCTCGCGGCCAGCAGCGCCAAAGCCAACAACAGGATGGCGCCCAGGGTTGGGATCCACCACATCGGCGCATAGGCGGCGATTGTGTCTACCTGCTGGCGCTGGGCCGGACCTCCGATGCTGATCTGGATGGAATCCGGGGGCGTTATGGGAAGGCCGGTTGTCGCATGCAGGCGGTCCGCAGCGAGCTTGGCAAGGGGTCCGACGTCGAGCACCAGGGACGTCAGCGCACCCGGGTTCGAAGAGCCGGCACCGCCGGAAAAATTCAGCTGGTGACTCCGGCGCACGGTTTCATTCCAGGCTTGGGGGTATTCCGGCCACGTGGACATCGACGAGGCTGCGTCCTTAAGGAGCGAGGCACCAAGTTGTTCCACCGACGCCGGTAGATTGACTCTGGATTCAAGGCTTCCGACGGCGGTGGCCGCCAGGCGGGCCTGGAACGCCTGGTCCTTCCCGAGCGAAGCAGTGAGCCCAACGAACCCCTCTTCCCGGACGATGTTGGCGTCCGTCCACGCCATCGGGACGGCGATTCCTGTGAGCAGAAGGGCAAAGATCACTGCGGTTGCAGAGACGAACGTGCGCAATGGATTCCTCAAGTTCGGAGTGCAGCAGTTCCAATCGGTGCGACGACCAGTAAATGTCGGCCATGCGTGCTACAAGGTATGGATAGAGTTGGAAGCCTGCCGCCAACTTTTCGGTAGCAAACTTTTCAGTGGCGCTGACAGCAGCAGTGCTGCCGGCAGCCCTTAGCAAAGTACCAGCGAGGACGGAACCATGCACCAGCCACCAGCAGGAGGCTACCCGCGTGTCCTATGATGCCGTACCCGGCGGCACGCCGCAGCCGTTGCCAATTGCCGAGTCTCCCGACGCAGAGTCAACCCTGCCCGCCACGGCGTCGGAGACCACCCCGGACAATCCTTGGCCGCTACAACTGCTGTCGCGCAAGCTCAAGACGCACATAGAGCGCGCCCCGGCGGCGTGGATCGAAGGCCAAGTCATCGAACTCAACCGTCGTGGTGGCAGCGCTTTCGTGACTTTGCGGGACACTGACGCTGAAATCTCCTTGCCCGCATCGCTGTGGTCCAACGTCCTGGACCGCCAGAAGGTGCCCTTGGAGCGCGGCTCACGCGTCGTCGCCTTAGTGAAACCAGAATTCTGGCTTAAGACCGGCCGGCTCAACATGTCGATCAAGGACATCCGCCCTGTTGGCCTCGGTGATCTCCTTGCGAGGATCGAGCGCCTGCGCCAGGCCCTTGGCGCCGAAGGGTTGTTTTCAGAGTCGCGGAAGAAACGGCTGCCTCTGCTCCCCCACCGGATCGGGCTGATTACCGGCCGCGATTCGGATGCCAAGAAAGACGTACTGCGCAACGCGGCGCTTCGCTGGCCAGCCGTGGAATTCGCCATCCGCGAGGTCGCTGTCCAAGGAGTCACCGCGGTCACTCAGATCTTGGCTGCCCTCAGGGAACTCGACGCCGATCCCCACGTGGATGTGATCGTGATCGCCCGAGGCGGCGGAGCGTTGGAGGATTTGCTTCCCTTCAGCAACGAGGAACTGGTCCGGGCAGTATCTGCCGCGGCTACTCCCGTGGTGAGCGCAATTGGCCATGAGGCCGACCACCCGATCCTGGACGACGTCGCGGATTTGCGGGCGTCCACGCCTACTGACGCCGCAAAGAGGATTGTGCCGGACGTCGCCGAGGAAATGGCGACGGTCCGGCAGGCCCGCGAGCAACTGCACCGTAGCGTGGGCCGCCTCGTGGACCGCGAAACGGATCGACTCCACGCGTTGAGATCACGCCCCGTGCTTGCTTCCCCTGAGGGAATGGTCACAGCCAGGGCAGAGGACGTTGAGCGACTCCGGAAACACGCGCACACGGCTGTGAGCTCCGCCGTCGTCCGCGCACTTGACCAGGTGCACCACCTCCGAGCTCAGATAAGGGCATTGTCCCCGCAAAAAACGCTGGACCGCGGCTACGCGGTGGTCCAAGTGGCGGGAGCGGACGGCGTCGCCCACGATGTTGTCCGGAGCCCGGACCAAGCCCCGGACGGCACCGAGCTGACCCTGCGGTTGGCGGAAGGCCGCCTTTCTGCCGTGTCTTCCGGAGCAGCCATGTCTTCCAGCGCTTCCCGACACCCAAGCAAGCAACAGCAGAATGAGGACTAGAAGATGACAGCAGAGAACTCCTCCCCCGAGGCCAAAGCCGCGGCTGAGAACCTGGATGCCCTCAGTTACGAGGAAGCCCGCGAGCAGCTCATGGGCGTGGTTGGCCGCCTTGAAGCCGGCGGAGCGAGCCTTGAGGAATCACTCGCGCTGTGGGAACGCGGCGAGGCGCTGGCCAAGCGTTGTGAAGAGTGGCTGGAAGGTGCCCGCAGGAGGCTGGCCGCCGCCCGAAACAACGGCGAAGATGACTCGACGTCCGCGCGCTGAGCATCACGCGCTGACGCAAACTGGCTAAGACGCACGTGCCACCGGCCCGTTAGGATTGGACAGCCAGCGCCCGTTCTGCCGACACATCAAAGTCGGCTTTCGGCCAGCTCAGATCCAGCTTCCCGAGGGCCTCCAGGAGAAGCTCTTGGACCGCGATCCTCGCGAACCATTTCTTGTTCGCGGGAACCACATACCATGGCGCTACCTCGGTTGACGTTCTTTCGAAGACGAGCTGATAGGCCTCCATGTAGGAGTCCCAATAGGCGCGTTCTTTGAGATCGCCCGTGCTGTACTTCCAATGCTTGGAAGGGTCATCCAGTCGTGCCAGCAGGCGCGCTTTCTGTTCATCGCGGCTGATGTTCAGCATGACCTTGACGATCACCGTGCCTTGCTCGACAAGCCGTGCCTCGAACTCGTTGATTGCGGCGTAGCGCCGTTCCAGTTCGGCCTCGTTCGCCCAACCGTGCACGCGGTGTATCAGCACGTCCTCGTAGTGGGAGCGGTCAAAAACCCCGACGAATCCGGCGGCAGGCAAGGCCTTCTCGATCCGCCAGAGGAAATCGTGGGCTTTTTCTTCGTCAGTGGGCGCCTTGAACGGGGCAACCTTGACTCCCTGCGGATCCATCGACCCCACGACGTGCTCAACAATCCCGCCCTTGCCGGCAGTATCCATGGCTTGGAGGATCAACAGCACCCGCTTGGAGCTGCCAAACTTCCCCTCGGCAAAGAGCATCTCCTGCAGGACGTCCAAACGACCGTCCTGGGCTGCCAGCAAAGAAACTCCATCGGACTTCTTCCCTTTGTACCCGGGCGTCGATTCCGGGTCTACTGCATCCAGCAAGAATCCCGGGCCGGCCCTTAAGACCGTGGATACCTGCTTCGCGAACTCCTTGGTCCCGGCCATTCGACTTCCCCTTTGATCTGCCCCGCGTTGGTGGCGGCGTTGCACAACAGGCTAGTTGCCTTGGTACCGCCCGAGGAAGTCCGCCATGCGGCCGATCGCTTCCTCAATGTCCTTGACGTTTGGCAGGGTCACCATCCGGAAGTGATCAGGACGCACCCAGTTGAAAGCCCGGCCGTGCGAGACAAGGATTTTTTGTTCCTTGAGCAGGTCGAGGACGAATTTCTCGTCGTCGCGGATGTGATAGACCTCGGGATCAAGCTTCGGAAACAGGTAGAGGGCTCCTCTGGCCTGCTGCGTGCTGACTCCAGGGATCGCGTTGAGCAGATCGTAGGCTTTGTTCCGTTGTTCGAGGAGCCTGCCGCCTGGCAGGATGAGATCGTTGATGCTCTGGTGGCCACCCAGGGCGGTCTGGATGGCATGCTGTGCCGGCACGTTGGCGCACAAACGCATGTTGGCCAGCAGGTTGATGCCCTCGAGGTAGTCTGCGGCATCCTTCTTGGGACCGGAGATGGCCATCCAACCCGCACGGTAGCCACACACCCGGTACGCCTTGGACAGTCCGCTGAACGTCAGGCAGAGGACGTCGTCGCCGGTGAGCCCGGCAAGATTCACGTGGACCGCATCTTCGTAGAGGATCTTCTCGTAGATCTCGTCGGCGAACACCACCAGGCCATGCTTTTCAGCGAGGGCAACGATCTTCTTGAGGGTCTCCTCCGGATACACGGCACCCGTGGGGTTATTGGGGTTGATGACCACGATGCCCTTGGTTTGAGGCGTGATCTTGGATTCCATGTCCTCAAGGTCCGGCTGCCAGCCCGATTCTTCGTCGCACAGATAGTGGACAGGACGGCCGCCCGCCAGTGCCACTGAGGCGGTCCAGAGCGGGTAGTCGGGAGTGGGGATGAGTATCTCGTCTCCCACCTCCAGCAAAGCCATGAGCGACATGGTGATGAGCTCGCTGACGCCATTGCCAAGATAAATGTCGTCAACGTGGATGTTTTGGATACCGCGGGTCTGGTAGTACTGCGAGACAGCTGTGCGTGCCGAGAAAATACCGCGGGAATCGCTGTATCCCTGGGCGTGGGGCAGGTGGCGGATCATGTCCACCAAAATCGCGTCCGGCGCTTCAAATCCGAACGGTGCCGGGTTTCCGATGTTCAGTTTGAGGATGCGGTGACCCTCTGCCTCCATCTGCTGGGCGGCCTGAAGAATCGGTCCACGGATGTCGTAAAGGACATTATGAAGCTTGGTGGACTGCTTGAATTCTGCCATCCATCAAATATGCCATACCGGGGATGTACTTCAGTTGAGACATCACTCACATTCGCGACGACGGCGGCGAGGCCCCCCAGGGTTCCTCGCCGCCGTCGGGCATTTCTTGTGAAGGCTACTTCACGATCCCCTTGTCCTTGAGCCATGCGGCTGCGGCGTCCTTGGGGTTCTGCTTCTGGTTGCCGCTGACTGCGCGGTTGAGGTTGATGAGGTCATCCGTGGTGAGGATCTTGGACACGGCATTGAGGGCGTCCTTCGCCTTGTCCGTCATCTTGGCCTTGTTGTACAGCGGGAGGACCTGCTGGGCCTTGAAGTTGTTCTTGGGATCGTCCAAAACCACCAGCGCGTTGTCCTGGATGGACGGCGTGGTGGTGTAGATGTCCGCAACCTGAACGTCGTTGGACAGCAGAGCCTGCAACGTCAGGTTGCCGCCGCCGTCGCTGAACGGCTTCAGGCCCTTGAGCACGCAGTTGTAGTTGGCTTTGAGACCCGGGAAACCGTAGGCACGGGTCTCAAAAGTTGCCGGGGCCGCCATCGTGAGGTCCTTGCAGACCTTGGCGAGGTCATCGATGGACTTGAGCTGGTACTTCTCTGCGGTGGCTTTGGTAACCACCATGGCGTCCTTGTCCTCGGCCTTGGCAGCGTCGAGCACTCCCAATCCCTGCGGAAGCTTTCCGGGCAGCGCCTTGTAGACGTCATCGGCCGAGACCTGGGTAGCGTTCGCGTCCAGATAGGACAGCAAGTTGCCGGAATAGTCGGGGGCGAGATCGATCGAACCGTCTTGGACGGCCTTGAAGTAGATTTCGCGCGATCCGATATTGGGTTTGGTGGTGGCGGTGACGCCCGCGGCGTTCAGTGCTCCGGCGTAGATTTCGGCAATGACCTGGCTCTCCGGGAAATCTGCCGACCCCACTGTCAGTGAACCCCCGCCCCCGGAGGGTGCGTTGGTGGATGGCGTGGACAGCGGGCTGCCGCCACATGCACTCAGGGCGAGCGCAATGCCGACTCCGGCCGCTAGGCCGCCGAGCCCGCGGCGGGTCAGGGTGACGGGGTGCTTCATGCGGTACCTCCTTGAACGGCGGCCCCTGCTGGTGCAGCGGCTGCGAGATCTCCGGCGGCCTTGTGGCCGCCGTTGGAATCGATGGAAAGTCCGGGCGGGAGCAGAATCCTCTGCGCCAGCGCCAGAATGAGGTCGACGGCGATTGCCAACGCCGCGATGAGCAATGACCCGCCCAGCATGCGGGGGAAGTCCTGGAGGACCAATCCGTCAAAAAGATAACGCCCCAAGCCGCCCAGCGGAAGGTAGGCCACCACGGAGACCGTCGCGATGACCTGCAGGACTGCAGTGCGGATGCCACCAAACATGACTTGCAGGCCGTTGGGCAGTTCCACACGGAACAGGATCTGGAGTTCGGTCATGCCCATGGCCCGGGCTCCGTCCACCACGGTCGGATCCACGCTGGAAATCCCGGCGTACGTCCCCGCCAAAAGGGGTGGCACCGTCAGGATGACCAACGCCCAAACGGGCGGCATGAGTCCGCTTCCGGCCAACAGCGCAAACAGGACGAGCAGGCCGAGGGTGGGGAGGGCCCGCAAGGCACCGGCGAAGGCCACGGCGACGACGCGTCCATGTCCGGTGTGGCCGATGAAGAGGCCCACGGGTACGGCGATGGCCGCGGCAATCACCAGGACCAGCGCGGAATACTGCAGGTGTTCCAGGAGCCTGGTGGCGATTCCGCTGCTTCCTGACCAGTGAACCGGATCCGTGAGCCAAGCGAGTGTGTCCACGAAGATGTTGCTCATCGGGCCGCCTCCGCGTGGATTCCGGCATCCGCGATGAACTGCGCCGCTTTGGAATCTTGCTTGGCGGTTGCGGCACTCGCCCGCGTCCACGGCGTCAGCAGCTTCTCCAGCAGGACCAAGAACGTGTCCATGACGAGGGCCAGCAGGAGAATGGCAATGATGCCGACTACTACCTCAGTGACGAACGTGCGCTGCAGGCCGTCGGTGAACAACATTCCCAGGTTCCCGACGCCCAGGAGCGCGGCCACGCTGACCAGGGAGATATTGCTGACGGACACCACGCGCAGGCCCGCAAAGAGCACCGGCAAGGAAAGGGGTAGGTCGATCTGCAGGAAACGCGCGGTCGGCTTGAAGCCCATGGAGACTGCCGCCATCCGGAGGTCATCGTCCACGGAATCGAAGGCGTCCATGGCCGCCCGGACCAGCAGGGCAACGGCATAGATAGTGAGGGCAACCACCACGTTGAGAGGATCCAGGATCCGGGTTCCCAGGATCGGCGGCAGAATGATGAAAAGCGCCAAGGAAGGAATGGTGTACAGCAGGGAACTTCCGGTGGTGACCACAGTCCTGAGCGTTCGGTTCCTCCGAGCCAGCTGGCCCAGCGGCACGGCAATGAGCAGGCCGAGCACCATGGGAATCAAAGCCAGGACAAGGTGCTCGCCGGCCCGCTCGAAGACCATCCCGTTGTTCGCCAGGAACCATTCCATCAGGGGGCGTCCTCCCGGTTGTGCCGGGTTTGTTCGATCAGTGCCAGGACTTCCTCGGCCTTGAGGACACCGGCGAGCCGGCCGTCGTCGTCGATTACCACGCCCAAGCCCGATGGTGAGGACAAAGCGGCATCCAGGGCTCGGCGGAGCGTGTCCCCGCGCCGGAACAAGGAACCTCCGGGAATCAGCCCGGCACCGTCACGTGGCGAGGCCCATCCCATGGGCCGGGAGTCGCCGTCGAGCACCAATGCCCATTCGCCGCTGCCCGCGGCAAGTTGCGGCGCTTCGACGGTCTTGACCGGATGCACCGGCACGGCGTCGGCGGCGTTGAAGGCCAAGTGCCGGAATCCCCTGTCGCGGCCAACAAACGAGGCCACGAAATCGTTGGCGGGAGCCCGGAGGATCTCTTCAGGCGCCGCATATTGCGCTAGTTTGCCCCCGACGGCGAAGACCGCCACCTTGTCGCCCAGGACGGTGGCCTCGTCAATGTCGTGGGTGACGAACACGATGGTCTTGGCCAGTTCTCGCTGAAGCCGGAGGAGTTCCTGTTGGAGTTCGTCACGAACCACGGGGTCCACCGCACTGAAGGGCTCATCCATGAGCAATACCGGCGGATCCGCCGCGAGCGCGCGTGCCACCCCGACGCGCTGCTGCTGGCCACCGGACAATTGGGACGGGTACCGCTTGCCGAGCGCCGAAGCCAGTCCGACGACCTCGAGCAATTCTTCCGCGCGTTTGCGGGCCGCCGCTTTGGGAACACCATTGAGCCTTGGGACGGTGGCGATGTTGTCCAGCACCGAACGGTGGGGCATGAGCCCGGAAGACTGCATGACGTAGCCCATGGAGCGGCGCAGCTGGGCGGCCGGTTCGTTCGAAACATCCTTGCCGGCCACGGTGATGGTGCCTGAGGTGGGCTCCACCATGCGGTTGATCATCCGGAGGGAGGTGGTCTTTCCGCAGCCCGAAGGCCCAACCAAGACGGTGATGGCACCTTTGTCGATGGACATGCTCAATCCATCAACAGCGGGTTGCCCGCCCTGATACTGCTTGGTGACGCTCTGGAACTCAATCATGGCTTCAGCCATTCCCGGGCTTACCTAACTGTTGGGCTGCAATATCAACGATCGAAATGAATCAGCAGTGACCTGATGTTTCTACAGCCTAGCCAGCACCACCGACGATGTCAGCGCAGGCGCGAAGACCGTAATGAATCGGCAATGCTCAGGACGCCGGGAGTTTTCCGTTGATGGGCCGTTCACTGTGCAAACGGAGGCCGATATCCACGAGGGAAACGCGGTTTAGTCCGGGTACCTTGCCCAGCGGCACCCAGGCGGCATGGGTGGTGCTGCCGTCTATCTCGTGGGTCAGTTCGCCACCGGTGATGTTTGCCTCGTAGACCAATCGGATCGCCTGGAAATCACGGTCCGATCCGTCCAGCCGCTCCTCGCCCGGCCAATGTCCGACGTCGATGCCGAGCATCGCTCCGATCTCGGCGTCGTAGCCGGTCTCCTCCTGGATCTCACGGCGGCAACCGTCCACGGGATGCTCCCCCAAGTCCAGACCTCCGCCGGGAAGGGTCCAGCCTTCTTTGCCGTCTTGTTTCCAGTAGGCAAGAAGGATTGCTCCGTCGCGGATGACCACGCCGTAAGCGGCCGGGCGGGTGTCGAACTGGATGCTCATGAAGCCAGCCTAAGCGGGCAACAACGCTGCCGCGATCTCCGAGTTGTCCATTGAACCAAGATCGGCGCTTTCACGGAGTTCCACCACTGTGCCGGGCTTTTCAAGTTCAAGCACCTTGATGGTGTTGCGGCCGGCACGGATGAGCGGCGCAGGAACGTAGAGCGTCTGCTGGGGTCCAATGCCCCAGTACCGGCCAAGGAGGAAGCCGTTGATCCAGGCAAAGCCTCTGCCGGAGTCCGGCAGAGCGAGATACGTGTCCGCTGCTTCCCCCGCCACGAACTCTGCCCCGGCGAGCTGCTCAATATGCTCGGAGCCCCATTCGGCGAGCCGCACCGGCGTCTGCGTCCAATGGAAGGTGTACCGCTGGTTGACCAGGACGCCGCCGAGGATTCCTTTGCCGTGCCCGGTCAGGGGTCCGTAGTTGATCCGCCCGAGGTTCTCTACGAGGATCTCCAACTTGACCGGCGCCCCGGTCCCGGTGACCTTCAAGCCTTCCGCCGCAGTGACGTCGTCGAGGATTCCGGCGAAGACGCCATCCACCCAGATGTAGGCGCGGTCGTTCAAGCCCCTGAGTCGAAGAGCCGATTCGGTCGGGGTTCCCGGCTTTCCGGGAAGCACGGCGTCGGCCGTGTACAGCACCATGCCGGCGTCGAGGCCCAATTGTTCAAAGCTCAGCGGACGGACACTGGGCACGGGTGTGCCAGCGGCCCTGGCAATTGCCAGAAGCCCCGGGCCGGTCGCCAAAGGCAGGCTCTGCGCGGGGATAACCGCCGGTTCGGCGAGCAGCTCTTGTGGAAGCTCAGGGAAGTCCTCGATCCCTTGGGCCCGCAGGAACTCGCTCCGGAGCGCATGGAATTTGGGGGTGAGGGTTCCGTTCTCGGCGATGGGAGCGTCTGAATCGTAGCTCGTAACGGTGGGCTGGATGCGGGTGCCATCGTGGTTGCAGCCGGAACCAAGCCCAAAATTGGTGCCTCCATGGGCCATGTAAATGCAGACGGAGCCGTCCAGGTCAAGCATTTTCCGGACCTCCGCGGCGGCTTCGGCGGCATCACGCATGTGATGGTGTTCGCCCCAATGGTCGAACCAGCCACCCCAGAACTCGACGTTGAAGAACGGCTCGCCTGGGCGTCGGCGTTCCCATGTGGCCACCGCTTCGTCACCGCGGCTGCCGAGGGTCGCCGTCGCCCATGTCCCATCGATGGCGCCGCCGTCGAGGTAGTAGTCCGTGCCGCCGTCGGCGGTGAACAGCATTTCGGTGATTCCGCGCTCTTCAAGTGCGCGGCGATTCCAACGAAGGTAGTCGTGGTCGTCGCCATAGCTGCCGTATTCGTTCTCGATCTGCACGGCCACTACCGGCCCTCCGACGGAGGCCTGGCGGCTGGCGATGATGGGAAGCACATGGTCAAACCATTGCTCAATGGGGTCCGTGAACAGAGGATCGAGGCAACGCAATCCGATTCCCGGGGTGCCCGTGAGCCACGCCGGGAAGCCGCCGTTGTCCCACTCGGCACAAATGTAGGGCCCCGGGCGGACAATGACATCAAGCCCTTCTTCAGCCGCGAGGTCAATGAACCGGCCGAGGTCCCGCCACCCACTGAAATCCGGGGCAATATCGGGACTAGGCTGGTGGAAGTTCCAGGCCACATAGGTGTCAACCGTGTTGGCGCCCATGGCTTTGAGCTTGCGCAGCCGGTCCTGCCAGTGGTCCGGGTGCACGCGGAAGTAATGGATGGCTCCGGCAAGGATGCGGTAGCGTTCCCCGGAACGGTAGAGGACGGCGTCGTGGTAGCTCAAAACGGCATTGTTCACGCGAAACAGAATAGTACATTTAGCAACATTTCAGCACATGGAGTTGTATCGTGACCAACTTGGAAACGGCCCCGGCCCAGGAAGTCTGCCCTGCGGGTCATCCCGGCCAAGGACCTTGTGTGCAGCTTTGGCCGTCCCGCGACGTTCCCTTGGGCGGCGTCCGCAACATGACGGTCTCCCGCACCCTCCCCCAGCGTGGACTCCCGACCGTGGGCGCGTGGTGCTTCCTGGATAGCTTCGGTCCGGATCGGGTGGCGATGAGCGTCCTCCCCCACCCGCACACGGGTTTGCAAACCGTCACGTGGCCGCTCCTGGGCGAGGTGCGGCATCGCGACAGTGTGGGAAGCGACGTCGTGGTCCGCCCGGGGCAGTTGAACATCATGACGGCCGGCCGCGGCATTTCGCATTCCGAGTTCGCTGTCCTGCCGGCAGGGCTTCAACCAGATGGAACGCCCGACGGCGGCGCTCCCCTGCCGCTGTCCCGCGGCCTGCAGTTGTGGGTCGCCTTACCGGACTCCGTAAGGCACCGGGCTCCGTCGTTTCAGCAGATCATCGATCTGCCGGTGGTCTCGACGGACAGTTTCAGGGCCACCGTGCTCGTCGGTGAATTCGCCGGACAGCGCTCCCCTGCCACCATGTACAGTCCGATTGTCGGCGTCGAAATCACCGCCTCAGGCACCATCGAACTGCCACTGAACCCGGCCTTCGAACACGCGGTCCTGGTTCTGGACGGTTCCGCGGTGATCGACGGCCAAACAGTCGACGCCGGGCCCTTGGCATTCCTTGGTATGGACCGGGATTCGCTCCGCCTCGAGGCAGCTCCCGGAACCCGCTTCATGCTCCTGGGTGGCGAACCCTTCGAAGAAGACATCCTGATGTGGTGGAACTTCGTGGGCCGGACGCACGAAGAAGTAGAGCAAGCGCGCGAGGACTGGGAAGCCCAGGCGCTCCTGGGCGACGACGACGCCCGCGCGGCGCGATTCGGCTTGATCAATGGCCATGGGCCCGACGCCGGAGCGGAGGCCGGGCGGATCCCCGCGCCACCCATGCCGGGCGTCCAGCTCAAGCCGAGGACCCGGAACCGGGGTGTGGAGTAGGACTAGGCCTGTTCGGCGAGGATCTGCAGCACACCGAACACCGGTTCCTGGTCCAAAACCCGGACATCGGTGATTCCGTGCACTGCCAGCCCTGCCCGGAACGCGGATTGCAAGGGCTCCACATTCATGCCGAGCCCGCCGCCCAGGATCACCGGTCCGTGGAGGCCCAGTTGCCGAACGGCCTGCGCCGCAAGTTCCGCGAGATCCCGTCCTGCCTGGTCCAGCAGCTGGCGGCTGATCTCAAGCCCTTCGCGGGCGGTCTCCACCACAGCAGACGCACGCTGGGCCCAGTACCGCCTATCCGTGTCTTCCGAATGGAAGAGGGCGATGAGTTTGTTGGGGTCGTCCACCCCGCAGGATTCCAGAAGCGCGATCGTGAGGCCATCGGGTTCCAGCCCTTTGTTCATCCGCCGAAGGCTGTGCCGCACCGCCTCCCGGCCCAGCCAATAACCGCTGCCCTCATCGCCCAGGAGAAAGCCCCAGCCGCCGGCGCGGGCTTCTTCGCCGTCGGCATTCTTTCCCCAGGCCGCGGACCCAGTCCCCGCAATGACAGCCACTCCCGTGCTGGCCCCGCCTGCCGCCAGCAGCAGGCGGGAGTCGTGGACCACCGTGACCTCTGCGCCCGGAACATGCGGCTCGATCAAGTCGGCGAGGGCGCGGGCATCGGCGTCGGTGTCGATTCCGCCGGCACCGGCAAGGACGCGGTCCACGTGGCCGCCTCCGATCATGGCGAAGAGCTCCGCGAGATTTTCGGCCGCCACCTCTCGGCTGACGTTCTGGACGTTGGAGCTGCCCGTGCTTTCGTCGCGGACCGGTTTACCGTCCTCGAACCGCACGCCGCGGGTCTTCGTGCCACCAATGTCCAGGCCGATGACCGTTGCCGGGTCCGATGCGTCGTCGGGCCAGGGGGTCGCGTTCTTTGCAGTTTCCACGTCCAAAAGCGTAGCGCGGGCGCGCTGGGTGATCCTACTGGCTTCCGGAGCGCGCCTTCACAAGTCCCGCGAGCAGCCCGGGGCCTTCTGAAAGCACCAGCTCACGGAAAAGACGTACGGGGTCGGGTTCCTGACGTCGTTCCCGCCACGCAATCCCTATCTCCCGGAACGCGAGCTCCGAGTCGAGCGATACTTCCACCCATCCCAAGTCAGTGGAATCCAGGACTCCTTGAGGACCCGGGCCCAATCCTCCGGGTGGCAGAATGCTGTAGCCCAATCCGGCGGACACGAGTCCGCGGATGGTGTGCGAGTCCTGGCTCTCGAAAGCAACCCTCGGCCGAAAGCCCGCATCCCGGAAGATCGCATCGGTCAGCGAGCGCAGGCCGAACCCCGGCCCCATGGAAACGAACGGCTCGTGCTTGAGTTCGGCAAGCCGCACGCTGGGCCGCCCGGCCACCGGATGTCGGTGATGGACAACCAGCCGCAGGGGCTCCCGGTAGAGCGCTGCCGAGCCGAGGTTCCTGCCGGGGGCTGCCACTGGCGCCGTCAAGGCGAAATCGGCGTCTCCCGCGACGAGCGACTCGAGGCAAGCGGCGCGCGCTCCTTGGCTGAGCTCGAATGCCGTGGAGGGGTGCTTGCTCCGGAAGGCGCTCATGAGCAGCGGCAATGTTGCTTCGCCGAAAGTGTGCTGGAAGGTCACTGCTATTCGGCCGCGGACGACGTCGGATTCGTGGCGGACCACGTCCAGCCCGGCCTGGAATTCCGCGAGCGCCGCTTCGATATAGGGAAGCAGCGTCTTTGCCGCCGGAGTCAGCCGGACGCCGCGGCCTTCGCGGATGAGCAGTTCGGTCCCGACGACGGCGCTGGCCCGGGCCAGCGCCCGGCTCACCGTCGATTGGGGTACTCCGAGCAGCTCGGCTGTCTCGGTGATGTGTTCCGTCCGGCCCAGCTCGGCAAGCAGGGGCAGCATGGGGAGCAGCTGGACCAATTGCTTGTGTTCAATGTCCATATCTTGTCCGCCTCCAGGCCATCCGCTTCAGATGCCGCTTCCGATATCATCCAATTCTGCTATCAATCGTAAGAGAATCATGCATTGGAATCATCACTTCGGGCCGCCGTACTGTGAACAGGTGAGCACAAGCGCAGCGTCCAAGAGCACCACCGAATCCCCTTGGGAAGGCCACCTGAAGGGCTCCACTGCATACCGGAGGATCCTCGCCGGGCTGGCCTTGGCCGGCGTCGCCACGTTCGCGCAGCTCTACTCCACCCAGGCAGTATTGCCACTCATGTCGAACGAGCTCCACATCACGGCAGCCGAGGCAGCACTCACCATTTCCCTGGCCACCGTAGGGCTCGCCGCGACGGTACTGCCGTGGTCATTCGTGGCCGACAGGATCGGCCGGGTGCGTGCCATGGCTATCGGAATCGCGGCGGCCACTGTCCTGGGCCTGCTCGTCCCCTTGTCCCCCACCTTTCCCCTTGTCCTAGGCTTGAGGGCGCTGGAGGGCATGGCGTTGGGCGGTATTCCTGCCATCGCCATCGCGTACCTTAACGAAGAGGTCAATAAGGTGCACGCCGCACTGGCCGCAGGCAGTTACGTAGCCGGCACCACCCTCGGCGGGCTTGCCGGGCGCTTGCTCGCGGGGCCCATCGGCGAGTTGTGGGGATGGCGGGCCGCTGCCCTTGCGGTCTCCATCCTCGCCACGGTCTCGGCCACCCTGTTCCTACTCCTGATCCCGAAGCCCCGTCGCTTCACGCCTAGTTCGGCCGGAGGCTTCCACGGGGCATTGACGACCCTGGCGGGCCATTCCTCCAATCCACGGCTGCTCGCCCTCTATGTTCAGGCGTTCCTGCTGATGGGTGGCTTCGTGGCCGTCTACAACTACCTGGGGTTCCGCCTGCACGCGGAGCCGTTCGGACTGCCTGCCACCGTGGTCAGCCTGATTTTCCTTGCCTATTTGTCCGGTACAGTGAGCTCCCGTTGGGGAGCGGGATTGTCCCTGCGCTTTGGCCGCCGCACGGTCCTGCTCGCCGGCATCGCGACCATGACGGCCGGCCTCGGACTCACTTTGTGGGACAACGTTGCAGCGATCCTGGCGGGCTTGGTGGTCTTCACTGGCGGTTTCTTCGCAGCGCACAGCATCGGAGCGGGCTGGACCGGAACCATCGCAACGAGCGGCCGCGCGCAGGCTGCCTCGTTGTACAACCTCTCCTACTACCTGGGTTCCAGCATTATTGGATGGGCAGGAGGACTCGCCTTCCAGGCTTTCGGGTGGAGCGCACTCGCCTGGACGGTCATCGCCCTGGGGTGCACGACGGCGGTGATCACCGCCGTCGTGCACCGCTCCCCGGCGCGGGAGGGCGCCGTCGTCGGCTCCTCCGTGAAACCGGCCGGGCAGGGAAGATAGCGGACGCTACCGGGTCGACTCGATGGCCTGGACCAGGTCATCGACGATATCGGAGGGATCTTCCAAGCCGATCGAAAGCCTGAGCATGCGCGCTTGGGGCTTGGCTTCCGGGGCCACAGGTCGGTGGGTCAACCCGGCGGGGTGCTGGATGAGCGTGTCGATACCGCCCAGCGACACCGCGTGCGCGATGAGCCGCGCCGCTCCGGGGATACGCTCCGCGTGCTCGGCAGATTCAAGGTCGAAAGACATCAACGAGCCCGGACCGCTCATCTGCGTACCCACCAAATGAAGGGGATCGCATTCGGGAAGCCCAGGGTAGTACACCTTGGCGACGAGTTCGTGGCTCGCAAGCGCCGCTGCGACCTTATGTGCGTGGTCCTGCTGGGCACGGACCCGGATGGGAAGGGTCGCCAGGCCCCGGTGCAGCATGTAGGCAGGCCACGGAGTCAGGATGCCTCCGGTCACCGCACGGACCCGGCGCAGCCGCGTGGCCCATTCCGCACTTGTCGCCACCACGCCGCCCATGGCATCGCCGTGGCCGCCCAGGAACTTCGTGGCACTGTGGAGCACCATCGCGACGCCATGTTTGAGCGGCTGCTGGAGAATCGGAGTGGCGAAGGTGTTGTCCACGAGCACCGGAACATCGCCGGCCTCGGAGACCAGACGGGTCAGGTCCACGAGGTCCAGGCTCGGGTTCGCTGGCGTCTCCACCACCACCAGGCCGGTGTCAGGGCGAAGGGCGTCCCGCACGCCGTCGGCCTTGACGAAGGTGACTTGGTTGCCAAGAAGCCCGCTGGCCAGAACGTGGTCCGTGCCGCCGTATAGGGGCCGCACCGCAACCACATGCGTCTTGCCTTCCGATTGGGCGGCGAGCAGCACCGCGCTGAAGGCGGCCATGCCTGAGGCAAAACCGACCGATTGCGCTGCACCTTCGAGCGCCGCTACGCCGTCTTCGAACCTGGCTACCGTAGGATTCCAGAGACGCTGGTACACCGTGCTTTGACCGTCGAGGTGCACGCCGCCTGTGGCCATCTGCTCGTAGGCGAGGCCGCCGTCGTGGACAGAAGGCAAAGGCGCAGTGGTCGAAAGGTCGATGGGAACGGCGTGTACGCCCTGTTCCGTGAGTCCTGTCCGGCCCGCGTGGACTGCGAGTGTATCGATGGCTGTCACTGCTCTCCTTGAATTATTCACCGTTGAATTCGGTCAGTATCTTGCAATAATTCGGAGATTGACAGTGCAAATGAATGGATTGCGCGGAAACTGGCACCTATGATGAATAGACAGCACTTTCAGGAGGATCCGTGAGCACCACCCCGAAGAACGTTCGGCCCGTCGGCATTAGCGAGCCCTTGGATGCGATCGACGAACGCATCCTCGCGGCTTTGGTTGACGATGCCCGGATCTCCAATAAGCAGTTGGCCGAGCTGGTCGGAATTGCTCCGTCGACGGCGCTCATGCGCACGCGATCGCTTTCTGAGCGCGGCATTATCGAGGGTTTCGAAGCGGTTCTCAGCCTGCCCGCAATCGGGCGTTCGGTCCAGGCCTTGATCGCTGTGCGCCTGCGCGCCCACGACCGCGACCAGATTGACCGCTTCACGGCCCGCGTGCCTGCGCTCCCGGCAGTGATCTCCACGTTCCACACCTCGGGCTCCGTGGACTACCTGCTGCATATCGCAGTTGCCAACACGGACGACCTCCGCGACTGGGTCCTGGACAACCTTGCCACGGACCCCGTGGTGGGCCACACCGAGACCACCTTGGTCTTTGCCCATATCCAGGGCAACCACGGACCGCTGCCGGAATAGAAGTTGCCCTAGCCAGCCCGATTGTGCCGCTGCCCGATTCTGCTGCTGGCTCGATTCTGCCGGGTCAGTGCCGTGGTTCGAGGCCGGAGTGCGCAGTTGCCACTGCATCCTGGCGCAAATCACCAAGTTCCTGCCGGCGCCTGAAGGCAGCTCTCTCCAGAGCCACGTCGACCGGCGGGATGTAACGCCTGCGCTCGGCCCATGAAACCAGGCTGGCCCCGATTCCGGCCGCTGCCGATTCCAGGATGGAGGGCTGGCGGTAGGTGCCGCATGATGCGGTGGCAGTGCTCATGGCTCTTTCCCTTCGGTGGTTGCTGCGTGCGACTTCGCGTCGCGGGATTTCTTGTCTCCGGCCCAAGCGGGGACGCCCAGGATCGGGAATGCGTTGAAGTGGATCTGCACGGGACGGGCATCTTCCGGCTCAGGCTCGCTCCGGATTTCCTCCAGCAGCTTGTAGGCCAAGGTCTCCATGGCACGGGCGTAGCGTCCGAGCTGCTCAGCTGACACCCGGGCGTTTGCGGTGTTGACGATGGCGGCTTCCAGCCATTCCTCGTCCAGGGAATCCATGCCGTGGGCCATGAAATCGGCAAGCACAGCCTGCCTGCTGCGTTCGAATTCGCGGGTGACCAGCCGGGACGCCTCTTGGGTTGCCGGTGAATTGGCCATCTCTGGCGAGGTGATCTGGATGGCCCCCTTGGGCCGTTCCCACCACCGCTCCCTCGCAGTCCCTTTGCCCTTGACCTCACGAACGAAGTCGAATTTGGCAAGCTGCCGCAGGTGGTAGCTCGTAGCGCCGCTGGACTCATTCAGGAGTTCGGCCAGGCTGCAGGCCGTCTGTGCCCCGTAGCGGGAGAGCATCTCAAGGATTTGCACGCGCAAGGGGTGCGCGAGCGCCTTGAGGGACGCTGTATCGACCTT
The DNA here is from genome assembly GCF_054888235.1 of Arthrobacter sp. MMS24-S77. Taxonomy (NCBI): domain Bacteria; kingdom Bacillati; phylum Actinomycetota; class Actinomycetes; order Micrococcales; family Micrococcaceae; genus Arthrobacter; species Arthrobacter sp. MMS24-S77. The sequence goes on from NZ_JBTZRN010000001.1 coordinate 3,349,351, forward strand.
GCGGACGGGAAACTCCGGTTCCTGCACCTTGTCCATGCCGGAAACCCTACTCTTGCAAAGAAACCTTTGCAAGCATTTCTTTGCAAATCAATCTTTGCGAACCAGCTTGCGTGGTGAGGCCTTCGTCAGCCCTTCCGGAGCACCCTGCGGAAGGACACGGCTGCGAGCGCCATCGCCGCCAATCCGCACACCACGGTGAAATAGTTGGCCGCGACACCCAGTCCCAGTACCGAAGCCGCCAGGCCCAGTCCGATGACGGGCACAGCGCTGCCGAGGTAGGTGATGACGTAGACGGTGCTGATGATCTGGGCGTGCCGGGATGCCTCCACTTTTCCGGCAACGTCATTGAAGACCTGCCTGAACGCGATGCCCTGCCCAACACCAGCGGACAGGCTCGCTGCCACCAGCAGCACCGGACTGGACAGGGACGCGGCCGCACCGACCAGCACAATGGAAACTCCCAACGCAGCCAGCCCCGAGGGCACTGCGAACCTGCTGCGGACCGTCAGCAATTGGCTGAGCGCGGACGCACCCAACGTCAGCCCGGCAAGCAGCCCGGTCATGGGGCGCGAATCAGCGTGTACGACGACGGCGAAATAACCGGGCGCGAGCGAAAGGCAGAATCCGAACACGGCAAAGCTCAGGAATCCCACGCTGGATGCGAGCCAGAACGCCCCTCTTGCTTCCCTCGACACCGAGGGCCGGCGAGGGGCGAGGACCGTGTAGGGCCGCGGACCTTCGGCAGGCCGAATCGCAGGCCGCGCCTTGAGAAGCCACAGCGGCACCAGCAAAAGGAGCAGGACTGCCGCGTGGATGATGAAGGGTGTGGAGGTTGCACCCGGGAGCAGCGAAAGCAATCCGCCGATGGCAGGACCGGCAGCCACCCCGCCGGACGACGAAAGCAAAGTGAAGCGCGAGGCCCACTCGGGCCGGGACGGAAGCAATTCACGCAAAGCCGCCGAGCTTGCTCCGGTGGCAAGACCGACGGCGACGCCCTGGAGCATCCGGCCGGCAGAGAGCATCAGGAGGTTGTCCGCGTTGGCGAAAATCAGGCCGCCAGCCAGGCCGACGAGGACAGCCAGCACCAGCGCCGCGCGCCTGCCGATATGGTCCGACCAGTGGCCAGCGAGCATCAGCACAGCCACCAGTGCCAGGACGTAGCTTGCAAAGGCAATTGTCACGCCCAGTGAAGTGATTCCGAGTTCCGCCTGAAGCAGCGGATACAGCGGACTCGCCAAGTTGGCACCGACTAGCAATGTGAAAATGACGACGCCGGCCAAGACCAGCCGTGCCGTAGTAGAAGCATCCCAGCCCCAGCGCACGGCGGTGGCCGGACGCATGCGCAGTTCGCTAAAGACAGTCATTTCCGTGCCTTCGCCTCAGCGGCCATCACGGAACCTGGCCTTGTGGGCCGGGACGGTCATGGCCCAAACATTGATGGCAACAGGATTTCGCAAACTTGCCACATACGGCAGGAAGGCGTGGAACAATTGATCAAAACAGTCAAAAGTGATCTCCGCTGATGACCACGAATGATCTGGAGCGACGACGTGAGCAACCTCGACCCGACGGACCTGAAGATCCTCCTGGAGTTGATCCGTGATCCCCGGGTTCAGATCGGCGAACTCAGCGAGGCACTGGGGATTGCGCGCAACACCGCCCAATCGAGGATGCGCCGCCTGGTTCGCTCGGGCGTACTGAACGACGGCGGCCGCGAGGTTGACCTCGAAAAGGTGGGGTACGACGTCGTCGGCTTCGTCACCCTGGAGGTGACCCACCGGGAACTCGACGGCGTGATCGGAGCCTTGCGCCGCATCCCCCAGGTACTTGAGGTGCATGAAATCTCCGGGAGGGGCGATCTCTTGTGCAGGGTGGTGGCCACCGACACGCACAACCTGCAAACCGCGCTTCGCTCCATTCTCCGAATCAAGGGCGTCATCCGTACGGAAACAGTCCTCGCCCTGCACACCCATATCCCTTACCGGACCGAGCCGCTCATCGGCCGGCTCGTGGACGCCGCCGAGACGGCCAGCACCGCAAAGGCCAGCACAGCGAAACGGGGCAAAGGGCAGCTCGGGGCCGAACCGCCCCTCAGCGAACCCGACTAGGATTCCAGAATGGATTGGCTCTCTTCTGTTTCGCAGCTCAACTGGCTGGCCATACTCGTGGCCTTCGTTTCCAGCATGGTCATTGGATTTGTCTGGTACATGCCCGCGCTCCTTGGTCGAAAATGGATGCAGGCCATCGGCAAGACCGAGGAAGACCTCAAGAAGATCGACGGCGGCGCCGCGATCTGGATCCCCATGATGGTAGCCGCAGCCCTGACGAGCATCTTGCTGGCCATTCTGATCGTCAAGTTGGGGGTGCACGGAAGCGTGGCCGGCGGATTCTTCGCGCTGGTGGTTGCCGTGGTTTTCCGCGCCGGTGGCCACGTCATCCATAACGGTTTCGCAGGCAGGCCATCCGCCGTGACGCTCATCGATTCCGGCCATGACATCGTGGCTATGGCTGTGGCCGGGTCAATCATCGGGGCATGGCAGTAACGGGAGGAGAATAGCCACGTGACCATCATTGACAACGCCGTCTACGTCAACGGTATCCGAACTGCCACTCCGGGAAGCCTTGAGCAAAGCGTCGAAACGCTGGCCGCCCATGGCGGCATGGTGTGGATTGGACTGTACCGGCCGGACGAGACGGAAATGGCAGCAGTGGCTGCCGAGTTCGGTCTTCACTTGCTCGCCGTCGAAGACGCCGTCAACGCGCACCAGCGCCCCAAGCTGGAACGCTACGACAACAACCTCTTCACGGTCCTGCGGCCCGCTCGGTACCTGGACGATACCGAGACCGTGGAGTTCGGTGAGCTTCACATCTTCACCGGGAAGAACTTCGTGGTCACCGTCCGTCACGCGGAAACGCCCGGGGTGGCCCAGGTTCGGCGCCATCTGGAACAACAACCGGAGCTGCTTCGCCATGGGCCCGAAGCCGTCCTGTATGCCTTGTTGGACCAAGTAGTGGACGATTACGGTCCGGTGATTTCCGGACTGGAAAACGACATTGACGAGATCGAGGACCAGCTCTTCGGCGGCGATCCCTCCGTTTCCCGGCGCATCTATGAGCTTGCCCGTGAGGTCATTCAGTTCCAGCGCGCAATCAACCCGCTCCCGGACATGATGGCATCCCTGGAGCGCGGTTTCGTCAAATACGGTGTGGACATAGAGCTGCAGCGCAAACTCCGCGATGTGGAGGACCACGTCGAACAAGTCATTTCCCGTGCCAGCGGGTTCCGGGACCTGCTTCAAAACGCCCTGACCCTCGATGGCACCCTGACCGCGAACCGGCAAAACGAGGCGAGCGCAGCGCAAAACGAACAAACCAAGAAGATCTCCTCGTGGGCAGCGATCTTCTTTGCACCGGCCTTCGTTACCGGGCTCTACGGCATGAACTTCGACGTCATGCCCGAGCTCCATTGGCCGTTCGGCTACCCCATGGCGATCGGACTCATGATTGCCGCGGGCCTCCTCATGTACGTCATCTTCAAGCGGAAAAACTGGATCTAGTGGTTCCCGGTCTGGAGGCCTTCAGCAGGGGCAAGATCATCACACCCGGAACGACCGCGCAACTGGGGGCTTTCGGTTTGTTCCCGCCGTCGAAGTCACAAGAGCGAATCCTCACCCCCACGACGCAACGGCTCACCGCCAAAGCGGCCGACGATATGCTCTGGATCAGTTTCTCCGAGTTGTGCGGCGGGCTGACGTCGACGGCGGACTACCTGGCCCTGGCAGTGGACTACAAGACCTGGGTGGTCGACGGCGTGCCCTCGCCAACGGTGGAGTCGGCCGCGGGTTCCGCCCCGGCTTGGCAACGGTTCAGCAACGTGGTGGATGTCCTGTACGACCAGGACATCACGCTGTTCCTGGTAGGCCACGGTCCCCTGGACTGGGATCTCGCCCAGGATCCGGCGCACCAGACAAGCGCCCAGTCGGTTGACTTGGCCAGAATCGCAAGCCGGCTCTCGCTCCTGGGCCGGGTGGAATCCTCTGCCCCCTTTGAAGATGTGGAGGCCGGGGGCAGCTGAAGCCTGGTTGCCCCCGGGAAGGCTCGCCCCTTTGTCCGGTCTCAACAAAGTCATTAATCCCGACGTGTGGGCTGACAGGTTGAAGGAGACGGAAAACGGCCGTGGCTACCCCATCGAAGAGATCAGTTCCGTATGGATCCGCATCTGGCTTGAGGCGCAAGGCCGCTCGGGAAGTGTTCCGTTAGGGGGATCCCGCAACGGACACTTTGGGGGCGGGTCTAGCACGCCAGGGCCGCCATGGCGTGCGCCCTGCGGACGCGGACTGATCGCCGTCACGGAGTTCATATGCACTTCACGGCGCTGAATGCTGGGGAGCGAAGCCAGGACGATCAACCGTAAACGGACAGCACGCGACCAGTTCAGCGCCCATCGGGCAACCTTGATCTGAGTTCTTCTGCATAGGAAACGATGGCCTGACGCTGGTCGCGGGTGAATCTTCTGACCTGCAGGTCGAGGACTGCACGGCTGCCCAGCTCTCCCACGCCCAACAGCCGACCCAACCGACGGATTGCTTCGTCCGCGGGAATGTCTCAGCTATCGAAGCTCTCTGCCAAGGCGGTGCCAATAGCAGCGCCCAAGACCACACAGGTCGCACACCCGCCGACTTACTGTCCGAGAACAAGGGTGTGTTCACATCTGAGGAACTCGCTGCCGTGAATCTTCTGCTTGGGTCCACCTAGTCTGCTCCTGTAAGCCGGTCGATCACAAAGCTTCAGAATCCCGCCGACAGGGCCGCCTAATTGCTGCTCACGACCATGTATGTGAATCGTAGCGATAGGTAGTGTTGTTCGTTTACCGATCCCGCATCGACCATGGGCAGTGCAGGGCTGAGAACGCTTTCGAGCGGCGGCGCGCCGAGATCGATGGAACTCAGACGTGAGATATACACTTCAGTGGGCTCATCGCGGTCCTCGAAAACGATCAAATGAAGGTGCTAACAGGGGGCAGGCATGGGCGGGGACTCAACAGACACCGAGTGGGACGTGTTCGGCCCGACCCAGGCATGGAACGCCGCACGAGGCTATGCGGCATTGGGAGCCCGGACCCGTGCGCAGAGGGCCAGCACCCTGGTTTCCGCCACCGTCTCCCTGACACTGGCCTCCCTCGCCGGCATGGTTGTCGGCCGCGGCTCCGTCACGGCAGCAGCAGGCACGGAGCGCGAGTTCCGCGGGTTGGCCGAGTTCAGGGCTCTGCTCGCGGTAGCCATCGGCATCGCACTCGGAACCCTCGTGTCCACGACCGTTCCCGCCTCGTCCAGCTTCGGGGTGATGGTGGCCCTTGAGGTGATGATCATCGGCTCGATGGCGGTAATCTTCCCGTCACTCAGGTTCCACCGCTCGCGGGGCCTCAGGCTGAACGCCCGGAGGTGGAAAAGGAGCCATGGAGTCAGACATCTGTGGATCGTCAACGCGCTGGTCCACGGCCCGGAGGCCACCGTCGACGATCTCGAAACCGCGATACGGACCCTCGTACCGGACTTCAGCCCCGGCTGGGCGGCCATAGTGTTCACGACCACAGACGAACAGGTACAGGCCTTGCAGCGCCTCGGGTTCGGCCGTGACAGCGAGAACTCCGGGCTGATGTACCGCGCGGTCGCAGAATACCTGCAGCCCGGCCGGTGAGCACCCACTGCCAGGCCTCGTGACCGTTGACGGATCCTCATGGAATCCGCCGTTACTCTGCCGGCTAATGGTCGCCTGACGGGCACGGTCAAGAATGCCAGGCGCTCTCAACCTCCACTTCCAGCCAATGGGTGGGGCGGCTCAGCCGGAGGACTTGGCTGTTCGGCATCCCAGGGAGCATCCGCGGCGACCGCAGAGGATTGCTCAAAGAATGCCTTCACCCGTTCAACATACTGGCGACAGTAGAGCTCGTAGTGCTGCTCATACTTAGGTAAATTTCCGGCTTCTTCGGCCGGCAAACTGAAATACTGCCCAAGTTCGAGGATCGTCGTCCGGCCGTCGCCGGCACGTAAGACGGTTCGCCCGCGCGCTGTCGGATCTTCGTCACCCAGGATCCTGGTGATAGCCAATTCCTGCGGGATTTCCTCCATAACTTCCAGTGCCGACACATGCTCAACACCAGCGCGCGCCGAGATGAATACTTGGATCTCGCCGAGTCCCTCCACGTCAGGGGCCCGAAAACCGCACACCACCTCCGGTGACAGGAGCGGACCTTTCTCCGCAGGTTTGATGAGTTCCCAGATCTCCCCTGGGGTCGCGCTGACCGCGGTGGACGCAGACACGAAATACACGGGGGCTTCGGCTAGCAGCGACGCTACTTGTGATCTCTTGAACCAAGGATTCATGGCGAGAGTCTATATCGTCGCCGCGGACCGGCGAACGGCCATCCAGAATTCCTTCCGGAATGAAGGTCTGCCCCTATCCGTGTCCGGTAAAGGATCCCTTAGTGGCAGGCTTGCGATACGTCCGGCGAGGGATTTTCAGTGGCCAAGACTACGGCTGGCGGACTCGAAGCCGTCCGTCCGGGTGGGTGGTACCTAGTCGTTCCGGTTCCCCGTCCTGGCCCGCACGGGCGTTCAATCGACGGCCGCCTCGGCAGGTCGAGGATCGTGACGAGCGCGTCGGGTAGATTCGTGGGAGGAGCACGCAGGACACCGAAATAGGGGGAGAAATGGGATTCTTCAAGCGAAAGGTCGCTCCGGCCCCGGTGCATCCAATTGCAAGGTTCTGGCAGTGGTGGGCATCGGAAGGCGCGGTTCGGTTCGATTCCGCCGTGGATACTGGTCAGTGGGGCGATCTTCCAGACGTGATGAGTACCCAACTCGCAGCCATTCACCCAAGTTTGGCCTGGGACACGGGGCCTGGGCGCACGGCCCGCAGTCTTCTCGCTGTCAGTTCGGAGGGCGATGCCTCTTTGCGGCGGATCGCGGAACAATGGCTCCGGGCGGCCCCTCCCGCGGACAAGTCGTGGGAGTTCGCCGCCGCCCGACAGCCAGTCTCAGGTGTCGTCGACAACGAACTCGAGATCGATGGCTACCGCCTCCACCTAGGCGATGTTCACTTCCGGATCGCGGAGGATTCCGAAAGGGAACGCCTCGACATCGCGGTTCATCACCCGCTCTTTGCTGAAATGCCCGACAAGAGCCCCCTCCGGGTATCCTTCCTGCTGCTCGACTGGGTCCTGGGCGAGGACGGGGTCGAACAATGGATCGGCGCCGTCGACACAACCGATTTCGGCAACACGGCCATGGCCACCGCCTCAGACCTCGTGGCCGCCGTCAACGAAATGGCCGCTCAGTCCCAGCCTGACAAATGGGTCCTTATGGAGGGAATGACTAGCGGTGGCGAGAGGATCGTTGTAAGCGCCCGCCGACCGCTGCGCTGGATCGACTACCCGATCTTCGACCTCCATACGGAGGTGCGGCTCGCCTACGAGGACAAGCGTGACGACGGCCTGCCCACGGCAGACTCGCTTGATGTGCTCCGCGGAATCGAGGATGACATCTCGGGGGCGCTCGGCGTCCGAGGGATATTGGTTGCCCACGAGACGGCAGCTGGCGAGAGACTGCTGCACTACTACTCAGATTCTGAAGACCAGAACGGGCGCGACGCGATCCAGACCGCCGCAAGTGTGGTCGGCGGGGTCACCCGACACGATACAGACCCCGGGTGGAAGCAGGTACGTCGGTTCGCTTGAGAGGCATCAATGGTTCTGCCACGAATCGGCCGGCCATGCTCCAGCAGAGTCCCGATGAGGGATCCCTCAGCGGGCGTCCACGGTCTGGGCGTTACTGGCAGTCTTAGTCTATGAATCTGAACGAACGCATCACGGGGAAGCTCGACGCAGGTATTGACGCTGACGTGTTTGAGCGGTGTGCTGTGGCCCTAATGGCGAACCACTACGAGAACGTGGTGGGTATTGAAGGCGGCAGTGATGGAGGTCGCGACGGCGACATCATCGCTCCCATTGCTGACGATCCCGACTCTCGCGGGAGGATTTTGGTGACGACGGGCGACTCCCTCAGTAATCTCAAGAGCAGCCATAGAACCTGGAAAAAGTTCTGGGATGCGGGCGATACGTTCCGGGTAGACCAGCTTGTGATGATTACGTCTCGGGCCCTTTCGGACACAAAGCGCCGCAACATCGAGACCTACTGCAAAACCAATGACCTCCCGGTGCCGCGCATATATGCAAGACAGTGGCTAGTTGATTCCCTGCGCCGCGACCCGGATCTCCGCGTTGAGCTGACCGGAGTCCACGGGCGTCTTGAAGCGCTGACAACGAAGGCACCCGAGCCTTCGTCATCGTTCACCGACCTGTTCGGACGGGACGAGGAGCTCGAGCACCTGCGCTCCGCGGTGATGATGACGACCGATGTCTCATTAGTGGGCGTTCCCGGAGTTGGTAAGAGCCGCCTACTCGCGGAGCTCGAAGGTGGCGTGCACTTCATCGACCGCCTTGCCCGAGACCACCTTGCCGACGACCTGTTCGCCATAGAACCAACGACAGTCGTGCTAGACGATGCCCACCTTAATCAGGAGCTCCTTGAGCAGCTGGTCAGCATTCGTAGCAAGGAACGGTTCAGCTTCACGATAGTCGCCGCGACATGGCCCGGAACCGAGGCTCCGGTAGAGGCTCTGCTCAACAAGCCGACGCGGGTCGAGGTGGACCGCTTAGCGCGAGCCGCACTCGATCAAATGATCCAGGCGCTCGGAGTCCACGGCGTCCGTGCGCGTTCACTGGTGCTCGAGCAGTCCGACGGCCGACCGGGCTGGGCGGCCATTCTTTCTCGTTTGGTCGTCAACGGTGCAGGCGACGACCTCGCAACCGGTCAATCGCTTCTTGACCAAGTCGCCGGCCTCGCCGCCGCTATTGCAGGCAACGCCGTACTCAATGACGCGCTGGCCTGCATCGCCGCACTCGGCGCAGCCTCTCTCGAGGACATTGAGATTGTCGCAAGCCATGCTGGTGTCCCGTACGCCGAATTGATCGCCTGGCTCGACGTCACCGCTCAGGGAGGTCTCGTGGAGCGGACAAACGACAGGTGGTCTGTGCTCGCACCGCTCCGCTCACTGATCGTCGCGTCGACCTTCTTCGGGGCAAGAAGGCAAAGGAGTTTGGCCTCGTTCACCGCGAACTTCCCCCACGACGAACGGCTGGACCGCACAGTCCTCAATCTCGCTAACGATGTTCCAGATGCAGGCGTTCGGGCGCTGGCGGATTCGTGGTTCGATGACATATCGACAAAGAAGATCGACGAGATCACACTTGCCTTGGTCGAGGTCTACAGTGGCATCGATGAGACTTCGGCTGACCGCGCCGCCATCCTCGCCCGTACTGTGCTTGATTCGCCTCGTGAGCCTCTGACCCTCTACGGCGGTCTCACCTACGACCCCTATGGCACTGCTGCAGAGAAAATACTCCGCACAGCTTTCCGCCGGTCCTGCTCTCGCGAAGCCACTCGCGGACTGCTCCACCTCGCAATCAGCGACGAGCGGCCTCGACACCAGCACCCCGACCACCCAATGCGGGTTATCCAGGACATGGCGCACTACCTCGACCCTGATCTAGGGCCCGTTGATACCTTGCGCGACCTCATCTTGAAATACACGTTGGAGTGGTTCGATGAAGATCCGAACGCGGCCCGGTGGCAGGTGCTCGCAGAGGTCACGCATTACGTCTTCGACCCCCGGATTGAGGGCAACTGGAGTGATCCAAGCAGCCACCTCAGCCTCACCATGTCGCAGGGTGTGATGACGGCGGAGGCAATGGGATCACTGCTCGCACTCTGGGACATGATCGATTCCAGAGTCCGGGGGGAAGTAGCTTCGAGCATCACCCATCGGGCAGTGGCACAACTCTGCGAAATCTTTGATTCGTGGTCTGCAATTGCCGTAGGCATCACCAACCATGGGGGCGAGGCCTCGACGGCGCACCGTGTTGTCGGCGCGAAGGGAGCCGAGCTGGTGCTCAGCACCCTGACGGTGCTGGCAGAACGCTTCACGGGGGTGCCGATTCGGGTCAACAAACGGCTCGCCCTCGTATCGATGTGGAACGGCGGCCCTACAACGCTGGCGGAGCTCCCGGTCGATGACGATCGCCTGGCACGTTTCGTGGGAATGCGAGAACCCGACGACGACATCGACGTTTGGATGGCCGACCGTCGGGAGCAGTGGACGTCCCTGGCCCGTGACCTGGACAAGCTAACTGCTGCGGAAGGCGTCACTGAGTACAGAAGGCTTGTGGCCGAAGCATCGGTTCTCGGTGGCAACCATGAGGCCGCTTCATTCGCGGGCACGCTCGCCGAGCATGTGACCAACTCTCGCGTATGGCTGGAAGCCGCCATTAGGGCAATCGCCCGTCCCCTCGTTGCGCCGTTGATGACCAAGGCTCGCGCAGATGGTGCTGATGTCGATGATTTGGTTATGTCGGCAATCGCGGTCCCTGAGCTGCGACCCGAGGTTCTGCGCGCAATCACGCACGAAGAAGGCGAACTGGATGATCTTGCGCACACTGTCATCGACGGTCTAACCGACGATGACGTACCACTCATCGGCGACCTGTGGATCCATGAGTCGGTGACCCCAATCCTGCGTGAGTTACTCATACACACGCGCACGTCAGTACGAGCCCTCGCTGCCGTCACCTTCGGAAAGGGAGCACAGGGTCATGGACCGGAGTTGCCCGAGGAACTCAGGTCCGCCTGGCGGACAGCACTGGTCGAGGCCGCACCGGACCAGCTGCCACAGCACTCAAGATGGCGCCTCGGCGAGATACTCAAGGACGCTGTCACCACCGATCCCGAGCTCTGCGCCGACTGGTTGATCGCAAACGCGGGAACGTCTGGGTTCTCCACGCGTGCGCACCGACTGGTGAAGTCATTCCCTGATGTGTTGAGGAACCTCCCGCAGGATCAAAAGCGGCGGATCGTCACGACCCTCGATGCCGAGACGCTGCTCCACAGTGGTTACGCAGGAGATGTGCTTGGTTCCGACGGGGAGCTTGCCAGCGATTTGCTCTCTGAGGGCGTTGTAGATGGAGAGGTTCTTCTCAGATCGATGTCAGGCTATCGCGATCACACCGTCGCGGCTCTCGCACCAGCTCTCGTGGCTGCACAGGTTCCTCCACGACGCATCGTTTCTAATGCCCTTCGAGGGGGCAAATGGACCGGGGACGAGTCGGATGCGATTCTCAGTGATCTCGAGTTCTTCGCAAACCTGCGCAAGCGACAGCCCGAGCTTGACGAAGTCTGTGCCCTCGCAGCCGAAGAATTAGGCAGACAACTCGAGGCTGCACGGGCGAGGGAGAAACAAGACCGACGTCGCGGCTGGTAGGAGACCTGCGGGCAGTCTGTTCCGCCCTGCGAGAGCCGCGCCATGTCGCCCGTTAGCCGGTCCTCCAACGGCGCAAGAGCAACCCAAAAATTCCGGATCAGGCTCGGCACACTTCCACGGCCGGCCAATTCCCGTAAGACCCGCCCGCAAAATGCCCGGTTGAAGGTGCCTCAAACGCGACAGGGAGCAAGCTCGGTCGCCTCAGTCAAATAGACGCCGGTCAACCGGCGCCGACAACCCCGGCAAGACGCGCGTCCCGGATCCGTACTCTGACCGGTCCGGCGAGAAAACGGACAACTGTCTTGAGACCGGACACCCTAAATCGCCCCTCCGGCGGTGGGCGGCGCGCCGGTGTCGTTCCCGCCGTCGCCGACTTGCTCCCGGGCAACATAGTTCTCGATGTCGAAAAGGTTGTCGGCGCGCTCGGCGATGTTCAAAAGAGTAGTCATCGAGGCCACTTCCTCCACCTGTTCCTTCAGGAACCACAGCATGAATTGTTCGCCGAGGGGATCATTCTGTTCCCTCGCGGCACGGAAGAGTTCCTCGATACTGCGGGTAACTTCCTTTTCCTGGGCCAACGCCAAGGCAATCGGCTCGCGCACATCGGCAAACTCGTTGCGGACGGCCGGAACGCCTGGAATCGCGACCGGCTGGTTGCGGTCCAACATGTACTGGACCATCATCATGGCGTGATTGCGCTCTTCAAGTGACTGGCGGTAGAAGTGCGCCGCCAGTTGCGGTAGATCCTGGCCATCGAAGTACACGGCTACAGCGATGTACTGCTGGGAGGCGGCAAACTCGTTTCCAATTTGGGCGGAAAGGAGCTCGTTGAATGACTTCTTTGCCATGCGCCCGATCCTACTCTTGGACCGGCCGGTCCTCCCCGGCAGCTCTTTGTCGGAGTAACTTTCATGTATGAGCCTTACCCATCGGCTCGGACGTATGTCAGGGCGCGATCCGGCGGAGCAACACCGGACCTCGACCCCGCTCGAGCTGCTCTTCGACCTCGTCTTTGTGGTGGCCTTCAGCGCGGTCTCGACGCAGACGGCGCTGCTCCTCGATAAAGGGCACTGGTCGGCCGCGGTCACCGGGTTCGTCCTTGGGGTCTTTGCGATCAGCTGGGCGTGGGTGAACTACTCGTGGCTGGCATCCGCATACGACAACGACGACGTGTTCTTCCGCATCGCGACGTTGATCGAGATGATCGGGGTGCTCGTGATCGCCCTCGGGATGCCACCCTTCTTCCGCTCGATCGACGAAGGCCGCCATGTCGACAACGCAATCATGGTGAGCGGGTACGTGATCATGCGCGTCGCCGCGGTCGCGCTCTGGCTGCGCGCCGCGCGGCACGATCCTGAGCATCGGCGAGCCTGCCTGACGTACGCGGCTGCCGTCTCGGTGGCGCAGGTCGGATGGGTGCTGCTCATCTTTGCCTCGCTCCCGATCGGGGCGACGTCGTGGATCATCGCGGCACTCGTCGGCGTCGAGTTGGTGGGCCCGCTCCTCGCCGAGCGCAAGGACGGTGGAACCCCGTGGCATCCGCACCACATCGCCGAACGGTACTCGCTGCTCGTGATCATCACACTCGGCGAGGTGATCCTCGGCGCCGTGCTCGCGATCTCGGCGGTCGTCGACCGGTCGGGTTGGTCGGTCGAGGTCGTGCTCGTCGCCTCCGGCGGTACCGCCCTCGCCTTCGCGATGTGGTGGCTGTACTTCACCGTCCCATCCGGGCGGGTGCTGGGACATCATCGCCGTCGCGCGTTCGGATGGAGCTACCTGCACATCGTCGTGTTCGCCGCGGTCGTCGGCACCGGCGCCGGCCTCCACGCGGCGGCGATCTTCATCTCCGGTGGGAGCCACATCGATGCCATCGCCACGGTGCTCACGGTGGCCCTTCCCGTGTTCGTCTTCGAATTGACCCTCGTGACGATCTACTCGCTCCTGCTGCGCACTGCCGATCCGTACCATATCTGGATATTCAGCGCGGCCGCGCTTGTCCTTGTATTCGCGGTGGTCGCGGTGGGCCTCGGTGCGAGCGTGGGCGCCACGGTCCTGCTCGTCGCTGCCTCGCCCGGGTTCATCGTCGTCGCTTATGAGACGGTTGGCTACCGACGCGAGGAGCAGGCTCTCAAGCAGGCTGGGGCCTGACCCTGCCCAACGCGCTCGGCGGGGTAGATTTCCAAACGGGAGCGGGCCTTACTTCTCCCCACCCCGGAACAGCAGCGCACCGGCGTTGGCCGCGACGATCAGCGCAATCCCGGCCCACTGCCCAACATTGAGTTCCTGATGCAGGGCAAGCGCTCCAATGATCGCTGCAAATACCGGATTGATGCTCATGAGCACACCGAACAGCTGGGCCGGGACCCGGCGCAACGCGATCAGGTCCGCCACGTAGGGCAGCACGGAGGCCAGGATGCCGGCACCGACAGCGCAGATAAGTGCAAAGGCGTCCAGCGGCTTGCCCACAAAGATCACGACGGCGACCGGTAAGTACAGGGTTGCCGACACCCCGGTTGCGGCTGCTGTCCCTTGGATGCCCTGGATGCGTTGTCCGACGGTTCGGTTCAGCAGGATGTAGAAAGCCCAGCTGCAGGCGGCGACGAGTCCGAGACCGATGCCGGCATAGTCCATGGACGGGTCCGGCTGGGTAATCGCGACTACGCCGGCACCCGCGGCCACAGCGCACACGACGCTGATCTTCCGGCGCGAACTGAGCAGGGCGACAGCCAAGGGTCCCAGGAATTCCAGTGTCACCGCCAGTCCCAGCCCGATCCGCTGGATGGATGCGTACAAGCAGAGGTTCATGGTTCCGAACACCACGGCAAGAAGGAGCACAGGCCACCATTGCCGCCAACTGAGTTCGCGCAGCCGCGGACGAACGATGGGCAGGAGCACCGCCCCGGCCACCAGTTGGCGGACCGCGACAACCCCCAAGGGTCCCATCACGGGGAACGCGAGGGAGCCGGTCGCGGCACCCAACTGGTTTGACAGCGAACTGGCCACAAGCGTTGCCACGCCGCCCGCCTTTCGCGACGGCGACCCTCCGGACCCGATGGCTGCGATTCTTTCACTCATGAGGGAATTCTGCGCCTGCAGCACGCGCGCCCTAAATGCGTGGACCACCCTATTTATACGGTAAATGCATGAATATGATGGGGGCATGGGCGTGGAGATAAGGCAGTTGCGCTGCCTGGTGGCAGTGATCGAGGAGGGCAGCTTCACAGACGCTGCCATCGAGCTCCGGATGTCCCAGGCGGCTGTGTCCCGCAACATCGCCGCACTGGAGGACACGCTCGGCGTGCGGCTCGTTGAACGCACCACTCGAAGTGTGGCCCCGACCCCCGGCGGCGAGCGGGTGCTGTCCAAGGCGCGGCGCCTGCTCTCGCTCCTTGCGGAGATGGAGCAGGAGGCCCGGGCGGGAACGGGGAAAATACTGATCGGCTACGCGTGGTCCGCCTTGGGAGAGCACACCACGGAGTTCCAGCGACGGTGGGCCGCCACCTTCGCCGACACGGAACTTCAGCTCATCCACTCCAACAGCCCGACGGGGGACTCACTGACGGGACCACCGACTTCGCCATCCTTCGGCGCCTGCCGGAAGCGGCCGCCGTCGAGCACGTCTGCATTGGTACGGAGAAGCGCTACTGTGTCATGTCCTCGGACGATCCCCTGGCGCCCAGGCGGTCGGTGTCTCTCGCGCAGATTGCCCAACGGCCGGTGGCGATGGATCTCCGTACGGGCAGCACCACCCTCGAGCTCTGGCCCGAGAATGGCCGCCCGCAGGAGGTGATCGCCATTCACGACGTCGACGACTGGCTGACGCTGATCGGCAGCGGTGCGGCGCGCGGCATCACGGCCGAGTCGACGGTGCACCAGTATCGACGGCGGGGCCTCGTCTACCGTCCCGTGCGCGACGCCCCGCCGGTTTCCGTCTATGCGGCCTGGTCCAAGAAGGACCCGCCACGGGAACGCGAACGCATTGTTGAGTTGCTGGCGGGGCTGTATGGCTGACACGCCGCTTTAGAGCAAAAGAACCAGCCCGACGCCGGCCGCTGCGGCTCCGACGCATGCGACCATAGTGCCCACTCCGTTGAGGAGGGCAAGGCCCGTCCGGCCGCTCTGGATAAGCCTGACAGTCTCCAGGCTTGCCGTGCTGAACGTCGTGTATCCGCCAAGGAATCCGGTGCCGAGAATCAACTGAAGGGACTCAGGAGCCTGATGGGCCATGACCAGTCCCGCGAGGATTCCCATGAGCAGGGAGCCGGAGAGGTTGATGAAGATGGTGCCCAGCGGCAGGGCGGTCCGGGCCCGGGAACGGACCAGCCCATCCACCACGAACCGGGCGGCCGCCCCTGCGCCGCCCGCGAGTGCGATCAGAAGGACAGTCATGGTTGGGCCTTCTGTAGCTGTTGGGCGGACTTGTGCCGGAACGCTCCAAGCCAGATACCGAGGGTTGTGGCCGCGGCACCGCCGAACAGGCTGGCTGCCAGGTACCACAGAGCGTCCATTCCCCGACCGGCGCCGAAGAGATGCACGGAATCCAGCGCCAGGGTGCTGTAGGTGGTGTATGCCCCTAGGAAACCGCTCCCAATCCCCAGCCGGGCAACACGGCGGAGGCCGGCGTCGGGCCCGCTCCGGGCGAGGGCTTCGAGGAGCCAGCCCAGTGCGAGCGCCCCGGATAGGTTGATAAGCAGAGTGGGCAGTGGCCACGCGTCCGGCGCGGGAACGGCCATGCCAAACCCGTAGCGGCTTAAAGCGCCGAGGATTCCTCCGGCCGCCACGAGCAGGACGAACCGCCCGTGCAAATGGAGCGGACGGTGCGTGTGCCGGTCCGGTGGTGCCGTCTGGGGTTTGGCTCCGGGCGCGGCGGTGCTGCTTTCCTTCATTGATCCCTGCTTGAGTCGTGACGGCCCAAGGGAACCATGAGCACGGGGCAGTTTTGGCGATGAGCCAGATGCAACGCTACCGATCCCGTGACCAGTCCTTCAAACTTCGGGCCGAGGCCATGTTCCTTGGTTCCCACGACGATCATGGAGGCGTTGATGCTCGCGGCATAACGGCCTAGCGACCGGGCAGGCTCGCCGGCGAGCGTCACGAAGGTCCACTGCACGCCCGTTCCGTTGAGTTGGTCCGCGATACGGGACTGGAGCGACTCCGAAATGGCCGCGGCGTCGTCGTCGATTCCGTCGGGATCAATCGGCTGGGCCGCCAGATGCCCGTCCCGGTCCCCCGCCGCCGGAAAACTCGTGACATCAGCAAAGGCCAGGACCAGCTCCAATCCAGCACTGAGCGCTACTTCCGCGGCCTTCTCAATGACTCTTGCAGGCTGATTCGGGAGCACCCCTGCGAGTACAGGCCCGGCCAATTTCGACAGCCGGCGTGGGGCGAGCGGTGCGTCGTCGCCACGGGGATTGCTCATGGGGCCCTCCAAGTGTCCAAGTAGGTTCTTCTATCCTGCTCCAGTATGGTCACCGGCGACTGGCGTTGTCCCAATCGCTAGGCGAGAATGTCGATATGTGCGGTCGGTTCAGTGTCGGTTTCGAAGCAGACTACCTCTCGAGAAAGCTCGGTGCTGTACTGCGCGGTGATACCGACTACCCCTCGCCAACGCTCCAGATCAATCCGACTGACCCTGTGGTCTTCCTGCGAGGTCGGGCAGGAGAAGGCTCGGTCGGACGGGAGCTTGCGGCCGGGCGGTGGGGCTTGGTTCCATCATTCTCCAAGACCTTCGATTCGAAAGTACCCACGTGGAACGCACGCTCGGAAACCGCCGGTGGGATCCCCGTGTTCAAAGCTTCGCTCCCGAAGTGGCGGGCAGTCGTCCCGGCTTCTGCCTACTACGAATGGAAGAAATCAGGGCCCGGACGGAAGGATCCCAAGCAGCGCTACATCGTCGAACCGCAGGATGAGCTGATTACCTTCGCCGGTTTGTTTGCGCCGTGGCGCGACGAAAGCATCGCGGACAAGTCCGCACCCGGCGCGTGGCGTTTGTCCTGCTCGATACTGACCATGGATTCCCCTCCGGAGGGCATTCACGAGAGGCTGCACAATTTGCATGACCGAATCCCGGTGCCGATCTCTCCGGACATGATCGACGATTGGATCGACCCCAAGGAAACCAGGGGCCAGGCCCTGCTGGATGCGGTGCTTGGGGATGCGTATGGTCTGGCGTCGTCGTGGACGATGAGACCCGTGGAACTCGTGGACGACAACACCACGTTGGTGGACGTCGCGAACCCGGCGGCGTGATTCAACGCTCGTAGCGGTCAACGTTCGTAGCGCAACTCGGCCCGCACGTCCGTATCTTTCAGCCACGTCAACCTCGTCGCCGACCCGAAAGGGTTCGGCCACCACTGCACCAACACTTTGCCCTCCGACGTCCGGGTAACCATGGCCGGAACGTATTGAAGGTATTTCGGCCATACGAGCTTGGCGATGACTGGCACCCTCGAAACGGTTGACAGCGGCTCCGTTTGACGCGGAGGCGGGGCGCCGACTGAGTTCAGCGGCGCGGGATATTCGGGCTGGTCAGGCATGCCCGAATACTACTGCGAGGCATCGACAATATGGAGGTCGGGAGCTTCCCGGCTCTTCCCGGGACTGCCACTCCCCCGACGCTGCTGGGGAATGGCAGTCCCACGCCCGGCCTGTCGCGCGGCTATAGCCTGGTATCGAACGAATCGCAGAACACATTCTCGTTGAACGTTCCTTGGAACTCGGACTTGCCCTGGATTTTTTGGATGGTTGCCCGGATGGCCTCGCGGGTCCCTGCGTGGGCGTGGATGGCAGTTTTGACCATCGGCACATCGATCAGGTGGTTCGGCTGGTTCAGAGAGACGAACACCGTGGGAACCTCTGTGACGTACCAGGGGATTTCCGCCGCCATGGGACTTGACCACTTGATACGGATGGCAGCTTCCTGGCCGAATCCTTTGACATTGGCGAAGACGAAGGCAGCGTCATACTTGTCCGCGTAGTCGCCGGTGGCCTCGTCGGAGATGACACTCATGAAGTTCACTCCGGACTCCCCCGCGGCCTCCCGCTGCTCGGCCGTCTTGAAGACGTGGACTTCAAAGCCTGCACTTTCCAGCTCCTCCTTGACCGTGTCCAGGTAGGCCAGCGGATCCGCTCGGGTGAAATCGGAACCGCCGGAGATGCCGTACAGGCGGATGCGCCGATGCGTTTCCGGCGTGATGGGCAAGTTGCGGGCCGTGTCCTTGACCAAGGTGACGGTCTTGTCAGCGGTCTCGGCCGCGACGGCGAGATGGGCGTCGCTGCCGATCACCCGGAGCGCCTCGGGCGGCGGCGTCAATTCTTCCGGGAGCTTCTTGTGCAGCCCCAGGCTGGCCTTCAACCCCAGGATCCGGCGCAGCGCATCGTGGAGGCGCTGCTCGGTGATGATTCCGGTTTTGTACCCGTCCATCATGTACTGGAAGTCTTCCGCGGGGTTACGGAAGAACAGGAACATGTCGCAGCCGGCCGCGATGGTTGCCGGAACCAGGTCCTTGCGCTTCATCGCTTGGGTCAGGCCGACCATCTGCGAAGCATCGGTGAGGATCAGGCCGTTGAAGCCGAGTTCACCACGGAGCAGGTCCTGGAGTAGCTCCGGGGCCAGGGTGGCGGGCAGGATGTCCTTGTCCGCCGTCCTTGGACGGAAGTGCCGCGTGAGCTCGGGCGCTCCGATGTGTCCAACCATGATCGATTGGACCCCGTGGGCGATCATCTCCCGGTACACATGCCCGTAGCTGGAGTTCCAGTCCGCGTACCCGAGCGTGTTGTAGGACGTGACGACGTGCTGGTCCCGTTCGTCCACGCCATCGCCGGGGAAATGCTTGATGGCACAGGCGGTGGGCGATTCACTGATGCCGTCGAAGTACTCCTTGGCGCGCTCCACCACGATTTCCGGGGTGTTACCGAAAGCCCTGGTGGAGATGACCGTGTTCCGCCAGTTGTAGTGAATATCCACGATTGGTGCGAAGGCCCAGTTGCAGCCCAAAGCGGCTATCTCTACTCCTGCCACCTGTCCCATTTTCCGGGCGATGGACTTATCCGGGTGCGAGCCGGCCTGCAGGTGCGTCGACACAAAAGTTCCGTCGTCGCAGCTTCCGGCGCCCCCCATTTCCGGATTGGAGGCAATCAGGAGCGGAATGCGTGTCTTGGACTGGGCGTAGCGGACATGTTCCTGCACCGCTGCGGAAGGGCCTGGCCTGTACCGCATGCCGCCGACGTGATAGTTCTCCAGCACGCGGTCGAGGTACTCCGGGGAGTAATCATTGTTGTGGTTGATGAAGAGCTGCCCGATCTTCTCCTCGAGGCTCATTGCGCCGATCATGGATTCCACCCACGCAACGGCGTCGTCATCGAGGTTGAACGGCGCCGCTTGAAGGTCGACGTCGAACTGCCGCGGCTGGGTGCCCGCGGCATCGGCCCTGTTAGTCGCAGGAGCCGCGGAACGGCCGACGGCGGCAATCCCGGCGAGTGCCTCAGCCACCACTTCGCTGACAGGGGCGGCGATGTCCACGACGATCCCGGCCTCGTCGGCGTCGAGCGGTTCCAAGGTGGCGAGCTGCGAATCAAGGAGGGCAGGCGGCATGAAGTGGCCGGAACGGCCTTCTGTCCGTTCCCTCAGCACCTCCTTGCTGCCGTGCAGGTGCAGGAAGACGGTGTCCGGGGCTTTCTCACGGATGGCGTCCCGGTAGCTGCGCCGGAGGGCCGAGCAGGCGAGAACCAGTCTGCCGTTTCCGGCGTTAGCAAGTTCAGTGCCGACCGTCGCCAGCCATGGCCAGCGGTCCTCATCAGTCAGCGGGGTTCCGGCAGCCATCTTGGCCACGTTTTCCACAGGGTGGAGCGAATCGCCGTCGAGGAACGGAACTCCCAGCTCCCGGGCCACGAGGTCGCCGATGGTGGTCTTGCCGCAGCCGGAGACGCCCATCATCACAATGCGCCGCGGCTTTTCCGCGGCTGGGCTGGGGTCGCCGGCCATGGCCTCGTTCCTACCAGTCATGAACGGTGCCGTCCACGAGGCGGTTGTAGGGCAGGTAGGCCTGCTGGTACGGGAAGGAGTTGGCGGCTTCTTCGTTGAATTCGACGCCCAGGCCGGGCTTGTCACCTGGGTGCAGGTAGCCGTCTGTGAAGGTCATGGATTGTTCGAAGACCGTGTTGGTCTTGTCCGAGTGCTGCATGTACTCCTGGATGCCGTAGTTGTGGATGGCCAGGCCAACGTGCAGCTGCGCGGCGAAACCGACAGGGGAAATGTCGGTCGGGCCGTGGAAGCCGGACTTGATCTGGTACTGGGCAGCAAAGTCCATGACCTTCTTCAGGGGCGAGATTCCGCCAAAGTGCGTGGACGCGGCACGGACGTAGTCGATCAGCTGTTCCTTGATGAGCGTCTGGAAGTCATAGACCGTGTTGAAGATTTCGCCGATGGCGAGCGGTGTGGTGGTGTGCTGGCGGACCAGGCGCAGCCCCTCCTGGTTTTCGGCCGGAGTGCAATCCTCGAGCCAGAACAGGTCGTACGGTTCCAGGGCCTTGCCGAGCTTTGCTGCCTGGATGGGGGTCATGCGGTGGTGGCCGTCGTGCAGCAGCGGGATTTCCGGGCCGAATTCGTTGCGCACTGCTTCGAACACGGTAGGCAGGTGGCGCAGGTAGGCGCGGGTGTCCCAGTCCTCTTCCTGCGGGAACGCACCGCGGCCGGCGGGCTCGTAGTCGTAGCGCTCACCCGAGGCCTGCGCCTGGGCGGCCACGCCGTAGACGGCCTTGATGCCCGGGATCGCGGTCTGGATACGGATCGACTTGTAACCCAGTTCCAGGTGCTCCCGGACCGAGTCGAACAAGGACGGGATGTCCGCGCCCGAGGCGTGGCCGTACGCGCGCAGCCCGTTGCGGGAGGCGCCGCCCAGGAGCTGGTAGACCGGCAGTCCGGCCACCTTGCCCTTGATGTCCCACAAGGCCATGTCGACGGCGGCGATGGCGGCCATGGTGACCGGGCCGCGGCGCCAGTACGAGGAGCGGTAAAGGAACTGCCAGGTGTCCTCGATGCGGTGCGGGTCCTTGCCGATCAGAAGCTGCGCAACGTGTTCCTTCAGGTATGCGGCCACGGCGAGTTCACGGCCGTTCAGGGTCGCGTCGCCGATGCCGGTCACGCCGTCCTCGGTGGTGATCCGCAGGGTCACGAAGTTCCGGGTGGGGCTGGTCACGAAGACTTCAGCGGCAATGATTTTCACAGCTGGTCCTTTCAGGGTTGCTGATCGAGGGCTGGCCTGGCCCGGATGCGACGTGCATCACAGGGCGGGTAAAGACGATCTTAGGATGGATGACAATTGTTGGCAACCGGTTGCAGTACTTTTTCGTCAAAACCTCTTCCGGCATGGCGGCCCGCCATCTCTGAGCGTCGGCGAAAAGCCGGTCAGACGTGAGCGAGCGTTAGGGGAAAGTGCCGTATATGTGAGCGAGCGTTGGTCCGCCCGAACGCCCGCTCACATATAGCGGGCGTCTGCCGAACGCTCGCTCACATATCCGGGTCACGACGACGGCGCCCTCACCTTCGCGTGGAAGGTGACGGACGCCTGGCGGATTAACCGGGGTTGCCGACGCCCGCGAAAGTATCGGCCAAGCCCTCGACGAGGCCGACGATCGCCGTGTCGGCGGCCAATTCCGGATCCACGAGGCCGAGCAAGGCCTCGAGCCGGGCACGGCCCGGGAGAAGGTTCGCGGCGGCAATGTCGGCCGCGAGCGGGTCCTGGAGACCGGTGGCCGTGGCAGTGTAGGCAGTCCAAGCCGCGATCATCTTCGCGGCCGCTTGGCCGCTGCGTCCGGCGGCCCGCTCGGCGCGGAGCACAGGAAGTGCCCGCATGCGCAGCTTGGTGCTGCCGTCCATGGCTATTTGGGCCAGATGGTGGGCGATCCGGGAGTTCCCGAAACGTTCCAGGAGGGCGGCCCGATACTCGGGGATGCGCAACTCGTCGCCGTGGAGGTTGGCAGCGGCTTCGTTCCAGAAGTCCTCCACTGCCCGGTGGCAGGAATCGTCAGCGAGGGCTTCGGCCACGGTCTTGTGGCCACGCAGCTGGCCGGCATAGGCGAGGAGCGAGTGGGCACCGTTGAGGAGCCACAGCTTGCGGTTCTCGTACGGCTCGATCTCGTCCACGAAAATGGCACCGGCGTCTTCCCAGCGCGGGCGCCCGGCAGGGAAGTCCCCGCTGAGGACCCAGCTGCGGAAGGGCTCGGCGACCACCGGCGATTCGTCGCGGTAGCCGCAGGCGGCAGCGACGGCGTCGATATCGGCGTCGGTGGTTCGCGGCGTAATGCGGTCAACGGAAGTGCTGACAAAACTGAGACTCGTGTTGATCCAGGCGGCGAGTCCGGGGTCGAACGCCAAGGCCATCCCCATTACGGCGTTTCTGGCCACGGTCCCATTGTTGGAAAGGTTGTCGCAGCAAACCACGGCGAGGGGGCCGGCGTCGGCATCGCGGCGGGCGGCGAGGCCCAGCACCAGGCGGCCCAACGGCGTCGACGGCTTGCCGGAAGCAGAACCGTCAGCAAGCACGGCGAGGTCCGCCGCGACGTCTGGCGCCTGGCTGTCCAGCTTGCCGTCGGCTCCAAGCCGGTAGGCGGCCTCGGTGATGGTGAGCGTGACCACTGAAGTCAGCGGCGCGGAGACAAGCTCGACAAAACGCTCGACGTCGGCGCCGTCAACTGCCTCGACGATACTGCCGATGACCTCGAACGAGTCGCCCGCATCCGACCGTTCCACCACGGTGTACAGGCCGTCCTGGGCGGCCAGGACCGCTGCTGCGTCCGGACGGCGACCTGTGAACGAGGCAATGCCCCACTCGGCTGCATCGCCGGCGTGCTGGGTGTACCACGCCTGGTGCGAGCGGTGGAATGCGCCCAATCCCATGTGCACGATGCGCACCGGGGCTTTGTCGGTGGGCCTGATGGCACGGCTCAAGCGGGGAAGATCCACGGGCTGCTCGGGTTCGGTGGTCACAGCTTGAATACCCTTCGGGGTGAGGAGTCGACGACGTCGACGATGAGTTCGTGGGCGCGGTCTTCGCTGACCCGGTGCTCGGCAACGAGGCGGGCGAGGAACGAGGCTTCGATCCGGCGGGAGGCGTCGTGCCGGGCCGGGATGGAGCAGAATGCGCGGGTGTCGTCGATGAAGCCCGAGGATCGCGAGAAGCCGGTGGTTTCGGTGACGGCGGAGCGGAAACGCAGCATGGCATCAGGTGCATCGAGGAACCACCAAGGTGCTCCGAGGTACACGGCCGGGTAGAACCCTGCCAGCGGCGCCAATTCGCGGGAGAACACGGTCTCGTCCAGGGTGAACAGGACCAGGTGGAAGTCCTTGGCCGTGCCGAAGTCCTGAAGCAGGGGCCGGATCGCCTCGGTGTAGTTGGTGGCGAACGGGATGTCGTGGCCGGTGTCCGCGCCGTAGGCGTCGAAGGTGGGCTGGTGGTGGTTGCGGAAGGAACCCGGATGGATGGTCATGACCAGGCCGTCTTCCACGGACATCCGGGCCATTTGGTACATCATGTGGGCTTCGAAGGTGTTGCGGTCCTCGGCGGTCGCCTTACCGGCGCGCGCGAGTTCGAAGATCCGCTCGGCGGATGCACGGTCCAGCTTGAGCGTTGCCGGCGTGAGGACGCCGTGGTCCGCGGAGACCGCGCCGTGGTCCACGAAATAGCGACGACGGTTTTCCAGGGCCTTGATGTAGCCGGTGTAGCCGGTGGCGCCGTCGCCGGCGGTTTGGATCAGCCGGTCGACGTTGGCGCTCCACATCGGGTGCGCGATGTTCAGGTAGGCATCCGGGCGGAAGGTTGGCAGCACGCGGCCGTTGAAGGAAGGGTCCTCGGCGATCGAATGGTGGCTCGCCAGGCTGTCCAGGGGATCGTCCGTGGTGGCCAAGACCTCAATGTTGAAGTCCTTGAAAAGCTGACGGGGACGGAAGTCCGGCTCCACGAGCTTGGCCGCAATGGCGTCGTAGCTGGCGTCGGCGGAGATCTCGCTTAGCTCCGCGCCGAGCTTGAACACGCTCTCGAACTGCGTGCGCAGCCAGTAGCCGGAGGCCGTGCCCTCGAAGAGGGGCCAGGCCTGGACGAAGGTTCGCCAGATCTCCCGCGATTCGGATGCGCTGGCGCTTCCCGCGAGCAGCTTGTCCATGGAGACCCCGCTTGCGTGGATCAGGCGCGTGACGTAGTGGTCCGGGCTGACCAGGAGCGCGGCCGGATCAGGGAACGGGGTGTTGTGCTCGATGACGGCGGCGTCGACGTGGCCGTGCGGGGAGATGATGGGCAGGTCCTGGACGCGCTCCAGCAGGGAGCGCGCAATGCTGCGCGTCCCCGGATCCGCGGGCAGGAGGCGGTCAGGGTTGGCTGCGATCGACTGTGACATAGGTCAATTTTCGATCCGCGAAGGGATTCTGTCAACCGGTTGCCAACTATTGCCATCCCGTTGCAATCGGTCCGGAGGATCGCTTGGACCTAGGCGATCAGCCTTCCGCTGGAACCGCGGACAACGAGCTCCGTATCCACCCGGACCACCTCCCCAGGCCCCTCATGGCCGAGCAGCATGTCCAGCAGCAGGGCGGCGGCTCGGGACCCGCACTCCCCCAACGGCGACCTGATGGTGGTGAGAGCCGGCGTCGTGAAGTCCGCCCCGAAGATGTCGTCGAAGCCCACAATGCTGATCTGGTCGGGAACGCGCCTACCGGCGGCCTGCAATTCCTGCATGAGGCCTATGGCGAGGAGATCGTTATAGGTGATGACCGCCGTCGCACCGCTCTCCAGGACGTCGCGCGCCACTTGGCGGCCGCCGTCGACGGTTGGCTTGGACGATTCCAAACGGACCGCCTCCAACTTGTACCAATCGCAGGCAGCCTTGACCCCCTCCCAGCGCCGGCCGGACATCCAGGACTGCGGCGGGCCGGCAACGTAGGCGAGCTTCTCGTGACCATTCGCGGCAAGGCTCCGCACAGCCTGGCTGATGCCCTTGTTGACGTCGGGGACCACGCAGGGCACTCCATCCACTTCGCGGTTGATGACGGCTACCGGCTTGTCCGAGGCCAAAGCACGGATCTGTTCATCGTCCATGCGGGGGCTCGCCAGAATGAGGCCATCCACGGTGCTCAACATCCGACGGGCCGCCGTGAGCTCTGTTTCCGGCGACTCCGCGGATTCAGCCAACACCAGGGTGTAATCCCGGGCAGATCCCGTGGTCTCCGCGCCGCGGATGATGTCGAAAAATGTCGGGTTGGTGATATCCGCGACGATCAGCCCGATTGTTTGGGTCCGGCCGGTGGGAAGCGCCCGGGCGAAGGGGTTCACCCGGTAATTCAGCTGCTCGGCGGCATCTTCGATGATCTTCTGGGTCTTGGCACTGACCCTCCCCGGTTTGCTGAGCGCGCGCGAGACCGTGGAGGGGTTGACTCCCGCGAGCTTCGCGATGTCGTAGATGGTCGGTGAAGATTTCTCCCCGCGTCCACGCCTGGTGGGGACGGTTGCTGCTCCGGAGTTCGTCGCTTGAGTCACCGCTCCATCGTAATCCGGCATGGCAACAAGAAGCGGGACGGTTGCCAATCAATCTGCCGGCCCGCTAGTTAGCCAACCTGGTCGGAAATCTCCGGATAGCTCTGGGCATAGATGTCTTTGACGATCCTGAGTGACTTTTCGGCTTCAGCAGGGCTGATCCAGAACGGTTCAGGATCCTCGAGCTTGGCGTAGAAGTCCTTGATGAGGAGCTCGTGGGATACGCCCCAATACGCGCGCCCACCTGATTCCAAGGCGCGTTCGGGAATGGTTTCCACGGCGCCGTCAGCGTGGGTGACAGTGAGGTCGCCGCGAAGGCTGAGCGTCGCCCTTTCGGTCACGATGTCCAGCGTCACGGGCGCGTTGGCGGCGTTCGCCAGAGTGGCGTAGAAAACGCTGGTTGCGCCATTGGCGTGCGCGGCGATGAATTCCGCTGTGTCCTCCACCTCGATCACCCCGCCCAGGGAGCGGGTGGAGGCATGGCCTTCCACCTTGGTCACGTCACCGACCAGCCACTGGAGCAGGTCCACGGTGTGGATGGCTTGGTTCATCATCAGGCCGCCGCCTCCTTCAGCCCAGGTGCCGCGCCACGGCCGGTCCCGGTAGTACTCGGCTGTCCGGTGCCACATCACAGTGGCCGAGGCACCGAGGACCTGACCCAGCCCGCCGTCGTCGAGCATGCTCCGCATCGCTTGCGACGTCGCGTTATAGCGGTTCTGGAAACACACGGCGATCTTCGCCGTGCTCCGTTCGGCAGCCTCCACCAGGCGGTGCCCCTCTTCGAGAGTGTGGGCGAGCGGCTTCTCGACAATCACCCCGACTCCGCGCTCGAGGCAGTCGACAGCCAGGGAGGCATGCAGGTGGTGCGGAGTGCAGATATGCACGACGTCGGGCCTCACCGCTTCGAGCATCTCCAGATGGTTCGTGTACCCCACTACGCCATAGGCGGCTTGGGCCGCCTTCAGGCGCGTGGCATCCGTATCGCAGAGTGCCACGAGGTCGACGTCGGGCATCTTGGCGATCGCCCCGAAGTGCACGCTCGATACATCACCGCAACCGATGACCGCTGTTGTAGGCATTCTTGCTCCCTCGAAAGATGTGTTTCTTTGAACGTACCGGCCCTCAAGATCCGTTCGCCCGCATGGCGGCATTTGGCGCCATGTTGTGGTTCACAGGCATGCGTTCTCCCCGAGTCTAGCCAGATTGGCAATGCTTGACAACCGATTGCCAACCATTGGCAACGGAGCTCGTTGCGAACTCCTCAGGTTGCTGGATTATCGCCTCCACCGCAGTTCGAGCGTTGCCGAAACTATCCATGATCGAAAATAGGTAAATTGCGAACCGACGCCAAAGGCCACCGGCATGACGCCGATGGCCTTTAGTGTTGCCGCTACCGTGAGGCTAGGCCGGGACGTCGAACCGCTGGCCTTCCGGCTTGGGCGGAAGGAACATGAAGACGAGCAGGGCCAGTGCACCGAGGAACGGAACGAGGCCAATCAGGATCATCCAGCCGCTGAAGTTCGCATCGTGGAGGCGGCGGACGACGAGGGCCAGGGACGGGACAATGACGGCCAGGCCCCAGATGACCAAGAGGATGACGCCGACAATCGCGCCGGGACCGGGAACCATGGTTCCGGCGTCACTCACTGTAGCGCCGGCGGAGCCTGCCACGGACGTGATGATGTTGAGCACGATGCTCACGACGACGGAGATGAGGGTCCACCACCAGTATTCGCTGCGGCTGGCGCGGCCGGTGAAGGTGGCGTACTTCTTGAAGAACCGGCGTGCGGCCTCCCCGATGGGCGCACCGTAGTACGGGGCCCAAAGCGGGACGGCGCTGCCGGCCGGGACAGTCTGTTGCTGCTGGTACGACAATGGATCTCCTCTATAGACGAGTGATGACGACTTATCGTAGGGCCCCAAACCACCTGCGAAGTTGTCCTGCAGGTGAAATTCCAGCGGCGTGTCGGAATACTGCCTACTTGGCCGTCACCCGGGCGGCCAGCGACTCGATCGCGAGGTAGGCGACAACACCGACGATGAGGCCGACCACCGCATCAGAAAGCATCGGCGCGTTGAAGTGGACCACGACGGCGGCAGCGGCCCCGATGGCCCAGGCGATGAACGCCGTCGGGCGGACCTTCGCCTCGCTCCGGTCGGGCAGGCGCTTGCGCAGGATGATCTGGTCCGCGATGAGCACGGCACCGAGAGGCGGAACCAGTACGCCCAGGAAGGCGAGCCAATTCACGAAGTAGTTCCATGCGCCCAGGAGCGCCACCACGACGCCGATTACACCGAGCACCAGGGTGAGGAGGCGCATCTTGGACCGGGTCAGATGGGACCAGCCCAGGGCCCCGTTGTAGAGGCAGTGCGTACACACCGAACCGAGGTTGATGACCACGAACACCACCACCAGGGCGTTGAGCAGCGGGTTGTTCACGCCGGTGAGGATCGGGGTGAAGTTGCCGCCGGCGGTCTCCGCGGCCGCTATGGCGCCTGCGGCGACCAGCAGGCCACCACTGAGCTGGGCCACGAGGCTCGCGAACGGGAACGCGGTGACGGTGGCGAGCACGGCTTCGCGGCCGTTCTTCGACCAGCGGGTGAAGTCCGCCGTCATGGTTCCGGAGTCGGCGAAGGTTGCCATAATCGAGGTGACAGCCACACCGAAGGTCATGGCACCGCCGCCCACGCCCTGATAGTTCACGATCTGGCCTAGGTCGTGGCTCTGCGCGGCGATCGCGATGGCGATGATCACCACCACGATGAACAACGGAGCCGCGATGGCGCCCAGCCAGGACAGCGCCTTGATGCCAAGATAGGTCACCGCGATGAAGGCGACGCCGGCAATCGCGACCACCAGCGCCTCGTTCCAGCCGAACGCCTTGTTCAAGCTGGCCCCGGTGGCGCCGGTGTTGAAGGCGAACCAGCCCACCACCACGGTGGCCAGAAAGCCTGAAGCAATGGCATAGCCGGCGGTGCCGAAGGTTTCCGTGGCTTGCAAAGAGAAGCTCTTGCCCGTCTTGCCGGCCCGGTAGCTCAGCAGGCTGACGTAGGCGAACATGAAGAGATTAGCAACGACAATCGCGGCGAGTCCCTGCCAGAAGCCGAGCAAGGCAACCACGAGGCCACCGGGCACGGCATTAGTGAGGATCATCGGGAATCCGAACCAGACGGCCGAAACCGTCAGGAGAGATTTCCGGTGGGACTCGGGAACCGGGGAGTGCTCGAATTCGGATTCGAGCCGGGCCCCGGCAGCGGTGACTTCAACTGTGTCCGGCGGTGTTGTCATATCAGCGACTGCTTTCTCTTGGGGCCGGTTCAGGCGAGCTTGTCCGCGAGGGCGATGATGGCCTTCTCGAACGCCTCAACCGGTGGGTGGGTGATGCCGGCGCCGATCATGCCGATGCCGGCGTCCTTGTGCGCGATGGCCGTGTTGATGACGGGGAGGATGCCGGTGTCCAGCACCTTGCGGACGTCGATCGCCGTCGGCAGGCCTCGGAAGCCCAGCGAGGGGATGGTGATATTTCGGTTCTCGGTGGTGGTGATTTCGGCCATTGCGTGCGTGTAGGCGACCGCGTCCTCCACCGTGCCGCCCACGAGCGCGACAATTGCCGGGGCCGCGGCCATGGCGAAGCCGCCGAAACCGTAGGTCTCGGTGATCGCGCTGTCGCCGATGTCCAGCCCGGAGTCCTCCGGCTTGTAGCCGGCGAACATGGGACCGATGACCTTCTGGGCCGGTCCCGTGAGCCAGTGGCTCCCTGGCAAGCCGCTCACCCGGACACCGAATTCGACGCCGTTGCGCGCCATGGTGGTGACGATGGTGGAGCCTTCGATGCCGTGGGCCGCATCGAGGGCCGCTTTCGCCGTCGCCATCCAGGTGGGGCCGGAGAAGTAGTCGGAACTGGCGATGAAGTCGAAGACTTCCTTCTTCTGCTCCGTGCTGAAGCCGGTGTGCAGGAGGGCGGGTGCCAGTGCCTGGAACAACAGCACGGTGCCGGCAACGTTGCGGTTGTGCGCTTCGTCGCCCATGTGGAGGGCCTGGGCGAGCATCAGGCGCAGGTCGATGTCCCCGCCGATTTCCATGGCTTCCTTGAGCATGGGGCCCAGGACATCCCGCATCCAGACAAGGCGGTCAATGACGCTCTGGTCGTTGGCGCCCATGCGCAGGATCTTGGCCATCTGCTCGGACAAGTTGGTGTATGCGTAGTTCCCGTGGGTCTCGTTGTGGACCACGTGCATGTACATGGATGCGGAGGTGACCCCGGCCATGGAGCCGACGCAGTCGTGCTCGTGGCAGGGCGAGAAAGTGATCTTCCCGGACGCGGCCACTTCTTCAGCCTCAACGAGGTCGGCGGCGAGTCCTTCGAAGACCAGCGCACCGGTCACGGCACCCTTCATCGGGCCCGACATCCGCTCCCAGGTGATGGGCGGGCCGGCGTGCAGGATGGTGGTGGCCGTCATGCCAGGAACGACGTCGATCGCGCGGCCGAAGCCCACCAACATTGGCTTGGCCTTCATGATGCGGTCCGCGGCCTCGGCGTTCGCGGCGGCGATCTTCTCCGCGATCTCCGGCCGCTCAAGCTTGTCCAGCGCGGCGATCACCTCCGGCTTGCCACCACCGGGAGGAGCCCAATCCAAGGTGCGGACCTTGGCGCCCTGCGCGGCAATGTCCTCTTCGAACATCGCCAGGCCGACGTTGACAACGTTCAACTCACTATCGAAAAGCTTCGACATGCTCATGCCTTGATACCCTCCCGGACAATTGCGCGGGCGAATTCGCCCGTCTCGGTGCTGCTGCTGGTGATGGTGACCCCGGCCGCTTCAAGGGCCGCAGTCTGGGCCGCGAGGCCCGGCGTATCCAGGTCCGTCCCGAGGACGTACGCGACGATCTCAAGGTGGCGGCCGGCGTCGGCGGCGATCCTCTTGGCTTCGGCGATCGCCGGGAGGGTGACGCCCACCGGGTCCTCGTGGGCGCCGAAGCCCAACACGAAGTCCATGATGATGACGGCCACGGAAGGATCCTTCGCCTCTTCGACCAGGCGGGCCAGGCGCAGGGACGGATCGATCATCGGGTGCGGGCGGCCGTTGGTGAATTCGTCGTCACCGAAGTCGAGGAAAGTGTGCCCGGTGCTCGGGCTGCCCGCGCCGAGCACGAATTCCGGGTTCTTCCGGATGTTGCTCCAGACTTCCTCGCCGTCGTTGAGTAGCGCGTACATCGACTCGTCGCACAGTGTGCCGCCGCAGAAGAGTCCGCGGATGTTCGTCTGCTCCCGCGAGAGGTGGGCGCGCACGGATTCGACGCGCGCGGCGTCGACGGCGGGGGCAGTGGCGGAAGGCGAGCCGGTGAGGCGCACCGCGGCCAGGGCGGCGTCGAGGCTGCTCGCGGCGAAGTGGCCGCCGGCAGCGGTGACAGCTTCTTCGGAACCGCCGATGAAGTAGGCCACCACGGGCTTGCCTGCGTCGGCGATCTCCGCGAGCACCTTCCTCTCGACCTCGGGCGCCGGCGGCTTTGACACCAGGACTATCGCTTCGGTCTTCGGGTCCGCGGCGAGGGCGCGGATTCCGTCGATCATCATGACGCCGCCTACTTCGGCACTCAGGTCGCGCCCGCCGGTGCCGATCAGCTGGGAGACGCCGCCGCCTAGCCCGTGGATCCGGACACTGACCTCTTGCGACCCGGTGCCGGACGCGGCGACGATGCCGATCGGGCCGGGGCGGACGGCGTTGCCGAAGCAGAGGGCTACGTTGTTGATGATGGCAGTTCCGCAGTCGGGACCCATCATGAGCAGACCCTTCTCGTGGGCAAGGGCCTTCAGGGCGATTTCCTCTTCGACAGGGACGTTGTCGCTGAACATCATCACGCTCAGCCCGTTTTCAAGGGCCTTGCGTGCCTCGCGCCCCGCATAGGCGCCGTTGACCGCGATGATCGCAAGGTTCGCCCCGGCGTCGGCCTGTGCCGCCGCCGCGATGGTCCGGTACGAAATCTCCGCGGCGCCGCCGGACGGTGCCCGGCGCGTGAGCAGTTCCTCGATCTGCGGAATGATGGCGTCCGGGTTCCCGCCGTCGGACGGGACGACGACGATCATCAGGTCGCCGTTGCCCGCTTCGGCGAGTTCGGGGGTGAGCAGGCCGAGGTTCTTCAGGACTCCCCTGTTCATCTCGGTCCCCATCGCGACGAACGCCTGTTCGACGCCGTCGATCGCGTTCGCTTTCGTCGATATCGACATCAGCGACACCGAATCGAAGTAGCTGTTCGTCTTGATCACCGCTGTGACACTCACATGGATCCTCTCAGTTCTGTTTCGAGGCGGAGTCCGGCCAGTAGGCCGGACAGGATGTCTGTCCCCGAGGTGTGGCCGATGCGCAGGGCGCGGTTCACCGGGGCTCGAAGGTGCCGGGCAAATTCGGCCGGACTTCCCGCGCGCTGGCGGAAGAGCTGGCTGAGCAGCTCGAGGACACTTTCGCGGGCGCGCCCGTGAAGCGATTCCCGCAGCGTCGTCCAGCTGAGCAGGGTGGTGCGGTCTGAGTGTTGCCCGACGACGGCGGAGAGCACTTCGCGCGCCCCGCCGAGCCGGCTTCCGGGCTGCGCCGCGAGCAATGCCAGGCCGCTGAGGAAATCGTCGCCGGCCGGGGTGAGCCCGGGGCCGAGACCGAGCAACTGCAGCGCGGTCTCGCCGATGCGGCCGGGCTGGTCGGCACGGATTGCTGCCACGAGGGCCTCGCATCCGTTGCGCAGGCCTGCGGCGATTCCTTCCTCGAATGCATTGGCAGGCTCGGACTCCTCAAGGATTCCGCCACGGACGCCGTGTTCGTCGAGCAGTCCGGCGAGGACGTGGCTGCGTACCTGGAACTCTTCTGCCGCGAGATGTTCCAGCGGGATCTTCTTGGCGAACCATTCCCGGGCTCCAGGCAAAGCCACTGTGGGTGCGTCCGGGTTCTCGAAACAGATCTGCCGTGCGCTGAAGCCCACTGGATCGCCGGCCTGGACACGCGCACTGCTCCAGTCGCCCAGTTCGACGCGGATGGTCCAAGGCGCGTCATCCAATTGTTGGGCGGCGAGGGCGACCAGCTGGCCGGAGGGGGCCAGCACGTTGATGACCCTGTCAAAGACCGAATGTACCTTTCCCGTGCCCGGGTTTTCACGGAGGGCAGGGAGCAACACCGAATCCAAAGAGACAGATGGTATACGGTTTAGTCGCACCGATGCTTTCATGACCCTCCCTCGTCCGCGTTTCCGGGCTAGACGCGACCCATTCAGCCGCTGGTTCTGATGATGGTATACCATCATGGCTATCTTGAAGCCAGTTCCAGAGGAGGATCCAAAATGCGATTAGTGGTTGCATTGGGCGGAAACGCCCTGGCCCGCCGCGGTGAGCCGATGACGGCAGACCGCCTGCGTGCGAACGTGAAAGCAAGCTGCCAGGCCCTCGCCGGCCTGGCAAAGGAGCACGAGCTGGTGATCACGCACGGCAACGGTCCCCAGGTCGGCCTGCTGGCCCTGCAGAACCTGGCCTACCAGGACGTCGCGGCATACCCCTTGGACATCCTGGGCGCCGAAACCCAGGGCATGATCGGTTACGTGATCCAACAGGAACTCTCCAATGCCCTGGCCGGGGAGCGGGAGGTTGCCGCCGTCGTGACCACCACCGTGGTGGACGAACACGATCCCGCCTTTGATCGGCCCACCAAGCTCATCGGTCCCCAGTACTCCGCGCAGGATGCCGCGGAAGCGGCGTCCGAGTACCGCTGGACCATTGCCAAGGACGGCAACGCTTTCCGCCGCGTCGTTCCTTCTCCGGACCCCGTCAGCATCCTCCAGGCGCCGTTGGTCCGGTTGCTCCTGGAGAACGGCCGCTTGGTGGTATGCGTTGGCGGTGGCGGCGTTCCCGTGAAGATCGATGCCAAGGGCCGCCAGACCGGCATGCAGGCCGTCGTCGACAAGGACCTTGCCAGCGCTGCCCTTGCCGCGGAGCTCGGGGCCGACACCCTCATCATGCTCACCGACGGCGACTATGTCAGCGAAAACTGGGGCACCCCCGAGCAGCGCGACATCCTGACTGCCTCGCCGGAAGCCATCTCCGAGCTGGCTTTCGCCGAGGGATCCATGAAGCCGAAGGTCGACGCCGCGATCCGGGTTGCCAAGGCAGGTGGCCGCGTCCTGATTGGTCCGCTGGACCGCCTGGACGATCTGCTGGCGCGCAAGGTCGGGACGGAAATCCGCCCGGATGTTCCGGAGGGCATCGTTTTCGCCTAGGCACTCCGCAGGCTCTCGGCTGGCTCCCCGTTGGCCGAGGCCGGTGCCGCCAGCGGCTTTTGGAGTGCACGTCAGAGTGGAGGTTCTCCGGCTCGGCAAGCAGAGCGACTTCGACTTCCACGGCTCGCTGGCTGACCTCTGGATCCGCAAAAAGTATGGAGCCACGTGCCGGGCAGATGTCTGTCCCTTAGCTTGGCTAGTGCGCGGTTTTGAGGACCCGTCTTATGGCGAACACATGCGCGGCACAGATATAGGTGAGGAATACTGCTGCGCCGGCCAGGGCTGGTAGTCGCGGTGCGGTTTCGGCGAGGACGACAGCGAAGCCTGGGTCTTCGAAACTGATGAGAGCGGCTCCGGCAGTGAAGGGAAGGAACGCCGCTCCGGAGGTCCCCCAAAGCTCGATCCTGCCCAGCAGTTGGCCGAGCAGCGGTTCGAGCATCGTGGACCCGGCGATCAGGAAGATGATGGCACCGGTCCGGGTGAGCAGGATCCCGGCGGCCGTCCCTGCCAGCGCCCAGAGATTGGCCAAAGCGAGGAAACCAGCCAGCACCCGTGGGTCGCTTTGGAACAGGTGTCCGGTGTTCAGGACCAGATTGGACACCACTACCGCCGCCGGCACTGTGACCACCGCCCAGGCGGTGGTGACCGCCAGGGTCGTGCAGACCTTGGCGGTGAACAGGGATGTCCGGTCCGGGGTGGCCAGGAGCGCGTGGGTGAGGGTGCCGTGGCGTTTTTCCTGGCCGAAGGCGAAGGCCCCGAGAAGGCCGGCCGCAAGAAGAAGGAACGGGGTCCGGGTCGCGGCGACGGTGGCAGCTTCGGTGGCCGCCGCGTCTGTCATGTCGGGGGCGGCCGCGGCCATCATCATGGTCATCGCCCAACTGATGACCAACGCACCGAGGACCACGACGGCGGTCAGCAGGAGGAGGCCCTTGGTGGTGGTCAGCCGGACCCATTCGTATCGCATGGCCGGGGTGATGTTCATGCTGCCTGCTCCGGGAGTACGGGGGAAGGGTTTGCGCCGACGATGGACGCGTAGCTGTCTTCCAGTGTGGGAGTGGTGGTGCCGAGGGAGTAGATCGCGTGGCCGTGCCGGTGGGCAAGGGCGCCGACCTCGGAGGCCGCAAGCCCGGCAATGGTCAAGGTGTCGCCGGCTTCAGTGACCGTCACGCCGGGCACTTGCTTGAGGATAAGGGCGAATTCCTGGGCACGGTCGAGGGTGGCGATGACGGCCGGTTTGAGGTTGAGGGTCCGGACTTCGTCCATGCGGCAGTCAGCCCGCAGTTTCCCGGTGTGCAGGATCAGGACCCGGTCGGCGACCTTTTCCAGTTCGTCCAGGATGTGCGTGGACAAGAGGATGGTCCGTCCTTCCTGCGCCAGGGCCCGGAGGGTGGCCCTGAACCAGATGACCCCGTCCATGTCCAGGCCGTTGGTGGGTTCGTCAAGGATCAGCAGCTCGGGGTCGCACATCAACGCGGCGGCCAGCCCCAGCCGTTGTTTCATACCCATCGAATACGAGGCGGGGGTGGCTTTCGCGGCGTCTGCGAGGCCAACAGTGGCCAGGGCGTGCTGGGCCCGCCTGGCCGTGATACCAAGGGGCGCGCCGATCATGCGCAGGTGGTTCAGCGCGGTGCGGCCTGGATGGAACCCGTCTGTCCCCAGGAGAGCCCCGACGCAGCGTTGCGGTGAGTCCAGTGCGTTGTAGGGGGTTCCATTGAACGTTGCCGTGCCCGTGCCGGGCATGAGGTCGAGCATGCGTTTCATCAGTGTGGTTTTGCCGTGTCCGTTGGGGCCGACGAGACCGACGATTTCGCCCGGGTTCAGTGTGAAGGAAATGTCCTGAAAGACCTGCCTGGCGCCGTAGCTTGCACCGATGCTAGAAACGATGGTCTTCATCTGCGCGCTCCTGCGTTGCGCGGGCCGGCGGTGAGGTCCTCGAGCGTGATCGTTTCCGCTTCGGGCAGGAGGTCGTGCAGCGAGTGGGTGATGACTACGACGAGCTTTGTTCTGGCCCAGTTCCGGATTTCGGCGGCCATGGCGTCGGCTCCTTCGGCGTCCACCCCGTTGAGGGGTTCATCGAGGAGAAGGGTGTCGAAGTGGCCGACGGTGTTCATTAGGTACCAGAGCTTGCGGGTGTTGCCGGTGGAGAGGTTCCCGGCGTTCTCGTCCAACCATTCGGCCACGCCCAGCTGCGCCGCACGCTCCAGTTCCGCGCCGGGGTCGCAGTTGCGGGCGATGCATGCGAAGGCGAGGTGGTCTTTGGCGGTCATGGGAGCGAACAGGGCCGGGTCAGAGCGGCAGATCCTGCGCCGGGCCTGGCTGTGCGGGTCCGCGGCTCCCAGGCCGGTGACGGCCACGGTCCCGGACCAGGGTTTGAGGTAGCCGCTGACAAGTTCCACCAGGGTTGATTTCCCGGATCCGTTACGGCCCTTAAGGTGGATGAGGGCGGGGCCGGTGAGGGTGAAAGACAAGTTTTCGAACACGGGCCGTTCCTCGGTGTAGCCGGCGAAGACGCGTTCCAGGGTTATCGTCGGGACAGGATGCTGCGTTTCAGGCACCGGTGGGCACCTCCTGTAAGTAGGGCCGCGTATGCTGCCGCGGCAATGGACGGATAGAGCCCGCCGACTAGGCTCAGGCCAAGGGCGGGAACGGAGAGGACCACCGCGATGAACGCCGCGGCTAGCGAGGTTTCCATCGACCCGTCGGCCTGCGTGGCCCGGATCCGGCTGACGGTGGCACCGACGATCCCGGCCGCCGCGATCGACCACGGAATGCAGACCAGCCCAACGGGCACGTCACCGGTCAGGATCCAGACGATCATGGCCAGGGTGGGGGCGGCGAGGGCAGTCAGGGGCAGGGACTGGGTCAAGACAACCGCCCAGGCCAGTTTCCCGGCGGGGACCCCGGATTCGAAGGCGTAGCGCAGCTGCGGGAGCAGCCCGGCGGGGTTGTTGGCCTTGGAGATCAGCTCCGAACCGATCAGGCTGACCGTGAACACGATCAGCGCCGCCACCGCACCGATGCCGGGTAC
Organism: Arthrobacter sp. MMS24-S77; assembly: GCF_054888235.1. NCBI lineage: Bacteria > Bacillati > Actinomycetota > Actinomycetes > Micrococcales > Micrococcaceae > Arthrobacter > Arthrobacter sp. MMS24-S77. The sequence goes on from NZ_JBTZRN010000001.1 coordinate 3,386,528, forward strand.
TTGATCGAAGTAGTCGGGGCCGATCCCGCCCATCCGTAACCCCAGCACCACCGATGCCAGCAGCAGCAGGCCCAGCCCGATCCCCGTGAGCACGGCGAAGGACTTGTCCTTGACGATGTTCAGGGCCAGGAACCGGCGAATGATCCGCGCCGGATCCGCCGCAACCGAAACGGCAGAGGCGCCGGTTCCGGGTATTTTCGCGGTGACCGGGAACGGGTCCCTTTTGATGGACAGCAGGCTCCGCGCCGCAAACCCTGCACACACAAGGCTGGCCGCCACGGCAGCGAGAATGGCCCACGGCCCTGCGTCCAAACCGGACGGCATGGCCAGGGCGGCCACTTTCCCGGAATCTGGCAGCTCCGTTAGGACACGCCCCAGGAAGATACCGGGCACCCCGGCGGCAACGCTGGCCAGCCCGGCCAGGGCCAGCCGTCGGCGGACGGTCACCCGGGGCGGGTCGACTGCCGCGAGCCGGGCGGACAGGGCCAGCCAGGAACCGGTCACCAGAAACGGCGTCACCCACAGGACCCCGTACCAGGGCGCCGTTTCCCTGCCTTGTTCGTGGGTGACGATCAGGGCGGCGGAGCAGATCGCCGCGGACGGGCCGAACAGCAGCGCGGCACGCGGGCCGGCCTCGGCGATGAACACGTGATGCATCCTGACGTCCACGGTCCGGTACAGTGCCCGGTTGGGGCTGAATCGGACAGCGAAGCGGCGGGAGCTGAACGCTTCCCTCGCCCAGGCTCCGAGTGCGAGGTACAGGCAGGCGGCCAGTGCCAGGACCACCACCGCCGTCGTACCGGCTCCCCCGCTGGTTCCGATGGCGGTTGCTGGAGTGAGTCCGTCGCGGATCAACCGCAGCGCCAGCAGTGAGCCGGCCAGCACGGCCAAGACCAGGACGGCCCACGCGGCGATCCCAAGCGTGGCCAGCATGGTGAGTGAGAGCCGCCAGCCCAGGACCGAGAGCATCCTGACGCCGGCGAATTTCAGTGCTGCTGTTTGACTTCCCATCCGTGCGGTGTCAGAGACGGTTGACGGACTTGCTCTGGGCAGAGTCCGCGTCGGTGACGATGGCCAGCGTCGCGGTGCCGAGGCAACAGATGACCCAGATCCACAACGGAATGTTCTGCGGGAACCCGAAACCGGACGCCCCGGAAAACACTCCCCGGCGATGCCCGCGACGATGAAAAGACCGGTGTCCCGCTTCGGGCTTAGCGGCGTCACCAGTGCTATCAGCAGCGCCGCTGCGCCGACGGCGGCCGAGACCCAGACGAAGCCCGGGTTCGGTGGCAGGCCAAGGAGCGAGAAGACCGCGGACAGCAGCACACAGGCAAGGGCCAGTCCGGCGACGATCCTGCGGACGAAGGGTGAGTACATGACGTGAGCCGACCTTTTTCTGTTTCTAGAGGGCAAGTGATACGGCCGCGATGGCCTCGGATGCGGCGAAGAGCACCAGAGGCTGCCGCCCGGAGGTGCTCCCTTGGCTGCGGTACAGCCACGGGACTCCCAAACCCACCAGTGCCACGAAGACGAAGGCGAGCCAGTGGTCCTTGGGTGAAGGGATCGACAGCAGCAGGCTGATGAGCTGGACGCTGAGCAGGGACACCACGGCGACCGCACCCAAGACGCCGACTCGGTACCTGTCCGGTCCCCGGCTCACGCCCGGGAAGAAGGTGCTTTCGGCGATCGAGGCGAGGGAGAAGTACACGCAGGCGAGCACGGCTGAGATGACCACGCCCAGGTAGAAGCCGATATTCACCGACAGTTCGGTCAGGGCAGGATCTGTCAGCTCTTTCGCAGCAGTTGTCTCGGCGACTTTGGCCGCTACAGTGCTGTGCAGCTGCTGGCTCCTGAGCAGCAGCAACACCAACAAAGCCGCGACGCCGCTGGTCCAGATCAGGGGTGCGGTGCTGCGGCGGAGCCGTGCCGCAGGGCGGGCGGGAGGCTCCAGCCTCTTTTCGAGGGTGCTCACGCTGGGATTCCTTTACTCGTGATGACGGCTGTTTCGACGGCTGCGGCGACCACCAGCACGGCGGCCGCCAGGGTGAAGACCTTCAAAGCGGCCGGGATGGTGCGGGTGTATTGCTGGAAGGAACTCTGGTTGCCGTTATCGGACAGTGCGGCCCGGGCCGCTGCTGCAGCCGGCATAAGCCCCGCGCCGGCGGCGATCAGCAATGCCGCGAATTCAGCCGGCGCGTACACCCAGATCGTCCCGAGAACCTCACCCAGACCCAGCTGGGAGGAGGCGGTGCGCATCGTGGCGCCGATGTAGACCGCCGTCAGCGGCCAGGCGATCAGCGTTGAGATCCCGCCGGTGACAACACCAGAGAAGGCAAGACACAATGCCGGCCCGTTCGCCAGCAGGATCCGGCCGAACACCGACCACCACGGGGAGGCTACCCCGGTCCCTGTCGGTTGCAGGGCACCGGCGGGCAGGTTCGTTTGGAACCCCGTGACAAACCCGCCCAGCATGAGCGCCAGGGACAGTGCCATGGCGATAAGAAGCAGCGGCCTGTCACCGTTCCTGACGCTCATGCTCAATTCCGGACAGCTACCGCCGCCTAAGCGACGGCTGCCTTCTTGCCCAGGGCGGAAACAGCCCAGCGGGCCGTGGCGATGACCGCAGTCGCGATGCCACCGGAGAGCAGGCCCATGACGATGGCCAGGGCAAAGCCGCCGACCTCAATAGCGGTCACGATCTGCGAGGCGAAGGCCGTGGAAAGACCGAACATTCCGGCAATGTACATCACGCTGATGCTGGCCAAAGCCAGACCACCAACCCCAATACCCCCGGCGATGGCGATCGACCGGCGTGACAAACGTGCTGTAGCTTCCATGATTTCTCCTTAGACATGTTCCTATCGGGTCCGGCCAGATCCGCCCCACCAAGGAGCATAAGGACTCCCATCGGTTTAAACAAGGCGGTCGTCCGGTTTTTTATGCAGAAATCGACGGCGGTTCCACACGCGGCATGGACGCCTCCGGAGTGTTGATGAAACGGGCAGGAACTTGATATCTCCATGGAAATGACAAAATAAGACATGCGCCCGGTATGCTTTGTGCGTCGAGCCATGTTGGGGGAGATACGACAGACACGCTCAAGCTTGCGCGCCCATCATTAGGGGCCGTTTTGACGCGTTTCTGCCCAACCCAGCTCGTAGCTCTTTGGGTCGACGGCACAAGTAAGACCCCCGCCCCCACGTTTCCGCAGGTCGGAGGGCCTTCACTGTGGAGCTAAGGAGATTCGAACTCCTGACCTTTTCTCACGGGAGGGCACTTTTCGTTGCTTATCAGCGGCTTGTGTTGGCTGGATAATCCGCGGAATCTAGGGGATTTTCGTGGGATGCAAAGTCCGTGACATGTCAGCATTTTCATCGTTTCCGTGGGGTAAACGTGTGGCGGACATGGACCAGGTCGCCTCAGCGGCTCGGATCCGACGAACACGAGTACCATGGTCAAAAGTTCACCAAATTCACCCGGATTCCAAAATTCACCAAATTCACCCAGATTCACCTGAGGACGTGGCGTGCTCGACACAGACAACCCGTTCCGACCTACGGCCGGAGCCACCCCACCGGAAGTCATCGGCCGCTCCGGACTCCTGGATGAATTCGAATATGGCCTTAGGCTCGGCTCCGGAGCCCCTGGACTCCTGTCCATCTTCACCGGTGCCCGCGGCATCGGCAAGACGGTCATGCTGGGGGCGGCCCATGACCTGGCCCAGGAGCACGGATGGGCAGTGGTGGCGGAGACCGCGACCGGAACCTTCATGGGCCGAATCGGCGAAAAAATGCGCCGGCTCACCCAGGAGCTTGGCGACCAACCCGAATCCCGCCGTCGTATCACAGGGATTTCCCTTGCCGGGTTCAGTGTCACGTCCCAACTTTCGCCCGAACGCCAGGTGGACTGGTGGGAACTGGGGGAAACACTCCTGAAGCTTCTCGACGAACGCGGGACCGGGCTCCTCATCACCGTCGACGAGATCCATGCCGCCGACCGAGCCGAACTGGCCCAGCTGGCGGCCAACGTCCAGCACTTCATCCAAGACCGGCTGCCCATCGCACTGATCTTCGCCGGCCTTCCCTCTGCCGTATCGGACCTCCTGAACGAGGGCGTGGCAACATTCCTTCGCAGAGCCGACAAGATCGATCTCCATGCCGCCGCGGTACGCGACGTCGAGACATCCTTCACGGAAACCTTCGCCGCTGCCGGGATCACCATCGACCCGGACCTGGTGCACAAGGCAGCGACAACCACCGGAGGCTACCCCTTCCTCATCCAACTGGTCGGCTACTTCCTCTGGCGCGAGGCCGAGAACAACAACGGCGACCTCTCCTCCGCCGCCGTCGACCGGGCAATTGCCGCCGCCATCCGACGCAACGAACGCGTCGTCATCGAAGCCGCCCTCGCCGCGGCATCCGCCAAAGACCAGGAGATCCTGCACGCCATGGCCATCGACGACGGACCCTCCACGGCCGGGGACATCGTCCAGCGAACCGGTTCACGGCCCACTCTCGTGGCCAAATACCGGACCAGACTCCTCGCCGCAGGCCTCATCGAATCAATCGGCCACGGAAAAACCGACTTCGCCATCCCCGGACTGCGGGAATACCTCCGCAAAAATCGGCCACACTGACCCCTGCCAGTCGACGACGGACTCCCCATCTAAACCCCCGGAAAGCCTTCCAGCAGACAGGGCTCAGAGCCTCTCGGATTTGCCGAGGCGCTCTCCCGCAAACAGCATGACCGAAAGCGTTGAGCAGGTTCTCGATGTGGTGCCCGGGGCCCGGAAGGGCGTGGTCCTCCCGTTCGGAGATGCCATCCGTACACGGCTCCTGGAGGTCGTCGACCACATCGAAGGCCGGAAACCTGCGCCATATAAGGACCTACCCACCAGGGTCGTGATCCAGGTCTTACCCGTGTCAACAGACACGGGTACGCAGGGCCTTATCGATTCGGGCGTGAGGATGAGGAATCCTTGGGATCACCCGCAGCCGAACTACTCACGCCCACCGCGGCGTATTTGGGTCGCCGCGGTAGACACAGATTATTGGTCGTCGCTCTTAGCAGCTTTTGGGGTCGCTCTATACATGCTTCGAAACTGTCCTGAAAGGTCGAGTCCCCTTGACGCTTTGCTATGTGCGGTCCGTCGACGTTGTTGTCTGATGTCAGCCTTCACTGTGGAGCTAAGGAGATTCGAACTCCTGACCTCTTCGATGCGAACGAAGCGCTCTACCAACTGAGCTATAGCCCCTGGTCAACTGCGTGATGCCAGTGCCCCTAGGCTACAAACTATCTTGGCGCTTTGCCAACCAAGACTCGAACGTGTCTGTCCCGGTCCGTTCGCCCGGCACCAAATTCAGCCCGCTCCGAAGGAATTTGCCCATCGCCCCGGGCAACGGAACCTCAACGATCCTTCCGGCGTGACCCGTAGCCGATCGCCAGGTCTCAGCGAGTTCACGCATGGTCCGGATGTCCGGGCCGCCGATTGTTCGTGTCCGATGTTGGACAACCGAAGGCTCCTCCAAGGCTTCGGCAAGCAACACAGAAGCTACGTCGGACGGGGAAATCGTTTGAAAGCGCGCGCCCTTGAAGACCGGAATGAGGCGCACTTTCGCCCCGGCCTGGAAAACCGCCGCCACGAGGCTGTGAAATTGGGTGGCCCGCACTACGACAGTCCCAAGCGACGACAGCGCATACACGCGCTCCTTATCGGCCTTGGAGACGTAAAAGGCGGCATTGCTCTTGTCGCAGTTGATGATCGAGAGGAGGACCGCCTTGCGGACGCCCGCACCGGTGGCCGCGGCGAGCAGGCGTGCGCCGCCGTCGGCGAAATTCTTGCGCGCTTTGCCGAACTGCCCTTCCAGGCAGTCGATCACGACGTCGGCCCCTTGCAGGGCTTCTGCCAGGCCAGCGCCCGTCGTGACGTTCGCCCGAAAGTAGCGGGCGCCGTCGTGATGAGCCGTTGCCGTGCCCGACGGCGGGCGGCGACTCAGCGCCGTCACGTCGAGTCCGGCGTCGAGCGCCAAACGGACGACTTCACGGCCCACCTGCCCAGTGCCGCCTGCTACGCAGACGGAAGTCATAGGCGGTTACGCCCGGCGGCGCTGCAGGACGTCGTCAAGGTTGCTGAGGGCGCTCTGAGGCTTGACGTGCTGCGCCTGGATCGAGGTGCCAGCGGACGGTGCGCTGGTCTGCTTCAACGTGGGCTTGCCGATGGGTTTGGGAGCCTCAGGCAAATCGAGCGGTTCCGGAGCCGGCCGCGGGGCCTTTGCAGCGTCAACGTACGTTGGCTTGGGCACGTCCACCGGCTGCCACTCAGATTCCTTGGACCCGTCTGCAAACCGGACTGTGTTGTCGCCGGCAGCGACGGCAACGTTGAGCGCGGCCTGACGAAGTTCGACGGCGGTCAGGCGGTTCGTTTCGCGGGAGTGGGCTTCCGCATCGAAGATTTTGGTCGCCGGGCGGTCCACTGCCTTCGTGGTCGCGCCGGGATTCTCAACGGCGGGACTCATTGCGTTGCGGAAGGCCGCGTTCATCTTCGTCCTGCGGTCCCTGATGGCCAGGCGGCGGAGCACGAAGACAGTTCCAACAACACCAACTATGGAGACCAGCGGCAGCCAGCCGGAAACAAGGCCGAGAATACGCAGGACACCGGAAACGGCCGCAGTGAGCAGCAGGAGAAGGCCAGCTAGGGCAAGCGCACAGCGCCCATATCTGACTTTGAAGACCGCGGCATCCGTTGCAGCATCACGCCGTTCGCCGGAGCCGGCGGATTCCTTGGGCAATGCGGTTGCGGTGCTCTGCATGGTTTCCATTGCTTTCTCCTGCCGAGGGGCGATTGACAGAACCACCCCGGGTTGCAGTTCGTGAGCGTCATCTTCACTGTCATCCACTGGCACGTCACCGGCTACCTGGACGTGCAGGCGGCGGTTCCGCAATATGTATGGCGCAACCCAAACGATCCACAGCGCCACAGCAATCACCAATATCACTGAGCTGCTGAGAGGGAAGTCCACAATCAAAACCGTAGAAGCAAATACGCAGGGGTCACCGCATTGCCCGCGGTGTGTCGTCGGAGAGTCGGCAAATCAATGGATTTATGACAGTCATTCACCCAAACGGACTAATTGGCTTTGTGTCCAAGCCAAGCAGCCAGCAAGCCTCCCGGGATCTCTTCCGAGGTCAGCGCAAAGCTTCTATGGTCAGCCCACTCTCCGTTGATGTGAAGGAAACGCTCGCGGCGTCCCTCGTCACGGAATCCAAGCTTCTCAACAACGCGCAGGCTCGGCCCGTTTTCGGGCCTGATGTTGATCTCCATCCGGTGTAAGCCGAGGGTCGCGAAGCAGTAGTCGGTTGCCAAGGCAACCGCGGTGGGAGCAATCCCGCGTCCTGCCCGCGCCTGATCTACCCAGTAGCCAAGGGTGGCGGTCATCGCCGATCCCCAAACAATGGAAGAGACCGTCAGCTGCCCTACGATCCTGGGCTCCTGGAACCCGGGAATGCGCTCAGTGATCACAAACGGAAGGGCGCTAGCCTGCCGCGCCTGAAGCTTGAGGGAAGCGACCATCTGCCGATAATTTGGCAGGCGGCCACCTGGTGCCGGGTTGGAAGCCTCCCAGGGAGCCAGCCAATCACTATTGCGCGAGCGGACTTCGGTCCATTCTTTCTTGTCCCGGTAGCGAATGGGACGCAACATGAGGTCGCCACATTCAAGCGTCACCGGCCAAATGGCCGATCCCCACACGAGGAGCTACTTGCTGAGACCGGCGGCAAAGCCGGGCAGCCACTCACGCAGGCCAGGCCCGAGGTCTTCGCTGTCGCACGCAAGCTGGACGCACGCCTTGAGGTAGCTGAGCTTATCTCCGGTATCGTACCGACGGCCGCGGAAGACAACTCCGTAGACACCGCTGCCTTCGCCCTCCCCGGCAGCCAGAACCTGAAGGGCATCCGTCAGTTGGATCTCTCCTCCACGGCCAGGCTCGGTCCGCTCGAGAACGTCGAATACCGAGGGGTGAAGCACATAGCGGCCAATCACGGCCAAGTTGGACGAAGCTTCATCGACAGAAGGCTTTTCCACAAGTTGCTTGATGCGGACATAGCCATCTTCACCGATGTCCTCGATGTCCGCGCAGCCATAGGCGCTGATCTGGGACGGCTCGACCTCAATGAGGGCTACCACGGATCCACCGGTCTTGTGCTGGACCTCGATCATGTCGCTCAGGAGAGTGTCCCGCGCATCAATGAGGTCATCACCGAGGAGGACTGCGAAAGGTTCGTACCCAACGTGCTGCTTGGCACGCAACACCGCATGCCCCAGACCTTTGGGGTCGCCCTGGCGAACGTAATGAATGTCACCGAGGTTGCTAGTGGCCTGCACGGAATCCAGCTTGGTGGTGTCTCCCTTGGCCTCCAGGGTCGCTTCCAAGGCCGGCACACGGTCGAAGTGGTCCTCCAAGGCACGCTTGTTACGGCCCGTGATCATGAGGACGTCATTGAGGCCCACGCTCACGGCTTCTTCGACAACATATTGGATGGCCGGCTTGTCGACTACCGGGAGCATCTCCTTGGGCATGGCTTTTGTCGCAGGTAGAAACCTTGTGCCGAGCCCGGCAACAGGGATAACGGCCTTGCGGACAGCGCAGTTATTGGAAGTCACCGGACTAATCTAACGGAAGGAACTGGACAATAGGCAAAAAGGGACGCTGTTGGATGGAAGGGAGCTCGCCGTTCCTTACGGATCCCAGGCGCCGGACAGACGCAAGAACTGGAGCAAAAGTGACTTTGAAAGACGAGATCCGTCGGGAGAACCGCAACCGCAGGCTCGCCCTGACAGGGCAACAGCGTGCTGACGCCGGAACCGGGATTGCCCACCGCGGCCTCTCATGGGCGGATGCTGTTGCCCACGGGAAACCGGCGACTTTTGCCGCCTATGTGGGGGTGGCTGCCGAACCGCCAACAATGCCCTTGCTTGAGGCACTGCATGCGGCCGGGCACAGGATTCTTCTTCCGGTCTGTGAACCGGAACGGCGCCTAAGCTGGGTGTTTTGGACGCCGGAGACGGCCTTTGTTCGCTCAAGGTATGCCCCCATTGATGAGCCGGTAGGCGAACGATTCGACAGCGACGTCGTCAGGGACGCGACCGGAATCTTCCTTCCGGCTACTGCCGTCGACGAGGGAGGCAACCGCATTGGCCAGGGCGGCGGATACTACGACCGGCTCCTCGACAAACTAGACGAAGACGGGCAGCGCCCCCCGACTGTCGCCGTCGTATATGACGACGAGGTCCTGCCTGCAGGAACCATCCCCGCGGAACCGTTCGATAAGCCTGTGGCTGAGGCACTCACTCCCCGCCGCATCGTCAGACTTTCGCGGGGCGACTGATCAGGGCTTGCGTTTGTTCCCTCCACCACATTCTCTGGCGGCATTCTCTGGCGGCGACCCCGACGTCGGATGATAGAATTGGCACTCAGGCCCTGGGACTGCTAATGGATGGAACAATCCGCCATGGCGGCACGGGACCTGTAGTTCGTCCCGGAGGAGGATCCACCAGTGCCCACATATGCCTATGCCTGCAAAGACTGCGGCCACGCCTTTGACATTGTTCAGGCCTTCACAGACAGCTCCCTGTCTGACTGCCCCGAATGCCAAGGATCCTTGCGCAAGAAATTCAACAGCGTGGGCGTCGTCTTCAAGGGTTCTGGCTTCTACCGTACGGACTCCCGGGACTCCAAGGGAAGCACCGTTTCGGCTGCTCCTGCCGCGCCGGCCGCATCCCCGGCCCCAGCGTCAGTTCCGGCAACTGCGGCCAGCTGATTCCGCTTTTCCACATAGCTCATTAAGGCCCTGTCACCGGACTAGTAGCCCGGTTAGCGTGGCAGCATGCCACCCACCCCGTTTGTAACCCAAGGGCCCCATTCAACGGGCTCTTCTTCGATTCCAGGCAATAGCCGCCTCGCGCCCGTCGCCAGAGCCCGCCCTCGCAGTGCTCCGGCGCTGCCCCTAAGCTCTGCCCGCCGCCCTGGCGCTCCCCGGGACATTCCAGCCACCACAGGTTCGGCAACTGGCTGAACCGCAACCGCCGCCTCGTGGTGGCACTCCTGCTGTGTGTGGCCTCCGGGATCACGGTGCACCAGCTAACTCCTGCTTCTGAACAACGGGTGATGGTTCTCGCCGCGGCCAGGGATCTTCCGGCCGGGTCCACCTTGGCAGATTCCGACCTCAAGCCTCTCGAAGTTCTTCCGGGCGGAGCTCCCGCCGGAGCACTCACCGCTGGCATTGGATACCGGGGAAAGCAGCTTGCCTCGCCTCTTCAGAAAGGGCAGGTCCCCACCGACGCCCAATTCCTGGGTCCAGGCCTGCTGACCGGCGCCGCGCCCGCAGCGGCAGCCGTTCCACTGCGCATGGCCGATCCCGCTTCAATCCAACTTGTTTCGCCGGGCCAGTTGGTCAACGTCGTGCTCACGGCGGCTGATGGACTTGAGGGGCCCGGCAAGAAATCCGAACTCCTGGCTGCATCCGTCCCGGTTTTGTGGACGTCCGCACAAGGAGTCAAGGCCAACCAGTGGCTAGGTACGAACGAGTCCGACGGCCTCGTGGTTGTCGCCGCAAATCCGCAACAGGCCGAAATCCTGGCAGGAGCTTCCACTCGGGGAAAATTGTTCTTCGTCTTAGTCAATCCTGCGGGCAACCGGCAATGAGATACCCCGCTCGGATACTCAAGGATTATCGTGGAATGTCAGCCCCAGTGTGGAGGCCTTTGCTCCTTCAGCCAGGCGTCATGATCGTAACCGGGCTCGTCACCCCAGCGGCGTGGATCATCCTCCGAGGCTTTCTTGGGCAGAATGCCTTCTCCTGCCGGCTTCGGCTCAGGTGCGGGCTTCAATTCTGTTTTCTCCTGCTTGTCCAGCTCCGTGCCAGCCCCCACCGCATGAGCGTCCGCGGGGTGTTTGGCCTTTATGCTTTTTCTCTCGGGCATTGCGCTTCCTTAGTGGATAGCTGGCCCCGGGCCGGGCCCTTGCGTACCGCCAAGTTTGGCCGGAGCCGGTTCCGCCTGGCTGCCCGGTTCCGCCTGGCTGCCCGGTTCCAATTGTTCAACATCCATGTCCAGGAATCCATGCTCGACGGCGCCATAGGAGGGCCCAACCGGCTTTTCGAGTCCAAGATAGGAACCGATGCGATCCGCACAGGACGAAGGGTCCGTGAAAACTTCGATGGTCCACAAAGACATGTAACGCCAGCCGAGGCGCTCCAGGAGTTGAGGCCGGAGCCTGCTGCGCTCCCGGACGCTCATGCGGCGGTATCGTTCCGTGCCATCCGACTCAATGGCCACGGGCGTCGGCATCTCGGTGTCATCACGGCCGATGGTGTGCACGGGATCGGCCGCCGCGGCGATGTCCAGTGCTCCGTCATAGTGGTGCCACACCCGGGCTCCACGAGCACGGAGCCGCTCGCCCAGATCCGCCACCAACGGATCTTCACCGAGCGCCTGCTCGCTGGCCGCGGCCCTGGTTGCCGGTGTCCCCAAATCCGAATTGCCCGAGAGTTCGCGGTCAAGGAGTTCATGGAAATCGACCGCCCCATGAGCCAGTCTGTCCAGATCCAGGTCCTCCGGACGGAAGCAACTCAGGACGTGCAAGGATCTGCGCGAGCGGGTCATCGCCAAAGCAAACTTATTGCGGCCGCCTTCGATCGAGAGGGGACCGAAACTGTGCAGCGCCCGGCCATGCGGCGTGCGCCCGAAGCCCAGGGAGAAGATGATGTGGTCGCGGACCAATCCTTGGGCACGCTCCAAATCCACCACCCGGAAGGACTCCGCACCCGCGTTGAAGAAACCGGACAACAGAGGATAGTTGGGCAGCTGGAGCCTGATGGCTTCGCCGATCCTTGCAGCATGGCGCAGGCTTGCCGTCACAACGGCGAGCGAGGTACGGGGCCGAAGACTGGCGTGTTCGAAAACCAGATCCACCACACGGTTCACTTCGGCCGCAACCGATTCCACACCTTCGTGATCCGCACCGGGCAGGCCAGTGCCGTCCGGAATGTACTCAACCACGACCGAACGGTCCAGCCCGGTTACGGATTGGCCATCCGGCAGTCGACGCAGGCCGCCATCGTAGTAATTCTTGCTCAGTTGCAGCACCAGATCTTCATCAACGGCGCGATACACCCAGTTCAGCTGCCAGGTCGGCAAGACGCGGGCCAACGCACTGAAGGCGCTGTCAACCGTGTCCTGGCTCGCGACGCCTGCCATGGGAGGCTCCACGGCCACACTGAATGTGCGGGCGTTGGCGATCTTCGCATCACCGAAGGCAATGACTTGTTCGGCCCGGGCGATTGCCGGCAGCACCGCCTGCAAAGACGTGCTCTCGGCATCGAGAATCACCACTGCGTCGAACTTCTGCTCGGCAGGCAAAAGCCCGGTCAGCAGGTATGGGCTGATCGACCACACGGGCACCAGCCGGGAAACCAAAGCCGGCGCCTGGGCGCTGAGCGCCGAGAGGGTAACGCGGCCGTCCTTGATCAGATTCCGCAGGAGCTCTGCCTGGCGGGGATGTTCCGCAATACCGGCCCGCCACATTTCGGCGAGCTTCCACCGCAGCCGGGCTGCGCCGCTGGCAATGTGCGCGTGATCGGCCAGGCGGTACTCGGCCTCGAGACGACGGAGGGAATCGCCGTCGGACATGGCAAGGTAGTCGTCACCGCTGATCATGGCTTCCAGGGCAGACTGCCACCAGGCAAGCTCAAGTTCGGCGCCAACGGATTCGGCAGGGACTTCGCGCTGCGCCAAATCCGAAAGAAGCTCGCCGAGTCCGTGCTCGCGCATGTTCTCGACCAAAAGCGTACGCTCCGGCAGAGTCTCCAGAGTTCCCGTATCCGCGACAAGACGCTCAAGACGCTCCATGAGGGCTTCATAGCGGGTCGCGTGCAGGTCGCCGCCGTCGGCCGTGTGTTTGAGGCAATCGCCCAGACGGCGGAGATCGCGGTCCAGTTCGCGGTATGTGGCGCCCAAGTCCGCGAGTCCCGATGGCACAGCGGGATGGCGCTGGGTGGTGGCATACTCGGCCCAAAGCGCCCGCTGTTCCTGAACAAGCGCCAGGGAACTGTGCAGATCCGCGATGTGGACACCGGGCCGGACGTATTCTTTGGCCACGCGACGCAAGCGGGAGCGCTGCATCGACGGCATCTCGAGGCCCCGCTCACGACGCCAGGCGGAGGTGGCAGTAGCCGAAATCAGATCGTGGACCGGCCGGTCAAAGATATCCGGAGTGAATTTGTCCAGGCTTTCCCGTACCGCCATCAACAGCTCAAGTTGGGAGCCCCATTCGGCGAAGTTCGCTCCAAGCCGGATTTCGGAGTGCTCCGCAACTTGGTTCATCCGCTCCTGCAGCTTGGGAAGGCGCTCGGCGGCGGTGCTGGCCAGTTGTTGGGCTTCCTCCGTCTCCTTGCGCGTGACCAAGCGCGCACCGTACCAAGGGCTCGACGTCGACGCCCTGCTGAAGCTGCCAAGTTCGGCAGCGCGGCGCAGCCTTCCAGCCAGCTCGGCGCGGTCTTTGATGTTGTCCAATACGCTGCGCTTCAACCGCACTGTCGTCGCGGGGGCTGGCTGGATCGAGGTCAGCTCCGCGAGCGACTGCATTGCCTGATAGGGCGAGCATCCCCATCGCTGGCGAACGTTGTGCAAAGACGCGACATGGTCCATGAGGGCATGGCGGTGCTCGGTCAGGGTCTTGTGAAGATTCGCAAGTTGGGGTTCCAGCGACTTCTCGTTGCGGATGATCGCGCTGACCAACTGGCCCTTGAGCTGCTGGGCCGTGGCACCGTTGCCCGGCCTGAACAGCATCGACTCAAGGCCAAGGGCTTCGAAGTTACTGGCGAGGCCGTTGAGGCTCGCTCGCCGGTCGCCCACCACAAGCACCGATTTGCCCTCGTTGACAAGTGCACCGATGGCATTGATGGCCGTTTGCGTCTGACCGCTTCCCGGCGGGGTGGTGACCACCAGCGAATCGCCTGCCCGGACGGCATCCACGACGTACTGCTGGTCAGCATCGGCATCCAGGAGCAGCGACTCCTCGGCAGGGTCGCGCTCGTCAAGGTTCGGGAACCGCCCGGACTTAATGGGCTCAGGTTCGACGTCCCCGCCATTGGCGGCTTCCAACAAGGATGCAACGACTCTGCTGCTCTCGTTGATCCAGGGGTCGTCCAAGTTCCCGGACAAATCCGCCAAGGTTGTTATGAGGAGATTGGGGGTCACCTCGGCACCAGGGATCGGCTGCACCAGAGTGGCAAGGCGGTCAAGGACCGGCTGGGGATCAAGTCGCGCGGTGTTGTAGGCCATGCGGCTCACGGCATTGACGTCGAAGACAATTCCATGGACGGTCTTCAAATGCCGGACCAAGGCTGGGTTGATCCCCGCTTGTTCCGTGAGTTGCAGCTCGTAGTCATCCTCGCCGGGCCGAGCCGTGAGCGAAATGGCTGCCAACATGACGGGGGCAGAGACACGCTGGGGCTTTCCTCCGACAGCCGATGTCCACACGACTGTTCCGCAGGACAAGTAGCCGGCGTCGATCCCCCGGTCGTTTCCCAGCTCGAAGATCTTCGAACGAAGGTTCCTGGCCGCACGGGCGGCAACAAGATATTGCTGGCGATCCCGGATCAAAGTAGAAAGACGGGTTCGACGTCCTGCGAGGAGCTGCGCGAGGCCTGAAGGGTGGCCGTTGCTAAGGTCGATCGACCCTTCCGGCGTCTTGACGAAGCGCAGCATGGTGTCCGCGCCAGTCACAGGTTTGAGCCCCGACAGCCATTTCCGGAGCTCTGCAGAACTCTCTTCGTGGCTTTGACCTACTGACACCGCTGCCTTCTTTTCTGTTCTAGCTCGAGACGACTTGGACCAAATCGGCATACTTTCGAGGGTAGCGGGAATCGACCTGCAGTCCGCACCGCAACACTGCTGGAAGGCAAATTACCCCTGATTTCAGGGGAAATGCAAAGTGACCGGCCTCTGGAAAGAGGCCGGTCACTCAGAATGCTATTCCCACTCGATGGTTCCCGGCGGCTTGCTTGTGACGTCCAGTACCACGCGGTTGACTCCGTCTACCTCGTTGGTGATCCTGTTGGAGATCCTGGCGAGGAGGTCATAAGGGAGCCTCGACCAGTCGGCAGTCATGGCGTCCTCGGAAGAAACGGGACGCAGCACGATCGGGTGTCCATAGGTACGTCCGTCGCCTTGTACCCCGACGCTGCGGACATCGGCCAGCAGGACCACCGGCATCTGCCAGACATCGTTGTCGAGTCCGGCCGCAGTGAGCTCGGCGCGCGCGATGGCGTCTGCCTTGCGCAGCAGGTCCAGGCGTTCCTTGTTCACTTCTCCGACAATACGGATACCGAGGCCCGGACCAGGGAACGGTTGGCGTCCGACAATTTCCTGCGGCAGGCCAAGCTGCGCGCCCACGGCGCGCACCTCGTCTTTGAACAGCGCGCGGAGCGGCTCAACGAGTTCGAACTGCAGGTCCTCAGGCAAGCCGCCCACGTTGTGGTGGCTCTTGATGTTCGCAGCACCTTCGCCTCCGCCGGATTCGACGACGTCCGGGTAAAGCGTGCCTTGGACGAGGAACTTGATGCTCTCGCCTTCGGACGCAGCCTGGGCGATGATGGCCCGCTCTGCTTCTTCGAACGCGCGAATGAACTCGCGGCCAATGATCTTGCGCTTGGTCTCGGGATCGCTGACCCCGGCCAGGGCGGACAGGAAACGCTCCTGCTCGTTCGCCACGTAAAGCTTGACGCCGGTTGCGGCAACGAAGTCGCGTTCGACCTGTTCGGCTTCGCCTTCACGCAGCAAACCGTGGTCCACGAACACGCACGTGAGCTGGTCTCCCACGGCGCGCTGCACAAGGGCTGCGGCAACGGCCGAGTCGACGCCACCGGAGAGACCGCAGATGACCTTGGAATCGCCGACCTGCTGGCGGATCCGATCCACTTGCTCTTCGAGGATGTTGCCCGTAGTCCAGTTCGGTTTCAAGCCCGCTCCGTTGAACAGGAAGTTCTCGAGAACCTGCTGGCCGTGGGCCGAGTGCTTGACCTCCGGGTGCCACTGAACGCCGTAGAGGTGCTTTTCCTCGTTCGCGAAAGCGGCTACAGGTGCGCCGGCGGTTGTCGCCAGGACCTCGAAGCCTGCCGGGGCTTCGTGTACGGAATCTCCGTGGCTCATCCAGGTGTTCTGGGAGTCCGGGATGCCCGCAAGGATGGAGCGTGCCTCGCCAACCGTGGTGGCCTCGGTGGCGCCGTACTCGCGCAACCCGGTCTGTGCGACCTTGCCGCCGAGCGCGTTGGCCATGGCCTGGAAGCCGTAGCAAATGCCGAAGACCGGCACGCCGGCCTCGAAAAGGTCTGCGCCAACTCTCGGAGCACCTTCGGCATAAACGCTTGAAGGACCGCCGGAAAGGATGATCGCTGCCGGGTTCTTGGCCAGAAGCTGCTCGGTGGTGAACGTGTGCGGAACAATTTCCGAGTACACATTCGCTTCACGGACGCGGCGGGCAATCAGCTGCGCGTACTGGGCACCGTAGTCAACAACCAGCACCGGCTTCTGGGAAGTCTGAGCTTCAGAACTGAAGGGTGCGGTGGGAGTAGTCACCGTAACAGCCTACTTTGCCGGGATGCCCCGGTGCACCTTGAAGCCGGTCGTGAAGCGGCCAAACCGGCCCCGACGTTAGCGATCTCACAATGCGCGCCGCGACCGGCCGATCAGTACCGCTTGGAGGCCTGCGGATTGGCGGCCAGTTCCGCTTCCACCTCCGAGTGGAATTTCTTCTCCACAATGAAGGACATCAGCGGGACAACCCCGCCCAGGGCAAGCAGGATGAGCTTCGTGAACGGCCAGCGCATAAGGGACCACAAACGGAAATCTGAGATGAGGTAAACCACGTACATCCAGCCGTGGACGATCAGTACCGTAACGGAGACGTTGACGCCGCCGAGGACTGCCTTCGACTCCGCGTCAGCGAACCCGAAACCGAAAGGCTGCCCGGTGGCTGCATTGGTACCGCCGGCAAAGAGGTACACGCCGAACACATAGCGCGCCACGAGCTCGGCGCACAGGAGCAGGAGCATGGTGCCGGTGAGGTAGGCCATGACCTTGTAGAACTTCAATGCCGAGCGGATCTGGGCCGTTGTTCCACCGAAGCGGCGTTTCTTGGCCGCGGCCGGCTTCGCGCCGGAGTCTCCGGACTGTTCGGGTTGGATGGCCGGTTTGGGCTCAATCATGGCTTTACCTGTTCTGGCTTGGTAATTGCTGGCAAATCGTCGGATGGGGATTCGTCGTCGGGCTCTTCCTCTTCGAGGGTGCGCCGGTAGTCGTCGGCCACCATGCGCCACCAGATGTAGAGAGCGAAGCCCGCAAAGACTACCCATTCCACAGAGTAAAAGAGGTTGAGCCAGTTGATCTGTTGGCTGGGAGGCTGGGCCGGGATATTGAGGGGTTTCAGCTGCTCCGGGAGCGCTAGGGTCTTGCCTGCCGATATTTCCGACGTTGCGGCGACGAAGCCCGGATAGCTTGAAATTTCCCACGTGTTGATGAGTTCCGCAACCGAAACCGCGGACGCGCGGCCCGCTCCGGCGTCGACGTTTGGCACTGGGGCCTCGGACGGCAGGAGCCGTCCGGTCAGTTCAATTGTGCCCGACGGCGGCGGGCCGGCTTGGGCGGGATCGGCGACCCAGCCGCGCGCCACGGGGATCCAGGTCTTCGGCGAAGCGCCAACGCCGTGAAGAACGGGAGCACCGTCGACAGCAAATGCGGTTACTACCCAGTATCCTTTTTGCCCTGCGAGCAGGCGGCCTTCCACAAGGACTTGCTTGGCGGGGTCGTAGCTGCCTTTCGCACTGACCATCTGATCCGACACGGAACCCGGAAAGAACGTTCCGGGCTGCAGGACTCCGGTGAGGGGCCTGACTTGCTCCGCGGAGGGATCGACTGGCACATCACTCTGGGTGGATCTGCCGAACTGCCACTGGCTGAGCAGCACGAACACCCCGGAGAGCAGGAGCGCGAAGACAAGTCCTGCGATCCAGCGGGGCTTCAGAGCGGTTTTCAACACCCCTTAACCGTACTTCGTCAAGCTGTAGAACAGCTAAACGAGAGGACCTCCCCCTAGAGTGGGCAGAGGGTCCCTGCGTGGCGCGGAACGCGACACGCAAGGGCCTGCCCCTTCCTAGAGTGGGGCAGCAGGGTCCGTGCGTGGCGCGGAACGCGACACGCAAGGGCCTGCCCCAATCTCTAGTGGTCGAAAAACACCAAGCTGGAGTTGATCAGCTCGGCGATGACTTCCGGATCGTGGGCGCGCCGGAGGGATTCGCGGAACGATTCCTTGGAGAGTGACCGCGCCAAAGTGGCCAGGACTTCCAAGTGGTCCGAGAATGAACTGGCCGGTGTGGCGATGAGCAGGACCAGGGTGGCCGGACCGTCGCTGGCACCGAAGTCCAGGGAATGTCCGAATTTGGTAACTCCGACGGCGATCGACACCCGGGAAACAAACTCGCTGCGGGCGTGCGGCAAACCGATGCCGCCTGGAAGCCCCGTGGCCAGCTGGTGTTCCCGAGAGTTGACGTGTTTGAGGAAGCCCTCAAGGTCTGTGACCCGACCGGCGGCATACAGCCGTTCCGCGAGCTGGCCTGCGGCGTCTGTCTTGTCGACCGCTTCCATTTCGAGGATGACGGTCTCCGGCGTCGTCAGTTCAGCATCATACGGGTCCAGTGGTTCCGCCAAGTCGTTTCCCTCCAGTGTGCCCAGCCAACCCAGGGCGCTCAGCGCAGGGGAACGATGTCATCGACGCCCATACGCGCAGCATCGGCCGATTCATCGTCGGGCTGCTGTTGGCTGAGCCGCTCAGCTTCCACCCGGGCCAGGTAGTGCTTGATTTCGCTTTCCCGCTGCGCGTCGCTCCAGCCGAGAATTTCTCCCATCAGCTTAGCGACAACAGGGACCGCGGAAACACCTCTGTCCCACGACTCGATCGAGATGCGGGTGCGGCGGGTCAGGACATCGTGGACGTGGCGGGCGCCTTCGTGGGTCGTGGCGTAGACGACTTCTGCCGCCAGATAGTCGTCGGCACCGGGCAGCGGCTCAGCCATGGCAGGGTTGTCCTTGATGACAGCCAGGACTTCCGGTGCCATCGAACCGTAGCGGTTGAGCAAATGTTCCACCCTGGCGACGTGGATTCCAGCTTCATCCGCAGTTCTCCCCCTGCGGTTCCATGCCGCCTTGAATCCCTCGGCGCCTAGCAGCGGTATGGTGTCCGTGCAGCTCGAAGGAACACGCTCGTCCATCGCCCGGGTTGCTTCGTCGACCGCATCCTTGGCCATGACCCGGTACGTGGTGAACTTGCCGCCGGCAACTACCACAAGGCCCGGAACAGGGTGGGCCACGACGTGTTCGCGTGAAAGTTTGGCCGTGGAATCGCTCTCCCCTGCCAACAATGGACGCAGGCCGGCGTACACGCCCTCGACGTCCTCTCGCGTCAGGGGCCTTTTCAGGACGCGGTTGACGTGCTCAAGGACATAGTCAATGTCCTTGGTGGACGCGGCAGGGTGCGCCTTATCCAGCTTCCAGTCGGTGTCCGTTGTGCCGATGATCCAATGCCTGCCCCAGGGAATGACGAACAGCACGGACTTCTCGGTCCTCAGGATCAATCCGACGGTGGACTGGAAACGGTCGCGCGGAACCACGAGGTGGATGCCTTTGGAAGCACGGACCTTGAGTTGGCCGCGATCCGTCACCATGGCCTGGGTCTCGTCAGTCCAGACCCCCGTGGCATTGACCACTTGCTTGGCCCGGACTTCGATGATGCTGCCGTCTTCCTGGTTTTCCACCTTCGCGCCCACCACGCGTTCACCTTCGCGCACGAAGGACACAACGCGCATCCTGTTCACGGCATGTGCTCCGTAGTGTGCCGCTGTGCGGACGACGTTGACTACCAGCCTGGCGTCGTCAACCTGCGCATCGTAGTACCGGATGGAGCCGACGAACGCGTCGCTCTTGAGGCTCGGGGCAGCCCTCAGCGTTCCGCGCCGGAAAAGGTGTTTGTGCATCGGGACGCCGCGGCTGTGGCCTGAAGTGAGGCCGAGCGTGTCGTAGAGGAAGATGCCCGCGCCTACGTAGGGCCGTTCCCAAAAACGCCGGGTCAACGGGTACAGGAACGGGACGGGCCGGACAAGGTGTGGCGCGATTTGCTGGAT
The DNA here is from genome assembly GCF_054888235.1 of Arthrobacter sp. MMS24-S77. Lineage (NCBI taxonomy): Bacteria > Bacillati > Actinomycetota > Actinomycetes > Micrococcales > Micrococcaceae > Arthrobacter > Arthrobacter sp. MMS24-S77. Next base: position 3,406,757 of record NZ_JBTZRN010000001.1, read on the forward strand.
CAGCAGCCCACGTTCCTGGAGAGCCTCCTGGACCAGCGCAAAGTCGAGCATTTCCAGGTAGCGCAGCCCGCCGTGAATCAGCTTCGAAGACCTCGACGATGTGCCTGAAGCCCAGTCCCGGGCCTCGACAATGCCCACGGACAACCCGCGGGTCACAGCGTCCAAGGCTGCCCCGGCCCCGACGACGCCTCCGCCGACGATCAAGATGTCGAGTTCCTGGCCGGGCTCCGTGGTGCCCTTAAGTACCTCGATGGACCTGGCCCGCGCCTCTGGACTCAATGCACCGGCTGATGCATCATTCCTCTGCGAACCATCTGCAACACTGCTCATTGGACGCCTCCCATCGCACAAAGCCCGTAGTTCCCCACACTACTTCTTGTGCGCGGGCTTGGGCAGGGTTTTCACCCTACGGCCAAGGCGGCCCGGACAGTAGCCTACTGACCTGAGTACGGCGAGACGACGACGTCGACCCGCTGGAATTCCTTCAGGTCCGAATAGCCTGTTGTCGCCATCGAACGGCGTAGCGCGCCGATCAGGTTGGAGGTGCCGTTGGTGTGGTGGCCCGGCCCGAAGAGCACTTCCTCAAGCGGTCCAACCGTTCCGACGTTGACCCTGTCACCGCGGGGCAGTTCGAGGTGGTGGGCTTCCTGGCCCCAGTGCCAGCCCTTGCCAGGCGCTTCCTCGGCACGGGCCAAGGCGCTGCCGAGCATGACGGCGTCGGCGCCCATCGCGATGGCTTTGACGATGTCACCCGAAGAACCCATGCCGCCGTCGGCGATCACATGCACATACCGTCCACCGGACTCGTCCATGTAGTCGCGGCGGGCAGCTGCGACGTCGGAAATGGCGGAAGCCATGGGTGAATGGATGCCAAGTGCGCGGCGCGTGGTAGTGGTTGCGCCTCCGCCGAAGCCCACCAGAACGCCGGCCGCGCCGGTACGCATAAGGTGCAGGGCGGGAGTGTAACCAGCGGCTCCGCCGACGATCACCGGGACGTCAAGTTCGTAGATGAACTGCTTGAGGTTCAACGGTTCGTGGTTCTTGGAGACGTGCTCAGCCGAGACAGTTGTACCCCGGATGACGAAAATGTCGACGCCGGCAGCAACGACGGTCTTGTAGTGCTCCTGGGTGCGCTGAGGCGTGAGCGAGCCGGCCACGGTCACCCCGGAAGCACGGATTTCCGCGAGCCTGCTGGTGATCAGTTCGGGCTGTATAGGGGCCTTGTAAAGCTCCTGCATACGGCGAGTGACAGCAGGGCTGGCCGTTTCATCCTCAAGGGCAGAGATCTCGTCCAAGACGGATTGTGGGTCCTCGTAGCGGGTCCACAGGCCTTCAAGGTCCAGCACGCCGAGGCCGCCAAGCCGGCCAAGGGCAATGGCCGTTTCAGGCGACATGGCGGAGTCCATGGGCGCGGCGATCACCGGCATCTCAAACTTGTAGGCATCAATCTGCCATGAGACGGAGACGTCCTTGGGGTCACGCGTCCGGCGGTTGGGGACGATCGCGATGTCATCCAGGGAGTAGGCACGACGCCCACGCTTGCCACGGCCAATCTCAATCTCATAAGTCACTGCTCTAGGTTATCCCAGTGCGGCGCCATGTACCGGCAGCGAGGCGCCGTGATGACGGGCAGCGGTACCGCGGAAATGGGCAAGCCCGCCACCTTCGCAGTGATGGTGGCGGGCTTGCTTGAAAACTGACTGCCTAGCGTGAACCGTAGTTCGGAGCCTCGACGGTCATCTGGATGTCGTGCGGGTGGGACTCCTTCAGACCGGCTGCGGTGATGCGCACAAACTTGCCGCGGGCTTTGAGTTCGGCGATGGTGGGCGCACCCGTGTAGAACATGGTCTGGCGCAGGCCGCCGACCAACTGGTACGCCACCGAGGAGAGTGGACCGCGGTACGCGACGCGGCCTTCGATGCCTTCGGGGATGAGCTTGTCATCGCCGGAAACGTCCGCCTGGAAGTACCGGTCCTTCGAGTAGGACGTGTTCTTGCCACGGGACTGCATGGCGCCCAGGGAACCCATTCCGCGGTAGCTCTTGAACTGCTTGCCATTGACGAAGATCAGCTCGCCCGGCGATTCGTCACAGCCGGCCAACAAAGAACCGAGCATGACGGTGTCGGCTCCGGCCACGAGTGCCTTGCCGATATCGCCCGAGTACTGCAGGCCGCCGTCGGCGATCAGCGGGACACCGGCAGGGATGGCTGCCTTGGAGGACTCGTAGATGGCCGTGATCTGGGGGACGCCAACACCGGCAACAACGCGCGTGGTGCAGATGGAGCCGGGACCAACGCCCACCTTGATGCCATCGGCGCCGGCGTCGATCAGCGCCTGGGCGCCTTCACGCGTGGCGGCCTGGCCGCCGATGATGTCCACGTGCGCAGCAACGGGATCGGACTTCAGGCGTGTGATCATGTCCAGGACACCCTGCGAGTGGCCGTTGGCGGTGTCCACGAACAGAGCGTCGACGCCAGCGTCGATCAGCGTCATGGCCCGTTCCCAACCATCGCCGAAGAACCCGATGGCGGCGCCGACACGGAGCCGGCCTTCCTCGTCCTTCGTGGCGAGCGGGTACTGCTCGGCCTTGGTGAAGTCCTTGGTGGTGATGAGGCCCTTGAGGCGTCCCTGCTCGTCAACGAGGGGCAACTTCTCGATCTTGTTGGTGGCCAACTTGTGCGAGGCCTCTTCGCGGCTGATGCCAACGTGGCCCGTGATAAGGGGCATCTTGGTCATGACGTCGCTGACCAGGCGCAGCGGGAAATCGGACTCCGGCACAAAGCGGGTGTCCCGGTTGGTGACTATACCCAGCAGCCGGCCATCGGGGTCGATAACGGGCAGGCCGGAAACCCTGTAACGCGAACACAGTTCGTCCAGTTCCTGAAGGGTTGCTTCCGGGTGGATGGTCAGGGGGTTGGTGATCATCCCCGACTCGGAGCGCTTGACGCGGTCCACGTGGTCGGCCTGGTCTTCAATGGACAGGTTGCGGTGGATCACGCCAAGGCCGCCCTGGCGGGCCATGGCGATGGCCATCCGCGACTCCGTGACCGTGTCCATGGCGGCCGACAGCAGGGGGGTCTGGACCGAAATTCGCTTGGAGATCCGTGAGGAGGTGTCAGCTTCGGACGGGATGACGTTGGTGTGGCCCGGCAGCAGCAGGACATCATCATAGGTCAGGCCAACAAAGCCGAAGGGGTCGTGTTCGGGCTGGGTCATGAGTGCGCCTCTTACCTTGGTTCTTGGGGGTTGCTCTGGTAGGGGTTGCAGCTGATGACCAGCCCGTCATTACGGGACTGGCCTGTGCAGAAAGGTTCTGAATAAATAGTAGAACCTCGCCGCCGATCCCCATATTCCGCACGGGCAATGTGAGCAACGGCACCCGGCCATCCCGGCGTCGGGCTGTCCGGCCGGCAACATCGTGTGCCCGCGCTCCGGATGCCTAACTCCACCCCGTGGCGGCCAGCCACCTTTCCTTCAGCATGGGGGCCATGCTCGCAACGTAGGTCTTGGAGAGGTGGTTGTTGTCAAGATAGACGAAGGTGTTACCCACAACTCCGGGGCATTCGCTGCCGTTGCAAATCAGATCGGTCATGTCCAGGACGGACAGGCCTGTGTACTTCCCTTCGAGGGCGGCAAGCGGGTTTTCAGGGGCGAGTTGCTGCGCTTCGCCGGGATTGCAGTCGGGATTGTGCGGTCCCTTGACCACGACGCAATCTGCCATGTTGAAATCGAATCTCGGGTTGTCACGGACGGCGATCACGTCAATGCCCTTCCCGGTGAGCATCTTGACTGTGTCCTCGAAGCCAACGGTCAACTTTTCATCGGGCGAGGATGGAGCTGCCGCCGTTCCCACCAGGAAGACAGCATCCGGGGGGTTCGCGTCGATCTGTTGGCGGACCGCATCATTGAAGCTCTTGCATTGCTCGTCCAGGCCGGTGCTATCAACACTGAACGGACATCCGCCGAGCAGTAGGTGGTAAAGGCGCCATTGCTCTTGTTCAGCTACGGGGGCCAACGCCCCGAGCCATTGCTGCGCATGCGAGTCACCCAGCACCAGGACGGTGTGATCCGAGCCAGCGGCCTGATTGTTTTGACCACAACCCGGCAGGAGGAGCTTGGAAGCAGGCTTCAGATCTCCGGCACATTGGCTGGGTAGATTTGCCCAGTCCTGTGCCAACTTTTCCGCGGTGGGGAGGAGAACCGCGTTCGCGCCCACTTCGTTGACGTAACCGGGCACGAGGGCAGCCGCTCCTGGGTTGTCCTTTTGCGCTTGCTCCATGGCGACTTTGGCGGTCACGTACTGCTGCACATTGAAAGCGAGCAGCGGAGCTATGGCAAGAGAGAGGCAGGCGACGATCGCGACGGCGGCACGTCGGCGGTTTACTTCCGGCCACTTCCAATCCCTGACTGGCTTCTCGACGAACTTGGTGGTCAGGAACGCCAAAGCCAGGGAGGCTCCAATGATCACCGTGCCTGACAGCCACCCGGCATGGTCTTTTCCAGTCCAAATGAGGGAGATGACCAGCAGCGGCCAATGCCACAGATACAGCGCGTAGGAGTTGTCGCCCAGGCGCACAAGAGGCTTGGAGCTGAGGATCCGGTCCACCCCGAAACGGCTGCCTGTCTGGCCAGCGGCAATAACGCAGGCCGCTGCGAGAGTGGGCCAGAGGGCCACGAAGCCGGGGAACGCCGTCTGGACCTGGAGCACGATCCCGCAGCTCAGCATGGCCACGATGCCAACCCAGCCCATCACCACGCGGACGGGCTTCGATAGCGTCAACACCGGCAAAATGAGGGCAACCAAACTTCCGATGGCGAATTCCCACAGCCTGGCGAAAGTGTCGAAGTAGGCAGTGGTTTGGTCGGTCGCCGTCGCAATGACTGAATACGTGAGCGACACCACGAAGATCAGGCCAAATACATAGGTCAAAGCGACCCGGTAACGAAGACCGTACTTTCTACAAGCCAGCGCAACGAGCGCGAAGATGACCGGCCAAAGGATGAACACCTGGCCTTGGATCGAGAGTGACCAGAAATGTTGCAGCGGACTCGCTTGGCTGTGATCTGCGGCGTAGTAGTTGACGGCTTCGCGCTGAAGGAGCCAGTTCTGGACGTAGAAGAGTGATGCCCAGACCTGGTCAACCAGAGCTGCCCATTGAGTCTTGGGGAGCACCACGAAAATGGCGGCCAATGTACCTAGCAGGACGACGACAGCGCCCGGAAGCAGCCGACGGAACAAATGAAGCCAGTGCCTCAGGAGATCCATGGGGCGGCCCTGCTCGTGACGGCTTGTGAACTGCAATGTCATCAAGAATGCAGAGACCAAAAGGAAAACATCGACGCCGCCGGAAACGCGGCCGAACCACACGTGGTAGGACACCACCATGAGCACGGCAAGGGAGCGCAGGCCCTGAATTTCGGGACGAAACTTTGACTTTCGGCTGGTGATACTGGAACGACTCTGCTCCTTGATAGAAGCCGCCGTTTGCGCAGTTAACACCAGAATGCCCCTCAATGACCTAGAACGAACCATAAATCTTACTGATTCGTAATGTTCAATGCCAATCGAAACTCATCCGAAAGGCACCCATCCGTCAATTAGGCCATGCCCAGCTGGGCGTTCACGGGGTGATTGCCGAGCGCCAACTGTGGGCAGGCACGTGGAGAGGTTGCCCGGTAGCGCAAAAGCAGGAGGCCCGGCCCCCGAAAGGGGACCGGGCCTTCTTTCACGCAGGTGGGCCCACACCGCCCGGGTTCCCTGGCCGAAGCGAAGCGAGGCTAGGGAGGCGGTGTGGGCCCACGCCGCCCGGGTTCCCTGGCCGAAGCGAAGCGAGGCTAGGGAGGCGGTGGGGATTAGTGGCTGTGGCCTGCGTGCTCGTCTTCTTCGGCCGGCTTCTCGACAACCAGGGTCTCTGTGGTGAGAACCAGGGCTGCGATGGACGCGGCGTTCTGGAGTGCGGAGCGGGTGACCTTGACGGGGTCGATCACGCCAGCGGCGATCAGGTCCTCGTACACGCCGGACTTCGCGTTGAAGCCGTGGTTGTCTTCCAGCTCGGCAACCTTGGCGACGACGACGTAGCCGTCGAAGCCGGCGTTCTGGGCAATCCAGCGAAGCGGCAGGGTCAGGGCGCGGCGGACGATGCCGACGGCGGCAGCCGCGTCACCTTCCAAGGCCTTGACGGCAGAGTCCTCGTCCAATGCTTTGAGAGCGTGGATGAGGGCAGAGCCACCGCCGGACACGATGCCTTCTTCAAGGGCGGCACGCGTGGAGGACACTGCGTCCTCGATACGGTGCTTCTTTTCCTTGAGCTCAACCTCGGTGGCTGCACCGACCTTGATGACGCCGATGCCACCGGCCAGCTTGGCAAGCCGTTCCTGCAGCTTTTCCCTGTCCCAGTCGGAGTCGGTGCGGGTCAGCTCGGCACGGATCTGGGCGACGCGTGCTGCGACGTCCTCCGGTGTGCCGGCGCCGTCAACAATGGTGGTGTTGTCCTTGGTGACGGTGATCCGGCGGGCACTGCCGAGGACCTCGAGGCCAACCTGGTCCAGGGACAGGCCGAGCTCCGGGGAGACAACCTGCGCGCCGGTCAGCGTGGCGATGTCCTGCAGCATGGCCTTGCGGCGGTCACCGAAGCCCGGAGCCTTGACGGCAACGACGTTCAGGGTGCCACGGATGCGGTTCACGATCAGCGTGGACAGTGCCTCGCCGTCGATGTCCTCGGCAATGATGAAGAGCGGCTTGGCTGCCTGCAGGGCCTTCTCAAGGAGCGGCAGGAATTCCTGCAGCGAGGAGATCTTGCCCTGGTTGATCAGGATGAGCGCGTCTTCCAGGACAGCTTCCTGGCGTTCCGCGTCGGTGACGAAGTACGGGGACAGGTAGCCCTTGTCGAACTGCATGCCCTCGGTGAGGACCAGTTCGGTCTGCGTGGTGGAGGACTCTTCGATGGTGATGACACCATCCTTGCCGACCTTGCCGAAAGCCTCGGCCAGCAGTTCGCCAACCTCGTCGCTCTGGGCGGAGATCGCTGCAACGCTGGCAACCTGGGTGCCTTCTACCTCGCGGGCGTTCTCCAGGAGGCGGGCGGCAACGGCCTGGACCGAGACTTCGATGCCGCGCTTGATTTCACCCGGGGCTGCGCCTGCGGCAACGTTGCGCAGGCCTTCCTTGACGAGGGCCTGTGCCAACACGGTAGCCGTGGTGGTGCCGTCGCCTGCGACGTCGTTGGTCTTGGTGGCGACTTCCTTGGCCAGCTGGGCGCCAAGGTTCTCGTACGGGTCGTCCAGCTCGACCTCGCGGGCGATCGTCACGCCGTCGTTGGTGATGGTGGGAGCTCCCCACTTCTTGTCCAGAACGACGTTGCGGCCGCGCGGGCCAAGGGTCACCTTGACGGTGTTGGCGAGCTTGTCAATGCCTGCTTCGAGCGAGCGGCGGGCAGCGTCGTTGAACGCTAGCTGCTTTGCCATGGTTGTGTCCTTTCAAGACGGAAAACCCGCACCGCCGATTCAGTCAGAAGAAGTCCGACTCGATCTGCGATGCGGGATCCAGGAAATTACTTAACGACGATCGCCAGAACGTCGCGGGCGGACAGAACGAGGTATTCGTTGCCGCCGGTCTTGACTTCAGTTCCGCCGTACTTGGAGTAGATGACGACGTCGCCAACGGTTACATCGACGGGCACGCGGTTGCCGTTGTCATCGAAGCGGCCGGGGCCAACTGCAACAACTTCGCCTTCCTGCGGCTTTTCCTGTGCAGTGTCCGGGATAACCAGGCCGGAAGCCGTGGTCTGCTCTGCTTCGAGCGGGCGGACAACAATGCGATCCTCGAGAGGCTTAATGGAGACCGACACTCGGATCTCTCCTTTACGTGAGGTAGTACATGGACTATCAAACCAGGGGTGCCGTGGCGTGCTTACCGTCGTCGCGGTGCCGGTAAGTGCCTGGCGGCATGATTAGCACCCGCCTAGGGAGAGTGCTAATCAAGACTCTATGTAAGCATTAGCACTCGGTCAAGGCGAGTGCCAGAATTCCGTCACGGGTGAACGGCGGCAGGCCGCTTGCAGCTCAAGTAGCTCATTGCCCGGCGAGGTCGTCGAAGTCAACGTCCTCGCCGTCGTCGTACTCTTCTTCCGGCGCGGTTCCGCGGTTCAGGTAGAGCACTACGCCGCTGGCGAGCGCGACGACGCCGGACACCACCAGTCCGATGATCGCGCCGATACGGGCACCCATGTAGGTGTCACGGATGTCGCGGGCCTCGTCCGTGGCGTCCTGGACGCTCTTTCCGGTCATGGAGTAGGTGGCCGCGTTGAAGGAGTCGAGGAAGAAGATAATGATCAAGAGCGCGATGCAGACTATGGCGATCGCAGCACCCACGATGAGCGCAGGACGGGCATACGTGGAGAGATTTCCGGTGAAGGGACGTTTATCGGGAGCAGAGGGAGAACCATTGGCGTCGTCAGGCTGGCGTACTGGGTTGTCTTCCATGGCATCAACCCTATCGGCCCGGATGGTCATGGAGCCCTCTCCGCCCCGTATGACGGGCGGCCGGTAGGTGACGGGCGGCCAGTAGGCTAGTTCCCATGGCTGACACACCCCAGGACCAGATTGCCCCCCTACTGACAACCGAGGGTTGGGAACTGCTGGCGTCCTTGGGACCATACCGCGATGGCGAAGCGTTCGCCCTGAATGCGCGGCTGCGCAAAGACGGCCACTCCCCCGCCCTCGTGGCCGCCGTGCTCACCCAGTCCAGGCTCCGTACGCGGGCCGAGGCCAAGTTCGGCGAATTCGCCCGGCAGATGCTCTTCACGCAGGCCGGCTTGGAACAGGCCACCCGGCTCAATGTGGCAGCCAGGCACGCCGAACGCTTCGCCAAGGCGGGCACGCAGCACGTGGCGGACCTGGGCTGCGGGCTCGGGGCCGACTCCATGGCCATGGCCTCCATGGACATCAAGGTCACCGCCGTGGAGCTCGATGAGACCACCGCCGCCTGCGCCACCATCAACCTCATGCCTTTCCCGCACGCATCCGTGGTGCACTCCGATGCGACGTCGGTGCCCCTTGACGGCGTCGACGGCGTCTGGCTTGATCCGGCGCGCCGCACGACGTCGTCGTCGGGGACCAAACGGATCTGGGATCCGGAGGCGTTCTCGCCGCCGTTGTCCTTCGTTGAATCGCTGGCGGCTACCGGCAAGTCTGTAGGCGTCAAGATGGGCCCCGGGATGCCGCACGAATCGGTTCCGGCCGGCTGTGAGGCGCAGTGGGTTTCGGTCGGAGGAGACGTCACCGAGGTGACCCTGTGGTTCAACGACGTCGCTCGACCCGGCGTCCGCCGCGCTGCCCTGGTCATCGGGCCGCAGGGCGCGGCCGAGATCACCAGCGGCGAGGATTTCGACGGCGGCCCGGTACCCGACGTCGGGCCCGTGGCGGGATACCTATACGAACCCGACGGTGCGGTGATCCGCGCGGGCTTGGTTGCCGACGTCGCGCTCCGGCTCGGCGGCCACCTGGTGGACAAACACATTGCCTACATCTGCGCTCCGGAACTGGTGGAGACCCCGTTCGCCCGCGCCTACAAAGTCCTGGAAGTCATGCCGCTGAACGTCAAAGCCCTCAAAGCCTGGGTGAAGGCCAACGGCGTCGGCGTCCTGGACATCAAGAAGCGCGGCACCTCCGTCACCCCGGAGGAGCTGCGGAAGCAGCTGCTACCGGCAGGAAAAGGCTCGGCAAAAGCGCTCGGCAACAAAACAGCCACCCTGGTCCTCACCAGGATCGGCGAGGAAAAGGTGGCTGTTGTGGTGGAGCCGGTAGCGACGGCCTGAGCTGGCCTCTCACGCGCGCCCTATTGGGCGCGCGTGAACTCCTCCGCCGCGGCCACCTGCTCCGGCGTTGGAGTGACGCCCGTGTACAGCACGAACTGTTCAAGGGCTTGGATAGTGGCTACTTCAGCGCCGCTGATCACGGTCTTGCCTGCCGCGCGACCGGCCTTGATGAGCGGCGTCTCCGCAGGGAGGGCGACGACGTCGAAGATTACCTCTGCGGCCGCCACCGCCGCTTCGGGGAAGGACAGTGAGCCGGAGTCGGGTCCGCCGGCCATGCCGATCGGTGTGACATTGACAAGCACATCCGCCGTCGAGTCCCCTACTTCGGCTTGCCAGCCGAAGCCATAGAGCCCCGCGAGGGATTGCCCGAGCTTTTCATTCCGGGCAACCACGGTGATGCGGGAGAATCCGGCGTCCCGGAAGGCAGCCGCGGTGGCCTTGGCCATGCCGCCGGAACCGCGAAGCAACACGGACGACGCCGGGTCGATCGCGTTGCGCTCGATCAACTGGGCGATCGCGGTGTAGTCCGTGTTGTAGGCCGTCAGTACGCCGGCGTCGTTCACGATCGTGTTGACCGAGTCGATAGCGGCGGCCGAAGCGTCCATGCGGTCGACAAGAGCGATGACGTCTTCCTTGTAGGGCATCGAGACGGCGCAGCCGCGGATCCCCAGGCCGCGCACGCCGGCGATCGCGTTCGGGAGGTCGGTGGGAGCGAAGGCCTTGTAGATCCAGTTCAGGCCGAGCGCCTCGTAGAGGAAGTTGTGGAAACGCGTTCCGTTGTTGCTCGGCCGGGCAGAGAGAGAAATACAGAGCGTCATGTCTTTATTGAGGATCGGCATAACGGGACTTCCTTCGCGTAGCGGGGTACTCTGCCCAGCCTAGACGGGGAGCTAGCCTTGGCGCGCCTTGAAGCGCGGATTCAGCTTGTTGATGACAAAGGTGCGGCCGCGCCGGCGGACAACTTGCGCCCCGGGGATCTTCTTGAGGGCACGCAACGAGTTCCTGACTTTCATGGGGTTCTCCTTCTGGGGTTTTGACTTGTTTGATTGCGGTTTTGTTCCACCTAGGCTGAAGCCCGGCTAAAGGGTGGATTCGAGCTCCAGCGGATCCTCAAGCGCAGCGAAATCGAGGCTCATCTCGGCTTCGCTCAGCGCGCATCCGTCCAGTAGGGCCCGGATTTCCGTGGCATCGACGTCGTCTCCTCGGCCGGTCACGGCCAGCACGGTGCCGCGATCGCCGAAGCGGGGGTGCCAGTCGAGAACGGCGTCGACGTCGTTGAGACCGTCTTCGTCCTGCCGGCCCTTGCCGTCGCGAACCGAGTCGATGCCAGCATCCGCGAGCCACTCTCCCGTACTCTCGAGCCAGACCCGCGGTCCGATTCCCTGCACGGCGATCCGGATCTTGGCCGCCGAGGCAACCCACAGGCGGCCCCGCATCCAGTGGCATCCCTCTGCCAACTTGGGCAGGGCTTCCCTGTAGCGCCCGGGATGAAGCGGACGCTCCACTTTGTGGAGCACGGTCCGGAAGCTCCCCGACTCTTCCTCGAGGGGAACCCTCACGGAACCGCGACGAACCCTCGCGAGCGCCTCCGCGCCGTCGTAGCAGCCGGGCCGGAAGTCGTCGTCGCGGGCGGAAATCGCAGCATGGGGCGCGAGTTGCCCAAGAAGTTCCAGTCCTTGGGACCAAGCCTCGCTCGAATCCGGGCGCAATCCGGTGAGCTCGGCTCCAAGACCGGCCTGCACCATGACAGTATCCGCGTGGCCCAACTCTCCGATGAGAAATTCTCCGCTGGTGCGGTGGTCCTCCGGCATGGCCGTGAAGCCGGATTCATACAGGGTGTGCTTGTCCCAAATATGGTCTTCCAGCGCTGAGGGATCGATCGCCAGCACTGCGTTGTCGATAACGGCAGGCCGCTCGAGGCCCCGCTTGAGTTCGGCAACCGCCATGTCCACGGAGACACCCGGTGGCAGGCCCAGGACGATGTGGTCATGACCGGACGCGGCGAGGCGTTCCGCCGTAGGGACAACATCGAGGCGGACTGTGCAGCTGAGGCAGCCGTGCTCCAAGACCGTTTGCGCCCGCTCTACAAGTTCGCCGTTGCGGAAGACCCTCCGCAGGACAATGGAGCCATCCAGGAGGTCGTGGAGGACCACCGCTGAGTCACGATGTGTGCGCCCTAGCTTGGCTGTGGCTGCTTCGCGGCATTGGCTATCGAGTGAGCTGACAACAGAAAGGTGCATGCCTCCTATATTAGATGCAAATCATTCTCATTAGCAAAAGAACCCGGTTTCCTTAGGTTTCCGCCCATGCGGTACGGTACCGCCCCTGCATTAGACTTGAGCCAACCGCTGACGGCCCCACGGCGGGCGTTGCTCAGGCGTTTTTCGCATATCACCGAGGGGACCTACGTGCAGATTGATTTCGCTCCATCCAGGCAGTCGACACTTGGGGTGGAATGGGAGCTCGCGCTCGTCAATGCGCGCACCGGCGAATTGGTATCGGTCGCGAATGAGGTCCTGCGCGGCGTGGCATCCCGGCATCCGGACCTGAACGAAGACGACGAGCATCCGCACATCAAGCGGGAATTGCTCCTCAACACGGTGGAACTTGTCACGGGCGTGTGCAACACCGTCAAGGAAGCCAAGGAAGACCTGGCCCGGTCCCTGCAGGCCGTCAGGGAAGTCACCGACCCCATGGGTGTGGAGCTTTTTTGCGCCGGCAGCCATCCTTTCAGCCCGCCGCAGCTTCAGCCGGTCTCGGACAAAGAACGCTATGCCAAGCTGATCGACCGCACCCAATGGTGGGGACGGCAAATGGTCATCTATGGCGTCCACGTCCACATCGGCCTGGACCGGAGGGATAAGGCGCTCCCCATCCTCGACGGGCTGGTCAACTACTTCCCCCACTTCCAGGCCTTGTCCGCCTCAAGCCCATTCTGGGGCGGCGAAGACACCGGCTACGCGTCACAACGCGCCCTCATGTTCCAGCAGCTGCCCACGGCAGGATTGCCTTTCCAGTTCCCCAGCTGGGCTGAGTATGAGTCCTATGTCCAGGACATGTTCACCACGGGAGTAATCGACACCCTGTCCGAAATTCGCTGGGATATCCGTCCCGTGCCGAATTTGGGCACCATCGAGATGCGCATTTGCGATGGCCTGGCCACCCTTGAGGAGGTCGGCGCCGTTGCAGCCCTGACCCAATGCCTGGTGGACGAGTTCTCCACCATCCTGGACAACGGCGGCAGCATTCCCACTATGCCGCCATGGCATATCCAGGAAAACAAGTGGCGCGCAGCCCGCTACGGCATGGAGGCGATCATCATCCTCGATGCCGAAGGCAATGAGCAGCTCGTCACCGATCACCTGAAGGAAACACTGCTCCGCCTGGCGCCGGTCGCGGAAAAGCTCGGCTGCTCGAAGGAACTGGCCGACGTCGAAAAGATCATTGCCCGCGGAGCTGGCTATCAGCGCCAACGCCGCGTCGCTGCCCAGCACGACGGCGATCTTCATGCCGTCGTCCAGGACCTCGTACAGCAAATGCGGTCCGTGCCGAGCGCCTAGCTGCGCCTACACCGAAACCGTAGTCACCGGCAGGGAAGAATCGGGAGCGAACGCGACGCCGCTGGGAGCGATTCCCGCCATGATGAGCTGTGAGCCCAGGGCGGCAACCATGGCGCCGTTGTCGGTGCACAGCGACAACGGCGGTACGTGCAAAGCGATCCCGGCGGAGCTGCAGCGCTGCCCGGTCAGTTCACGGAGCCTGGAGTTGGCTGCAACGCCACCGCCCAGCAGGAGATCCGTGATGCCGTTCTCCTTGCAGGCCAACACTGCCTTGGACGTGATGACGTCCACCACTGCTTCCTGGAATGCGGCGGCGATATCGGCCACGGGGACGTCCTCGCCTCGCGCTTCGAACTGTTCCACGCAGCGCGCGACGGCGGTCTTGAGCCCGCTGAAGGACCAATCGTAACGATGTGGTCCGGGCTCCTCCGCGGTTCCCATGTACTTGGGTTGGGTCAAGCCGCGGGGGAAGCGGATGGCCTTGGCGTTGCCTTGCTTGGCGAGTTTGTCGATGGCCGGCCCGCCGGGGTAGCCAAGGCCCAGGAGCCTCGCCACTTTGTCGTAAGCCTCGCCCGCGGCGTCGTCGATCGTGGAACCCAGCATCTCGACGTCGTCGGTGATGCTGCGGATGCGCAGGATTTCCGTGTGCCCGCCGGAAACCAGCAGCGCACCGAGGTTCTCCGGCAACCGTCCACCAGCGCCGAGTCCAGTGGCGCCGAATCCAGTGGCGCCGCCCGCAGCGCCGCCCCCCTTTCCGTCAAGGAGCCCGACGCCGACGTGTGCCACCAAGTGGTTGATGGCGTAGAGCGGCTTGCCCGTGGCAACCGAGAGGGCCTTGGCCGCGCAGACACCCACCATGAGCGCGCCGGCCAACCCAGGCCCGGAGGTCACGGCGATGGCGTCGATGTCGTCCAGCGTCACTCCAGCCTCGTTCAGGGCCTCCTGCAACGTGGGGACAAAGGCGTCCAAGTGCGCACGGGAAGCGATCTCCGGAATGACGCCACCAAAACGGACATGCTCATCCATCGAGGAGGACACCGTGTTGGTCAACAGGGTGGTGCCCCGGACAATCCCGACACCGGTTTCGTCGCAGGAGGACTCGATCCCCAGCACAAGCGGCTGGACGGTGCGGGGGTGGTTCACTTGGCTGGGCTGGTTCACGCCGGGATTCCTTCAGTCAATGTCAGCCTCATGATGAGGGCGTCCGTACCGTCGCGGTAGTAGCGTCGCCGTACATGGATCTGCTCGAAGCCGAACCGCACGTATAAGGCCTGGGCGCGCGGATTGTCGGCACGGACCTCGAGAAGGACTTCCGTTGCGCCGCGCCCTCGGGCCTCTTCAATGAGTTCGGTGAGGATGGCGGAGCCAATCCCCGACCTTCGAATTCGGGCACGACGGCGATCGTCTGGACGTCCGCGATTGGCTCGATGCACATGAGGCCGGCGTAAGCCACAATCTGTCCGTCGGCTTCGGCCACTACGTAGCGGCGGGTATCCACCTGGGCAAGTTCATCGAAGAACATCTGCATCGGCCAGGCGTCCACCGGGAATAGCCGGCGTTCCAGGACCTCGACGGCAGTGACGTCGTCGGCGGTCATGTCACGCAAGGTCACGCCATCGAGTTTGAACTGGTGTGAGGTATTCACAGGGCACGCTTCCTGGGACCGGGCACTTGGGCATCCGATTCCCGCAGGTACAAGGGCGTGGAGTCCGGCAGCTTTTCGCCAGCCGTGAGCAGGGCCATGGCGAACTGGCCCAGTGAGGCGGCGTCGGGTTGCGTGGCACTGAATTCCTCGTTCGCGTTGACGACGTCCGCGTAGATGCCGCCACCAGCCCCGAAGACGGGAAGATCGGGAAGCTCCGAGGCGAAGCCCACATGCGGGCCGTCCACGAGGTGGGGAAGCTGGCCCTCGTTGAGCGTGTAGCGCGCCCAGTAGACCTCCTTGCGACGGGCATCCGTCGCCACCAGGAACTCGGCCTTCGCCTCGATGGATTCTGCTACTTCCAAAGCGATCGCGTCCAGGCTCATGAGGCCGAAGAGCGGTTTGTTCCAGGCGAATGCCAAGGTGCGGGCAGTCGCGATCCCCGAACGGAGCCCCGTGAACGGTCCAGGGCCGACGCCGGTGACGATGAGGTCGATGTCTGCTCCGCTAACACCAGCGTCGCTCAGGAGTTTCTCAATGCCAGGCGCCAGGACCTCGGCGTGGCTGCGGGTGTCTTCGGTAGCGAAGGATTCCACCACGCCCTCCAGGGCATCGTCCGAGATGAGTGCAGCACTCGCCACGGCCGAAGTATCAATGGCCAGGATCAACATCAGGCGTTCTCTTCCAGTATTTCGGGGACGGTGCTCCACCGTGGGCCGAAGCCGCGGAAAACTATGGTGCGTGGTTCGTCGTCGTCCTCGGGGTCGAAGTCCAGCACCTCATCCCGGCCCGCTTCCGGGTTGGCGATCGGCGATTCCGAGCCACCGACGGTCCGGTGCATCTCGATGTCCAGGCGGCTGTCCGAAAGGTGTTCCACGCGCTCGCGCCCCCACTCGACCACCGTTACCGAGCTGTCCATGGTGTTTTCGAGGTCGATATCGTCGATCTCCGCAGCAGAGGCGAGCCTGTAGGCATCAACGTGGACCAGATCGGGGCCGCCGGGTCGCGGACCGTCGGGCAGGTTGGGGTGGATGCGCACCAGGACGAACGTGGGTGAGATGACCCCGGCGCGGACGCCTAGGCCTTCGCCGAGTCCCTGGGTGAAGGTGGTCTTGCCTGCGCCGAGTTCGCCCGTCAGGACCAGCAGGTCGCCGCGTTCAAGCACCCCACCGAGTGCCGAGCCCAAAGCGTGTGTCTGCTCCGCCGTCGCGACCTTGACAGCACGCTCCCACACTGCCCCGCTCACCGGCGTGTTATTAGACGGCGCCCCGCTCACCGGGCATCCGCTCCCGGAGTCTCATTAATGTAGATCCGCGGGACGCGAGGGCTGATGCGGGTGACGATCTCGTAATTGTTGGTGCCCGCCGCGGCGGCCCAGTCGTCCGCCGTCGGGCCGCCGTCGGCTCCATCGCCAAACATGACGGCTTCAGCACCCAGCAAACCCGCTTCCCCGGTCCCCACATCCCCGAGGTCAATGACCATCTGGTCCATGGCAATCCGCCCCACAACGGGGTAATTGACTCCGTTGACGCGCACCGGCCCGCCGGTGGCGATTCGCGGCACGCCGTCCGCGTATCCGAGCGGGATGAGGCCCAGGGTGCTCTCGCTGGAGGTCCGGTAGTTGAGTCCGTAGGACACACCTTGGCCCTCGGGCACTCGTTTGCAGTTGGAGACAAGGGTGCGGACCGTCATAGCGGGGCGGAGTCCGAGTTCCGCGGAGCTTTGTCCTTCGAAAGGGGACAGTCCGTAGAGTCCGAGGCCGACGCGGACGAGGTCGAAGTGTGCATCCGGGCGGGAAAGCGTGGCCGGCGTGTTGGCCACGTGCCGTACCTCGGTGTCCACCCCGGCGTCCTCGGCGACGGCGATCGCTTCCCGGAAGGCCGCCAATTGCTCATCGGTCTCCGGGCGGTGGGGTTCATCGGCCACGGCCAAATGAGAGAAGATGCCCACCACGCGCAGGAGGCCTTCGTCCTGGTATTCCATGGCCTGGCCTACTAGTTTGTCCCATTGGGCGATCGTCGCGCCATTGCGCCCCAAGCCAGTGTCCACTTTCAGGTGGATGCGGGCCGGACGCTCCTGTTCGCGTGCCGCAGCGACCACGGCGTCCAGTTCCCAGCCGGAAATCCCGACGTCGACGCCGGCCGCAACAGCCGCCTGGAAGTTGCTTTCGGTGGTGTGCAACCACGCCAGCAGGGGTGCGTCGATTCCGGCAGCGCGTAGCGCCAGTGCCTCCGAAATATGGGCGACGCCGAGCCAGCGGGCACCGGCGTCAAGGGCTGCCCGTGCCACCTGGATGGCTCCGTGTCCGTAGGCATCGGCCTTGACCACGGCCATGACATTGGCAGGCGAGGCGATAGCCACGAATTGGCGCACATTGTGCCGGACGGCGTCCAAGTCAATGACGGCTGAGCGTTCGAGGACCGTTGCCGAACCCGATTTCGTCGCGGGCTCGAAACTGGCAGCTGCTTCGTAAGTCACCTCACGATTCTAGTGCCGCCGCGGCCCAGGGGTTGACTGGGGGCTTGGCTCGGGTTTAGCGCAGCTCAGGCGTCGGAGTTGTGGGCGATAGTCGCCGACGCACGCCGTTGGGCTCCGGGCGGGACGTCTCGGACGATGTCTTCGAGGAACGCGAACCGTTTGAGCCATTGGCTTGACTGCCGCTCCCGCCGGGAGTTGGCCCGCTGCCACCAATCGGCGATGTCACCCCAGCCGGGAGCAGCCAGCGAGCCTCCCACCTCCTGCACTGCCAACGAGGCGCAAAGGTTGGCGAAGCGGAGCCTGTCCCCCAACGGCCACCCGGCCAGGCAGCCCACAACAAACGCCGCGCCGAAGCAGTCGCCCGCACCCGTAGGGTCGTATGCGGTCACAGGAAGGGACGGTACCCATTCCTCCTCTCCTGTTTCGGAATCCACGGCCATGGCCCCTTGGGCTCCGAGCGTCACGACGGCTACCGGAACGCGGTCGGCGAGCGCATAGAGAGCAGACCACGGATTGTCCTTGCCGGTAAAGGCCATCGCTTCCCGCTGGTTGGGCATGAAGGCGTGGAAATTACCGAGCTGGTCAAGCCGCCTCGACGACCATTGCCCAGTCGGGTCCCATCCGGCGTCGCCGAAGAGTTTGACGCCGGCCTTCCTCGCCGCGAGCATCCAAGGCTCTGGTTCCTCGCCGAGATCCGCGACGGCGGCGAGCGCCTTGGGAGGCTCGCCAATCAGTTCGGATGCACTCATGGGCGCAGGGTGTCCGTGCGTGACCATGGAACGATCGTGATCGACGCACAAGGAAACGGTGACCGGGGAATGCCAGCCCTCGAACCTCCTTGAGAGGGAAAGATCCACGTGCTCCTGGCTCTCAAGGATCCGCCAGTTGAAGTCCCCGTACCCGTCGTCTCCGAAGGCCGCCGCCAAGCTGGTCCTCAGCCCAAGCCGTGCGGCCGCGATGGCTTGGTTGGCCACGCCGCCGGGGCACGTGCCCATACCTTGGCTCCATACCTCTGTCCCGGGTTCCGGAGTGTGGTCCAGTCCGGTGAAGATGATGTCTTGGAAGACCGTGCCCGTGAGGAGGAGGTCGCAGCCGGAATCGTCCCCTGCGCCGTTCGCATCTCCGCGGATGGCGGCGAGGGGATCGAATCCAGCCCTGGGCGTTGCGTCCATGCACGGCAGACTACGCCGCGGCCACGTATGTGCATAGCCTTCCGCGGGGACGCCCGCCCTTGGTCACGGCTTCGGTGGCCTAGAGCTCCTGGTACATGACGTGCAGGCCCACGTAGCCAAGGGTCGGGTGCTGGAATGCCTCGGGAATTGTCGCCAGGATGCGGAAGCCCATGGACTGCCAGAGGCCCACCGCGCGGACGTTGCTTTCGACGACGGCGTTGAACTGCATAGCCTTGAACCCGGCCTCCCGGGCGGCCGCCAGGGAATAGGCACAGAGTGCCCGCGCGATGCCCTGGCCTCCGTGATTGGCGTGGACCATGTAGCCGGCGTTGGCCACGTGGCTTCCGCCGCCGCCCTGGTTGGCGTGCAGTTCACCGGTACCCAGCACCTCGCCGTCGCGCACCGCCACGAAAGTTTGGCCGGGCGCTTCCTTCAACCATTTGCTCCGCGCCGCTTCTTCGGACGTGTCCCGATCCCAGGTGAAGGTCTCCCCCGCACGGATCACGGGTTCAAGAACAGCCCAGATCCCCGGCCAGTCGCTTGGCTGCGCCGGCCGGATCTCGTAATTTGCGGCTGGTGACGTTGTTGCTTCAGTGTTTGATTGGCTCACGCCCGTTACGGTAGCAGCCAATCTTGCGTTGGTGCCCGGCTACTGTTGGCCGGGCTGCAATATTGGCCGTGGCTGCAACGCCGCGGATGTCAGGAGTAGTGTTTTCGCTGAAGCGCAGGAACACTGCGCCTCGCGGAACTTGGTGAAAATTGATTGTTGAATTGTTCGTTGGATACAGGAGGTAGGCCGTGTCGATGATCCGTCGCGTGGCGTTCCTTTCCCTCCACACCTCCCCCATGGAACAGCCCGGTTCGGGCGACGCCGGCGGCATGAATGTCTACGTCCGGGCCCTGGCCATGGCGCTGGCCGATCTCGGCGTGGAAGTGGAGATCTTCACGCGTGCAACGTCCGCCGGGCAGCCCGCCGTCGAACACCCCGGTCCCGGGGTCTGCGTCCACAACGTCTTGGCGGGGCCGCCAAGGAAGCTGCCCAAAGAGGAACTTCCCGAGCTCCTGCACACCATGGTTGCCGAAATCGAGAGGATCCGGCAGCGGCAGCCGCACGGCCGTTACGACGCCATCCATTCGCACTACTGGGTGTCCGGTGTGGCCGGTCTGGAACTTTCCGCGCTGTGGAATGTGCCCCTGATCCACACGATGCACACGATGGCCAAGGTCAAGAATCTGGTGCTGGAATCCGGAGAGCGCCCCGAACCGCGGCTGCGGGAAGACGGAGAGCAGAGGATCGTCGATGGAGCCGCCCGCCTCGTGGCCAACACTCCTGCCGAAGCCCAGGAGCTTGTCTCGCACTACAACGCCGACTTCGACCACATCGACGTCGCACCCCCGGGTGTTGACCTCACCGTGTTCACGCCTGCGTTCCGGGCCCGGTCCCGTGCCGAGCTCGGCGTGCGGCCCGGCAGTTTCCACCTCTTGTTCGCCGGACGCATCCAGCGGCTCAAGGGTCCGCAGATCTTCATCGAAGCCGCCGGGGTCCTCCGCAGACGGCGGCCGGATATCGACCTCGAGCTGACCATCTTGGGTGCCCTGAGCGGTGCCAAGGACTTCAACTTGCAGTCTTTCATTGCGGCCGCGGGGCTCGACGACGTCGTGACCCACCGCGCGCCGGTCAAGGCCCCGAAGCTGTCGGCTTGGTTCCGTTCAGCCGACGTCGTGGTGATGCCCTCCTTCAGCGAATCGTTTGGGCTTGTTGCACTTGAGGCCCAGGCATGCGGCACCCCTGTGGTGGCCACCAACGTGGGCGGGCTGTCCCGGGCCATTGCGGATGGGCGGACAGGTATTTTGGTAAACGGCCACGATCCCTCTCATTGGGCCGACGCCATCGAAGCCCTGTACGACGATTCCCGCACCCGGGAAGACATGGGCCGTGCCGCGGCCGTGCATGCGGAAGCCTTCGGCTGGCAGAAGACGGCGGCCATCGCGCTTGAGAGCTACCAAGCGGCCATCGGCGCCGTCCTGGTCCGCCCAAGCTAACGCTCGCTCACCTATAAGCCCCCTTCGGCCGACGCTCGCTCACCTATAAGGACAACCCCCACGACGCTCGCTCACCTATAAGCCCCATCCCGACGACGCTCGCTCACCTATGCGGGCACGACTGATAGATTGTCGCGCACAGTGTTCCGCACAGAGCTGAGGACAAAGATGTCTGAAAACAAGATCTTGAGCGATCTCGAAATTGCCCAGAATGCAGCGATACGTCCCATCGAGGAGATCGCCGAGGGTGCCGGGATCACTGTCGATGCCCTGGATCTGTACGGTCGGTTCAAAGCGAAAATCGATCCCGCCAAGCTCCGTCTCCCTGAAGCTAAGCGTGCCGGCAAGATAGTCCTCGTTTCGGCCATGTCCCCGACTCCGGCAGGCGAGGGAAAGTCCACGACGACGGTCGGCCTCGCCGATTCCTTGGCACGCGCCGGTCACCGAGTGATGATTGCGCTGCGCGAACCGTCCCTTGGACCGATTCTGGGCATGAAGGGTGGAGCGACCGGTGGCGGCTACTCCCAGGTTCTTCCCATGGACGAGATCAACCTGCACTTCACCGGCGACTTCCACGCGATCACCTCTGCCAACAACGCCCTCATGGCCCTCGTGGACAACCACATCTTCCAAGGCAACGAGCTCAATATTGACCCCCGCCGCATGACATTCAAGCGGGTCCTCGATATGAATGACCGGTCCCTCCGGGAGGTCATCATCGGCCTCGGCGGCCCTGCTCAAGGTGTGCCACGGCAGGACGGTTTCGAGATCACCGTGGCATCCGAGATCATGGCCGTCTTTTGCCTCGCGACGGATCTCGACGATCTCCGAGAACGCCTGGGCCGTATCACTTTCGGATACAGCTATGACCGACAGCCAGTCACCGTTGCCGATCTCGGGGTCCAGGGCGTGCTGACCATGCTGCTCAAAGACGCCATCAAACCAAACCTCGTCCAGACCATCGCAGGAACTCCGGCTTTGGTACACGGCGGTCCTTTCGCCAACATCGCGCACGGCTGCAACTCGCTCATCGCCACCCGAACGGCCCAACAACTCGCGGACATCGTGGTCACGGAAGCTGGATTCGGCGCCGATCTTGGAGCAGAAAAGTACATGGACATCAAGTCTCGCATCGCAGACGTGGCGCCCTCCGCCGTCGTCGTCGTGGCGACTATCAGGGCGCTCAAGATGCAAGGCGGCGTCCCGAAGGAGCTGCTCAAGGAGCCGAATGTCGAGGCGCTCGCCGCCGGCGTCGAGAACCTGAAACGGCACGTGCACAATGTCGAGAAGTTCGGCGTCACACCAGTTGTCGCGATCAACAAGTTCGCCACGGACACGACTGAGGAGCTCGAATGGCTGCTGGCATGGTGTGCCCAGGAGGGAGTGCAGGCCGCGATTGCCGATGTCTGGGGGCGAGGTGGAGGGGGCGACGGCGGTGACGAACTCGCGGCGAAGGTTGCCGCAGTGGTGGCGGCAGCAACGCCGTCGGACTTCCGGCATTTGTACCCTCTGAGCCTGTCTGTGGAGGACAAGATCCGCACGATCGTACAGGAAATCTATGGTGCCGATGGCGTGGAGTTCTCGGTCCCCGCGCTCAGGCGGCTCGCGGACATCCGGAAAAATGGTTGGAGCGGAATGCCGGTTTGCATGGCCAAGACGCAGTATTCATTCACCGACGACGCCACGCAGTTGGGCGCCCCCAAGGGTTTCACGGTGCACGTCCGCGAGCTGATCCCCAAGACCGGGGCGGGCTTTATTGTCGCGCTGACCGGGGCGGTCATGACGATGCCGGGTTTACCTAAGGAACCGGCCGCGATGCGCATGGACGTCGATGAGCACGGCAACCCGGTGGGTCTCTTCTGACGCCCGCTCACATATGTGGCACTTTCGCGGAACGCTCGCTCACCTATGGCCCCCGAGGACGACAAGACCTACGACCGAATCCCGGGCCTGTGGATAACTTCTGCGGGCACCCGCCCCTTTGCGGCACAATGCGGGTATGCGAAACGAGCTTGCCCTTCCCGCCGAACTGCTTTCAGGTCCGTTCACGCTCACCCAGGCCCAAGCCCAAGGTGTCCCGCGCGGCCGTCTGCTTCGCGCCGACGTCGAACGCGTCAGCCGCAGCCTCTACCGTCCGATCGGCTGGGACTTCGATCTTGAGTCCGCCGCCCGTGCCTTGTCGGCTGCCACCCCGGGGGCCTGGATCTCCCATGTGACGGCAGCGCGCCTTCGCTCTTCCTGCCTTCCGCCGTGGCTTGCCGATTCTACGGACCTGCACCTCAGCAAGCCCCGATCGTTGCCTGGAACCCGCCGCAAAGGCGTGATCGGGCATAGGGTGATCGCGGCCGAGAACGAGGTCGAATCGGTTGATGGAATACGGATCAGCACGCGCCCACGCACTTGGCTGGACATGGCCCGGCTGCTGCCTTT
This sequence comes from Arthrobacter sp. MMS24-S77, assembly GCF_054888235.1. Classification (NCBI taxonomy): domain Bacteria; kingdom Bacillati; phylum Actinomycetota; class Actinomycetes; order Micrococcales; family Micrococcaceae; genus Arthrobacter; species Arthrobacter sp. MMS24-S77. The sequence continues at coordinate 3,429,897 of NZ_JBTZRN010000001.1, forward strand.
GAACGACCTCGTCTGTATGGGCGACGAGCTGATTCGCGTGCCCCGCCAGGCCCTGGAAGGACGGAACACGCCGTTCGCGACCCCTGAAGAACTGCGTGTTCTGGTGGAGCGGCATCCAAATTTGCAAGGCGTCGTGCGTGCCCGGCAAGCGCTCGAACTGATGCGCGTGGGCGCGGACTCGGCGCCGGAGTCCCTGCTTCGTTTGGCCATGCTGGACGCTGGAATCCCCGAACCCGAACTCCAGCTCAGCTTGCGAAGTGACGATCCGTTCTCGCCGTCGGCGGATTTGGGCTTCCGCCAACGGCGGGTCGCCATCCAGTACGACGGCGGCCATCACCTCGCGGAGGCGCAGACACTCAGTGACCGACGCCGGAACAAAGCCTTCGAAGCAGCCGGATGGACCGTCCTCGTGTTCCGCAAGGACGATTTGGCAAATGGTTTCGAGCAAGCAACCAAGGAGATCAAGAGGGCATTGCGATCAGCGTGGGTGGATCCCGCGGTCGCATCCGGCTTTGCAAGCGCCGTCTAGCGAACGGGCGTTGAACCACGGACGCTCGCTCACCTGAAGGTGAGCGAGCGTCCGACCAAAACCCCACATACGTGAGCGAGCGTCCGGCCAAAACCCGACAAACGTGAGCGAGCGTCCGGCCAAACCCCGACAAACGTGAGCGAGCGTCCGGCCAAACCCCGACAAACGTGAGCGAGCGTCCGACCAAAACCCGACAAACGTGAGCCAGCGTCCGACCAAAACCCGACAAACGTGAGCGAGCGTCCGGCCAAAACCCGACACAAGTGAGCGAGCGTCCGGGAGGGAGGGAGGGAGGGAGACGGACGAGCGTTTAGCGCTCGACGTCGCCGCGGATGAAGGCTTCGACCTTTTCGCGGGCGAGATCGTCGTTGAACTGCTCCGGCGGGGACTTCATGAAGTAGCTGGAAGCAGAGAGGAGCGGGCCGCCGATGCCACGGTCCAGGCCGATCTTGGCCGCGCGGATGGCGTCGATGATCACGCCGGCGGAGTTCGGGGAGTCCCAGACCTCGAGCTTGTACTCAAGCGACACCGGGGCATCGCCGAAGTTGCGGCCTTCGAGGCGGACGAACGCCCACTTGCGGTCGTCGAGCCAGGCGACGTAGTCGGACGGGCCGATGTGGACGTCGTCGGCGTGGAGCTTGGCCTCGACGTTGGAGGTCACGGCCTGGGTCTTGGAGATCTTCTTGGACTCCAGGCGGTCGCGCTCCAGCATGTTCTTGAAATCCATATTGCCGCCGACGTTCAGCTGGTACGTGCGGTCCAGGGTGACGCCGCGGTCTTCGAAGAGCTTGGCCATGACGCGGTGCGTGATGGTGGCGCCGATCTGGCTCTTGATGTCGTCGCCAACGATCGGCACACCAGCAGCCGTGAACTTGTCAGCCCATTCCTTGGTGCCTGCGATGAATACGGGCAACGCATTGACGAAGGCGACGCCAGCATCGATGGCGCACTGGGCATAGAAGTGCGCGGCTTCCTCGGAACCAACCGGCAGGTAGCAGACCATGACATCGGCCTTGGCTTCGCGCAGTGCGGCGACGATGTCCACTGCCTCTTCCGGGGCCTCGACGATGGTCTCGCGGTAGTACTTGCCCAGGCCATCCAGGGTGTGGCCACGCTGCACCGTTACACCCGTCAAAGGGACATCGGCAATCTTGATGGTGTTGTTCTCGCTCGCGCCGATGGCGTCAGCGAGGTCCAGGCCAACCTTCTTGCTGTCGACATCGAAAGCAGCGACGAACTGGACATCGTTGACGTGGTACTTGCCGAACTCGACGTGCATCAGACCGGGAATCGTGGCCTGGGGGTCGGCATCGCGATAGTAGTGGACACCTTGGACCAGCGAAGCGGCGCAGTTACCTACACCGACAATGGCGACACGAATCGGATGTGAAGACACGGAACTCCTTTGAGAACTAACCTCAGGTGCCTGGCGCGTCTGTACCTGAATGTACAACGGCGTCTAAAGGCACAGCGCCATTCGGCGCTCTTTGCATTGTAGCCAACCTGAGCGGGGCCGGCTTTGTTCCCGGCCGGCCCCGCTCTTCTGTTAAGTTTCCGAAACTACCTCTGTGCCCACAGATTGATGTCGGATTCGACGGCGAACTCGTCAATCGCAGTCAGCTCCTCGGACGTGAAGTCGAGGTTGTTGATCGCAGACAAGGTGTCCTCCAGTTGCGCGACACTTGACGCGCCCACCAAGGCCGAGGTTACAGGTGAACCCTTGGGCTGCTCGCGGAGGATCCAGGCGATAGCCATCTGCGCGAGGGTCTGGCCGCGCCCTTCGGCGATGGCGTTCAAACCACGCACCCGGTTCAGCTTTTCCTCGGTCAGCGCTGATTCGGACAAGAACCGTTCCTTGGCCGCGCGTGAGTCCGCCGGGATGCCGTTCAGGTACCGGTTGGTGAGCATCCCCTGTGCGAGCGGGGAGAACGCGATGGATCCGGCGCCTACCTGGTCAAGTGCCTCGTACAGGTTGGGACTGCCGTTCTCGGTCCAACGATTGAGCATGGAATAGCTGGGCTGGTGGATGAGCAGGGGCGTGCCCATCTCCTTGAGGATCCGGGCTGCCTCGAGGGTCTGCTCCGGAGTGTAGGAAGAGATGCCGGCATACAGCGCTTTGCCGGAACGGACGGCGTAGTCCAGTGCACCCATGGTTTCTTCCAACGGGGTTTCGGGATCGGGACGGTGGCTGTAGAAGATGTCCACGTAGTCCAGGCCCATGCGCTGCAGCGACTGGTCCAGGCTGGAGAGCAGGTACTTGCGGGAACCCCATTCCCCGTAGGGACCGGGCCACATGTAGTAGCCGGCCTTGGTGGAAATGACGAGTTCATCGCGGTAGGGCTTGAAATCGTCCTGGAGGTGGCGGCCGAAGTTGGTTTCGGCGGAACCGTCCGGCGGGCCGTAGTTGTTGGCAAGGTCGAAGTGGTTCACCCCGAGATCGAAGGCACGGCGCAGGATGGCGCGCTGTTCCTCGAAACGCTTGTCATCGCCGAAGTTATGCCAAAGTCCCAAGGAGATGGCAGGAAGTTTGAGACCGCTTCGTCCGACGCGGCGGTAGGGCATGGTTTCATAGCGGTTTTCCGCAGCCGAATAAGTCATACCCACCATCCTGCCACCCGTTTCCGGGCCGCAAGCGCGGCGTCCGTCATGTGGTCAAAGTCACTTCAAGCGTACGACGGCGGCGCTCTCCCCCGGGATTGTCAGCTTTCCGTTCCCGACGGCGGCCGAAGGGTCCGTGGCGAGCAAGAGGTCACCGTCCATGGTGCGAGTCAAGAGCTGCGTCCCAAAGTTGCAGACAACCCTCACGGCGCCCCGGCTGAGAACCAGCCAGTTGTCCCCTTCGCTGAAGTCAACATGGGTATCGGTGAATCCACCGGCGGCAAGCTCCGGCGTCGAGCGCCTGAGGTTCGCCAAGACCCGGTAAAGTTCCAACAGCCGGGCGTGATCGCCGTCGTTGATTTCCTCCCATTTGAGCTTGGAACGGCTGAACGTCCCTGGGTCCTGCGGGTTGGGTACCAATGCAGGGTCCCAGCCCATCCGTTCGAATTCCTTGAGCCTGCCCTCTGCCGTGGCCTTTGCCAGCCATTCCTCGGGATGCGATGTGAAGAATTGCCAAGGCGTGGACGCGCCGAATTCTTCCCCCATAAACAGCATCGGCGTGAACGGAGATGTCATGGTCAGTACGGCGGCAAGCGCCAGCCTGCCGTAGGACAGGTTCGCACTCAGTCGGTCGCCGGCGGCGCGGTTGCCGATTTGGTCGTGGTTCTGGCTGCACACCACCAGCGCGGCAGGATGGACCAGGCCCGGGCGGATGGGCCTGCCATGATGCCTTCCGCGGAAGCTTGAGTAGCTTCCGTCGTGGAAGAAACCGTGCTCAAGGACTTTGGCCAAGGCGGCCAGGGAGTCGAAATCGGCATAGTAGCCAGCGGTCTCACCGGTGAGGTTCACGTGAACAGCGTGGTGGAAGTCGTCGCTCCACTGGCCTTCCAGCCCGTAGCCGTTGGCGTCCCGGCGGTAGATCAGGCGCGGGTTGTTCAGATCCGATTCGGCGATCAGGGTCTTGGGGATACCGGTTTCAGCTTCGATCCCGTCCGCAAGGCTGGCGAGGTCTTCCAGGATATGCACGGCACGATCGTCACGGAGAGCGTGCACAGCGTCGAGGCGCAGTCCGTCAACGTGGAAATCGTTCAACCACATTTCGGCATTATCAAGAATGTATTGACGGACTTCATCTGAGCCCGGGCCGTCCAAATTTACTGAATCGCCCCAGGTGTTGCCCTCCCCGGACTTCAGGTACGGGCCAAACTTCGGCAGGTAGTTGCCGCTGGGCCCCAGATGGTTGTAGACCACGTCCTGAATCACGCCGAGTCCCGCAGCATGCGCCGCGTCAACAAATCGCTGGTAGGCCTCTGGTCCCCCGTAGGCTTCATGGACGGCGAACCACAGCACGCCGTCGTACCCCCAGTTGTGCGTACCGTTGAAGGCGTTGACGGGCAGAAGCTCTACAAAGTCGACTCCCAATTCAACGAGGTAATCGAGTTTTTCCACTGCCGCGTCCAGCGTGCCCTCCGGTGTGAAGGTCCCAAGGTGGAGCTCATAGATGACGGCGCCGCCTAGCCCGCGGCCAGGCCATTCGGCGTCGTTCCAGGAATAAGAAGACGCGTCGAAGGTGCGGGACAGGCCGTGGACGCCCTCCGGTTGCCGCTTCGACCTCGGGTCGGGAAAGGGCCCCTCGCCGTCCACGAGGTAGCCGTAATCCGTCCCCACCCCCTGCGGTACGTCCGCCGTCCACCAGCCGGTGGCGTCGCCGTCGTGCGGCCGCATTTCGTGATGCTCGCCTGCCGCGAGCAGTGTGAGGGACCCCGCAAACGGGGCCCATACGTCGAATCGTTTCCTCGCGCTGGTCGTCTCCGCCATGGCTCCCCTCAATCATCTCGTCCGGGCGTTTGCCCGCCGTCGTTGGTGCTCTGGCTAGGTCAGCGGTACGAGCAGGGCCACCGGGTATCTCTGCAGAAGCCTTGCGATCGGCACTTCGCCCGCCGGGTAACTGTTGCCCGTGAGCTCGTCCTGGACTGCGCTCCCGAGGCGGATGAAGGTGTTTTGCCACCCGCCGTTTCGTTCAAGCTTCCGCGGGAGCCGAGTGGCCAACGTCATGGCACCGGCACCCGCGCCGACGGCTCGGTTTCCAGCGTCGATGCCTCCGCGGTCAAAGGCGAGCAGGTGCTCGGCCGCGGGGCCCTCAGCGAGGACAGGGCTGTATCCGCCGAAGAGCTCCGGCCTGTCGCGACGCAGGCGCAGTGCCCGCGAGGTCAGCAACAACTTGGCCAACTCGTCCCGCGCTTCGGTCTGGGCACCGGCGTCGAGGGCAGCGAGCGCGGCCCTCCGCCGTTCGAAGTCCACCGGGCGCCGGTTGTCCGGATCGGTGAGTGAACGATCCCAAAACTCGGTTCCCTGGTATACGTCCGGCACGCCCGGCATGGTCAGCTGAACAATTTTTGCTGACAGCGAGTTGGACACTCCGTAGGGGTCCAAAAGCGCGACAAATCTCTCCAGGGCAGCCGTTACGTCCGGCACATCGAAAACGGTATCGACGGCGGAGGCCAGCTTCGCTTCGAACCCTTCGTCCGGATCTGTCCAACTGGTTGAATTGCCGGCCTCGCGTGCCGCCTTGACGACGTAACCTTGGAGGCGTTCACGGCTTGCCGGCCAAGCACCCGCAATAGCCTGCCACACAAGAGCTGCGAGCGGCCCGTCAGGAACCGGAGCCAGTTCCTGCATCCGGTCCAGGAATGCTTCCCATTCGGGGACGGCCTCCGAGATAGCGGAGATCCTCGCCCGTGTGTCTTCGCTGCGCTTGGTGTCGTGCGTGGTCAGGGTGGTCATGGACATCCGCAAATGTGCCTGGCGGTGCACCATGCGCTTGTGGAATCCATTCGGGGACAGGGCGAATTCTGTCGGATCCGCTCCCACTTCCGTCAGCGTGCCAAGACGCGTGTAGCGGAAGAACGCGGTGTCTTCCACGCCCTTGGCCATGACCATGCCTGAGGTCTGTTGGAAGCGGCGGCCCAATTCACTGCCGGCATCGAGCAGTAGTGGAAGCACCCGCCCCAGCACCTGTTCCAGTTCCGGTTTGGTCCGGGCGGCCTGCTCAACGGCCTCCACGAGGATGTCTTTGCCGTACGGGAGATAACTTCGGTAGACCGGAAAGGAAGCAATAGTCTCGGCGAGCGCGTCGGCCACTTCGTGACGGAGAAGTTCCGGTGACTCCGGGACGAGCCGCGCCAGCCGCAGGATTTCCGAGCGCAGGATGCCGTCCGTGATACGCCTCTTGGTGCCGTGGATCATGGCTTGGTAATCGGACGGTGTTTCGGTGCCCCGCAGCCTGGCGTCCAAGGCATCTAGCTGCACTTCGGCGTCGGGATCAACGAAAAGGCGATCGACGTCGGCGAGCGCGTCGTAGCCAGTGGTCCCTTCGCAGTCGAAGTTCTCCGGAAGCTCCTCCCCTGGCTCCAGGATCTTCTCGACAAGCACGTACGAACCGCCGGTGGTTTCCTTCAGGCGCGCCAAGTAGCCCGAAGGGTCCGCGAGTCCATCCGGATGATCGATCCTCAGCCCGTCCGTGAGCCCGTCCCGGAACCAGCGGGCAACCTCTGCGTGGGCTTCCTCGAAGACCCAGGGGATTTCGACGCGGATGCCGGCCAAGGTGTTGACCGCGAAGAATCGGCGGTAATTCAGTTCGGCGTCAGCCCGGCGCCAATCGACCAGTTCGTAGTGTTGCCGTGCATGGACGTCGCGGGCGTTGTCTCCCGCGACATAGCTGCCCTCGGCCAGCGGGAAGCGGTGGTCGAAATAGCGCAATTCGCCGTCGACTACTTCGAGCTTGTCGAGGTCGTCGTCGCTGCCGAGCACCGGGATCCGCAGCTTGCCTCCCCCGAAGTCCCAATCGACGTCGAACGCTTCGGCGTAGCGGGAGGACCTGCCGTCCCTGAGGAGGGACCACCACCAGGCGTTTTGTGGAGGCGACGCAACGCCCATGTGGTTGGGGACGATGTCCACCAGGACACCGAGACCGGCCTCCCGCGCGGCCTTGGAAAGTGCGGCGAGCCCTTCGGCACCGCCGCGCGACGCGTCGACCGTGGAGGGGTCCGTGACGTCGTAACCGTGGTCCGAGCCCTCCTCCGCGGTCAAAATCGGCGACAGGTACACCCAGTCAACCCCGAGGTCGCGCAGATAACCCGTGAGGGCCGCCGCGTCGTGGAGCGTGAATGAGGGCCGGATCTGGAGCCGGTAGGTGGAGACGGGCGTCCTCATGATCCCCCGTTCTTGGGGGCGCGTGGCTTTCGGGGCTTCTTCGGCGCAGCGGCAGCTTTGGGTTCAGCGGCTGGCTTCGCCTCCGGCTCAGCGTTGGCCCCCATGTCAGGCTTCGGGTCCGGCACTGACCGGAGCGGTGCCCTGTTCGGCGCCGACGCGGCCGGTGTCAGTGTGGCTGGCGCAGTCAGGGATGCCGTTTCCGGGGTGGTTGTCTGCGACAATGCGGCGAGCGACGCTGCCACGGAGTGGTCCGGATCGGTGTCCGGCGTGCTGTGGGCTCGCAGGACGACGAGTGATTTGGCCCCCACTGTAAGGACCGATTCCGCGGGCATGGGTTCGGTGTCAGCTCCGCCGCCGGCGGTGTCGATGATGATGTCCCAGGCAGGGGCGTATTCGTCAGAGGGCACTTTGAAGCCCACTTCGTCGTCGTGGGCGTTGAAGTAGAGCAGGAAGTTGACGTCCGTGATGCGCCGCCCCTGGTTGTCCCGGCCGCGGATGCCATCTCCGTTGAGGAACACGCCCACCGAGCGGCCAAAGCCGCTGTCCCAGTCCGACGGCGTCATGGTGGTTCCGTCGACGTCGAGCCACACGATGTCCGGGAGCCGCTCGCCTTCGCCTCGAAGGACAGGCCGCCCGTCGAAGAAGCGGCTGCGCCTGAACGTGGGGTGCTTGGCGCGCAGTGCGCTGACAGCCGCCGTGAACTCCACGAGGGGCTGGTCCACGCCATCCCAGTTGATCCAGGTCAGCTCCGAGTCCTGACAGTAGCCGTTGTTGTTGCCCCGCTGTGTCCTGCCAAGCTCGTCACCGTGCAACAGCATGGGGACACCTTGGGAAAGGAGCATGGACGCGATGAAGTTTCGCTGCTGGCGGGCACGGAGGCCGAGGACGACAGGGTCCTCCGTGGGGCCTTCGACACCGCAATTCCAGGAACGGTTATGGGATTCGCCGTCGTTGTTGCCTTCGCCGTTGGCCTCGTTGTGCTTCTCGTTGTAGGAGACCAGGTCGGCCAGGGTGAAGCCGTCGTGGGCCGTGACGAAGTTGATGGAAGCCACCGGGCGGCGGCCGGAGTGCTCATACAGGTCCGCCGATCCGGTCAAGCGTGATGCAAACTCGCCCAGGGTGGAGGGCTCGCCTCGCCAAAAATCACGGACAGTGTCACGGTATTTACCGTTCCATTCCGTCCACTGCGGCGGGAAGTTGCCTACTTGGTAACCGCCCGGGCCCACGTCCCACGGTTCGGCGATCAGCTTGACCTGCGAGACGACGGGATCCTGCTGGATGAGTTCGAAGAATGTCGACAGCTTGTCCACGTCGTAGAACTCGCGTGCCAACGTTGAGGCCAGGTCGAAGCGGAAACCGTCAACGTGCATTTCGGTAACCCAGTAGCGCAAGGAATCCATGAGCAGCTGGAGGGAATGCGGGCTGCGTACGTTCAACGAGTTACCGGTGCCCGTGTAATCCATGTAGTGCTTAAGGTCTCCCTCCACCAGGCGGTAGTAAGCGGAGTTGTCGATCCCCTTGAAGGACAGGGTGGGGCCGAGGTGGTTGCCCTCGGCGGTGTGGTTGTACACGACGTCGAGAATGACCTCGATGCCGGCCGTATGCAGCGCCCTGACCATCGCCTTGAAGTCCTGGACCTGCTGGCCCCGATCGCCCTTGGAGCTGTAGCTGTTGTGGGGCGCGAAGAACCCGATGGTGTTGTAGCCCCAGTAGTTGTTCAGCCCTTTGTCCTGCAGGATGCCGTCGTTGGTGAACTGGTGGACGGGCATGAGCTCGATGGCGGTGACGCCGAGTTTTTGCAGGTGGGAAATCACAGCGGGGTGTGCGACGCCGGCATAAGTACCGCGTTGTTCCTCCGGAACCTCCGGGTGGAGCTGCGTCAGTCCCTTGACGTGCGCTTCGTAAATCACCGAGCGGTGGTACGGGATGCGAAGCTGCTGGTCACCCGCCCAGTCGAAGAAGGGATTGATGACGACGCCCATCATCATGTGGGCCGCGGAGTCCTTGTCGTTTCGGGAGTCCGGATCTCCCATGTTGTATGAGAAAAGCGCCGGGTCCCAGTCGATCTGCCGGTGGATGGCCTTGGCGTAAGGGTCCAGGAGGAGCTTGTTGGGGTTGAAGCGCTGGCCGGCGGCAGGGTCATACGGGCCGTGCACCCGGTATCCGTACTTTTGCCCTGGCTGAACGTGCGGAAGGTAGCAATGCCATACATAACCGTCCACCTCGTTGACGGTGTAGCTGACTTCGTCCCCGTCGTCGTCGAAGAGACACAATTCCACCTTTTCCGCCTTCTCGCTGAACAGCGCGAAGTTGGTTCCCGTGCCATCGAAGGTGGCCCCCAACGGGTATGCGGCTCCTGGCCAAATGTCCATGTGTTCTCCTTCACGTGCCGGATAACTTGTTGCCAGCCTAGCTATGTCGGGTGACATTCAACGAACATCCGGAATTATCCGGCGCGACATCCCTGCAGGATCCGGAAGACATCAGGGACAGCACGAGCGATATCAGACGCTGTCAGGGGTCCTCCGGCGGAGGCGGCACTGCCTGCCATTCCGTGGATGCTCGCACCCGCGGCCGCTACCGCAGCCCATCTCTCATCCGTGGCGATTCCCAAGGCCGCCAAGGGGCCGTCGTCATCCAACCCAGATTCCGCAAAAGAGGCGGCCAGGGCTCCGAGGATCCCGCCAAGGACGTCGCCGCTTCCCGCCGTCGACATCCATGGGCATCCCTCGGCTTGGCTGAACACCGCTCCGGACGGGGACGCGATCAGCGTTGTGGCACCTTTAAGGAGGACAACTGCCCCCGTGTGTTCGGCGGCCAGCCGGACGAAGTGCAGTGTCCGGGACTCCACATCCTCACGCGTGAAGCGTACTTCGCCGCGGCCAAGCAGGTCGGCCAGCTCCCCCGCGTGCGGGGTCAGGATCCAGTTGGGCGGGCACCGTTCCGGCAGGAGCCCCAGCGCTCCGGCGTCGACGACGGCGGGCTGGCCGGCGCCGGACGCCGCGGCCAGTACGTCACGGGCTCGCTGGAGTTGTTCGGCTCCGTCCAGGCCGGGACCGAGCAGCCATGCTTGGACTCGTCCGGGTTCGGCTGGCTCCCAAATTGCCTCGGGAGTACGGGCCAGTACCTGCCGCGCCGCAACTTCCGGTCCGAGGTACCGCACCATTCCCGCGCCGGACGCCGCCGCGGCCGCGACAGAGAGGGCTGCAGCCCCCGTGTAGCGCTCGGAACCGGCGACGACGCCCAGGACTCCCCTGGTGTACTTTTGAGCCCGGCGCGCGGGGTCCGGCAGGACAGCAGCCACGTCACGGACAGACAAGCGGCGAAGGGGAGGTTCCTGAAGATGACCCTCAATGCCGATGGGTACAAGGAGGACCCGGCCGGCACAGCCCTCTCCAGGATCGGCCATGAGTCCAGCTTTGACTCCTCCGAATACCACCGTCAACCGCGCCGTCAGCACAGGCCAGTGGATCTCGCCCGTGTCCGCGTCCAGGCCACTGGGAGTATCGCAAGCCACCACCAAATTCGGCTTCAACTCTTGCAGGGCAGCAATCAATTCCGCGGCCGGACCGCTGAGGCCTCCCCGGGCGCCCGTGCCCAGGATGGCGTCTATGACCACATCGTCGCCGGCACTTAGCACGGCTAGTTCTTCGGCGTTTTCCTCATTCAGGACGTGGACGCGTCCACCGGACGCCCTGAAGGCGGCCATGGCGTCCGGATGGGCAGAACCGGCGGTGAGCACCGCCGTCGTGCGCATGCCCCGGCGAGCGAGCATTGCTGCGGCGAAGAGCCCGTCCCCGCCGTTGTTCCCCTTGCCCGCCAGTACCGTGGCGCTGGAGCCGTAGACGCGACGGCCCTCCGAACGGAATTCACGGACAACGGCGTTTGCCAGGCCATGGGCCGCGCGCTGCATGAGAACAGCGCCTTCACCGGTATCAAGGAGCGGTTGTTCCGCTGCCCTGATCTGTGTTCCGGTGAAGGCGCTGATCATGGTGCTTGGGTTGTTAGGCTTCGGCGATGACCATGGCGGTGGCAATGCCGCCGTCGTGGCTCATGGATACGTGCCAGCGTTTCACGCCTTTGGAATCGGCGACTGCCAGCACGGTGCCTTTGACCTGGATCGTGGGGCCGTTCTGGTCAAGGCCGATCCAGCAGTCTTGCCAGTTCATGCCTGCCGGAGCTCCCAAAACCTTGGCCACAGCTTCCTTGGCCGCGAAGCGCGCAGCCAACGAGCGGGTGTTGAGCTCGCGTTCCGCGGGAACGAACAAACGGTCCCGGAGCCCGGGAGTTCGTTCGAGCTGGCGCCCAAAGCGCTCAATGTCTACGACGTCTACGCCTATGCCAACAATCATGCGGCTATTCTACGGTCACGCTCTTGGCAAGGTTACGCGGCTGGTCCACGTCGTATCCCTTGGCCTTGGCCAGCTCTGCCGCGAAAATCTGCAGCGGAACAGTCGTGAGCAGCGGCATCAGGAGTGTAGGCGTCTGCGGGACGTAGAAGACGTGCTCGGCATAGGCCCGCACTGCTTCGTCGCCTTCCTCGGCGATCACCAGGGTGCGCGCACCCCGGGCTCGGATTTCCTGGATGTTGCTGACAACCTTCGCGTGGAGGGAGTCGCGGCCGCGCGGTGACGGAACCACCACGAAGACGGGCTGCCCTTCGTCGATCAAGGCAATCGGACCGTGCTTGAGCTCACCTGCGGCAAAACCCTCAGCGTGGATGTAGGCGATTTCCTTGAGCTTCAGCGCGCCCTCGAGTGCCACCGGGAAGCCCACGTGGCGGCCCAGGAACAGTACCGACTTCTCGTCTTTCATGCTGCGGGCGAGCTCGCGGAGGGGGCCTGCATTGTCGAGGATCTTCTGGATGTGGGCGGGAATCTTGCCAAGGTCCGCCAAGACGTCCTTGATCTGGCCTGAGAAGATGTTTCCGCGCAACTGGGCCAGGTAGAGGCCCAGCAGGTAGGCGGCCGTGATCTGGGCGAGGAAAGCCTTGGTCGAGGCGACGGCGATCTCCGGCCCGGCGTGCGTGTAAAGCACCGCATCCGATTCGCGCGGGATCGTGGAGCCGTTGGTGTTGCAGATGGATATCGTCTTGGCGCCCTGCTCGCGGGCGTAGCGGACGGCCATCAGCGTGTCCATGGTTTCACCGGACTGGCTGATGGAGACCACCAGGGTGTTCGCGTCAACGATCGGGTCGCGGTAACGGAACTCATGCGCGAGTTCTACCTCGGTGGGAATGCGGCACCAGTTCTCGATGGCGTACTTGGCAACCATCCCGGCGTAGGCGGCCGTGCCACAAGCCAGGACGATGATCTTGTTGACCTGCTTGAGCAACTCGGGATCGATCCGGAGTTCGTTCAACGTCAGCTGGCCGTTGATGTCCGAGCGGCCGAGGAGGGTCTGGGTGACGGCGTCGGGCTGGTCGTGGATTTCCTTCTCCATGAAGGAGCTGAAGCCGCCCTTTTCCGCAGAGGCCGGATCCCAGTCCACGTGGTATTCCTTGCCCTGGGCGGGGGCGCCGAAAAAGTCAGTGATCTCGACGGAGTCCGCCGTGATGGTGACGATCTGGTCCTGGCCAAGCTCGACGGCGCGGCGCGTGTGGTCGATGAAGCCGGAAACGTCCGAACCAAGGAAGTTCTCGCCATCGCCGAGTCCCACGACAAGGGGAGAATTGCGACGGGCCGCCACGACGACGTCGGGCCGCTCAGCGTGCACGGCGAGGAGCGTAAACGCCCCTTCAAGCCGCTGGCAGGCAAGCTGCATCGCTTTGGTGAGCTTTCCGTTGGACGAGTCACCGTTGAGCTGGTTGCGGAAGATATCGCCCAGAAGTGCTGCCGCAACCTCCGTGTCCGTCTCGGACTCGAAAGTGACACCCTTGGCGAGAAGTTCCTGCTTGAGCTCGGCGAAGTTTTCGATGATTCCGTTGTGGATCATGGCCAACCGTCCGCCGTCGGCCAGATGCGGATGGGCGTTCTGATCGGTGGGTCCGCCGTGGGTGGCCCAGCGGGTGTGGCCGATTCCGGTCAGGGAGTCCGGGAGCGGATTGGTGTCGAGCTCATTCAGCAGATTGCTGAGTTTTCCGGACTTCTTCCGGGAGGCGATAGTTCCATCGGCGACCACGGCGACGCCGGCTGAGTCATAGCCCCGGTATTCAAGACGACGAAGTCCTTCGAGCACGACGTCGAGAGCCGAGTGCCCGGCATCTGCCCGGCGGGATGAATTGCCAACATAACCTACGATTCCACACATGCCTACAAGAGTAGCGGGTGCCCCGCGAAATGGACGTAGGATATCCGGCGGCGCAAGCAGGCCAACCGCCGGAAGCTGCCGGATCCCGCGCCTTTCCGGAGAGCATGCTCACACAAATTCTTCCCCCCGTTCATGCCGCATTTCCGGATCAGCCAAGTGCGGGGCAGAATCTCTAAGGTGACTTTGCAACGCAACGAAGCGAACGGCGACAGCTCCTCTCCGTTCGTTGAGCTGGACAGGCAGACGTGGTCCCGGCTGGCTGCACAGATGGAGCAGCCGCTTAACGAAGAGGACATCGTCCGGCTTCGCGGGCTCGGCGATCCCCTGGACATGAAGGAAATCCGCGAGGTCTACCTCCCGCTCTCCCGTTTGTTGCATCTCTACGTCCAAGCATCTCAGCAGCTCCATGCAGCCACCACGACGTTCCTTGGTGAGCAAACCCAGCGCACCCCTTTTGTGATCGGCGTCGCGGGTTCTGTTGCGGTCGGCAAGTCCACCATTGCCCGGGTGCTGCGCGAGATGCTCCGCCGTTGGCCGGGCACACCGAACGTCGAACTCATCACGACCGACGGATTCCTGTACCCACTGGCCGAATTGAAGCGTCGGCATTTGCTTGAGCGCAAGGGCTTTCCAGAGTCCTACGACCGCCGGGCGCTCCTTCGTTTCGTGAGTGCGATCAAAGGCGGCGCCGAAGAGGTCCGCGCTCCCTGGTATTCGCACGTCACCTATGACATCGTCCCGGACAAAGAAGTGGTGGTCCGGCGGCCTGACGTCCTCATTGTCGAGGGCCTCAACGTGTTGGCGCCTGCCCGTCCCCGCCAGGACGGCCGGCAGGGTTTGGCGCTCAGCGACTTCTTTGATTTCTCCATTTACGTTGACGCCAAGACGTCGTACATCGAAGACTGGTATGTGGACCGTTTCCGGAAGCTTCGGAGCACGGCCTTCGCCCAGCCCGAATCCTACTTCCACCGTTATGCGACGCTCTCCGATGCCGAGGCGGAAGCCACGGCCCGCGGCATCTGGAAACGCATCAACGAGCCCAACCTTGAGGAAAACGTGCTCCCTACCCGCGGCCGGGCACAGCTTGTCCTCACCAAGGACGCCGATCATTCCATCCGCCGCATGCTGCTGCGAAAGGTCTAGCACGGATGTGCCACAACTGCCGCCCCAACAGAAGGTCCTTCACAGCCCTTCTAGCGGCAGGCGTAGGAATGACGGCCTTGGCTGCCTGCACTCCGGGTAGCCAGGTCGCTTCACCCGCTCCGGCCCCGTCCCCACCAGGAACCCAAACGGCAACTCCGACGCCGGCAGTGGCGACCACGACGGCGGTCCCGCCCCCTGCGGTGAGTGGGGTGCCGCCGTCGAGCGCTCCGCCGTCGAGCGCTCCGCCGGCGGGGGTTCTGTCCCAAAAGTTTTCCCTGACTGACCCGACGAGCCAGTGGGTCATCGTCAACAAGCACCGGCCACTGACCCCCTTGCAGTTCGTCCCCCTTGATCTCGTCCAGCCCCGCGTCCAGCTCGCGGTCAGTGGAGAGGCCTCGTTGCTCAACAGCACAACTGCAGCAGCGGCAGAAAAGCTCTTCGCCGGAGCCGCTGCGGCAGGGGTGACCATGACTTTGGCCTCCGGCTACCGCTCGTTCCAAACCCAAACCGCCACGTACAACAGTTATGTGAACTCGCGCGGCCAGGCTTCAGCGGACACCGCCTCCGCGCGTCCCGGATTCTCGGAACACCAGACCGGTTGGGCATTCGATATCGGCGACGGCGGCGGGGCGTGCAGCTTCCAGCCGTGCTTCGCCGAGCAGCCAGCCGCCGTTTGGGCCAAGGCCAACGCATTCAAATATGGATTTGTTGTCAGGTACCCGTGGATGCTCCATGAAATCACCGGCTATTACTACGAGTCCTGGCATTTGCGCTTCGTCGGGGTTGAGGCCGCAACGGATATGGCCAATCGCGGTATCGCCACCCTCGAGGAATATTTTGGCCTCGAAGCGGCACCGGGCTACCTGTAGCGGTTGCCGGGATGCGCGACAACCTGGTCCGAAGGTAAGCATTTGAAACAAATGTGGCCCGTCTCCTTATGAGACGGGCCACAGTTGTTTTGGAGCTTTTGCCGCAGTGAGCCTAAAGGGCCAGTTCGCGCGGAATCGTGAGGCGGTGTTCGACGACGCCGGCGAGTTCAGTGCATATGCGGGTGGCGGTTTCCATGTCCGCGGCCTCGACCATGACACGGACCAAAGCTTCGGTGCCCGATGGCCGCAGGAGCACCCGGCCGGTATCGCCGAGTTCGAGTTCCGCGGCAGCCACCGCAGCGGCTACACCCTCGTCCGTGGCGGCCCTGGACTTGTCCACGCCCTTCACATTGATCATGAGCTGCGGCAGCTTGGTCATGGCGCGGGCGAGATCCTGGAGGGTTCGGCCGGTCCTGGCCACTTGGGCGGCAATCTGCAGGCCTGTCAGGACGCCGTCGCCAGTGGTCGCGTAGTCGGAGAAGATCACGTGCCCCGACTGCTCTCCACCAAGGCTAAAGCCGCCCGCGCGCATTTCCTCCAGGACGTAGCGGTCCCCTACCGCCGTCTCGCGGATGGTGATTCCAGCACCACGCAACGCGATCTTGAGCCCGAGGTTGCTCATCACTGTGGCCACCAGGACGCCGTCCTTCAGCTTTCCGGACTCCTTCAGTGCGAGGGCAAGGATCGCCATGATCTGGTCACCGTCAACCTCGTTGCCTTCGTGGTCCACGGCCAGGCAGCGGTCGGCGTCGCCGTCGTGGGCTATGCCGAAGTCTGCGCGGTGCTTGATCACTGCTTCCTTGAGCTGGCCAAGGTGCGTGGAACCGACGCCGTCGTTGATGTTCAGTCCGTCGGGTTCCGCGCCAATCACCACAACCTCGGCGCCAGCGCTGGAGAAAACCTGCGGGGAACAGCCGCTGGCCGCACCGTGCGCGCAGTCCAAGACGACTTTGAGGCCTTCGAGGCGGTGCGGGAGGGTGCCGAGCAAGTGGACGATGTAACGGTCCTCGGCGTCCGAGAAGCGTTGGATGCGTCCGACCTCGCCCCCCACAGGACGGGAAGGCTCCTTACCGAGCTGGGCTTCGATTGCGTCCTCCACCTCGTCAGGGAGCTTCTGGCCGCCTCGGGCAAAGAACTTGATGCCGTTGTCCGGCGCCGGGTTGTGCGACGCCGAGATCATGACGCCGAAATCGGCATCGAGGTCCGCGATCAGGTAAGCGGCCGCGGGTGTGGGAAGCACACCGGCGTCGTACACATCGATCCCGGAGCTCGAAAGCCCGGCCTCAACGGCCGCCGCGATGAACTCCCCGCTTGCCCGCGGATCCCGGGCGACGACGGCGCGAGGCCGCGCTCCGTTGGCCGAGCGCTCATGTCCCAAGACCACAGCGGCGGCTTGGGCCAACTGAAGAGCAAGCTCCGCGGTGAGCAATCCATTGGCGAGACCACGCACGCCATCTGTTCCAAATAATCTAGCCATCGCGTTCCAGTCTAGACGACGGCGTAGAGGCCCGGGGGAAGCGGCGCCGTGGACCCTGCTTTTACCCCTTTATTCGCAGGACCGCAAGAGTGTAGATACTTGACTTGCGCTTTCCGCTCCACTCTAGTAATGACCCTTAACAAGTATCTACGATTACCGCATGACACCTAGCTCTGGGGGCTTGGCGCTCGAAATAATTGTCCCCGTTTTCAACGAGTCCGCCATACTCGAAAGAAGCATCAACCGTCTTGCCGACTATCTGTCGCGAGAATTGTTGTATAGCTGGAAAATCACGATTGCCGATAATGCCAGCACGGACGCAACAGGTTCTATTGGGCGAAAGCTCGCGAGCGAACTTCCCAATGTCGGCTACCGACGTTTGGAGACCAAGGGGCGCGGTTTCGCGCTCCGCGACGCCTGGACGTCGTCCGAAGCCAAAGTTCTCGCATACGTAGACGTGGACCTCTCGACCGACTTGGCTGCATTGCCCCCGCTCATAGCTCCCCTGCTTTCCGGACACTCCGACGTCAGTATCGGCACGAGGCTTGGGCGTAATTCACGGGTGGTCCGAGGCCCAAAACGGGAATTCATCTCGCGAGGCTACAACATACTCCTCAAACGAACCATGCAAGTTCAGTTCTCCGATGCCCAATGTGGTTTCAAAGCCGTCAGGGCCGAGGTCGCACATCGGCTGCTTCCTTATATAGAGGACAACCGTTGGTTCTTCGATACCGAGCTGTTGATTCTGGCAGAGCGGGCAGGGCTTCGAATCCACGAGATTCCGGTCGACTGGATCGACGATCCGGACAGCAGGGTCGATATCCGTCAAACCGCCATGGACGACCTCCGAGGCCTCGTGCGCGTCGCCACCTCCATGGTGAAGGGAAGGATCCCCCTGCAAGCGATATACGCCGAACTCGGGCGGGGACCCATCGCCACGCCGGCACGGCCAAGCTTCTTCGGTCAAGTGGTGCGCTTCGGTATAGTCGGCGCCTTTTCCACACTCGCGTTTGCTCTGCTCTATCTGCTCTTTCAAGGCCCCTTCGGCGCACAACAAGGAAATTTCCTGGCGCTCTTGCTCACGGCCATTGCCAACACAGCCGCCAACCGTCGCTTTACCTTCCGGATCCACGGACCGGCGAGGCTCTTCACACAGCAATTTCAAGGGCTGGTGGTGTTCATGGTCGCCTGGGGCATCACCGCGTCTTCCTTGCTGTTGCTACATGCAATACACCCGGACGCAGCACCCAGAACCGAACTGATCGTCCTGACTTGTGCAAACGTATTCGCCACTCTGCTTCGCTTCGTCTTGCTCCGTATCTGGGTCTTCCGTGTTCAGCGGTCGGATGAGCGCCGCCGCGGCATCGCTCTCAAGCCGGCAAGCGAGTCACTACTTTGATTCTGTTGTCCCCCGCGGGACGGGCATCCGACGGGAAGAATTTCAAGGAGGAGTCCGTTGACGGTGTCCGAATCCATCGCCTCCGCCACTAGGCGCCGGGCGGCTATCTTCAAGGCTTGGAGGCCGCCCACCATCGCGCCGTGGGAGAAGATAACTTTAGCTTTGCTGTTGCTCTCGACGGCATTTCTCTACTTCTGGAAGCTGGATCAAAACGGCTGGGCCAACGCCTTTTACTCGGCCGCAGTGCAGTCCGGTGAACACAACTTCACAGCATTCTTTTTCGGTTCCTCGGACTGGGGAAACTCCATCACGGTGGACAAGCCTCCACTCAGCCTTTGGGTCATGGGACTATCCGTCCGCCTATTCGGTCTCAATTCATGGGGCATTTTAGTTCCCCAAGTCATCATCACTCTGACGAGCATGTTGCTGATCTTCGTCCTGATGCGCAGGTACTTCCCTGCCGCCGTCGCCCTGATCGCGGCAGCAGTGTTCGCATACACTCCAATCACAGTCCTGCTAGCACGCTACAACAACCCGGATCCCCTTATGGTCCTGTTGATGATCGCAGCGCTCTACGCCGGAGTCCGGGCCGCTGAGACCGGCAGACTCACACCGATACTCCTCGCGGGCGGACTGCTGGCTCTCGGATTCTTGACGAAACAGTTGCAAGCATTTCTGGTCCTCCCGGCGATCGCGATCGTCTTTTTGCTCTTCGCCCGGCTGTCTTGGCGAAAGAGGTTCCTCGGGCTTGCACTGGCCGGATGCATCATGGCGGTTGGTTCCCTGGCATGGCCGCTCGCAGTGGATCTCATTCCCGCCCAATCCCGCCCTTTTGTTGGAGGCTCAACGAGCAACAGCATGATTGAGCTGACGCTCGGATACAACGGGATCGACCGCGTCGTGCAGCATGAAGATGACCCTTCAGTGGCGCTGATTCCGCAGGAATTCAAGGGCGCAACCTCGGACGCGGGGCTATTCAGGCTGCTCAATATCAATTACGGCCAGGAAATCGGCTGGCTACTGCTGGCGGCTCTGCTGAGCTGCGTGACAATATTCTGGGCCATCGCCAGACGCCGGCTCGAGCGGAATGAAGCGATACTTGCCTCCGCAGCAGCCCTCTGGTTGCTGACTACCTACCTGGTGCTGAGTTTCATGAGCCACGGCTTCCATTCCTACTACACTTCCTCGCTGGCGCCGCCACTGGCTCTCTGCGTCGGCATTGGCGCCCGATTGCTATTGTCAGGCGCCAAAACGATCCCTGGGCGTGTGTGGATCACGGTTGCTTTGGTAGCGAGTTTCATTTTCGCCAACGCGATATGGCGGCTTAGCGACGTCTTTCCGGAATGGCTCGGAAACATCACACTTTTTGTGGGTCTGTTGGCCGCCGCGGCGAGTGCAGTCCGGGCGCCATGGCCGTGGCTGGAACGGGGCTCCGCCGGCGTGGCCATCGGAGCATTGTTGGTCGGGCCGGCGCTCTGTTCCCTGGTGACGGTTGGTTCACCCCAATCCGGTTCCAACCCGCTATCTGGCGGCGTAACCAGAAACCCTTACTCGCTGAGCAGGTTCGTGGCCGGCGCGAAAGATCAGAATCCGGCATGGGTCTATGGCCTGTTGATTGGCAATAATCCCAGCCCGTTGCTCCGGGGGCGGCTCCAAGCAGCACCAGAGACGTGTACATGGGCTGCAGCCACCTATCCGGGTCAGACGGCGTCTGTCTT
Organism: Arthrobacter sp. MMS24-S77; assembly: GCF_054888235.1. Classification (NCBI taxonomy): domain Bacteria; kingdom Bacillati; phylum Actinomycetota; class Actinomycetes; order Micrococcales; family Micrococcaceae; genus Arthrobacter; species Arthrobacter sp. MMS24-S77. The sequence goes on from NZ_JBTZRN010000001.1 coordinate 3,450,091, forward strand.
TCAGCTTGAAGTCAAGCGGGCGATCATGCCCCTTGGAGGGTTCGCCATGCACGATCCCAGCCCCACATTGACTCAGTTCCAGAGCTGGGTAGCCGCGGGACAAATCTGTTACCTAGTAGAGCAGCCCGAGCAACTGAAGGTTCCAGGAAATAGTCCCGAAGTCCTAGCGATCCAGAAATGGGTCGCGGACAACTTCCAGGCAGAAGTTACTGACGGCACCACGGTGTTCGACTTAGGAAGACCACTGGAAAGTAGCCATTGAACGCGGCAAGGCCCGTCCCGCCAAATGGCGGAACGGGCCTTGAAAGCGTTTGATTAGCGCTTGTGGAGCCGAGCGCTAAAACGCGCCGAGGGCCCCAAGAAGCGGTCGCGCCAGCGACCCCTTCTTGGGTAGGCGCATCTTTAGCGCTTGGAGTACTGCTGAGCCTTGCGTGCCTTCTTGAGACCGGCCTTCTTACGCTCGATGACGCGAGCGTCACGGGTCAGGAAGCCGGCCTTCTTCAGGGTGGCGCGGTTGTTGTCGACATCGATCTCGTTCAGCGAGCGGGCAATACCGAGACGCAGTGCACCGGCCTGGCCGGAGGGGCCACCGCCGTGGATGCGGGCGATGACGTCGTAGGCGCCTTCAAGGTCAAGGATCTTGAAGGGCTCGTTGACATCCTGTTGGTGCAGCTTGTTCGGGAAGTAGTTCGACAGCTCGCGGCCGTTGATGGTCCACTTGCCGGAGCCCGGCACAACGCGAACGCGTGCAACGGCTTCCTTGCGACGACCAACTGCTGCACCGGCAACGGTCAGTGCGGGGCGCTCCTTCTTGGGCGCGGCTTCGGCAGCCGAGCTTTCAGAGGTGTAGCTGGTGAGGGTTTCCTCGGCCTCGACGGCTTCGGCGGTCAGTTCTTCGTTCTGAGCCACGATTCTCCTTGTATTAAAAGTTGTTTGGTGGCCAGGACTACTGGGCGACCTGGGTGATTTCGAAAGTCTTCGGCTGCTGTGCAGCGTGGGGGTGCTCAGCGCCACGGTAAACCTTGAGCTTGCCCAACTGCTGTGCAGCGAGGGAGTTCTTGGGGAGCATGCCCTTGATGGCCTTCTCCACGGCGCGGACCGGGTTGGATTCCAGCAGCTCCGCATAGTTGACGGAGGTCAGGCCGCCCGGGTAACCGGAGTGGCGGTATGCGCGCTTCTGCTCCAGCTTGGCGCCGGTCAGCGCAACCTTTTCAGCGTTGATGATGATGACGAAGTCGCCCATGTCCATGTGGGACGCATAGGTCGGCTTGTGCTTTCCGCGCAGCAGTGTTGCGGTCTGGCTGGCAAGACGACCAAGGACAACATCGGTGGCGTCAATGACGTGCCACTGGCGGTTGATATCGCCGGGCTTCGGGGTGTACGTACGCACGGTTTTGCCTCGTTCTTGTTCTGGCGTTCATGTTTTAGGCGGCACGCCTGGAGCGTGTGCCTACTAGGTATGCGTTACCGGAGCAGAGGTGAGGGCTCTATGTACCAGTTATCCCGAAGTCCCGATATGCCTGTCGAGTTAACGATCCTGCAACTGGATCCCCAAGCGGGCATGTGTCATCGAGAAAGGACACGCACAACGACTATCAACAATAGCGGCAAGGAGCCGCAGGGTCAAAATAGGCTAGCAAGGAGCGTGAACAGCCGAGACCCTCCCTAAGCCCCTAGGAGACGCCGTGACAGCAACTGCTGCCCAATCCTTGTTTGTGGCCGCTTTCGGGCTCCTAGGGCTGCTCTTGAGCCCTCTGGCAGAGCTTCTGATAGCGCGGTTCCTGCCCCGACTCGGCGAACTCCCCTCGCGCGCTCCAAGGATTACGACGGCGGTGGCCACCGCATTCCTGCTTGCCCTCCTCACGCTCCGTTTCGGTTTGTCGCCCATGCTCCCCGCCTATCTCTTCTTGGCGGTGCTGGCTGTACAGCTGTCACGCGTGGACGTGATGCACCATTTGCTTCCAAACCCGCTGGTGCTGTTGCTGCTTGCTGCCGGCCTTGTGCTGTTAACTATGTCCGCCGCACTGGCCCCTGACTGGCTTGGACTCCTTCGCGCGGCTGCCGGCGGTGTCATTTTGTTCCTCGGATACTTAGTTCTTGGATTAATTTCTCCGGGAGGCCTTGGAATGGGCGATGTGAAGCTCGCAGCACCACTCGGAATGTACTTGGGCTACTTGGGTTGGACTCAGGTGTTCTACGGGGGGCTGCTGGGATTCGTGGTGGGCGGGGTGATGACGGTACTGATGTTGCGCCTGAAACGCGGAATCAAGCCGTCTGAAGTGGCTCATGGACCGGCCATGCTCGCCGCCGCAATTGGAGTGGTCCTGCTCGTTCCGTGAGGCTCGGCCATCTTCCCAGGTTCCGCTCAGTTCACTTGAGCCCCATCTGCGACGGCACCTAAGTAGTACTTAGGCAGGAAAACCGAGTACCCGCGGATCCTCCTTCGAGTATTCAACCCCACCCGTACTGAAAAAGACGAGTACCACTACGCATTGTTTGTTAACCCTCCCAGGGGCAATTCTTGTCCTATCGAAATCCGAACCGCAAAACGGGATATGTAAGCGGTTGGAAATCGTAGACAAATTCACTTATCTGGGAAGGGTTTTCCAATGTCATCTCTCATGGTTTCTGTCATTGCTTTCGTCGCCGGCGTCAAAGATCGCCTCACTTCCGAAAAGGGCGCAACAGCAACTGAATATTCACTGCTGGTTGGCCTCATTGCCCTCGTCATCGTCGTTGGCGTGGGGGCATTCGGCACCAACCTCAACGCCTTCTTCAACGGCCTGGCCGCCAAGGTGGGGGCCTGGTAGCAACAGCTGCCGGTCTCGCACAGGTCTCGAAATGTTCAATTTCAAAGAACACCTTCGTAGCGTCAAATTAGCCATCGCCAAACTCTCCGCTGAAAAAGGAGCCACGGCGACAGAGTATTCGTTGTTGGTAGGCCTAATCGCCCTGGTCATCGTTGTAGGCGTGGGCGCATTTGGCACCAACTTGAATGCTTTCTTCAACAGCCTCGCCACCACGGTCGGAACCTGGTAACCAGGCAAAAGCGTTGTGCCGCGCCCATTGGCGCGGCACAACGCACCGTTTTCTGCTGCAAACATCCGCAGCAACTACCCAGGGGGATCCTTTGAAACGCAGGATCAAGTCTTCCAGGTACCATGAGCGCGGCGCAGTTGCCGTCGAATTCGCGCTCGTCGCGCCCATCCTCGTGTCCCTGATCATCGCTGTTGTCGAGTTTTCGAACGCTTACAACATCCAGGTTTCAGTGACTCAAGCCTCCCGTGAAGCTGCACGGACCATGGCAATTACCAACGACTCAAGCAAGGCCACGGCTGCTGGCAAGGCCGGAGCGCCCTCGCTGGATACGTCCAAGCTGAGTTTCAGCTACTCGGGAGCCTGTGCGGCAGGCAGTCCCCCTCCAACTATCACCGTGACCACCACCTACAGTGGCCAGTCTCTCACCGGATTCTTCGGTTCCAGTCTCACGATCACTGGCAAGGGAGCAATGCAATGCAACGGCTGATCCGGCGTCAAGACCCTCACAACAGAGAACGCGGGGCTGCGGGCATCATGGTCGCCCTCATGATGCTCACGCTGGTTGGAGTCGGCGCCGTGGCAGTCGACGTCGGCCAGATCTACGCGGAACGGGCCCAGCTTCAAAACGGGGCGGATGCAGGAGCCATCGCTGTCGCAAGCAGCTGTGCCAAGGGTTCCTGCAATATTTCGTTGGCCAGCCCGCTTGCAAACTCCAACGCCAACGATGGCGCCAGCACTGTGCAATCAGTGGATCTAAGCGTGGCGGGCAAGGTAACAGTCACAACATCTACCAAGGATGGCACCACCGGAGCCGGCTACCTGAGCAAGATGTTCGCCAATGCCCTCAACACTGGGCCAGTGACTGTCGGCGCCCAAGCCACAGCGACGTGGGGCGGCCCTGGATCGGGGCCAGCGACGCTGCCTCTGGCCTTCGCGCCGTGCCAGTTCGACATCAATGGCGCCACACAGACGATTCTGACCCACGGGTCTACCACCTGCGTGAGTGACAGCCCGTCCGGCCAGGTCATCCCGGGCGGTTTTGAGTGGCTGACGCCCGTGCCCGGCCAGTGCGCCGCGCAGGTCTATCCAGATGATCCGTCGACAAGCGGAGTGGTGGATCCTTACGCGCAGACCAACACGGGACTGAGCATGCCAAAAGAGTGCAAGCCCCTCATCAGTAGTTACCTGAACACCGTGGTTGCCTTCCCCGTTTTCACTGAAGCTTCGGGAAGCGGCGCTGGCGGCAAATATTACATCAAGGGCTACGCCGCTTTCTATCTGACCGGATACAAGTTCCCTGGCATCTCCGGGGGCGATCAAACAGGTCTTGGAGGCAGCAACAACGGGGTCCGCGGGCACTTTGTTAGCTGGATTGCTGACCCCTCCGTGTATCAGGGAGGGGGATACACGCAGGGCGGAGCGAATCTTCCGCCGCAACTGATTAAGTAACCAGCGCTCTGGACGAGCGCAATCTGGAAGGAAGAACAGTGAAAACACGCCTACTGGGAGGCATCGCTGCGCTTGTCGTAGCCATCATTGGAACAGTGATGCTCGTGTTCTACGTCCAGGGCGCTGACAAGCGCGCTCTGGCAAATACTGAGACCGAAGACGTCTACGTCGTTCAAAAAGAAATTCCCGCAGGAACTCCCACCGCCAAATTCGGGGATTCTGTCATCAAGAAGTCAGTCCCCAAGGCCGCAATTGCCGCGGACAGCGTCAGCAACCTGGGAGATCTGGGCTCCAAGGTTTCTTCGATCGACTTCAAGCCTGGCGAGCAATTGCTCGCAACCCGGATGGTCGATCCAAACAGCTTGGCCGGTCCAGGTCGGGTGGAAGTGCCCACCGGGCTCCAAGAAGTCACAGTCAGGCTTCCGATCGAGCGCGTCGTAGGTGGGCACGTCGCTGCAGGGGACACAGTCGGCATGATGTTGTCCTTCAAAGCGGACGACAAAACCGGTGCACCTGACCAAACGAGCTTCACGTTCCACAAAGTCCTCGTCACCGCGGTGCAAGACGCCAGCGGTGCGATCTCGGATAATTCCGGTTCCGCACCCCAAGCAAGCGGTGGGTCGCTGAACGCCAACAAGACGGCAGGTGCAAACGGTGGCTACCTCGTGACCGTTGCCCGCTCCGCCGTCGACGTTCAGAAAATCGTCTACGCTGCCGAATTCGGCACCGTCTACCTTAGCAAAGAGCCTTCGGATGCCGTTGCAGGCGCAACCGGCACGATCGACCGGGGAAGTGTATTCAAATGAGCCGCTTCGTTCTCATCACCCCGGATCTTGACTTCGAACGACGAGTTCGATCCGCGACGGCCGGGATGAGCGGAAGCCTCCAATGGTTCCAGGCAGACTACTTGCCGGCAGGACCTCGGGAGATCCTTGACCAGCTCCTCGGAGAGCCGCCCGAAGTACTGATTTTGGGACCGGGCCTGGAAATCGATGACTCCCTCAAGCACGCTTCCTTGTTGGATCTCCAATTCCCGGAGATCAGCGTAGTGCTCGCCGCGGAACAGAGCGAATCGCTGGTCCTCGCAGCAATGCGCTCGGGCGTACGGGACATCCTCTCCCCCGCGGCGGACTCAGACTCCATCCGAGTGATGGTGGAGCGGGCAAGCCTCGCTGCTGCCGGCCGGCGAAGGGGGCTGGCCCCCAATGCCATCGAGGCTCCATCCCAGGGTTCCGGCGGGCGAATCATCGCCGTCATGTCGCCCAAGGGCGGGGTCGGCAAAACGACGGTAGCTACTAATCTGGCGGTCGGTCTCGGGACCATGGCACCAATGGGCGTGGTGATCGTCGATCTGGACCTACAGTTCGGCGATGTGGCGAGTGGACTGCTTTTGCACCCTGAGCACACCATCACGGACGCCGTGTTGGGTCCGGCCAGCCAGGATTCGATGGTGCTCAAGACGTACTTGAGCGTCCATCCGGCCAGCATTTACGCACTTTGTGCCCCTCGCAATCCCGTGGAAATGGACCGCATCACGGCCCAGCACGTCTCGAGATTGTTGGAGCAACTGCGCCAGGAGTTCCAGTACATCGTGATCGACACAGCTCCGGGACTCGGTGAGCATGTTCTCGCCGCCTTGGAAAATGCAACTGACGCCGTCTGGGTGTGCGGTATGGATATTCCAAGCATCCGAGGTTTGCGGACTGGCCTGAACATTCTTGACGAATTGCAGTTGCTCCCGCAATACCGGCACGTGGTTCTGAACATGGCCGACCCGAAAAGCGGTCTGGTCCTCAAGGACGTGGAAGCAACCATCGGAGTGCCGGTCGATGTGGCCATTCCCCGTTCCCGGACTCTTCCGTACTCCACCAATAAAGGCGTCCCCTTGCTTCAGGACGGGGCGCGGGATGCCGCCACCAAGGGCCTTCGTCTTCTGGTGAACCGGTTCCGGCCGAATTGGGACGAGCGATCACACAAGCAGTTGCACAGAAGGGCGGTTGTCCAGTGAACCTCTCACGCAGACTCGAAAGTCACCGGTACGGCGCCGGCTCAGGCGCGGCACCGGAAGAGGCGCCAGTTCCAGCCGGAATGACGCCGCCAGCAGCAACCACACTCGGACGTATCCAGGAAGCCAAGGCCGCGGAGTCCTCAAACGCCACGGCCCATGCCGAGGATAGTGCGACGTCGACGATTCTTGCCAGTGAAGCACTCAGCGACCTCAAGGAGCGGGCGAGCAAGGCCTTGTTTGAACGACTCGGATCCAGGCTCTCCGATTCCTCCTTGGATGAGGCGGAACTGCACCAGTACGTACGCGATGAGCTAAGGGTTGTTGTCGACGAGGAACAGGTGCCCCTGACGTCCGCAGAACGGCAGCGTCTCACGGCAGAAATCATCGACGACGTCCTGGGCCATGGCGCCATTCAACGGTTCCTGGATGATCCGGAAATTACGGAAGTCATGGTGAATCGATACGACAGCATTTACGTCGAACGGTACGGCCGGCTCTACAAGACAGAGGCCAAGTTCTCCTCGGACGAGGCCCTGCGTCGCATCATTGAACGCATTGTGTCCAGGGTTGGGCGGAGAATCGACGAGTCGTCCCCACTCGTCGACGCACGGCTTCCCGACGGATCGCGCGTGAATGCCATCATTCCTCCGCTCGCCGTCAACGGGCCGTCACTGACCATCCGAAAATTCGGCCGCGAAGCCCTGACAGTCAACAAACTCATCGAGTTTGGCAGCCTGTCACCGGAAATGGCGGAGCTGCTGAGGGCCTGCGTGCTGGCTCGGATGAATATCATCGTGTCCGGCGGTACCGGCACCGGCAAGACCACCCTGTTGAACGTCCTGTCTTCCTTCATTCCCGCGGATGACCGGATCGTCACCATTGAGGACGCAGTCGAGCTGCAACTCCAACAGGAGCACGTCGTGCGGCTTGAGAGCAGGCCATCCAACATTGAGGGACGCGGTGAAGTCACCATTCGCGATCTTGTACGGAACTCGCTCCGCATGCGTCCGGACCGCATTGTGGTGGGCGAGGTCCGCGGAGGCGAGTCCTTGGACATGCTTCAGGCAATGAACACCGGCCACGACGGTTCCATCTCCACGGTGCACGCCAACTCCCCCCGGGACGCCGTCGCCCGCCTCGAGACCCTCGTTCTCATGGCTGGCATGGACCTTCCTCTCAGGGCCATCCGGGAACAGGTGGCGTCCGCCGTGAACCTGATCGTGCACATCAGCCGCCTCCGGGATGGGACACGCAGGGTCACACACATCACTGAGGTCCAGGGCATGGAGGGCGATGTCGTCACTCTCCAGGACGCTTTCCTGTTCGATTACTCGGCTGGCGTCGATCCCAACGGCCGGTTCCTTGGCAAGCCGATTCCCACAGGCGTTCGTCCCCGTTTCACGGACCGATTTGCCGAACTGGGGATTCCGATCTCCCCGGCAGTCTTCGGGGCCACCATGATGGGAGGCTTGCGATGAACGGTTTCGGAGCCCAAACCATCTTGCTCGCGGCCGGGCTGGGCTTGGTGTATCTCGCTTTGCTCCTGCTCGTGTTGGTGGTGCTCAAGTCACGGAGGACACTTGATGCCGAAAGGCGCCGTCCCGATGCACCGATCCACTCATCTACCCTGACCCGGCTCACGGACGGCGCCAGGGATGCCATTCAAACACGCATCCATCCGCGCTCGGGAGGCTATCTTTCGCAAGCGAAGCTGGATGCCGCAGGGTTGAAGAAGCAACCAGCCGACTATGTTTTGATCGCTGGAATCGTTGTGGTCTTTGCCGGCGCCGTCGGCCTCGTACTCGGCGGCCTCGTCTTCGCCATCCTGATGTGCCTGGTTGCCGTGGCTTCTCTCACTGCGCTTCTTGCCTTGCTCACATCCCGGCGCTCAGCCAAGTTCGACGAGCAAGTACCCGACGCCCTCCAGATGATGAGTGGTGGGATGCGGGCCGGCCACAGTCTCCTCAGGGCAGTGGACGCCACTGCCCAAGAGAGCGAGGCACCTATGGCAGAGGAGATGAGCAGGATCGTCAACGAAACACGGATCGGGCGCGATCTTGGAGAGTCCTTGACTGACGTGGCCATGCGGACGAGCAGCGAAGACTTCGGCTGGATTGCCCAGGCGATCGAAATCCACAGGGAGGTCGGCGGTGACTTGGGCGAGGTCTTGGACCACGTTGGTGAAACGATTCGTGACCGCAACCAAATCCGGCGGCAGGTCAGGGCGCTAAGCGCCGAAGGACGTATGTCCGCGCTGGTACTGCTTGCCCTGCCGGTGGTCATGTTCATCGCGCTGCTGTTCATCAACCCGAGCTATGCCCACACCTTCACATCCACCGTGCCTGGCTACCTCATGCTTGCCGCCGCCGCGGTCATGCTCACAGTCGGCGCGTGGTGGCTGAGCCGGCTCATCAAGCCGAAGTACTAGGAGGGATCCACCATGCAACTCTTCGCTTATGCCGCCATGTTGGCCATCGTGGCCCCTGTGTCCTGGATGGTCTGGCTCGCTTTCACCGGGGACAGGGTAGGAATACGCAACATACGGACGAACCTCGGTGCAGGAACGGCTGCCGCGCCACAATCCAGCAACCATAACGATCGTTTGACATCCATTTCACGGCAACTCGCGCCGGACGGCTACGTGGCGTGGCTAGACAGGCAATTGGCTGGAGCGGGCCGGCCCAAAGATTGGCCCTTGGGCCGGATCTTGATGATCAAACCACTGCTGGCGCTGGGTGGCGGCTCCTTCGGGGTGCTTTTGTTCCTCAGCGATCCATCGGCAGGAAAGTTCCTTCTTGGTATTGCCGTCATGGCTTTGGCCTATTTTGTCCCGGATCTCCTCATTCGTTCCAATGCACAGAAACGCCGCGAGGCAATTCGTCTGGAACTCCCGAACTCACTCGACCAGATGCTGATTTCCGTCCAAGCGGGCCTCGGTTTTGAAGCTGCCATGGCCCGTGCCGCGGAAAACGGCAAAGGACCGCTGGCAGATGAGTTCATCCGGACGCTTCAGGACATCCAGGTAGGGCGGAGCCGCAAGGACGCATATCTGGACATGTCCCAGCGCGTTGACGTTCCGGACGTTCGCAGCTTCATCAGGGCTGTTGTCCAGGCGGATGCCTACGGCATTGCCATTGCCAAAGTCCTCAAAGCGCAGGCTCAGGAGATGCGGACCAAGCGCCGTCAGCGGGCGGAAGAATATGCCATGAAGATTCCCGTGAAAATCCTCTTCCCGCTGATCTTCTGCATCTTTCCAACCCTGTTCATCATCTTGCTGGGACCAGCCGTCATGAACATCATCGCGGCGTTCTCCTAGCCCCACTCCATAAGCGAACGGTGATCGACATGAAAAGGATGTTCAGGAAGCTAACGAGCACCTTGGCCGGCGAGCACGGAGCAACGGCCACGGAATACTCAATTCTGGTGGGCTTCGTCGCGATGGTCATTGTGGCCGGAGTCGGACTGTTCGGGACTGCCCTGAACGGCTACTTCGGTACGTTGGTCAACGGGGTAAAGGCTGCTCTGGGACTGCCCTAGCGGACAGTTGCCTACCGGCGCATCTGGGGCGCCTTCAAGCCGGCCACCTGCGATACCCAGAACCGCGGGTGGTCTACGCAGGCCCCCTCCCCGGTACCCAGAGCCGGGAGGGGGCCGTCCAACGTCCAGCCCCTGTCCGGGAAAGCACACTGAGACCGCCAGCCCCAAAACTACTCCCGCCGGGCCCGCGTCAGCTCAGCCCGTGCAAACAGTTCGTTGTCGGAGGGGTAGGCCACTTCCTCAAGCACCAAGGGGTGCGGCGCGGCCAGCACCGATTTGGCGTCCCTGACCCCCGCGAGCAGGCGCTCGTGCAGCCACTCCGGCTGTTCCAGGCCCTCCCCAACGCGCAACGCCGATCCGACCAACGCACGCACCATGTTGTGGCAAAAAGCATCTGCTTGGACGTTGGCAACAAGCACACCGTCGCTACCACGCACGAACTCAAGCCGCTGCAATTCGCGGATGGTGGTGGCTCCCTCGCGGGGCTTGCAGTATGCCCGGAAGTCCTGGAGCCCCAACAGCGCTGCGGCGCCCTCATTCATGGCGCCTTCATCCAACGCGGACTTGTGCCACAAAGTCAGCCTGCGAAGGACGGGGTCCCAGCGCTCCGAGCCATCGGCAATCCGGTAACTGTACCGGCGCCACAACGCTGAAAAGCGAGCGTCAAAGCCGCCAGGCGCCAGCCCGACGTCGTGCACTTCAATGGCACCGGTCTCATCCTGCAGGACACGACTCAAGGCTCCACGAAGCCTCCGAAGCAGCGCAGCGGCGGGGTCAATCTCGTGGCCCCTCGGAAGTCCGCTCCACTCGGCCTCGGAGAGATCTATGTGCGCCACTTGTCCCCGTGCGTGCACACCAGCGTCGGTGCGGCCGGCCACGGTGACCCGCACGGGACGCCGCACGATCAACGCCAGCCCTTCTTCAAGCGAACCCTGCACAGTCCGCAGACCAGGCTGCATGGCCCATCCGTTGAAAGGCCCGCCATCGTAAGAAAGATCCAACCGGACACGCAAAAACCCGCCGCCCCCCAAAACGGGGGCAGCGGGTTTTTGTTCGTTCATAGACTTAAGTCTACTGTGAAGAATTCAGTGAATTACTTCTTTTCCTCGGCGGCCGGAGCCTCTTCGGTTTCAGCAGCTTCAGCTTCAACGGCTTCGGTCTCAGCCTCGGCGGTTTCGGTCTCAACGACCTCTTCCTCGGCAACCGGGGCAGCCTTCTCAGCGGCCTTGGTTGCCTCGGCAACTACAGCCTGCTTCGGGGAAACCGGCTCAAGAACCAGTTCGATGACAGCCATGGGAGCGTTGTCGCCCTTGCGGTTGCCGATCTTGGTGATGCGGGTGTAGCCACCATCGCGGTTGGCAACGGCGCCAGCGATGTCGGTGAACAGCTCGTGGACGATGCCCTTGTCGCTGATCAGGCCGAGCACGCGACGGCGGGAGGACAGGTCGCCGCGCTTGGCGAAGGTCACGAGGCGCTCTGCGTACGGTTTCAGGCGCTTGGCCTTGGTAACCGTAGTGGTGATGCGCTTGTGCTCGAACAGCGATGCTGCCAGGTTCGCGAGCATCAGGCGCTCGTGAGCCGGACCGCCTCCGAGGCGCGGACCCTTAGTGGGGGTAGGCATAGTAATTTCTCCTGTAATGAAGGCCGTCCGGGTCCGAACGTGGACACGGTGGCCAAGATCTGCTTGTTAGAGCTCGTCGTCGCTGAACGCGGCGTCGTCCTCTTCGATGGCTGCGGCGCGGGCTGCCAGGTCGAAACCGGGAGGCGAGTCCTTGAGGGACAGGCCCAGTTCAACCAGCTTTGCCTTGACCTCATCGATGGACTTCGCACCGAAGTTGCGGATGTCCATCAGGTCAGCCTCGGAGCGGGCAACGAGTTCACCCACAGTGTGGATGCCCTCACGCTTGAGGCAGTTGTAGGAACGGACGGTCAGGTCCAGATCCTCGATCGGCAGTGCCATGTCAGCTGCCAAGGCAGCATCCGTCGGCGACGGGCCAATCTCGATACCTTCAGCTGCGGTGTTCAGCTCACGTGCAAGACCGAACAGCTCCACCAGGGTGGTGCCTGCCGAAGCAACGGCGTCACGCGGGGCGATAGCCTGCTTGGTCTCGACGTCGACAATCAGCTTGTCGAAGTCAGTGCGCTGCTCAACACGGGTAGCTTCCACGCGGAAGGTAACCTTCAAGACCGGCGAGTAGATCGAGTCGACCGGAATACGGCCGATCTCGGAGTCGCCGGACTTGTTCTGAGCTGCCGAAACGTAGCCGCGGCCGCGTTCGATGGTCAGTTCGAGTTCGAACTTGCCCTTCGAGTTCAGCGTGGCAATGTGCAGATCCGGGTTGTGGAATTCGACGCCGGCCGGCGGAGCGATGTCCGCGGCGGTGACGACTCCGGGGCCCTGCTTACGCAGGTATGCAACAACCGGCTCATCGTGCTCGGAGGACACGGAGAGGTTCTTGATGTTCAGGATGATCTCAGTGACATCTTCCTTGACACCCGGAACCGTCGTGAACTCGTGCAGCACGCCATCGATCCGGATGCTGGTTACAGCGGCACCGGGGATGGAGGAGAGCAGGGTACGGCGGAGGGAGTTTCCGAGGGTGTAGCCGAAGCCCGGTTCCAGCGGTTCAATGATGAAACGCGAGCGGTTCTCGGAGACTACTTCTTCAGACAGAGTGGGGCGCTGTGCAATAAGCACTTAGGTTTCCTTTCGGCGAGCATCCGCTATATGACGCAACACAGGTGGTGGAAATCGGCTTGGTTCCGGCTTTGCCGGCCGGGCGCTGCGGAACAGTCAGACTGTTCCGCAGCGGACCCGGCCGGCAAAAGCCAAGAAGCCAAGCAGAAACCGGTTAGACGCGGCGGCGCTTCGGCGGGCGGCAACCGTTGTGGGCGCTGGGGGTGACGTCCTGGATGGAGCCAACCTCGAGGCCAGCGGCCTGCAGCGAACGGATTGCGGTCTCGCGTCCGGATCCCGGTCCCTTGACGAACACGTCGACCTTGCGCAGACCGTGCTCCTGGGCGCGCTTTGCAGCAGCCTCGGCAGCCATCTGGGCGGCGAACGGGGTGGACTTGCGGGAGCCCTTGAATCCAACCTCACCGGCGGAAGCCCAGGAGATGACAGCACCGTTCGGGTCCGTGATGGACACGATGGTGTTGTTAAAGGTGCTCTTGATGTGCGCCTGGCCAAGCGCGATATTCTTCTTGTCCTTCTTACGCGGCTTGCGAACCGCGCCACGAGTCTTCGGGGGCATTATTTCTCCTACAGAAAGTTATCGGGGGAAAGTCGGCTGCTATTTCTAGCGGCCGGCCTTCTTCTTGCCGGCGACGGTACGCTTCGGGCCCTTGCGGGTACGAGCGTTGGTCTTCGTACGCTGACCGCGTACGGGCAGGCCCTTGCGGTGACGCAGGCCTTCGTAGCTGCCGATTTCAACTTTGCGGCGGATATCTGCTGCTACTTCGCGGCGAAGGTCACCCTCAACCTTGTAGTTGCCTTCAATGTAGTCACGCAGCTGGACCAGCTCGGCGTCAGTCAGGTCCTTGACGCGAACGTCAGCGCTGATGCCGGTGGCAGCCAGGGTTTCGTGTGCACGGGTCTTGCCCACGCCGTAGATGTAAGTAAGCGCAATTTCCAACCGCTTTTCGCGGGGAATGTCTACGCCAGCGAGACGAGCCATAGTGGCAGTACTCCTTGAATAAACCGGAGGTCGTAGGCAGTACACCCGCACTTTCAGTGCGGCCCCAGCCTCCGACCGGGGGTTAGCTGTCCGGGCTCCATACGTCCCAATTCAGCTTGTGCTGCCTTTATTTACTTGCGTGGGTTAGCAACCCAGGTTGCCCTCGCGGGCGCTAGTTCCCTTGCGGGGAATTAGCCCTGGCGCTGCTTGTGGCGCGGGTTCTCGCAGATCACCATGACCCGGCCATTACGGCGGATCACTTTGCACTTGTCGCAGATCTGCTTGACGCTCGGCTTGACCTTCATGGCGTTCCTTTGCGTGTTGCAGTTGGTCAGCTGGAGCGGCTTTACTTGGGTCTTCGTTTTCCCAGGGCTGCCGCCCAGCAATTACTTGTAGCGGTAGACGATGCGACCACGTGTGAGGTCGTAAGGGCTTAGCTCCACCACTACGCGGTCCTCAGGGAGAATCCTGATGTAGTGCTGTCGCATCTTCCCCGAGATGTGTGCAAGAACGATGTGCTTGTTGGTGAGCTCAACGCGAAACATCGCATTGGGCAGCGCCTCAGTCACAACGCCCTCGATCTCAATGACCCCGTCCTTCTTGGCCATATCCTCCGCTAACTGTTGTTTGCCGCAGTCCCCCGGTTAGGCACCGAAAAATCTGCGGACGTTTTTTGTTTGTTTGGCCGCCCGGCTCCTGCCACTCCACATAGCAGGACTCGCGACCTGTTAAATGGGCGTGGCTGTGCAGACAACCAACAGACAACTCTACGCCAATGCGGCGCGAATGTTAAATCCGCCCATGCTAGCGCAGACACCGGCACGGTGTCACGCTTCCCCGGGCCGCGGAACCCCCTAGAACACGCTAAACCGCACCGTAGGACGGGAAGGTGCCTGCCGCCGTCGTCGTGGTTTCCGCGGAGGCGACGCCGTCAAGAACAGCCAGGCGCACGACGTCTGCCGCCGCGCTTTGCAGGGTAATGAGCGAAACCTGCCTTGCCTGCTCCGAACTGCGGTCAAGCCCGACGGCGCCCGTCGCCAGCGCGAACACGGTGTCGCCGTCGGCGAGGGTGTGGGAAGGACTTAGGGCCCGGGCAAGGCCGGCATGTGCGGCACTGGCAGTGCGCTTGCATTCGGCAGGGTCGAGGACCACGTTGGTCGCGACGACAACAAGCGTGGTGTTCAGCGCCGGGGGCGCCGCCGGATCCGAGCTGCCGGGATCCGCCTGCTGGGGCGAAAATGGCATCCCCAGTGCGTTCACCACTGCGAGCGCGCCCACCACCACTCCGTTGTCCAGGGTGATGGAGGACGTGCCCACTCCGCCTTTGAACGCGCCGCGGCCAATCACGGCGCCCGCACCGGCGCCGACGTTTCCGCGTCCGACGTCGGCGTGCTCGCTTGAGGCGGCAGCCGCGGCGGCCGCCTCATAACCCATGGCTTCGTCGGGTCGGGCGGCGATGTCGCCGCCACGGCCCAGGTCGAAGATCGCCGCGGCGGGAACGATCGGGACCACTCCCCCGGGCACGGCGAAACCGCGTCCTTGCTCTTCGCACCATCGTTGGGCACCGTGGGCCGTGATCAGCCCGAAGGCACTGCCGCCCGTGAGCACCACCGCATCGACCGTGGGCACCAGGGTGGTGGGATCAAGCGCATCCGTCTCGTGGGTGCCTGGACCGCCGCCGCGCACATCGACCGATCCCACTGTCCCCTGCGGCGGAAGGACCACAGTCACTCCGCTCAGCCAACCGTCGCCGATCCTCTGGACATGTCCCACCCGGATTCCTGGCACATCAGTGATCTTGGAAGTCATGTGCCTATTCTGCTCCTCCCCGCTGCGCCGATCCGGGACAGCGCGTCCCTCAGTGCTTTCGCCGAGACGTCAATGAAGTGCGCACCGTCGTACGGCATGGCCCGCAGCTCGCTCAGTGACAGGACCTCTCCTCGTTCCGCCCTTTCCGCGTACTGCGCCGCCATGCTCCGAATACTGGCCACCTCTTCGGGGTCCAAGTCGGGGTGCATGGCAATCCATTCAGGATCGTCGAGGCCGATCGGCAAGTGCAGGGTGGGGCCCGCGTTTTCGATTGAGAGCGGCAGATCCGGGTTTTCGGCGTGCAGGATGCCGAGCACCGCATCCCAATCGATCGAGCCCTGGCCGATCGGCGCGAAGACCCGCCCGAACACGCCGTCTTGTTCGCCCAGGACAAAGTCGCGCAGGTGCGTGGCCCGGGTATACGGCGCCACGCGACGCGCAGCCGCCACCGGGTCCTCCCCGCGCACCACCACATTCGCCGTGTCAAAGGTGACCCCGAGGACGTCCGGCCCCACAGCTTCCACCAAGCGGACTATTTCGTAGCTCGTGATCTCCTCGTGGGTCTCAATGTTCAAGTGCACGCCGTGGTCCCGGGCCACCGGGGCCAGGAGCCGCAGGAACTTCTCGATCGCCACGAGTTGGTCGGCCCACGGTGCATCGGTCCGGAAGCGGTCGAAAACATAGTAGCCCGGCATGCCTCGCTGGTAGTTGGCACATGCCACCCACAGGTCCGTCACGCCGGCGGCCTCGTGTGCTGCCTCGATCATCTTGATCATGCCGCGCGTGTAGTCGCCGTCGCCGAGGACCCGGACGTGGGGCGCTTCGGCTGTCGCGTACGGGTTGACCTTGGCTAGCCCCATCTGGAGGTAAAGGTTGAGCGAGTCCGCACAGTCCCGGACCTCTGCCAGCAACCCGCGGTCCAGTGTTGGAGAGACGTCCACGACACTACGGAAGTACACGCCTTCCATTCCCATGCCATGTGCCCGTTCGAGGATACGGATCGCTGAGTCGTCCGCTTCGTGGGGGATCTTGCTTCCATCGACACCAATTCGCATTTTCGCGTCCTTAGCTAGTTCTCGGTATTTGTGTCGCCACCGCGGGTATCTTCCCTGCGGGCAGCTGGGTCGTGGCGGGGCCGTGGCCGCCATTTCAAGGCCTGCCCCTAGCGCCCCCAGTTGTAGAAGGTGGTTGACGAGGCGTAGTCGAAGTTCTTGACCGAGTGCGCGAGCACGGCCGTGAATTGCGCACGGTAAAGGATGATGGTGGGCGAACTAGCCCGCCAGGCGTCCACGAGCGCATTGATGTATGGCATCTGGGCTTGCAGGTTTGGAGCGTCGTCGAGTTTCTTCATGAGCTCCGGCGTGCCCGGAATGCAGATGTGCTGGTTGTTGAAGCTGCTGCCACACGTCATCTTCTTGCGGAGCTCGTAGGCAGCCACGGCGCCGGCACTCTCGAAGAGCAGCGCCGACTGATACTTGCCGGTATTGAACTTCGTGGCAAAGGCCGTGGGCGTCTGCGAATCGATGTTGACCGTGACGCCTATTTCCTCCCAAGAAGCCTTCAGAATCGTCGCGAGCGTCGAGACCCCGGGCGACGTCGGGTTGATCATGAGGTCGATCTGGGGATTCTCCAGGCCAGACTCCTTGACCAGCTCCCGTGCCCGGTCCTTGTCGAGGGGGCGGGGGCGGAACGTTGGGGGTCGAATCCCGGCGTCCCTGGAACGAAGGGGCCGTAATAGCTGTCAGCGTAGCCATAGGCGACGCTGGCCTTGATCTGGTCATACGGCACGGCGTAGGTCAGCGCTTCGCGCAATTTCGGATTGGACGTCACGCCGGAAGAGTTGTCGAAGGACACGGTGACCGGGGCAAAAGCCGGGGCCGAGGTGACGGCACAGCAGTCGTTTTGGCTCAGTTCGTGGACCACGTAGGGCGGCAACCCCAACGTCACATCCGCCTCGCCTCGACGTGCCTGCAGCATGAGGGTCGGGATCGAGGTGATGAAGTTGACGCGGACCACCGGTTCCTTGGCGGCCGTGCCGTAGTAGTTCGGGTTCCGCTAAGCACCGCATAGTTGTTGGCCACGTATTCATCCAGGACATAGGGGCCGCTGCTGCTGGCGGTGTGAGCGGCCAACCATTGGTTCGGCACGCCCTTCTTGTCCTCGCCATGTTCCTTGATGACCTTCGGGTCATAGATCGACCCGCGGCTCTGCGCCAGGGTCACCAGGATCGCGGGGTAGGCGCGTGATAGTTGGAGCCGGACAGTCTGTGGATCTACCACCACGACGCCGGTGATCAGGGGCGGATCCGTCAGGCCTATCTGCAGGCCCAAGGAACCACATCCGCCAATGGTGAGATTCCGCATGATCGAATACCGGACGGCCTCGGCATCCAAGGGGTTGCCGTTGGCGAACTTGGCCCCGGGGTGCAGGGAGAACGTGTAGGCCTTCCCGTCGGGAGAAACCGTCCAGTTTGTGGCCAAATCGCCCTTGACCCGGGCGGAATCCGTGTTGGCCACGAGCGTTCCGTCGGATTGCTTGTCTTCGTCGAGCTTGACCAGCCGGGCATAGAAGTTGCTGGCGAAGCTGTTCTCATTGCCGGCGCAGACGAAAGCCGGGTCGATATTGGTCAGCGTCGTGGCCCAGTTCACGGTGAAGGGCCGGCTTGTCGCGGCAGACGAGCCCGTGGGGCTCGCACAGCCTGTCAGGGCGAGCAGGCCGGCGGCGGCGAGGAACGCCGTCGTCCTCTTCATCAGGGTACGTGGGGTGGGCAGGGTCCTCATCTCACTTTCCTTCCGTGGCTACGGCAGTCCCGGCCGCCGCAAGCGCCTTGGCCCGGCGGCGAGCGCCCGGAACCGCATCAAGCAGCGCCCGCGTATAGGGATGGGTGGTGTTTTCGAAAACCTCCGCCGATGTTCCGGCCTCCACGATCTGTCCAGAGTTCATGACGGCGATGTGGTGGCTCATGAGCCGGGCCACAGCAAGGTCATGCACGATGAACAGGTAGGTCAGCCCAAGCTCATCCTGGAGGTCGCTCAGGAGATTGAGCACCTGGGCCTGGATGGACACGTCCAGCGCGCTCACCGGTTCGTCCAAAACCACGAGGTCCGGGTTCAGGACCAGCGCCCGGGCAATCGCGATCCGCTGGCGTTGACCGCCGGAGAACGCGAAGGGGTAGCGCTGGGCTTGTTTGACGGTGATCCCGACGCGGTCGAGCACTTCCTCGACCCGCCGCGAGCGCTCGCCCGCGTCCGAGACGCCATGGATGATCAATGGCTCTTCCACCAAGTCGGCAACCGTGAAGCGAGGGTCCAGTGAGCCGTTGGGGTCCTGGAAAACCATTTGGATACGCTTGCGCATCCGCCGCATTTGCGGCTTTGAGAGGGAGGTAAGGTCCACGCCGTCGAACTCGATCACGCCGCTGTCCACGCCTGTCAGGCCCATGACGCACGCCGCCGTGGTGGACTTGCCGCTACCCGATTCCCCGACGAGTCCCAGTGTTTGTCCGCGGCGCAGCTCGAAGGAGACGTCCCGGAGGATCTGCGTTCGGTTCCGGGAACCGACGCCCCTGCCGTAGGACTTATTGAGGTTCTCCACCCGCAAGAGCGGGGCTGTGGCTAGGTTGCTCATGCTGCATCTCCTGGGGTATCGCTCGCGAAATGGCAGCGGACGACGGCGCCGCTCGCCAAAGTGCGCGCTTCGGGCCGTTCCGTCGCGCACCGTAGTTCGTCCCGGCCGAGTGGGCATCGGGCCACAAAGGGGCATCCGGGTTCGTCCACGGAGAGGTCCGGAGGCGAGCCCGGGATGGCGGGCAACGCCCCGCGCTTGGTGGTAGCGGGGTCGATGACGCAATCCAGAAGCGCCTTGGAGTACGGGTGTGCCGGCGAGCCGAAGAGGGACCGGGTACTGGTGGATTCTACGAATCGGCCCGCGTACATGACGTTGACGCTGTCGCAGAGTTCTTCCACGATGCCCAGGTTGTGGGTAATCATGATCAGCGCATTGCCGCGTTCGTCGCAGATTTTGGCCAGAAGGTCGAGCACTTGTGCCTGCGTAGTGACGTCCAGGGCCGTCGTGGGTTCATCCGCGATGACCACGGAGGGGTCGTTGGCTATGGCCATGGCGATGAGCACGCGTTGCCTCATGCCTCCGGAGTATTGATGGGGATAGTCGGCAATCCTCCGCTGCGGATCGTTGACGCCCACCTCGGCAAGGAGTTCGCAGGCCATCCGCCGGGCCACCTTGACGGACACGTCCTGGTGCACCCGGATGGTTTCCACAAACTGGCTTCCGATGGTCTTCAGGGGGTCCAGGGCAGCCATCGGGTCTTGGAACACCAGGCCGATGTCCTTGCCCCGGATCGTGGAGATCCCGGCGTCGTCCAGCCCCACGAGTTCAGTCCCGTTGAGCTTGACACTGCCGCTGACGACGCGGCCCGGCGGCGGGACCAGCCCCACCAGGGACATGGCCATGGCGGATTTCCCGGAGCCCGACTCTCCCACGATCGCCAGGCGCTGGCGTTTGCGCAGTTCGAAGGAGACGTCCCGCACCGCGTGGACCGTTCCCGAGGCGGTATCGAAATCGGTGACGAGGCCGTTCACGCTGAGCACGAGCGACCGGTCCTGGTTCCCGTTCCCGGCCAGGCTTGGGGAAGGAAAGGGAAGTGCGTTGGTGTGCGACATCAGCGGGCTCCTACTCGGGTGCGGGGATCTGCCGCGGTCATGATGAGGTCCGCAGCGAGGCTGACCACCACGTAGAGGATGGCGGCCAGCAGGAGAACTGCCTGGACCACGGCGAAGTCCTTCTGGATGATGGCGTCGGCGGTCATGGAACCTATCCCCGGCCACCCGAACACCTTTTCTACCAGCAGGCTTCCGGCCAGGAGATCGGCGAACAAGAGCGATGCGGCTGGCAACAGTGACAGGAGGCCATGAGGAGCCACGTGGCGCGTGTAGACCGGAAACCGGCGCAATCCGTGGCTCTGGGCAACGGTGACGAAGGTTTCGCGCAGCGTCCCTCGAAGTTGGTTCCGGTACAGCCTGCTGAGGAAGGCGAACGGGCCCAGGGCGACGATCGTCGCTGGCAGGAGCAGGTGCCAGGCAGCGTTGGCGAAGGTTCCCCACTGGCCGGCCAGTACGGCATCCACGGTGAACATGCCGGTGATGTTCGGCGGACGGAGGGTCCCGGGTGACAGGCGACCTTCGGGGCCCGGGAATATCCCGAGTTGCATCGAGAGAACCAGCAAGGCAAGCAGGGCGATCCAGAAGGGTGGCGATCCCATGGCCAAGGAAGAGGCGATGCGGAGGAAGCGGTCCGGCCACCGGCGCCGTGAGTAGACGGCGACGCTCGCGGCGAGGACTGCTGCCGCGATGGCAATGAGTACCGACAGCAGCCCCAGTTCGATCGTGGCCGGTAGTCGCTGGGCAAGGAGGTTGCCCACGCTGTTCCCGGTGCTGTAGGAGAAACCAAAGTCACCGCGGAGGAGCGAGCCCATGTAATTCCCGTATTGTACGAGCAGGTTGTCATCCAAGCCCATCGATTTCCGCAGCGCCGCGACGGTGTCGTCCGTGGCCGCATCCCCGGCGATGGCCCGGGCCGGGTCGCCGGGAACTTTGCGGAGGAGGATAAAGGCGAAGATCGAAGCCCCGAAGACCGTGGCCAGTGCCACGCCGAGTCGCTTGGAAATGGTGCTAATCATCGGGGAGCCTCACTTTGCCTGGACGAATTCGCCGCGGGGGTCCAGGACTTCCCTGGCCCTGTCGGCGATCATGGTGGTCAGACTGACGGCAAGGAGCAGGCCCAGACCGGGGAAACCCGCGATCCACCATTGACCAGTCAGGAAGAATTGCTGGCCGTCCGTGATCATTTCTCCCCATTCCGCGGTGGGCGGTTGTGCCCCGAGGCCCAGGTAGCCCAAGGCTGCGAGGGAGAGCACGGCCGCACCGAAGACGGCGGCCATCTGGAGGATCATGATCGGGACCAGGTGCGGGAAGACGTGGCGGAACAGGACGCGGGCCGGGTGTGCTCCGAGTGCCGTGGTGGAGCGGATGAAGTCCTGGCCGTACAAGCGCATCACCTCTCCGCGGAGGGTCCGCATGTACCAGGGGAACGAGTGTAGCGAGAGCCCGATCACCACGGCCGTCACGCCCGGCTTGAGCGCCATTGCGATGGCCATCGCCAGGAGGATGGCCGGGAAGCAGAGGATGGAGTTGGTCAACCACGTGAAGAGAGTGTCCACCCAGCCGCGCATGGATCCCGCCAGGAGGGCCGCGATACACCCAAGCACGGCCCCGATCAAGGCAATGGTCAGGCCGGCCAGGATCGATGTCTGGCCACCCGCCAGAACACGGGCCAGAACATCACGGCCCGTGTCGTCGGTGCCCATGGGGTGGCCCCAGCTGGGAGCCTGGAGTACGGCTCCCAGGTTGATGGAATCGGGCTGGACCCGCCAGGCCAAAGGGCCCAACAAGGTGGCCACGATAAGGGCGGCCAAGAGAGACAGGGTCATGGTCAACGCCGTGTCCCGTCTGAGGAAGTTCCTGAAAGGTCTGCTTCTGGCAGGGACAACGATCTGTGAGGCGGCAATGGCTGTCATGAGAGTCCTTCCTCTCCGGAAAGGATCGCGGCCGGTTCTTTCACGACGGCACCGATCGATGTGAGGAGCTTCCGCAACGTAGCGGCGCTATGGAGCAGTTGACGACGGCGTTCGGCCGGGCCGGGTTCGTCGTCCCAGTCGGCGAGCGCCGGGATATGCCCACGCGCCACGCTGTCGTGCGTCGCAACACCGAGCCGGGCCAACTGGCCCAGCCCCGCGGCGTCGAGGTGGGGTTCGTGGGTGAACCACGAACGGTCGAAAACCGGCGCATCGAACTTTCCCCGGTGCTGTTCCAGCGTGAAATCACGTACCCCGGCGCTGAGAAGATGGCCGAGGATCGCTTCCCAGTCGAAGACTCCCTCGCCGATTGCCCGAAGGCGGCGGCGGTAACCGTGGGGTAGGGGAAACAAAACCGCATCTTCCAAGTGCGTCATTCGGACCTGCGGTCCAAGCCTCCGGGCTGCGTCGACGGGGTCTTCTGCGCGGACCACCAAGTTGGCCACGTCGAATCCAATTCCGAAGACTGCGGGATCCAGTGCCTGGACAAGCGCCAGCACTTCCGGTGAAGCCAGGTCTTCGTGGGTCTTGAGGTTGATGTGCGCCCTGGCGTCCCGCGCCGCGGGAGCGAGCGCCTCGAGGTTCGCCCGGATGAGCCGAAGTTGAGCGGGGTGGTCGAGGAACCGGCCCTGCTCTGCGGCACCTTGCCGTTCGGATCGGGTGTGGACGAAAAACTCAGTAATGCCAAGGTCCACGCCCCGGGCAAGGGTCCGCTCCATCCCGGCCCTCACGGTGGCAGGATCCCCGAACGGCCCGGCACAACCGAGGCCAAGCTGGATCTCGACTCCGGCATGCCGGGCTTCCTCGGCCACCTCATCCAGTTCGCCAGGCTTGTCCGGTTCGCCGATCGTTTCGCGGGAAAGTTCCGCGGTGATGCTGTTGAGCACAACGAGTGTGAAGCCGTCGTTTATGGCGGCCCGCACCGATTCCAGTAATGGCTGGCTTTCGTGGCCTGGGTACCGGGTGAATTGCACCCCCAAGCGCGTCTCCGGCAGTTCGCCGGTGCCGGCGGGCCGCGAATCCGGTGACAGGTGTGTGATCTGGGTCATGTTTGCCAAGATACACTCGTAAGACGTCTTACGAAAGAGTAGATTTTCCAGCCGTCGTGTGAGACGCTTCGATGACGGAAGTGGACCGGCCACCGGACATGGACCGGAGCGGGTGGCGCGACATTGCAACAACGCGGCCCCGCCTCGGAGATGCCCGGGTCCGCGAACTTGGAGCACGTCTTGGAAGGAGGGCACCATGACCGTGAATGGCCGACGCAGCGTCGTCGACGACGCGATCGACGACATCCGCCTGCGGATTCGCCAGGGTGAATGGGGCTTGGGAGACCGCATACCGCCCGAGCCGGAGCTCGGAAAAGCGCTGGGTCTTAGCCGCGCGCCCCTGCGGGAAGCCCTCCGGGCCTTGGTCCACGCGGGCCTACTCGTGACAAGGCAAGGTGACGGGACCTTCGTCGCCGCCGTAGACGAACAAGAAATTGCCTTGCGCAAGGGCTTCCAGGGCGCGGACCGATTCGAGGCCATCGAAGTCCGGCGCAGCCTTGACGTACCGGCGGCCGCCCTCGCCGCCCAGCGCCGGGACCAAGAAGACCTCGACAGGCTGCAAGACGCACTGGAACGACGCCGTGCCGCCGCGGAAGCCCACGACGACGACGGCTTCCGGCAGGCCGACATCGACTTCCACCGCGGCGTCGTCGACGCCGCGCACAACCAACTCCTGGCAGGCATCTATGGTTCCCTCGCCGCGGAGATCGACGGTTCATGGACGTCACCGGCCGGCCTGGAACGGGCAGCCAGCACCGAGCACGACAACCACGACGAGCTCTTCGAGGCCATCCGCGACCGATCTGCCCAGGACGCGATGATGGTGGCTGGATCGATCCTGGACAACCAGGCTTCGGACTTGGAAGGCACGCCCTCGCGTTCCGCTGGCGCGTAGGACCTCCGCATCACCACGAGCACCTTCAAGGAGACCAGTGATTACGCGTATCAAGGCCGCCTTCGTCATTGGATACGCCGAGCGCGATCACTGCATCCTGCCTCAGGCGGAGCTGGTCCACGAGGATGAAACCATCGTCTTCGTTGGCAGGGACTACCCCGGAGTGGTGGACAAAGATATCGACGCCGGGCAGGCTGTCGTCTCCCCCGGATTCATCGACCTGAACGCCTTGGCGGACATCGACCACGCCCTTTTCGATTCCTGGCCCGACCCCAGCCGGCGCTTGGGGCTTGTCTGGTCCGAGTCCTACCTGAGGGACCATCGGGCTCTCTTCACACGCGAGCAGGCACGGTTCCGGCGCGAGTTCGCCCTGTCGCAATTGGTGCGCAACGGCATCACCACGCTCATGCCCATTGCATCCGAGAGCTACCACGAATGGTGCGAGGACTACGAGGACCTTGCCGACACCGCCGCCGCCGTAGAGGCCCTTGGCGTCCGGGCCTACCTCGGGCCGAGCTACCGTACGGCGGTCCCCTATACCGACGGCAAGCGGGTGATGCTCCACGAGGATGAACCGCGTGGCCTCGAAGGTCTGGATCAAGCCATCCGCTTCGCCCAGGACTACGAAGGGCGGGCCCAAGGGCTGATCCGGACGGCCTTGCTGCCTGCGCGGATCGAAACGCAGACCGAAAAGACCCTCCAGCTCACCCGGCAGGCGGCCGACGAGCTCAAGCTCCCCGTGCGTCTGCACGCCGCCCAGGGGCTCTTCGAAGTCGAGACCATGATCGCCCGCACCGGCAGGCGCCCGCTACCCTACCTGGCCGATCTCGGTTTCCTCGCTGAGCGCACGTACATCCCCCACGCCTGGACCATCCCCGGTCATTCGCATATGCCTGCCGCCTTCGGCGCCGGGGACGATCTGGCCCGGCTCGCCGATTCCGGAACAACCGTCCTCCTCTGCCCCATCCCCATGGCGCATTACGGGGGGATGCTCGACAACTACAACTCCTACCGCGAGCGCGGGGTGCGGATCGTACTGGGGACAGACTCCGCCCCGCCGAACATGATCCGCGCCATGGACCTCGCGATGGGCATGACCAAGACTCTCACCGGGGACCGTTCGAGCGCCCAGGCCGCGGACTTGTTTCGCTCGGCCACCCTCGACCCCGCCGAGTCCCTGGGCCGTTCCGAACTGGGCCGTCTGGCGCCAGGGGCGCAGGCCGACTACTTTGTCCTGGACTTGACCGGCAGCCACATCGGCCCCTACGCCGACCCCATCCGTACCATGATCATGAACACGGACGGACGGGACATCAAGCAGGTGGTGGTGGCCGGCCGCACCATTGTGGACAAGGGAGAAATCGTCACCGTCGATGCGAGCAGCTACCGGGAACGCGCGCAGGATTTCCTGGATCACTACATTGCTTCGCTGACCGTCTCGGACTACGCCCGGCGTCCTATCCACGAGCTCCTTCCGCCCAGCTTCCCCTTGCGCTGAATCGGCGAAGGTAGTCCAGGCGTCCGGGCTGCGCCGCATCCGACACAAACGGTAGTGGTGCCTCAAAAACGAACTCTGCCCAACCCGCCACGAAACATCTCGTAAACGAGCGCGGAAGGCTTGTACAACAATCCGGGAGTCGGCTCTTTTTTTGACTTGACAGGGCCTCCCGTGTGGTGAGGTAAAACTAGCCGCCCCTCGACTCGACAATCCGAATCTGGCGCGCCCCGTCATCTGCAAACCGTTAGAGACCCTCATGACTCCACAACTCACGCAAAGGCGGCCCGTTCAAGAAGCCGCCCAGTCTGTGCCGCTGCGCCGACCGCGCTGGACCGGCCGGACACGCCGGGACTTCTTTGTGTTCCTGGCGCTGGCCCTGCCGAATCTCATCTTGATCGCCGTCTTTACGTATTGGCCGCTGATCAACAACATCTACTACTCCACCCTCGATTGGACCCTCGGTTCCGCGTCGGCCACCGTTGTGGGCTTGGACAACTACGTCACGTTCTTCACGAGCGAGGACGCAGGCAAGGTCCTTGGCACAACGGCTGTCTTCACACTCATCACCGTTGGTGGATCCATGTTCTTGGGATTGCTGGTTTCTCTTGCCCTGAACTCCAAGGTCCACGGCACGACCTTCGCCCGTTCGGCCGTCTTCGCCCCCTACGTTCTCTCCGGCGTGGGCGTCGGTTTGGTGTGGCTCTTCATCTTCGATCCCGGATACGGTGTCCTCGCCTGGATCCTGCGCGGCCTTGGACAACAGAGCCCCCAGTGGATCAACGATCCCCAGCTCTCCCTGGTGATGGTCATCATCGTTTACGTCTGGAAGAACCTCGGATACTGCGCTGTGGTCTACCTGGCAGGATTGCAGTCCCTACCGAAAGACGTCATGGAAGCTGCTGCCCTCGACGGCGCAAACGGTTTCCGTCGCTTCCTGAACGTCTCCCTGCCGCTCCTGTCTCCCACAACCTTTTTCCTACTGATCACCACCATGATCAGTTCTTTGCAGGCATTCGATTTGATCCGGATCATGACCCCCTTGGGCAACGGCACCAGTACGTTGATCTACGAGGCCTACCTCCAGGCGTTCGGCGCCTACAACCGCGCAGGCTACTCGGCCTCGATCTCCGTGGTCCTGTTCGCCATCCTGTTGGTCATCACGGTGGTCCAGTTGCGGTTCGTTGAGCGGAAGGTCCACTACTCATGAGCATCACAGCTATCCAGGAACGCCCTTTCTCCCGCGCCAACCTTGTCAAGACAGTGGCCGGCGGTTACGTCCCCCTCATCTTGGCCACCCTCGTTGTTGTGGTGCCCTTGCTGTGGATGGTACTCAGCTCCTTCAAGCAGCCGGGCGAGATCGTGACCACCGATCTGAAGATCCTCCCGCAAGGCCTGAACCTGGACACCTACCGAACCGCCATGACCACCGTGCCCTTCGCTCAGTTCTTCCTCAACAGCCTGATCGTCACCGTGGTTGGCGCTACCGTCAAAGTGGTCCTTGCCGTCCTGACCGCCTACGCTCTGGTCTTTGTCCGATTCCCGTTCAAGAATGTGATTTTCGTCCTCATTCTTGTGGCGCTGATGGTCCCGGCCCAGGTTTCCATCCTGCCGAACTACATCTTGATCGCCGGGATGGGCGGCAAGAACACCCTCTGGGGCATCATCCTCCCTGGACTGGGTACTGCCTTCGGCACCTTCCTCCTCCGCCAGCATTTCCTGACTCTTCCCGGATCCATCCTGGAAGCCGCCGAGATCGACGGCGCAGGCCACTGGCGTCGCCTGTGGCAAATCATCGTTCCGGTTTCCGTGCCGTCAATCGCAACAGTCGCCTTGGTGACCGTGGTCAGCGAATGGAACGACTACATCTGGCCCCTGATCATCACGGACCGGCCGGAAACCATGACCCTTCCGGTCGGCCTGACCCTCCTGCAGAACTCTGAAAGCAATGGTGCGGGCTGGGGCATCCTCATGGCCGGAGCAGTCTTGGTGATCATTCCCATTCTTCTGGTGTTCGCCGCCTTGCAGCGCTACATCGTCGCTGGCCTCACCCAGGGCAGCGTCACCGGCTAGCCGCCTGCACCACCCTATGCACGACCAACCCGCGGCCTGGCTCAAGCATGGCCTGGACGCATTGTCCTAACAAATCTCACCACCTTTGAATCCTTGAGAGGACCAACCATGGCAATAAATCTTGATCGAAGGAACTTCCTGGGGCTCGCCGGCCTGGGAGTCGGCGCCGCCGCACTGGCAGCATGCGGCGGCCCATCCACGGCAAGCTCCGGAACCTCCAACGCATCGACCGAGTTGGACTTCACCGGGGTCAAGCCCGCAGCCAAGATCGATTTCTGGACCAACCACCCTGGCCAGTCCCAAGATGTCGAGAAGTCGATCATTGATAAGTTCCAAGCCAAGTTCCCTGACATCAAGGTGAACCTCGTAACGGCAGGTGCCAACTACGAAGAAATCGCCCAGAAGTTCCAAACCTCGCAGGCGGCGAAGACTGGCTTGCCGGCCCTGGTGGTTCTCTCCGACGTGTGGTGGTTCCGCTACTTCTCCAACGGCAACATCATCCCGCTCGATGGCCTCGTGAAGCAGCTCGGGATCAAGGTGGATGATTTCCAGAAGTCACTGGTCAGCGACTACCAGTACGGCGGTAAGCAGTGGGCGCTCCCCTACGGCCGATCCACCCCGTTGTTCTACTACAACAAGGACCACTTCAAGGCGGCGGGCCTACCGGACCGCGCACCGGCCACCTGGGAAGAATTCGCCGGCTGGGCCCCGAAGCTCAAGGCCGTCTCAGGCGCCCAGTACGCCTACATGTACCCCGCCCTGGCTGGATACGCAGGATGGACCCTCCAGAACAACCTCTGGGGCTGGGGCGGAGGGTGGTCCAAGGACTGGGATATCACGTGCGATTCCACCGAATCCGTCACCGCCCTGCAATGGGTTCAAGACTCGATCTACAAGGACAAGTGGGCCGGCGTTTCATCCAAGGACGCAGGTGACGACTTTGCCGCCGGCATCGCATCCGCCACGATCTCCTCCACCGGCTCTTTGCTAGGTGTCCTCAAGTCTGCCAAGTTCAACGTGGGCGTCGGCTTCCTTCCGGGCGGCCCCAAGGTGGCCAGCGGTGTCTGCCCCACCGGTGGAGCCGGCCTCGGCATCCCGAGCGGAATCAGCAAGGAGGAACAGCTCGCCGCGGCGACCTTCCTGAAGTTCATGACCGAACCGGAAAACACCGCTGCGTTCTCCGCTGCCACCGGCTACATGCCCACGAGGGTTTCCGCGGACATGACGGCAGTCCTCGCGAAAACGCCGCAGATCAAAACGGCCATGGACCAGTTGGCGGCAACCAAGGTGCAGGACAACGCCCGCGTCTTCCTGCCCGGCGCTGACCAGGAAATGGCAAAGGCCGCGGCGAAGATCATGACCCAACAAGGCGATGTGAAGACCACCATGACGGACCTCAAAAAGACCCTTGAGGGCATCTACACCAAGGACGTGAAGCCCAAGCTCAAGAGCTGAGGCAACAACTCCTCCGACACACAAAATCCCTGGCGACACCGGAATTTCCGAATCCCGGTGTCGCCAGGGATTTTCCGTAGCGGGGTCAGGGAATCGGGACAGGCACGACGCCGAGCGGCACCAGTTGCTCTGCGCCGCCGTCGGGGGCGGAAAGCACCCAGATGCCCTTTTCGTGGACGGCGACGGAGTGCTCCCATTGGCACGAGCGCTTGCCGTCGGTGGTCACCACGGTCCAGTCGTCGTCGAGGGTCGCGGTTTCGATGCCGCCACGGACCAGCATGGGTTCGATGGCGAGGCACAATCCCGGCCGGATCTTGGGGCCCCGATGGGTGGTGCGATAGTTCAACACGTCAGGGGCCATGTGCATCTCGGAACCGATACCGTGTCCTACGTAGTCTTCCAGGATGCCCAGCGGCTTTCCCGGCACGGATGAGACGTAGTCGTCCACGGCGTTGCCGATGTCGCCGACGAACTTGCCCTTGGCCAAAGCGGCGATTCCACGCCACATCGCAGCCTGGGTGACGTCCGAGAGCCGCTGGTCTTCAGGGTCGGCAGTGCCGACTATCACCGTCCTTGCGGAGTCGGAGTGCCAACCATCAACAATCGCCCCGCCATCAATCGAAATAATGTCCCCGTCCTGCAGGACGCGGTCACCGGGGATGCCGTGGACTACTTCCTCGTTGACGGAGGTGCAGATGGTGGCAGGGAAGCCGTGGTATCCGAGGAAGTTCGACTTCGCTCCGGCGTCGATCAGAACCGCCGCGAAGACGGCGTCGATCTCCCGCGTGGTGACACCCGGTTTCGCAGCCCCAACGGCCGCGTCGAGGGCGCTGCTGAGGACCAATCCGGCGTCGTGCATCTTGCGCATTTGCTCGTTGGTCTTGTATTCGATGCGGGGCTGGCCGAACGCCATGGTCTCCTCTTGTGGTGTGCTGCGGGATCTGATCGGTCCCAAGTCTTTCCCTATTTTCCCGCATCAGCGACCCAGTTCGAAACCGGCCCTGGGATCGTTCCAGGAAGCATCCCTGGTTTCGGTACGCGTACAGGGGAACAGAAAAGGGTGTGTCCCGCGCTCATGGCGCCGGACACACCCTTTTCATCACAACGGGCGGGACTAAACCGCCTTGGCCGCCTCGATGGCCAGCAACACGCGGTCAGTGACCTCGTCGATGCCGCCAATGCCATCAACCTTTGTCAGGATGCCACGTTCGGCGTACTTGGCTACTACGGCTTCCGTTTGCTCGTGGTAAAGGTCCAGGCGGTGGCGGATGACAGCTTCGTTGTCGTCCGAGCGCCCGGTCTCCTTGGCGCGTCCCAGCAAGCGCGAAACAAGTTCCTCGTCGTCGGCCGTCAGCTGAAGCACGACGTCGAGCTTCTCTTCGGTGTCGGCGAGGATCTGGTCCAGGTATTCCACCTGGGCGGTGGTGCGCGGGTAACCGTCAAGCAGGAAGCCGTTTTCGACGTCGCCTTCGCTCAGGCGGTCACGGACCATCTTGTTGGTCACGCTGTCCGGAACGAAATCGCCGGCGTCCATGTACTTCTTGGCTTCGATACCCAGGGGGGTTTCGCCCTTGACGTTTGCACGGAAGATGTCGCCCGTGGAAATGGCGACTACGCCCAAGCGTGCGGAAATCCGCTCAGCCTGGGTTCCCTTGCCCGAACCCGGAGGTCCAATGATCAGCATTCTCGTCATCGCAAAAGCCCTTCGTAGTGACGTTGTTGTAGCTGCGCATCAATCTGCTTGACGGTTTCAAGGCCCACACCCACCATGATCAGAATTGACGTGCCACCGAACGGGAAGTTCTGGTTGGCGTTGATCAGGACGAGCGCAACCAGCGGAATCAACGCCACGAAGCCCAGGTAGAGGGCACCGGGGAGGGTGATTCTGGAAAGCACGTACTGCAGGTAGTCCGCGGTCGGTTTACCCGCCCGGATGCCCGGAATGAACCCGCCGTACTTCTTCATGTTGTCCGAGACCTCTTCAGGGTTGAAGGTGATCGCGACGTAGAAGTACGTGAAGAACACAATCATGACGAAGTACAACGCCATGTAGATGGGGTGGTCGCCACGGGTGAGGTTGTTGTTGATCCACTCAACCCATGGGGCCAATGCCTCTCCCGCCTTGGGCCGGTTGAACTGAGCAATCAGTCCGGGCAGGTAGAGCATTGAGGAAGCAAAGATGACGGGCACGACGCCGGCCATGTTCACCTTGATGGGGATGTAGGTACTGGTGCCACCCACAGTCCGCCGGCCGATCATGCGCTTGGCGTACTGGACCGGAATGCGCCGCTGGGACTGCTCCACAAACACTACGAGTGCGACGGTCACCAGGCCGATGGCCAACACGGTGAAGAAGGTGCCCGGGCCCTTGGAACGCCAGATGGCACCCAGGGAGGTCGGGAAGCCGGCCGCGATGGAGGTGAAGATGAGCAGGGACATACCGTTGCCCACGCCCTTCTCGGTGACCAGTTCGCCCATCCACATGATGAGGCCCGTACCTGCCGTCAGCGTGATGACCACAAGAATCGTGGCGATAATGCTGGTGTCCGGGATGATCGGCAACTGGCAGTTGGGCAGCAACTGCCCGGAGCGGGCCAGGGAGACCAAGGTAGTGGCGTTCAACAGACCCAGCGCAATGGTCAGATAGCGCGTGTATTGCGTCAGCTTCGACTGGCCCGAGGCACCTTCTTCGTACAGCTGCTGGAACCGCGGAATGACCACGCGGAGCAACTGCACGATGATGCTGGCCGTGATGTACGGCATGATCCCCAGGGCAAAGATCGAAACCTGCAGCAGTGCACCACCGCTGAACAGGTTGACGAGCTGGTAGAGGCCGCCCTGGTCCTGATTGCTTGACAAACATTGCTGAACATTTTGGTAGCTCACACCAGGCGAGGGGATAAAAGCGCCCAAGCGGAAGATTGTGATGATTCCCAGCGTGAACAACAACTTGCGTCGCAGATCAGGCGTCCGAAATGCCCGGCCGAATGCGCTTAGCAAGCGTCCTCCTGAGTTAAAAGTCCAAGGGTGTCGAAGGGGTCATTGAAACCCAACACCCGAGTCTAACGGCTTGATACGCCATGCGAACAATCGAGGGGGTCGCGCCACACGAAAAACTCCCGGCGCGGGGGGCCGAAGCCCCCACACCGGGAGTCGATTCACAACTGACGATCGACCCTGAGCCCTTAGAGGGCTGTGGTGGTTCCGCCTGCTGCTGCAATCTTTTCAGCTGCGCTGGAAGAGAAAGCGTGGGCGGTGACGTCAACCTTGACGGTGATGTCGCCGGTGCCCAGCACCTTCACGGGCTGGTTCTTGCGAACGGCACCCTTCTCAACCAGGGACTCAACCGTGACAACGCCACCTTCCGGGAACAGCTCGTTGAGCTTGTCCAGGTTAACAACCTGGAACTCAACCCGGAACGGGTTCTTGAAGCCGCGAAGCTTCGGCAGGCGCATGTGCAGCGGCAACTGGCCGCCGGCAAAGCCAGCCTTGACCTGGTAGCGGGCCTTCGTACCCTTGGTACCGCGACCGGCGGTCTTACCCTTGGAGCCTTCACCACGACCAACACGGGTCTTGGCAGTCTTGGCACCAGGGGCGGGACGCAGGTGGTGGACCTTCAGAGTGTTCTGCTTGTCAGCAGCCTCTGCGGCGGTTTTGTTCTCAGCCATTACTTCGCCTCCTCTACATTCACGAGGTGCGGAACCGTGTTGAGCATTCCAACGGTCACGGCATCAGCGGTACGGACAACAGTGTGTCCGATGCGCTTGAGGCCGAGGGACCGCAGGGTTTCACGCTGGTTCTGCTTGGCGCCGATGACGCCCTTGATCTGGGTGATCTCCAACTGTGCGTCGGAGGGAGTCAGGTTCTTAGCCATGACTAGACACCTGCCTTCTGGTTCTGGAGTGCGCGCACCAGAGCAGGAGGAGCAACCTCGTCCAGCGGCAGGCCACGGCGGGCTGCCACGGAAGCGGGCTCTTCCAGTCGCTTCAGGGCGTCAACAGTCGCGTGAACGATGTTGATGGCGTTCGAGGAACCGAGCGACTTGGAAAGAACGTCGTGGATACCGACGCATTCCAGTACCGCGCGGACCGGACCACCGGCGATAACACCGGTACCCGGGGAAGCCGGACGCAGCATGACAACGCCTGCTGCGGCCTCACCCTGCACGCGGTGCGGGATGCTGTTGCCAACGCGGGGAACGCGGAAGAAGGACTTCTTAGCCTCTTCAACGCCCTTTGCGATAGCTGCCGGAACTTCCTTGGCCTTGCCGTAGCCAACGCCAACCAAGCCGTTACCGTCACCGACGACGACCAGGGCGGTGAAGCTGAAGCGACGACCACCCTTGACGACCTTGGCAACACGGTTGATGGTTACAACGCGCTCTACGAACTGGCTCTTCTCGGCCTCGCGACCGCCGTCGCGGCCACCACGGCCACCACGGTCGCCGCGGCCCTGGCCACGGTCACCACGCTCGCCACGACGGCCGCCACGGCGGTCGTCGGTGGCAGCAGCGGTCTCAGTTGCCTCAGCAGCTGCAGCTTCAGTCACCTGAATGTCCTTTTCGTTATTCTCAACGGTCACAGTGCCAGCCCACCTTCGCGTGCACCGTCAGCGACGGCGGCGATGCGGCCGTGGTACTTGTTACCACCGCGGTCGAAGACAACAGCTTCGATGCCTGCAGCCTTGGCACGCTCTGCAACGAGCTCGCCGACGCGCTTGGCCTTGGCAGTCTTGTCGCCATCGAGTGCACGAAGGTCAGCTTCCAGCGTGGAAGCGGAAGCCACGGTTACACCCTTGCTGTCATCGACAACCTGGACGAAGATGTGGCGTGCGGAGCGGTTGACGACCAGACGAGGACGAACAGCCGTGCCGGTGATGCGCTTGCGGATACGAAGCTGGCGACGACTGCGTGCAGCAGACTTGCTCTTGTTCGTACGCTTCTTGTTAATTGCGATGGCCATGGTTTACTTACCAGCCTTTCCGACCTTGCGGCGGATAACTTCGCCGGCGTAACGGACACCCTTGCCCTTGTAGGGGTCGGGCTTGCGCAGCTTGCGAATGTTGGCAGCAACCTCGCCGACCTGCTGCTTGGAGATACCAGCGACGGAGAGCTTGGTCGGCCCCTCCACCGTGAAGGTGATGCCTTCCGGAGCGGAGACATTGACCGGGTGGCTGAAGCCGAGAGCGAACTCAAGGTCAGAACCCTTGGCCTGTACGCGGTAACCGGTGCCTACGATTTCAAGCTTCTTCTCGTAGCCCTTGGTGACGCCCTCGATCATGTTGGCGATCAGGGTGCGGGTCAGGCCGTGCAGGGAACGCGAAGCGCGCTCGTCGTTCGGGCGGGTGACAGTCAAGGTGCTCTCGTCCAGGGTGACCTCGATCGGGCTGGCTACAGTGTGGCTCAGCTCGCCCTTGGTGCCCTTGACGTTGATGACAGAGCCATCAACCTTAACTTCAACGCCGGCAGGAACGGTGATGGGGAGACGTCCAATACGTGACATTATTCTCTTCCTTTCCCGTTACCAGACGTACGCGAGGACTTCGCCGCCCACGCCCTTCTTGCCGGCCTGCTTGTCAGTCAGGAGGCCGGAAGAGGTGGACAGGATTGCGATACCCAGGCCACCCAGCACGTGAGGCAGGTTGGTGGACTTCGCGTAAACGCGGAGACCAGGCTTGGAAATGCGGCGGACACCAGCGATCGAACGCTCGCGGTTCGGACCGAACTTGAGGTCGATGGTCAGCTTCTTGCCGACTTCGGCTTCCTCTTCCTTCCAGGCAGCGATGTAGCCTTCTGCCTTCAGGATGTCGGCAACGCGTGCCTTGAGCTTGCTGTACGGCATGCTCACGGTGTCGTGGTATGCCGAGTTGGCGTTGCGCAGACGCGTAAGCATGTCTGCGACAGGATCTGTCATAGTCATTTGGGCTCTTGCCCTTCCTCGTAATGGTTTCCGCGTTGGCTGTTCAAACAGCCGCGGCCGGACCTACTACGTAGTTATTAGTCTTCGGATTTGAACGGGAAGCCAAGTGCCTTGAGCAGCGCGCGGCCTTCGTCATCGGTCTTTGCAGTGGTGACAACCGTGATGTCCATACCGCGAACGCGGTCGATGGAGTCCTGGTCGATTTCGTGGAACATAACCTGCTCGGTCAGACCGAAGGTGTAGTTGCCGTTGCCGTCGAACTGCTTGCCGTTGAGGCCGCGGAAGTCGCGGATACGGGGCAGGGCGAGGGACACGAGGCGGTCCACGAATTCCCACATACGGTCTCCACGCAGAGTTGCGTGAGCACCGATGGGCATGCCTTCGCGCAGCTTGAACTGAGCAATGGACTTGCGGGCCTTGGTTACCTGCGGCTTCTGGCCGGTGATCAGGGTGAGGTCGCGGACAGCGCCGTCGATCAGCTTGGAGTCCTTGGCGGCATCTCCAACACCCATGTTCACAACAACCTTCACCAGGCGGGGAACCTGGTTCACGTTCTCGTACTTGAATTCATCAACCAAGGTCTGCTTGATGGAATCGGCGTACTTCGTCTTCAGACGCGGAACGATCTTCACTGGAGTCTCGAGAGTCTCAGTCATTGGATGTCCTTCCCGGATGCCTTGGACACGCGGATACGGACGGTCTTGGAGACGCCGTCCTTCTCAACGGTCTCGAGACGGAAACCAACGCGGGTCGGCTTCTTGGTCGAGGGGTCAACAAGAGCAACGTTGGAGACGTGGATCGGGGCCTCAACGACCTCGATGCCACCGGTCTTGGTGCCGCGCTGCGACTGACCGACCTTGGTGTGCTTGGTGACGCGGTTGACGCCTTCCACCAGGACGCGGTTGGTCTCGGTGAACACGCGCAGAACCTTGCCCTGCTTCCCACGGTCGCCGCCACGTTCCTGCTTGGCGCCGGTGATGACCTGAACCAGGTCACCCTTCTTGATCTTTGCACCCATGGGTTACAGCACCTCCGGAGCCAGCGAAACGATCTTCATGAACTTCTTGTCACGGAGTTCACGACCAACCGGGCCGAAGATACGGGTACCGCGGGGGTCACCGTCGTTCTTCAGAATCACAGCTGCGTTCTCGTCAAACTTGATGTAGGAACCATCCGCACGGCGGCGTTCCTTCTTGGTACGAACGATGACAGCCTTGACGA
The DNA here is from genome assembly GCF_054888235.1 of Arthrobacter sp. MMS24-S77. Classification (NCBI taxonomy): domain Bacteria; kingdom Bacillati; phylum Actinomycetota; class Actinomycetes; order Micrococcales; family Micrococcaceae; genus Arthrobacter; species Arthrobacter sp. MMS24-S77. The sequence goes on from NZ_JBTZRN010000001.1 coordinate 3,486,365, forward strand.
CGTCACCCTTCTTTACGTTGCCGCCCGGAATAGCGTCCTTGACGGTTGCGACGATGACGTCGCCAATGCCTGCGTAGCGACGGCCGGATCCGCCGAGAACGCGAATGGTAAGGATTTCCTTAGCACCCGTGTTGTCGGCGACCTTCAGTCGCGACTCCTGCTGAATCAATTTTTACTCCTTGCGTCGCGCCGGTTCTCAGACCGAAATGGAGCATACGGAATGAGCCTTGCGGAACGGTTGATCGGGGTGTCTCTTGACCTGCCTGGATTTTGCCAGTGCAAGCCTAAACTCCCGTGCCGCCAGCATCAGCTTCCCTTGCGGAAATAACTGCGCGGGGCAGTATGCCGCGGCACGATTGTTTACGAGGTGGTTGTTGACGCACAACTGGCGCCATACAAACTCAACATCCTAGCACGTTTCATGCTAGGGACCGAAACGCGGGAAGGCCCGCATTCCTTCCGGAATACGGGCCTTCCTGCCAATCCATATCGCTGCCGGGCACAAAGCCCGGCGCGGGATTACTTAGCCTTTTCGAGGATCTCGACCAGGCGCCACCGCTTGGTAGCGGAGAGCGGGCGGGTCTCAGAGATCAGAACGAGGTCGCCGATGCCGGCGGTGTTCTGCTCGTCGTGAGCCTTGATCTTCGAGGTGCGGCGAATGACCTTGCCGTACAGAGCGTGCTTCACGCGGTCTTCAACCTGAACAACGATGGTCTTTTCCATCTTGTCAGAGACAACGTAGCCGCGACGCGTCTTACGGTAACCGCGCTGTTCAGCGCTGGCTGCTGCTTCCGTCACAGTTTCCTTCTGTTCGCTCACTTGGCGTCCTCTCCAGCCTCGGCTTCGGCCTTTTCAGCCTTGGCTTCTGCCTTCTTGGACTTCTTTTCTTCCTTGGCTTCCACAACCGGTGCGGCAACCTCGGCACGAATGCCCAGCTCGCGCTCACGGAGAACGGTGTAGATACGTGCGATGTCCTTCTTTACCGCGCGCAGACGACCGTGGTTCTCCAGCTGTCCGGTGGCGGACTGGAAACGCAGGTTGAACAGCTCTTCCTTGGACTTGCGGAGTTCTTCAACGAGACGCTCGTTGTCGAAACCGTCCAGCTGTGCGGGTGCGAGATCCTTCGACCCTACTGCCATTTCTATTCACCACCTTCGCGACGCACAATGCGTGCCTTCAACGGCAGCTTGTGGATTGCCAGGCGCAGTGCCTCGCGAGCTACCTCTTCATTGACACCGGCGAGCTCGAAGAGAACGCGGCCCGGCTTGACGTTTGCGACCCACCATTCCGGAGAACCCTTACCGGAACCCATGCGGGTTTCGGCTGGCTTCTTCGTCAGCGGACGGTCCGGATAAATGTTGATCCAGACCTTGCCGCCACGCTTGATGTGGCGGGTCATCGCGATACGGGCGGACTCGATCTGACGGTTCGTGACGTAGGCCGGGCTCAGGGCCTGGATGCCGTACTCACCGAAAGTGACCTTGGTGCCGCCCGTTGCAGCGCCGGAACGACCCGGGTGGTGCTGCTTACGGTGCTTGACTCGACGTGGGATAAGCATTTAAGCCTGTCCTCCTTCTGCCGCGGGAGCAGCAGCTTCAGCTGCCGGAGCCTCTGCAGCAACAGGTGCTGCGTCGGCTGCCGGACGGTCGGTACGACGACGGCGGTCACCACGGTCTGCGCCACCCGGGCGGCCCGGGCGGTCGCTGGGACCGCGGCCCCGGGACGGAGCAGCAGCTGCCTGCTGAGCCAGTTCCTTGGCGGTGACGTCGCCCTTGTAGATCCAGACCTTCACGCCGATACGGCCGAAGGTGGTCTTGGCCTCGTAGAAGCCGTAGTCGATGTTCGCACGCAGGGTGTGCAGGGGCACACGGCCTTCGCGGTAGAACTCCGAGCGGGACATTTCTGCGCCACCCAGTCGACCCGAGCAAGCGATACGGATACCCTTGGCACCCGCGCGCTGTGCGGACTGCATTGCCTTCTTCATCGCACGGCGGAAAGCCACACGGGAAGTCAGCTGCTCAGCAACGCCCTGGGCAACAAGCTGGGCTTCCATCTCGGGGTTCTTGACCTCGAGGATGTTCAGCTGGACCTGCTTGCCGGTGAGCTTTTCGAGCTCGCCGCGAATGCGGTCCGCTTCTGCGCCGCGGCGGCCGATGACGATGCCCGGGCGAGCCGTGTGGATGTCCACGCGGACACGATCACGGGTGCGCTCGATTTCGACCTTGGCAATACCAGCGCGCTCCATGCCCGTGGACATGAGCTGGCGGATACGGATGTCTTCGCGAACGAAGTCCTTGTACCGCTGGCCAGCCTTCGTGCTGTCAGCAAACCAGTGCGATACGTGATCGGTGGTGATGCCGAGTCGGAACCCGTGCGGGTTTACTTTCTGTCCCACTTAGCGAGCCTCCTCTTTCTCCGGGGTAGCGACTACCACGGTGATGTGGCTCGTGCGCTTCTTGATCTGAAATGCGCGACCCTGAGCTCGCGGCTGGAACCGCTTCATGGTCGGGCCTTCATCAACAAACGCTTCGCTGATGTAGAGGTCTCCTTCGTCAAAGGCAACGCCATCGCGGTCCGCGAGGACCCGTGCGTTTGCCATTGCCGACTGAACTACCTTGAATACCGGCTCCGAAGCTGCCTGTTCGGCGAACTTCAGAATTGCCAGAGCCTCGTTCGCTTGCTTACCACGAACAAGGTTGACGACGCGCCGGGCCTTCATAGGCGTTACGCGGATGTGACGCGCAATTGCCTTGGCTTCCATTGCTTTCCTTCTCTCGTCTTTGACGTAAGTGCAGGCGCCTAGCGGCGCTTGCCCTTACGGTCGTCCTTGACATGGCCGCGGAATGTCCGCGTGGGAGCGAATTCGCCGAGCTTGTGCCCGACCATCGACTCGGTGACAAACACCGGAATGTGCTTGCGTCCGTCGTGCACGGCGATCGTGTGGCCGAGCATGTCGGGGACGATCATCGAACGGCGGGACCAGGTCTTGATGACGTTCTTGGTGCCCTTTTCGTTTTCCCTGGCTACCTTTACAAAGAGGTGCTGGTCAACGAAAGGACCTTTTTTCAGGCTGCGTGGCATGTGTCCAGGCTCCTATCGCTTGTTCTTGCCAGTACGACGGCGACGCACAATAAGCTTGTCGCTCTCTTTGTTGGGGCGGCGGGTGCGGCCTTCACGCTTACCGTTCGGGTTGACGGGGTGACGTCCACCGGACGTCTTACCCTCGCCACCACCGTGCGGGTGGTCAACCGGGTTCATCGCGACACCACGGACTGTCGGGCGAACGCCCTTCCAGCGCATACGGCCGGCCTTACCCCAGTTGATGTTCGACTGCTCGGCGTTGCCGACCTCGCCGACGGTTGCGCGGCAGCGCACGTCAACGTTGCGGATTTCACCGGAGGGCAGACGCAGCTGGGCGAAACGGCCTTCCTTGGCGACGAGCTGAACCGAAGCACCTGCGGAACGGGCCATCTTGGCGCCGCCACCCGGACGCAGTTCAACTGCGTGGATGGTGGTACCGACCGGGATGTTGCGCAGCGGCAGGTTGTTGCCCGGCTTGATGTCAGCGTCGGGGCCAGCCTCGACGAAGTCACCCTGGGACAGCTTGTTCGGGGCGATGATGTAACGCTTGGTGCCATCAACGTAGTGCAGGAGGGCGATGCGAGCCGTGCGGTTCGGATCGTACTCGATTTCGGCAACGCGGGCGTTGACGCCGTCCTTGTCGTGACGACGGAAGTCGATCAGACGGTACTGGCGCTTGTGGCCACCACCCTTGTGACGGGTAGTGATCTTACCGGTGTTGTTACGGCCGCCAGTCTTGTGCAGCGGACGCAGCAACGACTTTTCCGGAGTCGATCGCGTGATTTCGGAGAAGTCGGCTACGCTCGAGCCGCGACGGCCCGGGGTAGTCGGCTTGTATTTACGGATTCCCATAATTCATTTCCTCGTTAAAGTGGTCTCCGCTACGCGAGCGGACCGCCGAAGATGTCGATAGTGCCTTCTTTGAGGGTGACAATCGCACGCTTGGTGCTCTTGCGCTGACCCCATCCGAATTTGGTGCGCTTGCGCTTACCGGCACGGTTGATGGTGTTGATCGATTCGACCTTGACGGAGAAAATCTTCTCCACGGCCAGCTTGATCTCGGTCTTGTTCGAGCGGGGGTCCACCAGGAAGGTGTACTTGCCCTCGTCGATCAGGCCGTAGCTCTTTTCCGAAACGACGGGTGCAATGACGACGTCGCGCGGGTCTTTGATGGTGGCTGCACTCACTTGGCATCCTCCTCGTTCTTTGCCTTGTCAGCGATGAAAGCCTCGAAAGCAGCCTTGGTGAAGACCACGTCGTCGGCGACCAGCACGTCGTAGGTGTTCAGCTGGTCTGCGTACAGAACGTGAACATCTGCGAGGTTGCGCACGGACAGTGCCGCAACATCGTTGGCGCGCTCGATGACAACGAGCAGGTTCTTGCGCTCGGAGACTGCCTTCAGCGCGGCCAGTGCTTCCTTGGAGGACGGCTTGGTGCCGGAGACCAGGTCAGCAATGACGTGGATGCGACCGTTACGGGCGCGGTCAGACAGGGCGCCACGCAGTGCGGCAGCCTTCATCTTCTTGGGGGTGCGCTGGCTGTAGTCACGCGGCGTCGGGCCGTGGACAATGCCACCACCGGTCATGTGAGGAGCCCGGATGGAACCCTGACGGGCGCGGCCGGTGCCCTTCTGCTTGAACGGCTTGCGGCCAGCACCGGAAACTTCGGCGCGGGTCTTGGTCTTGTGGGTACCCTGGCGAGCAGCAGCGAGCTGTGCGACGACGACCTGGTGCAGCAGCGGCACGTTGGTCTGGACGTCGAAGATCTCTGCAGGCAGGTCTACCTTGACAGTGCTAGTCATTGAACTAGGCTCCCTTCACGGCGGTGCGTACGAGGACGACCTGGCCGCGGGCACCGGGGACGGCACCCTTGATAAGGAGCAGCGACTTCTCAACGTCAACAGCGTGAACCGTGAGGTTCAGCGTGGTGTGACGTTCTGCGCCCATGCGGCCGGCCATTTTCAGACCCTTGAAGACGCGGCTCGGGGTGGATGCGCCACCGATGGAACCGGGCTTGCGGTGGTTCTTGTGCGCACCGTGGGAGGCTCCAACACCGTGGAAGCCGTGACGCTTCATAACACCGGCGAAGCCTTTACCCTTGCTGGTGCCGACGACGTCGATCTTCTGACCGGCTTCGAAGAGCTCAACAGAAAGCTCCTGGCCCAGTTCGTAAGACGCGGCGTCTGCAGTGCGCAGTTCGACGACGTGGCGGCGAGGAGTTACGCCAGCCTTTTCAAAGTGACCAGCCAGCGGCTTGGTGACCTTGCGGGGATCGATCTGGCCGTAGCCGATCTGAACGGCGACATAGCCATCGGTCTCTGCGTTGCGCAGCTGGGTGATGACGTTGGAGTCAGCCTGGACGACAGTTACCGGGATGAGCTTGTTGTTCTCGTCCCAGACCTGGGTCATGCCGAGCTTCGTGCCCAGCAGGCCCTTTACGTTACGGGTTGCGGTCATAGTTTTCTCAGCACCTCCCTACAGCTTGATTTCGATGTTCACGTCGGCCGGCAGGTCGAGACGCATAAGCGAGTCGACAGCCTTGGGCGTGGGGTCGATGATGTCGATCAGACGCTTGTGAGTACGCATTTCAAAGTGCTCACGGCTGTCCTTGTACTTGTGGGGAGAGCGGATAACGCAGTACACGTTCTTCTCCGTCGGCAGCGGCACGGGGCCTACTACCGTTGCGCCTGCGCGCGTGACCGTCTCAACGATCTTCCGCGCTGAAACATCAATGACCTCGTGGTCATATGACTTCAGCCGGATGCGGATTTTTTGTCCCGCCATGTCGCCTGACTCTCTTTCAGTCTGTGCTGCCCTCGAATAAAGGCTGCCCTGTTCACTTACGTGTTGTATGTGGCTGCCGAAGCATTTGAAGTAGTACTACCACCCGCCGCACAAGCTGAATCCGGAGGGATCCGGGTTCCTCAACTTGCCGGTGTAACCGACCCCCGCGGTCGGGCGTGTCGCGATTTCCACGCAAACTCGTCCGCATTCCTTTGGGGATCTGGGTTATGTTTGGGCTCCAGCTTGGACCCTGACATCCGGCATTATCCGGATCGGGACGCGAAGAAGCGCTTGAACAACTCACCTAGTATGCCGGAATTCCCCGGCATAAGCCAATTGGGCTCCCGGAGACCATTGCCATAGTCTCCGGCCGTCAGGATGATAGGGGGATGACCGTCCAAGATACTGCCACGGTGGAGGATCTTGCGAGCCGCCTCCGGCCGGGCTTCACCTTGGGCGTCGCCGCGGCGGCCTTCCAGATCGAGGGCTCGCTCACGGCGGACGGACGGGGACCATCCAGTTGGGATGCGTTCGCCGAGAAGCCTGGGGCGATCGTCGACGGCCACTCCCCCGCCGTCGCCTGCGACCACTATAACCGGACGGACGAGGACATTGCCCTCATGCAGGACCTGGGTGTGGATTCCTACCGGTTCTCCCTCTCCTGGCCGCGGATCCAACCGAGCGGCAAGGGACCCATCAACCAGCAGGGCTTGGACTTCTATGACCGCCTGATCGACAAGCTCCTTAAGGCCGGGATCTCCCCTATGGTGACCCTCTACCATTGGGATACTCCCCTGCCGTTGGAGCACGACGGCGGCTGGTTGAATCGTGCGACGGCGGAACGGTTCGCCGAATATTCCGCTGCGGCCGCGGGCCGCTTCGGCGACCGCGTGGCGCAGTGGGTCACCTTGAATGAGCCCGTTTCGGTCGCTTTGCAAGGCTATGCCCTTGGCGTCCATGCTCCCGGCAGGCGGCTGCTCTTCGATGCCTTGCCCGCTGCCCACCATCAGTTGTTGGGGCATGGATTGGCTGTCCAGGCCTTACGTGCCGCCGGCGTTGCGGGAACTGTTGGCGTTGCCAACGTGCACTCGCCAGTCCAGCCTGCGAGTAAGCGACTCACGGACCGTCTCATGGCGAAGGCCTTCGACCTCATCTTCAACCGGGTATATGCCGATCCCATCCTCTTGGGGAGATATCCGAAGCCGCCGCTGCAAGTGAAACCTTGGTTCCGGGCCCTGGGCAAAGTCCGGGAGGAGGACCTCAAGACCATCCACCAGCCGCTGGATTTCTACGGCGTGAACTATTACTACCCCATCAAGGTCGCCGCTGGCCGCGGCGCTGGAAGTTCGGCCGGCAGCAACTCCGACATGATGGCCAAGCTGCCGTTCCATCTGGCGGCCTTTCCCGAGTACGAAACCACGGGATTTGGTTGGCCAGTGGCTCCCGAACACCTAGGAATCCTGCTGCGGGAGCTGAAAGACCGCTACGGGGCGGCCCTACCTCCCCTGTTCATCACAGAAAGCGGTGCGAGTTTCCCGGAGCCGGACCACTCGCCGGGTCCTGTTCACGACTCCGACCGCATCAGTTACCTTGCTTCGCACCTTGGCCAGGCATTGAGGGCAACCGCCCCCGGCGGGATCGCCCACGACGTGGAACTTCTTGGTTACTACGTGTGGACGTTGCTGGACAACTTCGAATGGGCCGCCGGATACTCCCAGCGGTTCGGGCTGGTGCACGTGGACTTCGATACCCTCGAAAGAACCCCCAAGGACTCGTTCTATTGGTACCGGTCCTTAAGCAGGGCTCGCCAAGGTTGATCGACTGTCGATTTTCGTAGACCGATCGTGCTAAATCAGTCTTTCTTGTTCGCCCGGTTGATGCGCTTGGCACGGTCGATCTCGCGGCGGAAGTACTTCCTTCCCCAGAAGATCCCAACCACCACTACGACAACCACGATCAGAAAAATGAGCCATCCCATTCCGCATTCCTCCTTTGGGTGCAACGCTATCAGGGCGCGGCCCTGTTGAGGCGCCAGACGGCCAAGGCAATCAACGCCAAGGCGAGCACCGCCAGCATTGCGAAGGCGTAGGAACGGAGGGCCCACATGACGCTGAGGGCAACACCCACGGCACCCCACCATACGAATTTGCGCTCGGCCAGGAGCAGGCCGGTAAGCAGCAGTACCGTGTGTCCCACGAGAACCCAAAGTTGCTGCGGCACAGTGCCCGAAAAAACAGTGCCCGAAAAAGCGGTGCCCGGGACTATCGAAAGCAGGCCGCCGAGGGACAACAAGCCTGCAGCGAGTCCAACCCTGATGCGTCCATCCAGGCCGCTTCCTGTGTAGTAGCGCAACCCTGCCAAAACGGCGCCGAGGACCACGAACCACTGCAGCACCCAAAAGATCTCAGGCCTGGCTCCTTGGGCGAAGAGGACCGCCCGCTCGACGGCCGCAAGCATCAGCACCGAACCAAACTCGGCGACAGTGAACCGGATGGCCCGGGGAACCTCAAAGCAAGCAACGGCCACGGCAGCGCCAAGCAGGCCGGTGCCAGCCAACGCGGTGTCATCGTGCAGCAAACCGGCACCGGCAGCCAGCGCAAATCCCCCTCCAGCCGCGATCGCCAGCGACAACCTGCGCACCGGCTGCGCTCCGATGCCCAGGATCCTGGACCAGCGCGCCGCGTAGAGTGCAGCGGCCGCCCCCGCGCAGCCCACGAGCCACGGCAGGAATGCCTCCCATGGGGCCCCAGTCTGCCCGGGATCTGAGACTCACCGAAGACCGAATCGGCGAATACCGTGGCACCGACGACGCTCGCGGCCGAAGCAAGCGGATAGAAGCCGGGCATTCCCTCAACGTGCGAGGCCACGAAACAAATCACCGCCAGTGCAAGTCCCGCCATTCCCATCATGCTGTCCGATTCGTCGACGGACAGCAGTCCGCCGGCCCCGGCAAATGATAGGGCTGCCGCCAGCCAGAACCAATGTTCGGGAACTCCAGTTCCCGGTTGGATCAGCAATCTTCCCGCGGTCACCAGGAGCGCCAGGGTGAGCAGCACGAGGGGCGCCGCTACCGGGCCCAGGAGAGGTTCCGCGAGCCATGTACCAGCAAGGAAAGACACGTGGGTTCCTGCCGTCACCACCAAAGCAATTGTCGCCGGAATGGCAAGATATGCAGCACCTCGCGCAGCGAAGATCCGATTCGCGACGACGGCGGAGACCAGCAGCAGGGCCAGCTCAACCAGCGGAACCCAGCGACCGCCGTCGTGAGCTTGCGGCTGAAGCAGGTAGCTTGCCGGCAACGCCGCTTGGGCGGCAAGCGTCACCCACACGGCTGCCTGTTGGAAAGGAATCTGCTGCAAGCGGTTCCGCATGAGCCAGCGGATCATGTGCTGTACCACCAAGACGCCCGCGAAGGTTAGCGAAACCACCGTGGCTGAGGTGGTGACGTCGTGGGCAAAAACAGCTGCCAGGACCGCCGTGAGAATCCGGGCGGCCATGAAGTAGATGCCCTTGGCGCTCGGCCCTTGAGCCGCGGCCACCATGACCGCGGCAAACCCAGCGAAGATGGCGAGCAACGCCTCAACCTCATGGAGGTGCCCACCGCGAAGCACCAGCAGCAACCCCAGCGCCGCCGGTGCGAAGACCGCTGACGCGGTCTCCGACCGCAGCATGAACCCAGCAACCACAGCCGACGCCGCCATGAGAAGTGCGACCGCACCCGCTTGCCAGCTATCAGTTACGGAGCTGTCGAAGTACGTTCCGGAGATGCTCACGACGGCGGCGGCGCCAGCCATGAACGGCAACACCACGGCAGCGTCGAGCGTCGCGAGACCTCGATCAGGGCCACGGACCGCCTCTGCAAGGGGCGGAATCAGCTGGAGGGCCAATGCAACGAAGACAACTGTGGCAAGCTGAACAATCTCCCCCGCCAACACCAGCCCGCCTTCATCCTGCAGCAATTGCAGATAGCCCGTACCTGCGAACACGGTCGTGAGGGCGCGGGCGGCCCACCAATAACTGCGTCGATGCAGCGTGTGCGGAAGACGCCGCGCCTGGACGGCGAAGTACAGCACGGAGGCGAGCAACACCGTATTTCCCAAGGCCAGGGATACTCCACCGAAAGACAGGACCCCCACCCAAGCAATGGACGCTGGCGCAAGGAACTCGGCCACGATTCCGCGCTGCGGAGGGTTTCGTACGCCTTTCGGGAACAACATCGAGCTGACCAGCATGGCGCCAAGTACATGAATCAAAATTGCCGCTACTGCCATGGGCTGGCCGGGAGTCCGCTCGACCAGGAAAAGCAAAGGCATCACCGCCATGCCGGCACCGGCAAAGGCCACCAGGCAGGCGGTCGGCGCGAAAGTTCTGACCCCCGAGCGGATCAGCCCGGCTTCCAGCAGCAGCTGGATCGTCACCGCGGCAAGGAACGCCAGAATGACGGCGGCAGTGCGGCCAGGGTGGTCCCCCAACACGCCCGCTACCATGGCGGGAACGGCGAAAGTCAGTGCAATTCGCCCTGCCAGGACAAAGACCAAGCGCTTGGTTTCCAGTGGCCTTGTTGCCCTCAACAGCCAATACGCACCCGCCGTAGCCAACAATGCCGCCGTCGGAGCGCCGCCAAGTTCATCGGCAAACGGGGCAGCCACTACAAGCCCGGCCACGGGGAGCCACTCCGCGAGGCCTCCCAGCTTCCATGCCAGGATCAAACCGCACAGGAGAGTGGCAAACAGCGGGATCCCGACGGGTGTCCCTGAGTGGCGGAGCAGGATAAGCAACGCCGTCATGAAGGTAGCTACCAATTGAAGGCCGAAACACATTATGGCATCCATCCAGCAGCGTTGGACGGCCTGGGGTTCACTCGGCTCCGGGAACCAACGAGTCAGGCGCCTGACGCCGAATGCCGACCATAGCGACTGCATGGCCAGCAGAACGACGGCGGCCAGCAGCACCTCGGGCAGCCCAGCCCCGGCGTCGGACAACGCCGCCGGAAATGCCACAGTGAATGCAAGCCGCGCGCCATAGAACTGTTGAAGGCGGAACCGGCCCTGCGGAAGTGCGGCCATCACGGCAAAATACAGGCCACACATCACCATGATCAGGGGGTACTCCCCCTTGCCCAGATGTTGCGGAACGAAGGTCACGGCGAGGGCCACGAACGGCACGGCATACGGGTGCAATACCATCAGCGGCTGGACATAGATTCGCGGGAGCCAACCCGGGATGCGCATGGCCACGAGGGTCAGGAGTACGGCAATTCCGATCAGCGACGCGAAATACCAGACCAGCGCTCCACCGAGTATGGACACCCCGGACCATGCCGTGGAGACAACGAAACTCAAGGACAGGAAAGCAAGAACCTTGTTGTCCAAGCGGACGGCGGCGGCGACATAGGCCGCCGTGCCAACCAAGGACGTGACCAGCCAGGCGGCTGGACCGTTGTTCAAGGCGAAGTTGTACATTGCCAAACCCGTCACAGGGATCAGGGCAAGCCCTGTTCCGGCGAAGGCGATCGCAGCGGGCCGTAGCCTGGGAGCCCTGGCGTGGAGGATGAAACCGGCCGTGTAAAAGGCCCCTGTGATCGCCCAGACGCCTGCAAAGCGGAGAACGGACGGGAGGCTGGTGCCGATGAACAGAGCTGAAGCGGCAACCAGCAGGAGGCTTGCCACGTACAGCGTGATGTTGATGTTCTGCCGGTCCCGCTTCTGTTTACGCGCCGCTTGCTCGGCGCGCAGCACCTCAGGCGAGAGCGACTGGACTGGTTGCGGTTGGGGCGGGACTGGAACAGGCGGGACCGGAACAGGCGGGACCGGAACAGGCGGGGCAGGAATAGGCCCGATGGGAGCGGTCTGGACCGGAACAGGCCGGAAAGGTTGCGTGCCGCCGGGACCCTGCGGGCGGAAGGCCTGCCCCTCCGCAAGATCCGTTCCGCGGCGGGCCTCGGCGTCGCGCCACCCTGCCACGTGACCAGCCAAATACCCTGAGCGATACAGCCGGTCGGAATCCTCCACCACCTGTTGGCGGGCGCGTACGAAAAGCGCGCGTCCTTTCGATTTCCCTGCGGAATAGGACACCAGGGCGATCAGGAAGCCGACGGCCAGTGCAAGTATGGTGCCAAAGAAGCCGAACATGCTGCTCTCCTGTCCAGGGTGGGCGAAGCCGCGCTAAGCAACCCGATTCGCCCGCACGATTTATCCATTCGATAGATAAACCATAGCAAAGAAGAACCCCGCCACCGAAGTGACGGGGTTCTTCTTTGGTTTGCTACCGGCCGCCAGGCGGCCGGTCCTTCACCGATCTACAAGTAGAAACTACTTGAGGATCTTGGTGACACGTCCCGAACCAACGGTGCGGCCACCTTCACGGATTGCGAAGCCGAGGCCCTCTTCCATAGCGATCGGCTGGATGAGCTCAACGGTCATCTCAGTGTTGTCGCCAGGCATAACCATTTCCGTGCCTTCCGGCAGGGTGATAACGCCGGTTACGTCCGTGGTACGGAAGTAGAACTGCGGGCGGTAGTTCGAGTAGAACGGGTTGTGGCGTCCGCCTTCGTCCTTGGACAGGATGTAGACGTTAGCCTCGAAGTCGGTGTGCGGGGTGATGGAACCCGGCTTGACGACAACCTGGCCACGCTCGACGTCGTCGCGCTTCAGACCGCGGAGCAGGAGGCCACAGTTCTCGCCGGCCCATGCTTCGTCGAGCTGCTTGTGGAACATCTCGATACCGGTAACGGTGGTCTTCTGGACCGGACGGATACCAACGATTTCAACTTCAGAGTTGATCGCGAGGGTACCGCGCTCGGCGCGACCCGTAACAACGGTGCCACGGCCGGTGATCGTGAAGACGTCTTCGATCGGCATCAGGAACGGCTTGTCACGGTCACGTACGGGGTCCGGAACCGAGTTGTCGACAGCTTCCATGAGGTCTTCGACGGACTTGACCCAAACCGGGTCGCCTTCGAGTGCCTTGAGGCCGGAAACACGCACAACCGGAGCGTCGTCGCCATCGAAGCCCTGAGCGCTGAGCAGCTCGCGAACTTCCATTTCAACGAGGTCGAGAAGCTCTTCGTCGTCGACCATGTCCGACTTGTTCAGCGCGACCAGCAGGTAGGGAACACCAACCTGGCGGGCGAGCAGAACGTGCTCGCGGGTCTGAGCCATCGGGCCGTCAGTGGCGGCAACCACGAGGATCGCACCGTCCATCTGGGCAGCACCGGTGATCATGTTCTTGATGTAGTCAGCGTGACCCGGAGCGTCTACGTGTGCGTAGTGGCGCTTCTCGGTCTGGTACTCAACGTGGGAGATGTTGATGGTAATACCACGCTGGCGCTCTTCCGGAGCAGAGTCAATCGACGCGAAGTCGCGCTGCTCGTTGAGAGTGGGGTACTTGTCGTACAGCACCTTGGAAATGGCGGCAGTCAGCGTCGTCTTACCGTGGTCAACGTGACCAATGGTGCCGATGTTGACGTGCGGCTTAGTCCGCTCGAACTTTGCCTTTGCCACAGGTTCCTCCTAGAACGATTTCAAGTGAGTTGCTCCTCGGCCGCGCTTTTCGCGGCAGAAACTCCAGCAAGTCTACTTGGGGGCTTTGGGTTTGGTGAAATTGCAGATTCAGGAACCAATGCTAGTACCTGGAGTCTGTTCGTGCAGGGGCCGGACCGGAGCCTGGGCCGCAACCCGGCCACCTGCACTGGATGCTTTCCCGGAACCGGGTCAGCATCCTGGTTTATCCGTCGGTGATTACTCGCCGCGGGTCTTCTGGATGATCTCGTCGGCAACTGCCTTCGGGACCTCGGCGTAGCTGTTGAACGTCATGGAGTACACAGCACGGCCCTGGGTCTTCGAACGCAGGTCACCGATGTAGCCGAACATGCCGGACAGCGGAACGTGCGCACGGATCACCTTGACGCCAGCGGCATCTTCCATGGACTGCATCTGGCCACGGCGGGAGTTCAGGTCACCAATAACTTCACCCATGTATTCCTCAGGGGTGCGGACCTCAACATCCATCAGCGGTTCGAGCAGAACAGGGTTCGCCTTGCGTGCGGCTTCCTTGAAAGCCATACGGCCAGCGATCTTGAACGCCATTTCCGAGGAGTCAACATCGTGGTACGCGCCGTCAATCAGCGTGGCCTTGATGCCGACAACCGGGTAGCCGGCAAGAACGCCGTCGTTGAGTGCATCCTGGATGCCCGCGTCAACGGACGGGATGTACTCGCGGGGCACGCGGCCACCGGTGACCTTGTTCTCGAACGCGTAGAGCTCGCCGTCGGCGGTGTCCATCGGCTCGATAGCGATCTGGATCTTAGCGAACTGACCCGAACCACCGGTCTGCTTCTTGTGCGTGTAGTCGTGACGCTCTACAGCGCGCTTGATGGTTTCGCGGTAAGCAACCTGCGGCTTGCCGACGTTTGCCTCGACCTTGAATTCGCGGCGCATGCGGTCCACCAGGATGTCCAGGTGGAGCTCGCCCATGCCGGCTATGATGGTCTGGCCGGTGTCCTCGTTGAGGGAGACCTGGAAGGTCGGGTCCTCAGCGGAGAGCTTCTGGATGGCCGTGGAGAGCTTCTCCTGGTCACCCTTGGTGTTCGGCTCGATGGCAACCGAGATCACGGGCTCCGGGAAGCTCATGGACTCGAGGACGATCTGGTTGTTCGCATCGCACAGGGTGTTGCCCGTAGTGGTGTCCTTCAGACCGATGGCTGCGTAGATGTGGCCAGCGGTAGCGCCCTCAACAGGCATTTCCTTGTTGGCGTGCATCTGGAACAGCTTGCCGATGCGCTCCTTCTTGCCCTTGGTGGAGTTGACCACCTGGGCGCCTGCTTCCACGTGACCGGAGTACACGCGGATGAAGGTGAGCTGACCGAAGAACGGGTGCGCCGCAATCTTGAACGCCAGGGCCGAGAACGGCTCCTCGGCAGAAGGCTTGCGGGTGAGTTCCTTCTCTTCGTCGCGGGGGTCGTGACCGACCATGGGCGGGACGTCGAGCGGGTTCGGCAGGAAGTCGACAACAGCATCCAGCATCGGCTGTACGCCACGGTTCTTGAAGGCAGAACCACAGAGAACCGGGTAGAGCTCAGAGTTGATGGTCATCTTGCGGATGCCGGCCTTGAGCTCCTCGACAGTGAGTTCTTCACCATCGAGGTACTTCTCCATGAGTTCCTCGGAAGCCTCGGCAACAGTCTCAACGAGCTGTGCGCGGTATTCCTCAGCCTTGGCCTGGAGATCGGCGGGGATCTCCTGGACCTCGTACTTGGCACCCATGGTGACGTCACCCTTGGCATCGCCCGGCCACACCAGTGCGCGCATCTCAAGGAGATCCACGACGCCAATGAAGTCGTTCTCTGCACCGATCGGCAGCTGGAGAACCAGCGGCTTGGCGCCGAGGCGGCTGATGATGGTGTCTACGGTGAAGTAGAAGTCAGCACCGAGCTTGTCCATCTTGTTGACGAAGCAGATACGCGGCACGTTGTACTTGTCGGCCTGGCGCCACACAGTCTCGGACTGCGGCTCAACGCCTTCCTTGCCATCGAAGACAGCAACGGCGCCGTCGAGGACGCGCAGGGAGCGCTCAACCTCAACCGTGAAGTCCACGTGGCCCGGGGTGTCGATGATGTTGATCTGGTTCTTGTCCCAGAAGCAGGTCACGGCGGCAGACGTGATGGTGATGCCGCGTTCCTTTTCCTGTTCCATCCAGTCGGTCGTCGAAGCGCCGTCGTGCGTTTCGCCGATCTTGTGGTTCACACCTGTGTAAAACAGGATGCGCTCGGTGGTGGTGGTCTTGCCGGCATCGATGTGGGCCATGATGCCGATGTTGCGGACCTTGCTAAGGTCGGTAAGCACGTCCTGTGCCACGGTGTCTCCCTTTCGGATGGACTACACGTTCGCCGCCAGCTCAGGGAGCCGGCGGCGTACGGGAAGTTTTACCAGCGGTAGTGTGCGAAGGCCTTGTTCGACTCGGCCATCTTGTGGGTGTCTTCGCGACGCTTCACAGCGGCACCGAGACCGTTGGACGCATCCAGGATTTCGTTCTGGAGGCGCTCGGTCATCGTCTTCTCGCGGCGGGCCTTGGAGTAGCCAACCAGCCAACGCAAAGCGAGGGCGGTGGAGCGGCCCGGCTTGACCTCAACGGGGACCTGGTAGGTTGCGCCACCGACACGGCGGGAGCGAACCTCAAGGGAAGGCTTGACGTTGTCCATGGCCTTCTTGAGGGCGGCGACGGGGTCGCCACCGGACTTGGCGCGTGCACCTTCGAGGGCGCCGTAAACGATGCGCTCTGCGGTGGACTTCTTGCCGTCGATCAGAACCTTGTTGATCAGCTGGGTGACCAACGGGGAACCGTAAACGGGATCGGAAACTAGCGGCCGCTTCGGGGCCGGACCCTTGCGAGGCATATTACTTCTTCTCCATCTTTGCGCCGTAGCGGCTGCGGGCCTGCTTGCGGTTCTTGACACCCTGGGTATCGAGGGCACCACGGACGATCTTGTAACGGACACCCGGGAGGTCCTTCACACGACCACCACGGACGAGCACGATGGAGTGCTCCTGGAGGTTGTGGCCAACACCGGGGATGTAGGCGGTAACTTCAACGCCACCGTTGAGGCGCACACGTGCAACCTTACGCAGAGCCGAGTTCGGCTTCTTCGGGGTGGTCGTGTAAACGCGGGTGCAAACACCGCGGCGCATCGGGCTGCCCTTAAGCGCGGGAGCCTTGGTCTTGGAGACCTTAGGCGTGCGGCCCTTGCGGACCAGCTGGTTAATCGTAGGCACTTTCGTGTTCTCCGTTGGTTGATCTCTGCCCCGCGCCCAGGCGTTAGCCTGTGTTTGCGTGAGAGCTTTGGCGTTGTCCATGCGGCCCGGGTCCGAAGATCCAGTGGGCGTGCAAAAGTGCGGCATTCGTTGCGCACGTAGCCCGCAACCCGGAAACAGGCTCCACCCAACATCATGAGAACAAAACCGAAATGATGCTGCGGCGGCCTTCATCCACTGCCACACAGAACAATTACGAAAATTCTAGCATGGCTTGATCTGAGGCCTTAATCGGGTGTAAGCGGTGGAGCACGACGCCGCGTGCCGGCCGCCGTCGTCGGGCTCCTGCTTGAGGTGCCCCGGTGACGTGAGGCGCGCGCCGCCGTCGGGCTCCATCGCGGGGCACAAGGCCCCGTCAAACGGGAAGGACCCCGCACTCGCTGAGTACGGGGTCCTTCCTTCGCGCGACTTCTTAGCGGAAGTCGTTGCCGAGATCGTAGTCATCCAGCGGGATGGCGTGGAACTCGGGAGCTCCGTCCCCGCCCAGGGCGTCATACGAGAAGTCGGTGAAGGCGCTGGGGCCCGTGAACAGGCTTGCCTTTGCTTCTTCAGTCGGCTCCACGGTGACCTCGGTGTAACGGGGCAGGCCCGTGCCGGCCGGGATCAGCTTACCGATGATGACGTTCTCCTTGAGGCCAAGCAGCGGGTCGCTCTTGCCTTCCATGGCCGCCTGCGTCAGAACGCGGGTGGTCTCCTGGAAGGAAGCGGCCGACAGCCAGGACTCGGTTGCCAGGGATGCCTTGGTGATACCCATGAGTTCCGGACGGCCGGAAGCCGGGGTACGGCCTTCGGACACCACGCGACGGTTCTCGTCTTCGAAGCGGCTGCGCTCAGCGAGCTCGCCCGGAAGCAGCTCGGAGTCGCCGGATTCGATGACGGTCACGCGGCGCAGCATCTGACGGACGATGACTTCCACGTGCTTGTCGTGGATGCCAATGCCCTGGCTGCGGTAAACGCCCTGGACCTCGTCCACCAGGAACTTCTGGGCGGCACGCGGACCCATGATGCGCAGAACCTGCTTCGGGTCCACAGGACCGTTGATCAGCTTCTGGCCGACGCTGACGTGCTCGCCGTCCTCGATGAGGAGGCGGGAACGGCGCAGCACCGGGTACGCGATCTCCTCGGAACCATCGTCCGGGGTGATGATGAGGCGCATCTGGCGCTCGGACTCTTCGATGGCGATGCGGCCGGCTGCTTCAGCAATCGGTGCAACACCCTTCGGAGTACGGGCTTCGAAGAGTTCCTGGATACGCGGCAGACCCTGGGTGATGTCGTCGCCACCGCTGGCGGAAACAGCACCACCGGTGTGGAACGTACGCATGGTCAGCTGGGTACCGGGTTCACCGATCGACTGTGCGGCGATGATGCCGACGGCCTCTCCGATGTCCACGGTCTTGCCGGTGGCCAGTGAACGGCCGTAGCAGAGCGCACAGGTACCGACCTTGGACTCACACGTGAGCACGGAGCGGACCTTGACCTCGGTGATGCCGGCCGCGAGCAGCTCGGCAATGACGACGTCGCCGCAGTCGGTGCCGGCAGCGGCAAGCACTGCGCCCTTGGAGTCGACGACGTCGACGGCGAGGGTACGTGCGTAGGCGCTGTTCTCGACGTTCTCGTCAAGGACCAGCTCACCATTGGAGTCCGGCACTGCGATTGCGGTCATGAGACCGCGCTCGGTGCCACAGTCCTCTTCACGGACGATGACGTCCTGCGAAACGTCCACCAGACGACGGGTCAAGTAACCCGAGTTGGCGGTACGCAGCGCGGTGTCGGCAAGACCCTTACGGGCACCGTGCGTGGCGATGAAGTATTCCAGCACCGACAGGCCCTCGCGGTACGAGGACTTGATCGGACGCGGGATGATCTCACCCTTCGGGTTGGCCACAAGACCACGGATACCCGCGATCTGGCGGACCTGCATCCAGTTACCACGTGCACCGGAGGACACCATGCGGTTGATGGTGTTCATCGGGGACAGGCTGTCACGCATCGCCTGGGCGATCTCGTTGGTGGCCTTGTTCCAGATCTCGATCAGTTCCTGGCGGCGCTCGTCGTCGTCGATCAGGCCCTTGTCGTACTGGCCCTGGATCTTGGCAGCCATGGTCTCGTAACCGGCCAGGATGGCCGGCTTGGAGGTGGGCACCTCGATGTCGGAGATTGCCACGGTGACGCCTGAGCGGGTGGCCCAGTAGAAACCGGCGTCCTTCAGGTTGTCCAGCGTTGCAGCGGTGACAACCTTCGGGTAGCGCTCTGCGAGGTCGTTGACGATCCGGGAAAGCTCGCCCTTGTCGGCAACAGCCTCAACCCACGGGTAGTCCTCCGGCAGGGTCTCGTTGAAGAGAACCTGGCCGAGGGAGGTCTGGACGAGCGCGGTCTGACCCGGCTCCCAGCCTTCCGGAGCTTCCCAGCCGGCGTAAGGCACAAAGCCCTCAAGACGGATCTTGACCTGGGAGTTCAGGTGCAGCTCGCGGGCGTCGTAGGCCATGATGGCTTCCGCAACCGAGGAGAAGATACGGCCTTCGCCTGCCGAACCAACACGCTTGGTGGTCAGGTGGTACAGACCGATGATCATGTCCTGCGAGGGCAGGGTCACCGGGCGGCCATCAGACGGCTTCAAGATGTTGTTCGAGGAGAGCATCAGGATGCGGGCTTCAGCCTGGGCTTCTGGGCTCAGCGGCAGGTGGACTGCCATCTGGTCGCCGTCGAAGTCAGCGTTGAAGGCACCACAAACCAGCGGGTGAAGCTGGATGGCCTTGCCTTCAACAAGCTGCGGCTCGAATGCCTGGATGCCGAGGCGGTGCAGGGTAGGTGCACGGTTGAGCAGCACCGGGTGTTC
The DNA here is from genome assembly GCF_054888235.1 of Arthrobacter sp. MMS24-S77. Taxonomy (NCBI): domain Bacteria; kingdom Bacillati; phylum Actinomycetota; class Actinomycetes; order Micrococcales; family Micrococcaceae; genus Arthrobacter; species Arthrobacter sp. MMS24-S77. The sequence goes on from NZ_JBTZRN010000001.1 coordinate 3,505,873, forward strand.
GGTGATGATCTCTTCCAGCACGTCCCAGACCTGCGGACGGTAACGCTCGACCATGCGCTTGGCCGACTTGATGTTCTGCGCGTGGTTGAGGTCAACCAGTCGCTTCATCACGAACGGCTTGAAGAGCTCCAGGGCCATCTGCTTGGGCAGACCACACTGGTGCAGCTTCAGCTGCGGGCCGACGACGATGACCGAACGGCCGGAGTAGTCGACGCGCTTGCCGAGCAGGTTCTGGCGGAAACGGCCCTGCTTGCCCTTGAGCATGTCGCTCAGGGACTTCAGCGGACGGTTGCCTGGACCCGTGACGGGGCGGCCGCGACGGCCGTTGTCGAAGAGGCTGTCAACAGCTTCCTGAAGCATGCGCTTCTCGTTGTTGACGATGATCTCCGGAGCACCGAGGTCAAGCAGTCGCTTGAGTCGGTTGTTGCGGTTGATCACGCGGCGGTAGAGGTCGTTGAGGTCGGAGGTCGCGAAGCGGCCACCGTCCAACTGGACCATCGGGCGCAGTTCCGGCGGGATCACCGGGACGGCGTCCAGCACCATGCCAAGCGGGCTGTTGTTGGTGGTCAGGAATGCGTTAACAACCTTCAGGCGCTTGAGCGCGCGGGTCTTGCGCTGGCCCTTGCCGTTCTGGATGGTGTCGCGCAGGGACTCCGACTCTGCCTGCATGTCGAAGTTCTCAAGACGCTTCTTGATGGCTTCGGCACCCATGGAGCCTTCGAAGTACATGCCGTAACGGTCGCGCAATTCGCGGTACAGGCCTTCGTCACCTTCGAGGTCGGCGACCTTGAGGTTCTTGAAGCGGTCCCAGACCTGCTCGAGGCGCTCGATCTCAGCATCCGCGCGCTTGCGGACGTTGGCCATCTGACGGTCCGCGGAGTCGCGGGCCTTCTTCTTGTCCGCAGCCTTGGCGCCTTCACCTTCGAGGCGGGCAAGCTCGTCCTCAAGGTCGCGGGCAATCGTGGCGATGTCGCTGTCGCGGTTGTCGACGAGCTGCTTCTTCTCGAGGTCGTGCTCCACCTGAAGGTTCGGCAGTTCCGCGTGACGGCTCTCGGTGTCGACGCTGGTGATCATGTAGGCAGCGAAGTAGATGACCTTTTCAAGGTCCTTCGGTGCCAGGTCAAGGAGGTAGCCCAAGCGGGAGGGAACACCCTTGAAGTACCAGATGTGCGTGACGGGAGCGGCCAGCTCAATGTGGCCCATGCGCTCGCGGCGCACCTTGGCGCGTGTGACTTCAACGCCACAACGCTCACAGATGATGCCCTTGAAGCGCACGCGCTTGTACTTGCCGCAGTAGCATTCCCAGTCGCGGGACGGGCCGAAGATCTTCTCGCAGAAGAGGCCGTCCTTCTCGGGCTTGAGCGTGCGGTAGTTGATGGTTTCCGGCTTCTTGACCTCACCGTACGACCAGCCGCGGATGTCTTCCGCGGTGGCGAGGCCGATCTGCATGAGGCCGAAGGAGGATTCGCTGGACATATGGTCCCTGTTCTCTCTTGTTCTCTAAATTCTGAAGTCTTGATTTACGGAAAGAGGCAGCTGCCCTTTGGCTGGCGGTTCGCACCGCCAGCCAAAAGCGGCTGTTTAGACCTCTTCTACGGAGCTGGGCTCTGCGCGAGACAGATCAATGCCCAGTTCTTCCGCAGCCGTAAAGACTGCGTCATCAGAGTCACGCATTTCGATCGTCGTACCGTCCGTGGAAAGAACTTCCACGTTCAGGCACAGCGACTGCATTTCCTTGATCAAGACCTTGAAGGATTCCGGAACGCCAGGCTCGGGGATGTTCTCGCCCTTGACGATGGCTTCGTAAACCTTCACGCGGCCGTGGATGTCATCCGACTTGATCGTGAGCAGTTCCTGGAGGGTGTAGGCAGCGCCGTATGCTTCGAGCGCCCAGACTTCCATTTCACCGAAGCGCTGGCCACCGAACTGTGCCTTACCACCCAGCGGCTGCTGCGTGATCATGGAGTACGGGCCGGTGGAGCGTGCGTGGATCTTGTCGTCCACCAGGTGGTGGAGCTTCAGGATGTACATGTAGCCCACGGAGATCGGGTCCGGGAACGGCTCGCCAGAGCGGCCGTCGAACAAACGCGTCTTGCCGGAAGAGTCGATCAGGCGGTCGCCGTCGCGGGTCACGTTGGTGGAATCCAGCAGACCTGTGATTTCCTCTTCACGTGCACCATCGAACACCGGGGTGGCAACGGTCGTCTGGCCGGATTCACGAGGCAGGTTCGGAAGGTTCTTGACCCACTCCGGCTCGCCTTCGATCTTCCAACCGGTCTTCGCAACCCACCCGAGGTGCGTCTCCAGCACCTGGCCGACGTTCATACGACCCGGAACACCCAGCGGGTTCAGGACGATGTCCACCGGCGTACCGTCGGCAAGGAACGGCATGTCCTCGATCGGCAAGATCTTGGAGATGACGCCCTTGTTACCGTGGCGGCCGGCGAGCTTGTCGCCGTCGGTGATCTTGCGCTTGGCAGCAACGTAGACGCGGACGAGCTGGTTAACGCCCGGGGGCAGCTCGTCGTCGTTGTCGCGGTCGAAGACGCGAACGCCGATAACCGTACCGGACTCACCGTGCGGAACCTTCAGGGAGGTGTCACGCACTTCGCGTGACTTCTCGCCGAAGATCGCACGGAGCAGTCGCTCTTCCGGAGTCAGTTCGGTTTCGCCCTTCGGGGTGACCTTTCCGACCAGGATGTCGCCGGCTTCAACCTCGGCACCGATGTGGATGATGCCGCGCTCGTCCAGTCCTGCAAGGACTTCCTCGGACACGTTGGGGATATCACGGGTGATTTCCTCGGCACCAAGCTTGGTGTCGCGGGCATCGATCTCGTGCTCCTCGATGTGGATGGAGGAAAGAACGTCCTCAGCGACGATGCGCTGCGACAGGATGATGGCGTCCTCGAAGTTATGGCCTTCCCAGGACATGAATGCCACGAGGAGGTTCTTACCGAGGGCGAGTTCACCCTGGTCCGTTGCCGGGCCGTCAGCGATGATGCCGCCGACTTCGAGGCGCTGGCCTTCGTTGACCAGGACACGGTGGTTGTAGCAGTTGCCCTGGTTGGAACGGGCGAACTTGTTGATGCGGTAGCTGGTTTCCGTGCCGTCGTCGTTGAGCATGGTGACGAGGTCGGCGGAAACTTCGTTGACAACACCGGCCTTCTTCGCGATGACAACGTCACCGGCGTCGACGGCGGCGGCGCGCTCCATACCGGTACCCACGAATGGGGCCTCGGAACGGACCAGCGGCACGGCCTGGCGCTGCATGTTGGCACCCATGAGCGCGCGGTTTGCATCGTCATGCTCAAGGAACGGAATCAGGGCGGTAGCCACAGACACCATCTGCCGCGGGGAAACGTCCATGAACTGAACGTCGGCAGCCGGAACCAGAACGGGCTCGCCTCCACCACCACGGGCACGGACAAGCACGGTTTCTTCCGCGAACCTCTTGTCAGCGTCCAGCGGAGCGTTGGCCTGTGCAATCAGGACCTCGGCCTCGTCGTCGGCGGTGAGGTACTGGACCTCATCGGAAACGACACCCTCGGAAACCAAACGGTACGGAGTCTCGATGAAACCGAACGGGTTGATCCGGCCGTAGGAAGCCAACGAACCGATCAGACCAATGTTCGGGCCTTCAGGAGTTTCGATGGGGCACATACGTCCGTAGTGCGACGGGTGAACGTCTCGAACTTCCATGCCTGCGCGGTCACGGGACAGACCACCCGGGCCAAGGGCCGACAGGCGGCGCTTGTGGGTCAAACCCGACAACGGGTTGTTCTGGTCCATGAACTGGGACAGCTGGGACGTTCCGAAGAACTCCTTGATTGCTGCCACAACAGGGCGGATGTTGATCAGGGTCTGCGGCGTGATCGCTTCGACGTCCTGCGTGGTCATGCGTTCGCGGACGACGCGCTCCATGCGGGACAGGCCGGTGCGGACCTGGTTTTCGATCAGTTCTCCGACGGCGCGGATGCGGCGGTTGCCGAAGTGGTCGATGTCATCGATCTCGACGCGGAGCTCGTGGTCTTCGCCATCGCGCTTGCCCATGAGGGTCTTCTCGCCGGCGTGAAGCGCGACGAGGAACTTGATCATGGCGACAATGTCTTCAACGTGCAGGACCGAAGCTTCCTTGTCGCCAAGGGAGCGGTCGATGCCGAGCTTGCGGTTGATCTTGTAACGGCCAACCTTGGCCAGATCGTAGCGCTTGGCGTTGAAGTACAGGTTGTCCAGCAGGGACTGGGCAGCCTCGACGGTGGGCGGCTCGCCCGGACGCAGCTTGCGGTAGATGTCCAGGAGCGCGTCTTCGCGGGTTTCGGTGGCGTCCTTCTCCAGCGTTGCGCGCATGGAGTCGTACTGGCCGAACTCTTCCAGGATCTGGCCTTCGGTCCAACCAAGGGCCTTCAGCAGGACGGTGACCGACTGCTTACGCTTGCGGTCGAGGCGAACGCCGACCTGGTCGCGCTTGTCGATTTCGAGTTCGAACCATGCACCGCGGGACGGGATGATCTTTGCTGTGAAGATGTCCTTGTCACTGGTCTTGTCAGCGGTGCGCTCAAAGTACGCGCCCGGTGAACGGACCAGCTGGGAGACGACGACACGCTCGGTGCCGTTGACAACGAACGTTCCCTTCTCGGTCATGAGAGGGAAATCGCCCATGAACACGGTCTGCTGCTTGATTTCACCCGTGTTGTTGTTCATGAACTCGGCCTTGACATACAGCGGTGCCGAGTAGGTGGCGTCACGGTCTTTGCATTCGGCCATGGTGTACTTCGGATCAGCGAACTCCGGCTCGGAGAAGCTCAGGGACATAGTGCCCTGGAAGTCCTCGATGGGGGAGATCTCTTCGAAGATGTCGGCAAGTCCAGAGGTGGTGGCGACGCTCAGGTCGCCTTCCTCGACAGCCTTCGCTACCCGCGCCTGCCAGCGTTCGTTTCCGACCAGCCAGTCAAAGCTGTCCGTCTGCAGTGCGAGCAGATTCGGAACGTCCAGCGGTTCGTGAATCTTTGCGAATGAGAGCCGGCGAGTTGCACCATCGGTGCTTGCCGTATTAGCGGTTTCGTTATTAGAGGTGCTCGAGGCGACCAAGAGGGATCCTTCCACAGACCTTCAGGCGTTTTCAGATCTCCCCCGCTTGCACCCTGCAGATTGAATCCGCAGTGTACCTTTCCGGTTCCGCTATATGACCCGGGACCCCGGCTGACCAAGAGCATGCTCGTTCTAAACGGCACATCAAAAGGCGCAGCTGAGGGGTAAAGCCCACCGCTATATGAAGGCTGAAGGTTAACAGGGAAGACGCAAATATCCACGATACGGCAAATCAACCCACCTGTCTACCCCACATTTCGCTTGAATGCAAGCACAGTTGCTGCAGGCACCTATGCGGCCGTGCCGACGGAATGTTGTTCCGGGCTCCATTGTTGAATGGAGAGGTGATGGGCGCCACGGTAGCCTAGGCTGACCACCCTTGATCGGAAGAGAGAAAATGAGCACCCCTTCAGACAAAAGGGACAACAACGACGTTGTCATCCTTTCCGCCACCCGTACCCCACAGGGCCGGTTGAACGGTCAACTGGCTGGACTCACCGCCGTCGAGCTCGGTGCGCACGCCATTTCAGGCGCCATCGCGGCGAGCGGACTCACGGCCGACAAAGTGGACGCGGTGATCATGGGACAGGTCCTGCAAGCGGGAGCCGGCCAGAATCCGGCCCGGCAAAGCGCCATAGCTGCCGGCATCGGATGGAACATCCCGGCCGTCACCATCAACAAGGTCTGCCTCTCCGGGCTGACAGCCGTGATCGATGCCGCGCGAATGATCCGCAGCGGCGATGCCACCGTTGTGGTTGCCGGCGGCCAGGAATCGATGAGCCGCGCTCCCCACTTGCTGCCCGGCTCGCGGCAGGGATGGAGCTACGGGGCGATCCAGGCCCTCGACGTTGCTGCCCACGACGGCCTCACCGATGCCTTTGACGGCCAGTCGATGGGCCTGTCCACCGAGATCAAGAACCTCTCCCTGGGCATCGATCGCCGCTCCCAGGATGAAGTGGCCGCCGCTTCCCACCAGCGTGCCGCCGCGGCTGCCGAACAAGGAGTGTTCGACGGCGAGATCGCACCCATCAGCATCAAACAGCGCAAGGGCGAGCCGGTGGTACTGAGCAACGACGAAGGGATCCGCCCGCAGACAACGATCGAGACGCTGGCTCCCCTGAAGAGCGCCTTTGCGACCGACGGAACCATCACTGCGGGCAACTCCTCTCCCCTGTCCGACGGCGCCTCCGCGCTGGTGCTCGCGAGCCGCCGGTTCGCCGAGGAGAACGGCCTCGAGTATCTCGCTGTTCTCGGCAAGCCCGGGCAGGTGGCCGGACCTGACAACAGCCTTCATTCGCAGCCATCACACGCCATCCGGCATGCTCTGGACCGCGCCGGATGGACTACGGCCGATCTGGACTTCATCGAGATCAACGAAGCGTTCGGCTCGGTTGCGGTGCAGTCCCTGAAGGATCTGGACTATCCCTTGGAAAAGTGCAACATCCATGGCGGAGCCATCGCACTCGGACACCCGATCGGGGCCTCAGGGGCCCGGCTTGCCCTTCATGCGGCCCACGAGCTGAAGCGCCGCGGCAAGGGCAAGGCGGCGGTCGCTTTGTGTGGCGGTGGCGGCCAAGGCGAAGCACTGCTCCTGTACCGCGACTAGGAATTCGGCAGCGGGAGCAAACACTGGAGAAACGAGGCATGAATGCGGGGGACTGAGCGATTCCTGGCCGACGCGGCCACCCGAGGCCTGGAGGTCCAGCTCGTGGAACGGGCGGCGGCCGGAAGTCTTGAGGAGGCGGCCCGCATCATGGGGATCACGCCGTCGGACATTGTGAAGTCCCTTGTGATCAAACACCGGGACGGCACGTTCCTGTTCGCGTTGGTTCCTGGTGACCGGCAGATCTCCTGGCCCAAGCTGCGCGCACTCCTCGGCGTCAACAAGTTGTCCATGCCCTCTGCCGATATCGCCTTCGAGGCCACCGGCTATGAGCGCGGCACCATCACTCCATTGGGAAGCTCGAAACCCTGGCCGGTCTATGCTGACGCCAGCATCGCGGGACGGCGGGTTTCCATGGGTGCCGGTGAACATGGATTCAGCGCCTTCGTGAAAGCCGACGAACTGGCTGCCGCATTGCAGGCCGTGGTGGCCGACATCAGCGACCCTCTCTGACCCTTCCAAAAGCAACGCTCAAAATGCAGGAAGCCCCGCCCGGACGAATCCGGACGGGGCTCCTTGGATAAAGTGAATTATCCGAAAAGGCGAGTTACTTGACAGTAACCGTGGCACCGGCAGCTTCGAGCTGCTCCTTGGCCTTCTCTGCGGCTTCCTTGTTGGCGCCTTCGAGAACAGCCTTCGGTGCGCTGTCAACCAGGTCCTTGGCTTCCTTGAGGCCGAGGGAGGTGATGGCGCGTACTTCCTTGATCACTGCGATCTTCTTGTCGCCGGCAGCTTCGAGGATGACATCAAATTCGGTCTTCTCTTCGGCTTCTTCGCCAGCGCCGCCCGCAGCCGGGCCTGCAACTGCAACAGCAGCAGCAGTAACTTCGAAGGTCTCTTCGAAGAGCTTGACGAACTCGGAGAGCTCGATGATGGTCAGTTCCTTGAAAGCTTCAATGAGCTCTTCGTTGCTGAGCTTCGCCATGTTTGGCGTCCTTCCTTTAGGTGGTGCTGCCACGGACAGCGTCCGTTACTGCACCGCAGTTTGATTGGGGAGAACTTAGTTCTCTTCGGTTGCTGCTTCAGCGGCTTCAGCCGGAGCGGCAGCCTCTTCTGCAGCAGCCTCGGCGGGAGCCTCTTCGGCAGCCGGTGCTTCTTCAGCGGCCGGTGCTACAGCGCCGCCCTCTTCTTCAAGCTTGAGGCGCAGAGCGTCAATGATGCGTGCAGCAGCGGCAGCAGGTGCCTTGAGGATGCCTGCAACCTTGGCGAGCTGCAGCTCACGGGACTCGAGGGCTGCCAGAGCGGCAACCTCTGCTGCGTTCAGTGCCTTGCCTTCGAAGTAGCCGGTCTTGATGACCAGCTGCTTGTTGACCTTGGCAAAGTCCGTCAGGCTCTTGGCGGCGGCAACCGCGTCACCCTTGATGAACGCAATCGCAGTGGGGCCGGCGAGCTGACCGTCGAATGCTTCGACCCCAGCTTCCTTGGCTGCAATGGCGGTCAGGGTGTTCTTGACGACCGCGAACTTGGTGTCCAGGCCGAGAGAAACACGCAGCTGCTTGAGCTGTGCAACAGAGAGCCCGCGGTATTCGGTCAGGACAGCGGCGTTCGATTCCTTGAAATCGTTCGTGATCTCAGCTACTGCGGAGATCTTTTTGGGCGTTGCCATAACCCTCCTTCCGGGGAATAAAGCCGGTCTTCCGGGTCCCCGCTCAAAAGAGCTGTAACTAAAAAACGCCCCGCGCAGATGCACGGGGCTTGGCTCGACACGGTCAAAATGATCATGGAGACTTGCTTCGTTCACCTGCGCCGGCCGCCCTTTGTCAGGGTCCTTCGTCTGGGAAACCACTTGGTTCTTCCGCGCGTCGCTACAGTATTGAGCTGCGCACAGAGGAGTGGATTCCCATCAACCGACGGTCTTTGGTAGTTCAAGCTTACGGGACGGGCAAGTGCATCACCAAATCACGCACCTCACTCAGAGGAAGTGACCTTCGGACCCATGTCCGGCAGCTCCTTTTGCCACAGCCCCGTGACTCCTGCCGTGGTGAACCCCAACTGCTTGTTCACAGTCAGCAGGTACCGGTTTTCCGGCGCGTTCCAGGTGTAGATCACGCGGGCGTCCGGGAACTGCTCGCTGAGGCGCTGCATGTTCGCGACCTTGATGAGGAGCCCGAGCTTGTTTCCACGGTGCTCTTGAAGGACGATCGTGTCGTCCTGGAAGACGACATCCTGGCGTTGCGCCAGTACCCCGATAGTGGTGAGTCCCACGATGCGCCCGCTGGCGACGTGTTCGACGGCGGTGACCACCGTTCGGCGGCCCTGCGCGACGGCGGCGTCTTCCGCCTGGCGCAGGAGGCCGGCGTCGAACACTAACCGCTGCTGCTCAGCCTCCGCACTCTCGCCGCCCTCCGACACGACTTCGCCGGCAGCGTTCTCAAGCGTGGCCACGGCCTCGAGCCATTGCTCCGGGCAACGGTCCGTCCAGTGGTGGACGCGGTACCGGCCGGCATTCGCATCTTCTGCTTCGGCCTCGAGCTCGGCAACGAGTTTTGAATCCAGCGGGAGGGCGCAGGAACTGAACTGTTCGATGTGCTGGAGGGTGTAGCCGGTACGCCGGGCGAAGTCGACCTCGCGGCTGGCCAAGGGGACGAACCCCAGGCCACTGCCCGGCACCAGCTGTTCGTCGGCACCCCCGTGCAGGGACGCGGCAGGATGGTTGGTATCCACCATGATCATCGTCCTGCCCTCGCTCTTGGCAAAATGTTCGGCGGCCTCCAGAAGCTGCCGCCCTACGCCCCTGCGTTGGAACTCCGGGAGGATATCGAGGGTGAATTCTGCCAAGTCCATGTTGTCAGCGAGCGGGAGTGCGATATCGACTGTGCCGACGATACGGCCGTCAACGCGGGCGACAAGAATGACCTGGCGTTCGTAAGGATCTGCGAGTTCGAGCAGTTTCTCCAACGGCGTGTAGGCGAGGTCGTCGCTCCCCCAGATCTGCATCCGGACTTTGCGGCTGACTTCCACGGCGGCGAGGAAATCCTTCGCGTCATCGGCGTCAAGGGAATCCGGGATCCAGAGTTGGCCGATCTCCACCGTGCTGGTCATTTGATCCTCTTTTGCCATTCGCCGTCGTATCCCACCGGTCGGAAGCCGAGCTGTACGTTGATGGCCAGCATATGTTCGTTTTCCTCGGCGTTAAAAGTCATGACGCGCCGGACAGCCGGATATTCCGCTTGCAGCCTCCTCAGGTTCGCCAGTTTCACCAGCATCCCCAGCCCGTGGCCCCGGTGCGGGCTTGCCACCAAGGTGTCGTCCTGATCAGCCACCCACGGCTTCGCGGGATCAAGGTACATCACGGTGTACGCGGCGAGGGCCCCCGTTGGGCGATGTTGCGCAGCTGCCACAAGGGCGGACTGGCCCTCGGCAGTGGTGGTGTCCTCATGTTGCCTGACGCGGTCAGCGTCCCAAAGCTCTGCCTCAATCTCAAGGCCTCCCGCGGGAGTATCCGTGCTCATACGGCCCATCAGGACCGCCATCTGCTCCACGTATTCGCTGGGGCAACGGTTCGTCCAGCCAAGGACCCTGTATGCGGCGTCCGCTTTGGAATGCTCCGCGCGTTCAAGGTTCGTCCACTCCGCGTTGTGGTCCATCTCCAGCCTGCTGAACCTGCTTGTCTGTTCCAGTCGGTATCCATTCTTGAGGCAGAAGGTGACTCCCGGACCGTCTTCGGGCACTCCGCCGGCTCCCGCGGCCGGGTCAAGTGGACCGGACCCTTCGGACCTGGCGGGGTGTTCAGTGTGCGCCTGCAGGACATGCCTTCCGAGAGCCTTGGCGACATCCTCAACGGTGCGGAGCAATGCGGTTCCGATTCCATGCCCGCGGTATCTCTGCAGCACATCTACATGAAGCCATGCGGTGCCGACGTTGTCTTTGAGCGGAACCTGGCAGGAAGCGTAGCCAACGATGCCTCCGTCAACCCGTGCAAGAAAGTTTCTGGATACCTCATAAGGGGTGTCGCGCCATCCAGCGAGCCGGGCCGGCGCCGAGGATGCCCTGTCCAAGTTTCCCCAGGTTTCCAGCACCATGGCGTCCATCGCAGCCGAAAGCTCCCGGAACTCCTGACCGTCCGGCCCTTCCAGGGACTCCGGCAGATGGAGCTCATGGATGCGGGAGTCCGGAAGCTGGCCTGTCATGTCCCCAGCCTAATCAGAGGCTGCCAGCCGCGATAGGTACCTGTCGGCCCGCCCAGGAGCCCCGCCCAGGTGCAGGACCCCGGTTAGCCGCAGGCCGCCGTCGTACGCTTCACCAGGCCGCGAAGGCAGCTCCGGTGCCGGATACGACGAAAGGACCGCCCGGCGCTGGCCGGACGGTCCTTTCTGAGTCGATGCTCCGTGTGGCTTACGCCTCGGTGAGAACCTTGGTGACGTTCGGGTCAACCGTGATGCCCGGGCCGAACGTGGTGGCGACGGTGGCCTTCTGGATGTAGCGGCCCTTGGAAGCGGACGGCTTCAGGCGAAGAACCTCTTCAAGTGCTGCCGCGTAGTTCTCGGCCAGCTTCAGCTCGTCGAAGGAAACCTTGCCGATGATGAAGTGCAGGTTGGAGTGCTTGTCGACGCGGAAGTCGATCTTTCCACCCTTGATGTCGTTGACAGCCTTGGTGACGTCTGCGGTCACGGTACCGGTCTTCGGGTTCGGCATCAGGTTACGCGGGCCGAGGACCTTACCGAGGCGGCCAACCTTGCCCATGAGGTCAGGGGTTGCCACTGCGGCGTCGAAGTCGGTCCAGCCGCCTGCGATCTTTTCGATCAGGTCATCGGAACCAACGAAGTCGGCGCCAGCAGCGATTGCTGCTTCGGCCTTGTCGCCCGTTGCGAAAACGAGGACGCGGGCAGTCTTACCGGTGCCGTGCGGCAGGTTGACGGTGCCACGGACCATCTGGTCGGCCTTGCGCGGGTCGACGCCCAGGCGGAAAGCGACCTCAACGGTGGCGTCGAACTTGGACGGGTTGGTGTCCTTGGCGAGCTTGATGGCCTCGAACGGGGCGTAGAGCTTGTCTGCCTCGATCTTGGCTACGGCTGCCTCATATGCTTTGCTGCGCTTTGCCATGCTGCTTTTTCTCCTTGTGCAGTTGTGGTCTACGGACCGCGCTGGGCCCTGCCACAGTTGGAAATCCGGCGTGGATTTCCAACATTTTCAATATTTCAATGGTGCCGGTTTCCCGGCGGTTGAAGGCTGGAATTAGCCTTCGACAGTGATGCCCATGGAGCGAGCGGTGCCCGCAATGATCTTGGCAGCACCCTCAAGGCTGGTGGCGTTGAGGTCTTCCATCTTGGTGGTGGCGATCTCGTTAACCTGTGCCTGGGTCAGCTTGGCAACCTTGACGGTGTGCGGCGTGGCCGAACCCTTGGCAACGCCTGCAGCCTTCTTGATGAGCTCTGCAGCCGGCGGGGTCTTGGTGATGAAGGTGAAGGAGCGGTCTTCGTAGACCGTGATTTCAACCGGGATAACGTTTCCGCGCTGGGCTTCCGTTGCAGCGTTGTACGCCTTGCAGAATTCCATGATGTTGACACCGTGCTGGCCAAGCGCAGGACCGATCGGCGGGGCCGGGTTGGCGGCACCTGCCTGGATCTGCAGCTTGATGAGGCCGGTGACCTTCTTCTTGGGAGCCAATGTAGGTCCTTCTCTCAATAACTTCCTAGGACACAGGAGCGTGCCTCAGGTTTGTGGCCGCCATGGCAAGGCGGCCGGCCGCTCCGTGGCTGCTAAGCGGGCAACCGCGGGGCGAAATTCTGGGATCAACTAGATCTTGGTGACCTGGTTGAATGCGAGCGTAACCGGGGTTTCGCGTTCAAAGATCGACACGAGGACCACGAGCGTCTGGGATTCCACCTTGATCTCGGAGATCGTGGCAGGAAGGGTCTCGAACGGACCTTCCTTGACGATGACGGACTCTCCGACCTCGAAGTCGATGTCGACCGGCGTCTGGTGCTGCTTGTTGACCGGCTTGCCCTTCTCGGCCTGCTGCTCTTCGAAGACCGGAGCCAGCATGGAGAAGACCTCGTCGAGGCGCAGCGGGACCGGGTTGTGGGCGTTACCCACGAAGCCCGTGACACCCGGAGTGTGACGGACGGCGCCCCAAGACGCGTCGGTCAGGTCCATACGGACGAGGACGTAACCCGGAATGCGCACGCGGTTGATGATCTTGCGCTGGGCGTTCTTGATCTCGACGACTTCCTCCATGGGCACCTGGATTTCGAAGATGTAATCTTCCATGTCCAAGGTCTGGATGCGGGTCTCAAGGTTGGCCTTGACGCGGTTTTCGTAGCCGGCGTAGGAGTGGATGACGTACCAGTCACCCTCCTGGCGGCGAAGCTTGGCCTTGAATTCGTCGGCGGGGTCGGCGGGCGCTACAGCTGCAGCAGCGGCCAAGGCGTCGGCGTCGGACTCGTCCTCATCGGCGGCGCCGCCGTCGGACTCATCCTGGTCGGCGTCATCGACGTCGGCAGTTTCGGGCGCAGCAGAATCGACCTCGGACCCTTCCGGGGCGTCAGCCGCGGCGTGCGCCGTGCTTTCAGCGGGCCCATCCAGCTCAGTCTCAGTTACCTCGAGCTCCTGCTCAGACACTTGGTCTCCTGCTTCCTCATTGCCTAACATGCCTATTTAAATGGCTCAATTCCGCAAACCCTGTGAATTCCCTTGATGCTTCAGGGGAATTCACGCGGTTTACGGAGCGATCCGCTTAGCGGTTCGTGACGCCAGTACCGCCGAAGACCCATTTGATTCCAGTACCGAAGGCCAGATCCAGCAGGGTGACGATGATCATCATGATGGTCACGAACACCAGCACCACGAGCGTGTAGTTGATCAGTTCCGTGCGGGTGGGCGCAACGACCTTCTTGAGCTCGCCAATTACCTGGCGAACAAAAAGCGCAATTCGAGCGAAGAAACCGGAATCGGCTTTCTTGGCGGGGCGGCCCTTCGAGCTGCTCGCAGCTGTTTCGGTCACCTGATCCTCACTCATCTATGCAAACGTCGTTGACCCGACTCTGATCAGAGCCATGGTTGCTGCGCGTATTCCGGGGAGAACCCCGGAACAGCTTGCGCAGGGCAGACAGGACTCGAACCTGCAACCTGCGGTTTTGGAGACCGCTGCGCTACCAATTGCGCCACTACCCTATGGAACGAATCCATGTTTTGGCCGCACTCCGTTAAAGCCGAGGAAACCCCTGGAACAGGAGATCCCGGACCCAAGCCTGGGGCGCGAACCATTGTGATGTTTTTCAACACCGGTGAACCAGTCTACGCAACAACGTCGCGATAGTCGAACCGGGTCATTTCCGGAGTGTTCAGGCTGTCCCGCTCGTGTGATCAGCGCTCGCTTGATCAGCCTTCACTGTCACTTTCCCGGTGTTAGCCCGATAGCTCCGCAGAACAGCATAAAGTAGATTCCGTCGAATCCCACCATCCAGCTCATGAGCTGCCAGCGAAGAACGGTGCTTTAATGTCTGCCGGAATACCTGCCGCCCGCATTTCACAGCGAATTTCCGCCATCGCCGAATCCGCCACCCTTGCCGTTGACGCCAAGGCCAAGGCGCTCAAGGCAGCGGGTCGCCCCGTGATCGGCTTCGGCGCCGGGGAGCCCGACTTCCCGACACCCGACTACATTGTCAAGGCCGCCGTCGAAGCCGCTGCCCAACCGAAGTACCACCGCTACTCCCCCGCAGCCGGTCTGCCGGAACTGAAGCAGGCCATTGCCGAGAAGACGTTCCGCGATTCCGGCTACAAAGTCGATGCTTCCCAGGTGATGGTCACCAATGGCGGCAAGCAGGCTGTCTACAACACCTTCGCCACGCTTGTTGACCCGGGCGACGAGGTCATCATCCCCACGCCTTTCTGGACCACCTACCCGGAGGCAATCCGCTTGGCCGGAGGCGTGCCTGTTGAGGTCTTCGCCGGCCCGGAGCAGGGTTACCTGGTCACCGTGGAGCAGCTTGAGGCCGCGGTCACGGACAAGACGAAGATCCTGCTTTTCGTCTCCCCGTCCAACCCGACCGGTGCCGTCTATAGTGCCGAACAGGTGGCCGAGATCGGAAAATGGGCAGCGGACAAGGGCCTCTGGGTCGTCACGGACGAAATCTATGAGCACCTCACCTACGACGGCGTGCCTTTCACCTCGATTGCCACCGCCGCCCCCGAGCTCGGCGACAAGGTGGTCATCCTCAACGGTGTTGCCAAAACCTATGCGATGACCGGCTGGCGTGTCGGTTGGATGATCGGCCCGGCCGACGTCATCAAGGCCGCCACCAACCTCCAGTCGCACGCGACGTTGAACGTCTCCAACATCATGCAGATCGCGGCCCTTGCAGCAGTCTCCGGTCCGCTGACCGCCGTCGACGAGATGAAGGTCGCCTTCGACCGCCGCCGCAAGGCGATCGTCGCCGGACTGAACGCGATCGAAGGCGTGGAGTGCCCGACGCCGGCCGGCGCCTTCTACGTGTACGCCGACGTCCGCGGATTGCTGGGCAAGGAATTCCCGACGTCGAACGGTCCCGTCCGTCCGTCGACGTCTGCCGAGCTTGCCTCGCTGATCCTCGACGAAGTTGAGGTCGCGGTCGTTCCGGGCGAGGCCTTCGGCCCCTCGGGTTACGTGCGCTTGTCCTACGCCTTGGGGGACGAGGACCTCGCCGAGGGCGTTCGACGCCTGCAGGAGTTCCTCGGCCAGGCTAAGTAACCTTTCGCCTGCACAAACGCTCGCTCACCTCGGGATAGAGGTGAGCGGGCGTTTGGGTTTAAGCCACCATAGGTGAGCGAGCGTTTGTCGTTAAGGCACCAAAGGTGAGCGGGCGTCAGAGGAGGCGGCGCTCGGCGGCCCACTTGGTCAGTTCGTGGCGGCTGGAGAGCTGGAGCTTGCGGAGCACCGCGGAGACATGGGTTTCCACGGTCTTGATCGAAATGAACAGTTCCTTGGCCACTTCCTTGTAGCTGTAGCCGCGGGCGATAAGCCGCATGACTTCCAGTTCCCTGGCGGAGAGGCGGTCCAGTTCGTCGTCGGCGATCTCGGCCGGGGAGGTTCCAAACGCATCCAGCACAAAACCCGCCAATCTGGGCGAAAACACGGCGTCGCCGTCGGCCACGCGCATCACGGCGTCGGAGATCTCCGGGCCGGAGATGGTCTTGGTAACGTACCCACGTGCCCCGGCTCGGATGACGGCCACCACGTCCTCCGCGGCGTCGGACACGCTCAAGGCCAGGAAACTGGTACTCCCCCGCAAAGGAGCGGACGCGCTAATGACCTCCCGCCCGCCGCCGCCAAGGCCACCGGGCAAGTGAACGTCAAGCAACACCACTTCCGGATGAACCTCGGCAATGACGGCGATGGCTTGCTCCACGGTTCCGGCTTCGCCCACCACCTCGATCCTGGAATCGAGATCGGCTTTGAGCCCGGAACGGAAAATGGCGTGATCGTCCACGATCACCACCCGGACCGTCCGCTGTACTTGCTCTGACAGGGCGCTCATGATTTGGCCTCTCCGTTTCGGTTCTCTGCTTTGTCGGCGTTCTCAACGGGCAGCTTCAGGCGGACCTCGGTGCCCTCGGAGCTGCTGCTGATGACTGCCGTGCCTCCGTGACGTTTCATCCGGCCAATGATTGACTCTTTGACGCCAAGCCGGTCCTCCGGGACAGCATCCAGGTCGAACCCGGGTCCCCGGTCCCTGACGAAAACCTCGCTGCCGGCATCCGAGCTTTCAAGGTAGACGGACACGGCGCCGCCGCCATGCCGGGCCGCGTTATGCATGGCCTCGCGGGCCGCCAGGACGAGGGCTTCGTGCCTGTCCGTCATGGCCGCGTCCCCCACGCTGACGACGTCCACGGCGTGTCCGTGGGCGTCCTCCACCTCGGCCGCGGCCGCGGCAATCCGCTCCGCCAGGAGCCCGGCGTCCTTGGCTGCGTCCCGGTACAGCCAGGTGCGCAGTTCCCGCTCCTGGGCGCGGGCGAGCCGGACCACGTCCTGCTCGGAGCCGGCCCGGCGCTGGATCAAGGCAAGCGTCTGCAGCACGGAGTCGTGCAGATGGGCTGCAATCTCGGCGCGTTCAGTCTCGCGCACGCGTCCTGCGCGCTCGGTTTCAAGGTCCCTCCAGAACTTCAAGCCCCACGGCAGCAGCACCAGGGCGACGCCGCCCAGCACTGCAATGGAAGCCAGCAGCGCGAGCCAGGTCTGCTCCCACGAGCCGGAACCGGACACCATGACCAACACCCCGGCAACCACCAGGGCCAGGCCTGCAGCGAGGCGGACCCAGCCGCCTGCTTGGTCGGCCTTGGTTTTGTCCACCAGTCCGGCCCGGCGTGTCTCGTCCAACTGCATCCACGCGATCGCCGCTCCGCCGAGTATGGCCGCCGCCGGGATCAGCGTGCCGAGAGGGACCTCGACGCCGAACTGCCGGGCGATGAGGATCGTGGCCACCAGGAGGAGGCCGGCGCCGAGGAGGATCTCTTTCCCGTACTGGATGCGCCGCATCTTGAACCAGGAAGCGAAGACCGGAGCCGGGGCGGACAGCGGCAGCGGCTGCGCTCCGCCGTCGGGCGCTGTTACGTCAGGAGGCATGCTCACCGAAGGAGGCATGCTCACAGCGGGAGCAATGGGCGACGCCGGGCGGCGGCTATTGCGGCGGGCGCTCTCATCGGCAGTAGGCACCATGACCCACAGCCAGGCATAGAAGGCGAGGCCCGCTCCGCCGGCGAACGAGGCAAGGACCATACCGAGCCGGATGTATTTCACAGGCCAGCCAAGGTGGTCCGCCAGGCCGCTGCACACGCCGGCAATCATCCGGTCGCTACTCCGGACCAGCGGCGGGCGTTGCATGGCGGTTGTCATGAATCCATCCAAACATGGATCAAGGCCTTCGGCGCCGGAAGCAGGCATCTCAGGGGCCCACTCAGGGAACGTTCAGGGTATCCCCCAATAGAGGGAGACGGCCGCCGGACGGCAAGATCGAAGTATGAACGCGAACAGCATGAATCCAGAGGACCCCCGGCAAGCTGCGGAGCCCGGACAACCTGCAGAATCCAGCCAGCCGGCCGCGACGGGCGTGCCTGAAGAACCGGCCCAGCCGAACGCCGGCAACACCGGCGGCGCGGCACCGAACTACGCCGTGCCCGCTCCCCCGCAGAACTTCTTCAACTGGATCCGAAGCCAAGGCATCAGCCGTGGCCGGGACCGGTGGATGGGCGGCGTGGCCAGCGGCATCGCGCACCGCTTCGGCATCGATCCTTTGATCGTCCGCGGCATCTTCATCATCCTCACCCTCTTCGCCGGCATCGGCATCCTGCTTTACGGCATCGCCTGGGCGTTCCTACCCGAACCCGATGGCGGTATCCACGCACAGGAGGCCGGGGCGGGCCGCTGGTCCGCAGGCATGACCGGGGCCCTCATCACAACCATCATCGGCTTGCCAAGCCTCGGCCGCGGTTTCTGGGGTTGGGGCTGGAATGGGGTTCCTGGCCTTCTGTGGACGCTGTTCTGGGTAGGCGGCATCATCTACCTGGTCTATTTCCTGGTCCAGCGCAGCAAAGCCCGCAACGGAAGGCAGACAATGGGCACACAAAACTACGCAGCCGCTCCAGGTTCCTTTGGCGGCGCGGACACACACGCCTCCGCAGGCTACCCGGCCGGCCCTTACAGCGAAGGTCCTTACGGGGCTAGCGGGGCCGGTAGCTACGGGGCCGGCAATTACGGAACCGGCAATTACGGAACCGGGGGGCCGGCAACCCCCTCGGGCCCCGTCAATCCCGCAGGGCCGTACCCACCGGCCGGCGTACCCAACCGCCCCGAGCGGCCGAGGCGGCAGGGACCGGGCGCGGCCATCGTAGCGGTCTCAGCGGGGGCTGCCCTGCTGACCGGCGGAACCCTCAAGCTGCTCGACGCCGGCAACGTCATCCACCTGGGTGATGCCGCCAACGCGGTGGTCTGGGCCACGGGCGCCGGAGTCCTCGGCCTCGGCATCCTTGTTGCGGGGCTTCGCGGCCGCACGTCGGGACTGCTCGGCTTCCTGGCCATAGCGACGCTGGCGATCGGGGGCATCTTCAATATCGCGCCCAATGCCGACCACTTCCGGCTCCAGAATGCTCAATGGAATCCCGTGAGCATCGACGATGCCCGCAAAGGCTTCGACATCACCGGGGCCAACGGGACCGTTGACCTGACCAAGCTGAACCTGAGCGCACCGCTGAGCTCCGACGTCGTGGTTCCGATGGACGTCACCGCAAGCAACATCAAACTCCTCATCCCCGCGACCGTGCCGGTGGAGGTCCAAGCGGACATGACCTTCGCGAACCTCAAGCAGGACGGCAGCGCCGTCACCCAAAGCAATGGTGGTACCCGGGACAGCTTCAACACTGACAAGCCCGGCGCCAAGCTGATCGTCAAGCTCAACGGCACCTTCAGCAACGTTACCGTCCAGGAAGGAAACTGACATGAGCACGCACGAACCCACGCGGGCATTTGAAACGGGCCCCGTTTCCACACCCGAGCCCAGGGCGCAGGCCGCCCGGGCCAGGGTGGGCACGGTGGTCTGGGGGCTGATCGTCGTAGCACTGGCCAGCCTGATCATCATTTCCAAGCTCGGCCTGGTGGCCCTCAACGGCAATTACGTCCTGATCGGGCTCATGATCGGGGCCGGCGCGGCACTCGTGATAGGCGGCCTGCTGTCGGCCCGCTCCCGAAAGGCCAACGGGTCCGGCGCCGCCGGTCCTGACCGGCACGAGGAGACCGGCACGTGACAAAGCAGCCACAACAGGGAAGGCTCTAGCCATGAACAAGTTCTTCAGCATCGTACGGGGCATCGGCCTGAAGCGTGGTCCGCAGCGTTGGATCGGTGGGGTTTGCGGCGGCATTGCCGCCAAACTGAATGTGGACGTGGCCTACGTCCGCGTTGGCTACCTGCTTTTCTGCCTGCTACCAGGGCCTGCCGTGGTGATCTATGTGGTGGCGTGGCTTTTGCTTCCCAACCAGAGCGGTGAAATTGCCCTGGAATCCTTCCTCAACCAGCGTTCGCAAGGCAAGAAATAAAGAAGCCCGGTCCAGCGGATTCACTGGGTTCTGCGGGTTCACGCCAGCGCTCCACCATCACGGTGTGGCGCTGGTTTTTAACCCGGTCCTGAAGCTCGGCTCTTAGGCGATATTTCTCCGCTGTTTCAAAAGTCTCATCCACGGCGCCGGTCATGGTTTGTGTCCTACCCCACATTGCCGCCTACAATCGTTGTGAGCTCAGCGTGGCGCTCTGCACGTATACCTCCTAACCAGGATTTGAGCCCTCATGAAAATTGGAATCCTTACCAGCGGTGGCGACTGCCCCGGACTCAACGCGGTTATCCGTGGTGCCGTCCTCAAGGGAATTGCCATTCACGGCCAGGAATTCGTCGGTTTCCGGGACGGTTGGCGAGGCGTCGTGGAGGGCGACGTCATCGACATTCCCCGCACCATGGTCCGCGGTATCGCCAAGCAGGGCGGAACCATCCTCGGTACGTCCCGCACCAATCCGTTCGAGAACGGCGGTGGGCCGGACGTCATCAAGGCCCACATGGACCGCCTCGGCATCGACGCCATCATTGCGATCGGCGGCGAAGGCACCCTGGCAGCCGCGAAGCGCCTCACCGATGCCGGGTTGAAGATCGTTGGTGTTCCCAAGACGGTGGACAACGACCTTGATGCCACCGACTACACTTTCGGTTTCGATACCGCAGTCCAGATCGCCACCGAGGCCATCGACCGGTTGCGCACCACGGGAGAATCGCACCACCGGTGCATGATCGCCGAGGTCATGGGCCGCCACGTGGGCTGGATCGCCCTGCACGCGGGCATGGCTGCCGGCGCGCACGCCATCCTGATCCCCGAGCAGAAGGTCAGCATCGAGCAGATCACCGAGTGGGTCCAGGAGGCCCACGATCGTGGCCGCGCGCCCTTGATCGTTGTTGCCGAAGGCTTCGTCCCCGACCACATGGAGGCCCCGCACTCCGAACGCGGCCTGGATACCTTCGGCCGGCCCCGGCTGGGGGGCATCGCGGACCAGCTGGCTCCGGAAATCGAAGCCCGCACCGGGATCGAAACCCGCGCCACAATCCTGGGCCACATCCAGCGCGGCGGCGTCCCGTCCGCGTTTGACCGCGTTCTGGCCACGCGTTTGGGCATGGCTGCCATCGATTCCGTGGTCGAAGGACGCTGGGGAACCATGGTGGCCCTGAAAGGCACCGACATCGAGCACGTGGGCTTCGAAGCTGCCCTGGGCAAGCTCAAGACCGTTCCGCAGAACCGTTACGACGAAGCCGCGGTGTTGTTCGGCTAGACCGGGCCCGCAAAGAGCAAGCAGGTACCTGAGGTGCCTGCTTGCTCTTTCCTTTTCCTGGAACTGCCTAAACTCGATGTCATGGAACTTGATGCGGGATCAGCCGAGATTGTGCTGCTGGCTTGGGCCCGGCATTTAGGGTTCGACGACGAAGCTTTTAGTTTCGCTTCCGGCTCGCCGGCCGCCCGCTCCGGGGAGCGACTCGTCAAGGAAGATGACGATGCTGAATCAATCACGTTTGTGAGGCTGTTTGGCCGCTCCGCCCTGGTGGCTCCGACATGGGCGGTGGCTGCCGCCGTCGAACTCTCAGACGATGAGCTCAGCGAGCATTCCGCGCTGTTGCGACTCAGCCGCGAGCACGGGGGCCACGGCCTCGGAACATCCGCGCTGCTCTTCGCCGACGATCTTCCCCTTTTCCAACCTGGCGGCGAAGTCACTGTGTCCCACGGCCATCCCGAGGCGATTGAATTGGAAGGTAGATGCCCTCCGGACGACGTCAATGAAGTCCACCTCTCAAGGATGGAGCATCACTTCACGGTGATGGACGGCAACGATCCCGGCCGCAAACCCGTGGCTTGCGGAGCCTACGCCGAATGGCAGGGGATCCTCGCAGATATGGGCGTCCTGGTGCCGCCGGAATTGCGCCGGCAAGGGCTCGGAACCTTGGCCGCCTCGATCGCGGCCCACGAGGCGCTCGCTTCCGGCCTGACGCTGCAATGGCGAACGGCGCTGGACAACCGGGGGTCGCTGGCCTTGGCGCGAAGGCTGGGATTCGTCGACGGCGGTATCCAGACTTCCGTGCTCCTTCGCTAACGCTCTCTCTTGGCCGCGAGTTGGCACAAAATGCCCCCAAAATCGAATTTTGAGGGCATCTTCTGCCAGTTCGCGCGGGCTAACGCCTCCCTTGGCTGCCGTCTTGCGAAACAGTTTCAGGCTTGGCCTCGCTAGCAGCTGCCGGGGAACCCCAGCCTTGAACGGCCTTGGGCTTGCCGAACAACAACGCTGCTGCGGCGCCCAGCAGAATCGCAAAGGCGGGCAGCAGGACCGACTGGCTCATCGCCGTCGAGAAGCCGTCATGCAGGAATTCAGGCAACTTCCCGGCGAATCCACCTTCGCCGGCCGGGGCGGCACCTGGAGGGGCCGCCGGCAGCTCGGCCGCGAGCCGGGACTGGATCAGGGCAGCAATCGCGGCCGATCCCAGCACGGCGCCGATCTGCCGCGTCGTGTTGAAGACACCGGAACCGGCGCCGGCCGAGCGCGGCGGGAGGTTGCGGGTAGTGGCGTTGGAGACCGGGCCCCAAATGAAGCCGTTGGCCACACCCTGGAGGGCGCTGGGCAGCAGGAACATCCAGATGGGGGTGTCCGGCTTCAGGAGCGTCCCGGTCCAGTACAGTGCGCCGGACAGGCAGAGGAGGCCGAAGGCGGCGAACCACCGCGGGTTGATCCGGTCGATCAGTTTGCCAACGAAAGGCGCCAGCGCACCGGAGATCACGGCCATGGGGATCATGAGCAACGCGGACTGCGTGGGAGTCAATCCACGGACCACCTGGTAGTAGAAGATGGTGGGCAGCGGGAACGCAGTGATGGTGAAGCCGACCGCCATGATGGTGGTGTTGCCTAGCGAGAAGTTGCGGTCCTTGAACAGCCCCAGGGGCAGCAAGGGCTCGCCGCCCCGGCGCTCAAGAAGCCACTGCCACAAGACAAACACGGCCAAGACAACAATGCCCGTAATGATCAGGCCCCACACGGTAATGGCCCCGGTAACAGTGCCCCACTTATAGCTCTGGCCCTCTTGGATGCCGAACACCAGCAGGAACATTCCGGCGGCGGACAGCAGCACACCCACCACGTCGAATTTGTGGCTGTGCGTGGTCAGCTTCGGGACCAAGCGGGTCACGAGGACGAACGCGACAATACCGATGGGAACGTTGACGAAGAAGATCCACTGCCAGCCGAGGCCGTCAACCAGCACGCCGCCAAGGATCGGCCCTACGAGGATGGCCATACCGGCGGTGGCTCCCCAGAGGCCCATGGCCGCGCCACGGCGGTCCGGCGGGAAGATACGGGTGATGACGGCCATGGTTTGAGGCGTCATCATGGCTGCGCCGATGCCCTGAACCACCCGGGCCGCGATCAGCGTGCCTATGTCGCCTGAAAGCCCGCACCAGAGCGACGCGAGCGTGAAGACCACGAGGCCGATCAGGTACAGGTTCTTGGGCCCGAAACGGTCGCCGAGCCTGCCGGTGATCAGCAACGGCACCGCGTAGGCGAGGAGATAGGCGCTCGTCACCCAGATGACGGCGTTGATATCGGTGTGCAGGCCCTCCATGATCCGCGGGTTTGCCACGGACACAATGGTGGTGTCGATCAGGATCATGAAGAACCCGACCACGAGGGACCACAGTGCGGGCCACGGTTTAGTTACGTTTTCCACGGGATTCCTTTGACTGTGCTGAATTTCTTGCAAGATGGTGCGTTGGATGGGCGGTTACCATGGCAACTGCCCGCTGCGGAGATCATTTTGGAAGCCGCGGATCCAGTCGATTTCCGTACGCAGCATGGACTGTTGGTACTTGATATCAATCCAGAACTTCGGCTCGACGCCCTTGGCGGCGACTGCTTCTTCGCCACGGAGCAGGAAGTCGAGTTGGTTTTGCAGGTTCGCTACCCGGTGGTCCAGGAGTTCGAGCACGACGCCGGACGGCAGGTTGTGTGCCTCGGCTATCGCATGAGGGAAGCTAGGGTATTCGTTCACGGGTTCCGCCAGCATGTTCTGGAGGCGCTCGGTCAAGGCCTCCCGGCCAGCTCCGGTGATCCGGTAGGTTGTGCGCTCAGGCCGGTTGCCGGCACGGTCAATACCTGTGGCCTCGACCAGGCCACCCTCTTCCAGGCGCCCCACTGCGTGGTAGAGCGTGCCCGGCCGCACTTTGACCAAGCGATCCTCGTGGCGCGCCATCAGGAGCTGGTACATCTCGTAAGGGTGCATGGGCGCCTCGACAAGGAGGGCAAGTGCAGCGACGCCGAGTGGAGTCAGTGCGACTCGTGCCATGTTTTCATCCTCCGTGCGAACTATTCCACATGGAATATTAGACCGCAAGACAGCCGCCACTGGACGACCGCGAAGCGCCGGCAGGGCCCGGAGGCGCTGACCTGGCCTGCTATCCGAGCATCCCTGGCCTATCCGAGCAGTGCGAGAATCTCCGTGCGGGCAAACATCCGGGCGGCATCGCGCGCCGTGGGCGATCCGGCGTCGGGATCTGCTCCAGCGTCAATGAGCACCCGGGCCACATCCGTGTAGCCCTTGAAAACCGCACCTGCCAGCGGCGTCTGGCCGCGGTCGTTCGCGGCGTTCGCCTCGGCACCGTGGTAGAGCAGCAGCTGAACGGTTTCCGCGTGGCCATGGTAAGCCGCCAGCATCAGGAGTGAATCACCTGCGGCGTTGCGCATTCCGGCAGGCGCACCGGCATTAAGGTAGCTGCGCAGGAGCTCCGAGTTGCCCTCCCTGGCGGCATCGAACAAGGTATGCGCCAAGGCAATGGCCTCATCGTCGGCACCCGTCGCTTGGGCTTCAGCACCGGTTGTTTCGCTCATCGGTGGGGTCCCTTCAGGAATCCGGTCTGGCGCCCCACCACTTGTCCGGCGTCGGGCGCAACGATAACTTCCTGGGCGGCCGGATAAGGTTCCTCACCATCCAGGACGGTCAGCACTTCCTGCGGATCCACGGACCGCTTGATGAGCGCCAGTCCTACCGCTCCCATTTCGAAATGCTGAGCCACAGACGTCAGCGTACCCACCTTGCGTTCCCCGGCAAATACGACGCTGCCTGCCGCAGGGAGGGTGTGCTGCGAGCCGTCCAGTTGCAGGAACACGAGTCGCCGGGGCGGGTGCCCCAGATTGTGGACGCGGGCTACGGTTTCCTGGCCCTTGTAGCAGCCCTTGTTTAAATGGACCGATGTCCGCAGGAGATCGAGCTCGTGCGGGATGGTCTTCTCGTCCGTCTCCGCGCCAAGCCGGGGACGCCATGCGGCAATGCGAAGGGCCTCCGCAGCCAACGAGCCGGCGAGGGCCATGCCTTCGACGGCCGCTTCAAGCTCGCTCGCGGGAATGAGGTACTCGAACCACGGCCGCTCAAGGCCTGGGTGGGAACCCTCTTCCACCACGCTGTAGGAATAGCCGCCGACACCGATATGCGGCCACGGGTCTTCCCAAACGAGCCGTCCGGACCAGGCGTCGACGGCCTTGGTTGAACCGACGACAGCCCAATCGGCCGATACGTCAGCCACTTCGACCCGCAACATGAATCGCATCTTGTTGAGCCACTCCGCCAGCGGGGCAGCCTCGGCGGCTTCGACCAACAGCCAGGTGGTTTCGCCGTCGTCCACCACTCGGGCATCAAACTCGATGCGGCCCTGGATGGTGAGGAGCAGAAGTTCGCTCGCGACGCCCGGCTGGAGGTTGGTCAGTTGCTGCGAGGACAGCGTGTTGAGCCAACTGAGACGGTCCGGTCCAGTGACCGTGACCACGCCCCGATAGGAAAGATCGACGACGGCGGTGCCGGCGGCCAGCGCGCGCTGCTCCCGCAGGGGCTCGCCGTAGTGGGCCGCGACGCCGGAGTCCTCGCCGCCACCTTCTACAGCTCCGGGGCGCGACAATAGGGGGCTCTTGTAAGTCATATGTAGTAGAAGTCCTTGGGGCTCAGCGGTATTCCGGGTTTTCAAAATCGAAGCGCGTGCCGGCTTTCCATTCCTCCGGAAGGTTGCCATAGGCTGGAATGCCGCCCACATCCTTGAGCATCCGGGCGTAGTGGAGCAGGTTCCAGGTCATGAACGTAGTGTTCCGGTTGGTGAAGTCGCTCTCCGGGCCACCGGATCCTTCGTCGAGATAGCTGGGTCCGGGGCCGACAGGACCAATCCAGCCGGCATCGGCCTGGGGCGGAATGGTGAAGCCGACGTGCTGGAGGCTGTACAGGACGTTCATGGCGCAGTGCTTGATGCCGTCTTCGTTGCCGGTGATGAGGCAGCCGCCAACCTTCGGATAGTACGCCCATTGGCCCTTGCTGTTGAGCTGGCCGGAATGGGCGTAGAGACGCTCGATGAGCTTCTTGGTCTGGGACGAGTTGTCGCCCAGCCAGATGGGGCCGGCCACCACCACGATGTCGGCCTCCAGCACAGCCGGATAAAGTTCCGGCCATTCATCCGTGGCCCAGCCATGTTCGCGCATGTCCGGATACACACCAGCGGCAATGTCGTGGTCCACGGTGCGGATGACCCGCGTGCTGACGCCCTGCTTCTCCATGATGCGCCGGCTGATGGCTATCAGGCCATCGGTGTTGCTCACTTGCGGGGACGGCTTGAGCGTCCCGTTGAAGAACACGGCCTTGAGATCGTCATAGCTGGCAGGTTTTGCTGCTTCGTTCACTTGCTGCTCCCCTTCTGGTTCGAACTGCGAAACGGGACGTTCAGTGAGGCCTCTTCAATGAGACCTTGAAGCCAGTGAACCGGCCCTGCCTAGGTGAGCTTGTTCAGAAAGGCCGAAGCATGGGCCTCGAGCGACTTCCCTGGAGTGGACACATCCCAGCGCCACAGCAGATTGCCGTCTACGAGGCCGAAAATGCGTGTGGCCGCAGTGTATTCCTTGGAGTGGCCGCCGCGCATCACCATGTCGGTGCTCATCTGGATCTGCGGCCCCTTGATCTGGCCGTAGTAGAGCTCGCTGATGCCGCCGGGGTGCGCAATCGACACCGAGATGTCGAACCCGCCGTCAGCGTTCCGGTGGGCTTCGACGTCGTCGGCAGTCTTCAATGCCGGGACAATATCCGCCGGGATGAGGCCAGGACCGCCGTCGGCATCGATCATTTTCCGCTCCAGCGCCCAGAAGCCGGTCTCCACCGTCAGGGGCCGCAGCTTGGTGCCGTCCTCGTCGCTGAGCCAGCTTTCGGCGCGGTACTCCAGGTACGGAAGACCGTGGTGCGTAAAGGAGACGTGCTGGATGAAATGATCCGAGTCTTCGTCGCCGCTTCCAAGCCGTCCCCGGCCTTCCCACTCACCAATGAGCCAGGAAAGGGGTACCAGTTCGGGTGTCAGGTCTGAAGGAATTTCGATGGGCACAGCAGATACCTCAGTGGACCAGAAGGTACAGGTTGATCAAAAGCGTTGGGAGCTCTACTTCTGGCCCTTGAAGAGACGGTAAACGACAAAACCGGCAAACCACGCCATCGAGATGCTGGCGAGGCCGAGGAGGACAAGGAAGAAGATTTCAAATGCAAGTACGGACATGATGCCATCCTAACTGTTAGTAGATGAGTAGTTTGTCGATGAAGTAGCACAAGGCACCGACCGCCCAGACGGGCGCGACACCCATTCCCAGGACGGCCGGGAAGTTCAGGCGGCCGAGCCGCAGCGTGACCATCCGGCGGAAACTGACCAAGACCGAGCCGATGACGACGCCCACGACGATCGCGGGCACGATCGAAATATCCGAGAACACCAGGCCGGCCAACGGGGCCACCAATCCGGCCGCCACGATGCCCAGAGGCGCCACGACCCGGTCCGGCCAGCGCAAGAGTCCGGCGAGGAGGGCAACTGCGGCACTGAGGCCGGCGACCAGCACCATTTCCTTGATGCCGTTGAACCGGGAACCCGCGATCCAGCCTGCTCCAAGGCAGCTCAGCAACACACCGGCACAGCTGCCGAGCGTGGATTCGAGCCGCTGGGCTTGACCGGTTCCGCGGATCAGCTGCACGACGAACACCGCGATCACGCCGGCAGCGATGAAGGCGGGAGTCGCGTCGAGAAAGCCGGGGGCGGGAACGAAACCGGCGGCCAAGGCTGAAGCCGCACCGCTGAGCCCGATCACCGCGGCGAGTGTCTTTTTGGCGGGAACCGCTAGAAAATGGGGCCATCCGATGCCGACGGCGGCCGCCGCCACGATTCCGACGCCCACCAGTCCTTCCGGGGGGCCGTATGAGCTGGCCACGACAACCGCGAGGGTCACGAGGCCGACCACCCCGATGCTCCAAGACTTCACTGCGCCCCTGACTTCACTGTGCCTCTGACTTCACTGCGCCTCTGACCTCACTGTGTCCTCGACCTCGCTGCCGGTCCCCGCGGGGCTCCGTTTCGTTACAAGCTGCGACTAACCTCTTGCCAATCCTGCCTTATGCGGCCGAAATATGTCGCAAACAGGGGTTGAAGGTGTCACGAATCCCTGACCTTGCAGGGGCCTTTGGGTATACTCGGTTGTCAACAGCGCTTCTTGTTGCAACGCTTCCGTTACAACGGAACCTCGCCCCTTGAGCAGCTACCGGCCGGTGGAAACCCGGTTCAGACGCCCGATGATGCGCGGACCGCCCATTGGAGGAACTATGTCGCACATCCTGCTCCTGACGAACAGCACCGGGTCGTCGGTAGACATCCTGCCTGCCTTGGAACTCTTGAACCACCGGGTCCACATCCTTCCGGCGGAACCGACGGCACTGCTCGAAACCGATCCCACCGACGTCGTTTTCCTTGATGCCCGCAAGGACCTGGTGGGGGCCCGTTCCCTGACCCAGTTGCTCAAGGCCACGGGCCTGAGCGCCCCCCTCATCCTGATCCTCACTGAAGGCGGCATGGCTGCTGTCTCCTCCGCATGGTCCGTGGATGACATCGTCCTCGATTCCGCGGGGCCAGCCGAAGTCGAGGCCCGGATCCGCCTGGCCGTGGCCCGCGCAGTCCCCGGCGAAGAGGAAACCAACACCGAAATCCGCGCGGCCGGCGTCGTTATTGACGAGGCAAGCTATACCGCCCGGGTGAACGGACAGCCGCTCAACCTGACCTTCAAGGAGTTTGAACTCCTGAAGTACCTGGCCCAGCACCCGGGCAGGGTCTTCACGCGTCAGCAGCTCCTCACCGAGGTGTGGGGCTACGACTACTACGGCGGCACGCGCACCGTGGACGTCCACGTCCGGCGCCTGCGTGCCAAGCTGGGCGTGGACCACGAGAACCTGATCAGCACAGTCCGCAACGTTGGCTACCGGCTGACGTTGGTCCGTTTGCAAGAGGATGAGCTCACGGAGGCCTGATTTCTGAGGCATAGGAAAGGCCCGGACTCACTGAGTCCGGGCCTTTCCTATGCCGACTGATCCCGGCTTGCGCCGGTTGTTGGCTTGAGTGGAGGACATACGGGTCGAACGTATCGCGGCCACCCCACTGGTGGATCCCCCTCGTTTCCCGCTTCGCAAAGCCGGACGAGTTATAGACCTTACACGTCCTAGGGAGTGCCTGCAAAATCCATCCCGCCAAACCGTCCGCAGACGTATAGCCTTGCAGCATGAGCCCTGCGCACCCGGAGAACTGGCCCGTCCTCGTCGTCAAAGGCGCCTCGGATCGCGAGCTGTTGAGAGACATCAAGACTCTCGCGGCAGCCGCGGAGGAGTCGGACGGCAATCCCCCCTTGTCTGAGCAGACCCTGGTGATGCTGCGCGGGGCCGATGCCGGCGACCACTCGCTGCTCACGCTGGCCCTGTACGCCCCCGACGAGGAGTCCGATCCCGCAAGCGGCCAGGATCTGGCCGGAATCGCCGTCGTCGTTGAAGCGGACGACGGAACCGGGGTCCTTGAAATGGCCGTCCACCCCAGCTACCGCAGCCAAGGAGTCGCCGGCAGGCTGCTGGACTCGCTCCGCAACGGCCGCGGGCTCGCGGGGCTGAACGCCTGGTCCCACGGGAACCACGAGGCCGCCGCGGACCTGGCGGCCCGCTACGGCTACGGTCCGGTGCGTGAACTGTGGAAGATGCGGCTTATGTCCTCCACAGCGGAACTGCCCGACGCCGGCCTGCCCGAGGGAGTGTCGCTGCGGGCCTTTGTGCCGGGACAGGATGAGTCCGCCTGGCTGGCTGCCAACAGGGCAGCTTTTGCGCATCATCCCGAGCAGGGCTCCCTGACCCGGGCCGATCTGGACGCCCGCATGGCTGAGGACTGGTTCGACCCCGCAGGCTTCCTGCTGGCCGTGAACACAGCCGGGGAATTGCTCGGCTTTCACTGGACCAAGGTGCACCCCCGGCAAGGTCCCCATCCGGCGATCGGAGAGGTCTACGTGGTGGGTGTGACCCCCGCGGCCCAAGGCCTGGGGCTTGGCAAGGCGCTCACTGTCGCCGGGATCAGGTACCTCCAGAGCCACGAACTGCACTCCGTGATGTTGTACGTGGATGCCGACAACACCGCCGCGGTTGCCCTCTACCAGAAGCTGGGTTTCGTACGGTGGGACGTCGACGTCATGTATGGGCCGTTAACGCAAAAGTAACCCGCAGCCAAGGCGCGTCTGAAAGGTTAGGACATCTAGGATTCCGGCACGTGGAATCCTTGTAGGGTTGAAGCAAACCCCCGCGCTGAACGAAGGAGAGCCCGATGAATCCGGACCCGGTCGGAACCACCAAAACCGAGGTCAAGGGCGCAACCTTGCCTCCGCGCTTCGGTTCTTCCGAAGTCCCGGCTGCGCGGGCCACCCAGGACCGCATCGACATTCCTGAATTTGCGCCCTCCCTGGAACCGGAAGGCGACATCACGCCTGACCGTTTCCTGGACCGCGAACTGAGCTGGCTTGCCTTCAACTCTCGCGTTCTTGAGCTCGCCGAGGACCCGGATCTCTTCCTGCTGGAGCGGGTCAATTTCCTTTCGATCTTTGCCTCAAACCTGGATGAATTCTTCATGGTCCGCGTTGCCGGCCTGAAGCGCCGCATCGCCACCGGGCTCGCGGTGCCCTCCCCCGCCGGGTTGAGCCCCATCGAAGTCCTGGAGCAGATCGGCGAAGCCGCCCACAAACTACAAGAACGCCACGCCCGGGTGTTTGCCGAGCAGATCCGCCCCGCTTTGGCCTACGAGCACATACACCTCATGCGCTGGGACGAGCTCGACGACGAAGCGCAGCACCGCTTGAGCGTCATGTTCGGCGAGAAGGTCTTCCCGATCCTCACCCCCCTCGCCGTCGATCCCGCCCACCCGTTCCCCTACATTTCGGGCCTTTCCCTGAACCTGGCTGTGATTGTCCGAAACCCAGTCAGCGACAAGGAACTGTTCGCCCGCGTCAAGGTTCCGGACCAGCTGCCACGCCTTGTCTCGATCGACGGCCCCCGAGCCGGCGCCGTCCCGGGCCGTGTGGCACGCTTCATCGCCCTCGAAGAGGTTATTGCGGTTCATCTGGACAAGCTGTTCCCCGGCATGGAAGTCATGGAGCACCACAGCTTCCGCGTCACCCGCAACGAGGACGTTGAGGTTGAAGAGGACGACGCCGAGAACCTCCTGCAGGCGCTCGAGAAGGAACTGCTGCGCCGGCGCTTCGGCCCGCCCGTCCGGCTCGAGGTCACCACGGACATCAACCCGAACATCCGTGCACTCCTGGTGCGGGAACTCGGCGTCGAGGAATCCGAGGTCTACTCGGTTCCCGCGCCCCTGGACCTTCGTGGGCTGTCGGTCATCGGCGGAATCGACCGTGCCGACCTCCACTACCCGAAACACGTGCCCCACACCTCGCGTTACTTGAACGAATCCGAGACGTCCAAGGCCGCCAACGTCTTCGCGGCCATGCGCCGCCGCGACATCCTGCTGCACCACCCGTACGACTCGTTCTCGACGTCGGTCCAGGCCTTCCTGGAGCAGGCTGCCGCCGACCCCAAGGTCCAGGCCATCAAGCAGACCCTGTACCGCACCTCCGGCGACTCCCCCATTGTTGACGCCCTGATCGATGCCGCCGAGGCCGGCAAGCAGGTCCTGGCACTCGTGGAAATCAAGGCCCGCTTCGACGAGCAGGCCAACATCTCCTGGGCCCGCAAGTTGGAGCAGGCCGGCGTGCACGTGGTGTACGGCATCGTGGGACTCAAGACGCACTGCAAGTTGTCCCTCGTGGTCCGCCAGGAAGTGGACGGGCTGCGCCGCTACTGCCACATCGGAACGGGCAACTACCACCCGCGCACGGCCCGCTACTACGAGGACCTGGGCCTGCTGACCTCGAACGAGCAGGTGGGCGAGGACCTGTCCAAGCTCTTCAACCAGCTCTCCGGATACGCTCCCAAATCCACATTCAAGCGGCTTCTCGTGGCGCCGCGCTCGGTGCGGTCCGGGCTGATCGACAGGATCGAGACCGAGATCCGCAACGCCCGCGCTGGAATCGCCGCCAAGGTCCAGATCAAGGTCAACTCGATGGTGGACGAGGCCACCATCGACGCCCTCTACAGGGCGTCGCAGGCCGGGGTAAAGGTTGACGTCATTGTCCGTGGCATTTGCTCGCTGCGTCCCGGAGTACCTGGACTGAGCGAGAACATCACGGTTCGCTCCGTCCTGGGCCGCTTCCTGGAGCACTCGCGCGTGTTTGCCTTCGCGAATGCCAACGACCCCGTTGTCTACATCGGCTCTGCGGACATGATGCACCGTAACCTCGACCGCCGGGTCGAAGCCTTGGTGCAGCTCTCCAGCCGCGAAGACACAGCCGAGGTCATGGAATTGCTGCGCCGTTACCTGGACCCGGGCACTGCGAGTTGGCACCTCGACAATGAAGGCCACTGGACCAGGTTCCACCAGGCCGAGGACGGCACGCCGCTGTTGGACATTCAGTCCTGGTTGCTTGCCTCCCGGTCCCGCCAACGTGCAGTTGCCCGGCGGTAGGCAGAGAAAAGTTGAAGAGCGATACACCCATTGCGGACCAGACGGACCATCCCGGGGAGCCCATCGCCGTCACGGCGGCGGGTGCGATTCCCTGGCGTGTCACCAAAGGGGCCCTTGAGGTCCTGTTGATCCATCGGCCCAAGTATGACGATTGGTCCTGGCCCAAAGGAAAACTCGACGCCGGGGAAACCATCCCGGAGTGCGCCGTCCGCGAGATCAAGGAAGAAATCGGCCTCGACGCTGCCCTCGGCATCCCCCTGCCTCCCACGCACTATCATGTCTCGGCCGGGCTAAAGGTAGTTCACTACTGGGCCACACAGGTCAACGGCTCCGCCATCAAGCCGGATGGCGAGGAAGTGGACGCCTACATGTGGGCGGCGCCGGACAAGGCTGCCCGGTTCTTGAGCAACCCTACCGATGTGAGCCCGCTCCAGGCGCTGGCGAAGGCCCACCTGAACGGCGAGCTGGAGACGTGGCCGCTGATTCTGGTGCGGCACGCCAAGGCAAAGCCACGGTCTTCCTGGACCAAGGCCGAAGGCAGCAGGCCCCTCGCGGCCACAGGCCTGCGGCAGGCGCTGGCGGTAGAGCGGCTTCTGGGCGTGTGGAAGCCCCTCCGGATCGTGAGCAGTCCGTGGGCAAGGTGCGTATCCACCATCGCGCCGTACGCCAAGGCGGCTGGAGCCAAGGTGAAACTTGTCGAAGCCCTGACCGAGCACAATCATCAGCGGAGCCCGAAGAAGACGTCAGCCGTCGTCGAGGGCTTGTTCGACAAGCAGCGCGCGGTTGCCTTGTGTACCCACAGGCCGGCACTCCCCACCATCCTGAGGAAGCTGGGCGAGCGCATGGGCCCGGAGCTTCACGAGTTCCTGCCTGCCCAGGACCCCTACTTGGCTCCTGGCGAGATGATCGTGTGCCACGTAGCCCGGGGAAACGGCCAGCGCGTAGTGGCCGTGGAACAGATCAAGCCCTTCGACGACTGACTCCAGTAAGCTGGGTGCGTGAACATCCCAACCCCATATGAAGACCTCCTGCGCGATGTCATGGCCAACGGCACGCACAAGCCGGACCGCACGGGCACCGGCACGCGGAGCGTTTTCGGCCGCCAGCTGCGCTTCGATCTGAGCGAGGGTTTCCCGCTCATGACCACCAAGCGTGTGCACTTCAAATCGCTCGCGCTGGAGCTTTTGTGGTTCCTCCGCGGCGAATCCAATGTGAAGTGGCTCCAGGAACAAGGCGTCACCATTTGGGATGAATGGGCAGACGCCGACGGCGAGCTCGGCCCGGTCTACGGCGTGCAGTGGCGCAGCTGGCCGGCCCCCGACGGCGGACACATCGACCAGATCGCCGAGCTCATGAAGGGCCTGGCGGCCAACCCTGATTCCCGCCGCCACATCGTCTCGGCATGGAACGTGTCCGAGATCAAGGACATGGCCTTGCCGCCGTGCCACGCGTTCTTCCAGTTCTACGTTGCCGACGGCAGATTGTCCTGCCAGTTGTACCAGCGCTCGGCCGACATGTTCCTGGGCGTCCCTTTCAACATCGCTTCCTATGCCCTGCTGACCTGCATGGTGGCCCAGCAACTGGGTCTGGAGCCTGGCGACTTCGTCTGGACCGGCGGGGATGTCCACGTCTATGACAACCATGTGGAGCAAGTCACGGAGCAACTCTCCCGGGAGCCCTACGAATATCCGAAATTGCGCTTCAACCGGAAACCGGACTCGATCTTCGACTACGCCTTCGAGGACTTCGAGGTAGTCGGGTATCGCCACCACCCCTCCATCAAAGCGCCTGTGGCAGTATGAGCACCCAGGAAACGCCCGCGGAGTCGCCTTCCTCCGAGGAGGCCGCGGAAGCGATGACCGGAATCGGCCTGGTGTGGGCGCAAACAGCCAGCGGCGTGATCGGCAAGGGCGGGACCATGCCGTGGCACGTCCCCGAAGATCTGAAGCACTTCAGCAGGCTGACTACAGGACATCCGGTCATCATGGGCCGCAAAACCTGGGAGTCGTTCCCTGCGAAGTACCGTCCCTTGCCCGGCCGTACCAATATCGTGGTGACCCGGCAACAGAGCTGGTCGGACTCGCCCGACGCAAGCGGCGCCGTCGTCGTCTCCTCCCTTGACGCGGCCCTCCTGGAGTCCCAGTTCGCACCGGGCGGACAGAACGTCTGGATCATCGGCGGCGGGGAAATCTACAGGCAGTCCATGGACATCGCGAATATCGCCGTCGTCACCGTCATCGATTCCGACATCGACGGCGACACTTTCGCGCCGGAGTTCGGCGAGGCCTGGAATCTTGAGGCGACGCAGCCCGCAGAAGGCTGGCTGACCTCCCAGAACGGCACCAACTACCGGATCGCCACATGGCGCCGGACGGAAGACTGAGAATGCTGAAAAAACCTGAGACCCTGTTCGTGCTCGGCTACATGTTGCTGCCACTGTTCGCGCTGCTGTCCGCGATCATCGGCCTCACCATGATCCTGGGTGGCAACAAGATCCTGGGGATCATCGTCCTGGTGGTGGTGACCCAGGTCTTCGCGTTCGGCGCCTTCTACGCCCTGCGCGCCCGCAAAGCAGCCTTGCTTCAGGAGCCCGACGCCGGCAAGTAGGGCCCAGCGCCTTGCCCAACTGACTCGCAGTAGGTGTCGTTTTGAGGCGTCAAAACGACAACAACTGCCAGCTAGTTGGGTCCGTGACGTAACCGACAGCGGCCGGGAGCCACGAAAGTCTAGACTAGTCCAATGACTACAGCAGCTAATCCGTCCGTTGGACTGGTCGGTTGGCGTGGCATGGTCGGCTCCGTCCTGATGCACCGCATGCAGGAAGAGGGCGACTTCGCCAACATCAACCCGGTATTTTTCTCCACCTCGAACGCTGGAGGTGCCGCGCCGTCGTTCGCCGACGGCGCAGGCAAGCTCGAGAACGCGTTCGATATTGAGACGCTAGCCAAGCTGCCGATTATTGTCACTGCCCAGGGTGGCGACTACACCAAGCAGGTCCACGGTGAGCTCCGCAGCCGCGGATGGGATGGGCTGTGGATCGACGCCGCGTCCACGCTGCGCATGAACGACGACTCCATCATTGTCCTGGACCCCATCAACCGCGATGTCATCGACGCAGGCCTGTCCGGCGGGGTGAAGGACTACATCGGCGGCAACTGTACGGTCTCCTGCATGCTGATGGGCCTCGGCGGCCTGTTCAAGAACAACCTGGTCGAGTGGGGTACCTCCATGACCTACCAGGCGGCTTCCGGGGGCGGTGCCCGCCATATGCGCGAACTGCTCAACCAGTTCGGCACCCTCAACAACGAAGTCAGAAGCGAACTGGACGATCCAGCCTCGGCGATCCTGGAGATCGACCGCAAGGTGTTGGCAACCCAGCGCTCCGGCGTCGACGCCACCCAGTTTGGCGTGCCGCTGGCCGGCTCCCTGATCCCGTGGATCGACGCCGACCTCGGCAACGGCCAGTCCAAGGAAGAGTGGAAGGCCGGGGTGGAAACCAACAAGATCCTCGGCACGGGCAACGGAAAGCCGGGCAAGGACCATGTGGTCATGGACGGCCTCTGCGTCCGTATCGGCGCCATGCGCTCCCACTCCCAGGCACTGACGCTCAAGCTGCGCGAGGACTTGTCCGTCGCCGAAATCGAGAAGCTGCTGGACGCTGACAACGAGTGGGCCAAGGTTGTGCCCAACACGAAGGAAGCCTCCATGGCGGACCTGACCCCCGTGGCTGCCTCCGGCACCTTGGAGATCCCTGTGGGCCGTATCCGCAAGCTCGAGATGGGCCCTGAATACATCAGCGCCTTCACCGTGGGCGACCAGCTTCTCTGGGGCGCTGCCGAGCCGCTGCGCCGCATGCTAAAGATCGCCACCGGCACCCTCTAGGCGTCCTGCTTTCGTCAACTGACTCGCAGTTGATGTCGTTTTGAGCGCTCATAACGACATCAACTGCGAGCTAGTTGGGTGCGCTCAACTCTCCATGAACCGCAGGTACTTCGCGGCCTGGAGCTCGAAAGAGCGCTTGGCTGCCGGAGCCAAGCCCTCCGGGGCGAACGGTTCGGGCTCGACGCCGGCACTTCGGCCTGTGCCGCTGCGAGACCAGGTGCCCACTACTTCGCCGCCGGACACGATCATCCGTTTGAAAACACCGTTGCCGCCCGGGACGACCTTCTGGAAATGCTCCGGGGGCAGGACAAGGCTGCGGTCCGTATACCCCAGCAGGAATTCATCGAATCCCGGCAAGGCGAGGACCGTACGAGAGCCGGGGACGCCGTCGTCGAGCAGTGCGGCTGTTTCGGGCGACACCCAATAGGGGTTTCCCTGAAAGACGAGCTCAACAAGCTGACCACGGATGGCCTCGTGGGCTGCCCGGACCTCGGCTTTGGGGATCTGCGACCACCACGCGAAGTCGAGGAGCGTGGCAGGTCCGTGGCTCTGCAGGTACCTGAGCAGGAATTCGGCAATCCCTTCTTCACGGCTGAACGCCCCGGATTCCTGAATCCACTCATCGAACGCCACGAACAGTTGCTGCCCGAGTGCTTTGCCTGCGGTGCCCGCCGGAGGTCCTTGGACAAGCCAGGCGTTCTGGCACAGAATCCAGAGCAAATGGATGCCGCGCTGGGCCGCGGTCGCTTGTCCTGCGGATTCGAAGATTTTGAAAAGTTCCTCGCGGGTTGCGCCCGGGCTGCCGGCCACGCGTTCAAGGGCAAGGTCCCGGCAGGCGGCGATGTCGGCCTCTTCGATGCCGAGCTCGCGGTGCCGTGTGGCAACCGAACGCATGGATCGCTCGGTGGTGATGGCAAGGATCCAGCGCAAGTCCCGTGGTGGAACCAGGTGCAGCGTGCCTCGCATGGGCCAGGACCGGACCACCGTGCCGTTCTCCAGCGCTTCCAACACATTAGAGAGACCGGAGCCGGGGACCCGCTGCCCCACCGCCCAGAACGCCGACGCGAGGTCTTGAGCCTGCATGGCGCCCATCCGGGACACGCATTCTTCCACGCTGCTGAATCCCCCAAGCAATCCTTGGCTCGCCAAGCGCAACCTGCCCATGATTTTGGGAGTGACGCGGATCTTCGCCGAAGCTGTCATGGCCTCATCATAGGACGCACGGCGGACAGCTTCGGTCCTCAACAGCACGCTGGAGGAACTCCCATGCCGCTCACAGGGGCCTTCCAGCAGGCCCTCATACGCTAAAGGCATGCTGTTCGGTGATTTGGGTCCGCTGCTGCGGCCGCTCAGCCGGCGGTTAGCGGCCGCTGGTTGGTGCGCTGCCGCCGTCGGGCTTGTCTGCGGACTAGCCATCGCCGTTGGTGCGGGAGTGCGGTTGTCGCCGTCCATGCAGACCGTCCAGGAGGTAGGACTGGCTGCCACAGGCGCCGCTGCCCTCTTCCTCGGCCTTGCCGCCGCGTGCCAGCCGTCGTCCGGCCGGCACGCGGACGATCCCGAATCGGGGTTCCAGACAGGCGCCGCAGATCACGTGCGCAGCTTCCTGTTCGCCGCCGTCGTCATGCTGCTCGGGGTAGTAGGCTTCGCTGCCGCGGGCTGGATTTCGCCCGGCGGCCCGTCACCGCAGAGCATAGCGTTCAGTCAGATCTTCCTGCTAGGGGCCGCCAGCTGTGGGCTGACGTTCCTGCTGCTCAACAAGGTGCTTCCGACCGGAAAGCGCTGAAGCGCATCCTTGGCGGGCCCTAAAGGGCCAAACCGATCAGCAGCGGCTCCGGATGCAGTTCAATGCCAAAGCGTTCGACGACGCCGCGGCGCACCTCGCGCGCGATCGCCACCATGTCCTCCGCGCTCGCGTCTCCCCTGTTGGTGATGGCCAGGGTGTGTTTGGTGGAAAGCGACGCACGGCCTCCGGACACGCTAGCGGGATCGAGCCCGAAGCCCTTTCCGAATCCTGCCTGGTCAATCAGCCAGGCTGCAGACAGCTTCACGAGGCCATCGCTTCCGGCCGGGTACTGCGGCGCTCCTTCGGGCAGGGATGCAGCCGCGGCGGCCGGAACAATCGGATTGGTGAAGAAGGAACCCGTGGAATACGTGTCCCGGTCCGAAGCGTCCAAGACCATGCCCTTGGAGGCACGCAGGCGCAGGACTTCACGCCGGACATCGTTGGAATATGCGCGTTTCCCCGCTTCGACCCCCAGGGATCGCGCAAGCTCGGCGTACCGAACGGGGGCGCTCATGCGTCCCAGCGGCAGCTGGAATTCAACGGTCAGCACGACGTAACGGGGTGAGCCTTCCGTGGTGGTCCGTTTGAGGATGGAGTCCCTGTAGCCGAATTTGAGCTCGGAGTTGGTGAAGGTTTGCACGGCGTTGCGTTCACGGTCCCAGGTGCGGACAGCCGCGATGGTCTGGGAGACGTCGGCACCGTAGGCGCCCACGTTCTGCACGGGCGTTGCACCCGTGGCTCCCGGGATGCCGGAGAGGGCTTCCAGTCCGGACCACGCATGCAGCACGGAATGGTCCACCAGGGCATCCCAGTTGTGCCCAGCCTGGACCACCACCGAGACTCCACCGCAGCTATCTTCGGAATTGACAGTGAATCCCTGCGACGCGATCTTGAGCACGGTGCCCGGGTATCCGGCGTCGGAGACCAGCAGGTTGGACCCACCACCGATGATGAGCAGATTCTCGCCCGCAGCATCCGCCGAACGGACGGCGTCGATGATTTCCTCTTCGGTGCGAGCTTCCACAAAGGTGCCGGCAGGGCCACCGACGGCGGCCGTGGTCAATTCGGAGAGCATCGTCTGGGTCACCAAACAAGCCTAGCGGGGATTGCCTGCCCAAGCCGACTCAGGGATGAGCCGACTCAGGGACGCGCTTCCGCGACACGGGGGCCAGGAAGAAACTCGCGACGAGCAGCACTAGGACCGCGAGCAAGGAATGCAGGATGCCGAATCGCTCCGCCAGCAGCCCCAACAGCGGCGGTCCGCAAAGGAAAGCCCCATAGCCGATCGTGGAGACAACGGAAACCCGGGCCGCGGCGTGCACTGGATCGTCCGCGGCGGCTGACATGCCCACCGGGAAGCCCAAGGAAGCACCGAGGCCCCAGATGGCCAGGGCCACGAAGGCCAGCCACGGCACCGGGGCAAAGACGAAGAGTGCCAGCCCTACCACGGCCGTAGCTGAACACCAACGCATCACCGGAACGCGGCCGAAGCGGTCCAGGACCACCGTCCCGGCAAAGCGTCCCACCGTCATGAACGTCACGAAGATGCCATAACCCACAGCTCCGGCAGCATCGGATTGACCGTGGCCATCGGCCAACGCCAAGGCCACCCAGTCCCCCGCTGCGCCTTCTGCCAGGGCAAGCCCCAGGACGAGCAGGCCAAGCAGGAGCGTCCGGCGTTCACGCCATGCCCGGGCCACCATGCGTTTGCTGTCCAGCGGTTCAGCCGGCTTCTGCTGGCCGGGCTGGATGATGGGCAACGGTCCGGTTGAAGGATCCTCGAAGGTGTCAGGCTTTTCGGGCTTGAACGCCGTCGCCGGACCTCCTGCTGTGGAATAGCGTGTGGAGTCCGCACGGAACCAAGTGGCCGCCGTCACCACCGAGACGGCAACCACCAGGCCAGCCGCAGCCAGATGCCAAAAGACCGGCAGGCCCGCTGCAGCTGCCCAGGCGCCGAGTCCCGCGCCCGCGACCGTGCCAAGGCTGAACGATCCGTGGAGACGGGGCATAATGTGCCGTTCGAGGGCTCGTTCCAGCGACGCTCCCTCGACATTGGATGCTGTGTTCCAGCTGGCCGTGCCGAGGCCGATCACCATGAGCCCGGCCGCCACCGCCACCGGGTTTGCCAGCACAGACGTGCCAAAACCCGCAACGGCCAGGCCGAGGCCCACCATGGCGCCGCCGATCCGGGTGGTTAGCCGTGATCCGAGCCGGATCACGATCACTCCGGATGCTGATACGGAAACGAACGATGCCACCGTCATGCACATCAACAGGAGGCCGACAGTGCCAGGCGTCAGGTTCAGTCCATCGCGGATGGCGGGCAACCTGGACACCCAGGATGAGAAGGCTAGGCCGCTGGCGCCGTAGGCAACCACCACGGCATTGCGCCACCGCGACAATTCCGCCGCGGTGGCGCGTGGTGCCGACTTTTGCAGCCGGCTCAAGCGAGCTTCACAACGGCCTGGGACTTCATCAGGACCTTCTGGCCGCCGAACGTGACGGTCAGGTCGATGCGCGCGGTTCGGGCACCGACGTCGAGCGCTCCCACCACTCCGGAAACCTCAATCACAGCGCCGGGCTCGCTGGTACCAGTGGTATCGGCGACCAGCACTGGTTTGGTGAAGCGCGTCTGGTAATCGACGACGGCGGCAGGGTCGCCGGCCCAGTCGCTCACCAATTGCACGGCGGAACCCATGGTGAACATGCCGTGGGCGATGACTCCGGGAAGTTCGACGCCGGTGGCGAAGGATTCGTTCCAGTGGATCGGGTTGAAGTCGCCGGACGCGCCCGCGTACTTGACGAGATCCTGGCGGGTGACCTCGATGCTGCGGGTGCCGATTTCCTGGCCGACGGTGAGTTCTTCAAGTTTCAAGCTCATGGCTACTGTCCCTCTCCCCGGACCAGAATGGACGAGGTGGTGGTGGCGACCCGTTCGCCGGCCACCGTGGTGATTTCCGAACGCGTGGTGATCATGGCACCGCCGCCCATGGCGCGGACGCCGTCGACGTGCAGCTCGGCCCGCAACTGATCCCCGGCAACGATCGCGCGGTGGTGCGTGAATCGCTGGTCAGCGTGTACCACGCGGCTGAAGTCAATTCCCGAATCGGGGTCCTCAATCAGCTGGGCATCGGCCCGCTGGGCAACGATGATGGCGAACGTGGGCGGGGCGACGAGATCGCTGTGCCCGAGGGCCTTGGCGGCTTCGACGTCGAAGTGGGCGGGGTGGGTGGCTTTCACGGCCCGGGCGAACTCCCGGATCTTTTCGCGGCCGACGTCGTACACCTCTGCGGCAGGGTAGCTGCGGCCCTGCAAGTCCGGGTTAATAGTCATGATCCAACCCTATCGGCCCGGGACGTGTCTCCTCACTCACAGAATGAAGTTCGAAGCCGGCGTGCTACTCCGCGATTGGCGGTCCGAACCACGTGGTCAACGCGTCGGCGAGGCCCAACTGGGTACCGTCTCCCACCCAGGCCACGTATCCGTCGGGCCGAATCAGCACGGCGGTGGGGGCGGTGACC
This sequence comes from Arthrobacter sp. MMS24-S77, assembly GCF_054888235.1. NCBI lineage: Bacteria > Bacillati > Actinomycetota > Actinomycetes > Micrococcales > Micrococcaceae > Arthrobacter > Arthrobacter sp. MMS24-S77. Next base: position 3,547,722 of record NZ_JBTZRN010000001.1, read on the forward strand.
GCCCCGAGTGCCGGAAGCTCCCACGCACCACCGTATGTGGCGTCGATCAACTGAACCCGATCTGCCCACGGGGTGATGTCGAAGCCTCCTGGCTCTCCAAGGTTGAGGAGGAGCGGCCGGGCATTGTGCAGCAGGCTGAAGACGCGCAGCGGGCCACTCGGGGTGACGAGATCGAGATCGGGCATGCGGCGTCCGAGCAGCGGGTGCCCCTCGCCCACGTCGTAATGTACATCGAGGCCGGATTGCATCGCGGCGAAGTGCTTGCGCGGTTCCTCCATGCCGAGGAGCTCGGCGATGACCTCGCCCACGGCCTTCGTGCGTTCGTCCGGGCGGCGAAGCGCGACACTTGCCATCGTGTTGCGCAGCACGCGGGCAGCCACCGGGTGGCGCTCGGCGTAGTAGGTGTCGAGGAGGCTTTCCGGCGATGTCCGCTTGACCACCTGGGCGAGCTTCCATCCCAGATTCACGGCATCCTGCACACCGGTGTTGAGGCCCTGTCCGCCGTCCGGGGCATGCACGTGCGCGGCGTCGCCGGCGAGCAGGACCCGTCCGCTGCGGTAAGCTGCGGCCTGCCGGGTCATATCGGTGAATCTGGAGATCCAGATGGGACTGTGGATCCCGTAATCGGTTCCGCACACGGCGATGAGCGCTTCGCTCAGGTCTTGGAGGGTGGGTTCGGTCGCGGGTCCGACGTGTTGTTCGGTCACCATGATCCCCACGGGCCCGCCATCCGCGTAGACCACCTTGCCGTCGAGAATCTTGTAGTCCAGCTTGCCGAAAGAGTGGATGCCGAAGGCATTGGTGTGGACACCCAACGGTGGCTCCTCGGCCACCTCGACCTGGGCGATCAGGGCGCTGGTGGTCGGATCCCACCCGGGGAACTCGATGCCGGCTGCTTTACGGACCAGGCTGCGGCCGCCGTCGCACCCGACGAGGTATTCTGCCCGCAACGGTTGGCCGTCCGAGAGTTCGAGGTCGACGCCGGTCTCGTCCTGCGCGAAACCCGTCACCTCGCGTTCGTGATAGATCGGCACCGCCAGCTCGGCGACCCAACCGGCCAGGATGCGCTCGATGTGGTTCTGCCACAGCCCAAGCCCGTAGTTATGCCGGGTTGGAAAGTCGCTGATGTCAAGACGTACGCCGGCGAAGCCCGCCACCTGAGCCACCTGCCCCTCCGACAGGAACCGATCGGCGATTCCGCGCTGATCGAGGACTTCGATGGTGCGTGAGTGCAAACCCCCTGCACGTGAGCCGGCGAGATCCTGGTTTGCACGCCGCTCGACAATGCCGACGTCAACGCCCGCCAACGCCAACTCGCCGGCCAACATCAACCCTGCCGGACCTGCGCCGACGATCACTACGGCATGCTCGGTCATCGCTACACTCCGGTCAGCTACTTCTTCTTCAAACCCTTGCGGATCTGCTGCCCGCGGACCACCATGCCCACGACATGCAGGACCAGGCCGAGCCCGATCACGAGCAAGGACGTTACCGCAAGGCCTTGGTTATGTGAGGTGTTGCCGACAATCGTCAGGATGATTCCGACGGCGATCAGCCCCATCGCGCTGAAAACCAGCGTCTTGTAGGTGGCGGAGGCAGTGGCCCAGAATTCGTTCAGCACCACCCAAGTTTAGGGCACTCCCCAGGGCAACGAGTCCCTCAGGGTCGGAAACCAAGCAATCGTGAGCGAGCGTCGGGTCAGAGCCCGACATAAGTGAGCGAGCGTCGGGTCAGAGCCCGACATAAGTGAGCGAGCGTCGGGGCGGGAACGCGGGTGGCAACCGAACACCCGCCGATTCCCATCGACTCCAGCTCAGATATAGCGGCCAAACCGCGGACCCTCGCTCACCTATAGCGGCCAAACCGCGGACCCTCGCTCAGATATCAATGGTTGTGAGCGGACCCTCGCTCAGATCTGCAGGAGGGTTTCGGGAATTGCCGTCATAAGTGAGCGAGCGTCCCGAAAAAGCCAGGCATAAGTGAGCGAGCGTCGGTGGGTGCCCTTACAGGGAGGGCTGGACCCCGAAGGCCACGGCGAGTTTCATGATCTTTTCGGCGCGGCCCAGTCGCGGGAGGTCGGAACCGTCGCGGATGACCCTGCCGTTGGCTTCGAAGTCGTTCATGAAGTCGGTGGCCCAGGCGACGTCGGACGGTGTGGGGCTGATGACCTCGTTGATGACTGTGGTCTGGTCAATGGCAAGGCAGAGCTTACCGGTCATTCCCATGGTCACCGTGATGCCGGTCTGCTCGCGCAGGATGGGGTGGTTGGTGCCGACGGTCGGGCCGTCGATGGGGCCCGGCAGGTTGCCCACGCGGCTGGCGACAACCAGCTTAGCCCGGGGGTAGGCCATCGCCTCAGGCGTGGCCGCCATGCCGGTGTCCCGGCGGAAGTCGCCCGAACCGAAGGCGAGGCGGAAGGCACCCTGGGCACGGGCTATGTGGTTGGCTTCCTCGATGCCGAGGGCCGACTCCACGAGGGCGACAACCGGCGTCTTGCCATCCATCCGGTGGAAGGACTCGGTGACTTGGTCAGCGGATTCGGTCTTGGCCAGCATGACCCCCAACAGGCCTGGCGTGCCACGGAGTCCGGCCAGGTCATCGGCCCAGAACGGGCTCGTGGCGTCGTTGATGCGGACCCACGCCTGGCCGCCGGCAGTCAGCCAATTGATGACGTTGGCGCGGGCAGTGTCCTTCTGGGACGGGTCCACGGCGTCTTCGATGTCGAGGATGATGGCGTCTGCGCGCGACGAGGCCGACTGGTCGAAAAGCTCCGTCTTCATGGCGTTCACGAGGAGCCAGGAGCGTGCAATCTCGGCGGGAATGTTGCGGGTGGACCGAATGGACTCGGCGGCGGTGCTAGACGTCATGTATCTACCGTATCCGGCCAGCCGCCAGGAACGCTAAGAATCGGCCGCCGGTGTGAGCATCAATACGAACAAAACGATTGTGACAGGCGGTCCCCGGATTCCGGATGCAAGGGCGTCATGCGGCGAAACCCGGCGACACGGAGCGAATTGTGTCCTTGCATTGCCCGGAGTTGCGCTGGGATTTCGCCGGATTTCCCCCGGTTTCCCGGCATTTCCGGGGGTTACTGCCGGGCTTCCCCTGACTAGTGGACATGCGCTTACATCGTTCCCACGGCAGTTCGGTCTACCCCGGAACAGAGCCGGTCCAACGAATTCCACACCCCCAGAAAGTAGCTCCCATGAAACTGCACCAGCCCCTGCTAGGCGTCGCGGCCGCCGTCGTACTTGCGCTGACGGTGACCGGCTGCGGCGGCAATGCCCAAGCGGGAGACCAAGCGGCCGGCAAAGCGGAGGTCAAGGAACTCCGTTACCAGGGTTCGGCAAACAACGTCGGCCTCCCCGAACTGGCGGCGGACCTTGGCTATCTGGGCGACATCAAGCTCAACTGGGTAGGCAACACCACCAGCGGCCCGCAGGACATCCAGTCGGCGGCCACCAACCAGACCGACTTCGGCGGCGCATTCTCCGGGGCCGTGGTGAAGCTGATTGAGGCCGGGGCTCCGGTGACCGCCGTGGTGAACTACTACGGCGAGGACGCCAAGACCTTCAACGGTTACTACGTCAAAGCGGACAGCCCCATCAAAACCGCCAGGGACCTCATCGGCAAGAAGATCGCAGTCAACACCCTGGGCGCCCACCACGAAGCCGTCATCAACAGCTACCTCAGCAAGAACGGCCTCAGCCAGGACGAAATCAAGCAAGTGCAGCTGGTAGTGCTCGCTCCCAACGACACGGAAGAAGCCCTACGCCGCGGCCAGGTGGACGTCGGAACCTTGGGCGGGGTCCTGCAGGACCATGCCGTCGCCGCCGGTGGACTGCGCTCGCTCTTCAGCGACTATGACCTCTTCGGCACCTTCGCGGGCGGACAGATCGTGCTACGCAACGACTTCATCGAAAAGAACCCCGACACGGCGCGGACCTTCGCCACAGGCGTGGCCAAGGCCATCAAGTGGGAGACCGAGACGCCGCGCGACCAGGTGATCGCGCGCTTCAAGAAGATCATCGACGCCCGCGGACGCAATGAGAGCACCGCGAACCTTCAGTACTGGAAGAGCCCCGGCGTCCCCGACAACGGCGTGATCAAGGACGAGGACTTCACCCGCTGGTCCGCATGGCTGAAGAGCTCGGGCATCGTCAAGAACGATCTCACACCGTCGAAGTACTACACCAACAAGTTCAACGATCTCGCGGCAGCGAAGAAGGGATAGCCATGACCGCCAAAATCAGCCTCCGCAATGTCACCAAGCAATTCACCGTCCGCCCCGGCAAGGGCGCCAAGGCCTCCACGGCTGGCACGTCCGGCGCGAAAGAGCCCACCACGCTGACCGCCCTTGACTCCTTGAGCCTCGACGTGCGCGACGGCGAGTTCCTCACCTTGGTGGGGCCCAGCGGTTCCGGCAAGACCACCTTGCTGGACCTCCTGGCTGGCCTGTCCACGCCCACCTCCGGCGAGGTATTGGTGGACGGCCGGCCAGTGACGGGACCCGGAAAGGACCGTGCCGTGGTTTTCCAGCAGTACGCGCTCTTCCCCTGGCGCACGGCGTCGGCCAACGTGTCGATCGGGCTCGAAGGCAGGGGCACCGACGGGCGCAAACTCAACCGCCGCGAACGCGCCGCCAAGGCAAGCGAATACCTCAAGCTGGTTGGCTTGGCCGGCTTCGAGGACCGTTTCCCGCATGAGCTTTCGGGCGGCATGAAACAGCGAGTGGCCATTGCCCGGAGCCTCGCCTACGAGCCCGATGTGCTCCTCATGGACGAACCCTTCGCCGCATTGGACGCCCAGACGCGTGAACAACTCCAGGACGAACTCCTGCGGATCTGGCGGGCGACGGGCAAGACGATCGTGTTCATCACGCACGGCATCGACGAGGCCGTGTACCTGGGGCAGCGCGTCGCCGTCTTGAGCGCGCGCCCGGGTCGCCTCAAGGAAATCGTGGACGTCGACATTCCGGACCGCGACGGCGAGGACGACATCCGTTCGCACCCCGCCTTCGTCGAACAACGGCACAAGGTCTGGACTTTGCTGCACGACGAAGTCCGCCTGGCCCAGGACGCCGGGCACCGCAAGATCCTGCCGGACGGCACGGCCCCGGATGAAGTCCCGGGGCAACTCTCGAAAGGAGCGCAGCCTGATGACCACAACACTCGCGCAACAGCCCGCAGCGAGCGCCGCGCCCAAGCCAGCTCCCGCCGTCGGGCCCTCCATTCCCGCGGAGGCGAAGCGTCGGAGCACGACGGCGACACTCGCCTTCGTGCGGACAGCAGCTGCCCGCGCCGGTTCCGGCGTGTGGAAGGCTGCGGGCATCCTTGCGTTCCTGGCCATCTGGGAACTCGGGCCGACCTATCTTGCAAGCCCGTCAACACGCGTCTTCCTGCCGCCCTTGCACGAGGTGCTGGCGGCGTGGGCCAAATTGTTCGAATCCGGCACCATCCAGGGGCATTTGGCCGCGAGCCTCACACGTTCAATATCCGGTTTCGGCGCGGCCCTCGTGGCTGGCGTGTCCCTCGGTTTGCTGATCGCCTGGTACGGACGGCTCAATTCGGTACTGAACCCGCTCCTGGAACTGTTCCGCAACACTGCCGCGCTTGCCCTGCTGCCTGTCTTCACGCTGCTGCTCGGCATCGGCGAAGAGTCCAAGATCAGCATCGTGGCCTACGCGGCGTTCTTTCCCGTCCTGCTAAACACGATCGCGGGCGTGAAGACTGTGGATCCGCTGCTCATCCGGGCCGCGAAGTCGCTCGGTCTCTCGAGCCTTTCGCTGTTCCGCAAGGTGATCCTGCCTTCCGCGGTACCCACCATTTTCACGGGAATCCGCATGGCCGGCACGGCGTCCATCCTGGTGTTGATCGCCGCGGAAATGGTGGGGGCGAAGGCCGGGCTCGGTTACCTGATCGTGAATGCCCAGAGCAGTTTCCTCATCCCGGACATGTACGCCGGCATCCTCACGGTGTCCCTCCTGGGCCTGGCCGTGAATTTCCTCCTCGTAGCCCTGGAACGGCACTTCTCCCGCTGGCGGACCGCCGTCGGGTCCGGGTCTTGACCGTCAACCCATCCATCTAGTCACCACAGAAAAGGAACAAAAAATGTCCGTCATTACCGAAACCAAGCTCGAATTCGCCAAACTCGGCTCCCGCATCGGCGCCGAAATCCGCGGCTTCGACCTCAGCGGCGATCTCTCCCCGGAAACCGTGGGGCAGATCCGGGCCGCCCTCAACGAGCACAAGGCCCTCGTTTTCCGGGAGGCCAACATCCCCAGCGACGAGGCCCAGGTGAAATTCGCCAGCCATTTCGGCCCGCTCACCACGGCGCATCCGACCGTGGCCTCGGTGGAGGGCGAAGAGAATGTACTGCCCGTGGACAGCGAAAACGGTTCCGCCAACAATTGGCATACCGATGTCACGTTCGTGGTCAACCCGCCGCAAGCCTCCACCCTGCGCAGCATCGATCTCCCCTCGTACGGAGGCGAGACCCTGATCGCGTCCTCGGCTGGAGCGTACGCGGACCTGCCGGACGAGCTCCGGAACTTCGCCGACACGCTCTGGGCGATCCACACCAACGACTACGACTACTCGGTGCCGAAGAACCTGGAACATGAGAATGCCGATGAGCGCCGCAAGGAATTCACCCGCATCAAGTTCGAAACCGCCCACCCCGTGGTGCGTGTCCACCCCCTGACCGGCGAGCGCGGATTGTTCATTGGGGGCTTCGCGCAGCGCCTTCGGATCGTGGGGCTGTCCAACACGGAGTCGAAGGACATCATCCGGTTGCTCCAGGCCTACGTCACCCGTCCGGAGAACGTGGTGCGCGTGAACTGGGAACCGAACCAGCTGGTGCTCTTCGACAACCGCATCACCCAGCACTACGCCCCGGACAACTACGACGGCCAGCCGCGCAAGCTCAACCGCGTGACCATTGCCGGCGACATCCCGGTGGGAGTGGACGGCAAACAGAGCCAATCGATCCAGGGTGACTCGTCAGCGTATTCCCCGACGGTTCCCTCGCCTCGCAAGCTCGGCCAGGGAACCCTACCGTCGGGGGCCCACGTCGTCGCGCCGCTGTAGTAGCACGCATGTGTTGTTGTAACTGCCGCAACCCCAACTAGTCCCCACCGCCACCCTCGCCTCGCAAGCTCGGCCAGGGAACCCTGGCGGTGGGGGCCCACGCATTTAATGTCGTTTTCAGGGCTCATAACGACATCTAATGCGAGCTAGTTGGGCTTAACGCGCTTTAGGGGAGCTTATTGCCCCGCGCAGCCACCCACAGGCCGTACCACTCGGTCCGGGTCATGGCCGCGGCAACGGCGGCAGCATCCACGCAGGCCGCGATCCGCGCGGGGTTGGAACTGCCCAACACCGGGGAAATACGCGCCGGATGCTTCATGAGCCACCCGAGCAGCACGGCCTCGAGGGTGACGCCCTTTGCTTCGGCGAGCTGGGCGACCAGAGCGGAAGTCGCGGTGTCGGCGGCAGTGGGGGCATCCGGCGTCGAGCCCGTGTACCGGCCCTGGGCGAGGGATCCATAGGCCTGCAGCTCAATCCCCTGGCTGACGCAGTGCTCCAAGGTGCCGTGCGGGAAACTGTAGCCGAGGGCGTCGTCGTGGTTGACCAGGACAGTGCTCTCGAGCCAGGCCCGCCGGTGCAGGCTCATCTCCAGCTGGTTGGCCACGATGGGCACCTCCAGCCGGTCTTGAAGGAAGGCGATCTGCGCCCCGGACATGTTGGACACGCCCAGTAGCCGCACCTTGCCTTCCGCCATGAGCTGCCCGACGGCGGACGCCACCTCTGCGGGTTCCATCAGCGGGTCGGGCCGGTGGAGCAGCAGCACGTCGACGTAGTCGGTCCTCAGCCGTTCCAGGCTTCCATTGACCCGTTCCAGGATGGCGTCCTTGCTCAGGTCGTAATGCCCTTCGACTCCGGGCTGGCCAAGCCGAATTCCGCACTTGGTCTGGAGCTGGATTCTTTCACGCAGCCCCGACGTCCGGGCCAGAACTTCCCCGAACACGGCCTCCGACTTGCCGCTGCGATAGATGTCGGCGTGGTCGAACAGGGTAACGCCGATACCCATGGCGGCTTCGATCGCGGCCGCGGCCTGCTCGACTTCGGCAGCACCGTATTCGCTGCCTTCCCATGGACCTCCGAGGCCCATGCAGCCGTAGATGAGCCGGCCGGACGCGATTTCACTCGTTGCAGTCATTTTCAAACTCTTTCACATGCAACTGACCCGCAGTTGTTGTCGTTTACAGCCTTCAAAACGACATTAACTGCGGGCCAGTTGGGTTGGGTCAGGGGTTAGACGAGCCAGGCCGTCGTATTTGCCGGGAGGTGGCCGCCGTCGAGCAGTGCGCTGCTCACGACGACGGTGCCTTCCGGAAGTGCCACGGGCTCGGTGCCGAAGTTCGTCACCGACTGCCAACCGTTGGGCCGCGCGAAGTGCAGCACCGACTCGTTGCCGGAGGGGATCCACTCGAGGTCCTCGGCCGCCCGCAGTTCCGAACGCAGTTCCAGGGCCTTGCGGTACAGCTCCAGCGTGGAGCCCGGAACGTTGTCCTGCTCCGCCACCGCGTAGCCCGCGAACCATTCAGGCTGCGGCAAGTGGGCATGTCCATCGCCGAAGCCGAACGACGAACCTTCGCTGGTCCATGGCAGCGGGACACGGCAACCGTCACGGCCAACGTCCACGCCCGGGTTACGGAAGAACGCCGGGTCCTGGCGCTCGCTGTCGACGATGTCGCCGACTTCCTGGAGGCCAAGTTCTTCGCCCTGGTACAGGTACGCGGAGCCCGGCAGGGCGAACATCAGCAGCGACGCGGCGCGGGCACGGCGCAAGCCGAGCTCGGCGTCGACGTCGGCGGCCGAACCGCCGTCGAGCAGCCATGCCTTGCCGTCCTGGCCCAAGCCGTCACGGCCGCCGCCCTTCGGCAAGCCGTAACGAGTGGCGTGCCGAACGACGTCGTGGTTGGAGAAGACCCACGTGGACGAAGCACCGGATGCCGCGGCCTCGGCGAGGTTCTTGGTGATGATCGTGCGGAACTGCTCGGCGTCGAAATCGGCCTGGAGGAGGTCGAAGTTGAAGGCCTGGCCCAGTCCTTCGGGGCTGGCGTAGCGGGCGCGGCGATCTGCGTGGACCCACGCTTCGGCGACGGCCGTCCGTGGCGGGTTGTACTCGTTGAAGACCTTGCGCCACTCGGCGTAGATCTCGTGCACCTCGTCGCGGTCCCAGAACGGGTGCGCGCCCAAAGCGTTTTCGCCCTCCTTGGGCAGCTCGGTCTTGGAGGGCAGAACCTCCGGCAGGTCCTTCGTGAGGGCATGGGCAACATCGATGCGGAAGCCGTCCACGCCACGGTCGGACCAGAAGCGCAGGGTCTTCAGGAAGTCTTCGCGGACCTCGGGGTTGTCCCAGTTGAAGTCCGGCTGCTCCTTGGTGAAGATGTGCATGTACCACTGCCCCGGGGTGCCGTCCGGCTCGGTGATGCGCTCCCAGGCCGGGCCACCGAAGATCGAGTCCCAGTCCGCCGGGGGCAGCTCGCCATTCTCGCCGAGGCCGTCGCGGAAGATGTAACGTTCACGGGCTGCGGAGCCCTTCGGGGAAGCCAGCGCTTCCTTGAACCATTCGTGCCGGTCCGAGGAGTGGTTCGGAACGATGTCCGCGATCAACTTGATGCCCGCGGCGTGCAGGGCGGCCGCCATCTCATCGAAGTCGGCCAGGGTGCCCAGCTTGGGGTCCACGTTGCGGTAGTCATCGACGTCGTAGCCACCGTCAGCCAGAGCCGAGGGGTAGAACGGGCTCAACCAGACGGCGTCGATCCCCAGTGCCGACAGGTACGGAACCTTGGCGGTAATGCCCTTGATATCGCCCAGGCCGTCGCCGTTCGCATCGGAAAAGCTGCGCGGGTAGATCTGGTAGACAGCCGCTTGGCGCCACCAGTTGGGATCGGCCATGCGCTCGGAGCGCTGGGAGTCGACGAGAGTTGCCAGGGTGGCGGTGGAGGACAAAGCGATTCCTGTTCTGTGTCGATGCGACTGTTCTAAAGCGTTTATTTAGAGTCTAAATTTAGTGCTTCAAGTATTATGTGACGCATACCTACAGGAGGTCAACAGGGATGCCCGAAATCGCGACTGCCACTCCGCAGATGCTGCGCCGGGTCAACGCGGCCAGCGTGCTCGCAGTCATCCGTTCCTCCAACGCAGTGACCGTCTCGGAGCTGATGGAAGCCACAGGACTGACCCGCGCCACCACCATTTCCGTGTGCGAAGACCTCATTGCCCGGGGCTGGATCCGCGAACTGGAAAACCAGCGCGACTTCGGCACGTACCAGAAGGGCCGCCCCGCCCGGCGCTTCGAACTCGACGAAAGCGCCGGCTGCGTCTTGGGAATCGACGTCGGCGTCCTCAAGACCACCGTGGTGGTGGCCGATCTGCGCGGCAACACCACGGGACGGGCCAGCAAGCCATTTGCCGGCAGGGAAATCGAAGCGCAGGAGCGGATCCGCGTGATCAGCCAAACCGCACTGCTGGCCCTCGAGGCTGCCGGAGTGGCACCGGACAAGGTCCTTGCGGTAACGGTCGGGCTTGCCGCCCCCGTGGGCCGCGACGGAAACATCCTCGTCAGCCAGCCGTTTTGGAGCCTGTTCGACGTCGGTCTGAAGAAGGCCCTGCACGATCTGCACGGATGGGCGGTAATGCTGGAGAATGATGCCAACTTGGCGGCATTGGGCGAGTGTTGGCGCGGCGCGGGCAGCGGCGTCCAGGACCTAGCCGTACTTCTGGCCGGTGAGCGTTTCGGGGCGGGCCTGGTGGAATCCGGCCGTTTGCTTCATGGCAGCCGCGGCGGGGCTGGCGAAATGGCCTACCTGGACATGGTGGACGGGGTCGGATCGCCCGACGGCCTCGCCGCGCTGGCCAGGCTGTGGGCGGCCGAAGCCCTGGCGGGAAAGGCGAAAACCACATTGCGGACCGCGGCTACCCGGGAGGTCTCTGCGCAACAGGTCTTCGCCGCCGCGGCCGAGGGCGACAAGGTGGCGCTGGGCATCCTGGACCGGCTATCGGACCGGCTGGCCCGGGTGGTCTCCACGGTGGCCATCATGCTCAACCCCGAGCTCGTGGTGGTTGGCGGCGCCGTGGCAGATTCGGCGTCGGTCCTTCTTGAGCCGACCGCCCGGAAGCTTGCCACATACACGGCCACTCCCCCGAGGCTCGCGGCCTCTCCATTGGGCGATGCGATCGTGGGCATCGGTGCGGTGCGCCACGCCTTGGACCACGTGGAAAAGAACTCCTTGGACCTGGAGTTGCGGCGCGCCTAGACGCTAGTCGGCTAGTCCGGCCGTTTTCCCGTCGGCACCGGAGGCTAGTCCGGCATCGCCATGGTGCGGAGGTCCAGCTGGCGCAGTACGCGGTCGGCCACCTCGGGATCCATTCCGGGTTCGCTCCGCGCGGCGACCACTTCCTGGCGTGCGGCGTCCAGGGCGATGGTCTGGACCGCGATGGCCAGTTCCCTGCCGCGTTGGCGCTTTTCGGCGTCGGACTCATTCTTCAGTGTCCCGTCCAGCAGCTCGGCGTGCAGGCGGGTCATCTTCTCCTTGACGAGGGCCACTTTGTCCGCCGGCAACTCCTTCATCAGATCGTGCTCCCTGAGCGCGGAGATGGCGGCAGTCTGGGCGCGCTTGGCCAAGAGGCGCGCGGCATCCTTTTCGTGCGAACCGTCCTCGGAAGCCTTGAGCACTCGCATGAGCCACGGAAGCGTGAGTCCAGGCAGGACCAAGGTGGCCAGCAGCACCGCGCACGCGATAACCAGGATCTCGTGGCGTGCCGGGAAATCGCTGCCGTCAGCGATGGTGAGCGGCAGCGCCAGCGCGAGGGCGAGCGTGGCGAGGCCTCGCATGCCGCACCACGTAAGGATCAGGACTTCCTTGGGTGACGTCGGTTGCAGCAGGTTCTTCCGTTTGCGGGCCGAGATTGCCAAAAGCCCGAGCCAAGCGAAGCGGACAACAAATACCAGCACGCACACCACCACCGCCGTGCCGATCATGCCGAAAATGGCCGTACCTTCGGCCTGGATGACATGCCGGATCTCCAGCCCCACCAGCCCGAAGGCCAAGCCTGTGGCCAAGAGTTCCACCACGTCCCAGAAGGCCGTTCGCGTGACGCGCTCGGCAGCGTCCTGGGACCGCGCGTGCCGCTGCGTCTCGAGCGCGGTGACGACGACGGCGATCACACCCGAGGCGTGCAGCTCTTCAGCCAGAATATAGGCGGCAAAGGGAATCACCAGTGTCACGGCGCTACGGGCCACCATGGAGGTGACGAGCTTGGTGATCAGCCTCGTCAACCAGCCCATGGCGATGCCGACAATGACGGCCAGGGCCGCGCCGATGATGAATTGGAGGACGACACCGGCTCCCATTTTTGTGCCGGAAACGGTCGCCGCCACTGCGGCCTGGAAGATCACGATAGCGGCGGCGTCATTGAACAAGCCCTCGCTCTGCAGCACGGTAATGAGCCGGCGCGGCATGTGGACGCGGCCGGCGACGGACTCAACAGCCACCGGGTCCGGAGGAGCCACCATGGCCCCCAACGCGATCGCCGCGGGAATGCCGATACCCGGAATCATGAGCCACGCGGCTCCGGCAACCACCGCCGTCGACACCACCACGAGCGCCACGGCCATAAGCAACAACGTCCGCCAGCGGACCCGGAATACGGCCCAGGAGCTCTTCTGGGCAGTCGCGAACAGCAAGGGCGGAAGGAAGATCGGCAAGATCAGTTCAGGTGAAAGCTCAAAGTCCGGGAAGCCCGGAATGAAGGTCATCGCCGCTGCCAGCAGAAGCATCAGCACGGGGTACGGGAGCCGCAAGCGATCCCCCAACCCCACGGCGAAGACCGTTGCAAGCAGCAATCCAACAATGAGAGCCAACTGGTCCATGTTCCCGTTTCCCCAGACATCGTAGAGGCAGCGCCCCGGCGCGCGCCGCGGACTAGCCCTACCAACATATCCCGGCAGGGTGCAGTCCCGGCCCGGGGCGGTCCCGGCCCGGCAGGACGCAGTTAGGACGCCGTGAGGGCGTCCACCACAGGCACGGAGCCATCCCTGAACTCAATGGTGCGGCGAACCGTTTCGGGCAGTTCCAGGACCGCGGCAGCCACCAAGGCAACATTGGCCCGGGAGGTCGATGTCCCGGTAACCGGGTCCGTGGGATCCACGTCGATGAGCGCCGACCCTGGAATGTTCGTCAGCCCTCCGGGACCGAGAATCGTCCAGTCGAGATCGGTTGCACGGAGGTATTCGTCCGCTGCGGCCTTGGCTTCCGCATAGGCGTAGAAGCTGTTGTCCTCGGGAACGCCGTGGTTGGGTCCGGCACCGAAGTAGGACACCATGACATACCGCCCCACGCCCGCCTGGGTCGCGGCATCCATGGAGCGGATGGCGGCATCCCTGTCCACGGCATAGGTGCGTTGCGGATTGCCTCCGCCAGCACCGGCGGACCACACCACAGCGTCGTGGCCGCCAAGCGCCGCGGCGATCTCCGCCGTCGTCGAATTCTCGACGTCGAGGATTACCGCGGCAGCACCGGTCACCGTGACTTCCGGCGCGTGTTCCGGATTGCGGATGAACGATGTGACCGCATGACCTTCGTTGTTCAAGATGCGGGACAGTTGCAAGGCCACCTTGCCATGGCCGCCAATAATTGCGATTCGACTCATGGACCTATTCTGTCGCAGTGGTCAAGCCCTGCCCCGCGATGGTGGATAAACTCCGCGGAGGCTACCGGATCCTCATTTGCGACTGCATTTGATTTCCGGGCGAATTCCCTAGGAATAACTACGCCTACGCCGGATCCGGTCACCCTCCGTTCCGCAGCAGCTCAGACCACCAAGCAAGTGGGAAAGCGGCCACCCCACACTCGCACTCACTAGGTGGGAGACCCCGATACGAGTGTTCGGCGGGGTACGGGAAATAAAAGCGAGTGGCACCCACTCGTGTGGAGTGAAATTCCCATTTCTACACTCAAATCACCTGCAGCAGGAAATGGAATACCTCTTTCATAAATCTCATTGATGGATTTATCCGAATGGGCGGATTGAGGATTCCTCCGTGCTGCGCATTTAAGCAAAAGGGTCTCAACAAGCGCCATCCCCTGCGCCTGCGTATCACTTCCCGGGCCGGCCAACCGGCTGGCCCCCAGAAACGATCAATTACGGGGATTTGAGATGTATCAACAGGACTACAGGCACAGCGGGATCGGAGGCAACGCCTTCGCCCTGGTATCCGCCGGAGCAAGAACAATCGCCAGGTACAAGGCATCAATAGCCACGTGGGCAATCGTGGCAGTGGTCGTACTGGCGGCCATCGTGACGCAAAACTACGCGCAGGTACTGACACCAGCAGGCACGAGCGCCACCGTTGCCCCGGGCATCGGCTCAGGAGCCGTGATTGCCGCCCCTTCACCGGCCGCAGCCAATCCGACGCCGACAGGAAGGCCCACTCCGGCCACCACGCCGGCTCCGGTACAGGCAAAGGTGCCGGCCGCCGTCGCAGCGCCGGCTCCGGTTCCCGCGCCTGCCGCGGTGGCAGCACCACCGGCTCCTGCGCCTGACACAAACTCGTACACAGTCGCCAGCGGGGACACCGTAGGCTCGATAGCCGCCAGGTTCGGGGTCGACGTCAACGCGATGCTCGCGGCCAACGGACTCGGCGCGTATTCGATCATCGTGCCGGGCGAGGTCTTGAAGCTGACTGGACCGCCGGTTGCCGTTGTGGCCCCCGCTGCGCCTGCCCCTGCAGGCGCACCCGCTCCAGCCCCTGCCCCTGCGCCGGCAGTGCGGACCATCTACGTTGCAGGTTCAGGCGGGCAGGCCGCCGTGGACAGCTGCATTGGCCCCATCCATTTCACCCCGACGGACGCTTACTCGCTGTTCATCACCGAACATGATTTCTGTGGAGGGTGGGCACGCTTCTCGGGCATCGGCGTCGGCGAGACGGTGAGCATCCCCGGTTACGGAACGTACACAGTGACGGCACGCGGCCAAGTGCCCCAGGGCGGGACAACCAACAACGTCGCCGCCGTGTTCGGCGGATTTCCGCGGGCGATACTGCAGACCTGCATCCCGGGCACCAACCAGATGCTGGTGATCGCACTCAACTAGCGACGCGCCTGGGTTGGACTGTTAGCGTGGCCATCCTGACCTTTGGGCCGTCGGGACCCACAACGGTAAGCGGAGCACGGGACGCTTCTCCCTCGGGGAGAAGCGTCCTTGCTCATGCCAGGGCCCTCGCCGGCGTCGGATTCTGCTGGATCATTCTCCTGGCCGAAGGGGGTTGTCCCGCGAATTCAAGGCCCACGAAGATTGCCGCACCGAATGATCGAGCAGAATCCGACGCGGAAACCCAGACAGAAGCAGACCAGAGGTTCAAAGCCTCTGGTCTGCTTCTGTAGAGATGGTCGGCGTTCTTACGCGCGAGGTCATTCGTGCGAGTTACGAGTTCATTCGTACAAGTTCATTCGTACGAGGGGGCTCAGCCCATCGCCGGGGCCAAGACCGGTCGCGGCGCCAGTTGTTTCCGCGCCCAGCGGGCCAGCTTCTTGCCCTTGCCTTTCCACCAGTTGTCCTCGTCCTTGTCGTTGTGCCAGCGGAAAATGATCATCACCATCACGAAGACGCCCATGACCAAGTCCGTCCAGGACCAGAAAATAGCATCAACCAGGACGCTGACCCCCATGACAAGGATTGACGGCACTGCCAAGGTCCTGAAAACGGAACTGGCCACATAACGGCGGTGCGACCGGGGCACGGACATGGCGCGGACCATGTCAAAACACAGGCACACCACCACCATTGCCTGGCCGAGGGACAAGAGGAGCAGCCCGGGCAAGGACCCCGCGAACAGGGCCGCGGACTCCATTCCCGCGCTCAACGGACAACCTCATTCAGCGTGAGACGCGGAATGGGCACAACAAAATTGCAGGAAACACACATACGGATAACCCCCAGAGACCAGGAACTGCGCTTGAGACCAACCTGTGTCCCATTCAATCGGCTAGCCCTGGGGTCAGTCACGAGTAGTGGGTACTCTATTCTGCTTACTCGGATTACTCGCAGGGCCACGCGTTACTCGGTGCCAGACCTCCCCGAGCCACGCGTGATGTAGGGGGAAATTCCCGGTGAAGACTGCTCAACGGGCAGCGCCAAGGCGAAGGTACTCCCTCTTCCGGGCTTGCTGTCGCAGGTGATGCTACCTCCATGGCGTTCCACGATGGACTTGGTGATGGACAGGCCAAGTCCCACGCCTGGAATCCCTGCCTGACGGGCGGCATTTGTTCGGAAGAACCGGGTGAAGATCCTGGTTGTTTCGTCCGGGGTCATGCCCATGCCCGTATCCTTCACCTCAACCTGGACCCAGCCGTCGTTCCGGGCCGCCCTGACGCTTACTGTCCCGCCATCCGGTGAATATTTGATGGCATTGGACACCAAATTATCCAAGGCCTGTCCCAGCCTCAACGGATCAGCGTCTGCCCAGAGGGGCGCCGGCACGTCGGCAACGAGGCCAACGCTGGCGGCATCGGCCTGCGCCCTGGCAGAAACCAGGCTATTTTCTATCAGCCCCGCCAGATCCGTGCGCCGCAGATGCACGCTTTCCACGGCGACGGCCGACAAAAGGAGGTCCTCAACCAAGGCACGGAGACGCTCGGCATTGCGCGCCGCGACTTCCAAGCCGCGCCGAGTTTCTGGCTGGAGCTTTTGGTCGCCGCCGAGCACGAGGTCGAGGTTGCCCAAGATCGATGTGAGCGGCGAGCCGAATTCGTGCGATACGTTGGCTACTAGTTCGTCCTTGGCCGCCAGGGCGCCGACAACGTCGGTCACGTCCCTGAAGACGATGACCGCCCCGCCGAACTCGTCGTCAGTGTCATTTTTCATGCCACGTGCGGCGGTAGAGATGGCCCGCTGTTCGGTGCCGGCGCCGAACCAGACGAGGTAATCGGCAAATGTTTCCCCTTGAATCGCCCTTCGAATGGGGGCCTTTTCAGGTGGAAGCGGGGTCCGCCGGTCCTGGCCGAAAACCAATCGGTCCTGTTCTCCGAGCTCCGGCGGGCCTTCAGAGGGCATTGCCATCTGAAGGAAAGCCCTCTGCTGGTTATTGATGAGAAGGGTTTCACCCTTCGAATCGACGGCGACAATTCCGACGTCGATCGTGTCGAGGATTGTCTTGAGCAGCGTCTCCCGTTCCCGGCTCGCGGCAAGCAATTGCCGCAGGGCCTGATCCCGGTGTTTCACCCGCCGCTGCTGGAGACGGGCACTGGACCCTGCCAGGCGAATGGAGACTGCCATCGCGAACATCATGAGGGGCAAAAGCACCACTGAGGAAATGTCTGACCCAGTGGGATGGGGCAAGTGGGAAATAACTGGCGGAAGCGCAATGAAGAAAGGGCCAACAAAGCTGAGGATCAAGCTTGTCTTGGAAAGGACGCCCGAGGCAGATAACCAGATCACGGGAAAGATGGCCAACGTGATGAGGCCTGGTACCGCGGTGAAGGCGCCGTTTCGCGTGAAGAAAAGGGCAACCAGATCCAAAATGGGGATTGCCACGCTTGCGCTCGGCGCCAAGCGCTCCCACGGGACCAGCAGGCAGCTGAGGAAAAGGATCCCATGGAGGAGGACGCCGGTCACGAACAACCAGTTCTGGATTAAGCCTGGCCAAAGAGTAGGGGCGGCGATCACCAGGCCCGCGACGATGAGCGTCAGCGGCAATTCACAGATCGCCAACCGGGCCCTGGGCTGAAGTTTTCTGAAGAAACGCGCGGCCGTGCGAAAAAAAGGCTGCTCACTCAAGTCGAGACCCTTCGTTGGAGATTCGCGAACCAATTACTGCTCCGAACGATTCCTGTAACAACCGCACGGAGTCAACTATCCCCCCAAGATCACCAAATACAACAGCCCCGCACGATCGACATGAAAGTTCGGAGCAGCGCATAATCCACATATTAGATGCCAGATGCCCTCAATGCTTGTATCGTTGGTATTTGGGTGAAACTTCCCGCATTGCGCTGGGCTGTGCGGCGGTGTTCACCGACTCGAGGGTGTCATGAGCGAACCTGGGGTAGCCGTAGTCATTGAGGATGACGAAGATGTGCGAAATTTGGTTGACGCCATCCTCAAAGAAGCCGGATTTGTGGTGCACTCTGCCGCCACCGGACGTGAAGGCGTGGAAGTCGTACGCCATCAACACGCGGTGGTGGTAACACTGGATGTTGGACTTCCCGATATGGATGGCCACGAGGTCCTGCGGCGAATTCGGCAATTCAGCGACGCATACGTCGTGATGCTGACGGCCAGGCGCGACGAGCCGGACACGTTGACGGCATTCCTGACGGGGGCGGACGACTATCTCAAGAAACCGTTCTTGCCCCGTGAATTGAGGGCCAGGGTCACCGCCATGATGCGCAGGCCACGCACGGAGGACAGGTTTATTTTGCCCGGCGAGGATCGCATCGGTCTTCCCACCGGCGGTGCCTTGATCGAAGGCGATTCGGCCCGCTCAGAAAGGTCTGACCAAGACAGCTCTGACCACGCGGTGATCAGGCACAATGGCTTGGCCTTGAACCACAAATCACGCACGGTTGCGCTTGACGGTTCCGCCTTGACGTTGACGAGGAGCGAATTCGATCTGCTCTTCGATTTGCTTCGTGCCAAAGGGGAGGTGCGGACGCGTTCCGACCTTGTTCGGGCAGCACGTGGCGACTACTACGACGACAATGCGTATATCAGCGAAGCCGACGAGCGGGCTGTTGAGACCCACATCGGCAATCTTCGCCGAAAGCTTCGTGAAGATCCACAATCGCCGCGCTTCCTGGAGACTGTCCGAGGCGTCGGCTACCGGCTCGCCCCGAAAAGAACGGATTAGATTGTCGACGTCAATCGTTCCGGAGCACGTAACTGTCCTTTAACTCGTGGACCGTAGCACGCCCGCATTCAGCAATGGCATTGAGCAGCGGCTGGGTGTCACGCAAATCGCCATTTCGTATGTGTTCTTCCAAGCGTGCTGCAAGCAGCGCAAGGCGAACACCGCCCACCATCGTAGAAGAAGTCCGCAGGCTGAGAATGGCGTCCAAGGACGCGGCCGCGTCACAGCGTTCGACGGCGGCTGCGAGGATTTCGTACCGCCTCTCCCAGAGTTTTGCGAAGTCGCCGGCAAAGGTTCGCGCAATCAGGGGATTGTCCATTTGATCTTCCAGGAGCTGGAATTCTGCGAGGTCCAGTATCGGATGCTCGGCGAGCCGGTCCGTGGGCAGCCGGTTGGAATCGCCGGCCGAACCCGCATGGCTGGGGTCGGATTCCTCGTTGACCTCGCTAGAACCTGAACTGGACATAGCTTAATGCTACTTTCTGAATTCCGGAAAAATCCGAACTTATGCTTATCTTAAGGAAATCTTAGGCCTTTCTTGATTTGACGCTTTTTGGCCGGGGTCTTAATATCGCAAACGAATTATTGTGATCAGCCGCCACTGAAGGCCGCTATGGTGTTGATGACAGCCGGACCCAGAATGGCGATGAACAGCACAGGGAAGATGAAGAGCAGAAGAGGGAAGAGAATCATCACCGGAAGCTTCATCGCCTTCTCTTCGGCACGCTGGCGGCGCTTCACCCTCATAACTTTCGCTTGGACCCTCAAGACCCGGCTAATGGCAATTCCGTAGGTATCCGCCTGGATCACGGCCTGCACAAAGCTTCGGAGTTCAGGAACGTTAGTACGTTCTGCCAGTGCCAGATAGGACTCGCGGCGGCTCCGACCAACCTGCATGTCCTGGAGGGTCCGCACCAATTCCTCAGCCAACGGTCCCTTCCCGTTTTCCCCGGCTCGGGCCATTGCTCCTTCAAACCCGAGGCCGGCTTCGACCGATATCAGCATTTGATCCATGGTATTTGCGAGTTCCAATTGCATGGCTTTTTGACGCTCCTGTCCTTTGCTGTACAGCATCAGGTCAGGGATGAAGTAGCCAAGCAATACGACAAATATCCCCACGAGCTTGATGATCCCGCTCGAGCTGTTGGTGCTGATGAACAAACCAAAAAGTGCGCCGCACAATCCGAGTGCGGGTTTGGCTGCGAGAACGCGTCCCAAAGGGAGCGACGGCGGGCGGCCGGCCAAAGCGAGCAGCCGATCCAGCTTCTGGACGTAGCTTCCGGGAGTGAGGCGGTAGCCGATGAGCTCAAGTACACCGCCCTGCTTCGACTGACCGGCCTCAACAAGGCTTTCACCTCGCGTCAAGAGCTCCCGGACCGCGCGTTGGGCTTTTCGGTCCACCGACAGGATTGACCAGGAGAGGTAGGCAATAGGCAGGGGCACTAGCAGCAACGGCAGGAGAAGAAGGGGATTCATGCGTCACCTCAGAACTTCAAGTCGATGATTTTGCGCATCCAGAGCCCGCCTATGGTCATGAGGATGGCTGACGCCGCGATCATTCCCCAACCGAGCGGATGGGTGAACATCACGTCCATGTAGCCAGGGTTGACCACCATGAGCATGATCACGATGCCGAAGGGAAGCGCCATCAGGATGTATCCCGAAAACTTTCCCTCCGCTGCCAGGGATTTGATGTGTCCCTTGATCTCACTGCGTTCGCGTATGGTCTCGTTGACTTGGTCCAGGACCTCGGCAAGGTTTCCGCCGACCTCTCGGTTGATTTGGATGGCTTGCGCAATCCAGACAAAGTCCTCGCTCCGCATTCGCTCCGCTGCATCCTCAAGCGAGGCCTGCAGATCGCGGCCAAGACTTGTCTCTGTGATGATCCGGCGCATTTCCTCGGCCGTAGGGCTGGCCGATTCTGCGGCCGCGGCGTCGATGGCACGAAGTATGCTGTGGCCGGCCCGCAATCCTCCGGACAGTAGTTGAAGGGTGTCACCGAGCTGAGCGTCGAACTTGGCGCGCCTCTTACCGGCTAGGAACCTGGTGACGAGCCGTGCCACCAGGGGTGCCGGGATGAAGAATAGAACGGCCACCAAGGGTCCGCCGATGACGAGCCCAATCAAGGCACCGACGAACGCACCGGCAATCACGAGTATGAAGAAATCCGCTTGGCTCACGCGCAGCCCGGCGTTTTCAAGTTCTTCACGATTGAAGAGGCGGACGTTGCGCCGCGCCAGGAAGCCATGAACGACGCCGGCAGCCGAACCTGCGAAGCGCGTCAGTTGGGAACCCGAGCCGAATTGGTAGGGACGTCTCCGATCCAGTGGCACCTCGGGAGTTTTCGGCAGGATCACGGCCACCCCGAAGAGCAGGATGGCTGAGAGCATCAAGGCCATTCCGATCATGAGACCCATGGTTCCCTCACGTCCTTGCTGTCGAGACCAGCGGTGCGGCGAAGACCTCCGGAGAGACACGGATGCCCAGATCGTCGAAGCGGTCAATGAACCGCGGACGGATCCCCGTTGGCACGGGCCTGCCCAGGAACACCCCGTGGACATCAACGCCTGCCGAGTAGTCGAAGACAAAGGCGTCCTGGAGAGTGACAATGTCGCCTTCCATGCCTTGAACCTCAGTCACGTGCGTGATTCGGCGCGTTCCGTCCCGCAAACGAGAGATTTGGATGATGAGATTCACCGCGGATGCGATCTGCTCCCGGATTGCCCGCAACGGCAGGTCCATGCCTGCCATGAGCACCAAGGTTTCAAGGCGCGCCACTGCGTCACGGGGAGAATTTGAGTGCACTGTTGAGAGCGAGCCGTCGTGACCGGTGTTCATGGCCTGCAGCATGTCGAGAGACTCCCCGCCGCGGACCTCGCCGACGACGATCCTGTCCGGCCGCATACGAAGGGAGTTCCGAAGCAACTCCCTGATGGTCACTTCGCCCTTGCCCTCCGTGTTCGGCGGCCTGCTTTCAAGCCTGACCACATGTTGCTGCTGGATCTGCAGTTCGACCGCGTCCTCAATGGTGACGATGCGGTTGTCTTCCGGGATGAAGGACGAAAGAACATTCAACAGGGTTGTCTTACCGGTTCCAGTACCGCCGGAAACAATGATGTTCAGTTTCGCTTTGACGCAAGCATTCAGGAGCTCGGCCATCTCGGGCGTGAGCGTGCCGAAATCGATCAGGTTCCTGACGGTCAACGGCACTTTGCTGAATTTTCGGATTGTCAGCGACGAGCCGCCCACCGCAAGCGGCGGGATCACGGCGTTGACCCGCGATCCGTCTTCAAGCCGTGCGTCAACGAGCGGAGATGATTCGTCGATCCGGCGTCCCACCTTCGAAACGATGCGTTCAATGACCCTCCTGAGATGGTCCTCCGAACTGAATCCGGAATCCGTGAGCGCGAGCTTGCCTTTTCGTTCAACGTAGATCTGGTCCATCCTGTTGACCATGATTTCCGTCACCTCTGGATCGTCCAGCAAGCGTTGGAGCGGCCCATAGCCAAGAACGTCGTCCGCCACGTCCGCCACGAGCCGGCTGCGCTCGTCCACGGACAGCGGGACCTGCTCAGCGTCGATGATGCGTATGAGCTCCTCCCGGGCAGTTGTCCGCAACTCCTGCTCACTCACGCTCGAGTCGTTGAACCTGGCGCCCAGCCGCTCGAACAATGCGGTTGCGGCGCGCCGCTTGAGGGCGGCGAAGGCGTCAACCGGTTGTTGGCCCCTGGGCTTGGGCGAGTCCGGGTGATCGGCCAATTTGACTGAGGTGAGGGGTTTCGCGGGGCTGCTGGGCTTTCCGGCGGGATTCGTCCTGGGCTGTTGAGTGGACTCAGCAAATGTCGGTTTTAGCGGAGAGGATGCGTCCCGGCCTGGACCACCTTGCACGGGACCATTCGGGCCACCCGTGCCGAGGGATGCTTCGACTTTGTCCTCCACAGCATGCAAACGTTGGGATAGCTTCATCTAGACCACCACCCTTCTGTGCAGTTTGCGCTGCGCTGTGGCACGCCATGTTGGATTGAAGCGTTCAACGAGCTGCTTGAGTCCTTTGACGGCAGGATCCTTCACGGCTTCCTGAAGCACAGGAATACCGCGGTTGGTGGAGAACGCAACGGCCTTCGAACGGGGGATGCTCACATCCACGGGGGCGCCGACGGTTGATTCGACGTCTTGGACTGACAGACCGGACTTGGAATCCGCCATGTTGAGCACCACATGGCGGGTTTCCGGCAACAGGTCCAGCCTCCGGAGGATGTCCAGCCCGGAGCGAAGGCCTCGAACGCTTGGAACGTCCATGCCGGTCACCCACACGGCGTCCGTGCATTGTTCGAGGGCAGCGAGCCCGATCTCAGGCAACCCCGGAGCCGTATCAACCACCACGTACTGGAACTGCTCGGCGAGTTGTTCGAGCAGCCTACCGACTTGTTCCGGCGAGATCTCGTCTGCTTCGACGGGGTCCTTCGGTGCGCACAAGGCGTAAATGCTCGCCGGATGGACAGTGAGAAAGGCTTTGAGCACCAGGGAATCCTGGCTGGCCGACGGGGTAACGGCGTCGGTGACCGTGTGTTCCGGATTGAGGTAGAGCCCCGAGGCAACGTCGCCGAATTGCAAGTCCAAGTCCACGATCACAACGCTCATCGGCGCTATCTTGCCCAACCCCACGGCGATGTTCGTGGCGATTGTCGTCTTGCCCACACCACCCTTGGGGGAAAAGACGCCGATCACCAAGCCCTTCGGAGAGCCCTGTTGCTTTGGTTCCATGGTTCGCTGACGGCTGGCGAAAGACTGGCACGCACGCTCGAGCATGACCCGTATCTGGGCCAGGTCCGCAGCAGGGCTCATGATGTCGCGAATACCGGACCGCATGGCTTGGAGGACGAATGCGGGATCCAGTTCGCTGACAAGGATCACGCTCAGCTCCGGCAATTGCACATCGAAAACCGTTGCGAGGCGCAGGGCGTCCTCCACGGGCACGTCGGGTCCCAAAATCAGCACTTCGAGTTGTTCTTGATTGAGTGCGCCGAACAACTCGGCCGGATCCGCCGGCAAAACACTGGTGAAAAATGTCTGCACGCTTCCGGGCAGCCCGCCCGCAACAGCCTGGCGCAAGCGTTGGTCAAAATCAGTATTGGGAGTTATCAGGACAAAGCGGCTCACTTGTACACCTCGCTCCTCTGGATGATCTTGGGTCCGTTGTCCTTGGCGTCGAGCGGCTCTTTGCTCAGCCAGATCTTGGCGTACTCCGAGGCGAAAACTATCTTGGACGCGTCCACATCGCTTACGGCCACGGTCAGCAGGAGGGAACCACTGGGAAGGGCACTGGCATTGGGATCCGTTGCCGCACCGGAACTGGGATTCGGCGTCGGCTGGGCGCTCGCCGCTGGTTGGGGGGCGCGCTGGACTGCGGTCACAAGAATTTTGTGGATGGTCAATTCGGTGGTTTCCTTGTCCGGCTTCGCCTCGATTCCACCGGTTGACATGGAGATGAATATTCCGACGTGGTCACCAGGAACCAGCCGTCCGCCTACCACGCGCTGAGGCTCCAACTGAAAGGAGACCTCCTGGAGGCCCGCCGGCACTTTGACGTCGCCGGGAGTCTTCAGGGCATCTGGGGCCACCAGACGCTCGGCCACCAACGTCTCGCCAGGGACGAGGTCCACGGCTGCGACCTTGCCTGTTGACTCCCCCAGTGTGTGTAGCGCTGACTTTGGGACGGCCGATTCCGGCAGTTGTTGCGTGACCAGGGAATCCTTCATGGATTCCACAGGCGTACCGGCGGGAATCGCCGTTTTGACGAGCAAAACGTCAACCGGGGCGAGGTTTTGAACCGCCCGCTGATCCGCGCCTTGAGCGTAAGAGAATACGAGAATCACCCCGACGACGGCCAGCAGTGCAGCTGCCGATCCTGCCAATAGGCGTGACTTCACTTACTACTCCTTGCTCAAAGAACGGGGCAACAAACTAATTGGTGAGGCGCACAATGGTGGCCCCATAGGCGTCGACAGGCCCCAGCGAGTAGCCATCTGCCAGCGAGACGTACTTGACGAAACTCCCAATGATTCCGCGGCAATTTCCAGTGCAGGAAAGCGCCGCAAGGACATCGGGAGTCGAGTTACGGAAGGTATCCGGGAGCGAGCTGTTGCCGCTGAACTTCCACCCCGTCACTTTGAATGCGGCGAAGGACACGAGATGGTAGACAGCCCCGCTTCCCGTACCTGTCACAGCGTCGAAGACAGGAAGCAGGACGATGACATCGCGGCCAGCGGTAAGGGTATCGGCCCACTTTTGAAGCGTGGCTGAACAGTTGTTTGGAATGCTGTTCCCTGGAGCGCTCCCGCTTTCGCTAACCGCAAGGTTAACTGTGCCTCCGCATGCTCCGGCATCCTGGGTGATCCAACCGTAGCCTCCTGCGACAAACGCGCCCGAGGGGCCGTACAAGCAGCCGGGGTTTACGTTGGAACCGTGATCCTGAAGGAGCTGGAGGGCTCCGCCAAGGAACCCCTTCACCTGGCAGACAGAATAGGCGATGGGAAAAGGGGTCCGTCCAGCGATGGGGCTGCCCCACTGCACACTCGAGGTGGTCACAACATCGCTTGTGCCAAAGCCCAGGACCCGGGCGAAGAAGAGCGAGACGGCGTTTGGCGCGCCTCCCGCCTGCTGCGCTCCGGCAGTCACCGTCACTTTCCTATTAGGAAGGTCCAGGCTGACCGACTTGATGTTGCCCAGGCCGTCGTTGGCGTTCTTGTTTGCCATGTCGATAGCTACCGGGGACGTGATTGCGCAATTCAGGTCACTCGTATTCGCGGCGCATTTCTGGGCTAGCGCAAGGGCCGCGGCATCGGATCCGTTTTGGACCTGTGCCCTTTCCGCGTACAGCATCCCTGCGTCGACGGCCAGGGCAGCAAAACCGAGCAAGACGACCAGAGCGAGGGCGATCAGGACCGCAACCGCACCGCGCTCGCCGTCGTCACGCACCATCAGCCGCTGCATACCATGACTCCTACTCCTTGCATCGGGAACGGACCGGCTATTCCCGTGAGGGTGCTGAGGGTGTATTTGATGGTTACGGACATCTGGGTGCCAGAAGTGCAACTGGCGGGGCTAAAGGTGAAGTTCGCATCCGCCAGCTGTGGGTTCAAAGAGACCGCGGCGTTCTTCGCCGCTGTCTTGGCGGCCGTTTGGTCATTCGAGATTGCCATGACCCGGACTCCTTCGCGGGCTGCGTTTGAGAGCGACACCTGGGCGTTGTAGGCCCGTCCGAATTCCATGATGCCCAGGAGCAGCAGCACCAAGACGGGTGCCAGCAACGCGAATTCGACTGCCACGGCACCGCGCTCTGAAGCCCTGGCCATGTGCATCTGCCTTTCGTCTTGCGAAGCAACGTGCGATTGAAACGGAATCATGGCGAGAGAACTCTTAGTTGAGAGGATCAGGTGGGTGAAGCGTCGGCTCCACCCACCTGCATGGCTCCTCGGTTGCGGTTACTTCGAGCAGCTGCCGGCAACCCCGGCGGAGGTGGTGGCAGTCCAGACGCCGCCCTTGACGTTGCAGGCTGTGCTGTTGAAGGTCTCCGCGAGATTACCGCCGAGCAGCGTGACGGCGACGATGATGACAACAGCGATGAGGGCGACCATGATGCCGTATTCGACAGCCGTGGCGCCGGTCTCGTCCTGTTGTGCGCGAGATGCGGACTTTAGCAATTTGGAAAGCACTGATACTCCTAGCGTTTTTTGGGTGAACAGCCCGGAACAGGTGGGCTTACTTGGAGCAGGAGCCTGCAACGCCGGCGGAGGTGGTTGCCGTCCAGACGCCGCCCTTGACGCTGCAAGCGGTGCTGTTGAAGGTCTCCTTCAGGGTTCCACCCAACAGCGTGACGGCGACGATGATGACAACAGCGATGAGAGCGACCATGATGCCGTATTCGACGGCGGTGGCGCCGGTTTCGTCGCGACGGATGCGAGACGCAGTGTTTGAGACCAGAGAAAACATGTGAAACTCCTGAGCGAGTTGGGGAGATTTGGGCTGGTCCAGCACCAGCTCTCTAGCAACTTAGCAACGCCCAATACCCCATGGCGCAGACCTTGGGACATCCTGTGCTAAGACTCGCGAAGCTGCGCATTTCTTGTGCTAAAGCTAGGGAAAAGCCCACAATCCCAGCTTGGATGCCTGCGGGGCTCGCAGAGCGTCGCGGCTTCTTTGTCCCGACGGCGGCCGACAGGCGTGTACCGCACCTCCCGGCGTTTGCGATCGCAATGCTCATGGGCGCCAAGGGCAGCCTAGGTAACGTGTACGACGTTGTGGGCACGCCCCTGTCTATGACCCAGGATGCCTAGACTGGCCGAAAGAAGTACAAGGAGAAGTCGCTGACGTTCTTGACAGGATCTGACGTGAGATGTCAGAACAATCTCTCTTCTGCCGGTTCAGTTTCTAGCATTTCGTCCTCACTCAGGAGACGCATAAAGCGAGTGTTGATGAATAGACGTTCACGTCCCACCTTGACGTCGACAAGGACGCCATGGTCTTTCAACGCGTTCAACCAGTTGGTCGCGGTTGGCCGAGACACGCCGCAGACTTCCATGACGTTCGAGATCCGGCAGTAGGGCTGCTCAAACAAGACGTCCAAGAGCCCCACGTGGCCACCCCCATTTATAGCCAGCCCCATCTCCGACTTCATGACACCGTGAAGCGTCCTGATCGAATCGATCTTCTTCAAAGTAGAGATAGATGTCTGCCGAACACCCTCGAGCATGTATTCGATCCATTCTGTCCATGCTCCCTCGGCGGTGACTGCCAACAGTCGCTTGTAGTAGTCGTTCTTGTTCCCAATGATGTATTTGGAAAGGTAGAGTACTGGCTGACTGAGCAGGCCGGCTGCCACGAGCATGAGAACGTTAAGAACGCGCCCTGTTCGTCCGTTTCCGTCCTCGAATGGGTGTATCGCCTCGAACTGGTAGTGCGCAATCGCCATCCGGACAAGCGGGTCGTAGCCAGCACTGGAGTTTACAAACAGCTCCCAGTCCCCCAGTTTCGCGTCAATCACCGCGTAGCCCTTAGGCGGAGTGTAGATAGCGGTTTGAGTCTCAGGATTCCCGATGAAAGTGCCGTTCGAACGCCGCAGATCCATGTTGTGCATCTTGATGATGGAGCAGACTTCGCGAGCCGTGTTTGTAGTAACAATGCCCCTGCGGGTGACGCTCTCAAAGCCCTCGAATAGCGCAGTGCGGTATCGAAGGGCCTCTCGCGTTGCAGGATTGGCTGAAGATTCGTCTTGGGCGTGCATGAATAGCTCGTCCGTGGTGGTGACGATATTCTCCACTTCTG
This sequence comes from Arthrobacter sp. MMS24-S77, assembly GCF_054888235.1. NCBI lineage: Bacteria > Bacillati > Actinomycetota > Actinomycetes > Micrococcales > Micrococcaceae > Arthrobacter > Arthrobacter sp. MMS24-S77. The sequence continues at coordinate 3,575,964 of NZ_JBTZRN010000001.1, forward strand.
AGCTGGCTTGGGCCTCGAGGAGTGGTATCGCATTGATAAGCACCGTTGGGTTGGTCATGGACAGGGTCGCTTGGTTCAGCGCTGCCAGCGCCGCCCTCGCCTCGATGGCCAGTTTGAGCACGCCAACTGTCTCCACTTCAACCTTGGGAGGCAGTTGGGGAAGTTCGTTGTGCGGCCTCTTGGGATCCCAGTTCGACATAGAAAGAAATTAGCAATGTAGGCCACAACATGTAAAGAAAACGCCATTTTCTTTAAACGTCTTAGGTACATGCAAAGAACTATGCATGGCTTATCCACAGGGTCGAGCGTGGTATGCGGGCCGCAGGATGTGCCCAGACGGAGCATCCGCTCAGGTCCAAGTCGACAACGGAGGGCCCTGGGGGTTCGTGGGATCAGGTTCTTAAACACAAGCGGGTTATAGGACAAAACGTGTGTATGGGATTGCCTTGGTCCCCAGTGTTGGCGGGCGAATTCCGGGGTAGCTAAGCTTTTGAAGCTTAGGGTGGCTGGGGTGCTTGCATATCTCTGGAGTGTCTGGTCTGTGGTCAGGCGCTGGTACGGAACGGAAAAACGGCCGCGGGAAAGCAGCGCTACAGGTGCCTGGAATGTGGGGCAAGCCGCTCGGGTGAACGCCCTGATGTGAGCCGCCGCGCGGAGCTGGAGGCGTTCCTTGGCTGGTTGATGGGCACCTCGAGCCAAGCGGGGAGTGCTTCGTTCGGCACGGCCCGATCGTTTCGTCGGCGCACGGCATGGTGCTGAAACGTCGCCCCACGGATCCCGGTCACCGGGGAGATCCACGACCAGATCCAGGTCGACGGGATCTACGTGGGTTCGTGGTGCTGTCTCATCGCTGTTGCCGGTGACTATGTGCTGGGTTGGCAGTGGTGCGACACCGAGAAAAAGGCCGCGTGGGCGGCGCTGCTTGAACGCTTCCCCGCCCCGCGGGTCGTGATCACCGACGGCGGGTCCGGGATCGCTGCGGCCCTGTCCGAGTGCTGGTCCGAAACCGCTGTGCAGCGCTGCCTGGCCCATGTCCAGCGCAACGTGCGCACTTATCTGACCGGCCGGCCCCGGACCGATGCCGGCAAGGCATTGTTACGGCTGGGACGGGCCCTGACGAGAATTACGGCCCCGGTGGAAGCGGCCGCGTGGCTGGCGGGACTCAATGACTGGCATCAACAGCACGGACATCTGGTCAAGGCCCGCACCTACCGCACCACGACCGCGATGGTCCCGGGCTGGGTGCGGGCGAACCAGTCCTGGTGGTACACGCACGACAGGCTCCGCAAAGCCTACCGGCTCCTTGAACGACTCGGTCAAGCAGGCACGCTCTTCACGTACCTGGAAGGCGAATATGCCGGGCTGGGCATCGCCTCGACGACCAACCGGATCGAAGGCGGAACGAACGCCCAACTCCGGCTCCTGCTGCGGGCGCACCGGGGCATGAGCGAGGAGCATCAGAAGCGTGCGATCGAGTGGTACCTCTACCTGCACAGCGACCAACCCCTGCCGCCGGCCAGGCTCATCGAAGCCCGCCACTACAGTCCAGCCAAGATCAAAGCCACAACCCCAGGAGAAGAGCAGCACCCCGGCCCCGAGCTCTACAGCACCGGACTCAGCGCCGACGAAGGCCTCTGGCACCGCGCAGGCTGGGCAGGACGCTCATGACGCGCCCGGGATTTACACACGTTTTGTCCTATAACCCGAATCAAGAGGTCATGAGATCAGGTTCTTAAACACAAGCAGCCCAGAAGCTGAACGCTTCTGGGCTGCCGTCTTGGTAGCGGTGGGGAGGCTCGATCTCCCGACCTCACGATTATGAGTCGTGCGCTCTAACCAACTGAGCTACACCGCCACGAATGAGAAAAACCTGTGTCAAGCCGGTCAAAAACCGCCTTGACACAGGCCCTCATTCCGAGCCCCCCACCGGAATCGATCCGGTGACCTCGTTCTTACCAAGAACGCGCTCTACCACTGAGCTAGGGGGGCAACGAGTAAATACTCTACCGGACGATTTCTCAGGCTACAAATCGGCTGCGAGACAGGGAAAAGTGGCGTCGACACAATTTGCATCCGTGCCCGAACATTGATCGCGAAAGGCGTGGAGGCTAGGGCAGGCGAAGCACTTGGCCCGGGTAGATGTGGTCCGGATTGGGCACGGTATCCGCGTTCACGGCGATCAGGGCATCCAAGTCAACACCGAACTGCATGGCGATCCCGCTGAGGGTGTCGTCGGTCTCCACCACCACTTCGGTCACCCTCCCGGCACTCGCTTCGGCAGCAGTCCGCGGTGCCTGCTCCGCTGCGGTCTGCTCTGCCGCCACAGATGCAGTAGCCGAGGCTGAAGCTTCGGCATCGGCCCTCTTGGCGGCAGCAGCGGCGTCGGACACTGCAGTCCCTAACCCGGCGGCGGGAGCCTCACCCGAACGATCCTCGGCGTCGATCGACTCGGTCGTAACTGCGGACCCCACAACGGCTCCTGCGTCCGATGCAGCGCCCGGGCCGGAGTTTTGGGCCGTCTCCCTCGTTGAGGCCTCAGCAGCCGTCTGCGGGGTATCCGAGGGCCGCCTACCTGCCTTCTGTTCGTCTTTGTCGAAGCCGAGGTTTTTCTTCAACCCATCGAGGAATCCCATGAACAGCCTTTCCACACCCGCCGATAGCCCACGGAGCCGTAGCCAAACGGTCCGTAGCAAGACCGATCCTACGTATCCGTCCAGGGCGTTCCAAGGGCTAGCTGTCCCCGTGGGCAAAATTCACGTGGTTCGACAACCCGGCGGCCAGCCCATCGGGGCCACCCGACCGGCCCACCCTTGTTAAACAGCCGGCTGTTAAACAGCCAGAGGCCGGCTCGAAAGCCGGCCTCTGACCGAAATCCAGGAACTAGTCCTGTTTACCACTTGCCCTTGCGGTTGAAGTCGCGGTGGCCGGCGTCGCCGCCAGTGCGCGGCTTGCGTGCGCCGTTGCCGTGTCCGCCGAAGCGGGAATCGCTGCTCTGCCCGCGGTCGCGGTCGCCGTAGCTGCCCGTCCCCGCACCGGCGCTGCTGCGCTCGCTGTAGGAACGGCCGCCACGGTCCGCAGATGAACGCTCTCCACCGGCGTAGCCAGCACGGTCGCCTTCAGTCTTACGGAACTCCTTTTTGAAGCCACCGTTGCCCTTGAAGTTGCCACCACGGTCTCCGCCGGAGTAGCCGCCACGGTCACCGCCGCGGCTGCCACCGGAGTAACCGCCACGCTCGCCGCCACGGTCAGAAGCCGGCTTGCGGCCGTTGTCCAACTCAAGATGAATCAGCTCGCCGCCGATCCGGGTGCGGGACAGCGCACGCAGCTGCTCGGGGCTCAAGTCGGCCGGAAGTTCCACTAGGGAGTGGTCCGAGCGGATGTCGATGCCGCCGATCTGTGCCGAGGAGATGCCGCCTTCGTTAGCGATGGCGCCAACGATGGAACCCGGCATGACGCGCTGACGGCGTCCGACGGCGATCCGGTAGGTAGCGTTACCCTCGGTCAGGGCGCGGGTGGGGCCACGGGAACCGAAGCCGTCCTTCGAGCGCTCGCGCTTCTGGAATTCCGGCGCGGCCGGAAGTTCCTTGACCAGGAGCGGCTGGCCGCCCTGTGCCATGACGGCCAATGCGGCAGCGATCTCCGAAGCCGGAACGTTGTGCTCCTCTTCGTAGGAGGAGATCAAGTCGCGGAACGCCGCAACGTCCTCGGATTCGAGGGTCTCGGTGATCTTGTCGGCGAATTTGCCCAAGCGCAAGGTGTTGACCGTCTCGGCGGTGGGCAGGTGCATCTGCTCCACCGGCTGGCGGGTGGCCTTCTCGATGGAACGCAGCAGGTACTTCTCCCGCGGCGTCATGAACAGGATGGCGTCGCCGCTGCGGCCTGCACGGCCGGTACGGCCGATGCGGTGCACGTAGGACTCAGTGTCGTGCGGGATGTCGTAGTTGACCACGTGGCTGATGCGCTCAACGTCAAGACCGCGGGCCGCGACGTCGGTGGCCACCAGGATGTCGATGCGGCCTTCCTTCAACGCGTCGACAGTCCGCTCACGCTGCTGCTGCGGGATGTCGCCATTGATGGCGGCGGCCTGGAAGCCGCGGGACTTCAGCTTGTCGGCAAGGTCCTCGGTGGCCATCTTGGTGCGCACGAAGGCGATAACGCCGTCGAACTCTTCAACCTCAAGGATGCGGGTCAGCGCGTCGAGCTTGTGCGGGCCCATGACCTGCAGGTACCGCTGGCGGGTGTTAGCGCCAGTAGTGGTCTTGGACTTGACCGAGATTTCGGCCGGGTTGTTCAAGTACTGCTTGGACATGCGGCGGATCTGGCCCGGCATGGTGGCAGAGAACAGGGCAACCTGGCGGTCTTCCGGAGTCTGCTGGAAGATCTGCTCAACGTCCTCGGCGAAGCCCATGCGGAGCATCTCGTCGGCTTCGTCCAGTACCAGGTACTGCAGTTCGGACAGGTCCAGGGAACCCTTGGAGATGTGGTCGATGACACGGCCGGGAGTACCGACGACAACCTGTGCACCGCGGCGCAGGCCGGCAAGCTGCGGGCCATAGGCCGAGCCACCGTAGACGGGGAGAACCGTGAAGTCATCAATGTGCTTGGCGTACGAGGTGAAGGCCTCGGCAACCTGGAGCGCAAGCTCGCGGGTCGGAGCGAGGACCAGTGCCTGCGTCTTGCGGGAGGGGCCGTTGAGGTCGTGGAGTTCGGCCAGGCGGGACAGTGCCGGTACTGCGAATGCTGCAGTCTTACCGGTGCCGGTCTGGGCGAGGCCAACGACGTCGCGGCCTTCGAGAAGGAGCGGAATGGTGGCTGCCTGGATCGGAGACGGCTTCTCGTAGCCGACGTCCTGCAGGGCGGCCAGAACGCGGGGGTCGATTCCGAGGTCGACGAAGCGGATGCCCTCTTCCTCTTCCTCAGCGGGTGATTCGGCCTGAGCCGCAGCCGGCGCGGCAGCCTCGGCGGGTGCCTCGGCCGCAGCCGGAGCCTCGACGGGCGCTGCGGGCTCGATGAACTCAGCGGCGGGAGCTTCGGCGATTTCAGGGGTTTCGAGGGTCTCGACGGCGGTCTCTGCTGCTTCGGCAGACTCGGCGACGAACGGGTCGTTCAGGTTTTCGGGCATAGGGGAAAGTTTCCTCATCCATAGGGGGCCAGTCGGCGCGGCCCGGTTGGGCTTGGCCGCAGTACACGTTGCGGGCAAAAGAACCAGGAGGCTCTGTTGCTCGCAAGAAGTCCGGCGCTGTCGCAATCCCATGGCAGGACTTCCCGCTGCATCTCTTGGCTGCTATCTCAGCAGTCTGTACAGCGTTTTCTTCGCCCGGCTCTCCCTATGAAACTGCCCACACACATTTTGCGGGCCCCAACACTGACCAGTCCTGCCTCAAGAATTGGGCAGGAAAAAGGGATTTCCGGAGTGGGGGATGTTTCAAGTGTAGGGCACAGATCGGTCCCGTGGCGACTTAGCCGCCGACGACGGCGGTGAGCTTGCGCACATCGGCGCCGCGGGTGCCTCTCAAGTCCGTCTCCCTGGACGGCCATCCGAGTGGGAATCAGGCATCGACCCCGTTGCGGCGCATGAGCTTTTCGAACTCGTCGTGGTAATCGGACTGCAGCAGGACTTCGCCGTCCGCCTCGGCGTCGAGCAGCAACCGCATATCCTCAAGGTTCGGGTTGCTGAACCACTGCCCCACCGTGATGCCATGCTTCGGCACAAACAGTTTGTGGATGTAGTCCCCGGCCGAAATGCTCCCGGTCCTCACCACGCGCAGGTAGGTGCCAACCCGTCCGGCCTCAGTGAAGCGCTTGACCCATTGCGGTTCGTTCATGCGGCGCTGGAAGGTGGCGCAAGGCACGCGTGGTGACGTGACTTCAACTTCGACGTCCAGGCCGATCTTCCAGCGTTCGCCGATCACGGCGCCGGTTGTCTCGATCCCGGCGACGCGCAGGTTTTCCCCGAAGATACCGGCGGGCATGTCCCGCTGGAGTTCCTTCGCCCAGTAATCGGCATCGGCTTGGGAGTACGCATAGAGCGCTTGGTCCTCGCCACCATGGTGAATCCGGCTGGCTTGGATGTCTCCATGGATCCCCAGCTTGTGGACCTTCACCGGACCGTCAACTGGGCGCTTGTCAATGGCCGTCACCCCGACTGACCCCTCAAGGTCAGGCAGGAGCTCGTGTACCCGGCAAACAGCAAGCAACGATGCGGTATCCATGGATACAGTCTACGTACGCAGCTACGGATCGAAGCGATAGCCCATGCCGGCCTCTGTGTGCAGATGGCGGGGCTGGGCGGGATCGCGTTCTAGTTTGCGCCGGAGCTGGGCAATGTAAACGCGCAGGTACTGGGTCTCCTTGGCATAGGCCTGTCCCCAGACCTGGGTAAGGATCTGCTGTTGACTCACCAGGCGGCCGGCGTTCCGCACCAGCAATTCCAGGATGTTCCACTCGGTGGGCGTCAGCCGCACTTCGACGCCGTCCTTGGTGATCTTCTTTCCGGCCAGGTCAACCAGGAAGTCCGCAGTCTGGAGCGTCGGCACCTCATGCCGGGGAGTTGCCCTTCGGGAGGCGGCACGGAGCCTGGCCAGGAGTTCATCCAGGCCGAAAGGCTTGGTGACGTAGTCGTCGGCACCGGCGTCGAGGGCTTCCACTTTGTCCTCCGAACCATGCCTGGCGGACAACACAATGATGGGCATGGTGCTCCAGCCCCGAATGCCCCTGATGACGTCCACGCCATCCATATCCGGTAGGCCAAGATCCAGCACCACAATGTCCACAGGCTGCTGAGCCGCGGCTTTGAGCGCGTCCGTTCCGTTGCCGACGCTGATGGCACGGTAGCCGTGGGCATGGAGATTGATCTGCATGGCCCGGGCGATCTGGACCTCATCTTCCACAATCAGCACCAGGTTCATGGCCGCCCTCCTGTCCACAGCGGGAGTGTGACCACCATGGTCAGCCCGCCACCCGGCGTCGCCTCAGCCATGAGCGTACCGCCCATGGCTTCGGTGAATCCCTTGGCGACGGCGAGCCCCAGTCCGATTCCGCTGCGTCCGTCCCGGCTGGAGGCGGAATCATCGAGGCGTTGGAAAGGCTGGAACAGCTCCAGCACGGCCGCCGGCGCGATGCCCCGGCCATGATCCATCACCCTCAGTTCGCTGGCCGGCCGCCCATCCACCGCAATGCCTGCGCCCGTTCGCGCCACCAGCACAACATCGGATTCCGGCGCGTATTTCACGGCATTCTCCACAAGGTTCGCCACGACGCGTTCCAGCATTCCGGCGTCGGCCTCTACATACGGAAGGTTTGCCGCAAGCTCATTGCGGATGCGCTCCCCAGGCACGCCGCGCAAGGCCTCCGGCAGGATCTGGTGCCAGCCCAGGCCGCGGAGCAGCGGGTTCACGGCATCGGCCGTGATGCGGGACATGTCCAGCAGGTTGTCCACCAGGTGATCGAGGCGGTCGGCATAGTCCTCGATAGTGGCCAGCAGTTCACGTTCGTCCTCGGGAGCAAAGGTCACGTCATCCTGGCGCAGGCTGCTGACGGCAAGCTTGATGCCCGCCAACGGAGTGCGGAGATCATGGGAGACCGCGCGCAGGATGGAGGTACGCATTTTGTTGCCTTCCGCCAGGCGCACGTTGTCCTGCCTGCTCTTGACCAGTTGCTGGCGCTCCCGCACGGCCACCACGAAAGCACCGAAGGCGCCGAGCATGCGGCGGTGCTGTTCGGAAAGCGGACCGCCCCGGAGCAGGAGCGTGTAATTGGGATCGACGACGGCGGCATGGTCCGCGGCCGCATGGGTCACCGGCGGTTGGGCTCCGGAACTTGCAAGAACCCGCCAGCCCTGTCCAGTGGAGCCCTGTCCGCTGGAGTCCGGTGGGCCGACCGTGGACAGCAGCGTGACCGCGTCCATGCCGAGGTTGACTCGGATCTTGTCCAGGAAAGACTCAAGGCTGCCGTCCGAGCGCAGGATCCGAAGGGCCAATTCGCTCAGGGCCCTGGCCTCCGCTCCTGAGTGCGCTGCCTCCTGGGCGCGGCGGGTTGCCAGGCCCACGGCGAGCGCCACACCGCACGCCACGGCCAAGAAGATAACCAAGGTGAAGAGCGTGGAGGGATCGGCGATGGACAGCGAGCCCACAGGTTCGGCAGAAAAATAGTTCAAGAGGAAGCTGCCGAGAACCGCCGCCACCACCGCTGGCCACAATCCCCCGATGGCGGCAACCGCGGCAGCGACCGCCAATTGGAGGAGCATGATCATGGCGAAGTTCCGGTAGTGCATCAGGGATACCAGGACTTCGATGGCAACAGGAAGGAGCAGGGCCAGGACAAGGCCGGCCAGTATGCGGCGTCGCCCGATCCCCTCGACTGCCGGTAGCGGCAGACCTGTTCCGTTCACCTCCGCCGCGGCCATGCCTCAATTCTGGCACGGCGCAGCGGTAAGCCGGGCGAGAGCGGACACTGCAGGCCGCGCCGGTGAGCATGTCCGGCCTTAGGATGCTGGCATGAGCCATTCAACGACGAATACCTCCGATGTCCTGGCCCTCGATTCCCTCTTGAGCGTGGAGGAACTGGAGGTTCGCGAGAAGGTGCGTGACTTTACGGACCAGCGCATCCGGCCAAACATCGCCCGGTGGTACGAGGACGCCGTCTTCCCACGGGAGTTGCCGGCCGAACTCGGTGAACTCGGCGTCCTTGGCATGCACCTGGAGGGCTATGGCTGTCCCGGCCGCACCGCCGTCGAATACGGCCTTGCCGCGATGGAACTCGAGGCCGGTGATTCCGGCATTCGCACCTTCGTGTCGGTCCAAGGTTCGCTCGCCATGACCGCGATCCATAAATGGGGCAGCGAAGACCAGAAGGAACAATGGCTCCCCCGCATGGCTGCGGGCGAACTGATTGGCTGCTTCGCGTTGACGGAGCCGACGGCGGGTTCGGACCCGTCGTCGATGGCCAGCTTTGCGCGCCGCGACGGCACAGGCAACGACGCCGGCTGGGTCCTGGACGGTTCGAAGCGTTGGATCGGGATGGCATCCATTGCGGACGTCATGGTGGTGTGGGCCAACACCGACGACGGGATCCGGGGTTTCCTGGTTCCGGCAGGCACTCCCGGGGTCACCGTGACTCCCATCGAAGCGAAGCTTTCCATGCGCGCCTCGATCCAATGCGATGTAGTGTTCGACGCCGTCCGGCTGGGTCCGGAGGCCCTCCTCCCGGGAGCCGCGGGACTCCGGGGCCCGTTCACTTGCCTCAGCGAGGCCCGCTACGGCATCGCCTGGGGCGCCATGGGCGCGGCCCGCGACTCCTACGAGGCAGCGCTCGAATATGCCGGAAGCCGCATGCAATTCGGCAAACCGTTGGCCGGCTACCAGCTGACGCAGGAAAAACTCGTCAACATGCTCCTGGAGATCCAGAAGGGCACCCTGCTGGCTCTACATCTCGGACGCCTCAAGGATGCCGGCAAGCTACGCCCGGAACAAATCTCCATGGGCAAACTCAACAACGTTCGTGAAGCCATCAAGATCGCCCGCGAAGCACGCACCATCCTGGGTGGAAACGGCATTACCCTGGACTATCCGCCGCTCCGCCATGCCAACAATCTGGAATCGGTGCGCACTTACGAAGGAACAGACGAAGTGCACACCCTCATCCTGGGCCACCACATCACCGGCATCCCGGCGTTCCGCTAGGAATCACCCGCGGCCTAGGCTCCAACCGGGATGGGTTCCTTCTTCCCTGCGTCCTTGCGGATGGTGGCGCTGATGACGGCAGCCACGGTGCACATCGCGGCGGCGCCAATCCATGCGTAGGTGTAGTGGCCCGTGGCGTCGCGGATGTAGCCCGCCAGTAGCGCGGCAACCGCTGCCCCGAGCTGGTGCGCGGCGAAGACCCAGCCGAACACCACCGAGCCGTCGGCCCCGAACACCTTGCGGCAGATGGCCGCCGTCGGGGGCACCGTGGCCACCCAGTCCAGGCCGTAAACCACCACGAACAAGATCATGCTGGGTTCCACCGTGGAGCCCAACAGCACAGGCAACACCAAGAGGCCGATGCCGCGGAACTGGTAATACACCGCCAGGAGCACCTTGGGGTTGAAACGGTCCGTCAACCAGCCGGAAGCGATGGTGCCCACGATGTCGAAGATCCCGACGACGGCCAGCAAGCCCGCCGCGGTGGTTTCGGGCATTCCGTGATCGTGCGCCGAGGGAATGAAGTGGGTGCCGATCAGTCCGTTGGTCGTTGCACCACAGATGGCGAAACCGGCAACGAGGGCCCAGAAAGTGCGCACCTTGCTGGCCCGCTTGAGCACCTGCAGTGCCCGCACGGCGGCGTTGGGCGCCTTGGCGGCGACCGTTGCTGTACCTCCAGCTTCGGTGACGTCCGCAACTTCGGCGACTTCCGCCGTCGTCGGCTGCTCCTTGTCGGCGCCATAGGGTTGGACCCCGACGTCGGCCGGTGAGTTCTTGAGCCAGCGCAGCACGAGCGGCACCACGGCGAGCGCGCCGGCAGCGATGAGCAGCGAGGCGCCGCGCCAGCCCGGGTTCTGGGCGAGCACCGCGATGAATGGCAGGAAGACCAACTGCCCTGCCGCGCTGCCCGCTGTCAAGATGCCGATCACCAGCCCGCGGCTCTTGGAGAACCACGTGTTGGCGATAGTAGCGGCGAAGACCAAGGCCATGGATCCCGTGCCGAGGCCGATCAGCACGCCCCAGGTCAGCAGGATCTGCCAGGACTGGTTCACGAACACGGTCAGCGCCGAGCCGAGGCCAATCAGGCAGAGTGCGATCGAGGTGACGGTGCGGATGCCGAAGCGTTCCATCAGCGCAGCGGCAAACGGGGCCGTGAGCCCGAACAGCACCAGGTTGATGCTGACGGCGAGGGACAGGACCGTGGTGGACCAGCCGAACTCCTGCTGCAGCGGGACCATGAGCACGCCGGGTGCCGCCCGGAATCCAGCTGCGCCCACGAGTGCCAGGAACGCGACGGCAGCCACGATCCACGCGGGGTGAAGTCGCTTCCGCGGGGGCTTGCCGGTGGCTATTTTGGTGGGGTTGGGTGCGGTCATGCGGAGGGCTCCGATTCGTTCGGGAGGGCGACTGCGGCAAGTGTTGGGGCCGTGGCCAGGGCGAGCGGCTGTTCCGATCGCGTGAGGCTGTGCCAGCTGGTGTTGGCCGCCGTGAGCCGGGACCCGCAATGGGAGCAAGTGTCGGCCGACGCCGTCGGCAGTCCACAGCCGTTGTGGATCACCCGCATGTGGGCGTTGTCCGCGGGGGCATCGAGATGTTTCTCGGACCAGATGATGATGGCATTCAGGACAGGCAAGGCATCCTCGCCCTTGGTGGTGAGGACGTACTCTTGGCGCACGCGAGCGCCGTCTGCGTAGGGCCGTTGGGCAAGGAGGCCGGCCTCAAGCAGCCAACCCAGCCGCTTGCTCAGGACGTTGTCGGCCACCCCAAGCCGCGCCTTGATGGCGTCGAAGCGCCCGTTGCCGAAGAAGACCTCCCGCAGCACCAGGCTTCCCCAAGGGTCGCCGAGGATGTCAAGGCCGCGGGCCAGGCTGCACGTCCACTCGGACCAATCGGATCGTAAGGGCATGGCTAGAGAATAGATGGCTTTTCTAAAGAAAGCCAGACTATGGACCATTCGTGGCCATCAAAAGACCGGACGGTGGCCGGATGGTGTCCACGAAGTTTACCGAGGGTTTATCCGCGGAGCCTAGATTCGCAGGGTCAACCCCCTTATGAAAGGCACCCTCTTCGATGTCAACGGACACCCCGCAAACGAAGAACAATCCCAACCCCGGACTCTCCCGACGAGGCTTCCTCGGCACCGCCGCCGCAGCCACAGCCCTCGCAGCCACGGGTTCGCTCTTGCCGCCTTCGGTCCAGGCCGCAATGGCCAAACCGGTGGCTCCTGGAAGCCTCCAGTCCATCAAGCACGTCATTGTGCTCATGCAGGAGAACCGCTCCTTCGACCACTACTTCGGTTCGCTGCGCGGAGTACGCGGCTATGCGGACAAGTCCATCACCCGGTTGCCCAACGGCCGTTCCATGTTCGAACAGCCCCGCGCCACCGGCGAAAGCGTCCTGCCGTTCTCCCTTCGCAAAGCTGCGGAACTCGCTGGCCGGCCGGATTCGGATATCCAGTACCTGAACGCCTTGGACCATTCTTTCTCGGGCACTACAGCAGCGTGGAACCACGGCTGGTGCGACAAGTGGGTCCCGGCCAAGAGTGCCTCCACCATGACGTTCTACGAGCGCTCGGACATCCCCTTGCAGTACGAGCTCGCCGACACCTTCACGATCTGCGATGCCTACCACTGCTCCGTGAACGGCTCCACCAACCCCAACCGCAACTACCTCTGGAGCGGCACCACGGGGACCGAGCCCGGCAGCACCAAACGGGCAGTCACCAACGCCGCCTACAGCTACGACCATGGCGGCTACAGCTGGACCACCTACCCTGAACGGCTTGAACAGGCCGGCGTGTCCTGGCAGATCTACCAGGATTGGGACAACTTCACAGACAACGCCGTGGAATACTTCCAGACGTTCAAGGCGATCGGACACAAGATGCTCGCAGCCGTGGACGGAAACCTGCGCACCACGGAGGAGTTCTACGACAAACTCGCGGGAAAGACGCCAGCCGAGCAGGACCGCCTCCTCGCCCAGCTGGAACAAGCCCGCGGGCTTCTGAGCGACTCTGAGAAGGCCCTCTTCGACAAGGGCATGCGCCGCGGCCGCCCGAACACCCTCTTGCAGCGCCTCAGCACGGACATCAGCGCCGGCTCCCTGCCCCAGGTCAGCTGGCTAGTGCCCTCCGCCGCCGATTCCGAGCACCCCAGTTCCTCCACGCCCGTGGGAAGCGCCAACTTCGTCTACCGCTTGCTGGACACTGTTGCCAGCAACCCGGATGTCTGGGCAAGCACGGCCATCTTCCTGAACTTCGACGAGAACGACGGCTACTTCGACCACGTTCCCCCGCCCGTGCAGCCCCGCCCGGCGTCGGGCGAATCCACCGACTGGACCACCGCGCTCCCCGTCGGCCTCGGCCCCCGCGTACCCATGACCGTCGTCTCGCCGTGGACGATCGGTGGTTACGTCAGCTCAGAGACCTTCGACCACACCTCCGTGATCCGCTTCCTCGAGCGCTGGACCGGAGTCCAGGAACCGAACATCTCCGCGTGGCGCCGAGAAGTATGCGGCGACTTGACCGGTGTCTTCAACTTTGAGGCCGCAGGCACTCCGCCCGTCCTGGACCACCCAGGTCCGGTACCCGCCAAGATCTCACGCTGGCGCCCAAACCCGCCGGCCGTCCAAGTGGCGCCCATCCAGGAATCCGGAAGCCGCCCCGCCCGTCCGCTCCCCTACCGCCCCCGGACGTCCGCTGCGGTAACGACCAGCAACATCGCGCTGGCCCTGGATAACAACGGCACTCAGTCCGCCCATTTCACCATCTACGGCTACGCGGGCGAGGTCACCGAACCCCGCCACGTCGACGTGAAGGCTCCTGTAGACGTGCAGTTGCCGCTTGCCGGAGGCTCTTTCGACCTGATCGTGACGGGCCCCAACCGCTACCAGTACGAACTGAAGGGCACGACGGCGGGTGCCGCGGCCGGCGTCGACGTCACCATCACTGGCCCCCGCGGCAAGAAGGAGGTGGAAATCGAACTGCGCAACAACGGAGACAAGACCGTCCAGCTCAAGATCGCCGCGTTGCAGTACAGCGCGGATCAAGACCAGCAGGTCCTGAAGCCAGGCCAGAAGAAGAAGATCGGCTGGCAGACACTCCAGGGCTGGTACGACGTCGAATTCACCTCGCCGGACGATCCCTCCTTCCGCCGTCGCCTCACAGGGCGCGAAGAAGACGGCCAGGTGGGCGTCTCCGGCTAGGGACTTTGCTGAGGCCTTCCCTTCCTGACCCTGTTTGAACGCAGATCGGCCGGGACACGCCGCTGTGATGGCGTGTCCCGGCCGATCCGTAAATCAAAGAAGGTCAGAAATGGAGGGGCCTTCAGTCCGTGATGTTGCCGATCGCCTGCTCAAGGTCCGCAATGAGGTCTTCGACGTCCTCGATACCGCAGGAAAGCCGGATCAGATTGACCGGAACGGCCAGCTCCGTGCCCTTGACCGAGGCATGCGTCATCTCCGAGGGGTAGTTCATGAGCGATTCGATGCCGCCCAGGGACTCGGCCAGCGTGAACACTTGGGTGGACTCTGCCACCTTGCGGGCGGCAGCTTCACCACCCTTGAACTGCACCGAAATCATGCCGCCGAACTTCTTCATCTGCTTCGCAGCGAGCTCGTGGCCCGGGTGGGAAGGCAGGCCCGGGTACAGCACGGCTTCAACTTCCGGACGCTCAAGCAACCACTCGGCCACGGCCTGGGCGTTCTCGCTGTGGCGGTCCATGCGCACGCCGAGCGTCTTGAGGCCACGGGTGGTCAGGAACGCGTCCATGGGTCCTGACACAGCGCCGACGGCGAACTGCACAAAGCCGATCTTCTCGGCCAGTTCGGCGTCCTTGACCACGATCGCACCGCCCACCACGTCCGAGTGGCCGCCGATGTACTTGGTGGTCGAGTGGACCACGACGTCGGCACCCAGGGCGAGCGGCGTCTGCAGGTAGGGCGACGCAAAGGTGTTGTCGACCACCAGGAGCGCACCGGCGTCGTGCGCTACTTTGGCGAGCGCCTCGATATCGGTGATCTTCATCATCGGGTTGGACGGGGTTTCCACCCAGACGATGCGGGTCTTGTTCGCCGCGACGGCCTCGGCAACAGCGTCAAGGTTGGACATGTCCACCGGTGTGTTGCCGATGCCCCACTCGCCGAGCACACGGTTGATGAGCCTGTAGGTTCCGCCGTAGGCGTCGTTGCCAAGGACGATGTGGTCGCCGGGCCGGGCAATTGCACGGATCAGGGAGTCTTCTGCGGCAAGGCCCGAGCTGAAGCTGTATGCGTGGGATCCGCCCTCGAGCGCGGCCAGTTGCTCCTGCAGCGCATCGCGGGTGGGGTTGGTGCCGCGGCCATACTCGTAGCCGTCGCGCAAACCGCCTATGCCGTCCTGGGCATATGTCGAACTGAAATGCAGCGGCGGAACCACGGCGCCGGTACGCGGTTCGAAGGCCTGGCCGGCGTGGACGGCACGCGTGTTGAATCCTGCTTCGTTTGCAGACATGTGAACTCCTAGTGTCAGTTGCTCAGGTAGGCGAGAAGGTCGTGGCGGGTGAGGATGCCCACGGGCGCTCCGACAAACGTCACCATCACGGTGTCGACGTCGGACAGCAGCTCCCGTGCGGCGGAAATGGTTTCCAGGGAGCCGATCACGGGCAGTCGCTCCCCCATGTGCTCGGAGATCTTGTCGGTCAATTTCGCCTCGCCGCGGAACAGCTTGGTGGTCAAAGTGCGCTCATCGACCGCGCCGAGGACCTCGCCCATAACCACTGGCGGTTCCTGTGAGAGGACCGGGATGTGCGAGACCCCGAACTCGTTCATGATGTTGATGACATCGCGCACGGTCTCGTTGGGGTGGATGTGGACGAGGTCCGGCATCTCGCCGGTCTTGGATTTCAAAACCTCGCCAACCGAGGCTTCCTCACCGCCCGAGAGGAAGCCGTAGGACCGCATCCACTTGTCATTGAAAATCTTCGCGAGGTAGCCGCGGCCGGAGTCCGGCAGGATCACGACGACGACGGCTTCCTCGCCAAGGTTCTTGGCCACCTGCAACGCGGCAACCACAGCCATGCCGGAGGACCCGCCCACGAGGAGGCCTTCCTCGCGGGCCAGGCGCCGGGTCATCTCGAACGAGTCGGCGTCGCTCACGGCAATGACATCGTCCGGCACGGTCTTGTCGTAGTTGGCCGGCCACATGTCCTCGCCGACGCCTTCCACGAAATAGGGCCGCCCGGTGCCGCCCGAGTAGACCGAGCCTGCCGGGTCCGCGCCGATGACCTTGACCCGGCCGCCGTCGGACTCCGGCCGGTTGGCGGACACATCCTTGAGGTACCGGCCCGTGCCGGTGATGGTGCCGCCCGTGCCCGCGCCGATCACAACATGGGTGATCTTTCCGTCGGTGTCACGCCAGATTTCGGGCCCGGTGGTTTCGTAGTGGCTGCCGGGGGCTGCGGGGTTGGAGAACTGGTCCGGTTTGTAGGCGCCGGGGATCTCGGAGACGAGCCGGTCGGAGACGCTGTAGTAGCTTTGCGGACTGTCCGGGGCCACGGAGGTGGGAGTGACCACGACTTCTGCGCCATAGGCCTGGAGCACGGCACGCTTGTCCTCGCCCACTTTGTCCGGGACTACGAAGATGCACTTGTATCCCTTTTGCTGGGCCACCAAGGCAAGTCCCACGCCGGTGTTGCCGGAGGTCGGCTCCACGATGGTTCCGCCCGGCTTGAGCTTCCCGTCCCGCTCCGCCTCCTCGATCATCTTCACGGCGATGCGGTCCTTGATGGAGCCGCCAGGGTTCACGTACTCGAGCTTCACGAGGACGGTGGCTTTGATGTCCCCGGTCACGTGGTTGAGCTTGATGAGCGGTGTATTGCCAATGAGGTCCAGAACGGACTGGGCGTACTTCATAGGTACCAAGTTACCGCTTGGTCGGGACTGCTCCGGTGCTAGCCGTGCCGGGTCCATGTCTAGCCAAGGGAAGGCCTCTCAGGGCAAGCTAGCCGTGACACCCTCCAAGGAAAGGACATGCACCGTGGATTGGACCCTCGAAGTGGTTGTGCTCCCCGTGAGTGACATTGACCGCGCCATCGAGTTCTACCGTGACAAGGTGGGCTTCGACCTTGACCACAACACCACCAACGAGCACATGCACGTGGCGCAGCTGACTCCCCCGGGTTCAGGATGCTCGATCGTCATCGGCGACCTCCCGGCGCAGAATGAGATGGCGCCGGGTTCCATGCGGGGGCTGCAGCTTGTGGTCGCGGATGCGCGTGCTGCGCGGGAAGAATTGCTCAGCCGCGGCGTCGAGGCCAGCGAAATCACCGTGTTTGACGAGCGCGACGGCGGCACGTTCTTCGGGTTCGCCGACCCCGACGGCAACACCTGGGCCGTCCAGGAACTCAAGGTCCGCGCCGAGAAGCCCCTGATTCCGGTGGAGGCACGCGGGCGCTTCGGGGCGGAATAGGCGGCCCCGGAGCAATCGGCTCACTCAGCCGGTGCAGGGCCTGCCGCCGAAGAGTCGGTCTGCCAAAGGCCCAGGATGTTACCTTCAGTGTCCTTGAAATACGCGTAGTAGCCCATACCCGGAACAGCATCCTTGCCTTTGACCACTGAACCGCCCGCACTCTCGATTTGGCCAAGCGAAGCCTCGATGTCTTCCACGTCAACGGTGATGATGGGCGTCTTCAGCTCTTCCGAGCGCGGGAAGAGTGCACCATTGATGGCCCCGGGCGCGCTCGGCATTCCGGTCTGCGGGTCTGAAGGCGTGGTGATTGCGATCGTGTAGTCCATCTCCTGCATGGGATTGAGCATCCAGCCGAAGGCACCCTGGTAGAAAGTGTTGGCCCGCTCCTTGTCGTCCGCGGGGATTTCAAAATGCACAACACCAGCCATTGCGTTCTCCTGAGATTGTCGTGGAAGGCGCAGACGCCCCGCGCCACACGTGGAGTCTAGTCGTGTGGGTTTCGCGGCGTAAGGGGCTCGGCCGCCGCTCTTTCGAGTGTTGTCAGGTGGGCATGCGACCATGAATGAATGACCATCGTCGATGCCCCACCCGCCGCAGCGGCCGCGGCCGACGCGTCTGTGCGGTGGCATCCCGGCGGTCCCTTCGACCTTCTCCAGACCGTGGGAATCCTCAGGCGGGGCAACGGGGATCCGTCCTTCGCGGCGCGGCACGACGGCGTGTGGATGGCGTTCACGACGCCGGACGGCCCGGCCACCCTGCGCCTCACTGCAGCCGGAAATGGCGCAGACGCGCATGTCGATGCCCAGGCCTGGGGATCCGGCTCACGTTCCGCGATCAACTCCGTGCCAGCGTTGCTGGGAAGCGGGGACGACTGGTCCGGCTTTGACGACGCCGCGTTCCACGCCACCCTTCCGCGAATGGTCAGGGAAGCCCGACGCCGGAACCTCGCCGTCCGTTTACCTACCACCGGCCGCGTGGTGGACTCCCTCGTGCCCACGATTCTTGAGCAAAAGGTCACCACTATCGAAGCCCGCCGGGGCTACCGCTACCTGATGTACCGATACGGAACCGCAGCTCCCAGCGCCGGCCGGCTTTCGACGTCGGCCCTGCCGTCGGGCCTGCTCGTCCCGCCGACCGCCGCCCAATGGCTCGCAATTCCTTCATGGGAATGGCACAAGGCCGGCGTGGGTCCCCAGCGCTCGGCAACCGTCATGCGGGCGCTGCGATCCGCCGTCGCGCTTGAACGGCTCGCCTCACTCAGCGCGGTGGAAGCCGGAACAAAGCTGCAAACCATTCCGGGCATTGGAGTCTGGACCGCTGCCGAGGTTGTCCAGCGGACCCATGGGTGCCCGGACTCGATCGCGGTGGGCGACTACCACTTGGCCTCGTTCGTTGGCTATGCGTTGACCGGCAGGAAGACCGACGACGCGGGCATGATCGCCCTGCTGGAGCCTTGGCGCGGGCATCGGCAGCGGGTAGTCCGGATGCTGGGGCTCAGCGGTTTCCGCAAGCCGACGTTCGGGCCGCGGATGACCATCCAGGACCACCGAGGGCACTAGCAACGCGGGGTCACTTACGGCCCATGTTGCTGCGCGGGATGGGCCGTAAGTGACCCCGCGTTGGGAGTTTCGCCCGCTTGATCCGGACAATGAGGCCGGTGAACCCTTCGGCCAAGTCATCGGCGTTGGCCTTGAAGTAGGACCATCCGGCGCTGGTGAAAGCCTCGTCCCTCCGGTTGTCCCTTGTCTGCTGGTCCCGCGTGAGATGTGGGGCACCGTCATATTGCACGGCGATCCGGAACCGCCGGTACCCCAGGTCCGCGCACGGCGACCACAGATCGTCCGGATCGAGGCGGAGCTGCAATTCCGGTTCAGGCAATCGTGCATCCACCATGGCCAGCCGCAGGAATGTTTCGGGAAACGAGTCTGCTCCGACCCGCATGTCTTCGAGGGCAAGCCGGGCCTTCTCCACGCCTTTCATGTTCGGATGCTGCCGGATCAGAAGGCGCAGCCCTTCCTTGTTCGCGTAGGGCTCCGTCCTTCCTTCAAAGCCCGGGCGGGGCATGCGGATCAACTGGTCGCCCATGGCAATCACGTACGGCAGCGGCAGCTGATGCGCCAGGTCAAGCCACGTCCGGGAGGGGCAGGATACCGGAATTCCGTCTATTTCCGTGACTTCGCCAGGAAGGACCCGCACTCGGTGCCCTGTCACTCCGGTCCGGCGGACCCGGGGAAGCTCATGGGGCTTGCTGAGGTGGACCGTTTCGCCGCCGCCCAGCCACGGAGGAAGGCCGAGCCGGCTCAATACCGCGGCGCTCTCATGGGAAACCCAGGCGCCCGGTGTTGCCGCGGCGAGGACGCGTGCCCGTTCGGCAAATGCAAACTCACGACCCGCAGGCAAATAAATCAGGCGACCGCCGTCGGACACATCCCTGGCCCGGAGCCGCTTCGGAGCGACGCCAAGTACACGTGATTCGTAGACCGTGAAAGGACGGCTACTGAGTTCCTTCGGCAGCGGAATGATGCGAACCATGGGATCCAGTTTGTCCGCAATCTGGCCCCGGCAAGGAGTTATCCACAGGCAGACTTTCAACCACGCCAACGCGGGGTCACTTACGGCCCATGTTGCTGCGCTGCATGGGCCGTAAGTGACCCCGCGTTGGAATTAGAGCCCCAGGCGGGCGATCGCTTCTTCGCGCATGTCGATCTTGCGCACCTTGCCGGACACTGTCATGGGGAAGCTCTCCCTGATGTCCACGTAGCGCGGGATCTTGTAGTGGGCCAGTTTGCCGCGGCAGAACTCCTGCACTCCGTCCAAGTCCAAAGCTGCTCCCGGGTTGAGGATGATGCAGGCCATGAGTTCCTCGCCGTACTTGGCATCAGGCACCCCGATCACCTGGACGTCCTGGATGGCGGGATGCCGGTACAGGAACTCCTCGATTTCACGGGGATAGACGTTCTCTCCGCCGCGGATGACCATGTCCTTCATGCGGCCTTCGATCACAATGAAACCGTCCGGGTCCATCCGTGCGAGGTCGCCGGTGTGCATCCAGCCGTCGTCGTCGATTGCTTCGGAAGTCTTCTCGGGCTGGTCCCAATACCCGGCCATCACGGAGTAGCCCCGAGTGCACAGTTCGCCGATCCCTCCGCGTTCCAAGGTTTCGCCAGTGCCAGGATCCACGATCTTGGACTCAAGCCGAGGCATGGTGCGCCCCACCGTGGTGGTCCTCTGCTCCAGGGTGTCGGCCGCGAGGGTCATGGTGGACACGGGCGAAGTCTCCGTCATGCCGTAGCAAATGGCCACGTCCCGCATGTTCATCTCGGCGATGACGCGCTCCATGACCTCGATGGGGCACAGTGAGCCGGCCATGACGCCGGTGCGCAGCGTGGAGAGGTCGTAGGAGGCGAAATCCGGCAAAGCCAACTCGGCAATGAACATGGTGGGCACACCATACAGCGAGGTCCCGCCAAAATCCTGCACGGCTTCCAGTGCGGCGGCCGGGGTGAATCCGCGGCCGGGAATGATGGTGGCCGCACCGAAGCTCAGGGCGTTCAGGTTCCCGATGACCATGCCGAAACAGTGGTAGAACGGCACCGGAAGGACCACCCGGTCGCGTTCCGTGTATCCCAACAGCCTGCCGATCTGGTTGCCGTTGTTGAGGATGTTGTGGTGCGTCAGGGTGGCGCCCTTGGGAAAGCCTGTGGTCCCTGAGGTGTATTGCAGATTGATGGGATCGTGCGGATCCAGTTCCGCCATGCGAGCCTTGAGCGTTGAGGGCACGACGTCGTCCGCCCGCTTGAGCAGTTCGGCGTACGTCAGCTCGGCGTCGGTGTGCGGTTCGCCTGCGTTGAGCATGTCCAGTCCCAGATCGGGAAGGAAGACCAGCTCCCGAAGCTCGGGGCAACTGGCCAAGGCCTCCCGGGCCATGCCCACATAGTCGCTGTTCTTGTCCGATGGAGCGGCCACGAGTATCCGCATGCCATTCTGGCGGACCACGAATTCGAGTTCGTGGCTGCGGTACGCCGGGTTGACGTTGACCAGGATCGCCCCCACCTTCGCCGTGGCGTATTGCAGGATGGTCCACTCGGCGCAGTTCGGGCTCCAGATGCCTACCCTGTCACCCTTGGCGACGCCCGTGGCGAGGAGCGCACGCGCGAGCCGGTCGACGTCGTCGTTCAGTTTTTCGTAGCTCCAGCGCCTGGCCTCATCGCCGGGCACCACGGCGGCTTCGATGAGCGCGTCGCGCAGCGGGAACTGCGCCGCGACGCGTTCAAAGTTGGCGCCAATTGTCTCTTCAAGCAGCGGGACGTCAGTGTCCCCGGCTGTGTAGGAAAGCATGAACGCACGCTACCAACTACGCCGGTCCAAGAGAAGACTTTTGCTTGGAAGTCCTACAAAATATTTCGAGGGCTCGCCGGGCCAGCCGGTAATGTGAATCCCATGAGTGCACCCATTGACCTGCAGGCCACCTTCATTCCCAACGACGGCGAATTCTTCCGCGTCAAGCTCGCGTTGGAGATCGCGATCGACGAAGTAGTGAACGAACCCGGCTGCATCCGCTACGAGCTCACCGAAGCCAACGAGGACAAGCTGGTCCTGACCGAGCAGTGGGCATCCGAGGAACACCTCGACATCCATTCCAAGGGCATCGCGGTCCAGGACCTCAACGAATCCCTCAGCGCGCTGCTGGCAGAACCGGTCAAGCTCGAGCGTCTTTAACTAACATCGGCAGCTCCTTCGGAGCTGCCGATGTTGTCTCGAGGAGTTTTCGGCGCGCTGCTTCGCGATGTGCGCGTGGACCTCATCCATGTCCAAGCCCTTGACTGCCTCGATGACCTGCTCCAGCTGGGGTCCGTTCAGTGCTCCCGGCTGGGAGAACACGAGGACCTTTTCGCGGAAGGCCATGAGCGTGGGAATAGAAGAAATACCGGCTTCGGCTGCGAGCTGCTGCTCGGCCTCGGTGTCCACCTTGGCGAAGAAGACATCGTCATGTTTCTCGGAAGCGGCCTGATATGTGGGGGCAAACTGCCTGCAAGGGCCGCACCACGCAGCCCAGAAATCCACCAGGACAATGTCATTGCCCTCGATGGTCGATGCGAACTGCTCCCCGGTGATGTCAACTGTAGCCATGCTTCCACGGTACGCGACCGCGCGGTCGAAGTCGCGTCTGTTCGCTACCCGGCAAACCGGGAATAAAGCACGACGACGGCGGCTGAGGGCCGGTCGGACCGAGCCCCTAAGAGAAAATCGCCGAACCCTTGCGAGCCATTGAACGCATGTTTAGTATGTTAAACATGCGTTCAACCGCTGACGATCTCAGCACCCGCGCCCGCATCCGGGATGCGGCCATTGCCTTGTTCGGCAGGCAAGGCTTCTCCGCCGCGACCATCCGGGCCGTCGCCGCCGAGGCAGGAGTCAGCCCTGGCCTCGTGATCCACCATTTCGGCAGCAAAGCCGGTCTCCGAGAAGCCTGCGACAACCACGTGTTGGCCGAAACCGCGGGCCAGGGCATCCGGAAATCCGACCCAGAAGCAGTGGGCACTCAGATCCAGGACTTCCTGACCCACCCCGAGCAATACGCCCACGAGATCGCCTATGTCCGGCAGTCCCTCAGCGACGAGTCCGACGCCGGTGACGCCTTCTTTGACGCTGTGGTGGCCCAAACCCGGGCCATCATCGAGGCCGGAATCGCGGGCGGCACTATCCGGGCCTTCGACGACGTGGCAACCACCGCCGTCGTAGTCGCGACGAATAGCCTTTCGATGCTGGTGCTCGGCAGGCACGCGGCCCGGGCGGTCGGCACGAGCGAACTGGGTCCGGACATGCTCCGCGCACTGACACTTCCCACCGTTGACCTCTACACCCACGGCTTCTATACCGACGCCCGCTTCCTTGATGCCGCGCGCGCAGCACTGCAGGCACCGGCACCGGAACCCACTGGAACGGAGACCGCATCATGAAACAGGCAATCGTCGTCGAAGGCCTGCGCAAGAAGTTCGGCCGTCGGGAAGTCCTGCACGGTATCGACTTCAGCGTGGAACAGGGCAGCGTGTTCGGCGTCATCGGTCCGAATGGTGCGGGCAAGACCACCACGATGCGCTGCCTGCTTGACATCATCCGCCCCAGCGGTGGACATGTTCAGGTGCTCGGCGAGGATCCGCGCCGCGCCGGACCCGAGCTGCGGCGCAGGATCGGCTACCTCCCCGGCGAGCTATTCCTGGAGCAACGCATCACTGGACGCAGGCTCCTGGACCACTACGCGGCGATCAGCGGCCCGGTAAAACCCGGACGCATAGACCAACTCGCTGAGCGCTTGGACCTGGACCTCGACCGCCACACCCGCAAGCTTTCCAAAGGCAATAAGCAGAAGCTTGGACTGGTCCAGGCATTCATGCACAACCCCGAGCTCCTTGTTTTGGACGAACCTACCAGCGGCCTGGATCCCTTGGTCCAACAGGAGTTCCTGGCCATGGTGCGGGAAGCCCGCGACAACGGACAAACCATCTTCCTGAGTTCGCATGTCCTCAGCGAAGTCCAGCAGGCCGCGGACGAGGTGGCGATTCTGCGGGACGGCAAGATCATCACAGTGGCCACCGTCGATGCCCTCCGCGAGACCGCCCTCCGGCACCTGCGGCTCACGGCCACCGGCATCACAGCGGACGACGCCGGTGCGCTGCTGGGCAGGGTACCCGGCGTCGGGGCGCTTGAGGTGCTCGAAATGGGCGACGGCGTCGAGGTGTCCGCAGTTCTCGAAGGGGACATCCAGCCGCTGGTACAAGCGCTGTCCACGCTTCGGCTGACGCACTTGGTGTTGGAAGAGCCGGACCTGGAGGAATCGGTGCTGAAGCTGTACGGGATGACAGGCAACGGCAAGCGCAACGGCACTGGCCGCAAGCCTCTGGAGGCAATGAAAGGAGCCGGCAATGAATAGGAAACTGCCTCTC
Organism: Arthrobacter sp. MMS24-S77; assembly: GCF_054888235.1. Taxonomy (NCBI): domain Bacteria; kingdom Bacillati; phylum Actinomycetota; class Actinomycetes; order Micrococcales; family Micrococcaceae; genus Arthrobacter; species Arthrobacter sp. MMS24-S77. The sequence continues at coordinate 3,600,032 of NZ_JBTZRN010000001.1, forward strand.
TTCAAGCGCGCATTCCTGGACCCTTGGCGTTCAACCCTCGGCTGGGCGGCAGGGTTGGCGGCTGCGATCGCGCTCTACCTTCCACTCTTTCCGTCAATCAGCGGCAGCTCGCAGATGCAGGGCATGATCAATGCCTTGCCGCCTGAAATGACCAAGGCCTTGAACTACGACCAGATCGCCACCGGCACCGGGTACACCCAAGCCACGGTGTTCGGTCTCATTGGCTTCCTCCTCATGACGATCGCCACCGTGTCCTGGGGCGCTGCTGCGGTAGCCGGCGACGAGGAGTCCGGACAGTTGGAACTCACGCTCGCCCACGGGGTGACCAGGATCCAGGTCGCATTGGAGCGGGCGCTGGCCATGGCCTTGCGCGTGGTCCTGCTCGCCGTGTTGGTCCAGGTGCTGATCCTTTCGCTCAATGAATCGGCCCAGCTGAAGATCAACCCGCAAAACCTGTTCGGTGCCACGGTCATGTTTGCAGGCCTCGCACTCCTCAGCGGCACGGGGGCACTATTTGCCGGCGCATTGACGGGGCGGAAAGCGTATGGACTCGGAGCCGGGGCAGCCATCGGCGTGCTGGGTTACGTGTTCAACGCCGTGGGCAGGCAGAGCCCGGACCTCAACTGGCTGCTCAATCTCTCCCCGTATCACTGGGCCTACGGCAACTCACCGGTGACCAATGGGGCGGATTGGGCCGCAGCCGGCTGGCTATGGGGAATTTCGGCAGGACTGGTGTTGCTGAGCGCGGTTGCGCTGCAAAGGCGCGACGTCGGGGCGTAGCGCGGCATGCCGGTGCCCGGCCCTAGGTGCCCACGGGGCTGGCGCCCCGAGGTGCTAGTGCCAAAGGTGCTAGTGCCAAAGGTGCTAGTGCCAAAGGTGCTAGTGCCAAAGGTGCGGTGCGGCCTTGCGGGCACCGGGGAGCGCGTTGTTCTCACGCCACTCGTGGATCCAATCCGGAAGCTCGAGATCTGCTGGAGGCGCGCCGAATTCGGCCAGGATTTCCTCCTGGCTCACCGGCCGGCCGTTGGCGACAAGCCGGGTGGCAATGTGCGCACGGGCGTAGATCTCGCCTTCCACCACCATTCGTTGTTCAAAGTAGATCGCTTTGGAATCGAGCCCGATGATTTTGGACTCGATGGTGTACTGCTGCCAGAGCTGCAACGACTTCCGGAACGCGATGGTCTCCCCAGCCGCCACGGGGCTCCAGCGGCGTCTGCGCATCTTTTGCCAGATCCCCGCGCGCACCATGAGGTCGAACCGCCCAAGGTCCATCAGCGAGAAATACATGCCGTTGTTGACATGCATCGCAATGTCGATGTCCGTGGGCAGCACTCGCATGGGCAAGGAAGACGTGCCCCAAACGTTGAGCCGGCTCCGCCTGGACGAGGTGAACAAGAGCAAGAGGGTTCGGAGAAGCAAATGCATAACCGCCATGTTACTCCGCAGTAACATCCTGGGACAGCTTCGTTTTGTGTGTCGTTACATGGCATGTCGTTTACCGCCGGTTCACGTGCCGCGGGAAGAATGTCTGAAAACAAATTGCAGGAAGCACCAAGGAGATCCCGTGAGCACCACCCAAACCATCAGGGCACACGCAGATGTGTGGCCGGAACTTCCGCTGCACCAGGAGCTGGTCCTGCAGGACACCCGCGGCAACAGGATCGTCGGCACCCTGGACGGCATGACCAGTGACCGCAGTACCCTATGGATCCAGTTGTCCGGTGGGCTGGGTCGCCAACTGGTGCACCACTTGGATGGATACTGGCTGGAGCCGGGCAGCGCCAACTAACTGGGCAGCCGTCGTCGACACCCGAAATCCCCGACGACACCGGAATTCGGATGTCGAGAATCCAGCCGCGCCTCGCAGGAAATTTTCCGCGTCGGAACTGCCGGCCTAAGGAACGCGACACACAAAAAATCCCCGGAACCATGTGGTTCCGGGGATTAATTTTGTGGCAGATGAGGGATTCGAACCCCCGTAGGCGTTGCCAGCTGATTTACAGTCAGCCCCCTTTGGCCGCTCGGGTAATCTGCCGAACTTCAAAAGAAGTCACTCCCGATCATCGTTTCGTTTCCGATCCGGTAAGCGCGAGCAAGACAACCTTACAGAACTTCTGCCGAAGAATCGAATCGAGGCCTCGGAGCCCCAGAATCACCGGAAATCTCAGGCATCTCCGAGGATCCGGCCTACCAACTTGGCCTCGAAACTGGCAGCCTGCTCCATCGTGATCTGGTTGAGCTGCACCGCCCGCAGCAGGTCCGCGTGGACACCATCCATCCGGGATGCCGCGTCCGGGACCGGGCTCAGGACCACGGAGGCCGCGAGCGCCGCGGCCGCAACCGCGCTTGCGGCGGTGGCAGCGGCGACTCCGATTGAACCGGCGGCGGCAGCAGCTGACTTGGTGACGTATCGGACGGCTCGGTGGCTCATAGTGCTCCCTTTCAGGATGGTCTGTTCCAACTGGTACAACTCTGTCCGGGCAGTCTCGGTTCCGGCCATGTGTGTGCTGTGAGCGAACTGTGAACCTTCGGCACACACCGGGCGCTTCCGTACTAGGCTGGATGGCAGACAAAACCGCCCGTTTCCGGGCCACCCCAACGATCACAAGGAGAGTCATGGCAGGCGAATCCACATTCGACGTCGTCAGCAAGGTAGACAAGCAGGAAGTTGCCAACGCGCTCCACCAGTCCCAGAAGGAAATCGCGCAGCGCTACGACTTCAAGGGGGTCGGCGCCGAGATCGACTTCAGCGGCGAAAAGATCCTCCTGAAGGCGAACTCCGAGGACCGCGTCCTGGCTGTTCTGGACGTGTTCCAGTCCAAGCTCATCAAGCGCGGTATTTCCCTGAAGTCGCTCGACCAGGGCGAACCGTTCCCCTCCGGCAAGGAATTCCGCCTGGAATGCTCCATCAAGGAGGGCATTGCCCAGGACATCGCGAAGAAGATCAACAAGATCATCCGCGACGAGGCTCCGAAGTCCGTCAAGTCCCAGATCCAGGGCGACGAGCTCCGCGTCACATCGAAGTCCCGCGATGACCTGCAGGAAACCATGAATATCCTGAAGAAATTCGAAGAGGCCGATCTCCAGTTCGTGAACTTCCGCAGCTAGGACTTCGCTGCGGCCCAGGCCGCCATCCGGAAGTACGACGACGGCGCGTTGCCCCCTGCGCGGGCAACGCGCCGTCGTCGTTAATGGGGCTGTCGTCAATGGGACCAGGCGCGTCACGCCGGGCAACTTTTTGGGGTCGAGATAATTACGACACGTTTCTTTTGCGCAATCGCGACAAGCAGGTACTGTACTTCTTTAGGCAAGCCTAAGTGTGGCTCCCCTAACGAAAGATTCCAGATGACCGCCAACTTCCTGATCGGCCTGCGCGAAGGCCTTGAAGCCACGCTCGTTGTTGTCCTGCTCATGGCCTACCTGGTCAAGACCGGACGCCGCTCCCTGCTCCCCGGCTTTGGGCCGGCGTCGGCATCGCAGTGGCAGTGTCCATCGCTTTCGGCGCGCTGCTCACTTTCGGCCCGCAAGGACTGACCTTCGCGGCGCAAGAGGCGATCGGGGGCGGACTGTCCATTGTCGCCGTCGCACTCGTCACCTGGATGGTCTTCTGGATGGCGCGCACTGCCCGCAGCCTCGGCGGCGAGCTCAAGTCACAAGTGGACAAAATAGCCGACGGCGCGGCGTGGGGTCTCGTCCTCGTGGCTGCCCTCGCGGTGGGCCGCGAAGGACTCGAGACCGCACTGTTCCTCTGGGCCGCGGCCCAAGCCGCCGGCGAGTCGTCGCAGCCGCTGATCGGCGCGTTGCTCGGCCTGGCCGTCGCCGCGGGACTCGGGTACCTCCTGCACCGCGGCGTCCTCAAGGTCAACCTCTCGCGCTTTTTCACCTGGACCGGCGTCGGGCTGATCGTCATCGCGGGCGGTGTGCTCGCATACGGAATCCACGACCTCCAGGAGGCAGGAATCCTGCCAGGGCTCCACAGCCTCGCGTTCGACGTCTCCGCCGCCATCCCGCCGTCGTCTTGGTACGGCACCCTGCTGAAGGGAACCCTCAATTTGTCCCCAGCCACTACGTGGCTCGAGGCCGGAGCCTGGTTGCTGTACGTGATCCCGGTGCTCTACTTCTACATCCGGGCCAACAGTTCCACGCCCGCAAAGTCTTCCGGAAGCGGCGCAGTTGTAGGAAACGCCGCCGCTTCCCAGACCGCCAAAGCCGCCTAAGCCTTTCCCGCACCCCCCAAAAACAGAAGGAAAACCCCATGCCTGGCTCCCTCCTGCCCAAAATGACACTGCCCAAAATCGCTTCCCGCCACCGGAAATCCCTCGCCCTCGTCGCTGCAGCCGCCGCCGTTCCGCTGGCACTCACCGGGTGCACGGATAACGCAAAGACTCCCGGCTCTGGCGCCTCCGCCGGACCGATCCAGGTCACCAGCACCAAGACCGAATGCAAGGTTTCCACCGGCAGCGTCGCCAGCGGCAACCTGAGCTTCGCGGTCAAGAACGAAGGTACGGAAATCACCGAGTTCTACCTCCTCGCCGAGGACGGCCTGCGGATCGTCGGCGAAGTGGAGAACATCGGTCCCGGCCTGACCCGCAATTTGGTGGTTACTGCCCCGGCAGGCAAGTACACCACGGCGTGCAAGCCCGGCATGCAGGGCGACGGCATCCGTTCCTCCTTTGAAGTAATCGACTCGGGAAACAAGACCGCCGTCGACGCCGATTTCCAAAAGCTCGCGGACACAGGCGTCCAGCAGTACACGGCCTACGTCAAGGACCAGACGGAACAGCTCGTGGCTGGAACCAAGGCCTTCGCCGACGCCTACGCCGCAGGCGACGCTACAAAGGCACGCGCGCTCTATGCCGCAACCCGCATGCACTGGGAGCGGATCGAACCCGTCGCGGAGTCCTTCGGCGACCTCGATCCCAAGCTCGACGCCCGCGAAGCCGACCTTGAGCCTGGCCAGGAATGGACCGGCTGGCACCGCGCAGAAAAGGACCTGTTCCCGCCGGCGGGTTACACGGCTCTGACTGCAGCAGAGCGCGCCAAGATCGCCACGCAACTCGTAGCCGATACCGAAGAGCTCGGCAAGCGAACCCGCACCGTGGAGCTCTCTGCTGACAAGCTCGGCAACGGCGCCAAGGAACTCTTGGACGAAGTTGCACGGGGCAAGGTCACCGGCGAAGAAGAAATCTGGTCCCACACGGACCTCTGGGACTTCCAGGCCAACGTCGACGGCGCCCGGATCGCCTTTGAAAACCTCAAACCTGCGCTCGCCCAAAAGGATCCCGCCCTGGCCGCGAGCCTCGACGAGAAGTTCGCAGCCCTGCAGGCCGAGCTCAAGAAGCACGCCAAGGGTGACGGCTTCGCGTACTACAACGAGCTCAGCCCCGCTGAGGTCCAGCAACTCGCCGCGCTCGTCGACGCCCTGGGGGAGCCGTTGTCGAAGCTCACCTCGGCGGTGGTCCTGTGAGCGGCTGCCCTTTCGGCGGCACGTCGCCTGAGGCGCCCGACGGCGGCACCCAGGCTGGCGCCGTCGGGCCGGCAACCAGCCTTGGCACCCCAGCGCCCGGCGGCGGGATGGCCGCCGTCGGGTCCGCCAAGCGCGGCCTCTCGCGTCGAGGACTGCTTTCCCTCGCCGGCGTGGGCGGTGCCGGTGCCGTGGCCGGCCTCGCCGCCGGCTACCTGAGCCATGACGCCGTGGCAGCTGAGGCGGCCCCGGCCAGCACTGCGAACGACGTGGTTCCTTTCTACGGCGAACGCCAGGCAGGCATCGTCACACCGGCCCAGGACCGCCTTCACATGGCTGCCTTCGACGTGACCGTTGAGGACCGTGCCGCAGTGATCAAGCTACTGAAGGACTGGACTGCCGCGGCCGAAGCAATGACTGCCGGCCGCACAACGGGCCGAACTGGCGCCGTCGACGGCCCTTACGATGCTCCGCCGGAGGACACCGGCGAGGCCCTTGACCTCGCGGCCGGCAAGCTGACCCTGACCTTCGGCTTTGGCGCAGGCTTCTTCGACAAGGACGGCAAGGCCCGCTTCGGCTTGGACGGTCGCCGACCCGACGCCCTGATCGACTTGCCGCACTTCCCCGGCGACGCCCTGGAAGCTGCGCGTACCGGGGGCGACATTGTGGTCCAGGCTTGCGCCGACGATCCCCAGGTTGCCGTGCATGCGATCCGCAACCTGGCGCGCATCGGCTTTGGCAAGGTGCGCGTCCGCTGGTCCCAACTGGGGTTTGGCCGGACCTCGTCCACGTCACGGGCCCAGACGACCCCGCGCAACCTTTTCGGGTTCAAGGACGGCACGGCCAACCTGAAGGCGGAGGACGCCGCGCTGCTCGACCAGCACGTGTGGGCCACGGCCGGAAGCCGTTCCGGCGAAGCCTGGATGGCTGGAGGCAGCTACCTGGTTTCCCGGCGGATCAGGATGCACATCGAGATCTGGGACCGGACCTCCCTGCGCGAACAGGAAGGACTGATCGGCCGCACCAAGGGTGCAGGAGCACCCCTGTCCGGAGGAGAGGAGTTCACGGCACCGGACTTCGGGATCAAGGGACGCGACGGCGAGCCGCTGATCGCCGTCGACTCCCACGTCCGCCTGGCGCACGCGAGCCAGAACGACGGTGTGAAGATGCTCCGCCGCGGATACAACTACACCGACGGTTCGGACGGACTCGGCCACCTCGACGCAGGCCTGTTCTTCATCGCCTTCGTCAAGGACCCGCGGACGCACTACGTACCCATGCAGATGGCCATGGCGAAGAGCGACAAGCTGGCGCTGGCTCAGGCCTGTTTGCGGTGCCCCCAGGCGTTAAGGCGGGCGGCTTCATTGGTGAGGGCCTGTTCGCATGAAGCCGCCCGTCGTCGAACGCGGTGCCAGTTCGGTGACTCTTGGGACCGCCGGCTAGGAAAGGGGCCGTCCAGCCATCCGCTCGAGCCGCTCGATGCGCTCGCGCATGGGCGGGTGGGTGGCGAACAGCTTGGTCATGGCGCCGCCGCGGAACGGGTTGGCGATCATGAGGTGGGAGGTATTCACAAGGCGCTGATCCCGAGGCAACGGTACCTGCTTCACGCCCGCTTCGATCCTGCGCAGGGCTGAGGCGAGCGCCAGCGGATCGCCGGTGAGCTCCGCGCCGTCGTGGTCGGCGTCGTACTCCCTGGTGCGGGAAATGGCGAGCTGGATCAACGAGGCGGCAAACGGAGCCAGCAACGCCATGGCGATCATCGCAATCGGATTGGCGTTCCGCCGGTCCCCGCCGCCGAAGAACAGCAGCATCTGGCCCACCGAGGTAATGACGCCGGCGACGGCGGCCGCGATGGACGAGGTGAGGATGTCGCGGTTGTAGACGTGCATGAGCTCATGACCGAGGACGCCGCGGAGCTCGCGTGCGTCGAGCAAGTTCAAGATGCCCGCGGTACAGCAGACGGCGGCGTTCTTCGGATTGCGTCCCGTGGCGAAGGCATTGGGGGTCATGGTCGGAGAAATGTAGATCCGCGGTATGGGCTGGTTTGCCCGCACTGAGAGCTCCCGGACGATCTGGTACAACTGGGGAGCCTGCGCTTCCGAGACCGGGTAGGCGGCCATGGAGCGGATGGCGATCTTGTCGCTGTTCCAATATCCGTAAGCCGTTGTCGCGACGCCAACCAGGGCCATGATCCAGATGGGCGCCGCGCTACGGGTGCCCGCGCCGATCACGGCGCCGAGTCCCAGCAGCACCGCCCAGAGCACACCGAACAGCGCTGCGGTTTTCAGGCCATTGTGATGATTGTGCACTTCACTACTTTCTTGCAGTTGTCTCGCTGTTGTCTATGTCCCGATTAACGCCGACGGCGGTCCGGACGTTCCGGCGTGGGGCTGCGGAATGCGCACAGCCCACCCAACTGACTGGCAGTTGTTGTCGTTCTGAGCCGTTTTAGCGACAACAACTGTCAGCTACTTGGGCATAGGGCTGGGCACCGTGTTAGGGCACCGGGTGAACGGAGTCGTACCGGAGGAACCCGCGCTGCCAACGGGCCACGAGCCAGGCCAGTACCGCGCACAGCACGCCGCCCAGGAGTAGCACCCAGCCCTCGCTGAGAACTTTGGTGACGCCACCAGCGAGCATGTCCCCCACTCGCGGACCTCCGGCAACCACCACGATGAACACGCCCTGCAACCGTCCCCGCATGTGGTCCGGAGTGGCCGATTGCAGGATGGTTGTGCGAAAGACTGCGCTGACGGAGTCCGAGATTCCGGCAAGGGCACAACAGATGGCGGCAGGGATGATCCAAGGCGTCACGCCGCCACGACCGGCATCGCCCGCAAGGACCACCACCAGGCCGAAGGCCGCGATGGAGAAGCCCCAACCAGCGACGGCCCACACTACCGCGCTGCCCTGGCGCCGCACCCTTCCCAGGGGGCCGGAGAACAGTCCGGCGAGGAAAGCGCCAACGGCAACGGAGGCGAGCAGCACGCCCACGGTGGTGTCACCGCCGCCGATCAGGGTGGCGCCGATGGCAGGCATCAGGGCGCGCGGCTGGGCGCAGATCATGGCGATGAGGTCGATGATGAAGGTCATGCGGAGATTGGGCCGGGTGCCCAGGAATCGGAAGCCCTCGACGACGGAGCGCAGGCCGGGTGCCGACGCATTCTCGGCCGCGGGAAGGGGTGGAAGCTTGAACAGGCTCCAGAGCGCGAAAGCAAAGCTGACGGCGTCGATCGTGTAGGTCCAGCCATAACCGCTCGATGCAACCAGTACGCCGGCAAGCAAGGGGCCCGCCGTCATGGATATGCCCATGTTGAGCATGCTCAGCGCGTTGGCCGCGGGCAGCAGCTCCTTGCGGACCAGCAACGGAATAATGGCGCTGCGTGCGGGCCCGTTGATGCCTTGCGCGCCACTTTGGATCGCAACGAGCGCAAAGAGGATCCAGACATTGTTGAGCTGGAACCAGGCTTGGAACGCGAGGGCAACACTGCAGGCCCATAAAACGAGGGAAGAAACGATCGCGACTTTCCGTCGGTCGTAGGCATCGGAAATGGCACCACCGAACAAACCCGCAATCACCAGCGGAACCAGGGCAAAGATGCTGAGCAGGCCGACGTAGAGGCTCTGCTGGGTGATGCTGTAGACCTCGAGGCTCACGGCAACAAGCGTTAACTGTGATCCGACCATCGACACGGAAGACCCGAGCCACAGGCGGCGGAATGCGGGGCTTTCGCGAAGCGGGGTCATGTCAGCGAGGAGTTTTGCCACCGTCCAACCCTACCCATCAACGCACCGTCCCTCCGGACCGCCGCGTGGGCCGGGGTTCGCTGCTGCCGTGCGGTCCGCCGTCGCGCCCGCGTGCCGGCCGCCGTCGGCGGGTTCATCTGAAGTTAGCCTCACCTTATTGTGAAGTACTCATAATAAGTGCTTCAATGGGCGTATGGCAGATCACACGGCAGACCAGGAAGCGTGGGCTTCCGCCCTGCATTCCCACGGACGCCGCGTGACCAAGCAGCGTCTTGCGGTCCTCGCGGCCGTTCAGCACAATCCGCATTCCCCGGCCGAAGGCATCCTGGCTGCCGCGCGCAAGGATCTTCCAGAACTGACAGCGCAGTCTGTTTATGTGGTGCTGAGCGACCTCACGGACCTGCAGATGCTGCGACGCTTCGAACCGCCCCACTCTCCCGCGCTGTACGAGACGCGCGTGGGCGACAACCACCACCACGCCGTGTGCATCAGTTGCGGCCGGGTGGAGGATGTCGACTGCGCCGTAGGCCATGCCCCTTGCCTCACCCCGCACTGGGATGAGCACTCCAAACCCATGACCATCCAGATCGCAGACGTCCTGTACCAAGGCATCTGCCAGGACTGCCAGGCCAAACAACAGCTTCCTACTCAAACGCAAGTAACCCACGAAATAGGAGAACGATGACCGCGAACATTTCGACAACACAGTCGGGCGCACCCGTCACCTCGGATGCGCATTCCAAGTCCGTTGGCGCCGATGGTGCCATCATCCTGACCGACCACTATCTGGTGGAAAAGCTCGCACAGTTCAACCGCGAGCGCGTCCCGGAGCGTGTTGTCCACGCCAAGGGTGGCGGCGCTTTCGGTACCTTCAAGACTTCCTCGGACGTTTCCAAGTACACCAAGGCAGCCTTGTTCCAGCCCGGCGTCGAGACGGACATGCTCATCCGCTTCTCCTCCGTTGCAGGCGAGAACGGCTCCCCGGACACCTGGCGCGACCCCCGCGGCTTCGCCGTCAAGTTCTACACTTCCGAGGGTAACTACGACCTCGTAGGCAACAACACTCCGGTATTCTTCATCCGCGACGGCATCAAGTTCCCGGACTTCATCCACTCCCAGAAGCGCCTCCCGGGCACCCACCTGCGCGACGCCGACATGCAGTGGGATTTCTGGACCCTCTCCCCCGAGTCCGCACACCAGGTCACTTGGCTCATGGGCGACCGTGGACTGCCCGCTTCCTGGCGTGAAATGCAGGGCTACGGCTCGCACACTTACCAGTGGATCAACGCCGAGGGCGAGCGATTCTGGGTCAAGTACCACTTCAAGTCCAACCAGGGCGTCAAGACCATCACGGGTGACCAGGCTGAAGAACTGGCCGGCTCGGACGCAGACTTCTACATCCGCGACCTCCAGGAAAACATTGCCGCCGGCAACTTCCCGTCCTGGGAACTGCATGTCCAGGTCATGCCCTACGAGGACGCCAAGACCTACCGCTTCAACCCGTTCGACCTCACCAAGGTCTGGCCGCACGCGGACTACCCGCTGATCCACGTGGGCACCATGGAGCTCAACAAGAACCCGGAGAACTACTTCGCCCAGATCGAGCAGGCCACCTTTGCGCCGTCGAACTTCGTTCCCGGTATCGCAGCTTCCCCGGACAAGATGCTGCAGGCCCGCATCTTCTCCTACGCCGACGCACACCGTTACCGTGTCGGCACCAACCACGCCCAGATCCCGGTAAACCAGCCGAAGAACCAGGTCAACAACTACAGCCAGGACGGCGCAGGACGCTACCTGTTCAACGCTCCTTCGGTTCCGGTCTACGCACCGAACTCCGTAGGTGGCCCGGCTGCCGTTGAACCGCAGAACCCGGCAGGCGGCTGGGAGAACGACGGCGAGCTGACGCTCTCCGCACACTCCCTGCACGCCGAGGACGGCGACTTCGTCCAGGCCGGCGCTCTCTACCGCGAGGTGTACGACGACGGCGCCAAGGCCCGTCTGCTGGACACCATCACGGGCGCTGTGGGCGGCGTCAAGAGCGCCGACATCAAGGAACGTGCCATCCAGTACTGGACCAACGTCGACGCCGAACTCGGCGCCAAGCTGCGCGCCAACCTCGGCGCTGGCGAAGGCGAGTCGGCTGCTGAAGCGGCCAACAAGCTCTAACAACGTCCATAAATAGGCAACCCCGCTGCGGATTCTCCGTGGCGGGGTTGCCTCTTTAAGACGTGGCGGCCGCCTCGCCAAGACGTAGTGGGGTGCCTTGCCAAGAATTATCCACATACGGGATTCCGGCTATGGCCACCGCTCCGGAAGCATCCATAGGATCCTTTCATGAGCACATTTACCGGGATCCCCGCCGCCGCCATCGCCTTCTATGCCGAGCTTGAAGAGAACAACAACCGCGAATGGTGGCTGGCGCACAAGGACATCTACGACTCCGCCGTCAAGGAGCCGTTAACGCTATTGCTGGAGGAGCTCGAGCCAAGGTTCGGACCGGGCAAGGTTTTCCGCCCCAACAGGGATATCCGCTTCTCCCCGGACAAGTCCCCTTACAAGACGGCGCAGGGAGCGTTTGCCGCCCACAAGGAGGGTGTGGGCTTCTACCTTCAGCTCAATGCGGACGGGTTGTTCGTGGGCGGCGGTTGCCACTCCCGCACCCCGGAGCAGATCGCCCGGTTCCGCGCCGCCACGGATGCACCGGCCAGCGGAGAGGAACTCCAGAAAATCGTCGATGCCATCGCCGCGGCAGGTTTCGCGGTGGAGGGCGAGAAACTTAAGACCGTGCCGCGCGGTTTCGACAAAGACCATCCCCGCGCCGAACTCCTGAAGCACAAGTCCCTGTCTGCCGGTGTGAGCTTGGGAGAACCGGAATGGATGTCGCAGCCCTCAGCCAAGGATGAGATCGCCCAACGTTGGGAGGTACTGCGGCCGCTCGTGGAGTGGGTCAACGAGCACGCGGCGCCGTAATCGTAGGGTCGAAAGCGTCGGAAAAGCCCGCTCGCGCCTAGGAACTGCGTTCCCTAGGAGCTGCGTTCCCGGGGAACGTGCGTCCTGAGCCCGAGGGGGCCGTGAGTCCGGCCGGGCAGTGAGCCCAGTCCCGGGATCAGACCTTGCTGAGGCTATCCTCGTCGTCGCTTGAGTCGCTGCTCTTGCCGGAGACCGCCGCCTTGGCCGCAGCGAACTTCTCGTTCAAGCGGGAGTGGCGCTGCCCATAGGCAAAGTAGATGACAAGTCCGATCGCCAACCAGAAGGCGAAGAAGATCCAGGTCTCCACAGCAAGGTTCGTCATCAGGTAGAGGCACAGCACAGCCGAGACCACCGGAAGCACCTTACCGAAAGGAACCCGGAAAGCCGGCTTCAGGTCCGGGCGCTTCTTGCGCAGGACCAGAATGCCCAGGCTCACCATGACGAACGCCGAAAGGGTGCCGATGTTGATCATTTCCTCCAGGAGATCCACATTGGTCAGACCGGCTACGATCGCCACGGCCGCGCCACAAATGATCTGGAGGCGCACCGGCGTCGAACGCTTGTCGCTCGTCTTGGACAGCGAGCGCGGGAGCAAACCGTCGCGGCTCATGGCCAAGACCACGCGGGCCAGGCCCATGAGGAGCACCATGATGACGGTGGTCAAACCGATCAGGGAACCGAAGGCAATGACCTTGGCCGCGTCGGTATTTCCAACGGCCTCGAAGGCCGTGGTCAGGGTGGGGCTCTTGGCGTCGGCCAGTTGTGTGTAGGACACCATGCCGGTCAGGGCCAGGGAGACCAGGATGTACAGCAGCGTCACGAGCGCCAGTCCGCCGAAGATGCCCCGCGGCAGGGTCTTCTGCGGGTTCTTGACCTCTTCCGCGGAGGTGGCGACCACGTCGAAGCCAATGAATGCAAAGAACACCAGGGCTGCACCGGCAAAAATGCCCAGAGTTCCGTATTGGGCCGGAACCGCGCCGGTGAGGAAGCCGAAGAAGGACTGCTTCATGACGTCGGCGCCGTCGTTGCCGCCGGTGGGCTGCGATGCGGGAACAAAGGGCGTGTAGTTGGAGAACTTGACGTAGGTGAAGCCCACCACAATCACGAACAGCACCACGGCGATCTTGATCAGCGTGAAGATGTTGCCCACGCGGGCAGAGAGCTTGGTGCCGAGCACCAGGAGCACCGTAAAGATCGCGACAATCAGGAACGCGCCCCAGTAGAGGTCCACGCCAGCGATGTTCAGCGCCGGCGGCATGTCGACGCCCATAAGGCCGAACACCTTGCTCAGGTAGATGCCCCAGTACTTGGCGATGACAGCGGCAGCCGTGAAGAGCTCAAGGATGAGGTTCCAACCAATGATCCAGGCGAGGACTTCACCCATGGTGGCGTAGGTGAAGACGTAGGCGGACCCGGCCACGGGAATGGCGGTGGCGAATTCGGCGTAGCACATGATGGCCAGGGCGCACGTGACGGCTGCGACAGCGAAGGAAATCGTCACGGCGGGGCCGGCAAAGTTGGCGGCGGCTTTGGCGCCGACGGAGAAGATCCCGGCGCCGACAGCGACGGCGACACCCATGATCATCAGGTCCCAGGTACTGAGGGAACGCTTGAGCTTGCGTCCGGGTTCATCGGCGTCCGCAATGGACTGCTCGATTGACTTGGTCCGGAAGAGGTTCATAGAAGAGTCCACAATCTTGATGGGGAGGTAGAAACAGACTCATCAAGAGTAGTGTCCATCCAATGGACGCTCACATTTGTCCCAAATCGTGAGACGCCTGGGCTGCTCCTCGTCAGAGCTTGGGGACGTTCCAATTCATCAAGGTGGAGCGGATGAGGAAGCGTTTGCCCTCTGGCGATTCCACGGAGAAGCCACTCCCCCGGCCGGCCACCACGTCCACGGTCAGGTGGGTGTGCGACCAGTAGTTGAACTGTTCCCTGGACATCCAGAACTCCAAAGGCTGCGGCCGTTCGAGGTCGCCGAGGTCGAAAAGGCCGAGCAAAACGTCCGAGTCGCCGGTAATGAATTCGCCGGCCGGGTAGCACATGGGCGAGGAACCGTCGCAGCAACCACCGGACTGGTGGAACATGAGCGGCCCGTGCTGCCCCCACAACTTCTTGAGCAGTTCGATGGAAGCGGCGGTGAGCGCCACCCGGGAAAAGTCTTCCCCGGGCAGCGTCACTGCGGCGTCAAGCCTGGTGTGGGGCATTAGAACCTCAGCACCACACGGCCGTCGATCTTGGCATGCTTCATCTCGTCAAAGACCGCGTTGACCTCGGAGAGTTCACGCGTGGACACGGTCGGGTGGATCTTGCCCTGCGCGTAGAAGTCCAGCGCTTCCTCCAGGTCCTGGCGCGTCCCCACGATCGAGCCACGGACCGTCAGGCCCTTGAGCACAATCTCGAAGATCGGTGCCGGGAAATCTCCCGGAGGTAGTCCGTTGAAGACGATGGTCCCGCCACGCCTGGCCATGCCGATCGCCTGCCCGAACGCCGAGGGGTGCACTGCCGTGACCAAGACGCCGTGGCAGCCTCCGGTTTCGCGCTGGATGACTTCCGCGGGATCTTCGTGCAGAGCGTTGACCGTAAGCTCGGCACCGTGTTTCTTGGCGAGGGCGAGCTTGTCGTCGGCGATGTCCACTGCGGCAACCCGCAGGCCCATGGCCACTGCGTATTGGACCGCGATGTGGCCCAGGCCGCCGATGCCGGAAATGGTGACCCATTGGCCCGGCTTGGCCTCGGTCATCTTCAATCCCTTGTAGACGGTGACGCCGGCGCACAGCACCGGGGCAACCTCCACGGGGTCCGAACCTGCCGGGATCCTCGCGGCGAACCGGCTGTCCACCAGCATGTACTCCCCGAAGGAGCCGTCCACGCTGTAGCCGGCGTTCTTCTGTGCTTCGCACAGCGTTTCCCAGCCGGTCCGGCAGAACTGGCAGTCGCCACAGGCAGACCAGAGCCAGGCGTTGCCCACCAGGTCTCCGACGGCCAGGTCGGTGACGCCCTCACCGATGGCCACCACTTCGCCCACGCCTTCGTGGCCTGGTACGAACGGCGGGGAGGGCTTGACTGGCCAGTCCCCCTCCGCGGCGTGCAGGTCGGTGTGGCACACGCCGGTGGTCATGACCTTGACCAGTGCTTCCCCTCGGCCAGGAATGGGAATCGGGAGGGACTGGATCTGAAGGTCTTTCCCGAATTCGGTTACTACGGCTGCTTGCATTGTCGTCGTCATTGGCGAAATCCTTGCGTCGTTAGAGCTAGGTGGTGCGGTGTGGGTGCTGCTGCTTTCCTGAGGGGTGGCCAGGTGGATCGGTGGGGAGGGATCTGTGCTGATCCCTCCCCACCGGGCTAAGTGCGGCTTAGAAGAAGCCGAGCTTGTTTTCGTTGTAGCTGACCAGGAGGTTCTTGGTCTGCTGGTAGTGGTCCAGCATCATCGCGTGGTTCTCACGGCCGATGCCGGAGGACTTGTAGCCGCCGAACGCGGCGCCGGCGGGGTAGGCGTGGTAGTTGTTGACCCAGACGCGGCCGGCCTGGATTTCCCGGCCTGCCCGGTACGCGACGTTCCCGTTGCGGGACCAGACGCCGGCGCCGAGTCCGTACAGGGTGTCGTTGGCGATGCCGATGGCGTCGTCGTAGTCGCTGAACTTCGTCACGGAAACCACCGGGCCGAAGATCTCCTCCTGGAAAATCCGCATCCGGTTGTGGCCCTCGAAGATGGTCGGCTGGACGTAGTAGCCGCCAGCGAGGTCACCGTCGAGCTGGGCACGGGCGCCGCCGGTGAGGACCTTGGCGCCTTCCTGCTTTCCGATGTCGATGTAGGAGAGGATCTTCTCCAGCTGGTCGTTGGAGGCCTGGGCGCCGATCTGGGTGTCGGTGTCCAGCGGGTTGCCCTGGATGATCTTGTTGGTGCGGGCCACGGCGTCGGCCATGAAGGAGTCGTAGATGCCTTCCTGGACCAGGGCGCGCGACGGGCAGGTGCAGACTTCGCCTTGGTTGAAGGCAAAGAGGGTGAAGCCTTCCTGGGCCTTGTCGTAGAACGCGTCGTTCTGCACGGCGACGTCGTCGAAGAATATGTTCGGGCTCTTGCCACCCAGCTCCAGGGTCACCGGGATCAGGTTCTGGCTCGCGTACTGGCTGATCAGCCGGCCCGTAGTGGTCTCGCCGGTGAAGGCAATCTTGCGGATCCGGGGGCTGGACGCCAGAGGCTTGCCAGCCTCGACGCCAAAGCCGTTGACGACGTTGACCACGCCGGCGGGCAGCAGATCGCTGATCAGCTCCATCAGGACCAGGATGGAGGACGGGGTCTGCTCGGCGGGCTTGAGGACGACGGCGTTGCCCGCGGCCAAGGCCGGGGCGAGCTTCCACACGGCCATCAGAATCGGGAAGTTCCACGGGATGATCTGGCCCACCACGCCGAGCGGCTCGCGGAAGTGGTACGCGGTGGTGTCCTCGTCCAACTGGGACAAATGGCCTTCCTGCGCACGGACCGCGGAAGCGAAGTAGCGGAAGTGGTCCGCTGCCAAGGGAATGTCCGCGTTGAGGGTTTCGCGAATGGGCTTGCCGTTGTCCCAGGTCTCGGCGACTGCCAGCAGCTCGGTATTCTCGTCAATCCGGTCGGCGATCTTGTTCAGGATCGCGGCGCGTTCCGTGGCCGAGGTCCTGCCCCAGGACGGCGCCACCTTGTGAGCGGCGTCTAGGGCCAGTTCGATGTCCTCGGCCGTGCCCCGTGCAACCTCGCAGAAGGCCTTCCCGGTCACTGGAGTGATGTTCTCGAAGTACTGCCCCTTGACCGGGGCAACCCACTCGCCGCCGATCCAGTTCTCGTAACGGTCCTTGAACGTGACCTTCGAACCCTCGGCACCCGGCTGTGCATAAACAGTCATTGCTAGCTCCTTTGCTCCGCATGATGGTGGCTTTGCTGTGCCTTCAGCGTAGGAGCGGGAAGGTTGCAGGCAGGTTGCAACGGTGTGGTTCAGATCACTTGGAGGCTGGTTCGACGGCTTGAAGCCTAGAGGCCCGCAGGGAACGCAAATGAGCTCGGAAGCGGCGACGGCGCCGCTCCGAAGGAGAGTACTACCTCGTCATGAGCCTTGAGGACGACGTCTGACACTGGAACATCCTGCTTTGCGCCGTTCACGTAGGCAGTCCAGCCGCCGGTTCCGCCGTGCGGCGCTCCGGTGGCGTCCTTGCCGTCCAGGACTCCCCATTCGGTGAGGACCTGGCCGAGCGTGTACTTCAGTCCGGCGGTAGGCGCTTCGATGTGGAGGACGCCGGATGTGTCGTGGGTGTGCAGAGCCGAGATTCCGTTCGGCCGCCCGTCGGCCCCGAAACTGAAGCCGATCTCAGCCGGGACGGTGACGGGTTTGCCGTCCACCAGTACGTCAAGATGGGCGTGGTAGTGCTCGGCGGTGCCTTCGGCCGTCAGAATGTCCAGGCCGGCAGCCTTGATTCTCTGCGCGCCCGCGGCGGGATCGAGCTCCCAGGCCGGTACAGCCGTAGTGGCCAAAGCGGAGGCCGTTGCCGATGATGGCGCGGTTTGGGCAGGTGCCGCGCAGGCTGTGACTCCGGCAAGGAGTCCGGACACGGTCAGTGCGACGGCGAGGCGCTTGTTCGACACAGAGGGAGCTTCTTTCGTTTGACTGCCTCTTACGATACGGGCCGAAACTCGGTATTTCCCGAGTGCCACACGATTGGCCAGCGTCAGGCCGACATCTCCGTTTCCAAGCGCTCAAGCTCGGCGACGACGGCGGCCCGTTTGGGCGAGCGCGGCGGCAGGAGCTTGAGGGCGGCAAGCCGGACATCGACGTCGTTCTTCGCCTCAGGCAGGCCCGCATACTTGAGCAGCGCCTCGGCACTGCCGTCGTTGAGGACGGCCTCACGCAAGAGTGCGGAGACCTTCTGGCGAAGCTCCACAATGCCGGGGGCTTCCGAGTGCGGCAGGACGGCGCCCTTGTAGATTTCCAAGGCGATGCGGTGGGCGCCCCGTTGCAGGCAGGAGAGCACCTGGGCAGCATCCTGGCCGAGGTCGATCGGGAGCCGGTACGGGCGTGATTCGGGGACCGCCGCGGGATCGAGTTCGTGCAGCACCTTGCGCAGGCGCACCATTTCTGCCCGGAGGGTGACGGTGAAACCATCTCCCGGATACAAGGCCAGTGCCAGTTCTTCGGCGCTCAGCCCCTCGGGATGGGCGCCCAGCAGAGCCAGGATCTCGCTGTGCCTGGCGGAAAGGGCAACGCTTCGCCCGCCCATGCTCAACAGCGCCTGGTCGCGGCCCAGCAGCTGGAGGCTGTTCCGGTACAGGCCTCTGCCCTGCCGCGAGCCGGCAGCGGTAGGTGGGTGCCGGCGTCGGGCAGGCGCAGAGTGCTTGGTGGCAGCGAGCTGGAGCCTTTCCACGCGCAACTGGGCCTGCGCTGCCGCCACTGTCGCTTCAACCAGGGAAAGCGTGTGGGGTGCGACGGCGGCTTCCGTGCCGGTGATGTCGACGACGCCGAGGAGCGCTCCGGAGTCAGGGTCGTGGAAGGGCACCGCGGTGCAGCTCCACGGATGGACGGAGCGTTTGTAGTGCTCGGCGCCGGATATCTGGATGCCGCGTCCCAAGGCGAGCGCTGTGCCAGGAGCGCTCGTACCGACCGCCGCTTCGGACCAGTCCGCCCCTGCCACGAACATCATGCCTTCGGCACGCCGCCGCATCGCGGGATTTCCGTCCACCCACAGCAGCCGGCCGAGCTCGTCCCCCACAGCAACCAGGAGCCCGCTGTCGTAGCTGGGCTGGATGAGGAGCTTCTGGATGACAGGCATGATGATGGCCAGCGGGTGTTGGCGGCGGTACTCCTCAAGCTCGTCGATGTCCATGGCCACGGGAGCTTCGGGCTGGTCCGGGTTCGCCTTAAGCTGCGCGGATCGCTGCCAGGATTCCTTGATCAGGCTGCGCAAACCGGGAAGCTCCGTGGCGTCGGGAGGCCCAAAGCGCCAGGTGTCCAGTTGCTCATGTCCAGCGCGGGCATGACGCTGCAACAGCTCGGCGACATCATTGACCGAAGCTGCCGGATGGATCGGATTCCTCATCGAACTCCCAAAACCGGACGCAGCACAGTACGGGCCAGTCTAGTTGGGTCTCGAGGCTTTGCCTATGATGCCGCCAAATCCGACGCGCTGGTTCGACACCGCTCACTCCGGGTGGAATTCGTACGACTCGACTTCGCCCAACGCTTCGATCCGAGGTACGGGCAGGCCGACTTCCGCAACGAGTTCCGCGAAACTATGGCCACGGCTAAAACGATCAAACGTTTCGCGATCCGGGCAGGTGTCATAGACCGAAATACCTGCGTCGGTGGATAGGCACACATGGACCTTCAACGCGCCGGTTGGCAGGAGGCCCACCATCCGCTTGTGACCTTCCAGCAGTTGAGCGGGATCCCCGTCGAAATGGTAGACGCCCATGAACATTGGTTTTCTCCTGTCTTGCTTCAGCTTCAGAGCGATGCCGACAAAGCTGCCGCGAGGGCTTCGGGTTTCCGGTCCGCCCAGGGTGCGGCTTTCTCGAGCTGGCCCGCCAAGCGAAAGAGCGTGGCCTCATCCCCGAAGCGGCCAAGGAAGGACATGCCCACCGGCAGGCCGGCCGTGTCGACTCCGAGTGGCACCGACATGGCCGGGTTGCCCGAGATGTTGGCATACTCGCCGTCGAACATGAGGAAGCGGCCGGCTTCGCGCTCCCCGCGCAACGGTTCTTCTTCGGTTCCACGCAGGGTTCCGAGAGGCAGGGGTGGCCAGCCGACGGTGGGGGTCATCCAGACATCGAATTCCTCGAAGAACCCAGCCAGGCGGCGGCTGAAGCGCTGCAATTCCTCCATGCCGAGGAGGTATTGCCCGCCTGTCACGGCCCGCGAGCGCTCGAAATTGGCCGCGGTGAACGGCTCGATCTCACCGGCTTCCGGCGGCCTGCCCATCCGATGCGTCCAGTACGCTTCTATCCACGCGATCGCGCCTCCATAGACGGCCCTGACCGCGCGGTGCCCGGCCCGGCCTAGGGTCTCGGGGTGCGCTTCCGTGACACTGTGGCCCAGTCCAGCTAGCAATTCCAAGGTTTCCTCGAACGCCCTCATGTAGTCCGGATGCACTTGTTGCCCCGAGTTGGGGGTCGCGGTTGCTGCGATGCGCAGCTTTCCAGGAACAGTGCCGGCTTCAAGCAGGAAGGGCCGGGCCTGGGGCGGCGCCCAATAGGGATCACCGAGTGACTGACCGGCCGTCGCGTCGAGGAGAGCCGCCGAATCGCGCACGCTCCGGGTCAGGGCATGTTCCACCGCAAAGCCCCCGGCCACGTCGCCATACTCGGGCCCCATGGGAACCCGTCCGCGGGTCGGCTTGAACCCGAAAACTCCACACCATGCAGCGGGGTAGCGAAGGGATCCGCCAAGATCGTTCCCGTGCGCCATAGGGACCATTCCGGAGGCGACGGCGGCGGCGGACCCGCCGCTGGAGCCGCTCGTGGACAGCCCCAAATCCCAAGGATTGCGCGTGGCCCCGTGGAGCGCCGGCTCGCAATGTGGGCTGAGCCCGAATTCCGGCGTGTTGGTCTTCCCGAGGATGGCTAGTCCGGCCCGGCGGTACCGGCGTACCAGCTCCTGGTCATGGCTTGAGATGTTGTCCTTCAACCAGCGGGAGCCTTCGGTGAAAGGCGCTCCGGCGATCTCCAGCGACAGGTCCTTCACCAGGAAGGGAACCCCGGGAAACGGCGCGTCAGGAGCCGGATCTTCCGCCCCGGGTTCCAAGTGCGCGACGATGCAATGCAGAACCGGATCGATCTCCCGGATGCGCTCGCGGCCGGCGTCGAGCAGTTCGCTCGGCGAAATCGCGCCGCTCCGCACCAGTTCTGCTTGCCCGACGGCGTCAGTCCAGCGGAGCTCCTCGTCCATGGCTCATTTTAGGACCAGGCGCCGCGAGCCGCTAGGCGCGGGAGATCCCGATCATGTCCTCGCGCGCGACCACCTTGATGCGTTCGCGTACGACGCCGATGCCCGGGTTTTCCGCGGTCCATGCGGCGCCCAGGGCTACTTCGTGCGCATCGAGCTTGTTCCAGCCTTCCCAGGTGGTGTACTCGATCCCCCGCTCTTCCAGGAGGTTGATGATGGCCTGCGGGTCCGGGTTTTCGGCCGGGGGCAGCGTGAGGCGGTCCTCCAACAGGCACCCGATGGTCTCCAAGGCGTCGCCCTTGGTGTGCCCGATCAGCCCGACTGGTCCGCGCTTGATCCAGCCCGTGGCGTAGATGCCGGGTACCGGCTTGCCGTTGGCGTCCAGCACCCGTCCGCCGTCGTTCGGAATGACACCCCGGCGGGCATCGTACTCAAGCTCGTCCAGCGGCGAACCGTGGTAGCCGATGGCGCGGTAAACGGCCTGGATGGGATAGTCCACGAACTCGCCGGTGCCTTTGACATTGCCTGTGCCGTCCAGCTGCATGCGCTCGAACTTGATGCTGGAGACCTTTCCGGAGCCGTCTTCCGACACGATTTCCACCGGGCTGTGCAGGAAGTGCAGGTGCAGCCGGCGCGAGGAGGGCTGTTCGGCTTCGGCATGTTCCTCGACGAGCCAGTTGGTCAGCGTGTTGACCATGGTCTTGATCTGGTTGTTGCTGCGGATGGCTTCGTCGGAGGCTTCATCGAATTCGAAGTCCTCCGGGTACAGCACAATGTCCACGTCGTTGGAGTGCGAGAGCTCGCGCAGTTCCAGCGGAGTGAACTTGATTTGTGCAGGTCCGCGGCGGCCGAAGACATGCACGTCGGTGACCGGGGAAGCCTTGAGGGCGGCATAGACGTTGTCCGGGATTTCGGTCACCAGGAGGTCATCCGCGTGCTTGGAGAGCATGCGCGCCACGTCCAGTGCCACGTTGCCGTTGCCGATGACCGCCACTTCCTTGGCGTCCAGTGGCCAATCGCGGGGGACATCCGGGTGTCCGTCATACCAAGACACGAAGTCGGCTCCACCAAACGAGCCCTCCAGTTCCACGCCAGGGATGTTCAGCTCGGCATCCTTGACTGCTCCCGTGGAGAAGATCACCGCGTCATAGAAAGCCCGGAAGTCATGCAGCGTGAGGTCGCGGCCGTACGTGACATTGCCAAGGAATCGGATATCGCCGCGATCAAGGACCTTGTGAAGCGCGTTGACGATGCCCTTGATGCGGGGGTGGTCCGGCGCCACGCCATAGCGGATCAGGCCGTACGGCGCAGGGTATGCCTCGAAAAGGTCGATGCTGACCTCGACGTCGCCATCCTTGACCTCGTTGGATTTGGTCAGGATGTCCGCGGCGTACACGCCGGCCGGTCCTGCGCCGACAATGGCGACACGCAGCGGACGTTTTGAGGTGGTTTCGGCCGAGTTGGACACCGTGAACCCTTCTGAGACGGGAATCCGCCCCGCGTAGTGGGGCGCGCAGTTTCCAATTCTAGTTCTCAGTTGCCTGTTGAATGTCAGCGGGCGGCAGGAGTGACACGGTGAGGCGAGGAAACTCACACAAACTTTCCGGCCGTACGGTCAGGAATACCATCGCAACATGTGGTGTTCTTGACATTGTGTCTACGCCCGAGCAAACCGCGCCCGCCCTGTCCGCCACCGCTGCGCCGGCCCTTTCCGCAAACGCTCCGATCGCTGCAGCTTCTGCATCCGCCGCCGAGGCAAAGAGTGCAAAGAGCGAGACGACGGCGGGCGTCGTGTTCGGCATCGGGGCTTACGGATTGTGGGGCTTGCTCCCCCTCTACTTCCTGGTGTTGCAGCCCGCCGGAGCCGTGGAAATCGTCGCGAACCGCGTGGTGTGGTCCCTCATTTTCTGCGCCCTGCTCATCACCATCACCCGGACATGGCGCCTCCTGGGGACAGCTTTCAGGGACCGGGCCGTCCTAGGACCACTTGCGTTGGCTGCCGGGCTTATCGCCGTCAACTGGCTGACCTACACTTTCGGGGTCACCACGGGACACGCTGTCGAGGCCTCACTCGGCTACTTCATCAACCCGCTCGTGTCGGTGCTCCTGGGCGTGTTCGTCCTGAAGGAAACACTCCGCCCGCTCCAGTGGGCCGCCGTCGGAATCGGCTTCATCGCCGTCGGCGTGCTAACGGTTTCCTATGGCAAGCTGCCGTGGATCGCTTTGGTCCTGGCATTCAGCTTCGGACTCTACGGTTTCGTGAAGAAGCGCGTGGGACCGAAGGTCAACGCCATCACGAGCCTCACGGTGGAGACCGTGGTCCTCGCCCCGATCGCCGGCGCCACCATGATTGTCCTCGGGCTCACCGGGGCCGGGACCCTGGGAAGCAACGGACCGGGCCACTTCTGGTTGCTGGCGGCCTCAGGCATCATCACTGCCGTGCCACTCCTGTTCTTCGGCGCCTCCGCACGCCGCCTGCCCATGACCACCATCGGCCTGCTGCAGTACTTCGCACCGATCCTCCAGTTCATCGTGGCCCTGGCCATCTTCCACGAAACCATGACGCCCGATCGCTGGGTGGGCTTCGGCGTCGTGTGGCTGGCCCTGTTGATCCTGACAGTCGACATGATGCGTACCGCACGCAAGAACTCGGTCATCAGGAAGAGGGCACGGCTCAGCGCAGCCTGAGAACGCTGTTACGGCATGGAGTCCGCGCGCTCGTAATCGCGCGGCACCACCACCATGGGCACCGGCAGCGCCCGGAGGATCTTGTTGGCAGTGCTGCCCATGAACAATTTGCTTC
The DNA here is from genome assembly GCF_054888235.1 of Arthrobacter sp. MMS24-S77. Classification (NCBI taxonomy): domain Bacteria; kingdom Bacillati; phylum Actinomycetota; class Actinomycetes; order Micrococcales; family Micrococcaceae; genus Arthrobacter; species Arthrobacter sp. MMS24-S77. Next base: position 3,623,925 of record NZ_JBTZRN010000001.1, read on the forward strand.
TTTCCGCCAAGCGCGATGAGCCGATGATGACCACTTCGCCGTCGATCCACTCCAAGCTGTCGATCGCTTCTTCGATGCTTCGGCCGTGCGCCACTTCCACCGTCACATCGTGCCCTTGCGGCAATCGGGAAGCAGCATCGCTGAGGACGGTGTTGGCGTGGCGATGGGCCGCATTGGTAGCCTCGCCTCCAACGTCGGTGCCGGCGTCGAGCGTTACCAGCGACACAAGCCGCAACGGCACGCCGCGGCGGTTGGCCGCGCCGATGGCGCTGGCAATCGCAGCGTCAGCCCCCGAGCGCTGCCCCGTGGCCAACGTGAACCGGGTGACGGGCTCGGTGCGGTTGAATCCGCGCGGCGCCAACGCCACGGGCACCGGCGACGCATGAAGCAGTCCGTTGGCCACGCTGCCGACCGTGAACCTCTTGAAGAACCCGTTGCTCGACGCACCCACCACAATCAATCCTGCGTCCGTCCCCGCGGCCTGGATCAGGCCTGAAGCGAACGATTCAGCAGGCACCGCGCGGAAGGTGGCCTCGACGTCGTCGGGCACTAGCGCGAGGCTCTGGGCTTGCGCTGTCAGTACGGCCTGTTCAGCGGGAGTTGCGCCGGTGCTTTCGGGGTACAGCCCCGAGTATGGCGTGTGCGCGTCCACGACGTAGACAACGTCCAGCGTTGCGTCCTGCGCTCGGGCCAGGGATGAGGCCAAGGCAACAGCGTCCGCGCCGCGCTCGTTCGGCGTGTAGCCAACTACATATCGCATGTGAAGACCCCTTTGTCGACGGCGAGGTCCAGGGCCCGTCCGGGGAATCCGGGCAACTTTGGCCGGTCTGGATTCGCTAGCTAGGCATGACTCTACCTGCGGAAGCTGCTTCCTATACCCGGACATGCCCGTTCTTAAATGCCAAGGATGGACATAGTCGCACTATGTCCATCCTTGGCACGCAGAGGTGGGCATGTCCACCTGGGTTGTGGCTAGGCGTTGGCCTTGATGGCCGCTGCCAGGACCTCGAGCCCGTCGAGAAGCAGTTCGTCGCTGATGACCAGCGGCGGCAGCAGACGGATGACGTTGCCGTAGGTACCGCAGGTCAGGATGATGACGCCTTCCTGGAGACACGCGGCTGCGACGGCCTTGGTCAGTTCGGCGTTCGGTTCCTTGGAGCCGGCCTGGACCAGTTCGATCGCCAACATGGCACCGCGGCCGCGGACGTCGCCGATGACGGAAACTTCAGCCGCGAGCTCACGCAAGCGGCCGAGCGCGATTTCCTCGATGTGGCGGGCGCGGGCGTTGAGGTCGTGCTGCTCCATGGTGCCGATGGCAGCAAGCGCTGCGGCACAAGCAACCGGGTTGCCGCCGTAGGTGCCGCCGAGGCCGCCCGGGTGGACGGCGTCGAGCAGGTCTGCACGGCCGGTGATGGCGGACAGCGGGAGGCCACCGGCAATGCCCTTGGCCATGGTGATGATGTCCGGGACAACACCCTCGTGGTTGACGGCGAACCATTCACCCGTGCGGCAGAAACCTGACTGGACCTCGTCGGCAATGAAGACGATGCCCTTTTCCTTAGCCCAAGCGGACAGTGCCGGCAGGAAGCCAACGGCTGGGACAATGAAGCCACCTTCGCCCTGGATCGGTTCGATGATGATCGCGGCAACCTGGTCGCCACCGATCTGCTTCTCGATCATCGTGATGGCGCGCTTGGCGGCCTCGGCACCGGTGATTTCCGGGTTTTCCTCACGGAACGGGTAGCTCATCGGCATACGGTAGACCTCGGGCGCGAACGGGCCGAAGTTGGTCTTGTACGGCATGGCCTTGGCGGTGAGCGCCATGGTCAGGTTGGTGCGTCCGTGGTAGGCGTGGTCGAAAGCGACGACAGCGTCACGGCCGGTTGCCAGGCGTGCCACCTTGACGGCGTTCTCCACCGCTTCGGCGCCGGAGTTGAAGAGCACGGTGCGCTTCTCGTGGTCGCCCGGGGTGAGGCGGTTCAGCTGCTCGGCGACGGCGACATAGCCCTCGTAAGGAGTGACCATGAAGCAGGTGTGGGTGAAGTGCGCTGCGGCGTCCTGGACGGCGGCGACGACGGCGGGGTCCGAGGCACCCACGCTGGTCACGGCAATGCCGGAGCCGAGGTCGATGAAGGAGTTGCCGTCGACGTCGCGGATGATGCCGCCGTCGGCGTCCTCAACGTAAACCGGCACGCCCGAAGAGACGCCGGCAGCGACGACAGCCGCGCGGCGCTCGTTCAAGGCCTGGGACTTGGGGCCTGGGAAGGCGCCGTTGATGCTGCGCTTCTGGTCCAGGCGGTAGGTGATTTCATGTGCTGTTGCGGTCATGATGGTTCTTTCTTTCTAACGTTTGCCGTGTGCCGGCTAAGGGGCCACGCCGGCAGGGTTCCCTGGCCGAAGCGGAGCGAGGTTAGGGTGCCGGTGGGGATCTACGCGTCCAGCGCACTCATGACGTGCTTGATGCGCGTGTAGTCCTCGACGCCGTACATGGACAGGTCCTTGCCGTAACCGGACTGCTTGAAGCCGCCGTGCGGCATCTCAGCGGTCAGCAGGATGTGGGTGTTGATCCAGACCGCGCCGAAGTCCAGGTCGCGGCTCATCCGCATCGCGGTCCCGTGGTCCGTGGTCCAGACGCTGGAGGCCAGGGCGTATTCGACGTCGTTGGCCAGTTCAAGCGCCTCGGCCTCAGTGGTGAACTTCTGGACGGTGATGACAGGTCCGAAGGTTTCCTTCTGGACGACGTCGTCGGTCTGCTTGGCGCCGGTGATGATGGTGGGCTCGAAGAAGAAGCCCTTGTCACCCGCACGGTGGCCACCGGTTTCGATCTTGCAGTTGGCTGGCAGGTGCTCCACCACCGAGTTCACGGCGTTGAAGTGGTTCACGTTGTTGAGCGGGCCGAAGTAGTTTTCGTCGTCGTTCTGCGAACCGGTGTGCAGTGTCTTGGTGTGCTCCACCATCGCGGCGACCATGTCGTCATGGATGGAATCTTCGATCAGCACGCGGGTGATGGCCGTGCAGTCCTGGCCGGCGTTGAAGAAGGCGAATTCGGCGATGGCCGCTGCGCTCTTCTTGATATCGGCGTCCTTGAAGACGATGGCCGGGGCCTTGCCGCCGAGCTCCAGGTGGGCACGCTTGAGGCCCTTGGCCGCCCCACTGGCCACGGCAATACCAGCACGGACGGAACCGGTGATGGAGACCAGGCCCGGGACCTTGTGCTCGACCATCATGGAGCCGGTGGCTGCGTTGCCGAGGACCACGTTGAGAACGCCAGCCGGGAAGATCTCTCCAGCCAGACGGGCGAGGACCAAGGTGGATTCCGGAGTGGTGTCGGAAGGCTTGAGGACAACGGTGTTGCCTGCGGCGAGGGCGGGGCCGATCTTCCAGATGCCCATGAGGAACGGGTAGTTCCACGGTGCAACCTGGGCCACGACGCCGATCGGTTCGCGGCGGACGTACGAGGTGTGGCCCTCGAAGTACTCGCCCGCGGACTTGCCTTCCATGATGCGCGCGGCGCCGGCGAAGAAACGGAGCTGGTCTGCTCCAGCGGCAACTTCCTCGGACGCGATGAGGGCGCGGACCTGGCCGGTGTTTCGGTGTTGTGCCTCAACGAGCTCGTCGCTGTTGGCCTCGATGGCGTCGGCGAGCTTGAGCAGCATGAGCTGGCGCTGGCCCGGCGTGACATGCTTCCAAGACTTGAAGGCTTCCTTCGCCGCGTTCATGGCAGCATCGACGTCGGCCTGGGTAGAGACAGGCGCATGAGCGACAATCTCCCCGTTGGTGGGGTTCACGATATCGAGCAGTTCGGTGCCTGCCGGCGCGACGAACTCGCCGTTGATGAAGTTCTGCAAGGTTTGGACCACGGTGTACAACCTCTTTCGGTGTCTAGGCATTGGTTGCAGCTGCTCCGAGCCTATGTCAGCACCCGGCGTTGCGGAATAGTCAGGTGCACACCCTGAGCACCCCGACTTAGTGCGAATGACCAGTGCCGGGATATCCTTTTTTGCATGGCAATGTCACTCGCCGCGCTCGTCGCCGTCCCCTCTCTCCGGCTCCGCAAAGCCGGCCTCGCGGAAACCACCTGGAACGAAGATATCCGCTGGGTGGCCGTGACCGAGCAAGAGGATCCCCAGCGCTTCCTCAATGGCGGCGAGCTGATCCTTACCACTGGTCTCAGGCTCAATGGGGCCGCGGAACAGCGCCGCTTTGTGCGCCAGGTCCAGCGCGCGGGAGCCGTCGGCATTGGCTTCGGCACCGGACTGACCCACGAGGCCGTGCCTCCTGCCCTCATTGCGGAGGCGAACCGCTGGGGCCTGCCGCTGGTGGAAGTCCCTTACGAGACCCCCTTCATCGCCATTGGCAAGCTTGTGGCCGATTCCCAATCCGCGGACCACTATTCCAAGCTGGAGCGCCTCATCGCAGGCCACCAGATCCTGGCCCGGGCCCTGCTGACCGGCGGCGGGCTCGGCGAATTGCTCAAGCAGTTGGGCAGCATGCTCCGGTCCGACATCGCGCTCACCCAGTTCAGCGCCCAGCTTTACAACAGCCTGGCCGGCAACCCCGCGCCGACCGCCGAGGACTGGGCATCCTTCCCTATTCCCACAGGCCGCCGCGACGCGTGCACCCTATGGATCAAGCAGCCCTTCGGCGACACCGGGATTGTCAGTTATGCGCAGAACCTGATCAGCGTTGAACTCAACAACATGGTCAAGCAGCGCCAGAGCCAGCGGGCCTTGGCGGGCCAAGTGCTGGACGATGTCATCCACGGAACCCTGGACACGGTGGAGGGCGCCCGCCGCCTGGCCGGCGTCGGAATCAACAGCACGCGCAAGAACGTGGTGCTGCTGGTGGTCTCCGCAGCCCATCACAAACAACTCGGCAGCACATCGCTTCCACAGTCGCTCGACGGAGGGGTGACCGCCGTCGTCGGGAAGGATCTGGTGACGGTGGTGCCCGACGACGGCAGTTCAGCGAGCGCGCTCGCCAAGGATCTCAGTGATCACCTTCTGGAAGCGGGGATCCACGCGGTGATCGGGATCGGCGGCGCCTACACCAAGCCAAACGGCGTGCGCTGGAGCTACTTTGAAGCGCGCGACGCCGTGGCGCACGGGCTGCCGGTCAACGAACCTGAGCGGCTCAGCCTGACGTCGCTCCTGCTCGCGAGCGAAGACGTGCCGCTGGCCGACATGGCCAGCGAGGCCCTTACTCCCCTGCGCAAGTTCGACGCCGCACACGGCTCCGAGCTCGTTTCGACCCTGGAAAGCTACCTCAACCACAACGGTTCCGTGGCCGCCGTCGCCGAATCCCTGACCCTGCACCGGAACACGGTGCGGTACCGGCTGGCGCAAATCACGGACCTCACCGGCTACGACCCCGCCCAAACGCCGGACCGGGTGCAGCTGTGGCTTGCCTTGGCCGTGCAGCGGCTGGGAGCGCGCAACCCGCGCTGAGGCTCTTCGCCGCTGGCCCAACTGGCTCGCAGTTGTTGTCGTTATGAGCCCTCAAAACGACAACAACTGCGAGTTAGTTGGGCTCGATGGGTCTAGCGGAAGATGTCGGCGGCCACACCCATGATGATCCTGTCGCCCGGCGTCGACTTTTGCAGGAAGTCCACAACAGCCCAGTCGTCCAGAGAAATGCATCCAGCGGTAGGCACCTTGTTTTCGTGCAGGAAAATGGCGAATCCGGCATCCTGGATGATCGGAGAATCCGGAGGACGGTTGTAGTTGATGACGGCCCCTTGCCGATAATCATGCTGCGGGCGCGTCGCGAAGAACCACATGTTCTCGTCATAACCTACCCACGAGCTGGACTCGAAGTACGTGTTGTAGGTACCGGTCCACGGATTCCCGCCCCAGCGCGACCGCGGGTTCAACGTGCGGTAGGGCAAGGCTGTTCCCGGGTTACCCAGGCCGAATGCCTCTGTGACCGAGAAGGAGCCGGTCGGCGAGTAGTTGTAGCGGGTAGGACCTGAAGGAACCCCCGGCGGCTTGAAACCGCTGGCCCCTACAAACCCGTTCGCCGTCCATTCCGTCACGTACGTCCCTGCCACCCGCTTGCAGTACGCCACGCCAGCGCTGGACTGGCCATAGGCGGCGGTGTACACCAAGGTCACGTGGTTGGCATTGCCCGAGGAGTACTTCACCCGGCCATCGTTAAGCCTGGTGCACTCACTGTGCCCGTAGTCGCGGGACCCGGTTGGCGTCCAGGTCAGGAACCCGCCTTGGAAGGCTTGAACACATTCATTATTGAGGCATGCCTCTGGGGCGGTCGGATAGCCAAGATAGCTCTGGTGCCATCCCATTTGCTGGTACTTGGCCTTCATGCCCCCTCGGACGGGCTGCGCTCCGGTTGCCGGCGACCAGAAGATCAGGCCGGTTTGAAATGGCTGGTAGCACCCACCGCCAGACAGCCCGCAGACCTCGCTCTCAAGGGGGTAGCCGAGGTACCCTCCGGCCAGGCCGCCCAGGCTGTCGTATCGCGAGCGGATGCCTCCGATAACACCCTGCGCGCCGGTTTCGGGAGACCAGTAGATGACGCCCGCTTGGTATTGCTGGAGGCAACCCGACCCTGGCTGGCCGCAGATCTCGTCCGTGATGGGGTAGCCAAATCGTCCGTTTTCGAACCCCGATCCAGCCCAGGCAGAGCGAATGGCACCGCTGCTCGTGTGCGCACCGCTGGCCGGTGACCATACGATGCCTCCCCGCTGATACATCTGGTAACAGCCTGCAGCCTTCAGGCCGCATATCTCGCGGGTAGTCGGATACCCCAGCCAACCGGACTCCGCCCCGGACCTGGCATACGCTGCGCCGATGGCCCCGGGCGTCCACACGCCCACCGCTCCCGACGCCGGGCTCCATACAATTCTGAGATTCCCGAATGTTTGTTCGCACCCCGAGTTCACCAGTCCGCATGCCTCCGGCGCGGTGGGATAGCCCGTCTGGGCGTAGCCACCGTAGACCCGGTACAAGGCTTGACCGATGGCACCTTTAGTCCAGACGGTCTGAAGACCCCCAACGGGACTCCAGGTGATATCCAAACCACTGGAGAACCGCTGAAAGCAGCCGGCGCTGGCACATTTTTCATCGCCCACCGGGTAGCCGAAGGCAGATAGCTGCCCGCTTGTGTGCCACTCGGGACCGGTCTTTCCTGCGGTAAGCAGCACCGCATTGGCGCCCGTGGACGGCGCCGCGTAGATGCGTCCACCCTCGAACAACTGGACGCAAAGGAGATCCGGGCCGCACGATTCACTCGACGTCGCGGCCCCCAAGGGCCCGGACGCCCCGCCCAATAGCTGCCATTTGGCACCGATCACGCCGGCAGGAACGATTCCGCCCTGGGCTTGGACGGGTATCGGTGCGGGGTCAGGTGTCTGAGTGGGGGCGGGGGCTACTACCTGGGTCGGAACCGGCGTTGGCACCGGGATAGGTGCTGTCGGCGCTTGCGCGGGCGGTGACGGTTCCTGTGTCGCGGAAGGTGTGGGGGTCGCGGAAGGTGTGGGAGTCGGCGTCGGCGACTCCACTGGCGAAAGAGTCACGGCGGCTGCCACGGTGGGCGCGAGTCCCGCCGCCACAATGGCGGCCAGAGCACAGGTCGTCACGATGCGGATGGTGCGGTTTGCCCTGTTTGCCATCATTTGGAGACCACCGCCCCACACGTGGAGCCGGCGGGCGCCGATTGGGCGATGTCCGCTGCACGAACCTCCGCGCTGGCACCGGCAGCGAGTTCCTTTTCGATCATCGCGTGCCCGGCAACGCTGCTTGTGGTGCCCACGGCGATGGCGATGGTGTACTTCACGGCCGCGGTTCCCGTGTTGGTCAGTGTCCCGGAGAAAGACCAGGTTCCGCCGGCGTCGGCCGCGCATTGCACGTTCTTCAGGGCATCAGTGGCAAGAAGGTCCGGCGGAGGCGGCGTCTGCGATGGCGTCGGTGCACTCTCCGTCCTGGGCGGCACAGGTCCCGAAGGAGTTGCGGCAGGCGCTGAAAGAGTCGGCGCGGCACTCGGAGGTGGTGCTGGCGATGGCGAGCTGCAGGCCCCCAAAGTCAGTAGTCCTGCTGCACCAAGCACAAAAGTCAAAGGCCAGTTCTGCATTCTTCCCCCAAAAAATGTTCACAACCTGCCCAGAATCATGTTCCTGGCCAGCGACAGTTGTGAGACTACCAGCGGCCGAACACCTGCGGGGAGATTTCCACCACAAAACTTCCCAGTGCAAACGTCAAACGTCTAACCTTTAGGTATGGCCTCAACTCACCCGACATCCCGCGCAATGCAAGCAACACCCGTGCCGGGCACCGGCGGAACCGCGGTGCCGAAATCCCGGGTGGTCGCCGTCGTCGGGATCATTGCGGTCATCCTGATCGGGCTGAACCTGCGCGCCGGCATCACCAGCGCGGCGGCGCTGTTCCACGAACTGCAGGCCTTCCTCGGCTACGGCGCGCTGGTGGCGTCAATCCTCCCGTCCATCCCCTTGCTGTGCTTCGCTGTCGCCGGGCTGGGAACCTCCTGGCTGTCACGCCGGATCGGAGTCGAAAAGTCGATCTTCGTGGCGCTGGCGATGCTGGCAGCCGGCCTCCTGGTCCGCAGCATCCCCGCGACCGGCGCCCTCCTTGCCGGGACGGTGCTGGCGATGTCCGGCTTGGCGGTATGCAACGTGGCCATGCCGTCGTACATCCGCGAGCACTACGCGGCCAAGACGTCCATGATGACCGGCCTCTACACGTTCACCATGTCCGGCGGCGCGACCTTCGCCGCAGCGGTCAGCGTACCCCTGGCTCAGCAACTCGGCTCGCCGTCGATGGGTCTGGCCGCATGGGGAATCCTCGGCGTCGCCGCGTTGCTTGGCTTCCTGCCGATGGTCCTCCACACACACCGTTCGTCACGCAAGGCCAGCCAGGAACACGTCTCCATGTGGCCGCTCCTTCGCACACGCCTGGGATTCCTGATCACCGCCATCTTCACGCTGCAGGCCTTCCTTGCTTATGCCGTGATGAGCTGGTTTGCCTACATCCTGACCAGCCAAGGACTCAGCGCTTCCGAGAGCGGCCTGCAGTTCGGGCTCATGCAGTTGGTCTCCGTGGCCGCCGGCATGATCCTGCTGGCCATCGGCTCTCGGCCAGGCATGATGCGGCCCGCCTTGTATTTGGGCAGCGGGACAACGCTGGTGGCAATCCCCGCCATGCTGTTGCTGCCGACGTCGTTCGCGGCGGTTCCCGCCGTGCTGTTCGGCTTCGGCTTGGGCATCTTCCCCCTGGTCCTGGTGATCATCAGCCGCAGCGGGCGTACGACGGCGGAAACCACCGCCATGTCCACCGTCGCCCAGTCGGTGGGCTACTTGATCGCGGCCTTGGGACCGTTCGGCATGGGCCTGCTCCACAGCGCTACTGGTGCCTGGACGCTCCCCCTTGCACTCCTGGCCGCGGTGGCCCTTGCCCTCATGGTGACTTCCCACTTGTTGACCAGCAAGCGCACGCCGATCAAGGCCGGACCGAGGCCGGTCGTATGAGCCTGATTCCTTCGCACCGTCCCGTCCTGGCCGATGAGGTCACCAGCCAGCTGCGCAGCATGATCCAGTCCGGAGAATGGCCGCTGCAGGAGAAGATTCCGGCCGAGCCGGAGCTCATGGCCTCACTCGGAGTCTCCAGGGGTACGCTCCGCGAAGCCATCAAGGCCTTGGCCCACAGCGGCATGCTTGAAGTCCGCCGCGGTGACGGCACGTATGTCCGGGCTACCAGCGAGATTTCCGGCGCGGCCCAGCGGATGTACAAGGAGCACACGCAGGAGCACGTGGTGGAGGTCCGGGTCGGCCTCGACACCCAGGCGGCCCGGCTGGCCACGAAGCACGCCACGGCCGAGGACATCGCCGCCATGCGGGCCCTTCTCCAAGTGCGCCACGATGCGTGGCTCGCGGCCGACTACCCCTCTTGGGCCCGCGCGGACTGGGATTTCCACGAACGGGTGGCGCTGGCTTCGGGCAATCCGTTGCTCCACCAGCTGTATGTGTCCTTCGGTGGGGTCTTCCACGACGATCTCCTGCGCCAACAGCGCAAGGCAGGCTTCAATGGCATTCCCCACGAAGGCCACGACGAGCTCGCCGACGCCATCGAGGCACGCGACGAGGCCGCCGCCGTCGCGAGCGTGTACCGCAACCTGGACTTCGCCGCGGAGTGGATCAACAGCTAACGCTCGCTCGCTTTTGTCGGGCCTTTCCCCGACGCTCGCTCACCTCTGGCGGGCCTTTCCCCAACGCTCGCTCACCTCAAGTGAGCGAGCGTCCGCCGGAAACACCACAAAGGTGAGCGAGCGTCGGCAGCAGCCCGAAAGTGAGCGAGCGTCGGCAGCAGCCCGAGCATCTAGGCCGGGGTGGCGCGTGTCAGTTCTACGCCGGAGTCCGCCGCATCGCGGAAATGCGCGTCAATAAGCACCACGTCGCGGCCGGCTCGGTGCAGCAGGCTTGCGGCGACGCTGGCACGGTAGCCGGAAGTGCAATGAACCCAGATCCTTTCATTCGGCAATTCGTCCAGCCGGAGCAAGAGCTCATGCAGCGGAACGTTCGCCGCGCCTTGGACGTGCGAGGCGGCAAATTCCTCGGTACGGCGCACGTCCAGCACTGTTTCATCCGGGGCTCGGTCCCGCACCAGCCCCGCCCAGCCGGTGACCGGATACTGCACCAAGGGCGTGCCTGGCGCCAGAGCCCCGGGATCCTCGCCGACGGCGGCATCCGGGGAGTCGATTCCGATCCTCGCGAGGTCGCGGATGGCCTTTTCGACGTCGTCGTGGGCGCCTAGCAGGGTGAGCGGCTGGTTCCATGGCAGCACCCAACCGAGGTAGCTCGTGAAGCTCCGCCCCGTCCCGTATTCAAAAGCCACACTGCCGCGCAAATGGCTCGCGGCGAATGCCACACGGTGACGCAGGTCCACCACCCATTCCCCGTCTTCAAGCCGGCGCTCCAGCTCCGCGGGTTCCACCGATTCCGGCACGTCGAGCATCGCGGTGCCCGGGCCTAGGACGTTAAGCGGGCTCATGTGCGCGTAGTAGCTCGGGTACGCCGTGATATTGGCCAGAAGTTGCCTGACGAAGTGGTCTTCGTCAGGATCCGTGAGCGCGTGGTTGGCGGCGACTTGCTCGCCGATCGTCGAGATGGGGATCTTGCTTGCAGGGCCGATGGAACAAAAGGAACCGAAGCCATGGGTGGGATACAGGATCGCGTCCGGTGCTGCCTCGGCCACGAGCCGCCGAACTGAGGTGTACTGGTCATGAGCCAGGCCGGCGGTGTCCTCCGCGGCAATCAAATCCGTCCGGCCCACCGAACCGTAAAGCAGGCTGCCACCGGAAAACACGGCTTGCCGGACGCCGGTGCCGGGGTCGGGGTCTGAAACCACATAAGCCAGGTGCGTGTGCGTATGGCCCGGAGTGGCCACGGCCTTGACGGTCAGCCGGCCGACTTTGAAGGCTTGTCCCGGTAGAACAGGATCACGTTCGAACGCCACGTTGTCCGCGGCATTCACCAAGTAGCGGGCGTTGTGGTCCCGTGCCAGCACCAGCCCGCCAGTGACGTAGTCGTTGTGGATGTGGGTTTCAGCGACGTGCGTGATCGCCACTCCCGCGCTGTGAGCGGCTGTTTCGACGCGGTCGGTATCGCGCTGGGGATCGATCACGAGCGCCACCCTGCCGTCATGCACGAGGTAGCTGCGGTCCCCGAGTTGGGTCGTTTCGACGACGACGACGTCCATGCGGAGAGTTTAGCCCCGAAAACGCGCAACGCGGGGTCACTTAGCGCCCATTCCAATGCTCCGGATGGGCGCTAAGTGACCCCGCGTTGCTAGGTCCTAGACTTGGGCTGCTACGCCGTCACGGGAAATGTCCACCATGTCCGCACGCGGCACAACCTTGATGCGTTCGCGCTGGACCTCGACGCCGTGCGAGGTGCCGGCCTCGGAAGCGGCCGCGCCAAGGGCAAGCTCGTGGGCATCCAGGGCCAACCAGCCTTCCCAGCTGGTGAACTTCACGCCGCGGGCATCCAGGAGTTCGACGACGGCGTCCGCCTCAGGAACGGGGGCGAACGGCAGGTTTTGGCGGTCTTCCAGGAGATACGTGACCGTCTCCAGTGCGTCGCCCTTGGTGTGCCCGATCAAGCCGATGGGGCCGCGCTTGATCCAACCCGTTGCGTACAAGCCCGGAACGTGTTCGCCGGAAGCGTCCAGGACGCGGCCGCCGTCGTTCGCGACGACCCCGCGTCGGTGGTCGAACTCAACGTCCGGCAGGGCGGAGCCGAAGTAGCCGATCGCGCGGTACACGGCCTGGACCGGATAGTCGATGAACTCGCCGGTACCCCGCGCGTTGCCCGTGCCGTCCAGCTCGGTGCGCTCGAACTTGATCGCTGCAACCTTGCCCGGAGCCTCTGCGGAATCCACGATCTCCACCGGGCTGTGCAGGAAGTGCAGGTGCAGCCGGCGGGAGGCCTTGAGCTCGGAGAGGTCCTCGGGCTGCTCGGCGATCCAGTTGGTGAGGGTGCCAACCATGGTCTTGGTCTGGTTGTTCGTCTGGATCTGGCGGTCCGACTCGTCGTCGAACTCGAAGTCTTCGGCGTAGAGGATGATGTCCACGTCCTTGGAGTGCGAAAGTTCGCGCAGTTCCAGCGGGGTGAACTTCACCTGTGCCGGCCCGCGGCGGCCGAAGACGTGAACGTCCGTGACCGGAGAAGCCTTGAGGCCGGCGTAGACATTGTCCGGAATCTCGGTGACCAGGAGGTCGTCGGCGTGCTTGGACAGGACACGGGCTACGTCCAGCGCCACGTTGCCGTTGCCGAGCACAGCCACGGAGGTGGCTTCGAGCGGCCATTCGCGGGAAACGTCAGGATGGCCGTCGTACCAGGAGACGAAGTCGGCGCCGCCGAAGGAGCCTTCAAGCTCGATGCCCGGGATGTTCAGGTCCGCGTCCTTGATGGCGCCGGTGGCGAAGATGACGGCGTCGTAGTGCGTGCGCAGGTCTTCGATGGAGATGTCCGTGCCGTAGTCCACGTTGCCGAAGAAACGGATGTCGCCGCGGTCCAGGACCTTGTGCAGGGCGTTCACGATGCCCTTGATGCGGGGGTGGTCCGGGGCAACGCCGTAGCGGATCAGGCCGTAGGGGGCCGGGTAGCGGTCGAAGAGGTCGATGCTGACAGTCAGCTCGCCGCTCTTGACGGCCTCGCTCTTGGTGAGGATGTCCGCAGCGTAGACGCCGGCGGGGCCGGAGCCGACGACGGCGACGCGCAGCGGACGTGCGGCGGTTCCTACGGTGGTGCTAGATGACACGGCTGTGTTCCTTTTCAGTGTGCTTCCCAACTAGCTCGCATTTGTTGTCGTTTTGAGGGCTCATAACGACAACAACTGCGAGCTAGTTGGGTGAGGGGCTAGGGGGTAACGACGCGGGGCTTATTGGGGCTCAGTGTGCTGTAGTCAGCGGTCTTGAAATGCTCGGGGGCGAACGGGCTGACACGCACCACATCGCCGATCACAATGACTGCGGGGTTTGCGACGCCGGTGGCCTCGGCCTGCTCGGCAATGGTTGCCAAAGTGCCGATCGTGACGCGCTGATCGGGCATGTAGCCGTTCTCTACGATACCTACCGGCGTGTCCAAGGGCATTCCGGAGTCCGCGAGGGCAGCGGCGGATTCGCGGAGTTTAGCGACACCCATGAGCAGGATCACGGTGTGGTCGGGCCGGGCCGGGACTTCGGACAGTTCCTCGTGGCCGGTCACCACGCTGAAACCCTTTGCGAGTCCGCGGTGCGTCACGGGAATGCCTGCTGCCGCCGGCACGGAGATCGCCGAAGTAACACCGGGAACCACTTCAACCTCGACGCCGTTCTGCCGGCAGAATTCGGCTTCCTCGCCTCCGCGGCCCAGGACGTAGGGGTCGCCGCCCTTAAGCCGAACCACACGGTTGCCGGCCAGTGCTTCCTCCACCAGGATCCGGTTGATTTCCAGTTGCGGTACGGGGTGGTGGCCAGGGGTCTTGCCGACCTCGATCACGCGGACGTCCGGAGCGAGTTCCTGCAGCAAGTCGCGCGGTCCGAGGCGGTCTGCCACCACGACGTCGGCCTGGCCCAGAAGGCGGCGTCCACGGACCGTGATGAGCCCGGAATCGCCAGGACCGCCACCCACGAGCGCGACGCTTCCGGTGGAGGCACGACGGCGGCGCAGCGGGAGGTCTCCCGTCTCAAGTGCGGTGGCAACTGCGTCGCGCAAGGCCATGGCACGGCGGGGGTCTCCCCCGGCGTTGATGGCGATCTTGACGTCGTCCACAACCGCGACGGCGGGAGTCCAGGCTGCCGAGGATTCGTGGTCCGAGGCGTTGACGCACCAGATGCGCTGCGCCTCGGCGTCGGCGGCTACCTGGGCGTCAACGGCGGTGACGCCGGTGGCCGTCTGGACGAACCACACGCCGTCGACGTCGGAGGAAAGGTAAGCGCGCGGCTCCCAGGTGAGCAGGCCGGAGGCGGCGAGTTCGCGGAGCGCGTCAGAGGCAACGGGGGCCACCACGGTCACCCGGGCGCCGGCGTCGAGCAGTCCCTTGGCGCGTCGCGCTGCCACGGGTCCGCCGCCCACCACCAGCACCGGGCGGCCGAGCAGCCGCAGGGCTGTGGGGTAGATGTCCTGTATTGCCATGAAAAAACTGTAGGGCTGGGCCGTAACATGCTTCAAAGGTCCGGAAACACCAGTTCACGCTAGGTAACGCTGCGTCACATTACGCCTGCGGAGTGGGCGCCTCCCAGCCGATCGCTGGAGCCACGTATTTGGCGATGTTGCCCAGCAGCTTGGCGTTGTATTCCACCCCGAGTTGGTTGGGCACTGTGACGAGCACCGTGTCCGCAGCCTGGACCGCGGCGTCCTTCGCGAGATCCTCCGCCAAAGCATCGGGCTCGCCGACGTAGCTCTTGCCGAAACGCGACAAGGCACCGTCGAGCATGCCCACTTGGTCCCGGTTCTCCACCTGCGCGCGGAGCCCGAAATAGTGTTCATCCTCGGCGTCAACCACGGGAATGATGCTGCGGCTGACTGAAACGCGCGGCTCAAAACCATGTCCGGCTGCTGCCCATGCCTCCCGGAACATGCTGATCTGTTCGGCCTGGAGCTGGTCGAAGGGAACCCCGGTGTCCTCGGTGAGCAGCGTGGAACTCATGAGGTTCATGCCCTGTTCCGCCGCCCAGACGGCGGTCTTCCGAGTGCCGGCGCCCCACCAGATGCGCCGCGGAAGCCCGGGCGACGTCGGCTGGATCGGCAGGAGACCGCGGCCCCCGCCCATGAACGAGGGATCGGCTTCGGCCACTCCATGGCCCGCGATGGCATGTCGGAACACCGCAGTGTGGCGTCGGGCCATCGCGGCGTCGTCCTCGCCCTCGGCAGGCGCGTAGCCGAAGTACCGCGCGCCATGCATGGCCGGCTCGGGTGAACCACGGCTGATGCCCAACTGGAGCCTGCCTTGGCTGATGAGGTCCGTGGCTGCCGCCTCCTCGGCCATGTACAGGGGGTTTTCGTAGCGCATGTCGATCACGCCGGTGCCCATCTCGATCCGGTTGGTCCGGGCTGCGATGGCCGCCAACAAGGGAAACGGCGACGCCTGCTGGCGCGCAAAGTGGTGAACCCGGAAGAAGGCTCCGTTGATGCCGAGCTCTTCCGCCGCCACTGCCAAGTCAATCCCCTGCAGCAACGCGTCGCCGGCCGAAGGAGTCCGTGAGCCTTGGACCGGACCCCAGTGGCCAAAGGAGAGAAAACCGATTCGTTTCATGCCCGCGTCAACCACCGGGTGGGCCCGGGAATTCCTTGGGGCACCTGCCCGACGGCGGGAGCCGCCGTCGGGCGCCGCCGCTCAGGTGAGCTTGGTGATCTGGACCTCCACGCTCAAGACCGAACCCCCGCCGCCGGAGAGGATTCCGCGCACGGGCGCGACGTCCCGGTAGTCCCGGCCCCGCGCCACCGTGACGTGGAGGTTGCCCGCCGGCTTGTGGTTGGTGGGGTCCCAGCTGCGCCATTCGCCGTCCCACCACTCGAGCCACGCGTGGGATTGTCCCGCAACGGTCTCCCCCACAGCCGCATCGGGGACCGGGTGGATGTAGCCCGATACGTACCGGGCCGGAATTCCCAGGCTGCGCAGGGCGGCGATCCCCAAGTGGGCCAGGTCCTGGCAAACACCTTTGCGCTGTTCCCAAACCTGCTCGGCATTGGTCGTGACGCTGGTGACCCCCTTGACGTACTCCATGTTGGCCCGCATCCATTCCATGACGGCGGGGGCCGCTTCCGCTGGTTCGAGTCCCGCCGTCACAGCAGCCACCGACTTGCGGATCTCCTTGCCGATGCCCGTGAGTTGCGAAGGCGCAATCCACTCGCTGAAGGCGTCGGTGGTGGCGCTTGACCTGATCTCGTCCCAGCCAAGTCCCGACGACGACGGCGGGCCGGCGCTGCGGTCCACCTCGACGGTGGATACCGCAGTCACTTTCATCTCGCCATGCCGGTGCTGCATGTCGAACGTGCTCACGCGGGAGCCCCAGTAGTCCCGGTAGCTTCCGACGGCGGCCTGCGACGGCGACACTTTCAGCCTGGATTCCAACACCACCTGCTGGGCATCGCTGAGCGGCGTCAACCTCGCCTCGTTGTAGGACCGGGTGACGCTCTTCTTGTATTTGTATGCCGTGGTGTGCACGATGCTGAGCCGGGTCATGAGACTTCCCCTATCCATTCGAGTTCGGAGGCCTGGTTGAAGTATTTGCGGGAGACGGCCTCGGAGGCTTGGCTGACCGCCCTTTGGACGCGTTCCATGTGCTCCGGCAGTTCCTCAAGGAGGTTGTCCGTGCGGTGGAATTCCAGGAAGGTGCGGGCCTGCCCCACCACCCGCCGGGCGTCGTCGATGAAGCCCACCCGTTGCGCGGAGGGATCCAGCTTGGAAAGGCACTCTTCTGCGTCCCGCAGCGCGTACACGATGGAGCGGGGGAAAAGCCTGTCCAGGAGAAGGAATTCGGCAGCGTCCTGGTCTCCCGAGGATCCTCCCCGGTTCCGCAGGAATGATTCGTAGGCCCCGGCGCAGTGGAGCATGTTCACCCATGAGAGGCTGCCGGAGAGCAAGTCCCTTGTGGAGAGCATGCGCGCCGTCATATCGGCGCGTTCCAGGGAACGCCCCAACACCATGAAGAGCCAACTGTCATCGTGGCTGACGGTCGAGTCGGCGGAGCCGGAGACCATAGCTGTGCGTTCAAGCACCCAATGGCAGAAGCGGTATGTTCCCACCAGGTCCTTGCGTTGCTTCTTGAGCCCGTTGTGGGTGGTGTTCAATCCTTCCCAGAGGCTTGACGAGACCGTTTCCCGGGCGCGCCTGGCGTTCTCCCGGGCCGCGGAGAGCGAGCCCGCGATCGACGTGGGGCTCGCCTTGTCATAGGCCAGGCACTTGAGGAGGCGCTCCAGCGTCACGGCCTCCATCCCGGGGTCGGAGCCCATCAGTGCCAGGAGGTTCCTTGAGACCCGGTCCTGCTCGCCTTCGCCCAAGCCATTGAGGCGTTCGAGGTGGACGTCCAGGATTCTGGCCGTTCCGTCGGCGCGTTCCACATAGCGGCCGATCCAGAAAAGGGATTCAGCGATTCGGCTGAGCATGTTTCTGCCTCCTGTGGCTACGGATTGTTGTGGTGGTACCTTCGCGGTTCATTGGTCAGCCCCGTCGTTCACTGATCAGCACCGTCCCGCCAGTTGCTTTCGACGGGCCAGACCGAGACCTGTTCACGGACCGTGACCGAGGACCGGGGCAGCTCGACGGCGGGCAGCTGCGGGGAGTCCGAGAGCACCCAGGTGTCCTTGGACCCGCCGCCCTGGGAGGAGTTCACGATCAGCGAGCCTTCCTTCAACGCCACCCGGGTCAGGCCCCCGGGCAGCACCCACACGTCCTCGCCGTCGTTGACCGCGAACGGACGCAGGTCCACGTGCCGGGGCCCGAACTTCTCCCCCGACAGGGTCGGCACCGTGGACAGCTGCAGCACCGGCTGCGCGATCCAGCCCCGCGGATCCGCCAGCACCCGCTTCCGCAAAGCCTCCAGCTCCTCGGCCGAGGCATCCGGACCGATCACCAGGCCCTTGCCCCCGGACCCGTCCACCGGCTTGACCACCAGCTCCCCGAGCCGGTCCAGGACCTGCTCCCGGGCCTCCTTCTCCTCCAGCCGGAACGTCTCCACGTTCGCGATCACCGGCTCCTCATGCAGGTAGTACCTGATCAAATCCGGCACGTAGGAATAGACCAGCTTGTCATCGGCCACCCCGTTGCCCACCGCGTTCGCGATCGTCACCCCGCCCGCCCGGGCCGCGTTCACCAGCCCCGGACACCCCAGCATCGAATCCGAACGGAACTGCAACGGATCCAGGAACTCATCATCGATCCGCTTGTAAATCACATCCACCCGCTGCTCCCCCGCGGTGGTGCGCATGTACACCCGGTTCCCCCGGCAGATCAGGTCCCTGCCCTCCACCAGCTCCACACCCATCAACCCGGCCAGCAGGGTGTGTTCGAAGTAGGCGCTGTTGAACACCCCCGGCGTCAACACCACCACCGTCGGGTCATCCACCCCCGAGGGCGCCGTCTTCCGCAACGCCGACAACAAGCGGCGCGGATACTCCTCGACCGGACGGACGTGCTGCTGGCCGAACGCCTCCGGCAAACCCTTCGCCATCGCCCGCCGGTTCTCCAACACGTAGGACACCCCCGACGGGACCCGCACGTTGTCCTCCAGCACCCGGAACGTGCCCGCCGCATCACGGACCACGTCGATCCCGGACACGTGCACCCGCACCCCGCCCGCCGGCTCAAAACCATGCACCGCACGGTGGAAATGCGCACTCGTGGTCACCAACGCCCGCGGCACCACACCGTCGGCAACCACCGCCATCCGCCCGTACACATCATCCAGGAACGCCTCCAACGCCCGCACCCGCTGCGCCACCCCGCGCTCCAGCACATCCCACTCGTCCGCCGGAATCACCCTCGGCACGATATCCAACGGGAAGGGTCGCTCCTCCCCCGCATAATCGAAGGTCACCCCCCGGTCCAGGAACGTCCGCGCCATCGACTCAGCACGCGCACTCACATCGGCAAGGGTCAGCCGGCCCAGCGACTCGGAAATGTGGCCATAAGAGCCTCGGGCCAACATGCCCGGTGCGAACATCTCGTCGTACGCGCCGGCGCGCTCGACGGCAGGTCCGTAATCTTCAAACAGGTCTGACATTCCCCTCACCCTCTCGATAGGTGTTACCGAGTTAAGCGGTTGTTTATTGCGGATACATTTCGTGACGTGAAACATCATTCATGGGCCGGAAAGCAACTTAACCAGGGCTGAAAAGGGCAGTGAATCGGGGGGTTTGGCGCGATTCAAAGTATTTCCCGCGGGTATAGTCCGCTAATAATCCCCGCGAATTCGGCGATTTCCGCACCTCATAAAGCCTGTCGGACAGCCAGACACCCGGCTGTCGGACAGGCTTTACGGCGTGCCGGGCCAGCGCAGCATTTGGCCGTTTGTAACTTAACCGCCGTGAAATAACAGGGAAACCCACCCCCCATAACGTGGGTTGGGCGCCGGGCACCAAACAACATGTCAAACAAACACGGACCCGGCATCAGCCATCAATCGGGGGGACCATAATGTCCAACGGAATACCTCGGCCGGACCACGATCCGGCCGAAGACTTTGAAAACGAACGGGAACGCACGGGTGACCTTGCACTTGCCACCCAGGATTTCTCCAACGAAGACGCGGGGTACCACAAAACCCTCAAGCCGCGGCAAATCCAGATGATCGCAATCGGGGGCGCGATCGGCACAGGACTGTTCATGGGAGCCGGCGGCCGCCTCCATGGATCCGGGCCCGCGCTGATCGTGGTCTACGCAGTCTGTGGCTTTTTCGCCTTCCTCATTCTCCGTGCGCTCGGCGAGCTCGTCCTTCACCGGCCGTCGTCGGGATCCTTCATTTCATATGCCCGCGAGTTCTACGGCGAAAAGATGGCCTTCGCCGCGGGCTGGTTGTATTTCCTCAACTGGGCCATGACCTCGGTGGTGGATGTCACCGCCGTCGCGCTTTACGTGAAGTTCTGGGCGCCCTACTGGGCGCCGCTGCAGTCGGTGCCGCAATGGGCAATCGCCCTTGTGGCGCTCGTCGTAGTCCTGTCGCTGAATCTCGTGTCCGTCAAGCTTTTCGGCGAAATGGAATTCTGGTTCGCGCTGATCAAGGTTTCAGCGCTGGTCCTGTTCCTCATCATCGGCGTGTGCTTCCTCGTATTCGGAGGCCACACGGACATCGGCCCCACGGGCTTCAGCGTCATGGCGGACAACGGCGGGATGTTCCCCATGGGCGCCGTTGCCCCACTGCTGGCCGTAAGCGGCGTGGTGTTCGCGTATGCCGCGATAGAACTCGTGGGTACGGCCGCGGGCGAGACGGAGAAGCCCAAGGAGGTCATGCCCAAGGCGGTAAACACGGTGGTCTTCCGGATCGGTATTTTCTACGTTGGCTCCGTGCTTCTGCTTTCGCTCCTGCTTCCTTTCACCGCCTACAAGGCCGGAGAATCGCCCTTCGTCACGTTCTTCTCACACATCGGTTCGCCGGATGCCGGAGCAACATCCGCTTCCATCATGAACTTCGTGGTCCTCACCGCCGCACTCTCAAGCCTCAACGCGGGCCTCTACTCGACGGGACGCATCTTGCGTTCAATGGCCGTCAACGGCTCCGCGCCGGGCTTCACGGCCAAGATGAGCGGCCATGGCGTTCCGTATGGCGGGATCCTTCTTACCGCG
The DNA here is from genome assembly GCF_054888235.1 of Arthrobacter sp. MMS24-S77. Taxonomy (NCBI): domain Bacteria; kingdom Bacillati; phylum Actinomycetota; class Actinomycetes; order Micrococcales; family Micrococcaceae; genus Arthrobacter; species Arthrobacter sp. MMS24-S77. The sequence continues at coordinate 3,644,717 of NZ_JBTZRN010000001.1, forward strand.
GTCATTACGCTGCTCGGCGTCGGGCTTAACGCGGCGTTCCCATCCGAGGCTTTCGAGATTGTGCTGGAAGTGTCCGCCCTGGGCATCATCGGCGGTTGGGCCACCATTGTGCTCTGCCAGATGAAACTGCAGAAATGGGCGAAGGAAGGCAAGCTCGAGCGGCCCGCGTTCAGGCTCTTCGGCGCACCGTTCACCTCGTACTTGACGCTCGCATTCCTGCTTTTCGTCTTGGTATCCATGGGTTTCTCGGACACCGGGCGCTGGGTACTCGCATCCCTGGTGGTGCTTGTTCCTGCTTTGGTGGGCGGGTGGTTCGCGGCGCGCAAGGGCATCTACCGCGCAGCGCTGGAGCGCTCCGGCTACACCGGCCCGTTCCCGGTGGTGGCTGAACGTCCCGCCATCGACGCAGCCCGCTAGCAGCCTCCCGGCATTAGTCTGACGAAAGAAGCAGGGCCCGACGGCGGGAGTCGCCGTCGGGCCCTTGCGTTACGTTTGGGGCGCTTAGCGCGTGCTCCCCGCCAGCAGGCCGCGGCGCAGCAGGAGGCTGCGCTCAATCGGCGCGAACACTACAAGCTCGATCAGGATGCCCACAAACAGGATCGCGAGGATCGCGGACATGACCGTGGCCATGTCAGACAAGGTCCGGCCTTGGTCCAGGAGCGAACCGAGCCCGAAGCCGATAGTGCCGCCCACCGCGATGATTTCGGCGGCCATGAGCGAACGCCAGGAGAAGGCCCAGCCCTGCTTGAGTCCGCCGAGATAGCCGGGAAGGGCCGCCGGCAGGACAATCTGCAAGGCCATCTGGATCCGGGAGGCTCCGAGGACCGTGCCCACGCTGCGGTATTGCGGCGGGATCTGGTCGACGCCGGAAATCAGCCCGTTGATGATGGACGGGATGGCACCCATCAGGACGACGAAGTACACAGTGCCGTCCGAGAGTCCGAACCAGATGATGGCGGCGGGAACCCACGCCACGGACGGAAGCACCTGGAGCCCCGAAATGAGCGGTCCGAACGCACGACGCAGCGGCTGCACCTGCGCGAGGATCAGGCCCACCGGGGTGGCCACGGCAACGCTGATGAGGAACCCGATCACCCCGCGCTGAAGGGAGGTCCAGACGGCTTCCTGGGCTTTGCCTTCGGCCCAAAGAGCACCGAACTGGCCCAGGACATCAAGCGGTCCGGGAACCTGGTCGCGACGCTTGAAGCCCAGCGAGACGTAGAACTGCCACGCCAGAATGAGCACCAGGAGCGCCGCGATCGGGAGGATGATCCGGGTCCAGTCGATGCGGGCATTCCGGTGTGCGTCCGACTGCAGCTTGTCCAGGCCGGCCTCAAGGTCCCGGAGTTCGTCCGGGTTTCCCTTCAGGGACGGCGAGGTGATGTGGCGGGACTCCGTGGGCGGCTCGGCGATGGCTTCAGTCTCTGCCCCGGCGGGTCGGGTTTCCTGTTCAATTGGCATGGCGGCGGATCTCCTCGCGCAAGCGGCGGGTAATGGTTCCAGTCAGTTCCCCGGCACGGCCGGCGTCGGTCCGGTGTTCCTCGGTGACGTTCCATTCGGCCACAACCCGTCCCGGACGGGAGGAAAGCAGGAGCACCCGCTGGCCGAGTCGGACGGCCTCGCGGACGTTGTGGGTCACGAACACGATGGTGCGTCCGGTTTCCTTCCAGATCCGCTCCAGCTCGTCGTGGAGAAGGTCGCGGGTGATGGCATCGAGCGCGGCGAAAGGTTCATCCATGAGCAGCAGCTGCCGGTCCTGGGCCAAAGCGCGGGCCAATGCGACGCGCTGCCGCATGCCGCCGGAGAGCTCGTGCGGGCGCTTGTCCCCCGCACCGCCCAAGTGGACGAGATCCAACAGTTCGCCTGCACGGGCAGCACGCGACGCCTTGCTGGTGCGGCCGGACTTGTCGGCCAGCTTGAGCGCGAGTTCGATGTTGCCGCGGGCGGTGAGCCACGGGAACAGCGCGGAATCCTGGAACATGAAGGCGGCGCCGTCGCTGGGCACTTCAAGAGCGCCCGACGTCGGCTGGTCCAGGCCCGCGAGGATGTTCAGCAGGGTGGATTTGCCGCAGCCGGACGCACCCAGCAGGGCGACGAACTCGCCCTGCTGGATGGTGGCGTTGACGTCGTCCAGCACCGGGGCGCCGTCGCCGAAGCGTTTACCCAGGTGTTCCAGTACGACTGGCATGGTCCCGTCCTTCGTTTGTTGCTTCGTTGTTGAATGTGCACCCAACTGACTCGCAGTTGTTGTCGTTATGAGGCCTCAAAACGACAACTATTGCGAGCTAGTTGGGTCTTGGCAGTTCAGTCCTGGCCCAGTCCTGCGGCCGATGTTTTCTGTCCGGTGACGCTGTTGAGGGCGCGGAGGTCGAAGATGCCGTTGATGTCGGCCGGTTTGGTGATGCCGGCGTCCACCCCGTCCTGGAGCAGTTTCTTGTAGGTCCCGGCGAGCGGGTCCACGGTGAAGGTGATGTTCTTCAGGGACCGGTCGATCACGTCGGCCGGGAGCGTGCTGCCCGCGGCCGCCTTCAGTGCGGCGTTGATCGCGGTGGCCTTGTCGGCGGCCGAGGCGGTGTTGAGCCAGTTGACCGAGGCTTCGTGGCCCTGGAGCAGGGCGGTGACGGTCTCGGGGTGCTCGGCGGCGAATTTCTTGCTCACGATCAGGATGGTGGTGGGGAACTGGCCCGGCTTTCCTGTCGTGGACCCGTCCCAGAGGTCCTTTTCGTCCACCAGGACCTTCCCGCCGGCCTGGAGCACCAGGCGGGAGGCCCAGGGCTCGGGCAGCCACGCGCCGTCGAGCTTTCCGTCCTGGAAGAGCTTGAGGGTCTGGGCGTTCTCGGTGGGGTTGATCGCGACGTCGCCGCCGCCGTTCGGGTTGGTCTTCAGGCCCTGCTTGCCCAGCCAGGCGCGCAGCGCCACGTCCTGGGTGCCGCCCAGCTGCGGGGTGGCGAGGGTCTTGCCCTTGAGGTCCGCGGCAGTGCTGATGCCGGGTTTGACGACCAGCTGGGCGCCGCCGGAGGCCGCGCCGGCGATGATGCTGATGGATGCGCCCTTGCTCTGGACGAAGGAGTTGATGGCCGGGTTGGGGCCGATGTAGGTGGCGTCGATCGCGCCGGCGTTCAGGGCCTCGATCGCGGCGGGCCCGGCGTTGAAGACCTGGGTGGTGAGCTTGGTGCTGCCCAGCTTGCCGGCGATGATGCCCTTGCCCACCCCGACCAGGGCCGGGGCGTGGGTGACGTTGCCGAAGTAGCCCAGCCGCAGCTCCGCGGCCGGCGTCGTGGACGCCGCGGGCTTGGTTTCGTTGTTCTTCGCGACAACCGATGCGACGGCCGCGCCGGCGCCGATCAGCAGGACGAGTCCGACGGCGATGCCGATCTCGAGCGTGCGGCGGCGCTTGGGCTTGGCGCTTTCGCCCGCGACGATGCGCGTGGTTCCCGGGTTCGAGCCGGGCGGCGTGGGTTCTGGGGTGTTTGACATGTTGGGAATCCTTGGGATGTGTTGCGGAACGGGCAGGGCGTGTATCAGGCCCCGCGACATCGCCCCGAAAGGGCAGCCAAGGACCAATCCGATGAGGTCATGGATTCACCATAGGGACTGTCATATTTGCCGTTCAATGATCCGGAAACCCGGGGTCACGCACGTTCATGCGGCGTCACAATTCGGCTGGTTCCAATGCAAAAAACCGCAGCCTGTTTTCCCTCCCGGGCCTTGAAGTCGGGATGGGAAACAAGCTGCGGTTCCGCTGACCAACAAGGTCAGATGACGTAACGTTCGTCCTCGTGGTCGCCCGGGTGGTCCTTCACCAAACCGGCGGCCAAGGTGTTGCCGTCCACGGGATCGATCACCAGGAACGCGCCCGTGCGGCGGTGGTGCAGGTAGTTCTCCAACGGCAACGGCGCGGCGAGTCGGAGCTGGGCGTTGCCGATGTCGTTCAGCTCAAGGCTGGAAGCGGCCTCCACGTTGAAGGTGGCCAGGTCCAGCTTGCCCGTCACATTGCGCACCAAAGCCTGGACAGTCCGGGTCCCGTGCTTGACGAGCACCTTGGCGCCTTCACGCAATGGCTTGGGCGAGAGCCAGCACAGCGCTGCGTACAGGTCGGCAGAGCTCTCGCGCACGGTCCCTGCCGCAGCAATGGTGTCCCCGCGGGCAATGTCGATTTCATCGGCCAAGCGGATCGTCACGGACTGCGGAGCCGTAGCCTCGGCCAGTTCGCTGCCCGCGAAGTCGATCCCCGTTACCGTGGTGATCCGGGGCTCGTGGCCCGGGCTCAGGACGGTGACCTTGTCGCCAAGCTTCACCGTTCCTTCCGTGATCTGGCCGGCGTAGGCACGGTAGTCGCGGTACGCCTCGACGTCGAGCCCTGCGGCGACGGCGTCGGGAGCCAGCGCGCCCTGCGGGCGGATGACCAGCTGGACCGGGAAGCGGAAGCTTTCCAGGTGGCTTTCAAGCTCATCGGCTGCCGGAAGGGTCTCCAGGACCTCGAGCAGTGCCGGGCCGCTGTACCAAGGGGTGCGGTCCGAGCGGTCCACCACGTTGTCGCCGTCGAGCGCGGACACCGGGATGACCACGACGTCGGCAATGCCATCGCTGCCCAAGCCAAGCTCACGCGCAACCTTCTGCACGTCGGTCTCGATTTCGCGGAAGACGGACTCGCTGAAGTCCACGAGGTCGATCTTGTTCACGGCGACGATCACGTGCGCCACGCGCAGCAGCTGCAGCACGGACAGGTGCCGGCGGGTCTGCTCGAGGACTCCCTTGCGGGCGTCAATGAGTACGACGACGGCGTCCGCAGTGGACGCGCCCGTCACCGTGTTCTTGGTGTACTGCACGTGGCCGGGGCAGTCCGCGAGGATGAAGCTGCGGCGGTCGGTGGCGAAGTAGCGGTAGGCGACGTCGATGGTGATGCCCTGTTCCCGCTCGGCACGAAGGCCGTCGGTCAGGAGGGCAAGATCGATGCCCCCGTCGGCTCCGCCGAAGCCACGGTCCGCTGAGGTGCGGGCCACGGCGTCGAGCTGGTCGGCGAGGATCGCCTTGGAATCGTGCAGAAGGCGGCCCACCAGGGTGGACTTGCCGTCGTCGACGGACCCGGCGGTAGCGAAGCGGAACAGCGTAGATTCGCGCAGGCCAGTCTCCAGGAGTGAAGTCTCAGTGCTCATTAGAAGTAGCCGTCCTTCTTGCGGTCTTCCATGGCTGCCTCGGAGATGCGGTCATCTGCGCGGGTGGCGCCACGTTCGGTGAGTGTGGATGCGGCAACCTCGACGACGACGTCGGCAACCGTGCGGGCGTCGGAAAGGACGGCGCCGGTGCAGGACATGTCGCCCACAGTGCGGTAGCGGACGAGCTTCGTCACGACTTCCTCATGCGGAAGCGGCATGGAAACCTCGCCGACTGCGCGCCACATGCCGTCGCGTTCGTAGACCTCGCGCTCGTGGGCGTAGTACAAACCGGGCAGCTCAATGCCTTCGCGCTCGATGTAGCGCCACACGTCCAGCTCGGTCCAGTTGCTGATGGGGAACGCGCGGACATGCTGGCCCACGGTGTGGCGGCCGTTGTACAGGTTCCACAGCTCGGGGCGCTGATTGCGGGGATCCCACTGGCCGAATTCGTCACGCAGGCTGAGGATGCGTTCCTTGGCACGGGCCTTATCCTCGTCGCGACGGCCGCCGCCGAAGACGGCGTCGAACTTGTTGCGCTGGATGGCATCCAGCAACGGCACTGTCTGGAGCGGGTTGCGGGTACCGTCGGCGCGCTCGGCAAGTTCGCCACGGTCGATGAACTCCTGCACAGAACCGACCACGAGTTTGAGGCCCAGGCGCTCCACCGTGCGGTCCCGGAAATCGATGACTTCAGGGAAGTTATGGCCGGTGTCCACGTGCAGCACGGGGAACGGCACCTTGCCCGGCCAGAACGCCTTGGTGGCCAAGTGCAGCATCACCACGGAATCCTTGCCGCCGGAGAACAGCAACGCAGGCTTCTCGAACTCGGCAACAACTTCACGGATGATGTGAATGGCCTCGGACTCGAGGGTGTCGAGGCTGGACAGGCGTGCGCGGGGTTCGACGCCGACTGCCGCCCCCGCCCCTTCGCCGCGCGGCTGATCTTCGATCAGCCCAGCGCGCGGCTCCGACAGCGGCTGTGGCCTCCCCGACACTCGCAAGCTCGCGTCGGGACCCTCGGCCAGAGCCTCGGATGCCACTCCCTGGGCGGCAGTCGGCGTCTCAGCAGCGTCGGTTTCCAGCACAGACAACTCCAGGTCCTCGTTGGTGATTTGGGTACTCATACGTGTAGTCCGCATTCTGTCTTGTCGGTTCCTGCCCAGCGGCCGGAGCGGGGGTCAGCTCCGGGGGCCACCTTGCGGGTGCAGGGCTGGCATCCGATGGACGGGTAGCCCTGGCTCAGGAGGGGGTTGACGGGAAGGATGTTGTCTTCGGAGTACTGGACCAGCTGGTCAAAGCTCCAGTCGGCCATCGGATTGACCTTGACCAGACCGTTGGTTTCGTCCCACGTGATCAGCGGGGTGTTGGTCCGGGTGGGGGCCTCGTCGCGGCGGACACCGGTGAACCACACTTCGTAGCCGGCGAGGGTCCGGCGCAGCGGCTGGACCTTGCGGAGCGCGCAGCACTGGGCGGCGTCCCGGGCAAACAGGTCCTTGCCGAGAAGGCGGTCCTGCTGTTCCACAGTGTTCTCCGGGAGCACGTCCACGATATTTACGCGCAGGTTCGCGGCGACCTCATCCCTCGTCGCGTGGGTTTCTGGGAAGTGGTAGCCGGTCTCCAGGAAGAGAACGTCGACGCCGGGAAACTGGTCCGCGACGAGGGCCGGCAGCACGGCGTCGGCCATGGAGCAGGCAACGGCAACGGCGGGCAGTTCGAAGTTGCGGGCCACCCAGGCGATGACGTCGCGGGCGGGCGCGTTCCAGCCGAGCTCTGCGGCACCGGCTTCGGCCAGAGCCTTGAGTTCGTCGTGGGAACGGAGCTGGGTGCTGGTGGTCACTGGAGATCTCCTTCATCTGCGGAGTGTGCCCATTCGGCGAAGGTCTGGCCTTCGGCGCGGTCGGCCACGAATTTCCGGACTACCCGCTCCACGTAGTCGGGCAGGTCCTCGACGTAGACCTTGAGGCCGCGCACGGTGCGTCCGAGGCCTGCTTCTTCGCGGTTGGACGAAGCCAGCCCGCCGCCCAAGTGAACCTGGAAACCCGGGGTGGGGTCGCCGTCGGGCGTTGGCAGCATCATGCCCTTGAGCCCGATGTCCGCGGTCTGGATGCGGGCGCAGGAGTTGGGGCAGCCGTTGATGTGCAGGGACAGGGCCTGCGGCAGCTGGCCGCTGTCCGCGAGGTCGGCCAGGCGACGTTCGAGCTCGGCGACGGCGGTTGCTGCCGTGACCTTGGTTTCCACGATGGCGAGTTTGCAGAACTCGATGCCGGTGCAGGCGATGGTGCCGCGGCGGAACACGGACGGGCGGGCTGAAAGGCCCAGGGTGTCCAGTTCAGCGACGAGCGGTTCCACCTGCTCCTTGGCGACATCCAGCACGACGACCTTCTGGTGCGGAGTGGTCCGGAGGCGGAAGGAGCCGTGGGCTTCGAGGGTGTCCGCGAGCTTCACGAGCTGGCTGCCGGAGAGACGTCCGGCCAAGGGCGTGGCGCCGATGAAGAACTTGCCGTCCTTCTGCTCGTGGATGCCGACGTGGTCGCCCGGCGTTGAGGGCTTGGGCGCCGCGGGGCCGTCGGAAAGCTTGAAGCCGAGGTATTCGTCTTCAAGGATCTGGCGGAACTTCTCGGGGCCCCAATCGGCCAGGAGGAACTTCAGGCGTGCCTTGGTGCGCATGCGGCGGTAACCGTAGTCGCGGAAGATGCTGGTGACACCGAGCCATACTTCGGCGGCTTCCTCGGGCTTCACGAACGCACCGAGCCGCTTGGCGAGCATCGGGTTGGTGGAAAGCGCGCCGCCCACCCAGAGGTCATAGCCGACGCCGAGTTCCGGGTGGACCATGCCGACCAGGCCGAAGTCGTTGATCTCGTGGACCACGTCCTGCGAGGGGTGGCCTGTGATGGCGGTCTTGTATTTGCGCGGCAGGTTGGCGAGCTCGGGATCGCCGATGAAGCGCTCCGCGAGTTCGTGGATCAGCGGCGTGGGATCGATGATCTCGTCCTTGGCGATGCCGGCAACCGGGGAGCCCAGGATGACACGCGGGACGTCGCCGCAGGCCTCGGTGGTGGACAGGCCGACCGATTCGAGGCGGCGCCAGATCTCCGGCACGTCCTCAACGCGGATCCAGTGCAGCTGAATGTTCTGGCGGTCGGTCAGGTCGGCGCTTCCGCGGGCGAAGTCCACGGAGATCTGGCCGATGACGCGCAATTGCTCGGTGGTGAGCGCGCCGCCGTCGATCCTGACGCGGAGCATGAAGTACTTGTCCTCGAGCTCGTGCGGCTCTAGCGTGGCGGTCTTGCCGCCGTCGATCCCGGGCTTGCGCTGGGTGTAGAGGCCCCACCAGCGGAAACGGCCGTGCAGGTCCGTGCCATCGATCGAGTCGAAGCCGTGCTTGGAGTAGACAGACTCGATACGCTCACGGACGTTCAGCCCGCTGTCTTCCTGCTTCCAGGTTTCGTTGGCGTTGAGCGGCGCGGTGCCATCAACTTTCCACTGGCCATGGGGTTTAGCGGCAGGACGGGCGGTGCGGGCCGGGCGCTTGGGTGCAGCCTCGTCCGCAGACGCTCCGGCTAGAGCTGTATCAGTCATGCATCGACTGTAGGGCTGGCCAGAGAGGCGTAACAAAGGTCCGGGAAACGGAAAGTCACCTAGGGAAACATTTCGTCACGAACCGCCGCCGGGCCTTGTGGGACCAGCCCGGCTATGCATCCAAAAGAACAGTTCAGGAGCTAGCCGCGATCACTGCGTCGTAGCGTTCCAGCGCGATCTCCGCGAGCACGGGAGAGGGCAGCAGCGGCGCCGACACGACGTCGGCCCCGGCCTTGGACAGTTGGTCATGGAAGTAGCCAGTGGCCAGCAGATACGAGGACACCACCACCCGGCCGCCGTCTCCGGTGACTTCCGCGCCGGTGAGTTCGGCGCGTAGGGCCGCGACGCCGTCGGGCACGTTCGGTTCGGCACTCGCGCCGTAGGCGACGCGCACCCTATTGGGCAGCAATTCGGCGAGCTGGCGCGCCTGCTCTTCCGAATCGACTGAACCGTCCGGCAAGGACGAGCCCGCGGCGGCGAGCAGGACGCCGTCGTCGTCGCCCAGACCGGCGTCGCGCAACCGCGCGGCGAGCAACTCCGCGAGGCGCGGATCCGGCCCCAGCGGGGGTGCCGCGGACACCTCCGGACGGGACTTGATCGCCTTGGGGATGTCCACCTTGACGTGGTAACCGGTGCTGAGCAGCAAGGGAACGACGACGGCGGGCGTGCCTTCCGGGAGGCCCGCCACCACGCCGGACAACTCGGGTTCCTGGACGTCGACGTAGGCCTCAACAACGGTCAGGCCGGGCCGGAGGGCCTCGATTTCGGCCATGACCTGGCGGATGGCGGCCTGCCCTTCGACGTTCCGGGTTCCGTGGGCGCACGCGATCAAGACAGGGCTGTTCATGGGTGCAAGCGTAACGTTGGGCAAGCATGATCGCCCGTCTGTGAACGAAGAATGGAGCTGCATTTGTTCACGTTTGACCTCGCGCTGGTATGGCTGGATCTGGCCGGCGTGTTCTTTTTCGCCGTGTCCGGATCCTTGCTCGCGGCCAAGAAGCAGTTCGACATCATCGGCTCTCTTCTCTTGGCTTCGCTAGTGTCCCTAGGCGGCGGTGTCATCCGCGACATCATCATCAACGCGGGCCCGCCTGCGGCGTTCACCAACCCGGTCTACCTGCTGCCGCCTTTTTTGGCCGCGGTTCTGGTGTACTTCCTGTTTTCAAGCATCCAGCGCTTTACCTCGCTGTTGACGCTGTTCGACGCCGGCGGATTGGCATTGTTCTGCATCACCGGAACCCTGAAGGCCCTGACCGCCGGGCTGAATCCCGTGGCTGCGATCCTCCTGGGCGTCACCACCGCGGTGGGTGGCGGACTGCTCCGCGACATCACTGCAAACGAGATCCCCGCGCTCTTCGATGCCCGGGATCTCTACGCCCTGCCGGCCTTCAGCGGAGCGGCACTGACGGCCTTGCTCTGGAACATGGATGCCTTCAACGGGCTGACGGCGGCCTTGGTTGCCGCCTTGGTTTTCGCCTTCCGCGTGGTGGCTTGGCGTCGCGGCTGGCGGGTGCCTTTGGCGGTCCGCGGATGGCATCGCGCGGGGGTCGCGGCGGGCGCCGAATCACGTGGCCGGGATTAGCTAGGATGGGAGCATGACTGACATGCTCCTCGAGAAGTTCCGCGCGCTTGTACCGAAGTATCTCGAGGACGAATGGCAGGAAGAAGACGGCCTCACCGCCTCTGAGCTGGACGAAGCCCTGGCAGCCCACTCATTCACCATTCCCATGGTGCTGCGCGAGTTCTACCTCGCCCTCGGTGGCTGCGAGGACCTCATGGAGGCCTACCACTACTTCTGGGACCCCGAGGAACTGGAAGTTGACGACGAAGGCTTCCTCATGTTCCTCGAGGACGAGGAAGAGCAGTTCACCTGGGGCTTCCGCGTGGGCGACCTCGGCGTCCCGGATCCCATCGTGTGGCGCCGCAACAACGCCCGCGGCCAATGGAAATCCGAAGAAGGCACGTTCTCCGAGTTCGTGTTCGACATGTTCGACTGGGCTTTCAGCGACGAAGACTAGGGTTTTGGGGTTGTTTTAGCGGCGGCCGCGCCTTCCTGACCCTGTTTGAATTCAAAGGGCCGCGACACGCCTTGTTCGAAGTGTGTCGCGGCCCTTTTGGTGCCAAAGAGGGTCAGGACGGAACACGAAGGCCAACGCAAACTCCGGAAAATCTATTGACCGAGAAAGTTGCACCCATGACAAACCTGTCATATGCTGTAACCGGATTCACTAAATGCCTCCGGTGAGTCTGATGCGAACGGAGATTATGGTCCCGGTTCGTTGCAGCGCGTGACTCGTAGCGTTGCAAGGAACCGGGGCCATTGCATTTAAGCCCGTCCCCGTTCGTCCCGGCCCAACTAGCTCGCAGTTGTTGTCGTTATGACGGGGGCAAAGTCAACTGGTCAGAGCAACGCTGGGGTTTAGGCTGCCTGCAGCAGCTGGTTGAGCCGGTTGGCTGGGGTTTGCAGGTTGAGGGTGGGCCGTGGCCGGCGGTTGAGTTTCGCGGCGACCCGGCGGAGGTCCTCCGGGGTGTGAGCGGAGAGGTCCGAGCCTTTCTCGAACCAGAATCTCAGGAGCCGGTTGGTGTTTTCGTTGGTCCCGCGCTGCCAGGGCGAGTGCGGGTCGCAGAAATAGAGCGTGGTCTCGAGCGCGGTTTGGATCCGCGCGTAGTCGGCGAGTTCCGTGCCGCGGTCCCAGGTGATCGACCGTCGCAGGTGGTCCGGGAGCTTGCCCATCTCCCGGATCATCGCGGTAGCGACGGTCTCGGCGCTGTGGTTCCCGGGGAGGTGGAGCAGGATCGTGAACCGGGTCGAGCGTTCCACGAGGGTGCCGATCGCGGTCCCGTTGGAGCCGATGATGAGGTCACCTTCCCAATGCCCTGGGACGGCCCGGTCCTGGGCCTCGGCCGGGCGTTCACTGATCTTGAACGCCTCCTTGTAGGGGCTGTTCTTGGTCCTGTCCGCGGCGTGGGGAACGCGCTGCTTCCGTTTCAGGCTGAGCTTTTCGGCCAGATCTGCCCGCAGGATCCCGCGGGATTGGACGTACAGCGCCTGGTAGATCGTCTCGTGGCTCACCTGCATAGTCTGATCATCGGTGAAGTAAAACACCAGCATCGATGAAATCAGTTTCGGGCTCCACCCGTCGTCCATCCAGACCGCTATCAGCCGGCACAGATCCTCGTTCTCGGCAAGCTTCAGCGGCTTGGGCCGGCGCCGGTTCTGATGCGCCTTAGCGTGGGCGGTTGACGCATGATAAACCCCGTCCTCCCCGGTGTGCCGCTTCACCTCCCGCCAGACCACCGACTTGTCCCGGCCAATCGCCTCCCCAATATCCGCGTAGCTCAGCCCGCACCGGCGGCCCATCTGGATCATCCCCCGATCGTCCAAAGTCAATGCCCGGCCACCCGGACCGTCCGCCGTCGGCGCCGGATCAGCAAGACCCCCGACGCGGCCCATGTTCACAGTCATCATGAGGCCAGACTGGGACCACCAGGTTCCCCCGGTCCGATGTGTGGTCCCGACGCGCCGGGAAGCCGCGAGAATCGACATCCCACCACACACCAAGTCCACAAACTCGTTGCGGGCACTCTGAGGAAATGACCTGACCATAAAACGCTCCATCAATCAGAGCGTTGCTACGACCATATGACTTTGCCGGGTCAAAACGACAACAACTGCGAGTTAGTTGGGTGACTGCGACGGCGGAATTAGCTGGCGCGCTCCACCACTGCGTGGGCGAAGTTTGTCAGCGATTCCTTGACCACGCCTTCGGGCAGCGGCTTCAAGGCCTCGATGGCTTCCGCGGACCACTGACGCGCAATGACCCAGGATTCGGCGGTGACGGGATGCTCGCGCAGCCCGGCGACAGCCAACGCCAGTGCCTCATCCGAGGACAGGTCGCCGTCCACAAGCTTCAGGAGTTCGACGGCGGAGTGGTCGCCGTTGTCGGCAGCCTTGCGGAGCAGGAGGACGGGCAGCGTGGGCACACCTTCCCGGAGGTCCGTTCCCGGGGATTTGCCGGACTTGACCTTGACGCCGGTTACGTCGATGACGTCGTCGGCCAACTGGAAGGCCACGCCCACCTTCTCGCCGTATTCCACCAGCACATCTTCGAAGGCTTCGTCGGCGCCGGCGAAAATGGCACCGAGCTGGCCTGAGGCGGCCACCAAGGAACCGGTCTTGTCGGCGATGACGGAGAGGTAGTGCTCCACGGCGTCTTCGCCTTCACGCGGACCCACGGTTTCGTGCAGCTGGCCCAGGCACAGGCGTTCGAAGGTACGGGCCTGAATTCCCAAGGCACGCGAACCGAGCTCAGACACCAGGATGGAAGCCCGCGCGAAGATGAGGTCGCCGGTGAGGATTGCCACCGAGTTGCCCCAGACTTCGTGGGCCGTCGGGGCGCCGCGGCGGAAGGGAGCGGAGTCCATCACGTCGTCGTGATAAAGGGTTGCGAGGTGGGTCAGTTCAACCACGACGGCGGCCTGGACCACCTCCGGGCGGGAGGCGTCACCGAGGTGGGCGCACAGGAGAGTCAACAGCGGGCGGATCCGCTTGCCACCGGCTTCCACCAGGTGACGCGACGTTGCGTCAGCCAGGGGGTCCGAGTTGGCAATTGCTTCGCGGAGCTTCTTCTCCACGCGGGCAAGGTTGGTGGTGATGGCAGGACCCAGCTCCACGTCCTTGGCGATCGCCGCAAAACCGGCAGGAAGCTGCAGCCCGGTGGCGATCGCGGTGGTGGAGGGAGCGGGTTCGACAGTGTCCGGCAGGCCGTGCCCGGCGTGCGTCCAACTGTGTTCGGCAGAGTGAGTCACGGGTTAACCCTAACTTTTCGCGGTGGAAAGCGTTGATTCGGTGCCGGTGCGGGTGGAAACGGCGGTGGACGTGGTGTTGGACGTGGCCGGGACAAGCATTTCGAGGACGCGGATGACGCGATCCTCGAAACCCTTGGCGGACGCATCCGTGAGGTTGGCGAGCATCCTCACCACAAAGCGCATCAGCACGGGGATGGGCATGCCCGTCCGCAGTGCGAGTTTCATGACAGCGGGCTTGCCGATGAGGGCCGCAAAGACGCGTCCCAGGGTGAAGTGTGAACCCCACTGGTCCCGCACGTAGTCCGCGTAACGCGAAAGGTGCGCATCGGCGTCGTCCGCGGTCCATCCGGCTGAACGGGAACGCGAGGACGCGTCGATGATGAACTCGGCCGCGAAGCGGGCGGACTCCATGGCGTAGGAAATGCCCTCCCCGTTAAACGGGGAAACCATGCCGCCGGCATCGCCCAGGAGCATGAGCCCCGGCGAGTAATGCGGGGTCCGGTTGAAGCCCATGGGCAGGGCGGCGCCGCGGATCTCCCCTACCTGGTTTTCGGGAGTAAAGCCCCATTCGGGCGGCATGCCGGCGGTCCATTCGCGGAGGACCTGCCTGTAGTCGAGCTTGCCGAATTCCTTGGAGGAGTTCAGGATCCCGAGGCCAACGTTGGATGTTCCATCCCCGACGCCGAACACCCAACCGTAGCCGGGCAGCGGCTTGCCGGACTTGCCAAGAGAGCCAGCGCGGGTACCGCGCCGAGCTTGCGAGGCGTGGGAACCCGGCGAATGGAGCTCAAGCCAGCCTTCCATCCAGTCGTCGTCGTGGCGGGGCGAGGTGAAGTAAGTGCGGACTGCGACGCCCAGCGGGCGGTCGTCGCGCTTATGCATGCCGAGCGACACGGCTGTGCGGGTCGAGTTGCCGTCGGCGGCGAGTACGACGTCGGCGTGGAAGTCGCGCGTTTCGCCCGTCTTGCGTCCGGACTCGTCGAGGATTGCGGCGCGGGCGCCGATCACCCGCCCGGCGTCGTCGCGCAGGGCCTCGCTCACGCTGTGGCGTTCAAGGACGACGGCGCCTGCCGCCTGGGCGTGCCGGGCCAACTCCTCGTCGAATCCAAGGCGGGTGCGGATGAGCCCGTACGTGGGAAAGTCGGCAACTTCGGGCCATGGCAATTCAATGGTCCGGCCGCCGGCGATCAGCCTCAGGCCCTTGTTGCGTCGCCAGCCTCCGTCCTCGGCGTGCGGGAGGCCGAGCTTCTGGATCTCGCGGACCGCGCGGGGAGTGAGGCCGTCGCCGCACACCTTCTCGCGTGGGAAGCTGGTCTTTTCCAGCACCGTCACGGAAATGCCCGCCTGGGCAAGGTAGTACGCGGCGGTGGACCCGGCTGGTCCTGCGCCGACTATCAGTACGTTCACAGCGTCCTTGTTAATGAGCCGGCTAGCGGGACTGATCGCCGGTTTGGCGGCGCGGCTTGATCTGGCGGCGCAGCTTGGCCACAGGGACGCTGGCGGTGTGCGGAGCGGCGGGCTTCTGGGCCCGGTGTATTGCCACGATTCCACCGCTCAGGTTGCGGTAGTTGACATCGGTCCAACCGGCTTCCTGCATCCAGGCGGCCAGGTGGTCCTGGTCCGGCCAAGCGCGGATGGACTCGGCAAGGTACACGTAGGCGTCCGGGTTGGACGAGACTTTGGTGGCGATGGCGGGCAGTGCGCGCATTAGGTATTCGGTGTACATGGTGCGCCAAAGGGGGACCACGGGAGCCGAGAATTCTGCGATGACCAGGCGTCCGCCGGGCTTGGTGACGCGGAACATCTCTTCGAGGGCCTTGTGCGGTTCGTTGACGTTGCGCAGGCCGAACGAAATGGTGCAGGCGTCAAAGGAGTTGTCCGCGAACGGCAGATTGGTGGCGTCCCCGGCAACGAAGTTGATGTCCGGACGGCGGCGCTTGCCAACCTTCAGCATCCCCAGGGAGAAGTCGCAGGCCACGACGTCTACGCCGGCGTCGGCGTACGGTTCGCTGGAGGTGCCGGTGCCGGCAGCCAAGTCCAGGACCTTTTGGCCCACCCGAACATCCATCGCTTCCACGACGACGCGGCGCCAACGCCGGGTCTGCCCCATGGACAGGACATCGTTGACGACGTCGTATTTGGGGGCGACATCGTCAAACATCGTCGCAACTTCGTCCGGACGCTTTTCCAAGGATGCTCGGTTCACCCTGCAATTGTCTCAGACAAATTTGGGAAGAACTTTCGGGGCACTCCGGTCCGGCCCGGGTTGCCGCCTTGGGCGTCGGGCTTGGGGCCGGCCAGGTTCCAGGCCCGAGTTCCTGCCGGCCAGCACAGCTCCCTTGCCCGCGGGAGTAATGTTGTTCCATCATGACGAGCACGCTCCGCACCTTGACAGTCCCCCTCGATGTTGATTCATCCTCCGGGGGGCTGCCGTCGTTTCTGGTCCGGGACGACGTCCTGTGCTGGTCCCGCCGCGAGAACGGACTGGTGGGCTTTGGCGAACTCGCACGCTTCACTGCCACCGGGCCCGATCGTTTTCTCGAGGCCGATATCTGGTGGCGCCATCTCGTCATCGAGGCAGACATCACGGATCCCCTCGAGATCCCCGGCACCGGCCCTGTAGCCTTTGGCTCCTTTGCTTTCTCCAAGACGTCCGCCTTTGAATCGCGCCTGATCCTTCCGGAGATTGTGGTCGGGATCCGGGATGGGCGGTCTTGGCTCACCCAGTTGACGCTCGACGACGTCGAACTCACCGAGGCGGGCGCACTCGCCGCACTCGCGGGATGGCTGAGTCCTGCGGACGGTGAGTCGGCCACGGCGGGAGGCTCCGGCGTCGGGCACGGCGTCGGGCACGGCGGCGGGCGCCCAACTGACTCGCATTTGTTGTCGTTTAGAGGGCTCATAACGACAACAACTGCCAGTCAGTTGGGGGATGGAAGGGTCACTCTGGAGAGCGGTTCGTTGAGCGAAGCTGACTGGAAGCAGGCCGTTGCGGACGGCGTCGCGGAAATCCGCACGGGAAAGCTTGAGAAGCTTGTCCTCGCCCGCGACGTTGTGGCAACGCTTCCCGACGGCGTTAACGCCGCCCAGGTGCTCCGCCAACTGGCGGGGAGCTACCGCGAATGCTGGACATACGGCGTCGACGGCTTGGTAGGCGCGACGCCGGAGATGCTCATCCAAGTGGAGGGCCGCACCGCGCAGGCACGAGTCCTGGCCGGGACGCTGGACCGACGGGACGCCGAGGGGATGGACGGCTCCCCGATGGAGTACGCCGAACGGGTGCTTGCCGGTTCCGAGAAGCAACGCCATGAGCACGAGATCGCCATCCAATCCCTAACGACGCAACTCGCTCCGTTCTCCGAGGCCATGAACGCGCACAGTGAGCCGTTCATCCTGGAACTGCCCAATGTGTGGCACTTGGCCTCCGATGTGAAGGCCGAGCTGGCCGATATCGAGGGACATGTCCCTACGTGCCTGGCCCTGATCAACGCGCTTCACCCCACGGCCGCCGTATGTGGGACGCCTACTTTGGTGGCCGGTGCGCTCATCCGGGAGCTTGAGCACATGGACCGGGGCCCCTACGCCGGGCCAGTCGGATGGCTCGACGCCGCGGGCAACGGCGAGTGGGGCATCGCGCTGCGTGGTGCGATCATCGAGAGCCCAACGACTGTGCGCCTCTATGCGGGCTGCGGGATCGTTGAGGGCTCCGTTCCCGAGGCTGAGCTGGCCGAGACCTGGGCCAAATTCCGGCCAATGCTCGAGTCACTGGGCATCAACCGCTAAGAGTCCAAACCTCCAGGATTCCGTTCGAAACCCATCCCCGTGGATGTCTGGGATGCGAGACAATAGCCACGGCGAGGGTCTTGATTTTTCGCTTGGTAGGTTATCCAATAGTAAAACTTAGTTTTCTGTGACGCACATCTCATGTTCGGCGCTACACTATGAACCGATTAGTTTCGCATCCACTGCAACAAAAGGTAAGAAAATGCAGAAATCCCGTTCGTTTCCGGTCAGTTCGACGCTCAAGGCTGCAACCATCATCGCAATCGGCGCCTTGGCACTGACTGCCTGCACCAACGCCTCAGAGGCCGGCCCGTCGAATGCCGCCTCGCCTTCCGGCAGTGCCAATGCAAGCTTTGACCCCACCACCATCGCCAAGGATGACACCCTGGCTGCCTTGGTCCCCGCGGCCATCAAGTCCAAGGGCACGCTGACCGTCGGCTCGGACACCACCTATGCACCTGCGGAATTCCTCGGAACCGACGGCCAGACCCCGGTCGGTTACGACGTCGACATCGCCAAGGCAATCGGCGCCACCCTCGGCCTGAAGGTCCAGGTGCAGACCGCCGAATTCACGGGCATCCTCCCCGCCCTCGGCCCCAAGTACGATCTGGGCATCTCCTCCTTCACCATCAACCCCGAGCGTCTCGGCGCCGTCAACATGGTCAGCTACTTCAACGCCGGCACCGCTTGGGCCGTGCAGAAGGGCAACCCGAAGAAGTTCTCCCTGGATGACGTCTGCGGCAAGTCCATCGGCGTGCAGACCGGTACCGTCCAGGAAGACCCGGACCTCTCCGGCCGCAACAAGAAGTGCGCAGCTGACGGCAAGCAGCCGATCAACATCGTGACGCTCAAGAACCAGACGGACGTCACCACCCGGCTCGTCAACGGCAGCATCGATGCCATGGCCGCCGACTCCCCCATCATCGGTTACGCCCTGACCCAGACCAACGGCCAGCTCGAAAGGCTCGGCGACGTTTACGACGCCGCTCCCCAGGGCATCGCCGTTGCCAAGTCGGACACCGCCCTCGCCGACGTCATCCAGAAGACGCTGACCAAGCTCATGTCTGACGGTTCCTACAAGAAGATCCTCACTGGCTGGGGCAACGCCGAAGGCGCCATCACCAAGTCCGAGGTCAACCCGGCGGTCAAGTCTTGAGTATTCCCGCCACCGATAACAAATCAGGTGCACAGATGGATCATCATCAACCAGGCCACGCCGCGCCCGTGCTGAACGATGCGGTGCCGGTCAGGCATCCGGGACGCTGGATCAGCGCCATCGTCATCGTTGGCGTGCTGGCGCTGATGGTGCAGAGCGTGATCACGAACCACAACTTCCGTTGGGACGTGGTGGGCACCTACATCCTGGACGTGAAGGTCGTCCAGGGCGTCGGCTGGACGCTGCTGCTGACCGTGGCGTCGATGGTCATCGCGATCGTCCTGGCCATCCTGCTGGCCGTGATGCGCCAGTCCGACAACCCGGTCCTGCGCTACACCTCCTGGGTGTGGGTCTGGTTCTTCCGCGGCACCCCGGTCTACACCCAGTTGGTCTTCTGGGGCCTGATCGCCGTCCTCTACCCCAAAATCAGTGCAGGGGTGCCCTTCGGCCCGGAACTGTTCAGCGTGGACACGAGCACCGTCATCACGGCCCTGGTCGCGGCCATCCTGGGCCTGGGCCTGAACGAATCGGCGTACCTGGCCGAGATCTTCCGGGCCGGGCTGAAGTCCGTGGACAAGGGCCAGACCGAAGCCGCCGAAGCCCTGGGCATGGGCAAAGGCAAGATCATGTGGCGCATCATCCTGCCCCAGGCCATGCGCATCATCGTCCCTCCCACCGGCAACGAGACCATCGGCATGCTCAAGACCACCTCCCTGGTCCTGGCCGTCCCGTTCACCCTGGACCTGACCTTCGCGACCAACGCCCTGGCCAACCGGATCTACCTGCCGGTGCCGCTGCTGATCGTGGCAGCCATCTGGTACCTGGTCATCACCAGCCTGCTCATGGTCGGCCAACACTACATCGAGGCCTACTACGGCAAGGGCGTGGACACCAACCTCGCCCCGGCCGTCATCAACCCCGCAGCCGCCAAGGCCGCCGCGGCCGTGGCACCGAGCGCCGAAGCAGAACCGTCCCTGAAGATGGACTTCCCCGAGGAGGAGGCAAAATGACGACCACCACCCAGACACCACTGGTAAGGATCGAAGGCCTCCACAAATACTTCGGCCCCCACCACGTGCTGCGCGGCATCGACCTGACCGTCAACCAGGGCGAAGTCTCCGTCGTCATCGGCCCCTCCGGCTCCGGCAAGTCCACCATGCTCCGCTGCATCAACCTGCTCGAAACCATCAGCGCCGGACGCATCTCCGTGGGCGAGCAGCTCATCGGCTACCGCGAAGTCAACGGCCGCCTCCACGACCTGAAGGTCAGGGAAATCGCCGCGCAGCGCCGGGAAATCGGCATGGTCTTCCAACGCTTCAACCTCTTCCCGCACAAGACCGCCCTGTACAACGTCATGGAAGCACCCGTGCAGGTCAAGGGCAAGAACAAGGGCGACGTCAAGAAGCAGGCCCTGGAACTGCTGGACCGGGTTGGCCTGGCCGACCGCGCCAACCACTACCCGGCCCAGCTCTCCGGCGGCCAGCAGCAGCGCGTCGCGATCGCCCGGGCCCTGGCCATGGAACCGGAGCTGATGCTCTTCGACGAGCCCACCTCCGCCCTGGACCCCGAACTCGTCGGCGATGTGCTCAACGTGATGAAGGACCTCGCCAAGTCCGGCATGACCATGATCGTGGTCACCCACGAAATCGGCTTTGCCCGCGAAGTCGGCGACACCTTGACCTTCATGGACGGAGGCGTCGTGGTCGAAACCGGCGACCCCCGCGAGATCATCGCCAACCCCCAGCACGCCCGCACCAAGGAGTTCCTCAGCCGCGTCCTGTAGGTCCCCAGCGCTGCGGTTGATTCCCCGCGACGCGCAAATGCCCTGTCGAGGCCGGAAATCCGGCCTCGCCAGGGCATTTCCGCGTCGTCAGCCAGTTCGCGTGTCACCAGTCAGGTCCCGCGTCGCCAGCGCCAGCCCCTACGCCCCGAGCAGCACCTGGGACACGGCCGCGGCCACGGCAGACTTGATGCGTGCGTGCAACGGGCGCAACTCGGATCGGTCCGTGCGTACCTCGACAATGCTGCGCCCCTTCAGAGGCGAGGCAAGCACGTCGGCGAGCTCCGCCGTCGTACGCACTGAAGTGTGCCCGACGCCGTATGCCGCGGCGAGCACGGAAATGTCCACGCTGTGCGGGGTCCCGAAGAGGCGCTCGACGGCGGTGCCGTAGCCGCCGTCGTCCTCCACCTTGCCGTGTTCGAGGAGGCCGAAGATGCCCCCGCCGGCGTCGTTGAGGACCACGATGCGCAGGTCCGGCCCAGGCTCGCCGGCTCCGAGGAGGAGGCCTCCGGCGTCGTGCAAGAAGGTGACGTCGCCCACGAGGAGGGTGGTTTCGCGGCCCGCGCCGAGGGCGATTCCCGTCGCGGTGGAGATGGTTCCGTCGATGCCGGCGAGGCCGCGGTTCGCGAAAATGGTGGCCAGCGGTTCGGGGCTGGGCTGTCCGGCGAGGTCGACGTCGCGGATCCCGTTGGAGGAGCCCAGGACCAGCTGCCCGCGGGCGTGTTTCCAGACTGTGGCTCCCACAGCCGGCCCGTTAGCTGCAGGCTCCGCATCGAGAACGCCGTCGAGCGCGTGTTGGGCTGCGGCACCGGCCAGGAGCCAAGCGTCGAGCCACTCATCCGAGCCCCGGCCTGCGAACCCAGCCAACTCAGCCAGGGAATCAAAGCGTTCCTCGCGTCGCCGTCCGTGCTCGTACCAAGCCACGGGAACGGGCTCGTAGATGGCGGCCGGTAGCTCGTTTCGGGCCAGCAGGGCGGCGACGGGCCGCGAAAGGGTCGGCCGTCCGAAGACCACCACCCGCTCGATCGGCAGCGCAGAACCGGGCCCGAAGTTGTCCAGCATCAGGCGATACGGCCCCACCGCGTTCGGGCCGAATCGCGCGTTCGAGGAGGGCTCGGCCAGCAAGGGGAAGCCGTGGGCGCGGGCGAAGGCCTCAGCGACCGGACCGGCGTCGTGCCCTGCCAGGACCACCGTCCGCCGTTCGGTAAGTTCCGCGGAAGCGGGCGGCATGCTCAGTGGCTGCGGGCCGGAGTCGTAGTGGAAAACGCCGCGGCCTTGACTGGCGGGCAGTGCCTCGCCTTGTTCCGGAACCAGCGGCTCGCGGAAAGCGAGGTTGAGCTGCACCGGGCCCGGAGGGGTGTCCTCGAGGGCGCCGGTTGCCGCGTAAAGGGCAGTCTCGACCGCGCGCTGCGGGTTGCTGCCCGCGGGAATGTCGACGGCGAAGCGCACGTGTTCACCGAAGAGGTCCAGCTGGATGGTGGTTTGGTTGGCGCCAGTGCCCAAGAGTTCGGCGGGACGATCGGCCGAAAGGACGACGAGGGGAACCGCAGCGTGGTTGGCCTCCATCACCGCGGGGAGGAGATTCCCGACGGCGGTGCCTGAGGTGGTGAGGACGGCAGCCGGGGCGCCCGTGGACAGGGCCAGGCCAAGGGCCGTGAAACCGGCCGAACGCTCGTCGATCCGGACCAGGAGCCGGACGTTCCCGGCTGCTTCGGCCTCCGCCAGCGCGTAGGCCATGGGTGCCGAGCGCGAACCGGGAGAGACCACCACGTGCCGCACACCGCCGTCGAGCAGCGCCTTAACAGCGATCCGGGCAGCGGCGAGAGAGCTCAGGGAGCCTTGCGAAGTCACCGCACCAGTCTATTAGCGCCGCCTCCCCCGACGCTCGCTCACCTATGCGCCCCAAAACCGAAACGCTCGCTCACCTATGCAGACATAGGTGAGCGGGCGTTTCCCGAAAGGCCCACATAGGTGAGCGAGCGTTTCCCGAAAGGCCCACATAGGTGAGCGGGCGTTTCCCGAAAGGCCCGCATAGGTGAGCGGGCGTTTCCCGAAAGGTTAGCCGTCCTTGCGGAACACCTGGACGATCGACGGACGCGGGGCGCGGACCTGGCCGGCGGCCGGGGTGGCGCCGGCGCCGACGTAGTCCGGGAAGAAGGAGTGCTGGGCGTCGAACGTTCCTTCCTCGCCCGGGTGCTGCACGGCGACGAAGACGGTCCGCTCGTCGTCGTGCACGATCGGACCGCACGTCTCGGCGTCGCGCGGTACGGCGAGGAACTGTTCCACCTTGCCGCGCTCGTCGCCGTCGAGGGTGACCTTGAAAAGGCCGTCCGCGTAACCGATGGAGGACGGCGCGCCGTCCGTGGCGATCCACATGTGGCCCGCGGAGTCGAAGGCCACGTTGTCCGGGCAGGAAATGGGCGAGACCTTGTCGGCCGGGAAGCCGGAGAAGTATGTGGAGGAGTTCTTGGCGGGATCTCCACACACCATGAGGAGGGTCCAGTTGAAGCGGGTGGACGTCTGGTCTCCGGTCTCGGTGATTTCGACGATGTGGCCGTCACGGTTCAGTGTGCGCGGGTTGACCTCGGTGGCGCCTTCCTTGCCGGGCTTGCCGCGGTCCGAGTTGTTGGTGCAGACCACGTAGACCTTGCCGGTTTCCAGGTTCGGCTGAACGTCTTCGCACCGGTCCATCTTGGTGGGGCCGACTTTGTCCGCGGCGAGGCGCGTGTAGACCAGTACCTCAGGGACGGACATGCCCGGAACTGCGGAGACGCCATCGACCACCAAGGGAAGCCACTCGCCGGAACCGTCGAACGCGCCGTCGGACGGCAGCGCACCGTTCCCGGTGATCTCCGACGCCGGTGAGTCGCCCGTGAACTTGGCAACGTAAAGATCGCCTTCGGAGAGAAGGTTCATGTTGTTCCGGCGGGCCGCGGCCGAGTCGCCGGCCATGTACTTGCCCTTGGAGACGAACTTGTAGAGGTAGTCGAAGCGCTCGTCGTCGCCCATGTACGCCACCACGTGGCCTGAGTCGGCAACAATCACATTGGCGCCCTCGTGCTTGAATCGGCCCATGGCGGAGTGCTTCTTGGGCGTGGAGGAGGGGTCGAACGGGTCGACTTCCACAATCCAGCCGAAGCGGTTGGTTTCGTTGGCGTAGCCGGTGTTGTTGGTGTTGAAACGGGGCTCATCCAGTTCCCACTTGCGCGCGGTGGCCTTGTTGGTGAGGCCGTAGCGCTTGTCGCCCACCGAGGTGCCGGGAGCAACGAAGTAGCCGTTGAAGTTTTCCTCGCCGGAGAGGATGGTGCCCCAAGGTGTGGTGCCGCCGGAGCAGTTGCCCAAGGTGCCCTTGATCTTCCGGCCGGAGGGATCGTCGATGGTCTTGACCAGGTCGGTGCCCGCCGCGGGGCCGGTGAGCTCATAGGTGGTGTCGGTCAGGAAACGGCGGTTGAGCGGTGCGCCCTTGACGTAGTTCCACGGCTTGTTCTTGTTCTTGCGCTCGAGTTCGACAACCGTGAGTCCGTGTGCGGCCCGGCCGATCGCGCGCGCCTCCGTAGCCTCAGTGGAGGCCGGGAACATGATGTTCTCGTTGGTGTACTCGTGGTTCGTGAACAGCACGGCCCGGCGGTCCTTGGAATCCGGGATGGGCAGGATGTCCGTGTAGTCGTTGTTGTAGCCGAACTGACGGGCCTGCGCAGCTGCGGTCTGGCCGTTGAGATCGAAGGCCGGAGAGTCGGCGAAGAGCGGATCGCCCCAGCGGATGATCGGCTGCCACGCGAAGCCTTCCGGCACGGTGAACTCGTCGACGGCGGAGTCGACCGGCTTGATCGGGGTGAACTTGAGCTTGGCCTTGTCGAAGCCCGCCTTGGCCGCCTCGGACAGGCCAACACCGCCGGCTTCGGGAAGGTTACCAGACAGGCTTCCGCCCAGTACGACGGCGAGCGCACCGACCGCGCCGAAGCCCAGGGCGGCGCGGCGGGACACGGCTGCGGAAGCGATGTCGCGGAAGTAGGCGTTGGAGCTCGTGTTGCACACCTCGCCCGAGCAGGCGTTGTCGCACTTCAGGGCGCACGTAACGGGACTGCGCTTGCCCTTCGTATGGCCGAGCATGGGGAGCAATCCGAACTTGCGCGCGGTTGATTCAGACATGGGAAATACCTCCGGGGATTGAGTGATTTCCCCACACTTACAGTGCAAGCGGAATCCGAGAGGACGCTCCGGTTAAGTTCCGGTGAACTCCCCATCGATAGTCGATACAGCCAGGAGTGCGTGCACCCGGCGGAGCCGGTCCAGCCACCAGTCGCGACGTTCAGCGGGAGCCGCATACCGCTCAAGCAGCCCTTCGTCGGCGACGGCTTCGCGGACGCGGATGGCGCCGTCGTCGGGCACTAACGGATCCCGCGTGATGTCCGAGGCGAACAGCCGCACGGTCCCCAGCCCGCACGCGTACGGCAGTTCCGGCAGCGCGGCGGCGAGCGCCAGCCCCGCGCGGATCCCCACCGAGGTGTCGAGCGCCGAGCTCACGACGGCGGGAAGCCCGGCTTGCGCCACGATGTCCAGCGCGCGCCGCACTCCCCCAAGCGGCGCCACCTTGACCACGATCAGGTCCGCTGCGCCCGCGCGGGCCACCTTGAGGGGGTCGTCTTCCTTCCGCACGGATTCATCGGCGGCGATAAGCACGGGCGTTCCCTGTTCCGCGAGCCGGCGGCGGACTTCGGCGAGGCCCTCGATCTCCGGCACCGGCTGCTCGGCGTATTCGAGCCCGACGGCGGAAAGTCGCCCGAGTGCCTCGACCGCCTCCGGCACGTCCCAGCCCGCGTTCGCGTCCACGCGGATAGCGGCGTCGGGCAGGGCGTCCCGGACTGCGGTGACGCGCGCGACGTCGTCGGCGAGTTCCTGCCCGCGCTCGGCGACCTTGACCTTGACGGCGTCCACGCGGCCGAAGCGCTCCAGGACCTCGGGCACCCGGGCGGCGGGCACGGCGGGGACGGTGGCGTTGACGGGAATGGTGTCCCTCAGTTGCGGCGGAAAACCTTGCCATGCGGCTTCGACGGCGGCCGCGAGCCAGCGGGAGGCCTCGGCGTCGCCGTACTCGGGGAACGGACAAAACTCGCCCCACCCGGCCGGACCGCGGAACAGGAGGGTCTCTCGCTCCATGATGCCGCGGAACTTGACCCGCATCGGCAGGCTGACCACTTTCGCGGTGGCGCGGAGCTCGTCGAGGGTGGGGAATGCGGGCATGGTTTCACTCTAGCGTGGGGCAGTCCCAGGCAGGGGGCCCGGGGAGGGGGTCCGGGGAGGGGCCTCGGCCGACGCTCGCTCACCTTTGAGGCGTTTTCTGCCCACGCTCGCTCACTTGATGTGAGCGTGCGTCCGGCCGGAAGGCCATATATGTGAGCGAGCGTCGGGCTGGGGAACGCGGGGAACGGGACCGGAACCACTCCTCACACGCGTTAGGTAGAATGCAGCAAGAAGCCCTAAGAACCCTGGAGGAGAGCCCGCATGCAGCGCAAGGCCACAGCACTCGACGTCGCCAAACGGGCGGGTGTCTCGCGGAGTGCGGTGTCGCTGGTGCTCAACGGGCGCGGGGACGGCAATGTGGCCAAGGAGAGCCAGGACCGCATCCGGCAGGCCGCGGCCGAGCTAAAGTACTCCCCCAATGCCATTGCCCTGAGCCTGCGGAACCAACGTACGCGCGTGATTGGCATCGTGTCTGACGAGGTGGTGGTGAGCCCGTTCGACGGCAACATCATCGGTGGCGCTGACGATGTCGCCCGCGCCCACGGCTTTGTCACGGTCGTCATGGACACCGAGCGCGACGCGTCCCGTGACGAGAGCGCCGTCGAAACCTTGCTCGACAGACAAGTGGATGGGCTGATGTACGTCACGGTGGGCTTGAAGCCGCTCGATGTGCCGCACGGCATGCTTCGCGTTCCCTCCGTGCTGGCCAACTGCTACGACAACAGCCCCACCCCGCAGCTGCACCACGTGATCCCGGATGAGGTTTCCGGCGGCAGGGAAGCCACCGAGCACCTCCTGCAGTTGGGCCATCGCGACATCGCCTTCCTGGCCGGCGCCGCAAGCTCCCCGGCTGTGCCGTTGCGCATCGAGGGGCATCGGGAAGCCATGGCCAAGGCAGCCATCCCCGTCCGCGCCGACCGTGTATTTACCGCCGGATGGGACATCAACGACGGATTCCACGGCGCCACGAGCCTGCTCTCCTCCACTGAGCGGCCCACCGCGATTGTGTGCGCGAACGATCGCCTCGCCGTCGGGGTTGCCTTGGCCGCTGCGCGGTTGGGCCTCTCCGTGCCCCGCGACCTCTCGATCATGGGTTACGACGACGAGTTCCGCATCGCCGCCACCATGGTCCCCGCGCTGACCACCATGGCGCTTCCATTGCGGGAAATGGGCGCGGCCGCCATGAGCATGTTGCTGGAACAGATTGAGGATTCGGATCGGAGGCCCGCGGCGGGAGGCAGGGCCGGCCTGGAGACCATGGTTCCCTGCCGTTTGGTGGTCCGCGAGTCCACTGGGCCTGTACCCGCCCTCTAGATCCGACCGCTTTTGGCCGGACCGCCGCCCGGGAATCCGCGGAAATACGGTGATCCCGGACTGCAGCACCGGCCAAAAGCGTCAAAAGTTGAGTGCCCGACGGCGGCCTGCCGCCTATTCGGGCAGCTTCAGTTCCCAGACGTCCGCGGCCGCGCCTTCGGGAAGCTCAAGGGTCCACGTTTCGCCTGCCGCAGGGTAGGCACGGAGTGTCGTGGCCACGGAGCCCTTCCGGTACACCTCCACGAGGGAAGCATCGACGAAGATGCGGAGTTCCTCGCCCTCACCCAACGGACCGGCGAACACCACTTGCCGCTCCGCGCCCGAGGCAAGGACCAGCCGAACCTCGCCGGCGCTGGCATCGGGGCCGCCAGTCACAACGGCTTCGGCAAACGGCGGCAATGAAACGGTCCCGGCTGCACCGCCTGCAGCCAAGGAACCGCGGTAGGCCTCAACTTCCGGCGCAGGAGCGACCGCCAACGCACCGTCCTCAACCGAGAGGAAGCGCGGGTGGGTTAATACGCCCGCCCAGCCCGCGGCGTCGATCTCTTCCTGCGAACGGCCACGGCGCCCATCACGGCCGGGCCCCTCGTTGGCCCACCCCCACAGCAGGGCGCGCGGCTCCGGCGAAGACTCCGGCTCAGCGACGTCGAGCTGAACGATCTGCGGGGCATAGAAATCCCGGCCAAGGTCGGACCGGCCGCCGGAACGAGGGACGAACACCGGCAGCCCCGTAGTCGGGTCCTCGGTCAACGAGCCAATGAGGTGGCCCACCCCGTTGGCGTGCTCGTGGTGGTCACCGGAGAGCCACAGGGAGAACATCATGACCCAGGTTTCGGCCCCGTCGGAAGGAGCGCCGTCGGAGGGCACTTCGTCGGAAGGCACGCCGTCGGAAGGCACCCGGACCAGTTGCGGGCACTCCCAGATTTCGGCCGGCGTGTGCGTCGCGGCCACGGGGTTTTCGGAGGTCAGCCAGATCCCTTGGTACTTCCAGTCGGACATGTCCTCCACCGTGTAAAGCAAGAGTGCAGCATGTCCATTGGCCAGCCCGGCGCCCTGCATGGCGTAGCGCTTGCCGTTGAAGCGGAAGATGAAGGGGTCGCGCACGGCCGTGACCAAGCCATCGGACGGCATGGTGGCCGCCACGTGGCCCGTTTGCTCCCACGACACCAAGTCCGCGGAGCCGCGGGAAACCACCACTTGCGAGTGACCCCCATCCGCCCTGACGCCTGAGTACGCGGCGGTGGGGACGCCGTCGTCGTCGGTCACTACGCCGGTCCAGCAGCCGAATTCGTCCGGCCCGCCGTCTTGCGGGCGCAGCGCGACGGGGTGTTCATCCCAGTGCACCAGGTCCGGGGAGCTCACGTGGCCCCACTGGATCCGGTGGTGCCGTGCGGAGTCCGGGTTGAACTGGAAGAACACGTGGTACCGGCCGTTGATGTAGCTGATGCCGTTGGGGTCGTTGATCCAGCCTTGCGCCGGCCGGGGGTGGAAGCGCGGGAAAGCCGGGTCCGGGTGGGTGGCAGCCGCCGCAAGTGCAGGGGCGGAAGATACGAGGTCCGTCATCGGAGTCCTTTCGGGGAAGTAGAGGTTATTTGCCGGTGCCGGCGGTGAGTCCGTCACGCAAGGCGCGCTGGCCGAACATGAACACCACCAGGGCGGGAATCATGGAGAGGATCACGCCTGCCAGCACCACAGAGATGCTGCCGGTGCCCAGGTTGCCCTGCAGCGACACCAGGCCCAGCGGGAGCGTGAAGTTCTGCTCGGAGATGGTCAGGATGAGCGGGCGGAAGAACTCGTTCCAGTGGTAGTTGAAAGCTAGGATGCCGACGATCGCCATGCCCGGCATCGCCAGCGGCGCATATACGGAACGGAACGTGCGCCACGGCGAGGCGCCGTCAATCGAGGCGGCCTCGCCCAAATCGGCCGGGAGCCCCAGGAAGTACTGGCGCATCAGGAAGGTGCCGAACGCCGTCGGGATCGCGGGGAGGATCAGCGCGAGGAGCGTGTCGGACAAACCGATGCCGCGGATCAGCATGAAGACCGGAACAATCGTCACCTGCGCGGGCACCATCATGGTGGCAAGCACAATCGAGAACAGCGCCCCGCGGCCGCGGAACTTGAGGTTCGCGAACGCATATCCGGCCAGTGCCGCAGTGAACATCTGCCCGACGGCGATCAGTCCCGTCACGAGGGCACTGTTGAGGACCAGCAACATGATGTTGAGCTGTTTGAAGACCTGGTCGTAGGACGAGAAATCGGGGTTGAGCGGAAGGAACGACGGCGGCAGCTGGAACGATTCCGCCGGTGGCCGCAGCGAGGTGGACAGGGTCCACAGGACCGGGCCGAGGATGAAGACGGACGCGATCAGGAGCAGCACGATTCGTCCCGCCATGCTCCAGTTCCGCTTCTTGCGGGGCTGTGCCCCATGGGGAGCCAAGCGATCGACGGCGGCACGCTGGGTTGAGGTTGTAGTCATGGCGGGCCTTACTGGTAGAAGACGAATCGTTTGCTGAGCCGGAACTGGGCGGCGGTGATGGCCATGATGATCAGCGTGAGGATCACGCCGATCGCCGAGGCCTGGCCGAACTCGAGGCGCTGGAACGCGGACTCGAAGATCACCATCACCGCGGTGCGCGTGGAGTCGCCGGGGCCGCCTCGGGTGAGGACGTAGGGCTGGTCGAACACCTGCAGCGCGTTGATGATCGCCATGACGGATGCCACCAAGGTGGTGGGGCTCAACAGCGGCAGCGTCACGTGGAGGTGTTTACGCCAGCCGGTAGCGCCGTCGATCGATGCGGCCTCGTATGTTTCCGTGGGGATGGACGCCAGGCCGCCGATGAACAGCAGGAACGAGAACCCGAAGTTCTGCCACACGTACACGAGGATCACGACGGCGGCGGAACCGGCCGGCGTCGTCAGCCACGGGACGGCGGGGATGCCGACGAAGGACAGGAGCCAGTTGACCACGCCGAATTGTTCGTTGAACAGGTAGCGCATGAAGATGGACACCGACGCCGCGGACAGGATCAGCGGGAAGAAGAAGGCGCTGCGGAAGAAGACGCGGAGCCAGGCCGGGAGCTTCTCCTGCACCATGATCGCCAGTGCCAACGCGAGGCCGAGCTGCAACGCCACGGCGACCACCACGAACATGATCGTGTTCAGGAACGAGACCCGGACCGTGGGGTCCTGGACCACTTCGGCGAAGTTGTCGAACCCGACGAAGCTTGGCGCGGAAATGATGTCCCAGCGGAAGAACGCCAGCAAGACGGACGCCACGATCGGCACGAGTGTGAAGAGTCCCATGCCCAAGATCGTGGGTGCCAGGAACGCCCAGGGCAGCCAGCGCTGACGCTGCTTTCCGGATGCCTTGTGGCTTTGTGGTCCGGCGCCGTTTCGGCGTTTGGTGGACATGCCCGTAGTTGCCGTGCTCATGCCTGCCTCCTCAAGGCGATCTCAAGGTCGCGTTGCATGGAGTCGAGGGCCTGCTTGAGCTGGCGCTCGTCACCGCTGACGGCCAGGGATACGTTCTTCATCAATGCGGTCTCGACGGCGGCCTGCTGGGGCGGTGCCGGAATGGGACCTGTGGTGGGGAATTTGTCCAGGGTGTCGTAGAAGACTTTCCAGTGCTTGGGGCCGCGTCCCGCGTACAGCTGCTCATTGACCATGGAGCGGCGGGCGGGGGTGGTGTTCGGCGTCGGGAAGACCAAGCGCATGGCTTCCAGGCTGGATGAGAACTTGAGCCACTCCCAGGCAGCGTCCTTGTCCTTGGCGGTCTTCATGATGGCGTAGCCGGCAGTACC
The DNA here is from genome assembly GCF_054888235.1 of Arthrobacter sp. MMS24-S77. NCBI lineage: Bacteria > Bacillati > Actinomycetota > Actinomycetes > Micrococcales > Micrococcaceae > Arthrobacter > Arthrobacter sp. MMS24-S77. The sequence continues at coordinate 3,675,335 of NZ_JBTZRN010000001.1, forward strand.
GAACTGGTGACGCTGCGTGCGCCAGCGCGGGAAGAACTGGACGTCGAAGTCGTCCTCTTTCATTCCGGCTTCGTGGAGTCCTTCCACCCAGTAGCCGCCGGCCGGGGTCATGCCGATCCTGTTGGAGGCGAACAGGCCGACGAGTGAGTTTCCGCCGCCTTCTTCGGGCCGGACACCTAGGCCATCCTTGACCAGGCCGCGGAGGTAGTCGAACGACTCGAATACCCGGGGGTCATCGGCATTGGGTTCAAGCCACTGGTAGCCGCCCGAACGCAGTCCTCGCGATGGATCCTGGGCGTAGAAGCTATCCCAGAGCCATTCGCCGCCACCGGACTTGGTTTCCTTGAGGAAGCTGGTGTCATTGGCGTAGAGCCACGGCACCACACCGCCGAAGAGCCGGTTGGTCCAGTAGTACGGAGTGAAGTCCTGTGGCCTGGCTTTCCGCATGGCAGCAAGGGTGTTTCGGAAGTCAGCCTGGGTCCAGTTGTCCGCCGGACGCTCTAGTCCGGCTTGCTGCAGGGCCGAGGTGTTGTAGTACATGTTGGCGGCGTTCCAGTCGATGGGAAGCTGGAACAGGCTGCCCTTGTACATGAACGCTTCCACAAGGCTGGGGTGGACGTCGGCGAAGTATTCCTTCATGTCCGCGGCATCACGGCGAAGGTACTCGTCCAAGGGGTGCGCCAGTTTCTCGGCGAAGAGCTGGGCGCCCTCGGTGGCCACGTAGACCACATCCGGTGGCGTTCCTGCTGCCACCATAGTGAGGATCTTGGTGAAGAAGTCCTTCCAGTCCGCGGCCTGGATGGCTTGGACCTTCACCTTGATTTCCGGGTGCACCTTCGCGAACGCATCAATGACCCGCTGGCGGGCGGCTGCGTCCGCTGCGGTTCCCAAGATGGCGATGCTGAGGCTGTTGTCCCCACGGCCCGGGATGTCCATGCCGGTCAACCGCGGCCACGACGCCACTGTTGCTCCGACAATTCCCGCACCCAAGGCACCAAGGGCTGTCCTGCGTGAGATCTCACGCAGCTTCCCATTGCTTCCTGCCATGTCTTTTCCTTCCTAACACGTGTTAGGTAGCGTAAATCCTTCACCTAACACGTGTCAAGCGTCACATCCTTGTTACGCGGATCTCACGCTCGCCGACGCTCCTGCACATATGTGCCCCAATCGGCAACGCTCGCTCAGATATGCGCCCCAAATTCCGAACCCTCGCTCAGATATGTGCCCCAATCGGCAAACGCTCGCTCAGATCTTTGAGCGAGCGTCCGCCCAAAAGCCCCCAAATCCGAGCGAGCGTCCGCCCAAGACCCGCCAAATCCGAGCGAGCGTCCGCCCAAGAGCCCCCAAATCCGAGCGAGCGTCCGCCCAAGAGCCCCCAAATCCGAGCGAGCGTCCGCCCAAGAGCCCCCAAATCCGAGCGAGCGTCCGCCAGAAACCCGCCAGATCTGCGGGAGGGTTCACTTCCGAAGACGTGGAGAATACGCTGAAGCAAGCTGCCCCGTTTTCCCTTCCCTACCTTGGAGCTCATCGATGACAGGTTGGAATGCCGAAAACCTTGCAGGTTCGGCGGGCGCCGGCGCCGTGACGTTGTTGGCGGGAACATCATTTTGTGTGTCCGCAGCCAACGGCGATATGGACCAGCTACGCCCCCACGGGATGTTTTTCCGGGACACGCGGTTCGTGTCCAACTGGGTCCTTGCGGTGAACGGCCACGCCATCGAGGCCTTGGGCTCCCCGGTCCCGGAGCCCTATCGTGCCGATTTCATCGGCCGGGCGGCACGCACCGACGGTTTGGCAGACAGCCACCTGTTGATCGAACGCCGGCGCAGCCTGTTCGGCGGAGTGCGCGAGGAAATCACGGTCAGGAACTTTTCCAACAAAGCCACTCGATGCACTGTTTCGCTGACGGTAAGTGCCGATTTTGCCGACATCTTCGAAGTCAAAGAAGGCCGAGCACGGCACGAGAGTGTGCATTTGGCGCGGGGAAGCAGTGGCGCACTGGTCCTTGAGTCCCAGCGGCAGGGGCGGCATGTCCTGGTCACCGTCGACGCCCCGGATGCCTTGGTTGACGGTGATGTCCTCAGCTATGACATCGCGATCGGGCCTCAAGGCCATTGGTCCACCAGTGTGACTGCCACACCGAGTATCGACGGGGTTGGACCGGATGCCGATGCCTCTGTTTGGGGCAGCCAGCGTCCCTACGATGTCCCGGAAGAGAGATTGCAGGAGTGGCACGGGAAGGTCCCCCAAACCGAAGTGGCCAACCACGCCTTCGAAAAAGCGTTGGACCAAAGCAGGGCAGATCTCGGCTCGTTGCGGATCTTCGACCCCGACCATCCTGGACGCACGGTGGTGGCGGCAGGATCGCCGTGGTTCATGGCCCTCTTCGGCCGGGACTCGCTCCTGACGTCCTTCATGACCCTCCCCCTCGACCCCTCGCTGGCCTTGGGAACCCTGCAAACCCTCGCCGATCACCAGGGCCGCACTGTCAACCCGCTCAGCGAAGAGGAACCCGGTAGGATCCTGCATGAGGTCCGCTTGGGCGCCAGCACCGGCCTGGCCCTTGGGGGCGGGAGTGCCTACTACGGGTCGGTGGATGCCACTCCGTTGTTCGTCACACTTGCCGGGGAGCTCACCCGCTGGGGATTCCGGTCCGAGGTCACGGAATCCCTCCTGCCCGCGGTGGACCGTGCCTTGGATTGGATCCGCGACTACGGAGACGCCGACGGGGACGGCTTTGTGGAGTACTCGAGGGCCACTGACCAAGGGCTGTTCAACCAAGGCTGGAAGGATTCCGGGGACGGCATCAACTTCGCCGACGGCACTTTGGCCATGCCGCCAACCGCGCTGTGCGAAGTCCAGGGCTATGTCTACACGGCGTATCTCAGCAGGGCCCTTATGGCCCAAGAGGACGGAGATGCGAAGCTAGCCGCGGTGTGGGGTGCGCGGGCGGCCGAGCTCAAGCGCAAGTTCAACGAGCAGTTCTGGCTCCCTGAACGCGGCTATTTCGCCATCGCCCTGGACCGCGACAAGCGGCCGGTGGATGCGTGCGCGTCCAATATGGGCCACTGCCTCTGGAGCGGAATCGTCGACGACGACAAGGCTCCGTTGGTCGCGGAGCGGCTGATGTCGGACACCATGTTCACCGGGTGGGGCGTCCGGACCCTGGCTTCGGACATGGCGGCCTACAATCCAGCGAGCTACCACAACGGCTCGGTGTGGCCGCACGACAATGCCCTCATCGCCGGCGGATTGATGCGCTACGGCTTCGTGGAGGAATCCCGGCGGATCGTCATGGGCCTCTTGGATGCGGCAGAGGCATTTGGCGGGCGGCTGCCGGAATTGTTCTGCGGTTTGGACAGGAAAACCTATGGGATGCCCGTTCCATATCCTTCGTCATGTTCACCGCAGGCGTGGGCGGCCGCCACACCGGTTCATCTGCTCCGCGTGCTCCTCCGCTTCGATCCTTGCCTCACACACGGAGGCCTCTGGCTGGCACCGGTGGTCCCCGACGGCTTCGGGGACATCAAGATGCGGAACATTCCCCTCGCAGGATCCCGGATTTCCGTGGAGGTGGTCAACGGAGAAACACGGGTCGCAGACCTGCCCGAGAATATCGCGCTGCACCTTGAGGCCCGCAAACCGCTTTCCGATCTGCTGGATGTCCACCATGCCACCGCTGGACCTCGGCGGGGGCAGTAGTTGCGCATCGGATTGGTTGCCCCGCCCTGGATCCCCGTTCCACCGCCCGCTTACGGCGGCACGGAGTCGATCATCGATATCCTGGCGCGCGGCCTGTCCGCAGCGGGACACGACGTGCTTCTGGCGGCGGCGTCCGGAAGCACATGTCCAGTGGACAAAGTCCCTGGGCCTCCGCTCGCGGACGGGTCCAGGATTGGGAACGGCACGGACGAACTTCGCCACAGCGTATATGCCTTCGCGGCCATGGAGGACGTGGACCTCATCCACGACAACACGCTGGCCGGGCCGCTCTATAGGCACCGGCCAAGAGGAATTCCCCTCGTCGCGACGGCTCATCTCCCCTTTTCAGCCGAGAACCACGACATCTACCAGGCGATGGCAACCGACACGGCGATCATTGCCATCTCGCAGCATCAAGCAGACACTGCGCCCGGAATCAAGATACGGAGGGTCATTCACCACGGCATCGACACGCACTCCGTCCCGCTCGGTACCGGCGACGGCGGCTACGCCAGCTTCCTCGGCCGGATGCATCCCGGCAAGGGCCTGCCGGAAGCAATAGAGGCCGCCAGGCTGGCCCGGATCCCGCTTCGAATTGCGGCAAAGATGTACAGCGCGGAGGAGCACGAGTATTACTCCGCGGTCATCGCACCATTGCTAGGGTCCGACGTCGAATACCTCGGCGAGCTGAACGCAACGGACAAGTTCGTCCTCCTGGGCGGCTCCATGGCCTTGCTGAATCCGATTCAATGGGATGAACCCTTCGGGATGGCCATGATCGAGTCCCTCGCTACCGGCACGCCAGTAGTGGCAACATTCCGAGGATCGGCACCGGAAATCGTTTCCGAAGGCGTCACGGGCTATCTCGGTTCCAATCCCCCGGAGCTCGCGTCCGCCCTCATTGCCGCCGCCGCGCTGGACCGGGGCGAATGCCGCCGAGCCGCGGAAACCTACTTCGGCGCCGAAAGGATGGTTGCCGAACACCTGCAGCTCTATGAGGAGCTTCTCGCCGAGCAAAAGTGATCCTCCCAGCCAGATATGGCACCCTGAAGGGGATGAGTTTTCCTAGCACAGGCCGGCTGCCGGCCACACAGCGGACCGCAACCAAGCGCTGGGCAGGCGCCGGAACGGGTTTCCTTTTTGTGCTGGCAACCTTGGCGTGCGTGGCCGGATTCGCCGCCACCTACTATTTCTTCGTCCGCACCACAACGGGACAGTACATCGACGAATCCGCCCTGGTGGAAGCCGTGACCCTGAATGGTCCGGCCGAGCGGGCAACCACCAAGTTCCTCGATTGGTTGCCGGTCATTTCGGTGGCGATCGCCGCCGTCGTCGTCCTTTTCGTGACCATAGCGCGCCGGCGCTGGAAGGCTGCGGGTATCGCCCTGGCCGCTTGTGTGGCGGCAAACCTCGCCACTCAGGTCTTGAAGGATTGGTTCCCGGACAGGCCGTTCCGCGGGGTCCAGACCATCGAGCTGAATTCGCTCCCGTCCGGCCACACCACTCTGGCGGCCTCCGCCGCGGCTGCCGTGTTCCTGGTGGTATCGCCGCGCTGGCGCCCGGTGGCGGGTTTCCTGGGCGGCACATTCGCGGTGGCGGCCGGGGTGTCCACGCTGATCAACCAGTGGCACCGGCCCGCCGACGTCGTAGCGGCGTTCCTCCTCGTGGGAGCGGTCATGCTCCCGGCCGGCTGGCTGGTGCTGCGCACCGGAAACAGCTGGAACGTCCAGGACGATCGCGGCGACCATTGGGCGTCCTCGCGTTTGTGGCTGTTGTTGTCCGCGCTGGCGGGCGTCGCCGCGGCGGCTGTTGCAGTGTACTCGCTGATCAAGATCGCCCCTGGTTTCGGCCAGGAAAGCAGCACCACCAACTACTTCTGGGCCGGGGCCTCCCTGATCGTCATCACCGGTTTTCTGGCAACGGTCGCTGCCACCTGGCTTTTCGGACTTAGTGCCCGACGCCGGCAGTCGCCCTGAGTGCCCGACGGCGGCAGTCGCCTTAGTCCCGGCAGTCGCCGCATGAGCGGTCAGCGGCACCAGCTGGGCAAAAACCCGGGAATGCTCTTCAGGACGCTGCCGGTCTTCAGATCCACGAGGTCTGTCCGCATGGGGGAAGGTTCGGGGAGAACGGGGTATTGGTCGCCGGTGTATTGCGGTGGTGTTGTTTCGACGGCGAGGTAGTCACGGGCCGGAGAGATGCAGATGTCCTGGATGCCTGACCACCCGGCGGCAGGCTGGTAGAACTGGCGCGGGCCGTTCTTGTCGGTGAGGATGATGCTGGAAGTCTCTTTCCCGGCGTCGTACTTTCTCACGACCTGCGCGTATTGGCCGGAACCGTCGAGGACCAAGGGCTGGCCCGCGGAGGCAGTGACCCCATTGGACGGATCGGACGCGAAGGTGCCAGCGAGGTTCAGAGGCGTGGGTGTGCCGGTGGCGAGGCTGATGGTTGAGTATCGGAGCGGGTCGATGCCCTTTCTCAACCCGGGGTCGGCAACGGCAAGTTCGTTGGTGCCGGGGACGAATCCAAGGATCCCTGCATGCGTGCCCAAAGGCGACACCCTGCCGGTTCCCAATGCGTCAAGGAGAAACATGGATCCGTCATCAGTCCGCACCACCAACGTGGCCGCGCCAGGGACAAAACGCCAGTCCGCAGCCGACACCTGACCATTGATCCCCTGGACGGTCCGCGGACCCGCGGACGGATTGTCGACGTCGTACACGAAAAGTGTCTTCCAGTACTGGCCCGCGGCCGAGGAACCGGTGAACGTGAAGCCAATGAGATTTTTGGATCCTGCCGCATGAAGGTTCGCCACTGTTCCAAGGCTTGGCAAGGGGACCAGCGTTGGCGGGCCGCCGGCGAGGGAGACGATCTCCAATGAGCTGGTGTTGTCATCGTTGATCGTGACGACGGCGAGCGCCGAGGGAAGGGCGGCATACTCCTGAATGCGGGGAGCACTGACAATGGCGGTCGACTCGCCGCTGCCGGAGAGACTAGTGCCGCGGATAGTGTCCGGTTTCTTGACCCCTGCGTTGTCCTTGCCCGTGTCCCGTTGCAGGGTGTACAGCGCGAAGTCTGCGGAGGCGGAGGAACGGGCCAACACGGAGGTGGAGTTCGGGTGCGGCAGCTTCGCCAGGTTCGCCGCGGTGAGAGCACCGGCAAGCAGGGCGAGGATCGTGATGGTGCCGTAGAGGCGCCTGGCGAAGCGTCGCCCTGCAAGGAGCGCAGCTGCGGCTGCAGCGGCCGCGGCCCGCTTGGCAGACACAGGGCCGGGTTTGGCAGACGCAGGGCTGCGCTTAGTAGACATAGGGCTGCGCCGGCTGGGTGGTGGGGGTGATGGAATCCGGTATCAGCACGATTGCCTCGCGACTGGCCGGGTTGGGGTTGGCTCGAAAACCGCTGGAGATCGTGACCCAGCTGTCGGTCTTGTACTCGTTCTGCCAACCGGGGTGATAGACCGGAATGCCAATCGGCTGGGCATCGACGGCACAACAGGTGACTACAAAGCGGGCCACGAAGAAGACATTGGGATCAGTCTTGTCCGGGGTGATGAACCCGGTCACGGTGGCGGTCTTGTCGGCAAAGAAGTCCTGCCCGGCTCCTGAGCGAAGCAGCGATGCCCAGTCCCTCACCGTGAACGCGGAGTAATCGCCCTTGCTTGGCAGGGCGGGCGCTTTCAGCGTGAGCGCAGACGCCGAGCCGTTGAGGTCCCGTTGGGCGACTGTCGCCGTGGTAAGGGTCGACGGCGGCAGGATCAGCAAGGCGACCACGGCGGCGATCACGGTCAGCACGCTTCCGACCGGCCACAGCCAGCCCCACCGGGATCCGCGCTCCCCGGCGTGGTCGTGCCCGTGCTCGTGGGCGGGGTCGTCCGGGGTGGCAGTGTCGTGCTCGTCCGGGGTGCCGGGATCGAGGGCGAAGGCCGCGAGCGCAAGAACAGCGGCGATCACGGCCATGATGATCGTGAACACGAAATATCGTGGATGGATGTACAAAGCGAGCTGGCCGGTCAGCCCCAGCCAGATCGTGGCAGTGAGGCCGATCAGGCTAAGAACCACGCCCTGCCAGTGGCCCACGAGCCGCCTAATGACCATAGTTGACCGCCAATCCGAGGACAGCCGCGCACAGTGCTACCAGCAGGCTGAGCTGCACAAGGGTCTTCGCGGTGAACGTAGTGCGCATCAGGGCAAGCATTTTGACGTCGATCATCGGCCCGAAGACGAGGAACGCGACGATCCCTCCCGGCATGAAGGTTGCGCCGAAAGACAGGATGAAGAAAGCATCCACGTTTGAGCAGATCGCGACGACGAACGCCAGCAGCATCAACGCCAGGACAGACCAGACAGGGTTGCCGCCTAAAGTGACCAGCACTTCACGGGAAACGGCAACCTGGATCAGCCCGGCCATGCCAGCGCCAATGAACAAGGCCGGCATCATGGCGCGCGTCTCCTGCGAGAACATCCGCACACTGCGCTTCACTCTCCCGGCAGAGCCGCTGTGGTAGTCCGCCAGTGTGCAGGTCTCCTGGAAACGGGTGGTCAGGAGGTCCTGGGGGCGCGGATGCCGGCTGTAGATCCAACCGACCAGGTTCGCGATGACGAAACCGCCAAGAACGCGGGAGACCAGGATGCCGCTGTCCCAACCAAATGCCTGCGCGGTGGTGACGATGGTGACGGGGTTCAGGATGGGGGCAGCGAACAGGAAAGTCATCGACTCGGCAACTGTGAGGCCGTTGACCACCAATCCCCGGGCGAGCGGAACATTCCCGCACTCGCAGACCGGCAGCAGCATGCCCAGGAGGGAGAGCACCAGCCGCCGCAATACCGGGTTTCGTGGCAGCCGACGGAGCAGCATGCCCTCCGGCAGCCAGATTTGGACTGCGATCGAAAGGACAATCCCGAGGAAAACGAAGGGCAGGGATTCGACCACCACGCTGATCGAGAGCGTGGCAAAGTCGCGGGCGGCGTCGGGAAGTCCAAAGGCCGCCGTCGAGGACGGTGCCAGCACCCGGACGACGAAGAAAAGGACGACGACTGCGAGGCCGACGGCGAGCCCTGCGGCAGACTTCGATGTGAAAGCGCGGGCCGGGCTTCTGTGCTCGTGTGCCGACTGTTCGCTTTTGTCGACTGCGGGCAGCGTCACGGGCACTCCTTCCTCCCTGACCCGGCCGGGCGCACGGGACCGGGACGGCTGGGCAAACTAACTAGCTACACCAGAAGGTGTACCTAACGGAGCGCCGGAAGGAACGAGTGGTGGCTACTGGTTTCTACAGCTCCTGCTGGTCGTACCCTCTCAAGTACGTGAGTGCGAACGAACCAAAGGCACCGAGTGCCGCCGCTTGAAACCACACTGGACTCCCCTTTAAGCGGCGCCTTCTTGGAACACCAACGAGGGACCACCCGGCCGCTAGCGCGCTACCCGAGCTGGGGAGGAATCGATAATGAGGACCACGGATGAGCAACGCGGGACGACGGTACCGCCATGCGAAGGCCGCACACGGCCCCGCGTCAACGGAATAGCTCCCGGTACGCGCTCTCGCCAACGCTGGACCGCTTTCGGCAGCACGGCCATGGTGATTGCCGGCCTGCTGGCAGCGGTGGCATTCGCAGCTCCGGCGCACGCCGCGCCGAACACGGTGGTGTCGCTGACCTTCGATGACGGCAACGCGGACCAGTTGACGGCCGAGTCCACCATGAAGAGCCTGGGCCTGAACGGCACGTTTTTCATCACGACCGGATGGATCGACCAGCCCACCTACCTGACCACTGCTAACCTGCATCAGCTCGCCGCCGACGGCAACGAGATCGGCGGCCACACCGTGACCCACCCGGATCTTGTGTCCCTGGTCCCCGCTGAGTCGACGCGGCAGATCTGCGACGGGCGGGTGGCGCTGATGAACATGGGCTTCAAAGTCACTAGTTTCGCCTATCCCTTCGCTTCCGAAGACGCGAACACGCAGGCCTTGGTAAAGCAGTGCGGTTACAACAGTGCCCGCGGCCTGGGCGACGCTGCCAGCAAGGACCCGGCCTCGGCAACGCTTCCGGCGGCAGACACCATCCCGCCGGCCAACCCCTACGTCACGGCTGCACCGGACGAGGTAGACAGCACCTGGACCCTTGCCAATCTGGAGAACCAGGTCACCCACGCCCAAGCAGCGGGTGGCGGGTGGCGGGTGGGTCCAGCTGACCTTCCACCACATCGCCGTCGGCACTGACCCGACGCTGACGATCAGCCCCACCCTGTTCAGCCAGTTCGCGACCTGGCTGGCACAACAAAAGACGGCGGGTACCGTCGCGGTGCAGACCGTGGACCAGGTCATCGGGGGCGTCCAGCAGCCCGCAGTCCCGGGCCCTGCTGTACCTCCACCGCCGCCGCTGGGGACGAACATGATCCAAAACCCGGGACTTGAAACCCGGGTCAACACGATTCCGCAATGCTGGGCCGCTGGCGGGTACGGCACCAACACCCCGGCTTTCGCCATTGTCTCGCCCGGCCACACCGGCACGAGCGCCGAACAGCTGACCCTGAGCGGATGGGTGTCCGGCGACGCGAAGCTCCTGCCCGCACTGGATCTGGGCGGGTGCTCGCCGACCGGCACACCCGGACACACTTATCAGCTGAAGGCCTGGTTCAAATCCACCGCGGAGACCCAGTTCGAACTCTACTACCGCGTCGGTAACGGGTTCTGGAAGTACTGGACGGCAAGCCCCCTGTTCCTCGCCGCAGCGAACTGGACCCAGGTCACATGGACCACCCCTGCCCTGCCCGCCGGGGCGTCAGGGATCAGCTGGGGCTTGAACATCCAAGCCAACGGGACCATCACCACCGACGACTACGAAATGTATGATTCCGGGGCTTCGTTCGCTGATGTCCCCGCAACATACCCGTTCTACAACGAGATCACCTGGCTCGCCGCCAACGGAATCACTACCGGGTTCCCGCAGCTCAACGGCACCACCCTGTTCGAGCCGCTGCAGTCGGTGAGCCGGGAGGCGATGGCCGCATTTATCTACCGGTACAAGGGCAGCCCGGCGTTCACGGCCCCGGCTGTGTCTCCGTTCACGGACGTTGCCCCCACGGACCAGTTCTACAAGGAGATCACCTGGCTGGCCTCTACCGGCATCACCACCGGGTACGCGGGGCCGAACAACACGAAATCCTTCCATCCGCTGGATCCCGTGAACCGGGATGCCATGGCCGCATTCATCTACCGCATGAGCGGCAGTCCAGCGGTGACTCCGACCGTGACGTTCCTCGACGTTCCCACCAGCTACCCGTTCTATAAGGAGATCAGCTGGCTCGCCTCCACGGGCATCACCACCGGCTGGGCCGTACCGGGAGGCGCGGTATTCCAACCGCTTCAACCCGTGCACCGCGACGCGATTGCCGCGTTCCTGTTCCGGCTCAATGCAAAATTCCCCCGGGCCTGACGGGCCTGACGGGCGGGACGCTGGACAGACCCGGGCCACAGGCGAGGCGTACCCTGAGGCTATGGACGCGGAAGTCCTGAATCTCAGGCTCAGCACGGGAATCGCGGTGCCGTGCCTGGCCCAAGGCGACGTCGATGCAACGCCGCTGGTGCTGTTGCATGCATGGGGTGAATCCCGTCGAAGCTTTGACCGTCTTGTACCCCGGCTGACCGACTTCAGGGTTTACGCTCCCGACCTCCGCGGGCAGGGCGATGCGGACAAACCAGAGGATGGCTATTCGCTGGTAGAACAGGCCGGGGACGCCGCGGCCATCCTGGATGCCCTCAAGGTGGACACGGCATTCGTCCTTGGCTCCTCTAGTGGCGGCTACGTGGCCCAGCAGTTGGCCGTCCGGTGCCCGGATCGTGTCGCGGCGCTCGTGCTGGTGGGTTCCCCCCTGAGCCTTCGGGCCCGGCCCGCTTTCGCCAAGGAGGTCGACCGCCTTGAGGACCCCGTCGACGAGGACTGGGTGCGGAATTCCCTGTCCTGGTTCCCGCTGCTGCATGCGGTTCCCACCTGGTTCATCGAGGACCGGGTGCGCGACGGGATCAGGATGCCGGCGCACGCGTGGAAGCGCATCCTCGATGGTTTGTGCACCGCCACGCCGCCCACCGAGGCCGGAACAATTCTTGCGCCCACCCTGATCCTGTGGGGCGCACATGACTCCGTGCTGCCTCGGAAGCACCAGGAAGCCTTGGCGGCCCGGATACCGGACTCCCTCTTGAAGATCTATCCAGGCGTGGGCCACCTGGTCTTGTGGGAGTGCCCGGACCTGGTGGCAGAGGATACGACGGCGTTCCTTGGCTCTCTGGGCTGAGGCCCGGCGCGGTGGGGTACCACTGCTCGCAGCCGGAGCCGGGCCGGCTCCTCGACGTACTTGAACAGTAGATGGGTGGCGAGGGCAATGCCGGCCAGGCACCCCGCCGCGAGCACGTTCGTCGCCACCGGACCCGCACCATGCGGCCAGTCCCTGTTCAGCCAGTAGTAGAGATAGATAAAGAACATGTGGACCAGGTACAGGCTGTAGGAGCTGCGCCCGCCATACTGCAGCCAGCGCGCGGACAGCGCCGAGCGGAGCCAGCCACGGGTCAGCGCCAGGAGGGCGATCAGCAGCGGGAAGGCCAGCACGGCCAGCCGGCCCGGGCCGGGTTTTCCGGCCACTCCCAGGAAGACGACGACGGCGGTTCCGGCCAGTACCGCACCGGGCCCTGCTAGCGCGGAGTTGAAGTTCATTCGGTCCGCATTCCGGGCAGCGATACAGGCCAAGGCACCGGAGATGAAGCAGCACGCGATCCGGAGCAGCCACTCGTACGGCTGATGCTCACCGGTGGCGATTGGCAGGTCCTGACCCCACATGGCTGTCGGCAGCAGCACAAACCCTGAAGCCGCAAGCGCGGCCAGCGGATGCAGCCGGCGCAGCCGGAACAGGACCAGCGCCAGCAGCGGGAACGCCAGATAGGCCAGCCACTCGGCGCTGACCGTCCAGCCCGGGCCGAACCAGCTGGCGCCGTCGGTACCCGGTTGGAACCAGAGATGGACCATTAGCAGCTGCTTGGCGAGCCCCCACGGCGACAGATCCGGAGCCTGGGCCTGCAGCGACCAGGTTCCCACGGATTGTTCTTCGGTCCCGTACGCGAACCACAGGCCCAGCACGCCAACCACTAGTGCGAACGCCGGCCACATCCGGGCGAACCTGGCCCAGACAAAGTCCCCGGCCGTACGCCAGCGGAACCGCGGGCCCAGCCGGTCCAGGTACGTGTAGGTGATGATGAAGCCGCTGAGCACAAAAAACACGTCCACGCCCAGGTCGCCATTGGCAATGACCGGGCCGAACAGCTCATAGATGGGGGCCAGGAAAGTCTGCCGCATGGCCTGAAGATGGAAGAGCACCACCCACAGAGCCGCAACGAAACGCAGCGCGGTCAGCGTCCCGAGATCAGGCCTGGATCCCTGTGAATCGCCCTTCGGCCGGGGAGCGCCTGCGCCATCTGCTCTGCCGTTCGCGGGGGCCGAATTCCCCGTGGGATTCGGGGTAGTGGCGGGACGCGGACGCGTGATGACTGAAACCATCCAATTCACCATACCGGAGGCGCCTGACCGGAGTCTGGGAGTGGCATACCCAACTGACTCGCAGTTAACGTCGTTTTCAGGGCTTAAAACGACACCTACTGCTAGCCAGTTGGGCCCACGCCGCCAGGGGACTCGCGAAGGCGCGTCCCGCCGTCGTCGGGCTTAGTAGTTGCGGCGGTGCTTGAGCTTGGGGAGCGCGACGGCGAACACCGCCGCAGCGGCCACGCCTAGAACGCCGGTGGCCCAAACCCCCGCGGCAAGGGATACCGCGGCGGTGAGGGCCGAGAGCAGGACGGGTCCACCGGTGGAACCGGCGTCGGAGATGAACCGCCACAGGCCAAGGAATTGGCCGCGGCCCTTGTCCGGGGAAAAATCGGCGCCAAGCGTCATGATGAGTCCTGAGCTGATGCCGTTGCCGAAGCCGATCAGGAGCGAAGCCAACAGCAACCCCACAAACTCGGCCGATAGGGGCATCAGGAACAACGCGGCGCCCATGATGAGGGTGGACGGCACAGCGACCCACATGCGCCCCTTGCGGTCCATGAGTTTGCCGGCCGGATAGAACACGAGCATGTCGATCGCGCCGGACAGGCCGTAGATGAGTGACGCGTGTGTTGCGTCCAGTCCTAGGTGATCCGCCCACAGAGGGATCACCACTTGGCGGGAGGCCCGGAGTGCGCTGAGCAGGAGGATTCCGGTGCCGATCGTCAGGAACACGCCCGCGTGGGAGGCCGCAACGCCGCGGAGGGTGGGCTCGGGTCCTTTGGGGCCGCCGTCGGCGTCGTCCGGCATCACGAGATCGGGGATGGTGAGGGACAGCACCGCCGCGGCCGCCATGCCCACGACGCCAACCCAATACGCACCGCTGATGCCGGCGAACTGCATCACGGCCGCTCCGACGAACGGGCCGATGAACACGCCGATCCTGGTGACGCCGCCCAGCGTGGACAGGGCGCGCGCCCGGAAAATGACCGGGACGGCCTCTGTGAGGTACTTCTGGCGGGCCAGGTTGAAGACGCTCGTGGACATCCCGACCACGGTCATGGCCGCGGCGAGCAGCCAGATGCCGTTATGCGCCAGGAGGGGCGCGAATCCTGCGGCCAACAAGGCCAGGGCACCGGCAGCACCCGCGCCCACGATGGCCCACCGTTCACCGAACTTGATGGTGATGAGCGATGCCGGCAGGTTGAAAAGCCACGAGCCCAGCCCGATCAAGGTGACCACCAGCGCGGAAACGGCCACGGAAGCGCCAAGGTCGCGGGCGGACAATGCCACTACCGGAAGCACCGCGCCCTCGCCGATACAGAACAGCAGCGCGGGCCCGAAGGCGGGCAAGGCAATGCTGCGGAGGTTGAAAGGCTGGACGGTTCTGGTGCTGGTCATCCCCTTCATCCTAGGACGCCCTTTCTTTACGACGCGCCAAATGCCTGTCGCACAGGGATTTCCGGGTGCGCCAGGCATTCTTCGCAGCGCCAAGAATTTTGCGCGTCATAAGGCCCCTCGCGGACGACGCCGGGGCACACCTGCCGCTGCCAGCTTCCGTTCGAACACGCCGGGAGCCATGAGTCCTGCCCACACCCATCGGACGACGCCGCACCCCGTGGCACGGATCCGGTCCTCACGCAGCTTCTCCTCGACGACGGCTTGAGCGGGGGTGCGTCCCTTGAGGAATTCCGGTTTCAGGTACTTATCGATGCCGTCGAACTCCCCGGCCAGCCGCACGCCCTTCCAATAGAAGTCCGAATAGCCCACCAGGCCCGCTTCGTCGCGGAATTCACGTTGAAGGACTGGAGCCTCGAATCCGGCAGCGTGCATCAAAGCGCGGCTGTAGGATTCCCCGGCAGATCCGGACAAGGGATCTGCGAAATCGACCGCCGTTTGGATCCTCCGGATGGCCGCCGCCGTGTAAATTCCATCCGCTCGTGCCAGCAGAGTCTCTTTCGTGATGGCGGGCAGTCCCCGTTTCCGGTCGGCTTTGAGCACGTGGTCCAAAGGAGCGATGGATTCGACGAACGGGGTGAACGCGGCCAGATCCAGTACTGTGCATACCCTGTCCGTCACCAGTAGTCCCTCGCGGCGATGCACCACAAGGCTAGCGGGGTCCGCGTAGTAGCGGGATATCCCGGCACGCGAGCGGCCGCCGTCGTTCTGTAGGGTCACGGCCTGCACTGGATGATGGAGGCCTATGGTGGGGATCCCCCATACCGAGGCTGCCGAGTGCCTGGCGAAGATGGTCCGTGCGCTGGAGGTTTCGGCCGCAGCGCTGACCCGGACACGGTATTGTTCCCACGGTTTGAGCGCAGCCCATGCAGCGCCGTTGACGTACACTCCCTGACGGACGCGATGCAGGGCTCCCGCCTTGGCACTCCGGGCGAGTTCCTTGAGAGTCGTTCCGTAAAGGAGGTGATCTCGGCTGAGGATCAGACGGGGCAACTGGGTCATGCGTAAGAAACTGCCACGTGGACTGCGGCCCGCGGCAGCACCGAATTCCTCCATGTGGACAACTCCAGGGAAATAATCCCGACGCGCTCCGTGCCCTCCGACACCATGCTTTCCTGACGCCCCCGGAATTCCGTCTGCGTCAGGAATTTAGCGCCGCGCAAGGAAAGGAGTGCAGCGCCTACTTCAGGAAACTCGCGCTGAAGGAGTTCAGGTCCACGTTGATGCCGTTCAGGGTGTGCTCGAACTTCTGCTGGACCCCCACGCGCATGGTGCCGGCCGTGTTCCAGCCGCCGTACTGCACCGGGGCTGGAGCCAGGTAGTTCGCGGTCCAGCTGGCGTAGTCGATGTTGCTCGCGTCGGCATCCCACAGAGGTACGTCCGAGAACGCGGTGCTGTTGTTCATCAACCCGGGCCACATGCCACTGCCGCTGTAGATGACGGGCCGAACACCCAGGCTCCGCACGCCGTCCACCATGGCCCGCGTCACCGGCGAACTCCCGGGCTCGACATCCAGGGCGAAGAACTGCAACTGCGACATGTACGGTCCAGCGGCTTTGATGCCGCCTTCCCAGCACGAAGCGTCACGCGTGTAGACCGCGATCTTGAGGCCGGCGTCGAGCGCCATCTTCAATTGCGCTTGGGTCTGTGTCCACGCAGTGCACGTGCCCCAGACCGTTGAGTGCATCACGTAGAGACGGAAGCCCTCGGCGTAGGCCTGCCGGAACCAGGCGGGATCGGTGATGGCCGCGGTGGTGTCGAGCACCTTCACCGAGCCGCCCTCGGCAGTTTGGGGTACGGCGGCAGCTTGGGGTACGGCGGCAGCTTGGGGCACGACGACGGCGGGCGCCGCAGCGGCGGCAGGCTGCGGAACGGCGGGAGGTACTGGAGCCGCTGCCGCAGCGGGAGTGGCGACCGGGGCGACCTCAGCGGCGGGCGCGGCGTTCGCGATAGGTGCGGGGCCGGCGTCGGGCGCTGTGTTGGTGGAAGGCCGCGTGTTGGCGGAAGGACCGGAATTGCCGGCCGAGGCACTGGTCAGCCCGAGGAGAAGCAAAGCAGCGAACGCGAAAGCAAGGTTTCTTGGAATCAAAATGAGGCTCCTGGGTGCCGGCCGCGAGTTCAGAAACGGGCGCAGCAAAGTGTCGCAAAGGTGAAGGACGAGGGTGCACCATGCCCGGGCCCAGTTCCCGGTCATGGCGAGGACGCCCCGCACAGCGGAAGACGTCCGCCACCAACTTTAGGAAAGTCTGGGCGGAAGCGACAATTTGCTATCCACGTAGCAGTCGGGTAAGAAACCGACCAAGCCGGGAGCAATCCAGGTAGTAAATAGAGTGTTGTGAGCGCAAAAAAGACGAATTGCTAAGTAGTCCCACCCAACTGACTCGCAGTTGTTGTCGTTATCAAGCCTCAAAACGACATCTAATGCGAGCTAGTTGGGCGGAGGGCTCCGAAGAGAGGAGGCGCTACACGTACCCGTCCACGATCGCGGCCGCGATCTCCTTGTAGGCTCGGCGGGTCTCGGGGCGCAGAACATCCAGAGTGACCAGGTCGCCGTCGGCCACTCCCCTATCGTGCGGAACGGCAATCAGCTGGCGGCAGATCCCCGAGAGGTGTTCCTCGATGGCGTCCTTGTCCACGCGGGATGAGACTTCGTCCTTGTCCGTGATCACCACGATCGCGTTGCGGGCCAGCTCCTCGTAGCCGTGGCTGGCAAGCCACTGGAGGGTGCTACGGGCACGCTTGGCACCGCTCACGGCATAGCCGGCGGCGATGATCAGGTTGTCTGCCGATTGCAGGATGCCGCTCATTGCGTTGTGGGTGACGCCGGTGCCGCAGTCAGTCAGGGCAACGGAGTAGTAGGCGGAGATCAACTGGCGGATGCGCAGGTACTCCTCGGCGGTTAAAGAGTCCGAAACTTCCGGGTCCTGCTCGCCGGCAATCAGGTGCAGTCGGCCGGCATGGTGCATGTACCGGGCCAGCGCCGTGAGCGAATCGACGTTGTCGACGTTCTTAAGCAGGTCCGTGATGGTGCGCGGAGTGGCCTTCTGGTAGATCCCTTCACCCAGGGCCCGCTCCACGAGGTCACCGGAATCGGGGTTGGCGTCGATGGCGCAGGGCGGATCGCCGCGGAATTCCGCGAGGGTGAGGCCAACGCCTACCGTGGTGGAAGTCTTGCCGATTCCGCCTTTGAGGCTCAGGACGGCGGTGTTGTAGCTGCCTTGGAGCTGCCGGGAAATGCGCAGCGCCAGCTCGTCTTCCTCGCGCTGCTTGGCGCTCGGCCCGAGGTTCCAGGCGCCGCCGGTGAGCTTGTAGAGCATGCCGCGGAAGCCGCCGATGGGACGCGGCTTTTGCTCCTTCACGAAGGAACCGGGCGAGGAGATGAAGTCGGAAATCGGAGCGTTTGCGGCTGCGGCGCGTCCGGCCCGTCCTGCGGTTGAGGAAGAAGCGCCCGACGCCGGTGCTGCCGCCGTCGGGCCCTCAAAGCCGGCTTCTTCCCGGCTGGAGTCTTCACGGACCGGTTCCGCCTCGATGGACGCGTCGGCGGCTGCTGCCGCTTCGGCCCAGGATCTGCTTTGAAGCGGTCCCGCGGGTGCTGCGGGTGCGTCGGAATCGTTCGGCGTAATGATCGGCATAGTTCCTGTCCAGGCGTCGTCGTCACCCTCTGCGCGGCGGCGATCGCGGCGTCGGCGAAGTTCCGGCTGCCCTTCGCTTGATGCAGCGGCGCTCGCTTCGTTATCCACAGAATCCGGCATGGTCTTGTCCCCTAGGACTCGCGGCGTTGTGCGCCGCGGCTCTCGTTTGGATTGCTTCAACCAGCAATTCTAGGTGGAGACCGTCACAAACCCGTCATGGCTGGCGTGCGGCGCGGCCCTGGAAGGCTCTGCAGCGGCAGTCAGGCAGGCGCGTCGGACGGCGGAACAGCGCCGACGGCGACAGCCCGGTCGAGGAGTTCGACGTCGATCGCCTCGCCGCTGTTGTCGAACTCGACGTGGCGGGCCGCTTTCCATTCGCAGGCGTTGGCCTGGGATGCCGCCCAGAATTGCTCCCAGTTGTTGAGCTTCCACTCGTCGCGCTCGTAGCCGCGGGCAACAAGGCGTTCCCTGACGGCTTGGCCATCGGTTCGAACATGCACCACGATCAGCTCGGCGTCGGGCCAGCGGTGCTCCCGCCGGGCATTGATGAGGTAGTCCGGATCGGCGAAGAACTTGCCAAAAGGTGCGTCCAGGACCACGGAGCGGCCAATGTTGAGGTTGTCGCGGGTGAGGTCCAAAATGGACGCGTATTCCAGCGGCAGGATGGCCTGCTGGTAGAACTCGTTGTTGTCCCGCTCGTTCGGGTCGGAGCCGTTGAGCGTCAGGAGCAGCTCCGTGAATCGCTTGGTGGCCGTGTCCTTGTCGATGTAGGCGGCACCGTAGTGTTCGGCGAGGAGCTTGCTGACGCTCGACTTGCCGGAGCCCGCCGGCCCGATCACGAAAAATACCTTCGGCATGGTTGTCTTCAACTGTCTGTTCTGCATTGAACTCTGGATCAATTCTTCCAACAAAGCGGCTGTGGCGGGTGGGCATTGTTGCCGTCCCCGCCACAGCTGCTCAAGCTACGCCGTCACTGCGGCCCGACGGTCCTTGACAAAGAAGCCGTAGGAGAGGGCACCCACTACCAGCAGGACTCCGCCGATCAGGAAGACCAGGGTGTAATTGCCGCCGGTCTGGGTGAGGATGAAGCCCGTGACCACCGGGGCCAGCGCTGCGCCGAGGAAGCCACCGAAGTTCTGGATGGCACCCAAGGATGCAACCTGGGTGGGTTCTGCGATGTCCGCGGCCAGCGTCCAAAGGACACCGATCGGCACCTGGGCGGCGAAGTAACCGACAGAGAGCAGGACGATGGCCAGGGCGCTGTTGTCAACGTAGGCAACGGGCAGGACGGCTGCAGCGGCAAGCAGTGCGCCTCCGACGATCGGGAGCTTGCGGGCGGTGACGGTGGGGATGCCGCGGCGGATGGCCTTGCCGGAGATCACACCGCCGGTCAGCACACCGATGATGCCGCAGAGGAACGGAAGGGCTGCGAGCCATCCACTCTGGCTGAGGCTGAAGCCACGGGCGGTCTGCAGGTAGCTCGGGAGCCAGGTGAGGTAGACCCAGACTGTGTAGAAGATGCCGAACGCGCCCAGGACCATGAACCAGGTGTTCTTCTGCTTGAGGAGTTCGCCCCAACCGGCCTGCTTTTCCTTGGGCTTGGACTGCTCCTCGAACTCGGCACCCTTGATGAGGAACTGTTCCTTGAGCGTGGGGTCGCGGTAGACGCGGAGCCAAACGAGGGCGATGATCACGCCGAGTGCGCCGATGACGATGAACATGCCGCGCCAGGTCATGGTCAGCAGCAGGAAGGTCAGCAGCGGCGGGGCGATGGCGTTGGCAATCTGCGAGCCTGTGTTGACGATCGAGACCGGCAGGGCGCGCTCGGTCTTGTTGAACCAGCGGTCGGCCACTTTCAGCCCGGAGGTGAAGAACGGGGACTCGGAGATGCCCAGCGCCACGCGGGCGGCGTACAGGAAGCCGAAGGAGTTGGCGAGGGCGGACAGCATCGAGATGATGGACCAGAGTCCGGCTGCCCAGGCGAACATGCGCTTGGGACCGTATTTGTCCACGAGGTAGCCGGCCGGCAGGTTTGCGATCGCGTACGGCCACGAGAATGCCGAGAGCAGCAGCCCCATCTGGA
This sequence comes from Arthrobacter sp. MMS24-S77, assembly GCF_054888235.1. Taxonomy (NCBI): domain Bacteria; kingdom Bacillati; phylum Actinomycetota; class Actinomycetes; order Micrococcales; family Micrococcaceae; genus Arthrobacter; species Arthrobacter sp. MMS24-S77. The sequence continues at coordinate 3,695,728 of NZ_JBTZRN010000001.1, forward strand.
ACGCGTTGAGGCCGAATTCCTTGGCAATGGTGGTGTTAGCGATGCTGAGGTTGTTCCGGTCCAGGTAGTTCACGATCCCGCCGATGACCAGCAGAGCTACCAGGTACCACCTGATTCTCACGCGCTTCAGGGGCTTGGTATCCGTGGCGTCTATATCTGCTGATGCTTGGCTCATGCAGCTCACTCCTTTGTGTTCTGACCGACAGTCCTTGTCGGGTTGTGCTTTCGCCGGCTCCTGCCGGTTTTGTTTGCCGGCCCGTGCCGGACTCCGCTGTGCCGGGTTTCGGCTGTGCCGAGTGTCGGCTTCCGCCGGGTTTCGGCTAGCGCCGGGCTTCGCCGATCGCTGCCAGGAAGGTCTGGGCAGCGCGGGCAACGAGTCCGTAGTCGCCGTCGTTCTGGGCCGCCTTTGTCACAAAACTTCCCACGCCGACGGCGGTCACGCCGGCGTCGAACCAGGCGCCGACATTCGCGGGGCTAACTCCGCCGGAAGGCATGATGGGTGCCTGCGGCAGGGGCGCCAGGATGGTCTTGACGTATGAAGGGCCGCCCAGTTCGGCGGGGAACAGCTTGATGATGTCCGCCCCGGCTTCGAGGGTGTTGACGACCTCCGTGGGGGTGAAAGCGCCGCTGGCGGTGACAGCTTGGTAGCGGTTCCCGACGGCGATCATCTTGGGGTTGAATTGCGGGCTGACCAGCAACCGCGCGCCAGCCGAGATGGCCGCGAAGGCGGCCTCGGCGTCGAGCACGGTCCCGGCACCGATCACGATGCCCTGGTCCCCGTATTTGTCGGCAAGCCGTTCGATGACTCCCAGGGCACCTGGAACGGTCAACGGGACCTCCACTGCACGGATGCCGCCTTCGATGGCAGCTTCAGATACGCGGTAGGCCTCGTCGGCACTGTCCAGGCGGGCAATCAGCAAGGCGCCGGTGCGGACGATGGTCTCGAGTACTTCAAATTTGTTTAACATCATTAAGAGATTACCCCAAATATTCACAAATCGGAACAGTCTGTGAAAACTTGTTAAGATGGGGTTGTCTACCAACGAAGGAGCAGCCTTGAGTGCGTCATCACCTCCCCTGATCCCGGAGCAGCGCCACCAGGAGATCCTCCGCTTGCTTCGCCGCGAGGGGGTGCTGAGCATCCGCAGCCTCACGGAATCCATGAACGTCTCCCACATGACCATCAGGCGCGACATCACGGCCCTCGAGGATGCCGGGCACGTGTTGTTGGTCCAGGGCGGGGTGCGCCTGGCCGAGAGGACCAGCCAGGAACCGCCGCGGGAGAGGGAATCGCGTGCGCAGCTGGAGTTGCCGCGAAAGCAGGCCATCGCCGAGCTCGCGTCCCAGTTCGTGGAGGACGATATGGTCCTGTTCCTCGACGCCGGCACCACGTGCCAGTCAGTGGTCCCCTACCTCGGCGCGAGGAAGAACATCACGGTGGTCACCAACGATTTCTACGTGGTCACGTCGTTGTTCGCGTACCCGAACGTTGAGACCATCCACACCGGCGGCGTGGTGGATGCTTCCAGCGCCTCAAGCTCAGGGCGCATGGCAGCCGACGCCATCAAGCACATCAACATCGATCTGTTCTTCATGAGCACGGGCGCATGGAGCCTGTCCCGCGGCGTCACCACGCCGTCAATGGACAAGGTGGAAATGAAGCTGGCCGCGCTCGAATCCGCGTCGCGCTGCTTCCTGCTCGCTGACAGCACCAAGTTCGGCACCTTCGCCAAGTTCCGTGTGACGCCGATCGAGCAGCTCGACGCCGTTGTCACCGACGACGAGTTGGAGCACGACACCCAGGAAAACATCCAAGAACTGGGCGTCACGGTACATGTCGCGGCGACAAACGGCTCGGGACGCTGAGCGCGAGTTGGCAGCAGATGCCCTCAAAAGTGATTTTTGGGGCATCTGCTGCCAACTCGCGCGCTCCAGCTCCCGCCAGCTAGTGGTGCGCCTGCGTCTCCTGGAGCCGCTTGATGAACCAGCGCGATTGTTCGGGTCCGTAGGGAAGCACCGGGATCGCTTTGGTGGCGTCCGACGGCGTGTCCCGGATCGACTGCCTCGCTTGCCGTACCGCTGTGGACATGGTGTCGGCCATGGTCTTCACGAACTGGTCGCTGCAGGGCCTGCCGTGGCCCGGGATCAGGAATTCGTAGCGGTGGCGCAGGGCCGAGATGTGCCGCAGAACGTCTGCCCAGTCCTCCGGGTACGAGTCCTCGAACGAGGGGTGCGCGCCTTGTTCCACAAGGTCACCGGCGAAGAGGGTGCTGGGCGTGCCTACCAGGAGGTCGCCGTCGGTGTGGCCGCGGCCCAGGTAGAACAGGGTTGCGGTGAGGCCGCCGAGGTCAACCAGGACGGGCTGGTCCTTGACGATCGCGTTGGGAATGACGATTTCGACGGCGTCACCCTTGCCCGCGGCCATCTCCGGTTCCGTGGCGGAGACGAAGCGGCGCTGGTGGTCGCCGTCGTCGTCGATTGTGGCTGCACAGTTGACGTGCCCCCAAAACTCCGTGACGCCGTCGTCGGCAAAAACGGCGTTACCGAAGTAGTGGTCATAGTGGGCGTGGGTGTTCACCACAACGAGCGGCAACTGGGTCTTTTCGCGAACAGCGGCGAGGATTTGCCGGCCTTGACGGGGGCCGCAGCCGGTGTCGATCACCATGGCTCGTTCCGTGCCCACAACGAGGCCCGTGTTGAGAAGGCAACCCTCGGTCTCCAGCACGTAGTTGTCCGGGCCGACTTCGAGCCATGCTGACATTGTTTCTCCGTCTTCAGATGCGTTCCGGCAGTGTTCAGGCCTTGATTCTACCCACGGAGAGCTGGGAGGATCGTGAACCTGGCGCGCGTCCACAGCGGGGAACAAAGTAACGCGGCGCCCAATTCACCTCAATCCAAGCCGACCGGTTTGTTCGGCTGTAGTATTCCCCTTATTTGCAGGTCCCGGGCTCAGCCGGAGCTAAAGGCAAAGGAATATTTAATGTCGACGCAGAAGCCATCTTTTCTTGCTTTGACCGCCGCCGGAATGCGGGCAAGTCCGGAGGTCGCGGAGCCGAGCCCCGGCGACGATCTGGGTGGGCTCCGCAGCCAGGTCCTGGAAATCATCGACGAAGTCTTGGCGGACTCTTCGCAGGCAACGGATGCGGTGCGTGAACAACTTCGCCGGCATGTTGCTGCCCATCCGGGGCGTCCGGAAGAGGCGCTGCTGGAACACCTGTCTTCGCTCAGGACGCAACAGCCGGACTCGGGCGTTCCGGACACCGCTGCCCCGGCGTCACCGGAGGGCGACGAGGACTCGGATTCCTCGCAGCAGCCTGGCAACCCACGGCTTGAGGCGGTACTCCGGGACCACATGCTGATGACCGCCTTCCAGCCCGTTTTCGACCTCACCACGGCAACCGTCGTCGGGGCGGAGGCCCTGACCCGCTTCGTCAGCGATGGTGGAGACCCCGCCGATTACTGGTTCGCAGAAGCCGAGGACACCGGTCTCCGCACGGATCTTGAATTCGCGGCGTTGGAGTCGGCGCTCACGGCTGCGCTGGATCTGCCGTCCCAGCTTTTCGTGGCGTTGAAGCTTTCCGATGCTGTCTGCCTTGATCCGCGCCTTCCTGCACTTTTCGATCAGACTCCGCTGGCGCTCGACCGGGTGATCCTGGAAATATCAGGGCATTTTCCCCCGGACCAGGCCGCTTCGCTCGACGCCGCGGTGGGGCCGCTGCGCAGCGCCGGCGTGCGCTTGTCCATCGAAAATACGGGGTCCTACTTCGCTGCGGTCCGCCATATCCTTCGGCTCAAGCCGGAGATGATCAAGCTGGACCCGCGGCTGACTGCAGGCCTCGACCAGGATCCCCTCCGCCAGGAAATCGTTGAAGCGGAGGTAGGGTTCGCGCGGGAGATCGGGGCGGTCTTGACCGCTCAACACATCGAGACCAGGGCCGAACTCGCCACTATTGCCGGGTTGGGAATAACCGTCGGAGAGGGCTATCACCTTGGGCGGCCCTCGGTTCAGCCCAGCGAATGGGCTACGTGGGGCGGGCGCGCCGGACATCTCATCTTCCCCGGTGGTTCCGGCAGGGCCATGCGGACCTGACGCTTCAAGACGACGCGCGCCTCAAGAGGGCCGCTTCACGAAGTTATGGGCCGGCCTGGGGGTCGATGCTGTTCTATCAGCCATGCGGCCATCTGCTGGGCGCGTTTGGACGCCAGGACGTCTCCTTCTGTGGCCGAGATGATGGAGCCTTTCATCAGGATGTGCCAGGAGCGTGCGAACTCCTCGGTATGCTCCAGCCCGGCTTCCTCTGCCAACGCCTTGATGTGTCCCCTGATTCTGGCGAGGTAGCCGATGCTGGCTTTCCCCAGCGGATGTTCACGGCCCATTTCAAGCAGGACGTTGATGAACGAGCACGCCTCGAAATCCTCCCGCTGGAACCAGTCGCCGAACACGTCGAAGATGGCGAGCAACTGCTCCTCGGCGGTTTCTCCCCGGCTCTTGGCATCGGAGATGATCAAGTCCACGGTCCAGATCTGGTCACGAAGCGCGAGGAAGGCAAGGACCAGATCGTCCTTGGACGGAAAGTGGCGGTAGAAGGTGGCCTTCGCTACCCCGGAACGCTCGATGAGCTGATCGACCCCCACAGCGCGGATCCCGCGCCGGGAAAACAGCTCGTAGGCGGCGTCCAAGATGCGATCCACCGCGTCATCACGGGTGGTCGTTTGTCCGGCTGGCAACCAAGCCGGATCAGTGGCATCCGAGGCATCTGGCGAAGTCATGGCGATAGCCATTCTACTCGCGCACCCACAAGACAGACCTGTCTGCCGGGACCCTTTTTGGCGGACCATCGCGTCGATTTGGCACGAGGAATGCACGACGTCGGCGGCCACCTCTTGCTTCTACCGTAGCCTTCTGCTTCTCTGGCACTACCGGGCCGCCACCGCGCTAACTCCGGTGTGGACCGTGCCCCGGTTGAAGGGAAGTGGGACCGTCATGACTTCTCTGTGGCTAGACACGCGCGCTGCGGACAAGGACTCCGCAGGCGCTACCAGCCCCGATGAATTCACGCCCGGGAACAGTTACGACGCCGTGGTGGTGGGCGCCGGTATCACGGGCCTGGCCACGGCGCTCATGCTGGCACGGGCGGGAAGCAACGTGCTGGTCCTTGAGGCCCGGCATGTCGGCGCAGTCAACACCGGAAACACCACCGCCAAGCTGAGCCTGTTGCAGGGCACAACCCTGTCTGCGCTACGTAACCAGTACCCCGTGGACGTGGTCCGTGCCTACGTCGACGCGAACAGGGCGGGCCAGAAGTGGCTGCTCGCCTATCTTGAGGAGCGGAGTGTGCCTTTCCAGTATCGGGATGCCTACACCTTCGCCACCACTCCGGCCGGCGCGGATCGGCTCCGCGCGGAAGCCTTCGTGGCCCGGGCTGCCGGACTCAACGTCAAGTCCACCCGAGAGACGGGGCTGCCGTTCGACGTCGACGACGCCTTGCGACTTGCGCACCAGGCGCAGTTCAACCCGATGGAAGTGTTGGACGCGCTCGCTGCCGATGTCCAGGCTGCTGGTGGAAGCATCGTGGAGGGCGTGCGCGTCATGGACGTCCGGAACGGTGATCCCCTGACGGTGGTCACCAGGAAGGGCGAGGTCACCGCCCGCGACGTGGTGCTCGCCACCGGGACACCCATGCTGAACCGTGGGCTCTACTTCGCCAAACTGCGCCCGAATCGCTCTTATGCCGCCGCGTTGCGGCTGCCGGACGGCATGAGCCCTCCGCCGGGGATGTATCTTTCAGCGGAGCCGCCCACCCGGTCTGTGCGGGACTATCCAGTGCCCGACGGCGGGAGCTTGCTTTTGGTGGGCGGGTTCGGTCACGCGGGTGGCCGGGCGCCGTCGACGCAGGTTCACGTGGACGAGCTGCTCGGCTGGGCCCAACGGTATTTCCCCGACGCCGAGGTCACGCACACCTGGTCGGCCCAGGATTACCAAGCCACCAACCTCATGCCGTTCTTTGGCAGGTTCCCGCGGGGCCACGGCAAGATCCTGTTCGGCACTGGCTACAACAAGTGGGGCATGACCAATGGTGTTGCCGCTGCACTGGACGTCGTTTCGGACATCACGGGGAGCGGTCAGGCCCCGTGGGCACGGGCCATCCACCGCCGGGTGACGGGTCCACGCGGCGCCGCGTCAACGATTTCGTTCAACGTAGAGACACAGCAGCAGAATTTCCGGGACAAGGCGGCCCTGAAGGGGAAGCCGGCCATCACCGAAGAAACCAACCCCGCCGAGGGCACGGGCGTCACCGGGCTTTTCCACGGGAAACCGGCAGCTGTCTGCACCGTGGATGGCGTGGTGTGCAGGGTGTCCGCCGAATGCGCGCACCTGGGCGGGATCCTGCACTGGAACGACGCTGAGAAGTCCTGGGACTGCCCCCTGCACGGCTCAAGGTACACGGCAGCAGGGAAGCTACTGGAAGGGCCGGCTACGCACAATCTGATGAAGCTGCAGTAGGGGGTGGGGGCGGGTGAGGAGGCGGGTGGGCAACTTGGTCTGGATCATCGTCATGCTTGTCCCGTCGCTGGGCTTCTTCATTACTTGACCTGCACAAACATCAGCTCCGCTCGTGGGTGGAAAACTCGCGGCCTGCCGCCTAGAGGCCTCAACCCGTCTCGTTTGGTGGTCCGTGGCTATCGATCAGGCAGGCGGCACAAGGGCCGACAGCGGTTCATTCGATGAGTCCCCCTCTTTGATCGCACCTATGCTTTCAAGTCACCAAAGAGGCAGCCGGGACGGCCCCGTACGTAGTCTTGTTGATAGGTCATTTCTCATGCGATTGAAGAAGAACTCGCGGGCTCGCTCTTGCTGCGAGCGGTGACCACCAAGATTCCGGCGAAACCGACTACCGCGGGCAAGCGCGGCGATGGCGGACGCCAATATGATGTCACGTACTCCGATTGCAATAGAAAAGCCTGGACGATCATCGAGGACTTCCGCCGGTAGTATGACGCTAGTTAACTATCAATCATCATCACTCCCGGGGGGACCCTAATTGCCTGCTATGAATGCAGATCGATCTGTTCGAACTCAATCAAGTAGCAAAGGGCCCAATTTTCGGTTCTGGAAGTCCTTGATCGCCGGATGGATTTCTTTGTTTCTGGCAATTTCACTAGGTCTCGCGGGAAGCGCGCCGGCAGTCGCAGCGGATGTGAGTGCGCCTGAGCTGGTGTCCGTCTCCCTCGCGTCACCGAAGGAAGTTGGTCCGGGAGAGAAGATCAAGTTCAACTGGATCATTAGAGACCAAGGACCGATAACTCAGGTTCAATTCTGGGTCTATGGTCCGGGCGGGAAATACAAGCCGGCGACGATGACTGATGTGTATTCGTCCGGGCAAGGCGTGTTCACAGGCACATCGGAGACTGACGCAATCGACTCACTTTCGTGGCCCTCCGGCGACTATTACGTCACGCTAATCATGCCGATGGACAAGGCGGGCAATTACGCCCGGATTGAGGGCAACAGCCAGATTCTCGATCCCCTGACATCGACGGTGTTCGGCACTGAAGCGGATGTGGGTGCGCCTGAGCTGGTGTCCGTCTCCCTCGCGTCACCGAAGGAAGTTGGTCCGGGAGAGAAGATCAAGTTCAACTGGATCATTAGAGACCAAGGACCGATAACTCAGGTTCAATTCTGGGTCTATGGTCCGGGCGGGAAATACAAGCCGGCGACGATGACTGATGTGTATTCGTCCGGGCAAGGCGTGTTCACAGGCACATCGGAGACTGACGCAATCGACTCACTTTCGTGGCCCTCCGGTGATTATTACGTCACGCTAATCATGCCGATGGACAAGGCAGGCAATTACGCCCGGATTGAGGGCAACAGCCAGATTCTCGATCCCCTGATATCGACGGTGTTCGGCACTGAAGCGGATGTGAGTGCGCCTGAGCTGGTGTCCGTCTCCCTCGCGTCACCGAAGGAAGTTGGTCCGGGAGAGAAGATCAAGTTCAACTGGATCATTAGAGACCAAGGACCGATAACTCAGGTTCAATTCTGGGTCTATGGTCCGGGCGGGAAATACAAGCCGGCGACGATGACTGATGTGTATTCGTCCGGGCAAGGCGTGTTCACAGGCACATCGGAGACTGACGCAATCGACTCACTTTCGTGGCCCTCCGGTGATTATTACGTCACGCTAATCATGCCGGTGGACAAGGCAGGCAATTACGCCCGGATTGAGGGCAACAGCCAGATTCTCGATCCCCTGACATCGATGGTGATTCCTACAATTCGTCCGGCGGCGGTCACCTTCACCGACAAGGACGGCACGACGGAGGACATCTACACGATCCCGGCCACGACCGGGGTGGACTACCTCCTCGGGGGCACCATCGTCCCGGCCGGGACGTATCCGGGCACCGGGACGGTCACGGTCACCGCCCGGGCCCAAACCGACTACGTCCTCGCCGACGGAGCCACGGCCCAGTGGACGAACTCGTTCAAGTCCACCCCGTTCCCGGTTTCCCCGGCGGCGGTCACGTTCACCGACAAGGACGGCACGACGGAGGACATCTACACGATCCCGGCCACGACCGGGGTGGACTACCTCCTCGGGGGCACCATCGTCCCGGCCGGGACGTATCCGGGCACCGGGACGGTCACGGTCACCGCCCGGGCCCAAACCGACTACGTCCTCGCCGACGGAGCCACGGCCCAGTGGTCGGTCACTTTTAGCACGACTGTCTCGGGCGTTGCTCCGCCGACGGTGTCGCCGTTCACCGATGTGTCCATCAGTCAGCCGTTCTACAAGGAAATAGCCTGGCTGGCAGAAAAGGGCATCTCCACCGGGTGGGCGGAAATTGGCGGGGCACGGTCCTACCGGCCGCTGCAGTCCATCAACCGCGACGCGATGGCCGCCTTCATGTACCGGATGGCAGGATCCCCGGCATACACGCCGCCGGCGATGTCGCAGTTCACCGATGTGTCCATCAGTCAGCCGTTCTACAAGGAAATAGCCTGGCTGGCAGAAAAGGGCATCTCCACCGGGTGGGCGGAAATTGGCGGGGCACGGTCCTACCGGCCGCTGCAGTCCATCAACCGCGACGCGATGGCCGCCTTCATGTACCGGATGGCAGGATCCCCGGCATACACGCCGCCGGCGATGTCGCCGTTCACCGATGTGTCCATCAGTCAGCCGTTCTACAAGGAAATAGCCTGGCTGGCAGAAAAGGGCATCTCCACCGGGTGGGCGGAAATTGGCGGGGCACGGTCCTACCGGCCGCTGCAGTCCATCAACCGCGACGCGATGGCCGCCTTCATGTACCGGATGGGCTCCCTCCAGTAGTCTCAGTGCGGGGCCCGTCCCTTGGCCAGCGTTAATCGTAATGCGGAGCAATGGCACTGCTCACAATTGGCCTTCTGGTCAGTCCGGAACCTCAAAATCGAGACAGCGCCGCCCAAACAAAAGAAGCGGCTATTCCTCAGGTCATTTGTCGCGATCACACTACGTGGCTCCGCCTGCGACGAACCTCAACGCTCCTATGTGCTGTTCGTGCTCGGGCCGACTGATAATCACGTCGGTGGACAGGGAATTCTAGCGACCCCAGATCAAATTGAAGAGGCGCTTTCCATGGGTCCGCCTACCGCCCCCTGAGGTACCATCCATGCCGGACGGTGGGGCGTCGCTGCTGGTGGGCGAACTCGGGTGCGGGGAAGCTCGCTGAAGGATCGACGACAATTGATGAGCCTTCAGTAGGCAGCAGGCTCGTGCAGCGGAGCCCCCATAGTCAATCGGTATCTCTCAAGCACTACTTGTAGGTCCGGGTTATCCGGGAGTATTTCCTCGCGTTCGAGAACCATCACTGAATCGTCCGGAAATCCGTCGTCGATCCTGCGCATCCAGTAGGCCCAGCTTTTGCCATATCCATACTTGCTTGCGTAGACCAAACCCAGCGGCTGACTCCCGTCTTGCAGGGTTACCCCCTTGATCCACTCGGCAATGAGAGTTGTGACTTTTCTCCGGTCACTGCGAAGCACGGCCGTCGTCAATGACGCAACTTTCAACTTTGCTAGTTCGCTCCCAAGTGCTGATTCCACTGCGGCGATCGTGTCAGGATGCTCTATATCCACCCACCATCCGTCTTGGGGTAGGCAAACTTTGGCGATTCTTCGAGCACGGCACCAAACCTCTGGCACGAAACCTGAATGCTCATATTGCAGTTCGTCAGCTTCTTGATCGATCGCCTCAATGAACTCGGCCAAGGTCATTCCAAGTGACCGAGCATCCTTCTCTAGCGGATGGACTTGGCCAAGCTTGGCCTTGAATCTGGCCAGGAGTTCCGCGAAGGCGCATTCACGCTTCTCGGCAAGATAGACCGTACTACCCAGGGTGTCGAAGCGTGACCACGCAGATCTCTTCTTGTACGACTCGTGAGGCAGCGGCCTAAGGGGATGATGACCAGTTTTGGTGATCCGGAACGCATAGCCGTCCGCCGCAGCGATCAGATGCAGCCCTGTGGCGGAATCCTTCCCCTCATTTGTCATCCTCAAATATCCTGGCGATCTTCCACCATCGCGTCAGCGGCATTCCTGACAGCCTTGCCGCGCCCTTCCCGGATTGCACTCAGAGGAGTGTCCTCATCCAGAAGGGGATTTCCGCCGATGAACCAAGATCTAGCGACAGACGTGCCCTCAGCCTGGACTAGCTGAAGCCATATCTCGTAGCCAAGACGCAGCTTATTCTGCTTGTCGGCGCGTGGCTGCGGGCCATCATCCTTTGCCCATTTTATGGCAAGGCTCTTATTAGCGGCGCCGGACAGGGCAGCAACAAGTGTGGGTCCAAGGCCGGAATTCAGATTTCGGACAAGTTCGTGGATGTCCATCCGCGCCACTTTCCGGTGCAGCCCAGCGATACTCATCGTCTCCATGCAGTCACTGTATCTCTAAATGGCACCCTTTTGAACCCTTTTTTACACCTAAATGATTCCTCACAACTGCTGGTCTGGTCATGTTTCGCACACAATCCGCCCAACTCTCATCCGGCTGCCCCGCCGTCCCCTACAAATCCACCAACGCCGTCCCCGGGCTCTCGATCGCATCCGCAACATACCGGAGGAACCCAGCTGCTGTCTCGCCGTCGCACACCCGGTGATCGAAAGCCAGGGTCAGCTCGGTGACCTTGCGGACGGCAAGCTGTCCGTCCACCACCCAGGGCTTGTCGATGATGCGGCCCACGCCGAGCATTGCGACCTCGGGGTAGTTGATGATCGCGGCGGAACCGTCCACGCCGAACACCCCGTAGTTGTTCAACGTGAAGGTGCCGCTAGCCAACTCGGTAGGCGTTGCCTTGCCGTCACGCGCTACAGCGGTGAGTCGGCGGATCTCCGCGTCGAGTTCGCGGGCGCTCAACAGGTGGGCATTGCGGACTGAGGGAACCACCAGTCCGCGGTCCGTCTGCGCAGCGAAGCCAAGGTTGATGCCATCGAAAGCGATGATCTCCTGCGTCTCCCCGCCCGCCGCGTCTTCAGCGGTGACGATCCGGGTGTTCAGCTCAGGGAACTTTTTCAGCCCAGCTGTGACAAAACGGGCGATGAAGGCGAGCAGTCCAGGAGCGCCGTGCGGCTCGCGCTTCTTGAGCTCAGCACGCATCTCCAGCAGCGCAGTGGCGTCTACATCCACCCAAACAGTCGCCTCAGGGATCTCGGACCGGCTGCGAGTCATGTTCGCAGCAACAGCCTTTCGCACCCCACGGACCGGAGTGCGCGAGGCAATGGACAACCCGGTACGTGCATCCTTGACCCCGGCGGAAGACTCCGCGACGGCCGGAGTCTTCAGAGCCGGTACCTCCGCAGGCGCGGCCTCACGCGGGACCGAACCGATGAGCGCCTCGACGTCCCGGCGCAGAACGAGCCCGCTCTCGCCCGAGCCAGGCACCGCGTCCAAGGAGACCCCGTGGTCTCGAGCCATCTTCCGCACCAGCGGGGAAATCACAGCAGAAAGCTTTCCGGGAATCCGCGTACGGGACAACGAAAGGTCGGCGAAGTCAGGCGCCGGCGCTACGGCTACAGCAGAAGCCGGAGCCTTCCGCGGCCGCGTGCGCCGCGTCTCGCCACCACCAGACGTGCCATAGCCAATGAGCACGTTCCCGGATCCGGCTTTCTCTTCGGTCCGGTAAGCCTCGGCAGCCACGGACGCTGCGGGAGCCTCGGCAGCTGCGGACGCAACGGGTACGTCGGAAACAACCTCCGCAGGACCGGCATCATCCGCGGGGCCAGACTCGACCACGGCACCAACAGGAGCCACCGAGATCAGCGGCTTCCCGACGTCGAGCGTTTGGCCGGCTTCACCGTGCAGCACGGCGACGATGCCTGCGTACGGCGAGGGCACCTCCACCATGGACTTGGCGGTCTCCACCTCGGCGATCGGCTGGTCGACGCGGATCTCGTCGCCAACGGCCACCAGCCAGTTGACGAGTTCGGCCTCGGTGAGGCCCTCCCCCAGGTCCGGAAGCAGGAACACCTGCATTTCTGCGCTCATGGTCAGTTCTCCCATTGAAGGTCGTCAACGGCGTCGAGGATGCGGTCGACGCTTGGCAAGTAGTAGTGCTCCAGCTTCGGAGCGGGGTACGGGACGTCGAAACCGGTCACGCGGCGGATAGGCGCTGCCAGGAAGTGGAAGCAGCGCTCCTGGACGCGGGCCACAATTTCGGAGGACACGGAGGCAAAGCCGTGGGCTTCAGCGATCACAACGGCCCTGCCGGTCTTCCGCACAGAAGCGCAGACGGTCTCGTCGTCGAAAGGCACGATCGAGCGGACATCGATCACTTCGAGTGAACGGCCCTCTTCGGCGGCCGCGGCCGCGGCGGCGAGTGCCGTCGGGACAGAGGGGCCGTAGGCGATGAGCGTCGCGTCAGTGCCGGGGCGCGCGACGGCGGCCCGACCCTCGCTGCTGGATCCCGCCGAAGCGTTCGCGGCGTGTTCGGCCCGCAGGGCGCCCAGGTCCACTTGGTCTTTGGACCAGTAGAGCTTTTTGGGCTCCATGAACATGACGGGATCGTCGGAGTCGATGGCTTCGCGGAGCATGCGGTAGCCGTCAGCCACGGTGGCCGGGGTGTAGACCTTCAAGCCGGCGGTGTGGGCGTAGTAGGACTCGGACGAGTCGCAGTGGTGCTCCACGCCGCCAATCCCGCCGGCATAAGGGATGCGGATGACCATGGGCAGCTTGACGGCGCCCTTGGTGCGGTTGTGCATCTTGGCCACGTGGCTGACGATCTGTTCGAAGGCCGGGTAGGCGAAGGCGTCGAACTGCATTTCGATCACGGGGCGCATTCCGTTCATGGCCATGCCCACGGCCATGCCCACGATGCCGGATTCTGCAAGCGGGGTGTCGAAGCACCGTTGTTCTCCGAAGGTGGCCATGAGGCCGTCGGTGATCCGGAATACGCCGCCTAGGCGGCCAACGTCTTCGCCGAACACCAGAACGGAAGAGTCGGCCTCCATGGCGTCCGCCATCGCGGTGTTAAGCGCCTTGGCCATGGTGATGGTCTGGGGACCGGAAGCTTCTGCGACTGCCGCTGCGCTGGCCGCCGCGCTGGCGGTGGCGGAGCTGACGTCGCCTGTGGCTGCGCGCTCGGTGGCCTCAGAGGATGTGGTGACGGCGGGGCTCATTTGCCTGCCTCCTTCTGGCTGGATGCTTCACGGGCGAGTTCATCGGCGAGCAGAGCGGATTGCTCCTTCAGCTGCGAAGTGGGCTTGGAGAAGACGTAGCGGAAGAGGTTCTGCGGATCTACCGGGACGTCCTCTCCCAGGCCTTCGCGAAGCTGCGCTGCAACCGCTTCGGCCTTTGTAGCTATCCGTGTGGAACCGTCGTCGTCGAGTAGTCCACGGCCGGTGAGGTAGGTCGTCATGCGGCTGATGGGGTCCTTGGCCGTCCATTCGGCGACTTCGCTGTCCTCCCGGTAGCGGGTGGCGTCGTCAGCGTTCGTGTGGGCCTGCATGCGGTAGGTGTGGGCCTCGATCAGAAGCGGTCCGGAACCTTCGCGGGCCAGCTTCACTGCGCGGTCCAGCACGGCGAGTAGCGCGACCAGGTCGTTGCCGTCAACGCGCTCACCGGCCATGCCGTAACCCACAGCCTTGTGCGCCAATGAGGGCGCCACGGACTGGTGGCTCAGGGGCACCGAGATGGCGTACTTGTTGTTCTGTACGAAGAAGATCACCGGCAGGTGGAAGACGGCTGCGAAGTTAAGTGCCTCGTGGAAGTCACCTTCGCTGGTGGCGCCATCGCCGCACATCGCCAACACCACAGTGTCTTCGCCGCGCAGTTTGGCAGCGTGGGCAACCCCGACGGCGTGCAGCAGCTGGGTGGTCAGCGGCGTGCACTGGATGCCTACTTTGTGTTTGGTGGGGTCGTAGCCGCCGTGCCAGTCACCGCGGAAGATCGTCATGGTCTCAACAGGGTCTACTCCCCGGGACATGACGGCGACGGCGTCACGGTAGGTGGGGAACAGCCAGTCACCTTCACTCAGACACAGAGCGGCGGCCACCTGGCAAGCCTCCTGGCCGTGGCTGGACGGATACACGGCCATGCGGCCCTGCCGGACGAGGGCGGAATTCTGGTCGTTGACTCGGCGCCCGACGACGAGCTGTTCGTACGCCGCCATGAGTTCGGTATCGCCGGGGATGGGATATTCGTGGCCGGGTTCGGTGCCCTGCTCAGCTTCGGGCTTGAGCGTGCCTGAGGGGTCCACCATCTGGATCTGATGGCGGGCAGGCAGCATGTAGTCTTCCACGCTGATTCCGAACTTGCGCCGTACTTCGGAAGCTTGGTCGTTTGCTTCCAGGTCGTCCGGCCGAGCGTCAGCCAGACCCTGGGCCTCGTGGTCTGCGGAGATCGTCATTGGTCCGTCCTTCTGTATCCACTATTTGTCACCAGTATGTTCCTTGGAGAAGTTTCGTATCCAGCTCTGGGCAAAATCGTGGAAAAGCTTGCCCGAAACGTCTAGTCTGAAAGACAAATTGCAAATGTGAGCTGGGTAACGGGCCCAGACTGTGGACGAATTGGAGATGCGATGGCCGAGGTCGAAGCGGATCAGGCGGAAGTACCCCTGGACCAAGTGGACAGGGACATCATTGCCGAGCTGACGCGCGACGGAAGGATGTCCGTCACCCAGGTGGCGGAGAACGTCCACATCAGCAGGGCCCACGCGTACTCAAGAATCTCCCGGCTGACGGGCGAAGGTGTGCTCACTAAATTCACCGCGCTGGTGGACCCTATTAAGGCCGGCTTGAAGTCATCGGCTTACGTCACGCTCAAGGTGCAGCAACACTCCTGGCGCGAACTACGCGAAGAGCTTCGGCTCATTCCCGAGGTGCAACACATTGCCTTGGTGGGCGGCGACTTCGACGTCATCCTGCTGGTGCGCGCCACCGACAATATTCATCTGCGCAGGGTCATCTTCGACCAGCTGCAGTCAATGCCGGGGGTGCAGGACACTCAGACGTTCCTGGTGTTTGAGGATTTGGATACGCGGTAGGGGCTCAAGTTAACAGAGTGGCAGGTGACTCGCAGGACCTGGCTCTGAACTTCAAGGTCGAGAGTCCTGCTCAAAACGGGACGGGCACCCCTCAAAGTTTGATGAGGTGCACGAGGACGGACTCGATGACGAGATCTCCGCTGTCTGGCGAGCATGGTCAAAGTGGACTGGCTCCTTGACCGGCACACGGCTGAGCAGATCAAGCAGACAAGCAAAATCGGCACTGCCGCCTCCAAACAATAGATTCCAGTCAACTTCGACGTGCCTGGCTCCTGGCAGCTCGCGAAAGGCCTCTCGGGACCAAGCCGCGCCCTTACCGGTGCCCGTTCCTCCTGGCAGCGAACCGACTGACATAATCGTCCCCTGGGCCTGTCCAACAAAGTCGCAGAAGAGATGCGTGGTCAGCGAGCCCCCGCTGAACCAGGCCCGGCTATTGCGTTCCCGAGGCGCCGACCTCCGCCCCGAGGTCCAGAGTCCTTACCGAACGCGTACCACACGCAGACCGGCGAGTGGTGACGCAAGAGAAAACGCGTAGTTCTTACTGTCGTGGATGCTGTTACGGCCGACTAGCGTTTGCAATTGATGAACTATCCAGCCGGAGGACGAGTCACCAATTGGTCGGCCTGCCCCTAATGATGCAATAAGAATTGCAGGTCGAAATAGTTTTTCAGTATTGCTGGACGCCAATCCGAAATATTCGTTACTCATGCAGGTCCAGCAAAATCTAGATCAAAGTCGGACCGTGAACGAGGTGGCAGTTGTGTCTATCGGCAGCGAGAAGCCAGACGCGTCCAAAGCGTTGGAACAAACCGCAGTCAGACGACGCTACATTTTGAGACTCGGCACCCTAGCCACGGCAACTTCCGGCGTTGCTGCGCTTTCCGTTTTCGGAAGCGGCGCCAAGCAGGGCACCGACGCCCCCATGACTTCCGGACTATTTCCGGTGGAGCCACTTGTGGCGGCAGCCGATATAACTTCCAACTTTGTCAGCAAGGGTTCTCTACTCCTCAACGTAAGAGATTATGGCGCCAAGGGCGATGGCGTGACTGACGATTTTGACGCCATTTCAGCGGCGCTCGCTGCAGCAACAGGAAAAGCGCTTTACTTCCCATCCGGCTTATATCTTGTCCAATCCCCTAGGCGTCTGGTCCTAACAGGAAACTCCACAAGCATCGTAGGTGACTTTTCCGGATTAGCGTCGGCTATCCGTTTCACTAACCCAACAGGCGGCCTAGATATCGGAGATGGCAATACAAACGTTTACGAGAATCGGCTTATTAATATCGCGATCCACGGTGCAAATTCAGCAACGACACTGGTCCGACTTAGGAATGTCTACGAAGCCTACTTTAATAACACGCGCATCGAAGCCACAGCTTCCACAAGTGGTGCGACACTTGTGGAATTAGATTCCTGCGGCCAACTTGATGCAGATCGTCTAACGTTATCAGGCGCGCCAATTGGCGTAAAAATTTCGGGTAGCGTAGCGCCAATCATCAACATGAGGCTCGCAAACTTCTATCTACTCACCGAGTGCATAGTTATATCGGCGCCCTTCTTGGGCCGCCTCGCTCTGAACAATTCCTGGGTGGAGACATGCACGAATGTCATTACTTTGAATAGACCGGCAGGTTCTATAAGTGTCGGCGAAATTATCGTAAGAGATGTCAGAGCATTCACATCAGGCGTCGAATTTCGGTTAATGAAGGCTGCCGCTTTCGCTGGGGTCAATTCGCAGAGAGTCTCTTTCGAGGGCTGCTACGTCGACGCTCAAAACGCAACGACGCCCTTAGTTGATTTCACAGCCGTAGACAACTCATCCGCGACATTTCGAGTATCCGTGAACCGGTGCATCATTTTGCTGGGCGGAATTGCCCCGCTTATCAAACCCCACCCCCGCCAGGCCTGGTTTCTGTTCCTCACGGATGTTGACCGCATTACCGGTCTCCCCGTTTCGAGATGGTCTGCCCCGGCCGCATCCGTGGGCGGCACTTGGCCCGTTCCTCCACGGCTGTCTGGCAACGGCACACCCGAGGGGACGGTAGCGGCTCCCATCGGAAGTACATTCGTCCGGATCGACGGCACACCCGGTGGAACGTTTTACGTTAAGGAATCAGGGGGAACGGGACGACTGGGTGGGTGAGCAAGTAGGGCGGCGTCTCGCGTCGGATCGGTGCTCCGCGAATACCGATGCAGGGGCGACCTAGTCCATCAAATCGATCTGATCAAATTCGACTTGTTATCCAGTGAACTCCTCATCCCCGCGAAGGAACTCGAAACCTGAGTTGGTGAGGTTGTCGACGTCGGCGAGCCTGGATGGCTAGCGGTCGAATTATCCAAAGCGTATTAAGAATTCGCGTAGATATTGCTCGCCCGAGTTTGCTCAGTCAGGCTATTGGCTAATGAGGCGTATGGCCAAGTCGCGCGTATTCCTGCGTCGAGCTCATAACCACCCTTGCACAAATAACCGTTTTTCGGAGAACGCAAATATCAATACCGCGGCTTGGCAATCGGACGTTGCTTTGAGGAGTGTCGTGGCTGAAACACGGCATCGATCCGCGGAGCGGCTCCGTAGTAACGATGGCGGAGAACACTCGTGGACCATAGGCCTGTACCAGCCATAACTATGACTCTCGCGATACAGCAACCGACCACCCCAAATACTGCAGAGCCCAATGTGTAAGCAACTATTGACAACACACCTGTTATTCCAGAGATCTTGCTTGCCTCTTCAAGCCATCCTGCTCCGACCATGCCGCGAGTGGAGACAACTAGAACCGCATATCCCAGCTCAGAAAGAGCCAAGATCGTCAAAAGTAGAGGAGCTTGCCGAAATGCCTCTCCGAAAAAGGGAACGATGGTTAGCCAAGCCACACTGACCCCGGCAGCCGCGACGACCGCGCTAACCCCCAATGCAGCACGCTGGAGACGTAGTGATGCCTTCCACCCCAGACCGGAGGCCGCGTGGTGAGTCGCTATTTGCGCTAGGGCCGTTGGAGCCAGCCTGATTCCCTCGGCGATTGTTGCTGCCAGAGCGTACACAGCAAGAACAGACGGTGCGACGAAAAAACCAAGAACCAAGCGATCAGACCTAGTCAAGAGCGCCATGCCGAGCGGAAACCCCATGGATGCGGCCCCCCTCCGCATCAGTCTACGGCGACCATTCGGGGATATGGAGCCCACAAAAGCCATGGTTCCAACGTGCCGCAGGCGGGCTAGGGCAGCCACGCAAACTGCAAAAGTTCCAACGCCCTGCCCAGCCATCATCATCGGTGCGGTTGCGTCGAATGCGCCGACGACTAGTACCGCAACAAGGCCAGCTGCCGCGGCAATGGCTGCCCAGGCCGAACCTGTCCGAAACCGCGCAGCCGCGAAAAACGCTTCGGTGATTTGGAGGAGAAGGATCTGGGACGCAGTCGCTATCCCTGTGCTGAGAAGCATCACGACTTCGGAAATTCTGGGTTCCACTGTAGCGCCAAAAAAGACAGAGGCGCCGGCCGAGACGACAAATCCAATGACGACTGTCCAAAGAGTCAAGCTCCCATACGCGACGGCCAATGTGCGTCTGGCTCTTCGGGGGGCCGTCGACCATTCGCCGCGCAAAACGTTGCCGATTCCGCCGGAACAAACGACGCTGACAATCGCGGCGATTGTCAGTCCAAGCACCATGATGCCGCGTTCATTAGCCGGAAGCAGTTTTGTGGCCAACAACGCCGCTGCTGCATTTGCGGCGATTTGGACCGCCGCCCCCGACATGAGCGGTCCAATGGACTTAAGCAGTCTGTTAAGCAACGGGAACTGGTTCCGTCATTACAGCCTTTTTTGCAGATATCGATGCCAGGAAGATGAATACTAGGCCGATGAGCATTTGAACAGGGACTGGCGCAAAGGAGTTTCGCACTTGGATCATCAGTGGAAGCAGGATGACAACCGTTAGTGCGCCGCCAAGGGGCCTGCTGGGCATTCCGTCAAGCAGAGAGATGATAAACCCCATCAGCGTCATCATGACGACAAGAAACACAGGTCCGCCGTTCCTCATCGCCTCAGCAACTGGAGATCCCCCTATTGGCCCGACGAGTTGGAGTACCTCGACGTTGAAGAGTCGCGAATCGCTCGTCGCCGGGATTGTGCCCCCGAGGAATAGCGATTCAAACTGTCGAAGCAGGGGTGCAACGAGAGTTTGTCCATGCTGGTATCCAATACCTCTGCCCAGCCACTCCTGTACCACTACGACCGGATAGAGCGTGTAACCCATTTCCGCCATACCATCGATTGGCGAAGCACTCGTCCACGCCCCGTTCAAGAGCCCAGCGAGCCCAGCCTGTCGGGTTTGGCGCAGGACGCTGATCGCCATGAGTCCAAAGGCGGTGACTGCCACAAAGACCCAAGACCTTATCGGGCGTTGCCTACCTTCGCAAACAATCATTACCAATACGGGGAAGAGGACTGCTCCCCTAAGGCCGATAGGCAGCGCAATAACCGCGAACCCAACGATGGCCCACCATCCGATTCGTCGATAGCGACCACCCGCACAAACCATAAAGCCAGCACCAAGCCCTAGCAGAGCAACACCGTACCCCAATGATCCACTATCGCCCACGGATTCCAACACTTTGCCATAACCGGATCCGATCAGTGAAAGGCCCCCATTAGTAGCAAAAACAAATGTCACCAGGCCTGCGCCGATCACAAGTGCCACGGCGCCTGCGAAGCCAATGTTGGGCTCTCTATTGCGCGTTGGGAATCTCACTGGCCGCGAAGAATGTCCGATTTCCCACAGACCTGCGCCCAAGACCAACGCAGTAAAAGCAAGGCATACGGCCGAAACAGCAGGAAGCATATTCGAACTGTAAACCCAGGTATTATCCCCCTGTCCAAGGAGCACGGATGGCCCGAGGAGCCAAAGTGAGATCACCAATCCGGCATGAAACAGACCAAAAACAATGAGATAGATGGTGAGGGCGCCAGTAATCCCTCGGCGCTTCCGCCATGTGGCCAGCAATGCCCCTGCCCATGCAACAACCAGGGCAACTGCCATATCGGCAATCGTGCCACGCTCGACTTGGGAGATGTAGGCCAATGAAGCGATCGTACAGACAAAGCCCAGCACCCATCGAACTGGGCTCAGATTTGCCCTGGAGACCGCAATTTCGTTCAGAACGACCAAAGCTCCTTCCACCGCCTTACGCTCTCGTCGAGCGAATACGGCGATGTCAGAAAAGCCTCCCTCAACAGCCTTCTGTGTGATTCACCCGCATCGACGGCGTCAACAACGGCTGACGCCCAAACACTTGGAGGGGCGCCCAGTCGAACAGTGGAGACCCCCGCGCAAGACGCCTGAATTTCGCGCAACCCTGGTAGATCGCTGGTCACCACCGGCACTCCGCTCGCCAACGCTTCAAGAACGACAGTCGGGAGACCCTCGCGCAGCGATGTCAATATAAGGACAGCAGACTCACGGAGTAGCTCATGAACGTCATTTCGGTCACCAAGGATGTGAACCGTCGACGGTATTTCTGAGGCCAAGTCGTCGGTGTCATTAGAACCTACAATCGACATGGTTCCGGGAAACCCTCGTGCATCCAACTCTTTCCAAATCGGTATTAACAGCGCTCGATTCTTCTCTGGGGATGCTCGTCCTACATAAAGCACTTTGGTGGCAAAACTTGTAGCCTGATCGTGGGGATAAAATTTGGACGTGTCGACCCCATTTGGGACGACAAGTAGTTTACGACCGAGCAATCGGTACAGAAATGAACTCGGGCCGACAGCGAAAGACAAGGTCGACTGTGTGACACCAACAATATGAGTCGCCGATATGGCCAGCATCAAACGGCTAATCGACCTGTAGATACTCCTGGCCAGCCCATCACCGTGATCATCACCGTCGCTGTGCATCCGCGCCAAACGAATCTTCACTCCATGCATCTGAGCAACGGCCAACAACCAGCCGCTAGCCAAGGACACATGCGAAACGGCTGCTGTCGGACCATAGTCGGCCAGAGACCTAGCTAGCCGGGAAAAAAGGTTCGATAAGGTCGCAGACCCAGCGCCACGACAACTGCGCCAGCGTTTTCAAAATCCTGGCTCAAGGCTCCGACGCGGCCTGATAGACAAAAGAAGACCTGCCGGAAGTCCGAGGAAGGGATCTTTCGGCACAAGTCCAACGCCACCATTTCAGCGCCGCCCCTGTCCAAACTACCGATGAAATGAACCACCGTTTTCACAGCAATCCCCCCTGAACCTTGCCTACCCCAGAGATCTTCCGCGCTGGAACCCCGCCAAACGTCTCACCTGTTGGGATGGACTTGGTTACGACCGCGCCTGCTGCCACCGTTGCCCCTGTGCCTATTTGGACACCTGCTAATACCACGGAGTTTGCCCCGATCCAAACATCCGGACCGATCGCTATCGGCGACGCGGTGAATTTCATCTGGCGGAGTTCCACCGAATGATCATGATTACCGTCACGAATGGATACTCGCTCGGCGACTTTCGATCCGGACCCAATTTTGATGCTCTGCCTCGCCACAATACTGGAGTAGGGGCCAACAAAGTCAGCGTCGATCATTAGCGAAGAACCGATCCCGGCCGTAATCGTGACACCATGAGAAATATGACACCCATCAATTACCAGGGAAGCACCAAGCCCAACGGAAATATCACATCGCGGACCAACAAAGGACCGACGAATGACCAAACCAGGGTATTTAGCGCGCAAGAGCGCAATACGTTGGAGAGACGCAGCCTTCTTAACGACAAAACTGATCGCACGTAGGATACGAGGAAGAGACACGCTGTCCATTCCCAAGGAGCTTGTGGCCTTATCAGTCATTGTCAACGATCCGTAAGAATTTTAGAAAATCACCGTTAAGAAGGTCATGACGATAGAAAGAAGCCGTCGCAAAATTTCGTGAAGCTATTTCGTGGAGCTCGTTATCTGGAAGTTTCATCATCTCGCCAATTTTTTTAACTAAACTCTCGACATCGCCCTTCCCGACGATCCATCTTGGGTCGACTAATTCCGGAACTCCTCCGACGTCGCTCCCGATAACGGGACGTGATCGGGCCATTGCTTCAAGAACAACACGGGGCAGCCCTTCGGTTCGAGAAGGGTGCAAAAGGATATCCAAACAATCCATGAATTCATTGAGGTCCTGACGGCTATGAATCGCGTCAACGAACGTCACATGTTCTTGGACATCCAATTCCGTCGCCAGAAGGCGGAGAGATGCCTGTTCTACGCCTTTGCCCACGAGAGTTAGATCGGCATCAAGACCATCTTTCCGAAGCTCAGACAGAGCTCGTATCGCTAAGTCATGTCCCTTGTAGTCTCGTTCCTGGCTCCCTACGGCGCCTAGCCGCCATTTGAACTCAGACGATCGCGAATAGTGTGCGGAAAAGTCACGTTCGACAAGCCTGACGTCACTAATGGCAATGCGCACCGCGCTCTCTTGGAGCGGATAACGCTCCTGGAGATAATTCTGCGTAACGAAACGACCGGCCTCCGCCTGTCCAACGCACCATCGCATTAGTAGGCCAACGGGGCCGGCAAGTCGTCGTAGCACAGCCGTATTGCTGGCCAGTAGCACCTCACGCGGATCTCCAACGACCTCGACGAAAACTCGTCGCCCCATAAATCGAGCAAAGACGACGGCCATGAAGCCAATCGCGCCCGGTAGCCGAGCGATTACTCTGCGCGAACTAGAAATGGCACGGAAGACAGCAATTGCGGTCTTCGGTAAGGACCTGACGAATCCCCTGAATCCCACATAGTAAGGTAAGGGATAGATTGGAATTCCCTCAAGTGATCTTTCTGCCGAGTTGCGGGCAGTGTTGACGCGGCCCGCGAGTCGGAATTGTCGGATATTTTGCACGTACGGATCCCAAAGATTTGCTGAGCTAGCTTCGTCTATGGCTGCAATGTATCCATTTAGATCTCGGCCGAATCTGGATTCGCAGAAGTATGTCGCCCAACGGTCCTCTTTGGCGCCCCGGCCCGGATCCACTTCGGCAACCAAATCTCCTACCACGTCAGCAACACGTGATGCTAGGGTCGTGCAGTCAAATCTCTGGACCATGAACTCCCTGGTGCCCCCGGAACGAAGCGGCAACGACCCATCGGTGAAGGCAGCGTTAGCCTGGCACAGTGCATCGAAGAGTTCTTGTTCGTCGCCCCTAGCGAAGATCCACCCTGTCTCATCAGTCACGGTCTCGGGCAGGCCACCCGCATCGCTCACTATACTCGGGATCCCGCAGGCTCCCGCTTCCAGCGCGGCACCGTGATTTTCCGAGATTGAAGGACTGACGCTTACGTCGGCCGACCAGTACATTGATTGCACGTCCTGCACTGTGTCAACCCAAATGATGTCATTGCCGGCGACGTCAATGGTCTGCAGGAGCCGCTTGCGATGAATCTCACCTTCTTCATCAAATCCTGCACCAACCAGTAAGAGGGTCGAATCGGGCGAGACGTCGTGAAACCTGGACCACGCAGCCAGCAGTGTTTCGTGTCCTTTTATTCCCAGACCAGGATGCACAAGGCTTTTGGGGGCATACACGTATGCAACCATGATGACAACAAAATGATGAGGAGGGATGCCTAGTTTCCCACGACATTCAGAGCGCTCAACTGCAGAACCCACGATGAACTTCTTCGTATCAACGCCGTAAGGAATTGTTCTGAGCTCAGCCTCGGACACACCCAGCTCCCGGTAGAGATCACTAGTGTGAGTGCTTCCCCCGATGACTACAGTGTCAGCTTTTACCAAGAATCTCTCAAGAAACCGAATAAGAGAGGACTCAAGGTAAAGCGGACCGGCGACCATGTGAACCTTTGGAACCTTGAGCCACAGAGTTGCTATGCGAACGGCCAGGGCAGACGCGTAGAGGTGGTACAGCACGGCAGCCGGCGCTATCTCTCTAATTTTCCTGCGCAACCTCGCCAGACCCCAGAGAGTTCGCAACGAGGGCCTGAACGAAAAATTGAACTCGGAGTCGACCAGATCCACTTGCATAGTCTCTAGCGCGGACCGGAGTCTTCCTCGACCCCCCGGCAAGATAACCGTGACTCCAAAACCGCGTTCGAGCAGGGCCGTAATATGGGGGATTATCCACATTCCACCCTGACTCGTCTTCAAGACTATGAGGATTCGCGGCGACATTAATGGCCCTCTGATTGATGATGGACCGGCGGCACGGGTTTTGCACTACCAGAAACCGTAAAGGGAGCAACTGAGTCGCCGTTCCTATCAGTGATGCCCTCCCTGCGCAGTACCGTCACCACCGTTCTAGCGAGGACCGTCACGTCTACCCAAAAACTCCTCGAATCCACGTAGCGGACGTCCAGTTCAAATTTTTGACTCCAAGATAGATGGTTCCGTCCGCGTACTTGGGCCAGGCCAGTGATGCCTGGCCTGACTTCGTGACGCCTCATCTGCACGTCGTCGTAGAGTGGCAGGTAAGAGACTAGCAGCGGTCTTGGTCCTACGAAGCTCATCTCACCCTTGAGGACATTAAAGAGCGTTGGAAGTTCATCCAAGCTCGTGGCCCTGAGAAACTTTCCGAAGGAATCAAGTCTATCGTCGTCTGTTTCCCTTTCGCGGTTTGTATCCGGTGTCCGCATGCTTCTGAACTTCAACACGGTGAAGATCTCACCATGGAGACCTGGCCGTTCTTGCCTGAACAATACTGGCCTGCCCAAGCAGCGCAACACCATCAAGGCGACCACTACCTGCAGCGGGAGTGTCCCAACGCACAGGAAAAAGGCGCCGACAAGATCTAGCAGCCGTTTGACTGAGTCATAGCCCTTCATGACGCTCGAGCCCGGGACTTGCTAGTTTCGAGGAACCGCGACACCACCTCGCCGATCTTTTCCAGTTGCGAACTAGACAGCACAGATCCGCTAGGAAGCGTCAGACCTGACAGATACAATCTCTCCGAAACTCCACTCAGCTCTGATTCACAAGACGAATAGACCGGCTGTAGGTGCATAGGCTTCCATAAGGGCCTACTTTCGACATTTTCGTCTGCCAAAGCAGATCGAAGTTGTTCGGCTGTCCACCCTGCACATTCTGAGTCAACGACAATGGACGTCAACCAGCAATTGTCCTCCTGATCATCTTGACCACCCAAGATAGAGACGCCCGGAACTTCGCGAAACAGACTCCGGTAGAACTCACGAACGTCGCGGCGTTTCGCCATCATCCCATCCAGGCGAGCGAGCTGAGCGCGCCCCAACGCCGCCAGGAGATTACTGAGACGATAGTTGTAGCCGATATCCACGTGTTCGTAGTGCGCAACCGGGAGACGAGCCTGAGTAGCGAGGTATCGAACTTTTTCTGCAAGTTCATCATTTGACGTCATTAGCGCCCCCCGCCCGAGGTGGTCATGATCTTGTTACCGTTGAAGGAAAATACTGCTGCATCCCCCCACGCGCCCGTGGGAACACCTGAATGAGAAGCTCCCAAAGACTCAGCCGCATCGGCAATAACGGGCATTTCATAATCTTCCGCGATGCGCGCAATGGACGAGTAGTCCGCTGCACGCCCAAAGAGATCGACGGGAACAATCGCGGTCGGTTTGCGTCCCTCGGCTGTCAGCCGTTGCGCTGCCAACGACAGCAGCGCTGGGTCCATGTTCCCTGTTTCATCACTGTCAATGAAGAACGGCGTCGCGCCGGTGTAGACAATTGCGTTGGCGGTGGCTGCAAAAGTCATTGAGGACGTTAGGACAATGTCACCTGGACCGATACCGTGACCAATCAAAGCCAGATGGAGTGCAGCAGTACCGGAGCTGAGTACTACAGCATGTTTCGTTCCAATTCTCCCCGAAAGTTCTTCCTCAAACGAATCCACGTCCGGGCCCAGAGGGGCAATCCACCCGGAGCGGAATGCCGCAAGCAAGTAATCCTCTTCAAGAGTGCCAACGTCAGGAGAAGAAAGGTATATCCGAGCATTCACTGACTTACCTCGATTGCGTTCTCAATTTGAACAACTGTTGACTCGTCGGACTCGGCTCGAACCATCCTGCGCAACCATTCCTCTATGTCCAGCTTTTCCGGAACCAACGGAGGCACCTGAGTGTGAGTAATTTGGGGATGCAACGGTCGCGAATCGGTTTCCTCATGCGCAATAAGATCCTCATGCAACTTCTCGCCGGTTCGTAGACCTGTGAATACGATCTCGATATCCCTGCCCGAGCGATCGATCATCCGCTCCGCGACATCGAGAATCCTTACCGGATCTCCCATGTCTAGGATTAGCACTTCTCCTCCACTGCCAATGTATCCGGCCTGGATGACCAGCTGGCAAGCTTCAGGAATCGTCATGAAATACCGCGTAACGTCAGGGTGTGTCACCGTCAACGGGCCACCGCCTTCGATCTGCGCCATGAAAGTTGGAAGCATAGAGCCTCGGCTCCCTAACACGTTGCCGAAACGCACTGACAAATACGTATGATTCGAAGTATCTGCAGCCCATGCCGTTAGTCTCTCGGCAACTCGTTTGGAATGCCCCAGAACGCTCGTAGGATCGGCAGCCTTATCGGTGGAAATGTTGATAAAAGTCTCGACTCCAGCGTCCAACGCGGCATTCAAGACATTGAGAGTGCCCAAGACGTTCGTCTGCCATGCCTCACTGGGATACTGCTCCAACATCGGAAGATGCTTCAAGGCCGCCGCATGGAATACAACGTCGGGCCGTCGGGCCGTAAATATGGCCTGAAGTGCATCTTGATCGCGGATGTCGGCCAGAACGACGTCATCGGTATCCAAGAGACCGCTCCCCATGATGCTCATCTGAACGCCATGCAGACCCGACTCGTCGCGATCCAACATGATCACTTCCTCGGGAGCGAAGCGAATCAGCTGTCGACATAGTTCTGAACCGATAGAACCTCCAGCCCCCGTCACGAGGACCCTCCGCCCGGAAATGTAGCCACCCACGTCTTCAATCTTGGTGTCCACGGGGTGGCGACCGATTAGATCCTCAATAGCTACCGCTCTTAGGTCCGTTAGCTGCACCTTCTTTTCCAAAATCTCCGTGAGCACCGGCAACACCAGAAGTCTGAGTCCGGCCGCATCCGCTCGATCCGAAACGCCGCGTATGAATTCTGCATCTGCCTTTCCGATGCATAGAACGACGACTTGAGCACCGGTGGAATTGGCTATCGAAATCAGGTCAGCACCAGTGCCTCGGACCGGAATATTGTACAAATGGAGATTCTGCTTGCGCGGGTCATCGTCGATAACGCCAACAGGACGATAGGGGGATTGTGGATCTCGGATCATCCGTTTCACAAGACCTTCTCCGAGGAAACCGGCACCGTACACCAATGCGTTCTCTGCCTGATCATCGGGGCGGACTCCACGCTCGTAAATAGTGCGGCGGTAATACCGAGTGCCACCCATCATGACGAAGGCGAACGGTAATGCAATGAAAGAGGTACTTCGCGGGATCCCTGTCTTGTACTGCATCAGCAGACTAACCACAACCAAGACGAAAGTGACGATGACGACGACGGCCATGAGGGACTTTGCTTCGTGAAATGTTCCGTACGTATAGCGACCTCGATACAAATGGCCTATAAACCCAAAGACGCCTTGCAGTAGAATCGCCAAACTGGAAAATGCCAGGACCCATGGCCAGCGCACGACAGTCGGATCGAAATCGAGTCTAAGTAGCACCGCGAGAGAAATTGCACAAATCCAGCTGGCAGCATCAAGCAAATATGTCCAACCATGGCTTGCCGTCCACGTCAAGGCTCGTGGTCCAACTCTCCGCAGGCCGGTAAGACTTCGACTGCTCATATCCCCCCCTAATAAAAAAATACCTAGTTCACCTACAAAGCAGAAATCTCTCGGGTTAATTCCTTACCACAAGCTGTCAATCTGCTTGCAGCTTTGTTCAAAATTAACTAAAATCTCTACCGCCGGGGCAATCTGCCGCAACATCAAGCTATGTGTCTCGTCACTTTGGCGATAGGGATCGACAACGTCATCGTCATTCTCGGATCCAGCCAATGTCCGAAATCGCACAGCAGCAGCGCGGGGTATGAGAGACTCCCACCTCGTGCGGGCTTCAAGTCCCGGCTCCGAACCGAGCCCAGCCTTCGCCGCCCTAGCACCGGTATCCGCGTCGTACCGGACGAATTCCACCATTCGGCCAAACTCTCTCAGCGTGAAGGTTCGGCGTAGCACAGACGGTGCTAGCTCCAGAATTCTTGACCGATGACCGCGAGAGAGCGCCAGCACCAAGTCAGCCTGCTCTAGCAGCTCGGGAGTCAATTGCCGAGCTGCGAAATTCGACGAGCTGCCTCCCATTACTCTCGTTAACCCTTCGATCTGGGGCGTCATCGGTCGCCCTACCAACGCCTGGGTTCCGGCGCTAGACACGCTAAATGCACCCTCGTTCGCTCGATCCAAACCGGCTTGAAGTATGCGTTCCGTCAATGGTGAGCGGCAAATATTTCCGGTACACACGACGAGGAGGTTGAACCTACTAGCGCTGCCCATGTGACCGGGCACGTTTCGAACGCAAGGACTTGCTCTTCGCCCGCCTCATAGGGGGAGTCGTTCCTGGGGAATCAGGTCGGTATTCTGAATAGCCATAGCCGCCAGCCACAATCGGCATGCGATTCAGTACTAGCCCTAGAACACGAGCGTTGACGGCCGCGACGCTCGCAAGCGCCGCGTTTAGTTCGGCTTTGCGCGTCCTGCCGTCTGCACTCACCACTAGCAACACGCCGCTGGATATGGACCCGAGAACCGCAGGGTCTGTCACAGGCAAGAGTGGCGGAGCGTCAATGATGACGACTTCGTATTCTGTTTCAAAGCGCGCCATCAGCTTTTCCATGCGCGATGAACCAAGCAATTCACTCGGATTGGGCGCGAACTTGCCCGATGTCAGAACATCCATTTGCCCGCCAGGCCCCCAGGGCTGAATGGCATCTGCTAGTTCCACCGTATTCGTGAGCACGCTAGTTAGGCCCACAGTGCCATCGATCCCAAGGTACGTGGCAATCTTGGGGCGGCGAAGATCAGCGTCGACTAGAAGTACCTTTGTCCCACTCTCGGCGAGCATTATGGCCAAATTTACAGATGTTGAGCTCTTCCCTTCACCTGGGATGGAAGATGTAACTACCACGCTCTGGGACCCGCCCGAAAGGTTCGTGAAATGCAGATGCGTTCTAAGTTGCCTAAAACTTTCGGCCCGAGGGCTGTACGGGTCATCTTGCGTTACTAGTGGATGGTTCTGGGCTTCCGGATAATGGCCAAGAGTCCCGAGAATGCCGGAATCTGTGATCTTCCGAATGTCGTCCTGGGTCCGCAAACGGGTGTCAAGTGCATTCCGGGTTAGAGCGAATCCCACGCCAAGGATCAGGCCGGCCATGAGACCGGCGACGGAGTTCACGGGCAGCTTGGGCGACGCAGGAGCCGAAGGTACAGAAGCTGATTCAAAAACGCTCAGCTTCACTAGCGACACATCTTCGACTTCATTGACGGCTCTGATCAATTCGGTTGCAACTGCGTTAGCTATTTTTGCCGCAAGAGCTGGATCCCCGCTAGTAGCCTTAACATCAATGAGTACAGTCTGCGGTGGAGATGAGGCAAAGACCTTGCCACTCAGTTGTCCGTCACTTAATCCCAGGGACTGACTCGCTGCGTGAAGAACTCTTGGACTCGTCGCGAGAGAAATGTAAGAGATAACTCTCTTCTCGGCGAAACTATTTCCCTGAGTAACATCAACAGCGCTCCCCGCGGCCTTTACTGATGCAAAAAGCTGCGTTTGTGCCTCATACTGAGGAGCCATAAGCATGGCAGACGACAGTCCCGCCCCGCCGCCGAGCAAAGTCAGGATGAGTATTGAAACCCAACGGCTGCGAAAGACACGAACATAGTCTTGTAGCTGCATTTGGTCCCCATTGTTTCTCAGTATATTAGCGTGTTTCTCAGTATATTACTGCACACGATTACGAGCTCTACGCGCAACTTCCAATCGGAAGTCGTGGGCTAGGCCTTGAGAAGTATACATGACGATACGTCCATTTGAACTAAACTTCAAAACCCGCTCGATCCCCGACTATCTCGCCACCGTGGTCGCTGGACACCTGGCTCCACGCGTAGGTATTCAGGCAAAGGCCGGGTCGGCGGAATGTGCCTAGTAGGACTAGGAACGTCGACTCCCGATTTCACATCTCACCCGGCGTTCGCCAACAACTCACGGCGTTGGAGGTACGATCCCAAAGAGTCTCCGGCCATCGCCTGGCCTATTCCGGCAACGGCGGTCGGGTCGTTTATGACTATCGACTGCTGTCCATCAGGTGACCACCCGGTCCCCAAATTTGGCAGCGTAAACGTGCGCACGTCGCTTCCATGAAGTCCACGTAACTCCAGTGCCAAGCCCACAACTGCCGGCCCGTTCAACGACGGATCCATGCTGATGCTCGGTGAGACAGTATTCACCAGCGTCGAGACTTTCGCTGGATTCGAGAGCGTGTCGGCTGAGAGTATTTTGCTCATCAAACTCTTGGCGAATATTTGTTGATCACGAACGCGCTGGTAGTCTCCATCGACGAACGAGTGACGTTCACGCACAAATCCAAGGGCCCTGTCGCCGTTCAGTACCTGCCTGCCCGGTTCGAAATGCATGTCGCCGTAGTTAAAGGCGTAGGGGACATCGACCTCAACCCCGCCGATCGCGTCGGTAGCGGCTTTGAAGCCCTCCAACTGGACCGCAACAACATGATCAATGCGAGTTGAAAACATTCTTTCAAGGGTTTCAACCACTAGACTAACGCCGCCCTGTGCCAGGGCAGCATTGATCTTAGCTTCCCCGTGACCCGGTATGTCCACCCAGGTGTCCCGCATAATGGACATCACGTAGATATTCTTGCGGTCCGCCGGGACATGGACCCACATTATTGTGTCTGATCTCTCATCGCCGGATCCGGACGCATTGACTGGACCCGAACTGTTGTCGCTCCCCAGGAGAAGGATGTTTTCGGCCTTGGCTCCTGCAGACGTGTCGATGGGAGGACGGTTAGTCTCAGCAGGAAAAGCGCTTGCCAGTGTCTGGGTTTTTGAGCTAAATGACATGGCCAGGTTGACGACATAGATTCCGCAAACCAGAGCGACTACAAAGAACACGCTCAGGAACCCCAAAAACACATTCCGGGCCTTGCGGCGCCGCTTCCTTGCGGCTTCGTTGCCGTTCAAGGCGTCGCGGGTGCCGTCCTCAGGAAATTCGATCATGGTTACTCGGACTCCTCCAGAAACATTGGCGTTACGGCTTTTGGCGTGATGATTACAGCTTTGACCCCGTCGGCTACCTGGAGGATTGTCATCGCGCGGGAACGCCCTTGACCGTTGCCATCGGTGCGACATGGCGCGTCACGACGGCTCCAGCCCCGACCGTGGAACCAGACTCCACTCTTAGGCCCTGAAGTAGCACCGAGCCAGCACCCATCAAGCACAAATCTTCAACGACCGTTTCTCCAGATACTATGGCTCCCGGGTTCACTGAAACAAAGTCTCCCACCTGCGCATCGTGTCCGACTATGGAGCCCGGGTTCAAATGAACGTGGTCACCTAGTTTCACATTCGTTGAAACCTGGACCCCTGAGCAGATAACCGTCCCTGCGCCGATCTTACTTCTGGATCCAATCACTGCTGCCGGATGTGTAAGCGTCGCAGCCTCAAATCGACCGTCTGCCTGCATAGTCAACGACAGTCTCCGCCGAACTTTCGGGTCTCCCACAGCGACTACATAGTGTGCTTGCCTATGCAGTTTTAGCCAGTCCTGAAGACTCCCGAGGTGCTTGTACCCGCGTTCGGTAAGCCGCCGCAAGCCGACGTCAGTCAAGCTGTCATCGATGACCCCAAGAAGCTCAAAAACGGGATCAGGCCCAGTTCTATTAATCGCCTCAACTACGTCGATGGATTCTCGGCCAAAGCCTCCACCGCCAATAATCACTAACGGTACTGGCATAGGTCAGCGTCCCCCTCCAAGAATCGTCACGTCTTGCGACGCTCTACGGTGGACAGCTTATCGCGCAGCCAGAGCTCGGGAGGCATCGACATGAGTCATGTGTTTCGTTCGAGCCACACGCCCAGAGCACTGAATCCGCCCGGCCCAGAGCAGAGGCGCGCCGCCAAGCACTCAATGTCCTGCCCCTTGACTAAGTTCTCTTTAGCAGCTGAGGTCCGCAGCGAGGGATCTGCGCCAAGATGTGCGGCCCCTTCCGGCCCCTGTCCTCTGACATAATCCGTACTTGGGGCGGCACAGCCCATGACTTTGCTGGCACAATCCACAGGAGTCTCCGCTACGCTCGCCTCACCACGCAGGGGTCCTAGCTCCGAGCCTCGCGCACCGGGTGCTCGCTCAGGATAGACAAGCGATTGAAGGCGTTGATGCCGATGCAGGCCATGCACAGCACACTGATCTGTTCCTCGGTGTAAACCTTGCGTGCGCGGGAAAACAACTCGGCCGTGGGACGAGCCGTGCTCATTCGCGTGATCTGTTCGGCCAGTTCAAGCGCCACCTTTTCGGCCTCGCTGAAGAGAGCTACTTCGCCGTACACGGACAACAGGGCAAGCCGCTGCTCGGTCTCGCCATACTTGATGGCGCGGCGGTGGTGCAGGTCCAAGCAGAACGCGCAGCCGTTGATCTGAGAGGCCCGGTAATTCACCAACTCCAGGGTGCGACGCGGGATCCCCGTCCGGTCTGCCTCGGCGGTGACCTGCTCCGCGTAGCCGGAAAGGGCCTGATAAAGTCCGGGCAGTTGCTTGTCCAGATAGCCCGCAAGCCGCGGGGTACTTTCACTCATCCGCCGAGCCTATCGGAGGAGATCCCGGAGGTGCGCCTAGACCTCGGGGGCAAACTGACCTTTGGTCGGAACACCGCCTGGCAGAACTTATGGCCAACTAGACTCCGGCCCTCGGAAGTTCGATGGTGGCCATTCCGGGGGCTGGAGTTCGGCCGATGCCGGCTCGGCAAGTAATGGCGACCGTGGTCGGCGCATCATCGCCGCAATTCTGGCACGAAGCTCCCGGGGCCGGAAGGGCTTGGTGATGAAGCCGTCGGCTCCGGAGTGAAGGGCAGCCAGCAGGTCGGTCTCATCACTTCTGTCAGTGACGATAACGACGTAGGCGTTGCTAAACATGCGGATGCGGCGCAGGACCTCAAATCCGTCAATGTCCGGTAATCCGACATCCAATGTCACGATGTGCGGCTTCAGGCCCCGGACAGTCTCAATGCCTTCGCGGCCGCCGGCTACGGCGTGGACTTCGAAACCCGACTGAAGCAGCACGCCCTCAAGCAGGTTGCGCATGTCTGCATCTTCTTCTACAACCACAGCAACATGTAAATCGCCCATGGCCCCCTCCATGCGTGCCTGAAATCCGTCACGGACCAACTCGCCGACACGACAGTCAGAACCGTAGTCCCCACGCCACAAGCAAGAAGCATGCATTGCATAAGCTGCCCTGAATGAGCCGGACTTGAGATCTAGGGGTGGGGCAAGGTTCGCCCGTATCGTACTGTGAGCTGTAACCCCGGGCCTTAAAGCCACGGGGCAGCACCTCCTCCCTTGCGTTCCTCCCTGGTGTGGGATAGTCGGGCTCGCCGATCAGATCGGCACAGTAGTGATCCCCAAGCGCGTGCTCCCGGAGCTCACGACCGTCGAAGGCGCGCGAAATGCTCGGCTAAGTTGCGCTGGTCGGTCTTTGTAGCAATCGTCGCTCTGGCGGACTCCGAGCATTTCCGTTCAGGAGGGATCAGCGAGCGTCTTCGCATAAATCCCCGAAGTGTCGCACTCAACTACTTGAGACTTGGTACATCGAGCTGGTTGGCGACGTGACTCTGGAACGTCGCCGAATTGGCCGACCGTTCTGTTCCGAGGGCCACACCATCACGTACTGGAACCTCGCAGGACACCCAATGCGTGCGGTCCAGTCACGGCATGGTGAGACGCCCCCTACCCCCTAAAAACCGGTGCCCGCTTCTCCTGGAACGCCCGGAAACCTTCGGCGTAATCCTCGGTCTTGCACAAGCGCGCCTGTTCCCCGTTCTCCTCAGCCATGGAGGCCCACAGGCCAAGGCGCTTGTCGCGGATGTGGGCCACCAGTTCCTTGCTGGCGGTGAACGCACCCGTTGCTCCGGCCGCCACCCGCTCCACGATGCTCCGTGTCGCAATCAGCAAGTCGTCGTCCGGCATGACCCGGCTGAACATTCCCTGCGCAACCGCCTCGGCGCCGCTGATCAGATCCGCGGTATAGATCAGGTCCAAGGTCCGGTGCATGCCCAGGCGTTCCGTGAAGTACCAGTGCCCGCCCGAGTCCAGGGTGGCGCCCAGCTTGGCGAACGGCGAACCGAACTTGGCGTTCTCCGCCACGTACACCACGTCCGTGGCCAGCAACAGGCCAAGCCCGACGCCCAGGCACGCACCATGCGCAGCGGCGAAGGTCGGGGCAGGGAAAGCTGCCATCTTCTTTAACAAAGGCTCAACGAGCCCGCTCAGGTACGCCTTGGCGTCGTCGCTCTCCGGGGTCACGCCCGCAATGTCCCGGCCCGCGCAAAAGGCGCGGCCCTCTCCGCGGAGGAGCAACGCCCGCACCATGCCGCGCGAGGCGGCGGCAGCGGCGTCGTCGTACGCTCTATCCAGTTCCGCGAGCGCTGCCTCGTCAAGCGAATTCAGCTTTTCCGGGGCGTTGAGAACAATTTCGGCGATGCCGTTGGCGATGGAGAGCTCGATCATTCGTTTCTTCCTTAGACGTCGAAATCGACCGTGACGGATTCACTGGTGGGGTGAGCCTGGCACGTGAGCACGTAGCCCTTGTCCAACTCATCCTGCTCCAAGGCGTAGTTCTCGTCCATGCTGACCGTCCCGGTGACCAGTTTGGCGCGGCAGGTGCCGCACACGCCACCGGCGCACGCGAACGGTACGTCCGGGCGGACGCGCAAAGCCGCATTCAGAATCGATTCCCGTGCGTGGGTGGGGCTGGCGACATCGCCGGTCAACCCATCCAGCTTGAAGGTGATCTTGAACGTGTCCTGCGACTCGTCCTCCACAACGGGCCTGCCCGCGTTGCCCTCGGGGCGGTCCGGGCGGCCGGTGGTGAAGAGCTCAAAGCGGACGTGCTCGGGCTCAACGCCGCGGGCAGCGAGGGTATCGCGGCACAGCTGGACCAGCTCGAACGGCCCGCACAGGAACCATTCGTCCACGTCCTCCGCATGGATGGCCGTGCTGAGCAGTTGCTGCAGCTTCTCGGCGTCGATGCGTCCCGTCATGAGCGGGGCAATGCGCTGCTCGCGCGACAACACATGGTGCAACGCCAGGCGCGACGGGTACTTGTCCTTCAAGTCCGCCAATTCCTCGAGGAACATGACGTCCATGGCGGCCTTGTTCGCGTAGATCAGGTCGAAACGCGTTTCCGGGTTCGCGGCCAGCAGGGTGCGCGCGATCGCGATCACCGGGGTGATGCCCGAGCCGGCGGCAATGGCCACGAAGGAACCAGCGTCGCCGAACTCGCCTGCCATGTTCTGCGGATTGTTCATGGAGTTCATGACATTTTGCTGGACAGTCTTGCCGTCCTTGCCGTGCTTGGAAATGAACGCGCCCATGGGGCTCATGACGTCCAGGGTGTCGCCGGCCTTGAGTTCCGCATTCGCCCACGTGGAAAAGATGCCGCCCAGGTCCTTCTTGATGGCCACGCGGATCTCGCTGCTGCCGTCCGCGAAGCTCCGTGGCTCGGCACAGATGGAGTAGCTGCGGCGGACCTCGTGCGGCTCACCGCTCTCATCAGGGAGCGTGGTCCGCAGAGCCACGTACTGGCCGGGAAGGTAGTCGTACTGGCCGGCGAGCTCAACAGGAACACCGAAGGTGACCTCAATGGCGTCGTCAGTCAGGCGGCGGACCTCCGAAACGCTGAGGGAATGAAAAGACGCACGACGGCGGCCGGTGGCCTGCGCTTGTTCGGCTGCGGTTTGGCGGACAACGGGCATGTCGGATTCCTTACAGGACTTTGAAGTAGTCGAACGGTTCCTTGCAGTCCTGGCAGACGAAGAGCGCCTTGCAGGACGTGGAACCAAAGCGGGTGAGTTCCTTGGTGTTGAGCGAAGAACACTGGGGGCATTTCACGGCGAGCTTGAGCCGCACAGGGCCCGAGTGGCCGCCGGCCGCTGCTTTTCCACTTGGAGGTGCGATTCCGTACTCTTGCAGCTTTGCCTTGCCTTGCTCTGTCATCCAGTCCGTGGTCCACGCCGGGGCAAGGACCAGCTCGACGTAGACGCTCGGGTATCCGGCTTCCTTGAACGCGGTCTTGAGGTCGTCGCGGATGGCGTCCATCGCGGGGCAGCCCGAGTACGTCGGCGTAATGGTGACCTGGACCGCGGGGACCAGCCCGCCGTCTGCGCTCTGTTCCTCCGTCACCCGGACGTTACGGAGGATCCCCAGATCCTCAATGGTGAGGACGGGAATCTCCGGATCGCAGACCGTGGCCGCAATCCCCCAGGCCTTCTGCTCGGCGGTTTGCTTGGCCTTGAGGTTTGTGTCCTGAACGAACATGTCCACCACAGTCACCAGCTTGCACCGGGATGTTCGCGGGCCAGCACCTGCATCTCGGCCAAGATGTAGCCCATGTGTTCGGAATGCTTGCCCTGGCGGCCGCCACCCAAAGCCTGCGGGATGGCTCCGAGCTTGAGTTCCTCATCCAGGCCGGCTTCGCTCAGGATCTCGCCCGTGAGCTGGTCGAAGTCCGGGCGGAGGCTGGACGGTTGCACGCCTGCTTTTGTTGCCGCGACGCGGGCCGTGAGCTCGTCGTCCTCGAAGAGTTCGTCCACGTACGGCCAGACGAGCTTGAAGGCCTGGACAATACGACGGCGGGACTCTTCCGTTCCGCCGGCGAGCCGCAGCACCCACTGGGCACTGTGGTCGCGGTGATAGTCGACCTCTTTGAGGGCCTTCGCCGCGATGGCCGCGATGGTGGCGTCCGTGGACTCAGTGAGCCGCTTGTAGAGCTCGAACTGGTAGTAGCTCACGATGAACTGCCGGGCGATGGTGACGGCGAAGTCTCCATTCGGCTGCTCGAAAATGTGAGCGGACCGGAACTCGTGCTCGCGGCGGAAGTAGGCGAGATCGTCCTCGGACTTGTCCCAGGCCGCACCCGCGTAGGTGAGGAAGGACCGTGCGTGGCCCAACTGGTCGAGCGCAATGTTGCCCAGGGCGACATCTTCCTCAAGCTCGGGTGCGCGGGAGATCCAGTGGCCCAGGCGCTGGGCGAGGATCAAACCGTCGTCGCCGATGCGCAAAGCGTATTCCGCGACGTCCTCGCTCGGTTTGACTTGTCCCTTGCGGATTTCGAGGGCGATGTCCTCGGGACGCAGGGCGTTCCCCGGGGTGATGCGCGTGGCGCTGGCGGAACCGTCTCCGGAGGCACCGGCACCCCTGACGCCGACGGAGATGTCGCCGTGGCCCTCGATGGCGAAGTCTGTGTTGTTTGTTTCGGGCGTGCTCATAGGTGCTTCACGCCTTCGCTCTTGGTGTAGTACGTCGCGTGGCGGTAATCCTTGCCCTGCGGAGACTCGAAGAAGGAACCCTTGGAATCCGGGTCGCTCGAGGAAATGGCCTCGGCGGGAACCACCCAGATGGACACGCCCTCGTTGCGGCGCGTGTACAGGTCGCGGGCGTTGCGCAGCGCCATCGCCGCGTCAGGAGCGTGCAAGGAGCCTGCGTGGACGTGGGACAGGCCGCGGCTGGAGCGGACGAAGACCTCCCAGAGGGCCCAGGGAGTTTCGTGGGATTCGTTGGCTGGGGTGGCGGGGGTGGTCATGCTGCGTGTTCCTTTTCTGCTTGCTTGCGCGCGTATTCGGCGGCGGCTTCGCGGACCCAAGCGCCGTCGTCGTGCGCTTCGCGGCGGCGCTCAAGCCGCTGCGCGTTGCAGGGACCCTTGCCGGCGAGAACGTCTTTGAACTCGTTCCAGTCCAGGGGGCCGTGCTCCCATTTCTTGGTTTCCTCGTTGAAACGGATCTCCTTGTCCGGGAGCGTGAGGCCCAGGACCTTGACTTGCTCCACCATCATTCCGACGAAGCGGCTGCGGAGTTCGTCGTTGCTGAACCGCTTGATGTTCCAGGCCATGGACTGCTTGGAGTTGGGTGAATCGTCGTCCGGCGGACCGAACATCATCAGCGCCGGCGCATACCAGCGGTTGACGGCGTCCTGGGCCATCTGCTTCTGGGCAGGGGTGCCGTTGGACAGTTCAAGGAGGATCTCGAAACCCTGGCGCTGGTGGAACGACTCTTCCTTGCAGATGCGCACCATTGCGCGTCCGTAGGGGCCGTACGAAGCACGGCACAGGGGCACCTGGTTGCAGATGGCGGCACCGTCAACAAGCCAACCGATCGCACCCATGTCTGCCCAGGAAATCGCGGGGTAGTTGAAGATGGACGAGTACCTGGCCTTGCCGGCGATCAAGTCGCTGGTCATCTTGTCCCTGCTTTGGCCAAGGGTTTCCGCTGCCGAGTAGAGGTACAGGCCGTGGCCTGCCTCGTCCTGCACCTTCGCCATCAGGATGGCCTTGCGCTTGAGGCTCGGAGCCCTGGTGATCCAGTTGGCTTCCGGCTGCATGCCGATGATCTCCGAGTGCGCGTGCTGGGAGATCTGGCGGAGCAGGGTCTTGCGGTAGGCCTCCGGCATCCAGTCGCGGGGTTCGATGCGCGAGTCCTCAGAGATGATGCGGTCAAAGTACGCCTGACCGGCCGCCTCCCGCTCTTGCTCTTCCGGGACAGCTCAGCGGGCACAGACTGCAGATTCTGCGATGCCATGGTTGCTCCTAAATATTTACCGACCGTTCGTTCAGAATATGCGGAAGGCGCGAGATGCGTCAAGCGTTCGGGTTGCCGGGTGCAGGCCCGACAGGACGCCCGCTCACATATATGGCCAAATGCCAGGACCCTCGCTCAGATCATCTGAGCGAGGGTCGAGCCGGGAGGGCTTGTTTGTGAGCGGGCGTCTGAGGGGGAACGGCACAAAGGCGCGACGACAACGCGACGGGATTGCCGCCGTCGGGCACTAACGGTCAGCGCCGCAACGCTCGCTCAGGTATGAGGGCAAAACGACGAACGCTCGCTCACGTCAAGTGATCGAGCGTCCGGGAAGGCACCCCCAAAAGTGAGTGAGCGTCTTGGGGGAACTTGAGTACGTCGCCACGGAAGGGCGATCGCCCCCAGCCCGATCATGGAATAGTTGAGCCGTGGAATGGTGGGAAGTTGCCGTCGGAATACTGGCCGGGCTGTTTGCCGTCTACGTTGTGCTTTTGCTGGGTTTGTGGGCCTACGCCAGAACCCATCCCGAGACGGTGGGCATGCGGGACGCGCTGCGACTGCTGCCCGATGTCCTGCGCGTACTCAAGCGCCTGGCGGCCGACCCAACGGTGTCCCGCGGCGCGCGCATCAAACTGTTCCTGTTGCTCGGGTATCTGGTTTTGCCGATCGATCTTGTGCCGGACTTCTTGCCGCTCATCGGCTACGCCGATGACGTGATCATCATGGCCTTGGTTCTTCGCTCCGTGATCCGTTCCGCGGGTCCGGATTCTCTCCGCCGTCATTGGCCAGGCACCCCTGCGGGACTAGCGGTCATCGAACGTCTCGTCGGCATGCCGACACCAACCTCCGGGAACTCCAGGGAAGGGGACACCGATGCTTCCTGAAACCGAAAGCTCTCCGGCTATGGTTCGACTGCGACGCCGGGGGTTCGTCCTCGAGGGGATCACACTGGGCTGGAACGTCGTCGGAGTGGCCGTTCTTGCCGTCGCCTCTATCACGGCAGGATCGGTAGCGCTGGGCGGGTTCGGTTTGGATAGCCTGATCGAAATCGGGGCCAGCACGGTAGTGATCTGGGAACTGTCAGGGATCGGCGAAGCGCGCCAGCGGTTCGCATTGCGACTCATTGCCGGCGCTTTCGTGGCCCTGGCGGCCTACCTGGTCATTCAGTCTGGACTCGCGCTGGCCGCTGGCCACCACGCACAGCCAAGCCCCGCCGGGATCATCTGGACCGCCGTCACGGCAGTGGTTATGTTCGCTCTCGCGGCCGGCAAGGCGGCCACGGGTAAGGCCTTGGGCAATCCGGTGCTCATCGCCGAGGGCAGGGTGACGTTCATCGACGGGTTGCTGGCCACGGCGGTCCTGGCCGGGATTTTGCTCGACGCCCTTGCCGGGTGGTGGTGGGCCGATCCGTTGGCCGGCCTGGTCATTGTCTACTATGCGATCCGTGAGGCCGTGGCGATCATGCGCCACCCCCACTGACCAATGCTCGGCGAGAGTGTTGTGCTTCGAATCAGCCCGACGGCGGTGTGAACTGGCTGGCGGTGAACTCCGCACCCTGGGGGTCGCGGATCATCGCGATGCGCGTCCACAGGGTGTCGTCTTGCCTAAGGATCTGGGCACCGAGTCGCTCGGCGTCAGCGACTGTCTGGTCCCGGTCAGCCACGGTGAACGAGACGTGCCAGCGCGGCGGTTCGTCGGGGGCGGTGGCGGCGATCCAGGCGATCGCATCCTCGAAGCCAGACGGGGTGGCCACTCCCGATTGCCGTGCCCTAATGTCCGGATCGACTGTCGCTTCAAGATGGTCACCGTAACCGGGCCTGCGGATCAGCATCGCGAAGCCGAGGTCGTCGACCTGCCAGCCAAACGCGTCCTGGTAGAACGCAATGGCCGCGCTGGGGTCAGCCGTGTGGATATCGCTGAAATTCCAAGCCCCCGGCTGATTGACCACTTGTGCCCCCAGCCGTCGCTTGGCCTGCCAAATGCGGAACTCGGCGCCCTGCGGATCTGTCAGCGCCGCACTCCGACCACCCTCGCCCGCATCGGCAGGCGCCGAAAGCACCGTGGCGCCGACAGACACCAGTCGCTGCGCCGCGGCATCCGCGTCATCAACAGAAACGTAGGTATTCCACGCCGCGGCCCCCTCCTGGGCGCTGGCCATCCCGCCAACGTCTTCGCCGTCGAGTTTGGCTATCAAATAACGGCCCGGCGCCCCCGGCGGCATGACGTCCTCGAACGACCAGCCGAAGAGACCGGCGTAGAACTCAGCGGCCGCGTCGACGTCAGGCTGCTCGGTGTCGATCCAACATGGGACACCGTGTGGGTAGGTTCGATGTGTCATGTCTCGCTCCCGTCCATGCCGAAAGCCTAGCGAACCAGGATCCAGCCGGGCACCCCCGCCACCAATTGTTAGCGGTGGCATCGTCGCTACGATGAGGCCATGCAGCAAGCGCTAACACAATGGATAGTGCTCTCACTGATCGGTACATTCCTGGTTTGTCCGATGGTGATATTCGTCATGAAGCATCCAGGATGGAAAAGCGAGCCGCTGGATGCCCAGCGGAAGGTCCTGATTGTGTTGTTTTTCATGGGATTGTTTTGCATGCTCGTTGCCTGATCACTAAAGTCCGGCAGGGCACCCACGCAACTGGTGTAATCAATGGCTTCCAGCATCTACTGCGCACCACGGCATCCACCGCGACAGCAGCCTTGACCCGTTCCGCCATGGGTCTTCCGCTGGAGCTAAAACGCCAATCCGACGGCGAAAAGGCCGCGCTAACGCCGGTCACGTGGTAGTCCCACCCCGAAAGCAGGACGAGAGCTGTCCAGTTTGGGAACTATTGCTGCGATTCACAACTGATGGTTGGAGGTGAGCGAGTGTTCGCGGGAAACACCCCAAAGGTGAGCGAGCGTTCGCGGGAAACACCCCAAAGGTGAGCGCGCGTCGGCGGGAAACACCCCAAAGGTGAGCGAGCGTCTTGGGGTCCGGAGCGCAACGCGCCTTCGCCTTACACCTCTCCTTGGTCGCAGGCTTGGAGCACCCGGATGAATTCGTCCACCGCTTCCCGTCCCTGATCACTATCCGCCAAGCGAACAAGTTGGGAGGCGAGGACTGCGACTTTGACGTTCGTCCGGCTACTACCGCTAATGAGCAATTTGAAGGCGGCATCGGAGCTAATGAGCAAGCGTCCCATCAGGATGCCGCGTGCCTGATGGATGACGCCACGCGTGGCATTGGCACCGGCGACGGCGTCGCGTGCTGCCTGTTCTGTTTCCCGGCGGAGGGTTGACGTCAGATCGATCGTGGCGCCCTCCAAGGTTGCGACCATCCCCGAGTCGCCCAGATGCCCGTGCCCCGCCGTCAGCACGCGTCGGGTATGCCCTTGCGCGTCAATTATCCGGTGGTAGATGCAGAAATGTCCGCCGTCACGGAATACTTCATCTAGGATCTCGATAGTCCGCAGCCTGTCGTCGGGGTGCTTCAGCTGAACACCTCAGGGATGAAGCAGGAACCGGACGAGGAGATAGAACGCAAAATCCACGATGCCTATGACCATGCCTGCGATGGCGAGGCCGCGCCCACGCAAACCGTGCTCCCTGGCACGCCGGAAGCCGATGCCCGAAATGGCTGTCCCGAGCGGCCCGGCCATCGCGAAGACGAAAAGGCCCACGCAGCTGATGATGAAACCCGTGATGGCCGCCTTGCTGAACGGCGGGCGCACCTGAGTTGGCCCTTGCGGATTACGCATCTGCGGGGTCTCGGACGGCCAGCGCTTCTCGGAGGGCTGGGGAACACGTGCCATGTCGTCTGTTCTCTCTCTCGGAACGATGTTGGGGTGAGCCTACGACACGCAGTACAGGATGTCTGCAGGCCAGGAGTACAGCGGCAGCCACCGTTGACCAAAATGGAGTACAGCGGCAGCCACCCTTGACCAAAATGGAGTACAGCGGCAGCCACCCTTGACCAAAATGGAGTACAGCGGCAGCCGCCGTTGACCGAAAGGTGAGCGAGCGTCCGGCCAAAACACCCCAAAGGTGAGCGAGCGTCTTGGGTGCGGACCGCCGTCGGGCACTCACCCGCATAGGCGTCGGGCGCGCACCCGCAGAAGTTGCCGACCGCCGTCGGGCACGCACGCAAAGGGTGGGGGCCCGCGGCTCCCACCCTGGCTCAACACTTCAGCTAAACAAGCGAGTGACTACTCCTTCACTACCACCTTGCCCTTCATTCCCATGAAGTCGTGCAGAGCGCAGATGTAGTCATACACTCCTGCCTTGTTGAATTTCACAGTGAACGTGGTGCCCGGCGTCATGAAGCCGGAATGGAGCTGCCCGCCTGTGAAGTTCGTTGGATCACCGACCGGAGGGAAGACGTTGGCCGGTTCGGCGCCGAAGGTCACCGTATGCGGAGCGCCCATGCCGTTGTTCACGAAGCTCACGCTCTCGCCAACATGGATCACAACTTTCTCCTCTATGAACCGCATGACCATGGATACGCCGTTGTCGGCACCGGCAAAGACAGTGTGGTCATCGGCCTGGTCACGTGCTGCGTTCCACTGCTCATAGCCGTCGCGGAGGATGGCCCGTTCAGCCTTCTTCACCCGGCTGTTGTACTGCCCCTGCGTGTATGGGTAGTCCGTGCCCTTGTCCCGCACGTGAACTGTGCCCACCATGACGGCGCCGTGCACCAGGCAGTAGTACGTGAAGTCCCCGGTATCCGGGAATGTCAACGTGTAGGACTCCACGGTGGGGAAGCCGGTGTCCGAGACGTTCGACATCACGCCGGAGTTGTAATAGGAGTGCCCGTCATAGTCGCTTCCGCCCTGTGCCAACAAGTACAGCGGGTTGGAAGGATCAAAGGGCTGCGTGGACTCGAGGGTTTGCCCCTCGGCCAGGAACGTGACCGTGTGGATTTCGGCCGCGTTGGCCTTCCACGTGACCTTGTCACCGGCGTTGATGTAAATGTTCTTCGGCAGGAAGGACATTCCCTGAATGGCCTGGTCCGACGATTCGGAACCGACCTGGACGGTCCACGTCCGTGCAGATTTGCCGCCGTCCGCGACGGCTGTGCCACTGAGTGCCACCGGCAACACCAGGGCAAGCAGCAATACCAAGAGCGCCCTCAGGCGCGGCAAAATGAAGGGTTTTGGATGAGCAGTCATAAGACTCATTCCTTAGAAAATCTGTGCTGACCGGCTGTTTCCAGCCTGGAAATTTTGAGGCGCCGGAGACCATGGCGTCGTTTGACGGTGACTCGGTTTCCTTGAACTTC
This sequence comes from Arthrobacter sp. MMS24-S77, assembly GCF_054888235.1. Taxonomy (NCBI): domain Bacteria; kingdom Bacillati; phylum Actinomycetota; class Actinomycetes; order Micrococcales; family Micrococcaceae; genus Arthrobacter; species Arthrobacter sp. MMS24-S77. The sequence continues at coordinate 3,740,334 of NZ_JBTZRN010000001.1, forward strand.
CCTATGAACTTCAGCTCGCAGCTACCGCCCCTCCCCCACATACGGTGCGGCGCTGCGACAATGGGGCCAAACGGATTCCTCCTTTTTGCTCGGAGGGATAACGTCCAGTTCCGTGGGCAAAAGAGCCCCCATTGCGGAACGGATAGGACACGGCAAAGCCGGCCCTATGAAGGCGAGCGATTTAAGTCCCATCGTGCTCCCATAACGTTATTTTGTCGAGACACCGCAGCTGCGCGTAGGCACCCTTTTGTGGCCAAATTGAGGCTTTGCAGTGCGCGTTTTTAACTCACCTGAGTGATACGTTCCGGTCATGGACAGACGACGGCGACTGTGGCTCGCGGCGGGACTGGCGGTCCTGCTGGCGCTCGTGGTCGTCGTGGCCGCGATCGTCGCCGGGAACGGCAGGACTTCGTCCGGACCGTCGCCCTCAGCCACTCCCTCGAGCAGCTCCGCGCGCGCAACCGCCACCCCCACCCCTTCAGCGACCAAGTCCCCCGCACCAGCTCCTGCGGTACCGCCTCCGCCGACCATCCCTGAACTGCCCGCAACGCCCATGAACATCCTGGTGATTGGCAGCGACAGCCGTGCGAATGCCAGGGAACAAAACAATCAGACAATCACAACCGGCCAGTCATCAGACCAACGCTCGGATTGCCTGATGCTGATCCACGTACCGGCGGACCGGCACACGATCTACGGCATTTCGATCATGCGCGATAACTGGGTGGACATCCCGGGCTATGGTGCCTCCAAAATCAACGCCAGCCTTGAGGTGGGAGGCATCCCTCTGGTGGTCCGGACCGTCGAATCATTGTTGGGCACGCACATAGACCACACCGTCATGCTGGACTTCCAAGGCTTCAAGACCCTCACGGATGGCCTCGGCGGGATCGACGTCAATGTCACGCTGCCGTTCACCGCCAGCTTTGAGACGCATCACGTCTTCCCCGCCGGAGTCAACCATTTGGACGGGCAAGCGGCCCTGGAGTTCGTCCGCGAGCGCTACTCATTCGTGGACGGAGACTACCAGCGCGTCCGCAACCAGCAAACGTTCCTCCGGGCGCTCCTGTCCAAGCTCAGGGGCGGAATCCAAACTCCCACGGGTGTCCTCGGCCTGGTCAACTTCGCGGCCAATTACCTCACCGTGGATCAGGGATTTGACCCTGCCTCCGTCGCTATCCTGGCCTACGGGCTCCGCACGGTGGATCCCGGCGCCGCCGTCTTCTTCACCCTGCCCACGGCAGGGACCGGCACCTCCCCGGACGGGCAATCGATCGTACTTCCCGATTACGCGGGAATCGGAGAAGTGGCCGCCGCGCTGCGGGACGGCACGCTGCCGGAGTACGCCGCCGCGCACGGTTACTGAGCTACTCGCTTCCACTACTCGGAAAGTACAAACACTCGCTTCCCACCACTCGAAAACTACTTGATCGAATATTTAACCAATCTTGAACAAAAGCTTGAGGGATCCTTGCAGCTTCCTAAAAGTCCTGCCGGAAAGTAGAGGTCATCGGGCAGCAACGTCCGTGAAATCCCGGTCCAACGGGCTTCAAGGAAACGGAAATCATCATGGGTCTCAACCTGAAAACCACAACCGGTAAAGTCATTGCTTCCCTGGCTCTGGTCGGCACAGCTGCCGGCGTGGCAGGACTGGGAACCTACGGCGCCTTCACCTCCAGCACCTCCGCCAGCGCCGCCGTCGCCTCCGGCACCGTGAACATCGCACTCGGCGCATCCGGCACCGCGAACCGACTCAGCGTCGCCGCTTCGGGTATGGTCCCCGGTGACACCGTCCAGCGCGCAGTCACCCTGAGCAACGCCGCCGGAAACCAGGCACTGTCAGCGATCACCCTCACCACCTCGGCCCTGCCGACCTCCAAGCTGGACACCGACACCGCCATGGGCCTTCAGCTGGTGGTGGACAACTGCTCCGTCCCCTGGACCGAAGCCGGCACCTCCCCCGCTTACACGTACACCTGCTCCGGCACCACCACCTCGGTGCTGGCTACGCACCCCGTCATCGGATCAAACCTCTCCCTGAGCAACCTCACCTCGGTTGCCGCCGGCCAGACCGATAACCTGCGGGTCACGCTGACCCTGCCGGCAACGGCGGACAACACCCTCCAGGGTCAGAGCAGCACCATCGCCTTCAACTTCACTGGCACCCAGCGGACCGCAACCAACAAGTAGCCCGCACCCCTAGCCAGCCCTCCGCCGTCGAGCCCCCCATGCAAAACGACGGCGGAGGGCCTTCCACAGGAACGGAGACCCAGCCATGACCGCATCCCTGGTCCGCCGCACGCGGCGGGTCTCCCGGACAACTACGACGACGGCGACACCCACCACGACGGCGACGCCGGGCACCGAAGGCACGGGAAAGACTCGCGGCATGGGGACGAAGATTGCCCAGTCTTTCGTGCGGCTCATCGCCACCACAGTGATGGTTGCGGCCGTCGCGGCGTTCCTGTTCCTCGCCGTCGGGCCCCGCGTCCTTGGCTACCAAACCAGCACGATGCTGACCGGCTCCATGTCCCCGCTGATCAATCCGGGCGACGTGGTGGTCACGGTTCCCGTCCCGGTCCAAGACCTGAAGGTCGGGGACATCATCACCTACCACATTCCGGTGGACGACCAGCGGGTCGAGACACACCGGATCATTGACCTCGCCGTCAATAGCCAAGGCACCGCGACCGTTCGCACCAAAGGCGACGCCAACAACGGCGCCGACCCCTGGACTGCAACCTTGGCAGCAGGCCACGTTGACCGTCAGGTGTTCACCGTTCCGTACATCGGCAACGCGATCCGTGCCTTCCGGGATCCCCTGGTCTTGAACATCCTGATGTACGGCGCTCCGGCCGCCCTGGTGGTCATGCTCCTGGCCTCCATTTGGCGGAAAAAGCCGGAAGGCGGCGACACCGCGGAAGCCAGCGCCGCGGAACGCCGCCTTCCGGCCTTGGACCGTCGCCCTCTCAAGCGCCTCGCAAGGGAGATGAACAGCAAGGAGGCCGCCAGGAAGTTCGCGGCCACGTACACCAGGCTGCTTCCCCAGCGAGTGGACAAGATCAGCCAGGCCCTGAGCACGGGCGACAGCGAGCTGGCCATGGACGCGGTCCTCAGCCTGAAAACCAGCTCCTCGATGGTCGGGGCGCTCCGGATGGAACAGCACTGCGTCCGCCTGGAACACGCCCTGGTCATGACCGATCACAGCGCTGCGGTTGAAGCCAGCGAAAAAGTACGGCAGCACCAGCCGCAGCTGGAAAAAGCACTGATAGAAAGCCGCTGACCTTGCGTAGAAGCCGCAGCACCGCCGACGCCACGCAGACGCCTGCGTTCGGGCGCGTCGCCGCGGTTCTCGCTGCGGCCGCGGTATTGGTCTTCGCTCCCGGCATCGCACAAGCTGCATTCACGGGGACGGCCACCGGCTCAACGAGCGTCGGGACCATGTCGCTGCCCGCACCGACCGGCGCCAGTGTGACGGCCACCTGCGTAGCACGCAGCCTCAGCATCATTGTGGTGAGCTACGGCACGGTCCCGCGGGCCACCGGCTACGATTTCACGGTGTCGAATCCGGGCGGTGGCAACATGAAGACAACCGCCGGAACATTCACCAAACCGAATGCAACACAGGGCACGTGGACGTACCAAATCCACGGGCTGTACACGGTATCTCCAGGCAATGTGTGGACGGGTCAGCCCTTCCAAGGAACAGTGGTGTGCTGAGAGAACGGCCGCTCTGAGCGAAATCAGTGGTCGCGTGTCAGTGGCCCTCTATAGAGTTGCCCCATGAGCCAGCCTGCCACGCCTCCAGTTCCCCCGTCGCCAAGAAGGTGCCCTCCACCCGCGAGCACCACGGCGATGTTTTCGTGGACAACTACGAATGGCTACGGGACAAGGAGTCCTCCGAGGTCGTCGAGCACCTGAAGGCTGAAAACGCCTACCAGGAGGCCGTCACCGCACACCAGGAACCCCTGCGCGAAGCCATCTTCCAGGAAATCAAGGGCCGCACCCAGGAGACGGACCTCTCGGTCCCCAGCCGCAAGGACAACTGGTGGTACTACACCCGCTCCGTTGAGGGCAAGGAGTACGGCATCCACTGCCGTTTCCGGGCAGCGCACTCTGGCGATGCGGTAGCCGACTGGACCCCGCCGGCGGTGGAACCCGGCGTCGAGCTCCAAGGCGAAGAAGTCCTGCTGGACGGCAACGCCGAAGCGGAAGGCAAGCCGTTCTTCTCCATTGGCGGCACTGCCGTGACGGTGGACGGCAATCTCTATGCCTACGCCGTGGACAACTCCGGCGAGGAACGATTCACCCTTCGCATCAAGGACCTGAGGACGGGCGAACTGCTGCCCGACGTCATCGAGAACATCTTCTACGGCGTCGCCTTCTCCCCCGACGGCACCCGGATCTTCTACACCGTGGTGGACGACGCCTGGCGCCCCTATCAAGTGAAGGCGCACGTCCTGGGAACGCCCGTCAGCGAGGACGAGGTCATCTACCAAGAGGACGACGTCGCCATGTGGCTCGGATTCGAGCTCTCCTCTGACCGCCGCTACCTCGTGCTGAGCATCGGCTGCTCGGAATTCAGCGAAACGCGCCTGCTGCGCTTTGACGACTACGAGGCCGGCCTATCCACCGTGATTTCCCGCGACGAACGCATCCTTTACGAGGCCGAGCCGTTCCTTCTGGATGGTGCTGATGGTCAAAAAGCGGAGACCATCCTCCTGACCCACAACAAGGACGCCATCAACTCGATGGTTTCCATCGCGGACCCGGCCGAGTTCACCAAGCCGCTGGCCGAGCAGCACTGGCGCACCGTCGTCGAGCATTCCGACGCTGTTCGCGTCAACGGTGCCGGCGTCACCTCGACGCATCTGGTGGTTGCGGTTCGGCAGGACACCATCGAACGCGTGCAGGTGCTCCCCCTTGCTGGACTGGGAACCGCGACGCAAGGCGCCGCCGTGGAACCCGCCTTCGACGAAGAGCTGTACACGGCCGGGGTGGCGGGTTCGGACTACGAAGCCCCGGTGATCCGCATCGGCTACACGTCCTTCTTCACGCCGTCGAGGGTATACGACTTCGTGCTGCCCACCGCCGCGCTTCCGCAAGGCGAGCTGCTGCTGCGAAAGGAAAGCCCGGTGCTGGGCGGGTACACCGCGTCAGACTACGTGGCCACGCGGGAATGGGCGACGGCGGCAGACGGCACGCGCGTGCCGCTATCCGTGCTCCGGCACGCCTCCGTTTCGCAGGATTCAACCGGTGCGGGCCTGGTCTACGGCTATGGCTCGTACGAGGTCAGCATGGATCCGGGCTTCGGGGTGGCTCGTTTGTCCCTCCTGGACCGCGGAATCGTCATGGTGATCGCCCACATCCGCGGCGGTGGCGAACTCGGCAGGCACTGGTACGACGACGGCAAGAAGCTCAATAAGAAGAACACCTTCACGGACTTCATTGCAGCAACTGACTGGCTGGCATCCTCCGGTTGGGTGGCACCGGACCGGATCGCGGCCATGGGTGGCTCTGCAGGCGGACTGCTGATGGGCGCCGTGGCCAACCTGGCGCCGGAGAAGTACGCCGCGATCGTGGCCGCCGTGCCGTTCGTGGATGCCCTGAACACCATCCTGGATCCGGAACTTCCGCTCTCCGCGCTCGAGTGGGAGGAATGGGGCAACCCCATCACCGATCCCGAGGTGTACCAGTACATGAAGTCCTACACCCCGTACGAGAACATCCGTGCCGTCTCCTATCCGAAAATTGCCGCAGTGACGTCCTTCAACGACACCCGCGTGTTCTACGTGGAGCCCGCCAAATGGGTCCAGGTACTGCGTTCCGAGACCACCGGCTCGGCGCCGATCGTGATGAAGATCGAGATGGAGGGTGGACACGGCGGCGCTTCCGGGCGCTACGTGCAGTGGCGCGAGCGCGCTTGGGACTATGCCTTCGTGGCGGATTCACTGGGGGCAGTTGACCTGCTGCCGGGGGCTGGGCTCAAGTAAGGTTCTCCCTAGTGAGCTAACCTTCCCGGTGGGGGGCCGAACCGGACAGTAGGAGTGCAGTGGAGAGTCCCGTGACGAACGATGCATCGGCGCCAAACCGTGCCTTGGTGGCCGACCCTGACCCTGTGCGTCTCGAAGCGACGGTTGCGGCCCTCACCTCTGCGGGGTTCACGGTTCGTTCAGCGTCCGACGCCGGCTCTCTTGCGGCCGCGCTGGAAAGCGGGCCGAGCGACGTGGTGGTCTTGGACAACGAGCTCCGCGAGTTCCTTCCCAGGAACGGCGCCCCTGTTCTGCTCATGCTGGATCCTGAGGACAAGCTGGATGTTGCTGCCCTGGAAGCATGGAGAATTGCGGATTTTGTCTACAAGGGCCAAGCTCCGGACATTCGGGCATACAGGGCCCTGGTCCTCATCGCCCGGGCCGCCGAACGGATGCGTCGCCGCGCCGAAGCCGAGTCCCTTCGGGAGAGCCTGCGGAAGGTGTCCGCCGCGATCCGCTCAACCATTGATCCGGGACGGATTGCCCGGCACCTGGTGGATGGAATCGGCGAGGCCCTTGGCGCGGAACACGTCTGGTTCACCACATTCCCGGACGCACGCGTGCCGCAAGTCAGTGCCGAATGGAACGCCCCCGGACTGGAACCAGGAATCCTGCCTCCCGAACTAGCCGACGAAATCGGCACGTTCGAACTCGCGGAGCGCCTGTGGGCCGAAGCGGACGTGCAGCCGCTGCCGAAGGGAACCCGGCCGGGGCACCCCGGTGGTGCGGGCCGGGACGGTGGTGCGGGTTCGCCGTCGGCCTCTGTTGTGGTGCCTGTAGGCGAGGGAGATCTCGTCCTGGGGGTCATCTGGATCGCGCGGCCGGACACGGCGCAGGAATGGACCCGAGCTGAAATCGGCCTGATTCAGCACGTTTCGGGGAACTTGGCGTACGGGCTGATGCAGAGCCATTTGATTGGCGCGCAGCAACAGGTCATGTACAAGCTCCAGGAACTCGACCAGGCCAAGACCGACTTCCTCACCACGGTGAACCACGAGCTTCGAACCCCGCTGACGTCCATCACGGCCTACCTGGACATGATCCGCAGCGGCGCCGGCGGACCGATTCCTGCCGGTGTGACGCGGATGGTCGACGTCATTTCACGAAATGCCGAGCGCCTCCGCCGCCTGATCGAGGACATGCTCACCGTCTCGCACCAGGACACTTCAGGCGATCTCCGATTGAGCCGCGTCAACCTGGGCACCCTGCTCAGGCTCGTCGTCTCAACGTTGCAGCCCCTCGCGGACTCCCGTTCACTATCCCTCACCGTGGAGCATGCCCCGGGGACAGTAACCGTCCAGGCCGACGAGGCAAAGCTCGAGCAGGTTTTCGCCAACATCATCAGCAACGCCATCAAGTTCACCCCCGACGGCGGCCACGTCGCCGTGAGCAGTGGGATCGCCTCCGATCCGGGGACCGTTCCCAGCGTGGTGGTACGTGTGGAAGACACCGGCGTCGGGATCCCCGAAACAGAAATCGACCAGGTATTTACGCGGTTCTTCCGCGCCTCCAACGCCTCCACTGCGGCCATTCCCGGCAGCGGGCTCGGCCTGGCGATAGCCCACGACATTGTGGAGCGTCATTCGGGCCAGCTCGATATCGAGTCCGGCCTCGGTGTAGGAACCACGGTCTCGGTCCGGCTTCCGCTGGATACCGGGAGCTAAAAAGAACACCGCCCCCGGGCCGTGGCCCCGAGGCGGTGCTGGAACTGTCTCGTCCGTCCGCCCAAGTAGCTGACAGTAGATGCCGTTATGAGGCGTCTAAACGACATCTAGTGCGTGGGCCCACGCCGCCAGGGTTCCCTGGCCGAGCGTGCGAGGCGAGGGTGGCGGTGGGGATCAGTTGGGCCACCAACCGACCTGCGTGTAGTTCACCGGGTCAGTTACCACAGGGACGCTGATAACCGTGGTGATTGTGGTGTCGTGCGTGGTCTTCGGCGCTGCATTGGCAGGAGTAACAAATCCGCCAACAGCCAGCAGGCCCGTCATGAGAAGTGTTGCGGCGAATTTTTTCATGCACTGCTCCTTTGAGCCGTTGGAAATCCGAAGGGGACCTTTCCAGCGTAAGGAGCCTTGTTAAAGGTTTCCTTAAGATCGGGTCAGTTTTCCGTAGTCTTTGCGGCCAGACGGTATCCAACGCCACGCACAGTCTCCACCCAACGCGGCGACTGTGCGGAATCACCCAGCTTTCGCCGCAGATTGGCGATGTGAACCTGGATGGCGCGCTCTTCGGACTCGCTGACATAGGCCCCGGTTTCGTACTCCTTGGCATGTAGCCAGCGGGCCAGCCCTGAGGTACTTCGGACTACGCGGCCCGCCTCCATGAGTGCCTGGAGCAGGTCGAACTCGGTCCGGGTCAATTGAACTTCTTCGGCATCGACCCGTGTTGTCCGGGTGGCCACGTCCAAGTAGAGGCCGTTGTGTTCCAGCCCAGTTCGGTCCGACTCCGGTTGACTGGTTGATTCATGCGACTCGCGGTGCGCCGCTGCTGTTGACGAGTTCGACGCCGGAGCCGGCGGGCCGCCGTCGGCTGGCGTCAGCTCCGCCGTCGTGATTCCTGCGGAAGTGCCGCCCGATAGCTTGCTGCCGCGCGGCCGTCGAAGGAGCGTCTCAACCCGAGCCAGGAGCTCCCGGGCGCGGAAGGGCTTGGTGACGAAGTCATCAGCGCCGGCTGCCAGCCCTTGCAGCGTGTCCACCTCGCGTGCGCGGGCGGTAAGCATGATGATGTAGGCGTCACTGAACTCCCGGACGCGGCGGGTGACCTCGATCCCGTCAATGTCGGGCAAACCGAGGTCCAAGGTAATCACGTCCGGGTTGTGAAGGCGGACCGCATCTACGCCATCAACACCGTTTCCGGCAGCGTAAACCTCCAGGCCCGAGGCTTCGAGGACGGCGTGGACAACTTCCCGGATGTCGTCGTCATCCTCGATTACTACAGCTACTCCAGCTGCGCTCACTTCACGCCCCCGATTTCCCACGTTCAGCCCACGGTAACACCAGCTAAGTCTGGTATCTCCACCTATGCTACTTGCGGGCGCGCCACTCCGAATCGAGCATGGCGTAGATGACTTCGGTGGACCATTGGCCCTTGTAGTGCCAGTTGTCCACAAGGGCTGCTTCGCGACGCATGCCGAGCCGCTCGCACAAACCTGACGAGGAAGTGTTCAGGGCGTCGAGCTTGGCGTCGATCCTGTGGAACATGAGGGTCTCGAAGCCCAGGCGGAGCACAGCCTCGGCTGCCTCCACCGCGTAGCCCTGGCCTCGGCTTTCCGGAGCCAGGATCCAACCGATTTCGGCCTGCCCCGTGCCCGGCAGCCATTTGAGCACCACTTCGCCGAGCAGCCCCGGCGAGTCCGCGCGTTCTATCGCGAGGCACACCCAGTCGCCTTCTTGCTCGAAGGTGAAATTGGCGTAGCGGCCCAACGCCTCCATGGACTGAGTGAGGGTCAATTCCTGCCTGAGAAGGAATCGCGCAGTCTCCGGCAAGGACTGGTACGCGTGGAATCGCTCCAGATCGGTGGCCTCGAAACGGCGTAGCACAAGCCTCGGCGTCCGGATGGGAAGTTCGATGAGCGGCATGCCTCGAGGCTACTACGTCGGGAGAAACGTCCCGCCGAGCGGTCGCCTCTTGACAGTTCAAGAAATCTGGGATTACCTAATGAACATTCGGTAAATAAAGCTGGAGGCAATGACGCATGGTTGAGACCACCCTTTCTGGCGCAGCGCAGCACCAGATCCTCAAGAACGACCCCGCCTCGGAGTGGATGGGCCTCAAGGTGCTCAAGATCGACGACGGCCACGCCACCGTCCGGATGACGCTCCGCCAGGAAATGCTCAACGGCTTCGGAATGGCCCACGGCGGAATGATCTTCGCCTTCGCCGATTCAGCGTTTGCCCTCGCCTGCAACCCGGCCGTCCTATCGCCGTCGGACGCTGACAACATCACGGTCGCCGCCGGCGTCGACATCAACTTCCTCAAGCCGGCCTATCAAGGCCAAGTGATCACCGCCGTCGCGAACCGCCGCGCACACAGCGGCCGCAGCGGCCTGTACGACATCCAGATCTTCGCGATCGACGCAGCGGAACTGGCCGCCTCCGCGTTGCCCAAGGACGCGTCCCCCGAGGATCCGGGCAGCTACGGCGAGCTCATCGCCGAGTTCCGTGGCCGCAGCCGCACCATTTCCAAGAAGTAGGAACACCATGACTCAGAACACCGTCGCCGCTCCTGACGCACCCGTGCTGGACCGCGAAGAAACCATCTCCCGCGACGAGCTCGAGGCCCTGCAGCTCAGCCGCCTCCAGCACACCGTGGCGTACGCCTACGATCGCGTCCCGCTGTACAAGCGCAAGTTCGACGACGCCGGCGTCCACCCCACGGACCTCCGCGAACTGTCAGATCTCGGCAAGTTCCCATACACCACCAAGGAAGACCTCCGCCAGGAATACCCCTTCGGCATGTTCGCCGTCCCGCAGAACGAAGTAGCCCGCGTCCACGCGAGCTCCGGCACCACAGGCCGGCCGACCGTCGTCGGGTACACCAAAAACGACCTCGCCACCTGGGCCACGCTCGTGGCACGCTCGCTCCGCGCCTCCGGAGTCCGTCCGGGGATGAAGGTCCACAACGCCTACGGCTACGGCCTGTTCACCGGCGGCCTGGGCGCCCATGCTGGGGCCGAAGCGTTGGGCTGCACCGTCATTCCGATGTCCGGCGGCCAGACCGAACGCCAGATCCAGCTGATCCAGGACTTCAAGCCGGACGCGATCCTGGCAACGCCCACCTACTTGCTGACCATCGCCGACGCCATGGCACACATGGGCGTCGACCCGGCGTCGACTTCGCTCAAGTACGCGGTGCTCGGCGCCGAACCGTGGACCGAGGAAATGCGCCACGAGCTCGAAACCACCATGAACATCAAGGCCTGCGACATCTACGGGCTCTCCGAGGTCATGGGCCCGGGCGTCGCCGGCGAGGCCGTGGAGACCCAGGACGGGTGCCACATCTGGGAGGACCACTTCCGCCCGGAGATCATCGATCCATCCGACCCCTCCCGCGGAGAAGGCTCGGTGCTGGCCGACGGCGAGTCCGGCGAACTCGTTTTTACCTCGCTCACCAAGGAAGCCCTGCCGATCATCCGGTACCGCACCAAGGACCTCACACGCCTGTTGCCGGGCACCGCCCGCCCCGCGCACCGCCGCATGGGCCGCATCACCGGCCGCAGCGACGACATGATCATCCTGCGCGGCGTGAACCTCTTCCCCTCGCAGATCGAGGAAATCGCCCTTCGCATCCCCGAGCTCAGCCCCCACTTCCAACTCGAACTCACCCGCCCCGAAGGCAAGCGCATGGATTCGATGACAGTTAAGATTGAGCGCCGCGAGAACGTTTCCGTCGAGGCGGGCACGACGGCGGCACACGCCTTGCGCGAACAGATCAAGATCCACGTGGGTTCTTCGTGCGTGGTGGACGTCGTGGATCCTGGTTCTCTTGAGCGCTCCAACGGCAAGCTGCGCCGCGTCTACGACATGCGACCCAAGAGGTAACCTGGCCGGGCGCGTGCACGAATCAACCGACCGTTCATGAGAAAATGGCCAGCATGCCTAGTGAAACGGTAACCAAGCGGGGACGCCCCGGATACGACCAGCAATCAGTGCTGCTCATCGCCGTCGACGTCTTCAACCGCCACGGTTACGACGCCACGTCCATGGGCATTCTGGCCGAAAACCTCGGGATCTCAAAGTCGGCGATTTACCACCATGTGCCGTCCAAGGGCGACCTCCTGAAGCTCGCCCTGGAGCACGCCTTGGGTGGGCTCGAGGCCATCCTGGAACAGCCCGAGGCTGTTACCGGGGCAGCCGACGCACGCCTGGAATTCGTGCTGCGGCAGACCATCGCCGTGCTGGTGGAGCGGCTGCCGTTCGTCACGCTGCTCCTGCGGCTCCGCGGCAACACGGAGATCGAGCGCAATGCCCTGGAACGGCGTCGTGCTTTCGACCACAAGGTGGCTGCGCTGATCTCGGCCGCCCGCGAAGAAGGCACGCTGCGCCAGGACATCGATCCCCGCACCGTGACCCGGCTGCTGTTCGGCACCATCAACTCGATCGTGGAGTGGTACAAACCGGGCGGATCGCTCTCTCCGCAGCGCCTCGCCGACGACGTCATCACCATGGCCTTCGACGGCCTGCACGCCTCGGCGTAGGCTCGTTCCTCCCCCTTCCCGACGCCCGCTCACATATACGGCACTTTCGATCGACGCCCGCTCACATATACAGCACTTTCGACCGACGCCCGCTCACATATATGGCACTTTCGATCGACGCCCGCTCACATATACGGCCAATTGACAGAACGCTCTCTCACTAAAGAAGTGAGAGAGCGTTCTGCGCAGTGTTCGTGAGTGTTTTTCAGTAGGTCACAGCTGGTATTCGGCCTGGATACCCAGGCCTTCATGGACGCAGAGGATGTTGCTTTCCGTGTCCATGAACCAGGCGCAACGATCGGCGTCGGTAGTACAAATGTGGTGTTCGGTCTTGAGATCGGGGAGGTCATAGTCCCGGAATTCGACGCCGCTCGCCTCCATTTCGTCGACTGTCCGCTCGATGTCACTGACTTCAAAGGAAAGGGCAGTGTGCGACGAGTGCATGCCGTCCTTGATGGGCATCAACTGCAGCATGGGGCCGCCTTCGATGCCAAACAAATCATTCCCATCCCACGTCATGCCGCGATGAGGAAGGCCGAGTTTCTCTGCGTAAAAGCTGCGGGCTCGGGCTATGTCATCGACGGGCAAGACGGTTGTGGCTGTCCTGAGTGCTAGGTTCATTTCGCCACCTCCTACGCAAAAAATCTTACGCCGGACGGCATCGGAAAGACCTTCTGGCCGAGCGTCCGCCTAGACCGTTGTCAGGGCGACAGCCTCGGCCTACTATGTGCACAGCCCCCTCGCAGGGGAACAACTCCGGGACCTTCCCTCAACGGGTGATGGGAGCACCTTAGGAGGCCCGAGTCCTGGACATCACGGGACGGGAAGACAATGACCAAATATCTATTCGAAGCAAACTACGTAGGCGACGGAATCAAGGGGCTGTTGCGCGAGGGCGGCACCAAGCGCCGCGATGCTGTGGTCGATGCACTCAAATCCGTAGACGGATCGCTCGAGAGTTTCTACTACGCTTTCGGGGAGACCGACGTCGTCGGGGTCTTCGAAATTCCGGACGCGGCTAGCGCCGCCGCCCTCTCACTCATGATCAATGCGACAGGCGCTGTGCGCCTGCATTTGAAGCCGCTCATGACGGTGGAGGATCTCGACGAAGCTGCCAAGAAGACCCCGACATACCGCGCCCCCGGGCAATAGAACCAACCAGCTGGCCAAGGGGATTCCCTCCAGCACAGACACGGAACGCTCCCCATTGATGGGGAGCGTTCCGTGTATGCAGTACATAGGTGAGCGAGCGTCCGCAGGAAACCCGACATAAGTGAGCGAGCGTCCGCAGGAAACCCGACATAAGTGAGCGAGCGTCCGCAGGAAACCCGACATAAGTGAGCGAGCGTCCGGCCAAACACCCACATAAGTGAGCGAGCGTTACTTCTCCACCAGGGTCAGGACGTCGTAGGTGGCTACGATTTCGTCGTTCTGGTTGGTCAGAACGGCGTCCCAAGCCACTTCGCCGTATTCGTCGGTCTCGCGCGGGGTGATCTTCTTGGCGGTCAGGGTGACTCGGATCGAATCCCCGGCGGCCACGGGAGTGATGAAGCGCAGGTTCTCCAAGCCGTAGTTGGCCAGGACGGGGCCCGGAGCGGGTTCAACGAACAGTCCCGCGGCCCAGCTGAGCAGCAGATACCCGTGCGCCACGATTCCCGGAAAGAACGGGTTGGCTTCGGCCGCTTCCTGGTTGGTGTGGGCGTAGAAGGTGTCGCCGGTGGAGTTGGCGAAGGCGGTGATGTCGTCCAGGGTGACCTGCCGCAGTTCGGACCGCACGGCGTCGCCGATCCGCAGAGTCGCAAGCGACTTCCGGAACGGGTGCGTTCCTTCCGTGTCCACCGTGAAGTTGCGCTCCGCGCCAGTGTGCCAGACGCCGGTCACGGCAGTGAGCATGTTCGGCGAACCCTGGATGGCGGTGCGCTGCATGTGGTGCATGACAGAGCGGATGCCACCGAGTTCCTCGCCACCACCGGCGCGGCCCGGTCCGCCGTGGACCAGGTGCGGCACGGGCGAACCATGCCCGGTTGACGACCGGGCGTCCTCGCGGTTGAGCATCAGGACGCGGCCGTGGTGCGCCGCGATTCCGGTCACCAATTCGCGGGCAACGGCAGGGTCATTCGTGCATACGGAGGCCACCAGGGAGCCGCCACCGCGGGCGGCGAGGCGGACGGCGTCGTCGAGGTCCGAGTACCCGATCACGGACGAAACCGGACCGAAGGCCTCAAGCGAGTGGACAGCTTCCGAGTCCACGTCAGCCCAGCTCAGGACGACCGGCGACATGAACGCGCCGCCCTCCACGACACCAACGGTGCCGTCTAGCGAGGTGACCGACGGCGAATCGAGCGTCCCGTACGCGAGCTCACCACCGGCGTCGAGCATTGACTGCACTGCGGCGCGAACGTCGGCGAGCTGCTCGAGGGACGCAAGTGCGCCCATCGTGACGCCCTCTGCGCGGGGGTCGCCGACGACGACGCGCTCATCCACGCGCGCGCCGATGGCGGAGACGACGTCGGACACCAGGGCCTGGGGCACGATGGTGCGGCGGATCGAGGTGCACTTCTGCCCGGCTTTGACCGTCATTTCGGTGACGACCGACTTGATGAAGGCGTCGAATTCGGGGGTGCCGGGCACGGCGTCGGGCCCGAGGATTGCCGCGTTGAGCGAGTCGGTTTCGGAGGTGAAGCGGACGCCGCCCTGCACCACGTTGATGTGGGACTTCAGCGAGTTGGCGGTGGAGGCGGAGCCGGTGAAGGCGAGAAGGTCCCGGTAGTCGAGGTGGTCCAGGAGGTTCCGGGCGGATCCCGAGATGAGCTGGAGCGAGCCTTCCGGCAGGATGCCCGACTCGACGATTGCCTTGACCACGACGGCGGCCACGTAACCGGTGGGGGTGGCCGGCTTGACGATTGTGGGGACGCCGGCGATGAACGCGGGCGCGAACTTCTCGAGCATGCCCCACACGGGGAAATTGAAGGCGTTGATCTGCGCCGCGACGCCCGGGATGCGGGTGTAGATGTGCTCGCCGGCGAATGAACCGTCCCTGGACAGGACTTCCATGGGGCCGTCCACCACAACCTGCGAGTTCGGCAGTTCGCGGCGGCCCTTGGAACCGAAGGTGAAGAGCACGCCGATGCCGCCGTCGATGTCCACCATCGAGTCGATCTTGGTGGCGCCGGTCTTGAAGGACGAAGTGTAGAACTCCTCGCGGCGGCCGTTCAGGTACTGGGCCAGTTCCTTGAGCTTGAGGGCGCGCTGATGGAAGGTGAGCTTGCCGAGTTCGCGCTGGCCCACCGTGCGGCCATAGTTCACGACGCTTGCAAGGTCCAGTCCGTCGGAGTTGACTGTTGCGAGGATCTCGCCGGTACTGGCGTCGCGGACGGGCACGCCCGCGGAGGCGTCGGCGCTGGGTGTCCACCACTCGCCCAGGACGAAACTGGGCACGGTTTCAACAGCTGTGGCTTCCGGAGCGACTGCGGTACTGGTCATCGTCGACGGGTCCTTCCAAGGCACGGGCACGAAATGGACTGAACGGCCGCAAATTACTGACCGGCCGTTCGGTAATATCCCCAGAATACATGAGAGCCTCGGTCTGCACACTAGATGCCCGCCGGGACTGCGTCCTTCCTGACCCTGTTTGCTGTGATTTGGTGCCGGGATTACGCGGCTTGCCGTGTCGCAAGCGCTTTCCGAAATCAAAGAAGGTCACGACGGCGCGTGGCCACCTCCGTTAGTCCGCCCGGCTCCCGAGCTTGGTACGGACGGCGGCGATTTCGGTCTCGGAGACACTGTTCGCCGCCAGGAAAGCAGCGGTGTCCAGGGAGTGAGCGAACTCCAGCAGACTTTCACCGCGGGACGCCAGCATCGCTTCAAGCGCGTCTTTTTCCAGATAGGCGTCGTGGGCATGAGGAGCGCGATGGTAGCGGTGGCGCTCATTGATTCCGCGCATACCCTGCTGGTAACCGCGGACGATTTCCTCGTCGCTGATCCCGGCGAGGTTCTGCAGCATCACAGCGATGACTCCACTACGGTCCCGCCCGGCCGCGCAATGCACCACCACCCCGCCCCGAGCTGCGGCGATGGCTTTGAAGACCGCGGCGATGTTGTCCGAGAAGAGCCGCAGATAGTCGGCGTAGTGCGCCGGATCTTTCAGGTAAGGGCCGAAGATTGCAGTGAAATCTTCGTTTGCCGGGTCCTCGGTGGGGCAATGGACGATGTCGAAGCGCGCGGTCGCCTCCTCGGAAACCACAGGATCGACTTCCCTGGGCTGCTGCTCGCGCGAGGTCCGCAAGTCGATCACAGTGCGGATGCCGGCGTCGTACATTTGCCGCCAGCCAGCTTCGGTGAGCCATTCCCGCCGGCCCATCCGGTAGACGCTTCCGGCGATGCGCCAAGCGTTCACCGCACCGTCCCAATGGACGTCCGACTCCGTGGAAGTGGTTGTGATCCCATCCATACGGGACAGCTAACCACACTTGCGGTCGGCATATGTGAGCGAGGGTCGACAAGAATACCGCCATACGTGAGCGGGGATCGACAAGAAGGCCGGCATACGTGAGCGGGGGTTGGGCCTTGCGCCCCATTCGTGACTTATGTCATACTTTTTCTCGATACGCATCGACGATACGTATCGACAATGCAGAACCAGGCATCGGACCAAACACTGCACCCGGCAAGGAGGCCTGGAAGTGCCAACCAGCAAGGATGTCGCCCTGGCGGCGGGGGTAGCCCAAAGCACCGTTTCCTATGTGCTCAGCGGTAAGCGGCCCATTTCCGAGAAGACCCGGAAAAAGGTCGAAGCCGCCATTGACCAGCTGACGTACCAGCCCAACGCTGGCGCCCGTGCCCTAGCTAGCCGCAAAACCCGGGTCATCGGCCTGGTCATCCCATTCATTCCGGAACTCCACATGGCATCGATCATGGAGTTCGTGTCGGTCATCGCCAGCACGGCCCGGCAATACGACCACGACATCCTTTTGGTCACCGAGGACGAAGGCGCCGCAGGGCTACAGCGCGTCGTTGGCCAACAGATCTGCGACGGGCTGATCCTCATGCAGGTGGAAGGTGAAGACGAACGCCTCCCGGTAGCCCGCAAGCTCAAAGTCCCGGTGGTGCTGATCGGTATCCCCCGCGATCCATCCGGGCTGGTCTGCATCGACGCGGACTTCGAAATGGCCGGCGAGCAATGCGTGCGGGATCTCGCGGCCGCCGGCCATTCCGTGGTCACGGTGATCGACTGGCAACAGGAGGTGGTGGACCGGCATGTGAACTACGTTGACCGTTTCATGCGCGGCACTGATGTTGCAGCCACCGAGTTGGGCGTCAAAGTCTTGCACCTCCCCGGCGGAACAGACCGGGAAATCCTTGCGGACTCGGTGGACAAGGGATTGGCCCAGACCACCGGCGTACCCGCCTTCATTGCGCCCGACGGCACGGTCCAGGACGTCCTCCGCCGCATCCTGAACAACCGCGGCCTGACACCTGGCGTTGACGTTTCCGTGATCGGCAGCGCATCCCCCACCCTTGCCGAGCTCCAGCCCATTCCGCTTTCCACCATCGATCTGCGCCCGGGAGAAGTATCCCGCCGCGCCGTGAAAATCATGTGCCAACTCCTCGAAGCCGACTCCCAGGGACCACACGAATCCCTGGAGTTGGTACCCACAGTCATCACGCACCGTTCCAGCACGCTCCGTCCACCCCTCGGCGCCTAAACAGACCCCTTCTCACCACAGACCCCGTCTCACCACAGGCCCCTTCCCCGGCACCTGCTCCACCTTTCGTTTCAGCCGCTTTCGTTTCTGCATCGTCGATACGCATCGATAATTCGATTCCCACCACAACGCACCATTCCCTTCCCACCAACAAAGGAACAGACAATGAAGTCAGCTATCAGGACACGCCGCCCGCTCGCCCTGGCAGTAGCAGCACTGGTCGGCCTCCCGCTCGCCATATCTGGCTGCGGCACCACCTCCACCTCTTCCACGGAAGCCGTGAAGGAAATCTCCGTCATGGACTACTACAACAACGAGCCGGACAAGTCGTTCATCGGCGACGCGCTAACCGCCTGCGGCACCAAGGCCGGCGTCACGATCAAGCGCGAAACCGTGCCGGGCAAATCGTTGATTTCCAAAGTGCTCCAGCAGTCCTCGTCCAAGACGCTTCCGGATGTGCTGATGCTCGACAATCCGGACCTGCAGCAGATCGCCGCCACGGGAGCCTTGGCACCCTTGAACGACTTCAACATCAGCACCTCCGATTTCGCGCCCGGAGTGCTGAGCGCCGGCACCTACAAGGACAAGGTGTACGGCTTGGCTCCTACCGTGAACACGATCGCTCTCTTCTACAACAAGGACATCCTGGCCAAAGCCGGCGTTACACCGCCCACCACCTGGGATGAGCTGAAGGCTGCCGCCACCAAGCTCACCTCGGGTGAGCAGTATGGCCTCGCGTTCAACGCCAATCCCACCTATGAGGGCACGTGGCAGTTCCTTCCGGTCATGTGGTCCAACGGCGGCAACGAGAAGAACATCGACACCCCGGAGACAGCCCAGGCCCTGCAGCTCTGGACCGACTTGGTCAAGGACGGATCCGTGTCCTCCTCCGCCTTGAACTGGACCCAGGCAGACGTCAAGGACCAGTTCATGGCCGGCAAGGCAGCCATGATGGTCAACGGCCCCTGGCAGATTCCGGCGCTCGACAAGAAGACGACGCTGCAGTACGGCGTCGTAAAGATCCCGGTCCGCGACGCCAGCCAGACGGCCGTCGCCCCGCTTGGCGGCGAGGTGTGGACGGTTCCGCAGACTGGGAGCAAGGCCCGCCAGGCCAAGGCCGCGGAAGTAGTGGCTTGCATGAACAGCGACGAGAACCAGCTCGCCATGGCCAAGGTCCGCAACACCATCCCGTCCAAGACCACGCTGGCCGCGAAGTTCGCCACCGACAACCCCAAGCTCGCCACCTTCACCGATCTCATCAAGACCGCGCGCGCCCGCACCGGCCAGCTAGGTGAGGGCTGGCCGGCACAAGCCACCAAGATCTACACCGCCATCCAGACTGCGCTGACAGGCAAGGCCTCCCCTGCCGACGCCCTGAAGCAAGCCCAAGGCCAGTAAGCAGTTGGACATGTCCCTCACAACTGACTTAGCGCAGGCCAAGTCCCGCGCCAACATACGCGCCAAAGCGCGGGCAAAATCCGGGTCGGAAGCCACCCCGGCCGGGAAGACGGGCCCAAAGCCGCACAGGCGCAGCCGCAAACACCGCGAGCGGATCTACCAATGGCTGTTCCTGGTTCCCGCCGTGATCTACATGGCGCTGTTCTTCGGCTACCCCGTGGTCAAGAACGTCGTGATGAGCTTCCAGGACTACACCACAACCACGTTCTTCACGGGCGAGGCCCCCTGGGTGGGGTTGGCGAACTACGCGAAGGTGCTGTCGTCGTCGTTGTTTTCGACGTCGTTAGTGAACACCGCGCTGTTCACCCTGGGCTCGATCGCTGGCCAGTTCGTGATCGGGCTGGCGCTGGCGATCTTCTTCCAGCGCAAGTTCCCGCTCAACGGAATCCTCCGTTCCCTGCTCCTGCTCCCCTGGCTGCTGCCGCTCATCGTCTCCAGCGCTGTGTGGCGATGGATCCTGGACAAGGACAGCGGAGCTTTGAACCGGTTCCTGGGCCAGTTGCACATCGTGGACACCGGTGTTCCTTGGCTCACCAGCACCTCGCTGGCGCTGATCGCGGTCGTCGGAGTGAACATCTGGATCGGCATCCCGTTCAACCTGACCATCCTCTACGGCGGCCTCCAGGAAATCCCCGACGAGCTCTACGAGGCAGGTTCCCTTGACGGAGCTACCGGATGGAAGGCGTTCCGGCACATCACATGGCCCATGCTGCGTCCGGTGGTGAGCGTGGTCCTGGTGCTCGGCGTCGTCTACACCCTCAAGGTGTTGGACATCATCCTGGGTCTGACCAACGGGGGCCCCGCGAACTCGACACAAACCATCGCCACCCAGTCCTACGATCTGTCCTTCCACGAGTTCAAATTCGGTGAGGGCGCCGCACTGGGCAATGTCCTCGTAGTCATTTCCCTGGTCTTTGCGGTCCTCTACCTGCGGGCCAGCCGGCGGTCCGTCGATGAGTGAGGAAACCATGACGACGACGAAAATCACCATCCGCCGTTCGGCGCCGGCTCCCAGCGGAACCGGACGTGCCCTCAAGGGTCCCAGACTCAAAGGCCTTGCCCCCGAGCGCAAAAAGTGGGGCTATACCGTCCTGGCCATCCTCTTCCTGGCCATCATGCTGTTCCCCGTGTACTGGATGATCAACGCCTCGCTTCAACCCAACGGCACCACGCTCGAAACCTCCTGGCTGCCGCTGAAGCCTGACTTCACGGGCTACGCCACGGCCGTCAGCGAACAGGGCGGAAACCTGGTCACCAGCCTGGTGATCTCGCTCGGGAGCGTGGTCCTCAGCTTGGCCATCGCGGCACCGGCGGCCTACGCTTTGGCCTATTTCAAGGTCAAGGGCGCCGGCGTGGTCCTCTTCGCGATCCTGATCAGCCAGATGATCCCGGGGATCGTCGTGGCCAACGCGCTGTACACGGCCTACAACGATCTCGGCCTGCTCAATTCCATCCCGGGCCTGATCCTGGCAGATTCCGCCCACGGTATCCCGTTCGCGATCCTCATCATCAGGGCGTTCATGAACGGCATGCCGGCGTCCGTGATCGAGGCGGCGCGGGTGGATGGCGCCGGGCACCTGAGGGCCTTTTGGTCCATCGTGGTGCCCCTGAGCAGGAACTCGCTCATTACCGCAGGGCTCTTCACCTTCCTGTTCACGTGGAGCGACTTCCTGTTCGCCCTCACGCTGACCACCACCGAGGCCGTGCGGCCCGTGACCCTGGGAATTTTCCAGTACATCGGCGCCTACGTGAACGACTGGAGCTCCGTCATGGCCACAGCCGTGCTCGCCTCGATCCCGGCCATCATCCTGCTGGTCGCCGCGCAGAAATACATCGCCGCGGGCACAACCGGCGGCGCGGTCAAGTAGACCGCCCTTCAACACCTACAAGGAGAAACCATGTCTGAACCAATCCGCGTCACCGTCTGGAGCGAGAACCGGCACGAAAAGCGCGACGAGCTGGTGGCCCGCCTCTACCCCGAGGGCATGCACGGGGCTGTGAAGGCCGGTATCGAGGAGAACCTCGGCGCCAAGGTCAGCGTCCGCACCGCAACCCTGGACGAGCCCGAGCACGGCCTCACCGAGGAGGTCCTCGCCAACACGGACGTCCTCACCTGGTGGGGGCACATGTCCCATGGCGATGTCGACGACGAAATCGTCGAGCGCGTGCACCGCCACGTCCTGTCCGGCATGGGCCTGATCGTGCTGCACTCCGGGCACTGGTCCAAGATCTTCACCAAGCTCATGGGCACCTCGTGCACGCTTCGCTGGCGCAGTGAGCAGGACCGCGAACTGGTCTGGACCGTGGACCCCACCCACCCGATCGCCAAGGGCGTGCCGCACCCCATCGTGATCGAACAGCAGGAAATGTACGGCGAATTCTTCGACATCCCCACCCCCGACGAACTCGTTTTCATCAGCTCCTTCAGCGGCGGCGAAGTGTTCCGCTCCGGCTGCACGTTCCGCCGCGGCCACGGCAAGATCTTCTTCTTCAGCCCCGGCGACCAGGACTACCCCGTGTACCACCACAAGGACGTGCGCCGGGTCATCTCCAACGCCGTCGAATGGGCCGTCACCGAGCGGCCCGAACGCGTGTACCCGGAGCTACTTCGCTACAAGACCAACGACTTCTTCAACGGCAAGAGCTATCAGGGAGCCAACGCATGAGTACCCCTTTCGCCACCATTCCCGACGACGGTACTCCCCTTCGCGCCGTCGTCGTCGGCGCCGGGGGCATGGGCCGCGCGTGGCTTCGGACTGTGCAGGAGTCGCCCCTCGTGGAGCTCGCGGGCATCGTTGACCTGGACCTCGACGCTGCCCGCGCCGCCGCGGCGGCCATTGGGCGCCCGGACCTCCCGGTAGGTGCCGGAACCGCCACGTTGGCGTCCGACGTCGGAGCCCATGCGGTCATCAACGTCACCGTTCCAGCTGCCCACCACCCGGTGACCACCGAAGCGCTGGCTGCCGGGCTCCCCGTGCTAGGCGAAAAGCCGGTAGCTTCCTCCGTAGCGCAGGGGCTGTCTTTGGCGGCCGCGTCGGAGCTGACCGGCCAACTGTTCATGGTGAGCCAGTCCCGCCGCTACAACCGACACTTGTTCGAGGCCAAGCGGCTAGCCTCTTCGCTCGGCACGGTGGGCATCGTGACCGCCGAGTTCTTCAAGGCCCCGCATTTCGGCGGCTTCCGCGACGCGATGGACCACCCGTTGCTCCTGGACATGGCCATCCATCAATTCGACATGGCCCGGTTCCTGCTCGACGCGGATCCCGTCTCGGTGTTCTGCGAGGAATACAACCCGTCCTGGAGCTGGTACCGCGGAGATGCAGGAGCCACTGCCGTCTTCGAGATGGCTGGCGGGGAGCGCTTCGTGTTCACCGGTAGCTGGTGCAGCCCGGGCCAGGAGACCTCGTGGAACGCGTCGTGGCGGATCAGCGGCGAACACGGAACGGTTGTGTGGGACGGCGACAACGATCCTGTGTCCTCGTTGGGCGCTGATTCGGGCTCAGGCGTCGAGGATCCCGGACAGGAAATCGCCGGTTCGCTGCGTGACTTCGTGGTGGCCCTGCGTACCGGGAGCACTCCCATGGGCCAGGTCCACCAGAACATCATGAGCCTGGCCATGGTGGAAGCAGCCATACTCAGCGCCTCCAGCGGCACCCGGATCTCCGTGGATGGGCTTCTTGAGGAATCCTACGAGCAGGCCGTTTTGACGGAACGCGATCCCGGTGTGCTGGAGGTCCTCAAGTCCTGGACCTCAGTCCGCAGCGCGTTGGCTCCTCCTGCCCGTTGTCGTCTTGGGGGCTCATGAAGACAACAACTGCCAGTTACATGGGGAGCCGCTTCGCGAGCCTGAACTCGAGGCCGGTGCGGACGGCGGGCCACTCGTGTTCGAGGATGGAGAACACTACGGTGTCGCGGAGCACCCCGTCCAAAGTTCGCGAGTGGTTGCGGAGCACACCGTCCTGCTTGGCGCCCAACCGGGCAATGGCCTCGCGGGACTGGTGGTTGAGCCAGTGGGTGCGAAATTCGACCGCCGGGCAGCCGAGGGTTTCGAAAGCGTGGCGAAGGAGCAGCAGCTTGGAGTCCGGGTTGCTCCCGCTGCCCTGTGCCGAGGCGGCGTTCCAGGTGGAGCCGATCTCGACGCGCGGAGTGGCGGCGTCGATGTTCATGTAGGTGGTCATGCCGATCAGCTTGCCGTTGGCCTTCAACCGGGTGGCGAACGGCAGCATCGATCCCTGCTCCTGCAGCGCGAGCCGGCGGGCGATCTCCGCGGCCATGCCCTCCGGCGTCGGGACCGAGGTGTACCAGAGTTTCCACAACTCCCCGTCCTTGGCGGCATCCACCAAGCCGTCGTGATGCTCGGGGCTCAGCGGTTCCAAGGTTACGAAGCGGCCATCCAGGGTCACGGGTGCAATGAGAGTCACCCAGCCAGCCTAACCGACCCAACTAATACGAAAGTAGGGGTGGGTCAGGCTGCAGTGACCGGTGTGAGCGTGACGTCGTAGCCGAGGCTGGTGAGTTGCTTGATGGCGTTGTTCTTGGCGCGGGTCGGGTTGATGCGGGTGAAGTGGTCGGCTCCGGGCTCGTTGTAGCACTCTCCGTTGGCGAGCATGTGCCAGGCTGCGGTGAGGATGGAATGTTCGACGGCGACGAGGGCTTTGTTGCGTCCGCTTCGGGCTGTGATGCGGTGGTATCTCGCGGCGAGGTAGGTGTTCTTGGACCGTGCGGCCGACATGGCCGCGGTGCCCAGGGCTGCCTTGAGGTATTTGTTCCCGGGCAGGATGTGCGCGGATTTGATCCGTCCGGCGGACTCGTTGGATCCGGGACTGACGCCGGCCCAGGACGCGAGCCGGGCGGGGGTTTCGAACACGGCCATGTCCGCACCGGTTTCGGCGATGATCACTTCGGCAACTTTGAGGGAGACTCCGGGGATGGTGGCCAGGGCTTCCCTGGCGTCGCGAAAGGGTTCCATCGCCTCCTCGATCCGTGCCGTGAGGGTCTCGATGACCCGGGTGTGGGTGTCGATCTGGTCCAGGTGCAGGCGGGCCATGAACGCGTGGTGGGGTTTGAACCGCCCGGTGAGCGCGTCAACGAGGGCCGGGATCTTCGAGCGCAGCACTCCCCGGGCCATGCCGGCCAGGACATCGGGGTTGCGTTCCCCGTTGATGAGGGCCTCGAGCATGTCCCGGGAGGACACCCCGGTCAGGTCCGAGACCACGGAGGAGAGCTTGATCCCGGAACTCTCCAGGAACTTCTCCAGCCGCTGGATCTCCCGGGCCCGGTCGCGGGTGGCGATCGCCCGGGCCCGGGTCAGGTCCCTGAGTTCACGGATCGGTTCCGGCGGCACGAACGAGGCCCGCAACAACCCGAAAGCGGCCAACTGCGCCAGCCAGGCCGCGTCGGAGACGTCCGTCTTGCGCCCGGGGATGTTCCGGGCGGCCTTGGCGTTGACGAGCATCACCGGCAGCGTTTCCTCCATCAGGTAGTAGAAGGGCTTCCAGTAGTCACTGGTCGCTTCCATCACCACCGTGGTCACATGTTCGCGTTCCAGGAACTCCCGCAGTTCCAGGATCTTCTGTGTAGTCGAGCCCCAGGTCGTGACCGTCGACGCATAGGTCCCGGCCCGCGGGCCCGGCACCCGCACGCAGAGTTTCGCGTCGCGTTTGGAGATATCCAACCCCGCGGCCCGCTCGTGAACAATGTCCATTCCTTCTTCCCTCCAACACGGCTAAGCGGCCATCTACTGTGTCCGTCTCGGGGAGGACAGGGAATATGTTCAGGAATCTAATACCCGTGCTTCACAGCAACAATCCACGGTTCCCGTGGAAGCCCTCCCACACCACGCTGACTCACGGACTCAAGGCACCAACTTGGGTCGGCGTTCACCAAGACGAACACCTCCATGATCACCGAGCCGCCCGGAGAGGGCCAGAGTCCAGGTGCGCCAGACGCATACTTTCCCGGTCCACGGCGCGCTAGCGGCGCTCATCCGCTGACTCGCAGTTGTTGTCGTTTTGGCGGCTGTAAACGACAACAAATGCGAGCTAGTTGGGGTTCGAGGGCGATTGCCTGTGGATAACTCAAAATGGCGTTCCAGGATTTGCAACCATGGGGCAATGAGGACTCCGCAACCCCTGCCGGCGCCGCTGGCGTTTGCCCCGTTTACCTTTCAAGAAGCGGTCGACGCCGGCGTGAGCCTCCGGCGGTTGCGGCACCAATCGCTGCCCTCGCCAAGCCGGGGCATCCGGATTCCGGACCACGCATTGGTCCCAGGGCAGGCGGCGGACGCCGGTTTCGTCCGGCCTTTCACCGCGGTGACCGAGTTCTCGGCTGCGTCGCACGCCACGGCCTTCGCTCTGTGGTCGTTCCCTGGGTTCCTCCCCGGTAGCGATGATCCGCGCATCCACATTTCGCGTCCGGACACCATGGCGATTCCGCGACGAACAGGAGTGATTGGGCATGTGGGGCAGTTCTTCGACGACGAAATCACCAGTCTTGACGGTCTCTTGATCACCACGCGCACCCGGACCTGGCTTGATGTGTCCCGGAAGATGAGTGTGGATGAACTGACGGTCGCGGCTGACCATTTGGTGCGGATCCCCCGGCCGGAGTTCGAAGGCCGGACAGAGCCGTACGCAACATTGGAACAACTGGCCGACATGCTGGACCGACACAAAGGAACTCCCGGGATCCGGAAGGCACATTTGGCTCTCGAGCAGGCACGGATCGGCTCAGACTCGGCCCCCGAAACGCGGCTCCGGCTGGCCCTTGAAAACGGCGGACTGCCGGAACCCCAACTGAACATAGCCACTGAGCTAGGTGCCGGCGTCGTACGTCAACCGGATCTGGCCTACCCGGAACACCGTGTGGCGGTCGAATACGACGGCGAGCCGCATTCCGAGCCGGCCCAGATAGTCCGGGACATCGCCCGCGAAGAGGATTTCGCCCGTGCCGGCTGGCACTTGGTGAGGATCTCCAAACGGCACATGGAGAACGACGCACGGTCCGCCGTCGCGAAACTCCGTGCCGTGCTCCTGGACCGAGGCTGGACGCCCAAGTAGCAGTTCGCCCCCCAAGTAATCCCCACCGCCACCCTCGCCTCGCAAGCTCGGCCAGGGAACCCTCGCGGCGTGGGCCCACGCAGTTGTTGTCGTTATCGAGCCTCAAAACGACAACAACTGCGAGCTAGTTGGGTGGCCCGAAAAAGCTAGTCAGTCCAGTCGAAGAATCCCTTGCCAGTTTTCCGTCCCAGCTCACCGCGGGCAACCTTGTCGCGCAGAATCTGCGGTGGTGCGAAGCGCTCCCCCAGCGTCGACTGCAAGTACTCGGCGATGCCCAGGCGCACGTCCAGGCCAACGATATCCGTGGTCTTGAGCGGTCCGGTCGGGTGCTTGTAGCCCAGGACCATGGCGGCGTCGATGTCCTCCGCCGAGGCCACACCTTCTTCCACCATGCGCATCGCCTCGAGCGCGATCGCGACGCCCAGCCGCGAGGACGCAAAGCCCGGAGCATCATTGACGACGACGGCGGTCTTGCCGAGTGCCTCGGTCCAGCTTTTCGCCGCGGCGGCGAGCTCCGGCGAAGTCTCCTTGGCCAGAACCACCTCGATGAGCGTGGACGCCGGGACAGG
Source organism: Arthrobacter sp. MMS24-S77 (assembly GCF_054888235.1). Classification (NCBI taxonomy): domain Bacteria; kingdom Bacillati; phylum Actinomycetota; class Actinomycetes; order Micrococcales; family Micrococcaceae; genus Arthrobacter; species Arthrobacter sp. MMS24-S77. The sequence goes on from NZ_JBTZRN010000001.1 coordinate 3,767,352, forward strand.
ATTGAAAAAGTGCAAGCCGACGAAATTGGTGGGCCGCCGGAGCTGCGAAGCAAGGCCGGTGACGGACAGGGACGAGGTGTTGGAGGCCAGGAAGGCGTCCGCGGAGAGGTGTTCCTCCACAGCCTTGAGGGCTGCGACCTTGAGCTCGTAGTCCTCGGGCACGGCCTCCACAACAAGCCCGCAATGAACGAAAGAGTCGTAGTCGGTGGAGGTGCTGAACCGGGACAACGCTTGGTCCGCGGTCTCGGTCAGGGTGCCCCGGGCAGCGGACTTGGCCACGGTCTCAGCCACGCGACCTTGCGCACCGGCGGCGGCTTCGTGATCCCGCTCTACGACGATCACCGTGGCGCCCTTGGTCAAGAAAGCGTGGGCGATACCTGCGCCCATGCGGCCACCGCCGAGGACACCGACGACATGCGGGATTGCGGGGACTGCTGTCATTTCCGGGTCCTGTCTGGGTTGTCGGTGTTCTGCTTGCTGCTTTTCTTGTCGAGGAACGCCTGCATCCGGTCGAACTTGGCTTGCGATTCGAAGAGCATGCCCTGGGCCAGGGTGTCGATCACGGGGTGCGCCTCGGCTGGAGCGTGGAACACCGACTTGGTGATCCGCACGGCCAGGGGATCCTGCCGGCCGATCCTGTCAGCAAGGTTGTGGGCAGCTTCCATGAGCACCGGGGCTTCGTGGATCTGGGTGATGAGGTTGATCCGCAGGGCTTCCTCGGCGCGGAGGACTGCCCCGGCCAGAAGGATCTCCTTGGCGATCGGCTCCCCCACGAGTTCCTTGAGGCGCCAGGTGGCCCCGGCAGCGGCCATGATGCCCAGCCCGGTTTCCGGGTTGCCGATCCGGAGGCTGGGCGTACCGATGCGGAAGTCCGCGGCGTAGGCGAGCTCGGCCCCTCCGCCCAAGCAGTATCCGTCCAAGGCCGCGATGACGGGCATGGGCAGCTTGGCGATCCGGACGAAGATGGTGGAGTTGATGCCGCGCAAGGCGTCGTCGCGGCGGCGTTCCCTCAACTCGCCGATATCCGCACCTGACGCAAAGACGCCTTCGACGCCGGCAATAATCAGGATTTTCGGCTCGCGCTCAAGGTAATCGCAGACCTTATCGAGTTCGTCCACCATTTGCTGGTCGATCGCGTTGCGGACCTCGGGCCGGTTCAGGAGAACCGTGACGCGGTCCTCGCGTTCCTCGATGAGCAACGTTCCGAATTCCTCCGGGTTCAACGCCATTACATGCCTTCCAGGAGGATGGCGGCGCCCTGCCCGACGCCGATGCACATCGTTGCGAGGCCGATCTTCCGCACGTGGTTTGCGCCCACGAGCTCGCGCTCCATGCGGCCCAGCAAGGTGATCGCGATACGGGAGCCGCTGGAACCCAGCGGATGCCCCAGGGAGATCGCGCCGCCGTCGTTGTTCACGATGTCCGGGTCCAGGCCCAAACGCCGCATGCTCGCGAGCGATTGCGTCGCAAAAGCTTCATTGAGTTCGACGGCGCCAAGGTCACCGACGGTGAGTCCGGAACGGCCCAGGATCTTCTGGGTAGCCGGAACCGGGCCAATGCCCATGATTTCGGGTTCGCAGCCGGCCGAACCGCCGTCGATGATGCGAGCCCGCGGAGTGAGGCCGAACTTTTCGATGGCCGCCTCCGAAGCCACGATGATGGCGGAGGCGCCGTCGTTAAGCGAGGAGGAGTTGCCCGCCGTGACAACAGAGCCGCCGGCAACCACGGGGCGGAGGCCGGCGAGGACCTCCATGGTGGTTCCCTCGCGTGGGCCTTCGTCGGTGTCCACGACCGTTTCGCCCTTGCGGGTCTTCACGGTGACCGGCACGATTTCGTCCTTGAAGCGGCCGCCGGCAATGGCAGCAAGCGCCCGTTCGTGCGAGCGAACGGCGAAAGCGTCGGCGTCTTCGCGGGAGATGCCGTCCACCCGGGCAACTTCCTCAGCCGTTTCCGGCATTGAGTAGGTCATCTTGCCGCCGCGGGAGAGCTCGCCCTTGGTGAAGAGCGGGTTGGCGAAGCGCCAGCCAATGGAGGTGTCGAAGATCTGGCCCGGCTTGGCGAAGGCCGTGGAGGGCTTCTCCTGCACCCACGGGGCCCGGCTCATCGACTCGACGCCGCCCGCCACCACGATGTCCGCAGCACCGGCCTTGATCATGTGGCTGGCCATGATGATGGCGCTCATGCCGGAGGCGCATAGGCGGTTGACCGTGATGCCGGGGATGTGGAGGGGCAGTCCCGCCAAGAGTGTGGCCATGCGGGCGACGTTGCGGTTTTCCTCGCCGGCGCCGTTGGCATTGCCCAGGATGACTTCGTCGATGGCGTCGGGGTCGACGCCGGCCCGGGCCACGGCTTCGCGGATCACGAGGGCTGCCAGGTCATCAGGCCGGGCCGCGGAGAGCGCGCCGCCATACCGGCCTACAGGGGTGCGGGCACCGCCAACAAGAAAAGCCTCGACCATGAGAACATCCTTCGCGAAGGGAGCGGGGCCGGTGAATAATTTACCGACCGTTCGTTCTATAAAGATTACACGGCGCCGCCACGTGGTCAACTGCCGCCTGGTCAACTGCCACCCGGTGACGCCGTTGCTTCACTCAGATCACCCGGATCCCCAGATGCGCTGCCAAAAGCGGAGCCATCAGGCTGAGCTGGTAGTCGTCGATGACAACGCCAGACAGCCCGCCGAGTCCATTGATCATCCGGAAATCCGAGCCACGCAGGTCCACATCCTTGAGCTTCGCCCCCGTGACATCCAGCGTTCCGATGGTGCAGTCCTTGAGCACCATGCGCGTCGCCGTACAGGCCCCGAGGTCGAGTTCGTTGATGATGCAGCCCGTGATCACCACGTCCGTAAGTTTGGATCCACGCAGATTCAGGAAGTCCAGCTTGCCGCCGTCGATCTTTACCGAATGCCAGGCGCCCTCGTACATCTCCGCGGAGCCCCAGCGCGGATTGCTGATCTCCACTTCACGCCACGAGGTGCGCGCAGCGGTGAACACTGGCGCGTAAGGCTCGTTCAGGACGCAGTCCCGGAAGGTCGCGCCACGCAGTTGTGCCTCGTTGAAGGAGACTCCGTTGAATTCGCACTCGATGAAGTCCGCCCCGCTCAACTCCGCTCCGTCAGCCACGGACCGGGTGAGGCGGACGCCGTCGTAGCGTTCGCCGCGCTGGAAGTCCGGAGCGGGATCATCGCGGAGCTCGTCAAGCCTGATCGGGGAAACCCGGGGTGCTGTCACCTTGCCGGCCGCCGCCATTAGAGCGACTCGGCTTTCGCCGCGATCTCGGCGAGATCCTTCGCGAGCGCCTTGCGCGTGACACTCATCCCGAACTTTCCGAACGCGGCCATCATGAGTTTGCTGAGGAAAGTCGGCTTGAGGACCTCGGCGCCGAAGAACAACGTCAGCTCGGTCCCGCCGTCGCGCCCTTCCAGGGTGAAGCGGGTGGTGTAATCCGCGCCGGCCTGCCGCGCCGTGACGGTAGTGCTGCCCGGCGGATCGCTCTGGGAGACCTGCATTTCCGCTGTTTCCTCCCGGCCCATCATGACGCGTGTTTCCTTCCAGCGCGTGCCCTCACCATAGGGTCCCTCGCTGAGCATCTGGATGGCTTTCACGCCCGAAAGGGTCCTGGCCGAGCCCGGGATGTCAGAGATGACGGCCCAGACTTTCTCCCGTGAGGCATTGACGTGCTGGCTGAGAGTGGTGCTGTGGTCCATGCATCGAGCCTAACTGCGACCGCAGACAAAAACAGCCGACGGGGACACTTGCGCGGTCTGGCAGGATTGCACCATGGTGCACGTCGATTTGAGCACGGAGAGCGCGGCGGCCGGAGGCTCGCTCACCCTCCAGGGATACCTGGCCGAGCCCGACGGCGAGGGGCCGTTCCCCGGCGTCGTCCTGATCCATGAAGCCTTCGGGCTCGACGACATGATGCGCAGCCACGCGGACCGGCTCGCAGCGGCGGGATACCTGACTCTCGCCGTCGACCTCTATAGCGACGGCGGTGCGAGGCGCTGCCTCGTGGCGACCATGCGCTCCCTGATGTCCGGCACAGGCCGGGCATTCACGGATCTGTCCACAGCGCGGTCCTGGCTCCGAAACGATGCCCGGTGCACGGGAAAGGTGGGGGTCATCGGGTTCTGCATGGGAGGCGCATTCGCCCTGCTCGCTGCCCATGACGATTTCGACGCCGCATCCGTGAATTACGGCCAATTGCCGCGGGATCTGGAGCAGGCTTTGGAAGGTGCTTGCCCGGTGGTGGCCAATTATGGAGGCCAGGACCGCACTTTGCGGGGAGCGTCCGCCAAGTTGGAAACCGCGCTCACGAACCTCGGGATCGAGCACGACGTCAAGGAATTCCCGACGGCGGGCCATGCCTTTTTGAACGACGCTCCGGTTGGGCCTCGGGCACTGAGGCCGTTGATGCGGGTGATGGGCATCAAACCGGATCCGGCCGCGGCCCCTGAAGCCTGGCAGCGCATCGAGGACCACTTCGCGAAGTACTTGAAGGGGTAAGCCCCGAGTGAAGCCGACGGCGGGTGCCCCCCTCGGAGCGGGAGGCGCCTGCCGCCGGGTGGGCCTAGCTAAAAAGCTCGCTCTTGGGCTCGTTGTTCTTGACCTTCTGCCAGCCGAGCCACAGCACCAAGGCGAAGAATGGAATTGTCGCCAGCGTCCAGAGGCCCAGGAGGAACACCTCGCCCGTGGCCTTGTCCGTCATGGTGTCCATGCCGATGAGCACGGTGATGGCCAACAGGGCGATCAGGCCAACCCAGCTGGTCCACGGCGAACCCGGCATCGGCAGGCTGGAGACGTTGCCCTTCTTCTTGCGCAGCGCGATCTGGCTCGCGAAGATCGAGCCCCACGTGAAGATGACACCGATCGATGCCGTATTTAGCGCGAGGTCGAAGGCGTGCGAACCACCTAGCCAGATGTTGAGCAGGATGCCCACAAGGTACACGGCGCCGATTGCCAGGATGGCGGCGTACGGCACGTGGCGGGTGGACATCTTGGTGAGCCACTTGGGGGCATGTCCATTGTTGGCCATGGTGCGGAAGATACGGCCGATCGAGTACAGGCCCGAGTTGCACGAGGACAGGGCGGCGGTGATGACGATCATGTTCATGACGTCGCCCATCCACGGCAAGCCCATCTGGCCGAAGACCGTGACGAACGGGGAGGTGCCCGCGTGGTACTGGTCCGAGGGCAGGAGCATCGCCAGCAGCGTGACGGAACCAACGTAGAACACCACAATGCGGACCACGACGGCGCGGATCGCCTTGGGCACTTCGCGTTCCGGGTTCTGCATCTCGCCAGCGGTAATGCCGACCAGCTCAATGGCGTTGTAGGCGAAGATCACGGCGTTCAGGACCAGGATCATCACCAGGCCGCCCTTGGGGGACATGCCGCCGTCAGCGGCGAACAGGTTGCCCACGGAAGCGTGGCCGGTGCCGACCTGCGCGTTGGTGATCACCATGAAGGTGCCAACGGCAAGGAAGATCAAGATCGCGGTGACCTTGAGGCAGGAAGCCCAGAATTCGAACTCACCGAAGGCCTTGACGCTGAACAGGTTCACGGCCACCAGCAGCACCAGCGCGGCGATGGCGGACAGTTCAACCGGGACGTTCGGGAAGAAGAACTGGAAATACAGGCCGATGGCAATGAGCTCGGCAATGCCCGTCATGGCCCAGTTGATGAAGTACATCCAGCCGGAAAGGAAAGCTCCCTTCTTGCCGAACATTTCACCGGCGTAGCTGACGAAGGAGCCGGAGGTCTGGCGGTACATGATCAATTCGCCAAGGGCCCGCATGAGCAGGTAGGCGATGACGCCGGCGATGGCGTAGGAGAAAATCAAGGCCGGCCCGGTGGAGGCCAGGCGTCCGCCGGCGCCCATGAACAGGCCGACGCCGATCGCGCCACCCATCGCGATCATGGTGACGTGCCGGCGGCTCAGGGTCTTCTTGTAGCCCTCGGCGCTGAGGTTTTCGGAAGTCGTAGTGGTGCTGGGCGCTGCCGGAGTTCCCGGCTCGCGCAGAAGGTCGGTTGTGGTGTTTTGAGGCACAGCTGTTCCTTGTGGGTTGAGGATATGCCGGGGCCTGACTCCAGGCGTCTGGGTACTAGCAATTCGAGCTTTCGGCCTGTTGGCGAGTCGAATCAGTAGCGAAAACGCGGAAGCGTCGAAGGTAAATCCGGCAAAACCATCTTACCCGGTGATTCCGGCGGAGCGTGACGCGGGCAACAAAGTGGGGCGCTACTCTGGACACATGGGCACCATTCCGCCGGCCGGGAGGCTGTACCGTTTCACGGGCTTGGACGCTGCGGCCGCCGGACTCTATGCGTCATTGGCGACGGTTCTGAGCCTCGCCGCAGCCCCGGTGACAGCCTTCGTACAGCAGTTATTTCCGGACCCGGCTATAGCTGTCTATGCGATCAATCTTGCTTTCTACGCTTCGGTCGGCCTCTTCGCGGCTGCGGCTGCATCGCGCGTCATAGCCCGCGACCTCTTGATTCTGGCCACGCGCCCATGGTTCACGCTGGCCATGATTCCCCTATCCATCGTCGCAATGTTGGTGCTCACCGCCGTTCTGGTGACAGCTACCGGTTCCGTCAAGGAATCGCAGAACCAGCTGGGCCTCCAGTCCCTGGTCCTGCAGCTGCCGGCTTGGTTTGTGGTGCCCTTGCTGGTGGTGTTGGGTCCGTTCGTGGAGGAATACCTGTTCCGGCATCTACTGATCGGCAAGCTGTCCCGCCACCTGAACATTTGGGTCTGTTGCGTCCTGTCCTGGCTCTGCTTCGCCGCCATCCATGTGGTGGGACGTGAAGGGTTGGTGCTTCCCGCCCTGGCGCCCTATCTCGGAATGGGCGCCGTCTTGGTGGCCGTCTACGTCTGGACGGGCAAGAACGTGATGTTCTCCTATTTCGTCCACGCCGCCAAGAATCTGTTGGCGCTCCTGCTCATCTACGCGATCCCGCCGCAGCTTCTGGGCGGCTAGCCCACCCAACTAGCTCGCATTAGATGTCGTTTTGACGGCTCAAAACGACAACAACTGCGAGTCAGTTGGGGAACCCGGACCGAAACTGTCCGCTAGGCACTTCCCCGGCCACGCGCCGTCGTCGTAGGTTCAGTCCATGGCACTGAACTTTCAGGTTGTAGTCGACTGCAAGAATCCGCACGTCCTCGCCGATTGGTGGGCCGAGACGCTCGACTGGATTGTGGAGCCCCAGGACGAAGCGTTCATCCGGTCCATGGTGGATCAAGGCTTCGCCACCGAGTCCGAAACCACCACCCATAACGGCAAGCTCGTGTGGAAGGACGGCGCGGCCATTGGCCCGGCGGAAGACCAGGACAAGGACACCCGCAGGCGCTTCCTCTTCCAGACCGCTCCGGAGGACAAGACCGTCAAGAACCGCGTCCACTGGGATGTGAGACTCGACGGACAGGATAAGGACGAGGTCCGCGCCGCATTGGAAGCGCGGGGCGCGAAATACCTCTGGACGGCCAAGCAAGGACCTCATGAATGGCACACCATGGCCGACCCCGAAGGCAACGAGTTCTGTATCAGCTGAGCGGATTACTAGACTCGGAGGGTGAGCAACGACTTCCCCGCCAAGGTATCCGACGTCTTTGACCCGTCGCGCTGGCGCACCGTGTCCGGTTTCGACGATTTCCAGGACATGACATACCACCGGCAAGTCGAGCGGGATTTGGCCGGAGAAGTGGCGAGGGACCTTCCCACGGTCCGGATCGCCTTCAACCGACCAGAGGTCCGCAACGCCTTCCGTCCTGGCACCGTGGACGAGCTCTACCGAGCCATGGACCACGCCCGGATGACCCCGGATGTCGCCACGGTGCTCCTCACCGGCAATGGCCCCTCCCCTAAGGACGGTGGCCATTCCTTCTGTTCCGGCGGGGACCAGCGGATCCGTGGCCGGGACGGCTACCGCTATGCCGACGGCGAGACGCAGGAGAGCATCGACCCCGCCCGGGCCGGCCGCCTGCACATCCTGGAAGTCCAGCGGCTCATGCGGACCATGCCCAAGGTGGTCATCGCCGTCGTCAACGGCTGGGCCGCAGGTGGCGGGCACTCGCTGCACGTCGTCTCTGACCTCACTATCGCTTCCCGCGAGCACGGCAAGTTCAAGCAGACGGATGCCACCGTGGGAAGTTTCGACGCCGGTTACGGTTCGGCGCTGCTCGCCCGCCAGATCGGCCAGAAGGCCGCCCGTGAAATCTTCTTCCTGGCCCGCGAGTATTCCGCGGAGGACATGGTGCGGATGGGCGCCGTGAACGAAGCCGTGGACCATGAACGCCTTGAGGAGGTCGCACTGGAGTACGCCGCGGACATCGCGCGCCAGTCCCCGCAGGCCATCCGCATGCTCAAGTTCGCCTTCAACCTGGCCGACGACGGCCTCGCCGGTCAGCAGGTCTTCGCAGGCGAGGCCACACGCCTGGCCTATATGACGGACGAGGCCGTGGAGGGCAAGGAAGCCTTCCTCGAGAAGCGCGATCCGGACTGGTCCAACTTCCCTTACTACTTCTAGGACTCCCGTGAACATCGATCCCGTCCTCAAGGCCCTGGCCGCCGCCCTCCACGACGAGGGCCCCGCCGTCGAAATCACCGTCTCGGAGGACGGCACCCCGCATGCCTCCCCCGTTGAAACGCCCGGCTTCGAGGACGCCGCAGTGGTGGTCCGTACCTCCGGTTCCACCGGCACGCCCAAGGCCACGGTGCTCACGGTCGATGAGCTTGCAGCTTCCTCCATGGCCACAGCCATCGCGCTCCAGGGCGAGGGACAATGGCTCCTGGCCCTGCCGCTGCAGTACGTTGCCGGGGTCCAGGTGTTGGTCCGCTCGCTTTTCGCGGGCACTCGTCCGTGGGCCATGGACCTTTCCAACGGATTCACACCCGAGGCTTTCATCGAGGCCGCCGAAGAACTCACGGACACCATCCGCTTCACGTCCTTGGTGCCCACCCAGCTGCAGCGGCTCCTCGATTCGCCCTCGCCGCGGACCCTCGCGGTGCTTCGCCGCTTCAATGCCATCCTCTTGGGCGGGGCACCTGCCTCCGCCCCGCTGCTGGACGCCGCCAGGGAGGCCGGGCTGAAGGTTGTGACCACCTATGGCTCGGCTGAGACGTGCGGCGGTTGCGTGTACGACGGAAGCCCGCTGGAGGGCGTCAGGGTCATGCTCGACGACGACGGCCGGGTCCTCCTGGGCGGCGACACCGTGGCTTCCGGTTACCTGGACGCGCCCGGGGCGAGCGCAGAGGCGTTCTTTGAGGAGGGCGGCACCCGCTGGTACCGCACCAACGATCTCGGCGAGCTCGCCGCCGACGGCACGCTCACCGTGCTGGGACGCGCCGACGACGTCATCATTACCGGCGGCGTCAAAACCTCCGCCGCGTTCATCCAGGCGGAGCTTGAAAAGTTCGACGGCGTCCAGGCGGCTTTCGTGGCCGGCGTGCCTTCCCGTGAGTGGGGCCAAGCAGTGGCGGCCTATGTGGCGGTCGAGGACAGCTCCCCGGAAAGTGTTGAGCACTACAAGGCGCGCTGCCAGGAAAAGCTGGGGGCACTCGCTCCGAAAACGGTGCTCACGACGGATGGGCTCATCTTGCTCCCCAACGGAAAACCGGACCGGCTGGCGATGACCGAGCTGCTCACCGAGGTGCATCAGGGAGAATAGACAAGTCCTCCCCGACCGTCATCTGCCTTCCCCAACGCGAAACAACACGAGGTACTGAACGTGGCAACAGCTGCACAATGGATTCAAGGCGCCCGCCTGCGCACCCTGCCGGCCGCGATCGCGCCCGTGCTGATCGGTACCGCGGCCGCCTACGAGCTTCAGTCTTTCCGAGTCTTGAACGCCATCCTCGCCGCCCTGGTGGCGCTGCTGCTGCAGATCGGGGTCAACTATGCCAACGACTACTCAGACGGCATCCGCGGCACCGATGAGGACCGCGTAGGCCCGCTCCGGCTGGTCGGGTCCGGCGTTGCACGCCCGGACCACGTCAAGTGGGCTGCCTTCGGCGCTTTCGGCCTGGCCATGGTGTTCGGCTTGGTCTTGGTGATCATCACGCAGAGCTGGTGGCTGATCTTGGTGGGCCTCGGCTGCATTCTTGCTGCCTGGGGCTACACCGGCGGCAAGAACCCGTACGGCTACATGGGCCTGGGCGACGTCTTCGTGTTTGTTTTCTTCGGGCTGGTGGCAACGCTGGGCACCACCTACACCCAGGCCGGTCAAGTGAGCCTGCCGGCAGTTGTCGGAGCGATTGGCACGGGATTGATCGCCTGCGCCCTGCTGATGGCGAACAACGTGCGCGACATCCCGACGGACATGGCAGCAGGCAAGCGGACACTGGCGGTGCGGCTTGGCGATCGTCACGCCCGCGAGAGTTATGTCCTGATGTTGGCCGTCGCCATCCTGCTGGTGATCGTGCTGGCCCCCACCAAGCCGTGGATGCTGATCGTGCTGCTGCTGATCCCCGCTTGCCTCATGCCGGCATGGCTGATGGTCAACGGCAGGAAGCGCAAGAGCCTCATCCCGGTGCTCAAGCAGACCGGATTGATCAACCTTGGCTACAGTGTGCTGTTCTCGCTGGGATTGGTGTTGAGCCACGGTTTCTAAGCGACGCTCGCTCAGATATAGCCCGGCTTCCCCAACCCTCGCTCACATCATGTGAGCGAGCGTTAGCACGAAACACCCCAAAAGTGAGCGAGCGTCCTTCCCCCGAACGCTCGCTCAGATATGGCCCGGCTTCCCCCAACCATCGCTCACATCTGAGCCGGTTTTTCGCAACCCTCCTGCACCGTTGAGCCTTAGGCTTCCTTGGGGCGCCGATCGTTCTCGACCGTCACCGTGGGGTTTTCATCCACCAAACGGTCCTCGACCTCGGCGTCTTCGACCTCCAGTGCGGAGCGGATGGGCTTGGCCCGCCCGGAGAAACGCTCGCGCATGGCGGCCGTGGCGGCGTCGCGCTGCTTTTGGAAGAACAGGTAGCTGATGGCGAACGCAATCAGACCGGCGAAAATCACCGCCATCAAGGCGCCTGTCTGCAGGAAGACAAACAGGACGAAGAGCGGGACGAAGATCGCAAGGCGGATCAGGGAGTATTTGAGGAAAGCCACGCATCAAGTTTAGCCTCACAGCCTGATTGCACCCTGATTGCACAGCTATCACCGGACCCGGCGGCGACTAGACTTGACGTTATGCTCCGCGTTGTTGCAGTTGTCGCCGTCCTACTCGTGTTCGTCTATGGGCTGGTGGACGTCATCCGCACGGACCGCCGCGCCACCCGGGGAATCTCCAAAACCGCCTGGATTATCGTGATGATCCTGCTTCCGGTCCTCGGCGCCGCACTCTGGTTCATTATCGGCCGCCCCTACAACAGCCGCCCCACTCCGCAGCCCGCGAGCCACCCCACCGCGCCCGACGACGACCCCGACTTTCTGCGGAACCTGGAGATCCGCCGTCGCAACCAAGCCGAGGCCGAACGGCTCAAGAAGCTCAAGGCCGAGCTCGAAGCCAAGGAACGCAAACTCAAGGGTGGATCCAACGCCGAAGACAGCGGCGACGTCAACAGCTGACCTCGCCGACTGAACCTGCGGCACGAGAGGGCGTCGGGGGCCCAAGCCCTATTGCGCGAGCCCCGAGTACGAGTGCAGCCCGTTGAAGAACTGGTTCACGATGGTGAAGTTGAAGATTACGCAGAGGTAGCCCACGATCGACAGCCACGCTGCTCGGGTCCCGGTCCAGCCGCGGGTGGCGCGGGCGTGCAGGTAGCCGGCGTACACCACCCAGATGACAAACGTCCAGACTTCCTTGGTGTCCCAGCCCCAGAAACGGCCCCAAGCCTTCTCGGCCCAGATGGCGCCGAACATGAGGGTGAAGGTCCAACCCACAAATGCCACGGTGTTGATGCGGTAGGACAGGTTTTCCAGGCTGAGGGCGTTGGGAACCAGGCGCATAAAGCCCAACTTGTCGGCTCCGCCGGACGCCAGGGTCTTCTGCCGGTGCGATTGCACGAGCTGTAGCGCGGACATGGCGAACGTCAACGTGAAGAGGGACGCGGACATCACGGCGATGGAGACGTGGATGACCAGCCAGTAGCTCTGCAGCGCCGGAACCAAGTGCCCAACAGGGGTCCAGTAGGCGACAGACGCAGCCACCAGCATGATCACGGCCAGGCCGAGGACGAACGTGCCCAGGAAGCGCAGGTCGCGGCGGATCAGCGAGAGCAGGAAGACCAAGACCACCAGGAACGCGCCAGTGGTCAGGAACTCGTACATGTTGCCCCACGGCACGCGGCCTGCCCCGATCGCACGGGTGATCACCCCGGCGCCGTGGATAGCCACGCCGATAATGGCGACCGCTACGGCAACACGAGCGGGAATGCGGCGCTCGGCGGCATACTTCATGTCGCCGCCGGCGGTCTGGTTGACGGAGGTGACCGCCGACGTCGGGCGCTCAATCCGGCCAGCCGGCCCCCCGACGTCGTTCCCACCGGCACGTCCGGCAGCCACCGGAACCTTCACCTCGGCAGCCGCAGTGGAGGCTGCCTTCAGGTCCACCGCCCGCAGTGTCTTGCTGCTCTTGGCGAGGTCCCACGCGAAAGCGATGAACGCCACCGTGTAGGTGCCGGCTGCTAGCAGCATGAAAAGCTCGCTGTATTGGCCCATGGTTTCGTTGATGGGGAACATTACTGGTCCTTCGAGGTTGAGGAAGAAACGGTGTCGGTGGACTGTTCTGTGGGGAGCAGCCATTCGCGGTGCAGCAGTTCACGGATCGCGGCAGCTTCGCCGGCCAGCCTGTGGTCCTCGCCGCGGGCAAGGAGACCGTACTCCACCATTGTCCGCCCATCGTCGTGGGTTCCGGTCCGGACCCAGATTCGACGACGGTTGAGGTAGAGGGAGAGAATCAGCCCGGCGACGGCGAGCAACGCGAAGATCAGCGCGGTGGCTTGGCCCGGGTTGTGGTGGATGTCCACGCCAACGTACTTCTTGACGCCGTCGAACGTGATGCTGCCCTTGCCGTCCGGAAGAGTGTAAGTGCCACCGGGAGCGAGCGTGATGCCCTTCGTGGGCAGGTCACGGCCATTGAGCTGCTTCAGCTTGGCCACGTCGAGTTCGAAGACGTTCTGCGGAGTGCCCTTGTTCAAGCCGAGATCGCCGTAGTACGAGTTGAGGCTCAGCTGCGGGTTGATGAGCTCGGGGTCGCCGCTGAAGGAGACCCCTTTCTCCGTCACCATTGCGGTCGGCAGGAAGAAGCCCGCGAAGCCGAGCTGGTCCGGCTTCGCATCGGGGACCTTGATGACCACCGAAGAGTAGTAGTTGTCGCCTTGCAGCTTGGCCACTACGGGGCCTTGCAGCGCCACGTTGCCGGCACCGTCCCGCACAGTGACCACGGGGGCGTAGCCGTTACCCGTGAGGTAGATGCTGGTGTCGCCGAGCATCACGGGATCGTTGACCTTGAGTGTCTGCTTTTTGGCAGGCGAGTCGGGCGTGTCCTTGGTGGTGACGGCCGCCGTGAAGTCGATGGGCTGGCCGAAATGCGCAGGCGATTCACGATCGAACTTGACGTCGAACTTGTCCAGCTGGATGGAGTACGGCTGCAGCCAACTGCTCTGGAAGTTGGTACCAGGGCTGAATTGGTCATAACCCACCAAGGTGTTCACGAAGGTATCGCCTTCCACCAGGATGCGCTGGCCGCTGTAGCCAAACAGCCCGCCGACGGCAACGGAAACCAGCACCCCGATCAGCGAGGCGTGGAATACCAGGTTGCCCACTTCCTTGAGGAAGCCGCGCTCGGCACCCAAGGAAGGCATAGCGCCGTCGACGTCGCGCACCTCCACGCGGTAGCCCCGCTTCCGCAGCACCCCAGCGGCGTCAGAAATGGCCTTCGACGCCGGGATCCCGGCGTCGGCGGGCAGCACGAGCGTGCCGTACTCCGGAAGGCGGGAGAGACGCTTGGGCGTCCGCGGCGGCTGGGAGCGCATCGCCTTGTAATGGGCGATGGCCCTCGGCGTGACGCAGCCGATGAGGGAGATGAACAGCAGAATGTAGATGGCCGAGAACCAAGCCGAGGAGTACACGTCGTAGAGCTGCACGGAGTCAAGGATCTTGCCGTAGTCCGGGTGGTCCTTGATGTACTGCGTCACGATCGAAGGGTTCGCCGGGCGCTGCGGGAACAGCGAACCCGGGACCGCTGCGACAGCCAGCAACAGAAGCAGGAACAGCGCGGTGCGCATGCTGGTCAGCTGGGTCCAGGCCCAACGCAGCATGCCGACGATCCCCAGGACCGGCAGTGCCGCCTCGGCCTTGGCCTTGTCAACCGCTTTGTCAGCTGCCTTGTCAACCGCCGGCTTGCTGGCGGACTTGTTGGACTTCTTTTTACCTTGCACGGGCTCGCTCATCAGATCGGCAACTTCACATCGGTTTGGAACCAGTACTGCAGCCCGGTAACCCAGGCGCCCCAGACTCCTGTGGCCATCAGGATTCCGAGGAGGATCAGAATGCCCCCGCCAATCCGCTGGATGGCCAGGCGGTGCTTGCGGAAGAAGGACATCACACCGATTCCCCGGCGGACTGCGAGGGCGATCAGCAGGAACGGGATGCCCAGGCCAAGACTATAGACAAACGCCAGGAGCGCCCCCTTCGCCGCGGACGATCCCCCGGAGAGGCTCAGCAGCTGGACCGCGGAATAGGTGGGGCCGATGCACGGCGCCCAGCCCAGACCGAAGGTGACGCCCAACAACGGTGCGCCCCACAGCCCGGCGGGAGGCTTGGCGTGGATTTTGGCGTCGCGCTGCAACCAGCTGAAACCACCCAGGAAGACGACGCCCATGATGATCACCAGCACGCCCAGCAATTGCGTGATCCAGGCGTTCTGCGGACCGGTGATGAGGGTCCCCAACTGGCCGAAGGCACCACCAAGCAGGACAAAAATCAGGGAGAAGCCGAGGACGAACAAGCCGATTCCCGCAAGCATGCGCCCGCGTTTCTGCTTCTGGAGGTCGACGCCGGTCAGCCCGGTCACGTAGCCAAGGTAGCCAGGGACCAAGGGCAGGACGCAGGGCGACAGGAAGGACACAAGTCCGGCCAGCAAAGCCACGGGGATGGCCAGCAGCAAGGAACCGCTCAGGATGGTCTCGGCGAAGGGGCTGTTCACGCTGTCCGGGCCACCTACTCGGCAACCGCGGAGGTAATGAGTGCCTTAAGGGTGCTCTTCTCGATCTCACCCAGGACTCGGGAGGCAACCTTGCCTTCCTTGTCCAGGACCAGCGTGGTGGGCACAGCTCCGGGAGGCACGATGCCGGAGACAGACAGCAGCACGGCACCGTCTTTGTCATTGAAGCTGGGGTACGTGAGGTTGAAGGTCTTGTCGAACGCATCGGCCGTGGCCTTCTCGTCCCGAAGGTTCACGCCGTAGAACTGGACGCCTTTGCTCTTGAACTCCTGGTGCAGCTCTTCAAGGATCGGAGCCTCCACCCGGCACGGAGCGCATGCGGCGAACCAGAAGTTGAGGACGGTCACCTTGCCGAGCAAGTCCTGGGGGGTCACGGCAGTTCCGTCGAACAGAGTGCCCTTGATCCCGACGGCGGCCTTGCGGTCCGCTTTGGCGAATTCCGTCACGGAGCCGTCTCCGGCAACGTAGTTCTTGTTGTCGCCGGCCTTCGCCTGCTTGGCCAGGGCGTCTTCTTGTGCACAGGCCGACAGGCCCATGGTCAGCGCGGTGAGCGCCAGTCCCCCGGCGGCGAGAATGCTGCGGCGGGAAGTCAGGGCTGCGCTGGTGGTCTTAATGCTGGGGGTGTTGCGGTTCATTGTCATGCTCCGGGAGTGCTCGCGGCACCGGGCAGCAGCACGGCGGCGGGTTCGCTGTACTCCACCCGCGCAACCTTGCCGTCGTCGTCGAACACGAGGGACGTCAGCGACGTCAGCGTGCACTCGCGTTTGCGGGGATCGTGCCACAACCGCCGGCCTTCCGCGCTGAGGCGCGTGGCGTAGATGGGAAGCTGGTGGCTGACCAGGATGGCCTCCGCGCCGTCGCCGCCGAGGTCGATAGCCTTCAGGCGGGCGTCCTCGACGGCGGCACGCATGCGGGTGACTTGGTCTTGGTAGGACTCTCCCCAGGACGGACGCAGCGGATTACGGTACTCAAGCCAGTGCTTCGGCTTGATGAACTCGGAGACGCTGGCCTTGAGTCCTTCGAAATGGTTCTCAGCCTCGATGATCCGCGGTTCCGTGTGGATCTCAAGGTCCAACGCCCGGGACGTGGGAAGGGCGGTTTCCTGCGCGCGGGTCAACGGCGAGGCGACAAGGTGGACGATGTTCGCCCCCTGCGCGGCGCGGGCAGCAAAGTGGTCCGCGAGCATCTGGGCCATCTCGCGGCCGCGTTCGGAGAGGTGGAATTCGGGCAACCTGCCGTACAGAATACGGTCGGGATTGTAGACCTCGCCATGGCGGAGCAGATGGACAGTTGCTTGGGGCATGTTTACCAGTTTCTCAAAGAAGGCGGGCGATCTGAAATCTTCTACGTTACGTAGAACTGAAAGTTTCTCCAGAATGTTCCCCACGGATGGAATAAAAGATGCATTTGCATGTTTATACTTGACACAAGGTTCGGTTGACACTTCAACTAAGTGTGATCGAACGTCCGATGAAGCTACGAACACACCTTCCCAAGGAGAACGCCATGACACTTCCCGCCAACGTCACCACCGGCATTTGGACCCTCGACAACTCCCACAGCGAGATCGGCTTCACTGTCCGGCACGCAGGCATCAGCAAGGTCCGCGGCCAGTTCACCGAGGCCGAGGCCACCTTGGATCTCGGCAGCAGCCTGACTGACTCCAAGGTCAACGCCAGCATCCAGACCGCCAGCTTCGACTCGGGCGACGCCAACCGCGACGGCCACGTCAAGGGCGAGGACTTCTTCGACGTGGAGAAGTTCCCGGAAATCACTTTTGTCTCCCGCCATGTCAAGGCCAATGGCGACAGCTTCGACCTCGTGGGCGATCTGAGCATCAAGGGCGTCACCAAAGAGGTGACCATCGAAACCGAGTTCAACGGCGTGGCCGTTGACCCCTTCGGAAACACCCGTGCAGGCGTTTCCGGTGAGACCACCATCAGCCGCAAAGACTTCGGCCTGACCTGGAACGCGGTGCTCGAGGCAGGCGGCGTGCTGGTCAGCGACAAGGTTGTCATCAACCTCGAACTGGCATTCATCGCTCCTGCCGCCTAATCCACCCGGCTCCCGGCCTGAAGGGCGCTTTCGGGGCTGCACGCTATCCATCGTGCAGCCCCGGAGGCGCCATTTCGTTGCTCGCGGTGTCACCCGCCTATTGTTCGGCCAAAACCCGATACTTAGCGGCGAATTGGCCAAGAATTTCCTATGAATCCTTAAACCTCAGGTCTAAAGTGATGCCATGAGTAACCCAAACGAAGCTCCTCAGCCTCAGCAGCCCGGTGCCCAGCCACCGCAGCCCGGAGCTCAGCCTCAGCAGCCCGGCACCGTCCCTCCTGCGGGTTACCAGCCTCCGCAGGGATACCCAGCACCTCCTTCCTACCAAGCACCCCCGTCCTACCAGCAGCCGGCCCCCGGCGGCCCCCAGCAGGGCCAACCCGGCAGCCCCCAGCAGGGCCAACCCGGCAGCCCCCAGCAGGGCCAACCCGCGCACGGCGAAGGTTTCCACTTCGAGATGCCTACCGACGGCCCCAAGAACTTCAACGATGTCCTGCCCAAGGGCGGTTTCTCCGGCATGTTCAATGTCACCGGAATGCCCATCGAGCTGAAGGTCTCCTACTGGATCTGGCTTATCGGCGGGCTCCTGGGCCTCCTCGGTGGCCTGCTCGGCCTCTTTGGCTCCATGGTGCTTTTCGCGATCGCGCCGGGACTCGCCGTCGTCGTTCTCCTTTTGGTACTGGTGGCGCTGGTTGTCGCGGCCGCCCAAATCGTGTTTGCGATGAAGATGAAGGAAGGCAAGGAGTGGGCCCGCCTCGCCCTGACCGTCATCGCGGGTATTTCCCTGATTCTCTCGATCGTGGGAGGAGCGATGGCCAATGGCCAGAGCAACAACTGGTTCAGCTTTGTCATCAGCCTTGTGGCAACCGTCCTGATGTGGCTGCCCAATTCCCAGGCATGGTTCAAGTCCGCGAAGAGCGCCGTCTAGCCACACCGTTCCAAGCCGGTTTTCTCGAGCCGAAGGCCGCGGCAGGTTCCCAGGGGACCCCGCGGCCTTCCCTTTGCCCCGGCACCAGTCACACGCGCCCCGGCACCAGTCACACGCGGGAGGTCCGCGGAACCCGTCCGGGCAGAATTCTTGCCCCGAATCATCCCGAGCACTGTTCTGCCGGGGTACGGTGGAATTAAGCCGAGCTGGGGGCAGGGCACGTTGCACCCGGCAGCCATATCTGCAGTCGACACGCAAAGGAATGCCATGAGCACCCCTCCGTACCCGCCATCCACTCCGGGCGAAAACACCACACCTGACCAGCCGCAGTACGGCCAGCAGGCTCCGCAGCCAGGCCAGCAGCCGGGCCAGCAGCCACAGTACGGCCAGCCCTCCGCACCCCAGTACGGACAGCAAGCTCCGCAGTACGGCCAGCAGGCTCCCCAGCCAGGCCAGCAGCCGGGTCAGCAGCCACAGTACGGCCAGCCCTCCGCACCCCAGTACGGACAGCAAGCTCCGCAATACGGCCAGCAGGCTCCGCAGCCAGGCCAGCAGCCGCAGTACGGCCAGCCCTCCGTCCCGCAGTACGGCCAAAGCGGACCTGTCACGTGGCCGAGCCAGCAGCCCGCTGCGACGTCCGGCGTTCCGCAACTGGTCAACATCTCATTCTGGCTCATCGTTGCCGCCGGTGTCCTGACCTTGATCGGCATTCCCTTCTCCATCGCCTCGCTGAATTCTCCGGCGGGCAAGAGCATGATCGATCAGGCCCTGTCGGCACAGGGAGCAAACGCTTCGGGCCTGGACACCAGCAGTGTCATCAGCGTTGTGGTCACCATCATGGTTATTTTCTCGGTGATCTTCGCCGGACTCTACGCACTGGTTGCGTTCAACGTGCGCAAGGGCAAGAACTGGGCCCGCATCCTGGGTACCGTCTTTGCGGCAATTTCCCTGTTGGGCCTGACCCAGATCGGCTTGGGCACCATCACCATCCTCTTGGGCATCGCCGCGATGGTGCTGTTGTATTTGCCGGCCTCGGCACCGTTTTTCCGGAAAACCTTGCCCTTCGCGAACCCTTACAACCAGGCACCTTACGGTCGCTAGTCGCCGTCCCAACGAACGCTAACGGGCGCAGACCCGGCTGGCCTAAAGGGCCTGGCCTGGGGTCTGTGCCCGTTGCGCGTGATACGCAAGGATTTGCAGCTCGGTGGCCATGTCCACCTTGCGCAGATTCACGTGGGGCGGAACCTGCAGAAGTACGGGCGCGAAGCTGAGGATGCTGCGGATCCCCGCGTTGATGACCCGGTCACAGACGTCCTGAGCTACGGCGGCCGGGAGAGCCAAGACAACCATGTTGGTGCCGGTCCGCTGAAGGACCATTTCAAGATTGGCTGCGTCGCTGACCCGCAGCCAGCCGACTTCGTTGCCGATCACCATGGGATCGGCATCGAGGATGGCCACGACGTCGAAACCGCGCGACTCGAATCCGCCGTACCGTGCCAAGGCCTTGCCAAGGTTGCCGGCGCCCACAATCGCGACTTTCCAGTCGTGGGTGAGGCCCAGTGCCGCAGCAATGTGCCGGCTCAGATACTGGACCTCGTATCCCACGCCACGCGTTCCGTAGGAGCCAACGTAGGAGAGGTCCTTGCGCAGGGTGGAGGAACTGACGCCCGATGCTTCGGCCAATGCTTCGGAAGACACCCGTTCCACGCCTTCGCCAAGCAGGGAGTTCAGGGCGCGCAAGTAAAGAGTCATCCGGGCCACGGCCGCGGGTGGTATCTGCTTTGCGGCAGAGTCCTTGTCCCCAGGTACAGCGTCCCCGGGCAGAGCTTCAGCGGACGGTTCCAGCGCAGTCACGTTCTTCTCCATTGCGTCGCTTTGTTTTCCCACTCTATTGCCAACAAAGCATTGGACGCATGTTCAGGCAGCCAAGGCCTTCTTCAGGACCCGCTCCAGCCTCGCCTCGTCGATTTTCCAGAAATCCCGCTGGATTCCGTCCACGAATACCACCGGGATCTCCTCGGCATAGCGTTCGCGGAGTGTCGGGTCTGTATCGATCGACTGCTCAGTCCACGCGAGCCCCAGGCTTGAGGTCACGCGTTCGACGGCGTCACGCGCCGCGGCGCACAGGTGGCAGTCAGCTTTGGTGAGGAGTACGACGTCGGGATTCGGCATGGTTCAACGGTATCGCGTTGGCGCCGACACATCCCGACAACAGCCCTCAACGCAACGTCACGCAGCCCAAGAATCCGTCGACGCGGAACCACCGGGCACCCTCGCGAACGGCACGGGGCCGGGCGATTGACTAGACTCATGGCATGCCCGTCGAGAAGAACGCTGTTGTGGCCACCACGCCGGCCGCAACGCAACAACACGGCGAAGCTGCATTCTTCGACGTCGACAACACCCTCATGAAGGGTGCCAGCCTCTTCCATGTCGCCCGGAAGATGTACGAACGCAAGGCATTCACTCTCTCCCAGGCTGCGGGCTTCGCCTGGAAACAGTTCAAGTTTGTCCTGCGGGGCGAAAACATGGAGGACGTCCACTCGGTCCGGGATTCCGCGCTGACCCTCGCCGCAGGCATCAAGGTCTCCGATATCCGGGAGCTTGGCGAAGAAGTCTACGACGAGATGATCGAGTCCCGCATTTGGCCCGGCACCAAGGCCTTGGCGGAACAGCATCTGCGCGTTGGCCGGAAGGTCTGGCTGGTTACCGCCACACCCATCGAAGTCGCCACCGTCATTTCCACCCGGCTTGGGCTGACCGGCGCGTTGGGCACGGTGGGCGAGGTTGAAGATGGCGCCTACACCGGCCGCCTAGTAGGCGAAATCCTCCATGGACCGGCCAAGGCCGTGGCCGTGCAGCGCGTGGCTGACGAAGAAGGCCTGGATTTGAACCGCTGCTGGGCTTACAGCGATTCACACAACGACATCCCGCTGCTCACATTGGTGGGGCACCCTGTGTGCATCAATCCCGATGCTGGACTGCGGCGCCATGCGCGGGAGAACAATTGGCCCGTCTATGACTTCCGTTCCGGCCGCCGAGCAGCCACGCTCGGCCTCAAGGCCGCGACCGTCGGAGGCGCCGTCTACGGCCTCTGGCGGGGATTCTCCAAGTTCCGCAGCCCCAGGGCCTAGCCCAAAGCGCTTTGCGACACAGGAAATCCCTGGCGCGGCGGGTTTTCGGGTGTCGCGATGGATTTTGCGCATCGTCAGGCAATTTGCGCGTCATCCCCATCGCGCCCCAGAAGCAAAAATGCCCGCAGCCTCGAAAGGCGACGGGCATTCACGCTGGAAGTATCTCTACTTCTTGTTGCGGCGCTGGTGGCGGGTCTTGCGAAGCAGCTTGCGGTGCTTCTTCTTGGCCATACGCTTGCGGCGCTTCTTAATAACTGAACCCACGTAAGTTCCTTACCAAACTAGATTGAGATTCTGTCTGCTGGGTGAGGTCCTTGAACTGAGCAACAGACTTTTACAACTGACAGATTCTTACAATGACGTAAAACGTTCCTTAACAGGGTACCGCCTATCGGGGGCACCCAATGACCGCCGGCCCCAACGGAACCAAGCAAGACTCAAGCGGTCTCCGAGTGTCCGTCGACGACTGCTCCCTTGAGGTACTGGCTCACTGCTTCCTCGGGGACACGGAATGATCGCCCAAAACGGACGGCTGGCATTTCTCCCGAGTGAACCAGGCGGTACACGGTCATTTTAGAAACCCGGAGGACTTCGGCGACTTCGGCCACTGTCATGAAACGCGCGTTCGAGAAGTTAGCCTCTGCGGACATTTCTCCATATTCCTTTGCTCTCAGCGGTTAGCGGCGAACCCCAGCATTCATTACCTGGTGTGCCGATGCTGAGCCATCAAACAACCATGTGCTAGATACTCTAGAGGCTGCTGGTACCAAAGTGAAAGTCTTTCGGCCAACTGAACGCACGGTCTTCGTTAGTCGGCAGTGGCCACACGACGCTTGCGTGCCGAGGCCGCCAACTGGTTCAGGACGGACACTGTGACGTCCCATTCCATGCAGGCGTCAGTAACGCTCTGGCCGTACACCAAGTCCTGTTCCCCGGCGAGCTGCCGCTCCACGTCCAGGTTCTGCGCCCCGCCCACCAGGAAGCTTTCCAGCATGACTCCGGCGATCGGCGAAGCCACGTTGTCCTCGAGCTGCGCGCCGATCTCCAGGGCGACCTCGGCTTGGCGGTGGTGGCTCTTGCCGCTGTTGGCGTGGCTCGCGTCCACGATCAGCCGGGGATTCAGCCCCTTGGCCGAGAGCTTCTCCGAGGCGGCGGCGACGTCGTCGGCGGAGTAGTTCGGTCCCTTGCGGCCACCGCGCAGGATCACGTGGGTGTCCGGGTTGCCCGAGGTCGCCACGAGGGCGGCGCGGCCATCGCCGTCGATCCCCAGGAACGCCTGCGGTGCGCCGGACGCGCCGCAAGCGTCAATCGCAACTTGGAGGTCGCCGTCGGTCCCGTTCTTGAAGCCGATCGGCATGGACAGCCCGGAAGCCAGCTGGCGGTGGATCTGGCTCTCCGTGGTGCGTGCTCCAATGGCGCCCCACGCCACGAGGTCGGCCATGTACTGCGGGCTGATGGGTTCCAGGAATTCCGTGGCCGTCGGCAGGCCGAGAGCCGTGACTTGCTGCAGGAATCCACGCGCCGCACGAAGCCCGGCCGCGATGTCGTGGCTGCCGTCCAGGTGGGGATCGTTGATGAGGCCCTTCCAGCCCACTGTGGTGCGGGGCTTCTCGAAGTAGGCCCGCATGACGATCAAGAGGTCTTCCTTGTGCTTCTCGGCCTGGCTGACGAGACGGCGGGCGTATTCCAGCCCGGCCTTCGGGTCGTGGATGGAGCAAGGGCCAACGATCACGAGGAGACGATCGTCCACTCCGTCCATGATGGCGCGGACTCCATCGCGCCCGCGCTCGACGACGGCGGATGCCTTGGCGTCCAGCGGCAGTTCCGCGATGATTTCCTGCGGCGTGGGGAGCGGTTCGAAGCGGCTGACACGCAGGTTCGACGTCGATTGCGCGGCGGTAGTCTCGACGTCCGCGTTATGTGTGGTGGGCTCTGCGGCGATGCTGGTCATGAAGTGGGTCCTGTTCCGGAGAGGAGCGGACCCTACTCAGAGCCCGCCTGGAAATGGCGAAGGGCAGAGAATGATCTCTGCCCTGTTGGCTCTGAAGGAAAGTTGGATGCGTGTCAGTTAGACGCGGGCCCCTCCAGAGCCAACGAAAAATACGCATACCAACGGTTAGTCATAGCCAAACCATAGCGGCAGTCTCCGTATGGCGGCAAATCGAAATGCGACGACATCAAGGGAAACCGCTTCCCCGCGCACTATAAACTTCACTTCAGAACAACGTCGCTGCTCCCGAGGCGGCAGCAGCTCCAGGAAGGAACCCATGCCAGGCAGAAGAAACACCCGGCGGGTGGGCATCGCAGATGTGGCATCCATGGCCGGCGTTTCGCATGCCACCGTTTCCCGTGTCATGAACGGTAATACCACCGTGGACGCGGACATTGCCGCGCGCGTTCGTGCGGCCGCCTCCGAGCTGAAATACAAGCCGAACCCGGTAGGCCGAAGCCTGGCCCTGGGAAAAACGGACACGATCGGAATCGTGGTTCCAGACCTCTCCAACCCCACATTCCAGGCCATTCTTCGCGGGCTCAGTATTGCCGCCGCCCGCGACGGCTACCGCGTCTTGATCGCGGACTCCTCCGAGGTCTCCAGTGAAGAAGCGATTCTCGCCGGAGAAGCCCGACGGCGTTGCGACGGCGTCGTTCTCTGCGCCCCCCGCATGAGCGACGCCGAACTCGAGGAACTCGCCCCCACGCTCTATCCGCTCGTGCTTATCAACCGGACTACCGAGTCGGTACCGACGCCCAGCCTCGTGGTGGACTACGGCCAAGGCATCCAGGAACTTGCCGCGCATCTCGTTGGGCTGGGCCACCGAAAACTGGCCTATCTGACGGGGCCGGACCGCAGCGCGTCCAACGTGCAGAGGCTCCGCGGGCTCGAGAAGTTCACAGCCGAGTACCCAAACGTCGAATTGCAGTTCATTCCGGGCGGCAACACGTTCGACGCCGGATTTGAGTCAAGCGATGCCGTCGCCTCATGCGGCGCAACCGGCATTCTCGTCTTCAATGACGTCGCCGCGATGGGCCTCCTGAGCGGCCTGAGCCAGCGCGGGATCCGCGTGCCGGAAGACTTGTCGCTCACGGGCTTCGACGACATGCCGTTCGCCCGGTACACCATGCCTCCGCTGACCACCGCGGCCGTGCCGATCACCGATCTCGGCGATCTTGCGTGGCGCCGCATGCGAGAGCAGATTCAGACGAACGACGCAGCTTCACCCACGAACTACTTCCCGCCGCAGATTGAGCTCAGGGGCAGCACCGGACCCGTCAAGGCCTAGTTTCCGCGGGTGGCTGGCCCAGACCGGCCTCGCGGTAATACCCCTCGATGTGCGCGGTGACGAGCGTCGCTGCCCGGCCGCCGTCGCCGTCGTTCACTGCTTCCAAGATGGCGCGGTGCTCGGACCGCAGGCGATGGGCGGTGCTATCCCAATCGGGGAGGTTCGCCGTGAGCGCCGCGGCGTACCCCTCAATCGCTTCTCGCAGCGAGCCCATAATGGTGCTCACCACGGCATTTCCGGCGGCTTCCGCCAGCGCCAGGTGGAAGGCGACGTCGAGCGCGAGGAAGTCGTCGACGGCGGAGCTTGCGTCCATTTCGTCCAGCAGCCTGGCCGCTTCCTTGAGCTCAGGGGCGTCGGCTTTGGCGCGGGAGACCGCCCATGATTCGAGCAGGACCCGGGTTTGCACGATGTCCGCGACGGGCAAATGTTGCGTGGCCACATGGAGGCGGAGCGCCGAGCCGAGGGCCGTGGCTGGTTCGGCAATGACTACTGTCCCGGCGTCCTTGCCGGATCCCACGCCTGCCCGCACCACGCCCATGGCTTCCAGGATCCGGATGGCTTCGCGAACCGATGTCCTTGAGACCTCCAGCTGTTCGGCCAGCGCCCGCTCAGCGGGAAGCCGCCCACCAAGCACCAAATGCCCTTCGGACAACTGCTTTTCGATCCAACTCAGGACGAGCTCGTGCGTTCGCATGGATAAATAGTAGTTGATGTGGTCGGACCACATGGCATAGAGTGTGGTCTAACCACACAAGCC
Organism: Arthrobacter sp. MMS24-S77; assembly: GCF_054888235.1. Taxonomy (NCBI): domain Bacteria; kingdom Bacillati; phylum Actinomycetota; class Actinomycetes; order Micrococcales; family Micrococcaceae; genus Arthrobacter; species Arthrobacter sp. MMS24-S77. The sequence goes on from NZ_JBTZRN010000001.1 coordinate 3,792,678, forward strand.
CACGGGAGACAGCACCATGACGCAGACCGTCCAGCCGAGCAACGCCCCTTCCCTTGAGGTGCCAACGAACGTCCCCACCGCCGTCGGACGCCCCGCAGCACTCAAGCGCCGAGTTCCCAAATACGCGGACCTAGCGCCGCTGATGAAGTTCAAGAAACCCGAGTTCAGCAACGCGGCGAAGCTGCGCCGCGCGTCCACCATTTGGGAACTGCGGGACATGGCCAAGCGTCGCACTCCCCAGGCGCCGTTCGACTACACGGACGGCGCAGCAGAGGCGGAGATCACGCTTCGCCGGGCCCGCCAGGCGTTCCAGGACATCGAGTTCCGGCCGGGGATCCTGCGCGATGTCTCCAGCATCGACCTCAGCACCGGGATCCTGGGCAAGGAATCCCGGCTTCCGTTCGGCATCGCGCCCACGGGGTTCACCCGAATGATGCAGTCGGAGGGTGAGTACGCGGGCTCGCAGGCGGCCGAAGCAGCCGGTATTCCATACACCCTGTCCACGATGGGCACGGCTTCCATTGAGGACGTTGCCGCAGCGGCCCCGAACGGCCGCAACTGGTTCCAGCTGTACCTCTGGACGGATCGGGACCGATCACTCGAACTGATCGAGCGCGCCGCCAAAGCCGGAAACGACACCCTCATGGTCACGGTGGATACCGCCGTCGCGGGCGCCCGGTTGCGCGATGTCCGCAACGGCATGACCATACCGCCCGCGCTCACCGTGAAGACTGTGCTGGATGCCTCGTACCGGCCCGCATGGTGGTTCAACTTCCTTACGCACGAGCCGCTGACTTTCGCTTCGCTCTCGCGTTACACAGGTACCGTGGCCGATCTCATCAACTCCATGTTCGATCCCACCTTGACCTTCGATGACCTCGACTGGCTGCGCGAAACGTGGAAGGGCAAGCTGGTGGTCAAGGGCATCCAGACGGTGGAAGATGCCCGCAAGGTGGTTGACCACGGCGCGGACGGCGTCGTGATCTCCAACCATGGCGGGCGCCAACTGGACCGGGCACCGATTCCGCTCCACCTCGTTCCGGAGGTGTCCGCGGCACTGAAGGCGGACAACAGCGACGCGGCCATCATCCTGGACACGGGCATCATGAGCGGTGCCGACATTGTGGCAGCCCTGGCCCTCGGCGCCGACTTTACGCTGATCGGCCGCGCCTACCTTTATGGGCTCATGGCCGGCGGCCGGGCAGGCGTGGACCGCACCATCCAGATCCTGGAAAAGGACATGGCCCGCACGATGGCCTTGCTCGGAGTCACCAGGATTTCGGAACTCAACCCGGACCACGTGCGGTTGCTGCCCAAGTAGCTAGCAGTAGGTGTCGTTTTGAGCCCTCAAAACGACACCTACTGCGAGTCAGTTGGGCTGGTCAGGCAGGATCGGGCGCTAGATCAGGCCCTGCGCCAACATGGCATCGGCAACCTTCACGAAACCGCCGATGTTGGCTCCCAGGACGTAGTTCCCGGGCGCCCCATATTCCTCCGCAGTTTCGGCACAACGATCGTGGATGCCCACCATGATTTCGGTAAGCCGCGCTTCCGTGTGTTCGAAGGACCAGGAATCACGGCTGGCATTCTGTTGCATCTCCAACGCCGACGTTGCCACTCCGCCGGCATTGGCGGCCTTGCCCGGGGCAAACAGGATGCCCGCGTCCTGGAATACCGCAACGGCTTCACGGGTGGAGGGCATGTTGGCGCCTTCGGCGATCGCCAGCAGGCCGTTGCTGACCAGCTTGGCTGCAGCATCGCCGTCGAGCTCGTTTTGCGTCGCGCACGGCAGTGCAACCGTGCCGTTGACGTCCCAAACGGAGCCGCCCGCGACGTAGACGGCGCCCTGGCGGCGTTCCGCGTACTCCGTGAGGCGGCCCCGCTCCACCTCCTTGATCTGACGGAGCAGCACGACGTCGATGCCGGCCTCGTCCACCACGTAACCCGCGGAGTCGGAGCAGGCCACCACAGTCGCTCCAAGGGCCTGGGCTTTGGCGATAGCATAAATGGCCACATTGCCTGATCCGGAGACCACGACGCGTTGGCCATCGAAGGACTGGCCCCGGGTCTTGAGCATCTCCTGGGCAAAGATGACCGTGCCGAACCCGGTGGCTTCCGGCCGGACCAAGGAGCCGCCCCACGACATTCCCTTGCCCGTCAGCACGCCCGACTCGTAGCGGTTGGTGATGCGCTTGTATTGGCCGAACAGGTAGCCGATCTCGCGGCCTCCCACGCCGATGTCGCCGGCAGGAACGTCCGTATATTCGCCGATGTGGCGGTACAGCTCGGTCATGAAAGATTGGCAAAAGCGCATAATTTCGGCGTCGGAGCGGCCGCGGGGATCGAAGTCCGAGCCACCCTTTCCGCCACCAATCGGCATGCCTGTCAGGGCATTCTTGAAGATCTGCTCAAAGCCCAGGAACTTGACGATGCCCAAGTAGACCGAGGGGTGGAAGCGCAGGCCGCCCTTGTAGGGGCCCAGGGCCGAGTTGAACTCGACGCGGAAGCCACGGTTGACGTGCACGCGGCCGGCATCGTCGGTCCACGGGACGCGGAAGATGATCTGGCGCTCCGGTTCGCACAGGCGTTCAAGGACTGCACCCTCGAGGAATTCCGGATGCCTGTCATGTACCGGGCCGAGGCTTTCAAAAACCTCAGTGACGGCCTGGTGAAATTCCAGCTCGCCCGGGTTGCGCGCCAGGACGGTGTCCCTGACTGCTTCCAGCCTCGAATCCATGTGACTCCCTATAATTTCTGCGCCGAAAGGCGGACCTGAGTGCAATCACGCCCATGCTCGCACCAGACGCGCGGCAGTCTCCATTCGAACCGATTACGACCCGGGCGGCCCTCAGGGCAGAGGCCCGCCGAGGGCGCAGAGTTTCAAGGAATCATCGAGTAGAAGCCACCCAACACGTGATGGGGATCACTCCATAGGTCCGGCTACTTCTTCCGCCCGAATTTCGGCAGATTGGGTAGGTTCGGCAGGTTCGCCAGGAGGTCCGCTGCCTTGGTTGCGGCACGGCCAACCGTGCGGCCGATCTGCTGCGGCATTGTGTCGTCCATCCCGGCTGCGGCGGCAATGGCGCCGGAATCCGGCGTGGTCTCAGGCGAGCGTACGACGTCGGTGGTCGCCGACGTCGGGACGAGCGGCTCGCCGTCGGGCTGCTTCCCCGCGGTGCCCTGTTCACCCTGGCCAGACGAACGCGCACGGGGGTTGCGGGCAGGCGTGGCGGTTTCGGCCGCGGGCCGGGCGGGACCGACGTCGAACGTCTCCAGCCAGCTGGCAACCCCGGCGAGCGGCTTGGGGTTCAACGCGTAGTAGCGTTTCTGCCCCTGTGCGCGCATGCTGACGAGATCCGCCTCGCGGAGTACCTTCAAATGCTTTGAAATGGTGGGCTGGCTCGCGGCGAGCTCCTCCACCAGTTCCCCCACAGCTTTGTCCCCAGAGCGGAGGGAAACCAGAATGTCACGCCGGGTTGCCTCAGCAATGACGGCAAATACGTCGTCAGTCACCATGCCTCCCACCCTAGCGACATATACGCCAAAAGGCATCAACTATTTCGCATGTGCGCGCGGCGTTGACCGCGCCCGGGGCCGGTGCTACAACGGACTCACGGTCCGCCACGGCCCGCCGGAGGCGGGGAGCCCGGTCAGGGCCGTATGAGCGGGTTGGGGTGCGATGCCATGACTGAATATTTCCGCCGGCAACTGTTCAACGTTATCGCCGCCGTGTTCTTGCTTCTCTTCGTGGCCGTTTGGCTGGCCGTGCTCATCCGCGTGCTGATCTGGATTCCCGTAGGAGACGCCGCCGCACCAAGCCTCAACGGCGCCTTGGTCACCGCGGCGGGCGTCCTGGCCACATCCTTGAGCTCCCTGACGGCTTCGGCCCTGGGATTCACCATCTCCGAGGTCCGGCGGGACCGCGTCGTCGAAACCGCCGAAGCGGCCTCCTACCCGAGCGAGGTGGCGGCGAGGCTGTCCGGCCGGATCATCGCCGCGATCATGGTGTACATGGTGATCGGGTTGCTGGTGCTGGTCCTTTGGCTGTTCAAGGGCACCGCGTCCACGGATCTCATCGGCGCCTTCGCACTGTCCCTGTTGGGCTGGCTGGTGGGAGCGGCCGGCGTCGTTTTCCAGGCGGAGAAGCCCAGCCACTAGCCGTGCGGTTTGATGCTCCCGGAAACGCTAGTCGAACCAGGGGTCCAGTCCGTAGAGCGGGAAGATCTCCTTGCGGGTGGCAATGATGGTACGGTCCACGGCGTCTGCGGGGTCATACCCCACCTCCCACGAACGCCACCACGTGTCGACGCCGTCACCCATAAGTTCCGGAACCGTTTCCCCGTACTTCTCCCTGACATAGCTCCGGAAAACCTCCGGGACCGGAGCCGTCAGCTGCACGGGATGCTGGGCCACGATCCCTATCAAATGACTCCACGTCCGCGGCACCACTCCCGTGATGTCATAGCCCCCTCCCCCGGTGGCAATCCAGCGGTTCTCGCAGAACCTGGCGGCAAGGCCCGCGACGGCGGTAGCCGCCTCGCGCTGGCCGTCCACGCTGAGGTTGAGGTGCGTGAGGGGATCGAGTTTGTGGGAGTCACAGCCGTGTTGGCTCACGATGACTTCCGGCTCAAAGGCCCGCACAAGTTGCGGCACCACGGCATGGAACGCACGCAGCCACCCGGCATCGCCCGTCCACGCAGGCAAGGCCACGTTGACGGCGGAGCCTAGCGCATTGGGGCCGCCGATCTCGTTGGCGAATCCCGTTCCCGGAAACAACGAGAGGCCGCTTTCGTGCAGGGAGATCGTCAGGACCCTGGGATCATTCCAAAAGATGCTCTGGGTGCCGTCACCATGGTGGGCGTCGACGTCGATGTACGCGACCTTCCGAACACCGCCGTCGAGCAGCCTCTGCACGGCGAGTGCGGCGTCGTTATAGATACAAAAGCCGCTGGCCCGCTCCCGGGACGCATGGTGCAGGCCGCCGCCGAAGTTGACGGCCCGGACTGCGGCTTCGGACAGGATGGCCTCGGCTGCGAGCAACGATCCGCCGGCGAGCCGTGCGCTTGCTTCATGCATTCCCGCAAACGCGGGGTCATCTTCGGTACCGAGCCCGCGTTCCGGGTCCGGCGTCGTCGGGTCCGCACTGGCGCGCCGCACGGCGGCGACGTATTCGGCACTGTGAACGGCGAGGAGTTCGACGTCGGAAGCCACCTCGGGTGCCTGGACCGAGACATGCTTCAAATCGAAAAGTCCGAGCGCCGCGGCGAGCCTGGCAGTCAGTTCAAGCCGCTCCGGGGCCATCGGGTGAGAAGGGCCGAAATTGTATGCGGTCATGGCGGGATCCCACGCGACCGTCGTTGGCAGCGCGGACGGACGGAGGCCTGCCCAGGAAGTCATCAATGACAGGCTACCCGAGCGGCGGGAGTGCAACCGCCCCGTTCCTGCGGACGATTAGTGGTTTACTACTCAAGAAAGCAGAATCAATCGACCAGAAGCGAACAGCATTGCCATGACTCAGAGCCAGTCGAGGTCCCGGGGCCAGACCGGCTGGCAAACCGTCCAGCCAGAGCGGGGAGGCCTGTGGATCTTCACGGGTATCCGCGACTTCATCGACAACATCGCCAACACTTCGCCGGCGCGATTGGCGCTGACGGCCTTCGGCGTCGCGATCATCCTGTTCACAGGTTTGCTCTCCCTTCCCGCGGCGTCGGCCGACGGTGCGGTGACGCCACTTCACCAGGCCTTGTTCACGGCCGTATCCGCCGTCTGCGTGACTGGTTTGACGGTTGTGTCAACGGCGGCGCACTGGACCTTCTTCGGCCAACTCGTCATTCTTGTGGGCATCTTCGTGGGTGGCTTGGGTACGCTGACGCTCGCTTCCCTGCTGGCTTTGATGGTCAGCAAGCGATTGGGCGTCCGGGGCAAGCTCATTGCCCAGGAGGCGATGAACAACGCAGGCCGCTTGGGCGAAGTGGGTACCCTGTTGCGGATCGTCATCACCACCTCCGTGGTGATTGAAGCGATCCTGGCTGTGGCCCTGATCCCCCGCTTCATCACATTGGGAGAGGATTTCTGGCAGGCGGTCTGGCACGGCGTCTTCTATTCGATTTCCTCGTTCAACAATGCTGGATTCACACCCCATTCCGACGGAATCGTTCCCTACGAGACGGATCTCTGGATCCTGGTCCCGCTCATGCTGGGCGTCTTCCTGGGCAGCCTGGGTTTCCCCGTGGTCATGGTGCTGCAGCAAAACGGGCTCAACTGGAAAAAGTGGAACCTGCACACCAAACTGACCATCCAGGTCTCCTTTATCCTGCTTGTTGCCGGCGCTGCCCTCTGGGCCCTGATGGAATGGGACAACACCCGAACCATCGCCAACATGAGCCTGGGAGACAAGATCACGCACTCGATCTTTGCCTCGGTCATGACCCGCTCCGGCGGCTTCAACCTGGTGGACCAGGGCCACATGGAATCGACCACCAGGCTGCTGTCCGACGCGTTGATGTTCGCCGGAGGCGGTTCGGCGTCGACGGCGGGCGGCATCAAGGTGACCACCGTCGCCGTCATGTTCCTCGCCATCGCGGCCGAGGCCCGGGGCGACACCGACGTCAAGGTGTACGGTCGGACCATCCCCCAGGGCACCATGCGGGTTGCCATCTCCGTGATCGTCGCGGGTGCAACCTTGGTTTCGGTCTCGGCCTTCCTGCTCCTGCAGATCAGCGGAGCCTCCCTGGACCGGGTACTCTTCGAGACCATTTCAGCCTTTGCCACCGTGGGACTCAGCACGAACCTCAGTGCCGAACTCCCGCCGTCGGGCGTGTATGTCCTTGCCGCCCTCATGTTCGCCGGCCGCGTCGGCACCGTTACCCTCGCCGCAGCCCTGGCTCTTCGTCAACGCAGCCAGCTGTACCACTACCCCGAAGAAAGGCCGATCATTGGCTAATTCATCTGGCGCCCCCAACCGGCCGGCGCACAACGCGCCCGTGCTGGTGATCGGCTTGGGCCGCTTCGGTTCCGCCACAGCGGAACAACTTGTGAAGCAGGGCCGCGAAGTCCTGGCCATCGAGCGGGATCGCAGCCTCGTGCAGAAATGGGCTTCGGTATTGACCCACGTGGTGGAAGCGGACGCCACCAACATCGACGCGCTACGCCAACTCGGTGCGCAGGAATTCAGTTCTGCCGTGGTGGGGGTGGGAACGTCGATCGAATCCTCGGTGCTCATCACCGTGAACTTGGTGGACCTGGGCATCGAGCACCTCTGGGTCAAGGCCATCACGCCCTCGCACGGCAAGATCCTCACGCGAATCGGCGCCAACCACGTCATCTATCCCGAGGCCGACGCCGGGGTCCGCGCGGCCCACCTCGTCTCGGGGCGCATGCTGGACTTCATCGAGTTCGATGACGACTTTGCGATCGTGAAAATGTACCCGCCGAAGGAAACCGTGGGCTTCACGCTGGATGAGTCCAAGGTCCGTTCCAAGTACGGCGTGACGATTGTCGGCGTGAAATCCCCGGGCGAGGACTTCACCTACGCCCGGCCGGATACGAAGGTTTCCGGCCGGGACATGCTGATTGTGTCCGGGCACGTGGACCTGCTGGAGCGCTTCGCGGCCCGGCCGTAGCTTCGCGTTCGTAGCTTAGGCGAGTTGCCGCGTGATTTCCGCGGCGCGGGCCGCGGCTGCGCGGGCTCCGTCGGCGATGATCGCGGGTATGCCGCCTTCGTTGAAGGCTGCGATGGCGCGCTCCGTGGTGCCGTTAGGGCTGGTCACGGCGATGCGTAGGGCGGTCGGATCCGCGCCCGGCTCGGCAAGCATGAAACCGGCACCTGCCACGGTCTCCCGGGAAATCATGAGGGAAAGCTCGGGATCCAAGCCAAGTTCGACGCCGGCAGCGGCCATGGCCTCGGCGAGGTAGAACGCGTAGGCGGGGCCGGAGCCGCTGATGGCGGACAGCGCATCCACCTGTTCCTCGGGGATTTCCACCACAGTTCCTGCGGCGCCAAGGATGTCCTTGGCCTGCTGGAGCTGCTCGGGAGTGCAGTTGGTTCCGGGCGAAACGGAAACCACACCCCGGCCAAGCTTGGCGGGGGTGTTGGGCATGGTGCGGATGACTGGCTGTCCCGCCGGCAAGGCTGCTTCCAGCTGCGCGATGGACACCGCGGCGGCAACACTGATCACAATGGTGTTCTTGGCCAGCGCGGGCGAGATCTCGCGGGCAAGATCGGCAATGCCCACGGGCTTGACACCCAGGATGACAACCGACGCGCCTTTGGTGGCCAGCTTGTTGTTGTCTGGTTCCTCTGCTCCGGCGATGGTCATGACGTGGTGGCGCTCAGCAAGTTCGGCGGCGCGTTCTGCGCGGCGTACGGTGGCGACGACGTCCGACGGATCCGTTCCGGCGGCCAGCAAGCCACCCAGAATGGCCTCGTTCATGGACCCACAGCCAAGGAATGCGATTCGGTTGCTCATGGCTCCATGATGCCAGTTCAGCTGTGCCGCTGCAGAACCAGATGCGGGACTCGGCAGGGTGCCCACGATTCCCAGCTAGTTCACAAGGTTATTGCAGGCTGCACCCAATATTGCTCCGTAACTTAGTAGTTACCTCATTGAGGGTGCGAGTGATGAGGCGGGCATGGGGATGTCCGCCACAAGCACCGGTTGGTCGAACGGGTTTCCCCCCATTTTCCCGTTTCGACCGCCGGTGCTTTCTCGTTTAAGGAACTAGATCTCGAAGGCTCCCACCAGTGGAGCTCCCAAATGCTGGCGCGCGAAGCGCAGGGTTTCCGCGAGCCACTCCTCGCGCTCCCCGGCTGCTTTTGCCTTGCGCGTGGAGATCTCGGCAACCACTGTGCCTTCGAATCCATTGGATGCCAGATGCTGCAGCACCTCGGCGCACTGTTGGGTCCCGTAACCGGGGATCAAGTGTTCGTCCTTGCCTGAGCCCGAACCGTCGGTGAGATGGACGTGGCGTAGCTTGCTCCCGAGCGCCCGCACGGCCTCAAGGCTGTTGGCCCCCGCGGTAGCGGCATGCGAGAAGTCCCACGTGACGTCGTCGTAATCTTGGCCCATCGGGTCCCAGTGCGGAAGGTAAGCAAGCGCCTCACGGCCGCGCACACGCCACGGGTACATGTTCTCCACGGCGATGTGCACTTGGTACATCGCCGCGATCTCGCGCACACCGGCAGCGAAGTTCTCGGCATAGTTCGACTGCCAGCGGAACGGCGGGTGGACCACCACCGTGTTGCAGCCGACCTCCCGCGCCATCTGGCAGGACATCTCGATCTTGTTCCACGCCGGACCCCAGACCTGTTGGGTCAGCAGCAAGGTAGGCGCGTGGATGGAGACGATCTGCTGGTCGTAACGGTGGCTGAGCTGGACCAAGGCATCCGGATTCTGGCTGGTGGCGTTGTTGGTCACCATCACCTCGACGCCGTCGTACCCCAGGTCCTGGGCCACCGCAAAGGCGTCATGGACGCTGAGCGGATAGACAGAAGCGCTGGAAAGCGCCACCGGGATCCTCGGCGTGTCTTCTTCGGAGTGCTCGACGTCGGTGCTCATGTCAGTTGGCCTGCCTGCCAGCGGTTGGGATGGGGATGGACGCTGCCGCGGGCGCGGCTGTTCCGGTGTTGGCGCCCATGCGGGGCACCGGTACCGCGCCGCCGAGCCCGACATGCGGGGCCGGGGCCAGCGGACCGTCGAAGATCAGCTGGTCGAGTCGGCGCAGGATCAATCCTTCGCGCAATGCCCACGGGCAGATCTCCATACTGGGAAACTCGAACATTTCCAAGGCCGCCTCGGCCACGAGGGCTCCGGCAAGGATCTGCCCGGCGCGCGCATCCGAGACACCGGGGAGATAGAGCCGGTCCTCGACAGTCATGGCCGAAATGCGCTGCGCCCAGAGCCCTAGGTCGGTGGCATGGAGTTCGCGTTTGACATACGGACCGGCACCGCTGGGGGCCGCGCCTGCGATACGCGCCAGCGAACGGAACGTCTTGGATGTTCCAGCCACTAGGTTGGCCCGGCCGAGTTGCTTAAACTCGCGTACCACGGGTTTGAGTGTGTGGCGGATGTACTTGCGCAAGTCCTTGACGCTCTTGGCAGAGGGCGGGTCATTGTGGAGCCAGTCCCTGGTCAGGCGGCTGGCACCCAGGGGGACCGACACCGCGAGTTCGGGCAGCTCGTCCTGGCCGAACGCCATTTCGAAGGAGCCGCCGCCGATGTCCAAGTCCAGGATGGGACCGGCGCCCCAGCCGTACCAGCGTCGAACCGCGAAAAAGGTCATGGAGGCCTCTTCGCTACCGGTCAGTTCCTGCAGCGTCACGGTAGTCTCGTGCTTCACCCTGGCCAGGACCTCGGCGCCGTTGGTGGCTTCGCGGATAGCCGAGGTACAAAAGGCCAGTAGATCCTCGGCCTTGTGGCGGGCTGCGAATTCCCACGCTTCAAGGACGAACTCGATCAACTCGTGTTGTCCGGCGTCGTTGATGTTGCCGTCGGCGTCCAGGAACTGGACCAGCGAAAGGGGTCGCTTATGGGAGGCAAACGCAACCGGGCGTGCGCCCGGGTGCGCGTCCACCAAAAGCAAATGGACGGTGTTGGAACCGATGTCTAGGACGCCAAGACGCATTCTGCCATTATTCCCCGATTCGAAGCGTGTGAAGCAAGTGCGACTACCGATTCGTGCCGGCGGTTCGGCAATTATTCTTTCGGCTCGTCGGTGTCTATGGCGGCGCCGGTGTCTGCGGCTCCGTCTGCCGTTGGATCCGCGCGGGTGAAGTCGCGGCGGACGTTGGCGATGCCCTCCGGGCCCATCTCGAAGCCGTGCTCGCTGCCAGGGTTGATCACCAAGCCGAGCTCGTCACCGATGCTGTCCAGGATCGCAGCGCCGTGGGTACCCAGGACGTTAGGCGCAGCCTCCAGGAAGTGCGATTCCACCCGGCTGGGGTGGCTGAATACCGCCAGGACCGGCTGGCCCTCGGAGTTGGAAAGGACGAGTGGTTCCACCGCGGCGTCGCGCCTATCCAAGGAGTCGGCGCTGAGGATGTAGACCTCGTTGTTCAAGAAGGACAGGATCACGTCCACGGGGTTCGCGTCGGCATGTCCGGCCTTTGCGAGCTTGGACTCGAGGTCGTTCAAGGGCAGGGATTCCGGGGCAGCAGGCTCGTCTGTCATGGTTCCACTCGATCACGGTTGACGTGCAGGACGCAATTCCCGGCCTTCTACCGGCCGCCGTCCCCCTGCGCTGAGGACACGGATAATTCCCGGGACACACGTATTCCCTGAGGACGCCCGAATTCCGGTGTCCTCAGGGAATATGCGTATCCTTAGCGCGCTTGCGGGGCTTCGGCAACCGTTACTTTTTCGCCGCAGCCTTCTTCGCGGGCGCTTTGCGGGCCGTGGTGGTCCGCTTGACCGGGCCCTTGGCGCGCTTCTCGGCGAGCAGCTCGATGGCCTGCTCCCGGGTCAGCTCTTCCAAGGACGTGGCGCGGGGAACCGTGATGTTGGTGACGCCGTCGGTGATGTACGGGCCGAAACGGCCTTCCTTCACCACGATGTTCTTCTCCGAGACCGGGTCCGGGCCGAACTCTGCCAGGGGTGGGACGGCAGCCCGGGCGCCACGCTGCTTCGGCTGGGAGTAGATCTCCAGTGCCTGTTCCAGCGTGATGGTGAAGATCTCTTCCTCGGATCCGATGGACCGCGAGTCTGTGCCCTTCTTCAAGTACGGCCCAAAGCGGCCGTTCTGCACCGTGATGGGGTTGCCTTCTGTGTCCGCGCCGAGGACGCGGGGCAGACTCATGAGCTGCATTGCTTCGTCGAGCGTGATCGAGTCAACGGACATGGACTTGAACAGCGAACCTGTGCGCGGCTTGGCCTTGACGGGCTTCTTCGGCGGCTTGGGTTTGCCGTTCTTGTAGTACTCCACCGGCTGGTTTGCCAGCTGCTCCTCGGTCATCTCCGGGATGATCTCGGTGACGTAGGCGCCGTAGCGGCCGTTCTTGGCAACCACGGTGTGGCCGGTGTGCGGATCCGCGCCCAGGACACGTTCCTCCGGGGCAGCCGTTTCCATAAGCTCCACGGCCTTGGCCGCAGTGAGCTCGTCCGGCGCGAGGTCCTCGGGGACGTTGGCCCGCGCCGACTCCACGACTTCGCCGGTCTTGGGGTCGATAGTGGGGATCGAGCTTTCCAGGTACGGGCCGAACTTGCCGACGCGCAGCGTGATGCCTTCGGCAATCGGCACCGAGTTGATCTCGCGTGCATCGATTTCACCGAGGTTGTTGACGATACTCAGCAGGCCGGGATCGGCGTCTTCACCGTAGTAGAAGTGCTTGAGCCAAGCGGCACCGACAGCCTGGCCGTTGGCGATCTTATCCAGGTCGCCTTCCATGTCTGCCGTGAATTCGTAGTCCACGTAGTCGGTGAAGTGCTGCTCCAGCAGGCGGATGACCGAGAAGGCGATCCAGCTCGGAACCAGCGCAGAGCCCTGCTTCCGGACGTAGCCGCGGTCCTGGATGGTGGAGATGGTGGAGGCGTAGGTGGACGGGCGGCCGATGCCACGCTTTTCCAGCTCCGCCGTCAGAGAGGCTTCGGTGTACCGCGGCGGCGGCGAGGTCTCGTGGCCCACGGCGACGATCTCCGAAGCCGTGAGGGAATCGTCCTTGGCCACGTTGGGCAGGCGGCGGGCTTCATCCGAGTCGTCGTCGCCGCGGCTTTCGTCCTTGCCTTCTTCGTAGGCCGCGAGGAAGCCCGGGAAGGTGATGACCGTGCCGGAGGCCGAGAATTCTGCGTCGCGCCCATCGGCAGCCACCGCGCCGAGGCGGATGGTGGCCGTGGAGCCCTTGGCGTCGCCCATCTGGGAGGCGATGGTGCGTTTCCAGATGAGTTCGTAAAGGCGGAAGGCGTCGCCGGTCAAATGGCTGGCCACCTGCGCCGGGGTGCGGAAGGAGTCACCCGCCGGGCGGATGGCTTCGTGGGCTTCCTGGGCGTTGGCGGCCTTGTTGGCGTAGACCCGGGGAGACTGCGGCACGTACTCGGGACCGTAAAGCTCAGCAGCCTGGCGGCGAGCAGCCGTGAGGGCTTCATCGCTCAACGCGGACGAGTCTGTACGCATATAGGTGATGTAGCCGTTTTCATACAGGCGCTGGGCGATCTGCATGGTGCTCTTGGACGAGAAGCGCAGCTTGCGGCCGGCCTCCTGCTGAAGGGTCGACGTCGTGAACGGCGCCGCGGGACGGCGGGTGTACGGCTTGGTGTCCACAGAGCGGACGCGGAAGTCCGCGTTCTCCAGTCCAGCCGCCAACGACGTCGCGAGTTCCTCGTTGAGGTGCACCGCGTTCGCGGAGGTGAGGACGCCGTCGTCGTTGAAGTCACGGCCGCTGGCCACCTTGGCGCCGTCCACCGCAGCAAGCTTCGCCTTGAAAGACGCGGAGCCGGTACCGAACTGGCCCGTCAGGTCCCAGTACGAAGCGGACTTGAAGGCCATGCGTTCGCGTTCGCGGTCGACCACCATGCGGGTCACGACCGACTGCACACGGCCGGCGGACAGGCCACGGGCCACCTTGCGCCACAGTACCGGGGAGATTTCGTAACCGTACAGGCGGTCCAGGATACGGCGCGTTTCCTGGGCGTCGACGAGGGCGCTGTCGACATCGCGCAGGTTGTCCATGGCGCGGTGGATGGCTTCCTTGGTGATTTCGCCGAAGGTCATGCGGTAGACGGGAACCTTGGGTTTCAGGACCTCCAGGAGGTGCCACGCGATGGCCTCGCCTTCGCGGTCCCCATCGGTTGCGAGGTAGAGCGCGTCAGCGTCTTTCAGCTGGGCCTTGAGTTCGGCGACTTTTTTCTTCTTGTCCGGCGACACCACGTAGTACGGCTTGAAGTCATTTTCGATGTCGACGGCGAACTTGCCAACCGAGGTCTTCTTCAGTTCTGCAGGGAGGTCCGACGGCTGCGGGAGGTCGCGGATGTGGCCGATCGAGGCCTCGACAATGAAGCCTTCGCCCAAGTACTTGGCGATGGTCTTGCTCTTGGCCGGAGACTCCACGATCACGAGTTTCTTGCCGGTTTTTGCCTTGCTGGGCACGGTTCTCCTACAGAAAAATGAATTGCTTGGGCTCGTGCCCATATTGGCCTAGTTCACCATATTTTGCAGAATCGTGCGTTTCCATGTGCACAAGTGCTGTGGAGGAACGGTGCGTTTGGTCAGCTTGCGGGCGGCGTCCGGTCGTCCGGAATCATTGACCACATCGTAGCGATCCGCACGGCGTCTTCAGGAATCCGCGTGGGATCTTCGAGCTCATATGACTTGATAAGCTCCTGGAATTTGGCCTTGAGATCCGTCCGCTGTTCCGGAGTCAAGTACAACAGATCGCTGGACAAGACCATAGCCGCCGCCTCGTTCGCGGACTCGCCGCGCTGGCGCCGCTCGCCGCGGGCCCGGGTGAACGCGGTAGCCCGACGGCGGAAGGCGTCCAGTTCGAGTTCGACGACGGCGATCTCCGGGCTCGGAGCGTTGCCGCCCGATTTGATGGTGAAGTCCGAGCCGGCGGCCTTCCACCGGCGTTCGCGTGCATCGCCTTCGTTGTCCGCAGCGGTCACGATCCCCCATTTCTGGAGAGCCCGCAGGTGGTAGCTCATGGCGCTGGGCGTGAGGCCGGTCTGCACGGCGAGCTCGGTGGCCGTGCGGCTCAGCTGGGTTGCATACAGCTCCGAGATAACCTCAAGCCGGGCCGCGTGGGCGAGAGCGCGGATGGCTTTGGGGTCGGTGATCTCCACCGTTTTCTCGGGCCGTTTCCGGCGTTTCGGGGATGCCGGCCCGTTGGATACCCCGTTGTCTTCATTCACCGGAACAGTTTATCCGGCAGCATCGACTTGATTGTCCGAAGGCGCGGGCAGCAGGAAACCATCGCGGACCAGGTTCCCGATGTCGGCGAGCAATCCGGCGCGGAAAGCATCGTCGTCGAAGTCGTCCCCTCCACCCAGCAGCGCCGACAAGGCGCCGATCAGCTGGCGGACGGACAGATCGCCGTCGCACGCAGAAACGAAGCCGGCCAGCTCGGTACTCAGCAGGTTCGTCCGACGCAGCCCCGCGCCCTGGCGCAGCAAGATGACGCCGGGGTGTTCGGCGCCGGGCCGCTGGTGGCGTTCCTCCGTCACGTCCTCAGCCACCACCAGGTGGGCGTCGGCGAGCTCATGGGCATCCAGCCAGTCGGCGCGTTCGACGGCGGCGGCAAGGTGCGGACCGATCGGCTGCTCGATGGGGTACGTGATTTCCTCGAAGCGGGTTCTTGCCGGATCCGCAGATCTGGCTTCCGCCGGCCGCCGCAGCCAGATCATCCCGAAACCGATGGCCTCCACGTTCCGGGAGGCGAAATCATCCAGGTAGGCGGCGTAGGCATCGCGGTAGAGCTCGCGGTCGCGGCCCTCGGAGGCGTCCCGCAACCAGGTCTCCGCGTAAAGCTCGGGGCTCACCTGTTCCCGCTGGATGAACCACCCTTCCGTGCCGGAACCCGCCACCCACGAGGATGGACGTTCGCTCCACCCGGTGCCCGCGGGGATCTCCCAGTTGCCGAGCATCTGGGCGGTGCCGCCGGGCGCGAGGACGTCCGGCAAGGTGCGGACGAGGTTGGCGACGATGTCGTCGCCGGGCAGCCCGCCGTCGCGGTACGTGAATTGATCCGAAGCGTGCTCGCCGGCACTTCGTGGAGTAATGACGAAAGGCGGGTTGGACACCACCAGATCGAACGTCTCACCCGCCACGGGCTCCAAAAGGGACCCCAACCGCAAGCTCACGCGCCGCTCGAGATGAGCCGGATCAACGTGCAAGGCGCCGGCGTTGAGCATCAGGTTGAAACGGGTGAACGCGAGGGCCCGCTCGGAGATGTCCGTGGCCGTGACGTGCTCGCTGTGGTGCAGGAGGTGGAAGGTCTGGATTCCGCAGCCCGTGCCGAGGTCGAGGGCGCGTTTCGAATGCCGTCGGATGGTGGTCTGAACGAGCGTGGTGGAAGCCTGACCGATACCCAGCACATGGTCATGCCGAAGCACGCCGGGTTGCTGATGGGCCGCGAGATCGCTGGAGACCCACAGCTCCGCGCCGCCGCTTCCGTCTTCATTGGAGTCCCAACCGTACGGCCGCAAATCCACCTTGGCCGCGACAGCACCGGCGTCGTTTTTCACCACCAAGCCAAGCTCCACCAGGCCCGAAGTGCGGATCCGTGGCAACGCCGCGTCGATGTCGTCTTCAGTTTGGGGGACGGCAAGGAGCCACAAGCGGACGACGACGGCGAGCGCAGCTTTTGCGCGGCCCGTCCCCGGGTCTCCGGTGCGGGCGGTCGGTTCGGTGACAATGAGGGCAGGGATGAGCTGATCCCGGGCGAGGGCAGCGTGGGCAGACTCCCCGAGGAGTTCTGCTACTCCGTCCACGGTGTAGCCGATGGTTCGCAAGTCTCCGGCGAGCGCCGTGAGCTGCTCGGGGAGGTCGCTGCGGGGAGCGTCGGGGGTGTTCGGGATGGTCCCAAAGGTGGTGGGCGTTGCGGGATCAGTCACCGTGCAAGTCTATTGGGGCCGGGGGTGGGCATCCGCCGTCCCGGAGTGGGCTCCGGAGCGGGTAGCGTTAAATCATGGCATTTCACCCCTCCATCCGACGACGCGCAGCACTCCTTGCTCTCGGCGCCGGCACCCTGGCAATGACCGCGTGCGTTCCCGCAGGGTCCATCACCGACGCCAACATCCCCTCATGGAAGGCAACGACCATTCCCTCCGCTGCCGGGATCGCCATGGAGGACTCAGGGAAAATCCTGAACCGCGACCCCTTGGTCAAGAGCGTAGCCAACGTGGCTGCAGGGACGTACACGTTGACGGTAGCCTGCGACGGCGGTGGCAAGGCATTCTTTGCTGTTTCCGCGTCCGGCAAGCCGCTCACTGAAGCCGGAGCTGCGTGCAATGGCAGCCGCGAGACATCCCGCATCAAGGTTCCCTCCTCTGGTCCATTGACCATCAGCACAAGCAGCGTGGATGCGCCCTTGATCTACGCGTACCAACTGGTTCCGGGTTCCTGACTGCCACCTCGTTCCTACGGCGACGGGCCGGCGTAGAGTCGGACTATGGGGTGGGTACACGCCCTGAAGGTACCGGCGACACGGGTGTCGATGCCCGCCGTCGTGCTTTGCGGTGTGCTCGCGTGCGGCACGCTGGCGTCGTGCGAATACACCTACGACGACGGTCGTGCGCCGGTGAGCGGTCCGCCGTCGGCGGTCATCACGGATCCCGTATTGCCCCGCGATCCGGCATTGAGCCAGACCGTCACGGGCGATGCGCTCAAAGGCTGGGCGCGGGACGTACTTCCGGACGCGAACGGGCAGTCCTTCTATAGCAGCTATGGACTGTTGTCACGTGGCGAATCCCGCGATGAAGAAACAACGCAACTTCCCGGCGGTTCGTATGCCGTGACACTCGCGTGCCGCGGTGCCCGCACCACCGAATTCACCGTGCGGAACGGGAGCGAGGTCCTCATCGAGCTGATGCTGCAGTGCGGCATTACGCGGGTCAACGTACTGCAACTGGAGAAGGACGCCATCCTCGGTATTACGGTGACGGCAAGTGCCCCGGCGAACTTCGCCTACCGGGTGAGCCGGATCTAGGTGACTTGGAACTAGGTGACTTGGAACTAGGCCGGGCAGCCTTCGGGGCAGCGAAGCGTTTCCGGGCTTGAGGCACATTCGGTGCAATACAGGGTGAGGTTGCGGCAGCTCAGGTTGGAGCAATTCTCAAACTTGTTGCTGGGCGCTTGGCAGCGGACGCACTGGCCTATGGTCTTGGCGTCCGCGCTGAATTCCATGTGCATCCGCTTGTCGAAAACGTACAGGGAGCCTTCCCACAGGCCCTGGTCCTTGTAGGTTTCGCCGTAGCGGACAATCCCGCCGTCGAGTTGGTAGACCTCTTTGAAACCGCGGTTCACCATGAGGCTGGAAAGGACTTCGCAACGGATCCCACCCGTGCAGTAGGTGACCACGGGTTGGTCCTTGAGTTCGTCGTATTTCCCGGAATCGAGTTCCTTGATGAAGTCGTGGGTGGTGGCGACGTCGGGAACGATTGCGTCCTTGAACTTGCCGATCTGGGCTTCGAAGGCGTTGCGCCCGTCGAAGAACTTCACTTCCTGCCCTGCGGCTTTCTTTTCCTCCAGCAGTGCGTGGAGCTCTTCCGGCTGGAGGTGGGTGCCGCCGCCGACGACCCCATTCTGGTCCACTTTCAGTTCTCCGGGGGCCCCGAAGGACACGATCTCATCGCGTACCTTGACGCTGAGCCGGGGAAAGTCTGCGGCGCCGCCTTCGGACCATTTGAAGTCGATGCCGTGGAAGCCCTTGTACTCCTTGGTGGTCTTAACGTACTGCTTGACGTTGTTCAGCTCACCGCCGACTGTGGCGTTAATGCCGTCCCGGGAAATAAGGATGCGGCCGGTGAGGCCGAGCTTCTCGCACAGGGCACGCTGCCACAGCCGCACCGCGTCCGGGTCAGCGATCGGGGTAAAGCCATAGAAGAGCACGATTCTGTTTAAAGCCACGTATTTAAGGGTACTTGGTGGCCCCAAACTCCCGTGTCGAGCCGCCATCGGCCAACCCAAAGTGTTAACTGAGCTGTTACTGGCCGCCCCTGTTGATTCCCAGACTGCTGACATAGTCTCTCTACATGAGTCACGACGCCTTGGTTGAAGACATCGCTGATCTGCTGGAGGTCTGGGTTGCCGGCTGGTCCGGTTCCCGGGGTTACGAGACGCGCAAGGAAGGCCGGTTCCCGGCGGCCCTACGTGCGGACAAGACCGGCGACTGGGAGTACTTTGCGCACGACCCCTCGGATGCCGAGTTTGCCGCACTGGCTGCCACGACCGCCCAGGCGGACACCCGCATCCTGACGATCCTCACGAACGACGTCGCCCGTTATGACCAGTTGGCCCGGGAACACGGGCTGAACATCACCTCCGATTCCCAGACCATGATGATCGTGGACATGGAGACGCAGGATGCGGAAGATCCATGGCTCTCGGATGACGATCTCAACCTCACGACCTCCGAAAGCAAGGGCGTGCACTACGCCGTGGTCCACGCCGGAGAAAAGGTGGCAGCCAGCGGCCAGGTATTCGTGGTGAAGCGGACGGCAGTGTTCGACAAGATCGTCACCGAACCCAACTACCAACGCCGGGGACTGGGCAGCTTCATCATGAAGGCCCTCGCTGCGCAGGCCTTTGAGCACGACGTCGAAAGCGGGCTCCTCCTTGCTTCCCTGGACGGACAGCACCTCTATTCGCACCTCGGCTGGAAGAACGTGAGCCAAGTACTCATGATGTCTACCAAGCGAGTCGACGAGACTGACCTGTCTGTGGCGTAGCAGCCCGGCGTCCGCCGGAGCGGGTCCGCAGGCGCCAACGATGGTCGGTTTCGGGCGCGATGACAGAATGTTTAAGTGAACGCAACTGAATCGATGATCTCCCTGCTGGGCAGGAGCCCGGACCCGGAGCAGTTGCGACATGTCCGAACCATTCCTGCACGCCAAGCAATCCATGAGGCATGGCCGGGCTGGGCCCATCCCGATGTCATCGCGGCCTACGGAACCTTGGGCATCCACGAACCATACCGGCACCAGATCGAAGCAGCCGAACTCGCCCACTCGGGCCAACACGTCGTCATTGCCACGGGCACCGCCTCCGGGAAGTCCCTTGCCTATCAGTTGCCTGCCCTCGACGCGATCCATCGTTCCGAGTTGCGGGTGCTGTCCGAACCGGGCAAGATCCACGACGACGGTGCAGTCACCCTGTACCTCTCCCCCACCAAAGCCCTTGCCGCCGACCAGCTGGCAGCGATCCGTTCGCTCAGGCTCCCCACGGTCCGTGCCGAAACGTACGACGGCGATACCGACCAGTCACAGCGCCGCTGGATCCGCGACCACGCCAACTTCATCCTCGCCAACCCCGACATGCTGCACTTCGGGATCCTGCCCAACCACACGTGGTGGGCGCGCTTCTTCCGGCGGCTGCGGTACGTCATCGTGGATGAGGCCCACAGTTACCGTGGAGTGTTCGGCTCGCACGTCGCCAACCTCATGAGAAGGCTCCGGCGGATCTGTGCATACTACGGGGCCGGCACCTCCTTTCCTGAACCTGTGTTCATTGCTGCGTCCGCTACGGCTTCGGATCCTGGCACGTCCTTCGCCCGGCTCATCGGCACTCCAGTCCGCGAAGTTTATGAGGACTGTTCGCCGCACGGCTCCACGACCGTCGCATTTTGGGAGCCCGCCCTGACCGACCTGAGGGGCGAAAACGGAGCGAAAGCCCGCAGGACTGCCGTGGCCGAGACGGCGGACATGCTGGCCAATCTGGTGTCCTCCCGCGTCCGGACCATCGCCTTCATCAAATCCAGGCGTGGCGCAGAGACAATTTCATCCATCGCCAAGCGCCTCCTCGACGAGGTAGACCCGAGCCTGCCCCAGCGGGTTGCTGCGTACCGCTCTGGCTATCTCCCCGAGGAGAGACGCGCTTTGGAGAAGGCCCTGCGCTCGGGCGAGCTGCTTGGGGTTTCCAGCACGTCAGCGTTGGAGTTGGGAATCGACATTTCCGGGCTGGACGCGGTGCTGGTAGCCGGGTGGCCCGGGACAAGGGCCTCCCTGTTCCAACAAATCGGACGAGCAGGCCGCGCGGGCCAAGACGCCATCGCCGCATTCGTGGCCAGCGACGATCCACTGGACACCTACCTCGTCAACCATCCGGAGGCAATCTTTGATGTGTCGGTCGAAGCCACCGTCTTCGACCCCGGGAACCCCTACGTACTCGGCCCTCATTTGTGCGCGGCGGCCGCCGAGCTCCCAATCGGGGTGGCTGAACTTGGCCTGTTTGGACCAACGTCCGAGCCCCTGCTGAACCAGTTGGTGGAGCAGGGGTACCTGAGGAAACGGCCCGCGGGCTGGTTCTGGACCCACCCGGAGAGCGCCGCGGCCATGGTGAACCTGCGCGCAGACGGCGGCGGCCCCGTGAGCATCGTGGATTCCGAGACTGGCTCTCTGTTGGGCACCATGGATTCGCCGCAGACGCACTACCAGGCCCACACCGGTGCCATCTATGTACACCAGGGGGAAAGCTACCTAGTTGAGGAGCTGAACGAAGAAGACCATTGCGTGATGGTTCGGCGAGCCAACCCGGACTACTACACAACAGCCCGGGACGTGACTCAGATCGAAGTCCTGCAGACTCTCCGGACCATGGAATGGGGTGACATCGCGGTTCATTTCGGGGAAGTGAAAGTAACAACACAGGTAGTCTCCTTCCAACGTAAGGCATTGATTTCCAATGAGGTTTTGGGGGAAGAGCCGCTGGAACTCGGGGCCAGGGATCTCTTCACCAAGGCTGTTTGGTTTGTGGTCCACAACCGCTCGCTGACAAATGCGGGCCTTATCGAGGCGCAGTTCCCGGGTGCGCTCCATGCTGCTGAGCATGCCGCCATCGGGCTTCTCCCGTTGGTGGCTTCAAGTGACCGCTGGGACATCGGCGGTGTCTCAACAGCGCTTCACGCCGATACCGGGGTTCCCACGATCTTTGTCTACGACGGCCATCCAGGCGGTGCCGGATTTGCCGAGCGTGGCTTCGAAAAAGCCAAAGTCTGGTTGACCGCCACAAGGGACGCAATCAAGGCATGTGAGTGTGAGAACGGCTGCCCTTCCTGTGTCCAGTCCCCCAAATGTGGCAACAAGAACAACCCTCTGGACAAGGACGCCGCGGTCACCCTGATCGACGTGCTCCTGCGGGACGCTGTTTAGGGCGGCGGACCAGCCCTTGAGCGGCCGGTTGCGGTCCCGAATACCGCGCCGCGAACCAACTCCGTGCGGACCTCAACGATCTCACCCCCGTTGACTGTGCAGGCCGACAACGACGCTCCATGCCTCGCCGCGGTTTCGCTGGCGACCAGGCAAGGATCTCCTGCCGTCAGGCCACGGGCCGCGTCCGCTCCTGCGAGCGCCGCAAGGTCGGCGGCAGTAGCGGCACGTTGGGCCATCGCTGCGGCCTGGGCCAGCGTAAGTGCTGCTGCCATGCAGATCATGACGACAAGCCCCAAGGCAATAGCCAAGACGGTGCCGGAGCCGCGTTCATCGTCGTTACGGATCGCATTGGCGCGGGCGATACCAGCCCCCACGCCACGCTCCGCCTGACAACGGCTGCCATTGGCGCGGGCGATACAAGCCCTCACGCCGCTACCTCGTCCACAAGACGTTGGAGTCCCAACCTCGCCACCGCCGGCACGGCACCGTGGAATTCAACAACGCTGTCCCCAACATCGAACCAGGGCAAAGTGGCCGCTGACCCCCGCGGTGTCTCTCCCCTGGCCAACGCCGCGGCTGAAAGCCTCCATGGGATGAGGGATCCGAGCGGGCCGGCTACCGGGGCGGAGACCGTGACCTTGATCCATTCGCCGTCTTCCGAAACAACAGCCGAGGCGGCATCCCCTGCCAATCTCCGGACGATCCCGTCCACGGCCGAATTTCCATCACCGCGGGCCAAGGCCCGGGCACCTGCCCTCGCTGCTTCTTCCAAACGCAGCTGGGTAATTCCGGCCGCGGATCCGGCGAGAAGTAAGGCCAAAAGAAGCAAGACAGCTGGCAGTACCACGGCGAACTCCGCAGTGACGGCACCTCGATCCCTGTCAGGGAGAGCCTGACTCCGATGGCCCTTCCCCGAGCCATGAAGTTTCTCCTCCGAAGAAGACCGTCTGGCAGAAGAATGCCGCCGGGCGTGGCTGCTGTGCCTCCCGCGCCTCACAGCCGGTACCCACGGGCGTACCGAATTCTCAGCACGACTTTTGGAACCCTGCCTTCTCGTCATGGCAGGGCAAGTGCACTGCGAATGAGGTTGAGGAGGAAACCGCGTACTTCCTCGCTGCGAAGAATGACCACCAAGAGTCCGGCGAACCCCACCGCGGCAAGGGTGGCGATGGCGTACTCGGCTGTGGCCATCCCGAGCTCGGACCCCGTGAGCCGTTTCCTGGACGGCCTGATTGCGGGAAGCCCGTCGTCGGACCGCGTGGGGCTTTCGCTGGAGGAATGTGGGTGCATGGGCGGCCGGACAGACTGGTTTCGCTGTGAGCCCGGGAACAGCTCAAGGACCTCGGCCTCCGCACGGGACGGGGTGACGTGGACCAAAGTATTCGCGGTTGCATTCATTTTCAATTCCTTTCGCTGGGACCGGCATGCTGCCGGCCGTACTATGACTCTCCCGCTGGCGTCCGGTCTTCAAAAGGACCCAAGTCTTCTAAGTGGAAAACTCGCTTCTGGCGCTCCATGTGGAGGAAAACTCGAGCGGGCGCCTCACGCACCGCGGCCGGTTCGGGCTGAGCGCCCGACTATCCCGTTGACGGAAGCATGGCCAACAGCACCGGGACGACTCCGAGACAGATAAAGGCGGGCAAGGAACACAAACCCAGTGGGATCACGAGCTTCACCCCGAGGGCCGCTGCGCGCTTTTCCGCTGCCCTGAACTGTTCACGCCTCAAGCGGGCTGCCTGGGCATAAAGAATGGCCGAGGATGGCGCTCCTGTCAGGGCGGCGAAGGCGAGGGCGTCCTTGAGCTTGCGTGCTTCATCGCACTGCTGGCCCGAACTCCGCCACGCCGTCTCCCAGTCCGTCCCGATGTCCAGGGCGGAAACCACAGATCCAAGGGAGCGGCTGAGCTCGGGGCTCGCGCATCCAGCGATCAATTCGAGGGACCGTCCAAGTCCGGCCCCTGAATCGAGCATGGCGGCTACCAGCTCCAGAATCATTGGCACGTTACGCAGCCCTTCGTGCCCTCGGGAATTCCACCCACGGGACTTCCGCCCCTGGAAATTCCGAGCCACACCAGAGGGCGGGCCCCCATGAAGGTCCTTCGGCGGGTCAATTCCGCCAGGCGAACCGCGAAGCATCCTCAGAGCCATATGCCGCCGGGTTCTTCCCGGATTCGCCAGCACGAGGACTACTGCAGAAATCAATACGACGGACACCGCGATGGCAGGGAAAACCGAGTTCATCAGTCGATGCCCGCCGCCGCGAGCACCAAGCGCGATGACCAGATTCTGCCCGCCACCGTCAAGACGATCCCGGCTGCGAGTGCCGCCAATCCGACGCCATTGGCCACCAGTATCCCCAAAGGATCCACGCCCAGCACCATGCCGAGTCCAAGCCCGAATACCGGCAACCATGTCAAGAGACGCACGGTCGCTTTCGGACCGGCCAGTGCAGTCTGCCGAGCATCGCCGGCGTCGTCTTCCGCTTCAAGCTGGGAGGCAAACCGCGTCAACACGTCCGCCAGCGGAGAACCACTTGCCTCAGCAACGTCCAGGCATGCGGCAAGTTCTCCCCAGACTCGCCGTTCCACGGGAAGCCCGGCTGTCTGATCCTTCGCCGCCGACGCTCTAATGGCGTCGGCGACGGACGCCCCGATCATCGAGGCCGACCGTGCTGCCGCCAGAACGCGAAGGGATTCGGACGACAGCCTGGGCAATCCCGAAGCTTTCCCGCGCGCTCTCGGTATCCTGGCGTCGAGCGAAGCATCGCCCTCGTCCCCATAGCCATGCACCATCCACAGTTCCTCCCAGAGCCTCGACGGCGACCGGCCGCCTCGGAGGAGCGCAGCCACCTGCTGCACGAGCACCGTGAGCGGCAACGCGTCCTCGCGGGCGCGTCTCCGGGGCCTGCGCGCTGCGGCCGGAGACGAGGGGGCAGGTGCCAGAGCGCGCACCACCCGTTTGCCACGTCGCCGGGACGGTTGGAATGTCACCCACACAGTGACTGCCAGGACCAACATGAGGAATCCGGTCACTCGACAGCTCCAAGATCATCCGAACGGGCAATCCGTCCCTGCGGCCCCGGCAATTCGGACGAAGGCTGCCGCCCCAGCGCGTCAGGTGAACCAGGCAGAACCCCCTGGTCGAGCTCAAGGCGGGCTGCAAGCTCCATCCAAGCGGGGCCGGCGACAGCCCCGTCTGCGTGCAATTCCACGGCAGGCACCACGGTTTGGCCTGTGGCGCCGTCCGCCAATAGTCCGATACACGAAACTCTCCTGCCGGCCGGGGTCCGTTCGACGTGGACCACGGCATCCAATGCCGTTGAAAGTTGGAGCCGGACGGCTTCCCTACTCAGGCCTGCAAGCGCGCCCAAGGCAACGAGCCGGGCGGGAACGGCGGCGGCGGTGTTTGCGTGGATCGTGCCGCCGCCACCGGTATGGCCGGTATTGAGCGCCGTCAGCAGTTCACGGACTTCGGCTCCTCGGCATTCGCCGACGATGAGCCGGTCCGGCCGCATCCGCAGCGCCTGCCGCACGAGCTCACCGAGGTCCAGGACGCCGCCGCCTTCAAGATTTCCGTGCCTGGACTCAAGGGACACGATGTGCGGGTGCACCGGGTTCAGCTCTGAGGCGTCTTCAATCAGTACAAGGCGCTCATGGGGATTGCTCAGCCCGAGCATCGTGGACAGCAATGTGGTCTTCCCGGAACCAGTCGCACCGCTGATCAAAAAGCTCAACCTGCGGTCAATCATGGCTTGCAACACCTGCTGTACACGTGGCCCGAACATTCCGCCCTCGCAAAGCTCGTCCATGGTGAACACTTCCTCGCGCCGGATCCGCACCGACAACAAGGTTCCGGCGGTGGAAATCGGCGGAAGCACCGCGTGCACCCGATAGCCGCCGTCGAGTCGGACATCGACACACGGTGAGCCGTCGTCCAAGCGACGTCCGCCGGCTGCCACAAGCCGGGAGGCTAAGGCACGGATTTGAGGTTCGCCGTCGAAGTGCAGCTGGGCTCTTTCCAGGCCTTTGCCGCGGTCGAACCAGACGGAGTCCGGGCCATTCACGAAGATGTCCGTCACGGAAGCATCCTGTGCAAGCTGTTGGAGAGGTCCCAGCCCACTCAGTTCGGCGCTGATTGATTCGACCGCGGCGAGCGCACCTGCAGTTCCGAGTAGCCGGCCCGTGGCATGGACGGCAGCGGCCACCCGCGACGGGGTGACAGGTCCGGCGTCGGACATAACGGTCTCCCGGACGGTTTCAAGGAGCGCGGCGTCCAAGCGCTGGGCCTGACGGCGGCGCCCGCCGGTTGGGAATCCGGGGGCACTCATGCTGCTCCGTCGAGTAGTTGAAGGACAGACCTCGCAAAGCGGCGCACAGCCTTGCGCTTGCCGAACTCCAGCAGACGTCCGAGCTCAGCAGCCGCAGTGGTTCCACGAAGCTCGGGCAGAACGCCGTGGAGGGGTAGGCCGAGCGATTCGGCAATGAGGGGTCCGTCCACTGCAGAAGCGGTGTTCCGGCGGATCACGAGCGCTGTGTCCACGGGCGGCAGCTCCTGGAGAAGCCGGGCCGCGGCGACTGCTGCCCGGAGCTGCGACGGGGCTACCAGGAGGATCCTGTCGCAGTCCCAGCCGAAGCTGCCAAGCGATTCTGTTCCGCGGCCAATGTCGACAATGACCAGTTCAAAGCTCCGTCTCGCCGCATCCAGAACAGCGGCGACCGCACCGGCTCCGACGTCCAGGGGGTGGTCGCGGCTGCCGGGCCAGGATAGGAAGGAGAATCCACCCGCTACAGGCAGTGAGTCGCTCAGCTGCCCGGGGCCGATGCTTCCACTGGCGCCGGCAAGATCCGGCCATCGCAGTCCCGGCGCGTCTTCAGCAGCAAGGCAAAGCTCGAGACCGCCTCCGCGGGAGTCACCATCAACCAACAGGGTCCGCACTCCGTGGACGGCCGCTTCCTGGGCCAGCCAGACTGCGGCCGTGGACGCGCCTGCACCGCCGCATCCTCCTGTCATTCCGAGCACCAGTCCTCCGGGTTCAGGGGCATGGGAGCGGCTCAGGTGCTCCGCCAACCATGCCGCAGCGTCCGGCAACACAGCGACGCGTTCGGCCCCCAAGGCCGCCCCTAACTTCCACAAAGAGTCCCCCTCACCGTGGAGTCCCAGCAAGACGGACGGTGCACGACGTCGGGGCGGAAGTTCGCGGATATCGCTGCCCAGCAGCACCATCGCCGCGGAGTCCCACACCGACATGGCCTCCGACGAGTCGACCGCGGTGCGAAGACTGGCGCCGACGGCCGCGGCGATCCTCTCCGTCTCAGCCTGCAGCCGGGTATTGCCCGTCACCAACAGGACTTCGCCGGAATCGACTGGAAGCCATGACTCGCCCGGCACCGCCCCGAGCCCGGAGGGAGCGCCGGCCGCCTTTCCGGCACCAGCAGCCGCCCGCACACTGGCGTCGGGCCTGCTGCCCCTCCCTGGGTCCGTGCCAGAAAGGCCGCCGCCGGCGCTGTTCCAGTCGCCGCCGTTACCGCCGACTCTGCCGCCACCGTCGTCGCTCTGTTGGAGATGTTGCCCGCTCATGGAGCCACTGTCCCCCGGTTCCCCGGGAGCATTGAAGAGCCGTATTGGCGTATGTGGACAAACAACCACAAATGACCCTGTGGAGAACAGGTCCGCTTCGCGCACCGAAGCGCTGCGCACCAACGCTTCGCGCACCGAAGCGCTACGCACCAACGCTTCGGACGCCGACGCACTGCGTACAGAGGCATCGCGGACAGCCGTTGTCCGCAAAGTGCAAGGTTCCACTGAACCGCAGGGCAGAATTGTAATCATGTACCTGCTGCTCGCCGCCCATCCAGACGGCGCAGCTATTCAGGATGCCGATGCCGCCGGAGTAGCCCTGGCCGAGCCGCGCGTCGTGCGAAAAGCCGATCTTCCCGGCGTCGTGCGCGAACTGGAAAAGAAGCGGCCGCGCTGGGTCTGGACCCGGACGCAGGATTGGTACCCGGCGATGCTTCAGGCCGGCGTAGAACTGGAACGGTGCCATGACCTCACACTCTGCCGCGGCATCCTGGTCCACTCGGAATTCACGGCACACACTGACTATGCCCAGAGCGCCGAAAAGCTCACGCAGGACGATGAAATGCCGGTTCCTTCGCGCGTCCTCCAGCCTCCCCCACCTCCCGCAGAGCAAGACGCGCTCTTTGACGATCTTGTCCCGCGCAGCACGCAGCCCGGCCTCAAGGACATCCGGGCCGAGTTCGCGGCCCAGCAGCACGCGCTCAGTCAGGCTTCTGCGGAAGAAGGCCGCCAGCACCGCCTGAAACTACTGCTGGCCGCGGAATCCGCCGGCGCCATGATTGCCGCGGAAATGCAGTTCACCGGCGTGCCGTGGCAGGAGACGTTGCACGAAGAAATCCTCGAGGGCCACCTCGGTCCCCGCCCTCTCGTCGGCCACCGGCCGGCCCGGCTCGAGGCGCTCTGCAACCAGCTTCGCGGGATCCTCCACACTCCCAAGCTGAACCCGGACTCACCCCAGGACCTCATGCGTGCCCTCCATCGGAACGGCATTGAGGTGAAGACAACCCGCCAATGGGAACTCAAGGAATCAAAGCACCCGGCCATCGAGCCCCTTCTGGAATACAAGAAGCTCTCCCGCTTGTTCACGGCCAATGGCTGGTCATGGCTGGACGCTTGGGTGAACGAAGGCCGGTTCCGTCCCGAGTACGTGGTGGGTGGCGTGGTTTCCGGCCGCTGGGCTTCCAGGGGAGGCGGGGCTTTGCAGATCCCCCGCCAGATCCGGGGCGCGGTGCACGCCGACCCGGGTCACAAGTTGATCGTCGCCGATGCCTCGCAGCTTGAGCCGCGGGTCCTGGTGGCACTCGCCCAGGACTCCAAAATGGCCGAAGCCGCCCGGGACAAGGATCTGTACGCCGGCATCGCCGCGCAAGGCTTCGGTGGCGACCGGGCGAAGGCCAAGATCGCGCTGCTGGGTGCAATTTACGGCGCCACTACGGGCGAATCAGGTCGGCTTATGCCCCAGCTGACCCGCACCTATCCGCGAGCAGTCGGCTTCGTCGAGCAGGCAGCCCGCGACGGCGAAGCCGGCCGTACCGTGACCTCCAGGTTGGGCCGCAGCAGCCCGCCGCCGTCGGAGCGCTGGATCCGCAGCCAGCAGTCTACGACGGCGGAAGAACAGCGGCGAGCGGACAACATCGCCCGGTCACGGGGACGTTTCACGCGGAACTTTGTGGTGCAGGGTTCCGCGGCGGACTGGGCGTCATGCTGGCTGGCCGAACTTCGACGGCGGTTGCGCACCGCGCGAGTCAATGGCGTGCCTGCTGGGGAACTCGTGTTTTTCCTTCACGACGAAGTCATGGTTCACGCGCCAGTCGAGTCGGTGGATGCCTGCATCAATGCCATCGAAGAGGCCGCGGCAGCCGCGAAGGAGCTCCTGTTCGGGCGGGTTCCGGTGGAATTTCCGGTGAGTATCGCCGTCGTCGATTCGTACGACAAGGCTAAGTAGGCACCCTATTGCCCCCGGCTCAACAGCGGAGGACGATTGCCCCGTGGGAAGCAAAGGCCGGACGCTATTGGCCGCATACATCGCCTTCCAGCTGACAGAGCTGGAGGGCCAATTGCCCTTGATCGGGGCGGCCGACCCGGAAGCCGTGCACAACGCCAGGCTCGCGCTTCGCCGGATCCGTTCCGTGCTCAGTTGCTATCGCGGGCTGGTCCCGAAGCTCCCCCGGCCGGCGCGCGAGGAAGTCAGGTGGCTGGCAACGTCGCTCGGCGAGTCCCGGGATGCCTACGTCCTGGCCCAGAGGATACGCCTCTCCCTTGACACGAAGGATTCCTGGAACGCTCCCGAGTCCTTGCGCCTGGCAGTTGAGGAACTGGAATCATCCAGCGCCAGGCTGGCGACCGCCCTCGGCGGTCGCAAACGCAGCAGGCGGACGGTGCGGGGTGCCAGGGCGGCGCTACTGGAAGCCCCCGACGCCACGGATTACAAGCCCCCGACGGCGGACCTTGCGGAACGCCTCCAAGTACAGTGGGAGCGGCTGCAGCACAGCCTCGCGGAGGAGGCGGGCACCGACGACCCGGACGTGCGCAATGCCGCACTCCACCAAGCCCGCAAAGACGTCAAGTGCCTCCGGTACTCGGTGGAGGCGGTTGCGGACGCCTTCAGCCACCATGCTGCCGGAGTGATCCAACCAGCGATCGGCCTGCAGCGGCTATTGGGCGAGCAGCACGACGCCGTCGTGGCTGGCGATTGGATCAGGGAACTGGCCAACACCCCCGGCGTAGACGCGGAAGACGCCCAAAGGTTGGGGGCGATGGAAGTCCGGCGGCGACTCAACGCGGAGGAAGAATTCCGGATGGCCATTGCGGAATACCCCGTGCCGGCCCCGAGGCGAGCGCTGATTTTCTAAGGAGCGCGGCTTTTGAGGGCCGCGCCTTCTCAGGACCGGGACCATAGCCTCCGGCAGCGCCGAAAGCGAGTCATATGGCGGAAACGAACTTGGCATGACCCTGGCGAGTAATGTACCCCAAAGTAACTTCAACCCTCCCCTTCCTTCTGGATAGGCTCGTTCAAGGCGTCCGAAGTGAGGGACGCCACAGTGCAAGGACGCACTAACCGTGCGACGCAGCATACAAGGGGGAACAGCAACGATGGCTGGACGATTCGAGATTCTCAAAGACGGCGAAGATGCCTACCGCTTCCGGCTGATGGCAGCCGATGGAACGCTGGTGGCAGAGTCTCCGCAGTTCAAACACCTGAAAGCCGTGGTGGCAGGCATCACGGCCGTGCGGGAAAATGCCGCCACGGGCATCGTCGTGGATCACTCCAAAACAGCCCGACGCGCAGCGTAGCGGGGTCCGGCAGCGGGCGCCGCTAGGCGGACCGGCGGGCACATCGAGACGCACCAGCAGCGGCGGACCAGCCGGCACCGGACCTGAAAGCTGCACGCCCGCGGGGCTAAATCTCGATTTCGAGCACGCGCTCCGCGTCCCACGGAACCGTCCACCCCAAGGCGTCGAAAAGGCCGCTGAGCACCATTCCGGTAAAACCCCAGACCACTAGTTCGTTGACTTTGAAGACGGGACTCGAGAAGGTCCGGCCGAGTCGGGTGAGCGTCCCGGTGTAACGGTTGTCGGGGTCCAGGAGGTCCCGCACGGGAACTCGGAACACTTGCGCCGATTCGGCATAGTCCACAACGCGAACGGGCGACGGCGATGCCCACCATGCCAACACGGGAGTGACGACGAAGTTGCTGCGGATCAGCCCGAGTTCCGGCATGACGCCCAGCACCTGCACGCCCCCGCTGTCCAGGCCCGTCTCCTCTACCGCTTCCCTGAGGGCTGCCGCTACGGCCGATTCATCCTCGGGATCGATGCTGCCGCCCGGGAACGCCACTTGTCCCGGATGATCGTCCAGTGTGTGGGCGCGCTCCAGGAGCAATACATCCAAGTCGGCCGGAGCCACCGGTTTCCCGGATTCAGCGGGGACATCGTCCAAGACGCCGAACAGCATGAGCACAGCGGCTTTTCGCGCTTTGTCTGGATCCACCGTTGCGGCGGCGATCCGCGGATCGGGGCCTGGATGCAGACCGGAATCAATCTTGGTGATGAGACTGACTAAGTCTTCAAGCGCGGTCATCGCCGTCTCCTTTGCGATTCCATCCGAATCTCCGCAGCACGGTGGGTCTCGGCGAGCAGCTTTGCCAAAAGCTCTTCGTTGCCCGGCGCCAGTTCGTATTTGAGCAACTTGGCGGCTTTGATCGGATCGGTCTCGCCTTCACCGTAGCTGGGACACCAGTTGGCCACCGGACACGCTCCGCACGCCGGCCTGCGCGCATGGCAGACCCTCCGGCCATGGAAAACCACCCGGTGGGACAGCATGGTCCAGTCCTTGGGCTCGAACAGTTCGGCGACGTCAAACTCGATCTTCACCGGGTCCTCGGATGTCGTCCACCCAAACCTGCGGGCCAGCCTGCCGAAATGCGTGTCCACCGTGATTCCCGGAACGCCGAAAGCGTTGCCGAGCACGACGTTCGCCGTCTTACGCCCGACGCCGGGGAGCGTCACCAAATCTTCCAGCCTGCCGGGAACCTCGCCGTCGAACTCGTCCACCAGGCGCGTGCTGAGGGCCAGGACGTTCTTCGCTTTGGCGCGAAAGAAACCGGTCGGCTGCAGGATCGCCTCCAGCTCGGCGGGCTCGGCCTCGGCCATGCTCCGGGCATCCGGATAGCGTGCAAACAGGATCTTGGTGACCTGGTTGACCAGCACGTCGGTGGTCTGGGCGGACAGCACCGTGGCCACCACAAGTTCGAACGGGTTTCGGAAATCAAGCTCCGCGTGGGCGTAGGGATAGAGCTCGGCAAGTGCCTTGTTGATTTTGCGCGCACGCCGCTTCAAAGCCAGCGGGGTTTCGACGACGGTGTCCACGGCGGGCATGGCTAGCCGCGTTCGATGTGGCTGAGATCGCGCAGGACGCCCACTTTGCCGTCGGTATCCTGCACCAGGAATTCCTCGCCGCGGTCCTCGAGGGCCAGGACCCACGCGCCCGGTTCGATGGTGAAGACGGGAACACCTGTGTGCTCGTCGACGACGGTACGGGGTTGCGCCACGGCGAACCAGAAGGCCTCGTACCCGGAGCCGTGTTCTTCGTCGTCCGTTCGCGCCGCCGGATCAACGGTGGCGCCGATGATCTGATGCGCCCTGGTCTGCTCGAGATGGGGTTGCTGGTTCCCCGCACCTGCCCTGTTAACTGTCCCGATGTGCTGGGTGGCCGTTCCGGTGTCCGTGGCGGGCTCGGCGGGTACGACGGCGGCGTCCCCGGCGACGGGGGTCGCGGCGGGTGCGGCGGCAGCGGACTCTGTTGCTGCCGGATTGGACGGTGCCTCGCCTGACGGTGCCGCGCCTGACGGTGCCGCGTCTGAAGGTGCCGCGTCTGAAGGAGCTGCGTCGGAGGGTGCTGCGTCGGAGGGACCGAACGACGTCGGAGCGGCGGCTGCCGGAGCCCACGGCGCCGAAGCTTCGGGCGCGGAAGCTCCGGGCGCCGACGTGACGGGCACCGGGGTGGCGGGCGCGGAAGCTTCGGGCTTGGGCACCACCGGCTTCGGCGCGACGGGCTTGCGGGTGGGGATGGCTGCTTCCCGGGCCACAACGTGCGCGGGCTGCTCGGCCCGGCCCTTGAAGTCCTCGCGGAGCACCGGCAGGTGCGGAGCCAGGACCGTCGCAGCGAGAAGGCCCAGAGAGCCGATCAGGCCCACGAGCGCGTAAACAGTAAACGCGCCTGCTGTGGAGAGGAAGAACATGGTCACGGCGAACGACGCCACAACCGAAGCGAACTGGTCAATCGAGAGCGAACCGATTCTCACAACGTTCCCCGGCTGCAGGCGCCGTGCAACGAACAAAGCCGTCACCACGAGGGGAAGGATGATGCCCAAGGCCAGGAAAAAGAGGTTGTCCAGGTTCCACAGGTTGTACCGGCCGCCGAACATCGGCAAGAGCGAGCCGACAAACATCAGCAAGGTGGACCCGAAGACTGCCACGTCCCGGGTGGTGAAAGGACCCAGTACCGCTTGGTACTTCGGGGAGGTCTTGCTACCGGGCTCTGGCGCCCCGGCTCCAGTTGCTGCTTCGGGGGCCGATCCGGGCGCGAGCGCACCGTATTTCGGGCCTTGGCTCGTCTGGTTCATGTGCAAATCTCCTTTGTACGGCGGTGCCCGGTACGCTGCCGCCCAAGGCTTCACCCAGTGTTTTCGGGCCAGGCAGGGGCGCCAGGTCTTCGCGTCTCGAGACCTCTTCAGCCTATGCCACCCTTCTGACAGTCCACTAGCTGGCACGTGCGCGGAGACCGGGAGGCGGCTCCGTAATGTCCGGCTCTTTTGGAGCTACCCTCAGAGCGGTCGGAGCCGTTCAGCGCGAATCAGACGCCGCTCACGGTCCAGATTGTGACCGCAGACACTTGTTGTCAGCTCAAAACGCTAAGGTGGGTTCCGGAAAAGCTCTTTGCGGAACCCCGTGAGGCGCCGCAGCCCAACGCCGTGCAAGCTTGGCGTGAGTGGGTCGGGCGGCCCGCCACAGGACCCGCGCAGCAGAGATCGATGAATGATGAGGTTCACATGTCCCAGGACGCCAATGGATCGACGACCACCGCTGCACCCGCACCTGACGGGACAGGCAACGGCGATGCCCTCGAAAACCTTCTCCACGAGAACCGGAAATTCGCGCCCACCGCGGAATTTGCCGCCAACGCAGTAGTCGGCGCCGAAGCCTACGCGGAAGCAAATGCGGACCTCCCCGCGTTCTGGGCCAGGCAAGCCCGCGAGCTCCTGGACTGGGACACGGACTTCGGCCAGGCCCTGGACTGGTCCGACCCGCCGTTCGCCAAGTGGTTCGTCGGCGGCAAGGTCAACGCGGCCTACAACGCCTTGGACCGGCACGTCGAGAACGGGCTCGGGGACCGTGTGGCGATCCATTTCGAGGGCGAACCCGGCGATACGCGCTCCTACACCTACGCGCAGCTGACCGAGGAGGTCAAGAAGGCAGCGAACGCCTTCGAGTCCCTCGGCGTGGCGAAGGGCGACCGCGTGGCCGTGTACCTGCCCATGATCCCCGAGGCCGTGATCACGATGCTGGCCTGCGCCCGGATCGGCGCCGTGCACTCCGTGGTATTCGGCGGCTTCTCGGCCGACGCCCTGCGCTCCCGGATCGATGACGCCGAGGCAAAGCTTGTGGTCACCGCGGACGGCACCTACCGGCGCGGCAAGCCCAGCCCGCTCAAGCCCGCCGTGGACCAGGCCCTGTCCAAAGAGGGACATTCGGTCCGGAACGTCGTGGTGGTCAAGCGCAACGGCGAACCCGTGGACTGGGTCCAGGGCCGGGACCAGTGGTGGGACGACACCGTCGGCGCCGCCTCAGCCGAGCACACCGCCGTCGGGCATGACGCCGAACACCCGCTGTTCATCCTGTACACCTCCGGGACCACGGGCAAGCCCAAGGGCATCCTGCACACCACCGGCGGCTACCTCACCCAGACCGCCTACACCCACAAGGCGGTCTTCGACCTGCACCCGGAGACGGATGTGTTCTGGTGCACCGCCGACGTCGGATGGGTCACCGGCCACTCCTACGTCACCTACGCACCCCTGGTCAACGGCGCCACCCAGGTCATGTACGAAGGCACCCCGGATTCCCCGCACCAGGGCCGCTGGTGGGAAATCGTGGAGAAGTACAAGGTCTCCATCCTCTACACGGCACCCACGGCGATCCGGACGTTCATGAAGTGGGGCCGGGAGATCCCGGCCCGGTACGATCTGTCCTCGATCCGGGTCCTCGGTTCGGTGGGTGAGCCCATCAACCCCGAGGCCTGGATGTGGTACCGGGACGTCATCGGCTCCAACGCCGGCAAGAACGGCGAGAAGAAGGAAAATCCGGCCCCCATCGTGGACACGTGGTGGCAGACCGAGACCGGCGCCCAGATGATCGCGCCCCTGCCCGGGGTCACCGCGACCAAGCCGGGCTCGGCGCAGGTCCCGCTGCCGGGCATCGCGATCGACGTCGTGGACGAGGCCGGCGAGTCCGTCCCGGACGGGCACGGCGGCTACCTCGTGGTCCGCGAACCCTGGCCCGCGATGCTCCGCGGCATCTGGGGAGACCCCGAACGGTTCAAGGACACCTATTGGTCCCGCTTCGAAGGCATGTACTTCGCCGGCGACGGCGCCAAAAAGGACGAAGACGGCGATATCTGGCTGCTGGGCCGGGTGGATGACGTCATGAACGTCTCCGGGCACCGGCTCTCGACCACCGAAATCGAATCCGCCCTCGTCTCCCACCCCGCCGTCGCCGAGGCCGCCGTCGTCGGGGCCGCCGACGAGACCACCGGCCAATCCGTGGTCGCGTTCGTGATCCTGCGCGGGGACGCCGTCAACGACGGCGACTCCACCGTCCTGGAACTGCGCAACCACGTCGGCAAGGAAATCGGCCCCATCGCCAAACCCAAGCACATCCTCGTGGTCCCCGAACTGCCCAAAACCCGCTCCGGGAAAATCATGCGCCGCCTCCTCAAGGACGTCGCCGAAGGCCGCGAAGTAGGCGACGCCACCACCCTCTCCGACCCCACCATCATGGCCCAGATCGCGGAGTCGCTGAAGAAGTAGGCACTCGGCAAGCCACACAAGGCGCCAAGCCACTACGCAAGGGCGGCGGTCCTCTCCCTGAGGAACGCCGCCTTTGTCATGAAACCCGCCGTCGCAAGAATGTTATATTTAGTTCTTTCATGTTCTCTTTTGAGCGGTTATAGTCGAGTTCTACGTGAGATAACTCACAAGCACCACGCTTTTCAAGGGAGAGAACATGGCAGCGAATCTTGACCCGTTCCAGTCGGCCCACAACGCTGGGCCTGGACGCCGCACCATCCTGAAAACGCTCGGTATCGGTGCCGCCGGCCTCGCGGGCATCCCGCTGCTGGCTGCTTGCACCGGCGGCTCCGGCCCCGCTCCGGGAGCCTCATCGAACAGCCTCACCTTCGGCTCAGGTTCTTCGGACGATGTGCCCAAGAACGCATACAAAGCCGTCACCGATGCCTTCACCAAGAAGACCGGCATCACCGTGGCCACCAACGTTGTTCCGCACAACGACTTCCAGAACAAGATCAACTCCTACCTCCAGGGCAGTCCGGACGATGCTTTCACCTGGTTCGCCGGCTACCGCATGCAGTACTACGCGGGCAAGGGACTCTTGGCTCCTGTGGATGACGTCTGGGAAAAGATCGGCAGCAACTTCTCCGACGCCATGAAGAAGGCCTCCACCGGGCCGGACGGCAAGATGTACCTGGTCCCCAACTACAACTACCCTTGGGGCTTCTTCTACCGGAAGAGTTTCTGGGCCGAAAAGGGCTACACCGCACCAAAGACATTCGACGAACTGAAGACCCTGGCCGCCAAGATGAAGTCCGACGGCATCATCCCCATCGGCTTCGCGGACAAAGACGGCTGGCCCGCCATGGGCACGTTCGACTACATCAACATGCGCCTCAACGGCTACCAATTCCACCTGGACCTGACAGCCCACAAGGAAAGCTGGGACCAGAAGAAGGTCAGCGACGTCTTCGACACCTGGAAGGCCCTCTTGCCGTTCCAAGACCCTAACGCCCTCGGCCAGACGTGGCAGGATGCGGCCAAGGCCCTCGAAGCCAAGAAGACTGGCATGTACCTGTTGGGCTCGTTCGTCACCCAGCAGTTCACCGATCCCACGGTGCTGGCGGACATCGACTTCTTCCCGTTCCCGGAAATCGCCGTGGAAGGCACCGACGCGGTCGAGGCCCCCATCGACGGCCTGCTCCTTTCCAAGAAGGGTGGCGACAACAAGGCAGCCCACGATTTCCTCGCCTTCATGGGATCTGCCGAGGGCCAGAACGCCTACGCAGCCGTGGACACCTCCAACATCGCCACCGTCAAGGGCGCCGACACATCAAAGTTCACCGCGCTGAACAAGAAGTGCGCGGACACCATCGCCAACGCCAAGTACATCAGCCAGTTCCTGGACCGCGATGCCCTCCCCGCCATGGCCAACAACGTGATGATCCCCGCGCTGCAGTCCTTCATCAAGGACGGCACGGTGGACGTCAAGAACCTGGAAGCGCAGGCCAAGACCCTTTACGCCGCCCAGTAGTTGCCGTGACAGGAACGACGACGGCGGTTCCGCCCGCCGTCGTCGGGCCACCTTTTGCAAACTGAAGGAATCCCCATGAGTACTACCGCCGAAAAACCGGCAGCACCGGACAGCGAGCCCGGCGCTGCCGGGCGAACCACGGCCGGCAAGGGTCACCCCGGCCCCGGCAGGCGACCGGGTAAGGCAGGCAAAGTCCGCCGCCTCACCCGGCGTGACAAGTTGGTCCTCGCGATCATGGTGGGTCTGCCTACCCTGATCCAACTGCTGCTGGTCTGGCTGCCCACGCTCTTCTCCATCGTGCTGAGCTTCACCCGCTGGAACGGCCTGGACCTGAAGGACATCAAGGCAGCCGGAACGGATAACTACCGCTTCGTGGTCCAGGACTATCCCCCGTTCTGGCCAGCGATGCAGCACAACATTCTGTGGCTCGCGTTCCTCGCCCTCATCGCGACACCCCTCGGCCTGCTGCTGGCCGTGCTTCTGGACCAGAAGATCCGCGGCAGCAAGATCTACCAAAGCATCTTTTTCACGCCCGTCATGCTGTCCCTGGCCCTCATCGGCGTGATCTGGCAACTGTTCTATAACCGCGACAGCGGCTTGCTTAACTACCTGCTCGGGACGGCCGGCACTCCGCGGGCCGTGGACTGGTTCGGCGACTCCAACGTCAATATCTGGGCGGCAATGGTTGCCGCTACGTGGCGCCACGCCGGCTACGTCATGCTCCTGTACCTGGCCGGGCTCAAGGGTGTGGACCCGTCCCTGCGGGAGGCTGCGTCGATTGACGGCGCCAACGCCGTGCAGACGTTCTTCCGCGTCGTCTTCCCGGCCATGCGGCCCGTGAACATCGTGATCGTGGTGATCACCATCATCGAGTCGCTGCGTGCCTTCGACATCGTGTACATCATCAACCGGGGAACCAACGGCCTTGAACTGATCAGCGCCCTCGTGATCCAGAACCTCGTCGGTGAAGGCCAGGTCATCGGCGTCGGCTCGGCCCTAGCGGTCATCCTCCTGGTCATTTCGCTGATCCCCATCGTCTTCTACCTCATCCGCACCTTCGGCAAGGAGAGCAAGGCATGAGCACTCTCGCCAACCCCATCCCGAGCACAGCAGGAGCCGCGGCCGTATCCCGGAACTCCGGCAAGCGCCACTACGGGACCCATATCTTCCTGACCGTCATGGCCGTGATGTGGCTGATACCTCTGGGCTGGTCCCTGTACACCGCACTGCGGCCCAAAGCCGACACGGACAAGTTCGGCTACTTCAGTTTTGGCGGCAGCTTCAACTTCGACAACTTCATCCAGGCTTGGACCCAAGGCGGGTTCTCGAAGTATCTCTTGAACTCCGTGCTCATCACCGCCCCCGCGGTGCTATTGACGCTGTTCTTTGCCTCGATGATGGCTTTCGCCGTCTCCAGGGTGAACTGGAAATTCAACATCACGCTGCTGATCATGTTCACGGCGGGCAACCTCCTGCCACCGCAAGTCCTCGCAGCGCCGTTGTTCGAAATGTTCAAGCACCTCTCGCTCCCGTACTCCTTCAGCGATTCCGGCAACCTGCTCAATACCTACATTTCCGTGATCGCCGTGGACACGGCCTTCCAAATCGGCTTCTGCACCTTCGTGCTTTCCAACTACATGAAGGCCCTCTCGTCCGACCTCACGGAGGCCGCGCTGGTGGACGGGGCAGGAATCTGGCGGCAGTACTGGAACATCATCCTGCCGCTTTGCCGGCCCGCCCTCGCGGCGCTGGGCACGCTGGAAGTCATCTTCATCTATAACGATTTCTTCTGGCCGTTGCTCTTCATCCAAAGCGGCGACCGTTTGCCCATCACCACCGCCATCAACAACCTCCAGGGCCAGTTCCTCAGCAATTACAACCTGATTGCCGCGGGCGCCATGATCACCCTGATACCCACCCTGATCATCTACCTCGCGCTGCAGCGCCAATTCGTAGCCGGCCTCACGCTCGGTTCCAGCAAAGGATAAAAACGCATGGCCATGGATTACATCGTTGACAAGCTGGGCGGCCGGATCGCCTTCGGCGGGGACTACAACCCCGAGCAATGGCCCGAAGAGCTCTGGAAACACGACGTCGCCCTCATGAAGGAAGCCGGGGTGAACCTGGTGAGCGTCGGGATCTTCAGCTGGGCCTTGCTTGAGCCCGAGGAAGGCCGTTACGAGTTCGGCTGGCTGGACAGGGTCCTTGAGTTGCTCCACGCCAACGGCATCAGCGTGGACCTCGCCAATGCGAGTGCCTCTCCCCCGCCGTGGTTCAGCCGCAAGTACCCCGATTCGCTCCCGGTGGATGCCGACGGCGTCCGGCAAAGTTACGGTTCGCGCCAGGCCTTCGCGGCGTGCTCGCCGGACTATCGCCGGGCGGCAGCAGCCCTGACGACGGCGATCGTGCAGCGCTACGCGGGGCACCCCGCCGTCGTGATGTGGCATGTCCACAACGAATACGGCTGCCACAACCAACCGGACTTCGGTCCCCATGCGGAGCGTGGCTTCCAGGAGTGGCTCCGGGACAGGTACGGCAGCCTGGACGCGCTCAACGAGGCGTGGGGCACGGCGTTCTGGTCACAGCACTACTACGACTGGGCCGAGATCCTGCCGCCGCGCCGCTCGGGAACCTGGGTGAACCCCACCCAGCAACTGGATTTCGCGCGGTTCTCCTCCGATGCGCTCCTCGAGTGCTTCACTGCCGAGGCGGACATTATCAGGGCCTATTCGAAGCATCCGGTGACCACGAATTTCATGGGCTTCAACATGGGCCTGAACGCCCCCGTGGATTATTGGCGCTGGTCCGGGCACATGGACGTCGTCTCCAACGACCACTATCTGATTGCCGCCGACGAACGGAACTTCCAGGATCTGGCCATGACGGCGGACCTCACCCGCGGCTGGGCGCAGGGCAAACCGTGGCTCTTGATGGAACATTCCACCTCGGCAGTCAACTGGCAACCCCGAAACGTGGCTAAAGTGCCCGGTGAAATGCTGCGCAACTCCCTGCAACACGTGGCCCGCGGAACCGATGGCGTGTTGTTCTTCCAATGGCGCGCCTCGCGGGCCGGGGCCGAAAAGTACCATTCCGGATTGGTCCCGCACGCTGGCCGCGACAGCAAGGTATGGCGCGAAGTGGTGGAACTGGGCCGCGCGCTCGAGAGTATTTCGGAAGTGGCCGGTTCCACGGTCCAGGCCGAGGCCTGCATCATCCACGATACCGACGCCCGCTGGGGCACCGAACTGGACTCGCACCCCAGCGAGGACGCCCGGAACGTCCCCGAAACGCGGCGTTGGCACGATGCCCTCTTCCGGGCCGGCGTCACCACGGACATCCGGAGAAGCACGGACGACCTCTCCGGCTACAAACTGGTGATCGCGCCTATGCTGTACCTCGTCACAGATGAGGGCGCGGCAAGGCTCCACGAGTACGTCGAAGCCGGTGGAACCCTCGTAATCACCTATTTCTCCGGAATCGTTGACGAGAACGACCACATCCGGATGGACCCGGTCAACGGCGGCGGATATCCCGGGGCGTTCTCCGAACTGCTGGGCGTGAGCATGGAGGAATTCTTCCCGCTGCGTTCCGGAGACACTGTGGGCTTGAGCCAGTTCGGCTCCGGGACGCTGTGGAGCGAGCTGGGGAAGGCGACCGGCGCTGAGGTTCTCGCCACGTTCGACGGCGGCGCAGGCCCAGGTGGCATAGGCAGCCGGGGCGGGTCCGGCGTCGGTGGCTCTCCGGCAGTGACCCGCAGAGCGGGAGCGAGCGGACGCGGCGCCGCCTATTACGTCGCCACCAGCCTGGGCCCCACGGGGCTGGCCGAACTGGTCCAGCTCCTCTGCTCAGACGCCGGGGTGGAGCCGGTCCTGGGCGTTCAGCCGCCGGAGGACGTGGAAATCGTCCGCAGGAGCAACGGAACCACGGACTGGACCTTCGTCATCAACCACAGCGCCCGCGACGTGGACGTGCCGCTCGACGGCGTCGAGCTCCTGAGCGGAACCGCAACCGGAGGTACGCTAAACCTTACTGCCGGAGGCGTCGCCGTCGTCGCCACTCCCGCCTAACCACCTGCCGTCCTTCCAGAAAGGCTCCGATGCTTCAGGCAGCGCGCCACACCGCCATCGTCGACGCCGTCCAGCGCGAACGGGTTGTCCGTGTCTCGGATCTCGCTCAACAACTGGGCGTCTCCGCCATGACCGTTCGGCGCGACATCGAGTCGCTTGAGGAATCAGGGCTCGTCGAGCGCATCCATGGCGGTGCCAAGATACCCGGCGATGCACGGACCCACGAGCCAGGCTTCGAACTGAAGTCCACCCAGCTGATCGATGAAAAGCACGCGATCGCGGTCGAGGCCGCCACCCTCGTCCACGAAGGCATGGCCGTAGGCCTGAGCGCCGGAACCACCACCTACGAGCTCGCCAAGGAACTCCTGGGCGGCCCAAAGATCACGGTGGTGACGAACTCCATCAGGATCGCGGATCTGTTCCACAATGCCTTGGGTTCGCGCGAGCGTTTCCCGGTCATCGTCACGGGTGGCGAGCGGACGCCGTCGGACGCCTTGGTGGGCCCCATTGCCACGGCTGCCCTGAAGCAGCTGCACCTCGATACGCTGTTCATGGGCGTCCACGGCATGGACGCAGATGCCGGATTCACTACCCCGAACCTGCAGGAAGCTGAAACAAACCGGGCGTTCATCAGTGCGGCGCGCAACGTGGTGGTCTTGGCGGACCACAGCAAGTGGGGAACCGTGGGCATCGCCTCGATTGCACAACTGGAAGAGGCCGACGTACTCGTGACG
This sequence comes from Arthrobacter sp. MMS24-S77, assembly GCF_054888235.1. Lineage (NCBI taxonomy): Bacteria > Bacillati > Actinomycetota > Actinomycetes > Micrococcales > Micrococcaceae > Arthrobacter > Arthrobacter sp. MMS24-S77. The sequence continues at coordinate 3,834,947 of NZ_JBTZRN010000001.1, forward strand.
GATTCGCATCTCGGCGAGGATGCCCGGCGCATCCTCGCCGAGGGCGTCGGGAAGCTCAGGATCGCGACGCCCTGAGCGGAACCGGCTACGGGCACCCGCACGATTGCCGGATGCGAAGCTGGGTCGGGAAGAGTCTGTGCTGCGGAGGTTCGTTGCGGTTCTCACCCACCAGGGCGGACACTGCTGCCTCTGCCATCTCCCACACGGGCTGCTCCACGGTGGTCAGCGCCGGCCAGCTGTACTCGGCCTCAACCGAGCCGTCAAATGACGCGACGGCGATATCCTCCGGAACGGATAGACCTGCCTCACGGATTGCCCGCAAAACCCCGACTGCCTGCATATCGGAGCTGGCGAAGATCGCCGTCGGACGGTTGTCCGAGGCGAGTAGTCGCTGACCGGCCGCATAGCCGCCGGGGCGGTCGAAACCGTCGCGGGCAAGTGGCCCAGAAGGCAGTCCCGCGGCTTCCAGAGCCCGCAACCACCCCTCTTCCCGTCCGTCCGTCACGTTGTCCGCCGTAATGCCCATGGCAAGGCCGATGTTCCTGTGACCGTGGCTGATCAGATGTTCCACGGCCAAGCGGGCGCCGGCTTCAAGATCCACGCCCACGCTGTTGAAGCCTGGGGCGATCGCGGCGTGGTTGAGAAGGACCGAGGGGATTTCGGCCGCAACAAGCTCCACCAGGTCGGGTTCAAACATGACGCTGGCCAGGACTACGCCATCAACTTGCCGGGCGGCGAGGTTGCGGATGTGGCGGCGCTCGGAGTCCAGTTTGTTGTCTGAGTTCGTCAGCAACAGGGCATATCCGCGCTCGGCAGCAGCCACTTCCACCGCGTGTCCCAGCAGTGCCCAAAACGGGTTGCTGGAGTCCGGAATCACCAGGCCCAGGGTTTGGTTGGACCCCATTTTGAGCGCACGCGCGGTGGCGTTCGGCCGGTACCCCAAGATCCGAATGGCGTCCTGCACCTTGGCTTCAGTAGCCGGCGCCACCTTCTTGGGGCCACCGTTCACCACATAGCTCACGACGGCGGTGCTCACCCCGGCGTACCGGGCCACGTCTTTGCGCGTCACAGGTCCGCGCGGGGTGTGCACTGCCGAAGATGTCATGGTGATCATGCTAGCTACAAAGCTTCGGGGGCATCTCCGAAGTCGCGGATGGGGAGCCGCTCGCCACCACGGAGGGCCGATTCGTGTGCCACGACGCCCGGAAGCGTGAAGCGGGCTGCCACCCAGGCGTTGACCGGCGGGAGGCTTCCTTTGTTCACGGCTGTGACGAAATCGTCCACCAGGAACTGGTGGCTGCCTTCGTGCCCGGTGGGGGCGCCTTCGAATTCCGCAGGCAGGCGGCCGGCGTCGTGCACCGGAGCGAGGCCGGAGATGAAGGCACCGCGAAGCTCCGGGGCGACGTCGGCCAGAGAGGGGTCGTCGGCCGACATGCTCGGCTTGGTCTCCACTTGCTCAGAGACGTCCAGCACGCCTTCCTTGTCCTGCCACAGCGTGGTGGTGGCCAGCTGCTCAAAGCTGGCCTCCGTGCCGAAGAAACGGAACCGGGACTCGCGGATGTGCGAGGGATAGCCCACGCGGCGCATCTCGTTGGTCCGCATCGCACCGCCGTCGTTCATTTCGAAGAGCGCCGTGGCGTTGGAGAAGTCGTTGTCGAACATGCTGACTTCCTTGTCGAAGACGCCGTCGCCACGATCGTCCTTGACGCCAATGCAGCTGACGCTCACGGCATGTCCAGGCACGGCACCCAGGACACCGCCGATGGCGTGCGTGGGGTACAGCATGGGCGGGTAGCTGGCGGTTGCCTTCCAGTTTTCGCCGCCGCTGTACTGGTAGGCCTCGTAGAAGCCCAAGTCCATGTCGTGGACGTAGTCACCTTCCGTGTAGAAGATGCGGCCGAACTTGCCAGCGGCGTGCTGCTTGCGCGCGTAGACCGTGGCGGGGTTGTAGTAGCTGGTCTCCCCCATGGCGTAGACAAGCTTGGTCTCACGCACGGCGGCGATGATCCCGGCGATCTGGTCCTCCGAGATTGCCATGGGAACAGCGGAGTAGACATGCTTCCCGGCACGGAGCGCCTTGATCACCAATGGACCGTGTGTCCAGCGCTGCGTGAAGATGGCGACCGCGTCGACGTCGGAGGCCAGCAACTCATCGAAGCTGTCCATTGTTCCGTCGAGGCCCAATTGCTCAACGGCCCTGGCTGCCCGCTCGGGGAGCTCATCCACCGCGTAGACCGCGGAAACCCCGGGGTGGAGTTTGAAGAGGTGGGCAAATTGGCCGCCAAACTGGCCAAGTCCTACTACTCCCATTGAAAACGTCATTGTTAGCCCTTCGATGTGTGTGGGTGGATTCAGGGTGCTCTCGCCGGAACGGATATCTCCGACGGGTGGCTCAGGCCAGTGAATCACTACGATCTACTCGAGTCAACAAAACGCAATAAATCCAAAATAATCGAACAAAATCTAACAAAACCTCTTGACCCTCCCTGATCTACTCGTGTAGATTTCATCCAGTTGTAACCCACATCACAGTCAGGAAAGGGTCGAAGATGACCACCCTTGCCAAACAAGCGGAGCCCGCCGCACCACCCCAATCGGGCAAACCGTCCAGGTTCAGCATTCGCCGGATCGGGGACCTGAAGATCGCACTTCTGTTTATCTTCCCGGCGTTGATCGGCTTTGTAGTTTTCTTCCTGATCCCCACCATCCGGGGCATCTACCTCAGCTTCACCGAGTACAGCATCCTGGGTGATCCCACCTGGATCGGCATCAAGAACTACACGGCGATCTTCAGCGACGATCTGTTCTGGAACGCCATGGCCGTCACGGTCCAGTACGTCGCGCTGAACATCGGATTCCAGACCGTCATCGCCATCGGACTCGCGCTGCTCATGCACCGCGTGGCCAAATCGACGTTTATCCGCGGCGCGCTCTTGCTCCCGTTCTTGGTGGCCAACGTGATCGTGGCTCTGCTTTGGTTCTGGATGCTCGACTACCAGCTGGGTATCGTCAACGAGATCATCAATTGGTTGGGCCTTCCCCGCATCGCATTCTTCGGGAGCGAACAGTGGGCCATTCCCACCATCGCCTTCGTCAATGTCTGGCGGCACATGGGCTACACCGCGCTGCTGATCTTCGCCGGCCTGCAGTCCATCCCCAACCACGTCTACGAGGTGTCCAACCTTGACGGAGCCTCCCCCACCCGGACGTTCTGGAGCATCACCATGCCGCTCCTTCGCCCCGTGCTGGTGCTGGTCCTGGTGGTCACCGTCATCGGTTCGTTCCAGGTCTTCGACACGGTCGCCGTGACCACCGGCGGTGGACCGGTCAACGCCTCCCGCGTCATCCAGATGTACATCTACCAGAAGGCCTTCGGCGAGTCCGACTTTGGCTACGCGTCGGCGCTGTCCGTGATTCTCTTCATCATTCTCGCCCTGGTGGCCTTCATCCAGATGAAGTTCCTCAAAGGCAACGAGACGGACCTGGACTAAGGAAACCCCGCCATGAGTACCTCCACCAATTCCCGCCGCACCCGCGAGTCCGCTACCGCCGTCGTCGGCTCCTTGCAGTCGCGTCGCACGAAACCCGTCAACTGGCGCCGTACCGGCGCTTGGGTCCTCGTGGTGATCGCCGTCGTCGTCACGATCGCCCCCTTCCTCTGGATGCTGCGGACGGCACTGTCCAGCAATCATTCGCTGGCCTCCAATGCCGGCAATCTCCTTCCTGCAGATTTCAGCTGGGGCGCCTTCCAACGCGTCCTGGGGCTCCAAAGCCCCGAGCAGGCAATTGCCGAGGGCGGTTCCGGCGCCGCCATCAACTTCTGGCTGTACCTGCGCAACTCGATTGTTTTCGCCACGATGACCACGGCAGGCCAAGTGTTCTTCAGTGCGATGGCCGCCTACGCTTTTTCCCGACTGCGCTGGCCGGGAAGGAACAAGGTCTTCGCGATCTTCCTGGCCACCATGATGGTCCCGCCGATCTTCACGGCCCTGCCCAACTTCCTGATGATCAAGAACCTCGGCCTGCTCAATACCTTCGCCGGCCTGGCACTGCCCTACATGTTCATGACACCTTTCGCCATCTTCTTCCTGCGCCAGTTCTTCCTGAGCATGTCCCGTGAAGTGGAAGAGGCAGCCATGCTCGACGGCGCCAAGCACCTCCGGATCTTCTTCCAGATAGTGATCCCCAACGCCGCAGCTCCGCTCGCCACCCTGGCGCTGCTGACCTTCATCGGTCAGTGGAACGAGTATTTCTGGCCGCTCCTGGTGGGCCAGGACGAGAACGTCCGCGTCCTCACTGTGGGCCTGGGTGTCTTCAAGTCCCAATCCCCGCAAGGCGCACCGGACTGGAGCGGGCTCATGGCCGCCACGCTCGTGGCAGCGCTGCCGGTCCTGCTCCTCTTCATCGCCTTCGGCAAGAAGGTAGTCAACTCCATCGGCTTCTCCGGCATCAAGTAGTTCTCCCTCCCCAACCAACACCCCGCTCTATCGCAACCCCCGAAAGGTCCACCATGAAGAAATCCACTGGCACCGTCGCAGCTGCCGTCGCCGTCGCTGCGGCCGTCGCGCTATCGCTCTCGGCTTGTGGCGGCTCAGCACCCGCCTCCAGCACGGCCAAGGGCGAAATCAACTACTGGCTGTGGGATTCCAACCAGTTGCCCGCCTACCAGCAGTGCGCGGACGACTTCACGAAGGCCAACCCGGATATCAAGATCAAGATCACCCAGCGCGGCTGGGACGACTACTGGACCACGCTGACCAACGGATTTGTGTCCGGCACTGCTCCGGACGTCTTCACGGACCACCTGTCCAAGTACCCGGAGTTCGCCTCCAAGAAGCAACTTCTGGCCCTCGACGACGCCGTGGCCAAGGATGGCGTCAAGCTGGACAGCTACAACAAGGGCTTGGCCGATCTCTGGGTGGGCCAGGACGGCAAGCGCTACGGCCTTCCCAAGGACTGGGACACCATCAGCCTCTTCTACAACAAGGCCATGACCGATTCCGCCGGCATCTCGGCCGAGCAGATGGCCAAGCTGGACTGGAATCCCAAGGACGGTGGCAGCTACGAAAAGACCATCGCCCACCTGACCGTGGACAAGAACGGCAAGCGTGGAGACGAAGCCGGCTTCGACAAGAACAACGTTGCCGTCTACGGCCTGGGCCTGGAGTCCTCCGGTTCCGGACAGGGCCAGACCCAGTGGAGCTTCCTCGCAGCCACCACCGGCTGGACCGCCACGGACAAGAACCCGTGGGCCAGCAAGTTCAACTACGACGACCCCAAGTTCCAGGAGACCATCGCCTGGTGGGCCGGACTCGCGGACAAGGGCTACATGCCCAAACTTGAAACGACAGTAGGGGCCAGTGTGTCGGACAACTTCGGCGCCGGCAAGGCCGCAATCAATACCAGCGGCTCGTGGATGATCGGCCAATACACCAGCTACAAGGGCATCAAAACTGCCATCGCCCCCACCCCGGTGGGCCCCAGCGGCAAGCGCGCGTCCATGTTCAACGGCCTTGCGGACTCCATCTGGGCCGGCACCAAGAACCCCGCAGCAGCCACCAAGTGGGTTGAATACCTCGGTTCCTCGGCCTGCCAGGACGTCGTTGCCAACAAGGCAGTGGTCTTCCCCGCTATCTCCACCTCCTCGGACTTGGCCGCGAAGGCTTTCGCGGCGAAGGGTGTAGACGTCTCCGCCTTCACCACCCAAGTCAAGGACAACACCACATTCCTCTTCCCCATCGCGGACAAGGCTGCCAAAGTTGACGGCATCATGAAGCCCGCCATGGACGCAGTGCTCAGCGGCAAGAAGCCTGCCAGCTCCCTGTCCGACGCCAACAACCAGGTCAACAACCTCTTCAAGTAACACCAGCCAGGAACCAGTCCGGGCGCCGCCGCTTCACTCCCTTGACGGCGGCGCCCGGACTCCCACTCCCCCATAACGCAACTCAACAACTCCCGAAAGTGAACCGCTCATGGACCCGCTCCACCTCCGTTCCACCGGCACAAGCCTGGTGGTCAGCTTCAACAGCGGAGAGGCCGAGGTCATCCATTGGGGCGCCGACCTCGGCAGCATGCTCCCGGACCTCGCCATCCTGGGCGAACCCATCCCGCACTCCGCCGTCGACGCCACCGTGCCGGCAGCGCTTCTCCCGCAAGGCTCCTCTGCCTGGCAGGGCCGTCCGGGCCTGCGCGGCCACAGAATCGCCGACGGCGTCCCCGGCCTGGACTTTTCGGTCCGGCTCCGCGTGGTGGACGTCCACGCTGAAGGCAGCTCCGCCGTCGCGTCTGCAGCGATCGTCCAAAAGGATCCCGACGCCGGAATCACCGTGACGTCCGCCCTGACGCTTCACCCCGGCGGACTCCTTGAGCTTCGCCACACGGCCGTCAACGACGGCACATCCCCCTTCCAGCTCGACGAGCTCGCCACCGTCCTCCCGGTGGGGCCGGACGCAGTCGAGCTCCTCGACCTCACCGGACGCTGGTGCCGCGAGCGACACCCCCAGCGCCGCGCCGTCCAGCAAGGCACGTGGGTACGCACGGGACGCCACGGCCGGACGGGGCACGATTCCTCGCTGCTCTTCGCGGCGGGAACCGCCGGATTCGGCAATCGCCACGGGAAGGTCTGGGCCACCCACTTGGCGTGGAGCGGCAACCACGAACAGTTCGCCGACACCGTGGCAGACGGCCGCACCATGATCGGCGGCTCGGAGCTCCTGGGACCGGCAGAAGTGGTCCTCCAGCCGGGCGAAAGCTACACCACCCCCACCCTGTTTGCCGCCTACTCTGATCGCGGCCTGGATGGCATCAGCGAAGCCTTCTACAGCTGGTTCCGGTCCCGTCCTCATCACGTCCTCCCCGCGGCTTCCACTGGACTCCCCGCCGGCAAGCCCCGCCCCGTGGTCCTGAACACCTGGGAAGCGGTGTACTTCGACCACAAGCTGGACACCTTGATCGAGCTCGCGGAATCCGCTGCCGAGCTCGGCGTTGAGCGCTTCGTGCTCGACGACGGCTGGTTCCGCGGCCGCCGCGACGATCACTCCGGCTTGGGCGACTGGTACGTCGACGAAACGCTCTGGCCGGATGGACTGACGCCGCTGATCGAAGCCGTCAATTCCCACGGCATGGAGTTCGGGCTCTGGGTGGAACCGGAAATGATCAACCTGGATTCCGATGTTGCCCGGGCACATCCGGATTGGGTGGTGGGTCCTGCCGCACTGTCCCACAAGGACGGCGGCCGTCTGCCCCTGGAATGGCGCCACCAGCACATTATCGACCTCGTGAACCCCGCTGCCTGGCAGTATGTCTTCGACCGGATCGACGCCCTGCTGCGGGAAAACAACATCAGCTACCTCAAGTGGGACCAGAACCGGGACCTGTTGGAGCACGGCCACGCAGGCCGCGCCTCCGTCCACGAGCAGACCCTGGCCGCCTACCGGCTGTTCGACGAGCTCCGCAAGGCCCACCCCGGCGTCGAAATCGAAAGCTGTTCCTCTGGCGGCGCCCGGGTGGACCTCGGCATCCTCGAGCGAACCGACCGGATCTGGGGATCGGACTGCAACGACGCCCTCGAGAGGCAGACCATCCAGCGGTGGACCGGCGTCGTGGTTCCCCCGGAACTCGTGGGCGGGCACATCGGCCCCACCACCTCGCACACCACGGCCCGCACGCATGATCTCTCCTTCCGCGCGATCACCGCGCTGTTTGGGCATTTCGGCATGGAATGGGATGTCCGTCAGGTACAGGGCGCCGAGCGAGAAGAGCTCAAGCGATTCATTGGCCTCTACAAAGAGCACCGGGGGCTCATCCACAGTGGGCGGATGGTCCGTGCGGACCTGCCCGACGAGTCGCTGATGCTGCACGGCGTAGTGGCCGGCGACGCTGCGTCCGCCCTGTTCGCCGTCGTCAGTACCCGCACGTCCTTCGCCGAACAACCCGGCCGGATAGCGATTCCGGGCCTCGACCCCGATCGTTCTTACACGGTGGAAGCCATTTTCCCGGCCCCCAGCGACGCCGACTACGCCCGCACCTTCACCCAGGTGCAGCCACCGGCGTGGCTGCCCTCGGGTGCCAAGGCGAGCGGCCGGTTCCTGGCAGAGGTAGGGCTTCCCATGCCGGTCCTGAACCCGGAGCATGCTCTTTTGCTCCGCATCACCGCGGTATAGGCAACTGCCCGGTGTTTCTTATGCCGCCCGCGGCAGCGTAAGAAACACCGGGCGGGCTCGGCGCACCTATAGATTGGGAGTCATGACTGAAGCTCCCACCGCCACCGAAGCCGGTCGCGGCACCATCCTCGTCCTCAATGGCCCCAACCTGAACCTCCTGGGAACGCGCGAGCCGGAAAAGTACGGCACGTCCACTTTGGCCGACGTCGAACAGCTTGCCATGGCAGCCGCGGAAGCCAACGGCTTCACCGTGGACTGTGTCCAGTCCAACCACGAGGGTGACCTCATTGACGCCATCCACGGCGCGCGCGGAACCGCCGTCGGGATCGTCATCAACGCAGGCGCGTACACGCACACTTCCGTGGCACTCCGCGACGCCCTTGCCGCGGTGCAGCTTCCCGCCGTCGAGGTCCACATCACCAATGTGCACCAGCGCGAGGAATTCCGGCACCACTCCTACCTCTCCCCCGTCTGCTCAGCGGTGATCGTCGGCGCAGGAGTCCAGGGCTACAAGCTGGCCATCGACTACCTCGCCACCGCGGTCTAGACGTGTCGAACTGAGCGTGGTCACCGTGAGCGGTACGGCTGACTGGTACCGGCACTTCGGCACGTTCGACGCGCCCGGCTCATCGGACTGCTACGCCCGCTGGGCCCTTGCCGCGGCCGATGATCCAGAGCTTCTTGCCCGGATCGAGCAATGGCCGCACAGCAAGCGGCAACCCATTCTCCTCTTCGCCGCCGCCCGCTACCTCGGTGCCCGGGTCAGCCCCTATCCGGAGTTCCGGAGCTTCCTGGATACCCACTGGGATGATGTTTCCCGGACCGTGCTTTCACGCGCCACGCAGACCAACGAAGCGGGGCGCTGCGCCACACTCCTGCCGTCGCTGGCGCTGATCGCTGCGGCGGAAAGGAAACCGCTCGCGCTCCTGGAAGTGGGGGCCTCTGCCGGACTCACGCTGTATCCGGACAAATACCGCTACGAGTACGACGACGGCACCCGGCAAAAGCGCATAGGCCGCGCCGACGCGGATGCTCCGGTACTCCGCTGTGCCGATTCGGGGCCGGTCCCCATCCCCGAACGGTTGCCGCACGTCAGCTGGCGGGCAGGCATCGACCTGAACCCTTTGGACGTGACGAATCCCGACGACGTCGCGTGGCTCGACGCCCTGATCTGGCCCGAGCAGGACTTTCGCCGGGAGCGGCTCCACCAGGCGATTGCGATCGCCCGCCAGGATCCGCCTTTGCTGGTGGCCGGCGACCTCAACGACAAGTTGCTTGACGTGGCAAGTCAAGCACCCGCGGATTCCACCCTGGTGGTCTTCCACAGCGCGGTGCTCGGGTATCTCGATGCCCGGGAGCGGGGGCGGTTCCGGGCCACCATTTCCGAGCTTGCGGCGGCCCGAGGCTGCCATTGGCTCTCGAACGAAGGCCACAAGGTCATCGACCAGCAAGACGGTTCGAGTGTGGTCCCCGAGATGCCCGAAGAGCGGCTGCTCGGCCGTTTCCTCCTCATGCACAACGGTGTACCGACAGCCATCACCGGCCCGCACGGCCAGAGCCTGGAGTGGCTCTAGGCGCGCACGATCCTTGGGGACGTGCTCATTCTTCGTGGCCTGCGCTGGACATAAACGCAATATGTCCGCTGCTCAGATCCAGCGCTGAGCATGTCCCTTGGTGAGTGGGGCTATTTCTTGGTGCACTGGCCCGGCGACACGGCCGAGCTCAGGGACGGTGCCTGCTGGGCCACTGGCGAGAGCTCGTCCATGGTGAGCGCGTAGCCCACGGCCACGTCCGAAGTGGTCTTGGCGAACACCACGCCGGCCACCTGGCCCTCTGTCGTCAGGAGGGGACCGCCGGAGTTGCCTGGCTGCACGTCACCGGCAAGCTTGTAGACCTGCTCGGGTGAAGGGTTGTTGCCGTAAATGTCCGGGACCAGCAGGGTGGAGATGCCCTCTACCGCGGCCGGTTTGGACTGGAAGGGACCGCCGTGGGGATAGCCGGCGAAGGCCGCGGGCGAGCCGGCCGGCAGATCGGCGCTCAACTGCAGCGGCGCCGTCGGAAGACCGTCGACGGCGAGCACGGCGAGGTCGCGTTGGCTGTCGAAGTAGACCACTCGGCCTGGCAACGCGCCGCCGTCGGGGATTTCCACCACAGGCTGGGACACGCCAGCGACGACGTGCGCGTTGGTCACCACGCGGCCAGGAGAGACGACAAATCCGGAGCCCGTCTGGTTCTGGCCACACTGATAGGCCGTGCCGGCAATCTTCAGCACCGAGTGGGCCGCATTGTTGAGCGCGGGGGTGTCTGTGCTGGTGTTCGGGATGGGCAACGGGGTAACGGGCCCGATCCCTTCGATGATGTGGGGAATGCCGTTGCCCATGACGGTGGAACGCAGCTGGGCGACGCCGGCTTTGACGGGTGTGGGCGTCATGGTGTCGATGAAGCGGATCACTTTGGAATCGGCGAGTTGCTGCGAAACGAACGGCACACCCAAGGAGCCGATACTGAACGCCAACATGGACATCACCAGGGCCGCGACCACCAGGCTAACGAAACCACCAAGCAGGCGGTCCAGGGCGTTCAACGGCTGGATCCGCACCGCCCTGCGGACCTTCTGGCCGATCCATGTGCCCAGCCCGTGCCCCAGGACGATGAGCACTACAGCCGAGCCGATAATGGCCGTCAGCCTCCAGCCGCTGTCCTTCACCCAGTCGCCGACGAGCGGAACGGCGATGAAGGCTGCCACTGCTCCCGCCGCGAAGCCGGCGATACCGCCGAGGGTCACCAAGAAGCCGTTGCGCAGTCCGTAGATCAGGTAGGAAAGAAGCGTCAGAATCAACGCCAGGTCCAATATGGTCAAGCCGAACACCAAAGCTCCTCACAGCCGAGTAAGCCCCAATTGTAGATGCACAGCCTGACAGCTTCCCCTCACGAGCCGGCCGCCAACCGCATCGCAAAGCGGTCCCTTAGCGGAGCATTCCGGGCCAGTCGGGGCGCGAATTTGGGCCTCTTCCGCGTGATTTAGGGCGTTTCGGCTGCCAAGTACGTCACAGACGCGACAAAATTCTGAAACAATGGCTGAAGCGCCACAGCCGAACTTTTACTCAGGAGATTTCATGGACATCGAGGTATTGCGCCGCGCGCCCCTCTTCGCGACCCTTGACGACGACGCTTTCCGTCTGCTGACGGACGAACTCACCGAGGTGGACCTTTCACGTGGAGCGTCCGTTTTCCGCGAGGGCGATCAGGGTGACCAGCTCTACTTCATCGTGTCCGGCAAGGTGAAGCTCGGCCGGACCTCCCCGGACGGCCGTGAATCCCTGTTGGCCATCCTTGGCCCGGGCGAGCTCTTCGGCGAAATGGCTTTGTTCGACCCCAGCCCGCGGACCGCGACGGCCACTGCCGTTTCCGAGACGCGTCTGGCCGGTCTGAAGAACGAAAGCCTCAACGCCCTGCTCCGCACGCGTCCTGAGGTATCCGCACAGCTTCTGCAGGCACTTGCCCGCCGCCTACGCCGCACCAACGACTCCCTGTCCGACCTCGTGTTCTCGGACGTACCGGGCCGCGTCGCCAAGGCCCTGCTGGACCTTGCCGACCGCTTCGGCCGGCCCGCCACCGACGGCGTTCTGGTGGCCCACGAACTCACGCAGGAAGAACTGGCCCAGCTGGTCGGCGCTTCCCGCGAAACCGTCAACAAGGCCCTCGCCGAGTTTGTCCAGCGCGGCTGGCTCCGCCTGGAAGCCCGCGCAGTTGTCATCCTGGACATGCAGCGCCTCCGCCAGCGCTCCCGCTAGTTTCCTGCGATACGAAAAATGCCTGGTGATACCGGAATTCCGGAGTCGCCAGGCATTTTTCGTATCGCCAGCGGATTTGCGCGTCGTCAGCGCTCCCGCTGCGGCTCCCCTGAAACCGTCCTGGCCGCTTCGACTTCGAGCATGAGTGTGCCATCCTCTTCGACAAGCCGCGGCTGGTACATATGCGGCTTGCGTTTGTAGCTGAGGTACGCAATGCAGCCTTGGGCAGCGGCCATCTTTTCCAGGATGATCTCCGATCCCGGCACCAGCAATTGGCCCAGCGTCAGGCCCGTTGTGTTTTCCTGGCCGATTTCGTCTCCAAGAGCCGTGGTCTGGCGCTCGTCGATGAGTTTTGAAACGCATACCCAGCGGCCCCAAACGCCCTTGCTCGTAAGCAGTGAGGGATGCTGGTTCACGGGAAGCGTGGCCGCGAAGTAGCGGGTGTTGAAGCGCCTGTGCGTAAAGTCAGGGCTGAGCCAGTTGACGAGTGGCTTGAGCAGGTCCGTCCGGAGCGACAAGCCACGCTTGGCCAGCACATCCGTGAACGACTTGTCCTGGGCAGCCACTGCTTCGCGGGCTTTCATCCACTCGGGCGTGGACGTTGCCTCCACAGTGGAGGACAGGTCCGGACCGGCCAGCAAAACACCGGTCTCTTCGAACAGTTCGCGGATGGCGCCCACAACATGGCGGCGGGCAAGTCCGACGTCGGTGGTCCCGAGCGCCTCAGCCCAATGCTGGGGCGAGGGGCCGAGCCAGCCGAGGGCGTCGTCGTCGGTGGGTTCCAGCGAGCCGCCGGGAAACGCGACGACACCCAACGGCGAGGAGCCTGGACGGTAACCCATCCACGTCTCCAGGCCGGTGGGCGAATCGCGGAGCAGAACAACAGATGATGCGTAACGCGCGGCGCGGGGGGTCTGTTCGCCGAGCTGAAGCCAGTTCTGTGCCGCCCCTTCGAGTTCGGGGGGCAACGCAAACAGGCGTCGGGCTAGTTGTGGCAATTGAGTGAACCGGTTCCTTAGCTGAATTCAGCGATCAACTCGACCTCGACGGGAGAGTCAAGCGGAAGGACTGCAACACCGACGGCGGAACGCGCGTGCTGCCCTTTGTCGCCGAAGACACGCCCGAGGAGCTCGGATGCACCATTAATTACACCAGGCTGGCCGGTGAAGGAGGCATCAGAGGCCACGAAGCCGACTACCTTCACGATGCGCGTGATGCGGTCGAGGTCTCCGATGACACTCTTGACGGCGGCCAAGGCATTGACTGCGCAGACGGCTGCGTACTTTTGAGCGTCTTCCGGAGATACTGTCGGCTCGTCCGAAAGGCCCTCTTCACCGCTGGCGACCTTGCCCGTAGCTTCAAGTTTGCCGTTAATAAAGGGCAGCTGTCCGGAGGTGTAAACGTGGTTGCCGGAGACGACGGCCGGGACATAGGCCGCGACCGGGGCGGCAACTGCCGGCAGGGTCAAACCGAGTTCGGCAAGGCGCTGCTCGACGGCGGATGCCGGAGCTGTGGAATCCGCGCCAATGGTGGCTTCTGCGGGGGTTGTCATAGTTACTGCTTCTCCCTCTTCAAGTATGCAACAAGTCCGTTTCCATCGGGTCCGGGAACAACCTGGACGAGCTCCCAGCCGTCCTCTCCCCACTGGTCCAGGATCTGCTTTGTGGCGTGAATGATGAGCGGAATCGTCGCGTACTCCCATTTGGTCATGAAAGAAAGACTAGCCCTTGCCGGTAAAGTGGAGAACATGGTGACTCGTAGGAACCCTCTATTCGACACTGCCACCACTCTCGGAAAGATCCTCGGATTCCTTGGTGTGAGCGCTATTTGTGGTGTCCTGGTGGCGGGCCTGCTGGTCCCCGCCGCCGCCGTTTCAGGCAGTGCGGCCAGTGGCTCCATTCAGTTCTTTGACACGCTGCCGGCGGAGCTCCAGGTGAATCCGCCCAGCCAGGCGACCACCATCCTTGCTGCCGATGGCAGCCAGATCGCCTCCATCTATTCGGAGAACCGCACGCGGGTCCCTCTGGACCAGATGAGTCAGAACATCAAGGACGCGATCGTTGCGGTCGAGGACAGCCGTTTCTACGAGCACGGCGGCATCGACGCCACTGGCATCATGCGCGCCATCGTCAGCACGGCGCGCGGCCAGAAGCAGGGTGCTTCCACCATCACCCAGCAGTACGTCAACAACGTCATCAACGAGTCCCTCGTGTCCCAGGACAAGGCAGCCGACGTCAAGCTCAACGGCGTCAACAAGGGCGTGGGCGACAAACTCCGTGAAATGAAACTCGCCATCGCGCTCGAGAAGAAGTTCTCCAAGCAGCAGATCCTTGAGGGTTACCTCAACATTGTCTTCTTCAACAAGGATGCGTACGGCATCGAGGCCGCTTCGAGGCTCTTCTTCAGCACCAGCGCCAAGGACCTCACTCTGCCGCAGGCCGCGTTGCTCGCAGGAGTCGTCAACAGCCCGTCCTACTATGACCCGATCACCAACCCGGACCACGCTAAGCAGCGCCGCGACCTGGTATTGGGCCTCATGTTGGATCAGGGAAAGATCAAGAAGGCGGACTACGACACAGCCATCGCGACGCCGGTGACCACCAAGGTCACGCAGCCTCGGCAGGGCTGCCCCTACTCCCCCACCGCTGCATATTTCTGCGACTATGTGCTGCACTTGCTCCTCAACAACCCGGCGTACGGCGCCACGCCCGACGAGCGCGCCAACCGCGTCTCGCGAGGTGGTCTCACCATCCAAACCACGCTGGATCCCAAGGCCCAGGCCGTTGCCCAGGCACAGGTTGACGGCACCACCGGCGCCAACCCGGATAAGTGGGGGGCCAGCATCGTCTCGGTCCAGCCAGGAAGCGGGAAGATAGTTTCCATGGCCCAGAACACCGTGTGGTTTCCCGCCGCGGGGAAGTTCGACCAGACACAGAACTTCAATGTGGATGTAGTTGACTCCAAAGGCAACGACCTCAACGGTTTGGGCGGCTTCCAGCCTGGTTCCACCATGAAGCCCTTCACGTTTGCTGAATGGCTCAATGAGGGCAAGTCGATGAATACCACCATCAACGCAGCCGTCCGGCGCTATGCGCCGGGTTTCCCCTGGCGGAACACCTGCCCTACTCCCACCGATGGCTCGTATGACAGCAGCCGCGGAACTGTGGATCTCCAGAACTCGGACGAAGTCCACTACCGCTCCATGTCGGTCCTGTATGGGCTCATGAACTCCATCAATACGGCAACATTTGCTTCTGCTTCCCAGCTGGATCTCTGTGGCATCCAGAAGATCGTGGACGCTGTCGGAATCCACGGCGGAAACCCAACCCGTGACCAGAATGGCAAGGCCGTCTTGGACAAAGACGGGAAGATCGCGGATCCCAATCCGAAGGTTCCCATGACTACACTGGCAAACCTGATTGGTTCCACACAGACCGCGCCGCTGACCATGGCGAGTGCGATGGCGACATTCTCCAACAACGGCAAGTACTGTGAGCCCATCGCCATTACGTCCGTGACGGACCAGTCGGGCGCAAAACTGCCCGCCCAGTCCCCCAACTGTCGCGACGCTGTCACCCCCGAGGTGGCGCATGGTGTTGCTTATGCCATGCAAGAGGTTCTTAACCAGGGTTCTGGTTCGCTGATCCAGCCGCGGATTTCTACCAAGACCAGTTTCCCCATTGCTGCCAAGACTGGAACCAACGACACCAACGGCTCAACCTGGGTGGTCGGTTACACCTCGGGACTTGCAACGGCCAGCTGGTTTGGCGATCCCTTGGGCGGCCAAACCCGCTACGGCCGCAATCTCACCATCAACGGCAAGTTCTACCCGAACGTTGACGGTTACATGATCGCCGGGCCACAGTTCTCCAACTACATGTCCCAAGTGGCCCCTGCTTATGGAACCAACCCGTTCCCGGCCCCGCCGTCGAACCTTCTGGACGCTCCCGTGTCCCGCGCCCCGCTCCGAGCAACACTTCACCGAGCACCCAGCCGAGCACCCCGCCCAGCAGCAACGGAAATGGGAACGGCAACGGTGGCGGGAACAAGAATGGCTAGCGGCTCCAAGCCCGCCATTGAATCGCTGGCAGGCCGCGTCCGAAGCATCGGACGCGGCTTTGCCGTAGCTGCTGGCGCAGGCGCTACTGCTGGCGTCGCGGGTCTTGCTTATGGTCTCTGGGAGAAGAACCAGTTCGTGCTCCGCGAAGAGACGCTTCCCATCCTCCCCGAAGGATCGGCTCCCCTCCGGGTCCTGCATTTGAGCGACATCCATTTCGTTCCGAGCCAGCGAAAGAAGGCGGCGTGGTTGCGTTCGCTCGCGGCACTCGAACCAGACCTCGTGGTGAACACCGGCGACAACCTCAGCCACCCCCATGCGGTCGTTCCGCTGTTGGATGCATTGCGGCCGCTGTTGAAGTTCCCGGGTGTCTTCGTCCCCGGCTCTAACGACTACTACGCTCCTCGGTTCAAGAATCCCGCCGCATACTTCCGGGGCCCCTCGCGGCTCAGGAATGATTCCGTCGAGCTTGATTGGCCGAGGCTTCGTTCGGGCTTCGGGATGTCCGGCTGGATCGATCTGACCAACAGGAACCAGTCCCTGCCCATTAACGGGATCCGTTTCGACTTCTCCGGTGTGGACGATCCTCATCTGAATCGGGAGCGCTACGCGGGCTGGCCTCGCGGCACTGCCGGACAGGATTCCCGTCCGCACCTCCGCGTTGCCGTTATCCATGCCCCTTACCAACGCGTCCTGGACCATTTCACGGACGACTCCGCAGACCTCATCCTCGCCGGACACACCCACGGCGGCCAGGTCTGCATTCCCGGCTACGGCGCGTTGGTGGCCAATTGCGACCTCCCCACCTGGCGAGCCAAGGGCCTGCATGACTGGGAAAACAACGGACGCACGACGCCAGTCAACGTCTCCGGCGGTATCGGCACCTCACGGTTCGCACCGGTCCGGATCGCATGCAAGCCGGAAGCGGTGCTGCTGACGCTGACGCAGTAGGGGCCCTGGCTACGCCGAAGCCCCTACTGCGCTGCATAAGAAAGCAACGCCCCTTTCAGCAGAAAGTGCGCAAATCATTCATCTCAACAACACCTGTGGCTATATCCGCAATGTCTGAGCCCACGGTCACGCAAGTGCTTCCCGGCGCATAGACCATGTATGAATAGTCGGAGCCAACATTGTTGACTAGGGCGTGCATTCCACCACCAGGGACCGTCCCCTTGAAAATGGAAGCCTCGTACTTGTTCCCCGCAACATTGCCATAGATATTAATCCAATTAGTCTGGCAGCCTGGGGAATACATAAGTTGCATCTGGCCTTGAGTCTGATTGTATTTTTGATTCACCATAGGCCACGAGGCCACGACATATGACCCCGATGTGCATCCAGTCTGTATCGGATCCCTACCGCTATGCCATTCCGAAGCACTGGCCGCAGGCGCTGCCCAAAACCCCAGTGCAAGAATCGCTGCAACCGTCCCAAGAATTCTCCGCTTACGCATATTCCCCCATTTATATTATTTGGTTCAGTGACAGGAAAAATCACTAAGTAGAGGATATCAGACTAATGCTGTGTGGCAATATTCAATTGACCTAGAATCTTCTGGCTAAGGATTGATTCGAATGCCGCTTAAACTCGAACGGAATCCGTCGACCGCGCCATTCAGGACCGCCCGATCAGTCGACTTTCAGCCGCCAGAATTCCTTATCCAAGCGCATAGCCCTTCCCCCAATGAAAGGTATCAAGGAATGACGACTCGTTCATCAGTGACCTCAGATTGAGGCCCGGATGTTGGGCAATCTATCGACCTCATAGATTGAGAACGGCCGTCAGAGCTATATCTGACGCAAGCGCTGACCGTTCTTTGCTTCCCCCAAAACCCGCCGCTGGTGGTCACGTGCTCCAGCAAGAAGACATCGACCTCTGGCCGTCCAGCATCTGACCAAGTCAGCAAATACAGGCCTCGCATGCGTTCTTGTAGCCGCGATTGAATGAGACCACGGTCTTCTTGATCGGTGGTCGTCATGACTCCTGTGAAAGTTTCGTGTCCTTTAGCAGCGTCCTCCTTGATGACCGCCCGCGCCTTTTCTTCGACGGACACGCTCGCGCAAGACGTAAGGCCCAATGCGATCCCCGCCAGCAGTACGGTTAATGCTGCGTATATTTGTTTCATCTGAGAGCCTGGGTCAGCACGTCGGCGTAGAGACTCGTCCCTTTCTGATTCGGATGGAAAGATTGTGCTGACGTGCCGACAGGGTAACCAAACAAGTTGAACATCGGCGACTCACCCGGCGTGAGATCGAGGGATAGTTGGTTGATGGCACGTTCCGATCCATTGACACACGCCGACTTGCCGGCAAAAGCTGCCACGGGATTTGCGAAGGTGACGTTAATTCCCTCTGACCTCGCACTCTGAACAATCATCTGCTGTTTGGAGGTGAGGTTCTCAGACACCTTCTTTAAGTCCTTCAACTCCTCCGGACTGGTCTCCAGGATGCACCACGGCTCTTGCCCAACTTGTTCGAGAACAAGGGGATAGCCCATGAGCACGATTTGCGCGTTGAATGCCTTCTTCTTTATCTCCCGAAGCACCTGCAATGTGTTAAAGACCAGCGGCCCATTCGTATAGCTGATGGCCTTGTCGAGCCTGGATTGAGACTCTCCATTTGGTTTGTCTTGCATGCAGTGCGGTGAGAATAGGATGCACGCCGTCAGGATCTCGCCAAATCCGACATCGTTTCCGCCGATGGACAACGTCACCAGAGTCGTTGACGGATCCAGGTATCCGGAATCCAGCTGGCTGACTTCCCTCCACTGGCCCTTGCCAAATTCACCCGAGACATTCGTTGGAGGTGTTGGCGCCGAGTAGACAGGTAGTAGATTTCGGGTTACTGCGCCCGAGCATGAAACCATATGGAAATCTAGGCTCGGATCGTTATTATCAGCCCTCTGCCCGATCGTCGAACTGCTTCCGGGAAGCGATGCTTTTCGTGACCATGCATCCTGAGAGCGATGGCAAGCGTTCTGAAAGCGGTTCTCCGTGAGTCCGTCAGGGACTTTACCGTTATTGTCGGACTCGGGGTAGTAGGTGCCGGTTCCTTCACCTGATGAATAGGAATCTCCTAAGGCCACGACGACGTCCTTTGGCTTGGCGGCAAGTGGTTCGAAAGCGATTGCGTCCCAAGCCACATCGTCGATGCCATCACCCTCGCTTGACTGGTTGGAAAGAGAGACACTCGGAGTTCCCGATACTTGGAAGACGCCAAGAGAGACCCACTTATTTGTACCTACCCGTTGAGGAACATACCGTGTTTGGGTTTGTCCGTTCCCTAGGTTGATGGTGTATGCAGCCCTTTGGGTCCAAGCGGCAAGTTCAGGCAAATGGACAAAGATGCGAGTCCATTGTTGAAGAGAACGGTCCAACGTCCACGTCCCGGTCGCATGCAGGCTTCCACCGAGGGCACTAACGCTGTCCCGGGTGTGTGCGAAGAAGAAGTGGCCGTTGAAGCCCGCGCCGAGCTGATGCAGATCGGTCTTCGCCACCGGTTGACCATGAATATCCTGACCGAAGGTGAACGCGAATCCGCCGTAGTTGGTTTGCTTCGCGCAGCCTTCTCTTACCGGCAGTATCGTATTCGGGACGTCGTCGACGACGAGGGCGCCGGCAGGAAGTCCCGTCCTAGAGCAGTTTGGTGTGTAGCTGGTGCCGTCAGCTTGGTAGTCCCAACCCTCGGGAAACCGGATGAACCCGCTACCACAGCTATAGGCACAGTTTTGCTTCCAAACTGCGGTGGCGTGGAAGTAGCATTGCAAGTCGAACTCTTGCTGAGCATTGCGGTGCTGGCACGGACCAGCCGGTTCACCCGCCAGGCCTGGCGCCGTAGGCTGAGTGCGGGTGCCGGGATAACAGCCGATGTCCGCCGTACAGAACATGTCGATCGGCGGCTTAACGCCGGCCCGGTTTATTGCACCGGTGTTGTTTGTGCCATCGCTGCCTGCGTCACCGTTCCACCATGCAGGCCTAAATCCAGCAACCGGATCGGTGTCGTTCGGATTCTCGTAGAGCGCCGGTGGCGCTGCCGCGAAACCCATGACCTTTTCCGGATAGGGCCAATCCTGAGGATGCGAAGCATCAGCTGCGCGACCGTTGTCGAGAAAGGCGAGGCGATCTTGCGGGTAACGCGGGTTGGCCGGGTTGTTGAACCAGCCGACACCCCACGGTTGGCTCTTGTCTGAGTGGAACCCGGAATTATAGGCCCATACGGCTAGGAACCAGTTTTCGATCTTCTCAGGATCACCATCATTTACGGCAAGTCCGTTTGATCTCGTCTCATTCCATTTTTGCTGGAGAACCCTGAGTCCAGCGGCGATATTGACTGCATAGTCCAAAGCGACTGCCCGCTGAGTTTGATAAGGGTAGGCGGGTGCAAGTCCGCCCTCTCGCCCTGCGAGCCTCATCCCGTCTGTGACTTGGGTAAGCCCGTAACCGCAGTCTGAATCAGCAAAGTCCCATCCCCAGGAATCGTCTTCGGCGGCCGCAAGGGTGGTGCCATAGTAGTTGCCGATCAGCGGGTTGCCCGTCGCTCCGGGCATCGCGAACCGGCTTGCCTGCCACATGTTCGATTCTTGAGCAATGATTCCCAGGAGGATTTGCGGCGGCACATCCCCTCCACCGTCGAGTGGAACTTGCGGAAATAGCCCTGCTACGTCGTACGCGGGCATGTTCAGATTCTTCCAGTTGGCGGGTCTGGAGAGTGCCAATGAATGCTGCACCAGTTGGTCCACCGTCCATTCGATTTGACGCGGTTTAGGCTGGAGGACCTGGTTCCGGAGGTCGTTCCGCGGAACGGCGCAAACCCTGTCGGCCTCAGCAATATCCGCTGACGAAACCGGAGCCGCGGCTTGTTGAAGAGTACGGCCTTGAACTTCCGGAGCAAAGTACACCGACTCGGGAACAGTGTCTGCACTGAATTCAAGGCTGGCACCTGTCACCAACGACTTTGCGGTAATTTCGGTCCTGCCCGGCGATCCGTCCAGTCTTGTCGAGGACACAGACGTAGTTGGACTGACGACAATTTCTCCGTGTGAGGAGGGCTGTGCGCCGGCAGGCGCGGACGAGACCTTCGCCCCTTTGGAAGTCCTCACCGCATCAAGGGTTGTTTCTGCGCCGGTGATGTAGAGCTGGCCGCCGCCGTCGCGGACAGGACGCATGCCTGCGACTGGACCATGGGCGACTTTGTCAGGTTTCGTCATGGCGGATGAGACGCGAGTGAGTTTGGCTGTTGCCGTTTCACCGGTTCGTTCGACGTATGCCAGTTCGTCGCCGACGAGAGTTAGTCCATAGCCGACACCTTCGGTTGTGACCAGAGTTGCAGGTTCCGAATTCGTCCCAATCCTCTGAAGCGATCCGGCCACGGCCGCGACAATTCCGTTCTCAAGTGGGATGGGGGACGAATAGTGTCCCTGAACCACTTGGTCAGCCAGAGCGACTCCTGTTTTCGCGCTCACGGTCACCATACGGGTTTTGGAATTGTCTTTGGCCTGGCGGGAAAGCACGAAACGGTCTTCAAAACCGCAGCCAGGGTTGTAATACGCGAGGTTGAAACCTTGTCCGAGACGTTTGACAGTACCTGTGGTGAGATCGACGGTTGCCGCAAAACCTCCTAGGTTTGCAGCTTGTTCAGAGTTTGCGAAATCCCGCGGAGCGTAGACCACGGCTAGGTGCTGCCCGTCAGCCGTGGCGCAGGCGTTTCCGATCCATTTATCCGTGCTGAAAAGGGGTTCACTCAGGGTTGCGATTGGCCGCCAGGTGTAACCGTCCTTTGCTGATGCCCGAAGTATGTGAAAGCCATTCTCGTCTGCGACGGTTGTCCAAGCTTGGTCTGAGCTTTTGCTCCAGTTCTTTCCAAGGCGGGAGTCGCGATCCTTGGCTTCAACCTGACCCGGCTTTTTGGCTCTCTTCCCGAGGGTGTCGCTATGTTCGGGATTCGGATCAGTCTTCCGCAAGTTGACGGCTTTCTCTGAAGCCAATGCGGAAGGAGCCTGAATGATCGGGGCTACTAGCGCGAGCATCAGGATGCTCACCAGGGGGCTCATAGCTCCACGCAGCCGTGCCGCCTTATTCTTCACGACTGTCCAAAACTTACAGCGGAGTGGGCAAAAACAACCCCATGGCCAGCCGAACCGAAGCTTCTGAGCCGAGCAGTGTGGAACAAACTCTCCGGCTCCTGCGGCATCGGCGTCATTACACAGATGAATAGTCTCAAAGCTCCCCCAAAGAACTCGTCAAGCGCATTGTTCGTGGTCGACGTGACAACGCTGCATACTTTATCCAATGGATGGATAAATTGTCTACCTGAAAACGACTCTGGCCAATCCATCCGGTCTTTCACGACCAGATAATGCGCGTCGCCCTGATCCATGCCCCCTGCCAGCGGGTCCTGGACCACTTCACAAACGACTCGGCAGACCTCGTCCTCGCCGGACACGCCCACGGCGGCCAGATCTGCATCCCCGGCTATGGCGCATTGGTTGCCAATTGCGATCTCCCCACCTGGCGCGCAAAGGGATTGCATGACTGGAAAAACAACGGACGCACGACGCCGGTCAACGTCTCAGGGGGCATCGGCACCTCACGCTTCGCCCCGGTCCGGATCGCGTGCAAGCCGGAAGCGGTGCTGCTGACGCTGACGGCCCGCCAATAGCCAGCGCCACCACGGAGCATGTCCATCTAGCCGCGCCAAGATGGACATGTCCACCGCACCCCGATGAGCATGCGCATCGCTCCGCGCCAAGGATGGACATAACAGTGATATGTCCACTCCTGGCGGCCTAGGTTGAGCATGTCCCTCGGTGCAGACCCACGCCCACGCCCACTCCCCCAATACCTCCCATCACGCACCGCAATGCTGCTGTGAATCCCGTCACGCAATGGCATAGGGTAGTTGCTACAGGAAACTACATCCGAGTGTCGCGCCGGGTTGGCGCGGAACACCGGGACAAAGCTGTCGAGAAGCGGGCATGGCCAAACAGACTTCATTCTTCACCTCCGTCAAACGTCTCTATCCGCACGTCAAACCGATCCTCCCCCGGCTTTTCATGGGACTGCTCAGCGCGCTGATGGCCAGCGTCGTGGCGCTTGCTATCCCCCAGGTACTGCGGGTTTTGATCAACGGTTCCCTTCACCCTGGCGGCTCCAGCAGCGCCGTCTGGATCGCCGCCGTCGTAGTTCTTGCCCTCGGCATAGCAGAGGCCGGGCTGGTGGCGCTGCGGCGCCAGTTCGTCATCAATCCGGCAACCACGGTGGAAACCAGGATGCGGGTGTCCCTCTACGGTCACCTGCAGGACCTCACCGTTTCCTTCCACGATCGCTGGGGTTCCGGGCAGTTGCTGTCGCGCGCCATGACCGATTTGAACTTCCTGCGGCGTTGGATGGCGTTCGGGGCCATCATGCTGGTGGTGACCACGCTGACGGTGGTGATCGGCGTCGTCGTCATGTTCTCCATGAGCTGGCAGTTGGCCTTGATCTTCCTGGCGGCCGCCGTGCCCATCATGGTCTTTTCGTTCCGCTTCCGTCGCCGATTCAGCCTGGTGACCCGGCTCAGCCAGGACCAGGCCGGCGACCTCGCCACCACCGTGGAGGAATCCGTCCACGGGATCCGCGTGCTCAAGGCGTTTGGCCGGAGCCGCGAAGCACTGGAGAACTTCAATGAGCAAGCCGAGGAGCTCAGGCAGACCGAGATCACCAAGGCCAAGCACCAGGCGACGTTCACCCTGATTGTCACTCTATTGCCGGAACTGGCACTCGGAATCGGGCTCGTTGCGGGGATCCTGTTGGTGTCCGCAGGCGAACTCAGCATCGGCTCCCTCGTTGCGTTCTTCGCCACGGCGGCCGTTGTGGCGTCGCCCGTGGAATTCTCCGGGATGCTCCTGGCCATGGCCCTGACCGCCAAGACGGCCTTGGACCGGCATTTCGAGGTCATGGACACGCCCAACACCATCACGGACCCGGCGAATCCCTTGTCCCCGGCTGAACTGCGTGGGGCCTTGAGCTTCAACGGAGCCGCTTTCGGGTTCGACGACGGCGCCCGGCTCCTGCACGACATCACCCTGGACATCAAACCCGGCGAAACCATGGCACTGGTCGGCATCACCGGCAGCGGAAAGAGTGCTTTGCTTCAGCTGGTCCCCCGCCTCTACGACGTCACCGAAGGGTCCGTGAGCATCGACGGCGTGGATGTGCGCGAGTTCAACGTCGAGCAGCTTCGGACCGTTGTGGCGGTCGCTTTTGAGGACACCACGCTGTTCTCCAGCTCGGTCCGGGACAACGTGCTGCTCGGCGCGCCCGACGCTTCCGAGGAAGCCCTCGACGAAGCGCTCGACGTCGCGCAGGCCCACTTCGCGTATTCGCTGCCCGACGGCGTCGAGACCCTCATCGGAGAAGAAGGACTGAGCCTTTCCGGCGGCCAGCGGCAACGCATCGCCCTTGCCCGGGCCATCGCCGCGAAGCCGAAGGTCCTGGTGTTGGATGATCCGCTGTCCGCCCTGGACGTGAACACCGAGGAACTCGTCGAAGCCAGGCTGCGCGAAGTCCTCCGGGACACCACCACGCTCATCGTCGCCCACCGGCCATCGACCGTGGCCCTGGCCGATCGCGTGGCACTGCTCGAAAACGGAAGCATCACCGCCGTCGGGACCCATACGGAACTCCTGGCCGACAACGCCCACTACCGCTACGTGATCGCGAGCCTCGACGCGGGTCCGAAGGACCTCGACCGCGAACTGGACGAACTGGAACACGAGTTGGATTCCGAACAGCACATGGACCAAGCCGGGGAGGGCCGCCGATGAGCACCTTCGGAACCGCCAATGAAGACAACGCCCACCTGAGCCGGAGCGACAGCAAAGCATTACGACGGCGGTCGGTCGCGTTGTTGGGCTCGCTCATCCGCCCGGTGCGGTTGAGGTTCTGGCTGACGCTGGGCATGGTGGTGCTCTCGCAGGCCACCCGCGTGGCGGGGCCCGCGATCATCGCCTTCGGAATCGACCATGCGCTGCCCTCACTGCTCGCCGGGAACAATGTGCCATTGCTCCTGGCTGGAGTCCTGTATCTCACGGCGGCCATCGCAACAGCGGTGCTGACGGCCCTCTATGTCACGTCCACGGCGAAGCTGAGCCAGGCCATGCTCCTTGACTTGCGGCTGCGGGTGTTCCGGCACACGCAACGGCTGAGCTTGGAGTTCCACGAGAAGTACACTTCGGGCCGTATTATCGCCCGGCAGACCTCGGACCTTGAGGCACTGCGCGAACTGCTCGATTCGGGCGTTAGTTCGTTGGCTTCCGGTCTGTTGTTCATGCTGTTCACGGCATTCACCGTTTTCGCCCTGGACTGGCGCAGCGGGCTCATCATGCTCGCCACCGGCGTGCCCATGTTCTTCCTGGCCCGCTGGTACCAGAAGCATTCCCAGATCGCTTTCCGCGAATCCAGGGTGGTCTCCGCCCGGCTGATCGTGCATTTCGTGGAGACCATGACCGGCATCCGCGCCATCAAGGCATTCCGCAAGGAGCCAGAGAACGCCGAGCGCTACGCCGAGCTGTCCGAGGACTACCGCAAGGTCACGGTCCGCTCCATCAACCTCAACGGCATCTTCCAACCGGGCCTGGTCCTGATCGGCAATGTGTGCGTTGCGGTGGTCCTGCTGTTCGGCGGCTTCCGCGTGCTCTCCGGTGAGCTGGCGGTGGGCGTGCTCCTGGCATTGATCCTTTCCACGAAGCGCTTCTTCCAGCCCGTGGACCAGATGGCGATGTTCTACAACTCCTTCCAGAGCGCCCAGGCCGCGTTGGAGAAGGTGTCCGGCCTGCTCCAGGAGGTCCCCACCGTCCGGCCTCCCAAGAACCCCGTGCCCTTGCCCCGGGCGCGTGGCGAGATCGACTTCCGCGGCGTGGAGTTCGGCTACGGCAACGGCACTGTGGTGGTCCCCGAGTTGGACCTGCACATCCCCGCCGGGCAGACCGTTGCGCTCGTCGGGCAAACCGGAGCCGGCAAGTCGACTTTCGCCAAGCTGATCGCGCGCTTCTATGACGTCACCGAAGGTTCATTGACGCTCGACGGCGTTGACCTGCGGGAGCTCTCGACGGCGGACCTGCGCCGTGCCGTCGTGATGGTCACCCAGGAGGCATTCCTCTTCAGCGGCTCCGTGGCAGACAACATCGCACTGGGGCGGCCGGAGGCTTCCCGCGCCGAAATCGAAGCCGCCGCGAAGGCCGTTGGTGCGCACGACTTTATCTCCGCGTTGCCCGACGGCTACGATACCGACGTCAACAAGCGCGGCGGTCGCGTGTCTGCAGGGCAAAGGCAGCTGATCGGCTTCGCCCGGGCATTCATTGCCGCCCCTGCGGTACTCATCCTGGACGAGGCGACGTCTTCGTTGGACATTCCCTCCGAACGCCTGGTCCAGGCCGGCCTGTCCCGGCTCCTGTCGGGATCGGATTCCGAACGGACCGCAATCATCATCGCCCACCGGCTCTCTACCGTGGAGACCGCAGACCGTGTACTGGTGGTGCACGAGGGGCGCATCGTGGAAGACGGCGCCCCAGCCGAACTCATCAGCGGCGGAGGGCGTTTCGCTCGCTTACACGGCGCGTGGAAGGACTCGCTGGTCTGACTCCGGCACCGTGTTCGATTTCGCATCCGGGCGGGCATCGGCTATTCTTGAACAGTTGCTTTCGCAGCGGATCGGGATGTAGCGCAGCTTGGTAGCGCGCTTCGTTCGGGACGAAGAGGTCGCAGGTTCAAATCCTGTCATCCCGACCAATTGATAGAAGGTCTTCCACTCGGAAGGCCTTCTATCTTTATTTAACAAGGTGTTAGACCGGGCCCGGAAAACGCCAAAACATTCCGATGACCGGTTTTCCTGGGGCCTGCCCGAGGTTTAGAGACAAGTGTTGTTAACAACCCGAAGCAATGGCTCGGAAGATACCATGACGGCCCGCAGATCCCGGCGCAAAAGAAATCCCCGGGGTGTCGGTTTTATACACCCCGGGGATTCTTCACTTCATTTGAATTATCCGACAGCTGCCCGGTTCCCGGGAGCCGTCCTTGAGTTTCGCCTACATGGGGTCAGGCCAGTTACCGATCATCGGCCTCACCACCATGGGATCAGGCCAGTTGCCGATAGCCTGCGAGACCCTCATCGGGTCAGGCCAGTTGCCGATTGCCTGGGCGACCCTCATTGGGTCAGGCCAATTACCAATGCTGAGCACCGTGCTCACGGTGTCTGCCACAGGGGCTGCGGAAACCACGGCTGGCGCCGCGGCGGAGCATGCAAGCGCGCCGGCCAAGGCGACTGCTGCAGCAATCTTCTTCAACATAATTTTTCCTCAATGCGAGTCGGATTCGTTACGGAAATTACGCGGTCCCTGTTGACATTCATTGTAAAATGTTTTCCACAGCGACTGTCAAGGTGTACGCGTAAAGACAGCGCAAAGACAAGCCTCTAGGAGGAACCTGTGGGGAACGGATTCGGAGAAAAGCTCCGTGCCGAACGGCTCGAACGTGGGCTGACCCAGGCTGAATTGGGCAGGGACCTTTACTCACCCAGCTACATTTCACTTCTTGAAACTGGCCGCCGGGAACCCACAGCCGAGGTCATCGAAGAACTCGCGCGGCGCCTCGAGCTTGCACCAAAAGCCCTGGAGGCCTGGAGCCAGCCCGTATCCGTCAGTGACGCCGAATACGTGCTCGCGGGGCTGTACGCCAGGCAAGCCTGGGATCTGAGGGACTATCCCCTTGCCGCGAGCCACGCGTTAACCGCAGCCCAGATCGCCCTCGAAGCCAAGAACACCAGTGCCTGGTGGAACATGACGTACATGCAGGCCGAATGCCTCATGAAACAGGGGCAACTCAAGGAATGCCAGCAGATCATCCAGCATCTCCTGGAACACCCCATGGCCACGGAATCCGCGGGCCTGGGAGTCCGTGCCCGGCAGATGCTTGCCGCGGTCTGCCACGGCCAAGGCCAGCTGGCCACCGCCGTCGAACACGCGATGGAAGCCGTGAGGCTGTCCGCGCAGTTGCCCAAAGGCTCAACCTTGATCATCGGTGCGCATCGGGCGCTGATCGGGGCACTGGCCGAGAGCGGCAGGTTGGACGAAGCCTGGACGTATTGCCAAGCCATGAACAGCCAAATGGACGACCATTCGATGTCACAGCTCGCGGGCGAAGTGGCATGGGTAGTGGGAAACGTGGCCTTCATGCGCCACGACTACATCGAGGGCATCAAGCACCACGAGCGTGCCGCCAAGCTGCTCTCCCCCGCCAATGACATTGAGCTGTGGGCCCGCTTCAACAAGGCCTCTGCGGCTGTCCGGCTCTCCTCGGGAATCGTGGAGCCTGAGACGCTTTCTGCGATCGAACGGGCTGAACTCGCGCTGTCGATTGTGGGTGGAAATAAGACGGACCAGTTGGAGGTTGCCTTTATCCGCGCCCGCTGGCTCTACCTGACGGGGGACATCCCGGCTGCCATCACCAAGTTGCGTGAAATCCACGCGGACCGTGACGTCCTGGCGCGCCACACCGCAGGTGAAGTCGCTTTCCTCCTCGGCAAAGCGCTCAAAGCGGCTGGCGAAAACGAGGATGCCTTGGTCCATCTTGAAGAAGCGCAACGTGATTTCACCGCCGCGGGAGCGGCAGACCGCGTCCAACAGGCGTTGGACTCAGTGCTGGAAATCAGGCTGGCGGAACGTCGGGCGGCGGCAGGCCACGGCGGCGGCGCCCAGTCTTCTCGCGCAAGCTAAGCGCCGCCCGTACAACCGGGAGAGCCCCGTACAACGGCGAGAGCCCCGGACCAGGCGGTCCGGGGCTCTTCTCATGCCGACGCTTGCTGGCTCGCAGCACCGGGCTGGACGCTGCGCGTCAGGCGAAGGTGCGTCCGGTCAGCTTTTCGTAGGCTTCCACGTAGCGGGCGCGTGTCTTATCGACGACGTCGGCCGGCAACGCGGGCGGCGGAGTGTCACTTGAGCGGTCCCAACCCGATTCCGCGGAGGTCAACCAGTCGCGCACAAACTGTTTGTCGAACGAAGGCTGGGCCTTGCCCGGCTCGTACGTGGAAGCGTCCCAGAACCGCGAGGAATCCGGCGTCAAGACCTCATCGCCCAGGGTGATGACACCCGTGGTGACATCGATGCCGAACTCCACCTTGGTGTCGGCCAGGATGATGCCACGCCTGCGGGCGATCTCTTCAGCGCGGGTGTAGATCTTCAACGTGAGTTCGCTCAGGCGGGCGGCGATGTCGTCACCCACCATCGCGACGACGTCGTCGTAGGTGATGTTCTCGTCGTGCTCGCCGACCTCGGCCTTGGCAGAAGGCGTGAAGATGGCGCGCCCAAGCCGCGAGCCGTCAACCAGGCCCTCCGGCAATGGAATGTCGCAAACGGTTCCTGATTGGCGGTACTCGGCCAGGCCGGAACCCGTGAGGTACCCGCGGGCGATGCACTCCACGGGGAACATCTCCAGCCGCTTGCAGATCATCGCGCGGCCCTCGACTTCCGCTGGCACTCCCTCGGCGGCCGTGGACGCCAAAACGTGGTGCTCTACGCCAAGCTGCTCAAACCACCACAGGCTCAGCTGCGTCAGGACCCTGCCCTTGTCCGGAATCTCGCTGCTCAAGACGTGGTCGAAGGCGCTGATGCGGTCGCTAGCCACCACCAAGACGCGGTCCTGGCCGGTTTCGGCCCCGCTGACGTCATCCACCGGGACGTAGAGATCGCGCACTTTGCCCGAGTAGACGTGCTTCCAGCCCGGGAGGTCGAGAGTTTCGGTCTGCAGGCCGTTTGCGTTGTTTTCAGGCATGGTTCAGGCCTTCACGTTAGGGATGGAGCCAGTGGCCTGGGAGACCACGTGGATCTCGCCGCGAGCTGCCTTGCCGGCGATATCTGTACGGAACTGCCCGCCGTCGAGCTGGACCAGCTCCACGCCGTCGTAAGCCCGCTCGCGGGCCTCCACGAGGTCCGTCCCCAGCGCCACAACGGCCAGCACCCGGCCACCGGCGGAAACAACCCTGCCTTCGTCGTCCAGCGTGGTGCCCGCGTGGATGACATGGACGCCTTCAAGCGCGTCCACCTTGTTCAGGCCGCGGATGCGGTCCCCCGTGCGGGGCGTGTCCGGGTAGTTTTCGGCGGCAACAACGACGGCGACGGCCGATTCCTTGGACCAGCGCAGCTCTTCGGCCTGGTCCAGTTCGCCCTTGGCGGCTGCCAACATAAGGGCGCCAAGCGGGGTCTTGAGCCGGGCCAGGACTGCCTGCGTTTCGGGATCGCCGAAGCGGACGTTGAACTCGATGACGCGCGTGCCGCGGGACGTCAGGGCAAGGCCACAGTAGAGGACCCCGACGAACGGTGTGCCGCGGCTGGCCATCTCGTCCACGGTGGGCTGTGCCACGCGGTCGATGACTTCCTGGACCAGGCCAACAGGTGCCCAGTCGAGCGGCGTGTAGGCGCCCATGCCGCCGGTGTTGGGGCCCTCGTCATTGTCGAAAATTCGCTTGAAGTCCTGTGCCGGGGACAGCGGCACAGTGGTGCGGCCGTCGCAGAGCACGAACAAGGAGACCTCGGGTCCGTCCAGGAACTCCTCGATCACCACGGTTCCACCGGCGTCGAAACAGGTCTGCGCGTGGGCGAGGGCTTCCTCTCGATCGTTGGTGACCACTACGCCCTTGCCGGCAGCCAGTCCGTCGTCCTTGACCACGTGCGGAGCGCCGAAGGTGTCCAGGGCGTCAGCGGCCTCCGCAGCATTTGTTGCCACGCGGGCCATGGCGGTGGGCACTCCGGCCTCGGCCATGACCTCCTTGGCGAACGCTTTGGAAGCTTCTAGCTGGGCGGCGGCCTTGCTGGGCCCAAAGACCGGAATGCCGGCTTCGCGGACAGCGTCGGAAACACCTGCCGCGAGCGGGGCTTCAGGGCCGACGACTACCAGGTCTACTGCCAGTTTCGTCGCAAGCGCTGCGACGGCGGCGGGATTGTTGCCGTCGATCGCGTACGTGGGGACCAGCTTGGCGATTCCGGCGTTTCCCGGAGCCGCGTGGACCTCGGAAACGTTGGGATCTTTGAGCAATGAGCGGACAATGGCGTGTTCGCGGCCCCCGGGGCCAATGACGAGTACCTTCACAGTCTTCAAGGGTACTTTGTGCGGGGGCAGGACTCCTAAGCTGTGTCCTCCGCCGGACATGTCCCTCGTTCGTTACGAGCAATGGACATAACACTGACATGCCCATTCCCCGGGGCCAGCAGGGGGCATGTCCCGTGCCGGACGGAGCCTCGGGATGGCAGGCCGTTATGGTGACCGTGGAGTAGCCCGGGAAGACGGTTGCTGCACCCTAGACTTGCATCATGCCCTTGAGTTCGCATGAAACCTTCAGCGTTGATTCCGCCGTCGAGCTGGCAGTGATTGAACGCAGCGGGTTCATCGAATCGCGCCACATCGGTTCCGCCGTGGTCCTTTCCGGTGACGGCTCCGTGGTGACCCGGCTCGGCGACATCACCACCCCCATCTACGCCCGCTCCGCGCTCAAGCCTTTCCAGGCGCTCGCGTCGATGCAGTCGGGCGTGCCCTTGCGGGGCGCCCAAGTTGCGTTGGCCTGCGGCAGCCATGTGGGCTCCCTGGACCACATGGATGTGGTGGAAGGAATGCTCAAAGCCGCCGGTGTCAGGGAAGAACAGCTGCAATGCCCCTCGGTGTGGCCGC
This sequence comes from Arthrobacter sp. MMS24-S77, assembly GCF_054888235.1. Lineage (NCBI taxonomy): Bacteria > Bacillati > Actinomycetota > Actinomycetes > Micrococcales > Micrococcaceae > Arthrobacter > Arthrobacter sp. MMS24-S77. Next base: position 3,866,651 of record NZ_JBTZRN010000001.1, read on the forward strand.
AGGACGAAGTTGCCCGCAATTGGTTGATCCGTTCCGAGCACGGCAAGTCCAAGTTGGCTTCCAATTGTTCAGGGAAGCACGCGGCGTTCCTCTGGGCGTGCACCGAGAATGGCTGGGACACTCGCAGTTACCTGGAACCCAACCATCCCTTGCAACAGCGCGTGCGGACCGTCATTGAGGAATACAGCGGCGAGAAGATCGCGCACCTCGGCATTGATGGCTGCGGAGCACCGGTCGCCGCGCTTTCCCTGACCGGGTTGGCGCGGGCCTATTCGCGCCTGGCGCGGGCCCCGCGGGACCAGAGCTCCAATGCCCGCGCGGCAACCATTGCCACGTCCATGTTGGACTACCCCTGGGCAGTGCAGGGCCGCGGCGAGGCGAACACCATCGTCATGGACGAACTCGAAGTGCTTGCCAAGGGCGGGGCGGAAGGTGTCCTGGTCCTGGCAACACCCACCGGTGCCTCTGTTGCGGTGAAGATCCTGGATGGGAATCCCCGTGCGGCTACCCTGGTTGGCTTGACACTTCTCGCTGTTGCTGGCGCCGTGGATATTCCCGGCGTCTCCAGCGTGCTCGAAAAGGTGGTGGAACCGGTCCTCGGCGGTGGCCACTCCGTCGGCAGGATCCGCCTCGGCCACGCCGTTTCGGCGCTGCTGGACTGATTGGAGCTCCGAAAGATGGCAACCGCACGACGCCGGATCGACCTCGAGCAAGGCCGCGCGGCACTGGCCGCATGGCAAGCCGCCGTCGGGCAAGAAACAGCACCGGGGACACCGCCGTCGCGCACTGTGTTGGCGACCGCGGTGCGCTACTCGCTGGAGGAGCTCACCGCCCGCGCCCCCGGCAACTCGGTTGAGGTCCGGGTGCCGCCGTTCGGCGTCACCCAGTGCGTGGAAGGTCCCCGGCACACGCGGGGCACTCCCCCGAATGTCATCGAGTGCGACGCCGGCACCTGGCTGGCGATGGTGACCGGCCGCTTGGCGTGGTCCGACGCCGTCGACGCCGGCCGGGTAGCCGCTTCGGGTCTGCGCGCGGATTTGTCGGAGCTGCTGCCGCTTTTCTGAGCCGGCTAGCGTTGCGGCCGCGCCAGCTGCGCTCAGCTAAATAGCGCAGTGGTAGTTTGCGGTTATGGCAAATGCCCTCGCGTGGTTCTCACAGTCCGGTGTGGTGCAAGGATTGATTCTCGGTGCCGTGCTGGCGTTCTTGACGGCGATCCTCATCATGAATGCCGTGGCCCGGACAATCACAACAACTGTCAACGGCTGGAGTGCCATCCGCAGATGCGGCCAACCCGGCAACGGAATCCTCGTGCGGGCCGCCTGCGCCAAAGCCCTGCCCGTCGTCAATGTGTTTGAAGAGGCCGCGTACTGGACCGCCATGGTGGATGGCTCAGGGCAAACGCTGAGCGGCGGGCACGGATACGTCCTGCATTTTCCCGCCGGGCAGCTCCCGCCCAATGACGCCTTCTGGTCGCTCACTCCGACCGATACGGTCGGGTACATGGTGGACAATCCCACTAATCGCCACAGCGTCGGTGACCGTTCCCCTCTCGCGCAGAACGCCGACGGTTCTGTCGATATCCATCTCCAGCATGAGGCTCCGGGCGGGCACGAGCAGAACTGGCTGCCAATTCCCTCCGGGAAGTTCAAGCTGATGTTCCGGGTGTATCTGCCTGGCGCGGCGATTCTCGACGGCACGTACCAATTGCCGCGCATTGTCAGGTCGCATTGAGATGAACCGCCTCATCTTGAAGTACGGACGTCCCCTTACGGCCGTCATTCTGGCGGTCTTCGCCTGGGTCATCTACCGGCGGATCGCCAGCGGGGACGGGATCATTCCACTCGTCATCGCGGCAGTCATCGTATGGGGGCTCGGCGCTCCCGCTTTCATCTACCTCTGGCCGCGACTTACGGTCAACGGGTACAAGAGGGCGATTCTCAAGCATGGGTTCGGTGACGGCCCGATCCCCGTCAACACGCTGTACGCCGTGCCCGGCACTTCGTCCCCGTCGACGTCGCGCGGGAGCCTTATGGCAACCGGAGCCGACGATCTGCTCTACGTCGGCGGCTGGCTCGACCTGAGCGAGGGGCCGCAAGTCCTCCACGTACCGGACATGGCCGGCCGTTACTTCAGCGTGCAGTTCACCGACCCATCGAAGAGCACCAATTTTGCCTACGTCGGCAAACGTACGACGGGAGCCAATGCAGGCGACTTCGTTCTCAGCGGACCCGGCTGGAAGGGAACCGTACCGAACGGCATGGCGCAGATTTCTTCGCCTACCGATTCCGCGCTCGTCATTGGCCGTGTCTTTGTCGAGAGCGACAGCGATCTTCCGATCGCTTACGCTCTTGCGAAGCAAATACAGCTCGCGCCGCTGAATCAGTAGCGGTCGACACCGCGGGGATCGGCGCCGGCACCGGTTGCTCCGACGAGACCTGGCTCAGGCCTGGTCCCCTGCACGCAGTTGAGCGCCCGGCGACAGTGCCGCGGGGCGCTCAACTGGGATGGAGCTTGTGCCTTTTAGTCGGGACTGACCGAGGGACTGCGGTGTTGGCCCGGCTTGATCATTTCGAACTGCGGGATCTCATCCGCGCTCGGCCCGCCACGGAACTTCGGAGAGGGCTCCCGCCCCTCGCTGATGCGTTCGATTTCCTGTTCCTCAAAGACGTCTTCGGCTCCGAGCATGATGGCGGAGTCCTCGTTGGTGATTTCACCGCTGAAGGCCCGGAGCATGACGGAACGGTCGAACTGGCCCTCCCATTTAGCGACGACGAACGTTGCCACGCAGTTGCCGAGGAGGTTGACGACGACGCGCATGGAGTCCATGAGGCGGTCGGCACCGAGGAGCAGGGCGACGCCGGCAACGGGGAAGATGCCCAGTGCGGCGGCCGTGGCCGAGAGAGCCAGGAATGACGATCCCGGCACACCTGCCATGCCCTTGGACGTCAGGAGCAGGACACCGAGGGCCGCCAACTGCTGGCCGAGGTCGAGGTGGTGGCCGAAGGCCTGGGCCAGGAACAACAGCGAGATCGAAAGGTAGATCGCCGCGCCGTCGAGGTTGAAGGAGTAGCCCGTGGGGACAACCAGGCCGGTGGTGGCGCGGGAGCAGCCCGCATTGGTCAGCTTGGTCATGATGCGCGGCATGACCGCCTCGGTGGAGGCCGTACCCAGCGCGAGGAGGAATTCCTCACGGGTGTACTTCAGGAACTGCCAGAGGGGCACCCTGGCAAAGCTCCAGGCGACGAGGAACAGCAGGCCGATAAAGACGATGGCCGCGCCGTAACAGGAGGCGATGAGGAGCGCATAGGTCCCGAGGGTGTCGAGTCCGTACTGGCCGATGATGAAAGCCATGGCGCCGAAGGCACCGATGGGCGCCACTTTCATGATCCAGGACATGATCTTGAAGATCAGTTCCAGGACGGTTTCCATGAGGCTGATGACCGGGAGGCAACGCTCGCGTCCGATGACCACGATTGCCGCGCCGAAGAAGACCGAGAAGAAGAGGACCTGGAGAAGGCTGTTGCTGGCGAAAGCGCCGATCACAGAGGTGGGAATGATGTCCAGGAGGAAGGAGGCCGCGTCTTTGGGCGGGGCGGTCCCGGTCTTTGCGTTCAGCGCATCCTGGGAGAGAGTGCTGGGATCGATGTGCAGTCCAGCACCCGGCTGGACAAGGTTTCCAACAATCAGGCCGAAAACCAGTGCGAAAAGCGTGGCGCCGGTGAAGTACAAGAGGGCCTTGACCCCGACCCTTCCGACCGCCTTGACGTCGCCCACTGCCGAGATTCCCGTGACGATCACGAGGAAGATCAGCGGAGCGATGATCATTTTGATGAGTTGAATGAAACCATCGCCCAGTGGCCGGAGGGTGGACCCGATGTTCGGCCAGAAATGGCCGATGAGTACACCTGCGACGACGGCGATCAGAATTTGGAAGAAGAGCGACTTGTACAGTGGCTTCTTCTTCCGCGGGGCCGAACTCGCCTTCAGCGCCGCAGAGTCTGGGATCTTCATTGATCTGAACCAATCAGTTTGGGAACAGCCCCTGATTTTCGGGGGTTGTTTTCAAATGTAATCCCGATCACTTCATTCCACAAGGGGGAATCTAATTTTCATATTGTGGAAAACCAGCCTTCTTCGTGACCCATCTTGAATGGATTCCTCGTCCTGTGCGGGTTGCCCACCGGCATGCCGACACCGTCACCGAGTGAACACCCTGTAGCCGCGCTCTGAGTCGAAGCCGTGAACTTCCCGGGTATCGAGTGCGGCCATGAACTCCAGCGTTTGGCTGGTGATGACCTGGCCGGGGACAAGGATGGGGAAGCCCGGAGGGTAGGGCGTGACGAATCCGGCCGAAACAACTTCCTCGCCTTCCGCGATCCTGGCCTTGAGGTCGTCGGCCGGCAGGTAAGTGGTTGATCCATCCTTGTAGCTCTCGAAATAGGCGGCCCGGAGGTCGCCATCGGGACCAAGCGAATCCCGCCGAAAGCGCCTCGCGAACCTGCTGAAATCGGGCAACGGCGGAGTGGCTCCCGTGAGGCCCGCGACGAGACCGGCGTCTGGCGTTTTCCGCGCCGGCCGTTCCTCCTCGAAAGACTCGGCCAGCTTGACCAGGACTTCGATCAGGTAGGCGACGGCGCTACGGGACGTGCCGATGTTGGTCATGAAGAGCACGGTGTTACGGGAGGTCTTGTTGACTTGGAAGCCGTGCTTATCGGCGAGATACCGGTGCCGGAATGTGTCGCCGTCGACCCCTGTCCGGCTGATGTCCAGCGTGAGGCGGCTGGGGTCGACGACGAACTCGTCGTGCAGCCAGGCGTCCGCCAAAGCTGCCAGCCCATCCCGGAGCGGCATGGCACTGCCGGTTTCCCGATATGGCGCCGTAATGAGGTCCCTCGACGTGAGGACTCGGAAGTATTTCTTCAGCAGGGGGTGGCGGGCCACTGCCTGGGCAACGATGGTTGCCAGATCCGCCTGTTTCTGAACCAGGCCGAACCCCTCAAGCTCGACCTGGCGGCGGCCGATGTCGAGGGAAGCGAGGATCTGGTAATTGGGCGATGTGGAGGTGTGGGTCATATATGCTTCGCGGAATGACTCTTGGTTATGCTCGCTGAAGTCTTGGTCGAAGACATGGATCATGGATCCCTGACGTAGCGAGGTGAGCGTCTTGTGGGTGGACTGCGTGGCGTAGACGCGCAACCGCGCTTTCGCTGGGTCCGGGATAAGCCGGGTCTTCAGCCAGAGTTCATCGTCGGCGGGCGCACCTGTCACCGCGTCGTGGAGCGATGCCGCATGTTCGGCGTGCCTGGCGGCATAGGCGGGATCACTGAATGAGGCCTCAAGCTTCCTCGCCGCGGCCATGGCCGTTCTGCGCCGGAAGACGGGATGGGACCGGGCGAAGGCGAACCAGGCTTCGTCCCAAAGGAACACGAGGTCCGGTTTGATCGCCAGGCATTCTTCCATGACGCGTTCAACGTCATAGACGATGCCGTCGAAGGTGCAGTTGGTCAGCGTGATCATCTTTACTTCATCCAGGCGGCCGGCACGCCGGTAATCCAGCAAGCGGGCTTTGATGCTCGCCAGTGGTACTGCACCGTAGAAGGCGTACTTGTCCAGCGGATACGCATCCAGATAGGAAACCTGGGCTCCGGCGAGGACGAAAGCATAGTGGTGGGATTTGTGGCAGTTGCGGTCGACGAGGACCACATCCCCTGGAGCAAGGATGGACTGATGAACGATCTTGTTGGCGGTGGAGGTTCCATTGGTAACGAAGAAGGTTTTCTGGGAACCGAATGCACGCGCAGCCAGGTCTTGGGCCTCCTTGATCGATCCGTGCGGATCCAACAGCGAATCGAGTCCTCCCGACGTCGCGGACGTCTCGGCCAAGAGAAGGTTCATTCCGTAGAAATCGGCCATGTCACGGATCCAGGGCGAATTGCCCACCGAGCCGCCGCGAGAGATCGGTAAGGCGTGGAAGACGCTGGCCGGCCGCCGGCTGTATTCCTGTAGCGCAGTGAAAAACGGGGTCCTGTACCGCTCGGCGACACCCGACAACAGCGATAGGTGCAGGTCGAGATTGTCTTGCCTGCGGAAAATCCTCCGGAACCGCTTCGTCAGAGAACCCGCGAGGCTCTCCATGGCGACACCGGCTACCAGGTACACATCCAGTTCGGGGCGTAACTCGGAGATCTGCTCGGCCAGGCTAAGGAACCTGCCCAGCGGTGGCATTCCGGCAAGTTCACGGCTCACTAGGCCGGCAAGGTATTTCCTCAGGTCGCGGCCAAGCGGCTGGCTGCTGGCGATGGTGAATCCCGGGCGGAGAATGCATGCCTGGATGGCAGGGTTCAGGATCAAGGCAACCAGCGCATCCTCGTAGCTGGGAACCACGTTGAGTTCATAGGTGAAGGCATCGGACGGCCTCCGCTGGGCCAGCATTTCCGCTCTCAGCACTTCGGCTTCTTGGTCAGTGATGTCGTCGACAAACAGGACCTCGAACCGGGGCCGCTCGCTCGCCGGCCGTTGCTCCCGGGAGCCTTCGTCCTGAACGCCCAGGATGGAGCGACCGGCCCCGGGCTGCCCTGGTTCCGGGCCGACTCGGCCCGGACTGACTGGTCCCGGACTGACGGAAGGCATCAAGTGGGACATTCCGCGGATCATCTCCAGCCCGGCGTCGTAATCACCGGAATCCACGCAGTCGAGTAGCGGCGCCAACTCGGCGATCCCCGGCGCCGCCCAATACAGTTCCACGGCCTGAAGCAGGCGCAGCGCCTGGATGGCTTGGTCCTGCAGGCCGGAACGCGACGGCGTTCCCGGGCCGCCCTTTGCCAACTGCTTGAACGCGTACCCGAGAAACTCCCACGCATCAGCGCGCGAACGCCACGCGCTGCTAGGCGTGCCGATGTCCCGCTTTGGAAGTTGGTTCTTCACCTGGCTTCGCTTGGTCAGGGTGGCGCTGTTGTTTCGGGGCGTAATGCCGGGCAAGGTGGTACCGCTTTCCATCAAGTCGTTGTACATCAGGAGCGTTGGCCGCCCTGTGAGAAGGATCCTGCGACGACGGGCAGGTCGCCAGTGTGGCCGCGCCGGGCCGCGGCTGTCTCCAGGATGCGTTCGCGGCAAGCGAACCAGCCGGCAACGAGCAGGGGTATCAGGAGCAGCAGGGACGCGAGCACCCAGCGCCCAGTCTCCGAGAAGCCCATCGTGACGAGAACGAAGGCAAGGAAGGCGAGCGTGAGGTATGAGGTGAAGGGGGCGCCGAAGAGCCGGAATGACGGACGAACGGCCTTGCCGAGCCTGACCCAGGTCTGAAGCTTGATGTGGCACAAGATGATGGTCGCCCAGCCTCCGATGATCCCGATCGCAGACACCTCGAGAACGATCTCGAACACTTGGGACGGCACCAGGGCATTCAGGCCGACGCCAAGCAGAGCGATCACCGCTGTCAGCAGGATGCCGCCATACGGCACCCCCGATTTGCTCATCCTGGCGGTGAACTGTGGCGCGGAGCCATTGACCGCCATGGACCGCAAGATCCGGCCCGTGGAATAGAGGCCGGCATTGAGGCTCGACAAGGCCGCTGTCAGGACAACGAAGTTCATCACTGATGCCGAAACAGCCGCGGTATGGGGATCTCCGAGATGGGAGAAGAAGGTGACGAAGGGCGATTCGCCGGATTTGTACGCCGTGAACGGCAAGAGCAACGAGAGGAGCAGCACGGAACCGACATAGAAGAGTGCGATCCGGAAGACTACCGTGTTGACGGCCTTGGGCATCACCTTTTCCGGGTTGGCGGTTTCGCCTGCAGCCGTACCAACAAGTTCAATCGCGGCATACGCGAACACGACGCCGCTGATCGCGAGCAGGGGCGCCACGGCACCGGTCGGGAAGGCTCCGCCGTGGTCCAGGATCACGCCCAGCCCGGGAACGCCGATGTCCGTCTTCCCGCCAAAGACGATGAAGCAGACCCCGACGACGAGGAAGGCTACCAGCGCCGTCACCTTGATCAGGGCGAACCAGAATTCCATCTCGCCGAAGATCTTCACGGAGACGAGGTTGAGGGCGAGGACAATGACGAGGGCGCAAAGTGCGATAAGCCACTGTGGGATTGTTTGCAGCGGCTCCCAGAATTGTCCCCAGAATTTGACGTAAAGCGCCACGGCCGTGACATCGACAATCGACGTCATGGCCCAGTTAAGGAAGTATAACCAGCCGGCCGCGTAGGCCAGCTTCTCGCCGTAGAACTCCCTGGCATAGGACACGAACGAACCCGAGGATGGCCTGTGGAGAACCAGTTCGCCAAGGGCGCGCAGGATCAGGAACGCAAAGAACCCGCAAAGGGCGTAGACGAAGATCAAGGCCGGACCGGAACCATTCAATCGGCCACCCGCGCCCATGAAGAGGCCTGTTCCGATCGCGCCCCCGATCGCTATCATTTGGATCTGCCGGGGTTTGAGGGTCTTGTGGTAACCGGCGTCCTCGCTTGAAAAATCCTGCGCAGCCGTTGAACGGTCGCCAAGAAGCTCCCGGTTGTTTTCCAGCGAATCAGCGGGATCAAGCCCGGCAATCTGAGCCCCGGCGATCGGGCCCGGCGCAGGCCGGTTCAGTGTGCGTTTCATTCCAGGGGTCTCCTTTGACTCCGGTACCGCGGGCGCGGCTGCATACTCCAGAACTTGTCTCCTGCTGACGTGTGGAATCACAGCTGCACTGCTGGATCATCAGCGGAGGGGACGGAAAACAACTCTAGGTTCCGGCGGGAGGGAAGGAACTGTCTGGCCAGCTAAATTCGCCCGATCCCCGTTGTGCGCGGATAACAACTCCGTTCCGCCAGAGTGCGGGTAGTGTTCATGGCTGTGAGCGCGGCTAAGCCGCTTAGAGGAAGTGAATACGGGTGGCACCCCAGGAATCTGCCGAGCATGTCATAGGCGCCATGCTCAGCGACATACTTGAAGACATTGGCGTCGACAACGGGCAACTGCTGGTTCCTCCCGGAACGGACAACGGCACGGTTCGTGAAACGGTGATCGTGGACGCCGAGGACGAGACGCCGGTCCAACGCGGGAGCTTGGTCCTGCTGATCGGAGTCCGGGGTCGCGCAGCCCTGCCTGGCATCCGGAAGCTGATTCCGGACTACCCCGCCGCCATCGCGGTGAAAGGGAACGAGGAGGAACTGGACGCCGTCCGGGAAGTGCTGCTTCCCACCGGAATCGGCCTGATCGCCGTGGCTCCTGCAATGAACTGGGGCACGCTGGAAAGCATCGCCAAGAACCGCATCCAGGAGCCTGCACTTTCCACCGACGCGTCCACGATCATTCACCGGGATCTTTTTGCGATCGCCCAAACCACCGCGACCCTGGCCAACGGCCACGTGGTCATTGAGGATCCGGCAAACCGCGTCCTGGCGTACTCGCCGGCCTCCAACGACGTCGATGAACTCCGCAGGCTCTCCATCCTGGCCCGGCGTGGACCGGAGCGTTACCAAAAACTGTTGAAGGAATCAGGGGTCTACAAGCACCTGCAAGCGGCCGAAGCTCCCATCCACATGGACGCCAACCCGGCGGAAGGTCTCCGGGAACGGGTGGCGATCGGTATCCACGCGGGAAACAGGATCCTGGGGTACATATGGCTTCAGGAAGGGAAGGAACCCCTCGCTCACAACACGGACAAGCTCATGGTTGGAGCGGCACGGCACGCGGCCATAGAACTGGTCCGGCACCGTAACGAGCAATCCCAGGCACTACGGCGCGACAGGATCTCCAGCCTGCTCAGCGGCACTCCCCAGATCCACTCCCAGGCACAGTCCGCGGGCATCGATCCATCCAAGCCGGCAGCCCTCGTCCTGATTTCCGCCCAAGGCGACGACGAGACGGCAGCGGGCTTGCAACTGCGGCGTGGCGAGCTGGCCAATGTGGCATCGATCCACGCAGCCGCCTACCGTCCCGGCGCCGTGGTGGGAGCCATCGGCTTGGAAATAGCCATGATTCTTCCTGACCTTGACCCCATAAAATCCCCGCCGGCCATCAACCGCCTCATCAACGTCATTGTCCGGGACGCAAGGGTCCACCTGCACTGCCAGGTGCAGGCCGCCGTCGGGCCCGTCGTCGAACGCCTGGACGCATTGCATGGCACACTGGAGCACGTCCGCAGCGTACTGAAGGTCCTGGAAAGCACGCCCTCGATCCACGTGGCCTCCTACGCAGACGTGGAAACGACCGTTCTGACGAAGGAATTGCTGGAGCTTCTGGCTTCGAGGGCCGACCTTCGGCATGGAGGCATCTCCCTGCTGTGCAGCAAGTACCCGGAGTTCGCCACTACGCTGCTGACCTACCTTGAATTCTTCGGTGATGTGAACCGGTGCGCGGAAGAATTGGCCGTCCACCGGAATACGGTCCATTACCGGCTGCGGCGAGCCTGCGAAGTAGCCGGCATCGACCTCCACTCCGCAGAGCAAAGGCTGCTCGCGCATCTTCAGCTCAGGCTGTGGACTCACTCCGAAGGACGGCGCTAAGACCATGAACCTCCAGAATCTCCTTGACGACATTGTCGGCACGGTTCGGCCCCTGCTCGGCCAAGGAGCGCCCGCAGACTACATCCCAAGCCTGGCCGCGGTGGATACCATGCAATTCGGCATTTCCGTGGCAACCTCCAGCGGTGACGTATTCTCCTCCGGAGACGCTGACGTGCCCTTCTCCATCCAAAGCATTTCGAAGGTCTACGCCCTCGCTCTGGTGCTGGCCCGGGATGGCGACCGGATCTGGAAGCGCGTGTTCCGGGAGCCCTCCGGCAATCCGTTCAATTCCCTCGTGCAGCTGGAACACGAGGACGGAATTCCGCGGAATCCGTTCATCAATGCCGGCGCCCTGGTTGTCACCGACAGGCTGCTCAGCATCGTGGGCAACTCGCCATCTCCCGTCCGGGAATTGCTCCGGCAAGAAAGCGGAAACAACTCTATCGACGCCGACCCCGAGGTGGCCGCTTCAGAGGCTGCGAATAGTCACCGCAACGCCTCGCTGGCACACTTCCTGGCCAGCTACGGAAACCTCGAAAATCCCGTGGACTCGGTCCTCGAGGCATACATCAACCAGTGCGCGCTTGAAATGAGCTGCACTGATTTGGCCCTCGCGAGCAGGTTCCTGGCCAACAACGGGCTGCGGGGGAACGGCACCGCTCTTCTGTCCCCGTCCCAGACAAAGAGAATCAACGCCGTGATGCTCACGTGCGGCACATACGACGCCGCCGGCGAATTCGCCTACCGCGTAGGACTCCCTGGAAAGAGCGGGGTAGGTGGCGGCATTGTGGCCGTGGTACCCAACAAATGCACCATCTGTGTCTGGAGCCCCGGCCTGGGACGATCCGGGAATTCACTGGCAGGCGTTGCCGCCCTGGATGAGTTCACCACCCGCACGGGCTGGTCAATTTTCTAGCGGCGCCGGGCTTCCAGCAGCGGCAGGCTAGCCGCGGCCCACGAACGGCATCCCCGCGGCGGTCACCACCACGGAACCCACGTTGGCCGACGCCGGCATGTTGGCCATCATGAGCACCGCTCGCGCGGCATCCTCCACGGGGAACATCGGCTCCACGCGGCGACTACCATCGGCCTGGAGCGCCCCCGAGCCCACGCCGATGGTGTCCATGATCTCCGTACGAGTGTTGCCGATATCGATCTGCCCGCACGTGATTCCGAACGGTCGCCCGTCCAGCTCGATGCTCTTGGTCAGGCCGCTCATGGCGTGTTTGCTCACCGTGTAGGCCACGGACAATGGCCGCGGCGAATGGGCGGAGATGGAGCCGTTGTTGATGATGCGCCCTCCTTGTGGTTCCTGCGACTTCATCGTCCGCACAGCCTCGGCCGCGCACAGCATGGAGCCCGTGACATTCACGGCCAGGGTGGCATCCCAATCGGCCACGCTGATCTCGTCCACCCCTCCGGAAGGACCAAAGATACCGGCATTGTTGAACAGGACGTCGACCCTCCCCCAGCGCTGGCTGGCCTCCGCGAAAAGGCGCGCGACGTCGTCGGGCACTGTTACATCGCACGGCACCACGAGCGCCTCGCGGTGGCCGTCGGCAGTCTCGAGAAGCTGCGCTTCCCGCCGTCCGGCGAGGGCAACGCGGTAGCCTTCGGCCAACAGAAGCCGGGCAACCGCCCGCCCGATCCCGGAGCCGGCTCCGGTGACGACGGCGACCCGGGGCCGGGTGGGGATGGTTTCGCTCACGCGGTTCTCCTGTTTGTTGAGCTAGTGCGCGGCGGGAGCATCCGCCGTCGTCGTGTCCGTTGTAGTCAGGGGCCAGCCTATGACGGTCTTGGGGCGCGGCGTGGCGTAGGTCCGGACCTTGGACGTGGACAGTCCCAGGCGGACGAGCGACTCGGCGATGGTCACCGCGGCGGCCACTCCGTCCACCACCGGAACGCCGCAGCGTTGGCGGATCTGTTCGTCGAGCCCTGCCATGCCGCCGCAGCCGAGGACGATGACTTCCGCTTTGTCGTCACGCACGGCTCGTTCAGCTTGTTCCACGATGGCTTCGACTGCGCGGTCCGGGTATTCCTCGAGTTCCAGGACGGCCATGCCGCTCGCACGGACGGAGGCGCAGCGGTCATCCAGCCCCGCGAGCTTGAGGCGGTCTTCGATGAGCGGGACCGCGCGGTCCAGGGTGGTGACCACGGAGTATTTGTGGCCGAGGAACATCGCGGTGCTGGCCGCGGCCTCGGTGATATCCACCACCGGGACGTCCAGGAGCTCCTGGAGTCCCTCACGGCCGTGCTCGCCGTATCCTGCCTGGATGACGGCGTCGAACGGTTCGGGGTAGTTGACCACGCGGTCCATCACGGCGATGGCAGCGAGGTAGCTTTCAAAGTTCCCTTCGCAGGAATCGGCGCCGAACCGCGGGGTGATGCCGATGATCTCGGTGCCTGGAGCAGCGACGCTTCGCGCTTGGGCTGCGATGGAGTCGGTCATGGATTGGGTGGTGTTGACGTTTGCGACGAGGATGCGCATGGGTTCCTCCTAGATTGGGTTGCCTGCCCGGTTAGCCCGGTAAAGCCCAACTGACTCGCAGTTATTGTCGTTTTGACGGGCGAAAACGACAACAACTGCGAGCCAGTTGAGTATTAGTGGTTGCTGACGACGGCGATCGGCTCGCCGGAGATATCGCTGTGCTGCTGCTTCTTGTCTGCAAGCAAGTAGTAGCACAATGCTCCAATGCCGGCGCCGAAGAACCACGCGAACGGTGCTGCGGCCTCCAGTGCGGGAACGAACGCGATAAGGATGGCGACGACGGCGGCCGGAACCATGGCGGCGATCGCCCGGGGGTTGACGCCACGCTTGTAGAAGTAGGTGCCGGAAGGGTGGTCCGTGTACAGGTCGAGGACGTTGACCTTGCCGCGGCGCAGGAGCCAGTAGTCGGCCATCACGACGCCGAACAGCGGTCCAAGCAGGGCGCCGAGTCCGCCCAGGAAGTACACAATCACCAAGGGGTTGTTGTAGAGGTTCCACGGCAGGATGATCAGGCCGATGGTACCGCTGACCCACGCTGCCTTGCGGAAGTTCAGGTGCTTGGGGAAGAGGTTGGTGAGGGCGTAGACGGGTGCTACGAAATTCGCCATGAGGTTCACCGCTATGGTCAGGATCAGCAAAGCGAGGCAGGCCAGGACCAGGAAGAGCGTGTTGGGGATGCTCTGCACGATGTCCGAGGGGCTTTCAATGATCTTGCCGTTGATCTTGTACTGGCCGCCGGCCATGATGACCACGATCGCGCCGAACAGGAGCATGTTGATGGGGATGCCCCAGAAGTTGCCACGGACAATCGACTTCTTGGACACCGAGGATCGCGTGAAGTCGCAGAAGTTCAGGACGAAGGTGCCGTAGATGGAGACCCAGAGTGCGCCGCCGGCAAAGATCGTGCGCCACATCTCGCCACCTTCGAGCCCCTTGATCCCGGACCACTGGATGGCGCCCCCGGCCTCAACGAACACCCAGATGGCAATGACCAGCATGGTGACAAGAATGATGGGGCCAGCGAAGGCCTCGTACTTGCGGATCATCTCCATGCCGAAGCTGACAATGACCAGCTGGACAATCCAGAGCGATACGAAGGCGATCCAACCAAGGGCGGACAGACCCAGGATGGAGTTGGCATCCATGTCCTTCAGCCCGGGGAACATGGCGACAAGCATGACGCGGAGCACCACAGAGGCGAGGTAGGTCTGAATTCCGAACCAGGCGATAGCCACGGCCCCTCGGACCAGGCTGGCCAGCTGGGCGCCTCGAATGCCGAAGCTGATCCGGCTCATCACGGGGAAGGGAACGCCCGTCTTCTGGCCCATGAATCCGGAGAAGGTCAGGAGGGTGAACAGCAAGACCGCGCCGATGCCGAGGGCCACGAGGATTTGCCACCCGCCCAGGCCAAGCGAGAAGAGGCCGATGGCGAACGCGTAGTTGCCAAGGCTGTGAACGTCGTTGGCCCAGAGGGTGAAGATGCTGTAGCTCGTCCAGCGCCTGCCCTCTTTCTTGGTGGGGGCGAGGTCGAGGTTGTAGAGGCTGGGGCTGATGGTGCGACCTGCTGCGACGGACGCTACATCGCAGAGAGTTTCATTTCCTACTGACGGATGTGCCGAACTGCCAGGCAGTATCGTCTGCTCCGAAGCCGTTGTGACGCCGACTGGGGGAGTCGATTGCATCGTGGATCTCCACTTCTTTGTGGTGCTGCAACTAGGCTTCCGAGACGCTGTGAGAGGACGTAAAGAGTTTTCGCATCGTGGAATCTAGTTATTGAATAGTGAAATAACTGTATGAGCTAGGTCACCTTTGGTCAAGGGTTACCCTCCCGACGGCGGTCACAATCGGCCATCTGGCACCGCGAGGCCTTGCGAGAGCTGGCCCCTGCGGCGTTAGATTGACGCTTGGCCAACGCATGGCTAATCTCGAATTACAGAATTTTATTCTCACAATACGAAATTTCTACGCCGTTTCAGCGCGCACTACAGTGCAAGCGCCCAGACATTCAATGAAGAGAGGTTGGACGTGGCTGCAGGAGAAGAGACCTCACACATCCTTAGCGGGTTGACTTCCCAGCTGCCTGATCGTGATCCGGAAGAGACTGCCGAGTGGGTTGAGTCTTTGGATGCGTTGATCAGGGAGCAGGGCACGGAGCGGGCGCAGTTCATCATGCGCAGCCTGCTTCAGCGGGCGGGGTCCCAGTCGGTGGGTGTGCCGATGGTGACGACCACCGATTACGTGAACACGATCCCGGCGGACCAGGAAGCGGAGTTCCCGGGCAACGAGGAGTTCGAGCGCCGGTACCGGGCGTACATGCGCTGGAACGCGGCCGTGATGGTGCACCGGGCGCAGCGGTCCGACATCGGGGTGGGCGGGCACATCTCGACCTATGCCGGGGCCGCGACCCTGTACGAGGTCGGCTTCAACCACTTCTTCCGCGGCAAGGACCACCCTTCCGGCGGGGACCAGGTGTTCTTCCAGGGCCACGCGTCCCCGGGCATGTACGCCAGGGCGTTCATGGAAGGCCGGCTCACGGAGGAGGACCTGGACGGGTTCCGGCAGGAAAAGTCCAAGGAAGGCCACGCCCTCTCCTCCTACCCGCACCCGCGCCTGATGCCCGCGTTCTGGGAATTCCCCACCGTGTCCATGGGCATCGGCCCGATGAACGCGATCTACCAGGCCCAGTCCAACCGCTACCTGCACGACCGGGGCCTGAAGGACACCTCCGGCCAGCAGGTCTGGGCGTTTTTGGGCGACGGGGAAATGGACGAGCCCGAGTCCCGCGGCCTGCTCCAGCTCGCCGCGAACGAGAACCTGGACAACCTGAACTTCGTGATCAACTGCAACCTCCAGCGCCTGGACGGGCCGGTGCGGGGCAACGGGAAGATCATGCAGGAACTGGAAGCGTTCTTCCGCGGCGCGGGCTGGAACGTCATCAAGGTCGTCTGGGGCCGGGAATGGGATGATCTCCTGGCCAGGGACACCGACGGGTCCCTGGTGAAGATCATGAACGAAACCGTCGACGGCGACTACCAGACCTACAAGGCCGAGTCCGGCGGGTTCGTCCGCGAACACTTCTTCGGGAAGACCCCGGCCACCAAGGACCTGGTCGCGGACCTGGACGACAACCAGATCTGGAACCTCAAACGCGGCGGCCACGACTACCGCAAGGTCTACGCCGCGTACAAGGCCGCGACCGAGTTCAAGGGCAAACCCACCGTGATCCTGGCCAAGACCGTCAAGGGCTACGGACTCGGACCCCACTTCGAGGGCCGCAACGCGACCCACCAAATGAAGAAACTCACCATGGAAGACCTCAAGGCCTTCCGGGACCACCTGCGCATCCCCATCACCGACGAACAACTCGACACGGACCTGTACCGGCCCCCGTACTACCACCCCGGCATGGACGCCCCGGAAATCCGGTACATGATGGACCGCCGCGCCGCCCTGGGCGGTTCCGTCCCGGAACGCCGCAGCACCCACACCCCCGTGGTGCTGCCGGAAGAGAAGTCCTACGAGGTCGCCAAGCGCGGCTCCGGCAAGCAGCAGGCCGCCACCACCATGGCCTTCGTCAGGCTCCTGAAAGACCTCATGCGGGACAAGAACTTCGGCGCCCGCTTCGTCCCGGTGGTGCCGGACGAGTCCCGGACCTTCGGCATGGACGCGTTCTTCCCCACCGCGAAGATCTACAACCCCAAGGGCCAGAACTACCTCTCCGTGGACCGGGACCTCGTCCTGGCCTACAAGGAATCCCCCCTGGGCCAGCTCATCCACCCCGGCATCAACGAAGCCGGCGCCGTCGCCGCGTTCACCGCCGCCGGCACCGCCTACGCCACCCACGGCGAACCCCTCGTGCCGATCTACGTGTTCTACTCCATGTTCGGCTTCCAACGCACCGGCGACGCCTTCTGGGCCGCCGCGGACCAGATGACCCGCGGCTTCATCATCGGCGCCACCGCAGGACGGACCACCCTCACCGGCGAAGGACTCCAACACGCCGACGGCCACTCCCCCATCCTGGCCTCCACCAACCCCGCCGTCCTCACCTACGACCCCGCCTACGGCTACGAAATCGGCCACATCATCCGCGACGGACTCCAGCGCATGTACGGACCGGACTCCGAAGACCGGAACCTCATGTACTACCTCACCGTGTACAACGAACCCATCACCCAGCCCGCGGAACCGGAAAACCTCGACACCGAAGGCCTCCTGAAAGGCATCTACCTGCTGGCCCCGGCGAAAACCGACGGACCCCGCGCACAGATCCTCGCCTCCGGCGTCTCCGTCCCCTGGGCCCTGGAAGCCCAGCGCGTCCTCGCCCAGGACTGGGGCGTCTCCGCCGACGTCTGGTCCGTGACCTCCTGGAACGAACTCCGACGCGACGGCCTCGCCGCCGAGGAACACGCCTTCCTCAACCCCGGTAGCCCGGCTCGGGTTCCGTTCGTGGCGCAGCAGCTGGCCGATGCGCAGGGTCCGGTGGTGGCTGTCTCGGATTATATGAAGGCCGTCCCGGACCAGATCCGCCAATTCATCCCCAACGAATTCGCCTCCCTCGGCGCCGACGGCTTCGGCTTCTCCGACACCCGCCAAGCCGCCCGACGCTTCTTCAAGAACGACACCCACTCAATCGTCACCAAAACCCTCCAGCTCCTCGCGGCGAGGGGCGAGGTAGACCCCAGTGCGCCGTCGTACGCGATTGATCGGTACAAGCTCCTCGACGTGACTGCCGGCACCACCGGCGGTTCAGGAGGCGACTCCTAAGATGCTGTAAAACCAATCGGCGGCAGTGCTCCTGTGAGCACTGCCGCCGATTTGCTATTGCGCTCCGTGTGAGCGGTGATCCACCACGAATCCCGTGGCGGCATTTTCCCTGACTGCGTTGATACCGGCCACGAGGGCCGCTATATCTCGGAACCTGGGCGACACTGCCACGACGGTTCCATCATCGGCCTTCAACCGGAAGTGGAACGATTGCTCCCCTGCTGCCAAGATTTCGAAAATGCCAGACATAAACCCTCTTTCCACCGCGAATGCATCGTTGCATCCCTTTCGATGACCACTGACTCTCGTGAAGTCCCTAAGAGGATATCCGCCATGGGAGCCTCCCAGAAGGCCTACCCATGGGTAATATTCAACCTTTTTCGGTAGACCTATACCGGAATCCGAGGTCAACCGGAAGATATGGAGAGACCCAAGGCCTACGCGCGGCTACCCCGGTTCCGGAAGCTCCGCGCCATCACCGGCCACCATCATGTTCGTCCGCTGTCGCTAGAGAGGTCGTGATGCTGACTATCCACGTAATTCCGAATTGATCAATACAGATGCCGGAACAAACACCGTCCGAATCCTCGGCAAGCGACATACTAACAATCCCATTGACGACCAGTTGGCTCCAGTAGCCGCACATTTCGTCCTCATTATCGCCGCAGAGCGACATTGAATGGTTGGTGCCGTCGCGGAAGGCCGTGTTGTCAGGCGCGTCGGATGCCATCAGAACCAACCCGCAGCCGGCGACAAGCACCGCATGCGATACCTTTGATGCCTCCTCACGACCTCCGCCTGGCTGAAACCCGGAAGAAGATTCCACTGTCAGTACCCCATCAAAAACCGAGTGATAGAAGACCCTCGCCTCCCTGGCGGCTTCCTTGAAGCTCAAGTAGGGGTTGAGGCGAACACTCAACGAAACTCCCTTCGCTCGACAATGAGAACAAGGGCCGGCTCTGCAACAAGGACATGCCGGACAGACGACCCCGAGCACTGCCGCGGGCAACCGGAAGTGCCTTGGCCAAGGCCGCCGAGCACCAAGCCAGCGGCGGGGCTCAGAATTCCCCCACCGCTTAGCCGAGCAGGCGCACGGGCTCAAAGACCTCGGCGTAGGAGGGCTTGACCTGGGAGCCGCGGAAGGCCTGGTGGTCCTGGTGGTAATCGTGGCCGGAGTGGGTGATGACAACGTCCGGCCGGTTCACCGGGAAGGCAGTTCCAGCGAACCGACACCAACGAACAGCCTTCCCAGACTCCTGTGTGGAACAGGTTGCTGTCGAGCCCCGCATCATGATGATTCTCACATCCCGCAATGACGGAATCGGGTTCCCGACACGAATGGTCCCCGGCTGGCACTCATTAGTATGAAAATCCAAAAATCAGCTCCGCTGCCAACCAACAGCGGTACCTGGAAGCTACTACTTCGGTGGCGGGAGCAAAGTCTCAAAGACGGTTGGCGTGTTCCCGGAGACTGGTTCGTACCTGAGGTTTCACCTCTGGCAAGTTCCCTGCTCGTGGGCCTGCCGTGCGCCGAATACGCCAGGAGATTGGGAATCAGTCGGTCGCACCGAGGGGTCGGGCTGGCGGAGAGCATGACGGATTTGCGGTCGCTGTTCACCATCTCGGGCCATCCGGTCGATGGTGATGCCCTTCAGGAACTCGCCGTCGGATGGGTTGAAGCAAGCGAGGAGGCTCAACCACTTTCCTGCACCGATGTCACGACTGGTTTGGCGACATCGGCTCACTTCGAGCGTATGCTCCATGACCTCTGCCTTGCGGGAGCGGAAGAATCGTCCCGATATGTGTTGGGGACAATCCGGGTGTCGCTGTTGATCAGGGGCATCAAAGCGGAGTGGACCGTGTTGGCTGATCTAGGCCAGGCCTGCCTCGAAGAGTTCAACGACCACAGTTTCCCTGCCGCCTACAGTCACGGTGCCGTGCGATTCCTCATGCCCCGATCGCCAAAGAACTTCGCTGACGCGCTCCGCTGCAGGCGCCGGCTGGAATCCCTTGGAAACGGATTCCTGGGGCCATGCCGGCTTAACTACCGAAACGTTCCGACGACGGCGACAGAAGCGGCGCGGCTCCTCTCGGAACTAAAGAACGTCTCAACGCCATAGATCCGGCCACGACTCGATGTCACGTGCGATCAGGTGCTTGCGCGGAGGGCCGCCCGGAATCTTGGCATGCGGACTGATTTCAGAATCCATACGTGTATGAGTTTGTTTCGATGGCTGGACCGTTGAGGTTGTATTGAAGCGTGTGACCGTGTCCCTTGTTTGTGGTGTTGATGGTGAAGTGGAACTCTGTCGTTCCGCTCTTGAGGACGCCCGTAGTGCATGTGAGCGCACCGGAATCTCCCGGGTTCACGTGGCAGGTCCATCCTGAAGGGGCCTCTAGGGATGCAAGATCTATCGAGGCGTGTTTCGATAATGAGAAGGTGGCGGTTGCAGAGCGGAGATCCACGCCTCCTGTGATCGAAAAAGCAACGATCATGCTCCGGGTTCTGGGATCGCCGTTGACATCCGAAACGGAAACGCTCCCCTGGACGCCTGCGGTCTGGATCGACTCAGAGACAACGCCGGGTCCAGGCAAAGGCGGCAGAGCTGGGGACGGCAACGGGGACGGGCCACCAGGTTGTGGGACTGTGTCCGGCGGCGTTTCGTAAGACCGGGGAGGCGCTGGGGGCGGGACAGGGCTGGGGGGCTGTTGGGCCGCCGACGTTCCCGGGGTCCGGGGCCATGATGGAGTAGGGGCAGGGTGTAGAGGCCCTGCCGGGACGTCGTTCCGCGGCGACTCGACACCAAGCGAATCCAGCTGGTCCTGAGCAGTCAGGCCAGCTGAGTCACTAACCCCGCCAAACATGATCGTTGCCACAAGGGCACCAGCGGCGGTCATCACCACGGGGTTGACCAGGGTCGTCCCGGTTGAGGTTCCCTGCAGGACGCCGGCCGCCCCGAGTTCCTTGGACCTGTCGTCCCAGGCCGTCAATGGAATACCTGTGACCAACGGCAACAGCACGGCCCGCATGGTTCCACGAACGTCCTCAAGTTCAAGCAGGACAGCTGTGCACGCCGTGCAGCCATCCAAATGACTGCGGACACCCGACGCGTTCTTCTTGGAAAGCCCGCCACGAAGATAGGCCCCCAGCTGGGACCTGAACTCCGCGCAGCCCGCGCGCTCCGGGTCATTGATATGGGACTGCAGGTACTGGCGGCGCAATCCCTCCCGGGCCCGTACACCGAGCGCGGAAACGGCGTTGGGAGAAAGGCCCATGATCGGGGCGACCGCTGCGGGCTTCATCCCTTCCACGTCCAGATACCAAAGCACCGACTGCCACCGTTCAGGCAGCGCGCGATACGCGCGCGCGACGGTCCGCGATTCAAACGCGCGAATGACCGGGTCCTCCTCCACCACATCGTGGTCGAAGTTCGCTTCGATGTCTGCCGGGGTGGTTCGGCGTGCCTTTCTGTTGGTGTGGTGGGCGAGCCTGGTGACGGCGGAGAGCAAATACGCGCGGAAAAACTCCCTAGGACCTCCCCCGGATTTGAGGCTTTGAAGCACGGCCTGGAATGCTTCCGCGACGACGTCGTCCGCGTCACTTGGGTTATCGACGTTCTTCCGTGCCACAGAGGAGGCGATGGACACGTGCCTCGTGTAGAGCCCTTCATATGCTTCCGCGTTCCCAGCGCGAACCATCGCGATGAGCTCACGGTCACTGGCGACCGCGGCTGCCCGAAACCTACCTGCCATGACTTCCCCTAGAGCTTCAGAATTCTTGGCCATATGTGTTGTGTGGCCTACGGACGCCATAAATGACGCCTAACCGGGAACTTCCCCGCAAATTGAACTCATGGGCCGTCGCCGATTGGTTTGAGGAGCCCTCATCGAGATGCGCCGGCAAGGACGCGGAGGGAGGCTGCGCGGGGGCCACTACGGTCAAGGAAGCGGTGTCACTCACCCTCCGGGTCAAGGTCCCATACGACGCATGCAACACGGCGCCGTAAGCATCAACCGGATACCGGCCTTCGATTTCTTCATCAAACGAGTGAACCAAGGCAACATCCCCCGTGTCCTTGCCTCAAACAAAACGTGGTCTGACAGCCCAGACTCGGCGGCCGTCAGTCGTGGAACCGCGACACGTTTCACCAAGAAGCAGCACTTGTATGTCGGGAGGTTCCACGACATACAGGGCATCCTGTGCCGGAGCAGATCCCGTTTCGTACACACGTTGAAGCATTGAGAGGCAGGCATGTCCACGATCCCCTACGCCACGACGGACCCGGCACTCCCGCCCGGGGCTCCTACCGCATCCGCCACGGCCCGCTCCTTGATACTCGACTATTTGTTCAAGAATGGCGCTAGCAGAGTGGCCGATATCTGCCATGCCGTGGGGTTGTCCAGAAGCACGGTCCATGGACATCTTCTCGGGCTGGAATCTGCAGGGACCGTCCGCTCAAACATTCCACCCGGAGCTAGAGCCCGCTTTACACCCTATTTCTCCCTTAGCCCGGGCCATGCCCGCTGATCGGTAGATACGCTCGGCTATACAAAGTCCGCGGACCATTGGCAGGCGCAAGGGGCCCGCGCGAGGCTCCTTGATTGTGAACATCGTCGGGGAAAATGAGCAAAGTGGTGGCGCTGCGCCGTCATGCTCTATCGGCCGGTGTGATCTTTCGTGCCAGCATGACCACGCTGGCACCGTGCGCCTTCGGCGGTTCAAAGCGAAGAAGCGTGCGGCCAAGTCCAGGCCCGGCCGCACGCTTTGCCGTGATCATAGTCACCGGCTCGTATGTCCAGGCAGACGCGGCACCAACAGGATCCGGCGCGCGCTCCGTGACAGGGCGGGCATGTGAAGTGATGGCTGTCCGCCCGGACACCACATCGATGAAGTCTGTCGGATTTCACCACTCCCATGCCTGCCACCTATTAAGTAGGGGAAGGACCAGGATCGTGTCGCGAACCACAATGCAAAATCCATGCCCCGGCCTCCCGGGAACCAGCTCGAACGGCCCGTTCACCTTGCTGAACCTTGGTGGCCGTCCGAGAGGTGTCCGAAAGTTCTGTCCTAGCGGCCTTCAGCGTGCTTGCCCGGCCATGAATACAGGCCGGGCAGACGGTTGAAGCCCACCAATTCGTCCCGGCCCGCCCTCTCCCAGGAATGTTCATGGCTACCGGAAGCGTGGGCGATCGCGGCCAGCATGAGCGCGACGCTCTCCCTGTTTACTGCGGTCACGATGTCACCCAAATTCACGGGAACGCCCTCTGCCAGGGAAGCGGCGAACATCAGGAACCCCCATTCATCGTTGGAGACACGGCCGGCATGTTCGGGGATCGAGGCGAAATCAATCCACGATGCGCGGCTGAATTCGTCCGTGCCGATCCAGGGATTGCCGGCCGCGGCGAACCGGCCTCCAAACCCGCGGAGCAGCAATTCGGTGGCAGCCTCGCAAGGGAAGGAGCCTTTGGCCCAGGCCCGCAGCCCCTCGGCATGCGTCACATCGAGGTGATCCTTATCGTTACGTTGATGATTGGTCGCGCCGGCCATGGGGATCCATCGGTTCGTTTCCTATCGTTCGATCTCGATATCGGCCACGCCCTGACTTGCAGGACCAAGGCTCATCTAAATAGTGGAACCTCGAGCCGAAACGTGCCACCAACCTGGTCCCGCCACGGGCTTTCATTGAGGGCAGCCTGTGGGGAGCGGATCCGGGGGTGGATCGCCGGGAGACCGGCTGAAGCAACTAGTACCTAGCAGTCAAGGAAAAGAGAGGCATTGAACAGTCGACTCTTGACAACGGCGCGAAGCACGGCAAGAATCGTTCAACTCCACAGACCGATCACTCGGTCTGTGGAACGCCCGCCATACGAAGACGTTTGGAACCCTCATGGAAACCCCTCCCCCTTCCGCCACCCCACTCGCCCCAGACACAACAGCCTTCTCTGGACCGGACTCCCCCACCACGGCCCCCACCCGGGTAATCGTCACCATGGCGCTCGCCCAGTTTGGACTTTTCCTCGCCCTGCTCGCCCCGGTGATGGTCAGTCTGGCGCTCAAGGCCCAAAGCGTCTTCCCTGCCGAGCAGGCTGCCCCCGCCACCGGCACCATCCTGTCCATCGCGGCCCTCGTGGCGATGATCGGAAATCCGGTCTTCGGGCGGCTCAGTGATCTGACGATGTCGCGCTTCGGGCGCAGGCGGCCATGGATGGCCGGCGGGGCCGCGGTCTTCGTGCTCGCGATGGTACTTATGGCCCTCGCCGGCGACTTCACCACGCTGCTCCTGGGATGGTGCCTCGCCCAGCTCGCGGGCAATGCCGTCCTCGCGCCCCTGCTGGCCACCATCGCCGATCAAGTCCCTGAACGGCAGCTCGCCGGGGTTTCAGCGAATGTTGGAATAATGCAGAATCTCGGCATCCTGGCGGCAGCCTATGTGGCGAACTTCTTCGTCAATGATCTCCTGATGCTTTTCCTTATCCCTTCACTGTTCGCCGCGGCACTCATCCTGTTGTTCTGCTTCATATTGCCGGACCGGGCCCTCACTGAACGTCCCGAGACCAACGGGTGGATGGCGCTGCTCATGACGTTCTGGGTCAACCCGGTCAAACATCCGGATTTCGCGTGGGCCTGGATCTCCCGATTTCTCCTTACCCTTGGCATGTTCCTGTTCATCACGTTCCAGTTCTTCTTCCTTCAGGACCATCTGCGCCTTGGAACCGGAGACGCCGTCGCCGCCCTCGCCCTGGGTTTGCTCATTTACACGGCAGCCCTCACGGTCACCGCGAAGATCGGCGGCTGGCTCTCGGATCGCCTGGGGCGCAGGAAGGCTTTCGTTTTCGTCTCCACCGCGGTCTTCGCCATCGGTTTGGGCCTGCTGGTCTTCGCCGCGGGAACCGAGATGTTCTACGTTGCGCAGCTCGTCATGGGCGCCGGCGCAGGGGTCTACTATGCAGTGGACATGGCCCTTGTCATCGATGTCCTTCCCAATCCGGAAGACTCAGCCAAGGATCTCGGAGTCTTCAACATCGCCAACGCTCTTCCCCAATCTTTGGCAGGCGGGCTCGGCGCCGTGATTCTTGGAACAAGCGGGGGAACTACGCGGTCATGTTCGTCATCGCCGCAGCGATTGGATTGGCCGGAGCCCTAGCGATTCTCCCGGTCCGAACTGTTCGCTAGCTTGAAACCTGACGAAGGAAAACAAATGAATCCAGCAACGAGCTCCGGCCTCGAGGCCGCGATCGACGCGGCGATCGCTTCCCTTCCCCTGGACCGGAAGGTAGCCCTCCTGACAGGCGGAGACATGTTTTCGCTGCGCGCAGAGCCTTCGATTGGCCTCCGGCGCATCATCTTCAGCGATGGACCCACTGGCGTGCGGGGCGAGAAATTCACCGGCGGGGACAAGGTGGCAATGTTCCCGAACGCCACGCTCGCTTCAGGTTCGTGGGACGAGGCTGCAGCGGAACGACTGGGGGTCTCCCTCGGCGAGGAGGCGAACCGGCTCGGTGTTGACGTCGTCCTCGGGCCCACTATCAACCTCCACCGAACGCCGCTTGGCGGGCGCCTTTTCGAGGCCTACTCCGAAGACCCGCTGCTGAGCGGACGCCTCGCGGCCGCCTATGTCCGCGGCCTCCAGTCAAAAGGGATCGGGGCAAGCGTCAAGCACTTCATCGCAAACGAAACGGAAACCGATCGCACGACCGTCGACTCCGTCGTCGGCGAGCAGGCGCTCCGCGAGTTCTATCTCCTGCCCTATGAGATCTGCGTACAGGACGCACGGCCCTGGACCATCATGGCCGCGTACAACAAAGTCAACGGCGTGCCCTCCACTGAACACGACGAACTGGTCAATGGCGTCCTCAAAGCGGAATGGGGATTCGACGGGCAGGTCATGTCCGATTGGGGTGCGGCAACAAGCACAGGTGCCACTGCACTCGGCGGGCTGGATTTGGTGATGCCAGGACCGGACGGCCCGTGGGGCGAAGCCCTCGTAAACGCGGTTGCCGCGGGCGAGGTCCCCGAGGCAGTTGTCAACGATCACCTCCGCCGCTTGCTTCGCCTTGCCTACCGGGTGGGTGCCTGGCATCCCGAAGGCGTTCTGCGCACCATGGCGCGACCCGTCGGCTCGAGTTTGCCCGCCCCTGATGCTCCGGAGCGTCAGGAAGAGCTTCGCTCAGCAGCTGCGGCCGGAATCACGGTCATGACTAACTCTTCGGGAGTGCTCCCTGTCGACCTAGACAGAATCTCACCGTCACACCCGCTTCTAGTCATCGGCAAACACGCGGGTGAGACCATGCTTCAAGGAGGCGGCTCCGCCCAGGTCCGGCCAGCACGCGCCATGACCATCGAAGATGGTCTGAAGGAGGCGCTTGGAACAGAAAGTCTGCGCGTCATCGACGGAGTCGAGGTCCGCCGTAGTCCCCGACCCGCCAGCGCCGCGGTCCTGCGTGACCCTGAAACCGGTAAGGCCGGCCTCCGGGTCACCAGCTATGACAGGGAGGATCGTGAGCAGGCCTCCACGCTTGAGGAAGATCCGCGAATCGCTGTCGGTTTCGGGCAGGGCCCTCACGAAGGTGCGGCCCGCCTCGAGCTCAGTGCACAGATCCATCTTCCCGGCGCAGAGACCCTTGAACTCGGCGGCGTCGGCACCGGACACTGGGAACTCCACTACGACAACCTCACCGAGACGGCTCAAACCCGACTCAGCGGCGACGACCCCGGCGAAGCGATTCTCGCCCCGCCAAGCTGGCTCACCAGGATCGAACGCCCCTCGGGCCACCTGCTGCGGCTCAGCGTCCGACCCGGAGAGGACGACGCCGGACTCTACGGCCTCTTCGCCGTTGTCGCGCAGACCGCTTCGCGCCCACCCGCGAAGGTCATCGCCGAGCTCACCGAAAAAGCATCAGGCGCCGGAACCGTCGTCGTAGTCGTCGGGCTCACTGACGAGCAGGAAACCGAGGCGAAAGACAAGCAAACCCTCTCCTTGCCCGGCGCACAGGACGCGATGGTGTGCGCCGTCGCCTCTGCGGCCGAACGGACCATTGTGGTGGTCAACGCCGCAACCCCGGTACTCATGCCATGGCTGGATGACGTGGACGCCGTGATCTGGGCCGGGCTCCCCGGACAGGAGGGAGGCGGAGCCGTAGCGGACGTTCTTTTGGGCCGCCGCGAAGCGACCGGACGCCTGGTCACGACCTTCCCGGCCGCCGACGGCGAAGGCCCGGCCTGGGATCCGCGCCCCACCGCCGGGAAACTGAAATACGACGAAGGCGTGGCCATGGGCTACCGCGGTTGGTACGCTGCGATCACCGCAGAACAGCCAGGACCGGCGGCCCGGCCCGCTTTCTGGTTCGGCCACGGCCTCGGCTGGAGCAGCTGGGAATACCTGAGCCTGGCCCCGGCAGCCCCGCCCGAGCCCGGAGGCGAGCAAGTGGCGGTCACGCTCCGCAACAGCGGGACCAGACCGTCCCGGGAGGTAATTCAGCTCTACCTCGAGGGCGCGGCACCAGGCCACAAACCCGAAGGTCTCACCGAACGCACCGCGCCGGTACGGCTTATCGGCTGGGCTGTGGCGGAGGACGTTCAGCCCGGTGAAGTGCGCACAGTGACCGTAGCCGTGGACCCGCGGGCAAGCCGGGTTTGGGACACGGCAAGCCACGGGTGGCAAGACCTCTGTGGCGGCGACTACCTGGTCGCCAGGGGTCTGGGTGATATTCGGCTCAGGGCCACACGCCCCGTGCCGGCCACCTCCAACTAGAATGTGCTCGTGTCCTTTCCCCGCAGTTACCGCCGGACCCGTACCGAGCGCGCCAGCAACGCCGGTGATGAGTCCCGCGTCCGATTGCTCGAAGTCGCGCTGGACCTCTTCGCGGCCTCTGGCTTCCGGGGCACCTCAATCGCCCAAGTCGCAGAGCGGGCCGGGTTGAGCCAATCAGGGCTCCTCCACCATTTCCCCACCAAAGCAGCGCTGCTGACGGCAGCACTCGAATACCGGGACGAGGTGGACGGCGGCCTCCTTGAGACAGCCCAAGGTCCGGCCCTTGGCTGGGCAGCATTCGAGGCCCTCGTGGATCTCGCAGAACGCAACCGTTCACGTCCAGAAGTTGTGCGCCTGTTCGTATCAATCTGTGCAGAGGCAATCGATCCAGAGCATCCCGCCCACGATTGGATCCTGGGCCACTACGAGGGAATACGCTCGTGGCTTCGCGCGGCTTTGGAACATGGAATTGCCGCCGGGCAGATCCACCCAGACGTTCCCGTCGACGAACTCATCAGCCAGACCATCGCCATGCAGGACGGGCTCCAGATCCAATGGCTCGTCAACGGTGCCCAGACGGACCCAGTTGCAGGGCTCGCGGAATTCATTGGCGGAATCAAGGAGCGGTGGTCTACCAGGGGTTGAGCCGCTGAGTAAACCGTAAACCCGGCCGTTATTGCACGTGGCTGCGGTCGAGCGGTCGACCGACGAGTCCAGGTGACCTGCTTATTGCGATCAGCGCTGACCGCGTGGGAGGGCCGAACTTCGGGACAATGACGTCATGTTCCCTTGGTTTCGGACACAAGGTCCGTGGCGGTGTTCCCGTTTTGAACACCCGGCGGCGGAGGCCGCACCATTTCGAGGGAGGATTCCAATGTTGTCGTTGAATGAGATGAATGCCCGGATCCGGAGTGGACACCTTCTTGTTCGCCCGGCACAGGAGTGGGACGATCTTTCAGCGGCGCTGACGCTCGCCCGCAAGAGCAAGGACACGGATCTTGTGGAGCGTATGCAGGACGCATTCCTACACTCCTGGCAAACCGTTGCAACCAAAGTCCTGGCCGACACCTTCGACGCTGCCGGCATCGCCGTGACATCCGCAACCCATCCCTGGGGCATCGCAACGTTCTCCGCATCAGGGAACAGTTGTGAACCTCTGCTGTGCAAGGAAGACTCCGGCGAGGTGCCCTCGGCAACCAATGTCCAACCGCAGTTGCTTGACTTCGAATCGGTAATGACCGGCTACGTTCGGTGTTTGAACAAGCTGCAGGCGGCTTGATCTCCAACCCGCACTAACTGGACGCGGACCCCGGCAGCACCCACGCCGGGGAAACCGCAATTCGACACGCCCTAACCCGCCGGACATCTCCAGAGTGCGTTGCGCCGTTAGTGGGCCCTGCGGCGTCGGGAAATGAGCAGCGCACCCCCGGCTCCCGCGAGCAGCGTGGCTGCGCCGGCAATCCAACCGATCCCGCCGGACCCGGTATAGGCCAGCCGGTTCTCAGTTGTGCCGGATACCGGGGTTGCGGAAGCGCCCACGATCACGGCTGTTCGGGTCACGGTCGGCAAGGTTACCGACGGTGAACTGGTCGGGGTCGGAACGACGCTGGGTGTGGGAGGTGCGGTCTGCGTCGGTGTCGGCGTGGGTCTCGGAGTGACGGTCTGCGTGGGTGTCGGGAATACGCACTCGGCGGTGTTCGTCACCGTGACGGTGTACTCCAACGGGCCTTGAATGTGAAGCTCGGACGGTCCGAACCACTGAAGATCGTGCAGACGTCCATTGTGAAGGGTGCGGGTCCCATCCGTGAAGGAACTGTTCACCGTGCAGCTGGGCAGATTGATCTGCTCTTCGATACTCACAGGCCTGCCGTGGTGAACGTAGTAGCCCTCCCCACGCAGCAGGATCGGCTACCTGGGGCACCGAGTTGGGGGCGTTGTCGTGGCTGAACGTCAGTTTGAGGGCTGCGTTGAAGGTGACACCTTCGAGGACGTCACCATTTTTGATGGTCTGGCCATTGACTACCCACACCTTGTTGACCGTGAGCAAGGCACAGTTGGGCATGGTGTTGGGCTTCGCGGGATCACATGTTGAAAATCCCGGAGTGGCGGGATCCGTCGGTGCAGTGGACGTTGAAACGGAGCTGGACGAAGCGGCGCTTCGCTGTGCCGCCGTCGCGGGGGCCGCAGTGGATTGTGCCGCCGTAGTGGATTGAGCCGCCGTCGCGGGGGCCGCCGGAGCCGGAACCGTTGGCTTTCCAGCGGTCTCCGAAGCCGCCGGAGATCCGGAAATCACTGGAGCGAGCGGTGCTTTGGCAGCATTGACGCTGTTCTGTGTCCCAGTGGCCGCGCCCGGCTTGGCCGCACCATCGGCCAACGCTGCCCCTGCTGCAGTCAACAACAGTAACGGGATGCCGGCAAACACCGCTGCCCTCGTTGCCGGTTTGGAAATCTTGATCATGACTGTCTCCTCCAAAGATGCGTGTACGTTTCACGCCAGCCAGTCGCCTTATTCGGACGGCTTTTAATTCATCGATTCGATGTTTAAAAAAACAACTTCAAGGCCCCCATGAAAACGCGAGACGGGGAGCCTGGGGTTGTGAAAGCTCCTCCCAGGGTCCAGGAGGCATGAAGAGTGAGGAGCGGGCTACTCCGGTAAGAGTGCCGACGACCGCTCTCGTCGTGTGCGAGCCTTCACAGTTAAAGAGGAAAAACTGGCGGATTCTCGCCGCGGGTTCGCAAAGAATCTTTCTGGGGCGCCTTCTGCTGTGACTCCCCGCTGGCCGGGACGTGCTGGCGACATGAGAACATCAACGACATTCTGGACACCCCGGGAATCAATTCCGTTTGTCGGACCATTCGGCCTGGCCTTGGATCTGGGAACCGACGTCGACGGGTTGCTCGCAGCGGAGGAGTCTCCTCTGAAACTGATCAAGGCCGCCTGCCACAGCCGCCAGCCTGGCGGACGACGTCCTGGCTCTCGGTAGGTGTCCCGGCTCAAAGTGTGTCCCAGGCAGTGCGGCCGTCTGGGTAACCGCCAACTGCCTGGGACACGGCCTGACACACATTCCGGAGTGACCTCTCGCGTCGTCCCCACAAATCCGTCGAGAAGACCATCTCCCACGCGTCAAGCACCCTTTAAGTGTCGCGGGGGCGCAGATCGTGCCGCGACGCCGACGGTTTAATTCCCACACAGGACGTTGAACCTGCGCACGCCCGGACTGCGCCTTGACCGAGGGACCTTCGCGGTACCCGGGATATTGACTGCCAAGGAGAGCGGGAGGGTCGTAAGCATTCCAGGTAAGGACCTAGTACCTTGTTTCCGGTGTCACGTCCCGATCCTCCAGTTTCTGAAGGACCGAGGAGTCAGCTATCGGCTCCTACGGGCGTCCGGAATTTGCCTCACCAGGTTGGCGACATGTTTCGGGCCCTCAAGACACATACATAGTGCCTGGCATGCGAGAGGAGTGTGAAACTCGCCTCTGGCCTGTTGGGGGCTCCCCACGGAGCCGTCCTCCGTGGAGCGTGTGTCCAGGCCGTGCCGCGGCGGTGGGGAACCCCATGCTAACCCGACCACACGGGGCACGTGCAGGGATCCGCGGAACCCTGCAGGGCGTGCGGCTGGATCTGAGACCCCGGCCGCACGCCTCTTCACAGCATCATGCCCAACACAATGCTCTAGGGGCCGCTCCTTCTCTTTGCTCCAGAGAGAAGTGGCCCTCAAGACGAAAGGTCCTCCATGGCTCACGCCGAGAACACTGTCATCATCAAACGTCCGATCAGTGACGTCTACGCCTTCATCGCCGACCCCCTCAACGAACTCAAATGGAGGAAAGGAATCCAAAGCATTGCCCTAAAAAGCGGAATCGCAGGAACAGTCGGAGCCATCTACAGCCAGACCCTCACTGGTCCAGGCGGCAGACCAATCAAGGGTGACTTTGAAATCACCCGCGCGGAACCTGGCTCCCTCGTCGCATTCCAGGTCATTGCCGGGCCTGCCCGCCCCACTGGCGCCTTTCATTTGGCCGAGGTTCTCAGCGGCACGAGAGTTCGGTTCGAACTCGACCTGCAGCCCAAAGGCCTGATGAAGCTCATCGACCGCCTGATCACCCGGACAATGTGGGCCGAAGTCGCACAACTTAACAGCCTCAAGACCGCCGTGGGATCGCACTAGAAGTTGAACTTCGACGTGGTCCTCCGGAAACCGCAGCTGTGCCGGCAGCAGCAGCAGGGCCTGCCCGGCCCGTGTGGAGATCGCGGGGAGCTCCATGTATAGGGTGAATCCATGAAGGACACCCCCACGCCCACCACTGGCGTACTGTTGGCCGGCGGCGCAGGGACGCGCCTGGGACTCGGCCCCAAGGCACTGCTCCCCTTCCGCGGGCGCACCTTGGTGGAAGTACTCGCCAAGGTGTTGCTCGACGGCGGATGCCAGGAGGTAGTGGTGGTAGTCGGTGCCGGAGCCGAGGAAGTCCGCCGCACCACGGATCTGGACGGATACCTGGTGGTGGACAATCCGGAGTGGGCGTCCGGCATGGCCAGTTCGTTCCGGACAGGTGTTGCAGCGGCTGCCCATGGCCACAACATCCTGATGGCTTTGGTGGACCAGCCCAGCCTGACTCCGCGCGTCGTCGCCAGGCTGCTGGCCGCACACCAACCCGGCCGCGTGACGGCCGCTGGGTTCGCCGAAGTGGGGTACCCCGAAGACGCCGTCAACGGCAACGCACCCGTAAAACTCCGGCGCGGCCATCCCTTGATCATCGACGCCGCCCTCCGCGCCGAGGCGGCGGAGTCCGCCGTGGGCGACGCCGGAGCTCGCCGTTTCCTCAAAGCCCACCCAGGACTGGTGGACGTTGTGGACTGCAGCGACCTTGCCGATGGAACAGACGTGGATACCAAGGCACAGCTGCACCTCCTCAGCGACTAACTCAAATGCGGGGGCCCACGCCGCCAGGGTTCCCTGGCCGAGCTTGCGAGGCGAGGGCGGCGGTGGGGACTAGTTGGGTGGGGGCGGCGGCGTCCTTGAGCGCCAGGTAGATCTTGTCCCGAGCGATGGGGAGCTCCGCGAACCTCACTCCCGTAGCGTTCCGGATGGCGTTGGCCAGTGCGGGCGCAACGGGATTGAACGGGCTCTCGCTCATGGACTTCGCGCCGAGCGGCCCCATCTGATCGTTCGTTTTCGCGAAGTAGACCTCGCTGCGGGGCACGTCCGCGAACGACGGGATGTGGTACTGGCGCAGGATGTCCGTGGTGACCCGGCCGGCGTCGTTCACGCGGACTTCCTCATACAGCGCAACGCCGAGTGCCTGGGCGATTCCGCCTTCCACCTGGCCGCGGCATTGCCGTGGATTGACCACCACGCCGGCATCGGCCGCCTGGACGCTCTGCAGGATCCTCAGCTCCCCCGTGCCGGTGTTCACGGCTACCCGGAATCCGTGGACGTTGAAGGCGACCGAACGCGGAGTTCCGCCCCAACGCCCTTCGGCGGCGAGTTCCACGCCCTGCTGCCGCGCGGCGTCGTGCACCTCCGCGAGCGCCAAGACCCGCTCACCGCAGCGCGCAGCACCGTCCTCGAGCACGCAGTCCGTCTCCGAAACACCCGCGATTCCGGCAGCCACGGCCCGGATCCGCATTGCGAGCTCCTGCGCCGCGAGCAAGGTCGCCTGCCCGGCCACCACAGTGCCCGCGGAGCCGAACGCGCCGGTATCGTGCTCCACGAGGTCCGTATCGGACTGGCGCACTGCCACTTTCGACGCCGTCGTGAACAGGGCGGTCGCAGCCAGTTGGGCGTGCACCGTGGTGGTGCCATTGCCGAATTCGGCGGTCCCGACGGCGGCATCGAACGTACCGTCCGGCAGGAGCCTGAGGCGCGTGTGGGCGAAGTGGCCGCGAGGCGGAACGGTGTCGATCATGGACAGAGCTGAGCCGGTGCCCGTGGCCCACTCCGGGCCGAAGTTGTCGAGGCCGGCATCCCGGTAGCGTTTTTCGCCGCGCTCGAGGGCATCCCGGACCAGCGCCACGCACTGGTCCAGGCCGTAGCTCCCGTAAAACACGTCCTCCTCCGGTTCCGGGTTCGTGGAGAGCATGTTGTCACCCGGCCGGACCATGTTCTTGAGCCGGAACTCCAGGGGATCCATGCCGATTCCGACAGCGAGTTCGTCCACGGCGGATTCGATCGCGAAGATCATCTGGCTCAAACCGTAGCCGCGGAAGGCGCCGGCCGGGACAGTGTTGGTGTACACGGCCTGGGCATCCACCTTCTTGTTGGCGCATTTGTAGACGGCCAGGGACTCACCACAACCGTGGAACATCACTCCGGGCGCGTGGTTTCCGTATGCACCAGTGTTGGTGACGACGTCCACCTGCATCGCCGTCAGGTGGCCATCACGGCTTGCTCCGGCCTTGACCTTGATGGTGAAAGGGTGGCGTGTGGTGGTGGCGGTGAATTGCTCGGTGCGGGTGAACTCCACCTGCACGGGCCGGCGCAGCTTGAGGGCCGCCATGGCCACGAGGTCCTCGGTGAGCACTTCCTGCTTTCCGCCGAAGCCACCTCCCACCCGGCCCGCCACCACGCGGATGCGGTCTTCGGCGAGATCGAACACGCGGGCAAGGGTGCGCCGGACCAGGAACGGGACCTGGCTGGAGGAACGCACCATGAGCCGGTCCTCCCCCGGCTTCTCCGACGGTTCCACCCACGCGATGGAGCAGTGCGTTTCCATCGCGACGTGCTGAACGCGCTGGGTTTGGTACGTGTTCTCATGAATGAAGTCGGCCGCTGCGAATCCGGCTTCGACGTTCCCCAGCTCAGAATGGACCTCTGCCACGACGTTGTTCTGCGGGCGGGAAATCCGGGCCGTTTCCCCGTCCTTCTCCCCGTGGATCGCGGGCGCACCGGGAAGCAACGCACGCTGAGGTGAGAAGACCGCGTCGAGAAGTTCGTACTCCACTTTGATGGCCCGGGCCCCGGCTTCCGCTGCGCCGACCGATTCTGCGACGACGGCGGCAATCCGCTGGCCGATGAAGCGCACCACGTTGTCGAGGACCCTGGTGTCGTCGGGATCATCGGTGTAGAGCTCGTGCTGGGCGGTCGAGAACAACTGGGCCGGCGCGTCCTCGTGCGTGAACACGGCAACGACTCCCGGTACCTGGAGGGCCGCCGTCGTATCGATCGAGACAATACGGGCATGCGCGTGCGGCGAGCGCAGCAACTTGAGGTGCAACAGCCCGGGGAGTTGTTCCGGGGGACGTCGAGCGTGTAGCGGGCGGTGCCGGTGACGACGGCGCGCCCCGCAGGCGCGGGAACATTGTCGCCGAGCTGACCGGAACCCTTAGTTGCCGCGCCGGGCGCGTCTGCCGCGCCGCCGTCGGGCGCGTGAGTGTGACTACCGCACACCGCGTCCGCAATCGAGCGGTAGCCAGTGCAGCGGCACAGATTTCCCTTGAGGCTCCGCGGGAGGTTGGCTTTTTGTTCCTCATCGAAGGTAGCGGCGGTCATCATCATGCCCGCTGTGCAGAAGCCACATTGGAAGCCCTGGTTTTCCAGGAACTGCTCCTGCACGGGATGCAGCTCTTCCCCGTTCGACAGCCCCTCGATAGTGGTGACCGAATGCCCCTCGGCGCGGACGGCCGGGTAGATGCAACTGTGCACGGGCGTGCCGTCCACGTGGACGGTGCAGGCGCCACAGTCGCCGCCGTCGCACCCCTTCTTGACGCCGAAGTTGCCCTGTTCACGCAGGAACGTCCGCAGGCACTGGCCCGGCCGGGGCGTGGCCTCGGTGGCGGTTCCGTTGATCTCGATTGCCATGCTCAGGCCTCCTTCTGCTGTGCGGTGTGAATGGATTCGGGCTGGGTGGACGGTTGCGGGGACGTCGCATGCGGCGGCCAGAAATCACCCGAGACCGTGAACGGCTCTCCAGCTCCAGCCGGGTCGAGTAGTTCCAACCGGATCTCTTCGGCGAGCCGGAACGTCATGTCGCGACGCCATTCCGGGAGCCCATGGATGTCGTCGTGGTACAGCTCCGCGGGAATTGAACGCTCGACGGCGGAGGCCAGCTGGCTTGCGTCGGGCGCCTCCGCCGCGGCGAACCGCAACTGCACCGGTCGCTTGGTGGCGGCGGTGACGGTGAGGACCAGGCTGCCATCGGCGTCGAGCCTTCCGATCAGCAGCACCCCCGAACGCCCAAGGTTGCTCAGCGAGAGACGGCGGAAGGCCACCTTCGCCGCCAAGGCCGACGCCGGCAGTTGGATGCTGCGGAGGAGCTCGCCGGGTGCCAGGCAGTTTTTCCCGTCCCCGGCAACGAACTCGGCCACCGGAACGGTGCGACTGCTGCCGTGCCGGCCGAGGATGGTGGCCGTGGCATCCAGGCCTGCGCAGAGCGAAATCATGGGCCCGGCGGGGAGCGAGGTGCACACATTCCCGCCAACAGTGGACATGTTCCACACCTTGAAGGAAGCCACGAAAGAGTCGCAGCACGGGCGGAAAAGATCAAGGCCGGGCCAGTTCCATCCCGCCACCGCATCCGAAACCGGGAGCGCGTAGAGCTCGGCAACGGTGCAGGTGGCGGCAAGTTCGATCCCGGCGTCGCTCACGGTCACGGACTGCCAGCCTGCTTCGCCGAGGTCGAGCAACCGCTTGAGCGGTTCTTCGCTGCCGACCGGACTGCCGTAGGAGAACAGGACCGTGCCGCCGGCAAGCCAGGCGTCGCCGTCGCGCCACTGGCCTGGATCCGTGGTGGCAACCACGGACTCGATGGTGTTCATGTCCATTGGTTCTCCTGGGTTTCGTGCGTGCTTCGTGTGTCTGTGCGGTGGATCGGTCCTGCGCCGTCCTTGAGCGAACCCCAGGCGGAGGCGGGCTGCGGCGCGCGCGAGGCGAGGATCTCGGCGGTGATGGAAACCGCAACTTCGGCGGGGGTGACGGCGCCGAGGTCCAGTCCGATGGGCGAATGAAGCCGTTCGAGCGCCTCAGCCGGGGTGCCACAAGCCAGCAGCCGGTCGATCCGCTGGCGGTGGCTGCGCCTCGACCCCATCGCGCCCACATAGGCAAGATCCAAAGCGAGGGCGGTTTCCAGGAGCGGAATATCGAACTTGGGATCGTGGGTCAGCACGCACACGACTGTGCGGGAATCGATCCGGCCGGCGGCTGCTTCGGCGGCAAGGTAGCGGTGCGGCCAGTCCGTGACAATTTGATCGGCGGCGAGGAAACGGCCCTGGCTCGAAAACGCCGGCCGGGCATCGCACAAAGTGACGTCGTAGCCCAGCAGTTTCCCGGCAGGGAGCAATGCGGCACCGAAGTCGTTGGCGCCAAAGATCAGCATGCGGGCCGCGGGCAAGCGGCTTTCCACAAAGAGGGTAATGGGTTCGGGTTCCGGTACGGCCCCGCAGCCTTCGGCCGGCGCCAGCCGGACCAGCCCCGCGCGACCCCCGCGCAAGAGGGGTTCGAGCTGGGCTGCGGCCGCGCGGATCACGCCGGCATCCCCACCCAGGAGCGCCGAGAGTTCCCGCGAACCCGCCGCAGAAAAAGCCGCCGGATCTGGAACGAGAACGGCGCCTCCCGCAGCGTCGAGCCGGCGGATGAGTGCCATGGAGGACGGCCAGCCGCTCGCGGCGTTCAATCCTCCGCTTACCGCGTTCAACGCGGCCAGGTCCAGCCCTGCAACCCCCGTCGGCTGGATGTGGACTTCCAGCTCGCCACCGCAGGTGAGCCCGACGGCGAACGCGTCCTCGGCGCTGTAACCGAACGACTCAAGGCGGCTGCCGCCGTCGCGCATTGCCTCAAGTGCGGCCTCCACCACGGCACCTTCCACGCACCCTCCCGAGAGGCTGCCGAGGACATCGCCGTGTTCGGAGACCACCATGGACGTGCCGAGGGGCCGGGGCACGGAGCCTCCGGCGGCCACAATGGTGGCAACTGCGCATCGTTCGCCAGAGACCGCGGGCCGCCAGGTGCCCAGCGAAGGCATCAAATCCAGCATGGCAGCACTTCCTTTACCGAGGTCCCGGACCGGAGACCCTCCCGGGGCAGTGTGCGATCTTGCCTCATATTCTCATTCCTTGCGTGTGTTCGGGGAAGCTTCGGGTAGAACAAGCAGCCCTTTGCGTGGAGAGGACCGGGGCGGGCCTCTCATTTCCCACCCCGGTCCTTAGCGGAGCGGCCGCACCCCACCGCCGCCCGCCGTCGTCGTCCGCACTATGCGGTTGGTGACGATCGGCGGACGCCTATTCATTGCGGTGACTTGCGGCCGGACCGCCGTCTCAATGGCCGGCTACGCTCCCATCAGCGCGCTGATCGGCCCGCGGGCAAAGTAGATCAGGAAGCCCACGGTCACCACCCACATGAGCGGATGGACTTTGTTGCCCTTCCCCGATGCCGCGTGGATCACGGCCCAGGAGATGAACCCGACGCCGATGCCGTTGGCGATGGAGTAGGTCAGCGGCATGGTGACGATGGTCAGGAAGGCGGGCAGGGCCACGGAGAACTTGGAGAACTTGATTTCGCGGATCTGCGCCATCATCATGGCTCCCACTACCACCAAGGCTGCGGCTGCGACCTCGAGCGGAACCACGCTGGTGAGCGGGGTCAGGAACATCGACCCCAGGAACAGCAACCCGGTGACCACCGACGCCAGG
This sequence comes from Arthrobacter sp. MMS24-S77, assembly GCF_054888235.1. Lineage (NCBI taxonomy): Bacteria > Bacillati > Actinomycetota > Actinomycetes > Micrococcales > Micrococcaceae > Arthrobacter > Arthrobacter sp. MMS24-S77. Next base: position 3,904,782 of record NZ_JBTZRN010000001.1, read on the forward strand.
CCGGTGCGGGCGCCTTCGCCAATCCCGGCAGCGGAGTCGATATACACGGTGTTTGACGAACCGGACGTCGCGCCGCCGGCCACCGCGCCCAGGCCTTCGACGATGAAGGCCGACTTGAGCTTGGGGAACGTCCCGTCCTTGTATGCCACGCCGGCGCTCTTGGCGAGGCCGGTCATGGTGCCCATGGCGTCGAAGAAGTTGGTGAAAACGAGGGTAAACACCAGCATCGTGGCCGCCAAGCCGCCGATCCGCGAGAACGAGCCGAAGAGGTCGAAGTGGCCCACCAGGCTGAAGTCCGGGGCGGAAACCAGCTGGCCGGACAGTACCGGGGTGTTGAGGTGCCAGCCACCGGGATTGGCGGCGCTGCCAGGCCCGATGTGCATGACGGCCTCGACGACGGCGGCGAGGACCGTGGTGGCGACGATTCCGATCAGGAGGCCGCCCTGGATCTTGCGGGCCACGAGGATTCCCATGACCAGCAGACCGACGATGAAAACAAGCGTGGGGATGGAAGTGATGGAACCATCGTTGCCGAGCTGTACCGGCGGTCCACCTTTTGTGGCGCGGACGAAGCCGGAGTCGACGAATCCGATGAAGGCGATGAACAGGCCGATGCCAACGGTGATGGCGGCCTTGAGTTCCTTGGGGACGGCCTTGAAAATCGCGGTCCGGGCACCCGTGGCGCCGAACAGGACAATCAGGATGCCGTTGATGACCACCAGGCCCATGGCTTCTGGCCAGGTGACTTCATGGATGACGGCGACTGCCAGGAACGAGTTGATTCCCAGGCCCGCGGCGAGCCCGAACGGCAGGTTCGCGATAAGGCCGAAGAGGACCGTCATGACACCGGCGGTCAGGCCGGTGACTGCCCCCACCTGCGCTGCCGACAACCATCCGCCGGCCACGTCCGTGGGTGCGTTCTGGGCCGAGAATCCGCCCAGGATGAGGGGGTTGAGGATAACGATGTATGCCATCGTGAAGAACGTGACGATGCCGCCGCGGAATTCGCGGGCCAGCGTGGAGCCACGCTTGGTGATCTGGAAGAAACGATCCAGGAAGGAGTTCGACGCCGGGGGCCTGGGGCTGCTGCCCCGCTGCGCCAGTCCGGTTGCCGTGTGCTTTTCGCCTGCCGCTGTCTGCCCTGCGCCCAAGGACGCAGCCTGCTTTTCAGTTGCCGTTCGCATTTCTGCGGGGTCCAGGATTGTCATTTCAGCCACCGGGCCCTAGTAGTCAATCCTGGAGTCAAGCGTGTTCCAGGTGTTGAACGGTTCGAGGATCGCCGGCGCCTGGGGGTCGCCCAGTTCCAGTTTGCGGACCGGCATGAGCTTGTCCCGGTCTTCGTTCTCGAAGTATTCGTAGAAGACGGCGTCGTCGAAGCCAACGGAGGCGGCGTCGTGCCGGTCTGCTGCGAAAACCACGTTGTCGATCCGTGCCCAGAGCGCCGAGGCCAGGCACATGGGGCATGGCTCGCAGCTCGTGTAGAGGGTGGCTCCGCTGAGGTCGAAAGTACCGAGCTCGCGGCAGGCATTGCGGATGGCGGTGACCTCGGCGTGGGCCGTGGGGTCGTTGGTAGCGGTGACCCGGTTGACGCCTTCGAAGGCGCGGCCATCCGCGGTGACAATGACGGCGCCGAACGGCCCGCCGCTGTTGAGGACATTGGCTGTTGCCAGCTCAATGGAGGTGGCCAAGAAACGTTCGGCCGTGACGGTGGTACTCATGTGCGACTTCCTTTGTGCTGAGGAAGCCTGTAACCAAGGAGGCATCTGAACATGACAGACCAGTGCTGCGATTACCAGGCTTCAGCGCGTGCTTTTGAAGGTTTCGCCTGGTAGATAGCTTCCCGGAGTCCGGGTGCCCGCCTTTGGCAAATTGAGATTAGCACCGGAGATGTGAGCCGCGCCATAGTTTCTGGAAAAAAAGTTTCGACATGTGAAATTCGAGCTCATGCCGGGCTGCCGGCGTCGGTCACATTGACTCTCTTTGGCCCGGAGTCCTACGCTGGGTGCCACCGGCAGGGCAGACCCGCCGCAACCTGGATCAGCAGACAGGACCCACTGAGCTGGAACGCAACTACGCCGACCAGACAAGGATTCCAGTGTCTCCGAAAACCGAATTCCAGCCAGCAACATCCCAGGCGCCATCACCTTCCCGCCTGTGGATCAAGAATCCCCTTGCAGTGTTCACCGCCAATGGGCTTGACGCCGGCGGGGGGATCGTTGTCAGCGATGGGAAAATCTCCGAGCTCGTCCCTACAGGAAAGCAACCTTCCGTGCCCTGCGATCGGGTCTTCGACGCCGGTAGCCACGTACTGCTGCCCGGTCTCATCAACACGCACCACCACTTCTACCAAACCCTCACGCGTGCCTGGGCTCCGGTGGCCAACGCTCCCCTGTTCCCGTGGTTGCAGAACCTCTACCCTGTGTGGGCTCGCCTCACCCCGGACAGCCTCGAACTTGCCGTGAAAGTAGCGCTTGCGGAACTCCTGCTCTCCGGCTGCACCACGGCAGCCGACCACCACTACCTCTTCCCCGCGGGACTTGAGGACGCGATCGACGTCGAGGTCGGCGTCGTACGCGAACTCGGTATGCGCGCCATGCTCACCCGTGGCTCCATGACGCTCGGAGAGGACGACGGCGGCCTGCCGCCGCGGTCCACCGTGCAGCGCCCGGAGGTGATCCTCGCGGACAGCGAACGGCTGATCGGGAAGTACCACGAACGGGGAGACGGCGCGGTCATCCAGATTGCCTTGGCTCCCTGTTCGCCGTTCTCGGTGACGCGGGAGATCATGGCCGAAAGCGCCGCCATGGCCGAACGGCTGGATGTCCGGCTCCACACCCACCTCGCCGAAACCATCGACGAGGAAGATTTCTGCCGCGAGATGTTCGGGCTGCGCACCGTGGACTATCTGGACAGCGTCGGCTGGCTCGGCAAGCGCACCTGGCTTGGCCACGGCATCCATTTCGACGACGACGAGATCGCCCGGCTGGGCGCCGCGGGCACCGCCGTCGCGCATTGCCCGACGTCGAACATGCGGCTCGCGTCCGGCACCGCACGGGTGCTGGAACTCGAGGCGGCCGGGGTTCCGGTGGGGCTGGGAGTGGACGGCTCGGCGTCGAACGATGCTTCCAACATGATCCTCGAGGCACGGCAAGCGTTGTATCTGCAGCGGCTGCGCTATGGTGCGGACGTCCCCGTGGAGCGCGCCCTCGGGTGGGCGACGCGGGGATCCGCGGCAGTGCTGGGCCGCACCGACATCGGCCAGATTGCTCCCGGGATGCAGGCAGACCTTGCCCTGTTCAAGCCCGACGGGCTGCGCTTCTCCGGCAGCCATGATCCCGTCGCGGCATTATTGCTCTGCGCAGCGGACCGCGCGGACCGCGTCATGGTGGGCGGCAAGTGGCGCGTTGTGGACGGACAGATCCCGGACCTGGACATCCCGGAACTTATTGCCAAACACTCAGCCGCCGCACAGAAAATCATCAGGGGCTAGGAGTAGCCTCTCGATTAGGTCGTAGATCAGGAGGCAAATCATGACCGTCCCCCAGCACAACACGCCGACTCCTCCAGGTTGGTACCCGGACCCCTCGGGCTCCGGGCAACTACGGTGGTGGGACGGTAACGCTTGGACTGGAACCGCCTGGAACCCGCCGGCACAGGCCGGCGCGGCGTGGCCTGCGGCCGGGCAGCCGGGCCAGGCGGGAACTGGTCAGCCTGCGGCACAGGCGGGAGCCCCGTGGCCGGCAGTGGCACAGCCCGGGGCACCGCAGGCGGCAGCCTCGTGGCCCGCAGCCGCGGGGCCTGGGCAGTACGCGGGACCGGTCCAGCCCGCTCCCCGCCCGGAAATCAGCCGGCAGACCCCGGTCTACAATCCGTTCATCTGGCTCGTCACGCTGCTGCCGGTGATCACGCTGATTATCCTGATGATCTGGAATCCGGTCTTTCACGTGCGAATTGTCGGCGCGAGGCGCGTACCCACCCTCGATCCCAGCGCGTTCAGCGTTCCATATTTCCTGCTCATTGTTTCGGCCTGGCTCATCTACGGGGTCAGCGTTCTCTTGTCCTACCTCGACTGGCAAAAGCTGCAGAAGGACGGGGTGGTCCGCCCCTTCCACTGGGCATGGGCCTTCCTCGGCGCGGGAGTCTACGTTGTGGGCCGTTCAGTGATCGTCCACAAGGTGGCGCCACAGCGCGGACTCGCACCGGTGTGGGCACTGATTGCACTGACTGCCGTGAGCTTCATCCTGGTGGCCATCAAAGCGGGCATGATCGTTTCCAGCCTTGCCGGGGCCTTCCCTATGTAGATTCCCCAGACGGGCAACGTTCCCAGGCACACAAAGTGGCGGGCGGCACCTCCCCAGGTGCCGCCCGCCTTTTGGCTCTGTTGCGCAGAGTCCTTCATCCCCAGGGGCAGGAGCCCTAGGAACGCTGCCGGCCGAAGACCGGAAGGGCGCGCAGCCAACGGGAGAATGTCCCGGGCGTGCGGTCACAGTCGGCCGGAATGTAGAAGTCAGGATCCGTAGCGCCGAACGGCAGGTACAGTTCCTGGCCGGGCGCCGGGAACTCCACGACGTTGTTCTTATCCTGCGAGTCCATCTGTCCTCCTATTTCATGCGCTCAAGTTCTCCGTGGTTTGCGCCGGGGCCCTTCGTCAGACCCTCGCCAATTTCCACATCTTGGAAAACATTTTTTGTTATATGGAAATGGTAGAGGGGATCCCCGAATGACGTCAAGGGCTGCCACGGGGCTGCCCACCCCACCGCGGGGCGCCGCCGGTCACAATCGGAAAGTAGATAACGATTCTCCGGAAGTGATGTACACCACTGGCAAATGTGGGCTACGCTTTCTTCAATTCGTGGCGCAGGTCACGTAACCTGGGAGCAGCAGGCAGGGTCGTAATGAGCTGGCATCAATGGATGCCGGCTCTTTTTTGTTGGGTCGGCTCCACCAGAAACGCGTTTGAAACACGCGCTTAATTTCATTGGTGGACCTTAGTGGTTCCACCTCGTAGAAGTTGGGATATGACCATGAGCAACAACATCGTCCTCGGCGACAACCAGTACGGCAAGGCAGAAGTCCGCGTCGTCAAAGTCACCCGCGACACCGACCGCCACCAGATCGAAGACCTGAACGTCACCTCACAATTGCGTGGCGATTTCCAGGCTGCGCACCTCCAGGGCGACAACGCACACGTCGTCGCCACGGACACCCAGAAGAACACCATCTATGCCTTCGCCCGTGACGGCATCGGCTCCCCCGAAGCTTTCCTCCTCCGCCTGAGCGAGCACTTCACCTCAGGATTTGAGTGGGTCACGGGCGGCCGCTGGGAAGCCGAGGCCTACACCTGGGACCGCATCCAGGCACACGGATCCGAACACGACCACAGCTTTGTCCGCAAGGGGCAGGAAGTCCGCACCGCCGTCGTGGTCCGCGAAAGCAACACCACGCACGTCATTTCCGGCCTCAAAGACCTGACCGTCCTCAAGACCACCCAGTCCGGCTTCGTCGGCTACCCGCGCGACCGGTACACCACGCTGCCCGAGACCACGGACCGCATCCTCGCCACCGACGTCTCGGCCCGCTGGCGCTACAGCACTGGGCTCGACGTTGCCGGGACTGACTTCAACAAGAGCTACGAAGACATCAAGGCCCTGCTCCTTGAGGGCTTCACGGAGAACTACTCCCACGCCCTGCAGCAGACCCTGTTCGACATGGGCAAGAAAGTCCTCGAGGCCCACAGCGAAGTTGATGAGATCAAGTTCTCCATGCCCAACAAGCACCACTTCCTGGTGGACCTTAGCCCGTTCGGCCTCGACAACCCCAACGAGGTCTTCTTCGCCGCGGACCGCCCGTATGGCCTGATCGAAGCCACGGTCCAGCGCGACGACACCAAGCCGGCCCCGGCTGCTTGGAACGGCATCGCCGGCTTCTGCTAAGCCGCCCGGTTCCCGCCCAACTGATCCCCACCGCCTCCCTCGCCTCGCAAGCTCGGCCAGGGAACCCTAGCGGCGTGGGCCCACGCATTTGATGTCGTTTTGGAGCGTCAAAACGACATCAAATGCGAGTCAGTTGGGCAACCATACCCAAAACCACATTGTTAGCCAGACAAAGTTAGCCAGACAAAGACGTCTGCCATGAACCAAGAAAGTCTGCCATGAACATCAAGAAGAAGACCCGCCCCGCCCAGTCCGGGCCAGCCCGGCCCGAGGACCAGCGCCTCTCGATCGGGAGCACGTTCGCCTACGGCTTCCAGCACGTATTGACCATGTACGGCGGCATCATCGCCCCGCCGCTCATCATCGGAGCCGCCGCAGGCATGTCCTCGCAAGACATTGGCCTCCTGATCGCGGCCTGCCTGTTTGTCGGCGGCCTCGCCACTATTCTTCAGACCATCGGCATCCCGTTCTTCGGATCGCAACTGCCACTGGTCCAGGGGGTGTCCTTCGCCGGAGTCTCAACCATGGTGGCGATCGTCCACGGCGGCGGAGGGATCCAAGCGGTGTTTGGTTCGGTCATCGTGGCTTCCTTGATCGGCCTGGTGATCACTCCCCTCTTCTCCAAGATCATCAAATTCTTCCCGCCTGTAGTCACGGGCACCGTCATCACCACCATCGGGCTAACCCTCATGCCCGTCGCAGCCAACTGGGCGATGGGCGGCAACAGCGCCGCACCCACCTACGGCAGCATGGCGAACATCGGCCTCGCCGCCGCCACCATGGGCATCGTCCTGCTCCTCAGCAAGATCGGCAACGCGGCCATCTCGCGCCTGTCCATCCTCCTCGCCATGGCTATCGGGACTGTCATCGCCCTCGCCACGGGAATGGCTGATTTCTCCAAGGTCGGCCAAGGTCCGATCGTTGCCTTCCCCACACCTTTCGCCTTCGGTGCTCCCACCTTCGAAATCGCCTCCATCGTTTCGATGCTGATCGTCATCTTGGTCACCCTGACCGAGACCTCGGCGGACATCATCGCGGTCGGCGAGATCGTGGGCACCAAGGTCGATTCCAAGCGCATCGGCAACGGCCTGCGTGCGGACATGCTCTCAAGCGCCGTCTCACCTCTCTTCAACTCCTTCACCCAGAGCGCCTTCGCCCAGAACGTCGGTCTCGTTGCCATCACCGGCATCAAGAGCCGCTTCGTGGTCAGCGCCGGCGGACTCATCCTGGTGGTTCTCGGCGTGCTGCCCGTCCTCGGCCGAGTGGTCGCAGCGGTTCCGACGCCCGTCCTGGGCGGCGCCGGCGTCGTACTCTTTGGAACCGTGGCCGCCAGCGGCATCCGGACACTCTCCAAGGTGGAGTACCGCAACAACATGAACCTGATCGTCGTGGCGGCTTCCATCGGCTTCGGCATGATCCCGATCGCCGCCCCGAAGTTCTACGACCAGTTCCCGTCCTGGTTCTCCACCATCTTCCACTCGGGCATCAGCTCGGCCGCCATCATGGCCATACTGCTGAACGTGCTCTTCAACCACTTCAAGGCCGGCAACTCGGACAACCAGTCGGTATTCGTGGCAGGCACGGGACGCGTGGTCACCGAAGCGGATATTGCTTGCCTTGCGAACGGCGACCGGTTCGAGAACGGCAAATTGATCGACGCCGAGGGCAAGGAAGTGCCGCTCACCTCGTCCACCGCAGCCGAGCACTGACGGCTTTTTTCCGCCTTTCTGCACCGAACTGGCAGGTGGTGCCCCTATTTCTCAAGAGGGGCACCACCTGCCATTTCGCACTAGATCCGGATCCGCGTGAGACGGTTGTTTCATGAGGATCGATGAGCGAATCGAACAACACTACTCGGAGCTTGGGCCGCAGGAGCAAAAGGCCGCGGATACCCTGTTGGACCGACTGGGCGACCTTGCCGTGTACAACGCGGCGGAGCTCGCCCAGCTGAGCGGCGTTTCCAAGGCCACGATGAGCAGGCTCTTCCGCCGCCTGGGATTCGCCGATTTCAACGAAGTCAAGGAACACACCCGGAGCCTGAGGTCCAGCGGAGTGCCGCTCGCCAGGCAGGAAGGCGACGGCGGGCTCCCCCTGCATTTGGCACAGGAACAGCAGAACCTGGACCGCCTTTTCGACACGCTCGACGACGGTCGCCTCCTCAGGGTGGCACAACAACTGGCTGAGGCCCGGAATGTCCTGCTGATCGGTTTCCGCAACAGTTTCCCCGTAGCCCTCCACTTACGGCAGCAGCTTCTACAGTGCCGTTCGTCGGTAAGCCTGGCCCCTCAGCCGGGCCAAAGCGTGGGTGAGGAACTGGCTGGACTGGACGGGAACGACGTCGTGGTCCTGCTTGGCTTCCGGCGCAGGCCCGACCGTTTCCACCACGTCCTGAAGGCCGCCACGGCCACCGGCGCGAGCACCATCCTGATTGGTGACCCCAGCGCCCGTTGGCTTGCGGCGGATGCCTCCCTCTGGATCGAATGCCCAGTGGAGGGCAGCGCCGCCTTTGACAGCTATGCGTCGGCCATGAGCCTCATGAGCGTCCTCGCGAATGGCGTGTTGGCGGCGAAGGGCCGTTCAGGAAGGGATCGCGTCCGGGAAATCACCGGGGTGTTCGACGCACTGGAAGAGATCGAGCGACGGTAGTCCGACGGCGGCTGTGCTCGGCTCGCTCGCCGGGCACCCGGCGCCAAGCGTAAAGAAGAGTTAGCGGCCCGGAAACGGTACTGAAACATCTGTTCCATTGAATTGAATCAGTGAAACGACTGCCCCTGTCGTGGAAAACCCTGATTCGAGGAACCGATGGCCGAAGCACAACTCGCCCCAGAGCAAACCGGCGCAGAGCAGACCAGCGCAAGGCAAACCGGCACCTTACTTGGCCACCCGATTGACGAAGCCGCGGCACTCCGCGATCCGCGGCTCAGCAACGAAGACCTGGCACCCCTGAAAGACCAGCGCTGGAGCAGCTACAACCTGTTCGCGTTCTGGATGTCTGACGTCCACAGCATCGGCGGCTACGTGACGGCGGGCAGCCTGTTTGCCCTCGGATTGGCGAGCTGGCAGGTGTTGGTGGCCCTGTTGGTGGGCATCGTGATTGTGCAGGTCTTCTGCAACCTGGTGGCGAAGCCCAGCCAAAAAACAGGCGTCCCGTACCCTGTGATCAACCGGGCGGTCTTCGGCGTCAAGGGCGCCAACATCCCGGCCATCATCCGCGGTCTGATCGCCGTGGCCTGGTACGGAGTGCAGACTTTCCTGGCCTCCGAAGCCCTGGTGATCGTGTTCCTGAAGTTCTTCCCTGCCATGAAACCGCTGTACGACGTCCACCAGTACGGCTTCCTAGGCCTCTCCGCCCTGGGTTGGATTTGCTACGGAATCCTTTGGGTAGCCCAGGCCGCGTTGTTCTGGAACGGCATGGAAAGCATCCGCAAGTTCATCGACTTCGCCGGTCCGGCCGTATACGTGGTCATGTTGGTTCTTGCCATCTACTTGGTATCCAAGGCCGGCATCAGCAACATCAGCCTCAACCTGTCCGCCGGCGAACCGCTCGACTTCGCGGCCTCCATCCCGGTCATGATCTCTGCGATCGCCTTGGTGGTGTCCTATTTCTCCGGCCCTATGCTCAACTTCGGCGACTTCGCGCGTTACGGAAAGAGCTTCAAGGCCGTCAAGAAGGGCAATCTCCTGGGCCTGCCCGTCAACTTCCTGTTCTTCTCGCTGCTCACGGTCATCACGGCGTCGGCCACTATCCCGGTCTTCGGTCACCTCATCACCGACCCGGTCAAGACCGTTCAGGAAATCGATTCGGTGTTCGCGGTACTACTTGGCGGACTGACCTTCGTCATTGCCACTGTGGGCATCAACATCGTGGCCAACTTCATCTCGCCCGCCTTCGATTTCTCCAACGTGAGCCCCCAGAAAGTCAGCTGGCGCATGGGCGGCATGATCGCCGCCGTCGGATCCGTCATCCTGACCCCCTGGAACTGGTACTCGAACAACGACGCCATCCACTACACGCTCGGTGTGCTGGGTGCGCTGATCGGCCCGCTCTTCGGCATCCTGATTGCCGGCTACTACCTCGTGGGAAAGCAGAAGGTGTGGGTTGAGGACATGTACACGATGAAGCCCAGCGGCAAGTACTGGTTCCGCAACGGCTACAACCCCAACGCGGTCAAGGCAGTTGCCATCAGCGGCGTGGTGTCGATCGCCTCGGTCCTGGTCCCCAAAGCACTCCTGGACTCTGGTGCCACCACGGTCAACGCCACGTGGATCGGCAACTACAGCTGGTTCCTCGGTTGCGCCTTGGGCCTGCTGACCTTCTGGTACTTCGAGCGGCGCTCCCCGATGATCAACTTGGAGCCTAACGGCGTCGAAGCGAACGACGGCGCCCTCGCCTGAGCGACTGCCGTCACCAAACTGCCCCTCACGAAACAGGAGCCGCCGGACGCTCGCTCACTTATAGGGCCAAATTCCAGGACGCTCGCTCACCCCGTGAGCGAGCATCCGCCGGAAACCCGACAAACGTGAGCGAGCGTCCCCCGGAAACCCCACAAACGTGAGCGAGCGCGTCGAGACAGGCTAGTTCTGGTTCAGCTCGGCCGAGATCGCGAGGGCGGCTTCGCGCAGCAGCGGCACGGCGCGGTCGGCAAAGTGCTGGTCCACGCGGGACACCGGCCCGGAGACAGAGATCGCGGTCGGAGTGGGAGCATTCGGGACGGCCATCGCGAAGCAACGGACACCGATCTCCTGCTCTTCCTCATCGATCGAGTAACCACGTTCGCGGATCCGGTTCAAATCGGCGAGGAGGGAGTCGATGTCCCCGATGCTCTTTGCCGTGGGAGTCGGCATGCCCGTGCGGGCTACGATGCCGCGGACCACTTCGTCATCCAACTGGGCCAGGATGGCCTTGCCCACGCCAGTGTCGTGCGTATGGGCGCGGCGGCCCACCTCCGTGAACATGCGCATGGAGTGCAGGGACGGAACCTGGGCAACGTAGATGACCATGTCGGAATCCAGCACGGCCATGTTGGACGTTTCGCCGAGCCGGTCCACGAGGGACTTCAGCTGGGGACGGGCCAAGGCGCCGAGCTGCTTGTTGGCACCTTCGCCAAGCCGGATGAGCCGGGGACCCAGGGCGTAGCGACGATTGGGCAGTTGCCGGATATAACCGAGGGACACCAAGGTGCGTAGCAGACGGTGGATGGTGGGAAGCGGCAGGTCTGTCGACGATGACAGCTCGCTCAACGTGACGTCTCCGCCGGCGTCGGTGATGAGTTCCAGCAGTTCGAAGACGCGCTCGACGGACTGCACGCCTCCCGAGGGCTTTTCAGCCATTCCGTTGTCTCCTATGGCTCGGAATCCGACAACTCTTATCCGCATCGTGAAAAGAATTGCTTAGAACACTCAAGATACAGCACGCGACGCCGGAATGCTTGCGCACCAACCGGGGCTTGTGTTTCCACTTTGTAGATAATAATATCCATAATACGAAAACATTCGGTTTGAGCGGAGGCCCGCTACGGGCCTGTACGAGGAGGAAATTCAATGGCGAACCCGAGCCCCGGAAATTCGATCACCCTGCGCGTCGCCGCGCCGTCGAGCTTCACTGCCACGAGCGAGCTGGCCGCAGCCGTCGCCGCTGCCGGTGCGGCCGTCACCGCGCTGGATGTGACCGAGTCCCACCACGACACCCTGGTTGTTGACGTCACCTGCAACACCACGGACGAAGACCACGCCAACCGCGTCAAGGACGCCCTCAACGCGCTCGACGGCGTCACGGTCCAGCACGTCTCGGACCGCACCTTCCTCATGCACCTGGGTGGCAAGCTCGAGGTCGTCCCGAAGGTGGCCCTGCGCAACCGCGACGACCTTTCGCGGGCCTACACTCCCGGCGTCGCACGCGTCTGCCTCGCCATCGCCGAGGACCCGGCCGCGGCCCGCAACCTGACGGTCAAGCGCAACACGATCGCCGTCCTCACCGACGGTTCGGCCGTCCTTGGCCTGGGTAACATCGGACCGGCCGCAGCGCTGCCTGTCATGGAAGGCAAGGCCGCGCTGTTCAAGCAGTTCGCCAACGTCGACGCCTGGCCGGTCTGCCTGGACACCCAGGACACCGAAGAAATCATCATGATCGCCAAGGCCATGGCTCCGGTCTACGGCGGCATCAACCTTGAAGACATCGCAGCCCCGCGCTGCTTCGAAATCGAGAAGCGGCTCCGCGACGAGCTGGACATCCCCGTCTTCCACGACGACCAGCACGGAACGGCAATCGTCACCCTCGCGGCCCTCGTCAACGCGTTGCGCGTGGTGGACAAGAAGCTCTCCGAGGTCAAGATCGTTGTCTCCGGCGTCGGCGCTGCCGGCTCTGCGATCATCCAGCTCCTCAAGGCCCAGGGCGCGCAGCACATCGTCGCCGCCGGACGTTCCGGCGCCATCCACTCGGGCGAAAAGTACGACGACGAGCACCGTTCCTGGATTGCCGCGAACACCAACGAGGCCGGCTTCTCCGGCACGCTGCACGAAGCCCTCAAGGGTGCCGACGTGTTCATCGGCGTCAGCGCTCCCCACGTGATCGGCGAAGAGCAGGTCGCCTCGATGGCCGAGAACGCGATCGTCTTCGCCATGGCCAACCCCACTCCGGAAATCGACCCGGTGATTGCGTCCAAGCACGCCGCCGTCGTTGCCACCGGCCGGAGCGACTTCCCCAACCAGATCAACAACGTGCTGGCCTTCCCGGGCTTCTTCCGCGGACTGCTTGACGCAGGCGCATCGGACATCATTCCGGAGATGCTGGTGGCTGCCGCCGAGGCTATCGCCAACCGGGTTGCAGATGATGAACTGAATGCGAGTTACATTATCCCCAGCGTCTTCGATCCCCACGTTGCCGCCGACGTCGCCGCTGCGGTAGCACAGGCCGCTGTAAATGCAGCATCCACTGCATCCGCAGTCCGCTAGCGCTCACTAGGAAAGGACCACCCATGGCTCTCACAGTCACAGACCCCCGGCCGATCGAACGCGCCGAGGAGATCCTGACTCCCAAGGCGTTGGCCTTCGTGGAGGAATTGCACCGCCGCTTCGCCGGAACCCGCACCGAGCTCCTGGCGGCCCGCGTCGCCAAGCGTGAAGAAGTGGCCCGCACCGGCCGTCTCGACTTTCTCCCGGAAACGCAGGACATCCGCGACGGCGACTGGAAGGTCGCCGAAGCCCCTGCGGCCCTGCAGGACCGCCGGGTTGAGATGACCGGCCCGGCGTCCCCGGCCAAGATGGCTATCAACGCCTTGAACTCCGGCGCCAAGGTATGGCTCGCCGACCTCGAGGACGCCAGCACCCCCACGTGGGCAAACGTCATCGACGCCATCCTCAACCTCCGCGACGCCGCCCAGGGCACCCTGAGCTACACCTCCCCGGAGGGCAAGGAATACCGGCTCCGTACGGACGCGCCGCTCGCCGTCGTCGTCGCCCGCCCCCGCGGCTGGCACATGGACGAACGGCACTTGCTGCTCGACGGCGAACCCACCGTGGGCGCACTGGTGGACTTCGGCCTGCACTTCTTCCACGTGGCCAAGCAGCTCCTGCTCAACGGCCACGGCCCGTACTACTACCTGCCCAAGATGGAAAGCCACCTCGAGGCCCGCCTGTGGAACGACATCTTCGTCTTCGCCCAGGACTACCTCGGCATCCCGCAAGGCAGCGTCCGCGCCACCATGCTGATCGAAACCATTCCGGCTGCGTTCGAAATGGACGAGTTCCTCTACGAACTGCGTGACCACGCCTCAGGCCTGAATGCGGGCCGTTGGGACTACCTGTTCAGCATCGTGAAGTACTTCCGCGACGCCGGCGAGTCCTTCATCCTGCCGGACCGCGCGTCCGTGGTCATGACGGCCCCGTTCATGCGCGCCTACACGGAACTGCTGGTCAAGACCTGCCACAAGCGCGGCGCCTTCGCCATGGGCGGCATGGCTGCCGTCATCCCGAACCGCCGCGAGCCCGAAGTCACGGCGCAGGCCTTCGAGAAGGTCCGTGCGGACAAGACCCGCGAAGCCAACGACGGTTTCGATGGTTCCTGGGTGGCCCACCCGGACCTCGTCTCCACGTGCCGCGAAGTGTTCGACTCGGTGCTGGGAGACAAGCCCAACCAGTTGGACAAGCAGCGCCCCGAGGTCTCCGTGACCGCCGAGCAACTGCTGGACATCTCCTCCGCCGGCGGCCAGGTGACCGAGGCAGGCCTCCGCCTGAACCTCTACGTCGCCGTCGCCTACACCGCGGTGTGGCTCTCCGGCAGCGGTGCCGTCGCCATCCATAACCTCATGGAGGACGCCGCTACCGCGGAAATCTCCCGTTCCCAGGTGTGGCAGCAGATCCGCAACAAGTCCGTCCTGGCCGACACCGGCAACACGGTCACCCGCGAACTGGTCACCCGGATCCTGGGCGAAGAGACCGATCGCCTGCGCAGCGAGGTTGACGCCGAGTCCTTCGAGAAGTTCTACGAGCCCGCCAGCCGTCTGATCGCGGACATCTGTCTGTCCGAGGACTACACGGACTTCCTCACCACTCCCGCCTACGAGCTGGTGTAGGAATGGCCGCATCCTCCTTCTCGGCGGCAGATCTCGCCGCCATCGACTCCCAGCTCGCCGCCACAGACCAGCTGCTGGAACGCAACTACCCCGGTGACGACGGCACCCGCCAGCCCGTGCACACGGTGTACGTCCCGGCGGACCGTTTCACGCCGTCGCTCTCGGCTGAATGGGGCGCCCAGGCAATCACGACGGCGGAGGCCCACGGCGGCCTCGAAAGGCTCGGTACGCTGCTGGGCCAGGAGCCCGAACTGGCTGCCGCCGTCGCCACCCGCGTGGCCGCCAAGTTGCGCAACGAACCGATCGAGGACTTGCGCCTTGACTTCGAGGACGGCTATGGCGATCGCGGCGACGAAGCAGAAGACGTCGCAGCGGTAGCGGCGGCCCAGGCTGTCAGCGAAGCCGTCGCCGCAGGCTCGGCTCCGCCGTTCATCGGCATCCGTTTCAAATGTTTCGAGGCCCCCACCCGGGCACGTGGCCTGAAGACCCTGGACCTGTTCGTCTCGACTCTTGCCTCCGCGGGAGAGCTGCCCGACGGCCTCATCCTGACGTTGCCGAAGGTCACCACGGCGGCCCAGGTGCAGGCTATGGACTTCGCGGTCTCCCGCCTGGAAGAGATCCACTCCCTTCCGGCGGGCCGGCTCCGCTTCGAAGTCCAGGTGGAGACACCCCAGCTGATTCTCGGCCCGGACGGAACCTCCCCCGTGGCCCAGCTTCCGCACGCAGTTCCGGGCCGCATCAGTGCCCTTCACTACGGCACCTACGACTATTCGGCTTCGCTGCAGATCTCCGCGGAGTACCAGTCCATGGAGCACCCGGTGGCGGATTTCGCCAAGGAAGTCATGCAATTGGCCGTTGCGGGCACCGGAATCCGGCTCTCCGACGGTTCCACCAACATCATCCCAGTGGGCGACAACGTGGAGAACGCGTGGAAGCTGCACGGCCGTTTGGTCCGGCGCTCGCTTGAACGCGGCTACTACCAGGGCTGGGATCTGCACGCCGCCCAACTGCCCAGCCGTTTCGCGGCAACGTATGCCTTCTACCGTGAGGGCCTGCCTGCCGCCGCGGCCCGCCTCCGCAACTACGTGGAACGCACCGAAGGCGGCGTCATGGACGAACCCGCCACCGCCCGCGCGCTGGCCGCCTTCGTCCTCCGCGGCGTCCAATGCGGAGCGGTAGGTGCCGAAGAAGTGTTGGCGCTTGCCGGCGTCGAACTCCCCCGGCTGACTGCACTGGCGCACCCCCGGCTGGCACACACAACCTCCAAGTAAGGATCCAAAAGATGGGCAAGTACTACTATCCCCAAGGCGGCCTGCCGCCGCAGACCCACCTCACCACGGAACGCGCAATCGTCACGGAGGCCTACACGGTCATCCCCAAGGGCGTGCTGACCGATATCGTGACCAGCAACCTGCCGGGCTTCTCCAACACGCGTTCCTGGATCATCGCCCGCCCGATCTCCGGATTCGCCACCACGTTCTCCCAGCTGATTGTTGAGATCGGCCCGGGTGGCGGCGCTCCCAAGGCAGAGTTCGAGGCCGGCGTCGAAGGCGTCGTCTTCGTCACCAAGGGCAAGGTCAACCTGGCCCTTGACGGAGAACTGCACCAACTCGAGGAGGGCGGCTACGCCTACCTGGCTGCCGGTTCCAACTGGGGCTTGGAGAACGTCTCGGATGACATCGTCTCCTTCCACTGGATCCGCAAGGCCTACGAGCGCCTTGAGGGTTACGAAGCCAAGTCCTTCGTCACGAGCGACGCGGAAGTTGAAGCGGGCGAAATGCCGGACGTCAACGGCGTCTGGGCCACCACGCGCTTCGCGGACCCCAATGACCTGGCCCACGACATGCACGTGAACATCGTGACGTTCCAGCCCGGCGGGGTCATCCCGTTCCCGGAAACCCACGTCATGGAACACGGCCTGTACGTCCTGGAGGGCAAGGGCATGTACCTGCTCAACAATGACTGGGTGGAAGTGGAGGCTGGCGACTTCATGTGGCTGCGGGCCTTCTGCCCGCAAGCGTGCTACGCCGGCGGACCTGGCCCCTTCCGGTACCTGCTGTACAAGGACGTCAACCGTCAGATCAAGCTGACCTAGGCTCCACCCGGCTACCCCAACTGACTCGCAGTTAATGTCGTTATGAGCGCGGCAAAGTCATATGGTCGTAGCAACGCTCTGATTGATGGAGCGTTTTATGGTCAGGTCATTTCCTCAGAGTGCCCGCAACGAGTTTGTGGACTTGGTGTGTGGTGGGATGTCGATTCTCGCGGCTTCCCGGCGCGTCGGGACCACACATCGGACCGGGGGAACCTGGTGGTCCCAGTCTGGCCTCATGATGACTGTGAACATGGGCCGCGTCGGGGGTCTTGCTGATCCGGCGCCGACGGCGGACGGTCCGGGTGGCCGGGCATTGACTTTGGACGATCGGGGGATGATCCAGATGGGCCGCCGGTGCGGGCTGAGCTACGCGGATATTGGGGAGGCGATTGGCCGGGACAAGTCGGTGGTCTGGCGGGAGGTGAAGCGGCACACCGGGGAGGACGGGGTTTATCATGCGTCGACCGCCCACGCTAAGGCGCATCAGAACCGGCGCCGGCCCAAGCCGCTGAAGCTTGTCGAGAACGAGGATCTGTGCCGGCTGATAGCGGTCTGGATGGACGACGGGTGGAGCCCGAAACTGATTTCATCGATGTTGGTGTTTTACTTCACCGATGATCAGACTATGCAGGTGAGCCACGAGACGATCTACCAGGCGCTGTACGTCCAATCCCGCGGGCTCCTGCGGGCAGATCTGGCCGAAAAGCTCAGCCTGAAACGGAAGCAGCGCGTTCCCCACGCCGCGGACAGGACCAAGAACAGCCCCTACAAGGAGGCGTTCAAGATCAGTGAACGCCCGGCGGAGGCCCAGGACCGGGCCGTCCCAGGGCATTGGGAAGGTGACCTCATCATCGGCTCCAACGGGACCGCGATCGGCACCCTTGTGGAACGCTCGACCCGGTTCACGATCCTGCTCCACCTCCCCGGGAACCACAGCGCCGAGACCGTCGCTACCGCGATGATCCGGGAGATGGGCAACCTCCCGGACCACCTGCGACGGTCGATCACCTGGGACCGCGGGACGGAACTCGCCGACTACGCGAGGATCCAAACCGCGCTCGACACCACGCTCTACTTCTGCGACCCGCACTCGCCGTGGCAGCGCGGGACCAACGAAAACACCAACCGGCTCCTGAGATTCTGGTTCGAGAAAGGCTCGGACCTCTCCGCTCACACCCCGGAGGATCTCCGCCGGGTCGCCGCGAAACTCAACCGCCGGCCACGGCCCACCCTCAACCTGCAAACCCCAGCCAACCGGCTCAACCAGCTGCTGCAGGCAGCCTAAACCCCAGCGTTGCTCTGACCAGTTGACTTTGCCCGCTCAAAACGACAACAACTGCGAGTTAGTTGGGTTCGGGCCGCACCCACGTTTTCGGCGTTGACCCCCTCACCTCCGAAGAGGACGATCGAAACTACGGGGACAAGGGCGCCCAGCCGTTGCCCTGCAGCGTAGCTTCAGGAGGCAGTCATGAAGGCTGCGCGGGCGAACGGGACACCCAAGCCTTCCAGGGGTTCCCGCGGTTCCCGGGTTTCCGGGGCACGGGCCACCTCCCCGAGTCCAGGATTCCTGGTGGCCTCAATCCTGGCATTGACCCTGGCTACGGGAGCCTGCACGTACCCTCCCACGTCCGATTCCGGGCCTGTCGCGGCGACTACGGGAGCGGCGGCGATAGATGTGCCCGGGCTGGAGTTCTTCGCACAAGCCATGATCGGCCAAGGGGCCACAGCAGTAGTTGCCGAGGTCAACATCCGGGGCAACAAGTGGGCCAAGGGCTACGGAATACGGACCCTGGACGCGCTTCATCCCGCCGAAGCCACGGACCGGATACCGGCCGGAGGAATCACCAAGTCCATGGTCTCGGTCTCCCTCCTCAAACTGGTAGAGGAAGGAACAGTCAGCCTCGATGACCCCGTTTCGAAGCACCTTCCGGAATTCAACACCCTCGTCCACACGAGCGATGCCGTCACAGTTCGCTCCCTCCTGAACCACACCTCAGGTTTGGCCGACCCGACGGGGCCCATGTTGAAATCCCGGTCGCTGAAGCAGGCCATCAACACCCGCTTCAGCCCGGAAGACATCCTGCGGCTGGCAGGCACGGTTCCTTGGGAGGAGCGGCTCGCCCCGCAATTCACCTATTCGGAAGCGAACTACGCTGCCCTGGCCTTGATCATCCAGAGGTACCGCAACCATTCGATCAGCGACGTCCTTGCCGCTGACATCTTCGAACCCCTGGGCCTAAGCCGCACGAGCCTTGCCGGGCCTGACCGTTCGGAACCTGCCCTGATCCACAGCTATTCCCTGGTGGACGGCGAGCGCCTCGACGTGACGGAACCGGAGCTGCAGATTGGGTCCGCCGGCGCCGGAGTCATCTCGAGCGTGGGGGACGTCAACTCGTTCTACGCGGCACTTCTGCGGGGGCGCCTCTTGGGGCCGGCCGCGTTGATGGAGATGGAGACAATCAATGGGGCGAACTATGGCCTTGGCCTGCAGCGTTGGAATGACGAATGCACCAACGGCTTCTACTACGGCCACGGCGGATCAACATTGGGCTTCGGCGGCATGAGCATCAGCAGCGCGGACGGCACCCGCCAGCTGAGCCTGGGGGTCGCCTACCCGCCCGATACCGGGGCAGAGAATGACGCAGTGGTCGCCGCCCTGACCCAGCCGGTATCCGGGAGGCTCCGGGATCTGGCCATCACCACGCTGAACGGACTCTGCTGAGGACCCTGACCAAGCAAAGTCCCTCCTGCTAGGGTCTGACCATGGATGAAAAATTGGGGAAATTCATCGAAGACTTCGGAACACTGACGCGTTTGGCACAGTCCGGCATGGACCATGTCGACGGCGGCGAACAGCTTCTGCAGGCGTTGACCGGGCACCTCGCCGTGCCGGCCCATGAACTTTCCGTGGTGGCGGAGGAGATCCCACCCCACCGCTTGGTGGATGTGGACATCGTCATGGAGGGGCTGGCCGGCCGCGATCCGGACTACCGGCTGGTGGGCATTGGCGGCGGCGATCAGCGCCACCACATGTCCTTCAGCGACATGCTGCAGCAATCGGGCAGCTACCCGCGCTTTCCGCTCGCACAACCGGACTATTCCAACTTGGCCACCGGTCCGGACCAACAGCGACAGGCCGTGGCGCTGGGTCTCTGGCTCTTCAGCTATGCCGGTTCGCCCGTTGCGGTGCTCCAGCGCGGAGCCAAGATGGACCGCGGCCGGCAATTTGCTTCACTCGAAGTCCTGGCCACCCACCCTGCCGTCGCTTCCGAGCTCCTGGCCCAGGTGCGGAGGGAAATGGAGCACCAAAGCGTTTTCAAGGGCCAGATCATCGCCCTCACCGTCAGCGACTATGGGCCGAGCATCAGTGGCGTGACTTTTATCAGGCGCCCGGAGCTCACCAATGGTGATGTAGTCCTTCCCGACGGTCTCCTCGACAAGGTGGAGGGCCACACCCTTGGCATTGCACGGCAAGCGGACATCTTGGCGGCGCACGGACAGCACCTCAAGCGTGGCCTCCTGCTCTACGGGCCCCCGGGTACGGGCAAAACGCACACCGTCCGGTACCTGCTGAGCCAAAGCGAGGGTACGACGGCGGTGCTCCTCTCCGGCGGGTCGCTCGCCAGGATCTCGGAGGCTGCCAAGATCGCCCGGGCGCTGGCGCCGTCCATCGTGGTGCTGGAGGACTGCGATCTGATCGCCGAGGACCGCAGCTTCGGACATGGGCCCAAGCCGCTGCTTTTCGAGGTGCTCGACGCCATGGACGGGCTGGACAACGACGCGGACGTCGCGTTCGTGCTGACGACCAACCGGGTGGACCTGTTGGAGCGGGCCCTCGCCCAGCGGCCCGGACGTGTGGATCTGGCGGTGGAAATACCGCTTCCTTCCACGCACGAACGGGTGGCACTGCTGAGGCTGTATTCGAACGGACTCCCGTTCTCCCCCTCGTCGATCGAAACCGCAGCTGCGCGCACTGCCGGCACCACGGCGTCGTTCGCCAAGGAGCTGATCCGACGCGCAGTGGTCGCGGCAGCGCTGGCGGAAGAGGCACCCGGCGACGCGCACTTGGGCTTCGCGGTGGAACAGCTCATGGCCGACGGCGAGGCCTTGACGCGGAGCCTGCTCGGAAGCGACCCGGGCCGAGGCGCCCCCGTCCCGGGCGGATTCCCGGCCCGCACGCTGGACCGTTCCCCGAGCCTGGCTGACGACACGAAGAACTCAGGCCAAGGGTTTCTCCGGTTCGGGTTCCTGATCAACAGGCGTCCACGTGAGTTTTACAGTGGCTCCGCCGTTGTTCTCGTCGATCCTCATGCGCAGTTCCTCGCCATAGAGGAACTCATGTTCAAAATGCCGTCCATCAATGCGAGCCGCATCCAGGAGCTTTGTCATCGCCGTTGCCATCGCCCGGCCCCAGTCATGCGGATTCTTGCTGGACGCTTCTTCAAGGGCTGAATAGCTGACCATGAATCAATTGTTCTCCGGTGCACGGAGTTCTGCCAGACCCCTGCCTGCTGCAGATACTGGAGCCCGGCTTCGGGCCGCGGCGGGCTCAGTCTTCCGTGGGTGTGGTCCGGTTCGAGTGGTAGTCCCGCCAACTGTGTTCCGGGGAGAACCCCAGGAGGCGCCTGGCCTTGTCGATGGACAGCATGGTTTCGTGTTCTCCCAAGTCCTTGGTCACGTTGACCTTCGGGAAGACTTCGGCGGCCAGGCTGGCGCTTGAGCGGCTCATGACCGTGTCCGCGTTGGCTATGATGAACGCTTCGAAACCCGGCTTGCCGTTTTGGAGGGCCCGCGACACTGCCTGTGCGCCGTCCCGCCCGTCGATATATGCCCAGAGGTTCCACTTACGAAACTTGGCGTCGGCGTCAAAGGACGGGAAGGCTTCGTAGTCCTCGGGGTCCATGACGTTGGAGAACCTCAAGGCCACAATGCTCAGCTGGGGATCCCAGCGCGTGAGTTCGATGGCCATTTGTTCTTCGAGGTGCTTCACCAGGGAATAGGTGCTTTCCGGCCGTGCTGGATATTGCTCGTCTACCGGGATGTAAGGAGGATCGACGTCGAACGGAAGCCCCAGCACTGTCTCGCTGGAGGCGTAGACGATCTTCTTGATCCCGGCCCGCCTGGCAGCCTGGAAGACGTTGTAGGTGGAGAGCAAATTGTTTTCGAACGTTGTGGCGTCCGGAAACAGTCCCGGTGCCGGGATTGCTCCGAGGTGGACGATCGCGTCGAATCCTTCGTGGCGGTCGTCCAGGCCAAGGATCACGTCCACAACCTGCCCGTAATCGCGGAGGTCCACAGTGACCGTGCCGCGTTCCCTCCCTCCGGCCCGGTCCAGGTTCATGACCTGGTGGCCGTCGGCAGTCAGCCTGCGGACCACGCTCTTGCCCAGTTTTCCGCTTCCTCCGGTTACTGCAATTCTCATGGAACACTCCTTTGGATGGGGTCCTGTTGGGGCCAGCTGTCGTGTCAGCTGCCAGGGTCCGGCTGGAGGCGAAGTCCTGCCGCAGCCATGTCCGCGGCCAGTACCCCGCCGAGCCTGGCATGCCCTGCAGCGTTCAGGTGCACGCCGTCCACGAGGTCCGCTTCGACGTGGTACTTGCTGATCCAGTCGCCAACGCTGAAGAACGGCGCTCCGGCCTTGGCCGCGATGTTGCCCAGCAGGGCATCAACCTGGGTGCGGCGGCCGCCACCGGCGTCGGCACCCTTGGCGAGGGTGCCGATCATCGCGATCCTCGCCTGCGGGTACCTCTTTTTGAGAGCTGCGAGGAGCCTGTTGGCGTTGGCGGTGATCTGCTGATCGCTGGCGTTCCGAGCGGCGTCGTTGCCTCCGCCTTGGACCACGATCAGGGGCGGAGTCCCATAGGGCAGTGCCCAGTCTCCGCGCTGGAGGGCATCGATGTAGTTACCCGTGGTGTTCGTGGCGGCTACGAAACCTGTTCCGCCACGGCCGACGGTGTACACCTTGTATCCGATCGAGCCCAAGGCTGTCCGTGGCCACGAACCTTCGGGCTGGGACTGGGAATCGCCAATAAGGACAGCGGTGTGCCGAACGTCCGCGAGGATGATTTCGTCCCGGTTGTTGCTCGGGTTCTTGTACATGGAACCCACGGGAAGCTTTGACGGATCTTGCCTGGAATCGGGTTTCTTGGGACTTTGCGCCGCTGCTGCTGGACTCCCGGAGGGCGCGACGGCCGCCGCTGTCTGCCTACCGTTGTCTGACGGCGTGGGCCCGGTAGGCGCCTGCCCGCAGCCCGCCAAAAGCACACCAGCAGCCATCACGGATGCAGCGAAGCGGGGTATGCGAGATTTGTGCATCGTCCTTGTCCCGAGCTTTTCTGTTGGTTTGAATTCTGTTGGCCTCAACGTGGAAAACGACCGTCCATTGATCCTTGTCGGCTATTTTGTTGGAAACGGAAACAGCCCCACACCCTGCCTACGTCGGAGTCTATTGGATCGGGACGGGGAAGGTCACGGCGAAGTGGACCTATCCACGGAGGATGGCCGGTGTGGAAGAATTTCATTTCGCCCCCCATCCTTCTGGCGCGTTGAAAGGAACCCCGTGCACGAGCCGGGAACCCAGCCCTTCTCCGACGCCCGATTGCGGCGATCGTGGACTGGAAGACTGCGCTCAGCGGGGCTCACCCTGGGTTTTGTCGTAGTTTTCTGGGGATTAGGCGCGCTGACGTCGAGCCTTGCCACTGGACCGGATGCGCAATTGCGGCTTCAGGTCGCAGCGACGCCGCATTCTGTTCCAGATCACTGGTGGGCCGTCGTGGCTTCCGCCTTTTGGGCGAGGGACCTGATGGAGTACGTGTTTGGAACCATGCTGGTGCTGCTGCTCGGGGTGCCCTTGGAGCGGCGAATGGGATGGCGGGCGTACGCAATCGCTGCCGTCTCCAGCCAGATTCTGGGCATTGGCGTTTCCCTTGGATTCCTGGCCCTGGCGCAGGGCTTGCTGGGAAGCTGGACGGCGGAGATGGGCAGCCACCTTTTCCTGGGTCCGAGTGCTTTCATCATCGGCACGGCCATGGCGGGGACAGCGTCCATGGCAACCCTGTGGAGGCGCCGCATCCGGCTGGCCGTCTTCGCTTTGTTGCTGCTCCTGGCCCTATACAGCGGAGGGTTCGCGGATCTCGTGAGGCTCGGCGCCGCAGGGGTAGGAACGGCTCTCGGCCCACTGTTGCTGGGACGTCGGCCGCGATTCGGGCGCCCGGTCAGTACCCGGCACGAGGGCCGCGTACTGCTTTCGCTGCTCATCGCTGCCTCGGCGGTCGGACCGGTGGTGGCAGGCCTCGTCCCACATGCGGTGGGGCCGTTGTCCATCCTGCGTTTCCTGTTCACCAACATCCAGCCGGTAGACCCCCAAGCGCTCCAGGCCCTTTGCACGGATCCCGCGCTGGCGAAGGACTGTGCCGTCGCCCAGCTTCAGTTGCGCGCCGGCGCGGGCGGGATCTTCATGGCCATCCTCCCATCGTTCCTCCTCCTGCTACTCGCGGATGGCCTTCGTCGCGGACGGCGATTCGCATGGATGGGGACCCTCCTGATCCAGGTGGGCCTGTCTGTCCTTGCCGGGATTGCCATCGCCGGAGTCCTGCAGCCAACTACCTCGGACACCGGGGCAAGCGAGGGGATCGCCGCGATCGAAGGGGCAGGATCCTCGCAGCCGCTCACCCTGGCTCTGCCACTACTGCTGCCTCTTGCACTGACCATCGTCCTGTTTGCGACCCGACGGCTGTTCCACGTCACGGCTCCGGCTGGAACCTACAAGCGCCTTGCTGTCCAAGTCCTTGTCATAGCGGCCGTGCTCGGTGTCGTCTACGTCGGTGCAGGGCTCCTCCTCGCCCAGGATTTCTCGCCTGTTCCAGGTTTGCCGGATTTGCTGACGGACGTTCCAGACCGCTTCCTTCCGCTGGGCTTCGTGCTGGACGTACCCCCAGCCTTCTTCCCCGAGGGCACAGCCGCCGTTATCGTCTACGAGGGCGTCGGAGTCGTCTTTTGGGCCGTTGCGGGTGTCCTGATATTCAGGACTTTCCTTCACCAGACCCACACCCGGCACGACCCCAGTACCGAGCGCGCGCGGAAGATCATCAAGACGTGGGAAGGCAGCTCTCTGTCCTGGATGGCAACCTGGCCGGGAAACACGTATTGGTTTTCCGCCTCAGGACAATCCTTTGTCGCGTACCGGGTCAGCACGGGAGTCGCGCTCACGCTTGGTGGCCCGGTGGGGCCCAAATCCGAGATGGCCGCCGCCTTCGCGGAATTTGCCCGCCATTGCAGGCGCAATGGATGGACGCCGTGTTTCTACTCGGTGCCCCAGGAACTGCGCGACCATGCTGACTCTTCCGGTTGGAGCTCCGCCCAGGTAGCCCAGGAAACGGTCTTGCCATTGCATTCGATTTCCTTCAAGGGAAAGAAATTCCAGGACATCCGCACAGCCCTGAACAGCGCTGCGAAGGAGGGCATCCGCTACGAGTGGACGGGCTACGCCTCTGCTCCTTTCTCGGTCCAGGTCCAGATCGAGGAAATCTCAGAAGAATGGGTAGCGGACAGGAACATGCCCGAAATGGGCTTCACCCTGGGCAGCCTGGACGAGCTCGACGACCCGGACGTGCGCTGCTTGCTCGCAATTGACCAGCGCCACACCGTTCACGCTGTCACGTCGTGGTTGCCTGTGTACCGCAACGGACACATCGTTGGCTGGACCCTGGATTTCATGCGGCGCCGCAGCAATGGCTTCCGTGCCAGCATCGAGTTCCTCATCGCTTCCGCGGCGCTCAGCCTCAAGGATGAAGGATGCGAATTCCTCAGCCTCTCCGGAGCACCCTTGGCGCGGATTGCCGAGGATCCTTCCGAGATGCCACGACCGAGGCCACGATCCCGGCCTCCCGGCAGCCTTGACCGATTGCTCGATTGGTTGGGCGCCACGTTGGAACCGGTATACGGATTCAGGTCCCTCTTGGCCTTCAAGGCAAAGTTCCAGCCGAGGTACGAACCCCTCTACATGCTCTACCCCGACGCCGCTTCCTTGCCTGCAGTAGGGACCGCCGTTGCACGCGCCTATCTGCCGATGATCAATCTCGGAGCAGGACTTGCCCTAGCCGGCCGGATCTTCCGCCGGCCCAAGCGCCCCGGAAGGTCAGCTCGACGCCGACCCTGAGGCCGCCGTCGACGTCCCCGAAGCCGCCGACGGCGCTTCTGAATACACTGCAGACGATCCCGACGGCGGTGCCCCGCCTATCGGGGCATTGCTGCGGTGCGCCTTGCCGTGGTGCAGCTGCACCGCACTGAGTACCAAGCCGAAATGGCTGAAAGCCTGCGGCACATTGCCCAGTTGGCGGCCGGCACGTGCGTCCCATTCTTCGCTCAGTAGCCCCACATCATTGCGCAAAGCGAGGAGCCGCTCGAAAAGCGCTGTTGCCTCCGCACGGCGCCCGGCCCCCAGAAGCGCGTCCACCATCCAGAAGGAGCACGCAAGGAAGACGCCCTCCCCACCCGGCAATCCGTCGTCGCTCTCTTGCGGACGGTAGCGCAACACGAAGCCGTCTTCCGTCAGCTCACGCAGGATGGCGTCAATCGTTCCGATCACGCGCGGATCGTCGTGTGGCAGGAAGCCCACTTTGGGGATCAGGAGAAGGCTGGCATCCAGCTCCTTGCTCCCGTAGGACTGGACGAAAGTGTTGCGGTCGGCGTCGAATCCGTGAGTCATGACTTCGTCATGAATGGTGTCCCGCAAAGCCTCCCAGCGATCCAACGGGCCCGGCATCCCGGATTCGCGGATTCCCCGGGCCATGCGGTCAGCCGCGACCCAGGCCATCACTTTGGAGTGCACAAAGTGGCGCCGCGGGCCGCGTACTTCCCAGAGTCCGTTGTCCGGCTGGTCCCAGATGCTCTCAAGGTGGCGCAACAGTGCGGTCTGGATAGCCCAGGACTCATCGCCAATGGTCATCAGCGATGCCCGGGTCAGGGACAGGCAGTCCAGGACTTCTCCCCAGACGTCCAGCTGGAGCTGCTCCGCTGCCGCATTCCCAATGCGCACCGGCCTCGAACCCTGGTATCCCGAAAGCCACGTCAGCTCCGTCTCCGGCAATCGCCGGCGACCGTGCAAGCTGTACATGATCTGGAGGTCGGCCGGGTCGCCTGCCACTGCGCGGAGCAGCCAATCCCGCCACGCGCTGGCCTCCTCGGTATAGCCCGCGGCCAGGAAGGCTTGAAGGGTCAACGTGGCGTCACGCAGCCAGCAATAGCGGTAGTCCCAGTTCCGCGGTCCGCCGATCTGTTCGGGGAGCGAGGTGGTGGCGGCCGCAACAATGCCCCCAGTAGGCGCATAGGTGAGGGCCTTCAGCGTGATCAAGGAACGCTGAACGGCTTTCCGGTAAGGCCCCCGGACGGTGCAGCGCTTGGACCAATCCGTCCAGAATGCTGCCGTGTCGTCCAGCGCGATGTCCGCTTCGACCGTGCGCGGCCGCCGTTCGTGGCTCGGCGCCCAGGTCATGACGAAGGGGACGTGGTCACCAGCGTTCACCGTGAACTCGCTGACCGTGGTGAAGTCCTTGCCTACCAACGGCGCCGGGGTCTTGAGGTAGACAGAGTCCGGACCGGCAACCGCGCGGAGGCCGTGCCTGTCGCGGCGCACCCAGGGCACCACGTGTCCGTAGTCGAACCTCAGGATCAGCTCGCCGCGCATCTTGACCGAGCCGCGAATACCTTCAACTATCCGGACGATGTCCGCAACGGCATCGCGCGGGGGCATGAAGTCGATGACCCGCACATGCCCTTCTTCGGTTACCCAGTCCGTCTCCAGGATGAGGGTTCCGTCCCGGTACTGGCGGCGCGTGCAAATGCCCCCGATTCTGGCGCCAAGAGCCAGCGCCCGGCTTGAGGGGAATCCAACAGCGCGGCGAAGCAGGCGGGCGAATCGAAACGCGGAAGGCACAGCCAGTTGATCGAACCTGCCGTGCTGACCAAGGCTGCTGTATGCAGGTCCCCGATCATCGCGTAGTCTTCGATCCTTTGGCCGGTATTCGCTTGAGCGTTCACAGACCCTTCCCCAGCGCTGACTCGATGGCGGCAATGGCCTTGGCCGTGATCTCTTCCCGTTGGCCGGAACCATCCACGGCGAGCACGATTCCGCGCTCGGAGTACCGCGCAACCACGGCCTGCGTCTCGTCCCGGTAAAGCTCCAGACGACGGCGGATCACCGGCGCCGTGTCATCGCTGCGGCCCTGCTCCTGCGCCCGGCGAAGCATTCGCTCCACCAGTTCGTCGTCGTCAACTGTCAGCTCGACCACCGCATCAAGCTGCTGCTGGTTGCCGGCCAGAATGTCATCAAGGGCCGCTATTTGCGCCGTGGTGCGGGGGTAGCCGTCCAGGAGGAACCCTGACTGGACATCGGCATTGCCAAGCCGCTGCTGGACCATGGCATTGGTGACGTGATCCGGAACGAACTCGCCGCTGTCCATGTACTTGCTGGCTTCCGCGCCGAGTTCGGTTTTGCCCCCCACATGGGCACGGAAAATATCTCCGGTGGAAATGGCAGGAATACCGAAATGCCGCGCGATGTACTCAGCCTGGGTACCCTTGCCCGAGCCAGGAGGGCCCATGATGATCAATCGCAAATGTCACCTGTCCTTTCGTGAAGCGGTTTGCGTGCCCCGGCATTTGGGCTAGAGCTTAGCAACTCCGGAGCGCTCGCGGCAGGGCCGGGGCAGGCTGCTTCAGACCGTGCCGGGGTCGGTGTTGGCACCGCACAGGATCACAGCCACGCGTTCCCCTTCTGCGGGGGCATAGGCTCCCGAGCTCAGTGCCGCGAAAGCGGCGGCCGCGCCGTGTTCCACGACGATCCTGTACTGCTCCCAGAGGAGCGAGCGCGCGGCGGCGATGTCGTCGTCGGACACCAGGACCGTCCGGACTCCCGTGCGGACGGCTACCTCGAAGCCGATCCGGCCGATCTGCCGGGCCCCGAGTGAATCAGCGGCGATCCCGGAAACGGCGACGTCAACCGGCGTCCCTGCGGCCAGGGCCGAATGGAGGGTAGGCGCGTTGTCCGGCTCGACGCCAACAACGCGGGCGTGTCCTTCGACGGCGGCAGCGATTCCCGCCATGAGCCCGCCGCCTCCAACGGCCACCACAACGGTGTCTACCTCGCCGAGCTGTTCCAGGAGCTCCGAACCGACGGTTCCTGCCCCAGCAGCGATTTCGGCTTGGTCGTAGGCATGGCAATAGACGGCACCCGTTTCATTGGCGTAGGCCAATGCGGCTTCAAACGCTTCGGCGTACTCGGTTCCGCGCTGGACCACGGCGGCACCGCTGGCCTTGAGTTTCTTGACCTTGACGGCAGGTGCTGTCTCGGGGACAAAAACTGTTGCGGGCACACCAAGCTGGGCTGCGGCATAGGCATTCGCCAGCCCGGCATTGCCCCCTGAAGCGACGACGATTCCCACCTCGTCCTTCAACTCGCCACGCTCCCGGGTGGCCAGGATGCGGTTGAAGGCGCCCCTCGCCTTGAACGTGCCCGTGTGCTGCATGAACTCGCATTTGAACCACAGTTGCCCGGGTACGGTTCCCGCGTCCGCCTCGAAAACGGGTGTGCGGCGGATCCTCCCGGCAATCCGGGCAGCCGCTTCATCGACGTCGACGCGTGTGATCATGGGAAGTCCTCGTTCCATTCGGGCAGATCCTGGGCAGCTTTCAGGCAGTGCCTGACCTCAGGCTATCCCGTACCGATCCTAGAGGGACTCGACGTCGGCCGTTCCGGGCTGCTGCCGGCGCACCTGGCGGTTCCGCCACCAGCGGCGGGCAAGATCCACTGCGGCCCAGATTCCGGCGATGGGAGAAAGGACCACCACACCGTAGATGAAGATCATCCACGTCAGGATGGCCAAGGGCGGCTGCCCTCCGCTCAACCAGGACAATCCGCCAAGAACGCCGATTGTCCAGAACAAAAGCACTCCCACGAGCACCGCTCCCGCTGGAAAATACTCGCTCCTCACAACAGCCGTCAAAGTCTCCACCGGCCGCCCACCTGCCTTCCATCACGCACCCGAATATCATCAGTATGCATCCGGCAAAACACCGATTCCCGCCAGCACGCGGGCGAAGTGACGAACATAACCGTGTTGCCCGTGTCGGCACGGATTTCGGGGCCTAGTTGACGTGTGGATTGGCGGCGTAATCTTGAATCACGCACGGTTGATAGCTGGAAACATGGCGTCGAAGAACGGTCCGAAACGTAGTTTGGCCGCGGTCCTCTGGAGGGTCATCGGATTCTTTGTTGTGAGCGCCGTTTGCGGTGTTCTCGCCGCCGGTCTGGTGGTTCCCGGCGTGGCGTCCGGCGGTATGGCCGTCAGCGGTTCGATCCAGTACTTCGACAACCTTCCGGGTGATTTGGTAGTCAACGCGCCGTCGCAGTCCACCAAAGTGCTCAGTGCGGACGGAAAGACAATCGCTACCTTCTATGCGGAGAACCGCGTGAGGGTCACGCTGGACCAAATGTCGCCCTACATCAAGGACGCGATAGTCGCCGTCGAGGACAGCCGCTTCTACGAACACGGCGGAATAGACCCCCAAGGGATTCTCCGGGCATTAGCGTCCAACCTCACCAAGGGCACCAGGGAGGGCGCATCCACCTTGACCCAGCAATACGTGACGAACGTCCTCAACGAGTCCCGCTTGGCGGCAGGCAAGACCCAGGAGGTTGTGCTCAGCGGACAGAAAACCCTCGGTGACAAACTGCGCGAGATGAAGCTCGCCGTTGAACTGGAGAAGAAATTCACGAAGGACCAGATCCTTGAGGGCTACCTGAATATCGTGTTCTTCAACCGGGACGCCTACGGCATCGAAGCCGCAGCACGGCACTTCTTCAGCGTCTCCGCCAAGGACCTCAGCCTTCCACAGGCGGCCCTGCTCGCCGGCCTGGTCAACAGTCCCAGCTACTTCGACCCCTCCGCCCATCCGGACAACGCCATCCAACGCCGCAACCTCGTGCTGACCGACATGCTCGCGCAACACAAGATCCAGCAGGCAGCGTATGCGGCCGCCGTCGCCACTCCCCTCAAGCTCGCCATCACACCGGCGAAACAAGGCTGCGCCGCCGCAAACATGGCTGTGTACTTCTGCGACTACATCTCGCACCTGATCCTCAACAACCCGGCGTACGGCGCCAGCCCCGCGGACCGGGAACAGCTTCTGTACCGCGGCGGCTTGACCATCACCACCACGCTGGACAGCCGATTGCAGGCAGCGGCGCAGGATCAGGTCAATGCCACGGCTGGGGCCAACCCGGACAAATGGGGCTCGTCCCTGGTGTCCATCCAGCCCGGCACGGGCAAGATCCTGGCGATGGCGCAGAACACGGTGTTCCTCCCCGCACCCGGAAAATTCGATACCCAACTCAACTTCAATGTTGACTCCGTGGACGCCAACGGCAATGACCTGAACGGCGCAGGAGGGTTCCAGCCAGGTTCCACCATGAAGCCGTTCACTTTCACGGAGTGGCTCAATGAAGGCAAATCCATGACGACGATCGTGGACGCCTCACGTAGGGTCTACCCACTCGGATTCCCTTGGAGATCCAGTTGCGGAAAGGTGCTGGGGGGCTACAGCACGGCACAGAAAATCGCCGGCCTCGGTACGGCGGACGACCTCCGCAACAACGATGAGGGATACTACCGGCCAATGCCCGTCAACTACGGGCTCTACAACTCCATCAACACCGCCACTTTTGCTGAGGCATCGCAACTGGACTTTTGCGGTATCCAGAGAGTGGTGGATGCCGTGGGTCTGCACAACGGCGTGGACAACGCCCCGGTGAACATGCACCAATTGGGCAACCTCCTGGGCGGCACCGAAGTGGCTCCCCTTGTGCTGGCCGACGCCTTTGCCACATTCGCAAACGACGGCAAGTACTGTGCTCCGATCGCCCTGGTGAGTGTGGTGGACCCGGCCGGTGCAAGGCTGCCGGCCCAGGCCAGTTCCTGCCGGAACGCCATCAAGCCCGAGGTGGCCCGTGGCGTCAACGCAGTCCTCCAGGACGTCCTCAAACGTGGCTCCGGCATCTACATTGAACCCAAAGTCCAGGCCTTGTTCCCTACGGCAGCAAAAACGGGAACGAACAATAGCAACGGCTCCACCTGGGTGGTCGGGTACACGACGGGGCTCGCCACAGCGTCATTCTTTGGCGACACCATGGCGGGACAGAGCCGAGCGGGCCAAAACGTCACCATCAACGGCAAGTTCTACACCGCCGTCGACGGCTACATGCTGGCTGGCCCCCAGTGGGCCAACTACATGACGCAAGTAGCTGGGCTGTACCCGGCGGCCGCCTTCCCGGCGCCGCCCGCGTCGATGGAGGGGACGCCGACGCCGAGTCCTTCCCGGTGATCCTCAGAACTCCTGCCCCGTGGCGCGGATCATGACTTCGGACACGTCGACGCCGGGTGGCTGGGCGAGTGCCCAGAGCACGGTTCCTGCCACGGACGTCGGCGCAAAACAAACACTGGAGGGGTCCGGCCGTCAAGACCTGCATTGGGCGCCGCGCGAGGTCTGCTTACAATCAAACGTCAGCAACTACTGAGGGAACCATGAAGAAAATCACCACAACCCTGCTCGCGGCCGGGCTCCTCCTCTCCGCTTCAGCCTGCTCCGCACCGCAGCAGCTGAGCACCGCGGACACGTGCAGCCGGGTCAAGACCGTCATCTCGAACCCCACGAACAGCACCGACAAGACCGGAATGATCCGCTTCGCGAACCAGATCCGCCCCATCGCGGCCGTTTCCTCGGATGAACTGAAGCCCACCCTGAAGGCAATCGTGGATTATCTGGACGAGTCCGTGAAGGACAACCCGGATTCCGCGAAGCTCAACACCCTGAAGGCCGATTACCAAAACGCGGGCGCCAATTACAGCAAGTACTGCGGCAGCTAAGGGCTTTCAGCCGCAGAAACTCACGTCCTTGCTCTCCGCGACGTGAGCGTTGCGGCCCGGTGCTGCCTCGTATTGCTGCAGTGCGGCGCACGCTACAGCGCGGTGTGTTTACCGAACGGGTGATGGCCGGTGGCCGGCTGTCCGTGTGTGCCCAGCCATTCTGACAGGGCCTCGCGCAAGATCTCGCTGGGCGTGAGGCTGAGCGTTTGGGAAGCCGACTCCAGGGCCCGGTCCAGTTCGTCGGGGATCTGGAAATCCAGGGGCGAGGGACGGCTGCCTTCCCGTGCATCGGAAGGCATGCCATCGCCACGCAACAGCTTGCCGACGGCCGGCTTCATGTCGTTTTCGGTCCACGCCGAAAGGCGGTCGAAATGAGTCACATCTCGTGTCATGATTTTCCCTCCCAACAATCAAGCATCCTCCGTTGTCGGGTTGCCGTCACCATCTACGAGTAATTACTCGCTAACTATTGCTGCAACCGCCCTATGGGAGGGCATCCTCGGGATAACTGGGGCAGCGGAGGTCCACCGGGCCCGCCCAAGACCTTTTGGGAGTCGCGGAACGGGCCCGGCGCTCACACTTATGGGTGAGACCGTGACGGACATCGCTCAGCGCAAGGCTGGTGCCGTCAGAGTGATCTTAGGGCCTGAGCCGATTCCGGTCTAGGGACCGGAATGCGATGGATGGAGGCGGAAAGTTCATCGGCGCAGGAGATAGTCGGCAACCCCGCCCGGATTCGACAATCCCAAGAGATGCCCACCGCCAAGGACATCCGGCTCCAGGCCGAGCCGATCGCGCGCCACCTTGCGCTGGAACTCAAGCGGGAAGAACCGGTCCCCGTCACCGCTGAGCACCCTGATGGGAATGGCAGGCCAATCGACGAATTCGCAGCTCGACGCAAAGACTGCATTTGCCTCCGGCCGTTGATACGGTTCCCCCTCGGCCGCGATCTCCGGAGGAACGTCATGGAGGAAGTATTCATTCACATCAAACTCTGCGGTGTATCCGGCAGCCGCGGCAGCGCTCTTGCGCGCGTCCTCCCAACCCGTGTTCTCCCACCACGTGCCGGGAGTCTCACCCGGCCTTGGAATCATCGCGTTCACGAAAACGAGCTCAGCGACGCTGGCCCGGGCGCACACCATCGGCGCCGTGAATCCGCCAAGCGACTGCGCAACGAGCACCACGTCAGTCCGTCCACCGATGGCCCTCTCTACCAAACGCGCGTATTCGGGCAAGCCGGCGTTTTCGTCGTCGCCGGGCAAGTCCACGGCAACAGCATCGTGTCCAGCCTCCTGCAAGAGCGGGACAACGCGGCTCCAATACCAGGCTGAACCACCTGCCCCCGGCACCAGCACGAACGCGCTCACGGGGCATCCTCCGTGAAGCCATCAATCAACGGAACCGGCGTCGAAGTCATGCCCACATTCTCTCCCGGATCGCCCTGTCCGCAAGGGCCCACGGTGGGCGCCAACGCAAGTCTTTTCCGGCAAGGGGGCCGGTGGGAGGATGCCTATAGGTGCCACCAGCAACGAGAAGGGCGGAAGCGACATGTCGACCCAGGAATTCGTGGAAACAGAACGCAAGTACGACGCTGACCTTGAGACGCCCCTCCCCGCGTTCGAGGACATCTCCGGCGTCGAACAGGTTGCCGACCCTGCCGATCATCAACTTGAGGCCGTCTACTTCGACACGGAAAGACTCATCCTCGCAAAGCACCGCATCACCCTGCGGCGCCGCACCGGCGGTCCGGACTCCGGCTGGCATCTGAAGCTCCCGGCTGACAGGGACAGCCGTGTGGAGATCCATGCGCCGCTGGGACAGCCTGAGACCGTTCCCGAGGACCTGGCGGAGAAACTGTTGGTCTTCACCCGCGGCGAAGAGCTCAGGCCGGTGGCCCGGATCCATACCCGCCGCACCTTGCATCGACTCCACGGAATCGATGACGTGACGTTGGCGGACTTCGTGGATGACCACGTGACGGCCGAGACCTTGCATCCGGCGCAACTGGAGAGGCAATGGCGGGAGTGGGAAATCGAACTGGTCCACGGGGACGAAGCCCTTTTGGAGAGCGCGGAGCATGTCCTGTCACAGGCCGGTGCCACCCGTTCCGGGCATCCTTCCAAGCTGGCCCGTGCGTTCGGGACTGCCTGGCCGTCCGCCGTGCCTGCACCGCCGAAGGCCCGCCCTAAGGGTTCCGCGGGAGACGCAGTGGTTGCCTATGTAGCCGCACAGATCGCCGAAATCACCGCGCAGGATCCCGGGGTCCGGCAAGGCGCCGACGACGCCGTTCACCGCATGCGCTCGGCCACCCGTCGGCTTCGCTCTGTTTTGTCCGCCTACGGCAGGCTGTTCGACGCCGACGCTGCGGCCCACCTCAAGACGGAGCTGAAATGGCTGAGCACGGTCCTGGGCACGTCCCGGGATGCCGAAGTGCTGCGGGACCGGATCGGGGAGCTGCTGAATGACCAACCCGATGTCCTCTTGTCCAGTCCGGCTGCCACCAAGATCACGGACGAGCTCGAAGCCGCCTTCAACTCGGGATATCGTGAAACACTCCGCGCCCTGGGAACGGAGCGCTATTTCCGGATCCTGGGGGAGCTGGAGAAGTTCCGCGACGAGCCTCCGACAAGACCGCGTGCTGGAAAGAAGGCCCGTCGAGTCACGGCCAAGCTGGCCGGCAAAGCGATCAAGCGGTTGCGCCGGTCCCAGAAAGCAGCGGCCCGGCAGGCCGGCGTCGAACACGACACCGCGTTGCATCAGGTCCGCAAGGATGCCAAACGGCTGCGCCACGCAGCCGAAGCGCTACGGGACGTCCACCGGAAACCCGCGGTGAAGCTGGCCCGGGACGCCCAGGAGATCCAGAAAGTCCTCGGGGAGCATCAGGACAGCGTTGTGGCCCGCTCGGTGCTGCTTCGCCTCGCAGGTGACGCCAATGGACCGATAGAGGAAAATTCGGCCCTTGGCCGCCTGCTCGCTGCCGAAGAGCAGCGAGCAACAGACTCAGAGGCCCGCTATGAAAAGATCGCCAAGAAGAATCGCTTGAATCCCCTGTGACGAGCGCGAGCGGGCGGCAGGCTTAGAGAGGAAGAGGCTTAGCCTTCGCACTCTACGCAGTAGGCGTGGCCGTTCTTCTCAAGGGCAATCTGGGAGCGGTGACGGACAAGGAAACACGAGTAGCACGTGAACTCGTCTTCCTTCTGCGGGACCACGGCAATGACCAGTTCTTCGGCCACGAATTCGCCGCCGGGTACCTCGTTGCCTTCAAAAGCATCGACCTCGTCCAGCTCCCGTACTACGCTGCGAGCGTCCGGGGCATTGGCAGACTGCAGGGCCTGAAGTGACGTGCTTTGGGATTCCGCGACGTCGGAGCGGAGTTCGTCGTAATCGGTTGCCACTAGGGGTTTTTCTCTTCTCTTGTGTATTGACTGGCGAATGTGCAACATACACCATGTCGCTGCTATTCCCCACAATGGGACGAAATCAGCGCGTACGCATCACTGCCTCCGCGGACCGCACGGTCCTGACTAGCCGCTCCACAATGGCCGGATGCGTGACTGAGCGTATCCCATCCCCGCCGCCTGGTCCGGACGGGGCGGAATCCACCGTGAGCTTGCGCCCGGAGAAGTGGATGGCCTGGATTCCCGTGGCCACAAGCCCCGGCACGGCCTCCTCCGTGACCCCGCCGCCAGCCATCACGGCAACCCCTGGGGGAAGTGCCGCGACCATGAGCTTAAGCACATCGATTCCGTCGCCGGCGGCCTGGGCGGCTCCGGAGGTGAGAATGCGACCCGCACCCAAGCGGGCGGCGTCGGCCGCTGCTTCAAGCGGATCCCTTGCCGCATCGACCGCCCGGTGATAGGTCACGAAGTTTCCGTCCGCCGCGTCCACCAGCGCCTCGCTGCCCGCGACGTCGACGTCGCCTGAAGCGGTCAGCAGTCCGATGACCATCCCGTCCGCTCCGGCGGCAAGCAGATGCCGGACATCCCGCCGCATGACGTCGATTTCACCCGGCGAATAGACAAAGCCGCCCGGCCGCGGGCGGATCAGCACGTGGACGAAATCCCTTCGACCGGCGCGGCGCGCGAGCTCCGCGGTCGCCTCCACCAGGCCGGGGCTCGGTGTCAACCCGCCGGTCTCGAGCGCTGAACAGAGCTCCACACGGTCCGCTCCGGCGTCGAGGGCACAGCGAACGCCGTCCAGATCCTGGACGCACACTTCAATCTTCATGGTTCCCCTCTTGCATGGGCGCAACGTTCAGGACGCGAGGACCGTGCGCAAGCACAGCTGGCCAGCCCCGAGCAGGCCCGCTTGAGATCCCGCGAGCGATGCCTCGATCGCGATGTCCTTCGTGGCGAGCGGGTGGCAGCTTTCGTAAAGCTGCGAGCGCACAGCGGCAACATAGGGTTCCAATTGCGAAAGTCCGCCACCGAGCACCACCACATCCGGGTTCACGAAATTCACGACGATACTGAGGGTCTGCCCCAGGATCCGGCCAGCCGTGCGGACCCGCGTCGTCGTGTGCGGGTCGCCGTTGTTGACCTGCCGAACGACGTCGTTGACGTCCACCGCATCGATTCCGACGCCGGCCAGGTCGCGAATGATGGCGGCCCCGCTGGCGACCGTCTCCAGGCAGCCGCGGTTGCCGCAGGAACATGGCGCATCACCCGCCGCCGGAATCTGCACGTGGGCAATGTCCCCGGCGGCACCGGTGGCGCCGCGGTAGACCTGCCCGTCGATGATGAGCCCACAGCCGATCGCCGCGCCCGCTTTGAGGAACAGCGTGTTCTGCCGGACTTTGGAATCCGGCGTTTCGCGTTGGCGCAGCGTGTGCTCGCCCAAAGCCATCATGTTGGCGTCATTGTCGATGACGGCCAGCGTCCCGAATTCTTCGGCAAGCCACTCCCGCACCTTGAATTCGTGCCAGCCGCGCATCCTCGAGGGCGAATCCAGCGCACCCGAGGCAAAGTTGACGGGTCCGGGCAAGGACATCCCTACGCCGCGCAGCGGAGGATCGATGGCCGGATCAGTCAGGGCACGCATCATCGCCGCGGCCTGCGGCAGGACTACTTCGGGGCCGTCGTTGATGTCGATGGTCCTGAGTTCGGACGCCAGCAGGTTGCCTGAAAGGTTGAGCCGGCCCACCCACGTGTGGTGCGCGCCCAGATCGGCTGCCAAGATGAAGCCGGCGTCCGGGACCAGTTCCAGGAGTGTGGGCCTCCGCCCGCCGGTCGCCGAACCGGATCCGCTTTCGCTGATGAGCCCTGCCTCCATCAGCTCGTTCACTTTGATGGTGATAGTGGATGGGGCAAGGTTCAGGGTGCGGGCAAGATCTGCTCGCGACGTCGCCCGGCCACTGGCGATCATGGACAGGATGCTGGAAGAGTATTCCGTCAGGGCGATGTCGCGGGGCCCGGTTCTTTTCACCGTCTTGGCGTAGGAAGGCTTGTAACCCAAAGTCAGTCCCTCCAGGGGCTCGGTGTCTGCCGCCCGCCGTTGGGCTGCTCATTGCAGAGTAGCCGACGGGCCTGGACGGCGCCGCCGATCAGTCCGGCCAAGGGGCCGAACCGCGCACGGAGGAGCAGGGGCCGGCGGTGGAAGCTCAGGATGGACTCCAGGCGGGCCGCCACCGGCAATAGGAGCGCGTCGCCGGCGTTGGACAGGCCGCCCCCGAAGATGACGGCCTCCGGTGCCAACAGTGCAACACTTTGCGCGATAGCCAACGCGAGCCCGTCAAAGGCCTGGTTGAGGACCCCGACGGCGGCCGGGTCGCCCGCCGTCGCGGCCGCCATGACTTCCTTCGCACCAACAACAGGG
Organism: Arthrobacter sp. MMS24-S77; assembly: GCF_054888235.1. Classification (NCBI taxonomy): domain Bacteria; kingdom Bacillati; phylum Actinomycetota; class Actinomycetes; order Micrococcales; family Micrococcaceae; genus Arthrobacter; species Arthrobacter sp. MMS24-S77. The sequence continues at coordinate 3,943,114 of NZ_JBTZRN010000001.1, forward strand.
ACGCCGGAGACGGCTGAATAATTTCGTGCGATGGCCGAGGCCGAGGCCATCGTCTGAAGACACCCGGACGCGCCGCACGTGCACGGCATGGCCACGGTGCTCGCAAGGGGTTCCATGCGGGCGTGGCCGATTTCTCCGGCGTACCCGTCGCCGTCGTACACCTCGCCATCCAGGATGACCGCGCTGGCTATCCCGGTGCCGATGACCACCACCAAGGCGTTCCGCAGTCCCTTCGCGGCCCCCAGCCGGTGCTCTGCCAAACCGGCCATCTGCACATCGTTGCCGAGCACCACCGGAAGTCCGGTCTTCGCCTGCAGCGCCGACGAGAGGGCGAAGTTGCTCCACCCTAGGTTCACCGCGGAGACCACCACGCCGGCATCTGCATCCACAATGCCCGGCGCGTTCACCGCGATGGCTCGCGGCCGTAGCTCCAGGGGCTCGGATAGGTAAGTGGCGACGAGGCTGCAGAGCTGGTCCAGGAACTCCTCCTGTGAACCTATGGCCGTCGGCGTGGTTCCGCGATGGGTGAACCGGCCGTCTTCATCTACGTCGCCAAACTTGAGGTCGGTTCCGCCGACGTCGAAAACCAGGACCGGCGCACCCCTTCCCAGAAGAGGCGACGTCGGTGGACCGGCGGTTTGCACGCTCAACTGCATGTCAGCCTTTCACCGCACCAGCAACGAGGCCCTGGGCCATCTTCTTCTGGACGATGACGAAGAGAATGATCACTGGAAGCGCCATGAGGGTGGATCCGGCCATGATCCCGCCCCAGTCCGTTGCCTGGTTCTGGCCACTGAAGCCTTGGATCCACAAGGGAAGGGTCTTGCTGTTGTCGCTGCTCAGGAGCACTAGTGCCAGCGTGTATTCGTTCCAGGCGGCCAGGAAGGCGAAGATTCCGGAAGCCACCAGCCCGGAGCCCAGCAACGGGAAGGTCACGCGGAAAAAGGCACCCATCCGCGAGCAACCGTCGATCATGGCTGACTCCTCGAGTTCCACCGGGACCCCGTCGACGAAGCCCTTGAGCATCCAGATGGTGAAGGGAACAGAGGCCCCGACGTACAGCAGGCTCAGCCCGAGCATGGAGTTGAGCAGGTGCCAGCTGTCGATCATCTTGTACTGCGAGATGAACATCGCTTCAGCGGGGATCATCTGGATGACGAGCACCGAGATGATGACGATCTTGCGGCCTTTGAAGCGAAAACGGCTCAGGGCGATGCTCGCGAAGAAGGCGAAGAGCAGGGCGGCCACCACCACAATCAGGGCAACACCGAAGCTCATCCGCAGGGCGGACCAGAAGCGGCTATCGTGGAGCACTGTCTCGTAGTGCGCCCAAGTGAAGTCGAGCGGCAGGAACGACGGCGTCCGGGACTGCAGGGCATTGTCCGTGACGAGCGAATTGTTGACCAACCAGTAAACCGGGAAAATCCACAACAAACCGAAGACCAGGCCGGTGATGTTGGCCGCCGAGCGGCGGACGGGGCTGGGTTTGAGGGCCATTCAGACTTCTCCCTGCTTCAGGAATTGGGTGACGTAGCGCCAGGTCAGGAGCAAGGTGATCAGCAGCATGATCAGGGCAGTCGCCGAAGCCACGCCGTAATCTCCGCCGGACAAGCCCACCTGGTAGACGTAAGTGCCAAGGACGTTGGTCTGTTCGGTGATCCCGCCGTTCTTCTGCAGGATAAAGATCTGGGTAAATACCCGCAGGTCCCAGATGATTTCGAGAATGGTGACCAGCAGGAGTACCGGGGCGATGGTGGGAACGGTGATTTCGCGGAACTGCTTCCAACCGTTTGCACCGTCGAGAGTGGAGGCCTCCAGCATGGACTCATCGATCTGGGTGACCGACGCGTAGACCATGAAGACCACCAACGGCACGCTCATCCAGATGACCAGGATGGCCGCTACCGCGAAGAACGTCACGGGGTTGGAGAACCAGTTGTAGCCGGCCATCCCCTGCAGTCCCAGTCCGGCCAGGGTCCAGTCGACCACTCCGGACCTGGAATCGAAGATCCACTGGAACACCTGGAGCGAGGACAACACGGGCATCGCCCACGCGAGCAGCATGGCGGCCTGGACAAAGACGGAAACCGGACGGGAGAGCTTGGTAAGCAGAAGCGCGCCCCCGATTCCGATAGCCATTGTCAGTGCGGCACACACGACGCAAAAAGCAAGGGACCTGCCCAGCGTGAGCCAGAATGCCGAATCGCCGAGCACGCGGGTGAAATTGTCCAGTCCGACGAATTCTGCGGGCTTGCCGAACTGTTGCTCAAGGGAAAAGTGCTGGAACGCCATGGTGATTTGGCGCAACAACGGATAGCCCATGTCCACCAGGACAATGAGCACCGCGGGAAGCAGAAGGACATACGGCAGGGGGTTTCGCCTGCGCTTTTTGGGTGCCGGTGGTTCGGGCCGATGAGGCAGAATCCCGCCCGGCCTTGCACGGGTACTGGTTACCGTCATGGTTTGGTCCTTCCTGCTTCCCGTCGGGCCTACTTGCTGTTGAGGATCTCGGTCATTTTGGCGTCGGCGGTCTTGGCCAGCCCAAGCGGATCCTTCAGTGCGCCCATGGCCACGAAGAAGTCGTCAACCACCTTGGCGCTCTCCACCAATGCCCAGTTCTTGGCCGCCGGGGTGCCCACGGAGTTCCTGACCGCCTCGATGGTGACCTTGGACAGCTCGTCCTGCCCGAGGGCTGCCGCATAGTTCAGGTTTCCGGGAACCCAGCCTCCCTCGGTGGCGAAGAATTCCTGGAACGGCTTGCTGAAGATGAGTTTCAGGGCTTCCTTGGCGAGCCCCCGTGCCTTGCTGTTGTTCGAAATGGCCACGTTGGAGCCGCCGGCAAAAGGGTTGCCTACGCCATCACTCTTGGGTGCAGGAAAGTTGAAGTACCCCACCTTTCCGGCGTCCAGGAGTTCCTTCTTGATCTTCTTCAGGTGGAAGTTGAAGCCGAAGAACATTCCTGCCTCGCCGGTGTTGAAGGCCGTATACGGCTGGGAACTGATGGTCGAGTCGGTAATCGTTCCAGTGGTGGAGCCCGTCTTCCACAGCTGCTGCAGCTGGGCGATGGCCTTCTGGCTTTCCGGCGAGGACAAGGTGCCTTCCCATTTCCCGTCCTTCTGCACGGCCAGGCGCCCGCCGTTGCTGAAGACCCAGGCGAACGCGGATTGTGATGAAATCCCAGGCAGGAACATTCCGGAAAAGTGGGTGTTCTTCTCAGGATTGCCGGCCTGGATCTTCGCCGCGACGGCGGTCAGCTCATCGATGGTCTTGGGTATGGCCAGGCCGAGCTGCTGGAACATGTCCTTGCGATAGAACACAATCCGGCTTCCCGCGTAGAAGGGTGCGGCGTACATCTTGTTCTCGAAACTGCCGAGCTCCACGAGCGATTTGGTCAGGTTTGCGCCGCCAAGCTCTTCCTTCATGCCGCTCAGATCGGCGAGGGCTCCCACTGCACAGAACGTGGGCGCCTGGGTGTTGCCAAGTTCGATGATGTCCGGTGTCGATTCGGGGCTGGCAAGGGCGGTCTGGAGCTTCGGGACAATGCCATCCCACTCCTGCTGTTCGATAGTGAGGGTGGATCCTTGGAACTTCTTTTCGAACTCCTGCTTCAGCCAGTCCTGGGCCTTGTCCGAGACGGAGTCCTTCATGAACCAGACCCGCAGCTTTGCCGGAGTGGAGAGGCTGTCTGAAGAAGCGGATCCCGAGGCCTCGCCACATGCTGACAGCAAAGCTGCGGCGCCCAGGGCTCCGCCCAGACCGAGCAAACCACGTCGACTAAGTTCTTTCATTGCTTCCTCCACTTTGAACTCACGGGGTCGAATGACCATGCAGCAACCGAATCATGGAGGAGGAATGCTTCGGAAGACGTTCAAACTTAGTTCGGAATCGAAGTTAGTTGGCGATCAGTTTGGGCGCCTCGGGCGCCGCCCTTGCGTCATGAGTCAGTGTTCGACGCCGGCAGGCTCGTTGGACGCCGGCACTAACCGCGCGCCCAGATTCGGCGCCGGCTCGCCGTCGTCGAACGGGAACATCGGCCGCGCGATCCTTTGGTGACCCAGCCGGTGCAGGTCCTGGTCCACGCCGCCCGGGGTGAGCGCCAGCATCCAGTCGGCAGCCATGTCGAAGAGCTCTGGCTCAAGGTAGCCGATCTTGACCACCACAACGTCGGCTGAGCGGGCGTCCAAGCCATTCCGGAAGAAGTCCGATTCCACGTGGTAAGGCTTCCGGCGCCGCGTCACAATGACGCGCAATCCGCCGACGCGGATGACTGCCTCGTCCAGGGCCACGGGGTCACCCTGGACGAGGTGCTCCACGGTGCCGTCCAGCCTTGCCGGACCGGACTGGGTGGCGTCCACGCGTGCTCCCACATCCACGGAGACGGAGCCTCCGACGCCGGCAGCAATGCAGGCGTCCAACGCTTCGGCATCCGGAATCGAGGCATAGATGGCCTGCAGCGTCCCGTCCGCGATGGAAGGGAATTCAAGGAGCCTTTGGAGAGTCCACGTGACGTCCCCGGCTCCCCCGGCAGTGGGGTTGTCCCCGGAATCGCTGATGAAAAACGGGCGTTTCGTGCTTGCCTCCGCTGCCGCGAGGCAGTCAGCGAGCGGCGCCGAGGGCGCCACGAAACGGAACTCGTCCCGCCTGTTCCACATCTCGACGGCGAGCCCGCTCGCATGGCGTGCGACGGCGTCGGCGTCGTCACCGGTGACCATCACCACGGCCCGGTTGCGCGGCTCGTCCGCCCAGGCATAACCGATCCACAACGCGGCGTCGAGCACGCCGGGCCGCTCGGCGATCATGGCGACCTTCTGGTACAGCGACTTGGCGGGTTCCAATCGAGTACTGGTTTTTTCGCCGGGCAGCAGGATGGGGACAGGAACCCAGGCCTTGATGGGGCGCCGTGTGGCTTCCGGCAGTGCCAGGCGCTCCAGCAGGTTCACGGCGGCGCGTTCCTTGGTTTCCAACCAATCCTCGTGCGGGGCCATGCGGTAGCAGCTGGGGATGTCCAGCTGGTGCGCCAACGTCCAGGAAACGTTGCCGTGCAGGTCCATGCCGCTGGACACCAGCACGTCCGGACCGAGGAGACCGCGCAAGGCAAGGAGCAAATCGCCCTCGGGATCGTCGATACCGTCGACGCTCATGGCACCGTGGATATCGAAGTACAGCCCGTCCACCGGGCCCGCGTCCAAGGCATCCGCCGCAGCGGAAAGAATCGTCCGCTTCATCTCGGCATAATCCGCGGCAGGCACGGCGCCGCCTGGAATGGACCGGAAATGGACCAGCGGCACCCACTCCGCGGCCTCCCGCACGGAGTGCCCCGGGGCGAAAAACGGGTACTGCTCTAGGATCTCCCGGCCGTCCCGCCGGACGAAGTCCTCCAGGCGGGTCTGTGCGGGCGAATAGGTACTGGCTTCGAGTGCGATTCCGGCGATAAGGATCCGGGGCTTCAATTCCGTCATGCAAGCCACCATATTGAGGTTCGCTACAGTGCCGCGATGGTCCAGGCACCGGCTGCGAAAGTTCAATGCCGAATGAAGTTGGGGCCACCCTTTTCGCGCGGAATCCTGCATAACGTGGGCTCGCAAGCGACGGCAAGCAGAATCCATGGAAGAGGATCGAACAATGCAGATAGGGCTAAGCACGTACAGTTTGGCAGGAGCCTTGGCCAACGGACGGCTGGGCCTCCTGGACCTTCCGGACTGGGCGGCATCCCACCATGCGGGCCATCTCGAGGTTGCAGAAGCGGGACTCGGCGTGGACCTTGCCTCAGACCGGGCCGCGGCCGAAGGACTGCGGGAACGTGCAGCGGAATCGGGCGTTGCCTTGGTCAACTACGTGGTTGGCGCCGACTTCCTGGGCAATGACGCGGCTGCAGAAATCGCACGGGTAAAGACACACCTGGACACGGCCCACCGCCTGGGCATCAGCCGCTTCCGGCACGACATTGTCCCCTGGGCATGGCGCCCGGCCTCCTACACCGAATACCGCGATGCCCTGGAGAAGGTCATTCCGGCGTCCAGGGAGCTGGCGGACTACGCGGCGGACCTGGGCATCACCACGAGCGTTGAAAACCATGGCATGGCCTTCAACGTCAGTGAGCGGCTCTTGCAGTTGATCCACGCCGTGGACCGCGAAAATTTCAAGATCACCTTGGACATCGGCAACTTCCTGTGCGTCGATGAGCAGCCGGAATCGGCCGTCGCCAAACTGCTCCCCTACGCGTCCGTGATCCATCTCAAGGATTTCTACCGCCGGAAGCGAAGCCCTGGAGAGGGTTGGCTGCGAACCCTGGCAGGCGACTACATCCAAGGCTCGGTGTTTGGATTCGGTGACATGGACTTGCCGCGGATCCTGCGCCTGATCAAGGACTTTGGCTTCACCGGGCCGTGTTCCGTGGAATACGAGGGCCGCGAAGACTGCCTCACGGCGGCCCCGGAATCCCTGCGCAATGCCGCCGCCCTGTGGGAGGGCTGCTGAATGGGGGCTCTGAACGTAGGCGTCATCGGCCTAGGGACGATCTCTGAGCTGCATCTCGAGGCTTACCGGGATTCGCCGTCGGCGCACCTCGTGGCTGTTTGCGACATCGATTCCTCGCGCGCCGGGAGCCGCGCCGCCGAATACGGCGCGGTCAAGGTTTTTACCGAGTACACGGAGCTCTTGGCGGATCCGGAAATCGACGCCGTCAGCATCTGTACCCGCAACGACACCCATGCCGAGATCGTGATTGCGGCGCTTGAGGCCGGCAAGCATGTGCTGATTGAGAAACCCATGACGGCCTCGCTGGATCAAGCTCTGGCGGTAGTTGCCGCCGCCCAGCGGAGTACTGCGTCGCTGCAGGTGGCCTATGTGCGCCGCTTCTCGCCCAACGCCGAAGTGCTCAAGCGCTTCATCGACGCCGGTGACCTGGGCCAGATCTACTATGCCAAAGCCACGTGCCTGCGCAGGGTAGGCAATCCCGGTGGCTGGTTCGCGGACAAAGCGCTGTCGGGAGGAGGGCCGCTGATCGATCTGGGCGTCCATTTCATCGACATTTGCTGGTGGCTCATGGGGTGCCCATCCGTGGCCTCGGTTTCCGGGACGGTTTTCCACAAGATCGGCGCCCGGAACAATATCTCCAACTTCAGCAGGTACCTGTCCGCCGATTTCGACCCGGCACGGCAGCCGGTGGACCCAGTAGAGGACCTTGCCACGGCGCTGATCAAGTTCAGCAACGGCGCCGTGATGCACTTCGACACGAGTTACTCGATGCACGGCGAGGATGAAACCAGGGTCCAGGTCTTTGGAGACAAAGGCGGGGCCCAGCTGGAGCCGGCCTTGGAAATCTTCACCGAGCAGCACGACACGCTGCTGGACATTTCGCCCGTGCTCGATTCGCCGACTTTCAGCATGGTGGCCTACCGAAACGAGGTGGAACAGTTCCTCGCTACTGCCCGGGGCGAGGCACCTGAGGTTGCTCCCGCAGCCCACGGCCTTGAACTCATCAAGATCATCTCCGCGATCTACGAGTCAGGACGGACTGGGCGCGAAGTGGTGCTGTAGCCGCTCAGGCCTTGCGCCCGGCGTCGCGGGGGAGGTTCCGTCCGGCGTCGCGGTGCAGGTCCCTGTCCAGCCCGTGGCCGTTGGCGAGCTGCGAAAGCAGCTCGCCAAGTTGCATGATTTGCTCGTCTGTCAGGGGAGCCAGGAGCTCCGCTTCATGCTGTTCGGCAATCCCGCGGAGTTCGCGCAAAACGCGGTTTCCCGCATCCGTGAGGCGGAGTTCATAGTTCCGCCGGTCCGTGCTGCTGCGCGTCCTCTCCACGAGCCCGCGTTTCTCCAAGGAGTCAATCAGTGAAACCACGCGGCTAGGGACGGCACCCAGCCTGTCCGCGAGGGAGCGCTGGCTCAACCCCGGCGAGCGCCCGAGCAAACGGATGACGCCGGCGTCGCTCGGTGTCAGGCCGATCTCCCGCGTGCGGTCAGCAAAACGGGACGACGCCACGGCGCCAAGTTGCGACAAGAGAAAAGCGGTCCGTTTCGGCCGGCCAGGCGCGGATGAATCCATGGATTCAGAATACATGCTTGACAGAACAATTCCATAGGTGAACTATTTCAGTAGTGACGTAATTACGAAAGGTTCAGCCATGAGTAATCATTCGATCCCTGAGGAAAGCCGTCCAGCCCGGTCGGGCGGTCCACATCCGGGCGTTCTTGCCCTCGTCAGCCTTGGCATTTTCCTCGCCAGCCTCATCACGTCCGCAATCCTCACGAGCGGCCAAACGTTCGTCTCGCCGTTCGCCTCTGAGGGGCAGGTGGCCGCATTCTTCCACCAGAGCGTTACTGCGACGCGCCTCGGCGGCATGCTCCAGTTCGGCTCCGCGGTGCCATTGGGGATCTATGCGGCCACGGTCTATGCCCGGCAGCTTCGGCTCGGCGTGCGCGTTCCGGGGCCGGCCATTGGCTTCTTCGGCGGCGCCAGCGCAGCTATCTTCCTCATGCTCTCCGGTTCTGTGACCTGGCTGCTGAGCCGGCCGGAAATCACCACCGATGCCACACTCACCCATGCACTCGCCTTTCTCGGGTTCATCACCGGAGGGGTGGGCTTCGTCGTCGGGATCGGCCTCCTCGTGGCGGGTATCGCAGTCCCTGCGCTGATCTTGCGCTTCATGCCCCGCTGGCTGGCCTGGGCCGGCCTCGTCATCGCTGCCCTGTCTGAGTTGAGCTTCCTTTCGATGGCGATCGAACCCCTGCAGTTCCTGCTGCCTATCGGGCGGTTCGGTGGCCTCCTGTGGCTGGTAGCTGCCGGTTTCCTGCTGCCGCGCACCCGGGCGGCCGCGAACCAAGAGCCCAGCGCACGCGCGCCTCACGCAAGCCGGGCAAAGCCATGACAACAACAAATCCCACCCGGCCGCTGTCCGGCAAGATCGCGCTCGTCACCGGAGCGAGCCGCGGAATCGGCGCGGAGATCGCGACTGCCCTGGCTACAGCCGGCGCGGACGTTGTCCTTGCCTCACGGGACAGCGCGGGCTTGTCCGAGCAAGTCGCCGCTATTGCCTCTGCCGGCGGGCATGCCGTGGCCATGCCCGTTGATGTGGGCAATGAAGATTCAGTGAAGGCCCTGCTGGCCCAGATCCGGGACCGCTTCGGCCGGCTCGACGCAGCGGTCAATAATGCCGCGGGCGGCGGGCGGATCCCGGCACCCTTGGCCGAATGGGCCAGCGGGGAGTTCGACAGCGCGGTCTCGGTCAACCTGCGCGGAGTGTTCCTCTGCCTGAAGTACGAAATCGAGCTCATGCTGGAAAGCGGAGACGGTGGGGCGATCGTGAACATGTCCTCCACCGCCGGCGAACAAGGCGTCGCTGGCATGAGCGGCTACGTGGCAAGCAAATTCGGCGTCGGCGGCCTGACCCGGGTGGCTGCGCTCGACTACGCCTCGCAAGGCATCCGGGTCAACGCGATCGCTCCTGGCCCCATCCTCACGGAGCGGCTTGCCTCGGCGGGCCAGGCCGCCCAGGACCGCGTCGCAGCAGCTGTGCCGCTGGGACGGATCGGCTCCACGGCCGACGTCGCCGCAGCGGCCCTCTGGCTCTGCTCCGAACAGTCTTCGTTCGTCACCGGAACCGTTCTCGCCGTCGACGGCGGCCGGCTGGCGGGAACGCCGGCGTTCAACGCAGGCCAAAAGAGAAACCCATCGTGAGTGAACCGCATTTTCGAATGGAGGATGATCTCACCACCAGTATGGTGATTGCATAACGCAACCACTGATCTGAGGGGACCTTCACCATGGCTGTTCGAGTTGACCTGAATATCTCGCTGGATGGTTTCGCCACGACCACCGACGCAACTCCGGAGAATCCGTTCGGGTCGGACTGGGGCCGCCTGGTTGAGGCATATACCTCCACCCGCACTTTCCGTGAGCGGGTCTTGCACGACGCCAGCGGAGAAGGAACGTCCGGCGTCGATGACAGATACGCAGCGGCCTACTTCGAGGGGGTCGGAGCGGAAATCATGGGTGCCGGCATGTTCGGGTTCCATAACTTCCCCGATGACCCCGATTGGAAGGGCTGGTGGGGCGACGAGCCGCCCTTCCGCGTTCCTGTGTTCGTCCTCACTCACACGGCCCGCCCTGCCATCACGATGGCAGGCGGGACGACCTTCAACTTCGTAAATACCAGCCCGGAAGAAGTACTTGAACGGGCGCACAGTGCGGCGGGTGACAAGGACGTGCGTATCGGAGGGGGCGCCACTGTTGTGCGCGACTTCCTCAGGGCCGGACTTGTCGATCAGCTTCACGTCGCGATCACACCGATCCTGCTCGGTGGTGGAATACGGCTCTGGGACGATCTCCGGGGGCTGGAAAGCGACTACGCCGTCACGTCAGAGACGGCCGAAAGCGGAATCATCCACATCACCTTTCGCCGCTAACCCCGTTCCAGATCCGACGCCACCACGGCCGCTTGCTCGCGGGTTTCCGGTTCACGGATTCCTGGGCCGCGGCCGCCTCAGCGGCCGCGGCCCGGCGCTCGCGCCACCGTTCCAGCTCGACGCCGACGTCGCGGGTTTTCGTGATCACCGGCGGCCCGCCCTGGAGCTGGCGCCGCGCGTCAATGACCCGGGCGTTGAAGTCCTCCACAAGCTCGCGCACCTGCTTTTCTGAGTACAGGGCGTCAAGCTTCGCATCCAATTCGGCATCCTCGGCGCGGAGCAGGATGGCCTTCGGGCCAAGGCCGCTCAGATGTTCGCGCTGGATAAGGCCTTTGACCCACCAATCGGGATCGTATCTCTCCCCCAGCCCAGGGATTGGCTTGCCTGCGTACTTCAGGTTGTCGAACTTCCCTTGCGCCATGGCGTCGCGGATCAGGTATTCCACCCGCGCGGCGTCGTCCAATTTCTTGCGCTTCAGCCGCTCTTCTTCCTCTGCGGCCTCAAGTTCGGCTTCTTCCTCGGCCGTCATCCCAGTTGCGCGGACGTTCCGCAGCTCCATGGCTCGCTCCAGCCGGCGCTTGAACGCGCTGTTTTCGCCGTTCACGGTTAATCACCGCCTTTGCTTGCGGAAATCCTGGATCTGGGTCCAAGTATTCCGCAAACTGGATCCTCGGGGGATGGCCGAAACAAGGCTGCTCTGGCCACTCCCAGCGCACCTTATTACGCTGACTGGTAACGGCTAGGTCAGGAAGAGGGTCATCATGGACGAAAAGGGCATTCTCCACCACATCCAATCGCTCGTGGAGGAGGAACGGGAGCTCCGAGAGAAGGCAGAAGCGGCTCCGCCAGGTCCAGCGCACGCCCCTGACCGCGCAAGACTGGAGCGCATCGAACAAGACCTGGATCAGGCCTGGGACCTGTTGCGGCAACGGCGGGCCAAGAGGCAGTACGGTGAAAACCCGAACGAGGCCAAACCACGGCCCACCAAGCAAGTGGAGGGCTACACCAGCTAAACCGCAAGGCAACGCGAGACGACGACGGCGGGAAGCTCCCGCCGCCGCGCTCGCCGAAAATCGGGCGATACGTTCTGAGCTGCGCCCTACAGCGCCGACCAGCCGCCGTCGGAGGCGAGGATCGCGCCGTTGACGTTGGTTCCGTCGTCGCTGAGCAGGAACGTGATGGACGCGGCCAACTGCGCGGCCGTCGCTGGGGTGGGCACGGTGGCTTGCATCAGCGGACCGAGGCGTTCGGCGGCCAACTGGGATCCCCATGTGGCCTCGATGTTGGTGATGGTGGGTCCGGGGGCTACAGCGTTGAAGCGAAGCCCTTTCGGCCCATACATCACGGCCGAGTTCTTGGTGAGGCCGACCACCGCGTGCTTCGACGCGGTGTAGGTGGCGCCAGCGGCGGAGCCGCGTAGCCCGGCCTCGGAGGCGACGTTGACCACGGAGCCGGCGCCGGCGTCGAGCATCAGAGGCACCACAGCGCGGGTCAGGCGCATAAGGGCGGTGACATTGATGCGGAAAACGCGCTCCCACATGGCGTCGTCCACCTCGTGGATCGGGGCGAAGTTGTCCATGATGCCGGCGATGTTAGCGAGGGCGTCGACGCGACCGCCAGCGGCAACTACGACGGCGGCAACGGTCTCCTCGGTGGAGATGTCGCCGGCCACGGGAACCAGATCCAGGCCCTTGTTCTCCTCGACCAAAGCGTCCAGCCTCTCCTTGCTGATGTCGGCGGCGATAACCCGGCCACCTTCCTTCGCGACCCGCAGCGCCGTGGCCTGGCCGATGCCCGAGCCCGCGCCCGTCACGATGACGGTCTTGCCGGAAAACCGGCCGTTGATGGTGGCTTCCTGCCATGCAGCTTCGTTGCCCATAGTGTCCTCCCGAACGTTTTAGTGGCGTGCAACCCACCTTATGACACTCTGTGTCATTATGTAAGGGTGGATACTGGTGAGATGCTCTCGGACGATGCGAACCCCGCCGTCGCGCGCTCCACCGGGCGCCCGGTGACGATCGATCCGGACGCCGTTGCCGCCGTCGCGCTCCGGCTTTTTGCCGAGCATGGCTACGAACAGACGTCGATGGAGGACATCGCGCGCGAGGCGGGAATCGGGCGAAAGAGCCTGTACCGCTACTTTCCTGGCAAAGCCGACCTCGTCTGGGGCGGCATGGAACCGGTGGTGGAAGCCTCAGGACAGGCGCTGGAGGAGGCTCGCGTAGCGGATCCGTCCGACGGCGACGCGGACGACGGCGGCATCCTCGCGGGACTGCGGGCGGCTGCCATCGCCGGGGTTTCAGCGATCCCGGATCTTTCCGTCACGCGCGGGCGCCTTCGCCTGATCGCCGAACACCCAGAGCTCGCGAGCCGGAGTCATGACGCCCTGGCTCCCCAGCGGGAGCGGGCACGGCTTTACCTTGTTGGACTGGGGGTGCGCGAAAGCGCAGCGCGGTACCTCTGCGCCGCATATCTGGGCGCGACATTCGAGGCGTGGATGCAGTGGGCTGCGGGGACGGACGCGGATCCCGTGCCGTACCTCGTAGAGGCCGTGGGAGTGCTGCGGGTTCCGCCGGCCGGCGTGCGCGGATAACCTATGCCTGGGAGGGCAAATGACAGTTCGAAGCGCAGGAATTCTGCTGTACCGCCGGACCTCCGAGGCGGAATTGGAAGTGTGGATAGCCCATATGGGCGGACCGTTCTGGGCCCACAAGGATGCGCGCGCCTGGTCCATTCCGAAGGGGGAATACCTCGAAATCGAGGATCCACTCGCAGCGGCCAAGCGTGAGTTCGCGGAGGAAATGGGCACTCCCCCACCCGCCGTCGACTACTCACTGCTAGGCACTTTCCGGCAGCCGTCGGGCAAGCTCATCACGGTCTTCGCGGCGGAGTCGGACTTTGAACCCGGGGGGATCGTGAGCAACACCTTCGAGCTGGAATGGCCGCGAGGATCCGGCGTGGTCCGGAGCTACCCGGAGATCGACGACGCCGTCTGGGCCATGGAGAGCGTTGCCCGCATCAAATTGGTAGGCGGGCAGGTGCCGGTCCTCGACGCGCTGATCCGGCAGCTTGGGAGTGGCGGCTGAATCAGGCGACCGGCAATCCGGGCTCACTTGCTCCGTCGCCCAGACCAGACTCGGCGATGGCCGTCACCCATTCGGTCACTTCTGCGAGCGCCTGAGCCAAACTGATCTGAAGACCGACTTCTGATGCTGGACGGGGGAATTCAGCTTCCCAGAGTTCATTTGTCTCTATGCAAGGAGGCCAAGACCGCTCAGCCGCCCCAAGCTCTGCAGCTTCATCTGCCCGAGCGAAGAAGATGTCCTCGGCGGCGCGCCGAAGTTCCGAAAGCTCGGCAGGCACTGGCTCCGAGTAGAAGTGACGGCGGAGGAGCACCAAGTCCACAATGTCACGTACGCGCAGGTTGGGGCGATCCTCGCTGTGCGGATCCGAGCAAGCGTGAATCTTTTGAGCAACCTGGTAGGCGAGAGCGATTCCAGCGATTTCTTCGACTGACTGCAGACCGAAGAAGTTGAACCGCGGGGCCGGGATCATGTCTACATGTTTGTCGATGTCCCCTTCGGGAAAGGCCACCTCTACCTGGATATTTCGGAATGTCCGGCCCTTCATTGAAACGATCACGTTGAATCGCCTTGGAGCCACGATTCGCGGGGCGTTCTCAATCTTCTCGATCTCAGTACGCCGTAGGTCCAGGCCGTCCCATGGCTCGGCCAGAGCCTCATCGAGCTTGACCAGAAAATCATCGAGCGAACCGCGGAAGAGGGTGTCTATGTCTTTTGTAGCTCGACTCTCGAGGCCCAATCTGTGCTCAAGGTACACCCCACCCTTAAGCAGGAATAAAGGTGCCCCGTCCGGACCCGATGCGCGCTGGAGAGCGGCTATCACGATAGTAGAGGTAACGATCCATTCAAGGCGCGCATGGGTTTCGCCCGTCAAGTCGGCAGCATGACGTATCCACTGACTGAGCACCTTGGCCGAAGCTGGCTTACGGTCTTTGTCGGGGAGCCCTTGTAGGTGGAATGAATTCATCGACGATCCTTCAACTCATTGGAAAGGCGGGTTCGGTCAGCCTCGCGAATGAAGCCGCGAGATTCAGCGGTCTTAATAGCTTGGTCAATGAGTTGAGCTGGAACCCCTCCGCGCATCCCCTGCGTGATCGCAACTAGGGGTGTGACCGCACGTATACCTTCCCACCAGCCCAATTGGGTCTCTGTGAGATCCTCATGATGAATCACATACTTAGACCCCCCTGCTCGTCGTATCCTCCTCCCCTTTGGCACCACGACGTGGATCTTGTTCGGGTTGATGTCGCAGAGCTCGTAAACAGCAAGCGCCGTGTCCTGCGCAAGCGCCGCACCCTCGACGCTTGGCCACAACACTGCCAAGGCATATTCGTCACGCTCCGTCGGGGGGAGGCGATCAAAGCGGTAGGTGCCGTGCGCAACTCGAGTCAGTTGACCTCGGTGGGAGAGTTTTGCCAATTCCACAAGGGGAATCCCGAGAGCGTGCGCATCGCGGGTAGTCACGTAACCGTATTGCTCAACCGCGGTCTCCCAGAGAGTCTGCTGAATGGTCACGGTTCCTTCTTCGTATCTACGGGGATGATGTCAAAACTATACCACTTTCGGTATAGTTTTGACACGAAATGGTTGCATTTCCAGGCCTAGTGACTAGCTCTGGACGATCGACTCGATGGGCCGCGGGGAAAGTATGGGATCCGCATGGCGGTGGAGAACCTTCCACTCACCGTCTTCCCATCGGAAAATCGTCGTCACCCGAAGGGGTATCGGGGACACTTCATCTGACCCGCCAACCTTGGCCCGTGCCCATTCGATTTCGACAATGTAGGCAAGCTCGGTCCCGGCATACCCGGAGATTCGCTCGAACCTGATGGGCTCGCCCTCCCTCAGCCCGGAAGACGCCCGATCCATGGTCGCCTCGACCGCACTCTGGCCCCGCGCAGGCGGGCCGAGTGGATTGGCGAGCGTCACGTCGTCGCGCTTTGAGAACAGCTTCTTTTGCTGCTCCGGGTCTCCCTTGACGAACGCGTCGAGTGCTCGATGGTATTTCTCCACCATCAGATCGAGTTCGGATTCCGGCATTGGTTCCTCCAGCCTCGCTGCTGCCGGCGTCAAGCGCCGGGCCCCGTATCCGGACATAGTGGCACCGTTCACTAGGGATGTCTACGCATATCAAATCGGTGACCAGACCGGTCAGGAATGGAGAAGCGCCACTCACGGGCCACGCCTAGAATGGCGGTCATGGACAACACAAGTCCACGCCAGCTTCGTCCCCTAATGACTTCAGGAGTGATCATGAGCGACTCTTCCACCGAGGGAATCAAGACCGTGCTGCATCCCGTTTCCGACCTCGCCGCGGCGAAAGCCGTGTACACCGCCTTGCTTGGCGTGCAGCCGCAGGCCGATGGACCGTATTACGTCGGCTTCGATGCCGCTGGCCAGCACATCGGGCTCGTTCCGGGAGGCGGCCCGCAGGCCATGACCTCGCCGGTCGCCTACTGGCACGTTTCGGACATCGAGGCGAAGCTCGCGGAGGTGACTGCCGCCGGCGCCAGCCTGAAGGAAGCAGCCCACGACGTCGGGGGCGGCCGCCTCGTAGCCACCGTCACCGACCCGGACGGCAACGTCCTCGGGCTGCTTCAGGATCCTCAATAGCCAACCGCGCACACGGGCTTCCGCCCGTGTGCGCGGCCCACAAGACCTTACGAAATAAGCCAACGGAGGCTGCGAAGGCCGCCCGCGAACCAGATGGAGACATGATGAGCACGGCCACGAGCACGGACACGCAGTCGCCTGAACTGCACACTGCCGACACCCACGATCTCATCCGGGTGCAGGGCGCGCGGGAGAACAACCTCAAGGACATCAGCATCGAGCTGCCGAAGCGCCGCCTGACGGTGTTCACGGGCGTCTCCGGCTCGGGCAAGAGCTCCCTCGTGTTCGCCACGATCGCCGCAGAGTCGCAGCGCATGATCAACGAGACGTACAGCACCTTCGTCCAAGGGTTCATGCCGACCATGGCACGGCCGGATGTGGACCTGCTCGAAGGACTCACGACAGCGATCATCGTCGACCAGGAGCGGATGGGAGCCAACGCCCGTTCCACGGTGGGTACCGCCACCGATGCGAACGCGATGCTGCGCCTGCTTTTCAGCCGGCTTGGCCAACCGCACATCGGATCACCCCAGGCCTTCTCGTTCAACGTCGCCTCGATCTCGGGCGCCGGAGCGGTCACCATCGAGCGCGGCGGCAGCACCACGAAGGAGCGTCGCAGCTTCAGTATCACGGGCGGCATGTGCCCGCGCTGCGAAGGCCGCGGCTCGGTCACCGACTTCGACTTGACCGCCCTGTACGACAGCAGCAAATCGCTCGCGGAGGGCGCCCTCACCATCCCCGGCTACAGCATGGACGGCTGGTTCGGCCGCATCTTCAGCGGCTCCGGCTTCTTCGACGTGGACAAGCCGATCAGCAAGTACACCAAGAGGGAACTCCACGACCTCCTCCACAAGGAGCCGACCAAGATCAAGGTCGAGGGAATCAACCTGACCTACGAAGGCCTGATTCCGAAGATCCAGAAGTCCATGCTCTCGAAGGACCCTGAGGGAATGCAGCCGCACATCCGCGCCTTCGTGGAGCGGGCGATCACCTTCACCATCTGTCCCGAATGCGATGGCACCCGGCTCACCGAGGCGGCCCGCTCGTCAAAGATCAAGGGAATCAGCATTGCCGACGCGTGCTCGATGCAGATCAGCGACCTCGCCGAATGGGTGCGGGGCCTCGATGAACCTTCGGTGGCACCCTTGCTCAAAGGTCTGCGGCACCTCCTCGACTCGTTCGCGGAGATCGGACTTGGTTATCTCTCGCTCAATCGGCCGGCAGGCACTCTGTCCGGAGGTGAGGCGCAGCGCACCAAGATGATCCGGCACCTGGGCTCCTCGCTCACCGACGTCACCTACGTCTTCGACGAGCCCACCATCGGCCTTCACCCGCATGACATCCAACGCATGAACAAGCTGCTGCTGCAACTGCGCGACAAGGGCAACACCGTGCTCGTCGTCGAGCACAAGCCGGAGGCGATCGCGATCGCCGACCACGTGGTCGACCTCGGCCCTGGCGCGGGCACCGCCGGCGGCGAAGTGGTCTTCGAGGGCACGCTCGAAGGGTTGCGGTCCAGCGGCACCCTGACCGGCCGTCACCTTGAGGATCGCGCAGCCCTCAAGAAGACCTCGCGGAAACCCGTAGGCGCCCTGGAGATCCGCGGCGCGACCGAGAACAACCTTCGCGACGTCGACGTCGACATCCCGCTTGGAGTCCTGGTGGTGGTCACCGGCGTCGCTGGTTCCGGCAAGAGCTCGCTGATCCACGGCTCGCTGTCCAAGCGGGACGGCGTCGTGTCGATCGACCAGGGGGCGATCAAGGGCTCGCGGCGGAGCAACCCGGCAACCTACACCGGTCTGCTCGAGCCGATCCGCAAGGCGTTCGCAAAGGCCAACGGCGTGAAGCCGGCGCTGTTCAGCGCCAATTCCGAGGGTGCATGCCCCACGTGCAACGGCGCGGGCGTCATCTACACGGACCTCGGTTTCATGGACACCGTCTCCACCCCGTGCGAGGAGTGCGAAGGCAAAAGGTTCCAGGCCTCGGTTCTTGAGTACCGCCTTGGTGGCCGCAACATCGCGGAGGTGCTTGAGATGCCGGTGAAAGAGGCAGAAGAGTTCTTCTCGGCGGGCGAGGCCCGAATCCCCGCGGCCCACGCGATCCTCCAGCGGCTGTCCGACGTCGGACTCGGTTACCTCAGCCTCGGCCAGCCGCTCACCACCCTTTCCGGCGGCGAGCGGCAGCGGATCAAACTGGCCACCCACATGGGCGAGAAAGGCGGCGTCTACATCCTCGACGAGCCGACCAGCGGCCTGCACCTCGCCGACGTCGAACAACTGCTCGGCCTGCTCGACCGACTGGTCGACTCCGGCAAGTCGGTCATCGTCATCGAGCACCACCAAGCGGTCATGGCCCATGCCGACTGGATCATCGACCTCGGGCCGGGCGCCGGGCACGACGGCGGAAAGATCGTTTTCGAGGGCACTCCCGCCGATCTCGTCGCGGCCCGTTCAACCCTCACGGGCGAGCACTTGGCGGCCTACGTGGGCGGGTGACCTTGAAGGACGGCTGGCTAGCTCTTGGTAGTGGCTGGTACGGCGCCACCCGACGATGTGCTAACCGGCAAGTCCAAGGAACACCAGCAAGGCCCTTTCAATCTCAACGAGCTGAGCGGCCGTCAAGCGGCCGACCCGGCTTTGCACGTTGGAACGGCGCACCGTGGTCAACTTGTCGATCATCACGTGGCTTTCCTGCCGCAAGCCGGACAGCTCCGAGGCTGAGACACTGACTCGCAGGAGGGGTGCGTCGATGAGGGTTGTTGTCAGAGGAAGAACCGTAACGGAATCGGTGACGTCGAATCGGTCATCCTGGATCACAAGCGCTGGCCGCGGCTTGGAACCGTAGACGCCGCCGGCCACGGTCCAGAGCTCGCCACAGTTCACTCGTCCCAAGGCGCTGACACAGCCTCGATGAACTCTTGGTCAGCTGAGGGTCGGTCAGCAGTCGCGGCGGCACAGGCTTGCCGGTGCGCTTCGGCGTCGAACCCATCGGCCCGAACGTCCGGTACCCACACCTGGATTGGGCGGAAGCCGTGTTCACGCATGCGCCTGCGATGCTCGCTGACCCGATCCCTAACCGCCATGACCTTAAGCCACCAGCTCCGCGGCAGCGCTGTCCATGTGCTCGAGGATGGTCTTGCGTGCCAGGGATGCATCCCCGGTCTCGATGGCGGCCACGATGTCGTGGTGACGCTCGACGCTCATGTTCTTGACGCCCTTTTCCAACCCGGCGAACATGATGGACATCCGGATGGATCCCTCCAGCGATTCCCAGGAATGGAGCAGGGTCTCGTTGCCGGTGAGGCGGCACATGGTGCGGTGGAATTCGAGATCGGACTCGATCCGTTCCTCGAGGCTTCCCTTGGTTGCGGCGGCCATGGCGTCAATGGCGGCGCGCAGCGACGTGATGACCTGTTGACGGTCCGGCAATTCGCAGAGCGTGCGAGCGGCAAGGGACTCCAGGGCTGCGCGTACCGAGTAGATGTCGCGGATTTCCTTGGCATCCAGGTGTCGGACGGAGAGCCGGCCCCGCGGACCGGCGGACAGCAAGCCCTCTTGCTCAAGTTGCCTCAGGGCCTCCCGGAGCGTTCCGCGGCTGATCTGGAGCATGTCCGACAGTTCGGTTTCCACCAAGTGCCGTCCGGGCTCCAATTCGCCGCTGGTGATGGCGGTGCGCAGCGCGGAGAGCGCCTGCTCGCGGAGGCTCTTCTTTTCCAGCCCCAGAAGGGGTGCCGTTGCGCCAGCCATTAGTCCATCCTTCAGTGTCAGTGGTCGACTGTTTACAGTCGGTGTGTTAACTGTTGATCTTACGGCAGAAGCGCGGAACCGGCCTATGCCTGCTCCGCGCTCCCCCAGCGTGAACCGCCAGCTCAGCCCAGTTCCGCCAGGACCTTCGCCACGATCCGCTGTACAGACAATCCGTAACGCTCGTGCAGGGTGGGCAGCGCACCGGCGTCGAGGAACTCGTCCGGCAGGGCAACGGGTACCACGCGCTTGCCCAGCCCGGCCGTGACCACGGCCGAGGCCACGGTTTCGAACAAGCCGCCCACCACGCTGTGGTTCTCCAGCGTGACGGCCAGGCGGTCGGTGTTCAGTT
The DNA here is from genome assembly GCF_054888235.1 of Arthrobacter sp. MMS24-S77. NCBI lineage: Bacteria > Bacillati > Actinomycetota > Actinomycetes > Micrococcales > Micrococcaceae > Arthrobacter > Arthrobacter sp. MMS24-S77. The sequence continues at coordinate 3,963,306 of NZ_JBTZRN010000001.1, forward strand.
CCGCCAGGACGGTGGCGGCATCGAACGGTTTGATAGTCGGCGCATGCACGACGGCGACATCCACCTTGTGCGCGGCCAGCGCCTCCGCTGCCTGCAGGGCGCGCATGGTCATCAGCCCGCTGGAGACGAACACGACGTCGTTGCCACCCCGAAGCACCTTCGCCTTGCCGAGTTCGAAGGTGTAGTCGTACTCATCGAGCACGGTGGGAACGTTGCCTCGGAGGAGGCGCAGATAGGTGGGGCCGTCGCTGGCGGCCAGCTGCGGCACAGCTTGTTCGATGTCCACAGAGTCGCACGGATCGACGATGGTCAGATTGGGCATGCCGCGGAAAATCGCCATGTCCTCCGTGGCCTGGTGGCTGGGGCCGTAGCCAGTGGTGAGGCCAGGGAGTCCGCCCACGATGTTCACGTTGAGGTTCGGCTCGGCGATGTCGAGGCACAGGAAGTCGTAGGCCCGGCGCGCGGCAAACACCGAGTAGGTGGAGGCGAAGGGCACCAAGCCGGTCTCGGCCAACCCCGCCGCCGCGCCGAAGAGCAACTGCTCAGCCATGCCCATCTGGAAAAACCGCTCCGGGAACGCCTGCGCAAAGATGTGCATGTCCGTGTATTTGCCCAGGTCCGCAGTGAGTCCGACGATTCGAGGGTCAGCCTCGGCAGCTTTCATCAACGCGTGGCCGAAAGGCGCGGAAGAAGTCTTCTGGCCGGGATCCGCGAACGAGGCGATCATCGCCGAGGTTTTCAACTTGGGGGCGGTGCCCTTCAAAGCTGCGCCCTTTGAAGCGGTGACGGTGCTCATCGGCCGGCCTTCCCGTTGGATCCTGCGGTCAGTTGCTTGCGGCAGAGCTGCCATTCGTGTTCTTCGATGCGCATGAAGTGCGCCTTTTCGCGTTCCTCGAGCAGCGGCACGCCGCGCCCCACCTTGGTGTCACACAAGATCACCGAAGGACGTCCGACGGCGGCGGCCTGGGCGGCTGCGTTGTCGAACGCCGCCAGCAACGCACCGACGTCGTTCCCGTCCACCCGCTGCGTGTACCAGCCGAAAGCTTCCCACTTTTCCGTCACGGGTTCGGTCCGGAGGACCGTATCCGTTTTGCCATCCGCCTGCAGGGCGTTGATGTCCACCATGGCGGTCAGGTTCCCCAATTGGTGGTGGTGTGCGCCCATGGCGGCTTCCCACGTGGATCCTTCGTCCAGCTCGCCGTCGGAGAGGAAGTTGTACACCCTGGCCGCGGAGCCCTCCCCCGCATGAGCGCGGTGCCGGAGGCCAAGGGCGATTCCCACCGCGATGGAGAGCCCGTGACCGAGCGACCCTCCGGAGATTTCCATGCCGGGCGTGTACGTCGACATCCCGGACATGGGCAGGCGGGAATCGTCCGAACCGTAGCTTTCGAGTTCCTCAACCGGAATGATCCCGGCCTCTGCCAGTGCTGCGTAGTGGCCGATTGCGTAGTGGCCCGTGGAGAGGAGGAAGCGGTCCCGGCCCTCCCACTCGGGATCATCCGCGCGGTAGCGGAGCTGGTCCGAATAGACCGCGGCGAGCATGTCCGCGGCTCCGAGTGCCTGGCCGACATAACCCTGGCCTTGGACTTCGCCCATGTTGAGCGCGTGATGCCGGATCCGGTTGGCGGCGGCGCCAACCCGTTCGATGCGTTCCACGGCGGTTTCTCCGTTTCGTCCTGCCGTATTTTGTTCCTGCGCCACCGTCATTAGACATTCACCGACTGGGGAGTGCTTTTGGTGGCCTCATCGGCCAACTGGCGCTCCCGCTTGCCCCAGGTTTCACGGGTGGCGAGGGCTGCCCAGAGACCGATGGCGGCGTAAAGGCCGAAGAGCAATGCCGGACCCATCCATCCCATCGTGACGAAAAGCAGCGTGGTGATGAAGGGCGTGAAGCCGGACACCATGGCCGAGATCTGGTAGGCCAGCGAGGCACCGGAGGCGCGGGTCTTCGCCTGGAACAGCTCGGGGAACCAGGCGCCTTGGGCGCCGGCAAGGGAGTTCTGGCAGACGCCGTAGGAGACGGCGATCGTGGCAATGATGAAGATGAACAAGCCGGTGTTGACCAGCAGGAACATCGGGATGGCAAACAGCACGGCGAAGGCGCAGGACCAGATGTAGACGGGACGCCGCCCGATCTTGTCCGTGAGCCGCGCCCAGGCCTGGGTTGCGAAGATGCCGATGGCGGAAGCGATGCAGAGGGCCACCAGGGTCTGGGTCTTATCTGCCAAGTGCTGGCTGTTCAGGTAGGAAATCATGTACGTGATGGAGACGGCGTAGCCTGCGGTCTCGGCGATACGGAGGCCGATGCCCTTGACGATGTTGCGCCAATCGGTCTTCAGGACCTCCACGATGGGCGACTTCACGATTGCCCCGCTGTCCTTGACCTCGTCGAAGACGGGAGATTCGGGGACCTTGGAGCGGATGATCAGGCCCACGACAACCAAGACAATGCTGGCGAGGAACGGGATGCGCCAGGCGAGTTCGCCGCCGAGCTGGACGCTGACAAGGAAAACCAGGTTGGCCAGCAGCAGGCCCACGGGGAATCCGGCCTGGACGATGCCCGTGTACTTACCCTTCTTCTTCCACGGCGCGTGCTCGTAGCTCATCAGGATGGCACCGCCCCATTCGGCTCCGAAGGCAAGGCCCTGGACGATGCGGACGAACACCAGCAGTGCCGGAGCCAGGAGGCCCACTTGGCTGTAGGTGGGAAGAAGGCCGATCAGGAACGTGGCCACGCCCATCAGGATGAGGGAAGCGACGAGGACGGGCTTGCGTCCCAGCTTGTCGCCGAGGTGGCCGCCGATGATGCCGCCGATGGGACGGGCAGCGAAGCCGACGCCGAGGGTCGCGAAGGCGGCGAGGGTACCGGTCACGGGATCGCCCGTGGGGAAGAAGGCCGTTCCGAAGTACAGGGCAGCCGCGGTGCCGAAGCCGATGAAGTCATAGGTCTCGATGACTGCACCCACGCCGGAACCGATGGCGACGCGCCTGGCGTCCTTGGTGCCGTGGACCGGACCGCGCATGGTCAGAGCTTCTTTGCTCATTGGTGAATCCCTTTCGAAGAGCGACTGAGGCTAGGTGCTTCAGCACTGTCGACTGTTAACACATGATATGCCAGTGTGACCTGCATCATCTACGTCTGTCAACAGTCAACTTCAAGGGTTGACTGTTGACAGTCAACTTAGCTACTGTGGTTCCCATCACTACTGCCTTCGGGCGCGACTGGAGGAAACGAAGATGTTCAACTCCCGACTCGGTTGCTCGTCCATCAGCTTCCGGCACCAGGATTTACCCACCGCCCTGCGCACCATCAATGGCCTGGGCTTTGAGGAAATCGACCTCGGCGCACTGCCGGGCGTCTGCGATCACGTCCCCTATGACCTTGATTCAGACGCCGTCGCGGCTGTAACTACGGAGGTCGTCGCCTCGGGGTTGCGGGTCCGTTCCGTCAACGGCGACATCGGGGACCTCAACGCAGTGCTCGACGCCGGCCAGCGCGCCGCCCGGCAAAGTCACCTTGACGCACTGCTCACCCTGACCGCCAAAACCGGCGCGAAGGCCTTGGTCCTCCCGTGCGGAGCGCTGTCCCACGATCCGGTCCGCGGCCTCGACGAGGACCTGGACACCATCGCAGCCCAACTCATCGGCGCCGGACAGCGCGCGGCGGAGTTCGGCGTCGAGCTCTGGACTGAATCCCTTCACTTCCTCCGGTTCTGCTGGAACCTGGAGCGCGCCGAACAGCTGGCCGCGCGGCTGGCGGGCTCCGGCGTCGGGATTGTCATGGACTTCAGCCACATCGTCGCCGCGGGCGAAGACCCGCTCAAGTACCTCGAACGCCATCGCGGCCGGATCGCCCACGTCCATCTACGGGACGCGGTTCCGGGCAACATCAGCCTCAGCATCGGAAACGGCCAGGCGGACTTTGCCGGCGGACTCAGCTCGCTGGCAGCCACCGGCTACAGCGGCCACTTCTCGCTCGAGCTCGAAACCCGCGACGTCACCCACGACGAACGCCCGGCAGCGGCAGCCAAAGCCGCCAGCTTCATCACAGACCTCATCTGACTTTCACAACAACAAACCAAGGAGCATCATGACCACCACCATCCAGCGCACCGCCGTCCTCACCGGGGCAACCTCGGACCGGGGCATCGGCATCACCACCGCACGCCGTTATGCCAGTAACGGCTGGGCCGTGGTGATACTGGACCTCGACGGCGAGAAGTCCGCCAAGGTCGCAGCGGAAATCGGCAACCAGTTCAACGTCCCCGCGTTCGGCTACGAGATCGACGTCGCCAACGAAGCTTCCGTCACCGCGGCGTATAACGCAGTCGCCGCCGAGATCAGCGCAGGCAACCTCCCCGCCGTCGGCGCCCTCGCCAACATCGCGGGCATCACCTCGCCTGTGCCGTTCCTCGAAACCACGTTGGAACTCTGGCACAAGGTCATGGACGTGAATGCCACCGGCACCTACTTGGTCACCAAGGCCTTCCTCCCTGACATGATCGCCAACGGCTGGGGCCGGATCGTCAACATGTCCTCCGTTTCAGCCCAACGTGGCGGCGGCGTCTTCGGCAAGGTCCCCTACTCCGCCGCGAAGGCCGCCATCCTCGGCTTCACCAAGGCGTTGGCACGCGAAATCGGCGCAACCGGCGTCACCGTGAACGCCATTACTCCGGGCGCCGTGGACACCAACATCCGCGTCGGCAGCACGGACGAGCAGGAAGCCGCCATCAACGCAGGCATCCCCCTGGGCCGCAACGCCACCACCGAGGAAATCGCCGCCGTCATCACGTTCCTGTCTTCCGAGGAATCCGCCTACCTCACAGGCACCACCATCGACATCAACGGTGGAAGCCACATCCACTAGCAGCCCCCGCATCCGTAGCCGAAAGAGCCCACGATGACCAAAATCTTCAACGATCCCGCCGATTTTGCCGAGGAAGCCCTCGCCGGTTTCTGCGACCTCCACTCCGGCCTGGTGCGCCAGGTTCCCGGCGGCGCAGTGCGCCGCCACCGTCCCCAGCAGCCCAAGGTGGCCGTCCTGGCCGGCGGCGGATCCGGGCACTACCCGGCATTCGCCGGGCTCATCGGCGCAGGCCTGGCCGACGGCGCCGTCGTGGGCAACATCTTCACCTCGCCTTCCGCGCAACAAGCGTATTCCGTGGCCAAGGCCGCGGATTCCGGCGCCGGAGTGGTGTTCACCTACGGCAACTACGCCGGTGACGTCCTCAACTTCGGCATGGCCAGCGAGCGCTTGGCCGCAGAAGGCATCGCCGTGGAAAACGTGCTGGTGACGGACGATATTGCCAGCGCGCCGCCGTCGGAATCTGCCAAACGCCGCGGCATCGCGGGCGACTTCACGGTCTTCAAGATCATGGGCGCCGCGGCCGAAACGGGAGCCGGGCTGGCCGACGTCGTACGCTTGGGCCGGAAAGCCAACAGCCTGACCCGCACTATCGGCAGCGCCTTCCACGGCTGCACTTTCCCCGGCGCCGAAGCGCCGCTGTTCACGCTCAAGGGCAAGCAGATGGGACTTGGCCTGGGCATCCACGGCGAGCCGGGATTGTTCGACACCGATCTTCCGCCGGCCGAGGAACTCGGCCAGGAACTCGTGGCACGGCTGCTCGCGGAGACGCCGGCCGGAGCGGGAAACCGCCTCGCCGTGATCCTCAACGGACTCGGATCCACCAAGCACGAAGAACTGTTCGTGCTCTGGCTGACCGTGGCTCCGTTGCTGCGCGCAGCCGGGTACACCTTGGTCATGCCGGAGGTTGGCGAACTGGTCACGAGCCTGGACATGTCCGGCGTCTCCCTCACCATCACGTGGCTGGACGAGGAACTTGAGCCGCTCTGGACGGCCCCGGCCGAAACGCCGGCCTACCGTCGCGGCAACGCCGCCCTGCTGACCGGCGGTCACCTTGCAGAGGAAACGTTCGACGGCGGCGCTGCCGCCATGGAGTTTGCGGCCACCCTGGACTCGCGCAACTATGCTGCGAGCTGCGCGGACGCTCTTGAGGCAGCCCGGAAAGCCCTGCACGACGCTGAACAACACCTTGGCGACATGGACGCGGTAGCGGGCGACGGCGACCACGGCCGCGGGATGGTCCGCGGAATCGACGCTGCCACTGCAGCGGCGTGTGCGGCTTTGGCCAGCGGGGCAGGCGCCGGCGATATGTTGGGAGCCGCAGGCGACGCCTGGGCGGACAAAGCCGGCGGAACGTCCGGCGTCCTGTGGGGCGCAGGCCTCCGGGCCTTCGGCGAATCCCTTGGCAATGACCAGGCGCCGGAACCGGCTGAACTTGCCGCCGCCGTGACAGCGTTCGCTGCGCGGATCACTGGCCTGGGCAAAGCCGAGATGGGCGACAAGACCATGGTGGATGCCCTGCTCCCCTTCGCCGAAACCTTCAGCAGTCGCGTCTCCGAGGGTGCCCTTCCGGATGTTGCCTGGGCTGAAGCCGCTGCGGCGGCCACCTCGGCTGCGCAAGCCACGGCTTCTCTCCGTCCACTCAAAGGACGGGCCCGGCCGCTCGCCGAGAAGAGCCTGGGCACTGCCGACCCCGGAGCTACCTCTCTGGCGATGATCTTCACAGTCATGGGCCCGCACCTTGTGACTGCTGGGAAGGTCGCGGCATGAGCACGAAAGGTTTCCGACTCATCCTCGGCGCCGATGAAGCAGGCGTGGACTACAAAGACCGGATCATGACCGACCTGCGGGACGATCCGCGGATCAGCGAAATCATCGACATCGGCGTCAACCGCAACGACTCCCTGGAAGACTTCACCAGGCCCTACCCGTACGTCGGGATCAAGGCGGGCGAACTCATCCGGGACGGCCTTGCCGACCGCGCCATCCTGTTCTGTGGCACCGGAATCGGCGTGGCCATCGCGGCGAACAAGGTAGACGGGATCCGCGCCACCACAGCCCACGATTCCTTCTCCGTGGAGCGTTCGATCCTGTCCAACGACTGCCAGGTCCTCACCATGGGCCAGCGTGTGGTCGGGGTGGAACTGGCCAGCAGGCTGGCCCGGGAGTGGCTCGGCTATGCCTTCGACCCGGCATCGGCGTCAGCCGACAAAGTCAAGGTGCTCACCGATTTCGAGGGCAGCTGAGGCCTGGCGGCCGCGGGCGAAGGCTTCCGGGCGAACGGCGTTCTGGCAAGTACCCCGACCAACCTCGCTATGCCCATTACTGTCGTACCCTCCTGACAGAGTCTTCACATGGAGGTCCTCGAGAAATACGAAGCGGATACCGCAGCGGGCGCGAATGCGCCCGGCTTCGGTGCTGCTGCCGGCTTTCGGGGCCGGATTCTGCGCAGTGTTCCAGCCTCCGGCACCGGCTTCCCGGCTCTAAGGCCAGCGTTCGACGGCGGTGCTGCCGCAGATTTGCGGCGATGCTTGGGCCTGCTGGACTCAGCCATGTCCACCGCGCCGGACGAACTCACCGTAACGGCATTCCCCGTGGCGGCCGATTTCGCGGAGATTGCAGAGGAACTTTCCCGCCGGGTCGAGTACCTTCAGCTTCTCGCCGCCGCAGCAGTGGAGAAGACTCGGACCGATGCGATCATCGCCGCCGGATCCACCAGGCGCGCGGGCGGCTGGACCACAGGTTGGGGAACCAATAATGCCGGCGCGGCCACCACTGCGACTACGGCAGAAACGGCGGATGAGGCAGATGCGGCGACGTCAACAACGGCTGCGTCCTTCCCGGCAGCAACGGCCACTCGGTCGCCGGCCGACGACGGATGTCGGAATTCCGCCGAATACCTCAGGACTCGGCTTCGGATCAGCGTGAGCGAAGCCCGCCGTCGGCTTGCCCTTGCCGCCACCGTACTCCCCCGCACTAGCCTGCCCGGCCACGCCATGCCCGCCAACCACGAAGAAGTCGCCGCTGCCCTTGCCACCGCCACTATCTCTTCCCGCGCCGGAACCATCATCACCACCGCGCTGGAACGCGTCCGGCATATTCCTGATTCAGATGCCTTAGCCCGGATGGAGCACAGCCTCACCCGCACCGCCATCGAAAACGATCAGGATTTTCTCACCCGTATCGCTCGCCGATGGGTCGAAGCGATCGACCAAGATGGCTCCGAGCCCAGCGAAGAAGAACTCCGTCACCGCCAAGGCGCATTTCTCCGCCGTCCTCGCCGCGGCCTCCACCACGTCGAAATTTTCGCCACCGCTGAGCAGTACGAACACCTCCTCACCGTTATGAACGTCGCAACCAACCCCCGCAACGCCAACAACACGGACAACCGCAGCGCGCGTGACGGTAACAATGCGGGCCAGAGCAAGACCGAAGGCGGCGCGACCGATACCGAACCAGCCCCCCGAGGACGAGCAGTGCGACTTGGACCGTCGTACACGCGCCCAACTGCTCCTCGACGGCCTCGTCGGCGCCTGCAAGACAGCTCTCGCCACCGGTGTCCTGCCCGCCACGGCCGGACTTCGGCCTCAGGTCATGGTCACGATCGACTATCACGACCTCCTCCACCGGCTCGAAACTGGCGCCGCCCAAGGCGCCCGCTACGCTGTGCCAAGGACCGGCAGCGGAACATTCAGCCACGCCGGCCCAGTCACTCCCGCTACCATCCGCAAAATCGCCTGCGACGCGGACATCATCCCGGTCCTTCTGGGCAGCAACGGCCGCATCCTGGACGTGGGTCGCACTACCCGCATCTTCCCGTCCCACATTCGTAAAGCCCTTACCGCCCGGGACCGAGGCTGCGCCTTCCCCAACTGCACCATTCCGGCAACCTGGTGCGAAGCCCACCACATCACCTATTGGTCACATGGCGGATCCACAAGCACCGACAATGGCGTGCTGCTCTGTACCCACCACCATCACCTCGTCCACAAAGAACAATGGAAAATCCAAGTCACCAGGGGCATCCCCTGGTTCATCCCGCCGCCATATATCGATCCCAAGCAAAAACCCCGGCAAAACCACCACCACAGAACATGAAGCCAAGATTCGCGCACCGACTGTCTGAGCCAAGACTTAATGCCAAACGGCATCGGGGGCTGCTTGATACAGCGCAATCTTCGTGGGCGTCAGCGCCAGAATTCGGTGAGCTGCCCGGCAAGGGCTCGGCCTTGTTCGTAACCGGCTCGGGCCGCGGGCGGGCGAAGCGAAAGATCCATCGCATTGGCGCCGAACATGTGCTCGGAGCTGCTGTCCGGGAAGATGGTTTCGACCCTGCTGCCGCGTGCGCGTAGTTCGTCGACCTGCGTTGCAAGATGCATGCCCCATTCCACTGGAGTCCGCGATCTGCCGCCGAATGGTGACAGTACCAACACCCGTGCGTACCCGGCTGCCAGATCGGCATTCTCGGCGTTGGACCGGTAGCCGCCGTCGATGTATCGGCCTCCGCCGATACGGTAGGCGAAGCCACTGGCACAGCTAGCTGCCACGGCATCCACGAGGTCAACCCCGCTGTGGCGGTCGAACACGACCGGTTCGCCGGTATTGGCATTGACCGCCGTGATCAGCACCGTTTGTTCCGGCCAATGCTGGCTGGGCAGCCGAGTGGCGACGGTATCGCGCCACCGCGTTTGCGCAGAACCGGCTCCTACAGTGCCGTCCGACGCCGCGTCCATTTCGAGCGCTGCCGCGCCCATCCTGCGGCGCATATCGGCCGCATCCTCAGCGGCGGCGATGATTCGGCCTGTTCTCTCCATATGGTTCGCCACCGTCCCAACGCGAACGCGTCCACTGTCGGATCCCACCGGAGCGGTCCGTGGCTGGGGTGCGGCGGAAAGGATGGCGGAAAGCAGTTCAGTCGGACTCGCGCTAGTGATCTGGGCCGCGGCCGTCGATCCGGCCGACGTGCCGATGATCAGATCGGCCTCGGTCGCATCCAATCCGGCATCGAAGAGGCCGGCGATGACGCCGATCAGCCACGCGTTGCCCGTCGATCCGCCACCACCGAGGACCAACGCGCGCTCACCCGTTGGGCGGGGCCAGATGCTGGCGTCGACTTGCGGCTGATCCTGGTCGGACTGCGGCCGGTCGGAGGCCGTCGTCGAGGTGGAGTGCAGAATTGAAGAAGGTGTTGTGTTCATGGGAGTCGCCTTTCGCGAATTGCCTGCCGGGCGCTCCCAGTGGCGACTACGTCAGTCGCGCGATCGTGGACTGCAAGGGAGCACCCACTGTGGATACTGCGTTCATGGGTCTCACCTCCTGCCGATAGATCACGATCGCCGAAACGCTAGCACGCCGGTGACACAGTGCGCAACAGGCCGGCACCCAGGATCCCGTCTTCGGCGCACCGCAACTTGCGTCGAACTAGCCGCACCCAGCTGTGATGAGACTCACTAGCAACAAATGGCATCTCGGCTTGAGCCGTCCACGCCTCGCTGTGCACTATGGAAAGGCAGGCTAGGACACCAGGTCCCGGCCAAGTTTTACCCATCCTGGTGGACGCAATGAGGCCAAACCGGTGAGCTTGTCGAGCCGCCTTGGGTCTCAGGCGTTCATGGATAGGTCGTACCGCAGCTTCGCACTGGCGCGATAGCCGAATATCCGGATTCATGAATGGAAGCACTGAACAATGACGTTTGAAACTGCCGACTCCGTAACCCTCAAGATTTGGGACCGTTCAACCACGCACCACACACTGGACGCCCTCGTGCACGACTTCTCGGTGCGACACAACACCTCCAAGGCAAGCATCGCGGTTACCTGTAGCGGGCCCAACACCTTCACTGTCAGCCTGAACGGCAGCGCGGCCAAGGCCACCGCTTTCGACGCACACTCCCTGTAGCAGCGCCCTTTCGGCGCAAAGCAACGACGACGGCGGGAGTCACCTCCCGCCGTCGTTCGCTGTTCCGGTGTTCCCCGTCCGGAGGAATGGGTCAGGCGCGGGAGTGCTCGGAAAGGAGAGCGTCGATCTGGCCGGCGGCCTCCTGCATTCCCTCTTCCATTCCCATGTCGATCATCTTCTTCATCTGTTCTTCTGATTCGAAGGTGGACAGGATGGTCATGCGGGTGCGGTCGTCGATCTCCTCGAGGGTCACGGTCGCGTGGCCGGCACCGATGTCCTCGACGGGAGCGCCGTTTTCGTCGGCAAAACCGTCGTCGAACTCCAGCCTGTTCGGAGCTTGGACGGCCGTGATGCGCCACCAGCCGCCGGCTTTCTCGCCGTCGGGACCGGTCATGTAATAGCTGACCTTCCCGCCAGGCTCGAACTCGAACTGCTCGAAAGTCGCTGGCCAGGTGGGCGGACCCCACCAACGCTCGAGCTGGCGCGGGTCTTCCCAGATTTGCCAGACCTGTTCAGCGCTGGCGTCGAATTCGGCGACGAGGGTTAAGCTCAACGCTTCGGGATTCTTGGTGGAACTGATAACCGTCATTGCGGAACCCTTCCTATTTTTCGGCGAGGATGTCTGCGATCCGTTCGACGCGCTGCCGCCAGATCGCCTCGTACTCATCGAGCAGCTGGCGGGCTTTCTGCAAGCCATCATGGTTGCCCCGCACAATCTGCTCCCTTCCACGCTTCTCCTTCGCTACAAGGGACGCGCGCTCCAACACCGCCACGTGCTTCTGGACGGCGGCAAAACTCATGGCGTAGAGGGCCGCCAAGCCGGACACTGAATACTCGCCCACAGTCACCCGGCGGACGATATCCCGGCGCGTGGCATCGGCAAGTGCCTGGAACAGGCGGTCAAGTTCGGTTTCACTGAGCTGATCTACAACCATTTGGTTGTAGGATATGCCGGTGGCGGAGAGGTGTCAACGGGCATGGATACTTCGCATTAGTCGAACTTCAGCGGAGTCCAGCCGAACGGAATCGGGCCGCGTACTTTGGCCCGGCTGCGGTCGCCTTCGTCCGACCAACCCTGCGCGGACTTTGCCATTGGAACACCACAAGCGCCGCGTGCCACCCGGAAACCCACGTCTTCCAGGACGGCATCGGGAGCACTACTACGCCGCACTGATGCACGCACATTCCAGGCTTCGTCAGCCCAGCCACCGCCGCGAAACGTCCTGTAGTCGGCGTATCTCGCCGGATCGGCGTAGTCCCAGCACCACTCCCAGACGTTGCCGAGCATGTCGAAGGCGCCGAATTCGTTGGGCGACCTCAGTGCCACATTGCTTGGTTCGGACCGCCCGTCCATCGCAGTCCATGCAATCTCGTTGAGCGGGCCATAGTGCGGACCTTCCGAACCGGCGCGGCAGGCGTATTCCCATTCCGCCTCGGTGGGCAGCCGGTAGCCGTTGGACGCGACGTCCCATTCGACGTTTCGTCCCGTGCGGGCATATGCCGGACTGAGTCTTTCCGCTTCGGACGCGGCATTGCACCAATCGACAGCATCGAACCACGTGACACCATGTGCCGGCGCGTGCGGAGAGCGGTCCGGCACGGGGTCACCCTTGAACCCAGCGAATTCGGCCCACGTTACCGCTGTCCTTCCAATCTCGAAGGCCTGAAGGTCCACCGAGTTGGTGCGACCACTGCGGGCATCGCGGAGTTCAATCCGCCCACCAGGCAGGCTAAGGAGCTGTGGCGGGTTGATGTCCATGGGATCCAAGCCTAAATGTGGCGCGCCCTCTTCCCTGCAACGCGCAACCGAGACCCCTCAGACTTCCGCCACCGGCGCCGCGAATTGGGCCTCGTACAGCCGCGAGTACGCGCCACCGGCAGCCAGCAGTTCCGCATGTGTTCCTTGCTCCACGATCTGACCGGCTTCCATCACCAGGATGAGGTCGGCGTCGCGGATCGTGGAGAGACGGTGCGCGATCACAAAGCTCGTCCGGTCAGAACGCAGGGCACTCATGGCCTTCTGCACCAGGACCTCGGTCCGGGTATCCACAGAGCTCGTGGCCTCGTCCAGAATCAAGACTGAAGGACGCGCCAAGAACGCCCGGGCTATGGTGAGTAGCTGCTTCTCACCGGCAGAAACGTTGCTGCCCTCGTCGTCGAGCACTGTGTCGTACCCTTCCGGGAGCGAGTGCACGAAGCGGTCCACATACGTCGCTTGGGCGGCCTCCAGAATCTCGGCTTCGGTAGCGTCTGGCCGCCCGTACGCGATGTTGTCCCGGATGGTGCCGCCGAACAGCCACGTGTCCTGCAGCACCATGCCCATCCGCGAGCGCAGCTCGTAGCGGGACATCGAGGCGACGTCCACGCCGTCGAGCGTTATCCGCCCCGCGTCCAGCTCGTAGAAGCGCATCATCAGGTTCACGAGGGTGGTCTTGCCCGCCCCGGTGGGTCCGACGATCGCCACGGATTGCCCGGGCTCGGCCACCAGGCTCAAGTCCTGGATGAGGGGCTTATCTGCCGAGTAGGAGAAGGAGATGTTCTCGAACGCCAAGCGCCCACGCGTCACCTCCGGAACGGCCGAGGGCGCGGGATCGGGGCTCTGCTCTTCGGTGTCGAGCAGCGCGAAGACGCGTTCGGCGGATGCCACGCCGGACTGGAGCAGGTTGGCCATTGAACCAAGCTGCGCGAGCGGCTGGGTGAACTGCCGCGAGTACTGGATGAAGGCCTGGACATCGCCCAGCTGCATGGCACCCGAGGCCACCTGCAAGCCACCCACCACGGCGATCCCTACATAGACCAGGTTGCCGATGAATGTCAGTGCCGGCATGATCAGGCCACTGATGAACTGGGCTCCGAAGCTCGCTGAGAACAGCTCCGCGTTCTTCTCGCGGAAGCGCTGCTCCACCTCCCGCTGCCGGCCGAACACCTTCACGAGCGCATGGCCGGTGTAGGTCTCTTCGATCTGGCCGTTCAGCTCGCCGGTGTTCTTCCACTGAGCCACGAACAGCTTCTGCGAGCGCTTGGCGATCAGCATGGTGGTCACGAGCGTCAACGGGACCGTGACCAGGGTGATGAACGCCAGAATCGGCGAAAGCAGGAACATCATGAAGATGACACCGACCACGGTGAGCAGGGATGTTACCGCCTGGCTGATGGACTGCTGGAGGCTTTGCGAGATGTTGTCGACGTCGTTGGTCACGCGGCTGAGGAGTTCGCCGCGCTGCACGGAGTCGAAGTAGCGTAACGGAAGGCGGTTGATTTTCGCTTCGATCTGCTCGCGCAGCCGGTACACCGTGCGCTGCACGACGCCGTTGAGCACGTATGCCTGAATCCAGCCGAACGCTGAGGCCAGGACGTAGAGGACCAGCACCCACATCAGGATTGAGGACAGCGCACCGAAGTCGATTCCGACGCCGGGAGTCAGGTCCATGCCCTTCAACATGTCCGCCTTGGAGCCTGGGCCCGAGGCGCGCAGTCCCTCGATGAGCTGTTCCTTGCTCACCCCGGCGGGAAGTTGCTTGGACACGACGCCGGCGAAGATCAAGTTGGTGCCCTCGCCGAGCAGCCGGGGGCCGATCACGGACAGGGTCACGCTCGCGACGGCCAGGAAGAGAACCAGGGTTAGCCACATGCGCTCTGGACGAAGAGTGCCGAGGAGCCGCTTGGCCGAGGGCAGGAAGTTCATGGCCTTTTCGGCCGGGACGTTCATGCCCGCGAAGGGTCCGCCGCGGCCGGGCCCCATCGGAGGGCGGGGCGGGCGGTTGGCGGTGCCTGCTGTGCCGGGGTTGGGAGCCGCGCTGCTCATGCCGCCTCCTCCGCTGCAAGTTGCGAGGAAACTATCTCCCTGTACGTTTCGGATGTCTCCAGCAACTCTTCGTGGGTTCCGCGCCCCACCAGCCGGCCGTCGTCGAGCACTAGAATCTGCTCAGCGTCCGCGATGCTGGACACCCGCTGGGCAATGATGACCATGGTGGCGCCGGACGTATGGCGTTTGAGGGCTTGCCGCAGCCTGGCATCGGTGGCGGTGTCCAGGGAGGAGAAGGAGTCGTCGAAGATGTAGAGCTCGGGCTGTTTCACGAGCGCCCGGGCGATGGCCAGGCGTTGGCGCTGCCCACCGGAAACGTTGGTGCCGCCTTGCGAGATCGGAGCATCCAACCCGCCTTCCATTTCCTCGACGAAGTCCTGCGCCTGGGCAATGGAGAGGGCCCGCCAGAGTTCTTCCTCCGTGGCGTCGGGCTTGCCGTAGAGCAGGTTGCTGCGCACCGTGCCGGAGAACAGGTAGGGCTTTTGCGGAACGAGCCCGATGTGCCCCCACAAGAGGTCCGGGTGCAGCTCGCGGACGTCGACGCCGTCGATTCTCACCGAGCCGCTGCTCGCGTCGAAGAGCCTGGGCAACAGGTTGACGAGGGTGGTCTTGCCGGCGCCGGTGCTGCCGATGATCGCCGTCGTCTGGCCCGCACGGGCCTGGAAGCTGATCCCGTTGAGGACCGGCTGCTCGGCACCCGGGTAGGCGAATCCGACGTCGAGCAACTCCAGCTCGCCGCGCCCGGCGGTCTCCGTGACCGGGTTCTTAGGGGGCCGCACGCTCGATTCCGTCTCAAGCACCTGTCCGATGCGGTCCGCCGAAACAGCCGCACGCGGGATCATCACGGCCATGAATGTGGCCATCATGACGGACATCAGGATCTGCATGAGGTAGCTCAGGAAAGCGATCAGCGTGCCTACCTGCATGGACCCGTCGTCGATCCGGAAGGAGCCGAACCAGATCACGGCCACGCTGGAGACATTGAGCACCAGCATCACTACCGGGAACATGAGGGCCATGAGCCGCCCGGCGCGCAACGCCATCTCGGTGACGTCCTGGTTGGCTGAGGCGAAGCGCTCCGTCTCCATGTCCTCGCGCACGAACGCGCGCACCACCCGGATGCCGGCGAGTTGTTCGCGGAGCACCCTGTTCACGGTGTCGATCCGGACCTGCATCTTGCGGAACAGGGGAACCATCCGGGTCACGATGAGGCCCACGGCAACGAGTAACACGGGGACGCTCACGGCGATCAGCCAAGACAACTGGGCATCCTGCCGGACGGCCATGATCACGCCGCCGATGCTGAGTATGGGCGCCGCCACCATGAGCGTGCAGGTCATCAGGACGAGTTGCTGGACCTGCTGCACGTCGTTAGTGGAGCGTGTGATGAGGGACGGCGCACCGAACCGGGTGACCTCCTGCTCGGAGAACTCCCCCACCCTGGTGAAAATGGCGCCGCGCAGATCCCGCCCCAAGCCCATGGCCGCTTTCGCGCCGAAGTACACGGCCGTCACAGAACACGCGATCTGCAGGAGGGTGATGAGCAGCATGAGGCTGCCGGTACCCAGGATGTACCCTGTATCCCCCTTGGCCACGCCTTCGTCAATAATGTCCGCATTCAGTGTGGGCAAGTACAGCGACGCTATTGACTGCGCCAACTGGAAAACGACGACGGCGATCAGTAGCCGCCGATGTGGCCGCAGGTACTGAACGAGAAGTTTCCAGAGCATCCGGTCTCCAACTCACGTAGTGATTCGAAGGCCAGTCTACGACTGGTTGCTGGGGGCAACTAGAGCTTTTCCCCAGGGCGAAGCGTCTGCGTCCGGCCAGCCTAGATCACGGCTTTTCTCTTCAAGCCCAGGAGGGCAGCCTGGGTCCCGGTTCCTCCCTTGGGCAGATAGGTGAACAATCGGAGGGCAGGAAACCTCGGGACACCCAGGACCATGGGATCGAAGCTGAGCCTGCCCAGCGACTGGTGGTCGTAGACCACGTCCACATGGTATGAATCGCCCACTACCTGGCGCCGCCACAACGCGTGGAACGCGTCGGAAACCTCGCACAAACTACGCGCCATGATGTCGAACCTGGGATCATCCGGGAACTTGGCAGACTGCGCGCGGAACTGCGCCACCATGGATCGGGCCATCATCTCTTGGTGCACGTGTGGCCGGGCCAGCTCCGGATCGGTAAAGAACCGTTGAAGGCAGCTTTCGCCTACCCGGGTATCGAAGGTGTCGGCGGCGGCAGAATTCATGGCGACGACGGTCCACAACGGGTCTGCGATGTAACTGGGGTTCGCCATCGCGTCCACCAGCTGCTGAAGAAGGGCGAGCTGGCCGCGGTCGACGTCGAAACGTTGTCCCCCGGGCTGCGCGTCGGACCGGCCGTCCTCCTGGCCGCGGGTTTGACCGGGCGGGTTACTGGCCGCCCATGCGGTGGAGCGGCGCCCGGAAGCAAGCCGCCGGACATATGTCCTGTCCTCAGGGCTGAGCTGAAGGGCGTTCGAGATCGCATCGAGGATTTCCTCCGACGCACCTATTGCCCGTCCCTGCTCCAGCCAGGTGTACCAGGAGACTCCAACGTTCGCGAGGACAGCGACTTCTTCGCGCCTGAGACCGGGAGTCCGGCGTCGTGAGCTGACGGGTAACCCAACGTCCTCGGGACGGGTCTGCTCGCGACGGGTCCGGAAAAACTCACCGAGGCGCGCGTGGTTCGAGCGCACTTGATGGGACAACGCTTGGCTGGAAGGTGGCTGATCGATACGCATGGTTCTCCACTAATGACGAGCGTCCGGCCAACCACGCACAGTGGTCGGCCGGACGAACCGGTGAGCGGAATCCGAATCTTGGATCCGGAAGATTCCTGGCTACTGCAAGACACGCTCCCGTTCGGAGCGGACGTCGAGACTCGCGTATTCCTCGGAGGCCCGGCGCGTAGCCTCAGAAGCACTCATGCGCGGCTCTAGGCTGAACAAGGAAGCGATCTGCTCAAGGCGTTCCTCCACCGAGCCGGACACCACGTGGAACGGGATGCCCAAATCCTCCATGGTCTGCTGCAGGATCGAATCCGACATGTTCCGGAACTGGTCGTTGACGGGACGGTGCCCGTCAGCAGAGAGCGGAAGCTCGTTCTTCAGGTGAACGAAGACGTCGAAGGAGTTCTTGACGTGTCTCTTGAAGCTGTTGCCCAGGCTCGCCATCACCTCTTCGAAGAACACCAGTTCCGGCGTCTTCTCCACGGTTTCCCCCGCCTTCAGGTGTGCCGAAGCACTGGGGTTCAAGCCGAGTGAAACGCGCACGGACCCGTAGATCCATTCCTGGAGGGAGGACCCGTCCGAAATGAAGCCGTCCGAGAGCTTGTCCTCGTACACGGCCCGCTCTACGTGGCGCGTCACGATCATCTGGATGAGCTCCGCCGCCGTGCATTCCTCGAGGATCTTGCCGGGTGCTGCCTCCGGCAGGATTTCGCGCATGGTCCTGGCCCGGGTCCGGGGCAGGCCCGTGTAGTGGGAGAGAGCCATGGACGTGAACGTCTTGCCCGAGGAGTAAGTACCCGAAATGCCGATGCGCACTGTTACCGCCCTAGTCGTTGACGAGCTGGAGGGTTCCCGCGGCGCTGAGCTTGCCGGCGAACTCGATAGCGGCGTCGCTGAGGTCAGCCTCGGCAACCTTGCGGGTGCCGTCCACGTCCCCGTTGAGAACCGTGGGGGCGAAGCGGATGTGCGTGGCATCGTCGATGCCGACGAAGTTCAACCAGTCAGCAAAAAACGTGCTGCTGAAGTCGGTTCCGAAGGCCGCAGGAACCCCTGGAGCGTAGACCCCGCTGGTGTGGATAGCGAGGGCCTGCTTACCCTCCATCAGGCCGCGGTAGCCCTGCTCGGGATCGAACCCGAAGCTCCAGCCGGGCTGCGTGATGATGTCGATCCACTGCTTCAAGACGTAGGGAACTCCGGAGTTCCACATGGGGATGTTGAAGACGTAGGCGTCAGCAGCAGCGAACTGGTCGAACACGGCGCGGGCGGATTCCCAAGCCGCAATCTGTTCCGGCGTCTGATCCTGGCCGGTGAAAACG
Source organism: Arthrobacter sp. MMS24-S77 (assembly GCF_054888235.1). Taxonomy (NCBI): domain Bacteria; kingdom Bacillati; phylum Actinomycetota; class Actinomycetes; order Micrococcales; family Micrococcaceae; genus Arthrobacter; species Arthrobacter sp. MMS24-S77. The sequence continues at coordinate 3,981,945 of NZ_JBTZRN010000001.1, forward strand.
GCCATCTTGGCGGCAGCGGCGATCCGTCCGAAAACGGGGAGCGCGCCATCGTCGAACAGGTTCAGGGTCTCCAGCTCAAAGCTCTCCGGACCGGCGGCCTGAACGGAGTCGATGAAATGCCGCGCCAGCCGCAGGGAGTCGCTGTTGGCGTAGCGGGGAGAGGCATTGATGTGGAGGATGGTAGGCATTGGCTTCCTTTCGAGGCTTTGCTGTGGGGACGCGTTGTGCCCCGTTGTCGATCTTCACCCGGCACTGCTGTGGTGCGTAAGAACGCACTTTCTTGTGCCTAGGGCACCTCAAAGTGCCCTCCCCTTGAAGCCTTCCACTTGCCGAAAAGATCCCTAGGATTCTTCCTGTGGAAGAATCCGGACGCCCGTCCCGCGGACAAAGCCAGGCTGCCTACACCGACATCGATGGCACCGTCACCGCCTACAACACCATCTTCGAGTTCCTTAGATTCGATGCCGCTGAGCACTCCTGCGAAGCTGAGGCCGAAGAATTCCTGGCCAGCCTGCGGTCCGCGGCCAGGAACGGGGTGCCCCGGTCCGTAACCAACGCCCGTTACTTCGGTTGGTGGCGCGGACGGAGCATCGCTGAGGTCGATGAACTCGGCGAGCGTTGGGCAGACGCCCAAGAAGAGTCTCCGGAGGAGTGGCCTTTTCTGGAACCCGTGACGTCTCTCCTGGACGCTCACGCGAGATCCGGTCGACGGATCGTTGCGGTGACGGCGTCGTTCGAACCGGCGCTGGTGCGCGTGCGCCGACGCTGGCCAAACCTCGAAATGCTGTGCACGCACAGCCGGACTGACAAGGGCAGGTATACCGGCGACATCGAGGAAGCACTGGTGGGCGTCGCCAAAGAGCGGGCCGTCGCGTCCCACGCAGCCGAACATTCAGTGGACCTGTCAGCCAGCTTCGCCTACGGCGACCACCACTCGGATCTTCAGTTCATGGCGCTGGCGGGCGAATCACTTCTGATACTCCCGACGATGAAAAATGTGCCAGCCTCAGCGGGTTAAGGTTTGCGACGCAGTTTTCCCGGCGGTAACAACCCCCAAGTATGCTGTGCCTCACCAGTCAATTTGATGAGGAAAGTATTGGGGATATGACTCTCACGGCTGAACAGAAACGTCAAAAGGCCCAAAAGCACTACAACGCTTCCTTGGACCTTTGCCCTGCGCGGCAACTCCTTGAGGCCATCAGCAGCAAATGGGTCACGTTGGTGATGCTCGCGTTGGAAGATGGGCAGCAGCGCCACAGCGACCTGCGCAAGCGGATTCCCGGAGCCAGCCAGAAGATGCTGACTTCCACGTTGCGCTCACTCGAACGTGACGGACTGGTTTTGCGGCATGTCACGGTGTCCGTTCCCGTGCGCACCGACTACGAACTCACTCCGCGCGGACGTTCGCTTCTCAGGATCATCTTTGAAATGAAGGAATGGGCCGAGGAGCACATGGATGACGTGGCCGCGTCCCGCATGGAACACGATCGCCACCGGCTCGCCTTCAACTAGCACCGAGGACACCAGCGTGCACTTGTTTTGCCTGCATCACGCGGGCGGAACCACGGCAAGCTTCGCGGCTTGGCGCTTCCCGGGCGTCGAGGTCACCAAGCTTGGCTACCGCGGGAGGGACTTCGCGACGTTCGCGGCCGCTGCAGATGCCCTGGCCGGGCGCATCGAAGCATCGCCGTCGCCGGAGTTCGCCCTTTATGGACACAGCATGGGCGCGATCCTCGCCTTCGAAGCCGCCCTCCGCCTACAGCACACAGGACGCGTGGCGCACGTTTTCCTGGCGGCCGCACGTCCGCCGTCGGGAATGCACGACGACGGCGAAGCTGCCGCGGTTGCCGCTTCCGGCGGGCTGTCCGGGCGGGCCCGCGAAGTACTGCGCGAGGACCTGGCGTTGCTGGCGAAGTACCCGGGCAGGCCGCCGGCCGGCCAACTGGAAGTGCCCGCCACCCTTCTTTACAGCACCGACGATCCTGTGGTGCCTGCGTCGGACTCCCTGCGCTGGGCATCCTGGTGCTCGACGGTGCCGCGGGTGCATGACGTTCCTGGCGGCGGCCACCTGTTCCACCGTTCCAACCCGAAAGTGCTGAAGATCGTGGAAACCATGCTTTCCCCGGTTCCGCAGGATGATCCTGCGGGGTGATCCTGCAGGACCGGGAAGAGCGCTGGGTTGCAAGTTTGAGCTGCTAGGCGCCAGTGCTGACGAGTTCGCGGTCCTTCGCGATCCTGCCAGCAGCGAAGATCGAGGCGATGTCCGCCACTCTCCTGCCTAGGTGTTCGGCCGTTGCCATGTCCGCGGGATGAACGCCTTCGATGCCCACGTCCGAGAACGTCTGGGCTGCGGCACCATTGAAGTATCCGAAGCGGTTGAGGTCGTTTTCGGTGCCTTTGGTGCTCTTCCACCCGGGAGGAGGCCGAGGTTGATCCAGTTCATGCCGTGCTGCGCGGCAAAAGTGGAGAAGTAGTCCAGGGTGGAGTTCTTGTCCCCGCCTTGCACGCGGCGTTGGTGAAGCCTGCTCCAAGCTTGTTGTGCCATTTCTGCACGGCCCAACGGCCCGCGGTTTTTTCGGCGAAGGCATGGAACGCCGAAGGCGCGGTCCCCATGTAGGTCGGAGCCCCGAAGATGATGGCGTCGGCCTCGTCGATGAAACTCCAGGACTCCTCAGTCAGTTCATCCACACGCAACAGCGCCACGGTAGCGCCGGCCGAGACGGCACCGGCAACCACCGCGTCCGCCAGGACTTTGGTGTGGCCGGAGCCTGAGTAGTAAACAACTGCAATTGCCGGATTGGCCATGGTTATCCTCTGCTGATCGGGCTGGGTCTTGTGTCTTGAAGTACGTCGGTTCTTGTCAATTTTGGTGGCTAGACGGCAAGCTGGAGGGCCAGCTTTTCGGTGACTACGCGTGACACCGCCCGGGCAGTGCCTGCTTCCGCGAGCTCGAATTCGTCTACCCGAACGCCGAACTTGTTGCTGAGGATCACGGCGGCTTCAACGAGTGAGAGCGAATCGATGTCCAGGTCCGCGAACGGGTCATCCGGTCCCATGTGGCTCAGCTCGTCCATGGTGGAACGGATCGCATCGACGACGTCCAGAGCATTGATTTCCATTGGTTTCCCCCTTGTATAGGTGGCCCGGGATGGCCGGTGCCACGGTGGTCCTGCACGGCACCCGGCCCGCAGGAATCGGCGGTGCGTCCCTAATGCGGGTCGACAACCGAGATCGATGGCCATGTCATGGCAATGGCGCCCCAGGTGGTTCCTCCGCCAAATGCCGTCAGTACCACCTTGTCGCCGGGGGTCCTGTGGCCTTTGGTTCCGGCGTCGGTCATGGCCAACGGAATGGAGGCTGCCGATGTGTTGCCCACCCTGTCCAGGTGGACCTCGGCCCTTGATCCGGGGATGCCGGTGACAGAGGCGACTGTGTTCAGGATCCGGAGGTTCGCTTGGTGCGCGATCAGGGAATCCACCTCGGCCGCAGCCCATCCAACGCTCCGCAGTACGGTTTCCACGGACTCCGACATCGCTGACACGGCCTGCGTGAACACCTCCTTGCCTTGCATCTCAAAGAAGGCCCCCGCATTGCGTGGCACCTGGATGAGCGTTTCTCCGTTGCCATCCGAGTGGAGCGTGGAGGCAAGGATGGCACCAGGATCGTCGGCTGTACCGGCAGAGAGGTAAGCCGCGCCTGCCCCGTCGCCAAAGATCACGGACGTGGTCCGGTCCGTGGGATCGAGCAAGCGTGTGAAGGTGTCTGCACCGATGACGAGGGCCGAGTCCACAGATCCCGAGGTGATGGCCCAACTGGCGGTAGCCAGGGCGTAGACGAACCCGGAGCAAACGGCAGAGATGTCGAAAGCCGCGATGCCTTGAAGCCCCAAGTTCGCCGCGACCTTCGGTGCCGTCGCAGGGCAGACTTTGTCCGGCGTCGACGTCGCTACGATCAGCAGCCCCACCGATGTGACGCCTGCACTCGCCAACGCGCGCTGGGCGGCTGTTGTCGCGAGGACGCTGGTGCTCTCGGTTTCATCCGAATGGCGGCGCTCGGCGATGCCCGTCCGGCGCCTGATCCATTCGTCCGAGGTGTCCATGAGGGTGGATAAGTGCTCGTTGGTGACCACGCGTGCGGGCAATGCTCCGCCCAGACCCCGGACAACCGCAACACGCGCGCTCATTGATCAGCCCCGGCAGCCGTGACTGGAACAGCAGCGGGCAGTTGGTGAGCCACGCTGCACACTACGTCACCGCCGTCGAAGGTTCCCACAACATCGGCGCAGCGCCACGACTCGCCGTCCATCACGATCAACCGGCTCTTGCGCAGCCGCACGGTGAGGCCGGTTCCTTGCCCACGCGCGGCGCTCGGGCGCGGACCGCTGAAGGTGATCCGAGTCTTGCGCATCCACAGCGTGTTGCTGTCCGCGCGCTTCATGGCGTCAAGCCGGTAGAGCAGCACCTGCCCGAGTTGCAAGGTGGCCACGAAATATTCGACGGCGGATAGCGACTGCGGGTACGCGGCTTCCAGTCCGCGGCGGTGGACCAGGGGCTGGTCAAGGGAGGGCTGCTGGCTGAAGGAGACCGCAGCGTGGGCGGTTCCGGCCTCCGGTTCGAGGACCACGTCCAGCAATGATACTTGCCGTCCTGCCCAGAGATCGCCGTAGAGGCGTGTGCCGGCGTCGCCGACCAAGGCTTCCTCCGATGGCGACTGGACCGAGGCAAGTCCGAGTCCAGCCGGGGCATGGGCCACTTCCAACGTGGCTGTCATGGATGCGACGGAACACCGAAGAACCGAAGCGGTCCCGTCGTCGCCCAAGTCGCGCAGCGTTGCCCGGCATTCGAGGTCGCCCAGCGCTCCCTCTACGGGTTGGCCACCGCCGGAGATGGACACCGATCTCACGAAGGCTTTGGGCAACAGTTCGGGAGAATAGCGGCTGGCCAGCAGGGCTTCAGCCATTCTGCAGGCAAGGACGACGACGTCCGTGGTGCCCAGATGCGGAGCCTGCTCCGATTCCCCTTTGACCGACCAGACTCCCTGCACGCCCAACCCGGCGCGTGCCGAAAGCGTGGATTCGGACACAGTGTGGGCGACGCGGAGCTCATGCAGCCTCGGGTTGGTGGACTTGTAGCCCTGGCTGAAGAAGCGGCGGCGTCCATCGCCCAGGAGGTCGTCGATGGAAGCGTAACTCTTAGTGTCGGAGCGTAGGGCAAGTGGCATGGGTGTTCCTTGGATCGTCATCGGCGGTCCTCCAAGGATCGGCCGCGGCGTCGCCCGTAGCCAGTGTCCCCGGATGGTGGTGGTGGGAGCACCACCCTCCGCCCGCATAACGCGAGGCACGGAAGAGGTGAGGGTGCCGCAAAGGCGAGTGCCGCCGTCGTACCCGGACAGTAGGCTGGAAACGCTCGGCAAGATTCGCTACGAAAGGACCGTAGTCATGGCTTACATCACCGTCGGAAATGAAAACAGCACCGAGATCGAGATTTACTACGAGGACCACGGGACCGGCCAGGCAGTGGTCCTGATCCACGGCTACCCCTTGGACGGCTCGTCCTGGGAAAAGCAGACCGCCGCACTGCTCAACGCCGGCTACCGCGTCATCACCTACGACCGCCGCGGCTTCGGCAAGTCCAGCAAGCCAACCGTCGGCTACGATTACGACACCTTCGCCGCGGACCTCAACACTCTCCTGAACACCATCGATGTGAACGACGCCGTCCTGGTGGGTTTCTCGATGGGCACCGGTGAAGTGGCCCGCTACATCAGCACCTACGGCTCCGCCCGGGTGGCGAAGGCCGTGTTCCTCGCATCCTTGGAACCGTTCCTGCTGCAGACCGAGGACAACCCCGGCGGAGTTCCCCAGTCCGTGTTCGACGGCCTCACGGGAGCCGTCACCGCCGATCGCTACGCCTTCTTCACCGAGTTCTTCCAGAACTTCTACAACAGCGATACCTTCCTCGGAACGCCGCGCCTGAGCCAGGAGTCAGTCAAGGCCAGCTGGAACCTGGCAGCCCAATCAGGTGCCCACGCCTCAGTGGCAGCCCAGCCCACCTGGCTCACCGACTTCCGCTCCGACATCCCCAAGATCGACGTTCCTGCCTTGATCGTCCACGGCACCGAGGACCACATCCTCCCCAGCGACATCACTGGTCGCAGGTTCGCCGAAGCGCTCCCCAGCGCCGAGTATGTGGAGATCGACGGCGCCCCGCACGGCTTGCTGTGGACGCACGGCGCCGAGATCAACCAGGCCTTGCTGGGCTTCCTCGCGAAGTAGCGCGACCCAGCGGACGACAAGGACGACGACGGCGGGCGGCACCCGCCGTCGTCGTCCATTTCTTTCGCCTGGGCAACCTTGAAGATTCCTGACAAAAAATTAGGACGAAACTGAGCAAATATCGCGGGAACCTTAAGCCCCGGGGTCCACTCTTAATTCAAGCAGAGGCGGATCCACCCGCCGGCGAAAGCACCAAAGCTGCAAGGGGAAGCAGGACCGGCCATGAAGACAGCAACAGCTCTGGACGAGGTTACCGCCATCAACGGCGTTATCACCGATCAGCAACCCGTTGACTTCCACACCTTGGGGCTCGCTGGCTGCATCGACCGCTTGGCTGCACCGCTCCGCCGCCAGGGGACCGAGGTCCATTGGGAAACGCCGCACCATGGGATTGAAATCTCGTCCGGCTCAGCGTCCCTGCTCTACCACGCGGCCAAGGAAGTCCTCAGCAACGCATTCAAATACGCGCACGCCCACGACATCACCGTCCGGCTTGCCGCCGTCTACCACGGGATCCGGCTGACCGTCACGGACAACGGCGCCGGATTCGACGGCCAGGCCACGTCCGCAGCCGGGCACCACGGCTTCGGGCTCCGCCTGATGTCCATCGCCGTCAATGAGGTGGGCGGCGAGGTCTCCGTCGTCTCCAGGCCGGGCAACGGTACCTGCGTTACCGTCACCCTGCCGCTCGACTGACGTTAGGTCCAGCGCCCGACGACGGCGGGAGGCACCCCCCGTTGTCACCGGTTTCGGCGCTGCTGGTTCACTATTCAAGTGAATCTGGTATGAAAGGCCAATGACCCCGTACAAGTCCGAGCCGCCCTTGGGCGGTTCCCGCGCTCACATCAAGTCGATTTTCCCGTCGCTGGCCCGCAGCGAACAGCGCGTGGCCCAGTTGTGCCTCGATTCCCCGGAAACCGTGGCCAGGATGTCCGTGGCGGACCTTGTCACGCAGACCGGGACGTCACCGGCCACGATCGTGCGGGCGTGCAAGAGCATGGGCTTTGACGGATTCCAACACTTGCGCCAGGTCCTGCTGCGCGATCTTGGCGCCGCGGCGAGGGACAGCATCCAGCAGGAGGACTCCGGGGCAACGGGCGAACCCGGATCCTCCGAACACCTGGTCTCGGGGATCTTTTCGCGGGCGTCCCAGGATATCCGCGGGGCTTTAGGATCTTTGGACTTCGAGGCCTTCGACGCCGCAGTGAAAGCAATCCGCCAGGGTGGGCGCCTGCTGGTGGTGGCTAATGGCGCGTCCCTCGCCCCCGCACAATCGCTCGCCCTGCGGTTCCTGTCCGCTGGCGTGCAATGCGAAGCGCCATCCGACATTGTTTCGCAGCACATCTCCGCCAAACTCCTCTCCGCAGGCGACGTCTGCATCGCCGTGAGCGACAGCGGAATGAACTCCTTCACCATTGGTTCTGCCCGGATCGCGGCTGAACGCAAGGCAACGGTGATCGGGGTGACCAGCTACGCGAAATCCGAGCTCGCGGCTCTCTCGACCCACACGCTCGTGGCCGGGGCGGAATTCCATTCGTGGAACGACCAGCTGCCGATTGGCAACATCGTCCAGATGCTGGTGCTGTCCGCTCTGCATGCTGCGGTGACCGCGGACTCCCCCGACGTCGAGCGCGCCCGGTCCGCCGTGTTCGAAGAAGTCCTGCACATGGTGGAGAACCCGGAATAGCGTTCGGAGCGAAACGCGCGGGCGGTTTCAACTGTTTCCTGTCCGCGCACGGCGAGTTCACCAACTCCGCACCGACCGTTAATAATCGAGCCCCACCCTTCAAGGGTAAGACGTTTCCTAAATAATTCGATTTAGGAAACATCGTTTCCCCGGAGGTGCTCGTGGGCCGACTTGTGCTCAACCAGTTGTCGCGTTCATTCAAGAACGTGTCGGCGGTAAAGAACGTATCGCTCACCGTTGAAGACGGTGATTTCCTCGTCCTGCTCGGCCCCAGCGGCTGCGGCAAGACCACCCTGCTCCGCATGATCGCGGGCCTGCTGGAACCAACGTCGGGCTCGCTCGAACTGGACGGAGCGGACATCACCACCGCCCCGTCCAAGAAGCGCGACCTGGCCATGGTGTTCCAGAGCTACGCCCTGTACCCGCACCTGAGCGTTGCCAAGAACCTGGCATTCCCGCTCCACGTGCGCCGCACCGACAAGCAAGAAGTCAAGAAGCGCGTGGAAGCCGTGGCCGAGATGGTGGAAATCGGTCACTTGCTGGACCGCAAGCCAAAGGAACTGTCCGGTGGCCAGCGTCAACGCGTTGCCGTAGCCCGGGCGCTGGTCCGGGAACCCAAGGCCTTCCTCATGGATGAACCGCTGTCCAACCTGGACGCCAAGCTCCGCACTGCAACCCGGCAGGAACTGGCCGGACTGCACAAACGCCTCGGCGCCACATTCATCTACGTCACGCATGACCAGGTGGAAGCCATGACCATGGCCACCAAGATCGCGCTCCTCAACGGAGGCCAGCTCGAGCAGCTCGGCACGCCGGAAGAGCTTTACGACAAGCCGGCATCCGTGTTCGCCGCGGGCTTCCTGGGTTCCCCCGCCACCAACCTGATCGATGCCGAGCTTTCCACCAGCAATGGCTCCATCACTGTCATGGCGCCCTCTGTGGAAGCCGTGCTGTGGGACGGAGAAACACCCCAGCGGGACGTGGTGCTGGGCATCCGCCCTGAGCACTTGAGCATCCACGCACCCGGTTCTTCCGCAGCCGCGCCGAGCTCCGGAGCAGCCCTTCGGGGCATCGTTGACCTGGCCGAAAACCTCGGCAGCGAACAAGTCATCTACTGCCGGGTAGGCGAGAACCGCGTAGCCGTTCGCGCGCCGCGGGGCCTGCACTGGGAGCCGGGCAACGCCGTCGTTCTCAGCGCCGACGCCAGGAACCTCCACCTCTTTGACCGGACAAGCGGCCGCCGCCTCGAATGGCAGGCAGACGCGAAATACGCGTCCGCTGCCAGCTCGGCGCAGCCCACCGCATCGGTCTAGCCTCCCCTCTTCCGGACCCCAACCCGGAATCAGCAACCCACCCAACCCAGCAAACTGCCCAACCCAGCAAACTGCCCAACCCAGCAAACAAGGAAGTATTGTGCGCCCTCTCCGTTCAATTGCACTGGCCATCGCTGCCGGCACAGCCGCATTGGCACTCGCCGGTTGCTCCGGCACGTCCCAGGCCAGCACCGTGACCAACCAGATCCCGGAGCTGAAGTCCGATCAGCAAGTAAACATCACCTTCGAAAGCTACAACCTGGCCCAGGCCGGCGTTTGGACCGATACCGTCAAAGGCCTCCTAGCCGACTTCGAGAAGGCCCACCCGAACATCCACGTCACCGCGCAGGCACCACAGGGCGGCGGCGCCGTCGGCTCCAACACCGTCAGCAGCGTCCAGACCCAGCTCCTCGCGGGCCACGCGCCGGACGTCGCACAGTTGACGTTCGATTCGCTGGACTTCGCCGCCACCCAGCTCGGTGCCCAGCCGATCAGCGACCTCGTCGGCAAAGACGCCGTTGACCAGGCGCTCGGGGGCGCCCACCCTTTCCACCCCAACGCGAAACACCTGGCGGACTGGAACGGCAAGACCTACGGCATCCCGTATGTCTTCTCGACCCCGGTCCTCTTCTACAATTCCACCAAGCTCGCCGACGCCGGAGTGACCAACCCGGATCTCTCCACGTGGGACAAGGTTGAGGCGGCCGCGAAGGCCGTTTCCGCGAAGACCGGAAAGCCGTCGCTGGACATCTCGTGCACCAGCATCGGCGGCAACTGGTGCATGCAGGGCCTCTTCAAGTCCAACGGCGCCCAGGTCCTCTCCGATGACCGCAAGACCGTCGGCTTCGGCTCGGACGCCGCGATCGACACCGTCACCAAGCTCGCACAGCTGACGAAGGACGGCGTGCTGCGCAATGCTGACAGCAGCGCCCAGTCCGAAGGTCTCGCGAAGGGTGATTCGACGTTCCTCCTCACTACCTCGGCACTCCAGGGCTCGCTCATGCAGGCCTCGTCGAAGGGCGGCTGGCAGCTCAAGAACGCCGCCATGCCGCAGTTCGGCACCAAGCAGGCCGTCCCCACGAACTCGGGCTCGGCGCTCTTCATCCTCTCCCAGGACCCTGCAAAGCAGCGCGCAGGGTGGGAACTGATCAAGTTCATGACCAGCGACCACGCCTACGAGCAGATCTCCACCAAGATCGGCTACCTGCCACTGCGTACCTCGCTGACGGCTGCCGGTGGTTCCCTCTACGACTGGGCCCAGAAGAACCCGCTCCTGGCCCCGAACCTCGCCCAGCTCGACCGCCTCCAGCCGTGGGTTTCCTACCCTGGCAACAGTTACGTACAGGTGGACGACATCCTCGGCAAGGCCGTCGAGAACGTCGTCTACTACGGCAAGGACGCAAAGACGACCATGGCCGACGCCCAGAAGCGTGCCCAGGACCTGATTCCCTAGGCACTTCCCGCCCGCTTCCATGACCCATCCGGAAGGACACCAGCTGTGACTACCACTACCGAGGACGCAGTCTTCGGAACCCGCAATCGCCCCTACCCCGTGGAGGGCACCTACAACTTCCGGAGCACGGCAGGCTATGCCGCCACCGCGCGGACCGATGCGGCCGCACCGCGGACCATCCGCGAAGGAAAGCTGTACCGCTCGGACGCACTGCACGGACTGACCGACGCCGGACGCCGGCAATTCTCCGAGCTCGGCATCCGCTTGGTCATCGACCTGCGGGACCGCACCGAGCTGGCGAAGTCCCCCAGCAACCTTGACGGACTCGCCGTCTGCACGAGGCACAACCCGATTTTCGAAGAGGGTAACGTCCCGGGTACCGCGGAGATCACCACCCTCGTGGACATCTACCGGCTCATGATCCGCAGCCACGCCCAGCGCCTTGCCGACGCTGTTCGCCTCATTGCGGATTCCGGAACGGAACCGGTCCTCGTGCACTGCACGGCAGGCAAGGACCGCACCGGCGTCGTCGTTGCCCTGGCCCTCCTGGCGGCAGGGGTGGACCGCGAGCAGGTGATCCTCGACTACACAGCCAGCGAGGAGAACCTGAGCGGCGAATGGAGCGAGGCCATGATGGCCGCCGCCTCCAGCCACCCGGGCCTTGCGGGCATCGGCGAGGACCTCCAGGAAATCATCTCCGCGAGCCCCGCCACCGTCCTGGAAACCACGCTTGACCTGGTCGACGAGACGTACGGCAGCGCCACCGGCCTGCTGCAGGCCCACGGTTTCAGCGACGCCGACGTCGACCGGCTCACGGACGTCCTGACCTTCAGCTCCACCCGCTAAGAACCACCACTACTTACTGCAGAAAAATACAAGGAGACAAGACCATGAGCGCCGAACTTCAGCACCCCGCCCCCGAGCACTTCATCCTCCACATCAGCGACACCCACTTTGTGGCCGACAATGAGCTCCTGCACGGCAGCGTGGACAGCGACGAGAACCTCCGCCAGCTGTTCCGCGATTTCGTCAAGGCCCAGGTCAAGCCCGAAGCCCTGGTGTTCACCGGCGACCTCGCTGACACCGGTCGCCCCGACGCTTACGTCCGCCTGCGCAACATCGTCGAGCCCGTCGCCGAGGAGCTCGGCGCCAAGATCGTCTGGGTCATGGGCAACCACGACGCCCGTACCGCCTTCCGTTCGGGCCTCCTTGATTCCGACGCGGGTGAGGAATCCGTGGACATGGTCCACGACGTCAACGGCCTGCGCATCATCGCCCTGGACTCGACCGTTCCGGGCAAGCACCACGGTGAAATCTCCGACGAGCAGCTCGCTTGGCTGTCCGATGTCCTGGCCACCCCTGCCCCGCACGGCACGCTCATCGCCCTGCACCACCCGCCGGTCCCCAGCCCGCTGGAGATGATGGCCATGTTCGAACTGCGTGAGCAGAGCCGCTTCGAGAAGGTCATCGAAGGCACCGACGTCCGCGGCATCCTGGCTGGCCACCTGCACTACTCCACCTTCAGCACCTTCGCGGGGGCTCCCGTGACGGTCGCCTCGGCCACGTGCTACACGCAGGACCTGAACGTTGCCCCGAAGTCGATGCGCGGCCAGAACGGCGCACAGGCCTTCAACCTGATCCACCTCTACCAGGACAAGATGCTCAGCTCGGTTGTCCCGATCGGCGAATTCTCCACGGTATACAGCGTTACCGCCGAGCAGATGGCAGCCTTCCAGAAGATGACCCTCGAAGAAGCCACCGCCGCCATGACCGCCCCTGGCAAGGCGTCCGACGTCGAGCCCTCCACCGACGGCGCCGAAACGGCCGGCGAGCTCGCCGGCAGCACCCGCTAGGCACCGAAAGGAAGCCGACAGAATGTTCATCGAGACCGCCGGGCCGGCAGGGCGCATCGCCACTGCCGGCCCGGCCGGGCGCTCGGTTACCCGGCGCCGCAAGCGCCGCGCCCTGAGCCCCTACCTCTACATCCTGCCCGCCGTCGTCCTGCTGCTCGTCTGGACGTACTGGCCATTGGGACAGACCGTCAACCTGTCCTTCAACGACTGGAACCTGATCCCCACCAAGCCAAAGCAGTACGTTGACGTGCAGAAGTATGCGAAGGTCCTGAGCCTGCCCGAGCTCCACCAGGCCCTCATCAACACGGGCCTATACATCCTGGCGTTCCTGGGTATTTCCGTGGCGCTGCCGCTCGCGTTCGCACTGCTATCGCGCAAGGTCCAGGGCAAGGCCCGCACCGCTTACCAGGCCCTGATTTTCGTGCCGTTCCTCATCACTCCGGTTGCCAGCAGCGCGATTTGGCGATGGCTGTTCGCTCCCGAAGGCGGGACGATTCCCGCCATCGCCGCCGCCTTGGGCGCCCCGATGGGCAATGTGTTCCGTGATCCCGACGGTTCCATGATGGCAGTGATTGTCATCGTGGGCTGGCAGATGCTCGGCTTCGGCGTGCTGGTGGTTTCGGCCGGGCTGGCAGGCATCAGCCCCGACTATGCCGCCGCCGCATCGATCGACGGCGCTAGCGGACGGCAGATCACGTGGCGGATCATCATTCCGCTACTTTCGCCGAGCTTGGTGTTCCTCTCGCTCATGACCATCCTGCTGTCCGCGCAATGGACATATCCCATCATCGACCTCGTGACGCAGGGCGGTCCGGGCAATTCGTCCACCAACATCTACTACCTGCTGTACCAGTTCGGCTTCAGGAACTTCGACGCCGGCCTCTCCTCCGCGGCGGGCACGCTCTTCTTCCTCGGATTCGGGCTGATCGCCCTGGTCTTCGTGGAACTCTCGGAGCGACTCAGCTTCTACGACAACTAGAAAGAACCACCATGGCCTTCATCACCATCGCCCCGCCGGCCCAGCCTGGTTCCTTGGACGCTCCACTTTCAGGGCCGACGAAAGTCTCAGAGCCGACGACGGCGCCTGCCGCCGAGCGCGGTCGCCTGCGGTTTGCGTCCCTGCGGTCTGCGTCGTTGCCGCTTGGGTCTTTGCGGTCAGTACCCAGCCACGTTCTCCTGATCGCCTTGGCGATCGTCTCGATCTTCCCCATCTACTGGATGTTCGTCACGGCCTTCCGTCCGTCGTCGGACGCCTTGTCCACCAACCCGTTGCCGGGACCCCTGAGCATGGAGAACTTCCAGTACGTCCTGAAGACCATCCCCATCGCGGGCATGCTGGCGAATACCTTCGGCATGGCACTGACGTTGGCGGTGTCCCAATTGCTCGTGGCCATCCTGGCTTCCTACGGTTTTGCGCGTTGGGACTTTATCGGAAAGAAGGCCCTGTACCTGCTGTTTGTGGGGTCCTGGCTGGTGCCCTTCCAGGTCACCATGATTCCCAACTACCTGCTGGTTTCGCAGATGGGCCTTCTCAACACCATCACCGGCGTCGTCATCCCGCAGCTGTGCTCGGCCTTCGCGGTGATGATGCTGCGCCAGCACCTTGAGGCCTTCCCGAAAGACCTCCTGGATGCGAGCCAGATGGATGGTCGGTCATCCTGGAGGACGCTGTGGGAAGTGGTTGTCCCGAACCTCCGGCCAGCGCTGGCAGCCCTGGGCATCATGCTGTTCATCAGCGCCTGGAACGAATACTTGTGGCCTTCGCTGATCATGCAGAAGTCCGATGCCCTGATCCAGGTAGGCATCCGAGGGTTCCTCGGCGCCGAAGGCAACAACTGGGGCGCCATCATGGCAGCGTCCTCGCTCGCCTGTCTGCCGATCTTCCTGATCTACATCTTCTTGCAGCGATACGTGGTGGATGCATTTGTCCGCTCGGGGTTGAAGTAGCCCTGGCCCCGACGCTCGCTCACATATAGCGCCGTTTCCACCGACGCTCGCTCACATAAAGGGACAAATCCGGAAACGCTCGCTCACTAGATGTGAGCGACGGTTTCGAAAAACAACCCCAAAGGTGAGCGAGCGTCTTGGGTGCCAGGAAATGCATGATGCCCTGTTACCGTTCGTAAACAGGGCATCACGCCCCGTGATGCGTCCCACATTCCGGCATATCTTGAAGACCTCCCCAACCCACAATCCTTGGAGGTCCCGATGGCAACAGCAGTCGGCCACGATGACTATGCACTTGAACGGGTACCCGCATCCGCACGCTTTCACTGGTTCTCCGTAGCGACCCAGCGCTTCGGCCAGCTCAGTTCCCTGGCGAGCTTCCTGCTGGGCGCCACCCTCGGCTTCGGCATGGACTTCTGGAGCGCCGTCCTCGCCATCACTCTCGGCTCGGTCATCCTCGAAATCGTCACCATCTTCACTGGTATCGCTGGACAGCGCGAAGGCCTGTCGACGTCGGTACTGGCCCGATGGACCGGCTTCGGCGGAGCCGGTTCATCGCTGATCGGCATCGCCATCAGCCTGAGTGCCATCGGCTGGTTCGGCATCCAGAACGCCGTCTCCGCGCAAGGGTTGGCCAACCTCGTCGGAGTCCTGCCCGCGTGGGCATGGGCCTTGATATTCGGCGTGCTGGTCACCCTGATCGTCATGTTCGGCATGGCTTCCATGGCCTGGACCGCGTACGTCGCAGTACCGGCCTTCCTCCTGCTCGCGGGCTGGTCCATCATTGCCGAATTGTCCAAGCACAGCCTGGGCGACCTCCTCACGGCATCACCCGGAGGACCCACACTCACACTGATCCAAGGCACCACGATCGTGGCGGGCGGTTTCATCGTTGGCGCGGTCATTACGCCGGACATGTCCCGCTTCAACCGCTCCGCCAAGGACGTCGTCAAGCAGACCGTCCTCGGCATCACCCTCGGCGAGTACGTCATCGGCCTCATCGGTGTCCTCCTGGCGTTGGCGCTCAAGACCAACGACGTCGTAGCGATCGTCACATCGACATCGGGCTTCATCGGCACACTGATCGTCATCACCGCGACGCTCAAGATCAACGACTGGAACCTCTACGCAGCGTCCTTGGGCATCGTCAACTTTGCCGACCGCACCATGAAACGCAAACTGCACCGCGGTGCCGTCACCCTCACCGTCGGCCTCATCGGTACGGTTTTGGGCGCTGCCGGAATCCTGGGACACTTCACGGACTTCCTTATCCTTCTCGGCGTGGTCTTCCCACCCATCGCGGGCATCATGGTGGCCGAGTATTTCGTGGTCCGGAAATGGCGCCCTGAACTGGAATCCAGCCGCAAGCTCGGCCGTTTGCCTGAGCATGCTCCCGCCTGGGTACCCGCCACGATCGTGATCTGGGTACTCGCCTCCGTCATCGGATACTTCGTGGCTTGGGGACTGCCGTCCATCAATTCCCTCTTCATCGCCTTCATCCTCTACGCCGTCGCAGGGCGACTTGGCCTGATCCGGGGCATCGGCAGCACCAAGACCTACCCGGACCACGAACCCGCCTCCGTCCCGGAACCTGCCGCCTCCTAGGGCCACACCCTGACGCCGAACCCGGCTGCCCCTGAACCCGAAATCAAAGGAGAATCAACCATGATGCGCATCGGCATAGACGTCGGCGGCACCAATACCGACGCCGTCCTCATGAATGGCAGCAGCGTCCTGGCTGCCACCAAGACCCACACCACCGAAGATGTCACCAGCGGAATCGTCAGCGCCCTGCGGCAACTCCGAGAAGCGGCCAGTTTCGATCCCGGCGACGTAGCCGCCGTCATGATCGGCACGACGCACTTCATCAACGCGCTCGTGGAGGGCAAGAACCTGACCCCGACGGCGGCCATCCGCTTCGGACTTCCGGCCACCCGGGCTCTGCCGCCCCTGGTGGACTGGCCGCGCCGCTTGGTGGATGTCCTCGGCGGACACAGCTACCTCTGCCACGGCGGCCACGAGTACGACGGTCGCCAGATCAGCCCCTTCGACGAGCGCGAGTTCCGGGAAGTCCTGGACAAGGTCGCGGATGCAGGGGCCCGCTCCATCGCCCTGTCCTCGGTGTTTTCCCCATCAATGCCGAGTTCGAGCTGCGGGCAGCACAGATCGTGGACAGCGAATACCCGGAGCTGTCCGTCAGCCTCTCCCACGAGATCGGACGGATGGGCCTGCTCGGCCGCGAGAATGCCACCATCATCAACGCGGCACTCCGCGACCTCGCCGATCACGTCACCTCGGGCCTGAGCCGCACCGTTGCCGAAGCGGGCATCAGCGCTCCCGTATACCTTAGCCAGAACGATGGCACCCTGATGGACATCGACTACGCCCGCAGGTACCCCGTGGCCACGTTCGCGTCCGGCCCCACCAACTCGATGCGCGGCGCCGCGTTCCTTTCCGGAGAGCAGGACTGCGCGGTGGTCGACGTCGGCGGCACCACCACCGACGTCGGCATCCTCCAGTCTGGCTTCCCGCGCGAGGCTTCCACCGACGTCGCGGTCGCCGGGGTACAGACGAACTTCCGCATGCCTGATGTGCTGTCCATTGGAATTGGCGGTGGCAGTTTGGTCCGCTCGCTCGACGGAAGGGTCGAGGTAGGCCCAGGCAGCGTCGGCTACGCGTTGACCGAACGTGCCTTGCTGTTCGGCGGAGATACCCTGACGGCCACCGACGTTGCCGCAGCCGCTGGCCTGATCCAACTCGGTGACAACGACCGCGTCGCAGGGCTTGACCCCGCAATGGTGCGGGCCGCCCTGGAAAGCATCGCTACGCGGACGGCTGAAACCGTTGACCGCATGCGGACCTCGGCCGAACCTGTGCCCGTGGTGGTGGTCGGCGGCGGCGGCTTCCTGGTTCCGGACAACCTGGCCGGCGCCTCGGCAGTGCTGCGGCCCGAGCATGGTTCCGTTGCCAATGCGATCGGCGCCGCCATCGCGCAAGTGGGCGGCGAAGTGGACCGGGTCTTCTCTGTGGATCCCGGCAGCCGCGATTCAGTGCTCGACGCCGCGCGGCAGGAAGCCACCGACCGTGCCATCGCGGCCGGCGCACGCCCCGATTCGGTCTCGATCGTGGACATCGAAGAAGTTCCCTTGGCGTACTTGCCCGGCAACGCTACGCGCATCCGGGTCAAGGCAGTCGGCAACCTGGCTCTTGGAGGCAACAATGCGTGAAATTGACGAAACCCAAATGTCGGACATCGCCCGCGGAGCCGCTGTGCTGGGCACAGGCGGCGGCGGCGATCCCTACGTGGGCAGGCTCCTGGCCGAGCAGGCGCTTCGCCAGCACGGTCCGGTGATACTGCTCGACGTCGACGAGTTGCCGGACGACGCCGTCGTAGTCCCCGTCGCGCTCATGGGCGCACCGACCGTGATGCTGGAGAAGATGCCGGCCGGCGACGAAGCCACGAACGCGCTGCGCGCCGTCGAGCAACTGATCGGCAAGCGCGTCACGCACACCGTCTCCATCGAGGCAGGCGGCCTAAACTCCGTGACTCCCTTTGTTGCCGCGGCGGAACTGGGTTTGCCGCTAGTTGATGCTGACGCCATGGGGCGCGCCTTCCCGGAACTTCAAATGGTCCTGCCGACACTCAGCGGAGTCCACGCAAGCCCCATGACCATGGCGGACGAACGCGGAAATGCGATTACACTGCAGACCGTCGATAATGCCTGGGCCGAACGCTTGGCCCGCGCCGTAACTATCGAGATGGGCTGCACCGCCGCGGTCAGCCTGTATGTCTTGACCGGTAAGCAAATCAAGGAGCTCATGGTTCCCGGAACCATCACCTTGTGCGAACGGCTGGGAACCGGCATCCGAGAAGCCCGCGAGCAGCACCGGGATCCCGTCGCGGTGGCCACGGAGCTGCTGCGCGGCAAGAAGCTGTTCACCGGCAAGATCGTGGACATCCAGCGCAGGACGGAGGCCGGTTTCGCACGAGGCGAGGCACACTTGGATGGCGTTGGCGAGGACCTGGGCTCGCGCTTCGAACTCGCCTTCCAGAACGAACACCTCGTGGCGCGGCGCGACGGCGAAGTGGTGGCCAGCGTCCCGGATCTCATCTGTGTCCTAGACACGGATTCCGGCGAGCCAGTCACCACGGAGATGCTCCGCTACGGTGTCCGTGTCACGGTCCTCGCTGCCCCGTGCGACCCCCGCTGGCGCACCGATGCTGCGCTCGAACTGGTGGGACCTGGCTACTTCGGCTACCACCACGAGTACATGCCAATCGGCTGAATCGCCCGTGCCACAATGATCACCATGAGGATCTATCCCGTGCCAGCTCTGCCGTGAGGCAACGAGTACCGGTGGAACGCTATCTGGGCGTGGACGACGTATCCGCGCTGGCCGCGGGAGCAGGTCTGCTGGGGTCCGGCGGTGGCGGGGATGCCGCCGTCGGATCCCGGCTTTTGCGCCATGTGCTCCAAGGCGGAGGGCGCGCCCGTCTGGTAGCGGCCGGTGATTTGCCGCCGGACACGGTGGTGGTCCATGTCGGGCTCGCCGGGGCACCGGACGTCGTCGCGGAGCGGCCACCGGGCGGGGAAGACTTTGCCAACGCTGTTACCGCGCTGGCAGGTGCCCTGCGGCAACGCGTTGGGGCCATTGGCGTGATCGAAATCGGCGGGTTGAACGCACTCATCCCTTTGGTTGCCGCGCAAGTGCTCGGGCTTCCCGTGGTGGACGGCGACCTCATGGGCCGGGCTTTCCCCCGGATCAGCCAGACAACCCTCGCCGCCGCAGGCCACCCGGCCACGCCCATGGCAGTGGTTGGGCCCGCGGGAGACTCCGTCATTATCGAATCCGCTTCCATCGATGCGGCGGACAGGATCATGCGCGCCAACGTCGCCGCCCTTGGTGGTGCCGCAGCAGTGGCTCTCTACCCGTGCCGGGCCGACACTTTGGCGGCACTTGGCCTGCCCGGTTCGGTGAGCAAATGCCTCGCGCTCGGCCGGGCCCTCGCCGCTTCGGCGGGGCGCAGTGTTTCCGACCTCGCCAAGCGGCTGGGTGGCGAGCTGCTGTGCGAGGGCAGGGTGGACGAGATCCGGCCCCGCCGCGGCGAAGTCCCCGGCAGCCTCACGGTCACGGACCGCTCAGCCGGGCACATCCTGAGGCTGGACATGCTCGACGAATACCTGAACGTGGCCATCGACGGCGTCTCCCGCGCGTCCGCGCCCGACGTCCTGGCTGTGCTGGACCCCGTGACCTTTGTTCCCGTACCGCCGGACAGGCTCCGTTCGGGACAATCCATCGCCCTGCTGCGCCTTTCGTCGATTCCGGGTTGGCCGGACGGCGCTGAAGAGCTGATCGGACTCACCGCTTTCGGGATCGACGCCGGCCAGCCGGAGGCCACCCGATGACCGCCGGGTACGCACCGGTCAGCGTGCGGGATCTCCTCACCGAAACGGTGCTCGCCGGTGCCGCCGTCGTCGCCGGCAGGCAAGGACTCGATCGTCCCGTCCGGGACTTGAGCTGGTACAGCGGGGAGCTCCCGACGACGGCGAACGGTCACCTCATGGTGTGCGCCGCGGCAGCGGTGACGCCGTCCTACCGCTTGGAGGCCCTCGTCCGGCGGGCCGAATCGGCTGGCGTCGCCGCCCTGCTGATCGCCTCCGAGGAACAACCACCCCTGCTCTCCACCCTCCGCCTTGCCGACCGTCTTGGCATTCCAGTGCTGTCCGTTGTGGGGGCCGACCTCGTGGAACTGCTCCACCGGCTCACCATCCGGGTCCGTGCACCGGAAGTGCAGAGGGCCAGGCTCATCGAGGACGTCGTCCGCCGCCTCAGCACTAAGACAACGGCAGAGGACATTCTGGCCGCGTTGGGCTTGGCGTTGTCCCAATCGGTCTGGTTGCTCTCATCGGACGGGAGTGCGATCCACGGCGAACCCATCAGCCTGCCTTCCACGCTCAGGCTGGACCTGGCCGTCCCGCAGCACAGCGATCCCTCCGCCGACGGACAGATCCTGATCCATCCCGTGACCGAGCCAGGCCCCACGCAGGCCGCCGCATGGCTCGCGTCCCACACTGCCGGCAGCGACGAACACCAGCGCATTGCCACCGCCAGTGCCCTGGCGGTGGCCGAACCTTATGTCCGAGCATGGCTCATTAGCCAGCGGGTAGCAGCCGAAAGGGATTCCGTGTTCCACGGCCGCCTTCTCGCGGACCTGATCGCTGGGCAAGGCGTGGTCAGCCAAGACGTCGTGGAACGCGCGCTGTCCGCAGGTTGGCGGCTCCAGGACTGGCACGTGGGAATTCATTTGGTCCGGACCGCGAGGGTGCCGGATCCTTTGCGGGATGATCCGGTCACGTCGATGAGGAAGCTTCGGAACGCCCTTGAGGCCCAAAAGCTCATGGGACCCGTGGTGGACCGCGGTGATGGGTGGACAGTTTGGATCAGCAGCGCCACCGAACCGCCGTCGTCGGATGGCCGCCGGGTCCTGCGTTCGGTGCGCCTCATGCTGGCCCAGCTGCCCGCACACTGGGAGGTGGTGGCCGGAGTGGGGCGCGTTCATCACGGACCCGGAGGGCTGGTCAGCAGCCTCCTGGAGGCCCGCGACGCCGCAACATTGGCGAGGACCCACGAATACCGTCCTGCGGCCGAACACATCGATGAGCTGGGCGTCGCGAGGCTCTTGGCCGCGTGGCAGGAGTCCGAGATCCTGCGGGCCTTCGCCGAGACCGCGTTGGCCCCGCTCAAAGGCGTGGACGGCGGCCAACTCCTACGCACCTTGCAGGCCTACCTCGAGGCCGGGGGCTCGGTGTCCACCACGAGCATCGTTCTGGGCCTACACCGCAACACCGTCACGGCACGCCTGCACCGTCTCCGCGAGCGCCTGGGCGTGGACCTGGATGATCCCAACCAGCGGCTTGCACTTCAATTGGCCTGCCGCAGCATCGAGTCCGAGCACGGTTAAGGGTTCCGACAGTTCAGGGCAACCCGCACAGTCATCCCGTATTCGCAGTGCTCGCTGCCCGTTCCGGGTTGTGAACGGGGGACCTAGTGTTGCCAGCACATGTACCCCTACAGGAGGATCTGTCATGCATCTTCGAGTCATAGTCCCCGTCATCGGCGACACCTTTGCCGAGTCGGTCGGGGCTGAGATCGCCGCTTGGGTTTCACCCGGGACGACTTTCGACGTGGTCGCCCTCGCCCGCGGAACAGCAAGCATCGAGTCCGAGTACGACGAAGCCCTCGCCGCACCGGGCATCCTCGACCGGATCGACGAGGCAAGCAGCGACGGCGTCGATGCCGTGTTTGTTACCTGCTTCGGCGATCCGGGGGTGCACGCGGCGCGGGAAATTGCGGACTACCCGGTGGTTGGCGGCTTCGAACCGGCAGTCCTCCACGCATTGAGCTTGGGCGAAAGGGTCGGCATCGTCACCGTGCTTCCCAACGTCTTGCCGATGCTGCGCAGCCTCACCCGGCGGTACGGCTTGAGCGAGCGGATCGGCTGCATCCGCGTTGTGGACTTGCCGGTGCTTGGTCTGGAGGACCACGAACTGCTCCTGGACCGCCTCCATGCGCAGGCCTCCGAGGCCGTGGACAAGGGCGAGGCCGATGTTATTGTGCTCGGTTGCACCGGGATGCTTGGGGTGGCTGCTGCACTCCAGCGCCGGCTCGAAGAGAACGGCACGTACGTACCGGTGGTGGATCCCACCGGTGCCGCTGTCACCTGGCTCGAAAGCAGCGTCCGGCTGGGCGTCCGGCCAAGCCGAACCACGTACATGCGTCCGCCCGTGAAGGCCCGCAGCGTTTAAGTCGGTGAGCCTATTCCCGTGCGGCCGAAAGTGCCGCACGGGTGGCCACCAGTTTGGCTTCGGCCCCGGACCTCAGGAAGGCGAGATCCGAGTCGACAGCCAGCAGATCGGCGTCGCGCAACGCACCGCTCAATTCGGCTGAGCCACTGAACGCGCCCGTCAGCTTCCCATGATTCCGCGCCACCGCCAGAACATGGCCGATCGCGTCAAGGGTCTTCGGATCCGTGACCCCATCGGCGCCGAGGGACAGGGCCAAATCGTAGGGACCCACGAAGATCCCGTCGATGCCGTCTGCCTGGGCGATTGCCCCGGCATTGGCCAGCCCCGCGGCGCTCTCGATCATGGCCAGGCACAGCACTTTCCCTTCGGGCTGCAGCAGCGAAGGCGCCGCGATGGCAGATCGTGAGGCCCCGGAACTGCGGACACCCTCTGGCGGAAAGGTGCAGGCGGCCGCGATCGCCGCGGCTTGGGCCGCGGACTCGACCATGGGGACTACAACGCCGGCGGCTCCGGCGTCGAGGGCACGGCCGATCTCCGCCGCGCTGTGCCCGGACGTCCGCACCAAAGCAGGCGTTCGGTTGAGTTCGCACGCGCGGAGCAAACCGGGAAGTCCGTCCAGGGTGGCGGTGCCGTGTTGCAAGTCGATGCCGATCCAGTCGAATCCACTGCCGGACAAGGCTTCCACGCCGTGCGCATCCAGAAAAGTGAGCCAAGCGCCAAGGCGGTTGTTCGTGTGCGGTGTATTGGCAGGGATCATCGTTTTTCTCCTGATCAGGGGTAACCGAGCCAAATCTACGCCAGGAACGCGACGGGCCCCTTGGGCAGCCCGCCCCCTCCGGGCCCGGTAACTAGGCATTCCGCCCTTGGACGCCCCAACGCCAGCCGCCGTGCGTACCGGCTCACGGGAGCGCTCGCGAAACAATGGAGTCCCGGCGACGACAGCAGGTCGCAGCGCATCTTGCGGACCATGGGGTGAACGTGTGGCATGGCCACGCCTATGCGTGGGAACTCACCCGGGTTTTGGGCATCAGGCGCGATCGGCTGTGCCAAGCGCGATTGGGATCCAATGAACGCGCTTTCAACTTTTCCCGGTAGCCATCTGTTTGCGTGAGATTTACCCATTTAAATCCGCATGTTCCACGGTGAAAGCCAGAATGAAAGCGCGTTCATTTAGTCGCGTTCGCATCCGACCCGCTCACCCCTGGAGACACTTTGAAACGTCGAATCGTCCTGCTTGGTGCCGTACTGGCCGCCGGATCCCTGCTTTCCACCGCTTGCACGCCGCCTGGCCAAGCATCAGCCTCCGCCAACGAATCCCTCATCATCTACAGCAACTCGGTGTCCGACGGGCGCGGCGATTGGCTGAAGAAGGAGGCCGCGACGGCCGGCTTCAAGATCGACTTCGTTGATCTTGGTGGTGGTGACGTGATGAACCGCCTGACAGCGGAGAAAAACAACGCGGTGGCCGATGTAACGTTCGGCCTGAACAACGTGTACTTCGAGAAGCTCAAGGCCCAGAACGTACTCGATCCCTACACCCCGTCCTGGGCAGGGGACGTCGATGCCTCCTTGGGTGACCAGTCAGGCAAGCAATTCTGGCCGATTGTGCGCGAGCCGATCATGCTCGTCTACAACAAAGCCGCCTACGCCACTCCTGCTGCCGCCCCACAGGATTGGACCGATCTCTGGACCAAGGACCAGTTCAAAGGCAAGTACGAGGTGCCCACCGCACTGGGAGGCGCCACCACCCAGATGGTGCTCGCCGGCATCCTGGCCCGCTACGCCGACACCAACGGTGAGCTCGGGATCAGCGCCGAAGGGTGGGCACAAGTAAAGGCCTACTTCGCCAACGGGAGCCGTGCCGTCACGGGCGAGGACCTGTACTCGCGCATGAAGAAATCCCAGGTGGACGCCGGCCAGATGTGGCTGTCCGGCAAGGCGAGCCGCGAAAAGCAATACGGGATCGCAACAGAAGCCGTGAAGCCCGCCGTCGGGGTCCCCTTCGCTGTTCAGCAGGTCGGCCTCATCAAAGGCACCAAGAAGGCCGAAACCGCTAAGAAGTTCATCGACTGGTTCGGTTCCGCAGACGTCCAGGCCAAGTGGTCCAAGCAGTTCTTCACCGCCCCCGCTAACAGCAAGGCCGCCACCACCGCAGATGCGCAGGCTATTCAACAGACTGCCGCCTTCAAGAACCAGGCGATCGACTGGACTTTGGTCGGGAAATTCATCGACAAGTGGGTCGAGAAGATCCAGCTTGAGTACTTGAAGGGCTAGCCGATGATCACGTTTGAGAATGTCGAGATCCGTTTCGGAGATTTTGTCGCGCTGCCCGAGTACCAGCTCACGGTGGAAGAAGGCGAGTTTTTCACCCTCCTGGGCCCCTCGGGCTGTGGCAAGTCTACGGCCCTCCGGGCGCTGGCCGGCTTCATCGCGCCCAGCCGCGGGGACATCCGCATCGGCGGCAAGCGTGTCACGCACCTGCCCAGCCACCGCCGCGAAATCGGGATGGTCTTCCAGAGTTACGCCCTGTTTCCCACCCTGTCCGTGTGGGAAAACATCGCCTTCGGCCTCAAGGTTGCAAAGGTTTCCAAGGCCGAGACCGCTGAGCGCGTCCGCGAAATCGCCCGCGAAGTTAATCTCAGCGACGAACAGCTGGGCAAGAGCGTCACTGAGCTTTCCGGCGGCCAGCAACAGCGCGTTGCGATCGCCCGGGCTCTGGTGCTGCGGCCCAAAATCCTGTTGTTGGATGAACCCCTGTCCAACCTCGACGCGAAGCTCCGCCACCAGCTCCGGGCCCAGCTCAAGGATCTACAGCAGCAGTTCGGCATCACCACCGTCTACGTCACCCACGACCAGGACGAGGCGCTGACCATGAGCGATCGCATTGCCGTGATGAACAACGGCCGGATCGAGCAGGTAGGAACGCCCCGGGAAGTGTACACGCGGTCCGCCACCGAGTTTGTGTGCAACTTTGTGGGCGATGCAAACAAGCTCTCCCCGCCACCGTCAAAGCAGTAATGCGCGACGGCGGGACCCCCCTTGATCCCGCGAGGCCGGCTTACGTGCGGATCGAAAAGGTCAGGATCGAGGCCGCGGGTACCGTCGCATCGGAAGCCGGCCCCGCCCTCCCAGGCCGGGTGAGCTCACGGCATTACCATGGCGTCTACAGCAGCTACCGCGTCGAAACGGATCGCGGAATGTTCCGCGGGATCCTGCAGGAGGATGGGAGGGGAGGCTTCCAGCCCGGGGATTCGGTCCAGCTTCTGATCAATCCGGACGATGTCCTTCAGTACGGCGGCTCCCAGTACGGTGTCTCCCACTACGAGGTTGCCTCGTGAACGGCTCGTTGCGCCAACTGTTTCGGTCTCCGCTGTTCCTGGTGGTCGGGGCAGTACTGTTGTGGTTTTCCGTCACGTTCCTGATCTACCCGAACGTCAGGTTGCTTGGAACGGTCTTCATGCCGGAGGGGCAGTTTTCCTTCGTTGCCATCCGGCGGCTGATGTCCTCCCAACATGCCATGGAATCACTGCGCAACAGCTTCCTACTTGCAGCGGTGCTCTCGGTGACCGTCAACGCCGTCGGGATTTTCATTGTGCTGGCCACACGGTACTTCGACATCAAAGGTGCCCGGGTATTGTGGCTGGGCTACGCCAGCACGCTGATTTACGGCGGAATCGTGCTGGTGGCCGGCTACAAGTTCATCTACGGAGACAGTGGCTTCATCACGCGTCTATTGCTGAATGTGTTCCCGGGCATGAATGCGGCTTGGTTCACCGGCATGTTCGCGGTGGTGTTCGTCATGACGTTCGCCTGCACCGGAAACCATCTGCTGTTCCTCGGCAACGCGCTGGCGAAGGTGGACTTCCAGACCATCGAAGCCGCCCGGATGATGGGCGCTTCAAGCTGGAAAGTGCTGCGCGGCATCGTTCTGCCCACCCTGATGCCGATGATCTATTCCATCACCATCCTGACCTTCCTCGGCGGGCTCGGGGCGTTGGCCGCCCCGCAGGTACTCGGCGGCGAGGACTTCCAGACCGTCACGCCGATGATTTTGACGTTCGCCAACGCTCCCTCGTCCCGGGATCTCGCCGCGACGCTCGCCATCATCCTGGGACTGTCCACGATCGTGCTGCTGGCCGTCATGAACCGCTTGGAAAAGGGCGGGACCTACTTCAGCGTGTCCAAGGTTCCCGCTTCCATGCAGAAGCAAAAGATCGAAAACCCGGTAGCAAATGTTGTTGTGCACGCCGTGGCATACGCACTTTTCGCCGTCTACGCGCTCCCACCGGTCCTGATCGTCGTCTTTTCCTTCACCGACGCAGCCTCAATCCAGAGCGCCACCCTGAGCCCCGGCAGCTTCACCCTGGACAACTACCTCCGGGTATTCACCGACTACTCGGCACTGTGGCCGTTCCTCGTGAGCATCGGCTACAGCGCCGTCGCGACGATTGTCGCCGTCTTCGGCCTGCTGTTCGTCGCCCGCCTCGTGCAGAAATTCCGCAACCCGGTGACGGCTGCCATCGAATACATCCTGCATATCCCTTGGATTCTGCCCTCCACCATGGTGGCGCTCGGATTGATCATCACCTTCGACCACTCCGAATGGCTGGTGGGCAACATAGTCCTGACGGGGACGCTGGCGATCCTCGCCATTGCCTACGTGATCGGCAAGATCCCGTTCACCCTGCGGATGCTCAAGGCAGCCTTCGCCGCGGTACCCGACCAGTTGGAAGAGGCCGCTGCGATTCTTGGCGCCGGCTCCTTCACCACCTTCCGTCGGATACTTTTGCCGATCGTCGCACCCACGGCGGCGGCTGTAGCCGCCCTGAACTTCAACCACCTGCTCGACGACTACGACACCGCTGTCTTCCTGGCTCACCCCCTGTACCAGCCTTTGGGGATCGTCATCAAGAACGCCACCAACAACGACACCTTGACGGACACCACAGCCCTGACCTTTGTGTACACCGTCATCCTCATGGTCATCACCGGCGTCACCATGTGGCTCGTCTACGGACGGGGAGCCGGACCCGGCGGTTCGCGACGTCGTCGTAATTCCTCAACAAAAGTAGTCCCTGCTCCGCCGTCGACTACACCAGAAACCGCCCGCGAATACCATGAGCTGGCCACCGCTGGCGCCGCAAACAAGCAAGAGAGATAAAAAGATGTTCGGACAGCCACGATTCGTGGAGCAAAATGCCCAACTCAATACCGCTTTTGAGCACGCCAGGCCCCTGGTGGCCGTCCACCGCGGCACCGGCCTCGGCACCATCGCGGAAAACACCCAGGGAGCCGTAGAGGCAGCCCTTCGCCAAGGTGCCGAAATGGTGGAGATCGACATCGTTGAATCGACCGATGGCGAGTTCTTCCTCTTCCACGACGGCTACGAGCCGATGCACTTCGGGATCGAGGAGAACATCAGGACACTGGATGCCGCATCGATCCGGGCCTTGGAGTACCGCTGGTGCTCGACGGCGAGCAACGAGCCCTACAGGGTGGCAACGCTCGATGAGGTACTGCGTCAAAACCCTCGTGCCCTCTTCAACGTGGACCGCTCCTGGTGGTACTGGGAAAGGCTTCTGCCATACCTGGACAGCTACGACGTCTTGGGCAGGGCCGTGCTGAAATCCCCCGTGGACCGGGAACCGCTGGAGCTGCTGGCAGCGCACCCGGTGAAATATCCCTTCGCGCCCATGGTCCGGTCCCATGAGGACGTTCTCCGTGTGCTGGAGTACACGGAGATCAACACGGTTGGCATGGAACTGCTAGCAGAAGGTCCGGACCACGATTTTGCCTCTCCCGACTATGTGGAGTGGCTCCATTCGCGGGGACTTTTCGTCCTCTTGAACGCCATCAACCTGAGCAACAGGGTGCCCCTGTTCTGCGGCTGGGACGACGAGATGTCCGTGCTTGGCGACCCCGATTCAGGGTGGGGGCGGCTGGTAGGACTTGGGGCCGACATCATCCAGACCGACTGGCCGGGATTGCTGGTCCCCTACCGAAATGCCGTGCTTCAGGGGGCGCCCGCGGGCATGTTGGCCAGCCAGTAGAGTGGTGGCTGTGACTGAGCTGGGGCCCCCGAAGGGACGTAACGGAGGATCACCGCTGGGTGTGCGGATGGACGACGTCGCCCAGCTCGCCCAGGTATCCCGGGCCACGGTGTCCCGGGTGTTGATGGGGCATGTCTCTGTTTCTCCCAAGACCCAGGAAAAGGTCAACCGGGCCTTGCGGGAATTGGGCTACGTGCCCAACATGATTGCCAGCGGGCTGGCGGCACGGAGTTCGGACCTGGTGGGCCTGCTTCTGCGGGATCCCAGGAATCCCGCATACGGCCTGCTCCACAGCGAGATTCAGAACGAGGCCAGCCGCTCAGGGCTTCAGCTCATCACAGTGGTTCCCACGGTAACGCGGGGTGCCGAGGAAGAGCTTGCAGGGTTGCGAAGGCTCCTGGGCTTGCGGGTCGGCGGCCTCATGGTTTCCACCGGCGTCATCAAGGCTCACGATCTGGAACCTTTCCTCGACTCGGTGCCGGTGGTGTCCGTCGGCAGGGTGGAGGAACATCCGGGCATTTACGGAGTCTCCTACGACGAGGACACGAACGGTGCCATCCTGGCCGACCGAGTGGCTAGCTCGGGCCATCGCGCCGTGGCGGTCGTGGTTCCCGCGTTCTCCCTCTCCACAGCCGAAAACCGGCGGGGTCTCGCCATGGCGGCACACCTGCGCGGGCGCGGCATCGATGTCCACCAGCTCGATACCGATCTCTTTGCCGACTCAATGGACCGTTGTGAGGACATCGTCCGGCTGGCAACCGAAGGACGGATCACCGCAGCTATGTTCCCTTCGGATACCCGTGCCATTTCCTTCATGCCGCTCGCAAGAGCGGCAGGGTTGCGGATCCCCGAGGATCTGTCCATCACAGGGTGCGACGGCATCCTGATGGGCGCCGATCAGATCGGGATCGCCACGCTCAGGATTCCGGTCCATGACGTGGCGGTACGGGGCACTGCGGTCATGGCGGAGCTGCTCAAGAATCGCAGCTCCGCCGCCATACGGCACGAGCGGTTCCCGGGAGTCTTCGTCCCGGGCCGCACCCTGGCCTCACCGGCGCACGTCAGCTGATTCTTCCCGGCACTGTCTTTCAGGAGAACTCCTTCAGCGCCTCCGTGAGGAGCCTGCCCGGAGAACCCAGCCGAACATGGACTCCGTGGGAAGCCACCAGATCCCCGGCAATGACGACGGCGGTGACGTCGCTCGCCGTCGCGCTGAACGCGAACTGCTGCGGCATGGAACCGGCGGTTCGCACCGAGTCCGGGGCCACGGCCATGAGGTCGCAGACTGCGCCTACTTCCAATGCCGACGCTATGGGAGTGCCCATGGATGCCGCCGCGCCGACCGTAGCGGCACGGAGCAGTTCCTGCGGCGAAAACCTGCCCCGCTGACCGGAACCGAGGCGTTCCCCGTGCTCCAAGGTGCGCATTTCAACCCAGGGATCGATCACGGCATGCTGGTCCGTGCCGAGCGCGATGATCGCCCCGGCGTCGGACAATGCGCGGGCCGGCCCGATCCCATCGGCGAGATCGGCCTCGGTGCTGGGACACATCACCACGGTGGCTCCAGCGTCCCCAAGGAGCCGGATGTCTTCCGGCGTCAGGTGAGTGGCATGGACGGCGGAGAGCCGCGCGGACAACAGGCCATGCCGGGCAAGGAGTCCAGCCGGGGTGACGCCATAGGCCTGCAGGCAGGCCTCATTCTCAGCCGGTTGTTCGCTCAAGTGGATGTGGAGTGGAAGGTCGGCAGGCAACTGGCGGGCGACCGTCTTGAGAGCCTCCTCGGGCACACCGCGAACAGAATGCAGGGCGGCCCCCACGCTGACCATCTCCGGCGGAAAGGTCTCCGCGATTTCGGCCCGCAGCGAGGCGAGCCGGTCCAGCCAAGCCTGGGCGTCGGCGTCGCCGAACCGCGCCTGTTCCGGACTGAGCGGTGTTCCGATGCCTCCCGCGAGGTAAAGGGTGTCCAGCAAAGTGAGGCGGATCCCGGCGGCCACGGCTGCCCTTGCCAACGCAAGTTCCATCGCGTGCGGCTCCGGGTACGGCGTCCCTTCGGGCTGGTGGTGGACGTAGTGGAACTCCGCCACGCTGCTGAACCCCGACACCACCATTTCGGTGAACACTGCCGTGGCGAGCTTTTCGTATTTCTCCGGCGTCAGTTCCGCGGCGCTCCGGTACATCTGCTCCCGCCACACCCAGAAGTCGCCACGCCCATCATGGGTGCGTCCGCGCAGGATCCGGTGGAACGCATGCGAGTGGGCGTTGGCCGCAGCCGGGAAGACGGCGCCATTCAATATCCGGTCAGCGGCTTCGGGCTGGACCCCGGTAGAGATGCTGGAGATGCGGCCGTTGTCCACCTCCAACCGGACGCCCGCGGCCACGGCCGAACCGCCCGCGACGGAACCGCCGTCGACGTTTACCAGCGCCGCCTCGCACCAAATCCCGCTCACAGGAGTCCCTCCAAAACGTCGGCGAGCGCAACGGCGCCGGCCGAGGCGTCCTCGTCAGCCACGTATTCTTCCGGGGAATGCGAGATCCCGCTGGGATTGCGGACGAAGAGCATCGCCGAGGGGACATGTCCAGCCAGCACACCGGCGTCGTGCCCTGCGCCGGTTGCGAGAACCGGCGCCCCGGGCAGGAGCTCGGCGAGGCGTCGGCTCAGGCCGGGATCGAAGTGCACGGTGTCGCTGTAGGACTCCTCCGTGAGGGTGACCGTGCATCCTTCGCTCGCCGCGATTTCCCGGGCTGCACCGTAGATCGATTCGATCAGTTGCGCCGTGACGGCGTCGTCGGGGTGGCGGGCGTCGAGCCACAGGTCCACGCGGGAGGCGATCACATTGGTGCCGCCGGGAACGGGCGTCAAGCGCCCGACGGTGGCCCTCGCGTCTGGCTGCTTGGCCGCCGTGTCACGGACGGCAACGACGATCTGAGCGGCCGCGACCATCGGATCGGCACGGTCGGCCATGAGGGTAGTCCCGGCGTGGTTGCCCTGGCCGCTGACGCTCAGCTTCCAGCGGCCGTGGCCCAGGATGGAGCTTCCGACGGCGATGGCCGGCCCGCTCTGGCCCAGCCCCTTGCCTTGTTCCACATGGAGTTCGACGAAGTCACCGATTCGCGCAAGCGCCTCCGGGTCGCGCCCGACGTACCGGGGATCCAGTCCATGGCCCCGCGCGACGTCGGCGAAAGTGTTGCCGTCGACGTCGCGCAGGTTCAGCGCCTTGTCGACGTCGATGGCGCCGGTCAGGATCCGCGACCCCAAGCAGGCCACGCCAAAGCGGGATCCTTCCTCTTCCGGGAAGACCGTGATGGCTAGGGAGCGCCGCGGATTTTGCCCGCGGGACTTGAGGATGTCGACGGCGGCCAGCGCGGAAGCCACACCGAGCGGCCCGTCAAAGGCACCTCCTCCGGGGACAGAGTCGAGGTGGCTGCCGGTGACAAGCGCACCGTCCTGGGGTTTTCCCCACCAAGCCCAGATGATGCCGTTGCGGTCGGTCTCGACGTCGAGGCCGCGTTGCTGGGCTTGTTCAATGAACCACTGCCTGAGGTCGAGTTCGGGCGTCGAGTAGACGGCCCTGGAGTATCCTCCGCGCACCGCATCGCGGCCCACGTCCTTGATTGAGTCAAGGAGCTGATTGACGGTTTCCACGTGTTCCTCCGATTAATGAAGACTGCCACCAAGTAAAAACCAGATGCCACCACATGACAAGACCCTGAGCGTAAGACCGTCACAATTAACAGGCATGAAACACCACCGAAACGGCTTGTTCCCATAAGGCGTCTCAAATCCCGGAATCTCGGGTAATTTTCCAAAATCTCTTGCCATTCGATGAAAGTTGATTTTTACTTAGTGGCAAGACATGGTGATCCAGACCACTTGAAAGCAGGTTAGGCAGTGGCAGCAGATTCCTCCACCCGGACGGTCGAAAGGGCCCTGGCCCTCCTGAGCGCAGTCTGCACCGATGGCTCCATCAGCCTGAGCGACG
The DNA here is from genome assembly GCF_054888235.1 of Arthrobacter sp. MMS24-S77. Lineage (NCBI taxonomy): Bacteria > Bacillati > Actinomycetota > Actinomycetes > Micrococcales > Micrococcaceae > Arthrobacter > Arthrobacter sp. MMS24-S77. The sequence continues at coordinate 4,014,310 of NZ_JBTZRN010000001.1, forward strand.
CCGCACGCGTTGTTGACTTGTCGGCCAGCACCGCGCTCCGCCTCCTCCGCACCTTGGAGGGCAGCGGTTTCGTGAAGCGGGACCCCGGCGGCAACTTCCGTCCCGGCGCCAGTGTCATCCAGTTGGGAGCACTCGCGCTTGGGCAGGAATCCCTCGTGTCTCTCTGCACACCGCACATGAAGAGGCTCGTGGCTGAAACGGGCGAGTCCTGCTATTTGAGCATTCCTGGTCCTGGGGAAACCGGAATCTACATCGCCATCGTCGAAGGGACGCGCTCTGTCCGGCACACCAGCTGGGTCGGCAGGAGCATCCCGCTGGAAGGATCTGCCGCTGGGAAGGTCCTGACTGGCGGGCAGAACGGCCGCGGCTTCGCCATCGTGCGAAGCGGCGTAGAAGACGACATCACGGCCGTCGCCGCACCCATTGTGATCGGCGGCCGCACCGTGGCAGCCCTCAGCATCGTTGTACCGAGCTACCGCTTGGACGAGGCGAAGGCCCAGACATTTGGCGAGGAACTGGCGAGGGTGGCGAACAACATCCTCGTGGAACCCTCCGGAAACCATGAAGTGCCCCAGGAAAGCATGGAAAAGAAATGATCAAGTTTGAAAATGTCACCAAGGCGTACCCGGACGGGACGGTGGCCGTCGACGGCCTGAATCTCGAGGCGCCCACCGGCAAGTTGACCATCCTGGTTGGCCCGTCCGGCTGTGGCAAGACCACTTCGCTGAGGATGATCAACCGCCTCATCGAGCCCACCAGCGGCACCATCTACCTCGATGACGAGCCGACGTCGGGCATGGACGCAGCGTTGCTGCGCCGCCGGATCGGCTACGTCATCCAGCACGCAGGCCTCTTCCCGCACCGCACCATCGTCGACAACGTGGCAACAATGCCCGTACTTCTCGGCGAGAGCAGGCAGAAGGCCCGCATGAAAGCCCTCGAACTCATGGAGCGCGTCGGGCTCCCCGCGAGCTTCGCCAAGCGCTACCCGTGGCAGTTGTCGGGCGGACAGCAGCAGCGCGTGGGCGTGGCCCGCGCGTTGGCATCGGATCCGGCCTTCATGCTCATGGACGAACCCTTCAGTGCCGTTGACCCCGTGGTCCGCGCCCAGCTCCAGGAGGAGTTCCTCCGGCTGCAGCGCGAGATCGGCAAGACCATCATCATGGTCACCCACGATATCGACGAAGCGCTCAAGCTCGGCGACCAGGTTGCGGTGATGCGCGTCGGCGGAAAGCTCGCCCAGATGGCGACACCGTCAGAGCTGCTGACCTCCCCGGCTGACGAATTCGTGGCCGACTTCGTGGGACGAGACCGTGGTTACCGTTCCCTCGGTTTCACCAACGCGGCCGGCACGGTAGCCGTCGCCGAAGAGGCAGTGGTCACCCTTGGCGCCTCCGCCGCCGAGGCACAGAGCAAGGCCACAGGAGCCTGGGTGCTGGTGGTCGACGGCGGCCGCAAACCGCTCGGCTGGGCACAAGCCGATCTCATCAAGGGCGAACTCACGAGGGAGCACCTTAACCTCAGCGGTACTTCCGCCTCATCGTCCGGGACCATGCGCCAGTTGCTCGACGCCGCACTTTCCTCCCCCAGCCGGCGCGGCGTCGTCGTCAATGAACACGGCGAGCTCATCGGCACGGTGACGGCCACCGACGTCGTCAAGGCGATCGAGGCCGAACCACACCTGGAGACGGCGCGATGAACTTTGAATGGCTGGGCCGCCAATCCGACAACATCGTTTTCCTTCTCGGCTGGCACGTGCTGCTCGCCGTCACTCCCCTCATCCTCGGCCTGCTGATCGCACTCCCCCTTGGCTGGTGGGCACACCGCAGCCGCCGGATCTATCCCCTGCTGGTGGGCATCGCGGGCCTGCTCTACACGGTCCCCTCCCTCGCACTGTTCGTCTTGTTGCCCCTGGTCCTCGGCACCAAAATCCTGGACCCGCTCAACATCGTGGCAGCCCTGACCATCTACACCGTGGCCCTGCTGGTACGCGTGGTGGCTGATGCCTTGGATTCCGTACCGGAGGACACGGTCCAAGCCGCCAAGGCCATGGGCTACCGGGGATACCAGAGCCTGGTAAAAGTGGAGCTTCCTGTGGGTGTCCCCGTCATCAGCGCCGGGCTCCGCGTCGCGGCAGTCTCCAACGTGAGCCTCGTTTCCGTCGCAGCGTTGCTGGGCATCCCGCAGCTCGGCTCGCTCTTCACCCAAGGCTTCCAGTTGCGGTTCTTCACCCCGATCATCGCCGGCATCATCCTCTGCGTGGTCCTGGCCATGATCCTCGACGGACTGATCATCCTCCTCAACCGGTGGCTGACACCGTGGACCCCCAAGGTGGTGGCATCATGATCAACTACTTGTTCAATCCCGCACACTGGAGCGGCGCCGACGGCATCCCCACCCTGATCGGCGAACACCTGCTCTACTCGCTGATCGCCCTGGCTGTCGCGGCCATCATCGCGGTTCCGCTCGGCATCTACATCGGAGTCACCGGCAAGGGCGTCTTCATGATCGCCGGTTTGGCCAACGCCCTCCGCGCCCTCCCCAGCGTGGGTTTGCTGATTCTGTTGGTCCTGCTGATCTCGCCTGCTTTCCCATCGAAAATGGGCTACATCCTCCCGAGCCTCATCGTCCTGGTGCTCCTCGCGGTCCCGCCCATCCTGACCAACACCTACGCCGGCGTCCGCGCTGTGGACGCTGCCGCCGTCGACGCCGCCAAGGGCATGGGCTTCCGCACCATGAAGATCCTCACGGACATCCAACTCCCTTGCTCGCTCCCGCTTATGCTGTCCGGCGTCCGCAGCGCACTGCTGCAGATCATCTCGACCGCGACCATCGCTGCGTACATTTCGCTCGGCGGCCTCGGACGGCTGCTGATCGACGGCAAAGCGCAGAACGACTACAGCCAGATGGTTGCCGGCGCTGTGCTGGTCGCGCTGCTGGCCTTGTTCTTCGACCAATTGCTCGCCTTCATCACACGAAGGGTCGTCTCACCCGGACTGACCCGCCGCACCGTCAAGGCGGCCGCTACGGCCGTTGCGCCCGACTCCGTGAAAACCCCCGTCACGGTCTAAGCACCCCCGTTTCATTCGCTGCCGGGCGGCCCGCCCGCCAGCTGCAACACCGCTCAATCCACCCCCACTTGGCCACCGCATGCCCTGCAACGGCCCTCCCCAGAGAGAATTGACATGAAAAAGTACCTGACCGGCTTCGCCCTGGCGGCAGCCACCGCCATCGCCTTGAGCGCTTGTGGCGGAGGGGATCCCATGAGCTCCTCCAACAACAACTCCCAGGCCGCAGGCTCCACGGACAGCATCACCGTCGGTTCCGCCGATTTCCCGGAAAGCCAGCTCATCGCGAAGATCTACGCCGAGGCCCTCAAGGCCAAGGGCGTCAAGGTCACGGAAAAGCCCAGCATCGGTAGCCGCGAAGTCACCATTCCGGCACTGAAGGACGGCTCAATCGACCTCATGCCGGAATACGGCGGAGCCCTCCTGCAGTACCTTGACTCAGCCACCAAAGCGGTCACCCCGGATGAAGTCACCAAGGAACTGAGCACCAAGATCCCGTCCGGGCTGACCCAGCTGACGGCATCCAAGGCGCAGGACAAAGACGTGCTGGCGGTCAAGAAGGAAACCGCCGACAAGTACAACCTCAAGTCCATCAGCGACCTGCAGCCTGTGGCCAAGGACCTCGTCCTGGGCGGCCCGCCGGAGTGGAAGACCCGCATTAACGGTGTCGCAGGCCTGAAGTCCGTCTACAACCTCGACTTCAAGGACTTCTCAGCGCTCGACGCCGGTGGTCCGCTGACGCTGAACGCCCTCCTTTCCGGTCAGGTACAGGTTGCCGATCTCTTCAGCACCGATCCGGCACTCGCCGCCAACAACCTGGTTGCCCTGGATGACAACAAGAACCTGTTCCTGTCCGAGAACATCGTTCCGCTTATCAACCAGAAGAAGTCCACGGACACCGTCAAGAGCGTGCTGGACAAGGTCTCCGCGGCACTGACCACCGAAGACCTGATCCAGATGAACGGCAGGACCGCCAAGTTCGAGGACATGGGTCAAATCGCCCAGGACTGGCTCAAGTCGAAGAATCTGGCCTAGTTCGAGCAAGAAGCAACTAGTCCAGCAAGACCTAAGGAGTACTAAAGAATGAGTGCCGATTTCACTACCGGAGCCCGTCCGGTCAAAGCTGCCCGCGGTACCGAGCTGACCGCGAAGAGCTGGCAGACCGAGGCGCCGCTGCGCATGTTGATGAACAACCTGGATCCGGAGGTCGCCGAGCGTCCGGATGACCTGGTCGTGTACGGCGGCACGGGCCGGGCCGCCCGGTCCTGGGCCGCGTTCGATGCGATCACCCGGACCCTGGAGACCATGGAGAAGGACGAGACCCTCCTGGTCCAGTCCGGCAAGCCGGTGGGCGTGTTCCGCACCAACGAATGGGCGCCGCGGGTGCTGCTGGCGAACTCGAACCTCGTGGGCGACTGGGCGACCTGGCCCGAATTCCGCCGCCTTGAGGCCGAGGGCCTGATGATGTACGGGCAGATGACCGCCGGTTCCTGGATCTACATCGGCACCCAGGGCATCCTGCAGGGCACCTACGAGACCTTCGCCGCGGTCGGGAACAAGCTCCAGGCCGAAGGCCGCATGGCTCCCAGCACGGGCACCGAGGGACCGCTGGCCGGGACCCTGACCCTCACCGGTGGGTGCGGTGGCATGGGCGGGGCCCAGCCGCTGGCCGTGACCCTGAACGACGGGGCCTGCCTGATCGTGGACGTGGACGAGTCCCGGCTGCGCCGCCGCGTCGGCAAGCGCTACCTGGACGAGGTCGAGACCGACCTGGACACCGCGATCGCCAAGGTCGTCAAGGCCAAGGAAGAGCGCCGCGGCTGGTCCGTGGGCTACGTCGGCAACGCCGCCGAGGTCTTCCCCGAACTGCTCCGCCGCCACCGGGCCGGGGAACTGTCCATCGATGTCGTGACCGACCAGACCTCCGCGCACGATCCTCTGTCCTACCTGCCCGAGGGCATCACCGTGGCCGAGTGGCACACCGAGGCCGAGGCGGACCCGGAAGGGTTCACGAAGAAGGCCCAGGCCTCCATGGCCCGGCACGTGCAGGCCATGGTCGAGTTCCAGGACGCCGGGGCCGAGGTCTTCGACTACGGCAACTCCATCCGCGACGAGGCACGCAAGGGCGGCTACGGGCGGGCGTTCGAGTTCCCCGGCTTCGTCCCGGCCTACATCCGGCCCCTGTTCTGCGAGGGCCTGGGCCCGTTCCGCTGGGTCGCGCTCTCGGGCGACCCGGAGGACATCGCCGTGACCGACAAGGCCATCAAGGAACTCTTCCCGGAGAACAAGCACCTGCACAAGTGGATCGACGCCGCGCAGGAGCGGGTCGAGTTCGAAGGCCTCCCGGCCCGCATCTGCTGGCTCGGCTACGGCGAACGCGCCAAGGCCGGCCTGCTCTTCAACCGGCTCGTGGCCGAAGGCAAGGTCAAGGCCCCCATCGTGATCGGCCGCGACCACCTGGACTCCGGCTCCGTGGCCTCCCCCTACCGGGAAACCGAAGCCATGAAGGACGGCTCCGACGCGATCGCGGACTGGCCGCTGCTGAACGCCCTGACCGCCGCCTCCTCGGGCGCCACCTGGGTCTCCATCCACCACGGCGGCGGCGTGGGCATCGGCCGCTCCATCCACACCGGCCAGGTCTCCGTGGCCGACGGCACCGAGCTCGCCGCCCAGAAACTCGAACGCCTCCTCACCAACGACCCCGGCATGGGCGTCATCCGCCACGCCGACGCCGGCTACGAACGCGCCATCGAAGTCGCAGCAGAGCGCGGCGTCCGCATCCCCATGAACGAGAAGTAGGAACACCGCTAACCGAGACCCGACCAACCCAACTAGCTCGCACTAGATGTCGTTATGAGCCCTGAAAACGACATTAACTGCGAGCTAGTTGGGGAGGTCAACCGCCCATCTTTGAAAGAATCGCTCCATGATCGAAATCGACGGCCTCCGGCTGCATCTGGCCGACATCGCAGCTGTGGCTGCGGGCGGCGCGAAAGTGACGTTGGCGCCGTCGGCCGTTAAGCGCATGGCCGCGTCGCAGCGCTCCGCTCGCGCGACGGCGCTGTCTCGGCCCGTCTACGGGAGATCCACCGGCGTCGGGGCAAACCGCTCCGTCGCGCTGGACGCCGGGGACAAGGACGTCAACGTTCACGGCTTGAACCTCTTGCGCAGCCACGCCGTCGATGCCGGACGAGTCCTTGACCGGGAAACCGTCAGGGCAATGCTTGTCATCAGGCTCTCCCAGCTTGCTGCGGGATCGTCCGGGATCAACCCGGCTGTGGCCGATGCCGTCTTGGAGATGCTCAATGCCGATGCCTTGCCGGAGGTTCGGGAATTCGGCGGAATCGGCACCGCGGACCTGCCCGCGTTGGCGGGAACGGCACTCACCCTCCTCGGCGAGCGCCGCACCATGGACGGCGAGATGGTCCCGATTCCACTGGAAACGTGGGCCACCGAGGACGCGCTTCCATTCATCAGCTCAAGCGCGCTCACGATCGCCCAGGCGGTCCTCAACCACCAGAAGCTCGCCATCGTCCTGGAGAACCTGACATCCGCCGGCGCTCTCTCGTTCGCGGCAATGTCGGGCAATCCCGAGGCGTTGAGCCCCGAAGTCGCCCGGGCAGCAGATTCGCCAGCAGTCACAGAGATCGCCGGCGTGCTCCGCGAACTCGTGGAAGGCAGCGGCGATCCGGCGAGGATCCAGGACCCGTACTGCCTGCGCACCCTGCCCCAGGTTCTTGGCTCCGTGGCCGAGGAACTGGACGCGCTCGGCATCCTTTTGGAGCGTCTGGTGGTGGCCGGCCATGAAAACCCGCTGGTGTTCGGTTCCGAGGAGGATGGCACCAATGGAGTGGCCCACCACGGCCTGTTCCAGATGACCAACCTCGCCCGCCGCGCCGATGCCCTACAGCTCGCCATTGGTGCGGCGTGCGCAACGAACCTTCGCAGGATCAGCCTGCTGTGCGATCCCACTTACACTGGCCTGCACCGGTTCCTGGCGGGCGACGACGCGGGCCAGTCCGGCGTCATGATGCTGGAATACGTGGCCGCCGCAGCGGTGGGCCGTATTCGAGCCAACGCTCAGCCGGTGAGCCTACAAACGGTGGTCCTGTCCTTGGGCGCTGAAGAAGATGCCAGTTTCGCGAGTGTGGCAACTTCACGCCTGGATTCCACGGTGCGGGCGCTTTCAACGGTGGTGGGCATCGAACTCCTTTGCGCGTCACGGGCACTCAGGCTTCAGGGCCGGACACCGGAAGAATTTACGAGCCTTCGGTTCCGAATGGCCTTCGACGCCGGCCTGTCGTTGCCCGCAGACGTCCAGGACCGGGATCTCCGCCCCGATGTGGACGCGGCGATCCGCCTGACGATGCTTCCCGAATTCGGGCACTAAGCATGCTTAGCTATGGACTGCCACCCCAGACGGGCGTACCTTAATATCCAAACACCGCACTGGGGAGGTGGAGTGTTTGGCCAGGTATCCGGGGCGCCATGGCATTTCTTTATTGCGCCCTGTTCTTCTCGCTATTTTTGGCGCATTGGCTTGGACGGTCTGGCTTGCCGATTCTTCGCAAGCCAGTGACCTCCTGCCGGCGATTCCGGCTGTTCCCTCAGCGCCCGCAGTGCCAACAGTGTCAACTATTCCGTTGGCTGCCGTTTCGCTGCCTCCCGCTGCCCTGCCCCTTCCTGTAGGGCAACTGGCCCCGGACGTCTCCTCGGTCATCCCAAGTCCTGGGGAAGTGGCCACTCTTCCGGAGACTCTCGCCAATCAGTTGCCGGACGACCAGTTGCCGGACAACGTTCTGACCCCGGTGATTGGTGGAATCATCGACGCCGTCCCACCCGTAATTGACAATACGATCAGGGAACTCCCGGCATTGCCTGGGTTGCCTTCGGTGCCGGCATTGCCGCCAGTGCCCGGAATCCTGCCTCCTCCGGCTCCGGTGTTGGGCCTTCCGGTTGGGGTCCCGCCGGTTGGGGTCCCCAAGGGGCCCGGGGCTGGCACAGCTGCTCCGCCTGACCGCACCGCGCCTCTCGGTGCCAGCCCGCTCTTACCAGATTTTCGGTCCGGACCAGTAGCGAACACACGCATCCCCGGATTCATTCCGGACGGGCTGGGCTCTGTGCCCGCCGCAGTGTTGGCAACGACGGAAATCTCACGAGTTCCCGGAGCTCCGCAGCCCGGAAGACCACTACCTCCCGCCGCGCCTCCGGCCCAGGCCGGGGCAGCGCCCGGACCACAGGGCGGCTCCGCCCATGGCGCGGCAGATCTTCCTGATCAACGCGCACTGGCACCGCCATCTGGCAACGGCCGCGTTCCTGAGGGTCGTCAAAACCCCGCTGCAGAACCCGCGTTCGATCCGGGGTCTTCCCCGACTGACCAGGCCACCCCTGCCCCCATGGCAGGCACGACCACCCGCGCCACACCGCGCAGGGACAATTCTCAGTCAGGAGAAGACCATGCAGGACCACACGAGATTCATCGGAAATTGGCCCGACCCCATGCGGAAAGGAGGCAAATAACCAGCATTGTGACAGGCGCTCAGCGCCCATAAGGAAACAACGACGCCGGCCGCGCAGTCAGACTGACTGCACGGCCGGCGTCGTGGTGCTGGAGCTGTTGAAGCCAAAGGTTCCCTAGAACAGGCCAGTAACCACAGCCTGGGTGAGCTTGTGGAAGACGTCCGTGCGGGCCGGTATATCGCTCTCATCCTGGCCTTTGGTGTAGACCACGAACACGTAGGAGCTGGTCCCATTGGTAAGGATGCTGGCGTCGTGGAGTTCGTCGTCGAGCAGTCCGTACTTGTGGAAGACCGTGATGCCGGCCGGTACCGCGGCCGGGATGAGGGTTTCGTAGTTCGTGTTCTGCATGTAGGAGAGGAGCTGCGCGGTGTCTTGCTGGTTCAGGAGCTTTCCGGCGTAGAGGTCGGCCAGGACGCTGGCCATCTCGCTTGGAGTCAAGGTGTTGTTCAAGGGGTCATAGCTCACACCGATAGACGCTGCATACGATTGCAGTTCTGAGTAGCCCACGGCGTCCATGATCAAAGACCACGAGTCGTTGTCGCTCTCCTGGATCATCTCCTTGATCTGGAATCCGGACGTGTAGTCCCCCAGAGGATCGTCAAGCGACACTTCGCCTGCCTCGACAAGGTGGTAGTAGGCGGCTGCGGCGAGGACCTTGGCCGTACTTGCTGCCTCGAATGCCGCCTGAACCCCGTACTGGTGGCTTGAGCCGTTCGACAAATCGATCAGCGTGACGCCGACCTGATACTGGCTGTTGGCGTTGATGATGCTGTTGATTTCCGCGTCCAAGGCAGGGGTCACGCCTGCGACGGGAACGGCGGGCACAACCGGTGCCACCACCGCGGGAGCAGCGGCCGCTGCCGAGGCAGTGGGGCTCTCCGCCACCGGAGCGGTCGACGACGGCGTGACTGCCGCCGTCGTCGGGGTCGCCGACGGTATGGCACTGGCGATCGCCGACACGGCACGGGAGGCGGATGACCGCGCATGTGCAGCTGAGTAGATAGTTGCAGTCAGGGCCAGCGCCAAAACAACTGCGCAGGCTGTCAGCAAAGCCGATCGATATCGGAGGGAACTCCATAAGTTCCGCCGATTTCGCTTCCGTCCGGTCCCAAAACCGGAACGATGGGGCTCTTGCTCTTCCATAATGAACCAACCGTAGCTACGGCAGCTATGCAAGAGCTATGAAAATCCTGTCCTTCAGCCACGTGTCGGCTGGGTGAATTTCAGGCGTCACGGAGCGGTGAGCCCAGCACAGTGAACCGGGTACCAGCCATCTCCCCGGAAAGCAGCGGCATTGCCTCACCGATGGCAGCCCTCACGCTGTCCAGCTGAAGCGATCCTTGGTGTGCTTCTGCCGACTCCCACAGCTCGCAGACAAAGACCGTGTCCGGCGCTTCATCGTTGACGCCCACCTCGTAGAGCAAGCAACCCGCACCCCGCAGCTCCGGCTTCGGTCTGAGCAGGATGGAGACGACGGCGTCGCGTTGGCCAGGTTTCGTGCCGAGACTTCCCACGTTTGCAAAGGTCATGGGCCCATTGTGCTTTATCCCTCCGACGTTATTGAGGACCCGCGTACCGCTGGACAAAGTTCTTGAGGATCTTCATCGGTTCGGTCGCTGTGAACTTGCGGGCATCCGTCATCAGCTGTTCCGCGGCATCTGGCGGGAAGTATCCTGCGTAGCGGTAGGTGTCGATCCGGGTGACGAGTCCCTCGGCGTCGAGCTCCGGGTGGAACTGTGTGGCGTAAAGGTTCCTCTTGATTCGGAACATCTGCACCGGGCAAGCGGCCGAGCTGGCCAGCAAAACGGCATGTCCGGGCAGAACGGTGCACCCCTCCTTGTGACCGGTGAAGGCAACAAAGCGCTCGGACATGCCTTCGAGGAGCGGATCCAGGAGCCCCTCCGCTGTGAGCTTGATGGTTACACCGCCCAGGCCTTCACCGTAGGTACGGTCAATCACCGCTCCCTGGTGGAGGCCCAGCGTTCCCACCCCGTAGCAAGCTCCCAGAAATGGAAAGTCGGCAGCGACAATCCTGTCCAGTAACTGCGAAAGCTCCTTCTCAACCCGTTTCTGGACCGGACTCTTGTGCTCAGGCGGATCGCTCGAGGTGAAGGGGCTGCCGCCCACAATCACTCCGGAATAGTCGGAGAGTTCAAGTTCCGGCAGTGGCGCCGCTTCCACACGGATGCGTATGAGCTGCTCGGGAGCCAGCCCTCCAAAACGAAGATACGCCTGGTACTCTTCCTCGGCGGCGGCGTCTTCGGCACGAGATGCGAGCAGGAGAAACGGCTTCACAGGGTAAGTGTGCGCCCGGCGGCTGTGACGCGCCAGCGTTCAGTTCAAACATCCCTTTTGGGGGAGGTTAGCTGCTGTTCATGTGGAAGAAATGTCCAGATTTCGGTCCCGATCGCATGATTCACCTCCAGCCGGTCCCGGATCCGCGGAAACACAACGATCCTGTGCGCCCGTTCGAGGCGTCCCCGCGCCCGCACGGAAGGGACGTTAACATTCCTGAAACATGCCTGTCATGCGTTCTTCACGCCAGCCCGACTTATGTAACGTCCCCGCAATTTTTCCTGGCATTGCCTGAAACACGAACCCTGAAATATTGAGCGGGGGAACAACGGGCCTAGCAACGGCGGCCCTCCTACGGCACTCCGGTAAGAAGGGAAGCGCACGTGAATATCACTGCGGAAAACGTTTGGGTGATGGTGTCAGCGGCACTTGCACTGCTCATGACCCCGGCACTCGGTCTCTTCTACGGTGGCATGACCCGGGCCAAGGCCTCCCTCAACATGATCATGATGAGCTTCATCTCCGCGGGCATCGTAGGTGCCGTGTGGATCCTGTGGGGCTACTCGATGATCAGCGGCAAGAGCGTCCTGGGGCTTTTCGGCAACCCGTTCAGCAGCTTTGGTTCGGCAGACCTGGTTGGCTCCACCGATCTCATCAAGTTGGGCTTCAGCGCTACCTTCGCCATCGTCACCGTGGCCCTCATCAGTGGAGCCATTGCCGACCGCGCCAAGTTCACTTCCTGGGTCATCTTCGTCCCCATCTGGATCACGCTGGTGTACTGCCCCTTGGCCTTCATGGTCTGGGGCGGCGGCCTCCTGAGCCCCGGCGGAGCCATTAGTTCCGTCTTCGGCCAGGTGATTGACTTCGCCGGGGGCACCGTGGTGGAAATCAGCTCCGGCGCGGCCGCATTTGTCCTGGCGCTGATCCTTGGCAAGCGTCACGGATTCGGAAAAGACCCGAACCACCGACCCCACAATCTCCCTTTCATCATGCTTGGCGCAGGCCTCCTGTGGTTTGGTTGGTTCGGTTTCAACGCCGGCGCTGCCACGACAGCGGAACAGGCCGGCTTGATCTGGGTCAACACTCTCGTCGCCCCCGCCGGGGCCATGCTCAGCTGGTTGGTGACCGAGAAGATCCGGCACGGCCACCCCACCTCCTTGGGTGCAGCATCCGGCGTCGTTGCCGGCCTCGTGGCGATCACTCCGGCGTGTGCCAACGTCGCTCCGGCTGCCGCGCTCGGGCTGGGCCTGGTGGCTGGTGCCGCCTGTGCCGTGTTCGTGGACCTGAAGCACAAGTTCGGCTTCGATGACTCGCTCGACGTCGTGGGCGTCCACCTTGGTGGCGGACTTGTCGGCACCCTCGCGCTCGGTCTCATTGCGCTGCCGGTCAACGGCAAAGGTGGAGGATTGCTCTACGGTGGTGGACTCCAGCAGCTCGTGGCGCAGATTGTCGCCATTCTGGTTACCCTTGCAGTGTCTGGAATCATGACGGCGATCATTGCCCTGGTCATCCACAAGACCGTTGGATTCCGGGTCAGCCACGAGGCCGAGCTTGCCGGCGTGGACTTGTCCGAGCACGCCGAGACCGCCTACGAGTTCGGCGGGATGTCCCGAAGCCACTTCAACGCCCTCCCCCACGTCAACATCCCGGTTGCCGTTGCGACCGTCCCGGTTTCAGCCCGAGCCGCTGCGGCCGCTTCGGCCCCCGCGGCCACTGCCGACGTCGAACTCCAGCGCGAAAAGCAAGCCGACCCCGCATAACGGAAGCAGGCATTTCCGCGGCCGCGAGGGGCGCGTACGCTCGTTTTGTGGATATCGTCGATTTCCTGTCCGAGCGCCTGAACGAGGATGAGGCTGCGGCGCGGAAACTCCTCGGCGACCGTTCCGTCTCCGAAGCGGGCAAATGGTACGAACGCCGCCTCCTCCTGGAATGCGAATCAAAGCGCAGGCTGCTCAGCATCGTGGAATCTGCGCGGCAGACGGCCTTGGCCACCATGGTCCGCCACGCGATGGGGGATGCTCCGCAGTGGATTCCGGAGTCGATCGAATGGACCACAAAATCGTTGAATGCCCTTGCGCTGCCCTATTCGGACCATCCGGATTTCGAGCCCGAGTGGCTGGTGGGGACGTAGCTTGAGGGCGTGAGCCCTTAAGCTACGGATCGGCATGATCTTGCCGAAATTTGCTCCTAACGGCTTGCTGCCTCCCAAGAAAGTCGCTTTCGGCAGCATCCTGCCGATTTTGGCCTAGTGAGCGAGAATTTGGGTACTGAACAAGCAAATCGGCAACATCATGCCGAATCCGAGGAGTCGCGTGGAAGACCTTACGGCCATTGCGGCGAGCATACGGAAAGCCCGCAAAGAGGCCCGAATCACTCAAGCGGACCTCGCCGACCTTGCAGGGACTTCCGAGAGGACCGTTCGGGCGATTGAAACGGCAACAGGAAATCCTTCGCTGGCTGCCGTCGTGGCGGTGGCGAACGCCGTCGGCCTGCACATGGCGGCGCCCCTGGCGGACACGTCCAAGCCCGGGGAACTGGACTTCACTGCCCTGGCCAACGCGGTGGACCGCCATGCAATCCCTGGCGTCCAGGACAAGGCAAGTGCCTCCATGTTGACCACGCCGCTGCCACTCAAGGGGCAGCGGTATCTGCTCAAATTTGACCCGCCCAATCATGCCCATTTGCTGGAGAACGAAGCTGCACACCTCTCCGCGGCCAAGGATCTCAAGATCCCGGTAGCCAAAAACCGGATCATCACGGACATGCACGGGTTACCGGGGTTGTTGGTGGAACGCTTCGACCGCGTCCGGGACAAGGACCGCATTTGGGTGCGCTTGCCCATGGAGGACGGAGCCCAAGTCATGGGCCTGCCACCTGCTTCCAAGTATTCCGTGACATCAGAGGACGTGGCCTCTGCACTGGCCGGGATGTGCAAAGCCCCACTCGTGGCAAGCCGCAATCTGTACCTGCAGTTTGTTTTTGCATGGCTGACAGGGAACGGCGACCTCCACGCGAAGAATCTCTCGATCCTCGGAGGCCAGCACGGCGAATTTGTCATGGCCCCGATCTACGACATTCCGTGCACGCTGCTGTATGGAGACGACTCGCTCGCGTTGCCGGTGTCCGGAAAGACCAAGAACCTCAAAGCAAGGCACTGGGCCGATTTCGCGGCGTCCATTGGCTTGCCGCAGCGCGCAGCTGCCACGGCCAACGCACTGGCCCTGTCGGCTTCTGGGAAGGTGAGATTGGAGAACCTGCCCTTCACGGGGTCACCGCTCCGAGGCGCCCTGCGGGAGTTGCGATTCCGGCGCGGAGAGCTGGAAGGCTGAGCGGCGCCTAAGCAAGCATTAGCTACGCTGGCTTAGCTACGTGCAGCCGGGCCTGGGCTACCAGCCGAGTGGTCAGGGGCGAGGCGTCGTTCCGGAGCCAGACCAGCACAGTGGGCACGGGATATGACACTCCGGCAAACGGGCGCCACACGACGCCGGGCGGATCACCGGGCACCACCTGATGCGGCGTTTTGAAGGACACACCAAGCCCGGCAGCCACCAGGCTCATGCTGGTCGCAATGCTGGGCGACCAGCGGTGTGGGCCAGGGATCATGCCGCCAGCCAGCATCAAACCCAGTACATGCTCGCGGACGTCGGGGTCGCCGTCGCGCTGCAACCAGATCAATGCCTGCCCGTTGAGGTCCGTAGGACTGATCGCCGTCAAGCTTGCGAGCGGGCTACCCGACGGGACAGCAACACCCATTGGTTCCGTTTCCAGGGTCAGGACCCCCAAGCGTTCATCACGGGGAGGCACCGCGTGAATGAAAACCGCATCAAATTCCCCATCAAGGAGCTTCGAGACCCCTTCCCTCGCCGCCGCGACCTTGATGTCTACTTCCGGCCCTGCCTCGTCCGAACCAAGCCCGCTGAGCAGGGCTGCCAGCAGTGGGTACGCCACACCTACGGCCACGCCCAGTTTGAGCGTGCCGCGTTGAGGAACGCGGAGTTCTTCCATCGCTGTCAACGCGGCGTCGTGAGCTTGAATGATGTGCACGGCTTCCTCCTGAAGGCGACGGCCGGCATCTGTGAGCGAAACGTGGTTGTGTGTTCGGTCCAGGAGCCTGAGCCCGAGCGATTTTTCCAAAGCTTTGAGCTCCTGGCTCAGTGCGGGCTGGGCAATGTGGAGCCTGACGGCGGCTTTGCCGAAGTGCAGTTCCTCGGCCAGCACAAGGAATCGCCGGAGTTGGCGGATCTCCATGTCCCATCATAAAAATTTGTGATCGTCCGAGTCCATAGCCGTCTTGGACGCTGGAGGTCATCCGGGCATCCAATAAAAGGGAAGGATAACCGCGGATCGGAAGGGTGAGGACAATGAGCACAATTGAAGGGGCAGCCTTGGTAGAGACCAACGGCACCACGATTCACGTTGAGGTAGCAGGCCACGGGTCGCCAGTCCTCTTGGTCCCCGGCGCTGCCGGCGACGCCCGGCAGTACTCCGATCTGGCCCAGCTATTGGCCGAAAACCACAGGGTCATCTCCTATGACCGGAGGAACAACGCTCGCAGCCCCCGGCAACAGGACTGGGAGAAGACCTCGGTTGAGCAGCACGCTGGCGACGTTGTTGCCCTACTGGAAACGCTCGGGACCGGGCCATGCGTTGTGTTTGGAAACAGCACCGGGGCACTGATAACGCTGGCCGCCGTCCTGAAGGCTCCCAAGCACTTTTCCGGGGCAGTTCTGCACGAACCAGCCCTCATGGGCGTTCTGGCCAATCCCGATGACGCCATGGCCACAGTGCAACCTGTTATTGCATCCGGGATGGAGGCCGGAGGGCTTGCCGGCGGGGCCGAGGCCTTCATCAGGTTCGCGGCAGGGGATGCCGCCGCCCTCCTGCCGGCGGACTTCTTCGAAGCACTCCGGAACAACGCCAGGGTCCTCCTTGAAGGCGAGTTCGGTGCCTTTGCGTCCTGGCGGCCCGAACCGGCAGCCTTGGCAGAACTGGCGGTGCCACTGGCCGTGCTCAGTGCCGAGCAGACAGCGCCATTCTTCGTAGAAGCCGCCGAATGGATAGCTTCGCATGCGGGCACCAGCCGCCGGACTGTGCCTGGCGGACACATGGGCTTCCTGGACCACACGGCGGAGCTGGCCAAGGCAATCGATGGGATGTTTTCTGCATCCCCTCAAAACGGCTAGGAGACTTAGCCCCGTGGCTGTCCGCTGGCTGGCCCCACAGTATTTTTGGCACTCGCGATCGCCCTGGCGGGCAGCGTTGCGCGCGAGGTAGCGGGCAGGCGTCGGGAAAAGCGTGGGCCGCTTCCCCTGTCGGAGAATTAGACCAGAATCTATCCTGTTGGTGGACCGTTATATTCCGGTCCTTAGGCCACCGGCACGTCCCGGGAAGCCCATCCCGCTCCGGGGGCCGTCTCGATGAGGAGGCGTCCATGTCAACTCCCGATGTGCCAACCCGGGGGCCGGCCAGGCCCGGTCCGTATGTTGTTGCCGGAATCCTGCTGGCCATCTCCATTCTGGTCCCGTTGTTCGTCCCCCTGTATTCGATCGACAAGCCACGGTTTGCCGGTATGCCGTTCTTCTACTGGTACCAAATGCTCTGGGTTCCGATCACCGCAGGCATGATCGGCATCGCCTACCGGATAGTAGCCAAGGAGGACCGCCGACGACGCGAGGTCGCTCGCGGCATACGCCCCGAGGAGCAGGAACAATGAGCGGGCTCGCCGTCCCGCTGGCGACCACAGCGGATCGTCCCGTCAACGGCGTCGCGCTCACCGTCGTCGTCGTCCTCTTTATCCTGGTGGCGGTGTTGGGCTTCTTCGCGGCCCGGTGGCGTTCAGGCAAAGAGACCGGCTTGCACAGCCTCGATGAGTGGGGCCTGGGCGGGCGCGGGTTTGGAACCTGGGTGACGTGGTTCCTTCTCGGCGGCGACCTCTACACGGCATACACGTTTGTGGCTGTGCCGGCGGCTATGTGGGCGACGGGCGCCGTGAGCGGTTTCTTCGCAGTGCCGTACACGATCGTGCTCTACCCGATCGTGTTCCTGTTGATGAGCCGGTTGTGGTCCGTCTCGCACAGGCATGGGTTCGTCACGCCGGCTGACTTCGTTGGCGGCCGATACGGCAGCAGGGCACTGACGGTTGCGGTGGCCCTGACTGGCATTGTCGCCACCATGCCCTACATCGCGCTGCAATTGGTCGGCATCAAGGCTGTGCTCACCGTGTTGGGGCTCGGGAGCGCGGAAAATGTGCTGCTGACTGACCTGCCGCTGATCATCGCTTTCGTGGTCCTGGCCGCCTATACCTACACCTCGGGCCTACGTGCCCCGGCGCTGATCGCCGTCGTCAAAGATCTCCTGATCTATCTGGCGGTCATCGTCGCAGTGATCTACCTGCCGATCAAGTTCGGGGGCTGGGACAACATCTTTGGCGCTGCCCAGACGAAACTGGACGCCATCAGTCCGGCCACAGGCAAGCCTGCCGGCGTCTTCATCCCGGGCGCGGGCAGCTACTCGGCGTATTGGACCCTGGCTCTTGGCTCTGCGCTGGCCTTGTTTATGTACCCACACTCGGTGACCGGGGTCCTGGCGACCAAGAGCAGGAACACCATCCGCAAGAACGCCGCGGTGCTCCCGCTGTACTCGCTGATGCTCGGATTCCTTGCCCTCCTCGGCTACGCGGCCATCTCAGCGGGAACCAAGCCGATTGACCTGAACGGTGCCGTCAATCCGCAACTGGTGGTTCCGCAGTTGTTCCTTGACAGCTTCCCGGCATGGTTTGCAGGGATCGCCTTGGCGGCCATCGCCATCGGCGCTTTGGTCCCGGCTGCCATCATGTCGATCGCTGCTGCCAACCTGTTTACGCGCAATATCTACCGGGACCTGATCCGGCCAGACGCCGACCCCCGGCAGGAAGCCAAGGTCTCCAAGATCGCCTCGCTGGTGGTGAAGTTCGGCGCGCTGGTCTTCGTCATCGCGATGGACCAGTCGGCCGCCATCAACATGCAGCTCCTCGGTGGCATCTGGATCCTGCAGACCTTCCCGGCGATCGTTGCCGGGCTCTACACCCGCTGGTTCCACCGCTGGGCTCTCTTCGCAGGCTGGGCCGCCGGAATCATCTACGGCACCATCGCGGCATACAACGTGGTCAACCCGGTGACAAAGGCCAACTTCGGCGGCTCCATCGCGGCGATTCCGGGCACCAACGTGCAGGTCTATATCGCCGTCGTGGCGTTCGCGATCAACCTCATTGTCGCTGCGGTCCTGTCACTGATCTTCCGCGCGATGAAACTCGCCGATGGAAAGGACATCACCCGAAGCTCGGACTACGGAGCTGACGAGGACGACCCCAAGGTCGCCGAACTCCAGCGCGAGTACCCCTTGGGTGAAACGGGAGGGCCCGCGTTCTGACCGGATCTGCCTATTGGCGCTTCATCGACAGCCTTGCTACTGCAGCGATGTCCCGCGGTGTTGTCCGGCAGCACCCGCCGACGAGCCGGGCGCCAAGGTCGTGCCAGGCGCGAGCCCCTTCGGCGAGGCTTGACGGGCCTTCGTCGCTTGCCCCGGGGCCGGGTCCCCACGTTTTGGTGACGGCGTCGTAGCTTTCGCCCGAGTTGGGGTACGCGAGCAGCGGCTTGTCCGTCGCGCCGCGCAGGGCCTCTAGCGCGGGGGAGACCAAGTTCAACGGCACGCAATTCACGCCGATCGCCGCCACGCGCGGTTGCGCTCCACAAAGCGCCGCTACCTCAGTAAGAGGCGTGCCGTCGCTGATGTGTCCGCCGTCCCGAAGCGTGAAGGAAAACCAGGATTCGACGTCGAACTCTTCGACGAGGGCCAAAAGGGCCTCCGCCTCCGCGAAGGAGGGAAGCGTCTCACAGGCCAGGAGGTCCACCGCGGCCTCCACGAGCGCCCCGATGCGCGGCCGGTGGAACTCCTTGAACTCGCGCCGGGTGAGGATGTAGTCGCCCCGATACTCGGAACCGTCCGCGAGATAGGCGCCATAGGGCCCAACAGATCCAGCAACCAGCAAGGGCCCCGCATCCGGGTTTTCCGCCAAGTACTCGCCCCGGGCCTCGTCGGCCAAGCGAACGCTTAACGCCACCAGTTCCAAGGCTTCAGCCTCGGCAATGCCTCGCCGGGCAAATCCCTGGGGCGTGGCCTGGTAGCTCGAGGTGATGGCGATTGCGGCGCCGGCGTCGAAATAGTCGCGATGTACCTGCTTGATCAGCTGAGGCTGTTCCAAAAGGACCTTGGCCGACCATAGCGGATCGTCCAAATCGCAGCCGCGTGCTTCAAGCTCGGTGGCAAGTGCACCATCTACCGTCAGGTCCTCTCCGGAGTCGAGCAAGCGGGACAAAGTGGTGTTTCGAGGCATGGCCTAATCCTAGAAAGCCGTCGGCATCCGCAGCGTGTAAGGATCCTCAAGTTCCCGGATTTCGTCTTCGGTGAGTTCGATCTCAAGCGCGGCGACGGCGTCGGGCAGGTGGTGGGGCTTGGTCGCCCCGACGATCGGCGCGGTGACCACGGGGTTCTTGAGCGCCCAAGCCAGCGCGACTTGCGCCATCGGGAGTCCTCTCTCCCCAGCGACCCGCTGCACGGCGTCGACGATTGGCGCGTCCGCTTCGGCGGCATACCGGCCCTGGAGAGGGTCCGACGTCGCCCGTTCGGTCTGCTGCTCGGCCCACGGTCGGGTGAGGCGCCCCTTCGCGAGCGGAGCCCAGGGAATGCTGCCGACACCCTGATCGGCGAGGAGCGGGAACATCTCGCGCTCCTCCTCGCGCTGCATCAGGCTGTACTGGTCCTGCATCGAGACGAAGGGGGTCCAACCGTGCAGTTCGGCGGTATGTTGCATTTTGGCGAATTGCCACGCCCACATGGAGGAGGCGCCGATGTAGCGTGCTTTGCCGGCTTTGACGACATCGTGGAGCGCTTCCATCGTCTCCTCAATCGGCGTTTCGGGGTCGAAGCGGTGGATCTGGTAGAGATCGACGTAGTCGGTGCCGAGCCGTGCCAGTGAGGCGTCGATCTGCTCCATAATCGCCTTGCGCGAGAGTCCGGATCCGCCGGGGCCTTCATGCATTTTGAAATGGACCTTGGTTGCCAGGACCACGTCCTCGCGGCGGGTGTACTTGTTGATCGCGCGGCCGACGATTTCCTCGGAGGAGCCGAAACCGTAGACATTCGCGGTATCCCAGAACGTGACGCCGAGTTCGACGGCCTGGCGGAAAATCGGTTCGGCTGCATCGTCGTCGAGCGCCCATTCGTTGAAGCCGCGCGAGGTGTCGCCGAAGCTCATGCAGCCGAGTGCGATACGGCTCACGCGAAGGCCTGAGTTGCCGAGTCGGGTGTAGTCCATCGAAGCCGTCCTTCTCTGTTTGTGGGTGGTCTTTCAAGCTACGCGCCGTCACGGCAAAGTGGGAGGCACTGCTAGTACACGGATGGGCGGCGCGCAGTTCCCTGTTGCGGGCGTGGTTGAGCGCGCCTAGGCTGGCTGGCGTAGTTCCGGTTGGCGTCCGTAGTAGAGGTCCCCGAAGTAATGTGCCGCCATAACGGGCAGATCCCCGTTCACGCCTTCGACGAACATAAAGAGGAACGGCGGGTGCCCATCGGCTCCCTTGAAGAAATTTATGAACACGCTGACGCGCTTCGCGCCAGCGTGAAGGGCTATCTCTAGTACGTGTTGGTTGGGGTGGGGGCGCACTGAGCTGACGCTAGGGCAGCACAGGCGTCACTCGCCGCTTCTGTGGTTCCTTGATGCCCTGACATCGCGCAGGAATTTCCAAAGCGAAGCCAATGATGCCACCACGAGGACCACTCCTGAAACGATGGCCCACCATGAGTCCCCGCGCATGGAGGAAAAGATGTAGATGGAGTAGAAACCAAGAATAAGAGTGAGTAGAAGCCAAACGGCCGGGTTACGCTTCACGGTGAATTCCTTAATGAGGGTAAATGGTCAAGCTAGGTCGCGCTTTGAAAACACCAAATAGGCTCCGCCAAGCGAGCAGGAAAGCCAGATAACCGCTCCTGCAAAGGAATCCAGCCTCACGCTTCCCGACGCCCATTGGTTCACCCAATCGGTGACCAAGTTCGGGAAGAGAAGATCGGCGAATTTTCCCAGCCGGCTGGCGAGAACTGTCGGCAGAACAAGGCTCACGGGAACAACAAAGAGGCTCAGCAAGTGGTTGCGGATGAGGGAACCGATCGCGAAACCCCAGAGCGAACCGATTCCGGCCGTCGCGGCGAAGGCCAGCACGGCGGGGACGCTGACGTGCCACAGGTTAGCCACGAGTTCCCCTGATAGACCGAAAAGCACACCTATGATTGCGCCCGTCACGAAGGCGACAACTGTGATGGAGACCGCTCGTCCGGTGAATGCCGCACCACGCTGGAACAACAGGATGCGTCGATGAAACGATCTCGTGCTGAAATCCGAGGTGAATGAGAAAGAGCCCACTACAGCCGTTGCCGTCAGCATCAGCGACAAGCCGGCTTCCAAGAGAGTTCGATCTACGCCGGTCATCGAATGATCACCGTCCTCTGCGGCCCCGATCGCCGCGGCCACCACAAGTGCACCGATCAGCCCAGCCACGAGCAACGCACAGACGGCTGATCCTTTCCACAGCCAGGGGCGCCGCATGTCGGATAAGAAGGCAGGTGCATAGTTGACCACTAGACTCCCCTTCTCTGCAGCACCCATATCGCAGCTGCTCCTGCTGCAATCAGCCATCCCAGAGAGACCAGGCATGCGTGGA
This sequence comes from Arthrobacter sp. MMS24-S77, assembly GCF_054888235.1. Lineage (NCBI taxonomy): Bacteria > Bacillati > Actinomycetota > Actinomycetes > Micrococcales > Micrococcaceae > Arthrobacter > Arthrobacter sp. MMS24-S77. Next base: position 4,035,941 of record NZ_JBTZRN010000001.1, read on the forward strand.
GCGGTTCGAACAGGCCCTCAATCGGCAGGTTTACGATCCCCGCCAGGGCTCCTGACGGCAGCCACCGGGCGATTTCGGGAAAGTTCGCCATGAGGGGCAGTTCCAAAGCGAGCGGAATCAACATGGTGACCATGGTGGTTGCGTAGTAGTGCCTGATGATCCAGCCGAGTGAACAACCCCACAAGCACCCAAAAACTGAGGCGACGACGACGCCGAGCAAGGCTTGCCAGGACGCACCGTCCACAAGTTCAGTGCGTACTTCCGGGGACACGGCGAGCACGATGCTGCCGCTCCAGAGAGCTAGGCCTGACGCTGCTGTGAAAAGACCGACGACCAGCGAGGCTACGTACTTGGTTCCCACAAGCTGACTCATCCCGGAGATAGCAACGCTTCGTCGAAGAGTCCCAAAGTAGGATTCCCGGGTTACGAGGTAGCTTCCTGCAAAAGTGGCAACGGTTGCGATCGTCGTGGCGAGTGCCCAAAACGTCTCGACGTTTTGGCCCGATGAAAGTTTGTCTGCACTATCGGGCCAGCCGAGGAAATTGGCCACGAACCAAGGCACCAGCCCACTGAACGCCAGGATGCCTAGGACTGAGTAACCGCTGAAGTATCTCAGCAGCTCGGACCGGAGCCCACCGGCGAAAGCCGCATGGACTTCGCCGTTCATCGGGCCCCCTCCAGAATCTTGAAATATGCGGCTTCCAGGCTCCCGCCACCGAGGGCCGTGGCGTTCTCGAGGGACCCACGGAACAACATCCGCTGCTTCAGGATGACCACGTCGTCGGCTATCTGTTCCAGTTCCGTGAGCTGGTGGCTCGAGATCAGCACGCTCCCTCCGGAACTGGCGAAGTCCCGGAGGAACGATCGCAGCCATTGAATGCCATCCGGGTCGAGTCCGTTGGCCGGTTCGTCGAGAACGAGGAGCTTGGGGCCACCGATGATTGCCGATGCGATGCCAAGACGCTGTCTCATCCCGAGAGAGTAGTCCCGGACCTTCTTGTTCGCTTGAGCCGTCAAATCGACCAGTTCCAGGACGCGATCGACGCTCTCGGGCGGGGTTCCGGCAGCAAGCTGACAAATCTGGAGGTGCCGCCGGCCGGTGAGCCCAGGCTCCACGTTCATTCCGTCCAGGTTGACCCCTACTTTGGTGACAGGTCTGCGCAGGGTCCGGTAGTCAATTCCAAAGACCGTGGCACGCCCGGACGTCGCCTCCAACAGGCCAGTCAAGCCCGCGAGGGCCGTACTCTTTCCAGCACCGTTGGGTCCTATCAGTCCCACTATTCGTCCGGCGGGTACATCAAACGTCAGGTCTTCGACGGCATTGCTTGTGCCTCGTTTCTTACTGAACCGGTCAAAGCTGGCATGGATTTTCATCGCGGCCCTCCCGTCGAGTCTTTGGTGGCTTGTCCGAAGTTCCCTGGCCATAGCGGAGAATTCGAGGCGGCATCCCAGAGCCACTCCCCCAGCCGCATCTCCTTCTGGCTAGTCACCTCGGCCCGTCCCGAGACCGGGAGCGAGACGGAACCTTCAAGGCGTCCCGGGTATGCACGCACAGGGACATTCGTGTTTGGAAACGTCACCGGCACGATGGTTTCCACCGGTGCAATCGAGTTCGACGGCGGTTCCGTGCCGACGGTCGCTTGTGCCAGTTCTTCATGAACCACCATTCCTTGGGACTTCAAAGTCACCCTGTCTCCCGGGGCGATCGCTTGAGCGGGCGATTCGATGGGGGTCACGATCTTTAGTTCTCCGTTGATGTAGGTGTAACCGGCCACCACGACAGACCTCATCGGAATCAAGACGAGAAGTCCCGCCGCGACAGCGGCTCCGAGGAGCAAGAAACCAATCCGCCGCCACATCGGGCTGCCCCTCTTTGAGGCCGAATCAAAGAATTGGATGATTCCCTTGAGGGCCAACACAAGCAAGAGACCGAGGACAACGAGGACAACTATGTGTCCCGCATAGCCGAGTTGCAGGAGGATGGGCGCAAGTCTTTGGAAACCAATGACCATGAAGGCGATGCCTGACACGAAGCTTGCAAGGCCGAACCATGCGAGGAGACGCTGTCTGCCCGTGTTGATACGTGAACCAAGAACCCGAGAGCTGACCGCGTCCGACAATGCGGAGATGGATTTTCGCCGTAAGTGCGGAATGTCCACAGCTGACATCAACGCCACGTAGCCATCCAGCTTGATGAACGGAAAGAGGTTCAAGACGGCTATTGCATAGCAAATGATTCCGTAGAGAATGGCGGCGTCTTTCAGGGACGTCGCCGGAACTATGCCCTGGACCACCAGCGCAATGCTCCCGAGGCAGAGGTGAACTAGAGGTCCGGCCAGCGCGACCAGCACCCTTTGTTTGGGCGAACTGAGTCGCCAGCCGTCCGTCACATCGCAAAAGAACGCCGGGGCCAGATAAAACAGCATGATTCCGATGCGCCTGGGCGTTCCACCGAAATAGACAAGCGCCATTCCATGGCCGAGCTCGTGCAGCAGAGTGGAGGCGAACATCGCGGTGGCGACGTAAAGATAAGCCTCCAAGGAAAGTGGCGTTGCCAGTACTCGCCAAACGTTTGGCCCCGCCATGAAAGCGCCGATGATGCCGCCCACGAGGAGAGCAGCCGCCGCAGCGATGAATCCGGGACGGGCCATGGCCGCAAACGCCGGGCGAAAGAAGTTGAGGAGCGGAGCGGGATTGAACAACGTCACCTGCACGGTGAGGGGTGCACGGAACTGGACTCGCCGCGTTTCTGCTTGGCTTGCAGTCACATCGAAGACGCCAGTGTGAACCAACTGGCGAGCGACCCCCACGACGTCCTCGGCAGTCCACGGATTGCCAAGGTGCTGAGCTACTTGCGCAGGTTCCTTCTTGCCGTCCAAAACTTTGAGCACATTGGCCACGTCCGCAGAGACCCTGGCTTTGGGCACACCGTTCAGAGCCACGATCCATGGCCCACCAACGTGCAGGGGCTCATCAATGGACGCAGATGCGGCCAGCTGTGCGGGCCATTGAATCGTAGTTCGAGCGTCAGAAGATCCTGTCACTGTGTCGTCGTTCCTGTAGTGGCTCATATCAACGGATGCGGCGTTGAAGCGAAGGCGTTCCGACGTGGCCGGCCGTCGAGCCTGTTCGGCACCAACGAGAATCTCTTGGTTTCGTCCATGGTCAGTGGAAACGCACCCGGACAGATTGCCTTGCCCGCTTCCCAGCCGAGCTCCCGTATCGCCGTTGGAAGCCTGTGGGTGAGGCTGACCCAGTGCGACGTGATTCCTCTCCGAGCAAGATGCTGCACCAAATCGTCCACGTTGGGTTGGGGGTGAGCACGAGGCAGTGGCGATTTCGAGAACGATTCCACCCATCCGCGAAGTTCATCAATTGCTGGGCGCGTCATCCAGAAGTCCGCTCTCGATGCGTCGTTTGTCACCTCCGGCTGGCTTGTAACCGGTGACAGAGGTCTGGACAGAAGGAGTTCACGGATCTGAAGCGCTTCCTGGAGTGCGCCCCTCAATGCCGAAATGGGGTCTGCGGAAGCCTTGATTCCGACCGCACCGAACTGTCCATGCTTCGCGTCACCGACGATCACGCTGACTGCCGTTTCCAATGGCCCGTCGTCAGGGATAAAAGCAAGGTTGGCGTTGATACCGGCATCGAGGGCGGTTCTGAGGAGACGCGTGAGGCTGCGCGTACCCGGATCACCAGGCAGTCCTGCCTGCAAGTCCTCAAGCATGATCTTCTTGAGCTGTGTCCTCTTGTGCCAGGCCCACAAGAAGGCATCACGCTCCATGACTTCCGCCACGCCGGAAGTCATGGCGAAGTGTTCAGAGGGTCCGGCGGCGGCTCCGTTGGGGGACGGGTCGAAGAACTGGGCAACAAGACCTTCTTCTCGGAATTTGCCCGGGGTGTAGTCCACGACCCCTGCGGGAACGTGTGATTCAGCCCCGGAAACCAGGTTCGTCGCCCGGTACCAGGGGAACTCGAGGCCAAGGGCCGAGGGGTGCCCTAGTCCTGCTCTCACGAAGTCGATCCTCTTTTCGCGGCAAGGTTTGGTCGCGACGAGGGGTTCCGAATCTGCCGGCACTGGAACGAGCGCGAAGCGCTCTACGGCCTCACCGGATCCCCTGGTCAGCGACGATCGCCTGTTGACGTCGAATGCTCCGACGGCGGAAGAAAACGTGTGCTGTTCCCCGTCCCGCGGGGCATTGGCCAAATAGGCCACCGTGCGCCATAGACCCACCTCATTCGGGACATAGACCCGCGCATCAGAAACCAAGCCGAGGGAGGGATCCAAGGTCCGTGCCGGGTCGATCATCATTTGCCGCACACCCACATCTCAACCTTGTTCAGCGAAGGGACTGGCGATGCGATCCGGACAGCACGTCTTTCGAGAACAGACAAGCCCTCAGCGGAGAGCTCGGCTTCAATGACCTCGTTCCGGACGTAGGCTACGTCGCTGACATAGGCGGCCGTTCGGTATGACTTTCCCTCGTCAAAATCGATCTTGATCATGGTCACGTGCCTCGTTCCCCTGTCCGGGTCCCGGCGTTCAATATTGAAGAGGATGGAGTTGGCGTCGAGCACCGAGTATCCACTGGTCGTTCCGTCGTGGTCCTCCGGCGATTGGTCAGATACGCCGGCGTCCAGGACTGTGAGTACAAAGCAACCACCAGGGGCCAGGCAATCGTGGACCCGCTGGAAGAGCGCCCGTCGCTGGTCAGGAGTCAGAAGGGTCACTGAGCTGGCACCCAGTACGATGCAGCCATAGGTGCCGCCAACAGGCAGTTGGGACATGTCCGCCTCGACGATGTCCAGTGCGACTCCCCGAGGATTAAAGGATCGGGTCTCAGCCCTTTCCCTGAGCATTTCCAGCATTTCGGCCGAAGAGTCAACGGCTGTCAGCGGACGCCCCAAAGCCAGGAGCGCCCGGGTAATCCTTCCGGACCCCGCGGCCAATTCGAGGATGGGTCCCGCTGTTTTCCGCACAGCGCGCAGAATCTCGGGAAGCTCGGACAGGTCGTCGGAAGTGAGCCTGTCGTAAAGGCGAGACCCTTCAATGCCGTACAGATCCTCGGGAGGACCCTCATGGCCAATGGCGCGCAGGATGTCGTCAGCAGTCTTCTCAGTTGCGGTTCTCATCAACTCGTACTCTCGGGAGTCAGACGTGGGGAGGGGAGTGCACGCGGGTGGGGAACGCTGGGGCTTCCCCACCCGCGCGTACTGGCTAGGTCGCAGCGATGCCGACGACGATGCCGGCGATAATGATGACGTCGCCAACGCGGATGTACCACGGTGTGTCGTCAGGTGTATCGAGGTTCTCCAGTTCTTCAATGGTCAGCTGAAGGTTTGATGTTGCGATCATTGCCCCTCCTCTCGATCGTCTTGTTGTCTTGGATAGTCGGCCGTCCTTCCGCCTAGGTGATGCTGACGGCAATGATGCCGATAGCCACCCCTTGGGACACTCCAATGAACCAATTGTTGAAGTCCGGTGTATCCATGGACTCAATTTCCTGGATTGAGATATTGAGCTGTTCCTGCATCGCTTTCACCTCCCCCTGTGTCGATTGACTGGTCTTCTGTCCGGCTTCCCATCACGTGATGGCGACGGCGATTCCGACCAAAGCAAGCCCTACGGTGATTCCGTGAATACGTTCGCTCCAGTCGTCCGGAACTTCGATGCTTTCCAGCTCCTGGATTTCGAGGTCCAGAAGCCTTGGCACTACGGTGCTGTTCATGTGCTCACCCCCTCTCCCTCGCCTCTCGTTGCTCGCCCAATAGGGCCTGGCAAGACTGGCTGTTTCCAAACTGAGTTCAGGAGAATGTGCTGGATTTGCGCAGGGTCAATGCCGCGCAGCATGGGCAGCGCCCCACCCCAGTGGCTGACCGCCAGGTTGGCTGTTTTCACGGCAGTTTGTTCGCCCAGGTCATCGCGCCCTTGGACTCCCCATCGCTGCAGCAACTCCCTGATACCGGACGCGGCAGAGCGGCCGAGCGAAGGGTCAACATCTGCCACCGCGGACCATAGTTCGGACAAACGACGAGGGCTGCCCCAGGCCGTGCCGCCGCTTTCGATTTCGTCCCATATCGGCCCGATGACGGTGGCAGTTGCGGTCATCTTTCTTTCGCCCGTCAGGTATGCCAATTCGTTCGCGACATACCAGTGCTTCGCCCCGTAAGGGTTGCGGGCGATGAGCGACCATCCTGTGTGGGTTTCGATGCTAAGCCGGGCCGCAGCAAGCCGCAGCTCAGCGGAATCTTCGTGCCGCAAGCGATGACCCAGCCGTACGATGCGCGCCAGAAGCGAGAGGGCGTCGTCGTCGAAAATGCTCCGGCTGCTGCCAATCATCGTTCCGGCCACCCGGAGAAACGCCTCGAGCAGCCCTTCGAACACGAGGTGCCGGGGAAGCGTCGCGAAATGCGCGACGTCGAGCACCGCCAGGTCACCTGACAGGTGAGGCGAGGCAATCAGGTGGCGTCCGACGTCGGTGTCCAGGCACGCCACAGCGCTGACTTCCGCGCCGGTCCCCACAGTGGACGGCATCAGGACGGTTCTAGGGCGCGCTTTTGGTTCGGTCCCGAAAGGTAGGACGATGAGGCCCGAGCGCTTGGCATGGCGCGCCGCGAATTCAGCGAAGCACGGATCGGAGGAGAACAGGGCCGAAAGTTTCACCGCGTCGAGGACAGAGCCGCCGCCGAGTGCCACGACGGTCTCGAGACCGTGTGCCCTCATGAAGTCGGCAACAACCGTCAAGGTCGCGAATGACACGGGTCCCGCGCCGAGCTCCAAGACGGGCGCTTCCTTGAGATCGCCATCCAAGAGTCGATCCCGGTGCCCGGTAAGTGCGCTGTCCACCACGAGTCCGGTCCGTCCACGAATCAGGGTGCCGAGGTAATTGGCAGGCATGTGCTCATCGACAACGACGCAGCGAGTCTTCCAGGTCCGGTCCGCGATCACGCGAAGGCCCCGTCCCTGCGGGCTGCGCTGAGCCCCGCTGCGATGGCCGCGTGGAGTTCCTCGAAGTTTTCCTTCGTGAAGACCAAGGCCGGCAGGAGTTGGATCCGGCCTGGGCCGGGCTGCACGATTGCCCCAGCTTGGTGAATACGCCTGACAACGGCAAGAACGGCGCCAGGTGCCAACGGCAATCCGTCCGCTGTTTCGAGCTTGATGGCCCGCATGCAGCCCCGACCGGTTGCGGTGCCGACGCCGGGAATGCCCTGGAGTCGGGCGATTAGTTCATCTAGTCCGGCCGAGACCGCCGCTGTGAGGCTGCCATGATCCAGCCTTTTCATTTCGTCGATGGTCGAAAGAATGGCCGCGCAGGTGGCCGGAGTCCCTGCTTGGGTCTCGCCGTGGACAAAGACAGCTTCCGTGGAGTCGAACTTCTGGGTTATCCGCTGTCCGATCAAAAGTGCGGCGCACGCGCTGGTGCCGTTCGTCAAGGCCTTCGACGTCACTATGACGTCCGGAGCCGACGGCCACTCATCCGAAACGAACCAGGAATTCACCCGTCCGAATCCGGTGGCCACTTCGTCCGCGACAACCAGAAAGCCGTGCTCTTCCCGGAGTTTCAACAATGAATCCAGGAAGCTTTCCGGCACAACGTCCGCACCGGATCCGAGAACCGGTTCGACGATGACCGCGGCGACCCTGTGCCCTTCCCTGAGCATCAATTGCGCCAGTTCCGTGCCCCCGTCATCGAATCTGATGTGTCGGATATTTCGTCGGTCGACGCCATAGACTGCCTGACCGAGGTGGTCACCGCTGAGGGCCTGGCTCCCGTAGGTGAGCCCGTGATAGCTGCCGGTCAGGCCCACGATGATTTTTCGCTCCGGTTGTCCGTCCAGGACGAAGTATTGCCGCGCGAGCTTCATGCCGGCGTCGTTGGCAGCTCCACCCGAGGTGGAGAAGACCACCCGCTGGAAGCGATGGGCAGGGAGCGACAGAAGTGCGCTGGCTGCCTCGATTGCTCGGCGATGCGCCGTCCTGAACAAGGGAAGGTAGGACGCAGCTTCAAGTTCCGTGGCGATTGCCTCGGTGATACGGGGGTTGCCGTAGCCAAGGTTGGCGTTCCATAGTCCGCTCTTTGCGCAAAGGCGGCGTTGCCCGTCTTCAAAATCTACGTGGACGCCGTGGGCTCGGACAGCGGTATGGCTCTCGACAGGGAAGTCGTGCTGCGCGATCAGGGGAATCCAGAGCGGGAGGTCGGTGCTGGGTGTGGCACGGTCGAGTGCTGCAGTCATCGGTTGTTGGTCCTTTGAGTTGGACGGGTGGCCGGCAAATGAAGGTATGGAATTTCAGCCGGCACCGAAAACGTCCACGCCTGCCTGTTCGAACTGCTTGAGAATCACCCGTGCGGATTCCTCGGCGACCGCTGCAGAAATGCCCAGCGGGGCTGCTACGGCGGACGCAGCGGCCTGGATGTCCCGCAGATTCGAGAGTGCCTCGATGATCGCTGCGGCATCAGATCCGACTTTGAAAGTGCGTCCCGACGCAGTGTCCAGGAGCGTATGCTCTCCTGCCCTGTGGATGATGAAGGGTGCGCGTGGTGATGGGAGATCATCAGTGGGCGATGCGCCGTAGAGACTGGCACCGAAACCGACAAGCGTAGCGTTGGCGCGATTGCCCTGAGGAATGAACTTCCAGGCATCCAATGCAGCCAAATAGCGGGGAATCCATGGCCTGGCGCCAAGGGACTCGCGAATCACCTCAACATCACAGACGGAAGCGAGCGAAGACTCCGGTTGGAGCGCGAGGCATCTTTTGTGAATGTCGGCCAAGGAGTCGCCGGCCCCGCCGATCTGGGTTCCGTAGGGTCCGCTAAGTACCCTTCCGTCTTTTGTAATGTGGAGCCTTGCCAACGAGGAACCGATAGCCGGGCTACCGTCCAAAAGGCCCCGCTCTGCAAGAACCGCGTTCACTTCGGTGAGCTGTCGCACGAAGTAGCCCGATCGTCGGGACTCTTCTGCGTCATCGAAAAAGGCCTGCCAATCTTCAGCCGTGGTAATCCTGACTACCGTGACGCCGATGAGATTAACGAAAGGAATGGCCACATAGTCCTGGATCTCGAGACTGAGGGTTCCACCAACCAAGAGTTCTTCACCCGCGACATCGAAGAACCCGGAGACCGGGATGACCGCGTCATCTCCCCCGCCGCCGTCAAGCACCAGGACGATCGAATGCTCGCCGGCAAGTTCCTTTGCAAATGATTCATGTCCGGGATTCTCAACGAAGATGGCATGATCCGGTATCCGCCCGGGAATGCCCGTAATCCACTGATCCACAGCTGCTGCAATGGTCTGTTGCTGACTCAGCTTCAATTCCCAACCCCCCAATAAGTTGTGCGCCGCATGCCTTCGGGCGGCCCGCCGACATTCGGTCAAACGGGGTCCGTCCCCGTTGAGGAGGCTATGACGCCAAAACGGGCCTAGGTGGCGAGATGGAGGAAACTAGGTGCCCGAAGACCGGAATTAGGGGTGGGATCGCTCAATCTAGGTGTGGCTGGGGGCGGACCTAGGGGTAAATCCGCGGTTTCCACCTAGATGGGTTTCATCCGGCTGACCCTGACGGCCGGGACCACAGGGCACCGCTTGGTATCCCAAACTCCTTCCCTGCACCCGCCCCCTTGACTCCCACCCCCTCCTTCCCTAAACTTTTCATAAAGCAGAATCTAAATTCCACAAAGCGGAAATAACCTCGGCGCATCGACACCGGCGAACCAGCCAAGAGAACAAGCCAAGCGGAAGATAGATCCCAAGCCCTCCCCCGGAAGGACACCTACGATGACGTACACAGTGAACTGCTCCATCCTCCTGACGGAGCTGCCCCTGCTCGAGCGCCCTGCGGCCGCGAAGGCTGCCGGCTTTGACGCCGTCGAATTCTGGTGGCCCTTTGAAACATCCGTTCCCACGGACGCAGAAACTACGAAGTTCGAGAACGCCATCAAGGACGCTGGCGTTCAGCTCACCGGCTTGAACTTCAACGCCGGCCGCATGCCCGGCGGCGACCGCGGGCTGGTTTCCTGGCCCGCCCGCTCCTCTGAATTCCTGGACAACATCGACGTTGTCGCAGGCATCGGCGAGCGCCTGGGCTGCAAGGCATTCAACGCCCTCTACGGCAACCGCGTGGACGGCGAATCGGCCGAGAAGCAGGACGCAATCGGCGCCGAGAACCTGGCCAGCGCCGCGGAAGGCGTCGCGCGCATCGGCGGCACCGTCCTCCTCGAACCGGTCAGCGGTGCTCCCAAGTACCCGCTCCTCAAGGCCGCCGACGCACTCAAGGTGATCGCCCGCGTCAAGGAAGAATCGGGCGCCACGAACGTCAAGCTCCTCGCCGACTTCTACCACTTGGCAGTCAACGGGGACGACGTCGCAGCCGTCATCGAGAACCACGCCAAGGACTTCGGCCACATCCAGATCGCCGACAACCCCGGCCGCGGCGCTCCCGGAACCGGCGAGCTTCCCCTCGGTGAATGGATCGCCCGCAGCCGCGAACTCGGCTACGGCGGCTACATCGGCCTCGAATACAAGGAACCGCAGGAAACGGCCTTCAGCTGGGCCATCCGCCAGCGCGCCACCTCCCACTAACGAACCCCACCCGCCCAACTGAGTAGCAGTTGATGTCGTTTAGGGCCCTCAAAACGACATCAACTGCGAGCTAGTTGGGTTCAGCACACCTGAGCTAAAAAGACTTCAGTAAGGAAAATCATGAGCAATGTTGCAGTTATCGGACTCGGAATCATGGGCCTCCCCATGGCCATCAACCTGGTCAAGGCCGGCCACACCGTCACGGGTTTCAACCGCAGCCAGGACAAGATCGACAAGCTCGTCTCCGAAGGCGGCAAGGGTGCCACGAGCATCGCCGACGCCGTCAAGGACGCCGACGTCGTCATCACCATGGTGCCGGACTCCCCCGACGTCGAAGGCGTGGTCAGCGGCCCGGACGGTGTCTTCGCCAACGCGAAGAAGGACACCCTCTGGATCGACGCGAGCAGCATCCGCCCGGACGTCGCAGCCCGCCTCTCTGCAGACGCCGTCGCAGCCGGCATCCGCCCGCTCGACGCCCCGGTCTCCGGTGGCGAACAGGGCGCCATCGACGCCGTCCTGTCCATCATGGTCGGCGGCGACGCAGCCGACTTCGAAGCAGCACAGGATGTCCTCAACGCCGTCGGCAAGACCATCGTCCACGTCGGCCCCTCCGGCTCCGGCCAGACCGTCAAGGCAGCCAACCAGCTGATCGTGGCCGTCAACATCGAGGTCCTCGGCGAGGCCATCGCCTTCCTTGAGGCCTACGGCGTGGACACGGACGCAGCCCTCAAGGTCCTCGGCGGCGGCCTGGCCGGCTCCAAGGTCCTCGACCAGAAGGGCCAGAAGATGCTCGACCGCAACTTCGACCCCGGCTTCCGCCTTGCCCTCCACCACAAGGACCTCGGCATCGTCACCTCCGCAGCCCGCGAAGCCAACGTCGCAATCCCGCTCGGCGCCGTCGTCGCACAGCTCGTCGCCGCCACAGTCAACCAGGGCGACGGCGGACTCGACCACTCCGGCCTCTTCAAGCAGGTCCTCCAGCTCAGCGGTCGCAAGTAAAGCCAAGCGCTAAGTAGGCCACCCGCCCCAAAGGGCGGAAACAAGCGAAAACCAGCAGCCGGCGTCGGGCACTTCCGACGCCGGCTCCCCCAGACTCACCCAAAAACCGCCCGTAGCGGGCACCAAAGCTTTCAAGGAGCACACCATGACGAAGATGCGCACTGTAGACGCAGCCGTCGCCATCTTGGCAAAGGAAGGCGCCATCGAGGCGTTCGGCCTGCCAGGCGCGGCAATCAACCCCTTCTATTCCGCGATGCGGGCCCACGGCGGCATCCGCCACACCCTGGCCCGCCACGTTGAAGGCGCCAGCCACATGGCTGACGGCTACTCCCGTGCAGCGGACGGAAACATCGGTATCTGCATCGGCACCTCGGGCCCCGCGGGAACGGACATGATCACCGGCCTGTACGCAGCCTGGGCAGATTCCATCCCCATGCTCTGCATCACCGGCCAGGCCCCCGTTGCCAAGCTGCACAAGGAAGACTTCCAGGCCGTGGACATCGAGTCCATCGCCAAGCCGGTCACCAAGATGGCCATGACCATCCTGGAACCGGGCCAGGTTCCGGGCGCCTTCCAGAAGGCGTTCCAACTGATGCGCTCCGGCCGTCCCGGCCCGGTCCTGCTGGACCTGCCGTTCGACGTGCAGATGGCCGAGATCGAGTTCGACATCGACGCCTACGAGCCCATCGCCGTCGAGAAGCCGAAGGCCAGCCGCAAGCAGCTGGAAAAGGCACTGGACATGCTCACCGCAGCCGATCGCCCGCTGATCGTTGCCGGTGGCGGCATCATCAACGCCGGCGCCTCCGCGCAGCTGGTTGAGCTGGCCGAACTGCTGAACGTTCCGGTCATCCCCACCCTGATGGGCTGGGGCACCATCCCGGACGACCACCCCCTGATGGCCGGCATGGTTGGCCTGCAGACATCGCACCGCTACGGCAACGAGACCATGCTGGCCTCGGACTTCGTGATCGGCATCGGCAACCGCTGGGCCAACCGCCACACCGGCGGCCTGGACACCTACACGGCCGGCCGCAAGTTCGTGCACATCGACATCGAGCCCACGCAGATCGGCCGTGTGTTCTCGCCGGACTTCGGCATCGCGTCCGACGCCGGTGCGGCGCTGGACGGGCTGATCGAGCTGGCCCGCGAGCGCCAGGCAGCCAAGTCCCTGCCGGACTACTCCGCTTGGGTAGACGAGTGCATCGCCCGCAAGGGTTCCCTGCAGCGCAAGACCCACTTCGAGAACGTGCCGATCAAGCCGCAGCGCGTGTACGAAGAGATGAACAAGGCCTTCGGCAAGGACACCACGTATGTGTCCACCATCGGCCTCTCGCAGATCGCCGGCGCACAGTTGCTGCACGTCTTTGGCCCGCGCAAGTGGATCAACGCCGGCCAGGCCGGTCCCCTGGGCTGGACCGCCCCGGCCGCCCTCGGCGTCGTCCGCGGCAAGCCGGACGAGACCGTTGTTGCCCTGTCCGGTGACTACGACTTCCAGTTCATGATCGAAGAGCTGGCCGTTGGCGCACAGTTCAACCTGCCGTACATCCACGTGGTGGTGAACAACTCGTACCTGGGCCTGATCCGCCAGTCGCAGCGCGGCTTCAACATGGAACAGAACGTGTCCCTGGCATTCGAGAACATCAACTCCCCGGAAACCAACGGCTACGGCGTGGACCACGTCAAGGTTGCCGAGGGCCTGGGCTGCAAGGCGATCCGCGTGGAGAACCCCTCCGATCTGCCTGCCGCGTTCGACAAGGCCAAGGCGCTCATGGACGAGTTCAAGGTTCCCGTGGTGGTTGAAGTGATCCTGGAAAAGGTCACCAACATCTCCATGGGTGTTGAAATCAACGGCGTGAACGAGTTCGAAGAGCTGGCCGAGCGCGGCGAAGACGCCCCCACGGCGATCATCGCCCTGCTGGACTAGTAAGTACTGAAGGAGGTACGGAATGCGTGTGGTCATAGCCCCGGACAAGTTCAAGGGATCGCTATCAGCCCCCGAGGTCGCCAGCCGCTTGAGCACGGGATTGCGGGCCGGCTTTGCGGCTGGCCGCGCAGCGACGAGTTTGCCAGCCGAGGGCTTTGAAACCACGCTCATTCCAGTGGCCGACGGCGGCGAAGGGACTCTCGACGCCGCCGTCGGTTCCGGCTTCACCCGCCGGAGCGCCACGGTCACCGGCCCCATGGGCCAGCCAATCACGGCAGAGTTCGCCGTCCGCGGCGAGGAAGCCGTCATTGAAATGGCCGCGGCCTCCGGACTCGCGGTACTGCCAGGCTTCGGCGGCAGCGCACCAAACTCCGAGACGGCCAGAAACTCCACAAGCCAGGGCACGGGCGAACTCATCCGCGCCGCCCTGGACCTGGGCTGCCGGCACATCATCCTCGGCGTCGGCGGCAGTGCCAATACCGACGGTGGCGCCGGCGTCCTGCAGGGCCTCGGCGCGGTCCTCCTCGACGCCGACGGCAACGAACTCCCCGGCGGCGGAGCCGCGTTGGCCCGCCTGGACCGGATCGACTTCTCGAACCTCGACGTCCGCTTGGAGGTCACCGAGTTCGTCCTGGCGTCCGACGTCGACAATCCCCTTTTGGGCCGCACCGGCGCCGCCGCGATCTTCGGACCGCAGAAGGGCGCGACGCCGGACGACGTCGCCTCGCTCGATGCGGCCCTTGCCCACTTCGTCCAGGTCCTGGCCAGCGAGATCGGCCCCCAAGCCCGGGACGCCGCGCAGGCACCGGGCGCGGGCGCGGCAGGCGGCGTCGGCTACATCGCCATCGCGGCGCTGGGCGCGGCACGCAGGCCGGGCATCGACGTCGTCCTCGAATTCACTGAACTCGAGCAGCGGCTGGCAGGCGCTGATCTGGTGATTACCGGCGAAGGCAGCCTCGACGAACAGAGCCTCCTAGGCAAGACGCCCATGGGCGTGGCGCGGGCGGCGGCGCGTTCCGGGATCCCTGTCATTGCCGTCTGCGGCCGCAGTACGCTGAGCCCGGAACAACTTTCGGAGTCCGGTTTCGAGTCGGTCTACGCATTGACCGAACTCGAATCCAATGTAGAGAAATGTATAGCTGAAGCAGGGCCGCTGCTTGAAGAATTGGGTAAGCACATCGGCGTGCGCCTCTCCGAAAAAGCGGTATCCACCCAAGACGCAGCGCGAACCGAGACCAAGGAGCAACTCCATGTCTGAAGAAACCACCACGGCACACGGCCCCTTTGACCTGGTCATTCGCGGCCAGCGCATCCTCACCACCGCCGGCATCACCGCCCGCGAAGTCGGTGTCCGCAACGGCATGATCGTCGCGATCGAACCGCTCGGAAACGGCTTGCAGGGTGCCGAAATCATCGAGCTCGCCGAAGACGAAACCCTCATTCCCGGCCTGGTGGACACCCACGTGCACGTCAACGAGCCCGGCCGCACCGAATGGGAAGGCTTCGCCTCCGCCACCCGTGCTGCCGCAGCCGGCGGCGTCACCACCATCATCGACATGCCGCTGAACTCCATCCCGCCCACCACCAACGTGGAAAGCCTCAAGCTCAAGCGCGAAGTGGCCGAAGACCAGGCGTTCGTGGACGTCGGATTCTGGGGCGGCGCCATTCCGGGCAACAAGAAGGACCTCCGCCCGCTGCACGACGAGGGCGTCTTCGGCTTCAAGTGCTTCCTGCTCCACTCCGGCGTGGACGAGTTCCCGCACCTGGACGCGGACGAGATGGAAGAGGACATGGCCGAGCTCAAGTCCTTCGACTCCCTGATGATCGTCCACGCCGAGGACTCCCACGCGATCGACCACGCACCCCACCCCGGTGGCGCACACTACTCCACCTTCCTTGCCTCCCGCCCCCGCGGCGCCGAGAACAAAGCCATCGCCGAGGTGATCGAACGCGCCCGCTGGACCGGCGCCCGTGCCCACATCCTGCACCTCTCCTCCTCGGACGCGCTGCCCATGATCGCTTCGGCAAAGCGCGACGGCGTGCACCTCACCGTGGAGACCTGCCCGCACTACCTGACGCTCATGGCCGAGGAAATCCCCGACGGCGCCACCGCGTACAAGTGCTGCCCGCCGATCCGAGAGGCCTCCAACCGCGAGCTGCTCTGGCAGGGCCTGCAGGACGGCACCATCGACTGCATCGTCTCGGACCACTCCCCCTCGACGCTTGACCTGAAGGACCTGGAAAACGGCGACTTCGCCGTGGCCTGGGGCGGCGTCTCCTCGCTGCAGCTGGGGCTCTCGCTGATCTGGACCGAAGCACGGCACCGCGGAATCTCCCTGGAGCAGGTGGTGTCCTGGATGTCCGAGAAGCCCGCAGCCTTGGCCCGCCTGCACAACAAGGGCCAGCTCGCTCTCGGCTACGACGCCGATTTCTCCATCTTCGCGCCGGACGACGCATTCGTCGTCGACGTCAAGAAGCTCAAGCACAAGAACCCGATCACGCCGTACGACGGCAAGGCGCTCTCCGGCGTCGTACGCAAAACGTACCTGCGCGGCAACGAAATCGACGGCCGGACGCCCAGCGGCAAGCTGATTCGCCGCGGCGGCGTGTAAGGCCACAGCCATGGCCGTCAACGTCCATGCCCCGTACGGGCAACTGCCCGCACGGCTCAACGCCTCGCGGCACCAGCCCGCCCCCCGGCTTTCCGCGATTCGGCCCTCCGCGATTCGGCCCGGCCTGCACCCGCGCGGCCTGGCAGTGTGGGTACAGCCCGGCGAAGGCCGCGAGATCGATCCCGAGGTTTGGGCCCGGGCCGCTGAGGCGGTCCTGGCCCGAGCCCGCAGACTTGCTCCGGGGGCGGAAGTCCTCCTTTGGCCCGCCACCGGAGCTGCAACGTCCGGTGATTCAGGCGCGTCCGACGGCGGCATTCCGCCGGAAACGTCCGACGCCGGAAACTCCCCCGCCGCTGCCAACCCGCCGGTCTCCTTGGCCGGCCGGCGCAGCACCGTGGCAGTGGACTTGGCCGCTGACACCGTTCTCTTGGACGGAGTCCCGGTCAGCTTCACGGCGATGGAACGCAGCCTCCTCCGCTACCTCGTGGAAAACCTGTCCCGCCCCATCCCACGTGAAGAATTGCAACGTTTTTTGGAGTCACTTGACTGTCCCGGCGCGGCATTTCGGTCGATCGACGTGTATGTTGGACGCGTCCGGCGCAAGCTGGGCTCAGCCCGCCATGTCATCGCCACAGTGCGTGGAGGCGGCTACCAGTTCGTGCCCGGACCAGGCTCCACAGTCCGCGGACCCGCGGAATACTGCATCTAGGCAGCCCGTTACACCAATAGATTGATCGCCGGCCACGGCGGTTGCCCGACAAGTCAAGGATCGCAACATGACCCAGAAACTCCTCGCCGGAACCCAGGCCCCCGATTTCGCGCTGCTTAACACCGAAGGCCAGAAGGTCTCCCTGTCCGATTACCGCGGACGCAACGTCATTGTGTACTTCTACCCGGAAGCCGCCACCCCCGGCTGCACCACCGAGGCCTGCGACTTCCGCGACAGCCTGTCCAGCCTGCAGTCCTCCGGCTACGAAGTCCTGGGCATCTCCCCTGACGCCCCGGAAAAGATCGCAAGCTTCGCCGGCGACTACTCCTTGACCTTCCCGCTCCTCTCCGACGAAGACCACGCAGTGGCGCTGGCTTACGGTGCCTGGGGCGAGAAGCTCGTGAACGGCGAAGTGGTTGACGGCCTGGTCCGCTCCACCGTAGTGCTCGACGGCGAAGGCAAGGTCAAGCTGACCCAGTACCAGGTCAAGGCCCAGGGCCACGTGGCGGCGCTGAAGGCCGAGCTGGGTCTGTAATCGCCCCGCCTTCCCCGTGACGCTCGCTCACGTATGGTGCCGTTTGGCGTGACGCTCGCTCACATATAACGGCTCCCGGGCCGACGCTCGCTCACATATGAGGCCAAATAGAGAATCCTCCTGCAGACGACGATCTGCAGGAGGATTCTCTACTTCCGGCCACAGTGAGCGAGCGTTTGGGATTTGACCCCGATAGGTGAGCGCGCGTCCGGGTTACGGCTTAGGTGCCGCCGGCGGTGTTCCACGCCTCTTCGGACACGGGGATCCACCACTCCCGGGCTTTGCCTTCCCCAATGTATTCGGGCCATCGGAAATCAGTCGGCGCGCAGAAATCGGCAGGAAGCAGCGGTGCCACAGCACCGCGGCGGCGCTTCTCGGCGTCGAACTCTGCCTTCGCCTCCGCCAGCACGTCCGGGGAAGTCAGCAGGTCCAGCACCATGCCGGCAATCATCTTGCCTGTCGCCGTAATGGTGGGGTCGATCGTCTCAGGGATTCCACCCATGGCCGTCATGGCCCAGCCCGGGTACGCGGTGCCCTTCTCGTCCGCCGCCAGCGTGGGCCGTGCCGTGTAGAAGCGGATGGTGGGTGCGTACCAGGTCATTTCAACGTAGTCATCGCTGGTCCAGTTCTGCTGGGTTGCCGGGATGTGCCGGCGCAGCTCTGCTTCGGCGTCCTGCGGGGTGATGAGCTCCGCCGTCGCCGGATGGAACGGATTTTCCATGGGTTCCACTCCGCACGAGGCCTGGATTTCGCGTCCGATCTCCCGGGCCCGCTCGTCCAAAACCGGTGCGCCCACGGCCGCGATGTTCTCCCACGCCACTTGGGCAACCGTATGGTTGGCGATGCCCGGCCGGTTGCGAGCCACCCAGCGGGAACTAACGTTGCAATGCGACGCAGCCGCGGCGAGTTCCGCGTTGCGATCGAGCACGGCGAGCACTGAGTCGGCTTCGGCGAGGCTGGGACAGCGCCAGGAGTACTGGATCTGGGCCAGTCCCGCAGGTTGGTTATCCGCCGTCGCCTGCCCAGCGGTGAGGATCGCTTCCGACAACGACCAGCCACCCGCCTGCGGCAGCATCGAATCCTGCGTCGTCTTGGTCAGCGAGAACATCGTGAACAGGGCGGCATCCGCTCCCGGTGCCCGGGCGGCGGAGTGCGACGACGGGATGGGACTATCGCCGTACGTGTTGTTCCAGCCCTCCGGACTGTCGCACGTGAAGGTGTAGATCTTGCTGTAGTACGAGCCGCAGTGGGTATCCCAACGCGCGGTGTTGCACAGCGGCATCATGTAGAACGGGTGGTACGAGATGATGGCGTCCAGGTTGTCATAGTAGCCGCGCAGGCCGTGGACCACCTTGGATCCCTGGACCTTTTCAGCCGGCTCGCCGGTGTAGACCAAGGTGCCCGGGATGTTGTGCTGCTCCATAGCGTCTTTCGCCGCGAGGAAGCCAGCGAGCGTCGAAACACCGAGGGCCGAATGCGGATCGGTGTGCCCCGGAGCGAAGCGCGACATACCGGCACGGGGCTCCCGCTTGGTGGATGCTGCCTGGCAATTGCCCGGGATGGCATCGTATTCGGCGTAGCCAAGGATCCTCGCCCCAGGGCCGGCGGGACTTGTCCACTCGGCGGCGAATGCGGTGGGCATGCCCCCACTACCCTCCTCCACCGTGAAACCATGTTCGCGAAGCGTTCTCACATACCAGGCGCACGACTCGTACTCGCGCCATGCCGGCTCGGCCAGTTCCCAAATATTCGTGTGCCAGGCGGAAAGCTGCCCCTTCTGCTGCTCAACCCATCCCCATGCCGTGGCCTTCAACTCGGCGTTTTTGATGGTCCCGTTCATCGTGCTCCTTCTAAAGTCGTACAGATCCAAAAGCTGTTCCGCCGCCACCGGACCTCGCCCGGATGACCCTCGCTCACGTATAGGGGCTTTCCACCGGACGCTCCATCACTTGCTTGAAGAAAGTGAGCGAGCGTCGGCCGAAAGGCCGCCATAAGTGAGCGAGCGTCGGTGGGGGTGCGGCGGGGGTGGGTGTGGGGCAGTTACTGGATGCTCACGTGGATGAGGCTCGGTCCCTTGACGGCAAGAGCCTCGGTGACAACCCCGGCGAGCTCGTCGAGCGACTCAACGTTGAACGCGGTCAGCCCGAAACCTTCGGCCAGGCGAACCCAGTCGGGTTGCGTCAGGTTCACGCCAACCGGAGCCAGGTCCCGGTCCTCCATGTTTTGCCTGATTTCGCCGTAGCCCCCGTTGTTGATGCAGATGATCGGCAGGTCCACGCCCTGCTCCACGGCAGTAATGAATTCCTGGACAGCGAACATGAGCGCCCCGTCGCCGATCAGTCCCACCACCGGACGATCCGGATCCGCCACTTTGGCCCCGATCGCGGCCGGCAGTCCATAACCCAGCGTGGCGTACGCAGGCGTGTACAGGAGCTGGTGCGGCTGCTGCATGGGGAAGAAGGACGTGGTCCCGAAGTATGTAATCTGCGAGGAATCCCCCGCAATAACGGTGTCGGCCGGGAGCGTGGCTGCGAGGATCTGGTTGATTCGTGCCAGCACGGGCGCCATGGAACGGGCTTCCTCCTGCAGCTCGGCGCGCAAAGGGTCCAGTTGCGGAGCGGGGCCTGGCCCATACCCGGCGAGCGCAGCGAGTAGTTGGGGTACGACGGCGGACGCGTTGCCCAGGAGTTCGACGTCCGGCGCGAGATTGCACTGTAGTTGGGACGGGTCGATGTCGATCCGGATGCAGCTGCCCTGCGGCACGATCTTGCCGCCCCACAGCTCCGACTCGCCCACCTTCGAGCCGACCACCAGCAGCGCGTCCGAGGAATTGCATAGATCCTGCGCCGCCGCCAGCCGGATTTCCGAGCCAAGGGACAAAGGATGGCCTTCCGGAATAGCACCCTTGCCATTGATGGTGGTCACCACGGGGGCTTGCAAGAGTTCTGCAAGTTCGAGCAACGCGCCGCCGGTTCCGAGCGAACCGCCCCCGGCCAGGATCACCGGGCTGGAAGCGCGCCGGAGGATGTCCGCGGCGGTGGCGACGGCGTCGTCGGCTGCTGTTTTCGGCGCACCCAAAGGGCGGGCCTCGAGCGCGGCGGGGTCGACGTCGGACGCCCCCTCCAGGACGTCCAACGGGATCTCGATGTGGACGGGACGCGGCCGCCCGTGCGCGAAGAAGGCAAAGGCTTCGTGGATCAGCTCCACGGCTTCGCTGCCGCTGGACACACGCGTGCTGCGCCCGATCAGGGCGCGGACGGCGCCGGTGGGGTCCTTGGTTTCGTGCAGCAGCCCGATGTCCGAAAACTCGCTGCCGCGCGGCGCGCCCGGGGACAGAATGATCATGGGCCGGGACTCGCAATACGAGGTGGCCGCAGCGGACATCGCGTTCAGCAGTCCGGGTCCGGAGGTAGTGATCACGACGCCGGGAAGCCCCTTGAGCTGGCTCCATCCGTCGGAGCCGTACCCGGCTCCTTGCTCGTGGCGGGTGGTGACGGGGCGGATGCCGAGCGGCTCAAGGTGCCGGTAGAACTCGAGGTTGTGGGTGCCGGGGATCCCGAAGATCGCGTCGATCCCGTAGTTCCGCAGCGTGGTCATGACGGCGAGGCCGACGTTGTTGGTGGGGATGGAACTGGTCAAGGTTGGAGTCCTTAAATCGTGGCCTAGAGAACTTTGGAGAGGAACGCCTTTGTTCGTTCGTGCTGGGGGCGGGAGATGATCTCGTTGGGATCGCCGGCTTCGACAATGACACCGCCGTCCATGAACGCCACGACGTCCGCCACTTCGCGGGCGAAGCCCATCTCGTGGGTCACCACGATCATGGTCATGCCGTCGCGGGCCAGGGCTTTCATGACGTCCAGGACTTCGCCCACGAGTTCGGGGTCGAGCGCGGAGGTGGGCTCGTCGAAGAGCATGAGGTCGGGCTTCATGGACAGCGCCCGGGCGATCGCGACGCGCTGCTGCTGGCCGCCGGAGAGCTGGGCCGGATAGTGGCCCGTGCGGTCGGCGAGGCCCACTTTGGCCAGGAGTTCATGGGCTTCGGCCTCGGCTTGGGCCTTGGGTACCTTGAGGAGTTTGACGGGACCCATCATCACGTTTTCGAGGGCTGTCATGTGACCGAAGAGGTTGAAGGACTGGAACACCATGCCAATCCGGGAGCGGCGCTTGTTGATGTCCTTCTGGTGTGCCTCGATCAACCTGTCGCCGTGGACCTCGTAGCCGATCATGCGGCCACCCACCAGGATGGTGCCGGAGCTGGTGGTTTCGAGGTGGTTGACGCAGCGGAGCAGCGTGGATTTGCCCGATCCGGAGGGGCCGATCAGGCACGCTACCTGTCCGGATTCGACCGTGAAGTTGATGCCTTTGAGGACCTCCATGCCGGAGAAATCCTTGTGCACGTTGAGGAACTGGACTTCAGACATTGCCGTTAAGCCTTTCGTGCCTGGATGGTGTTGCCGCGGGAGTACCGCTTCTCAATGCGCGCCTGGACGAGCGAGAGGATGGTGGTGAGCAGGATGTACCAGAGGCTCGCCACGATCAGCAGCGGGATCTGCTGGAGGTTGCGCGCGTAGATCTGCTGGGTGTTGTAGAGCAAGTCTCCGACGCCGATCACGATCACCAGGGAAGTGGTCTTCAGCATGGAGATCGTCTCGTTGCCTACTGGTGGAAGGATGATCTTCATGGCTTGCGGGATGACCACGTGGCGCAGGGTTTCCATTTGGCTGAAGCCCATGGCGTGGGAGGCCTCGGACTGTCCCGCGGGAACACCCATCAGGCCGGCGCGCACGATTTCTGCCATGTAGGCGCCTTCGTTCAAGCCCAGGCCAAGGATGCCAGCCACGAACAGCGGCAGGACGTCGTTCGTGTTCCATTCCACCAACATGGGACCGCCGGGGATGCCGATGCCGATGGTGGGAAACAGTACGGCGGCGAAGCCCCAGAAGAGCATCTGCACCAACAGCGGAGTGCCTCGGAAGAACCAGATATAGGCACCGGCCACACCACGGAGGAGCGCGTTGTCGGACATCCGCATGACCGCGATCACCAGACCGATCACGAGTCCGAGGACCATGGCAATGACCGTGAGCTCAATCGTGGTCAGGAGGCCGTTGAGGATGCGGATATCGAACAAGTATTTGGCCACGGTGGGCCAGCCGAAGCCGGGGTTGGTGACGATGACGTAGGCGCCCATGAGCGCGAACAGGCCCACCACCACCATGGCGAGCAGCTGCCCGGGCCGCTTGCGCTTGAGGACAGGCCGCGACGCCAGGTCCGCGAAATCATGCCGCGCCTCGGCGGCGACGGGCCAATCAGACACGGTCATGACCCCACCGTCGGGTTGATCTCAGACTTGGTGACAATGCCGGACTTGAGGTTCCAGGCCTCCATGATCTTGGCGTACGTTCCATCGTCCATGAGGGACTGGACCGCAGCCTGGAATGCCTTGGACAGGCCGCCGTCGTCCTTGGGGCTCACTACGCCGGACAAGGACGGTTCCACGAGGATGGAGTCCACGGAGGTGAAGGCGTCCGGCTGCAGCTGGGCGTAATAGCCGGTCAGGGCGTTGTCCGCCACGAGTGCCTGGGCACGGCCCGAGGCTACAGCCTGGTTGACGTTGTCCTGCTGGGGCAGCAGCAAGGAAACAGGCTTGTCCTTGCCGGCGTCCGCGCATTTCTTGTCGAAGGAGGGGAGCACGCTCAGTGCCTGGGTTGTCCCTGTCTGGGCAGCCACGGTCTTGCCGCAGAGGTCCAGCTCCGAGTTGATACCCAGTGGGTTGCCCTTTTTGACCATGACGGACGTTCCGCCACGCATGTAGCTGACCATGTTGACCTTGTCCTTGCGCTCCTCCGTGATGGAGAAAGCCGCCCAGGACGCGTCGTAGCGCCGGGCCTCGATGCCGGCGAGGATGCCGTTGAAATCGGCCTTTTCGATATTGATGGTGACGCCCATCTTCTTCGCGACGGCCAGCGCCATGTCCGGCTCCAGTCCGATGATCTTGCCCTGGTCATCGGTGAAGTCGATGGGGGCGTAGGTGGGGTCCGTGACGAGGGTCAGCGAGCCCTTGCTCTTGATGGCAGCCGGAAGCAGCGCCTGAACCTTGGAATCGGGCTTCACTGCCTGCGCGAGTTCCTGGCCGTTCTGGCTGCTTGCGCCGCTGGCCGATGCATTACCGGATGCGGTAGCGGCCGCACCTTCGGTGTTGGAGCAAGCCGTCGTCAACGCCAGGAAACTGATGGCTGCCACTGCCACGAGCGAGCTTTTCACGCCTTTGCGCATCATTTGTGGATCTCCGGTTCGGGTCGGGTTGAAATAACAATATGTTCAACTTATTGTGAGATGAGTAACAACGCGTGTCAAGGGAGCATGGCAACATCATGGAGAGATGACGAAGGGGCGCCCACAAGGCGCCCCACCTGGACCAGCGCGACTAGTCAAACGAAGGAGCAACGGCATGAGCGAGACAAACCCGGGCCGCCGCACACGAAGCGTCACAGCGGAAGCCATGGCCGAACGCCGGCAGAGCATCCTGCACCATGCCTCGCAGGTGATCGCCCGCCAAGGCGTGGAGGGTTGCTCCTTCGCCGAACTCTCAGAGGCCTCGGGCTTCAGCATCGGGATGATCCAGCACTACTTCCGGCACCGGGAAAGGTTGATCGGCGCGGCAGTGGAGTACCGCATCGACGAATCCCTCGCCGAATGGCAGCGCATCTACGACCAGGGCAGCAACGCAGTGGAACGCCTGCACGATCTCCTGACCTTCTCCATCCAGAGCGACACCCCCTTCGAGGAAGCCTGGGGTTTCTGGTTGCAGATCTATGCTGCAGCCCACAAAAACTCCGAGATCCGGGACAGCGTCGCAGCAGTCTGGACCTCATGGCGCGGCCTGTTCGTCCGGGCGCTCGAGGAGGCCGTGGACGAGAAACTGATCCGGCCGGCCATCGATATTGACCAAGTGGCCACCCTGCTTCTGGCCACGATTGACGGACTCGCGATCCAGTCCCTGAACGGGGTCCACAACTTCACACCCGCCGAGATGATCGAAACGCTGCACCGCTTTGCGGCCCGGGAGTTCGGCATCGACGCCGAAGAATTCATCATCAAGAAGCGCTCCAAACTCGTGGACGCGCACTAAGACGCGCGCCAACTCGCGCTGGAACGAAGCGCGGGCTGCGCGCTGGAAAGGACCACCTGTGGGGGAACATCACGACGCCATGGCCGCCGAGGCCGTGGAGTTTTGCAGCACCTTGATCCGCATCGACTCCACCAACACCGGCGATCCCGCCACCACCGGCGACGGCGAATTGCGCTGTGCCGAATACATTCAGTCGTTGCTCGCGGAGTTTGGCCTCGAAGGCCAACTGCTCGAAAAGGCTCCCGGCCGCGGCAACCTCGTGGTCAGGATGAAAGGCAGCGAACCCGAGGCTCCGGCCCTCTTGGTGCATGGCCATACCGACGTCGTCCCCGCCAACATTGCGGACTGGACCGTGGACCCGTTCTCCGGCGAGGTCAAGGACGGTTTCGTATGGGGTCGCGGTGCGGTGGACATGAAGGACATGGTTGCGATGACGGTGGCGGCCGTCCGTCAATTGCGGCGCGAGAACTTTGTCCCCAAGCGGGACATCGTGTTCGCTTTCGTGGCCGATGAGGAAATAGCCGGCGAGTTCGGGGCCCAGTTTCTGGTGGGCGAGCACTCGGAACTGTTCCACGGCGTCACCGAAGCGATCGGGGAAATCGGCGGCTTCTCCCTTCAGCTTCGCGACGACCTGAGGCTCTACCTGCTGGGAGTCGCGGAAAAGGGGTCGCTTGGGCAACGCTGACCGCGCACGGAACCACAGGCCATGGTTCCATCGTGCCCAACGAAAGCAACGCCGTCGCGCGCCTTTCCTCTGCCCTCGGCCGCATCTCGGAACACAAGTGGCCGGTGGTCCAGAGCGCCTCGCTCTCGGCCTTGGTGGAGCAGTTGGGCGAGGCGCTCGGCCAGCCCTTGGATAGCGAAAGGCTCGACGACGAACTCGCCTCGCTCGGTTTGCTCGCCGCGATGCTCCTCCCGGGCTTGCGTACCAGCGCCGTCCCGACCCAGTTCCACGCCGGCTACAAGACCAACGTGGTTCCCGGGACTGCCACCGCTACCGTGGATTGCCGCATCGCCCCGGGCACCGATGACGAGTTCAAAGCGCAATTTATGGAACTGCTCGGGCCCGGCATCGAGGTGAGCTGGGAGGAGGGCCGCTCGCTGGAATCACCCGCCCGCGGCGCTTTGCTGGACGCGATGCAAGCGGCGATCACCGCCGTCGACCCCTCCGGGAAAGCCCTCCCGTTCGTCATGTCCGGGGCCACGGACGCCAAAGCCTTCTCGCGGCTGGGCATCAATTGCTACGGCTTCTCGCCTTTGCGGCTTCCCGAGGGCTTTGACTTCGCCGGCATGTTCCACGGCATCGACGAACGCGTCCCCGTCACGGCCATCCACGCAGGCACCCGCATCCTCCACCGATTCCTCAGCACACAATAGCCAGCCACACAGTAAGAAACACCAGTCCGGGGCGCATCGAAGCGCCCACGCCACCCACAAGCGCCTATTCCAACCACCAAAGGACCACCATGACCCTCACCACAGAGCTATCCCACGTCGGCCGCATGGCCAAGCGTGCGGCCGGCTTCCAGCCCTCCCCCGTCCGCGCCGTCTTCGATGTTTCCATGCAGCCGGGCATGATCTCCCTTGCCGGCGGCAACCCCTACCTGCCCGTACTGCCGATGGATCGCATCGCCGCCATGGCCAGCGACGTCGTCGCTCGCCGCGGACTGGAGGCCCTGCAGTACGGCTCGGGTGCGGGAACCGAGGAACTGCAGGCCCTGATCTGCCAGGTCATGGAGCTCGAGGGCATCAAGACGTCTCCGGAAAACGTGCAAATCACCGCGGGATCGCAGATGGCGCTGGAACTCGTGACCAAGCTCTTCTGCGATCCGGGAGACGTGGTGATCGCCGAAGGACCAACGTACGTGGGGGCGCTCGGCGTGTTCGAAGGCTTCCAGGCCGAGGTGGCGCACGTGCCGATGGACAGCGACGGCGTCGATCCCGACCGCCTCCAGGACGTCATTTCCAGGCTCAAAGCGGCCGGCAAGACCATCAAGTTTTTCTACACGATCCCCAACTTCAACAACCCTTCCGGCATTAGCCTTTCCCTGGAGCGGCGCCAGCGTGTAGCGGACATTTGCCGGGCCGAAGGCGTGCTGATCGTCGAGGACAATCCCTATGGCCTGTTGAGCTTCGATGGCACGCTCAAGCCGGCCATGCACACGCTCGACCCGGATAACGTGTTCTACCTCGGCTCGTTCTCCAAAATCTTCGCCCCCGGTCTGCGCGTCGGTTGGGTGGTGGCACCCCGGGACGTGCGTGGCC
Organism: Arthrobacter sp. MMS24-S77; assembly: GCF_054888235.1. NCBI lineage: Bacteria > Bacillati > Actinomycetota > Actinomycetes > Micrococcales > Micrococcaceae > Arthrobacter > Arthrobacter sp. MMS24-S77. The sequence goes on from NZ_JBTZRN010000001.1 coordinate 4,062,695, forward strand.
GCCTCCAGATCGCCTCCGAAGCCACCACCATCTGCCCCTCGGTCTTGAGCCAGCTCGTGGTGGAGCAATACATCAGCAGCTTCGATTGGCGGGACCAGATTGCCGCGTACAGTGCCGTCTACGCCTCCCGCTGCAAGGCAACCCTGGACGCGTTGGCTGCCTACATGCCCGACGGCACCCAGTGGACCAGCCCGACCGGTGGATTCTTCACCTGGGTAACCCTGCCCGACGGCATCGACACGGAGCATGTTCTCGCCGCGGCCATCGAGGCAGGAGTCGTGTTTGTGCCGGGCAGCGCCTTCTACGCCGACGGCGGTGGCAGCAACCAGCTCCGCATCGCCTTCTCATATGCCCCGGAAGAGCAACTCACCGAAGGCGTCAAGCGCCTCGCCGAGGCCATCCGCCGGGTCTAAGCCCCAACTGACTCGCAGTAAGTGTCGTTTTCAGCCCTGAAAACGACATTAAGTGCGAGTTAGTTGGGCCCGTCAAGCAACACGAAACCCCGACGTCGGCACTCACCGTGAGTGTCGACGTCGGGGTTTAACTGTGCGGCGCCTGCCGCGGAGCGTCGAAAGCCTCAGCCCGCGTACACCCGTACGCCATTGACCCAGGTCTCCACAACCTCGATGCCGCTGATATCTCCTTCGGGGGCCTCAAGCGGGTCCGCCGCGAGGATCACGAAGTCGGCCAGCTTGTCCGGCTCGAGGGAACCAAGGTCCTTCTCGCGACCCATGGCCCGCGCACCGTTGATGGTGTGGGCGCGGAGGGCCTCGACGACGTCGATCTTAAGATCATCCGAGCCCAACTGGACGCCGGAGCGGGTCTTGCGGGTCACGGAGGTCTGGATGGCTTCCAGCGGCCGGGGATCGGCGACGGGAGCATCCGAGCTCATAGTCACAGGAACTGCTGCGGCCACGAATTCGCCGAGAGGGTTGAATCGCTCGCCCGGGGAGCCGATGGCATCCGTGACGCCTGGACCCCAATTGTAGTAATGCTGGGGCTGGTTGACCGGCATGATCCCCAGCTCAGCCATTTTGTCGATCTGCTCCAGTGTGGGCAGTCCGCAGTGCTCGATCCTATGCCGGTGGTCCGCCCGTGGGCTCTCAGCCAGAGCCTCGGTAACCGCGTCGAGCACCAACTGAATGGCGGTGGGAGATTGCGCATGGGTCGCCGTCTGCAGCCCGGCGTTGTGCGCCTTGGCCACGAGGGCACGGTACTCGGCCGGCTCATGGTAGAGCGAGCCGGTGCGGCAGGGGTCGTCGCGGTAGCCCTCCGGGAAGTACGCAGTCCAGCCGCCCAGGGTCCCATCCGCATAGAGCTTGATCCCGGCGAAGGAAAGGAGGGAATCGCCGAACTTGTCCACGAGGCCCAGTTCCAGCACCTCGTCCAGCAGGCTCGAGAGGAAGTACGCGTTGATGCGGGTCACCAATTCGCCCCGCTCCACGAGGTCCAGGTAGGCGCCAAATTCACGCTTGGTCACCTGGGCATCGCCGATAGTGGTCACGCCGTGGCTGAGGAACTCCCGCTGGGCGTGCAGCAGCTGGGCGCGATGGTGTTCCTTGCTGTCCCCGAGGTGGAAGTTGGGACCGTGGTGCCCCAGTTTGACGCCTTCGTCTCCGGTGAGGATGTCGCACGCGGCGTCGGAAAGTTCACCGGTGAGTTCGCCGTCGGGATCCCGGAAGAAGGTTCCGCCCGGCGGGTTGGGCGTGTTGCGGTCTACGCCGGCTTTCGCGAGAACATAGGAGTTCACCACTCCGCCGTGGCCGCTCGCGTTCATGACGTACACCTCGCGCGTCGTGGAGACGGTGTCGAACTCTTGCCGCGTGGGGTGGCGCTGTTCGGCCAGGTTGCGGTGCTCGTAGCCGTAGCCTCGGATCGGAGTGTCCCCCGGGTTGTCAGCCGCAGCCTTCGCCAGCAGTTCCAGCATGGTGGGGATGTCCGGGGCCGCCTCCGGTCCGCAATCCACCCAGGACAGCAGCTGTCCGTACATGAGGGGATGCGCGTGCGGGTCGATGAAGCCGGGAACCAACGTGCGGCCCCGAAGGTCGACGACGTCGGGCACTGCCGTCGTGAGCTTGAGCGCCGCGTCGCGGCACTCCTGTGGCGTCCCGACGGCGGCAACACGGTTGCCGATGACCAGCATCGCCTCCGCGACGGAGTTGAGGGAGTCGACGGTCCGGATGCGGCCGCCGAAGAACAGCGTTGCTGCCGGGGCTACGGGGGAAGTTTCATGTGATGCCAGGAATGACATGGGAATGACCTTTGCGTGTTGAAGTTTGCGGTACGCCGGATCAGCGGGTGGGTGCCAGCTCGAACAACGGGGTGTCCGGGGCTCCGCTGCGGGCTTGGGAGATGACGTTCTGCGCCTGGATCCTGACGTATTCGGCCAGCGTGTACTCGGAGAGGAAGCCGACGTGGGGCGTCACGAGGATCCGCGGGTGGCCCATGAGCGGGTGGTCGGCAGGTGCCGGTTCGACGTCGAGCACGTCCAACGCCGCTCCACGGATGTGGCCGGAATCGACAGCGGCACGCAGCGCTCGGTCGTCGATCAGCTGCCCGCGGCTGACGTTCACGAGGTAGCTGCCTTGCCGCATCACGGCCAGGCTTCCGGCGTTGATGATGTGCCGGGTTTCCTCCGAGAGGGGCATGTGCAAGGACACGACGGCGGACTCCGCTAGGACTTCTTCCAGCCCAGTACGGCGGATGCCCGCCTTCGCCAGCATCTCCCGGGTAGACGGAGTGTCCGGGAGATAGGGGTCGCAGCCGATAACCTCGCCGAAGACGCCGGAGGCCAGTTCTCCGAGACGGCTGCCGATCCGCCCGAGTCCGATGAGCCCAAGCCGCTCCTGGCTGAGCCGGAACACCCTGCCGTCCGGGCGGCCGTTCCAGTCCCCCTCGGCCACGCGTTCCTGGAAGAACGGAATTTCGCGCGCGACGGCGAGGGCAAGCGCCAATGCGTGCGAGGCGACCTCCTCGGTGGCGACGCCAGGGAGATTGCTGACCCAGATACCGCGCTCCTTGGCAGCATCGAGGTCAACGTTGTCGAAGCCCATCGAGACCAGGGCAATGATTTTCAAGCCCGGGATGGCATCCATGACCTCGGCAGTCACGCGGGCGTAGCCCACCAGGAGGGCTTCCGCGTCCTTCGCCTGCTCCGCGATGACCGAGGGGTCCTGGGTCCCGAGGTACCGGACGTCGTAACCGCTGTCTTCGAGCAGGGCGGCGCCGGCGGAGTAATCGAGGTCCTCCATGTCGGTATAGACGGCGAGGGGGCGGTTGCGCGTTCGCTCCGGCGTCGCGGTCTCCGGCGTGGCGGACTGCGCGTTAGTGGACATGGCTCAAGAACTTCCTGGTGCGTTGGTGCTGGGGGTTGTCGAAGAACTCGTCCGGTGTGGCTTGTTCCACGATCACGCCACTGTCGAACAGGGTCACTTCATCGGCCACGCGGCGCGCGAAACGGACCTCGTGGGTGACCACGATCATGGTCATGCCGTCGTTGGCCAGCCTTTCCATGACGTCCAGGACTTCGCCCACCAACTCGGGGTCCAAGGCGGAGGTTGGCTCGTCGAAGAGGAGGACGTCGGGGTTCATCACCAAGGCGCGGGCGATGGCTACGCGTTGCTGCTGACCACCGGAGAGCTCCGAGGGAAAATGTCCCGCACGGTGCGAAAGCCCCACTCGCTGAAGCATCGCCATGGCCTGTTCTTCGGCTTCCTTGTGGTGGATGCCCTTGACGGAAGTCAGCCCGAGCATCACGTTGCGGCAAGCCGTCAGATGCGGGAACAGGTTGAATTTCTGGAAGACCATGCCAATGTTGCGGCGTTCCTTGGCGAGCTCGCGTTCGGGCAGGGCCACGGCGCCGCTTGCTTTCTCGCGGACACCGATGCGCCGCCCGCGGAGGAAGATCCCGCCGTCGTCGGCTGGTTCAAGGAGCGCCATCAGGCGCAACATGGTGGATTTGCCGGAACCGGAAGGACCCAGCACCGCCTTGACTTGTCCTTGGTGAATGTCGAATTCGACTCCGCGCAGGACGTGCTGGTCCTGGTAGCTCTTGTGGAGATTCCGCACGCTAAGTACGGGATCGTTGGTGGACCAAATTTCCTGTTTGAGTTCGGGGCCGCTGTGGGTCATGACTGCACTCCTTGGCCGACTGGTTCCAGGATGGAAGGCTTCTTGGATTTGGACCGTGAGGTCCACACGAACTTCTTCTCCACGTAGCTCTGGAGAAGCGTCAGAAGGCTCACGATGATGAGGTAGTAGACGATTGCCGCGGCGTAGTACTCGGCATAGCGGAACGTGATGTTCACACCTACCTGCGCCGTGGTCAGCAGTTCCTGCAGGGAAATCACCGAGGCCAGCGAGGAAAACTTCACCAGGCCGATGAACTCGTTGCCCGTGGGAGGCAGCGCCGTGCGGATGGCCTGCGGCAGGACAACCTTGAGCATGACCTTGACCGGCGACATCCCGAGTGCGCGGCCTGCCAGCGCCTGGCCCTCGTCGATGCTGAGCAGCGCCGAACGGATGATCTCTGCCATGAAGGCGGCTTCCACGATGCCCAGGCCGATGAACGCGGCAATGAACGGGGAGAACCAATCCTGGCGCAGGACGGGGAAGAGCTGCGGCAAGGCGTTCCAGATGATGAGTAGCACCAGCAGCGCCGGGATAGCCCGGAAGAACCAGGTGTACAGGCCTGCCACACCCTGGGCGATCCGGCTTCGGGACGTGCGGCCCAGGGCAACGGCAAAGCCGATGGCCGTGGTCAGAACGAGTGAAAGCACCGCGACGGCGACGGACAGGAAAGCCCCGGACGCGTAGCTCGGATTCACGAGTTGTTGGACGAAGATGTTGACATCGAACTCCATCACCAACTCCTTTCGCGTTAGGGGGCGGGGGCCACAGTGTTGGCGCGGCCCCCGCGGGGAGGACGGCGGTTAGGGGACGTCGACGATCGTGGCGTCTAGTTTGTTGTCCTTGGCGATCTTGGCCAGTGTGCCGTCCTGGTGGAGTTCCTTCAGTGCCTGCGCGATCGCAGGAGACAAAGGATCGTTCTTGCGGGTGAACACACCGAACGTGGTGTCCGCGGGGAAGACTCCCGGAGCCACTGCGAGTTTGCCTTCGTTCTGGGCGGCCATGTAAGCGGCTGCCACATTGGTTTCGATCAGAGCCTCGGACTTGCCATTGAGGACTGCCAGAACAGTTTCAGCGGTCTTGGGGTATTCGGTGAGCTTGGGCTCGTCCTTGCCGGCTTTCTTGCACTCATCTTTGAGTGCGGTGATGCGCGCGGCGTTGGCGGAAGCACTCTGCGCAGCGACGGAATGGCCGCACAGATCCAGTGCGGTCTTGTAATTCCCGGCGCTGCCTGGGGCGGCCAGGATCGCAGGACCAGCGTTCATGACGGCTGAGGCGTCGGCGACGTCCAGGCGGGCCTTGCTCATGTAGAGGCCACCGAAAATGGCATCGCAGCGACGGGTCTGGAGCCCCGGCATGAGGCCATCGAATGTGGTCACTTCGAACTTTGCATCCACGCCCCAGTGCTTGGCGAGCGCGCGGGCGGCATCGGCGTCGAACCCCACTATGTCACCGCTGGAGCCGTTGGCGTAGTACTCCAGCGGGGCGTATTCGGGGTCGATACACAGGGTGAGCTTGCCGCTCGTGGCGAGTCCCTTGGGCGCGGTGGCCGAGGATTGCCCCGTTGAGCTGGGGAGGCTGCGGCGGAGCAGCCGCTCAACAACAGGGCCAGCGCAGCGGCCGCCAAGGCGGGCTTCGTGAACTTGAGCATGTGCGATCTCCAATGAACTGTTGGGGTCGCGCCGAAACGCGAGTCGGAGGACGCCGATGTGGCGCTGATCACGATGCTAGCGAAAATGCCAGTCAAATCAAGCGAATCCGTCGTTTAATACTGATGTGACAAAGTTTTTGTACGATCACTAGGATCAATTGATCCAAAACACTTGTCCATTGCTTGGTTCGTGAAAGTATTGAGTACGACGGCGGCGCTTGGCTCGCTGAGGCGCCGCACCCCTGTTGTGCACCCGTTGCCGCGACCCAGAGACAAGGCGGTTATTGTGAAGACCATGCATGATCTGGACGACAGGCTGATCCGCCTGCTGCAGGCCGATGGCCGCGCCTCGTTCAGCGAGCTGTCCAAGCAACTGGGCGTGACGCGCTCCGCCGTGACAGCCAAGGTCAATGAGCTCACGTCCTCCGGAGAACTACGGATTGTCGCAGCAGTCCACCCGCGCCTACTGGGCCTGACCGCCGTCGCGCATGTTTCCATCCAGCTCAACGGCTCCGCACGCGCGGCCCTGGACAAGTTGAGCCGGCTGGACGGCGCAGTCTTCGCTTCCCTCACCACGGGCAGGTACGGCATCATCGCCGAGCTCCGCCTGCCCACAGTGGAAAGGCTCTACGAAGACGTGGAGGCTATCCGACTTTGCGAGGGCGTGGCTGCCGTCGATGTCCTGATGTACAAGGAAGTTGTCCGCAGCCTCTTCCTCGGCAAAGAGCCGCCGGATCCCGGGCTGGAATTGGACCAGACGGACCTTCTCATCATGAGTGAGTTGCAGGTGGACGGCCGTCTCGGTTTCGAAGCCCTCGGTGAACGGATCGGACTCTCGGCCAGCGCCGCCAGGATTCGGGTCCTTCGCCTGCTCGAAGCCCGCGTCATGCAGATCGGTCCCATCCGGAGCCGCTCCGGTTCCTCCAGGTCCATGGCCTTTGGCTTCGGAATCTCGACAGCAGCCGGAACGGAGGAAGCAATCGACTTTTTCGCGTCGACGCCCGGCGTGGAGTTCATCGCCAGCTGCCTTGGCCGGCACGACCTCGTGGCCACCGTGGGCGTCAGCTCCCTGGATGAAATGTACGAAGTCCTGGACAAGGCGCGGGCCATGGAATCCGTGGCAAGCGTGGAGTGCTGGCTGCACCTGAAGATCGTGCAGGAGCGATACGTCAAGCCCCTCGACAAAATGCTCGCGATGAAGGCCCAAGCCAACGGGCACTAGCCTTCCCCAACGCTCGCTCACAAACAAGACCGTTTGGTGTGACCCTCGCTCACATAGGTGGCCAAAATCCGGCCACAAGTGAGCGAGCATTCCGGAACTGGCCTTCATATGTGAGCGGGCGTCATGGCTTGAGCGCCGATATGTGAGCGGGCGTCAGGCTTTCGCGATCGCTTCTTCCAACGCGCCAAGGACCAACTTCACCGATGCCCTGTTTGCATTCGGACCCATCATGCCGATCCGCCAGACAGTGGACGTGAACGCACCCGCCCCGGATCCGATCTCCATACTGAAGTTCTCCAAAAGGTAAGCGCGAACGGCGGCCGAGTTCACGCCGTCGGGCACTTTGACCGTGGTGAGGCTCGGCAATCGCGAGCCCTCTGCGGCAAACAGCTGGAGTCCCATCGCTTCAAGTCCGTCCCGCAACTCGGCACCGGCCGCACGATGCCGCGCCTGAACTGCCGCGAGCCCCTCGGTCAGGATGCGGTCCAGCCCAGCCTCGAGTCCCGCGATCATGGTCACTGGCGCAGTGTGGTGGTAAGTCCTGCTGCCTCTCGCAGCTCCGACGTACCCGCCAAGAAGACCGATATCCAGGTACCAGGAACGCGGCTCTTTGACGCGGCGCTCAAATGCGCGCTCGGACACCGTGAACGGGGACAAGCCAGGGGGCACTCCGAGGCATTTCTGAGTGCCGGCGTAGCCGACGTCGATCCTCCACTCGTCCGCCAACAGTTCCAGTCCGCCGATGGACGTCACCGCGTCCACGATAAGGAGGGCATCGCCTTTGCCGGCACCGAGGGGCGCGACGTCGGACAGGACACCTGTGGAGGTCTCGGCATGGACGGCGGCTATCACCTTCGGATGCGGGTGCGCGGCGAGGACCCGCTCCGCATCCACGGGCTGGCCCCATTCGTGGTCGACGCGCACCACCGTAGCGCCACAGCGCCGCGCCACTTCACACATGCGCTCCCCGAAAAGGCCGTTGACGGCAATCACTGCGACGTCGCCGTCGGACACTGTATTGACAAAGGCCGCTTCCATCCCGCCAGAACCGGTAGCGCTCAGCGGCAACGTACGCGCGTTCCGGGTCCCCCACACCGTCCGAAGCCCCGCGCATGTCCGGTCAAGGCGCTCGATGAACACGGGATCCAGGTGCCCGATCACCGGATACGCCAGCGCGGCGGTCACTTCCGGATAGCAATTGCTGGGACCCGGTCCGAAGAGATACCGGGAAGTCAGGACCTCTGGCATGGCGGAACTCCTTTGGCTCGTTGCTGACATTGTCCACCAGACAGCAGAGGTGAGCGAGCGTTTCGGTAGAAGCCACCAAAGGTGAGCGAGCGTTTCGGTAGAAGCCACCAAACGTGAGCGAGCGTTTCGGTAGAAGCCACCAAAGGTGAGCGAGCGTCGGCGGGCGGGAGGGGCGTGCCTGCGATATTCTCTTGACACCACGGCAGTCATTGGATTCACTATTACGTATGCTGAAATAACAGTTCCATGATGTGGAAGGCCTGGGGTGCGGAGGCGCTCAGGCTCATCCGGCAGGAATCGCCGGAGTTCCGCATAGCCAACACCATGGATGCCAGCACTCGTACGAGGAATGAACAAGCATGCAGCTTGAAGTATTCAACAGCGTGGACCGTGCGGACGCCATCGACGTCCTCCGCCCATGCCTCGACATCCAGCGTTGGGTGGAGCACATCGCCGATGCGCGCCCGTTCCGCAGCCTGGACTCCCTGCTCGACTTCGCCCGGGAAACTGCCGAGCCGTTCACATCGGACGAAGTGGCGGCCGCGATGGCCCACCACCCTCGGATCGGCGAACGGCCCAAGGCCCAGACCACCGAAGCCGCGATGTCCCGCTCCGAACAGGCGGGCGTCGACCCCGGTGATGACGGCGTCGTCACCGCCCTGGCCGAAGGCAACGGTGAGTACGAGGCCAAGTTCGGACGGGTCTTCCTCATCCGCGCAGCAGGACGGACAGCCAACGAAATCCTGGCCTCCCTCCACGAGCGCCTGAGCCATACCGCAGAAGAAGAGGACGTCATCGTGGCGGGACAGTTGCGCGAAATCGCGCTGCTTCGGCTTGCCGGCGTGATCAGCGAAGCCAACGTCAGCAGCGAAGGAGCGAACACATGAGCGTTTCCCAGATCACCACTCACATCCTGGACACCGGCTCCGGCCGCCCGGCGGCGGGCGTCGCCGTCGTTCTCTCAGTGCGAGACGGCGACAACTGGCGGCACGTTGCTAGCGGCACCACTGATGCGGATGGCCGGATCAAGGACCTGGGTCCTGAAAAGGTCGACGGCGGCAGCTACCGCTTGAACTTCGCGACCGGTCCGTATTACAAAGCACAGGGCGTGGACACCTTTTTCCCGGAAGTGGACTTGAGCTTCACGGTGTCCGACGCCGGCGAGCACTACCACGTGCCGCTCCTGCTCAGCCCCTTCGCGTTCTCCACGTACCGGGGAAGCTAATTCTTCCGGAGTTCCCCACCGGCCGGCGAGGGAGCCGGTGGGGACCATCGACGGACCTGGAAGCTTCCGCTAGTCGATCGGGGTGACGTAAGCTCCGGAGATGCCGCCGTCAACCATGAAGGTCGAAGCGGTAATGAACGAGGCGTCGTCGCTCGCCAGGAAGGCGACCGCGGCGGCCAGTTCCTCGGGCTCGGCGAAACGTCCCAAGGGAACGTGGACCAAGCGGCGCGCGGCCCGCTCCGGATCGGAGGCGAAGAGTTCCTTCAGCAACGGCGTGTTGACCGGTCCGGGGCACAGTGCGTTGATCCGCACGCCCTTGCGCGCGAACTCGACGCCTAGCTCACGGGTCATGGCCAACACGCCGCCCTTGGAAGCGCTGTAGGAAATCTGCGATGTGGCCGCACCCATCACAGCCACAAAAGACGCAGTGTTGATGATCGAGCCCTTGCCCTGTTCCAACATGTACGGCAGCGCGTATTTGCAGCAGTAATAGACGCTGGTCAGGTTGACCTCCTGGACCCGGCGCCACGCGTCGATTCCCGTGTCAAGGATGGATGCATCGTCCGGCGGCGAAATGCCCGCGTTGTTGAACGCGATATCCACGCTGCCATAGTGGCTCTTCGCTGTGGCAAAGAGGTCAATGACTTCCTGCTCGTCCGTGACATTGACCTTTACGAAGATGCCATCGACGGCAGCGGCTGCCGCTTCTCCAGCTGCCGGATCGATATCGGCGATGACCACACTGGCACCCTCCGAGGCGAAACGCTTTGCCGTGGCCAAGCCGATACCGCTCCCGCCGCCGGTGATGACGGCAGTGCGATCCTTGAGTCGGTTTGAAATGAATTCGGTCATGGTGATCTCTCCTTGAATGATGGGGCTTCCAAAGTTGGTGGGGTCAGTGCGCGATGAAAACGTTCTTTACTTCGCTGAAGGAATCGAGGGCGTCGGGACCCAGCTCGCGGCCCAGGCCTGACTGCTTGAAGCCGCCGAACGGCGTCGAATACCGGACCGAAGAGTGGGAGTTCACCGAGAGGTTGCCGGCATCCACCCCGCGGGCCACGCGCAAGGCCCGGCCAATGTCTTGGGTCCAGATCGACCCGGAAAGGCCGTATTCGGTGTCATTGGCAATCCTTAGGGCGTCCGCCTCGTCGTTGAAGGGAACGACGACGACGACGGGTCCGAAGATCTCCTCACGCACCGCCGGATCGTCTAACGAATCGGGCGCCAGAACGGTGGGTGGGAACCAGAAACCGGGCCCTTCGGGCACCTCGCCTTGGAAGGCGATGGGTGCTCCCGAAGGCACGAAGCCCGCGACGGTTTCCCTTTGCCGGGCGGAAATCAAAGGCCCCATGACGGTACTTTCATCAGCCGGGTCGCCAACTTTGACAGCCCGAACAGCAGGCTCCAAGAGTTCAAGGAAGGCATCGTAGGCGGACTTTTCCACCAGGATCCGGGACCTTGCACAGCAGTCCTGGCCGGCGTTGTCGAACGCACCTCCGGGAGCTGCGGCGGCTGCGGCGGGAAGGTCGGCGTCGGCGAACACGATGTTGGCGCTTTTGCCACCCAACTCGAGCGTCACCCGCTTCACTTGATCAGCACAGCCGGCCATGATCTGCTTGCCAACCCCGGTAGACCCGGTAAAGACGACCTTTCGCACGGCGGGGTGGGTCACGAAGCGCGCCCCCACCACGGAGCCCTTCCCTGGGATGATGGTCAGCACGCCGTCGGGCAGTCCGGCCTCGCGCGCCAGCTCACCCAGCCGCATCGCCGTCAGCGGCGTAAGTTCCGCAGGCTTCAGTACCACTGTGTTTCCAGCCGCGAGCGCCGGAGCGAAGCCCCACGCCGCGATCGGCATCGGAAAGTTCCACGGCACAATAATGCCGACAACGCCCAATGGCTCGTGGAACGTCAGATCGAGGCCCCCGGCAACGGGGATCTGCCGCCCGAAATGCCGTTCCGGGGCCGCTGAGTAGTAGCTGATGACGTCGCGCGCATTGCCCGCTTCCCAGCGGGCGTTGCCAATCGTATGTCCCGCGTTGCGGACTTCGAGTTGCGCGAGGTTTTCCAGATCGGCGTCGACGGCGGCCGCGAACCGGCGCAAGAGCAGTGCCCGGTCCGACGGCGACACTTTCCGCCAGGACTCAAAGGCGGCTGCCGCGCGGGCAATCAGGGCGTCGGTCTCCGCGAGGGATGTAAGCTCAACGGTTTGAAGGAATTCTTCGGTGGCCGGATTGATGATGTCAAAAGTTGTGGCACTCACGCCCGACTCTTTTCTGTTGGTTTGAACTGCGTCGATGAGTCGAGGCGGTCAGCGTGGGGTTCGCCGTCCCGGTAGCTCCTGGCTGCTTCGATGAATCCTTCAAAGAGGCGCAGATCGGAGGGGTTTTGTTCCGGGTGAAATTGAACGCCAAGCGCCCAGCTTCCCTGGGTGGATTCGACAGCCTCGATGGTGCCGTCTGTTGCGTACGCCGTGACGCAAAGCCCGTCGGCCACCCGGTCCAGAATTTGGTGGTGATAGACAGGCGCCGATGCCCGTTCGCCGAGTAGCTCGGCGATGATGCTCCCCGGCCGAGTACCGAACTCAATCTCGCCATGGACCCCTGGCGCGGGCTGGTAATTCGATTCGGGCAGCACGTCCGGCACATGCTGGATCAGGTTTCCGCCCAGGGCCACGTTCAGGATTTGCGCACCGCGGCAGATCGCGAAAAGCGGAATGCCCTTCTCCAAAGCGGCCAGCGTCAGCGCGATGTCGTGCTCGTCCCGCTCGGGCTGGCTGCGAGTGCTGGGGTGAGGCTCGGCGTCGTAGTTTCCGGGGTCGACGTCGGCCCCTCCCACCACAATGAGGCCATCCACCAGGTCAAGTACGGAAGTATCGGTGCCGATAGGCGGTAGCAGGAGAGGTGTGCCGCCAGCCGCTACGACGGCTTCCAAATATGCACCTGGCAGAACTGCCGCTGTTGCGTCCCAAACCCCCCATTTCGCGTTTTGAAGGTAGGTGGTGAGGGCGATACGAGGCGGCCGGTTTGATTCCGCGACCGGGGTGGGCGTCTGGTTCTGTGTCATTGCCCTACAGCCTTTCGAAACCGCGGCGGAGCTCCCAGTCCGTGATGGCGGACTCAAAAGCTGCCAGTTCGACGTCGGCGTAGTTCACGTAGTGCCGCACCACTTCCTCACCAAAGACTTCCTTGGCGATCACCGAGTTGGCGAACAGTTCCCGGGCCTCCCGCAAAGTCGTCGGCACGGTGGGAGCGCCCGAAGTGTAAGCACTGCCAATGGTTGCCGGTTCGAGTTCGAGCTCATTTTCGATTCCGTAGAGCCCGCCGGCAAGCATGGCCGAGAGTGCCAAGTACGGGTTGACATCGCCACCCGGCAGCCGGTTTTCCAGCCGCGCGCTTTGACCATGCCCCACCAGGCGCACCGAGCAGGTGCGGTTATCGAGGCCCCAGGCTACCGCCGTCGGAGCGAACGATCCTTTGACGAACCGCTTGTAGGAGTTGATGTTAGGGGCGTAGAAAAGTGTGAATTCCCGCATCGTGGCAAGCACTCCAGCGATGAAGTGATCGTAGGTTTTGGTTCGGGCGCCGGTGGCCTTGTCCCAGAAGACCAGCTCGTCGTCGAGTCCACGAAGGGACAGGTGGATGTGGCAGGAATTGCCCTCGCGCTCGTTGGGCTTGGCCATGAAGGTAATGGATTGGCCCATGTCATGGGCGATGTCCTTGGCCGCGGTCTTGTAGACGGAATGGTTGTCCGCCGTTGTCACGACTTCATCGAACTTGAACGCGATCTCGTGCTGGCCCAAGTTGCATTCGCCTTTGGCGGATTCCACGGTCATGCCAGCCGCGTACATCTCGTTCCGGATCCGGCGAAGTAGTGGTTCCACCCGGCCGGATCCCAAGAGCGAGTAGTCCACGTTGTATTGATTGGCAGGAGTGAGGTGCTTGTAATCCAGGTCCCATGCCTGCTCGTAGGTGTCGTTGTAGACCACAAACTCGAGCTCGGTTCCGGCAAGCGCCTTCCATCCACGTTCGGCTGCTTTGGCTGCCTGTCGCTTGAGCATGGCGCGCGGTGAAACGGAGACCGGAGTGCCGTCGGTCATGGACAAATCGCACTGGATCAGCGCGCTCCCCTCGCGGTAGGGAAGGATGCGGATGGTGTCCAAATCCATGTCGAAGACCATGTCGCCATAGCCTTTGTCCCACGAGGAAATGTCATAGCCGTCTACGGTGTTCATTTCGGTGTCAACGGCGAGGAGGTAGTTGCAGCCTTCGGTGCCATGCTCCAGGACGGAATCCAGGAAGAATTGCGCGTGAAGGAGCTTGCCCTGCAGCCTGCCCTGCATGTCGGTGAAGCCGAGAATCACGGTGTCTATGAGGCCTTCGCCAATCTGCGCTTTGAGTTGCTCAACGGTGAGCATACGGTCATTGCGCGGGTGAACAGTGGTCCCCACAGTGTTCGAATTGTTGTTCATGGTGCTGCTCATTTCAGTAGTCCCTTGAGTAGTGCGGCAGTGGACTCGCAATGCAATTCCATGACGCTTCGGGCCGCTGCAGGCTCGCCGTCGAGGATGGCCTGCACTATCAATCGATGTTCTTGGTTTGAATGTTCGATGTTCCGTTGCAGAAAGGGGATTTCCGCCAGGAATTCGTGGATCTTTGTCTGGATGGTGGTGCTGGCCTTGTTGAGTTCGGACGACCCCGCAACGGCTGAAAAAGCCAGGTGAAGGCGGGCATCTGCCTGCCTGTATTCCACCGGTGAACCCGCGTTTTCGACTTCGGCCAACGAGTCAGTCAGAAGCCGGCGCTGATCCTCGCTGAGCCGCATCGAGGCCGCCCGCTGGCAGGCCCCCGGTTCAATCACCGAGCGGAAGATGAGGATGTCGTTCATCTCCTCCTGCCGGTCCTTGTTGCCAAGACGCTCCGGCGGGCGCGCGTTGCCCACAGGCTCGACGATGGTTCCACCGCCCCTCCCCCGGACGGTCGTGACGAAACCGGCTGCGCGCAACGCGCTGATCGCTTCCCGCAACGTCGCCCGGGAGACCTGCATGCGCTCGGCCAAATCACGCTCCGGAGGTAGCCGCTCGCCCGTTTTGAAGATGCCCAATTGAATGGCGGAACCCAAGTGCTCCACACACGATTCGAAGGCCATGTGTCCGCGCACGGGAAGCAAGACCGTCTCCAGAAGGGGGGATTCAATCGGTTCGGCGAACAACATGGTGGCCTTCCTTGTTAGGAGGCCACCGGCGGAGAACCGCCGGCGGCCCGCGAGTGTGCTAGTTGAGCAGCTTATCGGCGTCGATCGTCAGGTGATCCTGCTCGGCGCTTGTCATGAACGTCCTGCGCCCCGTGGTGTACCAAAGCACGGTGGCAAGGAGGAAGACCACCGCGACGGCGATTGGTGCGTAGTTGAAAGTGTCGATGGTGATGTCTGCGACCGGCGGAAGAACGAAGAGAATCACGATGATGGCGACCCACACGATCGCTATCCAGTTGATGATGGGACTCCATTTGCCCAGGTGCCACGGGCCAGGGGTGAAATTCTTGTTGAGCCTGCGGAGTAACACCGGGGTGATGTACGCGATGTAGAGGCCAATGACGGCGACGCTCGTCACGGCGAAATAGGCGGTGGTATTGAACAGGGCAGGCGAAGCGAGCACAATGGCGCAGCCAACGCAGAGCCAGATCGAATTTGTGGGGGTGCCGCTCCGGGCGTTGACCTTGGCCCAGATGCGGGACCCGGGCAGGGCATTGTCGCGGGAGAAAGCGTAGGTCATGCGCGAGTTGGCGGTCACTGACGCCATGCCGCAGAAGAACTGTGCGCCCACCACAATGGCGAGAAGGAACTTCGCTACACCGGGGTTGCCCAGCGCATCGAGGAAAATCTGCGCCGGCGGCAAGCCGGTTGACGTTGCAGCCAGGGCGGTGAGGCCGTCCTCGGACCCGTCGGGGATCGCGGCGACGAGCGAGTAGAGCAGTATCCAGCCGCCAATGATGGAGACCACGACGCTCATGACAATTCCCTTGGGGGCAGCGATGGCGGCGTTCTTGGTCTCCTCGGCAACGTGGGCCGAAGCATCGTAGCCGGTGTAGTTGTACTGCGACATGAGCAGGCCCATGAGGAAGACATACGGCCCGAAGGTAAAGCCGGTTTCGTTGTGCCACGCCGTCATTGTCCAGTCAAAGGACTGGTGGCTCGTTGGCATGATCCACAGCGCCGCCACGATAATTGCCACACCAACAATGTGCCACCAAGCAGAGACATTGGACAGGAAACTGACTATCTTCACGCCGAAGCTGTTAAGCAGGGCGTGGATGATCATCAGGACGACGAACAGTGCGAAGGTACCGCCCGCGGTGGGCTCGACGCCGAATGTCAGGGCAGCGAAAGCCATCATCGTTGTGGCGCAGCCGAAGTCGATTGCGGCTGTGACGGCCACCTCGCCGAGGAAATTGAACCAGCCGACGTACCAGGCCCAAGCCCGCTTGTTCCGCTTGGCGAGCCTGCCGGCCCAGAAATAGAGGCCACCGGCCGTGGGGTATCGCGAACAGACCTCGGCCATGGAAAGTGCCACGCACAGGACCAACACGCCAACCAGCGGCCAACCCAGGTTGATGGCGGCGGGGCCACCGGATTTGAGCGCAATGCTGAAAGAGGTGATGCAGCCAGCGAGAATCGAAATGATGGAAAACGAGACTGCGAAGTTGGAGAAGCCGGACATGCCGCGATGTAGCTCTTGCTTGTAGCCAAGCTCGGCGAGGGCCGCAGCATCTGCGTCTTGCACAGCCTGCACCTTCGCTGCCGTAGAACGATCACTCATGATTATTCTCTTTCTAAACGGAGGGGGGAACGGGCCGACACCGCTCGCATAGATAGTGACCCACTTCACATCATTCTGTCAATGGTCTGACTTCAGACCATAAACCGACGTCCTCGAAACGGTAGGCTGGAAGGCATGATTTCTGAGGACTCGAACACCGCCAGCGGCACGCCAAAGAACGGCGCGGCGCAGAATGGCTCCGCCCACGACGGCGGGCCCGAACGCCGCGGGATCACGGTCCGCCGGGCTCCCAAGTTCGTTCCGTTCATGGTGCTGGGCGGAGTTATCGGCATCATCGTTGCCGCGTTCGTGGCCTACGGAATCCCTGGCGACGCGAGTTTCGACACCGGGGCGGTCTTCGGGTTCTTCCTTGTGGCCTTTGCCGCCGGTGGCGTGCTGTTGGGTTCCATCGCTGCGCTCGTCCTGGATAAAGTCAGCGTGCGGCGTTCCCAGCGCGCCGTCGTCGAGTCCGTTCCGGACTCAACCGAGGACGACGCCGGAGCATAGGATCCCGGTCACAAAGACGCGTGAGGGAAAATACCACGCCAACATCATGCGACAATTGACCAGTGGCACGTGGCGACGGAAAACTTTCTCATGATCTTCTCCCCGACGAAAAAGGACCTCAGGACGCTTGTGGCGTCTTCGGGGTCTGGGCGCCGGGCGAAGAAGTAGCAAAACTCACCTATTACGGGCTGTATGCGCTGCAGCACCGCGGACAAGAATCGGCTGGTATTGCTACCAGTGACGGCAAGCGCATCAATGTCTACAAGGACATGGGCCTCGTGTCCCAGGTCTTCGACGAGACAACGTTGAACACCCTCACCGGGCACCTCGCCGTCGGCCACTGCCGCTACTCCACCACCGGAGCGAGCCACTGGGCCAACGCACAGCCCACCCTCGGCGCAACTGCCACCGGAACCGTGGCCCTCGCCCACAACGGCAACCTGACCAACACTGCCGAACTCAGGGAAATGATCCTCGAGCTCAACGGCGGCCAGTTGACCGGCGAAATGAAGCAGGGCAACACCTCGGACACCGCCTTGGTCACCGCCCTCCTCGAAGGCGAAGAAGGCAAGACCCTCGAACAGACCGCCCTTGAGCTCCTGCCCAAGATCCGCGGCGGCTTCTGTTTCGTCTTCATGGACGAGGGCACGCTCTACGCAGCCCGCGACACCTACGGCATCCGCCCCCTGTGCTTGGGGCGCCTCGAGCGCGGTTGGGTTGTCGCCTCCGAGCAGTCCGCCCTGGCCACGGTCGGCGCGAGCTTTATCCGCGAGATCGAGCCCGGCGAGTTCATCGCCATCGACGAGAACGGCGTCCGTTCCCAGCGCTTCGCGGAAGCGACGCCGGCCGGTTGCGTTTTCGAGTACGTCTACCTTGCGCGCCCCGACGCTTCGATTGCCGGACGCTCCGTATACGAGTCCCGCGTGGAGATGGGCCGCCAGCTGGCCCGCGAAAACACCCAGGTAGCGGACATCGTCATCCCTGTCCCGGAATCCGGCACCCCCGCCGCAGTGGGCTACGCCGAGGAATCCGGCATCCCGTTCGCCCATGGCTTCGTCAAGAATTCCTACGTGGGCCGTACGTTTATCCAGCCCTCACAGACCTTGCGCCAGCTTGGCATCCGGCTCAAACTCAACGCCCTCGAATCCGTGATCCGCGGCAAACGCGTGGTGGTAGTGGATGACTCGATCGTCCGCGGCAACACCCAGCGCGCCATCGTCCGGATGCTCCGCGAGGCCGGCGCCGCGGCCGTCCACATCAAGATCTCCTCCCCACCGGTCCAGTGGCCCTGCTTCTACGGTATCGATTTCGCCTCCCGCGCGGAACTGATCGCCAACGGTGCCACCATCGAGGAAATTTCCCACGCCATTGGCGCCGATTCCCTCGCCTACATTTCCGAAGACGGCATGATCGGCGCTACCCAGCAGCCCCGCGAACGCCTCTGTACCGCGTGCTTCACAGGCCAGTACCCCATCGAACTTCCGGGCTCGGACAAACTGGGCAAGAACCTGCTGGAGCGTACCGACCTCGGCGGGCTGCCGACGTCGGGCATTTCTGACGGAGCCGACAACGCAGACTTGGACGACCCGGCCAACAAGCCCGGCGCCACGGGCTGCGATCCCGGACCCGACGCCGAGTTTGAGAACCTGCTGACCGACGCCGATAAGAAAGAGTCTGTATGACCTCCGCATCCTCCGCCGCTGAGAACACCACCGGCATCACCTACGCGTCCGCCGGCGTCGACGTCGAAGCGGGAGACCGCGCCGTCGAACTCATGAAGGACGCCGTCAAGGCGACCCACAACAGCTCGGTGCTCGGCGGCGTCGGCGGTTTCGCCGGCCTGTACGACGTCTCCAAGCTGCTCACCTACAAGAGGCCCCTGCTGGCCACGTCCACTGACGGCGTCGGTACCAAGGTGGCTATCGCCCAGGCCATGGACATCCACGACACCATCGGCTTCGACCTGGTCGGCATGGTAGTGGACGACATCGTGGTGGTGGGTGCCGAGCCGCTCTTCATGACCGACTACATCGCTTGTGGCAAGGTTGTCCCCGAGCGCATCGCGGACATCGTTCGCGGCATTGCCGCCGCCTGTTCCGTTGCCGGCACCGCACTGGTGGGCGGCGAAACCGCCGAGCACCCGGGCCTGCTGGGCGAGCACGAGTACGACGTCGCCGGTGCAGCTACCGGTGTTGTCGAAGCCGACGCTCTGCTCGGCCCGGACCGCGTCCGCGCGGGCGACGTCGTGATCGGCATGGCGTCCTCCGGCCTGCACTCCAACGGCTACTCCTTGGTCCGCCGCGTTATCAACCACGCTGGTTGGGCCCTGGACCGCCAGGTTTCCGAACTCGGCCGCACCTTGGGTGAAGAGCTCCTGGAACCGACCCGCGTCTACGCCGCCGACTGCCTGGACCTCGCCCGCGCCTTCCCGGTTTCCGGCCTCGGCACCGCAGCCGGCGCAGTGCACGGCTTCAGCCACGTCACCGGTGGCGGCTTGGCAGCCAACCTGGCCCGCGTCCTGCCGCAGGGCCTGGTTGCCACGGTTGACCGCGCCACCTGGGAATTGCCGGCCATCTTCAAGCTGGTGTCCGAGCTCGGCAACGTGCCGCTGGCCGATCTCGAGCGCACGCTCAACCTGGGCGTCGGCATGGTGGCCATCGTGTCGCCGGAGATCGCCGACGCCGCTGTTGCCCGCCTCAACGAGCGCGGCCTGCCGTCGTGGGTCATGGGTACTGTGGCCGCGGATTCCGCATCCGTGGACAAGAGCGGCCCGGACTACATCCAGGGTGCCAAGGGCGTCGACGGCGGCGCCGTCCGCCTGGTCAACGCCTACGCCTAAGGGTTCTTAACGCAAACGAGTGCCCACCCACCGGCCGTTCTGGCCGCTGGGTGGGCACTCGTTTGTTAACGCCTAGTTGCTTTCGCCAGCCATCACACTGAAAGCCGCTCCGGCGGGATCGCCGAGAACTGCCATGCGGCCGATACCGGGCACGTCGAAGGCAGGAGCGAAGACCTGTGCTCCGAGTTCCACGGCCTTCGCCACGGATTCGTTGACGTCGGCCACATTGAAGTAGGTCATCCAGAACGGCGGCATGCCCTCCATGGGCTGCTTCATGGCTCCGGCCACGGACTTTCCATCTACGACGAGCTGCGTGTACTCCTGCAAATCGCCGGCCGCGGCCGTCTCACTGGAGCATCCAGTCACGGCCTCATAGAACGCAACGGCCTTGGCGACGTCGTTCGTCTGCAGTTCGCTCCACACCACAGTGCCAGGCTCGTTGACCAACCCGGCGCCGTGGTGGTTTCCGGCTTCCCAGAAACCAACCTGCGCGCCGGTGGGATCGGCGGCGAAGAACATGCGGCCGCTCCCATTGGGGACGCTGTCCGGCGGGAACAAGATGTTGCCGCCGGCCGCCGTCGCGCGTTCAGCTGCCTCGTCAACCGAATCGACGGCGAGGTAGTTGGCCCAGTAGGACGGCACACCGGCGGCGGCCATGTCCGGCATCTGCTGCATCATGCCCGCGACGTAGCGGTCCTGCAGCTTGGCCATGTAGTACGTGCCGCCGTTGCCGGCATCCATCGCGTCCAATTCCCAGCCGAACAGATCACTGTAAAAGGCCTTGGAAGCCTCAATGTCCGACGACGACAGGTCCACCCAACACGGAGTTCCCTGCTTGTAGCTATCAACCTGCGGCATTGCTATCCCTTCGTTGAGTAGCCGGCATACGCCAGCGGATACCACGTTCAAAGTAGTACGGGGGTCCGACACTGACAACAGCCAGTGTCGAACCCGCTTAGGCGTGAACTGCGCGGCCCGTGAATGCGACCAAACGCTCCAGGCTGGACGCCGTCTCGGTGACTTCCCGCGCCGGGGCGAAGCCGCCGCTGGCGCGGACCTGCTCGCTGATGGTGGTCTGGGCGAGGACCTCAACGTAGTCTGTGAGCTCATCCGCAACCGACAAGTCGAGGCCCAGGGCCTTGGAGAAGTCCCAAGCGTGGACCAGGAATTCAAGGTTGAGGATGGAGGCCACAATCGTGGCCGGCAGTTCGGCGAAGCCCATGTCGATGGTGCCCTCGAGCCCGCGGCGGTAGAACGCTTCCAGCGTCGGCTGGGCGAGGTCGGCGATGCGCACTTCAGGCGACTTCCCGGCGTCGTCCGCTGCTTCGGCCCCCAAAGCCTTGGCGATGTTGGCAATTGAGCCTGCAAGGTGGTCAAGCAGCTGCGACACGTTGAAGTCGGCGCACGGAGTCTGGGTCTGCGCGTCGGCTTCGGTGACGTGCGCCAGCACACGCTGCACGATGGCAAGCGTGGCGTCCGCAGAGGTGAGCTCGTTGAGATCGGCCGGGGCAGCTGCCCATTCGTCGGCACCGGCGTCCCCCGTGGATGCCTCAGCAAGGAGACGGTCGAGGTAGTGGTTCCAGCCCTCGGCGTGCGCGGCGACGGCTTCCGGCGTCGGAAGCCCCTCGTGCACGAAGCGCACCGTGGTCCCGCCGTCGGCCGGCTCAAGTGTGATGGCCACGGTTGAGACGTTGTCCGCCGGGGCCCCTGGCTGCTCCCACGCCCAGGTGAAGACAACACGCTTGCCCGGTTCGACTTCGGTGAAGGTTCCGGCTGCGTGGTGTCCCGGAGTAACGGTCCAGCGGTACTCGCCGCCCACCTTCAGGTCGATGCGTGCGGCGACGGTCTGCCAGCGGCGGAGCCGTGCAGGCTGCGTGATGAGTTCGAAGGCCTGGTCGACGTTGAGCGGAAGAAGAACGGTTTTGTCGTAAATCATGGTGAATCCTCTGTGGTGGGAAGGCGGTCGGTGGTGAAGTTACGTGCGTCAGCAACGAGCATGTCCAGCTCTCTTGTCCAGAACTGCTCAAAAAGCATCCGGAGTTCCCTCATGCCAGCGTGGTCCAAACGATAAAAGCGGTTGCGTCCCTCCTTGCGGGCAGCAACGAGGCCTACCTGCTCCAGCAACAGCAGGTGCTGCGAGATGGCGGATCTGCTCACCGTGAATTCGGCGGCCAGTTCCGTCACGGTGCGCTCGCCCGCCGCAAGCATGTGGAGCAGACGCCGCCTGTTCGGCTCCGCGGCAACTTCCAGTGGGTCGAGCATGATTAATACGTTAGCTGTCACTAACGCATTCTGTCAACAACTTCCGAGAGCTCGCTATCAATGCTTACAGGACGGCGGACAAGAACGCCCTGGTCCGCTCATGCCGGGGGTTGCCAATGACCGCTTCCGCAGGACCCTCCTCGATGATCCGGCCGCCATGCATGAATACGACGCGGTCCGCAACGTCGCGGGCGAAGCCCATCTCGTGCGTCACGACGATCATGGTCATTCCCGTCCGGGCCAGATCCTTCATCACCTTGAGAACCTCGCCCACCAGTTCAGGATCCAGCGCCGAGGTCGGCTCGTCGAAGAGCATCAGTTTCGGCTGCATGCACAGCGCCCTGGCGATCGCCACACGCTGCTGCTGCCCGCCCGAGAGGTGCCGCGGATAGGCATCCGCCTTCTCCGACAGACCCACCTTCTCCAACAAATCCAATGCCCGACGGCGGACATCGGCCTTGCGCTGTTTGAGCACCCTGAGCGGGGCTTCCATGAGGTTTTCGAGCACCGTCATGTGCGGGAACAGGTTGAAGTGCTGGAAGACCATCCCGATATCGGTGCGGTCGGCGCAGATTTCGTTGTGGGACTGTTCGTGGAGCTTGTCACCCTCGATCCTGTAGCCCACGGCCCTATCCCCTACCCACAGCAGGCCGCCGTCGATCTTCTCCAAGTGGTTCACACACCGCAGAAAGGTGCTTTTTCCGGAGCCCGACGCTCCGATCAGGCACACCACTTCGCCGCTTTGGACGTGGAGGTCAATGCCCTTGAGGACTTCGTTCTCGCCGAAACTCTTGCGTACGCCGTCCGCACGCACCAGCGGAAGGGTCTCCGGTGCCGCCGCCGGCCTTTCGGTCGTGTCGATGGTCATGACTGCGCGCCCTTTCCTGAGCCTTGTTTTCCTGAACCCTGTTTTCCTGAGCCCTGCACGGAGTGAACCCTGAAGAATTTCCGCAACCGCCCGGCCGCGGTCAGCGGGACGGAACGGGAGGTGCCCCGCGCGAAATGCCGTTCCAGGTAGCCCTGGCCCACGGAAAATACGGTGGTGACGATGATGTACCAGATACTGGCCACCAAGAGCAGTGGAACCACCTGCAGATTCTTCGAGTAGATGATCTGGGAGGAGTACAGGAGTTCGGGGACGGCCAGCACGCTGACCAGCGACGTCATCTTCAGCATGCCTATGAACTCGTTGCCCGTGGGCGGGATGATGACCCGCATGGCCTGGGGCAGGATCACCCTGGTGAGGGTCTGGATGCGGGACATGCCGAGGGCGCCGGCCGCCTCGCCTTGGCCTTGGTCGATGGACTGGATGCCTGCCCTGACGATCTCCGACATGTATGCGGCCTCGTTGAGGCCCAGGCCAAGGATCGCCGCGGCGAGGGGTGTGATGATCTGGTTGGCGTCGAGGCTGACGCCCGGGATACCGAACGTGATTTCCGGGTACAAGGCCGACAGGTTGAACCAGAACAACAGCTGGACCAGGACGGGGGTGCCTCGGAAAATCGTCACGTAGGCGCTGGCCGAGGCCTTGACCACGGGGTTTGCCGAAAGCTGCATGACCGCAAGGACCACTCCCAGCCCAACCCCGGCAGCCATGCAGACCACCGTCAGGAACAGGGTGATCCCGATGCCGTTGACGATGGCGACATCGCGGAAATACAGTGCCACTTTGTCCCAGCCGAAACGGGGATTGCTCACCGCGGAAACAAGCAGCAAGATCACGACAGCTGCTACCGCAGTCCCGGCAACCCATCGCAAGGGGTGCCTTGCTGCCACCACAGTGAACTGTCCGCGGTCGGTACCGGTCTTGGAGACGCTCATGACGCTGCTCATTTCGCACCACTCGCGTCCACGGCATCAGCACTGATGGTCACCGAGTCCGGGATGCCGTACTTCGCGTTGATCGCCTTGTAGGTGTCGCCCGCGATCAGCGCCCTGACGGCCGCGACGATCGGCTTGGTCAGTGCTGAACCTTTGGGCATGGCGATGCCCACCGGGGTCGGTTCAAAGTCTTGGTCGCTGGCAAGTTCAAAAGCGCCGCCGGAAAGCTTGCTTGCGTAGCTCATGCCGATCAGACCTGACAGCACGCTGTCCACGCGCCCGGAGATGAGGGCCAGATTGGCTTCGTTCTGTGAGGGAAACAGCTGGATGTCGATTGGCGCCTTGCCGGCATCGACGCACTGCTTGGAGAACGCCGGAAGGGTCTCGATACCCTGCGTGGTCCCTTTTTCGCCGCCCACCTTGGTGCCGCACAGCTTCATCGCGTCGAGCACCAATTTCTTTGGGTTTCCCGCCTTGACCGCGAGGCCGGAGCCGCTGCTTTGATAGGAGGCGAAATCTGCATTCATTTTGCGCTCGGCTGTAACGTTGAAGCCCGAGATGCCGACGTCATATTTGTTCGAACTCACGCCCGGGAGGATGGTGTCGAAAGTCGCGGGAACCATTTTGACCTCGAGCCCCAGCGTCTCGCCAACAGCTTTGGCAAAGTCTGCGTCCCAGCCAACAACGGTCTTGCTGTCGGCCGCGTAAAACTCGTACGGCGCGAAGGTGGGGTCCGTGCCAACAACCAGAGTGCCTTTGGCCTTGACGGCCGCGGGCAGGAGGTTGGCGGCGGCATGGTTGAACGGCGCCTTGGGAATAGGAGCGTCCTTGCCCGGGATGGAACTAGCCGCGGCTTCCTTGCCGGCGTCCAGTGACGCAGTGGTGCAGCCGCTGAGCCCCACGGCGGCGGCCAGCAGGAGGATGCCTACGGGGATGTACTTAGGACGGTTCATGATTGCCTTTCTGATAGCTTGTTCCGTGGTCAACGGCGATGTTGACTACGGTGGATCCGACATTGACGAGGGTGGGGTGCCGAACGATTGCGACCACCCCATCAATGGGCGCAAAGAAGTCTTTTGAGGGCCTGTCGAGTTCTTCCACTGAGTGAACCCGGGCCACGAGGTCTCCGGCTCTGACCTTCTGGCCAAGCTCGACCACCGGCTCGAGGAGGCCTGCCATCGTGGAATGGACCGGCGATTGAGCGGTGAGTTCGATCCACTGGATCTGGTTCCTGCTGGCCGAGGCCGGGCCGGCGCTGGCGGCGGCCTTGAGCACTCCCCAGTGGCCAAGCAGTGAGCGAAGTCCCTTCCGGGCCCTGCTGAGGATCGGCAGGGATACGGTTCCCCTGCCCCCGAGCTCGGTCGAGATCATCGGAACGCCAGCCCGATCGGCAGCGCCGCTGATGGAACCTGCCTTCAGCATCGGCTTCACCACCACGGAGTACGGGGCATTGAACGCTGTGACGGCGGCCGCCTTCTCGGCCCAAAGCTCCGGCGTCGGTCCCTGGTAGACGAACGCGGACGGAACGTACTCGGAGGCGATGCCCCCTGAGTGGATGTCCATGACGAAGTCCGCCATGGGGATGAGTTCTCCGGCCACGATCGAGGCGATCTGCAGGGCTGGTCCGCCGTCGGCGCGGCCCGGGAGGGCCCGGTTCAAATTGACACGGTCCACGCTGGAAACGCGGCCGCCTTCGCGGACAGCAGCGATATTGAGGGCGGGGAGGATGATCACCCTCCCCGTGACGTCATCCGGGTTGAGGGAGCGGATGAGTTCCTGAAGCAGAATCTGGCCTTCATATTCATCACCATGCGTACCGGCGATCAAGAGGACCGTGGGGCCGTCTCCGCCGCTCAGCACAGCGATCGGCGAGGGGATCACGGCAGCATCGTTCTCGTTGTCCGAGTGCTCAATCTCCAGGTAGCCCAACTGCTTGCCGACAGCCGCGAAATCGATGCCGGGTATGCGTGGAAGGTACAGGCTCATAGGGCAACTTTCGTCAGGGTTGGTAGAATTGGATTCACTGTATACAGTGAATCCTGTGATGTAAAGCACGTAGGATTGAACGAGTTTTGATACCGGTGAGGGGATGAGGCGAATGGCCGCGCAAGCAGCCAAGAGGATGCGGCCGCTGAGCGAGCACGTCTACGACAGGATCAGCGACGAGATCGTCAACGGAGTGGTCGAGCCCGGCGCTCCCTTGGTCCAGGAACAGTTGGCCGAAGAATACGGCGTTTCAAGGACCCCCGTCCGGGACGCCCTGAACCGCTTGGTCCACGAAGGGCTCGCCACATTGGTCCCCGGCGCCGGGTACTTTGCGACCACGCTGACGCGCTCAGCCGTCGAGGAAGTCTACGAGGTCCGCAAGGCCCTTGAAATCATCGCCATCAGGCAGTGTGGGGCCAAATACACCAACCTTCAGCTCGCGAGGCTGGAGCTCCTCATCGCGGAAGGTGCGGCCAGTGCCGATCCGGAAGAGCTGTTTACTGCGACGCGGGCGTTTCACCTGGGCTTGGCGGCACCTGCGCCCAACGGATTCCTGCTAAAAACGCTCGAATCCGTTTGGGACAACCCAGTTCAGCGGCTCATCAGCCGCTCGTATCCCCTGGACGACGCCAAGCTTGAGCGCGTGGCAGACGCCCACCGGAAGATCCTGGCCGCGGCCCGCGCCAACGACCTCGAAGCGCTGATCCCCTTGTTGGATCTGTGCCACGAGAAGGACTGACCGGGACTCACATCCCGGTACGCTCCTGACCCGGATTACGAAAAAGGCCCGTGGGGCACGCCAATCATGGCGGGCCCCACGGGCTCAATCGTTTTGCGTGGCATCCGGGGATGCCAAATGACCTCGTGTACGACGGCGGTACGCAACTCGATGCCGAAAGGCACCTGATGGCTGCGACAGCTATCCGATACGGCGGGTGTCTACCTCGTCGTCATCGTCTTCCAAGTCCTGTGCGTACTTGTCCTCATAAGCTGAGTAGTCCGGCTCCGGCGGATCATCCGCGAATCGACTCGTCGCACGACTTGATGGACCCGTTAGCTCGCGCTGAAGGGCCGAATAGTCAGTGTTCGGGGAGTAGTACTTGATGTCCCGAGCCTGCTTGGTAGCTTTTGCCTTTTGACGGCCGCGCCCCATGGCGTGACCCCCTTTTGTACTTGGACCGGAGGTGGTCACCTTGGCGATCGGTGAGGCCCCGGAATGTTTGGTCAATTTGTCGTATGTCTAGATTACATGCTTTCTGGAGCAACTGCTTGCCACGACGTTCACGAAAGCAGCGTCACAGTCCCACCGGCGGCATCAACATTCATCGGCATGAAAAACTTGGGTAGAGTCGCCCTAATATCGGGCCACACGCATGAGAGGCGCAAAATCAGACATGGGCCAGGACAACACCTTCCCGGGCAACAACGGTACAGGCGACGATGAGTCGCCGGTAGACCCTGAGTCCCCGCTGCGGTCCACCCTGGACGCCATGACGCGGCAACGGGTCATCATTGGCGCCATCGTGCTGGGCGTGTTGGTCCTCATCGGCGTAGGGATCTGGGTCCTCGTTGGAGCCTTGGCCAATCGTCCGGTGGCCGGTGTCACTCCCGAACCCGCCACGTCCACTAGCCGCGGGGCCCTTCCCGCGGACGTGGAGGCCAAGGACTATCAATTGGGCGATTGCTTCGCCGACTTCGACTCCAACGCAAGCAAGGCGAGGGTCGTGGAATGCAATACCGACCATTCCGCCCAGCTGGGCGCCATTTTCCGTTACAAGGCCGAGGACTCTTTTCCGGGCACCACCGCGCTGCGGGACAAGGGCCGCGAAATCTGCCGCACGATGATGCTCAACGAAGCATCCAGCAAGTACGTGCTGCTCCAACAAAACGTCTACCCGAGCTCCACCAGCTGGGACAAAGGCGACCGCCGAGTGGACTGCTTCATCGTGGTGGACTCGGGCAACACCCTCAAGGAATCCGTACTTCAGAAGTAGCCCGGCCACCTGCTCCTGCTAGTCCTTCCGCCTCACCGTCAGGCCGCTACCTGCCGGAGCTCCGCCGTCGGGACCTGACAAAGCTTCGAGCCCTTCGATGGTGAGCTCGTCGACGTCGGCCGCGGTGTCCACCAGCACGGTGTCACCGTCCACGATCTCTCCGGCCAGGATCTCCTTCGCCAGGCGGTCGCCGATCTCGCGTTGAACCAGCCTGCGCAACGGACGCGCGCCGTAGGCGGGATCGTAACCGGACATCGCGAGCCAGGCGCGGGCACCGTCGGTGACCTCGAGGGTAAGCCGACGGCCGTGGAGCCGCTTGGTCAGTTCGTCCACCTGCAACTCGACGATCCTGGCGAGTTCGTCCACGCTGAGGGCATCAAACAGGACAATCTCATCGAGCCGGTTGAGGAACTCCGGCTTGAAGGACGCGTTGACCACGGCCAGAACCGCATTTCGCTTCGACGCGGCGTCCAAGGTTGGATCCACGAGGAACTGGCTGCCGTGGTTTGAGGTCAGCACCAGGATGGTGTTCCGGAAGTCCACCGTGCGGCCTTGGCCGTCGGTGAGGCGGCCGTCGTCGAGCACTTGGAGGAGGATGTCGAACACCTCCGGATGGGCCTTCTCCACCTCGTCGAGCAGGATCACGGAATACGGGCGACGGCGGACGGCTTCCGTGAGCTGACCGCCCTCCTCGTAACCCACGTATCCGGGAGGAGCACCGACCAGGCGGGCCACGGAGTGCTTCTCCCCGTACTCGGACATGTCGATCCGCACCATGGCGCGTTCGTCGTCGAACAGGAAGTCGGCCAGCGCTTTGGCGAGTTCGGTCTTGCCGACGCCGGTGGGACCAAGGAACAGGAACGAACCCGTGGGGCGGTTGGGGTCGCTGATGCCCGCGCGGGCGCGGCGGACGGCGTCGGAAACGGCTGCCACGGCCGTTGATTGGCCGATCAGCCGCTTGCCGATCTCCTCCTCCATGTGCAGCAGCTTCTGGGATTCGCCTTGCAGCATGCGGCCTGCGGGAATGCCGGTCCAGGCGGAAATGACCTCGGCAATATCGTCCGCCGTGACTTCGTCGGCGACCATCAACGCAGGCTTTGCTTCGCCCCGCGCTTCCCGCGCGGATTCCTCCTCGGCTGCCGCACTGAGCTCACGTTCCAACGCGGGCAGCTCGCCGTACAGAATGCGCGATGCCGCTTCAAGGTCGCCCTCGCGTTGGTACTTTTCGGCGGCGGAACGCAATTCATCGATTCTTGCCTTGAGGTCACCAACCCGATTGAGCCCGGCCTTCTCGGATTCCCAGCGGGCATTCAAGGCCGCCAGGGTTTCTTTCTTGTCCGCCTTGTCCGCGCGGAGGGCTGCGAGGCGTTCCACCGAGGCGGCGTCCGTCTCGCGGGCGAGGGCCAGCTCTTCCATGGTGAGCCGGTCCACGGCCCGGCGAAGCTGGTCGATTTCCTCAGGAGCCGAGTCGATTTCCATGCGCAGCCGGGACGCGGCCTCGTCCACGAGGTCGATCGCCTTGTCCGGCAACTGACGTCCCGAGATGTACCGGTTCGAGAGCGTCGCGGCGGCTACCAGGGCGGAGTCCGCGATTGCCACCTTGTGGTGGGCCTCGTAGCGTTCCTTGAGGCCACGGAGGATCCCGATGGTGTCCTCCACGCTGGGCTCACCAACGTAGACCTGCTGGAAGCGGCGTTCCAGCGCCGGATCCTTCTCGACGTTCTCGCGGTACTCGTCCAGCGTGGTGGCACCGATGAGCCGCAGCTCGCCACGGGCCAACATGGGCTTGAGCATATTCCCGGCGTCCATGGCACTTTCACCCGTGGCACCGGCACCCACAACGGTGTGGATTTCGTCGATAAACGTGACGATCTGACCGTTGGAGTTCTTGATCTCCTCCAACACTGCCTTGAGGCGTTCCTCGAATTCGCCGCGGTACTTGGCCCCGGCAACCATCGAAGCGAGGTCCAGTGCGATCAGGGTCTTGCCCCGCAGGCTTTCCGGGACGTCCCCCGCCACCATGCGCTGGGCGAGGCCTTCCACCACGGCCGTCTTACCAACGCCGGGCTCACCGATCAGGACGGGGTTGTTCTTGGTGCGGCGGCTGAGGACCTGGACGACCCGCCGGATTTCGCTGTCCCGCCCGATCACGGGGTCCAGCTTGCCGGAGCGCGCCACGGCAGTGAGGTCGGTGCCGTATTTCTCGAGCGCCTGGAATGTGTTTTCAGGGTCCGCGGAGGTGACCTTCCGATCGCCGCGGACACCCGGCAGGGCGGCGAGGAGCGCTTCATGGGAGGCACCCGCGTCGCGCAATAGTTTCCCTACAGCGTCGCTTCCTGCGGAGAGTCCCAAAAGGAGGTGTTCGGTGGAGACAAACGAATCACCGAGTTTCTCGGCCTCGTGCTGGGCGGCCTGGATGGCTTGCATGGAGGGGCGGGAGAGCTGCGCTTGCTGCACGGAACTGCCCGACGACGACGGCAGGGCCTTGATCGCCGAACTCGCCTGCACGCTCACGGCATCCGGGTCTGCTCCGGTGGCGCGCAAAAGCGCGACGGCGACGCCCTCTCGCTGATCCATGAGCGCCTTGAGCAGGTGGGCCGGCTCCAATTGCGGATTTCCGGCGGTGGAGGCGTTCATGGCCGCCGCGGAAAGAGCCTCCTGGCTCTTGGTGGTGAATTTGACGTCCATGGAAGAGCTCCTTTCGGGAGTAGACTGTATCTCAAAGTTGAGTCTACTATGCTCAACTTTGACAAACCTGCCCTCCCGCTCCATGTTTGCCGACGGCGAAACTACTGTCCATAGCCACCACCGCTTATGTGGAAAAGCCCCTCGCCGTTTCCGACTCCTGCCCCTAGGATCGGTTCTGACTGGGCGGATCACCCACCCGGCAAGCTGAGAAAAAAGGACGCGCAATGAAGAAGTTCGTTGTTCTCTACAATGCACCGCAATCGGCCGAATCGGCCATGGCTGAAAGCACTCCCGAGGCAGCGGCGGAAGGCATGAAGCTGTGGACGGACTGGGCCACGCGGGCTGGTGACGGGATTGTTGATCTCGGTACACCTCTCGGCGCAGGCAAGATCGTTGGGAATTCCGGAGTGTCCGATGCCGAGACCGGTGTAGGCGGCTACAGCGTCCTGCAAGCGGAGGACATGGACGGAGCCCTGAAGCTCCTCGAAGGCCACCCGCATTTCCTCATGGCACCGGAAGCCTCCATCCACGTCTACGAGCAACTCGACATCCCTGGCATGTAACGCCCGCGAAAACGTGGCTCCGGGCCGTGTGCTGCGTTCCGGAACGTGGCACGGACCGGAACCACGCTCGCGACAATCGCCGTACGATATGCACATGGCGACCTCTACAGTCACGCGCAACGCGCTTATCCCAGCTTCTGCCTCTGAGATCTTTCCCCTCGTCAACAACTTCCACGAATGGCCCAAATGGTCCCCGTGGGAGAAGATCGACCCCAATTTGGCCCGCACCTATTCGGGCAAGGAGTCCGGGGTCGGAGCAAAGTATGCCTGGCGCGGCAACGCCCGGGCCGGCAGCGGCAATATGGAAATCGTTGGCTCCGAGGAGCCCGGCAAGATCAACATCCGTTTGGAATTCACCAAGCCGATGAAGGGCGTCAGCCCCACCGAGTTCACGTTTACGCCGGAAGGCGAAGGCACCCGGGTCACGTGGACCATGACCAGCGAAACGAAGGGGATCGGCAAGATCTTCGCGCTGTTCTTCAACCTGGACAAGATGGTGGGCGGCGACTTCGAAAAGGGCCTGACTTCGCTCTCCGCGGCAGCCACCCAGAAGAACTCGTAGTCCGTCCGGGCGCAGGCCATGGCCGTCTACGTTGATCCACCGCTGTGGCCCGCGCACGGGACAGTGTTTTCCCATCTGGTCTCGGACACATCACTCGACGAATTGCACGCTTTTGCCAAGGCCGCGGGAATCCCCGAGCGGGCCTTCGACGGCGACCACTACGACGTCCCGGAGCGCCGCTACCAGGATCTCCTGTCCGCCGGAGCCATCCCCGTGGAGGCCCGTATCCTGGTGCGCAAGCTGATCGCGAGCGGCTTGCGGATCCCGGCCCGCGCGCGGAGCAAGGCCCTCACGGTACCCCTCTTGGAGCGTTGGAATTCGACGCTGCCGGGACATGAGGAGCTAGGCTTCGAACTCCTGGAGCGCTGGGGTGAGGAGCACCGGAAGTATCACAGCCGTACGCATTTGCTGGCGGTCCTCGAGGCCTTGGACCTCCTCACGGACCCGGCACTTCCGGCGCGCTCGGTAACCCTTGCCGCTTGGTTCCACGACGCTGTCTATGAAGGAATCGCCGGACAGGACGAGGAAGAATCGGCCAGGTTGGCCGAGGACCGTCTCGCCATTGCGGGCCTTCCCGAGTCCGTGATCGATGAGGTCGCCCGGCTCGTCAGGCTGACCTCCACGCACAACCCCGCACCGGACGACCATGCCGGCGCCCTCCTGTGCGACGCCGATCTCTCCATCCTCGGCGCGGAACCTGCCGCTTACGCCCGCTACCTGACGGCTGTCCGCGAGGACTACGCCCACGTCAGCGATGCCGATTTTGCCGTCGGCCGGGCCTCGGTGGTCCGCCAATTGCTCGCCTTGGATCCGCTTTTCCACAGCGAGCGCGCGAAAGGTCTTTGGTTGGATGCCGCCAGACGGAACCTGGAGGCCGAACTGTCATGACCGTGGCGGCGATGGTGCACCGGCAGCTTCCGTTCGCGGTGAGGTTTGAGTGGGGGCTCGACGGCGCCCGTGCCATAGCGTCCGGAGCCGACCTTGCCGTAGTGGTTGACGTTCTGTCCTTCACCACGTGCG
Organism: Arthrobacter sp. MMS24-S77; assembly: GCF_054888235.1. NCBI lineage: Bacteria > Bacillati > Actinomycetota > Actinomycetes > Micrococcales > Micrococcaceae > Arthrobacter > Arthrobacter sp. MMS24-S77. The sequence continues at coordinate 4,095,225 of NZ_JBTZRN010000001.1, forward strand.
TGAGCGTCGCCGTCGACCGCGGCGCCATGGTGTTCCCTTACCCGTGGATGGACGCGGGTGCTGAGGACTTCGCAGCCCACCATGGCGCGCAGCTGGCGGGTCCGAGGGGAGGCGGCGGACTGAGCCTCTCGCCGTCGAGCCTTCGCGATGCGCGGACGTTGAACCGCGTCGTCCTGCCTTCGCCCAACGGTTCCGCCCTTGCCCACGACCTCGCCCAGGAAATGCCGCTCATCGCAGCAGTGTCACTGCGCAACGCGGCCGCCACCGCGGATTGGGTGGCGTCGGAACTGTCCCCTGACTCGGTGGTCGCGGTGATCGCGGCCGGTGAGCGATGGCCCAACGGTTTGCTCCGGCCCGCTGTGGAGGATCAGATCGGGGCCGGCGCCTTCATTGCAGGCCTCGCAGCCGCGGGCCGGGGCGGCTTCACCCCGGAAGATGGCAGGGAAGGTTTCTCGCCGGAAGCTGAGGCCGCAATGGCAGTATTCAACGCTGCCGAACCGCGGCTCCGTGACGCCCTGCAAGGGTGTTCAAGCGGCCGCGAGCTGATCGGAGCAGGGTACGCCGACGACGTCGAGATCGCCGCCGAACTTGACGCCGGATTCGCTGTGGCCCTGTTGAGGGATGGTGCGTTCGGGCGGCCTTGAGTGCTGGTCAGAAAATCTGGCGGATGTTGGTCTTGGCGAGGTCGATCAGCTGGTCGCCGCGGCCGGAGAGGACCGTCCGGATCGCGTAGAGCGTGAAGCCCTTGACTTGTTCGGCGCTGATTGCCGGTGGAATGGACAGTTCCTGCCGGGCTGTGCGGACATCGATCAGGGCTGGACCGTCGTGGGCGAAGGCTTCAGCCAGTCCCGCCTGCAACCCCGAGGAGTTGTCCACCCGGATGCCGCGAATTCCCAGGGATTCAGCGAGTTTGCCGAAATCCGGGTTCTCCAAGTCCGTGCCGTAATTGACGAAACCGGCGGCCTTCATTTCGAGCTCCACGAAGTTCAGCGAAGAGTTGTTGAAGACCACCACTTTGACCGGGAGCTTGTTCTGCACCAAGGTGATCAGCTCCCCCAGCAGCATGGTCAGCCCGCCGTCGCCGGCCAGGGCAACCACTTGGCGTCCGGGATAGGCAGCCGCCGCCCCGATACCGTGCGACAGTGCATTGGCCATGGTTCCGTGGTTGAACGAGCCGAGAAGCCGGCGTCGGCCGTTCATGGTCAGGTAACGGGCGGCCCACACCGTGGGGGACCCGACGTCGCACGTGAAAACAGCATCCGGGGCCGCCAGCTCATCCACGAGCCTGCCCACGTATTGCGGATGGATGGGCTGGCCGTCCTTCGCAGGAGAGGCTAGATCATCGAGTTTGGCGCGCGACTTGGCGTAGTGCTTGAGCGAAGCTTGGAGGTGTGTTCGTTTCGTCTTACGCTCGATCAAAGGCAGGAGCGAGGCCGCCGTGTCCTTGACTGTGCCCACAAGGCCAAGATCGATCCGGGCCCGCCTGCCGAGCTGCTCGCCCCTGATGTCCACCTGGATGATCTTGGCGTTCTCCGGGTAGAACTGCTGGTACGGAAAATCGGTGCCCAGCATGAGCAAGGCCTCACAGCTCTCCATCGCGCGGTAGCCGGAACTGAACCCCAAAAGGCCGGTCATGCCGACGTCGAACGGGTTGTCGTATTCGATGTGTTCCTTGCCGCGCATCGCGTGGACGATCGGCGCCCCCAAGGCGTCCGCCAGCGCCATGACCTCGGCGTGAGCACCCGCGGTGCCGGCACCCGCAAGGATAGTGACTTTGGCGGCCGCGTTGAGCATGTCCGCCGCCTCCGCGAGTTCCCGGCTATTGGGCCGGATCTCCGGGCGGGCGGCCCGTATCACCGCGGTCCGCTCGCCCTGCGCCTCCGCGAGGGCGACATCACCGGGAATGACGACGACGGCGACACCCCGTTTCTCGACCGCCGTCCGCATGGCGATTTCCAAAACCCTGGGCATCTGGGAAGGATGCGCGACGTGCTCAACGTAAACGCTGCATTCCCGGAACAGCTCCTGGGGGTGCGTCTCCTGGAAGTACTGGCTGCCGATCTCTTCGCTGGGGATGTGGGCGGCGATGGCCAACACGGGGACCCTGGACTTGTTGGCGTCGTAGAGGCCGTTGATCAGGTGAAGATTGCCGGGGCCGCAGGATCCGGCGCACACCGCCAGTTCACCGGTGAGACCAGCCTCGGCCGCGGCTGCCAGCGCGGCGGCTTCCTCATGCCGGACATGGACCCAACGGATGCTGCCTGCCTCCCTCAGCGCGTCCGTAAATCCGTTCAGCGAATCTCCGGGGATCCCGTAGACGCGCTGGACATTGTTGGCTTTGAGGGTGGCGACGATGTTCTTCGCAACGGTGTTCCTAGCGGCGGACATGGACTGTTCCTTTCGAGGGGAGGCAGTGCAACACGGCCTACGCTACTCCGGAACGGATCGTGGCGCCTGATGTCTGGCCCCTGGAAGGCTAGCGGTAGGTACTGACGAACGGGCGGTTGCTGGGCACGATCTGCTTGCCCAGCGGCATGAGCGACACCGGGATGAGTTTGAGGTTGGCGATGGCCAGCGGGATCCCGACGATGGTGATGGCCATGGCGAAAGCGGTGACCACGTGGCCGATCGCAATCCAGATGCCTGCAACCAGCAACCAGATGACATTGCCCAAGAGCGGGAAGACGCCTCCACCTCCGGGCTTTTCAACCACCATGCGGCCAAACGGCCACAACGTGTACGAGGCAATCCGGAACGACGCGATGCCCCACGGGATGGTGACGATCAACAAGCAGCAGACAATTCCGGCCATGAAATATCCCAAGGCCAGAACGAAGCCGCCGAAGACGAGCCAGATGATGTTGAGGAGGGTTTTCATATCTTCCATTGTCCCTTGCGGGACGCGGCCGTGGCCTAGGGGTTCGCCCTGAAATCCCCCTGATTTATCCTTTCCCGGTGTCCAGGACCGCGGACAAATCGAACTTCACGGGTTCCTCAAGCTGCTCATAGGTGCACGACTCCGGATCCCTGTCCGGCCGCCACCGCACGAACTGCGTGGTGTGCCTGAACCGCTCCCCTTCCATATGGTCGTAAGCCACTTCCACAACGAGTTCTGGCCGCAGGGGCGTGAACGACAGGTCCTTCCCTGCACTCCAGCGGCTGCCTTCGGCGTTGCGGGGTGTCCGGCTGCCTTCCTCCTGCCCGGCCCATGCCCAGGGATGCCCATCGAACCCAGTCACAAGGGGTTGGAGTTCGTCGAACAGTTCCTTGCGTCTGTGCATCGGGAAGGATCCCACCACGCCCACGTTGGAAAGCCGGCCGCCGTCGTCATAAAGCCCCAACAATAGCGAACCAATAAGATCGTCACCGGTCTTATGAACCCGGTAGCCGGCCACAACGCAGTCGGCGGTCCGCTGGTGTTTGATCTTGAACATCACGCGCTTGTCCGGTTGGTAGGCACCATCCAGCGGCTTGGCGAGCAGGCCGTCCAGGCCTGCACCCTCGAACTGGTTGAACCACTGCTCCGCCGTTCCCTTGTCCCGGGTTGCCGCGGTGAGGTGGATGGGAGCGGCGGCGTCTGCAAGTGCTTCTTCAAGCGCTGCCCGCCGTTCGGCGAAGGGCCGTCCCGTGAAGTCCTCATCGCCAAGGGCGAGCAGGTCGAAGGCCACGAATTTCGCCGGCGTCTGCTCGGACAACAGCTTGACCCTGCTGGCCGCCGGATGGATGCGTTGCTGGAGGGCTTCAAAGTCCAAGCGGTCACCGGACCTACCGACCAGGATGATCTCGCCGTCGAGGACGCAGCGTTCCGGCAGGTTTGCCTTCAACGCCTCGATGAGCTCCGGGAAGTACCGGTTCATGGGCTTCTCGTTGCGACTACCGATTTCGACGTCGTCACCATCACGAAAAACGATGGAGCGGAAGCCATCCCATTTAGGCTCGTAGCTCATGGCGCCGTCCGGGATGGCGTCAACCGCCTTGGCAAGCATGGGTGCGACAGGGGGCATGACTGGCAGCTGCATGAAGCCATTCTTGCCGCGGCACCGGGACCGCGCTACCTGTTCGTTCGCTTAAGTGGATAAAGGACTACTTGCAGTTGGCGCTCAGCCAAGTGGTAACGGGAGCCATCGCCTTTTCGAACTTGCCGCTTGAGTAGACCGTCTGGTCTTTCAAGCCGGCAATCGCAGTGTCCTTGAGGTTGGTGAAATCAGCCTTGAGCGCGTCCGGGACTCGATCGGCCGTCGCGGCAAGCTCGGCCTTGTATTGCTCCAATTCGGCGGTCTTTCCCTGCGCCGCAGACATCGGCAGCAACGAAGCTCCGGTCGCCTGTTGCGAAATAGTGGAGCACATCTCGGCCGCCGAGGCGAAGCCCCCAAAGGGCCCCGAGGATGGAGTTGGGCTTGCACTCGCGGATGCGGAGTCGCCCCCAGAAGAGGGCGACGGCGCGCCCGCCGAAGCGGAGCCTGCCTGCGAGGAGCAGCCAGACAATGCCAAAGCGGCAAAAAACGCAACTGTCAGGTATCGGATAGGGCCGTTGAGCGGTTTAACAAAGATTTTCAAAGGTCGCATTCTGCTTGATCGTCTGTCTCCGGAACCGTTCGGTCTCCAGAGTCAATGGCATTCTGTCCCCGCCGTGGAGTGTAGCCCGGATGGGCCCCGACCTTCCAAGTTGACTTCTGGCGCCCTTTGGCCGCGTCCCTAATCCCGCACCAGCAAGGTGTCCAGTTTGGTGAACGAAGTGCCCCACCCCTCGCGGGTCATTTCAACCCATTCGTCGGAATCAAAGGGGCCCTGGGTGAGATGAAGCCGCGTGCGGTCGCCGTCCAGTACCTCGAACTCAAGTCGCATTTCGAGCAAGAGCGTGATCCCGACGTCGGGCTCTGCTTTTTGGGTGGCGACCAGCAAGGCGGGCGGATCGTACGCGGTGATGACGGCGTCAATAGGCGATTCCTTGGCGGCGCCGTCCTCCTCCCAGGTCATGACGAGCCGCCAGACGCCGCCCACCCTGGGTTCCACGACAATCCGGTCCCGCGGCGAATCAACACCAACGGGCCCGAACCATGCGGCTAGCTGGTCGGGGTCCATGAAGGCCTCGAAGACGAGCTCCCGTGGGGCATCGAACTCGCGGGTCATGGTGAGGACGTGCTGTTCCTTGGTGCTCTGTTCCGTGTTCATTGCTTGACTCCTGGATCCTTTGAATCGTGCTGAATCTTGCGTAGGTGGGCGTCGAGGCGGGTAAAGCTGGCATCCCAGAACCGTCTGTACTTGTCCATCCATTCGGTGGCTTCGCGCAACGGTTCCGCTTCCAACTTGGAAGACCTCCATTGTGCATTCCGGCTCCGGCTGATCAGCCCTGCATTTTCCAGGACCTTGAGATGCCGCGAGACGGCGGGAAGGCTGATGTCGAACGGTTCGGCGAGCTCGTTCACGGTGGCTTCACCCTCCGAGAGCCGGGCCAGAATTGCCCTTCGGGTGGGGTCGGCGAGGGCCGAGAAGATGAGACTGAGCCGATCTGTGGACATGTTTGGTGCCTTCGTATTTAACGATTCAGCTAATTAGCCGATGTGTTAAATATGCGACGGCGAACGGCGGCTGTCAAGGGTTTCTTGCGATGCTCGCTCACTTATGAGGGCAAAACCGCGGACCCTCGCTCACATCGTCTGAGCGAGCGTTCGGCGAAAGAGAGTTAAAGGTGAGCGAGCGTCTGGGGAAAGAGAGTTAAAGGTGAGCGAGCGTCTGGGTGGGGGCGTCAGGCTTTGGCGGCCTTGACGAAGGCCCGCACCAGGTCGAGGTCCTTCACGCCGCGGGACGACTCCACGCCGCTCGACACGTCGACGCCCCAGGCTTCAGCTTCATGCGCTGCCGCTCCGGCGTTGCACGGGGTCAACCCTCCGGCCAACAACCAGTGGCGCCCACCCAGGCCGAGCTTCCGGACCGAGGAATAGTTCCACGACTCGCCCGAACCCGGCACTGCGGCATCGATCAGGAGCAGTTCCTCGCCCCATTCCTCGAACTCCTCCGGCGCGGCACCCATGGTGACGGCCCTGATCAGCCGCATCCCGGCGTCGTGCACGGTCTTAACATCTTCCGGCGTGCGGCTTCCGTGCAGCTGGACCCATTCGAGACCGGCTTCGCGGGCGGTTGCGACGGCGTCGGCGGCCGCCTCGTGGCGGAAAACCCCGACGGCGGCAACACCTTCGGGCACATGGACCAGCAAGTCTCGGGCCCGCTCGGGCGATACCTCGCGCGGGCTCTTCGTCAGCACGAAACCCACCGCGTCTGCCCCGGACTCGACGGCGGCCTGCACGGATTCCGGCGTGCTCAAGCCACACACTTTGACGAACATTCCGCGCCTCCAACCGTTTATCTCCCTACGACGTTAGCAAGGGCCTCGGGGATTGTTGAACCGGGCGAAGGTTGCGCCGATGTTACGCGGGGGTTGCCCCGGCCAAAGGCGGGCTCGGGCTAGGCTGGAGCGTATGGAGATCATCCGTTTTGCCGAGCTCAGACCTGAACCGTGGCGCAACGGCGGCGGGGTGACACGCGAACTGGCCAGCCATCCGAAAGCAGCATCGGCGCAGGACGGCGCGTGGGACTGGCGCGTCAGCATCGCCGACGTCGGATCGGCCGGCGATTTCTCGACGTTTCCCGGCATGGAACGCGTCATCACAGTGATCGACGGCGAGTTGCTGTTGCTCACCGTCGACGGCGAAGAGCACCCGCTGGAAAAGTATCGGCCCTTCCGGTTCTCGGGCGAGGCGGACTCTTCCAGCGCGTTGCCCACCGGCGACATCCGGGACCTCAACGTGATCGCCCGGGCCGGCGAATTCAAGGGCTACACCTCGATCATCGAGCTCTCGAAGAAGCGCCCGCACCCGGTGTTCGGGGGTCAGATGGCAGTTCTCTTGGAAGGCAAGGCTTCTGTCACCCCCGGCGCGGAGCCTGCCGACACCGCCGACGGCGAAACCACCTCCGCACCGACTGCTGGCGAGCCTGTCGAACTCGCGCGCTACGACGCAGTTGTGGGTTCCGACACCCGCAGCCCGGAAATTCTGGGCCGTGGATTCCTCGCCGTTATCTCCATCGACCGCGTGGAGCATGCGCACTCCTAGGTCCCAGCACTGGACATGTCCCTTGGTGAGGCTCGCCACCAAAGCTGGCCACCCGGCGTCGGGCTTTGCTAGCCTCGAAGGAAGGCCCGCACAGGGACCTCCGGACGACGGTTCAGTACCCGGCACGCGACAAGACTGGCCAAAGGATCTGTCATGTCGTGGTTAATCCTCATTCTGTCCGGAGCGCTCGAGGCCGTCTGGGCGGCCGCACTCCACCGCTCCAAAGGCTTCCGCAAACCGCTGCCCTCCGCCGTCTTCCTCGTCACCGTGGTCGCGAGCACCGCAGGCCTGGCCTTCGCCATGCAAACCATTCCCACCGGAACCGCGTATGCGGTGTGGGTAGGAGTCGGCGTCGTTCTCACGGCCGCTTACGCGATGATCACCAAAGTTGAGCGCCCGACGGCGGCCCGTCTGCTGCTGCTCGCCGGGATCGGTGTGTGCGTGGTCGGCTTGAAGGTGGTGGCGTAGCGATGGACGCCAGATTCGCATGGGCCATTTTGCTGGCCTCCGCCGTGCTCGAAGCGGTGTGGGCGACGGCCCTCGGTCTGTCCGACGGATTCAGCCAAGCCGTCCCCACCGTGGTCTTCGCCGTCACCGCGACCCTCAGCATGATCGGCCTCGGCATCGCGGTGAAGTGGATTCCGCTGGGCACGGCCTACGCCGTCTGGGTCGGGATCGGCGCGGCACTGACGGTGGGCTGGGCGATGGCCACCGGCGTCGAACCCGCCAGCCCGCTCAAGCTGCTGTTCATTGCCGGAATCGTGGGTTGCGCGGCCGGTCTGAAGGCGCTCCCTTCGGGGACACGCGATGAAGTGGCCGAGCCCGCCGAGCTTTGAGGCGGAGCGCGGAATACTCCCTCGCTCTATGGAGTTGCCAGCAATGAGACGAACACTCGGCGAAGGAGAACTACCATGAGCCCGGAAACCACGAATGTACAGCTCGGCGATGGCCTGACTGTGAGCCCCCTCGGTTTCGGCGGGATGGCACTGACCCCCGTATATGGCGAGGTGGACCCCGCCGAATCGCTCAAGACACTGCACCATGCGGTAGATGCGGGCATTAGCTTCATCGACACGGCGGATGTATACGGCGCCGGCGACAACGAGGAACTGATCGCGAAGCTGCTGAAGGAGCGCCGCGACGAGGTCCAATCGGCCACCAAGTTCGGGATCGTGGGCAACCCGCGCGAGGGCTACACCGATGTCCGGGGAGACGCTGCCTACGTGGCCCAAGCGGCGGAAGCGAGCCTCCGCCGCCTGGGCACCGACGTCATCGACCTCTACTACATGCACCGCCGCGACCTCCGCGTTCCGATTGTGGAAACCGTGGAGGCCATGGCAGAGCTTGTCCGGGCAGGCAAGGTCCGGCACCTTGGCTTGTCAGAAGTGACAGCCGAGGAGCTGAGGGAAGCCAACGCCGTGCACCCGATCGCCGCCGTGCAGAGCGAGTGGTCCATCTGGAGCCGGGACGTTGAACGCAACGTCGTCCCGACTGCGGCTGAGCTTGGTGTGGGTTTCGTGCCGTATTCGCCGCTTGGCAGGGGCTTCCTCACGGGAACCGTCAGCGCCGATCAACTCGGCGACAACGACTTCCGGCACCGCATTCCCCGTTTTGCCGACGGCGCCCTCGATGCCAACCAGGCCGTTGTTGCCGCGGTACGAGCCGTGGCCGCAGAGCTATCCGAGAGTACTGGCCCGGATGCAACTCCCGCCCAGGTGGCGTTGGCTTGGCTTTTCGCCCAAGGCCGCCGCCTCCAGCTCAGCGTGGTTCCCATCCCCGGCACGCGCAAGGCGCACCGGATCGATGAGAACCTGGGTGCCCTGTCCCTCGAGTTGAGTGCCGCCCAACTGGAGGTGCTCGACGGCGCCGCGGACGCCGTCGTCGGCTCACGGTCCGCGGATCCCACCTGGGTTTCGCAGGGCCGCGAGTAGTCGGTAGGCCGCGCGCGGCTTCCGTAGAGTGGACGAATGGACTCACTCATTCATTCACTGCGTGACATCACCATCCGGCGAATCTCGGTCAGCGAGATGAACAACAACGTGTACCTGCTCACCGCGAAGGCAAGTGGCGCCCAGCTCCTGATCGACGCGGCGGACGACCTTCCGGCCATCCAAGAGATGATCGAAGACTCGGCCGCGGACACCACGGCCACCCCGAAACTGGCCCTGATCGCCACGACGCACCAGCACTGGGACCACGTCCGCGCGCTTCCGGGTTTGGTGGATGCCACGGGCGCGAAGACCTCCGCCGGAATGGACGACGCCGATGCGTTGCCGGTGCCCGTGGATGTGCCGCTGCGCCATGGTGATGTGGGCAACTTCGACGGTTTCGACATCGCCGCGGTGCATTTGCGCGGACACACTCCGGGCTCGATCGCCTACGTGTACCAAGACCCGGAAGGGCCAGCGCACATTTTCAGCGGCGACTCGTTGTTCCCGGGAGGCGTTGGCAACACCCAGAACGATGCCGTCCGCTTCACGTCGCTGTTGAACGACGTGACGGAACGGCTATTCGAGGCTTACCCGGATGACACCGTGGTGCATCCTGGCCATGGAGATCCGACGACGCTCGGCGCGGAGCGGCCACATCTTGCGGAATGGCGCCAGCGCGGGTGGTAACCCTAGCGGCCGCGGCGCTCGTTCGACGCAGGAGCTGAGGCACGGCGCGGGCCGCTGCGGGACGGACGACCCGAACCCGAGTTGCCCGAGCCGGAGCCGTACGAGCCACCGGAGTTGCCGTCGGTGTTCGAGGACCAGACAGCCTTGTTGCCGCTGCTGCGCGTAGCAGTTGCGGACTCGGTGCGCGGAGCCGACGCCGAGCGGTTTGCGCCGGCAGCACGCTGACCAGTCGCCGGACGGCCGCTTCGACCACCCTGTGCGCCTTGACCACGAGCACCGGGAACGTCATTGCGGTGAGTGGCCGCAGCGTTGCCGCGTCCACGCGAGCTGCGGGCGACGTCGTCGTTAGCAGCAGCGCGGCGGTCCGCGCGGTTGATGTCGGTACGTACCGGCTCGGCCGAAACCTTACCGCGGCCACCGCGACCACCACGGCCACCCGCAGTGGGTGCAGCCTGTGTGGAGCGACGAGCCCGTTTGCGCTGGGCGTTGGCGCCGGTGGAGGTGCCGCCGCCCGGCTGCTGGGTCTTCGCTGCGAGCAGCGCCGCGCGGGTACGCGGGTCAACCTTGTCGGCAACCTCGCCCACCAGTTCGGCAACCAACGGGGAGTTGGCGGTGACGCGCTCAAACGAGACGTCGACGCCGGCAGCCTTCATGAGCTTCTTGACGTCGGACTGCTGCTCGGGGAGCGTCAGTGTGACCACAGTGCCATCGGAACCTGCGCGGGCCGTACGGCCGGAGCGGTGCAGGTAAGCCTTGTGCTCTGTGGGCGGGTCGACGTGGATGACGAGTTCGACGTCGTCGACGTGCACGCCGCGGGCCGCGACGTCGGTGGCCACCAGGACACGGACCTCACCGCTGGAGAATTCGGCGAGGTTGCGGTCACGGGCATTCTGCGACAAGTTGCCATGGAGGTCGACCGCGGGGATGCCGCAATCGGTGAGGGTCTTGGCGAGCTTGCGGGCGTGGTGCTTGGTCCGCATGAAGAGGACACGACGGCCGGCCCCGGAGGCCAGCTCCACGATCAGCTGCTTCTTGACAGTCTGGTCGTTGACCACCAGGACGTGGTGCTCCATAGTGGTGACGGCAGCCTGGGGATCGTCCACAGAGTGGGTCAGCGGGTTGGACAGGTAACGGTTGACCAGCTTGTCAACACCGTTGTCCAGCGTCGCGGAGAAGAGCAGTCGCTGGCCCTGTGTGGGGGTCATGTCCATGAGCTTCTTGACCACCGGGAGGAAGCCGAGATCGGCCATGTGGTCGGCCTCGTCCAGCACGGTGATCTCGACGGCTTCGAGGGTCAGAATGCGCTGGCGGATGAGGTCCTCGAGGCGGCCGGGGCAGGCGATGACGATGTCGACGCCGGCACGCAGGGCCTTTTCCTGGCGGGCCTGGGAGATGCCACCGTAGATGACCGTGGTGTTCAGGCCCATGGCCTTGGCCAGCGGTTCAATGGTGGCGTTGATCTGGGTGGCCAGCTCGCGGGTCGGTGCGAGGACCAGTCCCATGGGACGGCCGGGCTTGCGGAAGTGCTTGGCTTCGCGCTCGGCGAGACGCGCCACAAGCGGGATAGCGAAAGCGATGGTCTTGCCGGAGCCGGTGCGGCCACGGCCCAGGACGTCGCGGCCTGCGAGCGTATCCGGGAGGGTCTTGACCTGGATGGGGAAGGCTTCTTCGATGCCATCTGCAGCGAGGGACTCGGCGATGGCCTTGGGCGTGCCAAGGGCAGCAAAAGTAGTCATGTGTTTCTAGGGTCTTTCTGGCGGTGTCCAACGGACATCGTCCCCCGACGCCGGTTGGGCCAAGGGTTCGCCGAGGAAAAAGTCAGTGATCGACCGGTAGGCAATAAGCCGTGGCCGGGACCAGAGAAAACGCGTTCATCGACGCAGGATGTGCCTCTCACATGAAAAAAGCCCACTCGCCGGGTTTGGAGTTAAGCCAAATTCGGGGAACTAAGCGGGCATCACTGCACATCAAGTAGGTCCATTCTAGCATCCGCGAGCGGCCCGCCTTTCCACGGGGGTCTTTTTGCGCGCCGTTGCCGAGCGGGGGCCCGTCAGGGCAGGCTTGAGCCATGACGCACCAGCACGACGGCGGAGCCCACCTTCACAGCGAACCAAACCACGACGGCGGAGCAGCGCAGTTTTGGGACGAGGTGTACCGGGAAAGGCCGAAGAGGTGGAGCGGCAATCCCAACCCGCAACTGATCGCGGAGGCCACGGGCCTGACTCCCGGCACCGCACTGGACCTGGGCTGCGGGGAGGGCGCGGACGCCATCTGGCTCGCCGAGCATGGCTGGAGCGTGACCGCAGTGGATGTCTCCGCCGTCGCGCTTGAACGGGCAGCAGCCCATGCCGCCGACGTCGGGCTGCAGGACCGGATCACTTGGCTGCAACGGGACTTTGCAACATGGCGTCCGGACGAGGGCTTCGATCTGGTGTCCGCCCAATTCCTTCATTCACCGCTGCTCCCGTGGCGCGAGTCCCTTGCCTCCGCCGCAGCAGCCGTGGCTCCAGGCGGCGCTTTGCTGGTGGTGGGGCATCACCCGGAAGGCCTGACTCCGTGGAGCGGGCACAAGGACATGAAGGACAAGTTCTTCACTCCCGAGGACTTGGTGGAGGCGCTCACGCGCGGCCCCGGCTCATGGAGGATCAACGTCGCCGATTCCCGGGAACGCGTGGCGACGGGCCCGGACGGTCAACACGCCACCACCATCGATAGCGTGCTCCGGGCCACCCGAACGTCTTAGGCCCTTACGTCGTCAGCTTCCTCGGCGCGGCGCGCTTCCGCAGCTCCGGCGCCCGGACCACCCGGCCGCCGGGCGGCAACCCGCGGCGCAATGATGAGCCCGACGACGGCGATTGTCGACGTCAGTGCGAAGACGCCAGAGAAGGAGGCGGAGTAGGAGGCCGCCGTCGTCGTCAGCGCACTGAAGACGAGTCCTGTCATGGCGAGCGAGAGGGCGCCCCCCAGGGAATCGGCGATGGACATTGCCGAGCTGTTGAAGCCTTGGTCCTCAGTGCGGGAGAGGGCCAGGGTCATGACGCTCAGCCGCGGGTACATCAGGCCCATACCGGCACCCGCGAACAGCCAACCTGAGATAGCCACCCCGGCGGGCCACGCGAACACCGTGGTCACCAGGACAACGGCCACAGAACCGAGTACCAGCGCAGAACCGATCCGGACAGCCCGGGCATTCCCGAGCCTGGAACCCAGCCTCCCCTGGACCGCGGAAGCCCCCGCCCAGGCGAGGGCCGATCCAGTCAGCGCGAGTCCGGCGAAAGCCGGCGTGAAGGAATAGCGGTCTGTCAGCAGGTACGGAACGTAGACCTCGGCGCCGAAAAACGCGGCCGAGGCGATCCCGCGCATCAGGATGACGCTCGGCAATCCGCGCTGCGCACCGAGGGTGCCGCGGGGAACCAACGGCCGCACGGCCAGCATTGCGATGACGAGCGCGACGACGGCGATCACCCAACCCACGTCGGGCACCTGCCCGGACAGGTTCAGGCCGAGGACAGCAAGGGCTGCGAGCGCGGCCCATCCCATGCGGCCGAACGCCCAGGGGACGTCTGTGGCATTGGGCTTTGCTTGGCGCGGCACGGTGTTCGGGGAGCCCTCCCCGTCGGGGCCCGCTGCGGAACGTACGTCCGGTGCAGAACGCATGCCGCGCATGGCGGGCAGGATCATTGCCAACGCCGGAACCACCAGGCCCACGACGCCCAGGAAGACCCAGTGCCAGCTGCTCAACTGGGCAACAACGCCGGCGGCGAAAGGACCGATCATCGAAGGAATGACCCAGGCCGCCGAGAACGCAGCAAAGACCTGGGCGTGCAGCCTGGCAGGGTAGACCCGGGCGATCACCACGTAGAGTGCGACTGTCATGGCCCCGCCGCCTAGACCCTGGACGAGCCGGCCAGCCACGAGCATCGGCATGGAAACCGCGGTACCGGCGATGAGCAGTCCCGCGGCGAACAGGGCCACCGAAGCGTACAGCGGGGCAGCCGGACCGCGTCGGTCCGCCCAGTTTCCTGCCGCTACCATCCCGATGACGCCCGTGGCAAGGGGCCCTGCGAACGCCAAGGCATAGAGTCCGGCGCCATTCAGCTCGCGGCTAACCAGCGGCATGATGGTGGTGACGGCCATTGATTCGAAGGCGGCAAGGAAGACCAGGGCGCATGAACCTACAGTGGCCAAAAGGTAGGGGCGTTGCAGTATGCCGGCTGTCGCGTCGTCGCTAGTCATCATCCCAGCCTAGAACTACAGTCGCGTTTATACAGTCGTGTTTATTTTGTGTTCCGTCGGCGTCTTGGACACCTCAATCGCCCATGCGGCCCGGTGTAGAACACTAGCCAGCGAAGCTTGGAGGCGAACCAGCCGCCTGCGGGTGCGTCCGGGCGGTCGTGGAGCGATGACGGGGGCATTTGGCAATGCGCTGAGTGCTTCATGGTTGATGGAGTTGATGACTGCGCAAGCCATCATGAGTGAAAAATCCATGGTTCTCTTCTATCGTTTGTTGCACCGACATGCGCCCTTTTGCCGGGGCAGCAGCTTACGGGCGACGGTCAATGGGGTTTTCCAGGGCGACTCATCCCGAACCGGTTTCGTCGACTTCCTGCAGACGACGTTATGGGGCGAGGGCAATCATGTCAGCAGCTGTGCCGCTCCCTGGTTTTCCTAGGACTGAGCGACCTACCTTCCCTATGGAAAGCCTGAATACGGCAGCGGAGAATTGAAGGCATGGGTCAGAGTGCAGAGTTTGGAAAATTCCTGAAGGCCATGCGGTCACGGTTGACGCCGGAGCAGGCCGGAATCAGCGCCAGTTCCGGTGCCCGCAGGGTCCCGGGCCTGCGCCGTGAAGAGATCGCCCGGCTGGCTGATGTGAGCACCGACTATTACACGAGGTTGGAGCAGGGCCGCAACATCCACCCCTCCCGATCGGTGCTTGACTCCGTGGCGCGGGCCCTGCACTTGGATCCGGGCGAGCATGCGCACATGATGGACCTTTTGCAGAATTGTGCCCTGTCCCAGCGTCCGCCCGTTTCCGGGCAGCGAGTACGGCCGGCCCTGCACCAGCTCCTCGACGCCGTGGGCAATGTGCCCGCCCTTATCCTTGGTCGACGCACTGATGTTCTGGCCGGAAACCGTCTCGCCATGCTCCTGCTTGCCGATTTCCCGGCAATGCCGGCAACGGAACGGAACCTGACCCGGTGGATCATCCTCGATCCGCTCGCACAATCGCTCTTCCGAGATTGGAAGACCGTAGCATCTGACGCAGTGGGATCCCTTCGCGTGGACATCGGGCGCCACCCCAACGACGCGCAAGCAAGTCAACTCGTTGGCGAACTCGCGGTGTCCAGCGAGCATTTCCGCAAGTGGTGGGCAGGGCACCGGGTGGCAAAAGCATCGGCGGGAATTGTTCGGCTCCACCATCCCGTCGTCGGGGACTTGGAACTGAACGTTGAAGACCTTGCACTACCCGACGATCCGGACCAGACGCTGAGGGTGTATTCCGCCCCGCCGGGTTCGTCCTCGGCGGATTCACTCGCGCTACTTGGAAGCTTTGGCGCCGGAACCGGCACTCCGGAAGCTGCACAAGCAACCGAAGAAAGGGGCGCGGCCGACGCCGGCAAAACCCCTGAATCCCGAACCTCCCCCTGAAGAAACCCCTGACCGTTTTCAGACAACTATCCAAGGAAATCAAGATTCATGAATTACAACCCCACGCAGCACCGCTATGACTCCATGCCATACCGAAGGGTCGGGCGAAGCGGTCTGAAGCTTCCGGCGGTCTCCCTGGGCCTCTGGCATAATTTCGGCGACGACAAGCCGTTTGAGACACAACGGGCAATCCTTCGGCGCGCTTTCGACCTCGGCGTCACGCACTTCGATCTGGCCAATAACTATGGTCCGCCCGGCGGCAGTGCCGAAACGAATTTCGGACGGCACCTCAGGGACGACTTCAAGCCCTACCGCGACGAACTCGTCATCTCCACGAAAGCGGGATACCACATGTGGCCCGGCCCGTACGGAGAATGGGGATCCAGGAAATACCTGCTCTCGAGCCTTGACCAGTCCCTGGAACGCATGGGACTGGACTACGTGGATATCTTCTACAGCCACCGCCCGGACCCGAGCACTCCCCTTGAGGAGACCATGGGAGCGCTCGACACCGCGGTTCGATCAGGCAGGGCGCTGTACGCGGGCATTTCCTCGTATTCCCCGGACAAGACGCTTGAGGCAGCCGCCATCCTCCGGGACCTTGGAACACCGTTGCTGATCCACCAGCCCTCGTACTCAATGCTCAACCGTTGGACCGAACACGGCGACCCCAACTTGTTCCAAGCCCTTGAGCAGGTGGGCGCAGGAGCCATCGCGTTCTCGCCCCTTGCGCAAGGATTGCTGACCTCCAGATACCTGCACGGCGTCCCAGAGGACTCCCGCGCAGCCGCAGGCAAGTCCCTGGTGGACACTCAGCTCTCTGAGGAGAACCTGGCCCGGATCCGGGGCCTCAATGAGATCGCGGCGCAGCGTGGGCAGACCCTCGCGCAGATGGCCATAGCGTGGGTGCTGCGCCCGCAAACCAAGGGAATCCCGGTTACATCGGCTCTGATCGGCGCCAGCAGCGTCAGGCAACTGGAAGACAATTTGGCGGCAACGTCGGGACCGGACTTCACCAACGATGAGTTGGACAGAATTGACCAATTCGCCGTCGAGTCCGACATCAACCTTTGGGCCAAGGCCCTCCAGGCCTAGGCTGTCCGGCTCGGTGAGTCACGCCGTCGTCGTCCATTCGATTGCGGGGAACAGCTCACCGGCGGCGGTCGGCACCACGGCGCCAGTCGCCGTCGAGTCGGGGTTCAGCATCCAACCGACCCGCTTGGCAGTGCTCAGCATGACAACGCTTTCGACGAGTTCGATCCCAGGAATGCGCTGTTGGATGGCGAGTTCCATCTCCATGATCTCGGCCAGCGAACGCAGCCACATGATGATCACAAAGTTGGTGCTCCCGGTGGTGGAGGCCGTGAACCTGACGTTCCTGACGGCGCGTAATTCGGCGGCCGCGGCCTCGTGCTGCCCTGCGGGAACATTCGCGAACCACTGGCACGTCATGGGATAGCCGGAGAATTGCTGGGCAATTTCGCAGCGGAAGGACAGCATCCGGCTCGCCAGCACGCGGCCGAGCTGCCGCTGCACCGTGGCAGGGTGACGCCCCAGGGCGCGTGCGATCTCCGCGGCGGAGGCCCGTCCATCCCGGGCGAGGAACGGTAGCAGTGCCATATGGCTCGCCGGCAGCGGGGTGACCTGTGCGTAGGGGGCGGATGGATTGAGTGCTTCCGGCCCTGCGAGGGCGCGCAGCGCCTGCTGCTCCGCCCGGCTCAGAACGTTGAGCCGCCACGCATAGCCACTAGTGTGAATCCGTGTGCAGAGCGAGGTCCGGTACTTGGTGAGCCCCCGGATTTCCTTGAGCTTGGGCAAAAGCCGGGTGCTGAACTCGTTCAGGTCCTGGGTGATCACGGTCAGCATGAGGTCCCGGTTGCTGGCGGCCTCCTCAACCGTGATGACCTCCGGAATCGCGGCAAGCGCGGCCGTGACCTCGGGCCTGAGGTGCATCTCGCAGTCCACGTCTATCAGTGCCAGGCAAGCATTCTTGGGATCGCCCATGAGGTGCGCAGTGGTCCAGGCTGCTCCGGACTCGCGCAGCCGATCCCATCGGGAGGCCAACGTGGTGGCGTGGACGTCCAGGACCTCGGCGGCGTCGGACCAACTGATCCGCGGCGAGATCTGGAGGGCATTGATCAGCCGGAGGTCCTCTTCACTGAGTTCCATCAGCGATCCTCTCCTAGGCGATGCGTGATTCCTGTTAATTCTGGCATGTTCCTGAATTTTTACAGGGCTTTGGAAGATTGTGAGGCCAATCACTCCACAATGGCTATAGCTACCTACCAAACGTTCAGGAAACAGGAGAACAGATGTCGATCGCCGCAGACGCCAAAGAGATGCAGGGAGAAATCGCCCGGTTCCGTCACGAGCTCCACCAGGAACCGGAAATCGGCCTGGACCTCCCGCGCACCCAAGAAAAGGTGCTCAAGGCGCTCGACGGACTCCCGTACGAAATCACCCTTGGCGAGAGCACGACGTCGGTCACGGCAGTCTTGCGCGGCGGCGCGCCGCACGCGTCAGCGGAGAAGCCAGCGGTGTTGCTCCGCGCCGACATGGACGGACTTCCCGTCCAAGAGCGCACCGGGGTCGAATTCTCCTCGAAGATCGACGGCGCCATGCACGCCTGCGGCCACGATCTCCACACGTCCATGCTCGCCGGAGCCGCAACCCTTCTGGCCGAGCGGCGCCATCAGCTGGCCGGCGACGTCGTCCTGATGTTCCAGCCGGGCGAAGAAGGGTTCGACGGCGCGGGCCACATGATCCGCGAAGGTGTCCTGGATGCCGCCGGCCGCCGCGTTGACGCCGCCTACGGCATGCACGTCTTCTCCTCCCTGGAGCCGTACGGTCAGTTCTGCACCAAGCCGGGAGTGATGATGAGCGCCTCGGACGGACTCTTCGTCACGGTCCTGGGTGCTGGCGGGCACGGATCGGCGCCCCACGCGGCCAAAGATCCCGTCACGGCAGCAGCAGAAATGGTGACGGCGTTGCAGGTCATGATCACCCGGCAGTTCAACATGTTCGATCCCGTAGTCCTGACCGTGGGCGTACTCCAGGCTGGTACCAAGCGCAACGTCATCCCGGAATCCGCGCGATTCGAAGCCACCATCCGCACGTTCTCGGAAGCTTCCCGCGACCGGATGATGACCGCCATCCCGCAGCTCCTCAAGGGCATCGCCTCCGCCCACGGCTTGGAAGTGGACGTCGACTACCGCGGCGAATACCCCATGACCGTCACTGACGAGGATGAGACGCACACCGCAGAGAACGTCATCTCCGGCATGTTCGGAGATTCGCGGCTCTCCCGCTGGGCCACGCCAATCAGTGGCTCGGAGGATTTCTCCCGGGTCCTGGCCGAAGTGCCGGGAACCTTCGTAGGCCTCAGCGCCGTACCGCGGGGAGTGGACCACGCCACCTCACCGTTCAACCACTCCCCCTACGCCACCTTCGACGACGGCGTCCTGTCAGACGGGGCGGCGCTCTACGCAGAGCTCGCGGTCTCCCGCATCGCCACCCTCGCCGCCGGCAACTAACCACCACCCCAGCCACTTGGAGCAAGACATGACCGCCACCGTAGGCGCTTCAGCCACCGTTCAGGTTCACAAGTCCCATCTGCGGACCCTCATTGGCACCGGCATCGGAAACGCCGTCGAATGGTACGACTGGGCTATTTACGCCACATTCTCGCCCTTCATTGCCAGTGCCCTCTTCAGCAGCGCCGACCCCACATCCGCGGTCCTCTCCACCTTGGCGATCTTCGCCGTCGGATTCGTGGCACGTCCTTTCGGTGGCTTCGTCTTTGGCTGGATCGGCGACAGGATCGGCCGCAAGACCTCCATGACGTTCGCCGTCGGCCTGGCGGCTTTCGGCAGCCTGTTGATCGGCATCGCGCCCACGTTCCAAGCTGTCGGGGCCCTGGCCTCGGTCATGCTCCTGGTGGCCCGCCTCATCCAGGGCCTCGCCCACGGTGGTGAGCTGCCGTCGTCGCAAACGTACCTGTCCGAAATGGCACCCAAGGAAAAGCGCGGCTTCTGGGCGACCCTCATTTACACCTCCGGCACCGCCGGCATCCTCGCCGGAACCCTGCTGGGCGCCATTCTGACCGGGGTGCTGAGCAAGGCCGACATGAACGCCTGGGGTTGGCGCGTGCCGTTCCTGGTGGGCGGCGCGCTCGGCATCTACGCCTTGGTCATGCGCGCCAAGATGAAGGAGACGGAGGCGTTCGAAGCCGAAGCGCCGAAAGAAAAGCGCGAGCCCATGTGGCCGCAGATCGTCAAGTACCGCAAGCAGGCCCTGCAGGTGATCGGCCTGACGGTCGGTCTCACCGTTGTCTACTACATTTGGGGCGTCGTGGCGCCAAGCTATGCGGCAACCGCCCTCAAGATGGACCGAGGAGAAGCCCTGTGGGCCGGCGTCATCGGCAACGTCGCGTTCATCGCTTCGCTCCCGTTCTGGGGCAAGCTCTCCGACCGCATCGGCCGCAAGCCCGTGCTGATCATGAGCTCTGCAGGTGCGGCGTTGCTGCACTTCCCCATGACGTGGCTCCTCAAGGATTCCCCGTGGCAGCTGGCCGTCAGCATGTCCGTGATGCTCTTCTTCATCGCCGGCAGCGCCTCGATTGTCCCGGCCGTGTACGCCGAGCTCTTCCCCACCAAGATCCGCACCGTGGGGGTCGGCGTCCCGTACTCCATCTGCGTCGCTGCCTTCGGCGGCACGGCCCCGTACCTGCAGACCTGGCTCGGCAGCATCGGGCAGGCCAACCTGTTCAATGTCTACGCGGTGCTCCTGCTTGCCGTCGGAATCGCGTTCGCCTTCATGATCCCCGAAACCAAGGGCAAGGACCTGACGCACTGACTCTCCCCGTTTGAACCCAACTGACTCGCAGTAAGTGTCGTTTTGAGCCCTCATAACGACACCTACTGCGAGTTAGTTGGGGTGGCGGTGGGGATCAGTTGGGTTGGCGGGACGGTCAGGTGAGCTGCGCGGAGATCTGCCGGGAGGCGGCCTCCGCGAGGCGCTTCAGGAAACCGTCGCCCTCGCCTACCACCTCGTCCACGGCACCATCTTCGAGCAGTGCCCGTGCTCCGATCCGTTGCCGGTCACTCAGCTCGCGTGCCAGGGACGTGTCCCCGTGCACGATGATGCTGGCACCTTCCGGGGGCAGCGGCGCGAGCCAGGCGTGCTCGGCCGCCACCGTGCGGCGAGCCGCAGCGAGGGCGAGCGCACCACCGCCGGTCCCCTCGCCGAGGAGCACGGCAACGCTTGGCACGGTAAGTCCGAGGATTCCCGAAATGCAATCAGCGATCCCGCCCGCAATTGCGGACTCCTCGGCGCGGACGGAAAGCTCGGCCCCAGGAGTATCCACCACCGTCACGAGCGGCAGCCGAAGTTCCTCCGCGAGGCGCATTCCCCGTCGGGCCTGGGCCAAACCCGCCGCGTCAAGGACGTTCCCCGCCCGCTGGGCGGCGCGGTCCTGGCCAACGACGACGACGGGCCGGCCCTCGAGTTCGGCCAGCACGACGGCGGTGCTCGCCGAAGCTGCCCCCGACCCGTGCCGTGCAAGCGCACGAGGCGGCCAAACCCGCCGTCGAGCAGCTCCGCCAGCCCGGGACGCCCGGCGTCGCGGGTCCGGAGGACAGAATCCCAAGCGGGACCGTCACTTTCCGCGCAGTTACTCGTGGGCCGTGGGGTCACGACGCCTTCCCATGCCCCCAGGCCGGCAAGAATACCCAGCACCTCGGCGGCAACGTTCCTGAATCCCGCAGCGTCCAAGACGGCGTCGACGGTTCCTTGGGCGAGGAGATGCTCACTGCGCTGGATCCCTTCGGGAAACTCCTGCCCGGTGAGTCCGGCGTAAACCTTGGGACCCAGGAAGCCAACCAGTCCACCCGGCTCCGCCACCGTGACGTGGCCCAATGATCCCCACGAGGCGAACACGCCGCCCGTGGTCGGGTGCCGCAGGTAGGCCAGATAGGGCAGGCCGAGACCCTTGAAAGCCGTGAGCGCCTCCGTGATCCGCACCATCTGCAGGAAAGCGAGGGTGCCTTCCTGCATGCGCGTGCCCCCTGACGCTGGAGCCGCAACGAGGGGTAGCCGACGGCGGCCCGCCTCTTCGATTGCCGCAATGATCCGCTCCGCGGCGGCCCGGCCGATCGAACCGCCAAGGAAGGCGAACTCGCTCGCCAGGACGGCCACGGGCTGTCCATCCAGCGTCCCCTCACCGGTGAGCACGGACTCGTCGGTACCGCTGCGTTCCCGGGCCCGGGCCAGGTCCGCGAGGTAGGCCGCGTCTGCCTCCGGCGGGGCCGAGACAGGTCGGTCCCAACTGCGGAAACTGCCGGCGTCGAGGAGCTGTTCGAGAAATGCCGCCCCGCCGAGCCGTCGCCGCGGCTGGCCGCTCGCGTTCCCGGCCGCGCTGGATTCCGGCCGCCGCGCGGCCTCCGCGACGGCCGTCATGACGCCCCCGAGCCGAGCAGAGCACCGCCGTCGAGCAACGCGGCCTCGTCGAGCCATGCCCGAACCGCGTCGTCGTGCTCTCCGAGCCTCGGCGGCGCAGAGTGCCGCAACCTGGTGGTCTCGGTGCCGTCCGGCTGGAAGAAGCGCAGGGGCGATCCCGGCACTTCGATGCGTCCCAGCGTGGGATGCTGCAGTTCGACCGCGAGGTGCTGGCTCCGCGCCTGTTCCCAGGCGAAGACTTCGTCGAGGGAACGGACTCGGCCGCCCGGCACCCCGGCCGCCTCAAGCCGCGCGAGCAGCTCTTCGGCGTCGGACCCCGAAAACGCCGCTTCGATCGTTTCGATCAGCTCGACCCGGTGGGCTACCCGGGACTGGTTGTCCCGCCAGCGCTCGTCCTCGGTACTGAGGCCGAACCCGGCCGCGAAACGGCGCCACAGGCCTTCGGATCCCACGGCAATCTGCACCGCGCCGTCCGCACAGCGGAACAGCCCATACGGCGCGATCGAGGGATGGTGGTTGCCTTGTGCCTGCGGCACTTCGCCGCCCACTGTCCAGCGTGTGCCTTGGAAAGCGAGCACACTGACGATCGAGGACAGCAGGGAGGTCCGAACCACTTGGCCGCGCCCCGTCCGCTCACGTTCCAGGAGTGCTGCCAGCACACCGTAGGCGCCATGGATTCCTGCCAGGACATCTCCAATCGGCACGCCGACCCGTTGAGGGTCGCCGGGACCTGACCCCGTGAGGGACATCAGCCCAGCTTCGCCCTGGGCAATCTGGTCGTAGCCGGCACGGTGTCCTTCCGGCCCGTCATGGCCGAATCCGCTGATCGCGAGGACCACCAGCCTGGGATTCAACTCTTCGAGGCTCGCAGGGTCAAAACCCAGCCGGTCCAAGGTCCCCGGACGGAAGTTCTCCACGAGCACATCAGCCCGGCGCAGCAACTCCCGCAGGGCAGCTTTGCCTTCCGTTGCTTTGAGGTCCAACCGGATGGACTCCTTGTTCCGGTTGCACGAAAGGAAGTAGGTCGACTCGCGGCCCTCGGGAGTGTCCACGAAGGGCGGCCCCCAACCTCGGGTGTCGTCCCCGCCGTCGGGATTCTCCACTTTGATGACGCGGGCGCCGAGGTCGCCGAGCATCATGCCGGCGTGCGGACCTGCAAGGGCCCGGGAGAGGTCGACGACGAGCTTGCCCGCGAGCGGTCCCTCGGACTGTTGCTCGTGGCCCTGCTCGTGGCCCGGGGCGCCCTGGTGAATCATGCTTCGACCCCAACGGTGCTGTGTCCTTCAACCGCACTGTGTCCTTTAGCCGCGCTGTGTCCCTCAACCGCAAGGTGCTCCGGAGCTGGCTGCGCGTCGTCGTCCGTTCCTTCAGCGGCTGCGTTCGGATTGCGGCGACGGCGGATAAGCTCGCCGACGGCCAGCACCACGAGGTTCGGGACGAGGGCGATGAGGCCCGAATCGACGCCGCCCGTCGGGATGTTGCCGAAGGTAATGACCGCCACAGTGAGCGTGCCGACGATGATGCCAAGGTTGACCGGAACGGCACCGATGCGCACCTTCCGGCCGATTGCGATGGCGACGGCGGGAGCGAGCTGGGTGAGGCCGCCGTACGTGAGCAGGAGCAGCGCGCCGATGTCCGACTTCGCGAGCCCGAAGGCCAGGGCGAGTCCGACGGCGACGGCGACCACCACGTGGTTGATCCGGAAGCGCAGCTTGGGGTTCTTCACGGACAACAGGTTGTTCGAGACCAGCGAGGAGATGCCCATGGCGATTGCGCCTGCCGGGACCATGGCGGCCGCGGCCCCACCGATCGCGATCACCGCGATAAGCGGCTCAGGCAGGGTGTGCTGGGCAACGCTCAGCAGGACCTGGTTGCCCTTGGTCTTGGGGTCCAGGATCAGGGTTGCCGCAATGCCGGCTGTGATCGGGATGAGCAGCAGGAACTGGTAGACCGCGAGCCACTTGACGTTGTCCCGAAGCACGGCACCGCTCTTCGCGGCAAGGACCGGCGGCCACAGGTGCGGGAAGGTATTGAGGCCGGCCCCGATGCTGGTAACGATCACCGAGGTCACCCAGAAGGTCGCGTCGAAGCCCGGCCGGCTGATGGTGAGGTAGCTCGGGGCAGAGTCCATGACCTTGGCGAAGATATCCGGGATGCCACCGATGCCTGCGACGACGCCGGCCAACACGATGACGAGTGCGGCGAGCATGGCAAAGTCCTTGAAGACCGCTACCTTGGCGAGGCCGCGAATACCTGCCCAGATGACGAAGACCACCACGAGCACGCTCGCCACGGCCATGCTGTAGCCGCGGGCGGATTCACTGCCGGTAGCAAGCTGGACGATCAAGCCGAGGCCCGTGATCTGCAGCTGCAGGTAAGGGATGAGGAAAACGGCACCCACAAGTGCCACGGTTTTGCCCAGGGCCTTGCTCTTGAACCGGTCCTTGAAGAAGTCCGCCATGGTCAGGTATCCGCGGTTCGCACCAAGCTGGCGCTGGCGGGGGACAACGAAGTACTGGACGATGCAGGTGATGGTCAGGTAGGCGACGGCGAAGAGCGCGGCCACGCCGCCTCCGAAGGCGATTCCGGCGAGGCCGAGGAAGCTGAAAGTGGTTAGCGACTCGCCTGCCTGGAGGAACCAACTGGTCCAGCGGGGCAAATCCCGCTTGCCGACAGTCCAGCTGGAGAGTTCGGTCTGGCGTCGGCGGCCCGCGACACCGAGGGCGCCGATCCCGACAATTCCGATGATGATGGCGACTGTAAGCATCAGTGGGCCCCTGTTTCGTTCGTGCTAATGGCTCCGCTGGTTGTGGCAGCGCGTGCCAAGGCGCTTTGCTCGGCTTCGAGACGATCGAGTTCGGCACCGCCTTCACGGAGGTACGTGCGCTCGATAATCTGCAGGGCAATGATCGTGGCGATGATCATGAGCGCCATCCAGACGATCGCCGAGGGGAGCCCCAGCCACAGGGTGGGTGTGGAAACGAAGGGAAGGAAGGGTGTGATGATCATGCCGACGATGGGGACTGAGGCAATGGTCAATCTCTTGGGGGATGCCAGGGTAGTGCTCATAGAACTGCAGCTCCTTGGGGGCGAACGGATGAGCAAGAGGAGATCTTCTCGAAGGCTGAAGCCAGGCGGAGGAGGCGGGCGTCCCTCCCTCGTGCCCCCACCATTTGGATGCCTACGGGAAGTCCGGCGGGGGTGAATCCGGCCGGAACCGACAGGGCGGGGAGGCCCAGCGGGGTGAACAGGTACGGGGCACGCATCCAGTCGAGGTAGTTCTGGAGCTGTTGCCCCTCGATCTCGGTGGGGTATTCGAGATCGACGTCGAACGGGACAACCTGGGACGCGGGCGCGATCACCAGGTCGTAACGCTCAAAGAATTCGGCCGCCTTACGGATCAGGCGGGTCATGCCTTCCTCGGCGCGGACAACATCGCGGCCACTCAGCAGGCTGCCTTCGCGAATGTTGCCGGCCAGGAAGTGGTTGAAGGCATCGGGTTCCGCGGCAAGCTGATCGCCCCACATCGAGTCGAAAGAGGCGGCGCGCAGCACGCGGAACACTTGCTCGGAACCGTCGAGGTCCGGGCAATCCAACTCAACATGAGCACCGAGGGCCGCGAGGGCCTCGGCCTGCGGCTCAATGACGTCGAGAACTTCTCGGCTCACCGGGATCCGTCCGCCGAGCGTCGGCGCGAAGGCAATGCGCAGACCTGCAAAATCCGCTGGTGACGGATCGGTGGCAGGGCTTGCCGGCTCAGGCAGAAGCAATGAGTGGGGGTCGTCGGACGAAGCTCCTGTCATGACCGAAAACAACAGCGCAGCGTCGGCTGCCGTGCGGCCCATGGGTCCTGCCACGCCCAGCGGGAAAAAGACGTTGTTGCCGTCCGTGTTGGGGACCATGCCGGGGGTGGGACGCAGGCCGACCACATTGCAGAACGACGCCGGGTTGCGCAGGGAGCCGCCCATGTCGCTTCCATCGGCGATCGGCTGGAAGCCCGCTGCCAGGGCAGCTGCCGCACCGCCACTGCTGCCACCGGCAGATTTGCCAGGGTCATAGGGGTTGCGCGTTGCGCCGAAGACGCGGTTGAAGGTGTGTGATCCCGCCGCGAACTCGGGGACGTTGGTCTTGCCTACACGGATGGCACCGGCATCGAGGATGCGCTGGACGTGCAGATCGTTTTCCGCCGGAACGTGGTCCCGGAATTGCGGGTGGCCGAAGGTGGTGCGCATCCCCGCGGTATTAGCTGTGTCCTTGAAGCTGATGGGCAGGCCGTGGAGCGGCCCCACCGGTTCACCAGCCTCGATCTTTCGATCGGCTTCCGCTGCGGCCGCCCTGGCGCCCTCCTCGTCGAGGGTCACCACGGCGTTGATCAACGGGTTGAGCTTGTCGATCTGTTCGAGGTGCGCCTCGAGGACCTCCGTGGCCGACACCTCCCGGGAGCGCAGGAGCGCGGCGAGCTCCACTGCTCCGCGGTATATCAAATCGTTTGTCATGATTCATCAAGCCTTCGTTTGGTTTCCTTTTGAGTCACTTCTTTGCCTCAAGTGGAATTAATGAACCACCATAGTGTGATGAATCACATTTGGCTAGAGGTGTCCACAAGGTTTCTTGGCGCGAGCGGGATCCAGTTCAGGGCAGCGGGAACCCAGGAGGGACAGACAACGGAAGAAATCGGGCGGAAGAGATCGCAGAAGGGACTGCGGAAAAGCCGAAGGAACGGCCTATGAAACGGCCTATGGAACGCTCGTGGCTGGCCCCGGAGGGCTCCTGAAATCCTTAGTCGCGGGGAGGCGTGCGCACGCCACCGCGCTTGTAGGACCGAACAACGAGGGAGCTGCGGACTGCTTGGGCGCGTGCGGCCCACGGAGAGACAGTGAGGAAATCGCGCAGTTCATTCAAACTCGCGAGGGTAACGTTGGCCATGAGCTGGAATTCGCCCATTGCCATGACCGCGTAGCGGACCCCGGGCGCTTCAGCGAGCAGACGGCCCACCTCGACGGCGTCGGACGGAGCGGTGCGCACCCAGACCACGGCTTCCACCGGAAGGCCGATGTCCACGGGCTCCACGATCGCCCGGACGCTCAGCGTGCCCTCCTCAAGAAGCGTATTGAGCCGCCGGCGCACAGCCGGGGCGGAAAGCCCCACGGCCTCCCCCAACTCGGCGACCGGAACGCGGCCGTCAGCCACGAGGATCTGCACGAGGTTCGAGTCGACGTCGTCGAGCACTCCGCTCGCGCTCGGACGGGACGGAGGAGGCGGCACCTCCTGGAGCGCGGCAGTTTCCTCCGCGGTGACCGGACCGGGGTGCCATTCGGCCACAGTGCGGAAGTACTCCATGACGGGCGAAGCGCTCACCTGCACCACGCCGTCGAGGGCTGGCAGTTCCTCGAGCACAAGGCTCGAGAGGCGTCCCGGGCGCGCCTGCACTTCGAAAAGGAGACGCGTGGGGCCGGTCAGCGCATAGACGAAAATCGCGTCCGGGTCGCGCGAAAGTTCCTCAGCGATGCCCACCAAGCGCGAAGGCTCGCACTGGACTTCCACAAGGTGGGTGGGGCCGAGCGTCACCAGGCCGGCCACGCGCACGATGCTCGAATCGAGCAGTGCGATGCCACGACGGGTCACGGTACTGAAGGGCTCGCCCAGCACTTCGGCGATCCGGCGCCAGGAGGCGCGACCGTTGACCTGGAGGGCACCGACAATCCGCCGATCGAGTCCGTCCAGCTCGCGCGAAGGTGCCAGCATGACCATGTACCCGATTATGCCGCCTCACCGGACAAAACCTGTCCCGCGCCGCCCCGGCCCTTAGCCGACGTAACGGTTCCGGCCGGCGCGGAAGCCGAAGAAAGCAGCCAACGAACCCACCACAAGGAACAGGATGCCGGCCGCCGCGAAACCGCCCGTCGCTTGGTGCAACTGCCCGACCATCAGCGTTCCGGTAGACCCCAGCCCGTAGCCGACGCCCTGCATCATGCCGGAAAGGTGCGCCGCGGTGTGAGAGTCGCGCGTACGCAGCATGATCATGGTCAGAGCCACTGCCGTGAGGCTGCCCTGGCCCAGGCCCAGCAGCCCGGTCCAGACCCAGATCAGTTCCGTGGGGCCGAAGATGCTCAGGGCGAAGCCACCGCCGGTCATGAGCGCCACCACAGTGTTGATGACGCGCTGATCCTTGAAACGGGCGGCCAGCCCCGGCGCCAGGAATGAACCGAGCATCTGCAGCACAATCGACACGGACACGATCAAGCCGGCCGTCCCGCCGTCGATCCCCCGATCACGCAGAATCGGCGCCAACCAGGCGAACACGCTGAAGGACATCATCGCCTGCAACACCATGAAGATGGTGACCTCCCAGGCGACCGCGGAACGCCAGACGTTCGCACCGCCGTCGGCGGCGTTGTGCCGGACGGGATGCTGGCGGAGCGCCAGCGGCAAGAAGAGCAAAAGTACGACGGCGGCGGGCAGCGCCCAGAACCACAGCGCCGAGGTCCAGTGCCCGGCAGCCGTGAACACGGGGTAGGTGAAACCGGCACCCAACGCGGCGGAGGCGCAGATCGCCGTCGTGTAGAGACCGCCCATGAGCCCAAGCCGATGCGGGAAGTCGCGCTTGACCACGCCGGGCAACAGCACGTTGCATAGCGCGATCGCGGCGCCGCACGCTGCCGTTCCGGCGAGTAGGGCGGGCAAGTGCCCGGCACCGGGGAGGTCCACGGGACGGAGCAGCAGCCCCGCTGTTAGCACGGCCATAGCGCCGAGCAAAACCCTCTCGGCACCGAAACGGCGGGCAAGGATCGGCGCCAGCGGCGCGAAGACGCCCAACAAAGTCACTGGCGCGGTGGTGAGCACCACCACAGCCCAGCCCGGCAGTCCGGCGTCGGCGGTAACTTCCGGAAGGACCGCCGAAAAGCTCGAGAACACGGTCCGCAGGTTCAGGCCGATGAGCACCAGGCAGATCCCCAGGAAGACCAGTCCACGTCGAGTCTTGACCTGCGTGGGTTCGGCGGCGGGAACCTCATCGATCTCAGCATCGACGAGGACATCCGGAACGACGGAATGCGGCTTGGTGTTCTTGGAAGCGCTTGAACCGGGGGTCACCAACCCATTCTGGCAGTTTGTCCTTATACGCCGACTCCGCGGCGGGGCTTTGACAGCGCGACGGTATTCTGGAGGGGATGAGTGAAACCCCAGAATCCCCTGAAACACCGCAGTCTTCGCGCCCCGTGACCCCAGGCAGCCAGGCCTCCTTCGGCACGTATGGCGGCCGGCCGGTCAGTTTCGTGCGCCGCGGGACACGCCTTCAGGGCCGCCGCCAGGCCGCATGGGAAGAACATTCGGACCGTTGGGCCATCCAGGTTCCACGCCATGTCGCCAACACTTCGGTGCACCCGGATTACGTGTTCGACGCCGAAGCGGAGTTTGGGCGCAAGGCACCGCTGATCGTTGAAATCGGTTCGGGACTCGGCGACGCTGTGTGCCATGCGGCGGAGGAAAACCCGGACAAGGATTTCCTCGCCGTTGAGGTCTACACCCCTGGGCTTGCCAACACCATGATCAAGATCAACAGCCGCGGCCTCAGCAACGTCCGCGTGGTGGAAGCCAACGCCCCCGAGGTGCTGGCGACCATGCTGCCCGTGGGCTCGGTCAGCGAGCTCTGGGTCTTTTTCCCCGACCCCTGGCACAAGTCCCGGCACCACAAGCGCCGCCTCATCCAGCCAGCGTTCGCCGAGCTCGCGGCGCGGTCCCTCAAGAAGGGTGGCCTGTGGCGGATCGCCACCGACTGGTCCAACTATGCCATCCACGTCCGCGAAGTCCTCGCCGGCTCCACCGAGTTTGAAAACCTGCACGACGGCGAGCGGACCGGCGCGGAAAGCCCCCTCACCCAGGTGTGGGAATCCGGAGTCGAATCCATGGTGGGCGGGGCACCCGTCAAGGAAGGCCGCGCCCCGGTCAGCACCGAGCACACTGGCCCCAACGAGGGAGTGGACCACGTGGGCGGATGGGCTCCGCGCTTCGATGGCCGGATCCGCACGAGCTTCGAAAACAAGGCCCACGAGGCCGGACGCATGATCTTCGACCTCAGCTACCGCAGGATCTAGCCAGGGGTTCAGGCGTCCGCTGTTGGAAAATTAGCCTGATCATAGGCGACATACCGGGGCCTATTGGGCCGGGCACTCCTGTAGCTATCCCTACCCGACACGTAACTGACCAACTCAATGAGACCGGACAGGCGAACTTCTTCCTTGCCTTTAAGTGCCTCGGGAAGCATTCCACTGGCGGCACCAGAAGGAGGATTCAACCTACGCATAGAGTCGCGCACTGCCCCTGCAGATCGTTGCCGAAGGGGCAGTGCGGGCAGGCGCTATGCTAGGTCCGAGGCGGCGCGGTGAGGGGCGATTTCGCCAAGTGTCCAGCCATCGGAATCCGTGCTTTGGCTGCCGTGATCCGCCCTAAAATCAGCACCAACACCAGAGCGATGACCACGGGCACGCATACTGAGAGAACGATGATCCTGGTATCCACGCCGAGTCCAATGAGGACGCCGCCGAAGATCGGGCCGACAACCGATCCGAGTCGGCCCAGTGAAGCCGCCCAGCCGACGCCGGCGGTCAGCGTTGCTTGGCGGTACAGCGTCACTGCCACCGCGGCCTGGCCGATCATACCCGCCTGAAGTCCGAGGCCGACGCCACCGAAGACCAGCAGTAGCAGCGCTTTGTCCGGACCGAGGAATGCAGAGATGGCTAGGAACGCGATCGCCGCTGCGGAGGTTCCAGCCAGGACCGACGTCATCCGGAATCGGCGCGATCCTAGGATTAGTACGCAGGCACCGATGATGCTTCCTATGCCCAGGGCCGCCGATCCCAGCGGTGCCAGACTGGTGCTGAAGCCGTAGCTGGTGAGCAGGGTCGGCAACCACGACGAGAACACGTAGAACACCGCGAAGATGAGGAACGAAAAAGCCCACAGGAGAAGCGTTCTGCTTCGTACAGAAGCATCGAACAGACGCGCAACCGATGCATGATGCTTGGCCTCGGCCGCGTCGTTGGGCGTGCTCGATACGTGGCTACCGGACAGTCCGAACCACAGGAACGGCAGAAGTACAGCAGAAGCGATAGCTCCGATAATGAACACCCATTGCCACCCGAACGCGCCCACGATACCGCGCCCGGCCAGCCCTGCGATGAGAGCCCCGAGCGAGATGCCCGTCATCACTACCACCGCAATCGATTGACGCATACGACCAGGATTGACTGCGGTCGCATGGGAGACAGCGGCCGGCAGCACGGCACCCAGTCCCAGGCCGGTTACGAAACGTAGAATCGTCAGCTCCACAATCGAACCCGACCACGCTGTCAGCAGCGAACCCAGGGTGAACACCACGACCGCCGAAAAAATGACGTTTCTAGTGCCCAGCTTGGCCACGAGGCGCCCTACCGCCAGATACCCCAGAGCGACTCCAGCGCTGGTCAGTGCGAGCGCAGGAGTGAAGTGCGAGGGTTGAACACCCCAGTTCTTAGCGATCGCCGGTATGGACAGGCCCAACGCGACCGTGTCGTATCCATCGAGCACTACCGCGGTACATGCGAGACAAAGTACCCACCAATTCGGTTTGGTCTCTTCCTTCTTGGGTTCGCTCATCGTGTCCATCGGACATCCTTAAGGTTGTGAGGGCTTCGAATGCAGTCTCGAAGCGGGGGCATGCCAACGTCATCGGTGGCTCGCCATTCAAGGCCGTGGACGAGGCGCACGCGTCGCAGGCTACGTCACGGCGTTCCCCGTTCAAGCCTGACACGTGCTCTCTGTCGGCCCAGCCACAGAAGCGGACTGGCGAAGTGCGCAAGTGTGATGGAGATCATGGCACTGCGTTAGTTTTATCTCCTTAGTGCTTAAAGGTCAAGCATCAATTTCCTTGACACAAAGTATCTTAGTACTGATATTCTTTGGCATGACCTAGTTCACATTTCGGTCGTTTCTACGGCCTGCAGGACAAGTCGAGAACAACGTCGACGGCCAGCATGAGTGACTATAAAGATTGGTGGACCCTGAGGATGACAACGCTGAGCAGCGCGGGCATCGTGGACCGGCCGGCCGGTACGAATTCTGATGGATTCGTGCCCTCTGGCCACTTCGAACCAGGCATGGACATGCTGGATGAAATTTATGTCGGCGGGGTCTGGGCTCGGGGAGCGGGTGCGCTGATCGAGTCTGTTGATCCCGCAACCGCTGAGGTCTTCGCGACGCTCCATGGTGCCACTGTTGAGGATGTGGATGTGGCGGTCGCGGCCGGCCTGAAGGCCATTGAAGAGTCAGGCTGGGCCCGTAAGATGCCGCACGAACGTGCTGCTGTGTTGCACCGGATCGGCTCGGCTATCGAAGCCAACGCGGCCCGCATCGCTTTTCTGCAGACCCGGGACACAGGTAAGACCCTCAAAGAGACGCGAGCCTTGGCAATGAGCGCTGCGGCCACGTTCCGTTTCACCGCGTCGGCCCTTGAAACCATGGAGGATTCGCTAACGCCGCCTCGGGGGGATTACCTGAGCATCTCCACCCATGAACATATCGGTGTGGTGGCTGCTATCACGCCGTGGAACTCCCCGATTGCCAGTGACGCGCAAAAGGTTGCCCCGGCACTTGCCGCCGGCAACGCCGTCGTGATCAAACCGCCGGTATGGGCGCCATGGGTGTCGCTGCTGCTCGCCCGGATCTGTGACGAGTCCGGACTTCCGTCAGGTCTGCTTTCGGTGCTTCCGGGCCCGGGCCGGACCGTCGGGGATGCGCTGGCACGGCACAGGGATGTCGGCAAGGTCTCCTTCACCGGCGGCACCTCGACCGGTCGGCACCTGGGCCGCATCGCAGCGGAGAAGATCATGCCGATCACGCTGGAACTGGGCGGAAAATCGCCGACCATAATTTTTTCGGACGCGGATCTGGACCAGGCCGTCGCCGGGGTGCTTTACGGCATCTTTTCCTCCAGCGGCCAGAGCTGCATCGCTGGCTCGCGGGTGTTCATCCAGCGCGCCGTCTATGACACAGTCCTGGCACGCCTGGTCGAAGGCGCGAAAGCCCTGCGGGTGGGTCCTGGAACCAATCCGGACACGCAGGTTGCACCGCTGGTTGCCCACGCCCACCGAGATTTCGTTGAAAAGATGGTCGAGGACGCACGAGCTGCCGGGGCACGGGTCCTTTGCGGCGGTGCACGGCCTAGCGAGCGGGAACTACAGCAGGGCGCATACTACCTGCCCACCATCATCGCCGGTGTGGCGAACTCAGACCTGATCTGCCAGGAGGAGATCTTCGGTCCGGTGGCAGTGGTCCTTCCCTTTGATGATGAAGCTGATCTGCTCGCCCAGGCCAATGACAGTGTCTTTGGTCTTGCCTGCGGCGTCTGGACGGCAGACTACCGGCGGGCATGGCGCATTGCTCGTGCCGTTGCTGCCGGCACTGTCTGGATCAACACGTATAAGCAGTTCAGCATCGCTACCCCCTTCAGCGGGGTCAAGGAAAGCGGTCTGGGAACCGAAAAAGGCAGGGACGGTATCCGTTCCTATATGCGCCAGAAGAGCATTTACGTGGATCTTTCCGGCGCACCGTTGCCTTGGGCCGGCGCATGAAATCCGCAGCAGTTTCCAATCCATCCCCGATGAAAGGCAAGTCAGTGAGTGCTCACCCGTATAGCCCGGCATACCAGGCCGGAGGTTTCGGCTTCGTGTCCGGGGCGTTGTCCGTTGATGAAAACTACAAGCCCGTCAGTGGCCGTCTTGAAGCCATTGAGGCCGCTGCAACCAGGCTCTCGGAGCGGCTGGGAACCATCGGCATGTCCCTGCAGGACATCGTCAAAACCACCTACTTCGTCACGGACCTGACCTTACGGGATGAGGCCAACAGCCACTACGAACGGCTCTTCAGTGAGCCCCGGCCAGCCCGGACCTTCGTAGAGGTCACCGCTCTGCCGTACGGTGCGACGGTTGAAATTGAAGCCATAGCGCACCGGGGCGAGGAGTGAACAATGACTATCGCCACTTTGAACACCAGGGGACCGGAAGAATCACCCCAGCCGGTTGCCAACAGTGACCGGGCCGTCGACGGGGAGCCATCCGCACGGACCCTGAGGGTACAGCAGAAGACCTGGGAAGCAGACGGGGTCACCAGTGTCACCTTCGCTGATCCCTCCGGGGCGAGATTGCCCCAATGGAAGCCAGGTTCGCACCTGAGTCTTCATCTGCCCAACGGGCTGATACGCGAGTATTCGCTGTGCTCGAATCCGCTGGATCCGAGCAGCTGGACAGTGGCTGTCCTGCGGACGCCTGATTCACGCGGCGGCAGCCAGTTGGTCCACGATGGCCTGCCGGTAGGGTCTTTGCTCAAGGTCGAAGGCCCGCGCAATAACTTCGCGCTGGAAGATGCTGGACGCTACGTACTGGTTGCTGGCGGGATCGGCATCACACCGATCATCTCCATGGCGCGGGAGCTTCAGGCGGCAGGGGCGGACTGGTCGCTGCTCTACACCGGCCGGTCCCGCGCCACTATGGCCTTTCTGCCTGAGATCGTGGCCCTTCCCCAAGACCGGATTACCATTCACGCCGATGACGAGGCCAACGGCAGTTACCCTGACCTGGCGGCGGCTGTCGGAACCCTGAGCCCCGATGCGCTGGTTTACGCCTGCGGTCCGGAACCACTGTTGAAGGCTGTTGCCGGGGCGATGCAGGACGAAGCCCAGCTCCGGATCGAGCGGTTCAAGGCACCGGAGAAGGCCGTCGTCGCGAAGGAAAACGAATCAGTGTTTGACGTGGTGTGCAACAGCACCGGCCAACGCATCCCTGTGGGGCCTGATGAATCTGTCCTTGATGCTCTCAACAACGCCGGGATAGACGTTCCCAGCTCATGTGCGGAGGGAATCTGCGGCACGTGCGAAACCCGTGTCATCAGCGGCGACGTGGAACACCGTGATTTTCTCCTCAGCCAGGCTGAGCAGGCCGCAAACAAGTCCATGTTCGTCTGCGTCTCGCGTTGCCGTTCGGCCGAACTGATCCTTGACCTCTAAACCCTCGAAAAGCAGGAAGGTAGCCCCATGAATTTCTTTGCAGCAGAGCCTGTGTGTAAATTGCGGTCTCTTCGGTCAGTGTCCTTGAAGGTACCGGAAACGGCGCGTGCCAAAGACTTCTATCACGAGGTCTGGGGCCTTTCCACCGTTGAAGAGGACAGTGACCGCTTCTGGCTCCGCGGAACCGGCTCGGAGCACCACATTCTGAAGCTGGAAAAGGGCCAGCAGAACGCCCTCGGCGGCGTGGCTTTCGCCCTCGCTACGCCCCGGGAAGTGGACCGGGCCGCAGGCAAGCTCACCGCCCTGGGTATTCCCCTCTTCCGCGAGCCGGGACCCTTGGACGACGCTGCAGGCGGTTACGGCCTGCAGCTTGTTGACCCCGAGGGAAGACTCGTTGAACTTTCCGCTGATGTTCACGCCGTTCTCAACCAAGAGCCTGCAGGGCGGCGGGCGGTCCCGCGCAAGATCGCCCACGTCGTACTGAACACCATTGACATTGACCGGGCTACGGCCTTCTACACCCAAGTTCTGGGGATGCGGGTCTCGGACTGGTCTGAACATCAGATGGCATTTCTTCGGTGCAATTCAGAGCACCATGTCATCGCTTTCAATCAGGCCCCCTGGACAGCGGTCAACCACGTGGCGTACGAAATGCAGAGCATCGACCATTTCATGCGCGGCATCGGGTCACTCAAAACCCACGGTATTGCTCCCCAGTGGGGTCCGGGACGCCACGGTCCCGGGGACAACACCTTCTCCTACTTCACTGACCCGGCCGGCCTTGTTTGTGAGTACACCTCTGAAGTGGCGCAGGTTGATGAAGATAGCTGGCTGTGCCGCACCTGGAAGCGGACTCCCGAGCTGTCGGACCAGTGGGGAACTGCCGGGCCGCCCACCGTAAGTGTTCGCACCGCCATGGCCGGAATCCCTGATGAGGGCTACCGCTCGCTGGTTGTTCCGGGTAGCGCAGATTACTTCACCGTTCCCTCGGCAACTGCGGCAAACCATGCAGCTGCCCACTGAGATGGCCACCGCCACCGGAAACCCGGACAACCGTATTTCCCTCCACGGCGTATCGCTGGTAGTCCGCGGTGAAGGAGCGCCTGTGTTCCTGCTGCACGGCATCGGGGAAACGCCTCCTCCTGCGCGGCGTTGGCGCAACTGCTCAGTGAGGCCGGCTACCGCACGTTCTGCTGGGACGCGCCCGGCTACGGGGAATCCGCGGATCCGCGGGGCCCGGTGGACCACTCCAGGCTCGTCCTGCAGATTCTGGCTTCCCTCGCCGTCGGACCCGCCCACCTGATCGGGACTTCGTGGGGAGGGGTTATCGCCACCAAAGCGGCCGCGCAAGCGCCGGATGCTGTCCGCTCCCTGGTTCTAGCGGACAGCACCAGGGGGTCGGCTGTTACCGGGGATTCGGCGGACAGGATGCTGGCGCGCATCCCGGAGCTGGCCGAAACCGGGCCGGAAGCCTTTGCCGGGCGACGGGCTCCCCGGCTGCTCTCGCCAGCAGCGGATGCCGCCACGGCCGAGGCGGTCAGGACCGAAATGGCCGCGGTTCGGCTTCCCGGTTACGCGGCGGCGGCAACCATGATGGCGGCCACGGACACCTCGGATGTGCTGCCGTCTCTGCAGGTACCGTCACTGGTCCTGGTCGGCGAAGACGATGTAGTTACCGGTGTGGCTGAATCCCGGATCCTCGCTGAATCCATAACAGACGCTTCGTTCAAAATCATTACCCGTGCCGGCCATGCCGCCGTGCAGGAGAAACCGGCCGAAATGGCGACATCGATTCTGGAGTTCTGGAAGAGGCTTCCATGACGCGGCTGATAGTAGTCACCGGCTCCGGACGCGGACTGGGGTTCAGTATCGCCGAACGGCTGGCAGCCGGAGGCGATCGCATCGTCATTGCCGAGAAAAACGCCGAGATCGCAGAACGTGCAGCAGCCACTCTGCGGGAACGCGGCTTCGATGCTACGGCAATCATTACCGATATCGCGGATAAGGCCTCCGTTGCCGCCTTGGCCCATGCTGTTCAGGAACTGGGCGGGGCAGATGGTCTTGTCAACAATGCAGCTCTTGCTGACGGGGTCGGCGGGGACACCTTCTGGGAACTCGACGAGGATTTCTTCCAGCGGGTCATGACTGTGAACGCCTACGGTACATGGCTGGTGAGCAAACATCTGTATCCACAGCTGGCCCAAAAACGGGCAGGGTCCATCGTGAACGTCGCTTCCGACGCCCCACTGTATGGCTCGCCGCGCCTGGTCCACTATGTCGGCTCCAAAGGTGCTGTCTTGGCGATGACGCGGACCATGGCCCGTGATGCGGGAGCGGCCGGGGTCCGGGTGAATGCAGTCTCGCCGGGCCTGACCAGGGTTGAAGCAACCGAATCCGTGCCGTCCTCGCGCTACCGGCTTTACGCGGAGAACAGGGTGCTGGAAAGGGACCAGGTCCCCGAGGACATCTCCGGGGTTGTCCAGTTTCTGCTCTCGGACGCTGCGGCGTTCATCACCGGTCAGAACATCGTGGTGGACGGCGGCTTTGTCATGGGGCATTAGACGGCTATCACCATTTGGAACATCCCTCATTCCCAAAACCACCCAACGATGCCGGGCACCGGCTGATGATCAAGGAGGCCAACAGATGGATCTGCAATTGGAGAACCGCACCTTCGTTGTGACAGGAGCGAGTTCCGGGGTCGGGCTGGCTACCGCCCGTTACCTGCTCGCAGAAGGCGCCAAAGTAGCTGCTTGCGCCCGTGACGCCGGGCGACTCGCGGCAGCTTTCGATCAGTGTGTCTGGACTGATAGGGACTCGATCTACCTGGCCAGCTGCGACGTCACCGACCGCAAAGCCACCGACGCATTTGTTGCCGGGACGTTGGAGAACTTCGGAGCTGTTGATGGGCTGGTGTGCAATGCCGGCCGTTCCCTTATGGCCACGTTGGATGAGACGGCTGACGAGCAGTTCCGCGAAGAATTCGACCTCAAGATTTTCGGGGTGTTGAACATGGTGCGCTCGGCGCGGGCTGCCCTGGCAGCGTCACCGCACGGC
Source organism: Arthrobacter sp. MMS24-S77 (assembly GCF_054888235.1). Lineage (NCBI taxonomy): Bacteria > Bacillati > Actinomycetota > Actinomycetes > Micrococcales > Micrococcaceae > Arthrobacter > Arthrobacter sp. MMS24-S77. Next base: position 4,133,153 of record NZ_JBTZRN010000001.1, read on the forward strand.
TCAGTGGTTAACGTCAATGCCATCCTGTCCCGCCAGCCTGAGCTGCGCCTGGCCGCTACTTCGGCCGCGCGTGCCGGGTTGTTGAACCTGAGCCACTCACTGTCTGAAGACCTCGCCGCGGACGGTACCCGGGTCAACTCAGTGCTGCTCGGATTGATCGACACCGGCCAGTGGCGCCGTCGATTCGAGCAATCAGGCAGCGGGCTGGACTTCGCGGACTGGAGCGCCGAGATCACCAAAGACCGGGGGTAAAACTGGGCCGCTTCGGCACAGCTGAAGAAGTCGCCTTCCACATTCTCACCCTTCTATCCCCGCTAAGCGGCTATACAACAGGAGCCACGATCGATGTCGGCGGCGGTGTTGGCCGCTATGTGTAAGGCGCCTGCCATCTGGCTCACATTGAATCGCCTGCCCAGCCTTGATCTACGAAAGAGATGAGTCATATCCATGGAACAAGGAACGAAAATGCCCCAAAACCCTACCGGCGGTGACATCCTCGTCCGTGTCATGCGCAGGCATGGCATTGACACCGCTTTCGGGGTGATCAGCATCCACAATCTTCCCCTGATCGAGGCCGTGGACCGGGAACTTAACTTCGTCGCCGTCCGCCATGAAGCTGCGGCCGTGAATGCGGCGGATGCATACGCGCGCGCTTCGGGCAAGTTCGGAGTTGCCCTGACCAGCACCGGGACAGGTGCCGGCAACGCTGCCGGGTCCATGGTGGAGGCACTGACTGCAGGCAGCCGCGTGCTACACATCACCGGCCAGATTGACAGTGAATTCCTCGGAAGCAACCGGGGAGTGATCCATGAGGTCCCGCGCCAGCTGCAAATGCTTCAGGCAGTATCGGGCTACGCACGGACCATTTTCAACGCCAAAGATGCCGAAGCGGACCTGGAGGAAGCTATTTCGCACCTGCTGTCCGTCCCGCATACTCCGTCCAGCCTGGAATGGCCCATTGACCTTCAGTACCTGGCCCTGCCAGAGGACCAGCGACCAGCGGACCCACCCAGCCGGCCTGAAGCCTCCATCGCCCAGGAAGCCGTGGCCGAAGCCGTCGAACTGCTCTCGCAGGCCAAGAGGCCCCTCATCTGGGCAGGTGGCGGGGCCGCAGGTGCTGGTACGGCCCTCGCAGAGCTGCTGCACCGCCTCGGGGCCGGGTTGCTGACCAGCAATTCAGGCAGAGGGGTGGTGCCCGAAGACGACGATCAGGTAATCGGAAACTTCGCAACCACACCCGAGGCGCTGGCACTCCTCGAAGACGCGGACGTGCTGCTGAGTGTTGGAACGCATTTCCGTTCCAACGAAACGAAGCACTACTCTATGGCACTGCCCAGCACGCACATCCAGCTTGACATTGATCCTGCCGCCATCGGCCGCGTCTACCCGGCCAATGTCGGGCTGGAGGGGGATTCCCGGATCTTGCTCGAGCAGATCGTCGGGAAACTCTCCGCCCCCGGCGTCGAGACGGGCTGGACCGAGCGGGTGCGCGCGACGCGCCGCAACGTCCGTGCCGCCCTGACCGAATACATCGGCGGGTATGCCGAGATCTGCGAAAGCCTTCGCCGGCGGCTTGACCGCGAATCAGTGATCGCCCGGGACGTGACGATCCCCTCCAGCCAATGGGGCAACCGCCTGCTGGAAATCTACTCTCGGGAAACGAACATTTTCCCGCTCGGCGGCGGGATCGGTCAGGGACTCGCCATGGGCATCGGCGCCGCCTGCGCCCGGCCCGGGATCCCCACAGCGGTGATCGTCGGCGACGGCGGACTGGCGGTCCACCTCGGTGAGCTCGCCTCCCTAGCAGGTTCGGGTGCCTGGTGCGTAGCCCTGGTCTTCAATGACAGTGGCTACGGAGTCCTTCGGAACATGCAAAAGGCCAACGGCTTCGCCGAAGCCGGCGTGAACCTTCACACACCGGACTTCGATCTGTTGGCCCAATCACTTCACCTGCCGTTCTGGCGGGTCCGTGGTTCCGGACAGTTCGACCAGGCGCTGGCGGAAGCGCTGGCAGTCCGAGGACCGGCGGTAATCGAAATTGACGTCACGGCCCTGGACCCAGCCCCGGGAGCGTTTGTGCCGCCGGTGCATATCCCCAGCCGGAACCACTAAAGGACGAAGAGGAAAAATGGCACACACAGAACCACCAACTCTGGACAGTCCACAAGCGGACACACGGCGGATCCGGCACCGGGTCGTCTGTCTCCACAACGGCTCCGGAGCCGGGGAATGGTACACACGGCAGGTGGCCGCCTACGATGCCCAAACCTGGGGTGGCGCCCATCTGGGTGCCACCGTCCCAGAAGACCAGCTTGAAGGATGGGTCACAGCTGCTGCGGCAGCGCTGCGGGACGGCGGGGTCACCCCGGTGCACCTAGTGACTTCCGGCCGTGCCGTCTACGGCACGATCGTGCTCGCCGGCCGTTATCCCGAGCTGGTCAAAAGCATGATTCTCGGTGACCCGGAGGTTGATACCTCCGTCGAGGGGTATGCCCATTCGCTCCAGCTCGTTCAAGCCCCATCGCTGGTTATCGCCGCCGCGCCGCAGGCAGACACCGACATCGCCGAGCCCCAGAGCATTGCCGGCGGCATCGACAATGGGGTCTTCGTCATTATCGAAAATACCGCCGTCCCCGCACACCGAACAAGGGCTGACTCTTTCAACGAGTGGGCCACATCATTCATGAACATCGCCGAAGGCCTGCACACCTTCGCCGAATCAGAGGAGGATTCCCGTGGCTGAACAGTACCTAGAACCGAATCAGGCCCGCACCGGGCGTGTGACTCCCTACGAGAAGAAACTCGCCGGGGCACTCAGCGAGATCTTCGCTGACGGCACAAAAGATCTGCCGGGAGTGGTTGCAGGTTTGAACGGCCTCGGCCTGAATGCTCCGGATGGCAGCCCGTGGGACGAAGCCCGTTTCCGCGCCGAAATGCGACGACTGGGAGAATAAGAAATGACAACAACAACACAAACCGCACGCCCCGCCGCCGGCAAGAGCAAGACAAAAAACGTCGTCGGCGTCCGCCACGAAGTCGATGCCAAGGAACTGGCAGCGATGGGCCTGCGGGACCGCTGGTACCCGATCTACCCCTCCCGCTTCGTCGGGGTCGGGGACATGGTCAAGGTCAAGCGCCTGGGCGTGGACTGGCTGCTGTTCCGCGACGCCACCGGACGTATCTGCATGCTCGAGGACCGCTGCCCCCACCGCAGCGCCCCCCTCTCCGTCGGTCAGCACCTCGGAGACCGCGTAGCCTGCAAATATCACGGGGTACAGGTCGATGGAAACGGTACGGTAATTTCCGTTCCTGGCATGCCCGGATGTGCCCTCGAAGGCCGAACCGTCACGACGTCGCTGGCAGTTGCAGAAGCAGCCGATACCATCTTTGCGTTCATGCCACTGACAACTGACTCCGAGGTAACGGAGTTCAAGCTGCCGGACCGCTTGGCCAATCCGGAAATATCCTGGTTCTCGAACTTCGCGGAATGGAAGGGGCCCTGGCGTTTCTACATGGACAACGTCCTGGATCCGATGCACGGCGCTTTTCTTCACCGCGACTCACACTCAATGTTCGGCGGAGACACCAGCGCCCGTTTCCGCATCCGCGAAACCGACCGTGGCTTCTTCTTTGAGAAGACGGACCAGCGCGGCGTGAACTTCGACTGGGTCGAATACTGCCGCGAAGCCATGGACTACGTCGATCTGGAAATCCCCTATGCCGAGTCCGCAGGACCCGGCGGGACTTTTGGCATCGTCGGCATGGCCACTCCCATTGATGCAAATAACTCGGCCATTTTCCATTGGCGCACCCGCACAGTCTCCGACTGGGAGCGCGACGTCTGGCGGTTCATGTACAAGACGACCCTTGAAGAAAAACACTGGGCAGTCTTGGAACAGGACCGAGAAGTCCTCGAAGCACTCGCGGCCGACGCTGACAAAGACGAACACCTCTACCAGCATGATCTCGGCGTCGCACGGATCAGGCGTGTATACGAAGCCGACGCTGAAAAGCAGGCCGCCGTCCTCAGAGGGGAAGGCCTTAATAGCGCCTCCGAAAGTCGGAATGTAAATGGCAATCCGACTTTCGGAGGCCACCAACCTCCTCTCCCGCTAAGGCGCTGTAGAGCGCGTGCAAGCACCGGTAGTTCAGAGTGCGAGCGGAACTAACTGCCCACTCTCAATACTTGAAGGACACTATGAAGTCAGCACGCACCTGCCGGGTCGGAGTTATCGGTTACGGCGCCATCGGTGTACCCGTCGTTGCTGGGATTAATGAGGGACGGGTCGCAGGGGCTGTCTTGGAAGGGGTCATCTCCCGGAGCCTGCTAAGTAATGCTCCGGTGAAGCAGCTGGACCTGACGGAGGCTCTCGAATGCTGCGACTTGCTGGTTGAATGCGCAGGTCAGGAAGCACTCGTCGAACACGCCGAGGTTGTGCTCCGGGCGGGTGTTGACCTGCTCGTGACGTCGGTTGGTGCCCTGGCGGATAGAGAATTCTCAAATCACCTCAACACCGCCGGGCCGGGGCGGCTCTTCCTGACTTCTGGCGCAGTTGGCGGCCTCGACCTTTTGTCCTCAGGCGCCCGTGCGGCAGGCTATGACAGAGTCACGATTACGACGACGAAACTGCCGGGCTCCCTTGTCCAGCCCTGGATGAACGAGGCTTTGGTTGAAGAGATACGCAATGCTCGTGGCCCACTGGACATTTATGAAGGATCGGCCGCTGAGGCCGCGCTGTTGTTCCCCAAGTCCCTAAACGCTGGCGCAGCCGTTGCCATCGCTGTTAACAACTGGGACGTTGTGACGGTCAAAGTAAGGGCAGACCCCGCAGCGGAACTGACCAGCCACGTCATCGAAGCTTCTGGAAACATGGGGGAATACCGGTTCGAAATCCGCAACAAGCCTTCTGAGGACAATCCGAGGACAAGCGGTGTAGTACCGTTTGCCGTACTACGATCTCTGGACTCTATTATCGGTGGCCGAGGTGGACTGATATGAGTGCAGGAACCGCCTCGAACTACAGCCTCCCGCATCGGGCAGTAAGCGTTCAGGAGCCTCGGTCAACCGCTTCCATCGCATTTACATCAAATGCGACTACCGATGCCTCTGCCTTCTTCAATAGCGCTGCGAGTTGATCGAGCTCCGATGGTGTCAGACCGCTCAACATTTGACGTTGCTTGTCTAGATGCCTTCCAAATGCCTCATCGATAACAGCCTTACCATGTGCGGTCAGCTGGGCGTAGACAACCCGACGGTCTTCGCGGGTCCGAACTCTCTCGATGAGGTTCTGCTCCTCCATCCTGTCCAACCGGAAAGTAATACCACCGGTCGTGAGCATGGAGGAGGTCGCGAGCTCGCCAGCAGTCTTCCGGTGCGGTGGCCCGGAGCGGCGCAGATTGGCCAGGACGTCGAAGGACGCAAGTGTCAGACCGTACGCATCAAAGTAGGAACTTTCGACAGCGCGGACCTGATTGGCCAGCCGCAAGAGCCGCCCGAGGACGCCAATTGAGCTCGCATCCAAGTCCGGCCGTTCACGTAGCCAATCCGCCAGAATGCGGTCAATGGCGTCGGCTTCAGTTGAATCGTCAGGCATGGCCCCGTCCTTTCGATGTAGGTGATGCATCTAAACATTGAGCTTTTCGGCAATCAATTAACTCAGTCTAGTTCCACTCAAGGTCTTGTTACTTAGTTCAAGTTACCTTAGTGTTGAGATAGTTAGAGTTGAGGGAGTCGCTCCTGAGCTTTGCTGCCAATTTTTGGTTTACATCGCCCCAGTCAGAGAGGTTTAACAATGAGTGAAACCGTAAGTGCACCGACAACAGATCTGGAAGAGCTCATCGATTCGTCTATCGCGTCCCGTGAGAGCCGTGTCGTTGACTTTGACACTCTGAAGTTCCAGACAAAAATGGGAGACAAATTCCGGCGTGGCCAAGTCCGCTACATCGGCTCCGGAGCTACCGGGGACCACTCGGACGATAACAACATCCTCCAGGCCGAGCACTTCACGTTCTCTAACATGGTTCTACCGGCCGGGTGCGTAGGACCGGAGCACACTCACCCTGACGTCGAAGAGGTGTTCTTTGTCCTCGAGGGGCAGGTGGAGTTCAGCGTCCACGATGTCGAGGACGGTACAAAGACGGCCAGTCGTGTTTTGGGTTACCGCGACCTGATTCGTGTTCCTGCAGGCGTTCCCCGGAGCCTTCGCACTGTCAGCGAAGATGATGCGCTGATCTGCGTAATCATCGGTGCGAAAAAGCCGGAGATTCCCTTCTACCCGCCGACCTCCGAGATGCACGGAGTCACTCGCTAGAAATGTGCTCCGAGAAGCGCGGGTACCAGCTCAAGCTGGTACCCGCGCTTCCGGAGGTCCGGTTTCACTAACCACCCTTTGCGTGCCGCACAGGCACCGGATACCATGTGAGACGTGTCACCGAAGGGTGGCACGTGCTTATGATCTGCGGCGGGAGAGCCCTGCCGGTACGTTTCAGCAGGCGCCGTAGGAGCAAATCCTCCCCAGGAATCTCTCAGGCCCATGTACCGCCGCGGCAAGGCAACTCTGGAAAGCAGCCCGGGCAACCGGACTCACCGACGGTGCAAGCGTCCAGCCGCGAAGGCGGGTGGCGCGGAAACTCTCAGGTCCAATACAGAGCGGGGAGGAACCGAATCATCGTGGTGCGTCCGCGCCACCTGAATTATGGAGTTCCTCATGACCCTGGCACCTGAAGGCCGTAAGCTGCTGCGCGTTGAACAGCGCAACAAAGCCGTCCCGGTCGAACGCAAGCCCGAGTGGATCAAGGCCAAGGTCCAGATGGGCCCGGAATTCGTGGGCCTGAAGAACCTCGTGAAAAAGGAAGGCCTGCACACCGTCTGCGAGGAAGCCGGCTGCCCGAACATCTTCGAGTGCTGGGAAGACAAGGAAGCGACCTTCCTGATCGGCGGCTCCGAATGCACCCGCCGCTGCGACTTCTGCCAGATCGACACCGGCAAGCCCTCCCCCGTGGACCGCTTCGAACCCACCAAGGTCGCCCGCTCCGTCCAGGCCATGGCCCTGCGCTACGCCACCGTGACCGGCGTGGCCCGGGACGACCTCGAAGACGAAGGCGTCTGGCTCTACGCCGAAACCGTCCGCAAGATCCACGAACTGAACCCCGGCACCGGCGTGGAACTGCTCATCCCGGACTTCTCCGGCAAACCCGAACACATCAATGCGATCTGCGACTCCGCCCCCGAGGTCTTCGCGCACAACGTCGAGACCGTGCCCCGGATCTTCAAGCGCATCCGCCCCGCGTTCCGCTACGACCGCTCCCTGGACGTCATCACCCAGGGCCGCAACCTGGGCATGGTCACCAAGTCCAACCTGATCCTGGGCATGGGCGAAACCCGGGCCGAGATCTCCGAAGCCCTGGCCGACCTGCACGCCGCGGGCTGTGACCTGATCACCATCACCCAGTACCTGCGACCCTCCGAACGGCACCTGCCCGTGGACCGCTGGGTCAAACCCCAGGAATTCGTGGACCTGCAGCACGAGGCCGAGGAGATCGGCTTCCTCGGCGTCATGTCCGGACCCCTGGTCCGCTCCTCCTACCGCGCCGGACGCCTCTGGGCCACCGCGATGCGCAAGAAAGGCCGCGACATCCCCGCCCACCTGGCCCACATCGCCGACGGCATCCAGGACTCCGGCACCACCCGCCAGGAAGCCAGCACCCTCCTCGCACACCACGCGACGGCCTGATCCGTAAGGACCCCAGCATGCTCCCCACGCGGATTGAAATCATTCCCTCGGACGGAATCGTCGAGAAGGTCCAGGCCACGGTGCCTGTATCCACAACGCTCACCGTTACCTGTTTGCCCCATCACGGCATCACGCGAACCATGGAGGCCTCCCTCAAGCTCAGCCTCCTTGGCTACAACGTGATCCCGCACCTGTCGGCACGCGGGCTGGAGGACCGGGGCAGCTTTCCGGAATCCTCCGGGACTGCGAAGCTGCAGGGATCACCGAGGTCTTCGCCATTGGTGGGGACGGACCGCGGGGTGCTGGCCCCTACGAATCGTGCCTCCACCTCTTGGAGGACATCGCCGAGTACTCGGGAGGCAGGATCTCCGCGGGCATCGCCGGCTATCCCGAAGGTCATCCTTCCGTGGGCGGGCTGGACCTCTTGGATGCCCTGTTGGCCAAACAGCACCTGGCCACGCACGTTGTCACGCAGATGTGCTTCTCCGCCCCGAAGATCCTCGACTACGCAACACTCCTGCGCCGGGAAGGCGTCGAGCTTCCGGTGTGGGCCGGAGTGGCCGGGGCCGTTCCCCGGACCAAACTGTTGGCCCTGGCAACCCAAATCGGTGTGGGGACGTCCCTGAAGTTCCTCAGCAGCAAGGGAACTCTCGCCCGTCGGCTCCTGAGCGGCGACAAGTACTCACCGGAGAGCCTTGTCGCCGAACTCGTGGCGCACCCAGAGAGTGTCTCGGGAATCCATCTCTACAGCTTCAATAGGCTCGATAAGCCCACGTGGCAAGCAATGGACCTGCGCGAGCCTACGGCCAACGAACCGGCATCCGCGTAGCCGGCGGACAATCACCACCGGCTCCGGGGACCCCTAGCTCCCCGGGACCGAAATTACCGCGACCGTCCTCTGGGCGTCGTCCCGCAGTTCCACGCCCGAGATCCCGGCGAGCTGGACCGGCGTCGCGCCCGTCACCTTGATGTGTCCACTGGACGTCGCGGCCCAACCGCACGCCAATTCCTCGTTGCCGTCGCGGCCTTTGACCCACAGGTACATGGTGCCTTGCAGCGGCATGCTGTGGCCTTCGAGCTGCAGCTCGGTGCCCCACGATTTCCTGACGAGCCCCACGGTGAGTTGCAGGCCATTGTCCGTTTGCACGGAGTAGCTGGCGTCAGGCTTGGGCGGCTGGTTCAGCAGCGGCCCGGCCAGGACTCCCAGCCCGAGGCACGCCGCGGCCACGGCACTCACCAGAGACGTCCACCGCCGTCGGGATTTCCGTCGTCGCGCTGCCATTTTCAGGAGGATCGGCTGCGGGAGCGTTTCTGAAAAGGGTCCCAAAAGTGAGCGAGCGTCGGAAGTGGACTCGACGGCGGGACGCTCGGCGAGGCGTCCGGCCGCGGATTGCGCGGCGGATTGCGCCACGGCAGGGCGCTCGACGGCGGGGCGCCCGGCAGTGAGCGCGACGGCGTCGGGCACGGGGACAGCGTCAAGGAGGGCCGGGAGGCTTTCCAGCTCGCCTAGCTCACGCCGACAATCAGCGCAGGTTTCCAGGTGCTCCTCGAAGGCCCTGGCCTCGTCAGGCTCCAAGCCGCCAAGCAGGTAGGCGCCCAGTAATTGGTGAAGTCCGGTTTCGTTCACCGCTGCACCCCCATTTCGTCCAAAATCGTGCGAAGCGCCCTGACGGCGTAGAAGGCCCGGGATTTCACGGTTCCGCCGGGGATGTTGAGCCTCAGCGCGGCCTCGTTCACCGTGAAACCTTCATAATGCAGGGCTATTAGGACCTCCCGGTGCTCGGTGCTTAGCCGCAGGAGGGCTTCTTCCATGAGGACCCGGTTGAGGAGCTCGTCAACGCGTTCGGTGGCTTCCTCCGGGTCCGCTATGTCGCGTTCGGCAGCCTCGGCCGGCCGCCGCTGGGCCTTCCGATAATTGTCGATAATGACGTTGCGGGCCGTGCGGAACAAATAGCTGCGCAGGCTCCCGGTGATCTGGGGGGCGTGCTGCCATACCCGAAGAATGGTTTCCTGCACCACGTCTTCAGCCGAGATGTGCGTCCGGCGTGCAGCTCAGCACGAAGCGGCGCAGGGCTGTGCCGTGGTCGCGGTAGATCGCGGCCACGACATCCTCGTCGAGCGGCATCGGCGCCTCCTGTCTGCTGCGGCTTCCCCTTCTCCTGCGATACGACGTGCCCGACACGAAAATGGTTCAGCCCTTTGAACCATTCTTCACCTCACGTCGTCGTACGGGTTAGTTTCCGGTACGTCGACGGCCGGTCCAAGCAAAGGAGCACGCCATGAAGAAGCAACTCGGCACCGGTCTGGGCGTCCTCGCACTGGCCATTGTCCTGAGTGCCTGCGGAGGCAGCCCGGGGACTTCTACAACTTCCTCAAGCCCGGCGAGCTCAAGTGCCGCAGCGCCGAGCCCGACGGCGACGAGTCCGGCACCGTCGTCGAGCGCTTCCGCCGCTGCTTATGACCTGGAGACCGCGACGTCGAGCGCCGGCCAGATTGTGGTGGCCGCGAACGGCAGGAGCGTGTACTTCTTCACCAAGGACGTCAAGGATTCGGGCAAGAGCGCCTGCACCGGAGGCTGCGCCACGTCGTGGCCGGCCGTGACAACGACGTCGAGCACGCCGACTGCCGAGGACGTGAGTGGAACCCTCGGCACCATCCCCACGGCAGACGGCAAGATGCAGATCACCATCAACGGCATGCCCATCTACTTCTTCGGGCAAGACAAAGCCGCCGGCGACATCAAGGGCCAGGGCGTGGGCGGTGTCTGGACCTTGGTCAGCCCGTCCGGCTCCATGGTGACAGCAAGCGGAATGGCCTACTGAAACCCTCGCTCACCTTTGAGCACCAAACAGCAAACGCTCCTTCAGATCTGTCCGGTCAGGCCGGCAGATCTGAAGGAGCGTTCGCCTTGGAGGCCCCAAAGGTGAGCGAGCGTCTTAGGCGTCTTCGAACTCGACGGCCGCGATGATTTCCTTCGTCTCCGGGTGGATCATGAAGGCTTCGTCATCCTCTTCGATCATGATGTAGTTGCCGTGGTCCGTGGCGAAGTGCCAGGCGAGGATCGTCTCGCCGTCGTGCTCGTAGTTGGGATCGCCCATGGTGATCTTTTCCAGCTGGTAGCCGGCAACGTCGCACAGTTCACGGATGATGAGCTCGAATTCAGGGGCATTTTCGAGCTCGGCTTCGGCGGCCTCGGCCTGGCGCTCCTCGAGGTTCGGAATGAGGGCAACGCGCTCGGCGATGTGAGCCTTGAGCTGCTCTTCGTCCAGGTAGAGGACGCCATCCTGGCTACGGAGCCATGCTGCGTTGAGTTCGATGATGTCCTCGGTCTCGAGGAGGGATTCGAATTCGCCGTCGAGCGCTTCGAGTTCGGCAACTGCTTCCGGAGCCTCCTCCGACTCGTCAAGGTCGCCGTCAAGGTAGGCCTCGGCGTCGTCCTCGGACAGGGCGTCGAAGGCTGCTGCGGTGCGGTTGAACAGCTCAAGGTGGCCGGTGGCCCCCATACCTTCGAGGCCTTCGCGGACAAACGCATCCACCTCTTCGCGCTCCGGGACGGTGAACACGTACTGGGCAAAGCCGCCTGCGAGTGCTTGCGTCAGGTAGTAGTCCACAAAGTAGCTGCGCAGCGCGTTGGTAGCGATTTCCTCATGGTTGAGGAGCTCCTCGTACATCTCGTTGACCACGGTGACGTTCGCGTCCACAACGTCTGCGTTGGCGGCCTCGATGCTGTCCTTCGTCAGAATGACGGGGTTCTCATTGCTGGTCATGGGATTTCCTCACTGCTGGGAAGCTTGTGCTGCTCCGGACCCTTTCAACGTACGCGGGGGCAGCAGCCGGGCAGGCTAGGCCGAGGTGAACGTCCGGCAAAGTTTCAGGGCCGGTCCCGGCTGGCTAGGATTCATAGATAGCCTCCTGCCGAAAGTAGCCCAAACGAATGCCTTCCCACTCAGACGACTCCTGGGAACTGGCGATTCAGACACCCGCCATTAACGACCGCTCCTTGGCGGCCGGCCTCGCCTATGCCATGGGAAGCCGGGTCAGTGGCATCACTTTCGACTCCGCCACGGGTTTGATGATGGGCAAGGTCCGGGGCAGTGGCCCAGCAGCGTATTCGACGTCCGCCAAACTGGTCCGCAAACCCGGAGGCTGGAGCTGCACCGTGGGGGTGTGCAGCTGCCCGGTCCGCAAAGACTGCAAACACGTGGCGGCCCTGCTCTTCGCTGCCGAGGACCATCCTGCCGTGCGGGCGCAACTGCTCAGCGCCCCGGCGTTCGGCCAGACTGCCCAGACCGGGGCAACCGTGCAGCGACCGGCCTGGGAACAGGCCCTCAGCAAGCTCATCGCCACTCCGGGGACCGCCCCGCAAGGCCAGGGCCTCCCCTTGGCGCTGGCATTCGAAGTGGAAGAGCCCGCCCCGCATTTCTCCTACACGGGCCGGCGCGATCCCCTCCGAAGCGTGCGCCAGCTCAAGGCCCGCCCGGTGATGATGGGAGCCAAGGGCAAGTGGATCCGCGGCGACGTCTCCTGGACCAACTTGAACTACCTCGGCTACAAGCGCGAATTCAACGAAGCCCACATCGACTGGATGCAGAACTTCCTTGCCGCGCATTCCACCACCGACTACCGGCAGCTCACGTCCAGCATGTGGATGTTGCTCAATGAATTCGCCGGCAAGAACTTGTGGAACCTGCTGGCCGAAGCCGCGAAAGTGGGCGTCGCGCTCATCCACTCCGGCGGGACTGAACCTGTCCGCATCGCGGCGGAGCCCGCCGTCGTCGGGCTTGACCTGAGCCGGCTGGAAAGCGGCCGGCCCGACGGCGGGCTGCAGCTGGCGCCGTCGGTGACCTTGGGCGGGGACGCCCTTGATCCGGCGACGTTGGGCTTGATCGGCCGCCCGGCGCATGGCTTGTTCTTCACAGGTCCTGGCGAGGGCCATCTGCCCGGCGTTTCGGCGCCCGAGAACCTCATCACGATGGCCCCGCTGGAGGGCGGCGAGTCGCAGGAACTCCTGGACTTCGTCGTGGGCGCGTCCCGGCTCCAGATTCCGGCCAAGGACGAAGAACGATTCCTCACGGCGTTCTATCCGAAGCTCAAGCAGTCCACCCGGGTTACGGCGGCGGACCATTCCGTGGAGTTGCCGGTCCTCGCCGTGCCCACGCTGTCCCTGCTGGCGAACTACGGCGCGGACCACCGGGTGCGGCTCCACTGGGAGTGGCACTACAAGGCCGGCAAGCTCGTCACTGCCCAGCCCCTCTGGCGACACCCGGACGATCACGGCTACCGCGACGACACCGAGGAAGCCCGGATCCTGGAGACCCTGGGCCGGCCTTGGGATGTGGTTGGCGCGCTGGGCGAATCCTCAAGCGGCGGGTGGGGAGCCCCGCGGCTGGCGTCCTCGGTGGAGCTCGACGGCCTGGACACGCTGGCCTTCACCGAAGAGGTCCTCCCCCGGCTCCGTGAACTGCCCGACGTCGTCGTGGACACCTCCGGCGACATCGCCGACTACCGCGAAGCCACCGAGGCTCCCGTTGTCTCCATTTCGACCAAGGCGACGGACAGCCGCGATTGGTTCGATCTCGGTATCGTCATCACCCTCGAGGGCGAACCGGTGTCCTTTGCCGCGGTGTTTTCCGCCCTCGCCGCGGGCCAGAGCCGCATGTTGCTGCCCAGCGGCGCCTACTTCTCCCTCGACCTGCCCGAGCTGCACCAACTCCGTGCGCTCATCGACGAAGCCAGGTCCTTGCAAGACAACCCGGACCGGCACGGCACCCTGCAGATCAGCCGCTTCCAGGCCGGGCTCTGGGATGAACTCGCCCAATTGGGGATCGTTGACGAGCAAGCGGCCGCGTGGCGCGAGGCCGTGGGCGGATTGCTCAACGACGGCGTGACCGGGCTGCCGCTGCCGGGCTCGCTTGACGCTGAGCTGCGTCCGTACCAGCTGGAGGGCTTCAACTGGTTGAGTTTCCTGTACCGTCACAGCCTGGGCGGGGTCCTGGCCGACGACATGGGCCTTGGCAAGACGGTGCAGGCGATTGCCTTGATGTGCGCGGCGAAGGAGCAGGCTGAATCCGACGCCGGCGGCGCGGACTCCGGCGAGTCCGGTTCCGGCGGCAGCGCTCCTTTTCTGGTGGTGGCCCCCACCAGCGTCGTGGGCAACTGGGCCGCAGAAGTGCAACGCTTCGCGCCCGGCCTGAGCATAAAGACCGTCGGAGAGACCTTCGCCAAAAGCGGCGCGGATCCGCAAGAAGCCATGGCCGGGACCGACGTCGTCATTACTTCCTACGCGCTGTTCCGGATCGACTACGAGGCCTATGCCGCCAAGCTGTGGGCCGGGCTCATGCTGGACGAAGCCCAGTTCGTGAAGAACCACCAGTCCAAGGCGTACCAGTGTGCCCGGAAACTCCCGGCATCGTTCAAGCTGGCCATCACGGGAACACCGCTCGAAAACAACCTCATGGAATTCTGGGCGCTGACCTCCATCGTGGCGCCGGGACTGTTCTCCAGCCCGCGCCGCTTCGCGGAGTACTACCAGAAGCCCGTCGAAAAGAACGGCGACAAAGCCCAGTTAGCCAAGCTCCGCCGTCGGGTCCGTCCGCTCATGATGCGCCGCACCAAAGAGCAGGTCATCAAGGACCTGCCACCCAAGCAGGAGCAAGTGCTGGAAGTGGTCCTCAACCCGCGGCACCAAAAGGTGTACCAGACCCACTTGCAGCGTGAGCGGCAGAAGATCCTTGGTCTCATTGACGACGTCAACAAAAACCGCTTCACCATCTTCCAGTCACTCACCTTGCTCCGGCAGTTGAGCCTGGACGTTTCCCTGGTGGATGAGTCCCTCTCTGCCGTGCGCTCGTCCAAGCTGGATGTGTTGTTCGAGCAGCTTGAGGACATCGTCGCCGAAGGGCACAGGGCGCTCATTTTCAGCCAGTTCACGGGATTCCTGGGCAAGGTCCGCCAGCGCCTTGAGGAAGAGGGTACGGAATTCTGCTACCTCGACGGCAGCACCCGGAACCGGGCCGACGTCGTGAGCGAGTTCAAGAACGGCGCAGCGCCCGTGTTCCTCATCTCCTTGAAAGCCGGTGGCTTCGGCCTGAACCTGACAGAGGCCGACTACGTGTTCCTGCTGGATCCATGGTGGAACCCGGCCTCTGAGGCACAAGCGGTGGACCGGACCCACCGGATCGGGCAGGCCAGGAACGTGATGGTCTACCGCCTGGTGGCCAAGGACACCATCGAGGAAAAGGTCATGGCGCTCAAGGCCAAGAAGTCGCAGCTGTTCGCGGATGTCATGGAAGGCGACGCCTTGGCTGGCGGCGCCCTGACGGCGGAGGACCTGGCCGGGCTGTTCGCTGAGTAAGGTCGCGTCTGCGGCTCAGAAACGGCCACCCCCCCTTCGCTAGCATGTGTTCAAATTCTGACGATCGTCATATCTCATCGAGACTAGATCATCAGGGCTGCGCAGGGCAATGACTTTTCCGAAGTTTACGAAGCGCTCACCCTGGAGCCAAAATTCCTCATTGGTATGCCAAGCGGCGTTATTCTGCGGCTTGGCGCGCATTCACCCCTCGCGTGATCGCCTAATTTAAAGGAAATCCTCAAAAAGCCCATTGACGCCAAATTTCAGTTTGGTATACCGTGAGCGCAATCGACGCCCCGCTTGACGGGGTGCCATGACGAGGAGGGAAGAGTCTCAATGGTTGAGCTGGAATCACATGCCGCTCCCGAGGGATTGGGCTGCGCGGCCTGCGGCCATGATGGCGCGGTTACGGAAGAAGCGTTGGCGAAAGACGCGAGGCTCCTCAGCCGCAGCCGGGGCGTATCCAAGGGACAGACCGTAGCCCTCGCGGAGCGGGTGGAGAGCGACTCGGTCCGCGCGCAACAACGAGGCCTCGGCGCTGACGGACAGCGCGATCAAAACCGCCCGTTAGTGTTGGCCGCAAGTTGGGTCCTGGCGCATCAGAACGGCGAAATGGTCCTTCTGCGCGATCACGAGGTAGTGGTGCGCGGTGACCGAATCGAGGCCGTCCGCCCTTGGTCCGGTACTACGGACGAACGCATCGACATGCAGGGGCAGCTTCTGGTTCCGGGGTTGATTTCCATGCACAGCCACGTGGCGGGCGGCGCCGCCACCCGCGGGTACGTCGAGGGCAACCTCACCCCGATGAGCAAAGGGGCCACCTTGCGCCAGGGCAGGCAATTCCTCAATGCCATGGTGCTGTTGGAGGATCTTCCCGACGAGGACCTCGATACCATGACTGCCCTGAACCTGGCGGAAATTCTCCGAGGTGGTTGCACCACGCAAGTTGAAATGTCCAAGGGCTTGAGATCCATGCAGTCCTACGTTCGCGTCGCGCGGCAATTCGGTATCCGCGGCTATCCTTCCGGCGCCGTGCCAGGAATGAGGCGCATCCTGCCGATCTGGAAACGCGGTGACGACGACAAGAAATTGTTCGATTCGGTGCCCGAGACACTTGCCGAAATCCAGGAAAACCTCGCCTACGCCAGGACTATCAACGGGGTCGACGACGGCCGCATCCTGCCGATGATGGCGCCGGCAACGAACGCGGTGCACACCCCGGAAACGTTCGCTGCCATGAAGGCTGCCGCCCAGGAACTCCACGGACTCCACATCCACCTGCAGGCAGGTTATGGCCGGGCACCGCAGCCGGACAAAGTGGCCATGAACCGGTTGTGGGGCCAGGACGAGATCCCCTGGTTGGACAGCCTTGGCCTCTTCGATGGCTCGGTGCGGGTCTTTGGAGCGCACCTTCTGGGAATCGACTTTGAACGGGACCTTCCGCTGCTTGCCAATCCCAGCTTTACCTTCGCCAACTGTCCGTCGGGCACCGGCGCGGGTGTCACGCCCGCGCAGTGGCCTTGGCCGGAAGTGCTCGGAGCCGGCGTAAACTCTGGCATCGGACTGGACACACACTCGAACGACTACATCGAGAACGTCAAAATGGCGGTCATCTATGGCCGGATCAGGGCAGACTTCCTCGGCGATTCAACCCCGGTACCCATGGTCCGTCCGTCGATTTGGACCGCCATGGAATCAGCGACCCTTGGAGGCGCCCGGGGTCTGGGCCGTGAGGACCTCGGCCGCATATCCGCCGGTGCGAAAGCTGACCTGACGAGCATCGATGTCAGCGGTCTGCTGGTTGGTGTGGGAACG
This sequence comes from Arthrobacter sp. MMS24-S77, assembly GCF_054888235.1. Taxonomy (NCBI): domain Bacteria; kingdom Bacillati; phylum Actinomycetota; class Actinomycetes; order Micrococcales; family Micrococcaceae; genus Arthrobacter; species Arthrobacter sp. MMS24-S77. The sequence goes on from NZ_JBTZRN010000001.1 coordinate 4,150,055, forward strand.
GTTCCTCGCGAGCCGCTCAATCACCTGATGTACGCCAACGGCCTCTCCGTCAAGAACGTCATGACCGACGGCCATTGGCAGGTCCGCAACGGCGCACTCGTGGTGGTGGACGAAGCGAAGCTGGTCCGCGAGGCCGGCAAGGTAGTAGAGCGCATCTGGGACCAGATGGCCGCCGACGGCGTCTTCGTCGAGGAACCCCGCAGCGACCTGATCCCGGCTGCCATTTCCTAGCGTCCGGCACTGTCGCTGAACGCGTGCCGGCACTGTCGCTGAACGCGTGCCGGCACTGTCGCTGAACGCGTGCGGCGCCGCCCGCAGCTCCGCTGCCCGGGCTGAGCTTCCCTTTCATCTTTTTGCCCATGTTTGTTCCCGTTCACCACAAGTAGGAGAAAAATCAATGAAGAACTTTGCTCCCCGGGTACCAAGTCTCTGGAGAAAAGTCGCGATCGCAGCGGTTCTTGGCTCGACGCTCGCCGGCACTGCCGCCTGCGGAGGACAGGGTCAGGCCGCATCACCCACAACAGACAGTGCCAGCGCAGCCCTTGCGGCCTTGGTGCCGGCAGACATCAAGGCGAAGGGGACCATCACGGTCGGAACCCAGCCTGATTTCGAGCCGGCCAACTTCACACCGATCGGTGAAAACGGAGTAAAAGGGTTCAACATCGACCTTATGGACGCTATGGCCGCCAAGCTCGGCCTGAAGATCAGCTACCAGAAGGTGCCTTTTGACCAGTTGTTGGTTGGGGTCCAAACTGGCAAGTTCGATGCCTCCATCGCGGGAATGACCGACCGCAAGGGCCGCCAAGAAAAGGTGGACTTCGTGGACTACCAAGTTGCGGGCACGGTCTTCATGGTGGCCAAAGGCAACCCGAAGAAAATTACGGGAGAGCCCGACGGCGGCTGCGGCATCAAGATCGGCGGGGTCAAAGGCAACGACGACGAACGCCTGGTCGGGATCATGGCCAAGGCCTGCACAGCTGCTGGAAAAACGGCTCCCGAGCTGGTTACCTTCCCCACTGGCAGCGACAAGAACCTCGCGTTGACTTCGGGGCGCGTGGACGCAATGTTCTGGCCGGACATGGCGGTATCCGTCATCAACAGGGAGACCCAGGGGAAGCTCGAATCAGTGCCGGTGAACTTCGAGCCCAAGGTCTTCCTCGGCATGATCTTCAACAAGCAGAGCCCCCAGCTCCGGGATGCCTTCCTGAAGGCGACCGAGGCAATGCATGCCGACGGAAGCTACGACGCGATCCTCAAGAAGTGGGACGTCACTGTCATCGACCTGCCAAAGCCAGGCGTCAATCTCGCAACGTCTTAGTCATTGCCGGAGTGCGGCCTGCCACGGCGGACCGCACTCCGGGCTCCAGTTCCGCAAAGAAGGACAGCACATGTGCATGAAAACAACATTCCCGCCGTCGGATGATCCCCGCCATGATCGTTGACAGCCATCAGGCACCGGCGCCCGATAACACCGGAAACCCTCCCGTGCCCGTTTTTGATCCAACATGCACGCCGGACGGCCACGTGGCCGGGATCCGGGCCAAGCGCCGGAAGCCCTACGGGCAGGTGGCAAGCGGGACGCTCATTGTGGCGATTGCCGCATTGTTCATTTGGTCCCAGGCGGCGAATGAGAACCTGGACTGGTCCAGCGTCGGAGAGTTCATGTTCCATCCGGTCATCTTCAAGGGCATCGCCGTCACGCTGGAACTCTCGGTCTTCAGCATGTTGATCTCGGTGGTCCTCGCGTTCGGAGTGGCCCTCATGTGCCAGAGCCGGAACCGGCTCGCGGCTGTTGTTGGCCGACTCTACGTCTGGTTTTTCCGGGGTGTGCCGCTCCTGGTCCAGATCCTCATCTGGTTCAACCTGGCGGTGCTGTTCCCCAAGATCCTTGGAGCCGACACCAATCAGCTCATCTCGGGCTTCACGGCGGGCCTCTGTGCACTGTCTCTGGCCGAGTCGGGCTACATGGCAGAAATTATTCGTGGCGGCATTTTGTCGGTCAGCAAGGGACAGACCGATGCCGGCCTCAGTATCGGCCTGACGCGCGGACAAGCTTTGCGGCGGATCGTCTTGCCGCAAACCATCCGGGTCATCATTCCACCGACGGGAAACCAGTTCATCGGCCTCCTCAAGGCGAGCTCCTTGGTTTCCGCGATCGGCGGAAGCGATCTTCTGACGCAGACCCAGCTCATCTACGGCCAGAATTTCAAGATTGTGCCGCTGCTCATCGTGGCCACAACCTGGTACCTCATCCTTGTCAGCGTTGCCAGCATCGGTCAGTACTTCCTGGAACAAAAGTTCAGCCCGGACGGCGCCGCCGCCCGCCGGTCGTTGCGGGAACTCATCCGCCGGAATGTCCTGCTGCGGAATCATTCCGACCTTCCCCGAAAGGCAGTCCAGCCATGACCTTCGCTCCAGCACAAGCACGAGGCGCAGCACAGGCACCGCTGATGGTGATCGACGACGTCCACAAGTGGCTCGGAAAGAACCACATCCTGCGCGGCGTGAACATGTCCGTCGCATCAGGGGAAATCGTTTGCGTCCTTGGCCCTTCGGGGTCCGGAAAGAGCACGCTGCTGCGCTGCATCAACGGTCTCGAGGCGGTTGAATCCGGGACCGTTGAAGTCGGTGGAGACCGCGTCGGCTACAAGATCCACAAAGGGCAGCTTTTCGAACACACCGAACGGGAGTCGGCCAAGATGCGACGGCGGATCGGCATGGTCTTCCAACATTTCAACCTATTCACGCACATGACGGCACTGGAGAACGTCAGCTACGGGCCTAGGCGCGTGCTTGGGCTGTCCAAAGCCGAGGCCAATGAGCAAGGGCTGGACGCTCTGGACAAGGTGGGCCTGAAAGACAAAGCAGGGTCCTACCCGGCACAGCTCTCCGGCGGCCAACAACAGCGGGTTGCCATCGCCCGGTCGCTGGCCATGAAACCCCAAGTTATGCTCTTTGACGAACCCACCAGCGCCTTGGACCCGGAACTGGTGGGCGACGTCCTTCAGGTCATGAAGCGCGTTGCTGAGGAAGGCATGACAATGGTTGTGGTGACCCACGAGATCGGGTTCGCCCGCGAAGTCGCTGACCGGGTGATATTCATGGACGAAGGCCGGGTCATCGAGTCCGGCCCGGCGGCAAACGTCCTGGATAGTCCTTCCCACGAACGCACCGCCAATTTCCTGCGACACGTCAGATGAGCCGAACAGCTTCCGCATACGCCGAAATAAGGGACCGGATCATCAGCGGCGAGCTGACGCCCGGGACCTGGCTACGGGAGAGGGACCTCTCGGCCGAATTGAATGTGTCACGGGTCCCCGTCCGGGAGGCGCTCCTGCAGCTTGAAGCAGACGGCTTCACCACGACGGGTCCGCGTCATGGAGCGGTCGTCAGGCAAATGACGATTCAAGATGTCGATGAAGTGTTCGATATCCGGCTCAGCATCGAGGTTTCGGCAGCGAGCATCGCTGCCCGCCAGGTTGCTGCCGGGGCCAGCCCCGAGCGCTTGCTATTGGTCCTCGCGGACGCCGAGGCGCTCGTGGCTAGCGACGACGATGACCTCAAGGCCAGAACCAACGTGGCCATCCACGACGAGATTTTCAGCCTGACCGGCAATGAACTCCTGACCACCGTGATCCGCCCGGTCGCAAACCGCATGAGGTGGCTCTTCGGAAACGTCGTCCAGCAGGATGCCGGGCAACTCTGCCGGGAACACCGCGCGCTGTGCGATGCCATCTGTGCCGGGCAGGCTGAGCTCGCGTCCGCGTTGGCGGTTGCCCATATCGAGCACAGCCGCGGACCCGCCATTTCGCAGTTGGAGGGGAAGCTTCCCCTCCGCCGCCCGTCATCTGCCGTGAACGGCCGGATGCCGAGCCGCGGGGAACGCTGATCCCGCCTCCTTCGGCATATCGGGTTCCGAACGGCCGTCACTTGATGTATACAATTGAACGCGGCCTGAGCAGTACAACGTCGCCGAAGGGGGAACCGTGGAGTGCACCGAAGCGCCGCCAGTGATGCAGGCAAGCATCGACAGAACTGTGGAATGGGATCGGGGCTCTGAAACGTGATGGACATGCCCACTCCCCCGGTGCGCCACCAGCAGCTGATCGTCACCATCTACGGGCTCTACGGCCGCAGTTCAGGCGATGCCCTCCCTGTTTCCGTACTGATTTCCATGCTGGGCGACCTCGGCTACGACGCGCCGGGAGTCCGATCCTCAGTCTCGCGGCTGAAGGCCAAGGGTGTCCTCAAAAGTGTCCGCAAGGACGGCGTCGCCAAATACGAACTCTCTGACACCGTTCTGGACGTCTTCCGCGAGGGCGACCGGAGGATCTTCGCCGCTGATCGATCCCCCAAGTTGGAATCCTGGATCCTCGCGGTGTTCTCCGTCCCCGAGTCAATGCGGAACCGCCGGCACCAACTGCGTTCCGAGCTGTCAGGGCTCGGTTTTGGGTCCGTGGCATCAGGGGTATGGATTGCGCCGGCACAAGTCCTTGACCAGGCCCGGGAGCGGCTTGCTTCGCGCAGTCTCATCCAGTTTGTGGACTTCTTCCGGGGCGATTACCTGTTTGAGGGCCCCATGCGGCCGAAGGTGGCCGAATGGTGGGATCTGAAGGCCATCGACGAGCAGTTCGCAGAGTTCTTGGATCTCTACGAAGGGGCCGGGGATCTTTGGGCCGGGCTGGTAGGAGATGATCCAGTGACCGCTCTGGCCAACTCGACGGCCCAGCTGCGCCGGGATGCTTTCCGTTTCTACATTCCCATGTTGACGCTGTGGCGCCGCTTCCCGTACCGGGACCCGAACCTGCCGATGGAATACCTCCCGAAGGACTGGCGCGGCCCGGCGGTTCGCGAGACGTTCCAGGCGGTTCATCGCCTTGCCGCGCCACTCGCGGCAGCCCATGCACACGACCTCATCCACGGCGGCGTCGATCTGGTGGCGCCCTAGCGCCTAGCGCAAGTCCAGGGAGCACGCGGGAGGGACCCGCCGCAGTGCGGCCGGTCCCTCCCCACGCCCAAGGAGTGCGCGCCCACACCCTATGAGTGCGCTGCCCCCTCCAGGTTCCGCTCGACGTCGGACTCTGCAGTTCCCGAAGGGTCGCCTTGGCGGCCCCTCTTCAAAATGAAGTAGAGGACGACGATGCAAATGGCGAACGGGACCCCGAAGATCAATGTCATCCGGAAGGCCTCGACGAAGAGCGTCGTGACCATGATGGCAACCATGAGGATGGCTCCGCCCCAGGACGCCGCCGGGTAGGGTCGAAGCTTGTATGACAGGGCTGTCCCGTCACGCTTCACTGAGCGTCGGAATGCCAAGTGGGTTACGAAGATCATGAGCCACGTGGCCATGGCCCCGAACATCGACAATGCCATCATGAAAGTGAAGCCCGACTCCGGGTTCATCGCGTAGACGCAGGCCGCAACCGCGATTCCACCTGTGCAGAGGATCAGCGCGTTGACCGGGGATCCGTTCTTGTGGAGCCGCCCGAACACGGCTGGCGCCTGCCCGGCCCGGGACAAACTGAACATCATGCGGGTGGAGATGTAGAGCTGCGAATTCATCGCTGAAAGAGCAGCGACGATCACCACCACGTTGATGACCGAGTCTGCGAACGGAATGCCGATGACCTGCATGACGGTGACGAAGGGGCTGTTTCCGGCAAGGATCTGGCTGACGGGCGCAATGGCCAGGATCAACGCCAGGGTCAGGATGTAGAAGAGGAAGAGACGGAATACCGTGACCTTGAATGCCTTCTTGACCGCCGTTCCCGGATCCTTCGCTTCACCCGCAGCAATGGCGATCATCTCCACGGAGAGGTAGCTGAAGATCGCGACAATCACGGCCACCCACATGCCGGACACCCCGTTGGGGAAGAACCCGCCCTCGGCAGTGTAGTTGTGGATGCCGTAGCCAGCATCCTTCTTTCCAAAGACCAGGATGGCGGCGAGCAGGATGAATCCCAGGATAGCGAACACCTTGATGCTGGAGAACCAGTACTCCAGGGTGCCGAAAGCCTTGACGTTGAACATGTTGACGGCAATGAGGACGCCGGCAAACAACAGGATCCAAACCAGCGGAGGAACTCCGGGGAACCAGAGCTTCATGTAGTCGCCGATGGCAAGGACCTCAGTGCCCACGGCCAGCACGACACAGGACCAATAGAGGTACTTCACCAGGAATCCCGCGAGGGGCGAAATGTAGTGCTCAGCGAAAGCCCCGAAGGATCCGGTGGTCGAATGCGCCACGGTCATCTCAGCCAGCGCGCCCATCAGCATCACGGCGATCAGCCCACCGATTGCATAACTCAGCAGGACGCTTGGCCCGGCGAAGGATATTGCGAACTTGCTTCCGAGGAAGAGTCCGGTGCCGATCGCGCCACCCAGCGCGATCATGGTCAGCTGGGGACTGGTGAGCTCGCGTTTGAGTCCGCGCTCACGGTTCTTAATCAGGTCGAAGCTGTGTGACATCGTTGTCTCCTTTGCTCGAAACTTTCTTGAATGTTGTGCCCTTAGCGCCTAGCGCTCCGGAATGACCGCGATGCCTTGGATCTCGATGAGGGCTTCCTTCTGCCAAAGCCGCGTGACGCCGATTCCAGCCATGGCGGGATACTCGGATCCGGCCATTTCGCGCCAGATCCGTCCGATCTCGCGGCCGTTGGCCATGTAGTCGTCCACGTCGGTGAGGTAGATCGTCACACTGACCAGGTCCTCGGGTAATCCGCCGGCCTCGCGCAGGGTAGTCAGCACATTGGAAAACGCCTGGGTGAACTGTTCTACGATCCCGCCGGGAACGATGTTCATGTCCTTGTCCAGGGCCGTTTGCCCACCGAGGAACAAGGTGTTTCCGGCGAGCATTCCGTGCGCAAAGCCTGACGGCTTCGGGAGCGACCCGGGATTGACGGTCTTGTGGCTCATGTTGTTCCTCCTTTTGATGGCGGCTGCAACATGTTCGAAAAAGCCCCTGTGCAGATCATTCCCGCCGTGCTACGTTGAGCATATGTGACGATCGTAAAAAAGTCGACACATCAGAAAGAATGTAGGAATCGGCAGCATACGGAGGGACATCACGCATGAAGCTGGCCACCTTACGGACAGCCAACGGGGGCACGACGGCGGCGCTCGCCATGGGCGCGGACGCCTACTTGCCGCTGCAGGCCACCGACGTCGGGGCGCTGCTTGCCACGCCGGATTGGCGCACAATCGTCGAGGCAACCGCCGCGGCGCCCGAATCCGCCGTCGTCACGGTGCCTGCGGCCGGGCTCGCAGCCCTGCTGCCACGGGCAGGGAAGGTCATCTGCTGCGGCCTGAACTACGGCGACCACATCCAGGAGATGGGCCGCGAACTGCCGTCCTACCCCACCCTGTTCGCGAAATATGCGGACACCCTCACCGGACCGGCGGACACCATCCATGTCCACGGCAGCGCGAAGGTCGACTGGGAAGCCGAGCTGGCCGTCGTCGTCGGCTCCGAGCTGTTCCGCGCGGACGAAGACGAAGCGCGGCGCGGCATTGCCGGTTACACGGTGGCCAACGACGTTTCCATGCGCGATTGGCAGAACCGGACCCTCCAGTGGTTCCAAGGCAAGGCCTTCGACGGAACCACCCCCGTGGGGCCGGTCATGGTGACCCCGGACGGGATCGACGGCGATTTCGAGGTCCGCGGTTATGTGAACGGTGAGCTGGTGCAGTCGGGGAACACAGGGACGCTGGTGTTTGGGCCTGCGCGACTGCTCTCCTACATTTCCCAGTTCACTGTCCTGCGCCCAGGGGATCTGGTCCTCACCGGCACCCCGGGCGGAGTGGGCATGGGCATGACTCCCCCACGGTTCCTGAACGACGGAGACATCCTCACCACCGAAATCGACGTCATCGGAAGGCTGGAGAACACCATCCGGATCCACACAGCCGCCCCGTCAGAGACAACCACTACATCCACAAGCGCTTCCAAGGAGTGAGCATCATGAACCCAACCGCTACCGACTACCGCCTCGAGGGCGACAACTCCATCTACGCCCAGGCCGATGGCACAGTGGTACCCGTGGTCACCCGTGCGGGCGAAGAGGACACCAACACGGCCCAGTCCGGCGATTGCGTCCGCGTCTCCGGGGTCAGCATCCAACACACGCCGGCCACCAAGATCTGGTTCGGGCAGGTCTCCAACGTCCCCGGCTACCGCTCCTTGCCGCACCACCACGGCGAAGCGGAAACCGGAGGCTACGTGCTCCGCGGCCACGGACGCATCTACTTCGGCGAGAACTACTCCGAGTTCCTGGACATGAAGACCGGCGACTGGGTATTCGTCCCGCCGTTCATGCCGCATGTCGAGGCCAACATGTCCGTCACCGAAGAACTCGTGTGGCTGACCGCGCGCACCCCGGAGAACCTGGTGGTCAACCTCGAGGACGTTGCCGACGAGACCCTCGCCGGCTTCCGCAGGGCCTGATGGACATGTCCACCGGAATCCTGACCTCGGAGACGTTCCTCAAGGCCATCGAGCTGACGGCCGTCCCGGCCCGGATCAACGACGAGGCCTACGAAGCCACCTCGCAGTACGTTCCGTGGCCCAAAGCCTACGGTGGGGACATGGTGGCCCAGGCCGCGGCAGCGATGATGCGCTCGGTCGACGCCGACCGCTCGCTGCATTCGATGCACAGTTACTTCATGCGCCCGGTGGAGATCGGGGCCACGGTCCGCTACGAGGTTGAACGCCTCCGCGACGGCCGTGGATACTCGACCCGCAGCGTGCGGGGCTACCAGAACGGCAAGACCGTCTACGCGGCGATGGGTTCCTTCCAGGTGCCCGAAGACGGCCCGGAGTTCCAACCCGAGGCGCCGTCCGCCGTCGAACCCGAATCCCTCCGTAGTGCCGCCGAGGTGCTGCAAGGTGTCGAAGGCCCCGCCGCCGAGTACTGGTCCTCGAAGCGCAGCTTCGACATGCGGCACATTCCAGGACCGGTATATCTGCAGGTAGAAGGCGAATCCGTGCCTCACCAGGCCATCTGGGTGAAAACCTTCGAGCAACTGCCCGACGCCGGTAACGAACACGCCACCGCCGATCTGCACCGCGCGGCACTTGCCTACGTCTGCGACTACACCATCCTGGAGCCCCTGCTCCGGGTGAACGGACTCCACTGGTCCAGCCACGGACTCGCCACGGCCAGCCTGGATCACTCCATGTGGTTCCACCGGAACGGCCGCGCCGACGACTGGGTCTTGTACGCCCAGGAGGCCGTGTCGGGGCAAAGCAACAGGGGGCTGGCCACGGGCCGCTTCTTCGACAGGCAAGGACGCCTGCTGGCAACCGTGGCCCAAGAAGGCATGATCCGCGCCGGCTCCTGAACCCGTTCGAATTATCCGCCGTACTACTGAAAGGAGTGGCCATGACAATGTTGAGATCAGCCCACGTGGACACCTTCACCCGCGACCACCTGCCCCCGGCCGGCACTTGGCCGACCCTCGAATTCACCCTGCCGGAACTCCAGTACCCGGCCACACTCAACGCCGCAGCTGTGCTCATAGACGACGCCGTCGCAAAGCATGGTTCAGAGCGGGCCGCCCTGCGAACCGCCGACGGCGCGGTCTGGACTTACGGTGAACTGCAGCAGCGCGCCAACCAAGTCGCGCAGGTCCTCACTGAGGACTTCGGAGTGGTGCCCGGAAACCGCGTCATGCTTCGCGGGCCGAACAATCCCTGGATTGTCGCGGCCTGGCTTGGCGTGCTCAAAGCCGGAGCCGTCGTTGTCACCACCATGCCGATGCTGCGTTCCAGCGAGGTCGGAACGCTCATCAGCCTCACGCGTCCGAGCGTAGCCATCTCCGACCACCGGTTCATGGACGAACTGCTCGCGGCCGCAGGAGAGGACACCGTTGTCCTTTCCTACGGATCCGACGACGCCGGCGACCTCACGTCCCGCGCCGCCGCCAAGAGCGGCGAGTTCACCGCCGTGCCCACCTCGGCCGACGACGTCGCGCTGCTCGGCCCGACGTCGGGTACCACGGGCACGCCCAAGATCACCATGCACTTCCACCGGGACATTCTCGCGAACGCCGACACTTTCGCGCGCCACATTCTGCAACCAACGGCCGACGACGTGTTCGCTGGTTCACCGCCCCTCGCCTTCACTTTCGGCCTCGGCGGGCTGGTGGTCTTCCCGCTGCGGTTCGGCGCATCCTCCTTGTTGACCGAACGGGCCACCCCCGTGGAACTTGCCGAGAGTGCTGCCGCCGCCGGCGCCACCATCCTCTTCACCGCACCCACCGCATACCGCGCCATCCTCAAGGAAAAGCGCGGGGACCTGCTCCGCGGACTGCGCATCGCCGTTTCCGCCGGCGAGCATTTGCCCAAGGAAACGTGGGAGGCCGTCCGGGAGGCCACAGGCCTGCGGCTCGTCAACGGCATCGGAGCCACCGAGCTCTTGCACGTGTTCATCTCCGCTGCCGGGGACGACATCCGGCCCGGCACCACCGGCCGAGCCGTTCCCGGGTACAGGGCAGCCATCCTCGACGACGAGGGGCTGGAACTGGGACCCGGGCAGCTTGGCCGGCTCGCCGTCATCGGTCCTACCGGATGCCGCTACTTGGATGACCCGCGGCAATCGAACTATGTGGTCAACGGCTGGAACGTCACCGGCGACACCTTCACCAAAGACGAGGACGGGTATTTCACCTACCAAGCCCGCTCGGACAATATGATCGTCTCCTCCGGCTACAACATCGGCGCGCCTGAGGTGGAAACGGCCATCGACCTGCATCCGGATGTGGTGGAGAACGCCGTCATCGGCCGGCCCGACGAGGCACGCGGCAGCGTTGTCTGCGCGTTCATTGTCCTGCGCGAAGGCGTCAAGGGCGACGACGCGAAGCGCGAGGAAATTCAGGACTTCGTCAAACGGACGATCGCCCCGTACAAGTACCCGCGGGACATCCGGTTCGTCGACGAACTTCCCCGCAACCCCAGCGGCAAGCTGCAGCATTTCAAGCTGCGCGACTGCATCAACAACCACCCCGAACAGTTTGCCGGCGCGGGCCTGGGCCAGGCCTGAGAAGGAGCAAAAGCATGAAAATCGCAATCGTAGGAGGCGGCCCGGGTGGCCTGTACTTCGCGGCACTGATGAAGCAACTCGACCCGTCCCACAAGATCACCCTCTGGGAACGCAACGCCGCCAGCGACACTTTCGGTTTCGGCGTCGTATTTTCCGATGAGACGCTCGGCGGCATTGGCAACGCCGACGCCGTCGTGGCCGAGTACATGGGCCGGCGCTTCGCCCGCTGGTCCGACATCGACATCCACTTCGGCGGCGAAACGGTGACGGTGGGCGGCCAGGGCTTTGCGGCCATGAGCCGCAAGGAACTGCTGGAACTGCTTCAGCGCCGGTGCGCCGAGCTCGGCGTCGACCTGCGTTTCCAGACCGTCGCGCCGCCGGTTGAGGAACTGGAGGCCAGCTATGACCTGGTCCTCGCAGCAGACGGCATCAACTCCCAGATCCGTGCCAAATACGCGGACTCCTTCGTTCCAAGCCTGGACCTGCGGCCCAACAGGTTCATGTGGCTGGGCACGGACCAGGTTTTCGAAGCCTTCAAGTTCTTCGTCAAGGAGACCGAATGGGGAGTCATGCAGATCCATGGCTACCCTTACTCCGACGAAGGTTCCACGTTCATTGTCGAAATGCACGAGGACGTGTGGCGCGCTGCCGGGTTCGACGAGACCGCGGCCGACGTCTTCCCGCCGGGCGTGTCAGACGAGAAGGCGATCACCAAGATCCGTTCCATCTTCGCCGAGGAACTCGATGGCTTCGAGGTCCTGTCCAACAATTCCAAGTGGCTCAACTTCACCACTGTGCGCAATCAAAAGTGGCGCCATGGAAACGTGGTGTTGCTCGGCGATGCGGCGCACACTGCACATTTCTCCATCGGCTCCGGAACCAAGCTGGCCATGGAGGACTCCCTGGCACTCGCAGCGTGCCTGCACGAGCACCCGGATGTGGAATCTGCGTTGTCCGCCTATGAAGCCGAGCGGCGTCCGGTGGTGGCCTCCACCCAGCGTGCCGCCCAGGCTTCCCTGGAATGGTTCGAGCGGATCGCCCAATACAAGGAGCAGGACCCGACGCAGTTCGCTTTCAACCTCCTCACGCGGAGCCGCCGCATCACCCAGGAGAACCTGCGCCTGCGCGACCCGGAATTCGCCGACGCCGTGGACCGCAACTTTGCCCAGTCCCAAGGACTGGCAGAGACCGCCCCGGCCATGTTCCAGCCGTTCCGGATCGGCGGACTGGAACTGAAGAACCGCATCGTGGTCTCCCCCATGGACATGTACTCCGCGGTCGACGGGATCCCGGGCGACTTCCACAAGGTCCACCTCGGCTCGAAGGCACTTGGCGGCGCCGGACTGGTCATGACCGAAATGGTGTGTGTTTCCGAGAGCGGGCGTATCACCCCCGGCTGCACCGGCCTGTACACGGACGGCCAGCGGGACAACTGGAAGGAAATCGTGGACTTCGTCCATGCCAACTCGACGGCGAAGATCGGCGCGCAACTTGGGCACTCCGGCCGCAAAGGCTCCACGCGGCTGATGTGGGAAGGCATTGACGAGCCGCTCGCGTCCGGCAACTGGGACGTCGTCGGACCGTCCGCCGTGCCTTACGGTCCCGGCAACCAGACGCCTGCGGAACTCGACCATGCAGGCATGGCCGCCATCACGGCGCAGTTCGTGGATGCCGCCCGTCGGGCGGATGAAGCAGGTTTCGACCTCCTGGAGCTCCATGCCGCCCACGGCTACCTGCTTTCCTCTTTCCTCTCGCCGGTGTCCAACCGTCGGAGCGACGAGTACGGTGGCAGCCTGGAGAACCGCCTGCGGTTCCCCCTGGAAGTGTTCGACGCCGTCCGCGCGGCGTGGCCTGCCGGCAAGCCCGTGACGGTACGCATCTCCGCGACCGACTGGATCGAAGGCGGCAACACCTCGGATGACTCGCTCGACATCGCGCGGGCATTCGTGGCCCACGGCGCCGCGGGCATTGACGTCTCTACCGGCCAAGTCGCCAAGGAAGAACAACCGGCTTTCGGCCGCAGCTACCAGACGCCTTTCGCCGACCGCATCCGGCAGGAAGTTGCCGCGCCGGCGGGCGCCGCCGTCATCGCTGTCGGTGCCATCTCCAGCTACGACGACGTGAACTCCATCCTGCTCGCGGGCCGTGCGGATCTCGTCGCCCTGGGCCGCACGCATCTGTTCGACCCCCAGTGGACGCTCCACGCAGCAGCCGAGCAGGAATACCAGGGCCCGGGAGCCCAATGGGTGCCGCAGTTCCGGGCGGGCCGACGCAAACCGCCGAGCTCCCGCACGGATGCCGTGCGGCCCCGGCTTTCGCTCTTGAAAGAGCCCGCGTCCGACGCCGACAACACGCACCTGCGCTGGACCCCGAGTGCAGTCCCCGCGCCCGCACTGGCCAACTGAGCTGCTCGGCGCGTATCGCTTCGATGATCCGGACGGCGAAGTGGGCCTCGAGACCCACCTGGTCTCCCACGGCGGCAACGTCTATCAGGTTCCCTTGAGCTACCGGGGTTCTGAATTGGCGGGTGCCGAGGACTCGCTTCTCGGCACCATGGCGCATTCCGTCCTGGGAAAGCGGTGGGTGTACGACGCCTGCGCCGATCCCGTCTACGTCGTTGAACTGGCCACCGCCATGCTCACTGGACAGCGGGAAGCGAAGTCCCCGCACTGAGCCCAGCGGCCCCGATCACCCAGGACACCATCACCAGCATCGACGCCGGTGAACTCACACTGCTGGTGAACCGTGTCCTGGATCCTGGGACACAGGGCGCGGATGATTCTGCGGCATTGCGGGGTACTTGGGCCGATCAAAGCAGCCCGGTGCTGCTGGCGTCCCTGTCACAGGCCTAGAGGGCTACTCCCCCGGACGCGGCCGCCACACCACAACTGCCTGGGACCGCGCCCGGGGGCGCTGCCCGCGGGCCAGGCTGACGACGTCGCCCGCTGCTCCTGCCGCGAAGACTCGGGCCTCCACAGGGCCCCGCCGCCGCTGCAATTCCTCGCTCAGCTCGGCCACGCGGTATTGCAGCGCGGCCACTTGGTTTTCGAGATCGAGGATGCGCTTGATGCCCTCGAGGGATACGCCTTCGTGGGAGAGTCGCTGGACTTCACGCAGGCGGTCGATATCCCGTTGGGAGTAGCGCCGGGACTTGCCCGGTGCACGGCTCGGCGACACTATGCCGAGGCGGTCGTACTGGCGCAGCGTCTGCGGGTGCATGTCAGCCAGTTCGGCCGCGACGGAGATGACGAAGATCGGCTGGTTGATGTCGATGCCCATGACTACGTCCCTCCTGTGTGTTGCTGCCGCTACAAGCGGGCCTTGGCGGCCAAGTCGTGGCGGGGATCGGCGTCGGCAGTTGCCGCGGCGAATGCCTTGACGGCCTCCTCAGCCTCTTTGTTGAGGTTCTGCGGGACTGCGACGTCGATTGTCACCAGCAGATCGCCGGTGCCCTTCGTCGTCTTGACGCCACGGCCTTTGACCCGGAGGGTGCGCCCGGAAGGCGTGCCGGCCGGGACGCGGACGGTGACACTGTCGCCATCGAGCGTTGGCACGTGGATGTTGGAACCCAAAGCGGCCTCCGCGAAGGTGACCGGCACGTGGATGCGGATGTTGTCGCCGTCGCGGACAAAGAAATCGTGGGGCTTGACGTTCACCGTGATGATGAGGTCCCCGTTGCCGGCGGCACCTGGATTGCCCTTGCCGCGCTGACGGACCTTCTGGCCGTCCCTGATGCCCGCGGGAATCTTGACTTCGATGACGTTGCCGTTGCTTTCGCGCAGGCTCACCGTGGTGCCGTGGATCGAGCCGGCAAAGGAAATCGAGGTGGACGCCGTGCGGTCGCTGCCCTTCTGCGGAGCGCGCTGGAAACCGGTCTGTCCGCCACCGAAACCGCCGCCGAACAGGTCGGCGAACTCGGGAGGGATCCCGCCCGCACCGGCGGGCTGGCGTGCGCCGCCGCCGAAAAGTCCACCGAACAGGTCCTCGAAGCCGCCGTTGGCCGGCCCACCCCGTCCCGCTGCGCCCGGAGCGAAGCGTGCCCCGCCCATGGCCCGAATGGCATCGTACTGCTGACGCTCCTCGGCATCCGAGAGCACCGAATAGGCCTCCGAGATGTCCTTGAACTTCTTCTCGGCAGCAGCATCCCCGGAATTGGTATCCGGGTGGTACTTCCGCGCAAGCTTGCGGTACGCCTTCTTGATGTCAGCGTCAGAGGCGTCCTTGGCGACACCAAGGATGGCGTAAAAATCCTTCTCAACCCAGTCCTGGCTGGCCAAGGGCGTTTCCTTTCGTTCTGTTCTTGCCGAGCTCTCCGCGATACATGGGCCCCCGCCCCTCCGCCGGGTGGCCAAGGATCTTCGATCCTCAGCCACCCGGCTCCGATAGGCCCGATGCCACTCCCGGGGCCCATGTATCGCTGCGAGCTTGTGGTCAACTCACCTTAGGCGAGAAAACCGCTTGAGCCGTAGCGGATGAGGGGGCCCGGGAGTGGCATCGGGCCTGCCGGAGCGTGGCGGCTTGGGTCCGCAGGACCTAGCCGCCACGCGTAGGGGCGGGGCCCCCTCATCCGCGAAGGCGCAGTGAGTACAACTAGGGCACGAACCTCAGGCCGGCACAGCCACGATCACTTGGGCTGCGCGCAGTACCCGGTCGCCGGAGCGGTAGCCGGAGCGCAGCACTTGGCTGACCGTGTCCACTTCGATGTCCTCGCCCGGCTGCTGGATAAGGGCTTCGTGGATCGTGGGGTCGAAGTCGACTCCGGTTTCCGCGATGCGTTCCAGGCCGTACGTTTTCAGCGCGTTCTCCAGCTTGGCGGCGATCGCGGCGAACGGGCCGTCCACGAGGTCGCCGTGCTGGCGGGCGGCGTCGACGTCGTCGAGCACCGGCAGCAGGGAGTTCAGGACGCCGATGACGGCCATTTCCCCTGCGACGGCGCGGTCGCGTTCCACGCGCTTGCGGTAGTTGACGTACTCGGCCTGCAGGCGCAGGAGGTCGTTGCGGAGTTCCGCAGCCTCTGCTTCCGCCGCGGCACCGGGGGCTACCGACTCTCCAGCCGGAACCTCGACGCCGTTGAGGATTTCCTCAGCCTGGGACAGGGCGTCGCCCTCGGCGGAAGCGGACGTGGAATCAGCTCCCGATCCTTGCGGGTGGCGGGCAGCCCCGGTCTCCGGGTCAACCTTGCGGTTGTCCCGGATGACCGGCTTGTGCTGCTCATTACCCTCGTTGTTGGAAGGTGAGTGCTCTGCTTCGTTGCCGTGGTGGGGCATGGTTACTTCTTCTCGTCTTCGTCGATGATCTCGGCGTCGACGATGTCCTCGTCGGCAGCCTTGGCATCGGCGTGAGCGCCCTCAGCACCGGCAGCGCTGCTTGCACCGTCCGGGGAACCAGCGTGCGAGTAGATCGCTTCGCCGAGCTTCGACTGCGAGTGCTGCAGCTTCTCGAAAGCGGTCTTCACTGCTGCGTCGTCGGTGCCTTCGAGGGCCTTCTTGAGGGCGTCGACGTCGGCCTTGACCTCGGTCTTGACCTCTTCAGGCAGCTTGTCGTCGTTTTCGGCGATGAGCTTGTCCACGGAGTAGGCCAGCTGCTCGGCGGTGTTACGGGTGTCGGTGGCTTCGCGGCGGGCCTTGTCCTCGGCTGCGTGTTCCTCGGCTTCACGGACCATGCGGTCGATGTCTTCCTTGGACAGCGCAGTGCCGCCGGTGATGGTCATCGACTGCTCCTTGCCGGTGCCCTTGTCCTTGGCGGAGACGTGGACGATGCCGTTGGCGTCGATGTCGAAGGTGACCTCGACCTGGGGGACGCCACGCGGTGCCGGAGCGATGCCGGTCAGTTCGAACGTGCCCAGCGGCTTGTTGTCGCGGGTGAATTCACGCTCGCCCTGGAAGACCTGGATGGCCACGGACGGCTGGTTGTCGTCAGCGGTGGTGAAGGTCTCGGAACGCTTGGTGGGGATGGCCGTGTTGCGCTCGATCAGGTGCGTCATGACGCCACCCTTGGTTTCGATACCGAGGGACAGCGGGGTGACGTCGATCAGGAGAACGTCCTTGCGCTCGCCCTTCAGCACGCCGGCCTGGAGGGCTGCGCCAACGGCAACAACTTCGTCCGGGTTGACGCCCTTGTTGGGCTCCTTGCCGCCGGCGAGTTCCTTGACGAGGTCGTAGACGGCGGGCATACGGGTGGAGCCGCCCACCAGAACGATGTGGTCGATGTCGGAGAGCTTGATGCCGGTCTCGGTGATGACGTCGTGGAACGGCTTCTTGGTGCGCTCCAGCAGGTCCTTGGTGAGGTCCTGGAACTTGGCGCGGGTCAGCTGCTCGTCCAGGTGGACCGGGCCGTCGGGGGTGACGGAGAGGTACTGGAGGGAAACGTTGGTGCTGGTGGAGGAGGACAATTCCTTCTTGGCCTGCTCAGCGGCTTCGCGCAGACGCTGCAGCGCGATCTTGTCCTTGGAGAGGTCGATGCCCTTGACCTTGAGCTGGTTCAGCAGGTAGTCAACAACGCGCTGGTCCCAGTCGTCGCCGCCGAGGCGGTTGTCGCCGGCAGTTGCGCGGACCTGGATGGTGGAGAAGCCGTCTTCGTCCTTGCCGACTTCCAGCAGGGAGACGTCGAACGTTCCGCCGCCGAGGTCGAAGACCAGGATGAGCTCGTCTTCCTTGCCCTTGTCCAGGCCGTAGGCTAGTGCGGCCGCGGTGGGCTCGTTGACGATGCGCAGGACGTTGAGGCCAGCGATTTCGCCGGCTTCCTTGGTGGCCTGGCGCTCAGCGTCGTTGAAGTAGGCCGGGACGGTGATGACAGCGTCGGTGACCTTTTCGCCGAGGTAGGACTCGGCGTCGTTCTTCAACTTCATGAGGATACGCGCGGAGATTTCCTGCGGTGTGTACTTCTTGTCGTCAATGGCAACGCTCCAGTCAGTGCCCATGTGGCGCTTGACGGAGGCGATGGTCCGGTCGATGTTGTTGACGGCCTGGCGCTTGGCGATTTCGCCAACCAGGACTTCACCGGACTTGGAGAATGCAACGACCGACGGCGTGGTGCGGCCACCCTCGGCGTTGGCAATGACGGTGGGCTCGCCACCTTCGAGAACAGAGACGACGGAGTTAGTGGTTCCGAGGTCGATACCTACAGCGCGTGACATATGTTGCTTCCTTTCAATGGCCGACGATCGAGATTTCACCCGATTCCTCTGCCCGTGGAGGGTTTGGATGCGGGGAGCACTCAACATTCGGCTAGTTGAGCGTTCTGCACTCAACTGTACTCAGGCGTCACTCAAAGTCAATCCAAAGTTGAGTCGACTACGCTCAACTCTGCTTTTGAGCGACCAGAGAACCCCGGAAACACAGTGATCTCAGGCCGATTTCGCCGTGGGAGAACTAGTCCACCTCATCAGGCGGCGTCGGCTTGTAGACCCATGCCACCAGCACCACGGAGATGATCATCAGGAGGAACCACGAGACAAGCTTGTCCGGGGACACCAAGTGCCAGCCATCCAACTGGCTCGGATACAGCCAGGCGTGTGACCACGTGGCGATGTTCTCGGCAAACCAGATGAAGAGCGCCACCAGGAAGAATGCCAGGACCAATGGCATCCGGAACCGCTTCCGAAACACCCGGAAGTGCATGACGCACGGGCCAAAGATCACGACGACGGCGGCCAGCAGGACCCAGCGTGCATCAACGACGTAGTGATGCGAAAAGAAGTTCACGTAGATAGCGGCGGCCAGGATCGCCGTGATCCAACGCCTCGGGTACCTGGAGAAGCGCAGGTCAAAAACCCGGTAGACGCGCACCATGTACGAGCCGACCGCGGCGTACATGAAGCCACTGAAGAGCGGAACAGCGCCGACCCGGAGAACGCCTTCAGCCTCATAAGACCACGAGCCGACGTCGGTCTTGAACAGCTCCATGACCGTCCCCACCAGGTGGAAGAGCACGATCACCCTGAGCTCGCGCAGAGTTTCAAGTTTCGTGGCGACCATCAGTATCTGGATGACGACGGCGGCGATCGTCAGGAAATCGTTCCGCGCCAGGCCCGCGTCGGCTGGGTACCAAAGGTGTGCCCCGAAGATGACGGCGAGGAGCGAAGCCCCAAAGATGCATGCCCATGCTTGCTTGAGGCCGAACACCGTGAACTCAGTGAGCTTGGTCCGAAGGCCCCGGACAGGGGCGGGGCCCAGGAAGCGGCTTGCACTCCCGTCGATAAGTTCCTCTACCGCGGTGAGTTCACGCATCGGAGTGCTGCTGGCCGGCCCTCGCTTGGCCCGGGCGATTCTCGGCCGGCGCAAGTTGGCCAAGATAGTAGTTCATTGGCCAATGCCTGACCTTTTCCGGCAGCCTGGGATAGGCCACGGCCAAGAGACGCATGGTTCCGTCAAAACCGCGCCGATGACGCGCATTCCATGGCAGTCCGAAACCCTCACGAAGCTGCTGGGGCAGCAGGCCAGCCGTGAGCAATCGCGCCAACGGCATGGTCAGGCGCAACAAGAGCGGCCCGCTCGCGGGATAGAGGAGTTCGCGGGCAACCCGCAAAGCCGCCGCGTCCGGTTCCAGGCTCCGCAAGGAATCATTCCAATAGCGTGCGAAGGCCGCGCGGTCCGCGGGCCAGAGTTCAGGGGAAGCTGCAGGGCTGTCCCAATCTGCGCGTACTCGCGATAGATACGATCGGCGGCGTCGTCGTCGAGCGGTCCATGGACTTTTTCGTAGACAGTGACGGCGGTGTCATAGAGGGTCGCAACCACCCACAACTGGGATTGCGCGTCGAAGGCGTTGTACCCCGGGGTGGAATCGTCCGCCGCCCGCTGAACGGGTGCGTGGGCACGGTTCACGGCACGGCGCACCGCAGCCAATTGCTCCTCGGTGCCATAGACCACGGCATAGACGTACGTCATGGTGGCGCGGAGCCGGTCCAGCGGCCGTTCTGCGAAATTGCTGTGCTCGGCGACGCCATGGCCGACCGCGGGATTGGCGATCTGCATCAGGATGGCGCGGCCTGCACCGGCGAGCAAAACGCCCTCCGCTCCAATGTCAGCAAGTCCCCGCGCCATCTAGACACTCTACCGTCGGCAGCTACAAACCCACGATCCCCAGCAAGACCTCGAGCTGGTGTTCAAACAGTTCGTCGCGCGCGGCGAAGGTATCCGCCCCGTATTGGCCGAACACCTCGAAGCTGACGGCGCCGAAGACCGAGGTCCACACCAGCACACCCCGGGCCAGCGCCGGTTCGGGAACCGCCAGGCCCAGTTCGGCCCGGATGGCCTTGAGGTCGGTTGCAAGGGCAGGAGGAACCACGACGGCGGGCGCCACGTCGGCGGCGAGGGCACCTGCGCGGTGGGCGGCGTCGAAGATTCCCACCATCCGGTAGATCACGCGTGTTCCGGGTTCGGTGGTGCGCTCGGCGGGTGCCTGGTATCCGGGCACCGGGCTGCCGAACAGCAGGGCATAACTTGCGGGTTCGCGCAGTGCCCACCGGCGAACGGCCCGCCCGAGCGCCAGGAACCTTCCGCGATAGTCATCCTCGGGGAGGGCGTCGACGGCGGCATCCACTTCGTCGCCCAGCTCACCGTAGGCGTCGATCAGCAGAAGGGTCAGCAGTTCGTCGCGACTCTCGACATACCGGTACACGGCGGAGGACACCACTCCAAGATCCCGGGCCACTGCCCGCAAAGACAGACCCGCAGCCCCATGCAGCGCAAGGTGCTGACGGCCCAACCGGATGATGTCCGCCACGGTCCGGGCCCGGGCGCGCTCGCGGGGCGTCGATTGCTTGGCTGCTGCGGCGGGAGCGGGGTTCATGCATCCAGCATGCCACAAATGAGAGCACTGACAACAAATGTGAGCAGTGCTCTTGACAGGCAGTTCGGATGGGCGCATTCTGGATTCAGAGAGCACCGCTCTCGAATCCATTCCCATCAGAAAGCGAGCACCACCATGTACGTCGTCACTGGAGCAGGCCCCGTCGGATGGACCATTGCCGAGCAACTCGCGGAGCATGGAGAGCAGGTTCGCGTCCTGACTCGCTCCGGCAGCGGCCCGGACCACCCGTTGATCGAGAAGCTCCGCGTGGACGTCTCGGACCCGGCCAAGTTGACGCAAGCCTTCGACGGCGCCACGGCCGTCTTTCACTGCATCCACGGCTCTGCCTACCGGGCCAAAGCTTGGGCGGCCGAGCTTCCTGGAGCAGAGAAAGTGGTGATGGACGCCGCAGCGGCCGCAGGCGCCGTCGTCGTCTTCCCGGAAAGCCTCTACTCGTACAGCGAGCCGGACAAGACCATCACGGAGGGCAGCCCGCGTGAGGCTGCCGGCGGAAAGCGCGGGATCCGCACCACCCTCCTGAAGGAACGGCAAGCACACCCAGCCAACACGGTCAGCGTGGTCGCGGGCGATTTCTTCGGCCCGAGGGCCCGCATGGCCCATGCCGGCGAGCGCATGGTCCCCTTGGTGCTCAAAGGCAAGACGGTCCAGGTGCTCGGAAGCGCCGATCAGCCCCACGCCTTCACCTACGTTCCGGATCTTGCCGCGGCCATGATTGCCGCTGCACAAAAGCCCGAACTCTGGAACTCAGTGCTGCACGCCCCAACGGGCCCGGCCATGACAATGCGGGAAATCGCGGGAAACTTCGCACGCTCGGCCGGTGTTCCGGAACCGAAGCTGAGCGTGGTCCCGGGTTGGTTGCTCCGGACCCTGGGCCTGTTTTCGATGGACATGCGCGAACTTGCCGAAATGCTGTACCAGTTCGAGCGGCCGTTCGTCATGGAGTCCAAGGCGAGCCAGGCCAAGCTCGGACTTGAGCCGACGCCGCTTGCGGACGCGATGGCGGCAACCGTGGCCTGGTGGCGGGATGAGGAATCGGTGGCCGCCCGCTGAGTCCCTTGTGCCGTGAACCATCGAATGGAGTTATTCCTGAGGTACCAGTGACTCGCAGGCCACTGCGGGAGTAACGTAGAGCACGTCGGCTGTGCTGGACCACTTTGTGGACTGGGGTGTCACCGTGGGTGTTGTGAGATCATCGTTGACCGAGCTCCTCGGGGTACTTTCTGACGCCATTTCGCCAGAGCGTGTCCGCTTCGATGACGGCTCCGAACCGCCTACGGGTCAATCCACAGATGCACCTGTCACCGTCCACGCCGTCGCCATGAACAGAGTGGGCCGCTCCAGGAGGGAAGGCCCCCTGCTGGACCTTGAGCTGAAGGTAGCCGTGGAATGCCACGGCCCCACGCAACTGGACAATATGGAAAAGCTCCTGATTGCCATCGAGCAAAACACCCAATACTCAGTGGTCTCCAGCGGCGAATTCCAGCCCGACGAATACGATGCCGGCATCCGCCAAGGCCTCGGTTTCCTGATCCGCGTTCCCGTGGGGATACGGCTCGACGAACCTTTCGGCCCGCCTGTCACTGAACCCCTCATCGCCACCACCACAGTGGCCCGCCGGATCCACGGCCGGCTGGTGGACGTCCACAACAAAGGCATTGCAGATGCCTATATCCGCCCGCATTCGTCCGCCGCCGCCGTCGTGAGCGATCCCACCGGCCATTTCGAGGTCCTGGCCTCGGCAGACGAACTCCAGCACTTTGTCGTGGCAGTCCGCGGCACTGAACGTGAAGTCTCAGCAGACACGAGCAGCCTGCCGGTCATCATCCGGTGGGAGTGAAAGGGAGCACACCATGGCGAATTACCAGGCGCCGGGAGTGTATGTACAGGAAGTGCCCAGCGGGGCAAGATCGATTGGCCAGGTCAGCACCAGCATTGCCGGCTTCGTAGGAGTGTCCCCGGACCCCCTGGCGTATCCGGATGAAGCAAGGGTCCTGGACAACTGGACCCAGTTCGTGGACCAATACGTCGGCAAGTCCACGCAGGGCACAGCCCTGTCCAACGCCGTCTTCGGATTCTTCGCCAACGGCGGCAGCCGCTGCTACGTGGTCAACATCGGTACCGGCGGCAGCCTCACCGGCACCGCCGCAAAGCCTAGCGGCGTGACCCTGTTCGAAGCGATCGACGACATCTCCATGGTGGCCGCCCCCGGATACGCAGACGCCGAAGCGTACGCGGCGCTGCAGGCCCACGTAGAGCATCCCTTGCGGCAGGACCGCATGGCGATCATGGACACTCCGGAGAAAGTGGGCGACGTCGGAGCCCTCACCCGGGCGGCGACTTCCGGCGTGCCGGACGCACCGAAGTCCACCGGCGCGAAAGAGGACGACGACGGCGATGCGGACAATCCTGACGACCCCAAGACCGGCGCCGCCAAGCCGAACGCCGAGCGGGCAATGGGCGAGGACGCGATCGGAGCGCCACAGTCCCCCGGCGGCTACACCGCCTTGTACTTCCCGTGGATTGTCATGACGGACCCGGTGTCCGGCAAGAAGGTGACCCAACCGCCGTCGGGCCATGTTGCCGGGGTCTGGGCACGGGTCGACGCGACGCGCGGCGTCCACAAGGCTCCCGCCAACGAGCCCATCCAAGGCGCGCTGGACCTGGTCCGGCGGGTCAGCCGCGGCGAACAGGAAGTGCTGAACCCGGCCGGCGTGAACTGCATCCGTTACTTCCCGGGCGAGGGCATCCGCATCTGGGGAGCGCGGACCAAGGCACCCGAGGCCAGCGAATACCGCTACGTCAACGTCCGCAGGCTGACCAACATGATCAAGGAATCCGTGGCCGACGGGACGCGCTGGGTGGTCTTTGAACCCAACGACCACACGTTGTGGAAGTCCATCCGCCGCGACATCGGCGCATTCCTGACCAACGTGTGGCGGGACGGGGCGCTGTTGGGCACTACTCCCCAACAGGCCTTCTTTGTGAAATGCGACGAAGAAACCAACCCGCCCGAAGTCCGCGATGCGGGGCAGGTTGTCACCCTGATCGGCATCGCACCCGTCAAACCTGCCGAATTCGTGATCTTCAAGCTCATGCAATCGGCCGACAACACCAGCGAGACAGAGAGCGCAGGAGCCTGAAATGAGCACGCAGCCAAGCACGCCAGCCCCTGCTGCCCAGCCCGGGAACGTGGTGGATCCCTACCGCGCCTACAACTTCAAACTCGTCATCCAAGGCGTGGTCCAGGGGCACTTCACCAAGGTTGAAGGGCTCGGGCTGAAAATCGACCGTATCCTGTACCGCTCCGGTGGCGAGAACAGCACGGTCCGGGTCATCCCCGGCCAGGTCGAGTACACCCCGGTAACGCTCCGCTACGGACTCACCGACTCCACAGAAATGCTCCAATGGCTGTTCAAGGCCGTCGATGGGCATGTGGAGCGGCGCAACGTCTCCATCGCCATGCTCAACGACGCCGGCTCGGTGGAGGTCCGCCGCTGGAACTTGCTGGGCGCCTGGCCGTGCGACTGGTTCGGGGCCCCGCTGGATGCCCTCGGCAAGGACCTGGCCATCGAATCCCTCAGCATCGCTTACGACCGCTTGGAGCTCGACGATGCCCGCGCTCCCGTGGCTTGACGGGAGGTGGCCCCGGAACCCGTGGCGTCACGCGGCGGCGCGGCGGCTGCGGGAACTCGCGGAAAGGCTCGAACGGGCACCGCATCCTGGCGCCGCCCCCGGCGGAAAGGCTGGTGGTCGACCCGCTGGATTAGTTGGAACGGAGCGCCGGGTTGGAACGGAGGGCCCGACGCCGGTGCGAAGACTGGACATGTCCGGCGCACCGGAGCACTGGGTCCGGTTGTTGCGCGACGCCGGCCTCGTCCCCTCCACCTCCAACGCTCGCTCACATACACCCCCCTCCACCCCCAACGCTCGCTCACATACACCCCCCTCCACCCCCAACGCTCGCTCACACCCAGGCGAATATCGCCCCAGTCCCATGAGAAAGACCGGAAGTCCCGGCTCGCTCAGGGACCGCGTCATCGAGCCCGAGCCCCGCCGGGTCACCCCCGAAAATCCAGTCCCCGACGACGGTCCGGCGTCTGGCGCTTCCTCTCCCGCCGACGCCTTGAACGCCACCGAAGCCCCAATCACCCTGCCAAGGTCGACTTTCCTCCCCCGGCTGACGCTGGGCAAACGCCTCCAGAGCGCGAGCGCCGCAAGCTCACCGCCTGTCCGCGCCGCGGAACCGGCGGCAGCCTCCTCCATGCGGACACGCCTGGACAAGCGAACACCCCCGGGCAAGGATTCGAAGGGTTCGGTCGAAACCCTGGCAGCCCTCGGTTCGGAGTCCGTACCCCCGCAGGACGCGCGACCGCGCCACGTCCTGAGGCTTCGCGGGACGCCTTCACCCAACGCGACAACCCGGCCGGCCCCCGCGCAAGCAACACAACACCAAGCTCCCCCAGCAAACGCAACCCCACCAAACGCAGCCCCACCAAACGCAGCCCCACCAAACGCAATCAGGGCCCAGCCGCCCACAACACCACTGCGCCGGCCGCCCGAAGCGGTCGCCGCCGTCGTGGTCCCCGCGGTCGTGGTCCCCGCCGTCGTCGTCGGCTTGAAGAACGCAGAACACCAAAGCCACCCGAGCACGTCACCGGACCGGACTCCGGCCGCACCAATCACCGGAAACTGGCCGGAATTGGCTCCGCGCCCCGCACCACAGCCCGCCGCGGAAACACTGGCAACAGCAGCGATGGCCCGCGCCGCCCGGCTAAGCAACGAACAGTTGGCGATCTGACATGGAACGCGTCGCTTTCCTGATCGAGGACACCGGGGAACACCTTGGCTGCCTGCTCAATCCGGAGACGGTGGTGATGTCGCGGTCGGCCGGTGTGGAGCCGCGGCGCTCGGCGGGCGGCAAACTGACGGGAACGGGCCTCGCAGACGATCCCTTGCTCTTCACGGGAGGCGGACACACAGAGCTTCGCCTGGATCTCCTGTTCGACGTCGACCTTGCGCCGGCGTCGCTCCATGTCCAGGACGTGCGCCAGATGACACGGCCAATCTGGGCGCTCGCGGAGAACTCGGCCGAGGTGGAGAGGCAACGCCGGCCGCCGTCGGTCCGGTTCGTGTGGGGGCGCGCATGGAACGTGCCCGGGATCGTGACCGAGGTGGCGGAGCGCTTCGACCGCTTTTCGCCGGATGGCTCGCCCTTGCGCTCGTGGATGCGCATGGTGTTCGTGCGGGTCGGGCAGAGCGCCGACGAGGAAGGCGGCGAGAATTACGAGCTCGCCCAGCGACTGCCGGCGGTGGACCTGACGGCGCCGCCCGTGGATACACTCGCGGTGGGCGGCGACGGCAGCACCGACAGGGACGCAACAGCGCCCGACGGCGGCGAGCAGCTTCCGGAGGTTCCGCCGGGTGAGTTGGGGCGCCTCAGCCTGGCCGCCTTTGGCACGCCGCTGCTGTGGAAGTTGCTGTTGGAGTACAACAACATCGACGATCCCGCCCACTTCAACGGCCCCCTCGCCGTTCCTCCGGTTGGCGAAGGGCCATGAGGCAGCTCCAGGGCCTCCCGGAACTCATCGTCACCCTCGGTCGGCGCCGCCTCTCCGCGGCCGAAACCGCGGCGATCATCTCGGTGCAGGTCCTCAGCTCGCTCGCCAGGCCGGCCCAGTGCCTCATCAGCTGGCGCCCCGGTCCGGGACGCTCGGCTACGGCACGCGGCGGAGTGGATCCCGCTCCGGGGGACGCGCTGCGCGTGGAACTCGGTGGCCAGCGCACTCCGTTGTTCGTGGGCGAAGTGACGGTGGTGGAGCACAGCTACGGGGCGGATCTTTCGCAGGAGGTGCGGGTCCGTGCCTACGATGCCCTGCACCGGTTGAGGAAGCGCCAGTTCACCCGGCTGCACAGTGACGTCGACCTAGCCGGGTTGGCCCGCACGCTCACGGAGGGCACGGGCCTGCAAGTGGAGGGCGGCGCAACCCGGCTCGGTGAGGTGTACCAATGTGCTCGCTCGGACTTGAGCCTGTTGGTGGAGCAGAGCGCCCGGGTGGGTGCGTATCCTGTGGTGGATGGAGATGCCTTGAGGCTGACGGACTTGTCCGGCGAAGGCGAACCGATCGAGCTGGAATTGGGCAGCAGCCTGCATTCGGCAGAAGTGGAACTGAGCCAGGAGCCGGCGTACCTCGGGGCCAAAACCACGGGCTGGCGGTCCGACGACGCCTCGGTCCAGCAGGCCTCCGCGGAAACCAGCGACGCGAAAGCCAACGTCTCCGCAGACCCTGCGCTTGCCAGTGTTGGCGCTGGTGGTGACCTCCTGCGTGACAACGAGTACTTCGCCTCCGAATCCCTGGCCCATGGCTTGGCCCAGGCGGAACTGGACGTCCGGATGGCGGGGCAAGTCACCGCAGTCTTCGTGGCCGACGGCGATCCCCGCCTCCGCGCGGGACGCCGGGTTCGCGTGCGCGGCCTCGCGACTTCGCTCGAAGGCACCTACGCGATTGCCACCGCCGCTCACAGGCTGGACGGCACGGGCTACGAAACCACCATCACCACACGTCCGCCGGAAGCCCCGACCGCCCGGCGTCCCGATGTCTTCACCCTGGGCACGGTCCTGGACGTGGAGGATCCGGAAGGCCGCGGCCGGGCACGCGTCCGCCTCCCCGCGTATCCGCCCCTGGAATCAGCCTGGGCACCTGTCCTCACGGTGGGAGCGGGAGCGGGGAAAGGTTTCGTGGTGCCGCCCGCCCCGGAGGACACCGTGCTCGTCCTGCTGCCGGCCACGGATCCGGCGCAGGCGATCATTTTAGGCGGGCTCTACGGCCGGGAGCAGACGCCGGACAACGGTGTGAACACGCCCCGGGACAGCCGCTTCACCTTCCGGAGCGCTGACGGCCAGCAGATAGTGCTCGACGGCGGCAGCCGCACCGTCAGTTTCACGGACGGACACGGTTCCTCGGTGGAACTCGGGCCGGAGAAGCTGCGCATCACCGCGGCTACGGACCTGCTCCTGGAGGCACCGGGCAAAGCCATGAAGATCCGGGCGAAGACCGTCGACTTCGAGGAGGCCTGATGCTGAAGCTCCTCGTCAAGGAAGCCATCCTGCGCTGCGGGCACGACGGCAAAGTGGAAAACGTGCCTTCCCAGCAATGGGTCCGCGTTGCCGGCTCGCCGGTTCTGGTCGACAACGATCCCCAAGGACGCGACATCAGCATGTGCCCCAACGTGGGCCTCAACATCAAGCCGTGCAACAAGACGCTGCCGGTGATCAAGGGCTATTCGGGTTTTGTCCGGATCGGCGGCAAGAAGATCTGCCTGGACACTGTGGAGGGGTACACGGACGGCACCCCTCCCGGTGCCGTGAAGTACACGGTCCGGCGGCCGGGCCAGGAATTCGTGGCGGCGGGATCATGAGAGGCGGCCGGCGGTGAGCATCCCCAGATACAAGTCGGTGGCCTTCGTGCACCCGGATTTCGACGCCGCCACCGGCCTCCCCGGCTTGCGGCTGACCCCGGACGGACGGCTCGCCACCGTCACGGACGCAGCTTCGGTCCGCCAGGCGCTCCTCCTGCTGCTGAGCACCAGGCCCGGCGAGCGCGTCAACCGGCCCACCTACGGCTGCCATCTGTTCCGGCTCGCGTTCGCCCCCGCGGATGACACCACGGCAGGCTTGGCCATCCATTATGTCGCCCGGGCCGTGGAGCAATGGGAGCCCCGGATCACTGTCTTGTCCTTGGATGCCTCCCGGTCCCCCGAAAGCCCTGAAGTGTTGGAGGTCCGGCTGCGGTACCGGGTCCGGTCCACCCAGCTCGAAGACCAGCTCGCCATCGCCTTGCCTGTCGATTCCGGAGGTGCAGCATGAGTATCCCCGTGCCGAATCTTGACGATCGCAGTTTCGCGGATTTGGTGGCCGGTGCCCGCGAGCGCATCCAGCAGATCGCCCCGGACTGGACGGACCTCTCCGTCCACGATCCCGGCATCACCATCCTCGAGGCTTTCGCCTACCTCACGGACACCCTGATGTACCGGCTCAACCGGGTGCCGGAAAAGCTGTATGCGGTCTACTTGAACCTGCTTGGCACCAGCCTGTACCCGCCCAGCACGGCCGAAACCATCCTCGAGTTCACCCGCTCGGCCGCAGTAAGCGGTACCGGCAGCCAGGAAATCCGCATCCCTCGCGGGACCCAGGTCAGTTGCCCGCCAGGGGTGCCCGGCGCGCCGCAACCGGTGTTCACGACGACGACGGCGGCCGTCCTCGCGGCGGGTCAGTCCAGTGTGCAGGTCCCGGCAGCCGATGTCACCTTGTACGACGCCGTCCCCATCGGCGTCGGAACCGGCCGCCCGGGCCAAAGCTTCGTCATTCCGAACGCGCCGATCGTTTCCGGGGCGGGCCTATCCATTGCCATCGAAGTCCCCGCTGGCACCCAGCTGAGCAGCGGCGAAGCCGTCTTGGTGGACGGCAAGCCTTTCCGGTTTTGCCGCGAAGTTGAGGCCTTCGCAGATGCCGGCCCGGATGAGGCGCCGGTCCGGATCGACCGGAGTGCCGGCGTCGTAATGTTCGCATGGTGGGACGAAGAGTCCGTAGCCCGGACAGCAGTTGTTCCCGGTCCGGGGGCCGAGATTCGCGCTTGGTACCGCGGCGGCGGAGGCCAGCGCGGCAATGTCGGGGCGGGCCAGTTGACGATCATGCGCACCCCGATCCCGGGGGTGAAGGTCAGCAACCCGGAACCCGCCACCGGAGGCCGCGACGGCGAATCGCTGGAGAATGCGCTCCGCCGGGCACCGCAGGATTTCCAGGCCCGGGACAGGGCCGTCACTGTGCGCGACTACGAGGTCCTGGCCATGCGCCATGGCGGCGTCGCCAGGGCGCGCGCATTCACGCGGCGGGACATCTGGGCTTTCGCCAAACCGGGCGAGGTGGAAGTGGTGCTGGTGCCGTTCGTGCCAGGTGCAACAGGTCCGGTGCGCGCCGCCGAGCTGACTGCCCAGGCACGTGAAAGCGTTCGGCTCGAGGTTGAACAGTACCTGCGCCGCCGGTCCACGGTAGGCGCGGAGCCGGTGGTTCGCTGGGGCCTCTATAAACAAGTACTGGTGGACGCCAGGATCGTGGTCCGTCCCGATGAGGACGCCGAGGCTGTGAAGTCCAGGATCGTGGGCCGGCTCGCGGAAGGCATCAGTCCCCTGAGCCCCAGCTCGTCCAACTACGGTTCGGGCTTCGGCAAGCCGTTGCGCGTCTCCAACCTCTACCGCGCCATGGAGGAAGCCGAACCCGGAGTCCAGTACGTGGACCGGGTACGGCTCGAAGTGGACAAAGTTCCGGACACTGATGCCTTGGCGCTGGTGCAGGCCGAGGGACAGGACAATACCTGGTTTGTTGCCCAGGACAGCACGCTTTTCCGTACGACCAACGCGGGCGATGGCTGGGAAGCCTGCGCCGATTTCGGCTCGGAGGCGGCCAGCGAAGCGGTGAGGTCCATCGCGCCTTTCCGCTCCGCGGCGCCGGGGCGCTTCGGCGCCGGTGGCTTTGGCCCTGGCGGTTTCGGTCCCGGACAGCATCCCGGCATGGTGGCCGTCAGCACCGTGACGCCCACGGGCTCCCGCATCTATGTCAGCGAGGACCTAGGCGAATCGTGGCGGCGGGCCGCGGAGCTGGGCTTCGTCGTCGCGGACTTGTGCTGGGTGGACCGGCAGGGAGTCCCGGTGCTGCTGCTCGCTGGCGAGCACGGCCTCTATGAGCTGCCCATGGGCGAGGGGGCCATCCCGGTCCAGAACGTGGTGGATGCGAGCCAGCCGGACCGCGGCTTCTACGCCGTGGACGCCTTGGTGGACATGCGCGGCCGCACCGGAGTGGTGGTGGCTGCGGAAGCCTCCGCGGGCATTTGGCTTTCCCCCGATGCCGGGGCTGCCGGCAGTTTCAAGCAGATCAAATCTGCGGGCGAGGACATCCGCTGCATGACGATTCAGTACGACGGCGGCGCAAGCTATGTCTGGCTCGGCCGTTCCGTGCCGGAGGGCACAGGGACGGGCTGCCTCCGCCTGAAGATCGACGAACTCGCCCGCACCCAGTTCGACGCCTCCCTCATGGCTTCCTGGGAACAGTTCAGCGCGGGCTGGACCGGTGGCAGTTGTTGGGGTGTCCACGTAATGGGCAATGCCGCCTATGCCGCGACCCAGAGCGGAGGCGTGCTGCGCCTGCAGCTCGGCCAGGCCTCCGCGCAGTGGAGCGTGCCCGACGTGAACTGCAATCTGCCGTTGCGGGACAGGACGCGATTCGAGCCCGTCCGCGCGGTCTCCGGCGTCGTGCGCGACGACGGTACGCCGCTTGTACTCGCAAGTGGCCCCAAGGGGATCTACCGGAGCACGGACAACGCCGTTTCCTGGGCGAGCTGCACGCGGCGGATGGTTGACGACGTCGTGACCCTCCCGAACACGTGGCTGTTCTGCTCGGGCGACCACCGGATCGAAGTGGTGCACGGCAATGGTTGAACCGGTGCTGCGTAACTCTCCGATGCTGAAGGTCCTGCCCGAGATCTACCAGGTGGCGGCTGAAACCAGTACGCCGCTGCAGGCCCTCATCGCCGTGGCGGAGGATATGCAACAGCCCGTCCGGGACGTCTTGGACCGCATCCACACCGTTCCCGATCCCGGCCGCTCGCCGTCGTCGTTCATTCCGTTCCTGTCGCGCTGGGTGGACCTGGACTGGCTGACCCTACCCGGGCCGGAATCCGTGGACTCCGCGGCGGCGGGAGTCCCGGTGGACCGACAGCGGGACCTGATTGCGTGCGCGGCCTCGTTGTCCGCACGCCGGGGCACTGTTGACGGTCTCACCCGATTCCTGCAGTTGGCCACCGGGATCCCGGGGTTCGGGGTCGAATCCGTCCCGGGCGAGTTCCACATCAAGGTCCTGGTCCCCGCGGCGGCCGCCGGGCAAGTGGAGCTGATTCGCAGAATCGTCAAGGGCATCAAGCCTGCCCACGTCACGGACGAGATCGCGGTGATGGACTCGTGAACGACCAGAACCGGAAGCCCGTCATCGCGGTGGTCGTATGCGGCGTCATCGCCGTGCTCGTCCTGGTTTTCGGCGTCAGTTGCGGCGGCGGGAACAACAACGCAGCCGCCAGCTGGCAAGCGGGGTTCTCGCAGGCCGCTGCAGGGGGGACGCTCAAGGCCTCTGACCTTGTTGGCCCGGGCGGCCAATGCTCCGCGCAGGCAACACAGCTGCTGGTGGCGGGAAGCTGTATCTTCGAAGTCCGGAAATTCGGCGGCCTGTTCGATCTGGGCAGCCCCACCAAGCGTGCCCGGCTGGCTCCCCAACAGGCAGTCACCGTGACCCTCGTCGTGGAAGGCACGCGAACAGAACAGGAGGTCTCCGCAGGCGACACCGCCAGCCTGACCTTCGGCACCTCCGGGGGTCAGCTGGGGATCACCTGCCGCGTTGTCGGCACGTGTCTGCTGAAGCTCCTGGAAGCAGGATGACATGGCTATCACCTTTTCCCTTGCCCTCGCCCGAAAGGCGGTTGTCGCATGAGCACCATCACCATGACGCTGAGTTCCCCCACCGTGGAGCTCAAGGATGGCAAAGGCTCCCTCACGGCGTCTGTGACCAACGGAGCTCCCGGCCCTGAACGCGTGGTGTTGGGGGCCTTTCCCGGTATCGAGAGCACGCCGCCGTCGCCGACGTACACCACCGTCCCCACGCCGTTGCGGACCATCGCCGCCGGAGCCACTGAGCAATACCTGGTCAATTTCGACACCGCCGGTGCCGCCCCCGGCTCTTATCGCGTGAAACTGATCGCCTACTCTGCCGACGACGCCCCTGAGGACTATGCCGACCAGGCCCACGTGGTCACGCTGACCGTCACCAAGCCCGCCGAACAGCCCAGGCCGCGCCCCGGACTCCCGTGGCTGTGGGTGATCATCGGCGGCGTGGTGCTGTTGGCTGTCATTGGCGGGGTGATCTGGTTCCTCCTCAAGGACGCAACGGTTCCCTCGGTCGAAAGCCGGCCGCAGGCGGAAGCGGTAAAAATGCTTGAGGACGCCGGCTTCAAGGTGGGCACCACGGAAACGGAGAGCGCACAGACAGCAGGCACGGTGGTGAAGCAAGTGCCCGACGGCGGCAAGCCGGCCGCGCGCGGTTCCACAGTCAACCTGGAGATCGCGACGCCGGTGAAATCGGTGGTGCCCGCGGTACTGGGCTCGCGGATCGAAAATGCCCGGACAGCCTTCCAGAACGCGAAAATCCAGCTCGATTTCACCCAGGGCTCCACGTGCCAAGCCTCGCCGGGGGGATTCCTGCTGAGTTGCGTCGTCGTGGGGGTCAACCCCGATGTCGGAAGCAAAGTGAACCAAAACGCCTTGGTGGTGGTCCGGACCGAAATACGGCAAAGCGGCTTCATCGATACCAACCCGATCAACATCTGTAAGGTCAACCCGCAGATCTGCGTCATCAAGCCGTAGCGATTCTTGCTGCAGGGTGTCATCCGGTGCCGAAAACGCTGCCGCCCATGAAAAGATCAACCATGCGTCCGATGCAGCACTCCAGCAAACTACAGAACGTCCGCTATGAACTCCGTGGGCCCATCCTCCAAGCGGCCAAGACCATGGAGGCCGAAGGGCACCGCATCCTCAAGATGAACCTTGGGGACACCGCGCCGTTCGGACTGGAAGCGCCGGAGTCCGTTGTGGTGGACATGATCCACCACCTCCGCGGCGCGCAGGGTTACAGCGATTCCAAGGGCATCTTCACCGCGCGGACCGCGATTTCGCAGTACTACCAGACCCAGAACCTGATGAATATCGGCGTCGAGGACATCTTCATCGGCAATGGCGTCAGCGAATTGATCTCCATGACGCTCCAGGCCTTCCTGGAGAACGGCGACGAGGTCCTCATCCCTGCGCCGGACTATCCCCTGTGGACGGCCACCGTGACCCTCACTGGTGGTAATCCGGTGCATTATCTCTGCGACGAGGGCCAAAACTGGTGGCCGGACATGTCCGATGTCGAAGCCAAGATCACCAAGCGCACCAAGGCAATCGTCATCATCAACCCGAACAACCCGACAGGCGCGGTGTACCCTCGCCACATCCTGGAGCAGTTCGCGGCATTGGCCAGGAAACACGATCTGGTCCTGTTCTCGGACGAGATCTACGAAAAGATCCGCTACGAGGACGCCCAGCACATCCACACCGCTTCCGTGGCGGACGACATCTGTGTCCTGACCTTCAGCGGCCTCTCGAAGGCCTATCGGATGCCCGGCTACCGTGCAGGATGGGTCGCCGTGACCGGTCCGCACGCCGCTACCGCCGAATACCGTGAAGCGTTGGAGCTGCTTGCGTCCCTCCGGTTGTGCTCCAATGTTCCTGCACAGCACGCCATCCAGACTTGTCTGGGTGGCTACCAGAGCATCGAGGAACTCATCAGGCCGGGAGGGCGGCTCCGGGAACAACGGGATCTGGCCTTGAACCTCCTGACGGCCATCCCGGGGGTGAGTTGCGTTCCGGCGGCTGGAGCCATGTACTTGTTCCCGCGGCTGGATCCTGAGATCTACCCGATCGAGAGCGACGAGAAATTCGTCCTGGACCTCCTACAAGACCAGAAGATCCTGGTCTCCCACGGCTCGGCCTTCAACTGGCCAACCCCGGACCATTTTCGCTTCGTCATCCTGCCCTCCGTCCGGGAGATCGAGGAGGCCGTGCGCAGGATCGCCGCGTTCCTGGCCGCGTATCGGAACCGGCCGCAGGACTAAGGCTGGCGAGCGTCAGGGCCCCTAGTCCCCTGCCGAGCCGCTGACCCGTAGCGCGTTGATGATTGCCGGGATGGATCCGATGAGCATGACGAGCGCCCACACCAAGGCCACCACCACCGTAATGAGCGCCCAGAACTGATCCCCGATGGACACGAGCGGTCCGGGGAGGAATCCGTGGATGAGGCCAAGAATGAGCTGCAGGAGCACCGATACCAGAAGCAGCACCACAAGCCCGGTGACCTTCAGGAATTTCGGCTGGCTCAGGATCAGCAGCACCGCAAAGACGATCTTCAGGAGCAACAAGAGGGCAAGGATGGCCGCGGCCTGGCTCGTGGGAAAACTCCCCCATAACGCCAGGTAGGCAATGGTCCCGAAGGGTGCGGCTACGAACAGGCCGAACATCAGGAACAGCTTTGCCAAGGCCAGGAGTGCCGTGAAGAACGCCCCCACCACCCAGAGAAACGTGACAATCAAGGTGACGACGCCTTGAACTCGTCCGTAAGCCCTGAGGTCCATGATCAGGCTGAGCCCGAGCATCACCACGGTGAACAGCAACAGCCCGTCCAGGAAAGCAAGGAAGCCGATTCCCGCGCCCGGCGGCGCAGCTGACGCGCGTTGGGTCTTGAGGAAGACGTCGATCGGAACGCCGAGCTTGTCCGCTTGGTCAGGGGAAACGGGCTCGACGGCGGTCCCGCCAAGGAGGATCGAAAGGCCGATTTCGGCCAGGACGACGACGGCGAAGACGGCCACCGCCGCAACGAAGAACGGTCGACGCAAGGCGTCCGGGGATGGTCCGTCACGCAGCCCGCCGGGGCCCGATCCGCGCCCCAGCTGCGACCCCTGACCCCACCACGCTGGCGCCATGGGTCCATTGTGGCAGGCAGGGGGTTGAAAACAAGGTTTAGCCCAAGTTCCGCTCGCTTTCGACTCCATCGGGGTAGCGTTTCCCTATGAACGAGCAGAAGCCTCAAGACGTCTACACACACGGCCACCACGAGTCCGTCGTACGCGCCCATGCCTCCCGCACAGCCGAGAACTCTGCCGCGTTTGTCATCCCGCATCTCACCGCCGGGACATCAGTGCTCGACGTCGGATGCGGACCTGGGAGCATCACCTGCGACTTCGCGGAACTCGTGGCTCCCGCGAAGGTAGTCGGGCTCGACCGTTCCGCCGAGATCGTGGCCCAGGCCGCCTCGCTCGCGTCCGAGCGTGGTGTGGAAAACGTGGAATTCGTGACGGGCAACATTTACGATCTGGACTTCGAGGACGAGACCTTCGACCTCGTCCACGCGCACCAAGTCCTGCAACACCTGACCGACCCCGTGGCCGCATTGCGTGAAATGCGGCGGGTCGCCAAGCCTGGCGCCATCGTGGCGGTGCGCGACGCCGATTTCCACGGCATGAGCTGGTACCCGGAGGTCCGCGAGCTCGACGACTGGATGGAGCTTTACCAGAAGATTGCCCGACGGAACGGAGCAGAGCCCGACGCAGGGCGGCGGCTCGTGTCCTGGGCGCAGCAGGCGGGCTTCACCGACGTCGCTCCCTCCAGCAGCAACTGGCTGTACGCCACGGCGCAGCAGCGCCGCTGGCAGTCACGGGTGTGGAGCGAGCGCGTCCTGCACTCGGCATTTGCCGAGCAAGCGCTCGAGTATGGGCTCGCCAACGAGGCCGATTTGGCCCGGATTGCAGCCGGTTGGCACCGTTGGGGCTCCACTGATGATGGCTTCTTCCTGATCCCGAACGGGGAAGTCATCGCACGGGCATAGCCGCCTTCCAAAAGTTTCTTAGGATTTTCCACCAAACTATGTCGAAAACCTGCTTGCAGTTCCGACCCATGAATGAAAGCGCCCAAACGGAGCGCCCCTCATAAGGAGTTCGAGATGAAATACATGATCATGATGTTTGGTTCTGCCGAGGGCATGATGGAAACCGCCGATCCCGAATGGATCAGGGAAATGATCGGCTTCATGATCCAAATCGACAAGGATCTCACCGATTCCGGCGAGATGGTCTTCAACGCCGGACTCGCCGACCCCGGCACTGCGAAACTGGTGAAGCAGACGGACAACGGCGTCATCACCACAGACGGACCTTTCGCCGAAGCCAAGGAATCACTGATCGGCTACTGGGTGGTGGATGTGGCCAGTGAGGATCGGGCCATCGAAATCTGCTCCAGCATCGTGAAGTACGCGCCGGTCGTGGAGCTTCGCCGCGTCCAGGACGAGCCGCCGGAGGTCTAGCGTTTGTGGCCGAGCCTTCCAGGGAATCCACGCTCGAGGACCTGCTGCGCACGCTCGCGCCGCAGGTCCTTGGCGTGCTCGTGCGCAAGCACGGGCAATTCGCCGAGTGCGAGGACGCCGTCCAGGAAGCGTTGCTCGCGGCGGCTTTGCAATGGCCCGCGTCCGGCGTCCCGGAGAACCCCAGATCCTGGCTGCTCACGGTCGCCACGCGGCGTTTAG
Source organism: Arthrobacter sp. MMS24-S77 (assembly GCF_054888235.1). Taxonomy (NCBI): domain Bacteria; kingdom Bacillati; phylum Actinomycetota; class Actinomycetes; order Micrococcales; family Micrococcaceae; genus Arthrobacter; species Arthrobacter sp. MMS24-S77. The sequence continues at coordinate 4,187,111 of NZ_JBTZRN010000001.1, forward strand.
TGGACTACTGGCGAAGCGAAAGTGCCCGGCAGGCACGCGAACAGCGCGCGGCGACCCTGGAACCGCAGCCTGGCTCGGAACCTTCTTCGACCAGCGACACGGACGGGTTTGCAGAAGACACCCTTACCCTCCTTTTCCTGTGCTGCCACCCCGCTCTTTCAGCACCCTCGCAGCTGGCACTGACATTGCGGGCAGTCGGAGGGCTCACGACGGCGGAAATCGCTAGCGCGTTCCTGGTCCCGGAATCCACCATGGGCCAGCGGATCAGCCGGGCCAAGCAGGGCATCAAGAAGGCCGGAGCCCATTTCGAGCTACCGGAAACGGGTGAACGCAAGGCGCGGCTCGGCGTCGTACTCCACGTCCTGTACCTGATCTTCAACGAAGGCTACGCGGCGAGTTCCGGCCCATCCATGCAGCGCGAAGAGCTCACCGCAGAGGCGATCCGCCTTGCGCGGCTCCTGCGGGGGCTGCTCCCGGGCGAGCTCGAGGTGGGCGGACTGCTGGCCCTCATGCTCCTCACTGACTCGAGACGACGGGCAAGGTCCCTCCCGGACGGAATGCTCGTGCCGCTCGCCGAGCAGGACCGCGGGCTGTGGGACACGACGCAGATCGCCGAGGGCCTTGAACTCTTGTCAACGGTGCTGGGCGCGGCTCGTCCAGGGCCCTACCAGATGCAGGCAGCCATCGCTGCGGTCCATGCCGAGGCGGCCTCCGCGGACCAGACCGATTGGCCGCAGATCCTCGCGTTGTACACGGTCCTCGAAGCCACGGCCCCAAGTCCGGTGGTGACGCTCAACCGGGCAGTTGCCGTGGCAATGGTTGAAGGGCCGCGGGCGGCCCTTGAGCTACTGGATGGGCTTGATATCGAGCTGAAAGGCTGGCACAGGCTCGACGCCGTTCGCGGGCATTTGCTCGAAATGTCCGGCGACCTTGCGGGCGCCCGGGAGAGCTTTCTTGCCGCCGCGAAGAAGACGGGGAGCCTGCAGGAGCGGCAGTACCTCCTGGTGAAGGCGGCCAAACTCGGGCAGTTGTCCACATAGGGAAAGTGGTCTCTGTTTGTGGTCTGCGGCCGCGAATAGCCTCGAAACATGATCATTCAAGCAGGCTTTGACCTCCAGATTCTCGCCCGTCCGCTCATCGACCAAGAAGAAAAGCTCTATCCAAGACCCGTGGTGATCGGCCTCGACGCCGACATGCATAATATCCATCGGGGGACGATCTCCCGGACACGATGAGTCACTGGGTGCATTCGAGGTTTGGCAATTGTGAGTGAACGTCGCCGCCCGGGGGTCGCGGGCACCGATCGCACCATTAAGCCTTACGCCGCAGAGGTTGACCAACTAGACTTGGTCAACATGGCACAGTACAACGTCCAGGAAGCAAAAACGCGCCTTTCTGAACTGCTCCACATGGTCGAACGGGGCGAAGATGTAGTTATCGCCAAAGCCGGCAAGCCGGTTGCCCGGCTGGTGATGATCGAACGTCCCACGAAGCGCCGCCTTGGATTCGTCAAAGGACAACTCCCGGACAACTTTCTTGAGCCCATGGAAGAGGAGGAACTTGCACTGTGGGAAGCACCCCTTACCTCCTCGACACCCACGCCCTGATCTGGGCCCTCACTGATCCCCGAAAGCTCTCGTCCAAGGCGAGGCGTGTCATTCAATCCTTCGACAACCCCCTCGTTGCGTCATCAGCCAGTGCCTACGAGCTCGGCTACAAGCACAAGCTGGGAAAGCTCCCGGGCTTGGACGGACTCCTTCTAGGCTATGGGCGTCACGTCGCCGAGTTGTGCAACGAGGAACTGTCCATCAAGAGCGTGCATGCACTCGCGGCCGGACACCTCGATTGGGAGCATCGGGACCCCTTCGACAGGCTGATCGCGGCGCAAGCCATCGTGGAATCCATGGTGGTTATCACCGCCGATCAGGAATTCCATAGCTTCCCGTTGGTCGAGTCGCTCTGGTAGCGGCACGTCACGGCATTTGCGTCTCCGAGTCGGTATGCGCGCATCCGGGTATCCTGACCGCCCCGCGCGTCCGGGCGCGGCGTCCTGACCGCCCCGCGCGTCCGGGCGGCGCGTCCTGCGGGCATAAGCTTGTTTGGTGCAAATTTCGCTTTGGCTGGCCCTGGTGGGCGCCGGCACCCTGATCAGTTTCACCCCCGGCGCGGGCGCCATCTCCACCATGAGCAATTCGCTCAACTCGGGATTCCGCCGCTCCATCTGGGGCGTATTGGGTCAACAGGCGGCACTGATTATCCACATCCTGATCGTGGCGCTCGGGGTAGGTGTTCTGGTCTCGAGCTCGCCTGTGGTCTTCAACGTGATCCGCTACACGGGGGCGGCATATCTGGTGTACATGGGCATCCGGCAGTTCCTGCACCGGCCGGACCTGGACAAGGAAAAAGTGGAGGCTCGGCGGAACGAGCCAGCGTGGTCCATGTTCCAGCGGGGCGTTTGGGTCAACCTGCTCAATCCCAAGGCGATCGTTTTCTTCCTGGCTTTTATGCCGCAATTCATCCGCCCCGAGCAGCCACTGATTCCGCAGTATCTGATCCTCAGCACCACGATCGTTTTCATCGACATCTGCGTTATGTGGTTCTTCTTCGCTTTGGCCGCCCGTTCATTCCAACGGTTCACCCACAATGAGCATGGACAAAACGTCCTGAACCGCACTTTCGGCGTGCTGTTCATGTCGGTGGGCGTGCTGCTCGCCGTCATCCACTAGAGCGCGCTGCCTAAGACCTAGGCGGCGTGCAGCCTAGTGCGGAGTTGGATGGCGCGGCCGTATTTGAGGGCTTTGGCTTGTGCTCGGAGCCGGCGTCGGTGGCGCCCGGATTGGGACGCCCCGGCCAGGTGGGCGCCTGGCAAGTCAATGCCGGGTTCGTCGGTGGTTTTCGGATGCGCCCCTGGCAGAGGCGGGGCTGTTGATCGATAGCGGTGGCCGGTGGGGGTTCGGATGTCGAACATGTGCCGCCTGCCGGGGCCGGTTTGTGCTGTCCCCGTTCGCGCTGTCCAGCCGGGGAGTTCTTTGTTGTGGTTGCAGGCTTCGCACAGGCCCGCCCCGTTGGCCAGGCTGGTGGGTCCGCCGTCGTGCCACCGGACGACATGGTCGAAATGCCTGATCGGTGCGTCGCAGTACGGGGTCCGGCAGGTATCGTCCCTGGCCTGGATGAAACGCCGCAACCCCGCCGGGAACAGCCGGGCCCGCGAATCCACGGCGACGAGTTCGCCGGTTCCGGGGGCGGTGTACAGACGCCGCAGCCAGACCTTGAAGTCCCGGTCCCCGGGCTGGTCGGGGTCGGCTTGGCCGAGACCGGCTCGGCGCTGTCCTGCTTGGCCGTGTCCTGTCTGGCCCGGCGCGGATTCGGTGCTGTCAGGGTTTCCGCCCAGGAGGTTCCGTGCCCAGGCCGCGGGCACGATCCCGTATCCAGGCAGGCGTGCCGGCTCGGCATCGCCCTGGAACAGGGTCCGGTCGGTCATGACAAGCTGGACCTCCACCCCGCAAAGCCCTCCAGAGGTGCCGGTGGTCCGTTCGACGAGGGTGTCGGCCATGATCTGCCCCCGGGCCCGGGCATCCCCGCCGCAGCGGAGGGTGTCGGCGTGCCGGGACAGGGCCGCGTGCACGGCCACGCCCTGGGCGACGGGAAGCAGGGCGGTCAGGTAGGTCATGGTGTCCGGTGCCGGCCGCAGGGACACGTGCCGTTCCTCGGCGGCACGGGCAGCGCGCTGCGTGACCGAGCGCGGGTCCCGCCGGTAAGCCGCGGTCCGGGCCGCCGCGATGATGGTCTTGTCCCCGGCTCCGTCGAAGACCCCGGTGTCGGCGGCGAGCTCTTCATCCACGGCGCAGCGGTCCTCGGCGGACAGGCAGGCGGTTTCCTTCACCAGCAGGGTCGCCCGCCATTCGTTCAGCTGTCCTGATTCAAGGGCGGCGAGGGTGTACGGCATTTCGGTGACGAGGGCTGTCGCGAGTCCGTGGAGCCGGGATCCGCGGGCGGGGGACTCCCGCCGGGCCAAGGCTACCTGGGCCGCCACGCCGCGTCCCTGCTCCTCGGCCGGAACACCCGCAGCCGCTTCGGCGCTGCGCTGGACGGCGTCGAACGCGACGGCGATCCGGGCCTGGGCGGCGGCGATCGCCGACTTCAAGTCCTCAAGGGCACGCAACTGGTCGATTAACTGGGTGCTGCGGGGCAATTCCGCGCTGCCGGGCGACTCGGCGCTGTCAGCCGACACCGCGCTGCCTGCCGGTGCCGTGCCGCCGGCGACGCCTGGGCGAAGCGAGTTCACCGCGTCGATCAAATCCCGCACCAGGACGGACGGGACAGCTACATCGGGGGCAGCCTCCGGAACCGCAACGCCGGATGGCCTGCCCTGCCGTGTCGACCGGATTTCCCGATTTCCGTCCATAACCAAAGCATTTCAGGGACCCCCGACATTTATAGCTCGCGGAAGCCCCCGTCGGACAAAAGATCCCGAAAATTGGCAGAACTTTTCAGCAAGAATCGTCGACGCTCGATGAACCCTGTTGCCCCACGTCAATACCTCGGAACGTTGATACGTTGCCTCATGTGAAAACCTCCGGCTGGTGTGGATCCACCGTTCGTTCACGACAGGTTTGATCGGTGCCGGTTGTTTGCCGGTGGCGATGGCCTCAAGCCGGCCGGTGAGGGCCAGTATCTGCCGTGAGAGCCCGGCCGACCTGATCTTCGCATCGTTCTTGTTGCTCGGACGGGACCAGGTGAAGGTGATGCGGTGCTTGAGGCAGAACTCGAAGAGTTCGTTGTTGATGAACTCACTGCCGTTGTCTGAATCGATGCCTATCACCGGAAACGGGAAGACCGCCAGGACGTGCCGCAGGGCCGCGAAGACGTGCTTCTGTGCCTTGTTCGGCACGCACCGGTTCACCGTCCAGCCGGTCAGCTCGACAAGCTCATCCAGCATCCGCCCCTACCTGGCCCGGCGCCTAGACCGTGGAGCCTCGCACCACCAACGAACTCTCCAGCGTCAGGTGCGGCAGTTCCAGCGCTCGGCCTTCCATCAGCCCACGGAGTTGTTCACCGGCCTTGAGCCCAAGTGCCGTCGCCGGCAAATGCACGCTGGTCAGGCTCGGGTTGCTCGTGGCTGAATACGGCAGATCGTCGAAGCCGGCTACGGCAAGTTCCTCCGGAATCCGGACACCAGCCACACGGGCCTCTTGCAACACACCGTAAGCGTGCGTGTCCGTTCCGCAGACGACGGCGGTGACCCCGGCCCGCCGCCAATCCGGCCAGGCGGCGGCGAAGGCAGCCGCCGCAGCGCCGACGTCGATGGTGGTGCTGATGATGTGCGCGTCCGCAACGGAAATACCGCAGGAATGGGCTTCATCCAAGAACGCAGCCCGGCGTACCTCGAACGTTGCCGTTCCTGTCACGCTGTCCACGTAGGCCACGCGCTTGTGCCCCGAGGCAGCAAGATGTGCGGCCAGCTCACGGGCGCCATGGGCAACATCGAGGTTCACGGACGGGGCGTAGGCCTCAAGGCCCGGAGCATCGAGAAGGACGAGCGGCCCGGCAACGGACAGCTCCTCCAGGAATGCCGCGTTGGGTGCATCTACCAGCAGGCCAGCGGGGCGAAGGGCAAGGAGCTTCCGGACGTCGTCCGCACGGGGGAACTCACCGGCGTCGGTCACTGAGAGCAGCAGTTGGTAATCGGAGCCAAGCGATTCCCGGACCCCGGCGATGACCTTGGCGAAAAAGGGGTTGGAAATATCCGGCGCAACAAGGATCACAATCGAGCTCACGCCCTTGGCCAAGGAACTGCCGATCCCATCCACCACGTAGCCAAGCTCGGCGATTGCTTGGCGGACGCGCGAAATGTTCTCTTCAGACACCCTGCCCTGGGTTTTCCCATTGGCAACCAGGGACACCGTGGCCGTGGAAACCCCTGCCAGCGAGGCCACCATCGCCGCGGTCACGCGCTGCGTACGGCCCAGGGCCTGTTGCACTCGTTCCGCCGATTCCATACATCGATCGTAGCCGGGAACCAGCCCGTTCCCACGCCGCAAGGCATCAAGCGCTTGACGTGATTCGCGTTAAGCGCTTGACGCAACCCGCAAGCCAGTGCCAGAATTCCCCTGAATGCTTTAGCGCCCTGCCTTATGCAGGCCCCAATGACGTGGAGATGAACATGGACCCCAACACCATGACCCGTGAACGCAAGAAGATCATCCTGGACTGCGACCCGGGGCATGACGACGCCGTGGCGCTACTGCTGGCCCACGGCAACCCGGACATCGAACTGCTCGCCGTCACCACGGTGGTTGGCAACCAAACCCTCGAAAAGGTCACCCGCAACGCCCTTTCGGTGGGCACTATAGCCGGCATCACGGGTGTTCCCTTTGCCGCCGGCTGTGACCGCCCGCTGGTTCGCTCTATCGAAACCGCGCCGGACATCCACGGCGAGACCGGCATGGACGGCCCCGAGCAGCCCGAGTCCACCATCGAACTGGACCCGCGCCACGCCGTCGACCTCATCATCGAAACGATCATGGCGCGCGAGCCGGGCACCGTCACTCTCGTCCCCACTGCGGGACTCACCAACATCGCCATGGCCGCCCGCAAGGAACCGCGCATCGTTGAACGCGTCAAGGAAGTTGTCCTCATGGGCGGCGGTTACCACGTGGGCAATTGGAGCGCCGTGGCCGAATTCAACATCATCATCGACCCCGAGGCCGCCCACATCGTGTTCAACGAGAAGTGGCCCGTGGTGATGGTCGGCCTGGACCTCACGCACCAGGCACTCGCCACTCCGGAGGTGGTCGAGAAGATCGCCGCAGTGGGTACAAAGCCCGCCAAGTTCGTGATGGAACTGATGGAGTTCTTCACCAAGACCTACAAAGACGCCCAAGGTTTCGACTATCCGCCAGTCCATGACCCCTGCGCCGTGGCCTACGTCATCGATCCCACGGTGATGACCACCCGCAAGGTGCCCGTCGACATCGAACTGCAGGGCAAGCTCACCCTTGGCATGACCGTGGCCGATTTCCGAGCCCCCGCACCGGCTGACTGCAATACCTCCGTTGCCGTCGACCTCGACCACAGGAAATTCTGGGATCTCGTCACGGACGCGATCGTCCGCATTGGCGAACCCGCCGTCGCCGCCGGCAGCATCGCAGGAGAGGCCAAGTAAATGACCACCCTGATCACCGAAACCAAGACCACCCGCGGTGACGTCACCGCCCTCATGGTCGCCCTGCTGGCCGCCTGCGTGGCCTTCCAGCTCAACGCGTCCATGCTCAGCCCCGCCCTAGTCACCATGGGCAACGAGCTCCACACGGACCAGGCGGTCATCGGCCTCTCCCAGACCTGGTTCTTCACCGCCGCAGCCCTGTTCTCGCTCTTCCTGCCGCGCCTGAGCGACATTGTCGGCCGCAAGAAGATCCTCCTCGGCATGATGCTGCTGATGGCCGTTGGCTCGGTCATCGCGGCCATGGCCCCGGACGTGACATGGCTTTTCGTCGGCCGCATCATCCAGGGCGTCAGCGGCCCCACCGTGCCGCTGTGCCTCATCATGCTGCGCTCCGCGGTCAACAACCCGCGCAAGTACGGAGCCCTGATGGGCCTCATCACTGCAGTCAACGGCGGCGTGGCCGGCGTCGACTCCTTCGTGGGCGGTTACTTCGCCGAGCACTTCGGATTCCGCAGCATCTTCTGGCTCATGGTTGGCCTCGCAATCGTGGCCACGGCCCTGATCGCCATCCTTGCCGGTGAAAGCAAGCCCGCCGCGGGTACCACCATGGACTGGCTGGGCGTGTTCTTCATCGTGATCGCCGTGGGTGCGCTCCTGACGGCCCTCAACGAAGGCTCCAAGCTGGTCGGAGCCTTCTCCTCCGGCACGCTGATACTGGCCGTCGGGCTGATTGTGGTCGCCGTCGTCGCGTTTGCCGCCTTCTGGACGGTGGAGAAGCGCTCCAAGGAGCCGATGGTGGAAACCATCCACCTTCGCCAGCGTTCCACGTGGGCGCCACTGCTGACCACCACCCTCGCCATGACCGGCATCTTCGCAGTCATCAACGGCATCGTCCCGGCCTACGTCCAAGCCGCGGCACCGGGATTCGGGGTTGGCCCCACCGAGATGTCGCTCATGATCCTCACGCCCTACGCCCTGCTCGGCTGGGTATTCGGACCCATCAGTGGCCGGCTCGCGCCCGTGCTCGGCTACACCAAAGTCCTGCGCATCGGCATGCTGGGCAGCATCGTGGCCTTGGCTATCATCGCGTTCTTCGGCCTCAGCAGCCTGCCTCTCATGATCGTGGGAACGGCCTTGCTCGGCATCATGTACGCCGGTACGGTCAACATCATGCTCAACGGACTCGGAGTTGTCCTCTCCCCTGCCGGCAACCCCGGCTTCCTGCCCGGCATGAACGCCGGCGCCTTCAACCTCGGCGCTGGCCTGAGCTTCCTGGTGTTGCCGGCGGTCCTCGTGGCGACCTCGGCGCTCGGCGATGCCAAGGCCTCGTACTTGACGGTCGTCGTCGTCGGGCTGGCCATCACTGTTGCCGCCTTCGCGGCCTCGCTGCTCATCCCCAAGCCCCTCGAAGCCGAGGTTGAAAAGTGAACCGCAGGATCGTCGTCGTCGGGTCCTTGAACGCTGACCTGACCATTTATTGCGAGCGGCTCCCGCTCCCAGGCGAAACTGTCCACGGCAACGGTTTCGCGGTGAATCCCGGCGGCAAGAGCGCCAACCAGGCCGTTGCGGCGAGCAAGCTGGGCGGCGTGGTGAGCCTGATCGGCGCCGTCGGCAATGATTCCAACGGCGCCATGCTCCTCGCCTCCACGGAAGGCGCAGGCGTGGACGTGTCGCGCGTGCGCCGTTCCGCGGACGTGGCCACCGGCGTCGCGGTGATCGCAGTAGACGCGAATGGTGAGAACAACATCATCATTTCGGCCGGTGCCAACGGAACGCTCGCCCCGGCGGACGTGTCGGCGGAGGCCTTCGACGACGCCGCTGTTCTCTGCCTCTGCCTGGAGGTTGCCCTTGAGACTGTGGAGGCTGCCGCCAAAACAGCGCACGACGCCGGCGCAACAGTCCTGCTGAACCTCTCGCCGTACGCCGAGATCCCGCAAAGCCTGGCCGCCTTGAGCGATGTCCTGCTCGTGAACGCCCACGAAGCCTCGATGTTCCTGGGCGACGCCGAGATGCCCCACCCGGGCGCCCACGCAAGTGCCTGGGAACCGGTTCGAAGCCAGTTCGCCGAGCGGGGGCTGGAGCGGGTCCTCGTTACCCTCGGCTCCCACGGCTCAGTGGTGCTGGATTCCCTCGCCGCGTCCGGGGAACAGATCTCCCGGATCGCACCCACCAAGGTCAATGCGGTGGATACGACCGGCGCAGGGGACGCCTTCACGGGCGCCGTCGCTGCCCGCCTCGCCGCGGGCGAAACCTTGGCCGAAGCCGCAGCGTTCGCTTCGGTTGCCGCAGCGCTCGCCACTACCAAGAAGGGCACCCAAGCCGCGTACCCCGGCGCCGAGGAAGTCCTGGAGCACTTGCGGATTTCCTGACCTGCAAGACGCCTGCAAGACTCAGGCAACACGCCCGCGGGAGATCGCGGACAGGTGCAACTGACGACCTCCGCTGCACCTGTCCGCGCTGACAACGCGGGAGTAGGCTCACTCCATGACTGCCGCCGTCAGCATTTCGGGGCTCGTGAAATCGTTCGGGCGGTTCAGGGCCCTGGACGGACTGGATCTCGAGGTCCGCGAAGGAGAAGTCCTTGGCTTTCTGGGGCCGAACGGCGCGGGAAAATCGACAACGCTCCGTATTCTCCTTGGACTCCTCAGGGCCGACTCAGGCGCTGTGACGGTTCTTGGCGCCGACCCGTGGCGGGATGTCGTCCCCCTGCACAAGCGCATTGCCTACGTCCCAGGGGATGTCAGCATATGGCCCAGCTTGACCGGAGGCGAGGCGATCGATCTTCTCGGCAGACTGCGGGGCGGTTTGGATGAAAAGCGCCGCAAAGATCTCCTGGAGGCCCTTGAGCTGGACCCTTCCAAGCGCGGGCACACCTACTCGAAGGGCAACCGGCAAAAAGTGGCCATCGTGGCGGCCTTGTCCTCCAACGCCGAGCTGTTGATCCTGGATGAGCCCACTGCCGGCTTGGATCCCCTTATGGAAGCTACCTTCCGGGAGGAAATCCACCGGGAACGCGCCCTGGGCCGTACCGTGCTGCTCTCCAGCCATATCCTCTCCGAGGTGGAAGCCCTGGCCGACCGCATCAGCATCATCCGCAAAGGCAAGGTTGTGGAAACGAACAGCCTCGAGGAGATGCGCAGCCGGACCCGCACCAACGTCTCGGCGACGCTCGATGACGGCGCCGGGGCGCTGACCGCGCTACCCGGAGTCACCGACCTGAGGATCGAGGGCAGACGCGTGCATTTCAGCGTGGACGCAGAGACCCTTGGGGACGCGATGAGCGTGCTTGCCCGTCACGGTATGTCCGCGCTGACTGTCACACCGCCGAGCCTTGAGGACCTGTTCCTCCAGCACTATGGCGAACAACATGATCCTTCGGGGGACGAGGACGGCCAACGGCTGAACCCCTCGTTCTTCGCCAGACACCGCCGCTGGCGCGCACCGTGAACCACGCGTTAACGGGGACGCTGCCCCTCTTGCGGCACGCGATCCGCTTGGACCGTTGGAAGTTGCTGCCCTGGTTTCTGGCCTTCGGGACCATTCCAGTAGTTGTCTACGCGGTGTATGGGTCCCTCTTCCCCACGCCGTTGGACGCCTTGGCCCTCCAATCGAGCCTTTCCACTAACCCTGCTTTCTCTTTGCTCCTGGGCCCCGCGACGGATCTCAGCAACGCGATCGGCTTCACCACGTGGCGGATCCAGATGTTCGGCATGTTTTTCGCCGCCCTCATGGCGGTTCTCGCCGTAACCCGTCATACCCGGGCAGCTGAAGACTCAGGACAAGCCGAGCTTCTTGACTCCGGAGTCGTGGGCAGGCACGCTAGGCTGACGTCCGCCGTCCTGTTCGCCTGGTTGGCCTCAGCCGCAGTGGCCTTGTTGGTGGGGGCGGCGTTGACGCTGGCTGGCGCGCCGACCACGTCGGCCTATGCGCTGGGGGGCGTCATGGGAGGCACCGGAGTGGCCTTCGCAGGCGTCGGAGCCGTGACCGCGCAATTAGGCTCCGTGGCGCGCACGGCCAACACCCTTGCAGGTACGGTGCTCGGCATCAGCTACCTTGCGCGGGGACTAGGTGACACCCTCCAAGACTCCAGCTGGATGCTCTGGGCCAGTCCGCTGGGCTGGGCGGAGCACATCCGTCCGGCGTCGGAAAACAACGCCGGGCCGTTTCTGCTCTCGCTAGGCGCCGGCGGAATACTGGTGGCCCTTGCCGGGTGGTTGTCTTCGCGTCGGGATTTCGGTCTCGGACTGATACCCACCAGGCCCGGTCCGGCCCGGGGACGCGCAGGAATCTGGGGCCTGACCTCCCGGCTGAACCGCCTGCCGTTGTCGACGTGGGGGGTGAACCTGTTGATTTTAGGCACGGTGTTCGGCATGGTGACGGGCACCCTGAGCAGCGCCTTTGCCGGCAACCCCTTCGTCAGGCAATTGATCGCCTTCCGGGTCACCACGGAAGAACAACTGACCTACGCGTTCGTCGAGGTGCTGGTGCTCATCCTGGGAATCATCAGCGCGGTGATGGGCATCCAGCTCGCCCTGCGTTTCTACACGGAAGAAGAAGAGCGCAGGGCCGAGTGGGTATTGTCGGCACCGCTGTCCCGGTTACGCCACGTCATACCGACGGCGATGCTTGCCATCCTTGCTCCCGCAGTAGGGATGGTGGTCTGCTCCCTTGCTTTGGCCACTGCGTCCAACGTTTCCGGTTCTCCGCTCGATGTGGGCAAGGTGGTCCTGCAGGGCGCTGCCGAGCTTCCCGCGATATGGCTCGCTGTGGGTGTTGCCCTTGCCGTCATTGGGCTCGCCCCACAACTGCGGTCTCTGGCTTGGCTCCTCCTGGTTTACTGGCTGCTGCTCACGTTCCTCGGGCCGATATTGAAGGCGCCGGAGTGGCTGCTGGATACCAGTCCTTTCCACGTGGTTCCCCACGTTTTCTCAGCCGGAACGGACTGGCTTTCGGCTTGGTGGACCTTGGCGATCGCCGCCATTCTGGCCGTCGCCGGACTGGTGGGCTACCGCCGTCGGGATCTGATGTGCACGTAAGTTGAGGCCCCGGAGCGCCTGCTTTTACGCCTCCGCCAGCGACTTTACAAATTCCGTAATTTTGACTAGCCAAGACGGGGTGCCATCCCCCATGCTTGCTGCATGTACTCAGCGTCGAGCCCATACCGCATCATCACCGTCTGCACGGGAAACATTTGCCGCTCGCCTATGGCTGAGCTGATGTTGACCGAAGCGTTCGACGCCGGAGGGCTGGGCGGGGCGGTTGTGGTGGACTCCGCGGGAACCACCTCATACGAGGCCGGACACCCTATTGATCCCCGCGCCGCCCGCGTCCTTTCAGCCCACCGCATCCGATCCGAGAAACACATTGCCAGGAGTTGGCGGCAGGAATGGTTCCGGGAGCGGGACTTGATCCTGGCCCTCGACGTGGATCACTATGGCTGGCTGCACGAGGCCGCCCCGGACTCGCAAACCCTTGCCAAAATCCGGATGCTGCGCAGTTTCGACCCCGCCGCTGCTGGCCGGAGCACCCTTGATCTTGGCATCGAGGATCCCTGGTACGGCGGCCACCACGATTTCGATGTCACCTGGAACCTCATCCGCTCGGCCGTCCCCGGAATTGTCGCCCATGCGCGGGCGGCTCTCGCCGCTGGGCATCCCGGCGCTGGACAGCACGGACAGCACCTCGACCCACAGCAGGTACGCTCTATTTCATGACCCCAGCACCCGTGATCATCGCCGTCGATGGCCGCTCCGGCGCCGGAAAGACCACCCTGGCCGTCGAGCTTGCCGCCCGTCTCCGCATGCATCACAAAGTGTCGCTGTTCCATCTTGAGGACATTTATCCGGGCTGGAACGGCCTCGCCGCGGGCATCGAGCGGTACATAACCACCGTCCTGGCTCCGCTGCGGAACGGCGACGCGGCCGAGTGGGTCAGCTGGGACTGGGAGAAACACTACGACGGCCGCAGCCATGTGACCCTGCCTGCCGAAATCGTCATTGTGGAGGGCGTCGGGGCAGCGGCGAGCGCCGCCCGGCCCATGCTGGACGCCGTGATTTGGGTAGATGCTCCCGACGACGAACGCAAGCACCGTGCACTGGCCCGGGACGGCAGCACCTACGAACAGTTCTGGGACAGCTGGGCATCCCAGGAAGACGAGTGGCTGGAGACCGACGACGTCCTCGAACACCCTGACATCAGGGTCCTCAACCGCGCGGACGGCAATGCCCCGGAGGACGTCCTGCAGGCACTGAACTACCTTCCGGCGCTCTCCCCCGTACTGGCTCCCGAACTCTCGGCACGCCGCGGTTTGAGTCTGAGCTACGAGCGCCATGAGGACGTGTTCGCGGATCCTGCCACATTGTTTTCCGAGTTGTACGGGGATTCGGCGCGGGCTGTGTGGCTGGATTCCTCCAATGCTTCCGGCAACAGCACGGCTCCGGGCGCGGATCGCCGCCGCTTCAGCATCATGGCTGACGATTCGGGGGCCTTCGGACAGTGGGCACGGCACTCCGATGGAGTCACCACCATTACCGCTGGCCAGGCATCCGTGGCCGCCGAAGGGCTGTTCTTCCGCTGGCTCAACTCGGTGTGGGGTCGTCGGACGCTTAAAGGCCCCGAGGGTTACGAGTGCGGCTTCACCCTCGGCTGGCTCGGCTACCTGGGATACGAACTGAAGCGCGAGACCGGCGGGTCGAACCAGCGCTCGCACATCCCCGACGCCCAATTGATCTTCGCCGGCCGCGCGGTGGTCCTCGACCACCAGAGCGGCCACGTCTGGGCACTGACCGTTGACCCCAACGACGGCGAGTGGCTCGCCCGGGTGCGTCACGCCGTCGCGCGCTCTCCGCGGAAGGACCTACGCGCGCCGGGAACACCGCCGGTTCCGAGCTTTTCCAGCCGCGACACCGAAGACGAATACAAGGGCAAAATCACTGACGCCCAGCACCAAATCGCCGAGGGCAACACCTACGAGGTTTGCCTGACCACCACTGTGAGCGCCAAGGATCCGGGACTGGACCCGTGGGACAGCTACCTCGCGCTGCGCGAGCGCAATCCTGCACCGTTCGCGAGCTACTTGCGGTTCGGCGATCTAACGGTTGCGAGCACCTCGCCGGAGCGCTTCCTGCGGATCGCCTCCGACGGCGGCATGCGGGCTGAGCCGATCAAGGGCACCAGGGCCCGGGCCAACGATCCGGTCATCGACGAGTCGCTGCGGCGTGGCCTTGAGTCCTCCCTCAAGGACCGTGCCGAGAACATCATGATCGTGGACCTGCTCCGCAACGATTTGAGTCATTTCGCCGTGCCCGGATCGGTGACAGTCAGCCGGTTGTGCGCGGTGGAAAGCTACGCAACAGTTCACCAGATGGTGAGCACCATCGACGCCCAATTGCGGCCGGGCGCCCCCCGGGCCGAGGCCGTGGCAGCCGCATTCCCAGCGGGGTCCATGACGGGCGCCCCGAAGATCAGCACCATGGACATCCTGGACGAACTGGAGTCCGGACCGCGCGGGGTCTACTCGGGTGCAATCGGCTACTTCTCGCTCAACGCAGCGACGGACCTCGCCGTGGTGATCCGGACTTTGGTGATGGGTCCCGACGGCGACGGCGGACGGATGCTCAGTCTCGGCGTCGGGGGCGCCATCACAGCGGACTCCACGCCGCTGGACGAATACGAGGAAATCCGGACCAAGGCATTCGGCGTGCTCTCGGCGTTGGGCGCGGAGTTCCCCGCGGGGTGAAACGTCAGTCGTGCTCCTCTGTGCGGGCGCGGACCGTCCGGGGGTCGTTTCGGGTGATCGCGTAGTAGATGAGGCTGGCAATGATGGCCCCCACGAACCATGAGTACGGGCCCAGGCCCGAGCCTCCCGGGAGGAAGCTCTGCAGTGCCGGGACCAGGGCCAAGACGCCTGCGACGACGGCGGCCGGAACCAGCGCGGCAATGGCCTTGAGGTTCCAGCCCTTGGTGTAGAAGTAGAGGCCTTTCTCGTCCTCGTGGTACAGGTCCGAGACTTTGCAGCGCTGGTGCCGGATACGGAAGAAGTCCGTGAAGATGACCCCGAACAGGGGGCCGAGAAGCGCGCCCAGGCCGCCCAGGAAGTACACGATCACCACCGGGCTGCTGAAGAGGTTCCACGGCAGGATCACGATTGCCAGGACCGCACTGATGAGGCCGCCGCGGCGGAAGTCGATCCGGTGCGGGGCCACGTTGGCAAGGTCATAGGAGGCCGAGACGAAGTTCGCCACGACGTTGATGCCGATCGTGGCCACCACGAACGTGACGGCGGCGATGATGGTGATCCACGGATTCTTGATGGCCTGGACGATCGCCACGGGATCAGTGATGACTTTGAACATGTCCTGGCCGCGGTACTGATCTGCGGTGAAATAGGACGCGGCGCCTGCTGTGACCACCACGGTGACCAGGGCGAAAGCGATGAAGTTCACGGGCAGGCCCCAGAAGTTGCCCCGCAGGATGGTCCTGCGATCCGGGGCGAACCGGGAGAAATCGCAGAAGTTCAGGAGCAGTGCTGCGAAGTAAGTGACCGTCAGGGCGATGGCCGAGAAGAACTGTGTCAGCGCCGCGGGACCGTCCAAGGGCGCGACGCCGGGGATAGACAGGCTGAACTTGCCGCCGGCTTGGGTCAGGATGTAGATCGCGAGCGCGAACATGGCCACCCAAATGGCAGGACCGGCCCAGTCCTGGAACTTCCGGACCGTCTCCATGCCGCGGCGGATGACCAGCAGCTGAACTGCCCAGAGGACCAGGAAAGCCGCCCAACCGAGCGGCGTCAGGCCAAGGATGCGTGGCACCTCCGGGCCGTCGAGGGAGGTCAGCTGGGGCCACACCGAGAACAACAGCACCAACACTGCTTCCGAGGCGAGCCACGTCTGGATGCCGTACCACGCGATGGCAATGAGTGCCCGGATCAGCGCGGCCAGGTTGGCGCCGAAGAGCCCGAAGGACATCCGCGCCAAAACGGGATACGGGACGCCGGTCTTCTGCCCGGCGGTTCCCGCGAAGTTCATGAGGAAGTAGACCAAGGTGATGCCAAGGACGAGTGCAAGGAAGACTTGCCAGCCCACTAATCCGGTGATGAAGAGGCCGGCGGCGAAGGTGTAACCGGCGATGCTGTGGACGTCGCACATCCACAGGGCGAAGAGGCTGCGGACCCTCCAGTTCCGTTGCCGGGCCGGGGCGAGGTCCTCGTTCCACAGCCGGTCGCTGACCACGCGGCCTTCGGCCAGGATCCGAACTTTCTCCGGGTGTTCAACACTCGGCTCAGGCGGTGCCTGTACGGCCGGGGTTTCGTTTTTCCGCGCCATGATGCCTCCGAAGAACGCTTCCAAAACATGCTTGGAATTACAGAATCGCCCCATCTCGGCGGGAAGGAAAGACCCCGACGGCGGTCGGGCGACAGGCGGCGGTCGTCAGCTCAGGCGCTCAGGCGCTCAGGTTTAGCATCTCCACATAGCGGTCGATCATCATGTGTTGGCCCTTGATCTTGGAGATCATCTCCGGGCTGGCGATCTCGCCGTCGGGCAGTTGTCCCGAACCGCCCGCGGGCCCCAACGGAAGGATGATGACAGGCCGCGACGGCGGATAAGCGGCCAGTTCGGCTGAGCCGTCAATCTGGGCCTGGATGTTCTTTGCAACCACCGCGGCCTCGCGTCCCGCGACGCCGGCTTTGTTCACGTCGATCGCCGAGATGTCGCCCAACGCGTAGACGTTCTCGAAGCCCACCACACGGAGTTCGGGGGTGACTTCCAAGTAGCCATCCGCCGTCCGCGCGGCAAGAAGGTCTCCCGCCGCATAGTCCGTCTGTGGGGCAATCCCGTAGCAACGGAACCAGATGTCCGCCTCGATGGCAGTGCCGTCCGTGGTGTTGACCGTGAAAGTGCCGAACTCCCCGGCGGGAACCGGAGGCAACTGCACCAACGCGCTGCCCATGATTCGCCGCACGCCGATCTCATCCAGCTGCCGGTTGACCTCCACCCGCAGCCGTGGATCGTACGGTCCGGGAAGAATGTCCGGCGCTAGATCCACCAGCACAACGTCCTTGTCCGGCCACACGGCAGCGATCTCGCCGGCAAATTCAAGGCCTACCGCCCCGGCACCGAGAAGCATCACCCTGCTGGCCCGTTTGAGGTCATCATGTGCGGCTTGATAGCGGGCAATGGCATCGGTGGTAACCAGCCGATCACTTTTGGCCGGGAAGGGATAGCTGGAACCGCTGGCGAGGACGATGTAGTCCGGCCTCAAACTGGCTCCCGAAGCCAACTCGACCGTGTGCCCGTCCACCCTGACCGCTCGATCGCGCAACACCTCGCCGTGAACCAGCAAGCGGTCATACGGCAGGAACATGCGAGGCAGGAAATCGGGTTGGACCACGGAGCGAAGCGCCGCGATGTTGTGGACGAAGGCGTCCTTGGGCTCCACCAAGGTAACCGTCGCATGTTCGTCGAGTGCCTTGGCTACAGTGATGCCGCCGTAGCCTCCGCCGATAACCACCACAGTGGGGTGCGGGTCCTGGTCATTCATGGCAACTCCTCAGGTAAGAGGCTCACGCTGCTCGGCTGGTGCCGCTCAGATCGTTTATGAATCACAACGATTTCTGATGATCAATAATTTCCTCGATGATAAGATTTTCTCGATGAGTCCTTCAGCAGCTGGCAAACAACTGGGGTTCCTCTTGGCGCGCCACGGCCGCATCATGAACACTCGTCTTCGCCAGGCCCTGGACTCGTCCGGACTTAGTCCGAGGCATGCGGTCCTCCTGTGCCGGCTCGACGAGTCCGGGCCCATCAGCCAGCAAGACCTCATCGATGTCCTTTCGATCGACGCCAGTGCACTCGTGGCCGTCTTGAACGATCTTGAACGCGAAGGGCTCGCGGAACGCCGCCGCGATCCCGCGGACCGCCGTCGTCATATCGTGGAAATCACCGCGGAAGGCAAGCTCGCGGTCGCGTCGATCGAAGTCGCCGTGGCCGACGTCGAGCGGGAGGCCTTCGCCGGGTTCTCTTCCGATGAGCTCCAGCAACTCCATGCGTTGCTGTCGCGGATCCATGCCGAACCTGCGGACGAAGCCTGCACCGAGGACTGAGCTTTACTGCAGCGTCGCCGTCAGCCGCGCCACGTTGTCCACATACTTTGCAAGCATCGGCCGGTCCAGCCAATCGTCCAGGGTCAGTTCGCGGCACATTTCCCGGTACGAGGCCTCCACCGAGCGCATCCGGTCCACCGCTTCGGCGCCGAGGAGCATCACGGACACCTCCATGTTGAGGGAAAAGGAGCGCATGTCCATGTTGCTGGAGCCGAGGACCGCCACCTCGTCGTCGATCGTGAAGTGCTTGGCGTGCAGCACGTACGGTGCGCGGTACAGGTAGATCCGCACCCCGGCTTCCAGCAGCGCCTCGTAGTAGGACCGCTGCGCATGATGCACCAGGAACTGGTCGCCCTTCTCGGAGACGAAAAGCTCCACGTCCACACCACGCTGGGCCGCCGTCGTAATGGCATACAGCAGAGAATCGTCCGGCACGAAGTAAGGGCTGCAAATCGAGATGCGGTGCTGGGCCGAGTAGATCAGCGTATTGAAGAGGCGCAGGTTGTTTTCCGTGACAAATCCCGGACCACTGGGGACCACCTGGGCCGTCATTCGTCCGGGTGTTGCTCGGACCGGGACCTGCAGCTGGTATTCGAGGGACTCGTCCGTTTCGCTGAGCCAGTCGGTGGCGAAGACCACGTTGAGGGTGGCAACGATCGGCCCCTCCATGCGGGCCATCAGCTCCACCCATTTACGGCCGGCGCGTCGGTGCTTGGGGTTGTTGTAGGAGGGCTCGATCAGGTTCTGGGAACCGGTGAAGGCAATTTCGCCGTCGATCACCAGGATTTTCCGGTGGTTCCGCAAGTCCGGACGGCGCCACTGACCGTGGATGGGCAACAGCGGCAGCATGCGGCGCCACTGGATCTGGCCGCCCTTGAGCCTGCGGACCAGCCTTCGGTAGCCGGGGATCCGCAACGTGCCGATGTGGTCGAAGAGGAGCCGGACGCTGACGCCGCGCTCGGCCGCGTTTTCCAACTCGGTGAGGAGCTCGTCCGTGACTGAGTCGCTGCTCATGATGTAGAACTCCGCATTGACGAATTTCCTGGCCCCGCGAACCGCTTCAGCCATAGCCTTGAGCGATTCCTCGTAGCCGGGGATCAGCTCCACGGAATTGCCGTCCACCATCGGCAGCGAGCCGAGGCGCCGGTTCAGTTCACCCGCCGACGTCACCCATTCGGGCCCGGCGTATTTGCTGACGACGTCGGCGATCGCCGAAGTGCCGGCACGCACCCTTTCGTTGACCTCTTCTTGCTGCTCCCGACGACGGCGGGACAGCCGGAAATTGCCGAACAACAGGAACAGGACGAAACCGACGGACGGGACGAGGAAGACGGCCAGGAGCCAGGCCATGGCCGTGGTGGGACGCCGGTTTCCCGGGATGACCCCAAGCAGTACG
Organism: Arthrobacter sp. MMS24-S77; assembly: GCF_054888235.1. Classification (NCBI taxonomy): domain Bacteria; kingdom Bacillati; phylum Actinomycetota; class Actinomycetes; order Micrococcales; family Micrococcaceae; genus Arthrobacter; species Arthrobacter sp. MMS24-S77. The sequence continues at coordinate 4,206,773 of NZ_JBTZRN010000001.1, forward strand.
ATGCGCAAGATGATTTCGGCGATCGCCCATGCGCCCAGGAGCCAGGTCCACTCCATGCCGAACTGAAAAGGAAACAGCACCCGACAACCCCCACGGTCAAAGAACTAGCAGTCAGCACAGCCTATCTGGCACCCGGCTGCTGACCTCACGTCCCGCGGAGCCACACTAAGCTGGAAGCATGACTTTTCCTGCCTCGACGGTCCTTGTTTTCCTGGATCCCGCGTTCGAAAACGGCCGCATCGCCGATTCCAGCCAGCCGCAGCTCATGGCCACGGACCTGGGCGCCACCCGAGGCGACGGCGTCTTCGAGTCGCTGCTCGCCGTCGAGGGCCGGGCACGGAAAGTACAAGCCCATCTGAACAGGCTCGAGAGCTCGGCCCGCGCGTTGGACCTGAACATTCCGGAGCAGGAGGTGTGGCGCCGGGCGATCGACACCGCGATCACCGAGTTCCGCGACGCGTTCCCCGCGCCGAGCCCGGCAGAGGACGAGGTTGTCATCAAGCTTCTGGTGACCCGCGGCGTGGAAGGCGCGTCGACCCCCACCTGCTGGATCCAGGCTTCGCCGTCCCCCGCGGGCAGTCGCCGGCAGCGCGAGACGGGCATCGACGTCGTACTTCTTGACCGTGGCTTCGACACGGAGGCGGGCGAGCGCGCCCCCTGGCTCCTGCTCGGGGCCAAGACTCTGTCCTATGCCGTGAACATGGCCGCCCTGCGCTACGCGCACAAGCAAGGCGCGGACGACGCCATCTTCACCTCAACAGACGGTCGCGTGCTGGAGGGCCCGACGTCCACCGTCTTGCTGGCGCACGTTGAAACGGTCGACGACGGCGCCGGCTCCATGCGCACGGTCAAGCGCCTCATCACCCCGCAACTGGACAGCGGCATCCTCCCCGGCACCTCGCAAGACGCACTTTTCGCTAAGGCTAAAGCGGCCGGCTGGGAGCTCGGCTACGGCCCGTTGGTCCCGGACGACCTGTTCGACGCCGACGCCGTGTGGCTGATCTCAAGCATCCGGCTCATCGCGCCCGTCAATCACGTGGACGGCAGGGAGATCGGCACCCCGGCAATGCGCAAGCAGCTCACCGCCGAGCTCAACGAGCTGTTCGCGGGGATTGAATAGCTCCGAGTCAGCTGCATTACCTGGCCAGCCGCTCGTTGAGCCTGTCAACTTCGTCCAGAACCTCGGTCGCAGCCCAGGCACGGTTGCGTTTTGACTGGGTGATGGGCGTGATGACCCCGGCGGCAGTGAGCCGGTCCAGGGCGCCGTAGACCGACCTTTCCTCGACGCCGGCGGCGTGGGCCGCGTTGTGCGCCTCGAACACCGGGCGCTCGAGCAGCCACGGGATGATCTTCTCGTCAGCGGATCCCTTGCGCGGACGGACCAGGTCAAGCCACATGGCGGGGAGCGCATCCAGCGCCGCAACGGACTCTCGGGCAGCGTCGGAAGCGCGAACCGCGGAACGTGCAAGATATAGCACGAACGGGTCAACGTCGCCGTACCGGTAGTTGTTGAGCAAGCCGAAGTACGTCTCTACGTCCGCGACCATCGCGGACGCTATTGGAGTGACCGTGTTCTTCGTCAGGCCACGTCGACGGGAGATTGCGCCAATAAGGCCCCGGCCGATGCGGCCGTTGCCGTCGGTGAACGGGTGGATGGATTCGAATTGGGCATGTGCAATCGCTGCCTGAGCCATGATCGGGACGTCGACGCGGTTGCAAAAGACCATCAGATCTCCCAAGAGGCCCGGCACGAGCTCAGGCGGAGGCGGGACGTGAACGGCCCCGCGCGGGGAGTAGTCGCTGCCGCCAATCCAGTTCTGCACGTCCCGGACCTTCCCGGCATGCTCAGCATCCAGTCGGTCATTCTTCATCAAGGTGTGATGGGCGGAGAGCATTGCCTCAATTCGAATTGTCCCGTTGAGCCCGGCGTCGTTGATCATCCTCTGCACCGCATCGGCGGCAGCCACCATTGAACGCGCATCATCGCTGGACTTCTGCCCGATCATGGCACGCGCGTAATCGTCGCGGTCGGCGTCAACGTGTTCTATCTTGGAAGACGAGACCGCCTCGCTGCTGAGTAGGAACCCACTGATGGCAGCCATCCGAGTGCTAGCGGTGACGTCGAGAGACGCGACGGCCACGGCCGCCTCCTCAAGCGCAACGATTGTTTCGCGGCCCGGGTCGAACCAGCACTCCGAGATCCTGGGTGGCAGCGAGACGATCACCTCGGTGAACTCCCGGTCCTCCCGCGGGGGGCGCCCCGAAGATTTCCAGGGCATCGTCGTACTGCCATGCGCGGGCCAGGCTGCCATAGATCCTCCGGAAGTATGACTAATTGGCGATATATTCAGATTTTATGGCGAAAACCTGAATAACACGAGCTTTATTCAGACTTAACTTCCCAAGCGCCCTATTCGGCGCGCGGCATCGGCTACCTACTGACTCAGGATCTGCTCCCGCAGGATGTCTGCATGCCCGCAGTGTTGCGCAAGCTCACGCAGCATGTGGAGGTACACCCAGCGGAGCGGGAGCGGGCCGCGTCGGTTGCCGTTGAGCATGTCGTCGAGCCCCAAGGACAATGTCGCCTGACGCGATGCTTCGCATGCCTCGCGGTGGGCTTGCTGGATTGAAGCGATGGTGTCGTCGTCTTCGAGGATAAAAGACTCGTCCGGCGTCGCGGGGATGCCGATCTCGGCACGGGAACGGCAGGTGATGGCTTCGTCGAACCAGACCTTCTCAACGAAGGTCACGTGTTTCACGAGGCCCAGCAAGGTGGTCCGGGACGGGACCAATGACCGACGTGCCTGTTCCTCCGTCAACCCGTTCAGACAGGCATTGAGTGCGCGCCGGTGCTCGTCGATGAATGCCTCGAATTGGGTCCTGACTGGTTGGTTGATGACGTCTTCGGCAAACGTCACGGGGAGAGAAGACATGGGTGGAGTATCCCAAGACCCTCGCCCCAGGGCAATCAAGGGCAAGCCCGGGTCCTCAGCCGCCAGCCGTGATCCTCACCGCGGCGACTTCCCCTGCGCCCGCGGGGGCTGAGGCGGAGGCGGGTGCGGCGGAATTAGCCCGCGGGACGAAGACCTGGACAGTAACCGGCCCCGGCTGCAGCTGAACAACACCTGTGTAGGGCGCGGAGCAATCGAACGTCTGGTCCTGCGGGGCCAGCCCGGTCCGTGGATCCTGGCCGATGACCATCTGGACCTCCGGAGCACCAACGCAGGCAACCATCACCGTGTACCGGCCGGCTTCCGTCACCCTGGCGCTCTTGTTGACGCCGCTGACCGCGCCACCCATGGTGCCGGAGTCCTCCAGGATCACTGCCCCGGACGCTTGCCCGAGCAGGTGTTTAGCCGTCACCAGATTGTTGGCCTCGAGGGCGGCTGTGGTCTGGTCCTTGGTGGGCAACGGGACCCGCGGCGGGGACGTCCGCGTGGGCGCAGCAACCGGCCGGGGATCACCGGCGTCGGTATATTCGCAGCCGGACACCCCGGCGGCGAGCAGTAACACTGCCAGCAATACCGCAACAGTTCTGGTTCCCCCATGACCCGACATGAATCCGAGTGTAACGGGCCAAGGGATTTAGCTTGCCAAAGTCTATTGTGCCGCCATGTCCGCGGTAGTTAACTAGTTTCGTGAACCTTGCTGGGGAAAGGTGAGCTACCTCTACGGCCCAGCGGGCACCTGATTTCACGGTGCCGTGGAGTCAGCAAGCTGATGGAGGGCATCATTATGAGTGCAGTTTCTTCGTCCCAGAATTTCAATCACGGTTTTCCCACGCCCGGACCACAGGATCCCTCGCCCCAGAAGGTCATGGATCATGTTTTCTTCCTCTCCGAGGGGGAATGGAAAACAGTCCGCGAAGAAGAACAATTCGACCACATCGTCATCGGCAGCGGTTTTTGCGCCTACGCCTTTGCCGAGCGGACGCTGACGGTCAACCCGCACGCACGGATCCTGATCATTGAACGGGGTCCGTTTTTCTTGCCGCAACATTTCCAGAACCTGCCACTGCCCTACAAGGAGACATTGGGAGGCCTCTCGGAGACCTTCCCCTGGACCTTGGCGGCTTCCACCGCAACCCAGCCGCCCGGCAAGATTTCCTGGCAGCACGGCATGGTCCCCTTCTACGGCGGACGCAGCATCATGTGGAGCGCGTGGTGCCCCCGCCCCGAGGAGGATGAAATGCGAGGTTGGCCGCGTGCCGTGATGGACGCCGCCAAGTCGCACTTCACGTCGGCGGAGGATCTGCTCAACGTGGTTTCGGCGGACCAGATCGACGCCGGGCGGTCGGCCGACGTCGTCGATCTCATCAACGACACCCGGCCCGTCTACGGAATCATGCAGAAGGCCCTCCAGGAGCGCCTTGAGGCCGGCCTGCACAAGATCGCTTCCGCCACCCGCAGCATGCCCGCCCCGCTCGCTGCCGCAACCGGTGCAAGCTCCGGCGTGGATTTCGCGAAGTTCTCCACCCCGGCAGTCCTGCTGGAACTGTCGGACAAGCAGGCGGCACTCGAGGCACAAGGCAAGGGCGCCGCTCTCCGCTTGGTCACGGACTGCACCGTGCTGAGCGTGCTCCAACAGGACGGACGTGCCACGGCGTTGAACACCAACCGCGGCGTGGTCAACGTTGGCAGCGCCAACCTGGTCCTGGCCATGGGCACGCTTCCCCGGCAACCTTGGTCCTCAATTCCTTCCCGCAGGTCCAGGGCGCCGGTGGCCACTTCAGCGCCCACTTCATCACCTCTGTGGTGGCCCGGGTTCCGCGCAAGGACTTTGATTTCAGCGAACAACTCGGCGAGCTGGAATTGGCGGCCATCTACATGGCGGGCAAAAGCCCGGCCGGAATGCAGTACCACGTGCAACTCTCCGTCCTCTCGGACCGTTTCCCGGACAAGAACGCCCAGAAGTCCGAACGGTATGCCCCCGACGTCGTCGCCACGGCTTCACTGGCTCAGCTGCGGTCCTCGGAGGACTACTTGGTGTTCGTCTGTGCCGTCCTCGGCGAGCTGGACGAAAGCAACCCGGAGAACCACTTGCGCCTGTCCGGCGGCGCCGACCCCACTTGCAATGTCACCCTGCAGGTGCTGGCCAACGCCACCGACGAGGACACGTGGAACACCATGGACGAGGGAACCTTCCAGATGCTGGAACGGGTCCTGTCCCCGGCTGGCGCGGAACGCGTCGAATACTGGCACGGAGATCCCGACGCCGGAAGCTGGGGCGCCATGCGTCCTGCCATCCCGGAGCGCCGCGTACCGGGCTTGGTCCACGAAAGCTCAAGCCTGCCAATCGGCGAAGAGGAGGACGCCGTCGTCGGGACCGACTATCGCCTCAACGGCGTGCAGAACGTCTTCGTCACCGGTGGCAGCCTCTGGCCCACCGGCGGCTCCTGGAACCCCACCATGACAATGGTGGCCCTGGCGCAGGACCTCGCCGAAAGACTGGAGGCCGACGGCGGAACGGCGGCAGCGCCATGACTGTCGCCCCGGCGCTGGACCCGGCGCTCCTTCCCACAGTTCCGCCCATGAGCGTCGCCGATGTGTTGGACCGGCAGGACGGCGTGTACTGGGTGGTGAAGGATGCGAATTCGGTCTTTCTGTGGGTCAACCAGAACTTTGCGGACCTGGTGGGCATGGATAAGTCGGAGCTGATTGGTCACCAGGACTCGCGCGCGGAGCACGTTGCCCACGACAAGGAAGTGATGGCGAGCGGAAAACCCCTGCTCAACTTCCACGAAACGATTGCCGTCCCCAGCAAGGAGGGCGGCATGGTGAATGTGGACATCGTGACCCAGAAAGGGTTGTTGCGTGCCTTGGGCAGCAAGGCGATCATCGGCATCACGGTCTGCTTCTCACTGAAGGATCCGGTCACATGACTGGATTCGCTGAGGATTGGATCAAGCGGCTGGACATGTCCCCCGCTAGCGTGGGCGGCTGGTTCGCGTCCGCGCTCGTGAGCAACGAGGACATCGCCGGTTCGGCGTTGCCTCCGCGTTTCGGCGTCGACCATCCGCTCTACAGTTCCAACTGGTACTTGCTGCAGTCCGGGGAGGTTCTCCAGTTGCACGCCCTCAAGCAGGATGAGCTGTGGTTCTTCCATGTGGGGACACCCATTAGGCTGCATGTCTTCTCCCGGGAGCTTGGACTCCAGGATTTTGGCTATTCCGAGGTCGTGTTGGGGCCGGATCCGGAGGCAGGCCAGACTTTGCAAGGAGTTGCCCCCAATTCCACCTGGTTCGGCGCGGAGTTGGCCGGTCCGGGGTTCGCCCTGGTCAGTTGCAGCCTCTCACCGGGATACGAGAGGTCGGATTCCACGAAACCGACGGCACGGGACATCGAGTCGCTGGTTGTGAGGTTCCCTGGGCATGCTGAGCTGATCCTCCGCCTCGCGGCCGGATAGGGCGGCCGCATAAAAACGTCTGATGCGCCGGTTCTGGGGCCGGCGCATCAGACTTCTCAGTCGGTGAGGAAAACGTTTCCGCCCATTCCACAAGTGGGCTTGAGTCCGTAGGGTATCGACATGAGCATTTACATCAGCCCCGACTCTGCTGCATGGTCGCTGACCGCCATGGCGACTGCCGCGTCAGCGGGATCAATCGATGATGCGAATGGCATGTCCAACTTGGTACAGGAAATCTACGAGACAGAAGGTTTCGAAGCCCTGTCAGGTGTGGTCTTCGCCTTGGCTCATCACAACAGTCTCTCGCTGCATGCCTTGGCCACGGCCACCGGGATATCCGTCCACGAGCTACTCGAAATCCGGAAGCATCAGGGCTCCACGTTCCATCATTCACCTGCAGTTTTGCTACCGGAGCCAAAAGCGCTGCCACCCCGGGTCCAAGCAAGCCTGGAACCGCTGCCGGATGACACCGAGGCCTAGCTCATCCTTCGCAGCTCAGGCCGGGATCCTTGCCGGCGTGGGCTCATCAGTGTCCCCTGCCAAATGGATCCCGTGCTCAGCCAGCCACGCCGGGTTGAAGGCCTTGCTCAGGTAGTTGGTTCCGGCGTCGGGGGCTATGGCCACCACTACTGAACCATGCGGGGCAGCGCGGGCCACGCGGATGGCGGCTGCGACCGTGAGGCCCGATGAGGGCCCCAAGGACAGTCCTTCCTCGTCCAAGAGCCGGTGCACGGTGGTGTAGACCTCGTCATTGGGGATGCGCAGGAAGCGGTCAACCAGCTTGCGGTCGAAGACTTTCGGCCACTCGGACTCGGGCCAGGAGTTGCCCACACCGTCCACCAGGATCTCACCCGGATGGCCGCCGCTGTAGGCCGAGCCATAAGGGTCTGCGCCCACCACTTCGATGTGCCCGCCCGGCCGATCTGCCGCGACGCGCTCCTTGAGGTACCGCCCGTTGCCGCTGATCGTTCCGCCGGTGCCAACCCCCGCCACGAAATGCGTGATCCTGCCGCCCGTTTGCTCCCAGATTTCCGGGCCCGTACCGAAGTAGTGCGCCGCCGGATTGGCCGGATTGTCGAACTGCTGCGGCCGCCACGCTCCCGGGTTTTCCGCCGTGATCCGCGCCGCCACGGCCCGCGCATTTCCCGGCGATTCCGACGGCGCGTTCCAGTCAGTCAGCACCACTCGGGCGCCGTAGCTGTGCAGGGCCGCAAGCTTTTCCTGCGAGATGGTGTCGCCCGTGACCACCACTACCGGATGGCCAGTGAGCGCACCGATCAGCGCCAGCCCGATCCCTGTATTGCCCGAGGTGCTTTCCACGATCATCGCCCCTGGCTGGAGCTCGCCGGACTTTTCGGCGGCGCGAACCATGCTCAACGCGGTCCGGTCCTTGATGGAACCACCGGGGTTCTCCGATTCCAGCTTCACGTGGACAGTGCTGCCCAGTCCGCGGCTCAGCTTCTCCAGCAGCATAAGCGGCGTGTTGCCCACGTGTGCCAGCACGGAAGCATCCAACCCCGCATCGACGCCACGGACGTGCTTTCCGGTCATGGTGCTCACGATTCCCCCTCCAAACCATCGATCGCTATTTGTAGCGCTCCCCGGGCGCGTTCCACGAGTGCCGCTGCGTGGAGCCGTTCCGCCAGCAGCGTCGAGAGGTGCCCGACGACGGCGCCCGTCCCCTTCCCGAGGCGCCGCCCCGCCTTTTCGTCGTCCGTTTCGGCCTCCTGAAGCAGGTAGGCGGCAGTCAGCGCCTCAATGGTCATCAGCTTTTCCGCGGCGTCCACGGATCGCTCCAATTGCTGCAGCGCCAGCGGGGCGAGGGTGGAGTGGTCTTCGACGTCGGCCGACAATGTGGGTGCCCCAAGCGTCGCCGGAGCGGCCAGCACCTTCAGCTCAGCCAACAGGCTCGCGGCGGAGTACCACAGCAGGCCCGGCAACTCCTCGGACGCAAGCGCCTCCGCCCCGCGGAACCCGCCGCCGTCGCGCGCTTGTTCGGCGCGCGCGAGTTCGAGGTGCCGCGCCCGGATGGCACGCTGGGGCGGGTAGAGCTTCGCGATCCGCCGCTCGCTCGAGATACCCACGTGGGCAAGGGCGAGCCGGGCGGCCTCGAAAGCGAGGGCGAGCTGCATGGGCTGGAAGTTGCCGCCTGACACCATCCGCCCCGATTCCACATCGCTCAACGGATTGTCTCCGCGGCCGTTGAGCTCGACGTCCAGCGCGGCCTCCAATTGCTCCGCGACAGCCCTGAACGCTCCATGCGTCTGCGGCGCGGCCCGGAAGGACAGCGGATCCTGCACGGACACCTCGGGCCGCACATCCTCCAGCCAACCGCCCCGCAGCAGTCGACGCACAGCCGCCGCTGAATCCCGCTGGCCACCCACCGCCTTGGCCGCCTGGATGACGGGAGAAAACGGGCTCAGGTTCCCGCCGTCGTCGTACCTCGCGGTCGCCTCGAGCGACAACGCGAGCGCGACGTCGGCCAGCTCAGCAACGCGGTACAGTCGCCTGAGCGTCAGCGTCCCGGTGCCGATCGAGTAGGCATTGGCGCTGACCAGCGCGAGGGCTTCCCCGGGTCCGAGCCGCAATGGCTCCAGCCCGGCGTCGGCGAGTGCCTTTGCGCCGGGAACCAGGGCTCCGTCGGTGGCGAGGGCCTGCCCTTCACCAATGGCAACGGCCGCTACGGCGGCAAGCTGGGTCAAGTCCGATGACCCCACCGAGCCTTCGCGCGGGACGGCCGGGACAACATCGCGGTTGAGCAGTTCGGCATAGAAACGGGCGGTTTCCTGGCGGACACCGGAACCGCCGCGGCTGAAGCCGATGAGGCGGGCGAGGATGAGCGCCCGGACGTTGGCGCGATCGAGGAACTCGCCTACGCCGCTGTTGTGATAGCGGACCACCTGGACCTGGTAGGCGAGGATGGACTCGTCCTCCACAGAGGTGTCCCGGCCGGAGCCCAACAGCGTGTTGAGTCCGTAGACGCGCTCCCCGGAAGCCGCCGCGCGTTCCAACACTTCCCGCGAGCGCCCGATCAATTCCAGTGACTCCCCGCTCAGGACCACCCTGACCGAGGGATCGACGGCGGCCGCGGCCACCTGCCGGACGTGGACATGCGCCCTGCCGATCAGCAGCGTGTGCGCGCCCGTAGTCATGGTCAGAAGTCCAGGAGGTTTCGGCGGAAACCTCCGTCGCCGTAACTCGTCCTCAACAGTCCCCGGCGCCGAAGTTCGGGCGTGAGCTTGTCCAGGACGCCGTGCACGGTGACCGGGTCCACGAAGCCGGAGAAGAGGAAGCCGTCCCCGCCTACTGCCTCGCCGGTTTCCTCGAGGTAGTCGGCAATTTCCTCCGTGGTGCCGACGATGCTGTCACCTGCACCGCCGCTGCGGGCCTGCAGGATTTCGCGCAGAGTGGACCCTGGCGGGGCCGCTTTGGCGAAGTGTTCCAGGGTGCCCTGATTGCTGTTGGTGCTCAATTCCGGCAGCGGTGAGTCCAGGTCGAACTGTTTGAAGTCGATCACGGAGAGGTAGGAGATGGAGTTCAGTTGGCTGTCGATGTCGCGTTGGGTGAGTTCGCGTCGCTGTGCACGCAGTTCCGCGGCCTCTGCCTTGGACCCCACCACGGTGGGCTTGAGGACGAACAGCACCTTGACATCGTCGGGGTTGCGGCCGGATTTGATTGCCTCGGCCCGGATCGAATCGCGGTAGGCCTTCATGCCGTCGGCACCGCGGGCCAGGGCGATCGCGACGTCGGCATTGGCCCCGGCGAATGCCTTGCCGCGCGGCGATGCGCCCGCCTGGACCAGCACGGGTTCCTCAGGCAGCGGCGCCGTGTTGAGCGGGCCGCGGACCTTGAAGAACTCGCCGTCGTGGTTGATGGGATGGACCTTTTTGTGGTCGGCAAACACGCCGGCCCCGGCATCTTCAAGGATCGCGCCGGGTTCCCAACTGCGCCAAAGCCGCCGGACGACGTCGACGAATTCCTCGGCTTTCTCATATCGAAGATCGTGCTCGATTTGCTGGTCCAGTCCGTAGTTCTGGGCCGCGAGGTCACTGCCGGAGGTCACCACGTTCCAGCCGAGTTGGCCGTTCGAGAAATGCTGCAAAGTGGCCAGGAGCCGGGCCGCGGTGAAAGGCGGATAGAAGGAGGCGCTGACCGTAGGCACGATGCCCAGGTGCTCCGTGGCGGACAGCAGATACGGAACCAGGGCCAGTGGATCATGTTTGGGGGCAAACGAGGCGTGGGCCAGTGATACCTCCGCGGTACCGCCGTAAGTATCCGGGACGGTGAGGGAGTCCTCGATGATGAACAAGTCCAGGCCTGAACGCTCGAAGGCCCGCACGGCCTCCTGATACAGGGCCGGCTTCTTCCAGTCGTAACCCAGGCTGTAGCCGGGCGTACCCCAGCCCTGAACGCCGAAACCGTGGCCCACAAACCACCCGAAGTGAAGCATGGGCTTGACTGTACTCGGCTCTGATCCGCTCACGGTGGCCTGATTTCATGGGACGTTACGGAGGTTCGTATTGCGTCAATTATGCTCCCGGGGCGTCACATTTGAAGGGGCGTTCAGCTCAGGCAGTGCCGACGTCGGGCACTGCTTTTCGCCCGGATCCGCTGGGCCGCCGCCCCGGTTACGGAACATGACGACGGCCGGTGATGCAGGCCGCCGTCGTGGATGTTATTTTCTTCTTGAGTAATGAGCACCAGCGCGAAGCCCTGACTTGCTGGTCGGCAACCCTCTCTCCGGCGGGGTGCCTCAGGTGACTACTCGGCGTATCGACACTTTCGAACTGCAAGCGTGACTGAGGAGCACCAATGCCTGAACCCACCGAAGAAAAACTCTCCTACCGTCTCGTCACGGGTCCTGACACGCGGGAATTCTGCGAACGGATCTCCGCTGCCCTCGCTGAGGGCTATGTGCTTCACGGCAGCCCGGCTGCCACCTTCAACGGCACGGACGTGATCGTGGCGCAGGCCATCGTCCTGCCGGCGGCGATCGCCAGTGCCGATGCGGCAGTGGCATCTGCAGTGGATGCGCTCGATGAAGAGTTCGACGGCGAGGGCCACGCATGAGCTACGCAGGCGACCTGAGCCCGCACGATGCCTGGGCCAAGTTGGAGCAGGGCGCCATCCTGGTGGACGTCCGCACCGAAGGCGAGTGGGCACACATCGGCATTCCCGACACCAAAGCCACCGAAAACGATCCCCTATTCATCCAGTGGAACTTGGCCGGCGGGATCCCCAACACGCGTTTCATCGAAGAGCTGACGCAACAGGCCCCGGAGGCCGATGGCACCGAGCTGGTCTTCCTCTGCCGTTCCGGCCAGCGTTCCATAGCCGCCGCCATCGCCGCAACGCAAGCCGGCTACACCGCCTACAACGTGTTGGAAGGCTTTGAGGGCGAGCCTGACCGCTACGGCGAACGAACCGTGAATGGCTGGAAAAACCGTGGACTTCCGACGAACCTGGGGAACATCTAAGTGACTTTCAATCCTGACGCCGCCGGCTGGAGCCCTGACACCCAGGCAGTCCGCGGCGGCCTTGACCGCACCAATTTCCAGGAAACGTCCGAGGCCGTCTTCCTCAACTCCGGCTTCGTCTACGAGTCCGCGGCAGCCGCCGAGCGCGCGTTCACGGGAGAGGACGAGCGTTTCGTCTATTCCCGCTACGGCAACCCCTCCGTGGCTACCTTCCAGGAGCGCCTCCGCCTGCTCGAAGGCACCGAAGCGTGCTTCGCGACGGCGTCGGGCATGTCCGCCGTCTTCACCGCCCTCGGTGCGTTGCTCGCAGCCGGTGACCGGGTAGTTGCCGCACGCTCGCTGTTCGGTTCCTGCTTTGTCATCCTCAACGAGATCCTGCCGCGCTGGGGCGTCGAAACCGTCTTCGTCGATGGCCCGGACCTGGACCAGTGGCGTGCCGCGTTGTCCGAGCCGACGACGGCAGTGTTCTTCGAGTCGCCGTCGAACCCCATGCAGGAAATCGTGGACATCGCCGCCGTGAGCGAACTGGCCCACGCGGCGGGCGCCACGGTCGTCGTCGACAACGTCTTTGCCACTCCCCTGCTGCAGCGCTGCGGCGATCTCGGCGCGGACGTGATCGTGTACTCGGGCACCAAGCACATCGACGGCCAGGGCCGAGTCCTCGGCGGAGCCATCCTGGGCACCAAGGAGTTCATCGACGGCCCCGTCAAGCAGCTCATGCGGCACACCGGGCCATCCCTCTCCGCGTTCAACGCCTGGGTCCTGACCAAGGGACTGGAAACGATGGGACTGCGCGTGAACCACTCCTCGGCGTCTGCCTTGCGGATCGCCGAATGGCTCGAGGAACAGCCGGCCATCAGCTGGGTCAAGTACCCGCTCTTGAAGTCGCACCCGCAGTACGAGCTCGCCGCGAAGCAAATGAAGGCAGGCGGCACCGTGCTGACCTTCGAGCTGCTCCCGTCCGCGGGGCGATCGGCGAAAGAGGCAGCCTTCGCGCTGCTCGACGGGCTCTCCGTCATCGACATCTCGAACAACCTGGGCGATTCCAAGTCCCTCATCACCCACCCCGCCACCACCACGCACCGCGCCATGGGTCCAGAGGGCCGGGCCGCCATCGGGCTGGCTGACGGCGTCGTACGGCTTTCGGTGGGGCTGGAGGATGTGGACGACCTCATCCGGGACCTGGAACAGGCACTCAAGCAGGTCTAGCGCGGTTAGCCGGGCGCGGGTTGGCCGGGCGCCTCGCGCCAATCCTGGCGCACCCAGGTGAGCACGGGCTGCGATTTGGTGTCGCTCTCGTCCCTCTCTGAGCGCATCGTGATCTGGACGGCGTGCCCGACGACGGCGGCCAGCCCGGCGGCGTCGGGCGCCCCGCCGTTGTTCTCGCTCCAGCGCTCGGCGACACCACGCTGTTCGATGGCGCCATTGCCACGGTTCAGGATGGCTGCCACGCCGGCCTTCGCCAGGTCGAATTCACCCTGCTCGGCCAGGACCGGTTCCAGATACTCCACCAGTGACCATACGACGTCGGCGGCGGGCTCCGGCCGAAAGGTTCCAAAGTCCAGGAGTTCCCCGCGCAGTCCAAAATTGCTTGCCTGCCATGATGCCATCCGCAAAAGCGCCGTGGGCACAGCCGCAGGCTCTATGCCGGCATGGTATTCGCGCACGGAGGTCTCCACCAAGGCCCTGACGAGCACCGCAATCAGCGCAGCGTCCTCGGCCCGGAGGCAGACATCGGCCACCCGAACCTCCACCGTGGGAACATGCCGGGACAGCCGGGCATCGAAGTAGACCATGCCCTCGTCCAGCAGGACACCCGTTTCGATGAGCCTTTGGACCACCCGCCGGTAGGACGCCAAGGAACCGAAGACGGCCGACGGACCCGAGGACGGCCAACGATTCCAAGCCTGCGTCCGGTAACTCTCAAAGCCTGTCGCCAGCCCCCGCCAGTATGGCGAATTGGCGCTGATCGCGGTGAGGACTGCGAGCTTGTCCCGGATGTGGTCCAGGACCACCACACCTTCCTCCGGCGACTCGATCGAGGTGTGTACGTGGAATCCGCACGTGAGCTGTTCGTGTGCCGTGATGCCGAAGCGTTCAAGCATGACGGCATACCGGGGATCCGGAGTGGTGTGCAAAGCGGCGTCCACGGGTGACGTGGCCAACGCCGCGATCCTTGCACCGTGGCGCCGTGCCGCGTGGCTCGCGAGGCCCCGTCCCTTACGGATCTGATGCAAGAGTTCAGCGTAGCTGCGACATGGCCGGGTCTGGGTCTCGATCTGTTCAAGCTTGAGTTCGTGGCTGAGGCCGGTGTCCGGGCCGTCCGTGTCCTCAGGGTCGAAGCTGGTTTCGGGGACATCCGCGGTGGGGTCTTTTGGGGTGGGGTCGCGCTGGGCCACGCCCGAAAGGAGCGCGTCGGCAAGGGCAAGCGGTTCGCCGGTCACGGGATCGACGATCAGCAATTCCTCTTCCACACCAAAAGTGCGCACGGATCAATTGTGCGCCATGGCAGCCATTCGGAGACAGGGGCGGGCGCCTGTGGATCAAGGACAAACCCAGGCATGTGCACCTGGCCACGCGCCATTGCCGGGGCAAGGGCTTCGTCCGGCATGGCGGGCTTCGCCTCACTCCGGAGAATGCCGTCCCCGTGGCATCCGTAGAAGACACCGTCATTCATGCTCTGACCTGCTTACCGGACGTGGATGCTATTTCCATTGCGCAGTCGGCCATGCAGCAGTTCGGCATCCCGCAGGCCATGATCGAAAGTGAGATCTCTGCCGACTACTACGGAAACGCCAGAAGGCTGCTGGCACGGGCCTGAGCGAAAGCACGCTCTGGGTGATCCAGCAGAATGTTCCGCCGGAAGTCCGAATCGTGCAGAATCCGACGCGGTCAGTCTTGGAAGTACTCGATCTTGGCGCCGATGGTGTTGAGTCGCTCAGCGAGGTCCTCGTATCCGCGCTCAATCACATAGATGTTGCGCAGCTCGGACGTGCCACGGGCCGCCAGCATGGCCAAGAGCAGGCAAGCTGCGGGTCGGAGTGCCGGTGGGCATCCGACTTCCGCGCCACGCCACTTGGTAGGGCCATTGACGTAGATCCGGTGCGGATCGAGGAGCTGTACCTGGGCTCCAAGCTTGTTGAGTTCGGTCAAGTAGATGGCCCGGTTTTCGTAGACCCAGTCGTGGATCATCGTCTGGCCCTCGGCGTTGCCGGCGATGACCGCGAAGAAAGGCAGGTTGTCGATATTCAGCCCGGGGAACGGCATCGGATGGATCTTGTCCTCGGGCGCGCGCAGTCGTGATGGCTTGGTGGTGACGTCCACCAGCCGCGTCCGTCCGTTGCGTGCGAAGTACTCGCCGGAGATGTCCAATTGCTGGCCCATCTGCTCAAGCGTGGCCAGTTCGATCTCCATGAACTCGATGGGGACCCGGCAGATGGTGACCTCCGAGTTCGTCACGATGCCCGCGGTAATCAGACTCATGGCCTCGATGGGGTCCTCAGACGGGAAGTACTCAATGTCGACGTCGATCGCCGGGCGGCCCGTGATCTTCAAAGTGGTTGTCCCGATCCCGTCAATGACCACTCCGAGTCCCTGAAGGTAGAAACAGAGATCCTGCACCATGTAGTTGGGGCTGGCATTGCGAATTACCGTGGTACCGCTGCGGTGGGCGGCGGCCATGATGGCGTTCTCCGTGACCGTGTCGCCGCGCTCGGTGAGCACGAAGGTGCGGTGGTCGGCGTCGGCCGGAGGGGCCTGCACGGAATAGAAGCCGGACTTGGCCTCCACGGAGAGGCCGAACTGCCGCAGCGCCTGCATGTGCGGTTCCACGGTTCGAGTCCCGAGATCGCAACCGCCAGCGTAAGGCAGCTGATACGAGGCCGCCTCATCCAGAAGCGGACCCAGGAGCATGATGACGCTGCGGGTGCGGCGTGCCGCCTCCACGTCCATGGAGGGCAGGTCAAGAGTCTCGGGGCGGCGGATGCGCAAATCGTTGCCGTTGAGCCAAGTGCATTCGACCCCGATGGAGGTCAAAACCTCGACGATCCGGTTGACTTCTTCGATCCGGGCAAGCCTGCGCAAGGTGGTGGTGCCGCGGTTGATGAGGCTCGCGCAGAGCAGTGCGACGCCGGCATTCTTGCTACTGTTGACGTCCACCGAGCCGGAGAGCGTGCGTCCGCCCTCAACGCGCAGGTGGGTCATCTGCCGTTTGCCGACTTTGACGATGGTGCGCCCGAAAATGGACTCAAGGCGTTCGATCATCCGGAGGCTGAGGTTCTGCTTGCCCTGCTCCATCCGGGCAATGGCGCTTTGGCTGGTGCCCAGTTCCGAAGCGAGCTGTCCCTGCGTCCAGCCCTTTTCGCCGCGGGCGTCGCGAAGAAGGAGACCTACATGTTCGGCAGTCGGTTGCGTCATGACCAAAAAATATCATGGATGGTCTACCGGAACCCATTTTGTGGCACAACACGCCGAATCCGCCGCGTTCTAGTCGTTTCGTGCGATACACGTTGACACCGTCGCAGGGACGAGGGAGGCTCAGTCAAATGAGCTCCAACGGATCCTCCAGCTACGTGCCTCTTGGGTTGCGCGCGGAAATCCGCCCGGCCAAGAACAGCGACATCGCCAACATTCTCGACATCCAGGCCAAAGCTGGGCGCACGCTTCCCGACGCGAACGGCTTGGAAAAAGCGATCGACGACGACTCCCGCGTTGTGGTGGTCGCTTGCGCCCGCGGAACTTCCGGCGTCGGGGGCCTTCTCGGTTGGGGGAAGACCCATTTCTGGAGCTATGGCGACGGCGCCGCCCCCAAGGGGCACTATCTGGGCGGCGTCACCGTGCGGCCGGATTCTCGACGCTGCGGCATCGGGACGGCCCTCACCCAAGCCCGGCTGGACTGGATATGGCGCCGCGCAACGGAAGCTTGGTACGTCGTCAACGCGTCCAACCTCGCGTCAATCGAGTTGCATCGCCGATGGGGGTTCGTGGAAGTCGCCAGGGCGCCGAGCTTTCACACCACAACGTTCGACGGCGGCGTGGGCATCCTTATGCGAGCGGCCCGCCCGACAATACCCAACTAACTCGCAGTTGTTGTCGTTATGCGGCCCCAAAACGACAACAACTGCGAGTCAGTTGGGCTGCTTCAGCCAGACGAAGTGCCACGTCCCTGCCCATTGGGCAGCGAGAACGGCTGCGGCCGCAATGACCAGCCCGCCCACCAGGACCCAGACGTCCAGGCGGCTGTAGGTGGACTCGCGCGCCCAGGTCCGCCGGCCACCGCCGAAGCCACGCGCCTCCATGGTCACGGCCAAGCGGGACGCCCGACGGATCGCCTGGACCAGCAGCCCGAAGCTTTGGCCGAGCATGGCCTTGAACCGCTGCAGAGGGCTCCCATGGGAGCCGACACCCCGGGCACGCCGTGCCATGCCGATGGTCTGCCACTCCTCCGCCATGAGCCCCACGAGCCGCAGTGCGGCCAGGGTGCCCAAGACAAAGCGGTGCGGCAGTTTCGCCTTCTGGGCCAGCGCATCGGCAAGGTCGGTCGGATCGGTGCAGCTCATGAGGAGGATGGCCGGCAGCGCAATGGCAAGGCCTCGCAGCATGAACCCGAGTCCCAGTTGCAGCGAGCCTTCGCTGATGGACCAGACCCCGACGTCGAGAAGTATCCTCCCGCTGTCGGCCGACAGGATCGCGGTGCTCCAGCCGCCCAGCGCTGCCGCGATAATCAGGGGCCAGCCGCGCTGCCATAGCAAGCGCACGGTGAGCCCAGCGAGGGGGAACAATGCCAACTCGCCGAGGAGCGCCGTCGACGCTGACACCAAATCGATGGACAGCGCCAACACCAAGGTGATCAGGAAGACCGACACGAACTTGGCCAACGGATTGGCCCGCGTCAGAAGCGCGTTGTTGCCGCGCAGGCTCAACGCTTCCCTCATGCCGCACCCGCTTCCTGCCGTGCGCTGTCTTGGAACGCAGGAGCGAGCCGCATCTCGGTGCCGCCCAGGACGGAGCTGAATTCCTGGTCGTGGGTGACAGAAACAACGGACGTGCCGGCGTCGAGCAGTTCGGACAGGAAGGACGCGAGCTCGGCCCACGTGTTGGCGTCCTGGCCAAAAGTGGGTTCGTCCAGAACCAGGACCCGAGGATGCGCGGCAAGCACCGTGGCTACGGACAGGCGGCGCTTTTCCCCACCGGAGAGCGTGTACGGATTGGCGTCCACCAAATGCCTCAGGCGCAGCCGCTCCAGCAACTCGTCCACGCGCTCCTCGCCGTGGCCAAGGTGCTTGGGGCCGAACATCAATTCATCGAGCACCCGGCCGGTGACGAACTGGTGCTCGGGCTCCTGGAACACGGTGCCGATCCGGGAAATCAATTGCTGGGCCTTCCACTTGAAAGGATCGGCGCCAGCGCCGTCGCTGAGCCCGACGGCGGCAGCCACCGTGCCGGACACAGGAGCCAGCAGGCCGGCGAGGGTCAAAGCGAAGGTGGATTTTCCCGCGCCGTTGGGGCCCGTGACGGTCAGAGCCTGACCAGCGAGCACTTGGGCGTCGAGTCCGGTCTGCACAGGATGGGGCGGGATGGTTGCGAACCCGCGGCGGCGTGCCCGTTCACGCGACACGGCAAGCTCCTGGGTGGCGAGCAGCAATTCTCCCCCACCCGTCGCCCCGGAGCTCGTCGCCCCGGAACCGGCTACTGTTCCGGAACGCGGCCGGGTGGCCGGCACATAACCGGGAACCCAGACGCCCGCTGCGGTGAGCATGTCCCTTGCTTGCGCCAAGACCGTGTCAGGATCGCCGTCCAAGAGAACGGCCGGCGTCGAGCCTCCCTCGGAAGAGCTGCCCGGCTGGAGAACCACGATCCGGTCCACGAGGTCCTTCCACACCGAGACCCGATGCTCCACCACCACCAGGGTGGCGCCGGTCTTGTCCAGGCAGCGGCCCACCGCATCGCGGACCTCCAGCACGCCGGCGGGATCCAAGTTGGCGGTCGGCTCGTCCAGGAGGATCAAGCCCGGCCGCATCGCCAGGATGCCGGCCAGCGCAAGGCGCTGTTTCTGCCCGCCCGAGAGGGCCGACGTCGGGTGGTCGAGCGCAAAGTTGCCGCTGGCGCTATTCCGCAACCCGACGTCGTCGAGCGCTTCATGGACCCGCTTCCAAATCTCTTCGCGCGGCACGCAGAGATTCTCGGCACCGAAGGCGACGTCGTCACCCAGCCTGGAAAGCACCACTTGGGTTTCGGGGTCTTGCTGCATGAGTCCGGCATGGCCCCGCTGGGACCTCGGCGAAACGCCGTCCACCAGCAACGAGCCGGTTTCGTCGGCGTCGTCGCCCTCCTCGCCCAGCACCCCCGCGAGGGCATGCAGGAGCGTCGACTTGCCTGCGCCCGACGGGCCAAGCAGCAGCACACGCTCGCCCGGACGGATGTCCAAGTCCAGGGCGTGGATGGCCTGCGTGGTGCGGCCCGCGTGCCGCCAGCCCCAACCTTGGGCCGAAATTGCGGCGGCCCGCACCACAGCAGAGGTGCCGGAATCAGGACTGGGCATCAGGAAAAGACGGGCTCCGAGGCGGCCTTGCGGGACGCGAACGCACTCAGCACACCGGTCTTGGCCAGGCCGCGGGTGGCGATCCAGGCCAGCGCGCCGGCAATAACTGCACCGGAAACCGTGCAGAACGCGATGTACGCGAGCTTGTCAACCGCTTCGTAGGCGATGTTCCAGCCCCACGGCAGGAAGGAATCGTTGAGTCCGCAGAACAGGCCCGCACCGGCTCCGGCCAGCAGGGATACCGGCAGGTTGAACTTCTTGTACATGAACGCCAAGAAGATGAGTTCTGCACCGAGTCCCTGGAGCAGGCCGGAGATCAACACCGTGGTGCCGTACTGGGAACCCATGATGAGTTCGCTGGTGGCGGCGACGGTCTCACAGAAAATTGCAGCACCTGGCTTGCGGATGATGAGCATGCCCAGCACGGCCGGAATCATCCAGCCGCCGGCGATAATGCCGGTCACGGGCGGGTAAGCGGCGTTCATCGGCGTCGAAACCAAAGCAGCCATCTGGTCCCAAGCCCAGAAGATCACGCCGCCGGCGATGGAGATCAGTGCCGCCACCACGATGTCCACCACGCGCCAGTTGTAACCGGGCTTGGTGAGGCCCGGCTTTGCAGAAATACCAGTCATTTTGTCCTCCTGAGGAACAGGAGGGGAAAGTGTTTCCGGTTTGCCTGCGAGCGGCCTCCGCCGCCGGTTCCGGACACTATGAGAACTCGACTCCCTTGCGCCGGTACTAGCCGGATCAGGTTCGAGGGTCTGCGGCTGTCCGCACTCTCAGCGCCCGTCCTCCGTGCCGCATTGCTGCGAGCCCGACGGCGGCGCTCCCCTGTCGTTATCAATCCACCCTTTTGGGCGTGGTTCAGTTTACACCTTGGCGGGGTTGCTAGAACGGTCACAAAAGACGGAAAGCGACGGATTCTGCTGGATCATTCGCTGGGCGGGCGCGGTCAGGCCTGAGGTGGCGCAGGCGGGCGCCGAAACTGGGAGAATGATCCAGCAGAATCCGACGCAGCAAGCAGGGCAAAGGAGCGGTCTTGACAGGCATTGGCGAAGCGAACAGCACCACGGTGGCCGAACCGAGGCTCGCCGCGAGCGTGATCCTGGTCCGCGATGCTCCCCTTCCCGCGAGCTCTGAAGGTTCGACTGGTCCTGAAGGTGTCATGAGGGGTCTGGAAGTGTTCGTCCAGCACCGAGTGTCCACCATGGATTTCGCCGCGGGCATGGTTGTCTTCCCCGGGGGCCGGGTGGATCAGGCGGACAGCACTGGCTGGGACTTCACGGACGACGTCGTCGAGCAGCATGCCGCCGCATGGCACCGGAGCAGCATCGCCGTCGAGCCCGCATCGGCCCGGCACAACGCCGGCCGGGTGCTGGCGGCCGCGCAACGTGAAGTGTTCGAGGAGGCAGGGCTGAAGCTCGACGCCGCCGCCCTCCGCCCGTGGGCCAACTGGGTCACTCCTGAAGACCAGCCCAAGCGCTTCGACACGTACTTCTACGTTGCCTGCCCGCCTGCCGGGGCCGAGCCACTGCACCAGACCACGGAGGCATCGTCATCACTGTGGATGCCAGTCCGTGGAATCCTTGACGCCGAGGCCGCGGGGACCCTCAAACTCATGCCGCCCACTTTGGCCCTGCTGGATGAACTGCTCATTCTCGGCACGGTGGACGCTGTGATGGCCGAAGAGCGTGACATCGTTCCGGTGCGGCCAGCGCCCGGAGCGCTGCAGGAGTTCTTCCGGCTCAGGCGCCAACCCCCATCCGTTGCTCCATAACTGTCCTGAGGTGGGGTTAGGCTGGGGACAGTCCTGTTTCCTCCCGCAAGGAGTCCCGGAATGAACCTGCTCTTCAAACTGCTCGGCACCGGTGTGAGCATCGGCGCAGGAATCGTCGGCACCAAGCTCGTCAACGCGTTGTGGGAAAAAGCCACGGGCAACAAGCCGCCCAAAGGCCACGACGACATGGAAACCAGCCTGCGATCAGCACTGACCTTCGCCTTGATTTCGGCCGCTGTGAGCACCGTCATCCAGGTTGTCGCAAGCCGCAGTACCCAGCGCGCCATCTCGCGCTTCTCGAAGACGCAGGACATCGTCTAGGCCGACGCGCCATCCGGGCCTGCTTCTTCAGCTTTCTCGGCGGCCCGCTCACCAGCAGCACGCAGCACCACGGCCTCAAGTTCGTCTGTGCTCAGCAGTTCAGGGTGGAGGTGTTTCGTCCGGTAGCCTGCGCGGCCCACCATGTGGGCAGACACGGGCACGGTCAGCAGTTGGAAAATCCAGGCGACCAGCAGGACCGGCCAAACCCACCATTCGCGCAGCTGCAGCCCGATGGCCGCCAAAACAAGGAACAGCCCCAGCACTTGCGGTTTGGTAGCTGCGTGCATGCGGCTCATGAGGTCCGGAAAGCGCAACAGTCCGATTGCCGCGCCCAACGACATCAGCGCTCCAACGACCAGCAGGACCGCGGTGACGGCATCGATCACGGCATCCGCTCCGGTGGCGTTAGGAATCATTGACCTGCCCCCTCCGGTCGGCCACGAAGCGGGCCACAGTCACCGAGCCGATAAATCCAATCAACGTCAGCGCCACGAGCAACACGAGGTTGTTGAGGTGTCTGTTAACGGCCATGTCGATGGCCAACGCCGCGCCGAGTATGGCGAGCAGCACGTCTGAGGCGAGCACGCGGTCCAACAGCGACGGCCCGACGGCGATCCTGTAGATCGCGCCGGCCGCCGCGAGGCTGAGAATCACCGCCGTAACGATCAGCACGATGTCTTTCATGAGCTGGCTCCCCTCGTTGCAGGCCAGCCTTCGGCCTGGAGTGCGTCCAGTTCCGCCGGTGTGCCCATGATCCGTATCAGCGAGGCCTCCGTGTCCTGGACTTCCCGGCGCAGCTTGGCGGTGTCTGAATCGTTGCGGACATTGAGCCCGTGGATGTAAAGGGTGGACGTAGAGCGGTCCACCTCAACCACCAGCGAACCCGGGATCAGCGAAATCACGTGGCCCGTGGCCGTGACCATGAGGTCGGAATGGCTACGTAACGGCACAGCGACGACGGCGTTGGTCACCGAAGGCCCGCGGAAGATCGCCAAGTACATGACCTGGAAGCTCGCGGCCACCACTTTGCCAAGGAACACGAAGGCGAAGGGTATAGCGCGCAACACGTTGAAGCGTCCGCTGAGATCCACGGGAGGCAAGTAGAAGATCCTGGCCACTACCACCGCAATCAACGCACCGAAGACGAGGTTGCCCGGGCTGAAGTCCCGCCAGAGAGCACCCCAGACGACTACCAGCCAAACCAGCAGGGGCAACTCGGTGCGGAACGAAATCCGTTTGCGGCTCACTTGCCACCTCCCTGCGGCTCAGCGATTCCCGGAATCGGCGCATGCTCGCCAAGCACCGAGCGGATATATGCCGTGCGGTCCAGCATCTGTTCCGCGGAGTTGCCGGCCAATTGGAACAGCGGACCTGCAAAGACGGTCAGCGCCACGCCAAAGACCACTAGCGCGGCGGTTGGCCCCACCATGGTCCGCGGAAGCAGTCCGACGCCGGCTGTGTCCTTCAGGACAGGATCCGGGTACTCCGCATCCTCCGGTTTCCGCCAGAATGCGCGGTTCCATACGCGGGCTATTGCCAGCAAGGTCAAGAGGCTGGTGACCACCCCGCCCACCACCAAGGTAATGGCCAAAGGGGTGCCCAGGGCAATGCCGGCCTGCATGAGCCCGAGTTTCCCCAAAAACCCGGAAAACGGCGGGATTCCGGCGAGGTTCATGGCCGGAATGAAGAACAAGAGCGCAAGGAGCGGGGACAGTTTGGCGAGCCCACCTAGCCGGTCCATGGACGAGCTGCCCCCACGGCGCTCGATGAGGCCCGTCACCAGGAACAGGCTCGTTTGGACGGTGATGTGGTGGGCCACGTAGAAGACGGCGGCCGCAAGCCCAGCAATGGAGGACATGGCCAGGCCGAACACCATGTACCCGATGTGGCTGACCAAGGTGAAGGAAAGCAAACGTTTTATGTCGCTCTGGGCTATGGCGCCGAGGATTCCCACCAGCATGGTCAGGAGCGCCACCACCATCAACGGGGTGTTCAACGTGTCCCCTGGAAACAGAAGCGTCTCCGTACGGACCATCGCGTAGACGCCTACTTTGGTGAGCAAGCCGGCGAACACGGCGGTGACCGGTGCGGGGGCTGTCGGATACGAGTCAGGCAGCCAGAAGGACAGTGGGAACACCGCAGCCTTGATGCCGAACGCCACCAGCAGCATGACGTGGAGCAAGTTCTTGGTGCCCGGATCCAATTCGGCAAGCTTGATGGCGAGGTCGGCCATGGTGATGGTTCCGGTAGCTCCGTAAATCATCGCAATGGCGATCAGGAACAACACCGAGGACACCACGGACACCACCACGTACGTCACCCCGGCACGGATGCGCGGACCGGTCCCACCCAGTGTCATCAGAACGTAGCTCGCCGTCAGCAGGATCTCGAAGCCGACGTACAGATTGAAGAGGTCGCCTGTCAGGAAAGCGTTGGAAACACCGGCCACCAGGATCAGGTAGGTCGGGTGGAAGATCGACACCGGTGCTTCGCGGTCGCCGTCGGCCATACCTTGGCCTGTGGCGTAGATCAGCACGGCAAGGCTGATGACGGAGGAGACCACCAGCATGAGGGAAGAGAACTGGTCCACCACCATCACCACGCCCCAGGGCGGTTGCCAGCCGCCCAGGGTGACGGATGCCGTGCCGGTGGTCCAGACCGAGGCAAGGAGCCAGCATTCCAGGAGCAAGGTAAGGGACAACAAACCGATGCTGACCACGCGCTGCGCCAGCGGATTCCTGTTGAGTGCGAATGTCAGTGCGGCACCGAGGATGGGAAGTACGACGGCGAGCGGCGCCAGGCTGGCGATGTTCACTCGGGGCCCCCTTCCTTGGCTGCTTCGGTGACTGCCATGACAGGAAATTCCGACGTTTCCTCGGGGACCACGGAATCGTCCTCGGCGTCAAAGCTTGGTGTTTTGGCGACGCGGCGGTCTTCAGCGTCATCCTGGATATCGTCCTGGCGTGCCAACGCCCAGGTCCGGTAGATGATGCCGAGCATGAAGGCCGTCACCGCGAAGGAAATCACGATCGATGTCAGGATCAACGCTTGTGGCAAAGGATCGTTGTAGTCGCGTGGATCCGTCGATTTGTTGAAGAGTGGAGCAAGTCCGGCATATCCGCCCGTGGACAGGATCAGCAGGTTGGTAGCGTTTGCGAGGAGCATGAGCCCCAGCAGCACGCGGGTCAGGCTGCGTTCCAGGATCAGATAGATTCCGCAGGCATACAGCAAGCCCATGACGATCAACAGGGTCAGGTTGACGCTCATGGTGTCCCCTTCCGGAATACCGTGGACGCCGTGGCCGTACCTGTCCCGGCAACCGTTGCCGGGGAAGCCTTGGACCGGGCTTCCACGGAACCACCTATGTCTCCGCTCGCGGTCTCTTCGAAGTGTTCGTCGATCTCGGCTCCCAAGCTACGCAACACGTCCAATGCCAGGCCCACCACTACGAGGTAAACGCCGATGTCGAAGATCGTGGAGGTGACGAATTTGACGTCACCGAACAGCGGCAGCCAGAACTCGATGATGGCGCTTTGGAACACCTGGCCGCCCAGAAGCAACGGCACGAAGCCCGCCGCGGCCGCCGTCGCGAGACCGGTTCCCAGCAGCATGCCGGCACTGATCGGCGCGGCTTCCCGCAGCTCGAAGCGTCCGCCGGCCAAATAGCGGATGGTCAAGGCGAGCCCAGCCGTGAGTCCGCCTGCGAAGCCGCCGCCCGGAAGGTTGTGTCCCGCCAACAGCAGGTACACGGAGAAGACGATCATCGAGTGGAAAATCAGCCGGGTAACCACCTCGAAAATGATGGAACGGCGTTCGGGTGCCAGGGTTCGGCCGGCCACGAGCCAGGGATCCGCCAGGGAGCCGGCGAACTTGCGCGCAAGTGCCAGGGAAGCGTCCTCGCGCGAATTGCCCCCGACGGCGGTGCGCCTTCCCACAGTGCCTTCGGGCACGGTGGCCGCCTTGTTGATGCGCTCGCCGCGGCTGCGGACAAAGATCAAGCTGGCGACGCCCGTGGCGGCAACTGCGAGCACCGAGATCTCACCGAAGGTATCCCACGCCCGGATGTCCACCAGCGTCACGTTGACGACGTTGAGTCCGCCGCCGCCTTCGTAGGCCAGCCGGGGAAGGAGAGCGACACAGGCTCCGCGATCCGGGCTCCCATGGCGTAAATCGCCACGAAGATCATGGTGACGCCGAACGCCACACCAATAATCACGCGCACCACCCGGTATTTGCCGCCGGTGCGGTCCCGGAGCTCCGGGGAGGCTGCGCATCGCCAGGACGAAAGCCACCAGGATGATGGTCTCCACGAGCATTTGGGTCAGGGCGAGGTCCGGGGCTCCTTGCAACGCGAACATCAGCGCGATGCCGTAGCCAGTCACAGACACCATCAGGACGGCGAGGAAGCGCTTGTTGGCACGAACTGCGGCCAGTGCGCCAACAACGATTCCCGCCGCGGCGATGAGCTGGAGCGGCGAGTTCGGGTCGATCAGAAAGAGACCACCGGGGAGCGGTTTGTTGGCCACGATGAGGGCCGTGAGCGGGACGGCGAAGGCCACTGTGAGGATGACTGCCAAGTAGAAGTACAGGGAACCGCGCTGCGTGCGCCCTGTGACCCATACGGCGACGTCGTCGAGGGCGCCAATGGTGCGCTGGTACGCGCGATCGCCGTCCACCCAGTCCGGGATACGGCTCTGCGCCCGGGACACAAGGTTCCGGCCGTAGAACATCACGACGCCTGCCGCGAACGTTGCGGCGGTGAGTCCCAAGGCGGGTGTCAGCCCGTGCCACAGCGCGAGGTGGCTGGCACCGGCCGGGTTTGTTCCGGCGTCGTGCCCTGCTGCAGGACCGGCAAAGAGAGCCGCATACGGCTGGACCCATGAGTCAACGGGATCCGGCCACAGGCCGTACACGATGGTGAGGACGCTCAGGATGGCGGGAGCGGCCAGGAACGATGGCTGGACGGCTTTGAACGGCGTCGGGTCCATGCCGGGCTTCGTGGCGAACGCGCCCCACATGAAGCGGGCGCTGTAGGCGAAGGTGAGTATGGACCCCAGGACCAAGCCCACCAGGAGGATCAGTCCCCAAGGCTGGGGGTCAGGGCCTGTGCCGTAGTGGACGAAGGCTTCGAACACCGATTCCTTGGCCACGAATCCTGCCAGCGGCGGTAGTCCGGCCATGGACGCTGCGGCGATGCCGGCCACGATGGCGAGCGCGCGCGAGGACTTGTAGACCCCCGAGAGTGTGCGGATATCGCGCGTGCCGGATTGGTGGTCGATGATTCCCACCACCAGGAACAGCGAAGCCTTGAACAGACCGTGTGCCAGCAGGAGCGCAAGACCGGCGAGCGCGGCGTCTGGCAGGCCAAGGCCCACCACCATGGTCAGGAACCCGAGCTGGCTGACTGTGCCATAGGCAAGAATCAGCTTGATGTCGGTCTGCCGGAGCGCCCGGTAGCCGCCCACCAGCATGGTGGCCAGGCCCAGTCCGAGCACCAGCGGCAACCAGTAGGGGCTTTCGCTGAACCCCGGCGCCATGCGCGCCACGATGTAGATACCGGCCTTCACCATGGCTGCTGCGTGCAGGTAGGCGCTCACGGGGGTAGGGGCGGCCATGGCCCCCGGGAGCCAGAAGTGGAACGGGACAAGCGCCGATTTGGTAATCGCACCTACCAGGATGAGTACGACGGCGGCAGCAACGGCTCCCTCCGCCGGTCCGGTGACGAAGGTGGCTGCCTGAGCCATGATCGCCGAAATCCGGTACGTTCCGGCCGTTTGGCCCAGAATGATCAGGCCGACGAGCATAGCGAGGCCACCGGCGGTGGTGACCATGAGGGCCTGCAGCGCCGAGCGCCGGGCGGCGAGGCGGGTGCGCGCGTAGCCGATCAGCAGATAGGACAGGACTGTAGTGAGTTCCCAGAAGATGAACATCATCAGGAGGTCGTCGGCCGTCACCAGGCCGAACATTGCTCCGGCAAAGGCAAGCAGTTGGGCCCCGAACCCGCCCAGATCGGCATCCTTGTTCTTGAAGTACCGGGCGCAATAGACCAAGACGAGCGCGCCGATACCCAAGACCAGCAAGGACATCACCCAGGCCAGGACATCCATGCGGAAGGCAAACTCCAGCTTGAGGTTTGGAATCCAGGGGAGGGTTTCTTCGATGAAGCCGCCCGAAGGGCCTGCACCGGGGCCCGGAAGGCTCTGGCCGGGATGGATCTGGTCATACTGCAAAAGCAGCCACACGAAAGCCCCGGCGGGAACCGCTGCGAGGACGTAGAAGGCATTCCGCTGGAGTTTCCGGAAGATCCAAGGCGCCACAGTTGCCGCTGCAAAGGTCACGGCAAGAACTGTGATCACTGGAATCTCCGCAAAGTCAGGAATAAATTGTCAAAAGTTGGAGCAGGCGGTCAAACGTTGGGTTCGGTGCAGGTAGTTTATCAACCGCATGTGACAAACAATGTCCGCTTCCGGGGTGTATGGGGGTGCGGTACGGCGCCGACCGCCTGCACGTCCCAAAACTGTCACTTCGGGCGGTTACCATTCAGTCCATGAACATGGCAACTGCGCCTGAGGCCCCGCATCCTGCATCCGAACTTGCTTCCGGGCCAGCCCTTTCCAATAAGGGCCAGATTCTTGCATGGGCCTCCTGGGACTGGGGTTCCGCGGCCTTTAACGCCGTCATGACCACCTTCGTGTTCACCGTCTACCTGACTTCCAAAGCCTTCGGCGGTGAAGACTCTGCCTCGGCGGCGTTGGGAGCAGCATTGGCGATTGCCGGCGTCGCGATTGCCCTCCTGGCGCCCGTCACCGGCCAGCGCTCCGACTCCGGTGGTCGCCGCAAGCTCTGGCTCGGGGTCAACACCGCCCTCGTCGCCGTCCTCACCGGCCTGTGCTTCTTCGTTTTCCCGAAGCCCGAGTTCCTGCTTCTGGGCGTCTCGTTGATCGCGCTCGGCAATGTGTTTTTCGAGTTCGCGGGCGTCAATTACAACGCCATGCTGGCCCAGATCTCCACCCCTGCCAATATCGGCAAAGTGAGTGGCTTCGGCTGGGGAATGGGGTACCTGGGCGGGATCGTGGCGCTGCTGGTGGTGCTGCAGCTTTTCGTCCAGCCGTCGTTTGACTGGATCGGGGCTTCCACGCAGGACAGCCTGAATATCAGGCTCGTGGCTGTTTTCTCCGCGCTCTGGTTCTTCATCTTCGCGCTACCGGTCCTCTTTGCGGTGCCGGAGCTTGCCGTCAAGAAGCCGGAGTCCCGGCTCGGGTTCCTTGCCTCGTACGGTTTGCTGGCCCGCCGGATCATGGCCATCTATCGAACCAGCCCGCACACTATCTATTTCCTGCTCGCGAGCGCCATCTTCCGAGACGGCCTCGCGGCGGTCTTCACCTTTGGTGGAGTCATTGCTGCCGGGACCTTTGGATTCGAGCTCAAGCAAGTCATCTTCTTCGCGATTTTCGGAAATGTGGTGGCCGCCGTCGGAGCGATGATCGGCGGTTTCCTGGACGACAGAATCGGTCCCAAGGCTGTCATCGTCATTTCCCTGCTAGGACTCCTGGTGGCCGGCACGGCGATCCTGATTCTCGGCAATGGCGACTACATGTTCTTCGGAGCCCACTGGGCAGGCAGCACCACGTTCTGGGTGTTCGGGCTGTTCCTCTGCCTTTTCGTCGGACCGGCCCAGGCTTCCTCCCGCGCCTACCTCGCTCGGTTGGCGCCGGACGGCGAATCCGGCGAACTGTTCGGGCTCTACGCCACGACCGGCCGGGCAGTGAGCTTCCTGGCACCGGCACTCTTTACCTTGTGCATCACCCTGGCGACGCCCCTGGTGGCCCCGGGCGGAGCCCAACGCTGGGGCATTCTGGGCATCATGGTGGTGCTCCTGGCCGGCCTGTTGGTGATCCTGCCCGTCAAATCACCTAGCAAGACGGAAATCGCGACAGTTCCCCTGCGCTGAGGACCAGTTGTGCGGGGGCCAGTGCTGATCCCCCCGCGCGGAACGGCAAAAATATGACGCGGGAAGCCCTTGATCTTTGATTGTTAGTAGAGTTTACTAACTCTCATGGAAGCCCTTCGTGACCGCCCCCGCACCGACCGCCACCGGACCGATCGAACAGGCGCCGCGACCCTGCCCTCCGATGGGCGGGCCCACAACCTCTCCTTGGTGCGCCAGACGCTTCACTCGGCAGGTGCGATGAGCCGCGCGGATCTTTCCAGGACCCTGGGCCTGACCCGCGTCACCGTATCAGACCTCGTCTCGGACCTGCTCGAGCGCGGCCACGTCGTGGAACTGGGGCACTCGGATGAAATCCGCCCCGGCAAGCCGGCCATCCTGGTAGACATCAACCGCCAAGGCCTCCAGGTGATCGGCATGGATTTGGCCGAAAACTCCGTGCTGCGCGCCGCCGTCCTCGACCTTGACGGCAACATCCTCGAACGCGTGGAACGCACCATCTCTTCGGAAACCGGCCGGGACGTCGTCAACCAGGTCCTCGAACTCGCTTCGGAGGCCGCTGGGCGCGCCACCGCCACACTGCTGGGCATCGGCGTCGGAACTCCCGGCATCGTCAACGCGGACGGCGTGGTCACCACGGCGCCCAACTTCGAATGGAAGGACGTCGCCCTGCGCGATCTCCTCCAGGAGCACACTGGCCTGCCGACCCTCGTCTCCAACGACGCCGACGCCGCCGTCCACGCGGACTACACTTTCGGCGGCGGCAGTGACGACATGGTCCTCGTGAAAATCGGCCGCGGTGTCGGTTCAGGACTCATCGTGGGCGGCCGGCGTGCCCGGGGTGCCCACTCCGCGGCCGGCGAAATCGGCCACGTCACCGTGGGCACCGACGGCGGAACCGTGTGCAAGTGCGGGAAGACGGGCTGCCTCGAAACCTGGATGTCCGTCCCCAGCCTCGAACGGGCCCTGGCCGAAGCGGCGGCGAGCACCGCGCCTGAAGTAGCGGCCGACGTCGTACTCCGGGAAGCAGGCGAGCGGCTCGCGATCGCCCTCGCGCCCGTGGTGGGCGCCCTCGATTTGGGCGAAGTGGTCCTCAGCGGACCCCGGGAGCTCTTGGAGGGCCCCCTTCTCGACGCCGTACAGCACACCCTGCTGGAGCGGCTACTGCACCAGGACCCCTCACCGGTGTCCGTCCGTCTCGCGGCAGACGCACAGGACATTGTCCTGCGCGGAGCCGCCGTGATGGTCCTGTGGAACCAGCTCGGTGTGGCCTGAGCGCCCCGCCTAGCCGTTTCCAGCCCTGACTACCCAACAAGCATCACTCCAAAGGAGCCGGACATGGACACGATTCAGTCCCCCGCTACTCAGTCCTTTGCCGCCGGGCCCGCCCGCGCGCACCTCCGCCGATTGGCGGCAGGCACCCTCATGCCCGGATTTACCGGCATCGCCGTCCCCGTCTGGATCCTGGACGCGTACGACGCCGGACTGGCGGCTGTGTGCCTCTACGGCACCAACGTGGCGTCCCCCGTGCAGTTGCGCGAGCTTTGCGCCGGGCTCCGCGCGCATTCCCCGAACACGCTTATCGCCGTCGATGAAGAGGGAGGCGACGTCACGCGTCTGCACTACCTCACGGGATCACCGCAGCCCGGCAACGCGGTGCTTGGGCGTTTGGACGACGTCGAACTGACCGCCGCCAGCGCCAGCGCCATCGGCCACGAACTCGCCGGCCTGGGCATCAACCTCAACCTGGCCCCGGATGCCGACGTGAATTCCGCGCCGGACAATCCCGTGATCGGCGTGCGCAGCTTCGGGGCCGAACCGGATTTGGTGGCCCGGCATACCGCCGCCTGGATCCGCGGACTCGAAGACGCCGGTGTGGCATCCTGCGCCAAGCACTTCCCGGGTCACGGCGATACCACCACCGATTCGCACCTGGCGCTCCCGCGGGTCACGGCGAACGCCGCCACGCTGGATGCCCGCGAACTGGTCCCGTTCCGCGCACTCGTCGCGGCCGGCGGTGCCACGGTCATGACCAGCCACATCCTGGTCGAAGCCTTGGACCCGGACCACCCCGCCACTTTCTCGTCGCGCATCCTCCAAGACCTGCTTCGCCGCGACATGGGATTCGAGGGCGTCATCATCACCGATGCCCTGGACATGGCGGGCGCATCCGCCGAGACAGGCGTTCCGGAGGCAGCCGTCCGCGCGCTGTTGGCCGGCGCGGACCTGCTGTGCCTGGGCTCGGAAACAGGCCCGGCCCTCTTCGAACAGACGCTCACCGCGATCGCCGATGCCGTTGACGAAGGACGCCTGCCCTTGGAGCGGCTGGCGGATGCTGCTGCCCGCACGGCGACGCTGTCCTCGCGGTTCCCCGCTGCGGGCGCCGCGGAGATCCAGGAGGCCGCGATCAGGGGCCAGCTCGGGTTGCAGGGTCAGCCGCAGCCTTCCGGCTCACTCGCTGACCCGAAGGAGCTCGACGGCGAGCGCATCGCCGAGGCCTTCGAGGTGTCCGAGGCAGCCGAAAGGTGGCTTGCGCGCCAGGAGCCCGTGGCCATCGTGCAGGTTGAGACCGGAGCCAATTTCGCCGTCGGCCACGTGCCGTGGGGTCCCGCGTCGGCGACCGAAGCAGTGGTCGGCGAAGGCGAGGTGCCCGACGGCGCCCGGGTCGCCGTCGTCGGACGCGGCCTGGATGCCGAGCACCCGCTCTGGACCGTTTTCGCCCGGTTGAGGGCGGAAGGACATGCGGTGATCGCTGTCGAGTGCGGCTGGCCGCGCGGCGGGGCGGACATTGTCACCTATGGTGCGTCCCTTACGGTCTCCCAGGCCCTGACATCCCTGCTGCTGAACGGCGGCAACAAGGCCTGACCGCCGAAGCTCCCCCTCACCGCCCATCGACAGAAAGTTGCCATGGAAGTCATTGTCACGCCCACTCCGGAATCTGCCGCATCGGCTGCCGCCCACGCCGTCCTCTCGGGGCTTCCCGTGGGCAAACAAGCAGTGCTGGGCCTGGCCACCGGTTCGTCGCCGCTGGGACTGTACGCGGAGCTCGCGGCCGCTGCGAGCGCTGGTCGCGTCGATTTCTCGGCCGCCAGGGGATTCGCCTTGGACGAATACGTGGGCCTCCCGGCTGGACATGTCCAGTCCTACCGCCAGGTGCTGATCCGTGAGGTCTGCGATGTCATCGGGCTTCCCGTAGCGGGGCTGAACGTTCCTGACGGGGCCGGGGCCACGCAGGCGGAGCTCGAGGCCGGCGCTGCCGCCTACGATGCCGCGATCCTTGCCGCGGGCGGCGTCGACGTGCAGATCCTGGGCATCGGCGCCAACGGCCACGTGGGCTTCAATGAGCCCGGATCCTCGTTGTCGTCCCGTACCCGGTTGAAGCGCCTGACGGCCCGCACGCGGAGGGACAACGCCCGGTTCTTCGACAACGACGCCGATGTCCCGACCCACTGCATCACCCAGGGATTGGGGACCGTCCTGGATGCGCGCCGGCTGGTGCTCATCGCCACCGGTGCAGCGAAAACCGCCGCGATCGCTGCCGCCGTCGAGGGCCCGCTGACGGCGTCGTGCCCTGGTTCGATACTGCAGTGGCATGCCGACGCCGTGGTGGTTCTCGACGAGGCGGCCGCCGCCGGGCTCGCCAACCGGGAATACTACGACGACGCCGCGCGCGGACTCGCGCTGGCTCCTTAGTTCGGGGGCGGATCGCTTCGTTCGGCGGCTGTGAGTGGCGTCATTCCACCGCCCGCTCAAGAGGGCTAGGGTGGACTTATGAACGTGGATGAGACAGAACTTCCAGGCCTCGGAGTCCGCAAGGATTTCATCACGGCCTCGGGACGCCGAATCGGTGTTGTCGAGATGCGCGAAGGCGAAACCGAGCTTTTCGTCTCCACCTGGGACGATCCCGATACCTGCCAGGCGTCCATCCCGTTGACCGCCGACGAAGCAGCCGCCCTGGGCAACCTCCTGGGCGGGCAGCACATCGCCATGCGCCTCGCCGAAGCCCACAAGGAAATCCCCGGCATTGTCACGCGGCAGTTCTCCATCACCGCGGACTCCCCTTTAACAACCAGCCCATGGGCAAAGCCCAGATCCGCACCCGCAGTGGTGTCTCGATCGTGGCGATCATGCGCGAAGGCGAAGTGGTTCCCTCTCCGGCACCCGACGTCGTCCTTCACACGGGTGATCTGCTGGTGGCTGTCGGTACGCAGGAAGGTCTTGACTCTGCGGCTGCCATTCTGCGCAACGGCTGACGTTCATGGACCCCCTGGCCCTGACCCTCATTGAGCTGGGCGCAGTCGTCTTCTGTCTCGGCCTCTTGGCTCGATTGGCCGGCAGGATCGGCATGTCCCCCATTCCGCTCTATCTGGTGGGGGACTGGCCTTCGGGGCGGGTGGGCTGGTCAGGCTCGATGGCATGCACGAGTTCGCGCATCTTTCCGGCGAAATCGGTGTCATCCTGCTCCTGTTGATGCTCGGATTGGAATATACGGCTGCCGAGCTCGTCACCGGGCTGCGGCGGTCGTGGCAAGCGGGCGTGCTGGACCTGATACTGAATTTCCTTCCGGGTGCGGGTATCGCCGTGTTGCTCGGCTGGGGACTCGTAGGCGCGATCGTCATGGGCGGTGTCACCTACATTTCGTCGTCGGGCATCGCCGCGAAAGTGATCACGGATCTCGGCCGGATCGGTAACCGTGAGACTCCGGTGGTGCTGGCCATCCTGGTGTTCGAAGACCTCACCATGGCCATCTACCTTCCGATCCTCACGGCGATCCTCGCGGGCGTGGGCTTCCTGGGCGGACTCCAGACCGTGGGCATTGCGTTGGCCGTGGTCACCCTGGTGCTGGTGGTGGCCCTCAAACACGGCCACCGCGTATCCCAGGCCGTGCACAGCGAAAACTCTGAAGTCTTCCTGCTCAATCTCCTCGGGGCCGCCCTCTTGGTGGCCGGCATCGCGTCCGCCCTCCAGGTCTCCGCAGCGGTGGGCGCGTTCATGCTCGGCATTGCCATTTCGGGGGCAACCGCCCACAACGCGACGCGGATTCTCGAGCCTCTGCGGGATCTCTTTGCCGCTATCTTCTTCGTGGCGTTCGGCCTCAACACGGACCCGTCGAGCATCCCGCCGGTGCTCGGCTGGGCGCTGCTCCTGGCCTTGGTGACCGCTGCTACCAAGCTGCTGACCGGATTCTGGGCCGCCAAGCAGGCGGGCATTGCCGTGCCTGGCCGTTTCCGCGCGGGAGCCGCCCTGATAGCCCGCGGCGAGTTCTCCATTGTCATTGCCGGACTGGCCGTGACCTCCGGAGTAGTCCCGCGCGAACTTGCCGCCCTCGCCACCGCGTACGTGCTGCTCATGGCCATCACCGGACCGCTCGCAGCCCGTTTCGTGGAGCCTGTGGTCAAGGTTTTCCGCAAGTCTCCACGCAAGCCGAAGGCATCCGAACCCGTTGCGTCCTTCGAGACGTGAGATCTCACGTCTCTGCGGGCTAGATAGACGTCCTGTGGAAGTTCAGGTGGCTGCGGCTCGCGGTGGGGCCGCGCTGGCCTTGGTAGCGGTTGCCGTATCCACCGGAGCCATAGGGATGCTCAGCGGCCGAGGACAGGCGGAAGAAGCACAGCTGGCCGATCTTCATGCCCGGCCACAGCTTGATGGGCAGCGTGGCAACGTTGGACAACTCCAAAGTCACGTGGCCGGAGAATCCGGGGTCGATGAAGCCGGCTGTGGAGTGCGTCAGCAAACCGAGGCGTCCCAGCGAAGACTTGCCTTCCAGGCGCGCGGCCACGTCGTCCGGCAGGCTCACGGTCTCGTACGTTGAACCGAGCACGAACTCACCCGGGTGCAGAATGAAAGGCTCGTCGCCCTCGACCTCAACCAGGCGGGTCAGTTCAGGCTGCTCCTCGGAGGGGTCGATGTGCGCGTACTTATGGTTGTCGAACAGCCTGAAGAAACGGTCAATCCTCACATCCACGGAGGATGGCTGAACCATCGCGGGTTCGTAGGGCTCCAGGACAATACGTCGGGAGTCGATTTCGGCACGTATGTCGCGGTCAGAGATCAGCACACGATCAAAAATACCGCATGCGCCAAAGACCGTGGTGCGGGAGTGGCGGATGGGACTATAGTGCACCACATAGACTACCGTTACCGCTGTTGTGCTTGGGAACGGTGGCACAACGCGAATCTGGGGAAACATTGAGACGAATTGCAGTGCCCGTTGCCGTAACGGTGGCGTGCCTTCTCACGGTGATGGCCCCTGCCTCCGGCCCACCTATCGCCCCGGTCCCCCTTGCCGCCCCCGCGGCACCCGCCGCGCCTTCGAGCTCAAGCCCCACCCCGCGCACTGAAAGTACGACGACGGCGTCCGCTCCGCCGTCGGGATCTGGCCTCCCGCAGGCCGCACCCGCGTTGAAGTCACCGGCGGCAGCCCCCGCCGCTCCCGCAACCGCCCCCAAGCATGCGGCGACCTCGCCTGCGAACACCAGCACCGCCGTCGGGCCCGGTAGCGCGACGTCGCCCCAGGCCGTGGACGGACCGCCCCCTGTGCCTTCCATCCCGCCGGCTTCCGGCCCTGACCCGCTCCCGGGTGGCTCTGCGGCGGACGTCCCGCCTCCGGTGGCCGCTCGGACTAGGAATTCGCCCGCAGCCGTCCCGATGGTTTCGGCCCAGGCATTGGTCAATGACGACAATTCCGCCCAGGTGCTGGCCGTTTTCAACGCCATCAACAGCTACCGGACCTCGCTCGGCCTGAATCCCGTGAAGTACAACCCCACCGTGGCGTCCCTCTCGCAGGATTGGTCGGACAACATCGCGAGCCGCCAGGTGATTGAACACCGCAGCAACTTCTGGACTGATCCCAGGGCCTTGAACCCCAACAATGGTGCAGGCGAGGTGATTGCGGTCCGCTGGGATCGGAATGCCGCCCAGCTTGTCGAATGGTGGAAAAGCTCGCCCGCCCATGACGCCCTGCTTCGTGATCCCCGTTTCAACGTGATTGGCGTCGGAATCACCTTCACTGACGGCAACTACCAGACCACCCCCAATAGCTACACGATGTGGGGAGTGGTCAATCTCTTCGGCTACACGACCCTCCCCGCCGGCACCGTCAACAGCCCGGGCGCGAGCACTGGCCCTCCCCAGCTGCCGCCCCCGAGCGTCTGCGACCCCATCGCCAAGCACCAGCCGCCCACTCTGGACCTCACCGCGGCGGCCATCCGGAGCACCGGTGACTTGGTCGCCGTCGACCCCTCCGGATTCCTCAAGGACTATCCTGCACTCGGCAACGGCACATTCGGTCCCGCCCGGACCGTCGGATCCGGTTTCGCGGGGTCGAAAGAGGTCATCACAACCGATTGGGACCGCGACGGCGTCATCGATGTCCTGGTCCAAATGCTGGATGGCAGACTGCTGCTCTACCCCGGCGTGGTAAGCGGAGGGTTCAAAGCGCCGGTGTTGTTGGGCTCATCGGGCTGGCAGACGATGACCATGGCCGTAGGTATGTGGTGCGGCAACAACCGGCTCCCGCAAATCCTCGCCACTGATTCCAGCGGCGCGCTTTACCTTTACCGGAACCTGGGGCTCACCGCCCTCGTCGGACGAACCCAGGTGGGCTCCGGCGTCAGTGCCATCCGCCTCAGCATGGTGGACTACGACGCCGACGGCCTTCTGGACCTGCTGGCAGTGGAAGCAAACGGGAACCTGCGACTCTACCGCGGCTCAGGCCTCACCACGCCCAAGTCGGAAGCCCGGCTGGTAGTGGGGACCGGCTGGAGCGACTACTCGGGATTGCGCTCGCTTCGGGGCGTCACAGGCCTCAACACCACGGGCGTCGCAGGCCTGGCGAGCAACGGAGTGGTTGAATACTGGGACCTGACTGGAGGACGCCTCACCACGCCGAGCACTCCGGTAGCCGGTTGGGGCGGCCTCAAGCTGGCGCAATAGCCCTACGCTTCCGGCGACTGCCCCTCGATGACCGCTTTGAGCTGCTCCAGCTGGACTACTTCGTCTTCCATGGTCTTCTGGATCATGCTGTTCATGAGTTTCTGTAAGCCCTTGGGATGTAACTCCAGCGCGAATCTCAGGCGGGTGTTCGGGCCCTCAGTGCTGAGATAGTAGCCACCGGTGGGGCGCGCAGGACCGGCGACGACGGCGAAACGCACTTCAGCGCCGGGCCGGGCCTCGGTGATCTGGAAGTCAGCCGCAATCGGCCGCCCTCCAGGGCCTGCCAAGGTCTGCTGGTAGACGGCGCCCTTTTCGCCTGCGTGTCCGGAACGGAGGGAAATGCTGCGGATTCCGCTGCGCCACAGCGGATTGTTCAAGCCGTCCACAAGGAACTGGTAAACGGTCATGGCGTCGCGACCAATGAGTACTTCATGCTCTGCAAATGCCACGGAATCCTCTTTCGGCGTACGGCTCATAGGCATAGCCGGGTTCCCCATGACACAGCAGCTAACTGCTACAGAATAGTCAGGCGTGACTGAGGGCAACACACCCGCGTCGAGCCTTAACCGAATCTTTACGAGCTCCGCGCCAAACTTGATGCGACCGTGATACCGGCGGAAGAGAATTGGCGATGCCGCCGGTGAGTCTGTGTCTGGATCACCGCGTCATCTGCGCTAAGCTGGGATCTGCTCCGGCTGCATTGCGGGGCATTGCGGGCGTAGCTCAATGGTAGAGCGCTAGCTTCCCAAGCTCGATACGCGGGTTCGATTCCCGTCGCCCGCTCCATTCCCTTGCTGTTGGACGCCCCCCCTTTCCCGGCCCCTCGGCGGCTGCCAGGATACAAGGTGCCCAACCCTGAAGGGTGTATCGTCAGGAGCTAGGAGCCATTTCGGCTCTGCTCTAGGGAGCGATCATGGCTGACAAATCACCTCGCCAAGCTGCATCGAAAAAATCCGGCAAATCCATCAAAGAAAAGCGCGCGGACAAACGGGCCGCAGAGTCTCCCGCGACCGTCGTGGCAAAGCCGAACACCGGCAACAAAAAGTGAGTGGCCATATAGGCGCCGTGACCCTCGGAATCCTTTCCTCGTCGCGGAAGCCGGACGAGCGCCGGCTGCCTGTCCATCCCCTGCACCTGGAGCGCATTGCCCCCGAAAGCAGGCAACGCATCAGGCTCGAGCGCGGCTACGGTGAGCGCTTCGGCTTTTCAGACAGCCAACTGGAACCCCTGGTGGGCGGCATGGCAAGCCGTGAACAACTGATCTCCGACTCGGACGTCATCCTCCTGCCCAAGCCGCAGCCGGAAGACCTTGCCGATCTCCGCGACGGGCAGGTCCTCTGGGGCTGGCCGCACTGCGTCCAGGACAGGGCCATCACCCAGCTCGCCATCGACAAGAAGCTGACCCTGATCGCCTTCGAGGCAATGAACCACTGGGCCAGCGACGGCGGCTTCGGCCTCCACGTGTTCCACAAGAACAACGAACTCGCAGGCTACTGTTCCGTCATCCATGCCCTTGCCCTGACTGGCTCCACCGGTGACTACGGGAGGCGCCTGAGCGCCGTCGTGATTGGTTTCGGAGCCACAGCGCGTGGTGCGGTCACCGCCCTCAACGCCCATGGCATCCACGACGTCCAGGTACTGACAAACCGCGGTGTTGCGGCGGTCGGATCCCCCATCCACTCGGTGCGGATCGTGCAGTTCGACCACGACCAGAACGCCCCGTTCCTGAGCGAGGTCATTACCGATCGTGGCCGCCTGCCGTTGGCCCCGTTCCTCGCCGCCAGCGACATCGTGGTCAATTGCACCCTGCAGGACCCGAACTCACCGCTGACCTACCTGCGGACCGAGGACCTGGACGCGTTCCAGCCGGGAAGCTTGATTGTTGACGTCTCCTGCGACGAAGGCATGGGCTTCAGTTGGGCGCGGACCACGACGTTCGCCGAGCCTATGTTCACGGTGGGTGACCACATCAACTACTACGCGGTGGACCACAGCCCGTCCTACTTGTGGAACTCGTCAAGCTGGGAGATCAGCGAAGCGCTCCTGCCGTTCCTCGAGACCGTCATTT
The DNA here is from genome assembly GCF_054888235.1 of Arthrobacter sp. MMS24-S77. Classification (NCBI taxonomy): domain Bacteria; kingdom Bacillati; phylum Actinomycetota; class Actinomycetes; order Micrococcales; family Micrococcaceae; genus Arthrobacter; species Arthrobacter sp. MMS24-S77. The sequence continues at coordinate 4,246,244 of NZ_JBTZRN010000001.1, forward strand.
CGGGCCCAGAGGCGTGGGACGCCAACGAGACGATCTCCCGCGCCATCGAGATCCGGGATGGCATCATCCGCAACCCGGACGTGCTGCAATTCCAAGGGCGCGCGGCGGACTACCCGCACCTCGCGGCCTAAGCTGACCCTGGTCTATACACGCTGGAAGCCGGGCGCCTTGTAGGCGCCCGGCACGGCCGGCCACCGGCGCTACGCCGACTGAGCGACGATCCGCACCATCCGGCGTCGATCCCGGACGTCCACTTTGAGCCGCAGCGCGGACTTCCGGGCAAGTACGACGGCGACCGTCGCCGCCGCGAGCGCCGGAACCCCGCCGGACACCAGGACCGCCATGTGCGGATTCAGGTGCTCGGCCAGCCAACCCATCATTGGACCTCCGATGGCTTGGCCGCCGATGAGCACCATGATGTAGAGGCTCATGACGCGGCCGCGGATACTCATGTTGGCGCTGACCTGGACCAACTGGTTCGCGGCGGTGAGGAACATGAGGCACCAGAACCCGGAGAGGACCATGGCCGCTGCGAACCAGACCATGGACGGCGCCAACGCGGCCAGGCACAGCATGAGGCCGTACATCCCTGCGCATAGCACCACTGAGCGCAACCGCAATTGGCGCCGGCGGGCCGAGGTGATTGCTCCAGCAAGTGCTCCCAGGGCAACCATTGCGTTGAGGAACCCGTAGCCGCCGGCGCCTGCGTGGTAGATATGGTCCGCGAAGGCGGCCAAGAGAACGGGCAGGCTCATTGCAAACACTGCGACGAAGCCCGCCATGAGCCACGGCCAGTAGATGGTGGGCTTGCTCAGCGCGTAGCGCAGGCCTTCCTGCAGCATCCCCTTGCGTTTTGGCACAGGCGTGCTGACAAAGAGTTCATTCTTGCGGAGCATGAGGAGCATGGTGACCGTGGAACAGCACGCCACGGCGTTTGCCGCGAAGGCCCAGCCCGCGCCCACCGCCGTCAGCAGGAGACCTGCCAGTGCGGGACCAATCAGGCCGCCCAGCTGGAACGTGGTGGAGTTGACGCTGATGGCGTTCCGCAGGTACTTCGGCCCCACAAGTTCATTGACGAAGACCTGCCGCGCGGGCTGGTCCAGCACGGTCACCAGGCCCAGGACCAACGCGATCACATAGACGTGCCACACCTCAATGTGATGGCTCAGCGCCAACGCGGCAAGGATGGCCGCGAGACCGGCCGCCATGCTCTGGCACAGGATCAGGATGCGCCGCTTGGGAAAACGGTCCGCCATCATGCCGCCCCAGGGGCCCAGAAAAAGAGACGGCATGAACTGAAGCGCCACGGTGATTCCGACGGCGGTGACGGAACCTGAGAGCTGGAGCACCAACCAATCCTGGGCGATCCGCTGCATCCAGAGCGCAATCACGGCCACGAAGTGGCCAATGGCAAAGATCCTGAAGTTGGGTACTTTGAGGGATATGAAAGTGTGCCGCCAAGGGAGGCGTTCGCTCACGACGGCGATCGGCTGGGTGACCGCGTCCAATGAGTCAGCAGCGCCTGAATTTCCGCTGCTTGCGACGAGTGAATCGATGGAGGATTGGCTGACGTGTGCCGCTGAGGGCGGTGGGGGTGCCAAAGGAAGTCCTTGGATAGACGTTTCGCTGGGATGCACTTAACGCTAGGGTGGGCGGCAGCAATTATGGAAGTGAATTGGCTGTATAACTAGCATTGCGAAATGCAATGAACTACCGTGAGCAGCGGTGAACGTACCTAGTCAAGGAGCCCCGTGTTCGAACCAGTGCAGCTGCGGTCCTTCCTGGCCGTCGCCGAGACCCTGAGTTTCACCAAGGCCGCCGAGCGCCTCGGCCTGGCCCAGCCCACAGTGAGCCAGCACGTGAGAAAGCTGGAAACGGCGGCAAAGCGGGCGCTCGTGGCACGCGACACCAGGGATGTGCGGCTCACGGACAATGGCGACGCCATGGCGGGTTTTGCCCGGAACATCCTGGCCGCACACGATTCCGCAGCGAGGTATTTCTCCGGCTCCGCCATGCGCGGGCGGCTGCGCTTCGGAACCGCCGACGATCTTGCCATAACAGGCCTGCCGAGAATCCTTCGCGAATTCCGGCAACTGTATCCGCAGATCAACCTCGAACTCACCGTGAGCCAGAGCGACCAGCTTTACAAGCGCCTCAACGCCGGCCAACTGGACCTCGTGTTCGTGAAGTGGGTGGGCGAGGCCAAGGACGGCACCGTGGTCCGGCACGACAACTTTGCCTGGGTGGGCGTCGAACAAACCGTGCTGGACCCTGCAAGCCCAGTACCGCTGATCTGCTATCCAGCACCTAGCGTCAGCCGCAAACTGGCCATCGACGCACTTGAGGCCATGGGCAGGACATGGCGCGTCACCTGCTCCACCAAACAGATCGCGGGCGTCCTGGCAGCGGTACGTGCCGGAATCGGCGTCGCCGTCATGCCGTCGTCGTTGGTTCCCGAGGATCTCACGGTGATCACCCGGCGTTTCGGCCTCCCGCCTGTGGGCGAAGTCGACTTCACCCTCATCCGCAACCCGCTCGCGAACGCAGAGGTGGTGGATGCGCTCACGCAAGCGATCATTGGCAGGACGCTCAACAAGCAGGCCTAGGCTAGCGCCCGCGCGGCCAGGAGGGTGGTCTGGACGATCGCCTTCCGGCGCCGCTCGGCCCTGCTTGGCTCCTTGCTCCCGGCCATGAGGCCATCCAACTCAGGCAGCACGGGCCAGGCGTCACACAGCGCAATGATGGTGAGCATCAGATCGGCCGCGTCTTCCCTGGAAGTGCCCGGCATGGCTCGGATGACACCGTCAACTTTGTTCCTGCAGTTCGCGGCCCGGTCAGGGCGGTTCACCACGTAGTCACCCCGCTCCAGCCCCTCCCAAAACAGCAGCCTCGGCAGGGTGGCGTCCTGATGGTGGTGGTCGAACAGGCGTCCGGCATAGTCAGCCAACGCTTCGGGACCACTGCCCTCGATGCGGACTTCGTCCACCACCTTGCTGAGCTGGGACGCGATCACCGCGTCGAAGAGAAGGTCTTTCTTGCCGAAGTACTGATAGATGCGCTCTTTGTTGACTCCGGCCGCGGATGCGATGCGGTCTACCCTGGCGCCGGAGAGTCCGAATTGGCAAAACTCGGCAGTGGCCGCCTCAAGGAGGAGGCGCTTGGTCCGCTCGGTATCCCATGCCATATCCCCATCTTAACAGATTCCAACCAAGTAGTTGCAGTTTTCGAAGGCGGCGTCTAGTCTGAACTCACCCGAAAGCAACTAATTGGTTGGAGAATTTCATGAGCACCCAATCCCCAGTCACCACATCCTCGGACATCGCCGCGCCTGCGCCGGTTTCCGTTCATGTGCCTTCTGTTCACGTGCGCGCAGTCATCACGTGGCTGGCCATCTTCCCCCTCGTCGCCATCGGACTGACGATCCTTGGCCCACTCACCGAATCCTGGCACCCCGCGCTGCGCGCCCTCGTCCTGACTCTCCTCGTAGTTCCTACCGCCGTCTACTTCGCTGTTCCCAAACTGCTCGCCGGCTATGGCTCCTTGAAGAGGCGGCAGGCAAGGAAAGCCGCAGCCAGGGCCTGAGCTGTGTCAGGCATCACCCAGCGATCGAGCGGCTACGCGCTAAACTTGTCACGTTATGAACCGCACAATGTTTAAGTCCAAGATCCACCGCGCCACGGTGACCCATGCCGACCTGCACTACGTAGGTTCTGTGACGGTCGACCTGGATCTGCTGGATGCTGCGGACATCCTGCCCGGCGAGCTCGTCTCGATTGTGGACGTCACCAACGGGGCGCGCCTGGAGACGTACACCATTGCCGGCGAGCGCGGCTCTGGCGTCATCGGCATCAACGGTGCCGCAGCGCACTTGGTGCACGTGGGCGACGTTGTCATCCTCATCACCTATGCGGAGATGACCACCGAAGAGGCCAAGGCCTACCAGCCCAAGGTTGTCCATGTGGACAGGTCCAACAAAATCGTCCAGCTGGGCAGCGATCCCGCCGAGGGCCTCACTCCCGGCCTTATGCGCCCGCCTCACGCCCTCAACAACGCCGACCTGAACTAGGCTCCCCTTCGCCGCGGGGCGCCGCGTTGACGCCGTCCACATGGCGGAACATCCCGCCGTCGGGCGTCACGGCCGAATAAAGCTGATTTAGGCTGGGACTGTGAACCCACGCCATCCTGCGCCCATCCCCCTCCGGATGCCGTAGTGCTGGGCGTCCTTTCCGGGTTCTTCGTGGTGTGGGCCATCATCTTGGTGGGCATGTTCGTCGGCAAGCGTGGGATCCTGGGCGACAATGCGCGCTCAGTTCTCAGCGGACTGACTTTCTTCGTCGCAAGCCCCGCGCTCCTCTTTGAAACCTTGGGCAAGGCCCATCTTCACGAAATTTTCGCCGCTCCGCTCCTGGTCACGGCCGTGGGCGCGGTAGCCACGGGCACCCTCTTCTTCGTCATCGTGAAGTTCTGGCTCAAACGCTCCCTGCCCGAATCGCTCATGTCCTCCATGAGCGCGTCCTTGGCCAACTCCGCGAACCTCGGCATCCCCATCGCAGTGTTCGTCCTGGGCGACGCCAGCTATGTGGCACCCCTGTTGATCTTCCAGCTCGCGTTCTTCACGCCCATGTACCTGATGGCGCTCGATGCCAGCACCAGCAGCCACCGCACCACTCTCCTGCGATTCGTCTTGATGATCGTGCGGAACCCGATGATCGTGGGATCGGCCCTCGGCTTGGTGGTGGCCGGCACGGGCTGGCAGGTTCCCGCGCTCATCATGGAGCCGATCCATCTGATCGGCGGCGCCGCAATTCCCGCGATGCTGATGGCGTTCGGCATGAGCCTGAACGGCTCGCGTCCCCTGCAAAAGGACACGGGCCGCCGCCTGGACACCTTGCTGGCCAGCGGCTTCAAGCTATTCGTCCACCCCTTGATGGCGTACGTGTTCGCCCGCTTCGCGTTGGGCCTGGAGGGACACGCTCTGTTCGCGGTGGTGGTCACCTCGGCACTGCCCACGGCGCAGAACGTGTTCGTCGCCGCGAGCCGCTACAACACCGGAATCACCGTTGCCAAGGACACTGTCCTGATCACTACGGTGGTGGCTGTCCCCGCAATGATCGCCGTGGCGCTGCTGCTCACCTAAATAATTCCTCAAGCAAGGACGCCAGTTATCCGGAAGTGTGCGTCTAAGCGAGGGACGAGCGAGCACGCGGAGGATGGCTGGTGTCCTTGCGCCTACTCTTCCTCGACCGAGTCCAGGTACCTGTCCAGAAGCTGCGCGCAGCGGATGAAGCCCAAGTGCGAATACGCCTGCGGGTGGTTCCCCAAGTGGGTCTCCGTGCCGGGGTCGAACTCCTCGGGAAGCAGTCCGGTGGGACCGAAGAGCGCCACGAGCTGGTTGAACAGCTCCAGCGCATCGTCCAAACGGCCCACCGCAAGGTACGCCTCAATCAGCCAGGTGGTGCAGATGTGGAACCCGCCCTCCAAACCCGGCAGGCCGTCGTCGTACCTGTACCGGAACACGGTGGGGCCCACCCGCAGTTCCCGCTCGACCGCGGTGACGGTGTCCAGGAAGCGCTGGTCGCGGACACCCAGGAGGCCGGAAAGCCCGATGTGGAGCACTGCCGCGTCGAGGTCCGGGCTGTCGTAAGCCACGGTGTAAGAACTGGCCGAATCGTCCCATCCTTCGCGGAGGACCTCGGAGCGAATGATGTTCGCCGTCTCCTCCCACTCGGCTCCGATGGGGCGACGGAACCGGACCGCCGTCTGCATGGCCCGGTCCAGCGTCACCCAGCACATCACCTTGGTGTAGACGTGGTGCCGCGGCGCGCGCCGGGCTTCCCAGATGCCGTGATCGGGTTCGTGCCAGCGGGCCAAGACGGCCGAGGCCATCTGCTCCATGAGTTTCCAGTGCTCGTCCGGCAGGGTGCCGCGGCGTTTGCTGAGCCCGTGAATGAGCTCGGCGATCGGCCCGAAAACGTCCAGCTGCACCTGGTGGTCCGCAGCGTTCCCAATCCGCACGGGCCGCGAACCGGCGTAACCGGGCAGGCTTTCAATGATGGCCTCCGTGGACAGCGGGGAGCCGGTCACGGAATACAGGGGGTGCAGCCATTCCGGCCCGGGCGCGTTGTCGAGGATGCGGCCCAGCCAGCGGAGGAAGCCGTCCGCCTCCTCAGTGGAACCGAGGTCCACGAGCGCGTTGACGGTCATGGAACCATCGCGGAGCCAACAGTAACGGTAGTCCCAGTTGCGGGTGCCGCCGATCCCTTCAGGCAGCGACGTGGTTGGCGCCGCGAGGACTGCCCCTGTGGGTTCGTGCACCAAGGCCTTCAGGACCAGCGCCGAGCGCCGCACCAGCGACGGCTTCATGTCGGGCAGTTCCAGCCCCCGGACCCACTGCCGGGATTGCTGCGCGACGGCGGCCCGCCGGGCGAGCTCTCCGGCGGGGTCCGGCGTCGTCGGCTCAGTGTCCCCGCACCTCAGGTTCATGACTACCGGACCGTACGCGAGGCTGACTTCGGCGGTGGCGGTGCCGTGCTTGCCGTCGCTTGTGACGGTGAAGGAGACCCCGGGAGCGAAAAGGATGATGGGGTCCGAGGTGCCCACGACGTGCAGTTCCTCGCCCCGGACTTCCATGTTGAACGGGGCGTTGGCGTAGTCCGGGCGTGGTGCGAAAACAATCCGCGCACTGCCGGTTCCAGACAGCACACGGACCAGGCTGGTGATGCCGTCCGGGGCGGGCTCAAGGTAGTCGGTGACTGTGACGTCGGCCCAACGCGTCTCCACGATCATGGTGTTGTCCACATAGCGCTGGCCGAGCACCTGTGAGGTCTTGACCGGTTCCACGCTGAAGTGGCCGGCGGGGTCGCCACCGAGGATGTGGGCAAACAAGGAGCCGGAATCCGGGAGGGGATGGCTCATCCAGCAGATCTTGGCCTCCGGAGTGAGCAGCGCAGTCGAAGTCCCGTTGCCGATCATCGAATGCCGCTCCAGCCCCACCGCGTCCTCGCCGAACAGCCATGCCCGGCGCAGTTCGAACAGGATGGCGAGCACCTTGGCGAAGGATTCCGGGTCCGGCAGCCGGTGGCGCGCCGAGCTTTCTCCGTCGCCCACGTGAAGGCCGAGATCCGGGCCCCGCAAGGTGGCAATGGCCAGTTCATCACTGTCGGCGTCGCCGGCGAACAAGGCTGCACTGGCACCAAGCTGGGTGCGCAGATGCTCCAGCGCGGCGTCTTTGGAGGGCTCCACGATGGAGAGGTCCAGCACGGATCCGTCCACAATGAAGAACAAGCCCAGTTCGCGGGCGATCTGGTGCGCCTCTCGGGTCACTCTCGCGACCACTGCGGGCGTAGCGGGCCTTGTGTGGATGGCTACGGCCACCGGCTTGCGTTCGATGCTGATGCCCTTTTCGAAGCCGATGGATTCGTTGAGGGCCATGGCTGCCTGTTGAAGAACGGCCTCGGTGGCCATGGACATGCTGTACGCGTAGGTCATGTCGAATTCGGCGCCGTGCGAACCCACCAGATGGACCTCCGCCGGGAGCCTGGAAACAGCGGCCAAGTCCCGGAGCGATCTGCCGGAGATGACGGCCGTGTGCGTGTTCGGCAGTGCGGCCAGTGCCCGGAGCGCGACGGCGGCACTCCCGAGCGGCAGCGTTTCCGTGGACACGCCTTCCGCAGTGCAGAGGGTTCCACCGTAGTTGCAAGCCACCAGGAGTCCCGGGGTGCGGGCGAGCATCCTCAGCTCGGCGAGGAGTTCCGGGGTGATGCCGTCGTGGGCCGCCTCGGACTGGGCAAAAGTCCGCAGGAGGCCGAGCGGAAGCGATTTTGTCAGCAACGCCGAATCGGCCACTGACTGGTTGAGCGGAGTAGCCATGGGGACGATCCTTCCGGGGTGGATTCGTCCAGTTTCCGCCCGGGGAGTTTCGCCCCCATGACCCGCGTATTGCCGGGGTGTAACGAGTTTGCTTGGCTATCTTTGGGCGGTGCAGCGCCCGCTACGCCCGAACCAGCCCCACAGCTTCCGCCACCAGCTCCACGGAGCGCAGGCGCTGCTCCGTGCCGGTGCTTTGGTGGGCAACGATCAGTTCGTCGGCGTCGGCGTGGCGGGCAAACTCGTCAAGGTAATCGCGGACTACTTCCGGCGTACCCACTGCCGAGTACTTCACCATCTGCGCGATGTGCTGGCCCTGGGGCGAGTCGAGGATGAGGTCCGCCTCGGCGTCGGTGAATTCGCGGCCACCGCCCAGGAAACGCGAGACGCGGTCCCGCTTGACCTCGAGGAACAGGCGCTGGGCCTCGGCGGCCGAATCCGCGGCCACCACGTTCACGCCCGCGATCACGTAGGGTTCCTGCAGTTGCTCGGACGGCTTGAACTCGCGGCGGTAAATGGCGACGGCGTCTTCCAGCGCGTTGGGCGCGAAGTGCGAGGCGAAGGCGTAGGGCAAGCCGAGCTGTGCGGCGAGGTGCGCCCCGAACAGGGAGGAACCGAGGATGTAGAGCGGCACGTTGGTGCCCTTGCCCGGCGTCGCTTCGACCCCTTGGATCCGGGTGGGTCCGGTGAGGTAACCCTGCAACTCCAGCACGTCCTGCGGGAACGTGTCCGCGGCCATGGGATCGCGGCGGAGTGCACGCATGGTGTTCTGGTCGCTGCCGGGTGCCCGTCCGAGGCCGAGGTCTATGCGGCCCGGGTGCAGGGTCTCAAGCGTGCCGAACTGCTCCGCGATGGTGAGCGGCGAGTGGTTGGGCAGCATGACACCGCCGGCACCGAGCCGGATGGTGCTCGTGTTGGCCGCGATGTGGGCAATCAGCACGCTCGTGGCCGAGGAAGCGATCAAGCCCATGTTGTGGTGCTCGGCGTACCAAATCCGGCGGTAGCCGAGCCGTTCGGCCAGTTGCGCCATGGCGACGCTCCCGGCGAAACTCTCCGCCGCCGTCTGGCCTTTGCCAATGATTGCCAGGTCGAGGATGGAGAGGGGAACTGTCACGTTGGTGCCGGCCTTTCGAAGGTGGTTTCGTTCAAGGGGCCGGTTTCCCGGCCACTCTTGCGACAACGACGGCGGTGCCCGGGTTATTTCTCTCGCTTGCGTGGGTTCCGTCTCAGCTCGTGAAGATGCCTTTGCCAGTCTCCATATCGATGGGCAGGGAAGAGTGCTCGTGGGCGATCTTCCAGGCGTCATCCTTCTTCTCAAGGCAAATGGTGAAGCGGTTGGTCATCGCCCTGAGCCGTTCGCCTTCCGCAGAGATCCCGGCGAAGGTCACGGCCGCATGCCCGAAGGCGACGTCCTCCCCCGCGACGGACTGCACATCGTTGAATTCGACCAGCACCCGCTCGTCTCCTAGCGAAGCGAACCATTCGCCCGCCATCGACCGCCAAGCCTCGATCCCGGTGTATTGCCATTGCCCCCAGGAATCGTAGATGTGGACGTTGTCGTCGTAGAGCGCCGCGAAAGCATCCACGTCCTTCGCGTGGACGGCAGCTGCGTAGGAATCCAGCGCCTGTGTAACCGGGGTTTGCTCGTTGCTCACGAAAATCTCCTCACGTGTCGGCGGTTGTGTCTCGGAAGCCTACACCGTGGCTGTTATGTGACCCTTCGGGACCTCGAATGAACCCGGGTTAACCCCTGTATCCCCGCGTTTCACTGCGCTTTGACCCGCTCTTGGGCCTGCCGGATAGTTGCAGCAACAAGCACACCATCCATCACTTTCGAAGGGGACTCCATGGCTATTTCACGCCTCAAAACAGGCACCGCACTGGCACTCGCCGTGACCGCGACTCTCGGCCTCGCCGCATGCTCGGACCCGGGCGCCTCGGCTGCGTCGTCGTCGTCCGCTCCCACCGCCAGCGTGGCTGGCAAGACCTTCAACCTATCGCCGGATCAGAACCGCTTCCCCGTCACCAAGGACGACGCCGCGGCGGCGCTCGTCCCGGAGGCCATCAAGGCTGACGGCAAACTCACCGTGGTGACCACAGGCGGCACCGCTCCGCTGAGCCTTTTCGCGACTGACAACAAGACCCTCATCGGCAACGAGGTCGATCTCGCCTACGCAGTCGGAGAAACCCTGGGCCTGAAGGTTGAAGTCCTTCCCGTGGCTTGGGCCGATTGGCCGTTGGGCATTGAATCGGGCAAGTACGAGGCCGTCCTCTCCAACGTCACGGTCACAGAGGCGCGAAAGGAGAAGTTCGACTTCGCGACCTATCGCACGGACCTCCTGGGCTTCTACGCCAAGAGCGACTCCACCATCGGTGAGATCAAGGAAGCCAAGGACGTGGCGGGCAAGCGCATCATCGTGGGCTCGGGCACCAACCAGGAAGCCATCCTGTTGCGCTGGGACGCCGAGAACAAAAAGAACGGGCTGAAGCCCGTTGAGTTCCAGTACTACGACGACGACTCCGCCTCCACGCTCGCCGTGCAATCCGGCCGCGCGGACCTGACGTTCGGCCCGAACGCCGGAGCGGCATACAAGGCCGCGAAGGACGGCAAGACCAAGCAGGTGGGAACAGTCAACGGCGGCTGGCCTCTGAAGGCGGACATTGCGTTCACCACCAAGAAGGGCAACGGTCTTGCCGTTGCAGCCCAGGCAGCCCTCAACAAACTGATCCAAAACGGCACGTACGGGAAGATCTTGGACCGTTGGGGGTTGTCTTCGGAGGGTATTGCGAAGTCGGAACTGAACCCGCCGGGCTTGCCGAAGAGCTAGCGGCTGGCCTAGGGGTGCATGCTAGGTTCCACGTAGCCCACTCCTGCCAGCGAAAGGGACCTTCATGCGCCAGCGCCTTGCCATCCTCGACGACTACCAGGCTGTTGCCTACAAGTACGCGCCGTGGGCCGAGCTTGCCGACGACGGCGTCGATGTCACCGTCTTCACGGAGCCATTGGCGGATGCGGCGGCCGCCCTCCGCGACTTCGACATCATCATGGCCATGCGGGAACGCACAGCCTTCGACGCCGAGCTCCTCCGGCAACTGCCGAAGCTGAAGCTCCTGGTCACCACCGGGATGGCCAACGCAGCCATCGACCTGCTCGCTGCCGAGGAGCAGGGCATCACGGTCTGTGGGACGGGCGGCTCACCAGCCGCGGCGCCCGAGCTGACGTGGGCCCTGCTCCTGGCTTTCGCACGCAAGGTACCGTTCGAGGACCGTCGGCTGCGCGCCGGAAATTGGCAGAGCACCATGGGTTTCGAACTGTCAGGGAAGACCTTAGGGGTCCTGGGACTCGGGAAGATCGGGAGCAAAATCGCCGGCTACGGCAAGGCCTTCGGTATGGACGTGATTGCCTGGAGCCCGAACCTCACAGAGGAAACCGCGGCTGCGGCGGGTGCCCGGAAGGTGGGCAAGGAAGCACTGTTCCGAGAGGCCGACGTCGTAAGCGTCCACGTGCGGTTATCGGAACGGTCCCGGGGGCTCGTCGGTGAGGACGAACTGCGGCTCCTCGGCCCGGAAGGCGTCCTGGTGAATACGGCCCGCGGCCCTATCGTTGACGAGTCGTCCCTCCTCCGCGGGCTCAACGAGGGTTGGCTCGGCGGCGCGGCCCTGGACGTGTACGACGTCGAGCCCCTCCCGGCGGACCACCCCCTCCTCACGGCGCCGCGAACCGTCCTGACTCCGCACCTGGGTTACGTTACGTCGCAAAGCTACGCCCGCTTCTATGGTGAAGCGTTCGAGGACGTCCGCGCGTGGGTGCGGGGGAATCCACTGCGGGTGCTTACTTCTTGACCCATCGGTTGCCCTCCGCTGAGCTTCGGTGGACAAGGAGTTCAGCGGGGACTGCCTCGGCGATCCGAGAAACAACTTCCTCCGCCTCTAGCCGGGACGTGTCGATGAGGAGATCAGCTTCTTTGATCATCCACGTTCGGGCCGCAGCGTACCTTTCAAGGTGATCCAACCTCCACTGCATAGCGGACAACTCGATCTGGTCGTTCTCAATTCGGTTCCGGAGGGTCACTTCGTCGGCGTCCAGCACTACATGGAGGACCTGATCGTCCATGTATTGGAACCGACTTCCTCGGGGTCAAAGAGCCGTAGAGCAGGCTGCGCTTCCACCAACGCCTGGGCGGTAGTCGTCTTTCCCACGCCAAAGGTTCGGTTGATCCATATCGTCATGCCGCCGACGGTACCTCTGGACGGACTAAGCCTGCGCGGGAAAACCGCCGGCGGTGCCGATATTTACACCATCGAATCCGGGACGGGGCAGATCTCGGTAGCGTCGATTCTCGTCAAGACGAATATCGCGACCTATTCGTGCGGCATCATGGGCGGCCCAGCCCTGTTCCTGGACTCAAGCCCCGCCCGCTGAGGGATCCCGCAACGGACACTTCGGGGGCGGGTCTAGCACGCCAGGGCCGCCATGGTCCGTGGCCCAACAGTGAGAGGGACTTGGCGGCGGCGCGCAGTGACCAGTTCAGCGCCCATCGGGCAACCTTGATCTGAGTTCTTCTGCACGGGAAACGATGGCCCGTCGCCGGTCGCGGGTGAATCTTCTGACCTGCAGGTCGAGGACTGCACGGCTGCCCAGCTCTCCCACGCCCAACAGCCGACCCAACCGACGGATTGCTTCGTCCGCGTCCTCTGAATCGTCAATCACCTGGAAGACCTCGTCGCGTCGGTCCATCGCCTGCTCCAGGGCCTCGAGGATCATCAATTCACCCCTCGTCTGCCGCTCGTCCTCATCCATGCCGCGATTCTTGCACGACCGGCAGTCTTGGGGCATTTCCGTCCAGTTTGGGGATCCTTTGCCGGGCGCTCCGCCGAGGGGATGACCTTCGCCGCTGTGAATCCCAGCAACAAATGGCGGGCTTTTCACGGCGCTAAACGTCACCCCCGGCGTTCGTTTGCCGATAGCTCACCGTGCCGCTCGTCGACGGGTAGCGTTGGACTATGTCTCTGCTCATCCGTCCTTCGGTTAACCTGCATGCGGCGTGGCTAGAAGCGCACGAAGAATGGGGCGACGGCCTCCACGAGGATGGTTTCGGTTTGTTGGAAACCGACGATGTCCGATCGACGGAAGGATTCCGCATGTTCGTCGATCGGCTCTTGACCAAGGAAGCGTCGCCTGACGACGGCGGCACCTTTCGGTGGATCGTCGAGGACGGCGAAGTCCTCGGGGGAATCGCTCTGCGCCACGAATCAGCGCAGGACGTGGAAGTGCTGGGACACGTGGGCTATGGGCTCCGGCCGACCGCCAGAGGCCGCGGCCTCGCCGCTGCCGCGCTCCGGGAAATGCTGTGCCTGGCGAAGGCCCGTAGCATAAATCGAGTGCTGCTGGCCTGCTTTATGGACAACATTCCCTCGGTGAAGACTATCGAACGCTGTGGAGGTGTTCTGAACCGAATCATCGCGACAGACCGGGGAGAAATCGGACGCTACACGATCAGGCCGGGTTAGGGAATCAGTGCAAGGTCGTTATGTAGGTGCCGAAATCGGACACCGTCGAGGCCAGCCAAAACCTGACAAACGCCGGATAGCGGCGAAGGTTCGCACCCATTGCCGAAGAGCCGTCGCCAGAGACTCCCATGTTTCCCCAATCATCTCGTAGGCATAGAGCCTAGCGCTCACGATGCCGGGCATCGTGAACAAAGAGAAACAGGGGCGCTCAAGGGCACGGAAAGTGTCTGTAACCCTGGCGGGAAATGGCAGGTTGAGATGGGCGTTGCGCTCCCGTTGTCGACGTTACCGCGCCAGGTGGCGAGTGCGGCGCGGTGGTTATGGCTGAGGCCTGCCTCTTCGATGAAACCGTCTAGATCGAAACCGTCCAACGCAGCGCGGAAGGCTCCCTCCGTGGTCGTGCCATGGCGTTCGCAGAGGTCGTTGAGCAGGGGTTTCGACGTTGTTCCGGTTGATGATGGGTTATAGAACCGTGGTGAAGTGCTCGACGACGGGGAACGGGTCGTAGAAATGGTGCAGCAACTCCTTCCACCGCACATAGTCGGCCGACCCGCGGAAGCCTTCCGTGTGGTCCTCCACCGAATCCCACTCAACGAGGAGAAGGTACAGGTTTGGGGACTCGACCGAGCGTGAAATCGAAAGACTGCAGAAACCCGGCTGCCTGCTGATCAGAGGTTGAGCCGTCCGGAAAGCCTCTTCGAAATCGGACTCGCTGCCGGGACGGACGGTGAGGATCGCGTGCTCCAGAATCATTCGCTCAGCTTCTCACGACCGTCCGGTTGAGGATCCACCAACAGGACGTTCAGAGTGGCCTAGTGACGGCACGGGACTCACGGGCTGGGGTTGCCTGCTCCGAGCACAGGGGTCTGCAACCGTTTCGCCGTTGACCGGAACACGGATGCGGCCTGATCCCCGGCGGGGCTGAGCCTGCGGTTCGCAAGGTGGGCAAGGAGGATTCTGCGGGTCGGGGAGCCTGCGAGCGGAACGGCGATGATGTCGGGACGGAGGGCGCTCAGGGCGAGCTGCGGGGCCAGGGCGATGCCGATGCCCGCGGCGACCATGCCCTGGGTTTCCTGATAATCGTTGGCTGCGAAGGCGACGCGCGGCTCGAAGCCGGCATCGCGGCAGACCCTCCGGAGGACGTCCGCCACTGGGTGTTCATCCCGGACGATCCACTCCTGGTCTCTCAGCGAGTCGATCCGCACCGAGCGGCGCTCGGCGATGGGGTGGTCGCTTGGTACGAGCAGCATGGTGGGATCATTCATGAGCCGGACGAGGTTCAGGTCCTCGTCCTCGATGCGCTCCCACGGGTAGTCCCAGAGCAGGGTGAGCTCGATGTCCCTTCGCCGCAGCCTTTCCAGCAGGCCGGCGCGACGGGCGCTGACCACCGTGACGGCGATCTCCGGATGGCGCGCGCGGAAGGCGAGCACGACGTCGGGCATGAGGGAGGCGCCGACGGTGGGGAAGGTGCCCATTCGCAGTTGGCCTCGCCTCAGCCCTGCGAACTCACCCATCTCGGCAAGGGCGGCCTCGATGGTCCTGTCGATGTCGTCCGCGTACCGCAGGAGCGCCTGACCGGCATCAGTGAGCACGACGCCCCGTGGATGGCGGTCGATCAGAGCGACCCCCACTTCGTGTTCAAGCTTCGCGATCTGCTGGGACACCGCTGACGTCGTGAAGGACAGGGCCGTCGCGGCGGACGTCAGGGAGCCGGAACGGCTTACCTCGCGGAGCAGGTGGAGGCGGTGCAGATCGAGGTCGGCCATGATCTGAGTTTAGCAAAAGTGAACGGCAGTCGAGAATCCTGTGATTGTGCTCAACTCGCGGGCGGTGGATCGTAGAAGGAGCAGGCGCCGGGAGGTGCAACACAACAACACGTGAAGGAAGAAGACCATGCAACTCCGCGGTCACTGGTACCGGGGCGGCACGAGCAAGTGCTGGCTCTTCGACGCCGAAGATGTAGCCCTCCACGCCGGGAGCCGCGAACAGATCCGGAGCCTCCTTGCAGATGCTTTCGGTGCAGCGGATGCCCGCCAACTGGACGGCGTCGGCGGCGGCACGTCAACGACGTCGAAAGCGGCCGTCGTCCGGGCGACCCCCGAGGGGCCGGCGGACCTGGACTACCTCTTCGCCCAGGTCGGGATCGGGGACCCGACGGTGGAACTTGGTTCCAATTGCGGCAACTGCGCGACCGCGATCGCCCTGTACGCCGTCCAGTCAGGCGTCGTTCCTCCACAAATGGAAACGACGCGGGTCAGCATGCGCAATCTCAACACCGGAGCCGTGCTGAGCGGGACTGTCGCGACCCCAGGTGGGCGCATCCCGACATCGGGTCTGGCGAGTGTTCCTGGCAGCCGCGCACTGGGCGTTCCCGTGAGCCTCTCGTTTCACGCTCCGTGGGGGCGGACTACTGGCGCGGTTCTGCCGACGGGGAGCGCAGCCGAGCAAATCTCCGATGGCGGGCCTACTCTTACGGCGACTCTGGTTGATGCCGGAGCGCCCTCGGTGCTGATTCCGGCGGACGAGGCAGGCATCGATCTGTCCGTGATGACCGGCAACCTGTCAGAGCACCTGCCCACGCTCGTGGCAGCCCGCGCCTCGGCCGGTCTGATGATGGGGCTGAGGAAGCCTGAAGATCCTCCGCAGAATGCCGTGCCAAAAGTCGGCGTCGTGGCAGCGCCCGGTGACTACATCGCGTCTGACGGGACGCGGTTCGCGGCGGATACCCACGATCTGCGGGTACGGATGCTCTCGATGCTCGCACCCCACCCCGCCATCGGCCTTACCTCTGCCGTTGCAGTCTCCCTCGCTGCTGCCCTGCCTGGATCGGTGGTCGCCAAAGCGCTGCGACCGGCAGACAGCGCTCACCCAGGGCGTCGGATTCTGCGCATCGGAACGCCTGCCGGTGTCATCACCACCGAGGTCGTCACCGACGACAACGGCCACGTCAGCGAGGTCGCCCTCCACAGGGCGGCCCGCCATCTCGCCGTCGCCGACATCGACGTCGCGGAGCCTGTTGCACTGACGGCCTAGCCCCTACCGTTCCGCCCCTGCCATCATTAAGTGGGGCACTCACCCAGGAAGTTGTTCAATGAAGATCAAATCCATCCTCGGACATTTGTATGTCCAGGTACTCATCGGCGTCGCGCTCGGCGTCCTCGTCGGCGCGCTGTGGCCCGACCTCGGGTCCTCCCTCAAGCCGCTCGGCGACGGCTTCGTTAAGCTCGTGAAGTTCATGATCGCGCCGATCGTTTTCTGCACCATCGTCAGCGGCATCACCTCCTTGACCGACACCAAGAAGGTCGGCCCGACCCTGCTGCGTTCGCTGGGCTTGTTCTACGTGCTCACAGGGGTCGCCCTGGCCATCGGCCTAGGCGCGGTCATGCTCTTCCAGCCGGGTGCCGGCATGCACGTCAACCCGGCCCACCTCGATACTTCCGTTGCGTCGAAGTACACAAGCCAACTGCCCAGCAGCAACCCCGTGGACTTCGTCATGAGCATCATCCCCACAAGCTTCGTCGGCGCCTTCGCTGACGGCGAAGTCCTGCCCGTGCTCGTGATCGCGCTGCTTTGCGGCTTCGCCTTCAGCAAGCTCGGCACACCGGGCCAGCTGGCCCTCAACATGGTCAACAGCTTCAACAAGCTGCTGTTCGTCGTGTTCGGCTTCCTCATGAAGGTCGCCCCCA
This sequence comes from Arthrobacter sp. MMS24-S77, assembly GCF_054888235.1. Lineage (NCBI taxonomy): Bacteria > Bacillati > Actinomycetota > Actinomycetes > Micrococcales > Micrococcaceae > Arthrobacter > Arthrobacter sp. MMS24-S77. The sequence continues at coordinate 4,263,307 of NZ_JBTZRN010000001.1, forward strand.
TCGGGGCGTTCGGGGCCATGGCGTTCACGGTCGGCAAGTACGGAGCCCATTCGATCGGCAACCTCGGCATGCTGATTCTCGCCTTCTACGCCGCGTGCATCGTCTTCGTGGTCGTCGTCCTCGGAATCCTGGCGAAGCTCACCGGCTTCAGTCTCTGGCGGATCCTGCGCTATTTCCGCGACGAGTTCCTTATCGTCCTCGCCACATCCTCAAGCGAACCCGTCCTTCCGCGCCTGCTCTCCAAGCTTGAGCGCATCGGCTGCGACCGCGGTGTCGTTGGCCTCGTCGTCCCGACAGGCTATTCCTTCAACCTCACCGGCACGGCCGTCTACCTGACGCTCTCCTCGATGTTCATAGCCCAGGCATGCGACATCCACCTCAGCTGGGACCAGATCCTCCTCATGCTCGGAATGATGCTGCTGACCTCCAAGGGCGCAGCGGGCGTGACAGGCAGCGGCTTCGTCGCCCTCGTTGCTACCCTGACTGTCATGCCCACGCTGCCCGTTGCTGGCGTGGCACTCATCGTCGGCATCGACCGCTTCATGAGCGAAGCCCGCGCCCTCACCAGCACCGTCTGCAACATCGTCTCCTGCGTCGCCATCGCCAAGTGGCAGCACGCACTAGACACCGACAAACTCCACTCCGAGCTCAAAGCCGGTTTCGTGCAGACTGAGGCGGAAAAGCTCCGGCTGAGCGAACACGCCCTGGCCCACTGAGGATACCGTCAGGAGGCGGGATCCAACCCTGATCACGCCCCCAGCCCTTTCGCATGAAGAGTTCCACCAGACCGCACCGGGCACCGGGCCCTGCATTCCATCGCAACAGGTAACCCCGAAAGTCGGGCGCAGGGACCGGGTCCGGTGCCAATCGTGGCGGGGAGAAGGAACGCGGCTCCCCGCCACTAGAGCTGCTGTTCCCACACCGTCAGTTGGAGCCGCACCAGTCCCGCGTCCGGGTCGACGGAACCGCCGTCCTCGGTCTGCAAGCCGACGACGGCGGCCGCGAGCCGCGCGGGGAAGTTCACCGTGAGCTCCCCGCGGGTACCGGTTCCAACCATTCCGAACGCGCCGGCGTCGCGAGCCCCAGGTTTTCGCGGAGGGTCGAGCCGACGTACTCCGCGGGGTACACGCCGCGTTCCTGCAGCTCAGGCACGAGATGGTTCACGATGTCATCCAGGCCCGTGGGGATGAGCCAGGGCGAGATGTTGAAGCCGTCCACGGCACCCACTCGGGCGTATTTGGCCAAGGTATCGGCCACGGCCGTGTAGGAACCCGTGAACGTCGCGTCAACCCTGGAAGTCCTGGAACTCACGAACTGACGGATGGATAGGCCCTTCTCCTTGGCCTCGGCACGCCACTGCTCGGCGAGTTGCCGGGCTTTGGCTCCGTGGAAGCCGCTCCCCCGCGTCTCGGAGGTCTCCTCCACCACTGGATCGATCTCCGGAAGCGGACCATCGGGATCGTAGGCAGACAACTCGCGGCCCCAGAACTGCTCCAGGTAAGCGACCGCCTGCTGCGGCCCGATCTGCAGGCCGCGGACCCATTCCTTCTTTTCGCGGGCTTCCTCATCAGTGGCGGCAAGGATAAACTCGCTGGCCGGCATGATCTGGACGTCGTTGGCGCCTCGTCCGGCTGCCAGGGAGCGCGAGACGATATCGGCACGGAAATCCACGGCGTCGTCGAACTTCGGGTGCGCCGAGAAGATGACATCCGCTTGGCGGGCAGCAAAGTCGCGTCCTTCCGGAGAGTCGCCTGCTTGGAAGAGCACCGGCCTGTACTGGGCGCTACGCGGCAGCCGGGGCGTCACGTCTACGGAATAGTGCTGCCCGGAGTGGTGCACGCGCCGCGCATGGCCGGGAACCGCCCAGGAATCCGCGGAAGCTGACGAGGAAACCGCTCCGCCCTCCCACGAATCCCAGATCCTCTTGGCCGTCTCCACGAAGGCCTCGGCGTGGACATAGCGATCGGCGTGGTCCAGGTAGCCGCCCCGCCGGAAGTTGGCACCCGTCCAGGCGTTATCCGTGGTCACGACATTCCAGGCCGCACGCCCGCCGGAGAGTAGGTCGAGCGAGGCGAGCCGGTGCGCGAGGTCGGCAGGATCGTTGTACGTGGTGTTCTGCGTGGCCACGAGCCCGATATTGGACGTCACCGACGCCAACGCCGCCAGCATGGTCTGCGCGTCCGGACGGCCCGCCACATCCAAGGCGTGCGGGCGACCGAGATGCTCCCTCAAACGCAGGCCCTCCCCAAGGAAGAAGGCCGCGAACAACCCGCGTTCGGCGGTCTGGGCGATCCTTCGGAACGACTCAAAATCGGTCTGCGAACCCGATTCGGGTGCCTTCCAGATGGTGCCCGAATTGACGCCCTGGAAGAAGATTCCGAACTGGATCTTCCCGCTCGGCTGGAATTTAGCACGGTTGTGCTGTGTCATGTTCTCTCCTCAGTTTTCCGAGCCAACGACGGCGGCGGTTGCCGCTGCGCCCGCGCGCGCCTCCGTGCCCAGGCTCGCGTACCGGCTCAGCGGCCGTTCAAGGCCCAGCAACTCCCTGAACGTGCCGCCCTGGGAAACAGGCTTAAGCACCCCGCGACGCCGAAGCTCGGGCAGCACCAACTGCGCCAGCTCCTCGAGTTCTATGTCCAGCACTGCCGGATGCAGCCGTACGCCGTCGGCCACTGCGAGCAAGTCAGCAAGGAAGTCCACCAACTCCGTGGCTGTTCCGACGAAGCGCGCACGGGAACTGGACCACGGGGTAAACGCGTCCAGTTCGGCGAGCCGCGCGGAGGCGCTTTGCCCGCGCGAGTCGAGAACGACGTCGAGCTCTGCCACTACCGCCGGGCCGCCCCCAATAGCAGCCCTGCCCCCAGCAATAGTCCGGCGGCCACGCACCTCCGCAACCTCCGCGGCGAGCAGCGAAGGCGTTGGAGCGGACACCAGCACCACATCGACGTCCGAAGGAAGCAAGTCGGACTGCGCAACCACGGGCAACTGCCCCTGCAGCGGACGCGGAATGATCGAGGGCCCCTTCACCGAATACCCGGCCCCGGCGAAATCGGCTGGTGTCTCGAAGTCGGCGTAGTGGAGTTTGTCGACGTCGAGGTACCGCCCGGTGGGGACGTCGCGGATCACGGCGTCGTCCTCCCAGGAATCCCAGAGCCGCCGGCTCACTTCCACGGACGCCGCCGCTTCTTGCGCCAGCGCGGCCCCTTCAACAAAAGAGCGCCCGACGGCGGCAGCCTCCTCCGCGGAGCCGCTCGCAGCGACGAGCCAACCGGCCCGTCCGCCCGAGACGTAATCCAGGCTCGCCAGCTGCGTGGAGATGTGGAAGGGCTCGGTGTAGACGGTGTCCACTTCCGGTACCAGCACGATGGAACTCGTCACCGGCCCCGCGAACGCGGCCCGCTGCAGGGCGTTCAGACGGCCCGCAACATCGCGCTCAGAAACACGACTCACAGCCCCGTCAGCGAACGTCGCCACATGAAACCCGGCCGACTCCGCAGCCAGCACCGTGCTCCGGATCCGCGGACCGGTCAGCAGCTCATCTGGTGCGTGCCGGGCCTTGCGCCAGGCGGCTGGGTGGGCGCCGTCGCCGTCGAGCTCCAAGGCCAAAAATCCGCCCGAACGGGAGATGTGGTTCATTACTGCTCCTGCCTTTCGTATGGAATCCGTTCGCCGGCTTCGATGGCAACGCTCAGCCGGTTCTCGGCAGGCGGAAGCGGGCAGGTAGCAAGGTCCGTGTAGGCGCACGGCAGGTTGACCGCGCGGTTGAAGTCGAGCACCACGGAGCCGTCCGCAACCGGGGCGACGGTGAGGGAGCGATTGGCCGCGTAGGTGGTCTTGCCCGACGTCGCATCCGTGAACAGCACCGAGAGGGTGCCCGGCGCATGTCCGTTGAAAGCCGTCAGCACCAGGTCCTGGCCCGCGAGCGTGAAATGGAGCTCGCCGGGCGCTTCGTAGACATGCTGGATGCCTTCGACGGCGGCACCCACCGTAGTGGGGCGGGGAACCTCGAACGGCACGAACGTACCGTTCACCGCGAACGAGGCATCCGGCGCATACGCCGGCGTGCCGCGGTATTCATTGAGCAGCGGGTTCCCGGGGTGCCGCGGCCGGACGATGTATTCACCGCCGCGCTTGGCGAGCTCGACGACGGCGTCCCCCGCGTTGAGGTTGATGCCGTCCCGTTCCGCGATGGGGCCGAAGGTGACAGTGGCCCCGGCGGCATCCGGATTGAGTTCGTGGCTGTCCCGAAGCAGGCTTTCGCCCGCCCCCAAAACCACGGTGACGACGTCGTTCTCCACGCTCCAGGCGCCCGGCACGCCATCCAGTGGGGCAGCCGCGGGACCAAGCCAGTGCAGGTGCGTGACGGCCAGGAATCCGTGCGGATCGGCGCGGTGTCGCTCGTGCGCGGCGTGCCATTCCTGCCACGCGGCGGCGAAGACTGCAGTGGTGGATGTGGCAGTTTCAGTGGGCGTGGACAAGATTCCTCCTGTGGTTTGCGTGGTCTGTGGTGACGGTTCCGGCTGCGTCCGGTGACGTTGCTCCGGCGAATTCCGGGCGTCCGCCGAAGGGATCCGCTGGCTCCCACAGCGTGGTGGGCGCGGCGGCGCGGACGGCCGGGATGACCTCGAGCGCGAACCGCTCCAGGATCTCCAGCTGCTGCTCGAAAGGCAGCGTGGTGGGCAAGGAAATGGACTGCAGATCGTGCGCATAAAGCGAGTGGTAGCTCAGGATCTTGTCGATGACCTGTTCCGGGCTGCCCACCAGCGCAGGGCCTTCGGCCACGGCGTGGTCGATGTCCCGGAACGGCGAATTGTTGCCCGGGACATCGCGCCCAGCCGTCAAAGCCTCGTAGACCGGCCCGAACTGGCGTTTGGCTTCCTGGGTGGTATCGGCGATGAACACGCCGCCCGCCCCGGAACCGGAACCGAGGTATTGGTGGCGCGGATCGTGACCATGGCGTTCATATTCCTCGCGGTAGTGGTCGATCAGGATCTTGTAGTTCTCGCGAGGCTGGATGGCGTTCGCGGTAAACAACGGATCGCCCCACTGGGCGGCGAGCGCGGCCGAGGTCAGGGTTGTAGCCGAGCCGTGCCAAATCCGCGGCGAGCCCGCGAACGGTCTCGGCATCGTCGTCGTTGCTTCGGTCAACGCGGGCCGGAAGCGGCCGGACCAGGTCACACCCTCCTCCCGCCACAGACGCCGTAGCAACCCATACTTCTCGGCGAGGAGCTCCCACTGGTCATCCAGGGAGAGCCCGAACAAGGGGTACTGCAGCACTTCGTTGCCCTTGCCGATCACGAGTTCCAGGCGCCCGCGGCTCAGTTGGTCAATCGTGGCGTAGTCTTCGGCCACCCGCACAGGATCCAGGACTGACAACACGGTGACGCCGGTCTGGAGCCTGATGCGGCTCGTGACGGCCGCGATCGCGGCGAGGACCGTCGTCGGGGACGATGAGATGAACTCACCGGCATGCCGCTCCCCTACGGCGAAACTGTCGAAACCCAGTTCCTCGGCCCGGCGGGCGGTCTGAACCACCTGGTTGAGCCGCTCGGCCGTGGAGACGATTTCCCCGGTCACCGGGTTCTTCAGGTGCGGAATGATGTCGAGGACTTGGAATTTCACTTCGTCGCAGCCCCGAAAGTCGCCTCTGTGACGGTCTTGGATTCCGGCAGGGCTTCCCCCGAAAGCCCCCAGCGCTCCAGGACCTTGCCGTAGGTACCGTCCTTGATGGCCGAGTTCAGGGCATCTGTGATGGCAGGAGCCAGGCCGTTGCCCTTGAGGGTAGTGGCCGCGACAAGGGTCTCGGAAGGCCAGCCGGCGTTGACCTTGCCCACCACTTTCAAGTCGTTCCGGGTGTTCTCCCTGTAAGACACGGACGGGTAGGGGGCAATGTTCAAGTCTGTCCGGCCGGAGGAGAGCGCCAGGACGGTGTCGGCGTCGGAGGAGTAGTACTGCAGGGTTGCCGGAGCCTTGCCACGGGATTCGAGGTCCTTGTTCCAGGCCAGGAGGATCTTCTCCTGGTTGGTGCCCGAGCCCACGGAGACCTTCAGTCCGGAGATGTCGTCCGCGCCCTTGATGTTGTACGTGGACGATTTCTTGGCTTCAAAACCCATATATGCGGCACGGTAAGTGGAGAAGTCGAACAGTTTCACCCGGTCCTTGTTGATGCCCACGTTCGAGAACACGGCTTCGAAATCCCCGGACTGGGTCTTGAGCGGCCAGTTCTCCCAGGAAGTGACCTGCACGTCCAGGGCGAGCCCCAACTTGTCCGCCACGAGCTGAGCGATGTCCACCTCGACGCCGATGGGGGTCTTGTCATCCGTGGCGTGGAAGGACAGCGGGATGGATCCGGCCGTGGTGGCGACGGTCAATTTGCCGTCCTTGCCGATCGCGGCGGGAACCGCGGCTGCCACGGCGGAGTCCTTCTGCGCCCGGATGCGGTTCTGCTCGGGCGAGGTGTTGTAGACCACGCCGTTGCGGGCGACACTCGCGGACGGGCTGGCTCCAGCTGCGGATGCGCCGGGGTCGGAGCAAGCGGCGAGCGCCGGGAGAACGACGGCGGGCAGCACCGCGAGCGCGAGAAGTTTGGTTTTGATGCGAAGCATGCGTGGGATTCCTCAGATGTTGAAAGCTGGTTCGATGACTTTGGAGAAAAAGCTGCGCGTCCGGGGTTCACGGGGATTCGCGAAGATCTCCCGGGGACTGCCTTGCTCCACGATCTGGCCTTCGTCCATGAAGACCACGGTGTGCGCCACATCCCGGGCGAAGCCCATCTCGTGCGTGACAATGATCAACGTGGTGCCGGAGGTGGCGAGTTCGCGGATGACGTCGAGGACCTCGTTGACCAGCTCCGGATCCAGCGCCGAGGTGGGTTCGTCGAAGAGCAGGATCTTCGGATCGAGGGCCAATGCCCGGGCGATGGCAACGCGCTGCTGCTGGCCGCCGGACAACTGCCGTGGATAGGCATCGGCCCGGTCCTTGAGGCCCACGCGGTCCAGGAGTTCCAGCCCCCTCTTGCGCGCTTCGGCTTTGTTCCGGTGGAGCGCGACGACGGGAGCTTCAGTCACGTTCTCCAGTGCAGTGAGGTGCGGGAACAGGTTGAAGTTCTGGAACACCATGCCGATGTCCGTGCGCTGCTTGAGGATGTCCTTCTCGCGCAGTTCGTGCAGCTTGTTCCCGCGGACCTGGTAGCCCACCAACTGGCCGTCGATGGTGATGTACCCGCCGTCCACCTTTTCAAGATGGTTGATAGTCCGCAGGAGCGTGGATTTCCCGGAACCGGAGGGCCCCACGATCACCGCAACGCCGCCCGGCGGAACCGTGAGGCTCACGCCCTTGAGGACTTCCGTGCCCCCAAAAGACTTGCGGACGTTGGTGATTTCCACGTGGCCGCGGGTTGCAGCGGTACTCATCGGGCATCCTTCGCTCGGTCAAAATTCACAGCTGCGTGGGTTGCAAAGAACTTCCTGGCTTTCTGCAACGGAGTGAGCGGCAGGTTGCGGACAGCGCCCTTCGAGTAGTGCCGCTCGATGTAGTACTGGAAGACGCTCAGGACCGAGGTAATAGCCACGTACCAGAGCGTCGCCACGAGGAGCAGCGGAAGGACCTGCTGGGTGCGGTTGTAGATGACCTGCACGGTGTAGAACAGCTCGGAATAGGCCAGGACGTAGACGATCGAGGTGCCCTTGACCAGGCCGATGATCTCGTTGAAGGCCGTGGGCAGGATGGCCCTCATGGCCTGAGGCAACACGATCCTGGTGGAGCGTCGCCAGGCCGGAATGCCCAGGGCAGCGGCTGCCTCGAGCTGGCCTTGATCCACCGAGAGGATGCCTCCGCGGATGATCTCCGCCGAATACGCCGCCTGGTTGAGGGTCAGGCCCAGGACAGCCGCTGCGAATTGGCTGATGAGGGTGGTGGTCTGGACCTCGAAGAACCGGATATCCGTGAAGGGGATACCCAGGCTGATTTTTTCGTAGAGGTAGCCCAGGTTGTACCAAAGCAGCATCTGGACCAACAACGGCGTAGAACGGAAGATCCAGGAGAACGTCCAGGACACTGAGAGCAGCAGCGGCGATGCCGAGAGCCTCATGAGGGCCAGGATGAAGCCAAGGACAAAGCCAAGCGCGCCGGAGATGGCCGTCAACTTGAGTGTCTCCACGAGGCCGTTCACCACGGACTGCGCGGTGAACCATTGCGCCACCACGCCCCATTCCCAGCGCGGATTCGTCGCGAGGGACCAGGCCACCGCGACGACGCCGAGCGCCACCAGCACGGTGCCCACCCAGCGCCAGGGATGCCGGGCCGGGACCAGTTTGTAGCCGGAGTAGTCGGCTGCGGGCCGGTCGACGGCACCCTGGGCCGCGGCACTCTGGACGGCAGCCGCCGTCGGGCTTTCCGCTACGGCGCTGGCGGGCGCCGGTTCCGGTGCAGATTGCTGTGCGGACTGCGCCACTGTGGTTGCTGCTGAACTCATGCGCCACCTCGCTTCATATCGGTTGTTGGCTATAGGATGGCTGCCAATCTAGGGGTGCCCTTGAAGCGGCTGCAAGACGGATTTTTGCACTTCTTCACAGGGCTTCATGGTGCTTCGCGCCGCTTCATATGGAGCCATATGAGTCCGTTCTTTGCGCCTCTTAACGCGCCGTGACGCGGGGTGAACGGCCGTTACCAGCGCCTCGACCAGGGCCCCGCCACATCCCTAGGCTCGGGTACCACCAGCCACCGCCAACAGGAGTTGCCATGCCGTCCGTTGCCCCCACCATCGTGTTCATTGGCGGTGGTCCGCGCTCAGCCGGCATCCTCGAACGGCTCGCGGCCAACCGGCCCGGACTCTTTGACGGCCCCCTCGCCATCCACGTCGTCGAGCCGCACGAACCCGGTTCCGGGAGGATCTGGCGCTATGACCAGAGCCCGGGACTTCTGCTCAACTCGACTGCTGCGGACGTCACGATGTTCACCGACGGTTCCGTGGCCTGCGACGGTCCGGCCGTCGACGGCCCGGGCCTGGCCACCTGGGCAGCCGGCGTGCTGGACGGTTCCGTCCGCGACGTCCCGCAGCTGGAAGCCCATCTCCTTGACCAGCTCCGTGCGCTGACGCCCGCCTCGTTTCCCAGCCGCCAGCTCCAGAGCAAGTACCTGGAGTGGTTCTTCCGCCGGGCCGTCGCGGCACTGGGACCGGACGTCGCGGTGACGGTCCACCGGGACACGGCAACCGCCGTCGAGCATCTTGCTTCAGGGCCCGACGGCGGCGGGAAGTACCGCGTGCGGCTCGCCTCGGACGGGGTGCTGGAGGCGGACCTCGTGGTGTATTCGCTGGGCCATACGGACTCCCAAGCCGAGCCTGAATCGGCGCGGCTCGCCGAGTTTGCCGCGCGCCACGGAGGGTTCCACGCGGCGCCGTCGTACACCACCGACGTCGACTACTCAGCGATCGCCCCCGGCCAGGACGTCCTGGTCTCGGGCATGGGGCTGGCCTTCGTGGACCTGTTGGTGCTCTTGTTCGAGGGCCGCGGAGGCCGCTTCGAAGACAGGCCCGACGGCGGCTTGGATTATGTGGCGTCCGGCTCCGAACCGCGGCTCTGGGCAGGCTCCCGGCGTGGAGTCCCCTACCACTCCAAGATCTCGTCCACCCTGCGCGGGGAACCCGTCGGCACCCCTCGGTACTTCACCTCGACCGCCGTGGAATCGTTGCTCGCCGCCCACGACGAGCTGGATTTCCGTTCACAACTCTGGCCGCTCATTGCCAAGGACGCCGGCCACGCCTACTACCGCGAACTCTTCACCGGCTATCCCGAGCGCGTCCGGGGCAGTTGGGACGAATTTGAGGCACGGTTCGATGGCCTGGATTGGTACAGCCGCGAACGCGAGGATCTCGTTGCCGGGGCCATCCCGGATCCCGCGCTCCGCCTGGACCTTGAAGCGCTGGACCGACCTTTCAGCGGCTGCGCCTTCTCGGACCATGCCGCTGTGCAACAATCCGTGGTGAGCTACATCGAACGCGACCTCAACCTCCGCACCAGCCCGGACCATTCGGAAACCTTGGCCTTGTTTACGGCGTTGCTCCGGGTCTACATGGAACTCGGCCGGCTGGTTCCCCAGGAACGGCTCAACTCGCGCTCGCAGCAAGCGATCCACGGCTGGTGGCATGGCTTCTTCAGCTTCGTGGACTCCGGCCCGCCGCCGCACCGCCTCCGCGAAATCCTCGCGCTGCACAGGGCTGGGTTGCTGCAGTTCCTCGGTCCGGGGATGTGGGTACGCCCGGACGAGGCCAGCGGACGGTTCGTTGCTGGCTCCTTCCAATCGCCGGTGGTGGTGGACGCGGCGGCGTACATCGAGGCCCGCTTGCCGTCGCCGTCGGTGGCGCGATCGGCCAACCCCGCGCTGGCGGACCTGCACGACGCCGGCTGGGGCACCGAACAGTCGCTCCTCACCTCGGACGGCCCGCACTCCACCGGTAAGCTGTTGGTCTCAAGTTCCCACGAAGTCTTGGCTCCCGACGGCGGACGACAGGCGGGACTGTTCGCCGTCGGACCCTGGACCTCGGGTTGGGGCGCCGGTGCGTTCGCGCGGCCCGGCACCAACGCAGCACCCTTCCGTGAGAATGACGCCCTGGCCCGCCGCCTCCTGGCCGAACTCTCCGCCCCTCACCGAGGCACGATCCACCCAACTGACTCGCAGTTGTTGTCGTTTTGACGCCTCATAACGACAACAAATGCGAGTCAGTTGGGATCTTCACGAAAGGCATGACATGACAACAACGCCAACCCTGCCGTCGTCGGGCCTTTCCGTCCTGAGCCTGCCTATGCGCGATCCGCGGGTCAAGCCACTCCTGGACGAACTCGCCGTCGAATACAGCACCCGGTACGGGGACCTCTTCGGCAGCGGTGGCGCGGCCGAGGAGCTCAACCGGTACCCGGCCGGCGAGTTTGCCGCACCCCACGGCGCCCTGCTCATCCTGCAGGAGAACGGCGAAACCGTGGCGGGCGGGGCATTCCGCCGCTACGACTCCCGCACGGCAGAGCTCAAGCGGATCTGGACGCATTCCGCGCACCGGCGTCGTGGGCTGGCCCGGGTGGTTCTCGCGGAACTGGAGGCCGAGGCCGCCCGGCGCGGCTACCGCCGGATCTACCTGACTACCGGTCCGCGGCAGCCCGAAGCCAAGAACCTGTACCTGGCCACGGGATACACCCCGCTGTTCGACCTCGACGCGGATCCGGAAGAGATCAAGCACTTGGCGTTCTCGAAGAACCTTGTGCCCGCTCAGGCGTGAACCTAACCCACGGCCTGGCGTGCCGCGGCTTCAATCCGGGCCCGGTGTGCGGCCCATTCCTCAGTGCTTCGCTGTGACAAGTTCAGGTCTCCGGGACCTTTGCCGGCCGCACCGTCGATGAGCTCGCGGAGGATGTCGGCATGCCCCAAGTGCTGGGCCGTCTCGACGCACATGTGGACCAGTATCTGGTGGAGCGTCACATGGCGCCGTTCGTCTGACCACCACGGCACTTCCCCTGGAGCGTCCAGGGGAAGTGCCTCGATGGTCGCATCGCTGTGCTCGGCAGAGAAGTGGTGCAGTTCGATGATGTCCTCCCGTGTCTCTCCCTCTGGGACCCACAGGTCGGCGTCGGCCTCGGCATCGTCGGCAAGCCACGGCAGGTCTTTGCCGCTGGGCCGGCCAAAGACCTCTCCGAAGTACCCGAGCTCCACGCTGGCCACATGCTTCACGAGCCCCAGAAGGTTGGTGCCGGTGGGGGTCATGGGCCGGCGGACGTCGTACTCGTCGAGTCCGTCGAGCTTGGCGAGGAGCTCGCCGCGACGGGCACGCAGGTATTTGAGCAGAACCGCTTTGTCATCCATGCCGGGCACTATACCGTTGCCGTCGCGTGCGTGTACCGTCTGTGCATGGCAAAACTGATCTACTCAGGGATCATGTCCCTGGACGGTTACACCGCCGATGCCAACGGAAATTTCGATTGGAGCATGCCCGACGAAGAAGTGCACAGCTTCGTCAATGACCTGGAGCGGCCGGTCGGCACCTATCTCTTGGGGCGGCGGATGTACGAGGTCATGTCCGTGTGGGAGGACATGTCCCTTTCCGAGGAGCCACCCGTCATGCGGGACTACGCCGAGATTTGGCGCTCCGCGGACAAGATCGTGTACTCCACCAGCTTGGAGAGTCCGTCCACCGCCAGGACACGCATGGAACGGGAGTTCGATGCCGGAGCCGTCCAGTCCCTGAAAGAGTCGTCAGAGCGGGACATGTCCATTGGTGGCACCGTTCTCGCAGCCCAGGCTATTAAGGCCGGGCTGGTGGACGAGTTCCAACTCTTCCTCACGCCGGTGGTCGTCGGAGGCGGCAAACAGTACCTCCCTGACGGCGTGCGCCTGACCCTTGAGCTGTTGGATGAGCGCCGCTTTGGCAACGGCGTCGTCTACCTCCGGTACGCCAAGCGAGCATAAACCGGTACGTCAATATTTTCGGCCATTCTGCGGCCCCGCACCGCTAGGCTATGCGCATGGCCAACAAAACCACAGCTGAAAAACTCGCCACGATCCAGCAGGGATACACCCTCGAGGGCGCCACGATTGAGCTAGGCGCCGCCATCGTCGACGGTGAAGTGCACAAAGAAGCGCAAGTCCGGTTGCCGCTGGCCATGATGAACCGGCATGGCTTGGTTGCTGGCGCAACTGGCACAGGCAAGACCGTCACCCTGCACATGATGGCGGAACAACTGTCCACGGCCGGAGTCCCGGTCTTCCTTGCGGATATCAAGGGAGATTTGTCCGGACTCGCTACCGCGGCAACGGCCAGCGAAAAGCTCACGGCCCGCACCACGAGCCTTGGCCAGGAGTGGGCAGGCAAGGCGTTTCCGGTCGAGTTCCTCTCGCTGGGCGGCGATGGCAACGGCGTTCCCGTCCGCGCAACCATCACCTCATTCGGCCCGATCCTGCTCTCCCGCATCATGGAGCTCAACGACACCCAGGAATCCAGCCTGCAGCTGATCTTCCATTTTGCGGACCAGAAAAAGCTGGAACTGATCGATCTCAAGGACCTGCGCGCGGTCATCCAGTTCCTGACCTCTGATGAAGGCAAAGCCGAACTCCAAGACCTCGGCGGGCTCTCCAAGGCAACGGCAGGCGTCATCCTGCGTGAACTCGTCAACCTCGAGGCGCAGGGCATGGAGAAGTTCTTCGGCGAACCGGAATTCGATACGGCAGAGCTCCTCCGCACGGCCCCGGACGGACGGGGCGTGATCAGTTGCCTCGAACTGCCCACGCTCCAGACCAAGCCCATGCTCTTCTCCACGTTCCTCATGTGGCTGCTTGCGGACCTCTTCGAGGACCTCCCCGAGGCGGGAGACCTGGACAAGCCCAAGCTCGTGTTCTTCCTCGACGAAGCCCACTTGCTCTTCAATGGCGCGTCCAAGGCCTTCCTCGACGCCATCACCACCACAGTGCGGCTCATCCGGTCCAAGGGCGTCGGGATCTTCTTCGTCACCCAGACACCCAAGGATGTTCCCGCGGATGTCCTCGGCCAACTTGCCAATCGGATCCAGCACGCCCTGCGCGCCTTCACTCCGGAGGACGCCAAGGCCCTCAAGGCCACGGTGTCCACGTTCCCGGTGAGCGACTACGACCTGGAGGAAACCCTCACCTCCGCCGGCATCGGTGAAGCGGTCATCACCGTCATGAACGAAAAGGGTGCGCCCACACCGGTTGCCCTGACCAAGCTGCGCGCACCGGAATCCGTGATGGGCCCCAGTGCCGACGATCTGGTCCGCAGCACCATCGCAGCTTCGTCCTTGCTTCCCAAGTACGGCACCGCTGTGGACAACATTTCGGCCTACGAGAAACTGACCGGCAAGGGCACCGCACCAGCCACCGGAGAGGCAGCGCCGGGACAGCCGCCTGTGCCTGCATCCTTTGATCCGAACGCCGTGGATGCCGATGCCCGCAGAATCGAGGAAGAGATCCGTGGCCGCCCCAGCAGCCGTCCACTGCCAGGGTCCGGGCCCGTGGAGTTGCCGCCGGCACCGGCGCCGGTTCCCCAGCAGGACGGCGGTGGAATGATGGGCGATCTTGCCGGCGTTCTAGGCGGTGCGCTCGGCGGCGGAATCAAGAGCATGGCACGGTCCCTCGGCACGCAGCTTGGCAGGGAATTGCTCCGCGGAGTGTTCGGAACCTCATCGCGCCGGCGCCGCTAGGACGCGGCCGCCGCCCGCCGTCGGGCTCTTCCTCCAGCAGGTCGATGCGTCACGTGAGGGGAAGGATGCCGAGGTATTGCGGAACCGGCAGGTAACGTAAAGGGCGTGCAGTTGAGTCAAGCGTTGGTCAAGACCGCGGCCGGGTGGCTGCTCGGTCTGATGCTTGCTGTGGCCGCTGCGATCGTCTCCATCAACCTCGTGAGCAACTCCATAGCCAGTCCGCAGCAGCAAGTTCGCGAATACCTGGGAGCCCTCCAGAAGGGGCATGGCGGGGAAGCCCTCGGGATTCTGCACGCCGCCGCGCCCAACGCCAACGCCGCGATGCTGGACGGTACCGCCCTGCAGACGGCGGCGTCGAAGATTACCGACGTCAAGATCGGCAACGCCGAATCCCGCGGTGGCAACCGGGTGTCGGTCCCCATGGACTACCAGATGGACGGCAGGGCAATGCACTCGGATTTCCTGCTTGAGCGTACGGGCACCGAGTGGCTGTTTTTCGGCAAATGGTCCTTCGTACCGTCATCCTTGCCGACTATCGAGGTGACCGTGGTCAACGCCAATGAGGCGACCCTGAACGGCGTCCCGGTGAACTTGCCCAATGGGCGCAACAGCTTTGCCGTGTTCTACCCTGGCCAGTACGAGGCAAGCCTCGCGGGCAAATACTTCGCGGCACCGTCAACCAGCACTTCAGTGACCACCGGCACTTCGCCCCAGGCACCCCTCAACCTCCTGACGAAACCCACGGACGCCATGATCGAGGTGGTCAGCGACAAGGTCAAGGAATTCCTGGACAACTGCGCCGCCGAGGCCACCAAGCAGCAAAAGCTCCAGCCCGACTGCCCCTTCTACCACGTCACCAACAGCCGCGTGGTGGACGGCACCATCAAGTGGCAAATCACGGAGTACCCCAAGGTCAGCATCGATCCCTTTGACGGCCAATGGGTGGTGGCACCCCTCAACGGCAAGGCCCGGGTTACCGCCCGCGAAATCGACCTCTTCAGCGGATTGGTCGGCGACCTCAACGCGGTCCACGATTTCAGCTTCACCACGCGGCTGGACATCGGCGCCGACACCATCACGGTCACCCCGCTGGTGAGCTTCTAGATTCGGTACCGGGCGCCGGCAAAATGATGCGTTACGTGACGCGGCCCGGCGAACCGGCCAGCCCGCCTAGTCCATCCCGCGCAGGTCGAGCACCAACTCGGAATCGCCATCTGCCTGTAAAACCACGGGGATCCCCCAGTCCTGCTGGTACAAGTGGCACGCGGCGTGATCCGGGATTTCGCCGTCCTCAGTCTCGGGTCCATCGCACGCGGCCGCGCGGGCTGCGATGTGGAGGATCCCTTCAGGCACGTCCGCGGACAGCTCCAGGGTCCGCAACAGCCCCACGGATGTGCCGCCGCCCGAAAGCAGCAGCTCGGGCGGCGTGGAGGAGATCTTCAACTGCGTGGGGTCGCCCCAGCGGTCGTCGAGCTTCTGTCCGGTCGGGGCCGTGAAACGCACCGTGAGTTCCAGGTTTCCCGGTGCCACCGGGCTCTTCGGCCGCTGCGTCTGGGAGGCACCCTCGTCAACCTGCTGGGCTTCCTTGGGGATCGGAACCAAAACCAATTGGTGCTTGTTGGATTCGACCACCACCAGCAGCGGTTCCCCGGTTTCCGGGTAGACCACGACGACGTCGCTCGGCTCAGCGAGTCCCCTCGCCAAAGTGGACACCGTCTTAGTCGTGGGGTCGTAGCGCCGCACGGCACCGTTGTAGGTGTCGGCGATAGCCACGGAACCGTCGGGGAGGACTGTGACGCCCAAGGGGTGCTGCAGGCGAGCCGCGGTGGCCCCGCCGTCCCGGAATCCGAAATCGAACAGCCCCTTGCCCACGGCAGATTCCACGGTCACACCGGTTTCACCAAGAACCAGTCGACGCAATGCCGAAGTCTCGGAGTCAGCCACCCAAATGTTGTGGTCCGCATCCACAGCCAGGCCGGACGGCTGCGCAAACCAGGCTTCCTCCGCAACTCCGTCAAGCAAGCCTTCGAGCCCCGATCCAGCCAAGATGGCCACCTCGCCGCTCAAAGGCTCGAAAGCGAAGATCTGGTGGGTGCCGGCCATGGCGATGACAACGCGTTGCAGCTTCTCGCTCCACACCACATCCCACGGCGAGGATAGGGACACTCCGGTCCCAAGACCCAGCACCCCGACGTCGATCGCGTCGGCCGCGAAGTCAGCCGGGCCGCCGTCGTGGTGTTCAGCCCAAACTCCGGCACCGCTTTCCGTCACGCGGGCAGGACCGGCGTCGAGCAGCCGCTGTACGCCATTGCCGGCAACAGTCTGCACGTAACCCGAGCTGAGCGTGACGCCGCGGAGGCGGTGGTTCACGGTGTCGGCGACCACGGCTTCGTAACCGAGCTTCCAGGCGAGTTCGGCCGGAAGCACCGCCACGCCCTGGGGCTCGTTGAACTGGGCGATTTCCGCGGCCCCGTCCAGGTAGCCCTTGGTGCCGGAGCCAATGACGCGCTCCACGGTCTCAAGGTCCGGTCGCAGTTCCACAAGGCGGTGGTGGCCGGAGTCGACCACCAGGTAGTTGCCGTTAGCCAGCTGGGTCGCCTTGCCGGGGAAACGCAAGGTGCCCGACGTCGGGACGGGAGCCACGTACGGACCGTCACCGCGGTGGAGGGTCCCCTTGGCTTCGTGCTCGGCCACAAGCTCCTCAAGGAGCACCGCGAGGCCGTCTGCGTGGCCCTCACCGGAGAGGTGCGCCACGATGTAGCCCTCGGGATCCACTACCACCAGCGTGGGCCAGGCGCGGGCCGTGTAGGCCTTCCACGTGGCGAGCTCGGGGTCGTCCAGGACGGGGTGGTGGATTTCGTAGCGCTCCACGGCAGAGGCGAGGGCCACGGGATCGGCTTCGTGCTCGAACTTGGGAGAGTGCACACCAACCGTCACCAGGACGTCGGAGTATTTCTCCTCAAGCGGACGGAGCTCGTCCAGGACATGGAGGCAGTTGATGCAGCAGAACGTCCAGAAATCAAGCAGCACGATCTTGCCGCGCAGCGCTTCCAGGTCCAGGGTCTTCCCGCCGGTATTGAGCCAGTCACGGCCCACCAGTTCAGAGGCGCGGACACGCAGTTGGGTGCGTACGGTTTCGCTCATCAGCGTCCTTCCAGGTTGGTTTTGCTTTCGGGGCGCTTGGAGCCCCGATCAGCCAGTTTGGCGTCGCGGTCTGCAAGCCGCGCAAACATATCGTTGTAAGCATTAAGGTCGGCGTCGTTATTCCTGTCGGCAGCACGGTCGGTGCGTTTGGTCTCACGCTCGTCCGAGCGCGACCACATGACCGCGACGCCGATCGCCACCAGCAACGTGGGGACTTCACCAATTCCCCAGGCAACGGCGCCGCCCATCTGCTGGTCCGCCAGGGCCGAAAGTCCCCAGGTACGGCCGAGGTTGCCGAAGTAGTCGGCAGCGAGAAGCCCGGTGCCGCCCATGATTGAGACACCGAAGAAGGCGTGGAAGCCCATAGTGGCCAGCAGGAGAAGCAGCCGCATGGGGTAGGGCGCCCGCCGCGGCAGGGGGTCCGTGCCGATCATCGTGAGGACAAAGATGTAGCCGGTCAGCAGGAAGTGCAGGTTCATGAGCTCATGGCCCACGTGCTCGCGCATCGCCCAGCCGAACGCGTCCGAGAAGTAGAAGAGGACGATCGAGCCGGCAAAGTTCGCGGCGGCAAACAGGGGATGGGTGACAACTTGGGAGAACTTCGAGTGCACAAACACCAGCAGCCACTCACGAAGTCCGCGGGAGCCATCCCCGCGCGATCCTTCGCCGCGGGACGGCAGAGCGCGCAATGCCAAGGTCACCGGCGAACCGAGGACCAGGAAGAGCGGGGCCACCATCGTCAACGCCATGTGGTCCACCATGTGGGCGGAGAACAACACACGCCCATAGACCGACGGCGGTCCGGACGTGATGAACGTCAGCACAGCCAGGCCGATGATCCAGTTGACGGTCCGGAACCAGGACCAGGAGTCACCGCGCCGCCGGACCTTCACCACGCCCAGGATGTAGCTCACCGCACCGAAGAGGGCCACGGCCACCCAAAGCCAGTCGAGCCGCCATTCTGTCAGCCATCGGGCGGGGGTCAGCTCGGGCGGCAACTCGTAACCGGACAAGATGAACGACGGCGACGCGTCGGGTGCGTACGTGGTGGGCTGCGGCGGTGCCGAACTGGCCAGCGCGACGGCGAGGCCCGACGTCGCGCCCATCACCAGCAGTTCCACCAAGACAAGCTGCCAAAGCACTCGGAGCGTAGTCATGGATTTCCGGCCCAGCTGCGGTATCACCCACTGGCGGTGCATGAAACCGATGCCACCGAGGACAATCGTGGCTAGCGCCTTCGCCAGGATGATCTGCCCATAGGGGGTGCCGACCAAGGCCGAAAAGCTGGTGACACGGATGCTCGCGTTGACGACCCCCGAGGCGAAGACCAGCACGAAGGCAAAGCCTGCCAGGGCGGAGAAACGGCGGAGGGTCTGCTCCGTGATGTCCTTGGTACCCGATGCCTTGGAGCCCCGCAGGATGCCCGACAGGACCGCGAGCATGATGATGCCGCCTACCCAAGTGGACACACCCACCAGATGGAGTCCAAGGGAATTGATGGCGCCCTCATGGTCGCTGGAACTCGCGGAGTGGCCGATCAGTGCGCTCGGCACCAAGCCGCCCAGGGCCAAGACCAGCGTCAACGCAAGTCCCGCCAGCGAGCGGACGCCGAACAGCGCCGTCGTGACAATCGCGGCGATGATGGTCACAGCGAGCCACGCCTGGCCCGTCTGGATGTCGGTCATGAAGTACACCAGGGAGGCGGTGAACTCGGGAGTGCCCGAGAGACTCTGGCCGGCGACGTCGGCGTAGGTGAGGACAAGGACCGCGACGGCGGAAAGGGTCCAGGCAGCGCCCGCTGCCGCTGCGACGGCCAAGGCACGGGCGAACGCGGGATGTTCGGCGGGTTCGTCGGCGGTCTTGGATGAGGAAGCGTGCCTGGGAAGGATGCCGACGGCGAAGATCAGGCCGCCAATCACGGTCGCCAAGGACACGTTGTGGATGGACTTGGCCACCGGCAGTCCCCAGCGGACCAGCGCGCCGGGATCAGAGACCTGCCGGGCGGCCGCGGCACCGGAGAATATCAATGCGGCCGCGAGGGCCAGGAAGAGCGCAGCGAAGCCCGCCAACTGCCACGGCAAGGAAATCCCTTCCGCGGCAGCGCCTGCCTTGGTACCCGGCTTGGACGCGGGCGAAGGGGCGGTGGCGGGAGTCTTGGCTGATGGCACCTATCCATTGTCCGCTAACGTAGGCGACGCGGCGAATCGACCGGGTTAAGCAGAAAGGCGGCAACCCGCAGGTTGCCGCCTTTCTGGGCGTTCGCCGAAGTGTCTTACTTCTTGGCGACAGCTGCCTTCAGCTTGGAGCCAGCGGTCAGCTTGACGCTGTGGCCAGCGGCAATCTGGATGGTCTCGCCCGTCTGCGGGTTACGGCCGGTACGGGCTGCGCGGTCGGTGCGCTCGATGGCGAGCCAGCCCGGAATGGTGATCTTTTCGCCAGCGGCGACGGAAGTCTCGAAAACTTCGAACAGTGCATCGAGCACGGAGTTGACTGCGGCCTGGCTGGTGCCAGCCTTGCCAGCTACCTCGGAAACCAGTTCGCTACGGTTCTTAGCCATTTGTGTCCTCCTGGACTTTACGATTTTGGAGCTCACACACGGCATGCGTGCGAGCCACTGTTCGAAAACTTACCAGCTTGGAGGGACGCGGCCAGCAAATTCCGCGTGTTTCCGCGCTTTTTTGCCTAAATTCACCCGATTTCGGGCGCTTTTGGGGGTCAATTCCGCCGCGGGCGAACTCCCGGACCCCCGACGCTCGCTCACGTATCGTGCCTTCCGGGCGGACGCTCGCTCACTTATCGCGCCTTCCGGGCGGACGCTCGCTCACTTATCGTGCCTTCCGGGCGGACGCCCGCTCACGTATGGCGGGTTCCGGGCGGGGCGCCCGCTCACGTATGGCGGGTCCCGGGCGGGACGCCCGCTCACGTATCGTGCCTTCCGGCGGGGCGCCCGCTCACTGCCTTGCAGGCGGGAGGGGGTGTTAATGGGCGAGGCCCCGACATTCGCTGTCGGGGCCTCGCCGTTGAAAGATGTCCGGCGGTGTCCTACTCTCCCACACCCTCCCGGGTGCAGTACCATCGGCGCTGTGGGTCTTAGCTTCCGGGTTCGGAATGGGACCGGGCGTTTCCCCCACGCTATGACCGCCGTAACCTTGTTACCCGTCCCGCCGGCACGCTGGGTGCGGGGGTGGGAAGACTGGTTACAACATTGTGGTGTTGTTATTCAGTTGTGGTTTGTTCCTGTGACAACAACGGGTTGTTGTTCGGGAACCACATAGTGGACGCAAGCAGTTTTGTTTGTGTGGTGTAAGTTGTCGGCCTATTAGTACCGGTCAGCTTCAACAGTCGTTGGTCCTGTCTTCCACATCCGGCCTATCAACCCAGTGGTCTGGCTGGGGGCCTCTCACACACGAGGTGTTTGGAAATCTCATCTTGAAGCGAGCTTCCCGCTTAGATGCTTTCAGCGGTTATCCCATCCGAACGTAGCTAATCAGCGGTGCACTTGGCAGTACAACTGACACACCAGAGGTTCGTCCGTCCCGGTCCTCTCGTACTAAGGACAGCCCTTCTCAAATTTCCTGCGCGCGCAGCGGATAGGGACCGAACTGTCTCACGACGTTCTAAACCCAGCTCGCGTACCGCTTTAATGGGCGAACAGCCCAACCCTTGGGACCTACTCCAGCCCCAGGATGCGACGAGCCGACATCGAGGTGCCAAACCATGCCGTCGATATGGACTCTTGGGCAAGATCAGCCTGTTATCCCCGAGGTACCTTTTATCCGTTGAGCGACGGCCATTCCACAATGTACCGCCGGATCACTAGTCCCGACTTTCGTCCCTGCTTGAGATGTCTCTCTCACAGTCAAGCTCCCTTGTGCACTTACACTCGACACCTGATTGCCAACCAGGCTGAGGGAACCTTTGGGCGCCTCCGTTACTTTTTAGGAGGCAACCGCCCCAGTTAAACTACCCATCAGGCACTGTCCCTGACCCGGATCACGGGCCGAAGTTAGATGTCCAAAGTGACCAGAGTGGTATTTCAACGATGACTCCACCCCCACTGGCGTGAGGGCTTCAACGTCTCCCACCTATCCTACACAAGCCACTCCGAACACCAATACCAAACTATAGTAAAGGTCTCGGGGTCTTTCCGTCCTGCTGCGCGTAACGAGCATCTTTACTCGTACTGCAATTTCGCCGAGTTTATGGTTGAGACAGCGGGGAAGTCGTTACTCCATTCGTGCAGGTCGGAACTTACCCGACAAGGAATTTCGCTACCTTAGGATGGTTATAGTTACCACCGCCGTTTACTGGGGCTTAAATTCTCAGCTTCGCCTTGCGGCTAACCGGTCCTCTTAACCTTCCAGCACCGGGCAGGAGTCAGTCCGTATACATCGTCTTGCGACTTCGCACGGACCTGTGTTTTTAGTAAACAGTCGCTTCCCCCTGGTCTCTGCGGCCCCGATCCCCTCCCACCGGCAAGCGGTGTTCAAGGTTGGGGCCCCCCTTCTCCCGAAGTTACGGGGGCATTTTGCCGAGTTCCTTAACCATAATTCTCTCGATCGCCTTGGTATTCTCTACCTGATCACCTGTGTCGGTTTGGGGTACGGGCGGCTAAGACCTCGCGCCGATGCTTTTCTAGGCAGCATAGGATCACCGGATCCCCCCATGACGGGGGTCCCATCAGATCTCAGGAACGTCATCCAAGACACAGCGACGGATTTGCCTATCGCTGACCCTACATCCTTAGACCGGGGCAACCATCGCCCGGCCCGGCTACCTTCCTGCGTCACACCTGTTAATACGCTTACCTCCCGGGATCAGGTCCCGCGCTCGGCCAAAACCCGCACACCACAAGGGTGCTTGGGCAGGCTCCGGGCGGTTAGTATCCCCCGCTTGGCATGGGCGGTCCTTCGCCGGTACGGGAATATCAACCCGTTGTCCATCGACTACGCCTGTCGGCCTCGCCTTAGGTCCCGACTTACCCAGGGCAGATTAGCTTGACCCTGGAACCCTTGATCATTCGGCGGACGGGTTTCTCACCCGTCTTTCGCTACTCATGCCTGCATTCTCACTCGTGTAGGCTCCACCGCTGGTTTACACCGCGACTTCACCGCCCACACGACGCTCCCCTACCACTCCAGACGACTGAACCACGAAGGCTTGTCCCTGTCTGAAATCCACAACTTCGGCGGTGTACTTGAGCCCCGCTACATTGTCGGCGCGGAATCACTTGACCAGTGAGCTATTACGCACTCTTTCAAGGATGGCTGCTTCTAAGCCAACCTCCTGGTTGTCTTCGCAACTCCACATCCTTTCCCACTTAGCACACGCTTAGGGGCCTTAGTTGGTGGTCTGGGCTGTTTCCCTCTCGACTATGAAGCTTATCCCCCACAGTCTCACTGCTGCGCTCTCACTTACCGGCATTCGGAGTTTGGCTGACGTCAGTAACCTTGTAGGGCCCATCGGCCATCCAGTAGCTCTACCTCCGGCAAGAAACACGCAACGCTGCACCTAAATGCATTTCGGGGAGAACCAGCTATCACGGAGTTTGATTGGCCTTTCACCCCTACCCACAGCTCATCCCCTCCATTTTCAACTGAAGTGGGTTCGGTCCTCCACGACGTCTTACCGTCGCTTCAACCTGGCCATGGGTAGATCACTCCGCTTCGGGTCTAGATCACGCCACTACACTCGCCCTGTTCAGACTCGCTTTCGCTACGGCTACCCCACACGGGTTAACCTCGCGACGTAACACTAACTCGCAGGCTCATTCTTCAAAAGGCACGCCGTCACAGCTACAAGGCTGCTCCGACGGATTGTAAGCACACGGTTTCAGGTACTGTTTCACTCCCCTCCCGGGGTACTTTTCACCTTTCCCTCACGGTACTGGTCCGCTATCGGTCATTAGGAAGTATTTAGGCTTATCAGGTGGTCCTGACAGATTCGCACGGGATTTCTCGGGCCCCGTGCTACTTGGGATCCTCTCCAGGCGGCACACAACATTACGGTTACGGGGCTCACACCCTCTACGGCCGGCCTTTCAAGACCGTTCACCTATGCTCATGCTCTCACCCCACCGGTCCGGCAGAACCAGTACGGAAAGTCCCACAACCCCGCCCATGCAACGCCCGCCGGCTATCACACATGGAACGGTTTAGCCTCATCCGCGTTCGCTCGCCACTACTAACGGAATCACTCTTGTTTTCTCTTCCTGCGGGTACTGAGATGTTTCACTTCCCCGCGTTCCCCCCACGCACCCTATGTGTTCAGATGCGGGTCACCAGATCACGCAAACGCGCCTGGCGGGGTTTCCCCATTCGGACATCCTGGGATCAAAGTTCGGTTATCAACTCCCCCAGGCTTATCGCAGATTCCTACGTCCTTCTTCGGCTCCTAATGCCAAGGCATCCACCGTGTGCCCTTAAAAACTTGACCACACAAAAATCAAAGACTTCTCGAGAGAACCAGACCCCCCAAAAGAAGGGCCGGGTTCATAAAAAGAAATTGCTGTAGACACAAGACAAACCCCCAAGGGCCTGCCCGTGTCAGATGCTCGCGTCCACTATGTAGTTCTCAAACAACAACCCCGTACCACACCCCCCGCACCAGCCACCCCACCAAAAAGGGGCAGCCACCACGCACGAGGACATGCAGCCAGGACAACCGGAAACACCAAACCCACACCCCGCACCGCCCCCCCAAAAGAAGAAGGACACCCGCAGGCCATGGCCCTGTTGCCTCAGGACCCAACAGTGTGCCAAACACGAAAACCGGACACCCCCCACCCGCACCGTTCCAGGACACTCAAAGAGCATCCGTACTAAGGACAGGAAAGAAACAACCGGCCGCTATCTGGTGATATTCCACCCATGAGCACCCACCGCAGAACAGACGCCTGCGCAATGGGCTTTGCTTCCACACACCCCCACGGCCACCATGCGGCAACCACGGAAATGATAATGGCGCTCCTTAGAAAGGAGGTGATCCAGCCGCACCTTCCGGTACGGCTACCTTGTTACGACTTAGTCCCAATCGCCGGTCCCACCTTCGACGGCTCCCCCCACAAGGGTTAGGCCACCGGCTTCGGGTGTTACCAACTTTCGTGACTTGACGGGCGGTGTGTACAAGGCCCGGGAACGTATTCACCGCAGCGTTGCTGATCTGCGATTACTAGCGACTCCGACTTCATGGGGTCGAGTTGCAGACCCCAATCCGAACTGAGACCGGCTTTTTGGGATTAGCTCCACCTCACAGTATCGCAACCCTTTGTACCGGCCATTGTAGCATGCGTGAAGCCCAAGACATAAGGGGCATGATGATTTGACGTCGTCCCCACCTTCCTCCGAGTTGACCCCGGCAGTCTCCCATGAGTCCCCACCACTACGTGCTGGCAACATGGAACGAGGGTTGCGCTCGTTGCGGGACTTAACCCAACATCTCACGACACGAGCTGACGACAACCATGCACCACCTGTAAACCGACCGCAAGCGGGGCACCTGTTTCCAGGCGTTACCGGTTCATGTCAAGCCTTGGTAAGGTTCTTCGCGTTGCATCGAATTAATCCGCATGCTCCGCCGCTTGTGCGGGCCCCCGTCAATTCCTTTGAGTTTTAGCCTTGCGGCCGTACTCCCCAGGCGGGGCACTTAATGCGTTAGCTACGGCGCGGAAAACGTGGAATGTCCCCCACACCTAGTGCCCAACGTTTACGGCATGGACTACCAGGGTATCTAATCCTGTTCGCTCCCCATGCTTTCGCTCCTCAGCGTCAGTTAATGCCCAGAGACCTGCCTTCGCCATCGGTGTTCCTCCTGATATCTGCGCATTTCACCGCTACACCAGGAATTCCAGTCTCCCCTACATCACTCTAGTCTGCCCGTACCCACTGCAGAACCGGAGTTGAGCCCCGGTCTTTCACAGCAGACGCGACAAACCGCCTACGAGCTCTTTACGCCCAATAATTCCGGATAACGCTTGCGCCCTACGTATTACCGCGGCTGCTGGCACGTAGTTAGCCGGCGCT
The DNA here is from genome assembly GCF_054888235.1 of Arthrobacter sp. MMS24-S77. Taxonomy (NCBI): domain Bacteria; kingdom Bacillati; phylum Actinomycetota; class Actinomycetes; order Micrococcales; family Micrococcaceae; genus Arthrobacter; species Arthrobacter sp. MMS24-S77. The sequence goes on from NZ_JBTZRN010000001.1 coordinate 4,288,670, forward strand.
TCTTCTGCAGGTACCGTCACTTTCGCTTCTTCCCTACTGAAAGAGGTTTACAACCCGAAGGCCGTCATCCCTCACGCGGCGTCGCTGCATCAGGCTTTCGCCCATTGTGCAATATTCCCCACTGCTGCCTCCCGTAGGAGTCTGGGCCGTGTCTCAGTCCCAGTGTGGCCGGTCACCCTCTCAGGCCGGCTACCCGTCGTCGCCTTGGTAGGCCATTACCCCACCAACAAGCTGATAGGCCGCGAGTCCATCCAAAACCGCAAAAGCTTTCCACCACCATGACATGCGTCAGACGGTCATATCCGGTATTAGACCCAGTTTCCCAGGCTTATCCCAGAGTCAAGGGCAGGTTACTCACGTGTTACTCACCCGTTCGCCACTAATCCCCCCAGCAAGCTGGAGATCATCGTTCGACTTGCATGTGTTAAGCACGCCGCCAGCGTTCATCCTGAGCCAGGATCAAACTCTCCGTTGAAGTAAAACAAAAACAGACACAACCACAACCACCGGAAACAACGGTCGAAGCAGCTGCACAAAATTTGAAACCAGCTAAAAATACCAGACCCCACCCACAGGGGCGGACAAGGCCCGGCAAAATTCAACCAATTCATATAAAATAAACCGGTATCAACAAACTTGGCACACTATTGAGTTCTCAAACAACAGACACACCCGACACCACCCACACCCACCAAAGGGCCCGGGATCGCTCCGGAGCAACTTCACAAACTTACCCGAACTGCCCGGAACAAGCAAACCGGCGTTTCCGCGATTCACTGTCCTGCAGGAGGTCCCCACCCGTCCGCGGCGCACCAATCAGCGCACCATTTCCAGGCTGTTCATCAAAGGGGGTCGGTCGCTATCTCTCCGCATCAGCGGCGGCGACTCGAATTACTTTACACACCCCGAAGACCACAGGCAAATTCACGCCCGGAGGAACGAAAACCGCGGCAATCCGCGGCGAAACGGGCGGTTTCGCGCACCAAGCGGCCGTCGGCGTCGTGATTCGGCACTGTGTGCTGCACCACTTAAGCGGAATCAACGTTAAGCGCAAGAAGGGCCGGCAACCAAACGGTTGCCGACCCTTCTAATGCTTCTGGATTACCAGGAAGACTTGGTGATGCCCGGAAGCTCACCACGGTGAGCCATGTCGCGGAAGCGAACACGGGAGATACCGAACTTCTGGAAGGTACCGCGCGGGCGGCCGTCGATGATGTCGCGGTTACGCAAACGGATCGGGGAGGCGTTGCGGGGCAGCTTCTGCAGGCCGAGGCGAGCCTCTTCGCGTGCTTCGTCAGTCGCGTTGGCGTCAACCAGGGTCTTCTTCAGTTCGAGACGCTTGGCAGCGTAACGCTCAACGATGACCTTGCGCTGCTCGTTGCGAGCAATCTTGGACTTCTTAGCCATGTTTAGCGCTCCTCTCGGAATTCGACGTGCTGGCGGATCTTGGGGTCGTACTTCTTCAGAACCAGACGGTCCGGGTCGTTACGACGGTTCTTGCGGGTCACGTAGGTGTAACCGGTTCCCGCGGTGGACTTCAGCTTGATGATCGGACGTACGTCCTTGTCCTTTGCCACTAGAGCTTCACCCCACGAGCCAGGATTTCGGTGACGACTGCGTCGATGCCGCGAACGTCGATGGTCTTGATGCCACGGGCCGACAGGGTCAGCGTGACGTTACGGCGCAGGGACGGAACCCAGTAGCGCTTCTTCTGGATGTTGGGGTCGAACCGACGCTTGTTGCGACGGTGCGAGTGCGAAATGCTGTGTCCAAAGCCCGGCTCGGCTCCGGTCACCTGGCAGTGTGCTGCCATGACGACTCTCCTAAAAAATAATATGAAACGGCCAACAGAGTTCCTGCTTTCCGTGCGACAGGCGACGTCCGCAACCAGTCCACACCGTTTTCGGTAGTTTCCGCAGGGCTGGTCCGGTTGACTGAAAATCAGCCAAAGATCACCGTTGCGGCGAAGGTAGTGGGCCCCGGACAACAGGCCGGGATACTGGGCGAATACTGGAATGCACGCAACTTGAGCCCCTAACTACCGGCCCGCGGATGTCCCGTTGTTGCCAACGGTCACCGCCAACCGGAGCAATTGCACACGCTCCGCGCCACCTAGCGCCTAACAAGTCTAGGGTCTAGGGCAAATTAAGACCAATCGGGTGTATAGGAACCCAGTCGCTCAAATCATAAGTGGCGGCCAGTCGCTTCACAGGAGAACGAAAGGTTGAGAGTTCAATCTTGAGTCATGAAGTCACAGCTCCTCGCCTCTCCAGGCCAACGTGTGGGCACGCCCCCGGGTCAGCCGCCAGCACCCACGCGGCGCATTCCCACCACGGGAAGGTTTGCCGCGCAGCATCGCAGACGCATGTTCCGAACGGACATGCTCACGGTAGCGCTGTGGGCTTCCCTCGCGGCAGCGCTGGCTTTGTGGCTCGCCGACGGCGGGGCGTCTTCGATCGGGAATGTCACCCAAGCGGTGACCGCCGTCGGGATCCTGGCCGGGCTTGCCGGCATGGATCTGGTCTTCCTGATGCTTCTGTTGGCGGCACGATTGCCTTTTGTGGACGGCGCGGTCGGGCATGACCGGGCGCTGGAATTCCATCGGAAGTTGGGTAAACCCGCCCTCTATCTCCTTCTGGCACACGGACTTCTTCTGGCGATCGGCTATGGGATGGCCGAGGGCCTGGACCCCGTCAGCGAGGCCATTGCGCTCTGGATCCTGGTACCCGATATGTGGCTGGCGTTCGTATCCATGGCATTGTTCGTTGCCGTGGTGGTCACCTCGCTTGTGGCTGTACGGCGCCGCTTTCCCTACGAATTCTGGTACTTCGTTCACCTGCTCACCTATCTGGCGGTAGCAACGGCATTGCCGCACCAGTTCAGTGTGGGGGGCCTGTTCGCTGAAGGCACTTGGCAACGCTGGTACTGGCTGCTCCTGTGCATCGCCACGGGTTCGGCATTGGCTTGGTTCCGCGTGGCCCAGCCCGTGATGGCCACCTTCCGGCATCAGCTGACGGTTCGCCGCGTGGTGCGTCTTGCGCCGGGTGTCTTCAGTGTCGAAATGAGCGGCCTGCGATTGAACGAATTGTCAGGGAGCGGCGGCCGGTTCTTCGTGTGGCGCTTCTTGGCGCCCGGCATGTGGTGGCAAGCGCACCCGTTCAGTTTGTCGGCGGAACCGCAGCTCGCGCCGCCGTCGAGCCCGCCGCCGTCGACTGGGCCGTCGTCGGGTTTCCTGCCTCGGCAAGGAAACTTGCGCATCACCGTCCGGAATCTGGGCGCGGGCTCGGCCCGCTTGGCCTCGCTCAAGCCGGGAACGAAAGTGGCCATCGAAGGACCATACGGGGTCTTCAGCACGGCAGCCAGAAGCCGGGAACGCGTGGTGATGATCGGGGCGGGAATCGGGATCACCCCTCTCCGGGCGCTTCTGGAATCCACCCCCTTTCTCCCGGCCAAGCGACGGTCCTGCTGCGCGGCAGCAGTGCGGATGAGCTATGCCTCGGGGACGAGATCCTGGACTTGTGCAGAAAACGCGGTGCCACACTCTTCCATCTCACAGGCCCGCGGTCCCCGAATCCTCAGAGTGCGTGGCTGCCTGCCTCGGCGGGTGCCACCAGACTGCGGGACTACGTGCCGGACATCGCCGACGCCGATGTCTACGTCTGCGGCCCATCCGCTTGGGCACGCAACGTCCTGGCCGAGGCAAAAAGCGCCGGAGTCCGGGAGGAACAGCTCCACTACGAAAGGTTCGACTGGTGAGACTCAGGGCAGGAATATCAGCGGCGCTGGCGTCGGCGGCGATCCTCCTGGTCGGTTGGCAGGCAGGTTCACATGTTGCGGACTCCAACGCTTCGGCGGTCACGACGTCCGCCGCGGGAGCCACGGGCGGGGCCGGCACCACGGGCGGCACCCCCGGCGGCACGGGCACGACGACGAACGGAACCACCGGGAGCAGCGCTTCCGGATCGTCCTCGGGAACCGGAGCCGGCTCCAGTTCCAGTTCAGGCACCGGCGCGAGCGCTAAGGCCGGCGCGGCGGCCAAAGCAGGCGGCACCTACGCTGGCGAGGCAGTGCAGACCCGGTTCGGAACAGTGCAGGTGCAGATAACGGTCAAGGCCGGCGTAATCACGGATGTTACTGCCCTCCATCTGACCGACAATGAGCAAAGGTCGGTCCAGATCAGCAACAGGGCGGCGCCCCTGCTCCGCTCCGAGGTCCTGAGCGCACAGTCGGCGAACGTCCAGACCATCGGCGGTGCCACCGTGACCAGCGATGCGTACTTGACGTCGCTCCAGGCAGCCCTCGATGCAGCCCATCTCTAAGCCCAGTGGTCCAGGGCAGGGCAATATGGAGCCGCGACTTCGCTCCCGCACGTTCCCCAGCATGGGCACTGTGGTGAGCCTGGCCGTCCCTGCAGCTCCGGCGACGGCTCCCCAAGCTGTAGTGGACGAGCTCGAGGCGGCCATCGCCGTCGTCGAGCAGTTGTTCAACGGGCTGGATCGGACGTTTAGCCTCTACCGTCCCGACTCGGAGGCGAGCGCGATGGCCCGCGGCGAGCTGGCCCTGACGGATGCCTCGGCGGACATGCGCCGGCTGTATGTCGAGGCCACCGAATGGCGCGCCCTCACGGAAGGTGCGTTCACAGCGGAACGGCCCGACGGCGTCGTGGACTTGGCGGGGATCGTCAAGGGACATGCGATACGGGAAGCCGGAACGTCGCTGCTCGCACTGGGCTTGGAGGACTGGTGCCTCAACGCGGGTGGGGATGTGCTGGTGGACGGTTCGCCGACACCGGGCAGCGCGCGGCCGTGGCTGGCGGGGATTGTTGACCCGGCGGATCGGACGACGCTCCTGACCGCGTTTCCGCTCGTCAACAAGGGCAAACACGCGCTGGCGACCTCCGGAACCAGCGAGCGCGGCCACCACATTTGGTCAGCAGGCCTTCAGACCAAGCGGGACGAGGGGTTCCGGCAGGTTTCGGTCACGGCAGCGGATATCGTCACGGCCGATGTCCTGGCCACCGCCATCATGGCCGGCGGCGCCCGGACCCTCGCGCTGGCCACCGCGCGCTGGGACGTGGACGTGCTTGCCGTGAAGAACGACGGCGGGTTGCTCGCTACGCCGGGATTCAGGAACCCTGCAGTTAGGGCCGGGTGAGCTGTGGGTACTTCGGGCTGAGGCCGTCGCCCGACGATTTGCCCGTCACCCGGCGGACGACCCACGGCGCGGCGTGTTCACGGGCCCAGCGCGCGTTGGCCCACAATGCTTCCACCCGGGCAAGCTGGGGCTGCGCAACGGGCGGCGGCACCTCAAGAGACCCTTCGTGTTCCAAGACAGCAAGGACGCGGTTGGCCATGTTGATGTGGCCAGCAGTGGACATGTGCATGCGGTCCTGCGCCCACATGTGCCAGTCGTGGTATTCGCTGAAGCGCCAGTAGTCCACCAGCAGCGCACCGTGTTTTTCGGCGATTTCCCGCACCAGTTCGTTGTAGATCGCCGTGCGTCCGCGCATGGTGCCGAAAACCTTGGAACTGCGCGCGTCGAAACCGGTAAAGAGAAGCAAGGTGGCACCAGTGGCGCTTAGCTTCTCGATGCCGGCTTCGTAGTCCTCCATGAGCCTGTCGATATCGACTTTGGGACGGAAGATGTCGTTCGCTCCCGCGTACATGGTCACCAGCGTCGGTTGAAGCGCGACGGCGGCGTCCACCTGTTCTGCCATGACTTGCCGGAGCTTCTTGCCACGGATGGCCAGGTTGGCGTAGCCGAAATTGTCGTTGCTTTGGGCCAGCTGATGGGCAACGAGGTCCGCCCATCCCCTGACTCCGTTGGGCCGCGAAGGGTCGGCGTCGCCAAGCCCTTCGGTGAACGAGTCTCCCAATGCGACATACCGGGCAGAAAAATCCATGGCGCCAGTCTTTCATCACTGCGGGGCGGCCGTCACCCGCGTCCTCGCCGGCACGCGGCCGAAGTGGCCGCGGTCGCCGCCGTCACCCAGCTCAGCGTTCGCGAAGGATCCAGTGATCGTCGTCCAGGCGCGCCACGATCTTCTCGCCGATCCGCGCGAGGTCCGCGACGTCGTCGTCGGTCATGGCGTCCAACATCAAGGCGCGGACCGCATCCACATGCCCCGGAGCGAGGGACACGATGGTGTCCATGCCGGCGTCCGTCAGGTGCGCCACCGTGACGCGGGCATCGCCCGGGTGCGCCTCACGTTCCACCCAGCCGCGTTTCTGCAGCTTGGTGACGACGTGCGACAACCTGGACAGGGACGCGCTGGTGCGGGCAGCAAGCTCACTCATCGGCAGGAACCGCCCATCTGCTTCGGACAGCATGGCGAGCACGTTGTAGTCGAACAACGACAATTTGCCGGCGGCTTGCAGCTGGGTGTCCAGTGCTGCGGGCAGCAGGGTGTTGATACTCAGGAGGGCCAGCCAGGCACGGCGTTCGTCGGCATTGAGCCAGCGCGGTTCGGTCATGGATTCATCTTAGAAGGAAATCAATGCTTGACACTTCAACTTAAGGTCATTATTATTTTAGTTGAAGCTTCAAGTAAGTGAATGCGGACCAATCCGCAGGACCATGAGCACTCAAACAAAGGAACAACAATGGCTGACATCACCATCATCGGCACTGGCAACATGGCGTCCGGGATTGCTGCCCGCGCCGCCACCGCAGGCAAGAGCATCCAGGTCCTCAGCCGCGACGCCGACTCCGCTGCTGCGCTGGCCGCGACGGTCAACGGGACCTCCGGCACTACGGGATCGCCGGTGGAAGGCAGCATCGTGGTGCTGGCCACTCCGTTCGACGCCTCCAAGGCAGTCCTTTCTTCCTATGGCTTGGCGCTCAACGGCAAGACGATCGTGGACATCTCCAACCCCGTTAACTTCGAAACCTTCGATTCCCTTACCGTCCCCGCCGGAACCTCGGCAGCCGAAGAACTCCAGGCCCTGGTCCCGGGCGCATCCGTGGTCAAGGCGTTCAACACCGTCTTCGCAGCCACTCTCGCCGAGGGCGAAGTAGACGGCCAGACCCTCGACGTGCTGGTGGCGGGTGACGACGCCGAGGCGACAGCCGCCGTCGTCGACTTCGTCAAAGGTGCCGGGCTGCGCCCGGTGAACGTCGGACCGCTGCGCCGCTCGCGTGAGCTCGAAGCCTTCCAACTGCTCGTCATGACCTTGCAGATCAGCGAAGCCCACCCGGACTACAACTGGAACTCCGCGGTCAAACTGCTGCCATAGTCCATTGCAGTTTCGGAGGGCGGCCCCTTGCGGCCGCCCTCCGCGTTGTAGGCTGGGCGGCATGTTCGTCGTTTCACTGACATACAAAGTTCCCGACGAGATCGTCGACTTCCACCGCCCCGCACACATGGATTGGGTCAAAGAAGCGTTCGACGCCGGCACTTTCCTTGCGTCCGGACGCCGCGTTCCGGCGATCGGCGGCGTGTTGTTGTCCAACGTTGACCGTGCAACACTTGACGCCTCCCTGGCGACGGACCCGTTCTACGTCAACGGAGTAGCCGACTTCGAGATCATCGAATTCACGGTCACCACGGCGTCCACCGGGTACGAAAACCTGCTGGACTAACGCGCGGTTCTCAAAGCCGGGCCGGTTCCAGGGAAGTTCCCAGACGCTCCGGCAAGACCACCGGCATGAGCGCCGGCCAGCGGGCGCTGAGGTGATCCCCGCTCGACACTCCCCTGAAGCGACGCGAAAGCCAGGGTGCCACGTCGCGCCTGAGCCACGCGGCGTCGTCGGCCATTTTCTCGACGCGGCCCCGCGGCTGCAGCGGCCCGAGCACCGGTGAGCCGAGCGAATGCGCGGCGCCCAAAACTTCCAAGACTTTCTTCGCCATGTATTCGTGTCCGATTCCGGACATATGCAGCCGGTCCGGGGCCCACATGCGACGGTCCTGGTACTTTTCGAAGCACCAATGGTCCACCAGGAGCGTTCCGTACGCGGCGGCGATACGCCGGATGTGCTTGTTGAAAACGGCCGTGCGGAGCTTGAGCGGTTCCAACACGGGCGAGAGCGGCACGTTGTACTCGGTGAACAGCAAGACTTGGGCACCACTTTCCGCGATCCGGGCAACAGCGTCCTCGAATCCACGGACCAGTATGCGCATGTCCAGCCGTGCGCCGAGGAGATCGTTGCCGCCGGCGTGGAAACTGACCAGCGTGGGAGCCAACGCAAGCGCGGGGTCCAGTTGTTCAGCCACGATCTGTTTGAGCCGACGTCCGCGGAGGGCCAAGTTGGCGTACTGCGTCTGCTGCCGGTGCCTCGCCAGTTCCTCTGCGACACGATCGGCCCAGCCGCGGCAATCGTTCGGAAGGCGAAGGTCAGTGTCGCCGACGCCTTCGGTGAAGGAATCTCCGACGGCGACGAATCGTAGCGGTGTACGCGTGGTCATCTCATGTCCCCCCGTTGTTTTGAGCTTTGCCCTCGGCGCCCGGAGCACCGGCGGCGCCCCTTCCGGCCACGTTGATCGTGGGCGAGCCGGCGGTGGCGGCCGCTGCAGCGTTGCTGGCGGCAACGGCCCGGCGTGCGGCTGCTGCGGCGGATTGGCGTTCCGCGAGTTTCCGTAGCCCGGCTTTCCGTGGAACCTTCACCAACTCCGGCCAGCGCGGGCTCAGCGTGTCACCGAGCGTGACGCCGCGAAGTTTACGGCCGAATAGAGGGAGGACCCAATCGTTCACCCAGCGGCGCTGCCGGCGTTCCCAATCCCGCAGTTTGAGCCGTTGCGGGGGTTCCCAATCCTTGGGAGAGAACTTATGCGGCACGCCGAGGTGATCCAGGACCTGCGCCGCCATGTATTTGTGTCCGGCCTTGGACATGTGGAGACGGTCCGAAGCCCACATCCGGCGGTCGTGGTAGGCGTCAAGGCACCAATAATCCACCAGCACGGCCCCGTATCTGGCAGCCAGTTCGCGGACGCGCTCGTTGTAGAGGGCGTTGCGCTTCTTGAAGGGTTCCAGCACGGCGGAGACTTTGACGTCGTACCCCGTGAACAAGACCAACGTGGCTCCTGTCGCTGCCAGGCGAGCCACGAGTTTTTCGTATTCGGCCATGAGTTGGTCCATGTCCGTGCCGAAGTCCAGGATGTCGTTGCCGCCGGCGTAGAGCGTGATGAGAGTGGGTTCCATGGCCAAGGCCCGGTCCAACTGTTCCTCAACGACATGGCGGAGGCGCTTGCTCCGGACGGCAAGGTTGGCGTACTCCCAGCCAGGTTCAGCCTTGGCCAGCTTCTCGGCGACGCGGTCGGCCCAGCCCCGGACGCCGTTCGGGAGCGTCTTGTTCCGGTCCCCCACGCCCTCGGTGAAGGAATCGCCCAAGGCAACAAACCGCCGTCGACCGCTCTGGTCAGCATGAAGCACGTTCCCAGCCACGACGCCAGCCTAGCCCGGCCCGGTTGCCCGCCGGCAAAGCCCAGGTTAATTCGACGCTCGCTCACTTATGTGGTGTTTTGACCAAACGCCCGCTCACTTATGGCGTGTTTCGGCCAAACGCCGGCTCACATGATGTGAGCGAGCGTTCCGGCTTTTGGCCGCATATGTGAGCGAGCGTCGGCGAAAAGGACCATATATGTGAGCGGGCGTCGCACGAGGGGCGGATTAGATCTCGGCTTTCCCTTTGCGCCAGTAGCCCATGAACGCCACTTGCTTCCGGTCGATCCCCACATCCCGGACAAGATACCGGCGGAGCTCCTTGATGACCCCGGCCTCGCCCGCGATCCAGGCGTAGAACGGCAACGCGCCAGCGGGAACGTTCGGGTTGCGGCTCGCTTCGATCGCAGCAGTGTCCATGCGCAGCGGGGTTTCCCACAGAATGTCCTGGTCCACGTTGACGTCTTCCGGTTCGGGGCCGGCGGCGCCGTCGAGCGAGATGATGCCCACCCAGCCAGGGGCGGGAACCGCTCCGCGGACCGCGTCCTTCAGCAGCTCGCCATGAGGCCGCGACCGGCCAATGACGGCGCCACGTGCGAGCCAGGTGATTTCGATATCGGCCTCGGTGGCGAGGTCCTGGAAGTCGCCCGCCTCGGGTACTTCGAGGAAGGCATGGCCGGTGATGCCTTCAGGCAAGGTCTCCAGGATGGCACTGACGGCCGGCACAGCCGTTTCGTCCCCGGCAAGGAGGACGCGCTGCGCCAAGCCGGGACGCCATTCGATACCCGAGTAGATTTCGGCCGTGATGCAGTGCGCTGCCCTGTTGTTGGGACCGATGATGGTCATCGAATCCCCGGGTTTCGCGGCGAGCGCCCAATTGGCTGCCGGACCCCCTGTCCGCTGGGCGGCCCCGCCGCCTGCCGGACCCCCGCCGTCGTCGTCGAAATGCATCACGAAGTCGACGTCGATCTCCGGATAGACGGCGTCCAGCCTCTCGTTCCGCACGGTGTAGGTCCGCATCGAACCTCGCACCGCGGGGTCCATGGCCAACCATTCCTGGTACCAACCGGCGTCGGCCGTTTCGAAGGCGGGCAGAGGCAGCGGGCGACCATCGGCGTCGAGCGAGGGAATCATGAGCTTGATGCGCAGGTCCAGGGTGCTGCCTGAAACTCCGAAACCGCGCAGGCAATATCCCCCGAACGTGATGCGGCGAAAATTGGGACTCAGATCCTGGACTGCGGTGACTGTGACGTCGAACGCGAGTGTCATTGGCTCCGTGGTTGCGTTCCGCACAGCGGGATCTGCGTTCATGAGGCGAACTCCAATTCCTTAGGTTTTGACGGAGCGACCGTGTGGTGCCGACCGATCGGAAGAATGAGCGGGGTGCCCGAAAGTGGATCCGGAACCACCCGGGACTCCAGGCCGAAAACGTCGCGCACGAGATCCTCGGTGACCACTTCCAACGCGGGCCCCTCGGCAACGATTGCCCCTGCCTTCATGGCGATGACGTGGTCCGCGTAACGGGCTGCCAGGTTGAGGTCGTGCAACACGATGGCCACGGTGGTTCCGCGGCTGCGGTTGAGATCGGTGACCAGGTCCAGCACCTCCACTTGGTGTGCCAGGTCCAAGTATGTGGTGGGCTCGTCAAGGAGCAGGACCTCGGTCTCCTGTCCGAGGGCCATCGCGATCCACACCCTCTGGCGTTGCCCACCGGACAATTCGTCGACGTTTCGTTCAGCAAGCTCAAGCGTTGAAGTGGTTTCGAGTGCGCGCTGCACGGCGAGATCATGCTCCGACAAGTCACCGGTTCGCCAGCTGCGGAACAATCCCTGGTGCGGATAGCGGCCGCGGCCCACGAGCTCGCGGACGGTAATGCCATCCGGGGCAAGGGGGTGCTGCGGAAGCAGGCCAAGCGTGCGGGCGAGTTCGCGGGCCGGACGGGAGTGGATGTCCTTGCCGTCCAACGTCACGACGCCGGCACTCGGCCTCAACAGCCTGGACAGCCCTCGGAGCAGCGTGGACTTTCCACAGGCGTTGGCGCCCACGATCATGGTCACTTTGCCTTCGGGGATCCGCGTCGAAAGTCCTTCGACCACCCGGCGTTGCTCGTATTGGAGCGTCAAGCCGTGTGCGCTGAGTTGTGCCATGTCAGGCTTCCTTTCGGTTGGACGTGACCAGAAGCCACAACAGGAATGGAGCGCCGAGGGCGCCGGTAATGACGCCGACCGGCAGGACGGTGCCGGCCAGAACCAGGGGCGCCACGTTGTACGCGAAGTAGTCGGCCGCGAGGACGATCAAGGCGCCAGTGAACGCCGACGCCGGGAGGCTGGGTCGCCCCACAACCCTCCGGGCGATCGGCCCGGCAAGGAAGGCGACGAAGGCGACCGGCCCGGCAGCCGCCGTCGCCACTGCTGCAAGCGCGACAGCGGTGATCACCAGCCCGAAACGCACTGCGTTAACGCGGATTCCCAGTCCGGCCGCGGCGTCGTCGCCGAGTTCGAGCATGCGCAGCGGGCCGGCAAGGAAGGCCAGCGCGGGAACGAGTACAACAAGCGACGCGAGCAGGACGCCGACTCGCTCCCAGTTGGCCGAATTCAAGGAACCGTTGAGCCAGATGAGGGCCTCGGAGGCTGTCCGGATATCTGCCCGGGTCATGAGGAAGTTCACCGCTGCCCCCAGCGCGGCGGCGATGCCTACGCCCGCGAGGATAAGCCGGTTGCCTGCCGCGTTTCCGCGCCGGCCGCCGTAACGGCCGCCGTCTGAACCCCCGCCGCCTCGCGAAATGGCGTAGATGGCGAGCGCGACGCCAATTGCCCCAACGAGCGCTGCCGCGGACACAGCCGCACCGGACGCGCCGAACACGACAATGGCCAAAACCGCTGCCGCGCTTGCTCCGTAGCTGATGCCGATGACGTCGGGGCTCGCGAGCGGGTTGCGGAGCATGGTCTGGAAGAGTCCGCCGGAGAGCCCGAATGCCACGCCGATCAGGATGCCCAGCACGGCACGCGGCAGTTTGTTCTCCATGACGATGAAGCTTGCGCCCGGGATCTTCTCGCCGCCCGTCAAGTGGGCAGTGAGGATCCTGAAGAAATCGGGGATGGTGACCGTGTAGCTGCCAAGGAGCACGGTCACCGCAAAGAGGACCACGACGCCGGCGCCTAGGAGCGCGGTCCTGTTGCGGGGGTTCACAGCGAGGCCCCCTTGCCCCGGCGGACGAGCCACACGAAGACCGGAGCACCGACGATGGCCGTCATGATTCCTGCTGGAACTTCCCCCGGCAGCAGCACCACCCGGCCGATCACGTCCGAAGCGAGCAGGAGTGCCGGTGCGAGAAGCATGGAGAACGGCAAGATCCGGCGATAATCCGGGCCGGTGAAAAAGCGCACCGCATGCGGAACCACGAGACCCACGAATCCGATGGGACCTGCCAGCGCCGTGGCCGATCCGCAGAGCAGCACGATTCCGAGCGCGGTGACGCCCCTGGCCAGCGCGACATTCTGGCCTAGCCCACGGGCAACGTCGTCACCGAGCGCCAGGCTGTTAAGGATCCGGCCGCTGCCGAGCACGATCATCGCGCCAATCAAAAGGAACGGCAGCCCGGTCAGCATCACCGACCAGTCGCTGCCGGCGATTCCACCCACCTGCCAGAAACGGAAGCGGTCCAGCGTGTCCTGGCTCGAAACCAAGATGACGTTCATGAGGGAATAGAGTCCAGCGCTCATCGCCGCCCCCGCCAAGGCGAGCTTCACCGGCGTCGCACCGTCACGCCCCATGGACGCAATCAAATAGACGACGACGGCCGCCGCGGCGGCGCCGACGAAAGCGAACCAAATGTAGCCGCTCGCCCCCGAGATACCGAAGAGGTAGATCCCGGTGACCACAGCCAGTGCCGCTCCCGCGTTGACGCCCATGATGCCCGGGTCGGCCAAGGGGTTGCGGGAGACTCCCTGCATCGCGGCACCGGCAAGGCCGAGAGCAGCCCCTGCCACCAAGCCGAGCACAGTGCGTGGAATGCGGGTGTGGACCACGGCGTGGTTGCCGTCGTCCGGGTTGAACTGGGTGAGGGCTTGCCAAACGGTTTCAAGGGACATACCCCTCGCACCGATCGTGAGCGAGGCGGCACAGACAAACACAAGCACGACGACGGCGGCCAACAGCCAGCCGGCCCTCGCGCGAACTGGCAGGTGTTGCCCCTTTGCCTCGATTTTGGGGTCATGAGCTGCCAATTCGCGCGTGGTTCCCCCAGGGGAAGGTGGGCCCGCCGCCGTCGTACTCTGTGTCATGTCAGGCGTGTCGCTTACTTCGCGGCCGCGTCGGCACCCTTGGCCAGCTGGGGCAGGAACGTGTCCAGTGCCCATGGCAGGCTCAGGGGCGAGGATGCGGAGATCGCCAGGGTGAGGGTGTTGTCAGAGTCGGCGACCAAGGCGCCCTTCTTGATGGCGGGGATCTGGCCCAGCAGGGGGTCCTGCTTGATCTGGTCCGCGGTCTTGGAATCCGGAACCCAGGTTACGAAGACGTCCGAAGAGAGCTCGTTGGCCTTTTCAGCGGACCATGGAACGAAGAATTCCTTGGAGCCCTTGCTGGCGTTCTCCACCACGGGCGCGAGCTTCATTCCGATTTCGGAGAGGAAACGCGGACGGTTGTCGTTGGCTGTGTAGACGTTGACGCCGTCGCCCTTGGCAGGCTCGAGGTTGCCGTAGATGAAGGACTTGCCGGCCAGCTGCGGAAATGCGGAGACCTTGGTCTTGATGGTGGCCTCGGTGTCCGAGACGAGCTTGGCTGCCTCTGAGTTTTTGCCCAGGGCCTTGCCGATGATCGTGGTGGCCTCCTGCCATGGCGTGCCGTACGCGAGTTCGGGCTGCGCCACCACGGGGGCAATTTCGGACAGCTTCTTGTAGTCGGCTTCGGTCAGACCGGAATAGGCGGCAAGGATGACGTCCGGGGCCAACTTGGCGATCTCCGTGAAGTTGATGCCGTCCGCCTCGGAGAACTGGGCCGGGGCCTTCGCCGTGCCGAAGCCGGCACCCAACTTCTCAAGCGCGGCGTCCTTCCAGGGAGTCGAGCCCTTGTCGTTGTTGCCCCAGGCGTTCTTCGGAACACCGACCGGAACGACGCCGAGGGCCAAGGCGACGTCGTCGTTGACCCACGAGACGGTCACCACGCGTTGCGGCTGCGACTTGATGGTGGTCTCACCGAAGACGTTCTTAATGGTGACCGGAAATTGGTCGCTGGGGGCCGGCGTCGCCGCGGAACTGGCGGTTGTTGAGCCGGTCGAGCAAGCTGTGAGGGACAGTGCGACGGCGGTGAGCGCTGCGGTCGCCGCACCTGCGGTCTTCAGCAGGGCACGGCGTGTTGGGCGGGAAGCCACGGGACTCCTTAGGTAAGTGATGCAAACCTAAGTAAGGCTAGCCTACCCTTCAGATAATTACGAAACGTTTACTTTGCGTAATTAAACCGCTTTGCCTGTGCCCCGACGCTCGCTCACCTCTGGCGGGTTTTCACCAAACGCTCGCTCACCTTTGGCCGGTTTACGCGAAACCCTCCTTCACATGAGGTGAGCGAGCGCCCTCAGGAAATACCCCGAAACTGAGCGAACATCGGGGCCGGCGGGGACTAGAGGGCACGGGGATTTTGGACACCGAGGATGGCTGCTTTGCAGTTCCCCTTGCGTGGGCCATCCCGTTCGGCGGCCTGGGGAACTAACTCCGCCGTCCCACGCAAGAAGCACAACAAGGTGAAATGGCTGCCCAGCGGTATGGACGCTCGCTCACCTCAAGTGAGCGAGCGTCCGCCGAAAATGCCACAAACGTGAGCGAGCATCCGGGAAAAACCCGCCAAAAGTGAGCGAGCGTCGGGGCTAGCGGAGCACGATGTCCACGGGGTTGGCTTCGGAACGCCATTCACCCGGAACGCCCGGGCCGCCGATCACAGGAGCGGTAAGCACGCCGGAGCGGTTGGTTCGCTTGTCGCGCAGGATCTCGGTGACCGAGCCAAGGTGCCGGGAAAGGTCGATCACATTCTCGGGCGCGGCCAGCAACAACTGGAAGCCGAACTCGTGCAACGCTTTGATGCCCGCGCCGGCGAATTCCTCCGAGGCCAGGACGAACGCCTCGTCCATCATCACCGTGCCGTAGGTCGTGAAACCCTGCTCGGCGATGCCAAGTTGGTAGCTCAGCGCCGCGGCCATGATGAACGCCGTGAATCGCTGCCGCTCGCCGCCGGACATCGAGCCGGTGTCCGCGTGCATGTACACCTCGGTCTTCTTGCCACCCCGCGGGCCTTGGACGGAGCGGTGCTCCTTGCACTGGATGAAAAGATGCCCCCGAACATCCAACACCTCTGCGCGCCACCGCCGGTCCTCCGGGGTTTGCGATCCGAGACGCTTGACCAGCGTTTCGAGCGACTTGTAGCGGTTGGTGAGCTCGATGTCGTCGTCCGCCTCGGGCGATGTGCCGGCACCCGAACCGGCGCCAGCCGCACGGGATGGCCGCGTGTGGCGCGTCTTCAACGCGTTCTGGATAGCGTCTTTGAACTGCTTTGCGGTGGCGGGCAGGGTCTGCTTGATGTCGAGTTCCAGGAAGCTTCCCTCATGGAAATTGACCTCGGACAGGATGCCGTTGAGGGGCAGGATCCGGCTGGTGATGGCGCGGCGTTCCTCGTCGAGCAGATGCAGCAGCGTGCTGAACGATTCGTGCGTGCGCTGGTTGAAGAACTGCCGGAATTCGGCTTCCTGCGCTGGCAACCCTTCGCTGACGATCTGGTGGTAGCGCGATTCGAACTCCCCCGCAGCGCCGATCGAGGTGCCGTGGTCCGCGGAAATGGCGGTGCCCCATTCGCGCACGAAACCTTCGAACATGCGTGTCAACCGCTCGGCCAAAGCCTGCCCGCGGGACTCTGCGGCGTGCAGCTCTGCCAAGAGCCTGCTCCGGACTTCGGCAGCCAGGGTATCGAGTTCGTGGAGCTCGCCCACCTCGGCGAATGCGCTGAAGTACGGTTCGAGGGCCGTAACAGTGGCGCTCGACGGCGGTGCCTGGTCAAGGCGGTTGCGCGCGGCATCGAGCAGGGCGTCAGCTGTGGTCATCTGCTGGTCGAGCGTCTTGTATTCGCTCTGGAGCACCGCCGCCGACCCTGTGGAGGACTGGTGCTTTTCGCGTGCGGCCTCGATCTTTGCACGCAAGGGTTCCAAGTCGGCCTGCGCGGCCAGGGCATCCTTGAGCCGCTGTTCGATCTTCGCGAGCTCTTCGGCGGCCACCGCCGCAGAGACCTGTTCCCAGCCACGTTCGTCGTCTGCAATGCGGCGCAGCGCCTCAAGCTGGCGGGTCATGCCCTGGTGGGAATCCTCGCGGCTCTGGGCAAGTTCGGCGGCCTTCGCAAGCTCGTTTTCGAGCTCTCCGACCTTCGCGGCCACGAGCTCCAGCTTGGAAGCATTGTCGAAGCCGAGAACGTAGTCCTGCCGGCTCGTAAAGCGGTCGTCCTTCTCTACCGTGTGCCTGTTGCGCTTGACCACACCGCCCAGGCTCAGGCCTTTGTCCAGCTTTGCGAGTTCGTCCGGGTCTTCCACACATGGGTAGGCGAAATCGAGGGCGATCCGCTCGCGGATCCACTCTCCGGCGTCGGCGTTCGCCCCCAAGGCGAGGATGTTCAGTTTCGTCAGCAAGTCGCCGTCGGACACGTCCTCCACAGCCAAAGCGCCGCCCGCGAGCGGTTTGGAGACGTCCACTGCGCGCAGCGCGCCGCGGACAGTGTTGTCGTTCAGGTAGCGCGTGACGGCGGCGAAATGCTCCCCCGGAACCAGCAGCGTCGTAGCGAGGTTCCGCAATGCACGTTCGGCCGCGGGCCGCCACTGTTCCTCCCCCTCTGCGAGGTCGATCAGCTCGCCGCCGAAGGGCATGCGCTCCTCGGGAACGCCCGTGGCTGCGGCGATCGCGGCACGGTTTTCAATGCTCGACGGCGGCAGCAGGGACTTGCGCATCTTCAGCGAGACGAGCTCCTGCTGGGCTGCGGCGAGCTCACGCTTCTTGGTGGCGTGGCCGTCGAACGCTTCGAACCGGAGTTCCCTCAGCGCTTCGGAATCGTCCTTGAGTTCGGCGGAACGGCTTGCGGCCTGCTCGTGGGCCTGCTCCCACCCTTCAGCTGTCCACTCAAGGTTGAGTCCGGCGTCGGCCAATGCCTGGCGGGCCGCTTCCTCCACTTGCTGGCGGAGCTTAAGGCCCACCCGGGCATTTTCCAACGACTGCTCGATCGCCGAAATCGCGTTGCCGCCCTGGTTGTTGTAATCCGATTCGAGCTGGCGCAACTCCTTGGCCAGCGCGTCGCGGACGCCTCGCTCGGCGCTGAGCTCCTTGGCTTTCGCCTGGGCGAGGTCCTTGAAACGGGCCAACGTCTTGGCATGGACCGTGACCGAGAGCTGCTGCTTGTAGGCGTCGAATTCCTCGCCGCTGAGTTCACGGAGTCGGTTGGCCTCCAGCAACGACTGGGCATACTCCTTGTTCATCCCGGGAACGGGAGCGAGCTGATCTCGCTGCTGGCGAACGTCCTCCAGCCGCTGCCTGATGGACATGAGGTTGCTGAATTCCTCGACGACGTCGTCCGCGGCGGTCAGCGTCGCGGGTGCATCCAGCACTTGATCGCGGAAGAACGTGTTGACGCTGCCGCCGAGCCCCTTACCGGCCTGGATCACGCGCAAAAGCGGGAGCGCCTGGTCCGAGTTGATGCCGAGAAGCCGGCGGAACCGCTCCGCAAAGGCTTTGTGCACATCGAAGATCTGGGCATCCGGGAAGATGGTCTCCAGCGCGCCCTTAGTGAAACGCTTCTCCGCGATGCCCTCGATCGCTCCGAGATCCAGAGGCTTGTTGTCAATCACGTAGAACCGGCCGACGCTGGACTCCGTGCCGTTCTTGGGCAGGTCAAAGAGGGCCGAGATAGTGATCTTGGTGCCGGCCGCGTTGTCGAACGTCAGCGCGACGGCGGACCACGTGGCACCGGGGCGCTGGAAGGCACTCGCCGAACCCTCGCCCACGGCCTTGTCGCCCACTTTTCCGCGCATGTACGTGAACGTGGTCCTCTTGTCCTCCACAGCCCCGCCAGCCCTCTGAGCCGCAGCCTCGTTGGAGCGCGGACGAGCATTGAAGACACGGAGCATGGCATCGAACAACGTGGACTTCCCGACGCCCGAATTACCCGTGAGCAGCGTGCCGTTGCGGTCCACGTGCATCGTGTGGGCGCCATGGAATGTGCCCCAGTTGACCACCTGGACCAAGGCAAGGCGCATCTGGCCCGGGTTCGTGAGTTCGCCGATCGGAAGCATCGTCGCTATGGTCACTTGGCTGCCTCCTTTGTTTCGCTCTCGGTTGAGTCAGCTGTGGTTGCGTTTGCCTCCGCAGCCGATGCCGCCCCCGCCCCTTCGCCGCGCAGCTGATCTTCGATCAGCTCAGCGCGCGGCTCCGACAGGCCCGATGCCACTCCCTGGGCGGCATCGGCTGCTGCGGCGGTGTTGACGTCGCCGCTGCTGCCAGTCACCGGATCGTCACATTCCTCGGCATCGGCTGCTGCGGCGTGTTCGTCACCATTGGTGTCATCCACCTCGGCGTCGGAGACAGCGTCGGCGCCGTCGGGCAGCTCGGGGGACTCGTCGTCGTCGTCCGTGTCCGTTAGTTCGATCAGGGGTTCCGTGCCCGATTCGTCGGTTGCTACCGCGATCAGTGCTTCGATTTGGGCTGGGATGTCGCCGATATTTTCGAAGGGGAGGGCTAGTGGGAGGGCCCTGGAGATCGCGAAGGTGTCTTCGATGCCCGTGGCCAGGAGGAGTTGGCGGGCTAGGAGCTTCGTGACCGTGCGGTTGACGACGTCGGAGTCGCGGAGGGCGTCTTGTTGGCCGGACGGCTGGTAGTGGGCCACGAGTTCGGCGATTTCTTCGCGGGTGATGACAGGGTCTGTCTGGGCCGTCACGTGGCGGTCGAGGAGGAGTCTCAGGCGCAGCAGCACGATGGTTTCCACGCGGCTCAACGCGCGCTGCTGGCGAAGAATGCTCGAGCGGGCGCTGCCTCCGATGGCTTCCGGATCAACAGGGCGGAGCACTGCGATCTTGCGCTCGTGGTCCAGTTGCAGGTTCAGGAAGAGCTCCGAAAGCCGGCTGCGGAGAATCACTTGGTTGTCCAGAAGGGTGGTCCAGAGCTTTTCGTCGCGGCCGCCGTCGATATACGGACCCTTGAGCAGCCGCACGAGCGCCTGGCGGACCTTCATGGGCAGCACGCCGGTGTCGCCCGGGAACAGTGCCGCGCCGTCGACGAACGTGTCGCGGGGCGTGACTCGGAAGGGATCCGGGTGGACATGTCCATCCGAAGAAGCCTCGGACTGGACATGCTGCGTTATGTCCACTCCTTGCTCCGAAGAGGGGGCATACTCGGCGGGGTGGGCTTCAGTCATCGGAATCCTTAGTCAGCGTCACGAGGGGCAGGTACGCGGTGCGTGTGCTGCCGTCGATTTGTTCGAAGTCGATGTCTTCCCAGGCGGCCCGGTCGAACGACGCACCGCTGTGCAGCGCTTCGGACAGGAGGGCCCGGACAGTGTTGATGTGCCGTTCTTCCTCCGGGATGTTTGTCCAAGCCTCTGCCAGCGTGGCGGCGCCTGCCATGGCGGAACGAACGACGGCGGGCCTCGCCTTCGCGGAGCGCAGCGACCGGACGCGGTCCGAATCGCTGAAGGCAATGGGATCGGCGAGCTTGGGAGGCGCCGCGAACTCATCCGGATCGAAGAGCTTGACCATCGCGAGTGATTCGAATCCCGCGTTGAACAGCACCGGTCCGCGGACCAGGCCGGGACGGTCGCGTTCGTAGGGCATGGAGCGGACAGCTTGTTCGGCTTCGCGCAGGACCTGCCGGAGCCGGACCGACTGACGGATGTCATCGCTTTGGATGTAGTTGTTCAGGCTTTCCGAAAGCCTGCCGTAGATGCGCTGGATCTGGCTGTGCTGGGTGCGCAGTTCCGCCACAAGGTTCTTGAGGGTTTCCCGGTCCTCGTGGCTGAGTTCGTCGGCGAACTGGCGGCTCAGCACGTCACCGATCGCCGAACGGAAGCGCAACTGTTGCTGGGGATCCTCAAGGAACGCAGTGAAGGAGCGGAAGGTGCGTCCTTCGGGGCTTTGCCGCAAGCGTTTGTCCGCCTCCAGCACCTGCGCCATGGTGGCGCCTTTGCTGAGGGACTCTTCGATGATCTGGTTGCGCAGCTCGCCCACCAGTTCCTCGATGCGGTCGCGCATTTTCTTGTAGTCCGCGGGCAGGCTCGCCGCCAGGTCCAGGATGTTTCCGGCCGCTTCAACGGCTTCTTCGTCATCCAAGAGACCGTCGAAGTCGCCAGAGCTAATGTCTTCGATCAGCTGCTGACGCTCTTGAATCTCCTCCGAGAGGGACTCCAGGCGGGCGCTTTGGTCCGGGTTGGTCTCGTTGGCGAGCTTCTCGACGTCGCCCAACAGCGTTCCGAGTCGGGATCCGTTGAGGGTTGAGCGTTCGCTGGAGAGACTGTCGAGGAAAGCAAGGACGCGTGCCGCAGCCTCGGTGATTTCGTAAACGATCTGGCCGGACTGGCTGCGACGGGTCAGGAACTGCTTGCGGGTCCATTCGTCGGCAAACGCCTTGCCGCTCGCCTGCCCTCCCAGCCCGGGGTCCTGCCTCCTGAGCTGCTCAAGGAAGGCGTCGACGTCGGCGTGGAACTCTTCAAGCGGAAGCTGCGGTCTTGTGCGGGTGAAAGAGGCTTGGAGTACCGCGATGACCCAGGGGGCTGAGCGTGTGAGGGCCCATGCGGGGCCTTTGGTGAGAAGTTCGAGGTCCCTGAGCCGTGCGCTAATTGCATCGGCTGAGGACATTGCTGAGCGGGACACTTACTCTCCTTCAGCTGCCGCGGAACCTTCTGGCAGCGGAAATCCCGAAAACTGCCCCGTACAAGGTTAACGCAGGGTGCGCCGCAACCCTTCCGTGATCTACCTACCGGTAGGGTTTCGATCGCGTATCGACACGCGCACAGGCCGGTGTTGTTGCTGGCTGAACCGCCGATATGGCCCCTAGTCTCAACCCAACGACTTCGACATTCCGACGTCGGCTTTGGCAGCGTTGCGGAGGGGACCCAATGCAGTTCGACCTTACGACTTTGGACACCAGCACATACGTCTTCGGCGGAACACTGATCTTAGGCCTGGTTCTGGCGGCATTCATCGTGGTAGCCGCCATGGCCACTCTTGCTTTGGTCGGAGCGGCGAGCTTGGCTTGGTTCACCGTGAAGAACGTGCTGGGTGGGCTGGTCCACGGCATCAATTTCGCGTGGGATCAGCTGGTCCACCAGGCCGGCAAGGTCGAACTGCCGGTGGAATTCCCATCGCAAACCTCCCCTAGCACAGGTACCTACCCGCGGGTAGCATTGAGGGACAGCTGAAGGGTCCCCCACCCGAGGCGGATCCTGGGCTCGAACCGGCACAACCGGCAAGAGGAGTCCTCCCATGACCTCCGCCACTGATAACAAGAGCACCGGTGTCACGGCGGCAGAAGCCCGCGCCGTCGCCGAGGCCGCCCGTGAAACCGAATGGAACCGCCCAAGTTTTGCCAAGGGGCTGTACCTGGGCGATTTCGACCTTGGACTCATCCATCCCTGGCCACAAGCAAGAGCCGAAGATGTCGAGCGCGGCGAAGAGTTCATGGCGAAGTTGGCGGAATTCTGCAGCACCATGTCCGGCCGTGTCATAGAGCGCGATGCCAAGATCCCGGACGAATACCTCGCTGGGCTCACTGGGCTCGGCGTCTTCGGCATGAAGATTCCGCGCGAATACGGCGGCTTGGGCCTGTCCCTGGTCTACTACGGAAGAGCCTTGGCGCTCCTGGGATCGGTGCACCCGAGCCTTGGCGCCCTGCTTTCCGCCCACCAATCCATCGGCGTCCCGGAGCCGGTCAAGGTCTTTGGCACGCCCGAACAAAAGCAGGAGTACCTGCCGCGTTGCGCCGCCGGCGCCATCACGGCTTTCCTGTTGACAGAGCCCGACGTCGGCAGCGACCCCGCCCGGATGGGCTGCACCGCAGTACCAAGCGACGACGGCGAGTCCTACCTTTTGGACGGCGTGAAACTTTGGACCACCAACGGCGTCATTGCCGAGCTGGTGGTGGTCATGGCAGTTGTTCCGGCCCGCACGGGCCCCGACGGCACGGTCCTGAAGGGCGGCATCACGGCGTTCGTGGTGGAAATGGACTCTCCCGGCATCACCGTCGAGAACCGCAATTCCTTCATGGGCCTGCGAGGCATCGAGAACGGGGTGACCCGCTTCCACCAAGTCCGCGTACCGGCAACCAACAGGCTCGGCCGCGAGGGCCAAGGACTCAAGATCGCGCTCACGACGCTCAACACGGGCCGTCTCTCCATCCCAGGGTTGTGCGTGGCTGCGGGCAAGTGGTCGTTGAAGATCGCCCGCGAGTGGTCCAACGCCCGTACCCAATGGGGACGTCCGGTGGGAAAACATGAGGCGGTTGGGAAAAAGATCGCCTTTATCGCCGCCACCACTTTTGCCCTCGAAGCCGTCTTTGAGCTCTCCGCCGAGATGGCCGACGCCGGGCAGAAGGATGTGCGGATCGAGGCCGCCCTGGCCAAGCTTTGGTCCACTGAACTGAGCTACACGGTGGCTGACGAACTCGTGCAGATCCGCGGTGGTCGTGGCTTCGAGACGGCGGATTCCCTGGAGGCCCGCGGGGAACGCGCGGTGGCGGCTGAGCAACTGCTGCGGGACATGCGCATCAACCGGATCTTCGAAGGCTCGTCCGAGATCATGCGCCTGCTCATCGCCCGCGAGGCCGTCGACGCCCACCTTTCGGCAGCGGGCGAACTCGCTTCCGCGGACGCGACCCTGCAGGAGAAGGCGCGTGCCGCCGTCGGCGCCTCAGGTTTTTACGCAAGGTGGCTCCCGAAGCTCGTGGCCGGAGCCGGCATGGATCCGCGATCCTACGGTGAGTTTGGGCGCCTGGCCAAGCAATTGCGGTATGTGGAGCGGGCTTCGCGCCGGCTCGCCCGGCAGACGTTCTACGGGATGGGCCGCTGGCAGGCGAGGCTTGAATACAAACAGGCGTTCCTCGGCAGGATCGTGGATATCGGGGCCGAGTTGTTTGCCATGGCGGCGTGCTGCTCACGGGCCGAGATGCTGCTGCAGACCGCTCCGGAGCAAGGCGCGGCGGCGTACGAACTTGCCGAGGCTTACTGCGAGCAGGCCCGGATGCGCGTGGACGGATACTTTGAGCAATTGTGGCGGAACACCGACGACGTCGATCACGAGCTGTCCTCGAATGTCCTGGCGGGCGACTACGCCTGGCTCGAGGCCGGAATCCTGGACCAGTCCGAAGGCACGGGCCCATGGATCGCCGATGCCTCCCCTGGAGCGTCATCGAAGGAGAACTTGCACCGGAAGTACCGCTGAGGCCCGCGGCTGATCGAGGCAGCGAGGACAGGGCTAGCCGACGTCGCCGTCGAGGTAGTACCAGCGCCGGTCGATCCGCACGAAGCGGCTGTTTTCGCGCTGGACCCCGCGTTCACCGTCGGAACGGTAGTGTGCCGCGAACTCGACCGATCCTTCAGGGTCCAAGGGACCGCCCTGCTGCGTTGCCAGGATGTCCAGCCGCCGCCACTCAATGTCCGGGTCCAAGTCCAGTGCCGCCGGGCGGGTGTCCGGGTGCCACGTGCGCAGAAGGTAATCGCTGTCAAGGACTACAAAGGCCGAATAGCGGGCGCGCATGAGCTGCTCAGCCGTCGGGGCGTCGGCGTCTCCGCGGTGGAAACGTCCGCAACACTCGGTGTACTGCTCCCCGGACAGGCAAGGGCAAACGCCGTGGCGGAGGCGAGCGGGATCGAGTGGCATTGACGCCCTATCTGGACTGAATGGTGAGAGCTAGGCAACAAATTTTGTCACACCAGATAACAGCTTCGAAACAACCTCGGCGAGCCGGAGTTTGGCGGATGATTCATCCAGATTTCGCCCGTAGTCTAGAAGACATGCCCGCGGACCGACGGTTGCGGCGCCCACCTCACAACTCTGGCTCGGGGAGGCTACGTGGAGGATCCAACAACACTGGCCCTCAATCTGACCTTTTTCGGCACGCTCGGACTCGCCTCGCTCATGTTCCTTGCTTTGGGCTTCCTGATGGTTGTCACCTTGGTGCTGGCCGGCGTCGCGAAACTTCTTTCGATCATCCTGCTCGCCATGGTGGGAGTCTTTCCGAAGCGCGATACGGTCCCGGTTGTGCACCTGCCGCCGCGGCCTCGGCGGGTCCCCGCCCTTGCGGAGCCTGGGGAATCGACGACGGCGGACGCCGGCTCCTTGGGGACGGGTGCAGTTGCTCCGGAGCAAGCGCGCCTTGGAGTCCTGGGGACCACGAGGCTGGTGTGGTCGGCGGGGTGGACCGCTTTGCGGAACTTCCCTTGGAAGTCGCTTGTGAATCCACGGACGTGGCCTAAACCCGCGCAGGTCAAGGCCGGAATCGCGGCCACTGCCACAGCCGTGGCCACAACCCAGGCCAAGGAACATCCCTTCGTGGTTGCCGTGAAGCAAGATCCTCCGGTCCTGAACAGTCAATGGGCCGCTGCCGTCGCCGAAGCCGATGCCCGGGCGGCCGCACGGGATGCTGAACAGGCACAGGAAGCGCCAACCCAAGAGGGAATGCCCCACGAGACTCTCGCGCCGGTCCGCGAACGCCAGGAAGACCCACATGGAGGCAAGCCGGCCTCATCCGGGCGCGTGACAGCCTCCGCCGGAGCCCGTCCCCGGGCGTAGCGCCCAAGTGCCCGGCTGACCCAACTAACTCGCACTTGTTGTCGTTTTGGAGGGGCAAAGTCAACTGGTCAGAGCAACGCTGGGGTTTAGGCTGCCTGCAGCAGCTGGTTGAGCCGGTTGGCTGGGGTTTGCAGGTTGAGGGTGGGCCGTGGCCGGCGGTTGAGTTTCGCGGCGACCCGGCGGAGATCCTCCGGGGTGTGAGCGGAGAGGTCCGAGCCTTTCTCGAACCAGAATCTCAGGAGCCGGTTGGTGTTTTCGTTGGTCCCGCGCTGCCACGGCGAGTGCGGGTCGCAGAAGTAGAGCGTGGTGTCGAGCGCGGTTTGGATCCTCGCGTAGTCGGCGAGTTCCGTCCCGCGGTCCCAGGTGATCGACCGTCGCAGGTGGTCCGGGAGGTTGCCCATCTCCCGGATCATCGCGGTAGCGACGGTCTCGGCGCTGTGGTTCCCGGGGAGGTGGAGCAGGATCGTGAACCGGGTCGAGCGTTCCACAAGGGTGCCGATCGCGGTCCCGTTGGAGCCGATGATGAGGTCACCTTCCCAATGCCCTGGGACGGCCCGGTCCTGGGCCTCCGCCGGGCGTTCACTGATCTTGAACGCCTCCTTGTAGGGGCTGTTCTTGGTCCTGTCCGCGGCGTGGGGAACGCGCTGCTTCCGTTTCAGGCTGAGCTTTTCGGCCAGATCTGCCCGCAGGAGCCCGCGGGATTGGACGTACAGCGCCTGGTAGATCGTCTCGTGGCTCACCTGCATAGTCTGATCATCGGTGAAGTAAAACACCAACATCGATGAAATCAGTTTCGGGCTCCACCCGTCGTCCATCCAGACCGCTATCAGCCGGCACAGATCCTCGTTCTCGACAAGCTTCAGCGGCTTGGGCCGGCGCCGGTTCTGATGCGCCTTAGCGTGGGCGGTCGACGCATGATAAACCCCGTCCTCCCCGGTGTGCCGCTTCACCTCCCGCCAGACCACCGACTTGTCCCGGCCAATCGCCTCCCCAATATCCGCGTAGCTCAGCCCGCACCGGCGGCCCATCTGGATCATCCCCCGATCGTCCAAAGTCAATGCCCGGCCACCCGGACCGTCCGCCGTCGGCGCCGGATCAGCAAGACCCCCGACGCGGCCCATGTTCACAGTCATCATGAGGCCAGACTGGGACCACCAGGTTCCCCCGGTCCGATGTGTGGTCCCGACGCGCCGGGAAGCCGCGAGAATCGACATCCCACCACACACCAAGTCCACAAACTCGTTGCGGGCACTCTGAGGAAATGACCTGACCATAAAACGCTCCATCAATCAGAGCGTTGCTACGACCATATGACTTTGCCAGGCTCATAACGACAACAACTGCGAGTCAGTTGGGGCCGTATCCGCTCAGGCGGCCAGTTGCCTGAAGCCGGCCCCGTGGTAGATGAGGGGCTCGGCGTCGTGGTTGATCTCCACGGACTTCACCTCGAGGACGACGATCGCGTGGTCGCCGGCAGGGGTCTCCGAGACCACTTCGCATTCAAGCAGCAGCGCCGCGCCGTCGATCAACACCGCACCGGCATCGCTCGTGGATGTCGCAAGTCCCGCGAAACGGTCCTGCGTCCGAGAGGAAAGCTGCAGGCACACGGCTTCCTGGCCCTGGGCCAGGACCGAAACGCCCAGCCGCGGGGCTCGCCGGAGCTTGGGCCACGTGGTGGAGGAGTTCTGCACCGCGAACATGACCAGCGGTGGTTCGAGCGAGACACCTACAGTGAAGCTGGATGCCACCAGTGCCTCCGGTGCGAAACCGACCATGGCACTGAACGCTGCCACGCCTGAGGGAAATTGGGCGAACGCCTGCTTGATCGAAGCGGCTCCGTCCACGGTTGCCTGGGTCATGGCGGTTTCCTTTCTCTGTAGTTTCGTGCCTGCCTTTCTACTAATTCACTCGACGCCGATAACGGCAATATTTGTGTATTCGCGTGTCGATTCAAGTCAATTCACAATTCGTCACGTGCTGTTTTCATTACTCCGCAATACGAAAAGCGAAGAATTTGTACGTTTTTCGAGTGCCCCGGCCACGACATGTGTAGCGTCGTGTCAATCCATTGCACAGCCTTGATTCTTCACGGAGGAAGCCGGAGATGAGCCTCAGCGAGCTTCGAACCCTGGGACGCACAGGCGCCCTGATCAGTCCCCTTACCCTAGGCACCCTCAACCTTGGGACAGGCTCGGCGCCCACGGGTGCCGAAGAAAGCATCCGTATTGTCCATGCCGCCCTCGACGCCGGCATCACCAGCATCGACACCGCGGACATCTATTCGCAGGGCGAGGCGGAGGCCATTGTGGGCCGGGCCCTCCATGGCCGGCGGGATGACGTTTTCCTTTCCACCAAGTTCCACGGACAGATGGGACCGAATCCCGCGCACGCGGGGAATTCCAGGCGCTGGATCATGAAAGCCGTGGAGGGCAGCCTGAACCGCCTGCAAACGGACAGGATCGACCTCTACCAAGCCCACCGCCCGGACTACAACACGGACGTCCTGGAGACCATCACGGCACTCAACGACCTCATCCGGCAGGGCAAGATCCTCTACTACGGAACGTCGGTCTTCACGCCGTCCCAGCTTGTTGAGGCGCAGTGGATCGCCACCACGAACCACCTCATACCGCCCGTTGTGGACCAGGTCCCCTATTCCCTGCTGGTCCGCGCGAATGAGCGCGACGTCTTCGCTATCACGCAGCAGTACAACCTCGGCGTCCTTAGTTATGGACCGCTCGACGGCGGCTGGCTCTCCGGAAACTACCGCGTCGGAGCGCCCCAGCCGGCAAGCTCCCGCGCATCGGCGGTCCCTGGGCGCTTCGATGTCTCGGCCCCTTTCAACAGGAATAAACTCCTGGCTGCCGATGCACTGGCCCGCGTCGCCGAACGGCATGGACTCACCCTCATCCAGTTGGCTATCGGCTTCGCGCTGAACCACCCCGCCGTCAGCAGCGTGGTTATCGGTCCACGCACGGAGGAGCACCTGACCGACTACCTCAAGGCCGCGGATGTTGTCCTCAACGAAGCCGTCCTGGATGCCATTGACGACATTGTGGCGCCTGGCACCAACTTCCTGGAGCGGGACGCAGGGACCGTCGTCCCGCACCTTGAATACGCGGAACTACGACGCCGGTAATCGCCGTCGCACACCGGCGGCAGCTATCCCCGCAGGACGGGAAGCTTACGCCGGACGGGAACCGACCGCGGCGTGACGCGGCGGCGCCGTGGTTTTGCGGACGATGAGCTTTGGCGGGACCACGATGTACTCGGACTCAGTGCGGCCCTCGATGCGGGACACGAGCAATTCCGCCGCCTGACGGCCCATCGCGACGCCGGATTGGTCCACGGTCGTGAGGCCGATGGGAGGCAGCGCCGTGGCGGGCACGTTGTCGTAGCCAACAACGGACAGGTCCTCGGGGATGCGGATCCCGGCCTCCAGAAGCACGGTGAACGCTCCGAGCGCGGCGACGTCGGCACCTCCATGGAGGGCGGTGGGCCGGTCCGTTCGGGCCGCGATTTCCCGACCGGCGCGTAGGCCGCCCTCAGTCCCCCAGCGACCCGGAACGTGGTCGATCCAGCGTTCGAGCCCATGCCGCGTCATCGCCAGATCGTAGCCTCGGGCTCGAACCGACTGTGGCATACTCGGCTCGTCTTGCGGCTCATGGTGGCCAAGGAACGAGATGCGCTCGTGGCCCAGGTCCACAAGGTGGTCGACAATGAGCCCACTGCCGGCGACGTCGTCACTCGCCACTGTGTCAAAGTGCTGCGCGGGTCCGTGACGGCCGAGCACGACCACTGGAATCGCCTGTCCGAGCCGCTCTAGTTCCGCATCTGTTCCGAACGGGGCGATGAGGAGGAGGCCGTCCATCCTGCGGTCCACCATCGCCTCAATGAGCTGGCGCTGGGCTTCGAGGCCATGCCGGGCTTGTCCGATGAGGACTTGGTACCCGCGCTCTTCTGCGACGTCGCGCACACCTTCAACCA
The DNA here is from genome assembly GCF_054888235.1 of Arthrobacter sp. MMS24-S77. Taxonomy (NCBI): domain Bacteria; kingdom Bacillati; phylum Actinomycetota; class Actinomycetes; order Micrococcales; family Micrococcaceae; genus Arthrobacter; species Arthrobacter sp. MMS24-S77. The sequence goes on from NZ_JBTZRN010000001.1 coordinate 4,317,824, forward strand.
GGACTGAGAAGAAGGTGTTTGAAAGATCGACCAGGAAAACGCCGAGCGTGTAGCTCTTGCCTCGCATTCCGCGCGCCGTCGCCAGCGGCCTGTAAGCGAGGGCTTCCATCGACGCCTCGACGCGGGCCTTCATGGAGTCACTGACTCCGTAGGCGCCACGGAGCACCTTGGAGGCGGCCGCCGTCGAGACGCCCGCATGGCGTGCAACATCGCGGATGGTCGCGCGCCGTTCGATTCCGGCCACGCCGCGCCTCCTCGTCGCCCCAAGCGGGCGGGTACGGCACCGCCCGACGTCGGGCAAGCGCTATCTTAACTCGAATCTCATCCTAGCCCTTGCGCTCAAGTGTGACGTGGCTTATATTCTTTCGTAGAACGGTCTACAAAACCGATCAAAATCCTCGAAATACGCCCGGTCAGGGCCTTTTCTCGACATATCAATTGAAACGTTCCAAAAGTGAGAACAAGAAGTTCCACACAAGCGGCAGTGCAGCCGCTTCACCCTCAGGAGATACGGATGATTAGCAAATTGACCCGGCGCCTAGCGCCGGCAGCCGCGGGCATGGTTGCCCTCGGCCTCGCCCTGACAGGCTGCTCCGGCGGCGCCAGCAGCGCCAGCAGCGCCAGCGGGACGTCGATCACCTGGCTCGTGGACAACGCGGAAAATACCGTGGCACAGGCCGATCAGATCGTGAAGGACTTCGAGGCCGCCAATCCTGGAATCAAGGTTGACGTGGAGACTCGTCCAGGTGGCGGGGACGGGGACAACATCGTCAAGACACGCCTCTCAACCGGGGATATGTCCGACGTGTTCTCCTACAACTCCGGCTCGCTGTTCCAGCAGATCAACCCCCAGCAGAACCTCCTCCCGGTCACGAACGAGGCTTACATGGCCAACGTCCTGGATACCTTCAAATCTGTGGTGAAGTCCGGCGACCAGGTCTACGGCGTGCCATTTGGTACGGGTATGGCCGGAGCAGTCCTCTACAACAAGAAGGTGTACGAGAAGCTAGGCCTGTCCGTTCCCAAGACGTGGAGCGACTTTGTTTCCAACAGCAAGAAGATCAAGGACGCGGGTATCGCGCCGATTATCCAGAGCTACCAGACTACGTGGACATCGCAGCTGTTCGTGCTGGGCGACTTCGCGAATGTAGCCAAGGCTGAGCCGAATTTCGCCGCGGACTACACAGCGAACAAGACCAAGTACGCCACCGACCCCGCAGCGCTCAAAGGCTTCCAGCATCAAGAAGAAGTTGCGAAGGCCAGCCTGTTCAACCAGGACTTCGCTTCGACTACCTACGACCAGGCCCTCCAGATGCTCGCCGACGGCAAGGGCGCGCAATACCCGGTCCTGAGCTTCGCCCTCGCAGCGATCAAGGTCGCTTCCCCGGACAAGCTCAACGACATCGGCCTGTTCCCGCTCCCGGGTGACGATGCGGCCAAGAACGCCCTCACCGTTTGGCTGCCAGGCGGCGCTTACATCCCCAAGGCCACGAAGCACCCCGAGGAGGCCAAGAAGCTTCAGGCCTTCATCGCGAGCAAGGCCGGATGCGATGCGCTCACGAACGCAGTGGGCGTGACGGGGCCGTACCTCGTGAAGGACTGCAAGCTTCCGGCGGAAGTGCCCGCGGCTGTGTCCGACATGCTGCCGTTCTTCAACGACCCCGCGAAGAACAGCCCCGCGCTGGAGTTCCTCTCCCCCGTGAAGGGCCCGGCTTTGGAACAGATCACCGTTGAGGTCGGCTCCGGGATCCGGAGCGCCAAGGACGCGGCCGCCCTCTATGACGAGGACGTCAAGAAGCAGGCCAAGCAGTTGAACCTGCCCGGCTGGAACTGATTTTCAGCCACCGCCTGTTGTCCGGGCCGGTTCCGCTGGCCCGGACAACGATTGGAGACACAAATGACTGTTAACACCCCCACAGCAACCACGGCGAGCGTCCGTCCTCGCCAGGCCGAAGCCGGCCCCAAGCGGCGCAAGGGCAAGTCCCCGTATCCATACTGGTTCTATCTCCCGGCAGCCGTCGTCTACGCCACACTGTTCCTGGTGCCGACGTTCGCATCGTTCTTCTTTAGCTTCACGCGCTGGTCCCTGACCGACTTCACCTTCATCGGCCTGGACAATTTTGTCCAGTTCTTCCAGGAGCCGGCGCTGATCAAGGGCTTGGTGAACACGTTCATCTACGGCGTGGTCACGTCCGGGCTCAAGGTGGTACTCGGCATGCTCCTGGGCGTGCTCTTGACCTCGCAGATCATCGCCCGTGGCTTCCTCCGCTCGGTTCTGTTCTTCCCGGTCTTGCTGTCGAGCATCGGAGTTGGCATGGTCTTCACCGTCCTGATGGACCCGCGTAACGGACTCATCAATGAGTCCTTGGCCGCAGTGGGTATCCAGGGACCGGCTTGGCTCACAGACCCCGCGTGGGCCCTGCTGTCCGTGGCGTTCGTGGACGTCTGGAAGGGCGTTGGCCTTGCGACGGTGATCTACGTCGCCGGCATCGTCTCCATTCCACAGGAGTACTTCGAAGCGGCCAAAGTCGACGGTGCCAGCTCCGTCAAGAGTTTCTGGAACATCACCCTTCCTCTGGCCCGTCCGGCCACCACCACGGTGATCATCCTGTCGCTCATTGGCGGGCTTCGCTCCTTTGACCTGATTTGGGCCATGACCAAGGGCGGCCCGGGCTTCACCTCGGACGTCATAGCCTCCGTCATTTACAAGCAATACCAGGCGGGCTTCTATGGCCTGTCGACGGCCGGCAACGTCGTCCTGTTCCTTATCGTCACGGCAGTGGTGGTGCCGCTGTCCATGTTCCTGAACCGCAAGGAGGTCGACCTGTGATCGCCGCCATCAAGCGCTACGGCCTGGGAGTCCTGGCCATCGCTGCAACCGTCGTGGTCTTCGTCATCCCGCTCCTGTTCATGGTGGTGAACGCCTTGAAAGACAGACGGGAGTCATCCAAGCTGGAATTCACCTGGCCCACCCAGATCCATTTCTGGGACAACTTCCAGGAAGTCATTTCCAAGCGCAACTTCATGCTGGTCACCGCGTTTATCAACAGCACCATCCTGACCGTGGTGAGCGTGACCATCTTGGTGGTCCTGGCCGCCATGGTTGCCTGGGTCTTGCAACGCCGCCGGACGCGGTGGAACGGTGTGGTGAACTTCCTCATTCTCTCCGGGCTGATCATTCCCCCGGCCGTGGTGCCCACCATTTGGGTCCTCCAGAGTCTCGGCCTGTTCAAGTCCCTTCCCGGGCTGATCCTGATCGAGGTGGCTTTCGGCCTCTCCTTCTGCGTCATGCTATTCCGTGCGTTCATCGCGGGCATTCCCAAGGAACTTGACGAAGCCGCAGTGATTGACGGCTGCGGACCCGTCCGGCTGTTTTTCCGGGTGGTCTTCCCCCTCCTGCGCTCGGTCATCGTGACAGTGATCGTCGTCCAGTCCGTCGCGATCTTCAACGACTTCCAGAACCCGCTGTACTTCCTCCCCGGCGACGCGAACGCCACCGTCCAGCTCACCTTGTTCAACTTCCAGAGCCAGTTCACCACCAGTTACAACCTGCTCTTCATGAACATCCTCTTGATCACCATCCCGCCGCTGGTCATGTACCTGTTCTTCAACCGCCAGATCGTGGCCGGCATGACCGCGGGCGCGGTCAAGGGCTGACCCCCGGCCGCCTGTTCACCCATTCCCTAGGAGACCCATGCCTGCCCTCTCGCAGCACCCCACCATCGCCCCCGTCACCTTCGAACACCTGCCCGGCGCCCTCGGCCTGGGCACCGGAACACCCCGTATCACTTGGAAGACCATGGCACCCGCGTTTTGGGTGCAAAGCGCCTACCAACTGTCCGTCACCCGTGGCGGTCAGGAATGGCTCGGCGAGCGGACGTCGTCGAACGAGTCCGTCCTGGTTCCGTGGCCGACTACGGCACTCGGCTCGGGCGAGCGGGCCGAAGTCCGTGTCCGCGCCTGGAGCGGGGTAGACGCCGAGCCGAGCGCCTGGAGCGTGCCGTCCGCCGTCGAGCCTGGCCTGCTAGAGCCCGGCGACTGGACCGCTCACGCGGTGACGCCCGCCTGGGACGAGGACCCGGATTCCGACCGCCGCCCGCCGTTGTTGCGGCGAGACTTCACGTTGACCCGCCCGGTAGCGGCTGCCCGGCTCTACATCACCGCGCATGGCCTCTATGAGGCGGAAATCAACGGCCACCGCGTGGGCAACGACGCACTCTCGCCCGGCTGGACCGTCTATGGTGAACGGCTGCGCTACTACACCTACGACGTCACCGAACACCTCACCGAAGGCCGGAACGCCATCGGCGCCTGGCTCGCGGACGGCTGGTTCCGCGGCCGGCTCGGCTTCCACGGCGGCCACCGGAACCTCTACGGCAGCAAGGCCGCCCTGCTCGCGCAGCTTCACGTCACGCACGACGACGGCACGGTCACCATCGTGGGCACCGACACCGAGTGGAAGGCCGGGTTCGGCCCGATCCGCTTCACCGGGCTTTACGAGGGCGAGGAATACGACGCGCGGGAGCTTCCGGAAGGGTGGAGCAGCGCAGGGTTCGACGACGGCGCGTGGTCACCGGTCGCCGTCGTGGACCGCGATCCGCGCACGCTCGTGGCCCCGGACGGCCCCCCGGTCCGCTGCACCCAGGAGGTCCGGCCCGTTTCCGCGCAGCTCAGGCCTTCCGGGAAGATCCTCTTGGACTTTGGCCAGAACCTCGTGGGGCGCCTGCGTCTAACGATCGACGGCGCGCCCGGTCACACCGTGACCCTTCGGCATGCCGAAGTCCTCCAGGACGGCGAGCTATACACCCGGCCCCTCCGAGGCGCCGCGGCGACCGACCGCTACACGCTTGCCGGCGGCGGGACCGAGACATGGGAGCCCCGCTTCACCATCCACGGCTTCCGCTACGCCGAAATCGACGGCTGGACCGGCGGCGACCCGCTCGAAGGCATCGTGGCGAGGGTCTACCACACGGACATGGAACGCACGGGCTGGTTTGAGTGCTCCGATCCTGACCTCAACCGGCTCCACGAGAACGTCCTGTGGAGCATGCGCGGGAACTTCGTGGACATCCCCACGGACTGCCCGCAGCGCGATGAACGCCTCGGCTGGACTGGAGACATCCAGGTCTTCGCCCCCACGGGAAGCTTCCTCTACGACTGCTCCGGCATGCTGACGTCCTGGCTCAAGGACGTGGCCGTTGAGCAACTGCCCGACGGGACCGTGCCTTGGTATGTTCCGGTCATTCCGGGCGGAGACTACTGGACCCCCATCCGGCCGGGAGCGGTGTGGGGGGACGTCGCCGTTCTCACCCCTTGGGCCTTGTACGAGCGCTTTGGCGACGCCGGCGTACTGGCGACCCAGTACGAGAGCGCGAAGGCATGGGTTGACCTTGTGGAACGGCTTGCCGGGCCGGGCAGGCTGTGGGAGAACGGCCAGCAACTGGGTGACTGGCTCGACCCCACTGCTCCACCCGAGGATCCGACCCTCGCGATGACAGACCCGTACCTGGTGGCGACAGCGTACTTCGCGCGCTCTGCGGAGCACCTCTCCAAGAGCGCCGGCGTCCTGGGGAAGCACGACGACGAGCGCTACTACGCCAATCTCGCTTCTGAGATCGCCTCGGCCTTCGCCAAGGAGTACGTCCACGTCGACGGCATCATGGCTTCCGATGCCCAGACCGCATACGCGCTGGCCCTTGTCTTCGGCCTCATTCCGGATGAGCCGTCACGTTCTGCCGCTGGCAGGCGACTGGCGGAGCTTGTGAAGGAGAACGGGTACAGGGTCGGGACTGGCTTCGCCGGAACGCCCGTGGTGTCAGACGCGCTGACCCTGGCCGGCGAGACCGAAACAGCCTACGGACTCCTGATGGAGACGGAATGCCCGTCCTGGCTGTACCAGGTGGCGCAGGGCGGGACGACCATCTGGGAGCGTTGGGACTCGATGCTGTCCGACGGTTCTATCAATCCCGGCGAGATGACTTCCTTCAACCATTACGCCCTGGGCGCTGTGGCCGACTGGATGCATCGGGTTGTAGCGGGAATCTCACCGCTTGAGCCGGGCTACCGACGGATCCAGTTCAAACCTCAGCCGGGCGGCGGGCTGACGCACGCATCGGCTAAGCATGAGACCCCGTACGGCACGGCGTCGATCGCTTGGAAGGCCATCGACGCCGGCGGGCTGGAGGTCGAGGTAGTGGTCCCGACGGGCACCACTGCCGAGCTTGTCCTGCCCGGGGAAGACGCGGTGGACCTCGGCCCCGGTACGCACTCCCGATCTACCGTGGTCGCCTACCGCTGAACAGGCGCCAAAGCAGCAAAATGGAACGGAAGATGACGACGGCGGTCCCCCGCCGTCGTCATCTTCTTGCGTTGCTGGGGTCCCATGGATGCCGGCAACGCAAAAGAGCGCCGACTATACTCGTTCGCAATCATGACTAGCCTTCCGTCTTCCCCCGAAACATCAAAAGCCGGCAATGTGCGCGTTGACGCCTGGCTCTGGGCCATCCGCGCCTACAAGACCCGTTCCGCGGCCACAACCGCCTGCCGGGCAGGACACATCCGAATCAACGGGAACCCGGTGAAGGCCTCGCAATCCGTGATTATCGGCGACACCATCCGGGTCCGCCAGCCCGGCTTCGAGCGCATCCTTGAGGTCCGCCGACTCATTGCCAAAAGGGTAGGCGCCGAAGCGGCGTCCCACTGCTTCACCGACCACACTCCGGAGCGGCCCGCGGCGCCAGCACTCGGGCTTCCCCAGCGGGACCGCGGCGCAGGACGGCCCACCAAGAAGGACCGTCGCGATATGCAGAAGCTGAAGGGCCAGTAGCCCCCACTCCGAAAGGGCCGTTTGGAAACCCGCGGCGAGGCCCGGCGTCGGGCGGTTTCGTCCCCCGGCTCTGCAGGAGCGTGAGCGACGCGCAAAGTGACGGCGTAAAGTGGCAAGGGACGCCGATTCTGGACGCCGCGCTGCCGAAGGAGAGAACGTGACCATTGACTGGGACGAAAAAAGGGCCTTGCTACAGGAGCCCAACATTGCTGCCGTGACGCAGCTGTGCGACGAACTGATGGCCAAAAGGCCAGGTTCTTCCGTGCCTTACATCGATCCTGTGCATGACGAAGATGAATGCCGGATCGTCACGCTCCACACGAGCCCGGGCAAGGGCACTGCCTCGGGTTTCGTTTCGCACCTGAACGACGACGACGCCGCCCGCCGTGCCCAGCTGATCTATGACTCGGCAGAATTGGACGTGCGTTATGTCATGCCGTGGAACTCCTACCCCTGGGTCCGCGACCCGGATCTGCCGCCGGCACTAAGCGCGCAGGAGAAGACCGACGGGCTCCGCCCGTTCCGCCAGTTCCTCAAGATCAACAAGAGGGTCTCGGCGATCGTCGCGCATGGCGCGGAAGCTGCCGCGTTCCTGGCCCTCTACGAAAAGACCTACCACTCGCCGCTCCGGCAGCACGGGATCAAGGTCTACAAAGCCAGCGCGCTCGGCGGACGGGCATTTGCCCTGTCCGAGGCGAAGCAACAGGAACTCCTCGCCAAGAACATCGAGATCTACCGGGACGCCATGCAGCGGGCGGGGATCCAGCACCTATAGGACCGGACCTATAGGGCGGTGAAGCCCTTACGCCGCTGAGACGGCGCGAAGAACCTCCCGTGCCGTGTCTTCCCATCGCGGCAACGCCCCGCTGGCTGGCGTGGAGGGCGAACTCCATGTCCAGAGCTGCGCGCCGGCGGTAGATTGTGGGCATGGGGCACACTTCTTCAGACGCTCGGGATGCGTTCACTGATCGGCTCTTGAGTGTCGCGGAGTTCACCCACGCGCACTGGTTCTTCGGCAACCTCTACGAGGCCATCGTCAGAATCCCGGACCGGGTCGCGGCCTCTGAAGCTAGCCGTGAACTCCCTCGAACCCCCTTCGGGGCGGGAAGCCCCGGCCGCTACTACGCACCGATCGCGCCGCTCAACGTCCCCGCCGCCGTCGCTGCGCTCGTCACCGGGTGGAAGCACTCCGACAGCAGGGCCTGGCTGATAGTGGCTGCCGCCAGTTCCGCCACGGGCGCGGCCGCTACGGGGTACTTGCTGCGAGTCATCAACCCGAAGCTGTTCTTCGGCCCCCAGCCGCTCGACGAGACGCACCGCAATCCGCTGGCCGATGAATTCCTCGATCTGGACCTGCACCCCGGCGAAGCCCACCCCTTGGTGCCTGGCGCCGACCCCCATGGAAAACAACCCATCGGCCTCGGGCCCAGGGTTCCACTTGTCGTCATCTCACCCTGGAGCAAGGGCGGATGGGTGTGCTCAGAAGTGTTCGACCACACCTCAGTCATCCGATTCCTGGAAAAGCGATTCCGCGTGCCAGAGCCGAACATCAGCGACTGGCGCCGTTCCGTCTGCGGCGACCTCACATCGGCGTTTGACTTCTCCAGAGCGCAGGCTGACTTCACGGCAATGAATCCACCTGCTCCCATCCAGGGGCAGGGCCAGCCATTCTCGGTCCAGAATCCGCAGTCAATGCCGCAGCAAGCACCTGGAGTCCGGCCGGCGCGCCCGCTTCCGTATCTGTTCGGCGTCGAGTTCGTACGCTCCGGTGGCTCGGAACTCAGCCTGGAATTCGCAAATCAAGGAGAGGCCGGCGCCCATTTCTTGGTCCGCAACGGACGAACTCCGCAGGATGCGCCGCGCCGTTACCAGATTGCCGCGAAGGACATTGTCCGCGATTCATGGTCCGGCGACTCTGACTACGACCTGGGGGTCTGGGGCGCCAACGGGTACCTTGCCGAATTCAAGGGCACTCTTACGGACCCTGACGAACTCCAAGTCAAGATGCATGAGGACGTCGCCGGCACCCCGGTGCAGCTCGTGCTCAGCAATTCCGGAACGCGTCCCCGGAAAGTCCGCATTTCCAACGCCTACGACCAAGGCAAAGCGCTCAAAGTGACGGTCCCGACCAGGAAGACCGTGACCAGGGAAGTAGAACTGGAGTCCAGCCACGGCTGGTACGACGTGAGCGTTGCCGATGAAGACGCCCCGCAGTACCTGCGACGGTTCGCCGGCCACCATGAAAACGGCAAACCCAGCTACAGCGACCCCGCCGCAGGCGGCGGCCTCAACCACCAGTAAAGGCCCGGTTCCATGCTGGGCCGGTAGACGTCCTGGTGGTCCAGGACGTCTACCGGTTGTTTGGTAGGCAGCTACTTCTAGGTTTCCGGCCTAATTTTAAGTCCCCAGCCGGCACCGATATCCGGAAGGAATTGGCGGTTCCTGATCCGTGATTCGCCGAAATCGACTCCGACCCGGGTGATGTCCCAAGGCCCGCGGCCCCGATACATTGGCCTGCCCACGGCCACATGGGGTACCCATCGTGGCGAGCGGAATCCAAGTGCCGGAGAGCTGAGAATGAAGTCGTCGATGTTGTCCACAAGCAGTTCGTCCAAAAGTTCGTGAAGGGCATACACCAGGGAGACTTGATAGTCATGCACGGTAGCGGGTACGTCTATCTCCAGTCCGCACACCCCACCTGCGCCTAATACGATCAGCCTTTCGGCGCTACCTGAAAAAGCTTGCAGCACAGGCAGCCCCTCCACCCAGGAGACCATCCTGGCCATCGCCGACTCAGGACTGGTGTTGCCCTTGGTCCAAACAGCCACATCACGGCAAAAGTCCTCCGCGACGCCAAGGTGCAACAGTGTCATATGGAGCCCGCGGGGCCTGCGCAGCACCCCGACGTAGCTTCCCAGTTCTTCGTAGGCAGATGGACCTGAGCCAATGCCGAGGACCGGCACCTCCACCGTGATGGGCGGTGCTGTCTGCGTCGTTGAATCCCATCGCCCGTGCGGACGGTTGGCCATGGATGCAATTATGCTCCGGCAACAGTTCGTTCGCCTCAGGTTCGACCGGCTGGCCTATTGAGTGTCTCTTAGTATCTGAGGCAGGAATCCCATCTGATCGAGACGCCATGTCAGCAACGGTGTCAACTCACTCGGCACGAGGCGGAGGCGGTAAATCCACCTGCCATCGCCAATCGGCTCGATGACACCTCGATCAAGGAGCTTCCGGATGTTCTGGCTACGTGTCGCAGCCGTCGGGAAACTCGATGGGCTTCATCGCATCAGGATTTTCGCCAGGGTAGTCATAACAATTAAGTCTATGCCCGCCTTCGCCCCTAGAAATCAACCCTCCGGACATCATGAGAGCATCAGACAATTAATCCGGGACATTCAGCATTTAAGTCGAGGGCCACCCCTGCCCTCGTGCCCTCGCGAAAGCTCTGACTAAGACGCGTGGCTGCTTAGCCCAGTGACCCGATCTGCGTCGCCCGGACAGCAAGCCGTCGATCATTCCGGGAGTAATAATGGTCCCACGTTGACACCACCCTGTGACCCGTGCCATATTTTTAAGCGTGAACCTGTCAGACAGCCGGACAGCCAGACAGGCCGCCACTGGACAGTCAGCCGTCAGCCAGAAAGCTGCGGCTGGCCAGCGCACTGCCACAAGCGGCGCCGTCCCCCGGCCGGCCCAAGCGCCGAGGCCATCAAGCCCTCGGCCCCTCGCTCGCTTCAGTGCCGCGGAAGCCGTTTTCAGTGCCATCCGCCAGGACATCGAAGACGGAACGGTGGAAGTGGGCGCCAAGCTCAGCTCCGAGGCCACTTTGGCAGCGCAGTACGGAGTAAGCCGCTCGGTCGTCCGGGAAGCCCTCCGTTCCTGCAATGCGCTCGGACTGACGGTCACGAAGACCGGCAAAGGCACGTTCGTCGTCGCGGACCGGGTGGCTAATGACCTCACGCTGGGCCAGTATTCAGCGCGGGACCTGAACGAGGCCCGCCCACACATCGAAGTCCCCGCAGCGGGCTTGGCCGCGAAACGCCGCAGCCCGGAAGATCTTGAACACCTCAAGGAAATCGTGGCGTCAATGCTTGCCGAGACGGACCCCGAGACCTGGGTCAGCCTCGACGCCAGTTTCCATTCCGCCATTGCCCGCTCCAGCGGCAACAAAGTCTTCGAGAGCGTTGTCGCGGACATTCGCGAGGCGCTGGCCCACCAATCCGAAACCTTGAACATGGTGGCTGACCGCCAGCACGTTTCAGACGATGAGCACCTCCGCATTGTCGAAGCCATCGAATCCGGCGACTCCGCAGCCGCCGAAGCAGCGATGGCCGACCATCTCAGCGCCGTCAGCGTTGCCTTGGACACCATCCTCAGCAAATGATCCACCAACTGAAGGAAGCCATGCCCACCCCGCATGCAACGCGCACCGCTGCGCAAAAAAATACTGCCGCGCCGGAAAACACCGCCGCGCCAAAAAGCACCCCGGCGCCCCCCATCCAAACACAGGCAAGCCCTAACCATGTCCCGCTTGCGGAACAGACCCGGGACGGCATGGTCGAGAGCATCCACTACGGTTCCCTCATCGCTGTCGGAGCCGGCGGCGAGACACTTCTCGAGGCAGGCGAACCCGACGCCGCGTTCTACCCACGGTCTTCCCTCAAACCGCTGCAGGCGGTCGCCATGCTCCGCGCCGGGCTCAAGCTTCCGGAGAACCTCCTCGCCCTCACCGCGGCAAGCCACTCCGGCGCTGCGATGCACCTCGACGGCGCCGCACGCATCCTCGAACTGCACGGCCTGGACAAGAGCGCGTTGGAGAACAGCACCGACCTCCCTTACGGCACCGCCGAGCGCGAAGAATGGCTCCGCGCCGGCGGTAAGCCCACCCAGCTCGCGCAGAACTGCTCCGGCAAACACGCCTCCATGGCCGCGACCTGCGTGATCAACGGCTGGCCCGTCCAGGGCTACCTGCACCCCGAGCACCCCCTCCAGATGCTCGTCAGGGACACCATCACCGAGCTCACCGGCGAAGACGCCGCTGCCGTCAGCACGGACGGTTGCGGCACCCCGCTCTTCGCCCACAGCCTGCACGGCATGGCGCGGGCCTACAGCCGCTTGGCGGCAGCGGACGCGAACACCACAGAAGGCCAAGTAGCCCACGCCATGCGCACCTACCCCGAGATGGTGGCCGGCGAGGGGCGCGACGTCACGGCCATCATGCGCACCGTTCCCGGACTGCTGGCCAAGGACGGTTTCGAAGGCCTCCAGCTGATCGGCCTGCGGAACGGCACCGGCGTCGCCATCAAGATCGCCGACGGCGGCGACCGCGCCCGCATGCCCGTCACCGTGCGCGTCCTCGAAGCATTGGGGCTCGACGGCGGCCAGCTCGCGACGCTTGCAAGCCCACCCGTGTTGGGCGGCGGCCACCCGGTGGGTGTGCTGCGTGCCGCGAACTTCCTCGCATCCAACTGACGCAGTCAAACAAGCACAGACGACCAAAGGACAGCAATGACAACCGTCAATCACGCACGCCCGTTCCGCTCTGAACATGACCTCCTCGGCGACCGCGACGTCCCTGCTGATGCTTACTGGGGTGTGCACACCCTGCGCGCCATCGAGAACTTCCCCATCACCGGCCAGCCGTTGGCCAGCAACGCCAACCTCGTCAAGGGCCTCGCGGCAGTGAAGCTCGCCGCCGCGCGCACCAACCGCGAGCTTGGCCTCCTGGATGATGAGCGGGCAGACGCCATCGAGCAAGCTTGCAAGGACATCATGGACGGCAAGCTCCACGAGCAGTTCATGGTGGACGTCATCCAGGGCGGAGCCGGCACCAGCTCCAACATGAACGCAAACGAGGTCATCGCCAACCGCGCCCTCGAAATCCTCGGCCACCCCAAGGGCGACTACGCCAGGCTGCACCCGAACGACCACGTCAACCTCAGCCAGTCCACCAACGACGTGTACCCCACGGCCGTCAACCTGGCCACCATTTTCTCGGTCCAGGGCCTTCTTGCGGCTCTTCAGGAACTCCAGGTCGCCTTCGCGGAGAAGGGCGAGGAATTCCGCGCAGTGGTCAAGATGGGCCGCACCCAACTGCAGGACGCCGTCCCCATGACCCTCGGCCAGGAATTCGGCGGTTACGCCGTGACTGTCGGCGAGGACCGGGCTCGCCTGGCCGAATCCCAGCTGCTGATCCACGAGATCAACCTTGGCGCCACCGCCATCGGCACCGGCCTGAATGCCCCGGCTGGCTACGCCGAGGCAGCTTGCAGGCACCTGGCCGAGATCACCGGCCTGCCGCTGGTCACGTCTGTCGACCTCATCGAGGCCACCTGGGACGTGGGCGCGTTCGTCCACCTCTCGGGAGTGCTCAAGCGAGTGGCCGTCAAGCTTTCCAAGATTTGCAACGATCTCCGCTTGCTGTCCTCCGGACCGCGTGCGGGACTGGGCGAGATCAACCTCCCGGCTGTGCAGTCGGGCTCGTCCATCATGCCAGGCAAGATCAATCCGGTGATCCCGGAAATGGTCAGCCAAGTGGCCTATGAAGTCATCGGCAACGACGTCACGGTCACCATGGCGGCCGAAGCGGGCCAGCTCCAGCTGAACGCCTTCGAGCCGATTATCGTCCACAGCCTCCACAAGAGCATCTCCCACCTGGAAGCCGCGTGCCGCACACTCACGTCGCGCTGCATCCGGGGCATCACCGCGAACACCGAACGGCTGCGCCTCACCGTAGAGCAATCGATCGGACTCGTCACGGCCCTCAATCCGCATATCGGATACGCCTCCGCCACCGCCATCGCCCAGGAAGCGCTGGCAAGCGGCAAGGGTGTGGCCGAACTCGTTCTTGAACACGGATTGCTGACCTCGGAGCAGCTCGATGAGCTCCTCCGTCCGGAACGCCTCGCCAATCTCAGCAAGTAGCTGAGCGGAGCACACTGTGCGACGACGGCGGCGCTCACCAGCCGCCGTCGGGCCTGAGCGCCCGAACAGACAGGCCGGACGGCGAGATCCGGACCCCCACCAGGACACCCTAAGGATTCCCATGACCAATGCACCCATCACGGACCACACGGTCCCGCCACAGGCGCACGCCACTGAAAAGCTCCTTCACGCCGAGGACAAGGGCTACCACAAGAGCCTGAAGCCGCGTCAGATCCAGATGATCGCGATCGGCGGCGCCATCGGCACCGGCCTGTTCCTCGGTGCCGGCGGCCGCCTCAACGCCGCGGGCCCCTCCCTCGTCATCGCGTACGCGGTCTGCGGATTCTTCGCCTTCCTGATCCTGCGTGCCCTCGGCGAACTTGTGCTGCACCGCCCGTCGTCGGGCTCCTTCGTCTCCTACGCGCGCGAATTCTTCGGCGAGAAGGCCGCGTTTGTGTCCGGCTGGTTCTACTGGATCAACTGGGCCACCACCACGATTGTGGACATCACTGCCGCGGCCCTCTACATGAACTTCTTCGGCAAATACGTGCCGTGGATGGGCGTCGTTCCGCAGTGGGCCTGGGCCCTGATCGCCCTGGTGGTGGTCCTCAGCCTGAACCTGGTCTCCGTCAAGGTGTTCGGCGAGATGGAGTTCTACTTCGCGCTCATCAAAGTGGCCGCGCTGGTGGTGTTCCTCGTGATTGGCACCTTCTTCGTCATCTTCGGCACCCCGGTACCGGGCCAAGAGGTCGGCTTCAGCCTTCTCACGGACCACGGCGGCATCTTCCCCAACGGCTTGCTGCCGATGATCATCCTTATGCAGGGCGTGCTGTTCGCTTACGCTTCGATCGAGCTCGTGGGCACCGCGGCCGGCGAAACCGAGAACCCCGAGAAGATCATGCCCAAGGCCATCAACTCCGTGGTCTTCCGCATCGCCGTCTTCTACGTCGGTTCCGTCATCCTGCTGGCCCTGCTGCTGCCGTACACCTCATATGTCAAGGGTGTCAGTCCGTTCGTGACGTTCTTCGGCCACATCGGCATCCAAGGCGTGGACGTGATCATGAACCTCGTTGTCCTCACAGCCGCGCTGTCCTCCCTGAACGCCGGCCTGTACTCCACCGGCCGCATCCTGCGCTCCATGTCCGTGGCGGGTTCGGCTCCGAAGTTCGCCCAGCGCATGAACAAGGCCGGTGTCCCCTACGGCGGCATCGCCATCACTGCCGGCGTCTCGCTGCTCGGCGTCCCGCTGAACTACCTCGTCCCGGCCGATGCCTTCGAGATCGTCCTCAACGTCGCATCGGTGGGCATCATCGTCACCTGGGCCACGATTGTCCTGTGCCAGATGCAGCTCAAGCGCTGGGCGGACAAGGGTTGGCTGAAGCGTCCGTCCTTCCGGATGTTCGGTGCCCCCTACACCGGCTATCTTTCGCTGCTGTTCCTGGTGGGCGTATTGGTGATGGTGTTCATCGACTCCCCCCTCACCATGCTGGTCACGGCAATTGCCTGCGCCCTCATGGTGGTCGGCTGGTACCTGTGCCGCAAGCAGATCCACGAACTCGCCGCAGCCCGCGACGGCTTCACCGGCAGCTCCCCCGTGATCGCCAACCTGCCGGTTGCTGGTGCAGAGGACAAGATCTAGCCCTTCACTACTGAGTGCCCGACGGCGGCACCTGCGGTTCCGTTCGCGCGGAACCGCAGGTGCCGCCGTCGTGCGTTAGGTCCCTCACCCCCGTAGGTGCGCCGCCCAACTGACTCGCATTTGTTGTCGTTATGAGGCCTCTAAGCGACAACAAATGCGAGTTAGTTGGGTGCCAAACATCCGATCATTCGCCGTTAGGATATAGCCATGGCTGTCACAGATGAAGCGATCAGCAAGATCAAGGACATGCTGATCCGCGGCGAACTCAAGGCCGGCGACCGCCTCCCGCCGGAGAAGGAGCTGAGCGAGCGGCTCGGCCTTTCCCGTAGTTCCCTGCGCGAAGCCGTCAAAGCCCTCGAACTCATCCGGGTCCTGGACGTGCGGCGTGGTGACGGCACCTACGTCACCAGCCTTGACGCCAAGTTGCTCAACGAGGCCGTGGCGTTCGTGGTGGACCTCCACCAGGACCGCTCCATCCTGGAACTCTTTGAGGTCCGACGAATCCTTGAGCCTGCCACCGCGTTCATCGCCACGGGCAAGATCACTCCCACGGCACTCACGGCCCTGCGCGCCACGATGGACGGGATCGACGAGAACACCGACGTCGAAGAACTCGTCGCCCACGACCTCGAATTCCACGGCATCATCACCCAGGCCGCAGGAAACGACTACCTCGAGGGTCTTCTTGAGGCGCTCTCCAGCAGCACCGTCCGGGCACGCATTTGGCGCGGCCTGACCCAGGAAAAAGCCGTGGCGCACACCCTCGCCGAGCACAAGGCCATCGCCGACGCCCTGGAACGCGGAGACGCCGAGCTGGTCCGGGCACTTGTTACAGTCCACATCAGCGGCGTCGAAAGCTGGCTGCGCCAAGCGCTCTAGCTCGCGCCGGTGCCTCGCTTGTGAAGCCCATACGTCCGCACCGCGGTTCCCTCAAGGAACTCCTGGCGCTCCGCTGAAGTGAGCTCCCCGGCGAGTTCCACCAGCACATCCATTGTGCGTCCGTATGGCGCTCCCAAAGTGCTGACGGGCCAGTCGCCACCGATCATGAGCCGTTCCGGACCGAAGGCATCCATGGCCTCGTCCCAGAGCGGACGCAAGGCCTCAGCCGTATAAGGAATCCCCGGCAAGTGCAGGCCGGACACCTTGGCCACCGTGTTGGGCAGCTCCGCCAAGGCCCGGAAATCCGCTCGCCAGAGGGCCATCGCCGCTGCATCGGCCAACGGCGGCTTTCCGAGATGGTCCAGCACGATCGTCAGCTCAGGCACATCCCCTGCCAGCTGCACCGTGCGCCCGAGGTGTCTCGGAAAGGCGTCCGGGACGTCGAACGCCAAACCCTGG
Source organism: Arthrobacter sp. MMS24-S77 (assembly GCF_054888235.1). NCBI lineage: Bacteria > Bacillati > Actinomycetota > Actinomycetes > Micrococcales > Micrococcaceae > Arthrobacter > Arthrobacter sp. MMS24-S77. The sequence continues at coordinate 4,334,554 of NZ_JBTZRN010000001.1, forward strand.
CCCGCAAGCATGCGCAAGGAATCGCGGACTGCGGGCAACTCGAGGAAATCGTCCCGGGGATCGTCGTGGACCAAGTGCCGGACGCCCCGGAACGCGGGGTTCCGGAGGAACCGTTGCAGCTCTTCCTCCGCCTCGGCGGGCTTTTCGAGGGGAATCCAGCCCACGACGCCGAGTACCCAGGAGTTGCGGTCAGCGACAGCGAGCATGGACTCGGTATCCGCGACGGTGTCGTCAGCTTGGACGAGAACCGCTCCACCGACGTCCGCCGCGTCCAGGGTCTCCCAGGCCTCGGCTTCGCCGTAGCTGCGGAACAGCCCGCTGTGTTGCGGGCCAAGCCACGCGTAGGGCCGGCGGCCGGTGTCGGGTCCTCCGGTGCCGACGGCCGGCCCCGTCCCGAGCTCCCACAGATGCAGGTGGGAATCGATCACCCGGGCACACCCGCCAAAGCCGCCCACAGCTCCTCCGGCACATCCTCATTCATCCGCGCCGCGTTGGCGACAATCTGCTCCGGGCCGCTTGCCCCCACCGCCACGTTCACCACAGCGGGATGTCGCAAGCTGAACTGGAGTGCCGCCGTCGGGAGCTCCACCCCGAAGTCCCGGCACACGCCGGCGAGCGCCCGTGCACGCTCCACGAGCGCGCGCGGGGCGCGCGCATAGTTGTAGTGGGCGTCCTCGGGGACCTCGGGCCGCGCCAGCAGGCCGGAGTTGAACACTCCCACGTTCACGACGCCGATGCTGCGCTCAACACAGCGGTCCAGGAGCGGAACGCTGGGCTGCTCGAGTAGCGTGTAGCGGCCAGCGAGCATCACGAGGTCCAAGTCTGCGGCCTCGACGCATTCGAGGGCGGCCTCCGCCGAGTTCGTGCCGACGCCGATGGCCTTGACCACGCCGTCCGCTCGCAGCTTTTCCAGGGCAGGCAGGGCTTCGCTGACCCCCTTGGCGAGGTCGTGGACATCCGGATCATGCAGGTAGGCGATGTCCACGTGGTCCAGGCCGAGCCGTTCGAGCGATTCCTCGATGCTCCGGCGGATGCCTGCCTCGGAGAAGTCCCATTGGCGCTTGTTCGTAGCCGGGACGTCGAAGCCTTCGTCGTCCTTCGCGTTGGCTCCCGCGGCATTGGGCACCAGCAACCGGCCCACCTTGGTAGACACCGTGAACTCGCTGCGGGGCTTCTCCCTGAGTACGGCGCCGAGCCTGCGCTCGGACAGTCCCAGGCCATAGTGCGGGGCGGTGTCGAAGTAGCGGACTCCGGAGTCCCAGGCCGCCTTGACCGTGGCAATGGCCTGGGACTCCGGCATGGCACGGTACAGATTGCCGATGCCGGCCGCCCCGAAGCCGAGCTTGCCTAGCTGGCCAGCCCACCGCGCGCCGCTCATGCCAGCTCCCATACCAACGGGATCCCCGAGTCGTTGCCCGAATAGTCATCCTGGACTTCAAGAAGCTCCGCCATGCGGGCTTGCCACGGGACATTGGCTGGATGGTCTGCGAGCGCCCGGCGCATGGCCTGGTAGTCCTCCACCTCAACAAGGTGGAAGAGGTCCTGGCCACTGCGCCAGATCCGCCAATTGCCCACGCCGGCCTCATTCAGGGCGGCGACGAGCTCGGCGGGGATCCCCGCATGGGCATCCGCATAGTCCTGCTCAGCACCCGGCTTGAGCCGGGTGTGCAGGGCAATGGTTTCCGGCACGCTACACCCCGGGCTTCAGGAAGAGTTCGACGACGGGCACCGCCACGTCCGGTCGCTGGACGGGCAGCTTCAGTGTCAGGGTACCTGCCGGCTGTCCTCCTGGGGTGGTGTTGATTGCTTCTCGGTCCGGTGAGATCTCGAGCATGGCGACTTCGGAGGCATCGTTGAGCAACTGGGCGTATTCGACCTTGCCCGCGAGATCGGGCAGGTGGACGTATTCGAACGGCCACGCGAACAAGTGCACGTAGAGGCGATCTCCGCGGCGCGTGTACCGGGCGTCCGCGGGCGGAGCCCAGGCCGCGGGTCCAGCTCCGTAGATGGCGCGGGAATGCAGCTTCATCCAGTCGCCGATGCCCCGGAGCGACTCCACGGCCCTCGGATCGAAATTCCCTCGGGCTGTGGGGCCGACGTTGAGGAGCAGGTTTCCGTCCTTGGACACCCCGTCAACGAGCATCCGCACCAGCAAGTCCACGGACTTGTAGTCCAGGTTGTCCCGGTCATAGCCCCAGCTGCCGTTGAGGGTCTGGCATGCCTCCCAAGGAACCTCGACGCCGTCCACCACCATTGGTCCGGAAGGCTGGTACTGCTCGGGCGTGGCGAAGTCGCCGGGAATGTCCAGGCGATCGTTCACGATGATGCCCGGCTGCAGTTCCCGGACCATCTTCAAGAGTTCCACGGAACCCCATGCCTCACGGCCTTTGCCGCCCCAGATGTCCTTGTGGTCCTCGCTGGTGTAGGAGAAGTCGAAGAAGAGGTAGTCGATCTGGCCATAGTTGCTCAGCAGCTCGCGCACCTGGCCGTGCAGGTATTCGCGGTAGCGGGCCATGTCGCGGCCTTCGTTGAGCTTGGCTGCCTCAGGGTTGTCGCGCTCGGGGTGGAAACCGTCGATGGTGAAATCCGGGTGGTGCCAGTCAATGAGGGAGTGGTAGAAACCGACCTTCAGGCCAAATTCCCGCAACGCGTCGACGTACTGGGCCACGAGGTCCTGACCGGACGGTGTCTTGGTCGATTTGTAGTCAGTGAGTGCGGAATCCCAGAGGCAGAAGCCCTCGTGGTGCTTGGTGGTCAGCACCACGTACTTCATGCCGGCGTCCTTCGCAGCGCTGGCCCATTCTCGCGGATCGTAGAGATCCGGGTTGAAGTGCTGGAAGTACTTTTCATATTCCTCGGCAGGGATACGTTCCCGATTCATCACCCACTCGTGCCGGGCTGGCAGGGCGTACAAGCCCCAGTGGACAAACATGCCGAACCGGGACTCCGTGAACCAAGGTGCTTGGGCGATCATTGGTAGTTACTCCTTCAAATTTATTGCGTGTCTTGGGTTGTTGAACGTTGTGTGCCCGGCGGGCGGACTACCGGTCTGGCGCGCTAGCGGCCGCCAAAACCGCTCGTGACGATGCCTTTGACAAGGTGTTTCTGTAGGAGGATCAGCAGCAAAAGCGTGGGCGCCATTGAAATCACCGAGGCGGCCATGACCAGGTGCCATTGGTTGCCCTGTTGGCCGAAGAACATCTGCAGCCCCAACGGTATGGTTCCGAGGTTGTTGACGTCGTTGATCACCACCAGCGGCCAGAGGAACGAGTTCCAGTAGCTGATGAAGCTGAAGACAGCTAGGACGGCCATAGTGGGCTTGGCCAAAGGAAGCATGACCAGCAGGAAGGTCCTGAGGGTTCCGGCGCCGTCCACCCGGGCAGCGTCGTCGAGTTCCTGGGGTACGCCAAGGAAGAATTGCCGCAGCAGGAATGCTCCGAATGCGGTGAAGGCCCAAGGCACGATGAGCGACTGGAAAGTGTTCACCCAGCCCACCTTCTGCATCATGACGAACATCGGGACGATCAGGACCTCCTGGGGAATCATCAGGGTTCCAAGGAAGATCATGAACACCAGGTTCCGTCCCCGCCAACGCTGCCGGGAGAAGGCGTAACCGGAGAAGGCAGAAACCACCAGAGTGAGCGCCGTTCCAGCGGCCGAGACCAACAGGCCATTGCCCATGAAGCGCAGGAACGGCATGTAGTTCAAGGCCTCCTGATAGTTCTGCCACCGGAATTCCGATCCGAAAAGCTTCGGCGGAACGCTGAAGATCTCCGCGGGCGGCTTGAAGGACGTCGCGAACATGTAGATCAGGGGCGAAAGAAAAGCCAGGGCAATGAGGCAAAGGATCACGTAGCCGATCAAGGGCCGGATCCTTGCGGTCCGTCGTCTTCCTGGAACTCCGGAGGCGAGGGGGCGTACCCGGCTGGTTGTCTCAAGCATCGTAGTGGACCCACTTCTTCTGTCCGAGGAACTGGACTGCCGTCACGCCCAGGATGATGACAAAGAGGATCCAAGCGGCCGCGGAAGCCAGACCGAGCTGGTGGAACTGGAAGCCCTGGTTGTAGATGTACAGGACGATCGTCGAGGTGGCCGAGCCTGGTCCTCCCTTGGTGAGGATGAATGGCTGGGCGAAAACCTGGAAAGAGGTAATGAGGGTCATCATCGTGCCAAAGAAGATTGACGGCGAAATGAGCTTGAGCTTGATCCGCCAAAAGATGGTCCAAGCGTTGGCCCCATCGATTGCGGCCGCCTCTGTGAGGTTTTCGGGGACAGCGTCCAAAGCGGCCGAGAACACGAGCATGTTGTAGCCGAATCCTTGCCAGACGCTCATGACGACAATGGCCATCATTGCCCAATGTTCGTCTCCCAGGAAGTTGGGAGCCGACACCCCGGTGGTGCTTTTCAGGGTTCCGTCGATGAAACCGCCGGGCTGGTAAAGCATCCGCCAGACGACCACGTTGGCCACCACGGGCGTGATCGAAGGAATGAAGAAGATGACCCGGAAGATGTGGCGCCCCCTGATGCGTGGGGTCAGCCACGCGGCAAGGCCCAGGGAAACAACCAGGTTCAGGGGCACATAAAGGACCACGAACAGTACCGTGTTCCCGACCACCTGCCCGAAGATGGGATCGCTGAACAGCCTCTGGTAGTTACCGAGGCCAAGGAAACTCGGCGTCCCCAGGAGCGGCCAGTTGAAGAGGCTGATGACGAGGGAAACAACGATCGGCAGCAGGGTGAAGAATGCCAGGCCGAGGCCATGCGGCAGGGCAAAGGCCGGTCCCCACATTGTCCTCCGGCCAAGCTGGGCATCCGGCTCTGCCTTCGCCCTCCCGCTGGCGATGGCAGCCGTTGCCTCAGGAAGTGGCGGCTTGGCGGGCTTGAGTAGTGTCATTTCTCATTCCTTTGCGAAAAGTGTGCGCCTGCCCGGCGGTTGTTCGGGAACTGCCAGGCAGGCACCACACTGATCATCGGGGCAGCTGGGCGGCAATGTCCTTCATGACATCGGCTGCGCTCTGCTGTCCATTGATGGATTTGACGAGGTACTGGTTGAAAAGCTGGCCCAGCTGGTCACTGTTGGTGTTGCTTGGCATGGGCACTGCTGTGGCTTCTGCGCTCTTGAGGGTCTCCGCGACTCCCGGAATGCCGGCGTTGTCAATCCACTTTGGCTGCTGGGCGGTGCGTGCGGCCAGTGCGCGCCCAGCTGCCGCAAGGTCCCCCAGGACCTTGTCGCCGGTCATTTCCTTGAGGGCGGCAAAAGCCTTGTCCGGAGTAGCGCATTGCTTGGAGATGCCCCAGCCGGAGCCGGCGCTAAAGGTCTTCCCGCCGCCTGGTCCGGCGGGAAGCGTGGTGACGCCTACCTTGAACTTGGCTTTGGCCTTGACGTCCAGCAGGGACCACGGGCCGTCAATACTCATCGCAGTATTGCCCGCCATGAATTCATTGGCACTGAACGCCGTGTCACCGCCGGGCAGTTGGGGGAGACCTTCTCCTTGGTTGTCAGGTCCGAAACCCACTGGAGTCCCGTGGCAAATGTCGGATCGCTCGCGTCCATGGTGCCATCTTCCTTCAGGACACGTCCGCCGTTGTAGGCGAGGACTTGCGATTCGACGAAGAGGTCAGCCGTGTTTGGTGCGATGGCATGCTTTCCGTTGACGGACAGCTTCTTCGCGGCGGCAACAAATTCATCGGCCGTCCAGCCTGCTTTCGGTGCCGGCACGCCGGCGGCGTCGAACATGTCCTTGTTGTAGAACATCATCACCGGGCCCACGTCATACGGCAGGGCGTAGAGATTGTTGTCGGCGCTGAGCCCCTTGATCATGGAAGGATCGAAGGCGCCCAGATCCAGGTTGTTCTTCTTCACCAGGTCATCGAGCGGAAGCATGCCATCTTTGAGCTGCGCTGTGCGCAGGCTCTGGACGGCCACGAGGCACGGGGCCGTGTTCGAGCTGAGCTGGGTACTCATTTTGGTGAAGTAGTCCTGGAAGGTGGATCCCTGCAGCGTAATCTTTACGTCGCCCAGGGTGTTGCTGACATTCTCGGCAACCTTCTCCCAGTTCTTCTGGTCTTCCGTGCCACCGACCCACATGGCCCAGGTCATGGCGGTCTTGCCGTCCGAGGTGCTGCCGGAAGAGCTGCCCCCGCAGCCAGTGAGTCCAATCAGGCCCAGTGCCAAGGTACCTGCCACCAACGCTTCTTTGCGCATATCTTTCACCACGTGCTTTCAGTAGGGAACTGTGCTTTCAAGGGGAATTTCGATGAAGGTTACTGCTGTGGAGTCAAAGGGTTGGATCCCGCGGCCCACACAGGACCGCCGGGAAAGCTGTAGTCAGCCAACGTTCGGCCGACCATTTCGCTGCCGCCTCCGGGCGCCGATGGAGGCCAATAGGACCCATCGTGGACATCCACCGGAGTGACGAAGTGCTCGTGCAGGTGGTCGACGAATTCAATCATCCGATCATTCTTATCGCCGGAAACCGCCACGAAATCGAACATCGACAGGTGCTGGACGGCTTCGCATAGACCAACGCCACCCGCGTGCGGGCAGACGCGGACACCGAACTTCGCCGCGAGGAGGAGGATGGCGATGTTCTCGTTCACTCCTGCCACCCGCGCCGCGTCCAATTGCAAGACCTGCAGGGATCCGGCCTGCAGCATCTGCTTGAACATCACGCGGTTCTGGACATGCTCGCCGGTGGCCACGGGAATCGGTGCCACACCACGGGCAATAGCGGCATGACCCAGCACGTCGTCGGGACTGGTTGGTTCCTCGATCCACGCGATGTCATAGGGCGCCAGGTGTGCCATCCAGTCAATGGCTTCCTGCACGTCCCAGCGCTGGTTCGCGTCCACCGCGATCTTGATGTCCGGTCCCACGGCATCGCGGGCCGTTCGGACCCGCCTGATGTCGTCCTCCAGGGAGGCCCCCACCTTGAGCTTGATCTGCCCGAAGCCGTCCGCAGCCGCTTCCTTTGCCAGACGCACAAGCTTGTCGTCGCTGTAACCCAACCAACCCGGCGTCGTGGTGTATGCGGGGTAGCCCTCCGCAAGAAGCGCTGCCCTGCGGGCGGTACGCCCGGGTTCCGCCGCGCGCAATATTCCCAGCGCGTCCTCCGGTGTGAGGGCATCGCTGAGGTACCTGAAGTCCACGAGCGCCACGATCTCCTCCGGACTCATTCCGGAAAGCAGTTCCCAGAGTGGGAGCCCGGCCCGCTTGGCCTTGAGGTCCCAGAGGGCGTTGACGACGGCGCCGATCGCCATGTGCATGACGCCCTTTTCGGGACCGAGCCAGCGGAGTTGGGAATCGTGGGCGAGGAGCTTCCACGTGCCGCCCATGTCGCCGAGTAGTTCCTCGACGTCGCGGCCCAGGATGTGGTGGCGGAGTGCTTGGATCGCCACAGCCTCCACCTCGTTGCCGCGCCCGATGGTGAAGACGAAACCGTGGCCCTCGTGACCGTCACCGGCGTCGGTCCTGATCACCAAATATGCCGCCGAATAGTCCGGATCCGGATTCATGGCATCCGATCCGTCTAGTTCCTGAGAGGTGGGAAAGCGGATATCGAAGGTGTCCACCGCTGTGATGACGCTCATTGTGCTCCTTGCTTCGCAGCAGGTCGTTTGCTTGGACGAGCGTAAACATCCGATGTCTGCATTGTCAATGGGTCACATTTCCGTATTATGGAGAGCAGCAGCAGACTAGAGCTCGGATGTTAGAGCCAGAGCACGGAGGAATACATGCACATGAAATTCGCCCGGCTGGGCACTGCCGGAAATGAAATGCCGGTTGTCATCGCCCAAGACGCCAACGGCACCGAAAAGTACTTCAGCCTTGACCCGCTGACGAAGGACATCAACGGAGAGTTCTTCGCCACGGACGGCATTGCACGCACGCGGGAAGCCCTTGCAGCCGGGAATCTGCCCGAGATTTCAGCCGAGGGCCTCCGGATAGGTTCGCCGGTCGCCCGCCCTGGAAACGTCGTCTGCATCGGCCTCAACTACACGGCGCACGCAGCCGAGTCGGGCGCGACGCCCCCGGAATCACCGGTTGTGTTCCTGAAGCCAAGCAACACGGTCAGTGGCCCGTTCGACGCCGCGCCCATCCCGCCGTCGTCGGAAAAGTACGACTGGGAGGTTGAACTCGGAATCGTGATCGGCCGCGAAGCGTCATACCTTTCCGGCGCGGACGAGGCTGCCGACTGCATCGCGGGCTACGTGGTCGCCAATGATCTCTCCGAGCGCGACTACCAGTTGCCCGGCGCCGCGGGCCAGTGGACCAAGGGCAAGTCCCTTCCGCAGTCCACTCCCCTGGGCCCATGGCTGGTTCCGGCAGATGAGCTCGACGCCGGCCACCTCGGTTTGCGCACGTGGGTCAACGGCGAGATCCGCCAATCGTCGGACACCTCGGACATGATCTTCGACGTTCGCACTGTGGTCCACCACCTCAGCCAGTACATGGTCCTGGAGCCCGGCGACGTCATCCTCACGGGCACTCCGGAAGGCGTGGCACTCTCCGGCCGCTTCCCGTACATCCAGCCTGGCGACGTGGTAGAGCTCGAGGTCGACGGGCTCGGCCGGCAGCGCCAGGAGTTCTACCGGGCCCGTGGAGCTTCGCTCGCCGCGGTAGGCACTGACAAGGCCGCGCAGTGAGCACGGAGTTCGAGGGGCTCGTTGCCTTGGTCACCGGCGGGGCGTCCGGCATCGGCGCGGCCATCGCGGACCGGCTCGCCGCCGGCGGCGCTCAGGTAGCAGTACTGGACCTCAATCCGGCCGGAACACCGTATTTCGGCGTCGAATGCAACGTGGCCGACGACGCCTCGGTGCGCGCCGCCGTCGACACCGTCGCCCGGAAGTTCGGCCGCCTCGACGTTGTGGTCAACAACGCCGGGATCGGCGCCCAAGGTGATATTTCGGCGAACGACGACGACGAATGGCACCGCGTGCTGGACATCAACGTGGTGGGCATCGCCCGCGTCAGCCGTGCGGCACTCCTCTACCTGCGCGAGTCGCCGGCGGCCGCGATCGTCAATACGTGCTCCATCGCAGCGACGGCCGGGCTGCCGCAGCGGGCCTTGTATTCGGCGTCGAAGGGCGCAGTTTTGTCCCTGACGCTGGCCATGGCGGCCGATCACGTCCGCGAAGGAATCCGCGTCAACTGCGTCAACCCCGGTACCGTGGACACCCCCTGGGTGGGCAGGCTGCTCGAATCTTCCGCCGACCCCGCCGCGGAGCGCGCCGCGCTCAACGCCCGCCAGCCACACGGCCGTTTAGTGGAAGCGTCAGAGGTGGCCGGCGCCGTCGCCTACCTCGCCAGCCCGCTGTCCGGCTCGACGTCGGGCACGTCCCTGGCGATCGACGGCGGGATGCAGGGCTTGCGGTTGCGGCCGGTGGGGTAGGGCTACGTAACGCAACGCCCGCGCAACCCCGCTGCGCCACCTGTTCGCCTATGCTCAACACCAGGCAATCGATGGCGATCCACCAAGGAGCAGGGCATGAGCAATTGGCGCATCAGGGACTTCCATTCGTCGGACATGGACGGCATCCTGCACCTTTGGGAGTCGCTTAAAGCGGACAATGTCGAGCCGGTCTACGCACTCTCCGAGGTGCTGGCGTCGTGCGAGAAGGACCACGCCGTGGTGGCCGTGCAGGGCGACCAGGTGGTGGGCGCCGCCGTCGGACGTGCTGCCCATGACCAAGGCTGGATCGTCTTCCTGGCCACCCTGCCTGAGTTCCGCGGCCGCGGGATCGGCACTTCGCTGCTGGCCGCCGTCGAGAATCGGATGGCTCCGCACGGCCTCAACAAGCTTTCAGCGCTGATGCCGGAAAGCGAAACCCGTGTGGAAGCGTTCCTGGGCCGCGGCTTTGTGGTGAAGAAGAACCTGCGCTACTTCGAGCGGACCATTCCGGTGCAGCGCCAGGAGCTCGAGCCGCTCAGCCTGCTGGGTGGCCGGATCCTCGCCCGCGACCTGTGGGAAAACGTCGCCGGCATGCGGCGCGAGAAGGAACTGCTGGAACGCCGGCTGGTCCTGCCGCTGGCTGAGGCCGATCTCGCAGATGAATACGGCGTGGTGCCGCCGCGCGCCGTCGTGCTCTTCGGCCCACCGGGGACCGGCAAGACGACGTTCGCCAAGGCCATTGCCTCGCGGCTTGAGTGGCCCTTCGTGGAAGTCTTCCCCTCGCGCCTGGCCGCAGATCCCAAGGGCTTGGCGGGGGCACTGCGCGAGACGTTCCTGGAAATCGCCGAGCTGGAGCACGCCGTCGTGTTCATCGACGAAGTGGAGGAGATCGCGTCCCAGCGGTCCGGTGAGCCGCCGTCGCCGCTGCAGGGTGTCACCAACGAGCTCCTCAAGATCATCCCGGCCTTCCGTGAACAGCCCGGCCGCCTGCTGGTATGCGCAACCAACTTCATCCGTGCCCTGGACACTGCCTTCTTGCGCCACGGCCGCTTCGACTATGTGATCCCCATCGGCCTGCCCGACATCCACGCCCGCGAGGCCATGTGGCAGCGATTCATCCCGGCCACGGTGGTGGATTCCGTGGATATCGCGTTGCTGGTGGACCGTACCGAAGGTTTCTCTCCCGCGGATATTGAGTATGCGGCGCGCAGTGCCTCCCAGCGCGCTTTGGAAAAAGCCGTGTACGACGACGGCGGCGCCTCCGCCGGGGGCCCCGCACCGGCGTCGAACGGTCGCAAGGGACCGGTCACGCAGGACTATCTCGACGCCATCGCCGACACCCGCACGACGGTCAGCGACGAGGTCCACCAGGACTTCCTCGAAGACATCGATTCTCTGGCCCGGGTTTAGAGCAACGCGGGGTCACTTACGGCCCATGTTCGGGCCCGGAACGGGCGCTAAGTGACCCCGCGTTGCAGAAGGAGGAACCGTGAACCTGTTTCTGACAATCCTGAGCGGCGTCGCCTGGACGACCGTTTACGTTTGCGCGATCCTGGTCGGATTTCGTGACAAGAGCTATGCGATCCCGGCAGCAGCCCTGGCTCTGAACTTCGCATGGGAGGTCATCTACTCGGTGCATTCGCTCAGCACGAGGCTCTCCGTGCAGGGAGTCATCAACATCGCCTGGGCGCTGGCCGACGTCGTGATCGTGTACACGTTCCTTCGGTTCGGCAGGCGGGAGCTTCCGGGGTTCGTCACGCGGCCGCTGTTCATCGGATGGGCGGTCCTGCTGGGCCTGGCAGCCTTCGCCGTGCAATGGCTGTTCATCGCCGAGTTCGATTGGGATCCCGCTTCCCGGTATGCGGCTTTCCTGCAGAATCTCCTGATGTCCGGCCTGTTCATTGCCATGTTCGTCGCCCGGCGCAGCCTGCGGGGCCAATCCATGCTGATCGCTGTGGCCAAGTGGATCGGAACCCTCGCGCCCACCATCACCTTCGGCATTCTTGAGAATTCACTGTTCATCCTGGGCATTGGCACCCTCTGCAGTGTGTTTGACCTGACGTACATAGGGCTGCTGTTGTGGGCCAAGAGAAACCCGGGGGCTCTCGCCCGGGCCCGGGACTCTGGGGGCCTCCCAGCGGTACCCTGAAACCATGTCCCTGAATCCACTGCGCCATGCATTGTCGCGCATGGGCGGGCGCGATCCCCACGAGCTGCATCGCACAGCCACGCCCCTGGAACTCTTTTTTGACCTGACGTTCGTGATTGCTTTTGGGGTTGCCGGTAGCCAGTTCGCGCACGAACTAGCCGAGGCCCGTTTCGGCTCCGGTTTGATGGGTTTCACCTTCGCGATGTTCGCCGTCATGTGGGCCTGGATCAATTTTTCGTGGTTCGCCAGCGCCTACGACACTGACGACTGGATTTTCCGGGTTGTCACCATGGTGCAGATGGTGGGCGTGCTGATTCTTGCCATGGGCATCGAACCCATGTTCCATTCGCTTGCCGAAGGCCACCATGTGGACAACTCCACCATGGTGCTGGGTTACATCATCATGCGATTGGCGTTGGTGTTCCAGTGGCTCCGCGCGGCGAGGCAGGATCCGGAGCGCCGACGCGCTTGCCTCACCTACGCGAAGTTCCTGGTGGTGGCTCAGGTCGGATGGGTGGTGGTGCTGATTGTCCAGGCCGACATCCTGACGAACTTCCTCATGGCTGCCCCGCTGTTCCTGCTCGAAATGGCGACGCCGTACATCGCCGAGCGGAAGGCCAAGACGCCCTGGCACGCCCACCACATCGCGGAACGCTACGGACTCCTGGCCATCATCGCCTTGGGCGAGTGCCTGATTGGTGCGATCGAAACCCTTCGAGCGATCGTTGCCCTGCACGGTTGGTCCGTTGATGCAGCACTTGTGGGCCTCGGCGGAACAGGGCTGGCATTTGGAATGTGGTGGATCTACTTCATCCTCCCCTCCGGCCACGCCCTGCATTACCAGCGGCACCGGGCATTCGCCTTCGGGTACGGCCACATGTTCATCTTCGGAGCGATCGCCGCCACTGGTGCCGGACTTCATGTGGCCGCCCTATTCATCGACCACGAGGCCCACATCGACGCCGCTGCAGTTGTGGCCACGATCGCCGTCCCTGTGGCCTTGTTCAAAGTGGCCCTGAGTTCGCTGTACAGCTACCTGCTTGGTTTCGAGCGCGCACTCATCGGAGTCACGGGCCTCGTGGTCGTCTTGCTCTCCGGCAGTGTGGGCTTGGCCGCCCTGGGTGTCTCTGTGCCCGTCTGCATGATGGTGATTGTGGCGGCCCTGGCGATCTCGATCGTGATCGACGAAAGGCGCGGGGCCGCGCGCCGGGAGGCGGCCCTGGAAAGGCTGAAGGCGCGCCCGGCAAGCTAGGCGATTCGTGGGTCTGGGCTCCAAATCGCGGTACCGGAACGCAGCGAACGGCCCGCACCCACGAAGTCGACGCGCGGCGCACCGGCACATCTGCGCACCGGCACGAACGTACCGATTCTCACCGGAGAGTCCTTGATTCGCCTCCCAGCGAGGCGGAAAATGGTGAAACCGGCACGAACGTACCGGACGCGCGCACGCGCATGCCCACAAAACACGAGGAAGGGTGGACATGTCCCCCAAGGAATTCACCGAGTCCCTGGGCGCCAAGGTCCGTGCCCGCCGTGCCTCACTGAGCCTGAGCCAGTCCGATCTCGCCGACCTCGCAGGCGTCTCGGAGCGTTTCGTCCGATTCGTGGAGCAAGGGAAGACCACGGTCCAGTTAGAACCCCTCTTGGCTGTGCTCGGCACGCTGGGCCTCGAGCTCACGGTGAAGACCGCGGGCAGCCAGACTGCGAACAGCCAGTCATGACATTCCACCGCATCGCCGACGTCTACAAGCAAGGCGTCCTGGCTGCCCGCATCGAGCGGCATGAAGGCGGCACCAAGTTCAGTTATTTGCCGCGGTACCTCGAATCGGGCCGTCCTGCCGTGGCCACCACCCTGCCACTCACGCCCGAACCCGTCTTCACGCCGAGCGGCGCCGTTCCGCCCTATTTCACCGGCCTCCTCCCGGAAGGCCGCCGCCTGAATTCGCTGCGCCGGGCGGTCAAGGCCAGCGCCGACGACGAGCTCGCGCTCCTGATGGGCGCGGGAGGAGACGCCGTGGGCGATGTCCAGACGGTCCCCCACGGCGAGCCGCCCACCGAAGGGGGCTCCGCCGTCGTGCTCGATTCGAAGCTGCCCCTCGACTTCGAAGCGCTGCTCGGCGATTCGGGCCTCATCGATCCGGTTGCGCTGGCGGGTGTGCAGGACAAGTTGTCGGCCGGGATGATCTCCCTCCCGGTGGCGCAAGCGGGCAAGCGCTTCATCCTCAAACTCAACGCTCCCGAGTTCCCGTTCGTCGTGGAAAACGAATTTCTCATGTTCCGTTATGCGCGCAAACTGCGGATCCCCGTGAGTGCCGTTCAGTTAGTGCACGACGTCGGAGGGCGGGCCGGGCTGCTCGTGGAGCGTTTCGATCGCCTCACCGGAGCCGACGGCACCGCGGTGCGTCTCGCCGTCGAGGACGGGGCCCAAGTGCTGGGACTATATCCGGCGGATAAGTACAGCGTGCCCTTCGGCGAGGTGTGCGCAGCGTTGGCAGCCCACTGTTCCGCACCCCTGCCGGCCTTGCGGAACCTTGCCCTCCAGCTGGCCTTCGCATGGCTCAGCGGCAACGGCGACCTCCATGCCAAGAACGTGTCCATGCTTCAGTCGCAGGCAGGGGTTCAGTCAAAGGCAGGGGTGCAGTCGCCGCAGGGCGAGTACACCATCGCCCCGGTCTACGACATCCCCTCCACCGTGGTCTACGGGGACAAGACCCTCGCGCTAGGCATCGGCGGGAAGAAGAGTGGCATCTCCCGGAAGCATTTCCTTGCCTGGGCAGGAAAACTAGGGCTAACAGGGCGCGCGGCAGAGGGAGTCTTGGAGCTCGCGCTCAAGGCGTCGGGTCCGCTGATCGCAGACCTCGACGCCGGATCCTCACCTTTCGGGCCGATCCAGACCAGGGACTGGGTCAAGGAGCTCAAGCATCGGCGAAGGTTGATGGGCGGGGACTAGTCCGCGTCTCCTAAATATTCGCGACATTGGCAACATGAATCGTCTCCTTGCGACACAAGTTAGGCATGAAGATTCAACCAGCGCCTGCGGTTCCCGTTGGGAACGCCATGTGGTCGCTTCTGGACCTGTGGCGGGACCAAAGCCTTCGCGATGGCTGGCGGTATATCCAAGACTGGTTCGCACCGGAAGTCGAAGTAATGGCCTTCTCGGTGATGAACGAGGTTTCCTCTGACGGCGCGGCCCGGGACCTGGGCGCATCGCGTTCCTTCCACGGTGTGGGTATCGCCGAAACGATGACCGATCTACGGTCCCTCTTCGCAGCCGCCGGACTACCCGTGGACCACAGCGCACTGCAGGAAATCGCCGTCGGATGGGCAGAGGCCAGAGAGCAAAACCAGCCTTCATCCTGCACGGATGTCACAACAGGCCTGGCGACCACGGCCCATTTCGAACGCGTACTCCATGACGCGCGTCGAACGGCGAACGGGGCCTGCAAGTTCGTCCTGGGGACATTGCTGTTTCCCCTCATGGATCAACAGCTGAAGGGCTCCTGGACCCTGTCCGTGGAAGTGGGCCGAATCTGTGCCGAGGAATTCACTGGCCAATCAGCGACACAGGTGTACCGCCATGACAGGGTGGACTTCCTCATCCAGGGTTCAATGAGAAATCTTGCAGATGCTGTCAGATGCAAGAAAAGGCTTGAGGCACTACGGAACGGGGTTCTCGGCCCTTGTGTGCTCCGCTACGGGCCGATCCCGTCAACGGATGCCGAAGCCATGAGCCTCATGGCGCAGTTCAGGGGGATCCCGGTAAGGCAGTCGCGATGACCTGCCAAGAAAGTCCAGCGAGTCTGTTCTCTTCAGCGACGAGCCCGGTGCGACGCGGAAACGAGGGCTCCCTACGGGTCATTGCCATCATCGATGCCGTTCTCAGCTTGCCGGGCCACAACACAGCCAACGAACGGGACACCGCCGCCGGCACACGGCGGTTCACCTCATCGATGGTCACCATCCCGGAACCAATGGCACCTCCCGGCAAAGATGCCACCGGCCAAGCACCCGCCCGCGGACGCCGCCGAGCAGAAACGCCGAGAACCCATTGGCTGAACACACTTTTCCCACGGAGGTCCTAATGCTGCAGATCCCAAGCAACCGGGACAAACAAATTGAACGGCAGCCCCATGAAAGACACACGATAGCCGATGCGTCCCTCCCCAAGGGCCGCTTTAAGCCCCCCTTCCTTGGAACGTGGCATCCATCGGATCCCACGGCTCCGGGCGCCTTCTCGGCGTGCCCGCTGCCCGGCATCGGAGTGCGCCTGGTTCACTACGCAAACAGGGCCAGCGCGGCTCCTCACGAAACCTTGGCCTATTCCGCGTGGATCATCAATGATTCAGGGGAAGAGCTCACCAACGCCACCCTTGTCCTGCGGTCCTTCACCAACGCAGGAATGGAAGAACTGCACTACACGACTGGCCCATCAGCCTTGAGTGTCGGCCCTGTGCCCGCCGGAGGGGAAACCGAACTGGTCTTCACGTATGTCGTCACTGAAAACGACCAAAGCCATGCAGGAGAGCTCATCAGTGCCATGGCTGTCCAGGCGGTCACCGTCACCGGGACGAAACTCTGGGACGAACACGATGCCATCACACCCATTTCCTTGCCTTCATAGCCCCTGAGTTCACTCCGGGTCCCGCTCGGGTAACACAAGGCAGTTTGGCTACACAAGGCAGTTCGGCCTCCGTAGAGCTACCAGCCAGGAGTGATGCTGCCCTGCCGCGCCGTTTTGCGGATCTTACATGACTGACTTCGGGTGCCTCTGGAAAAAAGTTGAGAGTTTCCTACCGGAATCGTCGTCACGTTCTTCCGGAAACCGATACATACCTGTCAGATGCAAAGTTCCGGGCGTGGGCCTGGTCGTTACTACTAGTGAGGTGTCCGGTGATATTGAACAAATTCACCACAGCAAGGCCTGGGATCAGGGGCGGTTCCTGATGACCGTCCCGACATATCCGGGGGTCTTCAAGGAAGCGTTCGTAGGGCTGTCCCCGAAGTCACCCCACGTCTGGTCACGGCTGGCCTTGGGTTTTGCGGCTGTTCTGGTCCTGCTGCTGCAGATTGTGGCGATGCCGGCGACAGCGAACGCTGCCGGATCCTCCCCAGCAGCGGCCGGCCAGTCTGTCCCGGCGAATACCGGCATGGCGGCGTTGCCCATGGCGATGACCACGTCCCAGGTGTGCGCGCCCAACGTTTTCTACTCCATCGATAGCTCCGGGGGGATCTACCGATCGCACGTGAATTCCAGCAACAACCCTGTGCTCGACTACAAAATGGCAAACACCAATACGGTCCGCAACAACGCGAATGGGCTGGCCGTCAGCAGCCAAACCGGGATGATGTATTTCGTCGATCGTTTCGACAACGGCCCCACGGACCCTTCCTACGTCAACATCTACTCCTACGATCCCAAACCGACCACTCCCGGCGCTCCTGTTCTCGTCAAAGCGAATGTCGATACTTCGCTGGTAGGCAACAGTGTGGTGGCCGGTGCGGTCAACCCGGTCGACGGCGCGTACTACTTCGGCGGCTACCGGGCCATCCCTGTGACCGGGAGCAACCCGCAGCGGTGGACCGTCAATCTGTTCATCTGGCGCTACGATCCTGTATCCGGAGCCGTTGCCCTGGTCGTCAACGGTCTTCAGGTTTCCTCCTCCGCCTACCTGGGTTACAACTACAACCCTGTAACGGATTTCTGGGACCCGGTACCTGCCAACCGCAACGGCGACTTTGCCTTTGACAGCCAGGGAAATCTTTACGCCATCCTTTCCCAGGTCGACAACGCCGAGACGGCCTACCCCGGAAGGGTCAATATCTTCACCATCGCCGGGGTGGACGCCACCCCGGGCGCGACCCTGGCCAACTCCAGTGGAAGCATTCTGATCGGCAACGCGACCAACGATCCTGGGTACAACGGCATCGCCTTCGACTCCAACGGCTCGCTCATCATCCAGTCGAACAACAGCGGCACGAGCACCAACGTCACCGTCTATGACCCCAACACCTTCCAGGCTTTGGGGACCAGGACAGCACTCGCCTACGGCAACGGTACGGATCTGGCATCCTGCCAGCCAGCTCCGCCGCACGTGAAGTTGCAGAAGGAAATCGTCGGCGGCCGAGTCAGTGCCAGCGACCAGTTCAATCTGTCCATCAAACGTGGCGACACAGGGGCCAATGGGGCAGTGCTCGGAACCACTACCACCACCGGCAGCGCCTCAGGACTCCAGAGCAACGAGGTGGGCCCGGCCGCCGTGCTCGCCCAGGTGAGCGGTGTCTACTACACCTTCTCCGAAAGCCAGACCACGGCCACCGGCGGTTACACCACCACCTGGAAATGCTGGAACACCCCGGACCTCACCGCCGCACCGTTCAAGAGCGGCACAGGGACCTCGTTCAACGTCAACAGCACCGAAATTCCGGTTTCCTCGGGCACTGTCTCAACCGAGGTCACCTGCCGGTTCGTCAACACAGCCCTCCTGCCCAATCTGGTCGCCTCCAAGAGCGTCGATCCGGCGGCCGGAACCATGGTCCAACCCGGACAGGTTCTGACGTACACGTTGACCTTCGACAACACCACCGGTACCGCCCCGGCCACCGTCAGTTACACCGACTGGCTCGGGGACGTCCTCGATGCTTCGACCCTTGTAGCCAATTCCATCACCACGACCACCACAAGCGGGACTCCGTTGGTTGTCACGAACAACTCGGGTGCAGCAACGAAGACCCTGGGTATCACGGGCACTGTGGCTGCCGGCGCCAAGAGCGTGGTCACCTATCAGGTGAAAGTCAACAACGCCGGCAACCTGGGTGATGCTTCGCTCGAGAACTACCTGACCCCCTCGACCATCGTTACGCCTCCGACTTCCTGCCCCGCCGGCAACACCACCTGCACGGTCAATCCCGTGGGTGTGTGGACGCTGGGCAAGACCGCGTCGCCCGCTTCCGGGACCTCCATCAATCCGGGCGACCCGGCCGCGAGCAGGGTGATCACGTATACAGTGACGGCCACCAACTCCACCGTCAACCCGATCACCGGTGTCATCCTCACGGATGACCTGAGCCAGGTGCTGAACAACGCCACGTTCACTGCCGGTTCGGCGAAGCTGACCATCAATGGCGGTGCACCCGTCGCCGTTGCGGATCCTGGCGCGGACAGCAAGCTGGTCACCCCGTCATTCACTCTCCCCGGCAACGGCACGGCGGTTTTGACCTACTCGGTGACGGTCAACGCCAATGCGTGGCTGGTCACCCTGAAGAACGGGGCAACCGGCAATGGGGTCGTCCCGCCGGCACGATGCGTTACGGGCAGCGCGGCTCCGCTTGACCCGGCGTGTTTCACCACGAACCCCACCACGGGCCACCTGTTCCTGCAAAAAGCAGGGCCCGGTCCGACCCAGGGTTCCACCGTCCCCCTGACCGGCTCAACCTTTGAGATCCACAATGATGCCGCAGGGCAAATGGGCACCACGGTGATCGGCGTGAGTAGTGCCGTGTCCGGGTCACCTGGACTGGTCGAGGTCAGGAACCTGCTTCCAGGGACGTACTGGCTGCTCGAGACCAAGGCCCCGAACGGTTACTCGCTCCTGGCGACTCCCGTGAAGTTCACTGTTGCGGCCAACGGCAGCATCACTTTGGACGCGGCCACCGCTGGCACATCCGTGACGGCAAACGGCCTGACCATCACCGTCCTGGATATGGCGGCCGTGAAACTTCCAGCCGCCGGCGGACCCGGCAACGCCGGCCTCTTCGGAGGTGCCCTTCTCGGGATCCTCCTCCTCATGACTTCGCTCGCCCTCATCATGACCAGGCGAGCGGACAAAACCCCACATACCCAGATTGCTGAGCGCAGCTCCGTGCATCTCCCTGGGGACAACAAGAAAGGAAAACGATGAAATCATCGAAGGTGAGGCGCACAATAGTTGCTTCGCTAGCCGCAATTGCCTCAGCAGCAATGCTTGCCCTCGGGGCAGGGGGCGCGCACGCGGCGAACATTGCCAACATCGATCCGTCCAAGACCGGTTCGCTGACCATCCACAAGTACCAGACGCCGGCCACGCCGACCAACCTGCCCAATAACGGAACAGCGCTGACCCCTGCCCAGCTAGCGGGCCTGACGCCCATGGCCGGAGTCACGTTTACGGTTCAGAAGGTCAACAACATTGACCTGACGACCAACGCGGGCTGGACTGCCGCAGCAGCCCTGACACCGGCCCAGGCCGCCGCGCAGGCGGCCACCCCGGGCACCGCGGTCACGACCGACGCGACCGGAACAGCCACCCTGGGGAACCTTCCCTTGGGCCTGTACCTGGTGACGGAGACCGGCTACCCGGCCGGCGTCACTCCTTCGGCTCCGTTCCTGGTCACGCTTCCCATGACGGACCCCGTGAACGAGAACAACTGGATGTACAACGTCAACGTCTACCCCAAGAACGCGGTGACCGGCGCCACGAAGACCGTCACGGACGCCCCGGCCATCAAGCTCGGCGACAACGTGCAGTGGACCATCACCGGCGACATCCCCAATGTCAATCCGATTGACGGCTACCGGATCGTGGATCAGCTCGACCCGAAACTGACGTACAGCAACTCGACGGTCGCGCTCTCCAACGGCGCCACACTGACGTTGAACACGGACTACACCATCGCGTTCAACGCGGCCACGAACACCCTCACGGTCGACTTCACCGCCAGCGGCCGGGCGATCCTTGCCGCCAACCCCACGGCCAAAGTCGTCGTAACGGTGAACACCACCGTGAACACGGTCGGCCAGATTTCGAACACGGCCCTCGTCTACCCGAACGCGGCCAGCTTCACCATCACCCCGGGCCAGCCCGGCGGTCCAGTCGTCACCCCTCCGGTAGTTACCAAGTGGGGCGACATCGTCCTTCACAAGCAGGACTCCAAGACCTCCGCGAGCCTGGCCGGCGCCACGTTCTCGGTGTACCCGACCCAGGCTGACGCTCTGGCCGGCACCAACGCGATCACCATCGCCGGTGTCAGCTCCTGGACCACCGATGCCAGCGGCAATCTGGTGATCTCCGGACTGCGCTACTCCAACTGGGCCAACGGGGCTGCGGTAAGCCCGGGCCAGCCCGGCTACCAGTCGTACTGGCTGGTCGAGACCAAGGCCCCGGCCGGCTACGAACTCCTCGCCCAGCCGGTCGAGACCACGGTCACCAGTTCGGACCCGACGGTGGTCACCGTGACGATCAACAACGTCCTGCACAACGCCGGATTCCAGCTGCCCCTCACCGGTGGTGTGGGAACCTGGGCCCTGACCGCCGGCGGGATTCTTGTGCTGGCAGGTGCCGGTCTCTTCATGGTCACCGGCCGTCGGAAGCGCAAAGAGGCAAAGTAGCCATCCCTCGGTGACCTGCGTCCCGTGATGCAAGGTGTGGGGCATCCGCCAGCCTGGTGGAGGCCCCACACCTCTCCCGTCCATCAAAGCAAGAGGCTCCAATGACTCAAACCCTCGAAGAATTCATGGAGGGTTCCGAACCCGGCCCGAAAGACCCCCCTCGTCGCCGCAGAACCCGGAGACGGGCGGCTGGACGCTACGGCATCCGATCCGGTCTTGCTGACCGGAGGTTCGTGACGATGATGGTGATCGCGGCCATCGGGCTTGGCCTGGTCCTCTACCCACAGGCAGCGGACTGGTTCAGCTCGATATCCCACAACAGCCAGCTTTCCGGCTACGCACAGGAAGTTGAGCAGCTTGAACCTTCGGCCCGGACGAAAGTGCTGGACCGCGCACGAGAATACAACTCCCGCATCCCCCAGGGCAGCTGCGTGACCCCTACTCCGCACAGGCCCCGACGCCTGCCGCGGAAGGGCAATTGCGGGACTATCAGAGCCAGTTGAACGTGGCCAACGATGACGTAATAGGGCGGTTCCGTTACCCCTCGCTGAACATCGATCTGCCCATCTTCCACGGAACCAGCGACGACGTCCTGGCCAAGGGAGTCGGCCACCTCTACGGATCCTCCCTTCCCGTAGGGGGCCCCGGTACACACAGCGTCCTGACATCACATTCGGGAATCCCCAACGCCGAACTTTTCAACCCCCTCCACAGTGCCAAAACGGGCGACATCTTCTCCACCGAAGTCATGGACCACACGTTTCTGTACAAGGTGAACAAGATCGAGGTGGTGAAGCCGGACGACATCTCATCCCTCAAGGTCACCGCGGGCGAGGATTCCATCACCTTGGTGACGTGCACCCCCATCGGCGTGAACTCGCACCGGCTCCTCGTCCATGCCTCCCGGATCGCAGACATCCCCAAAGACGCCCCCGAACAGAAAACCCTGGCAGGACGCCAGACCAACATCGGATTCCCGTTCTGGGCTATCTACTTCATCGGTGGTTTGTTGGCGTTCTGCCTGGCCGCTGCCGTCCTGAAACGGCGCAAGAACGATCAACCTCCTGCGCCGTCGGTTCAGTGTCCCAAGCCGTGACGGGCATGTTCCTGCGAAGTCACCGGACGCGCAGCCAGTGCGTCAATCGCCGTCGTCAACAGGGAATGCGCATGGGCTGTAGTGATGAAACCGCTGAGCCAGCGGCCAGAGATCCCTTCCACCAAACACGTGAGAATCTCCGCCGTAACCGCGGACTCCTCTTCGCTGGTGCCTTCGGTGGCGGCAACAATGGCCTGAGCGATCTCACGGTTCCATTCCGCCGTTGTCCGGGACAGCGGTTCTGCCAGTTCGGGTTCGAAGATAGAGCAGGCCCGGAGCTCGTTCCAGGCCACCGAATTTCGGCGAACGCCGGCGTCGTCCTTGATTTCGTCGAGAAGCAGGTGCCTGAGGTACCGGTCGCGGTCGTCAGCGTCGGTGTCCGGGGAGGGCGCGGCGTCGTCCTTGCTGACCTGCTTGTTGATGAAGTCAAGCGTTGCCGCGAGCAGGCCGGCCCGGTCCGTGAAGTGGTAGTACAGGAGCCCTGGCGAGACGCCGGCTTCTTTCGCAACATCGTTGATCCGCATTCCCCGGACTCCGTTCCTGGCGATGCAGGTGGTGGCGGCGGTGAGGATCTGGGTTAGTTTGTCACTCATGGTTTGACACTAATACGTGTTCACCTTCCTCCTGTGCGGACTCCCGCGTGGCTGCGGGTTCAGGCCAAAACCGCAGGGCAATCAGGTACCCTGCTGCGCCTATGAGCGTGGAGCCAAGGAAGCTGAGGTCGATTCCTCCGGCGAGCTGCGAGAGCGGGCCGGTGTAGAGGGAAGTCTCCGTAGCCAGCAGACCGAACACTGATCCGACAGCCCAGGGAATGACCGCGCGCAGGTTCCAGCCGTTGCTGAACCAATACCGGCCGCGCGGTCCGCTGGCGCGGAAGAGCTGGAGGTCCGCGGCGTGGTATTGGCCTCGGCGGGCGATCAGGAATCCCAAAACGTTGATGGCCACCCAGGGCCCTGCGAATCCGTTGAGCACCAGAGTCATGGCAGTGATAGAGTCCACCGCGTTGAACACGAAGACGCCGAGGTAAAGGAGTCCGACGGCGATGACGGACGTTATCAGCGTGGTGTGGATGCGGCGCAGCCGCGGGAAGAGTGCTTCGAGGTCCAGACCGCTGGCGTAGAGGTTGAGCACGCCCTGTCCGAGGCCGCCGGCCAGGGCGATGATGAGTATTGGCAACAGGTACCAGGCCGGAGACGATCTCACGAGGTCCGCGACGTAGGAGCCGCCGAGCTCCGGAATGGCCGAGGCTGTGAACGCGCCGAAGAGTGCCGTGACAAACAGTCCCAGGAACACACCCAGGCAGGTGGCGCCGACTACGGACTGGTCCGAGTGGACCTTCCGAGAGATGCGCCGGCTGTAGTCGCCGAGGGTGGGCGCATACGAGAGGGGGCCGCCAACGGAAATGACCGCGGACAAAATCCATGTGGGCCAGAAACTGCCCAAAAGATAGTCGGCGTGGACGGTTGTGGGGCTGAAGGTGGGAGCGAAGGCGACGACGCCGATGAGCAGCAGGATACCGACCACCGGGGCAACAAATTTCTGCATCGCCACCACCGTCCCGTGGCCGAACAATGCAACCAGCACGATCTCAATGGAGATCACTGCGTACCCGATTGCCAGCGTGGTGCCATCGACAGGCACGCCCAGAAGCCGCTGGGCGGCGGCAACCAGTGCATCGCCCGACGTCCAGACAGCGATTGCGGCGTAGGCGAGGGCAAAGAGCAGCGTCAGGGCGGAACCGATCAACCGCCCGCGCGTGCCGAAGTGCGCGGCACTGGAAACGGTGTTGTTCGTGCCGGTCCGCGGACCGAGAAGTGCCATCGGAGCGATCAAGGCGGTACCAACGAGGAGCCCGGTCAGGCTGGCCGTGGCGGCGCCGACGAAGTCCAGTCCAAACGTGATGGGAAGCCAACCGAAGACGATGACCGAAAAGGCGAAGTTGCCCCCGAAGAACACTGTAAACAGGTTCCGGGGGCGGGAAGAGCGTTCCTCGTCGGGAATGAATTCAATACCGGCTGATTCAATACGGCCAAAGCTGTCCTTGTGCGCGGATGCGGCACCGGCGGAACCCGCGTCTTTGCGGGAGCGCGTGCTGATCATGGCAAGCCTTTCGTGAGCTGCATCACGGCGATGCGATTGCTCAACCATAATCCTGACTGAATTTTCAGTCAAGAGTCCACTGCCGGAGAATCCGTCGAAGGCGCCAAAAATAGCCCTTCCTTTTCCTCTACAGTGTCATGTACCATTGCACATATCACGTGACATAGACCACATCGTCGATGTTCACTTGCTCACCACATGGAAGATCACTATGACCCTTTCAGAAATTGCGGACGGCAGGATCGCTCCCCGTTTCGGCATCAAGCTAGACAACATTTCGAAGCACTATGGCGACCACGTCGTCCTTGATGATGTTTCCCTGCACGTCCAGCCGGGGACTGTCACTGCCCTTATCGGCCCCTCTGGCGCAGGCAAGAGCACCTTCTTGCGGTGCATCAACCTCCTGGAGCGGCCCGATTCCGGCACCATTCAGGTGGCCCAGCACACCATCGAGCCGGGCAAGGACGTCAGCAGCCGGGATCTCGCGGCACTTCGGCGCACGGTGGGCATGGTGTTCCAGTCATTCAATCTCTTCCCGCACATGTCCGCGCTGAAGAACATCAGCTTTCCACAGCAGAAGGTCCTCGGACGCAGCAAGGAAGAGGCCGACGAGCGCTCGATGCAGCTGCTTGAGCGGGTGGGCCTCAAGGAGAAGGCATCGCAGCACCCGGGGCGATGCTCCGGCGGCCAACAGCAGCGCATTGCCATTGCCCGCGCCCTGGCCCTGGATCCGGGCATCATGCTCTTCGATGAACCGACGTCGGCGCTCGATCCGGAGGTAGGGCTCGAAGTCCTGGCCGTCATGCGCGAGCTCGCCGCCGATGGCATGACGATGATCGTGGTGACCCACGAGATGCAGTTCGCCCGCGACGTCTCCGACACGCTCGTGGTCATGGCCGATTGCAAAATCATCGAGCAGGGTGATCCCCGGGCCATCATGAGCGATCCGCAGGAGGCCCGCACCCGACGCTTCCTGCGCGCAGTGCTGGAGCGCTGACATGGACGCACTCTCCGCGGTCCTTCAGGGGCTTCCCATGACGATCATGCTGACACTGTCTGCGTTCGCGATTGGCATCGTCGGCGCCGTTCCACTCGCGGTGGGCTTGTCGTCGTCGAACGTCCTGGTTCGCCTGGCGTCGCGGCTCTTCGTTGACCTCGTCCGCGGCGTGCCGATCATCGTGTGGCTGTTCCTGCTCAAGTTCGGCATCCAGATCGGCACTTTCAAGTTCAACCCGGTGGGCGCAGCGGTGGTGGGGCTCGGCGTCGTCTCCATTGCCTACCTTGCCGAGATCTACCGAGGCGGGCTACAGGGCGTGCCGCGCGGCCAGGGCGAGGCAGCGAATGCCCTCGGGTTGACCCGCGGGACCACGTTCTACCGCGTGATGGTCCCGCAGGCCTTCCGGATCGTCTCCCCCTCCATCGCGACCTACCTGACGGGCCTGCTGAAGGACTCCTCCATCGCCTCGACGATCATCGTCACTGAAATGGTCTTTCAATCCCAGGCCTTCGCCCGGCAGCACCCCAGCGTGGAAGGGATCCTGCCCTACATCATCGTGGGCATTCTCTACATCGTGCTGAGCCTGCCGGTGGCCTACTTGTCCCGCCGACTCGATTCCCGCATGAGGAAGGCCATCTACGCATGACCTGGCTAACAGAATGGGCGGGCTACCTCCCGCAGATGATGTCCGGCCTCGGCGTCAGTCTCCTGATCGCCGGCATCTCGATCTTCTTCGGCTATCCATTGGGACTGGCACTCAGCCTCATGGTGACCGCCAAGAACCTGGCCGTCCGCACCCTCGGACTCGCCGTCGTCGAGGTTGGCCGCGGCGCACCGGCCTTGGTGATCCTCTATCTCTTCTACTACGGCTTGCCGAAGTTCGGGATCGCCTTCGAAAGCATCACCGCAGCCTGCCTCGCCCTCACGTGGAACTCAGCGGCGTACTCAAGCGAGATCATGCGGGCAGGCCTACAGTCGGTGGCCCGCGGACAGCTTGAGGCTTCCAACGCCCTTGGCTTGTCGCAGCGCGACACCTTCTTCCGGGTCATCATGCCGCAAGGCATGCGCTCGGCAATCCCCGGGCTCATGGGAGTCGCGATCCAAATGTTCCAAGGGACGTCCCTGGCGTACGCGATCGCGGTCCCGGAGCTCATGAAGTCCGCGTACAACATCGGCAGCCAGGACTTCAACTACCTCCAGATCTTCACCCTCGCTGGCCTCTGCTACGCCGCCATCTCCATGCCGGCCACGTGGATCACCGTCTTCTTCGAGAAGCGCATGGCCCGGCACGCGTGAAGATCCCCCACCCCACCGCTCCACCGCTCCACCGCTCCACCGCTCCACCGCTCCACCGACATCCTGCAGCACCCCCAACACCACCAGGAGGAACCATGAATACCCACCGTCTCAAAGGCGCCGGCATCCTGACTGCCAGCGCGATCGCCCTCAGCCTCGGCCTGACAGCCTGTGGCGGATCCTCGGGCGCAAGCACCGCTTCGTGCACGCCAAAGCACCAGGGCGTCCAGACGGTCGCACCGGGAAAGCTCACGGTCGGCGTCATCGACATCCCGCCGTTCAGCAGCTACAACAGCGGAAAGCCCAATGGCATCGACATCGCGATCGTCAGCAAGATTGCGAAGGACGAGTGCCTCGAACCCGCCTACCAGCAGGCCACCTACGCAGATGCCGTGCAATCCATTTCCGGCGGCAACATCGACCTCGCGGTGGGCACCATCGACGCAACCGAGAAACGCCTCAAGGCCGTCGATTTCTCCGCGTCCACCTACCTCGACGGCATGGGCATCGTTTCCAAATCGGGCGCCACCACCGTCTCGGACCTGGAGAAGATGAACAAGGTCGGCACGATCGATGGCTACCTTTGGGTTGAGGACCTCAAGAAGATCCTGGGCGACAAGCTTGTCACCTACCCCAGCAGCGTCGAGCTCAAGGCGGATTTCGACGCCGGACGCCTGGACGCCGACGTCGACGCTTACGGCGTGCAGGTGCTTCAGTTCAAGGGCGCCTCCGGAGTCAAGGTCGCCCTCGCGAACGAGAAACCGGACGCACGCGTCGGGGCCATCGCCCACGCACCCGAGGCTGCCTTCCCCATGACCAAGGGCAACAAGAGCCTGCAGGAGGCACTCAACGCCGGCATCACCGCACAGCGCGCGGACGGCACCATCACCAAGCTACTGACCGACGCCGGTCTGTCCGAAGGCCTCGGCAAGGTCGCCGAGAAACAATACGTCGTTCCCGCGAGCTAGCCCCTTCAGCTGACGTAATTCAGCAAACCCGGGTGCCGGGTTTCGGCCCGGCACCCATTTTTAGACCACCTGTGCAATGTCACATGGTAGATTAGGCTGTGAGGTATCTCACGGCAGCACAATGACGGCGCCGCGTGTGCCCCACCGAAAGGACCAACCATGACTGAAACCCGCAAACCCTGGCACGGCGTACTCGTCGCAACCGCACTGCCGTTCAAGGACGATCTCAGCATCGACTACGACGCCTACGCTGAGCATGTCCGCTTCCTGGCCAACGCAGGCTGCGACGGCGTAGCCCCCAACGGATCACTGGGCGAGTACCAAACGCTGAGCGATGAAGAGCGTGCCCGCGTCATCACGACGGCCGTCGAGGCCGCGCCCGAGGGCTTCACCGTGATGTCCGGCATCGGCGCATACGGCGGGCTGCAGACGCAGAAGTGGGCCGAGCAGGCGGCCGAGGCTGGCGCCAAGGCGCTCATGTTGCTCCCTCCGAATGCGTACCGCGCCAACGACGACGAGGTGGTGGACCACTACCGCCGCGCCGCCGCCGTCGGGCTGCCGATCGTCGCCTACAACAACCCCATCGACACCAAAGTGGACCTGACTCCACAGCTCATCGCCCGTCTCCACGGCGAAGGCCTCATTGTCGGCGTCAAGGAATTCACCGGCGACGTCCGCCGCGCCTACGAAATCAAGGAACTCGCCCCTGAGGTGGACCTTCTCATCGGCACCGACGACACCGTCGTCGAGATGGGCCTCGCCGGTGCCGTCGGCTGGGTAGCCGGCTACCCGAACGCGATTCCGGAATCCACGTTGGAGCTCTACCGGCTTTCAACCTCAGGCGATCTCTCAGACCTAAACCGAGCCCGCGAGATCTACCGCGATCTGCACTCCCTGCTGCGTTGGGACAGCAAGACAGAATTCGTCCAGTCCATCAAACTGTCCATGGATATCGTTGGCCTCCACGGAGGAGCCTGCCGCCCACCCCGGGGACCCCTCGCCCCCGCAGTGCGCGACGCCGTCATCCGCGACACAGAAGCAGCCCTCGCCAAGGGCTACAAATAGCCCAAACGTGAGCGAGCGTCCACGCAAAACCCGCCAAACGTGAGCGAGCGTTTGGTGGGAGACGCACCAACCGGGCCGCGGTCCTTCGGAAAGGAGCGCATCGCGACCGACCGCGTCGCTAAGGTCGCTCAGCGACCGCAGTGACGCTTGTCGGTTGTGTCTAAGCGACGGCGAAGGGCCGTTGCCCGGCGAAGCTGCCCCTGACCGCCCACAAACCCAGCCACAACAAAGAGGAGAAGGAAAGCATGAGAACCAGCCGCATCTTCCACGCCGTGGACTCACACACCGAGGGCATGCCCACGCGCGTTATTACGGGTGGCATCGGAACGATCCCCGGCGCCACGATGGCCGAGCGCCGGCTGTGGTTCATGGAGAACAGCGATTGGATCCGCACCCTCCTCATGACCGAGCCGCGAGGCCACGCGTCCATGAGCGGGGCAATTCTTCAGCCTCCCACACGAGCGGATGCGGACTTCGGCGTCCTTTTCATCGAGGTCTCCGGGCTCTTGCCGATGTGCGGGCACGGCACCATCGGCGTCGCAACAGTGCTGGTGGAAACTGGAATGGTCGAGGTAGTCGAGCCGGTCACCACCGTCCGGCTCGACACCCCGGCCGGCTTGGTGGTCGCCGAGGTGGCGGTGAAGGACGGGCATGCCGAGTCCGTGACCATCCGCAACGTGCCTTCCTTCGTGGACCGACTGGATGCGGCGGTCGAGGTCCCTGGCTACGGCACCGTCGCTTACGATCTGGCTTTCGGCGGCAACTTCTACGCGATCGTGGACCTGGACAGCCTCGGATTGCCCTTCGAGCGCTCCCGAAAGGACGATCTCCTCAAGGCCGGTCTCGCCATCATGGACGCCATCAACGCCGACGACGAGCCTGTCCACCCTGAGCGCGAGGACATCCGCGGTTGCCACCACGTGTACCTCAAGGCCCCTGGTTCCACGGCGGAGCACTCCCGTCATGCCATGGCCATCTACCCCGGCTGGTTCGACCGCTCCCCTTGCGGCACCGGCACTAGCGCTCGGATGGCGCAGCTGCACGCGCGCGGCGAACTCGCCTTGGACACAGACTTCATCAACGAGTCCTATATTGGTTCGCGCTTCATCGGTCGGCTGGTGGAAGAGACCGAGGTGGCAGGGCACTCCGCGGTGGTCCCCACCGTGACTGGACGGGCTTGGCTGACCGGAACGGCCCAGTATTTCCTCGATCCCACCGATCCTTTCCCGGAAGGGTTCCTGCTGTGACCCTCCCCTACTTTGATGCGGCGGCGGTGCGGGCGGCCGCCCCGTGGACGACGGCGATCGCCGCCCTCGAGCGGGCACTCCTGGATGGCGTGGACCCGGAGGAGGACAGCCCCAGGATTTTCAGTCCCGCTCCGGGCGGGGAGTTCCTGCTCATGCCCGGGATCGGCCAACACTACAGCGGGGTCAAGGCCCTCACGGTTGCCCCTGGAAACCCGGCGCGGGGACTTGAGAAGATCCAAGGCGTCTACCTGCTGCTCGACTCTGACACCCTGGCTCCCCTCGCCGTCATGGATGGCAACGAGCTCACGGCCATCCGCACTCCTGCCACCACCCTCCTCGCCGTGAAGCATATTCTCGCCGCCGCTCCCGACAGCGGAACCGGTGCCCCGGAGACGCCGCGCGTGCTCGTCTTCGGGTCGGGCGTCCAAGCCCTCAACCACCTGCGGGCGGCGAGCGCCGTGCTCCCGGCGGCGAGCTTCGCCGTCGTCGGCCAGCGCCCCGAGCGCGTGAAGGTTCTCGTCGAGAAGCTTGCGTCCGAGGGAATCGAGGTCCGTCCGGCGAGCCCGGCAGGGGTATCCAGTGCCGATGTGGTGCTCTGCACGACGTCGTCGCGTACTCCGGTGTTCGACGGCGGTCTCGTGGCTCCAGGTGCCGTGGTCGCCGCGGTGGGCCAGCACGGGCTGGACGCACGTGAGGTGGATGCATCCCTCGTGCTCCGCAGCGACGTCGTGGTGGAGGGGCGGGCCTCGGCGTGGCGGGAAGCTGGAGACCTTATTCCTGCCCGCAGCGTCGAGGAATGGAAGACGATCCGTCCGGCCAACCTGCGGGAGCTGGTCAAAGGCGAGTTCGAACGGACTCCGGGCCGGCCCTGCCTGTACGCGGGAGTGGGCATGGCATGGGAGGACCTCGTAACGGCGGCCTTGGTGTATGAAGGAGGCACCAGACCATGACGCCTGCACAAGGAGTGCCCACCGTGCCAGCCAGCAACAAGCTTCCCATCGCGCCCCTGGGCCGCCAGCGAAGCCTCCGCGAGTCCGTTACTGAATCGCTTCGCGCGGCAATCATCGCCGGCACCCTCGAGGAAGGCACCATGTATTCGGCGCCGGCTCTCGGTGCGGCCTTCGGCGTCTCGGCCACTCCGGTGCGCGAGGCGATGATGGACCTCACTCGCGAAGGCCTGGTCGAAACAGTGAAGAACAAGGGCTTCCGCGTCACCAGCATGAGCGATCGTGAACTCGACGAAATCACCCAGATCCGCCTGCTGATTGAGCCGCCGGTCATGGCGGACGTCGCCGGAACGGTCCCACCGTCTGGCATAGCCGTATTGCGCTCACTGGCTGACAACATCGTCGAGTCGGCGCGCGAGGGAGACCTGGCCGGTTACCTTGCCGCCGACCGGGACTTCCATGCCGAGTTGCTCCGCTATTCGGGCAACAAGCAGCTCGTTGAACTAGCCACCAGCTTGCGCACCCGTACCCGCATGTACGGACTCAAGACTTTGAGCGAGAGCAACCGCCTTGCCGACTCGGCCCAGGAACACCACGAACTGCTTGACCTCGTGGAAGCCGGCGAGGGGGCCGCTGCGCAGGAATTCATGCGCCGCCACATCGGCCACGCCCGGGGGCTCTGGGCCACCGGCGAGAACGAGGCACCACCCGAGGAGCAACAGACATGAACCAAGGCAGCGACGTCCTCGTCATCGGTGCCGGGGTCATCGGGGCGGCCACCGCCTACTTCGCCGCGCGGCAGGGCCTCACGGTCACCGTTATCGACAAGGGCCTGCCTGCGAGCGGAACCTCATCCGCGTGCGAGGGGAACATCCTCGTCTCTGACAAGGAACTCGGCCCCGAGCTCGAGCTCACGCGCTACTCCCTGGGGGTCTGGCACGGGGATCTTGGCGAACACAAGAAGCTCTGGGAGTTCGAATCCAAGGGCGGGATCATCGTGGCCTCACGCGAGAGCAGCCTGGCTTCTTTGAATCGCGTCATGGCCGTGCAGACCGGCTATGGCGTGGCCGTTGAGGAACTGGACCAAGATGCGCTGCGCGAAGCCGAACCGCATATTTCCCGCGAAGCCCTGGGCGGCGCACGCTACTCCGAGGACTGCCAAGTCCAGCCAATGCTCGTCGCTGCCCACCTCGTCCGGCTTGCAACCGAGGCCGGAGCACGATTCCTGGCGGACACTCCCGTGACCGGCTTCCTGCGTAGCAGCAACCGTGTCACCGGCGTCAAGACTCCCCGCGGAGACTTCTCCGCGGACGCCGTGGTGAACTGTACGGGCACTTGGGCGGGCGAGCTCGCCGCAATGGCCGGGGTCAGCGTGCCGGTCCTCCCCCGTCGCGGCTTCGTCATGGTCACCGAGCCCCTCCCTCCGATGGTTCACCACAAGGTCTACGCCGCCGAGTACATCGACAATGTCGGCAGTTCCGATGCCGGCCTGCAGGCATCGCCGGTGGTTGAGGGCACCCCCAGCGGAACCATCCTGATTGGCTCCTCGCGTGAACGGGTGGGCTTCGACCGCACCGTGAGCACGAACGCACTGAGCCTGCTGGCCCGCAACGCCACCGCGTTGTTCCCCTTCTTGGAGCATGTCAAAGCCATCCGGCACTACCACGGATTCCGCCCGTACTGCCCGGACCACCTGCCCGTGATCGGACACGACGAGCGCGCTCCCGGGCTATGGCATGCCGCCGGCCACGAAGGGGCCGGGATCGGCCTCTCCGCGGGGACCGGCAAGCTCCTTGCCCAGGCGTTGGTTGGCCAAGCCCCGGACCTCGACCTCTCACCCTTCGCTCCGGCCCGCTTCGGCGACCGTGTTCCCCACTCCATTTCACCCCAGTCCGCAGAACCCCAGTCCCCAGAACCCCGAGAGGAGGCCAGCGCATGAGCACCCCAACACGAGGCGACGCAGGGGCGCCCCCAAGCGCCGGCGTCGTTCGCGTGAGCTTTGATGGGCGCCCGCTTGTAGCGGCTCCGGGCCAGAGCGTCGGCGCCGCGTTGACCGCGCAAGGCATCACAGCCTGGCGCAGCACCCGCAAAGGGGAGAGGCCGCGCGGGCTGTTCTGCGGCATCGGCGTGTGTTTCGACTGCCTGTTGACGGTCGATGGCGCCGCCAACCAGCGCGCGTGCCTTGTTGAGGTTCGCGAGGGCATGGAAATTGCAGGATCCTGCCCGGAGGACCCCTCGGAAGAACCCGGAGGACTAGCATGAATCCCATCGTCAGCGCGGACGTCGCCGTCGTTGGCGCGGGTCCCGCCGGTCTTGCCGCAGCCGTTTCGGCCGCCGAAACCGGAGCCACCGTGGTGCTCGTGGACGCAGGCGCCCAGCCGGGCGGCCAGTTCTGGCGGCACCGGCCCGAGACCGTGGTGCCGGTGCCGGATGGCCGCGGGCACCACGGGTGGAAGAGCTACCTTGACCTCCGTACGAGGTTCGACGCCGCCCGCCACCAAGGACGAATCACGTACCTTCCCGGACTCCAGGTCTGGATGGCACAGCGAAACCAGCCAGCTCAAGACGACGACGCCGGCTTCACCTTGCGCACGACGCCCACCGTCGCGGGGGTCGCTCCGGATGCCGCTTCGGACGCAACCACCGCCGGTGCCCAAACCGTCGTCGCGCGCCGCCTGGTCCTCTGTCCCGGCGGCTACGACCGCCAGCTTCCGGTTCCCGGCTGGGATCTCCCCGGCGTGATGGCCGCCGGCGGCATCCAGGCCTTCATCAAGGCCAACGGAATTCTGCCCGGGAAGCGCTTCCTGATCGCCGGAACCGGCCCTTTCCTGCTCCCGGTTGCCGCGAATATCGCCGAGGCCGGCGGCAAGGTCCTCGCGGTGCTCGAGTCTTCCTCCCCCACCGCCTGGCTGCCGCATTTGCATGCTGCCGTGGGAGTGCCGGAGAAAGCACTTGAGGGGGCGGAGTACGCCGCAGTCTTCGCCCGGCACCGGATTCCGTACCGCACGCGCAGCATCGTCACCGAAGTCCTCGGTACGGATCGCGTGTCCGGCGTGAGGACGGCCAAGGTCGATGCTGACGGGAACGTCAGGCCAGGCACAGAGCGCATCTACGAAGACGTGGACGTGGTGGGCTTCGGCTGGGGCTTCACGCCACAGATGGAACTGCCCCTGTCCTTCGGCATCGAAACCCGGCTCGACGCCGACGGCTCGCTGGTCGGAGTCGTCGATGAGCGCCAGCAGTCCAGCGTCCCGGGCCTTTATCTCGCGGGCGAGGTCACCGGCGTCGGCGGGGCAACATTGGCCGTCCTTGAGGGCATCACGGCCGGCACTGCCGCAGCGGGCGGCCCCGTTGTGCAGGAGAAAACCGCCGCACGGCATCGCCGCTTCGCAGAGGCGATGCACGGGGCGCATCCGGTTCCCGCTGCTTGGCAGGACTGGCTCACCCCGGAGACCACCGTGTGCCGCTGCGAAGAAGTCACTGCCGGCCAGATCACTGAAGCCCGGGAAAGCCTGGGTGCCCGCGATGCCAGGACCCTCAAGTCCTTCACCCGCGCCGGAATGGGTTGGTGCCAAGGCCGCGTGTGCGGCTTCGCGTCGGCCTGCCTTGGCGCAGGTCCGGGCGCTTCGCCAACCGCCGAGTCCCTCTCCGGCGTCGCCAAACGGCCCCTCGCAGCGCCCGTGGGCATCGGCGAGCTCGCGGCGCTGGTCCCTGACATCGAAGACCCCACGAACCCCCTCCTGAAAGGAGACCGAGCATGACCACCGTCGCCCAAAACACGCCCGGCAAGCAATCCAACGCCAGCGCCGTAACGCCCACTACTGACGCCGAGCTGGAAGCGTTCCTCGCTGCGGCCCAGTCCGCCGCGGCGCCGCTCGCCGCCTTGCGGCCTGCCGAACGCGCAACGCTGCTAGACGCCGTCGCCGCCGCCCTCGACGCCGCCGCAGACCAATTGCTCCCCGTGGCACAGCGCGAGACCCGCCTGGCCGAGGGCCGCCTCCGCGGCGAGCTCAAGCGAACCACGTTCCAGCTGCGCCTTTTCGGGGAGCTGTTACGCGACGGCGGTTACCTTGACGCCCGGATCGACCACGCCGACGCCGATTGGCCCATGGGCGCTCCCCGGCCGGATATTCGCCGTGTACTGGCACCCGTAGGGCCTGTGGTCGTGTTCGCGGCCAGCAATTTCCCGTTCGCATTCTCGGTGGCGGGTGGAGACACTGCCTCGGCACTTGCTGCCGGCAACCCCGTGCTGCTCAAGGCCCACTCCGGCCATCCCGGACTTTCCTTGCTCACCGCCGAGGTTGTCACGTCCGCACTTTCCTCCGCAGGCGCTCCCGACGGCACTTTCGCCCTCATCACCGGCACCGCCGCCGGAGCCGCCGCCCTGCGCGATCCGCGCATCAAGGCCGGTGCCTTCACGGGTTCCATTCCGGGCGGACGCGCACTCTTCGACATCGCGAGCTCACGCCCGGAACCCATCCCCTTCTTCGGCGAACTGGGCAGCAACAACCCCGTCTTCGTCACCGAGGCCGCGGCCGCAGAGCGCGGCCCGGAGATTGCCGAGGGCTTCGTCGGTTCCTTCACGCTTGGCGCCGGACAGTTCTGCACCAAGCCCGGCACGCTGTTCGTCCCGGCTGGTTCAGGGCTTGTGGATGCATTGCGTGGCGCCGTCCTCCCGCCGGCCGCGCCTCTCCTCAACGAGCGGATCCAGTCCGGCTACCTCGAGGGCCTGCAGGGTTTGCAGTCCAACCCCCGGCTGGAAGTCCTGGTCCAGGGCACTGATCCCCTCGCGGACCCGCCGAGCCCTACCCTCCTGCTGACCACAGCCACGGACATGCTTGCCGAACCGCACGCACTCCAGGCCGAGTGCTTCGGCCCCACCGCCGTGGTGGTGGCGTACGACGACGAGTCCCAGCTTCCGCTGATCGCTGAGACGTTCGAGGGCCAATTGACCGCGACAATCCACGGCACGGATTCCTGCCGTGTAGACGATCTCGTGGAGATCCTCGCACGCAAGGCCGGACGGGTGATCTGGAACCAGTGGTCTACTGGCGTCTCGGTCACCTATGCCCAGCAGCACGGCGGTCCCTACCCGGCGACGACGGCGGCCGGCAGCACCTCAGTGGGAACAGCCGCGATCGAACGGTTCCTTCGGCCGGTCGCATATCAGGGCTTCCCACAGCACTTGCTGCCTGAGGCCCTCCGCGAGGAGAACCCGCTGGGAATGCCGCGACTCGTGGACGGACGACGGGAGTGAAAGGTCTTATGGTTTGGGATGGGCGGCACCCTTGGGTCTCAGTCTTGCGGGTGCCGCCCGGGGTGCTGGCTGATTCTTCACGCAGGCACCCGGTGGGCAGGTCATCGTCCGGGGTTAACGGGGGCAGTCTCCGGACGGCTGGGTAGGCCTGCACACTAAGGTAACCGCCCAGGCTAGGAATCCTGACGCCAGAACCCTTTCTGGCCGTCACTGCCCACGCAGGTACCCACATGGGCACCACCCTGGAAAGGGGCGCGGACCGGGGAGGGGTGTTTGCGGCGCCCGCGGATGCCGTGGACGACGGCCACGATAGTGAGGACCAGGACCACGACAAGACCGATCGCGGCGGCACAACCAAGGAAGAGCACCAGCACGCCCAGATAGACCACGAGATGGACATCGATCATCTTCTGCCTCTGCCCGCGTCGGTGAGAACCCTGCGCACAGCCGCCAGGACATCGCCAGCCATGTTCAACACCCTGACCGGATCCCCGAGTTCGCCGAGGGCCTGCTCGTACAGGGTGTAATTATCGGCAAGATCGCGCATCACAGCCGCGTCCACGGCCACAACCGCATTCTCGCGCTTGGAAGGGTCCGGGAAGGTTCGGGTGTTCATGCTCTCCTCAAGATGCGGTTCATGCGCCGGCGGCCGAGACGGTCGGTCCGGTTGTGGTTTGGTGCTCATAAGCCGCGCGCAGCCCAGCCCTGGCACGGATTAGAAGGGCCGAGACCGCGTTCGCCCCGATCCCCATAAGCGGCGCGATGTCCCTCGGCTTCTCTTCCAGAACCTCCGCGTACCACAGCACCAGGCGCCAGCGCCTCGGCAGCGAACGCATCGCCACCGCGATCTGCTTTCTTTCATGCAACGACAATGCCGATTCAAGGCCAGGATCATCGAAAACCTCCCGTACCAGATCCTCGACGGGTGCCGGCCGCTCGGTCCCGTGTTTCTTCCAGAACGTATTCGCCGCCGAACGGATCGAGGTGAACAGGTAAGCCCCGAAAACATCGGTGGGCCCGTTTCCGTTCTGGATGGCACGCACGACCTTCGCGAAGGCATCGTGCAGAACGTCTTCGGCATCCTGCACACCACCCATCAGCCCGCTGGCGAACCGCAGCCCCGGTTCCCGGTAGCGCTCGTACAACACTGCCATCGCCTCCGGATCCCCCGCCCGGACACGGGCAAGCAGATCCGGCTCTTCATCAATGTCCACTGTTGCCCCCGCCCTACTGCATCGCGACCCGAAATAGCCAGGAACGCGAACCCCGCACGTCCATGCTTCCTAGTACTCGGCAATCGCGATTCATGACGCGGAAAATCAAAAAAGATTCCGGGAACAGTGAAGTGCACATGCTCGTGGGGGCTGGGGAACATAGCCAAGAGCCGACGCGGCATGCGTGGGTAGAGGAGAGAAAGAGTTCGGCAGGGTCCCGTCACACGCGGTTGTGCGCCACCTCGGGAAGGACCGGGGTTGTTTCAGCGGTGAAGGTGATTTTTCATCCTACTGAGCCAGTTCGGCGACTGCCTTCCGCACGGCGGCGCTCAGCTCGAGGTTGCGGCACCCAGCTCCACCCGGCTCGGCCTGTTGCGGCACGTACCCGAACGCGAGTTCATACACAGGGTCAGCGAACCCCAAAGACGCGCTGGCGCCGTCGTGCCCGAACGCCCGGTAGCTGCCGTATGGCGAGCGTGCATGCGATTTCATGAACACCGTGCCAAAGCAGCTGGTCTCGCCGAACACCCGGTCGATGCCGAAGACCTGTTCGGCCGTGACGGCCTGGATGGTCTCTTCGCTGAGGAGGGGCGCGACGGCGGGACGGTCGCCGTCCGGGGCAAGCCCGGTGAGTGCCGCGGCGTAAACGCGGGCCATGCCTTCGGCACTGGCAACGCCGGCGGCGGAGCTCAGGCCCGCTGCCCGAACCTCGCGGACGTTGGGCAGGTCCAGGATGTCACCCACCACCGAGTTGGCCGAAAGGCCGAAGTGGCTGGCGGGGTCGGTCCACGGAGCGGAGGGGTCGGCAACCCAGCGGAGGGTGGCATAGCGGGGTTCTTCGGAATCAGGAAGCCCCAGGAAGAAGTGGGCGCCCGTCACGGAACGGATCCGCTGCTCGTAGATTTCCTGGAGCGTCGACCCCGTGATTCGGCGGCACAGCTCCTCCATGAAGACGCCGATGGTCAGCGCGTGGTACCCAAACGCGGTCCCAGGCTTCCAGAGTGGCCGCAACTGCGCGAGTTTGGCCGCTGCCAGTTCGGAGTTGTTGTATTCCGCAAGAGTAAGGCCGCCCTCAACACCCAGCAGTCCTGCCTGGTGCGAAAGCAGCTGCGCCACCGTAATCGTGGCTTTTCCTTCGACGCCGAATTCCGGCCAGTACTTGACCACCTCTGCGTCGAGATCCAGGCGGCCTTCCTGGACCAGCAGTGCGATGACCAGTCCGGACACGCCCTTGGAGCAAGAGAAGACCCCGGTCACAGAATCCGGGCGGCGGTGGGGTCCACCGCTGATATCCAAAACTTTGACGCCGCGGTGGTAGGCCGCGAGCTGTGCTGAATATTCCGGGTCCTCACTGAGGTAGCGGCCAAAGAGTTCGGCGACTGGCTCGAATCCGGGGGCAATCGTCTGTGCATCCACCCGGACAGCCTAGCGGGTGTCCATGGTCACCACGATCTTGCCCTTGGCGCGTCCCTGCTCCAATGCGGCGAAGGCGTCCGCGATCTTTTCGAGCGGATAGCTGCTGTCCACCACCGGTTCCAGCTTTCCCTCGGACACCAGGCGTGCCAGGAATTTCAGATCCTCGCCGCTGGGGTGCATGAACAGGTAGCGGTACCGGACCTTCGCGTCGCGGGCACGGCCACGGATCCCGAGGCTGATGGCCCAGAACAGCACGGTCATCCAGGCCGGGGCGGCAAGATCCTTCAAGGCAGTCTGCGGTTCGGGCATGCCGGCGATGCTGACCACTTTGCCGCCCGGTTTGAGGATCTTGAACGTCTGCTCCAGCGTCTCCCCGCCCACCAGGTCCAGCGCCGCGTCGAAGCCACTCAGGACTTCGGCCAGGTTTTCCTTTGTGTAGTCGACGACGGCGTCCGCCCCGAGCCGCCGCACTAGC
The DNA here is from genome assembly GCF_054888235.1 of Arthrobacter sp. MMS24-S77. NCBI lineage: Bacteria > Bacillati > Actinomycetota > Actinomycetes > Micrococcales > Micrococcaceae > Arthrobacter > Arthrobacter sp. MMS24-S77. The sequence continues at coordinate 4,373,537 of NZ_JBTZRN010000001.1, forward strand.
TCTTCTCCACGGGGAGACGCAGTGGTGGTCACCTCGGCGCCAAAGTATTTGGCCAGTTGAATGGCGAGGGTTCCCACTCCGCCTGCGCCTCCGGAGATGAAGAGCTTGGTTCCCGGTTTGACCTTGAGTTCATCACGTAGTGCCTGCAAGGCGGTGAGGCCGGCCAGGGGAAGGCTCGCGGCCTCGCTGTAGCTGAGCGACCTCGGCATGAGGGCCACAAGATCCTCATGGACCGCGGCGTGCTCGGCAAAGGCACCCAGCAGGGCTTTGTCCACGCGGGCAAACACCCGGTCTCCTGTGGAAAAGCGCGTGACGCCGGGTCCCACGGCTTCAACGATCCCGGCCAGCTCACTGCCAGCCACCAAAGGCAGCCTCGGCCTGGTGATCACACGCACGGCACCTTCGCGTTGCTTGTAGTCCACAGGGTTGAGGCCTGCGGCAAACACCCTGACCAGGACCTCGCCCGGACCGGCAATCGGCTTGGGGACGTCCTGCAGCTCCATTGCGTCGGCACCGCCGTAGCGGGTCAGCACGTAGGCCAGCACTTAGGCTCCTTTCCGGAGGGTCGACTGCTGATGGCCGCTCCACACCCACGGCTTGCGGGGCAAACTGGCCGGGTCAAAACTATCCAAGGCGTCACCGAGCGGACCTTCCGGCAACCCGAGCGATCCCAGGATCACGTCCCGCACCTCCCCGGCGGACAGTCCGACGGCGGCAAGGTCGCCTAGTGTCACCGCACCGTCGCGCTTGGCCAGCCGGGCGCCGTCGCGATTCAACACCAAGGGGACGTGCGCGTATTCCGGAACGGGCAAGCCCAACAACGAGGCCAGATAGGCCTGGCGGGGGGTGGAGGACAGAAGGTCGTCGCCGCGGACCACTTGGTCCACGCCTTGCTCCGCGTCATCCACCACCACGGCCAAATTGTAGGCGGTGACACCGTCGTTCCGTCGGAGCACAAAGTCATCCACGATGCCTGTGTAGGGCCCGTGTAACTTGTCCTCCACAGCCCATTCCTGGGCTTCGGAGCGGAGGCGAATGGCAGCCGGACGCGAGGCCCTGCGGATCTCGAGCTCCGCCGTCGAAAGGTTCCTGCACGTCCCCGGATAGGCGCCTTGCGGAGCGTGCGGGGCGGATGGCGCTTCCTGGATCTCGCGCCGTGTGCAGAAGCATTCGTATGTCAGCCCGGCGTCGGTCAGCCGCTCGATCGCGGCGTTGTAGAGCCCGGAACGGTTCGTCTGGCGAACGACGGCGCCGTCCCACGTCACGCCGATGGCTTCCAAGTCGCGGAGCTGGACTTCCTCGGCACCGGCCCGCGCGCGATCGAGGTCCTCGACGCGCAGCAGGAAGTCGCGGCCCGTGGAGCGGGCGAAGAGCCACGCAAGCATGGCGGTGCGCAGATTGCCCACATGAAGCTCGCCGGAGGGGCTCGGTGCGAAGCGGCCAGCCGAAGTCATGGCACAAGACTATGCGTCGCCGGGCGCGCCTGCAGGATTCCGGCGAGGGTGCGGGCCACTGGGACAATTACCTGCGTCTAGCTTCCAAAGAGAGGACCAACATTGAGTTCAGCTCGAGTCAAGGCGACGGTTTCCTTCTGGAAAGCCGAAGAAGGTTGGGGGAACTTATTCTTCCCGATGGGAAGAAATGCTTCGGGCATTTCTCGGTCATACAGCAATCAGGCGGATACAGGTCCCTCGAAGCCGGTGATCTGGTGGAGGTCGAGTGGACCGCCGCCTCTCAAGATGAATATGACTATGTCGCGGTGTTGATCCAGCCTCTCTGAGAACATGCCCGGACAGCACAAGAGCCCCTCAGCTACCGCAACGCGTTCGGTGGCTCAGGGGCTCTTATGATGGTGCCGGCCGCTGTGATGACAGCCCCGGCGGGGTGCGGAAAGACGATGCGTGAACAAGAGTCAATCAGCGGCTGCGTCTTTGCGGGACGGTGTTTCGGGTGGCCGGGTGGTGTACCGGGGGATCCGTAGCCTGCGGGGTCCGGCGGTAGCCATTCCCCTCGTTGCCACAATTTCAACAGGAACACTGCAGTTGGTGCAACAGACTCAATTGACACTGGTCAATCTGACCAATTCCTGTCCAGAAGATGAACAGGCGATGGTCACTTTGCCGAAGTTGGCTCTGCAGCGGCCCACGCTGCCATGGCTCCCCGAAGCGCAGCGCACAGCTTCGTGGACACTTGGTCCTTGTCCAGGCCGACCGTGTTGAGCAGATCGAAAATTTCACGGGGGTCAAAGAGGATGTTCCACAGGAACATGGCCTCGTCCCCCAGCGGCGGGAGGCCGAGTTCCTCACAAGCCTCCCGGAGTGGCCGCTCCAAAGCCTCGGCCTGGATGGTCAGGTAGTACGCACCGGAGCGAAGACGGGCCAGGTATCCCTCGCCGGAGCGGGTGTGGACCATGGAGCCGCCATGCTTGATGACGAGACCCACCCAATGCCGGCTGACACTCTCGAGCAGTTCCACTCCGGACGTTGTCTGGGCCACGCTGAAATCGCGCAGCTTCTCGCCAACGCCGAAGCGAAACGCGGCCAGCACGTCCTCCACCGACGCGAAATGGCGGTAGGCCGTTGCCGGGGAGATTTCGGCTTCACGGGCTATGTCCGTCATGCTCACCGGGCCCTTGGCCTTGGCGAAGAGCTTCCCGGCGGCTCGTACCAGCTGGCGGCGGTTGCGTTGGGTGTCGCTGCGCATGGGCGCCCCCTTCCGTGTCAGATTCCAGCGTAGCGCCTGAGCGGCAGGCGCTACGCTGGCCACGTCCGCGGCACTCACCGGAGCTCGGCCAGACCGGCCGCCAAGCGCTCCACACCGACGGTTATGGCCTCGGAGCTGGCTGCGTAGGACAAGCGCAGGTGGAACTCGCCGTTCCGGCCGAACTCGCTGCCGGGACGGACGGCCACTCCGTGGTTGCGCAGGTGAGCCACCATCGCGGCCGCCGGCAGCTCGACGTCGTACTTCGGGAAAAGGTAGAACGCGCCTTCTGGCGAGCTGACCGTGAGGCCGGGAATCTGCTGGAGGCCGCTCGCCATGAGCTCCCTGCGCAAGGCATAGGAAGCGTGCATGCGTTCGATGTCCGGTCCGCACGTCTTCAGGGCGGTCAACGCGGCATACTGCACGGCCTGGTTCATAGAGCCGTTGAAGGTGTTGTGGACCCGGGCGGCTGAGGCGATGACGTCGGACGGGCCCCAGAGGTAACCCACGCGCCAGCCGGTCATGGCGTAGCTCTTGGAAAAGGTCTGGCAGTAGATGGTCCGGCCGGCCAGGGTTTCGATTTCCAGTGCGGAGGTGAAGGGTTCGGCTGTGTAGACGAGGTCGCTGTAAGCCTCGTCGGAGAGGATCAGGGTATCGGTTCCAGCCACCATGTCGGCGAGGGCTTCGAGTTCGCGGCGGGAGTGGACGATTCCGGTGGGGTTGGAGGGGTTGCAGAAGACGAACATCTTGGCGCCCTCAAGCGCGGTGGCCAGTGCCTCGAGGTCCCAGTGCAGGTCATCGGCCAGCGGCACCGGCACGGTGATGCCCCCGGCCATGCTGACGAGGTCCGCGTACAGGGAATAGGTAGGGTCCGGGATGACCACTTTATCGCCCGGGTTGACGATGCCAAGGATCGCCGCGGACAGGCCGGCCGTGCCGCCCTGCGTGATGAGCACGTCGCCGGGGCTGGCCACTCCGCCGAGGAGCTGGCCGATACGGGCAGCCAGCTCCTCGCGAAGCACCAGCTCGCCAAGCAACGGCGAGTAGTGGGTGAAGCCGTCCTCGAGGGCGCGGGCGGCCGCTGCTCGAACCTGGGCCGGGGTGTCGAAGTCCGGTTCGCCCATGGCCAAGGAGACGAGGTCACCTTTGGATTGGGGCTGCTGAACGCGCAGTGATGTGCGCTGGATGCGCTGCACAGCTTCGGAGGGCTGGAAATCGGCGACGGCGGTGGCTGGCTCGAGTGTCATGAGGGTCCTGATCTGGGTGGTTGCTGAGGTTGTTCTGGCGGCGGTCTGCGCGGGGCCGGGCCCCTTGGTGGTTGCTCCGGAGGACGGCGCGTAGAGTCTGCGGGGTTTCATCGCTGTGGTGCCTCGTCGGTAGGCGACTGGTCGGCGGGGGCTCCGGCCCAGCGGCTGATCTCGATGTCGCCGGAGGTATCCCGCTGGATCGTGGGGGCGATGACGAGTTCCTGGACCACGGTGCGCTGGGGCAGCGTGGCGACGAGGTGGATGGCGCGGGCCACGTCCTCGGGCTGCACCATGGCATCGCGCTCCTCCGCGCGGGGCGGGCGGGCGCGATTGTCCAGGATGGGCGTGGCGGTTTCTCCGGGCAGGATGGTCACCGCGCGCAGCCCGTCGTTGCGGAAGGTGTTGTGGAGGTACGTCATGAAGTTCCGGACGGCGGCCTTGGCCGCACCGTACGCGGCACCACCCAAGAGGTTGGGGTTCACGGCAGCGAGCGAGGACACGGTGATGATGGTTCCGGTCTTGCGGGCCAGCATGTCCGGAAGGACCGCCTGGCTGAGCAGGTAGACGGCGTTGAGGTTGACGTCAAGGACGTCGTTCCACTCCGCCTGGCTGATCCAGCGGACGTTGAGGACCTTGCTTGCGCTTCCGGCATTGTTGACCAGGATGTCCACTTGGCCCAGATTCTCGTGGATCCAGTCCAGCAGCGCGTCCACATCGTCTTTGGAAGTGATGTCCGCGGCCCGGGCGGCGGCGCGGCCGCCGTCGGCGACGATTTCCGCAGCGAGTTCCTGCAGCACGTCTTCACGCCGCCCTACCAGCACCACCGCGGCACCCTCGGCTGCTAGCAGGGCCGCCGTCGAGCGTCCCATGCCAGTCCCGGCGCCGGTGATGATCGCGAGCTTGCCGTCCAGAAGTCCCATGGTTTCAGTTCCTTGCGTTCTTAGTGTGAATCATTTGAGATGCTCATCACATATGAGAAGAGTTTCTCACTTCAGGAGTTGATGGTCAAGTGTTTCCTAGGGCCGGAGCGTCACGCCGCGGCGGGACTCGGCGAGGACGCCGCTGCGGAACTTGCGGGGACGGGGAGCCCGACGGCGGCAAAAAGGGAATGCACGCGATCTTCCAGATGCGCCACGAGGCGCTGCTGTTCACGGTATTGCTCCACCGCCTCGGTGTTGCTGATCCAGCGGAAGGTCATCTTTCGGCCAGGGCTGGCCTGGCCCAACATGGACAAGGAAGCCTTAGCTGCCACTGCCACAATGGGGTAGCCGGCGGTAAGTGTCCGCGAGCGGCCCAGGATGATGAGCTCATCGCCATGCGGGATTTCGAACGCCCCGATCGGCACACCGTGGGACACAATTTCCCCGAGTCCCTCTGGATGCACCACCGGCCCGTCCAAACGCAGGCCCACGTGGTTGGATTTGGCGCCCACTGTGTAGTGGCTGGAGCTGAGGAGCTTCCGGATACCGGGGGTCCGGTCCGTTTCAGGGCCGTCGACGACGTCGATAGTCCACACATCCGGGCTGAAGTCCGGCGCCGGAACAGGCAGCCGGAACAGGGGCTGGGTCAGGAACGGGTGCGTGAATCCGCGGTACCGGCTGTGAAGGGTGAGCGTCTGGCCTGAGGCGAGTTGTTGCGGGAAGCCCATGCGGGATTCCGGCGCGGCGCTGCCCATGAACCGGGCAGTTTCCAGTTCGCCGCTGAAGGCCAAGTAGTTCCGCATGCCGCCGCGGGCTTTGGAAAGCACAACCCGGGTCCCCGCCGGAAGACAAAGGGGCTCCCACATGGCGACCGGATCGCCGTTAACGGTGACTTCCGCCGGGACTCCGGTCACGGCGCACATCACGTTGTGCGTGGCGGTGAATGCGAACCGTCCTCCCATGATTTCCAGGCACGTGGCCTTACGGCTGTTTCCGACCAGGATGTTGGCGACCGCCGCAGAGTGCTGGTCCGCCGCACCCCCGCAAGGGACGCCCATGAACTCGGAATTCTCGCGGCCCAGGTCCTGGAACGTGGACAGCCAGCCGGCTTCACTTACTTTGATGCTGATCGCGCGTTCAGGGAAGGTCACTGTTACCCCCTTCCGGTCCGTCCGAGGGAGTGCCGTCCGAGGTTGTGCCGTCCGAGGCCCGCAGGAATTTGCCTTCAAGCCGCGCCCATTCGCTCTCCGGAACAACCTCAAAGCGCACCAGATCCCCCGGCCTGTAGGACGTCGCGGGATCTTCCCGGATGTCGCAGATGGTGAGCGGAGTCCGGCCGATCACCTTCCAGCCGCTCGGCCCGGGGAACGGCTGGATGATGGCATTGGTGCCGGCAACCATCACGGATCCGGGTTCCACGTTGGTCCGCGGCTCGACGCAGCGGCTGACTTGGCCGGGGAATTGCACGCCGCCCATCATGGGAGCCATGGCCGCAGCCAACAGGTTGATGGTCTGCACCGAAGACTGGAACTGCTGCAGCACTGCCTCCGGACTCATTCCCAATTCCTGGGCGACTCCCGGAAGGTCCGGCGAGAATTCCTCGCTGACCACCATCGGGATGACGAAAAGTGATTGCGAGGCGGTATGGGCCCCCGGTTCCAGGCTGTTGCCGGCAACAGCCAAACGAATGGTCTGGGCCAGTTGTTTGTGGGTCACAGCCAGGCAATCGAACTCGACCAACAAGGACTCAACGCCTGCCACGATGTCCACCACCCCGTACGGCCGGACCTCCAGCAGCACATCGCGGAGCCGGCTGCCCGCCGCCCGGCGGAAGTCGGCGTCGTCGTCCTTGACCCTGAGCATGAGGGCTGAATCGCCGAATGGCTCGGCTTCCAGTTCGGGCGGGTGGTGCAGCCGCTCCGCGGATGCTGTGTGCGTGGTCATGAGTCCTGCTCGGTGGTACGGGTGATGGATCCGGGTTGCTCAGCTTCAGACCGTGGCGAGCCGGGCCTTTTCGGCGAGGACTTCCTGCAGTCCGGCGGCTTTGATGCCTGCCTTGTCCAGGGCCGCGCGGAGGGCGGTGCCGTTCTGGAGGACCTGCGGGTGGTCGCCGTGGAGGAGCACGACGTCGGCATCGTGGCCGAGCGGGACCACCTTGCCGGTGACGGCGCGGACGGTCCCCTCGGTGACCACCTGGACCACGCGGCGGCCGATCTCCTCGGGGTCGTGCAGGAGTGCGCCTTCGCTGTTGCGGGAGACGGGCATGCCGTCTTCGCCGTAGCCGCGGTCCGCGAGGAAGACGTAGCCAACCTGGAGGCCGCGCTTGCGGGATTCATCAGCCAGGAGGCCGTTCTGGCAGATCACGATGTAGGAGGGGTCGTAGGCCTTGATGGCGTCCGTGATGGCGCGGGCGTGCTTGGCATCGGTCTGGGCGATGCTGCCCATGCGGCCGTGCGGTGCCACGTGGCTGATCTTGCCCCCGTGGATGCGCGCGAACGCGTCCAGGGCACCGATCTGGTAGAGCACGTCGGTCCGGATTTCTTCTTCGCTGGCTTCGATCAGGCGGCGGCCGAAGCCCACAAGGTCCGGGTAACCGGGGTGTGCGCCGAGTTCGATGCCGCGTTCCACGCAGGCCTTGACGGTGGCATCCATGACCCGCGGATCGCCGGCGTGGAAACCGCAGGCGATGTTGGAGGCAGTGACGAGGCCCAGCAGGGCGTCGTCGTCGCCGATCGTGTAGTTGCCGTAGCTTTCGCCGAGGTCTGCGACGACGGCGACTGAATTGATGCTCAAGGTGACTCCCGCTTCTGTTCCTGTTCAAGGGGTTCTGTTGTGTTGCTGAGGGCTCGACGGCGGCGGCTGCCGTTTCGGTGGCGGGCGACCGCCGCCGTCGGGGTTCTGGTGGTCCGTTACTAGTGCGTCTGCAGGGGCTGGCCCTTTGTTTCCTTCAGGAAGAAGACCGAGGCGAGCGTGATGATGGCCGTGCCGATCGAGGCGTAGGCGGGAACCATGCTGTTGCCGGTGGCCTTGATGAGTTCAGTCATGACCAACGGTGCGCTGCCGCCGAAGATGATAGTGCTGATGCTGAAGCCGATGCTGTACGCGCTGTAACGGACCGTGGTGGGGAACATTTCGGTCAGCACAGTGTGGACGACGGCGGCGTGACCAGAGAATGCGATGGCCATCACGACAGTGGCAACGCAGGCCAGAGGCATGTTTCCGGTGGTGATCATGGCAAACATCGGGTACGAAACCAGTGCCATGAGCACGGCGGAGAGAGCCAGTACAGGCTTGCGGCCGATGCGGTCGGACAAGCGGGCCATGAGCGGGATGGAGATGATGATGGCCACGAGGCTGACGGCAGTGACAAGGAGCGCCTGGAGCATGGTGAAGTTGTTGCCTGCACCAAGCTGGGTCTTCAGGTACGTGGGCATGTAGGCGAACAGAAGGTAGTAACCGGGACCGTTCAGTGCCGGGAGGAAAATGGTCAGGGCGATGGCCTTAAGGTGGCGCTTGGAAGTGAAGACGGTACGCAGCGGGTTGCGTTCCACCTCGTTGCGCTCTCGGAGTGCCGCGAAGTGCGGGGTGTCTTCCATCTTGGAGCGGATGTAGAAGCCGACGTAGCCCAAGGGCAGGGCGAAGAGGAACGGAATGCGCCACGCCCAGGATTGCATGGTCGAGTCGCCGAGGGTGGTGATGAGGCCGGCGGAGAGGGCGCTACCGAAAAGCAGGGCGCAGAAGGAACCGACCGCGATGAAGCTCATGGAGTAGTTGCGGTGCTTGTTGTGGGCGTATTCGCCCACGAAGGCCATGGCGCCTGCCACTTCGCCGCCCGCGGAGAAGCCCTGAAGGATGCGGAACAGGATCAGCAAGGCCGGAGCGGCCCAGAAGATGACCGAGTAGGACGGGATGAGGCCAATGCAGGCGGTGGCCCCGGAGATGAGGAGCAGGAGGACGGCGAGCAGATTCTTGCGGCCCAGCCGGTCACCTAGGAAACCGCAGATGACGCTGCCGAAGGGGCGGGCCAGGAAGCTCACCAGGAAGCCGACGTTGGTCAGGAGCAAGGAGCCGACGTCCTTGGAACCCATGATGTTCATGGCCAGGTACGTGGTCAGCAGGCCGTAGATGCCGTAGTCGTACCATTCCACGAAGGAACCCATGGTGCCGGCAAAGGTTGCTTTGCGCACCATCCTGCCGTCAGCGGTTACGACTTTGATTTGAGCGGTGTTCAGTTCCACTGAGTCCGTCGATTGCTTTGTCATGGTGGGTGCTTTCAGTCTATGAGGGGGCTGGGGTGGGAGAAAGCGCTAGCTATATTCGCGGGTGATTTCCGCTGTCATCTCGGCCTCGTGCGCGGCCACTGCGATGACTCGTTCCAGGATTTCGGCGGCACGGGCCTGCGGGATGATGACCACTCCGTCGTCATCGGCGGCGACGATATCGCCCGCCGAGCAGACGATTCCGCCGATTGCTACGGGTTCACCGATGACACCCGGGCCGTTCTTGAACGGACCGGCGGGGGTGACACCCCGGGCAAAGACGGGGAACTTGATTTCGGTGATGGTGGCGCGGTCCCGGATGTAGCCGTCAATGACCGCGCCGGTGGCGCCCGCGGCTTCGAATCGCTGGGACAACTGCTCGCCCACGAGGGCGCGGTGTTCGTGGCCGAAGCCGTTGATCACCACCACGTCACCGGGCTGGATGTAGTTCAGCGCTTCGATGACGGCGGCGTTGTCTCCCGCGGCGCCCAGGACGGGGAGGGCCGAGCCGACACAGCGGGCGCCTTCCCAGACCGGGCTGATTCCGCCGTCGACGATTCCCAGCCGCTCCATGGCGTCACCGATGTTCGCCACGGGGAACGCTTCGAACGCGCGGACCAGTTCGCGGGGCGGCCGGGTCCAGGATGCGGTGCGGACGGTGAGTTCGAGTGTTGTTGCCATTTTCTTCGCCTTTGGTTTCTTCCCAAGAACCGGCGCTGAGGGCGTCGATCGTCTTGAGACGTCAATCACATATGAGAAGAGTTTCGCGTTTTAAATTCATGCCGTCAAGGGTTTCCCGTTACGGGCATGTAAATGATTCGCAACCATGGTTCGCGGATTGCCGGCTCCCGGCTGCGGGGTTCGGGGCGGAATTGTGCGGGAGAATGGGACCTGGTTGGACATTCTGACCAGCCGAACCTTCGGCGACTAGGCAGAAAGCGGCAGCTATGCAGGAATTGGACTCAACGGACAAGCGCATCCTTGCCGCGCTCGACGACGACCCCCGGGTGCCGATCATGGTCCTCGCCCAGCGCTTGGGCTTGGCGCGCGGGACGGTCCAGTCGCGCTTGGAGCGCATGACGGCGTCGGGCGCTTTGCGTCCAAACAGCAGCCGCGTGCTGCCTTCCGCGCTCGGACGGGGCGTCGCGGCAGCCGTGAGCGCGGAGTTGGATCAGAGCAGGCTGAACGAGGCGATCGCGGCCCTGCGCAACATCCCCGAGGTGCTTGAATGCCATGCTCCGGCCGGCGACACCGACCTCATCATCCGCGTGGTCGCGACAAGCCCGGACGATCTCTACCGGGTGTCCGAAGAGATCAGGCTATGCCCGGGAATCGTGCGCACGTCCACAAGCATGTTCCTGCGTGAGGTGATTCCGTACCGGACCACGGGGCTGCTGCAGAACTGAGGCGCCTCGCCGGACTCGGCCGCCATTTTTGGAAAGTGACTGCACAAACCTCCCCGAATTTCCGGGGTTTGTGCATACTGCTTCTGGCAATGCCTGGTCGGCACCCCTCGACACAAGAGCTGCGGAATCACGCGGATCTGAACGGGCGCTCAAGGCTGCCCGGAGGCGTCCGGTGGACGACCGGCTTACGGGCGGCGCGAGTCGTCTAGACTGTCCCCGATTGGAGGGCTAGCCATGTTGTTGAGTCATCGCGGTGTGGAACCATCAGTGGACCCGTCCGCCTACGTCGCACCATCGGCCGTCGTTGTCGGAGACGTCCACATCGGGGCTGGCGCCCGGGTGCTGCACGGCGCCGTCCTGACCGCTGAAGACGGTCGGGTCCGCATCGGCGAGAACACCGTGGCAATGGAACACGCCCTTATTCGAGGCCGTGATGGTCATCCCGCACTGGTGGGATCTTCAGTGATGGTCGGGCCCAACGCTCACGTGAACGGCAGCGTGATCGAAAACGGGGCCTTCATCGCAACGGGCGCTGCCCTGTTCCCCGGAAGCCGGATCGGTGCAGGTGCCGAGATCCGCATCCACGGTGTGGTCCAAGTCAACACCACGATCGCGCCGGGCGAGATCGTGCCGATCGCCTGGATCGCGGTCGGCACCCCTGCGCGCATCTTGCCCCCGGACAGACACGACGACATCTGGGCGGTACAGCGCGAACTCGACTTCGTGGGCACGGTCTACGGCGTCGACCGAGGAACGTCCATGGACGAGCTCATGCGTCGACAGTCGGAGTTCTACGGCGCACACAGGGACGATCGGATCCTCGAAGATTAGTCGAGTTCTCCCCTGTCCGGTGAGGGATCCCTTAGCGGGGTCCGTGGGTCACAGTGCCGTCGACAAGTGGGCTGCAGAGGAAGCTAGGAACAGTTGCAGACGGTCTACCACACAGTCAGTGCTTGGCGGGCAGCGTCCATGATCTGGGCGCCAATGACGTCCCGTTTTTGCGGCATGTCGTCCCAGTCATCCATGAGAGCAACCAAATGATCCAGTTCCGTGGGCTGCCCCAGCACCAGCCAACCCTTCCCGAAGACCAGACCCACACCGGTGCGCGGCGCCAAAGTGCCGCCAACAATTTCACTCAGCCAGCTTCTAACCAAGATGCGGCGGGCAACGCCGTCGTCCTCAAATGGCTTCCCCAATTCCTTCCTGGTTTGGATCCATAAGTCTCTGGCTCCCCGCGGATCATTTGGTGGGTAACCAGCCAATTCCCGGAGCGCCGGGGAATCGTAGCCAACGACAAGCAAATTTGCCGCGACATCCGGATATTGTTCGCTGGGCAGCAAGCCAACCTGATCCCGGAGAAACACCAGTCTCACGCTCTCAATTTCCTCGCCGCTCATGAACAAATCGTAATTGCAAGAGCTGCCATCGTGTCCCGCAGGGGGATCCTTACCGGACGCCGGCCTTTTGCGTCAGTGCCGTTGGTAGCTTGACGTGGGGTCCAAAGATGCCGTTGTGCGAGCCACAGGCTCGGGAGCACCCGCGGGCTCGAAAACTCTTTGGCAGATCGGGAACCTTTTAGGGTCCTGCGGACACGACAAGGCATGAGGCTAATGGGGGAAACCGACAAAGACCTGTGGCGTGAGTGCGTCGCGGGCGACGCCGATGCATTCGGGGTGCTGTTCAACAGGCACGCCGATGCGGTCTTCCGGTACTGCCTGTCCCGCTGCGGCTCCTGGCACGACGCCGAGGAACTCGTCTCGATCACCTTCCTGGAGGCGTGGCGGCAACGGAACAGACTCAGACCGGAGAGAGATATGGGACAAATGAACCCAGACGGACTCACCAATGACCTCATCCCCGCCGGTTTCGTGGATCCTCCCTACGGGCCTCCGGATGGCCGTCCCCTCCCTGAAGGGGCAGGCAAGGACCAGAACGGCAAACCCCTCTGGCCAGATCCAGGCATCAAGGCAATCGGCCACTACATTCCGTTACTGACCGAGTGCGTCGTCGACAACACCGTCGCCGTCGTCCCCGGAGGACCCGAAATCTGCGCCAGGCTCGGAATCCCCACCGTGGAAAAATAGCAGTAGCTCCTCGCATGAGTAGCCGGCTGGGCGGCACTCCAGCGAGGAGCCCACAGGCACTTCGCCGCCACAGATCACGTCCGTTGAAGGATCCTTCACCTGACATGTTCGGATTTGCTCAGTTGCGGCTACGGGCCGCCCATGAGATCGCAGGTGTAGGTGGCTTGGCCCGTCATGATTACGATCCAAGTCGCTGCGCCGCTTTGTGTTCCTGGCGCGGCTGAGTAGATGTCAGCTCCGCCTGCGGTCCTTCCTTGCTTGGTCAATCCGTCGAGAGAGTGCGTGTTTGGCATCGGGTTTGCCCCGCATTGGTAGTCACGATTGGCGAACTGGACTTTCGACGGCACTTCCTTTGGCCAGAGCGCCCAGTCAGAGGTCATCTGATGGACGTCCCAGACCCGAACCCCCGCTGCAACGAGCGCGACGACAATGACCGCGCCGAGGACCCCGCCTGCAACCCGTTTCACTCCGCAACTATCGCACGGGTCGCTCTTCCCTCACCATGGGCGCACCGTTTCGCCGCAGTTACCCTGTTTTGGGGTGCCCGTATGCCGATCCCAGACCGGGCATAGACCGCGGATATCGTGATGCCGTGAGCGGCAGTAGGGCGAAGAAGGAGCGCCAATCGAAGCGCGTGCGTTCCTGGCTGGCTCCGGAAGTCTCGGGTTATGAGATTGAGCGATGAGGGCAGCCATCCCTGTTGCGGGGGCCGCCCGAACTCAGGGAATCTAGGGGATAGAATTCCCGTCCTTGTCTGGGCGGCTGCCTGAGCTAGGCCCACTGGGTGCGGCCTCCGCGGCTCCAAGTTCATGCAGGCGGTTCTGCTGTGCTGATGGCTTCTGGCATTTGTGCAGCGACTCCTGAAACTGACATCGGCACCCGTCTCCGGCGTTGCGCACTCCCGACAGGCAAGACACGGCCCGTTTCGGGGTCATGTCTGGAAGTAGTGGTTTCTTCGGGGTTTCCGGTCCGGATCGGTGTGGGGTGGCGGGATGAACCAAGGGATCTGGTTGCGGACCTGGATGAGCCAGTCTTCCTTGTGGATCAGGTGATGGTGATGGCTGCAGAGCAACGTCCCGTTGGCGGCGCTGGTGGGTCCGCCGCGGGACCAGTACTCGATGTGGTGGGCCTCGCACCACGGTGCCGGCATGGTGCACCCGGGGAAAGCGCAGCCCTTGTCCCGCGCTGTGATGGCTTTGCGGATGTGGGCGGGGAAGATCCTTGAGGCCCGTCCGATGTCCAGCACCTGGCCTTCTCCGCCGAGGACCACGGGGATGATGTCCGCGTCGCAGGCGAGTTTGCGCAACGTGGCCGCCGGGACCGGCCCGGTGAACGTGAAGGACCCGGTGCCCCTGCCCCGCCGGGGGCGGTTGAACAGGGCAGGCTGGCTCGACGGCGAAGCTTGCCCCGACGGTGAAGGTTGCCCGGTGGGTGAAGGCTGCCCGGGCTGCGGATCCCGGCCGTATTGGGGGAAGAGTTCGCGGTGGTCGATGGTGGCCAGGATCTGCGGGCGGTGGCCGCCCGCGGCGGGCAGGGACCCCGTGGCCAGGGCGAGCCTGCAGGCGCCGATCAAACCGTCCAGGAGCTTCTGCGCCCTCGAACGCCCCTCCAGCGGCGCAGCAGTGTCCAGCGGCGCAGCAATGTCCGACGCCCCGCCGAACGAATCGCCGGACGGGTCGCCGGAGGGTTCCACGCAGCCAGGAACTGTGCCCCGACGTGTGCGGGTGCGGGGGTTCGCGGCGGTGTTCATGACCGTGAGCAGGTGTTCGTATTGCTCGGTGGTGGCGAAGATCTCCACATGCGCCAGTCCGTGCTTGGGACGGCGCAGGAACGCCCCTTGATGGTGGCGGAGGGATTCTTCGGACGGTTCCGGGCCGTCCTGGTCGATCGCCTCGACCCAGCGCCGGGCAACCCTGGCCAGGAAATCCTGATCGTTTTCCTCCGCGGTGCGGGCCAGGGCGTGTTCCATCTCCGCGGCCTTCTCCGGGCCGCACAGCGGACGCACCTTCCCCACGGCCATCGTGATGATCCCGGCCGAACGGGATCCGATCACCCCGGACGCCAGCGCCGCGGCGGTTTCCCCGTGCCGGGGAGGGACCGTTTGTCCGGTGAGGCCGCGGCCCGGTAGCAGCTCCTGAGCCGCGGCGAGCCGGCGCCTGGCCTCGACGGCACTGATGCGCAACAACGAACGCAGATGCTCGACCGTGGACCTGAACTCCCCGCCACGAACCCTCCCCGTTCCCATGGAAGAAGACGCACCGGCCTGCACCGGGCCGGAGGCACCACCCTGCCCGTCCGAGTGGGCTGCCGGGGCCCCGGACGTCCACCCCAAGCCGGGGGTCGTCTCCGCTTCAGCGGCCCAGCCCGTTGTCCATCCTGTTGTCCAGCCCTGCCGGGCGTCGGGTTCATCGTTCCGGGCCCCATCGTCCCGGGCCCAGTCCAGCCCCGACGCGGCGAGCAGTTGGAGATAATCCAGGGTCCGGGAGAGTTCCTCCACTCCGGACGCGAACGCGACAGCCTCCTGGAAACCCGGCCGCCCGACGTCGGCGGCCGCCTTTTCGGCCAACGACCTCACTGCCGCCACGGCCCCGCCCAGAGCGGCCTGCCGACCGCCCCGATCGCGCGGATCCACCAACGCCAGCCCGCCCGGAAGCCCGGCCAAGCGCGGACCGCGGGCATTGCGGGACACCCCGAAATACCCACGGTCCGCAAGGCCCGGCCGGGTGTCAAAGTATCCGATCGCTTCCATGGAAACACGCTGCCAGGAGGCTACGACATTTAACCGAACTCAGACCGGCGGCCCCGCGTTCGGCTTCAGGTTCTTCATCACCAACGTCGAATTGAGGCGCTCGACGGCGGGAAGTGCCGAGAGCTGGTCGTCGTAGAAGCGCTGGTAGGCCGGGAGATCGGCGGCGATCACGCGGAGGAGGTAGTCCGGCGAGCCGAAGAGTCGCTGGGCCTCGACGATATTCGGAATGGCCGCCACCCGGTCTTCGAACTCCGACATCGTGGCGCGGTCAGCCTGACGGAGGGTCACAAAGACTATCGCCTCGAATCCCAAGCCAATCGCACCCGGATCGATGTCTGCCCTGTAGCCGCGAATGACGCCGGAAGCCTCGAGATCCCGCAGCCTGCGATGGCAAGGAGCCACGGTCAATCCCACCTTGGCGGCGAGCGCGGTGGCAGTCATTCGGCCATCCTCTTTGAGGTGGCGCAAAATAGTTCTATCTATTCCGTCAATCACGCAAATATCTTACCGAAATGACGGCAAGTCTGGCTAAAAATGGGAACACTTATGGGCCGATTTTCCATAAAGTTCATGGTGTAACCGCCAGCCAGGAGCCACCATGAATCCCCAACTTTTCATCGCCTTCGTCATTGTCGCCGTCACTTTGGCGTGCACCCCGGGCGTCGATTGGGCATATTCAATTGCAGCAGGCCTGCGGCAGCGCAGTTTCCTCCCCGCCGTAGCCGGCCTGTGCAGCGGTTACGTGCTGCACACGGCCCTCCTGGTGGCCGGACTCGCGGCCCTTTTGACGGGCGTTCCGGGGCTTCTCGGCTGGCTGACGATCGCGGGCGCAGCCTACTTGCTCTGGCTCGGCGCGAGCACCATCCGCTCGTGGCGCGGCGCAAGCTTCAGCGCGGATGACGCCGTCGGGCAGTCCCGAAACCAGTTGCGCACCTTCCTGCAAGGAATGGGCACCAGCGGCATCAATCCCAAGGGCCTGCTGTTCTTCCTCGCCCTGGTGCCGCAGTTCGTGAGCCCGGAAGCGTCGTTGCCGGTGCCGGTGCAGTCAGGCGTGCTCGGCCTCACCTTCGTGTTGTTCGTAGGCATCATCTACACGGCGGTGGCGATGACTTCGCGAAAGCTGCTGCAGTCCCGGCCTTCCGCCGCACGCGTGGTGACCCTCAGCAGCGGCATCATTATGGTGGGGCTCGGGGCGGTCTTGCTCGGCGAGCAGTTGCTTCCGCTCTTGCGGTGACGTGGCCTCGGCCTCAACCGCCCGGCTCGTCGAAGTCCTTGTTCCACAACCGGCGCACCTCGACGTCCCTGCGGATCCCGTCGACAGCCTCAAGCTCAGTCCCTTCCGGCTTGGTGCCCCGAACCCGCTTAACGACAAGCGGCCGCAGGTTGGGCTTCCGCCTGATCTCTAGCATCGAAAGAGCCCGGTCCGTAAGCGCGTCATTGCGCAAAGCAAGGCTGGTCTTCTTCCTGCGCAGTACCTCGGCGAGTGCGGCCTGGGCCGCCGCCCGCTCCCCCAACGCCCGGAGTGACTGCGCCCGTATCAGCAAGAGCGCCGCCGAGAGGTCGTCCGCGTTACGGAGCCCGTTCGTCCACCCGACGACGTCGGTGTGCCGCTCAAGTGCCGCCGCTGCGGTGCAGCGGGCCAAGGCGGAGGGCAACGACGGCGGCAGGCTGGCCAGGATGTCGAGGGCTTCCACCGTCTGGCCAGTCTCCCGAAAACAATGCGAGAGGGCAAGGTACACCGATTCCTCGCTAAAGAGGACGGAAACGTCAATCCGTTCCGCAACCTCGACCCGAGTGACCACCCTGCCAAGGTAAGTGGCGGAGAACTGGCTGGCGGCGTCGTCGATCCGTATGGAGAGGCCCCGTTGCAACAGTTCCGACGCGCGCAGATATCCACCGTGCTTGTACGCAAGCAGCCCGGCAATCACGTAGCATAAGCCGGCCCAGCCGGGGTAGGCGCGGGCCAGGGTGATGAGGCGGTCCGGTTCCGTGCTGGTGAAAATGGCGTCGTACACAGATTTGGCAGTCTTGCCCGCCATCCGCTTGAGCTTGGGCACGTCCCCGTCGACGTCAATCCGGCCGGCGGCCTTCCCTTTCAGGACACCCGCGATCGCGCCGCTCAAGCCCTCAGTCAATCCACTCACCGAGGTGCGGACATGTCCATTCCGGAAGGGCGTGATGTCCCTGGTGTCGCCGAAAATCGCTCCCCGGGTGCCGGGAACCGATGGCTCACTCACGGTTGCCCTGCCGTCGCAGGATAATGCAGCGCAGAATTGGGAATCACAGAACCATGCTAGCTGCGCTATGTCCCACGCCCTCCCCTCTATTTCCGGGGTTTTCGGGAGTATGATATCCCCGTCGGCAGGGTTCCGACTCCTTGCCGCGATACGGCCCTCCATTTGAAGGGCCGATGGAAATCGTGATCGGGAGGAGCTATGACCACTGCTTCACACCCCGCGCAGCACCACCACGTGATGGGGCTGACGCTGCACAACACAGCACTGGGTTTGGGCTGGGTTTTCCTGGCTGTTGGCGTCTTGGGATTTATCCCGGGCATCACCAGCAACTACGGCGCCATGACCTTTGCAGGACATGATTCGGGCGCCATGCTACTCGGAATCTTCCAAGTATCCGTCCTACACAACATTGTCCATCTGCTGTTCGGCGCGGCGGGCCTGTACTTCGCGAGGACTGGAAGGATGGCGCGCGGTTACCTCATCGGTGGCGGCGCAATCTACCTCGTCCTTTGGATCTACGGCCTCATCAC
Source organism: Arthrobacter sp. MMS24-S77 (assembly GCF_054888235.1). Lineage (NCBI taxonomy): Bacteria > Bacillati > Actinomycetota > Actinomycetes > Micrococcales > Micrococcaceae > Arthrobacter > Arthrobacter sp. MMS24-S77. The sequence continues at coordinate 4,391,669 of NZ_JBTZRN010000001.1, forward strand.
CAGCTCTAATATGAGCGCTGATTTCGTGCCAATGAACTCGGCGGACAACTGGCTGCACCTGGTTCTCGGCGTTGCCATGGTCGCCCTTGGCCTGTGGCTTGGGCGCGATGCCAGAGAGGAGATGAAGGGCCGCGCCATGTAGCGCACCCTGACTCTGCAGCACCTGCAGTTGCACGACGGCGGCCGTCCCCATCGGGGCGGCCGTCGCGCTGCGCCGTGGGTGCCTAGCCGAGAAGCCTGCGTTCGTCGGCGAAAACGCCGTCAAAAGTGAGCGAGGGTTTGTCAAAAGGGCGCTAAAAGTGAGCGAGGGTTTGTCGAGGCAAACCCTCGCTCACATATCCGGGTCCAATCCCCAACCCTCGCTCACATATCCGGCCAAAAGCCCTAACGCTCGCGCAGCAACGCGGACCGTAGCCCCTGCGAAAAATTTCGTAAACAAAAGAACGACGGCGACGATCCCCAGCACGGGAGCGTCGCCGTCGTCGGCTATTCGGGCTGAACGCGCGGGATTATTCAGCCGCTGCGGCAACGGCCGCCGTGACCGCAGGCGCAACGCGGGGATCCAGCGGGCTGGGCACGATGTAGTCAGCAGCGAGCTCTTCCTCGGCGAGCGCGGCGATGGCGCGGGCCGCGGCGATCTTCATGGCCGGGGTGATCCGGCGCGCGCCGGCGTCCAAAGCTCCGCGGAAGATCCCGGGGAACGCCAGGACGTTGTTGATCTGGTTCGGGAAGTCGCTACGGCCCGTAGCCACGACAGCCGCGTACTTGACGGCAACCTCGGGCAGGACTTCCGGATCCGGGTTGGACAGAGCGAACACGATCGAATCCGGGTTCATGAGCTTCAGGTGTTCCTCGGCCAGCTTGGACGAGGAAACGCCGACGAACACGTCGGCGCCTGCGAGGGCTTCGGCGGGTCCGCCGGAAAGGCCGCGGGGGTTGGTCCGCTGGGCGAAGCGGGCCTTGACACTGCCCGAATCCGCCACCAGATCGGCCCGCTCGGCGTTGATGATGCCCTTGGAATCCATCAGGACGACATCCTTGACGCCCGCGGTCAGCAGGATCTCGGACACGGCGATCCCTGCGGCACCCGCACCGGAAACCACAACCTTCAGTCCTTCAAGTTCACGGCCGGTCACCTTGGCGGCGTTCGTCAGGGCCGCGAGAACAACGACGGCGGTGCCGTGCTGGTCATCGTGCATGACGGGGCAGTCGAGGGCTTCGATGAGACGCTCTTCGAGTTCGAAGCAGCGGGGTGCGGAGATGTCTTCGAGGTTCACGGCACCGAAGCTTGGGCGCAGACGGACCAGGGTCTCGATGATTTCGTCCACGTTGGTGGTGTTGAGGACCAAGGGGATGGAGTCGAGATCGCCGAAGGCCTTGAAGAGCGCGGACTTTCCTTCCATGACAGGGAGCGAGGCGCTGGGGCCGATGTTGCCAAGACCCAGGACCGCGGTGCCATCGCTGACGACCACCACGAGGCGCTCGGCCCAGGTGTGGGTCCGGGCAAGCTCCGGATTGGCGTGGATCGCCCTGCTCACCTCAGCGACGCCAGGAGTGTAGGCAATGGAAAGATCACGCTTGTTCAAGAGCGGCACGGTGCTGGAAACGGAGAGCTTGCCGCCCACGTGGGCGGTGAAGATTTCCTCTTCGCTCAGCGCCAGGGCAGTCAGGTTCTGTTCAGGGTTGATGGTCTCGACGGACACGTCGTTGTCTCCTCAGGCTAGCCGTGAACCCACGGCACAATTCGGGCAGGTGTAGAGGCTTCGGTGCCGGACCAAGGGTGGTGGTCCTGCTGTGAAACTCCTGCGGATATGGGCTGCTAGCCGCTTAGCTCCTGGCTTCGTAGACAGGTGCTTGATAGGAAGACTAGAGACATCCAGCCATAAACACATACTTTTGGTCGTAGTGGTCTAGACCAATTACGTCGATTCCGACGAAAAGCTACGCCTCCGCAATCAACTTGCAGGCGTTCTTCAGGTCCTTCTCTGCATCGAAAAGTGAGATCCTACGGCAGTTGACCGACTGGACCAGACCACTGATCACGTGCAACAGAATCCGCGCCCTCCCGGCGTCGCCGATCGCCGCCGCGACCATCTCGGCGGAGAGCATTTCGATGTCGCGCAAGAGCACGGGGATGTCACCATCGCGGGTATCCCACGTGCGGGAAAGGCAGTGTTCGACGGCGGGCTGCATGACCCGCATATGGAAAATCTCCATCCCGAGCCCGGTGAGCTCCTGCTGGCTGCACCGCGAAGACGCCGGCTTGGCGTCGTTGAGTTCCCGGAGCTGCTGTCGGTAAACCGCGAGCATCAGATGGACCGTGGACGGAAAGTAGCGGTAGAGCGTCCCCAGCGGAACGTGGGCCCTGGTGGATACGTCCGAAAGGCTCACGGTATCGAACTGCCGCTGGGCGAATCCTGCGGCAGTCTTCAGTATCCGGGCGTAGCGCAGTTGCTGTCTCGGCGTGGTGGGAGCAGCCGCCATTTGGGGCAACCCCGCGGCCAGATCCAGCGAATACGGTTCCAAGGAGTTCGGTTCGGACATTTCCGGCGTTCTGTTGGTTTGGGCTTCGTTCGGGGAGATTGCGCGGCCCCCCATAGACCGAGCGCGTCCTGACAATGATACGGCAGCAAGTTGTCAGTTCCCTGAGAACGGATTCCCAGGCCTACAGGACGCCCTTGATCTTCACCACGAATACCGCTCCCAGCAAGCCAATGACAGCTGCGGCCACATACAGCGAGACGTACCCACCCCAGAACACAACGAAAACGGAGGCAATCGCCGGCGCAATCACCTGCGGCAAAGAATTGGCCACGTTGATAACCCCGAGGTCCCGGCCCCGGTCCAGCGCAGTCGGGAGCACCTGGGTAATGAGCGCGAAGTCGACCGCGAGGTACGCACCGAAGCCCACGCCGAGCACCACGGCACCCGCAACGGCCCCTGTCCACGTGGGTTCGAACGCGAGGATCAGGCTTGCGATCGAAATGACGATGGAGGAAACAATCACCAGAGGTTTGCGTTTGCCCATGCGGTCGCTGATGGCACCGCCCACCACACTGGTGATGATCACCATGACGGCATAGAGGCCTGTCAGGATGAGGACCCCGAACTCAGGCTTGAGGCCCTGGGTCTCCTCGAGATGCACGGCATCCTTGAGGAAGAACAGCAAGTACAACGTGACCATGTGGTTGCCGATATTGACCAGCAGGCGCGTCAACCAGGCCCACGCGAAGTCCGGGTATTTGACGGGCGAGATCCAAAATCCCTTGACGAATGTCCAGAGTTTGAACGGTGGCCTGGCCTCCGGAACGAGAGGCACGTCGCCACTCTTGAAAAGATAGAGCACGACGCCGGCCAGCAGCGCGGCAGCACACACGATGTAGCCGAGGGCAAAGTTCCCCGAAACTACGGAAGCGATCACAGCACCCGCGAGAATGCCCACGGTCTGGCCCATGGCCGCAAGGCCACCGACCGCGCCGCGTTGGGGCACCGGCACTTGATCCGGAATAGCCGCTGTGATGGCCGCATAGGCTCCATTACAGCCGGCCTGGACTAGGCACCACAGAATAGTCATGACCGCCACATTGGGAGCTCCCGCTAGGGCAAGCAATGCGGCGGTACCCAGGATGGCACCGAAGAGCACCCAAGGGACGCGCCGTCCGAAGCGGGACGTGGTGCGGTCGCTGAACGCACCGAAGAGGGGATTCGCGACCATCGACACCGCAGCACCACATCCCGTAACGAGCGCAAGGATGGCTTCCTTCTGGCCCTCATCGAAGTGGATGGCCTGCTGCCCTAGCAAAACCTGGAGAGGGCCGAAGAAGGCGGCGTTGATGCCCACATTGACGAGCACCACTCCGGTGACCCACAGGGAACGGACGCGTTCAACGGGCTCGGCGAGCGCCGTCGTCGGGCCTTGTGTTCGCGCAGGATCGCGGCCAGGATCCGTCGCCGGTCTTTCAGGCAGTGAACCGGGCAGATCGGGCAGGCTCATAATGGTGCTCCCCTAGCAGCTTGACGTGTGGATTCAGCCTAGCGCCGGAGGAGTCTGATCGGCCGTCATGAAGGCGCCTATGTGGATAAAGGCACCGTCCCGGACGCGCTAGGGCGAGTCCGCACGCGTTAGGGTAACTCCAACGGACCGAGGAGGATCAACGATGAACATGCCAGCGAACCCCATCAACACCGCCGATCTTTACGACGAGCGCGGCGAAGATGTTGAGTCAATATCACTGCAGTTCCAGGACCTCGGCGGCGCCTCGCACTTCAGTGGCCCCGTGCGCACCATCAAGTGCTTCGAGGACAATGCCCTGGTAAAGACCATTCTGGCAACTCCCGGCGAAGGGGCCGTGCTGGTGGTGGATGGCTACGGCTCGCTGCGCACAGCCCTCATGGGGGACATGATCGCGGAGAGCGCAGTAGCGAACGGTTGGGCCGGCGTCGTCATCAACGGCGCCATCCGCGATCGCGTGGCGATCGCGAAGCTGCCTTTAGGCGTCAAGGCCCTGGGAAGCAATCCCAAGAAGAGCTCCAAAGTGGGCCGCGGAGAAGTGGACATCCCCTTGGTGATTGACGGCGTGCACATCGAACCCGGCAACGTGATCTACTGCGATCCCGACGGGGTTCTTGTGGAGCGGTGACAATTCGTGGAGCGGTGACAATTTTCTCACCGTTCGGGTAAGACAGGGAATACAGGAGCGATTAGGATAGTTACTGAAAGCAACTATCCTGCTTAGTCCCCTTTTCTTCCACCCTTGGAGAAGCAATGTCCAAAGCCACGCCCGTCCGGGCCGCCGGTGAGGTCCTGACACACCGTCAGACGCTCACCGTCATGGTGGGCCTCATGCTCGGCATGTTCCTGTCCTCCCTGGATCAGACCATCGTGTCCACGTCCATTTACACGATCGCCAATGACCTCGATGGCCTGTCCTTGCAGGCATGGGCCACCACGGCGTACCTCATCACGTCCACGGTAAGCACTCCGCTGTACGGCAAGCTCAGCGACATCTTCGGGCGCCGCCCGCTCTACCTGGCCGCGATCCTGATCTTCCTGGCCGGCTCCTTGTACGCCGGTTCGGTGCACTCCATGACCGAGCTCGCCATTGCCCGCGGCATCCAGGGCATGGGCGCCGGTGGTCTGCTGGCCCTCGCCCTGACCATCATCGGCGACATCGTTGCCCTCAAGGACCGCGCAAAGTACCAGGGCTACTTCATGTCCGTCTTTGGCGTTTCCTCGGTGCTCGGCCCCGTCATCGGCGGTGCGTTCGCCGGTACGTCCAACATCCTCGGCTTCGACGGTTGGCGCTGGGTCTTCTTCATCAACCTGCCCATAGGCCTGGCCGCTTTGGCCGTGGTGTTCCTTTATCTGCACCTGCCCGCAAAGCACGTCAAGCAGAAGATCGACTACTGGGGAGCGGCCGCCATCACGTTGGCAATCGTTCCGCTGCTCCTCGTGGCCGAACAGGGCCGCAGCTGGGGCTGGACCTCCGTCAACTCATGGATCTGCTACGGCCTGGGCATCGTGGGCATCGTCGCGTTCCTGCTGGTTGAGAGGCGCGCCGGCGATTACGCGCTGATTCCCCTGCGACTCTTCAAGAACATCACCTTCGGCTTGTCCTCCCTACTGAACTTCATCATCGGTATCGGCATGTTCGGTGCCATCGCGATGCTCCCGATGTACTTGCAGTTGGTCAAGGGGCTCACTCCCACCGAGGCCGGCCTCATGATGATCACCTTCACAGTGGGCATCCTCTTCGGTTCCATTACGGCGGGACGGACCATCTCGGCGTCGGGCGTTTTCCGGATATTCCCCATCCTCGGCACGGCCATCCTCACCGCCGCCGCGATTGTCATGGGCCTTTCACTTGGCGTTGATACCGGGCTGTGGGTTCCCGGCCTGATCGCCGTGTTCTTCGGCATGGGCCTGGGCTTCTGCATGCAGCCGCTCACCCTCGCCATGCAGGTTTCCGTGCCGCCGAAGGACATGGGCGTGGGCACGTCAACCGCCGCGTTCTTCCGTTCCATGGGCGGCGCCGTGGGTACCGCGGTGTTCATCTCGATGCTCTTCAGCTTGGCGGCCGACAAGATCGCCTCGGGCATGAAGGACGCCATTGGGAACGCGGACTACCTGAAGGTGCTCAAGGATCCCGCGGTTGCCGCCGACCCCGCCAACGCCAAGCTGTACGACTTCTTCAAGAACGGTGCCAGCAACGATTCCCTGAACGACACCAGCTGGCTGCACCACGCCAACCCGGTGCTCACCCGGCCCATCACCGAGGGCTTCGCCCAGTCGATCGACGCCGTCATGCTCACCGCGGCGGCGCTGACGGGAATTGCATTCCTGATCAGCTTCGCCTTGCCGAACAAAAAGCTGACGGACCCGACAGCGGCAGCGAAAGAGTCGGTCTCGGCTCACTAGCCTCCGCTAGTCAGCGGACCGCGTCACGGCAGGCAGTCTTGTGGACTGCCTGCCGTTTCCGTTTCCGTTTCCAGCGTTCGCGCGTGGGAGTGCCCGACGGCGGCGCGAAAGTTTGCGTGGCGTGACACGTACGGCGGCGCCCCCGGCGTCGAGGGGCCTGCCCGACGGCGGCGCGCGTCACTGACTGGAAGTCACGCTGGCAGCGTGCCACACTGTGTAGCGCGAGTGCACCGGCGTCCCCGTCGGAACCAGCTGCCGACGACGACCGCGCCGCACAATCCACCAATTTTCCTCAAGGGAGAGCCATGCCCATTTCCAGCTCCGACACCCATTCGGGCGTCCCACGCAAGGTCATTGGCTTGGCCGTCGCCGGGGCCGTGGGCGGTTTCCTCTTCGGCTTCGACTCTTCCGTGGTCAACGGCGCCGTGGATGCCATGAAGGACGAATTCATGTTGAGCGAAGCCGTCACGGGCTTCGCTGTGGCGGTCGCTTTGCTCGGCTGTGCAGCCGGGGCCTATCTTGCGGGCAAGGTTGCCGACCGCTACGGCCGCATCCCGGCCATGAAACTTGGTGCGGCCCTTTTCCTGGTCAGCTCCATCGGGACGGGTTTGGCTTTCAGCATCTGGGACTTGGTTTTCTGGCGCCTGGTTGGCGGCCTGGGCATCGGCCTCGCGTCGGTGATCGCTCCCGCCTATATCTCGGAAATCTCGCCGCGCCAGGTCCGTGGTCGGCTCGCGTCGCTGCAGCAGTTGGCGATCACCACCGGTATTTTCGCGGCCCTGCTGTCCGATGCCGTCTTGGCAACGTCCGCAGGGAGCGCCCATCACGCGCTGTGGCTGGGAATTGAGGCCTGGCGCTGGATGTTCATCGCGTGCGCCGTACCGGCAGCGGTCTACGGCCTGATTGCCTTCCGACTGCCGGAATCCCCACATTTCCTGGTCCTCAACGGCAAGGAAGACACCGCACGCACAATCTTCGACACCCTGATGCCCGGTGACGATACCGAACGCCACATTCGCGAAATCCGCGACTCCATCCAGCAGGACAAGCTCTCCACCACAAAGGGCTCGCTACGTGGCAAAGCGTTTGGCCTTCAACCCGTGGTGTGGATCGGCATCATCCTGTCGGTGCTGCAGCAATTCGTGGGCATCAACGTGATCTTCTACTACTCCACCACCCTCTGGAAGGCAGTCGGCTTCCACGAGCAAGACTCCCTGGCCATCTCCGTGGCAACCTCCATCACCAACATCCTGGTCACCCTCGTGGCCATCGCACTGGTAGACCGCATCGGCCGCCGGCCCATCCTGCTGGCGGGCTCCATCGGCATGGCCGTGTCCCTGGGTGCCATGGCGCTGGCCTTTTCTTCCGCCACTGGGACGGGTTCTTCGGTGTCGTTGACCGGCGCCTGGGGTCCGGTGGCCCTGGTGGCTGCCAACGTGTTCGTGGTGAGCTTCGGCGCTTCGTGGGGACCGTTGGTGTGGGTGCTCCTGGGAGAGATCTTCCCCTCGCGCATCCGCGCCCGCGCGCTCGGCCTGGCCGCCGCGGCCCAGTGGATCGCCAACTTCGCCATCACCTTGAGCTTCCCCATCATGGCGGCCGGTTCGCTGCCGCTGACTTACGGCATGTACGCGCTCTTCGCCGCGGCGTCGTTCTTCTTCGTCATGTTCAAGGTGCCTGAGACGAACGGCATGTCCCTTGAACAGGCGGACACCTTGTTCGTCCCGAAGGGCTCCAATCCCGCAGAGCTGGCGATTGCGCCCAAGTAACTCGCATTTGTTGTCGTTTTGAAGCTTCATAACGACAACAACTGCTAGTTAGTTGGGCCCTCCTACACGAGGTGCGGTTCGTGCGACTTCAGGAACCGGCGGCCGCCCACGGCTACCAGGATCGCGAACGCGAGGGCAACGGCAGCGGCGAAGAACGGGACCTGCGGGCCGAAGTGCTCGCCCAGCTGTGCCGCGACAAACGGGGCCAGCGCCCCGCCCATCCAGCGCACAAAGTTGTAACCGGCCGAGGCCACTGGGCGCGGAGAATCGGAGACTTCCATGGCCAGTTCGGTGTAGAGCGTGTTGTTGATGCCCAGCAGGGCTCCGGCCACAATGACCAGCACGACGACGGCGGTCACCGAGTGCCCCGCGGCCAGTCCCAGGCCGGCGAGGTCCAGAAGGAGAGCTCCGAGGGTGCCGACCAGGACGTTGGTGGTGCCGAAGCGCCGCTGCAGCACGGGTGCCACGAAGACCGAGAACACGGCCACGGCCACACCCCAACCGAAGAACACGGCACCGATACCGTAGGCGTCCATTCCGAGGATGAAGGGCGTGAAGGCCAGGATCGTGAAGAAGCCGTAGTTGTAGAACAGGGCGCTGGCCGCGGTGGTGCGCAGGCCCTTGTGGCCCAGGGCAAGGAGCGGGTCACGCAAACGGGCCTTTGTGGCCGGCGTCGGGGTCTTGGGCAACAGGGCCAGCAAGGCGATGAAGGAAACGGCCATGAGGACCGCCGTACCGAAGAACGGTGCGCGCCACTGCCAGCCGCCGAGAAGCGCGCCGAGCAACGGGCCGAGGGAAATGCCCAGGCCAAGGGCGGCTTCGTAGAGAATGATCGCCGTTCCGGTTCCGCCGCTGGCGACGCCGACAATCACGGCAAGCGCGGTGGCCACGAAGAGGGCGTTACCGAGTCCCCAACCAGCTCGGAACCCGACCAGCTCACCTACGCTGCCGGACATGCCTGACAGCGAGGCGAACACGACAATCAGGGCCAGGCCGATCATGAGGGTCTTCTTGCCACCGATCCGCGAAGAGACGAATCCCGTTACGAGCATCGCGACTGCGGTCACCAGGAAGTAGCTAGTGAAGAGCAACGACACTTGACTGGGGCTGGCCTGGAGGTTTTTGGCGATGGCCGGCAGGATCGGGTCCACCAGGCCGATACCCATGAAGGCGAAGACGGCGGCAATCGCCGTGGCCCACACAGCTTTGGGCTGTTTGAGGAACGAGGCCTTCTCGGCCTCGAGGGTTTCTTCCGCTGGCTGCAGTTGATCTGCAAGCTGGCCTTTCATGGACTGCTCTCCTAGTTTCGGCTGGTTTTAGTTCTGGACTGAGTTGTTGATCTTGTCGAACACCGGAAGGGCGGCCTCGACGGCGTCGCGCTCGGCTTGGCTCAGGGTCCCGAGGATCCCTGCGATGAATTCATTGCGCCGGCGGTCCGCGTTCTCGACGGCGGCACGCCCCGCTGGAGTCGCGGCGACGCGGACGGCGCGGGAGTCGTCCGGATCTGCTTCGCGTTTGACCAGGCCCGCGCGCTCAAGCTTGATGATCTGCTCCGTGGCGCTGGGGACCTTGACCCCAAGGTTCCGCGCGATTCCCCCGACGCGGGCACCGCCGTCGAGCGCCATCTTGAGGACGCCAAGCTGGGCCGAGCTGAGTTGCTCCTCGGAATCGAGGCGACGCATCACATAGACGCTCTGCCGCAAGGCTTCCCGGAATGATTGGGCGAGGGCGAGCAGCGCGTCGTCAGCTGGATTGGTGTTCATATTTAGGTATCCTAACAGTTAGGTAACCTAAATATCAAGGGAGGCGCATCCCATTGCCAGGGCCCCCGTCGGAATTCCCGGCTACAGCGCCAGCTTCATTCCCTCGTGACTGGCGACGAAGCCCAGCCGTTCATAGAAGCGATGGGCGTCCTTGCGCGACTTGTCGCTGGTGAGCTGGACCATGGTGCAACCACGGCTCTTGGCCTCCTCGATGGCCCATTGCATCATTGCGGCACCCACGCCATGGTCCCGCAACTCGGCTGCGACCCGCACAGCCTCGATCTGGCAGCGGAGCGAGCCCTTCCGCGCCAAGCCCGGGATGAAGCTCAGCTGGAAGGTCGCCACGCAGGCCCCATTCAAGTGGCCCACCACCAACAACTGGGCGGGATCCTCGTTGATCTGTTGGAACGCCTGCAAATACGGGCCGACGTCCTCGGCGTTTTCGCGGGAGCTGCCCAATTGATCCGCTGCGAGCAGTCTCAGAATTGCCGGGAGGTCCTCCCAGTGGGCCCGGCGGAGCGTAAAGACCCCTTCGTCCAGAACCATGCTCAACAACGGCTTCACTCCTGGATTTGCGTGACTCATAACACTAGCCTGACACAGCCCGAGGCTTGTTGCATGAATTTCGAGTGAAACGTTCAATCACAATTTCTTGGATGGTTCGAGTTACTTTGGACTAGCAGATTTGTTAGCCACGTCACCATTGCGGCGAATCACCCGAAGGATGCAGATATGTCTGACCAGACAACAACGGGGCAACGCACTGCCTCCAGCAAAGACAGCGAGCCGCACCTGGCGCGCTCCTTGAGCAACCGCCACATCCAATTGCTCGCCATCGGCGGCGCCATCGGCACCGGCCTGTTCATGGGCTCCGGAAAGACCATTTCCGTGGCCGGCCCCTCCGTGATCTTCGTGTACATGATCATCGGCTTCATGCTGTTCTTCGTCATGCGCGCCATGGGCCAGCTCCTGCTGTCCAACCTGAACTACAAGTCCTTCAGCGACTTCGCGGGTGACCTCCTCGGCCCGTGGGCAGGCTTTTTTACCGGCTGGACCTACTGGTTCTGCTGGGTAGTAACCGGAGTGGCCGACGTCATCGCCATCGCGGGCTACGCCAATGAGCTCTGGCCGGGCGTCCCCCTTTGGATCCCGGGATTGGCGACCATCGCCATCCTGCTCCTCCTGAACCTCCCCACGGTGAAGGCCTTCGGCGAGACCGAATTCTGGTTCGCCCTCATCAAGATCATCGCGATCGCCGCTTTGATCATCGTGGGTATCGTGATGATCTCCACCGGTTTCACCTCCGACGCGGGAGCCGCGAGCTTCACCAACCTCTGGAGCCACGGCGGTTTCTTCCCGAAGGAGTTCATGGGCTTCGTCGCGGGCTTCCAGATCGCGGTCTTCGCGTTCGTGGGCATCGAACTGGTGGGCACCGCCGCGGCCGAGACCAAGAACCCGGAGCACAACCTGCCACGCGCCATCAACGCCATCCCGGTCCGGGTCATGCTGTTCTACGTCGGCGCGCTGATCATCCTGATGTCCGTCATCCCTTGGACTGAGTTCAAGGCCGGCCACAGCCCCTTCATCGCCATGTTCTCCTTGGCCGGCCTGGGCATCGCGGCCACCGTGGTGAACCTGGTGGTCCTGACCTCTGCCATGTCCTCGGCCAACTCCGGCATCTACTCGACGTCGCGCATGGTTTTCGGCCTGGCGAACGACGGCGATGCCCCAAAGGTATTCGGACGCCTGTCCAGCCGCAAGGTTCCCCAGAACGCCCTGTTCCTGTCCTGCGTGCTGCTGCTGGCCGGCGTCGCGCTGCTCTACGCGGGGAAGGACATCGGAGCAGCCTTTGATATGGTCACCACCGTGTCCGCCGTCTGCTTCATGTTCGTCTGGTCCATCATCCTGGCCAGCTACCTCGTTTTCCGGAAGCGTCGGCCCCACCTGCACGAGGCATCCACGTTCAAGATGCCCGGGGGCATCTTGATGGTGTGGGTGGTCTTCGCGTTCTTCGCTTTCCTGGTCTGGGCACTGACAACACAGCCGGACACCCTCACGGCCCTGCTTGTGACGCCGATCTGGTTCGCCATCCTTGCCGTGGCCTACGCCTTGGTCCGGAAGTCGCCGCTGCACCAGGCCCGCGTGGCCGAGTGGAAGGCCATGGCCGAAACCGAAACGACCGCCGTCGAGGCCGCCTCGCGCTAGGACCCCCGCTCACCTATAGCGGCGGCCCCACCCCACGCTCGCTCACCTTTAGGGGCCGTTCCACCGACGCTCGCTCACATAAAGGGCCAAATCCGGAAACCCTCCTTCACATCATGTGAAGGAGGGTTTCGCGTATCCGCCAAAGGTGAGCGAGCGTTTGGGAAAAACCCGCCAAAGGTGAGCGAGGGTCGGCAGTTCGGCCGGAAGATCTGCAGGAGCGTTAGCTGTGCCGATTTGGACAAGTGGCGTTCGCTCGCAGACAAGTCCCCAGCGCGGGGCCAATTTACGCTGGACCATACCGTCGCGCCGAAGTGATCTATCCCACAGTGCCGATGTCCACTTGCATTGCCGCTCCGAGAGAATTGAGAGCCTTCATGATTTCCAAGCTGACGAAAATCGGTGCCATCGCCGTGGCCAGCGCTCTGCTGATGACAGCCTGCGGCGAGGACACCAACAGCACCAAAGCGGCCGCGGCCGGAGCGAGCGGAGACGCCATCGTCGTAGGCTCGGTCAATGCGCTGAGCGGCGGAGCCACGTTCCCCGAGGCATCGGCTGCGTCCAAGGCCGTCTTCGATGCCGTCAACGCTTCGGGCGGCATCAACGGCAAGAAGATCAATTACGTCATCACAGACGACAAGGGCGATCCCGCCACCGCCTCCCAATCTGCCCGGGACATCGTTGAGTCCAAGAAAGCCGTTGCCATGGTCGGCTCGGCCAGCCTGCTGGACTGCGATGTCAACGCCAAGTACTACCAGCAGAACAAGATCCTCTCCCTGCAGGGAACCGGCGTGGACCCTGCATGTTTCTCCAGCCCGGCGGTCTCGCCCGTCAACGTCGGCCCGTTCCTCGATACCGAAATGACCCTGACGTACGGCTCTGAGAAGCTGGGCCTTACGGACATCTGCGGGTTCCTGGAAATTGCAGGCAGCACGGGCCCTGCCTACAAGGCGGCCATCGACAATTGGTCCAAGAAGACCGGCAAGAGCCTGAAATTCCTGGACGACAGTGTTCCCTTGGGCAGTCCTGATTTCACGCCCCAGGTGATCAAGGCAAAGAACTCCGGTTGCAAAGCGGTCTTCATCAACGCCATTGAGCCGGACGCGATCGGCCTGCTGAAAGCCGCGGAAGCCCAGGGTCTCACCGATGTGACGTGGCTGTTCCTGACGTCCACCTACACCAGCGAGTTCGCCAAGGCCGCGGGCAGCGCAGGCAAGGGCGTGTACGTTCCGGCGGAGTTCGCACCGTTCACCGACCCGAACGAAGCCGCCAACAAGGACTGGCGGGCCCTGATGGAAAAGAACAACATTCCGCTGACCTCCTTCGCCCAAGGTGGCTACCTGGCCGCAACCTACTTCATCGAGGTCCTCAAGGGCATCAAGGGTGACATCACACGCCAGTCCGTCACGGATGCGCTACTCGCCATGAAGCCGATTGAAAACCCCATGGTCGGCACCCCGTACGTCTTCGGCCCCGGCGACAAGCACGGCTCCAACACGGCCGCGTGGCCAGTCCAGCTCAAGGACGGGGCCTGGGTCAAGGCCTCCGACACCTGGATGCGCCAGAACTAGTGGTCTCAGGCAGGGCGCCAGTAACGGTCCGACAAGGCCGGAACCAGCACCCTGCCCCGTGGTCGAGAAAGAAGGGACACCATGCTCCAAGGCGCATTGGCCGGCCTGGCCGCCGGAGGACTCTACGCGGTGATCGCCGTGTGTTTAACCCTCATGGCGAGACTTGTGCGGGTCGTGAATTTCTCCCAAGTGGCGATCGGCATGTTCGCCGCCTACTTGGCGGTGATCTTCGCCGAGCAACACCTCCCCCAGTGGGCGGCAACCGCAGCGGGAGTCTGCGTCGGGGCCGTCGTCTCCGGCCTGATCGGCTGGATCATCGCGCAGTGGCTTCCAGAAGCCGGCATCGGAGCCCGCTCAGCAATTTCAGTCGCCTCCCTGCTGCTTCTGGTGTCCTTGTCGTTCATCCTCTTCGGCAGCAAGCCCAAGACCTTCAAATCACTGCTTCCGGGGCCCGCATTCAGCGTAGGCAACGTTGTGGTGACCCAGGTGACGGTGGTCATGGTGGCGTTGGCCTTGGTAGTTGCCGTCGGATGCCATGTGCTGCTCACGAAAAGCAAGATCGGCACCAAACTGCGCGCACTGTCAGAACGCCCGACGACGGCGGAACTTCTGGGAGTGCCGGCCAAGGGACTGAGCATCGCCGTATGGGTAGGCACCGGCCTCATCAGCGCGGCCGCGGTGTCCATCGTGGCGCCGACCCAGACGAACGACCCCATTTCCCTGTCCTTCATCATTGTTCCGGCCTCGGCCGCGGCATTGCTCGGCGGCTTCCGCAGGCTTGACCTGGCTGTTCTGGGCGGACTGGCCCTAGGCATGCTGCAGGGTGCTTTGGCCCAGTTCGAGCAAATGTCGGTTCTCCGCTACTGGGTCCCGTTCCTGATCATTGTCGTTTTCCTGCTGTGGACACAGAGAAAGGAAGTCTGGGATGTTGCGCGCTAACTCCTTTCTTGCCCGGGGGCCCGTGAAACCCGTTGCGATCGCCGTTGCCTGCGTGCTGGTCGGCTGGCTCCTCAGCGCGGTTTTGCCCGCCTACTTCGTCTTCCTCGGCACCACCGCGATCGTCGCCATGATCTCCTTGCTGGGCCTCGGCATTGTGACCGGGAGTGCCGGAATGATGGCCCTGTGCCAGCTCAGCTTTGCCGCAGTGGGAGCCTGGGTTGTGTCATGGCTTAACTCCGTGGATGCCCCAGGTGGCCTGATGGTGTGGCTCCCGCTAGGCGGGCTGGCCGCGGCAGCCGCGGGCGTCGTCGTCGGCCTTCCGGCACTCCGCCTCCGGGGCGTGAACCTCGCGGTAGTCACCCTCGGCTTTGCGGCCGCCGCAGACCTGACCTTGGGCAAGATCCAATTCCCCGGAACCCAAACGGGGATCCAAGTGACTCGTCCGGATCTCTTTCCCGGCGACCGCAGGTACTTCCTCTTCGCCGTGATTGTCCTGGTGCTGTGCAGCCTCCTGGTCCACTATCTCCAGGCGAGCCGCTGGGGAAGTGGTTGGAAATTCGTCGCTTTCTCGGAGCGCGGAACTGCTTCGGCCGGGACCAGCGTGACCGTAACCAAGCTGACCGCATTCGGGGCGAGCGCGTTCCTGGCGGGAATCGGCGGCGGGCTGCTCTCGGGCCAAGTAGGGCTCGTCTACCCCAGCAGTTTCACCACCATCCAGTCCCTGGCCCTCTACGTCCTGGCCATCGTCTCCGGCTCCTACTTGATCGACATGGCCGTGCTCGGCGGGATCCTCTGGGTGCTCGTTCCGGAATTGCTCAAACGCTTTGGGATTTCGCAGGACTGGGGATTTGTCATCTTCGGCGCCCTCGGCATTCAGTCCCTGACAACCGGCTCCAACCTCGGCGCCGACCTTCGCGCCATGTGGTGGCGCAGGACCCAGGGGCGTCGCAAGTCTGCTCCAGCATCTGCCGTGCCCGACGCCGAAGCTAAGGTCCTGACTGCGGCGCCACTCCCGGCGTCACTCCCGGCGGCGACCAGCCCGACGGCGGCTGTCCCGGCGGTGACCAGCCCGACGGCGGTGAGGCGTCCGACGTCGGCGGCGTCTGGGTCGGGGGCCGGCGCGCTGCTTTCGGTGCGCGGATTGTCGGTCACGTTCGGCCACGTGACCGCGCTCAGCGAGGTGGACCTGGACCTCGCTGAGGGCTCTGTCACGGGGCTGATGGGCCCCAACGGTGCCGGGAAATCAACCATGGTGGACGCGCTCGCCGGGTTCTTGCCACAGCACCAGGGAACCATCCAGTTGGCCGGCCAGCCCCTCAACGGGCTTTCCCCCATGGAGCGCGCCCGGTTGGGAATCCGCAGGACCTTCCAACAGGACCGCGTGCCACCCACGCTCAGCGTCGGCGCCTATGTCCGCTTTATCGCACGCGGACAGGCATCGGACGAGCGGGTGAAGGAACTCCTGGCGTTCTTCAACTGTCCGCCGCCGTCGACGCAATTGGCGAGGGTCGACGTCGGGACCCGCCGGCTGATCGAGGTCGCGGCCAATATGGCGGCGTCGCCCCGCCTCCTGCTGCTTGACGAGCCAGCCGCAGGGCTGTCCCACGAAGAACACGTTTCCTTCGCCGAGCAGTTGGTCCAGTTGCCCGATCGCTTTGGCACCACGCTGCTGCTGATTGAACACGATCTGGATATGGTCCGCTCGGTGTGCAATGACTTGGTGGTCCTGAACTTCGGCGAGGTCATCGCATCCGGCCAACGCGACGACGTGCTCGCAAATCCGCAGGTCATGACTGCCTACATGGGCGAATTGGAGGTCTCATGAGCGAGCTGATCCTCAACGACGTGAGCGTCAGCAGGGGCTCCGGTCCCGTGGTGTCCGGCGTCTCGTTGGTCGTGAAACCGGGGTCCTTGTTGACCCTGGTTGGCCCGAACGGTGCCGGGAAGACCAGCCTCCTGGAGTCGATTTCGGGCATTGTTTCCACCAGCAAGGGGGACATGTCCCTTGATGGTGTTCCGTTGGGCAAATTGTCCAGGATCAGGCGTTCGCGTTTGGGACTTGTCCACGTGGAGCAAGGCCGCACCGTCTTCCCGTCCCTGACCGTCCAGGAGAACCTGGAACTGACGGCCAAGTCTCCTGCTGGGGTTGATGAAGCCCTTGAGCTCTTCCCGGAGCTGCAAAAGCGAAGGAGTTCCGCGAGCGGCTTGCTCTCCGGCGGTGAGCAGCAGATGGTGGTTCTCGCCCGGGCCTTCGCTGCCCGGCCCAAGTACCTTCTGATCGACGAAATGTCCTTGGGACTCGCTCCAGTGGTTTTCCTGCGGCTTTTGCCCGTCATCCGGCACATCGCGGATTCGGGCGTCGGCATCCTGATGGTGGAACAATTCGCGCAACTGGCCCTCAAAATTGCGGATGAAGCCATCGTGGTGACTGGCGGACGAGTGACCTATGGCGGCCCGGCCGAACCGCTGATGACGGACCCCGCGCTGCTGCACCGCGCTTACCTCGGTTTGGCGGAAGTCTAGTTTCGCCCCCGCCGGGGCCCGACGTCGGCCCTCATCACAGCGACTGCCTGCCGGATGTGCAGGCCTCACCGAGCAAAAGGACAACACCATGACACTGCAGATCTTCGTCAACGCGGTCATCCGGACGCAGGACCCGAAGCGTCCCTGGGCCCGCTCCATGGCCGTTTCCGACGGCCGGGTGGTGGCCTTCGACGCCGACGCCGAGGCACTTGCGGGTGCCGGTACGGAATCTGTGGACTTGGACGGCGCCTTCCTCATGCCGGGCCTGATCGACGTCCACAACCACCATTCCCTGGCAGGGGCGGCCGATCTGTTCGAGTGCAATTTCCTTCCGACCGACGACGTGGACACCATTCTGGAGACCGTTGCCCGCTGGAGCGCAACCGTCGAGCCCGGCGCCTGGGTCATCGGAGGCAGCTGGGGCAGCGGCCTGTTCGCGGAACTCTCCCGCTTGGACACGCTCGCCCGGCTCGACCAAGCCAGCGGAGGTCGGCCTGTCTTGCTCAAGGACGACAGCAAACACAACCGCTGGGTCAATTCCGCCGCCATGGCATTGGCCGGGATCGATGCGACCACCAGCGACCCTGAAGGTGGCGAAATCCTACGCGACCCTGTGACCGGGACCCCCACGGGTGTCCTAATCGAGGCCGGCGGCGTGTTGGTTGAACGGGTCGTAGCAGCATCGCAGGGCTACAGCCTGGAACAGATGGCCCGTGCGTGCGCCCGGGGCATCGAGATTCTCCATTCCTACGGCGTCACAGCCTTCCAGGACGCAGCAACCTCGCTGCAAATAATGGAAGCCCTGCGGCACCTGGACCAATCCGAGGCTTTGGAGGCCTGGGTGGTCAGTTCCATGCAGGTCAACGACTTCATCTTCGGCACAACCCCGTTGGGCGAGGAACTGGTCTCCAGGGGTGAGGAATTCCGGACCGCCCACCATCGTCCCGACTTCATCAAGATCTTCCTCGACGGCGTGCCACCATCGCGCACCGCAGCTTTCCTGGAGCCCTACTTGCCGGACGAACACCACGCGCATGACTTTGCCGGCTACACCACCATGCCCGCGGAAGATCTGTTGGGGTGGCTTCGGCGGACCGCAAAGTCGGGCATCTCGGCCAAGATCCACTGCACGGGCGACGCTTCGGTCCGCATGGTGCTCGACGCCGTCCAAACCATCCGGGACGAGGGGTTCCACGAGGCGAAGTACCAGATAGCCCACGGCCAGTTCATCCACGAAGACGATCTCCCCCGCTTCGCGGCCCTGGACGTCAGCGCGGACATTTCGCCGTCGCTCTGGTTCCCGGGCGTCATCTACGAGGCCATCAAAACGGTGCTCCCACTGGAACGCGCCACGAAGATGCAGCCCAACCGCGACCTCCTGGACAGCGGCGCGACCATCGGCGGCGGCTCGGACTGGCCCGTCAGCGTCTCCCCCAATGCATGGGAGGCTATCCAAGGGCTCATCACCCGTGCCGACCCCACGGGACAATTCCCTGGAACCCTCTGGCCGGAACAAGCCATCACCCTCGAAGAAGCGCTGGCCTGTTACACGACTGCGCCCGCTCGAATGCTCGGACTGTCGGATCAGCTTGGCTCCTTGGAACCGGGCAAATCCGCGGATTTCATCCTGCTCGACCAGAACCCCTTCGAGGTGGAGCATACCGCCCTTGGCAGGATCCAGACCCTTCAAACGTGGTTCGCCGGCAAGCAGGTCTTCCAACGCGCCTGACCTCGGTGCCCACCCGCCGACGCTCGCTCACCTTTAAGGCGGGCAGGACGAACCCTCCATCACTTTTGTGGGTCCACATCGAAACCCTCCTTCATGTGAAGGAGGGTTTCGGCTATCCCCACCCAAGGTGAGGGAGCCGCTGGGGGCGGGAACTTATGCTGGCGCCGCCTGCAAATCCCGATGCCAGATCGGTTGCCGCGCGATGCTGGCGCACAGCGCCACGAAGGCCAATAGAGCAGCAAAAGTTCGTACGGCGTGGCCCAACTGCCACCGGTCACGAATGCCGGCCCAGTCCCCCGGCGGGTTCCGGACATTCCATCCGCCTTCCGACAGGTTGATGGGAACGTTGACCACAAGGGTTGTAACCAACGCCAAGAGCAGCAGCGCCAGTGCACCAGCCACCAACCAGAATCCGCCACCCCGCGTCCTTCGCTCCAGAAATACCAAAACCGCTGTGGCAGCCAGCCCGGGCAATAGCAGCACCGAGGCCAAAATAGGTAGCCCGATAAGGGCGATCTGCTGGAACTGGGCATAGACGGGGCCGTCAAATTGGCGAAGTGATAGCTCGAGGATGAGCACTCCGATGAGGAATCCAGCGAACAGGCCGACGAAAAGAAGCGCCGCGACACGAGCCACGGACTGGAACGGACGACGGTTCATGACAGCCTCCCCTCGGGCACACTGTCCGGCGAGGCCTTCTTGCTGCTGGCCTCACGGAAAAGGAGTTGAATAAGGCTTGGCTTCTGAGCGAAGGTGGCGACAGCCACGGTTTTGCGCACGAACTCATCCGAGGCGAGCTGCTGCAGCATGGAGTCTGCAAGGTCAGTCCGCGACGTAAAGATGCCATCGATATAGTCGACGGCCATCTTGTAGTCCGTGACGGACTCGGTCTCGAAAAGGCCGGAGGGCCGCATTATTGTCCAGTCCAAACCACTCGCGGCGACGGCCGTTTCCATCCGCCGCATGTCCTCGTACAGGGTCTTCCCCAGCAGCTTGGTAACGAGGGGCTGCAGTACTTTGTCGAAAAGGAACCCTCCGTGCGGGCCGGCCGTAGTGTCGGTGGCGCTTGAGCTCACGCAGACCAACCGACGGACGCCATGGCTGCCCATTGCCCGGATGATGTTGCCGGTGCCCACTGAATAGACCGTGATCGGCTGGCGGCTGTAGGGAACGCCGAGGGTTGAGAGGACGGCATCACTTCCTTCGACGACGGCGCTCACGTCCTCGAAGTTGTACACATCGGCGCCGACCACACTTAGGCCGGGAGCGGAAATCGGGAATTCGTGCGGCCTGCGCGTGACAGCGGTGACGACGTGTCCGGCGTCGAGCGCTTGTGCGGTGAGAATCCTTCCGGTGGGGCCGTTCGCCCCGAATACTGCAATCTTCATGTGATGCGGCCTCCGGTATTCTTGTCCTAGGAAAACCATACAATACAGAAACGATATCATATGAGTTCCATATCAAATCAAGAGGCGGCAACTCCCCGCCGTCGGCGGCGTGCTGTCGCTGAGCTCAAAGCCGAGCTTCGGGGCGTGCGCGTGCAACTAGCCGTACTCAATCACCAGGTCGGCACCCAAGCCGAGCTGAAGGACGTTGACCTTGATTGTCTTGACCTGATCTCAAGCCGCGGGCCGCTCAGCCCGAGCATGTTGGCCAAACACGCGGGCCTGCACCCGGCCACCATGACTGGCATCCTCGACCGGCTTGAACGCGGAGGCTGGATTGTCCGGGACCGCGATCCGTCCGACCGGCGCGCCGTAGTGATCCGGGTTCTTCCCGACAGAAACGCCGAGATGTTCCGCCTCTACTCGGGAATGAACAGCCTCATGGACACCATCTGCGCAGACTACGACGACGCTGAAATCGCAGTCATTACCGACTTCCTGCGGCGCGTCCAGGCCGCCGGAAGAACGGCGTCGGAAGAACTCGGCAGCTAATTGATGCTCGTTCACCTTTGAGGCATGAATGACGGAACCGTCCTTCACATGATGTGAAGGACGGTTCCTCGTTAACCCCCAGATCTGCAGGAGGATCGCCCGAAAGTGCCCCAAAGGTGAGCGAGCGTTCGGGAAAAAGCCCGCATATCAGAGCGAGCGTCGCCAGCCTGCCCCCGGGAGCCTAGGCCTCGGCCTTGCGGTCTTCGATGAGTTTCTGCACCTGCGGGAACAACGGGTGCGACGGCGGCAGGTCCGTGATGCGTTCCGTGGCCTCGGCGGCATCCATTTCCGCGAGCATCCGGGCGAGTTCCACGGCTTCGTCGTCTGCTCCGTCGTCGAAACGCAGGGCAGCGGACATCGCGTCGAGCAAGGCAACGGGAGTGACTCCGCGCTCGGCTAGTTCCGCGGCCGGTCCGATGAACCGTTCATGCCGGCCCAGCTTGCGCAGCGGAGCGCGGCCCACCCGGTTCACGGTGTCCGGCAGGTACGGGTTGGTGAAGCGGGACAGGATCTTCTGAACGTACGCTTCCTGCTCGGCCTCTACGAAGCCGTGCTTGGCCACGAGAAGCTGCTTCGTTTCCTCCAGCACGGCCCGTACTCGTGCAGCCACGGAGGCATCGGCCATCGCTTCGGAGATCTTCTCCAAGCCAGCGCCGTAGCCGAAGTAGGCTGCCGAGGCGTGGCCAGTGTTGACCGTGAACAGCTTGCGCTCGATGTACGGACCAAGTTCGTCCACGAAGGTCGCTCCCGGAATCACAGGTGCAGCACCCGCGAATGGGGTGCGGTCGATGACCCACTCGTAGAAAGTCTCCACGGTGACGTCCAAGCCTTGGCCGGGCGCCTGGTTGGGGACAATCCTGTCCACGGCGGTGTTGGCAAACACCGCCACAGAGGAAAGATCACCCGCGGCACCGTCCCACGCGGACTGCACTTCCGAGTGCAGCAGGTCGGTCGCGTTGATCGCGTTCTCACAGGCCATAACCTGGAGCGGAGCCAACGACGGCGACCGGCCGGCCAGGCCGCGGGCGATCACCGGCGCCACGAACTTGAGGATGTGCGGCCCCACCGCCGTGGTGACGAGGTCCGCCGTCGCGATTTCCGCGACGACGGCAACCTCCTCGGTGCCCGAATTCAGGGCCCGGAAACCGGACACGGTCTTGACCGCCGCATTTTCGCCAACCTCGTGGACCTCGTAGGAGGATGCGGAGGCGAGCTGGCTGATCAAGGCGTCCGCGACATCGGCGAAGACCACCTCATACCCAGCCTCGTGCAGCAGCAAACCGACGAATCCCCGTCCGATGTTCCCGGCCCCAAAATGGACTGCCTTCACTATGCGTTGACCTTTCCGAACAGATCCAGCACTTCCTGCACCGACGTGGCCTGCTCAAGCTGGGCCACCTGCGCCTTGTCCGTGAAGATCTTGGCGATGGAGGACAGGATGTGGAGGTGCTCGTTGTCGATGCCGGCGACGCCGACGACGAACTTGACCTGCTTGCCGCCCCAGTCGATGCCTTCGGGGTAGCGGACAATCGACACACCGGAGTGCAGGATGTGGTTCTTTGCGGCGTTGGTGCCGTGCGGGATTGCCAGGAAGCTGCCCATGTACGTGGACACGGATTCCTCGCGCTCATGCATGGCGTGAATGTAGCCCATGTCTACGGAGCCGCGGTCCAGCAGGAGCTTGCCTGCCTCGTCGATGGCCGAGTCACGGTCCGTCGCGGTGCCGTTGAGGATCACGCTTTCGGCGAGCAGGACATCCTTGCCCTCGACGGCGGTGGCCGGCTGGGCGGCAGGCTCGGCCGCCGTCGTCGAACCTTGAGCGCCGGGAGCCGCGTTGCTGCTCTTGACCAGCTCGACGATCTCGTCGTACCGCGGGCTGTTCATAAAGTTGTCCACGGAGACGTGCACGGCTCCGGTCGTGAGCGGCTGCGCGCGTTCGGCGAGATCCTGGTGCGTGATGACGACATCGTAGGTGTCGGTTAGGTTGGCGATGGCCGCGTTGGTGACCTTGACCTCGGGGAAACCGGCTGCCTTGATCTTGTTCCGCAGCACCGATGCACCCATGGCGCTGGAGCCCATGCCGGCGTCGCAGGCGAACACGATGTTCTGGATTGGGCGGGTCAGGAGAGCGGTACCGCCACCGGCACCCAGGAGGGCGGAGGAAACGGAACTCTTCTTGCCTTTCATTTCTTCCATCTTGGAGGTGGCTGCGCCAAGGTCAACCTCGTCGCTGTGATGCGTGGTACGGAGAATCAGCGAGGAGACGAGGAACGATACCGTCGCTGCCAAGATGACCGCCAAAATGACGCCCACGTAGCTGTCCCGGGAGGTCTGGGCAACGACTGCGAAGATGGATCCCGGCGCTGCCGGAGCCACGAGGCCGGAGTTGGTGATTGCGAGTGTCGCAATGCCTGTCATGCCGCCAGCGATAGCTCCGAGGATCAGCAGCGGGCGCATCAGGACATACGGGAAGTAGATCTCATGGATCCCGCCAAGGAACTGGATGATCAAAGCGCCGGGTGCCGAGGCCTTCGCTGCCCCGCGTCCAAAGAAAATATAGGCGAGAAGAATTCCGGCTCCCGGACCGGGGTTGGCTTCAAGCAGGAACAAGATGGACTTACCTTGGTCAAGCGACTGCTGGATCCCCAACGGCGTCAGTACCCCGTGGTTGATTGCGTTGTTCAGGAAGAGAACCTTGGCGGGCTCGATGAAGATGCTCGTAAGCGGAAGTAGTCCGTTGTGGACCAGGAACTGGACGAAATTGCCCGCCGCCGTACTGAAGGCCTGGACCAGGGGAGAAATCCCGAAGAAACCGAGCATCGCGAGCAAAGCTCCCCAAATACCCGCGGAGAAGTTGTTCACCAGCATCTCGAAGCCCGGACGGATCTTGCCATCCCAGATGGAGTCGATCTTCTTCATCGTCCAGCCACCGAGTGGGCCCATAATCATTGCACCGATAAACATCGGAATACCGGCGCCGACGATCACGCCCATGGTACCGATAGCACCCACCACGCCGCCGCGGACGTCGTAGACCATCTTGCCGCCGGTGTATGCAATCAGTAGCGGCAGCAGGTAGGTGATCATGGGGCCGACAAGGCCCACGTTCGGCGTGCCCGCGGCGTTGTTGCCGAAGCCGCCCAGTTCGGGGACGGGCAGCCAACCGGTCTTGATGAACAGGGCGGTAATGAGGCCCCATGCAATGAAGGCCCCGATGTTGGGCATGATCATGCCGGAGAGGAAGGTTCCGAACTTTTGGACACCAACGCGCACGCTGGTGCGCGGCTTCGCAACTGACGCTGTTGCCATGTGTGAATTCCTAACGTGAGTCCCGCATCAGTGCGGGATCAGTCGATATCTATCGAAGGAGGACAGCTCTAGGAGCTGCTGGAGATTCGGTGAAGCCATTCAAGGAAAAGCTTCAGTTCCGAACTGGATAGTTGGTCTGAATGCGAGGCTTGGAGTGCCGCATTCAGTGCGATTGCCGCAACAACAACGGACGACTTGCCGGAGTCGTCTGCTGCGGCGCCACGGGCTGTTTCCGTGGACACGGCGAAAATCATGGAATCCCGGGTCATGGTGGAGAGCTCGAGGTTCCGGTCTTCCAATGGCTCTGCAATGAGCATGAGCGTGACACCAACGTTGGCTGCCAGGATGCTCCTCGCTGCCTCTCGCGGGGGTACGTTGATCTGCCCGGCAATGGCCGCCTTGCCCAGCATTTCCTCCAGAAGCGACTCGGCATCAGCCACGATG
The DNA here is from genome assembly GCF_054888235.1 of Arthrobacter sp. MMS24-S77. NCBI lineage: Bacteria > Bacillati > Actinomycetota > Actinomycetes > Micrococcales > Micrococcaceae > Arthrobacter > Arthrobacter sp. MMS24-S77. The sequence goes on from NZ_JBTZRN010000001.1 coordinate 4,416,270, forward strand.
GCCGGCCTGCTCTCCGGACGGATGTTACCGAACATCACCAGGTAAAGGTGCGGTTGGGTAAGCCCGAACTTGACGTGGTTGTCCCACATCCGTCGGACGTCCTCCAGGGGTTCCCCGGAGGGTGCGAAGTCCCGCTCTCCCGCCACGTACTCCTCGAAGCCGGCTGCAACGACGGCGTCGAACAGCCCCTCCTTGTCGCCGAAGTGGTGGTAAAGCGTGGGCGCCGTGACGCCGGCAAGTTTGGTGATTTGGCGCGTAGAGACCGGCGACCCGTCCGAATTCGCCAGCAACTCGGCAGCTGCACGGAGCAGCCGAGTTTTAGGCGGAAGCTGGTCATCGAAACTCATAGCCGCTACCCTAGCACCTATAGCAACGCTATATGAAGTGAGTCACAGGAGATTTTTTCGGACCCCGAGGCGCCGCAGCCGGTGGGTCCGATCCAAGAGCAGGAACAGAGGATTTCAGTGCAGAATTTCCAAGGAGTAGGCGTCAGCCCGGGCCGCGTCATTGGCACTATCCGTCAGATGCCCAAGCCAGTCAGCGAACCGCCGTCGGGCGAGCAGCTAGCCGTTTCCACCACGGCGGAAGAAGCCGTCGCCGGACTGAAAGCGGCGGCCCAATCGGTCCACGACGAACTCAAAGCACGCGCGGACAGGGCCAGCGGAGACGGCAAGGCCGTACTGGAAGCTACGGCGCTGATGGCCAAGGACACCATGCTCCTGAAATCGGCCACCAAGCTCATCAACAACAACGGCAGCTCAGCCGAACGCGCCATCTGGGAAGCCGGCGCCTCGGTATCGGAAATGCTCCACAACTTGGGCGGGTACATGGCCGAGCGTGCCACTGACGTCTTGGACGTGCGCGCCCGGATCGTCGCCGAACTTCGCGGCGTCCCCGCCCCGGGGATCCCGGCGTCGGACACTCCGTTCATCTTGGTGGCCGAAGACCTGGCCCCGGCGGACACGGCAACGCTGGACCCCTCCATCGTGACGGCACTGGTCACTTCAGGCGGCGGACCGCAGTCCCACACGGCGATCATCGCGCGCTCGCTCGGCCTGCCCGCCGTCGTCGCCGCCCGCGGAGTGGACGAAATCCCGGACGGCGCCGAGGTCTTTGTGGATGGCGCGGCCGGCTCCCTTTCCCTCGAACCCTCCGAAGAGCAGCGCGCCGCCGCCCTCGCGTGGGTCGAAAATGCCGCCACGCTGGCGGTTTTTGACGGAAACGGCACGACGGCGGACGGCCACTTGGTGCCGCTTCTCGCCAATGTAGGCGGAGCCAAGGACGCTGCCGCGGCCGCCGCGCTGGGCGCCCAGGGCGTAGGTCTTTTCCGCACCGAATTCTGCTTCCTGGAACGCGATACCGAGCCGACTGTGCTGGAACAAGCCGCCGCGTACAGGGGCGTGTTCGACGCCTTCCCGGGCAAGAAAGTGGTGCTCCGGACCCTCGACGCCGGCGCCGACAAACCCCTTCCGTTCCTCACCGACGCCACTGAACCCAACCCGGCCCTCGGTGTGCGCGGCTACCGCACCGACTTCACCACGCCCGGCGTCTTGGAGCGCCAACTCGAGGCAATCGCCATCGCGGCCGAGGAATCAGAAGCCGACGTGTGGGTCATGGCGCCCATGATCTCGACGCCGGCCGAGGCCGCCCGCTTCGCCTCGCTCTGTGACGCCGCCGGGATCAAAACTTCAGGCGTCATGGTGGAAGTTCCGTCCGCCGCTCTGACCTCGGCCTCGGTCCTGCGCCACGTAGGCTTCGCATCCCTGGGCACCAACGACCTCACGCAGTACGCCATGGCCGCCGACCGGCAACTCGGCCCCCTCGCCGAGCTCAACACCCCATGGCAGCCTGCCGTTCTGCGCCTCGTCCAGCTGACCGTCGCCGGCTCCGCCGAAGAGGGCAACAACAAACCCGTTGGCGTGTGCGGTGAAGCGGCCGCGGACCCGGCCCTCGCCGTCGTACTTGTTGGCCTGGGTGTGTCCACGCTGTCCATGACCGCACGGTCTTTGGCCGCCGTCGGAACCGTGCTCAAAACCGTGACGTTGGAACAGGCGCAGGAGCTGGCCCGCTTGGCGCTCAGCGCTCCCGATGCCCTCGATGCCAAAGCCTGGGTTCGTGCCAAATTGCCGATCCTCGAGGAACTCGGGCTCTGAGTCCGGCCGTACCAAACCCCTACCTGAACACAAGGAGTACCCATGCCCGAACGCACCGCCACCATTGCCAGCCGCTCCGGACTGCACGCCCGCCCGGCGGCGATCTTCGCCGAAGCTGCGGGGGAATCCACGGTTGAAGTGACCATCGCGATGGCCGGGGCGCCTGCCGATGACGCGCTCGACGCCGCCAGCATCCTTTCGCTCATGACGCTCGGCGCCGCGAAGGGGGACGTCGTCGTGCTTCGGGCCCAGGGCGACGGCGCCGACGCCGCCCTGGATTCCCTGGTAACCCTGTTGGAAACGGACCTCGACGCGGAGTAGGGCTAAAGCGCCGTCACCACCACGTCTTGGTAGGCGGCGCGGCCGTCGAAGACGTTGACGCCCACCCTTCCGGACGAGAACTGGGAATCCGCGATGTCGATCAGTTGCGCCCCGTCGATGGAAACCGTGATCCGGTTGCCCTGGACGGCGGCATCCAGGGCGTAGCTCACGCCATGGCTCAGCGCCAGGGGCACTGTTGCCAAGATGCTTGTGGCGGGATCGAACACGCCGTTTGTCAGCGTGAACACCCGGACCACGCGGAGATTCGGGTCCAGGTTCACGTAGTATGCGCTGGTCCCCTCGGTAGATGACCTCAGCAGCACCGATCCCGCCCCTCCATAGCCACGCTCGGGAGCAAGGTCGCGGTTGAGGGTGGCCCCGGCAAACGGCTCTCCGCCGAAACGGACGGTCGCCTGGACCCGGACGTCCGCGTAGGAACCCGGGCTCATGGCCGTGGAGTCCTTGTCGAACATTCCGGCCAAGCCTGCGCCCGTGCTTTCCCAGCGGCCGCCGGGAACCACCGAATAGCTGCCCAGGTTCTGCCGCGCCGCACCTGTTGAGGGCGGAAGCGGGTTCGACGGCGGCGCGTCGCCTTGGCCGGAATTGCTCAGGCGCGCTGTGTCGGCCAGTTGGTGGACTTTGACCGAAACCAGCCGGGCATTACCGCCCGTGGCCGTGAACGAAAGCCCTATGGAGGACGGGTCCGGGAAGGCCAACGACGTGATGGCCGCCGTGCCGTCAGCGCCGAATACTTCCACGGAGGAGGCATCCACCAGCACGCGCAAAGTTACGCGCCGCTCCGTTCCCACGGTGGTTGAGCCCGCCGTCGTCGAGTTGACCATTGTCGAACTCCAGGGGGCAGAAGAATTGTCGGCTGGGCTGCTCGCGAAGTACCGGCTGAAGTCCGCACGACCGGAAGCCGAGCGGTCCACCGTCATGGTGCCCGCACCGGCGTCGAACGCTATGGCCGTCTGCTGCGCGCCCGTGGAACCGGTCCCCTTCCGCAGCTCGAAGGCGAAGGACGTGGCCCCGCCACTCGTGGGAATCCCCACTTCGGCTTCGAGTTCGAACGATCGCCCGGACGCAGCGGCCAGTGGATTGGCCGACGACGGCGTCACGGTCACGTTTGATGCCTCCCAGCTCGACGTGCGCAGCGACTCCTCCTCCACAACCGGAGCCTGCGCCAATCGCAGCCCCGCGCCGGGAATGTCCTTCAAGGTCAACTCGCGCGGAATACTCAACTGACCGTTCCAGCGGCCTGTCGGCGAACTGAAGGCGTAGTCCCAGTTGCTCACCCAGCCGATCATGATCCTCCGACCATCGGGGGCACCGAAGAAGCTCATGGCGGCGTAATAGTCGCGCCCGTGATCCGTCTGGAGCACTTGCGAAGCGGAGGTGTCGGGCGTGAACGAGGTGCCATTCCACGTCCCAGTGACGTACTGTGCGGACGAGCCGTTGGTGGTCCTGACCGCCCCGGTACTCCAATACAAAACCCAGCGCGACACCCCGGGCTGTCCCTCCACAGGCATGGAGAAGAAGTCCGGACATTCCCAGACCCCGCCGCGGACCCAGCTACCGTAGCCGAAGGAGCTCGTGTAGCTCCAGTGGACCAGATCGGTGGACGTGTGGAACCTGATGTTGTCCCCTGCTGCCACCACCATGACCCACTTTCCCGCAACAGGATCCCAGCTAACCTTCGGGTCACGGAAGTCCCAGCCACCGTCGGGGCCGCCAGGGTTTTGTACTACCGGCGCTTCCTGGACCAGTTGCCACGAGCGGCCTTTGTCCGTGCTGTACGCAGCGCGGACCGACTGGTTTCCGTTGGGAGCGTCGTGGTTGAACGTGGTGAAGAACGCCACCAACCCACCACCCGGCTGGCCGCCGAACAAGCCGCTCGTGTTCCCGGTATCCACCACTGCAGAACCGGACCACGACTCCCCCGCCGCCATATGCGGCAACGCAATGGGCAGCTGTTCCCAGTGCAGGAGATCCGTGCTGACGGCGTGCGCCCAGCGTCCGCGGTCCTGGTGGAAGAGGTGGTACTCACCGGCGAAATAGACCAGGCCGTTGGGGTCCGAGCTGCTTCCCGCCTGCTGTGTGTAGTGGTAGCCGGGCTGATAGAGCCCGTTCATGAACTGCTCGACGCCGTCCGCGCGGACGTTCTGGAACCACGCCGTACCGCCGCTTGCCAGCAACGCGAAGCCTGTTCCGGATGCCGTCCCCACGGATCCTGAGAGAACAGCTGTCCCGTTGATGAGCACGGATGCGTCGCTCCCCCGCACCGTGAATTGCACGCGGTTCAGCTCCACGGGATGGGCAGGATCCGCGGTGAAACTCCCGGCAGGGAGCGCGGCAGACAGCAGCAGTGCCGACGTCGCGCGGTTGTAGAGCGATGCGGTCCCCGCGCCTGGATCGATCCTTAGCTCCGTCCCGCCGGTGCCGTCGGCACCGCTCCGCACCACGGCGGAGGCGGTTGCCGGAGAGGTGACGGTCAGATCAAAGCTGACGACGACGTCGGACGCTACCGCCGGGATGTACCGGACCGCGGTGCCGCCGGACGCTGTTCCGCGCAGGCCCTTCACGTCCGGTTCCCAGGTGCCGGCGGTGGTCCGCCAACCCTGCAAGGAAGATTCCAGGCCACGCAGGGTCATCCCCTGGAACACAGTGGTGCCGTTGTAGGACAGCAGCCCGACATGCCCCTTAGTTTGGCTCGAATCCGTCGCCGTAATGACGGGCATGGTGCCGTTCGGAGTCAGGAAATCGGTCTGCCAATAGACATTGAGTTGGCTACCGATGGCCGTGACGCGCAGACGGTAGACCTTGTTGAGGGCGATGGGGGTGGTGAAGGTGCCCAACGTGGCGTTGTCCGACATCCGGTACAGCCGCAGCCTGCTGGCGTTGGGATCCACCTCCGCCGCATAGCCCGTAGTGCCTTCCGCATTGCTGCGGAATAGCACGGCGCCCACCCCGTAGGTGGAGGTGAGCTGGATATCGGAGGTGAAGTCGGTATCCGTGGGGGTTTGGCCAGTGGCGATGGACCGAATGTTGGTGTTGGCCGGGGCGGCGGCACGGAAGCCCGTGGCAGTCGCTTGCCAACCGGTGGTTGAAGCGCCGCCCGTTGAAGGGACGGTCCAGCCATCAACGTTCGCGTCGATGGTCCGCACCCCCGGGGTCCCGAAGTTCACGGTTCCGTTGTACGCGTGCAGGCCGACGTGCCCGCTGCTATAGCGATAATCCGTGGCGTCGATCCTCTTGACCCCGTCCACAGCCACGTAAATCCGCGGTCCGTCAACGTGGACATCCACGGTGTAGGACTGCCCAGCGGACAACCGAACCGAAACCGGCGCCGCGATGTCCTCCCCCGTGCCGAGGTCGAACAGCCGAACCCGGTCCAGATTGGGGTCGATCGTGGCCGCATAGCCGGCCGAGGCGTCGGCAGTTGCGCGGAAGATGAGCGCCCCCACACCGTAGGGACTGCCGGCGTCGACCGCTATTCCTGCCGTGTAGCGCGCGGTGCCGGCCACGAGCTGCTCGCTCACGGCGGCAATATTCTGGCCAGAGGGCGCGACGGCGGTGTACCCGCCTTGCGGGGTCCGCGTCCAGTTGCCCGTGACCCCGACGGCATCCGGGATGGGGCTCGTGGTGCTGCCCAGGGTGACTGGGTCGTCGTCGTTGGCCGCGAAGGCCGGCGCGGCAACCCCCGTTCCCGCGAAACCCAGAACGAGGACTGTGGCAGCAAGGCCTGCAACTATTCTTTGGTGCATTTCAGATCGCCTTTGATCTCGGAAGGACCCGAACGGATGTGAAGGAGCGTTCGCCAAAAAGACCCCAAAAGTGAAGGAGGGTCGGTGGGAAACGCGCCAAACGTGAGCGAGGGTTTTATGGGAAGGGGGCTATGGAAAGAGGGTGCGCGCACCTCCGAAGATGTCCCGCATGGTCCAGGCGTCGAAGCCGAGGAGCCGCGCGCTGCCCGCTGCGGCGGCGAGGCTCACACGTCCTCCCCCGAGGGTTGGATACACCCGGGCCGTGAGCGGCTTGCCGTTCGCGAAGATTTCGACGGCGGAACGGTCCACCAGGACGCGCAGCGAGACGCGCCCTTCGATGGTCGGCACGGGCCCGGACTTCTCTTCGATATCCACGGTCGGATCGAGGCTGCTGCGATTGCGATCCAGCCTGAGTGACGCCGTGGGAGAATCCATGGGCAACGCCAACTCCACAATGGTTTCTTCCACCACATCGCCGTGTTCGTCTTCCGAACCGAGCAAGCCCAGGCGCACCACGGCACCGGGAGCGAGCTGCAGTTCGAGTTCCAGGTCCAGTTGGTTACCGGCGATCTCGGGCATCGTATCCCCGGAACCAGGAACTGACGCAGCGGTTTCCGGGCCCACCAACACACGCGGCGGCAACTGGACATGTCCATAACGCAGCTGCTCAATCTCCGGGACCGGCGCAAAATTCAGCGAGCCATCCGGCGCAGGCGTGGTCAGGCGGGGCAAGCTCATGACTCCGGACCAACCAGCTTCCACCATGGCTGCGTCGCTGCGTCCTTCCTGCAGCCAGCCGAACATCACGCGACGGCCGGAATCGTCCACGAAGGACTGCGGCGCGTAGAAGTAGCGTCCACCATAGTCGAGCCTGTGCAGCTGGGCGGGTTCAAAGGAATCGCCTGCGTAGCGACCGGTCCAGTACAGGGGGTGCCGGGTATCGCCGTCGTTCCAGGCGGAGAAGACGAGCACATCGGGTGCCGCCCGCTCGCTCGGAGAACCCAATGTCCCCGAACCGGCGCGGAACAAGTCCACGCATTCCCACATGGTGCCCTGCCAATCAGTAGCCGCCGGGTCACCCGCTGATGCGTCCCCGATGAACAAAGGCCCTACGTAGTCCCACGAGCGCAAATCAGACGACTCATAGAGGAACGCCGTGCCGCCGCGCCCTCGAATGCCCGAGCCCACCAACTGGCGCCACACCGTTCCCTCACGCCATACACAGTGGTCCCGATAGGCGGTGATCTCGACGCCGGCCGGCGGGGCTGCGATGACCGGGTTTTCCGGCGCTTTCGTCCAGGAGCGGAGGTCCGGGGAGCCCACTGCCACGCAGGGAAGTTCTTTGTCCCCGTGCCGCCCGGAGTACACCAAGGTGGGGGTACCGGCGTCGTTCACCAGCACGCCCGACCAGCAGCCCTCGGCATCCGGGCCGTCCGACGGCGAGAGCGCCACCGGCTCGTCGATCCAGTTCACCAGGTCCGTGCTGGTGGCGTGGCCCCAACGAATGCGGTGGTGGAAGGCGCCTTCGGGGTTGTATTGATAGAAGAGGTGGTACGTCCCGTTCCACTGGCTCACACCATTGGGATCATTGAGCCAACCCGCCGGGGAAACGAAATGGAAGCGGGGTCTGAGGGGATCGGCCTCGGCCCGGGCCAGGAGCTCGTCCCGAGGAACGGTGGCGAAGGGGTGGATCAATTCGGTCATGCTGAAGCCTGCGTTTCTGTGGTGAGGGCGTTGCTCGCGGCGCCTGCCCGGGGCCGGTAAAGGTGGCAGCGCACCCAATGCTGGCTGTCGGCTCCGCCAACGCGGTGGCGGACCGGATGCTCCGCGGAGCACGGTTGCTCGGCGTCGCCGTCGAACGCGCACGACGTCGACGCCATGACTGCCTGCCTCAGCCCGCCTCTGCGGACGGGATCGTAAGAGCCCGCCCGCGCGGGGTCGGGGACCGCGGAAACCAGCAGTTGTGTGTAGGGGTGCGCGGGATTGGCCAGGAGGTCCAACGATTCGCCTTCCTCGACGAGCTCGCCGGCGAACATGACGGCAATCCGGTCCGCGAGGTAGCGGGCGGAAGCGAGGTCATGCGTGATGTAGAGCATCGAGATGCCTTGATCGTCGCGGAGTTTGCGCATCAGGTTGAGGATCCCGATCCGCACGGAGACATCGAGCATCGAAGTGGGTTCGTCAGCCAGGATGACCTGCGGTTCCACGGCCAGCGCCCGTGCGATCGCGACGCGCTGGCGCTGGCCGCCGGAGAGCTCGTGGGGGTAGGAGTTGAGCATGTCCACTTGCAGGCCCACGGTGGTCATGAGCTTCTCGAGGCGGCCGCGCGATTGTGATTCGTTACCGGCTTTGCCATGGATCACAAGCGAACGTCGCAGGAAGTGCTCCACCCTGTGCACCGGGTTGAGCGAGCCAAAGGGGTCTTGGAAGACCATCTGTAGCTGCGAACGGTACTCACGGGACGCTTGGAAACGGTCACGCTTGAGGACGTCGACGCCGTCAAGCAGGACCTGCCCCGTGCTCGGCTTTTCGAGCCGGGCAATACAGCGCGCCAGGGTGCTCTTGCCGGAACCGGACTCGCCCACGAGGGCAACGATCTCGCCGCGTCCCAGGGTGAGGTCCACGTTGCTGAGGGCCGTGACCGCGCGGCGCGAGAGGAACCCGCCCAATGGAAAAGTCTTGCTAAGGTCGCGGACCTCGAGGGCCGGCGTCGTACCCTCCGCCGCCTGAGGTGACATGCGGGACAAAACAGAGTTGCTCATCGCGTTGCTCCTTCCAGGACGGGCGCGAATGGTGCCACAAAATGGCCAGGGGAAAGCTCGGCGAGGTCCGGGATGTTGGTGAACTTCACGCCGTCGGGCAGGCCCGCGAGGGGAACGCGCGGGCCGGTGAGCGGCGGGAAGGCGCCCATGAGCGCCTGCGTGTACGGGTGTCGCGGTGCGGCGTGGATTTCCTTGGCCTTGGCTGTTTCCACGATCCGGCCGCCATACATGACCGCCATACGGTGCGAAAGTTCCACCATGAGGGACATGTCGTGGGTGATGAACAGGACCGAGAAGCCAAGCTCGTGCTGCAGTTCCTTGATCTGGGCCATGATTTCCTGCTGCACCACCACGTCCAGGGCGGTGGTGGGCTCATCGAGAATCAACAACGAGGGCTTGAGGGCCACCGCCATGGCGATCACCGCGCGCTGGCGCATGCCGCCGGAAAGCTGGTGCGGGTAGGACTTCAAGCGGGCGGAGTCGATCCGCACGAGTTCCAGCAACTGGGCCGCCCGGCGGAGTGATTCTTTCCGGGAGTAGCCTGCGTGAGTGGTGTAGATGTCCACGATCTGCTCGCCGATGGTCAACACCGGATTGAGGGAGTTCATGGCCGATTGGAACACCATGGCCACGTCTTGCCAGCGGAAGCGGCGTAGTTCCTCGGGGCTCATGGCCAGGATGTCCTTGCCGCCGAACTTGATGCTGCCCCCGGCAATCTTCGCGGGATCCTTGAGGAGGCGCATGATCGAGTTGGCGATAGTGGACTTCCCGCAGCCGGATTCGCCGGCGAGGCCGAAGACTTCGCCCGTACCGATGCTGAAGGAAACGCGGTCCACGGCAGTGGTGGAGCGGGTGTCGCCGATGTACTCCACCGTCAGATCCTGGACTTCCAGGACGGGCTCGTGGGAGCCGAAGGAGATTTGCGAGATGGTCATTGTGCTGTGCTCTTTCCGGGAGTGGCCAGGGTTGCGGTCTTGGGCACCCGAATTTTCCGCAGGCGCGGGTTGGTCACTTCATCCACCGCGTAGTTGATGAGGGCCAAGGCAAACGCCACCAAGGCGATACACAGGCCGGAAGGAACAAACACCCACCAACTGCCGGTCAAAAGTGCGCCCTCGTTGCCGGCCCAGTAAAGATTCGTTCCCCAGGAGACCGTGCTGACGTCGCCGAGGCCCAGGAACTCAAGGCCAGCCTGCGCACCGATGCCGTAAATGACGCAACCCAGCAGGGTTCCCATCACAATCGAGGCCATGTTCGGCAGGATTTCGCGGAACATGATCCAGCCCGCCCGTTCGCCGGACACCACAGCAGCAGCCACGAAATCCTTGGAACGGATGGACAGGGCCTGCGAGCGCAGCACCCGGGCGGAACCCGCCCAACCGGTCACCACCAGCACCAGGATCACCGTGCCCAGTCCCGGCGGGAGGAACGCCGCCAGGATGACCAGCAGCGGCAGTCCGGGCAGGAGCAGGAAGACGTTGGTGACCAAGGACAGTGCTTCGTCGATGACTTTGCCGAAATACGCGGACGCCAGTCCCACCAGGATGCCCACAAACGTCGAGGCGAGGCCCACGGTCAGTCCTACGAAGAGGGAGCTGCGGGAGCCGTGGATGGTCAAGGCCATGACGTCCTGGCCCTTGGCAGTGGTGCCGAGCCAGTGTTCAGCCGACGGCTCAAGGGAAGCCATATCCGTGATGCGGGACGGATCGCCGGGGAACAGCACGGGAGCCAGCAGGGCCAAGGCGATGAAAGCGAAGAGGATGAACGCGCCCACCATGGCCTTCTTGTTGGTAAGGAGCCCGTGGATGAAGCTTTGCTTCGTTTTTCGTACACGGCGGGAACGCCCGACGGCGGGTGGCGGGGTCGGGGTGTCCGGCGTCCCGCTGTCCTGTGTGGTCGCGCTGTCCGGGGCAGAGGCAGGGGTGACGTCCGCGGGAAGCTGCCCGCCGGCGTCGGGCGCTGCTTCCTGTTCCCCTGCGGAGGCGGGTGTGGTGATGGAGTGTGTCATCGCGTTCTCCTAGTTGCTGCGCACGCGCGGGTCGAGGCGGACGTAAAGGACATCCACCAGGAAGTTGGCCAGGAGCACGGCGGCTGTGATGGTCAGGAACAGGCCCTGCATGAGTGGGTAATCCAGGCCTTGGACGGCGTTCAGGAGCTGGTAGCCGACGCCAGGGTAGGCGAACACCACCTCGGTCAGCAGGGCCCCACCCACCACGAACCCCAGGCTCATGCCGAAGCTCGTCACCGACGGGAGCATGGCGTTTCGAGCTGCATAGCGGAACATGATGCGTCCGGGGCGCAGGCCCTTCGCTTCGGCCATGGTGATGTAGTCCTCGGCGTTGGTGGCGATCATGGTGTTGCGCATGCCGAGCATCCAGCCGCCGATCGAGACCAGGACGATCGTCAACGCCGGAAGCACAAGGTGGGCACCGACGTCGCCGATGAACTCCCAACTGAACGCCGGATCCAAGCCGTCGGTAAACGCGTGCCGCAACGGGAACCAGTTAAGGATCACGCCGAACAGGTACAGCGCACCCATGGCGAGCCAGAAGTACGGGAAGGAGCCGATGAAGATCAGGAGCGGCGGCAAGGCGGAATCGATCGCGCCGCCACGGCGCCACGCCGCCAGGATGCCCAGGAGGTTGCCGACGACGGCGGCAATCACCAGGGCGGTGCCGCCCAGCAGGAGGGTCCAGCCGATCTGGCCGGCGATGACCTCGGTGACCGGGGTGGGGAAACGCGAGATGGAGACGCCCATCTGGCCGGTGACCACGTTGTGCAGGTAGTCGACGTATTGGGCCCAGAGAGGGCGGCCGTCCACGCCGAGCAACTTGCGCAACTGGTCGATCTGTTCGGGCTGCATCTTGTCCTGGGAACGGGCAAACATGCGCGAGACGGGGTCACCGGGCATGAAGCGCGGGAGCAGGAAATTCAAAGTGATGGACACCCAGAAGGCGATCAAGTAGAAACCCAGGCGGCGCAGGATGAAGCGCACGGTTTCCCTCCATTCGGGAATTGCGGAAAGTTTGGGGGCACGCCCGGCGCCGGGTGGTCAAACGCCGGGCGTGCTGGTTTGGGACCGCGGTGCCCGCGGTTGCGGTGCCCCGCGGTTGCGGAGCGGGCCGCGGTTGCGGAGCGGGCCGCTAGGACTTGGCCGGTTCCAGCGTGGTGAGGACCAGGACGGTGGTAGGTGCGCGTACCGAGAGGGTGGCGTACGGGTTGTCCTTGGTGGGCCAGCCGGTGAAGTGGGTGTCGTTGTAGGCGCCCCACTCCGGTCCGGAGAAGAGCGGAACAGCGGGGGCAACGGCGTCGTACTCCACCTGAAGCTTGTTGACGATATCGTGCTGCTTGCCCTGGTCCGCGGCGGCCGCGAAGTCCTTCAGGAGGGCATCAGCTTGGGGGTCGCCGAAACGGTGGTAGTTTTCGAAGGCTTGCGTGCCTACCGGCTTGACCGTGGAGGTACCCATCATGCCTGCGAAGTACTTGTACGGGTTGGGATCGTTGGCGGTCCACACAATGCCAGTGTCGAAGTCACCCTTCTCGTAACCCGCGACGACCGCTGCCCAGTCCGGCGAGTCAACCTTGGCGGTGATGCCCACGGCCTGCAGGTTCTGCGAGATCACGTTGGCGACCGAGAGCCAGTCGGAGGATGCGGAGCCCACGGAGATCTTGAACTCGAAGGGCTTGCCGTCCTTGAGCGTGCGCTTGCCGTCCGCTCCCTTGGGGTAGCCGGCCTTGTCGAGGAGCTTGTTGGCTTGGTCAACGTTGAGCTTGGTCCAGTCGCAGTTGTCCTTGACGGCGGCGTTCTTCCAGGTCTCGTAGTTGCCGGAGAGGCCTGTGCAGTCGGCAGGTGTGGCGTATCCGCTCATGCCGATCTTGGTGACCTGCTCGCGGTCAACCGCCATGCTGAGGGCCTTGCGGACATCGACGTCGTTGAACGGCGCCTTGGTGGTGTTCAGCTGCCAGTTGATCATGGAGCCGGTCGGCGGGAACCAGTAGTGACGGTGGGCAGGATCCTTGGAAACGAAGGTCTTCTCGATATTCGGCATGAACTGGGGAGCCCAGTCGACGTCGCCATTGACTGCGGCGAGGTTGGCGCCGTCGTTGCCGGCGAACGCGAGCATCTTGATGCCGGCGATCTTCTGCTTCCCAGGCTGCCAGTAGTTCGGGTTCTTGGTCAGCACGAAGGACTGAGCTTGGAACTTGTCCACCTGTGTGTAGGGGCCAGTGCCCACAGGGTTCTCGTTGGTGTACTTGGCGGGGTCGGCGATTGTAGACCAGATGTGCTTCGGGATCAGGGTCAGCTGTCCGACGTCGAACAGGGCCGGCGACCATGCGGACTTGAAGGAGAATTTGACCTTGTTGGCGCCCTCCGGAGTGACCGAATCCAGGTAGTCATAGCCACCCTTGAGCTTCTTCTGCAGCTCAAAGGTGTAGGCCACGTCTTCGGGAACCAGGGGTTGGCCATCGGACCACTTCACGCCGTCGCGCAGGGTGAAAGTGATGGACTTGCCGTCGTCGGCCGCTTTCCATTCCGTGGCGAGCCAGGGCTTGGTACTGCCGTCTGCCGGGTTGAAGATGAGCAAGGACTCGTAGATCGCCTGTTGCGTCATCGGGGCGACGTTGGGAGAGAACGGGTTGAAGTTGCGCACGAACGTGCCCATGTCTTCGCGGGGAATAGTCAGTAGCTCACTCTGGCTGGCCGAGCTGGCGGGTTTGTTGGCCGTGGCTGCACAGCCGGTGAGGAGCAGCGCCCCCACCGCCAGGCCGGCGGCGGTAATCCGCGCAGACCTCAAGAACCGGGATTGTGTCATGATGGTTGTCTCTTCCTATCTTTCATTCCTGAACGGTGGGTAGGGGTTTTGCTCTTCAGTAGTGATTTCGCGGTCAGACTGAAGAACGTTCTAGCAGCGGACAGTCGACCAGCTGCTGGTCGGCAGCTATCGGCTGTCCTGCTGTGAGAGCTGCGAGCGTCTGGACTCCCAGGGCGCCCATCTTTTCGAAAGGCAACGCAACCGTGGTGAGCTTGGGCCTGAGGTAGGCCGCAATCAGTTCTTGGTTGTCGAAGCCGATCACGGCGATGTCTCCGGGGATGGTCAGTCCCCGTTCCTTGATGGCGTCATAGGCGCCCATCGCCATCCGGTCGTTGAGGCAGAACAGTGCTGTTGGCCTGCCTGCCGCTCCCGGTTTTCTATCAAGAATTTCGCAGGCGGCGTCGTAGCCGCCATCCGCCGTCGCATGCCCCGAGACGACGAGTTCCGGGTCCAGTTCCAGCCCGGCGTCCGCAAGCGCGTCGCGGCAACCTTGCAAGCGTCCGACGGCGGCGGGAATGTCCGGGTCCAGGTTGATGACGCCGATCCTGGTGTGGCCCGCTTGGAGCAAGCGTTCGACGGCGCGACGGCCGCCCGCACGTTCGTCCGGGACGATGGACGGCAGCTTGCCCTCCGCGTCGAAGCAGTTGATGAGGACAGTCGGCACCTCGCGGGCGATCTCCGGGACGTGCACGGCCCGGTGCCAGGTGGCAGCGTACAGGAGGCCCTCGACGCGCTGTTCCAACAGCTTCTCGATCGCTGCGTCTTCCATGCCGTCGTTGGGTCCCGCCGAGGCAGTGTCGCCCTGCTCGGAGGAGGCGATCAGAAGGAAACGACGGTCCAGCCAGGCCTGGTCCTGGGCACCCTTGATGATGTCGACGGCGAATGGTGCCGTGACGATTTCAGTGACAATGCCGTACCAATCGCTGCGCTGGGACGCCAAGGCCCGCGCTCCGGCGTTGGGACGGTATCCCAGGGTGTGCACGGCTTCGTTGATGCGGTTCCGGGTTTCCTCGGAGATGCTGGCATTCTCCCGATTGCTCAGGACGAAGGAAACGGCGGTCCGGGAAACTCCCGCGTAGTTGGCGACATCCGTCATGGTCACGCCCCGCTGCCGCAGTTTACCTGCGGGCTTGCCAGTGGGGTTGCTCTTCGCCATTGAATGCTCCGGATGCTTGGGACAACTCGTGGATATTGGGGTAACACCTGGTGGTAACGCGCGTTACTTGGAACGTGTGATTTAGGTTACGCGCGTTACTCAGCGCTGTCAACGACTAGCTGTCAACGACCCACTCACCGACGCTCGCTCACAAATGGGGCGCTTTTGACCGATCCTCCTGCAGATATGTCCGCCTTCAATACGACGCTCGCTCACATATGGGAGAAAAATACGGAACGCTCTTGCAGATCATGATCTGCAAGAGCGTTCCGCCGTTTCGGCTCAAATCTGAGCGAGCGTTCCGCCGTTTCGGCTCAAATCTGAGCGAGCGTCACAAGGGGGCAAGGGGCACGTTTCAGGCGAAGGCGGACATGCCCGTAATGGAGCGTCCGATAATCAAGGCCTGGACAGTCTCCGTGCCTTCATACGTGTGGATGCCTTCGATATCGGCGAAGTGCCGCGCCACGCGGTTGGCCAACAAGATTCCGTTGCCACCCAGCAGGTCGCGCGCGTTGGAGGCGATGCTGCGGGCGGTACGGGTACAGGTGAACTTCGCGAGCGCCGCCTGCGCGGGGGCCAGCGCTCCCTCCTCGTCCAGCTTGGTCATCTGCATGACCATGAGCTGCATGGTAGCGAGCTCCGAGTGCATGCGGGCAAGACGCTCTTGCACAATCTGCGAGGCCGCCAGCGGGCGTCCGAACTGCCGGCGCTGGGCGGCGTACTGCACCGCAGTCTCGTAGCAGGCAGTTGCGTGCCCGACGGCGGACCACGCAACTCCCAGCCGGGTCGCCAAAAGGACGCGGGCGGTGTCCTTGAAGCTCCGAGCCCCAGGGAGGACGTTGTCCGTCGGCACGAAGACATTCTCCAAGCGGATGTGCGCCTGCCAGATGGCCCGCAGCGAGAGCTTGCCCTCGATGGTCGCGGCGGAGTACCCGGGCGAATCCTGCGGGACAAGGTAGCCATGGACCTGACCGTCGTCGCCACGAGCCCAGACCACCGTCAGGCCACCGATCGAGCCGTTGCCGATCCACTTCTTTTCGCCATTGAGGACATAACCGCCCTCGACGCCTGTTGCGGAGGTTTCGAGCCCTACCGAGTCGGAGCCGTGCGCGGGTTCGGTCAAGGCGAACGCGCCATATTCCTCGGCCCGGGAAAGCGCCGGAAGCCAGCGCGTCCGCTGCTCAGGGGAACCGCATTCGGCCACGGAACGCAATGCCAAACCGCCTTGGACCGCCACCACCGTGCCGATGGAGCCGTCACCGCGGCTCAGCTCCATGGTGACCAGCCCGGCAGCGGTCTTGCTCATGGCCGGGAACCCGTCGACGTCGATCCCGTCTCGCAGCAGGTCCAGGTCACCCAGGCGCTTCACCAGGTGCAGCGGGTACTCCGCGCGTTCCCAGTACCCCGAGATGACGGGGAGCACCTCGTCCTGGACAAAGGTCCGGGCACGGTTCCAGTAGGCGCGATCCTCGTCGCTAATGTCCTTGAAGACGGATGCCGGGTCCGGGTCCAGGGATTCGTTCAAGACATACTCGGGTTCCATAGTGCCGTGCGGGAAAGCAGTGCCGTCCGGGAAAACGGCATTCAGCTCTGCGGAAGTCTCGTCGGACGTCGTGGTCATGGGTGAATCCTCGCTCTGGGGTTGCATTCTGCGACTCCCAGCATGCGCTGACACTCAGTTTCATGTCAAGGAACTCAGTTCCAATGAGGGCTTCTGCTGGATCATTCCGCCCGCGACGAAAAAGGGCTACGCCAGGGCGTCGCGGACCGCGTCGAGGATCTGTTCCGTGCCTACCGTTGGATCCAGGACGGCAACCACGACGGCGGGACGGCCACTTTCCGCGGACGGCGCACCGGCCGCCTCGCTACCCGCCTCACCGGCCGAAACCCTGGCGAAGGTGTCAGCCAGCGCTCCCAAATCCCGCGCGAGCCGGGCGGTCAGCTCTTGGGCCTCAATTTCCCGCGCCTTGCCCTCGGTGTGCTCGCGGTCAACGGCCGCCCGCAGCCATTGGCGCAGGACGCCGTTGTGCACCGCGACTACCGACGCAGAAAAGGCCACGGCAGTGAGTTCCCGATTCTCGTCCTCGGGAAGTGCAGCCTGGAGATGACTTCGAAAAGCCCGCTGATAGCGATGCGTCATGACGAGTTCACGATCACGAAGGGCGGGTACCCGGCGCAGGAGCTCGTAGCGTGCCAGGGAGGTTTCCCTGTTGCCCATGTGGTGGTCGAAAACCAAGAGCGCCGCATCCACAACGGAACGTAACGGAGCCGCCGTCGTGCGCGAAAGCAGCTCCTGAACCCGGGCCAGAATCCGGTCGTGATCAGCGAAAACGATGTCCTCTTTGGAGCCGAACTTGCGGAAGAACGTGCTGCGGCTGATTCCTGCGGCATCGGCGAGATCGTCCACGGAGGTCGCGTCGTAGCCTTGCCGCACCAGCAGCTCGATTGCCGCGGCCACAGCGGGGCCTGGATCCGGATTGACGGGGTAGTTGACCATAGGCGTGAATCTAGCGCAGTTCCAACCAACAAGCAGTTCCGGGCAACAAATCGATGCGGCTAGGCTTCTGCCATGGCATTGATAGCTCCCCGCGTGACGCCTGGCCTGCCCGCAGACGACGCCCGGAACCTGGCGCGCTCACTCCAGGACAGCAACGACATCACGGTTTTCGTCGACGGCACGGTCCACCGGTTGCCAGATGAGGCGAGGGACGCCGTCGTCGATCTCCTCGGCCGGCTGGGCCGCGGCGAAGCGGTGACCGTCAGCAGCGTGGAGGAAATGCTCACGACGTCGCGGGCGGCCGAACTCGCAGGAATCTCGCACACCTATCTGCGCAACATGACCGATCGTGGCGAGATTCCCGTCGAATACCGTGGCACGCACCGCCGCATCAGGCTCGCGGACATCATGGCGTGGCTGGAGACGCAGAAGAAGAAGGCCGTGAGCAACGAGGAAACCACCAGCGAGTAGCGGAAGGCTACGCGAGGGCCGCCTTCAGCGCCGCGTGGATCCAATCCCGGTACCGCTCCGGTTCCCAGCCGAAATCCAGGACCAATGATCGATAGGTGTCCGGGTGACCGACCGACCAGATCAGGGCCGCTGCTTGCTCATCATTCATGCCGGAGGTCAGTGCGCCGCGTTGCCGGAGCGCGTCCGCCGCTTCGGCGTAGTTTCGCAGCCGGAGCTCGGCCCGGTCCTTCAGCACTTTGGCCGCTTCAGCATCGACGGCGGACGCCTGCCTCATGACGCTGAACAATTCGCTGGTACGCGGGTGCACCTCAGCGAACCAGTCAGCCAACAATGCAATGACCGCACCTGCGTCGGCGGCTGCGGCTGTCCGCTCGCGCATGGTCTCCGGAACGGAACGCGGGGCCTCCGGGCCCGCAGCCGTGGCATCGACCACGGCCGAGAGCAGCGCGGTCTTGTTGCCCACGGAGTTGTAAATGGTCTGGATGGCCACGCCAGCTTCCTCGGCAACGGCCCCGATAGTGGTGGCCACGTATCCCCTGCTCAGGAACAGTTTCCTGGCGGCCTCAACCACCGCAGCTTTAGTGGCGACAGCTTGAGCCATTCGCCTGTCGTTGTGCCGAATCTCCACGGAAAAAAGAATAGCATTCCAGTGACTGGAATGCTATTCTAATCGTGCCAGGACACCTCAGGAGGCTTCGCGATGGACAGCATTGAGCCAGTGAACACCGTGGTTGTGGGGGCCGGACAGGCGGGGCTCGCCACCGGATTCCACCTGAAGAAACAAGGGCAAGACTTCCTCATCCTGGATTCACGGGCCCGCACAGGCGATGTGTGGCGGAACCGATGGGACTCCCTGCGGCTGTTCACCCCGGCACAGCACGACTCCCTGCCCGGCATGCCGTTCCCCGCCGACCGCGGCACCTTTCCCGGCAAAGACGCCATGGCCGAATATCTCGACGCGTATGCCAGCAATTGGAACCTCCCCGTACGTCACGGTGTCCGGGTCACTGGAATCGAGCGCGAAGACGGGCGATACCGAGTCCAGTCAAGCTCCGGAGCGATCCTGGCCAAGAACGTGGTTGTTGCAACGGGCCCGAATGCGCACCCAAGGACTCCAGCCTTCGCAGAGGCCTTGGACCCCGGCATCCACCAACTGCATGGCGCAGAGTACGCCAACCCGGACTCCGTTCCGTCCGGAGATGTCCTGGTGGTCGGCTCCGGCACATCCGGCGTCGAAATCGCGCTGGAGCTCGCACCCACGCACCGTACGTATGTTGCAGGAAGTCCACCGTTCCACATTCCGGGCCCAGTGACGCGATACGCCGGAGGGCTTTGGTGGCTCTTCATCCACAATGTATTGAACCGATCCACCCCTATCGGCCGTAAAGTTGCGGTCGGCTTCACCAAACACGGCGCGCCCCTGATTCGGACCTCAACGAAAGAACTCGACGCCGCGGGAGTCACCCGCCTGCCACGCCTGGCCGGCACCCGCGATGGCCAACCCCTGACTGAGGACGGCAGGACACTCCCGGTCTCCACCGCGATCTGGGCAACCGGTTACCAACCGGAGTTTTCTTGGATCCAAGGACTTCCCGAGGACGAGGACGGTTGGCCGCTTACCTGCCGGGGCGCCGTGGAACAACTGCCGGGGCTGTTCTTCGTGGGCATGCCATTCCAATACGGACTGACCTCGGGCCTCGTGGGTGGCGTCGGCCGGGACGCCGAACACGTCGCCGGGCTCATCGCCAAGCAACCCGGAGCGCGGCAGGACTAGATCCGCGGGCGAAATCCCGCGGAATACCGGTCGCCCGGCCCGTTATCTAAATGTGACATTGCTGGCCGGCTGTTGTACCGTCGAAGGGCGACCCAATCCCCAGCTGGGCCGCTTCCGGGTTGACGCCGAGCTCTGCCGCAACCCGGATTCCGCTAGATCCGCGGCAGAGACGGGGGACCCAGAGTCTCCGGGCCTACTTCTCCACAGGCCCTTGGGGTGAAGCCGCCTTGGCGGCCGGACGGCCTCGTCCGAACCCGACAGCTAACCTCGAAGGCGTTGAGAGGCAATCACCATGTCCCCAACCATGGATCAGCCTCGCCGTGCCCACGTGGCGCGCGAGCGCACCAAACCAACCGGACGCCGTCGGGCCCAAGACAGCGGAACGTTCATCCCTGAGCCGGCACCCACCACCCCGACGAACCTGACGACGCCGGCACCCACCACGCGAGCGGCCGCCCGCGCGGCCGAGCGGGAGCGGGCCGCCCGGGCCAGCGAGACCGGGGACCTTCCGGCCCCGGCACCCGCAGCGGCGGAACCAGCCACCTCCCCGGAACCAGCCACCGCGGCCATTCCGACGGTGGCAACAACGACGGTGGCATCAACGACGGCGGCCCCCGCCACCGCGGCCCTCCCGACAGCCGTACCAGCCACCACGGTGCCCACGGCTCCCACAGCTCCTCGTGCCAGCTTCACTCCGGTGTCCTTTGCCGGTTCGTCGTTCAGCCGGGAACCACATGCAGTCCTGAAGAAGGCTGCGACCATCCGGTCCATGAGCAACCGAATGGCAGTGGTGGCCGGAGCCCTTGGCATCTTGTTGACGGCGGGTTCCTTGGGCCAAGCCCTTGAGTTGCCCTTCTTCGGCCAGGAATCCCAAGCCCAGGACGCGGACAGTCAAAGCTCCGTACAGCCCGAGGTTCCTTCCGCGGAGGCGAGCATCTCCCCTGATGCAACGGCTTCACCCTCGGCAACCGCAACAGCCGCCAAGGCGGGTCAAACCGCGGCAGGCCCGGCGCGAGGTCAGCAAGCGCCCGCCGTCGAGCCGTCGAGTGCGGGGACACCATCGGTCTCCATTCGGGTTCCCTCCGTCATCCCCTCAGCGCTGCCCCCAAGCCTCACACCGGTGCAGCCTGCTCCGGTTCCCAGCCCGGCTCCGCCGGTCACGGTCACTCCAACCCCGACGCCGACCCCAACGCCGACCGATCCGCCCTCACCAACACCTACCCCGACCGACCCGTCCTCGCACACCCCGCCTGGTCAATCGAAGCCGAAGCCGCCGGTTAATCCCAGCAGCGCACCGACGCCTTCGCCGGAGCCCACTCAGCCGGGCTTCGACCTGGGAGCGATTTTGGACGCTGCGAGCGGGGTCTTTAGGTGAGGATGGGACAGCATCGAACATCTTCCATCCAGTGGCATGGGCGGTGCTGCCAAAGCAACCGGACCGCAGCAGTCCGGCACCGCCCGGACCGCTGGCGCTGCAACCTTAAGCTGAGGGCTTTCAAGCGTTAAACCGGCGCAGCTCAAAAGACAACAACCTCAAATCCGCGGGCGCCCCGCCCAGCGGCGCGCTTTGAGCGTTGCGTGGAGTTCGAGGCGGATAGCGCCGTTCAACGGATCAGCACCAATGAGCTGCCGGACCCTGGCCAGCCGGTTGTAAATGCTGCTCCGGTGCAAGTGCAGCTTCGTTGCCACGTCCTGGACCGAACCGTCGCTGTCGTAAAGCAGTTCGAGCACGGGCAGGAGCTCGCCGTTGCGGTCCGCGTCCTCGATCGCCTGAAAATGCGAAGAGCCAGAATCATCCCAGCCGCCGGGCGCCTGTAGCCGTTCGAACAACTGGTAGATGCCGGCCGAGCGACTGTCCACGAGCTCGCCGAGTGGAGGATCGACGGCGGCAGCCTGGGCCGCGAGCTTCGATTGCCGGTAGGCCCGCCCTAGTTGGCGGACCACCGAAAACGGCTCGCTGATGCCCAGGATGACCCGGTCCACCTTCCGGCCGGCCCGTTTGGCGAGCTCGAGCTGATAATGGACCAGGACTTGGGCGTGCTCCGCCCGTCCGCCGGTTTCGCGGAACAGCAGGACCGAATGAGTCTCGGTGCCGGCGCTGAAAAGCACCGAATCGACGCCGATAGTGGCCTGCAGCGCCGCAGAACGATGCGTCAGGGTGGCCGCGATAGGATCGGCGACGCCGCGGCTGTCCTCCGCGTCGAGCACGGTAACCAACTGCCACGGTCCCCGGCCTTGGATCTCCTTCCATCCGGCCACGGCCGCCAACGCGTTGGATTCTCCTTGGCACGCCGCCAGGAATTCCTGCTCGCGGCGGCGCCGGAACTCCGACTCGGCAGTATTGGAATCGAGCAGCAGTCCCGCCAGGAGGTCCAGCTCGTCCCGGACGCCCGGCAGTTGGGCGAGGATCGCCGTCGCGGTCTGCTCGTCAAGGTCCTGCTGGACCCAGAGGTACCCCACCCGAAAACCGCGCACCAGCAGCGGGACGCAGACCCGCCCCACCATGCCGAGTTCTTCATTGGCGGGTACGACGACGGGACGCACCGCAGTGGCGATGCCGTGCGAAAGCTGCCAAGCACTGACGTCCACCGGGACTCGTTTGCTGAGGAGGAAATTCACTCGCACGCGATCTGCGTGGGACTGGTTGGAACTGTAGGCGAGCAGGACGCCGTCGAGGTCTTCCAGGGAGAGTCCGCGGCCCAGTTTGAGTGCGACGTCCTCGACGATCTTCTCCACGTCCTGTTGCATGCAGAAAAGACTACTTTGCCCACCGAACATCAGGCGACATCTGACGCCCCGGGATTCGACAAATGTCGAGCCTTGGAAGGCAAAAACCCCGAAAATCCAAGGAAGTTCACGACGGCTGTCATCGCCCTTCGTGTCGCCTGGCTCACAGCGGATTTATTCTGGAATCACAGTCCCCGCAGAGAAAAAAGGCCGTTGAAGCCTTTCGAACCATGGAGCCCAAAAAATGATTATCGGTGTCCCCAAAGAGATCAAGAACAACGAATTCCGCGTTGCCATCACCGCAGCCGGGGTCAACGAGTTCCGTACCCACGGACACACCGTCCTGGTGGAGCGCGGCGCCGGCCTGGGCTCCGGCATCACCGACGAGGAATACGCGGTTGCCGGCGCCGAGATCGTGGCCGAAGCCGACGACGTCTGGGCACGCGCCGACATGGTCATGAAGGTCAAAGAACCCATCAAGGCCGAGTACCACCGCTTCCGCAAGGGCCTCATCCTCTTCACCTACCTGCACCTGGCCGCCGAGCCCGAACTGACGCAGGAGCTGATCAACTCCGGCGTCACGGCCATCGCCTACGAAACCGTGCAGGAAGGCCGTACCCTGCCCCTGCTGGCACCGATGTCCGAGGTCGCTGGGCGACTGTCGGTCGTCGTTGGCGCTTCCTCTCTCATGGCCCCGGCCGGCGGCAAGGGTGTGCTGTTGGGCGGCGTTCCGGGTGTCCGCCCGGCGAAGGTTGTTGTCCTCGGCGCAGGTGTTGCCGGTACGAACGCCGCCGCAATGGCCCTGGGCCTCGGTGCCGATGTCACCATCATGGACATCAACATCAACCGCCTGCGCGAACTGGACGCCCTCTACCAGGGCCGCCTGAAGACGGTCGCCTCCAACGCCTACGAGATCGAGAAGTCAGTCATCGACGCAGATCTCGTCATTGGCTCCGTGTTGATCCCGGGCGCCAAGGCTCCCAAGCTGGTCACCAACGAGTTGGTCTCCCGCATGAAGCCCGGTTCCGTGCTGGTGGACATCGCCGTGGACCAGGGCGGCTGCTTCGAGGACACCCACCCCACCACCCACCAGGAACCCACGTACAAGGTCCACAACTCGATCTTCTACTGCGTCGCCAACATGCCCGGCGCCGTTCCGAACACCTCCACGTACGCGCTGACCAACGTCACCTTGCGCTACGCGGTGGCACTGGCCAACCTGGGCGTCAAGGCCGCCTTCGACCGCGACCCCGCCCTGGCAGCTGGCCTTAACGTCGTCGCCGGCAAGGTCACGCATCGCTCGGTTTCCGAGGCGCACAACCTGCCCCTCGTCGCCGACTGGCACAACCTGGTTTCGGCCTAGCCTTAGCGAGCGCGACGGCGGTTTGACGAGCCCGACGGCGGGGTGCGGCTTCCATGGGAAGCGGCACCCCGCCGTCGTGGTTTTTGGCGAAGACGGCCCCGGCCTCGCATTGTGAAACACCGGTGGCCCTCCGCTTCCGGAATCCCGAAGGTGGAGTGATGGGATTTAGTCGGTCTGCCCTTGATTCGTTCCGAGGCGGGAGCCTGCCGGACCTACTCGGGGACCACACACGGCTTTTGTTCGTCGGCATAAATCCCGGCCTGCGCGCCGTCGCGGTGCAGGCGCATTTCGGCGGCGGGAGCAACCGCTTCTATCCTGCTCTCTACCGGGCGGGCATCGTCGATCGGCGGATAGATGCTTCGGCGGGCTTCCGCCCCGAAGACCTCGCGCATCTGCGTGAGCGTGGCCTCGGCATCACGTCTCTGGTCGCGGGAGCGTCGGCGCGCGCGGACGAACTCACCGCAGAGCAGCTCGTCGCTGGAGCCGAAGCACTCTCAGAGCGCGTCGAACGCATCGCTCCGGCAGTGGTGGCGGTATTGGGAATCACCGCCTACCGGACTGCGTTCGCCCGGCCCCGGGCAACGGTCGGACGTCAGCAGGGCCATCTCGGCGGCGTCCCCGTCTGGGTGGTCCCGAACCCGAGCGGCTTAAACAGACACGCGAGCCTGGACGACCTGGCAAACGCGTACCGAGAAGTCGCAGTCGCATCCGGCATCGAACTGTTCACAACATCCGTATGACCGGCACGCTGCTCACGTCTGATCGTGGATTCCTTGCGACGTCACAATCCGTCGACGATGCCGTCGACGACGGCGCGGAACCTCCCCGACGCCATGCCTGCC
Organism: Arthrobacter sp. MMS24-S77; assembly: GCF_054888235.1. Classification (NCBI taxonomy): domain Bacteria; kingdom Bacillati; phylum Actinomycetota; class Actinomycetes; order Micrococcales; family Micrococcaceae; genus Arthrobacter; species Arthrobacter sp. MMS24-S77. Next base: position 4,440,914 of record NZ_JBTZRN010000001.1, read on the forward strand.
TTGACGAGCACACTGAGCCCGATCACGGAGGCAAGCAGTTGGCTGGCGGCAGTGCCGGCATCGCGATCCACACCGAGTTCTCCGGACTCTTGTCCTTGCACGATTGCTTGCCGAAACACGGCTTCGATCTGCGTGAAGAGGTCGTCCGCGATGCGATTCACCTCGACGTCCGCGGGGCCGAGCTCCGCTGCAGCATTGACCATAACGCACCCCCGCTGATGCTCGCCCATGCCAGCAAGGACAGTCATGGCCCCTTTGAGACGAGGCCGGACCGGCCCAGGCGTTGAGAACAGCTCGGCCAGGTACTCGAGTCTTTTCAGGCTATAGCGTCGCAGGGCACGCAGGAACAGTGCGTGCTTGCTCTCAAACGTGTTGTAGAGACTGCCTTTGCCGATGCCCAGCTCACTGGCCAGTTCCTGCGGCGTCGTTCCGGCGTACCCCTGACGCCAGAACAGATCCATCGCCCTATCGACAGCCTCAGCCGCCTCGAACTGCATCGGTCTACCCATGGAAAAAGAGTAACCCGCATGATATTGTACTTCAAGGTCAAAAACTCATTTTTCGACCACATCTGGATCCAGCTGTCCTTTCAGGAAGGCACTCCTTGTCCATTCAACAGCCCCGGGCACACGTCACCCCGGTAACAGGCCTGCGCACGCGCGTCCCGTTGAACACGCTCGCCATCCCACTGGGCCTGGCCGGCCTCGCCCAGGTCTGGTCCGTGGCGGCTTCCGCGCTCGGTGCCCCGTTCGAGCTCGGGCAAGCGTTCTGGCTGGTTGCCGGGATCTCCTGGATCTGGACCATCGCGGTGCACATGCATCGCGGCAAGCGCACCGGCCAACCGCTCTCTCATCAGCTCACGCACTTCGCGCAGGGTCCTCTTGCGGCATTGCTTCCCATCGCCGCGATGCTGCTCGGAGCGAACCTTCACCGCACGATTCCGCTGGCCGGAACTGTGCTGACGTTGATCTCCATGGGCGCCGCGGCCGCGTTCGCCGCATGGATTCTAGGCTTCTGGATGCGCGGTCAGTTGCCGCTTGAATCCGTTCATGGCGGCTACTTCCTGCCCATCAGCGCAGCCGGTTTAGTCGGTGCACTCGCCGCGGCTCAGGCGGGGCTTGACTGGCTCGCCGTCGGAAGCTTCGCCGTCGGCATCTTCTTCTGGCTGGTGATCTCCGTGTTCTTCTTCCTCCGGCTCGCGCTCCGTCCAACGATGCCGGCACCGCTCCTCCCGACACTTGCGATCATGATGGCTCCCCCGGCCGTGGCGTCAGCGGCGTGGCTTACGATCTCAGGCGGCCAGCCGGATCATGTGTTCGAGGGGTTGACGGCGATCACGGTGCTGATGGTGCTGATCCAGGCGACACTCTTGCCGCGCTACAGCGCGCTGCCGTTCTCGCTCGGGTTCTGGTCATTCACCTTCCCCGTGGCGAGTGTCGCTGCACTCGCCATTACCTGGTTGCACCTCCTCCAACCGCCTGCCTGGCAGGCCATCACCATTGGAGTGCTCGCCGCCGTTACGCTCCTCGTCGTATCGATCGCGACGAAATCGATCCTTCTGCTCAACGCCACGACCCGCGCGGCACGGCAACATTCGTAGACAACATCACTGAAAGTCCTTCCGACCTTCCGGGTTTTTCGATTGGACGGGTTCTATGGGCCTAAAAATGTCGTAGGTCCCTGAAATGCTTGGTTTATGGCCGGCATTCGGGGAACACAGCTGATCGGACCAGGCGCGCCAACCGGCGGCACGGCTTCGGATGCCCCGGTGTCAGATACCTGGGTGCGGGATTTGATCGATGCCGTTGCCTCGTTCCGGCCCGACGCCGGCGGCACCGAACCGGGCGGGGGCACCGAACTGATAAGACAGTTGCGTGCCCTGGAGGACCTGAAGTCCGCGGCCGCGGCTGCACAGGCCCGGATCGCCGTCGCGTTCGACGCCGCCCAACGCAGCGCCGACGCGGCTGCGGGTGTTCCGGCCGAGGAGCAGGGACGCGGCGTCGGAGCGCAGGTGGCTTTGGCCCGGCGGGAGTCCCCCGCCCGCGGATCCCGGCTCCACGGACTCGCGAAAGCCCTCGTCACCGAAATGCCGCACACCCTCGCCGCCCTCGAGACCGGCCAGCTGAACGAGTGGCGGGCCACCCTGCTGGTGAAGGAAACAGCCTGCCTGTCCGCCGAAGACCGCTGTGCGGTGGACGAGGAACTCGCGGCCGACACCGGAACCTTCGACGGCGCCGGGGACAAGGCGATCATCGCGGCGGCCCGGACCGCGGCGTACCGGCGGGACCCGCGCTCGGTCACCCAGCGCGCTGCCCGTGCCGCCGAGGAACGGCACGTCAGTCTCCGCCCGGCACCGGACACCATGACCTACCTGACCGCCCTGCTTCCCGTCGCCCAGGGCGTGGCCGTGCACGCGGCCCTGTCCCGGCACGCCGACACCCTCCGCTCCGGAGGGGACACCCGCACCCGCGGACAGGTCATGGCCGACACCCTCGTCGAGCGCACCACCGGCACCCCCGCGGGGATTTCCGGGGTGGAGGTCCAGCTCGTCATGACCGACCGGACCCTCTTCCAGGCCGACAGCGAACCGGCACGCCTGCCCGGCTACGGCATCGTCCCCGCCGGCTGGGCCAGGACCATGCTCACCGCGAACCACAACCAAGCCGGGCCGGAGCGGGCGCAGGATCTGAAGATCTGGCTCCGGCGCCTCTTCACCGCTCCGGAGACCGGTGATCTTGTCGCCGCGGACTCCCGGGCCCGGCTTTACCCGCCCGGACTGCGGCGCTTCATCCAGGCCCGCGACGACACCTGCCGGACCCCGTATTGCGATGCACCGATCAGGCATTTCGACCATGTCGTCCCGTGGCACGACGGCGGACCCACCAGCCTGGACAACGGGGCGGGCCTGTGCGAGGCGTGCAACCACACCAAAGAACTCCCCGGCTGGACAGCACGAACCCGGACAGCACGAACCAGCCCCGGCAGGAGGCACCTCCTGGAAATCCGTACCCCCACTGGACACCACTACCGGTCAACAGCCCCGCCCCTACCCGGAATCGGGATACAGGGCACTGGCCCGCCCCATACCGTCGCATCAGATTCCAGACACCACCGGCGCGCGCTCCGACACCAAGCCAAAGCACTCAAATACGCCCGCGTCACTGAACTAGAAGCCGCCTAAGCAGCTCAGCCGAGCACGACGCCAGTTACGGCTTGGCCGGGTTGCCCGGGAGGATCTCCGAAGGAACGGGCTCAGGCAACGGCAGCTCGGGCGTAGGGACCACCGGCGTCGGGATCGTGACAGGTCCCGGACGGCCCTTGGCAATGTCTCGAAGTCCCTCACGCGGATCCGAGCCGGACCCGGGGGAGGTAGTGGAGTGCGGGGCTGGATGCGCACTGCTGCTTGGAGCGTCGGAGCTGGTGGGCGCCGTTGTGGGCGCCACGGGAACGCTTGTCTCGCGAGTGGGCATCTGCTCTGGACGCGTCCCCTGCTGTTGCGGAGCGTTGCCGCCCGATCCCGGAGTGAGCTGGGAGACGACCGATCCCACGACGGCGCCTAAGTGTTCAATCGTTCCCTGAATGCCGCCGTCGGAGGCAGCAGCTGCGGTAGCCCCAGCGGCGAGGGAAGCCGCAACTGCTAGTGCTGCGATGCCGGCACGGCGCTTACGACGGCGGCGCGCGGCCAGCTGGTCGATCGGTGCGGCGGTTACCGGGACGGCCGCAACGCTCGCAGGCACCATCAAGGCTTGCACAGCCGCTGATGGCTGCGGCCGGCTATTTGCAAGGGCGCGCAGTTCCAGCAGCTCGGTCCGGATCTCGTGCGCTTCGTCGAGCCCGGCTTCAGCAAGCAGGCGGTCAACGCCTTGCTCCCCGAAGGATGCGGATTTTTCGCTCATGATGTGCCATTCCTTAGTAGTGCACGTTCTCTCAGTGCACTCAATGCCCTGCGCTGCAACTGCTTCACGGCTCCTTGGGACTTGCCCATGATGTCCGCTGTTTCTTCCAAGGACAGGTCCGCCACGACCCGTAACGCCAGGACCTCGCGGTAGTCGGAGTTGAGGTCGGCCAGTAGCTCTGTCACGCCCAGCCCTTCCCCGTGCCCGAATGCTTGATCCTCCGCCGAAGGCGTTCGCCGCGCGTCCAGATCGGGCTCATAGGGCGCGGCATCAGGAGTGCGCTCCCGCTTGCGGTAGTGATCCACCATTCGGGCGTGCGCGATGGAGAAGAGCAGAGTTTTGGCCCCTTGGAGGCCTCCGCGGAGGGAATCCAATTTGGGATAGAGGGCCAGGAACACGTCCTGCGTGACTGCTTCCGGGTCATCTACGCCACGGGCGCGCAGGTATCCAAAGACCGGTCCGGAAAAATTGTTGTAGGCAGCCGTGAAGAGCAGTGCGGGATCGTCCTCGTCCGCCTGCAAATATTCATCAGCCAAAGGGTCAAGCACCCGCGACCCCTCCATCCCACGCAGTATGGTCATCGTCCCTGGCCTGGGAAATGACCATTACCGCCGTCTGTTGCGTCGCGGGGCTCCTTGTCAGTCTGCCAAGGAGCCCCGCCGTTCAAGCGTAGCTGTCGCGTTACGGGCGGACAGAATCCACAGGTGCAGTGGGGACGTGGGACGGCACTGCAGGAACAGACGGCACTGCGGGAACGGCCGGTGCGGACGGCACTGCAGGAACGGCAGGCGCAGACGGCAGCGTAGCGGTGCCTTCGGCGTCGGCCTTCGCGGAGACAGAACCGTCGGCGTTCAGACCGGCAGCCTTGCCTTCGGTCACTACTGTTGCGCAGTGTGCCTTGACGTTGGCTTCTCCGCCAGCGTCAACAACCAAGGAGGAGTAGCCGGGTACCTTAGCATCACCCTTCAGGCCACCGTTCAGCAGGGCCGTGCAGAGGCCGAATGCCTCGGGGTCGGTGGCCTTGGCGGAAGCGACTGCTGCTGCGGCCTTGGACTTGGCATCGCCCACGGCGTCAGTGGCCTTGGTCTTTGCGTCTGCAGCGGCGTCGGAAGCCTTGGACTTCGCGGCGTCCACAGCGTCAGCCGCCTTCGACTTAGCGGTCTCGGCTGCGTTGGAGGCGATGGGAGCCGGGGCTCCAACCAGCTCGTGGGCGGTCTGCTGGATTTCGGTGGGAAGCGCTCCGCTGAAGGCTGCGACGCCGGTTCCGCCAACCGCGACAGCTCCGGCAGCCAGGGCGCCGGCGGCGATTTTGCTGGTGGCAAGGACAGTGAACAAGGACATGAGACCTCCGACAAACGTTTTTGGACTGCTCCGGCAGCGGCTTTGTCGCTACCGGATGATCAGTGCGGACGTTGCCCACACTCCCCTTACATCGCTGGGGTCCCCGGAGAAGTTACGCCCGATCCAAAAAAACTTTCCGGCGAACTGGCAGTAGATGACCCTTCCCAAGCGTTTTGGGGTCATTTGATGCCAGTTCGCGCCGGTCAAACGAGCGCCCTGGCCTGCTCGATCAGCCTGAGTACCTCGACCGGCCCGGCCGGATCCACGGGGAGCGGCAACGCGGAGGCGGCACCGCCGTCGGCGATCTTCTCCCCAAGGATCCGGTAGAACTCCTGGTAGGCGCCGCGCTCGGTGGGAACGGTGGTCCGCACGCCGTCGATTTCCAGGGTGCCGTAGTGGTGCGGATCGTCCACGCCGTAGGCGCCGTCTGTGGGCAACCCGCCTCCCAGGATGAACGGTTCCTGGGGATCGATTCCGTACTTCACGAAGCCGCCCTTGGTGCCCAAAATGCGGAACCGTGGAGCGTGGAGCTGGCTGTTGACGTTCATGGCCACGTGGCTGATCACACCGGACGCGTGCTTCAGGACAAGGAAGACGTCGTCATCAGCCTTTTCTTGCGGGCGGCGCGCCAGTATTTCGGCGTGGATGACCGCCGCGGGACCAAACATCTGCACGGCCAGGTCAAGCAAATGGGTGCCAAGATCGAAAAGCAGCCCACCGCCGTCGTCGGCCGTTGCGCTGGCCTTCCACGCCTTGCTGATTTCGGGCGCCCACCGTTCCATCGACGCCTCGCAGCGCATGATTTCGCCCAGCGTCCCGGCGTCGAGCAGCTTCTTCACGGTCAGCGCGTCGCCGTCCCAGCGGCGGTTTTGGTAGACCGTGAGCACGCGGCCCAGCCTCACCGCGAGTTCGATCAGCTCCTGCCCCTGCGCGCTGGTCACGGCGAACGGTTTGTCGACGACGACGTCGAGCCCGGCTTCCAGCGCGGCCTTCGCGAGCGGGTGATGGGTCGCGGGCGGCGTGCCGAGCACCACGAGGTCCAGCTCCCCGGCAAGCGCCAAGACATCTTCCGGACTGTCCACGACCCTCGTGCCGGGATACCGTTCCTGCGCTTTGGCCTTGCGACCCGCGTCCGAGGTGGCGATGACCTCAAGGGAATACGCCGGATTGGCTGCGATGAACGGCGCGTGGAAGACGCTGCCGGAAAGGCCATAGCCAACGACGGCGGTGCGGATCGGTGTGTGGGTCATGCCGCTACGCTACCGGGCCAAGGCAGCCCGGCGAAGGTTTGTCAGGCGTCTTTCAGCAGGCGGGTGACGAGCTCGCGCCACGAGGCCGCCAGTCGCTCAGGCGCGACGCCGTGCATCCGCAGGGAATGCAACACGCGCTCGGGGTCCAGGGCGGCGCCCAGCGATTGGGCCAGCAGCCACGGATCGCGGTCCAAGCCCGCCTCCCGAAGCAGCATCTCGATGTGCCGGTGCCACAACACCACTGGCGGGGCGTCATGCCGGTTTAGCGGAGAATGCTCGGCCGCGGCGCGGGCCAGCTCGCCGTATTCTTCGACATACTTGATGCGCGCTTCGCCAAAGGCAATGAGACGCTCAAGGGGAGGGGCTCCCGGGCCTAGCGGCGGCGGACCGAAGATGAACTGGCGCTGGAAGTCCGATTCGGCGTCGCTCAAGAGGGTCATCATGAGTCCTGCCCTGCTGCCGAAGCGGCGGAATACCGTCCCCTTCCCGACGTCGGCACGGCAGGCGAGCATGTCCATGGTGATGGCGTCCACTCCATGTTCCGCCACAAGTTCCCTGGCAGCTTGGAGGAGCCGTTCGCGGTTGCGCGCGGCGTCGCTACGTTCCGGAGGTGCCCCAAAAGGCAACTCCGGCCGGATGGGAATGAGGCTCACAAGAAACATTCTAGCCTCGGGAATAATAAGCGGACCGCAGTCCGTTTAGAATCTACGAAGGCAGCAAAGCCTCAGAAACCGAGAGCCCGCGGCACCCCGCCCGCGGCCAGACCCAAGGAGTTCCCATGTCCAAGAACACCGTTCTCGCCCTTGTTGGCAGCCTCCGCGCCGATTCCCACAACCGCAAGCTCGCCGAAGCCATCCAGCTCAACGCCCCGGAAGACGTTGAGGTGCAGATCCACGGCTCCCTCGGCAACATCCCGTTCTACAACGAAGACATCGACGTCGAAGGCCAGGTCCCGGCCGAAGCCGCGGCCCTCCGTGCCGCCGCAGCAGCAGCCGATGCCCTCCTCCTCGTCACCCCGGAGCACAACGGCACCATGCCGGCATCGCTCAAGAACGCCATCGACTGGCTGTCCCGCCCGTACGGCGCCGGCGCGCTGGCAGGCAAGCCGACCGCCGTCGTCGGTACCGCTTTTGGCCAGTTCGGTGGAGTCTGGGCACAGGACGAGGCCCGCAAGGCCGCTGGCATCGCCGGCGCCAAGGTTCTCGAAGACGTCAAGCTGGCCGTTCCGGGTTCCATGATCCGCTTCGCCGAACTGCACCCGAAGGACGACGCGGAGGTGGTTGAGCAGATCAAGGGCATCTTCGAGCCCCTGACCGCCGTCCAGGAAGACGAAGTAGCAGCGTAGTCTCACCGGTTCGCCCTCGTCCCGCCATTGAGGCGTGGGCGGGGGCATTCTTTGTCGATACGATGGCGGCATGGCCAGCTACAAGCGCCACCCCGAGGTCGATGCCTACCTCAAGACCCTCCCGGACTGGCAGCACGCCATCGGCGAGCAATTGCGCGACCTCATCCACGAGGCCGAACCCGAAATCGTCGAAACGATCAAGCGCCGCACGCAGCCTTACTTCGTCCTCGACGGCAACGTCTGCGCACTCCTCGCCGCCAAGGACCACATCAATCTGTTCCTGTACGACGGCGCCATTGTTCCCGACCCGGGCAACATCATCACCTCCGGACACGGCAACAAAACCGCCCGGATGATCAGCTTCTACCAGCACGACGAGATTCCGAGTGCACCGCTCATCACCATGCTGAGGCAGATCGCGGCCAATAACCGCGCCGGGGGCTGGCGAAAGATCAAGGGAACGGATTAGCCGGGCTCCGACGGGCCGGGCTGGCGCCTCAATTCCGACCCCGCACCGCTACCATTCCGTGACTGAGCTGAGGCCGAACTGTCATGGACGGATCGGCCCACACCCGGATAGCCAGCCGTAACGTTGATTTACAGGCACCACGGGTGGATCAGGGCAGGAGCGGGGCTGTCATGGGGGTCAGGCGCGGCGTGGAAGGCACGACGACGGCGATCGCCGCATTGTGCCTATCGCTCGCGCTCTGCTTGGCTGGCTGCGCTTCCCCCGACGGCGGCTCTCCGGTCAGTTCGCCCTCAGCCCTGTCCGCTTCACGGGGTGACGCCCCCACGACGGAAGGGCCGGTGGCTGGACTGGTTCCGACGCCCCGCCCTGCGCCTCCTCCGACTGTCAACGAGCTGCCCGCGGCCACCCCTTCGGGCCCGGCAAGCGGCGCCTCCAGGCCATCGGCGACGCAAAGCCACGCCCCAGGGTCCGCCGGTCTACCCAGCACGGCCGCAGCCATTCCGTCGCCTGGGCCATCGTCCGCGCCGTCAGGAAGCCCGGGTTCGCAGGCGCCCTTGCCCCTCCCGACCGCTGGCGTGCCGTCCGGCACCGCCGTGTATTTCGTCGCAATCGGCGACGGCGGCAGCCGCGGCGTGCGGTTTGGCTGCGATGACAGCCTGGTGGCTGTGCAATTCAGTGCGCCAGCAGGCGGCGACCCGCTCGCCGTGGCAATGGGCGAGCTGCTTGCGCCCGACGACACCGCAACCCAGGCGGGCTTGTACAACGCGCTCTCAGGCTCGGCTTTGCGCTATGTTTCGGGCTACCTCGACGGCTCCACCGCCGTCGTGAACCTGAGCGGGTCCCTTCGGCCCGGAGGCGTGTGCGACCACCCGCGGATCGAAACCCAGCTGACCCAGACCGCAGTGGCGGCTACGGGGGCGTCCCAGGCCGCGATCTACATCGACGGGCGCACCCTGGCGGACGTCCTGAGCTTGCGTTGAGGCCGGCCGCGCTACCGCCCGCCGAAGAGCGCGTCCATGTCTGCATAACTCAGGGTTCCGGCGAGGCCCGACCAGTTCCCGTCGCCAAGAACTTCCATTGCGAGCCGGGAGACCGTCGCGTAAGCGGCCCTGGCAGTGCTGCCGCCGATGCTGATTCGCCGGACTCCGGCGTCGTGCAATTCTCCGGGCGACGGCGAACCCAAACCGGCCAGCGCATTGAGCGGCACGCTGATCCGTCGGGAAAGTTCGTGAAGAATATGGAGATCCGTCACCCCCGGCACGAATATTCCGTCCGCCCCGGCCTGCTGGTAGGCGTCCGCACGGCGAAGCGTTTCCTCATATGCAGTGTCCGGAAACTTTCGGGACCAATAGGTGTCCGTGCGCGCATTGATGAAAAGCCGGACGCCGGCATCTTCTGCTGCCTGTCTGATCAAGGCAATGCGCTTTGACTGTTCCGCGATGTCGCTGAGCGGCTGTTCCGCTGAGTCCTCGATATTGATCCCGACGGCGCCCGCGTCCAGGACCGCCCGGATCGTGGCCCGGAGTTCCTCGTCAGTGCGTCCGTAGCCCGTCTCGATGTCTGCAGTCACCGGCAAGCGGGTGGCTTTTGCGATCCGCGACAGTGCTTCCATCGCGAGCTGCCGCGGCAGGTGGTCCCCATCCTGGTACCCCAAGCTCCACGAGATTGCCGAGCTGGAGGTGGCCACCGCCGTCGCGCCCGCTTCCTCGACCATCCGCGCAGATGCGGCATCCCACGCATTCACCAGCACCAAGGGCGCTTGCGGCACAGCATGGAGCTCGTGGAAGCGGAGGGCCTTGGATTCGAGTTCAGGATGCATCGTCATGGCTCTATTCCAGCCTCCCGCCAGCCGGACGTAAAGCGAATCGCACCCCGAATCGTGAAATTGGGATGAAACATCTGTTGCCTTGCTGGCAACTCTGGGGAGTATCCTGTCCATGTGACCCACGAAACATTGGATGCAGGGCCGGAGTTGCCCGCTGAAGCAATTGACGCAATAGAGCGAGCAGCAACTGCCGCCCACCGCCACGAGGAACTCTTCTCGGAGCGCGCCGCCAACATCAAGCAGTCCGCCGTGCGTGATGTCTTCGACATTTCAATGCGCCCGGGGCTCGTCTCCCTCGCTGGCGGAAACCCTTACCTGCAGTCCCTCCCCCTTGAGAAGCTTGGCCAGACCGCCGCGCGCATCATTGCCGAAGAGGGCATGACGGCACTGCAGTACGGCGGCGGCCAGGGCACCGAGGAACTTCGCACCCAGATCTGCGAGATTATGGCTGCCGAAGGTATCACCGACGCCCGGCCGGAAAACGTCGTGATCACCGCAGGCTCCCAGTCGGCCCAGGACGTGGCCACCAAGGTCTTCTGCAATCCGGGCGACGTCGTGCTCGTGGAAAACCCCACCTACGTGGGCGCCCTGAACACCTTCGAGGCCTACCAGGTCCAGGTTGAGACAGTGGACATGGACGACGACGGCCTGGTCCCGGAGCTGCTCGAAGCCAAGATCGCGGAGCTTCAGGCCGAGGGCAAGAACATCAAGTTCCTCTATACGATCCCCAACTTCAACAATCCTTCCGGCATCACGCTTGCCCCAGCGCGGCGTCAGCGGATCGTAGATATATGCCGTAACGCGAATATCTTGGTCCTCGAGGACAACCCGTACGGTCTCTTGCGTTTCGACGGCCACCCCTTGGCCCCGATGCGGGCCGCGAACGCGCATGACGTCATCTACATGGGGTCGTTCTCCAAGATCTTTGCCCCGGGACTGCGGATCGGGTGGGCGCTCGTTCCCGAACACCTGCAGCGGCGCTTCTACCTGGCATCGGAAGCCGTGACCTTGTGTCCTCCCACCTTGAACCAGATGATCATCTCGGCATATCTTCGCGACTACGACTGGCGCGGGCAGATTGAGACTTATCGCGCACTGTACGAGGAACGCTGCAATGCCCTGCTCGTAGCGTTGGAGGAGCACATGCCTTCCGGCCTCAGCTGGACCAGGCCCGAGGGCGGTTTCTTCGTCTGGGTAACCTTGCCCGATGGCGTGGACACGTACCCGCTACTCAAGAAGGCGATCGAGGCAGGGGTCGTGTTCATCCCCGGCGCGGCGTTCACGCACTCGGACGAACCATCCAACAAACTGAGATTGGCCTTCAGCGCAGTCCCACCTGAGTCCATTGCCGAAGGCGTCCGCCGTTTGGCACCAGTACTGCGCGGGGCGATCGACACCATCAACAAAGGAGTTACATCATGAGCGGAATCGTAGTGGTCGGCGTAGACGGCAGTGAGACCGCAATGAGGGCAGCCGAGGCAGCCAGGGACCTCGCGGTCGCCCTGGGAGCCAGCCTTCGCGTCTTGACAGCATTCGACAGCGACCGCACCGAGGTCTTTGAAAGCGGCAGCGACCGGTGGATCGTCTCGGACGCAGACGACGCCGAGAAGGTTGCCCGTGGAGTTGCGGACAAGCTGAACGGCGACCAGCTTGAAATCAGCTACACAGCGGCACGCGGCAAGCCTGGAGAAGCCTTGATCCGCGAGGCCGAACGCGTCGGGGCGCGCTTGATCGTGGTCGGCAACCGTCGCATGCAGGGGCTGGCGCGAGTTCTCGGCAGCGTTGCCAACACCGTGGCCCACAACGCCCCGTGTGACGTCTACATCGCCAAGACGGACGAACCCTAAGCCAGCCAGGCACTAGACGGGGATCACGCGTTGTGGTGGGCGGTCTCACCCCCATTTGGGCCGTGCGGCTAGGAGGCCGCCGGTAAAATTGGAGTGGCCCCCAAGGGCGCGAGCCGTCCATCACAACAACCCGTAGGGGATCCCTTTTGCTTACTCTGCAGCCGCGCCAGCGCGTCGGACATGACATTCTGCTCGCCCGCCACGGAAACCACATCAGCTCCATGCGCTTCGACCGCGCGAATGACCGCATTGTGGCACTTCTTGACGACGGCTCCGTGGACAGCGCTCCAAACATGATTTCCCCGATGCTGCAGATGCCGGAGACGTTCCGCAGCATCATGCGTTCCGACTGGAAGTTGCTGCTTGTGGTTGGTTCCGCCATGTTGGCCGTTGGTGCCCTGGCATTGGTGCTGTCGTTTGGAATGGTCGGCGGCATGAGCGACCAGCAATTGCGCGACCTCGCGGTCAGCTACACGTCTTATTAGATCAGCCAACCCCGCAGGACCCACCAAAGGCCGGCGATAACCACTCCGCCGAACAACGAGCCGGCGATGACCTGGCCGCGAGTGTGGTCCCGCAGCACCACCCGGGACCAGCCGACGGCTGGCACCAGAAGCAGTAGCGGAAGCCACGCCGGTCCGAACATGAGCGCCGCAATGACTGCGGCCGCGGAGATCGCCGAGGCATGACCGCTGATCTTCCACACAAGGCTGACCGCGGCCAACACTGCGATCCCGCCAATCAGGGCAAGGATCATCACTGAGACGCTGGTCGGCGCGTGCATGAGGTTGAGCACCAGCAGTCCGAGGACCACCGACACGAGCGCGAGCATCAGCAGGGGAGCACGCTCCTTGCGATCGCTGACGTGGTGGTCACTCAGTTTGCCAAGCCTCACCAGGACCAGCACGTAGGCCAGCGGCAGGACGCACACAAAGAGCGCGCCAAGGATTCCGAACCATATCGTTCCCGGGAAACCCGGTTCCACCGCTGGGCTGATGAGCAGCAAGATGGACACCACCGCTGGCGGCTGGAAGACCTCGGTCAGGATCCGCGCAACACGGTGCCGGACGCCGAAGGAGGGCATAGCCACCGCCTGGGCACTTCCTCCGCTGCCCTCGAGGCCGCGCTGCCCTACCCCAACGCCGCGCCGCCCTCTCCCAACGCCGCGCCGCCCTCTCCCAACGCCGCGCCGCCCTCCCTCAACGCCGCGCCGCTCAGTCAAGCAGCAGCGCCGGCTCTTCGAGGATGGATGCGACGTCGGCCATGAAGCGGGCGGAGAGGTCCCCATCGACCACCCGGTGGTCGAACGAGCCGCCCAGCGTCGTGATCCAGCGAGGGATGACTTCGCCATCGAGCACCCAAGGCTTTTGCTTGATGGTGCCGAACGCGACGATCGCCACCTCGCCCGGGTTGATGATGGGCGTTCCAGTGTCGATGCCCAGGGCGCCGATATTGGTAATGGTCAGCGAGCCACCCTGCATCTGCGAAGGCTGGGTCTTGCCCGCACGCGCCGTGCTCGCCAGCTCGTTGAGCGCTAGGGCCAGTTCCTTGAGGGAAAGGTCCTGTGCATCCTTGATGTTCGGCACCATGAGCCCGCGCGGAGTGGCGGCCGCAATACCCAGGTTCATGTAGTGCTTGACGTGGATCTCCGCGTTGCCATTGCCGTCGGCATTCTCCACCCAGGTCGCGTTGACGCTTGGATTGCGGGCCGCGGCCCAGATGACAGCCTTGGAGAGGATCAGCAGCGGCGACACCTTGATGCCCTCAAAGTCCCTGGAGGCCTTGAGCCGCTTAACAAATTCCATCGTGCGGCTGGCATCGACGTCCACGAAGATACTCACGTGCGGCGCCGTGAAGGCCGATTCCACCATGGCCTTGGCTGTGGCCTTGCGGACGCCCTTGACGGGAATCCGTTCCACACGCTGATCCTGCGGTTTCTTGGACGCACCCCAGAACGTGTCGGCCTGGTCCACCTCGGCATCGCGCTGCGCCTGGTAGCTGACCAAATCCTCGCGAGTCACTTCACCGCGGGCTCCCGTGGGAACAACGTCGGCAAGGTCAATGCCCAGTTCGCGGGCGATCTTGCGTACTGGAGGCTTGGCCAAAACGCGGTTGACGAGGCCGCTTACGGTTGCACCAAGGCCCGTGAGGCCCGGGGCCTGGGTCGCGACTCCTTGGGACGCAGCTGCGGCCTGTTGTCCGGCAACGGTCCGCAGCGGCGACGCCGTCGCGGCGGGTCCGACGGCGGGTTCGACGACGGCGGGGGCCGTCGTCTGCTCGGCCGCGAGTGTGGCGGAAGCAGTGGGCGCACGATAAGCGGCGGCAGCAGAAGAAGCGACGGTTTCCGGGCGCTTACGCGGGCGGCGCTTGACGGCGTCGGCCTTGGGACCGGAGCCCACCAGTGGACCGCCCGCCGGACCCGCGTCGGACGTTCCCGGGTCTTCGGGCAGCTTGCCGTACATCGAAGCCTCGAAGGCCTGTTCGGCGGCAGGCGTTGCCGAAGCCGCGGGGGTCTGCGCAACGGCAGGCGCGGCAGGCTGCGCGGCGAGCGGTGCAGCGGGTGCTGGCGTGGTCGCGGTCTCGTCCGAGGCATTGTCCGAGATGCCGATAATCGCGGTTCCCACTTCAACCGTGATCCCCTCAGGGACGAGCAATTCCGCCACCGTGCCTGCGTATGGGGACGGCAATTCCACGAGGGACTTAGCGGTCTCGATCTCGCAGATGACGTCGTTGATTGCCACGGTGTCCCCGGGCTTGACCTTCCAGGAGACAATTTCTGCCTCGGTCAGGCCTTCGCCGACATCCGGCAGGTTGAATTTCTTAACAGTCACTTAGGTCCTCGATTTCGGCTGGCCCGTCCGCGTGGCGGAGGGTGCAATCAGGGGCGGCTAGTAGGCCAGGGAACGGTCCAGGGCTTCGAGGATCTTGTCGATGTCCGGCAAGTAGTCCTCCTCCACCTTGGCCACGGGATATGGCATGTGGAAACCGCCCACCCGGATGACCGGGGCCTCAAGGTGCAGGAACGCACGCTCACTGATCCGCGCAGCGATCTCGCCGCCGATACCACCGAACGTTGGCGCCTCGTGCGCAACGATCAAGCGCCCGGTCTTCTTGACGGAAGCCGTGACGGTGTCGAAGTCGATGGGGGAAATCGAGCGGAGATCGATCACTTCAACACTATGCCCGTCCTCTTCCGCCGCTGCGGCGGCGGCCAGCGCAACGGGAACAAGCGGACCGTACGCCACGATGGTGGCGTCGGAACCTTCCCGCAGGACGTGCGCCTGGAACGGGTCCGACGCCGGTCCGGGGTTTTCAGTGTCTACCTCGCCTTTGAGCCAGTAGCGGCGCTTGGGTTCGAAGAAGATCACCGGGTCCGTGCAGTCGACGGCCTGCTGGATCATCCAGTAGGCGTCGTGTGCGTTGGACGGTGTGATGATGCGCAGGCCGGCCGTGTGGGCGAACAGGGCTTCCGGCGATTCTGAGTGATGTTCGATCGAGCCAATGCCCCCGCCGTAGGGGATGCGGATGACCACCGGAACAGTCAGTTTGCCGCCGCTGCGTGAGTGCATCTTGGCCAGCTGCGTGGTGATCTGGTTGAAGCCGGGGAAAACGAAACCATCGAACTGGATTTCGCAGATGGGACGGTAGCCGCGCAAGGCAAGACCTATCGCGGTGCCGACGATGCCGGACTCGGCCAGGGGGGTATCCACAACCCGGTCTGCGCCGAAGTCCCTGATCAGTCCGTCAGTCACGCGATAGACGCCGCCCAGCGGCCCGATGTCTTCTCCCATGAGCAGGGACTTCGGGTTGTTGGTAAGTGAAGCACGCAGGCCTTCGTTGATGGCCTTGGCAATCGTCATGGTGGTCATCAGTTACTTGCCTCCCTCTTCGTGGTCGCCTTCGAACCCGGCGGAGTATTCCTCGAACCAGGCAAGTTCCTCGGCCACCAGGGGGTGCGGCTCGGCGTAGACTCCGGCGAATGACTCGCGAAAGTTCGGGCCCTGTAGGCTTTGGGTGGTGCTGCGGACGTGGGCTGCAAGTTTGTCTCCGTCAACCCTGACTTGCTCAAAGAAAGCTTCATCGGCCAAGCCTTCGCTGCGGAGGTACTTCTCCAGGCGGTCCAGCGGATCCTTCCCGCGCCAAGCGGCTTCTTCGGCGGATTCACGGTACTTGGTGGGGTCGTCCGCCGTAGTGTGCGCGCCGACGCGATATGTATATGCCTCGATGAGCACAGGACCGCGGCCTTCGCGTGCATGCTCAAGAGCCCATTCAGTGACTGCATGGACCGCTATGACGTCGTTGCCGTCCACTCTGATACCCGGGAAGCCGTATCCCTTGGCCCGGTTGAAAAGGGGAACCTTGGTCTGGACCTCAGTGGGAACCGAGATAGCCCAGTGGTTGTTCTGGCAGAAGAACACCACCGGAGCGTTGTAGGACGCCGCGAAGACCATGGACTCGTGGACGTCGCCTTCAGAGCTGGCGCCGTCGCCGAAGTAGGCCACAACAGCGGCCTTCGGGTCGTTGGAGCCGTTGGATTCTGCGAACTTCTGGTCCCGCTGGATTCCCATGGCGTAGCCAACTGAATGCAGTGTCTGGGCTGCCAACACCAGGGTGTAGAGATGGAAGTTGTTCTCGGTGGGATCCCATCCACCATTCGAGATTCCGCGGAACAGCTTCAGGAGCTCAGCCAGATCCACGTCGCGGGTCAACGCAACGCCATGCTCACGGTACGTGGGGAAGATGTAGTCCTGCCGCTGGGTGGCCCGTCCGGAACCGATCTGGGCGGCTTCCTGACCGGTCAGGGGGACCCAAAGGGCCAGCTCGCCTTGCCGCTGGAGGGCCGTGGCCTCCTGATCGAAGCGGCGGACCTCGGCCATGTCGGCGTAAAAACCTCGCAGCTGCTCCGGTTCAAGTCGCTTCGCATAGTCCGAGAAGACAGGATCGGTTCCTAGCTTGCCGTCCGGCCCCAGCAGCTGGATCATCTCGGCTGCGGGATTGCTGGAGGCGCCTTCCGCAGGAGACTGCAGGTGCAGTCCCGTCCCGTTGATCCCGGGGGTGGGCAATTGAGTTGCGCCCATTCCGTCTCCTTGCCTGCTTCAGCCAGACGCTGAGCAATATTTCGCTGATATATGCCGATTCCGGAATGCATTCCGGAATCGGCATATCTTGGCTTTCGTCCCTTACTTTATCCGCAGTAAGGGACGCAGGGGCATTTGTTAACCGCTAGGAAGCCTGCGGCGCTTTTGTATAGGACGCACAGAGCTCCAGGAATCGGGTATTGGCCTCAACCTCGCCGATGCTGACCCGGACGCCTTCGTTGCCGAAAGCCCGCACGGACAACGCCCGTTCACCTGCCAGCGTGGCGAATTCGGCGCTGTTCTCTCCCAGATTCAACCAGACGAAGTTGCCTTGGGCCTCAGGGACGAACCATCCCAACTCCCGGAGTCCTGCCGTAACACGGTCCCGCTCATCAACCAGGCTTTGTACCCTTTCAACAACCTGGTCGAAATTCTGCAAGGAAGTAATAGCGGCGCGTTCAGCTATCTGTGACACCGCAAAGGGCGTGGCCGCGACTCGCAGGTGCTGGGTGAGATCCGGACCGGCAACGCTGTATCCAACGCGCAGCCCTGCAAGGCCATGAGCCTTGGAGAATGTGCGGAGGACCACCACATTGGGGTACTTGCGGTACAGCTTGATGCCGTCCACGGCGTGCTGGTCCCGGACGAACTCCTGGTAGGCCTCGTCGATAACAACAACCACGCCGGCCGGCACTGACTGGATGAACCGCTCCGTCTCCTCCGCGGTGAGGATGGGGCCCGTGGGGTTGTTGGGCGTGCAGAGCAAGACCACCTTGGTGCGGACGGTGACAGCAGCCGCCATGGCCTCGAGGTCGTGGCGTCCGTCGGAAAGCAAAGGGATCTGGACACTCTCAGCACCAGCCAACCCCACGCAGATGGGATAGGCCTCGAAGGAGCGCCATGCGTAGATGACCTCGTCGGCTTTACCGTCGTGGTTCTGTCCCGCAAATGTGGAAAGAATCTGGTTCAGGGCCCCGAGGCTTCCGGCTCCCGTGACGACGTCGTCGGCGGGGATTCCTAGAAATTCAGCGAGCGCCGTGCGCAGCTTGGTGGAAAGAGGGTCCGGATACCGGTTGATGTCCGACTGATCGGCAATGGCCTTGAGCACCGCGGGGATCGGGGGCAACGGGTTTTCGTTGGAAGACAGTTTGTAACTGGTCAGGCCTTCTATGGCTGCGGGGGGCTTGCCTGCCGCATATTTGGGGAGCCTGTCCACAACCGGGCGGGGACGCACGCCCTCCGGTGCGTTGTCAGAAGAATTCATGGAACCAGCCTACTTGTAGGCATTCGAGACATGAGTGTGGGCCTTCCGGTCTGCGCATGTGAAAGCATGGGCGGATGGGTTCATTCATTGTGCGTGTCCTGATCAACGGGCTGGCCCTCTGGGTTGCCAGCTGGATTCTGCCCGGGATGGATATTTCCACCTCGGCAACCACCAACGCAGTCAACAACGCAGGGGTCACACAAGGCAGCGACACCTTGGGTGTGGTTCTTGCCTATCTCTTCATAGGGCTCATTTTTGGCATCGTCAATGCCTTCGTCCGGCCATTGGTCAAGTTGCTCTCCCTTCCAATCACAATCCTCACTCTCGGCTTGTTCACGATTGTCATCAACGCGGCCATGCTGTCCCTGACTGCTTGGCTAAGCAGCTACACCCCGGTACACCTCACCATCGATAGCTTCTTCTGGACCGCAGTTCTCGCCGCCATCATCATTAGCCTCATCTCCATGGTGTCCAGCTGGATCCCTGGCGCTAACAGGCGCTAGGTCCGCGAGTTAACGGGCGCTAGGTCCGTCCATTAGCAGGCGTTAGGAAGACTTGGACCTGTCCGCTCGGCGGCCTTCCTAGCGCCCTCCCGATCCGGAGCGGATATCTGACGGGGCGGGCGGTTCGATCCTCGGAGCGGGCATCGATGGGGAGGGCACGGGCACCCGGGGAACCGGAACCCGTGCAGGCCGGGCCGCTTCACGATTCAGCCTGAATCTACTCACCTTGGCTACTCCGCCAGCACCCAGTATCCCGCCCAGGGTGGCTGTGGACGCCGCTAGGGAAGGATCGGAACTGAGCTGCACAAGGTTCGCCCCTTCCTCATAGTGCGCGAGCTTGTGTGCAGGACCCAGGCCTGGGTCCTCCCCAGGGGCCAGGCTCAGCGGATTGGTCATGGTGACCGTGACCCTGTCCTTGGTATCAGCGTTGGCTTTGCCGTCAGCGCCCGGCACCCAATCGTGTTCGTGCTCCAAGTGCAAGCTCCCGATGCCGGCTTCCGGCGTGATTCCCCCGACAGGCGATCCTGCCGTCACGACAAACTTGAGGTCGTACTCGGCGAGGAACGCCTTGTCCTGGCTCAGGTTCATGGCGTGGATCCCTCCCTGGCTGTGACCCACCGCCACCACCGACTCACCCGCAGCCGCGCCTGCCTCGCGCAAGGCCTGACGGATGGCCTTGCTGGTTTCCGCGGACTCGTAGCCAAGTGCTTCGGCGATGCCGGCCTCATCCAACGGATTGCTGCCCCCTGGCGGTTTGCCAAGTTGGGTACCAGGAATCAATACCACCCATGCTCGTTCTCCGTCCCTATCTACTTGGACTACTTCAATTTCTCCCTCCGAACTAGCTGAGACGTGGTTCAGCTCCCGGAGCAATCCTGAAGCTGAGAGGTCAATGCTTTTCGTGGTGGTCTCGCTCCGACTGACGTTGATGGGACGTGGCCTCAGGAACGCCAAACCAGGGGCAGCTACGATGGCTCTCAATACGGCGCCCACGTCGGTTGGTCCAGCCATAGTCCCCGCAAGGTTGGCCGCTGCGAGTGGCAGCCCCATCATCCATGCCAACATCAGGGGTAGATTCTGGACTGCTCCCTCCGTGGCGTCTCTTGCCCCGAGGCCCAGAGGATTGAGACCCGCCCCGAAGACGGGCATTCCTAGGCCCATTCGCAGACGGATCGCCGCATGTGATTCCGCAAACTCATATTCACGGTGGCTTGCCCTGACATCGTCGCCAATCCGCTGAAGCTGTTCACGGACCCTCCCAATGTCCCGGCCACTTTCCCCGACGGCAATGATGGCATTGCTTCCACTCGTGTAAGAGGAGGCTTGGTACGGAAAAAGAGCCACCCGCACCGCCTCGGCCTCCCTTTCTATGGCCTGCAGTTGGTGCACAAGGTCGTCCAGCGCGGCCGCGCCAGCAAGCAGCTCTTCGAATTGGAAGTTGATTCCGCCAACACCGCCGCGAATACGCAGGGGGCCGTCCGGCTCGGGTGTTTTGGGGCGGGGCGACCCGCCACCGCCGACGGGAGCGATCTCGACCATCAGACGCCTGGCTGGCCGTTCGATGCCACATTCTGGGAATGCCGGAGAGTCACTACGGCAGCCTCACGCAACGCGTCACGCCCCCTTCGGAGGGACGCGGCCTGCAAAGCGACAGTAGTCCTGTAGGCGCGGCCTGCCGGCGACTCCCAATGATCGAGCTGCAGCTGTGCCAACTTGGCAAGCACGGCGTCGGCCTGGTCTGCACAGACGGTCATCCGCCATCCGAGCTGCTGGACTTCCGCTCCACGTGAAACACATTGCCGGGAATCCAGGTCCGGTCCTCCAGCCGTCATCTGAATGACGCTCACGATGTTGCCCCTCCCCTAGGTCCAATTGATGTTGTGGCACCGACGCTACGTACGCTCAGGTGCGTGCGGAACCACCATGGTGGGCTATGTGGACAAACTGCCGGAAACACTGCTGTGGAGGGGAAGCCGAGGGGTTATGCACATAGAGAAGTACCGCTTAATGACGCAGAGCGAGTTCATGAAAGAATTGCCTCATGCCTGAAACCGTCGCCGCCGCTGTTACCCGTACGCCCTCTGGACGCTTGGCCCTTGCCGCGTCGCCGGAGCCGATCGCCCTTGGCCCGCTGGACGGCCGGTACCAGTCCGCCGTCGCCCCCCTCGTCGACTACCTTTCCGAGGCCGCCCTCAACCGCGACCGTGTGGCCGTCGAGGTCGAGTGGCTCATCCACCTGACCAGCAACAATGTGCTCCCTGGTGCCGGCCCCCTGACCCCCGAACAGCAGGAGAAGCTGCGCGGCATCGTCACCGAGTTCGACGCCGCTTCGGTCACCGAACTCGCCGAAATCGAAGCAGTCACGGTCCACGACGTCAAGGCTGTTGAGTACTACATCGGCCGTCGCCTTCCCGCGATCGGTATCGAGAACCTGACCGCGATGGTGCACTTCGGCTGCACCTCGGAAGACATCAACAACCTGTCTTACGCCTTGGGCGTCAAGGGCGCTGTGGAGGATGTCTGGCTCCCCGCTGCCAGCGCCTTGGTGAAGCAGATCGAAGCGATGGCCGAGGAAAACCGCGCCGTCCCCATGCTTTCCCGGACCCACGGCCAGCCCGCCACACCTACCACGTTGGGCAAGGAACTGGCAGTCATCGCGCATCGCCTGAACCGCCAGCTGGACCGCGTTTCCAGGACGCAATACCTAGGCAAGATCAACGGCGCTACCGGTACATACGCGGCACACGTCGCTTCCGTTCCGGGCGCCGACTGGCAGGCCGTAGCCCAGTCCTTCGTTGAGGGCTTGGGCCTGACCTGGAACCCGCTGACCACCCAGATCGAGAGCCACGATTGGCAGGCTGAACTCTACGCCGACGTTGCGCGCTTCAACCGCATCCTGCACAACGTCTGCACGGACATCTGGAGCTATATCTCCATCGGATACTTCCGCCAGATCCCGGTTGCAGGCGCCACCGGGTCCTCCACCATGCCGCACAAGGTCAACCCGATCCGCTTCGAAAATGCCGAGGCCAACCTTGAGATTTCCAACGGGTTGTTGGACACTTTGGGCGCCACCCTGGTTACTTCCCGGTGGCAGCGAGACCTCACGGACTCTTCTTCGCAGCGCAACATCGGCGTCGCATTCGGGCACTCGCTCCTTGCAATCTCAAATGTCGCCAAGGGATTGAAGGCCCTGGACGTTGCTGAGGAGGTACTCGCGGCCGATCTCGACACCAACTGGGAAGTCTTGGGCGAAGCCATTCAGATGGTCATGCGGGCGGAGGCCATCGCCGGCGTTGAGGGCATGGAGAACCCGTACGAGCGGCTCAAGGACCTCACCCGCGGTCAGCGCGTCGACGCCGCCCGCATGCAGGAGTTCGTCTCCGGCTTGGGGCTTTCTCCAGAGGCCGAGGCACGGCTGCTGGCACTGACTCCGGGCAAGTACACCGGTATCGCCAACCAGCTTGTGGACCACCTGAAGTAGAACGCAGCACTGCGGAACGGTAGCAGCCGTTCGACGGCGGCCAGGGCACGGAGTTCCTGGCCACCGTCCGGGTCTGGCCACCGTCCGCGTCTGAGTCGGCTTGTCGACCGCCTGGGTCCGCGTCTGAGTCGGTTTGTCCAAGTCTGGGTCGGCTTCGATCCGGTTCGTCCCTGGTTGCGCTGTCTGACGAACGGCGTGTCGGCCCGGCGCTTAAGTGCCGGGCCTGCTTGGCTGAAAGCCACCGGGTCGAAACGCTGCGTGGACCCGGCATTTCCGAATCGAGCGTAAGGAACTGTGTCAGCATGAGGCTCTTGCTTATCCGCCACGGGCAAACCCCCGGAAACGTCCTGGGACAGTTGGACACTGCGTTTCCCGGTCCGGGACTGACTGAACTCGGCGAGCGCCAGGCCGCCGCACTCCCAGTGTCGCTCGCCAACGAAGACATCACGGCCATCTATGCGTCCACGCTGATCCGCACCCAGCTGACCGCCGCACCGCTCGCCAAGGCCCTGGGACTCGAGGCCACCGTGTTGGAGGGCCTGCAGGAGATCGAGGCAGGTGTTTTGGAGAAGCTTACCGACCACGAATCGCACCACCGGTATATGAGCACCGTTTTTGCGTGGACGGACGGCGAATTGGACGTCCGCATGCCAGGAGCGGGTGACGGGCACGAGTTCTTCGCCCGCTACGACGCGGCCATCGCCAAGGTGGCAGCGGCGGGCGACGAGACCGCCGTCGTAGTCAGCCATGGTGCCGCGATCCGCTGCTGGGCCGGTCGCCGTGCAGTCGATGTCGGCCGCGAATTCGCCGCTACCCACCAGCTCCAGAACACCGGAATCGTGGTGCTTGAAGGCGATCCGGAAGGTGGTTGGCGCCTGCTGCATTGGGACCAAAGCCCTGTGGGCGGACTTGCCTTGGCCGACCGGACGGCGGAAGATCCTACCGGCGACGCCCTCGAATAGCCCGTGTCTGAAGGTCAGGCTAACGCCCCGGTATTTCTCCGGACGCTTACGCGGAGGAAACACCGCGGTAACCCCCGCTTCCTAGGCTTGATTTGCATAACCCCCTCCGGCGAAAGAGGTTCCGATGCAGACCAATCCGCGGCTCAACATCAGACAGGTCACCTGGGGCAACCCAGTGGGTGCAGACCTCCGCGCAGCGCAGCAAGCGGAACTGGACGCGCGTTTTGGCAACTCAGACCACGAGCCCGGACCTGCACCATCGGAAGCTGATACCGCGGTTTTCGTCGTGGCCTACGAAAAGTGCTCAGGACAGCCCCTGGGTTGCGGCGGTCTGCGGATCTTGGATGCTGAGACCGCAGAAATCAAACGCCTCTACGTTGTCCCTTACGCCAGGGGTTCGGGAGTGGCCAGTTCCATTCTGGCCGCGCTGGAAGCGCAAGCGCACTCCCACGGCTTCAGCGTGATCACAGCGGAAGCAGGATCGGCCCAATCGGACGGTCGCAGCTTCTACGAAAGCGCCGGCTTCGCCCCAGTGCCCAACTTCGGCCCGTACATCGGCGTCAGCCACTCGCAGTGCTACGCGAAGCCGATCGATTCGCACAGCGCATCGCACACCGCGATGGCCTAAGGACCCCCGCCGGCCGCCTGGAGATCAGTCCAGGCTACGTCCGCCTTGCCCCAGATGTGCCCGATTCAGGGCTTCGATTTCTTCATCGCTAAGGTCGTCAAAGCTCTTGGCCTCGTGTTTGTCGCTACGGGAGAACCGGACAAACATCAGGATGATGAGGGGAAGGTCCACGATCTCCGCGAGGAACCACATGAGGTCCCCGGCGAGTTGCTGGTCCCGCAGCGGTGAGGGGAACCAGCCTGGTTGATTGCCCAAAACCGATGTGGCGCCGTCGAGGATTCCCGGGCTGAGCCGCATCAGGACGCCTGGCACGGCGTCTGCAAGCAACTCGATGAAGACGAAGATGAATTCGACCACAATGAGTGATCCAGTGCGTCCTGCACCGTCTTCCATGATCGGCACTGTCATGAGGAGTCCCATGACAGGCACCAGCAGAGTCAGGATGATGTCGGCGGCCGGGTTGGTCCGGAGCACATAGAACAGCGGGGTCAAGAACACGGTGAACATGGCGAGCCCCAGAAGCGCCGCCACGAGTGTATTGCTAAGCATGCGGACCAGCCTGTGCCCGAGGACCGCTTCCACCCTCGCCGCACCCACGGGGCCAAGGGTCTGCCTTGCCAACGTTAGCGGCTTGCCCAGGCCAATCAACAGCGGGACCACAAACAGATAAGACGTCACTTTGAGAGTGAAGGCCCACCGCAGATCGTGACTATAGCTGCCCGGGAATCCAAAGCTCAGCGCCGCGAAACTACCCAGTCCAAGGGCGAAGAAGGCGAACGAATTCCACAAAGGCCAGCGGATATCCCGGCGCTTGGCGGCAACCAGGCCCTTTGAATACAGGACGACGGCGGCAACAAGAATGGCCAGCGCGGGCCAGTTCATCGACCAGGCGCCCAGCACAACGTTCAGCGGTGGCATGGTCAGCGGTTCCAGCCGGAAGCCAAGGCGCTCAGCCCAGCACTACGGTGGGTCTTGTCGATCTTCATGGTGTTCCTCCAGAGCGTTCCCGGTGTGCCGCGTGGTGCGCGAATCGGCGTGTCGTTTTGTGCCCTGAACCGGGTGCACCCTATCCATGTTACGGAGTCGCGCAAAGCATGGCACGCCGTATAAGACGCAGGCGTCCGGCCTCGGCTAATCTCGCATTATGGAAAAGGCTGACATCACGTTCCGGACCCGCAAGTGGGTACGTCCGGAGGACCTCAATGCCAACGGCACGCTGTTCGGTGGAAGCTTGCTGAAATGGATTGACGAGGAAGCGGCAATCTACGCGATCCTCCAGCTTGGAAACGGCCGCGCGGTCACCAAGTACATCTCCGAAATCAACTTTGTCAGCTCAGCCGTCCAAGGCGATCTGGTGGAGATGGGCCTGACGGCAGTCCGCTTCGGCCGGACTTCGCTGACCATGCGCGCGGAGGTGCGCAACATGATCACTCGCGAGAGCATCCTAACCATCGAGGAAATCGTCTTCGTCAACCTCGGGCACGACGGGCGGCCGGAACCGCACGGCTACACGGAAATCACCTACGACCGCGACCGCATCCCCACGCACCACCTGACGCAAGCGCTCCACGAGGACTAAGCGCCCGACGTCGGGCCCTCCTAAAGCGTCGGGCCCCCTGAAGTGGCGGCCCAGTCCAAAAGCTTCTCCGCCGGAAACGGGTGCTGGCGGCCGCGAAATTCGCGGCCGCCAGCTTGTATTTCCGGTGACGGGAGTGGTGTCATCGGAACCTTTGGGGCGCCCAGGGCGGGGCGCGGCGCCTCAGGCGAGGCGAGGGTTAGCGCCGGTCGAAGGTGAGACCGCCGGGAACCTGGAAGGTTGGCATGAGTTCAAGCATGCCCACATTGACGTGGCGCGGGGTTTCGATGGCGTAATCGAGGGCGTTGACGATGTCGTCAGTGGTCAGCGACTCGTAGCCTTCGTAGTACGTCTTCCACGCTTCTTCCATGGCCTCAGGCGTGCCGCCCATGTTCCGGCCGAAGATCTCGGTTTCCACCCGGCCGGGGCAGATCTCGGTCACGCGGATGCGTTTGCCGACCGTGTCGTTCCTGAGCTGCCGGGAGATTTGGTGCACCGCCGCCTTGGTGGCGTGGTAGACCGTGTGGCCGTAGAAGTTGTAGACGCCGGCAATCGAGCTGATGTTGATGATGTGGCCAAGGTCGCGCTCCACCATGCCCGGCAGGACCAGCCGCGTGAGCTGAAGCAGGCCGCGAAGGTTGACATCAATGAGCTCGTCGATGTCCTGCTCGGAAGAGTCCAGGAGGTTGCCGGGCCGGGAAACCCCGGCGCAGTTGACCAGGACGTCGACCTTCAGGTCACTCACGACGGCGGTCAGGGCCGCTGTGTCGGTCAAGTCAACTACGTGCGGGATAGCACCCGTACGATCGGCCAGTTCGCTGAGGCGTTCCTCATTGCGGGCCACGGCGTGAACGGTCAGGCCCCTCTTGGCCAGCCGCTCGGTGATCGCGGCACCCATACCGGTTGACGCTCCGGTGACGAGGGCGGTGTTGTAGTCGGAAAAAGACATCGGTTCTCCAAAAGAGTGGAAATGGAAGGCACGAGCTGTGCCCGGAGGTCAGCGGCGCCTAAGCGTCGCGCAGGGGTTCGTGTGCCCGGTCCTTGACCGTGCTCACGGCTGCCAGCGTGCCGAGGGCCGTGATGACTGCGTAGAAGGCCGGCATGTAGATGTTGCCGGTGCTGCTGATAAGCCAGGTCATCAGCAACGGAGCAGTTCCGCCGAAGAGCGCGGAAGAGATGTTGTAGCCGAGTCCGTAAGCGGAGTACCGAACCCGGGTGGGGAACAGCTCAACGATCAGGATGTGGATAACGGCCGTGTGGCCGGCGAAGACGATGGCCATGATCGAGGCGCCAAGGATAGCCAGGCCCATGTTTCCCGTTGCGATGAGGGCGTAGGACGGGATGCCCAGGATGGTCATGGCGATTGCGGAGCCGGCGATGACCTTCTTGCGGCCGATGCGGTCGGAGAGGGCACCCATGAAAGGAATGGCGATGCAGATGACAACCAGGCTGCAGGCGGTGATGAACAGTGCCTCGCCGATGGTGAAGTTGAGCTGCTTGCCCTTGAGGAACGTAGGCATGTAAGAGAACAGGACGTAGTAGCCGGAGCCGTTCATGAGCGGGATGAAGAGGGCCAGAACCATGGCCCGGCGGTGCTCAGCGGACTGGAAGGCTTCCTTGAGCGGGTTCTTGGAGAGGCCGCCCTCTTCCTTGAGCTTTGTGAAGTTGGGGGTGTCCGCGATGGCCTTGCGGATGTACCAACCGATGACGCCCATGGGAATGGCGACCAGGAACGGAATGCGCCATGCGAAGGAGCCGAAGCCACCGCCGTCGATGGCAGCCGCGGTGAGCCACGGAGACATGGAGAACGCCACAAGGGTACCGGTGAGCAGTGCTGCGAACGAAGCGATCTGTGCGTAGGAGGTGATGATGCCGCGCTTGCCCTCGGGAGCGTGTTCAGCGAGGAAGGTCATAGCGCCGGCGGCTTCGCCGCCAACCGAAAAGCCCTGCAGGAGCCGCAAAAGGACGAGCAGGATGGGCGCCGCGATGCCGATAGCCGCGTACGTGGGCAGGATACCGATACCGGCGGTGGCCACGCTGATCAGCAGAATGACGAAGACCAGTAGCTTTTGCCTGCCGATCCGGTCGCCCAAGTAGCCACAAACAACGGCGCCAAGGGGCCGGACGAAGAACGACACGGCGTAGCCGGCGAACACGAACAACAGGGCGTTGTCCGGGTTGCCCGGGGCGAGGAACACCAGGGCAAGTGTTCCAGCCATGAAGGCGAAGATGCCGTTGTCATAGAGTTCCACGAAGATGCCAACGCAGCCTGCGGTGACAACCTTGCGCGTTTGACGGCCCGTGAGCCGTTCATGCTGCACTTGTGCAGCGTTGGTGTTTGCGGTCATGACATTTCCTTCTTGATGTTGAGCGTAGCAACGCCTATTGGTTTTGACGACGGGTTTTTAGCTGCATGCGGCAACCGGGAGGTCCTGCCACTGGGGTCGGCATCCAATGCCAAGTAGTCCGAAGACTGTGTTGACTGATTCGCGGAGGGTTTCAAGCTGCGCCCGCGAGCGCCGGTGGGCGGAAGTTGCCTCCGCCACTGTTGTTTTCCTGAAGTGGACCTTGTCGCCCGGGCGGGCTTGAGCAAGGACGTCCAGGCCATTACTGGTGACCACAGCGAGGACCGGATATCCGGCAGTGACGCCGCGTCCCCGATGCAGTACCAGCAACTCTTCCCGGGAGGGAACCTCGACGGCTCCCACCGGCACCCCGCGTGAAAGCACTTCACCACTTGAGGTTCTTTCCGGAAGTTCGCCACCGAGCCTCAGGCCGATGTGATTGCTCCGGCCACTCACGGCGTACTCCGACGTGAAGAGCAGCTCGGCGGAATCGCCAAACTCGGCGACGTCCGGACCATCGGTCACATCGACCATCAGCTCCTGCCCCATGTTCGGCCGTTCAAGACCAAGCCGGAAGAGCGGAAGGTCGAAGTACGGTTGGCGAACCGGGCCCACGCTGCGGCGGGTCAGGAGCGTGGTTCCTTCCTTGAGCTGCAGGCCGAAGCCCACAACGGTGTCCGGAGCACAACTACCCAGCAGCGTCGGCGCCTCCACGGAGCCGTGGACGGCCAGGTAGGCACGGAGGCCCCGGTTGATTCCCCGGATGGCCACCGTCTCGCCCGCTCGGACCGAAACCGGTTCCCATTGGCTGCACAGACGCCCGCCGACGGTGAGCGTCAGCGGAGCCCCCGTGACTGCGATCAGGATGTCGGAGTGCGCCTTCATCCTGAAGTCGAGGGCCGTGATCTCCACCAGGGGATCGTTGTCCAGGTTGCCGGCCAGGATGTTGGCGGCCCGGGCCGAATACTGGTCCAAGGCGCCGTTGACCGGCAGTCCAAAGCGAGGTCCGCGGAACCGGCCAAGGTCTGTGACCACGGCGTTACCGGGTTGCTGGATGAGAATATGCCCGCTCATGGCCGTGGTTCCAATTCCTTGCCGAGGTACGAGTGGAAATCTCCGGCCTCGACACGACGGAACCGAAGAATATCTCCGGGCTTGTAGGGGACCAGTGGTTCACGGCGAATGTTCAGGACGGTCAAAGGGGTCTGGCCGATAACGCACCAACCACCCGGCGCGGACGCGGGGGCGATGACGGCTTGGCGTCCTGCCACTGCCACCGCCCCTGCCGGGACGCTGAGTCGCGGATCCTTGAGGCGCGGCACGGGCTTGGGGAAAGCGGGGCCGTCCATCATGGGCGAGCCGGCAGGAGCGCCCAGGCAGCGGACAGTGTACGTCTTTTCGGTGTGGAGGCGGATGACTTCCTCGGCGTCGATGCCTTGGTATTCGGCAACCCGCTCCAAGTCGGGACCGTAGTCGCCCCCGTACACCACCGGGACGTCAAACTCACGGGGTGCCGTTGCGGCGCCGGCGGAACGGCCCATTTCGAGGAGTCCCAGCTTGACGAACGCGCGCACCTGGCGTGCCGACACCACGACGGGGTCGAATTCCACCAGCACGGAATCGTAGGTGGGTACCGCGCCGTAAAGGCCCTCGGCACCACAGCTCTCCAGCCAGTCCGCAAGACGGTGGACCGTGAGCCAGTTATCCTCGCTTGCTTCAGCAAGGGCGACAACGCGCAGTGCGGAGTCTCCGGATTCGTAAATCTCGGTGGGAGCCGCAGTGAGAACGGACATGTCAGGCCGCCTTCCTCTTGGCATCCATGACCTCTACCAATGGGGCGATACGGACGCCGGCCAAAATGAGTTCCGAACGGATGAGCCGGGCAAGTTCCACCGCACCCGGGTTGTCCCCATGAAGCAGGACGGTGTCCGTGGAGATGTCGATGTCAGTGCCGTTGGAACAGCGGATCTTGCCCTCACACACCATGCGGACGGTTCGTTCGACTATGGCCGAGGGATCGTGAAGGACGGCGCCGGGCTGGCTGCGCGGGACGAGTGTCCCGTCTTCCTGGTACGCGCGGTCCACAATGCCCACAATGGCCACGTCCAGGCCGGCGGACCGCGCCGCTTTGGCCAGCTCGCCCTCCTGGGCGACCACGATGAGATCGTTGTCCACGCGGGCGGCGGCCTCAGCCACGGCGGCGGCGTAGTCAGCGCGAACGGCTACGAGATTTCCCAGCCGGCCGTGCGGCGCAATGTGGTTGACCTTGGTTCCATGGAAAGCCGCGAAGCCGTTCAGGGCGCCGAGTTGGTACAACACATCGGAACGCACCTCGTCAGCACTGAGGCCCATGTCCCGGCGGCCGAAACCACGCAGGTCCGGGAAGCTCGGGTGCGCTCCGATGCCGACCCCGCGGCGAACACACTCGGCGACTGTGGCATCCATGATGTCGGGATCGCCCGCGTGGAACCCGCAAGCGATATTGGCGCTTGAAACGATCTCCAGAAGATCGGTGTCGCTGCCCATGGTGTAGGCACCGAATCCCTCTCCAAGATCCGCTACAAGATCAATTATCGGGTTCACGTGGTTCTCTTTCCGTGGTTCTGCATTGGGGTCCCGTAATTCCACACGAACGGCTGGAATATCGGAAGAATTCAGTTGCCTGTTCGATTGAAAGTGTTTAGCTAAACTTCTTCAATCAGATGCACTGTCGATAATTCTTTGGTGATAGAAGTCTCGCACCGACGAACTTCCCGCACAAAGACCTATTCGCTATCACGGGATAGCTCCCGGTTATGACCTACGGCACATGTGCTGCCCTGGCGGGGACCGCATGGCGCCGGACCGCCGTCGTCGACCTCTTTACTGGAGGTCGACGACGGCGAGCCACCAAATGCGTCTATATTTGGGTATCGGGACAATTGGTTGATGGGGAGTCAACGAAGTGCCAGTAATGGTTGGGAAACGCCACCATGGGGATGTGGATCTCAAATTAGTCGCTGAGAGACAGGTCACACAAAGACGGATTGTGTGTCCCTACATAGAATTTCCTTATGGCATCCAGGCCCCAATGGGGGCTTGGAGGAAGGCAGACCCATGGACACGCGGAAGCTCTCATATTTTGTAAAGATCGTCGATTCGGGGAGCATCACCAAGGCCGCCGCGGCGCTCCACGTCGCCCAGCCTGCCCTTAGCCAGCAGGTATCAGCGCTGGAAAGCGACCTGAAGCAACGCCTGCTGATCCGCAGCAAGCAAGGAGTCGAGCCAACTGCCGCAGGGCACACCCTGTATCGCCATGCCCAGACCATCCTGCGCCTCGTGGAACAAGCACGGCAGGATGTGGCGACGTCCGGCGCGGCACCGTCGGGCAGGGTTTCCATCGCGATCGCACCTTACAGCATGGCCTCGAGCCTGACGCCGCAAATCATCCGCGAGGTTGGCCGGCGGTACCCTGACATTGTGGTGCACCTGACGGAGATCTTCGGCGGAGTGCTGAGCGAGGCAATCAAGAATGGCCGCCTGGACATGGCCCTGATCTACGAGCCGGGGAAGATCCGTGGAGTGCAGTTCACCACCATGATCGTCGAAGACCTGCACCTCGTGACCCATGAAGACGTCGATGTGGCCCAAGGCCGAACAACGGTCACCCTAGAAGAAGCCAGCACCCTTGGACTATTCCTCCCCGAAAAGAACCACACCCTGCGCCAGATCATCGAGAAGGGGCTGGCCGAGCAGGGGTTGCCCCTGCGGCTCGTAGGAGAAGTGGAATCGGTTCCGTCGCTTGTTCGGCTCATCCGTGCAAACCTCGGGGCGACGGTCCTTCCGAAGTCAGCCGCTGATGCGCTCTTCCCCGATGAGAACTTCAAGGTATTGCGGATCGTCGAACCCGCCCTGCAGAGCAAGATTGCCCTGTGCACCCCTGACCATGAGCCACTGTCCGAGGCCGCCTCGGCCGTGCTCATCCTGGTCAAGGAGATGCTGCAGCAACAGTTGATCAGCAAGTACGCGGCCGATCCATCCGAAGCCTGATCCATCCATAACATTGCCTTATCCGGACAGATATCTTTGGTCTTATTCACGGAAGTTTTAATTTCCTATTATCGAATTATCAAGTAATTCGAAAGCGGCTCACGGATCCCGTGAACCAGACTAAAGGAACCAGCGGTGAAAAAGATCAGCCAGACCAGGTGGGCTTCGAATCCAACCATCGGAACGATCAGCGCACGGACCGGATTCCACTGCCCAAGGAACGGTTTCTGGCGTCCCTTGGGCGGCGTGGGCGAACCTCTCTTCGTCTTCGAAGGAAGCCTCATGCCGGCGCACGCTGGACACAGCATCGAATGGTATCTGGTCGACGCCCGGCCAGGACACCCCGGGCTGGACTGATTCAACCGGCCACCCGCCGCACCACGAAGGCGCCTTGCCCCCGGCAAGGCGCCTTATTCGTGCCCGGAAACGCGCGCGCAAAAGCTCTCCGGTGCGCAGACTCTCCGGGCGCGCAAAAGGCCGGCCACCGCATTCGGTGACCGGCCCCTTCGAGGCAATCAGTCTTCGACCAGGAGCCCCTTGGCCTTCAGCTTTTCCGTCAGTCCGCACAACTCGATGGTGTTGCCGCCGGCGTGGTACTGCTTGATGAGTTCGCGCTCGTGGTCGTCGCGGGCCTGGGAGAGCGCGATGACCTCCTCGGCTTCCTCACGGCGGACGACAACGACGCCGTCAGCGTCACCGCGGAGGATGTCTCCGGGGTAGATGATCTCATCGCCGAAAACGAGCGGGTGGTTGATCGGCCCAAGAGTTTCCTTGACCGTGCCCTTGATACAGACGCTGCCCGAGAAAACAGGCAGGCCCAGCTCGATGAGGTCCTGGGTGTCGCGCACACCGGAATCCGTCACCATAGCCGCAATGCCTTTGGCCTTCATGGCGTTGCCCAGGACGTCGCCGAACGTCCCTGCATCGGAGAATTCCTGCGCCCCCACCAAAACGACGTCACCGGCCTGGGCGTAGTGGATCGCGACCTGCAGCATGAGGTTGTCCTGCGGGGCACACGCCACGGTCACGGCCGGACCACAAAAGGACATCGAACGGTCGATTGGCTTGATCTTCGAACTCAGGGCGCCGCGGCGGCCCTGTGCTTCGTGGATAGTCGCGGAGGAGAACGCCGCGAGGCGGCTGACGACGTCGGCGTCGGGCCTCTGGAATTTGGTCTTAACGTGGATCATTTGCTGAATCTTTCTCTTGGCTGACTTCTGCGGTGCCCTTGGGGCTTAGTTGAGGGCGCTGACTGCCTTGCGGATCGACTCCACGCCAGCGTTGATGGTCTCCAACGATGTCGCGAAGGAAATCCGGAAGTAGGGGCCGAGGCCGTAGGCCGAGCCCTGGATGACAGCGACGGAGGCCGCGTTGAGGAGGTACAACGTGAAGTCCTGGTCGTTCTCGATGACCGTCCCGTCCGGAGCGGTCTTGCCGATGACGCCGCTGCAGTTCACGTAGGCGTAGAAGGCCCCATCGGCCGGCGCGACGGACAACCCGTCAATGGCGTTGAGGCCTTCGACGGCGACGTCCCGGCGCTTGCGGTACACCTCCACGCTGTCCCGGACGAAGGACTGATCGCCGTTCAGCGCAGCTGCCGCGGCGGCCTGGCTAATGGAGGAGGGGCAGGAGGACGTCTGCGACTGCAGCTTGTTCATGGCCGCGATCAAGGGTGCCGGACCCACACCGTAACCAAGTCGCCAGCCGGTCATCGCGTAGGCCTTGGAGACACCATTGACCAGCAGGATGCGGTCACGCAGGGACGGAACCGCGGCGACGAGGCTGGTCACCCGGCCGTCACCGAAGTGGATTTCGTCGTAGATTTCGTCGGTAAGGATGTAGACGTGGGGGAATTCCTCAAGGACGGCACCCAGCGCCTGCAGTTCTTCGCGCGAGTAGACGGCGCCGGTCGGGTTGGACGGCGCGTTCAGGATGAGCCACTTGGTCTTGGGCGTGATGGCTTCGCGGAGCGCGGCCGGCGTGAGCTTGAAGCCAGCGTCCTCTCCGCAAGCGACGATCACGGGCGTGCCATCGTTGGCGAGGACCATGTCCGGGTAGGACACCCAGTACGGTGCGGGGACGATGACCTCGTCTCCCTCGTTGAGCGATGCCATGAGGGCAACGTAAAGGACTTGCTTGGCGCCACCGCCGATGGTCAATTGATTCGGTTCGTAGTGCGCTCCGGTGTGGCTTTCGATCCGGC
Source organism: Arthrobacter sp. MMS24-S77 (assembly GCF_054888235.1). Taxonomy (NCBI): domain Bacteria; kingdom Bacillati; phylum Actinomycetota; class Actinomycetes; order Micrococcales; family Micrococcaceae; genus Arthrobacter; species Arthrobacter sp. MMS24-S77. Next base: position 4,474,959 of record NZ_JBTZRN010000001.1, read on the forward strand.
GGAGGATGGCGGTCTGCAGTTCCGGGGTCCCAGTGACCGAGGTGTATTTTGTCTCCCCGGCGTTGATCGCCTCGATAGCGGCTGCCTTGATGTGTTCAGGGGTGTCGAAGTCCGGCTCGCCGACGGTCAGGTCGATGATCGGGATGCCTTCAGCTCGTAGTTCGCGGACGCGGGCAGCGGCCGCAACGCTCGCTGAGGACTTGATGCGGGTGACCCTCGACGCCGGCAGGTAGTCGGACATTGTCTCCTCCAGAATCGTAAAACTCAGGACCCGCGGATTCGCGAATCCCCAATTTCGAGACTAGGCACTGCCGGGCGCCATGGATAAGACCTAATGTGCGTGGATCAATAAGGGGCACTTATGACCGCCTCAGCCATATGGGGCATTTGGGGTGGTTTGCGACTTTTCTACCCCATATGGGGTTCTTTCCATGCACTTTCCTTATGGGTTCACGCGGTATTGGTATTTCCGCAGCTCTGCGAACGCCGCCTAGATTTCATAGATCAGAAGTTCGCGAAGCGTCCGAAAGGGATCCAATGCCAGCCCAATCCGGGTCCCTTCGGGGCCCGTCAACCACCGGCAGGTACAGCTACCGGGCCAAGGTTCCGGCCCGGCCCCAAACCGCGGCCAAAGGAGAGCGTGCCAAGCTCACCCACGCCCTCGCGGCGCACAGGCAACTCCTCACCCATGCTTCGAGCGCCATCCGCACATTGACCGCAGCCCGCAACGAGATGATCGCCCAGGCCCTTGAAGACGGGCTCACCCTGGCCACAATTTCGGCGGTGACCGGGGAAAACATTCGAGCTGTCCGGACCATTGGCTTGGCTTATGACGACCTCCACCCGAGCGGGGTTCCGCGCGGCGCACATCTGGACGCCTTGAGGTCGAAAAGCGAGCAACTCAAGGCAGCCGAAAGGCACCGGGACCAGATCGTTAATCAGCGGGAGGCGTTGATTGTCATGGCACTCCGCACCCAAGCCTGCGATGACCTTGAACTTGCCTCGCTGACCGGCCTCACGCCCGACCATATCCGCAGGTCAACAAGGGGGCTTGCGCGTCCAGCCTAGTTTCCGCGGGACAGTCCAGACCGCGCCTCTGACCCAACTGACTGACAATTGTTGTCGTTATGAGGCGTCAAAACGACAACAACTGCGAGTTAGTTGGGAGTGCCTACTTCGTTGCCTCTTTCTTTGTCAGAGGCGTCCTGCAGCTAAAAAGTTCCTGTGTTCCTGTTTTCCTGGCGATGAGCACCGTCAATGCGCGGGCTGACGTTGAAATCGGTTCAAAATGTTGGATCGATCGCGCACCAACGTTCCAGATGCGCTTCACGCCAAGCACACGGTCGTGCTCATCCGTGGCAACCAGGGGCGGACTTCCCTGCCCTGCCATGGGCCTGCGTTTCCAGCACAGACTGACTACCGTCGCGTGCTCCCAGAATTCCACGGCAGTTACGAAGAATTCGCGCCCCTCATCATCCAGGAAGAGCCCGGACTGCGGGACGTAAACCGCCCGAAGATCGTACTCCACGGGGCCTGAACGCCTTGCAGCCGGCGGTTGGACAGTGGCTACAGCTTGTTGAGGATTGAGATCTGGTTGCGCGACCACGGCATGCTCCATTGAAATTGCGGACGGCCGCCTCCTCGACCGCCCCCGAAGGGCCTCGGGGATATCCAATGTAGCTCCGTCCACGGTCCTCCGGAAGAGTACCGACTACCTACCTAGTTCAGTAGCTCGACGGCGTGTCACCTGTCCCGCCAAAGGTCGCTCCGCCGTCGGGGGCTGCTGGGATGAACGTGTCGGCGAGCGCTTCGGTACCGCGCGCCAACAGCGCGACATCCGCGCCGACCAGCACGAACGACGCCCCGGCGTCCATATACGCGCGCGCCGTGCCTTCGCTGAAGGCGTTGACGCCGGCCGGCTTGCGTGCCGTCTTCGCCGCAGAAAGGCAGTGTTCGACGGCGGCCCGCACCTTCGGGTGTTCCTGCTGTCCCAGAAGGCCCATGGACGCTGCGAGGTCGGACGGCCCGACGAAGATGGCGTCGACGCCGTCGACCGCCAGGATCTCCTCCACGGCGGCGACGGCGGCCTCGGTTTCGATCTGGACAGTGACGCTGACGGTCTCGGCCGCGCGGGCGAGGTAATCCGGGATGCGGTTCCAGCGCGAGGCGCGGGCCAGGGCCGAGCCGACGCCCCGCACGCCGTGCGGCGGGTAGCGCACGGCCGAGACAGCGGCCTTGGCCTCCGCGGCGGAGTTGACCATGGGGATGAGCAGGTCCTGCACGCCCAGGTCCAGGTATTGCTTGAGGAGCACGGTGTCGTTGGCCGGAGGGCGGACCACGGCCTGGACAGGGTAGCCGCGCACTGCCTGCAGCTGGGAAAGGATGGATTCGAGGCCGTTGGGGCTGTGTTCGGCATCGATCAGTAGCCAGTCCAGCCCGGCCCCGGCGCACAGTTCGGCGATGAGCGGGCTGCCGGAACATACCCACATCCCGGCGAGGGGACGGTCCGCTGCGGCCAGGGTCTCGCGGAACGTGGGGTCTGGATCTACTCGAACCGGCATGTGACAACTCCCAAGGGTCCGTAGTCGGCGTGGATGGTATCGCCTTTGTACACCCAGAGCGGGCGGGTGAAGGAGCCTGCGAGGATGATCTCCCCGGCCTTCAGCCCGTCACCGTGCGGGGCGATCTTGTTAACCAGCCAGTGCACGCCGTTGGCGGGGTGGTCCAGGACGCCGGCAGCGACGCCGGTCTCCTCCACGGTCTGGTTCTTGTACAGGATCGCCGACACCCAGCGGAGGTCGACGGCGTCCGGGCGGACCGGGCGTCCGCCCACCACCATGGCGCCCATGGCCGCGTTGTCCGAGATGGTGTCCACGATGGTCCGGCCCTCCATCTCAATCCTGGAATCGAGGATCTCAAGGGCCGGAACCACGTAGTCGGTGGCGTTCAGGACGTCGAAGATGGTGCAGCCGGGACCTTTGAGCCCGGATTTGAGCACGAACGCCAGCTCCACCTCCACCCTTGGGTGGGTGTACTGGTCCCACGCCACGGAGCACCCGGTGTCGAGGACCATGTCGTCGAAAATCGCGCCGTAGTCCGGTTCGGTGATGCCGGTGGCGTCCTGCATTGCCTTGGACGTCAGCCCGATCTTGCGGCCTACCAACTTCCGGCCCGCGTCCTCGTTCCGACGGCGCCACAACTGCTGCACGGCGTAGGAATCCTCCACCGTCATGCCCGGGTACCGGGCAGTCAGGCGCGGAACCGGGGTCCGGCTCCGGCCGGCTTCCAGTAGTTCGTCCGCAATGGTTTCTATCGTCTTCGGGTCAAGCATCTCCACACTCCGTTCGGCCATCCTGCGGTCAGCATACTTTTTGGCTGCGGGCCTAGAGCTGCGAGCCGACCTTGAAGCCGGCGGTGTCGCCGTCGGGCTGGCGGGTGTAGGAGAACCCGTCGGCGCCCACGGTCACGGCCATTTCACTCTTTTCCTCGCGGATGATGACGGGCTGGGGGTTGCCGTCCAGGTCCAGGACGAGGGAGGCCTCGGTGTACCAGGACGGGACCACGGGGTTGCCCCACCAGTCGCGGCGCTGGTTGTCGTGGACGTCCCAGGTGACGGTGGGGTTGTCCGGGTCCCCGGTGTAGTAGTCCTGGGTGTAGATCTCGATGCGGTGCCCGTCGGGGTCCAGGATGTACAGGTAGAAGGCGTTGGAGACGCCGTGCCGGCCGGGGCCGCGTTCGATCCGGTCGCTGATGCGCAGGGCGCCCATCTTGTCGCAGATCTGGATGATGTTGTGCTTCTCGTGTGTGGAAAACGCGATGTGGTGCAGGCGGGGTCCGTTGCCGCCGGTCAGGGCGGTGTCATGCACGGTCTGCTTGCGGTGCATCCACGCAGCGTAGGTGACGCCGTCGGAGTCCTTGATGTCCTCGGAAACACGGAAGCCCAGGTCCTCAAGGTACTTGCGTCCGCGGGGCACGTCGGGGGTGACCTGGTTGAAGTGGTCCAGGCGCACCAGCTCACCGGCGGAGTACAGGTCGTAGCGCTGGGTGAGGCGTTCGACGTGCTCCACCTCGTAGAAGAACTCATACGGGAAGCCCAGCGGATCCTCCACGCGGACCGAGTCTCCCACGCCCTTGGTGAAGCCGTCCTTGCGGCGCTCCACCCGGCAGCCGAGCTCGCGGTAGTAGGCCTCGGCCGCGTCCACCTCGGCCGGTGACTTCACCCTGTAGGCGAACGCCGCGGCCGCTGCAACGGGTCCCTTGCGCAGGACCAGGTTGTGGTGGATGAACTCCTCGAAGGAGCGCAGGTAGATGGTGTTTTCGTCTTCCTCGGTGACGTGCAGGCCGAGGAGGTCCACATAGAACTCGCGGGACTTGGCGAGATCCGTGACCACGAGTTCCAGGTAGGCGCAGCGGACGATGTCCGGAGCGGGGACGGTGGGCTTCGGGATGATGTTGTTCATGGGGTTCTCTCTTCTTTGAAAGGGGTGGAAGCGCTCTTAGGCGCCGAACTTGGGGGTGTGGACAGTGCCGAGGGTGATGTGCACGGCCTGCTGGTCGGTGTAGAAGTCGATGGAGCGGTAGCCGCCTTCGTGGCCCAGGCCCGAGGCCTTGACGCCGCCGAACGGGGTGCGGAGGTCCCGGACGTTGTGGCTGTTGAGCCACACCATGCCGGCTTCGACGTTCTGGGCGAAGTTATGGGCGCGGGTCAGGTTCTGGGTCCAGATGTAGGCCGCCAGGCCGTACTTGGTGTTGTTCGCCAGGGCGAGGGCTTCGTCGTCGTTCTCGAACGGGGTGATCGCGACGACGGGGCCGAAGATCTCCTCCTGGAAGATCCGCGCGTCGGGCGCGACGTCGGCGAACACGGTGGGGGCGATGTAGTTGCCTTCCGGGAGGTGTTCCGGGCGTCCGCCGCCGGCCAGCAGCCGGCCTTCGGACTTGCCGATCTCCACGTAGGAGGCCACCTTGGCGTAGTGCTCGGGGTGGACGAGGGCGCCGACTTGGGTCTTGGGGTCGTGCGGGTCGCCGACGACGATGTTCTTCGCGCGGGCGGCATACTTTTCGCAGAACTCGTCGTAGATGGCGCGTTCGACGAGGATGCGGGAGCCGGCGGTGCAGCGTTCGCCGTTGAGGGAGAAGACCCCGAACAGGGCTGAGTCGATCGCAGCGTCCAGGTCGGCGTCGGCGAACACGACGCACGGGGACTTGCCGCCAAGCTCCATGGACAGGCCCTTGAGGTTGGCCGCGGCGTTGCGGAAGATCGTCTGGCCCGTGGTGGTCTCCCCCGTGAAGGAGATCAGCGGCACGTCCGGGTGCTTCACAAGGGCGTCGCCGGCTTCTTCGCCGAGTCCGTTGACGAGGTTGAACACGCCGTCGGGCAGGCCCGCGTCCTTGAAGATCTGTGCCCAGAGGGAGGCCGAGAGCGGGGTGAACTCGGCCGGCTTGAGGACCACGGTGTTGCCGGTGGCCAGGGCCGGGGCGAGCTTCCAGGACTCGAGCATGAACGGGGTGTTCCACGGCGTGATCAGGCCCGCGACGCCGATCGGCTTGCGGTTCACGTAGTTGATCTGGGAACCCGGAACCTTCATGGCGTCGTCGAACTGGGCCACGATCAGGTCCGCGAAGAAGCGGAAGTTCTCCGCCGCGCGCAGCGCCTGGCCCTTGGCCTGGGTGATCGGCAGGCCGGTATCGAAGGTCTCGAGCTCGGCGAGGCGTTCCTCCTGGGCTTCGACGGCGTCGGCGATCCTGTTCAACACGCGGGCACGCTCGCGGGGCTTCATCTTCGGCCACGGACCGTTCAGGAACGCTTCGCGGGCGGCGGCGACGGCGAGGTCGATGTCTTCCTTCTGCCCTGCCGCGGCGGTGGCGTAGTTGGTGTTGGAGACCGGGTCCAGGACGTCGAAGGTCTTGCCGCTGACGGAGTCAACGAACTGGCCGTTGATGAAGTGCTGGATGTGGCCGGGAAGGTCCTCCGGGATGTAGTGGGTGGTGGTTTCTGGTGCAGTGAACGTCATTGTTTCTTCCTTTACTGGTGCAACGCGGGGTCATTTACGGCCCATGTTGGGCCGTTTAATGGGCGCGAAGTGACCCCGCGTTGGCTTGTGCGAGCGGTTGGGCTTGCGCGAGGTACGCGTCGAGGGTGGCGGCGCGGTGCCGACGGGCGGCTTGTTCGATGGTGCCGGCGTCGGCGTTGCTTTCGATGAGTTGGAGCAACGCCTCGTGTTCGTCCACGGATTCATGCGCGCGCCCGGGAACGAAGCGGAACGTCGAGGCCCTGATCGAGGCGAGCCGGTTCCAGCCGCGGTGCACGAGGTCCAGGATGTGCGGATTGGGGCAATGTTCAAAGAGCACACTGTGGAAATCCTGGTTCAGCGCCGTGAATCGGACGGGATCGAAATGCTCCAGGCAGTCACGCATCTCGGCGTTCACCGCGCGGGCCCGGGCGATGTCCGCGGCGCCGATCAGGGGTGCGGACAGCGCCGTCGCCGCTCCTTCGATGATGCTCAGGGTCTGCATCGTGTACAGGTATTCCGTCGGGTCGATCCCGGAGACCGTGGCGCCGACGTTGCGCTCGAACTTCACGAGCCCCTCTGCCTCCAGGCGGCGGATGGCCTCACGGACCGGAACCACGCTGACGCCGAGGTCCTCGGCGATCTTGGCCAGCACCAGCCGGTATCCGGGCGAGTAGGTGCCATCCACGATGCGCGCCTTGACGGCGGCATAGGCCTGCTCGGACTTGCTCCCGACGGCGGTGCTGCTTACGGCGGTTTCAGTCACCTTGGGTTCCTTCCCACTCCTCGTAACGGGCACGCCACTGGGCGTTCATCGGATACAAACCGTCCACGCTGTTGCCCTGCTTGACCATCTCGAAGATGAAGGCCTCTTCCTTCTCCTGCTCGATGCACTCGTCCACCAGTTCCTCGGCGATGGCCGGCGGGATCACCAGGATGCCGTCCGAGTCGGCCACGATGATGTCGCCGGGCTGGACCGTGGCTCCGCCGCAGGCGATGGTGATGTCGGTGTCCCAGGGGATGTGCCGGCGGCCCAGCACGGCGGGGTGTGGGTTGGCGAAGTAGGTGGGCATGTCCAGTCCTGCCACCGCGGAGTAGTCGCGGACACCGCCGTCGGTGATGATGGCCGCGGCGCCGCGCATCTGGGCACGGAGCGCCAGGATGTCGCCGACCGTACCGGTGCCCTTTTCGCCCCGGGCCTCCATGACAAGGATTTCGCCCTCGTTGACGGAGTCGATGGCACGCTTCTGCGCGTTGAAACCACCGCCGTGGGTCTTGAACAGGTCCTCGCGGTTCGGAACATAACGCAGCGTCCGGGCGAGCCCGACGACGCGACGGTCCGGGCGGGTGGCCTGCAGGCCGTCGATGCTCACGTTGTTCAGCCCGCGCTTGCGCAACTGGCTGGACAGTGTGGCGGTCGCGACGCTTTCGAGTTTCTTCTTCAGTTCCGGAGCCAGGACTGGCGCCGGATTTTCCAGCAGCGGCAAACCGGCGGCTTCACGGGAACCGTACGCTTCCTCCCGCTGCGTGTCATCGGTCTTGGGCCGGGCACCGAAGTCAGCGAACGGCGTCGTACCTTCCGTCACTTTGGTGGCCAGGCGGCCGCTGCTGAAGTCACCAGTGGTGACCTCAACCTCGACGACGTCGCCGGGCTGGGCGACGGAGGCGCCGGCCGGGGTGCCGGTCAGGATGATGTCGCCGGGTTCGAGCGTGAGCAGTTGGGACAGATCGGCAACGAGGCGCGCGAAAGGGAACAGCAGTTCCTCAGTGGTGTCGTCCTGGACGAGTTCGCCGTTGTGCCACGTGCGGATGCGCAATTGGGAGGGGTCGACGTCGGCTGCCGGGATGAGCGCGGGGCCTACCGGGGTGAAGCCGTCGCCGCCCTTGGACCGGAGGTTGGAGCCTTTGTCCGCGTAGCGGAGGTCGTAGACGCCGAGGTCGTTGCTGGCCGTGACCCACTGGACGTGGTTCCAGGCGTTCTCCATGCTGACTCGGCGGGCAGGCTTACCGATGATCAGCGCGATCTCGCCTTCGTACCCGAGGAGTTCACAGCCGGCCGGACGCTCCACCGTTGAAGGGGCTCCTGCCGAGCCGAACGTCAGGGACGACGAAGGCTTCAGGAAATACGACGGCTGCTCCGGGGTGCGGCCGCGCTGGGCGGCACGGCTGGGGTAGTTGATATGCACCGCGATGACCTTGCGGGCCGCGGCCAGGATGTGGTCGGTGACCTTTTCCAAGATTGTCTCCTCATCGAGTACGAAATCGTATACGATAACTATGTCTGGGGAACTTCGAGACGTCAACCCCCCGATTCCGGGAGTTTTCAAGAGCTCTTGTAACCCGTGTCATATCTACCGTACAGTTTTGAGTCAGATAATTGGTTCGATTATTGAACATCAAATTCTAATATCGAACACTCCGAACGGTTAAGACAACCACACAACGAAGTGAGGAAAGCCCGTGCAGTTCCACCACCACGGTTATGTATCCGGTGACCCGCGAGTCCAGCCGGCCGCCGGCGTCGGCATCGATCGCCCCACCGACCTTCCCGATGAGGTCGACGTGCTTATCGTCGGCAGCGGGCCTGCCGGCATGCTCGCCGCCGCGCAGTTGTCCCAGTTCCCGGGTGTCACAACCCGGATCGTGGAGCGCCGCGACGGGAGGCTCGCGATCGGCCAGGCCGACGGTATCCAGGCCCGCAGTGTCGAGACCTTCCAGGCATTCGGCTTTGCCGAGCGGATCATCGCCGAGGCGTACCGGATCACCGAGATGGCGTTCTGGAAGCCGGACCCCACGGACCCCTCGCGCATCATCCGGACCGCCCGCGCCCTCGACGATCCGACGGGAGATATCAGCGAATTCCCGCACCTCATCGTCAACCAGGCGCGCGTGCTGGACTACTTCGCCGAGTTCATGGCGAACTCCCCTACACGCATGTCTCCCGATTACGGATACGAGTTCCGTGGCCTCGAGGTCACCGGCGAGGGCGATTACCCTGTCACGGTCACCCTTCTCCACACCGCCGGACCCAACGAAGGCCAGGAGCGCACAGTCCGGGCCAAGTACGTCGTGGGGGCGGATGGCGCGCGGAGCAAGGTACGCGAATCCATCGGCTGCACCCTCGCCGGCGACCAGGCCAACCACGCATGGGGCGTGATGGACGTCCTTGCCGTCACAGACTTCCCCGACATCCGCACAAAGTGCGCCATCCAGTCCGGCACGGGCGGCAGCATCCTGCTGATCCCCCGCGAAGGCGGCCACCTCTTCCGCATGTACGTCGACCTCGGCGAGGTGGACCGGAACGACAACCGCTCCGTACGCAGCACCACCATCGAGGAAATCATCGCCAAGGCCAACGAAATCCTCCACCCCTACACCCTCGACGTGCGCAACGTCGCCTGGCATAGCGTCTACGAAGTGGGCCACCGCCTGACAGACCGGTTCGACGACGTCCTGCCGGACGAGCGCGGCACCCGCACCCCGCGGGTATTCATCACCGGCGACGCCTGCCACACCCACAGCGCCAAGGCCGGCCAGGGCATGAACGTCTCCATGCAGGACGGCTTCAACCTAGCCTGGAAGCTCGGACACGTCCTCGAAGGCCGTAGCCCGGAAAGCCTGCTCTCGACGTACTCCGCCGAGCGCCAAGTCGTTGCCAAGAACCTCATCGACTTCGACAAAGAGTGGTCCACGCTCATGGCGAAAAAGCCCGAGGAATTTGAGGACCCCACCGAACTGGAAAACTTCTACGTGAACACCGCAGAGTTCCCCGCCGGCTTCATGACCCACTACGCCCCCTCCGTGCTCGTCGCCGAGCCAACACACCAAGGCCTGGCCACCGGGTTCACGATCGGCAAGCGTTTCAAGTCCGCGCCGGTGGTGCGCGTCTGCGACACCAACCCGGTGCAACTCGGCCACCAGGCAAAGGCCGACGGACGGTGGCGCATCTACGTCTTCGCGGACGCGGCCGAGGCTGGCGCGCTCTCGCCGGTCGCGGACTTTGCCGGGTGGATCGCGAACTCGCCGGACTCACCGCTGGCCGCAACGCCGTCGGGCGCGGACCGTGACGCCTGGTTCGACGTGAAGGTGATCTACCAGCAGGAGCACACGAGCATCGACATCGGGGCCGTGCCGGACGCATTCAAGCCGCAGGTCGGACCGTTCAAGCTCACGTACCTCGAGAATGTCTACGGCACCGATCCTTCGGCTGACATCTTCGAGTTGCGCGGCCTCGACCGCGGCGGCGTCGTGGTGGTGGTGCGCCCGGACCAGTACGTAGCGAACGTCCTGCCCCTGACCGCGACGGCGGAACTCGCCGCGTTCTTCGCGCCGCTCCTGCGATCGGGACGGACCGCGGCAGTTTGACCTGCTGGCACGGCCTGGCGCAGCCTGGCGCGCGGGACCAGGGGAAGGGTTCATTCTGTCGGTGGCCCGTCGTAGGGTACCGGCATGGACATCATCATGGTTCCCGGATTCTGGTTGGACGCGTCTTCGTGGTCGGAGGTCACGCCGCCGCTCGTTGCTGCGGGGCACACGGTCCACCCGCTCACGCTGCCCGGGTTGGAGGCCGTTGACGCCCCGAGGTCCGGCATCGGCCTCAGGGATCACATCGACGCCGTAGTGGCCGCTATCGACGCCGTTGGCAATCCCGTTGTGCTGGTCGGCCACTCCGGTGGAGGTGCCATCATCCACGGCGCCGTCGACGCCCGCCCGGACCGCGTGGTCCGGGCGGTGTACGTGGACAGCGGCCCGCTCGGCGAGGGCGGCGTCATCAACGACGAGCTGCCGGTTGAGGGCGATGCCGTGCCCTTGCCGCCATGGGAGCTTTTCGAAAACGAGGACCTCGTTGACCTCAATGAGGAGCTGCGGGCAGCCTTCCGCGCTCGCGCCATCCCGGAGCCAAAGAACGTGACCACCGATAAACAGCGCTTGCACGATGTTCGCCGCTACGACGTCCCGGCCACGATCATCGCGTGCGAGTTCCCCTCCAGTCTGCTCGGCGAATGGATCGAATCCGGCCACCCCTTCGTGGCCGAGCTCGCGCGCATCAACGACGTCGAATTCATGGACCTGCCCACCGGACACTGGCCCCAGTTCACCAAGCCGACCGAACTCGGGCAAGCCATTCTTGCTGCGGTTGAGCGGACGGGGTAGGGCTTCAACTCAGCTGCCCGTTGGGGGCTTGCGGTAGCTGTCCACCGTGATCTCCAGCGCTTCGTCCCATGGTGTTGCCGTCACACCCAGGATCTTCTGCGTCTCCGTGGAGTCGATCACGAAGGGCGTCCTGAATTTGGTAGCTGGAGGCGGAGACCTCGCGCAGGATGGGAACCACGGCGCCGATGGCCCTGAGTGACCATTGCGGGATCGAGGCGACCCGGCCTTGCACGCCCCAGCGCTCATTCACCTGCCGCACGATTTCCGAGCGCGGGACGGATGCGCTCGGCACATGCCAGGCACGACCCCATTCGCCCGTGTGGCCTGCGGCCGCGATTAGTGTCGCGGCTATATCAGGCAGGAAGGTCCAACTGTGCTCTAGAGCGGGGTCCCCTACGACACGCGCCGTTTTGGAGGCCAGGAGTGGTTCGAAAAAGCCACCGCCAAGGTGCGTCGACATCCCCACCGCCCCAGGACCGAAGTAGTCGCTCGCCCGAACCTCCACGGCCCGGATTTCACCACGTTCGTGCGCGGCGAGCACCTTCTCCCAACCAGCCTTGCGTACCAGGCCCTTTTTCTCGGTCGTGGCGAGCTGCGAATGCTCGGTCATCGGCCCGTCCGGCGATCCGTATGCATAGAGGTTGCCCATGAGCACAAGCGCGGTCCCGGAGTCACGCGCCGCCCTAATCACGGCGTCGAAGATCGGAGGCCAGTCAGCCACCCAGTCGGTGTACGGCGGGTTGGTGCAAACAAAGATTGTGTCAGCGCCGCGCGCAGCCTGCGTGACAGCGGCCGGGTCACCGGCGTCCAGCTCCACGGGTGTCGTGCTAGGGACTGCAGTGCCCCTGCGGGTGCCGAGTGTGACCTGGTCTCCACGGGCGGTGAGCTGCCTCGCGAGCGTCCCGCCTACGAGTCCCGCGCCGAGGATGAGATGGCTTGCCACGATGGTTACTCCCTAACTCTCCGGCGATGCGCTGCTGGGTGACATCGCACACCCTACAACACAACGGAGGCCATCACCCTTGACAAGATCCGAGGGGGCATGAATGATACGAGCCTCACCAGCTTTGCCCCTATCTCTTGGACATGGCTGAATTGGTGTCCGGCATCGTCGAAAGAGTGTATTGACAGTAATCGTGTGGGCGTGTTTTTCAGTCGGGTTGCTAGGGTTGCTCCTGAACTGGATGAGTGTGATCGGAACGCTGATCGTGCCGCGACCGCTGCACAGCAACCTTTCACGGGTGACCCATTTGGTCACTGCGAAAATCTTCTTTGTCATCACAAAGCCCCTCACCTCGTACGAAGTACGTGATCGGATCCTTGCCTGGCAGTCTCCTATGGCGCTGTTCGTCCGCCTGCTGGTTTGGGTGATCGTGTTCGACTTGTCGTTCAGTCTCCTGCTTCTTCCATTCGTCGACGGTGACCTCTGGCAAGCCGCAAGCGAGGCCGGCTCCGCGATGTTCACGCTTGGCTACGCTGCTCCATGGAATGTCGGCAACACGGTGTTGGTTTACGTAGCCGCTTATACCGGGTTGATCGTGATTGCTTTGCAGATCGGTTACCTCCCAACGCTCTATGCGGCCTTCAACAGGCGGGAGGCGGAAGTAACGCTCTTGGTATCGAGGGCGGGCTCACCCTCATGGGGACCGGAGCTCCTGGTGCGCACGCGGTTCGGGATGGCCGCTCAAACCAGCACCAGCGAGCTCAGCGAGCTTTACCAAAGGTGGGAACGATGGGCCGCGGACGTAGCCGAATCACACAGCACCTACCTCACTTTGGTATGGTTCCGTTCGCCTTCACCGCAATCGAACTGGCTCAATTCCCTCCTCAGCGTTATGGACGCGGCCGCGTTGCAGCTTTCCCTGAGTCCGGGTTCTGCCCCGAGCACCCGGGCGCGGCTGGTCATTCGGATGGGGTTCACCTGCCTGAATCAAGTGGCCCGGGCTATTCGTATTCCTGTCGAGGAAGACCCCGATCCCGATTCCGAACTCGATGTGACTTTTGAAGATTTTCAAGCGGCCGTGGAACTCATGAGGACTGTCGATTACCCGATTGAGGTGACGGCGGAGCAAGCCTGGCCCCATTTCAGGGGCTGGCGCGTCAACTACGAAAGGGTCGCATACGCCCTCGCCTACGCGATCGACGCCCCGCCATCAATGTGGAGCGGCCCACGACGCTTCGCGTCCGAACCGATCATGCCGCACCGGCCGAAGAACCGCACTTCCAAGGACGTCAAGCCAGATGACCCGCAAATGCTCGGCCGGCGGAAGACTGGGTGATCCGGACGGCGCAGGGTTCACCCGCTACCGTTCGTGAGCGCCTTGAGCTGGTCAATAGTCGCTCTCGCGACGATGTCGAGCGGTTCGATCCTGGCAGCGGCGCGGCTCATGACCACCGCGCCTTCGCTGGCGGCGATCAGAGCTACAGCCTGCGCATCAGCAGCTACCGGCGGCAGCCCGCCCTGGGTGAAGAGATCGGCAAGGCGGGCACGCCATGATTCGAAGATCAAACCCGAGCGTTCGCGCAACTCAGGCGAGTCGGTCTCGATCGTAACTGCGGCCACGGAACAGCCGGCTCGATAATTCGATCGGGTCAGGAGTTCCCGCCACGAGGCGAAGAAGCGCTCCGCGACTGCCGCCGGGGACTCGCCGTCGAGCCCATCGAGGATTTCTATCGAGCGAACCCCTGCTCTTGCGATGGCCTCCGCAACGAGCTCGTCCTTGCCTCCCGGGAAATGGTGATAGACCGAGCCACGGGGCGCCTCTGCGAGTTCCAACACATCGGCGAGCGAGGCGCCCTGCAAGCCGTGAGTCGCGAGCAGGCGCAGCGTAGCAGCAATCATCCGTTCTCTCGTGTCGCGTCCCATGGCCTCCAACTCCGAATCTCTGCACTGAGCATGTTTCCCGGTCAGAACGAATCTCCGAATAACCCTTGACGCGGGTTCCGCGACGTTCCACCATCGATATTATGACGGTTGACCTACATAAAAAAGGAGAAGCATCATGCCCATGATCGACGTATATGCCACCGCCGGGACTTTTGCAGACAAGCACCAGCTCGCGATTGACCTGGCATCGACTGTGATGCGGGTGGAGCAGGTTCCGGACATTCCGATGTTCCGCAAGAACACGGCAGCATTCATCCATGAGCTCCCGGAAGGGGACCTGTCGAACGTCGATGGCGACAGCGGATACGTGCGGGTCCAGGTGCTCACGAACGCGGGCGCCTTGGATCGCGACAAGCAGATTACTTTGGTCGAACAGCTCACCGCCCTCATCGCGACGGCCGCGGCGGACCCGACGCTACCCGAACGCACCTGGGTTCTGCTCACGGAAGCGCCCGACGGCGGTTGGGGCCTCAACGGCCACGCCAACACCAACGATGAGCTCATCGCAGCCGCGCGTGCACAGATCGCTTCTCTCCAAGCAGGGGCGCCGCAGTCCTGAACTTCCGGTAGTAGCCGGGGAAAGAGGTGCCCGGCACCCTCGGGCGCGAACGCTGCTACTCGGCAAACACCTGCTTGGCGACTGCCATGGCGGACATCGCCTTCGGCCAGCCCGCGTAGAACGCCAAGTGCGTGATCGCCTCGCTCAATTCGGTCTCGCTCAGTCCGTTCGCCTTCGCCAGGCGCAGGTGTCCAAAAAGTTGTTCGGTGCTGCCGCTCGTGACGAGACTCGCAACGGTGATGAGGCTCCGCTCACGCTTGGCCAACTCGGTCCGTTCCCAGACGTCGGCGAAAAGGACGTCGTCTGTAAGGGAGGCCAGTTTGGGCGAGATGTCCCCGACGAGTTGCTGGGCGCGGGATTGTTCGGTCATGTCGTTCTCCTTGTTCGTGTTCCGGGTGCAGAAGGGGGTCGGCTTCGCGTTCAATCCTAGGAACGCACGACGGAATGAGGGAGGGCCGGTCATTACCTGTTTCCCGGCGAGTCACACGCTCCTTGGGCCCGGCAACTTTGAGTCTGCGGGAAGCTCTACGCTGGCGAAGCCAGCTCTGATGATGTCTTTGAGTTCTTCGCGTTCGTCCAAAGGGAGAAAGGCTGCCGCTGCGGCGTTGCGCTGGAAGGCTTCGATGTCTTCGAGTCCATAGTTGAATGCGCTGATAAGGAGCGACAGTTCCTTGGTAAGGGTCGTGTTGCTCATGAGTCGGTTGTCGGTGTTCACTGTGACGCGGAAGCCGAGGCGGTAGAGCAAGTCGAATGGGTGATCCATTAGCCGGGTACCCCAGTGCGCGATCGCACCGGTCTGGACGTTCGACGACGGGCTCATCTCAAGCGTAATCTGGCGGTCCCTCACCCATTGGGCCAGGTCTCCCAGGACAAAACCCGTCCCGGCTTCTTCCGGTACGGGGGCTATGTCTTCGGCCAGCCGAACGCCGTGGCCAAGGCGCAGGGCCCGGCCATCGAGTAGTGCGGAGCGAATGCCTTCAAGTCCGTCGCCTTCCCCTGCATGCACGGTAACGGGCAGGAGGCCTGCGGCAAGGTGGTCGAGTGCCTCCGCGTGCATGGAGGCGGGGAATCCCGCCTCTGCGCCGGCTATGTCGAATCCGACGACGCCATGGTTCTTATGTCGCATTGCAAGCTGGGCAATCTCGTGTGCCCTGGAATCGTGGCGCATAGCGGTGATGAGTTGGCCAATCCTTATCCGCTTTCCGGTGGCTTCGACGTCGTCTATTCCGACCTGAATCCCTTCCTGGACAGCGTCGACAGCTTGGTCGAGAGATAGTCCGCGTCGCTGGTGGTTTTCAGGTGCCCAGCGGATTTCGCCGTAGACGACTCCGTCTTCGGCAAGGTCCTGAACGAACTCCCTGGCAACGCGCACGAGGCTGTCGCGCGTTTGCATGACAGCTCCGGTGAAGTGGAATGGCTGAAGGTAAGCGGCTAGGGAACCGGCGTTTGACTGCTCGGCGATCCATGCGCCGAGCTTGCCTGCGTCTTCATAGGGCAGTGAGAGGTTTGCCGCGTCCGCGAGCTCAATGATGGTCTCCGGTCGCAGTCCGCCGTCGAGGTGGTCATGTAGCGAGACCTTGGGCAGGGATCTGAGGGTGGTCCTGACCGCGGCCAGATGAGCCGTCGCGCTGAAAGTGTCCATGTTCTGCGTACTCCTGGTCGTTCTGGTATTGAAGGTCGGAATTTTGAGCGCGACGCACCGCAATTCGCGTCCGCCGGGCAGGGCTGTGTGGTCAGGCCTTGGATGACTTTCGGACGATCAGTTCGAAGTCGAAGATTTCGCTCACGATCGGATCGTCGGCAGACCTGTCTACAAGGATCTCGACCGCCCTCCGGGCGATGGCTTGAGTGGGCTGGCGGATGGATGACAGCGGCGGCACGGAATAGGCGGACGCCTCGGTGCCGTCGACGCCGATCACGGCGATTTCCCCCGGGACGCTCAGTCCAAGGGAATATGCAGCGAAGAGCACCCCATGAGCCTGTTCGTCAGTGGTGGCGTAGATGGCGCGCGGGGCATCCGGGGAGCGCAGCCACTCTGCGGTCACTTCGGAAGCTCCTGCCCTGGAAATGGCAGAGGCCCGCTCCGTCACCCGGACGCCTGATCCGGAAACTGCACGCGCGAATCCTGCTGCATGCTGCCTGGTTCCCACAGAGTCGACCGGCCCATTGAGCAAGCCAATACTGTCGTAGCCCTGTTCAATCAGGTGGCGTGTCGCTACATACGCGGCCTGTTCGTAATCGATTGTCAGCGACGACGCTTGCTGCTCTTCGGAGAGCGGGTGGAGGGCAACTACCGGCAATCGAGCCGCATAAGCGGGCTTGAGGTCGGGTTCGTCCAGAAGCGAGATGAGAATGAGAGAGTCAACCTGGCGCTCGATGAAGGTTTCGATGAGACGGTGTTCCTGGTCCTCAACCGTCGCGGAGTCTCCGATAAGAAGCAGGTGGTCCCTTCCGGCTGCCGCGACCTCTACCGCCCTGGCAAGTTCTGCGAAGAACGGGTTGGCAATGTCCGGAACAATCAGACCGATCGATCGGGTCTTGCCGGCGCTGAGCGCCCGCGCCAGTGCGTTCGGCTTGTAGTCGAGCTCACGGGCGGCCCTCAGAACCCGTTCCCTGGCATCGGCTGACACAGCCCGGGGACCGTTGTTGAAGACGTAGCTCACCACCGCATTGGACGTTCCGGCCAGTTTCGCGACATCCCTGGCTGTTGGCATGGTCCCCTCCTCTTCAAACGTCGAAGTCTAACCGCATAGACGTGTTGATCATACCGGCTGTTGCCGCAGAGCGAATCGCAAAGAAATCCCTTGTGAAACCATTCGCCCCGGAGTAGTCTAACCGGTTAGATGCTCCAAGGCATCCCCCCACACATCAGAAAGGCTTCCCGTGAAGCGCAAACTTCTCGCAGCCACGTCGCTGCTTGCAGCCGGAACACTCTTCCTTGCGGGCTGTTCAACGAGCTCCCCGAATTCCGGTACGGCAATAGGAAGCGAAGGCTCTGGAACCGGAACCGTGAATCTGCTTGGTCCCGAAGATCCCGCGACTTTCGCGCCGGTCATCGCGGCATTCAAGGCAAAGAACCCGGATATTTCCGTCAAGTACTCCCAGGTACCCTTTGACCAGCTCAACCCGACGCTGCAGCAACGCCTCGGCGCAAAAGACGAGACGATCGACGTTTACACCGTGGACCAGCCACGTTTGTCGCAGCTCGCTGCCCAGGGTTTCCTCGAGGATCTCAGCAGCCTGAAAGGCCAGACCAAGGCAGCCGTACCTGACGCGCAATACAGCGTGAATCTGTTCCAGGACAAACTGTGGGCCCTGCCCGTATGGAATTCAACCCAGCTGCTGTTCTTCAACAAGAAGGCCCTCGACGCGGCAGGCGTCAAGTACCCCTCCATTGACCCGGCACAGCGCATGACCTGGGAGCAGATCGTCAAGGACGGCAAAGCCGTGCAGGCAGCAGGAACCCAGTTTGGGCTCCTCTTCGAACAGGTCGAGGCCTACTACCAGCTGCAGCCGCTGGCCGAATCTGCGGGAGGCGGCTCAGGCATCAAGGGCGACAAAATGCTCACGACCGACATCACCAACCCTGGCTGGGAGAAGGCCATGCAATGGTATGCGGACACGTTCTCCTCGGGCCTGTCCCCTCGTGGCGTTGGCGGATTCCAGACCAGCCCTGTCTTCACCTCAGGGAAGGTGGCCTACTTCATCGGAGGTCCGTGGGACATCGGCAACTTCGCCAAATCAAACATTGACTGGGGCGTAGCCCCGATGCCGTACTTTGCCGGCGGAAGCCAGGCCACCCCGACCGGTTCCTGGTCCTGGGGCATCAACCCCGCGTCGAAGAACAAGGCCGCAGCCAAGAAGTTCCTGGAATTCGCGTCCCTTGACCCTGCAGGCAACCTCGCCACCACCGAGGCCCAGACCATCATTCCTGCCAACACGGCGGCAACCGCCCAGTACCTTCCCAAGCTCGAAGCCCTCGGCGGAGACAAGAGCAAGGGAGTGGCCGCCCTGATCGCCCACGAAAATACCGAGACGGCAAAACCCCGCCCGGTGAGCGTCGGCTACATCCAGTTCGAGGAAATCATGGGCAAGGCCTTCGCCGACATCCGCAACGGGTCCTCCGTAAGTGAGAGGCTCAAGCAGGCTTCTCAACAGATCAACGATGCCTGGAAGCAGCTGTAGCGATGTCACAGACAACTGATCGCCGAGCTCCGGTAGAAGGGCGGGCCGCCCTCACGCGGCCCGCCCGCCGCAGGCGGCCGGCACCACTGATAGCAGTAGCGGCGGCCTTCCTGGCCCCGGCCTTCATTAGCCTGCTCGTGTTGCGGATCGCGCCGGCAGCGGTGGCCCTGTGGGAGAGCTTCTACCGGCACAGCTTCCTCCAAGGCGGAACGGTCTTCGTCGGCGTTGAAAACTACGTTGATCTCTTTGGCAACGCGGACTTCACCAACGCCCTGCTGGTCACCCTCGTCTTTTCCCTCGTCGTGAATCCACTCCAGATCGGAGCCTCCTTCCTCCTCGCGGTCCTCTACACCAGGAAAGCCGCGGGCGCGAAGATCTGGCGGTCCCTTGTGGTCCTGCCGATAGCCGTTCCTCCCGCCGTCTCTGCAGTCGTTTGGAGCGTCATCTACCGACCCGACGGATTCGGCAACTCCTTCCTCTCCCTGCTTGGCGTGCCCGCCCAGCCGTTCCTGACCTCGCCCCAGCAATCACTAGCCTCCATCATGGTGCTGCTGAGCTGGATCGGCGTCGGCTACTGGATGCTCTTCCTGATCGCCGGCATCAACGACGTTCCGACCGAGCTCTACGAAGCAGCGTCCATCGACGGCGCTTCAGCATGGCGAAAACTATGGTCAGTGACCCTGCCACTGGTCCGCCGCCCGCTCGCCTTTGTCCTCGTTGCTGACACCGTCTCCAACTTCCTGATCTTTGCCCCGGTCCAGATCCTCACAAAGGGCGGACCGTCAGGATCAACAAACCTACTCATGTACGACATCTACACCCGGGCCTACACGCTCGGAGACCTCAGCAAAGCCCAAGCAGAAGTGATCATCCTCGTGCTAGTAACACTCGTCATTGTCGCCTTGCAGTTCCGGCTACTTCGCAGCTCTGATGCCGCATGAGCGCCACAACAACACAAGCCGGAGGCACGAGACAGCGAACGGTCGCCTACCTCGGATTGAGCGTGCTGGGAGCCTGTATCGGCATCCTCTTTCTGGTACCGCTCTGGTGGACATTCGTGAACTCCCTTCGCCCCGGAAGCGATACATTCCGCTACCTGAATCCCCTACAGTGGGAGACGTTCTTCACCGCGACTCCCTCGCTGGACAACTACGCCACCCTCCTGCGCAGCGATCTCGGACTGGCGACCCTGAACTCGATCATCGTCAGTGGCATCACTGTGGTTGTGGGCCTGGCAATATGCTCCATGGCAGCGTTCGCCCTCGCGGCCATCCCCTTCCGCGGAAGCGGCATAGTGTTCGTGGTCGTCGTCGTGAGTTTCCTGATCCCCTTCGACGCGATCGCCATCCCCTTGGCAAATCTGTTCCGCGACTGGAACCTCCAAAACACCTATGCGGGACTGATCCTCCCAGGCCTCGGGAACGGCATGGCCATCTTCCTGCTGAGGACCTTCTTCCTGGCCATACCCAAGGACCTGGTCGAAGCCGGACGGCTGGACGGCTTGGGATGGTGGGGAATCTTCCGCCGGATCTACCTCCCGTTGTCGGTGCCGTCACTCATCGGGGCGGGACTGACGCTCTTCCTGTTTCAATGGCAGTCATATGTCTGGCCACTCCTGAACGGAACCGACAGCCAGCACATCCTTGGACCAATCGCACTATCGAACATGCAGGGGCAGTTCAACGTCGATTACGGGGTGATGTTCGCCGGCTCGATGATCCTGACACTGATCCCGCTGGCCATCATCATCGCGTTCCAGCGCTACTTCATCCAGTCGGTTTCCACCACCGGACTCAAATAGCCTCCCTCCCAATCCTGCCTGGCACAGCCATGCCGACAAACGACCTCTTAAGGAAGACCCCATGGGTGCTGAACACCGCATCATTCTTGACACCGACATCGGATCCGATGTCGACGACGCCCTCGCCCTCGCCCTCATTCTCGGCTCCCCGGAGGCCGAACTGCTCGGAGTCACCACCGTTTACGGCGACACGCTGCTTCGGGCTCGGCTCGCCAAACGGCTGGGGAAGCTCGCAGGGTGCGATGTACCCGTGTATTGCGGGATCGGAACACCTCTGTCAGGCCGCGAAGTCTGGTGGCCTGGTCACGAAGGGTCCCTGCATGAGGGACTGGAGAATGAAAGCATTCAGCACGAAGATGCCGTCAACTACCTCTTGCGCCAAGTCTCTGAGCACCCCGGTGAAATCGACATTGTTGCTATCGGCCCGCTGACCAATATCGCAGCCGCACTCAAAGAAGACCCAGCCTTCGGGCGGAATGTGCGGCACCTGTGGATCATGGGCGGAGCCTTCGGCTCAGATGAAGCCGAGCACAATTTCCGAAGCGATGACCTATCAGCTTCAATCGTTTTCAGTTCCAACCTCAACATCACCGTCACCGGGCTGGAAATCACCCGCGAAGTTGAAATGCGCCGCGACCAACTGGAACTCATCGCCGCGGCAGGTCCCCTGGGAGCGGCCCTGAACGCAGACATCCGCCAATGGTGGGACTTCTGGAACGAGGAATGGAACGTACCGCACGACCCGATCACGGTCCTGACCCTTCTCCGGCCCGAACTCTTCGGGTTGTCTGCCCAGGGCGCTGTGTCCATCGCAGGCAGAGGCGACTCAGCTGGGCTCAGTACGTTCACCCCGGACACGAGCGGCAAGGTCCGCCGCGTCACCACCATTGATGCCGACTCCGTGGCCGCCGAAATCAGCTCAAGAATCGTGAAGGCCGGCACACGACAACTACACGAAATTGACTAGCTCACCCATCACCCGGCGAGTCCAAGAACCTTGGACTTTGGGCGAGATCCAAAGACGAAAGTAACCGCACCATGACTTCAAACCACGAAACGGCCGGAACCATCGTCGTCGTGGGGTCAATGAACGCAGACCTCACCGTCCACACCAGCAGGCTCCCGGCTGCCGGCGAAACCGTCATCGGAGGGGGCGTCAGCCGCCGGCCCGGCGGCAAGGGATCCAACCAGGCCGTCGCCGCGGCCCTCCTTGGCGCAGCAGTCCATCTCATCGCAGCCGTCGGAGACGACGACAACGGCACGTACTTGATTGGCCAAGCCGCGGAAGCAGGGGTGGCAACCGACATGATCAGAATCGAACCAGGGACAGCGACCGGGACTGCCCTCGTAACCGTCGATGATTCGGCCGAGAACGTCATCGTCGTTTCCCCCGGAGCCAACTCCTGCCTCCGACCGGTTGCAATCCAGCAGTCTTTGCGCTCCCTGGGGCGTGCGACCGTCTTGAGCCTGAGCCTTGAGGTACCCACCGAGACGGCGTACGCGGCTGCCCGTGCAGCTGCAGCGCTCGGTGCAAAAACGCTTCTGAATCTCTCGCCCTACTCACCCGACGCCGCAACAATCCTGCCGATGATCGACGTCGTAGTCCTCAACGAGCTGGAGGCCCTCCAAGCCGTCGGCTTGGCACAACTCCCGGCGGAGCGGCCATGGGAAGTAGTCGGTGCCCTTCTCGGAGAGAAGGGACCGCGAAACGCCGTCATCACGCTAGGCGCCGCCGGTGCCATCGTCATGGAAAACCTCCAGGCTTGGCCGATCAAACCCGCGCATATTGCTGCCACAAAAGTCCGCCCGGTAGACACAACCGGCTGCGGGGACGCATTTGCCGGCGCGCTGGCCGTCGAGCTGGCCAATGGAAGGGACCTGATTCCAGCTGCCATCCTGGCGAGCACCGCCGCCGCATACGCCGCGACGGGACACGGCGCGCAGAATTCCTACCCAAACCGCAGCCGTCTTCAAGACTGGCTTAAAGCGAAGGATACCTTCTGAGACCTACCATGCCCCCGGCGGTGATCAGTGCTCCGCCAAAGGCCAACAGCAACCCCGCCACAGAAAAGGACGATGCTACGGGCTGACTGTTCCTGGCAGGGCCGCCCGGGTCAAACCTGGGGCCGGCCGCCGACGCTGAGTTCTGGGTCGAAGGAGCAGGATGGGTGGCGGTCGACGACGGCGCTGCGCCCCCTGCCGTAGGTGATGGCGCGGCTTTAGTGGGGGCGGGCTCCGCAGCCACCGCCGGTGACGGAGGCGAGGCCCCACCATCTGGAACCGTAGCTCCCGGATCAGGCTGCGGTTGCGGTGGAGCCGGTGGACTGGGCGTAACTGGCTGGGTGGGTTTGCCCGACGGCCGGGGAGTTGGGGAGCTACTTGGAGAGCACGCACCCACCAGTCCAAGAAGGCCCGGCGAATCGCAGGGCGCCGCCACTGCAGTCCCCGCCGCGGCAAGTGCGATCAGGCACAAAGCGAAAGGAATCGCGACAAGGGCAACTGGAACCTTCCGGCGAGTCATGGCTTCGACTCTACCTACTGAGCGCCAACTTGGGAGACCGGTACGGCCGGGCCGAGTCACAAGGCCAGCTCACCAACGACCACTGCCGTATGCACAAGCCGCTCGGACATCCTGGGATTCTCAGGGCGTGATTGGCCCTTGGAGGACTCGGAGCGCAAGGGAAGCGTCGCCGTCGATGGCGGCAGCGCCTGCGAGGTCTGAACGTCCCCAGAGACCGAGATACATGCTGCGCAGAGGTGCAGTAATCGATGCCGCGACGGGACCCGAACCAACCGTCCAACTGCCGGATCCTGGGATGTTGAAGGTCACGGCCGCTTCAGGTTGCGGCATCCGCCCCAGCCGCAACTGGCGTGGGGTGAACATTTCCAAGACCTCGTCGATTCCATCCAGCATGAAGTCTTTGCTAAAGGCGGGGGCCTCCAAACCCGATGCCAATCGGGCGTCAACAAGGTGGATTGAATGTTCGTGTGCTTGGCGCCTGAGCCAGAAACCGGCCTTGCGCGGAGCGGGCCCGAAAGTCCAGCATTCTTTCTCGGGATCAAGCCCGGCCATTGTCTCAAGAAAGGTTTTCGTACCCTTGAGGAACCACGCTGCAGCGGCTACGGCCGGTGCAGGACGTTCTTCGACGAGCTTCCCCCAAGAACTATCTCCGCAGCCCATCGTTCGATCGAGCCGAGGTGCCCGAAAAGTCCGTCGAGTGTCCAACCCGGACATGTGGGAACCGAATGTGCAAGCTCTTCTTCAGGTTGTCTCGCAAGGGTGCTGAGCTGATCGACAAAGTTGGACAGCTCGGCAAGGTAGAGATCGGGCGACATGGGTAGAGCATAAACCGCCCCTAGCTTCAATCCCCGAGCTGCCCCAGAATCCGCGCCAGCTCGGCGCGATCCCCTGCGCTGAGCCGGGCAAAGTACTCGGAGGACTTGCCACGCCGTTCGGCACTGATCTTCGCATACAGCTGCTGCCCTGCGGCCGTGGCGGCGACCAGGGTGGCCCTCCGGTCCGTAGGATCCGGGTCGCGACGGACGAGGCCCTTGGCCTCGAGCTGGTCCACCACCTCCGTGGCCGAACGCGGGGCGATGCGCAACCGCTCCGCGAGGTCTTTGAGGCGCATCGGGTCCCCGGCCGCTTGGGAATCCGCCGCGGAACCCGTCGGGCGCCGTCGCATCAGCGTCATGAGCGCCCGCCACTGGTGCGGTGTCATCTCCCACGGCGCCAACTGCTCGGCCCAGGTCCGGCGCAGCCCTCGGAAAGCGGCATGGAAGAGATCGCCGAGGTCGGCAGAATCAGAGGGCTGTGAGTGCATGCTGCCAGTCTAGCAATTTGACCCGCTACCACATAGTGAGGTAGCCTCTGTATTACCAAAGCGCGATTCCCGCGCACGTTCACCACTGGAGGTGGTGCTCATGACGGAGAACATCCTCACCCACAATCCCCATCGACCGCGCCCGGGCGCCCGAAATCCCGGCCGCGGCCCCGCCCGCCTCAATCCCGCCGACCGCACCCAGTTGAAACAGCATCCCGTGAGCCTCAAACGGATCGCCGGGCTGTTCACCCCGCACAAGGCGACCATCGCCGTCGTCGTGCTTCTCATCAGCGCTTCAAGCATCATCGGCCTGGCGCAGCCGTTCCTGGTCCGCCACATCATCGACGTCGCGCTGCCCGGCAAGGATCTGCCACTGCTCGCGTGGCTGGCCGCCGGATTGATCGCCGTGGCCGCCGCAACCGCGCTCATTGGCGTGGTGCAAACCTGGATGACCACGGGTATGGGACAGAAGATCATGCACACACTGCGCACGCGCTTGTTCACACACTTGCAGCAGCAGTCACTCGGATTCTTCACCCGGACCCGCAGCGGCGAGGTGCAGTCGCGCTTGAACAACGACATTTCCGGCCTGCAGCAGGTCATCACCTCCACCGCCACGGGTGTCGCTTCCAACCTGACCACGGCCATTGCCACGGCGATAGCGATGGTGGCCATTTCCCCCGGGCTCTCGCTCCTGTCGCTGATTGTGGTTCCGCCGGCGGTCTGGTTCTCCCGCCGGGTGGCCCTCCTCCGGCGGGACATCACGTCCACGCTGCAGGGCGAATTGGCCACCATGAACACGCAAGTCGAAGAAGGGCTGTCGGTCTCCGGCGTCCGGCTCTCCAAAACCCTCGGAACCACCAAGCGCGACGCCCACCGCTACACGGAAAGCTCCAAACGGCTGATCGGCCTGGAGATGCGCTCCCAGTTGGCCGGACGCTGGCGGATGTCCACCATGGGCATCATCTTCTCGGCCATTCCGGCGCTGATCTACCTGGCTGCCGGGTTGCCCGCCACCAGAGGCGGCATGACCATCGGCACCCTGGTGGCGTTCACCGCACTGCAGGGCGCCATCTTCCGCCCCGTCATGAGCCTGCTGGACCTCGGCGTCCAATGGGTCACCGCGATGGCCCTGTTCAGCCGCATCTTTGAGTACCTGGACTTGACCCCCGAGATCACTGCCCCGGCACGGCCCATCCCGCTGGACCCGGCCGCAGTGCGCGGCGAGGTTCGCTTTGAGGGCGTCCGTTTCGCGTACGACGGCGGCACTGACGTTTTGCTCGGCATCGACCTTGCGCTCCCGGCCGGCACCAGCACGGCAATCGTGGGCCCCACCGGCTCCGGAAAATCGACGCTGGGCTCGCTGGTCCCTCGCCTGCATGACGCCACCGCCGGGCGGATCACCATCGACGGCGTGGACGTGCGTGACATCGCACCGGAGGACCTGACGAAAATCGTGGGTGTGGTGTCCCAGGAGACGTACCTGATTCACGACAGCATCCGGGAAAACCTGCTGCTAGCCGCCCCCGACGCAGACGACGCAGTCCTCTGGAGCGCGCTGGCCTCGGCACAGATCGCGGACCTGATCGCAAGCTTGCCCGACGGCCTGGACACCATGGTCGGCGCCCGGGGCCACCGCTTCTCCGGAGGAGAACAGCAGCGCTTGGCGATTGCCCGAACCATCCTGCGCAATCCGAAAGTGCTGGTCCTCGACGAAGCTACCTCCGCCCTGGACAACGCAACCGAGGCCCATGTCCAGGCGGCGCTCGACCGGCTGGCCGTCGGCCGGACTACGCTCACCATCGCCCACAGGCTCTCCACCGTGGAGAAAGCCGATCAGCTGGCGGTCCTGGCCGGGGGTTCGATCGTCGAGGTCGGATCGCCCGGCGAGCTGCGCGATGCCGGCGGCGAGTATGCGCGGCTTGTCGAGGCAGGAGAGACCATGGAGTTCACGGCATGAACCGGTACCCGATCCCTACCTCGGTGATCAAGTGGCGCGGGTTTCCCGGCTCCGGTTCAAGTTTCCGCCTGAGCTGCGCCATGTACACGCGTAAGTAGTTGGCCTCCTTGGCATAGGCCGGCCCCCAGACCTCGCTGAGGAGCTGCTGCTGGGTGATCAGCTTCTCCGGATTCCGTACGAACAGATCCAGGATCCTCCACTCGGTCGGCGTCAGCCGGACGTCTTCGCCGTCGCGCGTCACGCGCCTCATGGCCAGGTCCACCGTGAACGAGTCGGTGACCAGCACGGGCAGCTCTTCCCCCGGATCCGCGGTGCGCCGCAGGATCGCCCGGAGGCGCGCCAGCAACTCGTCGAGCCCGAACGGCTTGGTGATGTAGTCGTCCGCGCCGGCGTCGAGTGCTTCAACTTTGTCATCGGAGCCATGGCGGGCGGACAGCACGAGGATGGGCACGCTGCTCCAAGCCCGCAGCCGGGTGATGACCGTGGTTCCGTCGATATCCGGCAACCCCAGGTCAAGGATCAAGACACCCACGGGATGCTGGGCGGCAGAGCGCAAGGCCGATTCGCCGTCGGACGCGGTAGCCACGGTGTAACCGTGGGCTTGAAGCGTAATCCGCAAGGCCTTGACGATATGGGGATCGTCGTCCACCACCAAGACGTTGCTCATCTCGCCTCCCCGGAGGCGCTACCTGGACTGCCCGACGGCGGCATGTGGCGGCGCTCCATGAGCACCGATTGCGCTTCCAAGGGAGCTTCCGCCTCCCCGTGCGGGAACGCGGCACCCGTAGACAGTGGCAGCCGGACGACCATGGTCAGTCCGCCACCCGGAGTCTCTTCCGCGGTGAGCGTGCCTCCCATCGCTTCCGTGAATCCCTTGGCCACGGCGAGGCCAAGGCCAACCCCGGTGGTGGAGGGGACGTCGTTGAGCCGCTGGAACGGCTGGAACATCCTGACAACACTTTCGGCTGGAACTCCCTGGCCGTGGTCGATGATGCGCAGTTCTCCGGACGGCCTTCCGTTCAGGGTTGAGGAGCTGAGCCCGCCGGCGGCACCCACGAGCACCACATCCGAGTCCCGGGCGTATTTGATGGCATTCTCCACAATGTTGGCTATGACGCGTTCCAGCATCCCGGCGTCGGCGTCGATCTCCGGCATGTTTCCGGGAAGGTCGACGCGCACCCTCCCCGGGGGTATGCCATGCAGGGCGGCCGGAATCACTTCGTACCAGCGCACCGGACGGATGAGCGCGTTCACCGAGTCCGAGGTAATGCGGGACATGTCCAGGAGATTCCCCACCAGGACGTCGAGTCTGTCCGAGCACTCCTCGATGGTTGCCAACAGTTCCTGCTCCTCCTCCGGCGTGTAGTGGACGTTGCTTTGCCGCAAGCCGCCCACGGCCAACTTGATCCCGGCCAGCGGAGTCCGGAGGTCATGCGAGACGGCCCGGAGGATAGAGGTGCGCATGGTGTTGCTCTCCGCCAAGCGCCTGACTTCACGGCGGCTGGCCGCCAATTGCCGCCGTTCGAGCTGGGCCGAAAGGTGGGCGCCGAAAGCGCTGAGGAGCCGGCGGTCGCTCGCGGGCAGGATGCGGCCGGACAGGACCAGCCGGGTTCCGGCGTCGATCTGTTCGGTGTTGTCGCCGCCGTCGGACGATATGGGCGCGACCTCCCCTGCTTTGGCGACAAGCCGCCAGCCACCACTCCCTGTACTGGCACCCCCAGCCGGGCTCCCGGCCCGGTACAGTGCCGCGCCGCGCATCTGGAACACGTCCAGCGCCTGCTTCAAGAGTCCTTCCACAGTGTCCTCCGCGCTCGACGCCCCACGGGTGAGGTCGCCCAGGGTGGTGGCCTCCGCCCTCGCCCGGGCAGCCTCCTTGGAACGCCTGGCCGAGACGTCCACCACGGCGGCAACAGCGGCTGAAACACCCACGAAAACCAGCAACGCCAGGAGATTTTCGGGGTCGCTGATGGTGAGGGTGCCCACCGGCGGAGTGGAGAAGTAGTTCACCAGCAGGCTGCTCCACAGGGCGCCGAGGAGGGCCGGCCACAATCCGCCGACCAAGGCCACGGCAACCGAGCCCGTCAGCTGCACAAGCACGGCCGTCGCAATGTTATGGGAAGGACTCGCGGCCAAGAGGAACTGCAGCAGGGCCGGCAGAATCACGGCCAGCGCAAAACCGATCGTCACCCTCGCACGGCCAAGGTCCCGCTGCCGCGGACGGTCGACTCCCCGGCCGCCCAGGGGATGCGAAACCATGTGCACGTCGATGTCGCCGGAGTCGCGCACTACCCGGTTGCCGATCCCCCGGCCAGTCAGCCTGCCAACCAGCGATCGACGCCGGGAAATCCCGACGACGATCTGCGTCGCGTTCACGCTGCGGGCGAAGTCAAGCAAGGCTTTGGCCGGGTCCTCCCCTGCCACCGTGTGGTAGCTGCCGCCCAAATCCCGGACCAGCAATCGCTGGGCTTCCAACGCTTGCGGAGATTCCGAGGCAACGCCGTCGGCGGCGCGGACGTGAACGGCGAGCAAGTCGCCGCCGTTGACCCGCTTGAGGATGCGTGCGGCACGCCGGACGAGGACCTCCCCCTCGGGCCCTCCTGTGAGGCCAATGACGATCCGTTCCCGGGCGGGCCAGCTCGCCTCGATTCCCTGCTCCGAACGGTACTTCGCGAGCCCTTCGTCCACTCGATCAGCCAGCCAGAGCAGGGCCAGTTCCCGCAGCGCGGTCAGGTTGCCGAGCCGGAAATAGTTGGACAGCGCTGCGTCGATCTTGTCAGCGGAATAGATCTTGCCGTCGCCCAACCGTTGCCGCAGCAGCTCCGGTGAGATGTCCACAAGGTGGATCTGGTCGGCGCGCCGCACGACGTCGTCGGGCACTGTCTCGGCCTGCCGCACATCGGTGATCGCGCTCACGACGTCACCCAAGGAGGCCAAATGTTGGACGTTGACGGTGGAAAGGACGTTGATGCCGGCGTCGAGCAGTTCCTCGACGTCCTGCCAGCGCTTGGGGTTACGGCTTCCGGGGATGTTCGAGTGGGCGTATTCATCGACGACGGCGATGCGCGGCTTGCGTGCCAGGACCGCGTCGACGTCCATCTCTTCGAAGGTGGTGTCCCGGTACGCGATGGTGTGCGGCGGGATGACTTCCAATCCGTCCATCAAGGCACGGGTGTCGCTGCGCCCATGGTCCATGGCGAAGGCCACCACCACGTCCTCGCCACGTCCGCTCAGCCGGTGGGCCTCCTCGAGCATGGCGTAGGTCTTACCGACCCCCGGGCTGCCCCGAGGAAAATGCGCAGCGTTGCCCGTGCCATGTGGTCATTCTTTCACTTGTTGAACGCGCCGGTTCTTTGCGCGGGTCCTGGCCCTCCCGCGGATCCAGCCACGCTCATTTGGCGGGTTTCTTTCACTTGGTCGGCACCGCTGCGGCCACGTCCAGGTTCAACTCCGTGACATTGACGGACGGCTGCCCCAGGAAGGCCTCAAGCCCCGTGACCGTGCGCCGGTCCACCATTGCCTGAACGGTCCCAACACTCAGCCCGTGCGCCTTGGCCACCCTGGGCACTTGGAGGCGGGCGTAGGCCACCGAGATCTGCGGGTCCAGCCCGGAACCACTCGCCGTCACGGCGTCGGCGGGGACGTCGGACTCCTTGACCCCCTCTGCAGCAGCGATGGCGGCACGGTTGGCCTTGACGGCGTCGAGCAGTTTGGGATCGTTGGGTCCCAGGTTGCTGGCAGTGGATGCCCCCGGGTCCCACTTGGCCGCCGAAGGGCGGGCGTGGAACCACAGCGGGCTCTGGGCGCCGGCGTCGTTGGCGGAGACTTGCGCAATCAGCGCGGAAGCAGCGGGCTTTCCGGCCGCGTCTTTTACGATGGAGCCGTTCGCTTGGAACGGCGCGACGGCCTGCCCGATACCGAAAATCGCCAGCGGGTAGATCATTCCAAGGACCGCGGTGGCGAGGAGCAGGAACCGCAGGGCCGTTCCTGCTTGCCGAAGGTAGCCGGGAAAGGTGTTCATGGTTGCTCCTAGCCGATGCCGGGGATGAGGGAAGTGAGCAGGTCGATGAGCTTGATCCCGATGAAAGGTGCCACGAGACCGCCAAAGCCGTAGATCGCCAGGTTCCTGGCCAAGGCCTGCGTCGCCGAGACTGCACGGTATTTGACGCCGCGCAAGGCGAGTGGAACCAAGGCGATGATGATCAGCGCGTTGAAGATCACCGCGGACAGGATCGCCGACGACGGCGAGGACAAGCCCATGATGTTCAAGAGGCCGAGCCCTGGAAACGCTGCCGTGAACAGCGCCGGAACGATCGCGAAGTACTTTGCGACGTCGTTCGCCACCGAGAACGTGGTCAGGGCGCCACGGGTGATGAGCAGTTGCTTGCCGATGCCCACGATGTTGATGAGCTTGGTAGGGTCTGAATCCAGGTCCACCATGTTGGCGGCTTCCTTGGCTGCGGGAGTGCCCGAGTTCATGGCGACGCCGACGTCCGCCGCGGCGAGCGCGGGAGCGTCGTTGGTACCGTCGCCGGTCATCGCCACCAGCCGGCCTTGCGCTTGCTCTTCCTTGATGACTGCCAGCTTGTCTTCCGGGGTGGCTTCGGCAACGAAATCGTCAACGCCTGCCTCGGCTGCGATCGCCTTTGCCGTGATGGGGTTGTCACCCGTGATCATCACCGTCCGGATGCCCATCTTCCGGAGTTCGGCGAAGCGGGCGTGCATGCCCGGCTTGACCACATCGGCAAGGTGGATGGTGCCGAGGACCCGGGCTCCGCCGTCGTGCCCGACGCCGGCCACCAACAGTGGGGTGCCGCCCTGGGCGGAGATTTCCCGCACCTTGCGGTCCACCTCGGCGGGCGTCTGGCCGCCGGCGTCGGCGACAAACTTCGCGACGGCGGTTGCGGCGCCCTTGCGGATCTTCCGTCCGTCGAGGTCCAGGCCGCTCATGCGCGTGCTGGCGCTGAACTCGACAACCGCGAAGTCCTCCGAACCCTTCAAGAGCGCTGCAAGGTCCGGACCACCGACGCCCTTTTCCGCCGCGAGATCCACGATCGAACGGCCCTCCGGTGTCTCGTCGGCCAGGCTGGAGAGCCGGGCCGCTTCGATGAGTTCGGTCCGCTCGACGTCCTGGGCGGGGAAGAAGCTGACCGCGCGGCGGTTTCCGTAGGTGATGGTGCCGGTCTTGTCGAGCAGGAGGGTGGTGATGTCGCCGGCGGTCTCCACCGCACGGCCGGAGGTCGCCAGGACATTGTGCTGCACCAGGCGATCCATGCCGGCGATGCCGATAGCCGGCACCAGCGCCCCGATCGTCGTGGGGATCAGGCAGACGAGAAGCGCCACCAAGACAATCGGCGACGGCGTTGCGCCCGCCAGGGACGCGAACGGCGCCAGGCTCATGGTCACCGCCAGGAACACGATGGTCAGGGAGACGAGGAGGACGTGGAGTGCGATTTCGTTGGGCGTCTTTTGCCTGACTGCGCCTTCCACGAGCTTGATCATTCGATCGATGAACGTCTCCCCGGCTTCGGCCGTGATACGGATGGCGATACGGTCCGAGAGGACCTTGGTGCCGCCGGTCACCGAGGAGCGGTCGCCGCCCGATTCGCGGATCACGGGCGCCGACTCACCTGTGATGGTGGACTCGTCCACGCTGGCCAAGCCCTCGATGATTTCGCCGTCGGAGGGAATGACGTCACCGGCTTCGCAGATGACGACGTCGTTCTTCCGCAGTTCCGTTCCCGGCACCTCCTTGAGGGTGCCATCCGCACGTTGGAGCCTGGCGACAACGCCTTTCCGGCTGGCTCGGAGGCTGTCCGCTTGGGCCTTGCCCCGCCCTTCGGCGATGGCCTCCGACAAGGTCCCGAAGAGCACTGTCAGCCAAAGCCAGGCCGTCAGCGCGATGCCGAACACAGCCGGCTTGAGGATGCAGATGACCGTGCAGAGGGCCGCCCCAACGAGCACGGTGAACATCACAGGAGAATGGATCATCTGGCGCGGTGCCAGCTTTCGAACCGCGACCGGCAGGGCAGACCGGATGCTGGCAAGATCGAGCTTGGCTGGCGCCTTGGTGTGGTGCTTGTGCTCCCCGGGCGTACCCAGGGGATTGCCGTCTGCGTAGGTCTGGGCCGCTGTGTCCTTGGCGAATGCCGTGCTGGACTTGGTCATTTGAGGAGTCCTTCTGCGAGGGGGCCCAGGGAGAGAGCCGGGAAGTAGCTCAAGGCGGTCATGATGACCGTGACGCCGAGCAAGAGGGAACCGAACAGCCAGCCGTGGGTCGGGACCGTACCGGACGATGCCGGGATCCGGGGCTGTTTTGCCAGGGAACCGGCCAAGGCCAGCACCAACACGATCGGCAGGAAACGGCCCAGCAGCATGGCGAGTCCCATCATCGTGGACAGATACGGTCCAGAGCTGGTGATCCCGCCGAAGGCCGAGCCGTTGTTGTTGGCTCCGGACGTGAAGGCGTACAGCACTTCGCTGAACTGGTGCGGTCCGGAAGCAGGCGCATTGGCCATGGCGTCCGGAAGCAGGACCGTGATGCCGGCGAGCGCCAACACCACCACGGGCGTCACCAGGATGTACATGGCCGTGAGCTTCATTTCCCGGGGTCCGATCTTCTTGCCCAGGAATTCCGGAGTCCGGCCCACCATCAGGCCAGCGATGAACACGGAGACAATAGCGAGGATGAGCAGGCCATAGAGCCCTGATCCTGTGCCGCCGGGAGCCACTTCACCGAGCATCATGTTCACCATGGCGACGCCACCGGCCAGGGGCGGCAGGGAATCGTGGGCCACGTTGATGGCTCCTGTGGACGTCAACGTGGTGGCCGTGGCAAAGATCGAACTCTGGGCGGCGCCGAGTCGCTCCTCGAAGCCCTCCCCCAAACCTCCGGCAGCCGCCGTCGCGGTTCCTTGCGCCGAGGCGACGGCCCAGCCCATCAGGGCGGTGGAACTCAGCCAGAGCGTACCCATCACACCGGCCACCGTGTATCCCTGCCGCTGGTCCCCCACCATGCGGCCATAGGCATATGGCAGGGCGGAGGGGATGAGCAGGATCAGGAAGACCTGGAACAGGCTGATGAAGACGTTGGGATTCTCGAACGGGTGCGCCGAGTTGGCGTTGAAGTAGCCACCTCCGTTGGTGCCCAGGACCTTGATGGCTTCCTGGGAGGCGACCGGCCCGCCCGGGATCGTCTGGGTAATGCCGGTTGCCTGGTTGGTCACGTCAGTTGACCAGAAATTCTGCACGACGCCGCCGATCACCATCACGATGGCCGCGAGGGCAGCCATCGGGAGCAGCACGCGGAACGACGTACGGGCCAAATCCACCCAGAAGTTCCCCAGCCTGTGCGTCCGAGTTCGCACGATGCCACGGATCAGCGCGACCACCACCACAATTCCGACGGCGGCCGACAGGAAGTTCTGCACGGCCAGGAGGCACATCTGCGCGAAGATGCCCACCGTTGCCTCAGGGACGTACGTTTGCCAGTTGGTGTTGGTGGCAAAGGAGATGGCCGTGTTCATGGCCGTCCAAGGGTCCACGCCAGGCAGGGAATTGTTTCCGGGCAGGACGCCTTGGAGCCGCTGGAGCAGGAACACCACCAGGATTGAGACGGCGGAGAAGACCAGGACACTGCGCAGGTAGATGGACCAACTCTGCTCGGTGTCTGGATCAACCCCGGACAGCCGGTAGAACAACCGCTCCACGCGGGTCGATTTCCTGCCCTCGAACACGCGGGCGAGATATATCCCCAGAGGCTTGTGGACCAAGACCAATAGCAGGAGCAGGACGGACGCTTGGGTGATGAAGGAGGCAATGCTGAAAACCATCCGTCATCACCACTTTTCCGGGTGGATCAAGACGGCCAACAGGTAGCCGAAGAGACACAAGCCTGCAATGAACAGGAGCAGCCACATCACGGCGTCCGCGCTCACTGCCCGTTCACCGGCCCGTCGCTGTCGACAATTTTCCCCAGAAGGTGGGCTATCCACATCACGATCCCCATGGACACCACGAAGATCCCCACAACAGCCACGTCGGCCACTGGAACGTCCTTTCATCCGCGCCCCGTTTGCGGGGCTGATGTCAGTCAACTCCTCGGCATACGGCGAAAAGCCGTTTCTAACGGTTCCTTAACACGGTGCCGGCTTATCTTGACGCGGTCTTAATACCGGGCGTCAATGCCCCGGCCTGATGCCCGACGGCGGCGGGTCACTTTGGCGTCGTCGGAACCCTGCAAAGGTGAGCGAGCGTTCGGGAAAACAACCACATAAGTGAGCGAGCGTCAGATGGTGCGGACGCTCGCTCACTTATGCGCCACAAAAGCACGATCCTCGATCAGATATACGGCCTCAAACCCAAACGCTCGCTCACAAGAGGCGCCCGACCGGCCCTGACAGTACCTACGCCGGCGGCGCCGTGGATTCGCGGACTACCAGGTGCGTAGCAAGCTCCACCCGCCGCGAGTCCACCGCATCGCCACGCATTTGGCGCAGCACGAACCGCAGGGCGGCGCGGCCCATTTCCTGCAGCGGCTGGGATACGGACGTCAGAGGGGGCACTGATTCCTCTGCCTGGTAGGTGCCGTCAAAACCGACCACACTGATGTCCTCGGGGATGCGGATCTTTTGCCGACGGGCCTCGGCGAGCACTCCCAGGGCGATGCTGTCGCTTGCGGCGAAGATCGCGGTTGGACGATCTTCGAGCTGAAGCAGGGTTTTCATTCCCGCCACACCGTTCTCGGAGCGGAAGGGTCCTGACAGGACGTAGCGCTCCTCGACGGGCACCCCTTTCGCCATCAGTGCGGCCATGTAGCCGTGAAGCCGGGCCTGGTTGCACTCGGCGGCTTCCGGCCCACCCAGGTAGGCGATCCGGCGGTGGCCAAGATCCAGCAGATGGGCCGTGGCAGCCTTGCCACCAGCCCAGTTGCTGGCGCCGACGCTGACCACGTCGTCTGGAGGCGGGTTGAGCGGGTCGATGACAACGATAGGTATCTGCCGCCGTCGAAATGGATCCAACTGGGCCGAGCTGAAGGCCGAGGTCACCACGATCATGCCGCTGCGCCCCTCGTCGATGATCCGCTGCGCCCTCTGCTCGGGGCTCAGCGTCGATGCCGATTGCTGGCCGGTGATGTTGAGCAGGACTTCGACGTCGGAGGCGGCGGCGTGCTCCAGCACGCCATTGAGCACTTCCACTCCATACGCCGAGTTCAAGGTGTCGAGCACTACCTCCACCACAGGCCGCCGGCCGGCGATGGTCTTCCGCTGCAGCGGTGACTTGTACCCGGTCCGCTCCAGGGCAGTCAGAACCTTGGCGCGAGTAGCCGCGGCAACATCCTCGCGCCCGTTGACTACCTTCGAGACTGTAGGCATCGAGACGCCCGCTTCCCGCGCGATGGCGGCCAATGTCAGCTTGGCCGGGCGCTCGTTACTAGCCATGGCTCCCTACTCTTTCGAAATATTTCGTTTTCACAAGTCTGGGTGCCAACGCCCGCAGAGTCAATCATCATTTCGTAAAAGAGTTGAACTTTATCCACGAAAGTCCTTGACGGTGACTCAGGCCACAGCTAAATTTGCCTAACGGACCGAAAAGATTGTCGAAATATTTCGAGGATTCGGATCAAGCATATTCAGCGGCAGTGCAGCCTCGCTCCCCGAAGGCCGGACTCCCGAAACCAATAGCCGGGCAATCAACGTCGAGCCCGGAGGACGAATGGAATTGCAAATGGTAAAACTCACGTTGCGTTCAGCAGCGATCGCCGTCACTGCTGCGGCCGTATCGATCTCCCTCGCAGCTTGCGGATCCAGCGGACCGGCAAGTTCTGCAGGCAACGCCGATTCGGCCACCATGTGGGGCCTCACGGGCGGTAACCAGCCCGTGCTCCAGAAATCCATCGATGCATGGAACAAAGCACACCCGGATGAGGCCATCAAGCTCGACTTCTTCGCGAACGACGCGTACAAGACCAAGGTCCGCACCGCCGTCGGCGCCGGCCAAGGGCCCACCTTCATCTACGGTTGGGGCGGCGGCGTCCTAAAGTCCTATGTCGATTCCGGCCAGGTGGCCGACATGTCCGATTTCATCGCGTCAAACCCCGACGTCAAGAGCCGCTACCTGCCGTCCGTGCTCAAGAACGGCGTGATCAACGGCAAAACCTATGCCCTGCCGAACAACAACGTGCAGCCGGTGGTCCTGTATTACAACAAGGAAGTCTTCGACAAGATCGGCGCCCAGGCACCCAAGACCTGGGATGAACTGATGGCACTGGTCCCGAAGTTCAAAGCGGCCGGCGTTGCCCCGTTCTCCCTCGGGGGCCAGTCAAAGTGGCCTGACCTGATGTGGCTGGAATACCTGGTGGAGCGCATCGGCGGACCGGACGTCTTCGCGAACATCGCCGCGAACAAGCCCGGCGCCTGGTCCGATCCAGCCGTCAAGGAAGCCCTGACCAAGATCCAGGACCTGGTTGACGCCGGCGGATTCATCAATGGCTTCTCCTCCATCGCTGCCGACAGCAACGCAGACCAGGCCCTCCTCTACACCGGCAAGGCAGCCATGATCCTGCAAGGCGGCTGGATCTACCAGGGCATGAAGAAGGACGCGGCGGATTTCGTCAAGAACGGCAAACTGGGCTACATCACGTTCCCGAGCGTTTCCGGCGGCAAGGGCGATCCGGCCAACGTGGTAGGCAACCCGTCCAACTTCTGGTCGATTTCTTCCAAGGCCACTGACAGCCAGAAGAAGGCTGCGCTCGACTACGTCAAGAGCGGAATGTTCACCGACGCGGACACCCAGGCCTTGATCGACTCCGGAGCCGTTCCCGTGACCACGGGCATCGAGAGCAAGCTGGCAGCATCGCCGGACAAGGACTTCCTGAGCTACGTGTACGGCATGGCCAAGAACGCCCCGAGCTTCACCCTCTCCTGGGACCAGGCCCTTAGCCCCGCCCAGGGAGACGCTATGTTGGCGAACCTGGACCAGATCTTCCTGAAGAAGATCAGCCCCGATCAGTTCGTCTCAACCATGAACGCAACGATCGGAAAGTAACCAGTGTCCTTCTCTTCCGGTTCTTCCCGGCGGGTCCTTGAAAAGGGCCCGTCGGGGTGGCTGGCCGCACCAGCCCTCGTCTTCTTCCTCCTCTTCGCCATCATCCCGCTCCTTGGCGTGCTCTTCCTCAGCTTCACCAAGTGGGACGGGCTGGGCGAAATCAAACTGGACGGCTTGTCGAGCTGGACCACGGTCCTGACTGATCCTGTCACCGGCAACGCGCTGTGGGTCACCGCCAAGATCATGTTCTTCTCCTTCATCGTCCAGGCTCCCATCAGCCTGCTGCTCGGCGTCTTCACTTCCGCTTCCCAGAAATACCGTGCAGCCCTCGCGGTCCTGTACTTCGTGCCGCTGCTGCTCTCCTCGGCCGCCGTCGCTATCGCGTACAAGGCCCTGTTGGACCCGAACTTCGGCCTTGGCCCGGGCTTGGGCCTTCCGTTCCTTGCCCAGGACTGGCTCGGCAACTCGGATCTGGTGCTGTTCGTCGTCGTCTTCGTCATCGCCTGGCAGTTCGTGCCGTTCCACACGCTCATCTACCAAGGCGGCGTGCGCCAGATCCCGGCGTCGCTGTACGAAGCGGCCCAAATCGACGGCGCAGGACGCGTCCAGCAGTTCTTCGCCATCACCTTGCCCCAGTTGAAGTACACCATCATCACCTCCTCCACCCTCATGGTGGTCGGCTCGCTGGCTTACTTCGACCTCGTCTTCGTCCTCACCGGAGGCGGACCCGGCTACTCCACGCGGCTGCTACCGCTGCACATGTACCTGACGGGCTTCAAGGCCAACGACATGGGAGCCGCGAGTGCCCTGGGCGTCATCCTCGTGGTGATCGGCCTTGCATTGGCCCTCATCCTGCAACGACTCGGTGGCAAGAACCGCAACGCAAGCCAATTGGAAGGTGCCTGATGGCTTCCACAACCCAGCTTCCCGTACCGCCGGCAAGGCGCACCGCGCTAAGCAACAACCAAGACCACAATCATGGCCCCCGAGCAAAACGGACCAAAGGGCCCGGACGCTTCCGTCCCAACTATCTGGGCGGTCTGGGCGGTTGGCTGTGGTTGGCGGTCATCATCGTTCCCATCTATTACGTGGTGGTCACCAGCCTGAAGAACCAAGCCGGCTTTTTCACCTCGAACCCGATGATGCCGCCCACCGAGCCGACCCTGGACAACTACAAGCTGGTCCTGGACAACGACTTCGCCATGTACTTCGCCAACAGCCTGATCGTCACCGTGGGCAGCGTCGTGCCTGCTCTCTTGGTCTCGTTCATGGCCGCTTACGCGATTGTCCGCGGCAAGGGCCGGTTCCTGGCGTGGACGAACAACACGTTCCTCCTGGGCCTGGCGATCCCGCTCCATGCCACGATCATCCCGATCTACTGGATGATCACCAAGGCGCATCTCTATGACACCTTGTTGGCGCTGATCCTCCCGTCCATCGCGTTCGCCATTCCTATTTCCGTCCTCATCCTGAGCAACTTCCTGCGCGATGTTCCCAACGAGTTGTTCGAGTCCATGCGGCTCGACGGTTGCTCGGACTGGGCCATGATGTGGCGCCTCGCGCTGCCCATGACGCGCCCCGCCGTCGTCACCGTGGGCATCTACAACGCACTGGGAGTCTGGAACGGCTTTCTCTTCCCGCTGATCCTCACCCAAAGCCCGTCCACGCGAGTGCTCCCGCTGTCCTTGTGGACCTTCCAGGGCGAATTCAGTGTCAACATCCCCGCCGTGCTGGCTTCCGTGGTGCTCGCCACCTTGCCGCTGCTGGTCATCTACGTGGTGGCCCGCCGTCAGCTGCTCAGCGGACTGACTGCCGGATTCAGCAAATAGCCAACGCTCTTTGAAGAGCACGAAAGGAAACTCAATGACCACCGCAAAGCCCTTGCGCGTCGGCATGGTCGGCTACGCGTTCATGGGCGCCGCCCACTCCCACGCCTGGCGGACAGCGCCGCGGTTCTTCGATCTCCCGCTGGACCCCCAGCTCACCGCACTGTGCGGCCGGAACGACGACGGCGTCCGGGCCGCCGCGGGCAAGCTCGGCTGGGGATCGGTGGAGACTGATTGGCGCCGGCTCCTTGAGCGGGACGACATCGACCTGATCGACATCTGCACCCCGGGCAACACGCACGCCGAGATCGCGATCGCGGCCCTTGAGGCCGGCAAGCACGTGCTCTGCGAAAAGCCGCTGGCCAATTCGGTGGCGGAGGCAGAGCGCATGACGGAAGCCGCCCAAGCCGCAGCGCAACGCGGGGTGGTCTCAATGTGCGGGTTCAGCTACCGTCGCACCCCCGCGTTGGCGCTCGCCAAGCGGATGGTCGAGCAAGGCCGGCTGGGAACCATCCGGCACGTGAGGGCCCAGTACCTGCAGGACTGGCTCAGCGACGAAAACGCGCCCATGACCTGGCGGCTGGACAAGTCCAAGTCCGGATCGGGCTCCTTGGGCGACATCGGAGCGCACAGCATCGACGCCGCGCAGTGGGTCACCGGGCAGCAGATCACGGGCGTTTCCGCACTCCTGGAAACCTTCGTCCACGAACGCCCGCTGGCCGGAGACCTCGTGGGACTCGGCGGTCATGGCGACGTCGGCGCGGATGCGCCGCGTGGCTCGGTCACCGTCGATGACGCCGCCATTTTCACCGCCCGCTTTTCTGGCGACGGGCTCGACGGCGGCACTACTTCCGCGGGCGCCGTCGGGGTCTTCGAGGCCACGCGTTTCGCGCTCGGACGCAAGAACGCCATGCGCCTGGAGGTCAACGGCACCAAGGCGTCCCTCGCGTTCGACTTCGAAGACATGAACGTCTTGTCCTTCTACGACGCCGCCGAATCGCCCGACGCCGGATTCCGCCGGATCTTCGTGACGGAACCCGAACACCCCTATGTCGGCAACTGGTGGCCCACCGGCCATGGCCTTGGATACGAGCACGGCTTCACGCACCAGGTGGTGGACCTCGTGACCGCGATCGGCGCAGGCGAGCAGCCCTCGCCGTCGTTCGCGGACGCCTTGCAAGTGCAAAAGGTGCTTGCCGCCGTCGAAGGCAGCGCCGCAGAGTCCAGCCGCTGGCAGAAAGTCTAGGAGGGAACCCCGATGACAAGACCCATCACCCTGTTCACCGGCCAGTGGGCCGATCTACCCTTCGAAGAGGTCGCCCGGCTCGCCGGCGAGTGGGGCTTCGACGGGCTGGAAATCGCCTGCTGGGGCGACCACCTGGACCCCTACCGGGCCTCCATCGACGACGGCTACGTCCAGGAACGCCTCGACATCCTTGAGAAGAACGGCCTCAAGGTCTTCGCGATCGCCAACCACCTCACCGGCCAGGCCGTGTGCGACGACCCCATCGACGAGCGCCACCGGGACATCCTGTCCGATGAAGTCTGGGGCAACGGTGATCCCGAAGGGGTGCGTCAACGCGCTGCGGAGGCCATGAAGGTCACGGCACGGGCCGCGGCACGCCTCGGCGTCAAGACCGTCACGGGATTCACGGGCTCCTCCATCTGGAAAGCAGTGGCCATGTTCCCGCCCGCCTCGGAGGCGATGATCGAGCGCGGCTACCAGGATTTCGCGGACCGCTGGAACCCGATCCTCGACGTGTTCGACGAAGTCGGGGTCCGCTTCGCCTTGGAAGTCCACCCCTCCGAGATCGCCTACGACTACTGGACCGCAAAGCGTGCCCTGGAAGCTGTGGGCTACCGGGAGAGCTTCGGGCTGAACTTCGATCCGTCCCATTTCATCTGGCAGGACCTGGATCCGGTGATGTTCCTCCAGGATTTCGCGCCGAAGATCTTCCATATGCACGTCAAGGAATCCATCCGCCAGCTCAACGGACGCAACGGCCGGCTCGGGTCCCACTTGCCATGGGCGGACCCGCGCCGGGGCTGGGACTTCGTCACCGCAGGCCACGGCGACGTGAAATGGGAGCCAATCTTCCGCACCCTCAACGCCATCGGCTACGAAGGGCCCACCAGCGTCGAGTGGGAAGACGCGGGCATGGACCGACTCGTCGGCGCGCCGCAATCCTTGGCCATGGTCCGGAAACTCGCCGCCATCGCCCCGCCGGTCGCCGCTTTCGACGCGGCATTCTCAAGCCGCTGACCATTCGTTTTTCGGCTGTATGGCCGTATTTCTAAGCAAAGGAAACCATGACTGACAAGAAGACCGCCCTGGTGGTCCGTGGCGGCTGGGATGGCCACCAGCCATTCGAGGCCACAGAACTCTTTATCCCGTTCCTCAAGGACAACGGCTATGACGTCCGGGTGGAGGAATCCCCCAAGGTATATGCCGATTCAGCATATATGTCCGGCGTGGACTTGATCGTGCAATGCGTGACCATGTCCACCATCGAGAAGGACGAGTTCGAGGGGCTCCGCACCGCCGTCGAAAACGGCACCGGACTTGCCGGCTGGCACGGCGGCATCGCCGATTCCTACCGGAACAACTCGGACTACCTGCACATGATCGGCGGCCAGTTCGCCTGCCACCCGGGCAAACATCCGGACGAACGCATCGGCGAGCAGTCGGACAACTACGTGCCGTACACCGTCAACATGCTCCCGGCCGCCGCCAGCCATCCCATCACGCAGGGGCTGAGCGACTTTGAGTTGGTCACCGAGCAGTACTGGGTCCTCTCGGACGACTACATCGACGTCCTCGCCACCACCACCCAGAAGGTCCGCGAATGGGACCCGTGGAACCGGGAGGTCACCTCCCCTGCGATCTGGACCCGGCAGTGGGCCGAAGGACGGATCTTCGTGTGCACCCCAGGACACAGGGTGGAAATCCTCCAGGACAGCAACGTCCGCACCATCATCGAAAGGGGCATGCTGTGGGCAAGCCGCTAGACACAGTCAAGCCAATCAAAGTAGGAATCATTGGGTGCGGCGCCATCATCGCCCAGTACCTCACAAACTTCCGCCGGCTGGACGCCATTGACCTGGTGGCTGTCGCGGACCTCGATGCCGCACGCGCGCAAGCGGTCGCCGATTCTTACGACGGCGTTCGCGCGGTGACCGTCGACGAGCTCCTGGCGGCCGACGACGTCGAGCTCGTCCTGAACCTCACCATTCCGGCTGCGCATGCGCCGATCGCTTTGAAGGCGATCGCCGCCGGCAAGAGTGTGTATGGGGAAAAACCGCTCGCCGCGACGACCGCCGAGGCACGGCAAGTGCTCGACGCGGCGCGGGAGGCCGGCGTCGTGGTCGGATGCGCTCCGGATACGGTGCTCGGTACCGGCATCCAGACCGCCCGCAAGGCAATCGACGACGGACTGATCGGCGCGCCGATCTCGGCCACGGCGACCATGGTCACCCCGGGTCACGAGCGCTGGCATCCCAATCCTGATTTCTACTACCTGCCCGGCGGCGGACCCCTGCTGGACATGGGCCCCTATTACGTGAGCGCGCTGGTCACGCTGCTGGGCCCGGTGGTCTCGGTCATTGGAGCCTCAAGCCACACGCGGAACACGCGCACCATTGGTTCGGGACCGCGCGAGGGCGAAGTGATCCCGGTGACCATCGATTCGCACGTGACCGGGGTCCTGGTGCATGCTTCGGGAGCATTGTCCACGCTTGTGATGAGCTTTGACGCTGTGAAAACCAAGTCGCCCAACATCGAGGTCCACGGCGCCACAGGGTCCCTCGTTGTTCCTGACCCGAACCACTTCGACGGCGACGTTGAGCTTTTCACGCTCGGCGCCGACTCCTGGCAGACGCTTCCGGTCTCGGCCGGCTACATCGATTCGGGCCGGGGCTTCGGCATTGCCGACCTCGCGGCAACCCCGGCCGGGGCCGAACCGCGGGCGGGAGGCCAGCTGGCGTTCCATGCGCTGGAGGTCATGGAATCCGTGTTGGCATCTGCCCGCAGTGGCTCAGCGGTGTCGATCGAAAGCACGGTTGCACGGCCGGAACTCGTGGAGCTGACCGCGTTGGCGGCTCCGGTCGCAGAGGTTCAGGGAATCAGCTCGTAGGCCTGGCCCAGAATTCTCCGGACTGAGGTGGCCGCGGCACCCCTGATGGCCCCCATCTGCCCCAGTCCGGAGAACGCCACGTTTCCTTCCGGGATCAGTCCCGGCGCGTAGTGGTCCAGACTCCGGCGCAGTGCGGGCGCGATCCACGCCTCAAGTGCCGCGAAGTGCCCGCCCAGCACGACCGAGGAAATGTTCGCCACCCGTGCCGTGGAGGCCACCGCGATTCCGAGGTATTGTCCGGCCTGTTCCACCGCTGAAACCGCGAGCTTGTCGCCGTCGGCAACGCGGCTCAGCAGGTGATCCATTTGCTTTGAAGTCGAACCCTGATGTATTCCTGCAGCAGAATATATGGCGTCCTGGCCCGCGAGGGTCTCAAGGCAACCGTGGCCGCCGCAGGCGCACAGCGGGCCGTCGGGATGCACCACCACATGCCCGATCTCACCGGCATGACCCTGGGGGCCGTCGAAGAGCTGGGAGGCCATGACCAGGCCGCCACCAACGCCCACTTCGCCGGAAATGTACAGGAAGTCCCGGAACCGATCCCTTGTACCGTGATCTGCGCCGTGGCCAAACCAGAGTTCCGCGAGCGCGGCGCTATTGGCCTCGTTCGAGAGGGTCACTCCGAA
The DNA here is from genome assembly GCF_054888235.1 of Arthrobacter sp. MMS24-S77. NCBI lineage: Bacteria > Bacillati > Actinomycetota > Actinomycetes > Micrococcales > Micrococcaceae > Arthrobacter > Arthrobacter sp. MMS24-S77. The sequence goes on from NZ_JBTZRN010000001.1 coordinate 4,518,965, forward strand.
GGGGGCTTCGGGCAGGAGCCGGGGCAGCTCTTCGGAGAGCCCGACGTCGGCCCAGCCCAGGTTCGGTGCGGCCACCACCACGTTGTGTTCCGTATCCACCAATCCGGGCACCGTCAGTTCCCCGCCAAGAAGCTCGACGCCCGCGTCCGCCGCCTTTGCCGCTGCCCGCTGAGCCATGGCGACGAGGAGCGGCAGCATGTCGGAAGGCCGGCTCCCACGGTTGTGCCGTTCAAGGGTTTCGTGGAAGACCAGTTCCCCTGCGAAGTCCAGGACTCCCACCGCGAGGTAGTCCACATTGATTTCCGCGGCCAAAGCGCCGCGAGCCGGATTGAGGACAAGACCGGTTCCGGGCCGTCCCCGTTCTCCGTCGCGGGTGACACTTGTTTCCATGACCAGGCCGGACTCAAGCAGATCGGCTACCAGGCTCGAAACGGAGGCCTTCGTCAGGCCGCTTTCCGCGGCAAGCTGCGCGCGCGTGGCCCCGCTGTTCCCCTGGATCCCGGCGAGCACGAGTGCCAGGTTCTGCCTGCGGACATCGCCCACTCTTCCGGGCGACGACGTGGCGGGCATGTTTCCTCCAGAATCCTGTTTCGACAAGGTGATCTTCATCATCATTCAGGGTTCCGCGGTTCCGGGCCATTTGGACCGTGCCGTGCGGCCTGGCGACGATCCTGCGCCGGGGGCGGGGACGCGAGTCGCCCCCAAACGCAACGAGGCAGTCTCAGGCTACTTCGGAACATTCCCGTTTGGTCGTGTCAGCGCAGTTGGTCCACCTGGACGATCAAGTAAGAGGTCTTCTTTGAGAACCGTCCAGTCCGGACGCCCGTGAACTCGTTCTGGGCTAGCTTCCCGTCAACATGGAACACAACATTTAATGCGACAAACCGTATCGGCTGGCTCTGACAAAAAGTCATGCGAAGCCCCCGCCGTTGGTCCCCAGTCCCCCGGGTAGCTGATTCCCGCTTGGCTACGTGCTTCATCCAGGAGGGACATGGTGGTCAGGGTATCCGCCAACGGCATCGTGGGGCTCTCGAGCAGGCCCTGCTGCAGGCAGCGAATCACTTCGCGCAACTGGTACGTATAGCCATGGCCGACCGTAGCGAATTTCTCCACACGTTGCTCGCCGGAGCCGGAGGTGATGGTTAGCTCGCTTGGATTGAACAGCGGGGCGTTGCAGCGCAGCATCCCCTTCGTGCCGCATACGGTGGCCGTCTGCGGGGTGGCCGCGGTCAATGACGTCATGGCCTGGACCTGCGCCCCGGACGAGTAGGACAACGTCAGCGCGGTCTCGGAATCCACTCCGCCATCGGTGATGTGCGCCGTGGCGGCCAACGAGTCGGGGCGTCCCAGGCTAAACAGCGCCCACGTCAGCGGATACACACCCACATCCATCAGGGCGCCTCCGCCGTCCTCGCGCTTCCACAGCCGGGATTCCAGGTGGTGCGGCGCGGGAAATCCGAGATCAGCTTGCAGCCACCGGATCTCGCCGAGTTCGCCGGATGCGATGATTTCCGCCGCCCGTTGCACGCTGGGAAGGAAGCGGGTCCATACGGCTTCCATCAGGAACAGGCTTTTCTCCCGTGCCAGGCGGACCAGATCCACTGCTTCACGGGCGCTGATGGTCAACGGTTTCTCGCACAACACGTGCTTCCCTGCTTCGAGGGCAGCCCTCGTCACCGCATAGTGGCTCGTGTGCGGCGTTGCCACATAGACAACATCTACCGCAGGATCCTGGAGCAGACGCTGGTATCCCGGAAGCCCGCCGTCGTCGCCATAGGCGCCCTGGAAACCGTGCTCGGCGGCAAACGCCTCCGCGTTCTCCTGGGTCCGGGAACTCACGGACTGCAGGACGGCGTCGGGCAGGAGCGCGAGGTCCTGCACGACGGTCGACGCGATCCGTCCGGTGGAAATGACTCCCCACCGGACGGGATCGCCCGATGCAGGCACCGGGTCCTGGTTCAGGGAATCCAGAAGCGGTGTCCTGACGAGCAGCGGTTCAGTTGCCGGTGTCAACGCGGGCACTGGCCTTCCTGTAGTTCCGGCCGATCGAGGCCCGGAAATCCGGCTCGGGCGTGGCATCCACGGCAACCGGCCAGTCCGGACGGTGCCCTGCGAGCGCCCATGCCGCCTGCACCGCCGCGCCGCGGGCCACGTATTCGCCGGGGCTTGGAACCACAACGGGAAGGTCGAACACCTGCGCTGCAATCCGTTGCACGGCGGGATTCTGAACGGCACCTCCGATCAGCAGCAACCGCTCAGCGCGGCCACCTTGGGTACGCAGCGCCTCAAGGCCTCCGGCGAGCCCGCACAGCATGCCCTCGATGGCCGCCCGCGCTATGTTTGGGCGGGTGGTGGAGGCGATGCTGAGGCCGTGGAAACTAGCTTTTGCATGAGGCAGGTTGGGTGTCCGTTCCCCTTCGAAGTACGGCACCAGCACCACACCTCCCGCGCCAGGTTCGGCCTCCAAGGCGAGCCGGGAAAGCTCGTCGAAGTCGACGTCGAGCACTGCCGCAACAGAGCTGAGCACGCGGGCGGCATTCAGCGTCACCGCGATCGGCAAGTACTCCCCGCTGGCATCCGCGAAGCCCGCCACGGTCCCGCTCGCATCACGTCCGGGTGAAGAGTCGACGGCGAACACGGTGCCGCTGGTGCCCACGGACACGACGACGTCGCCGGGTTTGGCTCCAAGGCCCAATGCCGCGGCGGCATTGTCCCCCGCCCCGACACCGAGCAGGATCCCACCATCCAGCGTCTCGCCTGCGCTGATGCCGCCGAAACACGCCGGATGCACGCGGCCTGCGGTTTCGCCAGGGCCCAGCACGCGTGGAAGAACGACGACGCCGGGCGCCGCCGTCGCTGTCCCGCCCGAGGCTTCCCGCGCGTCTTGGCCGAACGCCAGCTTGAACAAGTCCAGATCGTAGCGTCCGGTCAGCGGGCTCCAGTAGCCGGTGCCGCTGGCATCCGAGCGGTCGGTGGTCAGCGCGTCCAGGTCCGGCCCCAACGGGCTGGAGCCCGCCGGGCCGTAACCGCGGAGACGCCATGTGAGCCAGTCGTGGGGGAGCGCGACGGCGGCCACCCTCGCCATGCTTTCTGGTTCCTGGTCCCTGACCCAGCGGATCTTCGTGATCGTGAACGAAGCCACAGGCACCAGCCCGGTCCGCCGGGCGAAGTCCTCCGCCCCTACTTCAGCGGTGAGATCCTCGGCGGAGCCGGCCGAGCGGGTGTCGTTCCACAGCAGCGCCGGCCGCACCACGTTGCCCTCGCGGTCCAGCAGCACCATGCCGTGCTGCTGGCCCCCGACGGACAGTGCGCTGACATCGGCCAGCCCGCCGGCGTCGTCGAACGCTGCGGACAGCGCCCGCCACCACTCGTCCGGATGGACTTCTGTTCCCTCCGGGTGGCTCGCCCGGCCCGAACGCACAGGCGCACCGCTTTCAGCGTCCAGGACCACCACTTTGCAGCTTTGAGTAGAGGAATCAACCCCGGTAACCAGCGTCATGAGATCAGCGCGCTCCGAGAAGGTGCTCAATGAAGAGCTGCTGGAGCTTGACGAATCCGAAGCCCTTGCCGCCGAAGTAGGCGTCGGCGTCGAAGTCCTCATAGGCGGACTTGTCGGCCCGCAGCTGCTCATAGCCTTCACCCGGGTTCAAGGTCGGCTCGTTGATTTCGGCCACCCGCGAAGCCTGGAGGGCTTCCTGGACCTCGGGGTCGGCGCGGAATGCCTTGGCGCGCTCCTTGAGCAACAGGTAGGTCTGCATGTTCGCGGCAGCCGAGTCCCACACGCCGTCGATGTCCTCGGTGCGGCTGGGCTTGTAGTCAAAGTGGCGCGGGCCCTGGTAGGACGGGCCGTCGGGACCGCCGTTTTCGAGCAGGTCCACAAGGGAGAAGGCGTTCTGCAGGTCACCGTGGCCGAATACCAGGTCCTGGTCGAACTTGATGCTGCGCTGGCCGTTGAGGTCGATGTGGAAGAGCTTTCCCTGGTACAGGGCCTGGGCGATACCGTGCGTGAAGTTCAGGCCGGCCATCTGCTCGTGGCCGGTCTCGGGGTTGATACCCACGAGCTCGGGGCGTTCCAGGGTTTCGATGAAGGCCAGGGCGTGGCCCAGGGTGGGGAGCAGGATGTCGCCGCGGGGTTCGTTCGGCTTCGGTTCGATGGCGAAGCGGATGTTGTAGCCCTTGTCCGTGACGTAGTCGCCCAGCAGGTTCACGGCCTCGCGGTAGCGTTCCAGCGCGCCGCGGATGTCCTTGGCAGCGTCGTATTCGCTGCCTTCACGGCCGCCCCACATGACGAAGGTTTCGGCGCCGAGTTCAGCGGCGAGATCGATGTTGTCCAGCACCTTGCGCAGGGCGAAGCGGCGGACGCCGCGGTCGTTGCTGGTGAAACCGCCGTCCTTGAAGACGGGGTGGCTGAACAGGTTGGTGGTAACCATGGGAACGATCATCCCCGTGGACTTGAGCGCTCCCTGCAACCGGTCGATTTCGCGCTGGCGATCGGCAGCCGAGCAGCCGAAGGGGAACAGGTCATTGTCGTGGAACGTGATGCCATAGGCGCCGAGGTCACTGAGCCGGTTGACGGCTTCCACGGCGTCCAGGGGAGGGCGGGTGGCCGAACCGAATTGGTCCTGCGCCTCCCATCCCACGGTCCAAAGGCCGAACGAGAACTTGTCTTCACGGGTGGGCTGAATCGTCATTGAGTGCTCCGGGTAGTTGAGGTGGGTTTGCCCGCTGGGGCTAATTGTTTCGCTATCCAACATATTATGGATTCCTGTGATGTCAACCACCTGCGCCAATAAAATTCCTTGGGAGGCCGCGCCGAAATTTCGCGAAAGTTCTGGTGTAGCGGCCAGCGCACTGTTATGTTGTTGTAAACATCAAATATGCCGGGCACCTCTGGCCCGGACCCCTGAACGAAGGATTCAACCGTGACTGATCAGCTGGTGGCCGAACGCAATTGGGCAGGAAACTACAGCTACCAGGCACCGCAGATCGCCCACCCCGCAAGCGTGGAGGAACTCCAGGCGCTGGTGGCAGGGTCCCGGCAGGTCCGGGCGCTGGGGTCCCGGCATTCGTTCAACTCCATCGCGGATACGGCCGGCACCCTCGTGGTGCTGGACCGGCTGGCCCCGGGGATCAGCGTAGATCGGGTGAACATGACCGTCACCGTGAGCGGTGGCACGCGGTACGGGACACTCGCGGCAGAACTCCAGCGTCAAGGTTTCGCCCTTCACAACCTGGCATCGCTCCCCCACATTTCCGTGGCCGGAGCTGTCGCCACTGCCACGCACGGCTCCGGGGACGCCAACGGCAACCTGGCCACCGCCGTCGCGGGCCTTGAACTGGTCACCGCGGACGGTAGCATTCTGAGTGCTCACCGCGGTGACACCGATTTTGACGGCATGGTGGTGGGGCTCGGCGCACTGGGCATCGTCACCAAGCTGACCCTGGACATCCAACCAAGCTTCGACGTCGCCCAGAGCGTCTTCGAAAACCTTAACTGGGACCTCGTCCTGGAAAACTTCGACCAGATAACCTCTTCTGCGTATAGCGTCAGCCTGTTCACCGATTGGAGCGGAGAGACCGTGGGGCAGGCGTGGCTCAAGCGACGCAGCAGCGATCCCGCGCCGGAAACGTCGGATTTCTTCGGCGGTACCCCAGCAACGGAAGCCCGGCATCCCCTTCCCGGCGTGTCCGGGAGCAACTGCACCCAGCAGCTTGGCGTCCCCGGGCCGTGGTCCGACAGGCTGGCCCATTTCAAGATGGAATTCACGCCGAGCCAGGGCGACGAGCTGCAAAGCGAATACCTCATCCCCCGGGAGCACGCCGTGGACGCGCTCCGCACCATGCGCAGGCTTTCCGACGTGGTGACTCCCCTGCTGCTGGTGGGCGAGATCCGCACAGTGGCTGCCGACCAGCTCTGGCTAAGCGCCAACTACGGCCGCGACGGCATCGGTTTGCACTTCACTTGGCGCCAGGACCAGCCAGCGGTCGAGGCTATCCTGCCGCTGCTGGAAGCGGAACTGGGCCCGTTCGCGGCGAGGCCGCACTGGGGCAAACTGTTCGACGCCGGTGCTGCCGCCGTCGCGCCCTTGTACCCCCGCTTTGGTGACTTCATCGCACTGGCAGGCCGCTTGGATCCGTCAGGAAAGTTCCGCAACGCTTTCCTGGACCGCACGGTGTTTGGCAGCTGATATTGTCGCGATGATGCCCTCCCCCACCCGAACTCCCGCCACCGCCAGCGAGCCCGATCCCTCGCGGCGAAACAACCTGGCGCTGCTGACCTCGCTTGTCCATCACAACGGCGTGCTCAGCCGCGCCCAGCTGACCAAACGCACCGGACTCAACCGGTCCACGGTAGGGACGCTGATTGGGCAACTCGTGTCCCTGGGACTCGTGTATGAAACGGCGCCGTCGGGTGAAGCCCAGGTGGGAAGGCCCAGCCCCAACGTCCATCCGATCCCGTCCATCGCTGCGCTGGCAGTGAACCCCGAGATCGACGCCGTCACCATAGGACTTGTCGGCCTCGGCGGGAAGGTCCAGAAAAAGATCCGTTTCGAGACCGAGCGGATCCCGACGGCCAGGGAAGCAGTGAACATTGCCGCCGCGGTCATCGCCGGCATGCGGTCCGAGCTGGACGCTTCGTACCGGATCACCGGTGTGGGCATCGCAGTGCCCGGGCTCGTCAACCGTGACAACGGCGTAGTGCGGCACGCCCCGCACCTGGGCTGGCGCAATGAACCGGTGGCCAGCATGCTTAGCGAGGCCACCGGCTACCCCTGCCACGCGGCCAATGACGCATCACTGGGCGCGGAGGGCGAGCTACTCTTCGGCGCCGGTGCAGGGCAGAAGAACCTGATCTTCCTCAACGGCGGCGCGAGCGGCATCGGTGGTGGAGTTATCGCTGACGGAGAATTGCTTCGCGGGGCATCGGGCTACGCCGGGGAACTCGGTCACACCTTTGTCCGCTCGTCCGGCAAGGCTTGCCACTGTGGCGCCACCGGTTGCCTTGAAACGGAAGTCTCCCAGTCACCGCTTTTTGAACTGGCAGGGTTGGGTGGCGGCGACGCCAGCCAACTCGAGCAAGCGCTTCGGGCGAACAGCAGCGAAGCTGTGGCCACCGAGGTGGCACGCCAGCTCGAGTATCTTGGCATTGCCCTTCGGAACGCCGTGAACATCTTCAACCCGGAAGCGATCGTCCTGGATGGCTTCCTTGGTGTCCTGCACACTCTGTCTCCCGGGACATTGGACAGCCTGCTCCGGTCCCAGGCCATGGACGGACCGGCTGGCCAAGTAAAGATCTACCGAGCTGCCCTCGGCTCCGACCTGATGATGATCGGAGCGGCAGAACTGGCGTTCACGCAATTCCTTGCTGATCCTGCCGGCGCCTTCCCTATCCCTACTCCTTAGTCAGGCCGACCATGCCGAATCAAGCCCCCTCCCTCAATCAAGCACCGCGTCACCGTGCGCCATCGCCCATGGGCGAACACTTCGAACTCACGGCTCGCATCGGCGGCCGCAGCCAGCGCGTTGTGGTGACGGAAGTCGCCGCAAGCTTACGGGAGCTCGACGTCGACGGCGTGGCCCTCGTTCAGGACTACCCTGCCGACGTCCAACCGCCGTGGTGCGCTGGCTGGGTCCTGGTCCCATGGCCCAACCGGGTGGCCGGAGGTACCTGGAGCTACAACGGCATCCCCCAGCAACTCGACATCACGGAACCGGACAACGGCAACGCCTTGCACGGACTGCTGACGCACACTCCATACGGGATCAGTGCGCGCACCGCGGACAGCATCACGCTCGACGCCGGGCTCTCCCCACAGCCGGGATACCCCTTTGAGCTGGCGACGTCGGTCCGCTATCAGCTCGTGGAGGACGGTCTGCTTGTCACGCATCGCCTGGAAAACACGGGCCACCGATCCGCGCCGGTCGCGCTCGGTGCACATCCTTTCCTCCGTCTGGGCAGCGTACCGACGGAGGAACTCACGCTCTACATCAACGCCGATACCCACATCGAGGTGGACGAACGCTTGAACCCGAGCGGAATCACCACGGACGTCAGCGGCACGCCGAGCGATTTCCGCACGGGCCAGCTGGTTGGCTCCGTGGACCTCGACGATGCATGGGCCGATGTCCGCCGGGAGGACGATGGCAGCTCACTGCACTATCTGGAGGCGCCCGACGGCAGCCAAGTTCAGCTGCTCATGGACGCCTCCTTCGGCTACGTCCAGGCATTCACCACGAACGAGTTCGCCACCGACCGCGGCATGGTGACCGCCGTCGCGGTTGAACCGATGACGGCCCCGGCCGACGCCTTCAACAGTGGCGAAGGCCTACGCTGGCTGGAACCCGGCGAGGTCTGGGAAGCCAGCTGGGGCATCCGGTACCTGACGACGCGCAAATAGCCAGCCGGTCCGGGGAATGCCTGACGACGCCGGAATACTCGCCGCGCCAGGCATCCAGGGTGGCGCCAGGCCGCTCGCGGCGGGACTACTTCGCCCCCGGCCATCCCGTGTACGACTCAGCCAAGTACGCACGGGCGTGCCGGGAAGAGACCACGGAGTGGAGTTCGCCCAGCTGGCGGGCACGGCCGAAGGCGTCCGAGCCGGGGACGGTGTGCAGCATGGACGTCATCCAGTAGGAGAAGTGCTGGGCCTTCCAGACGCGTTCCAAGGCGCGGTCGCTGTAGGACTCGAGCAGCGCGTCGGAACCGTTTGAGTAGAAGGACTCGAGGCCTTCGAAGAGCACTTTGACGTCGTGGAGAGCCAGGTTCAGCCCCTTGGCACCCGTCGGCGGGACGGTGTGGGCTGCGTCGCCGGCGAGGAACAGGTTCCCGTGGCGCATCGGGGTGTGGACGAAGCTGCGGAACGGCAGGACCATCTTTTCGAGGACCGGCCCCTCCTTGAGCTCAAAGCCGTTTCCGTTGACGCGCTTGCGGAATTCGGACCAGATGCGCTCGTCGTCCCAATCGTCCACGTTTTCCTTGGGGTCGCACTGGAAGTACATGCGCTGCACATTCTCGGTCCGTTGGCTGATCAGGGCGAAGCCGCTCTCGGAATTGGCGTAGATGAGTTCGTCTGAACTGCGCGGAGCCTGGGCGAGGATGCCGAACCAGGCGAACGGGTATTCGTGGAAGTACCACTTACGGTTCGCTTCCGGGACCTGGAAGCGGCAGTGGCTGCGGGAACCATCGGCACCCACCAGGAAGTCCGCTTGGATTTCGAATTCCTGGCCCTCGGCGTCGGTGAACCAGACTTTCGGCTTGCCTTCGAGGTTGTGGATAGTGGTGTCCGTGACGCTGTAGCGGATGTCGCCGTCGTCGCCATTTCGCCGTGCGGCGAGGTCGAGGAACACGTCGGTCTGCGGGTAGAGCCACACCGATTCCCCCACCAGCTCCTTGAAGTCGATGCGGTGGCTTTCGCCGTTGAACCGCAGTTCGATTCCGTCGTGCCGGTCGCCGTCGCGCAGCACGCGGTCGGAAACGCCGCTGTCCACGAGCAGGTTCACTGAGCCGTGTTCCAGGATTCCCGCACGGACTGTTTCGGCTATTTGCTGATGGCTGCGGACCTCGATGACGGTGGATTCGATCCCCGCTGTGGCCAGCAGGTGGGAGAGCATGAGGCCGGCCGGGCCTGCGCCCATGATGGCCACTTGGGTGGTGATGGTCTTGCGTGCCATGGTGTTCCTCGCTTCATTGCGGAACCGCGGCTGGAGGGCTGCGGTGGGTTCTGCTGATCAGTGTGACTCCCACCGCATGGTCGGTGTTAGACGAATTCCGTTCAACGGAAATTCGCTAAGCCTTCCGTTGTTCCCCAAGCTGACGCCCGATGCCGCGGGCCGCGGTCTGCAGCGCCGGGACCAGCGCCTGCAGGCGCATCTCAGCAAGCGGGACCACGACGCCGAGCGCCGCCACAGTGCGCCGCTTACCGTCCGCGACCGGTACCGCGATGCCCCACGTGTCCGGATCCACCACGCCCGCAAGTTGCGCGTACCCCTGCTGGGCGGTTTCGGCCAAAAGGTGACGGACGACGTCGGCCGTCACCTTTCCGGCAGGGTCCCTGAATTGCTTGAGGTACTCAGCCTGGTGCTCGCGTGGCTGGTTGGCCATCAGCGCGAGCCCGGCCGAGGAGATGTGAACGGGCATGCGGCCTGCCACACGGGCGCGGTTGGCCACGGATCCCCGGCGGGACAACCGCTCAACGAACAACGCCTCCCAGCCGTCCAGCACCGCGAGGTTCACGTTCTGGTTCAGGACCTGCTGGATGTCCTCCATGAACGGCAACGCGGCTTGCCGGAGGGCCAAAGTGGGTGAATTGCGGTTGACGAGTTCCCACAGCCGCAGGCCCAGGCGGACATTTCCGCCAGAGGCCAGTTCCAAGAGACCGTGATCGGCTAGTTGCCGGACCAAACGATGGGCGGTTGTGAGCGGCAAGCCGGCAGTGTCCGCGAGTTCGGAAAGCTGCAGGGACGTGGACCCTTCGGGGAAAGCTTCGATGATCCGGACGATGCGATCCACCACGGAATCACCGGACGCCGAGTTGGCCACGGAGCGCTTCCCACCTCCCTATGGATTCCATTGAATGGTGACGCGCTCCAGCTTACACGGGCTCGGCGGGACTGGCGGGCGCGCTTTCCGTGGGGGCCTTCCCAAGGGGATCCACCGCGGCATCGCAGGTCTTCCGCCGCGAGATTTCCATGCCAATAGCGTCGTAGTGCGCCAACACTACCGGAGAGGCAGATGCACCGGGCTGGTCCAGCAACCCAAAAGCGAAATCGCTGGCGGCCAGAAGTTCGTCATCGGAGTACTTGTCCAGCGGCCGGAATCCCCCGGCGTCGATCGAGGCTGCGAACTCGCCGGTGATCTCGACGAATTTCGTCCCCGCCGCGGCCTCGACGGGGACTGTGGCCGGCCGATCCATGAATTCCAGCGAAACTCCGGATCCGGTGGCAAGTCCTACTTCCGTGGCACCGCCGTCGATCGCGTTGAGGTCGTTACGGAGCCCCGCCAAGGCCTGCGATTCCACAAGCGCTGAGCGGGAAAAGTCCACTCTAATGTGGGAAGTGATGCCCATGCGTCGGATCCGGCGAACGATGTGGACGAGAGCGGGGCGGGAATCCTCGTTCAGGCTCCCCCGCACGTCTATCTCAACTGCATCCGTGGAAACATCGAACTTTACGAGGGCGTGCAATCTGCGGTCCATAGGTACTCCAAAAAAAGGGTGTCTATGGCCGGCTGCTCAACCTCAAGAAGCCTAGCCTCCGGCACCCTGTTGAGGCAACAGGCCCACGCGCCGCCTCACGAAAACCCCGACTCATCCCGCCCGGTTGTGTCCTTGGCGGTGGTCCGGTTCCTCGAAATGGGTCAGGGTGCCCGCCGCGTCGACCGAATCCACCAAGGACTTGGCGACATCGCGCAATTTCACGTTGCGGTTGCTTGAGGCATCTGTCAGGATCCGGACGGCGTCCTCCTGGCTGCAGCGGCTCTGTGCCATAACAACTCCCACGGCGATGTCGATGATCGTGCGGGACTCCATCGCAGCCCGGAGATTCCTGGCGCTGTCCGCGTGGAGTGCGAACCTGACGGCAAGACGCAAGGCCTGCGATACCTCGCGGGTGTACCCCCGGGCCCGCTCAGCGGCCCTCTCGTCGAACTTGTACGGGGCCTCCGAGTAGAGGTTGAGCGCGGCCTTCGCCTCTCCCTCGAGGTTGAAAGGCAATGACAGCACCGACCTCAGCCCGTAAGACGCAACGGCGGTCGCATAGTCAGGGCCCCAGCGATCCTCTTCCAGAAGATCCGGAACGTGGACTTCCCGCTCCTCTTCGGCGGCCGTCAGGCAGGGACCTTGTGCCAAGGAATACTGGATCTCGTCCACTTTGCGCGCCACATCACTGCTCCACCCAACCGTGACTGCCTTGCGCTCGCGCAGCAGCGTGATCCCACAAAGCGCGTCATCGCCGTCGCCCGCCATCTGGTGGGCCGAAAACCGTGCCAGTTCATTGAGGAAGTCCTCGAAATCGGCACTCTCCAGGATCAGGTTCTGGATTTGGTCAATGGTGGTGGGGGCAGAATCTGCAGGGAGCATGGCGCGTTCTCCAGGTGAATATGCTGATGGGGGCATGCGGAAATAATAAGTCCCCTTACATACTCTGGCTAGCGCCGCATGAAGAGCGCTGTCTTCGCGTACATGGCGCTCGCCGCAAGTTCATAGAACACGACGATCAGTCCGAGCACTTGGCCAGCATCCGCTACCGTGCATTCGACCGAGCGGTCGCTCGTGCGTCGCGCACCCGGAATCGACATCGCAAGCTCAGCGGCGCTTGCCGTCGGCATATCCACAGCAACCGTGAACTGCTTTGGCAGTTCCGAAACTGTGAGAGTTGCCGCGTTACGCACGACGCGCGCCGCGGCTTCGCGAATGGCGTCGCGAGCCACCGAAGGCGCAACCGATGCTGTGGAAGTGTAACCGTGCGCGGCTTTGACCTCGACTACCTCGACCCCCGGGAACTGCTCCCGAGCGATACGGCAGATCACGTCATCGCCGCTGACGAGCCCGACTGGTACACCGAGTGAACTCGCGTACATGGCGTTGACCTCGGCCTCCGAGACCACCGCTCCGTTCACCCGCACCTCCGTGAAGTGGCTCGAAAAGGTGTGCGCAAGTACCCCGTATTCTCCTGCGGGGGCGTGGTAGCCGATGAACAAGGCGACGTCGCAATCCGCGGTGAGTCCCTCGGCCATGCACTGTGCCTTCGGACTGCCGAACACGACAATGGCCCGAGGGTCGAGAAGCTCGTGAATCAGGTTGTCCATGGTGCCGTGCGAATCGTTGATGACAACCTCGTCCGCACCCCCGTCGAAGGCACCCGCGATTGCGGCGTTCGCCTCGAGCGTCATCAATTCTTGCGCACGTGGATAGCCATAGCCGCCGCGGACGACCTGGTCAAACGTCGCGACGCCGGCGACGCCCTCCATGTCGATCGAGATGAATGTCTTGACGCTCACGAGCTCTCCTTCGAATGTGGGGCGCGCAGACGGGGACTGCGCTTACAGAACCTCAGTATTGCAATGGCACACCTAGCCGCGCCTGAGTCAGAGCAACCAAACAAGGCCTAAGCATTGTGCGATCGGACGAAGTGCGGGGGCGGTGGAGCGTCGATTGTAGAGGGACAAGACACCAATGGACTCACCGCCACGAGAAGGGGAATCACCGTGACGAGCAACACCTTTACGAACCGCCCGCTTGAGCCCGAAGATATCGCGCGCTTCGTTGTGCCAGCGGAGACCGCCATCTCGCCAGATGGCAAGCTCGTGGTCTTCACACGCACGGAAACCGTGAACGGCAGGGCGCACAGCTCACTCTGGGCGGTCAGCGACGGCTCCGAGGCTCGCCCTCTGACGAGCGGCCCGGCCGATTCCGCGCCGCAATTCGTTCCCGATGGCTCCGCAGTTCTATTCCTGCGAGCATCCGCTGGACCAGCCCAGGTGTATCTACTGCCGATCGGAGGCGGCGAAGCCCGGGCACTTAGCCGCACCGCCGATTTCCCCCGGGGTGTTACGGCTGCGCGCGTCAGTCCAGACGGCCTCCGCCTCGCCATCACCGCACCAGTTTCGCGCAACGAAACGGTATCCGCGGTGGAAGAGCCGATCGTGATCGACAGGCTCGGCTTCAAGACCGATGGGGTCGGATGGAACGGCGCCGTTCGACTGCACCTCTTTGTGGGTGAGATCGCATCCGGCCGAGTGCGACGACTCAGCGACGGCGACTGGAATGCGAGCGAGGCAAACTGGTCGCCCGACGGCCTGCTGATCGCCTTCACGGCCGCCATCGAACCTGGCAGTGACGTCGATTGGACGAGCGGCGCCTACGTGCTCGAAGTCGACGCCAAAATGCCGCTGCCGCGCCGCATCGGCCAGGCCAACAGCCTCAGCGGGGCACTCGCATGGTCACCGGATGGTGGCTCCGTGATCGCGGTCGGGAATCCCGCCCCGCGCATCGGGAATGCCGAGCTCCTTCGTCTTTACGTCGGCACGGATGCGACCGACGCCTCGTTGGCTGCGCCGCTCGACCGCAATGTCATGGCTGGTTTTCCGGGCTACCCAGGTGGGCGCCCAACGTTTCGTGCCGACGGCTCCGAGGTCCTCTACTGTCTACGAGACCGCGGCTGGACGCAGCTACACGCGGTCACCCCCGATGGCACGAGCTCGCGGGTACTGGTCGCGGGGCCCCACCAGGTGGTGTCTGCCCTGTCTGTTGCGTCTGCTTCCGCACATGTCGCGTTCGTGCTCACGACTCAGCAGAGCTTGGGTGAGGTCGCGACGCTGGACCTGACGACGGGCGTTCTCACGGTGCTCACGAGCTTGCGCGAGAGCACCCTCGCCGGCATCGAGCTGTTCGAGGCCGAAGAACGCGAGTTCACAATCACGGATGGCACGCGCGTTCATGGCTGGTTGCTCTCGGCCCCGGAGACGGATGGCGCGGCGCCCCTGCTGCTCGACATTCACGGCGGCCCACACAACGCCTGGAGCGGTGTCGCTGACGCCGTTCATGTTTACCACCAGGTCTTGGCGGCGAAGGGCTGGCGCATCCTTATGGTGAACCCACGCGGCTCGGATGGGTACGGGGACGCCTTCTACCGGGCGGTAAACGCGGGATGGGGCACCGCTGATGAACGCGACTTTCTCGAGCCGATCGACACGCTCGTTGCCGAGGGCCTCGCCGACCCCGATCGACTCGCCGTGACCGGTTACAGCTATGGAGGCCTCGGCACCTGTGCGCTCACGGCGGCGACCACGCGATTTGCCGCGGCCGTCGCCGGTGGCCTGATCTGCAACTTCTCCAGCATGGCGGCCGACGGCGAGCACGCCGCGTACTTCTCAGAAATGAGCACCGGGGTTGCGCCGCTCGGCCACTACCGCGAGCTTCTCGATGCCTCGCCGATCGCTCGCGTCACCAATGTCACGACGCCGACTCTCATTCTGCACGGAGCCGAGGACGCATCCTGCCCCGTCGGGCAGGCAGAGGAATGGTTCAAGGCCCTTCGCCTCGCCGAGGTACCGGCTCGCCTTGTTGTCTACCCGGGCGGGAGCCACTTGTTCATCCTGGACGGCCCGATCGAGTATCGCATCGACTATAGCCGCCGTCTCATCGAGTGGCTCGAAAGCCACGCGCGGCCCGTCTCGCGCGCGCGGCCGCGCGGTCTCACGGCCGTCGGTCAAGGTGCCAGCTTCTGGCGCCGTCGCCTGGACGTCCTTCGCACGCGCTACGGGGTCACGGCTGCGCAGTTCGGTATCGTACGGCTCAACGAGAACGGCACCCCGATCGAGTGCACCACGGCGAGCTCGGGAGTACTCGACGTCGGCTCTGGCGTATCCACGACGGACGACGCGCTTTTCCAGATTGGCTCGATCACCAAGGTTTGGACAACGGTCCTGATCATGCAACTCGTCGACGAGGGGCGCCTGGACCTGGATGCGCCGGTGCAGAGCATTCTGCCCGATTTCGCCCTCGCGGATCACGCCACCGCTGCCGCCGTCACCGTGCGGCACCTGCTGATTCACACGAGCGGCATCGATGGGGACCTCTTCACAGACACCGGCCCCGGCGACGACTGCGTCGAGCGCTACGTCGAGTCACTGAAGAGTGCCAGGCAGGTGCACCCGATCGACGAGCGTTTCTCGTACTGCAACGCGGGCTTCGTCGTCGCGGGACGGATCATCGAGGTGCTGCGAGGCTCCACCTGGGACGCGGCGCTACGCAAGCACATCATCGCGCCCATGGGACTCGAACACACGATCACCCTGACCTCGGATGCCCCACGCTTCGCCACCGCAACAGGGCACTCTGGTTTCGGCGATGCGGCCCAGCCGGTTTCGACCTGGTCGATCACACGGTCCATGGGGCCAGCTGGCCTGATCACGGCGAGCATCGGCGACCTGCTCAGCTTCGCCCAGACCGCGCTCCGTGGTGGTGTCGCTCCCAACGGCACACGCATACTCTCCGCCGAATCGGCCAGGGCCATGCTCGAGGAGCAGGTGAGCCTGCGCGCAGTGTCGCCCGCGACCGTTGGCTGGGGGCTCGGTTGGTTCCTCGAAGACTGGAAGGGAACATTCGTCTACGGCCACGATGGTGGCACCATCGGCCAACGGGCCTATCTGCGGGTCTTCCCGGAGGACGGTTTCGCGCTCGCGCTGCTGACCACGGGAGGCCAACCGGATGGTCTGTACCGGGAATTATTCGGCGACGCCGCTAGTGCCGTCTCGGCGGCGCAGATTCCGGATGCCTTGCAGGTGGACTCGAACGGCGCGTCCGACGCGCTTGCCGGAGAGACTGCTTGGAAACCGGTTAGCTACGCCTCCGGCGGAGCGGCGCTCACTTTCGAGAACGGCGAGAATGGTCCGCAGCTCACAATGCGCGAACTCACCGACATACTGCAGGACGGCGCGGAGCCCAAGGCAACCACTCTCAAGCTTGTCCCCGCTACCCAGCCCGGGGTCTTGCTCTTCACCGCGCCCGACTCCGCGGGCTGGGCACAATTCCGTCCGCTTGAGAAGGGCGCCTATCTCGGTTACCGCTACATGCCGCACGGTGATGCCTCGTGATCAGTGGTTTGCTCACGAGCGAGGCCAGTCGCGACAAGATCGCCTCACTTGCCGAGGCCGAGGCTGACGCACTAGCTGTAGCCAGCGGGGTCAACATTCGCACCCTGCACGACCCAGCCGAAATGGAGCTGGCGTCTGCTCTTCTCGCGACGATCTGGAAGGCCGAGGGAAACGAGCCGCACATCGATCCGGGCCTTCTTGTCGCGCTCGCCCACGCGCACAACTACGTGGCGGGCGCTTACCGCGGCGCGGAACTGATTGCCGTGTGCGTCGGGTTCTTCCACCCGCCGCCCGACCGGGCGCTGCACTCACACATCGCGGGCGTCGTCGGCGGGAGCGACGGGGCCGGGGTCGGCAAGGCGCTCAAACACCATGAGCGGGCCTGGTGCCTTCGCCGCGGGACCGACACCATGACGTGGACCTTTGACCCGCTCATTGCGCGCAACGCCTACTTCAACATTCACCGGCTCGGGACAGCCGCAGTGGAATACTTGCCCAATTTCTATGGAGCGATGACCGACAGCATAAACCGCGGCCAGGACAGTGACCGGATGCTACTGGTCTGGGATCTGCTGCGGGAGCCCGGCGCCCGCATTGCGGCGGGCACGCCGGAACCGGAGGCCTGTGTCCTGTACAACGACGACGGTCTGCCGCGTCTCTCCCTCCACTCCCTGGGCTCGGCGCAGCGCGTCCGGGTCGAGATCCCCTCCGACATCGAAACGATGCGGATCGAGCATCCCGATCGGGCCGCTTGCTGGCGCTCCGCGCTCCGTGACGCGCTCGCAACACTCATGAACGACGGTTGGCAAGTCACCGACTTCGCCCGCCGAGGCCACTACAGTCTCGAAAGGACCCCCACACGTGCGCATTCTCAGCATTGACCTCATCGATATCACCCTGCCCCTTGTCTCGCCATTCACCACCTCGTTCAGCACCCAAACCTCGCGCGCACCGCTGCTCGTCAAGGTGACGGCCGAGCACAATGGCCGTGAGGTGACCGGTTGGGGCGAGTGCGTGGTTCTCGACGAGCCCGTTTACTCGCCTGAGTACCTCGATAGTGCGCGCGAGGTGTTGCAGCGCTTCCTGATTCCGGCGCTCTACGCCTGGCAGGATACGGGCAAGGCGCTCACCGCCGAGCTTGTCGGCCACGTGCTTGAGCACTTTGTTGGCCACCGCATGGCGAAGGCCGCGCTCGAGATGGCGATCCTCGATGCCCAGCTGCGGGCGACCGATGTCTCCTTCGCCTCCTATTTCGGCGCGACAGTCGACGCGGTCCCGTCCGGCGTTTCGGTCGGAATCCAGAAGTCAATCCCGGAGCTGCTTTCTGCGGTAGGCGACTATGTCGACCAGGGTTACGTGCGCATCAAGCTCAAGATTCAGCAGGGCTGGGACATCGAGCCTGTCCGTGCAGTGCGCGAGCGCTTTGGCGATATCCCGTTGCAGGTGGACGCGAATACCGCCTACCGGCTCGTCGACGCCCCGCACTTGCGCAAGCTCGACCCTTTCAACTTGCTGCTGATCGAGCAGCCGCTTGCTGAGGACGATCTGCGTCAGCATGCCCTCCTCGCCCGTGAAATCTCGACACCGATGTGCCTGGACGAGTCGATTGTCTCTGCCGCCTCTGCCGCCGACGCCATCGCCATGGGAGCCGCCGCAATTATCAACATTAAGCCCGGACGCGTTGGCGGATACCTCGAAGCCAAACGCATTCACGACATCGCCGTTGCCAATGGGGTCGCTGTGTGGTGCGGCGGGATGCTCGAGACCGGCCTCGGCCGCGCGGCAAATGCGGCACTCGCCGGCCTGCCCGGATTCACCTTGCCCGGAGACATCTCGGCATCCGACCGCTTCTACAAGCAGGACATCACCGAACCCTTCCGCATCGAAGACGGCCAGATCCGGATCCCGAACGGCGCGGGCATTGGCGTCGAGCCGATCCCTGCGGTGCTCGCCGAGGCGACGACACGGACCGTGACGGTCGCCCCGCGGCGAGCTCAGACGCTACGGCGAGCGATCGCCGTCGGTAAGTAGGCGCAACTGGATCATGGCTGCGAAGCGTGCTTCCGGGTCGTTCAGGTCGATCTGTCCTATGGCGGAGAGCCTGCGTAGGCGATAGCGGAAGGTGTTCGGGTGGGTGTACACGAGAGCGGACGCCGCGGCGACGTCGCCGAAGGCATCCAGCCAAGCGCGGAGAGTTTCAACAAGTTGTGCGTTGCGTACCCGGTCGTACTCAAGCAGCCGCGCGACCGGGCCGCTCGGGCGGTCGCCGCGGGCGGCGGCAAGATCTCCGAGTTCGACGAGAAGCGCCTCAACCTGCACATCGTCGAAGATCACGACCTGCGCGTGCGACTTACCGAGTTGAAGCACGCGCAGGGCGCGATCCGCGCTGACGCGGGAAGCGGGGAGTGCCGAATGGTCGTCCGCGATTGTGCCGATACCAAGCAGCAAGCGCCGGTCGCCCCCGATGCGCGCGAGGAATTCGTTGGCAACTCGTGCGGTGCGCCGGTCGGCATCCGCTTGATCCGGGCGAACGCTGACCACACCGTAGACGATGTTGCCGATGAGAGCGGCGGCGGAGCGGGGGTATACCGCGCCCAGGTGCATCGAGAGGGCGTCGGCGATGCGTTGCCGTGCGGCGAGAACGCGCGCATGTGCGGCCCCGCCTTCCTCGTCCTCTTCGGAATCCGCGGCAGCGAGCGCAAGTACAACACAGCGGTGACCGGTGAGGCGCAGCTGTGACGCGGCATCGGCCGCGCCCGAGCCGCCCTCAAGCACCGTGGCAAGTAGATCGGCCCGCAGCCTGCGCTCGACGTCTGCGCCGGCGCGTATGCGCAGCATATGGAGCGCGACGAGCTTCGCGGCATCCTTGAGCGCCCCGATCCGATCTTTCGGCATTGGTTCGCGCACCGCAACCCAGATGGAGCCGAGAATCTCGTCGCCCGCACGCACGGCGAGCGCCACACGAGGGTAGGAGGCCACTTCGGCGTCGACATCGACGGGGGCGACCTGGATGGGGTCGGTGCTGCGGTACAGCTCGCGGAACACGCCGCGCTGTTCCAACTGGCGCATGTAGCGCTCGGGAACCTGACGGCCGAGAATTGTCTCGACGCGGGCGGGATCGGCTTCGTCCTGCTTGCCGGAGAAGGCGACGACTCGGGAGTTGCGGTCCTCGATCGTGACGGGCGCATTGAGAAGCGTCGAAATTGCATTGGCGAGCGAGAAGAGGTCACCGGCGGGCATTCCACCGAGGCCTTGTGGTCCGCTCTCGCCGACATCGCCTTCCGCGATGAGCGAGCGCAACATAGAAGTGAGTTGGGCCCAGGATGCACCGCGGGTCAGCGCGAGCACGGGAATGCCGGTTTCCTCGGACGCGCGTATGATCGCCGGGCCTGCATTCACTGGCGCCCGGAGCACGAGGCCGGCAGCGTCTTGCGTGGCGAGTGTTGTGAGCAGCTCGACGATCTCCTCGGTCTCGCGCATTCCAACGCCGAGCACGAGCGCACCGTGTGAGGGGATCGCATCGTCGAGGGAGTCGTGGATGATCACAGTCTCGATCGGCTTTTGACCCTCCGCGTTTCCGCAGACGAGTTCAAGAAGGGTCGTTCCGAGGTCTTCGAGCACCCGGCCAAGGCTTGAGCGCGGCTGCGTCGTCATTGACATAAGCACGCCTCCGACACTACGGGCAGACGGTACGACTCGACATTGTTGCGCACGACGAAATCGTACCCCGATTTCGTCGGCCGCTACCGAATGTAGTCCGGCTGTGTTCCGCGGACGACCGGGGCGGGATCCGCCTGTGCAAACTCGTGTATGAGCTCGGCGATAAGAGCATGGACGAGGCCGGTACGTTCGATCCATGCGCTCACGAGCGCGTGTTCATGGTTCGCGTGCGCGCCACCGCCCACTGCGCCGAGCCCGTCGAGCGTTGGAACGCCGATCCCGGCCGTGAAGTTGCCATCGGAGGCTCCGCCCACCGAGGCGCCCTCGAGGCGGCCGAGCCCGAGCTCCGCAGCCAACCGGCTGGCGCGGGCGAACAATTCCAGCGCGGCCGATTCCTCGAGTGGCGGACGGTTCGCCCCGCCGGTGATGCTCAGCACGGCATCAGGTAACGTCGCTGCGAGCGCGCGCATTGCCGTGTCCACTCTGTCTTGCTCGGCGATCGTCCGCACGCGCACGTCCACGGCGAAGCTGGATGCGGCGGGGACGGTGTTCGTGGTGGTGCCGGAGCGTAGCAATGTCGGTGTGACCGTCGTGCCGAGTTCCGCGTCGCCGAGGCTTGCGACGGCAAGGATCTGGTGCGCGGCCTCGATCGAAGCGTTGACACCTCGCTCGGGCTCGAGACCGGCGTGTGCCGCCCGCCCCTGTACTGCGACCTCGTAGAGTGAGACGCCCTTGCGGGCAACCTTGAGGGCGCCGCCGTCGGCCGATGCTTCAAGAACGAGGGCAGCGGCGCATCCGAGAGCCTCCTCTTCGATGAGCTGGCGGGAGCTGGGCGAACCGAGCTCCTCGTCGCCGGTTATCAGGAGGCTCACGCCATCGCGGTTCGGAAGTGCCGCAATGGCATGGAGCGCCATCACGAGTCCCACCTTCATATCGAAGGAGCCCGGCCCGCGCAGCACGTCTCCGTTGATCTCAAACGGATGCTCGATGAGCGATCCGATCGGCCAGACCGTGTCGTGGTGGCAGAGTACGAGAACCCGGGGGGTACCGAAGCGCCAGCGCAGGTGCGTTCGCCCCTCGATCACAATCCGCTCCGGGGAGCAGCCGAGCAAGCGTTCCCCGAGCTCGGTGATCGTGTCCGCGCTGCGGGCTATGGCAGCCAGGTCTGTGGAAGGCGACTCGCATTCGACGACCGTACGCAGGTCTTCGACCATCTGCTTGGTGTCAAAGTTCACTGCGCCACCTTGGGCATTGCCCGAGCACCGAAATGCACGTACTGCTCGCCCGTCGGCAGTGCATAGAAAACCAGCGAGAGCCACCCCTGGGTGCCGGGCGCCCGCAGCGCGAATTGGCCATCGCCCACCGGGGTGAGGGCGTACTCTTCGACGGGGTTCGGCATGGATTCGGCGACGACGCCGCTCACGGTCGTGCGCATACGCACGGCCTCCTCCTCCATAAAGACCTCCATGACAACGCTGGAGCGCTCGTAGGTACCAAGGTACGGCGACATGTCGCCCGTGTACGGCTCGGCTGGCGGGCCGAACGATCCCGTAATGGAGATCTCGGCCAGCTCGCCGAAAATCTCGTTGTAGAGCTCGGTGTACAGATCGTGTGTGTTGCCGCCGTTGGTGAGCAGCGTCACGGCGATGCCATCTTCTGGCAGGATGCGCAGGAAGGCGGCCTGGCCGATCGTGTTGCCGTCGTGACCGTAGAGGCGCTTTCCGCCCCAGTCGAAGCGGATCCAGCCCAGGCCCCAGGAATCGCCGAGCACGTACGGGTCGGGAACGTCGGTCTGGTGCGTGGTCATGAGCTCGGCGCTCTCCGCCGACAGAATGCGGGTACCGTCGGCCGCGAGCCCGCCCTTGAGATGCATGCGGGCGAACTCGAGCACGTCTGCCGCGCTGGCATCGATGAGTCCGGCCGGGCCAAGCGAACGGGGGAGTGACCACATCGGGGCGAGAATCGGGCCGTTCTCATCCGCTCCCACATGGCCGGCGGCGGCACGGTGAAGCAGAGCCTCCTCCGGCAGAGTCACGGTGTGCTTGAGGCCGAGCGGCGTGAACAGGCGATCGCGAAGGGCGTCATCCCAGCTGAGACCGGTGAGCTTCTCGATCACGCGGCCCATGAGTGCGAAGCCGGAGTTGCAGTACGAGAAGGTCGCCCCGATGGGGTGGTTCTGCTTGACCTCGGAGAGGGCATCGACGTACTTTTCGAGGCAGTCGTCGCCACGGCCGGTGTCGGTGAAAACGTCACCGTCTATGCCGCTTGTGTGGGTGAGCAGATGGCGCATTGTCACCGCCTTGCTCACCTCGGCGTCGGCAACCCGGAACTCCGGGACGACGTCGAGGATCGGAGCATCGAGGTTGAGCTTGCCCTCGTCGACGAGCTGCATGATGACGGTCGCCGTCCACACCTTCGAGATCGAGCCAATCTGGAAGACGGAGTCGTCGGTGGTCTCGACACCGGTGTTGATGTTGAGAACGCCGTGACTCGCGAGGACAGGCTCCTCGCCGAGGCGCAGGATGCCGAGGGTGGCCCCGGGAACTTTATGGGCGGCCGCCAGCTCGCTCAGGCGCTGCTGCCAGTGCGCGGCGTTGAGGGCCTTCTTGCGAACGGGGGTGCCGGCGGCCGGGGCATAGCGCTCCACCCAGTCGACGATGCGCTCGTTCCAGTCGGCGCGGTGCGAGGGCGCCCCGCCGAGAATAAACAGGTGCGAGCCGCCCGGGTAGAGCACGAGCTCGCTCGGCACATCCTGTTCGCGGAGGGCAGTGAACCACTGCTCGGCCTGGCCGACTGGGCAACGGTGGTCCTCGCCGCCCTGCACGATGAGCGTCGGAGTGCGAACCTGGCCCACCTGGCTGTAGGGCGATTGCGGGACGAGGAGTTCCGGGTTCTTCCACGGCATGGCACCGCTCTCGAGGCGCGACAGGAAGTGGCCGGCGTCCGACGTGCCGGCGACGCTCGTGAGATCGGCAACAACGCCACCGGCGACGGCAGCGGCGAAGCGGTTGTCGCGCGAGGTGAGATAGCAGGTCATGAAGCCGCCATAGCTGTAGCCGGTGACGGCGAGGCGTGCGGGGTCGGCAACACCCTCGGCGACGAGATCGCCGATCGGCTCGAGGAAGTCCTTGGCGTCACTCGTGCCCCAGCCGCCGAGAGCTCCGCGGAAGAAGTCGTTGCCGTAGCCGTCGCTCCCGCGCGGGTTGACCGTGAGCACAGCCCATCCGCGGGCAACGAGTTCGTGGTGGTAGGCGTGGAAGGGGTCGGCGGCTCCGTTCCACGCATTGTGCGGCCCGCCGTGCACATCGAGCAGGAGCGGGAGGGGGCCGGTGCGTTGCGGGTCGCGGCGCAGCCAGCCGTGCACGACCAAGCCATCCGAGATCGTGAAGCTCCGCGGCTCGGCGACGATGACGCCGGTCTCCTCTGGCGAGTAGCTCGTGAGCGCCGTAACGGCGCCAGAGGACAGATCGACAGTGGCGACTTCACCGAAGGACGTTTCCGTCGCGAGCACGATCGCGGCGGTGTTGCCGACTACAGAAACGCCGGACACGTTGGCCGCTCCCCCGACGATGACACGCTGCACCGCACCGTCGATGCTCGTAGCGTAGAGGTGGGTGTACCCGCCGTCGCGCAGGCAGAAGATGATTGTCTGGCCATCGGCACTCAGCTGCGGGAGAGCGCCGGGGTAGCCCGCGCCACCTGGCATGACATTGCGGTCGAGGGCCGAAGTGATGTCTCGCGGCGCTTCGCCGTCGAGGGGAAGGAGCAGCACGCTCGCGTTTCCCACCTCGGCATCGGTGCGGCCGACGGCGATGAGCTCGGCGGCATCAGGTGTCCAACCGGTGACGGAGAGCTGCACGTCGGCGGCACCCACGAGGCGTGGCCTGGCATTGCCATCGCTCGAGGACACCACATAGGCGGCCGACTCGAAGGTGAGGTCTGAATCGGCCTCTTTGCCGGTGGAGAAGGCGATCCTATCGCCATCCGGCGACCAGACCGGATCGCCAGCGTGCCAGTCGCCACGGGTCAGCTGGGTGATCTCGCCACTGCCGAGGCTCACGACATGGATGTGGTTGCGAAGCGTGCCAAGGAGACCGGCACCGTCGGCCTTGTAGCCGAGCCTGTTTGTGACGATTGGTGCCGTGCGGCGCTTCGCGAAGTCATCGCTGCCTTCTCCGGGCAGCGCAGCAGAGTCGATGGGGCCGGAGAACGCGATGCGCGTGCCGTCGCCGCTCCACACGGGGGCGCCGGCGCCAACGGTCTGCGTCGTGACCTGCTCGGCTTCGCCGCCGCCGATCGGCAGAACCCAGATCTGCGGCGGCCCATCCTGGGAGCGCAGGAAGGCGAGCCGTGTCCCATCCGGGCTCCACCTGGGGGTCGAGTCGCCGGTTCCCCGGGTCAACCGGCGCGGCTCGCCGCCCTCAGCGGCAACGAGCCACAGCGAGCGTTCGTCCCGGTCTTCGGCGCGGTTGGTGGTCTTGAGAACATAAGCGATGCTGCCGCCGTCCGGCGACAGAGCGGGCTGCTCTGGAAGCTGCGTGGCAATGAGGTCGTCAATGCTTACACGTTGTTGTGCCATCGTGGGTCTCCTGATCAATGAGTTACGCTGTGCGGGGTTTAGCTGGAGCGGATGCTCTTACCAAGCGGGTTCGAAAGGTTGAGATAGACGGTCCCTTGTGAGCTCGACGAAGTGGCAGGCTGCTGCGTGCGGCGGCGTCGCGGGAAGCGGTGGCGAGCTCTGCACGCAGATCTGGCGCTCGGGGTGGACGAGCGGCCCAATCGGGCAACGGGGGTTGAAGCGGCAACCGCTCGGCGGGTGATGTGGGTCTGCGGGTTCGACGTCCAACGGAGCGGCCGGATCAACGGCAAGAAGGTTGCCGTTGCGGGTCGGCACGGATGCGAGCAGCTCCCGGGTATACGGGTGCTTGGCGTTGTTCAGCACCTCATCGACCGGTCCGAGCTCGACGATGTGGCCGAGGTACATCACTGCGATGTAGTCGCTCAGATAGCGCACCACCGAAAGGTTGTGCGAGATGAATAACATCGTGAGCTCCAGCTCGGCGCAGACATTGCGCACTAGGTTCAGAACCGAGCCCTGCACCGAGACGTCAAGCGCCGAGGTGATCTCGTCGGCGATGATGACCTCGGGTCGTGCGGCGAGCGCCCGGGCGAGCCCGATGCGCTGACGTTGGCCGCCCGAGAGAGCGCCCGGGAGCGAACCCGCACGGTCGGGGTCAAGGTTGACAAGCTTAGCAAGCGCCCCACCTCGGCGCGCTTGGCCGCGGCTGAGGAGAACGTGCCACGCGGAATCATCTCGGCGATGGACTCACCGATCGTCATGCGTGGATCGAGCGAGGAGAACGGGTCCTGGAAGACCATCTGAATTGGATGCCGGCGCCGCAGTTTCGTGACGTCGACGCCGTCGAGCGTGATCGTGCCGCCCGTGATAGGGGCGAGCCCGATGGCGGCGCGGGCGAGCGTCGACTTGCCCGAGCCTGATTCGCCGACGAGGCCGACGACCGAACCGGAGGGGATGGTCAGCGAGACGTCATCGACGGCGGTCAGGCCCGTGCCGCGGGATCCGTATCTCACGCTGACATGATCAAAACGCAGCTCGCTCACTGAGCGCCTCCCACAGTTGCGACCGGCGCAGCTTCAGCGTGCGCGGCGGCGGTGCTTAGTTCCGGTAGTGTCACGCGGATATCGCCTTCAACGGGGTTCCAGCAGGCGACCCGGTGCTTATCCGTGTGGATCTGAAGCTCGGGGTCGGATTCGCGACATTGTGCCGTCGCCAGCGGACAACGAGCGGCGAAGGCGCATCCGAGCGGTACCTCGCCGGGAGCCGGCGGGCGGCCGGGAATCACGCCGAGGGGCTGTTCGCGGTCGGTGTCGAGATCGGGCACGACCTCAAGCAGGGCGCGGGTATAGGGGTGGCGTGCGCCCGTGTAGAGTTCCGCCGTCGGAAGATCTTCGACGACGCGGCCGGCATACATGACAAGCACGCGTTCACAGCTTTGCGAGACGACGGCGATGTCGTGGCTGATCAGCAGGATCGCCGCGTTCGTCTCGGTGCGCACCCGTTCAAGGAGCCGAAGAACCTGGCGCTGCACCGTGACATCGAGGGCGGTGGTCGGTTCGTCGGCGATGATTAGTTTGGGGCTGTTCATGAGGCCCATCGCGATCATCGCGCGCTGTCGCATCCCGCCGGAGAACTCGTGTGGGTACTGTTCGGCACGCCGGGTGGCCGCGGGCACGCGCACTGCCTGAAGCTGCTTGACGGCGCGCTTCATGGCGTCCTTCTTGCTCATGCCCTGGTGTTCCTGTGCGGCCTCGGCGAGTTGGCTGCCGATGCGGCGGGTGGGGTTGAACGAGGTCATTGGATCCTGAAACACCATTGCGAGTGACGTGCCGAGCAGCCCACGAATGGTCTTCTCCGGCGCGGTGAGCATCTGGATGCCGTTGAACTCGAGTCGATCCGCGTCCACGACGCCCGGCGGCTCGATGAGCCGGGAGGCGGCCAACGCGGTCAGGCTCTTGCCCGAGCCGGATTCGCCGACCACCCCCAGCGCCTCACCCTCCCTGACCTCGAAGCTCACTCCGCGAACGGGGTGCACCAGGCCGCTGGGTGTTGGGTAAGAGACGCGGAGGTTCTCGATGCTGAGAATCGTGGCAACGGAAACGGTAGAAGAGACGGGCACCGCACGGGTGGTGGGCTGCGGCAGCGGCGGGAGCGTCCACCGACCGGTGGCGACGCGGCCGCCCGCAACGGATGCGGCGGTCTCGCCGAGCAGGTTGAACGCGAGGCCGGCAACGACGACGGCGACTGCCGGGCCGAAGGCCGCTGCGGGGTTGATGTAGATGCGGTTGAGTCCCTCGCTGAGCAGCTTTCCCCAGTCGTAGGCGGGAACCTGTACGCCGATACCGAGAAAAGACAGGCCGGCGAAGGCCAGTAGCGCACCGCCGGCCGCAACGGTCGCGTTGACGATGAGAGGCTCGGCAATGTTTGGCAGTACGTGCCGGATGAGCACGCGCAGCCGCGAGACGCCGGCGGCGCGCGCGGCAGAGATGAAGTCACGGCCGGCGATCGCGGCAGACATGGTCTGGGTGAGGCGGGCAAAGCTCGGTGCCATGGCCAAGCCGATGGCGAGCACGGCCCCGGTTGTGCCGACGCCGAAGACCGCGGCGAAGAACAACGCGAGCAGGAGGCCGGGGAAGGCGACGGCGATGTTGACGATGCCGACGACGATGCGTCCGGCCCAACGCGGGAGTACTGATGGGGCCGTGCCGAGCAGGGTTCCGACCGTGACGCCGATGACGACTGCGATGACCGCGAGTGCGACCGAGAGCTGGGTGGCGATCAACACGCGGGCGAGAACGTCGCGACCCAGCGCATCCGTTCCAAGGAGGTGCCCAGCGCTTGGACCCTGCTGTGTGCCGAAGGTATCGATGGCCTCGGCCTGTGCGCCCCAGACCAGGGGGGCAAAGATCGCAAGCAGGGCAACGAGAAGGACGAGAACAGTGGCGGTGGCCCCGACCGGGCTACGGACGATGGAAAGCCATTTCAGACGAGCGGGCATCAGGACTCCCGAATTGTAGAGCGCGGATCGAGAAGTGCAAGCACGACATCGATGACGAGGTTGACGAGAAGTACGCCGATTCCATAGATGAGCACGATGGACTGCACCACCGGGTAGTCCTTGGACAGGATGGACTGCACGATCATGGTGCCGAGGCCGGGCCAAGCGAAGATGTTCTCGACGAGGACGGTGCCCGCGACCATGCCGCTGAGGAGGAGACCGGTGAGCGTGAGCGTCGCCGTCATGGCATTGGGCAGGGCGTGGCGGATGTAGATCTTGCGGGGCGCCAGGCGCTTGGCGCGGGCGGTGCGAACGAAGTCCTGGCTGAGGACGCTGAGGACCTCGACGCGGATGATGCGTGAGAAGACAGCGACTGGTCCGACGGCCAGGGCGATAACGGGTAAGACCAGCGCTAACGGACTGTCATTGCCCGCGATCGGGAACCACCCGAGGTTGACCGCGAAGATATAGACGAGCCCGACGCCGAGGAGGAACTCGGGGATCGCGGCGAACACCACACAGATGATGGCGAAGGTGAGTTCGAGCCCGCGTCTGCGGCTGCCGCGGGTCGCCACGGCCATTGTGACGCCAAGCGGAAGGGCGATGAGTAGAACGAGGAGGCAGGCGAGCAGGGCGAGCTGCAGGGTGGCAGGGAACCGTGTCGCGATTATGTGGGCTACCGGCTCGTTGGTGATGGTGGAAACCCCCAGGTTGCCGGTGAAGAGCTTGGCGAAGTAATTCACGTATTGCACGATCAGCGGCTGGTCGAGACCGAGCGCGGCGCGCCGGGCCTCGACCAACTCGGCTGGTGCGTTCATGCCGAGTGCCGCACGAACGGGGTCGCCGGGCACGAGGTGGATCATGAGGAAGGCCGCCGTGATCAGCACCCACAGCGAGAGGATGAACTGTCCGCCGCGTCGCACCGCGAAGGTCAGCCAGGGGCTGATTCCTGCGCGTGAATCGGCAATGGGTGCCGCCACCGTTTCGGTCATGGTGCTGGTCATGGGGCTACCAAACTTCTCGGGTTACTTGAACAGACGAATTGACGTGGGCACGAGGCTGTCGCTCTGAACGAACTCTGCCTTGCTGCCGAACACTGACACGACCGAGTTCGCGAACGGGATGACGTCTGCGGCGGCGATGAGTGCTGCCTCAGCGCGCGACCAGTCGTCACAGCCTTCTTTGCCCGGCTTCGTCGCGGCAGAGGTCGTGGCGGCGATGTAGTCGGCGTTGTCGGTGTAGCCGAAATTTGAGCCTTTCGGCGGGGTTGAGCCGGAGAAGAATGGCACAATCTGGCTGGGCAGGCCAACGCCGAGCGAGATGAGTGAAATGTCCCAATCGCCGGTACCGAAGAGCGTCTTGCTCACGCCGTTGGCATCAACACCCTTGAGGCTCGCCTCAACGCCGATCTCTTTCCACATCGACTGGAGCAGCTCCGCGGTCGCGCCGAAGGAGTCGGAAACATACGAGGGGTAGATCACGGTGAGTGAGAGCTTCACTCCGTCCTTCTTCCGTATGCCGTCCGATCCGGGCTTCCAGCCGGCGGAATCGAGTGCATCGGCTGCGGCCTTCACATCGAATGCCGGGATGTTGGCCGTCGCCACGTCGGCATGGCAGGGGTTCGGCGCCAGGTTGACGAGGTTGGTCGGCGCGGTGCCCGTGCCGCTCGAGAGAACCGCGCGCAGCTTTGCGAGGTCCAGGCCCCGGGTGAGTGCAATGCGAAGTGCCTCATCAGAAAGCAGCTTCTTTGGGTTCTTGTTGAAGTGAATCTGTCCCAAACCGGCCTGAGCATCATGGGAGAAGAGCTTCTTGGCACGCAGCCGCTCGGAATCGGGCCCCACAACC
The DNA here is from genome assembly GCF_054888235.1 of Arthrobacter sp. MMS24-S77. Taxonomy (NCBI): domain Bacteria; kingdom Bacillati; phylum Actinomycetota; class Actinomycetes; order Micrococcales; family Micrococcaceae; genus Arthrobacter; species Arthrobacter sp. MMS24-S77. Next base: position 4,548,641 of record NZ_JBTZRN010000001.1, read on the forward strand.
TGTGCGGCGTTCAGCTCGCCGGAAAGCAGCAGATTTGTCGCAGTGGTCTCATTGGGCAGGACCTTGAAGATGACCATGGCGGGGATGCCAGCCTGCTTCGGGTCCCAGTCGCCCGGGCCCCAAACGAACTCCTTGCGCCTGGTCAGTGTGTACTGCGAGTTCGGGGCGATCTCAGTCATCGTGTACATGCCGGTCGCGCCTTCACCCTTGGCGAGCGCATCCGCGTGGCCGAGAGCCGGCCCGCACACCATGTGCACGCTGCCGACATTTTCGAGTAGGAAGGCATCGGGCGCGCCGCTCTTTACGCTCAGCACGCCGGTGGCGTCATCGCCTGTCGCGACGGTGCCGGCTTGTACGTTTAGCCCGACGAGCGGCGAGCCGTTCTTCGGGTCCGCAATGAAGTTGATGTTGTCCGCGAGCATTGACGCGGTGATCGCGGTGCCGTCAGCGCAGGTGGCGTCCTTGCGGACGGTGAATGTGGCGTTGGTGGTGTCGGCCTTCCACTTGCTCGCGAGCCCGGAAAGGATGGTGCCGTCATTTCCTACCTCGACGAGGCGCGAATAGAGGAAGCGGTCGATGGTGCGCGCGACACTCATCGCGGTGATCATGGGGTTGAGGTTTCCCGGGTCGGCGCCGATTGCCATCGTGAATGCGCCGTCGGTAGCAAGGTCGTTACCGGAGTGGTTGCCGGAAGCGCCAGGCGCCGCGCAGGCCGTGAGAGTGAGTGCTGCCGCCCCAACGAGGGCGACGAGTGGGGTAATGGAACGCATGGGATGCCTCCAGCTGGTCGTGTGCGGGATGGGATGTGTGCGGGTGGAGTTACGAGGAGAGCGCCCGGAGGTGCTCAACCGCGAGGTGGCCGGCCACGCCGATGGAGGCGTCGACGGCGGGCAAACGGTCTGCCAGCGAGTCGGCTCTGGTGAAGACGGCGACCGCATACTGCCGTCCGTCCGGGTAGGTGACGACTCCCGCCTCATTGCGCACTGCGGGCACGGTTCCCGTCTTCGCGGCAATCAGCACGTCACTCGGGAATCCCGACGACAGCCGGTGCGGCCAGATCTGCTGCGCCATGATGTCCCTGGCGATCTTGCAGGCCGCTGGAGACGCCGCGGTGTCAGTCCAGATCGCATTCAGGAGTGTCGTGATGTCCCGCGGAGTCGACGCGGCAGTACGCAGCGGATCAAGGATCGAGAGGCCCCAGATCTGCTCGGCCGTCGCCGCCTCCAGCAGTTCCGCGAGGGCGCTCTCCGCCCCGCCGCCGAGGTCTTCGACGACCGAAGCGAACAAGTCTTCGCAGCAGCCGATCAGACGCGTTTGGCTGAGCCCGAGGTCGCTTACCACCTGGTCAACTGCCTCCCGACCGAGTTGGTGGTAGAGGACGTCGGTTGCGGCGTTATCGCTCATCACCATCATGTTGTGGGCAAGGTCGCGCCAGCTGGCCTCGACATCGTCGGCGAATCCCGCGGTGCCAACTCCGCCAGTGCGGTAGCGCGCGGTGACAGTTGTCCGCCCGCTTGGATCCAGCCTTCCGGCATCAACCGCGCGGACAAAGGCGACCAGGACGAAGATCTTGAAGACGGACGCGAGAATTACGCGCTCGTCGGAGCGGACGGAGACCTCGTGGTCGCAATCCGCTCCGATTTCCCGCGCGTGCAGGAAGCCGGTGGCTCCAACCCGTGTGAAGACATCCGAGATAGCGGCGTTCATGCCGACACCCGCCGGTCGGCGCGACCGGTGTGCAGGTACAGAGCGTTGCCGTTGCCGTCGTTGCCCACGAAGGCGTGCGGCGTGTGTATTCCGTTGCGGGCTTTACGCGGGATGAGGGTGTCGCCCTTCCAATGCACCAGCTCGACCGGGGGCCGCTCCGGGCCAAGCTCGGCGAAGATTCCCTTCATCTTCTGTTCGATCCAGATCCGCCCCTCTGTGTCCTGGGTGACGTGGGAGTCCGCGAGCTGTGAGCTGTAGGTGCCGACGTAGCGCGAGGCATCGATGGCGTGGACGTCGTTGGCGGGGGTGGGAAGCTCCGGCACGACAATGCCGGTGAGACGGTTGATGACGGTGGAGATGAGCTCCTTGTAAAGGCCAATAACGTCGCCGCCGTTTGTCAGCACCGCAATCGCGGCCTTGTGCCCAGGGATCACGCGGAGGAAAGCGCTCTGGCCGATTGTTCCTCCGTCGTGGCCGATGACGGGGCCGCCCTCCCAGTTGAAGAGCTCCCAGCCAAGACCCCAGCTGTCGCCCATGAGACCGAGCTCCGGAAGCTTGACCTGCTGTTCCTGCATTGCTGCGACGCTTTCGGCGCTCAGGATCTGTTTGCCATCCGGGCCAACTCCGCCGTCGATGTGCATCTTTGCGAAGGCGATGAGGTTGCTCGCGCTCATGGCGAAAACGGATCCGGCCGGAGCGTTCGAACGCACAAGTGACCAGACCTGTGCCGGCTCTGGGGCGGCGTCCTCGGTGGGGCTGATGTGACCAAGCGCCGCCCGGAACATGATTGCCTCGCCCGCCCCCGTGGCCGCGTGCTTGAGTTGCAGCGGATCGATGAGGTATTCGCGCAGGCAAGCCTCATAGTGCTTGCCACGAACAACCTCGACGATGCGGCCGAGAACCGAGAAGGCAGCGTTGTTGTAGGAGAACATTTCGCCGGGTTCGAAGAGCTGTGGCACATCTGCGAGGATCGGCATGAACTTCTCGACGGCGTCTTCGCCCTCGGTCGTGGCCGTGAAGATGTCGCCCTCAAAACCGGAGAGGTGGCTGAGGAGCTGACGAACGGTGATCTTCGCCGCGGCGGCCTCGTCGGCGATGACGAAGTCCTTGACGTAGCGGCGAACGGGTGCGTCGAGGTCGACGAGTCCCTCATCGACAAGCTGCATCACGAGCGAGGCTGTCCAGACCTTGGTGATGGAACCGATTTGGAAGACCGAGTCGGTGGTGGCCTCAACACCGCTCGCTTTGTTCAAAATTCCTGCCGCGGTCCGGACCACGTCGCCATCACTGAGAATCGCCACGGATGCGGCGGGTACCTGGTATTTGGCGATGAGGTCGGGCAGCTTTTCCTCGACCCAAGCACCGATCTGTGACAGTGATTCCACCATGAAAGTTCCTCCTCGTTGAGAATGCGAATTCGCTGAGCCTATTCGCTGCGGCTGCAGTACGAACTGGTAGCAAACGACGAGACTTGCGTGCAGCTTGGTTCGATCGCACAAAGTCGCGCGCTCGCCGGTAGATGCGTCGCGCACGCATCCCGAGCAAAGAAGGTTTTGGTCATCGGGGGTCTCCCTTGAGTGCGCGGCCGGGGAACGCGTCCGTCAGCATGAGACCGCCCCGCACGACGGCTGTACCGCCGACGAAGAGATGGCGCACACCGACGGAGGGACGGGTGGAATCGAGGTAACTTGCGGTGTCGGAGAAGCGCTCCGGCTCGATCACGACGATGTCGGCGTCCGCACCGATACCGATGTGGCCCTTGGCCCGTGCGCCGGATGCTGCATCGTCGAGAACGCGCGCCGGCAAGTAGGAACAGCGCCGGAACGCCTCGAGCCAGCTCCAGGCGCCGGTCTCACGCACCATCATGCGAATCGACCGGGCAAACGTTCCTGCCGTGCGGGGGTGCGTGGCGCCGCCGGCAGGTAGCGGCCATCGAAGCGATTCGCGAACTTCGCCGGCCCAATTGACGGGCATGGCATCGCTCGCGACGATGGCATCGGGAAAAGCGAGGGCGCTCTGGAGCAGGGACCGGTCCCTCGGATCCTCTTCGTTGAGGAACGCGACTACGCATTCGGCGGCGGGGTCGGTGTGGCGAATCTCGCTCAGGCGCGCGGCATCCGCGACCCGTTCGCCGGTGGCGACCATCGTGATGTCGCTCGGCTTGATGCCCCAAGCGCCGAGGCGTTCCGGAGCGAGGAAGAATGCGCCCACCGCGGTGCTGCCCGCGCCATAGGGGTAGGTCTCCACGGTGACGCGGTTTCCCTCGGCCTGGGAGCGTTCGAGCATGCCAAGCACACGGTCGATGTGGCGGCGGGAGGTGCTGTTGACGTGACAGTGGTGCATGGCCGCGCCGGTCTCGGCGGCGGCAATCATGATCTCCGCCGACCCGTCGATCGGTGTCGTCGGGTCGGCCTCGATCAGTTCACGCACGTGGGTGAATGTGGGAGCGTTTGCTGTGGCGGCGAGACGCGCGACCGCAAGGAATTCCGCCGGATCGGTGCGCGGCGCATAGCCGAGCAGGATGCCGATTCCGAGAGCGCCGTCTGCGATCTCCGTCTCGAGCTGCGCGAGCCAGGTGTTCAACTCACGCGGGGTCGAACTGCGCTGCCACTCCGGTTTGGCGAGTAAGCCGAGGGCGTTGTGCACATCGGCGACCGGAGCCTCGCCTAGGTGGGCAAAAGCGCGCGCCTGCGCCCAGGAGGCCGAAAAGCCGTAGTTGAGGGGACGGCCCTCGCGGGCGGCATTGGCCATCGCCGCAGACACCGGGGCCAGCCCGGCTTCGAGGTCGAGCGCCGTCGTGACTCCGTCCATGGCCTGCAGGCGCTGCCCGGCGACAGAATGAACGTGGCTGTGGAGGTCGACGAAGCCCGGGCCGACTATGCATCCGCTGACGTCGATGACCGTGGCCCTCTCGGATTCGGAGCGGGACAGCTGGGCCCCTGCCGCGGCTATGCGGCCGTTGTCGATGAGGAGATCGCCGATGTCGTCGTGTCCGGTGCCGGGGTCAATGACCCGCCCGCCCTTCAGAAGTGTGCGCATTGGGCCAGCTTTGCAGAATTCGGATGCATGCCAATTGGTCATTCTGACGATCGGCACCCGGTGACATCGTCGGGTTGAACCACAACGAGCGCCGTCGTTCGCTTAGCTCCGGGCGCGCTCGGTCCCGAGCCGGGACCACGCTGTCGGCGCCAATACCACCGCGACGCCGACGACGGCCCCGATCACGGTCTCCACGATGCGGTCCCGCAGCAAGAGCCCAGGCGGGACGTTGGCCACCAGAAGAGTGGAAATCAGCGCGAGCGGCGTGACGAAGATCTGTGCCACAAGATACTGGCGGGCAATGAAGAGCTCGGCCCCGAACTGGCACACGGCAATCACCAACACCATTTGCCACGGCGCCGGACCTAGCCACAGGATTCCAGCCAGCACCAGCAAACCCAGGACAGTACCAATGATTCTCTGGATGCCCCGCTGCACCCGGTGCCGGGTACTGCGCCCCACCAAGGGAACCACCGCTGCGACCATCGCCCAATAGCCGTGTCCGAACCCGAGCGATTGCCCGGCCAAGGTAGCGAGGGTCCCGGCCAACCCGGCAGCGACGAAGTAGCCCAAGCCTTCCAACCACGCGGCCCGGATTTCCTGCGGCAACAGCCGTTCCGCCGGTGGTCGCTTCCAAGGCGTCCGGTGGCTGGGGACAAGCCGCGCCGACATTCCGATCAGCAGGGCCAACGCCGCAGTCACCACAGCCGCCAGCATCCCCTCCCAGAGCGTCGGCTGTTGCGGCACGGAGGCGATCGCAGCGAAAGCGAAAATATGGAACAGGGAGCCTGCCGGGCGGAGCCGCCAAAGCGCAGTCACTACAGAGCAAAGCGCAGCAACCAACGTGGTGCCGAGCGTGAGGATCCACACGTACGCGTCCGAGCCCTGTCCAACCCTGGCCGTCAGGGTGGCGAGCAGGATGATGGCCAGCAGCAGCGAACCGGCTCGGAGCTGGCTCCGAAAACGGTGGCTGTGCGGCTCGTTGCGGCCATAGATATTCGTGAACGCGGCAAAGCTGGCGAAGACCACAAGGTCGAGCCGCCCTATCAACACGAGGGTGATCAGTGGCAGAAAGACGCCCACCGCGCAGCGCACAGCGGGGTGGTGGTCCTTGTTGCCGGGACCGATCCTGAACATCTCTGCCAGGGCGTTCAACGGATTGCCTGCCTCTGTTCGCTTCTTTTGAGAGTTGTACTGCTCACCTAATACTGCTCGACGGCGGCACTGGCATCCGTTACGAGCTTACGCCGGGCGGCCCTGGCAGCCCGATTGAGTACCGTTGAATGGTGAGCGCAGACCCGGCGTCACACTCCGGGCGACGTTCGATTGATAGTGTCATTCCGGTTGTTCATTGCCGGGCCGGCCCCATTCGGCCACATCCCAAGTACCGATTCACAAGTACCGATTCACAAGCACCGACTCACCGGAGGATTTTCCATGCTCAAAGGTTTCAAGGACTTCGTTCTTCGAGGCAACATCATCGAACTGTCCATCGCCGTAGTCATCGGCACCGCGTTCACGGCCTTGGTCACAGCGTTCACAACCAACATCATCAACCCGCTCATCGCCGCCGCCGGCGGAGTCAACGCCGAGGGACTGGGCTTCTCAATCTGGCCGGACAACGCGAAGACCTTCGTCAACTTCGGCGCGGTCATCACCGCGTTCGTGACCTTCCTGATTACGGCCGCAGTGGTGTATTTCATCTTCGTTGCGCCCATGAACAAGATCAACGAGCTGACCAAGCGCCGGGCGTCGATCGAAGAGCCTGAGGACGAGCCGCTGCCGGCAGACACGGCCCTGCTGGTTGAAATCCGTGATCTCCTGACCGATCTCGCCGCATCCAACAAGGAAATCTCCCGCTAAGTCCTTCGCGGGCCGGTTCAGTACTTCCGCCTATCGCTGGACTGGCCCGCACTAGCGTTATATAAGATCGTGACGCAGGCGCAATCCGCCTGAAACAGGGTTCGGGCACGATTGGTGCCATGAAGCCCAACACGAGGACTCCCGCTACCGCAGAGCTCTCCTGCGAGGTCTGCGGCCAGATGCCCGAGGCTCCGAAGGCCCGGGTGACAGTGGCCCAAATCGCCGTGATGCTGCCGATCGAACTTCTTGTGCACGCCATCGTGGTTGAAACTCATCTGCCCTATCTGGCCAAGGTGCTCCTCCTGACCGTAACCGCCACAGTGCTGGTGATTTGGGTGGCCGAGCCCTCCGCGGCCAAAGTCCTGCGGCGCTGGATCCATGCCCCGGCCCTACGCCTCCGCCGGAAGCTCCATTCGGCCCCGGCGCTTTGGCGGGCGAGGACCGTGCTCCGAGACCAACCAGGCTCCCTCCAACGGATCACCCAATCACTGGCCCGGACAGACATCAACATCCTCAGCATCCATCTCCATCCGGTGGATGGCGCCGTCATGGACGAATTCGTACTATCCGCCCCGGGCCACCTCAGCGAGCAGGATCTGCTGACAGCCCTCGACGACGGCGGCGGCCGGGATTCGCACGTGTGGCCCACCACCGCACTCGCTATGGCGGACGGCCAGACCAAAGCCTTGAGCCTGGCTGCCCGTATCGCGGACAACCCGAACGAATTGTCCCTTGCGGTCGCGGAACTTCTCTCGGCGAAAATCGTCACTCCGGAACCCGAAGGCCCGGCAGCCGAGGCGGGCTCCGCCGTCGGGCCTTCCACGACGCTCCTCAAGATTCCTACCGCGTGGCACGGACCGCTCCTGTTTTCCCGGCCGGGTGAACCGTTCACGCCGGCGGAATCAGCACGCGCCCATCGCTTGGCCGAGCTGGCGGAAATCCTGGCACACACCCGGAGCGCCGAATCCAAAGACCGGGCCTAGGCCCGGACCCTAACTGGAAGGTGGTGGCGGGATGAACGCCATGGACACGACGCACCTGGATGCCGCTGAGACACATGGGGCGCCTAGTCCTGGCCTACCCAGTGCCGAGGCGGTGGCGACGAGCCGGGATCACCACCACTGGGGCCGGGCGATGGCCGTTGCCATCGGCAAACTCGCGGACCAGCTGGCAGCGGAAGATGGGCATGAAGCTTTGATGGGCCGGAACCTGGGTCTCCGCATCACGGAAGATCCCGAAGGTGTACGCATCGCAATATGGTGTTCGCCCGAGTAACTGGGCGTCGATGCCCGCAGACCAGCTACGCCGGAAATCTCCGCATGTACAGTTTGTCGAGTGACTACCAAGATTGATCTCGAGCGTGCTGCCGATACCCTCCGGGCGTGGGCATTGGATGAAGACCTGAAGCAACGTGTCATGTCCTCGCCTGGCCTAGCGACGATGGCTACGCGCGTGGCAAGGCGATACTCGGCCGGGGATACTACCGCCGACGCCATCGAGGTGGCCACAGCGGCGGTGGCCCGCGGGCACGCCGCCAGCATCGAATACGCCGGCGAGAGCGTGCGCGACGCTGGCCTCGCAAGCTCGGAAGCCGGGGTGTTCCTCGATTTGGGGGCCGCCCTCGGGAAGTCCGGCCTCCCAAGCACCATCTCTTTTGACCTCTCCCACTTTGGCGCACTCGTGGACCGCGATCTGGCCATGGACCATGTACGCCAGCTCGCCGCAGTTACTGAACCGTCCGGAACGAAACTGATGATCTCGGCCGAAGGTTCGGATCGCACCGACCTGGTCCTCGACCTGTACGACGAGCTCGCGGCCGAGATCCCCCGCGTCGGCATCACACTCCAAGCCCGCCTGCACCGCACCCCGGGAGACCTCGAGCGGGTCCTTCGCCACCCGGGTACCGTTCGCCTGGTCAAAGGGGCGTTCCTAGAACCCGAGTCCGTCGCCTACCCTCGCAACAGCGCCGAACTGACTTCCGCATACCTCGATCTGGCGAGCCAACTCATCCTCTCCGGCCACCCGCTTTCCCTGGCGACGCACGACGATGCGCTCGTCAACACGCTCATCGCCAGGCACGGCGAGGCGCTGAAGACCGACGCGATCGAATTCGAGATGCTCCTCGGACTGGGGACCGACCTTCTCGACCAGCTCCACAAGGACGGCTACCGGACGCGCGAGTACGTTATCTTCGGTGGCGAGTGGTGGTTGTACGTCCTCAACCGCATCGCGGAACATCCTGAACGCGTACTGACGGCTCTCGCCGACCTCAACCCGAGCTAGCTGCTCGCCTCTCGACGCCCCGAAGACCTCGTGACGCGGAAATTCCATATCGACACGGGTATTCGCGCGTCACCAAGCCTTCTCCTCGTCGCATAGCTCTTAGCGCGTCGCCAGCCAAATAGGGCGTCGCCAGGCAGACAGCGCGTCGGCGGGCGGGTCCACGCGCGCCCGGTATCCCACCGACAGCCTGCAGGGCCTCGTCATCGCTTCGGTATCCCATCTCCGCACCACCGCAAGTGACTGCGCCTACATTCCGGCACACCTCGCACCAGGTCACATTTCGTTTCTTATGTTTGTATACCAAAACCCTTGACAGTGCGCGGGGTCACATCTAGCTTTGATTTTGGGATCCCAAAACGGGATCCCAAAACGGACTCAATGAACCGGCAGCGTCCCTCCTCCCAGAAAGAGGACCGGCCGCTACAGTTGCCGCCGGCGCGGGTCCGGCTGCCGCGGCAACCCGCCCAGCTCAAAAATTCAAGACTTTCCCCGCTCCCCAAACTCCCCCTGAAGGAGAAACTGTGTCTCTCCAAAACACTGAAGCAACAGCGCAAGCAGTCGAAGGAAAAACAGAAGAAAAATCCGGCAAGGACGGCGTGCAGCGACGCACGAGTGTCCGTTGGCGGCTCTTCGTCCTGCTGCTGATCCTGGTAGCCGTCAACTACATCGACCGCGGCTCCATCTCCGTGGCCCTGCCCATTATCCAAAAGGAATTCAACCTCGCACCGGAGCTCGTCGGGCTCCTTCTCTCGGCATTTTTCTGGACTTACGCCCTCATGCAGATCCCGGTCGGCTTGTTGATCGACAAGTTCGGGCCCCGCAAGGTCGTCACGGCCTCGTGCGTCGGCTGGGGAGCTGCTACGGCAGCATCCGGCCTGGCCGGCGGCTTCCTGAGCATGTTCATCGCCCGCCTGGGTATCGGCGTCGCTGAAGCAGGAGTCATGCCGGCCGGCGGCAAGCTCAACGCCATCTGGATGCACAAGAAGGAACGCGGCCGCGGTGCCACGATCCTTGACGCAGGCGCCCCGCTCGGCGCAGGCCTGGGCGGCATCCTCATCACTTGGCTCATCGCCTCCACCGGCAGCTGGCGCTACTCGTTCATCATCGCCGGCGCCGCCACCGTCCTCATGGGCCTTGCAGTCTGGTGGTACGTCCGCGACAACCCCCGCAACCACAAAGCCGTCAACGACGCCGAGGCCGACTACATCGAGGCGTCCCACGCCGAAGAGGACGCCGAGGCCACGAAGGACGGCGTCAAGGGCAAGCGCGCACTCCTCCCCTACCTGAAGTTCCGTTCCTTCTGGGCCATGTGCTTTGGCTGGCTGGGATTCAACGGCGTGTTCTACGGCCTGCTGACGTGGGGCCCGCTCTACCTCGCCCAGGCCAAGCACTTCAACCTGAACACCATCGGCTGGTCCACGTTCGTGATCTTCGGTGCAGGCTTCGTCGGTGAGATCCTCGGCGGCACTATCGCTGACAAGTGGCGCGCAGCCGGCGCCTCGGCCAACCTGGTCATGCGCACCCTACTGGGCATCTCCAGCGTCGTGGTGGTCGGCGGCCTGGTTGGCGTGACGGTCGTCGCAGACCCGATCACCGCCGTCGTACTCCTCTCGGTGGTCCTGTTCTTCCTCCGCTGGGTAGGCCTCTTCTGGTCCATCCCGGCCATCCTCGGCGGCCGCACCAACGCTGGCGTTCTGGGCGGTGCCATGAACTTCAGCGGCAACATCGCAGGGTTCGTCACCCCGATTGTGGTAGGCCTGATTGTCGGGGCTACCGGCTCCTACACCTGGGCGCTGCTGTACTTTGTAGGATCCGCCGTGATCATGGGCGTCTCCGTCCTGACCCTGAATTACAACAAGCGGCTTCCGGTCTAACTCGCCTGACCGGGCCGGCCGTGCGGTCCTGAACCGCCGCACGGCCGAACCGCCTCCGGGACTGCCGGGCGCAACGACCCAAGAGAACACGAATGGAGCAAAGATGCTGATTGCGGCTGAAACCCCCACCACGGACCGTCCCCTTCGGGAATCCGTCCGGGACACCATCCGTTCGCGAATCTTCGAAGGCCACTATGCGCCCGGCACCCGGCTGGTGGAGCGCGACCTTGCCGCCGAATTCAACGTGTCGCGCCTGCCCATCCGGGAAGCCCTCCGCATGCTGCGGCAGGAAGGCCTCATCCAGGACCGGGCCTCCCGCGGTTCGGAAGTGGCAGGGCTGAGCCCGAAAGACGTCGAGGATCTGTTCGATGTCCGGCAGTCTCTCGAAGTACTCGCTTGCCGCCTGGCCGCGGCCCGGGCCACGGACACGGACCTCAAGCGCCTGGCAGGGCTCCTTGACGAGGCCGATCGCTTCCTCGGCAAAGGCTCAATCCTCGAGGCCCACCGCGCCAACAGCGAATTCCACGATGCCATCACGGCCATCGCCAACAATGATTTTCTCCGCACCGCGTTGGAACCGCTCCAAGGCCGCATGCACTGGCTCTTCCGCCACGTGGACGACCTTCCGGAATTGATCCAGGAACACCGTGATCTCTACGCCGCCATCGCCAGCGGCGATCCCGAGCTCGCCGCGGCCCAATCGGCGTCGCACATTGGAAAGTACCGCGAGCAGTTCCCTCAGGATGCTCCCGCCACCGAACTCAAATTGCAAGGCAAACGACCATGAAATTGCTAGTCATCAATCCCAACATCAGCGAGGATGTCACTGCGCTGATCGACGCCGAAGCCCGCCGCTCGGCGGGGACTGACACCGAGCTGATCGTCAGGACCGCCGGACATGGCGTCGAATATATCGAGACCCGATTTGAAGCCCTCATTGCGGCGGGCGCCGTTGCCGAAATCATCGCCGAGCACTGTGGCGGCGATCCGGCCGCGGACCACATAGACGGCGTCGTGGTGGCTGCCTTCGGCGACCCTGGAATGCCAGCGCTCAAGGAACTCACCGACGTGCCGGTCATCGGGATCACGGAGGCCGCCCTCTGCGCCGCGGCCCTGCAGGGCCAACGCTTCTCCATCATCGCCATCTCCGACCGCATCACGGCTTGGTACCGGGACTGCGTGGAGCATTTCGGACTCGGCAGCCGTCTCGCCTCGATCCGATCCATCAACCAAAGCCTCAACGGCATCGGCACTGTGCAACAGGACTTCAAAGAAACCCTCCTGGCACTGAGCCGGCAGGCCGTCGCGGAGGACGGCGCCGACGTCGTCATCTTGGCAGGTGCCCCGCTTGCGGGACTCGCGCGCGAGCTTGAAGGACAGATCCCCGTGCCCGTGGTGGACGGGATCTCCGCCGGCATCCGCATGACCGAAGCGGTCGTGGCGCTGCAGTCCGGCTTCCACCGCCAAGGCGCTTTTGCGCCGCCGCCCGTCAAGCACCGCCGGGGGTTGTCTGAAAACCTCGACGCCGCCCTGACCGCCATCCAATCCTCCGCCAGCGCCTCAGTTACTGCCAATGCTGTCGCAGCGGCCGTTCCAGCCGGAAAGTAGGGACAACCGTGACCATTCCCGATCTCGTCATCGCCCACGGCACCGTGGTCAACAGCTTTGGCCGGCAAACCGCCCACGTAGTGGTCGACGGCGGCCGCATCACCCATCTGATCGACGCCACAGAGCCGGTCCCCGCAGCTTCACGCACTGTCGACGCGTCCGGCAAGCTCGTGATCCCGGGCGGCGTGGACGGCCATTGCCATGTTGCCCAAGTGACCGGCCGTTTCCGCACCTTGGACGACTACCGCACCACCTCCACCGCGGCCCTGTGGGGCGGCACCACCACCATCATCGACTTCGGCATTCCCCGTGATGCGCAGGAATCCCCACTGGATGCTGTGCTGAACAAGAAGCGCTCGGCCGCCGAGTCCCGCTGCGATGTCGCGCTGCACGGCTCCGTGGTCAGCTGGGACGAGACTGTGCCGTGGCAGCTGGAGCAGCTCGCCGCCGAGGGCGTCCGTTCGGTGAAGATGTACACCACCAACCGTGGCTCCACCATGGCTGACGGCGACACCATCCTGAAGGTCATGCGCGAAATGGTGCGCCTGGACGGACTCACGTACATCCATGCCGAGCACGATCCCATCATTGCCGACTGCACCGAACAGCACGCCTCGGATGGCCGGATCGGCATCGGGCACCTGCATTCCACGCGGCCCGAGCTCGCCGAGGAAATCTCGGTCAAAGAGACCCTGGCCATGGCTGAGTACACTGGAGCGCCCGTCTACTTTGTGCACCAGTCGACCCCCGGCGCGGTGGATCTTGTGAGCGAGGCCCGCGGCCGTGGCCAGGAGGCGTACTCCGAGACGTGCCCGCATTACGTGACGCTTGATGACACCGTCTACGGCGGCGATTTCCCCGAGTGGTACGCCTGCTGCCCGCCCATGCGCAGCGCTGAAACCGTGGCTGCGCTGAAGGAGCGCCTCGCGGCCGGAGCCATCCACACTGTGTCCTCGGACCACTCCTGCTACGACCTCTCGCAAAAGCGCGAGCGGACGGACGACGTCCGCTTCATGCCGCACGGATTGCCCGGCGTCGAAACGCGTATGCCGGTCACGTTCACGGCGATGGCGTCCAGCAGCACCGTGGAAGACTTCGTCGAGGTCTTCTCGGCGGGCCCCGCGCGGATCAACGCCGTGCCCGGCAAGGGCACTATCGCGGTAGGGTTCGACGCCGATCTGGTCATCTTTGATCCTGCCGAAGAACGCGAGGTCGACGGCGGCGCGCTCCACATGGGGACTGACTTCTCACCTTTCGAAGGGAGGACCCTGAGCGGCTGGCCCGCCGTCGTCGTCTCCGCCGGACGCGTGGTGATCGACGACGGCGGTTTCCACGATCCCGGCCCCGTGGGCCGTTTCGTGCCCCGCAACGGCTTCACCGCCCACCGCGGCGCCCTGTCTGTTCAAAAATCCCTGTCCGTTCCCACCGCCGTGTCTGCATAGGAGAACCATGCCCTCGGAACACCGTCCCACCCGCATCGGCATGATCGTGCCGTCGTCCAACACCTGCCTGGAGCCGCAGAGCTACCGCATCCTCGGTGACCGGCAGGACGTCACGATCCATTTCACGCGGATTCCGGTCACCCGGATCGCACGGGATGATTCCTCGGACAAACAGTTCGATTCGGCCGTCATGCGGGAGGCAGCCGCCTTGCTTGCGACGGCGGATGTGGACGTGATCGCGTGGAATGGAACTTCAGGTTCCTGGCTCGGCGCCGCGCATGACGAGGCCCTCGTCCGGGAAATCACTGAAGCCACGGGAATCCCGGCCACGACGTCAACGCTGGCCTACCTGGAAGCCTTCAAAACGTTCGGCACGGAGCGGATCGGCATGTTCACGCCCTACACCGGCGACGTCAATCAAGCAGTCATCGAGTCCTACGCGCGCGAAGGAATCAAGACGGTGGACCACCGCCATTTGGACCTCAGCAACAACGAATCCTTCGCGCGGGTCACGGACGCGGAAATGCTGCCCGGGTCCTTGGAACTTGCTGCCTCGAACCCGGACGCACTCATTTACTTGTGCACAAACCTTTACGGAGCCAACATCACCGCGGTGGTAGAGGAAACCACCGGCGTGCCGGTGCTGGATTCCGTGGCGGTGACGTTGTGGCACTGCCTCAAGCTTGCCGGAGCGCCTCTCTTGGCACCCAACTGGGGCCGGCTGCTTGCAGAACTGCCCTGATTCGTAAGTGGTGCCCTCTTAAAGAGGTTGGATGTTCTCCGCCTGGGGGCCTTTCGGGCCCTGCACGACGTCGAACTGGACCCGCTGATTCTCGTCCAGTGATCGGTACCCACTCGAGGCGATCGCCGAGTAGTGGGCAAAGACGTCCGCCGAACCGTCGTCGGGGGCAATGAAGCCGAAACCCTTTTCGGCGTTGAACCACTTGACAATACCTGTTGCCACGGCCATGTTCCTTCTCTGAATCTGACTGACCATCGGCTTCAAACCCGATGCCCCCGGACGCATACGTCCGCTTCCTCAAACCTACGGTGCGGGGTCCGGGGGCGCAAGGATCTTCGGGGGTCTCAGTGTTCCCGGGCGTGGCGAATCTTGAGGGTTTCTTGCTCCTCTGCAGTGCGGGATCTTGAAGTTGGGGAAGCAGAGTGGTTGACGATTAACGTCGTCGGCCACAGGGGGAACACATGGGGTTGTTCCGACGACGGTTCGAGACGGCAGAGCCAAAGATCCACGTGGATATCCTCGAAGACCACGCAGTGCTCCGCGAAGGCCTGGCTTCCTGGCTTGAGGCCAAAGCCGCAACCGTGAAGGTGGTGGGACGGTACGGTTCCTGGGCTGAGCTCGCGGCATCACTCGGCCACTTGTCAGACGTGGTCCTGCTGGACATCATCCTTGGCGACCGGATCCCGCTGCGGTCCAAGATCCAGGCCATTATCTCCACGGGATCGCAAGTGGTGGTCTGCAGTTCCCTGACAGCGCCACTGGTGATCCGCCAAGCGTTCGACGCCGGTGCCCTGGCGTACGTACCCAAGACGGCAGGGGCTGAAGTGCTCACGTCCGCCGTTCTCGCCGCCGCGCGCGGCGAACAGTTCATCTTGCCAGAGCTCGCCGGCGTCTTTGATGCCCCGGGGCCGCGGATCCGCCTCACTCCGCGCGAACACGAGGCCGTCTCGCTTTATCTGGGCGGCTCGGGCGGGACAATGGCCGACGTCGGCGCCAGCTTGGGCATCAGCGCCGACGGGGTGAAGAAGCTCCTGGTGTCGGTCCGCCGCAAAGCCCACGACAGGCCGGAACCACTCAGCCGGCCCGCGCTCCGGGAACTGCTGATCGCCGACGGATGGCTCCTCCCCGATCAATGAAGTGAATCCGCTCTCCTCAGGGCTTTCGGCCCATCGAGGCGTGAGGCATACTTCTCATAAGTGAATGCCATTCACTTATGAGAAGTATGCCCGGTCGCGCCGAAGTTGCTGCGGCCCAGGCCAAGCCCGGCCCCGGACCGGATCCGATGGAGGAGCAGCATGTCGCACACTACAACCGGCCAAAGCAATATCACTGTTGGCAACTGGCAGGAGCCAGAGAACCTGTCCTGGTCCTTCCTCCACATGGATGATCTATTTCCCACCGCCGGAATTCCTGCCGCAATCCCCGGCCCTGTCAACACGGAGCCCGGCACATTGCTTGAAGATCCCTTCGACCTCCGGGGAGTGGCGGTGCGCCTGCCCGATGGCTCGGACAGCACTGTTGCCGAGATTCTGGCTTCCACCAGGACCGATGCATGGATGGTCCTGCGCGGCAACGAGCTGCTCATCGAGGAGTATTTCGGTGGGATGGGCCCCGGGACCAAGCACCTGCTCATGTCCGTCAGCAAGTCCATTGTGTCCGCAGTGGTGGGCACCTTGGTGGCCCAGGGGAAGATCGATACCGCAACGCCGATAGAGCACTATATTCCGGAGTTGCGCGGCAGCGGGTACAAGGGCGCCACGGTGCGGGACTTGCTGGACATGCGCAGCGGCATCACGTTCTCCGAGGAATACCTCGACGCCGGGTCCGAGGTGCGGAAACTGGACGAGGCAGTGGGTTGGGCGCCCCGCAACGGCGGACCAGGCACGCTCAAGGAGTTCCTGCTGACCTTGGAACAGGCCCGTGAACACGGAGGTCATTTCGAATACCGCAGCTGCGAGACCGATGTGCTGGGCTGGCTTTGCGAAGCCGCGAGCGGGAAACAGTTCGCGGAACTCGCCTCCGAGGTCCTCTGGTCACGGATGGGCGCCCGTCACGACGCCTATATCTGTCTCGACGCGGCCGGCACCGGCATGTTCGACGGCGGAATCTGCGCCACGCTCGGCGACTTGGCCCGCTTCGGAGCGATGATCCGCGACGGCGGCGTTTCACTGGACGGCGAGCGAGTCTTGGAGACCGAGTGGGTTGATGACATCTTCGGCGGCGGCCCCGATTCCACAGAGGCGTTTGCGGCCAGCAGTCATGCGGAAGTGATGCCCGGCGGAAGGTACCGTAGCCAGTTCTGGTTCCTTTCGGAGGACCGGAACACCGCATATTGCCTCGGCATCCACGGACAGATGGTCTATATCAACCGAAAGTCCGGCGTGGTGGGGGTCAAATTCTCCTCGACAGCGCTGCCCGTTGACTCCGTCGCAGGCCCTGCAGCGGCCGCGATGTTCGAGGCGATCAGCACGCGGGTGACGCCGGCGCCGTCGAAGTGAAAGAAATCATAAAAAGTATTCAGACTGTAGACAGCTTGTATACAACTGGTCTACAGTGTTGGAACGGCATCAAGTGAGTCGCATCACGAGGGCCGGCCGAGACGTCCGGCGATATGCATCTCTTGCGCAACGGTGCGCACGAAACACATCGACCAGAAACCCAAGGATCCCCCCATGAGCAATGTGTACGAACAGGAGCGAGCGGTGCGCAAGCACACCTCCCTTCCTGCGGTTGCCGCATCCAGCCTCGCCGGCACCGCCGTCGAATGGTACGACTTCTTCCTCTACGGCACAGCCGCGGCCCTCGTCTTCAACAAGCTGTTCTTCCCCAGCGCCGATCCCTTCGTCGGCACCATGCTGGCCCTTGGCACCTTCGCGGCGGGCTTCGTCGCCCGCCCCCTCGGCGCCATTGTCCTTGGCCACCTGGGCGACAAGCACGGCCGCAAATCCACCCTTGTCGCAAGCCTGCTGCTGATGGGTATCGCAACGGCCCTCATCGCGTTCATCCCGTCCTACGCCTCCATCGGCATCGCCGCCCCGCTGATCCTGCTCATCCTGCGCCTGGTCCAGGGCTTCGCGCTCGGCGGTGAATGGGGTGGAGCCGTGCTACTGGTATCCGAATACAGCGACGACAGCACCAAGAGGGCCTTCTGGGCTTCCTGGCCGAATGTCGGTCCTCCGCTGGGCAACCTCATGGCGGCCGGCGTCCTTGCCCTGCTGTCGGCAGTCATGCCGCAAGCGGATTTCCTGGCCTGGGGCTGGCGGATCGCTTTCGGCCTTTCCGCCCTGCTCGTGATCATCGGACTGGTGCTGCGCCTCTATGTCCAGGAAACTCCGCTCTTCCAGGCCTCCCAGGCCAGGACCGAGGCTGATCACGCCAAGCAGGCCAAGCTGCCGCTGGCGGAACTCTTCCGCGGAAACTGGCGCGAGATCCTCATCGCCACCGGCAGCCGCATGGGCGAAAATGCGGGCTTTTACATTTACTCGCTGTTCCTCATCACGTATGTCACTGACATCCTCAAGATCGACCGGCAGACCGGCCTGACCGCCGTCATGATCGGCCAGGGAGTCGCCGTCGTGGCAGTCCCGCTGTTGGCGATCTACGCCGACCGCATCGGCCGCAAGCCCATGATGATCGGAGCCTCTGTAGCGACCGTGGTGTGGGCGTTCGCATTCTTCGCACTGCTCGACACCCGCGAACCGGCGGCGATCATTCTCGCGGCGGTCGGTGGCTTGTTGATCTTCGCGGCCTACAGCTCAGTCATCGGCGCGTTCTTTTCCGAGATGTTCCCCACCAAGGTCCGGTACAGCGGAACCTCCGTGGCGTACAACCTTGCCTCGCTCATCGCCGGCTCGCTCTCGCCGATCATCGCACTGGCCCTCTACAAGACCTTCGGCACAGGCCAGGCAATTGCCCTCTACCTCGCGGGCATGGGCCTGATCTCGATCATCTCGGTTGCCTTCGCCAAGGAAACCAAGAACATCAAGCTCAGCGACCTTGACGCGAAGCTTGACCACAAAGTGGCACAGTCATGATGTAGTCAAAGTTCGTGGCGGCCTGACCGCCGCCATGAACAGCACACATGACCGTATGAAGGCACCAGAATCGAGGACCAATGAGCATTTTCCAGAAACCCGCACCAACAGCTCCGGAGGCAGCCTATCTTTGGCTGCGCAGGGAAATCTCGTCACTTCCTTGGGACCAGGAAGCCTTCCTCAGCGAGAACGCAATTGCGGAGGCCGCCGGCGTTTCCCGTACCCCGGTCCGTGAAGCCCTCCTGCGGCTCGAAGCCGCCGGACTCCTTCGACGAGTCCCGCACAAGGGCGCGTATGTCCCGGCGCTGACCGCTCAGGACATCGAAAGCATGATGGAAGTCCGCCAGGTCATTGAGGACTGGGCGGTCCGCAAAGTCACATCCCTTGGCCGTCTGGGGCCGGAATTGGACCGACTCCTGCAAGCCCAGGAAGAGAGCCTGGCCGACCCAGTGGCATTCATCGAATGCGACATCAGCTTCCACAAATACATCGTGCACGCAGCTGGCAACCCGGCCCTGGAGGAACTCTACGACTCGCAGCGGTTCAAGCAGCAGCGCATGGGCGTCAAGGCCATCCAGGACAGCGAGGGCCGGAGCGACCATGTGGTGGCAGAGCACCGGGCCATCGTGGAAGCGATCCGGGGCCAGGACTCGCAGATTGCCTCGGCCGCCGTACGGAGCCACCTCGACTCCACACTCGCCGTCCTCAAAGCCATACCCAACCACGCAAACCGAAGCTAGGCCCGACTGGCCGCAGCTTCACCCGCAACACATAAGGAGCACACATGGACATTGCACTCGTCCAATTGTCCAGCCCGGACAACGAGACCCAGAGCCAGCGCATCGAGCGCGCAGAGGCAATCCTGCGCGAACAGCGCGGAGCTGATCTCATCGTGCTCCCGGAGCTCTGGAGTGCGGGCTACTTCCACTTCGAGCAGTACCCGGAACTTTCAGAGACGGTGGACGGGTCCACCGTCGCCATGTGCTCTGCCGTGGCGAAAGAGCTCGGGACCTACGTGCACGTCGGAAGCATCGTGGAGAGGGTCGAGGGCGGTGCCCCCGGCGGCTCTCCGATGTTGCGCAACACCTCGGTGCTGGTCGACCCGCAGGGCAAGGTCGCCCACCGATATTCCAAACTCCACGTCTTCGGCTACAAGTCCCTCGAAGCCGATCTGCTCACTCCGGGAGTTTCGCTTCCGGTCGCTGACACCCCCTTCGGGCGGATGGCGGGCACCACATGCTACGACCTTCGCTTTCCGGGCCTCTGGTCCGAACTGAGCGTCCGCGGCGCGGAAATCGTCGTCGTTCCCGCCGCTTGGCCGGCCGCGCGCCGGGAGCACTGGAAGCTCCTGACGTCAGCACGCGCCGTCGAGCACCAGGTCTTCGTCCTCGCCTGCAATGCCGCAGGGATCCAGGACGGCGTTGAGCTTGGCGGCGCCAGCCGCATTGTGGATCCGGCCGGCCGGCTCGTAGCCGAAGCCGGCGCCAGCGAAGAGGTGCTGCGTGCCAGCATCGACCCCAGCCTTGTCCAGACCACCCGCAGCGAGTTCCCGGTCATCGCCGACCGGCTCGCCGACTACTCGGGCCTTGCCCGCTGATCAGGAAAGATCACCCATGAGGACCAGCACACAAACGTTGACGTTCGACGTCGCGGGTACCGGCGAGGCGATCGAACTCACCGACTTCTACGCCGTCGTCGCCGGCTATACCGGCCGTGACGCTGCCGCCGTCCAGCACCACATCGATGAACTTGCCGCCATCGGCGTCGCCCCGCCGCCCTCGGTGCCGATGTTCTATCCGGTGGAGAGCGTGACCGTCAGTTCCGCCGCGGAACTCGCCGTCGCGGGAGAAAGGACTTCCGGCGAGATCGAGCCGTTGTATATCCGCCACGGCGGACGCTACTACCTGGGCATCGCCTCGGATCATACGGACCGCCACGTCGAGACGATCGACATCGGCGACTCCAAGCGGGCCTGCCCCAAGCCCGTGGCCGGCACCGTTGTGGAGGTGCCGGAGCTCGACGGTCTTTCGCTCGACCAGTGCCGGGCCCGCAGCTGGGTGGACGGCCGCCTGTACCAGGACGGCACCCTGGACAACCTGCTTACCCCCGCCAACGTCGTCGGACTCCTCCTGGAGCGGAACGGCATCGGCGAACGGGACTTTGTCTGCCTTGGGGGCACCCTGCCCGTCATCGGCGGCGAGTTTATTTACGGCCGGGAATGGCGGATCGAACTGGCCTTCCCCAACGGAAACACCATTGACCACACGTACGTGATCACGAAAGGACACCAGTCATGAGGACCGGAGAAGAGTACATCAAGACGCTCAATGATGGGCGTACCGTCCTGATTGACGGAGAAGCCGTAGAGAACGTTGCCGAACACCCGGCTTTCCGCAACGTCATACGCACCATCGCCGAACTGTTCGACATCGCAGCCGATCCGGCCAACGGAATGCAGTACCACAGCGAAGAAATCAACAGCACGGCCAACCGGGTGTTCAGCATCCCGCGCACCGCGGAAGAGCTGAAGCTGCGCCGCCAGGCGGTTGAGCGCTGGGCCAAACACACCCATGGCTGGGTGGGCCGCAGCCCCGATCACGTAGGCACCTTCTTCGCGGCCTTCGGCGCCCACCCGGAGGTCTTCGAGAACTCCGAACGGGACTTCGCCGGCAACATCCGCCGCTACTACGAGCGAATCCTGCGCGAGAACCTCTACGTCTCCTACGCGATCATCCCGCCGCAGGTGTCCCGCGCGACGACGGCGTCCGGATGGGAAGGCGACTTCCTGCAGGTCGGCGTGGTCCGGGAAACCGAGGAAGGACTGATTGTCCGCGGCTCCCAGATGCTCGCCACCGGCGGCGCCATCGCCGACGAAGTATTCGTCACCTGCATCAAGCCCTTGGGGCCGGACGACGTCGACTTTGCCATCAGCTTCGCTCTGCCGACCGCCACGGAAGGCCTCAAGTTCCTTTGCCGCCGCCCGTTCAGCCCGGCGGCCACGAGCGAGTTCGACTACCCGCTGACCAGCCACTACGACGAGCCCGACGCCCTGGTCATCTTCGAAGACGTCCTGGTTCCCTGGGACCGCGTCTTCGTTGACCGCAATGTGGAGACCCTGCGCCGACAGTTCTTCGAAACCGGCGCCCACGCCTTGGGAAACTGGCAGGCCCAGACCCGCTTCACCACCAAGCTGCAGTTCATCGCTGCGGTGGCACGCAAGGTCACCCAGGTCAACGGCACCGACAAGATCCCGGGCGTCCAGGAGAAGCTAGGCGAGCTTGCAGCCTTGGTTTCCTCGGTCGAATCCGCGCTGATCGCCGCCGAGTACACGGCCGAGGCCGACTCGTCCGGAATGCTCGTTCCGGGCAAGCGCGCCCTCTACGGCGTCATGGGCCTGCAGTCCGAAACCTACCCACGCGTCATTGCGATCCTGCGTGACTTGGTGGGTGGCGGAGTCCTGCAGCTGCCGTCCAGTGTGGTGGACATGAAGAGTCCGGTGACGGCACCCGACGTCGAGCGTTACATCGCGTCCCCAGGCGTTCCGAGCGAAGACCGCATCAAGCTCTTCCGCCTGGCCTGGGACATCATCGGCTCCGAATTCGCAGGACGCCACCAGCAGTACGAGCTCTTCTATGCCGGTGCACCGTTCGTTGTCAGGGGCGTCTACACCTACAGGAACTACGGCTACGAAGCGCAGGTCGCCGAACTCGACGAATTCCTGGCCAGCTACGGCGTGGACGGCCGCAAGGAGGAGAACTAGCCATGGCAAAGCCGGAGTTTGAATTCACGCCCACCTCATCAGTGGAGTTCACGCCGTGCGTACCCCCTATTGATGGTCTCTCCGAGGCCATCCTGGCCCGCGACGACTCCAATGACTCCGTAACCCGCATTCTGAAGTTCGAGCCGGGCACGGACACCTCTCCCAACGGCGCCCTGACCCACGACTTCTGGGAAGAGGTCTTCATCTTCGAAGGTTCGTTCGTGGACCAGCGGCTAGGCAGGACCTTCCGCGCCGGTGACTGGGCCACCCGTCCGCCGGGAATGGAGCACGGCCCGTGGGTCTCGGAGGGCGGGGCCAAGATGTTCGAAGTCCGGTACTACCAGGGTGGAAAGAACTGACATGGGCACTCCCGCAGTCTTCGCCGAGCCCGACGGACTGGCCATGCGCCGAACCATGGGCCGTTTCCTCACCGGTGTGGCCGTGGTGACCACGGAGCACGACGGCGAGCAGTACGGCATGACGATCAACTCCCTCACGTCCATCAGCCTCGACCCGCCGATCCTGATGATTTCGCTGAACTTCAACACCCGCACGGGAGACGCTGTACAGGCCAGCGGAAGATTCGCGATCTCGATCCTGGGTGCAAAGCAGGAAGCGGTGGCACGGCAGTTCGCCACACGCGGCGGCGCCCGCTTCGAGGCCGGCGAGTTCGACACCACCGAAGGCGGCCTGTCCGTCATCGCCGGCGCACTATCCCAGGCGGAGTGCAAGGTAGTCCACCAATACGACATCGGCGACCACCAGGTGTTCTTCGGCCAAGTAGTGGCATGCCGCGACCGCGACGGCGAAGGTCTCGCGTTCAACGCGGGCAAGTTCGGCTCGTTCCGGGACTTCAACCACGACGCCATGCCCTGGACGTTCTAGGACCGCCGGAACCGTGTCTCCCGAACAGCCCTAGGGCCGGCCTGCAGCGGCAAGCCGGCCCCTGGGGCTGAGGATCCTGGGAACTAGAGGAGCCCGACCTTGGTCATCAGCTCTGTGACCTTTTCGCTGTTGAGCTTGGCGGGGTCTACCGAAGGTGCCTGGAGATCCTTAAGCGGGACCAGCTTGGAGTTGGCTGGTACGTCGGAGCCAACGGTGTATTCAAAGGAGTCTCCGGTCTGGAGGACCTGCTGACCCGCTTTGCCAGTGATGAACTTCAGGAACTGCTGGGCCTGGGCTTGCTTCTTGCTCGAGGCCAGGACGGCACCGCCGGAGACGCTGACGAACGCGCCCGGGTCCTGGTTCTTGAAGTAGTGGAGATCAACATTCTTGCTGTTCTCTCCAGTCTGGGCCTGGTCCACGAAGGAGTAGTAGTGGTACAAGACTCCTGCGTCGACCTCTCCGGCGTTCACAGCCGCGAGCACCGGAGTGTCGTCCTTGTATGACTTGAAGTTGCTTTTCGCCGCCTCCAGCCATTTCTGGGTTGCGTCTTCTCCCTTGAGCGCGAGCATCGCGCTGACGATCGCCTGGAAATCCGCTCCGCCGGTGGACGCGCCGATGCGTCCCTTCCAAACGGGGTCGGCGAGGTCCATCAAGGACTTGGGGAGCTGGTCTGCGGTGAGCTTGCCCTTGTTGTAGGCCAGCACGGTGGAACGGGCCGCGATGCCCGTCCAGTCGCCAGTGGAGGGCCGGTACTGCGAGGGGACCTGGCTGAGGGTTGCCTGATCGACCGGAGCGAGCAAGCCGGCACTCGCGATGCGGACCATCGCCGGGGAGTTTTCCGTCAGGAAGACATCCGCAGGAGAGTTCTTGCCCTCCTCGGTGAGCTGGTTGCTCATTTCAAGGTCGTCACCATTGCGGAGCGTGACCTTGATTCCCGTTTCCTTGGTGAAGGCGTCCACCCAGGCGCCGGTGAGGTTTTCGTGCTGCGCGTTGTAGACGACGATGCCGTCGCCGGACGCCGCCGCCCCGGATGTGGAGCTACCGGCGGCGGTTCCGGTGGGTGAGCCGCTGCACGCCGAAAGTGCCAGCAGCGTGGCCGTGGCGGCGGCAAGGGCCGTAGCGGGTTTGATGCCGAATTTCATGGGGGCCTTTCAAGGTTCCGGCTGGGACCGGAACAGTTGGGGAGATGCAGTTGGGGAGCAGCGCCGTGGTAGGCAAGGCAAACCTTACTGTAATAACAACATGCCATTGTTGCGTAATTCAGAACACGCTGAAGTCGACTGTTACAAAGGACCTGCCGCGTCGCCCCTAGTGGATCCCCCGTATCGTCTTGGCGCTGCTTCCACCGTTAAGAGCGCGCTAAATCTCTGCGGGTCGGCGTAAGGAAACTATCAAGACCGGCGGCGGCGGACCTGTTTGGTGATCTGATGAAGAGAGGAAGCACCCGCCATCCGGGTTTCGGACTGACCCTCCGTAGGAGCTGAATTCACCATGAAAAGGATTTCCCTCGCCACGGGAACGGCACACAGCGCCGATCTTTCGGGCGTGCGTCCCAAAGACTACGTCGTGGTCGATGACCTCGGTGATTTCACGTACTACCCGTCCGAGGCGACCATGCTCGAAGACCTGGAGTACGTCGACGAAGCAGCCAGTATTCTCGACCGCGCGGGCAACGACTTCCGCTTGACGTTGGAGGAGGACCGCAAGCTAAGGTTGGGCTCCTCGTTCGGCCGCGTGGAATTCACCTGGCTACGCCAGGCATGGATGAACGACCGGCGCCGGGACCCGCGGGCGCATCGATTGCTTCGCCTCTACCCCACCACTTTGGACGCCCTTCTGGCTGGAATATTTGAAACCCTGACCCTTGAGCTGGTGACCCAAACCGCCAGCTCAACATGGGTATTGGACGTAGGGGGAGAAGAAACGCACCCGGCGACGCTCAAGGACGTCGATGGCCTGCTCTCCCGGCTGGATCATCTTGAACTGGCCACCGTGCGCGACCCCTTCGGACACGATTACCGGCCAGTCCGTCGCGCAGCTCACCCGTTCCGCTCCCTTCGCGTGGGGGCGATATATTACGTGGAAATTGAACACCGGACGGGAAAAACGGGCCGTCCGGGCGTTTCCGACAATTTGCCGTGAGGGGCACTCCTGGTTCACGTTCCAGTAGTTTGAGTATGTGAATTCCGCGCAGAACGCACTCTTTGATCTCCGTACTCTGGAACGCCCAATCCTCCAAGCCCCAATGGCCGGCGGCCCTTCCACTCCGGAACTCACCGCCGCCGTCAGTGCGGGGGGAGGCCTTGGATTCCTGGCGGCCGGGTATAAGAGCGCGGCGCAGCTGGAGGGTGAAATATTGCGAACACGCAAACTCACGTCGGCGCCGTTCGGCGTCAACCTCTTTGTGCCCCAGGAATCGTTCGCGGACCCGGCACAGTTGGCTGCCTATGCCACCGAGCTCGCGTTGGACGCGAGAAGATACGGCGTTGAAGTTGGCGCCCCTGTTTATGATGCTGACGATTGGGACAAGAAGCTCGACGTCGTTCAACGACTCGAGCCAGCGGTGGTCTCGTTCACCTTTGATGTCCCTGACGCATCGGTAGTCGCGCGGATGCATAAGGCTGGAATTTCCGTCCTCATGACAGTTACGACGGCGGCCGAAGCTGTTGCGGCAGAGGAAGCCGGCGCGGACGCAGCCTGTGTTCAAGGACCCGAAGCCGGTGGTCACCGCGGGACGTTCGCCGCGAGGGCGCCCCTCAACCAGACCCCGCTCGAGCCCCTCCTCGAGGAGGTTCTAAACACCGTCGAGCTTCCCGTCATTGCGTCAGGCGGTATCGTCACCGGAACCGACACGGCGCGAGTCCTTGCCAAAGGGGCGGTCGCTATCCAGGCGGGGACAGCTTTTCTCCGCGCTGCCGAAGCCGGCACCCGGCCTGCACACCGGGCCGCGCTTTCCTCTCCTGAATTCATCACCACCCAGGTGACCAGGGCATTTTCTGGAAGATACGCCCGCGGCCTCTACAACAGGTTCATGAAGGACCACGATGAGTCGGCTCCCGCCGGGTACCCCGAGGTCCATCACATGACGACGCCCATCAGATCGGCGGCGGCAAAGGCCGGCGACCCCCACGGCGTCAATCTCTGGGCCGGGACAGGCTATGCCCGGACTTTCGAAGGCACGGCGACGGAGATCCTTCGGTCCCTCACCCCTTCCCCTCAAGACGAATAGCCAACAACCATGGACCTCGCCGAAACTACAGCGCCTTAACCGCGCTCAACACCTTGGCCAGGGATTCCTTGGCATCGCCAAACAGCAGCGTTGTCTGCGGCTCGTACATGAGTTCGTTCTCGATGCCCGCGAATCCCGGGCGCATGGACCTCTTCAGGAAGACCACCTGCCGCGCGTCGGCCACTTCGAGGATGGGCATACCGTAGATCGGCGAACCGGCGGTGGTCTTCGCGGCCGGATTGACGACGTCGTTCGCGCCGACCACCAGCGCGACGTCGGCCGTGCGGAATTCCGAGTTGATCTCGCCCATTTCCTTGAGGGACTCATAGGGCACATTGGCTTCGGCAAGCAGGACGTTCATGTGCCCGGGCATCCGGCCCGCCACCGGATGGATCGCGAAATCCACATCGATGCCCCTCGACTCCAATGCAAGGGCCAGCTCCGCCGCCGTGTGCTGCCCTTGGGCTACCGCGAGTCCGTAGCCCGGAACGATGATCACCCGTTGCGCGTAGCCAAGAAGCACGGCCACGTCCTCCGGGCTGGAGGAGCGGACGGGGCGGTCGCTCACCGCCGTCGACCCCGCCGTCGAACCTCCCTTGAACGCGCCGAAGAGGATTCCCGCAACGCTGCGGCCCATGGCCGCAGCCATGGCCCGCGTGAGGATGGTGCCCGAGGCGCCCACCAGCGTGCCAGCCACCACCAATAGCACGTTGCCAAGCACCAGGCCTGAGGCCGCCACGGCCAGGCCCGTGAAGGCGTTCAGGAGCGAAATGACGATCGGCACGTCCGCGCCGCCTACCGGCAACACGAGCAGCACGCCCGCGGCCAGTCCCAGCAACAAAAGCACCAGCGCGAGCGCCAGGGAACCACTGAAAACGACCGCGACGGCGGCACCCACCGCCGCGAGCAACACCGCTCCCATGAGTGTCGGCAAGCCGGGAAACACCACCGGACGGGTGGTCATGAGCTCCTGCAGTTTGGAGAACGTGATGGCGGAACCTGCGAACGAGACAGCCCCTACCAACAGCGTGAAGACAATGGCCACGCGCACCCAGTGGTCCCCCGAGTGCGCGAGTTCCAGGAGTGCCACGAGCGCCGCGGCACCACCGCCAACCCCATTGAACAGCGCCACGAGCTGCGGCATCTGGGTCATCTTGACCTGGCGTGCGACCGGCGCGGCCACGCCCGAGCCGACCACCATTGCGCCCAGGATCCAGGGAACGTTGTCCATTTTGACCGAGAAGAAGACCGTGGCGACGGCGAGCGCCGCGCCAAAGGCACCCACCAAGTTCCCGCGCCGAGCGGTGCGGGGAGAATTCAATCCCTTGAGCGCCAGGATGAAACATACGGCGGCCGCGAGGTAGAGCAGCGAGGTCCACACTGGATCGATGAAGGTCATCGCATGCGCTCCTTGGACTCGGGCTTGATGGCCTCGGGTTTTATGGACTCGGGCTTCCCGCCGGGCGGCGCTACGCGTTTGCGTCCGCGGAACATCTCAAGCATGCGGTCGGTCACCACGAAGCCGCCCACGAGATTGGCGGTGGCGAGAACGACGGCGAGCAAGGCCACCGCGAGCACCCACGGGTCCGAGGCCTGCCCGGCAACAATGATGGCGCCCACCAGGATGATCCCGTGGATGGCGTTGGCGCCGGACATCAAGGGCGTATGCAGCGTGCTCGAGACCTTGGAAACCACCTCGAAGCCGACGAACACCGCCAACACGGTAATAGTGAGCAGGGCGATTCCGTCCATCACGAAACCCCCTCGTTTTCCGACTCCCGAGTCGCAGCGAGCGCCTCAGCCGTCGGAGCGTGCCGCACCTCGCCGTCGTGCGTCAGGCACGCACCCGCCACCACCTCATCGCCGAAGTCCGGAACAACGGCTCCATCACAAGTCATGAGGGCCAGCAGGTTGGCGACGTTCTTCGCGTAGAGGCGCGAGGCGTCGGCCGGCATCGCGGAGGCCACATCCTTCATCCCCACCAGGGTGACCGTACCCTGGCCGTCCGCCGTCGGGATCTGGAGATCCATGCCGGGCACCGAGCCTTCCACGTTGCCGCCGGATTCGGCGGCGAGGTCGACGACGACCGAGCCGGGGCGCATGTGCTGGACCATCTCGCGGCTCACCAGGAGCGGGGCCCGCCGTCCGGGGACGGCCGCCGTCGTGATGAGCACGTCCGCCTGGGCGACGTGCGGCGCGAGCAATTCGCGCTGCAGGGCGCCGCGATCGGCGCTGAGCTCGCGGGCATAGCCGCCGGACGCCTCTGCCGTCTCCACGTCGAGCTTGATGAAAGTCCCGCCCATGGATGCCACCTCGTCCGCGGAGGCCGGCCGGATGTCGTTGGCGGAGACGCGGGCACCCAACCTCTTCGCGGTCCCGATGGCCTGCAGTCCTGCCACGCCCGCCCCCAACACCAGCACTCGGGCCGGAGGAATGGTTCCGGCGGCCGTCATGTACAGCGGGAAGAAGCGCGGCAGGCGCATCGCCGCTTCAAGCACGCAGCGGTATCCGGCCACGAGGGCCTGTGACGTGAGCGCGTCCATGGATTGTGCGCGGGAAATGCGCGGCACCAGCTCGAGCGCGAAGGACGTCACGCCCGCTTCGGCGAGCGCGCGGACGGTGGGAAGTTCCGACGACGGCGAGGCCAGGCCCACGGTGACGGCGCCCCGGCGCAGCGCGGCCGCCGTCGTGGGTTCGAGGGGGCGGACGTGTGCGTAGACGTCCAGTCCGGCGAGATCCAAGGCGGGGACGATGACGGCGCCCGCCTCGCGGTAGTCGTCATCGCTGTGGCCTGCGGCCGTTCCGGCTCCGCTTTCGACGAAGACCTCCAGCCCCAGTCCTGCCAACTGCTTGACGGTCTCGGGCGTCGCAGCCACCCGCCTTTCACCGTCCAGGCGTTCCCGCGCTATGCCAAGCTTCACCTGCGCTCCCTTCCCGAAACCCCATTGCCCCGAGCCGTTGTTGGCTTGAGTCTAGGACGCGGAAGGCCCGGGCGGGAGTAGGTGCCCGGCGGCGTCCGGCCATTCCCATCTTCGGACTGCTCTACTAAGCTCGCTGTGGGCTGGGAGCCTCCAGTTACCGCACCGTCGATGAGCCGGTTCCGGCCGCGCCGTCGGGAAGGAACATTGCCATGGCCACGTACAAGATCGGATATTTCGTCGGCAGCCTTTCAAGCCACTCCATCAACCGCGTCCTGTCCAAGGCGCTCATTAGCGTAGCGCCGGAGGAACTCGAATTCACCGAGATTCCCATCAAGGACCTGCCCCTCTACAGTTCCGACTACGACGCCGATTTCCCGCCTGCGGGCCGGGCGTTGAAAGACGCGATCGCGGCGTCGGACGGCATCCTGTTCGTCTCGCCCGAGTACAACCGCTCCATCCCCGGCGCCCTGAAGAATGCTATTGACTGGGGATCCCGGCCTTGGGGAACCAACTCCTTCGCGCGCAAGCCCACGGGCATCATCGGCACGTCTCCCGGCAGCATCGGCACGGCGGTGATGCAGTCCTCCATGCGCAGCGTCCTGAGCTTCCTCGACGCACCGCAGCTGAACGCCCCGGAGGCCTACATCAAGTTCGATCCGGCGTCCTACAACGAGGACGGATCCGTCCGGGACGAAGGAACCGCGTCGCTCCTGCGCCACTACATGGAGGAGTACAGCGCGTTCGTCCAACGCGTCCTGGCCGCCAACGCTCCCGGGCACATTGGCGACGAGCACCCGGACGGCGCCAAGCTGACGCGGTAGCGGGGCGGATTCGCAGCAGGGGCCTACTCCCCCGTGAGCGCGTCCACCGACTCGCGGAGCAGGTCGGCGTGGCCGTTGTGTCGCGCTACTCCTCGATCATGTGCACTACGATCCACCGCAGGCTGGGCGCCCGGCCATCAGGCCAGGTACGCGCGGCCAGCCGATCCAGGCCGCCCTCGTCCATTGCTTAGCCGGACGCGTCCAGCCCCGCGCACTTCCATGCAAGTGTGGCTCGCTGGTAATCCAGGAAGCCCAGCAGGGTTGCGGCCTCGTCGGCCGCGAGGGGAGATTCCGGTCGTCCTTGCTCGTCCACGTCGGTCATGGGCCGTGAGCCTACGCGCTGCAACGCGCGGTGGCAACGCGCCGTCGCAACGCTCCCAAAGCTAGTGCTTCGCCGAGACGTCCTGCGATATCGCCCGCGCGGTCTCAACAATCTGCTCCTTGACCGATTCGAGGTAGGCCTCCGGGTCCGGTTGCGCAGCGACGTTTTGGGCTTGAAGCGAGACGTTGACCGCGGCAGCCACATGGCCGGCATTGTGGTTCCATACCGGCGCCGCGATGGACATGAGCCCGAGTTCCAGCTCCTGGTCCAGCAGGCACCAGCCCTGCCTGCGCACTCGGTCCAGCTCGGCCAGCAGTTCCTCGCGGGACGTGATGGTCCGCGGCGTCAGCGCCTCGAACTCCACCGAGGACAGGTACTCGTCCAGCTTCTGCTGCGGCAGGCCGGCCAGAAGCACCCTACCCATGGACGTGGCGTAAGCGGGGAAGCGGGTACCCACCGAGATGCCGACCGTCATGATGCGGCGCGTGGTTACCCGGGCCACGTAGAAGATGTCCGCGCCATCCAGCACCGCGGCCGACGTCGACTCCCCCAGTTTCAGCGACAGTTCTTCAAGGTGCGGCTGCGCGAGCTGGGGCAAGGACAACGCCGACAAGTACGAGTAGCCAAGCTGCATCACCATCGCCGTGAGCGCGAAGGTCTTGCCGTCAGTGCGGACATAGCCGAGCTCCACCAGGGTATGCAGGAACCGCCGCGCCGTGGCCCGCGTCAGGTTGGTACGCGCCGCCACCTCGCTGAGCGTCATGACGGGGTTGGCCGCGTCGAAAGAACGGATCACGGACAAGCCGCGTGCCAGCGACTGCACGTACTGGTCACTCGCCTGGGGAGCACCGGCCTGCGGGCCCGCGAACGATGCGTCGGTCATGGTTACCAATCT
The DNA here is from genome assembly GCF_054888235.1 of Arthrobacter sp. MMS24-S77. NCBI lineage: Bacteria > Bacillati > Actinomycetota > Actinomycetes > Micrococcales > Micrococcaceae > Arthrobacter > Arthrobacter sp. MMS24-S77. Next base: position 4,580,066 of record NZ_JBTZRN010000001.1, read on the forward strand.
TATTGGCGCGAACGGGCAGCAGGTGCCGCCTGAAGTGCTTCCAGCGGGCATCTGCTCCCTGTTCGCGCTCCTGTTTAGAGGCCGACGACGGCGCCAGCCGCCTTGTCATTGAACGGCACCAGCGGGACCGGCACCAGCGCTTGGAGTTCTTCGAAAGTGCAGCCGAACGTCTCACGCACGGTCACGCCGTCGGGCCCTATCAGGAAGACGGCCTTGTCCGTGTACACGCGGGTCACGCAGCCCACACCGGTGAGCGGGTAGCTGCAGGTGTCGACGAGTTTGGACACGCCCTCGCGGGTCAGGAGCGTCATCATGACGAACACGTCCTTGGCACCCGTGGCCAGGTCCATCGCCCCGCCGACGGCCGGGATGGCGTCCGGTGCCCCGGTGTGCCAGTTGGCGAGGTCGCCCGTCGCGGAGACCTGGAAGGCGCCGAGCACGCAGATATCCAGATGGCCGCCGCGCATGATCGCGAAGGAGTCGGCGTGGTGGAAATACGAGGCCCCTGGGAGTTCGGTGACGGGGATCTTGCCGGCGTTGATGAGATCGCCGTCGATCTCCTCTCCCTTGGCTTCCGGACCCATCCCGAGCATCCCGTTCTCCGTGTGGAGCGTGATGTTCTGCTCTTCCGTGAGGTAGTTGGAGACGAGCGTGGGCTGTCCGATGCCGAGGTTCACGAACGAGCCGGGAACGATGTCCCGCGCAACGAGCCGCGCGAGGTCGTCACGGCCCAGCGGCGTTGTTGAGGTTTGGACGCTCATATCAGGCCACCTTCACGATGCTGTTGACGTAGATTCCGGGGGTCACCACGTTCTCCGGGTCCAGGGCGCCGGTCGGAACGATCTCGGACACCTGGACGATGGTGTGCTTGGCCGCGGCCGCCATGATGGGGCCGAAGTTCCGGGCGGTCTTGCGGTACACGAGGTTGCCCTTGCCGTCGGCCTTGAGCGCCTTGATGAGTGCGACGTCGGCGTGGATGGGTGTCTCGAACACCTGCCATTTACCGTCGAGGAAGCGTGTGTGCTTCCCCTCCGCTAGCATGGTGCCGTAGCCCGTGGGAGTGAAGAAACCGCCGATCCCCGCCCCGGCAGCCCGGATGCGCTCGGCCAGGTTGCCTTGCGGCACGAGTTCCAGTTCGATCTCCCCGGCCTTGTACTTGGTGTCGAAGTGCCAGGAATCGGATTGCCGCGGGAAGGAGCAGATCATCTTGCGGACCCGTCCTTCCTTGATGAGCAGTGCAAGGCCCTGGTCGCCCTGGCCGGCGTTGTTGTTCACCACGGTGAGGTCGGTGGCACCGGAATCCAGCAGTGCGTCGATGAGTTCGAACGGCTGGCCCGCGTTTCCGAAGCCCCCGATCATGACGGTGGAGCCGTCCTTGATGCCTGCGACTGCCTCGCCGACAGTGTCAATGAATCTCAGCATTGTCTTAGCCCTTCACTCCGGCGGTAACGTTTTCGAGCACCACGGCCAGGCCCTGCCCGACGCCGATGCAAATCGCCGCGACACCCCAGCGCTCACCGGAAGCCTGCAGGCTGCGGGCCAAGGTGCCCAGGATGCGCGTGCCGGAGGCGCCCAGCGGGTGGCCCATCGCGATCGCGCCGCCGTGCCGGTTCACGATGGTCGGGTCGATTCCCCATGCGTCGATGCAGGCCAGGGATTGTGCGGCGAAGGCTTCGTTAAGTTCGACGGCGCCCACCTGCTCCCAGCCGATGCCTGCCTTCGCGAGGGCCTTGTTGGCGGCCTCCACCGGCGCGTAGCCGAAGAACTGGGGATCGTTTCCGTGCGCGCCGCGGCCGGCGATGCGGGACAGCGGCTCCAGCCCGAGCAGCCCGGCGGCGCTTTCGCTGCCGATCCAGGCCGCGGAGGCGCCGTCGGACAGTGGCGAAGCGTTGCCTGCCGTGACCGTGCCGCCCTCCGGACCCGAAGATTCGGGACGGAAGACGGTCTTGAGTCCGGCCAGCTTCTCCGCCGTCGAGCCTGCCCGGATGCCTTCGTCACGGACCAACTCGGTGCCCGGAACCTGGCTCACCAACTGATCGTAGAAGCCCTCGTCCCAGGCAGCGGCGGCGAGGTTGTGCGAGGCCGCAGCGAATTCGTCCTGCCGTTCCCGCGTGATCCCGTACTTCTCACGCAGCCGCTCGGTGGCCTCGCCCAGGGAAATGGTCCAATCCTTCGGCATCGCCGGGTTCACCAGGCGCCAACCCAGGGTGGTGGAAGCCAGGGTCATGTCGCCAGCAGGGTACGGCTTGGACGTCTTGGGCAGCACCCAGGGTGCGCGCGACATGGACTCGGCCCCGCCCACCAGGACCAGTTCGGCGTCGCCGGCGTTGATCTGGCGGGAGGCGATGATCGCGGCATCCAGGGACGAACCGCACAGCCGGTTGACCGTAGTGCCCGGGATCGACGTCGGGAGCCCGGCCAGCAAGGTGGCCATGCGGGCGACGTTGCGGTTCTCCTCGCCGGCGCCGTTGGCGTTGCCGAATACCACTTCGTCGATCCGCTCAACATCCAAAGCGGGGGCGCGCTTGACGGCTTCGCGCACCACGTGGGCCGCGAGGTCGTCCGGCCGGACCCCGGCAAGGCCCGAGCCGAATTTTCCAAAAGGTGTGCGCACGGCGTCGTACACATACGCCTGGTTCATGGGGTCTCCTCTAAGTGTCAGTAGTCCCAACTACCTCGCAGTTAATGTCGTTATGAGGGCTCAAAACGACACCTAATGCGAGCTAGTTGGGTGGGGTGGGGCTCGCGGGTGGGGTGGCGGCTTCGGGGGTCTTGTCGAGCTCCGCGAAAACGCCCTGTGCGGTCTTGAATGCGGTGTTGGCGGAGGGAACTCCGCAGTAGATGGCGGTCTGCAGCAGGATTTCCTTGATTTCGTCCCTGCTCAGGCCGTTGGTGATGGCGGCGCGGATGTGCATGGCCAGTTCTTCCCAGTGCCCGTGCGCCACCATCGCCGTGATGGTGACGGCCGAGCGCATGCGCCGATCCAAACCAGGCCGGGTCCAAATGCCGCCCCAGGCGATGCGGGTGATCATGTCCTGGAAGTCCTCGGTGAAGGAATCCTTGTTCGCGTTGGCACGGTCCACGTGCGGATCGCCGAGCACTTCGCGGCGGGCCACCATGCCGGCGTCGTAGATTTCCTGCGAGGTGGCGTCGCGCTGAACGGCGCCCTGCGAAGGGTTAGGCTTCATTTTCCGGCCGCCTTCATGAACGTCCTCATGAGGTCCGCGACGACGGCGGGCGCCTCCGCGGGCGCAAGGTGCCCGACGCCGTCGAGCGCTACGGAAACAGCGCTACCGCCCCCTGCGTTGATGCCGTCCGCCACTTCTTCAGCGAACGACGGCGGTGCAACAGTGTCCTCGACGCCAGCCAGCGCCTGCGTTGAGACGGTGATGCTGCCGAGCTCGGAGCGGACATCGAAACCGGCGAGCGCCTCGCAGCAAAAGGCGTAGCTGAAGCGGTCGGCGTCCCGCAAGGCATGCAGGAGACGGCTGCTGACGACGGGCTGGCGGTCCATGAAACCGGGAGCGAACCAGCGCTGCGCGGAACCCTGGATCATCACCGCGGTGCCTTGCGCACGAACGGTTTCAGCGCGTTCCAGCCATCCCTCCGGTGTGCCGAGCTTCGCTCCGGTGCATTGCACGGACAAGGATCTGAGCCGCTCGGCGTGTTTGATGCCGAGCTGCAGTCCCGTGGCGCCGCCCAGGGAGTCCCCGGCGTAATGGAACACCGTGCCTGGCGCGATCGAATCCACCAGATCAACCACCGCGTCGGCCAGTTCGGCGACGCTGAACGTTTCCGAGGCCGCGGGCGAGACGCCGTGGCCGGGAAGGTCCCAGCCGATGACGTCGAAGTCGTCGCCGAGGAGGGCTGCCGTCTCGGTCCACAGCACGGTGGATGTTCCGAGCGAGGGCCCCACCACCAGGAGGGGCTTCTCCCCGAGGGCGCGCTGCGGGGACAGCAACACCGCCTTGACGTTGGGCTTAGCCACGATCGGCTCCCTTCGGATCGATTTGTGTGAATTCGGGGTACGCGGCGAGGATGCGACGGCTGATCTCGGCTGCCTCACCGACGTAGTTCGGTGGGTCCAGGAGCGCATTCAGTTCCTCATCGGACAGCTTGCTGGCTGGCACGGTCTCGCGGAGGAGCTTGGTGTAGATCCGGGCTTGCTCCGCTGCGGGTGCCCGGAGGGTCTCGTCGACGACGGCCTGCAGCTTGGCCTTCGCTTCTCCCTTGTCCGCGCCGAGGAGCGGAGCAACGGAGGACGCTACGGCTTCGCTGAGGAGCAACGGTCCGGAAATTTCCAGGTTGCGGCGCATTGCCTCGGGGAAGACGCGGAGTCCTTCAGCGAGCTCGCGGAGCTGCGTGGCGGCGCCGAGTGCGAGCCGTAGCAAGCCCCGCAACGCCTGCCATTCGCTGTGCCAGGCACCGTCGGCGCGTTCGTCATTGAAGTGAGTTGCAGCCAGGTGCAACTGCGCCGCCAGCCCGGGAGCCTGGAGCGCGGCGCTGCGGACCAGCACGGACAACACCGGGTTCTGCTTTTGAGGCATGGCCGAGGAGACTCCGCGGCCAGCGGCAAGGGGTTCACCCAACTCGGCAACCTCGGGGCGGCTGAGGAACAGGAGGTCCGCGGCGATCTTGCCAAAGGAGTCCGTCAGCGAAGCCAAAGCGTCGCCGAGTGCAGTGACGGCAAGGCGGTTGGTGTGCCAAGGAGCAGGAACGACGGCCAGGCCGAGCTTCCCCGCCAAGGCGTCTGCCAAGTCAAAAGGGCTCGACGACGAGCCTTCCGTGAGCACGGTACCGGCAGCCAGGGTGCCGCTGGCGCCGCCGAACTGCACGGGCAACTCCAGGGATTCAAGGCGTCGGGCCGCGGCGGCCACTCCGTGGAACCATTGCGCCGCTTTGAGCCCGAAGGTGAACGGAAGCGCATGCTGCGTCAGGCTCCTGCCCACGCACAGCGTTGCCGCATGCTGTTCCGCAAGGCCGGCGAGCGCCGTCGTCGTGCCTCTTACTTCGGCGAGGAGCGCGGACACCACGCGGTGCGCTAGTAGCATCAGGGCCGAATCCAGGACGTCTTGGCTGGTCAGGGAGGTGTGCACAGCGGCAAGCGCGCCGACGGCCCCGCCGGGAAGCTCGGCGTCCAGCCTTTTGACCCTGCCCCGGAGGTCGGCCAGCAGCGGGATGACCGGGTTGGCGCCGCCCTGTGCGCGTTCGGCGATGGAAGCGGCGTCGTAGGCCCAGGATTCCGCGGCCTCGGCGACGACGGCGGCCGAACCGGCGGGTGCGAAGCCCGTCCCTTCGAGCACGGCTGCCCAAGCGGCCTCGACGTCGAGGATGGCCGCGATGACCGCACGGTCACCGGTCAGCGCCACCACGGCGGGCGACGCAGAAACCGGGCTGAGCAGCCCGAAATCGCCGTCGCCACTCACTGGGAGGCGCCTTCGAAGCGCTCGAAGTCGAGAAAAACGGTCTCGTTCTCGCCCTGTAGGCGCAGATCCCACGTGAGGCCGCCATCCGCGTCGCGCCGGGCGATGAGCGTCTTGCGGCGCTCGGGATCGAGGGAGCTGAGCAGCGGATCGGCCGCGAGCGCTTCCTCGTTCTCCGGCAAGTAGATGCGGGTGAACAGTCGGTTCATGAGGCCACGCGCAAAAACGGCGACGGAAATGAACGGAGCCGCACCTGGCTTTCCGGGGACCGGGGAGGTCGAACCGGGGTTGACCGTGGTGAAGGTGAAGACGCCAGAGTTGCCTACCGCGGCGCGGCCCCAGCCGGTGAACGTGTAGCCATCGCGGACCAGGGAGCCGGTGCGCTGGACCACGTTTCCTTCGGAGTCCGGCTGCCAGATCTCCAGGATGGCGTCCGGGATCGCGTCCCCGGCGCCGTCGTACACGGTGCCTTGCAGGCGGATGCTTCCGGCGCTGCCCGGAGCAAGGAGCTCGTTGTCCTTATTAAAGGGGAGTGCGTAGCCGTAGAACGGGCCGACGGTCTGGCCGGGTGTGGGCGTCAGCTTGCTCATGTTCTACTCCTCATCCCCGGCGTCGCCAAAGGCTTCGTTTTCGGTCCAGGTCCGCTTCGACCCGCTCAGGACGATGTCCCAGTTGTAGCCGAGGGCCCATTCGGGGCTCGTGAGTTCGTGGTCGTACTTGGCCACGAGGCGGTCGCGGGCGTCCTGGTCCACGATCGACTGATAGATCGGGTCCAGCGGGAACAACTGGTCACCCGGGAAGTACATCTGGGTGACGATGCGCTGCGTGAAATCCGTGCCGAACAGCGAGAAATGGATGTGCGCGGGGCGCCAGGCGTTGAGGTGGTTCTTCCACGGGTAGGCGCCGGGCTTGATGGTGGTGAAGCGGTAGGAGCCGTCCGGCCCGGTGATGCAGCGTCCGACGCCGGTGAAGTTCGGGTCGAGCGGGGCGGGGTGCTGGTCGCGCTTGTGGATGTAGCGGCCGGCGGCGTTTGCCTGCCAGATCTCCACGAGCTGGCCGGTAACCGGGCGGCCGTCGCCGTCGAGCACTTTGCCCTGCACGATGATCCGCTCACCTTGGGGTTCGCCGTTGTGCTGGATGGTGAGGTCCGATTCCAAGGCGTGCACGTCCTGGTGCCCGAACGCCGGCGAGTACAGCTCGATGGTCTCTGGATCCGCGTGGTGCAGGCTCTTGGTGGGGTGGCGCAGGATGCTGCTGCGGTACGGCGCGAAATCCAGCCGAGGTTGGGTCTCCTGCGCGGCACCGTTCTTGAGCGCCTGGACGTACGCCTCGCCGATGGCCTTGATCTCAGCGCTGAGATCCGCTTGGGTTTCGGCTGCGGCGTCCGACGACGCGTGCGCGGCATGCGGTTCGGCCGCCGGTACGAGCTCGTCGTCTTGGTAGTGCCCGGCATTTGCGTCTAGCAGCACGGCCGGCTCCTTTCGGGTGGTTGCTTTCCTGGTTTCTGCTTGCGTTTCTGCTCAGCGGTGCACGTGATGGGCGTGAAGCGAGTCGTATTGGACGGCGTGGCGCACGGGGGCGTTGGGGGCGCCGTAGCCGTCGTAGTTGCCGCGGCGTTCCACCATTTCGAAGAACACGCTGCCCACCGTGGCGGTATAGAAGTGGAGGAATTCACCGTTGGCATCCCTGTCATAGAGAAGGTTCAGTTCCTCGAGGGTGGCTAGGAAGGCAGGATCCAGGGCGAAGCGCGCATCCAGGTCCTCGTAGTAATTGGCAGGGATCTGCAGGAACTCGAGTCCCCGTGCCTGGGCCGCCCGGGCCGTGGCCACGAGGTCACCTACCGCGAAGGCGATGTGTTCCTGGTAGTTCTTGCGGGCGCCGGGTCCCTGCTGGCCGGGCTCCTGCTGAAGCACCGGAGCAAGGTTCAGCACCAGGCGCACGGCGCGGTCAGAAGTCTGCATGACCTGCGAGCGCACCAGGCCGCTGGGACTTGGCACTTCGGCGAACGGCTGCGGTTCCAGCGCGAGGGCGCTCGTGTAGAAGAGGACGGCTTCGTCGAAGTGCTGCCACGGCTGGGCCAGGTTCACGTGGTCAATCACCGCTTGCGCTCCCGCTGAAGGGTGCTCCAGGCCCTCGCCGAATTCATGCGTCCATGCCGCCGTCCCGTCCGGGCTGCCCTGGCACAGGAAGATTTCCGTGGAGTCCGGTGCGGCGATGCCTTGGAACACTTCCTCGTCAGCCTGGACTTTGCGGGGAACCACGGGAGCCTTGAGTTGCTGGGCGCGGGCCGAGGCAATCACGGGAGAGTCGACGTCGAAGCCCAACGCCGCAATGGCGGGTTCACTGTGCGACGGCGCTTGTTCGTTGATGATCACGCGTGCCTGGCCCATGGACCACAGCTGCACGTCCTTGGTCCGGTGCCGGCCGTCGAATTCGAAGCCGAGCTGGCCCAGAAGCGTTTCGAGCTGCGCGGGGTCATCGGTTTTGACCTCGGCGAAGTTGAATCCCGCCGGTTCCGCCACCTTGGGCAGCGTGGCCAGTTCCATGGGATAACGACGGCGGCCGGCAGCGTTGGCGAGCGAGTCACCGCTGGCGCCTCCCGACGCTCCTCCCACCGCAAAGGACGCCGCGTTCGCGTCGAGCCACTTGGCGCTCTGTTCCTCAAGCCAGATCAGCGAGCGCATGGCGTCGACCGCCGTGCGCTCCACATCCGATTGACGGAAGACGTCGTTGAAGACTTCCAGCGAGACCGGACCGGAGTAGCCGGCGCGGGCAACGTGGCCCATGAACTTGGCCAGCTCGAATTGTCCTTCGCCCGGGAACACGCGGTAGTGGCGGCTCCAGGACAGCACATCCATGGAGAGCTTCGGGGCATCGGCCACCTGGACGAAGAAGATCTTCCCGGGCTTGATGGCCTCGATGGGTGCCGTATCCCAGTCGCGGGAAAGGATGTGGAAGGAGTCAAGGCAGGTGCCCAGGTTGGGGTGGTCCACCGTCTCCACCAAACGGTGCGCATGCTCATAGTCGTTGACGTACTTACCCCAAGCGAGTGCCTCGTACGCGACCTTGACGCCGTGGTCCCCAGCCAATTCCGCCAGGCGGGAGAGCTGCTCGGCCCGGAGGCCGTCGTCGTCGATCGTGGCAGTTCCCACGTTGGTGCACACCAGGATGGTGTCCATGCCCAGGCGGGACATGAGCTTGAACTTGGCTTCCGCCCGGCGCAGGTTTTCCTGCAGGATTTCCTCGGAGACGCTGTCGAAGTCGCGGAACGGCTGGTAGAGGTCCAGTCCGAGCCCGAGGTCCGCGGCCATCTTCCGCACATCCTCCGGGCTGAGCGGGGAAGTGACGAGGTCCTGTTCGAAGATTTCGATGCCGTCAAAGCCCGCGATGGCGCAGGCCTGCATCTTTTCCTTGAGCGTGCCGGAGAGGCAGACCGTGGCGATTCCCGTGCGCATCAGTGCCCCGCCCCGGCGAGTGCCTTGTCTGCCTTCGACGCTTCAGCCTTGGTTTCTTCGGCGCTCACAAGCGCCAGGAAGTGTGCCCGCATCCGTTCCGGATCGGCGTCGCGGCCGGTGAAGATGCGGAAAGCGTCGGCGGCCTGCCCCACGGCCATGCGTCCGCCGTCGAGCACGCGGCAGCCCTTGGCGCGCGCCTCGAGCACCAGTTGGGTCTCGATCGGCCGGTAGACGATGTCGGCGACCCAGTGGCGGGATTCCACGAGGGACATGTCCAGTGGAAGGCCTGGATGCGCGGCCATGCCCACCGGGGTGCAGTGCACCAAACCGTCGGCCAGCGGCATCAGCTGCGGCAGCTCCGCCGTCGTGCGCGCCGTGACGGTGCTGCCAGGGAACAGGGCGGCGAGTTCCGCCGCCCGTTCGGCGCAGCGCGCCGGATCGACGTCCACAAGGTCCAGTGACTTGACCCCGGCAGAAAGGAGGGCGTATGCGACGGCGGAGCCGGCACCACCGGCGCCGAGCTGGACGACGCGCTCCAGGCCCGCGTCGGGAAGGCCAGTGGCCAAAGCTGATCCGAAGCCGGAGAAGTCTGTGTTGTGGCCGATGAAGCGACCGTCCTGGATCAGCACGGTGTTCACCGCTCCGAGCCGCCGGGCGTCCGCGGAAACCTCGTCCAGGAACGGCAGGACCAGTTGCTTGCACGGATGCGTGATGTTGAGGCCGTTGTAGCCAAGCCGGGAAGCGGCAGTCAGGAGATCGCCGACGGCGGAGCCGGGCAGGGAGAGCTCCAGCAGGTCGATGGGCCGGTACAGGTAGCGGAGCCCCTGGACGTCGGCTTCCTTCTCATGCATGGGCGGCGTCAGCGAAGGCGTGACGCCTTCGCCGATCAGGCCCACCAAGAAGGACTCGGCTCGGTTGCTCATGCTCATTGCTCCTTTGACAACTGCACCCGCGGATTGGCCTCTGGATTCCCTTGGGACGTCCAGAGCATGCTGCTCCGCCGGGCGGTATGAATCAGACTACACAAAATGTTCACATATTGCACTTGTGTTCTTATCGCGAACAAAAGTGAGTGCCGCTTAGCGCTGCGGCAGGCGATCGGCAAGCTCGGACGCCGCGCTCTTCAACAGGGGAACGACCGCCACGAGCTGTTCCACGCTCATGCGGAAGACGGGGACCGCTGTAGCAAGGGACGCGAAGGCAACGCCCTGGGAGTTGAGTACGGGTACGGCGACGGCGCGCATGCCCACCTCGTTCTCCTCATCCATGATCGCGTAGCCCTGGCGCCTGACCTTCTCGATTTCCAAGCGGAACGCATCGCGATCCGTGATGGAGAACTCCGTCAGGGGCTCCAAACCAAGCTCTTCCACCAACTGCTGCCGCTCGTCGTCGTCCGCGAAAGCAACCAATGCCTTGCCTACCGCCGTGGTGTGCAGCATCCCAAGATGCCCCGGATCGCTCGTGACCCGGAACATCTGGGGGCCATCCACCTTGTTGACCGTGAGGTGGTGATGGCCATCCCGGACCGAAAGGATGGTGGCCTCGCCAGTCCCCTCCGTCACGCGCTGCAAGATAGGACGCGCGGTACCCGCAAAGCCATGATGATTGGACACCCTCTGCCCGAGCTGGAAGACGCGAAGGCCCAGGTGGTAGCGGCGACCATCGGCCTCATAGTCAACAAAACCGTCGCGAGTCAGAGAACCGAGCAGCCGGTAGGTAGTGCTGAACGGCAGCTCCGCCTGGCGGGCGAGTTCGGAAGCACTGGCCCCCTTCGGTTCATTGCCCAGCAATACGAGGAGGCCCAGGGCCTTGCCGATCATGTCGGTCTTTGTGTCTTCCTTCACATCCATAACTAAAGATTGCCACATCGTGAGAGCTATATCTAGATGGTGAGTAAATATCTTGACAAGTGACTGCGCTCACAGTCATTATTGCTATATCGCACAAGTAGCTCTCACAATGTGGCTACAGCGTGAGGCCGCTGCCGGACCCACAACGACGTTCCAGGTACGCACATTTCAGCCAGATGCGACATCGCCGTCACACAAAAGGAACACCATGAGTCACACGATCCCGTCTACGACGCCGGGCACCGCCACGGCGGGGACGCCGAAGAAGGCCGCCCTCGCCAGCTTCCTCGGTAGCGCCGTCGAGTACTACGACTTCTTCATCTTCGGTTCGGCCGCGGCCTTGATCTTCCCGCACGTCTTCTTCCCCAGCGCCGACGCCAACGCCGCCATCATGTCCTTCGCGACATTCGGCTTCGCCTACGTGGCCAGGCCGGTCGGCGCCATCATCCTGGGGCACTTCGGCGATCGCATCGGCCGCCAGCGCGTGCTGATGTTCACCCTGGTGCTCATGGGCGCCGCGACGTTCATCATTGGCTGCCTCCCCGATTTCAAGTCGATCGGGTGGTGGGCTCCGGCGCTGCTGGTCTTCGCGCGCCTCTGCCAAGGCCTCTCGGCTGCAGGTGAGCAAGCCGGCGCCTCGTCCATGACCTTGGAGCACGCACCGGACAACCGGCGCTCCTTCTTCACGTCCTGGACCCTCACGGGAACCCAGGGTGGCCAGATCCTCGCAGCATTGGTGTTCATCCCCGTCGTCGCCCTCCCCGACGAGATCAAGTACGGCATCGGCTGGCGCATCCCGTTCTGGCTCAGCGCCGTCGTCGTCCTGGTAGCGTTCTTCATTCGCCGCACCCTCCACGAGCCGCCCGCATTCGCCGAGGCCAAGAAGAACAACCAGATCGCCAAACTCCCGGTGGCCGACCTCCTCAGGCTGCACTGGGCCGACGTCCTGCGCGTCATCTGCTGTGCCTTCATCTCCGCCGTGAGCACGGTCTTCGGCACCCTGGCCATCAAGTACGCCCAGGACGTGGCCCACGTCAACAGCACCATCACCCTGTGGCTCGTCGTTGCAGCCAACATCGTGGCCCTTGGCACCCAGCCGGTCTTCGGCAAGCTGGCTGACCGGATCGGCCGCAAGCCCGTCTTCATCTACGGTGCTGTTGCCAGCGCTATCATGACGCCCGTGTTCCTCCTGACGCTCGAATCCGGAAACGTGCCGCTCATGTTCCTGGTCTCGGTGGTGTACTTCGCCCTCGGATACGCCGCTGCAAACGCCGTGTGGCCCTCCTTCTACGGCGAAATGTTCAGCACCAAGGTCCGCTTCTCCGGCTTGGCCATCGGCACGCAGATCGGCTTCCTCATGGCAGGCTTCGCCCCGACCATCGTCACCGCAATGGGCGGCACCAAGGCCGGCGGCTGGGTCCAGATCAGCGTCTTCACCGGCGTCATCTGCGTCATCGCTGCTGTCTCCGCGATGACTGCCCGCGAATCCTTCAAGACCCCGACGGCGGAGCTCGGCCTCAAGTAGGGCGCTCCCCGGAACCTTACCCCCATCGATTGCTCCGTAACGGTCGTTTTGAACCCTCAGAACGACCGTTACGGAGCAATCGATTTTTGTGCTCACACAAGTCTTACCCACGGCTAACCCGTACGAAACCACCCTGCAACATTCGCCCGCCACACTGGAATAGCCGGCAAACGCTGGCAGCTCCAGCCAGGGAGGCCACCATGTTGAAGGAAGTATCAACCCACCCCACACGAATCCGCGCACTTGACCAGCTGCACCGCGGCGACCAGATCGAAGCCCGCCTCTCCGTCGGACCCTCCTACGATGACGTGGTCATCCGCAGGGGGAGCGTCCAAGAGACGGCCCCGGGCATCGGCGTCGTCTGGATCATGGACCAGCTGACCGGCCTGCGCAAGGCCATCAATACCGACGAATGCACCGTCTGGCGAGTGGCCTGATCCTGGCCCCGAACCGCTCAGCCGCCAGCCACGGACTGGATGATCAAGACCTCCTGGCCGGCCGCAACCTCAGTATCCAGACCTTTCAGGCGCCGGACCTCCTCGCCATTGACGTAAATATTCACGTAGCGGCGGAGGGACCCGGTTTCGTCCCGGAGCCTCCGGGCAAGCACCGGGTAGTCCCCGGTCACAGCATCAAGCAAGCTTTCCACGGTCACAGCTCCGTCGGCGGGCGTAGTCAGGTAGGACTGCCCGCCGGCGAGGGGCTGGAGGACGCTGGGCAAAACCACGGTGATGTCGGACAAGATCCGTCCTATCCCGGGACACCGGATGCCGCGGCGGCGGCGGCCAATTCGGCGGCCAGCTCGCCCGAGACAGCGGCAACCCGGACGCACAAAACATCAGGCAAGTGCGAGGCAACTTCAATGAAGGACTCGCCCTCGTCAGCGCTGGCGTAGACCGAGCCACCGCGTGTTCCGAAGTACACCCCGGCAGGTTCAGCTGAATCCACCGCGGCCGCGTCACGGAGCACGGCATTGTATTCATGGTCCGGCAGTCCCACATCCAAACGTTTCCAGGTATTCCCGGCGTCGTCCGTGCGGTGCACCGCGAGATGGCCATCCGGCGGAATCCGCTCGCTATCTGCCTTGATCGGGACCACCCACGCGGTACCTTCGCGACGGGGGTGGGTGAGCATCACAAAGCCGAAATCGGCGGGCAGACCGTCCGCAATTGAAACCCAGTTCTCACCGTTGTCATCCGTGCGGTACACGCCGTGGTGGTTCTGCGCATACAGACGGCCCTCGACGGCGGCATCCGCGGCGATCTTATGCACGCATTGGCCGAACTCCGGGTTGGGATCAGGCATGAAGTAGGCCGAGATCCCCTTGTTGCGCGCTTCCCAGGAGGTTCCGCCGTCGAGCGATCGGTAGACGCCGCCCGTGCTCATGGCGACGTGGACGTTCTCCCCGGAGGGGTTGACGACTATCGAGTGGGCGGCGGCGCCGCCGTAACCCGCTCCCCATTCGCTGCGGTGCGGGTGGTCCCACAGGCCCCGGTTCAGCTCGAAGTGCTCGCCGCCGTCGGTGGATTTCCAGACGGAGATCGGTTCGCAGCCGGCCCAGACGACGCCGGGCCGGGACGCGGAGTCCGGATAGATCTGCCAGATCCGTTCGAGCGCGGCGTCGGTGCCCTCAGGGAATTTGATGGCGCCTTGTTCGGGCTCAGTCCATGTGGCGCCTAGGTCATCGGAGTGGGCCACGGTGGGCCCCCAGTGTTCGGAGCGCACGCCCACCATGATCCGGGGGGCGTCCCCGCGGGTATCGATCCCGATGCTGGGAATCTCGCTCATGAGGAAGTGCGGGCCGGAGAGGGACCATTCCTTGCGGTCTGGACTGTGTGCCAGCCATAGTCCTTTTTTGGTCCCGATCGCCAAGACATAACTCTCTGCGGTAGCCATGAACCCCATGCAACCATCCCCGCGCGGGAGCCGCAACGGTTTTGTGAACCGGTCTAGGAAACCGGCTCAGTCCACGAACTCGGACTGCGTCTCAATAAAGTCCCAGTCGGCATCGGTCAGCCCGCCAGCCAGCTCTTCAAGGCGCGGCCCACCGACTTCGGCAATCCGCTGCACGACTTCCAGTGGAAGTTCCGCGGCACGCAGGTTCTCCCGCAGCCATTCCTTGCTCTTGAGGTCAATGTCCAGCCACCACATGAAGATCTCCACGTGGACCACCCCTTCCTTTGCAAGTTAACGCTAGGCCCGCGGAGGGTGCTCTACAAGGGGCGGGAGCCTGTTCAAACCACGGTTCCCGGGGCAACAATTGGGTATGGCCCCGGATAGTTTCAGTGGGCGTGTTCCGTTGGTTCTCGGCGTCTTGCCCGGGCAGCACCCCCAGGTGCTGCAGACGGCACTGGACCTCGCACTCCATCTCGCCGCACCGCTGGTTTGTGCCTACGTGGATGAGGCCAGCTATTTGGTGGAATGGGACCCCGCGAAGGAAACGCACCGCGTGTCACTGCACCCCGGCAAGGTTGACGCCGACATCACGGCAGTCCAAAACGAGTTGCGTTCCCGGATCAACAAAGCCACCGCGGCAGGCACCGTGGACTGGACCCTGCGCACACTCGCCGGCGACCCGGCGCGTGCAATCAGCCGCCTCGCGGACGATGTCCAGGCGTCGATGATCATCCTCGGCTGCCCTGAGCCCGGCCTGGGCCACAGAATATCCGAAGCCCTGAACGGCTCTGTTGCCACTTGGCTCAGCCGGCACCAAAGCCGCCCCCTGCTGCTCGTCCCGCTGCCCAAACACGGCCGTCATGGTTCCGAGCAACGGTCGGAGAATGACGCCGACGGCCGGATTCGGCCCTAAATTCGGGCCCGGAAAAACTAAAGTGAAAGTAGTTATTCGGATTGGTAGCGGAGTGCCGTCAGGGCACGTAAGCTAATTGTCAGCAGGAACCCCAAGAACCTGCTCCAAAGTCCGCTCCGGAGTGCGTATCCCCCAATAACGCACTCCGGAGCTCTTTGTTTAAGATGCGCAAAATCCCTGGCGACACCGGAATTCCGGCGTCGCCAGGGATTGGCCGCGTCGCTCAATAGGATGCGTGGCGCGTACTAGACGAACTGGTACAGCAAGGCCGCCATGCCGAAGCCCACCACGGAGAGCACGGTTTCCAGTACGGTCCACGTCTTCAAGGTGTCCTTGACGGACATGTTGAAGTACTTGGAGATGATCCAGAAGCCGCCGTCGTTCACATGGCTGGCGATGATGGAGCCCGAGGAGATGGCCATGACGATCAGGGCCAATTGCGGCTGCGAATAGTGTCCGGCGGTGAGCGCAGGGGCCAGGATGCCGCCGGTGGTAACGATCGCCACTGTGGCTGAGCCCTGGGCAATGCGCATACCGCAGGCGATCACGTAGGCGGACACGATGACCGGGAGCCCCGCTTTGGACAAGGTGTCGGCTACCGCGTTACCTACTCCAGTTGCCGAAAGGACCGCGCCGAAGAACGCACCCGCTCCAACAACAAGCAGGATCATGCCGACCGGCTTGAGCGAAGCCGAGCTCAGTTCGGAGAGCTCCTTGGCGCTCATCCCCCGCCGGACGCCCAGCAACCACATGGACAGTCCCACGGCAACGGTCAGCGCAATGGCCGGGTTGCCGAAGAACACCAAGGTGTCGCGGAATCCGCCGGCGGGCAAGAAGACGTTACCGAAGGTGGCGCCGAGGATCAGGACCATCGGCAGGCCAATGGCGAGGGCAACAAGGCTCATGGGCGGCTCGTGGCCCACGGCTTCTTCGGCTTCCGGGATCACGCGGTCCTCCGGAACGGCGATCTGCACGCGCTTGCCGATCCACCGGCCCCAGAGGATGCCGGAGGCGAACCAGGCGGGGATGCCGCAGGCCAGGCCCATGATGATGATCCAGCCGAGTTCCACGTGGAAGAGTCCGGCCGCGGCCACGGGTCCTGGGTGCGGCGGCAGGAAAGCGTGGGTTACGGAGAGGCCGGCGAGGAGCGGCAGGGCGTACAAGATGAGGGACTTCCCGCCTCGCACCGCCGCCACATAGACCAGGGGCGCGAGCACGAAGATACCGATGTCGAAGAAGACCGGGATGCCCAGGACGAAGCCGGTGACACCCATCGCCACGGGGGTGCCCTTTTCGCCGAAGACCTTCACGAGCTTCCCCAGCAGGACTTCAGCACCGCCGGAACGTTCCAGGATGGCGCCGAGCACCGTACCCAGGCCGATGATCAGTGTGATGTGTCCGAGGATCCCGGCGAAGCCCTTCTCAATGAGGGCATCTCCGCTCTTGATGGGCGAGCCGACGAGGGCGTCGATGCTGACTCCGCCCGCCAGCGCCACGAGCACGCTGGTGCCCACCAAGGCGATGAACGGTTCGACTTTGACTTTGATGATCAGAAACAGCAGGAGGGCAATGCCCACACCCGCCAGGAGGAGCAGGCCGGCTGTATCGTGCCGCAGCCAGTTCAGGAATTCATTCATGGACGTTACTTTCTGGGGATTCCTACGTGAGGGTGGCGGTGAAGGCGGAGGCCCTGGCCGAGATGTCTGCCCAGTCGCCCGAGGCCACGGCGGCGGGAGGGACAACGCTGGTCCCGCAGCAGACTGCTGCGGCGCCGGCGTCGAGATAGCTCTTGGCGTTCGACGCATCGATCCCCCCGGAGGGAAGGAGCCGAATGCCCGGGTAAGGTCCCTGGAGATCCTTCAAATAGGCCGGGCCGAGCTGCCGGGCCGGAAAGATCTTGACCGCGGCGGAACCTAGGTCAAGGGCCTGCGCAACCTCGGTGGGAGTCATGGCGCCCAAGCTGAAGGGAATGCCGGCCGCGGCAGCCACTGCGGCGACCTCCGGACGGAGCCCCGGGGTCACCAGGAACCGGGCCCCGGCGTCGATGGCTGCCTTAGCCTGCTCGGCCGTCATGACGGTGCCGATCCCGACGGCGGCGCCGTGCTGGGCGGCGGTCTCGACCGCCCGCCGCACATGGCTAAGCACGTCCGGCGTGGTGAACGTCAGCTCGACGCTGCGGATGCCGCCGTCGGCCAGTGCCCGGCAGAGCTCGGCGGCATCGGGGATAAACGACGTCCGGACGACGGCGAGGGTGCGGTCGGCTTCAAGCTGCTGGACGAATTCTTCAGGAGTCATGCGATTCGATACCTTCTTCTGGAGCTATTCGGGTGCGTCCGTCGGGGCTGCGACGCAGGGCGCGGCCGGCGCGGGCGCCGGTGGGTTGCCCGCCGTCGATCGCGGCTGTCCCGTTGACGAACACATAGTGGATGCCGGAGGCTGCCCGGCGGGGGTTGTCAAAAGTGGCTTCGTCGCGGATGCTCTCCGGATCGAAGAGCACGACGTCGGCCGCGTAGCCTTCGCGGACCAGGCCGCGGCGGTCGAGTTTGAGCCGCCTGGCGGGGCGGCCGCTCAGGTGGTGGACCATGTCTTCGAGCGTCAGCAAGCCCAAGTCGCGGCTGTAGTGGCCCAGGTAGCGGGGAAATGTTCCCCAGGCGCGGGGGTGTGGCTTCGCTCCGACCAAGAGGCCGTCGCTGCCGCCGGTGTGGGTGCGGTGGACCATGATGGCCTGCACGTTTTCTTCGTGGCCAACGTGCTGCAGGATCCCGGTGCCGAGGCGGTCCTCCTGGAGGATCCCCGCGAAGACGTTGAACGGCTCTTGTTCCGTTTCCTCGGCGATCGCAGCGATCGTCTTGCCCACATGGCCGGCGAGCGCGGGATTCTGGACGCCGCTGATCTCAAGCGTGTGCCACTCAGCAACCACTCCGTGGCAGCCGTCGGAGCCGTAGATCTCAACGCTCTCGCGGATTTTCGCCCTGGTTCCAGGGTCGGCCAGCCGGGCCAGCGTGGCCTCGGTGCCGCCCGAGGATGCCCAGCTTGGCAGGATGGCCGAAAGGGTGGTGGCTCCGGGGAGGTAGGGGTAGGTGTCGAGCGTGATGTCGGCGCCGGCGTCGAGGGCTGAGTCGATCAGCTCCAGCAGCTCGCCCGCACGGCCCTTGTTTTCGGCGAAGTTCATGGTGGCGTGGGACAGGTGCAGGGCGCAGCCGGTATCCCGGCTCAGCTCGATCATCTCGGCGTAGGCTCCGAGCGCGCCCTTGCCGTACGAGCGGTGATGCGGGGCGTAGAAACCGCCCAGCTCTCCCACGGTGCGGCAAAGTCCCGCCAGTTCCTCGGTGCGGGCGTACATGCCGGGGGTGTAGGTCAGTCCGGACGACATCCCCACGGCGCCTTCCTCCATGGCGGTGCGGACCACGTCCTGCATCCGCTCCTGCTGCTCCGGCGTCGGGTCACCTTCGGCGAAGCCCATCACCATGGCCCGCACGGTTCCCTGCGGCACGAGGTAGGCGGCGTTCGTGGCGATCCTGCCTTTGTTGTCTGCGCGGTCGAGGCGGTCAAGGTACTCGCGCACCGATCGCCAGTTCCAGTCGAAATCCTGCGGATTGTCGTTCCAACCGGCTATCTTTTCGCGGACTCCGGCGAGGGTGGCCTCATCTACCGGAGCGTAGGACAGTCCGTCCTGGCCCAGGAGTTCGGTGGTGACGCCTTGGCTGAGCTTGGCGTAGTGGTCCTTGTTGACCAGGAGCTGGAGATCCGAGTGCGCATGCATGTCGATGAATCCGGGGCTCAAGACGAGCCCGGTGGCATCGATGATCCGCTCGGCGCCTGTTCCGCTGGCGGTGAGGGATCCGGCGTCGGCGACGACGGCGATCACCTCGCCGTCCAGCAGGACGTCCGCTGGGCGACGGTCCGATCCGGTTCCGTCCACCAGGACGGCGTTGCTGATGAGTGTCTTCATGGCGCGTGTCCTAGAAGAAGGTGTGGATGAGGTCGACGACGGTTTGGTCGCCATCTGTGTCGGCCAGCACCGGGATGAGCGTCCACTTGTCGAAGGCGGTGCACGGGTGCGAAAGTCCCAGGCGCACCACGTCGCCGGGCCGGACGGTGGTGGTGCCGGCGTCGAACGTCATGAAGCAGTGCTGATCGTTGACGGCGGTGATCTCTGCGCCGGCGAGCGGCTGCATGGGACCGCCGAGGGCGGGTCCGATCAGCTGCGGCCGGGGCAGGCCTTCGTCTACGGGGAGGTCGCGTTTGCCGGCGTCGAGGATGGCCAGGCCGGGTTCCGGTTGCGATACGACTCGCGCCCAGCCGTGCATTCCTGCCTTGAACGGTTCGCCGCCGTCGCGGGAAAACGGTGAGATGCCGCGGTAGAAGCCGTCGTCGTGGATGATGTAGGCGCCGCTGCGGATCATGAGTTCCACGCGGGGGCCAGCCTCGGAGCCGGCCGTGACGCACGGCGACAGGACGTCGACGACGTCGTCGAAGTAGGCGCTGCCACCCGCAGTGAGGATGACGGCGTCGGACCCGTAGAGACCCTCACTGAGCAGCCGCTCGTGCAGCTCACGCATCTGGCCCAAGTAGCCGCGGACGGCGGCCAGGCTGCCGGCGTCGGCCGTGTGGGCCAGCGATCCTTCGTAGCCGCTGACGCCGACCAGCCTCAGGTGAGATGAAGCGGCCACGGACCGGGCGACGTCGAGCGCTGCTTCGACGCCCCGCGCGCCGGTGCGGCCACCCATTCCGCCAAGCTCAACCAGGACATCCAGGTTGGCGTCGCTTCCGGCTGTTTCCAGGGTGCGTCCGATGACATCGACCGTGACGGTGGAATCCACCCAGGACAGGATCGGCTGATCCGGGCTGGTGGTCGCGGCAACCCATTCGATGGCATGCGGGTCGGTGAGGCTATTGGCCAGCTGCAGGCGCCGCACGCCGAATTCACGGGCAACGCGGAGCTGCGCGAAGTTCGCCACGGTGATTCCCCAGGCGCCGCGGTTGAGCTGTTCGGACCACAACTGCGGTGCCATGGTGGTCTTGCCGTGCGGAGCCAGCAGCACGCCGTGCTCCGCGCACCATGAGGCCAAGCGATCGGCATTGCCGCGCAGCGCCCCGGCATCAAGGGTCAGCAACGGCGTCTGGAGTTCCGCAAGGGTGGGGCCTGTCGAGAGGAACTCGCGGTGGCTGGTGCCGTTAGCGGTGGCGGGCACTGCCTTGTGCCGCCAATCGAGCCGGACATCTGCCAGGCGGGCCACGGCGTCGGACGCAATTGCGCCGGACTCTGTCCCGGCTCCGGCCTCTATCCCGGCTCCGGACGTGGAAGTGTTCACCAGTTCGATCCCTTCACGGTGCGCATTTTGCTCGCAAACTTGTCCGCAACCTCCATCGCGTTGCGTATTTTGCAACGCAGGTTGCAAAGCTGTTGGTGATATGTCTAACATGGTGCAGGACTGGGAGTCAAGGCCGTGGCATGTCCCGGCAGGCCTGGTCCGGCTACGAAAATCCCTTCTTCATGGGGGCGTCGAGTGCCGCTGGAAGCGGCAGAGGGAGTGCGGGAGTTTCATGCTTTCAGCTGTATGTGTGGGCGAAACGATGGCCATGCTCACCCCCGTGAAGGCCGTCCCGTTGCACCAAGCCACGGAGTTGCACTGCGGCATCGGCGGCGCCGAATCGAACGTTGCCATGGGCCTCGCTGCCATGGGCCTGGACTCCCATTGGGTGGGCAGGGTTGGCCGGGACGGATTCGGTACCCGGATCCTCGACGAGCTCAGCAGCCACGGCGTAGGCGTCGCCGGTGTCGAAGTTGACCCGGGGCGGCCCACGGGCCTGTACGTCAAGGTCCCCGCCCAGGAATCTGACCCCGACGGCGGCAGTTCAGTTTTGTACTACCGGCAAGGTTCCGCGGCTTCGGCCATGGGCCCGGGCACCCTGGCGAATGCCGCCGTCGCGCGCTTGTTGGACGAAGCCTCACTCATCCACCTGAGCGGCATCACAGCGGCGCTCTCAGCGGAATGCCTGGAGCTCACGGAGGCCATCCTCACCGCACCGAGGCACGGCCGCCTCATCAGCTTCGACGTCAATTGGCGTGCCGCCCTTTGGACCGGGCAGGACCGCTCTGTGCTGCGCCGGCTGGCCAATCTTGCCGACATCGTGCTGGTGGGCAAGGACGAGGCCGAGCACGCCTTCGGCACCACGGACGAAACTGAACTTCGGCGCCTCATGCCCGATCCCGCCGTCGTCGTTATCAAGAACGAAGCCATTAGCGCCATCGCCCTGGAACGGGACGGCTCGCGCTCGGAAGTGCCCGCCTTGTCCGTGGACGTGCTTGAGCCGGTCGGCGCGGGCGATTCCTTTGCTGCCGGCTACCTGAGTGGCATGCTGTTCGGCCTCGAGCAGAAGGCGAGCCTCCGCCGCGGTCACGTCGCCGCAGCCTGCACCCTCACCGTGCACGGCGATCGCGGCCCCCTTCCCAGCTCCGCCCTGCTTTCGGCCATCCTCGATTCCACAGACGCCGAATGGGCTGCGATCCATGTTGCCAGGGGGCATTTCAGCAGCCAGAACCGGAGCGTTCAAGATCGGAACACAGCGCCATGAGCCAGAGCCTGATGCGGGCTATCGACCTGCTTGCGGAACTCGCGGCCAAACCGGCCACCCTTGACGAGCTCGCCTCCAAAGCGTCCGTCCACAAAACCACGGTGATGCGGCTCCTGCATGCCATGGAGGAAAAGCGCTTCGTTGTCCGCGACGAGGACCAACGATTCATGCTCGGCTCCAAGCTGTTCGAGTTGTCCTCCCTCGCGTTGGAGCAGCGGGACATCCGCAAAGTTGCGCACCCGTACCTGGCCGAACTGAACGGAAAGACCGGCCACACTGTGCACCTTGCCGCGTTCGAGGGAAACGACGTGGTGTACATCGACAAGTTCGAGTCCCACCATCCAGTGCGGATGTACTCCCGGATCGGCCTGACCGCGTCCCTGCATTCGGCAGCGGTCGCAAAGGTCCTGCTTGCCGACATGCCCCGCAGCCGGCAGGAACGTATCGCGGCGGGCCTGGACTACACAAGAATTACCGACACCACCCTGACCTCACCGGAGGCCCTCTTGGCCGAACTGGAGGAGGTCAGGATCCAGGGCTGGGCCCACGACAACGCCGAGCACGAAGCCTTCGTGCACTGCATCGCGACCCCCATCCGCGACGCAAGCGGCGCCGTCGTGGCCGCAGCCTCTTGTTCGGTACCGGTGGTGATGCTCAGCTACGAAGGCTTGCTTGAGCTGCTGCCCGACCTCAAAGCCAGCACCGAGGCCATCTCCCGCGACCTCGGCTGGATCAGCCATGAAAGGAACTCAGCATGAGTGAAAAGACTGTAGTACTGACCGAAAACGCTCCGGCCCCGGCGCATGTATTCTCCCAAGGCATCCAGAAGGGCGGCATGTTCCAGGTGTCCGGGCAGGGCCCCATGGATCCTGCCACCAACCAGTACATCGGCGAGGGCGACGTCCGCGTCCAGACCCGCCGGACTTTGGAAAACGTCAAGGCGATCCTCGAAGCCGGCGGCTCCTCGGTGGAGGACGTCATCATGTTCCGCGTCTACCTCACAACGCGCGACGATTTCGCGGCCATGAACGATGTCTACGGCGAGTTCATCACCGAGAACGTCCCCAGCGGCCAACTGCCGAGCCGCACCACGGTGTTCGTCGACCTCCCGCACGAAGTCATGCTGGTGGAAATCGACGCGCTGGCGGTTACGGCCTAACTTTGGTTTACGACGCGCAAATGGACCGGCGACACACAGGGAATTCCGGTGTCGCCGGTCCATTTGCGCGTCGCCAGTCCGTTAGAGCATCGCTACCCCTCGGGCTGGTGCGCCGTCACCAGCCCATCGAAGTTCCGAACGACAACACCATCAACCGTCTCCACTGGCAGGCCGTTCCGGGCCCAATACTCAATGCCGCCGATCATCTCCCGCACCGGGTACCCGAGCTCGGCGAACGCCAGGGCCGCGAAGGTGCTGCCGTTGCATCCCGGTCCCCAGGAATAGACCACTACTGAAGTCCCGGCCGGGATCAGCTCGGCGGCGCGTGCAGGGATCTGGGCCGTCGGCAAATGCACGGCTCCGGGGATATGCCCGTGATCCCACGAAGACTTCCGGCGCGTATCAACCAGCACGAAGCTACCAGGAGCCGAGTCGGCGACGTCCATGACGTCAATCTCGAACTGCAGCTTGCCACGAAAGTAGGCGGCCGCGGCGCCGCCCGGTGCCCCAGCACCTGCGGCGGTCACAAAACCCCCGGCGCCCCCGGCGCCAGCCGCGCCGCCCGCCCCAACCGCAGCACCGACGTCGTTCATTGGCTTTTCCATCCGCACCCCTAGGCCAGCTTCGCGAGTTTTGCGTTGGCCCGTCGCGATCCCAGCTTGGCCGAGATGCGGAGGCTGGTTTCGGCGGCCATCGGGCCCACTTCGCGGACGCGTTTGGCGGTCATCCGGGAAGACAACGAGGAGACGCTGAGGGCGGCAACCACGTGGTCGTCGTGGCCGAAAATCGGGGCGGCGACGCACCGGACCTCGGGCTCGTTCTCGCGGTCGTCGATCGCATAGCCTCGGCGACGGATTGCGGCGAATTCCGCCCGCAACCGCTCGGGATCCGTGATGGTCCTGGCGGTGATCGGCACCAGCTCGCTGGCCAGGATCGGCGCCACCACTTCCTCGGGGCTGAACGCCAGCATGGCTTTGCCGACCGCGGTGCAGTATGCCGGCATGGTCGCACCAACGCGCGATGCCATGCGAACCGTTGCCTCATCTTCCACTTTGTCCAGATAGACCACGTCGTGACCGGACAGGACCACCAGGTGGCAGGTACTTTCCGTGGCCCTCATCAGCACGCGGAGTTCGGCGTTGGCGACGCTGCGCAGATCCAACCGATCCAAATAGGCCTGCCCCAGGCGGAGGCAACCGTGACCCAAGCGGAAGCGACCGCTCTCCGCGTCGCGCTCCAGCAGGTTTTCCTCCACCAAGGGCGCGGCCAAGCGCAACACCGTGCTCTTGTTGAGCCCGGAGAGCTTGGTCAGCTCCACCAAGGCGAGTCCGTCCGCGCTCACCGGATGCTCCGCCACTACCGCGAGCAGAGCCAGCGCCTTCCGCAACGAGGCCGAGGAGTTCCGGGCCTCCGTGCCTTCTGTACCCACGTGTGTCCTATCCAGCGGCGTTGCGCTGCTCGGCGTCGTAATCGCGTTTCCAGCCAACCACGCCGGGCCTCAACTGCCAGGGTTTGGGTCCTGACAGGGGCCGGAATTCCACTCCCATGGCTTCCAGCCGTTCCAGGTGCGCGCCTTCGAGCCTGGCCAGGAAACCATCGTAGTCCCGGCTCTCGGGCCGGGACCAGAGCACCTCCGCGATGGCGCTCAGACGCGGAAACGCCGCGAAGTGGACCCGCCGCGGAGAATCCAGGTGTTCGGTCCAGATGTTGGCCTGCGCTCCGAGGAGCCGGCCGGGATACGCCTCATGGGCACCGGCTGGCAGCGGCTCGAATTCGTAGACGTCCTTCAGCGTGGTGACAAAACCTACGGGCACGGGCTCATCGTCGCCGTCGGCCTGCCGGTGGTCGAGGTATAGCTTGTGCTCGGGGCACATGACCACGTCGTAGCCACTCTCGAGCGCATTGAGGCCTCCTTCATAGCCACGCCACGAGGCAACCAGCGCGCCGTCGGGGAGTTCGCCGTCGCCTATTTCGTCCCAGACGGACGTCACGCGCCCCTGCCCGGCAAGGTGCTTTGCCAGCTGCCCGACAAACCAACTGTGCAGCCCGGAAATGTCCGGCAAGCCGAGCTCGGCGGCTTTGGCTTGGGCCTGCGTACTGGACTGCCATTGGGTCAACGGGACCTCGTCCCCGCCCAGGCTGATCCAGCGGGAGGGGAAAATCTCCACCACTTCGTCGAGCACATTGCGGTAGAACTCCAGCGACGCGTCCGAGACCTCCAGGACGGTCTCGTTGATTCCCCAGCGGGTCCAAACCTCTGCGTCCGCGCCCGTGCCCAGTTCCGGGTAGGCGGCGATGGCGGCTTGGCTATGTCCCGGAACATCGATCTCCGGAATGACAGTGATGTGCCGTTCCGCGGCGAACGCGACCACTTCGCGGAGATCGTCCTGGCTGTAGAAACCGCCGTGCGGAACCCCGTCGAAAACGCCGGCCCGCCACGAACCCAGCGACGACTCCCGCCGCCACGCCCCGATCTCGGTGAGCTTCGGGTAGCGGTTGATCTGGATCCGCCAGCCTTGGTCATCGGTGAGGTGCAGGTGCAGGACGTTGAGTTTGTGCATGGCCATCACCTCGATGAACCGCAGCAGATTGTCCTTGGGCATGAAGTGCCGGGCCACGTCCAGCATCGCGCCGCGGTAACCGAAGCGGGGCTGGTCCTGGATGGACACCTCGGGAACCTGCCATACACCCCCGGCTTCTGCGACGGGCGCTTGCCGCAAGGCTGCGGGTCCCAGCAACTGCAGGAGCGTCTGCGCGGCATAGAAGGCTCCGGCAGGGCCGCCCGCATGAATCACGACGGCGGCGCCCACCTCCAGGCGGTACGCCTCGGCGTCGAGCTCCGGGTCAAGACGAAGGCTGATGCGCGCATCAGCCACGGCGACCGGAAACAGATCCCAGCCGGTGGCTGCGCCGAGGGTGCGGGCCAGCCAGCGGCGCGCGCTGTTCAGTTCCGGATCGGCAGCCAGGGTGGTGGCTGCGTCCAGTTCCAGGAAACCGCCGCCGGACTCCACCAAGCACGGAACGGGAACCAGCAGATCCGCGGCGCTCATCCCTTCACCGCCCCGGCCAGGCCGGACACGAGCTTTCGCTGCACGGCAATGAAGAAGATGAGCACCGGAATGGTCATGATCACGGAACCGGCCATGATTGCACCCCAATCGTTCTGGTCGGGCTTGAAGAAGGTCAACAATGCCATAGGCAGGGTCTGGTTCTCCTGGGCGGAAATGATGAACGTCTTCGCGAAAAGGAAGTCGTTCCACGTTGAGATGAAGGAAAACACCGAGCACGCCACCACGCCGGGTGCCACCAGCGGGAAGAGGATCGAGCGGACAAAACGGAAGCCACTTGCCCCGTCCAGGCGCGCGGCTTCCTCGATCTCCACCGGCACGGCTGCCACAAAGCCACGAAGCATCCAGATCGCGAACGGGATGCTGAAGCCTACGTGCACCAAAACCAGGGAGCCGAGCTGGTTCAAGCCCACTAGCGGTATCGCCTCCCCCGCGTTGCGGAGCAGGAAAAACAGCGGAATCGTCAGCGCCTCCACTGGCACCATTTGAGAGACCAAGACCACGATCAGCAGCTTGGTGCGCATCTTGAATTCGTAACGGGTCAGCGCCACGGACGCCAGGAAAGCCAGCACTGTCGAAATGATGACGACCACAAGCGCCACAATCACGCTGTTGAGGAAGTACCTGCCGAAATTGTTCACGGACAGGACCCGCATGAAGGAATCGAAAGACGGTTCCAGCGTGAACGGTGCGGCGTCGCCGGCGTCGAGCGCTGTCTTCGGCTTGAGGGCCGAAAGGACCATCCAGAACAGGGGGAAGGCGACGATAAGCGCGATGGCGAGTGCCGCGGCGTCGGCGCCGATCCGGCGTCGTCCGCCTTTGCGGAACTTTTGCTGGGCTTCCGGCGCGGGCCGGTTCTTGCGGAGTGAAACGTCGACGGCGGTCACAGGGCTTCTCCCGTTCTCTTGAGGATGCGGAGGTAGACCAAGGTGATGATCATCCGGAGGGCGGTCATGATGACGCCGAGGGCCGAACCAAGGCCGTAAAGGCTCGCCGCGAAGGCCTGTTGGTAGCCGTAGACGTTCAGTACGAGGTTCTGGCCCGCGATGCCACCGCCGTTGGTCATGATGTAGATCTGCGAGAAGATCTTGAAGTTCCAGATGATCGACTGGATGGTCACCACGATGACGATGGGCCGCAGCATCGGAAGCATGATGCTGCGCGCGATCCGGGGCATGGAAGCACCGTCGAGCCGCGCCGCCTCAATCACTTCGGTGGAGATCGCCTGGATGCCGGCGTAGACCGTCACGAGCACGAACGGGAACGAACACCAGACCACCTCGCTGGCTACCAGCCCAAAGGCCGACCACTTGTCGTAGGTCCAGGAGTAGCCGTTGAACTGGGTCAGGCCCACGGACACGAGCATCTTGTTGACGAGCCCCAAGGTGGGGTCGAAGAGGAAAAGCCACACCGCACTGCCGGTGACGGCCGGGGTTGCCCAAGCGCCAAGCGAGACCACGAATAGCGCCGTCCGGACCCAAGGCCGCAGTCGCGTGGCCAGTACTGCCAGGGATGTTCCCGCCAGCAGAGTCAGGACAACGCAAGCGCCCGCGAAGAGCACGGTGTTGCCCAAAACAGACCAGAACTCGGGATCGGCGACGAGCTTCTGGTAGTTCTCCAGGCCCGTGAACTGAAGGGGTGCCTTGCCGCTGACTTGGGCTTGGCGGTAGTCGTACAAGGAGACGTTGATCAGCTGGAAGATCGGATATCCCAGCAGCGCGATCAGGACGATGAAAGCCGGAGCCAGGTAGAGCCACGGTTCCAGGCCCCGCTTGCCTGGCGAACGACGGCGGGACGTGCCCGCCGTCGTCGGCTTGCGGTTCTGCGTTCCGCTGGTGTTCGCTTTCGCCGACGCGAGCGCGGTCATGCCGCACCGACCGGCGCGGATCCGGCTCGGGACAGGAGCCGCATCATTTGGATCCGAAGACCTTGTTCATGGCCTTCGCAGCGTCGGCGCTGGCCGTGTTGACGTCCGCCTTGCCGGTGACGATCTTCTGGTACATGCCGGTGAAGATGCCTTGGGCGTCGATCGTGGACCAGGTTTCCGTCACGGGGACAAAGTTGGTGCCAGCAGCGAGGGTCTTGATGAACGGCGCGACCTGCGGGTTGGAGTCCGCCACGGTCTTTTGCACATCGCTGAAAGTCGGCAGGTTGCCCATGGAATCGAACATCTTTTGCTGGTACTTCTTGCTGGCCAGTAGCTTGACGAAGTCGGCGGCCAAGGTGTGGTGCTTGCTGCTGTTGAAGACGCCAAGATTGTTGCCGCCCGCGAAGGCCGGGGCGATCGATCCAGCAGTCTTACCGGGGACCGGAACCACGGCGAACTTGTCCTTGACGGCACTGGCAGCGACTGCCTTGTAGTTGAAGTCGCCACCGATCGTCATTGCTGATTTTCCGGCGATGAACTGCTGCACGCTGGCGTTTCCGCCGAATTCGGCGCACGTCTGCGGCGGGCAGATGTCGTCCTTGAGGAGGCGGGCATAGGCAGAGATGCCGTCTTTGGATTCCGTCGAGTCCAGCCCGGAGACAAAGGAATCGCCCTTCTTCGTGGCAATGTTGCCGCCGTTGGCCCAGAGGTAGGGCATAGCGGAGAACTGGGCAGCTCCGCCAACGGAAATGCCGAGCATGCCCGTGTTCGCCGCGCGGACGGCGCGGGCCACGGTTTCGACGTCGGCGAGGGTCTTGGGAGCCTCAAGGCCTGCCGCCTTCAGGAGGTCGGTGCGGTAGTAGAGGGCACGGACGCCCACGAACCACGGCACGCCGTAATTCTTGCCGCCAATGTCCGTGGTGGCCAGGATCTTGCTGTCCAGATCCTTGGACTCGTCCCAGCCCTTGATGTCGGCGGTCATGTCGGACAATCCGCCCGATGCCACGTAGCTGGCGAGGTCCGTGTTGCCGAATTCGGCGACGTCGGGAGCGCTGGAGGGATCGTTGAACGCTGCCTTGAAGCGCTCCGCCCGGCTGTCGACCGGGATGTACTGGACATCAACCTTGGCGCCACTGTGGCTGGCTTCGAAATCGGAGACGGCTGCTTTGACTACGGCGGACTTGGGGTCCTGGTTGACTTCCGAGAAGAGCCACACGCGGATGGTTCCGGATTTGTCATCCGAGGATGATGCGGCGTTGTTCGACGTGGGCGGGGCGCAGGCCGTCAGGGCGAGGGCGGCGAGGGCAAAGGCAGCCGCAGAGCGTGCGATTTTCAATGGATCCTCCATGAGAAAGGGGTTGAGTGCCCGGCGGTTCCCCCGCGTCGGGTATGGAAGGAAACTTTACAAACATACTTTTGTGAGCGGAAGCACAAGCAGCAAAAGGTTTGCATTGCAAAACGAGAATTTGTAAAAGCGATCCCCTCTCATGATTCGACGCATACCCCCTGGGGGTACTTGATTTATACCCCCAGGGGGTATACCTTTGCAACATGAGCACGGTCGATGTGAACCCCACAGATTTGAAGTCCACTTTGAAGTCCACAGAGTTGGACCCGGCTGGCTTGAGCCCGGTTGGCTTGAGCACGGTTGACTTGAGCATTGCGCAGCCCGGCATCGAGATCGAGGATGGGGCGCATTCCCAACACGGCTACTCCTCCAACAAGGACGCTTACCTGCGGCGCCTCAAGCGGATCGAGGGTCAAGTACGCGGTATTGCGCGCATGGTCGAAGAGGACAAATACTGCATCGACATCCTCACCCAGGTCTCGGCGGTCACTAAGGCCCTGCATGCCGTGAGCCTCGGGCTCGTGGAGGAACACATTGGGCACTGCGTAGTAGGAGCCGCATCCGAATCCGATCCCGTGATTCGCGCAGAGCAAATCGACATCAAGGTCAAGGAGGCCGCCGATGCCATCGGGCGCCTGCTGCGGTAGTACCGCAAGCACTCACCACACCATCCAACTCACCACCAGGGAGCATGCCATGGGCCACACAGCCACCATCCAGACGAACGTCAGCGTTTCCGGCATGACCTGCGGGCATTGCGTTTCAGCCGTTAGCGAGGAAATCGAGTCCTTGGCCGGCGTGGAGAGCGTCGAAATCGACTTGAACGCCGGCGGGATCTCGACGGTCACTATCACCTCCAGCCAGGAGTTGTCGCCGTCCGAAATCGGCGAGGCTGTCGCCGAAGCCGGCTACCTGGTAGTCGCCAACGAGGCCTAGGGGCCAGCGTGAGCAATCAGGACATCTTGCGCCAGCCAGGTACACGCATCATCGAACTCGATATAGAGGGCATGACGTGCGCATCGTGCGTGGCGCGCGTGGAACGGAAACTGGGCAAGCTCGACGGCGTGGAGGCCTCCGTGAACCTACCCCTCGAATCAGCCCAGGTAACAGTGCCGGCAAACGTCACGGACCAACAAATCGTGGATACGGTCAACGCCACCGGCTACAAAGCCTGGATCCGCGAATCGGGGCCAACGCCTACGCACGCCCATTCCCAGCCTGAACACGCCCACAGCGACGGTGCCGGTGACTCGGCGCACGAGCTCGCGCAGGGAGATATGCGGCAGCATGCGTCTAAGCGAGGCACGAGCGAGCATGCCGAGCATGTGTCCCGGAGCGAGCGGACTGAGCACGACTCGCGCGCCCACGAAGACCACATGCACCACGGGCCAGCATCCCGCCAGCTAAAGCCGCGCCTAATCGCCGCTGCCATACTGACGGTCCCGGTCTTCGCCATCTCGATGATTTCGGCCGTGCAGTTCCCCCAGTGGGGCTGGGTGGCCGCCGTGCTGACACTTCCGGTGGTGACGTGGGCTGCTTGGCCCTTCCATCGCGCCGCGGCCATCAACGCCCGCCACTTCGCTTCCACCATGGACACGCTTGTCTCCATCGGCGTCCTGGCCGCTTACCTTTATTCGGCGTGGCAGCTCGTCGCCAACCCGATGATGACGGAACACCCCGGCATGGAATCCACGGGGATGGGCGGCGGGCTGTACTTCGAAGTTGCCGCGGTCGTCACCACGTTCCTGCTCCTCGGCCGCTACCTTGAAGCCAACGCCAAAGCCAAAGCCGGCGATGCCCTCAAAGCCCTCCTGAATCTGGGTGCCAAGGACGCAACAGTGCTGCGAGATGGCGTCGAGCACAAAATCCCGGCCGAGCAGCTCGTGGCCGGGGACGTCTTCGTGGTCCGTCCGGGCGAGAAGATCGCCACCGACGGCGTGGTAACGGGCGGTGCATCCGCCGTCGACGCTTCGCTGATCACGGGCGAATCCGTGCCGGTTGAAGTCGGCCCGGGCAGCCAGGTTACCGGCGCCACCATCAACACCTCGGGACGCCTGCTGGTCCGCGCCACACGAGTCGGTTCCGAGACAACACTGGCGCAGATGGGGCGGCTGGTCAGCCAAGCGCAGACGGGCAAGGCCCCGATTGCGCGGCTCGCCGATCGCATTAGCGCCGTGTTCGTTCCGGTGGTGCTGGTCATCGCCGTCGTTACTTTCGTGCTGTGGCTGTCGCTGAGCGGAGACCTCAATGCCTCGTTCACGGCTGCGGTTGCCGTGCTCGTGATTGCCTGCCCTTGTGCGCTCGGGCTCGCGACACCGGTGGGCCTCCTGACCGGAACCGGCAGAGGCGCACAACTCGGCATCCTCATCAAGGGCCCCCAGGTCCTTGAAGATACCCGCACTGTGGACGCCATCCTGCTGGACAAAACGGGTACCGTGACCAGCGGCAAGCTGGCGGTCGGACATACGGTGGCGCTGAATGGCCACTCCCCTGCCGAGGTTCTGTCTATCGCGGGTGCTGTCGAGGCAGCTTCGGAGCACCCCGTTGCGCACGCCATCGCCGCCGCCGCCAAGTCCGCAGCGCCCGACGCCGGCACGCTCCTCAGCGTGAAAGACTTCACTTCCGCCCCGGGCGGGGGAGTTCGCGGGACAGTTCCGGCGAACGGATCCGGAAGCGAAGCTGGGCGCATTGTTGTCGCCGGCAGGACCGGTTGGCTGGAACAAAACGGGATCTTCCCCGACGATACGCAGCGCCAGGCGTTGGCCGCTGAGGAAGCCGGTGGTGCCACAGCCATCTGGGTTGCCGTGGATGGGAAACCTGCCGGAATCGTCACCCTCAGGGACACCGTCAAGCCCGGTTCGGCTGCCGCGATAGGGAGGCTCAAGGAGCTTGGAATCCGGCCCATGCTGCTGACTGGAGACAACGCCGCGGTCGCCGCCCAAGTGGCTGCCGACGTCGGGATCGCCCCGGAAGATGTGTTCGCGGGCATCCTGCCGGAAGGCAAAGTGGACGCGGTCAGGAAACTACAAGCCCAGGGCTCTACCGTGGCCATGGCCGGGGACGGAGTCAACGATGCAGCGGCTCTCGCCCAAGCCGACCTCGGGATCGCCATGGGATCGGGCACGGATGTTGCCATCGAAGCCTCGGACCTGACCGTGATGGGTAGCGATCTCGGCCAGCTCGTTCAAGCCATCGAGCTATCCCGGAAGACCCTGACCACCATCAAGACGAATCTGTTCTGGGCGTTCTTCTACAACGCCATCGGCATCCCCGTGGCCGCCCTTGGTTTGCTCAACCCGATGATCGCCGGCGCGGCTATGGCAGCAAGCTCGGTCCTGGTGGTCGCGAACTCCCTACGGCTCCGGTCGTTTGCAAAGTAGCGGTCGTTCGCAAAGTTGCCCCGACGCACCCAACTAACTAGCAGTTGTTGTCGTTATCCGGCGTGAAAACGGCAACAACTGCCAGTCAGTTTGGAGAGGCTAGGCCGTTCCGAAACGCACGGCGGCCCGGGCCCTGGCTTTGGCGGCTTCCTCGTCGCGGCTCCGTGCTGGGGCGTGGGTCACGAGGGAATCGAGCAGATGCTGGGTGATGTGTGCGATCTCGTGGACGGCCTCAGCGAAGGCCGCCTCGTTCGCCTTGGACGGCTTGGTGCTGCCACTGATTTTGCGCACGTATTGAAGGGCTGCAGCTTCCACCTCCGCCGAGGTGGCTCGTGGCTCGAAGTTATGAAGGGTGTGGATGTTGCGGCACATACCAACATGCTAGGCCCCGGCCCCCTCTTCCGGGACCTCTGAAATGACATTGTGCCCCCGGAGCAGGCTTCCCGCTAAGACGGTGAACAACCAAGCGCCAACGCGCGCGGGATCGACCTAGAGGACCCTCTCAGAAGGAACCGGCTCGACGTCGTTCGCGTGGTCAAGCTCCCGGGCCACCCCATGCTTACCGAGCTCCGCGGTATCACGTTGGTCGGCCCGCAGCTCGTCAATGCGTACAAAGACCACTCCGCACACGATGAGCGCACCACCCAAGAGCTGGATGGTTCCAGGCAGTTCGGAAAGCAGCAGCCACGCCCACACCACGGCGAACAGGACTTCAGTAAGCGAGACAAAGGACGCCACCTTGGAACCCAGGCTGCGGGCGGCCATGATCCCCGTGACATAGGACAGCACAGTGGACAGGATGACCAGGCCGGCGATGGAAACCCACCACGGCGTGGTCCACGGCCCGAGTTGGGTGTCTGCGGTGGCGAAAGTCATGGACACCAGTCCGGTTCCACCCGCAATCCAAATGAGGATGGAACCCGCCATGAGACCGCCGGAGGCCAGGACGATCGGTGGAAGGGTGTCGTTCTGCTTGGCCGTGATGAAGAAGTAGATCACCAGGCAGACGGCGGCGGCCATACCCCACAGGACGCCAGCGAAGTCCACCTTCACGGAACCGGTCAGGTCAAGCACCAGGACAAGTCCCCCAAGGGAAAGCAGCGTTCCGATAGCGGTGAGCGCCCGGGGACGGCGTCGGCTCGCTGCCCACAGCCACAGCACGATCATGGTGGGCGCGAGGTATTCGAGTAGCAGCGCTACTCCGACGGACAGCCTGGACACCGCATTGAAGTAGAAAAGCTGGCATCCCGCAACGCCAATCACACCGAACAAGGCAATGGTGAGCCAGTTGTCCTTGAGTTGGTGCCAACGGCCCCGGAGGGCGACGACGGCGGGGATCACCAAGACGAGTGCGGCACCGCTCAGCCGAATGGCAACAGCAGCGCCGGGGGTCCACCCCGTTTCAAGCAGGGACTTGGCAAATGAGCCGGACAAACCGAAGACCGCTGAGGAGAAGAGCGCGAGCCCCAGGCCCGATGCCATGAAGCCTCCAGCACCAGCCCTGTTTGTTGCAGCTGACACAGCAGCCTCCTGTCAGGAGTAAAATGGGTTACGCTGCTGACAATACTCCCGAGAGATGTAAGGAGTCAAAGTGCTTTTTGCACCTGACACTGAAGTGGCGCTGCGCAGCGTGGTCAATTTGATCAATACGTCCGCCAACGGCACCGAATCCCTCACGAGCGTCGCCGACCTTCACGCCTTCCTGGATGCGGAAGAATTCACCGGAACAAGAGCCGGGACCGAGGCCGAGCTACTCAGCGTGAAGCGCCTGCGGAGCCAGCTGGCGTCCCTGTGGACCTCCGACGAGGATGCTGCCGCGAAGACCGTCAACCAGCTCCTCATGGACGCACGGGCACTCCCCCAGCTGGTCAAGCACGACCACTGGGATTGGCACCTGCACGCAACTACTCCGGAAGCGCCCCTCGCTGAACGTATGGGGACGGAAGCTGCCATGGCACTCGTGGACGTGATCCGCAGCAAGGAAATGGAGCGGCTACGGGTGTGCGCAGCGGACGATTGCGACGCCGTCGTGCTGGATTTGAGCCGCAACCGCTCCAAGCTCTACTGCGACACCGGAAATTGCGCCAACCGAACGCACGTGGCCGCTTATCGGGCCCGGAAAGCGTCAGGCACGGAATGAGCTAGCTGCCGGCGTCACGTCCGGCAACTTTCGGAGCGGACGACGGCGGTCTGTCGCGTGTTTCCGGGGTTGCCGCGGTGGCCAGGCGGCTAAAAGTTGCGGCCCGTGACGCGAACCAGTCACCTAGCGAGGGTCGGCGTCGGGGTTCTCCGTCTCGCTGCCCGGCTGGGGGGCCGCAGAACCGTGGCCGTGGCCCGGCTTCCTGGAACTCAGGTTGACGCCCGAGCCCTTGCCGAGGTGCTCGGCGTTTTCCTTGTGGCTCATCGAAAGCATGGCGGCGATAACCAGACTCACGATGAATGCGATGCCGGCGCCGGTAAAGGCGAGGTCAAAGCGCGGAGTGCGGGCACTGCCGCCGGAGGCGAAAATCAGCACGGCGAAGAAGATCACGACGCCCCAGAACACGGAGAACATCAGCGGTCCCTTAACCGAGGTCCGCATCTTGCGCGGCTCTCCTGGTTTCTGGTCAGCCAAGGTCATTCCTCCAATGTGGCGTGGGGTGCCGGCGCCGTGCGCGCCATGAGAGTTCTACGCAGAGTAGAAACGTACTGTTACTAGTTTACGGCCTCGGCGGAGGGGGTTCGCCCATCGTGCCGCAGGCTCAGCCCGGAGAGCACCCACAAGACTCCCGAGATGATGGCGCCGCCACCGGCAACACCGAGCAGCGCGTGTGCGCCAAGGCTGATGAAGAACGGCAATGCCACGGCGGTCCCGAGTCCTACCACCCCGGAAATCATCCAGTCGCGGGCAAGCGCGTGCCGTCCGCGGTGACGGAATCCCTGGACCAGCTCAGACACCCCAAGCGCCAGCAGTCCCACGAGCGCGGAAACCGCCACCCCGGTATCGGACTGCGTGATGAGGGCGCCAACGCCGCCCAGTGCAACAACGACCGCTACGGCGGCAGGAGCACTGGCGGCCAGGAACGCGGTGCCCGCTGTTGCCAGAAGATAGAGCCCGGCAGCCCAGGCCAGAACATGCACGGACGGCGAGCCCCAGAAGACGGTCACGGCCCCGAACACCACCGCAACACCGGCACGGAGAAGGACGGGCTTCCAGAGCCCGGCTGCAGTAGGCGTGGATGAAGTCGCTGAAGAGGCGGGGAGAGTCACCCGTCCAGTTTAGTGCGAACCGAGGACCATCCACTTGTCCGTGCGGGCCCGCAGCCCCAGCGTGACTCCGCGGGCCAGCATGTAGCCCAGCGCAAACGCTGCCCACAGCCACACGAGCCCCGCCGCGCCGTCGGGCCTTGTCAGATGGACTGCCGCCAAAAGCGGCAGGTAAACGGCAAGGTTCACGACGCCGGCAATGGCCAGGTAGCGCGCATCGCCCGCGCCGATGAGGACGCCGTCCAGGACGAAGACGTAACCCGCGAGGGGCTGCCCGACGGCGAGCACCCACAGTGCCGCGGTGAGCGCCGACTGAACGCCGGCGTCGGGAGTAAAGAGGAAGCCCGCCCACGGAGCCGCCACCGCCAGGAGCGCGCCGGTCACCACACCGAAGCCCACGCCCCAGCGGATCATGGTGCGGGTGAGTTCGCGGGCCCGGGCCGGATGGGAAGCTCCGAGTTCCTTCCCGATGAGGGCCTGCGCCGCGATCGCCAAGGCGTCCAGGGCGAAGGCAAGGAAGGAGAAGATGGTCATCGCGAGTTGGTGCGCGGCGAGGTTCACCGACCCTTGGACGGTGACCACCAGGACGGTGGCCAGGATTGCCAGGCGCAGGCTGAGGGTGCGGAGCATGAGCCAAGAGCCCACGGTGGTCATCGTGCGGATGCCATGCCAGTCCGGACGCAGCGAAACGCCATGGCGCCGGGCATTTCGGCCCACCATCACCAAATAGACGGCAGCCATGGCCCATTGCGCAATGCTGGTGCCGATGGCGGACCCCGCGACGGAAAGGTGCAGCCCGTAGACCAGGACCACGTTGAGGGCGATGTTGAGGGCGAAGCCCGCTGTCGCGACGACCAAGGGTGTGCGGGTGTCCTGCAGTCCGCGCAACACACCAGTGCCGGCGAAGATCAGGAGCATGGCTACGAGTCCCGGCATGGACCAGCGCAAATAGTCCACGGCGTATGCCCGGACGTCGCCGCTGGCACCGAGCAGCCCCACCAGCGGTTCAGCAGCGAGAAAGCCGGCCACCGCCAGGACCGTACCCAGCAGCAGTGCCAGCCAGACGCCGTCGCGCCCTGCGGACAACGCCTTGGCGAGCTTTCCGTCCCCGATGGCCCGCGCCACGGCCGGGGTTGTCGAATATGCCAAAAAGACCATAAGTCCGACGGCGGTGTGCAGCAGCGTGGAGGCCAGCCCCACGCCCGCCAACTGCGGGACGCCGAGATGCCCCACAATCGCTGAGTCGGCCAGCAGGAAGAGGGGTTCGGCAATGAGCGCACCGAAGGCAGGGACGGCCAGGCGCAGAATCTCGCGGGCGTTGGAGGGCGCGGTGGGACGGGTCACTGTTTGGGGCACTTTCCCAGCCTAGCGGGGCAGCGGCGGGTAGATTGTTGAGGTGTCGCTTGAGCATCCCATTACCGTTTCCGTTGCCCGCACCATCACGCCCGGCTACACCCGCCAAGCCAACGCATGGGCCCACGCAGGCCAGGAGTTGGCCCGTGAATGGCCCGGCTACCTCGGTTCCGGGTGGGTGCGCACGGCCGCCGATTCCGATGAATGGCACATGCTCTACCGATTCGCCGACGCCGAGACCCTGCAGGCCTGGGAGGAATCCGAGGAGCGCCGCTGGTGGATCGAAAGCGCCACCGAGCTCATGGAGGTCACAAGGGTGGAGCGTCGTTCCGGGATCGAGGGGTGGTTTTCCCAACCCGGCGATGTGACCCTCATCGTCCCGGAGACGGTGGTGCCGCCGCGCTGGAAGCAGGCCGTCAGCATCTTCCTGCCGTTCTTTCCGTTGAGCCTTCTGGCCAATTTCCTGTTCCACCCGCTGGTGCAGGGCTGGCCGCTGGTGCTCCAGGTGCTGCTGAACATCTGCATCCTGACGCCACTCATGGTCTACATTTTCCTGCCGGTCACCACGCGGCTCCTGAAGCCTTGGCTGGAAGCAAAGCGCAGGGATCAATAGCGGCTCAGGGTGGTGGAGGCGGTTCGGCCGAGTCACATTTGTTTGACACTTCAAGCAAAGTTCGAAAGGCTTGTGTTGAAGCTTCAACAAATTGGCTCCGGCCACAGGAGCTTCTAGACAGCCAACCGCTACCCGAAAACGGTGCAATCACATGAACCAGTCCACCCTGACCAACACAGCCCTTACCGTCCTGCGCGTCATCGTCGGCTTCATCTTCGCCGCGCATGGCTGGC
This sequence comes from Arthrobacter sp. MMS24-S77, assembly GCF_054888235.1. Lineage (NCBI taxonomy): Bacteria > Bacillati > Actinomycetota > Actinomycetes > Micrococcales > Micrococcaceae > Arthrobacter > Arthrobacter sp. MMS24-S77. The sequence goes on from NZ_JBTZRN010000001.1 coordinate 4,617,974, forward strand.
AGAAATTCAACGAGTTCACCATCGCCGGGACCCAAGCCGCCTTCGGCAAGATGGGCGTTCCGGCCGCCGACGTTGTAGCCCCGATCGTTGCAACCATCGAACTGGTCGGCGGGATTGCCCTTATCGCGGGCGTGCTGACCCGCGTCTTCGCTGCCCTCCTTGCACTGGACATGCTCGGCGCCCTGTTCCTGGTCCATGCCCCGGCCGGCCTGTTTGCCGACAAGGGCGGCTACGAATTGGTGCTGGCACTCGCCGCCGGAACGGCGGCCGTAGCCCTGACCGGCGCCGGGCGGATCTCCGTCGACGCCGCGGTGTTCGGCAGGAAGGGTTCCAAGCTGGGCATCCTCGCCTGAGGTAGCGGGCGCATCAGCGCTGGCGACACCCAAAGGGGCTGGCGCATAGGGAATTCCACCATCGCCAGCCCTTTTGGGTGTCACAGACCGATTTGGGACAGTCCGTCATACTGCGCATCACCATCCGCGCCGTCGATACACTCACGTCATGAGCGAGCTCCCCTCCCATTCCGTCACGCTGCGGTTCCTTGCTTCCCCCACCGACGTCGGACACAGCGGGTCCGTCGACGCCGGAACAGTTCTTGAGTGGGTGGACAAGGCCGCCTACGCGGCAGCCGTTGGCTGGGCGAAGTCCTACTGCGTCACGGCGTACGTGGGCAACATCCATTTCGCCGATCCCGTGAACAGCGGAGACATGGTGGAAGTGGAAGCCACCATCGTCTACACGGGGCGCTCTTCAATGCACATCCGGACCATCGTTTCCTCCGGCGACCCCAAGGGCGGGCCAGCAACGATGCGCAGCCAGTGCCTGGTGATCTTCGTTGCCGTCGGACCCGACGGCCGGCCGGTTCCAGTCCCCCAGTTTGAGCCGTCGACGCCGGGGGAGATTGAGCAGCGGGAGAACGCCCTCGCCAGGATCGCCGTGCGTGAACAGATTGTCGAAGCCATGAACGCACAGGAATATACCGACGCCGGGACGGCCGAACGGGTTGTTCTGCGCTTCATGGCGGCCCCTACCGATGTGAACTGGGGCGGGAAGGTCCACGGCGGCATCGTCATGAAGTGGATCGACGAGGCCGCCTACGTCTGTGCTTCCCGCTATTGCGGAAAGGACACGGTGGCCGTGTTCTCCGGCGGCGTGCGCTTCTACCGCCCGCTCCTGATCGGCGACGTGGTGGAAGTCGAAGCCCGCCTCGTCTACACAGGCCACAAAGGCATGCACATTGCCGTGCACGTGCGCTCAGGAAACCCGAAGAGCCGCGAGATGAACCTGACCACGTATTGCCTCACGGTTATGGTGGCCCGGGATGAGACCGGCACGTCCGTTCCGATCCCACAATGGGTACCGGAAACGGACGAGGACCGGCGACTTCACGCCCACGCCCGCGAACTGCTGGAGATCCGAGGAAGGGCACCGGGAACCCGGATGCCGGACCACCTGCTCAACGGCGAAGTTTGAATGGCTGTGCCTGGCCTCCAAGTCCGGCAGTGTCTAGCGTGAGCGTTGAGCGGCCTTCGGTGTCAGTGCCGAGGGTCGCCCCGGAGCCTTCCACCACGGTGGACCATGTTCCTCCGGGCAGCGTCAGCGTGATGCTGGAAGCTTTCTGCGTGGGTTCGCTGACCGCCAGACTGAGCACATTTCCGTGCCTGGAGTAGACAACGCACGCGGGGCCCGAGGCACCAAGGTCCCCGGCCGTTCCGGCCTTCCAGAAGGTTGCTGCCGTGGTCTTTTCGGTCTTGAATTCCACGGACTGGGCTGTGGAATCGTTGCGGATCACCGTGTGGTTGTTGCCTTTCGCGATCTGCCTGATCTGGGCGATTGATGCCCCTGGGGCCACCACGTAGGCGTAGCTGCCCGGCGCGCTGCCTGCGCCGTGGTCAATGTAGACGGTGGCGAAGTTGCGCTGCTGCACGGTTGCGCTGCCTGCAAGGAGGTTGACCGCCGACCAGCTTCCGGAGCGGCTCTCGCGGAGGACCGTAAGCGGTGAGGCATCGAGGATGGCGTAGCCGCCGAACCCTTCCAAGTGGACCCATCGATCGTCGTCCAGAACCACGGCACTGCCGGCCGATTCGGCGATGGTGCCTGACGCCGTCGTGAGGGTGTTGACTCCTTGGTGAAGATTGCGGTGGTCCACAATGCTTTCCACGCGGGCACCGCTCCTGGTGCTGATGTCGGCGCCGAGGCATACGGCCACGTCCCCGCTGACGAACCAGGACTTCCTGGCCGACAAACCGGTGCCACCGGGCCCCACCAGATGCTGTCCGACGGCGGCCACGTCGCCGAGGGCCGCGGAGCCCGTCCACTCGTTTGCGGGGCGAGCTGCGCCCCATTCGCCCTCGACTTTGTCGGGCAAGGGTGTGGTGTCCACGGTGGTGCCGGGCAGCCGGTAGTAGTTGGCGGTGGCCCAGTAGGCGTCGTCGTATTGGGCCAGGTCAGCCGTGTAGAAATGTGTCATGCCAGAACCGGTATGGTACCCGCGGTTGTTTTCGCCGTTGCCGCATTCGTACCAGGCAATGCGGTTACTTGACATGGATAAGGACAGTGCCCAGCCGCTACCGCGGTGGATGGTACGGTCCATGGCAGGGAAGAGCCGGTGTCCCGGGGCCTCCGCGGCCGCCGCAACACCGCTGGCCTGAAGTTCTTTGACCAGGGCAGTCCGGGGCACGCTGGCCCCTGCAAGAATCGGGCGGTAGGTGTTGCGGGTGATCCATCCGGCGCACAGGCCCCGCCATCTTCCAGCGGTTGCGGGATCCATGGCGCGTGCCAGGAGCAGGATGGCTTCAATCGCGGAAGCCCCGAGATCGTAGCCGGTGTTGGCCTCCCGGCTGATTGTGCGGCCACGGACGGCATCCGCCATGGCTCCGTTGATGATGAACGGCGCGTACGAACCCTCAACGGCGTCGAGGAAGATGCTGCGGCTTGGATCGGTGATTTCAGAGGCCGTGCCGCCAAGGAGCGCGAACAGCTTGGACAATCCAGTGAGCAGCACTACCCCATACGAACCTGTGTATGCGGTAGTACTGTGCTGGATGAAGGAGCCGTCCCTGAAGAATCCGTCTCCGCTGGTGACGTATTGCCATACTTGGCTGAGTCCCTTGGTGGCGTGCTGAAGCTTCGCGGTATCTTCCCCGGCCAAGGAGCGGATGATGATTGCTTGGCTAAGGTCGACGCGGTTGGCTCCCACGGACGTGACCTTGGCTCTTGGTGCCGTGAACTGCTGCCATGGGTCGGGCACGAAGTGGTCGATGGCTGCGCAGTTGGCGGCGATCTCAGCGGCGGACAGTTCGCTGTGAATCAGGACCAAGGTATCGGCCAAGGCCCTTGTCGCACCGATTTCCCAGTTCCACCAGTTCCCGAATTCCACTTTCGTATCGTTGTAGGCAACGGCGTGCGCGTCCGCCAGCCCCGCTTTGATGTCGGCAAGCACGGAGGCATCCCCGAACACTGCGGCTGTTGGGGTCGCCCAGGCTATGGCGAGCTGCTGCAAACGCTGGTAGGTGGCAACAATTTGGACGTCGTTGGCGAGCGACAGGTCGGTGAAAACCGAGGTACGGCCTGCCGCCCGGTTGACCTTGGCCAGCGAGGAGGCGGCCTTGTTGTTCAGCGCGGTGATAGCCGTGGCGAAGTCTGAATCCCCCGCCTGGATCACCGTGCGGCCGGTGATCTGGTCTACCCAGCGGCTCCGCAGCGCGGCGAAGTCCGCGGCGCTCGGCTCTGACGCCGCCCAGGAATTTTGGGCAAACATGGAGCTGACCACGGCCGCAAGGGACAGCGTGCCTGCGGCCTGGAGAACCGTTCGGCGTGAGATCTGTGGTGACACGGAGTTGCTCCTAAGTATTTGTGGTGGACGTGCCTCGGCGCACTGAACGCCGAGGCACAAAATAGACGTGACTTGAGAACTAGGCGGTGATGCCGAGATCTTCGGCGCGGACGCGGAACTCGAGGGGGTCGCCCCGGGAAAGCCGGAGGGCTTCCTGGACGGTGCTGGCTGCCATGCGTTCCAGTTCGTTGCCCAGGGAACCGGCGATGTGCGGGGTCAGCAGCACATTTGGGTGCGCGTAGAAGCCGGAGTCCGCTGGCAGGACCCAAGGGGTGGTCACATCTAGCACGGCATAGAGGTCACCGCGCTCCACCCGCGCCAGCAAGGCGTCTTGGTCGACGAGGTCACCCCGGGAGGTGTTGATGAACGTGGCTCCGGGGCGGAGCCGCTCGATCCGGCCGGCGTCGATGAGGTTCTTGGTGGAGGGGAGCGACGGCGCGTGGAGGGACACGACGTCGCTGCTCGCCACGAGCTCGTCCAAGGTGACGAGCTCGACGCCGAGCGCGGCCGCCTCGGCGGGGTCGAGGTAGGGGTCGGCCACCACGACGTCAAGCTCGTACGGAGCCAACAGGCGGATGACGTGGCGGCCGATCTTGGAAGCACCGATGATCCCGACGCGCTTGCGGTAGTTGCCCATGTCGGGGAAGAGTTGTTCCGGCAGGACCTCTGTCCGGGCGGTGTGCAGGGCACGGGCGATCTGAAGGACGCGCTTGTTGGCCAGGACAATCATGGCCACGGTGTATTCCGCGACCGGAATGGCGTTGGCATCCGCCGCAGAACTGACCTGGACGCCGCGTTCCCAGCAGGCGTCCCCGACGTGGTGCTTCACGCTCCCGGCCGCGTGCAGGACGTAGCGCAGCCGCGGTGCCACATCCAGGACGGCGTCGTCAATCATGGGGCAGCCCCAGCCCGTGATGAGGATGTCCGCATCCGCGAGCAGCGCCTTGCCTTCGGGTGTGTGGAAGTCCTGGATGGGCTCAAGGCTCAGGAGGTTCAGTTCAGGCTCGAGGGTGTCGAGGCTGCGTTCCGGGAACAAGGCCCGGGCGGTACGGGCCGGCATGGCCAAGGCAACGTTGAGGGTCACTTGACGCTCCCTGCCGTCAGGCCGGACTTCCAGAAGCGCTGCAGCATGATGAACGCGAGCAGCAGGGGCACGATGGACAGAAGGGACCCAGTGATTACCAGGGGAGTGAATTCCGGCTGCGGTACGGCGTAGCCCTGCCAGATGGAAATACCGACGCTGACCGGGAGCAGCTGCTGGTCCTGGAGCATCACCAACGGAAGCATGAAGTTGTTCCAGACGCCGACGAACTGGAACAGGGCGATCGTGACGTATCCGGGGAGCATCATGGGCAAGCCGAGTGAGAAGAAGGATCGGATGGGTCCGGCCCCGTCCACACGAGCGGCTTCAAGCGTTTCGGCCGGGACGTAGGCCGCGGAGTAGACCCTGGCCAGGTAGACGCCGAAAGGGTTGCAGAGCACGGGGATGAGGACGGCCCAGATGGTGTTGGTGATCCCGAAGACCGATGCCAGCAGATACATGGGCAGGACGGTGGCGGTATTTGGGATGAGGACGCCCACCAGGACGATGCCGAAGAAGGAGTCCTTGCCACGGAACTCGAACTTGTCGAACGCGTAGCCTGCCATGACGGAAATGAGCCCGCCGAAGACTGCGCCAGACGCAGCGTAGAACATGGAGTTCGCCATCCAGCGGAGGAACACGCCGCCGTCCTGGTTCAAGACCGCGGCGACGTTTTCAAAGAAGGCCGGGTGCCCGAAAGCGTAGGCGGCCGTTCCGTAGAGATCCGCGGTGTTCTTGGTGGAGGCGAAGAAGAGCCACAGGACGGGCAGGACCATGTATGCGCAACCGAGGATCAGGAGTGCGTTCACCGTGAAGGCGCTGGCGAAGCCCCTTCGGGCGGCGCTGCGTCGTTTCAACGGTGCAGGTGCAAGCACCGTTTGGGGCCGGGGGAAGGTGGTGGCGCTCATGCTTTGTTCATCCTTGAGCTGAAGCGGGTGACGGCCCAGGACAGCACGGCGGCCATGAGCGCGATGATGATGGAGGCGGCCGCGGCCTGGTTGAGGTTGTGTCGATTGAAGGCCGCGTCGTAGGCCCACATGTTCGGAACCCATGTGCTGGTGACGGACGCCGTGGCCTTGGAGATGATGGAGGGTTCGGTGAACAGCTGCAGCGTGCCGATCACGGTGAAGAGCATGATGACGCTGAGTGCGGGCAGGATCAGCGGCAGCTTGATGCTGAGGGCTGCACGGATTTCCCCGGCTCCGTCCACACGCGCGGCCTCCAGGACCTCCCGCGGAACGGCCTGCAGCGCTGTGAACAGCACGATCACGTTATAGCCCGTCCATTCCCACACGGCGATGTTCACGATCGACGGCAGGATCAGGTGGGCGTCCAGGAAGTTCAGCGAAATGCCGCCGGTTTCGAGGACCGAGACGATGGGACTGACTCCCGGCGTGTAGAGGTAGGCCCAGATCAGCGCGGCGATGACGCCCGGTACAGCATGGGGCAGGAAGACAAGGAGTTGGAACAGTTTTCGGGCACGTGCGACGGCGGCATCCAGGAGGAGCGCGAACGCCAAGGCACCGCCTACCATGCAGGGAATGTACAGCGCGCAATAAAGCGCGAGGCGGCCGATGCCGCCCACGAAGGCTTCCGATTGCAGGACCTGCAGGTAGTTCTCGAGGCCGACGAATGCGGTCTTGGCCTCGCCGAAGCCCAGACCGGATTTCTGCTGGGCGAAGAAGCTCAGCCCGATCGAATAGATGACGGGTGCCACCATCGCCACGGCGAAGACGGCAAAGAACGGGATCAGGAACAGGGCGGCAGTGCGGCCACCGGTCCCGGACAGGCTGCGTGGCTTGCGGACGGTAGAAGCGGGTGCGGCCGCAATGCGGCTGGCCGGTTTTGTGGGTGCTTGGTTCACCATGATGAATCTCCTCGCTGGCGGGGTGGCTTGCGATTGAAGCCACCCCGCCGGGCGGGCCTACTCCTTGACGGAGAGACCATTCTGCTTGAGTCCGCCCACCGTGGCAGTCTGCGCGGTTTCGATGCCTTGCTTGACGGTGCCGCCTGTGGTCAGCTTGCCGAACGCATCCTTCATGGCGGTGTTGGTGAGGTCCCAGCTCGGTCCCCACTGCCAGCCGCTATTGACGGTGGCGAAGGCCTTGTCGAAGACGGCGTAGATGTCGTTGCCGAAGTAGCTGGCGTCAAACGCCTGCCGCGCCACGGGAGTCAGTCCCGGGAACGCCAGGTAGGCCGAGCCGGCATTGCCGCGGGCCTTGACGGCATCGGGGTTGGTGGTGAGGAATTCGATGAACTTCGCTGCAGCGGCGGGGTTCTTGCTGTTCTTGGGGATATTGAAGCTGGAACCGCCCAGGAAACCATTCGAGGGAGTGCCCCAGTTGGGCACCTCGGCCGCGATCCACTGGCCGGCCTGGTTGCTTGCTTTCGTACGCGACTGTAGACCAGGGGCACTCCAGCTCGCGCCGAGGACACCGACAACGGTGCCGCTGGCCAGATCGGCGGACCATTCGTCGCTGAAGGACTGTTCGACCTTGACGATCTTCTCGTCGATCAACTTCTGCCAGTAGTTGGCCACCTTCTGGGTGGCCTCATCCTTGACGCCGATCTTCCAGCTCTCGCCCTCGGTTGAGAACCACTTGGCACCGGCCTGCCAGGCCAGGCCCGCGGTAACCACCGGATCGTTCGGGTAGAAGCTGGCGAGGTAGGCGTTCGGTGCCACTGCCTTGACCTTCTGGCCGGCCTTCTCGAAATCATCCCAGGTCTTTGGAACCTCAACGCCGGCCTTTGCCAGCAGGTCCTTGCGATACCACATGACCATCGGGGTGGTGTCGTAGGGAAGGGCGTAGGTCTTCCCGCCAAGCTGCACCAATCCACGGGCTTGGTCCGAGAGCTTGTCCAGTGTGGCGGACTTGTCGATCAGTCCGTCCAGTGGCTGGAGCTGGCCGTTGCTGACGAACTGGGCCAGCTGCGGGTACTCGATGGTGGCCACGTCCGGACCGTTACCTGCCGTGATGGCGGTGGACAGCTTGGCGTAACCGCCGCTGGCGCCGTTGGGGACGGTTTCGAAATTGACCTTGATCTTGTTCTGGCTTGCGTTGAACGCGGCTGCGACTTTGTCCATACCGGCCAGCGAGGACCAGAAGGTGATGGTGCCGGTAGGGTCTTGAGCCGGGGTCGGGGTTGCGGACGGGGTGGTCCCGCAGGCTGTGATGAGGGCGGCACTGGCCACGAGGCTGGCCGCTCCGAGCAGAAGCTGGCGACGCTTCATTCTGTTCTCCTTTGAAGTTCACGATGCGAAGTCGTGGTGTGCTTTGGAGCACTTAACTCAATGAAACGGCCAGCGAGTAAACATATCAACGGAATGAACAGAATTGAACACTAGAACCGGAGTGGGCTTGTCTTGGCTTCCGTCATCCGGCGGCCCCGACTTTAAGCGCCTGGCTCTGGGTAGAATCCCGGATGTTGAGGCTGGGAGAGAGACTAAGTCGCTGCAGCGCCGACACACCCCGTCGCTGGGTCCCGATCCTGTTCAGGCACATCAGCAGCGCTTCATGTCCGACGTCGTATTTTGGCGGTGCCACGGCGGTGAGGGGGACTGTCCCCAGCGCCGCGATTTCGTCGTCGTACGCGATGATCGCCAAGTCCTCCGGGATGCGGACGCGGCGATCCTGACAGGCGCTGGCGAACTGCAGCGCGTCCTCATCGCTGTGCACGATCGCGGCCGTCACGTGCGACTCGGCGCACCAGTCGAGAATCCCGTCCAACACGAGGCGGTGCGCCTGTGGATCGTTCAGCGCACGCGACACGGGGCGCACCATCGTGGAGTCCTGCGGCGTCCCGGCCCGCCGCATGGCGAGGTGGTAGCCCTCGATGACCTGCGAGGCTGTGGGAGTCTTCTCCCGAACGCACAGGGCAATCCTCCTGTGGCCGATGGACAGGAGATGGTTGACCGCAATCTCCGCCCCGCGCACATGGTCGCTGCGGACGGACTCCAGGCGGCACTCTTCAGAAACGTCGTCGATGGAGCGTTCGACGACGACAACCGGCACCGCTGCTTCAGCCAGCAAGGCCAGGGTTTCAGTTCCGGCCAAGGAAACCTCACTGGGCGTAACCAAGATGCCGTCAACCCCGTGTTCGAACAGACGGCGAAGCTGGCGCCGCTCCTCGGCCCCTGAGTAGTTGGAAACCCCCAGCACCAGCCGAACGCCCGCTTCCTGGGCGGCCGCCTCGGCGCCCCGGATAACCCCGGGAAAATAGTACGACGCCGACGGGACGATCATGCCGATCGTCGCCAACGGGCGCCTCCCGCCCGGTCGCCCCGACAACGTAGGAACGGCGCCAGGACCCGAAGCTCCCCGACGGATCATGCCTGTAGCGGCACCCCTGCCGCTTTCAACGGCGGTCCCGGCAACCGGGACGGCACCACCTCGGACGCGTTGCAGGAGCCCCTGTTCCGCGAGAGCTGCCAAATCACGACGGACCGTCATCCCGGACGTTCCCATTCTTGCGGCGAACTCTTCGACGCTCAGGGAGCCATGGAAAGCCAACTCCTTCAGAATCTGCAGGTGCCGGTCCTCTGGCAGCATGGGAATCTCCGATCGAGTTCACTTGTGTTTGATCTGTTCACTATGAACTAGAGCGGACACAGTCCCTGAAGTCAAGAACAGGAAAGCCCCACAAACATCGGCCGCGGGATGTGTGCATTGTTGTTCAAATGACCTACCAATGCTTGACCTCAGGTTGCTCTGGGACCTTTCCTTGAATCGAGGCACGTTCTGAGGAGAAGAATTGATAGTAAAGCGGGAAGAAAGCTCCGCCGCTGACCGCCGGGTTGGTGGGAACTTCGTGAAGGCGAAGGTTGCCTTTTCTACGCTCGGTTGCCCGGAAGCATCTCTCCAGGAGATTCTGGACATTGCGGCCACCTACGGGATTCAAGGGCTCGAACTCCGCTCCACGGCAGGACAAGCAGTGCATACTGGCTTGTCCCGTGAAGAGCGCGGCTGGATCCGCAGGCGGATCGACGAGGCAGGGTTGCACGTCGTCTGTATAGCTACGTACGTACGTGTAGGCGATCCGGGGCAGAGCGACGACCACGTACTCGGCGAGCTTGAGGCTCAGATCCTTCTCGCTCGTGACTTGGGAGCGGCAGGGGTCCGCGTGTTTCCGGGCGGGGCTGGCACGGATTCGGATGCGCGCATCGCGAGGCGGCTCGCGGCGGCCACCCGCTGCGCACCTGATGTCCGAATATATTTGGAAACGCATGACTCGCATCCCCGGGGCAGGGACATCCGGCGGGTCATGACGCTGTTGGAAGAGATATGCCCCGGTCATGGCGTCCAAGTCATCTGGGACGTCCTCCACCCTGTCACTGCCGGTGAGCTGCCTGCGACGACGTTGGAAGCCATCGGCCAGTGGTTTGGCTATGCGCAGCTCAAAGATGCCGACTTGGACGGACGGTTACGGCTCCTCGGTGAGGGTGCCATTCCGCTGCGCGAAATCCTCGCTCTCCTTGAGGACCGAACCGAGTGGCTTTCGTTGGAGTGGGAGCGCCCGTGGCATCCCGAACTTCCGGAACTGGCCGTGGCCTTGGCCGGAATGAGGCAGTGGTTTGCTGCCTAGAACCCGCCGCCGCCTGTCTCGCCCGCCATGTTCGCGAAGCGGGAGTAATGGCCTTGGAAGGCCACCACAATGTCCTTGGTAGGGCCGTTACGGTGTTTGGCGATGAGGATGTCGGCCTCGCCGGCACGGGGGGATTCTTTGTCGTAGACGTCCTCGCGGTGAAGCAGGATGACCATGTCGGCGTCCTGCTCAATGGAGCCCGATTCACGAAGGTCCGAGACCATGGGCCTCTTGTCCTGGCGCTGTTCGGATCCACGGTTCAACTGGGAGAGCGCGATGACCGGAACCTGGAGCTCCTTGGCCAACAGCTTGAGGGCTCGCGAGAATTCGGAGACTTCCTGCTGGCGTGACTCAACCTTCTTGCCGGAGCTCATGAGCTGGAGATAGTCGAGGATCACCAGTTTGAGGTCGTGCTGCTGCTTCAAGCGGCGGCATTTGGCCCTGATTTCCATGAGGGACATATTGGGGCTGTCGTCAATGAAAAGCGGTGCGTCGTTCATGCGGCCCATGGTGGTGGCGATCTTGGACCACTGTTCGTCCTTGATGGTGCCCTTACGGAGGTCCTGAAGGCCGATGGTGGCCTCCGCGGACAGCAGGCGCATGGCGATTTCGTTCCGGCCCATTTCCAGGGAGAACATCACGGTGGCGAGGTTGTTCTTGATGGCAGCGGAACGGGCAAAGTCCAGCGCGAACGTGGACTTACCGACGGCGGGGCGCGCGGCGATGACGATCATCTGGCCCGGGTGCAGGCCATGGGTGAGCTCATCAAGTTCATAGAACCCGGTAGGGACGCCCGTCATGCCCTCTCCGCGGTGACCGGATGCCTCGATCTCGTCAACGGTGGATTCCATGACGTCCTTAAGCGCCACGTAGTCCTCCGCGGTGCGGCGTTCGGCCACCGCATAGATCTCGGCCTGGGCCTGGTTGACGAGGTCTTCCACCTCGCCGTCCTGGCCGTAGCCCATTTGGACGATCTTGGTGCCGGCGTTGACGAGGCGGCGCAAAACGGCGCGTTCTGCCACGATTTCGGCGTAGTAACCGGCGTTGGCGGCCGTGGGTACGGTCTGGATGAGCTCGTGCAGGTAGGCGGGGCCGCCGATCCTGTTGATCTCGCCACGCTTGGTCAGCTCATCGGACACCGTGACGGCGTCAGCGGGTTCGCCGCGGCCGTAGAGGTCGATGATGGACTCATAGATGGTTTCGTGCGCGGGACGGTAGAAGTCGTGCCCGCGGACAATTTCCACGACGTCCGCAATGGCGTCCTTGGAGAGCATCATGCCGCCGAGAACCGATTGCTCGGCGGGGATGTCCTGCGGAGGTTTGCGGCTGGCGTCCGACGTCCGGCCGCCCTCGATCGAATCCAAGTGCGTAACTGACAAGCCGTCCTCCATTGTGTACCGCGGCAGATAACTGTTCCCGGCGGTTCGGTAGGCCAATACCCCGGTGTGGGTTGGCCCGGCCGCCCGGCGTGCCGGCTGGTCCAACTCTTTCGCGGAGCACCGACAATTTTGGATTCCCCGATTTCCACAGCTTTTCCACAGACCGGCCGCGGGCATGCTGGTTACCGACGGCGTCAGGGCGCCGCACACGAGAAACAGGGGTTTTCCAAGTACCTAAAGCAGGTACTCAGCCACGTTAGCCCTGCTTTTCCGAGGCACCAAGCCGGGCATGTGGATAAAGTGTTGAAAACATACCCCTACTTGTGCACAGTCTGTGCAAGACCCTGTGGAAAGAGAAATTCTTTTTGCGGAAAATAGCCTCTGAACTGGGAAAACATTCTCCACGCCATGTGGATGAAAAGTATTTTGATCCGCCACTCATCCACAGGCCGATTCGCTCAATCCACACCCCCGGCCCCGCTCAATGGCCCAAAGCGGGATAAATATGCCAATAATGTGATGCCGCCCACAATCGCTCCCAGAATTTGACAGCAGGCTCTCAGAAGCTATGCCGAAACAGGAATGTGCTGTGGATAACTGCGTTCTGACATAAGCTCTAAGTATGGGTTTCACTGTTGGGGATGTACTGCTGGTCGCAATGCCCGTTGTCATCCTTGTGGCGGTGATCTGGGCCCTGACGGCGGCGTTCAAACCACGCGACACAGGGTTGTCCGACGCCGAACGCTATCAACGGGAGTTGGCCGCCCGTTCGGCAGCCCACCAGGCTGCCCAGGTGCAGGCCGCAACGGCGGCAAGGGCGCGCATCGATGCGTCCACAAGGCCAAGCCAGAACGCACAGCAACAGTCCCAGCAGGACAGCCAGTCGCGGGCGGCACTTAAGGCGCAAGTCGGGGCCAGCCCAGGGGTCGGCCAAGCCGGCTACAACGGCCCCATCCTGCCCAACGGGCAGTTGAATCCCCAGTTTGCGCTGCAATTGCAGGGCATGGTCCGCAGCGGACAGAAGATCCAGGCCATCAAGCTTCTCCGCCACGAAACGCACTCGGACCTGTTGACCGCCAAGAACTACATAGATCGGCTTTAGTGCATGGAATCCCTACTCGTTCCGGTCTTGATCCTGGCGGCCGTCGCCGTCGGCGTGCTTCTGATCAGCCGCGTGCTCTCCCGCCGCGCAGCAGAACGTCTCGGCAATGCGGCCACAGGCAAGGGTGCCGTCGACCCGGTGGAGCTGGCCCGCGAGGCCGCGGCGAAGCTGAGCGAGGATCAACATCGGCTGCTGTATTCACTGATCGCCCAAGGCCAGGCCATGGCGGCCATCAAGCTGTACCTCAGCGCCACCGGAGAGGGCCTGCGTGCCTCCCGGGACGCCGTCAGCGCCCTTGCGGCGCACCCACAGCCCTTCCGCCAGCCTGAGCCCGCCCCACAGGACCTCATGCCCGACGACGACGAGCCGGAGCGCTTCCCGTACCGCTACCGGGCGATCGCCAGCAAGGGCGACGTCACGCGCGAGGTAAGCAGCAACATGCTCAACGACGAAATCTACGGCAGGATCCGGACCTTGGCCAAGAGCGGAGACGTCGAGGCGGCGGCGTTGGCATTGACCAAACATTCCGACATCAGCATGAAGCAGGCACTCGAGTTCATCGAGCTGCTGGACGACTAATAGCTGCTTGCGCGGTAACGCGGCCTAGCGTCCGGCCGTGATCCCCGCGAGGAGCTGCTCAAAAGGCAGGGATTCCATCGCCTCCGCCTTGCGGTGCGGCTGTTCGCCACTCAGGAGCTGGGTAAGCTCGCCCGCCGCCCGGTCCACGCGGACCGACAGCGGGGACGCGCCGTCGTCGGTGTTTCCCCAATCTTGGGGGCCGGCGAAAACGGATGTCTGGGTCATCCTGGTGCGAAGGTAAGTGAAGAGCGGACGCATGGCGTAGTCGAGCACCATTTGGTGCCGGTCGGTGCCGCCAGTGGCGCCGAGGAGGACCGCCTTGCCATCGAGGGACTTCGGGTCCAGGACGTCAATGAACGACTTGAACAGCCCGCTGTAGGAGGCGCTGAAGACGGGAGTGACGGCGATGATGCCGTCGGAGTCCTCGACGCCGGCGATCACCCCTGCCAGGCGCGGCGCGGCATAGCCTGTCACGAAGTTGTTGGCGATATCCACGGCCAGGTCCCGGAGTTCGATGACGTCTACCCGCACCTCATACCCGGCGTCGCCCAGCTGGCGCTTGGCCGACGCGGCGAGCTGGTCCGCAAGGAGCCGGGTCGACGACGGGACACCAAGTCCGGCGGAAAGGACAGTTATGCGGCGGGTTTCCATGACGATCTCCTGTTGCTCGGCGGTTCGATGGTTTCAAACCAGAGTACATGCATTTGCATCTATACTCCCAAACTGTGCCCCCGCTCCTTTTATTCCCCGCTATAGCTGCACGGTTCCCTGGATGCACGTCACGGTGTTTCCTCCCACCCAGATGTCCCCGCCCTCCGCTGTGACGTGGATGCGTCCCGCCCGGCCCAGCACAGTACCCTGGGCGGCGACGTACTCTCGGGGCGCCCGGCCGCTTCCCATCAGCCACTGGGCAGCACCGGCATTGAAGCTGCCTGTCACCGGATCCTCCACCATGGCGTCGCCGGGAACGAAAGTACGGACTTCGAAGTCGACGCCGGCACCCGGTTTATGTGCACCAATGACCCCCACCTTCAACTCCCCCATCGCAACAAGGTCCGGTTCGATGCCGAGGACCTGTTCGGCCGATTCGAGCAGCACACCGATCCATTGCGGGCCATTGACCAGCCACGAGGCGTCCAGGAGTGCGGTTATCGGCAGCCGAAGTCCACCGGCCAACTGTTCCATGGTTCCCCCGTCCACTGGCCCGAAACGGGTCATCGGGGGCGCCGCAAAAGCGAGGCGGCCGCCGTCGACCTTAACCTTGACCAAACCGGCACCGCACTCCTGCACCAGGACCCCGGCCTGTTTCGGAACTCCGCCGGCTTCCAGCCATGCGTGCGCCGAGCCGAGAGTCGGATGCCCCGCGAAGGGGAATTCCTCGCTGCCGGTGAAGATCCGGACGCGGTAGTCGGCCGCCGGGTCGCTCGGCGGGAGCAGGAAAGTGGTCTCGGACAAGTTGGTCCAATTGGCGAAGTGCTGCATCTGGTCTGCAGTGAGGCCTTCGGCGTCGACGACGACGGCGAGCGGATTGCCGCCGTACGGCACGTCGGTAAAAACGTCCACCTGGGAGAAGGGCCTGGTGCGCATGGGTTCAAGGTTCACCGGTGCAGGCTATCAAGTCCGCCCCCCACCCAGCGCAGGCTCCCTAGCGCGAACAGGCAGCTGATGCCCCCAGCTAGGCCGCCAGAGGGCATCTGCTGCCAGTTCGCGCGCCCCAAAACCCCGCAACACCCCCGCAACGCAAAGGACCCCCGCCTCCGGAAACCGGAAACGGGGGTCCTTCGAGCTACGTCAGAGACTACTTCCCTGCAACGACCTCAAGGTCGATCACAGCGGAAACGTCCTCGTGCAGGCGGACGTTGGCCTGGTACGAACCAACAGACTTGATGTGGTTCGGCAGTTCAACGTTGCGCTTGTCGATGGAGCCGAGGCCAGCGGCCTCAACTGCAGCAGCGACATCAGCCGGCTTGACGGTGCCGAAGAGACGACCGGACTCGCCGGCCTTCACAACGAGCTTGACCTTCTTGGCGGAAAGCGCAGAAGCCTGGGCCTGTGCGGCTTCAACCGAAGCGTGGGCACGAGCAGCGCGGGCAGCCTTGATGGACTCAACCTGCTTCTCGCCACCCTTGGTCCAGGTCAGAGCGAAGCCGCGGGGCAGCAGGTAGTTACGTGCGTAACCGTCCTTGACCTCGACAACATCGCCAGCAGCACCGAGACCGGTTACTTCGTGGGTCAGAATGAGCTTTGCCATGTTCGTTAATCCCTTCCTTAGCCGCGGCCAGCGCCGGAGTAAGGCAGCAGAGCAACTTCGCGGGCGTTCTTGATTGCCTGGGCGATTTTGCGCTGTTCCTGCACCGTGACGCCAGTGACGCGACGGGCGCGGATCTTTCCGCGGTCGGAGATGAACTTGCGCAGCAATGCTACGTCCTTGTAGTCGATGACAGTGATGTCAGCGGCCTTCAAGGGGTTGGACTTTGGTTTGGGCTTACGGAGTTCAGCCTTAGCCATCGTGGAGCTCCTTTTCTATGGAGCCCGTGGATATGGATCCACGGGATGGTGGTGCTCGACGGCGGTGCCACCCAGGTGCCTCGCGGCACGTCCGGCGGGTTCCGGCGTCGAACTTTTATGAATGTTTAGAAGGGAGGTTCGGAATCCGGGCCATTGCCCCATCCGCCCGCATTGCTGACACCCGGGGTAGCCCAGGGGTCTTCCTGCGGTGCGGACTGGCCGCCGCCCCAAGTTCCACCGGAGTTGCCGCCCTGGCTTGCACCAGCGCCGCCACCCCCGAAGCCGCCGCTGTTGTTGCCGCCGCCGAAGCCACCCTGGCCACCCTGACCGCCGGAGCGCTGGGTGCGGTTGACCTTGGCGTTGGCGTAACGCAGGCTCGGGCCGATTTCATCGACTTCGAGCTCAATAACGGTGCGCTTCTCGCCTTCCTTGGTTTCGTAGGAACGGCTCTTCAAGCGGCCGGAAACGATCACGCGCATGCCCTTGGTCAGGGATTCGGCGACGTTTTCAGCTGCTTCGCGCCATACCGATGCGCGGAGGAACAGGGTTTCCCCGTCCTTCCACTCATTGGACTGGCGGTCGAAGGTCCGGGGAGTAGAAGCGATGGTGAAGTTCGCTACCGCCGAGCCTGACGGCGTGAACCGCAGTTCGGGGTCATTGGTGAGATTACCGATGACCGTAATAGTGGTTTCGCCTGCCATCTACTGCCTCCTTGTTCGTTCCTGCGGGGTAAAGAATGAAAGCCGGGAGCTGAAATTACTCAGCAACGACCTTCTGCTCTTCGGGGCGGGTGATCTTGGTGCGCATGATGGTCTCGTTGAGACTCAGCTGGCGGTCAAGTTCCTTGGCGGTTTCCGGCTTGGCGGTGAAGTTCACCACGGCGTAGATACCTTCGGACTTCTTCTTGATGTCGTAAGCGAGGCGACGGCGGCCCCAGATGTCAACCTTTTCGATGGTTCCACCATCGGTGGTGATGACACTGAGGAACTTCTGAAGCGTCGGCTCTACCGTACGCTCTTCGACCTCGGGGTCGATGATTACCATCAATTCGTAAGGACGCATATGTGAACCCACCTCCTTTGGGCTAAGCGGTTACGGCATTTCCGTAACAGGAGGTTCATTTGCGATGAACAGTGCTGCTGACCGCTTCCAGAAGCGGAAGCAGGGCGCAGCACAGACTTCAATATCTTAGTCCATTTCCCGTGTCTAAGCCTATTCGGCGTGTCGGCGAGGTGGAACGGGCGGCTTCGCTTATGTGGATAACTCAAAAAGCGCCGATCAACCGTCGACCAAGAGCGGCAAGGCTCAGGCAGACTGAATCAATGACCATCCTCAAGTCCACCGCCCTCTTTGTCCTCGCGGCCTTGGCCGAGATCGGCGGGGCTTGGCTAGTGTGGCAATCGGTCAGGGAGGCCAAGCCCTGGTGGTGGGCAGGCCTGGGGATTGTGGCCTTGGGCATCTACGGTTTCGTCGCGGCGTTCCAACCGGACGCGCATTTCGGGAGAGTCCTTGCCGCCTACGGCGGTGTGTTCATCGCCGGATCCTTGGCCTGGGGCATGCTCCTCGACGGTTTCCGGCCGGACCGCTGGGACATCATCGGAGCCGTGATTTGCCTTCTGGGCGTCGCGGTCATTATGTTCGCGCCGCGGCCGGGAAGTTGACGGCCGTCCGGCTGGCCGACGTGTCATGATCTGACTATGAATGCTGCCGCGGCAAAGAACCAACGGCCAAAGTCCACCCGGGCCAAGCGTTCCCAATTGCGGTTCCTGCTGATGATCGTCACTGGCATCGCCGCTGCCGTGGCCACCGGAATATGGGGCCAATGGATCTACGCGCCGGCCGTGGGCTGGGCAGTGGCAGCTGGGGTCTACAACGTCTTCGTCTGGACAGTCATCACCCCCATGAAAGCCGATCAGACGGCAAGCCATGCCAAAGAAGAGGATCCGCGTCGAACCACTACCGACCTGCTCATCTTGTGTGCCGCCGTCGGATCCCTTGCTGCGGTGGTGCTGGTGATGATCGGCGCCAAAGACGCGCACGGCGTCGACAAATTCCTGCTCGCCCTGCTGGCCCTCGGTAGCGCGGCGGTTTCCTGGCTCCTGGTGCACACCCTCTTCACCTTGCGTTATGCCGAGGTGTACTACACGGCCGAGCCGCCCCGTGGAATCGAATTCAACCAGAAAGAAGCGCCGCAATACGCGGATTTCGCCTACATGGCGTTCAGCCTCGGGATGACTTACCAGGTTTCGGACACATCCATCACCACCAGGGAAATGCGATCTGCCGCCTTGCGTCACAGCCTGCTTGCCTATGTTTTCGGGGTCGGGATCCTGGCCACCACCATCAACCTTGTGGTGAGCCTCGCGTCTTGACGCGGGTCGACTGAACCGGAGCCGCAGTAACGCGCTAGATCGCCGTGCGGAAGAACAATTCCGTCACCGTGGCCAGGTGGCGCGGGTCCTCAACGCCGCACAGTTCGCGTGCCGAGTGCATCGACAAAAGGGGCACGCCGACGTCGACCGTCCGGATCCCCAGGCGGGTGGCGGTCAACGGGCCGATAGTGGAGCCGCACGGCACGTCGTTGTTGGAGACGAACTCCTGGTACGGGACGCCCGCCCCGCCGCAGAGCCGGGCCCAGAAGGCCGCGCCGGTGGCGTCCGTGGCGTAGCGCTGGTTGGCGTTGATCTTGAGGAGCGGTCCGCCGTTGAGGATGGGCCGGTTGGCGGGATCGTGCCGCTCCGAGTAGTTGGGGTGGACGGCGTGGCCGGCATCCGCGGAAACACAGAACGACGCCGACAACGCCTGGCGCCGTTCGCTCACCGTCGCGCCGAGGCCGTCAGCGATCCGGGTGAGGATGTCTTCGAGGATGGGTCCGCTGGCGCCGGAGCGCGACGCGGAGCCGATTTCTTCGTGGTCGAAGGCAGCCAGGACCGCGATGGGCCCGCCGGCCGGCGTACCGGTGGCTGCGTGCGCGATGAGTGCTGCGAGTCCGGCATGGGTTGAAGACAGATTGTCGAGCCGTCCAGAAGCGAAGAATTCACCCTTGGCCCCGAACACCTCCGGCGCCTGCGTGTCCGCGACGACTATGTCGTAGCCGCCGATCAGGGCGGGATCCACGGAAGCCCCGGCCACGGAATCAGCCAGGATTGCCAAGACGTCCGCGGAATTGGGATCGCCGAGCCCGAACACCGGGTTCATGTGCTGCTGCTTGCCCAGCGTGAGGCCGTCATTGACGGCCCGGTCGAGGTGGATGGCCAACTGCGGAAAGCGCAGGAGCGGTCCAGTTGCCGTGAGGTGCTGGGTGCCGTCCAGCATCACCAGCCGCCCCGCGAGCCGAAGCTCGCGGTCCAGCCATGAGTTCAGCAATGGGCCGCCGTATACCTCCACGCCGGCCTGGAGCCAGCCGAACTTGCCTGTTGTCGGCTTGGGCTTGAGCTTGAAGGACGGTGAATCCGTGTGGGCGCCGAGGATATTGAATGCTGTGGTGGGCGTTGCGCCTGCCGGTGTCACCCAGGCGATGAGGGCGCCATCCCGGATCACGTAAAAGCTACCCGCCCCGCCTTCCCACGGCTGAAGTTCATCCAGGGCCGTAAAACCGGCGTCGTCGAGCCTGCGCGCCGCCTCGGAGACAGCGTGAAAGCTCGACGGCGATGCGCTCACATATGCGCCAAGGTCCTGGATGTGTTCTGCAGCGGAGTTCGAAGGCATGGCTCCGAGTCTAGTCTCGCCCACCTACGACGCGGCCCCGGACCCACGACGCCTACCCGTCCGCGCTACACCGTTACGTTGAGCGCAGCGGCATACCCGGCGGATACCGATCCGGAGATCGTGGCGAGCTGGTAGATACCGCCGTCATCGCCGAAGACGTTGTCCGATTTCAGGGTGGTGTTGGGGAAGTTCCGGGCACTGGACTCGTAGCCCGCGGTGGCGTAGACCGCCTTGCAGGCGGCCTCGGTGAGCGCGATCTGCGAAACCGCCAGTACCTGGCCCGCCTTGGTGGCGTTGCTCATGGATTCAAATACCTCAAAGTGAATATGTGGCCAGCGGCCGTTATACGCCCCGGGGTAGATGGTGGTGAAACTCAGTTGTCCGTTGGCATCGGACTCCTGCACGCCACGCAGGTAGTTCTCGTTTTCGAGGCCGGAATCGTAGAGCGAGTATTTGCCGTTCCGGTCGCAGTGCCAGGCATAGACCGCAGCCCCGGCCAGCGGGACACAGCCGTTCGCGTTGTCCAGCAGGGTCAGGGTCACCGTGAGGGGTACGCCGGTGGCTTTGGTGGTGGATGTGCCGAAGCTCGAGGTGATGTCCTTCCGAACCACCCCAGACGCTGCCAGGACGTTTGGTCCGTTGGACCCGTCTCCCGGGTAGGGGCCGAGCGTCTCCTGCGGGATCTCGACTCCGCACTCAGCAATGGCGCGTGTCACCGTGGGCGAGGCAGAGGCGCTTTGGCTCGCCGTCGCCGTCGTGCTCGCGGAAGCAGTGCCCGACGCCGGTGCTGTGCTCGTGCTGTCCGTGCTGGTCCCAGCCGGGGTACAGGCCGCGAGTGCCGCGGTGGCAGCGCCGCCGATCAGCACGCCGAGCGTCCGGCGGCGGCTCAGGAGCGTGGAGAGGTCGAATTCCAGGCCGCGATCGTGGTCGGGGTGGGGCTCGTGGGAGGGCTTCGGTGAAGGAGTCATGTACCCATGGAAGCGCCCAGGACTATGCGGGGTACATACCAAGGCTGTGTTCCGGCTGTGCGATACCCCCGGGCTCGCCCGTCATAGCCTGTCCTACCGTCACGCAACCCCTAGTAATCCGGATTGCTAGGGATCACGAGTCCTGTTTCGTAGGCGTAGACCACCACTTGGACCCGGTCCCGCAGGTGCAGCTTGGTGAGGATCCGCCGGACATGGGTCTTCACTGTGGCCTCGGACAGGAAGAACTTGTGGGCGATTTCCGCGTTGGATAGCCCTCCCGCGATGGCCTCCAGCATTTCTGTTTCGCGGGGTGTGAGTTCCTCGAGCAGGGGATCGCGGGGTTGGGCTATGGCCTGGCCAGGAACCCGGCCTCCACGGACGTAGGTCTCCAAGAGCCGCTGGGTGACCCTCGGAGCCACCACGGCGTCGCCGCTGGCTACGAGCCGGACGCCCTGGACCAACTCGGCGGGCGCAACATCCTTGAGCAGGAAGGCGGATGCCCCCGCCTGCAGCCCGGAGAAGGCATATTCATCGAGGTCGAAGGTGGTCAGGATGATGATCCTCGCGTTGGACGCCGAGGCCGTGATCCGCCGTGTGGCTTCGATTCCATCCATGGCAGGCATCCGGACGTCCATGAGCACAACGTCCGGTTCCAGTTCGTCCACCTTTCTCACGGCTTCGGCACCGTCCGAGGCTTCGCCGACCACCTCGAGGTCCTCCTCGCCTTCCAGGATGAGCCGAAATCCCATGCGCAGCAGGGGCTGGTCGTCCACCAGCAGAATCTTGATGGGAGCGTTGTCAGTCATGATTTCCCCTTTTCTCCATTCCAATTCAGCTCCGCATGAACCCTCCACCCGCCGTTCATGCCAGGACCGGCATCCACGGTGCCAGCATAAATTCCCGCACGTTCACGCATCCCCGCGATGCCCTGGCCCGTTCCCAAGGCAACCTCTTCGGTTCCCGGATCCCGGGAGCCCCGGCCGTCGTCGCGCACTTCGATGGTGACCGAGTCGCCGTCCCGCACGATCTGCACATCCACCTGGCTCAAGGAACGCCCGTACCTGAGCACGTTGGTGAGGGATTCCTGCACAATCCGGTAAACGGTGAGCTGAAAGGCCGGGTCTTCGGGAAGGGCAGGGCCCGTGTGCGAATAGTGCAACGGCAGCCCTGCCGTCCGGAATCCATCGAGCAGCTTGCTCAGGTTGTGGCCGCTGACCAGGGGCGCCAAAGGCGCCGGACCACCGGAGTCCTCCCGCAGCACGCCGAGGACACGACGCATATCGGCCAACGCCGTCCGGCCAGTGCGCGACAGCTCACCGAGCACCTCACCTGCACGCTCCGGATCCTTCTTGACCACGACGGCGGCGCCGTCCGAGAGGCTGATCATGACCGTCAGGGAGTGGGCCACGACGTCGTGCATCTCGCGGGCGATCCGGTTGCGTTCGGTGACCGAACCCAAGCGGGCCGTACGCGCCGCCCAGGCCCTGATTTCGTTCTCGTGCTCACGCCGCTGCCGCACCGAAATGCCGATGCCGGTCGCGATCAGGTTGGACAACAAGATGCTGACCGCGGCGGTGATGTTGCTGATGAGATGGAAGTTCTCCGGAATCGCTTCAGCGTTGGACGGCGTGGCCGGGCTGATCCACATGAAAAGGTACACCAGGGTCAGCGGCAGGCTCGCCGCGCCAAACACCGTCAGCGTGAAGGTCCGGGTCCTCGCCACGGCCACCGCGTAGAGCGCAAACCACAGCCCTGCAGAGACGTTGGATCCCCAGGGGTTCAGTAGCGTCACGGCCACTTCGAGGACGGCAACCGCCGCAGTGACGCTGAGCGGATTCCGGCGTCGCAGGAACAGGATGGCGGCAATGGCAACCAGCAGCGCGGCGGCGAACCACTTGCCGTCCACGATGGAGCCAATGAAGGTGGGCAGTGCCAGGAGCGAATAGCAAAGCACCACCACCGTGTCCATGACCCGTGGGTGTTCGAAAAGGTAGCGACGGATCCTGCCGCGGCGGCGCAGGGTGATTTCAGCAAAGGACGCATCGGCCACGTGGGCCGACGCGTCCTGTGCTGGCGACTCTTCACTCATGGGTTGAGCCTAGTGTGGCCTTGCCTGGAGTGGCTGTTCCTGGATTTCAAACCGTGCGGTTGCGGATCGGACGTCTCGAATCAGACGTCGCGCTTCTTGAGCGCTATGAGGGCCGGAACCATGAACAGGATCACGTAGCCGAGGAACACGAGTCCGCCCGCCCACGGGTCCAGGATGCCGTCTGCGTGACCGATCGACAAGAAACGGCCACCGGCTTCACTGGGCAGGTACTGCGGGACGTACTTCCAAAAATCTCCCGGTGCGAAGCTGAGGAACTGTCCGGCGAACGGAAGCACGAACATGATGCCTACCAGGACGGTGATGCCGCCGGCCGGGTTCTTGAGCAGTGTTCCGAGCGAGAGCCCGATCAAGGCAACTCCGGAGACGTACAGCCCTCCGGTGAAGACGCTATAGAGGACACCGTTCGTGTTCCATCCGAGGTCAAGGCCAAAGTTGGAGAACATGGGCGACGCCAGCAGGAAGGTCACGACGCCGGCCACGATCGACAGCACATAGGAAACAACAATCAAGACGACGGCCTTGGCCCCGAAGGTGGAGAGCCGGCCCGGGGCTGCGTTCATGGTCGAGCGGATCATGCCTGTTGCGTACTCGGAAGCAATGAACAGTACGGCCAGGGATCCCATGATCAGGATGCCGATATTCAGGCCGGCGTTCGGAAGGTTGTAAAGCTCGAACCCGGATCCAGGCGGGAAGGAGTCAACGGCTTGCTGCACCGATTCCTTGTGGCCCTGCCGGCCGACTTCGACCATCTGGTTGATGAAGTTCCAGCGGACCAGCGCGGACAGCAGGCCGATGCCGACGATGGCCACGAAAGTCAGGACCAAGAGGAGCTTGGTGCTCATAAGGGTCCGGAACTTGATGGATTCGGAGTTCAGTACCCGGAGGAAATTGACGCCACCGGTCCCGGCTGACGGGATCGCATGTTTCTTGCTAATGGTATTGGTGCTCATGACTGGATCCCTTCCATGGTGGCAGCGGAGGTGGCGCCGACTCCGGCGGGGTTGGCGTCCACCGGTCCGCCGGGCGCCGCCGGTCCACCGGTGATGTGCGAGTGGTATTCCACCTCGTCCTTGGTCAGCTGGAAGTACGCCTCTTCCAGCGAGGACGTGAGCGGAGTGAGCTCGTAAACCAGCACCCGGTTATCGAGGGCGAGCTCGGCGATACGGAGCGGCTCCACCCCGTACACTTCCAGGGTTTCTCGTTCGTTCTGCTCCACCCGGACGCCATCGCGGGCCAGCAACTCGGACAAGCGTGTGGTCTCCGAGGTACGAACCAAGGTGCGCTTGCGGGTCTGGCTCTCAATCAGCGCATCCACCGTGGTGTCAGCAATGATCTTGCCGCGACCGATCACAATCAGGTGGTCCGCGGTCTGGGCCATCTCGGACATGAGGTGGCTGGAAATGAATATCGTCTTGCCCTGGCTTGCCAGGTAGCGTGCGAGGTTCCTTACCCACTGCACGCCCTCGGGGTCCAGCCCGTTCACCGGTTCGTCGAGGATGAGCGTCTGGGGATCACCCAGGAGCGCGTTCGCGATGCCGAGCCGTTGGCCCATGCCGAGGGAGAATCCGCCGGCCTTCTTCTTCGCCACCGCGGTGAGGCCCGTCATTTCGATGACTTCCTCAACCCGCGCGTTCGGAATCCCGTGCGTTGCAGCCATGGCCCGCAAGTGGTTGTAGGCGCTGCGGCTCGTGTGGACCGCCTTGGCATCAAGCAAGGCTCCTACTTGGTGCAACGGAGCCTTGTGCTGGGCGTAGTGCCGACCATTGACGGTGACGTCGCCCGACGTCGGACGGTCGAGCCCCATGATCATGCGCATGGTGGTGGACTTGCCGGCGCCGTTCGGGCCAAGGAAGCCCGTGACTTTCCCGGGCTGTACGGTGAAGCTGATTCCGTCGACGGCTGTCTTTGCGCCGTAGACCTTCCTCAAGCCTGTTGCCTCAATCATGGAAGCGTTCCCTCCGCTTGCTGCAGCTGTGTGTTGACTGTAGGTACAACGCTAGCCACCTACGCAGCGGATTTCGCCGGTCTCAGGGATGATTCAGGGTCCGGCCAGGGTAGTCCCTATGGATGATGCCGGCCGGGTCCGCGGGAGCTTCCGGCTCAGGGAAAACCCTAGGCAAGCGGCGAATAGACCCGTAATGCGCGACGCCGGACCGCGAACTTTGCGGTCCGCACGCCAGGCAGCGGCTCGCCGTCGACCGCTATCACGAGCGGTTCTCCGACCGCTTCGATGCTGATCTCCGCTGCCTCACTGAGATGCGTCACTTTCGACGTGGCCACGGTTCCCGTGAGGACCGCCCACAACAGCCGCAGCCGCGCGAAGGGCTCGTCGGCCGTCACCATGCGGATGTCCAGCACGCCGTCGTCCAGCACTGGCCGCATCAACGGCGCCAAATCCCGTGGGTAATAGCGTCCGCGGCCCAGGTAAAGGATCCACAGCTTGTGGTGCACACCGTTGATCAGGAGGGTGGTGGGGGTTGCAGCGCCAAACGTGCGCAGTCCGGCAACGAGCCCTGCAAGAGGCTTCCCCAGGGCGGGCTGAAGCCGCTCGCGACGCCGCACCAAGTTGGGGTATACGCCAATGCTGGCTGTATTCAACATGGTGAGTTCAGTGATCTCATCCTTGCCGTCGACGCCGCGTCCCGCCGTTACGTGGCCCAGGTCCGTCCACGCCGCGGCTCCCGTCTTGGCAGCCTCAAGGGCACCTTCCAGCGATCGGGCATCGACGTCTCGCGCGAAATGGTTGAGCGTCCCGCCAGGCAGCACCAGAAGCGGGAAGGAATGCTCGACGGCGGCATCCGCGGCGGTGCCGACAGTTCCGTCGCCGCCCCACACGCCCAAAGCCTTCGTCCCGGGCTTCTCTGCCGCGGCCTGGATTTCGGCCGCGATGTCCTCGCCCTCAGTAATAAGGTGAATATACGCCTTTGGGAATATTTCTCGAAGCTGCATCTCGGTGTCCGGCGAGTAGGAACCGCCGAGGGTGTTGACCGCGATACTCAGGCCCTCGCCGTCGTCGATTGCCGGAGCCTTGGCCGGCGAACGCTCCGTGTCCGGGACGGGCGGTCGGAGGGGCCACCATTTTCGCGTCAGAAGGGCCGCTCCAGCACCAATCGTTGAGCCGAGCAGTACGTCAGAGGGCCAATGGGCGCCCGTGTGCACGCGGGAATACGCCACTCCCGCAGCCACCGGGGCCAGCGCCGCCCCTAGCCGGGGGTGTACCAGCGCAACGCCAAGAGTGAAGGCGACCGCCGACGCCGAATGGCCCGAGGGCATGGAGGAACTGGTGGGCTGCGGGTTCACAAAGCGGAAAACCGGAAGGTGCTCGGGCAATGGCCGGGCCCGCGGAAGGAGGGACTTGAAGCCGAGATTGGTGACGGCCGACGCGACACCAAGAGCCAGGAGACCGTGGATTGCTGCATTTCGAGGCTTGCCGGAAACGGCCCCCAGGACGCCCGCCACGGCAAACCACAGCTTGCCCTTGGTAGCGGCCTCCGAGAGGTTTTTCAGAATGGCGTCGTGCCGGCCTTCCGGCAAGCGCGAAACGGCACGGACCACGGCCCGATCAAGTCGCGCAATGCTCCTGGTGTCCCAGAGGCCCCTTCGCAGCATGCTTCGCATCCCCCCAGACTAGCGGCGGGCTGGATAGGATGTGGGGATGGTGAGGGTCCTCCTACCCCGCAGGCTCAATCCGGGACGCACAGTGGTCATCGCAACCGTGCTGCTCGCTATCGCCGTGGTACTCGGCGGCATGCTGCTGGCGGAGGACCAAAACCCGCCTTTCCAAGGCCTGGACGACGCTTCGTATGGGTTCATGGCAACCATTCACACACCGTTCTGGGACGCCGTGAACCTCGTTCTCAACTGGACCGGCTACACGGGCATGCTGATCTTCCACATACTGTTGGCCTTGGCATTGTTGATCCGCAGGAGACCCCGGCTGGCGGCCTTCTCGGCGGTGGCAGGACTCACCGTGATGCTGCTGACCCAGTTGATTAAATGGGTTCTCCACAGGCCACGGCCAATCAATGCGACTGTCGCCACTGACACCTACTCATACCCTTCAGGGCATGTATCTGCCACAACTGCGTTCGTGCTCATCGTGGCCCTCTTGATCGGTCGCGGCTGGGCCTGGCTCCTCGCGATCAGTGGAATGCTGGCCATGATGATCAGCCGGGGCTATTTGGCCGCCCATTGGCTCACGGATGTGGCGGGTGGCGCTTGCCTCGCGTCCGCCGTCGTACTTCTCCTGTGGCTGGCGTCCCAGAACATATGCATTCAAGAGAATACATATGCGCGGCGCGCGCTCACCTGGAAGTCGAGGGCCGCGAGGCGCAAGCGGCATTCTGAGCAACACGTCACATAAGGTAAACCCTCAGGTAGCACTCGGCATGCTCCAAGCGAGCGGCCATAGTGTTCGGGCATGCTCTCAAAGCCTCAACTCATCAACAGCGGCATCGGGGTGGCCGTCGTCGGCATTGCCGCCGGTGCCTTCTTCGTGCTGAACGGCGTACCGCAAACAGCCGCCGACACCACAGCCCGTACAGTCGCGGTCAGCGCTGCGGACCTCACGGCTGTGTCCACGGCGAGCGGTAACGTCTCGCCCGCAAGCACCACCGTCATCAACGCGCAGAACTGCACCGGGCCCATCGCCACGGTCTCCGCAGTGACGGGCCAGCAAGTCACGGCAGGGCAAGTGCTGGTCACCATTGATCCGACCAACGCCCAGAACGCCCTTGCCGTTGCCCAAGCCCAATTGGATTCGGCCGCGGCACAGGCAAACCAACAGGCGGCTTCGGCGAGCAACCAGGTAGCTTCGGCAAACCAAAACCTGGCCAACGCCCAACAGACGGCCAATCTGGACGCGAGCCAGCAGGCCAGTGCCGTCGCCGCGGCGCAGACGGCCGTGAACAATGACACGGCAACGGTAGCGTCCGCGCAGGCCGCTGCCAGCGCCCAGCCCTCCAGCCAGCCGGCCCAGACTGCGCTCAACGCTGCCCAAGCCCAACTGGCGAAAGACAACCAGGCGCTGACCCAGGCAGTCAACCAGCAAGCCAGCTCGGCCCTCAAGGACAAAGAGCAGCTCGCCTCGGCCCAGACGGCCCTCAACTCCGCCCAAAGCGGCGGCGGCGCCACGTCCAACACCACGTCTGCCCAGATCGCCGTGGACACCGCAACCAAGAACCTGGCGTCCTGCTCCCTCGCCGCCCCGGTTTCAGGCACGGTCACAGCAGTCAACGCCGTGGTCGGTGGCAACGCCGGCAGCAGCTCCGGATCCTCCGGTTCCGGCTCCTCCGGAGCATCCGGCAGTTCGGGCGCCTCGGGCAGC
Source organism: Arthrobacter sp. MMS24-S77 (assembly GCF_054888235.1). Taxonomy (NCBI): domain Bacteria; kingdom Bacillati; phylum Actinomycetota; class Actinomycetes; order Micrococcales; family Micrococcaceae; genus Arthrobacter; species Arthrobacter sp. MMS24-S77. The sequence continues at coordinate 4,646,153 of NZ_JBTZRN010000001.1, forward strand.
TCCTCCACGAGCACCTCGAGCACATCCTCCTCCGGACTCATCACGATCAGCGATACCGCCCATCTTCAGGTCATCGCCAACTTCGCCGAATCGGACATCGCCGCCATGAAGACCGGCGACTCCGCGACCTTCACCTTCCCGGCACTCAAGACCGACCCCTCCGCTGCACCCGTCACCGGCACCATCACGGCGATCGCGCAGAACGCCACCACCACTAACAACGTGGTCAGCTACCCCGTGACCATCTCCATCAAGAACCCCCCGGCAGCCCTCCGGCTTGGCCAGAGCGCAAACATCTCCGTGACGACGGCGACCGCCAAGAACGCATTGACGGTGCCTTCCCTGGCAATCACCACCACCGGGACCCGGCAAACAGTCAACGTCCTCAAGAACGGAACCTCGACGGCGGTGACCATCACCACCGGGATCACGGACAACGGACGCACCCAGGTGCTTACCGGTCTCAGCGCGGGTGACCAGATTGAACTCCCGGCCATCTCCTCCACCTTGGACACCAGCACCACCACCGGACGGACCGGGGCGGGCGGCCTCGGCGGCGGTACGGGCGGGTTTGGCGGAGCAGGGGGTACCGGCGGCGCTGGCGGCACCGGTGGTACCCGCGGAAATGGCGGGTAAGCAGCCGTGAACAACGCTGTCATCCAACTGGAGTCCGTGAGCAAGATCTACGGCAAAGGGGAGGCCGAGGTCCGGGCACTGGATTCCGTCAGTATTTCCATTGACCGCGGCGACTTCGTGGCCATCATCGGCGCCTCGGGCTCTGGAAAGTCCACCATGATGAACATCATCGGTTGCCTTGACGGAGCCACCGAGGGCACGTACCACCTGGACGGCATCGACACCGGGACCATGGACGAATACCAGCTGGCGCAGATCCGGAACCGGAAAATCGGCTTCGTTTTCCAGAACTTCAATCTGATACCGCGAACCCGGGCCGTGGACAACGTCTCCATGCCCCTCGCCTACGCAAAAGTACATCGGAAAGAACGGCGTGAGCGGGCGTTGGAGGTGCTCGATTCCGTGGGTTTGGCTGCCCGCGCAGACCACAAGCCTTCGCAGCTCTCGGGAGGTCAGCAACAGCGCGTTGCCATCGCCCGGGCGCTGGTGACCAACCCGGTGCTGCTGCTGGCGGACGAGCCGACAGGTGCCCTGGACACCAAGTCTTCGCACGAGATCCTGGATCTCTTCGAGTCCTTGCATGCCAACGGAAGGACCATCGTGATGATCACCCACGAGGCCGACGTAGCGGCCCGGGCCAACCGTGTAGTGCGATTCCAGGACGGCCACATCATTGAGGACCACCGGGTCCGCGGCGTCCACGGACACCCCCTCGCGACGGCGGTGCCACTATGATGATCGCCGAATCCGTACGCTTCGCCCTGACGGGGGTGATGGCCAACAAGATGCGCTCCATACTCACCACACTGGGCATCTTGATCGGCATCGCATCCGTCATCATCCTGCTGGCAGTGGGCGCCGGTACCTCCAATGCCATCAAGGCCCAGATCGGCAAACTCGGAACCAACGTGCTCACCGTCAGCCGCCAGACGACGGCGGGCGGGCGCGCCGCGGGTGGCGGACAAACCGTCACGGGTCCACGCTCCCGCGGCACCAACCTGACCCTCCAGGACATGGCCTCGCTGACTGACCCTGTCATGGCCCCCGACGTAGCCGCGACGGCGCCCGTAGTCACCGCCCAGAACGTCACGGGAACCTATAAGGACGCAACCCACGCGGTCGCAACTTTTGTGGGGACCACGCCGTCGTACTTTGGCATTTCGAACGACACGCTGGCGGCGGGCTCGTACTTCAGCGACGGCGACGCGAGCAACGGCACTGCGGTGGCAGTCATCGGCAACACCGTGGCCCAAGATCTGGTGGGTAACTCCGTAGCCTCCGCCGTGGGGCAGACGATCGCACTCAACGGCCAGAACTTCGTGGTCTCCGGGGTGCTGACCCAAAAGGGCTCGTCGGGCCTGAACGATCCTGATGACATTGTGGTGATCCCCTACAGCGCCGCCCAGGACAAGTTCACCGGATACTCACCCTCCCTCGCCTCCATCAGCGTCCAGGCGAAGTCGGCGGATGTGATGAACCAGGCCCAGAACGAGGTCCAAATGATCCTCGATGCCAGGCACAACGTCACGTCTGCCAACCGTGACTACCAAGTCCGGAACCAAGCGCAGATCCTCACCACGGCCACCACGACCACGGCCACGCTGACCATCCTCTTGGGTGCCGTGGCCGGTATTTCGCTCCTGGTGGGCGGAATCGGTGTCATGAACATCATGCTCGTCACGGTCACCGAACGCACACGCGAAATCGGCATCCGCAAGGCGATTGGAGCCTCGCGGGGGAGCATCGTGAGCCAGTTCCTGATCGAATCGCTCATCATTTCGCTGATCGGTGGGGTGTTGGGCATTGCCGCAGGCTACATCGGCAGCGCCTTCCCCCTATTGGGAACACAGCCCGAAGTCCAGTGGTGGACCGTGTGGCTGTCGTTCCTGGTCTCCGCGGCGATCGGCCTGATTTTCGGCATCTACCCGGCCAACAAGGCGGCGAAACTCCGGCCGATCGACGCCCTGCGGTACGAATAGCCGCCCACAGTTCCACCCCCAGCAACCAAAAGAAGAAACAGCCAACAGGAGATCCACAAATGTCCTATTCAGCGCCGGAGCCCGGTCCCTTGAACCAACCGGAGCCCCAACAGCCATACTCCCAGGAGCCCTACGCCGGCCAGCCGACCGCGGTCCTGCAGGCCACCGGACAGGAACCTACCGGGCAGCCTTGGGGCCAAGCACCTGAGCCGTTCGTGCCCAAGAAGCGCTTCCAGATGGGACGCCTGACGCAAATCCTCCTCGCCGTGCTGCTGGTGGCCGTCGGCTTCTTCGGAGGCGTCGGCGTCACCAAGCTCATGGACGCCGGACAGGCCCGTCCTGGCCGCGGCCAGTTCCAGAACTTCAACGGACAAGGCGGTCAGGGTGGTCAAGGCAGGAACCGGCAAAGCGGCGCTCCGACCAACGGGGCATCGCCGAGCGCGGTTCCGTCGGCGCCCGCAACCTCGGCGCCGTAGCCACCCGCCCCTGGTCACCCAACTAACTCGCAGTTGTTGTCGTTAAACGGCGTCATAACGACAACAACTGCTAGCTAGTTGCTTTTAGGCAGGGGCTTCGCGGCGCCGGCCAGCCACAGGGCGATCAGGATCGGCGCCCCGATCGCGAGCAGTGCCATGTGGATACCGGTGTGGTCGCCCAGGTATCCCAAAAGCGGCGGCCCGGCGAGAAACGCTACATAGCCAATGGTCGAGACCACCGAAACTCGGGCGGCTGCGTGATTGGGATCATCGGCAGCGGCGGACATGCCCATTGGGAACGCCAGCGCGGCGCCGATGCCCCAGAGGGCCGCGCCTACCCCGGCAAGGATGAGGTTGTCCGCGAAGACGAACAGCGCCAGGCCCACAGCGGCGGCGGCCATGCTCGCCCGGAGCACCGCAACGCGTCCGAACCTGTCGATCGCGCGTCCGCCGAGGAAACGCATCAGGGTCATCGCCGCAACGAAGAGGGCAAACAGGAGGGCGCCCGTCGACTCGGTGGCCTGCAGGCCATCCACCGTGGCCTTGGCAATCCAGTCGTTTCCGGCGCCTTCCGTGAGGGTCGCCCCGAGGACTACGACGCCGATCAACAGGGTACGGGAGTCCCGCCACGCTGAGGGGCCCTTGACGGCGGGAGCGCCGTCGTCGGACGTCGTTACGGCCGCTTCGTGGGGCATGAAGTAGCGGGGCGCGGTCAAGGTGAGAAGAACTACGACGCCGGCAATCACCAGCAGGTGCTCCGGAAGTCCGACGCCCATCTGGGAAAGCCACGCACCGATCAGCGCCCCCACGAAGGCGCCCCCACTAAAGGCGGCGTGGAACTGCGGCATGATGGTGCGCCCGAGCCGGTGTTCGACGTCGGCCCCTTCGATATTCTGAGACACATCCCAAAGGCCGACCCCCACACCGAAGAAAAACAGCGCAACTGCGGTGGCGGCCACAGAGCCGGCCATGAGGGAGAAGGCGATGCCCGCTCCAGCAGAGGCGGCCAGCAGCCCGGCGGCGCGGACGGTGTTGGCCGTGCCGATCCTGCCGACCACCCACCCCGCAGATGGCAGCGCCACAAGGGACCCGACGGCGGTGCACAGCAACAGCGTGCCCATCTGTCCGGATGTGAGGTTCAAGGTCTGGGTGACCGCGGGTATGCGGGCCGCCCAGCTGGCAAAGACGAGCCCGTTCATGCCGAAGACCAGGAAGGTGGCGATTGCCGCGGCTTTGACGTTGGGGGCGGTTCTGGTGCTGGTGGTCATACGGTCACAACTTCCACGGAGAGATTTTCAAGTAGGGTGCGTTCTTCAGTGCTTGGCTTCCGGTCCGTCACAATGACATCAACCGCGTCCATAGCTGCAACTAAGGCCACGGCCTGTGCGTTCCATTTACTTCCCGTGCAGGCAACGATCACCCGTCCGGCCGATTCCAGTCCTGCCCGCTTAATCGCGGCGTCCTCGAGATCGTGCGCCAGCAGGCCGTCTTTGAGGTTGATGGCACAAGGCGTGACGATCGCCGCGTCAAAGCGCAGTGAGCGGATATTGGCCTCTGCCATCGGTCCCCGGAATGACTGCTCGCCGGGAACCAGGCTGCCGCCGGGCAGCAAGAGACCCGGACGCCGTCCAGAGGGAAGGTCTGTGGCCAGGAACTCCACCGCACGAAGGGACATCGGCATGATGGTCAGTTCCCGCTGCGCGAGCCGGCGCGCGATCTCCGTTGCCGTGGAACCGCTGTCCAGCCAAACGTGATCGCGGTCGCGGAGTAGCCGTTCGACGCCGACGGCGATCCTCTCCTTGGCGTCCTGCTCCTCGAGTTCGCGCTGCCCGTAGCCGGGATTCTCGCCGCGGTCCACGAGGCTGCGTGCACCGCCATGCACCCGGCGCAGGACGCCGTGGGAGGCGAGGATTTCCAGGTCGCGCCGAATAGTGGCCCCCGACGCTCCGCATTCGGCAACCAGTTCGTCAACGGTGATCTCTTCGCGTTTGCGCAGCAGCTCACCAATGAGCCGGTGGCGGTCAGCAGTCCTCATGCTCATATGTTATCCAGAAATGATCATTTAATCACCACCGATGATCATGTGGGCGCGCGGGTGCGTGGTTCGGGCATGGAAAGTCACCCTGCGTGCCGAACGGCTCAGACGCTCGCTCGCCTTTGAGGCGTTTCCGGCCGACGCTCGCTCACTTGATGAGGTGAGCGAGCGTTCCAAAAAAGTGCCCCAAAGGTGAGCGAGGATCGCCGGGGGAGCTGCCCGCCCGGGGGCTGCCCGCCCGGGGGCGGTTGGCGGTCCGGGGAACTAACTGGACGTCAGCGCGCCCGCTCTACCCGGGACTCGTCCCAGACCGGCTCGGCGGATTCGTAGACCTTGCCGTCGGATCCGAAGACAAGGAAACGGTCGAAGGACTTCGCGAACCATCGGTCGTGCGTGACAGCCAGGACGGTGCCCTCAAACGCGTCGATGGCGCGTTCCAAGGCTTCGCCCGAGTGCAGGTCCAGGTTGTCCGTGGGCTCGTCCAGGAGCAGGAGCGTGGCACCGGAGAGCTGGAGGAGCAGGATCTGGAAGCGCGCCTGCTGCCCGCCGGAGAGCGACTCGTACTTCTGCTCAGCCGAGCCCACCAAGCCGTAGGAATCGAGCGCACCGGAAGCAGCCTCGCGGCCAAGCCCGGAGCGGTGTTCGTCGCCGCGGTGGAGGATATCGAGGAGTGTCCGGCCCAGGAGGTCCGGGCGGGAATGCGTCTGCGCGAAGAATCCCGGGCGGATCCTGGCACCCAGTTTCACGGTTCCCTCGTGCGGGACTTCGGCGATCTCGACGTCCGAAACCGGCAAGTGTTCGCGCTCCGGATCGGTGCCGCCGGCCGCCAGCAGCCGCAGGAAGTGGCTCTTGCCCGAGCCGTTGGAACCCAGCACGCCCACGCGGTCCCCGAACCAGATCTCGGTGGAGAACGGCTTCATCAAGCCCGTGAGCTCAAGCTTTTCAGCCACCACGGCGCGCTTGGCCGTTCGGCCTCCCTTGAGCCGCATGTGCACGTTCTGTTCCAGCGGCAAGGCTTCGGGCGGACCGGCTTCCAGGAACTTGGCGAGACGGGTCTGCGCGGCCTGGTATTTGTTGGCCATGTCCGAGCGGAACGCAGCCTTGGTCTTGTACATGATGACGAGTTCCTTGAGCTTCAAGTGCTCCTCGTCCCAGCGCTTGCGCAGTTCCTCGAAGCGCGCGTTGCGGTCGATACGTGCGTCCACGTACGTCCCGAAGCCGCCGCCGTGCACCCAGGCGCCGGCGCCGTTGATGCCGGGTTCAAGCGTTACTATGCGGCCCGCGGCGTTGTTGAGCAGCTCGCGGTCGTGGCTGATGAAGAAAACCGTCTTCTTGGATTCGTTGAGTTTGCTTTCGAGCCAACGCTTGCCCGGAACGTCGAGGTAGTTGTCCGGTTCGTCGAGGAGCAGGAGCTGATCGGGTCCGGAGAACAGGGCCTCAAGGACCAGGCGCTTTTGCTCGCCACCGGAAAGGCTCGACGCCGGACGGTGCTGGGCGCGGTCAAAGGGGATGCCGAGCGCGGCCATGCAGACCTCGTCCCAGACGGTCTCGACGTCGTAGCCTCCGGCGTCTCCCCAGTCCACGATCGCTTGGGCGTACTGCATTTGGGTGGGCTCGTCGTCGTGCTCCATCATGGCGAGCTCGGCGTCTTCGACTGCCTTGGCGGCCGCGGCAAGAGCCGGCGGCGCGGCCGAGACAAGAAGATCGCGAACGGTGGATTCATCACGGACCTGCCCCACGAACTGGCGCATGATGCCCATGGTTCCGGAGCGTCCTACTACCCCTTCGTCCGGAGTGAGATCGCCGGCGATGATCTTGAACAGGGTGGTCTTGCCCGTCCCGTTGGGCCCGATCAAGGCTGTTTTGCTGCCGTCCGGGACCTTGAAGGTCACGCCGTTGAGCAGCTGGGTGCCGTCGGAGAGGAAGTAGTCGATGCCTGAAACGTCAATATGGGCCACTGCCCAATCTTCCCACGGACCGCGGGGGACTCCTCAGCCGCCCACTCAGGCCGACAGTTCGCCGATTACCGCACCGGTGAGATAGCGCTGGATTGTCGGCCCCAGCGCCCGGACGACGACGGCGTGCGGGGCCGAAGCGATCGGCTCCAGTTTGATCAGGTAGCGGGTCAGGATTAATCCGGAAAGCTGCGACGCCACCAGGCTTCCGCGCCACGAGGCCTCTTCCCCGGGCACGCCAAGTCCAGCCAGCAGCGGGTGGATAGCCCGGTTGAGGATGAACTCGCGGACCAATGCCGCACTCCATTCGTGTTGCATCGCCGTCCGCAGCACGGCGACTCCGGCCGCCCCCTCGGGCGAGTCCCAAACAGTCAGGAAGCGCGATACAAGCCTCTCTCCGACACGGTCCCGCGGCCCGTCAAGGACGGCCGTCAGGTGTTCCTTGGGGTCCACGGGAGACTCAAGCGCAGCCATGAACAGCTGTTCTTTGGTGCCGAAATGGTGGTTGATCATGGACGGGTCCACGCCAGCCTCCGCCGCGATCGCCCGGACTGTTGCGGCGTCATATCCTCTCCGGCTGAATTGTTCGCGGGCCGCGCGGAGAAGGGCGTCGCGGCTGCTTACCTGTCCCGGGCGGCGACCCCTGCTCACGCCGCGTCCCGGCTCGCCGCGGCCTTCCGGCGTGCGAAGTCCGGGGCATGCTCCGGCCGGGGCCCGAAGGCGATCATGAGCGCTGGGAGTTTTCCGAACCACGGAACGTGGCTGGCGACAAAGACCAGCGGACTCGGCGGACCCACAAGTTGCCCGGACAATGCCGGGCCGAAGACCGCTTTCTGGATGAGGAGCTGTACGTTCTGGATCACCACGGTGGGGAACCAGCGGCGCTTTTGCACCGAGGCGAGATCGGTCTCCTCCAGGGTGCCCCGCAGCAACGGCTGGGCAATGCGCTGTGCCGCGGCGACGGCGTCCTGGATGGCCAGGTTGATGCCCACGCCCCCAGCGGGAGACATCGCGTGGGCAGCGTCGCCGATCAGGAGGAGCCCGGGTTTGTGCCATTGCTTGACCCGGTTGAGCTTTACGTCCAGCATGTGGAGATCGTCCATGGACCTGATCTCGTCCATCCGGTCCGCCAGGTCCGGGCGGAGGCGGGCCACGCGTGCCCGGAAGCTCTCCACCCCTTCAGCACGCAACTGGGCATCCTTGCCTTTCTCCGCGATGTAGGCGATCTGGTAGAAGTCCTTGCGGGTCAGGCTGAGGAGCACATCCGTGCCGGAGAAACGCGGCATGATGGAGGCCAGCTGTTCCTGTTCGTCTGCACGCCGGGAGAGCCGGAACCACCAGGTGTCGAATGGCACCGGGAATTCGTGGGGGACAAGTCCGGCCTTTTGCCGCAGCACCGAACTGCGGCCATCGCAGGCCACCGTCAACGTCGCGCGCAGCTCGCCTGTGCCGGTCTCCTCTCCCGACGCCGCGTCCCGGGTGCGGTACGCCACCCCGGCGACTTTCCCGCCGTCGTCGTACACCAAATCGGTGGCTTCAGTGTTCATCCTGAGCGTGAACTGCGGCTCTTGCCGCGCGGCGTCCACCAGGAAGTTCAAGAGGTCCCACTGCGGAACCATGGCTACGTAATCGTACGGAGGCTTGAGGCGGTCGAAGGCGGCCAGGGTCACTTCTCCGCCACCCGCGGGGAGCTTGAAATTGCCGAGCTTGCTTTGGGGCAGGGCCCGGAATCCTTCGCCCAGGCCGAGCTCATCCAAGAGCCGGATGGTGGAGGGGTGGACAGTGTCGCCACGGAAATCGCGCAGGAAGTCGGCATGCTTTTCGAGGACGGTGACCTCGACTCCGGCCCGGGCCAGCAAGAGTCCGAGCATCACCCCAGCAGGGCCTCCGCCCACGACGACACATGTAGTGCTTTCGAACTGGTCCATGGCCACTCCCACCGGTGCAAATAATTCAACGAGTGTTGAATTAAGTGTGCACCCGCAGTCAGGGCGTGTCTAGAGGTTCCCGGCCGGGGCAACTCCTAGTGCCTGCAGCCAGAAGACTCCGTCCTGTGCCCGGCGTCGGTGGCCGCGCCAGCCGGCACTGGCGGAGCATCATTGAGTTCGTGGTGCGCATCGTGGACGACGTCGCCGCCCACAATGGTCAGATCGGCCCTCTCGCCGAGCAGTTCTGCGGCTTCGAGGCGGTACAGGTTCGCCGACCAGACCACGACGTCGGCCCGCGCGCCCACGCGGATAACCCCGAGCTCCCGCTCGGCATGCCAGGCCCAGGCGCCACCTTCCGTGTACGCGCGCAGGGCGGTGTCCAAATCCAGTCGCTCGGCCGGGGTCCACGCCGAACCGCCGTCCAACCCCGCCCGGGTGAGTGCACTGTAAAGGCCAACGAGAGGATCCATTTCGCCCACCTGCCAGTCGCTGGAGAAGGCGAGACGTGCACCGGATGAGGCGAGTGAGTTGAAGCGCCAGGCACGATCCCAACGGTCCTGGCCGACGTTCTCCATCCAGGTGCCCGCAACCAGGTCCGGAGAGCAGTGCCTCGGCTGCATCGCCGGAACCACGCCAAGGTGGGCGAAACGCGGAAGGTCGGCGTCGTCCAGGCATTCGACGTGCACGATCCCGTGGCGGCGGTCCGTGGTGGCGTTGCTGCGCTGGGCATGCTCGATGGAGTCCAGCGCCAGCCGCACACCCCAGTCACCTGTCGCGTGAGTATGGGTCTGGAAACCCAGCCGGTCCAGTTCCGCCAACATGGCAGTGAATTCGTTCGGCGGGCAGCTCGGCGCACCCCTGTGGCCGGGACGGTTCGCGTAGTCGGCAAGCATCGCCGCTGTGTGCGGTTCGATCACGTCGTCCGCATACAGTTTGATCGGCCCCAGCCGGAGCATGTCATCGATGGGGGACTCGTCGACTGCTTCACGCAGTTCCCTGCGGAATGCGGCGTCGGAACCGACCGGATGGAAAAGGGCGGTGATGACGCGGGAGTGCATTTTCCCCTCCCGCCGCGCCCGGTACATGAGGTCCAATTCGGCCAAGGGTACTTGTGGCTCCACAACGGTGGTGATTCCGGTGGCGGTGGCCATCTCCAGGCTTGAGGTGATGCGCCGGTAGCGGCGATCCGGAGAGTACATCGGGATGTCCCGCTGGAGGCCCTTTAGGCCCGCCGTCGTCATGGCGCTCGTGTAGAAATCGGTCACCCATCCGGTGGGCCGGCCGTCGTCGTCGAGCTCCGGACGCCCCCAAGGTACGGACGAACCGCGCTCGATACCCAGCACCCGGATCGCGGCGTCGTTGAGCCACACCGAATGCTGGTCATAGGTGGTGATGAAGATGGGACGATCGGTCAGGCCACGCAAGTCCCCGGCGTTCGGCCGGCGTCCCTCGACCACCGAATACACGGCGTTTTCGGCACACACCCAATCCTGTTCGGGCCGAGCTGCGGCGTGTTGCGCTATCCGGCTCCGCACTTGCGCGAGGGTGTGGGCGCCTTCGAGGCTGACGGCGTCGGGATCGAAACCCAGCAGGAGGTGGTTGTGGCTATCGATGATCCCGGGACTCAGGAGCCTGCCGCGCAGGTCCAGGCGACGGCGGGCCGGCGGTGCATCCCGGTCCGTCCCCACGTAGCTGATGAGCCCGTTGCTGATGCCGACAGCTTCGGCCCAACCTGTTCCGTCGAAAGTCCGCACGGCTCCGTTGTAGAGCAGCAAGTCAAGCATCAGTGGTTCTCCTCTTCAATCGAGGACAAGGTGATGAGGATGTTGCCGCCCAAGCCGAGACTGCGGGACAGGGAGGCACTATAGCTCTGGCCAGCGGTTCCGGGCCGCGCCTGGACTGTGCTGCTGCGTTGTTCCATGAGGGTCCATTCGGGGTTGCGCCCACCGCGCCGGCACTGAACGCTTCTGCGACCGCCGGGACCAACTGATCGCCGGGCTGGATTCCCCGGCAGACAAGCTCCGTGCTGCGATTGACGCAGGACTGCCGAGCGGTCCGGACGATACCCTCATGCGGCTGCTCTACGAATTCGACTTCATGGCCGGCCACTCAGAACTACACGACACCCTCGTCCAACAGATGTACCTGCGGCAAACAGCCACCTATCGCGCAATATTCGAGGAAGGAAACGCCACAGGCGCCTTTGCCATCACCAGCGAGCTAGCCCAGGCCGCTATGAATATGGTTGCCCTGGAAGACGCCTATGGACTTCATATCGTGGCCGGCAACAGGCTCGTCACCGTCGACATGGCCCGCGACGCCATGCTTGCCTTCGCAGGCCAGATTGGCGCCATCCATCCATGATGGGACCGCTGTTCCCGAGCTAGCAGCGCGAACCCTTCGGCAGGCGGAGGCATAGATCTGGCCGGCGCCCGGCCCACGGAAGCAGGGCCTCCACCGCAGCACCCACCCTGAAAACCGTGGCATCGTCGAAGGGGTGGCCAACAATCTGCACGCCGCTCGGGATCCCGCAATCCGCCATGCCGCTCGGCACCGCGAGCACCGGGCAGCGGTTGGCAATGTTGAAGGGGGCTGTCATGTGGCCCTGCCAGTAATGCTCAAGGCGCCTTGCCCCGGCGTCGATTCCGTCAAGGTAATTGCCATCCGCTTCCAAAGCCGGAACCGCCGAGGCCGGGCACACCAACGCGTCGAAACCGACCATGGCGTCCGCCAACTGGGTCTGGATAAGGGTCTCGGCCCGGATCCCCTCCACAAAACGGTTCCGTTCCGCAGCCCGGCGCGCATCGGCCATGAAACGGCGGGTGTACGCGGCCAGTTGTTCCTCGGTGCCGGCAGTCTCGTCCTCCATTGCCGGACCCAAAAGGTACCCGAAGTGCGTGAACATGGTGCGGTTGATCTCCTCAACAGTCCAGGGCAGCTCGATTTCCTCGACGACGGCGCCGGCGTCCCGCAGGGCAGAGGCAACCCGCCGGGTATTGGCCTCGACGTCGGGCGCCACGGGGTAGTTCCCGAGCCGGATGCACAAGGCGATCCTCATTCCGGCCACGAACGCGGATCCCCATGACAGCGGCGGCGCGTCCGCCAGGGACGTGTGGTCTCCGGGGTGCCGTCCCGACATAACGTTGGCCAGGAGTGCGGTATCGGCCACGGTCCGCGCCATGGGACCGTCCCCGCGGTAGTGGTCTGCGGACAGCGGCGCCATCCCTGGAATCCGGCCGTACGGGGCTTTGAAGCCGACCGTTCCCGTGAACGACGCCGGCAGCCGGGTTGAGCCGGCGATGTCGGAGGCAGTCGCCAAAGGAGTCAGCCCGGCGGCCAAGGCTGCCCCTGCCCCGCCGGATGAGCCGCCCGGTGAGTACCGCTGGTTCCAGGGGTTGCGGGTCACTCCCCAGAGCGGGCTATGGGTGATGGTCGCGCAACTGAATTCGGGAGTGGTGGTGCGGGCATGGACGATCCCTCCGGCCCGGCGGATACGCTCTATGACCGGATGGTCCTCGTGGGCGATATCGGATTTTCTCGCCATAAGCCCCTGCGAGAGGGTGCGTCCTTTGAGCCCGTGTTTCTCTTTGGCCGCCACGGGCAACCCCAGCAACGGAGTCAGGTCACGTCCGCGGGCGTAGGCCGTTGCGGCCCGCCTGGCCTCCAGCAGGGCTTCCTCAAAGAGCGTCTCCGTCAGGGCATTGATGCTGCCGTTGACGGCCTCGGTCCGGTCTATCAGTGATTCCAGCAGTTCCACCGGGGATAGCTCCCGGCTGCGGAACAACGTCAATGCGGACGAAGCGTCGAGGTAGTGCAGCTCAGTCATGCGCCGCCCCGGTCCGTGTCTGCGGCGGGAACGGCACCGCCCACCATTTCGCGGGCCACTCCGGTGAGCATGTCCACTCCTGCCACCATGTCCTCGTCGGTGGTGAATTCGCGTTCACAGTGCGAAACCCCGTCAACGCTCGGGATGAACATCATTACGGAGGGAACCATGGTGTTCAGGGCGACTGAATCGTGCCCGGCCATGGTCTGGATGCGGCGTGAGGAGAGGCCAAGATTTGCCGCTACTTTCGCCGAAAGTTCCAGGCCGTTCTCCGGGAATCTGCGGATGGGACGGATGTCGAAGTCCGTGACATTGACCTTGATGTCGTGCTCGCGGGCCAGGACATCAATGTCCGCAAGCAGCTTGGAGCGGGCAGAACGAACGATCTCCGGATCACCTGAACGCAGGTCCGCCACCAGGTGGACGCGGCGCGCGACGACGATTGGCGAGTTGGGCTCGAGCGTCAACTGACCGACTGAGGAAACAAGTTCTTCCCCGGGAAAATCCTTGGTGACATCGTGCACCATCAGGATGATCTTGGAGGCCGCCACGAGTGCGTCGTGCCGATCCGCCATTGCGGTGGCGCCGGTGTGCGATTGCTCGCCGAGGACTTCGATGTCCAGCTTCTGCGTGTACCAGCTGCTGTCGACCAAGCCGATGGCGATCCCTTCGCGTTCCAGGATGCGGCCCTGCTCGATGTGGATTTCCGCATAGCCAGCGGTTTCCGGCCCGGCATCCGTGCCCAGGTAGCCGATGCCTTCGAGGGCCTCCCGGACTGAAACGCCTTTGAGATCCGTGACGGAAAGCATCTGTTGGCGATCGAACAGGCCTGCGAAAACGGAGCTTCCCATCACGCTGGGGGCAAAACGGCCGCCTTCCTCATTGAACCAATTCACCACGGCAAGGTTGAAACGCGGCGCCTCCCCGGATTCACGTATCTCCCGGTCGATGGTCCGGGCCGCGTGCAACGCAGCGACGACGCCGTAGGCGCCATCGAAGCGGCCGCCCAGGGGCTGGCTGTCCAGGTGTGAGCCAATCAGGATGTAAGGGGCCCCTGGCGTCCACTCCAGCAGCCCGAACATATTGCCGATGCCGTCAACCTGAAGTTGCCATCCGGCGTCGTGCACCCACTGCTGAAACCAGGCGCGGGTCTGCGCGTCTTCGGGGGTTGCGGCTTGGCGGTCGACGCCGCTGTTTGCTGTGGCGCCGATGCCGGCCACGTGGTGGAAGTCCTGGAGGAAAGCTGCTGCGCTCATATGAAGTCCTTGATGGGATAGAAGAAAGAGGGAGTCAGCCCATGCGTCCGCGGGTTTCGGGCACTTTGGTGATGATCACCAGCAGGAGTACGACGGCGGCAGCGGCAGCCATGTAGATGCCCGGCGCGTGCGGTACACCGCTTGCCCCTACCAAGGCGGTGCCGATGAACGGGGCTGTGCCGCCGAAGATGGCGTAGGCCCCGTTGTAGCTGACGGCTGCGGAAGTGAATTGGGTCTTGGTAGTGAAGATTTCAACGAAGAAGGTGTAGCAGCCACCGCCGTAGATGCAGAGGGCCACCACGAACAGCGCCTGCCCAAGCAGGGCAAGCGGCAGGGCGCCACTCGTGACCAGCATGAAGCTCGGGACGGAGACCACGGCCAACGCGGCGGCACCCGCGATGAGCATCGGCTTGCGGCCAAGGCGGTCGCTGAGCCGTCCGCCGATGGGCAAAAGCACGGCGTAGAGGGCAAGGGCGCCGGCGTTGATCAAGAGCGACTGTTCGCGGCTCAAGTGGCCGGTGGTCTGGACGTAGGAAACGAAGTAGGCCGACAGGAAGTAGAACCCCATGGCCGTCAGGCCCATGACGAAGATGACTTGGACCATACGGAGCTTGTTCTCGCGGAAGGCCTCGCGGACCGGGCTGAATTCCTTGCCCTGGTTTGCTTTGGCGTCCTTGAACACAGCGCTCTCTTCGGTACGGCTCCGGATCCAGACGCCAAAGAGGGCTAGGGGGAGGGCCAAGATGAACGGCAAGCGCCATCCCCAGGCCGTGAAGACCTCGTTCGGCATGGACTGGCTGAGGATCAGGATCATCGAACCGGCCACCACCGAAGGCAGTGCTGTCGCGGCGATGGTGATGTTCAGCCAGAATCCGCGTTGGTTGACGGGGGCATGCTCAAAGACGAATGACGGCGCGCCCACGGATTCGCCCCCGGCCGAGAAACCCTGGATAAGGCGGCAAAGGACCAAAAGCACGGGCGCCCAGGCGCCGATCTGCCCGTAACCGGGCAGGATTCCCATGACGGCGGTGGCCCCGCCGATCGCGATGAGCGTGATGGTCAAGACCCGGCGCCGGCCGATCCGATCGCCGAGGGCTCCGAAGAACAGGCCGCCAAGTGGGCGGACCACGAAGGCGACGCCGAAGGTAGCGAAAGTGGCCAGCATCGCGGCGAGGGGGCTGCTGCCTGGGAAGAACAGCTGGGAAAAGATCACGGCGGTGAGGCCATACAGCGTGAAGTCGTAGAACTCGATGAACTGGCCGACGCTGCCGCCCGCCAAGACCCGCTTCTGCATTTTGGTGATCTTGGGGATCCGCCCGGGCTTCGCGTCGGCGGGGGCTATCGGAGTTGCGTCTTGCATTGGCTGGGGTTGCCCGGAGAGCTCGTTGATGGTCATGGCAGCCACGCTAGGCGGACAGTATTTCCGCCGGCGGCTGCACTGTTTCGGCCATGAGAAATGATTTCGGTGGTTATTGCTTCCATATTGCGATAGGACCGCTTTGGAGAAACCTCGCGGACACCTTCGGCGAAATTCATCACCATCGAATCTCCTTTGATCAGGATGGCATTCTGGCGTCCGGTTCCGTTTGGTGAGCTGCGTTGGCGGGCTTCTTGAAGCTTGAGCGCCTCCGCGGGCTACCGGACTTGTTCAACCTTCGGTGACCCGCATCACATCTGTCCAATTGATTGTTTTTGAACCTGCCATAGATCTAGTTGATGGCAAATATCGCGGTTCCTGGCGCCGGCCTAGGTTCGTTCCGCCCCATACAACTTCAGGCACGTCTCTTCGAAGGCGAGAACCCGCTTGGTTGCCTGCACCCCTTCGGGCCGCACCAGCATGACTTCGATGGGCGGAAAATTGTCCGTCAGGGTCAACGGCACCACCTTGCCGCCGGAATACGTGACATCGCTGTGAAGTCGCTGATTGAGGAGGGCGTAGCCATGCCCCTTGGCCACAAAGGAGCGGACAGTCTCGTAGCCCGCAAAGCGGTGCCTGACGTTCTGGACCACTCCGGCCATGGCATAGAGCTGCTCGAAGTACTCCCGGGTGTGGGGAGATCCAGTACCACCGAGGGCTCGCCGTCGAGCTCCTTAAGGGCAATCTCCCGTTCCGGACGGATGGCCGCAGGATGTCCCTCATGGACCAGTACGTGCGGCGGAACCCGTTCCACCACTTTGTATGTGAAACCCCGGCCCAGCCCCAGCCCATAGGTGAGCGCCACGTCGCAACGGCCGTCCATCAGCGCCTCCTGGAGCGTTGCGAGGTCTGTCTCAAGGAAGGACACATCAACCCCTGGATGCCGGGCTTCGAAGGTCTGCAGGATTGCCGGGAGCCGGAAAGGTGCAAGCGGCGTGAAGACCCCCACCTTGAGTTCGCCAACAAGGGTGGTGGACAGGCCGCGCGCGGATTCGTAGAGGGAATCTGCATGCTCCAGAAAGGACTTGATGTCTTGCGCGAACTGCCTCCCGCTCTGGGTGAGGCGGAGGCCCCGTGAACGATGACGTACGAAGAGTTGGGTGCCCAGGCTGACTTCCAGCTGCCCCATTGCGGTTGAAAGAGCCGACTGGGTGACCAGCAGTCGCGCCGCGGCCGCCGTCATGTTCTCCAGCTCGGCCACCACCGCAAAATACCGCAACTGGGTGAGAGTAAAGGGCTTCGCCATTTGTCCATGATGACACCCCGGGGGGGGGAAGCCGCGTCCAGGGACGCTCGCTCACATATGCGCCACTTTCCGGCGATCCTCGCTCACATATGGCGCCCAAATCGGAATCCCTCGAGCAATTCAAGACATGCAGGAGGGATTGTGTTTTGGCGCCCAAAAGTGAGCGAGCGTCTGCTATCCGCGCAGCCGGTGCAGCATGAAGGCCACATGCAAGGAGGTCCGCGATTCCGCGTCCTCCAGAGCCACGGCGAGCAGGTCTTCCAGCTTGGCCAGCCGGGCGTAGAGGGTTGGCCGGCTCAGGTGGCCGCCGCGTGCCATCGCGGCCTTGTTGCCGCCGGATTCCAGGTACCGGCCAAGTAGTTCAAGGTAGCCAGCCTTGCCTTCTGCCTCGGCCTGCAGTACGGGGGCAAGCTCCGATTCCACGAACTGCTGCACCCGGGGATCGTTGCGGATCAGGGCCAGCAGGCCGCGGAGGCGGATATCCGTGGCGCGGTAGTACGGTTTGCCCGGCTCGCGGAGGGTGGCAGCAGTCTCGGCAACGTGCGCGGCCTCGTCGATTCCTGCCGCCGCTTCCAGCAGCGAGGAACGGTAGCGCCCGACGCCGATGGTCCACTGAGGGGCAAACTCGCCGCCGTGTGCGGCCACTGCGCCCGCGAGGCGCTGCAGGGAAGGGTCTTCGAGTTGCCGCGCCGGGAGGGCAAGGATCATCCCTACCGAACCGGATTGGATGCTGGCCGTCAATCCGCTGCTGGCCGTGGATTTCAGTGCCTTGGCCAGGATTTCCAGAAGCACGCGCTCCTCCTGCTGGCCTGCCAAAGGATCGCCGGAAGGGGAGGCCGTGGCGGGAAATGCCGTCCGGAACACCAAGGGAACGTAGTAGGGCGATCGTTTCAAACCCAGAGATCCAGCGCGCGCAAGAGCCTCAGCTTCGCTGAGTCCGCGGGGCTGGCGGAGGGCGTTGAGGAGCCCGGCCTGCGCTTGTTGGGAAAGTTCGCGCTGGTCCCGTTCGGCCAGGCGGTTGATGGCGAGGGTTTGCGCGGCCCGTTCAAGCACCATGACCGCCATGTCATCGTCGGCTCCGGCGCTCTGGGGCACCGGAACCACCAGGCGGCCCCAGAGTTGCCGCCGAACACCAACAGGGACCTGCAGCCATCCCTCGGGACCGATCCGTTTGGCCGAGCCATCGGCCTGCGCTGGCGAAGGAGTGGTCCGCGATCTCCGCTCCCAGTCGTCCAACAACTCCGTGGTTGCCAGGTGGCGGGCGGAATAGGCCAGGACGAGGTGCTGCAGGTCCTCCAGCACCACCGGCGCCCCGATCATTGCGGCCGCCGTCTCCACCACTTGCTGTGTCCCCGCGCTTTCGAGGCTCAGCACGGTGAAAGCCTCGTGGACG
Source organism: Arthrobacter sp. MMS24-S77 (assembly GCF_054888235.1). Classification (NCBI taxonomy): domain Bacteria; kingdom Bacillati; phylum Actinomycetota; class Actinomycetes; order Micrococcales; family Micrococcaceae; genus Arthrobacter; species Arthrobacter sp. MMS24-S77. The sequence goes on from NZ_JBTZRN010000001.1 coordinate 4,664,300, forward strand.
TCCCTCGCCCGCTCCACCCGTTCGAGCTGCTCGGCAACGATCAAGCGGTGCACGATCTCCGTGATCTCCACGAAGCGCACGCGCCGCCGGACGATCACTACCGGCATCGAAGCCGAGCGGGCCGCGGACCGCAGTGCCGCCGTCGTGCGCTCCCGGGCTCCGGTGAGTTCCACGACGAGGCCCGCCGCTCCGGCGCGTTCCAGCGAGCGGATGTACGACGCCGCGCGGCCGGGTTCGCTAAGTTCTTTGTCCAGCTCCAGGCCCGTGGTCAGTACCAGTTCGCCGCCGGACAGCAGGCCCGTCAGGTCCAGGATCTCGCTGACGTGAACCCAGCGCACGGGATCGTCCAGCCTGCCCTCTCCGCCCAGGACCTCCGGGCCGGCGTCGCGCACCACGGGAAGATCAAGGATCGAGCGGAGGGAGGGCAGCATTTACACATTGTAAATACAACGCGGACATTCTTTACATATCGACTCTTACAGGACCTCCGCGGTGCGGACAAACTGAACGCAACGCAGAAGCGAACACCTCGTTCAGACGACCAGAAACCCAGGAGAACCCTTGAACACGATCGAGCACTGGATCAACGGCAGCTACGTCCCCGCCGGCGAACGCACCGCCCCCGTGAGCAACCCCGCTACGGGCAAGGTCGCGGCTCAGGTGGCTTTGGCCAGTGCGGAAGACGGCAACGCCGCGGTCGCCGCCGCCAAGGCCGCCTTCCCGGCGTGGCGCGATACCTCCCTCGCCCGGCGCACCCAGATCCTGTTCTCCTTCCGCGAGTTGCTGAACTCCCGCAAGGAAGAACTCGCCGCGATCATCACCTCGGAGCACGGCAAGGTCCTGGACGACGCTCTAGGCGAAGTCACGCGCGGCCAGGAAGTCGTCGAATTCGCCTGCGGCATTCCGCACCTGCTCAAGGGCAGCTACACGGAGAACGCCTCCACCAAAGTGGACATCCACTCCATCCGGCAGGCCCTCGGTCCTGTGGCGATCATCAGCCCCTTCAACTTCCCCGCCATGGTGCCCATGTGGTTCTTCCCCATCGCCATCGCCGCCGGAAACACGGTGATCATCAAGCCCAGCGAAAAGGTCCCCACTGCCGCTGTCTGGATGGCAGAACTCTGGAAGGAAGCCGGACTGCCGGACGGAGTCTTCAACGTCCTGCAGGGCGATAAGGTGGCCGTTGACACGCTCCTGACCCACCCGGACGTCAAGGCTGTCTCCTTCGTCGGTTCCACCCCGATCGCCAAGTACGTCTACGAAACCGCCACCGCCAACGGCAAGCGCGTCCAGGCCCTGGGCGGCGCGAAGAACCACATGATCGTCCTGCCCGACGCCGATCTGGACCTCGCCGCCGACGCCGCGATCAACGCCGGCTTCGGTTCCGCGGGCGAGCGGTGCATGGCCATTTCGGCGCTGCTGGCCGTGGGCGACATCGCCGATTCCCTCGTGGCGAAGATCGCCGAACGCGCCCGGGGCCTTCGCACCGGAGACGGACTCCGAGGCTGCGACATGGGCCCGCTCGTCACCGCCGTGCACCGGGACAAGGTGGCCGGCTACGTCGACGCCGGCGAAGCGGTGGGTGCCACGCTCGTCGTCGACGGCCGCTCGGTCATGCCCGACGCCGAAGGGGAAGGCTTCTTCCTCGGCCCCACCCTGTTCGACAACGTCAGCACGGACATGTCCATCTACCAGGACGAAATCTTCGGCCCGGTCCTCTCGGTGGTCCGCGTCGACTCATACGACGAGGCCCTCGCCACGATCAACGCCAACCCCTACGGCAACGGCACCGCAATCTTCACGAACGACGGCGGAGCGGCCCGCCGCTTCGAGAACGAAGTCGAAGTGGGCATGGTGGGCATCAACGTTCCCGTTCCGGTGCCCATGGCCTACTACTCCTTCGGCGGCTGGAAGAATTCGCTCTTCGGCGACACCCACGCGCACGGCACGGAGGGCGTCGGCTTCTTCACCCGCGGCAAGGCCGTCACCACCCGCTGGCTGGATCCGAGCCACGGCGGCATCAACCTCGGCTTCCCCCAGAACAACTGATTCTCCCCACCGGAAAGGATTTCCGTCCATGACTTCCACGATTGAAAACGGCCGGCTTCCCGACAGCACCGAGCCGCGCACCGCCGTCGACGCCGCTGCGGCCCGCCGCGCGTACGAGCTGGACCGAAAGCACGTGTTCCACTCCTGGTCTGCACAAGATCTGCTGGACCCCATGGTCATCTCGGCCGCCGAGGGATCGTACGTGTGGGACGGCGAGGGCAACAGGTACCTCGACTTCTCTTCCCAGCTGGCCAACACCAACATCGGACACCAGCACCCCGCCGTCGTCGCCGCGATCGCAGCCCAGGCCGCGAAGCTGTGCACCATCGCACCCAGCTACGTCAACGACGCCCGCTCCGAAGCCGCACGCCTCATCGCCGAGCGGACCCCGGGCGAACTCAACAAGATCTTCTTCACCAACGGCGGGGCCGATGCAAACGAGCACGCGATCCGCATGGCGCGGCTGCACACCGGCAAACAGAAGGTCCTTTCCGCATACCGCTCCTACCACGGCGGCACCCAACTGGCCATCAACATCACGGGCGACCCCCGCCGCTGGCCCAACGACAACGGCTCCACCGGCACCATCCACTTCTTCCCGCCCTATCTCTACCGCACCGTCTTCCACTCCACCACGGAAGAGGAGGAGAGTCAGCGCGCCTTGGAGCACCTCGAGCAGCTCATCGCTTTCGAGGGGCCATCCACCATTGCGGCACTCATCCTGGAATCGATCCCCGGAACCGCGGGAATCTACGTGCCGCCAGCGGGGTACATGCAAGGCGTCCGCGAACTCTGCACCAAGTACGGCATCGTGTTCATCGCCGACGAGGTCATGGCTGGCTTCGGCCGCACGGGCAAGTGGTTCGCCGTGGAGCACTTCGACGTCGTACCGGACCTGCTGACCTTCGCGAAGGGCGTGAACTCCGGCTACGTGCCGCTGGGCGGGGTAGCGATCAGCCCGGAGATCGCGGCGACGTTCGGCAAGCGCGTGTACCCCGGCGGGCTGACCTACTCCGGCCACCCCTTGGCCACGGCCGCAGCCGTCGCCGCCATCAACGCGATGGAACGCGAGGGCATCGTGGAACACGCTGCCCGGTTGGGCGAGACGGTGATCGGGCCGGCGCTGGCCGGCTTCGCCGCCCGGCACAAATCCGTAGGCGAGGTCCGCGGCAAGGGCGTCTTCTGGGCAATCGAGCTGGTCCGCGACCGTGAAACCCGCGAACCCTTGGCCGCCTATGGCTCCTCAAGCCCGGAAATGAACCAACTCGCGGCCGCCTGCAAGTCCCGGGGCCTCATCCCCTTCGCCAACTTCAACCGCATCCATGTGGTCCCCCCATGCAACGTCAGCGTGGAGGACCTGAACTCCGGCCTGGCAATCCTGGACGACGTCCTGGACATCGCTGACGGCCTGGTTCCCTAAAGCCGTGGTTCCCTAGCGATCCTCGCTCACATATGTGCCCCTTTCCGCCGACCCTCGCTCACATATCGCGCCAAAACACCCGATCCTCCTGCACATATGGGGCATAAGACGAAATCCCTCCTGCACCAGATGTGCAGGAGGGATTCCGCTGTGCAGCTCAAAAGTGACAAGCGTCCGGCGGAGGCGTTAGCCTGCCGCGGTCAGGAACGACTTGAGCAACGGGCCGCTGGTGGTGGCCCCGAGGCCGCCGTCCTCGACGAACACCGCCACTGCCAGATCGCCGTGGACCGCAACGATCCAGGCGTGCGTCTTGGGCGGGTTGTCCTTTCCGAATTCCGCCGTCCCTGTCTTCGCGCCCACGGGCGCCCCCGGCACCGACGCGAGGAATCCGGCATGGCCGGAGGTCACCACGGCGCGCATCATGTCGCCCAGCGCGGCAGCCTCCGCAGGGGTGACCGGCTTATCGGAGGCGGGCGCGGCGGGAGGAGCCGACGACGACGGCGAGCCGGACGGCGTCGTCGTAGCACCCGCGGCGGGCGAACCTGAGCCGGGGTTCAGGACGAGTTGCGGCGACACCGGTGCGCCGCGGGCCACCGAGGCGGCCATGATGGCTGCGGCGAGCGGCGAGAGCAGCACTTTACCCTGGCCAATCATCGAAGCAGCGTGTTCGGTACCGTCAGCGCTTCCCGGTACTGAGCCCAGGAAGGCAGCGGCACCCAGCTTCGGCGCCTGGACGGCCAGCCCAAGGGAGGTTGCCGCGGATTCGAGTTGGGCCTGGCTGACCTTGTCCCTGGCGCTGATGAAGGCTGTGTTGCACGAATGCGCAAAGGCGTCCCGCAAAGCTACAGACCCCAAGGACGACGCCGGATAGCCTTCGGCGTTCTTGAAGGTGCGGCCATCCACTGTGATTGTCGGCGTGCATTCAACCTTGGAATCCGGTGTCATTCCATTGCGGATCATGGCAAGGGAATCCACGATCTTGAACGTCGAGCCCGGCGCGTACTGGCCCAGCATTGCCGTGTTGTATCCGTTGCTTCCGGGGCCGGAGGCGGCAGCAAGCACGGCTCCCGTGGACGGGCGGAGCGCCACAATTGCCGAGGCAGGTCCGACCCCCGACAAAGTGTCCTCGGCGAGTTGCTGCAAGCGCGGATCCAGGGTGGTTTTCACCGGTTCGCCGGGCTTGGCGTCAACGGCAAAAAGCACTCGACGGGGATCGGGCTTCGCGGCCTTGATCTGGTCGTCGGTCATGCCCTGCGGCCGGGCCTTGATGGAGACTCCATCCTGGCCTCGGAGCTGCACGTCATACTGTTCCTGCAGGCCGCCGGTTCCTACGGTGTCTCCCACTTTGAGGGCACCCCCGGACTTTTGGATCTGTTCGGCGCTTGCCTCAGCCGCAGTACCCAACACAGCGCGGGCGAACGTGCGGGTCGGTGCCAGGGGCAGAAAATCGGGAATGCCACGAGCGCCCGGAATCGACGCAATCTGCTGGTCTGTAACTGTCCGGTTGCCGTCCTCGCGGAGGGTGATGGCACTGACGAAGGCTTGCGGGCCGGACGCCTGGACTTGCTTCACATACGCCGCTTCGTCCACACCGACCAGTTGCGCGAGCTTCGCCGCCGAAGCAGCGGGATCCGCCGATCCAATCGTGGTCTTGTCGATGCCCACATGAACCACGGGACGGTAGCTGACCAATTTGGCGTCCCCCGCACCGAGGATCTCGGCCCTGGATGGGGCAGTCACCGCCTTGTCCAGGACTTCACCGTCCTTGAGGTCGGGCTCCAGGAGTGCCGTGGTCCATTGGACGGCCCATTTGTCGCCCGATTTCTTCAGCGAGGCCTGGGAGGTGTACTTCCACTCCGCGGTTCCGATCTTCCACGTGTAGTTGAGCGGGACCGAGGCTTTGTCGCCGTCGAGCTTCACCGCTCCGCTTTCGACGGAAGGCTTGGCTGGGTCGAGGGCTGCAAACACAGCCTTGAGCTGCTCATTCGCCGCAGCGGCGTCCTTGCCGTCGACGGCGAGCGAGCCGACGTCGAGGCCTGCCAACGAGGAAGCGAGCTGCTTGGCTGCACCTTCCGCCCCGGAACGGCCGTCATCGCACGCGGACAGCGAGCCAGCAATCATCAGGGCTGCAAGCCCTAGGACAAGATTCTTAGTTTTCCCCATTTGCGCAATTATGCCTTCTTGGGGCGACAGGAATGATGCAGAGCACAGCACGTTGCCCAACTAACTCGCAGTAGGTGTCGTTTTCAGCGCTCAAAACGACACCTACTGCCAGTCAGTTGGGTCCGCCGGCCACCCCGGTTGCGCGCGGATCCTATTGGCCCCGGATGATCCTGCGCTGTGTTGCTACGGCAATGGCCGCCGTCCGATTGTCCACGCCCAGCTTGGCGTAGATGTGCACTAAGTGCGTCTTCACCGTGGCCTCGGAAATGAAGAGCTGCTTCGCCATCGCGCGGTTGCTCATGCCGGTGGCGAGGAGCTCTACCAGCTGGACTTCACGCGTGCTCAGGGCGGGCGCCGGATTTCGGATCCGGCCCATGAGGCGCGCCGCAACCTCCGGGGCAAGTGCGGTCCGGCCCGCCGCTGCAGACACTACGGCTTGCCGGATTTGCTCTGGCGGTGCGTCCTTCAGCATGTATCCGCTCGCGCCTGCCTCCACCGCGGCAAGGATGTCGGCGTCGTTGTCGTAGGTGGTCAGGATCAGGACCGGTGGCGGGGGAGTCCCGGCTTCACCAGCCTTGATCTTGCCCGTGGCGGTGACGCCGTCCATCCCCGAGCCCATTTGAAGATCCATGAGGACCACGTCCACGGGCTCACCCAGGGTATGGAGCTTCGACAGTTCCGCCAACGCGGCCCCGCCGTCGGAGGCTTCCGCCACAACGCTGACTCCCTCGAAGTCGGCAAGCATGGCGCGGAGCCCCGCGCGGACCACGGGATGGTCGTCCACCAGCAAGACCCTGATGTTATCGGTCACTGGGATGCCTCCTGAGTTGGGTTGCGGGTACCCAGCGGCAGCCGGATTGCCACCACGGTCCCCTCCCCGGGTGCAGACTCGACGTCGAGCGTTCCGTCCAGCGCGGCAAGCCGCTCGCGCAGGCTTTTGAGCCCGACGCCGGTTCCGTCACCACGCGCTTCCGCGGCATCTGCCGCGACGGGATCGAAGCCCGCACCGTCGTCGAACACGTCCATGGTCACCTCGGCGTCCAGGAAAGACAGGGTAACGACGGCGGTGTTCGCGTGCGCATGTGCCCACACGTTAGCGAGGGAAGACTGGGCCGCGCGCAACAAAGTGGTTTGGTATGGATTGGGCAGCGGTACCGGCGTGCCCTGAAGCTCGAAGCGGCAGCGCAGCAAGGCTCCGCGCGCGGCGGCCTCAGCCTCGGTCTTGGTGCAGAGACGCCGTAAAGTGTCCGCCAGGCCAGACTCCTCCAGGTCCGGCGGCCTCAGCCCACGGACAAAATTCCGGGCCTCAGCCAGGTTGCTGGCCGCGGTTTCGCGGACTGTCCTGAGGCGGTCTCGGGCCGCGGCGTCGTCACCGACGTCGAGGGCTTTCTCGGCCGAACGTCCCATCAGGACGATGCTCGAGAATCCCTGGGCCAGGGTGTCGTGGATTTCGCGGGCGAGCCTTTCGCGCTCAGCCAGCACACCGGCGTCGTGCTGGCTGCGTGCCAGTTCGGCGCGGGTGCGGCGCAATTCCTCGGCGGCGAGGCGTTGGTTCTCCCCCTCGACATAGAGCGCCCGATACGCCAGGCCGGTAACCCCGGCGAAGGCTGCACCCAAAACCGGCCCGAGAACCATGGGAAGTTGCAAGGCATCCGCCCCGGCACCGCGGTTGTGGAACCACATGGCTGCAATCAGGAGCGCAGTGCTGGCAGCGATCGCGGGCAGGGCCAAACGCCGCGGCAAGACGTGCAGTTGCAGGAAGAACAAGGGGAAGGCCATCCAGGCGAAGTCCGGAGTGATGAGCATGAGCAGCAGCCACAGGAAACCAACGACGGCGAGCCACCACCGCGCGTAGGGCTTCGGATCGAGGCGCTTGGGATTGAGGGCGTGCCTCTTCTCAAGGACCGTCCCCACGAGGTAGACGGCCGCAAGCAACAAGGCAAGCACCAGGCCTGCCGTAGTGGCCAATGGCGAAAGGCCCGCGGCCACAAGCCTGAGGACGGCGACCAGCAGAAGCACGGCAAAACCAACGTGCAGGCTGACACGCAGGACGCGCAAAATCACCGCAGCGCCGCTGGACTGCGCTCTGACACTGGACTGTGCGGTGAGGCTGGGCTGCGCGGTGAGGCCGGGCTGCGCCGCGTCGGCTCCTGGCAAATCGGCTTCCTGCATGCCCTCCAGCGTAGCCCCGCCCGCCGACAGTTTTGCCCCGATTCCGCGGTATTCGAGCCCAATCAACCAAACGGTTGATCCACGGGTCAACCAAGGCGATCCAACGGATCCATCCGCCTCCCGATGCCGCGCGCCCATTCAGGTCGGAGAGTTGAAACAAGACCAGAAGATCGCCTCAATGGCACCGAACAAAGGAATGACATGTTTCTCGCCTTGCGCGACATCCGCTTTGCCAAGGGCCGCTTCGCCCTGATGGGAAGCGTCGTCGCCCTCATCACTTTCCTCCTCGTCATGCTGTCTGGACTCACCGCGGGCCTCGGCAACCAGTCGACGTCGGCTATCGCGGACCTCCCGGTTCAGCAAATCGTGTTCGGCGCGCCCGCCGGAGGCGAGGCCAAGGCGTCCTACACGGAGTCGGAGGTCTCCGGCAAGCAACTTGAGGCATGGCGAGACCGGCCTGGTGTCGCCTCTGCCGAGGCCGTTGGCATCGCGCAGACGCGATTCCAGTCCCTCGATTCGTCCAACAATGCCTCCGGCACGGCCAACGTGGCGGTATTCGGGGCCGACGGCGGCATCTCACCTGTCCCGGTCAAGGACGGTGAGGTGGTGGTCGGGAAGTCCTTGGCGAAGGAACTCTCGCTGAGTACCGGAAGCCGGGTGACAGTCGGCGGTACCGGCCTGACGGTCACTGCGATAACTCAGGATGAGTGGTATTCCCACACCGGAGTCGTCTGGACCTCACGCGCCACGTGGCAGAAGCTCGCGCATATTCCCGCCGGCGCGTCCATAGGAACAGTTCTCGCTGTGACGTACGGCGCCGGGGCCTCCGTGGACGTCGATGCCGCCAATGCGACGGCCGGCACGGTCAGTGCCAGCCCCAGCGGTTCGTTCCAGGCCCTCGGCTCCTACAAGAGCGAAAACGGCTCCCTCATGTTGATGCAAGCTTTCCTGTACGGCATCTCGGCCCTCGTCATCGTGGCGTTCCTGACCGTCTGGACCGTCCAGCGAACGCGCGACATCGCGGTGCTCAAGGCCATGGGCGCCTCTTCCGGCTACGTGGTGCGGGACGCGCTGGTCCAGGCGGGAATCGTCCTGCTCGCGGGTGCCGGAGTGGGTGGCGGGCTTGGCGTGCTGGGTGGCTTCTTCGCTGCCCAAGCCGCCCCGTTCCTGGTGACTCCGCTGACCACGCTCCTGCCCATCGCCGGAATCGTCCTCTTGGGCTTGGCGGGGTCTGCCCTTGCCGTCCGAAGCATCACCACAGTGGATCCTCTCATCGCCCTCGGCGGGAACTAGAGCCAACACATTCCTGACAGCAAATATTCCATGAAAGGCATATCAATGAGTTCCGCTCTCAATCTCGTCAGCGTCACCCTGGAGTACCCGGACGGAGACTCCACCCTCAAAGCCCTGGACGCTGTGGATCTCAGCGTCGACCGCGGCGAATTCTTCTCCCTCGTGGGTCCGTCCGGCTCCGGAAAATCCTCCCTTCTGGCGGTGGCGGCCACGTTGGTCCGGCCAAGCTCCGGGCTCGTTGTCATCGACGGCGTGGATGCCACAGAGCTCAAGGACACCGAACTTACTTCCTTGCGCCGGGAGAAGGTGGGCATCATCTTCCAGCAGCCTAATCTCTTGCCCTCCCTGACCGCCGTCGAGCAGCTGATCATCGGCCACCATCTCCGGGGGAAGCCAGCCAAAGCGGCACGAACGCGCGCCACGGAACTGCTCGACGTCGTCGGGCTCGGAGCTTCACTCAACAAGCGGCCGCACCAGCTCTCCGGTGGACAGCGGCAGCGCGTGAACATCGCGAGGGCGCTCATGGGCCAACCCCGCGTTCTACTCGTCGACGAGCCCACAGCAGCGTTGGATCACGAGCGCAGCGAATCGATCGTGCGGTTGCTGCGACAGGTCACGGACGAATTCGCGACGGCGACCGTCATGGTGACGCACGATACCGAGTTCCTGCCGCTCACCGACTCCGTTGCAACAATGCGGGACGGGCGTCTTGGTGTGGGCGTACCCGTCGGGACACCCAACTAACTCGCATTTGTTGTCGTTTAGAGGGCTCTAAACGACACCTACTGCGAGTCAGTTGGAGGAAGGGCGGCAGGGATCAGCCCCTGAGGACGGCCTCGTCCTGGGCATCGTCATAGGCGTCGCGGGCCTCAAGAATGCTGGGCACGTGGTCCTCCGCCCAGAGGCGCAGGAGGGTCAGTGGTTCCAGCAAGGAAGTTCCAAGTTCCGTCAGTTCGTAGTCAACCCGTGGCGGCACTTGGGCGTGAACAGTCCGCGTGATGAGACCGTCGCGTTCGAGGGTACGGAGAGTCTGGGTCAGCACCTTGGGCGTCACCACGTGGACCATTTTGCGAAGCTCGGAGAAACGGATGGGACCGTCTGCGAGGACCTGGACAACCAGCGAGGCCCATTTGTCGCCGATGCGTTGGAAGATCACACGGGACGGGCAATCAGGGTCTAAAACGTTTGCTGGCAGTTCATTGGTTTCCATGAGGTAACTAAGTTCCTTTGAAGCTATCAGTATCAAATAGATACCGTTTTCGTATTGCAAGGATAGCAACCTCAAGGAGAGTCATGAAAATCGCAGTTTACGGCGCAACAGGCATGGTCGGAAGCCAGATCGTCAACGAGTCCCTCACGCGTGGCCATGAAGTCACCGCCATCTCCCGCAAGGGCTCGGAGGTCCCTGGAGCGAAGTCCCTCGCCGCCGATCAAGCTGATGGCCGGAGTTTCGCGGAGATCGCCAAAGAGCACGACGCCGTCATCCTCGCCACCGGCCCGAGCCGCACCGGCGGAGACCACGGAGAATGGCTTGCAGCGATGGATACCGCCTACAGCAATGCCGAAGGCACGCGCCTCATGATCGTCGGAGGCGCCGGTACCTTGGAGATCGACGGTGTCCGCCTCCTCGATTCGCCTGATTTCCCGGAGGCCTACAAGGCCGAGGCCACCACAGCTGCCGCCGCCTTCGCCGCGGTCAAGGAAGCCCCAGATACCCTGGACTGGACCGTGCTGGCACCGGCACCCCTCATCCAGCCCGGTGAGCGCACGGGCAACTACTCCACGGCCAAGGATTCCCCTGCCGGCAACAGCATCTCCACCCAGGACTACGCCGTCGCCATGCTGGATGAGATCGAGACTCCGGCCCACCGCCGCGCACGTTTCACAGCAGCCAACTAACCCATTTCACGGCAGCCAACCCACCTCACGCTCGCTCACATCTGACGGCCCATCTCCCGACGCTCCTGCAGATATGTCGGCTTCAAGCCCGACGCTCTTGCACATATGAGGGAAAAACACCGATCGCTCCTGCATATCATCTGCAGGAGCGTTCCGTCGTTTGGGCTCATATCCGAGCGGGCGTCGGGGGATTCAAGCACAGATGTGAGCGAGCGTCGGCCGGGAGGGCCACATAAGTGAGCGAGCGTCCTGGGGAGGCTACACGCCCAGGCCCAGCCCGGGTACCTGCAGGCCGAATATGTCCTTCAAGGCATGTTTAGCAGCATGGTACCCGGGCATTCCTGTGACTCCGGGTCCTGGCGGCGTGGACGATGAGCACAGGTACACGCCAGGCAGCGGCGTCCGCCACGGCACGGGTGAAAGCACGGGACGCCGCACCAGTCCCCGAATATCCATCAGTCCCGCGCTGAAGTCTCCGCCCACGTAGTTTGCGTTGTAGCCGGCCAAGCCCGCCGCCGTCGTCGTCTTCCAGCCGACTACCAGATCCCGGAAGCCTGGCGCGAATTCCTCGATTCTGGCCATGACTGCCTCAGCCATGTCCACCGTTGACCCCTGGGGCACGTGGCAATAGGACCAGAGAATGTGCCGTCCGGCTGGAGCGCGCCCGGGATCCACTATCGATGGCTGAGCCACAAGCACGTAGGGCTTCGTGGGGTGCCGGCCAGCGGCTACCAAGTTCTCGGCCTCGGCCATGGCGGCACGCGAACCACCGACGTGCACGGTCCCTGCACCGGCAAGCCCCGGAGCGGCCCACGGCACCGGCCCGGACAGGATGAAGTCCACCTTGCACGCCGCATTCCCGAAACGGAATGTTTCCAGGACCCGCAGGTAAGGCCCCGGAAGCGCCGAACCGGCCATGCGCAACATGCCCGGCGGTGCAACGTCCAACAGGATGGCCTTCGCGGGCCGCAACGCTTCCAAGGAATCGATCTGCACGCCGGTCTCAATCACCCCGCCGTGGGCCTCGATATCCCGGGCCATTGCATCCGCTATCGCCGCCGAGCCGCCGATCGGGATGGGCCAGCCACCGGCATGCGCCAGCGCGCCCAACAAGAGTCCAGCCCCCGCTGCTGCGAGCGAGGGCAGCGGCGCCACAGCATGGGCCGCGACGCCGGTGAGGAGCGCTGGAGCGGCGTCCCCGGTGAAGCGCCGGTTCCACCACGGCGAACCCTGCTCCAGCGTCGCCAACCCAAGTCGTAATGCAGTCACGGGATTCGCCGGCACCCGCAGCAGCTGGTTCTGCGTCACGTCCAGAACTCCACCTAGGTGCTCCACCAGCGGTCCCATCAGGCGGGCAAATGCAGCTCCATCGGCTCCAAGTTCAGAAGCCGTCTGCTGCAGCGATCGGTAGGCGAGGGCTGCCCGGCCGCCGTCGAGCGGGGTGCCGTACTGAACTTCCGGCAACCGCAGCTCCACGCGCCGCTCAAGTTCGAAATCCCGGAAAAATCGGGAAGCCAGCGCCATCGGGTGGACCGCGGAACAGACATCGTAGACATGGCCGGGTTCCAAGAGTTCGGCGGTACGTGTTCCGCCCCCAATGGTCTCCGCAGACTCATACACCCGGACAGCCAGGCCTGCGCGCGCCATAACCACCGCTGCAGCCAGGCCATTCGGTCCGGAGCCGACGACGGCGACCTCAGCCATCGCGCTCGGCCTCGCCTTTCGCGGAGGTGACCGAGCCCTGGGTGGGCTGCTGCTCTTCAGGGAACGAGGCAACGCGCCGCCAAGGCAGCACGGATGCGGCAGGGTTCTTGAGGTCCACTCGGAACCGATCCTTGGCACCGTCGAACACCCCACCATGGGGGTCGTCCTCGCCTTGGACCCGTAGGGGGTCCAGATGTGGTTCCCAGATGTCCCAGGCAATCCTCAACATCAAATATGCCGTTGCGACCATATGCAGCATCACGGCCATGACGTAGTAGGGCATGTCGATGTTGTTCTGCGCAGGCCCGCCGCTGCTCGTCTGGCCCAAATACATCCACGTGGCGGTCCAGTGCAGAGCCTCGGCGGCCTGCCAGAGCAGGAAGTCGCGCCAGCGGGGCCGGGCCAAAGCCAGTAGTGGCACGAGCCACAGCACAAACTGGGGCGAATAGACCTTGTTGCTCAGGATGAAGGCAGCAACAATCAGGAACGTCAGTTGCGCAAGCCGAGGACGCCGCGGTGCAGTCAAAACCAATCCCGCAATGAGGACGCATGCAAGCAGGAACACGTTCAATGCCAGGGCATTGATGGCCTGCGGACCAAGTTGAACCAAGTGCAGGCGTTCTGCCACCAAGTTGTAGGCGAACCACAACGAGCTGTATCCGGCCGGGCGGTCCTGGGTGAAGTCGAAAAAGTACCGCCAGCCAGCCGGGTTGACGGCGACGATCGGGATATTGACGGCAAGCCATGCCAGAGCCGCCGAAAGGGTGGTCGCAAAGAAAGCCCGAAACCGGCCGCTGCGCAACGCGAGCAGAAAGACCGCGCCCAGGATGAGCACGGGGTACAGCTTGGTGGCCGTTCCCAGACCGATGAACACGCCGGCCAGGACGGGACGTTCCTTCGCGAAGAAGTACATCCCCACTGCGAGCATGGCTACGGCCCACATGTCCCAGTTGATGACGCCGGCCAGGACGATCCCCGGGGCCAGGGCAACCATGGTTGCGTCCCAGGGTCGGCGTCGGTTCATGCGCGCGGTAGCCAGGACCGCCACTATCCACAGGGCCGCAATCAGGGTGGCATTCACATCGAAGTAGGCCAGGATCCGTTCGGGGCTGGCGCCATGACCCGGTACCAACCATGCCGTGGCACCAGCTATGAGCCCCGCGATTACGGGATATTCGAAGAGGCTTTTCTGGTCGAAGAACGGAAAGACGCCATCGGCAAGGCCTCGGCTGCGGAAGAGCTCGGGGAAATCCGAGTAGCACGTGGCGTAGAACTGCTGGGGTGCCTGCCAACCGTTGACCCTGCAATAGCCCTTGATCAGGATCGACAGCAGTGCGGCCACGATCGTGAGGATGATGAGGACCCGTTCAACGGTGAAGAATCCGGGGGAGATGGCTCCGGGGGAGGAACGCCGCCCGAGGGGTCCTCCGATCAGTTCGGTGAAGTTCCTCAGCAAGGAGTCGCTACGGCTGGGAACTACAAAGCGCGCACGCTTTTGCTGGATGTGCGGCTTCGTCTCCTGCATGGGATCGAGCTTACCTTCAGACGCCCCCGACGGCGTCGGGTCCCCGCCTACGCCCGACGCTCCGCACCCGGCTGAGTCCCCGTCCCAGCCGGCACGCCAGAAGCGGAAGCTGCTTTAAAGGCGGAAGCCCACGCATAGCCGCGTGGGCTTCCGAGGCGAACGGTCCGATGTGTGCCATCAGTCCCTCCTGAATTGCAGTGGTGGGGACACTCAGCGGATGATGCCCATTTGGTGCAGGACGACGTAGACGTCTTCCCTGCGCTGGTCCAGCAGTTGTCCGTTGAAGAGGGTCCTGTCTTTGACGACAGGCTTGCCGTTGAAGACCATCAGGTCCCTGAGGCGCTTGGCCATGGTGTCACCTCCTTTCGTTGTTGAAGAGAATTGCCGGAATTCGGGCATGACAATTAAGCCCCACTGAATTCGAAAGAAGACAGTGCGGAAATAGGCACGTGAATGCCGGGCAATGATGGGGTGGATTAAGCGGTTTGTTCGAATGACCGTTGACAGTACCGGAGCATGGAGTTCCGATACGTGGTATCCAGGGGGCAGCCGTCCCCAACAAGAAGCTGGTTCCGAACTATGAGGAAACTGCGCACCACGTCAATCGCGTGATACCGCTCAATGGCAAGCCAACTCGGCGGCTGATTGCACCTCGAACCGCCCCGATATTCAGGGGCGGAAGTACATCAGGAGACGTTAGGCCGCAAAACGGCGTCGAGCAGCGAAGGCCGGGGTGCCAGCTTCGGTCATCTTCCATCCGCTAGTCAAAGTAATCATTTTCCCAACCTCCTTTTCTGCTTTGGCACCACCGCAGCTGACTGACTGGGTAGTGCACGCCTTAATCCCGGCGGATCGCTCTGGGATCAAAAATAAAGTTACACCATGAATCGCGCTGTTGACCAGCCAAATACAAACAATTTAGAAATTAATTCCTCTTACAGTCCCCAGCGAAGAATGGCCGGCGTCCGCTTGTCCCATCCCAAGGTACAAACTTTGGCTGTTCCCAGGACAAAGTGGCGTCCTTCCCTGGCATCCAATTCAAGCCAACGGGCCGTGAGGATGCGGGAGAAATGGCCATGGGCAACAATCAGGACGTTGTCCATCCCGGACTCCAGGACGCGGGCAATGATCTTGTCGGCACGGGCCGCCACGGAGTCAAGCGTCTCGCCGTTGGGGACTCCATCGAACCAAATGAGGTAGTCCGGATTGTCCTTGCGGATGAGGTCCGAGCTGATGCCTTCGTAGTCTCCGTAGTTCCACTCCACGGCCAACGGTTCATGGACGGCGTCGGGGAAGCCCGCGAGCTCCGCGGTACGCCGTGCCCGGCGCAGCGGGGAGGTCAGGACGAGGTCGAAGTCGATCCCTTCCAGGATCTTGCGTGCTTCCACCGCCTGCTGCTCGCCTTCGACAGTCAAAGGAAGATCGGTCAATCCCGTGTACTGGCCACTCTTGGACCATTCGGTCTCCCCATGGCGCATGATCCAGAGCTGTGGCCGGGCCGGCTTGGCTGCTTCGTTCACTTAGGACTCCTCTGGTTCGGCGATGCCGGCATGGGCATCGACGGATGGTTCCGATGAAGGTTCGACGGCGGACTCGGGCTGCTCGGCCCACCACGCCAAAAGCTTGGATTCAGCGTCCTCCGCGGACGACGGACCGTTTTCCATGCGTTCCTCCAGCAGGAACTTGTAGGCACGGCCAACCACCGGTCCGGGCTTGAGTCCCAGCAAAGCCATGATGCGCGCTCCATCCAAGTCCGGCCGGATGGCATTGAGCGATTCCTGTTCGGCCAGGACCTCAATCCGTTGTTCAAGGTCATCGTAGGCAAAGGAGAGCCGCTCTGCCTTGCGTTGGTTACGCGTAGTGACATCGGATCGGGTCAGGCGATGCAGTCGCTCCAGCAAGGGGCCCGCATCTGCCACGTAGCGGCGGACGGCGGAATCGGTCCAGCCCGCATCCCCGTATCCGTAGAAGCGCATGTGCAGCTCGACGAGCCGCGCCACGGCCTTGATGGTGTCGTTGTCGAAACGCAAGGCTTTCATGCGCTTCGCGGTCAGCTTCGAACCCACCATGTCGTGGTGGCGGAAGCTCACCGCGCCGCCCGGTTCGAAACGGCGCGTAGCCGGCTTCCCGACGTCGTGCATTAACGCGGCGAAGCGCAACACAAAGTCGGGGCCAGGTACGGGGCCATCCGGGCCGGTCTCGAGCGAAGCGGCCTGCTCCAGGACTTGCAGGGAGTGCTGGTAGACGTCTTTGTGCCGGTGGTGCTCATCGGCTTCAAGGCGCAGCGCAGAGACCTCGGGCAGGACGAACTCCGCCAGGCCGGTGTCCACGAGGAGGTCGATGCCCGCCCGCGGATGGGCGCCATTGATGAGCTTGACGAGTTCCTCGCGCACACGCTCGGCGGAAATGATCTTGATCCGCTCAGCCATCCCGGACATGGCGAGGCGGACGTCGTCGTGCACTGCGACGCCGAGCTGCGCCGCGAAGCGGGCGGCGCGCATCATGCGCAGCGGGTCATCGGAGAACGACGATTCGGGGGATCCAGGGGTAGCAAGCACCGAGGCGTGGAGATCGCGCACCCCGCCGAACGGGTCCACAAGCTCCAGCGAGGGCAGCCGGAGCGCCATCGCATTGATGGTGAAGTCGCGGCGTAGCAGGTCGTCCAGCAGCGACGAGCCGAAGGCCACCACAGGCTTGCGGGAATCGGCGTCGTAGGCCTCAGCACGGTACGTGGTGATCTCAATCTGGAAGCCGGATTTCTTCATCCCGATCGTTCCGAAGGCGCGGCCAATCTCCCAGAAATTGTCGGCCCATCTCTTGATGATGGAAAGCGTCTGGTCCGGAGTGGCGTCAGTAGTGAAGTCCAGGTCCGGCGAGACGCGTCCCAGGAAGAGGTCCCGCACCGGCCCGCCAACCAGCGACAGTTCGAATCCAGCGTCCACGAACCGCTGACCGAGGTCCAGGACCACTGGATCCATCTGGAAATTAACTGAAGAACTGTCCAATACTTGCGCCATAGTTCCTTAAGCTTGTCAGATTTCACCGCGCCATCACACCGGATCCTTGTCATTACGGGGCGACACGGCGCGATTGCACGATGACAACACCGGGATCACGGCCGAACGCCATCCGCAGGTCACCGTGAGTCCATGTCCCGGTCATCACCAACGGGCAAGAGTCGTTAGAGTGGACTTCATGGCCAACCCGATCCCGAGTGCTCCTGGCAGGAGGACGAATGCACCATTGCCGTCGGCAATTGGTGCCCACGTCGCGCCCGCTCCGCACACGGCCCAGGCCGCCCTTCCGACCGTGGAGGAGGTCTCCGCCGGGGGCGTCGTAGTAGACACGTCCGACGGCGAACTGAGGGTTGCGATCATCGCCCGCCTTAACAGGGGTGGCCGGCTTGAGTGGTGCCTGCCGAAGGGGCATCCGGAAGGCAAGGAAAACAACGAGGAAGCCGCGGTGCGGGAGATCGCCGAAGAGACCGGAATCGAAGGCAACGTCCTGGCTCCGCTCGGCAGCATCGACTACTGGTTCACCGTGAGCGGGCATCGCGTACACAAAACCGTGCACCATTTCCTCCTCCGCGCCACGGGCGGCGAGCTGACCATCGAGAACGATCCTGATCAAGAGGCCATAGACGCGGCTTGGGTTCCCCTCCAGGACCTGGCACGCAAGTTGTCCTTCCCCAATGAGCGGCGCATCGCGGATCTCGCCCGGGAAGTCCTGCCCGAACACCTCTAACGCCGCCTTTGATACAGTCTTGACGCATCAGGCAGCCCGGCTCGTGGGACGATAAGGACAATGTCTGCCGCCAAAACAACCCAGTCAGTCCAGTCCGGAGAAACCCGTTCCAGCGCCGTCATGGCCGCCGGGACGCTTGTTTCGCGGTTTCTCGGCTTCGCCAAAACGTGGATGCTTGGCGCCGCGTTGGGCCTGGGATCGACGGTCAATGACACCTTCATCAATGCCAACAACCTGCCCAACCTGATCTTCCTTCTGGTGGCCGGTGGCGTCTTCAATGCCGTGCTGGTGCCGCAGATCATCAAAGCCAGCAAGGGACCGGACCGCGGCGCGGACTACATCAGCCGGCTCCTGACCCTCGCGGTGCTGGTTCTCCTGACGCTGACAGCGTTGGTCACGCTAGCCGCGCCAATGGTCATTGACCTCACCACCCAGGGCTACTCGCCCCAGCAGAAATCCTTGGCCGTAACCTTCGCGTTCTACTGCCTGCCGCAGATCTTCTTCTACGGCCTGTATGCGCTCCTGACCCAGATACTCAACGCCAACGGCGCCTTCGGTCCCGCGATGTGGGCGCCGATCCTGAACAATGTGGTGGCCATCGCAGGGCTGGGCATGTTCATCTGGATCCTCGGTGCCAACAACACCAACCCCCACACCCTGGACAATTGGGGGCCCTTCCAAACTTTCCTGATCGCGGGTTTCTCCACTGTGGGCGTGCTCGCCCAGACTGCCATACTCCTCATCCCCGTGATCCGCTTGCGGCTCGGTCTCCGGCCCCGCTTCGGCTGGCGGGGCGTGGGACTGGGCCAGGCGGCAAAACTGAGCGTCTGGACGCTCCTGACCGCCGCCGTCGGGCAGCCCGCGTTCCTTTATGTCATGAGGATCGCCACCATTCCCGGATCCGAGCGCCTTCGCCTTGAGCACGCGCAGGACCCTGCCGCCGCCACGCTTCCGGGTAACGCGGTCCTGGAAGTCGCCAGCCAGCTTTACCTGCTGCCGCACTCGATCATCGCGTTGTCGCTCGCCACGGTGTTGTTCAACCGCATGACCCACGCTTCGCAAGCCGGCAACAAAGCCGAGCTGCGGGAAGCCCTTTCCCACGGACTGCGGACCATGGCCGTCGCCACCGTTTTCGGGGCACTGGCGCTCTTTGCCCTCGCCGGTCCGCTGGGCATGTTCTTCTCCGGCGGAAAGCCCCAAGACGGCGTCATGCTGGCCCAGACGCTCACGATCCTCGCGTTGAGCACACCGTTCATGAGCGCCAACTTCATGATGTCCCGCGTGTTCTACGCCAACGAGGACGCCCGCACCCCGTTCTACATCCAGCTCATGCTGGCCCTGCTGAACGTTGTGGGCGCGTTCATCATCCAGTTCCTGCCGGTCGCCCAGATCATCTTCGCGATCGCCGTCCTCTACACCCTCGGCAACATCCTTTCCGTTGTCATCAGCGTCTGGTTCCTGAGGCGCCTCCTGGGCCATGTAGACGGCCCCCGGATTGCGAACTCTTACATCCGCATGGGGTACGCGGCCCTGGGCTCGGCAATCGCCGGCGCTTTGGCCCTGTGGCTCCTCGGCAGCTACCACGCCGACGGCTTCGCCTGGAGCAGCAGGCCCGCCGCTTTGGTGACGGTGATCGTCGTCGGGCCGGTCATGTTGCTTGCGTATTTGTTCCTGCTACGCGTCTTCCACGTCAGCGAGCTGCGCGACCTGCTCCGTCCGGTGCTGGGCAGGCTGGGCCGGGGCGTTCCGGTCGCGCCAGCGCCATCCACCAGCGGAAAGCAGCCCCCGACGCCGGTTCGCGCCACCGTGTCCGACGATACCGGGCTCATTCCGCGCATCTCGGGCGAATTCGACGCGGCATCATTCCGCGCCGGTCCCGCCTTGGAAACCCTCCCGTCCAAGGATGTACGGGCTGCGGGCCACGACGGCATGGCCGATGCGGCCGTTGCGGAAGGACAAGGCAAGGTGGATGCCTGGTCCGACGTCGAGAAGTCATACCTGCCGGACGAGGACCTCCCCAGCACCGCCCAAGGAGGCGTGGGCCGCCCGGGCATTCCGCTGCCTGGCCGCCGCACCTATCAGGGGCCGCTGGGAAACAACCCCTATTTCCGCGGTGGAGCTCGCCGCAAAAGGTGACGCATCGGCGCAAACCGGGGGCCGGAACGGCCCAATCGGCTAGGATCAGAAACTAATACAGGTAGTTGCAGACCACGGGTCACCCGGCTGGCCGGATCCCGTATTCAGGACCCGCAGCTTCCGGACAGTCTAGGAGGAACCCGTGTCCCACCCGATCGATGTCGGATCAGTGCTTGGCGGCCGCTACAAAGTCACAGCCACCGTGTTGACTTCGCACGACCAAGATCTGGTGCTCGACGGCGTCGACCAGGTCCTGAACAGACCCGTCAGTATCCTTGTGGCCGGCCCCGGAAACGCCGAGCAAGTTGCCAAGAGCGCCCGCGAGGTAGCCACCGGTGAACGGCCCGGGCACGTCCAGATCCTCGATCTCGGCGTCAGCGACAGCACCACGTACCTCATCACCAACCACAGCAGTGCTCCTGATCTGCTGGACCTCGTGGTGGCCACCAACCCGCCGTACGTCGAGCCGTTCTTCACGGACACGCTCGGAAGCGAGATCTTCGGCCAAGCCCGGTCCCACGAGCCCGAAACCTATGACGGACTGTACGACGACGAAGAGCACGACGCCGAGTACATCAATTACGACGACGTCGAGCCCAACCCGGCCGGTGGGTCACAAGCCGCAGCCGCCGAAGACACGCGCCGCCCGGCGGTTCCTCCCATGCCTGCTAGCCGTCCGGCGTCGGCCCCTGGTGGCATTGGTTCCCGCATCGCTGCTGCAGCAGCGGGAGCAGGGGCTGCAGCCGCCGCGGCCGCCGCAGCTGTGAAGGGTGCAGGCAAGCCAAACGACGACGACGGTCAGCGCACATCCGCGGCCACCGCTTCCACCGAGGCCCCTTCGACTGTCCAGCCGAACCAGACCGCCCCCCAGCAAATCCAGCAGGGGCCGGCGACGCAGGCCGTTCCAGCGTCGACTCCTCCCGCGCCGACGTCCGCGAACCCCGCCCAGGACGCCAAGGTCTCGCTCTGGTCCGAGGACGACTACGGTTTCATCAACGACGACGCCGCCACTTCCCGCGGTGCGAGCGGCGGCGCTTCGGGCGGGTACAGCCGGGGCGCGTCGAGTTTCCCGGCCACGGCCCGGGAGCAAGCCGATCCCCTTGACGAGGACGAATACTACGACGACGAGCCCGTGCGCGAGCCCCGCTCCTTCCGGTGGCTGGTGGGTGGCGTCCTTGCCGCCGTCCTGATCGTCGGATTGATTCTGGCAGTCACCAACCTCGGTAATCTCATCCCAGGCGGCACTCCCGCGGCCAAACAGTCCACCCCAGCGTCTCAAACAGGATCCGGACAGCCGAGCAGCACCGAATCGGCCACTGCCGTTGCCGCGCCGCCGGTCGTTGACGGCGTCACCCGCATGGGTGATTTCGAGTTTGCGGCGACTTATGACAAAGACTTGGTCAAAGCCTTCGACGGTAATGCCGCGAGCTATTGGTCAGACATGGAGTTCGCCACTGCGGACTGGGGCGGACTCGCAGCTGACGGAGTTTCCCTGCTGGTCAAACTCAAGGCACCGGCTCAGGTCAAGTCCGTCACGCTGAGCCAGTTGGGTGCCTCCGGTGGAAACATCAGCGTCTACACCAACGATCGTCCGGCGATGGACGGCGCCAAGCTGGTAGGCACCAACAGCTTCACCTCGCCGGAACTCACCATGCCGCTCAGCACCCCCGCAACAGCCCAGTACGTGATCGTCTCCATCAAATCGCTGCCCAAGCTGACCGCGCCCAAGACCCGCTACGGCTTCGGCCTGCGCCTCGCCGAGATCAAGGTCCAGTAGATCAGTACCCAGTAGATACACAGTCCAGTAGTCGACGGCGGGCGGCAGTTTTCGGCCCGGTGTGGCAGTTTCGGACGATTACGTGAGGTGTGCTCCGTTACCCGAGGATCGTCAACTCGGGTAACGGAGGCTGCGCCCTTCCATGCCCTGCGCCACCAGACGGTACCCTGAATGGTGGTGGATATTAGGGTCCCCGGAAACACCGGAATATTCGACGCCGCCATGAGGTTGTGCCATGTGGCCGGCCGCGAAAATCCGGTGCATCGACTAAGGAAGAGGTTCACCCAACAGTGAGCAACGCAGAAAACACCGCGTCCCAAGTACGTGATGTCATCATCGTAGGCTCCGGGCCTGCCGGCTACACGGCGGCTGTCTACGCAGCACGCGCCAACATGAACCCGCTGCTCATCGCCGGTTCTGTGACTGCCGGTGGCGAACTGATGAACACAACAGACGTCGAAAACTACCCGGGATTCCCCGACGGCGTCATGGGACCTGACCTCATGGAGAACTTCGAAAAGCAGGCCGCGCGCTTTGGTACAGAGATCCAGTTCGAGGATGTCACCGAACTGGATCTCGACGGAGACATCAAGTCCGTGACCATTGCCACGGGGGAGACCTTCAAGGCTCGCGCGGTAATTCTGTCGACCGGTTCCGCCTATCGGGAGCTCGGCCTGGCGAATGAAAAGCGTCTCTCCGGCCACGGTGTGAGCTGGTGTGCAACCTGTGACGGTTTCTTCTTCAAGGACCAGGACATCGCAGTGATCGGTGGCGGAGACTCGGCCATGGAGGAGGCACTCTTCCTCACCAAGTTCGCCAAGTCCGTCACTGTGGTGCACCGTCGTGACACCCTGAAGGCTTCCAAGATCATGGGCGATCGTGCCCAGGCCCACGAGAAGATCAACTTCGTGTGGAACACCGCGGTCGAAGATGTCATCGGTGGCGATAAGGTGACCGGCTTGAAGCTGAAGAACCTCGTGAACGGCACCGAGTCCGAACTCGCCGTCACCGGCGTATTCGTGGCAATCGGCAATGACCCCCGCACGGAACTCGTGAAGGGCAAACTGGAGCTGTCCCCGGAAGGCACCATCGCCGTCGAGGGCCGCAGTTCCAAGACGAGCATCAAGGGCGTCTTCGCTGCCGGCGACGTCGTCGACCCCACCTACCGTCAGGCCATCACGGCAGCTGGTTCCGGTTGTGTCGCGGCCCTGGACGTCGAACACTATCTTGCAGACCTGCACGCCTAATCGGCACAGCAGCCATCCATTCGAAGGGAAAGAATTATGAGCAACGCTAAAGACGTTACCGACGCCAGTTTCAGCACCGACGTCCTGGCCGCTGAAAAGCCGGTCATCGTGGACTTCTGGGCAGAGTGGTGCGGCCCGTGCCGTAAGTTGGGTCCGATCCTCGACGAGATCTCTGTTGAATACGGAGACAAGGTTGACGTCGTCAAGCTGAACGTCGACGACAACCCGGCCATCGCCGCGGAGTACGGCATTACGTCGATTCCGGCCGTATACCTCTTCAGTGGGGGAGAAGTGAAGAGCACGGTTATCGGTGCAAAGCCGAAGCAGTTCTTCGAAAAGGAATTTGAGTCCGTCCTTTCCTAAGGCACGTCCTTTCTTGGGGCTCGAGCGCCGCACTCTAGTGGCGCTTCATGACTCAGCCGGTGGTTCCCGCTTGTCAGCGGGAGCCGCCGGCTTTTTCGTTTCTTCTGCGCTCCTGGTACCCCTTCACTCCGTTGCTATTCCGGTTCCAGGTGTATTGGCTTCACGTTCAAGCGATGCCTGGAGGTCCCATTACCCGCGTTGATCCCACGTTCGGCATGTCCGGAACCTTTTTCGATTTCGAAACCCTGGAGTTTTGGGGGAGAACCGCCCAGCAGACAAGTCCCATCTTGCCCATACGGGGTAAGGGTGGAATGTGGGGCCCTAATAGTCAGCCGCCCCAGAATTTTGTCGTTCTCTGTTTTCCAAGTCTTTCGCGAAGCCTCTTGCCAGAATCCTTGTCTCCGGCCAGGGATAGCGGCCGGTTGCTTCGATACAAAAGGGCTTAGATGTCGAGGAGCCGTTTCACGTGAAACAGTGTGGGCGTCGCCGGGAAGTCACGATGCACTTGGGGTTCGAAGGCTGTGCAAAACAAATTTGCGCGGCACCTATTGTGTGCACTGTTTCACGTGAAACGCCCATGACCATTACAACCGCTGTTCTCCGGGTCTCCTGATCCAAGGGCCGCGTTGCTTGCAGACTCTACACGCGCGATGCTTTAGAAGATGTCCCTTACCGAATGGTGGTCGGGAGTGACGCGATGATCCTTGGCAGGTGTGGACCACTGTGGCCGGCGGCGTCCGCGCGCATGAGCGGAGTTCTGAGCGATGCACACACTCCTAGCCAATGGGAGGTGGGGGACTACCCAAGGCCCGTCCACGCATAGGGAGCGCAACCCATGCACCACCTCCACCCACTGTTTCACGTGAAACGACGCGTGCGTCTGGCGCGAAGCCAGCGTCTAGCACGGTAGGCGCCCCTCATGATGGGAGTCTCTGTCCATCTCATACCCAGTGAATTGGCGGAGGGAGACTCCCAGTGTGAACCTAGTGCCGTCAGGACGGCGGAAATGGATGTCACGGGCGCCAGAACGGCTCCCTCCCGTCGCCCTGATCAGTTCCCAGCCCGCGTAGCCACAAGGCCTGTTAGGGACTAACCTGGGGCCCAGACGACAGACTAAAGACCTCCCAAGTCGGAGATCCACCGAATCTTCAGGCACTTCGTACCCCAGGCATCCACCGCCGAGCTAAGCACGCCACCAAACTCCATCCTCCGATCGGCCCCTGGAACCGTCGATACAGTGCCCAGCCTCAACTCCCGCGGCCACGATTGCTGCGGACTACGGTGCGCAAACCTTGTCCTTACACGAAGCTTGCTTAGTACCCCGCTGAATTGGCGCCCGAATAGGGCACAGGTTCAACGACTCACGCAAATGAAACTAAGACAACTTCTTTCTCCAAGTCACCAATCTAAATCTGCATGCATCG
Organism: Arthrobacter sp. MMS24-S77; assembly: GCF_054888235.1. Lineage (NCBI taxonomy): Bacteria > Bacillati > Actinomycetota > Actinomycetes > Micrococcales > Micrococcaceae > Arthrobacter > Arthrobacter sp. MMS24-S77. Next base: position 4,689,216 of record NZ_JBTZRN010000001.1, read on the forward strand.
ATCGGTCCGCACCCCAGAGGAACCGTCGGTAGTTCTTGGGGATCGGTCTTGATTCTTCACAGGCATGCGTCATGGTCTACGAAACTCAGTGAGAGGACTAGATTGGCCGGCTCAACATCGCTGCCCTTTGGGCTGGCACCAGTGCCTTTTGTGTCCGGGGCTCGTTGCCCTCAAATGAGTGGAAGCTCAAATGAGTAGAAGCTCAAAACATGAAGCTCGCACTGACTCCAAGCCTTGAGAGCTGACGCCTGGCTCGCGAAGGAGCAACCCATCACAACGAATCCAAGGGCGCAATGACAGCCTTCCATGCGGTTTCGGCGCCCCAGCCCGCGAGTAGACCACCGCCGGCTTCCGACCGTCCTGCCGGCACCACGAGGACCCATCGCTAGCGCTGGAAGAAGAACAGACGCGCGCCCCAAGCGAGCATTGCCTCAGTTGCTATAGGGAGCGAGCGCATGAGGCCACGAGGCAATCAAGCGCCCACCAATGTTCCCTTTCCACCCGCACTGACGGGGCACTTAGGTCCGCGCGATCTAGCGGTAGGGGCGAGCGAAACCACCCAGCCGCAGGCCGGAATCTGACGACCCAGACGCAGGTGCTATGCAGGGCTCGCACAGCACCCAGACTCACAAAGCTCGGCTCCAATCCATCCGCGGAGTCAGGGGCACCACGTCACCCGATCTATCAGGGCCATGTCTGCGAAAAATCTGGAGTCGCCGGGACCTAGGCGTGCTCGAGGCTACTTCGCCGTCCGGGGGATCTTCTGGATCCTCGGAACAATCGTTACTCCACGTGTGCACCGCTGATTGAGCGTGACGGTGGTGCCACACCGTGAGACCAAGCCCGTGGCTGCCAAGGGGAGTAGTCCACAAGCGCTCGCCCCACGTCTTAGGTCAGTCCAGTACTGGCCTCCTATGAGCGCCTACCTGAGCGCTGGATCCGGCAAAGCCTGGGTACCTGGCATCTAGGCAGGCTAACCCAGCTGGCAATGAGCCCTGGTCCAAACAGCGTTGAGTAGCCAGCCCAATGAACGGTGTCGGCCTGGACCTTTCGGGATGACACGTGACCAATTTTGGAATGAGACGTGACTAAATCTGTGAGAACGCGGTTCTTCCGACGGGCGGTCTTCCGTGCGATCCACTCCCTTGAACGCGGCGTATCGGAGTCAATGGCACGCTCTGCGAATACCAGGCTCAGCCGCCAGAGAAGTCATCCGTAGGAAGGCCTACCCAGGTTCCACAGATCTCGTGCTCGTCAACAGCTAGCCACTCAATGGGGTGGGTCTCAGAATGCCCGCGGGTTTCTCAGCCACAAGAGTTGCGCATGGCTTCCACCCCCGTCAGATACCCGACGCCACGCAGGCGTCGAGGTCCGGCGCTTCATCACTGCTGCACGAAAGTCCTTGGCACATGACGTCAACAGCTCGGGTGCCGTTTCACGTGAAACATGAGCGGAGCCGGATGCCGGCGGCGCTCCGGCACCAACCGCGTCAACTACGCACTCCTAGCTCTCGGCTCAGGATCGCGGTCCAATAGCCCAACGGAGGCTATCCGCTAGAGCCAGCTGCATTCACGCCAGGGGAAGATATCCACCGAGCGCCCGAGAGTTATGCACATAGTTATCCACAGCGATATCCACCGGCTAGAAGACTGTGCACAACCGCCCCTCCGCACGGGCAAGAGGCGCCGCGCGCACGGGACAGATTTCGACTGCATGTGCATTGCGTGGTCGGCCCTTCGACTGGGCCGAAATGGGGCTCAAAAGCGCGAAAATGGGCCCGGATACAAAGCAAAATCAACATTTTGGCCACGTTCATGGTCTGCGGGCCTGTTTCACGTGAAACAGAACGACCGCGTGCTCGAGTCTGCCCAAAGTCGAGACGCAGACCGATCGGAGGCGGACACGCTTGTGACCCTTAGCTTCGAGGAGTGGACAAGTTATCAACAAAGTTATCCACAGCGATATCCACCGGGGCGCTTGGAGTTTTCAACAGCGACGCAACACCTTCGCTGAACCACGCAGACTAACATATTGGGCCCAACCCGCCGTCTCACGCCCGATTTTCACCGACCATTCGTGGCCACATTCTGAGAGCGCCTGCACCCCTACGATCGCCAAACAGTAGTCTCTGGCAGACCTCGGATAAGCTCCGAACAAGGTAGCGGGCCGCACTTGGGAAGCCCACGAACGCATCGTCGCTCGAACCTCATCGCGCCCGATGATGGAAGGCCAGCGCACCGACGGCTCGCCGCTAGCGGCGCCGTGCTCAATCAGGCGAGGGGCGGATCGAGGCACCACATGCTCGCACAGCGTCGATGAAGCAGTTGCCGTCCTGGTCCGCGAGCATCCGATGTAGATCTCAGTACCCCCGGGTAGAGCTGAGTGGAAGGGGGCTGGACAAGCTCTGGAGGGAAGGTCTGGTGGCTCTTGCCGAAGCGAGGGCGCGAGACAAACAATGCGGACCGTCCCCGTTTGACACGATAAACTCCATATCACCACCCAGGCGGGCCGTGTGCGCGTCAGGTGCCCAACCTTATGGACCCCAGAAACACCTAGCCCAGGTTCCTGGAGGAATTCAGAATAGTATGCCGGCTGGGGGTGGCGCGGCCGGGCCCTGATTAGAGTCTCGTCCGACCACAGGATCCTGACTGAACTCACGAGCATTCCAGGATCAGGGCCAGGTGAAGATGTTGAGTCGGAGGCAGCGCCATATAGGGCGCAATCTCGCGGCCCACGCTCAGCCTCAGAGCCAGCCCGGGAAACGTCAAGTCCAGCAGAACCTCTCTGTCGCCCCGAACCGCAGGACTGGCGAAGAGTACTTAGCAACGGTTGGAAGGGCAGGGAAGGCCGTCGAAAACGGATCGCGCAGCGGATTCGGCGTGCGTCCAATCCATAGTCTGCTCGACAATGCCTCGCAGGAGGACTTCGACAATCTGAAGTCCGAAGCTGTGGACCAGGACTCCACGGACAGGCCACCGGGCCGCGGCGCTGGCCAAGACCACCAGCAGCCAATTCGCGCCCTCAGCCTGCCCGCGCAGACTACGCGAACCCCCTGTTCCAACCTCACGCATGTCGTCCCACATGACCTGCGTCAAGGAGGTTCCCCGACAGCTGCACAGCCAGAGACCATGAACAAGATCTAATGTCTGTTCGCAGAAATGTTCACCCAACGAACCGGAATAGAAGGCAAGGCGGGAGAACTCAACGCTGCCGTGAATGGGTTATACAAAGGGTACCGGACCATCGCAGAGTCATGACCACCGCAGAGTCCGCTTGGAGACAGTGCCTTTTGGAGATAGAAGGGTACTGCCTTTCATGGGCTATGGACCTCTCATCCCATCGAGGGTGAGTACATGGTCCAGTCCGGACACCACGCCGCCCAACTAGCCATCTCGCTGCACCCGCCCATAGCGGCCACATACTAGAATTCGCGAGTGAGCTCCCAGTTTTATGAAGGAGGAATTTTCGGGGTCGGTGTTATGGACCTCCAACCCTCTCGTTTCACGTGAAACAGGAAGAGAATCGCCTAACCCGGTGAACTTGTCAGACGATGGAACGGTCCACCGGTCGAGCGTCACGAGAGTGCCATGCCTCCTGCAGTGGGTTTCACGTGAAACAGTGCGCCCCACCTCCCATTCCAGAGCGGCAAAATCCACGAAGATGCATCCGGCTTCATAGGCACGGTAGTCAGTCAGCTCGGCAGTCGGTCAATAGCCCAAGCAGTCAGTACAGCATCGGGCCGCAGCCAGCACACTTCCCGATCGGCCCGTCGCCCAATCGACCCGTCGCGCGGGCAGCCCGCGGATGAGGGGAGCGTGCAGGGAATGTTCCTATCATCAGCGGCAATCCAAGACCGCCTATGCAGACAACTCCCGGTGCGCCAGCCCAAGGGCACGGCTACTCGGGACTCTCGAACCGCGGAACCCGGGGGAGAGGATCTCCGCGCGTGTTTCACGTGAAACGCAAGAACCTGTCTCGCACGCTGTGGCTACGTTAGCACAAAGGCCCAGGTCATTTGCAGGAGACTGCGCTTTAGACGACCACTGTGTACGCCGCCGGGAAATTGTACGTAAGCTGCAGCCGTACATGATCCCGCAGGGAACGATCGTCCAATAAAGGACCAGGAATCAGGAAACCAATACGAATCTGACCATTGATCATGAGAAGACCTTCCTTGCGGCCCGCGAAGTCCCCGCCAGAGACGCGCCTTCCCCCAAGCCCAAATCCAAATCCGCAACACCCGGCCACCGTTTCACGTGAAACAATCGCCATTGCTCAGAGATGTAACGAGGACTGCTCGACGACAAGGACATCTGCCACGTCTTGCGCCCCGCTGGCGTGGCTCTCACCCCGCGCGCCCGCCATCGGCACACGGCAGGAGGCAACGTCCTGCCGGAAATCCGCCGGCAGGGAGGTACCAGAACAACGCCCCAACAGACTGATTCAGCGAAGGCATGGACAGTCGGAAAGCCGCACAAATGAACAGCGCGCGAGCCTTCTCCCCGGCAACCGCCAGCGGAAAGCCCCAGTACGGAGCGCCCACATCGGTAGATCCAAGGGTAGCGAGCACCCAGAACGCCCCAAACAACCAATCCGAGCCCGAAGCGCCTCATCAATACTGACAAAAAATGGGGCCTGCTTCTTCAGAAGCAAACCCCATTCCAGAGATCGGACAGACTAGCCTTCGGCGTCGGGCGACAACACATCCATGATGCGATTGAGGTCCTCGACACTTGCAAACTCGATGCTGACTCGTCCCTTGCGGGCTCCCAACGTGATTTTCACGTTGGTGTCCAAACGATCAGAGAGAGACGAAGCAAGATAATCCAGGCGCTCGTGGCGTGCGTTAGGGCGCGGGATGCTGTTCTTAGGCGGCACCGTAGGATCCTGGTACAGCGCCACGGCCTCCTCGGTGGCCCGCACGGACATTCCTTCGGCGACGATCTTCTGAGCAAGGCGCTCCATCGCAGCGGCGTCCGGCAGCGCGAGCAATGCGCGCGCATGACCAGCCGACAGCACGCTAGCGGCAACACGCCGTTGGACCAGAGGAGGAAGCTTGAGAAGACGAAGCGTGTTGGACACCTGCGGACGCGAGCGTCCAATGCGATCAGCCAACTGCTCGTGGGTGGTACCGAAATCCTCAAGCAGCTGCTGATATGCAGCTGCTTCTTCCAAGGGATTCAGTTGGCTGCGGTGGAGGTTCTCCAACAGAGCATCGCGCAGGAGGTCATCGTCATTGGTGTCACGGACGATCGCCGGGATAGTTTCGAGGCCGGCGGCCTGAACTGCCCTCCAGCGTCTCTCACCCATCACAAGTTCATACGGTTCTCCACCCTTTTCGGTTGAAGTACGTACAACAATTGGCTGGAGGACGCCGATTTCCTTGACGGAGTGAACCAGCTCCGCCATGTCGTCTTCATCGAAGACGCTGCGCGGCTGTTTGCGGTTGGGGTGGATGTCACCAACGGGAATTTCGGCGAAACGCGCACCTGGAACCTCGACCAGCTCAACCTCGGGCGCATTCACTGGAACAGTGTCAGAAATAGAATCTTCCGTAGCGTCCGCAGTAGCTGCCTTCGCTGTGGCTGGCTTCGATCTCGCGGGGGCCTCCGCAGACGGCGACTTCGCCGCGGGAGTCTTTGCCGCCGTCGAACCCTTAGTCGAAGATCCTCGCGATGGGGAGCTCTTCGCTACCTCGGTGTCAAGCACCTCCGGAGTATCCACCGTCTCCGGTGCCTTACGCGCCTCGGGAAAGAAGAGATCTACCGGACGCGATGCCGGAACGCCATTGCCCGATGCACCGGCCGAAGCGGAGCTGGGAATGAGAGCCCCAAGACCTCTACCCAGGCCTCGTCGCTTTTCGCTCATTAGTATGTCCCTCCGGTGGAATGGCAAGAATGGAGCCCGCCAAGGATGTTGCAGTGATTCAGAAAGTCTAGCGCTCGGCGATTTCCGCGGCGGCTTCCATGTAGGACAACGCGCCGCTGGATGACGGATCGTAAGTCATCACCGTCTGTTGGTAGCTCGGGGCCTCTGAGATGCGCACAGAGCGTGGAACCACGGCGCCGAGAACCTGCTCAGGGAAGTGCTGGCGAACTTCCGACGCCACCTGCGCGGCCAGGTTGGTACGGCCGTCGTACATCGTCAGCAGAATGGTGGAAACGACCAGATCAGCATTGAGGTGCTTCTGGATCATTTCGATGTTTTAAGGAGTTGACTGAGGCCTTCCAAGGCGTAGTACTCGCACTGGATGGGAATGAGGACCTCGCTGGCCGCGCAGAAGGCGTTGACGGTCAGCAGGCCCAGGCTCGGCGGGCAATCGATGAAGATGAAGTCCAGGCGGGCTTCACCGTTCTTCGCGCGTTCCTTCGAATACACATCGATTGCACGGCGCAGGCGCTGTTCCCGAGCAACCAAGGAGACCAGCTCAATTTCGGCGCCGGCCAGGTGAATCGTGGCCGGCGCGCAGATGAGATTGGGAATGTCGGGGCAAGGAGCCACAACGTCACGGAGCGGCAGGTCATTGATCAGCACATCGTAAATGCTGTCGACATCGGCGTGGTGTTCAATACCAAGAGCTGTGGACGCGTTGCCCTGCGGGTCTATGTCGATCACCAGGACATTGAGTCCAGCGGAAGCCAGGGCGGCTGCGATGTTGACCGTGGTGGTGGTCTTTCCCACCCCACCCTTTTGATTGGACACGGTGAAAATACGGGTCTTCTCCGGCTTGGGAAGCTCGCGTCCCACCAGCCGTTCCCGGCGTCGGGTCTCATTGGCGAGCTGGCGCGCAATGGGGCTGGAGTCATCAATGGAGTCCATGACATTGTCGCTTCCGACAATCAAGGTTTCACGTGAAACAGCGGCATTTGCAACCAAATTCGTACGCATCAGCGCAGATTCGAACGACGCCGAGGGCGCAGCCATTGCCCGCGCGGACCCCAGGGAAATAAACGGCGGGATCCGCTGCGTGGAGGTTTCGCTACTGCCCACTGTCACACTCTCACTCTCATTCGGCTCTAGCTGCCGTTCTCTAGCTTAACCGCTCAGCTGCGGACACGCGGGACACAGCGCCGAAGCTAAGCGATCTTCCGCTGTTTGTTGACGACGATCCTCACCACTGTGGTGGGTTCCTCCAAAAGTCCCTGTCCGCAAACCACAACGGATGTTTCCACGCCCCCGAGCTTGCGGATAACCTTTGCTGCTTGCTCAATCTCTTCGGCTGCGCTGCGGCCCTTGATGGCGACCACTTCACCCTTGCCGTTGAGCAAGGGAATGGTGAGGCCAGCCAGTTTGGACAAAGCAGAGACTGCCCTCGCAGTGACGACGTCAGCGTTGACCATTCCCACCGCGAGCTCAGCCCGGGTGCGCATGACGGTGACGTTGTCCAGCCCGAGATCATCCACTACTTCCTGGAGCCAGATAACCCGGCGTTCCAGGGGTTCGATCAGCGTGAGTTCAAGGTCGGGACGTGCAATTGCCAAGCACAAGCCGGGAAGGCCGGCGCCTGAACCAACATCCGCAACATGGCTTCCATGGGCTATGGCCGACTCGATGACGGCACAATTAAGGACATGCCGGCCCCACAGGCGGGGAACTTCACGCGGGCCGATCAGCCCGCGCTCGGTTCCCGACGTCGCCAAATGTTCTACGTACCGTTGGGCGAGCCCCAGACGGTCACCAAAAATCTTCTCTGCCGCCTGCAGTTCGGCCGCCGTAATTTCAACCATGATCCGTTAGTCGGCCGAAACCACAATGTGGCGGCCAGGACCTTCACCCTCGGACTCTGAAACAAAGCCGAGGTCGGCAACGGCATCGTGCACAATCTTGCGTTCGTAGGCGCTCATCGGCTCAAGAGCCACTGAAGCGCCGGTCTCCTTGACCTTGGCGACGGCGTCTTCGGCAATCTGCTGCAGATCGCCTGCACGCTCCTTACGGTAACCGTTGATGTCCAGCACGAGGCGCGATCGGTTCTCGGTTGCAGACAGTACGGAGAGGCGAGCAAGCTCCTGAAGGGCTTCGAGCACTTCACCGTCGCGGCCTACAAGGGCCTCAAGGCCCTCGGAATCGTCTTCGGCTGCGATGGAGATGTAGGTGCGGCCATTGCGGATCTCGATGTCGATGTCGCCGTCGATATCGGCAATGTCCAGGAGTTCCTCGAGGTAGTCCGCCGCGACGTCGCCCTCTTCCTCAAGGCGGCTCACCGAGGAGCCCTTTTCGGTGGACTCGTCCTCAGCGGCAGTTTCTACCGTAGTCTCTGCCAGTTCCTCGGTGGCCCCAGCGGCCGTTGCCTCTTCGGTGCTTTCAACAGACATTACTTCTTCTTCCTGTTCTTACGTTGTGGCTGGATGCGCTGCTGTGCCTTGAGTTCGACGGCGGCCACTTCGGCAGCAGCGACGTCGGCGTCCTTCTTACCGCCCAGGAGCGGGATGGACGGCAAGCCCTTGGCGGCGCGACGCTCAGCAAGTGCCTTGGCTGCGGGAGATCCCGGTGTCGGCATGCGGCGGATGACAAAGAACTGCTGGCCCATGGTCCACAGGTTGGTAGTGGTCCAGTAGATGAGCACGCCAATCGGGAAGTTGATGCCGCCCACACCGAAGACAACCGGCAGGATGTAGAGCATCATCTTCTGCTGACGCATGAACGGGCTGGCCATGGCCTCTTCGGACATGTTCTTGGCCATGATCTGCTTCTGCGTGATGAACTGCGAAGCCGTCATGGCGAGGATCATCACGATCGACAGGACCCACACCGCCACGACGTCGCCGCCCGCAGGCGTGCCGTGAAGCAGCGTCGCGGACAGGGGCGCTCCGAAGATGCTGGATTGATCGAACTGGACCACTTGCTCGTGGCTCAGTGCGCCGATGCCCTGGCCAGCTTCCTTGGCAGCACTGATACCGGAAAGCACCTGAAACAGCGCGAAGAAGAACGGCATCTGGATCAGCATGGGCAAACACGCGGAGAACGGGTTGGTGCCGTGCTTCTTGTACAGCGCCATCTGTTCCTGAGCCATGGCCTGCCGGGACAGCTGGTCGGTCTTACCCTTGTACTTCGCCTGCATCTTCTTCAGATCAGGCTGGAGAAGCTGCATCCCTCGCTGTGCCTTGATTTGCTTGACGAACACAGGGATAAGGGCGGCACGGATCACCAACACCAGGCCGATGATGGACAGCGTCCAGGTCCAGCCATTCGCCGCGGGCAGGCCAATGAAGCTCAGGCCGTCGTGGAACCCCAGCATAATCGCGGACACAAGCCACTTGAACGGGGCCAGAATTGTTCCAAAGATGTCCATACGTTTTCCCTATTTCCTCAGGCCGCTGTGCGGCGACCGTCTTCATCAGACCGCACAGCCAGGAACTGGTCCGGGTTGTTCAGTACAACAATTGTGGGCGTCTGGCCTTCGGGCCAGTGACGATGTCCAGCGGGGACGTGGTCCACGCCGCCGGCGTTCCAGGGGTGGCAACGCGCAAGGCGCCGCGCTGCGAGCCAACTTCCCTTGACGGCACCATGTACCGTCACCGCTTCGAGGGCATAAGCCGAGCAGGATGGGAAGAATCGGCACACTTGGCCGTATAAGGGAGAGATGATCCTGCGATACGTCTTCAGCAAGATGATGAGGACGTTGCGCGGCAGCTCCCACAGAAATGTTCCAAGGACTCTCGGTGAGACTCTCAAGAAGCGGACGACGGCGGAGCTCAGCTCATGCACGCGGTGTCCCTTCCGTTGTGGTGCCCTGGGTGGGCGAAACAGCCCGCGGAGACGATCCGCCGAGCCGTTTCGTGGTTGCCGCCAAGGCGGCGTTGTAATCCGTCAGCAGCTGGTCCCAGCTCGCCGTCGCAGCTGCGGGCAACGCCCGGACAACAACAGCAAGACCCGTGCCATGCCTAATCAAAGACAAAGCACCTGCTTCTCTCAGTCTCCTCTTAACGAGGTTCCTGGTCACAGCGTTCCCGACAGCTTTGGAAACGATGAAGCCGATGCGGCTCGGTTCTTCGACACCAATAGGTGCCGTATATAACACTAAGTTCCGGCGTCCATTGCGGACGCCGGAACGTACAGTTGTTGAAAAGTCGGTTGAAGTCCGTAGACGGTTACGGGTGGCTAGCACCTAGTGACTCGCTTGGAAGACTGACCGACGAGTCAGTTATTTAGGCCGACAGTTCGACGCGGCCCTTGCCACGACGGGCGGCCAAGATGGCGCGGCCGGCACGGGTGCGCATACGAAGGCGGAAGCCGTGCTTCTTGGCCCGACGGCGGTTATTCGGCTGAAAAGTCCGCTTGCTCACGTTAGTTACTCCAGTGGATCAAAGGTGCGCCCACCCGATCAAAAGGGGAAGAACTGGCCGACGCTAAGTTTATTTGTGTATCCGCCGCCGCCCAACGCCGGATTTACCGGAGGTGCGGGTGGTCGAAAAGCGGACACATAGGACTTCACAACGTTAGGGCAAAAAGACCCCCCAGGTCAAACCGGGAGCCGCCTTGCCCCCTATCCCCAACTGTGGCTAAGTACACCCAACAGCCTGTGGATGAAGTGGCTCACAGGGCCCGTTTCAGAACCACAACGGTGTAATTATCCACAAGCATGTTCCCAGCTATCTTCTGGGGTTTCCATCCCCTAGAGTGGCTCAGTAGCCGATTATCCACGGACTGTGCATAACCCTGTGGATTCGGTTCGAAATCCACTCATGGTTTGGACCTTTCGGCTGCCGCAATCCAGGCAAGCAAGCACTCGAGGGAACCAATTGATGACGGTAGACGACGCCAACCACGCCAACACGGTCGGAAGTTCCTGGCGGCGGGTGCTGAGCCTGCTGGAACAAGACGATCGCGTCACACCCCGGCAACGTGGTTTCGTTATCCTCGCCCAGGCGCAAGGCCTGATCGGCTCCACCCTCCTGGTGGCCGTGCCCAATGAGCTGACCCGCGAAGTTCTCCAGACCCAAGTCAAGGACGCCCTCGACGACGCCCTCCGCAGTGTCTTTTCCGATGACATCCGGTGCGCGATCGACGTCGACACAGACTTGGTGCCCATCCACGAAGAGCCGGCCCCCGCCGTCGAACTCTCTTCCGCGAACGACTTGGCCGTGGAACTGAAGCCGCAGCCCACTCCGCCGAGCACTTCGCACGAATTCGGCCGGCTGAACCCGAAATACGTCTTTGACACCTTTGTGATCGGTTCGTCCAACCGCTTTGCCCATGCTGCTGCGGTCGCAGTCGCGGAAGCACCGGCCAAGGCCTACAACCCGCTGTTCATCTACGGTGATTCCGGGCTGGGCAAGACGCACCTGCTGCACGCGATCGGCCACTATGCCCGCCGGCTCTACAGCGGCATCCGGGTGCGCTACGTGAATTCCGAGGAGTTCACCAACGACTTCATCAACTCCATCCGCGACGACGAAGGTGCCAGCTTCAAGACCACCTACCGCAACGTCGACGTGCTGCTGATTGACGACATCCAGTTCCTGGCAGGCAAGGACCGGACGCTCGAAGAGTTCTTCCACACCTTCAACGCCTTGCACAACAACAACAAGCAAGTGGTCATCACCTCGGACCTTCCGCCCAAGCAGCTGGCGGGCTTCGAAGACCGCATGAAGTCCCGTTTCGAGTGGGGCCTGCTGACCGATATCCAGCCTCCGGAACTCGAAACCCGCATCGCCATCCTCCGCAAAAAGGCGCAGAGCGAGGGGCTGTCCGCCCCCGACGACGCCCTGGAGTACATCGCTTCCAAAATCTCCAGCAACATCCGCGAACTCGAAGGCGCGCTGATCCGCGTCACGGCGTTCGCCAGCCTCAACCGCCAGGCCGTGGATGTGGCCCTCGCCGAAATGGTCCTGAAGGACTTGATCACCGACGACGGCGCCCAGGAGATCACGGCTGACCAGATCCTGAAGCAGACGGCCGAGTACTTCAAGCTCAGCATGGAAGAGCTCTGCAGCAAGTCCCGTACACGCACCTTGGTGACCGCCCGGCAGATCGCCATGTACCTGTGCCGTGAGCTCACGGACATGTCCCTGCCCAAGATCGGCCAAGAGCTTGGCGGCCGCGACCACACCACTGTCATCCACGCCGACCGCAAGATTCGCGAACTCATGGCCGAGCGCCGTGTGATCTACAACCAGGTGACAGAGCTGACCAACCGCATCAAACAGCAACAGCGCGATTCGTAAGCGGCCACTACATACCTTATTAACAGGCACATGTGGATAAGCCTGTGGATACTTAAGGGGACAAGCGCGGTTAATGGGCTTAAACCCTTAAGGCATCTGTGGATCGTTAAAAACGGCCCTGGGGGTTATCCACGTCCACACCCTGTTTAAAACCCGCGTCGCCCACACATCGTGAACAGGCCTTAACCCCGGAACTGCGGGTCCAGAAGCGGTTATCCACAGTTTCCACAGGGGTTATTAACACTACTAATCCCAAAAAAATGAATTCCCTCAAATAACAATCTCCTTCCGCCCACTCACCGACGCAGCCCGTGGCTGCCTGAACCGCGAGCCAGCAGCCCGGGGATGGGTTAATGCCCGAACTTCCGGCTAAGCTGTCTGCATCGCGTCCATCCTTGGCGCTGCTTTGTAGTTCGCTCACCGCGGACCATGCAGCTTTCGGGTTTCGGACGCTGGTTTTCGGGGCTCCTGGGGAGTTCCGGTGGAACACTGGCAGCAGCAATGAAAGGCGGCACCCTTCCGTGAAGTTCAGAGTCGAGCGGGATGTCCTGGCAGAAGCCGTCACATGGACAGCCCGGTCGTTGTCTCCGCGGCCGCCCGTCCCGGTCCTTTCAGGTCTCCTGCTCAAGGCAGAAGCCGGAACAGTGAGCCTCTCGAGCTTTGACTACGAGACCTCTGCCCGTCTTGAGATTCCCGCCGACATCACCACCGAGGGAACGATCCTGGTTTCCGGGCGCCTCCTGGCCGACATTTGCCGCAGCTTGCCATCAGCGCCGGTCGAAATCGAAACCGATGGCAGCAAAGTCACCCTCACGTGCCGTCGAAGCAGCTTCCATCTCGCTACGATGCCGGAATCCGAATACCCGCCGCTCCCAGCGCTTCCCGCCATCAGCGGAACCTTGCCCGGCGACGCCTTCGCCCAGGCCGTTTCACAGGTCATCATCGCGGCCAGCAGGGATGACACCTTGCCGATCCTCACTGGAGTCCGGATGGAGATCGAGGATGACATGATCACCCTCCTCGCCACGGACCGTTACCGCCTCGCCATGCGGGAAGTGCCGTGGAAGCCCGTTACTCCGGGAATTTCCACGAGTGCCTTGGTAAAGTCCAAGACCCTCAACGAAGTGGCCAAGACCCTCGGTGGCAGCGGAGACATCCACCTCGCCCTCGCCGATGACGACAGCCGACTGATTGGCTTCGAAAGCGGCGGGCGCACCACCACATCCCTGCTCGTAGATGGTGACTACCCCAAGATCCGCTCGTTGTTCCCGGATTCCACGCCGATCCACGCAACTGTCCAGACGCAGGAGCTTGTTGAAGCCGTTCGCCGCGTGTCCTTGGTCGCCGAACGAAACACCCCGGTCCGCCTGGCGTTCACCCAAGGCCAGCTGAACCTTGACGCGGGTACTGGCGAAGACGCCCAGGCATCCGAGGAACTGGAAGCCCAGCTCAGCGGCGAAGACATCACGGTAGCTTTCAACCCGCACTATCTGGTGGAAGGCCTGAGCGTCATCGAAACCAAGTTCGTGCGTTTCTCCTTCACCACAGCGCCCAAGCCGGCCATGATCACCGCCCAGGCTGACGCCGACGGCGACGACAAAGGCGACTACCGCTACCTCGTGATGCCCGTCCGCCTGCCCAACTAGCTCGCAGCAGATGTCGTTCTGGACGCCCAAAACGACAACAAATGCGAGTCAGTTGGGACGACAAAACCACCAACGCAGAAAAGAGTTCACACCGTGCACATCGGACTGATCGGCCTTGGAAAAATGGGTTTCAACATGCGCGAACGCATGCGGAACGGCGGGATCGAAGTCACTGGCTTTGACCGCAACCCCGACGTCGCCGACGTCGCTTCCATCGATGAACTCATCGCGGCGCTTCCGGCCCCGCGACTGGTCTGGGTCATGGTTCCTTCCGGAGACATCACCGATGCCGTGATCAGTGAACTTGGCGAGAAGCTCTCTCCCGGGGACATGGTGATCGACGGCGGCAACTCGCGCTTTACCGAAGACCAGAAGCACGCAGCTCTCCTGGCATCCAAGGACATCCGCTTCGCCGATTGCGGTGTTTCGGGCGGCGTCTGGGGCCTGCAAAACGGCTACGGACTCATGGCGGGCGGCTCCGATGAAGACATAGAGCTCGCCATGCCGGTGTTCGACGCGCTCCGCCCCGAAGGCGATCGTGCCGACAGCTTCGTCCACGTGGGCGGGGTGGGTGCCGGCCATTACGCCAAGATGGTGCACAACGGCATTGAATACGGTCTGATGCAGGCGTACGCCGAAGGCTACGAACTGCTGGCGGCCAAGGACATCATCAAAGACCTTCCCGGCACTTTCCGCGCCTGGCAAAAGGGCACGGTTGTTCGTTCGTGGCTGTTGGACCTCATGGTCAAGGCATTGGATGAAGACCCGGGCCTGGCCTCCATCGGCGACTACGTCGAAGATTCCGGCGAGGGACGCTGGACGGTGGAAGAAGCCATCGCCAACGCGATCCCCGCGCCGGCCATTACGGCTGCGCTGTTCGCCCGGTTCTCCTCCCGCGAGGACAACTCACCGGCCATGAAGATGGTTTCGGCGCTGCGCAATCAATTTGGCGGACACGCCACCCGTCCGGCCAACTAGGCCCAGGCCAACCAGCAGTACGCGTGTACCTCGAACATCTTTCCCTCACCGATTTCCGCAGCTACGCGCAGGTTGACCTCAAGCTCGGCCCCGGCGTCACTGTCCTGGTGGGGTCCAATGGCATCGGCAAGACGAACCTCATGGAAGCCATTGGATACCTGGCCACGCTGAGCTCGCACCGGGTCAGTACGGATGCGCCCCTCTTGCGTTTCGGCGCCGAGAGGGCTTTGATCCGGGCGAAGCTTGTCCGCGGCGAACAATCGACAGTCGTCGAACTCGAAATCAACGCGGGCCGCGCCAACCGTGGCAGGATCAACCGCGGCAATCCGGTGCGTGCCCGTGACATCCTGGGCATTTGCCACATGGTGCTTTTCGCTCCCGAGGATCTCGCCTTGGTCAAGGGTGATCCGTCCAACCGCCGACGCTTCCTCGACGAACTTCTGGTCAGCCTCATGCCGGTACACGCGGCGACCCGCAGCGACTACGACCGCGTGCTCAAACAACGCAACGCCCTCCTGAAATCGGCGCGTACCGGGAAGTTCAGCTCGGGCCATGAAGCAACCCTCGATGTCTGGGACCAGCACATGGCCCGGGCGGGGGCGGAACTCCTGCACGCGCGGCTGGAACTCGTGGAGCGGCTCCAGCCACACCTCAAGAACGCCTACGCGCAACTGACGGATGGCACCAAGGAAGCCGGCGCGGTTTACCGATCTACCATCCAAGGCGTGTTGGACGACGACGGCGGTCCCGCCGAACGCCTTGACGAAGGTTCGGACGGGGTTGAGGATCTCCGCTTGCTTTCCGTGGAACAGCTCACCGAGCGTTATGTCCAGGCCTTCGCCGCCTCGCGCCGAAAGGAGCTGGAACGGGGGATTTCCCTGGTTGGACCGCACCGCGACGAACTCGAATTGGTTCTAGGGCAAGCTCCGGTCAAGGGCTATGCCTCCCATGGCGAAACATGGTCGATGTGCCTTTCCCTGCGCCTCGCCTCGTACTACGTCATGCTCGATGACACGCGGACCGGCGGTTCTGCCCCGATCCTCATTCTTGACGATGTGTTCGCCGAACTGGACGTCCAGCGCAGGCGTAAGCTGGCAGCAATAGTGGCCGGCGCCGAACAGGTGCTGGTGACAGCCGCCGTCGACGCCGACATCCCCGAGGAACTGGCGGGGCGGCGCGTGAAGGTTGTGCCCGGAGGCATTGATGGAGAAGGATAGCCCCGGCGGACGCCAGCCGGGCAGGGACCCTGACGAGATTGATGCTGCCCAATCGGCCCTGAACCGGATGCGCGAAGCGGCCGCTGCACGCGGCGAAATCCGGCGTGCAGCGCCACGGACCGGTGCCGCTCCGAAACGGAAAGGCGTCCGTGATACCCGTGGATTCAGCCAATTCCACGGCAGTGGCCGGGACCCGCTTGGTTTGGGGAAAGTCGTGGGGAGGCTAGTCGCCGAACGGGGTTGGACTTCTCCGGTGGCTGTCGGTTCCGTGATGGCGGAATGGGACGCCCTCGTCGGTCCGGAAATTTCCGCGCACTGCACCCCTGAGAGCTTTACCGACACCACGCTCCACGTCCGTTGTGATTCCACGGCGTGGGCGACGCAACTCCGGCTCCTAAGTACCAGCCTCTTGGAGATGTTCCGGAGGGAGCTGGGCGATGGTGTGGTGACGTCGATCCAAGTGCTCGCGCCAACCGCACCTACCTGGCGAAAGGGTGGCCGGAGCGTCAACGGACGAGGCCCCCGGGATACCTACGGGTAACTTCCCAGGCACCCGCGTCAGCCGGTTTCCTTGAACGGCGCACAGGGGCGAGAAACCTCCCCGGACCGTATAGCTCCCTAGAGGGTGCTCTTTTGACGGCTTGCAGATGGGGCCAGCGGCCTCCTACAGGTACATTCGTGAGCATTCGGGCCGGGTTTTGCAAGGAACTGCGCTCAGTCACGATAGAATCGGCATAGACAACTGGGCGCCGGCGAACGTTGATTGGCTCCGCTAAACAGCAATGTAAAAGCGGATCCGCCAGTCACGAAGTAGCCGGCGTTAGCAGTGACGTCCCTGTTGGCGGCTGCCGTATCCCTGTGGTGTGTCCTGACGGACGTGCTTCCTTGGTGCGGTGACGGCCGGCGACCATCGAGTACAGAGGAGTCGAAAGCGCCTGTGGCTAACGACAATGCAGAGACCTTGGCAGTAGAGCCCGCGAAGGGAAACGCCCACACGCCTGATACGCCCGGGGAGGCCAAAGGATACGGTGCGAGCGACATCACCGTTCTTGAGGGTCTCGAAGCGGTACGTAAACGCCCCGGCATGTACATTGGATCCACGGGTCCGCGCGGGCTCCACCATTTGGTGTACGAAGTGGTGGACAACTCGGTGGACGAGGCGCTAGCCGGGTACTGCAGCCACATTGAAGTGACCCTCCAGGCCGACGGTGGCGTCAAGGTCGTGGACGACGGCCGCGGCATCCCGGTGGACATGCACCCCACGGAGAAGAAGCCGACCGTCGAAGTTGTCATGACTATCCTGCACGCGGGCGGCAAGTTCGGCGGCGGTGGCTATGCCGTGTCCGGTGGCCTCCACGGCGTCGGTATTTCCGTCGTCAACGCGCTTTCGCGCAGGGTAGACACTGAGGTGCGCCGCCAGGGCCACGTTTGGCGGATGAGTTTCGCCGACGGCGGCAAACCGCAGGGTGGACTCGTCCAGGGCGAAGCAACGGACCAGACCGGAACGTCCCAGACGTTCTACCCTGACGGCACTATCTTCGAGAGCACCGATTTCGATTTCGAAACCCTCCGCGCGCGCTTCCAGCAGATGGCCTTCCTCAACAAGGGTCTTCGGATCACCCTCACGGACGAGCGTCCCGTTGCAGGAGCCGGCGACGATGACCTGGATCTTGACGCAGTGGCGACTGATGGCGAAGTGGCGGCTGAACACCGCACCGTCGTTTATCAATACGACGACGGCTTGCTCGACTACGTGAAGCACCTGAACTCGAACAAGAAGGTGGACGTCGTCCACGAGGACGTCATCGCCTTCGAAACCGAAGACACGGAGCGGCACATCGCCGTAGAGGTCGCGATGCAGTGGACCACGGCCTATTCAGAGAGCGTCCACACTTACGCCAACACCATCAACACGCACGAGGGCGGCACCCACGAAGAAGGTTTCCGCGCCGCGATGACGTCGCTCATCAACCGCTACGCGCGCGAGAAGACCATCATCAAGGAAAAGGATGACAACCTCACTGGCGACGACATCCGCGAAGGCCTCACGGCCGTCATCTCGGTGAAGTTGTCCGAACCCCAGTTCGAGGGCCAGACCAAGACCAAACTGGGTAACTCCGAGGTCAAGGGCTTCGTCCAGCGGGTAGTCACCGACCAGCTTGGCGACTGGTTGGAACGAAACCCCGGCCCGGCCCGCGACGTCATCCGCAAGGCTGTCCAGGCTGCCCAGGCCCGTATGGCAGCCCGGAAGGCACGCGACAACGCACGCCGCAAGAGCCCCTTGGAATCCTTCGGTATGCCGGGCAAGCTGTCCGACTGCTCTTCAAAGGACCCCTCGCGCTGCGAGGTCTACCTCGTGGAGGGTGACTCCGCCGGCGGTTCGGCCAAGCGCGGACGGAACCCCGAGACACAGGCCATCCTGCCGCTGCGCGGCAAGATCCTGAACGTGGAGCGCGCACGGCTGGACAAGGCCCTTGGCAACAATGAGGTCCAGTCCATGATCACGGCCTTTGGCACCGGGATCGGCGAGGACTTCGACATCTCCAAGCTGCGATACCACAAGATCGTCCTGATGGCCGATGCCGACGTGGACGGCCAGCACATCACCACGCTGCTGATGACCCTGCTGTTCCGCTACATGCGTCCGCTGATTGAGAACGGCTACGTCTACCTGGCCCAACCGCCGCTGTACCGCATCAAGTGGTCGAACGCCCCCCACGACTACGTCTATAGCGACCGTGAGCGCGACGCCAAGCTGGTCTCCGGCCAGGCCGCCGGCCGCCGGATCCCGAAGGACAACGGCATCCAGCGCTACAAGGGCCTCGGCGAGATGGACTACACCGAACTTTGGGACACCACCATGGACCCGGACCACCGCACGCTCCTGCAAGTCACCATGGACGATGCCCTGGCGGCGGACCAGACCTTCTCCGTGCTGATGGGTGAGGACGTGGAATCGCGCCGGAACTTCATTCAGCAGAACGCCAAGGATGTCAGGTTCCTGGATATCTAGAGACTTCAAAAGCCCTAGGAATATTCCAGTACTGACATATACCTGAAACGGAAATCATAAACTATGAGTGAAGAAACACCCGAGGTTCCCGCCGAGTCGGCCGGCATTCCGGAACCCGTACTTGAGGGCGATGTGCTGACAGACCGCGTGGACCAGGTGGACCTGCAGACAGAAATGCAGCGTTCCTACCTGGACTATGCCATGGCCGTGATCGTTGGCCGTGCGCTTCCGGACGTCCGGGACGGCCTGAAGCCTGTCCACCGCCGAGTGCTCTACGCGATGTTCGACGGCGGTTACCGCCCGGACCGCTCCTTCAACAAATGCGCCCGAGTGGTGGGCGAGGTCATGGGTCAGTACCACCCGCACGGTGACACCGCGATCTACGATGCCTTGGTCCGCCTCATCCAGGACTGGACGATGCGCTATCCGCTCGCGCTTGGGCAGGGCAACTTCGGTTCCCCGGGCAACGACGGCGCCGCGGCTCCGCGATACACCGAAACCAAGATGGCCCAGCTGGCCATGGAGATGGTCCGCGACATCGACGAGGAAACCGTCGACTTCCAGGACAACTACGACGGCAAGAACCAGGAACCCACCATCCTGCCGGCGCGTTTCCCGAACCTGCTGGTCAACGGTTCCTCCGGCATCGCCGTCGGCATGGCCACCAACATCCCGCCGCACAACCTCCGCGAAGTCGCCGATGGTGTGCAGTGGTATCTGGCCAACCCGACGGCCAGCCGTGAAGAGCTGCTTGAAGCGTTGCTCGTGCGCATCAAGGGCCCAGACTTCCCGACCGGTGCAACCATCCTCGGCCACAAGGGCATCGAGGACGCGTACCGGACGGGCCGCGGCTCCATCACCATGCGCGCCGTGGTCAACGTGGAGGAACTCCAGGGCCGCACATGCCTGGTGGTCACCGAACTGCCCTACCAGGCAAACCCGGACAACCTGGCCATCAAGATCGCCGAACTGGTCAAGGACGGCAAGATCCAAGGCATCGCGGACCTCCGCGACGAGACGTCCGGCCGAACCGGCCAGCGACTCGTGATCGTGCTCAAGCGCGATGCCGTGGCCAAGGTAGTGCTCAACAACCTCTACAAGCACACCCAGCTGCAGGACAATTTTGGTGCCAACATGCTGGCGATCGTCGACGGCGTACCCCGCACCCTGAGCCTGGACGCCTTCATCCGGCATTGGGTGGCCCACCAGATGAGCGTCATCGTCCGGCGGACCCGCTACCGCCTGCGCAAAGCCGAGGAAGAGGCGCACATTCTGCGCGCACTACTCAAGGCGCTGGACATGCTGGATGAGGTCATTGCACTCATCCGGGCCTCCAACACCACCGAGGCTGCCCGCGACGGCCTGATGGGTCTCCTGGAGATCGACGAGCTCCAGGCCCGCGCCATCCTCGACATGCAGCTCCGCCGCCTTGCAGCGCTGGAACGGCAAAAGATCCAGGACAGGCACGCCGAGCTTGAAGCCATGATCACGGAATTCAACTCGATCCTGGCCTCCGAGCAGCGCCAGCGCGACATCATCAGCCAGGAACTTGCCGAGATCGTGGCCAAGCACGGTGATGACCGCCGGACCCATATCCTCATGGGGTTCGACGGTGACATGTCCATGGAAGACCTCATCCCCGAGGAAGAAGTGGTGGTCACCATCACCCGCGGCGGATACGTCAAGCGGACCCGCAGCGACAACTACCGTTCGCAGCAGCGAGGCGGCAAGGGCGTCAAGGGTGCCCAGCTTCGCGGCGACGACGTCGTGGAGCACTTCTTCGTCACAACCACGCACCACTGGTTGCTGTTCTTCACCAACCTGGGCCGCGTGTACCGGGCCAAGGCGTACGAGCTTGCCGAGGCCGGCCGTGACGCCAAGGGCCAGCACGTGGCAAACCTGTTGGCGTTCCAGCCGGACGAGCACATCGCCCAGGTCCTGGACTTGCGCGATTACGAGCAGGCTCCGTACCTGGTGCTTGCCACCAAGAACGGCCTCGTCAAGAAGACGCGCCTCGAGGACTATGACACCAACCGCACCGCCGGTGTTATCGCCATCAACCTCCGGGATGAGGACGAGCTCGTCTCGGCGCAGCTCGTGTCCGAAACGGACGATCTCCTGCTGGTGTCCCGCAAGGGCCAGTCGATCCGCTTCACGGCCACCGACGAGGCACTGCGACCCATGGGTCGCGCCACCTCGGGTGTGACCGGCATGAAGTTCCGCGAAGACGACGAACTCCTGGCGGCCGACGTCGTCCAGGACGGTTCGTTCGTGTTCGTGGTGACCGAAGGCGGCTACGCCAAGCGCACCGCCGTCGAGGAGTACCGGCTCCAGGGCCGCGGCGGCCTGGGCATCAAGGTGGCCAAGCTTCAGGAAGAGCGCGGCGATCTTGTCGGTGCGTTGATCGTCAACGAGGAAGACGAAGTCCTGGTGGTCATGGAGGGCGGCAAGATTGTCCGCTCCGCCGTAGCCGGTGTGCCTGCCAAGGGCCGTGACACCATGGGCGTCATCTTCGCGAAGCCTGACAAGAACGACCGCATCATCGAGGTGGCCCGCAACAGCGAACGCGGCCTTGATGGCGAGGAATCCGACGACGAGCACGGCGATGGCGCTGACAACGGCTCAGCCGTCAATAGTGTCGAAAATCCTCTCGGAGGACCGTCCGAGGCGGCCGATGACGTAACGTTGGCTGCAAACGGCGGCGCCGATGAGGCGACCGCAACGGCCGAATCGGGATCGGCCGCGGGATCCGCAAATGGGTCCGGCGTCGAGCTGAACGAAGACAACACCGGAGGTAACGAGTGAGCAATTCGGACTCATATCCCAAGCCGAGTACGGGTGTCCCTGGAGGATTCCGGCAGCCGTCGGCTACTCCGCGGGTAGACGCACCGGCCCGTCCCCAGCAGCGCCCTGCGGCATCTGCTTCAAGCCCGGCAGGAACTGGTGCGGAAAGGGTCCCGGGCCAGCGCCCGGCCGTTCCCGGCCAGCGTCCCGTGCAGGGTCAGCAGCGTCCCGCCGTACCCGGCCAGCGTCCTGCACCTGGCCAGCGTCCCGCTCAGGCCCAGCAGCGTCCAGCCGCCGGGACTCCGGGGTTGGTGAAGCCGGCACCGAAGGCAAAGGTCCGCCGCGCCCGCCTGCTGGTCAGCAAGGTTGATCCGTGGTCGGTGCTGAAGATGGCATTCCTGCTGTCCGTTGCCCTGGGCATCGTGACGGTGATCGCCGCAATCGTTCTCTGGACCGTTCTGGACCTCACTGGCATTTTCAACCAGGTGGACAGCCTCCTGGGCACGCTGGCAGGTTCGGAAAGCGGTGGCTTTGAACTGAAGAAGGTCGCATCGCTCGGGCAGGTTGCCTCCTTCGCCACCATCATTGCCGTGGTGAATGTCGTCCTGTTGACCGCCCTCTCCATGCTGAGCGCCGTGCTGTATAACATTTCGGCAACACTCGTAGGTGGCATTGGAGTGACCCTCACGGACGACTAGCCCAAATGGTCGGAAAGAGGGGGAAACTGCCGGAAAACAGTGGTGAAAATACCTCGATTTGAGATCGGGCCGGGATGTGCTGTAAAGTCATGTCTCGGCCCGAAGAGGTATCGGGGCGTATAGCTCAGGCGGTTAGAGCGCTTCGCTGATAACGAAGAGGTCCCAGGTTCAAGTCCTGGTACGCCCACGGAACCTGCACAGGTTTTGCTAAAGGTTCAGGAAACTGAATCGGAACGGGGTGCTTGTGAAGAAGTTGCTCATAGTTGCAGCTGCGATCGCAGGCGTCCTGCTCTACAAGAAAGTGCAGGAATCCGAAGCCCGGAAAACGGTCTGGAGCAAGGCAACCGACACGGTTGACTAGCCAGGACGCCCGGTCCGGACATGGTGAAAACCATGGAAGGATCTAAGGTAGTATGGATGGGTTGCTTCTTATGGGGGCATGGCGCAATTGGTAGCGCACCTGCTTTGCAAGCAGGGGGTTCGGGGTTCGAGTCCCCGTGCCTCCACCATAAGAAAGAGTCCCGGTCAGAAATGACCGGGACTCTTTGCGTTAACCCCTTCACTAAGGTTGAACTGTGAACTTCATTGTTGCTGCTTTGGGCGTGCTCGGTGTCGCATCATCCGGACCCCTTATCGCAGGAACGCTGGGTGCCACGTCGGTCACGGCACTGGCTATAGCCTTCTGGCGCAACGCGATCGCCGCCGTCGTCATGGCGTCTCCGGTCCTGATCCGCGAACCGCGACAGTTCCGGAAGATCACGCGTTACGAGTTCACCTGGTCCGCTGTGGCGGCAGTCGCGCTGGCCTTCCACTTCGCCTGCTTCATCACCGCCCTTCAGTTGACGTCCGTTGCTGCCGCTACCGCCTTGGTGTGCCTGCAGTCGGCGTGGATCGCTGTTTTCCAGCTCCTTCGCGGCACTCGGCACCGCTGGCCGGTCTTGGTGGGCCTGGGCATCGCGCTGGGCGGCGTCGCAGCCATCACGGGCTTCGATATGGGATCTTCGCCGAAAGCCTTCCTTGGTGACGTCCTGGCCCTCGCCGGAGGTGCACTGGCCGGCCTTTACACCTTGGCCGGAGGCAAGGCGCGCCAGAGCATGGGGACCGGGACCTACACAACGCTTTGCTATGGGATCTGCGCGGCCATTGTTGCGGTACTGGCACTCTTGGGCGGCCAGCCCCTTGTAGGGTTCGACGCCGGCGGCTGGCTGGGGATTGTGGTCATCACCGTGTGCGCGCAACTGGTGGGCCACACCGCCTTCAACCACCTTCTGGCCACGATGAGCCCACTGCTGGTCTCGATGATCATCCTGCTGGAGATTCCCGGCGCAGCCCTCCTGGCCGGGATCTTCCTGCACGAGACCCTGCCGGCCGGGACCTATGCGGGGCTGGCCTTGATCCTGGCCGGACTCGCCGTCGTCGTGGCCGGTCAGCGCCGCGGCAAGGCCGGACCCGAAGGCAAGATTGCAGAGCTCGGTACCGACTGAGCCAGGTACCGACTGACGGGGCAGGTTACCGAGCGCGAGGCTACTGGCCGCCGCGGCGTGCGCCCTGGCTCGTGTTGGCTGTGTGAATGGCCCGGAGTAACTTGGCAGGGAAATAGACCGAGAAGAACACCACCATGGGGGCCTTCAGCGCCATCTTCTTGACGTTGTGGGCCTTGTAGGTGCGGTCGAAGCGGGTCACGTAATAGCGGTAGTCGCGCGGTGAATCCTCGAGCCTGCGGGCAGACATGCCGGAGACCATCTGCGGCCAGTACTGCACCCTGAGGTCGTGGTCGGCAAGGTGCAGGGAAAGATCAATGTCCTCATGCATCTCGTCCTTCTCGTCCAGGCAGGTCTCGTCACGGATGGTTTCCCACGCGGAGCGGCGTAGCGCCATGTTGGAGCCAAAAAGGAAGTGGTACTGGTGCTTCGCAAGCCGAAGCATGAGCTGGCGCATTTTGTCGTCGGCCTTGAGCCCGAATCGACGCATGGGCATGTCGTAGTAGACCACGGGACCCGTGGCGGCCTGCGCAGACGGATCCGCGAAGGCCTTCTGGACTTGCTCAACCCAGTCCGGTTCCAGGACCGAGTCGGCATCGATCCGGCCCAGGATCTCAGATGTGGCGCTATTGAGGCCGAAGTTGCGGGTGGGGATGAGTCCTTGTGACCTGTCCTGGCTCAGCAGGATGATGGGACTCTCCGGGTATTCCTGTTGCATCTGCTGGACGATCTGGGCAGTGCGGTCCTTGGACATGTTGTCCACGACGATGATCTCGTCCGCAGGCACCGACTGGTAAACGGCCGCGATGAGGCATTGCCGGATGACGCTTTCTTCGTTGTACGCCGGGATGACGATTGAAACGCTCGGCTTCACGGGCGCGACGACTGCGTTACTGGCTGCATCTGCGGAAGTTCTATCGGCTAGCATCCCCATAAATCTAGCATCAGGCCGGTGTCCGTCGAGGAAGCCTACGGTGACATGTGGCCAAACAATTGAAGGGACCCCGGCGAACCGGAATCCCTTCAACGTGTGGCTTTCGCCTAGGCGTCGTGCTTGCCCGCTTCGTCCGCGGCTGCCTCGTGCTTGCCTGCGTCGTCCTTGTGCAGGCTGGCGGCGATGTTCTTCACCGCGGTCTTGGCGTCGGTTGCCACCTTCGCAGCGGCATCCTTGGCGTCCTCGACGGCGTCCTTTGCCTTTTCGCTTGCAGTTTCGGCCTTGTCAGCTACCTCGGCAGCGGCTTCGTTGACCTTCTCAGCTACCTTCTCTGCTGCCGCGGCGGCCGGAACCGGTGAAGGGGTCACGGGGGCCGGGGTCTTCCACGGGTCCTCCACGGGGCGGCTGGCCTTCCATGCGGCAACGCCGGCTGCCGCCGCTGCTGCCAGAACCGTGAAGATCAAGAGTCCGCGCTTCTTGGGCTTCTTGGTCTTGGCGAGTTCGTTCGAGACTGCCTTTGAGGCTTCCTCGGCTGCAGCCTTCAGCTGGGACTTGGTGGCCTGGGCTTGCTCCTGGAGATTGTGCACGACACCGGAGTCGACAAGCTTCTGGGCGACGGCATCCACCTGCGCGGGTGCATTCTCGAGGACATGGTGGACAACTTCGGAGGCTTGACCGAGCTGCTCGGAGAGCTTGGGCAGATACTCCTCGACAACTTTGTCCCGGGCGTGGCCGAGTGCCGGGGTGGCCTTGTTGAGTGCTTCCTGGATCTTCGGCGAGGCGTCCTCGACGGCGTCGTGGATCCGTGGCGCGAGGTTCGCCAAGCCTTCCTGGAGCTTCGGCGTGACGGTCGCAACGCCGTCGGCGAGGTTGTGCGCTGCCGATTTCAGGCCTTCTTGAAGCTTGGGCGAAGCGGTGTCGATGCCGTGCTGGATACGGGGAACCGCCCAGTTCACGGCTGCCTCGACGCGCGGCGTCGCCCAGTCCTTGGCATTCTCGACACCATTCACAACGGTGTGTTCAAGTTCGCGGGCAATCCGGTCCGATTTCTTCACAACTACCTCCCGATCAACATGCTCGTTTGTTGTTAGCCTACGTCGCTTGACCGGCACCGGCTATTGATCCAGTGGATTCATGGAAGATTTCACCGAACGCGGAACCGCCTTCCTGGCCACCTCGTCGTTGACCCTGCATGAAAGAATGGCGCTATGACCATCGCAACCGCAAAAGCAACTTTCCACACGAGCCTCGGCGATATCGTGGTTGACCTCTTCGGCAACCACGCGCCCAAGACAGTCGCCAACTTCGTGGGCCTGGCCACCGGCGAAAAGTCCTGGACGCACCCCGAGACCGGCGAAGACAAGACCGGTACTCCCCTGTACGACGGCACCATTTTCCACCGCATCATCAAAGACTTCATGATCCAGGGCGGCGATCCCCTCGGCCGCGGCATCGGCGGACCGGGCTATAAGTTCGACGACGAGATCCACCCGGAACTGAACTTCAACGCCCCGTACAAGCTGGCCATGGCCAACGCCGGCGTCCAGATGGGCAAGGGCACCAACGGCTCCCAGTTCTTCATCACCACTGTCAACACCGACTGGCTCTACGGCAAGCACTCCATCTTCGGCGAGGTTGCTGACGAAGAATCCAAGAAGGTTGTCGACGCCATCGAGGCCGTCCGCACCGGCATGGGCGACCGCCCTGTTGAGGACGTCGTCATCAACAGCATTGACGTCGTACAGCTCTGATCCCCGGAGCCTGAGCAACATATGAGTTACGGAATCCCGGCGGCAGAGCCGTCCGCAGACATTCCGGTGTGCCCCAGGCACCCGGACAGGCCTTCCTATGTGCGGTGCCAGCGTTGCGGGCGTCCTGCATGCCCCGAATGCCAGCGGGCGGCCGCCGTCGGGTTCCAATGCATTGACTGCGTCAACGAAATAAAGCGTTCGACGCCGGCCGTGCGCTCCGCCTATGGCGGTGCCGTTTCGACAGGCCGGCCCTTGGCGACGTACGTGCTTATTGGGCTGTGCGCCCTGGTGTACGTCCTGCAATGGCTGATTCCCGGCAACGTGGTGGAGGATCAACTCGCGTTCGCGTCTGTCTACGCCACCCCGCAGTTTGGTGCCTTCGAACCCTGGCGGATGCTGACCTCTGCCTTTGTCCATTCACAGGGCTTTGTCCTGCACATCGTGCTCAACATGTACATGCTCTGGATCTTTGGCCAGGTGCTTGAGCCCGTTCTGGGGCGCATTCGCTTCCTGGCCGTTTACCTGCTGTCCGCAGTCGGCGGCTCTGTGGGTTTCCTGCTCCTCACGCCCGCGTTGCCTCCAACCGGAGTGGAAGGTGCTTCCGGTGCGATCTTCGGCCTGTTTGGCGCACTCCTGGTAGTCCAGAGCCGGCGCGGCGGAGACACAAGGCAGCTGTGGATCCTCATTGCCATCAACGGCGCCATTGGATTCCTGGTCCCCGGCATCGCCTGGCAGGCCCACTTGGGTGGCCTCGTTACGGGTGCCCTGTCCGCGGCCGTCATCGCCTTTGCACCGCGTGGACCGCGCCAGGCATTGTTGCAGACTGCCGGGATGGCAGTGGTGGCCGGGATTCTGGTCCTGGCTACCATCCTTCGGGCGACGGCAGGTTAGCCGCTCCTAGAGCTTTTACCCTAGGAGTTCCTCCAAACGATCCATCGATTCCTTGATGCCCGTTTCCATACCGCTGGCGACAGCCATATCCCGGGCCTCCACCGAAGGAAACACGGAGTGCTGCACCACGCGTGTGCGGCCCCCGAGATCTTCGAACCTGGTGGTATCCAGGGTGACCTGACCGGGGGCCCCGTCGAACTCAAAGGTCTGGATGATCCGCAAAGGTTCCTGGACCTCGTGGAAAACCCCGCGGAAGCCGAATTCGTTGCCTTGGCCGTCCGAATGAATGTAGCGGTAGCTGCCTCCGGTCCGTGCATCGTAGGACACAAGACGGACTTCCAAGCGGCGCGGACCCATCCACTTGACCACCAGTTCGGGGTCCGTGAAAGCCCGGAACACGCGATCCGGTGCGGCGTCGAAGTCGCGGCTGGTGTCGATGAACGGCGTGCCGGCCGTGACGTCAATGGTCGTTGTGTTGGTGCTCATTGTTCCTTCTCCTCTTCCGAATAGTCCCCTTCGGCCGGGTCAGCGGCTAGCGGGGTTTCGCCGGCCAATAGCTCGTCCAGCCGGGCGAAGCGTTCCTCGGCCTGAAGGCGGTAGTTCTCGATCCACTCGGCCAAGGGACCCAGCGCCGTCGCGTTCAGGTGACAGGGACGGCGCTGCGCTTCCCTGCTCCTAGTGATGAGCCCGGCACCTTCCAGTACCTGCAGATGCTTTGAAATGGCTTGGACGGTGACGGTGAATGGCTGGGCGATCTCATTGACCGTGGCATCGCCCAAGGCCAATCGCGCCAGTATCCTGCGGCGCACGGGATCGGCGAGGGCCATGAAAGCCCTATTGAGCTGGTCTTCAGGATCCAGCACCGATGTTCCAACAGTCTCCGGCATGCGTCTCCCCTGCCTGTTCAAAGCATTGCGGACGGGTTCCGTAGCGCTCTGCTTCTTCGACTAGCTGACTCTTCAATCGGGTTATTCAAATGAGCGGTTTATCAACTAATTAATTGAATACGACAAGCCTAAGACTGTGCACGAGGACCGTCAAGACCCTGGATATGTTTTCCACAGGGGTTATCCACAATGTGTGTAACTTACAAGGATGTAGTTCACTTGTGGATTGGCTGTGCAGGGCGAGATGGCGGGGGTGGCAGATCGCCCTGGGGATTAACGTCCACAGCTGTGGATAACTTTTGCCCACACGCCTGTGGCTATGTGGATAAGAAGCCTAAAATTCGGGGGCGTGTGGACAACCTCACCGTTGGCGGCGGGCGGTGCGCAGTATCAACAGGGTTATCAACATTGTTAATAACTCACACGGTTGTAGTTCGCCGATTCCCGGTTGCCCCGAAAGCGCGCCGTTCCGGGAGTTTTCCACGGTGAAGGCAATACTTTTCCCCAGCTGTGGATAACTTGTGGGTAGCCGCCTGTTGTTAAGTGTGTAACTCCGACGATTGCAAGTCGCGTACATCACGCGCTACCTCCACAATTGTGCGCCCCGAACTGCTGCTGCGCGGGTCCGGGGCGTTCGCAGCGGCCCGAACCGGGACCCGAGTGTTGTCCCTTACATGGACGAGCTTTCGCTTTTCCTGCCTCTGGAACATTCCGTCAGTGACTTCACACGCCTGGAATCGCTGCCCGAAGCGGATCTTGTACTCTCGTGCGCAGGAATGCCGTACGTGCCGCGCGAGGATTTCCAAGGGTTCTGGGAGCTGATCCTTGTGTCGCTCAGGCCGGGGGTATCGTGGCGGCGGACTTTTTCGGCGATCGCGATGAATGGGCAGAAGGGCCCGGGACGTATCTGAATCGTGCAGAGATCGACGATATGGCGTCCGCCCTTCGAATCATCCGGCTCGATGAGGAAGAGCACGATGGGATGGCATTTTCAGGAATGAAGCGTTGGCACACGTACGCGCTCATCGCCCAAAAGAGTGCCGCGGGGTGAATCGCGGTTTCACACCGCCAGAGACACGCCTTCCTGTCGTCCGTCATCGAGAACCAGGAGGGCACGGCCGGTGAAGTCGATTGCCCTCGTGACGCCGCCGACAGTCGGTCGTTTAACCACCACGTGACCTCGCGCTTCAAGTTCGGAAATCGTATCCGGGGCGATTTCTTCGTCGACCCAAAGCTCTTCGGCCATTTCCGCCTCAGCCTTGTCGGGACCGGGGTAGTAGGTCCACTTGGGCCGGGTCAACGCTTCAAGGAGATCGGTGTTGTCGAACACCAAGGATCCGACGGTTTGGAGGTTCCATTGCGTCTGGCCATCTCCACCGGGTGTGCCGCCGGTTGATTCCTGTGGACACGGCGTGGCGCGATCCCCATTGGCGTCGACCGCGAAGCGGGTTCACGAGGCCTCCAGCTGCCCTGACGGTGCATGAGAGAACCGATCCACGGGCTGTCGCAAGCCAATAATCTCGCGTGTCTTCGCGGGATCGGCGGGCTCCCGGCCAAGTTCCTTGGCGATTCTGACGACGCGCTCGACAAGTCGCGGGTTGGTCGCCGGGGTGCGGTCGGTC
This sequence comes from Arthrobacter sp. MMS24-S77, assembly GCF_054888235.1. Classification (NCBI taxonomy): domain Bacteria; kingdom Bacillati; phylum Actinomycetota; class Actinomycetes; order Micrococcales; family Micrococcaceae; genus Arthrobacter; species Arthrobacter sp. MMS24-S77. The sequence continues at coordinate 4,719,282 of NZ_JBTZRN010000001.1, forward strand.
CAATCCTCATAGGGGTTGTCCTCCAGCCCTACACGCACGTGACCTCCGAGGGCGAGAGCAAGAGTATTGGCCTTGAGCTGGTACCGGCCGATGCCCGCGAATGCCCAGGTCGTGTTGCCCGGCAGCGTTGCAAGAACGGCAGAGACATTGGCCGCAGAGAGATCTGCCGTGCCGCGCGAACCCCACAGGACATTGACGCAGGTCGGGTCTGTCAGGATGCCTTGTTTCCTGTAGTAGTGAATGACATTCGCCATGCCAACGTCGAACACCTCGAGCTCCGGTACGATTCCTTGCCGGCGCATTCGACCCGCCAGTGCTTCGATGGTTTCGGGAGAGTTCACCGACGGGCCTGATGGAAAGTTCATTGAGCCGAGGGTGAGCGACGCCATTTCGGGTCTTGCAGTCCCCTGGGGATCGAGGGACTCAGAGCGTTTGTCGACGTCCTGCCAACCTCGTCCGCTGGTAGTGACGACCAAAACGATCTCAGGAACGGCATCGACGACGGAGGCGATAATTTCTTCAAAGCGTTCGCGCCGCCATGTAGGGGTGCCGTCGTCCTCTCTTGCGTGTAGATGCACCATGGATGCTCCGGCGTCAGCGCATCGCCGAACGTCGGCGGCTATCTCTTCGGGAGTGATCGGAACATGAGGCACGGTTTCCCTGCGTGGAACCATCCCGGTTGGACACAGATTGATGATGGCTTCGCTCATTGGCTTACGTTCCCATCTGATGCTTGAGCTGAATCGTGCTGATGCAAATCGTTCAATTCCGTGTCTTGCGGCCATTTGCGGACCACCCCGACCACTGAAATGGCAAGCACGGCAAGTGCTCCCCAATAGGCCGTGTTCCAACCAGCAGCTTGGGACACGGTGAACACCGCGCCGCCAACGAGGCTGCCAACGGATTCGCCGATGCTCGTGGAGATTTGTCGCATGTTGAAGAGCTCGAGTTGCGAGCGGTGACCGCCGATGCCTGCGAAAACGGTGTTCAATATGGGTGTAAAGAAGGCTTCCGCTATTGAGAAAACAACCACCGCAAGCAGGACTCCCGAAAGTGTGCCCCCTAACAGGGCCATGACGAGGTACGCGCTGGCGAAGAGAGAAACTCCTCCGCGCATGAATGCAAAGGGGGGGCGTTCCACCGCGCATTCTTCTGTTCATGAGCATGCTGATGGGAGCCTGGATGGCCACCACTAGCAAGGCGTTCACGACAAAAACAGACGACCTTAGTGGGCCGGACTCGGCAACGGAGAGGAGGTGGATCGAGATCGCTGAGAAGAGCTGCGCGTAGAGGAAACAACCAGTCGCAGAGGTGATCGCGGCTGCCCGGACTTGCCGATCCAGGACAATCGCGGCGAACGTTTCTCTTGTGAGCGGTGGCCGTTCCTTAGAGGTGCGCGGTCGCGTTGAGGGAACGAAAATCGCAGAAACGATGGCAGCAGCAACGTATCCTGCCGCAACCGACCAAAGAAGAGCAGCCGTTGAGCCGCTTAGGAGCAGCGCACCCAGAAGGGGGCCAGCTGCTGCAGCCAGATTTGCGCCCACTTGGATTGCGGAGAAGACGGTCGTTCGCCGATCAGAGGACTGGAGTGATTCTGTGGCGAAGACTCGAAGAGCCATTCCGCTGACGCTGATCCCTACGCCCGCGACCACGCTATGTTTTCATGTACCCGATCGAGATCAAGCAGGGTCTCCAAACCAATCCTCACCACGACTTGTATACGAAGCGGACAAAGCCCGCGGACCTCAGACCCGAGGCCCGCGGCCTTCGCTTATTTCCGTCATTCTCAGATGGTTGTGCTCTTGCACGGTGCCAGCTCAAACTCCAGTTCCTTCTCCATGTATCCCCCTTCCGCTCTCAGCTTGAACACCGTAGGAACAATCGCTTCCAAGCGAAGTAATGGCCAGGCATCAATTAGGTGCCATGAGGTGGCCGATCGTGACACGAATCGGGCAGGTCAACTTCGGAAACCCGACCCCTCACTCGGAAGCGGTCCCTCTGTGGCATTTCGGGATTGCCGGTCGAAGCCCTTGAGGGCAGCAGCAATTTGGCCGCCATATTGTCCAGAACAGCCAGAAAATTCAATGGCTTGGGAAGTCTGCTCGTCTTCGTCCACGCCACCGGCCACAGCGACGGCACGTCTCGACGACGGACAGGAACTCCCGGGACTCAACGAGGTCTTCGTAGGGCACGCCTCGCATCAAATAGTGCAAAGGTCCATTTCCAGACGCGCGTCACGCCGGGGAGTGTTCGGCCTGGGAAGCGATCGCTTGGGGCCTGCGGGCTGCGTCACTGATCCGCAACAGCAGGGCGACGATGATCCAGTTGGCAAGGAGGGAGGACCCGCCCGCGGAGAGGAACGGCGTGGTCAGTCCAGTGAGGGGAATAAGGCGGGTGACGCCGCCGATGATGATGAAGCACTGAAGGGCCATGGTGAAGGCCAACCCGCAGGCCAGGAGCTTCCCGAACGCATCCCGGATGCCCAACGCGGCACGGAATCCCCTGGTGAAAAGCAGCAAGTAGAGCAGCACGATCGCGAACAGCCCGATCAAGCCGAGTTCTTCGCCAAGGGAGGCGATGATCATGTCGCTGTTGGCGAAGGGCACAAGGTCCGGGCTTCCGAGCCCGAGGCCTTTCCCGATCAGGCCGCCATCGGCCATTCCGAAGAGGCCTTGGACAATCTGGGCGCTACCTCCGGGAAAGCGGGTGTACACCTGGGGGTCGAAGGCATTGATCCAGGCGTCGATGCGCAAGCCGACATGGGAAAAGATCTTTGCCGCGGCGTATCCGCCCACTGCCATGAGTATCAGGCCGAGAACCAGCCAACTCGCCCGACTCGTGGCAACGTAGATCATCACCATGAACAGGCCGAAGAGCAAGATCGACATGCCGAGATCGTGCTGGAAGACAAGGACGCCTACGCTGGCGGCCCAAGCGGTGATCATCGGCCCCGTGTCCTTGATTCTGGGGAACTGCAGGCGTCCGAATTTCCTGCCGGCCAACAAGATCAGGTCCCGGTTGGAGGACAAATACCCCGCGAAGAAGACGGCGAGCGTGATCTTCACGATCTCCCCTGGCTGGAACTGCAGGGGCCCGAGTCGTATCCAGACATTCGCACCGTTGATATCGCCGGCGGAAATGCCCGGGACGAGGGGAAGGATGAGAAGGGCAGCGCTGACAGCAAGGGCAATGAACGTGTACCGGCGCAGTAACCGGTGATCCTTCAGCAGCCACAGTACGGCGGCCGCGACCAGGACCGAGACGATGGTCCAGTTGAGCTGGTTGGTCCCCGCAGTGCTGCCGGTTGACGCGTCCAAGCGTCGGATCATGGCGATGCCCAAACCGTTCAACGCCACGACGATAGGGAGGATCACCGGATCCGCGTACCGTGCCCTGAACCGCAGGACAACGTGGAAGACCCCGGCCAGCACCGTCAAGGTTCCGGCTTGGAGCCAGAATCCAAAGTCGAGGGCTTCCTTCTTGTCCACGCCGGTCATGGCGATGGCCCCGACGCCAACGCCAAGGGCGAGTACCAGCAATACCATTTCAACGTTCCGGCGAGGCTTCGCCGGAATCGCTTGCTGACTCATGGGCATCTTCTTTCATGGATTTTTGGGCGGGGCGGGCGGGTCCCTTCTCAGCAGGTTCGTGTTCAGTGGGTCATCATAGCCCCAACAGCTGGGCACCCGTTGGGAAGGGAACCCGGCCTTTCAGCGGCCCCGCCCTGTCACAGGCTGTATCACCATGTCGTCGAGCTTTGGCAGCGCGCGCTCAAGCTGATGCCGCGCGTCGTCGATAGTTTCTTCCACGGCTGAGAGGGCCGCGTTGGCGACCATGATGGTGGCCGTCCCCTGAAGGCGGTGGCCAACCCAGCGAAGCTGGAGCTTCGGCACGGAAAGCACGCCGGGAGTCCTTTCCAACGCCGCTTGGGCGTGGTCGAGCAGTTCGGGTTCTATTCCGTCCATCAGGCGCCGGCCGACACTGCGTACAGTGCCCCAGAGCAGGACGATGATGGCCGCCGAAATCAGCAGGCCGACGATAGGGTCGGCCAAAGGGAATCCAAGCAGCACGCCGCCAGCGCCAAGTACCACCGCGAGGGAGGTGAATCCGTCGATGCGCGCATGGACCCCGTCGGCGACCAATGCAGCGGACCCGATCTGCCGGCCGACCCTGATGCGGTAGACAGCCACGATTTCATTGCCCGCAAAGCCGATGAGTCCGGCAGCGAGAACCCACCACAGGTTGTGCAGGGGTTGCGGGTGGAACAGGCGGTCGATGGATTGCCAGGCGGCGACCACCGCCGAAAGTGCAACCACGACGACGATGAACAGTCCCGCAAGGTCCTCGGCCCGCCCGTACCCATAGTTGTAGCGGCGAGTTGCCGCCCGGCGCCCCAGGATGAACGCGATCCACAGGGGCACCGCGGTGAGCGCGTCCGAGAAGTTGTGGATGGTGTCTGCCAGCAAAGCGACGGAGCCGCTGATGAGGACCACGAGGAACTGCAGGACGGTGGTGCCGAGGAGTATGAAGAGGCTGATCTTCAGGGCCCGAACCCCCTGCGTGCTGGACTCGAGGGCGTCGTCGATGGAATCGGCGGCATCGTGGGAGTGCGGGACAAAAAGCTCGTAGAGCCATCCCTTGAGACCCCCGTTGTGATCGTGGTCGTGTCCGGCGTGGTCATGTTCATGCACATGGTCTTCGTGATGACCAACTTGCTGGCCGCTGGTCATGCCGATGCCTGTTCCGCACGGTGGTGTGCAGGGGTGCTGCCCAAGGCGTGTTCTGCTTGGAAGATGGCATCTGCCACCAGTTGGCGGGCGTGTTCGTTCTCAAGCCGGTACATCACCTTGGTTCCGTCCTGCCGCGTGGAAACCATCCTCGCCAGGCGCATTTTGGCAAGGTGCTGCGATACCGCCGCCGGGGACTTCCCCACCAGGTCCGCCAGCGCGCCGACGGCCATTTCGCCGTCGCGGAGGGCCAGGATGATCCGCACCCTCGTGGCGTCAGCCAGCATCGCGAACACTTCAACGGCCAACTCAACGTACTGACTGTCGACTCCCAGCGAGCAGGCATTCTTATCTGCATTCATACGCAGATTCTTTCACATTTCCCGGCCAAAGCCCCTTCGGGGAGCCGAGACGGTGAACCGAAAGCACATCCGGCCGCCAAGGCGCGAGGCGCCTGAATGAAGTTCTCAATGCCTCCGCGATGAACTCTCGATGAACCCGGGAACACTATCCACAGGGTTGTTCACACTGGGTAAAACCTCATGTGGAAGGCGTACCGGCCTGGTATCCACCTGAATCTCGGGGATTTTCACGCCATGTGCGTGGATGTCCACAAGAATTGTCCACAGCTGTGGATAAAGTTACGCACTTCTGTGGAAAGAAATGGGGGTATCAGGGCCAAATTCCTGAGCTGCCACGACGATGGCTGTCCACGAGATGGGTATCGATGATGCCGATCGCCTCCATCAACGCGTACATGGTGGTGGGCCCGACGAAGGCGAAGCCCTTCTTACGCAGGGCCTTGGACAAGGCGATCGATTCCGGCGACTGGGTGGCGACATCGGCAAAGGTACGCGGTTCGGGCGTCGACTCGGGTTGGAAGGACCACACGAAGTCCACCAGTCCGCCTTCGCTGCGCAGGGCGATGGTGGCTTTGGCGTTGGTGATGGCCGCGCGGATCTTGAGCCGGTTGCGCACGATCCCCGGATCCTGCATCAGCCGTTCGACATCCGCCTCGGTAAAGGCCGCGACACTTTCCGGGTGGAAGTTCAAGAAAGCGGATCTGAACGCTTCGCGTTTGCGCAAGATAGTGGCCCAAGAGAGGCCCGCTTGGAAACCCTCGAGGCTGATGCGCTCGTACAAGCCCTGCTCGTCCCGCACGGGCATGCCCCACTCGTGGTCGTAGTACTCGCGCATGAGCGGGTCAGCGGATGCCCACGGCGGCCGGGCGAGGCCGTCATCGCCAATGATGGTGCCGTTCTCGGGCGGGGTCATAAGTGTTCCTCCACAGGAAGCCGGGCAGAAGTTGTTGTTGACATTGTGCCCCAGCCCTACGACATTCCAGTGACGCGCATGGTGATATTGATCCGCCCGCTGGGCAGTCCGCAGCCCTCGGGGGCCGTTCCGGGGAGCACCTTGGTGATGCCGTGGTACGCAAGACGCGATGAACCGCCGAAGACGAACAGATCACCGGAGGACAGTTGGACGTCGGTATACGGCTTGGTGCGGGTCTCAGTGTTCCCGAAGCGGAAGATGCTACTGTCACCGATGCTCAGTGACACCACAGGGGCCCGGGACTTTTCGTCCTTGTCCTGGTGCATCCCCATCTTGGCGGCGTCGTTGTAGAAGTTCACCAGCGCGGTGTCCGGCGTATAGTCGGCGGCTTCCGCGGCATCACCGTATGCCTCGAAGAGTGCTTTGCGGCCAAGCCGCACCATCCAGTCGGGAAAGTCCAGGACCCGCCGTCCGTTGACGTCGAAGGCTTCGCGTGTGTACCTGTAGGGCTGCCAGTGCCAGCCCAGGCAAACCGTCTGAACGGACATCGGGTGCCCGCCGGGAAGAACCGCGGCACGCAAAGGAACGGGACCCCGCGTCCACTCACCGAAACGGGTCGTGATCCACCGCTGCTGTTCCAGGCTCAGCCAGCCCGGAACGTGCACGGCGCCGGGCGCGATCTCCCGCGGACCGGCGTCGGGCCCGTCCGGCAACTCAAGCGGAAACAGCGGTTCCGTCCACCCTGAGCTCATGCTGCCTCAAGGGCCAACAAGGTGCGCTTGGCCTCCGTACCGCCGAGGTAATTGCCGAACGATCCATCGGACTTCACCACCCGATGGCAAGGAACTATCACCGGCAGCGGGTTGGTGGCGCAGGCAGTGCCGACGGCGCGCACGGCTCGAGGGCTTCCGGCGGCCAAGGCCACCTGCGCGTAGCTTTCCGTATGCCCGTAGGCGATCTGCGGCAAATGCTCCAGGACGCTGAGCCGGAATCCACGCGAAAGCCTGAAATCCAAGGGCAGGTCAAAATTGTGCCGCGTCCCGGCGAAGTATTCATCCAGTTCCCGGGCAGCGGGATCCAGGCGGCCTGCCGAGAGGAGGATCCGCGGACTGAGCTTTTCAGCGAGCAGTTGCAGCACGGCGTCGTGGTCTTCCACTTCAAAAGCAACGCGCACCACGCCACGCTCCGTTGCCGCCAATAGCAGTTTGCCGATCGGGGAATCCACGGTGCGGTAGGCGATATCGAGTGTGTGTTGTTCAGCCGCCGCTGCTGCAAGACGGTCGTGGAGCAACTGCAGGACCTCTGGTTCCACGGATTCGAAGGGTGCGAGGAGCTCGGAGGCGTCCGGTTTGTTGTGGTGGATGGTCATGGGGTCTCTTCTTTCACGTAGCTCACGGAGCTATCGACGAGAATGGTGCGAAGTGCCTTGACGCCGTCGGCACCTGCTCGACGCGCGGCGTCGGGGGTTCCGCCGAGAAGCGCGGCGACGTCCTTGTACGGAAGCCCCGCGAGGTAGTGGTACGCCACCGCCTGCCGCTGTTTCGGCGGAAGCTGTCCGACGGCGTCGAGCACTTCCGTATGGCCGTCGCCGGGGATGCCGAGCCCGGAATGGCTCACCGGCAGCACTTCCACGGGAAGTGGCTGACGGTTACGCGCACGGACGATGTCGATGGACTTGCGGTGCGCAATGGTGACGAGCCAGGCCTGGACGTTCGCGCCTGCAGGAAGCCCGGGATAAGCCCTCAACGCGGAAAGGAACGTTTCGGACCAGCCGTCTTCTGCGTCGTGGGGGCCAAGAACCGCACGGCATACACGGAGCACCGTGGGTTCGTGCTCCCGGACGATCAGCTCGAACGGCTTCTTGGGCTCCATCAGAAGAGCTTGCTTTCCTTCGCCGCCGCTGGTTCCTCGAGTTCCAGGAGGAACCGCTTGTTGTCGAGTCCGCCGGCGTATCCGGTAAGCCGCCCGTCGCGCCCGATTACTCTGTGGCACGGAATGACGATACTTAGGGGATTGCGGCCAACCGCTGAACCGACCGCTTGGGAAAGGTTGCGATCGCCCAGTTCGGCGGCCAGTTCCCCGTAGCTGACGGTTTGCCCATACGGAATTTGTTCGAGCCTGGCCCAGACTTGTTCCTGGAAAAGATTCCCGGAAGCCTTGAAAGGGACGTCGAACACCGTCCGTTCGCCGGCCAGGTATTCGCCAAGCTCAGCGGCGGTTTGCTGGAACAGGGGATCATCGGCCGGGACGGCTTGACCGAAGAATTCCTGAGGCGGCATATGCCAGTGACCCTCGAAGAAGATGCCCGTCAGCAGCCCGCCCTGGGCGGTCAGCGTGAGCTGGCCCAGTGGGGAATCAATGGTGGTGTGCCTGGTGGTCATGCCTAGTAGACGGTGCAGGCGGCTGAAATGTGAGGTCGCCGCTTAGGAGCGCCAGCGCGTGGTCATGAGGAAGCCGACAATCGCGATGCCGAAGCCAGCCACGATGTTCCAGGACTCCCATGCCGGCACGGGAAGTTGGCCACTGGTGATGTAGAAAGTGATGATCCACAGCAAGCCGATGATCATCAGGCCGAACATGACCGGCTTGTACCAAACGGGGTTCGGCTTGTACTGCTGTGCGGTGGCCGCCTCGGTGGGGCGGGCGGCCCTCTTGCGGGGCTTGGACTCGGGCACGGATCCTCCTTGGCCGGCTGAATGAATGGCCACGCGCTGGCTTGATATCCTGCAGGAAGGAAAATTCCAGCGGTCAACGCGCGCGCGGCAATTCCGGGTTCGTACTAGCAGTCAAGTCTAGCCGGATTTCGGAGACCGCCCGTCGTCGGGCGTCCGTGCCTGTGAAGAGGAGATCCAGTGGCGCAGCAGCAGACGCAGCAGCCCGCTGCCGTGCCCGACGACGGCGCAGGAACCGGCGCGGAGGGTCCCCGCCGGCCTCGCTCGGGGAAACGCAAGGGACGGCCGAGCATCGGCGACGTTGTGCGCAAGATCGTCCAGGTCATCGGTGAGCTGCTCCTCACTGCGGGAGTCATCCTGTTGCTCTTTGTGGCTTGGGAGCTGTGGTGGACCAACATCGAAGCTGATGCCAAGCAAAGCCAGGCCATCCAGGGGTTCGCCAAGGACTTCGCGGGACCCGTGGCACCGGTAGCCCCCGCCGGACCGACCGACTATGGGAAGCCCGTGGTTGCCCAGGCTCCCGGGCACGGCGGAATGATCGGCATCATGTACATTCCGCGGTTCGGCCCTGATTATTCGCGGCCCATCATGGAGGGAACCGGTTCCGACATCCTGGACACCCTGGGCCTAGGCCACTACGGGACCACGAGTATGCCCGGTGCGCCCGGAAACTTCGCCGTCGCCGGGCATCGCCAGACCCATGGCGCTGTGCTGGACAACATCCATCTTCTCGTCCCGGGCGACAAAATCTACGTGCAGACCAAAGACGGTTACTACACGTACGTCTTCCGCAACAACCAGATCGTGCTGCCCTCGCGGACGGACGTTCTTCTTCCGGTCCCCACGCAGCCTGGTGCGACGCCTACCGAAAGCTACTTGACCATGACCAGCTGCAATCCGCGCTTCGGTGCGGAGGAACGCATCATCGCGTACTCCCTGCTGGAAGCCTGGCAACCCGCGTCCGCCGGCCCACCACAGGACATCGCCAAACAAGTCGCCCAGACGCGCGGAAAGGGCTAAGCATGTACGGATGGATCTTCCGCCACCTCCCGGGACCCCTGTGGGTGCGTATCCTGACTTCAGTGGCCCTCGTGGCATGCGCGCTTGTCCTGATGGTCCAGTTCCTCTTCCCCTGGATGTCACAGTTCACTACCTTCACCGACTCAACGATTGGTTCAGCAAAGCAGCCATGAGCACAACAAAAATCCTCGTCGTGGACAACTACGACAGCTTCGTCTATACCCTCGTCGGCTACTTGCAGGAACTCGGTGCGGAAACCACAGTGGTCCGCAATGACGATGTCACCCTCGCCGAAGCGATCGAGCTTGCGGATGCCCGGGACGGCGTGCTGATCTCCCCGGCCCCGGCACCCCTGCCGAAGCCGGCGTCTGCATAGAGTTGATCAAGTGGTGCGGCGACAACAACAAGCCGATGTTCGGCGTCTGCCTTGGCCACCAGGCGCTGGCGGAGGCCTACGGCGGGACCGTTACACACGCACCGGAGCTCATGCACGGCAAGACTTCGCCCGTGCATCACGAGGGCAAGAGCGTTTTCGCCGGGCTGCCCTCGCCGGTGACGGCCACGCGCTACCATTCCCTGGCAGCTGTGCGGGAAAGCATCCCGGACGTTCTGGAAATCACTGCTGAAACCGCCAGCGGGGTGGTCATGGGCCTACAGCACCGCACGGCACCGCTATGCGGGGTGCAGTTCCACCCGGAATCGGTGCTCACTGAAGGTGGTTACCTCATGCTCGGCAACTGGCTCGAATCGCTCGGGATGTCCGGTGCGGCCGCCCGTGCGGCCACGCTTAGTCCGCTGATCCATCGCTAGCCGCCCAAGCCGCCCCCCAGGCCGCCCCCACGGCTTCGGGTGTCGCTTGGGCTGGGCGTGGGACTGGGCGTCGGAGCGGGAGCCTTCGCAACGATCACACTGATGGTTTTTCCCTGCTCCACAAGGGATTTGAACGCATCCCCCTGGCTCGTGACCTTTCCAGGAGCTACTTGTGAATTCTCCTGCTCGGTGACGGCGATGGCCAGGCCGTTCTCTTTAAGCAGGGCCTCTGCATCCGCCACACTCAAACCAACGAGCTGAGGCACGGCCACCTTGCCTGTGGACACCACCAAATCAACTGTGCTGCCCGCGCCCACAACAGCCCCAGGAGCGGGCTTGGTGCTGATGACGGAGCCTGCGGGAACCGTAGGACTATTGGCCAAGGTGCTCGACCCGCCCACGAGGCCGGCTTGGCGCAGGAGGTCACGTGCGGCGGCTTCGGTGAGCCCGCTCAGGCCCGCAGGAACGGTTACCGAGACCGGACCGCCAGAAACGTTCAGTATGACGTGTGAGTTCGGCGCCACTTGAGACCCCACGCTCGGGTCGGTGCTGATCACCGTACCCTTTGCGATGGTGTCGTGCGGGACGGTGCGTGACTCCGGGCTGAGATTGGCACCATAGAGCGCTTGCAAGGCCATGGCTTCGGTCATGCCGGCCACTTGCGGGACCGCGATCAGCGCCGGCGGTGCCGGCTTCTGGTTCACCGTGTTGTACAACCAGAAGCCGCCGCCAGCCAGGACAAGCAGCGTAAAGATGACCACAACTGCGGCCCATGCGCGACGGCGGGACTTCTGCCGGGGGGTCCGCTCGCGTTCAGGGGTGAAACCGAGCGGCATGACGCCGTCGGGGTCTGGCTCCGTCACCGGTTCGCTGGCGTGCAGGGCCAACAGGGTGTCCTGGTCACCGGCGTCCTGGATATTGCCCGGTCTCCCGGTCAGGGTGCTGTCCAGGAATTCGGCGCCCGACAGGCCGCGGGCCAAGCCACCCTCGGGAAGGTGCTGCGTCGACGGTACGACGTCCTGGGGGTCCGTGGGTGTCCCGGTGGCAAACGCAGGGACTGCCACGCCGTTCTTGGCGGCCCGCAAGGCACGGCGGAAGGCGGCCGCGTCCTGGAAACGGTCGGCACGGTCCTTCTGGAGGCCCTTGGCCAGGACGCTGTCCAATGCTTCCGAAACGGCCGGATTGAACGTGCTGGCGGGCTCGGGGATTTCCCGGACGTGCTGGTAGGCCACGGAGACAGGACTGTCTCCGGTGAACGGAGGCCGGGACGTGAGCATCTCGAACAGCAGGCACGCCGCAGAATACAGATCACTACGGGCATCCACCGTCTCGCCGCGGGCTTGCTCGGGCGAGAGGTACTGGGCTGTTCCAACCACGGCCTGGGTCTGGGTCATGGTGGCCGCGGAGTCGGCCATGGCCCGGGCGATGCCGAAGTCCATGACCTTGACGTCGTTTGAATCCCCGGACACCATGACGTTGGCCGGCTTGATGTCGCGGTGGACGATTCCTGCTTTGTGACTGTATTCCAGGGCGGACAGGACGCCAAGGATGAACTCGATGGCTTGATCGATGCTCAGTTCCTTGGCACGGATCAGGTCGCGGATAGTCCGGCCGGACACGTATTCCATGACGATGTAGGGGACCCGGACGTCTTCCCCGGACCACCGGACACCGTGTACTCCCCGGTGTCATAGATGGCCACGATCGAGGAGTGGTTCAGGGCTGCCACTGCTTGGGCCTCGCGTTTGAAGCGGGCATGGAACTGCGGATCGCGGGCAAGATCGGCCCGGAGCAGCTTCACCGCCACGGTGCGGCCGAGCAGGGTGTCGGTGCCTTTGTAGACATCCGCCATACCGCCACGGCCGAGCAATTCACCGAGTTCGTACCGCCCGTTGAGGACGCGCTGGGTTGTCATGGGAGTGCTGTCCTCTCTGTGGGCAGGGGTGGAGCGTCCGGTTGTCATGGTGTCCTACTTGGGAGTGGGAGACGAAGACGCGGTCGACTTGGACAGGTGGTAGGTCACGACGGAGCCGGAGGGGACCTTCTGTCCACCAGCAGGATCGGAACTGACGAACGTCCCCGGCGCCTGGCCGGTTGCTCCATCAACGGGGGTTCCCGCGACCCAGCGCAGGCCGGCGCCTTCGATGGCGGCCTGCACTACTGACTCGGAGGCGCCCTTGCCGATGGTCGGAACCGAAACCATCTGCGGTCCCTTCGAGTAATTGACGGTGATGGTAGTCCCCTTGGGCTGGGGGCCGGACGGATTGATGTCGATGACCGTGCCCGGCGTCGAGGGATCGAAGACCTGGACTCCGTTGACGCCCATGCCGAGCGCGCTCAGGTCTGCACGGACCTTGTCATACGGTTGGCCCTTGTATGCCTCCGGGATCAGGTTGACAGTCTCGGCAGTGGACGTGGTGGGCGTCGGGGTGGCCGACGTCTCCGTGGCGCTCGGACTCGCCGAGCTTGGGGGCGCGCTTGAGACCTGGACTGGAGAGTTCGAGGTGGCTGGAGCCGGATTGCTTGGCGAGAACAGCCCCGACTGGGACAGGATCACACCAACCAAGGCGAAGAGCAGGAGCACGATCAGCGCGACGAGGGGCCAGGTCCACGGGCTGCGCTTCTTGCGCTGGGGTTCCTCCTCGTACGTCTCCTCTTCCGTGAGGTAGTGGTCGTGCTCGTCAGCCTGCTCCAAGCTGCGTTCGGCGGCCAGGGCATTGGCGCGGGAGAGTGCATTTCCACCCTCGGCGGCGGCTCCTCCGGCGGCGGCGCCCGCTGCTGCGGCGCCGATCACCGGGAGGGCCGACGTCGACGTCGAACGCGTTTCCCTGCCGTATGGCGAGGTGACAATGCCCGTAGGGGCTGTGGCTATGTCAGTGGGCGCGGTGATGGGGCCCGTGGCGGATTCGAACAGCAACATTCCCGGTACGGCGGCGTGCGCGGCGGCAATGTCGCCTGCGCGGATGGCTTCCGCGGCCTCGGCAAGCTTGATCGCGTCTGCAGGACGGTTCTTCGGGTCCTTGGCGAGCATCGACATCAGCAGGGCGCGCACCGGAGTAGGGAGGCTCTCCGGCAGCGGCGGCGGGGCGTCGTTGACCTGGGCCAGCGCAATGGCGATCTGGGATTCACCGGAGAACGGACGATGCCCTGTGAGGCATTCGTATCCGATAACCCCGAGGGAATATATGTCCGAGGACCCCGTGGCGGTCTGTCCCGTGGCTTGTTCCGGGGCCAGGTACTGGGCCGTTCCCATGACCTGGCCGGTTTGCGTGAGGGGGACCTGGTCGGCGAGGCGTGCAATGCCGAAGTCGGTGACCTTGACGCGGAAGTCCGGCGTGATCAGCAGGTTGCCCGGCTTGATATCCCGGTGTACCAAGCCCTGGGCGTGGGCAGGCGCCAGCGCACGGGCGGTCTGGGAAATGATGGACAGCGTGCGGTCCGGCGAGAGGACCTGCTCGCGTTCCAGGATGCTGCTCAGCGGCTGTCCCGGCACGAGCTCCATTACCAGGTAGGCAGATCCGTCTTCTTCGCCGTAGTCGAAGACGTTGGCGATCCCCACGTGGTTAAGCAATGCGGTGTGGCGGGCCTCGGCGCGGAAACGCTGGAGGAACCCGGGGTCACCCGTGTATTCCTCTTTGAGTACCTTGATCGCGACGATCCGGCCAAGGATCTGGTCCTTGGCCCTCCAGACCTCTCCCATGCCGCCAATCGCAATGCGACTGGTCAGCTGGAACCTGCCGCCGAGGGTGATTCCTGACGTAGGTCTCACTTATTCAACACCGCCTCAAAAATCTTCTTCGCGTTCGGACTGGTTAGCTTTGCGCCGGTAGACACGTCAACACCTTCCATGACAATGGTGACGGCCACTTGCGGGTCATTGGCCGGGGCGAACCCGGTAAACCATGAGTTGTTCAAGCCCGTGTCGCCCAACTGCGCGGTGCCGGTCTTGCCGGCCACCTGGACTCCGGGGACTGCCGCACCACTCGCAATGCCCTTGGACACGACGTCGGTCATCCAAGAGGTGATCTGGCTGGCGATCGCGGGCGTAGTGGAGGTGCGCAAGGTCTCGGCTTTGGGTTCGCTGATGACACGGAGGTCAGGGGCGCGCACGGTCTTAATGAGGTTCGGCTTCATCTGGACCCCATGATTGGCAATTGCCGCGGTCATCAGTGCGATTTGCAGTGGAGTAGCCCTGACGTCGCGCTGCCCGACGGCGGACTGGGCGAGCTGCGCCTGGTCCAGGTCCTTGGGGAAGACGCTGACGGCGGACTGAAGCTTGAGGAGGTCCCCGAAATCTTGTCCGAAGCCAAACTTGCTGGCCTGGTCCGCGATGGCCTTCTGCCCCAAGTCCAGGGCAATGCTGGCGAAGGGCGTGTTGCAGGACTGCTCCAAGGCGAAGGCGAAGTCGGCCGTGTTGCGGGTTGAGCAGTTGCCGCCCGCATAGTTGGGCAACGATGCATTGGACCCCGGCAAGGGCAAGCTGTCAGGATTCGGCAGCACGCTGTCCTTGTTGTACTTTCCGGAGCTCAAGGCAGCCGCGGTATCGACGAGCTTGAACACTGAACCAGGCGCAAGGAGATCGCCGGTGGGCCCGCTCACGGACTGGTTCAGGTTGATGCCCGGAACCTGGTTGAGTTGCTCGTAGCTGGCTTTTTCCTTGGCGGGATCGTGGGTGGCGATCAGGTTGGGATCGTAGGACGGTTTGGAAACCATGGCGATGATGGCTCCGGTCTTCGGGTTGGTGACCACGATCGAACCGCGCTGGCCGTCGGGAATGAGGTCGTAGGCGAGCTTCTGGATGACGGCATCGATGGTCAATTCCACGGAGGCACCCTTCGGCTGGCTGCCGAGGAAAATCTGGCTGACCCGGTCCAGGAAGAGCTGGTCGGAGCTGCCGGCCAGTTCATCGCGGAGCTGCTGCTCAAGCCCTGTGGATCCATAGGTCCTGGAGAAGTATCCCGTGATGCCGGCGTAAAGCTCCGGCTGGGCGTAACTGCGCTGGTACTTGCAGGTTTCATCCCCGGCGACGGATTCGGCGATGGGCTTGCCGCCCACGATGATGGCACCGCGGTCGTTGCAGTAGTTCGCCAGAACGGCGCGCTGGTTCCACGGATTGTCATTGAGGTCGCCGGCGCCGATGACCTGGACATAGCTGATCGCGCCGAAGAGGAGGGCGAACATGGCAACGGCTGCCATCCACGAGTTGCGTATGGAATGGTTCATGGGGTCTTCACCGCCTCTGTGGGGGCATGGGTAATAGGCGTAGTGTCCACCGGGCCGCGCGCGGTGTGGGAAATCATGAGCAGCAAGCCCACGATGATCCAGTTGGCAAGCAAGGAGGATCCGCCTGCCGCAAGGAAGGGAGTGGTAAGTCCTGTCAGCGGGATCAGCCTTGTGACACCGCCGATCACCACGAAGCACTGCAGTGCGATGGCGAAGGACAGCCCGCAAGCTAGGAGCTTGCCGAAAGCGTCTCGCGTGCCGAGGGCTGCACGGAACCCGCGGGTGAAGAGCAGCAGGTAGAGCAGTACGACGGCGAAGAGTCCAATCAGGCCCAGTTCCTCACCGATGAGGGCGATGATCATGTCGCTGTTGGCGAACGGGACCAGATCAGGCCTGCCCTGTCCTAGGCCCGTGCCTGCAAGGCCACCGTCAGCCATGCCGAAGAGCCCCTGGACAATCTGCTCGCTACCGCCCGGGAAACGGTCGAACACTTCCGGGGTGAAGGCGTTCCACCAGCTGTCCAGGCGGAAAGCGACGTGCGAGAAGAACTTCGATGCCAGGAATCCGCCACCCAGGATGAGCGCGACGCCGATGACCACCCAGCTGATTCGGCTCGTTGCCACATAGATCATGACGATGAACAAGCCGAAGAAAAGCACCGAGGTTCCGAGGTCGCGCTGGAAGACCAGGATGCCGATGCTCACGAGCCATGCTGTGATCATGGGGCCAAGGTCCTTGAAGCGCGGCAATTGCATTGGGCCGATCTTGCGGCCAGCCAGAAGGATGAGGTCCCGATTGGAGGAAAGGTAGCCCGCGAAGAATATGGCCAGGGTGATCTTGGCGATTTCCCCCGGCTGGAAGGTCATGGGACCCAGCCGTATCCAGACGCTGGCGCCCAGCACTTCGCCGGCAGAGATACCGGGAACGAGCGGGAGCACCAGGAGAAACGCGCTGGCGGCCAGCGAGATAAAGGTGAAACGACGAAGGAGCCGGTGGTCCTTGAGCAGCCAGATCACGGCGATTGACACGGCCATGGCCAGGAGGGTCCAGCGCAGCTGGTTGTTGCCAGTGTCTTCTCCGGGCTGGTCCATGCGATGGATGAGGGCAAGCCCCAAGCCGTTGAGCGCGACGACGATCGGAAGCATGATCGGATCGGCATATTTTGCACGGAACCTAAGGACCATGTGGAAGGCGAATGCGGCCACTACCAAAAGGCTCGACTGGAACCAGAAATCGCTATCGAAAGCGGCCGGACTGTTGAGCCCCACCATGGCGCTGGCACCGATTCCCACGGCAAGGGCAAGGACCAGGAGGACGAGCTCCACGTTGCGGCGCGGTTTGGGTGTCATGAGGGCTTGGGTCATGGGGACACCGCGCAGGTAGGGACCGGCGTGGACGTGGGTGACGACGTCGGCGCGTTCGAAGGGCTTGGGCTTGCTGGCGTGGGGTTTGCCGTGGTGGTGGAGCTCGCCGTTGGCTTGGGCGTGCCCGTGGGGCAATTGGCTGGCAGGCCGGTTGTGCCCCTGTCCTGCAGGCTTTTCACGATCTGCTGGGCATCAGCGAGATCGCGTGCCGGGACGGTCTGGCGAAGGCTCTGTTGGGTGAATTCAGGCAACGAGTCCATGCGGATTTTCGTCACGGCCTCTACTTTTGAAAGCTGGAAAGGGCCAAGGCTTTGCGAAATGCCGTTGAAGATCGCCACGCGCTGGTCGAATTCACCGACGTAGTAGCGTGTTTGCGTCCATGCATAACCCAGCCAGAGCCCCGCGACCACAAGAATGGCCAGGACTGCGGCGATGGCAGGAGTCAACCAGCGACGCTTCCGTGCGACAAACGGTTGTACCTCGGAGCGGTCCTGCTCAGCCTTGTGCGTCAGCACCGTGGCAGCACGGCGCGCAACGCTGCGTCCAGCCACAGTGGGGATCGAACCGGTTTCGGCCGCCGTAGCGGCAGCGCCTACCAATTCGTGCGGCCGGCTTGAGAGTTCTTCGCGGAGGATCTCCGCCGACAGGTGTTCGCCCAAGTGGGGGTCTGTCGCCGTCGGAGGCTCGGTTGTCCCGGTGGGTTTGGCGGGAGCCGCGGAAGCTCCGGCGTCGGGGGTTGTTTCCCCGGCTTGGCGGCCGGTTTGTCCGTCGGCGAGGCCTGGCTGGCCGCAGCTCCGGCCGCTGGAGCGTCTTTCGCAGGGGCTTTCGCGTCGCCGTCGCGTGTGGTTTCCTTGCCCGGATCGGCTTTTCCGGTAGTTTTGCCGGAGTCGGCGGCCTTCGGCGCCTCTGCTTTTGGTGCGGCGGGATTGGGTCCTGTTCCCGGCGTGACGACCTCGACGGCGGCCGTGCTGAGGTCGTCGCTGGCCTGTTCCACGATTTCCAGGAGCACCACAGTGACGTTGTCCGGAGCTCCATTGGCCAGCGTGAGTTCAATGAGGAGCTCGGCGCATTCGGCGAGGTCCTTGGTTTCCCGAACCACTTGCTCCACCACTGCTCCCTGGACATAGTTCAGGCCGTCGGAGCAGAGGAGCCAGCGTTCGCCGGGTTCGACGTCGAGCGCGTCCAGATCCAGTTCGGGGCTCGCGTCCACGTCGCCCAGAACGCGCATGAGGACGTTCTTGTGCGGGTGGGTTTCAGCTTCCTCCGGGCGCAGGCGGCCTTCGTCGATCAGCCTCTGGACGAAAGTGTGGTCCACGCTGATTTGCTCGAATTTGCCATTGCGCAAACGGTAGGCGCGGGAATCGCCGATGTGGGCGAAGTGCAGCCGCCTGCCTTCGAGGAGAAGGGCTGTGACCGTGGTGCCCATACCTGCGAGCTTCGGGTCCACGTGGACAAGCTCGGAGAGCAGGGAATTGGCGGTCTGGATTTCGTCGGCCAGGACCGTTTCTGCGCCGTCGGGGTAGGAATCGTGATCAAGGTGGATCATGTCCAGCACCGTGGAGGCCGAGGCGACATCGCCGCCCGCATGCCCGCCCATGCCGTCAGCAACGACGGCAAGGTGGCGGCCCGCATAGGCGGAGTCGTCGTTCTTCGAGCGGACACGCCCGACGTCGGACCGCGCCGCGTAGCGCATGATCAGCGGGCGTTCCGGAGGCAGTGCCTTACCCTCGGAGGTCTGGGGGAAGCCATGGGCTACGCCCTCAATTCGATGACCGTCTTGCCGATCCTCACGGGGACGCCAAGCTCCACCGGCAGGGCGCGGGTCAATTGTTGGTCGGCGAGGTAGGTGCCGTTGGTGGAGCCGAGATCTTCGATGAACCATCGGCTGCCTTGGGGGAACAAGCGCGCATGCCGCCCCGAGGCGTAATCATCCTCGAGGACCAGGGTGGCCTCTTGCGCGCGGCCCAGCAGGATGGGACTCGCGGCCAATGGAACCGTGGTCCCCTTGAGTGGACCCTCGACGACGACGAGCTGACGCGCCTGCTGCTTGACGGGCTGGGGTGGCGCAGGGGCGAGTTCGGGATGCTTTCGCACTTCGCGCGCCGTCGGTGTTCCCATGGCTGCCTTGCGGCCGATCACCAGATCTCGACGCATGGTCGAGACGATGCTGAAGATCAGCACCCAAAGCAACAGCAGGAAGCCGAAACGGAGTGCGGTGATGGTCAGTTCGCTGATGTCGCTCACGGGCGCCCACCAGAGGGCAGGGAAAGAAGTCTGAAGATGATCTTGGTCCGTCCCATGGTGATGGTGGATCCGTCAGTAAGTTCCACACTACCGTCCACTTTGTGGCCGTTGACATAGCTTCCATTGGTGGAACCGAGGTCGACGGCACGGATCACTCCGGCCGCCGTCTGGATTTCCAAGTGCTTGCGGGAGACACCGGTATCGTCCACCAGGATGTCGGCCTCGGAGGACCTGCCCAGCACGACGGAAGGTGCGTTGAGGGAATAGCGCTGTCCGCCGATATCCAGGACAGGCTGGAGCGGTGTGGGTTCGCGGCTTGGGGCTGCGGGGACATTGGGCCTCGGAGTAGCAGGCGCGGCGGACCCGTTGGATTTCGCAGTGCTGGAGGTGATTTCGAAGTGGCCTTCGCGCTGGGCTTCGTCGTGGAGGAAGGAAATCCGTACCGGTCCCTGAAGGATGTAGCCCTGGCTGCGGACGTGCTGTATCACGACATCACATAATTCTTCGGCCAGGGGAGTTCCCCATTCTTGGGCGCGGCCGAAGTCTTCATTGCTCAGGAGGACCTCAAAGACGTTGGGAGCCAACGTACGGCCAGCGGCGATCGTGATGGACTTGTTGTCCAGTTCACGGCGAAGTTTGCTGGCGATCTCCACCGGCTCCACCCGCGCACGCGACCCGGTGGAGAAGACGCCGCGGACGGCCTTTTCGATGCCGCGTTCAACCCTGTCAAGCAAACCCATGGTCCTTCTCCTTCCGTTTCGTTGCCCTGCAGTATGAGTAGTCAGGACGAATCCCTGCAGTTGCCGGAGCGCACGCAAAGAGCCTGTCCTCAATCCCGATACTACTGGGCAAGACTGTGAATGGCCTTATTCCACAACGCGCGGAAAGCCGGAAAAGTTCGCTTGCGGGCGTCATTTCGGTTCGCTTCCCGCGTGATTTCTGGATCCTGTGAGACCCTGACAATCCGCGGATTTGCGGGGTTTTTACGGCCCCGTCCTTGGTCGATTGGTGTTTTCAAGTGATTGTCCGTTATGCTTGATCTCGCTGCTTTCGCAGGGGTGAGGCCGGGGAAACCTGGTACGGCCCGGGCGGAAGAAGTTGCGCGCGAGTGGCGGAACGGCAGACGCGCTGGCTTCAGGTGCCAGTATCCGAAAGGGTGTGGGGGTTCAAATCCCCCCTCGCGCACGCAATTTAAAGGAACCCCGGTCTTGGACCGGGGTTCCTTTGTTTAACTCGCCAACTCCGTCGTACCTCCCAACTGACCCGCATTTGTTGTCGTTTTGGAGGCTCAAAACGACAACAAATGCGAGCTAGTTGGGCTACACCCGCAGCGCCCCGAGCCCGGCGATCAGTGCATCCAAGCCCATGCTGAACGCGAGGTCCGAAGGGTAGTTGTTCCGCTCGGGTCCAAGGCTGCGGACCGCCGAGGTGAAGTGCGGCGTGGAGTCGGCCAAGCGGCCGGAATCGAAAATGTCCGCCGGCGCGTTCGCGTCGAAAGCGGCACCGAAAATGTAGGCCTCGAGGGCCACGATGCTGGGGATGATCTGCTTCTCCGGGAAACCCGCACGGAGGAATCCCTCCGTCACGGCTTCGTACATTGCAAGGGTCTGCGGGGCGTCCGTCACCGGAAGGACGGCGATCACAGAGATCAGCGGGGTGTGCCTTGCGAAAATGCCGCGGTAGGAATAAGCCCATTGCCGTACGGCGTCTTCCCAGGGCAGCGTGCTGAAGCCGCCGAAGTCCACCTTGGACATCAGATCCTCTTCCACGAGCTTGAGGACCTCGTCTTTGGAGGACACGTGGTTGTAGAGGGCCGACGGCGCCACGCCCAGGGAGCGGGCGAGTGCGGCCATGGTGAGGCCGTCGTAGCCCTTCTTGCTGATCAGTTCCAGCGCCGCTGCAGTGATACCGTCCTGGTCCAGGACCGCCGCCATTGGCCGACCTGCCCTGCGGCGCGCTTTGGTCTCGCCGGGAGCGGGGGTGGGTTCAGGCATCGCTGACCTTTCTGGAGGCTGTGTCAAAGCATTATTCCACTGGGGTCTTCACAGCAGGAGCCAAGCCAGCTACAGTTGAGATAAATGAACGTCATTCATTTATTGGTCAGCCAACGGGGACGGCCAGAGAAAGGACATCATGTTGAATCTTGATCGCGACGTCGTAATTGTCGGTGCCGGTCCGTCGGGGTTGACGGCCGCCCGCGAATTGAAGAAGGCCGGACTCAGCGTTGCCGTGCTCGAAGCACGCGACCGCGTCGGTGGCCGTACGTGGACCGACACCATTGACGGGGCCATGCTGGAAATCGGCGGACAATGGGTGTCCCCGGACCAGACCGCGCTCATGGGGCTCTTGGACGAACTGGGCCTGAAGATGTACTCCCGCTACCGCGACGGCGAATCCGTGTACTTGGCACCGGATGGCAGCCGCACCCGCTTCACCGGGGCCTCCTTCCCGGTCAGCGAGACCACCGCGGCCGAAATGGACAAGCTCACCGCCATCCTGGACGGCCTCGCCGCAGAGATTGGTCCCGAGGAGCCCTGGGCCCACCCCAAGGCCCGTGAATTGGACACCATCTCCTTCCACCACTGGCTGCGCCAGAACTCGACGGACGAGGAAGCCTGCAACAACATCGGCCTCTTCATCGCCGGCGGCATGCTCACCAAGCCAGCCCACGCTTTCTCGGCGCTGCAGGCTGTGCTGATGGCGGCTTCGGCAGGTTCCTTCTCCAACCTCACTGACGAAGACTTCATCCTGGACAAGCGCGTCATCGGCGGCATGCAGCAGGTCTCCCTGCTGATCGCCGCAGAACTGGGTGACGACGTCGTACTTAACAGCCCGGTCCGCACCATCAATTGGGAGCCTGCCGGCGAAGGCCATCGGGTCACTGTTGAGTCCGAGCGCGCAACCGTCAACGCGCGATTCGTCATCATGGCGGTCCCGCCGAACCTCTATTCCCGGGTGTCCTTCAATCCGCCATTGCCGCGCCGCCAGCACCAGATGCACCAGCACCAGTCCCTCGGCTTGGTCATCAAGGTCCACGCCGTCTACAGCACGCCGTTCTGGCGCGAAGACGGCCTGTCCGGCACGGGTTTCGGCGCCGACGCCCTGGTCCAGGAGGTCTACGACAACACCAACCACGGAGATACCCGCGGGACCCTGGTGGGCTTCATCTCGGACGAAAAGGCAGACGCCGTCTTCGAACTCAGTGCCGAGGACCGCAAGAAGGCTGTCCTTGAGTCCATCGCCGGCTTCCTGGGTGAGAAGGCCCTGGACACCGAGGTCTACTACGAATCCGATTGGGGTTCCGAGGAATGGACCCGCGGAGCCTACGCGGCCAGTTATGACCTGGGTGGTCTGCACCGCTACGGCAAGGACCAGCACGCCAACGTCGGACCCATCTACTGGTCCTCTTCCGATCTGGCCGCTGAAGGTTACCAGCACGTGGACGGCGCAGTCCGGATGGGCCAGGCAACGGCCGCCCGGATTGTCACCGCCAACAACCGCGTCGCCGCGGTACCAGTTTCCTAGTCGATCCAATCCAAATGTGAGGTCTCGACTCTTTCGCTCGTTGAAAGGGTCGGGACCTCACGTATGAAATTCCGTCCCCGATCCCCCAGCACCAAGATTGTTGAACAATCTTGGCATTTCAGGCATGATAGTGGAGTATTCAACCTGAGACGGGGATCACAATGCCTTATATCGACCTCAACAGCGACGTCGGAGAATCCTTCGGCAACTGGACCATGGGCGACGACGCCGCGGTCTTCCGCTACGTGTCGAGCGCCAATGTGGCCTGCGGATTCCACGCCGGGGATCCCAGCACCATCGCCAGCACCTGCCGTGAAGCCGTCGCCGCCGGAGTGACCATCGGAGCACACGTAGGCTACCGGGACCTCGCAGGCTTCGGCCGACGCTTCCTGGACTGCTCCGCAACGGAACTGGCCGACGACGTTCTCTACCAGCTCGGCGCGCTCCAGGCCCTGGCCCGCGCTGCCGGCTCCGAGATCAAGTACGTCAAGCCGCACGGTGCCCTCTACAACACGATCGTCCACCACGAGGTCCACGCACAGGCAGTGGCCGACGCCGTGCATGCCTTCAGCCCCGGACTCCCACTCCTTCTCCTGCCGGGCTCAGTCGCACTCGCCAAAGCCGAAGCCAAGGGCCTCCGCGCAGTAGCCGAAGCCTTCGCTGACCGCGCATACAACCCGGACGGCACCCTCGTTTCGCGCCGGGAAGATGACGCAGTGCTGCACGATCACGCTGCCATCACGGAGAACATGGTGCGCCTGGCAACCGAGGGCAAAATCGTGGCCCGCGACGGTTCCGTGCTGGACGTCCACGCCGAAAGCATCTGCGTCCACGGCGACACTCCCGGCGCCGTAGCCATGGCAGCCGCCGTCCGCAGCGGGCTCGAAGCCGCTGGCGTCACCGTTCGGAGCTTCGCGTGAGCGTCACAGGAATACGCTGGGCAGGTCCGCGCGCCCTGCTGGTGGAACTGTCCGGCCTTGGTTCCGTGCTGGCTTTTCATTCGCGGCTGCTTGCCGAGCCGCTGCCCGGCCAGCTCGACGCGATCGCCGCGGCAGCGACCGTACTGCTCAAGTTCGGCACGCATACCGAGGCACTTGCTGCGCGCTCCGCCGTCGGGCATGTTGACCTGGACGAGGTGCCACACGACAATTCCCGCGAAGTCACCATTGACGTGGTGTACGACGGCGAGGACCTCGCCGAGGTGGGCATGCTCACCGGTCTGGGGGTGGACGGCGTCGTGGCTGCCCACACGGGGCAACTCTGGACCGCCGCGTTTGGCGGCTTCGCCCCGGGATTCGCATATCTGCTCGGCGAGAACCACAGCCTCGACGTTCCGCGGCGCAGTTCGCCCCGCACCGCCGTGCCTGCCGGTTCCGTGGCGCTCGGCGGGACCTTCTCTGCGATCTACCCGCGGCAGTCCCCGGGCGGCTGGCAGCTGATCGGACGCACGACGGCGGTCCTCTGGGATCTTGAGCGGGAGTCACCGGCGTTGGTTCGACCGGGAGATAGGGTCCGGTATGTGGCAGTCCGAGAGGCAGTTGAGCTGACGCCTGTGCCGCCTGTGGTCCGTGAAGTCGCTGGTCCCGCCCTCGTGGTTCGATTCCCTGGTCTGCAATCCTTGATCCAGGACCTCGGCCGCCCCGGACTGGGGGACCTGGGAGTGTCCGCCGCGGGTGCCGCGGACCAGCAATCGGCCCGCCAGGCCAACCGTTTGGTCGGCAACGAACCCGGTGCGGCCGTTGTGGAAACGGTGCTGGGCGGACTCTCTGTCCAAGCCGACGGGGACCACGTGCTCGCGATTGCCGGAGCCGTTGCGCCGCTGGATATCCGCGACGCATCGGGCGCTCCAGTACGGCGGGCCTCCATGTGCACGCCCTTCGCTCTGCTCGACGGAGAAACCCTCAGCCTGGGCGAGCCGACGCTCGGGGCCCGCAGCTACCTTGCTGTCCGTGGCGGGCTCGACGTGCAGCCGGTTCTTGGCAGCCGCTCAAGCGACTCGATGTCCGGAATCGGTCCCGCACCACTGTCGGCCGGGACCCGCCTCCCCGTTGCAAGCGCCCCGCTGTTCCAAATGGTCGGCGCGCCGGAGACGTCCGCCCTCCGTCTCGGAAAGCGATCCGCGGAGCTCCGCATCACCTTGGGCCCTCGGGAAGACTGGTTCGACGCCGATTCCCTTAAGACGCTCACGGAGGAGGACTGGATCACAACGGAACAGTCCAACAGGATCGGTGTCCGGCTCAGGCCTGGAAGCGACCGTGCGCTCGAACGAAACCCTGACCGCGGGGCCGGCGAGCTCCCCAGCGAAGGTGCCGTTGCCGGGGCACTCCAGGTCCCGCCCAGCGGACATCCCGTCCTGTTCCTGGCCGACCATCCCGTGACGGGCGGCTATCCGGTGATTGCCGTCGTCGTACCCGAAGACCTCCCGACGGCGGCGCAATTGCCTCCCGGTCATAGCGTGCGGTTCACGATCGTGGACCCCGCAACCCTTGAACCCCTTGAACTTGCCGCTACCGGCGCCGTCCCCGAAGGAACCCAGCCATGAAAAAGGTCCTGATCGCCAACCGCGGCGAGATCGCCGTACGGATTGCCCGTGCCTGCTCCGACGAGGGCCTGCAGTCCGTTGCCGTGTACTCCGACCCCGACGCCGATTCCCTCCACGTGCGGTTTGCCGACGAGGCCTACGCACTGGGCGGCTCCATCGGCGCCGAGACGTACCTGCACATCGCCAAGCTGATCGACGTCGCCCGCCGTGCTGGGGCGGACGCAGTGCATCCCGGATATGGCTTCCTTTCCGAGAACGCAGATTTTGCGCAGGCCGTGATCGACGCCGGACTCACGTGGATCGGCCCCGCACCTCAGTCGATCCGGGAGTTGGGCAATAAGGTGACGGCCCGCGAGATCGCCGTCCGTGCCGGGGCTCCGCTTGTCCCGGGCAGCGATGGGCCCGTAGCCAACGCGGCCGAAGTCCTTGCTTTTGCCTTGGAATACGGCATGCCGGTGGCCATCAAGGCTGCTTTTGGCGGTGGCGGACGCGGGCTCAAGATCGCGCGACGGCTGGAAGACATCGAGGACGCCTTTGAATCGGCCGTTCGCGAATCCAAGGTGGCCTTCGGACGCGATGAATGCTTCGTGGAGCGCTTCCTGGACCAGCCAAGGCACGTCGAGGCCCAGGTCCTGGCCGACATGCACGGCAACGTTGTGGTGCTCGGTACGCGCGACTGCTCACTGCAGCGCCGAAACCAGAAGCTCGTGGAAGAGGCCCCCGCGCCGTTCCTAAGCCCCGAACAGCGCTCCCTCATCCACGAATCCGCCAAGGCCATTTGCCGCGAGGCCGGATACTACGGTGCCGGAACCGTCGAATACCTCGTGGCCGTGGACGGCACCATATCCTTCCTGGAGGTCAACACGCGCCTGCAGGTGGAACATCCTGTCACCGAGGAAACGTCCGGGGTGGACCTGGTCCGCGAGCAGTTTCGGATCGCCGCAGGCGGAACCCTGTCCCTGACCGAGGATCCCGAGCCGACAGGCCACGCCTTCGAATTCCGGCTTAACGCCGAGGACCCCGCACGCGGCTTCCTGCCGAGCCCCGGCACGGTGGACGTGTTCGAAGCGCCCACCGGTCCGGGCATCCGCGTTGACTCGGGGGTTCGATCCGGCTCGGTGGTTCCCGGAGAGTACGATTCCCTCCTGGCCAAGCTGATTGTCCGTGGCGAAGACCGGCAGCAGGCCCTGCGCCGTGCCCGGGCCGCCCTGGACGAGATGCAGATCAAGGGTTTGCCCACCGTGCTGCCCTTCCATCGTGCTGTGGTCCGCCACGAGGCCTTTACCTCGGAGGACAAGCTGGGCGTCTACACCACGTGGATCGAGACCGAGTTCGCGGAAGAGCTGGCCGCGTCTGCCGAGATCGCCCGCGTGGCTCCCGGCTCCGAACGCAGCACGTTCACAGTGGAACTCGACGGCAAGGCGGTTCAGCTTGGCCTCCCGGTTCGTTTGTTTGAAGCGCTGATGAGTGGTGGTGGCGGTTCCGTTGCTTCAGCTTCGGTTCCGGTTGTGGCCGACGACGCCGGACTGGCCTCGCCGATGTCCGGCTCGCTGGTGAAGTGGTTGGTTGAAGACGACGCGGCCGTGGAAGCTGGCCAACCCGTGGCCGTGCTGGAGGCCATGAAGATGGAAACCACCGTCCCAGCCCACCGTTCCGGCACCGTGGCGCGAGGTCCGCACGAGCCGGGTGCCGCCGTCGGGCGCGGAGACGTGCTGGCGAGCATCGGCTGAGGTCCGTGGGCATCGCCATTCGGTAGATTTGATGGCATGCCCATGAACGCTGCGCTGCAAGGAATCGCCGACGCCGGCCACGCCACCCATGCCCACACCGGAGCGTGGGTTGCCGCCCAGCTTCGCCAGCGCATCTCCGACGGCTTGTTGCCGCCCGGCACGAAGCTTTCCGAACAGGCCCTGTCCGAGGCACTCGGCGTTTCCCGGAACACCCTGCGTGAGGCCTTCACCGTCCTTGCCGGTGAATCCGTGGTCCAGCGCATCCCCAACCGCGGCGTGTTCGTGGCAGCCCCTGGAGCGGACGACGTCCGGGAAATCTACCGGGTGCGCCGCCTCATCGAGCCAGCGGCTGTCCTATGGGGCGATGTCCCGGCCGAGGCCCTCGACGCCATGGATGTCATCATCGACAAGGCCCGGGCAGCCCTCATGGAAGGATCGGTTGCCGGCATGGCAGACGCCAACCAGGAGCTGCACAAAGCCTTGGTGTCGTTGTCCGGAAGCGCCTCCCTGGAAGCCCTGATGGAGAAGGTGCTGGCCGAGATGCGCTTGGTCTTCCACGCCATGGCCACCACCCCCGACTTCCACAGCCACTATGTGGAACGCAACGCTGCCTTGGTTGCCCAGATCCGTAGCGGTCAACGCGAGGAGGCCGCGGCCGAGTTGCGCCGTTACCTGGACGGGGCCGAGCACGAGCTCCTGGTGCACATCGGGGCTATTCCCTGAGGCGTGGGCACTGGGTTTCGGGCGGCCGATCGCGAAACCAAAGTGGGCATAGGGTGCCAGTCGCTTGAAACCGGTGTCATTGGAATTCCCACTAGATTGTTTGACCGGCAATGTTTGCCTGAATGAGGCTAATTCTGATGTAGATTCTATTCATGGATTCCCTGTCGCATCGGACTGCAAGCCTCATGGATGTTGCGCGCCTCGCCGGCGTTTCACGTTCGACGGCGGCGCGGGCCTTGGGCGGGTATGGATCCGTCAGCAGTGAGCTTGTCGCGATGGTGGCGGCTGCTGCGGAAACCCTGGGATACCGCGGAAATGCCCTTGCCCGCAGCGTTAGCTCGGGGCGGTCCCACACTATCGGCGTGGTTGTCAGCGACATCGAGAATCCGTATTTTGCCCGGGCAGTCCGGGGTATCGCGGACAAAGCCAAAGAAGCCGGGTTCGACGTCATCCTTGCCAACACGGACGAGAACGTCGAGGCGGAAAGGGCTGCGGTTCAGGTTTTCCTCGACAAGAGGGTGGACGGATTGGTAGTTGCTTCGGCGACGCGGAGCGACTCAGCACATTTGCTTGACGTCGTCCGGATGGAAAGGCCCCTGGTCCTGTTCGACCGCAGACCGGACGACGTCGTTGCGGACCGGGTGGGGACGGATTCATACGCCGACGCCCGCAAGGTCCTGGCTCACCTGGCGGAACATGGTCACAGAAGGATTGCTTTCGTCTCGGCGACCACCAAGACGCCGGCGGAACTGGAAGCGGGGCACCCGTTGCCCATTTCGACCATCGCGGACCGCGTGCGCGCCATCAAGGATGAGTCCGCCGAGACCGGCCTTGAGTACCGGTTCATTTCAGGAGTCATGAGCCCTGAGCTTACACATGCCGCCGTAACCGAGCTGCTGCGCTCTCCGGACCGCCCCAGTGCCCTGATTATGTCCTACAGCCGACTGGCCCTCCCTGCCTTTCAAGCCATCAAGGCGCTCGGGTTGCGGGTTCCGGATGACGTGTCCTTGGTTTGCCTGGATGACACCGACTGGATGACCGTCAGTGCGCCCCCTGTCTCCGCGGTGCACGTCCCGTCCTATGAATTGGGCGTTCGTGCCGCGGAGATCCTGCTCGCCAGGATTGCCGGTGGGGGGCCTGAATCAACGGATCACCTCCTTCCCACTGAGTTCGTGGAACGCGAATCAGTGGGACACCTCAGCCTCGCTACTCCGTAATCTCCGCACACCGACAGTGGCGGTTAGCCACGCCCCGGCCGGCCGCTCGCGATCGTTGAGCGCGCCTTCACACCTCGCCTGCCTGGCGCCGCGCTTGCCTTGGATCCTGCCTCAACGCGCCGACGTCGATGTAGCAAATCAAAAAACTATTGATGAAGATACCGGTGTCCTGTACGGTTCGTCAGAAGAGACACCGGTCTCTCCAAAGAGACTGATACCGGTGTCTCAGATGGTGATGGCGCATGTTTCAAACATGAACATTTTCTGTAAATTGCATGTTTCAATCACAGAAATATCTCAAATTTCATTGACCTCACTGGTTTACTAAGGAAATACTTTAGTTGCACCCAAGGTGACGTAGCTCACCAGATGCAACCCACCACTGGTAAGACGCCGATAGATCTAGGAGTTTCACTCATGACAGGACAGACCAAGCTGTGGGGCGGCAGGTTCGCCGGCACGTCAAGTCCGGAGCTGTCCCGCTTTTCCCGCTCGGACCCCCGCTACTTTGCCTTGGCCCCTTATGACCTCCATGGTTCCCGGGCCCACGTCCGGGAGTTGAACCGCGTGGGACTCATCGACGACGACGAGCTGCCCGGCTTCCTCTCCACGCTCGACGAGTTGGCGGATGATGTTGTGCAGGGAAAGGCAGTTCCGCAGCAGGGGGACGAAGATGTCCACACCTTCTTGGAGCGCCTTCTGATCGAGCGCATGGGACCCGTTGGTGGCAAGATCCGGGCAGGCCGGTCCCGCAACGACCAAGCAGCCAACGATCTCCGCCTCTACATGCGGGACAAGGTCCGCGGGGTCAGCGCCCTCGTGTTGGAGCTGGCCGAGGCACTGGCTGGACAGGCCGAGCAGCACCTTCGCACCCCGGTGCCGGGATTCACCCACCTCCAGTCGGCCCAGCCGGTGGTCTTCGCCCACCAGCTTCTGGCCCACGCCCAGCCGCTGCTGCGGGATTTGCACCGCTTCCAGGATTGGGACCGCCGCTCAGCTGTCTCTCCGCTCGGCGCAGCAGCTCTTGCCGGTTCCACTTTCGCACTCCACCCCGAGCTTGCCGCCCGGGAGCAAGGGTACGAAACGAGCGCCGAGAACTCGATCGACGCCGTTGGAAGCAGGGACGCGGCAATCGAATTCCTGTTCGTCTGCTCGCTGACCTTGATCGACATCTCCCGGCTGTGCGAAGAAATCATCTCCTGGGCATCGCAGCAATTCGGCTGGATCCGCATGGATGACGCCTACTGCACCGGCAGCTCGATCATGCCGCAGAAGAAGAACCCGGACATCGCCGAAATCGCCCGGGAAAGTCGGGCCGGGTCCTTGGCGACCTCATGGGCCTCATGGCCAGCGTCAAGTCGCTTCCCCTGGCATACAACCGGGACCTCGCGGAAGACAAGAACGCGGTCTTCGACGCGGTGGACACCCTGGAGGTGGCGCTTCCGGCCCTCAGCGGGCTCGTGCGCACCTTCACAGTCAACGTCGAGGTGACTACAAAGCAGGCGACGGCGGGGTTCACCCTCGCCACGGAAGTCGCCGATTGGCTCGCCAAGCAGGACATCCCGTTCAGCGAAGCGCATGAGATTTCGGGAGCCTTGGTCCGCTTCTGCGAAACGAACGGACTGGACTACGGGGATCTCAGTACAGAACAGCTCGCATCCGTGGATCCGCGCCTCACTCCCGAGGTGAAATCGGTCCTCACCATCGAAGCCGCCCTTGAGGCACACTCCGGGTTTGGCGGAACCGCACCGCATCGCGTTGCGGAACAGCTCACCCGCCTACGGGCAAACCTTGACCAGGTGAGGAGCTGGACCGGCGACTATCAAGGCCTGCGGGTCGCCCCGGAAGACCATGGCTAGGAAGGTGGTCCGTGCCATGACCACACTCTCTGCCGCACATCGATCCCCAACCTAGGAACAGCCAGGAACAGCTATGAATACTCAAATCGAGCCGCACGTCGCCAGCGACGTGCCGGAGCTGAAAATTGTCCCGCGCCGCCACATAGGCCGCTGGGCCGGGGCGGCCTTGGTGGTGCTCCTGTTGGCCTGGCTGGGAATCTCCTTTTCCCGCGCACAGATCGACTGGGGGACTGTCCAGGAATACCTGGCAGTCCCGGTGTTGATCCAGGGCATCGGGGTGGCGATTGTCCTCACGGTGATCGCCATGGTCATCGGACTCGTCCTGGGCGTCGTTACGGCGGTCATGCGGCTGTCCAAGAATCCGGTGGTGTCGGGGGTGGCCTGGCTGTACATCTGGGTCTTCCGTGGAACTCCGGTCTACCTGCAACTGCTCATGTGGTTCAACTTGGCCCTGATCTTCCCGTACATCGGGATCCCGGGGGTGTTCCAGGGCAGGATGATCGACCTCCTGACCCCGTTCGTGGCGGCCTCGATCGGCCTCGGCCTCAACCAGGGCGCCTACACCTCCGAGGTAGTGCGGGGCGGCATCCTGTCCGTCGACGAGGGGCAGACCGAGGCCGCCCAGGCAGTCGGCATGACCCGGCTGCAGGCGATGCGGAAGATCGTTCTTCCACAGGCCATGCGGGTCATCATCCCGCCCGTTGGCAACGAGGTGATCGGCATGCTCAAGACCACCTCGCTCGCATCGGCCATCGGCGTCAGTGAAATCCTCTCCGAGGCCCAGCACATCTACTACGTGAACAACCGAATCATGGAGCTGCTGATCGTCTGCGCCGTCTGGTACCTGGGAGCGGTATCGCTCTTGAGCATCGGGCAGTTCTACCTGGAGCGCTTCTTCGCCAAGGGTTCTTCCAGCAGGCAGCTTCCACTGACACCGCTCCAGCACCTGAAGAAATTCTTCGGCACCAACAGAAAGGCCATCCGATGAGCGACGTCCTTGTCCGGGCCGAAAACGTCCACAAGAGCTTCGGCCTCAATGAGGTCCTGAAAGGGATCAACCTTGAGGTCAGGTCCGGCGAAGTGGTCTGCCTTCTGGGCGCCTCGGGATCCGGCAAGAGCACCTTCCTGCGCTGCATCAACCACCTCGAGACGCTTTCCAATGGCCGAATCTGGGTTGGCGAAAGCGTGGTGGGTTACCGGCAGGAGGGGAACCGCCTGTTCGAGCTTTCGGACAAGCAGGCTGCCCGGCAGAGGCAGTCCATCGGCATGGTGTTTCAGAGGTTCAACCTGTTTCCCCACATGACCGTCCTGGAAAACATCATCGAGGGCCCGGTCCTGGTCAAGAAGGAGAAGCCGGCCGAAGCCCGCAAATTCGCTTCGGAATTGCTTGCGCGGGTCGGGCTCGCAGGCCGCGAGGACTCCTACCCCCGCCAGCTCTCCGGAGGCCAGCAGCAGCGGGTGGCAATCGCCCGGGCGCTGGCCATGAGACCCGAACTGATCCTTTTCGATGAGCCGACGTCGGCCCTGGACCCTGAGCTCGTGGGCGAGGTCCTCGACGTCATGAAGGACCTCGCTCTCTCGGGCCTCACCATGATCGTGGTGACCCACGAAATCGGCTTCGCCAAGGAAGTCGCTGACCGTGTGGCCTTCATGCACAACGGACAGATCGTCGAGATGGGCCCGCCGTCGGAAGTCATCGGAAACCCCCAGCACGAACGCACGCAGGCATTCCTGTCGCGCGTCCTCTAGCCGCTTTACCCCCATCGCATCCGCACCTCCCCTCACAACAAACGGAGCCAACATGAAGCACCTCAAGACTGCTGCCCGCCTCGCCGCGGTGGCCGCCGCCGCAACCCTCGGCCTGACCGCCTGCGTGGGCGGACCGGCTGCCGCCCCTTCCGCATCCGCTCCTGCCGGTCTTCCGCAGGAAATCAAGGATGCTGGCAAGCTGCGCATCGGGCTCTCTCCCGATTTCCCCCCAATGGAATTCCGGGACAATGCCAAGAACCTGGCAGGCCTCGACATCGAGCTCCAGCAGAAGCTTGGCGAAGCCCTCGGCGTGAAGGTCGAGGTGGTGGAATCGCCGTTCGACCAGCTGATCAACTCGGCCCAGACCGGCCGCGTCGATGTGGTCATGTCCGGTATTTCGGACACCTTGGAGCGCCAGAAGACCGCGGACTTCGTGGACTACTTCAAGTCCCAGGGCCGCTTGTATACGTCGGGAAGCCGGGCGGGCGAGTTCACCAAGCAGCAGGACGCTTGCGGCAAGAAACTGGCTGTGAGCGGAAAGACCGATTACTTCGAGCAGGTGAAGGCCTTGAGCAAGACCCTCTGCACGGACAAGGGCCTGCCGGAGATCAGCATCCTTCCCACGGACTCCGGGGCAGCCGCGCGCTTGCAGATCGATCAGGGACGCGTGGACCTGGCCGTCCAGGGCGCCGAGAACCTCGCGTATTTCGACAAGACCGAGCCTGGGAAGTACAAGGCCGTGCTTGATTCGCTTCCGGCCAAGCCGTTCGGAATCCTGGCCAAGAAGGGCAACACCCAACTGGTCAACGCCATTCAGGACGCCCTCAACAAGGTCAAGGCCAACGGCGACTACCAGAAGATCCTGGACAAGTGGGGCCTCGGCTACGGCTCGATGACCCCGGAAGTCAACGGCGTCAAGTCTTGATCCCGTTGCACAACGAAGCGGGAGCGGCGGTGTGGCCCGCAAGCAAGCGGGCCGCCGTCGCCCTCGCTTTCGACCTGGACGGTCCCACAGGGGACGCCATGCTCACGGGCACCATTTGGGACCGTCCCGAGTATTTCACCCAAGGCGCTTACGGCCCTTGGCGCGCCCTGGATCGCATCCTTAGGCTCCTTGAGCGGCACTCCTTCCCGGCAACCTTCTTCACCCCTGCGTGGGTGGTGGAAACCTGGCCGGAACAATGCCGCCGGATTGTGGAGCAGGGGCACGAGGTGGCGCACCATGGCTACCGGCACGAGAAATACTGGGACCTCAGCGTGGAGCAGCAACGCGAGGTCATCGAAACCAGCCAGCGGATCTTCCACAACGTCCTGGGGACCACGGCCGTCGGTTTCCGGACTCCGTCAGGGGACTGGCGGCCCGAAACGCCGGCACTCTTGGATGAACTCGGCTTCGAATACTCCAGTTCCATGCGCGGCGACGACCGGCCGTACTTCCATCCCGGCGGACGACTCGTGGAGATTCCGGCCCGCTCCGAAATGGACGACTACTCGTCACTGGCGTTCACCACCAATCCGGACTGGCCCTCGGGCGGCGACCGAATAGCGAGCTACGAACTGACTTTGGACAACTGGATGCGTGAATTCGACGGCTACCATTCCGAAGGTCTGTGCCTCTCGACGATCTTCCACCCCAAGGTGGTGGGCCGGCCGGGCCGCGCCGTGCTGCTGGACCGCTGGATGGAACACATGGGCGCCCAGGACGACGTGTGGTTTGCCAGGTGCCGGGACGTGAGCCGCTGGTGGCAATCGCGGCAGGAGCCCGATCTGCGGGAGAAGGCATCATGACGACGCCGGAACAACAGTCCCCGACGACGGTCCGGGGTCCCGTCCCCGGCGCGACGCCCGAACAACAGTCCCCGACGCGCGCCCGCTGGCCGGAAGGCAAGAAGAGCGCCTTCGTCCTCACCGTGGCGTTCGAAGCCGAACTGTCCATCCTCTCGGCGGCCCCGGACGCCGTCGACCGCGCCAAAAGCCTTTCCGTGGGGCAATATGGCGCCACGCGCGGCGTCGACCGCTTGCTCGCGGAGCTCGAGCGCAGCGGCACGCGAGCCAGCTGGTTCGTCCCCGGACGCAATCTGGAGGTCTATCCGAGGCAACTCGAGGCGGTGGCCGCGGCCGGCCACGAACTCGCCAACA
The DNA here is from genome assembly GCF_054888235.1 of Arthrobacter sp. MMS24-S77. Taxonomy (NCBI): domain Bacteria; kingdom Bacillati; phylum Actinomycetota; class Actinomycetes; order Micrococcales; family Micrococcaceae; genus Arthrobacter; species Arthrobacter sp. MMS24-S77. The sequence continues at coordinate 4,754,101 of NZ_JBTZRN010000001.1, forward strand.
TGGGCTGGGCCCTGGAGGATTTCGGCAGCCTGGACCTCACCACACAGCTGGAATCGATCCTCAAGGCACAGGATGTTTTCCGTGACCACCTCGGCTTCCGGCCGCAGGGTTTCCGGGTTGGTCGGGGATCGTATGCCCGCGGCCTGCCCGCGGCGCTGGCGGATCATGGGTTCAACTGGTCGTCCTCGTGGCACGGGGACGACATTCCGCACTTCCACGCGGGGGAGGCGCACCGGCTGGTGGAGATCCCCAGGCACCACGAACTGGACGATTTCCCCTACTTCGTCTTCAATCTGGACCCGCCCATTCCCAAGGGCAGCCCCCGCATCGCCTCCACCCGTGAGGTCCTGCGGAATTGGATCATCGAATTCGAGGCCCACCGTGCCGAGGGTCTTTGCTTCGTGCTCACCGTCCACCCGGAGATCATCGCAACACCGGGCCGAATCGGCATGCTGCGCGAATTCATGGACCGTGTGAACCGCCACGACGACGTCTGGGTTGCCACGGGCGGCGAGGTCTCGGCGTGGTGGCGCGAAAACGGTGAACCGAATGCAGCTGGCCATCCCGCGGAAATCTTCCACACCATCACCACGTCAGGCAAAGGCAAATGAACCATTCCCGGAGCGCATCCGAGATCTTTTCAGACTTCATCACCTCGCTCAGCTTTCAGGACATCCCGGTCAGCGTGCGCCACCGGACGAGGATCCACATCCTGGATACGCTAGGCGCTGGGATCGCGGGGGCCGCTTCACGGGAAGTCGCCATCAGTCGTTCGGCGCTCCTGGCCGGGTACGGCTTGGCCGGTAACGAGGTGGGACACGTCGAGGGACCAAAGGCCGTGCCCCTGTGGGGAACTCCCGCCGTGGCACCGCCCCTCGCAGCCGCCTTCATCAACGGCGTCGCGAGCCACGCCTTTGAACTGGACGATTCCGGCGGCTGCGATCATTCCGGGGCCGTTGTCCTCCCTGCTGCCCTCGCCGCGGCCGCCATGCGGGACGAACCAGTGTCAGGCGCGCAACTGATGCACGCGGTGGTGGCCGGGTACGAGCTCGCCCGCCGGGTGCAGGACGCCTTGGGAGGGTACGACGCCGTCAACAACCTCGGATGGCACTCCACCGGCGTTTGCGGGACTTTCGGCGCTGCCGCCGCCGCTGGCATCATCTTCGGACTCGACGCCGGGCAGATGGCATCGGCAATCGGACTGGCCGGTTCCTTCACAGGCGGAACGTGGGCGTTCATCGGAGATGGTGCAATGTCCAAGCGCATGCACGTGGGCCGGGCCGCGGAGGCCGGACTTAACAGCGCCTTGCTGGCTCGCGGCGGCTTCACCGGTCCCACCGACCTCTTCTCCGCGCCCTGGGGCAGCTTCCTGAAGATCTACGGCGGGAGCTCAGGCGTCTCCACGGACGAGTCGGCGATCCATGCCACCCTGGGCGAAGAGTGGCAGATCGAAAAGGCTTCCATCAAGCCATACGCCAGCTGCCGCAGCACGCATTCCGCCGTTGACGCCGCGTTGGAACTCCAGCGGAACCACGGCTTCATTCCGGAGGACATTCGCGGCGTCACGGTCCGGACCAGCTCCCTGATCATGGACATGTGCGGCAACGCGGATGTTTCCTCCCTGGTATCGGCCCAGCTCAGCATGCACTTTGCCTTGGCTACGGCTTTGCTCCGCGGCGGCGTCGGGCTGGACGACATCACCGAACAAGGCAGGACAGATCCCCGCGTCAGCGCGCTGATGGGGCGAATTTCGCTGGAACTGGATCCGGGCCAGCAGGGCGGATCCGCCGAACCACACCTCACCGTCAGCACGGCCGACGGCGACTACTCGCTACAGGCTGTTCGGGCGCGCGGAGCCTCCACCAACAGGCTCAGCGATGAGGAAACCATCGGGAAGTTCCTGTCCCTGGCCGGTACGCGCCTTGCGGCCGATGACGCCGTCGAACTCGTCAATCTGGTCACCGGGCTGGAGGACGTTCCGGACATCGGGCGAGTGCAGCAACTGCTGCGCGCCTCCCGCGAGGCGAGCGTCATCAGCTAGTTACGGCGCAGAAACGCCCGCGGCTGCTTCGGCTTCGGCCATCGCAACGTCCAACTGCTCGACGGCGCGGGCGTAGTCCGTCCCGGCGGCGATGCGGCAGCGCTGGGCTTCTTGGAGCGCGCGGACCAGGGCGGCGGTTTGGGGAACGTTGACGTCGCTCATGCCGGGGAAGTCGATACCCTTGGCGGGATCCAGTTCATACCTTTGCCAGCGAGCCAAGAGGGCGTCGTGACGGGCAGCGGCTTCGGCAAACCCTGGCCGGTTTTCCGGCCTGCTTTGGCGCTTCTGCTCCAGTTTCCGGCCGACGGAGAAGGCCGCAAGCGCGGCGCCTACGCCCAGGATGAGCATCAAGAGCCCGACGGCGGGCGAGGCCAACGCGGGGATGAGAACCGCCGGGACAACTACCACGAGTCCGGCAAAGACGTTCCAGAAGACGGCATCGGGCTCTTTGACAAGGTCCCGATCGCGGTGGCCGAGGGGCCCCTGCAGGGCGAGGTGGCCGCCGTCGGGGGTTCCGTGGATGACCCCTTTCCGGACGGCATTGACCGTGAAGGCAACAGCACACATGAGCAAAATTGCCCACAGCCCGATCTCCCAGACCGTCAGCTGGACTCCAGTTGTGGCGGGCAATCGGACCACCTCCAAGCGAATGCGCACCGCTTCAAATTCAGTATGCGCCGAGGAAGCGTTGGAGGCGAGGGCGGCCTGATCGGGGCGCAAACGCAGGAAGGCAGATCGCCCTGGCTGGGCTGATCTGCCTTCCTGTTGAGGGCCAGATGGAGCTTAGGCGTGGTCCCGCTTGGATGCCTTGGGCGCATCCCGCTTGGCCGATGCGTTCGTCTTCGCTTCCTTGGTGGCTTCCTTCTTGGCAGCTTCTTCCTTGATGCGCTTTGCCTCGGAGCGGACGGCTGCGTGGGTGGCGCGTTCGACGACGAGCCACTGCGGCGGGGCTGCCAGCAGTTCGGTGATTTCCGCCGTCGTCAGGGGTTCGGTGATGCCGCCGCGCGCGAGGCCGCTGATGGAGATGTTCAGCTTCTGGGCAACCACGGGACGCGGGTGCGGACCTGTCCGGCGGAGCTCGGCGAGCCACTCCGGTGCGTTGGCCTGGAGCTCGGCGAAATCGGCGCGGGTGATTTCCGAATCCTGGAACTCCTGGGGTGTTGCGGGCAGGTAGATGCCAAGTTTCTTGGCAACGGTGGCCGGCTTCATGGACTGGGAGTTTGCAGAGGTCATGGTTCAAGGGTATCTGCCGCCGCAGGGAAGTGGCACAGCGGCTGACGGGATCACCCGGACGTTGCTCCTCGTGCTCGGCGGCGGAGGTATCGGCAGATAGCAGGTCACATACGGTTTTGCGGTCAATAGTTCTTAATGAAAGCGCATATGAGGTTCTAGGATGAATTCATGCCGCATATACGAGTCTCCGAGGCCGCCCGTTTCCTTGGCGTGAGTGACGATACCGTCCGCCGTTGGATTGATCACGGAGCCCTCACGGGAACGAAGGACGATTCGGCCGCCTGGTGGTGGATGGGCTCGAGCTTGCCCACCTGGCCCGTGAACAGGCGGCGCTGCCCGAGGACCCCAGCAAGGTGGGCCGTTCCGCGCGCAACCGCTTCGTAGGCCTGGTCACCGGCATCACCACGGACAAGGTGATGGCCCAAGTAGAGATGCAATGCGGACCCTTCCGCGTGGTTTCCCTGATGAGCAGCGAAGCCGTCCGGGAACTGGGCCTCGAGTTGGGATCCGTTGCCACGGCCGTCGTCAAGGCCACCACTGTCATTGTCGAAACAGCGCAGGGGAAGAGCATCACGTGAGAGTCGCCCGCAGGAACGTTGGGGTTTTGTTGGCAGCGGGGAGCTTGCTCGCCGGTCTCGCTGGCTGTGCCGGCACCCCCGGAGCCGGTTCGCCCGGAGCCACAAGCAGCAGCGCTGGAAGCGCCGGTTCGCCAAACAGCAGCTCGCCCCGGCTCTCCGGCACCGTCACCGTTTATGCCGCCGCTTCGCTCAAAGCAACATTCACCAAGCTGGCCTCCGAGTTCGAAGCCAAGAACCCCGGCACCAAAGTGGTCCTGAGCTTCGCGGGGTCCTCGGACCTGGTCACGCAGATCACCCAGGGAGCCCCTGCAGATGTGTTCGCTTCCGCGGACACCAAGAACATGGGCAAGCTCTCCGACGCTTCCCTCGTGGACGGAAAGGCAACGAACTTTGCCACGAACGTCCTGACCATCGCCGTCCCGCCCGCCAATCCGGCGTCGATCTCTTCCTTCGCGGACCTCGCGAAGCCCGGCGTGAAGGTAGTTGTCTGCGCGAGCCAGGTACCGTGCGGGGCTGCCGCCCAGAGCGTGGAAAAGGCCACCGGCACCACCATCAAGCCCGTGAGCGAAGAGTCCTCCGTGACCGATGTCCTGGGCAAAGTGACCTCGGGCGAGGCCGATGCCGGCCTGGTCTACGTCACCGACGTCAAGAGTGCCGGTGACAAGGTCAAGGGCGTCCCGTTCCCCGAGGCCAGCAACGCCGTCAACACCTACCCGATCGCGACAGTGGGCACCAGCACGCACAAGGACCTGGCCGCCGCGTTCATCAGCCTGGTCACCGGCAACGAGGGCAAGAAAGTCCTGGGAGACGCAGGCTTTGGCGTACCGTAGGCGTTGATGAACTACAGCGGGGTTCCACGGTGGGTCTACGGCTTGGCGGCAGTGGGTGGATTGTTCGTCCTGCTGCCACTGGCAGCCATGGTCGCAAAGGTCGATTGGTCCCGGTTCATCCCTCTGATCACCTCCGAGTCCTCGCTGACTGCGCTGGGCCTTAGCCTCCGTACCTCCGCGGCGAGCACCGCCCTCTGCCTCGTCTTCGGCATCCCCTTGGCTCTGATCCTCGCCCGGCTGCCCTTCCGCGGCCAACGGCTCCTCCGCGCCTTCGTCCTCCTGCCCTTGGTGTTGCCGCCGGTGGTGGGCGGCATTGCCCTGCTCTACACCTTTGGGCGGCAGGGGCTACTGGGCAAGAACCTTGAGCTCGTGGGGATCCAGATCGCCTTTTCGACGACGGCGGTGGTCCTGGCCCAGACGTTTGTCGCCCTGCCGTTCCTGGTAGTCAGCCTCGAAGGCGCCCTACGGACGGCCGGCAACCGCTACGAAGCCGTTGCCGCGACGCTCGGCGCCCGCCCCACCACCATCCTGCGGCGCGTAACCGTTCCCATGGTCCTCCCTGGACTCGCTTCCGGAGCGGTGTTGTCCTTTGCCCGCAGCCTGGGGGAATTCGGGGCCACCCTCACGTTCGCGGGAAGCTTGCAGGGTGTCACACGGACCCTGCCGCTGGAAATCTACCTGCAGCGCGAGACCGACGCGGATGCCGCCGTCGCTCTTTCGCTGGTTCTCGTCGCGGTGGCGGTGATCGTGGTCGGGCTGTCCTACCGGCGTCCGCATCGCGCGGATGTTCCCGCGGAGGCGGCCGCGTGAGTTTCCATATCGACGCCACCGTCCGCGCCCGCAACTTGGACGTCTCATTGAGCGTTGGACCGGCGGAAACCGTCGCGATCCTGGGGCCCAACGGCGCGGGAAAATCGACACTGCTGTCCGTCGCGGCGGGTCTCTTGCGGCCTGACGCCGGCTCCGCCCGGCTAGGTGAGCGGGTCCTGTTCGACCTCGACGGCGGCAGCCGGGTGTGGACCCCGCCGCACCTTCGGGGCACAGCACTGTTGGCCCAGGAACCGTTGCTTTTCCCGCACCTTAGCGTCCTGGACAACGTGGCTTTCGGTCCGCGCAGCGCAGGTGCCTCCCGGGCGCAGTCACGCGAAAGGGCGCGGCACTGGCTTGCCGAAGTCGATGTCACGCACTTGGCCGAACGGAAGCCCGGCCAGTTGTCCGGCGGGCAGGCCCAGCGCGTTGCCGTGGCCCGGGCACTTGCAGCGAGCCCCGAGTTGCTGCTCCTTGACGAGCCGATGTCCGCCTTGGACATCCACGCCGCTCCGCATTTGCGCCGGCTCCTCAAACGCGTCCTGTCGGGGCGTCGCGCCCTCATCATCACCCACGACGTCCTGGATGCCCTCATGCTCGCGGACCGCGTGATCGTCATGGAAAAGGGCGGGATTGTGGAGGAAGGCGCCACCCGGGACGTATTCCGGCGGCCCCGAAGCCAATTCGCCGCGGGACTGGCCGGGGTGAACCTCCTCGCGGGCACGGTCACGGAGGACGGACTCAGGACGTCCGCCGTCGCGGGCGGCGTCAGCGTTGCGGACGTCACCAGCCTTGCGGGCGGCGGCCTGCATGTTGCAGGACATCTCGAGGACGAAGCGGAACCGGGCCAGCCCGGCGTCGCCGCCTTCCCGCCGTCGGCCGTTTCAGTATTCTTGGACGCCGCGCACGGCAGCCCGCGAAACTCTTTCCCGGTTGCCATCACGGATCTTGAACCGCACGGGGACCAGATCCGTGTCCGGGCCGGCGACCTCGCAGCGGACATCACGCCGGCTGCGTCCGCGGAGCTGGGACTCGAACCGGGATCGCGCGTCTACTTTGTGGTCAAAGCCACGGCAGTCCAGGTGTACGGGGCATAGCTGGGGCGGGCGCTGCGTTGGGCAGATAGTGCGCGGTACTGTGAACTGGTGCCTGCCGATCAAGAATCCCTGTCCGCCTCCGGAGCCCCCGACGCCTCCGACGCCTCCGATGCCGAAACCAGCGGTCCCCGGGAGCTGCGCTTCGCTTACGTTGCCGGCGTGACGCCCGGGAAATGGATCCGGCGCTGGGAAGAGCGCATGCCCGGTGTTCCGCTGCACTCGTTCATGTCCGACGACGGCGCGCAGCTTGCGGTGTTGCGCGACGGGTCCGCGGACCTCAGCTTTGTGCGCTTGCCGGTGGACCGCGACGGGCTCCACGTCATTCCCCTCTACGAAGAGCAAGCCGTGGTGGTGGCCCCGAAAGGACACGAAATCTCCGTGTTTGAAGAGGTGGCACTGGAGGATCTCGCGGAGGAGAACTTCCTGGATGTCGCCGGGTTGGGCGGGGCGGAGATGGCCATGCAGGTGGTGGCTTCCGGTGCCGGGCTCGTGATCCTTCCGATGTCCGTGGCCAGGCATTTCAACGTCAAGGACACGGTGGCGCGTCGCCTGACCGGGGCGGAAGGGACGCAGATCGCCCTGGCGTGGCCGAGCGATTCCACGAACGAGGTCATTGAGGAATTCATCGGCATCGTCCGCGGCCGCACGGCCCAGAGCTCGCGGCAACCTTCGGCGCAGCAGGAGAAACCGAAGAAGGCACCGAAGCCGGACAGGCGCGGCACCGGCGCCAAGAAGCCGGCCGTTGCCCAGCGCTATGCCCCGAACCCGGACAAGGGCCGCGGCAAGGGTTCCCGCAAGAAAGGAAAGCGCTAGGCCATGGGACTTGGAGCGAAGCCGACCATCCGGGACGTCGCAAAGAGCGCCGGCGTTTCCCTCACCACCGTGTCCTATGTCTTGTCCGGACGCCACGGCGGCACCACCCGCATCAGCGAGTCAACGCAAGCACGCGTTCAGGCGGCTGCCAAGGAGCTGGGTTACGTGCCCAACCAGGCAGCCCGCGGAATGCGCCGTGGCAAGACCGATCTGGTAGCGATTGCCATCGGTGATCTCGAATGGCCCTGGGACCGTGCTTTGGCTACGTCTGCGGCACGCATCTTGCCCGAGCACGGTTACCAGCCGGTGATCCTCATTGGCGAAGGGTGGCGGCGGTTCATGCTCTCCGGCGGTGCCGACGGCGCCATCATTGGTGCCCTTCCGCCCGGCACTCTTCTTGACCTCACAGTGGGCGAGCTCGCGCGGCGCGGAGTGGCCCAGGTTGTCATTTCGGACACCATGCAGCCTGCCGGTTTCGACGTGCTGGCCCCGGGAACCGCCGGCGGGACCCCGGAACCGGAAGCCCTCGAAGGAGCCATCACGCTGCTCCTTGACCGGCTCGCCGGCCGCACCATCGGAGTTGGAACCACTGTGGCTGCGCCGTGGAAGTTCCGCTCTCCGTAGCTGTCAGCCTGCGTTGAGCTTGCCTGCCAGCCGTTCGCGCATCCGGACGCTTGCCGCGTTGAGGCCTATGAGCTCCACCTCGCGGCCATGCCTGCGATATTTGTCGGTGACGGAATCCAGCACGGCAACGGTGGAAGCATCCCAGATGTGCGATGCGTGCAGGTCGATGACCACATGGTCGATTCCATCCGAGGAGTCTTTCGCGTAGTCGAACTGCGTGTAGAGGTCGTTGGAGGAAGCGAAGAACAACTCGCCGTCCACCGTGTAGCTCGCTACGGTCCGGCCGTTGAGCTCAAGCTCGCTCCGTTCCACCGTGGCGAAATGAGCTACGCGGCGGGCAAACAGCACCATGGCCGTGACGACGCCGGCACCGACTCCGATGGCCAGGTTGTGCGTCGCCACCACCACGGCCACCGTCACCAGCATGACGCCGGTTTCGGACTTCGGGAGGCGCTTGAGCGTTGTTGGCCGGATCGAATGCCAGTCAAAGGTGATGAGGGAAACGAAGATCATCACGGCCACCAATGCGGCCATGGGGATCATGCCCACCACGTCCCCAAGAACCACTACAAGCACCAGCAGGAACGCGCCGGCAAGGAAGGTCGAGAGCCGGCTGCGGGCACCTGAACCCTTGACGTTGATCATGGTTTGCCCGATCACGGCGCAGCCACCCAGGCCACCCAGGAAACCGGTGACGATGTTGGCTATGCCCTGGCCCCACGAAACCCGGGTCTTGTTGGAACGGGTATCCGTGATGTCGTCCACGAGTTTGGCCGTCATGAGGGATTCCAACAGGCCCACCAGCGCCATGGACAAGGCGAACGGGGCGATAGTCTGGAAGGTCTCCCAGGTCAAAGGCACATTCGGCACGAAGAAACCGGGAAGGCTGTTGGGGAGTTCACCCTTGTCGTGCACCGTGGGGACGTTGATTCCAGCTAGCGCCGTGACAATCGTGAGGGCCACCACCGCCACCAAAGGTGCGGGCACCGCCGTCGTGATCCTGGGCAGGCCGAAGACGATCAGCAGCCCGACGGCCACGATCGGGTAGACCATCCAGGGAACGCCGATCAGCTCGGGCAATTGGGCCATGAACACCAGAATGGCCAAGGCGTTCACGAATCCGATCATCACCGAACGCGGAATGAAGCGCATGAGCCGCGTGACACCCAAGACCGCCAGGACAATTTGGAAGATTCCCGCCAAGATGACCGTGGCAATCAAGTAGTTGAGCCCGTGGTCCCTCATGACGGGCGCAATCACGAGGGCGACGGCGCCCGTGGCCGCGGAGATCATGGCAGGCCGGCCGCCCACGATCGCCGTGGTGACTCCCATCGTGAAGGACGCGAAAAGCCCGATCCGCGGATCCACGCCGGCAATCACAGAGAACGCGATGGCTTCTGGAATGAGGGCGAGGGCCACCACCAAACCAGCCAAAGCTTCCGTCTTGAGCCTGCGGGGGGAGCGCAGCGTGGAACGGAGGGACTGGAGCTGCTCGGGTGTCATGGGTCCTTAGCTATTGGTCAGGCGGTACCGCTCAATCTGCTTGAGGCGCCGCTGGAGGCTGTCCCGCCGGGGGTGGGGGACGACGTCGGGAGCCTCGGCGGTGAGGTCGATGTGTTCGGTGCCGTACTGCCACAGCAGGAGGTCATCCAGGAGGCGGTCCGGTCCGGGGGAGTAGCGATGGTCCAAGGCTTTGCGGACCTCGGTGATCCGGTTGGCGCTGAGGAGTCCGGCTAGCTCCACGGTCTTGTTTAATCCGTGCGCAGCGAGAAGCTCCGCGGCCCAGCCCCAGTCGTCATCAACTTTACGGTCAACGTGCGGAAGAAGCGTCCGCCAGACGTCCCTCACCCGGTTGGGGGTGAGGGGCATGGAACCTTCGCCCTCCAGGTCCCAGTAGCCGCGGACTTCCTCGTAGCGCTCGTGGAGGTCGGCGAAGGCGCTCTCCACGGTTTCCAGCATTGCCGCGGTTGCGGTGAATTGGCGGTCGAAATGTGGCGTCCAGGCGCGCGGATCCTCGGCCTTGAAGCGGATGTCGTGTTCGATTTCGCTCCAGGCGTGCGCAAAAACTGTGCGGATCTGGCATTCGAAGAAATAGCTGCCATTCGGCGGAATGTCCGGATTGAAGACCTGCTGGTACGCCTTCACGGTTTCGTTCTGGATGGTGCGCAGGATGAGGTGCCGGCTCGAATACCCATAGGTGCCGGACTCAATGGAGCCGATGTCCTTTTCAAGGTCGCCGCGGCAATCAAAAAGCTGGCGCTGGCGCTTGATGAGGTTGGCCACCGCCGCGTTCTCGGCAGGAAGCTTGGTGATGACGCGCAGCCCCACCATGTCATTCAAGGTCCGGAACGGGTCCGGGAATTTCAGCACCCGTGGGCCGCCCTCCAGCGGTACTTCGGTGCGCGAAATCTTCTCCCGGAAGGATTCGACCGTCTTGGTGCGTCCCGTGACGAAAAGGGGCACGGACTCGCTGTTCTTAAGCATGTCCCGCAAGGTCAACAAGACGTCGCGGGTGACGAGCTTCAAGGCAGGCCGGACACGGGAATAGAGCTCCACATTCGCCTGTACCGATTCGCGCAGCTCAGGTTCCAAGCTGTCCCAATTGCTAGCCATGCCTCCAGCTTACGGGGACGGGCCGACAGTTTCGGGAGCTGGCTGCGCTAACGATATGGGTCGGCCTCGTCCGCCAGCGGAAGGCTCCGCAGGGGTGCTATATTTCCTCGGCTCCCCCTCCGCGTGGTCCCTCCGCGATAGGCTCGGCACAAAGGAGGACACGATGAAGCGGCACAAGTACTACTACGGCGACCACTCCAGTCAATGGGGAGAGCTGTTCGTACCAGACAACTCGCTGGAGGCACACCGCAGTCGGCACGACGGAGTGGTGGTGGTGATCCACGGTGGCTATTGGCGCTCGCAATACGGCGCGGAACTCGGTGAGCCGATTGCCAGGGATCTCGCTGCGCATGGGATCGCCGCCTGGAACCTTGAGTACCGCAGGGCAGGAAACGGCGGCGGGTGGCCGCACACGTTCGAAGACGTCCTCGATGGAATCGACCACCTGGGCGAGATTGCCGGCACGCATGGACTCAACCTGGACAAAGTGGTGGCGCTGGGACACTCCGCGGGCGGCCACCTTGCGGTTTGGGCGGCTGGCCGGGAGAAGCTCTCCAAGATTGGCGCCCCCGACGCCGATCGGCAGCTCCATCGTCACGACAATGGCACAGCAGTGCGGCTGACCGGTGTCGTGAGCCAATCAGGGCTGCTGAACCTGGCTGATGCCGAGCGGCTCAACCTGAGCAACGGCGCCGTCGACAACCTGATGGGTGGCGACTCCATAAGATACCCCAAGCGGCATATTTATGCGGATCCCATGAGGTCACTCCCCATCAGTGTTCCGGTTTTTGCCGTCCACGCTTCTGCTGACGAGGATGTTCCGTGCAGCCAGTCCGAGGCCTATGTTGCCGCCGCTACTGCTTCCGGAGGCGCGGCGCAGCTCCTCAAGGTACCCGGGGACCATTTCGACCTGATCGACCCCAGGGCGGTTGCGTACAAGAAATGCCGGGAGTTGGTGCAGCGGCTGCTGGCGTGACGGTTCGCTGACAAGTCACCAACTGGCATTGCGAGACGCGCACCACATCTGCGTGGCAGAGTTGTCCCATGCTGACAGTCATAGGTGAAGCACTGGTTGATGTGGTTCAGAGCTCCTCGGGAGTCGACGCCCACGTGGGCGGCAGTCCCCTCAATGTTGCAGTGGGGCTGGCCCGGCTGGACCACGCCGTCCAGTTCATCGGCCGGTTCGGCAAGGATGCCTACGGCGACTCGATCGCAGCACACCTGCGCTCCAGTTCCGTCATGGTGCCGCTGCCGCCGGACGAGAATCCCACCAGTGTGGCTACCGCCTTGATCGACGACGACGGCGCGGCCAGCTACACGTTCGACCTCACCTGGGAGCTTCCCGGCTTCGCAGCGCGACTGCCTTTCATGCTTCAGGGGACATCCCTCCTGCACACCGGCTCCATTGCCACCATGTTGGAGCCCGGTGCAGCGGAAGTGCTTGCCGCCGTCGAGCATGCCCACCCGAACGCGACCATCAGCTTCGATCCCAACTGCCGGCCCAGCATCATCACAGACCGGGACTATGCCCGCGCCCAAGTGGAGCGCTTCGTGTCGCTCTCGGACGTCGTCAAGGCTTCCGACGAGGACCTTGAATGGCTCTATCCCGGCGTCGACGTCCAGGAATCGGCACGGCGCTGGCTGCGCCTGGGCGGTAGTGCGGGACCGGCCGTCGTTGTGGTCACGCGGGGTGCGGACGGCCCCTGGGGAGTCACGGCCGCTGGCGATGCCCAGGTGGACGCTCCCAAGGTAGACGTGGCGGATACGGTGGGAGCCGGCGATTCCTTCATGGCCGCGCTCCTTTCAGGGATCGTCGATCACGGACTGGCCGGGGCGCAAAACCGGGACGAGCTGCATGCCATGCCTGCCGAAGTGCTCGAAGGAATCCTCAACCATGCAGCGCGCGCCGCGGCGGTGACTGTCTCCCGGCCAGGCGCGAACCCGCCGACGCGAGCCGAAATCAACGCCCTGAACGCCATGGAGTCCGGGGCAAGCATTGAAGTGCAGCCGTGAGCTACTCCGACCTTCCCCGCGTCCCCTCCTTCGACCTCACCAGCGAGTCGTTCAAGGACGGCGACGCACTCAAACCGCCACAGACCAGCAAGCGCTTCGGTGTGGCCGGGGGCAAGGATGAATCTCCGGAGCTGAGCTGGAGCGGCGTCCCGGAGGGCACCAAGGGTTACGCGGTCACCGTCTTCGACCCGGATGCTCCCAAGGCTGGTGGTTACTGGCACTGGGCCGTGGTCAACGTCCCGGCCGGTGTGCGCTCCTTGCCTGCCGGTGCCGGCGCCCAGGGCGGTTCTCACCTGCCGTCCGGCGCTTTCCAGTTGAAGAACGACGCCGGATTCCCCGGTTATCTGGGCGCCGCGCCTCCGCCCGGACACGGCCCGCACCGGTACATCGTGGCCGTGCACGCCGTCGACGTCGAAGAGTTGGGCATCGACGCCGGTGCCTCCACAGGTGCGCTTGTCCGCAAGCTGGCAGCGCACACGCTGGGCCGGGCCATCATCACGGGCCATTTCGAACAGCGCTAGCCTCGGGGGCGAATCCGATGCGCCCCCACGTAGACTGACATAATGCGGCTCGTAGCAAGTGACATTGACGGAACCATCCTTGGCCATGACGGCAAGATCAGCAGCCGCACCATACGCGCTTTCCATGCTTGTCGTGACGCGGGCATCGAGGTGGTGTTCGTGACCGGTCGGCCGCCGCGCTGGCTCTACCCGCTCCGCGAACAGATCGGCCACAGCGGGACCGTGATCTGTTCCAACGGGGCCGTGGTGTGGGATCTTGAGGCTGACAAGCTGATTTCCGCCAATGCCTTGAGCATCGAGTCCGTGCTGGAGGCCCGCCGGATCATCAAGCAGCTCCGCCCCGACGCATTGTTCGCGGCCGAAACCCTCACAGGATTCCATCTTGAGCCGGGTTTCATCGAGAACGAGACCAGCGAGCTCCTGGCCGAGTTCACACCCGCATGGCTGGACGAAACGCTGACTATGGACGACGCCGTCGTGAAGTTCCTTGCCGTGACGCGCAGCGGAACTCCGGATGATTTTCTGGCAAAGGTCCAGCCCGCCGTCGCGCATCTCGTGGAGACCACCCACTCAGCGCCGCGGACCGCACTTCTTGAGATGTCCGCTCCCGGTATCAACAAGGCCGTCACACTGGCCGCATATGCGGCGTCCAGGGGCATCGAGGCCGCTGAGGTGGTGGCTTTCGGTGACATGCCCAACGACGTCGAGATGCTGCGCTGGGCTGGCGACGGTTACGCGATGGCCAGCGGCCACCCCGAGGCCATCAACGCCGCGGGCCAGCAAGCACCGCATTTCGACGACGACGGCGTGGCCCAGATTCTCGAGGCAAAGCTCGCTTCGCTGCGGGTCTAGGCAACCCTGCGCACGTGCGCCCTGCCGCCACGTGCGCCCGCCGCTAGCCCTGAGCCCGCAGTCCGTGGCTGTGCGCCAAGGCAATGGCCTCTGTTCGTGAACCCACGCCGAGTTTCCTGAAGATATTCCTGACATGGAATTTAACTGTGTTTTCGCTGATGTGCAGCTTGGCGGAGATGGTCCTGTTGCGCTGGCCTGCAGCCAGTAACTGCAGGACTTCCAGTTCGCGCTCGGCCAGGCCCCATCCGCCGATATCGCCCACGGGAACTGATGGCGGATCCAGCGGCAGGACCACCTGCACGTCCGCTCCCCAGCCGGCCATGACCTCGATGTTCATGCGGCCGTCCAGCGCTGCCACTCTGCTGTTGAGCCGGGCAATGTTGGGCGAATCCGCAGTCAATTCGCCCAGGCCGTCGTCGCGCACATTGATGAGCAGGTTCACGCCATCGCAGTCCCATTGCACCCGCACACGCCGCACCGCGGGCTGCTCCACGATGGCCAGTACCAGGCCCCGCACGATCGCCCGGGCAGCATGCGCGACTTCGCCGGGCAAGGCGCGGCCGTTGACCGGTGGTTCGATGAACTGGATGTCGAGCCCGCTGAAGTGCATGAGTGGCCGTAGGTCCTCCCGCAGCCTTTCAAAGGCGGTGGCCACAGGCTCTTCCACGAGATCCGATGTGCGGTCGCTCAACGTCCGTAGGTTCACGAGTGAGGTAGCGGCAAGGTCCGTGACGGCCTTGCGGGCCGCAGCATCGTCGAGGGAGCCCGATCGTAGCGCCGCCAACATCGTCTCGAGTGTGGTGGAATGCCTGTCTACGAGTTCGGCCGTGACGCGGAGCCGCTCGGCGGAAGCCGCCCGGGATTCCAAGAGGTACGACGGCGGCGCGTCCGCCACTTTCTCCTGGATGCGCCGCGCCGTCAATTGCCATAGGTAGTCGAGCATCCGCAGTGCGGACTCACGTTCCAACGGTTCTTCGGGCAGGACCGGCTCTGTGAGGGTCAGCAGTGCATTGGTCTCGGACGTCAGTGCAAGGACGGGCCGCTGCCCTCCGGCGATGGTCGCGTCTCCCTGCCAGGCCTCGCCTTCAGCAACGCGGGACCGCAACTGGTCCAGTTCAGGAATGGAGACGCGGCTGATGATGCCCTCCGCCCCGGCCTTCTTCTGGGGCCGGCCAGTGCAGTCCTCGGTGAAAATGACCAGCGCGCTACTGCGCACGTAGGGCAGCGCCGCTTCCCGAAGTCGTTCGGCGATGCTCATCAACGGGGCGTTCGCTAGTGCGGCAACCGCTTCCAGGAGCGTCCACGTGCTTGGAGTCATCCCGCCACTTTAGCGCCTTACGCCTTCCGCCTACTACCCAAACGGGTAGGAATGACTGCCCATGCTCAGCGTTACACCTATCCGTTCAATCCTGAACGATTGATTCAAACGGAGCATTCATATGAGCAGGAGGTAACGCATGACCACCACCGCAGAGACCGTCCACGCCGGATCGGACGTCGACCTAACTCTGGACGTCGACCTGAGCCTGGCCCTCGTGGGTAGCGAGATAGCGGAAACGGCCGCTGAAGTGGACCTGCGGCAACTGTCCCGCCTGGCCACGGAAGTCCAGACCGCCGGGAACTCGGCCACCGGCCGGATTTTTGTTGCAGGAGCCGGCCGCAGCGGCCTCGTCCTGCGGATGGCTGCGATGCGGTTGATGCACCTCGGATTCGACGTGCACATTGCGGGGGACACCACGACGCCGGCTATCCGCTCGAGCGACCTCCTGCTGCTTGCCTCTGGCTCGGGGACGACCTCCGGCGTCGTGCGCGCCGCTGAGACAGCCTCCAAAGCCGGCGCCAGGATCGCCGTGTACACCACGAACGCAACGTCCCCGCTCGCGGAACTGGCCGACGTCGTCGTCATCATTCCCGCTGCGCAGAAGACAGACCACGGATCCACGCTGTCCCGCCAGTACTCCGGCAGCCTGTTCGAACAGGTGCTCTTCCTCGCTGCCGAGGCAGTCTTCCAGACACTGTGGGACAACGACGAAACCCCGGCCGAGGAACTCTGGCTCCGCCACGCCAACCTCGAATAACCCCTGATTTCCACCGCACCAAAATCACAACAAACTACGGAAAGAGATTCCTCCATGAAGCTGCAAGTCGCCATCGACGTCCTCACCACCGAAGCTGCCCTCGAGATCGCGGGCAAGGTGGCCGAATACGTGGACATCATCGAACTCGGCACTCCCCTCGTGAAAAGCGAAGGCCTGTCCGCCGTGACCGCCATCAAGGAAGCCCACCCGGACAAGATCGTGTTCGCCGACCTCAAGACCATGGACGCCGGCGAACTCGAAGCCGACATCGCATTCAAGGCCGGCGCGGACCTCGTCTCCGTCCTCGGTGGCGCAGACGACTCGACCATCGCCGGTGCAGTCAAGGCGGCCAAGGCACACAACAAGGGCATCGTCGTTGACCTGATCGGAGTGGCGGACAAAGTGACCCGTGCCAAGGAAGCCCGGGCCCTCGGTGCCAAGTTCATCGAGTTCCACGCCGGCCTCGACGAGCAGGCTAAGCCGGGCTACAACCTGGATGTCCTACTGAGCGCTGGGGAGGAAGCCCGCGTGCCGTTCTCCGTGGCGGGCGGCGTAAACCTGTCCACCATCGGAGCCGTCCAGCGCGCCGGAGCGGATGTCGCCGTCGTCGGTGGTTCCATCTACGGCGCAGACGACCCCGCCCTTGCCGCGAAGCAACTCCGCGCCGCCATCATCTAGGGCCCCTTTTCAGCCCGGCGGGCCCAACTGACTCGCATTAGATGTCGTTATGAGGCTTCTAAACGACAACTAATGCGAGTCAGTTGGGCCCGCTCACGCATTACACAGCTTCAGTCCAACTGCCGTTCAACTTGCCCCCATAGTCTTTTGCCATTCGATACCGAACAAATATGGGGACAAGATGGCAAAGAGAAAAACAACCGGGTGGCCCGATGCCCCGGTTCGCCGCGCAGAGCCGGCAGAACATTGGAAGCAGTTGCGCCGCGGGGACCGCGTGCGCGTCAAGCTCGGGCCGGGGTTCGAGAACCCCGGTCAGGTGGACGCCGTTTCCAGTGACCACAGCGTGGTTTGGGTAAACCTCGACGGCGGCCGCGGCCGCACGCTGGTGCACTGCGGCGACGGCGTGGAGATCGTCCCGCAGGAATCCTGACCGGATCATCCGGCTGCATGACTATGGGCCGCTCCGCAGCGGGTTACGCTACCCGTGTGAGCCTGAATTTGCCCTTCTTCAGCCGTCCTGATGGACAAACCGCGCCGCTTGCCTTCGCGCACCGCGGGTTTTCGCCGGACGGACTCGAGAACTCGGCCTCGGCTTTCAGGGCCGCGCTCGAGCTTGGCTTCACGCACTTGGAAACCGACGCGCGCACTACCGCCGATGGCGTGGTGCTCCTTTTCCATGACGACACACTGGACCGTGTCACGGACCGCCATGGCCGGATCTCCAACCTCAGCGCTGCTGAGGTTGCCGAAGCACGCATAGGCGGCCGCGAAGCGGTTCCCCACTTGGCAGACGTCCTGACGGAATTCCCCGAGGCGCGGCTGAACGTCGACGTCAAGGATTGGCATACCGTCAAAGCCCTCGCCGGGGTCATCGAGCGGCTCGACGCCCATGACCGCGTGTTGATTGCGAGCTTCTCCGATCGCCGGCGTCGCGCTGTCCTGCGCCTGCTCGGCCGTCGTACGGCATCTTCGGCGGGCATCGTCTGCAATGCCGTCTTCACTCTCCTGGGACCGGTTCTTCCGGAACGCTTGCTGCGGAAAATCCTGCACGACGTCGACGCCCTCCAAGTACCGGTTCGCTACGGCCCCGTGACGGTAGTGACGCCCGGTTTCATGCGGAGGGCGCACCGGCTTGGGCTGCAGGTCCACGTCTGGACCGTCAACGATCCCGCAGAGATGGCCAGGTTGCTTGATATGGGCGTGGACGGTATCGTCACCGACCGTGCTGATCGTCTGAAGTCGGTACTGCTGGGCCGGGGGCAGTGGTGGTGAGCGCCCGGGCGCGCGCTTCCAGGAAGTCTCGCTCGGCGTCGTTATCGGTGCGCTCCTGTGCGGCGCGGTAGGCGATGACAGCTTCGTCATCGCGGCCGAGGCGCCGGAGCAGATCCGCCCGCACGGCGTGGAACAAGTAGTAGTTGCCCAGTTCAAGGAGTTCGACGGCGGCAAGCCCCGCGGCGGGTCCTTCAACCTCCGCGAGGGCCACCGCCCGGTTCAAGGCAACCACGGGCGTTGGCTCCAAGGCCAGGAGTTGCCCGTACAGCGCGAGAATTTGACGCCAGTCGGTGTCCTCCGGGCGCGCGGCGTCGCTGTGCACCGCGTTGATGGCAGCTTGGAGTTGGTACGGTCCTGGCTGGTTCCTCTTCAAGCATTGCCGCACCAGCACTTGTCCTTCGGCAATCAGTGTGGTGTCCCAGAGGCCGCGGTCCTGGTCCGCGAGCAGTACCAGGCCACCGTCGGGACTTGTCCGGGCGGCACGGCGGGAATCGAGCAGCAGCATGAGGGCTAGGAGCCCCTTGGCTTCGGGCTCATCGGGCATGAGTTCCACGATGAGCCTGCCCAGGCGTACGGCCTCGCGGCAGAGGTCTTCCCGCACAAGCTCCGCGCCCGAGCTTGCCGCGTAGCCCTCATTGAACACCAGATAGACCACGGCCAGCACCGATTTCAGACGCTCCGGCAGCTCGGCCCCAGTCGGTACACGGTAGGGGATGTGGGCGTCGCGGATCTTGCCCTTCGCCCGCACGAGGCGCTGGGCCATGGTTGGCTCGTGTACCAGGAACCCATGGGCAATTTCGGCCGTGGTGAGCCCGCCCAGGAGTTTGAGCGTCAGCGCTACCTGCGCCGCCCGGTTGAGGGCCGGATGGCAGCACGTAAAGATCAGCCGGAGCTGGTTGTCCTCCACGGTGTCCACCTCGATTCCTTCGCTTTCATCGCCGTGCAGGAGCGCCACGTGGGCGAGTTTCTCCCTGCCGGATGACTCGCGGCGCAGCCGATCGATGGCGCGGTTGCGGGCGGTGGTGATGATCCAGCCGGCCGGGCTTGGCGGCAGGCCGGACTCGGGCCAGCGGGCCACAGCCTCGGTGAAGGCATCCTGGACCGCGTCCTCGGCGGCGTCGATGCTGCCCAAAACACGGACCAGGACAGCCACGGAGCGTCCATACTCTTCGCGGAATATTTGTCCGATCTCCGAAATATGGACCATGGGGAAACTAATCCCGGTAGCCCGCGAAGGGCCGGACTTCGATGGGCAGCGTGGTGGCCTGGGCGGCTTTGCGTCCCCATTCAAGTGCAACGTCCAGGTCCGGGGCTTCGATCACCCACAGGCCGCCCACGTGTTCCTTGGCCTCGGCGAACGGACCGTCCGTGGTGAGTACTTCACGGTCGTTCACCCGCACCACAGTGGAGGTGCTGGCGGAGTGCAGGCCGCCCGTGAAAACCCAGGCGCCGGCGTCGCGCATTTCCTGGTTCAGGATGTCAAGATCGGCCATGATCTTGTTCAGGACGTCGGGTTCCGGGGTGGGGCCATCGGGCTGGTAGATGCTGAGCAGATAGCGTGACATGACTGTTCCTCCTTGGGATGTGGCGCCGGCACCTTGCCTGCGTCTCACCCTCTATACGAACGGCGTGTGCTGTTTTCGACATATCCCATACACGAATCTGCGAAAATCTTAGCCCCGCTGGCAGGATGGGATGATGCGCATCCTGATTGCCCCGGACAAGTTCAAAGGTTCCCTCACCGCTGCCGAAGCGGCATCGGCCATGGCCGAGGGGGCATTGCGGGTGTATCCGGATGCCGTGGTGACGCAGTTCCCCATCGCCGACGGTGGCGAAGGAACACTCGAAGCGGCCGTGGCGGCAGGCTACGAAGAGCGGATCAACGCCGTCGTGGGCCCGATTCTCAAGCCGGTGGGCGCCGCCTGGGCGATCCGGCAAAATGCCTTCGGCGGAGCCACCGCGGTGATCGAAACAGCGCAAGCATCCGGATTGGCGCACATGGAGCCGACGCCGGAGAACGCCTTGCGCGCCCACAGCTACGGTTGCGGGCAGCTCATCGCCGCGGCCCTCGACGCCGGGGCCACCGAGATTGTGCTCGGCCTGGGCGGCTCCGCGATGTCCGACGGCGGCAGCGGCGCCTTGCGCGCGCTTGGGCTCAAGCCCTTGGACGAGGCCGGGAATGTGGTTCCGCTGGGCGGAGGCTCGCTCGCCGACGTCGTGGCCCTCGACGTCTCCGGGCTGGATCCGCGGCTGACCGCAGTGAGGTTCCGGATCGCCGTCGACGTCCAGAACCCGCTCTTTGGCGACGACGGCGCGGCCCATGTTTTCGGTCCGCAGAAGGGCGCGGATGCGGACGCCGTGGAGCTGCTCGACGCCGGCTTACGCAACTGGGCGTCTCTGCTGCGGGAAGCAGTCGGACAGGACGTCAACGTTCCCGGGGCTGGCGCCGCGGGCGGGTTCCCGGCGTCGTTCCTGGCCTTCACGCAGGCGACGCTGGAAGGAGGCTTCGCGCTCGTGGCGGGGCTCACGGGGCTTCCTGAACAGCTCGGTAGCGCAGACTTGGTGATCACCGGCGAGGGCTCCATGGATTCGCAGTCGCTGACGGGCAAGGCGCCCATCGCCCTGGCCGATTCGGCCCACGGCCACGGCATCCCTGTGATTGTGGTGGCCGGCAGGATTCTGGTGACGCCCGAGGAACTCGCGGGCCATGGGGTTGTGGCCGCGGCACAGTTGCTCGACGTCGCGCAGCGCAAGAACGGACTGCCTGACGCCGAAGACGCCGTAGCCAATGCCGCCAAGTACCTCGCATGGGCCACGAGCCAGGTGCTTGAAGGGGTCTAATTGCGGGGGTTACCCGGCGTCGTCACCGGGCAGATAATGAATGTACAAGTATGGCTATGACTTCTGCCATGCACCTACGATGCGACGACCCCGCCCGGGACGCCGTCACCGCCTGCCGGGCTGGCAGCCGGCCAGCACGGCAAATCGAATCGAGGAGCACACCATGTCCACCTTGAAAGAGCGGCTGCACGCAGACGTCGTCAGCCATATGAAGGATGGCAACCGCGTCGCCCTGAACGCCACGCGCAACGTCCTGAGCGAGATTGACACCCGTGAGAAGGCCGGACAGGCGCCGATCCACCTGGACGACGCCCAGATCACGGCCATGTTGCAGAAAGAGGCCGCGGAGTATCACGAGGTCGCCCGCCTTTACGAGGAGGCCGGAGAGTCCGAGCGTGCCGCCACGGAGATCGCGGACGCCGAGGTTATCGAGGCCTATCTTCCGAAACCACTGACTTCCGAAGAAGTCGAGTCCATTGTTGACGAGGTCATCGCGTCGCTCAGGGCCGACGGCGTGGAACTGTCCCTGATGCACATGGGCTATGTCATGAAGCCGGTCTCCGAAAAGGTCGCCGGCCGTTTCGACGGCAAGGCGGTCAGTGAGATTGTCCGCGGGCGCCTCTCGTAGCTAAGGTTGCCAGCCTGCTGTTCGGTAGAGGGCTACCGTCGTTCGGAGCAGATCGGTGGCCAGGGAAACAGAGACAGATGTCGCCAAGAATTTCCAGGAATTCATTGGCTGGCTGCGCACTGAGGGCTCCCTTGGCTCCGATTTGATCGTGAACTCCAAATACCCGGATGTCACAGGCGGCATGGCGTCAGCCGGTGTTGGGTGAACCTGTGTCAGTGCCGAAACGATGGCCATGAACAGCGACATCAGGCAAGACGACTCGACGTCCGCCATCCGCTTTTGCCTGTGCCCGGCGGCTGAGTATTGAGAGCCGGAGGCCCCGCGCAGCCACGAATGCCCCTCGCTCTTCGCTGAGTTGAGAACAGCTCACCAAAACCTCGCTTAAGGAGGAGGGTACGGGCTGATGCCATCTGAGGCTGCATCGCCGCGAGCTTAGGGAGCGAAAGGCTAAAGCTGCCTAGCTGGATCGGACGAGCACAACTGCTGCGTACTTGATCTGGGAAAGGGGCAGCGCCAGTCGGTCTGCCGAGTACGGCACAGCGGGCTTGGAGGGATCCTTCTTGACAAACAATGGAGATCCGAGCGCCATGACTTGCTCATCAGCTGCTCCGTCAGGGGTGATGCCTTCCAGATACCCCTCGAAAACTCTTCCGTCAAGAAGTTCCGCACTGATGTACTTGTGGCGCTTTGTGTCTTCTGCCATGAGAGCGTTCACCCACATACTCGAGCGATCGTTGAGACGCCTCTGGGGGAGGGGCATCACCCGTGCTGCCAAGTGCGCCGTGGCGGTGGCGGTCAGGAGCACCAAGACCGCACTTATTACCAGGGTGTTCAGATTTCCCTTCAGATAGCTGTCGCCCTCACTCAACCACTGTGGAATGTCAACAAGCCACCCCAGCCTTCCCCACGGCCAAAGAATGAGTACGGACAACGAAACACCTGTGGTGGCCAATCCGGCAACGAGAACCTGTAGCAACTCGTCTAAGCTCGACGCCCTCAGGTCTCCGACCTTCCGCTCGCGCTGCCGGACGAACCACCACCCTGGGATGAGCGCCACTAGGACCGCGAAGCCACCAAGCTCGCTAGGCAACTATTTTTTCTTATCTGCAGCGGGCGCGGAAACCTTCGGTGGCGACTGCGGCCGCGAGCCTGGGGCCGAAACGACTATGTATGACCCTCGGCTGCTTTCAGTGAGTTTTGCTGTCTTACCCGGCTTCGCGCCGCTGCTGTCGTTATTGGATGCCATGGCTCCATTATTACTTGGCTGCGCGTCGTCCACGACGGGAGGCATCGCCGGGACGCCTGAGTGAGGCGGCGATCCTGGCGAGATGGCACTAGTCAAAGGCCCGGTCGCTGTGGCTTTCTTGCCGCCAAGGTGGTCCGTGGGGAGCGACTTAGCCATTGAGTGCGCCACGCCTGCCGTCAAGGACGCGGCAAAAGCTCAAACGATTGCGCACGCCGGGCGGAAGGGGGATTGGATTCAAGTCTTCATGCGGCCGCGAGGCTGCATTATGCATAGAAGAGACTTTTTAGGCGTGGTATTGTGCCTAATATTGAATTTTTTGGTTCCAAGAGCAGTGCTAAGTGAGTGAGAACGTGGAGAACTTCCCAACAGTCCTAGCGATTTGCAGAACGGCGATGCGATCAGCCAATCCGACCCTATCCCGCAACATCACCAAGCTGCGAGATGCCCTTGCGAAGCAGGGACATGAAGATCAGGCCGACGCCCTCTCCCAAGTTTTAGCCGCGAAACAGGCCACGGATTCACTCGCCCCATCTCGGGTCGTCCTTGCGACAGCGACTGGGGAGCATATGACGCGCTCTGTTCACGCGCCAGTTGACAAGGAATCGGGTGCTCCCCTAGCTTCAGTGGCCTTTCCGGGTGACTCGGAACAGGGACTAGAGCCGATATTGGATTTAGCCCTCGGTAAGGCCATTGAGGCACTTGTGGCGGAGTGGCAGAGTGCCGCTATGCTCATCGAATCGGGCATCCGGCCGCCGCTGAGCCTCCTGCTGTACGGTGCTCCGGGAACCGGTAAGACTGCGCTCGCAAAGGTCATCGCCTCGCAAATGGAACTCCCTCTAGTGACAGCTCGCCTTGACGGACTGATTTCATCTTTCTTAGGAACCACTGCGAGGAATATCGCGAATCTCTTTGAGTTTGCAAATCGGTACGAATGTATCCTCCTGCTCGACGAGTTCGACGCAGTTGCCAAGGTCCGAGACGACCCGCATGAGTTGGGCGAAATAAAACGAGTTGTGAACACACTTCTCCAATGTCTCGATGACAGACGAGAGCGTGGTTTCACGATTGCCATTACGAATCACGAACACCTGCTGGATGCCGCCATTTGGCGGCGATTCGACTCCCGTGTTGCAATCCCGAGGCCTGGAGCTGAGTCAAGGCTGCGGATGGTGTCTCGCTTCTTGGGTGGCGTTCCTGTGGAAGACGTTGATATCGACTTCCTGGCGTGGCTTACCGACGGCAGAAGCGGTGCTGAAATAGAGACCTTGTGTAGCTCGATAAAGCGCTATCTCGTGATGAACGGTACCGGGCGGAAATCGCTCTTGGATGCGCTTAGAGTCAACTCCCTCCTCAGCGCCGATCACTCAGGCTCTCCTCGGCAGGCGGTGTTTGCTGACGATACCGAAAAGCTGGTTCGACAGCTAAGCAGCGACGAGGAGATTCGCTTCACCCAGGAATCTTTGGCCCGTTTGTTCAACACGACACAGTCGACGATAAGTCGCTGGGTAAGGAAGTAGGCTGAGGCGTGGCCAATAACGCACTTCAAATAGTGCTCAACAGCGGATCGTTCGTGGACGATGTCCAGACTACTGCGATGGGTTCAAACACGGACTTCTTTGCGCACCGTGACCAAGAGTTCGGCGTGCACAAAGCGGGGCTAATTAACCAATTCTCGGCAGCAAAAGC
Organism: Arthrobacter sp. MMS24-S77; assembly: GCF_054888235.1. NCBI lineage: Bacteria > Bacillati > Actinomycetota > Actinomycetes > Micrococcales > Micrococcaceae > Arthrobacter > Arthrobacter sp. MMS24-S77. The sequence goes on from NZ_JBTZRN010000001.1 coordinate 4,778,552, forward strand.
ATCTCTGGCTTCGTCGGGACACTCGACCGGATTTGCACGCGTAGCTCTCCGGCCAGCAGCCTTGGCAAAGTCTCACAGGCCCACGCGATCCATCCTCAAGCCTGACGCGCTTCCCGTCTGCGGGGTTTCGGATTTCGGCGAACTGCTTGTCGAATTCACTACTGGTGCCGTAGACGATGTAATTCGGAGTATCGAGAAGGCAGAGCCCGAGACAAGATTAAAGTCCGACAAGAGTGGAAAGGCCAAGCCAAGTCCAAGCCGCATCAGGAGCGAAGTGGGCGCAATTTCCCAGGTTACTCCTTACGGCGCCAGCGATCGACGTCAGTTTTCGCTGGACGAGGCGATCGCTTGGTTAAGTGATCCCCGCTCTGGTCGGTGCTTTCTGATCCAGATGTTCGTTCCGGTACCTGAACTTGCTCGAAGCGAATCCGGCAGGCGGGTCAAGGGCTTCGCCGATTTCCAGAGGCGGCTTAAGGTCATTGATGATTCGCTAGTCCTGGCTGAAGTCACTGACTGGTGGAGCGAACGCGGATTCCTCCGGCTGAGTATGGGCAAAGGAGATTTGATTGCGCCTGCCGAACTATTCAGGCGAGTATTGAGCGTTTTGGAAGATGAGCCGTTTGTCCGCAAAATTTGGCTCCCCTCGATAATTGAGCCCACGGACCACTCAGTTGTGGAAATCAGTCACTCCGGTGACCACCATTTCGAAGCGCCTGTCAGCGACTCAAGCTATCCCATTGTGGGCATTATCGACACCGGCATCGCTGCGATCGATCCATTGGAGCCGTGGATTGTGGGTAGGACGGCTGCGGGTGATCCGGCATCGCAAGATGCTAGTCACGGGACGTTCATAGGGGCATTGATCTCAGATGCTCAAAGGTTGAACGGTCATGCTGAAGCCGCGGAGAGCCCCTGTAAGATCTATGATCTTGGCCTTCATATTACTGAAGCGCAGGGCTACGCAGAAGCATACCCCAACGGCTTCATGGACTTCCTGGAGCAATTGGACTTTGAAATCGAGTCCGCGGTAGCAGCGGGAGCCCGTGTCTTAACATGTCCCTTGTGGTTCATGAACTCGTACGGGACGACGTGTATAGCCCGTTTGCAGCTCGCCTTGATGCCATCGCAGACAAGCATGACATTGTATTTGTACTGCCAACAGGAAACCTTCCTGAATGGCAGTTTCGTCCTGATTGGCCAAATCACGCGGATCAGGCCTTAGCCATGTTGGCCAACTACAGGTATGCGGGCTTAGACCGTATGCACCAGCCCGCAGACAGTCTTAGGGCGGTCGTGGTTTCCGCGCTAGACCCCCGGAAATCGTCGAGCAGCCCGTTAGTGCCTAGCGTGTACTCGCGACGCGGTCCAGGTCTGGCTTTGGGAAGCAAGCCGGATCTCTGTCATCTCGGAGGCTCCGCTGATCCCGCTAACCACCTGAGGTCGCTCGGCCTCAGAGGCGAGGTGGTAGGGGGCTGCGGTACGAGTTATGCGGCCCCGTTGGTTGCGAAGACTCTCGGACAGATTGACCACAAGATTGCGGGCAAAGTGAAGAGGGAGACGCTGGCTGCTTTGGCCATCCACGGGGCGGAAATCCCTGCACACATGGCCCACCAGAAGTTGGCTCATGTAGCCAAGGATTTTGTGGGCTTCGGGCTACCCCAGGCATCCGAAAACACGCTTGTGACGGACGATCACTCAATTACTCTGGTCTTCGAAGCTCAACTCAAGAATAGGAAGGCCTTGACCTTTGACTTCCAATGGCCTCAGGCGTTGGTTCATGCGGGCGGAAAGTGTGCTGGTGCAGCCAAGCTGACCCTGGTGTACAGGCCGCCGCTAGACCTGGGCTATGGAAGTGAGACCGTCCGCGTCAACCTCGAAGCTTACCTCCGCCAAGAGAAAGTCGATCGCGCCACGGGCGAGCTGTCTTATGAGGGGTTCTTCAAATCCAAGGCTGGGTCCGGACTTGAGCGAGAAAGAGTCAAAGAAGGTCAAAAATGGGGAGCCGTGAAGAAGTGGTCGAGGACGACTTCGAAGGCTGGTGTGGGAAATTCCTCGCAGTTTCGGCTCGTTGTTGAGCCGTTAGCACGGAGTGGATTCGCATTACCAGCTGAGGGCATTCCTTTCGCAGCGATATTGACAATTTCAGACCCTTGGGGGCGAGCGCCTGTGTTCAATCAGCTGCGCCGGTCTCTGCAGGCCAGGGATGTTGTGATGGCTGACATCAGGACTGCAGCGCAAATCCGGCCACGCACAGGCTTCTAGTACCACCTGACATGCGGACTAGGGGCTGGTTGCCGCCAACTGGTTCAGCCAGGTGGCGGCATGACCGTCTCAAGGAACGCCGCCATTTGGTCTTGTCTAGCCTGATAGAGTGCTCTGTCGCGCGATGCTCAGTGAATTGCCTCGAGGACAGGCCTCTAGCCCTTCTTCCCGCTCCGCTTGGCCGCCGCATTCATCGCGGCCTTAGCCGCCGGCGGCAACCCCGCCGTTTCCATCTCCGGCTCGGCAACCGTTCCGCGCCAGCGCGCCAAGCCCTTCATGCCGTGGTACACCACCAAGGCAGCAGCGGAGCCCAGCGCGATGCCCGTGAACTTCAGTTCGCCAATGGTCCAGGTGTAGTCCGCAATCCCGATGATCAAAGCAACGGCGGCCGTCGTCAGGTTGATCGGGTTGGAGAAGTTGACCTTGTTCTGCACCCAGATCTTCACGCCCAGGACGCCGATCATCCCGTAGAGCATCGTCGCGGCACCGCCCAGTACGCCAGCGGGAACGGTGGCAATCAGTTCGCCGAACTTGGGCGAGAAGCTCAGCAGGATGGCGAAGGTCCCGGCAACCCAGTAGGCCGCCGTCGAGTAGACCTTCGTGGCCGCCATGACGCCGATGTTCTCGGCATAGGTGGTGGTGCCGGAGCCGCCGCCTAATCCAGCGAGGACCGTCGCGACGCCGTCGGCCATCAAGGCGCGGCCGGAGACGTCGTCGAGGTTGCGTCCAGTCATTGCGGCCACGGACTTCACATGCCCCACGTTCTCAGCCACAAGGACCAAGACCACCGGCACGAACAAGCCCACGACGCCGAGGTGGAATTCCGGCGTCTGGAAGTGTGGCAGGCCGATCCATGAGGCCGCGTCCATCTTGGAGTAGTCCACTTCGCCGCGTGCCATGGCGGTGAAGTAACCCACCACGACGCCCACCAGGATGCTCAGGCGGCCCAGAATGCCCCGGAAAAGGACGCTCACCAGGATGATCGTCACGAGGGTGACGAGGGCGGTGATCGGGGCTTTGTCGAAGTTCGCCTTCGCGGCGGGCGCCAGGTTCAGCCCGATCAGGGCAACAATCGCGCCCGTCACGATGGGGGGCATGGTGCGGTTGATCCATTCGGCGCCGAACTTTTGCACCACTGCACCGATAAGCGCAAGTACGACGCCGGCAAGCACCACTCCGCCCAGCGCACCGGGAATGCCGAACTGCTGCTGGGACGCGAGGATGGGGGCGATGAAGGCAAAGCTCGAGCCAAGGTAGCTGGGTACGCGGCCCTTGGTGATGGCCAGGAACAACAGGGTGCCGATGCCGGAAAAGAGCAGGGTGGTGGCCGGTGGCATGCCTGTAATGATGGGCACCAGGAAGGTGGCTCCGAACATCGCGACGACGTGCTGCATGCCGACGCCGATGGTCAGCGGCCACGCTAGCCGCTCCTCGGGCGCCACGACGTGTCCGGGCCGGATCGTCTTGCCGTTGCCGTGCAGCTTCCATTTGGTTCCGAGCATGCTCATCGACGGGAGCCTTCCCTGAAAGTTGTGATTGTCCGGGTGCAACCTTACCGCCCGGACCGCCCACTGCTTTCGCTGTGTGGAACGTCACGTGGCTTCATGGGAAGAGGCGAGGGGAAGTTGAAGTTGCAACCATGGAAAGCACAAGCGCCCCGCCAGCCATGGCCGCGGGCCCAGCGAAAGGTACGCGAATGACGATCGCCCACGAAGAAGCAGTGATTGACGCCGCAGCAGTCGACGCCATCTTTGCCGAAGCCCGCACTGCCAACTCCTTTGCCGGTGAAGTCTCCGAAGAGCAGGCCCAAGCCATTTACGAACTGACCAAGTTCGGCCCGACGGCGTTCAACTCCCAGCCGCTGCGCGTCACCTACGTCCGTTCGGACGAAGCCCGCGCCAAGCTCGTCGAGACGCTCTCTCCGGGCAACAAGGCGAAGACCGCCTCCGCCCCGCTGGTCGCCGTGCTCTCCTACGACACCGCCTGGCACCAGCAGTGGGACAAGTTCCTTCCCGTCTACGCCGCCCCGAAGGCCATGTACGACGCCGACCCCGAGTTCGCCGCAACCACGGGCAACAACAATGCCCACCTGCAGGCCGGCTACTTCATCCTCGCCGTCCGCTCCCTCGGCTTCGCTGCCGGCCCCATGACCGGTGCCGACTTCGCCGCGATCGACGCCGAGTTCTTCCCTGCCGGGGACCAGAAGAGCTTCCTCGTGGTCAACATCGGCCAGCCGGGTCCCGACGCCTTCGGCGAAGCCAAGCCGAAATTCGCGTACGAGGACGTCGTCCGCACCGTCTAACCCTCGCTCACCTTTGGCGGCTCTTGCGCCGACGCTCGCTCACCTCTTGTGAGCGAGCGTTCGCGCTTAAGGCGGTATATCTGAGCGAGGGTTGGGGGTTTCGTGCCGATATCTGAGCGAGCGTTTACCCCGGCGGACTCTCTTCCACCAGCGGTGGCAAAATTTCCTTATGCGGAACCTCATTCTGGTGGCGTTCGTCGAAACGGTGACTGACGGGCTTGTCTTCCCGCGCAGTGACTGGCCGCTGCACATCACCCTGTTGAGGTTCGACGTCGAGCCCTCAGATGGCGACGACGTCGCCGCCCGCCTCAGCAAGCTTGTTTCGGCGCCCGCGATGGGCGCCCTCGGGGCGGAACTCACGGTGGGGCCCGACGCCGGATTCGGTCACCAAGGGTCCATCCCGGTCAGCCTCGTGGAGCACCATCCCATTTTGCAGGGCTTGCACGAGGAACTGTTCGACGCCGTGGAGAGTGTCGGAGGGCGCGCGGCAACCCCGCGCTACGTCCTGGACCACTACCGTCCGCACATTTCGCATCACGACGGCAAGCGCCCCAAGCCGGGTGACGCCGTCGTGCTCGACCAGATCGCGCTGGTGGACATGGCGCCGGAAGGCAACCACACGATCCGCAGGATCTTGAAGCTGTGGCACCTTCCGGCGGAGCCAGCTAGGTAGCGTAGGAAATCACGCCGTCCACAAGGGCCTTGGCCTCTTCCTGGACCTGCTTGAGGTGGTCGGCGCCCTTGAAGGACTCGGCGTAAATCTTGTAAACGTCCTCGGTTCCGGACGGGCGGGCCGCGAACCAGGCGTTCTCCGTGACCACCTTGAGGCCGCCGATTGACGCGCCGTTGCCCGGAGCCTCGGTCAGCTTTGCGGTGATTTCCTCGCCCGCCAGCGTAGTGGCCGTAACATCCGCAGCGGAGAGTTTGCCCAGCTTGGCCTTCTGCTCACGCGTGGCGGCGGCGTCGATCCGGGCATAGACGGGCGAGCCGAACTGGTCCGTGAGTCCCTTGTACAGCTGCGACGGTGACTTGCCTGTGACGGCCGTGATCTCCGATGCCAGAAGGGCCAGCAGGATGCCGTCCTTGTCGGTGGTCCAGACGCTGCCGTCGCGCTTGTTGAAGGACGCGCCCGCAGATTCTTCTCCGCCGAAGGCACCCTCGCCGGAGAGCAAGCCGGGCACGAACCACTTGAAGCCCACCGGAACTTCCACGAGCTTGCGGCCCAACCCGGCGGCAACGCGGTCGATGATGGAGGAAGACACGAGGGTCTTGCCGACGACGGACTGCGGGTTCCAGCCTGTGCGGTTGCGGTACAGGTAGTCGATCGCGACCGCGAGGTAGTGGTTCGGGTTCATCAACCCGCCGTCCGGGGTCACGATGCCGTGGCGGTCGGCGTCGGCGTCGTTTCCGGTGGCGACGTCGAAGGCACCCGTGCCAGCCGAAGCGCTGTCCGACATGCGCTTGATGAGTGACGCCATAGCCGACGGTGACGAGCAATCCATGCGGATCTTCTCGTCCCAGTCGAGGGTCATGAATGCCCACTGCGGGTCAACGGTGGGGTTGACCACGGTGAGGTCCAGTTGGTGACGCTCGCCGATTTCACCCCAGTAGTCCACGGATGCGCCGCCCATGGGGTCTGCCCCGATGCGGACGCCGGCCTTGCGGATCGCGTCGAGGTCCAGGACGGCCGGGAGATCGTCCACGTAGCTGCTGAGGAAATCGAACTTGCCGGTGCCCTCCGCTTTGAGGGCGTCGTTCAGCGGGATCCGCTTGACGCCACGCAGCCCGTTTTCCAGGAGTTCGTTGGCGCGGTTGGCGATCCAGCCGGTGGCATCCGTGTCGGCAGGGCCGCCGTGCGGGGGGTTGTATTTGAATCCGCCGTCGGCAGGGGGGTTGTGGCTCGGGGTGACCACGATGCCGTCCGCCTGGGGCTGCCCGGGCCGGCCTCATTGTTGTACTTCAGGATCGCGTGGCTGAGCGCGGGGGTGGGCGTGTAGCCGTGCCGGGCGTCGATCAGGACGTTGACCCCGTTGGCAGCGAGGACTTCAAGGGCGGAATTCTGCGCTGGTTCGCTCAGCCCGTGGGTGTCCTTGGCCAGGAAGAGTGGGCCGGTGATGCCCTGGCCCGCACGGTATTCCACGATGGCCTGGGTGATGGCGAGGATATGCCCTTCGTTGAACGAGGCCTTCAGGCTCGAACCCCGGTGTCCGGAGGTGCCGAACGCAACGCGCTGGGCAGGATCGCTGAGATCCGGCGTCACGTCGTAGTACGCGTCAAGAAGAGCGGTGATGTCTACAAGGTCCTGGGGAAGGGCAACAGTGCCCGCACGGCTAGCCATTGACCCAGCATGCCAGACGGTCCGGTGCGCTTGAAGAGAAAACCCACTATTGCGGCGCCTATGACATCGTATTTCCGCTTCACCAACGAAGATTCACTACCCGTTTACCGGAGTGCGGCAGGGGTTTGGGAGTTGGCGCGGGAGCTTATGTGCGCCTTGGCTCGGCGGTAGGCTGGGCAGAAAGACTCACGAGGGGGATCTTCAATGACCGACCAGCCAGCTAAACCCGAGAACGCCCCCCAGGGTGATGAACCGCCCAAGGGCTACGAACCGCCGTCGTATGTGCCACCGGCACCCCAAGCAAGCGAAAACCCCTACGGCGAGCAGCCGTTTGCCTCGCCGGCTGCTCCGGGCCCATACGGCCAGCCCGAAACGCAACCCCAGGCGCAGCAGCCGCAGGAACCGTATGGCCAGCCTCAAGGCGGTCCGGCCCAATTCGGCCAGCCCGCTTATGGACAGCAACCGCCTTATGGCCAGCCCGCTTCGCCTTATGGGCAACCTCCCCAAGGCCAGCCTGCATACGGGCAGCCGGCCAGCCCCTATGGCCAGCCTGCCTACTATGGCATGCCCGTCGAGCCTAAGGGCCTGAGCATTGCCAGCATGTGCTGCGGCATCGCTGTTTTTGTGGGCTTTGGCTTCTTTGTCCTTCCGCAGGTTGCTGCCGTGATCCTCGGGCACATGGCCATCAAGAAGGAGCCGGCAGGTAAAGGCATGGCCATTGCGGGCCTCGTGATGGGTTACCTGGGTATTGTCGGCGTGATCATCTTCTTCGCGATCATTGCGATTTTTGCCGCGACCGCTTCGCGCTACAACTACAACTACTAACGACGACGGCGGCCGGCGCGTTGGGTGGGAATCCCGCCGAACGCGCCTGCCGCCGTCGTTGTTTAAGCTGCCGCTGTTAAGGGCTAGCGGACGCCGCCCATCAACTTCTTGATGGCGGGCGAACCGGCGGCCAAGGCCACCGCGATCACCACGGCCGTGCCGCCGACGCCCAGGAAGTAGGGGAGCTCGTCGGCCGGGTTGTACAGCCCGGCCAGAATGCCGGCAAGGGTTGTGCCGAGGGACACCGAGAGGAAGAACAGGGCCACCATCTGCGTGTGGAAGGCCTTGGGGGCCAGCTTGGTGCTCACTGACAGCCCGATGGGGGACAGGAACAGCTCCGCCAAGGTGAACAGGAACAGGATTCCCACGAGCACCAGCAGCGGGGTCTTGCCGGCGCCGGTCAGCGGGATGAAGGCCAGGAACGCCAGGCCCATGATGAAGAGTCCGGCAGCAAATTTGATGGGGGAGCCGGGCTGCTTCGGTCCAAGTTTGGTCCAGAGCGCTGCCATGACGCCGGCAAAGACGATGATGAATACGGGGTTGATGGACTGCACCCACGCAGCCGGCATCTCCCAGCCGAAGAGGTTGCGGTCCAGCTTTTCCTCTGAGTAAACGGCAATGAACGTGAATTGCTGCTGGAAGAGCGCCCAGAATGCCGCCGAAGCGATGTACAGCGGGATGAATGCCGTCACTCGTTTGCGCTCAAGGGGCGTGACCTTCTTGCTGCTGAAGATCAGAGCGAAATACAGCACGGAGGCGGCGATCGCTGCGTAAGCCATGCTGCGGGCCAGATTGCCCGGATTCACTACGCCAGTCAGCAGCAGCGCGGCGATCACGACGGCGATGCCCAGGAAGATGAGCCCGTAGCGGGCTCGCTGTGCCGAGGGAAGCGGGTTCGGGACGCGGTGGGCTTCTTCCGGGAGCTTGTTGCGGCCGAGCGAGTAGATGGCGAGGCCGATCGCCATACCGACTGCGGCTGCGCCGAAGCCCCAGTGGAAACCGCTGCTTTCCTGCAGCCAGCCGGTCACGAGCGGGCCGATCAGCCCGCCGATGTTGATGCCCATGTAGAAGATGGAGAAGCCGGCGTCACGGCGTTCGTCCTTCTCCCCGTAGAGGCTGCCGACCAGCGCCGTGGCATTCGCTTTGAGGCCGCCGGACCCCACGCCCACCAGTATCAGGCCTGCCACTAGTCCGGGAATGCCGGGCAGGAGCGCCAGCGCTATGTGGCCGGCCATGATCATGATGGCGGAGCCGAACAATACCCGTTCCGAGCCGAAGATCCGGTCCGCCAACCAAGCGCCAAGGATCGTGGAGAGGTACACGCCTCCGCCGTAGGCGCCAACCAGTCCAGCCGCGAGCGGCTTGTCGATCGCGAGTCCGCCTTGGTCCGCGGTGAAGTACATGTAGTACAGCAGGATGCCCTGCATGCCGTAGAAGGAGAAGCGTTCCCACATCTCCACGGAGAACAGGCTGGCCAGCATTTTTGGGTGGCCGAAGAAGGACGTATCGCCCGTGATTTTGGCGGGCGCCGCCGTGTCTAGAGGTGTGCTCATTTATCCCATGCTGGCATCGACGACGCATTAAGTCATATTTGCGGATGCTCTGGACAAACGTCGAAAGGGGCTGAATGGGCGTCTCTTACTGGGCTTCAAGTTGCGTCGCGAGTTGCAGGAGCAGGAGTTCGGATCCCGGTTTTCCAATGAGTTGGATGCCCATCGGAAGCCCCGCGCCGGGCGTCTCTCCGGTCCAATGCACGGGCAGCGTAATTGCCGGCAGCCCGCACACATTCACCATGGAGGACCACGGCGCAAACTCGCATTGCTTGCGGTAGTCATCGTCCGCGTCGCCTGGCCAGTCCGGAGCCGGCCACTGTTCTCCGCCGGGGTCTTTCCCCGTGAACCAGCCCACGGGCCTTGGCGTCTGTGCCAGGGACGGCGTCAGTACGAGATCCCACTGCGCGTACTGGACAACGGTGTCGTGAGTGAACTGCCGCAGGAAGCCCGTGGCCTCGTTGACCTTCGCCGCGCTCCGTTGTTGCGCGCGACGCCGGAAGGTCCGGGTCAGCGGGGTCAGCAGGGCTTCGCGCTGTGGCAGGATCCGGGCGCTCCCGACGCCGGCGGTCCAGGCAGCGGTGAACGCTTCCGGATAGCGGTTGTCGTAGCGGATCTCGGCGTCGAACACTGAATGGCCGGCGTCAGTCAGCAGCTTGATGCCTGTGTTGAGGGCATCCAAGGCTTCCTGCTCCGGGGTGAAGGGAAAAGTGGTGGACCATGGGCTGTCCCGGCTCACGCCGACGCGCAAAGCGGCGGGCGCTTCTCCGAGGGACCCAAGATAGCCCCGCTCTGGCTGGTTCTCGCGTGGAACCAGGGCATCCATCATGAGTGCGGCATCCGCCGCGGAACGCGCCAACGGGCCGGCAACTACCAGGCGTGCGGAGTCTCCGACGCTTTCGCCGGCGGGCACCAAGCCGCGGCCCGGCTTTAGTCCCAGCAGGCCACATGCCGCAGCCGGAATACGTATGGAACCGCCGCCGTCGCTGCCGGGTGCGAAGGGAATCAATCCAGCGGCAACCGCGGCAGCGCTCCCTCCCGACGATCCGCCTGAGCTGCGGCTCAATGCGTGCGGGTTGCGCGACGGCGGTGCGATGCGGTTTTCGCTGTAAGCCGTCAATCCGAATTCCGGAACCTGAGTCTTGCCCAGTGAGATGGCACCGGCGCCTTTGAGCATGGCGGCGAGGGCTCCGTCCTCGGGGGCGGGTTTGCGGTCCAGCGCCGCGCTGCCGTGGGTGGTCGCGACTCCAGCAACGTCTGTGAGGTCCTTGAACGCCACCGGTATGCCGTGCAGGGGCGGAAGTTCTGTCGATTTCCCGTGCTGGCGGACGTATGCCGAGTCGGCCGCACGGGCGTCGAGTATCGCCTGGTCGGCGGTCACGGTGACGAAAGCGCCCAGCGCGTGGTTGTGCTTTGCGATCCTCGCGAGGAAGTGTTCCGTGGCCTCAACTGCGGAGAGCTGGCCCGTGGCCAGGGCTTCGCGCAATGCTACGGCGCCGAGTTCGTGGATGTCACCCAAGGAAACGGGACTCCAAGCGCTCTTCAACGGCCGTGGCCGAATCTCCGGCTGCGGCGGTGACCCGATATGCGGCCTTACCCCTGACTTCCGCAACGACGTCCACTAGTTCCGTGCCCCGGTAGACGAGCCCGACGCCGTCGTCGGTGCAGTGCGTTTCCCCCAGCACCCCTTCGGCGACAAGGCGATGGACCAGCGGTCGACGGCGCGGCTCGGAGTCATAGTGGACGCCGTTGGCGAAAGGGAGGAAGCCGAGCCCATTGGTCACGGCGCGTAGTTCAGGGCCATAGGAATCCGTGGTACCGCCCCGGAACCAGCAAATCGAGCCTGCTGACACCCCGGCCAGCACCACTCCCTGTTCCCAGACGCGCCTCAGAATGCCGTCCAGTCCATGTGCACGCCAGACAGCTAGGAGATTGACCACTGAACCGCCGTTGACCCACACCACGTCCTGTTCCAAAAGGTATGCCTCGGGGTCGCTGTAGTTGGGCATCGTGAAAAGGTTCAAGTGGCTGAAGTCGAAACCGGAAACCCGGGCGGCCTGGTCCAATTCCGCGGCGAACCAACGCTGGTCACCGGAGGCTGTGCCGATATGCGCCACTCTTGGAGCACGTCCGCTCACACCGGAGAGTTCCACCGCGTGGTGCACCAGGAGATCGAACTCCATCCGGGTGCGATGACCGGACTTGTACCCGCCGGACGTCGCAAGGATGGTGGGCTCGCCAGCAGCCATGTGGCCTCCTGCCTTGTGTGGTCGCGGTCCCTGCAACGGTAGGGTGGATTCTAGACCTGAATCAACTGGAAGGAGCTCACGTGAGTGATTTCGAGACCGTGCCTGTCGGCGATGTTCCGGCCGACGCGAAAATCTTGGATGTCCGGGAGGACTACGAATGGGTGGCAGGCCACGCTGAGGGCGCCCTTCACATTCCGCTTGACCAGATCCCGGCACGGCTTGACGAACTTGATCCCGACGATGACCTCTTCATCATCTGCCGCACCGGCGGGCGGTCCTACCGGGCTGTCCAGTGGCTCGTGGGGCAAGGTTACACGGCCACGAACATCGCCGGTGGCATGGACATGTGGTTCGAGTCCGGCCGCCCCATGGTTTCGGAGAACGGCCTCAAGCCGGTCGTCCTCTAGCCACGACGCATAACACCTAAGGAATATTTGATGTCGGCATCCGCGCTCACCTACACCTTCCTCGGCCCGGAAGGCACCTTCACCGAGGCGGCACTCCTGCAGGTCCCCGGCGCGGCCGAGGCCAACAGGGTGCCGTGCACCAACGTGAACACGGCTTTGGAGCGGGTTCGTCAGGGCGAGGCGGACGCGGCCATGGTGCCGATCGAGAACTCGGTGGAGGGTGGCGTGACCGCCACCCTGGATGCCATTGCCACTGGAAGTGAACTTCGGATCATCCGTGAGGCCCTGGTCCCCATCACGTTCGTCCTGGTTGCCCGCCCCGGTGTGGAGATCTCGGACATCCGCCGGGTCTCCACCCACGGCCACGCATGGGCCCAGTGCAGATTGTGGGTCGACGAACATATCCCCAATGCGGAATACGTGCCGGGATCCTCCACCGCGGCTGCCGCCGTCGGGCTGCTCGAAGGTGACGCGCACTATGACGCGGCCATCTGTGCCCCCCTCGTCGCCGCCGAACGGCCTGGCTTGAATGTCCTCGCTGAGAACATCGGCGACAACCCCGGCGCCGTCACCCGCTTCGTCCTGGTCAGCCGGCCCGGCGCCCTGCCAGAACGTACCGGCGCGGACAAGACCACCGTCGTCGTTCCACTCCCGGAAGACCGCCCAGGCGCCCTGATGGAAATCCTGGACCAGTTCGCCACCCGCGGTGTCAACCTCAGCAGGATCGAGTCCCGGCCCACCGGACAATACCTGGGACACTACTTTTTCAGCATCGACGCCGACGGCCACGCCTCCGACGCCCGCGTGGCCGACGCTTTGGCGGGCTTGCACCGGATCAGCCCGGCCACCCGCTTCCTGGGTTCCTACGCCCGGGCCGACGCGCAACAAGCCTTGGTTGCTCCGCATACCTCCGACGCCGCGTTCGCGTCCGCACATGCGTGGGTTCACGCCATTTTGGGCGGGGAATCCGCTCCGCAAAGCGTTGGATAATTGACTCTTCAACCCCTATCGCGTGGATAAAACTGTGCGTATGCTTGCTTGATCCACAATTGATGGACGCATGCCCCTAACGGAGGGAGCGGGCCATGTCGGGAAATAGCAATGACACCAGCGGCCAGGGAATGATCGTCAACCCGAAGCCCAAAGCGGACAACCAGGACTGGGACGGCGACGAAGCCGACCGGGCCGATCGCTTGCGCTTTGAGGAAGAACAGGCAATGATCCGCGAGCAATCGGAAGCGCGCGCAGCCGCCAAAGCGTTGGCAGAACACAAAGCGGCAGAAGCGGCGAAGAACGCCAAGTAGCGTCTCGCGCTATTGCACGCACGCCAGTTATTGCACGCGGACCAGTTATTGCACGCGAACCAGTTATTGCACGCGGACCAGAAGTGAACGCGGCTCCACCTTGACGGTGACCTTCGTTGCCTCACCCGAGGGATCACCGTCAAGTTGCGTGGCCATAGGTTCGTTGCTCCGGATGACCACCTTGCCCGAGCGGTAGAAGTTCATGACCGGCAGGTTTCGGTTGTGCTTGAACAGAATCTTGGCATACACGGCGAGCCAGCCGATGGCGCTGCGGGGGCTCATCACTACAACGTCGAGGACGCCATCGTCGATCATGGCCTCGGGAATGAAATCAATTCCGCCTGGGATCAAGCCGCAATTGGCGAACAGGACGCTTCGGATCTTCCGGGACTGCTCGGGCTCGTCGTCCATGGCGATGCTGACTCTCTTGCGCCGGCCGGGCAAGTGGCGGACGCCCGCCTCCGTGTAGGCCAGCCAGCCGACTGCCTTCTTGAGGTCATCGTTGGTGTCTCCCACAACCTCGGCATCCAGGCCCATGCCCGCGATCACCAGGAAAGCATGTTCCGAGGAGGCTCCCGTGCGCTCATTGTGGATGGCCATGCGGGCGGTGTCGATGTAGCGCTGGTGGCCGAACAGGGCGGTGTGGACGTTCCCCCGTAGGTCGTTGACGTCCAGGTTCACGTTGCGTGCCAGGAGGTTTCCGGTCCCCAGCGGTATCAGGCCCATCGCGACGTCGGTGTGTGCGAGGGTCTCTGCCACGACGCGGACGGTGCCGTCACCGCCGCCCACCAGTACGACGTCGGGCCCGTAGGCCAGTGCCGCCTTGGCTTGCGAATGGCCAGGGTCTTCCGCGGTCGTGTCGAAGAAACGGGGTTCGTCCCAACCGGCGAGGTGGCATGCTTCCCGGATGATCCTGCGGGCATCTTCGGCCTTGGCCTTGACCGGGTTAAGGATCACGGCGACCCGCTGTGAACCGGGGTCGGGCTCATGTGCGTCTTCGCGCACGGCGCTGCGGGTATGCCTTGCCCTGAGCCGGCGCACGCCCCACCAACTGGAGACGGCGAAGACCACGCCCCCAGCGAGAATCACGTACAGGATCCAATCGCTCATGGTACTTAAACCCTATCCCGCCGCGGGGTTCAGCCGCGCATGCCGCAAAGGGTACCTGCCGCCGTCGGTCGCTGGCCGCGGAGCTGCGCCCGCATTCGATACTCTTGTCTGGTGATCGACGTAAAAGACCTCAGCGAAAACCCGGACAAGTTCCGTGCCAGCCAGCGCGCCCGCGGCGCCGACGAGTCCGTGGTGGACGCGATCATTTCCGCCGATGCAGACCGCCGCGCGGCACTGATCCGCTACGAGAACCTCCGTGCGGAGCAGAACGCCTTTGGCAAGAAGGTGGCACAGGCGAAGGGCGAGGAAAAGCAGGCGCTGCTGGCCGAGGTCAAGGAACTCGCCAATGCGGTCAAGGCTGCCTCGGCTGAGGCGGACGTCGCTCAGGCCAAGCAGGAAGAGCTGCTCCGCGTCATCCCCAACTTGATCGTCGACGGCGTGCCAGAGGGCGGCGAGGACGACTTCGTGGTGGTCAAGACCGTCGGCACCCCGCGTGAATTCCCGGACTTCGAGCCGAAGGACCACCTGGAGATCGGCGAACTTATTGGCGCGATCGACATGGAACGCGGCGCCAAGGTATCCGGCGCGCGCTTCTATTTCCTCCGGGGCGTGGGTGCGCGATTGGAGATGGCCCTGCTGCAGATGGCTATGGACCAAGCCATCGAGGCTGGCTTCGTGCCTATGATCACCCCCACTTTGGTGCGTCCCGAGACCATGCAGGGCACAGGATTCGATGTAAAGCACGACGCCGAGATCTACCGTCTCGCTGAGGACGACCTTTACCTCGTGGGAACCTCGGAAGTGGCCCTCGCCGGCTATCACGCGGACGAGATCCTGGATCTTTCCGCGGGTCCCATCCGCTACGCCGGGCAGAGCTCCTGCTACCGCCGCGAAGCCGGTTCGCACGGCAAGGATACCCGTGGCATCATCCGCGTCCACCAGTTCAACAAGGTGGAGATGTTCATCTACACCACGGTTGAGGAGGCCGCTGCCGAGCACGAGCGCCTCCTTGCGTGGGAAGAGGAGATGTTGGCCAAGGTCGAGATCCCGTACCGCGTGATCGACACCGCGGCGGGCGATCTCGGCATGTCCGCGGCCCGGAAGTTCGACTGCGAAGCCTGGGTCCCCACCCAGAACGCGTACCGCGAGCTCACCTCGACCTCCAACTGCACCACTTTCCAGGCCCGGCGCCTCAACATCCGTGAGCGTGCTGTCAACGAAGACGGCGTGGCGAAGGGCACCCGCGCTGTCGCCACCCTGAACGGCACGCTGGCCACCACCCGCTGGATCGTGGCCATCCTGGAGCACCACCAGAACCCGGATGGCTCGGTCAACGTCCCCAAGGCACTACAGAAGTACCTTGGTGGGCTTGAGGTCCTGCCGGTCCTGTAACCCGCTTTGGGAAGGATCCCGCCCTTGTTCGCTCTCCTCCGCGTTGTTCGGTGGGGACTTCGAACAAGCATGTGTTTCGGGGGCAATCCCCAGCCCAAGTGAATACTCACACTGTGGACAACGTGGGAGTATTCACCCCCTGTTAATCCCCTGCTGTGGCCTGCGTCCTAGCTGGTCTGGGTGGGGTCTGCTTCACTGTAGGCATGACTATTTTGACTGGTACCTCAGTCGCTGGCATCGATGACCAGCGGAATTTCAATCACAAACTCATGGTCGCACTGGATGTTGACGGAACCCTCGTGGACCACGATGGCCACATGTCGCAGGGAGTCCGCGACGCTGCGAGGGCCGTCGTCTCCGGCGGTCACGATGTCCTGATCGCCACTGGCCGCTCGTTGAACGCCACCTTGCCCATCATTGAGCAGATCGGCCTGGAACGGGGCTACGCGGTGTGCTGCAACGGCGGCGTCACGTTGAGGCTCGATCCCCAGTTGGATGCCGGTTACGAGATCATCCACAAGGCCACTTTCGATCCCGCCCCGGCGTTGATGGCCCTCCGCGAGCAGCTTCCGTCCGCCAAGTACGCGCTTGAGGATGAGGACGGAAACTTCCTCTCCACCGAGCGATTCCAGGACGCGAGCTTCGGCGTCGAGGCAATTGGCGTCGATTTCCAAACCATGCTGGATGCCACTGCGGTACGCGTCGTAGTGTTCAGCAGCGAGAACACCGCAGAGGAATTCTCCACCGCCATCCGCAAGATCGGGTTGTCCGGGGTCACTTACTCGGTGGGCTGGACGGCCTGGCTGGATATCGCCGCCGCCGGAGTTACCAAGGCCAGCGCGCTGGAGCAGCTGCGCCAGCGGCTCGGCACACATCCGCGCCACACCGTGGCGGTGGGAGATGGCCGCAATGACATCGAGATGCTCAGCTGGGCCGGCCGCGGAGTTGCCATGGGCCAAGCGCCCGAGGAAGTCATCGCCGTGGCGGACGAGGTCACGGCTTCGGTGTACGACGACGGCGCGGCCCTCATCCTGCGCGGCCTGCTGTAACCGCCGCAGGCCGGCCGGGCTTCCGGGTAACCGCTGACTGGTAACCGCTGGCGCTTATCTCCAGTTCAGGCGGGGTCGGAGACCAGGGTGATGATACGCCGGAGGCTCATGGCCACCGAAGCCGTAGCGTTCACGGATGCTTGGTCGGCAGCGGCCTCCGTGACGCTTTCACCGAGGGCCTCTACGCTGTCCTTCGCTTCTGCCAAGCTGCTCTTGAAGTCTTCTGCGTCTCCATTTCTCCATTGCCCGATCACCGATGCGATGTCTTCCAGGGCCTCAGACAAATTCCTTGGGACGCCCTCCGGAATAACCGTTCCCGCGTTTTCTTCCCAAATCACGCTCGCCAGGACGTCCGTGATGTCCTGGACGTGGAAGGTCAGCAGTTCCACTGTCCGCAAAGCGTCCAGGTCGCCGGCCAGGCGCTTGGCTCGACGGCGGGACCGCGGGTTCGCTTTGGCGCTCAGTTTCGCCTCGTCAACCACGGTTCGTACCGCTGTCGCGGTACGTGCGAGCTCTCCGCTGCGGCTCGCCCACGCCTCATGGTTCGGCGGCCAGGATTCCGTCATGGCGTTGGCCATGTCCGCGAGTTGCTTGGACAGTGCCTGTTGGTGCCCGTCGATGGCCGGATCGATGCCTTCAAGATGCAGGGGAGGGAAGACCAGCCAGTTCACCGCGAAACCGACGGCAACTCCCATGGCCATTTGCAAGACATACGCGAGAGAGAAACCCTGCGCATTCGAATAGCCCAGGACCAGGACAAACAAGGCCGCCATGGGAACCCATTCGGAGGCGCTTCCAAGCCTTGGCAGGCCACCGATGACCACGCCCAGCCCGACGACCAGGGCCACGGCCATCGCTGTCGGGCCGGTCACTGTGGTCACGGCGAAGGCCATGGCAATGCCTAGGCAGAGTCCCAGCAGGCTTTGCAGGCCGTGTTTGGCTGAAGCCGCAACGGTAGGGTGCATGCTGACCAAGACGCCCAAGGGCGCGTAATAGGGGTAGGAGGCGGCTGGCCCGGGCATGAGTGGCGCGAGGTACCAGGCCAGCCCGGCAGCGACGGCCGTCTTGGCAGCAAACAGGAGACGGTGGCCTGTGGCGGCCTGCCTGAGCGATGGAAGAATCCGCCGAACATTTGGTTTGGGGATCATGGACCCAAGGTAGGCGGACGGAACCGGGCGTGTCGAGGACGAGGTCAGTAAACCTCGAGGATCATCGCGAGGAGCCGGGCGGCTGCGGGCCTGGCAGCATGCTCCTCCACCCACTGTGCGCGGGCAAGTGCCTTGCTCACGGCCTGGGTACTGATCCCCAGTTCCTGGGCCACGGCTTTCTGTTGTCCGCGAACGCCCGGCGTCAGCAGATCCAGCACGCGCCACTCGGCAACACTCCGGTGCTGCACAATGTGTCCTAGAAGCCTCAGCACGGCCTCCGACTCGGCAGCCAGGGAAGCAATCGGGCCCTCAACGGCCACTGGGATGCGCTCCTTGCCGTTCCGCAGGCGGTCCACGGCGCGGCGGGCGTAGACCAGACCGTGCCCTGAGGCGTCTTTGATCTGGTTGGGCAGGGGTTCGTTGACGGGCCCGACGCCGATCCCCACATACCACTGCCCGCTCCGTAAAGCGATGAGTGCCGTATCCACAGCCTGGTGCGGGGAATCCATGATGCCTTGGACTTCATCCTCCACCGAGCGGTCAAAGTCCAGGCGCGCAGGGATGTGGCGCAGGTCTTTCAGCAGCTGCGGAACGAGGTCTCCGTTGCCGCGGCTGTCGCGTTGGTTGATGGTCAGCGTGAACATGGTGGATCAAACATTACCGGCAGGTAGCTGACTTTCAAGGGGTTAATCCAGAGCCAACTGGTCGTGACGACGGCGGCCGGCAGCGACGATCCTTTCCGTGCCGGGGAGCTACTGGTTAACGACGACGGCGGCGGGTGCGGTTCACATGGAACCGCACCCGCCGCCGCGTGCACGTTGGCTGGGCCCACACCGCTAGGGCTCCCTGGCCGAGCGGAGCGAGGTTAGGGTGGCGGTGGGTGGGCCCACGCTACCGAGGGGCCCCAAACGAGCGTGCGAGTTTGGGGAGGTAGCGGGGACTAGTGGGAGACCGGAACGTAGCGCTTGATCGAAGCTTCCAGCTCGGCTTCGGCAGCTGCGCGGTCGGCCCAGCCCTCGGCCTTGACCCATTTGCCCGGTTCAAGATCCTTGTAACGGGTGAAGAAGTGCTCGATTTCCTTGATCAGGAATTCGCTGACGTCGGAGATTTCCTGGATGTGGTCGAAGCGCGGGTCGGCCGGAACGCACAGGACCTTGGCGTCTCCGCCGCCGTCGTCGGTCATGTTGAAAACGCCGATGGGGCGGGACTCAACGATGACGCCGGGGTACAGGTCGAAGTCCTGCAGGAGAACCAGTGCGTCCAACGGGTCGCCGTCCTCGCCCAGGGTGTTCTCGAAGAACCCGTAGTGGGTGGGGTACTGCATGGACGTGAACAGGACGCGGTCCAGGCGGACGCGTCCGGTCTCATGGTCAACTTCGTACTTGACGCGCGACCCCTTGGGGATCTCGATCGTGACGTCGTGCTTCATGGAATGCTCCTTGACGGTATTGGCATGGGCGCGGCAACAGAGCAGCCGACGCCGCCGACTACTATTGAGGATATAGCGAGAGGCCCAAGTTTCTTGAAACGGTGGGGACATTCAAGACTTTGAGGACTAAAGCTGCATGAAGGGCGTTGACGAGGCGGGGGCTGTAAAGCAGGCTTCGGACCAGCAGGAGACCCCCATTTCCAGACCCAGGAAGCCCGCGAAGCCTGCGTCGAAAGGCTTTGTCCGTTTTCTTCCACTGATCTTCCTGACTTTGGTCATCGGCGCCTTGGCGGTGCCGATGGGGCTGGGCGTGGCGCCCGGATTCTTCGGCCCAACGTTCCTGGGGGCCGCCAGCAAGCCCACGCCCAAGGTGCCTGCTTGGCAACAGATTCCCAACGAACTCAGCCGCACCCAGGTAGTTGCGCCCTTGGACCCTTCAGCCCCGGTCCCGTTGCCAGCTGATGTCACCCGCCAGCTCAACGCCACACTGACGCCCGACGGCGGGGAGACTTCACCGGCGTCGTTGAGGATGCGTTGACCGGACTTCCGCTTTACGATCGCGACGGCGCCAAGAACCGGGTGCCGGCGTCCAACATGAAGCTGCTCACCGCCGTCGCGGCGCTGCGGGCGATCGGCCCGGAGACACGCTTCAGCACGAGGGTCCTTGCAGGGCCCTCGGCGTCGACCATCGTGCTGGGCGCCGGAGGCGATGTCCTCCTCGGCGCGGGCCAGTCGCAGCCAGGCGAAGTGATGGGCCATGCCGGACTCGAAACGCTCGCGGCGGACACCGCCAAAGCGCTCAAGGACCGCGGCGTGACGGGTCCCGTCACCGTACAGTTGGACGACACGATCTTCACTGGACCAGCCTTGAACGCGGCGTGGAGCCTTGACGACGTCGCAGCCGGCGAAACGGCACCGGTCTTCCCGCTCGCGCTGAACTCGGCGCGGAACAGCCCGGGTGCCACTACTGGTCCGCGCCCGCAAGACGCAGCGCTCACGGCCGCGGAGGCTTTCGCCGGGAAGCTCCAAGCCGCGAGTGCCGCTGCTGGATTCACGGTGTCTCCCGGTGTGGAACGCGCCAAGGCTCCTGCGGGAAAGCAGGACGTCCTCGCGAGTGTGGAGTCCGCCACCGCCCGCGAGCAGATTGACCTGATGCTGGAAACCTCGGACAACTACCTCGCCGAAACATTCGGCCGGATGGCTGCGCTGTCCGCGGGAAAACCAGGATCCAACGACGGCGCCACCGCGGCCGTGAGCACCCAGTTGGCGGAGCTGGGGATCGCCACGGACTCCATGCACTTGGCAGACGTCTCCGGCCTTGCGTTGGGCAACCAGGTATCCGCCCGGCAATTCGCGGACGTGGTCCGGGCCATTACCTCCGGACCGGACACCCGCCTCCGTGCCGCGCTCGCCGGATTCCCGGTGGCCGGACTGACCGGTACCCTCGGAGACCGCTACGGCGACGCCAGCACTTCCCAAGGGGCAGGGTTGGTGCGGGCCAAGACCGGAACCTTGAATTCGGTCATTGCCTTGAGCGGCTATGTGGTGGACGCAGACGGCCGTCTGCTGGTCTTTTCCTTTATCGGCAACGGGCTGACGCCGGGAGCGGCCGGGAACAAAGTGGCGCTGGACAGATCCGCCACCGCGCTCGCCGCGTGCGGTTGCACTGGTGGTTGACGTTCGCCGCTGAGCGAACTTAAGGGCGCAGATTCAGCCTGCTGTGTTCTGATGGATCGTATGGAGTCTCAGCAGCAAGCCCAGTCCCTCATCAACTGGGAGCTGGCCGCCTCCACGGCTGCCCGGCTCGCTCCCCCGGTCCGGCCATGAGTCCGGGCGAAATCGGCAAAGCCGTGGATAGCCTGCGTTTCAGTGCGGACATCTCGGTACCGCATGTGCATGACATCACCGGTTTGGAAGCCGCACGCGATCTCCGCGATTCCCACGTCCTGGTAGTGGACCGGGCCTCGTGGGCGAAGGCGAACACCCAGAGCTTTGCGGTGATGCTCCAGCCGGCCCTTCAACAGATGCTGGATTCCCGCCGCGGTCCGGCGATGACACCGGCGGCCGCGGCCGCGAGCGGCGCCATCACGGGCAGCCAGCTCGGAGTTGTGCTTGCCTTCTTGTCGAGCAAGGTCCTGGGCCAATATGATCCGTTCGCGGCACTCGCCCCGGAGTCGAAAGCGCCTCCCGCCGGCCGACTCCTGCTGGTGGCCCCGAACATCGTCTCCGTGGAGCGCGAGCTCAACGTGGACCCGGACGATTTCAGGCTTTGGGTCTGCCTTCACGAGCAGACCCACCGCGTGCAGTTTGCCGCCGCGCCTTGGCTCCGGACCCACATGCTTGAGGAGATCGAGCGGCTCAGCACCAACCTGCTCGGCAATGTGGACTCCATCATGGACCGTGCCACGGCCGCCGCGCGGTCCCTGCGCGACCGCTCCACTGGGGCCACGCCCGGCCGCGGGGCCATCTTGGATCTGCTGCAGAACCCCGAGGAAAAGGCCTCCCTCTCGCATCTCACGGCTGTCATGAGCTTGCTGGAAGGGCACGCCAACGTGGTGATGGACGCCGTCGATTCCACCCTGGTCCCTTCAGTGAAAACCATCAGGCAGCGCTTCAACGCACGGGGCAAGGACCGCGGCGTGATTGAGAAATTCATCCGCAACATCCTCGGCCTGGATGCCAAGATGCGCCAGTACAGCGACGGAGCCAAGTTTGTCCGCGAAGTGGTTGCGGCGGCTGGCATGGAGGGCCTGAACCGGGTATGGGAATCGGCCGAACAACTTCCCACGGAAGCCGAAATCCACGATGCCAAGCTGTGGCTTGAGCGGATGGGTCTGTGACCGCGGGCACCGAATCGAGCCCCGCGGGGCCAGGCAGCAGCCCACAAAGCAGCGGACGACGACGTCCCGGGCGATTGGCGCCGGTCGTCGGCAAAGCACGGAATATGCTGCAGGACGCACTGGCCTCCGCAGGCTATCCAGAGCGAATCCTGGTGGCTTGCAGCGGCGGCCCTGACTCCCTGGCCCTCGCTTCCGTGGCCGCCTACTTCGCTCGTCGCAGCCACGTGCATGGCCACCCCGTGAGCGTGGCCGCGGTCGTGGTTGACCACCAGCTGCAGGAAGGCTCGGGTGAGGTCGCGGCACGCACCGTAGCGATCCTGCAGGAGCTGGGACTTTCGCCTGTCCAACTGCGGACCGTGGACGTAGCGGCCACCGGTTTTGGACCCGAGGCCGCTGCGCGCGACGCCCGGCACGCGGCCCTTGAAGCGGCCGCCGCGGAGCTTGATTGCCAGGCAATCCTGCTCGGGCACACCTTGGATGACCAGGCCGAACAGGTCCTGCTGGGCCTGGCCCGCGGCTCGGGAACCCGCTCCCTCGCCGGAATGCGGCCGGTTCGCGGCAAGCTCCTCCGTCCGTTCCTTGGCCTGCGCCGGGCGGAAACACTCGAAATCTGCGAAGTCGAGGAACTCGAGGCCTGGCACGACCCCAGCAACGCGGACCCCGCGTTCGCCCGCTCGCGGACCCGGGTCGAGGTAATGCCGTTGCTTGAGGACAAGCTCGGACCCGGGGTTGCCGAATCGCTGGCCCGCACCGCCGCGATCCTCCAACAGGACGCCGATTTCCTGGAGCAGCTTGCCACGGAGAGCTACGCGGGCCTCGTGAACCGGACCGACGACGGCATTTGGCTCCCCGAAGGCGCCCTGAGGGAATTGGCCCCCGCGCTGAGGTTCCGGGTGATCGCCAAAGCAGCCGCCGACGTCGGGGGCCAGCAGCCCGGCTACGGGCGGCTCCAGGCGGCTGAAGCGTTGCTGCGCCGGCAGGGATCGGCCGGTCCCGTACAGCTTCCCGGAAGCGTCAGCGTCTATCGGGTGTCATTGAGCGAATTGGAGCGGGGGGCCTCCGCACAGGGAGATGCCGTTCCCCGCGAAGGCGGCGGCTGTGGGAAGCTAGTATTCCGGCAACACAAATCGCCCCAACACTAGCCGCACCCACGCATCAACACAGGAGCCATTGGTGGATTCAAACGACGTCCAGGCAGACCTCAAGCACGTTCTCTACACCAAGGAGCAGATCCAGCGACGAATCGGTGAACTGGCTGCACAGATCGACAAGGACTACGAGGGCCGTGAACTGCTGATCGTGGGCGTGCTCAAGGGCGCCGTCATGGTCATGGCCGACCTCGCGCGCGCCCTTCACAGCCACGTCAGCATGGACTGGATGGCCGTGTCTTCCTACGGCTCCGGTACCCAGTCCTCCGGCGTCGTGCGCATCCTCAAGGACCTTGATACCGACCTCATGGGCAAGGATGTCCTGATTGTCGAAGACATCATCGATTCCGGGCTGACGCTTTCGTGGCTCAAGACCAACCTCGAATCGCGCGGCACCGCTTCGGTGGAAATCTGCACGGCTTTCCGCAAACCCACAGCCGCCAAGGTGGAGATTGACGTCAAGTACGTCGGCTATGACATTCCCAACGAATTCGTGGTCGGCTACGGACTGGATTACGCCGAGAAGTACCGCAATTTGGACTTTGTGGGAACCCTCGCCCCGCACGTTTACGAATAGCCTTTCTTACCGCGGTATTGCCGCGAAATGAAAGCTGGGAGAAGTCGGTCGCCCGTTTTGGGAGGCCGACTTCTCTTTAACCAATTCGGGGAGGACTATCGAGAACGGGCTATGTGCGTGTTAGCGTACAGCTCAAAAGTCGTTTGACTTGACCTGTGGGGGGCATTTTGAGTATGGATTCGGTTTCAACGTCAAAGCGCGGAAAGGTCCGGGCACTCTTGGCCGGCGGATTGGTTCTGGGGGTCGGCGCGGCAGTGGTGTTGGCCGCGTGGAACGATTCCGAATTCGCCACCGGGACATTCACTGCGGGCAAGTTCAACCTGCAGGGGAGCACCGATGGCACGGCCTACTCGGACCATGCTGCCTCCCCGGGAGCCACCCTGCCGTTCACCCTTAATCCGGACAATCTTGCGCCCGGTGACACGGTCTACGCACCCTTCGCGGTGCGGCTGGCAGCCAATACCACCACGGGTTCCACGGTCACGGTGAACACAGCTACCGCCACCGGATCAGTAGCGAACCTGAGCTACCAGCTCATTGAAACTTCGTCCTTCGGGTGCTCCAGCGGCACCACGGGAACAGATCTTGTGCCCGCCGGGACGGCACTCACCGGAACGCTGAGCGGCGTCACCTTCGCGCTCGACGCGGGCACCCCGACAAGCGATCCCGGGGACGCGGTGTTCCTTTGCTTCAAGGTGACTGCAGCGGCCGGCCTGGTCCAAGGGCAGAACGGCACGGCCACCTGGCAGTTCGCCGCGGCATCCACCTCCTGAGCAGCCGCCATGACCGGACGCAGGACGGTTCACCGGCCGGGGAGGGGGCGCCAGCGATTCCTCCGTGCGCGCGCTATTTTGGCCGGAGGCCTGGTTCTCGGTGTTGGAAGCACGCTGACCCTCGCCGCGTGGAATGATTCCGAGTTCGCGGCGGGAACGTTCACGGCCAGTTCGTTCCAGATTGAATCCTCGATCAATTCGGGAGGTGCTTGGCTGGCACACCCTGCCGTCGGCTCGGCCGCGATCATGGCATTCAATCCAGCGGGAATGTCACCTACATCCGTCAATTACGCTCCCATCTGGGTTCGCACCACGGCTGGATCGCTTTCCGGGACCTTGGCACTTCAAGGTGCCACAACCACAGGCAATGCTTCCCTGGCAGCAGCCCTGGATTACAGGGTGGTGCGCTATACCTCGGGAACATGCGATTCCAGCCAATTCACTGCCGGGGCAAGCTACATCGTCGGGTCATCGGCTTCGAAAGTGCCGCTAACCACCTCCGGAGTAGCCACCTCTGTGGCCGCGAACTCGGCAAGCCCCACGCAGCTATGCTTCGAAGTCACCATGAAAGCTTCGGCGGACAACGCCCTGCAAGGCACCAACGTTAATGTCACGTGGGAAATCAAGGGGACGTCCGACTCATGACTGTCGCGGTAGCACCGGCAAGCCCGCAGCGGAAACGGAGCAACCGCAGGCGCCCAGCCGACGTCGTACGCGAGACGCTCCTTAACCTCGCAGCGATCGGCGGCGCGGTCTGCATCCTCCTCACGCTGGCCGCCGTTCTTTTCCACATCACGCTCATCATGTTCAAGACCGGCTCGATGTCGCCCGCCATCCCTGCAGGGTCCCTCGCGGTGGTGCGGGAAGTCCCGGTGTCGGAGGTCCGGGTTGGAGACGTCGTCACGGTGGACCGCCCAGGGCAGCTGCCCGTCACCCACCGGATCACTTCTTCGCGCATGGTCGACGGAGGCATGGCTGTCATCACGCTCAAAGGCGACGCCAACCCCGTGGGGGACCCTGCACCGTACACGGTCTCCAAAGTCCGCACGCTCCTCTACTCGGTGCCCGGTATTGCCTACGTTGTTGCCGGGGCGTCGAATCCCTGGGTGCTGGGCGGCACCACGCTGGGCGTCGCCGCCCTGGTGACCTGGGCGCTTTGGCCCAGACCGGAAAGAGCCAGACCGGAAAGAGCCAGACCGGAAAGAGCCAGACCGGAAGGAGCCAGACCGGAGCGAGCTCGGTCGGGGAGAGCCCGGCGGGCGAGAGTTCGGCGTGCCCGACCCAAGGCGGGTCAATGATTGGATGCGTGAGTCGCCGGCGCTCCGCAGCAACGGCCGGCGTGATGTTGCTGGGCCTGCTCATCGCAGCACCGGCGTCCGCCGCGGGAGACGGGCCGGACCTGATCCTGACGCACGGTGGGAGTAATCCGCCAGCTGTCCTTGCGCCCGGGTCCACGAGCACGTGGAGCATCGGGGTGACCAGCAGGGCGGTGACGCTGCACGACCTGCGGCTGCGGCTACGGGCTGAGGAACCTCTTGGGCAACTTTCCGCATCGGACTCCTTGGCGCGACATGTCACTGTGGACGTACGCAGTTGCCCCGGGGCTTGGGTGGCGGGGGCCTGCCCCTCTGGCGAAAACACCGTCATTTCGGCGACGACACTTGCCTCCCTCAGCGACACGGGCATGGTCAGCCTCGCAAATCCCGACGGCGGGATCCCGGCCGGCGTCGAACTGATGCTCAGCGTCACTTTGTCGCCGGCGGCCGGCAACGGCGTTCAAGGGCTTTCAACCAGGATCGCCGCCCGGGTTGACGCTCTCGGAGAGCCTGTGTCGGCGAGGGACTTTCCCGCTATGGGTCTCGCTGACACGGGGTTCCGCTTGGGCATTTTCGCGGTGATGGGCCTTGGTGCTGTCCTGGCGGGGGTTTTCGCGTCGAGGTTCGCCGGAGTCCGGGCTGCTGCCCGTGCCCGCACCGTTGCAACCGGCAGTGCCGCTGCGCCTGCCCGTGGGCAAGGTGTGGACCGATGACGGGACCGGCGACGTCGCACGAAAGGCGGAAGGGTTTTGCGCATTTTCCCAGGCTGAGATCAGCCATCGCGGCGGCCGGGGTCGCGGTCGCCCTGCTGGCAGTTCCGGCCGGAACCTCGGCAACGGACGCAAGCTGGACGAGTTCAGAATTCGGCACCGGCGCGCTGACGGCGGCCACTATTCCACCGCCCGTGATGATCAGCCCGTGTACCCTCAGCACGGGGTTGGCCGGAGCCAACCCGGTGATTACCGTCAACTGGCAATTCCCGGCGGGAACCGGGTATGGGGTACCCGCCAACGTCAACTACTTCGTAGCCAGCGGGGGATTGCTTTCAAACCTGACGCCCGTGGCCCCGGGGAGCAGCCTGGCCACCACCGGCCCCGTCAATGGGGTGTACACGACGCAGTTCAAGTCAGGCATCCTGAGCGGACTGCTCGGCGGAACATACGGTGTCTATCTGCAGGCCAAGGACGGCTCGGGATGGGTCTCCACGCTGGCCACGGCAAATGCTTCCATGGGACTGGGGGGAAGCAACCCGGTGTGCACGGTGAACTAGGAGCCTGCCCAATTGCACGTCCGTGTACGCCTAGAGGGAACTTTTGGCCCTTACTATGCGTGAATCACTCCGAACGGTGTAAAGCTAGAAACTGACGCAGCACCACACGCGCGCAGAAGCTGCGCCGTGCAGCACTACCAGGAGGGACGGGGCGGAGCCCCCGAACAGATGAAAGCTAAGAGTTTCTTCAAGGGCCCGGGCATCTGGATTGTTGTCGTAGTCGGCTTGCTCCTGGTGGCATTTGCAACCCTTGCCCCCGGCGGATCAACCCGGATCGACACCGACAAAGGCCTTGCTCTTCTGGCCCAAAGCGGGAAAGTGGAGCAAGCCAAGATCTACGACGCGGAGAACCGCGTTGATCTGACGTTGAAGGACAACCTGGTCATTGACGGCCAGGACAAGGGCAAGAATGTCCAGTTCTTCTATGTCACCCCGCGCGGCGCAGATGTCGTCAAGGCCGTCACCAATGCCGCCCCATCCAAGGGCTTCACGGACCAGCCCGTCGAGAACAACTGGTTCTCCGGGCTGTTCTCGCTCCTGGTCCCCGTGCTTCTTCTGGGTGTGCTCTTCTGGTTCCTGCTCTCGCGAATGCAGGGCGGCGGCTCCAAGGTGATGCAGTTCGGCAAGTCCAAGGCCAAGCTCGTCAACAAGGACATGCCACAGGTGACCTTCTCGGATGTCGCTGGTGCGGACGAAGCCGTTGAAGAGCTCCAGGAAATCAAGGAATTCCTCGCGGAACCGGCAAAGTTCCAGGCGGTCGGCGCAAAGATCCCCAAGGGCGTACTGCTGTACGGCCCTCCAGGCACGGGCAAGACCCTTCTGGCCCGCGCGGTCGCGGGTGAGGCCGGCGTCCCGTTCTTCTCCATCTCAGGCTCGGACTTCGTTGAAATGTTCGTCGGTGTCGGTGCGTCCCGCGTCCGCGACCTCTTCGAGCAAGCCAAGGCCAATGCGCCGGCCATCATTTTCGTTGACGAGATCGACGCCGTTGGCCGTCACCGTGGTGCCGGTATAGGCGGCGGCAACGACGAGCGCGAGCAGACCCTCAACCAGCTCCTGGTCGAAATGGACGGCTTCGACGTCAAGACCAACGTCATCCTGATTGCGGCAACCAACCGACCGGACGTCCTGGATCCTGCGCTGCTCCGTCCTGGCCGCTTCGACCGCCAGATCACTGTTGAAGCGCCAGACCTGATTGGTCGCGAACAGATCCTGAATGTCCATGCCAAGGGCAAGCCGATGGCGCACGGCGTCGACCTCAAGGGCGTCGCCAAGAAGACCCCTGGCTACACGGGTGCAGACCTCGCCAACGTTCTGAACGAGGCGGCCCTTTTGACGGCCCGGTCCAATGCCAACCTGATTGACGACCGTGCACTGGACGAGGCAATCGACCGTGTCATGGCCGGCCCGCAGAAGCGCAGCCGTGTCATGAAGGAAATGGAGCGGAAGATCACCGCCTACCACGAAGGCGGCCACGCCCTGGTAGCGGCAGCACTCCGCAATTCCGCCCCGGTCACCAAGATCACCATCCTGCCCCGGGGCCGCGCCCTCGGCTACACCATGGTGGTCCCCGAGGACGACAAGTACTCGATCACCCGCAACGAACTCCTGGACCAGATGGCCTACGCCATGGGTGGCCGCGTCGCCGAGGAAATCGTCTTCCACGACCCCTCCACCGGTGCCTCCAACGATATCGAAAAGGCCACCGGAACGGCCCGCAAGATGGTCACCCAGTTCGGCATGAGCGAGCGCATCGGCGCCGTGAAGCTTGGTGTGGGTGGCGGCGAGCCGTTCCTGGGCCGCGACATGGCACAGGAACGGAACTACTCGGACTCTGTCGCGTACATCGTTGACGAGGAAGTGCGCCGCCTGATCGATCAGGCCCACGACGAGGCCTACGCCATCCTGACCGAGAACCGCGACGTCCTGGACCAGCTGGCCCTCGAACTGCTTGAGCGCGAAACGCTGAACCAGTCCGAGATCGCCTACATCTTCCGCGACATCCGCAAGCGGGACTTCCGTGAAGTATGGCTTTCCAAGGAATCCCGTCCGGTCCAGACCATCCCGCCGGTGGAATCCCGTGCGGAGAGGGCCGAACGCGAGGCACAGGAAGAGGCCAAGGCAGCACGCCTGGATGAACCGTTGGACGCCCAGTCGCCGCACCCGCAAGGAGTCAGCAGCCAAGAGTCGTTCACCGGTAACGGACCCGACGCGGGCACCGACGTTTCGCAACACGGCTAAGCTTTCTGCTGTGACTCACATCGACGACGACGACTTCAGCAGTGCCACCAGTGATGCTTTCGGCGGTTCGCCTGAGGGGAAATCCTCAGGTGGCCACGGCCACGGACATCACTCGCACAAGGTCGACCGCCCCCGCATTGAGGCGGCCGTCCGCGAGATCCTCATTGCCGTGGGCGAGGATCCGGATCGCGGTGGCCTGGTGGATACGCCGAAGCGTGTTGCCAAGGCTTACGCCGAGGTCTTCGCGGGCCTGCACCAGGATCCCGAGGACGTCCTGTCCACCAAGTTCGACCTCGACCACGAGGAACTCGTGCTGGTCAAGGACATCCCGTTCTACTCCACGTGCGAGCACCATTTGGTACCGTTCCACGGCGTTGCGCATGTGGGGTACATCCCTTCCCATGACGGCAAGGTGACGGGCCTGAGCAAGCTGGCCCGTCTCGTGGATATTTTCGCCCGTCGTCCCCAGGTGCAGGAACGCCTGACCACCCAGATCGTCGAAGCGCTCGTGACCCACCTCAAGCCCCGGGGAGCGATCGTCGTCGTCGAATGCGAACACATGTGCATGTCCATGCGTGGCATCCGCAAGCCCGGCGCAAAGACCGTCACCAGCGCAGTGCGTGGGCAACTTCATGACCCGGCCACCCGTGCCGAAGCCATGAGCCTCATACTCGGAAGGTAACAAAGACCATGGATTCCCTCGCAGCAGCACCAGGAACGGGCCCGGCCACCAGCCCCCTGCCCATTCTCCGTAAACCCCGTCCAGCCGCCCGTTTCGCGGATCTGCCGGCCGACCGCACGCTTGTCATGGGAATTCTCAACGTCACGCCGGATTCTTTCAGCGACGGCGGCAAGCACCCCACCGCGGACACCGCGATAGCGCACGGCCTGCGCATGTTGTACACGGGTGCGGACATCATCGACGTCGGCGGCGAATCAACCCGCCCGGGCGCCGAGCCTGTCTCCCCGGAAGAAGAGCAGCGCCGGGTCTTGCCGGTGATCCAGGCCCTCGTGAAGGCCGGGGCACTCGTCAGCATCGATACGACGCACGCTTCGACGGCCGCCGCGGCCGTGGAGGCGGGCGCCGCGATCATCAACGACGTGTCCGGGTTGAGCATCGAACCTGAGATGGCCGAACTCGTCGCACGTTCCAAGGTGCCCTACGTCCTGACGCATCGTCGGGGCGACGCCGAGACCATGAACAGCCTTGCCGACTACGGCAACGTCGTGGAGGAAGTCATCGAGGAACTCAAGGGCGTCCGCGACAAGCTGTACGCGGCAGGTGTGTCACCGGAACAGATCATTGTCGATCCGGGCCTCGGCTTCTCCAAGGACGAAGACCAGAACTGGCAACTCCTCAAGCACATCGGCAAGCTGGATGAACTCGGCCACAAGGTCCTGATCGGAGCTTCCCGCAAGCGCTTCCTCGGAACGCTCCTGACCGTTGCCGGCAAGGCTGCGGCGCCGGAGGAGCGGGATCATGCCACCGCTGCCATCACGGCAATCAGCGCCGCGAACGGCGCCTGGGCCGTGCGAGTCCACGACGTCGGCCCCAGCCTTGACGCTGTCAAGGTTGCCGCGCGCGTCAGACACTAAGCTTCGTGAGCAAAGGGGGAGGAACCGGTTTGGACAAGATCACACTGACCGGCGTGACCGCCGTCGGGCATCACGGCGTCTTCGACTTCGAGCGCCGGGACGGACAACCGTTCGTCGTTGACGCGGTGCTGCACACCGATTTCAGCAAGGCCGCGGAAACCGATGACCTGCAGTACACGGCGCACTACGGTGAAGTGGCGGAGTACATTACGTCCATTATCACGGGCGAGCCACTCAACCTGATCGAGGCCCTCGCGGCGCGGATCGCCGAGGGGATTCTGGCCGGCTTCAACGTCGTCGCCGTCGATGTAACCGTCCACAAGCCCAAGGCCCCCATCGAAGTGCCCTTTGGCGACGTCACTGTCAGTGTTCACAGGGAGCGTGTATGACCTCCCGTTTCACGAAAGCCATCCTGGCCCTGGGCAGCAACCTTGGCGAGCGGAACGACACCCTCTCCACCGCCGTTGCAGACCTTGTGGACCGCCCGGAAATCCGCCTGCTTGGCGTATCTCCCGTGGTGCAGACCAAAGCCGTGGGCGGGCCCGTAGGACAACCGGACTTTCTCAACATGGTGATCGCCATTGAGACCACCCTTGCGCCGCTGGACCTGCTGCAGCACTGCCACGACGTCGAGCAAAAGCACCACAGGGTCCGCGAAGTTCGCTGGGGTCCGCGCACCCTGGACGTGGACATCATCGTTTACGGGGAGCTCGCAAGTGATGACGAAACCCTGACCCTGCCCCATCCGCGGGCTGCGGAACGCGCCTTCGTGCTCTATCCGTGGGCCCTCCTGGACCCTGCCGCGCGGCTCAACGGAGAAAGTGTCGCCGAACTGGCCGCCAAGGCCGAGGACTTTCCGGGGCTTCGGCCTTTCGATGGTTTCGACGGGTCTGGCAGCGTTGCTGCCGCCGGAGCGGTGGAATAGCCCATGAAGGCCATGCGTCCACTCTTGTTGGCGATCATCGCCGTCGTTCTTGCCGCGGTTGGCTGGCTGACCACTGTGCTCACCACGCGCTACAGTATGGCGACGCCGGTGCTTCCTCCGTCCGCATTGGTGACGATGGGCGTCATCGCCGTGCTCACGTTGATCATGGGCATCCGCGTCCTGCGCTGGCGAAACGGCAAGAAGAAGACCATGCTCAACCCCATCCTGGCCGCGCGAACCCTGATCCTGGCCCAAGCTTGCGCCTATGCGGGCACAGTGTTGCTGGGCTGGCACGCCGGAATCGTGATTGAACAGCTCCGGATCTGGAACCTGCGAAGCGACCAGGGAATTTTCTGGCTCGCACTCATCATGGGTGGCGGCGGGCTCATCATGACCATCGTGGGGCTTGTGGTGGAGCGGTTCTGCCGGATTCCTCCGGAAGATCTCGAAGGCGACCCCGGCATCCAGGATCGCCGCCACGGCGAAGCCAAAGGCGAAGGCGAGTATGCGTACCGCGGCGATTGACCCTCCTGGTATCCAATGGCTGCGCGTGTCGCCCAAATACGTGACAGTGCGGCTCGCCGAGTGGGCTCTCGGCAACGTGCTCATGGTTGCGGTTTTCAGCCTGCCCTTGCTCTTCGTACAACTGGGGTGGTGGAAGTGGCCGCCGCTGTGGCTCGCCGTCGCCGTTCCAGCGGTCCTCCTGTTGCTTGCCCTCTGGAGGCTCGTGTTGATCCCGAGGCAGGTGAGGGCGATCGGCTACGCGGAACGCGACGACGACCTCCTGATCCGCCGCGGCATCTTCTTCCAGCGGACCATGGTGGTTCCCTATGGCCGGATGCAGTACGTCGATGTTGCCGTTGGACCCGTCGAACGGCTTCTCGGGCTGTGCACCCTCAAACTCCACACCGCTTCGGCCGGAACGAATGCCCATTTGCCGGGTCTCCCCGCCGCTGAAGGCGCACGGCTGCGCGAGCAGCTTTCAGCCCGAGGTGAAGCGAGGCTGGCCGGGCTGTGACCCAGGAACAGACCGCCGTCGACGGCGACTGGCACCGCGTGCACCCGGCGTCGCCGTTCGTGCGCGGATGGGTGGCACTCGTCGCGATCGTCTATTTCTTTGGCCGGGACACTTTTGAGCGGGCCCTCCAAGGCCGCGGAAACATCGGCGAGAACTTCAACGAGCGCACGGGCTGGCTATTGGCCGGTGGTGGCGTCGTGCTATTGCTGGCCTTGGGGTCTTTCGTCCTCAGCTGGTACTTCACCCGCTATCAGCTTGCCGAGGGTTTTGTGCGGGTCAACACGGGCTTCCTGTTCAAACAGCAGCGCCAGGCCCGCCTTGACCGGGTCCAGGCCATCGACATTGTCCAGCCTTTGCTTGCCCGTATTTTCGGGCTCGCGGAGCTGAAGTTCGAGGTCGCCGACGCCGGCCACTCGGCGGTGCGGCTCTCTTACCTCAAGCTTGCACAGGCGAAACAGCTCCGCGCCACCATCTTGGGCCGGGCCGCCGGGATTGCCGACGGGCACGAAACGGTCGAGGTTCCCGAGGCGCCCGAACACGTCGTGCTGTACCTCCCGCCGGGAAGGCTTCTCGGTTCGCTGATCCTGAGCGAGCAAAGCTTCTTCATCGTGCTCAGCGCGATCGCATCCGTACTGATCTCTGTGCTGACTGAGTCCCGCGCTTTCATCCTCTATTTGATTCCGGCAATCCTTGGCTTGGGTGCCGCGTACTGGCGCTCTTTCAACAAGGGCTACAACTTCACGGCGGCGATTTCCCCTGACGGCATCCGCTTGCGCTACGGGCTACTTGATACCCAAGCCCAGACCGTGCCACCGGGCCGAATCCAGGCAGTCAAGGTCACACAGCCCCCGTTGTGGCGCATTCTTGGCTGGTATCGGGTTCGTGTGAATGTGGCCGGCTACGGAGAGCACCACCGCAATGAAGGCGAGCACCGCACCATGCTGCTTCCGGTCGGCCGGAAGCCTGAGGTGATGATGATGCTCTCCCTCGTCCTGCCAGATCCAGGCACCGCCGACCCCGAGCGCGTGTTCACGGCTGGCTTGAACGGCTTGGATTCCGACGCCGGTTTTGTTACCACGCCGAGGCGTGCATGGCTTCTTTCACCGCTGGGTTGGCGTCGAAACGGCTTCCTCGCAACGGACACGGCATTGCTGCTGCGCTCGGGGCGCTTGTGGCGGCATTTGGTCCTGGTCCCGCATCAGCGGACCCAGTCCATGGCCCTCCATCAGGGTCCGTTGGCCCGGCTGTTCGGTGTGGCAGACCTCGTGCTGCACACGACCCCCGGTCCTGTGGCGCCCAGGCTCATCCAGGCAGCCACCGAGGAAGCAGTGGGCTTGTTCGACCAGCAGGCGGCACGAGCCCGCGAAGCCCGCAAACTACAAAGCAGCGAGCAATGGCTAGCCCAGCTTCAACCGACGGCGATCCCGGTGCACCCGGCCCCGCCAACCACCCGCGCAGTACCGCAAGCATCAACCCAGGAGGAACCACACCATGGCTAGGCCAGGACGACTCGGCGTTGGAATCATTGGCGCCGGCAAGGTGGGTGCCGTCCTGGGTGCGGCCCTGCGCGCGGCCGAACACGCCGTCGTCGGGGTTTCCGCGGTGTCCGAAGCGAGCCGGGAGCGGGCCGAAACGCTTCTTCCCGGGGTCCCCATCCTCGAGATCCAGGACATCGTGGAGCGCGCCGAGTTGGTGCTCCTTGCCGTCCCGGACGACGCCCTTGGCGAACTCGTGGAAGGACTGGCCAAGCTCGGTGCATGGCAGCCGGGCCAGCTCGTGGCGCACACTTCCGGCCGTTTCGGCGTCGGGATACTGAAGCCGGTCCGGTCCGCGGGTGCCATTCCGCTCGCCCTCCACCCTGCCATGACGTTCACGGGCATGAGCCTGGACCTGACCAGGCTCATGGACTGCACGTTCGGGGTGACTGCCGACGCCGCCATGTTGCCCATCGCGCAGGCGCTCGTAGTGGAGATGGGCGCCGAGCCGGTGGCCATCGCAGAGGCCGACCGGACGCTCTACCATGCAGCCCTCGCGCACAGCTCAAACCACCTCGTAACGCTCGTTGCCCAGGCGTCCCAGCTGCTGCGGGAGATCGGCGTCGACGCGCCGGAACGCGTGCTCGGCCCCTTGCTGCGCGCCACCTTGGAGAACGCACTGGCCTCCGGCGAGTCAGCGCTGACCGGGCCGGTCGCCCGCGGGGATGTGGGAACCGTGGCCGCCCATGCCGAGGCCCTCAAGGAGTACGACGCCGGTGCCGGCGGCGATGTTCTCGCCGCCTACCTGGCCATGGCCCGGGCCACGGCCCGGCGGGCGGCCAACCGTGG
Source organism: Arthrobacter sp. MMS24-S77 (assembly GCF_054888235.1). Taxonomy (NCBI): domain Bacteria; kingdom Bacillati; phylum Actinomycetota; class Actinomycetes; order Micrococcales; family Micrococcaceae; genus Arthrobacter; species Arthrobacter sp. MMS24-S77. Next base: position 4,813,942 of record NZ_JBTZRN010000001.1, read on the forward strand.
CCTGCTCAAGGAGGGCCAGCTTGGCGACATCAACAATGCCTTGGACGGCTCAGGTACGCCGGACAACGGTGAAGACCGCCCAGGCAACGACGCTGCCGGGGCGCAGGAAGGAAACTGAGAATGCCCATCAAACTTGTCACCACCGTGGCGGAGCTGAGGGCCGAAAGTGCCCGGTTGCTCGCGGAAAAGCGCGGCGGCTCGCAGGGTCTCGTCCCCACGATGGGAGCCCTGCACACCGGGCATGCGACGCTGGCCCGCACCGCCGTCGAGCAGAATGACGTCGTCGTCGCCTCCGTCTTCGTGAATCCCCTGCAGTTCGGCGAGGCCGCGGATCTTGAACGTTACCCGCGCACCCTTGATGCGGACATGGCACTCCTCGACGCCGAGGGCGTGGACCTTGTCTTCGCCCCTTCCGTTGACGAGGTCTACCCCGGCGGGGAACCGCTGGTCCGCGTGACCTCGGGGCCGCTGGGCGAGAAATGGGAGGGCGCCTCGCGCCCCGGGCACTTCGACGGCGCCCTCACGGTGGTTGCCAAGCTGCTGCACTATGGCCTGCCCGGCGGTCCAGCCGTCGACGGCGGTGCTGCCGCGTACCGCGCGTACTTCGGGCAGAAGGATGCCCAGCAGTTGGCCCTCGTGAGGCGGATGGTGGCCGATCTCAGTTTTCCCGTAGAGATCGTGGCGGTGCCCACCGTGCGCAATGCCGAAGGTCTCGCGCTTTCCAGCCGGAACCGTTTCCTCTCCGAAGAAGAGCGGGAGGCGGCCTTGGTGCTGTCCCGCGCCCTTCGGCTTCTTGAGTCCCGCGCCTTGGCGAACGAACCGCTGGGGCTGGACTCCGCCGTCGCGCTCGTTGAATCGCAACCGCTGGTGAGCCTGGACTATTTCGACGTCGTGGACCCCCGAACGTTGGAACCGCTCGCGGAAAACTGCAAGGACACTCCGTTCCGGGGTGAAGGGCTCGCGATCATCGCGGCGAAGGTTGGTCCCGTGCGGTTGATCGACAACGTGCCGCTGAGCTCCTGATCGCTCTTAACTTTCGGATGCCCGTACGCAAACGTTTGGATTAAGTTGCTGACGGGAATGCCGTTGAGGCTTAGACTGTTGCAATCTTCACCGGTGCCGAGCGCCGGAAACCATCGCACCCAAAGCTGAGGGATCCTCATGTCTACCGACGTCACGTCAGACGCGCACGGCAACCCCGTGCCGGAAACGGGGACAAAAGCCAGCGACAAGATGTCGCGCGAGTCTGTCACCGTTATCGTCACGCTCCTGGTCGCCACCTTCGTGGTGATCCTCAACGAGACCATCATGAACGTCGCCTTGCAGCGGCTCATGACGGACCTCAACGTTGATGCACCCACAGTCCAATGGCTCTCCACTGGATTCATGCTGACCATGGCCGTGGTCATACCCACTACGGGCTTCATCCTCCAGCGGCTCACCACTCGGGCTGCGTTCCTCCTTGCGATCGGACTCTTCAGCGGCGGCACGCTGCTCGCGGCCCTGGCCCCGGGTTTTGGCGTGCTCCTGTTGGCGCGAATCGTCCAGGCGGGTGGCACGGCGATCATGTTGCCGCTGCTCATGACCACCATCTTGACGCTCGTTCCCCTGTCCCGCCGCGGCGCGGTGATGGGCAACGTGACCATCGCGATCTCTGTTGCGCCGGCCTTGGGTCCCACGGTTTCGGGCATCATCCTGGACCACTTCTCGTGGCGATTCATGTTCGTCTTCGTGCTGCCGGTCGCGTTGCTCGCCATGGCCATCGGTGCCCGGTTCCTGACCAACGTGGGTGAACGCGGCAACGTGAAGCTGGACTTCGCCTCGGTGGTCCTGACCGTCCCGGCTTTCGGTGGCCTCGTCTATGGTCTGAGCCAGATCGGTGGCCATGGCGGCGCAAGCGCCTTGCCGATTGCCGCGCTGGTAATCGGCGTTTTGTGCATGGTGGTGTTCGTTTTCCGCCAGCTCAAGTTGCAGAAGTCCGACTCGCCCCTGCTTGACCTGCGGGCTTTCAACTTCCGCATGTTCACCGTGTCGGTCCTCCTCATGGTGGTTGCCATGATGGCCCTCTTCGGCGGAGTGATCCTCCTGCCGCTCTATCTGCAGAATGTCCTTCACCTGCAGCCGATGGAGACCGGCCTGGCGCTCCTTCCGGGAGGCTTGGCGATGGGTTTGCTCGGCCCGGTGGTCGGCAGGCTATTCGACAAAGTCGGTCCTCTCCCGCTCACCGTGACCGGTTCCGTGCTGCTGGTCCTTACGCTGTGGCAGTTCTCGATGCTCACCGCGGGCAGCGCGTTGTGGTGGGTCATTGTTCTTTACGCGGTACTTAGCTTGGGGCTGGCTTTGTTGTTCACGCCGGCGTTCACCACTGGCCTCAACCCGCTCCCGCCGCACCTTTACTCGCATGGCTCGGCCATCATGAGCACGCTGCAGCAGGTGGCGGGCGCTGCTGGCACAGCACTTCTGGTCTCCATCTTCGCCGTGGTGTCGGCCGCGTCCGGTTTTGTGGCTGGCATGCAGGCCGCTTTCCTGACTGCCACTTTGATTGCAGTGGTTGCCGTGGTGCTCTCCACCATGATGCGCAAGACCGAGGGGGCAGCGGGGCACTAGGCCGCTTGCCCACTTGCCCGCTCGCTCTTGCTAGGACCCGACCGCGTGCTTGGGCCCAAGTTTCGCTGGGGCCCGACGGCGCCGCATCACCTTTCGTGATGCGGCGCCGTTCTGCTGCGCGGCGCGGTTAGTTGCTGGTGCGGGTGCGTAGCTGGTTGGCGATGTGACGCACGGCATGTTTGTGGATTGCGACCCAAAAGGCTTCCCGCCTGGTGGCGACGGGCCGAAAATCGCCGTGTTGTAGGGGCTTTTGAGTGCAGGGCGGTGATATCGGAGCGATTTGCCTGCGGCCTTCGGGGTGTGTAAAGTAATTCGAGTCGCCGCCGCTGATGCGGAAAAATTGCGACAGACTCCCTTCCAAATGGAAACCAAATTCTTGGTCCGCTTTCTTGCGTTCCGGTGCGGTTTCCGGGAGTCACGGATGGTGTTTTGTCCGGCGCGGTTCCCGAGTTCGGGAGTTGTGTGGAGAGAGCAAGTCTGGTAACTTTGTGAAGTTGCTCCGGAGCGATCCTGGACCCTTTGGTGGGTGTGGGTGGTGTCGGGTGTGTCTGTTGTTTGAGAACTCAATAGTGTGCCAAGTTTGTTGATACCGGTTTATTTTATATGAATTGGTTGAATTTTGCCGGGCCTTGTCCGCCCCTGTGGGTGGGGTCTGGTATTTTTGGCTGGTTTCAAATTTTGTGCAGCTGCTTCGACCGTTGTTTCCGGTGGTTGTGGTTGTGTCTGTTTTTGTTTTACTTCAACGGAGAGTTTGATCCTGGCTCAGGATGAACGCTGGCGGCGTGCTTAACACATGCAAGTCGAACGATGATCTCCAGCTTGCTGGGGGGATTAGTGGCGAACGGGTGAGTAACACGTGAGTAACCTGCCCTTGACTCTGGGATAAGCCTGGGAAACTGGGTCTAATACCGGATATGACCGTCTGACGCATGTCATGGTGGTGGAAAGCTTTTGCGGTTTTGGATGGACTCGCGGCCTATCAGCTTGTTGGTGGGGTAATGGCCTACCAAGGCGACGACGGGTAGCCGGCCTGAGAGGGTGACCGGCCACACTGGGACTGAGACACGGCCCAGACTCCTACGGGAGGCAGCAGTGGGGAATATTGCACAATGGGCGAAAGCCTGATGCAGCGACGCCGCGTGAGGGATGACGGCCTTCGGGTTGTAAACCTCTTTCAGTAGGGAAGAAGCGAAAGTGACGGTACCTGCAGAAGAAGCGCCGGCTAACTACGTGCCAGCAGCCGCGGTAATACGTAGGGCGCAAGCGTTATCCGGAATTATTGGGCGTAAAGAGCTCGTAGGCGGTTTGTCGCGTCTGCTGTGAAAGACCGGGGCTCAACTCCGGTTCTGCAGTGGGTACGGGCAGACTAGAGTGATGTAGGGGAGACTGGAATTCCTGGTGTAGCGGTGAAATGCGCAGATATCAGGAGGAACACCGATGGCGAAGGCAGGTCTCTGGGCATTAACTGACGCTGAGGAGCGAAAGCATGGGGAGCGAACAGGATTAGATACCCTGGTAGTCCATGCCGTAAACGTTGGGCACTAGGTGTGGGGGACATTCCACGTTTTCCGCGCCGTAGCTAACGCATTAAGTGCCCCGCCTGGGGAGTACGGCCGCAAGGCTAAAACTCAAAGGAATTGACGGGGGCCCGCACAAGCGGCGGAGCATGCGGATTAATTCGATGCAACGCGAAGAACCTTACCAAGGCTTGACATGAACCGGTAACGCCTGGAAACAGGTGCCCCGCTTGCGGTCGGTTTACAGGTGGTGCATGGTTGTCGTCAGCTCGTGTCGTGAGATGTTGGGTTAAGTCCCGCAACGAGCGCAACCCTCGTTCCATGTTGCCAGCACGTAGTGGTGGGGACTCATGGGAGACTGCCGGGGTCAACTCGGAGGAAGGTGGGGACGACGTCAAATCATCATGCCCCTTATGTCTTGGGCTTCACGCATGCTACAATGGCCGGTACAAAGGGTTGCGATACTGTGAGGTGGAGCTAATCCCAAAAAGCCGGTCTCAGTTCGGATTGGGGTCTGCAACTCGACCCCATGAAGTCGGAGTCGCTAGTAATCGCAGATCAGCAACGCTGCGGTGAATACGTTCCCGGGCCTTGTACACACCGCCCGTCAAGTCACGAAAGTTGGTAACACCCGAAGCCGGTGGCCTAACCCTTGTGGGGGGAGCCGTCGAAGGTGGGACCGGCGATTGGGACTAAGTCGTAACAAGGTAGCCGTACCGGAAGGTGCGGCTGGATCACCTCCTTTCTAAGGAGCGCCATTATCATTTCCGTGGTTGCCGCATGGTGGCCGTGGGGGTGTGTGGAAGCAAAGCCCATTGCGCAGGCGTCTGTTCTGCGGTGGGTGCTCATGGGTGGAATATCAGCAGATAGCGGCCGGTTGTTTCTTTCCTGTCCTTAGTACGGATGCTCTTTGAGTGTCCTGGAACGGTGCGGGTGGGGGGTGTCCGGTTTTCGTGTTTGGCACACTGTTGGGTCCTGAGGCAACAGGGCCATGGCCTGCGGGTGTCCTTCTTCTTTTTGGGGGGGCGGTGCGGGGTGTGGGTTTGGTGTTTCCGGTTGTCCTGGCTGCATGTCCTCGTGCGTGGTGGCTGCCCCTTTTTGGTGGGGTGGCTGGTGCGGGGGTGTGGTACGGGGTTGTTGTTTGAGAACTACATAGTGGACGCGAGCATCTGACACGGGCAGGCCCTTGGGGTTTGTCTTGTGTCTACAGCAATTTCTTTTTTTTGAACCCGGCCCTTCTTTTGGGGGGTCTGGTTCTCTCGAGAAGTCTTTGATTTTTGTGTGGTCAAGTTTTTAAGGGCACACGGTGGATGCCTTGGCATTAGGAGCCGAAGAAGGACGTAGGAATCTGCGATAAGCCTGGGGGAGTTGATAACCGAACTTTGATCCCAGGATGTCCGAATGGGGAAACCCCGCCAGGCGCGTTTGCGTGATCTGGTGACCCGCATCTGAACACATAGGGTGCGTGGGGGGAACGCGGGGAAGTGAAACATCTCAGTACCCGCAGGAAGAGAAAACAAGAGTGATTCCGTTAGTAGTGGCGAGCGAACGCGGATGAGGCTAAACCGTTCCATGTGTGATAGCCGGCGGGCGTTGCATGGGCGGGGTTGTGGGACTTTCCGTACTGGTTCTGCCGGACCGGTGGGGTGAGAGCATGAGCATAGGTGAACGGTCTTGAAAGGCCGGCCGTAGAGGGTGTGAGCCCCGTAACCGTAATGTTGTGTGCCGCCTGGAGAGGATCCCAAGTAGCACGGGGCCCGAGAAATCCCGTGCGAATCTGTCAGGACCACCTGATAAGCCTAAATACTTCCTAATGACCGATAGCGGACCAGTACCGTGAGGGAAAGGTGAAAAGTACCCGGGAGGGGAGTGAAACAGTACCTGAAACCGTGTGCTTACAATCCGTCGGAGCAGCCTTGTAGCTGTGACGGCGTGCCTTTTGAAGAATGAGCCTGCGAGTTAGTGTTACGTCGCGAGGTTAACCCGTGTGGGGTAGCCGTAGCGAAAGCGAGTCTGAACAGGGCGAGTGTAGTGGCGTGATCTAGACCCGAAGCGGAGTGATCTACCCATGGCCAGGTTGAAGCGACGGTAAGACGTCGTGGAGGACCGAACCCACTTCAGTTGAAAATGGAGGGGATGAGCTGTGGGTAGGGGTGAAAGGCCAATCAAACTCCGTGATAGCTGGTTCTCCCCGAAATGCATTTAGGTGCAGCGTTGCGTGTTTCTTGCCGGAGGTAGAGCTACTGGATGGCCGATGGGCCCTACAAGGTTACTGACGTCAGCCAAACTCCGAATGCCGGTAAGTGAGAGCGCAGCAGTGAGACTGTGGGGGATAAGCTTCATAGTCGAGAGGGAAACAGCCCAGACCACCAACTAAGGCCCCTAAGCGTGTGCTAAGTGGGAAAGGATGTGGAGTTGCGAAGACAACCAGGAGGTTGGCTTAGAAGCAGCCATCCTTGAAAGAGTGCGTAATAGCTCACTGGTCAAGTGATTCCGCGCCGACAATGTAGCGGGGCTCAAGTACACCGCCGAAGTTGTGGATTTCAGACAGGGACAAGCCTTCGTGGTTCAGTCGTCTGGAGTGGTAGGGGAGCGTCGTGTGGGCGGTGAAGTCGCGGTGTAAACCAGCGGTGGAGCCTACACGAGTGAGAATGCAGGCATGAGTAGCGAAAGACGGGTGAGAAACCCGTCCGCCGAATGATCAAGGGTTCCAGGGTCAAGCTAATCTGCCCTGGGTAAGTCGGGACCTAAGGCGAGGCCGACAGGCGTAGTCGATGGACAACGGGTTGATATTCCCGTACCGGCGAAGGACCGCCCATGCCAAGCGGGGGATACTAACCGCCCGGAGCCTGCCCAAGCACCCTTGTGGTGTGCGGGTTTTGGCCGAGCGCGGGACCTGATCCCGGGAGGTAAGCGTATTAACAGGTGTGACGCAGGAAGGTAGCCGGGCCGGGCGATGGTTGCCCCGGTCTAAGGATGTAGGGTCAGCGATAGGCAAATCCGTCGCTGTGTCTTGGATGACGTTCCTGAGATCTGATGGGACCCCCGTCATGGGGGGATCCGGTGATCCTATGCTGCCTAGAAAAGCATCGGCGCGAGGTCTTAGCCGCCCGTACCCCAAACCGACACAGGTGATCAGGTAGAGAATACCAAGGCGATCGAGAGAATTATGGTTAAGGAACTCGGCAAAATGCCCCCGTAACTTCGGGAGAAGGGGGGCCCCAACCTTGAACACCGCTTGCCGGTGGGAGGGGATCGGGGCCGCAGAGACCAGGGGGAAGCGACTGTTTACTAAAAACACAGGTCCGTGCGAAGTCGCAAGACGATGTATACGGACTGACTCCTGCCCGGTGCTGGAAGGTTAAGAGGACCGGTTAGCCGCAAGGCGAAGCTGAGAATTTAAGCCCCAGTAAACGGCGGTGGTAACTATAACCATCCTAAGGTAGCGAAATTCCTTGTCGGGTAAGTTCCGACCTGCACGAATGGAGTAACGACTTCCCCGCTGTCTCAACCATAAACTCGGCGAAATTGCAGTACGAGTAAAGATGCTCGTTACGCGCAGCAGGACGGAAAGACCCCGAGACCTTTACTATAGTTTGGTATTGGTGTTCGGAGTGGCTTGTGTAGGATAGGTGGGAGACGTTGAAGCCCTCACGCCAGTGGGGGTGGAGTCATCGTTGAAATACCACTCTGGTCACTTTGGACATCTAACTTCGGCCCGTGATCCGGGTCAGGGACAGTGCCTGATGGGTAGTTTAACTGGGGCGGTTGCCTCCTAAAAAGTAACGGAGGCGCCCAAAGGTTCCCTCAGCCTGGTTGGCAATCAGGTGTCGAGTGTAAGTGCACAAGGGAGCTTGACTGTGAGAGAGACATCTCAAGCAGGGACGAAAGTCGGGACTAGTGATCCGGCGGTACATTGTGGAATGGCCGTCGCTCAACGGATAAAAGGTACCTCGGGGATAACAGGCTGATCTTGCCCAAGAGTCCATATCGACGGCATGGTTTGGCACCTCGATGTCGGCTCGTCGCATCCTGGGGCTGGAGTAGGTCCCAAGGGTTGGGCTGTTCGCCCATTAAAGCGGTACGCGAGCTGGGTTTAGAACGTCGTGAGACAGTTCGGTCCCTATCCGCTGCGCGCGCAGGAAATTTGAGAAGGGCTGTCCTTAGTACGAGAGGACCGGGACGGACGAACCTCTGGTGTGTCAGTTGTACTGCCAAGTGCACCGCTGATTAGCTACGTTCGGATGGGATAACCGCTGAAAGCATCTAAGCGGGAAGCTCGCTTCAAGATGAGATTTCCAAACACCTCGTGTGTGAGAGGCCCCCAGCCAGACCACTGGGTTGATAGGCCGGATGTGGAAGACAGGACCAACGACTGTTGAAGCTGACCGGTACTAATAGGCCGACAACTTACACCACACAAACAAAACTGCTTGCGTCCACTATGTGGTTCCCGAACAACAACCCGTTGTTGTCACAGGAACAAACCACAACTGAATAACAACACCACAATGTTGTAACCAGTCTTCCCACCCCCGCACCCAGCGTGCCGGCGGGACGGGTAACAAGGTTACGGCGGTCATAGCGTGGGGGAAACGCCCGGTCCCATTCCGAACCCGGAAGCTAAGACCCACAGCGCCGATGGTACTGCACCCGGGAGGGTGTGGGAGAGTAGGACACCGCCGGACATCTTTCAACGGCGAGGCCCCGACAGCGAATGTCGGGGCCTCGCCCATTAACACACCCTCCCGCCTGGAACCCCCGGCACGCCCAGGAAGTGAGCGGGCGTCCGGCCGGGACCCGCCATACGTGAGCGGGCGCCCCGCCGGCCCGGGCATACCAAACCCCCGCTCACATATCAGCCGGTTCCTACCAACGCCCCATCACATACGCCGACCACGGCCCACGCCGACACGTACAATGTCAGCATGAGTAGCATGCAACAGGTTACTCCCGGGGTGTCACTGACAACACAGGTCACGGAAATGCTGCGCGCGGCAATCACCTCTGGGGAGATGACACCAGGGGAGCACTATTCCGCGATTGGGCTGGCCGAGAGGCTTGGCGTGTCTCGGACGCCGGTGCGTGAGGCCCTGCAGTTGCTCGAAAAAGAAGGCATTGTTCGGATCGAGAAGAACCGCGGTGTTCGGGTACTGCAGATTTCACTTGACGAGATCGTGCAGATCTTTCAGATCCGAATCATTCTCGAGCCTCCCGCCGCAGCTCGGGCCGCCGAGGTTGTCACTAAGAATGATGTTGAGCATTTCCGAGCGCTTCACGGGCGCATCCTGGATGCCGCAGCCGGCGACGATGGTCCCGGCACCCTCCAAGCGGACAAGGAATTCCACCTATTTCTGCTGGGTTTGGCGGGCAACCCGCGGCTAACGGCACTGGATGGTGAGCTGCGTAATCTCGTTCTTGCGCATGGTCTAGTGACCATCCCCTCGGTCCGCAGCAGCCAGGATCTGGCCGATGACCGCCGCGATATTCTTGAGGCATTGGAGCGGAAGGATCCTCAGGCCGCCTCCGCTGCGGTTCGTGAACATGTCACCCGCACTGCGCGACTTCTCATCACAGGCGTGTGCGCCAAGACGCCGGGGCTTTCCGCAGATGCGTATTTGGCGAAGCTGGAACAGCTGACGAAATTCCGTAGCTGACCTTGATTTCTCGAATACTGTTTACAAGCTCTGCCAGTTCCTCTACAGTTGCATGCAACATACAACTATCGGAGGAGATGCAACGTGGCATCCACACCGCAGAGCAATCAAGGCGGACCGCCGCCGTTGGCAGGTATACGGATCGCTGATTTCTCTCGCGTTCTGGCCGGACCGTTGTGCTCAATGATGCTGGCAGACTATGGTGCCGAGGTCATCAAGATAGAGAGCCCCGGCGGCGACGATACCCGTGCATGGATTCCGCCTGTTGCCGCGGACGGCACGGGCACCTATTTCGCGAGCGTCAACCGAAACAAGAGGTCCGCGATCGCCGATCTCACGTCCGACGACGGGCTGAGCTATGCCCGTGGCCTGGTGGCTGGTTGTGACGTCGTCATCGAGAATTTCCGCCCTGGAGTCATGGCGAAATTTGGACTGGATTATCAGACCGTCGCCAAGGATCGGCCGGACATCGTTTACTGCTCTATCTCGGGCTTCGGGACCGGTGCTGGGGCGGATCTGCCCGGTTACGACCTTTTGGTTCAGGCGCTCGGCGGCCTGATGAGCATTACTGGCTTCCCGGAAGGGGAACCTAGCAAGGTTGGGGTCGCCTTGGTCGACGTCCTCGCCGGCCAGAACGCCGTTGCGGGCATCCTGATGGCGCTCCGTGTCCGGGACGCTACTGGGACCGGCCAGCAGGTGCAGGTTGACCTCCTCTCATCGCTACTGGCAGCCCTGGTGAACCAGGGCACCGCGATGTTGGCCACGGGCAACTCACCTGCCAGGTTGGGTAACGCCCATCCGAGTATCGCCCCCTACGAGACCTTTCGCACGGGTGGCGGCACCCTCGCCGTCGCGGTCGGTAACGACCGGCAGTTTGCGGCGCTGGCGTCGGTGCTGGGAATCCCCGGCCTGGCTGAGCAAGCCAGGTTCCTCACTAACGAACGCAGGGTGGGGTCCCGCGCGGAGCTGCGCGCCGTGCTTGAAGGTGCGCTCCTCGCCGACACCGCTTTGCGGTGGCAGAGCAAATTGCTTGCGGCAGGGGTGCCTGCAGGCAAGGTCAACACGGTCGGTGAGGCTTTCGAGCTGGCCGAGAGCCTGGGTTTGGAGCCGTCAGTCGTTGTCACCGATCCCGCCACTGGCCGGGAATCCCAGCAGCTCGCCAGTCCGATCCGGCTGTCCGCAGCCGCGCCGAGCTACCGGCTAGTTCCCCCGGCTCTTGGCGAGCACCAAGGATCCACGTTCGCCCTGGAACTCCCAGCAACTTCCGTGAAAGGTTCATAGATGCCTGACATCAGCGACTTGATTGACATCGATTCCCTACTTAGCGCCGATGAACGTGCGCTCCGCGATTCCGTGCGGTCCTTCGTGGACAGCGAAATCAGGCCGAACATCGCTGGTTGGTACGAAGAGGCCGTCTTCCCGCTTGAAATTGTTCCCGAACTGGCCAAACGGGGCCTCCTCGGCATGCATCTGAAGGGTTACGGCTGTGCCGGCCGATCCGCCGTCGAGTACGGACTGGCCGCCGCCGAACTTGAGGCCGGTGACTCCGGGCTGCGCACTTTCGTCTCGGTACAGGGCTCATTGGCCATGAGCGCCATCTACAAGCACGGTTCGGACGAGCAGAAGGCCGAATGGTTGCCGATGATGGCCAGGGGAGAAGCGATTGGCTGCTTTGGCCTGACTGAACCCACCGCTGGATCGGATCCGGGCAGCATGGCCACCTTTGCGCGCCGCGATGGGAGCGATTGGGTCCTCAACGGATCAAAACGTTGGATCGGTCTGGCGACTGTGGCAAAAGTCGCCATCATTTGGGCCCAGACCGATGGTGGGGTCCGGGGTTTCGTCGTGCCAACCGACGCCCGCGGATTCACGGCCACGCCGATCGGACCGAAATTGTCCATGCGAGCCTCCATTCAATGCGACATCGAATTGTCCGACGTGCGGCTGCCCGGGAACGCGGTGCTGCCCAACGTCGTCGGGCTAAAGGGCCCGCTCTCATGCCTCAACGAAGCCCGCTACGGGATCATCTGGGGCGCCATGGGCGCTGCTCGCGACGCGTTCGAGGCCGCGCTCGACTATTCCAAGGAACGCCTTCAGTTTGGCAAGCCGCTTGCCGGCTACCAGCTGACCCAGCAGAAGTTGGTGGACATGGCTCTGGAGATCAACAAGGGATTCCTCCTTGCCCTTCATCTCGGCCGTAGGAAGGATGCCGGCACGTTGCAGCCGGACCAGATCTCGGTCGGTAAGCTGAACAACTGCCGTGAGGCCATCAAAATTGCCCGCGAGGCGCGGACAATTCTCGGCGGCAACGGAATCACGCTGGACTACTCACCGCTGCGTCACGCGAACAATCTGGAATCCGTTCGTACCTATGAGGGCACCGATGAGGTCCACACACTCGTTCTGGGCAACAAGCTCACCGGCGTCGCCGCCTTCCGCTGAGCGCAGGGCCCGACGGCGGAACTCGAGTTCCGTGGTCGCGTCCTCAGGGCTCGCCGAGCGGGCCCCCGCCGCCCCGTGATTTGAAGAAGCCCAAGGAGTGCCCGGAGGCGGATTTGCGTAGGGTGCGGGAGCCGTGTAATGTCTTCTAAGTCGCCGCGAGGGAGACAGCCTAGAGCTGGGAACCACGGGTGGCCAACCCCTTCGAATTGAGCCTAAAACGGCCGGTGCTTTGTGCGCCGCAATTCGAGGGAGATTCGGGTTGTTCCTTTGAAATCGGTTGAAATGCCAATTTGCAAAGCGGTAATGATTCGGGTAAC